>NZ_LBJG01000021.1 GCF_028128765.1 Bradyrhizobium sp. CCBAU 51627
CCGAATCAGAGACCTTATGGACTCACGATAATCGACGCGCCGGAAGCCATCCCTCCATCACTTTCGATTCAACTCAGTCGCCGGATGCTCTAGAATTCACGAAGTGAGGGCGATGAGGATTGAGTGCTGCGGGGAGGGCAGTTGCTGCAGCTCTTCAGAATATCTCCTGCTCGGCGTTGCGAGTGCAGCGAAGCACCCAAAATCGTCCTACATAAAGGTCGCTTCGGGAGCACTCCTGAGTTCTTGGAATAGCAGCGCGCGGTCAGCTTAGGGTCCAAAAACGGACCTCAAGCGCGAGTTCCGCAATCGCGTTGAGCTAGTCCAATTGGCTGACGTAAGCTGCCACTGCCCTGATCTGGACTTCCGTGAGGTCATGGGCAATCGGCTGCATGATCGTCGAACTGTCAGGGTTTGCTTTGTCTTGCCCTCGCTCCTTGTCCCAGTTCGTCAACTTCCTGATCACGTAGTCATTGAGCTGTCCCGCGAGGCGGGGGAACTGGCCATCTCCCTTGGCCTCGGGCCCGTGGCAGGACGCGCAGGGCGGCACGTTAGCACTGGCAATACCGTCCTCGTAGATCTTCTTGCCTTCGATAAGGTTCGCTTTCGTCGCACTGCCGAGTGGCTTTGGATCGAGGTTCTTGAATTCCGAGGTCAACGCGACCAGCATCGCGGGGGTGAGCACATGCGCGACGTTGAACATCACCGGGTTGTTACGGCGGTGTTCGATGAACGCCTTTAATTGGTTTTCGATATATTCGGGTTGCTGGCCCGCCAATCGCGGCATCGGATACGATCCGCGAAAACCTTGGCCGTCGATGCCGTGGCAAGTTTTGCAATAGTCGGTCTTCGCCTTGAGCTCCTGCGCCGACACATGTGCAGTCTCGTCGTGTGCAGCTTTGTCTTGGGCGAGCGCAAACGTCGACACCGACGCGACGACGACAATGACCGCGGTCCGCATTGACGATTGCAGAATCATGACCGTCCCCGCTTTCACCCGCGCAAGCTACGCGGAGCGGCAAGCTTCGGTCCAGACGATTCTCGTCGAGCTTCGGTAGTCCCTCGCGAAAAATCACGAGGCGGTAATTTAATGCCGCGCTCGACGGTAGGTTGTTGCCTCATGCAATCGCTTCCTATTCGCGCTTGCATTTAACGTTGCGAAAATATCTCGGAGGATTTGAAAACGGATCGCGCGACGTGAATCTCACTTGGCGAAACGTTCGCGTGCTGCCCTACTTCGAAATGAAAGCGGTTTGCAATATCCCAAGTTAATGCAGCGCGACGGGACAGGCGCGATGTGGGACTATCGCTACAGTGTTATTGCGAGGAATGGCAGGCGGCTTATCGCCGCACTAACCTTGGTGGTGATCTCGGCTGCTTCTGTGACGATCGGCCTGACCGTGCCGGCGCAAGCGTTGCCCAGCTTCGCGCGTCAGACAGGACAGCCGTGCGGAACCTGCCATACCGACTTTCCTGCACTCACGCCCTACGGACGCCGGTTCAAGCTGCTCGGCTATACCGCCGGTGGCGGCCAGTTCAAGACGACACCGTTCTCATCGGAAGGTGGGCGCGCGGCTCGCGCCGAACTGGACAAGCTGCGCGGTTACGTCAAGGCGTTGCCCCAGGAGTCTCAGGCCGAGGCCGACCGCAAGGAGTGGGTGCCGCCGATCTCGTTCATGGCGGTCGAAGGGTTCACGCATACCCAGGGACCGACCATTCCGGAGCCGTCAGATCCGTTCAAGACAAACGACAATTTCGTCGCCTCGCCGGTCAGTGTGTTCTGGGGCGGCGCAATAACGGATAATATCGGCGCGTTTGCTCAATATACGTATGCCGGCGCGACACCACTGTCGTCGTTTTCGGGCACTCCGGCGGATCAGTTCATCCACAGCTGGGGCTGGGACAATACCGACGTTCGCTATGCCAATACCGCGAGCGCCGGTCTATTCGATCTCGTCTACGGCATCACGGCCAACAACAATCCATCCGTTCAGGACTTGTGGAATACCACACCGGCCTGGGGTTTCCCCTACGCATCGTCGACGCTGGCGGCCGGCCCTCCCGGCACGATGCTGGAAGGGACCTTTGCGGCGCATGTCGGCGGCGTCGGTCTCTACACGATGATCAATGACCTGCTTTACCTCGAAATCACCGGATACAAGTCGATCGGCTTCCACGCGCTGAATGCGCTCGGAGCGAATCCGTTCGATACTCCGGGGCAGCTCGGGAACGTGGCACCCTATTGGCGCGCGGCGATCGAGCCGCATTGGGGCCGGCATTCGCTGATGGTCGGCACGTTCGGGATGCTCTTCGACGTGCATCCGTGGTTCGACACGACGTTCGCCTCGGGATCGACCGCGGTGCTGCCGGTATCGGACAAATTCACCGACCTCGGCTTCGACGCGCAATATCAGTATCAGGGCGACAATTATTGGTTGACCTTGCGTGGCAGCTACATCCGCGAGTTCCAGCGCCTGGATGCGAGCTTCGCCGCCCTTGCCGTCGCGTCCAATCCGACCAATCAGCTCAACAGCATGAAGCTGCAGGCCTCGCTGGCGCTGGGTGCCGACAATCGCGTTGTTCTAACCGGGCAGTATTTCAACGTCTGGGGTACATCCGACGCCGGTCTTTTCGGCACCGACCCGCTCACCGGCATGGCATTGACCCCCGACACCAACGGCTGGACGGCCGAGATCGCCTACATCCCGTTTGGCGCCGGCAAGATGATCGGCTGGCCGTGGTTCAACGCGCGTATCGGCCTGCAATACACCTATTACAACAAGTTCAACGGCACCACTGTCGGCGCTCACGACAACAACACCCTGTTCCTGCACGCCTGGGTCGCCATGTAGGCCGACCGCATAAGGAGATCGTCAGATGAAAAAGCTGCTTGCCGCGCATCTCGCAGCCTTCGCAGTGACCCTGGCGGGACCGGCGGCTGCCGCCGATCTGGCTGTCAAAGCTCCGGTCCCGGTCGCGCCCTTCAACTGGACGGGCTGCTATATCGGCGTCCATGTGGGTGCGGGGTTCGCCAAGAAAGACATCACGGATCCCGTGCAACTCGTGCAGGATTCCTTCCTTGGTCCAGGCTCTACCGTTGGCGCAACCACCGTAAGCGCGTCACCGAGTGGTGCCGTCATCGGGGGGCAAGGCGGCTGTGATTATCAGTTTGCTTCCTCTTCGATCGTTGTCGGCATCCAGGGCGATGTCGCCGGCTTGACCCTGAGGAACAACAAGACTGTTGCTCTCCCCCTCGGCAATCCCGGCGAGACTGCGATCGTGGATGCCAAGACCGAATTTCTGACCAGTGTGACCGGTCGCATCGGTTACGCCTTCGACGACGTCATGCTCTACGCCAAGGCCGGCGCCGCGATGGCCGGCGACAAATACGAAGTCAGCGGCACGTTCACTGGTCTGCCCTTCGATTTCAGGGGGCTGGAGGATCGCTGGGGCTGGACGGCCGGTGCGGGCGTCGACTGGGCCTTCACACGTCATTGGTCCGCCAATCTCGAATATGACTATTACGGATTCGGCACCCGGACCTCGACCTTTGCCGATCAAGACAACGCCTTCCTGGGTCTGGTCAATGTCAGGCAGTCGATCCAGGTCGTGAAGGTCGGGGTGAACTTCCACATGTGGGCGGGTCAGTAGATGCGCGCGCCTTCCGGACCAGGGCGCTCATCATCGCGGCGCGCGAATAGCCCGCGTGCGGTCCTGTACGCCTTAGTGCTGACCGTGGCTTGCTCAGTGACGTCTCACGCGCAGGACAGGGGCGGCTTCGAAGCGAAGATCGAATATTGCAAGACCTGCCACGGCTTGTCGGCGCAAGGCTATCGCGGATGGTTTCCCATGCCACGACTTGCGGGACAGCAGCCGCAATATCTCGAGAACCAGCTTCGCGCCTTCATCGAGCGCCGACGCACCAATCCGGTGATGGCGAATGTCGCTCACGTGCTGAGCCCGGCGATGATCGCCTCGCTTGCGGCACACCTAAGGTCTCTCGATCCGAAGCCGATCGGCGGCGCGCCACGAGCGTCGTTGGGCCTCGGCAAGCGCATCTACGAGGAAGGCCTTCCCGAATCCAACGTGCCGGCCTGCGCCGCCTGCCACGGCAGCGAGGGCAAGGGTCAAAATGAAATTCCGCGACTTGCCGGCCAACTCTACGAGTACACGGTCGGGCAGCTCACCGGTTGGGCGAAGGTGCGCGGCCAGGGATCGGCGGTCGATACCTCCGCGATCATGGCGCCGACCGCGCATAATCTGACGCGATCACAGGTCGAAGCGGTGGCTGCCTATGTGAGCTATCTGCAATGAGAGGTGTGGCCGACATGCGATGCGGGTCAGCCAGATTGCGCGGGGGTGGGATGTCATGAAGCGCATCGGGTTCAGGATCGTGCTGCTGGCGATGGTGGCCTGCATCGGCCCGGCCATGGCATGGGACGGCGCCAATGTCCGCAACTGCACCTGGTGCCACGGGACATCGGCGCAGGGATACATGGTCGCGCCGCGACTGGCCGGGCAGCGGCCAACCTATCTTGAAGGCCAGATGCGCAGCTTCCGCGACCACACGCGGGACAATCCGTTCTCGAAGCAGTACATGTGGGGAGCGGTGGCGGCGCTCGATCCCAGCGCCGCGCGTGATCTCGCGGCGTATTTCGCCGCCATCCCTCCCAGGCCCGCGAACGATGGCGATGCCAATCTGATCGCGAAGGGTAAGGCGATTTACATGGAGGGCATCCCAGAGGCCAATGTCGCATCGTGCTACGCCTGCCACGGCCCGAACGCCGAAGGCATACGGGAAATTCCGCGCGTTGGCGGCCTTGCCTATTTCTACGTCAAGGCTCGCCTCGAACAGTGGGGAGAGGGCTATCATTCAGGCATAGGCACGCCGATGCCGGTTGTTGCCCGCTCCTTGGGACCGGCTGAGATTGAAGCGTTGGCTTCTTATCTCAGCTTTGTGAAGTAGTTACCGCTCTCAGCGTACTTCGCGCGAAGCTGCCGAATGAAAATTGAATCTAAATTGATCTCGATCAAGGCGTTGTCGTCTGGATTGTAGTCATAAACTGATAGTTTTCTACATGGTCGATCGCTAAGCACCGGCTTCGCGATCAAGAGCGATCCGCGAGGTCCAGGTTCGATGCGCATCGATGCGCAGAGACAAGGGAGATCTCGTCATGATCAGCACGCGTGCCCCCCCCAAAACAGGCAGTCTCCTCGGTACATTTGTTTGCCGTTCGCCGTTTGCATCGAGCGGACGCTCTCGGGTCATCTGGCTGGCGGCCTTCGCAGCTGTAGCACCGGCTTTGGCTGCAGCTCAAACCGAATCACCAGCGCCACCACCATACTCACAACAGGGTGAAAAGCTGGTCGGCAGTCTCGTGGTTGGACCGGCCGAGCAAGGTTGGTCCGTCGCGCTATCTGCTGATGGCAACACCGCAATCGTCGGAGGACTCGTCGACAACAAGCTCAACGGAGCGGCGTGGATCTATACGCGCAATCGTGACGTCTGGACCCAGCAAGGCCATAAGCTGGTTGGCAGCGGTGTGGCGGGACAATCTGGACAAGGCATATCTGTCGCGCTGTCCGCTGATGGCCAGACCGCCGTGGTGGGCGGCCCATACGACAACAGAACAACGGGGGCCGTGTGGATCTACATGCGCGCTGAGGGCGACTGGACTCAAGTGGGCAGTAAACTGGTCGGCACCGGGGCGATCGGACGCTCCGCTCAGGGATCCGCGGTTGCGCTATCTGCCGACGGCAACACCGCAATTGTTGGAGGGCCTTATGACAATGGGAGCGTCGGCGCGACATGGATCTATGTTCGCGGCCGCGATGCGTGGACCCAGCAGGGCAACAAGCTGATCGGCACAGGTGCAGTTGGATCTGCCAGACAGGGCGTGTCGGTAGCGTTGTCAGCCGATGGCAATACCGCGATCGTTGGCGGCGTTGCGGATAACCATCTCGTCGGAGCGGCGTGGGTCTATACCCGCCGCGGCGGCGTATGGAGCCAACAGGGCACCAAGCTGGTCGGCACAGGAGCTCTCGGAAATGCCGCACAAGGTGTCTCCGTCGCACTCTCGGCCGATGGCAACACCGCCATCGTCGGTGGGGTGGCCGATAACAACGATGCGGGAGCCGCATGGATCTACGCGCGCAACAACGGCGTGTGGACGCAGCAAGGCGCCAAGCTTGTTGCCAGCGATGCGATTGGAAAGGCTGCGCAAGGCCACTCCGTCGCGCTATCGGCGGACGGCAATACTGCGTTCGTGAGCGGGCCTCACGAGAACGATGGTACCGGCGCGGCCTGGATCTATGCCCGCAGCGGGACCGGATGGATTCAACAAGGCACCAAGCTGGTCGGTACTGGTGCAACTGGGAGCGCAAGACAAGGGTCCTCGGTCGCACTCTCCGCAGATGGCAACACCGCCATCATGGGCGGGATTGCCGATAACAGGCTCACTGGCGCGGCTTGGGTTCATGTTCGTCGCGGCGGCGCTTGGAGCGAACCAGCCGCACATCTCGGATATTAGATCTACCGGTTGGCAGCGCCTCCACGGAGGTGCTGCCGCTTTGCTTGTCAATATTCTGGTCCGACATGCTGTCCAACCAACCTGCAAGAGTCCCCGGACCGCAATCGATAAAGATGCCATACGCGCGGCTTCCGGATTGTCGGATGGACGACGGTTGGTGATGGCACTCTTTGCTCGGACACGAAAAACCCGCGACGGATGGCTCCGCGCGGGTTCCTAAGAATTTTCGATGATACCATTCTGCCAGTGTTTTGCCCGACGAGTCAAAGCGGAAAAATGGGGCTGGCAGGGGATGCGTCGACCCTGCAAGCGCCCGCTTTGGCGCGAGGTCGAAATTGCCAATCGCGTCAACACCTCCGCTACTGTGCATGGGGTTGTTTTCGCGGGCTTGGCTTTGAGGCCATCTCAACGCCCGTGCGTCAGCGCCGGCCGCGCGGCGCCTCGGCCTTGGCCGGTCCTTCGGTCTGCGGCGCACAGGTCGCGGCGGCGAGCGAGCCTTGCGCCTGCGGCATCAGGCCGGGCTCGGCGGCGAGCGCCTTCATCAGGATCAGGCCGGTCGTGCTGGGGGAATCGATGATCAGGCGGTCGGCCGCGGTGATCTCTTCGTCCTCGGGCAGGGCGTCGTGCTGCGCTTCCGTCATCAGGTCGAGCTCGATCACCTTCTTGCCGGCCGAGCGGTCGTTGATGGCGTAATAGGCGATCTCGTTGCGGGTGTAGAACGACACCGACGTATAGGCCTGGCTGACCGGTACGGTGAGCTTGATCGGGCCGCCCGTGAGGTCATAGCGGCAGATCGCGAGCGCGAAGGCCGGGTCCATGAAAGGCATCGGCGACGTGTTGGGATCGGCCAGAGGCAGCGGCGTCACGGCGTTGAGCTTGGTCATCGGGGTCAGCCGCGAATAGGCGTCTTGCGTTGCAATGCGCGGCAGGGCCAGCACGCTGACGAGATGGACCACGAGGCCCAGCGCCACGCCGGCAAGGATGGTGAATGCCAGGCGGATCATGAGCAGCCTGCCGTCGCGATGGTGGGCATCGGCGCATCGCGCTGGGTGCGCGTCGCAACCCCGACCGGCGTATCGTAGAGGCGGAACATCAGCGTATAGCGCTCGATGCCGCCGGTCGGCAGCCAGTTGCCGGCGCGCGAGCGCGCGGCGATGTGGATCTCGAACGAGCCGTCGGAGGCGCGCACGATCTCCTGGCTGGTGAAGCCGTAGCGCTGCAGCGAGTTGGCGACGAGATGGCCCTTGCGGTCGTACAGCGTCAGTGTCCAGAACCGCGCCGGCGGCGTCACGCCTGACACCACGACGTCGCAGCGGCCGTCGAGCGCCCTCTTCTTGTCGTCCGTCGTTGCGGTGAAGGCGACGCCGTCACCGGTGCCGATCGGCAACTCGCCGTTGCGTACGATGGTGGCGCGCGAATAGGGGTCGACGTCGGCGGTGCCGGTGCGCGGTCGCGCGGTCCACGCGCCGATGGTGAGCGTGCCGATCTCGGTGCCGCGCGTCGTCGTCATCCAGGTGGCGCCGACGCCGACCACGGTCGCGAGCAGGAGGGCCGTCAATGTGATCAGGATCAGCCGCACGGGTCTCGATCAGTTCTTGCGCGGGGCGGATGTGTTCGCATTCTCTTCCGCATAGTTCTGCGGGAAGGCGAGCGCGCTCGTCGACGATGCGGGCTTGACCGGCGCGCTGTCGTCGGAAGCCGATTTGTTCGCAGCTCTGCCAGCCTCGTCGAGCAGCTTCTCGACGCGGACCAGGATGTCGGCGCCGCGCTTGGTCAGCACCGGCGGCGGGCCGGGCTTGGTCTCCAGCACCTTCGGCGCCGCATTGGCCTGGGCGTTGGCGATCTGCTCGCGCGGCAGTTTCTGACCCATGCCGACGCCGGGAATCTCCCTGATCTCGACGCCCTGATGCGCGGCGGCCATGATGTCGTGCCAGGTCTGAGCCGGCAGCGAGCCGCCGGTCATGCGGTTGGTCGGCGAGTAGTCGTCATTGCCGTACCAGACCGCGCAAGTGAAATTGCCGGTGTAGCCGACGAACCAGGCGTCGCGATACGCATTCGTCGTGCCGGTCTTGCCCGCGGTCGGAATGCCGTCCAGCGCCGCGCGCCGCGCGGTGCCCTCGCTGACGACGTGGCTCATCATGCCGGCCATGTCGGCGGCGATATTCGGCGGAATCGCCTGCCTCGGCTTCGGGCCGTCGCGGTCCCAGCGCCAGACCAGGTCACCTGCGCCGGTGCGCACTTCGAGGATTGCGTGCGGCGTCACGGCCTTGCCGCGGTTCGGGAAGGTCGCATACGCCACGGCATGCTCGAGCACGGTGACTTCGTCGGAGCCGATCGGCAGCGACGGTGTGTCGGGCAGGGGGGCCTTGATGCCGAAGCGGCGGGCGACCTCGACGATCTTGGCGCGGCCGATCTTGGCCGGGTTCGGCGCCTTCGGCTGCTCCTTCTGGCCGATCGCGATCGACAGCTTGACCGGCACGACGTTGATCGAGCGCGTGATCGCCTGCGTCAGCGTCACGGAACCGGAATAAGAGTGGCCATAATTCTGCGGACACCAATTGCCGATGCAGACCGGGCCGTCGACCACGATCGAGTTCGGCGTGAAGCCGTTCAGCAGCGCGGTCGTGTAGACGTAAGGCTTGAACGACGAGCCGGGCTGGCGATAGGCGTCTGTGGCGCGGTTGAACTGGCTCGCGCCGTAATCGCGTCCGCCGACCATGGCGCGGATGCCGCCGTCGAGATCGGCGACGACAGTTGCGGCCTGCGTCGCGTGATAGTCGCGGCCGAACTGGCGCAGCTGGTTCTCGATCGCGTCTTCGGCAGCCTTCTGCACGTTGGTGTCGATCGCGAGGCGAACGACGAAGACGCGCTCGGTGTAGGATTTCGGGAAGGTGTCGACGAGCTTGCGCATCTCGTCGAAGGCGTAATCGAGATAGTAATTCGGCGATGCCTCGTCGCGGCGATCGACCGCGAAGGCGGGGTTGCGGCGGGCGCCGAACACCTGGCCCTCGGTCATGAAGCCGGCGTCGACGAGGTTGTCGAGCACGACGTTGGCGCGGGCGCGCGCGGCAGGCAGGTTGATGTGCGGGGCGTATTTCGTCGGCGCCTTGAACAGGCCGGCAAGCATCGCGGCCTCGGCGAGGTTGACGTCGCGCGCCGACTTGTTGAAGTAGAAATGCGCTGCGCCGTCGACGCCGAAGGTGCCGCCGCCCATGTAGGCGCGGTCGAGATAGAGCTTCAGGATCTCGTTCTTGGTCAGGCGCCATTCCAGCCAGACCGCGAGGAACGCCTCGTTGATCTTGCGCTCGATGGTGCGCTCGTTGCTCAGGAACAGGTTCTTGGCGAGCTGCTGGGTGATCGAGGAGCCGCCCTGGCGCACGCCGCCGGCCTGGGCGTTGGTGACGAGCGCGCGTGCGGTGCCGGCGATGTCGATGCCGAAATGGTCGTAGAAGCGGCGGTCCTCGGTCGCGAGCGTCGCCTTGATCAGGACGTCAGGAAAATCTTCCAGCGGGATCGAGTCGTTATGCTTGATGCCGCGGCTGCCGATCGGGTTGCCATAGCGGTCGAGGAACGTCACCGCGAGGTCGGACTTCTTCAGCCAGTCCTCGTCCGCGGTCTCGCGGAAGGCGGGGATGGCGAGGATCAGCATCAGCACCATGCCGCCAAGACCGATGGTCGCGGCTTCCGACAGCGGCTCGATGAATACCCAGCGCTTCCACCGCCCGACATAGAAACGGTCCATGAAGGTCGAGTAGCGCTCGTGGAGCTCGCGGATGCCCTTGGCCGAGGAGAACAGCGAGGAGTCGATGCGCGCATCGAGGTCCAGGAAGAAGTTCCTGACGCGTGTCTTCCAGTTGGATGGCGTGTTCTGGACCACCTAGAACCCTTGAGGCTCGGTTCGAAAGCGTTCAAGCACCCGGCCGGGGCGGCATCGAGACGTCTTGCGGGATTGTTGCGGCAAACCCAAGGCGCCCGTTTCGCGCACCAAAGGGGACTTGCTGTTCTTCTAGCCGAGCAGGGCCTATAAACCAATGGTCAGGCTCGCAATTTTGAACAACAGGCCTAATTGAACCCCGGTTCATTACGGGCCTTTTGGGCGCATTGCTTGCAGCTTTGCGGCCGCACCCCCTAGATGGGCAACCCGCAGCTCTTTGGATCAGTATCAGGCGCATGACCGCAGCTCGCAAACGACCTTCAGACCAGGATGGATTCTTCTGGAAAACCAAGAAGATGGAGGAAATGTCGACGGCCGAATGGGAGAGCCTGTGCGACGGCTGCGGCCGCTGCTGCCTGAGCAAGCTCGAAGATGAGGATACCGGCCAGATCTATTTCACCGATGTCAGCTGCAAGATGCTCGATTCCTGCACGGCCGGCTGCAAGGACTACTCGAATCGCTTCGACCACGTTCCGGACTGCGTTGTCATGACCCCCGAGAGCGTCCGCGCCCTGAAATGGCTGCCGCCGAGCTGCGGCTACAAGCTGGTCGCGGAAGGACGCGATCTCTATTGGTGGCATCCGCTGGTTTCCGGCGATCCCAATACCGTGCATGAGGCTGGCGTCTCCGTGCGGGGGCGGGTCGCGGGCACTGAAGACGAAATCCCGGACGACGAGCTCGAGAACAACCTCGTACAATGGCCGGGTCAGCTGCCGAAACGGGCACGCCTGAAGCGACGTCCCCAGGACTGATTCCG
Organism: Bradyrhizobium sp. CCBAU 51627; assembly: GCF_028128765.1. Classification (GTDB taxonomy): domain Bacteria; phylum Pseudomonadota; class Alphaproteobacteria; order Rhizobiales; family Xanthobacteraceae; genus Bradyrhizobium. The sequence goes on from NZ_LBJG01000021.1 coordinate 11,219, forward strand.
GACTAATCCGCCTGCCGTTTCAGATCACTTGTTCGGGATGACCGCAGTGCGGGATGCACCCATGCGCCACGGTGCCTGCCGGAGAAGAGCTTTGCTGTCTAGATTGGCCTCATAGAACGAATCCTTCGCGGCTTTGCGCCGCAACACGCTCGATCCGACAGCCCGAGATGAACCAGTTCACACGGCAGAGCAGCCAGCCTGCCGACATCCAGACATTGCCCGACGATCTCGCTGAGGAACTGGCCCGCCTTCCGGGGGAGGTCATGAGCGTCAGCGACGCGCCGCCGATTTCGCCGCCGGCGCCGCTGACCTCGGACGAGGTCCGTACCATCGTCATGAGCCTGATGCTGACGATGTTCCTGGCTGCCCTCGACCAGACCATCGTTGCCACCGCGCTGCCGACCATCGGCCGCCAGTTCCAGGACGTCTCGAACCTGTCCTGGGTCATCACCTCCTATCTGCTCGCCTCGACCGCCGTTGCGCCCGTATTCGGGACGCTGAGCGACATCTACGGCCGCAAGGCGATGCTCATCACCTCGCTCAGCCTGTTCATTGCCGGCTCGATCCAGTGCGCGATCGCGCCGAGCATGTCGATGCTGATCCTGGCGCGCGGCCTTCAGGGGCTCGGCGGCGGCGGCATCATGCCTGTCGTTCAGACCGTGATCTCCGACGTCGTCTCCCCGCGCGAGCGCGGCCAGTACCAGGCCTATTTCTCCAGCGTCTGGATGGTCGGCGGCATCCTTGGACCCGTCATTGGCGGCGTGTTCGCCGAGCATCTGCACTGGTCGATGATATTCTGGATCAACCTGCCGCTCGCCGCCGCGGCGCTCGCGCTGCTGCTGCCGAAGATGAAGAAGATCCCGGTGTTCCACCGCAAGCGCAAGGTCGACTGGCTCGGCGGCGTGCTGCTGATGGCCTCCGCCGTCGTCTTCATGCTGGTGCTGACCTGGGGTGGCACGCGCTATCCCTGGCTCTCGCCGACCGTGCTGTCGATGGTGGGCGGCGCCGTCGCGCTCGCGCTCACCTTCGTCTGGCACGCGCGCCGCACTGATGAGCCGTTCCTGCCGTTGCCGTTGCTCGGCGGATCGGTCGCGCCGTTCGCGCTGACCGCCGGCGGCTGCGGCCTCGGCGCCATCACCGGCCTCACCGTGCAGCTGCCGCTCTATTACGAACAGGTCTACCACCTCAGCGCCAGCGAGGCGGGACTTGCGTTGATTCCGCTTGCGGCGGTCTCGACCTGTGGTGCCGCGATCGCCGGACGCACCATGGCGCGTGCCAAGCATTACAAGCGGGTCGCGATCATCGGCACCTCGTGGGCCGCGATCTGCGGCCTCGGCCTCACGGTCACCACGTTGCCGCTGTGGGGCCTTTTGACGCTAATGGCCGCGTTCGCGCTCGGCCTCGGCACGACCTTCCCGGTCTGCGTGGTCTCGCTGCAGAATTCGGTGGCGCGTCCGCAGGTCGGCACCATCACCGGCGCCATGAACTTCTTCCGCGCGCTGATGTCCTCCTTCACGGTTGCTGCGTTCGCGGCGATCCTGCTGATCGCGCTCGGCGCCGACATTCCGCTGGCCGGCGAGCATCATGCCGCCGGCGGCATCCCCGTGATCCCCACTGAGGACATGCGGCATGCCTTCCGCTACGTCTTTGCGGCCGCGACCGCGCTGATGACCACCGCCTCGCTCTGCCTGATCATGATGGAGGAGCGCCCGCTGGCCGGTCCTTCCACGACGCGACCGGTCGAGATGGCGGAGTAGGGGCTAGCCGCCGCTTCCATCCGCAGAGCCGCTCTTTCGCGGCAGCAGAATCGTGAACTCCGTGAACTGGCCGGGCTCGGTCGCAACGTCGATCGTGCCCCCATGCTGCTTGACCACGATGTCGTGACTCATCGACAGCCCGAGCCCAGTGCCTTCGCCGGCCGGCTTGGTGGTGAAGAACGGATTGAACATCTTCGTCTTCACATCGTCCGGGATGCCGGTGCCGTTGTCGCGGATGCGGATCTCGATGGTGTCGCCGCGGTCGCGGGTCGTGGCGGTTACGGTCGGCTCGAAAGTACCGGCGTCGCTCTCAGCCTGGCGTTTTGCCGCCGCATAAAATCCGTTCGAGACGAGATTCAGGAGCACCCGCGTGATCTCCTGGGGGAACAGTTCGGCGCAGCCTGCCGCCGGATCGAACGCCCGTTTCAGCGTGACGTCGAACTGGGGCTGCTCGGCGCATGCGCCGTGATAGGCGAGGTTGAGGCTCTCCTCGACCAGGGCGTTGATGTCGCTCAACCGATACTCGCCGCCGCCCTCGCGGGAATGCAGCAGCATGTTCTTGACGATGGAATCGGCGCGCTTGCCGTGCTGTGCGATCTTCTGCAGATTGTCCTTCAGCATCCCCGTCAGTTCGTCGACCTCGCTGCGAACTTCGCCGGGGAGTGAAACCGGCGCAAGCACCTCGTTCAGTTCGTTCGCCAGCTCAGTCGACAGCGCGGCGAAATTGTTGACGAAGTTGAGCGGATTCTTGATCTCGTGTGCGATGCCGGCGGTGAGCTGGCCGAGCGAGGCCAGCTTCTCGGTCTGGATCAGCCGGTCCTGCGCCGCGCGCAACTCGTCGAGAGATTGGGCGAGCTCGATGGTGCGGGTCTGAACCTGGTTGAAGAGGCTGACGTTCTTGACCGCGATCACCGCCTGGTCGGCGAAGGTTTGCAGCAGCCGCACGTGGTGCTCGGCGAAGCTCCCTGCCGTGCGCCGCGTGGCGATGATGACGCCTTTGGCTTCGCCTTCGCTCATCAGCGGCGTGAACAGCATGCTGCGAAAGCCACGGGCCCGCGCGATGTCGCGTGCGGCCGGCTCGAGCTCGGTATCGGGCAGCTGCGCCGATTGACCACTGGCCGTGAGCTGGTAGGCCGGGAACTGCGCGAACGGCACCGGGAACGACGCCTGCAGCACACGGTCGCCCTCGGGGTCGCCCGGCGTGAAGGCAGCCAGATGCGCTTCGCCCTCGATATAGCGCAGCACCGCCGTGGAGAAACCGCCGATCAGCCGGTTGGCGTTGGTGGCGATGGCCTCGAACACCGGCTGCACGTCGGAGGGGGAAGCCGCCATCACTTTTAGAATGTCGGCGGTCGCGGTCTGGCGTTCCAGCGTCTCGCGCGTCTCGTTGAACAGCCGCGCGTTCTCGATGGCGATCACGGCCTGGTCGGCAAAAGTCTGCAGCAATTGCACGAGGTCGGGTGCGAACGCGCCGGGCTCGGCGCGCGTGACGCTGATCATGCCGACCGCCGCACCCCTCGTCATCAGCGGCATGAACAGCACGCTGCGGAAGCCGCGCAGCCGTGCGAGGTCGCGGTTCAGCTCGGGGACACCGGCGGCTTCGCTGTCGGGAAACTGAATCGTCTCGCCGCCGCGCACCAGCGCAAAAGTCGGGAAGTCCGCGATCTTGCGCGGGAACGAAGCCTTCAACCCTTCGTCCGCCTCCGGGCCGGTCGGCGTAAACGCGACGAGGTGCAGTTCGTCGCCGATGAACTGCAGCACGGTGGCGGAGAAGCCTCCAAGCAGACGCTTGGAACTTGACGCGATCGCCTCGAACACCGGCCGGGCATCTGAAGGCGACGCGGCAATGGTCCGCAAAATCTCGGCGGTGGCGTTTTGCCGATCGTGCAGCCGCTCGTTCTCGGCAACGGCCGCCCGCAATTGCTGTTCGCGTTGGTTCAAGGGGACGGTCATTCGCAATCCGGCTTGATGCCGCGGCATGCGCGGCACCGGCCCGGATTATCACATCTCCTGCGGCGGGAGCCAGCGCCCGCGGTCCAGCAGGCTGCCTCATGTGCCCGGCCGCGACACCTCCGTCTCCTTGCTGGTGATGAATTCGAGCAGCACCGGCACGCCTTCCCTTGTCTTCTGGATGCCGCGCTTGATCGCCGGGATGATGTCCTCCGGCCTGGTCACCCGCTCGCCATAGCCGCCGAAGGCGCGCGCCATCGCGGCGTAGTCGCCGGAGATGTCGGTCGAGCGATATTTCTCGGTCGAGATCGGCATTACCTTCAACTCGATCGCCATCGAGAAATTATTGAGCAGGATCGACATGATCGGGATGCGCTCGCGCACGGCGGTTTCGAAATCCATGCCCGTGAAGCCGATCGCTGCATCGCCCCAGACATTGATGCAGAGCTTGTCCGGTTTTGCCAGCTTGGCACCCATGGCAAGGCCAAGGCCGTAACCGAGCTGCGTCGTCTTGCCCCAGCCGAGATAGGAGAGGGGTGTGATTGCCTTCCAGAACGGCGAGAGCTGGTCGCGCGGGCTGCCGGCATCGTGGGTGATGACAGTGTTGTCGATGTCGACGGTATGCTGGAGATCCCACAGCACGCGATAGGGGTTGAGCGGCGCATCATTGCTGGTGAGCTTGGGCATCCATTTCGCCAGCCATTCCTCGTGCGAGGCCGCGATCTCGGCCGCCACCGCCGATGCATCGCGATCCGTGGTGACGCTCTTGTTGATCTCCTCCAGCAGTGCATCCAGCACGAGCCCGGCATCGCCGACGAGGCCGATCTTCGCCTCGACATCCTTGTTGAGGTGGTTGGGATCGAGCGTGGAGTGAATGATCGTCTTGCCTTTCGGCATCGCGATGCCGAAGCTCGTCTCGGTGAAGGAGCAGCCGATACCGAAGATGACATCGGCTTCGCCGAGGAATTGCGGCACCGCGCGCGGCACGGCGAGGCCGCCGGAGCCGAGCGAGAGCGGGTGCGTCTCGGGGAATGACGATTTGCCGCCCAAGCTGGTGGTGACAGGGATTGCCAGCCGTTCGGCAAGCCGCTTCAGCTGTGGCCACGCCTGCGCGTAATGCACGCCCTGGCCGGCATGGATCACCGGGCGTTTGGCGTTGACGAGCAGGCTAGCTGCCTCCTTCACATGCACGGGATCCGCGCCGTAGCGGGTGCGCAGCACCGGCGTGTAGCTCAGCGGTTCCGGCACCTCCTCGTTCCACATGTCGGCGGGGATTTCGACGATGACCGGCCCGCCGCGTCCGTTCTTCAGCTTGGTGAAGGCGCGGCGGAAGATGTTGGCGACCTCGGCCGCCAGGATGATCGGCTCGGACGATTTCGCAAACGGCTTCATTGCCTCGCTGGAATTGAAGTTCGGCTCGATATGCGCCAGCCGGCGCTGATAGCCCATCGGCAACACCAGCACCGGAACGGATTCGCCAAAGCACTGCGCGACGCCGCCCATCGCGTTCTCCGCGCCGGGTCCATGCTGCATGCAGAAGGCGCCGATCGTGCGCCCCGACGTCACCCGCGAGATCGCGTCGGCCATGTGCATGCCGACGCGCTCCTGCCGCACCATCACGGGCCGGATCTCGGCCTTTGCCGCATGCTCGATCAGATGATTGACGGGATAACCGCAGAGGATCTCGATCCCCTCGCGCCGCATGATTTCTGCAATGGCGGTGCCGAGCTTCATGGCGTCTCTCTCCCTGAGGCAGGCCGGTTGGTCCGGCCGATTGGGGAGAGAGGATCAGGAAATCGAGGGAGGGTAAAGCGGAGGTAGCACGCGCTGCGGTAGGTCAGCCATGCAGCGAGATACCAACCTCCTATTTGCAGTTCTTGCAGATCGTCAGCTTGCGCTTCAACGCTTCGTCTTCCTGATCGATCGATGACTGTGCGTCGAGGCCGTCCTTCTTGGAGCTCTTCGCTGCGCGTGATCTCACGGGCGGCGTCACCTGGCTGGGCGCGTCATTGTCCTCGGTGCCGGCGCTGAAGCCGTCGTAATCGGCCGCTGGGTTCGGCGATGCCGGAGGGCCGCCGATGACAGGTGGCGAAGGCTCTGGACCGGGCGCGGTTGGCGCGCGAGGATCGTTCGCCACCACGGCCGGCTCCCTCCTGGGCTTGGCGCTTCTGGCGCTCGCATGCGGCGGCGATGCCTTGGGCGGGGCGAGCGAGACCGGCGGGGCGGCCGAACTCTGAGCTCTGGCGCTTTCCTCGGACCATGCGCCGACGAACATCAGGCTGAGCGCAAACAGCGTCGCGCGTTTCATGGACATTCTTCACTGGCCTCGGTTTGGCGGTAGACGGCATCAAGCCGCGCCAGGAAGATATCAGCACTGACATGGCCGTCAAAGCCGGCGAAAATGGGCGTGAGCCGAGCGGGATGTCGCTTTGCCGCGTGGCACGTTTGACCCACGTCAAGCCGACAGCCGGCTGCGGCATGGCATGATAATTCCTAGTGATGAGATAACGCGCGCTCATCGTAGAACGGCTCTTGGGAACCTCCATGAAATCGACGGCGATGCAGGGGCTGACCGCTTCCGAAGTACAGGCGCGGCTGCAGGCCGAAGGCTTCAACGAGCTGCCTCGCACAAGCCGGCGGACGATCCTGCGCCTCATCGTCGAGGTGCTGCGCGAGCCCATGCTGCTGCTCTTGCTGGCGGGCGGCCTGATCTATTTCGTCCTGGGTGATGTCGGCGAGGCGCTGCTGCTTCTGGTGCTCGCAACGCTTTCTCTCGTCATCACAATCGTGCAGGAGGCCCGCACCGAGCGTGTGCTCGACTCCCTTCGCAATCTGACCAGCCCACGCGCGCTGGTGATCCGCGGCGGCGAGCGCATCCGTATTCCCGGTCGCGAGGTCGTTCGCGGCGACCTGATGATCCTCTCCGAGGGGGATCGCGTGGCCGCCGACGCTGTGGTGCTTCGATCCGTCGACCTCCTGCTGGATGAGTCCCTGCTGACGGGGGAATCGGTTCCGGTCAGAAAGCAGGCTCGCGCGGCACACGAAAAAGCCGTGGCGCCGCATGCCGGCGGCGAGGACCAGCCGTTCGTGTTCTCCGGCACGCTGGTGGTTCGCGGCAGCGGGATGGCCGAGGTGACCTCGACCGGCCTATCGAGCGAGATCGGCAAGATCGGACAGACGCTGCATTCGCTGGTAACGGAAGCGCCTCGCCTGCAACAGCAGACGACGCGGCTGGTGGCGACCCTCGCAATCGCAGGTGCCTTTGTGATCGCGTTGACCGTTCTGCTGTATGGGCTCTATCGCGGCGGCTGGCTCGAGGGCGTGCTCGCCGGCATCGCCCTCGGCATGTCGATGCTTCCGGAGGAATTCCCGGTCGTCCTCACCGTGTTCCTCGCCATGGGCGCCTGGCGCATCTCACAGGCGCGGGTGTTGACGCGGCGCGCTTCCGCCATTGAATCGCTGGGTGCCGCGACCGTGCTCTGCACCGACAAGACCGGCACGCTGACAGAAAATCGCATGACGGTCGCGCGCCTGATGCTGCCCGACGGCACGCAACATACGCCGGACGCCGCAAGCCCCATGAAGCCCGTGTTCAACTCGTTGATCGAAACGGGCGTGCTGGCCTGTGCCCGCGAGCCGTTCGATCCCATGGAGAGGGCGTTGCATGCGCTCGGCCCCGATGCTGGTGGCGAGTTGCGGCTGGTGCAGAGCTATGGCCTGCGTCCCGACCTCCTCGCCATGTCGAACGTATGGCGCGGCAGCGGCAATGATTGCGTCATCGCGGCAAAGGGGGCTCCCGAGACGATCGGCATGCTTTGCGGAATGAGCCCGGACGAACTGGCCGAATTGCGGGCGCGGGTTGATGCGCTCGCACGCGAAGGGCTCCGTGTGCTCGGTGTCGCGCGGGCGAATTGGGGGGAGACGAATTGTCCCGAGACGCAACGCGGTTTTCCCTTTCGCTTTTGCGGCCTGACCGGCTTTGCCGATCCGTTGCGGCCTGAAGTCGAGGACGCAATTGCCGAATGCCGCTCCGCAGGCATCCACGTGGTCATGATCACGGGCGACTATCCGGCGACTGCGTCGGCGATCGCGCTGCAGGCGGGCCTCGATCCCGAACGCGTCCTGACGGGAACGGATGTCGAAGGCATGGCCGATGCCGAACTCGCCCGCGCGGCGCGGGGACGGGCCGTCTTCGCGCGAATTGCGCCGGCCCAGAAACTGCGCATCGTCAACGCGCTCAAGGGGGCGGGCGAGATCGTCGCCATGACGGGCGACGGTGTCAACGATTCACCTTCGTTGAAGGCCGCCCATATCGGCATCGCCATGGGTGGTCGGGGTACCGACGTGGCGCGCGAGGCGTCCTCGATCGTCCTGCTCGACGACGATTTCGGTTCGATCGTGAAGGCGATCCGGCTCGGCCGCCGGATCTACGACAATCTGCGCAAGGCGATGAGCTTCATCCTCGCGGTCCACATCCCGATCGCCGGACTTGCGCTGTTGCCGCTGCTCACAGGGATGCCGCTGCTGTTCGGCCCGGTTCACATCGCCTTTCTCGAGATGATCATCGATCCCGTCTGCTCGCTGGTCTTCGAAGCGGAAACCGAGGAGAGCGATGTGATGCAGCGTCCGCCGCGTCCACCGGACGAGCCGTTACTGCCAAGAGCCCTGCTGGTCTGGTCTGCGCTGCAGGGCGGCCTGGCGCTGGTCCTGACCGGTGGCGTGATGGTGATGTCAAACCGATATGGCATGCCGGCGAACGAGGTGCGCGCGCTGACATTCTTTTCGCTCGTGCTGGTGATCGTGAGCCTGATCTTCGTCAACCGCTCGTTCTCGACGTCGCTGGTCGAAGCTTTCACCCGGCCGAACCGGACGCTGGCCATCATCGTCGCGTTCGTGACCTCAGTCCTTGCCCTGAGCCTGGTGTGGCCGGCCGCGGCGGATCTGTTCCGTTTCGGACCCCTGCATGCGGACGATCTCGCCGCTACGGCGGTGGTCGCGTTGATCTCCCTGGTGTTGCTGGAAGTGTCGAAATATCCGTTGCGTCGTCGCGTGCGGGCCTCAGGGGCGGCTTGAGACGGGTGGCCTGGCGCAACCCGGGCCGTTAAGTCCGTGGCGGCACACCGTTACGGCCACGATCTCTTGCGCTGCCCGACAGGCAAAACACGCCAGCGCTGGGTCAATCGCCGTTCGTCAAAAGATTCGTATTTACAGAAATTCTGTTTTGACGTAGAAGTCGAAACATCCCGCCCGCCACAAGGGCGTTTCGCGATCGTCACGAGACGGGGAAGGGATGCGGTGGCCGCGACGGCGTCGGCACGCGATGTTGGCTGCAGGGCGGTGATCCCGTGAGCGGCAGGCACGCGTGGTACGACACGGCGCTGACAGCGTCTTCGCAGGGCCTCGACGGTGAGCGCACGCCAGCCATCGGGGATGTCCACGAAGATGTGCGCGGACGGAGAAGTCGTGTGGTCCTGACGCCCGAGATCTGTGCGTCAAGTCATGCGGTGATGTGGCGGCCCGACCGGACCGCGCGCATCAGCCATCTGCATGGCGACGGGGGCAATAGTGTATCGCTCCCCGGGGAGAGCACGAAGGAAGCCGTTAAAACCAGCCGCGCAGGGAAGGCCGGGCTGTTCCGGCGTCACCTGTGATTCACCCGTGCGCGTTGAATCCGCACACGGGATTGCGGGTGCCAGCCGGCGCCCGGCCTTCCCTGCGCCCTTCGTTCAGAGAGGGCGACGCGACCAGGCAAAGCTCGGGCGAAGTCCGCCGCGAGAGCGCGAAAGCATGTCAGAAGATGAATGCGAGTTGCGATGCTGTCCGCCTCATGCGACGTCATTGCGAGCGTAGCAAGACGCAATTCATGCTGCCGCTTTCTCGAGAGGGGGGCGCGTTTTTCGGAGGCGACGTCGAAGAACAACGACTATGGGGGCAGGGTGGCCCTTCGGTCGTCCCGGCAGCGCCTGCGAAACAGGATGGCATCGTCGGCAAAGCTTGCCACGCAGTCGTGGCTCTTTGCAAAACCACGCAAACGCCCGAGAGCCGCATCATTCTCACCGAACAGCCGCTCGTAGTCGCCGCGCAACATGCGATGGATCGCGCCTTCACGGAGATTGGTCAGCTCTTGCTCAAGCTCGGGTAGCGTGAAATTTCGTCGCATCGGCCGGCCCATTGAAAATCGAAAGACTATATCGGGCAGGAGAAGCACCGGCTTGACCTGGGTCAAGGGAGCTCAGGAGGCCCCGCTGGGGGCCTGGTCTCGGACGCAGACATCGTCAGAGGTGGCTCGCAACCACGATCGAGGAGGAGTTCGTGGCTCAGAGCAACATCGAGCGCCCCTTTATCCGTTCTCCTGCAGTGCCCGCCGCAGTCTTCGGATGATCACGCCGCGGGCGCGGTCGTCGGCGGCGGCGCCGACCCTGTCGTTGATGTCGAGCATCAGCTCCGACATCTCGTTGTGCCAGTCGAGATGGGTCACGGCCTCGGGCGCGAGGCGCCGGCGATGGTCGGCGTCGATCAGGCGCGGTTCGGTCGCAGCGAGTTCGTAGACGTCGTCCAGCAACGGTTGGTAGACCTTGGCCGCGGGAATGATGCGTTCGGCGACGCGTTCCGCCAGCCCGGAGATGGCGCCTTCTTCGCCATGGACCAGGAACAGACCCCGGGCGATGGGACGGCGTGCCGCGATCCAGCCGGCCATGCCGGCAGCGTCGGCGTGTCCGGAATATTCGTCGATCACGCGGATCCGCGCTGCCACCCGGATTTCCTCACCCTGGATCCGCACGGCCTTGGCGCCGTTCTGGAGGAAGCGGCCGAGCGTGCCGTTGGCCTGGAAGCCGGCGAGCAGGACGGTCGCGCGCTCGTTCCAGAGCCAGCGCTTCAGATGATGGCGGATGCGGCCGGCATCGCACATGCCGCTGGCCGCGATGATGATGTGAAATCCGCTGAGACGCATGATCGCCTTGCTCTCGTCGGCGGTCTCGGTGAATTTGAGGTGCGGCGAGTTGAGCAGGCGTTCGGCATCGACGGCAGGGTCGAGGCTCGCGGCGTTCCGGCGGAACACTTCGGTGGCGCGGATCGCCAGCGGCGAGTCGAGGAAGATCGGCGCGGTCGGGATCTCGCCGTGCTCCATCAGGTCGACGAGATCGACGATCAGCTCCTGGGTTCGCTCGACCGCGAAAGCGGGTATCAGCAGCGCGCCTCCGGCTGCCGCGGCCTCGCGCACCTCGGCGGCGAGGTGCTGCCGGCGCAGAGCGGGCGTCGTGGCGGCGCGCACGCGATCGCCATAGGTGGATTCGGAGATCACATAATCGAGGTCGCTTGGCGCTTCGGGATCGGGCTGGAGCAGCTTTGCCTCCGGGCCGACATCGCCGGAGAGCAGCACGCGAAGTGGACGCGGCGAACCCTGCTCGGCGATCTCGAGCTGGATCGAGGCGGAGCCGAGCAGATGGCCGGCGTTCCAGTAGCGCGCGCGGACGCCCGGGATCACATCGGTCCAGCGTTCATAGTCGACCGCGCGAAACGATTGCATCGATGCCACCGCGTCGGCCTGCGTATAGATCGGCTGCACCTCCTTGCGGCCGCGCGAGGCGTTGCGCCGGTTGAGCTGCGCGACCTCGGACTCCTGGATGCTGCCGGCGTCCGGCAGCATGTAGGAGCAGAGGTCGATCGTGCCCCGCGTCGCCAGGATGGGTCCTGCAAATCCTTCGCGCGCGAGCTTTGGCAGCAAGCCGCTGTGGTCGATATGGGCGTGCGTGAGCAGGACCGCTCGGACAGTCGCAGGATGGAAAGGGAAAGCGCCGTAATTGAGCTCCTTGAGCGTCTTCGGCCCCTGGAACAGGCCGCAATCGACCAGGAAGGCGCCGGCGGCAGTCTGGAACAGATAGCTGGCGCCGGTCACGGTGCGGGCGGCGCCGCAGAAGCGAACGGTGATGCTCATCTTGTCGTCTCCAGGGAATATGCCGTGCTGAATTCGGGCCACAAGGCAGCCGCGAGCGTCTCCTCGAGCGTAATCGCGTTGGTCGGATGCGGTACGCTGTCGGTCGAACGGATCGACCGGATGCCGGCGTCGGTGAATGCGGCAACCATCGCGGCTGGAAACAGCGCGTGGGTCACGACCGCATCGACGGCCGTTGCACCGATGGCCCGCAGTGCCCTCGCTGCGACCATCAGCGTCGACCCCGACGACACGATGTCGTCGACCATCAGCGCCGGGCGCCCCGAGAGCAGGGCGGGATCGGCAAAATCGATGTCCACGGAGCGATCGCCATGCCGGCTCTTGCGCGCGATGGTGTGCCGCAGGCCCAGGCGCGCCGCGAGATCCTTGACCCAGGGCTCGGACTCGGCGTCGGGACCGATCACGACGGTGGCGGGATCGACGCCGCCAGCGGCAAGCGCATCCGCGATTGCAGGCATCGCGGACAGGTTCTCCGCCTCGATGCCCGGAAATACGGACTTGATGTCGTGGGTACGGTGCAAGTGAGCGTCCACCGTGACGATGCGGTCCACGAGCCTTGTCAGCAGCGTGCCCATGGCGCGCTGGCTGATCGCTTCGCCCGGTCGAAACGCGATGTCCTGCCGCATGTAACAGAGATAGGGAGCAACCAGCACCAGCCGCTTGGCGCCGCCGCGGCGCAGCGCCTCCGCGGCGAAGAGCAGGGCGATCAGCTTGTCGTTGGGTTGATCGAGCGGCGCATGAAGGATGGTAGTGTCGGCCGCAGCCGCGACCGTGACGCGCAGCTCGCCGTCCGGAAAGCGGTGCACGGCGATCTCGTCACAGCCAAGTTCAAGCCGCGCCGCGAGGCGCCTCGCCGCGCCGGCAGCCGAGGGCAGGGTTTGAAGCGCGATTGTTTTCACGATGACGTCCTGCTCTGGGGAGCCTCATGGCCGTTGATGACGTAGCCGGTTCCCTGCTGGGCGGCGGAGGCGGCCAGATCACGCTCGGGCCCCTCGAACGTGTAGACCCGATAGAGCGGCTCACCCTGCTCGACGCGATCGCCGATCTTCTTGAAAAGCCGGATGCCGGCGCCCTTGTCGAGCGGCGCGCCGGCGGTACGGGCGAGGCGGTTGAGGCGCAGGCAGTCGATCCCGGACACCACGCCGTCATGGGCCGCCTTGACCTCGAAGCTGCTGGGGCCGAGTTCGGTGCAGCATTTCGACGGCCCCTGGGCGTCGATGATCTTCTGCATCTGCTTCAGGGCGGCGCCGCTCTCGAGCAGTTCGCGCGCGCGTGCATAGCCGGCGCCGCCGCGCAGCTTCGGATCATATTCCAGCAAATGAGCGGCGAGCCGCAGCGATTTCTCGCGAAGATCGCGCGGCGCATCCTTATCGTTGCCGAGCACCGCCATCACGTCGTTGGCCTCGAGCACCGGCCCGATGCCGTTGCCGATCGGCTGGCGACCGTCGGTCGTGATCACCTCGACCGCGCGGCCAAACCGGTCGCCGACGAATTCGAACAGCTTTCGCAAGCGCATCGCCTCGATGGCGTTGGTGACTTTCGCGGTCGGACCGACCGGAATGTCGATCAACAGGTGGGTCGATCCCGCCGCGATCTTCTTGGACATGATGGAGGCGACCATCTGCTCGCGGGTGTCGAGGCTGAGCGGCCGCTCGACGGAGATCAGCACGTCGTCGGCCGGCGACAGATTGACGTGGCCGCCCCAGATCAGGCACCCGTTGCAGGACGAGACGATCGACTTCATCTCCTCGACGCCGACATTCACCCGCGCCAGCACCTCCATTGTGTCGGCCGTGCCGGCCGGCGAGGTGATGGCGCGCGAGGAGGTTTTTGGGATCGGCAGGCCGTGGGCAGCGACGATCGGGACCACGACCATCGAGGTGCGGTTGCCGGGAATGCCGCCGATACAGTGCTTGTCGACCACGATCGGGTCCGGCCACACCAGCTGCGTGCCGGCCTGCGCCATGGCACCCGTGAGCGCCAGCAGCTCATCACTGGTGATGAAGCTCGCCGATCCGATCAGGAACGCGGCGATCTCCATGTCGGAATAGCGAAAATGCGCGAGGTCGTTGATGATCGCGCCGATCTCGGCCTTATCGAGCGTTTGACCGCGAATCTTGGCGCGGACTGCTTCGAGGCTTTCGGGGGGCGTGGCCGGCGCGACCGTGACCAGGGTGCCGACCGGCTTGGCGAAGCGGTGGAATGCCGGCTCGGAAAGGCCGATCTCGTCCTGGGCTGCCAACGCATCGTCATCGGTGATCAGGAGCGTTGCGAGCAGCGTCTTGTCGTCGAGACGCAGCTCGACCCGGCTGAAGCCGCGGAAGATGTCCGCACGCAACGCGTTCGAGCGTCTGGAAATGACGACGACGTTCTCGCGACCCGTATCGAGGTGGACGCGGCGTATCTTGAGCTGGGACCGTGAGGGATCTGGATGCATGGCGCGGACCGCAGAAAGCTGGGTCCGTCATGCTTAGCTGTCGCTGGTTCGACAGGCTTGACTCAGATCATGGTGCGCGAGATCGACGGCCCGTCCCTCGCAATTTCGAGAGGGACCTACTTTGCGGCCGCGCTGATCGAGTTGAACTTGTTGCTGAGGAGGACGCTGCCCGTGTTGGTCACGATGGTCACGATGGCGAGTGCGATTCCGGCGGCGATCAGGCCATACTCGATCGCGGTGGCGGCACTCTCATCGGCAAGAAAAGACCTGAGCAAAACCATCGCCAACTCCTCTTCATTCGGTCCAGTGTAGGCGTGCGGCGTTATCAAAGTGGTAAAGTGATCGACGAGACGCTTGCGCGCATCAATAAAAGTGGGCCCTGCCGAGTTGGCCTGATGTGTCTTAAGGTGACAGCTGTTAAGCGATGGTTTCGTTATCCATTCAAATGAATGGAAGCGGGCCGCCGCAGCCCCTGGTCGTGAAAATGACCAGGCCGCTTAAGGGATTGTTGAGGCAGTTCGTCAACCGATCGGCAAGCATGCCGATCTGGGGCTCAGCGAGCCCTGGCATCCGAGTTCAAGGCGCGCAGCATGCCGATGCGGGCGAACATCAGCCAGCCGCCGCCGGTCTCCGCTGCGTTGATCAGCATCTCGATCGCGATCTGCCAGCGCGGCTCCTGCTGCTCGGGCTGGGGCAGCTTCATGATGAAATCGGCAGCCTCCTGCAGCGTGTGCAGCTTGCGGCCGCCGCGCAGGCCGATCGGTTCGTCGAACGGCGTCGCCCACGGCATGTCAGGCCGCCCGATCGGTGAGGGGAGATGTCACGGCGCGACCGGTGATGAGGTGCCGTCAGCCGGCCTTTTTCGTTCGTGTCGTCGCGCGCACCGGCTTGTCGGCCTTCCTGGCGGCGGCTTCCTTGGCCGCAGCCTCCTTGCCGCCCTTGCCGGAAATCGGCAGCAGCATCTCGCGCTGGCCCTCGACGCGCTTCCTGGGCTTCTTGGCCTTTGCGGTTTCCTTGACGGTCTCTTTGGCGCCCTTGGCCGCAGGAGCTGTTTCCTTCTCGCTGGCGAGGCTCTTCTTCAGCGCGTCCATCAGGTTGATGACGTTGCCGCCGCTCTTCGGCGTAGACTTGGCCGCGATCGGGGTGCCCGCGCGCTTCTTGTTGATGAGATCGATCAGTGCGGTCTCGTAATGGTCCTCGAACAGCTCGGGCTCGAAGGCGCCGGACTTCTTCTCGACGATATGCTTGGCGAGGTCGAGCATGTCCTTGGTCAGCTTCACGTCCTGGATGTCGTCGAAATACTCCTTCTCGCTGCGGACCTCGTAGGGGTAGCGCAGCAGCGTGCCCATCAGCCCGCTCTCGAGCGGCTCCAGCGCGATGATGTGCTCGCGATTGGTCAGCACCACGCGGCCGATCGCGACCTTGTCCATGCTGCGGATGGTCTCGCGGATCACCGCATAGGCGTCGTGGCCGACCTTGCCGTCGGGCACGAGATAATAGGGGCGGATCAGATAGCGGTTGTCGATGTCGGCTTTCGGCACGAATTCGTCGATTTCGATCGTATGGGTGGAGTCGAGCGCGATGTCCTCGAGCTCGTCCTTGGTGACCTCGATATACGTGTCGGTGTCGACCTTGTAGCCCTTGACGATGTCCTCGGACGTCACCTCGTCACCGGTCTCGGCGTCGACTTTGAGATACTTGATCCGGTGGCCGGTCTTGCGGTTGATCTGGTTGAACGAGACCTTCTCGGTATCCGATGTGGCGGGATACAGCGCGACCGGACAGGTCACGAGCGAGAGGCGCAAAAAACCCTTCCAATTGGCACGGGGGGCCATGGGTTACTCCAAACGCAACAGGGACAGCAGACAAGGATACCATCGGGGAACAGCGAATCATAGCAAGGCGTCGTGCTGAATCTTGCAACTGCGTTAACCGGTCGCGGACCCCTGCGGGGGCGGCTCCGATGCCATCGCAAAGCCGGAACATCAAATCGGATCGGGCGTTGGCTCAGGACAGGAGGCCGTGAGGGGGCGCGGCCAGTGGAGGCGACATCCGGAGATTGAGGTCACCCATGGCAACCACGCGCGAGGACCGTCACATCGTCGAAACTGCGACCGAGGCGCGCCAGGGCGAACCTGGGCCGTCGGTGGCTGCGCTGCTCGCCATCTCGACCGGGCTTGCGATTTTGATCCTAGCCGTCATCTGGTTCGTGTTCTTCCGGACCTGACGGCCGAATCGACGGGAAGGCCGGACCTTCCTGTTCGCCGCATAGCGCGGCGCATTACGCCCGTCATGCCGCCGGCTGGTCCGGTGGTGTGGCGGGCGCAGTCGCTTCCAGCGCCAACACATTGTATATGACCAAAAAGTAACGCGGCGGGGTTCCCCGCGTTCATATTCAGTTCACGCCGGAATTGCTCATCTGGTGGTGTTCATGCGGCCTATTTCTGGAGAGAAGCGTGCGCCTGCTCGTTGTTGAGGACGACCCCGATCTCAATCGCCAGCTCACCAAGGCGCTGACCGACGCCGGCTATGTCGTCGACCGCGCCTTCGACGGAGAGGAGGGACATTATCTCGGCGACAACGAGCCCTACGACGCCGTGGTGCTCGATATCGGCCTGCCGAAGAAGGATGGCATCTCGGTGCTGGAGGCCTGGCGCCGCAACGGCCGCACCATGCCGGTGCTGATCCTCACTGCGCGCGATCGCTGGAGCGACAAGGTGCAGGGTTTTGATGCCGGCGCCGACGACTACGTGCCCAAGCCGTTTCATCTGGAGGAAGTGCTGGCGCGCATCCGCGCGCTGCTGCGCCGCTCGACCGGCCATGCCCAGAGTGAACTCAGCTGCGGCCCCGTTACGCTCGACACCCGCACCGGCCGGGTCAGCGTCTCCGGCAACCCCATCAAGATGACCTCGCATGAATATCGGCTTCTGGCTTATCTGATGCACCATTCAGGGCGCGTCGTGTCGCGCACCGAACTGGTCGAGCATCTCTACGACCAGGACTTTGACCGCGACTCCAACACGATCGAAGTGTTCGTCGGCCGCATCCGCAAGAAGCTCGACGTCGACATCATCCAGACCGTCCGCGGTCTCGGTTATCTCCTGACCCCGCCAGCCCCTGACGCCTGAGGGAGCCCTTCAAGGATCTTGGCTCGCAAGGATCTTGGCTTGACGGACGGCGCGACACGGGCCTTGGTCCGGTCATGACTGCCGACGCCATGCCACCCCCTCGCGCCCCCGGGATCGTTCCGATGCCCGCCAGCTCGCTCGCGAACCGCCTGTTTCTGTCGGCGACCGCCTGGCTCGTGGTGATCCTGGCCATCACCGGCGTGGTGCTGTCGTCGGTCTACAAGAATGCCACCGAACGCGCCTTCGACCGCCGGCTCAACCTCTATCTCCGCACCCTCATCGCCGAGGTTGCCACCCCCGACGAGCCGCCGGATCGCCAGTTTCAGTCGCTCGGTGAGCCCCTGTTCGAGCTGCCGCTGTCCGGCTGGTATTGGCAGATCACACGCACTGACACCGAGAAGCCGGAGGTGCGCTCTTCGCGCTCACTCTGGGACAAGAAGCTGCCGAAACTGGAAGACCAGGGCGCCGAGCTCACAGCCGCCGGCATTCGTCTCGCTTACGTCGACGGGCCGGAAGGACAGAATCTCCGCATGGTCGAGCGTCCCGTCGACCTAGGCGCCGACGGCAAATACCTGGTCAGCGTCGCCGGCGACGACACCGAGATTTTCGATGAGACGCGCAGCTTCGACTATTATCTCGGCGGCACCTTCACGGCGCTCGGGATCGTGCTGCTGCTGACGACCGTGTTCCAGGTCCGCTTCGGTCTTGCGCCGCTCAAGCGCATCTCGGAAGCCATCGCCGACATCCGCTCCGGGCGGGCGGAGCGGCTCGAGGGCGAGTTCCCGGTCGAAATCGCCCCGCTGGCGCGGGAGACCAACGCGCTGATCGATGCCAACAGGGAGATCGTCGAGCGCGCCCGCACCCATGTCGGCAATCTCGCCCATGCGATCAAGACGCCGCTGTCGGTGATCGTGAATGAGGCCGGCTCGCACGCGGCCGATCCGTTCGCGGCCAAGGTGATGGAGCAGGCCGACGTGATGCGTAACCAGCTCGCCCATCACCTGGAGCGCGCCCGTATTGCGGCAAG
Source organism: Bradyrhizobium sp. CCBAU 51627 (assembly GCF_028128765.1). Lineage (GTDB taxonomy): Bacteria > Pseudomonadota > Alphaproteobacteria > Rhizobiales > Xanthobacteraceae > Bradyrhizobium. The sequence continues at coordinate 29,472 of NZ_LBJG01000021.1, forward strand.
GGTCTCGATCGTCGGCACGGTGACGGAGGTTGCGCCCGCCATCGAAGCGCTGCGCCGGACCATGGAGAAGATCCACCGCGACCGCGGCATTGCGGTGGAAGCCAAGGCCGATCCGTCGGCGAAATTCCGCGGCGAGCGGCAGGATCTGGAGGAGATGGTCGGCAATCTGGTCGATAATGCCTGTAAATGGGCCGCTTCGCGGGTCTTTATCGAGGTTTTGGTTGAGGGCCCGCAGCAGGCGGGCGCGGGCCCCCGGCTGCGGCTCATCGTCGATGATGATGGGCGCGGCCTCTCGGAGGCCGAGCGCGCCCAGGTCTCGCGGCGCGGTCAGCGGCTCGACGAATCAAAGCCGGGCTCGGGCCTTGGCCTGTCGATCGTAACGGACCTCGCCGCGCTCTATGGTGGCAGCCTCTCGCTTGGCCGTGCGCCGATCGGGGGGCTCCGGGCCGAGCTGATGCTGCCGGGAGTATAATTCTCTGATCCCAAAGGATTATTCTGGTTCCCGCGTGAAGCCGGGGGGATTTGGCGCAACGTCCTCAACGGCTTCTTAAGGCGCCTTCACTTAGGATCAGAGAGGACGCATCCCACGTCCGCCATTTTACCGTGCATTACCCGGGCGCATGAGCCAGACATCGATCGAGCGGCTGAGGGAATATCTCGCGCAGCTCCCGCCGCAGGCGCAGGCGCTGCTGATGCGGGAGTTCGAGCGCGCGCTCGAGCGCGGCCAGGACACGGCGGTGGCCACCCTCGTGCTCGAGCAGTTGCGCAAGATCGTGCGCAAGAGCGAGGCCGACGAGGCCCCGCCGCCCCGCACCGACGATCTGTCGCGATTGCTGTTCCAGGTACTCGAACCGTTCCTGGTCGAGACTGGCGCCCCGATTCGAGTGGGCCAGATCCGCCGCTCCTCGCTGCATCCGATCTGGCAATGGCTCGGCCGCGACGGTGCCCCGGACAAGATCGCTGAATTCGAGGCGGCGCTGGCACGCATGCCGGCTTCAGACAGTGCGGGACAGGTCGAGGCGCTGGCCCTCAAGCTGCAGGCGGCGGCTGCGGATGCCATCTTCGGGCTCACGGGACCGGGCGGCGGCGACAAGTCGCGCGCGCTCGCCCGTGTCGGTCCGCCCAGCGTGATCGAGGACCTCTATTCGATCGGCGCGGTGCTGTCCGTTCGCGAGGCCCTCGGCACGCTCAATGAAAAGCTGCCGCGCTTCCTGCGACAGTTCGGCGATCCCCAGATCGCTTCGGTGACATCGGCACTCAACATTCCCGTGCTCCGGACCCCGCAGATGCTGCCTTTTGCGCTGTCGGCGGTGGTCCAGCGCATGACCGCGCCGTGGCAGATCATTCGCCTTGCCATCAAGATCGCCGCGTCCGACGACGAGATCCGCGTTGCGGCGACGCCTTATGGCGTTGCCGTCACGATAGCGCTTCACGACCTGTCCCGCGTCGCTGCTATTTTGCGCATGGACATCAAGCGCGGTCATTTCGATGCGGTTGCCGATAATCTCAAGGCGCTGCATGACGGCGTCCGCGGGCTGCGCACGGAACTTGACCTGCGCAACGATTCCGCCTGGGGCAAGCAGCTGACATCGATCCGGGCCGACATCTCCAATGCGCTGCAATCGGAGATCGACAGTGTTCCCGGCCGCGTCCGTCGCATTCTGCGTCAGCGACCGGAGAAGGATATTCCGCCGGGAGCGCGGATCGACAGCACCGAGGTCGAGGAAACCGTTGCTCTCATCGACTTCGTCGCGACCTGCCGCAATTACGCCAGCGAACTCGCGATCAACGAGGTGACGCTGCGCACCTATTCCGACCTGCAGCAATATGTCGAACGCTCGACCGAGCAGCTGGTGCAGTCGCTGCGGGCCGCCGATCACAAGGTCCGCGCCTACCGGCAACAGCAGGTGCAGGCCGCGATCCGCTTCTGCCAGGTGCTGTTCGGGGACGATTATGCATCGCTGATGAGTCGCGCGGCGGAGAACGCGGCGACGGGCGAGCGTAAATCGACGCGCGCGAGCTGATTGAGCGCACTTTTTCCCAATCACAATTTATAGTTGACCCGGCCGGTTGTGGGCTCTACGGTCCCGTGCAAGTTTTTGGAATTTCTATCTGTGGGCGCATGAAACCCGTTATCAGCTCCATTGAAATCGAAAACCGCGTCATTGTTGCCAAATATCGGAGGCTGATGGTCGGTGCCAAGGTGGTGCTGGTTGAGAAGGCAAGCGGTCGGCAATTATCGGAGACCGTCACCAGGGTTGCCTCGCCTGTTCCCGTTGGGGCATTGCGCATCAGATTGCCCGAGGCCATCGAGCCGGGAACATATTTCTTGAGGGCCCTCAACGGGCGCGGCGAGGACGCCGCTCAAAGCGCAGACTTCGAGATCGGCTAAGCCTTTGGATTTTCACCGTTTCGGGATTATGCGCGCTCGCGCCAAATTGACAATTGTCAATTGCCGCATCGTCCGGCCGTGGTGTAAAGCCACCCATGGGCGCGGCTCACGCGCTGCCGGAAGCTTGCCAGATGACGCTATGGTTCGTGTTCGCGCTGATGACGGTCGCGGCGATATTCGCCGTGCTCTGGCCGCTCGGCCGTGGTGGGCGCGATCAAAATCAAGGCAGCGAGGTCACGGTCTACAAGGACCAGCTGGTCGAGATCGAGCATGATCTCGCCGCAGGACTGATCGCGCGACCGGAAGCCGAGGCGGCGCGCGTCGAGATCAGCCGCAGGCTGCTCGCCGCTGATAGCAGCGAGTCCGCCCTTGCGCCGACATCCAATCTCAAATGGCGCCGTGCAGCGGCGGTGCTGGCGCTGGTCGGTCTGCCGCTGCTCGCGGCCGCGATCTATGTTCCGCTCGGCTCGCCCGCGCTTCGCGACTTTCCGCTGGCGCAGCGCGAACGCGGGTCCGGGCCCGGCATGGCGCAGTCGCTCGAGAACCTCGTCGCGCAGGTTGAGCAGCACCTGGAGAAAAATCCGACCGATGGCCGCGGCTGGAACGTGCTTGCACCGGTGCTGGAGCGGCTCGGCCGCTTCGACGAGGCCGTGCGCGCCTATCGCAATTCGATCACCTACAACGGCGAGAGCGCGGAGCGCCGCTCCGATCTCGGCGAAGCCATTGCGGCCGCTGCCGGCGGCGTGGTGACGGCGGACGCCAAGACCGAGTTCGAGCGCGCGCACGCGCTCGACGCCGACGATCCCAAGGCGAATTACTTCCTCGGGCTTGCTGCCGAGCAGGACGGCCGCAAGGATGACGCGGCCAACATCTGGCGTGCGTTGCTGGCGAAAGCACCCGCGGATGCGCCTTGGCGGCCGCTTGTGCAGGCCTCGCTCGCGCGGGTCGGTGGTGGCGGCACGATGCCGGCGCTGTCGAACGAGACGATCGCGGCCTCCAAGGATATGAATGAGGGCGATCGCAACGCGATGGTTCGCAGCATGGTCGAACGTCTCGCCACGCGGCTCAAGCAGAACGGCGATGATGTCGACGGTTGGCTGCGCCTTGTGCGTGCCTATCTGGTGATGGGCGATCGTGACAAGGCGCGTGGCGCCTCGACCGATGCCCGCCAGGCGGTGGCCAACGATTCCGAGCGCCTGCGCCAGCTCAACGAAGGCCTCAAGAACCTCGGGCTCGACGGATGACATTTGCAGAACGGGACGAGCGGAGAATGGACACGCCATGACGCGCAAGCAGCGACGGATGACCATCATCGGCGGCTCGCTCGCCGTTCTCGCGCTCGCGGCTGCGCTTGTGCTCAATGCCTTGCGCGACTCGATCGTGTTCTTCTCCACCCCGACCATGGTAGCCGAAAAGCACGTTCAGCCCGGCAAGCGCTTTCGCCTTGGCGGCCTGGTGCAGCCGGGCTCGCTCCGGCGCGGCGACAATCTCGCCGTGACGTTTGAAGTTGCCGACGGCAGCGCGAAGCTGCCCGTCGCGTACAAGGGTATCCTGCCCGACCTGTTCCGCGAAGGGCAGGGCGTCGTCGCCGAAGGCGCGCTCGATGCCAACGGCGTTTTCAAGGCCGACACGGTGCTCGCCAAGCACGACGAGACCTACATGCCCAAGGACGTCGCCGACGCCCTGAAGAAGCAGGGGCATTGGAAGGACAATTACGGCGCCCAGGCCTCGGGTGGCGCCAAGCCCTCTGGTGATGCAACGCCTGTGGCGACGACGGCACAGGGCAATTCGCAGGGAGCGGTGCGGTGATCGCGGAAGCCGGACATTATGCGCTGGTGCTGGCGCTCGCGCTGGCGCTGATCCAGTCCTTCGTGCCGCTGATCGGCGCGCGCTTGCGCGATCCCGCGCTGATGAACGTGGCGCGCTCCACCGCGCTGGCGCAGCTCCTCTTCGTCGGCGCATCGTTCATTGCGCTCGTGACGCTGCACGTGAGCTCGGACTTCTCCGTCGCCAATGTCTACGAGAACTCCCACTCCATGAAGCCGCTGATCTACAAGATCACCGGCGTGTGGGGAAACCATGAAGGCTCGATGCTGCTGTGGGTATCGATCCTGGCGCTGTTCGGCGGGCTGGTCGCGGCCTTCGGCAACAATCTGCCGCTTTCGCTGCGTGCGCATGTGTTGAGCGTCCAGGCCTGGATCGCGAGTGCCTTCTATCTCTTCATCCTGATCACCTCGAACCCATTCCTGCGCATCGCCAATCCGCCGATCGAGGGGCGCGATCTCAATCCGGTACTGCAGGACATTGGGCTCGCCGTGCATCCGCCGATGCTCTATCTCGGCTATGTTGGCTTCTCGATCTCGTTCTCCTTCGCCATCGCGGCGCTGATCGAGGGGCGGATCGACGCGGCCTGGGCGCGTTGGGTGCGGCCGTGGACGCTGGTCGCCTGGATCTTCCTGACGCTGGGCATCGCGATGGGCTCCTACTGGGCCTATTACGAGCTCGGCTGGGGCGGCTGGTGGTTCTGGGATCCGGTCGAGAATGCCTCGCTGATGCCGTGGCTCGCCGGCACCGCGCTGTTGCATTCGGCGCTGGTGATGGAGAAGCGCAACGCGCTGAAGGTCTGGACCATTCTTCTGTCGATCCTGACTTTCTCGCTGTCGCTGCTCGGCACCTTCCTGGTTCGCTCGGGTGTCATTACCTCCGTGCACGCCTTTGCCAACGATCCGACCCGCGGCGTGTTCATCCTCTTGATCCTCTGCCTGTTCATCGGGGGCAGCCTGTCGCTGTTCGCAGGACGCGCGACCTCGCTCAAGCAGGGTGGCCTGTTCGCGCCGATCTCGCGCGAGGGCGCGCTGGTGCTGAACAATCTGCTGCTCACCGTCGCCTGTGCGGTCGTGCTGTTCGGGACGCTCTATCCGCTGGCGATGGAAGTGCTTGCCGACTTCAAGATGTCGGTCGGCGCTCCCTTCTACAATCTCACTTTCGTCCCTCTGTTCGCGCTGCTGCTGCTCGCCGTGCCGTTCGGACCTATGCTGGCGTGGAAGCGGGGCGATCTGCTCGGTGTCACTCAGCGCCTGCTTGCGGCCGGTGTCGCGGGCCTCGTCGTGGTCGCCATCGTCTGGGCCTGGACCCGCGGCGGCAGCGCGCTGGCGCCGTTGGCGATCGGGCTTGGCGTCTTCGTCATCGCGGGAGTCGTGACGGATCTAGTTGAACGGACCGGCCTGTTTCGCCTGCCGTTCGCGACCACGCTGCACCGCGCCCGCGGCCTGCCGCGGTCGGCTTGGGGTACGGCGTTTGCCCATGCCGGTCTCGGGATCGCGCTGATCGGGATCGTCTGCGAGACCACCTGGAACAGCGAATATATCGCGACCATGAAGCCGAACGACGTGGCGCAGGTCGCCGGATATGATCTGAAGCTCGACGGTCTACTCGAGCGTCAGGGGCCGAACTACCGCGAGATGGTCGCCCAGTTCCAGGTTAGCAAAGGCGGCGAACCGCTCAGCGTCATGACACCGTCGAAGCGCAGCTTCACCACGCGCGGCGCCTCCACCACGGAAGCTGCGCTTTTGACCCGCGGCGCGAGCCAGCTCTACATCTCGCTCGGCGACGTCACCGCCGAAGGCGCGATCGCCGTACGCATCTATCACAAGCCCTTCGTGCTCCTGATCTGGTGGGGGCCGGTGCTGATGGCGTTCGGCGGTGTGCTGTCGCTGTCCGACCGCCGCCTGCGGGTCGGCGCGCCGAAGCCGGCGCGGGCCAAGCAACGCCTGCAGCCGGCGGAGTGATCCGATGCGTCGGATGATGGCCGCGATTGTCGCGCTGATGCTGCTGGCCGTGCCTGCGGTGCACGCCGTGCAGCCGGACGAGATCATGTCGGACCCGGTGAAGGAGGCGCGCGCGCGCGAATTGTCGCGTGAGCTGCGCTGCATGGTCTGTCAGAACCAGTCGATCGACGATTCCGACGCGCCGCTTGCGCGCGATCTGCGGCTTCTCGTCCGCGAGCGGATCGCGGCCGGCGACAGCAATTCGCAAGTGATCGACTTCCTGGTGGCGCGCTACGGCGAGTTTGTGCTGCTGAAGCCGCGCTTCGAGCGGCAGACCATATTGTTGTGGCTGCTCGCGCCGCTGCTGCTGGCTGGTGGCGGCTTTGCACTCTGGCGGCAAAATCGGCGCCGCTCGCGAAGCGGTGCAGATGTACCCGCGTCGCCACTGACTCCGGAGGAGGAGGCCCGGCTCGCCGCGTTGATGTCGGACGAAGCCAAGTCCTCCTAGCTGCATCGGATCGTCCTGGTTACGTAGTGCTACCTAGACCGCAAGCTGGCGCCGCGCGGTTCATGCTATTTTGACCTTTGTCTGGAAGCTTGTCGCAAGATTTGAATCCAGGCTCTGAGTCCCCCCATGTTCACGAACAGCAATCTGACGATCCGCTTTCTGGTCGGCGCCGTCGTCGCTGCATTATTGTTCCTGCTGGGCATCGGGGGCGGTACCGGCTTCGTTGCCGTGCTCTATCTCAACAACGAGATCACCAGCCTGTCCTCCGACTTCGCCGCGCTGAGCGGTCCGGCGCGCGACCACGCGATGCAGATCTACCAGCAGGCCCAGGCCGCCTTCTCCTGGTTTCTGGTCGCTTGCGGCATCATCGCGGTTGTCGCCTTCGCGATCTGCCTCACCACCTGGTTCGCCGTGCGCAACGGCATCCTCAGTCCGCTCGCGGCGATCGTGCATGCGATGCGCGAGGTCGCCGATCAGAAGTTCGAGACGTCAGTTCCGGGCCTCGGCAGCACCAACGAGATCGGCCTGCTCGCCGGTGCGCTGGAGGTCTTCAAGACCAGCGGCATCGAGCGCCGACATCTGACAGAGCAGCAGCTGCATGAAGCGCAGCACCAGGCCGAGCGATCAAGATATCTCGATGCCCGGATCAAGAGCTTTAACAATCTCGTCGCCAGCGTCGTCGACAGCGTGGCGTCATCGGCCGAGCATCTGAAGCGCAATGCCGAGACGCTGTCGCAGACCGCGAACGACACCAGCACCAAGGCCAATGCCGTTGCGAGCGCCGCGAGCCAGGCCAGCGCCAGCGTGCAGACGGTCGCGGGCTCGGCCGAGGAGATGACGAATTCGATCGGCACGATCAGCCGCCGCGTCACCGACGCGACACAGCGTGCCGAAGGCGCGGCGACGCAGGCCGAGAAGAGCCGCGACACCATCCACGCGCTCTCGGATGCTGCCGACAAGATCGGCGAGGTCGTGCAACTCGTCCAGGCGATCGCATCGCAGACGAACCTTCTGGCGCTCAACGCCACCATCGAGGCGGCGCGGGCCGGGGAGGCCGGCAAGGGTTTTGCCGTGGTCGCTTCCGAGGTGAAAAGCCTCGCGCATCAAACCAGCAAGGCGACGGAGGAAATCACCTCCCATGTGGCCAGCATCCAGGGCATCACCGCGGAGACGCGCGAGGCGATCGACGCCATCTCGAAGACGCTGTCGGAGATCTCGTCGATCATGTCCGGCATCGAGGTCGACACCGCCCAGCAGCGCAACGCCACGCAGGACATCAGCCGCAGCGTCCAGGACGCCGCGCGCGGCACGCTCGACGTTTCCAACCACATCGTCCAGATCACCTCGACCTCGGCCGAGACCGGCCGGATGGCTGCCGAAGCCCGCGATTCCGCCGTTGACCTGTCCCAACAGGCCGAGACCCTAAAGCGCGAAGTCGACGATTTCATCGTCAGCGTCAGGGCGAACTGACGGACCGAAAGGTCGCTTCGCCGTCCGTCGGTGGAACTGTCTTAAGTTCCTGTAAAGCCGTGACTTTTTGGCCTGCGGTAAACTGCCGCATTGGCGGCCATCCTTTATTACAAAAGTTTAACCCTGCAGCCAGCGCACGGTAAGGCGGAAGTCCCCATCTTCAGCTTCGTAACATGCCGCAATCAGGCACCGCATGGATTTCAAGGCGCTGGAGACCTCTGCATGACCGACCGTCCCGATCTCACGAACCTTCCCTCCTATCGGCAGCCCCGCCGGTCGGTGTTGTCCGCCCGCAGGATTGCGCTGATGGCCTCGGTGGTCGCCGGCCTCGGCATTGCCGTCCACGGCTTCAGCCCGTCGACGTCGCCCGCGGACCTGTTCTCGAGCCCGGCCCACGCGCAGGTCAACAACGAGGTCAAGAAGGTCGAGCGTCCGATCGGTTTTGCCGACATCGTCGAGCGCGTGAAGCCCTCGGTGATCTCGGTCAAGGTCAACATCAAGGAGAAGACCGCGAGCAACGATGACGGCGATGATTCCTCGCCGTTCCAGCCGGGTTCGCCGATGGAGCGCTTCTTCCGTCGCTTCGGCGGTCCGGATGGCATTCCCGGTCTGAAGGGCGGTGGTCGTGGCCGCGTCGTGCAGGGCCAGGGCTCCGGCTTCTTCATCTCGGCTGACGGCTTTGCGGTGACCAACAACCACGTGGTCGACGGCGCCGACAAGGTCGAGGTCACCACCGATGACGGCAAGACCTACAGCGCCAAGGTGATTGGTACCGACCAGCGTACCGACCTCGCTCTCATCAAGGTCGAGGGCGGCTCCAACTTCCCGTTCGCCAAGCTCGCCGACGGCAAGCCGCGGATCGGTGATTGGGTGCTCGCGGTCGGCAACCCCTTCGGCCTCGGTGGTACCGTGACGGCCGGCATTGTCTCGGCCAGTGGCCGCGACATCGGCAACGGTCCCTATGACGATTTCATCCAGATCGACGCGCCCGTGAACAAGGGCAATTCCGGTGGTCCGGCCTTCAACACCGATGGTGAGGTGATGGGCGTCAACACCGCCATTTACTCGCCCTCCGGCGGCAGCGTCGGCATCGCGTTCTCGATCCCCGCCGCAACGGTGAAGAGCGTCGTGGCACAGCTCAAGGACAAGGGATCGGTGAGCCGCGGCTGGATCGGCGTGCAGATCCAACCGGTGACGTCCGATATCGCCGATAGCCTCGGCATGAAGAAGCCCGAAGGTGCGCTGGTTGCGGAGCCGCAGGCGAACGGTCCGGCTGCCAAGGCCGGCATCGAGTCCGGCGACGTCATCACCGGGGTCAACGGCGACCCCGTCAAGGACGCCCGCGAACTCGCCCGCACCATTGGCGGCATGGCGCCCGGCGCCTCCGTGAAGCTCAACGTGCTGCACAAGGGCCAGGACAAGGTCATCAACCTCACCCTCGGCCAGTTGCCGAACACGGTCGAGGCCAAGGCTGACACCGATAACGACAGCGGCAAGGGCGCGAGCAAGGGCACCGATGTACCGAAGCTCGGCATGACGGTCGCGCCCGCCAATTCCGTGGCCGGCGCCGGCAAGGACGGCGTCGTGGTCACCGAAGTGGATCCGAAGAGCGCCGCGGCCGATCGCGGCTTCAAGGAAGGCGATGTGATTCTCGAAGTCGGCGGCAAGAGCGTGAGCACCGCCGGCGATGTCCGCGACGCCATCAACACGGCGCGCTCCGACAACAAGAACAGCGTCCTGATGCGGGTGAAGAGCGGCGGCCAGTCGCGCTTCGTCGCCGTCCCTATCGCCAAGGGATGACAAGGGCTGAGCCTCTAGGAGGCTGCCAAGATGAAGGGTGTCGGCGGCATCAGTCGCCCCCGCCGCCGACACTCTTCCGGGGAGCAGCGCAAGGCTCGCTCCCCACGCCTACCTTCCGGTGGAAACACGCCCCCCTCCGTCGGAAGGCCTAGGGCGGTGAGGTCCCCCCAGCTTCACCGCCCGCCTTTTTGCCTAGCCAAGTCTGGTTCGCTTGGCTTGCATGCGATTGCCGCTCGCGCCATGTTTAGAGAAGGTTGACCTCCTTGACCGCCGCCGAACGCACGATGCGCCTCCTCATCATCGAAGACGACCGCGAATCCGCCGACTATCTCGTGAAGGCGTTTCGCGAGGTCGGACATATTGCCGACCACGCCGGTGACGGCGAGGAGGGCCTCGCCATGGCCGAGAACGGCGATTACGACGTGCTGGTGATCGATCGCATGCTGCCCAAGCGGGACGGCCTGTCGCTGATCGGCGCGCTGCGCGACAAGGGCGATACCACGCCGGTGCTGATTCTCTCCGCGCTCGGTCAGGTCGACGACCGCATCAAGGGCCTGCGCGCCGGCGGTGACGACTATCTGCCAAAACCCTATTCGTTTGCCGAGCTGCTCGCCCGCGTCGAGGTGCTGTCACGCCGCCGCGGGGGACCTGCCGAGGATACGCTCTATCGTGTCGGCGACCTCGAGCTCGACCGGCTCTCTCACCGCGTCGCGCGCGGCAAGGACGAGCTGACGCTCCAGCCCCGTGAATTCCGCCTGCTCGAATATTTGATGAAACATGCCGGCCAAGTGGTGACTCGCACCATGCTGCTGGAGAACGTCTGGGACTATCATTTCGATCCGCAGACCAACGTGATCGACGTGCACATTTCGCGGCTGCGCTCCAAGATCGACAAGGGTTTCGAGCGGCCGCTGCTGCACACGATCCGCGGCGCCGGGTACATGATCCGTGACGGGATCAGATGAGACAATGGGTATCTGTGGTTTCGGCTTACGGCTTGACGTAGGTCCAGCCTTTCTCCTGTAGCTCCATCACGCGCACGACGCCCGACTTGACGACCTCCGCCTGCGGTACGATCGGGATAGCCTTGCTCTCGGCCTTCTGCATCTTCTCCTGGGTGTTGCCGCAGGCCTTGAACGACACCTCGGGGGTGCTCAGGGCCATTTCCTCGATGCGTGCCTTTACCGGCGAGGTGTCCTCGCGCAGCATGTGCAGGCCGGGTCCGAACGTGACCACCTCGATCTTCACCTTCTCGCCTGCGTCCTTGTAGTACTGGGCCACGTTGGACGCGTTGTTGAGCGCGAGATTCATCGCTGCGGGGTCGTTGGTATTCACCTGCAGGATCAAGTGATGTTCCTTCTTCCTCGTTGCAGCCGGATCCTCCATGCGGGCAAGCGCGGATTGCGTCCGTGTCGACGTTGTCGGCTTCGTGATATGGTGACTCACCGGCCTCGCCTTGTGCGCGACAGGCGGCCCATCCGCCGGTGTCCAGTATTTTCCGCCCTGCTCAGCGGCCGCAAACGATGCGGATACAAGAACGGCGCTCGCTCCCATTGCGAGGGCTCTGGCAATACGATGAAACCTGATCATTCTGCGTCTCCATCGAAGGATCTTCAGCCATCAATGATTCGGTGTCGCGATCGCGCGCGGCCATCTGCACGTCGCGGCAATTTTTGTGCGCGCGGTGTCCAGGCCCACGAGTGAAAACGTGCCGTCGCGGGAAGCGCCGCTTCGCGATGAGAGGAGGACAATCAGGTCCCCGTTGTCGGGAAGCGATTGCACCAGGCGCACAACATCGCCGGCGAACGCGACGCCGGGACCGAATACCGGTGACGTTGCTGCGACCTGCACCGCCGGATTGTCGTTGATGCGGTAGGAAATCGCATCGTCACCGCCGCTACGGGAGATGCCGGGTCCGGAGAGCGCCAGCTCCGTCCGGCCGCCTCGACAGCGTATCGACAATTGCATCGCGGACTCGCCGGTCCCGCTGCTTGACGATGTCGTCGCGGTCGCGATCGGTGAGTAGTCGACAGGCGAGGTCGTCTGGCTGACGATCCACTCGTCTTCGGGAGCCGGGCGATGCTGAGGTGTAGTGCGCGTCAATCCATTCAGACAGCCCAGGCGCTCCGCGCGCCCTTCCTGAAGGCAGGAGCGGAGCTCGGCCATCGGATCCTCAGCCAATGCGGCGCCGCCCGTACTCCCGAGGGCAACAAGAAGCAGGATTGCGGCGCGTCTCATTGTGATGCTTGCGTTGCGCGGGGTTGACGATCCAGCCACGCCTGCGCCGCAGGGATACGCGCGAGACCCGGAACCGTCGCGGCGAGGTTGATGGACTTCCACTTCGGATCGAAACCGGGCGCCTGCAATCTGTCGATCCGGGAGAACAGGTGATCGATGAAGCGCGCGACGCGCTCAGACCGATTTGACCCGGCCGGCCAATTGAAGGCGACCAGAGCGGTCGGCACGGCGATCGTCGAAATTCGTTCGCCCTGCTTGATCAGATTGGGATAGTCGGTCGCATCGAGGGCGGCGGGGAGATAGTAGTCCTCGAACTTGCTCTCGTATGGGACGGGCAGGAATTTGAAGCCTGGCTCCCACCGGCCCTTCACGAAAGCATCCACCGGCTTCGATGTAATGAAGACGACGGCCGCTATCTCGCCCTTGCGCATCTGCTCAAGCGCGACCTGGTGCGGAATAAACGTCTCCTCGACCTCGAGATTGAGGCGGCTGAAGATCAGTGGCCCCGAATACGCTGCGGCGGTGCCCTGCGTATTGAAATTGACCTTCTTGCCGGCGAGATCGTTCAGGCTCCGAATCTCCGGCCGAACGAAGATGTGCAGCTCGGACGGGAACAGATTCAGGACATACACAATTCGTCGCTGAATGTCCGGTACCTGGCTCTTATATTCCTCGAGCGCGTCGGAATTGATGATCGCCGCATCGATGCCGCGCAGATAGAGCAGGGAGTTCAGGTTTTCCGCGGCTCCGCGTGTGACGACCGGAAGAACGTGCAAATTATCCCCATCGTCGACCACACGGGCGATCTCCGCGGCGAGGCGGATCGGCGCGCCCTCGAGAAGGCCGCCGGCCAGGCCGACCGTCCAGGCGTTCATAGCCATTACTTCCGGCCTTTGCTGCGCCGGTGCGGGCCGAACCGGGTGAGGTTTTTGGGAATGCAAATTCAGGGGGCGCGCATCCGCCGAAGGCTGCATCGCCAGCAGCAACGGTGCGAACGCGGTAAGCAAGAGCAGTCGACGCCATCCTGTAAATCTTTTCATCGACCCATCCTCTACAAATTCTGCATCCGGTTTCGGCGCTTTCGATCCTCGATTGCGCATTGCTGGCTCGGAACATCGCCGCACAGGACGGTGCTATCGACGCAGCGCCTCGAATCGCGCCTTCGCCTCCTTGATTCCCCCAGCCTCAGCCCGCGCGTAAAGAGTTTGCGCTTTAGTGAGATCGCCTTGCGTTCCATACGTTCCGAACTTTGGAAGGATCAACGGATCGTAGGTTTCAGCAAGCACGAAGCTTGCTTGCGCGCTGCCCATCTCCAGGGCGCGCTCCAGCACGATCCGGGCCGCGCCGATGTCTCCCTGACCAAGCAATACTCTCGCGCGTGCGATCAATTTCGCCGCCTGCACCTCTTCGTTGGGATTGGCCGGAGCATCGCCCTGGCTGCGCGTCGCTATGGCTTGGTCTTGGACGGGCTGGTCTTGGGTTGGCCGCGCCGGTGCTGACTGCGGCTGCTCGCGCCCGACCTTACCAGTGGTGGCCAGCGGAGACGCAGCGGGGGGAGTTCTTGCCACAGGCGCGCCTTTGTCTTGACGCGCCAGCGCGAGATCCTTCTCCAGTCCCTCGGCTCGCTCGCGCTCACGCTGCAACAAACTGCGTAGCTCGGCCGAGTCTCGCTCTCCGGCCTGCTTGATCCGTATAACTTCCTCGCCTGCCTTGGACGCGCGCTCCGTCTGTGCATCCAGATCACGGCTCGCCTTTGCGAGATCCAGGGCCAGTTGCTCGGCCCGCTCGCGCTCGCGTTGCTCGGATTGCCTCAGGTCGGCGGTGCTGCTTGCCTCGGCCTTTTTGAGCTGTGCCGCTTCCTCGCTCGCTTTGGCCGCTTGAGCCTCGTAAGCGTAGATCTTGGTGCGTGCCATCGAGAGATCCTGCGCCAGGATATCGGCTCTCTCGTGCTCCTTCTGGATCGATTGCCTCTGTTCCGCGGCACTGGCTTGTGCTGCCCGCATCACCCTGGCGACCTCGTCACTCGCCTTTGTCGCCAACGCCGTCTGAACATCGATATCGCGTCGCGCGGCCGTCAGCGCCAGCTCCAACTGGCCAGACCGAGACCGCTCCTGTTGCAGGGATTTCTGCAGCTCCGCCGCGCCGCTCTCCCCCGCCGCTTTCCAAAGGGACGCGTCTACGTTGGCTTTTGCCACCAGTGCCGTTTGCGCCTCGTATGCATGAATGGCGCTTCGCATCAGGGAGAGATCCTGCGTATCCGTCTTTTCGCGCTCCTTCTGCATCGATTGGCTCAAGTCTGCGGCATTGGCCTCCGCCGCCCGACTTCGATGCGAAACTTCCTCGTTTGCCTTTGCGTTTGCCTTTGCCGCCAGCGCAGACTGGGTTTCAACATCGCGCCGCGCGGCTGCGAGATCCTGCTCCAGCCGCGCCGATCGTTCACGCTCGTGCTGCAGCGTCTTCTGCTGCTCCGCGGCGCCGGTCTCGCTCGCCTGTTTCAGCCGTGACGCTTCCTCAGCTGCTTTCGTCGCCAGCGCAGACTGGGTTTCGACATCGCGCCGCGCGGCTGCGAGATCCTGCTCCAGCCGCGCCGATCGTTCACGCTCCTGCTGCAGCGTCTTCTGCTGCTCCGCGGCGCCGTTCTCGCTCGCCTGTTTCAGCCGGAGCGTTTCCTCACCTGCTTTCGTCGCCAGCGCAGTCTGGGTTTCGACATCGTGCTGCGCGCCTGCCAGATTCTGCTCCAGCCACACCGATCGTTCACGCTCCTGTACCAACGTCTTCTGCAGCTCCGCGACGACGCTTTCTTGCGCCTGTTTTAGCCGGGACGTTTCCTCGCCCGCTGTCGTCGCCAGCGCTGTCTGGGTTTCGACATCGCGACGGGCGGCCGCGAGATCGTGCTCCAGCCGCTCCGATCGTTCACGCTCCTCCTGCAGAGATGCCTGCAGCTCCGCGGCGCCGCTCTCGCTCGCTTGATTCGGCCGGGAAGCGTCCTTCAGTCGAGAAGCTTCCTCGACGGCTTTCGCTGCCAACGCCTTTTGGGTTTCGACCTCGCGCCGCGCGGCGTCGAGACGCTGCGCCAGCCACTCGGCCCGGTCGTGCTCTTGCTCGAAATGTTGCAGCAATTCGATGTCGCGCCGTGCAAGGGCAAGTTCGCAAGACAGTGACTCTGCCCACCCGTGTTGCTGTTCCGGAGTATGCTGTGGGACTCCTGTGTCGCTGGTGGTCGTTTGTGCAACCTGTATCGATTTGTCGCTGCTGGCTAGACCCGGAATTGAGGTCTCGAACTCGTCAGAACCGAGATTGCGGGCAATCGTCGCCTGTTGTGCGTCTACGAGGTGCCGCGCCTGATCCGGGGAAGCCTCCGTTTCCGACGCCCATGCCATAGTGAGCATGATCGCTGCCATCCACAGGGGGGTACATCGTCCCCGCGTGAGGGAGATCTTCGCCTCCTCGGTGAGCATGACCGTGCGATCCATCTTCAACCACCTGTTTGCGTGGCGATACGACTTCCTTCCGATGCCTTCAGATGGCTCATTATGCCCTCCATGTTTATGCGAGTCATATAGCTCGCATGGAGGACCCTCCCCACCACTTTTGGGTTAGGCTAGGGATTGTGCCCGATCATCGAAGCTGTGAACTGCTCAAAGTGCCTTCCCGTGTATTTCGCGACTACAGGGTTGCAGTAGGTCTCATCCCGATGATTTCCCGGGTGAGCGCGTCACTAGAGCCAGGCGCATGGGTACGGATCGTTTCCCGGTCTGCTGAGACTTTCGTCGGCGTTCCGTCGAGGTCTAGCCAGCCGCTTACCAGCCGCTACTTGAAATTGTATGTCGAGCGCCCAATGATGTTTCGCACCGATTCGGCCGTGTGCCGATCCAGAGCAGGCGCATAAGCCCGCAGCGTCGAGCCGTTGCAGGAAGGCCACATCCGGGTTTTGGCTAAGTGTCCGATCCTTTTGGAGTACTCTCCTTTCGTCCACGCACATCAGGAATTCTGCACTCATGCGGCTGGAGCGGGTGGTAACCATTGACCTGGTTTTCCACCGCTCAGGTGCCGCATGAATTTCGTCGAGGGTTTCCATAGCAGGACATCGGGATTGCCCCAGAGCAGCCAGCCGCCCTCAGCGTGACTCAAGCCGGGAGCGCTGCAGCCGACTGGCTCGATCAAAGTTCGCCTCGGCGCGGCGAGAATAGTTGCTGAAGGCTGACGTTGACGTTTGCGCTGAGTAGAGGGAACATGCGCTTGAAATCGAGCCTCAGAAATGAAGAGCCCCGGCTGGGGCTAGCAGTCGAGGCGCTTTAGTGGTTATTACCGTTCTTCTTCGGCTTGTCGCGTGGCTGCTCGCGGCTGCTGTCACTTTCCTAACGCTCGGACCTGCGGACGTTCGACCTCACCCCGTTCTCGGACAGTACGGCGATCACGCGCTGGCCTTCTTTCTGGTCGGGATCTTCTTCGGCCTCGCCTATCCGCAGCGGCGCTGGACTGTTTCAGCCCTCGCCGTTGCCCTGATTGGCCTACTTGAGATCATGCAACTATGGGTGCCGGGACGGCACGCGAGGCTGGAGGATTTTGTGGTCGATGCGCTCTCGGCCTGCGTCGGCTTCGCGCTCTCGGCAGCCGCCAACTGGATGATGGCGCAATTTGGCGAAGATCCCGACGCGGTGACGCGCCAACGTCCTTAGTGAGCAGGATCTGAATCGCCCCGAGGCTTCTTGCGAGTCACATGCCTTGCGCGGGTCGAGGACCCGATCAGTTCGGTCTCGACAACGACAGGCGGTGGTGCCGTTGATCTAGTCGTCGTCGAGTGCGTCGCCTGCGCCGGCCCTTCGCCGCTTTCTCCCGTGGCGCACTTGGAGTTTCGGTCGCTCTCGACGCCGATGGCAGCATGGAAGATCTGGTCTGCCTCTAGCGGGTCGCTGAGGGCAGGGGCGCGAGCTGTCCGCGAGATGAAGCGGCACTATCAATCGGGCCTAGTGCATCGGGGCGCTGGCGCGCCGCCGTCGCTTGGGTCGCTGCCGCGGGTCACCAAATTTGAGCTCGGCCACAAGCCGCCAGAGCTGCACCTCGTGACCATCCGCCAACCGCCCGGCCCGCTCTGTTGCGGACGCATCGTCAGGGCAGTGAAGGTTGACCACGCCCCCAAGCTGGCCGTGTTCGTCCAGAACAAATGCACGATAATGTGGCATCGCAAATCCCCACGCGAATGCATCTTACCTGTCAGCCTCGTCCTGCGGCGTGGCGATTTTGGGTCATTACGAGCTACCTCTGATGGGCGGGTATGCTTGCCGCCGCGGCTCGCTCATGCTGTGAGACCCTTCTCTTCGCGTTCGAGTATCTGGAGCGCAGATGCTCAGGCATGACGACCGCGATGCCCGGATCGCGCCTGAACCTTTGCAGGCGCGCTGTCCTGATAGCCATCGGGGTTCTGCAACTGCCAGCGCCAATGGTCCGCGCACATTTGCTCCAACGACCGCGTCGATCTCCAACCCATCGCGTCCTGCGCAAAGGTCGGATCGGCAAAGCAGACCGCGACATCGCCGGCCCGCCGCTCCCTGAATTCATACGGAACCGATCGCCCGCTTGCTGCTTCAAACGCGCGAACGACGTCCAGAACGCTGCTGCCGTTGCCCGTTCCAAGATTGACCGTGGTCAGGCCGGGCCGTTCGAGTTGGCGCAAGGCGCTCAAATGCCCGGATGCGAGATCGACCACATGGATGAAGTCACGGATGCCGGTGCCATCCGGCGTGTCATAGTCGTTTCCCCAGATCCGCAGCTTCTCCCGCCGTCCGATCGCGACCTGCGCCACGAACGGCAGCAAGTTGCTGGGAACGCCGAGCGGGTCTTCTCCGACCAGTCCGCTTTCGTGTGCCCCCACGGGATTGAAGTAGCGCAGATTGCTGATCCGCCAACCGTCATCGGACCTGCAGAGATCCTTCAGCATTTCTTCAATGATAAGCTTTGTGCGGCCGTACGGATTGGTCGGACCGAGGGGGTGCTTCTCGTCGAGTGGCAGATACTTGGGTATCCCGTAAACGGTCGCCGACGAACTGAACACGAGCGTCATTACGTTTGCTCGCTTCATGGCCGATACGAGCCGCATCGTTCCCAGGACGTTGTTCTCGTAATACGCCATCGGTCGCACGTTGGAATCGCCAACTGCCTTCAACCCTGCAAGGTGAATGACCGCCGTCACCCCGTAGCCACGAAGTAAGTCGCAGATCACGTCTTCATTCCGGATATCGGTGTAGCGGAAGACGAGCGAACGCCCGCAAATGGATTGCACCCGCTGAAGTGACGTCCTGTTGCTGTTGGAAAGATTGTCGACGGCGACGACGTCGAGCCCGGCGTCCAGCAACGCGATGCAGACATGGGATCCGATATAGCCGGCCCCTCCGGTCACCAAGATCATCTCTGACACGTCAGCTTCCGCTCAACTTCGGTGCAAGTCGAAACCATACTACCTGCAACTCGCACCCGTGAGGCGTGGGGATTGTGGGCTTTACGAGCTACCTCCGATGGATTGCATCGCGGATGGCGCGACCTGACGGCGGGCGGCCCGTCGCGGGCTCACGATTGTCGCATCATCCATTTCCAGACGCCGCGGATCTGAACCTCCAGGTCTGATAGCTCCGGCCTCCAGCCGAGCAGGGTTCGTGCCTCTTCCAGGGCCGATCAGGATTGCGGGATCGTCCGGCCGCCTCGGCACCAGCTCGACGCGGATAACGCGTTCAGCCGTCGCGACGACTTCCAGCACCGAGTAGCCTCGCTCGTTGGCCACGTTGATCGCGCAAGTGGAGCCGCCGTCGATGAGATATCTGAGCGCGCTCACATGCGTATCGGCGATACCGATACCGAGCACATGGACGTAATCGCGGATGCTGGTCCCGTCAGCCGTGTCGTAGTCATTTCCGAGCACATCGATCGCCGTGCCCTCACGAGCGGCGGCGATGACTAATGGGATCAAATGGGTCTCCGGTTCGTGCGCCTCACCGATTTCTGCTTCGGGGTCGGCGCCCGCCGCATTGAAGTAACGCAGCGAGACGAAACGAAGGCCGTGGGCCGCATCCAGATCCCTCAATACCCGTTCGACAACCAGCTTCGAGTAGCCGTAAGGATTGATCGGTCGCTGTGGATGATCCTCCGAAATTGGAATCCGATGGGGCATGCCATAGGTCGCGCAGCTCGAGGAAAACACCAGCGGGGTTGGCCCGAAATCGATCAAGGTCTGGAGCAGCGAGGCGGTTTCGCCAATGTTGCTGCGATAATAAAGCAGGGGTTGGCGACGGATTCGCCAAGGTCAGCGTAGGCGGCGAAATGTATCAGAGCTGACGGCTGGTATCTTTCCAGCACCAACTCGAACATGCCGAATTGCGCGACCCAACGGTTGCCGCGTGAAAGGTTGTCGTGGACAACCGGCTCGAATCCGCGGTGCGCCAATACTTTGCAGGTGTGGCTTCCGATATAGCCGGCGCCACCCCTTACCAGAAGCCCTACCACGCCCTGTGGATCGCCTCGAAATCGCCACTGCGATGCCGAGAGCGACTCGATTTAACCAGTGCCTCCGATTAACGATTCACCTCGTTGGGCATCTTCCGCGTGCGCAACGATGGGCGGGAAGACGCGGCAGCTTCCCGCTTCGGAATTGCGTCGGCCATTGTTGTCATCTCTGTCCGACGCGCACCGAGCCGACAGGGGTCGAATCGGTCTGGCCTGTCCCTGATGGACCATCTGAACTGCCTAGCCTACGGGGAGGGGCGGGGGCGGGGCCCTCCTGGTATTGGAGGCTGATCTCGACGGCGTCACCCGGCTGCAGCTCGGTATCTTCGCTTGCGATGATCCGTTCCTGCCCCTTACCGCCCTTCCTGATGATGACAATCTCCGGGTTGTTGCCGGCTCCTCGCACGAGTTGCGATCGAACCATCGCAGTGTACTGAAGCTTCTCGCCGACGCTCTGCAGCTTCTCGCGAACTTGATTGAGCTTTACGCTGGTATCTTGCAGCTCGCGGAGCAGGTCAAGCCTTCGCTGATCATCCAGCTTTGCCAGCCTTCTGACGAACTCGTCCTGCTGCTTCTTGACCTGCAGCAGTTGCGCAGAGGTTTGCAGCTTCCGGGTTGATGACAGCAGCACCGCTCGACGCGCATCCGTAACGCGGGGGCTAATCAAGGACCCCTTGCTGAAGAGATCGGTTGTTTTCTGCAGGTCTTCAACATCTGCCTGAAGACCTTCTTCATCCTTCTTCTGCTGCTCTGACAGAACGCGGACCTCATCGTCTGCTTGTCGAATGCCGCGCTGCAGGTACGTCTTTTCCTGCTGATAATCACTCTGCTTGGTCTTCAGATATTCCGTTTCCGCACCAACAATGTCCGAGATCGCCGATCGAGCTAAGGGTGCGTCCATCAAAGCGCCTGGACTGATCTGGGCTCCCTCCCCAAGTTCAGTCTTGATGCGCCACATACGAGCCTGTTCTTTGGCCAGCTCTGTCCAAAGCGAACCGTACTCGCTTCTCAGGTCTGCTGATTCGAGATACGGGTTGTTCATTCTGATGCGCATGATGTCGTAGCCGCCTGCGACGGCGACGAGCTGGCGTGCGGTGATAGTTGGACGGTAAGGGTACTCACCCGGCTTCGATACATCCCCGTTTATGTATATGGGCTTGTATTCCGCGATGACCGTTGTGACCTCGTCTGCGTCGATCACGACGACCGTCTCACGACCATCCGGCGTCCTCTGTCGAAATACCTTGCTCGCCAGTGCGGCGCCGATTTTGGCTTGGATCTGCGGCAAGGGCAGGCCGGCCACTGGAAGCGTTCCGACCAGCGGCAACGAAACGTTCCCGTCCATTTGAACAGCAGTACGATGCCGCAGCTCAGGCGCGCCCGCCACCGCAACCTCCAGCACATCTCCAATGTTTACCAGATATTCCGCTTTTGCTTGGTTGATCGAAATTGTCAGGCCAACGGCCACCAAGCCCCATTTGATGCAACGACCCAGGTCGCTGCCAGAGACGTCGACATGGAAGCTATTGCGCAGTCTGGAGTTCGGCATGGTGTCATTCCCTGTACGAACGTGGTCACCGAAGCGAAAGTCTTTCAAATTTGTTCGCGAAAGGCATCATTCCCACTGAACTCATTGGGACGGGCGCTTCGATGGCTGCCCGAATCTAATCCCGCGCCGTCGCGGCTCAATCGACCATCGTAGTTACCCACTTGTTGCCCGTCCCATCCAGTTATTGCCCTCCATCCAGTGACCCGACTCTGCTGATTTAGGCCAGGTGGCGAGTGATCGGGTGGCTGGCCGCTATGAGTTGTGCGACCTTTATCAATTTTCGGAAGTTCAATGGGCTTCAGGTACAATCGGTCGGGCGGCGGGGCGATCGGATGAGCCGTGGGGAGGGGCAGATCGACTGCTCTATTGGCACTGGCGGCAGACCGTCGAGCCGAGATGGTGTCGCTCGAATTGTCAGTCGCGGATCTCACGGCGTAGACTCTGACTGGGCACGGCATCGCGCCCGGGCATTGGGTGTCTGGAGAATGTGATCGCTCGCGGGGGCGTCGGGCTGATGCGTGCGCGAAGCAGGAAGCCGTCGGGGTAATCCGTAAGGGTCTGCAGCTCGAACCAATTTTACCATGGAAAACGGGCCTGCCTGTGGAACAATGCCATCGTAGCTTCCGCACACTGTTTGCGCGGTCGCTGCGTTCGTCTGATGCTGCGCCAGAGATTTCGATTTGGGGGGACGATGGCTAGTCCGTCGGATCTGCCGGTAGCGATCGTTGGGGCAGGGCCCTTCGGTCTTTCCGTGGCGGCGCATTTGCGGTCCAGTGGCGTGCCGTTTCGGATCTTTGGCACGCCGATGGATCGATGGCAGAAGCAAATGCCGGTGGGCATGTTTCTGAAGTCTGAATGGGACGCCTCCAGCCTTGCAGATCCGGCCGGGCGCCGCACTCTACAGCAATTCTGCGCAGAGGCGGGATTATCCTACGGGACTGCTCCAATTCCACTCGACACGTTCACCAGATACGCGTTGTCATTTCAGCGGCGTCTGGTCCCGATGGTCGAGGATGTGTTGGTGACGGCGCTCGATAGGACTCCAGATGGATTTGAACTAAGGCTGGCGAACGGGGACGGCCTCAGGGCCAAGTCTGTTGTGATCGCGACCGGCTTGTCGCATGCCGAGCATATTCCGCCGGGATTGGCGCAGTTGCCCGGTGAGTTGCTATCTCACAGCAGCGCGCACAATGACCTGAGCCAGTTCAAAGGTCGAGACATCGTCGTCGTCGGCGCAGGACAATCGGCCCTTGAGACTGCAGCCCTGTTGCATGAGACACAGGCAAATGTGGTCCTGGTAGTCCGTGGACCTTCGATCGCTTGGAATGAGACTCCATCACTTGAGCCGCGATCGCACTGGGAGCGGACACGCCGACCTGCGTCGGCACTGGGATGCGGGCTCAAAACGTGGTTCTGCGCAAATGCGCCGATGCAGTTCTATCACCTACCCCAACGAACACGTCTCGAGATGGTACGGGGCGGCAGAGGGCGCGCAGCGCTACTTGGTCCCGCCGGCGCGTGGTGGCTTCGGGAGCGGGTCGTGGGCCGAGTTCCGATCCTACTCGGCCAAACCGTGCGAGGAGCCGGTACGAGAAGCGGGAAAGCAGTTCTCTGCGTCAATGAACGCGATGGAAGGTCACGTGATCTTGTCGCCGAGCACATCATTGCCGCGACGGGCTATCGGTTTGTCGCCCGGTCGCTGCCATTCATAAGTGGATCGTTGCTGCGTGATCTGCGCTGCGTCGACGACGTGCCCGAGCTCTCTCCCAGCTTCGAGTCCTCAATTCCGGGCCTCTATTTCACTGGGCTCGCGAGCGCTTACAATTTTGGTCCGGTAATGCGTTTCCTGTGCGGTAGTCAATACACGGCCGAGCGCATCAGCCGCCATATTGGCAAAACGCAAGTACCGTTCCGCTCGACTTTGGCGGCGCTCATCTCCGAGCGCAACCCGAACACCTCATAAAGCCGCCATGAGCGCGCCTGCCCCCGTCCTCATTTTGAAAACCGGACGCTATGCCATTCATCATGGCCAGCTTGGCATCATCCGAAGCCTGGGAAGGTTGGGCATACCCGTCTACACGGTTGCCGAAGATCGCCTGACTCCGGCGACGACTTCCAGATACTTGACTGGGAGTTTTGTCTGGCACGCGGGCGACCTGCCGAGACCGCAGCAGCTTGAAGCGTTGGCGAAGATTGGCAAGAAATTCAACAGGCCCACAATCCTGATTCCCACCGATGATCTGGGAGCCATCTTGGTCGGCGAAGAATCTGCGACGCTCCGGCAGTGGTTCGTATTTCCCGATATACCAGCCAGCTTGCCGCGGAAACTCGCGAACAAGCAGACGTTATACACGCTCTGCCGTCAAATAGGCGTGGCCTGTCCGAACACGCTATGCCCCACGTCGATCTCGGATGTGCACGAATTTGCGGTATCCGCGAAGCTCCCGATTGTTGTCAAGCCGGCAGCGGCATGGCTCGATCCGAAGCTGAGAGTGTCGATAGTTCACTCGGAACAGGAGCTTGTCGATGTCTGGCATCGGGCGGGGGGCTCGCAGAATCCGAACCTTCTGCTTCAAGAATACATTCCTCCCGGAGCGGACTGGTTCTTCCACGGCTACTGCAATGGCGCATCGGATTGCCTGGCGGGCTTCACGGGGATGAAACTGCGATCCTATCCGCCACACGCTGGAATTACTACGCTGGGCAGATCCATAACCAATGACGTTCTACTGCATCAAGCTCAGACGTTGCTCAAGGCGATATCCTATGCGGGCATAATGGATTTGGACTTTCGGCTGGACGAACGAGATCAAAAGTACAAACTTCTGGACTTCAACCCGCGCATCGGAGCCCAGTTTCGCGTGTTCGTGGACGACGATGGCCTCGACGTCGCGCGAGTGCTCTACCGTGACCTCGCCGGACAGATCGTGCGACGCTCGGGACAGGTCGATGGACGTGTTTTCGTTGTAGAACCGGATGATCTGCGCGCGAGCGTGAACTATGCGAGGCGAAGCGAACTGTCGGCTTATGCCTGGTTACAATCGTTCAAGGGTCGCAAGGAGTTCGCCTGGTTCAGCTGGGACGACCCTCTGCCTTTCCTGACGGTGTGGGCTCGTATTGCGATCCGGGGCGTCGGCAAAATACTCCGGATTAGACCGTTCAAGGCCAACGCCAGTCGTCAGTCGACTGGCGCTGGCCAAGGGCGCAAACCGGATCAGGCGATGCCGATTACGGGATATGGCGCCCGTTTGATCTTGATCATTGAGCCGATATGGCAGTATCTGGCACGGCGCCCGTCGGATTGACGGATCTCGAGCAGAGCTCGCTCACGATGGCGCCTTCCGGTTGCCTGCATGTTCATCCGCGGTGCTCCGCTTCGTCTACCGCTCCCGCAAGGCTTCCTGCTTGTACCTCGCCAGCGGCGAAAGCAGGTAGCTGATGATCGTGCGCTGGCCGGTCTTGATCTCGACCGTCACGGCCATGCCGGGACCGAGCTTGACGAGCTTGTCCTCCACCTGCATGTGCGTGCGATCAAGCGAGATGCGCGCCGCGTATTCCAGTTCCTGGCCTTTCGGCTCGCTGCTTCCTTGCGCCGTGCCCGACGCGCGGTCGTTCGACCCGCCCTGCGGCCTGTCGCGCGTGATGGCATCCGTCGACACGCTCAGCACGTCGCCATGCAGGAGTCCGTAGCGGGTGAAGTTGAACGTGTCGACCTTGATCTCCGCCTTCTGTCCCGGACGGACGAAGCCGACGTCCCGGTTGGAGAGCATGGCCTCGATCTCGAGCTGGCTCTCGCTAGGGACCACGACCGCCAGCGCCTGCGCCGGCGTCACCACGCCTCCCACCGTGTGAACGGCAAGCTGCTGCACTACGCCGTCGACCGGCGCAGTCAACTGCTGGAGCTTCGTGCGCCGTTCCGCCTTGACCACTTCCTGCGCAGCGCTCGCCACTTTCTGCTCGGCCTTGGCAAGCGCGTCATAGGTCGCCCGCCGATACTCCGCGGAGGTCCTGTCCTTCGTTTCCTTCAGCAAGGCGATGGCTGCGTCGGCTTCGCGCATCCGGCTCTGCTGGAGAACGAGATCCTGCTGAAGACCGACCAGTTCCTGATACTCGGAGAGATACACGACCTTCGAAGCCAGGGCCTTGTCGACCAGACCCTTGCGAATATCGACCCGCTCCTGGAGCACCGGGATCGTCGCCTGGAGTTTCGCCACGCTTGCCAACGTGGTCGCCCGCTCGGCTTCCTTCTGACCCTGCTGGCGCTCGATCTCGGCGAGCTTGGCATTCTGCTCGGAGCGCTGGCTGATCAAGAACTGCCGATGCATCTCGATCTCCGCGGCACTTGCGCCCTGCGGTGGTCGGAAGGCGGCAAGCGGATCCGCGGCGAGCGCCGCGCGCAGCCGCGCGGCGTCGAGCTCGGCGGCAACGAGGTCGCTCCTCTGCCGCTCCTGATCGGCTTCCGTCATCGTCGGGTCGAGTTCGATCAGGACGTCACCGGCCTTGACGGTCTGCCCGTCGCGAACGTGGATGGCTCGGACAACGCCCGTCTCGAATGGCTGGATCAGCTTGGTACGGCCGCCCGGCACGATCTTGCCCGTCGCGGTGGCGACGATATCGACCTTGCCCAACGACGCCCATGCCAGCGCGATGCAGAACACAGCAATGATGCTCACGCCGATCGCGCGCCCGACCGGTGATGGCGGCGTTTCGGTGATTTCGAGCGCCGCCGGCAGGAACGCGATCTCATGCTGGCGGCGGCGAGGCTCGCGTCTCGGAAACGGAACTATATTTCGGCTAGCGGACGTCATGGATTCCCGCCTGCAGATAATGGAGGTTTGCGTAACGCCCATTCGAGCGGATCAGTTCGTCATGGTTGCCGTCCTCGACGAGCCGGCCATGCTCGAGCGTGATGATCCGGTTCGCATTGCGCACGGTCGAGAGTCGATGCGCGATCACGAACACGGTCCGTCCAGCGGAAATCTGCCTCATGTTCTGCTGGATGGCGCGCTCGCTTTCATAGTCCAGCGCGCTGGTCGCCTCATCGAGGATGAGGATGCGCGGATCAGTGATGAGCGCGCGGGCGATCGCGACGCGCTGGCGCTGCCCGCCGGAGAGACTAGAGCCCCGCTCGCCGACGATGGTGTCGTAGCCCTCCGGCAGCTCCAGGATGAAGTCATGCGCACCCGCGAGCGAGGCCGCCTCGATGACGCGCTCCATCGGCATGGCCGGGTCGGCAAGCGCGATGTTCTCGCGGATCGAGCGATTGAAGAGCACATTCTCCTGCAAGACCACCCCGATCTGGCGCCTGAGCCAGGTCAGATCGACCATCGCGAGATCGACGCCGTCGACCAGCACACGCCCGCTCTCCGGTACATAGAGACGCTGGATCAGCTTGGTGATGGTGCTCTTGCCCGAGCCCGAAGAGCCCACGATGCCGATCACCTGGCCGGGCTCGACGTCGAAGGACACGTCGTGCAGCACTTCAGGACCGTCGACGCGGTAACGGAAGGTCGCGTGCTCGAACGTGACCTTGCCGCGGATCGGCGGCAGGGCAGCGCGGGCCGGGCTGAAGCTCGGCTCGGGCATGGTGTTGAGGATGTCGCCGAGCCGATCGATCGACAGACGGGCCTGGTGGAAATCCTGCCAGATCTGCGCGAGCCGCAGCACGGGCATGCTCACACGCCCCGCCAGCATGTTGAACGCGATGAGCTCGCCAACGGACAGGTCGCCGCCGATCACCAGCCTGGCGCCGACGTAGAGCGTCGCGGCGGTGACCAGCTTGTTGATCATCTGGACCGCCTGGCTCGCCGTGTTGTTCAGGCTGAGTACGCGGAAGCTCGCGCCCACATAGCCTGCCAGCTGCTCCTCCCAACGTCGCTGCATCTGCGGTTCGACCGCCATCGCCTTCAGCGTCTCGACGCCGGTGACGCTCTCGACCAGGAAGGCCTGGTTCTCCGAACCGCGATTGAATTTCTCGTCAAGGCGCCGGCGAAACAGCGGCGCAACACCAGCGGATATGCCGATGTAGAACGGGAAAGATGCAATCACGATCAGCGTCAGCGATGTCGAGTAGCAGACCATCACCGCAAGGAAGACGACGGTGAACAGGAGATCGATCACCAGCGTGAGCGCTGAGCTCGTCAGGAACTGGCGGATATTCTCCAATTCGCGAACGCGTGCAACCGAATCGCCGACGCGGCGCGTCTGGAAATAGGCAATCGGCAGGGCGATCAGGTGACGGAACAGCCGCGCGCCGAGCTCGACGTCGATGCGGTTGGTCGTGTGCGCGAATAGATAGACGCGTAGCGTGCCGAGAACGGTCTCGAATACGGTCAGCGCGACGAGGCCCATGACCAGAACGTCGAGCGTGCTCATGCTTCGATGCACGAGCACCTTGTCGATCACCACCTGGAAGAACAGCGGCGATACGAGGGCGAAGACCTGTAGGAAGAACGACGCGGCCAGTACTTCGCCGAGCAGGCGACGATATTTGTGGAGCGCACCGATGAACCAGCTGATATCAAATCGCCGGGAGAGATCCGTCAGAGCCGCGCGCCGGGTCATCAGGATGATGTCACCGCCCCAGATGGCCTCGAGCTCAGCCTGTGTGATGGATTCAGGCCGGGGCGACAACGGGCGCTGAACCAGAAGCTTGTCGTCGACGACCTTGCCCAGGATCAGGAAGCCACCGTCGCGCAGCACGGCAATTGCCGGCAGCGGCGTGACCGCGAGCCTTTGCCAGTTCGACCTCTGGGCCCGGGCCTTCAGCCCGAACTCCCGAGCGCAGCGCAGGATTTCAGTCACACCGACCCGCGCGTTGCCCATGCGATGCCGAATTTGCTCCGGATCGGCAGCAATGCCATGGCAACGCAGCAATATCGCCACCGCAATGAGTCCCGACTCATCGCTGCTTTCAGGAGCCGCCTCGTGGACGGGCACATCGCGACGTTCGGCGGCACGCGCAGACACCAGGGCATCGCCGGCGAGCGCGACCAGATCACGCCCGCGTGCAATCAGATCAGCAAAGGCATCATACGTCTGGCCGACGAGGCCTTGAGATCCGGTCAGGATCAAACGGCCGTCCCAGATTTCTTCAAATTCCGCACGCGGCATCAACTTCGGATGGGACGAGGTCGGATGCAGCACAAGGGCAGCCTCGCCCTCGACCTTCCCGAGCAACAGGAATCCGCCATCACGCAGCGCCGCGATTCCGGGCAACGTGGTACTCGCAAGTCGCTTCCAACGCGTCGTGCATGAACGGACTTTGACCCCGAACTCATGGGCGCAGCGAAGCATCGCGCTGATGCCGACCTCGCTCTCGCCGCAGCGGCCGCGGAGCTGGTCGGGCTCGGCAATTACGCCATGAAGGCGCAGGAACAGAGCCAGGGCCTGAAGCCCGAGATCTGCGACATGGGCATTTCCATTCTGGATCGCCATTCTTTACTCAACCCTTCGCGACTACCGGTCGCGTGTGATGTTCCTTCTCATGCATTCACAAATATCGGCGGTGCCGCACCCAGGCGGAGAGCCTGGGTGCGGCGAGGCGCTAATGTTGCGGTCGGGCCAGCGGCGACTCGTGCCCCCAACCGGTCGCTTGCGACAGAGCCGCAACGATCTGACCGCGATCCACCTGCCCGGTGTGAGCGGCCAGATACTGGTTCAGCTGCGCAAAGCTCTGGCTCGCGAGCGACGCTATCGTCGTGCCGGTCGCAGCCAGACGATCTGCCACGCCGATCGGCTGCGCTGCGGTCGTTGCCAGGGTGCTCGTAGCCGGCTCAAAGTGCTGCTGGAGCAGCTCAAAGCCGCGGCTTGCCAAGGCCACCGTGTTTGCAACGGTTGGCTGCTGGTGATGCGCAAGGTCGCTCGTCTGCGGCGCCGTCGGGGTCGCGGCCGTCGTGGTAGGAGCAGGCCCATGATCCGTCACGACGTGGTGGTGGTGGTGGTGAGACAACGTTGTGGTCGTGGTGGCCACGGGACGGGGATCCACCACGGTGATGCTCTGCGGCGAGGCTGTCGCAACGGCACCGGTGGTCGGATCCTTTGCGCTTGCCGTCAGCGTGAGCGTAGCGGTCGGATGACCCCCGCCCTTGTAGTTCGATGTCAGCGTCAGTCCGCTGTCGACCTGCGCAGCCGTCAAGGTGATGTTATTTCCCCGGAACGTCTGGCCATCAAGCGCGTCGGTAATCGTCTCGTACTTCGGCAACCCCGTGATGTTCACCGTCACGACGTCGTTGGTATCGGTCGTTGTCACCTTGGTGCCGAGGTCGACGGTACCGCCTCTCCCGGCGACCGTGAGCGAGGTATTCGCGATGGTCAGAACAGGCGTGGTCACCGATGTTGTCGAGGGCGCCGACGGCGTCGATGGCGGCGGATCGATCGCGAGACCGGTGAACGTCGTCATCGCGCCCGACAGGTTCGCTGCAACGCCGGATGCGTCCGTTATGCTCGAACCGGTCGGAAGATTGACGCCGGTGATGGCGAGCGCCGACACGGTTGTGTCGGTCGAAGCGACGGTCGTCTTGAAGGTGAGCGTGCCCGTGCCCGAACCGCCGACATAAGTGGCGGTATTGCCGTCATTGAGCGACAGCGTGGGCGTGCCCGTCACCGTCACGGCCTCGTTGAAGGCGAGCGACAGCGTGATCGTGTCGCCGACGAGTTCGGTTCCGGTTGCGGGAGAGGCCGTGGCCTGCGTCACCGCCGGCAGGATCGGATCGATCTGGAGACCGGTGAAGGTATGCACCGCGCCGGACAGGTTCGCCGCAACACCGGATGCATCCTTGATGCTCGCACCGCTCGGAAGATTGACACCGGTGATGGCGAGCGCCGAGGTGTTGGTGTCGGTCGACGCGACGGTCGTCTTGAAGGTGAGCGTGCCCGTGCCCGAACCACCGACATAGGTGGCGATATTGCCGTCATTGAGCGACAGCGTGGGTGTGCCCGTCACCGTCACGGCCTCGTTGAAGGCGAGCGACAGCGTGATGGTATCGCCGGCATGCTCGATGCCAGTTGACGGAGAGGCCGTGGCCTGGGTCACTGTCGGCGTGACGATTGACGTGCCGCCCACACCCGTCCAACTGGCCGCCTGCGATCCGGTGACCAGCGTCATGTTACGATAATCGACGGCGGCTGTCTCGGTCGCCCTGGAACGATAGATGCCGTATTCCCAATAGGTGCCTTGCCCATAACCCAGCGGACCCTGGTAGTTCACAACCTGGTTGCCGTTGATCCAGACGTCAAGGTATCCGCCGCCGCTGTTGGAAACGTTGGCTTGGATCTTGACGTCGTTATAGACGCCGGCCTGGATCGGATTCGGGTCCGTCCAGAGTGTCAGCATATGGAGATCGGTTGACGAATTGCTGGGATTCCCACCGGGCTGAACATAGCGGGCGACAATTTGCAAATGGTCGCCATCCAACTGGACCGCGAACGGCGGTGAGGTCCCGACACCGCTCGCGGTGTCGTCATTGTGCATTTGACCGACGATAAACCAGCCGTTCGAGCTGTTTTGAGTGTTTACAAATGACCCATTCGGCCCATTTGCCTCCACCATCAGCTGATAGTCGATGCCAACCGGAGTGCCGGCCGGGATCTCTGCACCCCAGCTGGTCGGGACGCTCGCTGAGTCATTTTGAATTTCAGCGCGATCAACGTATGAGCCATCACCACCCCCTGCCCAGTTGTCGCCCTGCTGGACCTCGAACCGCAAGGTCTGCGCGTCGGGGCTGGTTATGCTATAGCTCTTGCCCGCCGTCTCAACTTCGTAGACGTCGCCACCGACGCCATCAAACTGGGTTCCAGGCGTGGTCTTGAAATTCGTGATCGTGCCGGTCGTATCCAATTCAGGACTCCATCGAGTTACAGAGTTGTTTGTCTTTGACGTTGACAAGGGAATTCCACTGCCGCAGCGCGAATGCGCGCGCGACATACCGCGTGCTCGAAAGTCTGGCTTCGCGAGCAGATTTCAAAGCAGTGGGTTTGTGGAGTGCCCCCCCGACTGCTGCGTGGGGTAGGTATTAACCAAACGTGGCAAAAAAACTCTCGAAATGTGATTTTACACACAGACACAGGCATACGTAGGTATGCAGTGGTGGTTGTCGTGCACCGATGCGGGCTTACAGAGGTAGATTCGCCGCGCGCCGATCAATCCCATATTACCGCGCTCGTTTTTTGACGCGCGTAATCGACGCCGGTTCCTCCAAGTGAGTCGCGATTTCCGGTTTCAATGATGCAGCGGTCGATGCGCACTCGGTCCATCAAGCGGCGCGAAAACGAACGCGCGCAAGTGTCAGTCGAATTCAGTGCATTGGTGCGCCGCGGGCGCTCCGCCGCCGCTTGGTTCGCTGCCGCGGGTCATCAAATTTGAGCTGGGCGGCAAGCCACTCCGAGTGCTTCCCGAAGATCATCTCCTTGAGCGTCTGCATCGTGACGCGCAACTTCTCGTTCTCGGCCTGAAGCGCGAGCACCAACTCGGTCAGAGTAGCTGGATCGGTCGGGAGAGCGTCGGGGTGAAGCGCCATGATCAAACGATACATCCGGGTGCTCCATGCTCCAGAAATCCTCACCTCTCAGCCGACAAACGGCCGGCTGCTTCACGGGCTTGGGTGAGATACGCGTCCACTCCAACCCGTCAAGCAGCATCGCGAGCTGCGTCGCGCTTAGATGCACCATGCCGTCGCAGATCGGGGCCAGCTGAAGCTTCCCAGGTGCAGCCACCTCGTGACCAGCACCATGCCGCTGCCATCCAAAGCCAGAAGCTTCACTCTGTCCATGCGCTTGCTGCGGAACACGAAGACGTCGCCGCAATACGGATTCGCAAGCAGCGCTTCGCCGACCAGCGCCGACAGCGTATGAACCGACTTGCGGAAATCGACCCGCTGCGCTCCAGCACCACCTTGAGATCGGGCCGCAACACAATCATCCGATGCTTCGAAGCGCTGACAGCAGCGTCGCTAGCTCCATGCCCGGCTCGACCCGGATACGCGCCCCGCTCACCTTAATCTCGACCGCCCGCCGGCCCTGGTCAATGGCGCGGCGATCTCCAAAGCCCTCGTCGGTGCCGACGAAATATGCTCGGACTCGTCAGATGTCCCGCCACCGCTCGCCGTACCGATTTGGATCGGCACGACGCTCGGCGTCTTGCCGGCCACCACCGCAGCAAACTGGCGTCGCCACACCGTGAGCAGCCCGCGCGCAACGCCGTTGCGCCGCGCCATCTCGGAGATGTTCGCACCGTCCTCAAGTCTCTCCGCCGCGATCCGAGTCTTCTCGCCTGTCCATCGTCGCCGCCGGCGATCCCCGGTGATCACCTCGACGCGACGATAAGAATCACCTTCCTGCCTGGCATCATGTATGGCATTTGCCATCGCTAAACCTCCACGACTAGCTCGTGCCAGGCTCTATCGCAGGCGAGCTTCGCGATAGCGAGGTGAGGCCTCATGCCGGTTGCGTTCTACGGATCGAGAAGAAGACCTGCGACCGCATCCGCCAAACCGCGCCTCACTCACCTCGCTGTGTCCAACGGCTCAACGCTCTCCCGCGCACTGCAACATAGCCTCAAACGTCCGTCGTTAGGAATACGATCGAATGATTAATCATCGGCCATATCTCTGGTAATAGCTCCTTCCCGTGTCGCGCGCGCCCTCCTATGCGCCACTCTCCGATAAAGGCAGAGATATGCGTTACACATCGCATCGAGCGAGAATGCTGTTTCAACACGCCGACGCCCTTCGATACCGAATTGATTAGCAAGCGCCCGGTCATTGAGGAGCCTGAGCACACGATCGGTCAACACCCCAGCGTCGTGGCTCGGCACAAGAAATCCCGTCTGGCCCTCCAGGACCAGTTCGGGAGTGCCCCCATCGTTTGTTGCCACAATTGGCTTACCCAACGCCATGCATTCGGTTATTGCGTTGGAAATGCCTTCCCCGTGTAGACGGCTGTTGGTAGCGAGAACTCCCACAGTGAAGAGATTAGCGACACTTTCTATATCTTTCCGCTGCCCCAGAAATTTTATGTGCGGCGAATGTTCTGGTGGAACGCTATCGCGCACCCGCGGCAACATCTCACCGGTGCCGACGGCCAGAAAAGTAACATCGTCCCTAAGACGGCAAATGCGGCAAGCCATCTCGACAAAGGTTGCGTAATCTTTTCCGGGCCTGAAGTTGGCAACCATCCCGACAATGTGGGGGGTCGTGATGCCCAACGTGCTACGAAGCTCTGCTCCGTCCGTTAAGTTAAGGATTCTTGCGGGATTAAACCCATTGTAGATCGATAGACCTTTGCGCTCGGGAATATTGTACGCAGCTAGTCCCGCGCGCGAATTGGCGACGACAATGTCTGAAAATGGGATAGTCAGCTTGCCCATCAAGTAGGTTTTATTCCACAGCGTCAGATGCGACGGCGCGTCTCGCACAAAGCCATTGACGAAGGACGCGCCGCACAATTTCGCAACCGGAGCTGCATAGATGGAGCATATCGAGCCCCAAGAGTGGACGACATCAATCTTCAAATTGGAGGTCAGATCGTACAAGCTCTTGAAAAGGCGCAAATCCCTCCTGCCTTTGCGAATGAGCGGAATGTATTGCGCATGTTCGCTGTCAATTTCGAATTGATCATCCTCCTCATGGGTAACCGCAACGAATGACTCTATGTCGCGGTGAGGGGAGAGCCCTCCCAAAAGTTCGACGATCTGCCGTTCTTTCCCTCCCCGGCCGATGCATTCAGTGAAGTGTAATACACGCATATCAGCACTCTCCTACGTGGACTGATTCAGTCCAAGTCGCAACGAAGCGGTTCAACACGAAATTCAACGTTCAACCGCGCTCGATGTAAAGCTTCTCATTTGCAGCATGTGAGCCGCCGCCGCTTGAATGCCGCTCATGCGAACCTCGAACCTGGTCGTCGTATCGAATGGCCCCCCAACGCCGACACGAGGAAGCGCAAAACGATCTGATTTGCTATCGGATACCTGCCCACTGCGCGTCGTCACTGCGGTCAAAAAACCGATTTCCTTCGCGAGATGTGCTTCGCGGGGACCACATGCTTTAGAGCCGCCGTAAGGATAAGCAAAGTGCCGAACCGGAAGCTGCAGCAATTGCTCCAGATAGCAGCGGTTATCCGCCATTTCGGCCCGCGCTGAAGGAGTGTCCAGGGCCGACAGTGCTGCATGCGAAACGGTGTGCCCGCCAATTGACGCGAGGGGATGCCGGGACAGCTTTTGAAGCTCTCGTTCGTTCAAGAAATATGCCTCATTCAAAGCCGATAGCGATATACCCGCCTTTTTGAACGTTGAGGCAAGCATTTCAGCCCGGTGATAGTCCTGGTGAATCCACTCAATGACCTTGTTTAAGCCCGACACCTTTTCGTGAAACTCCGGGCAGTGGAAGCGCATGCCCATCGCGTCGATCGTAACCGCGTCTCCAATGCGAAACAATTCGCGCAAACCCAGCCACCACGACTGCAACGTTCGTGTTAGGGCCCCGGTGGGAACATACATCATGAACGGGGCGTTGTTTCGCTCGAGAATTGGAAGTGCGGTCGCGAGATTGTCTCTATAACCGTCGTCAAAGGTGATCACGGCATAGCGGCACGGTCCGGGATCCGCGGTCAATCGCTCGAGACATGTATCGAAACTGACGATCTCCCACCCTACTTGCCGCAGCCAGTTGAGTGAATGTTCGAAAAGGGCAACTGAGGTCCCGGTCGTCAATTCCGAGCGATGATCTTGTTGAATCTCATGAAACATCAGGATAGCTGCCCTGCCGGCAAAAATCCTGCAGAGGGTTGGCACTAGCCCAGACCGATGAGCCAAGTGGATCATGCTGTGCTTGAGAGCCTGCTTCACGCTAACCGTCCATTGGTCTGCGCTGCAATGTCTCGTCGAGGCTCCGGTGGTCGGTGAAGGTTCAGCCGCCGCATGGTCGTCATCCGCTCCGCAGCAAACGCCTGCCAACCGTCCTTGCCCTGAAGTTCGAGAGAACGTCGTCATATACCCCGACGATCCTTTCCACGGTCAGCACCTGATCGTATCTCGCCATCGCCGCCCGCCCTCGGAACTCGCTGCTCCGCGACCAGTCAAAAACGTCTCGAAGGTTGCGGGCAATGGTCCCGGCGTCCTGTGGACAGATGCGCGTTCCCGCGATGCCGTTTAACAGCTCGCCAACGTCGCCGACCCTCGTCGCCACCACCGGACGATTGCACGCGAGAGCTTCCTTGATAGAGGTCGGCGACCCCTCATAATCCGAGCAGAGGAGCAGGGCGTCGGCTGCGCTGTAGCACCACGGCATTTCGCCGTTTGGCACATTCACAACCGTCATCAACTCTACGTCGACGCCTTCCTGCACAAGTTGCTCGACTGACGCTTTTGCCAGATCGTATCTCTTCTCAGGGCGCGCCGGATCAAATGGAAACAGAACGATATGCTTGTCTTTCGGCCACCCCAGTCGCGCTCGCGCTTTGTCGCGATCGTACGGCTTGAATACGCTGAGGTCGACCCCGCAGGGAATCACGATTCCCGGAATCCGTCTCCGCAGCTCCTCCGAAACGACGATGACGGCATCGGCGAAATGCGACACAGCCCGGGTGCTCAGTCTTTCAAAGATACTCTTTCCAATTACGTCGGTCCCGTGCAGCGTGATGACGAGCGGCGCCCGCAAACGAAACATGGCAGGATATGCCGAATAACCGTAGTGCGCGTGAACGATGTCGTATGCCACTGCGGTCGTCATTCGCACGACATCAAGAGTGCGCCTCAGATAATTTATCTTGGACTGGAATCCGAGAATATCGATGACGTCGACCGTGTGGCCAAACCGGCGCAACTGCTCTACCTGCTGGCACACGAAGGCTCCTGAGCCCGGTCTCTGCGGACTCGGATACATGTTGGTGACACAGAGGATCCTCACGATTAGCGTTCCCTCGGCGCTTGGCACGGACTGCCGGCGAGTTTACTAGTCTGCGTCGCGAGCCCTGTTGAGCCGTCGTCGGACCGCCGCCGGGACGCCCATCACGAGCGCGCCGTCGGGCACGTCCTTCGTCACCACCGCGCCGGCGCCTACGACGGCGCCAACGCCGATTCTGACGCCTGGCAGTATGTTAGCTCCGAGGCCGATCGCCGCGCCGCGCCCGATATTGGGGCCTAGCATGGGCGAACCGTCGTAGCCGTTGCGGCCGATCGCATTGTCGTTCGCGGTGCCGACGCAGCCGGAAATGAACACGTCGTCTTCGATCGTCATATTGCCCGCCAGCCAGGTGTGATCCTGCAACCGGACGCGATCGCCGACCCACGTGTTGTAATTGACCGTGACGTAACGCCCGATGACGCTCTTTGAGCCGATTCGCGATTGCTCACGTATCGAAGCGCCGTCACCAACCAGAGTCCCCGCGCCGACCGAGACGTCATAGTAAATTACCGCGTGCGGTCCGATAGAACAAGCGGCGCCGATATCGACCCACGCCTCGAAATGCGGCGGGCGCGACAACGCGCCGGCCCCTTTGGGCGCCTTGCCGATATAGGCTCCCGGAAAGATTTCGACGTTGTCCCGGATTCTTACGCCGCTCTCAATCACGACATGCGGGTGAATGATCACATTGTTGCCGATCGTAACGTTAGGTCGCACCACGGCGAACTCGGCGATCGCCACGGCCTCACCGATCGCCTCGGTCTCGACGACCGCCCATGCACTAATTCGAGTCATCGCAACTCCTTCGCGGCCTCTGCGCGTAGCGCGGTGGGCGAATAGGTTGACTGCCGCCGCAATTTCTCGTGGCTGTCCTGCTCGGCCGCAGCGCGCACGATCGCGGCGATACGGCGCACCTGATCGTGTGCGAGCTCGGGGAAAATGGGCAGGGACAGTGATTGAGCGGCCATCGCTTCGCAGTACGGCAAGTCGCCCTGCCTGTAGCCGAGATGAACGAGAGCAGGCTGTAGGTGCAGCGGCACCGGATAATGGATCCCAGTGGCCACGCCGGCCTCGTCGAGCTTATTGCGTATTGCGTCACGCTTATTCGTGGCGATCACATACAAATGGTAGACGTGCGTCGATCCCTTTCGAACAAACGGCGTCTTGATCCCCGACTGCACCAACTCCGCGGCGTACCACTCTGCAGCACGCCGCCGATTGGCGTTCCATTCATCCAGGCGCCGGAGCTTGACCTGCAAGATTGCCGCCTGGAGAGCGTCGAGCCGGCTGTTGAACCCGATTTCGGCGTGGTTGTAGTGGCTGGTTCGACCATGGTCACGCAGTCGTTCGATCCGCTCGGCGATTGCGACATTGTTGGTGGTGATCGCTCCGCCGTCGCCAAAGGCTCCGAGGTTCTTCCCTGGATAAAACGAGAAACATCCGATATCGCCAAGCGCCCCGGTTCGGACCCCGTGATATTCCGCTCCGTGCGCCTGCGCAGCGTCCTCTACGACATAGAGGCCGCGCCGCTGTGCAATGTCCTTGATCGGACCCATATCAGCCGGCTGGCCGAAGAGGTGAACTGGGACGATCGCTTTTGTGCGACCCGTTAGGCCGCGCTCGATCATTCTGGGGTCGATCGTGGAGGTGTCCGGATCGATATCGACGAACACGGGCCGCGCTCCCGTCATCACGATGGCGGCCGCGGTGGCGATGAAGGTATGGGCGGTTGTAATCACCTCGTCGCCATGACCGATACCCAAGGCCCGCAAAGCCAGATGAAGCGCGTCAGTGCCGTTCGCCACACCGCGTGCATAGCGCACCTGGCAATAAGCGGCGAAATCTCTTTCGAACGAGGCAAGCGCCTCGCCGCCTATGAACTGCGCGGAGTTGAGAACGCCCCGAATTGCTTCGGCCACCTCGTCTTCCAGCGTCTCATATTGTGCTTTGAGATCGACAAACGGAATGTGCATTTTTCGAACCTCGCGAGAATCCGTCTTTTCGTGAGAACATCATCGGGCGCCGTGTCCCCGCAGCACCGCGGGAAACGTCAGGGCGATCAACTTCAGATCGGTCCATAAAGTCCAGTTCATTGCGTATTCGACGTCCATCTCGAGCATTACTTCGGGGCTGACACGACCCCGAGCGCGCACCTGGCAAATTCCGGTTATTCCGGGCTTCACGATGTGACGCTTGTGGTGCCAGTCCCGGAAGTATTCGAGCTCATAAGGAATCGCCGGCCGCGGACCGACGATGCTCATTTCGCCCCGCAATACGTTGAGGAGTTGAGGCAGCTCGTCGAGGCTGGTTCTCCGTAGCCACCGTCCCACGCGCGTCACGCGAGGATCGTCTGTCAGCTTGTATGGGGCATCGGGGTCGTCCGAGAGGGTTTCATTCGCCCAAAAACGCCGGATGGCCTCGCGATGGACGTTTTCGTCGGCGTTGTGGCGGAGCGTCCGGAATTTGAAGCAGGTGAATGGCTTCTCGTCTCGTCCGATCCGACGCTGGCGAAAGATCACGGGTCCGGGACTATCGAGATGGATCGCTATCCACACCCCCGTGAAGACGAGGACCAGCACCGGCATCGCGAGAACGCCGATCGCGACGTCGAGCACCCGTTTGCCGCATTCCCGCGGTGTCACCTTCCGTCGCGTGGCTTCATGCGACAGCAATTGCGGGACCTCCCGCCGGCATATTGGGCCGCCGAAATATCCGTTGATCCTTATTGCTACCGTGTTTGTGCTTGAGCCGTAGACACGCCGAAGCCGCCTCGAGCGCTTCGACAACGCGGAGCCCGTGCACTGCGTCCGCGCGCGGCCGTTCTCCGGTCGTGATCGCATTGACGAAGTCGAGTATCTCGAGTTTCAATGGTTCGCTGCTGGATATCGCGGGGATGTGCACGTCGCCATGATGATAGGCCGACTGGAAGTCGGCATAGGAGTCGCCGTTGATCTGTGGCCTGAATCGCTTCTGGTAAACGCGTACTTTCTCGGACGGTTGCACGTCGTCGAACACCAGCATCGCGTCGCTTCCGACCATCGTGATCTGGCGCACCTTGACCGGGTCCAACCAGGAAACATGCACGTGAGCAGTCGGGCCGCTCTTGAAGCCCATCTTGGCGTAAACAACATCCTCGACGTTGGGCAGAACGTGCGCGCAACCCCAGGCGCCGATGGTTTGCGGCACCTCCTCCAGCAAGCAGAAGATTATCGAGAGGTCGTGCGGCGCCAAGTCCCAAAGGACATTGGCATCCTGCCGGTAGAGACCGAGATTTAGGCGCCGCGAATCGATGTAGTAAAGCTCGCCGAGAGAGCCGCTCTGGATCATCTGGCGCATGACACCGACCGCCGGGTGATACTCAAACGTATGCCCCACCATCAGCACACGCTTGCGCTCTTCGGCGATCGCATTCAACTCGCGGCATTGTGCGCTCGTCATGGCCAACGGCTTCTCGACGAGCGCATGCTTTCCGGCCCGGAGCACCGCCCGCGCCAATTCAAAGTGCGTCTCCACGGGGGTGGCGACAATGACCCCGTCTATGGAGGGGTTATTCAGTATCGCGCCGATATCACGTGAAACGGCGACCGAAGGATATTGTGAACGGATATATTCCAATCTGTCAGGGCGTGGATCAACGGCCAGCGACATCCTTGCGTCGCGTATATCGCAACTGACACGGATGTGTTTCGAACCCCAGTAGCCGCAACCGATTATGGCTAGCGACGGGGCGCCGCTCGCGGTCCGAATTTTGGCGTCCTTATTCGCCATGTTGGCTCCTTGTTTGAAGGCGCTCAGCGTGCATTCATTCAAGATAGCCGATTGCGCGCGCGCGCTGACGTAGAACACGGATTATGATCTACGCTCTTTTGGGGTACGCAGGTTGGAATACCCCCGCGTTTCGTAGCGTTCGTCATAACCAATGATTGATTGGCCGGTCAAATATCTAAAGCCTTGTCACTCCGTTGGTTTTTCGGCGCAACGGCCGCGCCGTTGCGACAAAGAGCTACATGTTTTGATTCATGAATTCCTGGATCGCATTGTTTTCCGGCGTGTCCAAGCGCCGGCAGAGAACAGCACCCCGTCGCTCTCTACGAGCCTGCGCGCCTGCTCCATGATCGGAAATGAACCTACAACAATCCAACGCATTGTCCGGAAGCTCGAAGCTGAGGGTTGCGCCAAACGACTGCGTGGCGGACTTGAAAGCTAAGCGCGAATTGCGGGGCTCACAGATCGGCCAGCTAACTTGCCACGGAGCCGTAATCTGATCGTGGCAGCAAGACTTGCCGAAGGGGGACTAATCTTCCAGCGGTCGTGCAGCTGCCCGAAATCGGAGACGCTTCTGGCGACCCAGATCCCTTCTGGTGG
Organism: Bradyrhizobium sp. CCBAU 51627; assembly: GCF_028128765.1. Taxonomy (GTDB): domain Bacteria; phylum Pseudomonadota; class Alphaproteobacteria; order Rhizobiales; family Xanthobacteraceae; genus Bradyrhizobium. The sequence goes on from NZ_LBJG01000021.1 coordinate 69,955, forward strand.
ACCACGCTCCTCGGCCGGCTGCTTCAGGGTGGGGCTTATCGCCCGAGCTGCGCGACGATCGACCGGCATCGGCGGGTTTTCGATGATGAAGGACCGCAAACTACATCACCCATTGCGATAGGTTGGCCGACAGAACTATTGCGCCGGCGTCCTTCAGTGGAAACCTGGTGATCTTTCGTATAGGACTCCCGAAAGAGGAGCACAGTCTGGAGGTCGCGGACGGTCCGCAGGAGGTCCGCTGGCCTTGCCTAGGGATGATGCGACAACCAGGATGGAGCGCCGACGCCATGGATACGAGCTCTTCGATCGCGCTCCTGCTCCGCCGCGACGACCCTCCGTCGCCTGCGGATTGCAACCTGGCGGAAATCCTAGATTTTTTCGGGATTCCATGGACGGCGCTGACAGTCAGCGAAGCGAGCGGGGATAAGGTAGCCACGCTGACAGCAAGTCATCCGCGATTCTCTATCCTGACTTCCGCGCCCTGTCTCGCCGAAGCCCTGCAGCCCTGCAAGGCCGGATCGTTTCCGACTTGGTTGGCGGCAGCCGCTTCCGTGTTCGTCTATGGATTTCAAGCTGCCGATCCCTGCAGGGCTCTGCTGCGCCAGATCACGGGAGACCCGGAGGCGGAAATCCGCAACATCGACGCGTGGCCGATAACCGTGTCCGTCACCGATGCTTTTCCAGACATGTGCGGTCCAATGTCGGCCCTGCGGATCCAACTGGAGCCCGGCGCTGCGGATGCGGCGCTTGTCATCAGGGATGGTGGCGAATTGCAGAGCATCCTCGGGGCACCTGAGGGACACCTGTTCGCCGGATTTGCTCATTCCGGCGTGAGTTTTTTTGCCGACGCGTCACTGGCGATGGTGGACATTCGCGAACGCGCTGAGACTTATTTTGATGTGAAGAAGCGTTTCGCCGGTGTGGTGCCAGTCGTAATGTATCTGAAGTGGTCGTTCCGCGACGTCTGCTGGATTACCTCCGAAACAAACGCGTGCCTGATCATCGACGATCCGCCTCTGTGGCCACGGTACGGCTTTCTCGATTTTGGCGAGCTACTGCACTTGGCCAACAAGCAGCCGCTCGCGACGACCGTCGCCTTCATTCCATGGAACTGGCAACGAACAAATCGCGACACCGTTGCAGTGTTTCGGCAAAGTAGCGGAAAACTGTCCGTCTGTGTGCACGGCTGCGATCACACCCGTGGCGAATTTGCAGCCCGTTCAGCCGACCTGCTCGACAGAAAACTGAAGACCGCCAGATTTCGGATGCAGTCGCTTCTTAACGAGACTGCGCTTGATCATGAAAACGTAATGGTTTTCCCGCAAGGGGCATTCTCGCCCGAGGCAGTGTCGGCTCTCAAGCGAAACGGCTTCGTAGCGGCAGTGAACACGGAAGTCGCACCGTCCGGTGATGTGTCGAACGAAACGACACTTGTCGACTTGTGGAGTGTCGCCATCCTCCGGTATGGCGGATTCCCAATTTTTACCCGGCGGTACATCGACCACGGCATTGAAAACTTCGCATTTGACGGACTCCTGGGCAAGCCGTGCTTCATCGCCGGGCATCACGACATTTTCCGGGACCATGGCAGCGAACTGGCCGTGTTCCTCCGACAGCTTGCATCCTTGCGGTGGAAACTCTCTTGGCGGCCTCTCGGAAACGCCGTTTGCCGCAGCTACAGCATTAGACGCGACGGCGGAACAATCATGGTAAAGATGTTTGCTGAACAGCTCCGCATCGAAAACATGGGGGCCATGACACAACGGATCCAGGTCTTGAAGCAAGAGCCACAGGTCGTCTCTTTGAAAGATGTTACGGTCAACCAGGAAGTCGTCCCACACGAATATATGGGTGGATGCCTTCGAGTGATCGTCGATATCCCGCCCGGCAGAACGGCGGATATCCGCTGCGTTTATCGCGAACAGCCGGATGCTTCCCCGGATTCGGAATCGGTCTCATACCGACTTGGAGTGGCGGCTCGGCGATATCTGTCCGAACTTCGTGACAATTACGGGCACCTCTTTCGTTTTGGCGTATAGCCGGGGCCGGACCGCAACGAGCGTGGTCATGCTGCTTCGGCTCTCAGGCACGAAGCTCCTAGCGAGGCCAGGTTGGATCGGAAACGCTCCTCATTCAGCCAAGGCGTAAAGGTTTGACGCGGTCATGATCAAGGCCACCCGGCACCCCTTCCGCCCGTCTTCCTCGCCACAGCCAGAATAGGTAGCCCAAAAAAGTTGAAGCTCGGCGCAGATGAAAGAATACACTCGGTGCCGAGTTTCACGTCCGAATGATTCGATCACGACGTTTTAAACGAAACCGTCGACCTTTCAGACAGAGTAGCCGCTAGCGTTGGCAGCACAACGTAATGCCGGTGGTGAATTAAAACGAAAATTGCGGTCTTCGACCTGGTTACGTCGGCATGACGACGGCCGCTTGCCTCGCCAGGCTAAACCTATGTCCGCTCCGTTGCCGATGCCGTTAAACCCTCCCATGTCCGCCCCGAGTGCCGATGCCAGCCGTACTGGCGCCGGCAAAAAAATCTGGATCGACCTAGAGAACACACCGCATATTCCGTTTTTCAAGCCCATCATCCGCGAACTGGAACAACGCGGATACACGGTCGTGCTGACCGCCCGCGACGCGTTTCAAGTGTGCGAGTTGGCGGACAAGTTTGGATTCACTTACAAAAAGATCGGCCGTCACTACGGCAAGAACCGCCTCCTCAAGGCGTGGGGCCTCGCCTGGCGCAGCCTGCAATTGCTCGGCTTCGTGCTGAAGGAGCGTCCGATCATGGGATTGAACCACGGTGCGCGTGCGCAGATCGTCATCTGCAATCTCTTCCGCATCCCGACGGTGATGATTATGGACTATGAACATTCCGAGATGCCGGCGATCGTAGCGCCGCGTTGGGAAATCGTTCCCGAAGTTCTGTTGAGCGAAAATCTTCACGCCAAGTCGAAAGAACGCATCCGTAAATATCGCGGCATCAAGGAAGATGTCTACGCACCGGAATTCAAGCCGGACACCTCCCTCAGCGAGCAACTTAATCTGGGCGACAAGGAGATCATCGTCACAGTTCGTCCGCCCGCGACGGAGGCGCACTATCACAATCCCGAAAGCGAAAGGTTCTTCATTGAGTTCATGGAGCGCGTAATGGTGACGCCCGGCGTGAAGGCGGTTTTGCTGCCGCGCAACAAAGCGCAGGAATCGCACATCCGAGCAAGCTGGCCGAGGTGGTTTGAAGGCGACAAGGTGATCGTTCCCAAGCAGGCCGTCGATGGCTTGAATCTGCTCTGGCATTCGGACCTCGTGGTCAGCGGTGGCGGCACCATGAACCGCGAAGCCGCTGCGCTTGGTATCCCGGTTTACAGCATCTTCCGCGGCGAAAGCGGCGCGGTGGATCGCCACTTGCAAAAAGAAGGCAAGATGGTGCTCATCGAAACCAGCGCCGACGTCCATAACAGTATCCCGTTCCAACGCCGCGACCGCAACACGGCGGCCAACGGCGGCACCCGCAGCGCTTTGAGCGACATCGTTCGCGAAGTGGAAGGCATCGTTCGCGCTGATTGCCGCAAATGAGTCGGTGCTGCGCGACGCAACGGACAAGGTCCTTCCACGGCAAATTATCCGACGGAAGAAGACTGGATACTGGGCGGCCACCGGAGAATGGTTCAGAAGCCTTATCATGATTCGGTTCGGGAAATGATGGTGAGCGAAAGACTCCCGCTCCCAGCAGTAACTGCTCGCTTCGCGCGCCCTAGATGGCTTGCGCTCACCTCTCGAACCAGAACGTAACATTCGAGCTAGTTCTGCCGCACGATCTTCGCTAAAAGATCATTATCGCGCAGCACAGGCGTCGGAGCTTGCCTCCCGTCTGGAAGGCTGTCCGATGATCGCGGCACTACGCCGGCGAGCGTCAGATCAGATGCCCTGTGATGGTGCCTGAGCTCTAGTACGCGGTGCTCGGCATTGATCAAATTATCGAACGAAAGCAGTGGGGAGCGAAACTGCTTTGATCCGTAGATCTTGTGGTTCGAAAGAACTACCAAGGCGTCGGCCCATCCATCAACCTCTTCGAGCGGGAATAGCTCGAACTCCCAAGCTTTCACGAAGGGATCATGGCAGCGGATTTCGTATCTCTCGGAGAGAAGCCTTGCGACCTCCAAAGCCGGGGTTTCGCGAGCATCGTCAACGTCCGGCTTGTAACTCACTCCCAGAATACCGATCCGCCTGGCGGACGGAGCGATCTTGTTTCGAATTCGTTCGGCGGTGTGCTTCGGCATCTCGTCGTTCAGCTCGCGCGCCGCTCTAATGACATTGAGGCCGTCGATGTCCTCGGTCAAAAACCATGGATCGATGGCGATGCAGTGGCCGCCGACGCCAATTCCCGGTTGCAAAATGTTGACGCGCGGATGTTTGTTTGCGAGGTCAATTGCAGCCGAGATGTCGAACTTGAACTTGTCGGCAATCAGGGAAAATTCGTTCGCGAGAGCGATATTGACGTCGCGGAAAGTGTTTTCCATTAGCTTGGCGCACTCTGCGGTCACGGGGGTTGTCTTGTGAATCAAACCCTTCGTGAATGTCGAATAGAGAAGTTCCGCTCTCTGTGCCGCTTCCGGCGACGTGGCGCCGATGATGCGATCATTGTGCACGATTTCATGCAAGGTATTGCCGGGAATGGCGCGTTCCGGGCAATGCGCGACCTCGATTTTCAGATGTTTCGACTCGAGGATTGGAAGTAAGATGTCTTCACAGGTCTTCGGCTTGATTGTGGATTCGATGATGAGAAGATTTCCATCTTTCATCACGGGAAGGAGGCTATTCACGGCCGAAAGAACGAAGGACAAATCGCATTTCTTGTTTTTGTGCGGCGTCGGTACGGCCACAACGAAAACGTCTGCCGGCGCAGGCTCCGTCTGAGCCTTGAAACGTCCAGTGTTCAAAGCCGCAGTCAGCAATTCCGGAATACCTTTTTCTTCAAATGGGCAGTGGCCACTGTTAATCTCATTCACCTTGTTATCGTTGAGATCAAACCCAGTAACCGTTACGCCCGCGTTCGCAAACAGCAGCGAAGTCGGAAGACCCATATAGCCAAGGCCCGCAACGCAAACGGTGTCCTGCGTTCGCGGGACCGGCTGCGCATGTTGGCGCGTGACGATGTCGAGAATTCTCTCGGCGGTGTGGCCGTCTCCAAACGGGTTCGTCCAAGGGGTCATCGGGCGACTGAGGGCCGCGACCATCGCCTCCGCGTTTCGGTGTACTAGAACATTTGCGCCGACATCGATGGTTTCGGGCCGCTCCGTACGATCGCGGATCGTCACGCAAGGTACGTCCAGGATACAAGCTTCTTCCTGGACGCCGCCGGAATCGGTGATAACGGCTGTGCAATTCGAAAGCAAAGTCAGGAAATCCGAATAGCCGACGGGCTCGGTCCAGGTCAGATGTTCAGGCAGATCAATCCTGCTTTCTTTGAGTACCTTCTGTGTGCGATAGTGGATCGGCCAGCACACTTTGCCGGAGATCTTGGTAATCAGGTGGATGATTTCCCTCAACGCATCGGGATCATCGACGTTTGCGGCCCGGTGGGACGTGAGGAGATAATACCCCTTCTTCTGCAACTTCAGTTCGGAAAGAATATGACTCGTTTTCTCCGCTTGAACCCGATGAGAAAGTATCGCGTCTACGATAGTGTTACCGACCTTGAAGATTTTCGACTCCGGCAGGCCTTCCTTTTTCAGATAACCGACCTGTAGGTCGGTGACGGCAAACAGATAGTCCGAAATGTGATCGGCGATAATTCGGTTGCTTTCTTCGGGCATCGTTTGGTCAAACGAGCGCAATCCGGCCTCGACATGCCCTACCTTGATATGAAGTTTGTGCGCCGCGAGGGCGCCGGCCACCACCGTGTTCGTATCCCCCTGGACGAGCAATACATCGGGCTTCTCTGACATTAGGATAGGCTCAAGCGCGATCAATATGCGGCCGGTTTGGTTCGCGTGACCGCCGGAGCCGACATTCAAATTGTATTTCGGCGCGGGAAGATCGAGCTCCGAAAAGAAGATCCCGTCGAGTTTCTCGGAGTAATGTTGTTTCGAGTGAATGATGAAGTAGTCGAGCTCTCGCTTCCGGCATTCGCGAATGACCGGCGCCATTTTGATGATTTCCGGGCGAGTGCCGACGAGAATGGCGATTTTCATCTATTCTCCATGAGCGGCTCAAACATAAGGGACCTGAACTGCTGCGTCACAAACTGGCTGCCACGTCTAAAGTCTTGCTTGAGATCTGCGGCCCGGCGTCCCGACCCAACTCGGATCAACATCCGCACTGGTAATGGTGCGAACCGGACCTCAGCCGGGGATGATTTTGTCACGGGCTCCAGTCCAGCGAGAGATAACAATTCCCATGCGTAGGCGGACACCTGCCGTCGGATGGACGAACATAGGATATCCAATATTCGTCCCATATGCGGACCCTTCAGGGTTACCCCTGTCGGTTCCTGCCCCTCATGCAAGCGGGCGGAGCGCGGGCAGTCACAATGATCTATCGTCGACCGTGATGCCGAAGCGCGCAAGCATTTCTTGCTCGAGCGGCTCGCCATGTCTGCACCGAGTGACACGCACTCAACGTTCCACTCGGTCGATCGCCTGTTGATCCAGCCGCGCCAGCTGATAAAAGTTCAGCGGGTTCTAGCGTGACCGGATTTGCGCGCGCTAGCGAGGTCGTGTTGCCAGTGAAGCTGTGCGCCGTCAGTCAGGTCGTCGTGACGAGACAGGCGTTGACGACCCGATTGTTAAGGTCAAACCTCGGTAACGGACGGCGCTCGTCTCGGCCGCTCTCGAGCGATAGATGCCATATTCCCAATAGGTGCCCTGCCCAAAGCCCAAAGGACCCTGATAGTTCACAACCTGCTTACCGTTGATCCAGACGTCCAGGTACCCGCCGCCGCTGTTGGAAAAATTGGTTCGAACGCGAATGTCGTTGTAGACGCCGGTCTGAATCGGATTCGGGTCGGTCCAGAGGGTGAGCATATGGAGAGCGGATGAGGAATTGCGGGGATTCCCACCGGGCGGAACATAGCGGGTGACAATTTGAAGACGGTCGCCGTCCATCTGGACCGCGAACGGCGGTGAGGTTGGTACGCCGCTCGCGCCATCATCGTTGTGCATCTGACCAACGACAAAGAAGCCGTTCGAGTGGTTCTGCGTGTTGACGAAGGTCCCGCGGGAGTTGGCCTCCACCATGAACTGGTAGTCTATGACAATCGGAGTACCGGCCGGGATCACTGCACCCCAGTTGGTCTTGACGCCGGTCGAGTCATTTTGGATTTCGGAGCGATCAACGCCAGAACCATCACCACCGGGTGCCCAATTGTCGCCCTTATGGACCTCGAACCGCAGGGTCTGCGGGTCGGGGTTGGTTATGCTATAGCTCTTGCCCGCCGTCTCAATTTGGTAGACGTCGCCACCAATAAGAAATGTTGGCGACTCAGCCGAAAACGACGTAATCGACGGAGCAACTGTTCTAGTTCCATCTACAGGCTGCGACGCGGCGCTCGTATGGTCTGCCGTGTTGCTATAGGTGCCAGCAGAGTCGTGAGTATCGCCTGAAAGGCTCTGGGCCAGCAAATTCCACGAACTACTTGCGTCCGCTATCCTCATATCTAGGGATGTCGATCCATTAGAGATGTTCGCGATGCTGCCAGCCAGCGCGAAGATAAGGGCCGTCATTTTTGTCATTGCTAGGCGCCTTGTCCGTAATTCGAATTGTAGTCCGAGCAAGATTGCAGCAACGCTCTATTGTGAAAGTCGATCAGCGTACTGCCGCATAAACACGTAGCCACCGGTAAAGGGCTCATTCAAATCCCGATACAGTTTTCGACTGAGCCAATCGAAGGAAAATAAGGGCTACCACCAGGCATAAGCCCCGAGGAATGTATGGCGATGTGCAGAATGCGAGGCAGCACGTGCGCGCCGGGAGCGTCACGCGTCGTGGCCGGACCCGAAAGACTAGCGCCTGCGTGACGAGTGCACCGTCCGCCGTCGGCGCGGGATCGCTGGCTTGATGGGCTCGCGACGCCGCGAGCGCCGGCGTGCTGCAATAGGATGTCCAAATAGGATCCGCGCGGGCAAAAGGCTCCCCAGTCCCCCAGTCGCTTCGTATTGAGCGGGTGCGTGCGGCCCTTTACCAGAGACTGTTACGCAAATGAGCCACGGCCTCCCGCCTTGCGGCGGACGTCACCAGCTTTTTGCAGCCACATCCGTTGGCATGGTCAGTGTGCATGGCGTCTGCCAGTAGCGCCTTCGTCTTCGCGTCCTTGTGCTCAAGCGCCGTCAGCCATGGCGTCGCGGTCGCCGCACCCGCCTCCTGTTCCCGCAAGAGACCAAACCTCGTAGGTAACCCCTATTATCCGCCAGAACGGCTTCGGGAGTCCTGAACACCTGATATGCATTTGGCTATGCTCATTTTGGTCGGCTACGAAGCATGGACTTCGCCGCGGGAAGAAATCACTCGCGTCGTGCAAACCGCTGCAGCTTATATTTTATGCGGCTGACTTATCGTCGCTTCTTCAATATCGGTGACCGGATCGATTACGCAGCAAGACCCATGTGGAAATCTCGCGGTATCAGGCATGACCTTGGAAGATGCGATCGTCGGCACGTGCGCGAGCACTTCTTCTTTGCTCCACTCTGCAGGAAGTACGAAAGTATGCTGGAGGAGGCCGCACGCAGGAGGCGCGCGTGCGGAGGTCTCCGATTCGACAGCCAGTTGGTCCGCATGCAATTAAAGCATTCGGTACCCCTTGCGATGGCCTGCGGTTCTTTCGCCTTGCGCGCGCAGGCCGGTCAATGGGCCGTAGCAGCGAACTTTCCGGGCGCGGCCGTTGAGCTCATCTCGATTGCATCGGCGGTCATGGCTGTCGGTACGTTGACCGGCCAGCCTCTAGGTAACGCGTTTCTGTCCGACATCAGGTCCCCGGTAGGCGAGGGCAACGTTGACGGCGCCCGCAAGCTGATATCGGACGCCCGTGTGGTGGCCAATGCGGAGCATCTGCCGAAATGCGTCAATCCGCGCTTCATGTGACTTCGCTCGCACGCGAGGCTGTTGCAGCACAGAAGGTTTATGAGACAGTTTGAGCATGAGTACATCCACAAACGTTCGGGAAATAGCTAGCCCGCCCGATGGCGCGCCCAAAAGCCAGGGGACCATGATTCACGCTGGCCGCGCCATTTCGGTCGTGTTCTATGTCACCGTCGCCGCCCGGCTTCTCGGCATCGTCAGCCAGGTGCTGACGGCTTCGGCCTTTGGCACTGGCCCAACCATGGACGCGTATACGGTTGCGCTGATCGTGCCCACAACCATTTCTGGCATCTTGACCGCGGCGGTAGGCGCGGCATTGATTCCGGTCTTTGTGGAATACCGTGAGAACAACGGCGAGGCGGAGTCCATGCGCTTACTTTGGGCAGCGATGACGCTGGGGACGCTGATTGCGCTGGTGGTGACAGTGGCGCTGGTCGCGGGCGCGCCACTGGTGGTGACGGTCTTCGCGCGGCAGATGGATGCCCCAACGCAGACGCTGGCGGTCATCCTCCTGCGCTTCCTGATGCCCGTGCTTTTGCTGCAAGTGCTGGTGACGCTGATTGGCTCTGTTCTGAATGCCTATGGGCGATTCGCTCTGCCATCGCTGGCTCCCGTTACGATTGCGCTGAGCACCATCGCGTTTCTCCTGTTTGCGCGTTCCTGGGGCATCTATGCCCTGGGCTGGGCCACGATTGTGGGTTATTCGCTGAATTTCTTGCTGCTAGTCGTGGCCTATCTGCGCATGGGGCTGTGCTTTCGTTTCGATTTTTCCTGGCGGCATCCGGGCATTCAGCGCATTGCCGCGCTTTCCGCGCCCATGCTGATTGGGGCGCTGCTGGTCAACGGCAACAATCTGGTCGATCAGTTTATGGCGTCGCTCTTGCCGCCGGGCAGCATTGCCTCGCTCAGCTACGCGATCAAGCTGGTGGATATGCCCTCGGGGACCATCTATACGGCGCTCTCCACGGCGCTCTTGCCGATCTTCGCGCTGCAAGTAGCCCGCCGCGAATTTGCGCTCCTAACCACCACCTTCCGACAGGTCGTCATTTTTTCCGCAATCATCCTCTTGCCCGCTGGCGCGCTGCTGAGTTCGTTGTCGCGCCCGGCGGTGGAGATTTTCTATCACCATGGCAATTTTAGCGCGCAGGCCACCGATCTGGTGGCGTCGGCCGTGATGTTTCTCGCGCCGAATATATTCATCATGACCTACGGCTTTATCAACGGACGGATCTATAACGCCCTGCAAGATAATCGCACGCTGCGCAACGTCGCCGTGCTTTCGCTGGTGCTCAACGCCGTCTTTGACTATCTGCTGATGCAAATCTGGGGTGTGGCAGGCATAGCGCTCGCTACCACGCTGACGTATCTCATTGGCGCGCTGACGCTGCTGCTCATTCTTAACAAACGACTGCAAGGGCTGCGCCTGCCGCAGCTTGGCTTTTCGCTGGCCAAAACCGCGGTAGCGGCGGCGTTCCTGTGGTGCGCTGTGCTGGCGATGCTGCCCCAGGCGGCTGCACTGCCGCAGCTGATACAGATCGTCTTGCTGAGCGCCGCGGGCCTCGTGATCTATGTTGCGCTGCTCCTGGCCTTGCGCGTGCCAGAGGTCAGCGAGCTCTGGGCCATATTGTGCAGTCGACTGCCCTGGGGCCGCGTGCGGGCAGAGCCCGCATAGGCCGCAGATGTACGTATCGATGTTTGCGTCCTCCGCGAGCAAGGAAGAACTTCCATGAGTGTACAAGCGGCTAGCGCCCCACCCAAAAGCCTTAGCTTGGCAGACCTGGTCAGGCAGGCGCGTGGTATGGTCCATGTCGTCAGGCGAACACGTTCGTGGACCTGCATGCGCCTCTTCTGGTTGGGCGAGCGCAACCCTCGCCGCGTCCCCGGCGCGTTTCGCTTTCCCTTCGGACCTGTGCGCTATATGGACGCCAAGGTGATGCTGTCGCTCTATCGTGAGATTTTCCTGGACCGTGGCTATGAAGTCGCCGGATTAGGCGACGCGCCCGTGATCCTTGATTGCGGCGGGAACATTGGCATGAGTGTGATCTGGTTCAAGCAGCGCTATCCGCGTGCCCGCATCACCGTCTTTGAGGCCGACCCGCAAACAGCCGACCTTCTGGAAGAGAATGTGCGCGTGCTCGAACTCACCTCCGTCACGGTGGTTCGCGCCGCCGTTAGCGATGTCGCTGGCAAAGTATCGTTTGTGCCTGAGGGATCGCTGGGCGGCCATGTCGGCGATGGACCAGGGGTTCTCGTGGAGGCGGTGCGTTTAAGTGACCTGATTACCGAGCCGGTGGATTATCTCAAGGTCGATATTGAGGGCAGCGAATTTGGCGTGCTCAAAGACCTGTGCGCCACAGGCAAAATGGGGTTGGTCAAATATCTTTCGTGCGAATTGCACTGCAATCCTGGTGTGCAAGACCAGGTGGCGGAACTGTGGACGGCGCTTTCGCAAGCAGGCTTCCGCATCACGGTTAGCAACGCGAGGGTGGATGCTGAACTGCCAGGGCCACCGGTGCCCACGCCGTTTTCGTCGGCACCAAGCGCCAAATATCTTGTCTGGCTCTATGCCTGGCGTGTGTAGGGTTTTGCCACGAGCGAAGAAGAGGACGTTGTTCGGCTTAGTTGGGATGGCGACACGTTGACTGCAACCTAGAGCTTCCCTGCTTACGCCTAGCCAGTGCCGATCTGTTGGTTTGGACTGCTGGTGCTCGAGAATGGGTAATCCGAAAGGGTCGAGCCATGGACCGGTCCAAATAGTATGGTGCTAAGTGTGAGTGTGATGCCATGCGTTGACGTTCCCTCATTGGGGAGCTCTTTTCAAGCATGTGTGCAATTTCCGGAATTTAGGAGCGTAATGGTTGCAGCCTGCAAGATCTGAAGAGGCGGGCGTCTGGAATGCTGGCTTGCTCAACCAAACTGCGCTGTCGTCCGGCCCGTGCGTCAGGAGGAGTGGGTAGTGAGTAGCATGGTTCAAGAAGAGGGACAGAGATTCGAGTTTGGGAATAACTGGCACCACTTCATTCAAAAGAATTTCGGACCCGAGAGGGTGCGGATTTCCAAGAAGCACCTTCTCGACTTCATCGAACGGGACGACCTCAAGGGGCTAACGTTCCTCGATATTGGATGCGGAAGCGGACTTCACTCCGTTGCCGCCCTAGAGGCAGGCGCAGTATCCGTTCGTGGCTTTGACTATGATGCGAATTCGGTCACTACGAGCCGATACGTCCAGGCTCAGGTAGGCAATCCCTCAAATTGGACCGTCGAGCAAGGCTCCGTTCTTGACGATACGTTCGTGAAGAACTTGGGGGCATACGACTTGGTCTATTCGTGGGGAGTTCTGCATCACACGGGAGACGTCTGGCATGCAATTCGCAATGCCGCAGCGTGTGTTAGGCCCGGTGGTATGTTTTATATCGCTCTCTATTCAGCGGATGTTCAAGTCAATCCGCCACCGGAATTTTGGCTCGACGTCAAGCAAAAGTATGTTATGGCGGGATGGCTGAAGAGACGCTACATGGATCTTTGGTACGTCTGGCGTTTTCAGCTGCGCTATAATCCGCTGCGGCTACCTCTGTTCCTGTGGAGGATGCACGAATACAAAAAGAGTCGCGGCATGAATATGTTTACGGACGTTCGTGATTGGCTTGGCGGTTGGCCGATGGAATTTGTCTATGACAAAGATGCCGTTTCCTTTTGCAAAGAGCTTGGTTTCAGCTTGCAAAGGATGGTGACAGGTGAGGCAAACACGGAGTTTCTGTTCATAAGGTCGGCCTCGCCTAAGTGAGGGCGCGCGATTTCGGGGCGCCCGTGCGGCCCTCGATCCGGGCGACAGTTCAACCTATTCGATCGAGTGGTCGACTTCATTCCCAAGAGCGCTCAGCTTGGCTGCTCGCTCGTATTCTTTGGCGAACACGCGGCTTGGGCGCGAGCTCCGGGGCCGTTCGGCCGTGAACTGCCGCTCTGGGCTTCTGGTGATCGAGGATGGGTAGTCCGAAAGGGTCGAGCGGCGGACCGGTTCAAAATACTATGCTGCTAGCCTGTGAGCTTGGATGCCATGCGTTGACGTCCTCTCATTAGGGAGCTCTTTCAAGCATGTGCGGAATTTCCGGTATTTGGGAGCGCAATGGTTGCAGCCTGCAAGATCTGAAAAGGCGTGCGTCCGCAATGACGCAAATCTTGAGTCACCGCGGACCGGACGACAGCGGAGTTTGGTTGAGCGAGCAAGCCAGCATTGCCTTCGGGCAGTGTCGCCTGGCAATTATCGACTTGTCCTCGATGGGACATCAACCGATGGTCTCGGCCAACGGCCGTTATACAATTACGTTCAACGGTGAAGTCTATAATTTCCGAGAACTGAAGTCCGAATTGGAGCGTTGCGGAGTCCGGTTTCGTGGGCATTCAGATACAGAAGTTATCGTCGAAGGATTCGCCCAATGGGGCGTCAAATCGACCATCGCCCGCTTGAACGGGATGTTCGCAATTGCGGCGTGGGACGCCGCAGAGCGTCAACTGTTCTTAACTCGTGATCGAATGGGCGAAAAGCCGCTCTATTGGGCGATTTTCGATGGATTAGTCTTGTTCGGATCAGAACTGAAGTCGCTGCGCGTTCATCCCGGTTGGAAGCCAAGCCTCAATCGTGGAGCGATCGCCGCCTTTCTTCGGCATGGTTATGTGCCGGGTCCATTCACGATCTATGAAGGTGTCTACAAACTGCCGCCCGCCGGGTTCGTCAAAATTGCGAGCGGCGGCGGCCCCGAAGTGGGCGCGTACTGGGATCTGGCCGGTGTTGTTTCGCAGGGGCAGCGAAATACGCTGCAAGCCGACGAAGAGGGGCTGGTCGATGAGCTCGAAGCGTTGCTGCATGATGCAGTATCGCGCCGCATGGTGGCGGATGTTCCGCTTGGCGCCTTTCTGTCGGGTGGCTACGACTCATCAACTGTCGTCGCACTGATGCAGAAAGCTTCTCTGAGACCAGTCAGGACATTTACTATCAGCTTTGAGAACCCGGAATTTGATGAAGCGAAACACGCCGAGGCTGTCGCGCGACATCTCGGGACCGACCATACAACGTTTCCCGTTAGCGGCGCCGACGCTCTCGATGTGGTGCCGAAGTTGGCCGAGATGTATGATGAGCCATTCGCCGACCCCTCCCAGATCCCGACCCATATTGTTTCCGCCTTGACGCGACAACGCGTCAAGGTGGCTCTGTCGGGCGATGGTGGAGACGAATTGTTTTCGGGGTACAGTCGGTATCAATGGGCGCAGAAGGTTTGGCGACCGAATGCGACGATGCCTCTTGCGCTCCGCCGCCTCGCGTCGTCAAGCATTCGCGCCGTGCCGCCTAGTACGTTCGATAGGATCGCGCGCTATGTACCCTACTTTCGGCGCGTGCCACGGGTCGGCCAAAAGGCCCATCGATTGGCGCAAATTCTTTCACTTCCATCGATCGATTCCATGTACCATCAAATTATTGCTTCGCACCATCCGAACCCAGACAGTCTTGTAAATGAGGCACAAGAGGTGCGGACGGCCTGCTGGGGCCAAAACCTCGATGTCCTCTTGCCAAGTCCGGTGGACCGTATGCGCTACCTGGACATGTGCACGTACTTGCCCGATGACATCCTAACCAAGGTTGATCGGGCCTCTATGGCTGTCGCTCTTGAGGTGCGTGTTCCGCTCCTCGACCATTGCCTGGTTGAATGGGTCTGGAAGCTACCACCAATTCAGAACGCGCGTGCCCCGCGCCCCAAACATTTGCTCCGGCGTGTTCTTGCCCGCCATGTGCCCGATCATTTGGTCGAGCGCCCGAAAATGGGGTTCGGGGTTCCGCTCGCAGATTGGTTGCGCGGTCCGTTACGAGACTGGGCGGAAGACCTGATGAGCGAAAACTGTCTGATCGCCGGTGATGTTCTTGACGTCGAGGGCATTCGCTCGCTCTGGACCGAATTCTTGACCGGAGACAATGAGCGGTATTTCCTCATTTGGAATGTTTTGATGTTTCAGGCGTGGCATCTTCGATGGGGCGAAGCGTCGGTGGCGGACACCGGAACGAGGCGCTTGGCATCCCTTTTGAATTGAAGATATGTCGATGCGGTCCCACTAGGCTCGGGGTGTCAGGTGCGAATTCTCTCGATAGATTTTTCCATTCCCCATCTATTGAAGGATGATGACTATCCCATCGGCGGCTGGGCCGTCCAACTTTCGATATGGTTTCGCGCGCTTGAAAACGCCGGTCACGAAGCTGCTCTGCTTACCTGGAAGGGTGCTTTGGCCCATGTAGGTTCGGGCCAGAAAATCAAGCTTATCGAAACCTATGATCCCGCGCACGGGGTGCGGATTGCGAAGTATTTCTACTCATATATCCCAAAAACATTGGCAGCCGCCCGTGCCTATCATCCAGATATTATGATCCAAGGCGTATGTGGGGTCCATACCGCCATCATGGCTTTTGTCGCCGGCCGACTAGGGATTCCATTCGTTCACCGCGTTGTCAGTGACATGAACGTCGATGAACGATGCAAAGCCGGGCTTCGATTTTATGAATGGTTAGCTTATTCTTGGGCTCGGCATCGAACAGCCGCATTTCTCTGTCAGAATGAGTATCAACGCGAAAAATTGGCTGCACTTTTTCCGGGCAAGCCTATACACGTCCTTCATAATGCCGTTGTCGTGGCAGAGGACGCGCCCGCTCCTTTGCCGCGCGCAGAACGCAGATATGTCGCCTGGCTTGGTGTCTTCCGCGATGGAAAGAACCTGCCATTGCTTTTTCGAATCGCGCAGGAATTTCCAGCCGTAAAATTCCGCGTGGCAGGGATGCCAGAGCGAGAGGTTGATCAAGCGACGCTGGACGCCGTCGATGGCCTGCGCCATCTGCCAAACGTGGAGCTGGTTGGACATGTCCGGCGGGCAGACGTTCAACAATTTCTATCAGAAGCGACGATGCTTCTCTGCACATCGGATGTCGAGGGCTTCTCGAACGTGTTCCTGGAAGCTCTCGCCGCTGGCACACCTGTTGTGACGCGGCGGCAAGTCGATCCGGACTCGTTCGTCGTGCGTCATAATCTTGGCGCATCGGCTGAGGACGAGTTGGCACTTTCCAAATCCGTGAAAACATTCTGGGACATGAGTGCTAATGAATACGACGCGGTCGCTCGACGATGTCAGACTTATGTTAGGGCCAATCACTCGCCGACAGCAAAAGCTCGCGAGTTAATTGCGGCCTTGACGCCCCTTCTCGCCCAGTCAAAACGCCCAGGGCAACCACTTTGAATTGATTTACTCAGGGTGGACGCCATACGGCGAGACTAGGTGTTGAGAGTTCATTGGACGGTGAGGTCCGTAGGCCCACAATGACTGCATCTTTGACGCACAACGGCCGAGAACCTTATCATCTGACGTTGCCGCATTCGGTCGCGCAAGCCGGAACAGTTTTCTTTCTGTTGTTTGTGTTTATGTGGCCCTTCCAGGGCGCACTATTTCTAACGGACAACTTGTTCGACATCCAAGGGTTTAAACCCTTCAACTTATTATCAGCAGTAGTCTTGGCTTATCTGATGTTCGACACTGCGCCACTACACGCGACCGACAAAATCGAACGAAGATCCATCAGAATCTTTCTCCTGTACTTCGCAACGTTTGCCATCGCTCTCATTCGATCAGTTCCAAATGCGCCCCTCTTGCATAGTCGCTTCCCTGGCGTTCCAGGGTCCTACGTTGACTTCGTACTGTCGGCTTGCATTGTGCCAGCCTTCTACACTCTCTCCTTCCTGTTTATCCTTAGGCGCATGTGCTCCTTTCGAGAGCTCGAGAGGATCACGACGGTGATCTGCCTTTCGATACTGTTGCTATCAATCGCTTTTATAGCGGTCGTGCTGATGAATCCGTCCGTTCTGCTTTCCGGTCACGCGGGCGGAATGACCGATAGCGACCGGGACGAAATGGCCCTGTTGTGCATTGTGTATTTTGGAAATCATTACAATGTGATTGGAACGATGTTCATTTCCACTGTGCCGTTGTTGCTCTATCGTGCTCTTACACGCGGCGCTCTCTGGATCGCGCCCCTATGTCTGTCGCTTCTGGCGGTTCTTCTCCTCTATTCACGAACAGCGCTTGTCGCAGTAGCAGCTTCGTGTTTCCTGTTCCTGATCCTGCGGCGCAGGTTTGGCATTTTGGTTTTCGGTGCTGTGGCGGCTGGCGTCGCATCGTTGGTGTGGGGCGGGGGGCCAACCGTTGAGGCCCTTCTTTCGATCGGATTTGGCAGCGGTTCTGTCGTCTCGGCCGATGCCTTGCTGACCGGCCGAGTTGAATACATTTGGCGTCCTCTGCTGGAGGAGTGGACGAGCGATATCGGCCTGTTCCTGTTTGGCGCCGGTCGCTACGGAATAGGGACGAGCCAACTTTGGAATACGGGAACCCTGCTAGAGAAAACCGTAGCGCATAATGCGATTATCGAATTCTTTCTTGATTGCGGGGTGATTTTAACTGGTGTTGCCCTAATGTTCCTTATGGCTGGAACAGTTACCGCCTGGCGAGTTGGGCGAAGGTTGAATAGTGACCTATATTGGGCTCTGTTCGCGAGCATGTTCGGTTGTGGGATTAGTATGGCAACCATGAGCGCCATCTTTCCAACAATAGAAAACATGTATGCATTTCCGATCATAGCGATGATGATCAACGTGGCGCGGTTGCGCTATCTGGATGCCTATCGCGATCGACCCAAGACGATTCAAAAGGTTGAAGAAATCGTTGCGAGGTAAGTCTATGCGTCGTCCACGCAGCCGATGGTGTTCGATTATAGCTCCTGGTGATTTGTCCCAGGGGAGCCACCGGTTACGCTCCAGCGAAGGCTGCCTTGTGGAGTGCGAGCGTAGAGTGAAGACATAGGCGTATGACCGACCATCACGCCCTCATCGAACCCACTGGCTTGGCGAGCCGATTGTAGGCGGCCGAGCTCTCGACCGGCGAGATGCCACAGTCGATCCTCGCGGGCGACGAAAAAAGCGTGACGTCGCCAAGTATGGCCTACACCTGCCGCTCCATCGTCAGAGCGAGGTCTACCAGCGTGAAGGCATCGACCTCGACGTATCGACGCTCGCGGACTGGGTAGGTGCCTCCGCGGCAACCCTGATGCCTCTGGTAGATGCGATCCGGAGCCACGTCTTCGCAGCCGAGCGCATCCACGCGGATGACAGTGTGCTGCAGAAGCACACAGAAAGGATGATCGAGATGGTCTGAGAATCTGTGTGCATAAGCTGCGGTAGCGATGAGGGCAGGCCC
>NZ_LBJG01000022.1 GCF_028128765.1 Bradyrhizobium sp. CCBAU 51627
GAGCATCCAGCTGAGCGGCACGACCGTGTCGCTGAGCGTGGACGAGAGCGGCCTGCCGACGGGCTCGGACTCTGCCCATCCGGCGCAGACGACGGACACGGAGCACTTCGCCGGCGCGTTCAACTCGGTCGCTGGTGCGGATGGCGCGTCGGTCACCTATACGCTGGCGGCCTCGGGCGCGACCAGCACGGTTGGCGTCGATTCCAAGCTGATCGACTCGGCGACCGGCAACCACGTCTACCTGTTCCTGGAAGGCGGGCAGGTGGTGGGCCGCGAAGGCACGACCGCAGCAACCGCCGCGACCACGGGGCCGATCGTGTTCACGCTGTCGGTGGTGACCTCGGGTGCCAGTGCGGGCGACGTCACGCTGACCCAGTTCCGTGCGATCCACGAGAACAACACGGCGAGCAACAACGAGCTCATCACGCTGGACACCTATGTCAGCAATATCGTGCAGTTGACCGCGACGATCACGGACGCGGATGGCGACCACGAATCGGTGTCACTTGACCTTGGCCATCAGGTGAACTTCCGCGATGATGGTCCGACCGCCGGATTCACGGCGGGCGCGACGACGGTCTCGATCGACGAGAGTGCCGGGCTCCAGCAGAACGACCAGGGCGGTGCGGTGCCGAGCCTGTTCCCGGTTGGCTACGGCACGCCGATCCAGTGGGCGCAGTCGACCGCTTCGGTGATCGGAAGCGATACCTCTTCGGGTGGTGCGGACGGCAAGGCATCGGTGAGCTACGCGCTGACCGGCTCCGGCGGAGCCGCGATCAGCGGAGTGGATTCCGGCATCCAGGCAACGGCGACGGGCCACGAGATCTTCCTGTTCACCGAGAACGGGCTGATCGTGGGCCGCGAGGGCACCAGCGGTGGTCTCGCCGATGCCGCCGGCAAGGTCGCGTTCGCGATCGGGCTGGACGGCAGCAACAATCTCGATGTGGCGCTGTACGAGGCGCTGAAGCAGCCCAACACCTCCAACCCGAACGATGTCGATGCGCTGACCGGCAAGATCTACGTCACGCAGAGCGTAACGGATGGCGACGGCGACGTCGCGACGTCGACGTCGGCCAGTGCACTCACAGTCAACTTCTACGATGACGGGCCGACGGCCATCATCCCCGACATGGCCGTGCTGATCAATGCGGCGGGCAAGACCTTCACGGGCGCGTTGGATATCGACACGAACGTCGACAATAACTACGGCGCGGATGGCGGGACGCTGAAGTTCGCGTCTTCTCTCAACAACGCCGACAGCGGCCTGACCTCAGGTGGACAGCACATCCTTTATTCAGTGTCGGCAGATGGTCACACGTTGACTGGTTACCTCGATACGAACGGAAGCCAGACGTTCAATGCCGGCGACACGACTGTGTTCACTATCGCGCTCAACCTTGATGGCAATCTCAACCTGTCGGCCGACACCTACACCGTTACGATGTCGGGCACGGTCGATACGAGTTCGACGTCCATCGTCTTCTCGACGAATACCGGATTTACCTTCAACGGAGGCAATGATCCCTGGGCGGACTTCATCGACTCGTCATCGAACCATACGGATCTGTTGATCACACCGGAGCACAATGGTGCGCCGGCCAGCACGATCAACTCAAACGCTCAGGTTGGCGGCGTCGGCTCCGGAGGCTCCCTTGGGTCGGGCGATTCGCTCCGTCTGGACTTCGTCAATAATCTTACCGGGACCACGGCCAAGACGAGTGGTTCCAATCCCGGTGATTACAGCAATCCAGTGAACGAGGACCACAACTTCAGCCATCATTATCTCGTCAACGGGGTGGTCACGACGTTCTCCTCGGTCAGTGACGGCGAGGCGAAATTCGTCGCAAGCACCGACCACGATACGCAGCTCAACAGTGGTGGCTTCGGGAGTGTCGGTAACG
Source organism: Bradyrhizobium sp. CCBAU 51627 (assembly GCF_028128765.1). Classification (GTDB taxonomy): domain Bacteria; phylum Pseudomonadota; class Alphaproteobacteria; order Rhizobiales; family Xanthobacteraceae; genus Bradyrhizobium. The sequence goes on from NZ_LBJG01000022.1 coordinate 1,902, forward strand.
AGGCCACTGACTACAGCTTGAATTCGATCACGAAGGTGATGATCAGCTACAACGGCGATACTGAATTCTTTGATGTGACGGGATATGTGCCCAATACCAACCACGACGTCGTCGTGGGCGGTCACACCTTCACGCTGCAAACGGCTATTGGGTCAGGCGGCGAGACGGATGTATACGTCAATCATCTCGTCGGCGGTACGGTCAACAATCAAGGCATTCCCAGCTCGCCAACAACCGAGGTCGGCATCTTCACCCAGAATGAGTTCAACAGTCTGGAGATCAGTTGGGCAGCCGGCGATACGTTCAAGGTCGGACAGTTTTCGACCACGACCACCAATATCGTCGGGCAGCCTGTCGACATTTCTGTTCCACTAACCATCACGGATGGCGACGGTGACACGGCCACGAGTGGACTCAACGTGTACCTGATGCCGTCTTCTCCGACGACGCAGGACTTCTCGGCGAGCGCATCGGGTGTCAGCAAGAGCGCGACGTCGACTTCGCCCGACATCATGGGCTCGACATTCGATGATACGCTTTCTGGCGATACTGGTGCCAACATTCTCTATGGCGGCACCGGTAATGATACTCTCAACGGTGGTGGCGGCAATGATACCTTGATCGGTGGAGCCGGAACCAACACGCTGACCGGCGGCAACGGGGCCGACAAGTTCGTCATTCAGTACGTCAACGGCACCGAGCACGACAACATCACCGATTTCACGCCGGCCGATGGCGACCAGCTCTATATCAACATCGGCGCGGGCTTCACGCTCGACACGGCGCCGGCGGTTGTCACCGGTTTCAATTTCGCGAGCGGAACCGACAACAATGCGGGCTTCGCAAGCGAGAGCGCGACCACGAACAAGTTCTTCCTGAATACCACCAGTGGCGACCTGTTCTTCTCGGCCGACGGTACGGCGGCTCATGCCATCGACCTTGCCCATATCGGCACTGGCGTTCCCGCAGCCAATATCCACACGGTCTAGTCAGGCCGCGACCCAACGAAACCCGCCCGCGCCATGGCGCCGGCGGGTTTTTCTTTGGCGTCAGAGCAGCAGCGGCAGCCGGCCCAGCGCGCCGCCGTGCTCCTCGGGCGGCTCCTGGGGCAGATCCAGTCCGCCCCATTCCGCAGTCGTATCGGATGCGGCTGCGGGCGCCGCGTCGGCCGCGATCGCCGGAATCTGCGCATACGGCCTGGCGAACATGTGCACGCCGCTGTCATTGATCGCGAACAGCGGGACGAAGTTCAGATCGGCCGTATCCTCGCGCAGCACCGACCAGCGGTTGTCCAGGATCAGCCAGTGGCCGTCGAGACGCGCCGCCAGCACGGCATGATCCTGCCGGACCGAGCGATCGCGAACCAGAAGGATCCTCAGGTCTTCCTTGGGGAAGCCGGCCTCGCGCAGAGTGACATATTTGGCAATCGCGTAGTCCTCGCAATCGCCCTTGCCCGTGGCAAAGGTCGATAGCGCCCCGCTCCAGCGATCGAGCTCGCCGAACTGAGCAAGGTCGCTCACGTAACGAACGGCCTGGTTGACGCTCTGATTGGCTTCCTCGAGCCGGGCCCGGCCGGACTTCGTTGCGACGGCATTGATCAGGCGAAGGAATTGCGCGGCATGGGCCGGACAATGCGCGGCGTCGGAGCGGCAGCCGTCGAGCACAGCCTGATCCTTGGCCATGTCGGCTGCGACGCTGCGCCATTTGCGCCAGAGAACGCCGTCAGGCGCGCGGAAGGTGAACAGTCCGAACGCCTCGGTCCCAACCGTGGGGGCCGGGTTCATATCAGGCTGGGCGTCGGTCAGGCTCGGAGTTGACGTCAGCGCGGCCAACCGAACCGGGTCGGCCGGGCGTGCACGCTTGCCATCGAGCTTGGCGAGCACCGCGTTGATGGTGAAGAAGGTCGCCGGCGGATGTGTCACCTCGGTCTCACGGCCATCGCTGCGGGCCTGTGAGGCTTCCGCGACGACAGTGAGTTCGTCGGCAAATGCACTGGACGTGGCAAGGGGGGCGGCAAGGCTGCCCATACCAAGAAAGAGCGCCGTTGCAAGCGCAAACGGGCCCGACTTCCGCATCCCCAAACGCGGTTTCATGACTGACGTCCCTGTTCCGGGAACGGCTGTCAGCGTCTTGTGCGCTGGTCTGCGTCCCGTGTTGTTATCGGGACGCAGTCTGCGGGGAGGCGGGATTAAGCCGCGTTAAATTGGCGAAGGGCCGAGCCAGTTTGCGCCAACGCGGCCAACAGGCGGTTGTTGCGACGGTTACAGCTTGCAATGGCGCTGTAACCAGCCGTTAAGGATGAGCCGTTCAGTGCTCACGCAGCGCCTCGTCACGCAGCGTACGCGCCGGCTTCATGAGATAGTCGAGCACGGACTTCTTGCCGGTCAGGATTTCCACGGTGGTCACCATGCCCGGGATGATCGGCAGCGGGCTTTGCTCGGTGCCAAGATGATTTTTGTCGGTCCGGATCATGACCCGGTAATACGTCTCCGGACGCTGGGCTCCTTCGGCCTTGTCGTCGAGGATCGTATCGGCGCTGATGCGCTCGACCTTGCCGTCGAGATGTCCGTAGACGGACGAATCGTAGGCCGAGATCTTCACCACCGCATCCTGGTTCGGCCGGATGAAGGCGATATCCTGCGGCCGGATCTTGCCCTCGATCAGCAGCGTATCGTCGAGAGGGACGATATCCATGACGTTGGCGCCGGGCTGAACGACTGCACCGATCGTCGTGATGTTCAGCTTGTTGACGATGCCGCGGACCGGAGCGCGAAGGTCGGTTCGGCGCACCCTGTCCTGGGCGGATTTGATGTTCTCATCGAGCACGGCGAGATCCCCCCTCGATTTGGCGAGGTCCTCATCGGCCTGGGCGCGAAACGTCGTGACCATGGTCGTGGCCTTCGATTTGGCCTCGGCCAGTTGGCCCTTCGCTTCGGCTGACTGACGTTCCAGCCGGATCATCTCGATCTCAGGTACGACCTTCTGGTCGTAGAGCTTGCGCGTCAGCGCGAGCTCGCGATCGAGCAACGCGGACGATTGCGTGAGCCGCGTGATCTGCTGACTGAGCACGTCGACGTCTTGCGCGAGCTTCTGGGCCCGTGCGTTGAAAACACTGGTCTCGGTCGCGACCGCAGCAGGGGCGACCTGATCGGTCAGTTCCGGGAAGGCGATCGCGGTGCGGCCCTTGGCCTCGGCCTCGAGACGCGCAACGCGGGCGGCCATCGCCGCACGACGTTCCCTGATCTCTCCGAACTCGGCAGCGAACTTGGTATCATCGATGCGCATCAGGGACTGTCCCTGCTGGACGACGGCACCTTCCTGTACGAGAATGTCGCCGACGATCCCGCCCTCCAGCGATTGAACGACCTGGATTTGCCGGGAGGGGACGACCTTGCCGTTGCCGCGCTTGACCTCCTCGAGGACCGCGAAATGCGCCCAGACCAGAAAGCATGCCAGCAGTGAGACGGAGGTCCACAGCAGCATGCGCGAGGTGCGCGGCGTCTTCAGCCGAACCGCGGCACGAACATCATTGGCGTAGGCAAAATCAGTTGACATTGGATTTCTGCGAAACTGTTGCGCCCTGAGCGAATCGTGCCTCCGCAGCGGCCTCGGGAGTCGCGGGCTTGCGCTGAAGCAGAGCCAGAACCTTGTCGCGCGGTCCGTCGGCCACAAGCCGGCCGTTGTCGAACAGCAGGAGGCGGTCGACCATTCCGAGAAGCGACAGTCGATGCGTCGAGATGACGATCGTCATTTGCCCGTCTCCGAGCTCTTTCAGACGCTCGAGGAATTCGGCCTCGCTGCGAACGTCGAAATGCGCCGTCGGTTCGTCGAGGAAGAGGATCTTCGGCTTCCTGATCAGCACCCGGGCAAGGCCGATAGCCTGCTTCTGGCCGCCCGACAGGCTGCGACCGCCTTCCGAAATCAGCATGTCGTAGCCCATCGGATGGCCGGCGATGAAACTTTCCACGCCGGACAGCCGCGCCGCCGCCAAAACTTCCTCGTCGGTCGCGGCGGGATAGCCGAGCGTGATGTTGTCGCGGAGCTTGCCGAAGAACAGATCGGTATCCTGCATCGCAAGGCCGATGCCGCTGCGCAGGTCCGCGGGGTCGTATTGGCGAGAGTCGACGCCGTCGACGAGGATCCGGCCTTGCTGTGCCTCGTACAAGGCCAGCAGCAGGCGACCGACCGTGGTCTTGCCGGAACCGACGCGTCCGATGATGCCGACGCGCTCACCGCTTTCGATCTTGAACGTCACTTTCTCCAGCGCATTTCCGGGAGCGGTCGGATATTTGAACGTGACGTCCTCGAAACTGATCGTTCCCTTGTCGATCTTGCGCGAGACATAGTTGCGCTCGGGCGAGCGCTCGCGTTCGAGCGACATGATCCGGTCGATCGACTTGAGTGCCGAGAAGGTCTGCGTGCCGCGCGTGATCACCGACGCGATGCCGGCGATCGGCGCCAGGACCCGGCCGGCGAGCATGTTCGCCGCAACCAGCGCACCGACAGTCAGGCTGCCATTCAGGATCAGAAAAACGCCGATCACGATCAGCAGCAGGCTAGTCAGCGTCTGCGCGGAATAAGCGATCGTCAGCGCCAGCGAGGACCAGAAGTGAACGGCCTCGCCGGAGCGCGCCGTCGCCGCAACCGAGCGCTCCCACGCCGTCTGCATGCGCGCCTCGCCGCCGATCGCGCGGACCGTCTCCAGGCCCGCGAGCGCTTCGACCAGCACGCCATGACGCGCGGCGGCTTCGACTTGTAGGCGCTTGCTGGCGCGGTTGAGCGGCCGCTGCAGCGCAAAGCCGACGATGATCATGACCGGCAGCATCGCGAGCGGTACCCAGGCGAGGGGACCTGCGATGACAAAGAGCACGCCGACGAACAAGATGGCGAACAGCAGGTCCGTTGCCGAAACCACGGTGCCGGAGGTGAAGAATTCGCGGACCGAGTCGAAATCGCGGAGCTGGTTGGCGAGGATCCCCACGGAAGTGGGGCGCTGCGCCATCTTCACGGCCATCACGTGCTCGAAGATGTTGGCCGCCAGGACGACGTCGATGGTCTTGCCGGTGACATCGACCATCTTGCTGCGGACCAGGCGCAGGACGAGATCGAAGGCGATCGCCAGCCCCATGCCGACCGACAGGGCAATGAGAGATGGAAGGGCGCCGTTCGGGACCACGCGATCGTAGACGCTCATCGTGAAAAGCGGCATCGCAAGAGCGAGGACGTTGATCAGCAGCGCGCCGAGTGCGATGTGGCCATAGCTGCGCCAGTGGACTTTGACCACCGACCAGAACCAGTGCTGTGGAGGAACGCCGCCTGCGGCAACCGCCCGCGCGTCGGCCTCGTCGGCCGCGCGGGCGAAAAAGGCATAGCCGGTGTAGTTCGACGCAAGCGTATCGAGCGAGCGGAGCTGGGGAGCATAGGGCTTCGTGCTGGGATCGAGGACCTTGGCCGACTTCTCGTCGATGCCGAGCAGGATCAGGGCCGTGCCATTCTTCATGACGAGCACGGCGGGCAACACCAGCGGTGGAATGTCCGAAAGGGGGCGCTGCACCGGTTCGGTCTCGAGGCCGGCGCGCTTGGCGGCGCGTCCGAAAAGGGTGACCGTGAGACGCCCGTCGAGGATCGGCAGGCCGCTCAGCATGGCCTCGCGCGTGATGGCACGGCCATGGTGGGCGGCCAGATAGATCAGGGAATCGGTGAGGGGATCGGCGTCCTTCGCAGCGAATTGCGCAGTCCCGGCGGACTTCGAAGCCGCGTCAATGTTATCGGCAGATTTCACCGACTGCTTGGTGCGAAACAACAAGATCCAAGGCCTTAAGTGAAAATGAAAGAAATGGTCCCGGATCGTCCGGGGACCTCGTCAAAATAGGCCAATTTCCCCTGGAGTCATCACCGTAGTGTTCCCAGAGCACTTAACGATTAATCGTAACCATCAGGCCAGGCGGGGCGCTCGCCCTGTGCCGGCCTTCTTCCTTGACGAAGGGCTCATGCTTGCAGAGCTGCCGCATCTTGCGGGCAGCCTCTGCTTCGGCGGTACAGTACTCGCTTATCGTGCCAGTTCAGATTGCGCTGGCTTGAACGCCGTCGCCAGCCAATGCGGTTTGCCGGTCGGGGCGTAAGCGGTCGCCTGGCCCGTCGTGGCTTGGTCAAGGCTTGTCGGATCGCTGCCGCCCTTTCGCTGGGCCAACCACTCCCGCACGCCGGTCATGGAGGCGGCAAACGACCATTTGGGCCAGCGGTCCTTGAAGCCGGGAACGTCGGCGTGCTGAGCGTCGGCAGAAGCCATCGCGGCACGCGCCGGGGCCGGGACGGCCACTTCGAGCGGTTCTGAACCGGTCTTCGGCAGCGTCCAGCGGAAGTTCGGCGCCTTGTAGGTCGGCAGGCTGAACGCGACGAGGTCAACCGGAGCCGAGTCTACCGGGGGCGGAGACTTCAGGTATTCGAGCAGCGTGCCCATGGCGGCCAGCAGCTGAAAATCAGCGAACACGACCACGCCCCGTGCGGAGGTGAGCGACACCTGAGCGTTGAAGTATTGATTCTGCGCGTTCAGCAGATCGATCAGCGAGCGCTGACCCAGCTCATATTCCTTCTGGAATGCCGCAATGGTTTTGCGGTCGGCTTCGAGCTGGCGCGTCAAGGCGGAAATACGGCTGGCGGTGACGGTACGAGCGCCCCAAGCCTTGTCGATCGACTCGATCGCGTCGCGCTGCAGCCGGGCGTGCCGGGCGGTGCTCTCCACATAGCGCTCCGACAACTCGGTCCGGCGCCAGGCATCCTGCCCGCCACGGAAGACGTCCCAGGACATCACGACCTTGCCGCTGTAGTCCTCATGCGTGACGCTGGGAAGGCCAGATGAGGCCACATAGGGGTAAGCGTTGTCGTAGTGGGTCGCGCGCCCTTCGAGATAGAATTTCGGAACGAACGAACCATCGGTCGTCCGGAATGCATGCTTTGCGGCATCGGCGTCGGCCTGGGCAGCCTGGATCGTCGGGTTGAAGCGAACCGTCGTCGCCAGCGCCTCGTCCCGCGTCGACGGCAAGCCGCCAAGCGGCGCGGGGAAGCGAACGTTGATCGGCTCGAGTCCGACGACCTTGCGATACTTTGCGCGGGAGTCCTCGAGGCTCTTGCGGAATTCCTCCACCGCCGCGCGTGCGGCTTCGACGCGCTCCCGCGCCTGTTCGAGGTCGCCTTCGCCGGCCCTTCCGCCGGAGAAGCGCGAGTTCACGTTCGAGAAGATCTTCTCGTGATTTGCCAGGTTCTGCTCCGCAATCGCGACCAGGCGAAGGTACCGCGCGACGTCGATATAAGCTTCAGCAGCATCGAGCGCGATCAGCTCGGTCCGTTCCCTTACGCGATACGCCGCGGCGTTCACGCGCGCGGTCTGCCGCCAGATGTCGTGGATTGAGGAGAAGCCATCGAATAGCAATTGCCGCACAACGACTGATTCAGATGAACCGTTGCGCCACGGCCCGGACCCCGTGACCGGTGCCGTCAATCCGGCAACCGGCGCGACACCTGAGTAGTTCTGATCGAATTTCTCTGGTCCCCAGCTGGCATCAACACGGACCTGCGGGAGCAACGTGCTCTGGGTCTGGCGAAGCTCGCTCTGGGTTGCGCGGCGGTTGGCCGAAGCTTCGCCAACGCCGGGATTGGTTTGAACCGCCTGATGCAGGGCATCGGTAATCGAAAACCCCTGAGCAAAAGCCGCACCTTGGCCAAAGGCGAGCAAGAAGCCAGTCGCAGTAATGAGCCGTTTCACCTTGAAGTCCCCCGTCCGTAGGTGAATAAAAAATTGTGCTGCCCGCGGACCGCAAATACGTAGATTAGCTTAGGTTAAGTGTCCCCCTCTGTTCCATTGAAACACACGCAAATGAGCGCAATACGTGCATAATCCTCGTCGCGTGTCGCCGATTTGCCACGGTGACGCCGGTCACAGTCCCAATTCCCGTCGAATTGCCCACAAATGTGGGGCACAGTCGCCCGGAAAAGGGGAATAGGCCCGGTTTGGCCCGATTCTGTCGCGTGAGCGAAAAATTTCCTAAGGCACTGGAAAGTCTTGGTAATTTCCTCGTTATGCGTGGGATGATAAAGCGCATTGACGCCGGCATGCCAGCGCATCGATTTGGCGTCGTCCCCATGATGGACCGATTCGCAATCCGGTAACTTCCATCGGAATGGTGTCACGGGGCTCACGCCGGTACGCGCCTCTGCCGAGCCAGCCCCTGCAAGTCATGATCTTGAGCAATCGATGCGCTCAAAGCGACAAATACCGCTGCTGATCGCGTGCTGCTGGCGTGGGTGCCGAGTTCCATTCGATAGAGCGCACAACGTCACGCATGCCAGATGGCGAGAGGGCCTAGAGCGAGGAAAGCGTCGGTCGATATCTGCATCGACTCGACGTCGCCCATGGGTAGGAGGCGTCGGACGCGGATTGGCCTACAGGCCTGACGAAGACATCTATCAGCCGCGGTCGCCTAACTTTCAGCGATCCAGCCTCCATACTCCGATGCGGCTCTAAATAGCTGCGTCTATCAATCGCTCGCGCATGCGCGGGACCACGAAATCGACGAAGGCGCGCAGCTTCAGGGGCAGCCGGCTTTGCGTGTCGTAGACGAGATGCACGGGGCGTGGCGCCGGCTCGAAGGATTCGAGGACGAGCTTCAGCCGGCCGCTGCGGACGTGGTCGACGATCTGGTAGGACACCGCGCGGACCAGGCCCGCCCCAGAGAGCCCCGCGTCGATCGCCGCATCAATCGTGTTCACGCTGAGGCGTGAGTGGAACGAGGAAGTGATCTCGGCGCCTTCGGATTCGAAGATCCAGGTGCTCAATATGGACACGCTCTGAAACGAAATCACGCTGTGTCGAGCGAGATCGTTGGGCGTCGTCGGGGTACCGTTCGCAGCAAGATAGTCGGGACTTGCGCAAATCACGTGTCGGACCGTGCCCAAACGCGTCGCGATCAGGCTTGAATCCGGAAGAGGGCCGATCCGCAGCGCGACATCGATCTGATCATCCAGGAAGTGCGCGACTCGATCGGTCATGACCAATCCAACGGAAACGTCGGGGTACGCGGCGAGGAAGCGCTTCACTACCGGCAGCACATGCAACCGTCCGAACATGATCGGCGCGGTGACCACCAGGTCTCCTTTCGGCTCGGTGTATTCGCCCGCGGCGGCGCGCTCCGCTTCGGTCACTTGCTCCAGGATCGCCTTCGCGGCCGTGACATAGGAACGGCCGGCTGGCGTCAACTCAAGCCCCCTTGCGGATCGGATCAGCAGGGTTGCGTTCAGGTGTGCTTCAAGCTCCGCAACCTTGCGACTGACGGTCGCCAGCGGCAGTCGGAGATCTCGGCTCGCTTTCGAGAGGCTGCCGCTCTCCGCCGCTGCAAGCAGCACCGACATGGCTTCCAGGCGATCCAAGGGCCTTCCATAAAACGAGAGGTCTTCTCTCAAACTTATCCTCTCCCACGAATTTTTGGAAGGCATAAACCAGAAAAGCGGGGCAGCCGCGCACGACCCGCAGCGTCCGAACTGCCGAGGAGAGACCAATGACCATGAACCGCACCCATTACCGCAACGCGACCGTGAATGGTCGCAAGATCTTCTACCGCGAGGCCGGCGACCCTTCCGCCCCCACCATCCTGCTGCTTCATGGCCTGCCGACTAGCAGCCAGATGTTCCGCGACCTCATGCCACTACTCTCCGACCGGTTCCATCTGGTCGCGCCCGATTACGTCGGCTTCGGCCATTCGGATGCGCCGTCGCGGGACGCGTTCAGCTACACCTTCGACAACCTGGCGTCTCACGTCGCGGGCCTGGTCGAGGTGTTGAAGCTCGATTCGTACATTCTCTACATGCAGGACTATGGCGGGCCGATCGGGTTCCGCCTGTTCATGCGAGCCCCCGAGCGGGTGGGGGGCTTCATCATCCAGAACACCAACGCCTACATCGAAGGCATCGGCGATGCGCCGAAAAAGGTGCTGCTGCCGCTCTGGGAGAACCGCACGCCGGAAACGGAAAAGGCCGCGCGCGAGTTCGTCGGCCTGGAGGGCACCAAATTTCAGTGGCTGGTCGGGGCTAGCGATCCCGAAGCGATCAACCCCGACAACTGGATTCTCGATCAGGCGCTGCTCGATCGTCCGGGCACGCAGGACTACCAGATCGATCTGCTTGAGAACTACAAGACCAACGTCGCGCTTTATCCCGAATGGCAGGCGGCTTTCCGCGTGCACCGACCGAAGACGCTGATCGTCTGGGGCAAGTACGACCCGTTTTTCATCCCGCCGGGGGCACGCGCCTACCTGAACGATCTGCCCGACGCGAAGCTGGTCTGGCTCGATGCCGGCCACTTCGTGCTCGACGAAAACGCCCCGCAAATCGCCGCCGAGATCAGGGCGGTCTTCATTCCCGATGCCGCATCGGCCGTCGGCTGAGCGGCGACGCGTCGAGTTCGTCGACCATCCGCGACCAGACAACTCCAACCAAGAAGCGCAACCATGAGCAAATTGCTGTACATCAAAGCTTCACCGCGCGGCACCGCCTCCAGGAGCAACGCCGTCGCAGATGTCTATGTCGCTGCGTTACGCGAGCGGCTTCCCGATCTCGCCGTCGACACACTCGACCTCGCGCAGGAAAAACTTCCCGACTTCGACGGTGACAAGGTCGCTGCGAAGATCGCTGTCATCACCGGGCAGACGCATGAGAGCCGACAGAAGACCGCCTGGGACGAGATCACGGCGGTTGCCAACCGCTTCATCTCCGCCGACCGCTATCTGATCGCGGTGCCAATGTGGAACGGGGGCATTCCCTATCGTCTCAAGCAGTACATCGACGTGATTCATCAGCCGGGGCTGCTATGGGGCCTTGATCCCCAGGCAGGTTACTTCGGGCTGCTGAAGAACAAGAAGGCGGTGCTGGCGCTGACGAGCGGCGCCTATGGTCCGTCGATGCCATCGCCGGCTTTCGGTGTCGATCATCACTCGACCTATCTGCGGGATTGGCTGAGCCAAGCCGGCGTCACCGACGTCGAAGAGATCCGCTTCCAGCCGACTCTTCTCAACCCCGATCCCGAGGGGAGTTTCGAGACCGCCACGGCGGTGGCTCGGTTCCTCGCGGCTCGCGACTGACACATCGAAAATCGGGCAGGATGATCATAGACCGCCGCCTCCTGGTATTGGCCATCGCTGCATTGGCTGTCATCGCACTGATCGTAGCCGAGCTCGCCATGATCCGCATCGCCACCGCCAATCTCTCGCGCTCAATAGGGCTTTCGCCTTCAACCTAATCCACATCGTCGACCAAACATGGAGTAAGGATCCATGAGTAAAGCAGTTCAAATAGTCCGGGCTTTTTACGACGCCGTTTCGCGGGCCGATGCAGCTACGGTTGTAAGCCTGTTACATGCCGATCTGCACTGGACCGAGGCCGAGGGATTTCCCTATTACAGCGGCACCTGGCGCCAACTGCAGGAGGTTCTCGATCGGCTCCTGGTACCGCTGGTGCGCGACTGGGACAATTTCTCCGCCGTTGCTGACGATTTCATCGTCGAAGGGGATCGCGTCGTCAGCCTCGGTGCCTATTCCGGGGTCAACAAGGCGACGGGCAAGGCTATGCGCGCACCCTTCGCGCATGTCTGGCGCGTTGCCGACGGCAAGCTCGCGCGTTTCGACATGTATACCGATACGCTGCTGATCGATCGGGCCATGCCACACCGGCGCGGCATTGGCAGCGACGGTGCGCAGATCGGTCCATAGCCACCCCCATTCGATACTGCGCACATGTCGTCCTGGTACAAGTCGAGTGCGTCATCGTGGCAGAGTAGGATAATTGAGCGAGCAAACGGGATAATCCGTCTATTTCTGCCTGTCGCTGCGGGAGCTCATGCTGTGTAATTGTTATTCCGGAGCTCAAGCCCCTTCGAGACACCCAGCGGCGCAACCTCAATGATTTCCTCTGGTGTTCCCGGCTTGATCCTGTTGCCACGGCCAGCGACCCTCGATCTCTAGCGTTAAGGTCCAGCTCAGGAAAGTGCGGACCACAATCAATCCCGCAAGCAGGCCGAGGCTCACGAAGGTCAGCTCGATCGCGATCGTTTTCACGATATCCGCTGCCACCAGCACCTCCAGCCCAAGCAACAGCGATCGTCCAATGCTGATCTTGTAGCTGTCGTAGCGAGACTCGACGCTTCGCCCGACGATGTATCGGGCGGACCAGATGATCCCGATGACGATGATGAACACGCCGAAGATTTCGATTCCGACGCCGACGAGGTGAATCCACTGGCCGGTGGCGGTCTCGAAAGAGGGCCCATGATCGACGGCAGAGTTCACGATTCAGGGGCCTTCATTGCAGGTATGGCGCGCGGTCGCGACGAGGGTGTCATCCACCCAGTGACGCCGCATTGATCCACGCGCGTGGCGCGCACCATTGACTAAGATCAACAAACCGTTCGCAAAGCGCGAGGATGCTGTCGCCTGCCGAGCGGGCTGACGAGCATCCCGGCATTGTGAAAGGAAGTGGCATGCAGCTTTGGCTGATACCCACGCTCTATGCGATTGCGAGCGTCGCGGCAGGCTTCCTGGTGCCCCGCCTGGAATCAACATTCCTGGGCGTTAGTCTTAACCTGTCGACGTCTTCCGCCCAGGCTTATCTGTCGGCAGTCGCCTCCGGCATGATGGCGCTGACCGGTATCGTGTTCTCGATCGCATTCGTGCTCGTCCAGTTCAATGCCGTCGTCTATTCGCCGCGGCTCGTCGTCTGGTTTGCGCGCGACCGGTTGCTGTTTCACTCGCTCGGCATGTTTGTCGCGACCTTCATGTACAGTCTCGCCACGCTCGCCTGGGTCGATCGCCAGGGTACTGAAGGAGTGCCTCTATTGTCCGCGGCGATCGTGGCAGCCATGCTGGTGGCCAGCGTGTTGATGCTTGCGCAGCTCGTCCAGCGTTTGAACAATCTTCAGATCATCAGGGTGCTGCAGGCGCTCGGCGATACAGGCCGGCAGGTCATCGCCAGCACGTATCAGTCCCCCCCATGGCCGACGTCCGGCAAGGCTGCGCGACAGCAAGCCTATCCGGCGGAGGTGTCCGTCAGACACCTCGGGACTCCGCAGTCGGTGACATCGATCGATATCGCCAGGCTGGTCGACCACGCTCGCCGGCTGGACGGCTTGATCATGATGGAGTGCGGCGTCGGTGACACGCTGCTCGAGGACAGCGTGGTCTTGCGCGCTCGGGGCAGGACTAATCCGCTTCCCGAGAAAGAGCTGACCGCATGCGTTCATCTGGACGAGCAACGCACCTTCGAGCAGGATCCGAAATATGCATTGCGGCTCCTCGTAGATGTCGCGATCAAGGCACTGTCTCCGGCCATCAACGACCCGACAACTGCCGTGCAGGCCATCGACCAGATCGAGGATCTGCTCCGGCGGCTGGCGAAATGTGACCTTGAGGCCTGTTGGGCATTCGACGAAGACGGGGTTCCAAGGGTCCTCTATCGGATGCCAACCTGGGAGGATTACCTCGCGCTGGCTTTCGACGAGATCCGGCAGTTCGGATCGACCTCCATCCAGGTCATGCGCCGCATGCGCGCTGCGCTCGTTGAACTCGCCGGGTGCGGCGAAGAGAAGCGTGCCAAATGCGTTCGCGACTACCTGGGTCATCTCGATGCGGGGATCGACCGATCGACCTTCGATCCGCAGGATCGGGCCGCCGCTCGCATCGAGGACTGGCAGGGGCTCGGCTTGTCGCACCCCCATGGAGTGGAAACGGCAAGCTCCGTGGGCTCGGGCGCGAAAGGACGGGCGGTCTCATGATCATGCAGGCGACCGGATTGACACGAGCGAAACTGCGAACACCTCGCGTAGCGGCTGCGGCCGGAATCCTGTTTTCGGTCTTGCTTCTGGCTGTGTTCTGGTTGATGCGGCGGTCGGTGCCGGCCGATCCGCTCGAGCCGGGCGCTTGGCTTCACGGGGGCACGAGCAACGTCGCTTTGGCATTGAACCTCGTCCCCTTCGCAGGCGTGGCATTCCTGTGGTTCGTCGGGTTCCTGCGCGACCGGCTCGGTAAGCGCGAGGATCAGTTCTTTGCGACGATCTTCCTCGGCAGCGCGGTGTTATTGCTCGCGATGTTGTTTGCCGCGGCAGCCGTCATAGGCGCTGTCATTCTGGCGTTCCACGCCGCGCCGAACGTGCTGATCAATTCCGCGACATTTCATTTCGGCCGCGGCCTGGCCTACGGAATGGTCAACATCTATCTCGTCAAGACGGCCTCCGTGTTCATGGTGACCACCTCGACGATTGCCCTCTATACGGGGCTCACGCCGCGCTGGCTCGCCTTTGGGGGCTATGCAGTTGCCGCCATCCTTCTCATCGGAAGCTACTACATCGACTGGAGCCTCGCCGTTTTCCCGTTCTGGGTGCTCCTGGTGAGCATCAATATCTGGCTCAAGAAGGACGAGCCTGAGGTGCGCGCGTGAGGACGCTCCGTCAGCTTCTCACAGGAGAGGAGTTGATACGGCTGGTGATCCGCATCGGATTGCTGGCTCTATTGATCATCTGGGCTTTGGTCCTGATCCGTCCGTTCGGCACGATCCTCGTCTGGGCGATGGTGCTGGCCGTCGCGTTCAATCCCGTCTTCGTCAGGCTGGCGAAGATTCTGGGCGGCCGGCCGAAGCTCGCGGCGGGCCTTCTCACTGCGGTCAATCTTCTCGTTCTGATCGGGCCGGCGGCGTGGCTCGGTATCGGCGCGGTGGAGGGACTTAAGGATTTTGCCGGACAATTGACGGCCGGCGAGTTCAAGATCCCGTCTGCACCAGAGGCGATCAAGAGCTGGCCGCTCATCGGATCGCAGCTCCATGAGCTCTGGGACCAGGCGTCGTCGAACGTTCGGTCGGTTCTGCGCACGGTCGCGCCTTACCTGAAGCCGTTTGCCGGAACGCTTGTCGGGCTTGTCGGCGATGCCGGCGTCGGCGCGGTCAAGTTTCTGCTGTCGGTGGCGGTGGCTGGATTCATCCTGCCGTATGGCCAGCTGTTTGTGGCGGCGGGAAGGGGATTTCTGTCGCGGATCGTGCCCGAACAGAGCGAGCACTTCCTGGATCTGGCGGGGGCGACGATCCGCGCGGTATCCCAAGGTGTGATCGGTATTGCGGTCATCCAGGCCTTGCTTGCGGGGATTGGCTTTAATCTCGCGGGCATTCCGATCGCCGGCCTGCTCGCATTCATCGTACTGCTACTCTCAATCGTGCAGATCGGAGCGGTGGTGGTCATGCTGCCCGTGATCATCTGGATCTGGACTGACAAGGACGTCACCACGGCAGTTCTCCTGACGCTGTTCCTGGTGACCGTCGGTCTCCTCGACAACATCTTGAAGCCGCTGCTGATGGGCCGCGGCCTCACGACGCCGACCCTGGTGATCCTGCTTGGGGTGATCGGCGGGACCCTCGCGCATGGCATTGTCGGCCTCTTTATCGGACCCGTCGTTTTGTCAGTCACCTGGGAATTGTCGATGGCATGGATCGCTTTCGATCGTTCTGCCGCGGCTCGCGGTTCGGCCGACCGTTGACCTAAGTCAACGTATCTCCTCGCGCGCTGGCTCTCTATGAAGACGCGGACAAGAGAGGTCGGAACATGTCGATGGAAACTCCAAATCTCCCGGACCCCATGTCCGGGCTCGTTGCCTCGGCGGTTGAATATCTGGTGGACGCAGGACAGCGAAGCGTGCTGTTCCTGGACATTATGCGCCGGCGCGGCGACCAATATCGCGAGCACGTCGCGCAGACGGCCCCGCACGTCCTGCAATATGCCGCCGAACTGGTCATCGACGGCCGCAAGCTCGACGAGCCGGTCAACTACGCGCTGGTCCGCATCATCCCACCGAAGGGCGTCGAAATCGATCTCGAGCGGCGCCCGTTCATCGTCGTCGATCCGCGCGCCGGGCACGGCCCGGGCATCGGCGGTTTCAAGGCCGACAGCGAGATCGGTGTCGCGATGAAGGCGGGCCATCCCTGCTACTTCATCGGCTTCCTGCCCGAGCCGATGCCGGGACAGACCATCGAGCGCATCGCCCGCGCCGAGGCTCTCTTCGTCGAGAAGGTCATCGGCCTGCATCCCAAGGCCGACGGCAAGCCCTGCGTGATCGGCAATTGCCAGGCCGGCTGGGCCGTCATGATCCTGGCGTCGTTGCGGCCGGAACTGTTCGGACCGTTGATCATCGCGGGCGCGCCGCTGGCCTATTGGGCGGGCGTGCACGGCAAATATCCGATGCGCTACTCGGGCGGATTGCTGGGCGGAAGCTGGCTGACGGCGCTCGCCAGCGATCTCGGCGCCGGCAAGTTCGATGGCGCCTGGCTGGTGCAAAACTTCGAGAACCAGAATCCGTCCAACACGCTGTGGACCAAGCAGTACAACGTCTTTTCCAAGGTCGACACCGAGGCGGACCGCTATCTCGAATTCGAACGCTGGTGGGGCGGACACGTCAATCTGAACGCCGAGGAAATCCAGTTCATCGTCGATGAGCTCTTCATCGGCAACAATCTTGCAGCGGGCAGGATCGAGATGTCGGATGGCCAGAAGGTCGATCTCCGCAACATCCGATCGCCCATACTGGTCTTCTGTTCCGAGGGCGACAACGTGACGCCGCCCCAGCAGGCGCTCGACTGGATCCTCGATTGCTACGCGGACGTCGATGAGATCAGAGCCTATGGGCAGACCATCGTCTACACGGTTCACAAGAGCATCGGCCATCTCGGCATTTTCGTCTCGGGCGGCGTCGCCAAGAAGGAACATGCAGAATTCTCCGAGAACATCGATTTGATCGATGTGCTGCCGCCCGGGCTCTATGAGGCCACCTTTGAAGCAAAAGACGAGGAGACGACGAGTTCGGACCTCGTTGTCGGCAAATGGGTGATGCGCTGCGAGGCGCGGACGCTCGACGACATAAGGGCCATGGGCGGCAATTCGCCGGAGGATGAGCGGCGCTTTGCCGCGGCCAAGCGCGTCTCCGAAATCAACCTGGCTGCCTACCGGAAGTTCGTCCAGCCCTGGATCAAGAAGGTCGTGAATCCGCAATTGGCGGAGACGATGCGCAATTTGCATCCGCTGCGACTGCAGTATGAAGCGTTCAGTAGCCGGAACCCGTTGATGGCGACGATCGAGTCGGCCGCGGACCAGATCGAGGACAATCGCAAACCGGTTTCTAAAGACAATCCTTTCCTGGCGTTTCAGGAACAGATGTCCAAGCAGATCGTCCACGCGCTCGATAGCTGGCGCGACGCAACTGAAGCGTTGAGTGAAACAGTCTTCCTGAATGTCTATGGATCGCCGGCCTTGCAGTCCGCGCTGGGTATCGATCCAAAGTCGGAGACATCGCAGCGCCGTGAGATGTCCGCCGAGCATCGGGACATGCTTGAGCAGCGAATTGCTCACCTTAAATCAAGGATTGGCGAGGGAGGACCTCGTGAGGCGGCCATCCGAAGCTTGCTCTATATCGGTTCGGCGCGCGGAATGGTTGACGAGCGCAGCATCGAGGCGCTGCGCCGCGCGCGGCGGGACTATGGTGGACCCCGCCTGTCGCTCTCCGAGTTCAAGATCCTGGTTCGAGAGCAGTTCTTCATGCTGCTCCTGGATCAGGATGGCGCCGTCGCCGCCATTCCGAAGTTGCTGCCGGACGACGTGAATCAGCGTCGGACGTTGATTGCGTCGATGCGCGAGGTGCTCTCCGCCAGTGGCAAGATCGCCGGAGAGAGCGCCAGCCGCCTTCAGCGGATTGCCGCGCTTCTCGGACTCGATGCGGAAGAGGGAAGCGCGACCAACGTGGCCTCTTTCGACCAGGCCAAAGCATCGTAGCGGGTCAAGAGGATGGGGAGCAACATCATGTCAGCCGATATCGGACAATCGCAACCCCCAAGCAAATACGACCGACTGATCGCGGCCGCCAAGGTCGTTCCTCCGCTTCCGACCGTCGTCGTGCATCCCTGCGACGAGACTTCGCTGCGCGGGGCATTCGACAGTGCACAAGCGGGTATCATCCGGCCGATCCTGGTGGGACCCGAAGCCAAGGTGAGGGACACCGCCGCAAGATCTGGCCTCGACATCTCGGGGTTCGAGATCGTCAACGCTGCTCACAGCGAGGATGCCGCGGCGAAGGGGGTCGAGCTGATCCACGCTGCCAAAGGCGAGATGCTGATGAAGGGTAGCCTGCACACCGATGAGCTGATGCGGGCCGTCACGGCCAAGTCCGGAGGCCTGCGCACCAATCGCCGGATCAGCCATGTGTTCGTCATGGACGTGCCGGCCTATGCCGAGACTTTGTTCGTGACGGACGCGGCCATCAACATCTTCCCCGACCTGGACGCTAAGCGCGACATCATCCAGAACGCGATCGATCTCTACTCCCAGGCCGGCTTCGGCAAAGCGCCGCGCGTTGCCATCCTGTCGGCGGTCGAAACCGTCACATCGAAGATTCCCTCGACCATCGAAGCGGCCGCGCTCTGCAAGATGGCCGATCGCGGCCAGATCACCGGTGGTGTACTCGACGGACCGCTGGCATTCGACAATGCGATCGACCCTGAGGCGGCGCGCATCAAGGGCATCAAGTCCGAAGTCGCCGGCCGGGCGCAAATCCTCGTCGTTCCCGATCTCGAGGCCGGGAACATGCTGGCGAAGAATCTCGCCTACTTTGCCAAGGCCGACGGGGCCGGCATCGTGCTGGGCGCACGCGTGCCGGTCGTGTTGACCTCGCGGGCGGATACGCCGCGTGCACGGATGGCATCCTGCGCGGTGGCCTCGCTCTATGCCAACGCTCGTCGCCAGCACGCCCCCACAGTAGCTGCGTGATTGCCATGGATACGATCCTCGTCGTCAACGCCGGCTCCTCCAGCGTCAAATTCCAGATCTTTTCGGTCGAGGGCGAGGGGCGGCTCCGGCGGCAGATCAAGGGGCAGATGGACGGCATCGGCGCCCGTCCGCGGCTGAGGGCGAGCGGCGCGGGGGGCGATTCCCTGGCCGACCGGGCCTATCCGATCGAAGCGGTGCCGGACGTTTCAACTGCAATGGGCGTGGCGGGCGAATGGCTGCGCGAGGAGCTTCGCATTCACCCGATCGCAGTCGGGCATCGGGTAGTGCATGGGGGGCCGGATTATGGCAAGCCAGTTCTGATCGACCACGGCGTGGTGGCTCGGCTGCAGCGCTTTATCAATCTCGCACCTCTGCACCAGCCGCACAATTTGTCGCCGATCCGGTCGATCTTGACCAATTTCCCGACGCTGCCGCAGGTCGCCTGCTTCGACACCGCTTTTCATCGTACGCACGGCGCTCTGGCGGACTGTTACGCAATTCCGCATCAGCTTCATGCCGAGGGCGTCCGGCGTTATGGATTTCACGGCCTGTCCTACGAGTACATCGCGAGGACCTTGCCCAGCGTTGCGCCCGAAATTGCCAAGCGCCGAGTGATCGTCGCTCACCTTGGCAGCGGCGCCTCCATGTGTGCAATGAAGGACGGGCGGAGCGTCGAGAGCACGATGGGTTTCACCGCCCTGGATGGCCTGCCGATGGGAACTCGGCCGGGCCAGCTCGATCCGGGTGTTGTGCTCTACCTGATAGCCGAGAAGGGCATGTCGGCTGCGAGCGTGCAGGACTTCCTTTACCGCGAATGCGGGTTGAAGGGCCTTTCCGGTGTCAGCAACGATATGCGTGAGCTCGAGAAGAGTGCCGATCCCAAGGCAAAGCTTGCGATCGACTATTTCGCCTATCGGATCGGCCTTAACGCCGGCATGTTGGCAGCGGCCTTGCAAGGCTTGGACGCCTTCGTCTTCACGGCCGGTATTGGCGAGAATTCCGCAACTATCCGTGCCCGCGTGGCCGAGCAGCTGGGCTGGCTCGGGGTCGCGCTCGACCCACTCGAAAATTCGCGCCACGCCCAGCTGATCTCGCGCTCCGGAAGTCTCATCCCCGTTTACGTCGTGCCGACCGACGAAGAGCTGATGATCGCACAGCATACGCTGTCGCTGCTGATGAACACTCCATCGAGCAACCCCAAACAGGAGAGGGTTTCATGATTCCCGTGTATCCGGAGACCAAGGTTGCCCTGAAGGGTAAGAAGGGACTCGTCGTCGGCATCGCAAACGATCAATCCATCGCTTGGGGTTGTGCAAGGGCGTTCCGTGCGCTCGGTGCCGAGCTTGCGGTCACCTACCTGAACGATCGAGCGAGGAAACATGTCGAGCCGCTCGCCCAGGCGCTGGAAGCGCCGATCTTCATGCCGCTCGATGTGATGGTCGAAGGCCAAACCGAGCAGGTTTTCGAACGCATCGCGAAGGAGTGGGGGCAGCTCGATTTCCTGCTGCACTCGATCGCCTTCTCGCCCAAGGAGGCGCTGCACGGCCGGGTCGTCGATGTCGGCCGCGAGGGCTTCCTCAAGACCATGGAGGTTTCCTGCTGGTCGTTCCTGCGGATGGCCCATCTGGCTGAGCCGCTCATGAAGAACGGCGGCACGATGTTCACAATGACCTATTACGGCAGTCAGATGGTGGTCGAGAACTACAACATCATGGGTGTGGCGAAAGCAGCGCTGGAATCGGCGGTTCGCTATGCCGCGGCCGAACTGGGTCCAAAAGGCATCCGGGTGCATGCGATCTCGCCGGGTCCACTGGCCACCCGTGCGGCCTCGGGCATCCCGGAGTTCGACGAGCTGATGGACAAGGCGCAATCGAAGGCGCCGGCACGCAGCCTGGTGAGCATCGACGATGTCGGCAATGCCACCGCGTTCCTGGCGCTCGACGGCGCCAGGCTCATGACCGGCGGGGTGCTCTACATCGACGGCGGCTATCATATCATCGATTGAGCGAAGGTATCGTACCGATCGCGCAGGCGCCTACCGGTAGTGCAGTGCGATCAGCTCGGCGACACAGGCCGGCTTGGTGCCGCCTTCGATCTCGATCACGAGGTGATAGTTCACGCGCAGACCGTCCGGTGGCACGTCCTCGGCTTCAGCGACTGTCACGCGGCCGCGCAGTCTAGAGCCCGCCGGCACGGGCGCGAGGTAGCGGATCCGATCCGCGCCGTAGTTCAGAGTGTTGCGCAAGCCCTTCAGGCCGATCACCGACCGAATGAACAGCGGGGCCAGCGCGAGCGACAACAGCCCGTGGGCGATTGTCTTGCCGCCGGGCATCTCCTTGCTGGCGCGCTCCTGATCGACGTGAATCCACTGCTCGTCGCAGGTCGCTTCCGCGAACTGGTTGATGCGCTCCTGCGTGATCTCGACCCAGTCGCTCACCCCGATCTCGGTGCCGACGGCCGCTTTAATTTCCTTGAAGTCGCTGAATATCCGCATATTGCTTTGCCCGCTCAGATCTTCATTTCCGGTACCGTGTCGCCAAGAACGAGCTCAGCCTCGGTGACTGCCATGACCTCGCCGACACTGACGCCGGGCGCCGTCTCCAGCAGGGTGGCCCTGCCGCCTGGAAATCCGATCACCGCGAGGTCGGTGACCACGAGGCTCACCGGTCGATCCGATGTCAGCGGCAGGTTACACTGCTTGACGATCTTCGATTTGCCCTTCGCCGCATGCTGCATGGCCACGATGACCCGTTTGGCGCCACTGACCAGATCCATGGCTCCGCCCATGCCCGGTACCATCTTGCCGGGGATCATCCAGTTGGCGAGGTGCCCGCGCGCGTCGACCTGCAGGCCGCCGAGCACGGTGACGTCGACATGACCGCCGCGGATCAAGCCGAAGGACATCGCGCTGTCGAACGTGCTTGCTCCCGGCAGCGCGCTGATCGGCCGCCCGCCCGCGTCGGTGAGCAGCGGATGCTCCATGCCCTGCTCGGGGATGGGACCGGTGCCGATCAGCCCGTTCTCGGATTGGAAGAACACCTTCAACTCGGGCGAGACATAGTTGGCGACCAGGGTCGGGATGCCGATGCCGAGATTGACGAGGTTGCCCGGCTTGAGCTCTTTCGCGACGCGCCGGGCGATGATCTCCTGTGCGTCCATGAGTTCACCCGTTCGGGTTGGTGATGAGATAGTCGACAAGCGGGGCCGGCGTCATAACGTGATCGGGTGCGATCACGCCGACGGGCACGATGTGCTCCGCGGTCACGATCACGGTGTCAGCGGCCATCGCCATCACCGGGTTGAAGTTGCGCGACGTCAGCGCGTAGGCGAGGTTGCCGAGGTAGTCGGCAAGAAAGGCGTGCACCAGCGCGAACTGCGCCCGCAAGGCCGTCTCCAGCAGGTACGCCTTGCCATCCACCTCGATCTGGCGCTTTCCTTCGGCAACCAACGTCCCGACGCCGGTCGGCGTGAGCACGCCGCCCAGCCCGCAGCCGCCGGCGCGAATACGCTCGGCAAAGGTGCCCTGCGGGATCAGATCGACGGCGACTTGTTCGGCCAGCATCTGCTGCTGCGCCTTGGGATTGAGACCGATATGCGTTGCGGTCAGCCGGGAGACGAGCGTCGCATCGAACAGCTTTCCGACGCCCTTGCCGGGCGTCGCGGCGTCGTTGCTGACGACCGTCAGGTTGCTTTTCCTCTGCCGAACCAGTTCGTCGAGCAGACGCTCCGGCGTCCCAACTCCCATGAAGCCGCCGACCATGATGCTGGCGCCGGCCGGGATCATCGCGACGGCTTCTTCGACGGAAACGGCTCTCATGGTCGGAGCTCCAATCAGTTCGTCAATGAGATGTTCGCGCGCGGGCGGCGTGGTCCTTTGATCTGCGTCAACGCTTTCCGTCATTCCCATCGCAGGTGGAAACGTCGACGCTCTGCAGCACCTCGCGCCAAAGCTCACGCACCTCGGCGTGGCGCCGTTCGAGCGCGGCGCTCACGGCATCGCGAAATGGCCGGAGGTTGTCGCCCTTCAAGAATAGGATTTGGGCTTGCAGCAGCCGGCCGCTCTCGAACTCGACGCGCCGCAGCGCCATGACGAAGGGATCGTTGGCATTGGCTTCCAGGGGGAGGAGCGCCGCCGGCCGGATGCTGGCATGAACGGCGTGCGCCAGCGTTGCGAGATCGACGGCGAGCGCGAGCGAATGGTCCGGAATACCTTGCGCTGGAGCCGGAAACCAAGCGGTCTCCCAGGCGACCGCGAGATAGCCGAGGGCGGGATCCGGCGTCCAGCTGGTCGCGCGCAGCAGCAGAGAGACGATCTCGGACTCATTGTAGAACTGCGCGTTCAATTCGGTCTGCCAGGCCGACTCCATCCTTAGCGGCAAGGCCAAGGCGAACCGACGCGCCAGGGCCCCATGGGCCGAGACGAGGAACGCCGCAACGCGGGTCTGCTGGTGGGACGGCACGCATCCGCCGGGATCGAGTGGGCCGAACAATTCGCTCATGCGCTTGCTCCCCGTACCGGGATCGCGCGCAAATGGTCGTACCCGGCAGGAAATGGAGTCAGATCGCCGCCGGCGTCCTCCGGCGCGATCCAAACGGCCTTGTTGCCTTGCCAGCGCCCGGCCAGCACGTCGTCGGCAAAGCCTGCAAGCAGATCGGCCGTGAGCGCCGGCTTCTCCAGCGTGAAGGCGTGATAACCTCGGGGAATGATGACCAGCGAGCTGTTGGGAATTTGGATGCGCAGCATCTCGTGCAACGCGCGTGGCGTGAGGAAATCGAACTCGCCGTTCAGGATCATCGTCGGGACGCCGATCGAACCCAATTGCTCCGTGAGTGGCTCGAAATCGAGGAAGGATTCCATCAGGTTCTGCAGCGCATAGACGTCGTTCACCAGCCAGCCTTGCCGTTTGACGCTGTCGAGCTTGTCCAGGACGGGCGCGAGCCATTGATCTGAGACGTTCATCGGCAGCAGCAAATCCTGGAGATAGCTGGTCCCGCCGAGGATCAGGCCGGTGCGCAGCGCGTTGCCGAGTAGAAATAACTGCGGCGGCAGCTCGGCAAAGCAACTCATCGGCACCAGCCCGGCCAATCGATCGCCATGAGCAATGGCATAGCGCAGCGCGATCAGACCGCCGAAGCTGATGCCGCTCAGGAATACGGGACCATCGCCAAGCTCCTGGATCAGGAGGTGAAGCGCCGCGACCTGGTCGTCCTGGCTGATGAAGAGAGCGGGTTTGTCGGACTCGCCCTGACCGAGCAGATCGAAAGTTGCGACGCGGAATCCTCGCGCAACCAGCGCGTCACGGTACGCGGCCCAAAGCTCGGCGTATTGGGTGAGGCCGTTGACCAGCACGTAGGCCGGTGCGCCGGAGGGACCGTCAAGCTCGTACCGGATCCGATATGAGCCGTGGGCAAGGAAAGGCATTGCGGCGATCCCGCAGGTAATTTGATGCGGTGATATCCTCGATGAAAACGCCGCCCTTCCGTTGAGTTAAATCAAAGGATGCATCACCTCCGCGCTTAGCGTCCGATCAGAACAATTGCGGAGGAATTCGCCATGATCGGAAGGCACACTGTGCGCCGTTATGTCCTCAGCTTCGTGCTGCTGATGATCGGTACTTCGCTCGCGATCGCACAACCGTTCACGCGTCGCTCGTCGCAGATGCAGCACGACGAATTGAAGAAGACCTATGAGATCGAGAATTTCCGCCTCGGCGGCAAATACGATCTCTCAGATCCCTCGAAGTGGGAGAATGGCGGCGAAGGCGGCGTCACGCTGGAATCGCTCGGCGCCGGCAAGCTGCACACGGCCTACATCGCGATCGGCAACGCTCGGCGGAACGCCGCCGGCGAGATTACCAATGCGGTGGTCATCAATTCCTACTATTCGGGCGATTCCACCGATATGTACGAGCAATGGGTCAAGGGTGCTCCCCTGTCGGGCGGCGTGCCCATCATCGGGCCGGGACGGCCGATCGATACCGACCGCTATTACGTCATCATGGTCGATCCGCTCGGCACCTGGGGCGCCAGCAAGCCATCTGAGGGCCTGGGCATCAAATTTCCGCAATACAGCTACTACGACATGGTGCAGGCCAACTATCGCCTGCTTCGCGACGGGCTGAAGGTCGCGCGTGTAGCATTGGTGACAGGCGTCTCCATGGGCGGTACCCAGACCTATGTCTGGGGTGTGATGCATCCGGAGTATGTCAGCGCGATCATGCCAATCGGCGGCACCACGCAGTCGGATGGCGATGACCCCGTGGGCAACTGGACCTTCCAGATGATGACGGCTGCGATCGAGGCCGACCCCGTCTGGCAGGCGACCAAGGGCGACTATTACAAGCTGCCCAAGGAGAAACATCCGGTGCCCGGCGTCGCATTCGGCTGGTCGATCCTGGGAATGACGGGCTACGACTTCGCCTTTCGGACGACTCAGAATTGGAAGGCGGTCCAGCCAGAGATATTCTACTGGGATCCTCCGAACGAGAAGGCGGGGCTGAACGTCACCAATCGCGCCAAACTCTATGACGCCGTCGATCTCGTCTGGCGCAACCGGGTCGGCGAGACCCATAACATCAATCCCTATCTCGGCCGCATCCAGGCGCGCACGCTGGTGATGCACATCACCAACGACCTCTGGCTGAACTTCAAGCTGGCCCAGAAAGCGGTTGATCGCGTGCCCGGCGCAGACCTGATCGCCCAGGAAAGCCCGGTCGCCCATTATGGCGTGTTCCCGATCATCAACCAGCGCAAGAACGATCCGAAGTTCGTCGCGTTCATGGACGACGTGGCAGCCCTCGATCGTGCGCAGAAGTACGTCGACAAGAATTATCGAGTGCCTGGCGTTGCGGAGAACATCGATCCGAAGAAATCCTTCTGGAAGGACTTCGTGACCTATCCTTATCCGGTCAAATACGCCAACGCGAAGGACAAGAGCGGCAACTCCTGGCAAATCGGCTACATGGACGAATATGCCGGCACCGACAAGGATCCGAAGGTGCTGGTCATCATCCACGGCAAGGGCGCATTTGCCGGGCACTATGGCAACATCATGCAGTACGCCCTGCGGATGGGCGTGCGTGTAATCGCGCCTGACCTGCCGCACTACGGCATGTCCGGACCCGGCAATCTGGACAAGAGCCCAGCACGTACCATGCAGGACATGCGCGAGGTCATCTACGACCTCGTGGTGAGACAGCTCGGCGTGAAGAAGGCCTATTATCTCGGTCACTCGCTCGGTGGTCAGTTCGTGATGGGCTATGCCCTGACCTGGCCGGACGCAGTGCAGGGCCTCGCGCTCGAGGCGCCCTCGGGCCTCGAGGAATATCCGCGCGACATCACCATCGCCAAGGACAAGAAGGCGAAGCTGTTCGACCAGGCCTTCGACCACGACTTCGACAAGTGGAAGGCCGCGTGGGGACCGACGGGCGTTCTCGACTCCGAGATCAAACGTTCGGAGCAGAACATCCGCGACTTCTTCTACTTCAAGAAGCGCGATCCCGAGACCAACGTGGTGTCGGCGGCCAAGGCCGGCTACTTCTTCAATGACAGCGAGTATGCCCGCTTGCATACCGAACAGCGTGTCGGGCTGACCAAGGGCAACCCCAGGGAGCTCGAGCAGTGGTGCAACGTCTTCATCTACGACATCTACACTATCGGCGCCGAGCTGCAGCAGGACGATCCAAAGAACCTTTACGAGCGCCTCACCCAGATCAAGCAGCCGATCTTCCTTTCGTTCGGCGACAAAGAGCCGTTCATCCCGACGCCAGCCTTCAATGGCCTCACCGACCTCGGGCGCGACGTCATCTCGCCGTTCATGACGCGGATGACCAATGCGGGCAATCGGCCGATCCTGAAGATCTATCCGGAAACGGGGCACTTCATCCATACGGATAACCCGGTGGAGTTCCCGGTCGACGTAGTGGATTTCGTGACCAAGGGAAGCGTCGATACCTCCTCGCCGCTCGGTATCGATCGCATGATCAAGGGGGCGGTGGTCTCCGCCTTGCCGTTGGCGCCGACGCCGCCCGGCGCAGCGCCCACGGCCGGCCTCAACAAATAGGCGGGCTCATGCAAAAGGTGCAGGCGGGCGAGATCCAGCTTGGCTGGCGCGAGTGGGGGAAGGGCGACGTCACCGTCGTCTTCATCCACGGCAATCTCGCCAGCAAAGACTGGATCGAGCTCGCCGCGCTGCTGTTTCCGTCGGGCCTGCGCGTCATCGGGCTCGATTGGCGGGGCTGCGGCGACAGCGATCGACCGCGGCCCGCCACAGACTATTCCAACTACAACATGCAACGGCATGCGCAGGACATGCTGGCTGCGCTCGACACGCTCGGTGTCGGATATTGCCACCTCGCCACCCATTCCACCGGCGGCATCATTGCGGCGCGGATGCTCTTGATGCAGCCGGAGCGCTTTGGGCGGGTCTTTGCACTCGACCCGGTCACTCCGCTCGGGATGGCCTTCAATGCCGATCAGATCGGCGTGTTCCGATCGATGATGGCAAGCAGGGAGGTGACGCGGGCAGTGATGGCGACCGCGGCGTCCTCTCTGTTCGTTCCCGGAAGCTTGGCGCCGAACACCATGCCACGGTTCAGGGACGGGCTTGGCGAGATACAGTCCCTGTTCGAACGGATACTCGAGCAGACTTTTGGCGTCTCAGAAGGCGTTTGGATTGGGACGCCGGTCAATCTCAACCGCGAGTGGGAGAGCAAGGAGCTGGAACGCCGGATGGCGGAGATCAGGCACCCGCATCTGGTGCTGTGGGGAGAGCGGGACGGCTGGATTCCTCCGGCGGATCTGAGGACGATGGCGGCGGCTATGCCGGACTGCCGCCTGGTCATCGTGCCGGGAGTCGGCCATTCGATGAATTTGGAGAATCCGGCGCTCTATGCCGGCTATTTCGGCGCATGGTTCGGCGGACTGGCGAAATAGCGATGCGGTTACCGTCAACGATCAATGAGGAGAACCAGCATGAGCGGTACGAGCAAGCTCTCTGTTGAGAAGGCGCTCGAAAAGATGCGTGGCGACGAGCCGCCGAAAACAAATACCGAGCGGCGGGACGAGAAAACCGAAGCGCTCAATGAGGAGATCAAGCGTATGAGAGCACAAAGGCAGCGTCTCGGTCCGGCCACGCGTCAGCGCGGCTAGATTCTGATGGTCGGATGGTTCTTCAATTCCTGACTGGCGCTCTCGTCAGCGCGATCAACATCATGGTCCACGCGATCGTGACGGTGGGCGTTATCGGCATTGCCCGGGCAGCTGGCTTGAGGCATACCACGCGGCCGAGACTGCATTTGATGGCCGTCATGGTTGCAACGGCAGCGACGCTCATGCTTGCGCACACGCTTGAGGTTCTGGTGTGGGCCGCGGCCTACCTGATCGTCGGTGCAGCACCGGCCGGATCTGATCTGCTCTATTTTACCTTTGTCAATTACACCACGCTTGGCTACGGCGATATCACGCCACTTGCGTCTTGGCGTTTAAGCGGGCCGATGACCGCCATGAACGGCATCCTTCTGTTCGGCTGGTCGACCGCAGTTCTGTTCGAAGTCTTGCGCAAGGCGCTGGATCACCTCGCCGCGATCGGGGCTGCCGGATTCAGTCCCGTAGATCGATAGTGGCGAGCTTTTGACGGTCCGACAGAACGATCTGGCGTTGCGTGTTGCCGAGGAAGGCAATGATGCCAAGCTCGTGCAGCCGCGACAATGCGCGCGAAACGGTTTCGAGCGTCAGGCCAAGATAGTCGGCGATATCGCGACGGGACATCGGCAGCGCAATCACGCCGGCTCCGGTCAGGCGTTTGTCCATCTCGAGCACGAAGGCGGCAACACGCTCCAGCGATGTCTTGCGCCCCAGCAGCAGCATGTGATCCTCGGCGTGCTGAAGGTTGTTCGTCGTCATGCTGAGCAAATTATTGGCAACGACTGGATCGCTGTCGGCCACCAGCTCAAGGGTCTGCCTGCGGATCAATCGGACGGTGGTGTCCACGATCGCTTCCGCCGTGAAGCGGTGCGAACCGCCGTTTTCGAGCCCGAAGATATCGCCGGCCAGGTGAAACGCGCCGATTTGACGCCGTCCGTCCGACAAGAGCTTGTAGCTTCGCACCGCGCCCGTCTTGACCTGATAGACGTATTCGGCAGGCTCCTTTTCGCCGTAGATCTCCGTTCCTTTCTTGTAGCTGAATTCGCTCAAACTGACCGCGGGGTTTAGATCGCTGGTCATTCCGAGGTCACGAAGGGAATTGGAGCGGGAGGTCACATCACAATTGCGCACAAACATGGGCCAACTCCTCAACGAATCGCTGAATTCGTCTCAGATCAGAATTCCAATGCGAGGAATGCGCCGCGCTATCCCACTCCCGCCGAGGTTGATTTACGACTAAAGGGGATATTCCTGTCCATTGTCTGTAGGGACAATGTACCTTCGCACCGGGGGCGAAGCTTCGTGCGCGGAATGAGAAGGCCGAGAACGAAATGCATGATTTGAAGCAATGTTTCGATTGAACGGTTTTGCTAAGCACAATGTCATTCATATAAATGGATTTGCCTTCAGATCTAAATGCCTTGGGCTGGCGTCCCGCGCGAGCGCCGCGCTGCAGGGATATCAGCGGCTAAGAGGTAGAATTGCCCGGCTTGGTCCACGTGGTAGACGATGACGCTTCGTTTCGCACCGCGATAGAACGCCGGCTGCGATTGGCAGGTTATGACGTCGTCGTACATTCATCGGCGGCGGAGTTGCTCGATCACCTTCCGAGCGGTGAAAAACCTGCGTGCGTGCTGCTCGACGTGAAGATACCGGGCCTCAGCGGTCCCGATCTGCAAAGCCAGTTGAACGAACTTGGTTCGACATTACCGATCATCTTTGTCACCGGGTACGCCGATACGGCAACGACCGTGCGCACAATCAAGGCCGGTGCCGAGGACTTCCTGACCAAGCCGGTGTCGTCGGAACAGCTGATCGACGCCATAGAGCGGGCCCTGGAGCGTCACAATGCCGCACAAGGCCAGCGAAGCAAGCTCGGTACTTTTCGCGCCTTCCTGTCATCGCTGACGCCGCGCGAGCGGCAAGTTTTCGACCTCATCGTGCGCGGCAAGATCAACAAGCAGATCGCGCACGAGCTTGGAACGACGGAGCGGACGATCAAGGCGCATCGCCACCAGGTCATGGAGAAGATGCGGGTGAAGTCGTTTGCAGAGCTGGTTTCGATCGCGGAACGGCTCGGCCTGCTTGGTCCGGATGACGGATCACAGCGCTAGACGGGTTTCGCGTCCGCTCGCCGCTTCGACGCGCCGACCTGTACCAAGGGGAAATATCACATGTTATTGACGCCACGTGCTTCAGTGCGCGCAATGCATGGTCAAGGCAACTCCCGATACTGCGTCGGCATGCCGGGACAAAGCCAGTTTGGAGCTCTCGAGCCCAGAAGGCCGATCGTGCCCGAAGCGAAGTCCATCTACGTCGTTGACGATGATCAGTCGATGCGTACGAGCATCGGGCGGCTACTCCGTGAGTACGGCTACGCAGCAAAATTGTTCGACTCTGCGAGGGCGCTACTCAGCCACGGAAGCTTCGATCAAGCCATTTGCATGGTCATCGATATCAACCTCGAGAATGAATCCGGAATCGACCTTCGGCAGCAGCTCCTGAGGCAGGGCATCACCGCGCCGATCGTCTTCATCACGGGCAATGACAGCGAAGCCCACCGCGCTGAGGCGGCGAAGGTGGGATGTGCCGCTTATTTGACGAAGCCGTTCTCGGCAAAGTCGCTGATCGCGTCCATGGCAAGGGCGTGCGGACCGACCACTTAGGTGGGGCCGAGCTGCCGACGAAACATACCTGCCGGCTCGATGCGCAACTCAGCTCATTTTGTTGATTTCGATCAACGGTGAGCCGGGGCCGGGAGTCACGTTATGTCTGATTTCCATCCTTGAAGGAGAGACGGACATGACGAGAAATGCCAAGTTCTTTGGAATGGCGGTGATTGCTGCGCTCGCAACCGCGGCTCCGCTATCGCCCCACTATTCACCGGCGAGCTTGCTATCCGTGTCGCTGGATCGTGCCGAGGCGAGGGTTGGGCGGCCTCTTACACCGATGAGTGTCGCGGGCGTCAATCGCCGCGTACATCGCCGCGCGTACTATGGTGCCGCAGCAGCGGGAGCGGCGGCTTACGGTGGGTACCGCTACGCCTATCCGCGGGCATGCGGGTACGCTCCATATCCGCCTTGCTATTGAACCTCTTTTGATAACGAAGCCATCGGGAGGTTCTCGTGCAATTGCTCCGCTCAATCACATCGATGACCCTTGGCGGGTTGGTCATGAGTGCGTCATTGGCTCTCGTGGGCACGACCGTGAGTGGCGGCCCGGCAGCCGCGGTCGTGTATTGCCAATACATTGACTATCCGCCCAGCTGCATCGCCAGAGCCGGCGTCGTGCTGAGACCGCGGCCCGTCGCCCGCGCTGCCGCTCGCGAGGCGGTGCGGCCGGGAACGCCGATGAATCGCGGTGGTCCCGTCAATCGCGTCGGGCGTCGCTGAATGACGGCGTTCGAAGCCTGTTTGATTATGAAGCCCCGGTCTCGCGCCGGGGCTTTGCTTATCTGAAAGCCTGTCGAGAGCGCCGGTTTCAAGCCCGCCTGGGGAGGACGACGGCTACGAATGCTTACTTAGGCTGCGCCGAGTTTGCGCCAGATCAAGCCGGCGTTTGGGCCTCGATCTAGCGTCGATCAATTCTTGCGGCGATGCCCGGGTACGGGCTCAGGTGGAATGAGCAGCATCATGCTTTTCAAGACACTCATGTTGCATTCACTCATCTACATCGCGGGCATGACCACGGCGATGGCCGTTCACAAGGCCATTCCACTGCCTGCCCTTTCTGCGGGACCTCAGTCCTCACTCGAACAAGCCGCAAATCGCTCGCGGAAAAGCGACAGGCTGCCAACGGTGCAATTGAAGCGGAGAGCACTGGACAAATTGCCGCCGCGTCTGCAACCGGGAGACCTGCTCAAATCGGGCAAAGCGGTCTGCAAGCCTCCCATCGACGTGCCGGGTCGGTGCTTTGCGGAGATCACGTCAGTCCAGAGGCTCGGTTAGGATTGTTAACGACCGCCGCTCTCAGGGTGAGATTTCAATCGTTGTATCCTGAGACCCCTGAGCCTGGATCAATTCGAACAGCGACCGCGCCTGTTCCGGCGCCAGCCGGATGCAGCCGTGGGACACGGGACGCCCAAGATTGCGGACCTCAAACGTCCCATGAATTGCGTATCCGCCGAGGAAGAAGATCGAATAGGGCATCGGCGTGAAGTCGTAGAGCTTCGAGTAATGCATGCGCTGGAGCGAATAAGGCCGGTATATGCCGGTCGGAGTACGGTATCCACGCCGCGCCGTCGAGACTGGCCAAGTCGCATACTCAGTACCGTCGACGCTGACCAGCATCGTCTGGGTTGAAAGTTGAACTCGCACCGTAACGGCTGCGTGAGCGCTTTGACCGGCGAGGCCGAGGAGCAGAAGTACGGTCAAAATGAAAGCCGAAGGCAATCGTGCAGGCATTTCGTTTCTTTTCGAGCATTCGCTGATTGCGACAGAAAGGTGGCGCCCTGATGTGATCAGGTCGGTCGGTTTTCAGCGTCGAGCATAAGGCAGGAACGCGTCCCCGAAGTTGCTACACGCTAGGCGAACTCGGGCGCGGATTGTTGATCGGGCGCAAGTCTTGCAGCTTCGCCTAACGGTTTTCGGCAACCCTGCGATTTTCGAGGTGCTTTTAATACTGGATGCATGAGCTCGCATGGCCGAGCCGCTTCCGATCAAATACGTAGGCGGCGTTTGAAGTTGCGTCAAATCAAATTCCTTCGGCCATGGCCTGCCTAGCATTCATGCATTGTTAATTCGGTCGGAGTTTTCCACGATGCTGCTCAGGACCAACACCCCCAGCAACCGTCCGGTTGACGGGCATCTTGCAGCACTTGCCGGCGAGCGCGTGTTCTGCAGTGAATTCAAATATCGCAGAGGCACGGAAATCTTCGGCGAAGGAGAGGAGACGGAGTACGTCTACCAGATCATCTCAGGGGCGGTGCGGACCTACAAGCTGCTCACTGACGGACGTCGCCAGATCAATTCGTTCCACCTGCCGGGCGACATGTTCGGACTCGAGAATGGCGCAATTCATCGTTTTACGGCGGAAGCGGTGGTTGAGACCAGGGTTCGCATCACCAAGCGGCGCAGCCTGCTCGAGACGATGCAAAGCCGGGAATCGGGCGCTTCCAGTTTCCTTGGCCTCGTGACGCGGAGCCTGCAGCACGCGGAGAACCATATGCTTCTGCTCGGCCGGAAGACGGCACTGGAGCGCGTAGCCGCGTTTTTGCTCGAAATCGACGAGCGGCTCGGCCATCCCAAGGTTATGGCGCTGGCAATGAGTCGTCGCGACATCGCTGATTATCTCGGATTGACGCTCGAGACGGTTTCGCGCGCATGCTCAACGTTGCGTGACCGAAAGATGTTGATGTTCGTTGACGCCACACAGCGGAAGATCGTGCTGCTCGACCGCGAGGGTCTCGCGGAGTACGATGCGTGATCGTGGCAGACCGGTAGGTCTGCTCACTCCTCAATGTCCTGCTCGAGCGTCTGCGCCGGTGGTCCGTTGTGAGCGGTGCTGAACTGAGCGAGT
Source organism: Bradyrhizobium sp. CCBAU 51627 (assembly GCF_028128765.1). Taxonomy (GTDB): domain Bacteria; phylum Pseudomonadota; class Alphaproteobacteria; order Rhizobiales; family Xanthobacteraceae; genus Bradyrhizobium. The sequence goes on from NZ_LBJG01000022.1 coordinate 35,395, forward strand.
GGCAGGGACGTCGTCAGCAACAGGAGATTGGAATCGACGACTTCCAGCGTCAGTGTCTTTCCTGATTCCATCTCCTTGACCAGTTTGGAGTTCGCCACGTCGCCTGCGATGCAGCCGTTGCTGATGCACCAATTATAGGGGATTGGGTGATACGCACCGGTGTCGACCTTCAGCTTGGCGGGTATTCGCAGGTACATGCCGACGGGGACGAAGATCTGCATTCGCGCGTTGCCGCTTTTCTCTCGCTCGATCAGATCGATCCGAACCGCCATCTGTCCGGTTTCATAAGTTCCCGAGATCGAGGTCCTGCAAAGAAGCGGGGTTCCGGCCGCCTTGAAGCAGAGCTTCTTCCATTCACCGTAATTTATGTCATCCGTGGACCGCTGCCCGCGTGGCGCGATCTCCGCGAAGACAGGCGCCGTCAAGGCGCTGGCCGCCAGCCAAGCGCTGCAAACCCACCGGCGAGCGGAGTTGTGACCGCAAAGATGCATATCTTGATCCTCCTGACGCAAGCACGACCATCACTTCAGCGTGTCGAGAAATTTGGTGACAAGCGGCGACCAAATTGGAACCGCGTCGGGCGAACCGACGAAATAATGTCCCTCGTTGCCGAAGGGCGGCATGAGGTGATATTCGGCTTGGCCGCCGGCAGCGGCATAGGCCTGATGCATCCGCTTCGACAATGCCGGGCCAAAGAACGTGTCGTTCTCGATGTAGATCCACAGCATCGGCACCCGCGCGGTGCGGCCAAATTCTCTTGTTATCTCGACCAGCTTGTCGGGCGCACAATTATTGTTCGGCTTGCCGTCGACCCGGCCGCCGCGACCCGCGGCGAACGTGATGATCGCTTTGACCTGCGGCGGATTCAGGCTCGACAGGGCGAGAGCGGCCCAACCGCCGGCGGATTGTCCGACCACGATCACGCCGTCAGGCAGGACGCGCTTCTCGGCAACCATGTACTCAATGATCCAAAGGTCGACCTGGGCAACGGCGAGACCTGCATCGCGGAAATTCGGATTAGTGCACTTTCCGATCTTCGAGAAAAACGGGCCGTAGATCCCACGCTCGGGGATATCGATCGCGGAAGCGCCGTATCCGGTGCCGACCGGCGCCACCACGAGATAGCCGTGCCTGGCGAACCATTTGGCGGCGTCGCGAAACTCGACCAGAGGGAAGAAGCTTCGATCAGTCGGGTTGACCGAGACGCCATGGTTCATGATCACGAGCGGGAAGGGACCATCGCCCACCGGGCGCACGAGATACGCAAACATCGGGAGCGGCAATGGTAGAACCCAGATCTCTTCCTGAATGCGTCGGGGGGCGGCCTGATCGTCGGCACTGGCCGGCACTACCAGGAAAGCCAGCAACAGCAGCACCACCGCCCGCATTGTCCGTTGGACCGAGGAATACGACCGCATCCCATCCTCCTCATCCGGAAAAAGTCGCGGCCACGATGATGGGGCCAAGCACCGTCAGGACGACATTCCCCACGGCATAAGGCACGGCGACGCCCAGCACCGGCATTTGGCTTTCGGCGACCTCGCAGGCCCCCGTGACGGCGGCGTCGACCGTCATGGCTCCTGCGAGCGCGCCGCAGGTGACAACCGGGTTCATACGCAGGACGTGATAAGCGAACAGTGTCGCTACCATCAGCGGCACGAGCGTGACGACGAGACCCATGCCGACCAGCAGCAAGCCATGCGCCTGTATCGCGGCCCAGGCCGCATGCCCGTTGCCAAGGCCGATCGCGGCAATGAAGCCGCCGAGACCGAGATCGCTCAGCGTCTGCTGTGCGGCTAGCGGCATCGCGCCCATGGTTGGTCGGCGCGACCGCAGCCAGCCGCAGACGAGGCCCGCGATCAAGGCGCCGCCTCCGCCGCCGAGCGTCAGCGCTATTCCTCCGACCTTGAAGCTGATCAGGCCGGCCAGCAGGCCGGCGGCAATTCCGGCCGCGAGAAAGGCAATGTCGGTGCGATCACCGGCGCGCAGGATCTGCCCGACCTGCGCGGCTGCGCGTTCAATGTTTCGGCTGGTGCCGACCAGCGTCATGACATCGCCGACATAGATACGCGTGTCAGGACTGAGCGGCACCTCTCGCCCCATTCGCGTCAGAGTCCGCAGGAACACGCCACGTGCATTGCTGCCGACGCGATCGGCGACATCTTGGACCGAGCGGCCGTGGAGATTGCGGTTGTCGACCAGCACGTCGACCACATTGCCCGGCATGGCCTTCAGGATCTCGTCTGCGTCGATCTCGGTGCCGAGCACGGGACGCGCGGCGACGATCACTGCTGTCCGTCCGGCGATCACGATGTCGTCGCCTGTCTCGAGGATCGTGTCGAGATGCGGCTCGATGTCGGTGCCTTGACGGACGATGCGCTCGATCACCGTCCGGCTGCCGATCTCGTCCTCGATCGCCTTCACAGTCCGTCCCGCTGCGGCAGAGACGCGGTATGCGCGGGCCTGGAACTTTCGATAGTGCAGGTTCTCTGACTTGGGAGGCTCGCCGCCGGACAGCTCGATCTCGAGCTTCTTGGCTTCGTCCTTGAGATTGACGCCCATCAGCTTGGGCGCGATGAACGGGACATAAATCAGCGTCAGGATGTATCCGAGCACATAGGTGACGGCGTAGCCCGCCGCGATGTTCGCTTCCTGCTGCTCGAGCAAAGCCTTCGGCAGGCCAAGCTGTGCGAGCGCTCCCGAGGCGGTGCCGATGACGGAGGATTGCGTCAGGGCACCGGCGGCGAGCCCAGCGGTGGTGCCGGAATCTAGTCCGAAAGCAAAAGCAAAGGTGAGGACGATGAGGAGGCCGGTGCCACCGAGCACGAGCGCCATGGCAACCTGGGCGAGGGTGCGGATGCTCAACGACGCGAAGAACTCGGGACCGGATTTGTAGCCGATCGTGAACACGAACAGGCTGAACAGAATGACTCTCAACACCGACGGAAACGCGAAGCTTCCCAACTGGCCGATGAGGACGGCCACGATGAGCGTGCATGCGGTGGTGCCGACCGAAAAGCCCCTGATCTTGACCCGCCCCAGCCCAGTCCCAAGAGCGACGGCAAGCAGCAAGAAGATTTCCGGAGCGGTGGAGATGATCCACCTGACGGTGTCCATGATCGTTATTCCCCAGCGCATTGTTCCGGACGGAGTTGAATCCTCAAAGCCGCTGGGAGGTTTGATTCAGGTCAAGCCTTTTCTTCGCTCGCGCGGCGTCAATGGACCGCTGCCGGATCGACGACACACGCGTATCGGATATGGCTTCATTGAATATCACCGCTACTCCATTGCTGCGTCGCGACGAGACGATCACCGTCGCGCTGCTGCTGGCGTTCGCTGGCGGGTTTCTCGATGCCTATACGTGGATCATCCATGGCGTGATGGCAAACGCGCAGACGGCGAATCTCGTCCTTCTCTGGGTCCACGGAATGGAAGGCGACTGGATGAGAGCGCTGCAATTTGGTCCTCCGATACTGGCATTCGCGGCTGGTATTGTGATCGCTGCCTGGCTGCGCCGCGCAACGGGAGAGAGGGCGAATGTCATCAGTACGTTGCTCGAGATTCTCCTCCTGATCACCATCGGCATTCTTCATAATCGAATGCCCGAGATCGCGGGCACACTGGGAATTTCGCTCGTTGCGGCGATGCAGGCGGCCGTCTTCACCAAGGTCGAAGGCACGACTTACAGCACGGTGATGATCACCGGGAACATGCGCCAGGCGATCGAGGGCATCTTCGCAGTGGCCTCTGGCGGTGTCGCGGTCGGGAGATTGCGGCGATCTGGCATTTTTGCGGCCGTGTGCTGCGCCTTCGGCCTTGGCGCGGCCCTTGGCGCTCTGATGACCAAGGTGGTCCCGGACCTCGCATTGGGACTTCCCGTCGTCGCGCTGCTGATCGTGCTGCTCCGATGCGAAGCCGTGAACTCAGAGGCGAACTCATGAAGCCGGTATTCGAACAATGGGGCGGCTGGAGCCGCTTCGTTCCGCCCTTCAGCTGGGTCTCGGGTTATCGGATCGCGTGGCTGGCTTCCGACGCGGTCGCGGGCGTGACGCTGGCCGCGTATGCGATTCCGGTATCGCTGGCGTACGCGGCGCTGGCGGGGTTGCCGCCGCAAATCGGCGTCTACGGCTACATTCTTGGCGGAATCGGATATGCGCTGCTCGGATCATCGCGCCAGCTTGCCATTGGTCCGACCTCGGCCATCTCACTGATGATCGCCGGCACCGTCGGCTCGCTCGCGGCGGGTGATCCGGTTCGCTATGCGCAAATTGCAAGCCTCGTCGCCTGCGCGGTGGCGCTGCTTTGCCTGATCGCCTGGCTGTTCAAGCTCTCCAGTCTCGTTCGCCTGGTCAGCGACAGCATCCTCGTCGGCTTCAAGGCGGGCGCCGGGCTCACCATCATCATGAGCCAGCTGCCGGCTCTGTTCGGTGTTCCCGGCGGCGGCCGCAATTTCTTTGATCGAGCCATCCACATCGCGGGCCAGCTCGGTGATACGAATCTGCTCGTATTGGCCGTCGGGGCCGTCGCACTCGTGCTGTTGCTGCTCGGCGAGCGTCTCCTGCCGGGCCGGCCCGTCGGCATTACCATCGTCGCGCTCTCGATCCTGGCCGCGACGCTGCTTGGACTACCCGCCATGGGGGTGCCCGTCACCGGTAAGATCCCCGAGGGCCTGCCGACTCTCGCCGTTCCGACCTTCGGCCTGGTTGAGCCCGAAGAGCTGTTCCCTATTGCCGCCGGCTGCCTGCTCCTGGCCTATATCGAAGGCGTGTCCGCCGCGCGCAGCTTCGCTGCCAAGCACGGATATGCGCTCGATGTGCGGCAGGAGTTTCTCGGCTTGGGTGCCGCCAATTTCGCCGCGGCATTTGGCCACGGCTATCCTGTCGCCGGCGGGTTGTCCCAGTCAGCCGTGAACGACAATGCCGGCGCGCGGACACCGCTGGCACTCCTGATCTGCTCCGTCACTCTGGCGCTGTGTCTGTTGTTCTTCACTGGAGTGCTCACCAACCTGCCGAAGGCAGTGCTGGCCGCTATCGTTTTTGCCGCGGTTTACCGGCTGGTGGACGTCCCCGCGCTGGTGCGCATGTGGAGGGTGAGCCGGATCGACTTCTACGCCGCTGCCATTGCGCTGATTTCGGTGCTGCTCCTGGGAATCCTCCAAGGCGTGCTGCTCGCTGCGATCGCATCGATCTTCCTGTTGCTGGCGCGCGCGTCGCAGCCGAACATTGCGTTTCTCGGACGCTTGCCGGGAACCGGCCGCTATTCCGACAGCGCCCGACATGATGGCGTGGAGCCCCTGGTCGGCGTGATCGCATTCCGCCCCGAGGCCTCACTGCTCTACATCAACGCCGAGACGATCCTGTCGTCCGTGCTGAACGCGCTGCAAAGAGCGGCCGACATCCGGCTGGTCGTCTGCGATCTCTCGGCATCACCCTATATCGATCTCGCCGGCGCGGGCATGCTTCACGCTCTTTACGACGAACTCGCATCCCGGCGCATCGCGCTCTGCATTGTCGGCGCCCACGCGCAGCTGCGCGACCTTCTGCGTGCGGAAGGACTGGCCGAGAAGACCGACAGCGCGCAGTGGCTGCGGACGCTCGACAGCGTCCTGAGCGGCCCCGACCCAAGCGGCGCTTGAGCGCTCATTTTGCGCTGCGATATGCGCGCTCTGCCGCGGCTGACGAGATGCTCCGGACCGTTGACTTGAATCAACGAAGCCCCCGGGCACGCGGCCACGATCCCGCATCATTTGCCGATGGATCGGGAGAGCGATATGTCCAAGGAATCGAAGCCCGCACAGAAGCGTATCGATCAGTTCTTTTCCGGTCCCGGGGGGCGGGCGGACGCTTGGCGCGATCTCGTGGAGGCAGCGAAAATCTGGGCGCGGGTCGGCCATCGCGCGGCCTACGATGCGGCGCTGGCCGAGCTCTCGATCACCGAAGAGTTCCATGGCTATCCCGGTCTGCACCTGATGTCAGCGCTGCGGGAAGCGGCAGCGGCGGGCGACGGATCCACATCGTTTGCGCTTGCAACGAAGATCGCCCAGGCGCTGGCGACACGTTCTTTCCGCCAGCATGCCGGCGACTGGAGCGCGAAGGATGAGGGCAATGGTGATGTGCCCGAGCTGGTACCGCCATCGTTCGGCGCGCATACATTGCGCCGGCCCTATTTCGAAACCCTCATCGTGACGGGCGTGTCATCAAGTCAGTGGCCGGCACTCGCCGCCGAATGGCGCAAGCTGCGCCGCCCGGTCGATGGCTTCATCTACGAGCCCGTGATCGTCGGCAGCCTTGAAGACGCGTTCTGCGCGACCATGCTCAACCCCGACATCGCCGCCGTTATTATCAACGATGGCTTCGGACTGCGCTCGCGGCACGATGCGCCGGTGCTCCGCTCGATCACGGCCGCGGCGGCTTTGAATGACGAATCCGACGCGTCCGCGCTGCGGCTGGCTCAGATCATCAAGAAGGTTCGTCCCGAACTCGACCTCTACATGATCTCGAACCGCGACGTCGAGGAGCTGGCCGGCAATCCCGACGCCAGCGTCGTTCGCCGCATCTTCTATTCGGTGGAAGAGCTCCTGGAGCTGCATCTGTCGATCCTCGAAGGGATACAGGACCGCTACGACACGCCGTTCTTCGACAATCTCAAGAAATACGCGCAGCGTCCGATCGGGACGTTCCACGCGCTGCCGATCGCCCGCGGCAAGTCCATCTTCAAGTCGGATTGGATTCGCGACATGGGCGAGTTCTACGGACCGAACCTGTTCCTCGCTGAGAGCAGCGCGACCACCGGCGGACTTGACAGCATGCTGGAGCCGACCGGGAACATCAAGAAGGCGCAGGAGAAGGCCGCCCGCGCCCTCGGCGCCGACCGAGTCTTCTTCGTCACGAACGGCACGTCGACATCGAACAAGATGGCGGTGCAGGCGCTGCTTGCGCCCGGCGATATCGCGATCGTCGACCGCAACTGTCACAAATCCCATCACTACGGGATGGTGCTTGCGGGTGCCCAGCCGCTCTACGTCGAAGCTTTCCCGATGACCGAATATTCGATGTACGGTGCCGTGCCGCTGAAGACGATCAAGCAGGCGCTGTTGAGTGCTAAGGCCGACGGCCGGCTCGACCGCGTCAAGATGGTCGATCTGACCAATTGCACCTTCGACGGCCACATCTACAACACGCGCCGCGTGATGGAGGAATGCCTTGCCATCAAGCCGGACCTGATCTTCCTCTGGGACGAGGCCTGGTTCGGTTTTGCGCGTTTCTCGCCGTTCCTGCGTCGTCGCACGGCCATGGGCGCCGCCAACGAGATCGAAGCGTGGATGCGCGATCCGAAGTCCGTCGCGGCCTATGACAAGCAGCAGGCCGAACTCGGCAAGAACCCATCGGACGAGGTGCTGCTCAAGACGAGGCTCATCCCTGATCCGCGGCAGATCCGTCTCCGTGTCTACCAGACCAATTCGACCCACAAATCGATGTCGGCGATCCGGCAAGGCTCCATGCTCTCGGTGAAGGACGTCGAGTTCCATACTGTCGAACAGCAGTTCAAGGAAGCGGTGTTCACCCACGCCTCCACCAGCCCGAACCAGCAACTCATCGCGAGCCTCGATATCTCGCGGCGGCAGATGGAGCTTGAAGGTTACGGGCTCGTGGCCAATGCAATCGAGATTGCGTTCGCCATCCGCCACGCGATCAACAACAATCCGCTGATCTCGAAATACTTCCGTATCCTGGGCGCAGACGCGATGGTGCCGGCGCAGTATCGCCAGAGCGGCTTCACGGATTATCTCGCGGCCGGCGTGAATTGGGCGAATACGCTTAAGAGCCTCGACGAGGACGAGTTCTGCCTCGACCCGACCCGGATGACGCTGGTTTGTGGAACGGCCGGCTACGACGGCACCCAGTTCAAGGGCATCCTGGCAAGCGAGTACAATATTCAGGTCAACAAAACCTCGCGAAACTCGATCCTCGTCCAGTCCAACATCAACAATACCCGCAGCGACGTCGCCCACCTCATCCGGGTGCTTGCCGAGATCGCGGGCGAGGTCGATCGCGGGTTGACGCAAGGCGGCGCGAACGCACGTAAGACGTTCGAGGCACGGGTCAAGAGCCTGATGACCGACGTGCCGGACCTGCCGAACTTCTCGCATTTCCACCCGAGCTATCGGGGCGACGCGGGCAGCAAGACCAACGAGGGTGACATTCGTAGCGGGTTCTATTCGGCTTATGACGCAACGGGTTGCGAGCACATTCGCCTCAACGATCCCGAGATCGATCGTCGCCTGAAGGCAGGACCGGAACTCGTCTCGGCGAACTTCGTCATTCCGTATCCTCCTGGCTTCCCGATCATGGTGCCGGGCCAGGTCATCACGCAGGAAACCATCGACTTCATGCGCAAGCTCGATGTGAAGGAGATCCATGGCTACGACGCCAAGGAGGGACTGAAGCTCGTGCGCACCGAAGCCTTGGCGAAGATCGGCAGGCCCAAGCCTGCGGCAGCGCCGAAGCTCAAGGCGGCATCTTAGAGGGGACCGAACATGCAGAGCTTTTTCACATTCCTTCAGCAGTATCCATACCTGCTGCTGTTCTTCGTCGTCGGCCTCGCCGTCTATATCGGCCGGGCCAGTGTCAAAGGTTATGGTCTCGGCATGGTCGCCGGCGCCATCGTGGTCGGCGCGGGAATTTCGGTCTGGGCGTCAAGCTACGGGGTGAAGCTGGAGTTGAACAATTTCGCCAAGAGCCTGTTCTACTATCTCTTCATGTACGGCGTCGGCTTGCGCGTTGGTCCATCCTTCGTCAACAGCCTGCGGGGCGACGGAGTCAAGTTCCTCTTCCTCGCAGTCGTATCCAGCGTGCTGGGCCTGACGTTGGTCGTGCTTGGCGCGAGGCTGTTCGCATTGCCGCCGGGTGCGGCCGGCGGCATGCTCGCGGGATCGCAGACGATGTCGGCCGCGATCGGCTCGGCGGAACAGGCGGTGACTTCAGGCGTCGTGAAGCTGCCTGCGGGCATGAAGCCCGAGGAAGCCACCGGCATGATCGCGCTGTCCTATGGCATCACCTATATCTGGGGCACGGTCGGCATCATCCTGATCTGCAAATATCTGCCGCGCTGGTGGGGGATTGATGCCAAGGCCGCCGCGAAGCAGTATGAGCAAGAGTTCGGCGTCAAGGATCTCGAGGGCGGCGGCCTGACCGGCTATCGCCCGTTCGGGCTGCGGGCCTATCGGCTGGAGAATCCAGCAACTGCCGGGATGAGCATCGCAAAATTCCGGGCGTTGAACCCGGAATATCGGATCGTCAACGTGGGACGGAACGGCGAGCTGCAAGGTGCTGACGCAGACCTCGTGCTGCAAAAGGGCGACATCGTCGCGCTTGGCGGCTCGACCGAGCATCTCACCGACAAGATGGGCCTGATCGGTCCCGAAGTCGCCGACGCCAGGACGCTCGGAATTCCCATGGACCAGGCGGACATCCTCGTCACCAACAAGGACATGGTAGGACGCACGTTCGAGTCCTTCCGGGACACCGCGATCGCCGGCCAGTTGCAGGTCACCAAGGTCGAGCGCGGCGGCGTGCAGATTCCGGCCGGTCTGAAGACCAAGCTGGAGCGCATGGACATCGTGTCGGTGGTCGGCCTGAAGTCCGCGGTCAACGAGCTCGGCGACATGTGGGGCCGCATTGCGCGGACCAACACGTCGACCGACCTGCTGACCTTGTCGGTCGGCATGATCATCGGCTTCCTGATCGGCATGGTCGAATTCCCGGCATTCGGTGCCAAGGTCGGCCTCGGCAATGCGGGCGGTCTGTTGCTATCGGGCGTGATCGTGTCCTCCATCGTGTCGCGGCTGCGCTTCTTCGGCAACACCCCGAATGCAGCCCGCAACGTGCTCGAGGATCTCGGTCTCGTCGTCTTCGTCGCCATCGTCGGCGTCAACGCCGGCGCGGGACTGTTGGCGCAACTCACGGGCGCCGTCGCCTTGAAGATCTTTGTCGTCGGCTTCATCGCCTGCACGATCCCGCCGTTCATCGTCTGGGCGATCGGCTTCCACGTCTTCAAGATCAACCCGGCGGTGCTGATGGGCGGCGTGGCGGGAGCGCGATCACATTCCGGCCCGTGCCGCGAGGCCGCGGTCGAAATCCAGAGCACGGTACCCTGGATCGGATTCCCGGTCGGCTACGCCGTCTCGGGCATCCTGCTCACGATCTTCGGTTACTTCGCAATGCTTCTGGCTCAATAGGTGAGCCAAACTCAGGGGAAAGTCATGAAGAAACTGGTTGCTATTGCCGCTCTACTCCTCGGTACCGCTGGCTTCAGCGCGCCCTCGCGCGCCGAAACCGGCAGCGTCGCCGTGGTCTTCACCAAGGGCGGCTTCATCGTCGGTGTGGGGGGCGGCGAGGGCGTGCTGCACCTTCGCGGCAGGAATTATCCGTTCACGGTGTCCGGCATGAGTGTTGGTTTGACCGTTGGAGCCTCGACGACCAAGCTTGTCGGGCGCGCGTTGAACTTGCGGGGTCCGGCATCGATTGAAGGCTCCTATGTCGTGGGCGGCGCCGGCGGAGCCGTTGCGGCCGGCGCAGGAGCTGTCCAGCTGCAAAATGCGAACGGCGTGATCCTGCAGCTCAGCGGGCCGAAGGTGGGCGCCGAGGTGTCGGCGGCCGTCGGCGGGGTCACGATCCGATTGAAATAGACAGGGTCCAAACAACAATAGGCCGCGCGCTGCGCGGCCTATTGTTGTTCGATCTGGATCCTTGCTCAGTAACGCTCTTCCACGAATTTCATTCCCTGTAGGCTGGCCTGGTCGTTGTAACGCCCTTTCTCGGACCGCGGCGGCAACTTGACCTTGTCTTTCTTGATCCGCTTGTAGGGGATCGAATCCAGTAGATGCGCGATGCAGTTGAGCCGCGCTCGTCGCTTGTCGTCGGACCGGACGATGGTCCAGGGCGCATGCTGGGAGCTTGTTGCCTCGAACATCAGGTCCCGGGCCTTGGAGTAATCGTACCAGCGCCGGTAGGACTCGGTGTCCATCGGGCTCAGCTTCCATTGCCGGAGAGGATCGTCGATCCTGGCTTTGAAGCGCCGCTCCTGCTCTTCCATCCCGACTTCGAGCCAGATCTTGACCAGGATGATGCCGCTCTCGATGAGATGTCTCTCCATATTCGGGCAGAGCTCAAGAAAGCGCTGGTGCTGGGCGGACGAGCAGAAGCCCATCACGTATTCGACGCCCGCACGGTTGTACCAGCTGCGGTCGAAGATCACGATTTCGCCGCCGGCCGGAAAGTGCTGCATGTAGCGCTGGATGTAGAGCTGCGACTTCTCTCGATCGGACGGTGCGGGGAGCGCCACGACGCGGAACACGCGCGGACTGACCTTTTCGGTAATGGCCTTTATCGTGCCGCCCTTCCCCGCGGCATCGCGGCCTTCGAAGAACACCACCACGCGCAGCTTCTTTTCCTTCACCCAGTCCTGAAGATGGCAGAGCTCGACCTGGAGCTTCTCCAGCTCTTTCTCGTAAACCTTGCGTTTCATCCGCGCGCCAGTTCCGCCCTTTGCCATGCCTTTCCTTTCGCCGTGTCGGTGAGGATCGGGAAGAGCGACGCTCAGCCCCAGGAAATCGTAATCCCGATGTCGCCGGGCACGCCGCCAGGGAAATCGATGATCTGGTAACCGATGCGATAACCGCGTGGCTTCAGATAGTCGGTCCAGAGCTGGAAGATTTCTTTCGGGATACCGGTCAACGTTTTCTCCCAGCCCGCTTCCTGCTGGTTGATGGCACGGCCCTTGTCGGTGCACAGCGTGTTGGGAAAGCGATAGACCAGCACCTCGGTCAGCCCGTTGCGCACCGCACGCTGGATGATGGTCGCGGCAAGCTTGATTTTCTCCTCCTCGGTTTTGCCCGATGGTTTGCTCAGCCGCTCGATCAAGGCGCGCTTTTCGTCCTCCGCTGCAGCGGCGAGCTTCGCATATTCTTCCGCCTTTTCGGCTTCCTTGAGGGCAGCTTCCTTGCGGATCTGCGTGGCGTTGGGGATCAGGGTGTCGAGATTGGCGGACATTGCCGATGCCTCCTGCTGCTCTGTTCATGCGAGATAAGGCTAGGCGAGGCGGGCGCCATTCCGTTGATTCAAATCAAGCAAAGCGGTACCCTGGGGCAGCAAAGTAAGGCCAAATTCGTGACTGCTGGGTCCCCGATCAGGAGAGCGCGTTGAGCGAGCAGCTTCATCCAATGGCACCGCATCATTTGCCATTCTTCATCACCTCGCCGGGCGAGACGGATGCGCTGATGATCGTGACGGGCATCATCCTGATCGTGGCCGTCTTCGCGGTAGGGCTGTTGTATTGGCACTTGCACAGCCTGCCCGAACGCATGGCGCATAAGACCCAGAAATTGCAGTTCGAGATTGTCGCCGTGCTGGGGCTTATCGCTCTGTTCACGCACGAACATCTGTACTGGATCGCGGCCCTGGTGCTTGCGCTGATCGAGCTGCCGGACTTCGGAACGCCGCTACGCAGCATTGCCGGATCGGTGGAGAAGATCGCAGACGGCGCGCCACCAAAGAATGCGGACGAATTATCGCAACCAAATGCGGGAGTGGCCCCCGTGGCGGTCGGTCGGAATGAACATGACCTGGACGCGGAGCAAAAGGTGCGTAGCCATGCTTGAGCTTATCATCTGCTCGCTTCTGACCATTCTTCCCGACTATCTCTACCGGCGTTTTGCCCAGGGCAAGCGGTTCGGCAAGGAGATCACGATCTTCTCCGTCTGGTACGAGCTGCGCTGGGGCATCACCGGTTGCCTGATGCTGACCGTGGCCCTCATCACCAGCGTGTTCTTCTTTCATCCGGCGACCTCAAACGCGGCGCTGCTGTTCCGAACCGTTCCGATCCTGCCCGAAGGATCGGGCCGTGTCGCGGAGGTCAACATCGGCTACAGCCAGGCCGTGAAGCAGGGAGATGTCCTCTTCAGGCTCGACAATTCAAGACAGACGGCAGCGCTGGAAACGGCCAGGCGCAAGGTCGTCGAGGTGGATGCGTCCATGGCGTCGGCAAAAGCCGACGTCGTCAAGGCCGAGGCGCAGATCCAGGAGGCGAGGGCCAACTATCAGCAGGCCAAGGACGAGCTGGACGTCAAGACCGAGCTGCAGCGCCGCAATCCCGGGATCGTGCCGCAGCGTGACATCGAGAAGCTCCAGGTCGTGGTCGACCAGCGTCAGGCCGGGATCGACGCCGCGACCGCTGCGAAGGAAACGGCGACTTTGCAGGTGTCGACGCTGCTGCCCGCACAGAAGGCGAGCGCTGAGGCCTCACTGGCCGAGGCGCAGGTCGAACTCGACAAGACCTTCGTTCGTGCCGGCGTCGATGGACGTGTCGAGCAATTTCTCGTTCGCGCTGGTGATGTCGTAAATCAGCTGATGCGGCCCGCCGGAGTTTTGATTCCTGAAGGTTCCGGCCGCGAGCGGCTGCAGGCTGGCTTCGGCCAGATCGAAGCAGGCGTGATGAAGGAGGGCATGGTCGCCGAGGCGACCTGCGTCTCCAAGCCATGGGCCGTGATTCCATTGGTGGTAACCTCCGTGCAGGACTACATCGCGGCCGGCCAATTTCGGACCGGCGAACAGCTCATTGAGGCGCAGAACCTCGCGAAGCCAGGGACGATCCTGGTGTTCCTCGAGCCGCTTTACAAAGGCGGCCTAGACGGCGTGACGGCCGGCAGCGCCTGCATCGTGAACGCCTACACCAGCAATCATGACGAGATCGTCGATCCCAAGACGTCGACCGGCCGGCGGATCGTGCTCCATGCCGTCGACGCGATCGGCTTCGTCCACGCGCTGTTGCTGCGGATCCAGGCTCTGTTGCTGCCGTTCAAGACGCTGATCTTCAGCGGTGGCCACTAATCAAAACTGATTTGAAGGGAATTCGTGGATGTCTGGATTTGGGAAGTCGGTCGTTGCAGTCGCGCTCTCAATGTCCGCAATATTCGGATCAACCGGGCGCGCCGGTGCGGTCGATCTGAACGGCGCCTGGGCCACCAGCGCCGATCAGTGCGAGAAGGTGTTCACCCGTGAAGGAGGAAAGCTCGGTTTCGCCGAGATGTCCGAGGTCTATGGCGGCGGCTTCATCGTCGACGGCGATCAGCTCATAGGCAAGTTCGCGCGCTGCAAGGTCAAAGCCAGAAAAGACAATGGCACCAGCGTCAACCTGATTGCAGCCTGCGCCACCGACATCATGCTGTCCAGTGTTCAGTTCAGCGTGAAGGCCTTGGACGCAGACAGCATCGCTCGGCTCTTTCCAGGTATGGAGGACATGGAGATCAGGTATCACCGTTGTCCGTCGCAGTAGGCGGTCGAGAACAGCGCCGGTGCAACAGGTACTGGCGCAGCTGCGCCCAAATGTGCTGTGATGGTGCGGTCCGCAGGAGGTCGTCGGAGAGATACCATGACCGGGCGCAATTCCGTTGCGTCGGCCAAGCGGCGCGTAGCCGAGGTTGCGCTGCTGTGTCTCGGTTTGGCGGTTTGGTCGTATCTTGGAGTGGGGCCAGTTAATGCTGCCGGACAGGGCGAGGTCAATAGCCGCGCACCCAAGCGCGTGTTGTTGCTGCACTCCTTCGGGCGGGATTTCCTGCCCTGGAGCGAGTACGCGCGCAGCATCAAGACAAATCTCGAGCAGCGCTCGCCCTGGCCGCTCGACATTCAGGAACATACGCTGCTCACCGCGCGGTTCACCGAGCCAGGTGCTGAAGGCCCTTTCGTCGAATATCTTCGCTCTATGTACCAGGGGCGTCCGCCTGATATCGTGATGAGCATCGGGGGACCTGCCGCTGGGTTCGTGCAGAAGCATCGAGCGGAGCTGTTTCCGAACGCGCCGATGGTCCTCACAACGGTCGAAGAGCGGCTGATCGACCGAGCGAGCCTGACCGAGCGGGACACGGTTGTTTCGGTTCGCAACGATTTTGTCGCGGCATTCCGCAACGCTCTTCAGGTGCTGCCGGATACGCGGACGATCGCCCTCGTTATCGGTGCGTCCGCGTTGGAAAAATTCTGGCTTGAAGAGGTCAAGAAGGACGTCGAGCCGCTCGAAGATCGTGTCTCGTTCGTCTGGTACGGTGATCTGCCGTTCGACGAGATCTTGAAGCGGGCCTCGGCGCTTCCCCCGCATACGGTACTGTTTTGGGGCTTGATGTCCGTCGATGCGGCCGGCGTCGTCCATGACGGCGATCGCGCGCTGCACCGGCTCCGTGCTGTCGCCAATGCTCCCATATTCTGCTTCGAGGAGTCGTTCTTCGGACGCGACATCGTCGGCGGTCCCATGCATTCCATTCCCGAACTGGGCGAAAAGACCGCCGATGCGGCCCTCCGCATCCTCGGGGGCGAGAAGCCTGCAGACGTCAAGATCGAGCCGATTGCGTATGCTGCACCGAAGTACGACTGGCGCGAGTTACAGCGATGGGGAATCAGCGAGAGCAACCTGCCTAAGGGCAGCGAGGTCCTGTTCCGGGAGCCTGGCATTTGGAAGGAACACCGTTGGCAGCTGGCTCTGATCGCTGCGGTGATCCTCATCCAGGCAGGGCTCATCAGCGGTTTGCTTCATGAGCGTCGGGGGCGACGCCTTGCCGAAGTCGAATCCCGAGAGCGCCTGGCCGAGCTCGCGCATGTCAATCGCTATGCAGCGGTCGGAGAGCTGACCGCATCGATCGCCCATGAGCTGAATCAGCCTCTTGGTTCGATTCTGACCAACGCGGAGACGGCAGAGCTGATGCTGAGGGGCACTGCGCCCGATCTTGTCGAAATCGGCGAGATTCTTGCCGACATCAGGCGTGACGACCAGCGTGCCGGCGAGGTGATCCGCCGGTTGCGCAGCGTGCTCAAGAAGGCGCCGTTCGAGATCAAGGATATCGAATTGAATGAAACGGTGCGGGAAGCGATCGGCCTGGTCGGTGATGTGGCCGCGCGGCGCAATATCGCCTTGGCGTTCTACGCTCCGCCGGAGATGGAGCTGCACGTCAAGGGTGATCCTGTGCAGCTGCAGCAGGTCGTTCTCAATTTGATCCTCAACGCGTTGGAGGCGATATCGGAAAGCCAGGCAGGCAAGCGCGAAGTCAGTGTCACGATGGGGCGCTCCGCAGATTCTGCCGAGATCCGGGTGGGCGACACGGGACCAGGCATCGCAGTTGCCGATCTCAAAACCATCTTCGAGCCCTTCTTCACCACCAAGCCGGAGGGCATGGGCATGGGGCTGGCGATCGTGCGAACGATCGTGGAGGCGCACCACGGCACGATTTCCGCGGAGAACCAGCCGTTTGGCGGTGCGCTGTTCACGGTTCGCCTCCCGATCGCGAGTTAGCATCCCGCGCTGCAATGGGCGACGCTCCTGTTTCGTTGATTTTTGTCAATGAACGTCCCTCTCTCGGTCTCATGCTTACCGGCAGGACTGAAATGGAGGATGCGATGATCCGCTGCGGCAAGACGTTGCTCGCGCTGGCGCTGGTGCTGGCCGCGCCGGTTTGCGTGTCGGCCCAGACAACTGACAAGTCGGCCGGACCAGCCCCGCAGGCGCAACCGGCAAGTCCCGCAGCGCCGACGGCTGAGCTCCTCAAGCCCGAACAACTCGAAGCTCTGGTCGCGCCGATTGCGCTCTATCCCGACGAATTGCTGGCCAACGTGCTGGCCGCCTCGACCTATCCGTTGGAGGTGGTTCAGGCTGATCGCTGGCTGAAGGAACGCAAGCATCTCAAAGGCGACGCGCTGAAGACGGAGGTGGACAAGCAGGGCTGGGACGACAGCGTCAAGGCGCTGGCCAGCACCGCAGATGTCTTGACCATGATGAGCGACCAGCTCGACTGGACCAAGAAGCTTGGCGATGCCTTTCTCGCCCAGCAGCCGGATGTGATGGATGCGATCCAGCGCTTGCGTACCAAGGCCTATGACAACAAGAAGCTGGTCACCACCAAGCAGCAGAAGGTCAGCATCCAGACTCAGGAAGGCAAGCAGGTCGTCGTGATCCAGCAAGCCGATCCCGCTGCGATCTACGTGCCGTACTACGATCCGGCCACCGTCTACGGGAGCTGGCCCTATGCCGAGTATCCGCCCTACTATTGGGGCTATCCGTCCTATATTGGTGCTGGAGTGGTCGCAGCTGGCATCGCCTTCGGCACGGCGTGGGCGATCGGACGCTGGGGCAATTACTGGGGCGGTGGCTGCAACTGGGGCAACCGCAACGTCTACGTCAATCACCGGACGACGAACATCGGCAACGGCTGGCAGCACAATCCGGCGCATCGACAGGGCGTGCGCTACAACAACGCGAACGTTCAGCAGAAATTCGGCAATAACAATCTGAAGGCGGGCGCGTCGGACCGGATGGACTTCCGTGGTCGTGACGGCAAACAGGTGCTGCGCCCCAACCAGGGGACGGGAGACCGAGCGGGCGACCGCGGCGGCGACAGGGCCGGCGATCGTGGTGGTGCCGGTGATCGCACCGGCAATCGGGGAGATCGCCCGAGTGCGGGTACGCGCGACCGGCCGGGCGGCGGTGATCGGGGCGGCACGGGTGATCGGGCCAAAGGCGGCAACAAAGGCGGCGGCGACCGCGCAAAGGCCGGAAAGGGCGGCGGCGATCGTGCAAAGGCCGCGAACCGCTCCGGTGGTGGCGGCAATCGCGGCGGCGCGATGAGCGTCTCCTCCGGCCGCTCGGCGGCAGCGGCATCCGCGCGCGGTCGCGCCAGCATGGCCAGCATGCCGCGCGGTGGTGGGGGCGGCGCGGCGATGCGCGGAGGTGGAGGCGGTGGTTTCCGCGGAGGTGGCGGAGGCGGTCGCGGCGGAGGCGGCGGTGGCCGGCGCTCCGATATCGCGCTGAAGCACGACATCGTCCTTCTCGGGCACCTCGGCAACGGCCTCGGCTACTACCGCTTCAGCTATATCGGCAGCGACAAGGCCTATGTCGGCGTGATGGCGCAGGAGGTCGAGCAGGTGAAGCCTGACGCAGTGACACGCGGCAGCGACGGCTATCTGCGCGTCTACTACGAGAAGCTCGGGTTGACATTCCGCACTTACCGCGACTGGCTTGCTCACGGTGCGAAGCTTCCCGCGGAGGTGATGCCATGACGGGTCTTAAATCGTTCTATCGCTCGGTATTGCCGGGCATCACGGCGCTGGCGCTTCTCGGTTCGGCATCCCACGCGCAGCAATCCTACAAGACGCCGGAGGATGCGGCCGCCGCGCTTGCGGCCGCGGTCAAGAGCGGACCGGCCGGCATCCTGAAAGTGCTCGGCAGGTCGGCAGAGGACATCGTTTCCTCCGGCGACGAGGTCGCAGACAACGATATCCGCCAGCGCTTCAGCTCGATGTATGATGCCAAGCACGGCATCAAGGCGGAAGGCAACAAAACTGCGACCTTGCTCCTGGGAGCGGATGATTTTCCGTTCCCGATTCCGCTGGTCAATACCAAGGCCGGATGGGAATTCGACACCGACGAGGGGCGGATCGAAGTGCTTCGCCGTCGGATCGGGCGCAATGAGCTCGACGCGATCCAGACCGCGCTCGCTTACGTCGATGCGCAGAACGAATATGCCGACAAGGACCGCGGCGAGGGCGCCGGCGTCTACGCGCAGCACATCGTCTCCTCGCCCGGCAAGAAGGACGGCCTGTTCTGGCGTGACGACAGCGATCCGAGCCCGCTTGGGCCGCTTGCGGCGCAAGCCTCAAGCGAGGGTTACAAGGCCGGGGAGGGGATGATGCCCTATCACGGTTATTACTTCCGGATACTGAAGGGACAGGGACCGGATGCCCCCGGCGGTGCCGTGAATTACGTCATCAAAGGCAAGATGATCGGCGGTTTTGCGCTGATCGCCTGGCCGGCCGAATACGGCAATTCCGGCGTGATGACCTTCCTGGTCAATCATGCCGGCGTTGTCTACCAGAAGGATCTCGGCAAACGCACCGACATTGTGGCCAAGCGCCTCACGCTGTTTGATCCCGACCAGACTTGGAAGAAGGTCGACGCTGGGAAACCCTGACATGATGAGTGCCTTGCGGTCGACCATTCGCCTTGCAGCGATCTGTTTGTTTGCGGTGAGTATCCTGGCGAGCCCCTCGTTTGCGCAGGCCTCTGGCCACGTCCGGGTCAAGATCGTGAAGGCCGGTCTGCTGGTAGGCGGCGGCGCCGGCAGCGGCGTATTGAGCTATCGCGGCCGCAGCTACCCCTTTCGCGTCACAGGAATGAGCCTCGGGATTACGGCGGGCGCTACCGTCGGTCGCCTGGAAGGCTGGGCTTCCGGCATCAGAGATGTCCGCGACTTCGCAGGCACCTACAGTTCGGTTGGCGGTGGTGGCTCCCTCGTCGGCGGCGTGGGTGGCATCCAGCTACGAAACGACAACGGCGTCGTGATGATTCTGCAAGGACCAAAAGCCGGACTGGAGATGGCTGCCAATCTTAGTGCGATCGTAATTTCGCTGAAGTAAGGCAGTTTGCATTGTTTCTGGATAGAAGCCTTTCTACATGTGGAATGGCTGTTGCGCTGACGCCTGCTTCTCTCGGAGGACGGTCTGTGCTGAACTGCCGATCGCCGCGTTCGCAAAGCGCCGAGGTTCGCGTTGGACGCACCCTGACTACATTATGGTAACGTGCAGTCAGGTCAGGAGCGATGCCAAATCGCTTACCTCCTGATTGCTCTTATCCCTGGGCAGCGCTCAGGGACCTCAGCGCTGCCTTTTCCTGCTGGGGCCAGTAGATCTTGAATGTGCTTTGCGTGCTCTTTCGTCAGATTTTCCGCAAGATCCATCCCGAGTAACGCCGGTCCTCTCCTTTCGCGATCGTACACCATCCAACCTTTGCCACCCATTCGAATGAAAAATCTGCTCTGTGATACCGTTAGGTTGGCCACCGATTAGGACTCCTGCTCGTGGGCTCAAGAGGAGCAATCGTACGAACGAGCCCCGGGCAAGACATTTGTGTATGTGAATCGGATCAGGAAAAGTTGGCAATGCCCTTTCGAAAGGATCGAAACGGACAGAACACCCGTCAGCTCACAAGAGAATTTGATGCGTATAGCGCGCAAGCAGTGTACTCGGTGGGCCAGAGAAGCGCTCCGGAACGCCACGCCGACTTAGGATATTCGCTGGCGTTCGTCGTAAGGCGTTCACGAGCTGTATCGATCAGCCTCCGGAGCGATTTAGCGGTGAGACGTGCCGTTGCTCGTTGTCTGTGAGAACATCCGACGCTTGTTGCCGTGGTACCGATTCGAATAGCTGTACTTACATCACCGCACCGCGCGGGTTCACAACTGTATACCGGCGCATCGTTCGTTGAAGAAGGCCACATGCCGGAACGTGGCTGCAGATGCGATTCGCTTCACGTGCCGATCAGGGCTACGTAGTCCATATGAAGAGTAATTGGACCCTTCGAGCCGTCTAACATCACGCGAAGGCTCTTGGTGTAGTATCCAGCCCCCATCACAGTGCCGGTCCTGCCGGCCAGTCGAGGACCGGCTGCTGGCTTTATTTGAATTCGTGAGCCCGGCGGAAACTTGAGCTCGGTTTCGGCCGATCCTGACATGCTAGCCTCAGCAGCGAATGACCGCATTCTGATCGAACAACTTCAGCGCCGCAAAGTGACCGAACGGCGCATTGATAGGGACACACTCGACTGACTGCCGCGCAGGAATTTCCGATTGGCAGAAGAAGGCCTCTCGCTAGCCTCCGTTTAAGAACTGGATAAGGTTAGGCCCGATATTTCGATTATGCCTATACCTTTCGTCATAGGCGCAACTATGCCTTTCGTTATAGATTGCGTCCGGCCTTGAGCACGGCGACCGATACTTGGTAGCTTGACCAAATATTTGATCTGAGCGCGAGCGACGATATCTACTCAACTTTCGAATGTCCGGTCATGAGCCATAATGGCTCGCTAGCAGCGCTCTTCGCCATCGCCAAGCTTGCGCTGAAACTAGGTGGTTGTGCATTCACCCCGGATTCATACGGTCTTTGGGTCCAGAAAATTCATGTATTGTCGGAGCTTGTTCAGGCTTGTGCGGTGGTTGTCCTGGGTTTTGTCTGGCGCCGAGTAACAACTCTTGATAGAAAGTCCGTTTTGAACGATCGGTTTCGATAAGTGTTTTAGCTTCACTAGGCGTATTTTGGGCGGCAGATTAAGGAGCGCCGATGCGTCGTGCGACTTTAGTTATTGCGAACCAACATCCTATAGTTTTGCAAGGACTCGCGAGTATCCTTGCTTCAGAATCCGACTTTGAGGTCGTTGCGTCCTGCGGCGATGCTGCGAGTTGCATCGAAGCAATATCGACGCTCGCGCCCGACATCGCGATCGTGGATGCGGCGCTATTGAACTCGTTCAGCGGTCCGGAAGCTCGATCGACGCGTTTGGCGTTCTTCGGGGCCAGCGAGGATTGTGATGTTCTGCCGACCCTCCCGATGGGGTGTAGTGTTCTTCTGAAGGAGATGGCGGGCCCTGCCTTGGTGCAATGCTTGCGGGCGATCGCCAATGGTGAGACTGTCGTGCCGGGACCGCCCACTGCTCAAGCCCAAGCTCGGGAGCAGAGTCGGAATCCGGAAACCGCACTCGCGGCGCTCACCGAGCGTGAGCGGCAGATCATACGCCTTGTCGCTCGTGGTCTCTCCAACAAGGAGATCGGCCGGCGACTCAATATTGCCGACGGCACGATCAAGGTGCACCTGCACAATGTCTTCCAAAAGCTCGCAGTCAGCAATCGCACGGCGCTTGCTGCCCTCGCCATCTCCCACGATGACCGCGCCCATGCTGCGGAGGACAAACCTGCGCGGGCCAAACCGGATCCGATGACCGGAGAGCGTTAACACATCGTCTAGCGTTTGAACGCGGCGCAACATGAAGCAATTTTCGCCGAAACGCAGCTGAACACCATGCTCCGCATTGGATGCCGGGGATGCAGGTTTGTCAGTCATCCTGCGACTGAGAACTGGCGAATGACCAGCGACGGCCGCCAAGCCCGGGGCTGTCGCTCACCTCAACCTGCCAGGCGACATGAGCTAAGAGGGATCCGCCACGTCATTCTTGAGCAACTCGCCGCCAAGTTCAATCGCTGCGCTCCGCGCGGCGAAAATGTCCAAAGATCCAGCCTGACGTCATCTAGAACTGAAGCTCCGTCGTGGATATGAAAGAAACACCGCGGCATCGATGTCTCCGGACAATGCGAACCCTCCGATGACTGCACCGAGCGCTATGCATCAGACGGGCTTGTCGCGCCACAATGGGAAACGTGGCATGTCGCTATTCCAGGCCAAGACATCATCATGGATGGGTACCTCCAAGTTGATGTGAATGATCAAGAATTCAGAATGAACGCCTGCTCCTCTGTGATTACCATGACAGTGCGTCGACGGAGCCCACTTCGGCGCAGCTTTGCGGCCCCGGCCTGCGAATCCTACCCCCGGGGCCGCAATCTTTGGTAAGGAAGCTTGGTCATACATCGCGGTCCGTCGCGAAAATGCCTCAGACGCCCCGTCCTGTCCTGCGATCACCAAGATCTATATGCAGCAACCGAGGGACCTCGCGCAAAAATGCCAAGCCGAGCATGCCTCAGGGCAGGTCGTAGTAATGGTTGATATTGTCCAGTCCGATGACCCGACGTCCCTCGTCTAGGGCGGTGCCGCCGAAGACATATTCGAGGGCGCTGTGCCTATTGCCTCAATGATAAAATCTGGCGAACGATGCCGTCGGGCTTTCGCTCCTCCTAGCAGGCTTGTCGGGGCGCTCCAGATCAGAAGACCCGGCCGGTAAGCTCATCGCTGTCGCGTGCTTGCCGATCTCTGGTCAACGACAATGCAACGCTCTAAATCAGAAAGTCATTGGGCGCGGATACATGCGGACCGTGATTGCCGTGGTTGGGCGCGTGCTCGTCCGGAACTATGCTGACGATCATCCCGAGGGTCTCTTGCTGACTCGGCGGAGCGCGCAGATCGATCGGAATATTGAGCTCGCTGTGCTCAACCGCCGCGCCGAGAGTGGAGGAAGCTGACGCGCTATCGAAGCGGAACGCCGGCTCTTTATCTGTACCGCCTGTCTCATATGCGGCTCTAGCCGACTGTGCGGCCTCTGGAACGATCACAGCAGAGGGCGTGGCCTGCTGGGCTTCGCCACCGATTGTGACGCCCGGCTCCGCAATGTCAGCTGCTTCCGGTGCGTTTGCAGAATCCGAGTGTCCGGAGCTCCCATGTTCCACGCTGCCTGCTTCTGCCGCCTTCGAGGATCCTTGCGCAACATCTGATGTCAGAGTGTGATGTTCGGCATCATTTCCGACGTCGTTGCCTGGTTTGATGCCGGCTTCGCTCGACGCCGCGGCGGCCGCCTTTGCAGATTTCGGCTCCGAACTATGTTGCAGATGACCACCTCCGGTGTTGCCGCCAACCGGCGGCATAACGTCAGCTGCTTCCGGCGCGTTTGCAGAATCTGAGTGTCCGGAGCTTTCATGTTTCACGTTGCCTGCTTCTGCCGCCTTCGAAGATGCTTGCGCAACATCCGGTGTCGGAGTGTGATGTTCGGCATCATTTCCAACGTCGTTGCCTGGTTTGATGCCGGCTGCGCTCGACCCCGCGGTTGCCTCGTTTGCTGATCTTGCCTCCAAAGCGTGCTGTGACTGCTCGCGGTTCGCATCAGCAGGCGTTGCAACGCTCTGCCCGACAATATCACTGGACCCGGTCGATAAAATTCCGGTGTCAGCATTGACCTGCTCACTCTCCAATGAGGGATTTTCAGTCGCCGTCACCCTCGCGCCAAGGGCAAGCTCGATCGACAATGCGTGAGCCGAAACGGCGGACGCACCGTCGGGCTCTTGCGTTGCACCCGCCGTACCGCCATCGGGAGCTCTGAACCTCGTCGCCGCCGGGAAGTCGGTTCGAGCCTGCCCGAATTGAACCTGAAAACTGTCATCTGCGAAAAGGGTCCCAGCTCCGACCTCCGTGAGTTTGCCTCTGCTTGCCCCGATACCAAGATGGTCATCGTCCGCACTTTGAGGAGTGTCATTCAGTGCGGTTGCCGATAACAGTGTTTCCTGGAGTTGCTCCAAGGTAACAGCGGCAACTGTGACTTCTTCCTGGGCGACACAATCCGAGGCCGCGATAGAAACTATCCCTTCCAGATGGAGTTCGAGCAGGTCGCGATCCCCGATATCAAGAACACGATCGGTCGAATTCACATACACGATCGTTTCGTTGGTCGCGGAGTGATAGATCCAAGCGAGTGTATGTGGCGGCACAGACCCGGTTGCTGCTGTCATATGCAACCAGGCGAGCCCTCCGAAAGCCGCAAGATTGATCCTGCTGGACCCGGATCCGAAATTGAAGACAAAGTCGGCAGAGGTAGAATCGGAATCGGCCCGGGAGCCATGAGCAACATTTTCGCTAGATTTGCTCTCCATGGCTTGATCGCGGCCATATCCGCCAATGCTGGCATCGTGCCCAGCGTCCACCAAGCCAGCAGGTTTCTGGAGGGTGTCACCCCCGGCGCCATGACCAATTTGGCCCCGAGCGTTTTCTCCAACGGCGCTTTCTCTTTCAGTCGTGACCACTGCGGAAGGTAGACGGAACTGAGGCGAAGCGAGGCCACGGGGTGAGTTGGCTACAAGATTGGCGTCAGCACTGGTGGCGGCGACTACGAAGCTGTCAAACGATGCGCGATCCGTGTGGTACGTCTGCTCGGCGAGATGGGGGTCGTTCACGGCGTAGATCAGCGCACCGACGAGAGCGGCGAAGGTGCCATACCCACCGTATCCGAACGTTGGATCGGAAGTAAGCTGCGGAAGACGATGTTCGGGTGACGGATCGCCAAGTTGGGTGTCGCGGGTTCCTCGCAGCAAGGGCGCAGGAAGACTGGGCGTGCTTGATCCAACAGGGCCGTGGTATGTCCATTGCTTCGAGACTGTAGATTGCTCAGTCGTGCGCAGCGTTTCTATGGATGTCGGGGCTGAGTTCGGCCTGACCAGAGAATCTCTCTGGGTGAGCGGAGGCCCCGCGCGGCTTTCCCAGGCGAACTGGTCCCGGAGAATAGCTCCTTTCCATGGCCCATATCCGGCGTGCTCTCCAGTATGGCCGATGCCGTTATCATCCGGAGCGATGTCGTTCGCTTCCGATCCCTTGAGTTTGTCTGCAACTGCGAGCGCCAGAAGGACGATCGAGAGCGTGCCTAATCCGGAGCGGGGCCGCAACAATGCGAGGGCCGCGAGCACAGTTCGGTTGGTGATCTCAAGCTTCTGAAATATGTTGTAAAGGTGAACTTTGACGGTACCCGGCGAAACGTTCAGCTCGCGCGCGATTTCCTTGTTCGACTTTCCTTCTGATACCAATCGTACAATTTGGCGTTCCCGGTGCGTCAATTGCTGTAGCATCTTTTCAATTTCGCCGCCGGTGACGACTTCCTTGCCGGTTGGCGAAAGATCAAACTGCTCGGGCGATACACTCCGCTTTACGCTCCGCCTTGTTGTTAATCTCAATTGGTGCAACAGAGTGGCAGGCGAAGCATGCTTCGAGATCGCGCTGCAGGCGCCAGCAGCAAGAGCTGCGGTAAGATCGTGGTCGGGTTCGGGCTCGAACTCTGTAAAGAACACCAATCTCGTGGAAAGATTCTCAGCTTTTGTAATGGCGAGGATCCCGGACACCGTCAGATCTGGCAGCGTGTCAGCAACGAGCGCGGCGTCGGGCGTCAAATTCCGAATCGCTTCGAGGCCGCTAGTGCCATCACGGCATGATGCGACAACCTCAAAGTCCCGCTGTGTCCCCAATACCGACTTCAGTCCGTGTAGAACGACCGGTTGTCGATCGATGATCACAAGCCGGACGCGCTTGGATATCCCGTGCTTCGCAGACCTGTCTAACATGGACTCTGCCTCGGGACCGGCCGCCGATGCGCTTCCGCATGTGGCCGAGGTCGCGTGAGGTATTAGAGAACAACTAATTCAAGAAATAAAGAGAGTTAGGGACTTGTTCGACTTGAAATTGTGTTGTTTTTGAATACTCTTTAGGTAAGAAACTGTCGTTTGACCCGATGGCCGTTGCGATTGGTTGGCTTAAATGCCTACCGCGCGAGCGATATCGAAGCCAACTTGGACATGTTTGCCGAAGAGGCCGTGGTTCGCTGCGGCTGCTGTGACGGGCGCGTCAAATCCATTATCAGCCGCGAGGCACTTCGTCCCGATTGGGTCGATCGCTTTCGGGGATCATCTGGCAATCACGTTGCACGATCTCAATCCTTGGCACGGCGGCATCATTATCTCGTGCGTCACTCGTACCGGTCTCATGAGCACGTTTTTGCGTTCGACGTCGCCGGAAGATCCAAGGAGCTTGACTGCAATCCCTCACACCAGGCCGCCGCATGATCCAGCAGCAGTGTGCGACGTCCTTGCCTTGCGGTGCCAGAGCGCGCCTCGCAGTTGGTGGGCCCGTGGCAGACCAAAGCGGGTCTCGTGCGACGATTTTCATGGTAGCACGCATGCGACTGGAGGATTTGGGCGCGTATCATCAGGTGTGGTTGATAAGCGCTGGATCACATGGCCATGTCCGTCTCGGTCAACCGCTCTCGCTTAGGCTCCGGAATCTCTGTCATCGTTGCTTCCGTGAGCAGCAAGATGCTCGCCACCGAAACTGCGTTTTCGAGGGCGGTTCGAACCACCTTGACGGGGTCCACGATCCCAGCCGCAACCAGATCGACATATTCCTTGCGTGCGGCGTCGAACCCGGTGTTGTCCCGGCTCGCCAGCATGCGGGCAACGACCACGCCGCCGTCCGTGGCGGAGTTTTCGGCAATCTGGCGCGCTGGCGCCTCAAGTGCGCGCTTGAGGATCTGGACGCCGGTTCTTTCGTCGCCCTCGCAGTGCTCTTCTTCCTGGCCGACCTTCTCGATGCAACGGAGCAACGCCAATCCGCCACCGGGCACAATGCCCTCCGCGACGGCTGCTTTGGTCGAGCTGATGGCGTCGTCAAGCGCTTCCTTCTTTGCCTTCATTTCAGTTTCCGTCGGAGCGCCGACGCGGATGACGGCGACGCCGCCGGAAAGCTTGGCCAGTCTTTCCTGGAGCTTCTCCCGGTCATAGTCGCTTTTCGTCTTCTCGATCTCCCGGCGGATCTGTTGCACCCGCGCCTCAATGCGGCTCTTGTCGCCACCGCCACCGATCAAGGTCGTGTTCTCGGTGTCGGCGACCGCGCGTGCGGCGCGGCCGAGCTGGGCAAGGCCCGCATTTTCGAGCTTTAGGCCGATGTCGTCCGAAATCACCTGCGCACCTGTCAGGATCGCGATGTCCTCCAGCATTGCCTTGCGGCGATCGCCAAAGCCCGGTGCTTTTACTGCGCATGCTTTGAGAATACCTCGCAGCCTGTTGACGATCAGGGTGGCCAGGGCCTCTCCTTCGATGTCCTCGGCGATGATCAACAATGGACGTCCTGACTTCGCGACCTGTTCGAGCAAGTCGACCACATCACGCAACGCTCCGATCTTGTGATCGCAAAGCAGGACATACGGATCCTCGAGCACGGCCTCCATCCGCTCAGCGTCCGTGACGAAATAAGGCGAGAGAAAGCCGCGATCGAATTTCAGCCCCTGCACTATGTCGAGCGCCGTTTCCGTGGTCTTGGATTCCTCGACCGAAATGACACCGTCGCCGCCGACTTTCTCCAGTGCCTCCGCCACAAGGCCCCCGATCGAAGCGTCGTTATGGGCTGAAATCGCCGCGACCTGCGCCTTCTCTGCCTGTGCCTTCACCGGCCGCGAACTCGCACGCAGTGCGTCAATGGCCGCTCGCGCCGCACGATCGAGGCCGCGCTTGAGATCGATCGCGCTTGCGCCGGCAACGACGTTGCGAACGCCTTCGGCGAGAATGGCGTGGGCCAGGATCGTCGCGGTGCTGGTGCCGTCGCCGACGACATCGCCGGTCCGTTCGGCCGCCTGCCTGAGCACCTGCGCACCCAGGTTCTCCTCGGGATCCTTCAGATCGAATTCCTTGGCAATGGTGACGCCGTCATTACAGACGATCGGCGTACCCCAGCCCTTCTGGATCAGAACGGATTTGGATTTTGGCCCCAGCGTCACCCGCACAGCGTCAGCCAGAAGGGTTGCCCCGCGCAGAACCTTTTCGCGCGCGGCAGAGTGAAACAGAACCTGCTTGTGGGGCATGTCGATCTCCGCTCGCCTGGGTACCGGCAGAATATAAGGACCCAATGCAGCGGACATTGATTTTGCTCAAGATCAGCTTTGGACAAGAACGCATGCTGGCCAAGAAATACCGGAGCATTGAGATGCGCTCGAAGAGCAAGATCGTGTTTCTGGGCGCCAGCAGCGCGGCGTTTGGCATGAGCATGTTTCGCGACCTGTTTTCAACGTCCGATCTTGCGGGCAGCGAGTTGATCCTGGTGGGCAGAAACATCGAGCGGCTTGATCGCTCGCTGCGCCTGGCGCAGTTGCTCAATGAGAAGACCGGGGCGGGGTTGAGGATCGAATCGACGACGGACTGGCGCGCGGCGCTGGACGGCGCGGAATTCGTTGTTCATTCGACAGCGATCGATCGCAACCGACTGTGGCGCTTTGATTTCGAAGTGCCGCGCAAATACGGGATTCGCCACACGCTCGGCGAAAATGGCGGGCCGGGCGGACTTTTCTTCACGTTGAGGACATTGCCGGTTGTCTTCAACTTCGTGCGAGAGATGGAACGGCGCTGCCCGCGAGCGCTGTTCATCAACTTCTCCAATCCGGAGAGCCGGATCATTCTCGCCCTGGGCCAGCACAGTAGGATTCGGAGCCTGGGCCTATGCCATGGCATCTTTTTGGCACGCGGGCAGGTGGCTTCGATACTGGGCCTGCCAGAGGACCGGGTCGATGTCTGGGCCGCCGGTCTGAATCATTTTCAGTGCCTCATGCAGATCCGCGATCGCGACACTGGCGCCGATCTCTATCCGCTTCTCAAGGAGAAGGAAAAGAGCGTTGAGGCGTCCATTGCGCCGCTGACACGAAAGCTGCTGCGCGCGTTTGGCCATTGGCTTGGTTGTGGCGATGCCCATGTCGGCGAGTATTTGTCTTTCGGATGGGAGGCGGGCGAGGGCGGTTACAACTTCGGCTGGGACGAGGACGAACGCGGCAAGCTGGTACGACTGATCGATGATGTCCTCGCTGGCAGGGCATCAATTCCATCGTGGTGGTTGCAGCCCTCCGGCGAACGCGCTGCAACGATCATTGCTTCGGTGCTTCATGACCGCAAGCAGCTGATCGAGTCGGCCGTCATCCACAACTGCGGAATTATCCCCAATCTGCCGGCTAATGCGGCAGTCGAAGTGCCCGTCGTTGCAGATGCCGCAGGAATTCACCCGGTTTCCTTGGGACCGCTTCCGGAACCGGTCTCCAGGCTGATGGCAATCCAGGTCGGTGTTCAACAGCTCGCGGTCGAGGCGGCTATGCAGGGCTCAAAGGAACTCGCACTGCAGGCACTGCTGATCGATCCCGTCATAAATTCGGAGGATGCCGCGCGAGGGTTGCTGGAGGAATTGTGGGAGATCAATCGCCCCTACATTCGCCGATGCATCTAAAGGTGGTCCCGTCTCATAACGTTTTGATCGCGAGGAAATGCCGGACATGAGCACTGAAACGAAGTTCCGGCGTGTCGGTTTGTCCATGATTCGATGCTGTCCGCGGGATGCTTGATGTCCGCGTTCCCAATTCTTTACGCAATCTTGCTTTTGACGCTCGCAAACGGCTCGCCGGTCGTGGCCAAGAAGCTCTTCGGCTCCCGATTCGCGTTCGCGCTGGATGGAGGGCTTCTGTTCTTCGACGGCCGACCGATATTCGGGGCCTCGAAGACGGTTCGCGGCATTGTTGCGTCGATCGTCGTGACCGCGGCGGGCGGGATCCTTCTTGGGCTGGGTTACGAATTGGGAGCTCTCATGGCCATCGTCGCGATGGCGGGAGACTTGTTCTCCAGCTTCTTGAAGCGGCGCATGAACATGCCGCCAAGCAGCCAGGCGTTGGGTTTGGACCAGGTTCCGGAATCGCTCTTCCCCCTCGTGGTCTGCCGGGAGGGCCTAGGGCTGAGCCACGGCGATATCGTTGTGGTCGCCCTGATGTTTTTCGTTGGCGAGCTCGCGATCTCCCGCGTGCTGTACGTGTTGCGCATCAGGGATCAGCCGTATTGAAGCGATCGGTCGGTCGACTCAATCGATGCAGCGTAATTTCGGGCGGGCAATTGAAGCGCACGGCCACGACGCTTGATCCAGCGCCCACTGACGTGTACCCGGCCATGTCACGATAGCGCCAGGCGCCGGCGCCCATCCGACGCGGCAGCACCGAGTCAAGGGTGATGGGGATCGATCCCGGAAGACATATCTGTCCTCCGTGTGTATGTCCGCTTAGTAGCACGTCGAAGCCGGCATGCGCCGCCTGTCGGTAGATTTCCGGGGTGTGGGACAGTAGGACCGAGAATGCGCCGTCGGGAATCTCCGACCCGACCTTCTCAATGTTATCGACCCTGAAATAGTGTGCATCATCGATCCCTGCGACAAATATCTGCTGCTCGGCGCGCTTGATAGTCGCGCATTCGTTCTGAAGCATGCGTATGCCCATGGCCTCCAGACCAGGCAGCATCCTGATGGTGTCGTGATTGCCAAGCACGCCGACAACGGGTTGCTTCAGGTGGACCACGACCTGTGCCATGCCTTCCAGCGCGGCATCGAACGCTCCGAAGGTCTTGCCACGATAGTCGCCGGTCAAGACGCATAAATCATAGTCCAGGCCCCGGACCAGTTCGATCAGGCGCCGCATGGCGCGATGGCTCATATCGACGTGGGTATCACTGATGTGAAGGATCGTGAAGCCGTCGAACAGGGCTGGCAAATTTGCACATTCGATCGTGTTATACTTCACCGTGATACGCTCGGCATTTCGGCGGCCCCGCCAGTAAAGCCCGGACAGCTTCAGAATATTTCGTATCAGAGAATGAACAGAGTACCAGTTCTCGATATGGAAGAAGTTGAGTCCTTGGCCGAAGATCTGGGCCTCATGATCAGCTTCGATACCGAGCCGCTGCCGGGCGTGGATCCGGCCTAGACGCTGCTCCAGTTTCGAAAGCAGTTCGTCTTCCACCTGGTGTGCCTTTCGTTCGTGGCTTCAACCGCGTATACGCGCTGGCTCGTCATCCCCGGGACATTGATCGAGCTTGTCCAGAGCAACAAGAAGCGGCGCAACACGGTTGGCCGAAGCGGGCCCATTCCGTCAGCCGCGGATAATTTTCTGCGAACCAGCTGCTGGTATCGCAAGGCAGTTGGCGTTCGCCCGGCGATTGATACACGTCCTTGCTAGGAATGATAGCCGGCGACAGCAGTCACCTTGACGCTGGAAGCGAGACGATGAATGTCCTCTCTCAGACACAGCCCCGTGCCGGGGCTAAGCAGCGCGGCCGAACCGCCGGCAACGCCATAGCGCAGAGCCGCTTCGAAATCGTCGTCATGTGCAAGACTGGACACCATCGCTCCCAGGAAGCTGTCGCCGGCGCCGGAAACGCTGACGGGCTCGATCGGAAGGCCGTTTGCGCGCAAGGCGATGTCGCGCGTCAGGAGCAGGGCGCCCTGCGAGCCCATCGACAGTGCAATTACCTCAATGCGATAGCGAGCGAACAGGCGACGCCCGGCTTCGAGCAGCGAAGGCTCGTCCTCGGTGCTAATCCCGGCAAGTTCCTGGAACTCATGAAGATTGGGTTTGATGAGATAAACGCCGGTCTCCAACGCGGCTTTCAGCGAAACGCCCGTCGTATCGACGATGACCTTGGTTGCTCCTTTCGATGCCTGGACCACCCTTCCGTAGAAGTCGGCAGGTATTCCAGGCGGCAGACTGCCACTCGCGATGACAAATGCGGCTTGCGAGCTGATGCGCGCGACGGCGTCAAGGCACTGCTGCCATTCGAATTTGCTGAGCGAGGCGCCTGGAAAGACCAGGCGAAACTGCTCGCGGGTTGTCTCGTCGAAGATGGTAACGTCCTCGCGGGTATCGTTCGCGGACGGGATTACGATGCTTTGCACGGATTCGCGTTCAACCAACCTCGCCAGGGTTTGTCCGCTGGCGCCTCCGGCCGGATAGATCGCGATCGCGTCGATGCCGAGCCGCGTCAGAACCCTGGCGACATTGATTCCGCCTCCGCCAGGATCGCGCTGGGCTTCCGCGCAGCGCATCTTGGTGAAGGGCATCATCTTTCTGACCGAAGTCGAGATATCGACGGCCGGGTTGATGGTCAACGTTACGATCTGGATGGGTGGCGTCTCAGTCAAGGCCTTCGATCTCCATCAGGGCGCGAAGACCGGTGAATGCAACGTCGTCGTCAAGGATGAGATAGGCGGGGACCGGCTCCAGGAATGTCTTGAGACGTCCCTTTTCCTCGAAGCGCATGCGAAACTGGGACGCGGCAAGATATTCGGGCATATGACGCAAAATGCCCCCGCCGATGAACATCCCGCCTCTTGCGCCGACCGCGAGCGCAAAATTGCCCGCAACGGATCCAAGCATCGCGCAAAACATTTCAACGGCGGCACGGCTGACCGGGCAAGTCCCTTCGATTGCAGCCCGCGTGATGTCGGCCGATCGGCGTTTGGGAACTGTCACCCCGTCGAGAAACGCAAGCGTGTCATGGAGGTTCTCCAACCCCGTGCCCGACAGGACGCGCTCTGACGATACATGCCCGAAACGTTGCCTCAAATGCGCGATGACGGCGTCCTCGCGCAAAGAGCCACCCGCCATCGTGGAATGGCCGCCCTCGCTGGAAAGGACGATCTGGTCGTCGCCGTGCGGTACGGTGACGGCCATGCCCAGGCCCGTGCCGGGGCCGATCGCAGCGAGGGGCGCTCCGGCGACCCTTTCTTGTCCCCCCAGTTGCAGCAAACTGCCCGGGAGAAGACGGGGCAGGGCGAGCGCGACCGCTTCAAAGTCGTTGATCAGGCGCACGAACGAGAATCCATAGGCCTCGCGCAGCTCTCCTGCATCGACGACCCAGGAATTGTTCGTGAGAATGCACCGGCCGTTCTGCACCGCGCCGGACGCGGCGAGGATTGCGTGCTGAATTGTTCCGCCCTTTGCCGCATCACCAAGATAGGCAGTGAGCGCCTCCGGGAAGGTGGCGTGATCGCTGACGGCGGTACGAGCGATCGTGCTAAGCTTACCATTCGTCAGGAGTGCAAAGCGGGCGTTGGTTCCTCCGATATCGGCGAGCAAGGTGGTCCGCACTGGAGGAGTTGCCTTCGTCATGGCTGCCTCGCCTTGATCAGCCCGGCATACCAGTCGAAGGAGGATTTGGGTGTTCGCCGCAGCGAGGCATAATCCACGTAGGCCAGGCCGAACCTGATGCTGTAGCCGGAATCCCATTCGAAATTGTCGAGCAGCGACCATACGAAATATCCGCGAACGTCGACGCTGCGGGAGGAGGCGGAATTCATCGCGTCGATATAGGCCTTCAGAAATTCTATCCGACCTGTGTCCATCACCGCGCCGTTTTGGTCGGGCTGGTCGAAATTGCCGTATCCGTTCTCGAGGACATAGATCGGCAAGCCATACCGGTCATGGGCACCTTGCAATGTGTCTCTGAAAGCCTCGGGCTCGATCGGCCAATCGATCGGCGTCAGGGGCACACCGGCTGGCTTGTCGCCGAAGTCGTAGCCCAGCATCGAAACCGCATCTGCCTTCACATAGACCGGGCTGTAGTGGTTCAGTCCGAACCAATCGACCGGCCGGCAAATGCGCGCCATGTCGTCGGGCTGCAGATACGGTTCGATCGCCGCCCGCATCGACTCCGGATATGCACCACGGCATTGCGGGTCCGGAAAGGCTCTGTTCCAGTAAACGTCCAGGCGTGCCGCCGCAGCTGCATCGGCCTCGCTGCTGCTGGACGGCCGGCAGGGCTGCCTATTGTGAATGCATCCGATCGAGGCCCCGGCGACTTTTGCGCGGACAACATCTACCGCCGCACCATGCGCCAGATTGATATTGTGGATCATGCGATGGAGCTTGTCTTCGCTGCTGCGATCCCGCTTGCCGAGTGATCGGCTGAACAGGCTGAAGATCGATGGCTCATTGATCGTCGCAAAACGCTTGACCCGATCGCCGAGGCGGGTTGCAACCAGAGCCGTATAGTCGGCGAACCAGGTCGCCATTTCACGATTCTGCCAGCCGCCGCGCTCCTCCAAGGCCTGCGGCAGGTCCCAATGGTACAGGCACAGCCAAGGCTCGATGCCGGCGACCAGGAGCTCATCGATCAAGCGATCGTAGAATGAAAGACCGGCTTCGTTGGCAGCTCCGCGTCCCTGCGGCAGGATACGTGGCCAGGCAATCGAGAACCGGTACGCTCGCACGCCCAGCGCTTTCATCAGGGCCACATCCTCGCGGTAGCGATGATAGTGGTCACACGCGACGTCGCCTGTATCGTGATTCTTGATCGTACCGTTTTGGCAGTAGATGTCCCAAATGCTGGCTCCGCGGCCGTCCTCACGCGTAGCCCCCTCGATCTGGAAGCTCGAGGTGGAAACGCCCCAGATGAAGTCGGAGCGCAGACTGGCGGTGTTTGGCAATGGAATTGTCGACATCAAACGACCTGCGTGGTCCTGCTCCACCTGTGCCCGGCCACGCCGTTGCGTGCGGGCTCGCGGGGTTTTCGCCTTCTTCCCCCGGGTATTGGTAGTCAGGCTGGTTCCGAATGGTATTGAGATGAGTCAAGGGCTCCGGGCAGGACCGTGCGATTAATTGACGGTTTTGGTCACTGGCCGGGGGCCGCAGTTGCAAAGAACGAAGTGGGGTGGGATCGTCGACAACGAGTTCAGTGGAAGTGGCTTTTTTCGCGTTGCCGAGCGTAATGGCGTCTTCTGGCTCGTTGATCCCGACGGTGGCCGCTTTCTTTCCAAAGGCGTCAACAACATCCGTTTCGATCAGGACCACGTCGGACGGACCGATCGCGTGCCTTACGCCAAGGCCTGCACGGCCAAGTACGGCAGTCCGCGTATCTGG
This sequence comes from Bradyrhizobium sp. CCBAU 51627, assembly GCF_028128765.1. GTDB lineage: Bacteria > Pseudomonadota > Alphaproteobacteria > Rhizobiales > Xanthobacteraceae > Bradyrhizobium. Next base: position 70,381 of record NZ_LBJG01000022.1, read on the forward strand.
CGCGCCGCGACGTCCGACCGGCTGGCAAGCTGGAAGTTCAACACGGTTGGCTGCTGGTCGGATGAGCTCGTCGCCAGCGCGGGATCGCAATTGCTGGCGACCACGCCAACCGCGGAGCTCGGCGCGTCCTTTCGCCTGCATCGCCGCGATCAGATCTTTCCGGATGTCTACGATCCCGAGTTCTCGGCGCATCTCCGCGTGAGCGCCCGTCAACGCTGCAGGCATCGACGCAATGACCCCGGCCTGCTCGGTACCTTCATCGACAACGAGCTCTACTGGTCGCCCGACTGGCGCGGCACCGATGAGCTTTTGACGCTGTTTCTGAACCTGCCATCCCATCGTCCGGGCAGGATTGCCGCTATCTCGGCTCTGCAGGCACACTACCGGGACTTTGTCCAATTCAATGCGGTATGGCGTACACAAGCGCGATCTTGGGAAGAGCTCGGCAGGATGGAGCACGTCGTGGCGCCTTTTGTCAGACTCCGACCCGGCGTCCTGAACGATGCGCTCGAGACCAAGGCCAATTTGGCAGATCCCGCTCGCGAGGCTTTCTCGGCCGATTGCGATGCCTTCGTGGCCGTCGTGGCCGACAAATATTTCGAACTGTGCGTCTCGGCGATCAAGGCAGCCGATCCCAATCATCTCGTGCTTGGCTCGCGGTTCGGATATCAACCGCTCAACGGCGTGATTGCCGCGGCTGGCCGTCACCTGGACGTGGTTTCTTTCAATTGCTACGACTTCGACCCGGGTCCGGTCATCGACGCTTACGCCGCCTCCGGCAGGCCGTGCCTGATTTCGGAATTCTCATTCCGCGGCGATGATGCGGGCCTGCCGAATTCGAGCGGGGCCGGACCGCGGGTGCCCACCCAGACCCAGCGCGCCCGGGCTCTCGAGGGCTACGTCGTGGCAGCCCTGAGCAAGCCGAATGTGGTCGGCTATCACTGGTTCGAGCATGCCGATCAACCGGCCGAGGGCCGCTTTGACGGCGAGGATTCCAATTTCGGCACGGTGACCATCGACGATCAGGTTTATGATGAGCTGACGACGATGATGACTAAGGTGAATGCCGCGGCGGAACATATTCACGCTCATTCCGTCCCGGCCGCGATCTGATTGCGGCAATACGCAAAACCCGTCATGTTTCCGGCTTTGGGGGAGCGGCCTCGGCGTCCGACACGGCAGCCATGGTTCGAAACACGCTCGACGGATTGACGCTGATGGAGTCGATGCCGAGCCCCGTCAGATAACGCGCGATTTCCGGGTAGTTCGCGGGCGCCTCGCCGCAGATGCCGATATGGCGGCCGTTGCGCTTGGCGCCAGCCACCGCCTGGCGGAACATCTCCAGCATTCCCGGATCGCGCTCATCGAAGTCGAAGGCCACGATATCGGAATCCCGATCGACCCCCAGCGTCAGCTGGGTGAGATCGTTGGAGCCGATCGAAAAGCCGTCGAACAGCTCCGCGAACGCATCGATCTGGATGACGTTGTTCGGAATCTCGCACATGACGTAGATTTCGAGACTGTCTTCGCCGCGCTTCAATCCATTGGCCGCCATCGTCGCGATCACGCGCCGGCCTTCCTCGACGGTACGGCAGAACGGCACCATGATGCGCAGATTGGAGAGGCCCATCTCCTTTCGCACCAGACGGAGCGCGGCGCACTCCAGCGCGAACCCTTCGGCGTAGGCGGGGTGGCTGTAGCGAGAGGCGCCGCGGAATCCCAGCATCGGATTCTCTTCCCGGGGCTCGAAGCCTTCGCCGCCCCTCAGGCTGGCATATTCATTGGTCTTGAAGTCGGAAAGTCGCACGATCACGGGCTTAGGATAGAATGCCGCGGCGATGGTGCCGACGCCTTCGGCGAGTCTTTGTACAAAGAAGTCGGCGGGGCTCGTGAAGCCCTTCACTAGGCGCGCGATTGCGGCACGCGCCTTGGCTGACTTGATCTTGTCCGGCTTGAGCAATGCCATCGGGTGAACGCCGATATGCTCGCTAATGATGAATTCCATGCGCGCGAGGCCGACCCCGGCCTGCGGCTGCATCGCCGTGCGGAATGCCATCTCCGGGGTGCCGACATTCACCATGATGGCCGTACGCGGCTGCCGCAACTCGCTCACCGGCGTCCTCGTCACGTCGAACTCGGCCGTTCCCTGATAGACGCTGCCGATGTCACCTTCGGCGCAGGAGATCGTGACTTCGACCCCGGTCTTGATCTTTTCGCTCGCGAGCGTTGCCCCCACCACGGCGGGAATGCCCAGCTCTCGGGCAACGATGGCAGCATGGCAGGTGCGGCCGCCCTTATCCGTGACGATGCCGGCCGCGATCTTCATGACCGGCTCCCAGTCCGGACTGGTGGCCGGCGCCACCAGGATCTCGCCGGGCCGGAAGGCGGCGAGGTCGCGCGCGGTCATGACGCGGCGCGTGCGTCCCGAAGCGATCTTCTCGCCGACGGCGCGACCGCTGACGATTGCCGGGCCGTGGGCTTTCAGATTGTAGGTCTCGTAGACGCCTGCGGAGCGCCGTGAGGCGACTGTTTCGGGCCTGGCCTGAATGATGTAGAGCTTCCCGTCGGCGCCGTCCTTGGCCCATTCGATGTCCATCGGCATCGGGACGCCGGCATGTCGAGAGTAGTGGGCTTCGATCCGGACCGCGATCTCGGCAAGGCTCAGCACCTCCGGGTCGGAGATGCAGAATTTCTGGCGTTCGGCTCCAGGGACATTGCGGGTCAGCGTCGCATGGCTGCCGCCACGCTTGCTGTAAATCATGCGGAGTTGCTTGGCTCCGAGCCGGCGCCGCAATACGCGGCGATATCCCTGACTCAGTGTGGGCTTGTGGACGTAGAACTCGTCTGGATCGACCTGGCCCTGCACGATGGTCTCGCCGAGACCATAGCAGCCGGTCACGAAGATCACGTCACGGAAGCCGGACTCGGTATCGAGCGTGAACATGACGCCGCTGGCCGCCAAATCGGAACGAACCATCTTCATCACGGCGACAGAGAGCGCGACCTTGAAATGATCGAAGCCGTTATCGATGCGGTAAGAGATCGCGCGGTCTGTGAAGATGGAGGCAAAGCAGCGCTGGCACGCTTCGAACAGATCCTTGGGTCCGCGTACATTGAGATAGCTTTCGTGTTGACCCGCAAAGCTCGCGGTCGGCAAATCCTCGGCGGTCGCGGAGCTTCGCACTGCGACGGCAACCCCGGTCCCAGCTTCGCATTCGAGTTGCCGGTACGCTTCCACGACTTGCTTGCGGAGATGAGGCGTGTCCATCGCCTCGTATATGATGGCGCGAGCCTTCGCCGCCCTGCTGGCGAGCTGCCTGATGTTGCTCTTGTTGATCCCGTCGAGAAGCCCATGAAGTGCGGCCGCGACGCCGTCCCGCGACAGCGCCTCGCGATAGGCGTCGGCCGTGATCGCAAAGCCGTTCGGGACTGCAATCCCTTGTGAGGCGAGCGCGGAGTAGAGTTCGCCCAGCGAAGCAGTCTTGCCGCCGACCAGGCCGACGTCGCCCAAATCGATTTCAAGGAAAGATCTGATGCACGATGACATGGCAGCAGCAGATCAGGTGATGGCCTCCCGTGCTTGAGGCAGGTCAACCTTTTTCATGCATTTGTGCGGTCGCCTGCAAAGCTGTCGATCACCTTCGGCAACAACATCTGGACTCGCTCGGATGTGATGAGCTCGTGGCCATTTCGATCACCTGAGTTGCGGTTCGCGCGTCGCGCCTCACCCCAGCGAACGGCTGTTCGGCGGGTAGCCGCAGGTTTGTATGCGGTCAATAGACGAAGGCCGGAGTTTCCAGCAGATGGTCATTGACCTTCACCACGCCGGGGATCGCCTCGGCGGCAACGCGAATGGCCGTGCGTTCGTCGAGTGATGGCGCGAAGCCCCAGATATCGATCACTCCATTCTGTACCGTCGCGCTTACATTAAAGGTGTGAGCCCAAGGCTGCCTCCGAAGCTCCTCGAGGAACTTCTTCCTGATGGCCGAATCGGGAAGCGAAATTTCGAGCTTTGGTCTGGCGCTCGCGATAGCCTGAAGCAGGTTGGCGCGGCTGACGATCCCGACGAGCTGGCCTTCCTTATTGACGATAGGAATGCGTTTGATCTGACGTTCTTCGAGAACCATGGCGATCTCGTGCAAGGGCGTCTCGGGTGCAGCTGTCGCAACATCCTGCGTCATGATGTCCTGCACCTTGATCGAGTGCGACTTGACGTAGTCGGTCGCAAGTTGGGCGTCGCCGGTCAACAGGCGCAGCCACCACGAAGGAGAGCGTTCAGTTGCGCTCTCGGTCCTGTGCAGCAAATCGCCTTCGCTCACGATACCGAGAATCTTGTTGTCGGCATCGACGACCGGCACAGCGCTGATCCGACGATCCAGCAGGGTCTGTGCGACTTGCCGGACGGTTGCGGTCGGCCCAACGGTAACCACCGGTGAGACCATCACGTCTCGTGCCTGCATGGCAAACCTCCATATCGCCTCTCGATTTTGGATAATCCTGCCCGATCGCCCGCTGCCTGATTTGATCAGGATCAAGCAGGGCAGGCTTCCTGGCGATAGGAATTAAAGGTTTGCAGCGAGGAGGTCGAAATGGTCAGGATACCACATCGGGCTGTCGTGTTCGTTGGCGACGGACGGAAAGCGCTGTTCCTTCGTAACGAGGGCAATGAGAAGGTCCCGAACTTGAAGACGGAGGCGGTGTTCGAGACAGAGAATCCGTCCGCGCATTCCCAAGGCAGCGATCGGCCCGGCCGGGTCAGCAAAGGCTCGCATTCGGGGCAGCGAAGTGCAGTGGAAATAACCGATTGGCACGAGCTCGAGGAGGCACGCTTTGCGAGGCAGGTCGCGGCCGCCGCAGAGCGTCTCCTTCGTGGCGAACATGCAACGGTCCTCATTGTTGTCGCGCCGCCCCGCACGCTGGCGGAGCTTCGGTCAGCCTTTCATGACGACGTGAAGCGTCGGATCGTCGCTGAACTGGACAAGGATCTCACGAAGCACCCTGTGGGCGACATCGAGAAGCATCTGCGGGACGCCTGAGAAGGGGTTTGCTTGTACCCCGCCGCATCGGTCGGCGAGGCCAGCTGGTTTGATCTCGGTCAAGCGCTCCGCACACTTCTCCAGAGTAGCATTGTATCTGGACATGACCGGTTAGGAGAATGGAGTTTTGGCGGCTTGACGCAAGCCCTTCTGCAACAGGCTGCGGTCTGTCTGCTGATGTCGCACTGAGGGGCAACGCGGCGGGAGTGTGCAATGGACAAGGATGGTCAAGCGGCGCAGCAGAGCTCAGTGAGGCGACGGGCGGAGGCACCCGCTCCGGATCGCGGAGAGCGGCTCGTCGAGACTGGGCTGGCGGATCGCACGATCAGGGACGCCGTCGAAGACGACGAGGTGCGTGAGGCGCTGAATTTGCGTGGTCGCAACAAGCGCCGATAGTCCGAGAAGCTTCTATTCCAGGCGGACGTTCTAATGTTCTAGATATGAATCGCGTGTCCAAGCGATTTCAATGCTGCCTCGTGAAACGCTTCGCTTTGGGTCGGATGCGCGTGGATCGTCATCGCGATGTCCTCGAGGCGTGCACCCATCTCCAGCGCAAGGCTGAAGACGGCTGAAAGCTCGGCGATGCCGACGCCGACGCCCTGGATACCAAGCAGGAGATGGTTATCTGCCCGCGCAACGGTTCGGATGAAGCCGTCCTCGCGCTGCAGCGTCATTGCGCGGCCATTGGCTTTGAACGGAAAGAGATCCGTCTTGACATCGAAGCCCTTGCTGCTGGCCTCGCTTGGTGACAGGCCGACGGTGACGATCTCGGGATCGGTGAAGCAGATCGCCGGGATCGAGACCCGGTCCCAGGCGCGACGCTGACCGGCGACGATCTCTGCGACCATTTCGCCCTGCGCCATGGCGCGATGTGCCAGCATTGGCTCTCCCGTAATATCGCCGATCGCGAAGATCCCGTGCATCGAGGTGCGGCATCGGTCGTCGATCCGGATGAAAGAATCGGTCATGTCGAGATCGAGACTTTCGAGGCCAAAGCGGGATGTCGCCGGCTTTCGGCCGATCGTAACGAGGATCTGGTCGGCATCCAGCGTTCTCTGCTCACCGCTGGAGGTCTCGATCATGAGCGCGGTCCCGTCGGCGCCCAGCGTTTTCGCCTTGGTGCCCGTCAGAATGGCGATCCCGAGCGCGCCGAGGTGCCTGGCGACCGGCGCACTCAGCTCGGCGTCGTATTGCGGCAGAATGCGTGACGCAGCCTCGACAACCGTGACGGCCGCGCCCAATTTCGCAAAGGCCGTGCCGAGCTCGAGGCCAATGTAGCCGCCACCCACCACGACAAGCTTCTTCGGAACCTCGGTGAGCGCCAAGGCCTCCGTGGACGAGATCACGCGGCCTCCGAACGGCAAATCCGGAATGGCAATCGGCTCGGATCCCGTCGCGATCACCACGGTCTCGGCATGGATCGTCTGTAGGCCGGATTGCGTCGCGACCTCGATCGATTTGCCGTCGCGAAAGCGAGCGTGCCCGGCGATGTGTCTGACGCCCGCTTTCTTCAGCAGGCCGGCCACGCCGCCATTGAGGCGCCGGACGATGCCGTCCTTCCAGGCAATAGTCTTGGCGAAATCGAGCGACGGCTTTGCCGCGGAAATTCCGAGCGCACTCTTGCCCTCGGCGGCACCTGCGATCGTTTCATACTCGCTGGCCGCATGGATCAGAGCCTTCGAGGGAATGCAGCCGACATTGAGACAGGTACCACCCGGCTTCCCGGCTTCGACGATGATCGTATCAATGCCGAGCTGGCCGGCCCGGATCGCGCAGGTATAGCCGCCGGGGCCCGCGCCGATGACAAGAAGCTTGCAGGCGATTTCAGTCATCGTTCCATCAGTCAATGAAGATCATGGCCGGTGTTTCCAGCAACAGCTTGATGTGTTGCACGAACTGAGCTGCATCAAAACCGTCGATCACGCGATGGTCGAAGCTGGATGACAGGTTCATGATCTGGCGCGGCACGAAGGCCGCACCGTCCCAGTGCGGTCGGATGGCGATTCGGTTGACGCCGACGATCGCGACCTCCGGGTGATTGATAATGGGAGTCGTCGCGAGCCCGCCAAGCGCGCCGAGCGATGTGATGGTGATGGTTGAGCCCGTGAGTTCGTCGCGGGTCGCGTTGCCATTTCGAGCGGCTTCGGCGAGCCGTGCGACCTCAGTGGCGCAATCCCAGATATCGCGTGCTTCCGCGTGTCGGACGACGGGCACCACCAGACCGGTCGGGGTCTGCGTGGCGATCCCGATGTGAACACCAGCGTGCTGGTGCACGATGCCGGCCTCATCGTCGAAATGGGCATTGAGATGCGGCAGTTCAGCGATCGCGCGCACCATGGCTCGCATCAGGAACGGCAGCAGTGTCAGCTTCGGCTTGCCGGGCCGCTTCTGGCCGTTGACCTTCGCGCGCAAATCCTCGAGTGCCGTGACATCAATCTCTTCGACATAGGTGATGTGCGGGATTCGGGCGTTCGCAATCGACATCTTCTCGGCGATCTTGCGGCGCAAGCCGATGATCTTGATGTCGGTGACGGCGGTTCGTGCCGGATGCGGCGTCGCTGTCGTTCCGGTGCGGTCGCGCGCAAGATAGGCATCAAGATCATTATGGGTGATCCGCCCGGCGGGGCCCGTGCCGCGGATCTGGCGCAAGTCGACGCCCGCCTCGCGCGCACGGAGCCGGACGGCGGGAGCGGCCAAAGGCCGTTCGACTGCGTGGTGGAGTGGCGACGCGGAGGGCTGCGAGCCCAGTTCTTTTGTCGGTTCGCTCGCCGGCGCGCGCGGCGCGGCTGCTACGCGATCAGACCTCCTGGTCGCAGCACCTGCGCCGGGCAATGCGAGCTTCGCCGCCTCCGTCGCCGGCTCGCTCTTGCCGTCGACCTCCAGCCGGACGAAATCCGAGCCGATGGCGAGGAGGTCGCCCACATGGCCGGCGAGCCAGATGACGCGTCCGTCTGTCGGTGAGGGGATTTCGACTGTCGCCTTGTCGGTCATGACAGCGCCGAGAACGGCGTCTTCGCGCACGACATCACCGACCTTCACATGCCATTCCACGAGCTCGGCTTCCGCTATGCCTTCGCCGACGTCGGGCAGCTTGACCACGCGCTCCGCCATCTCAGGCCTCCACCGTTTCGATCAGCGCACGGCCGATCCGCGCCGGTCCCGGGAAGTAGTCCCATTCCTGCGCGTGCGGGTAGGGCGTGTCCCAGCCGGCGACGCGAACGATCGGCGCTTCCAGGTGATAGAAACACCGCGTCTGGACCAGCGCGCAGAGCTCGGCGCCGAATCCCGATGTGAGCGTGGCCTCATGCACGATCACGCAGCGTCCTGTCTTCTTGACCGAGGCTTCGATGGTGTCGAGATCAAGCGGCAGCAGGGTGCGCAGATCGATGATCTCGGCATCGATGCCGGTCTCGGCGGCGGCGGTCTCGGCGACATGAACCATTGTGCCGTAAGCAAGGATGGTGACGGCGCTGCCCTGCCTGCGGATCGCCGCGCTGCCGAGCGGGATTGCAAAGTGTCCGTCGTCGACTTCTCCGAGTTCATGCTTCGACCATGGTGTCACCGGCCGGTCGTGATGGCCGTCGAACGGGCCGTTATAGAGCCGCTTCGGCTCGAGAAAGATCACAGGATCGGGGTCCTCGATCGCCGAAATCAAGAGGCCTTTGGCATCGCGCGGGTTCGACGGCACCACCGTCTTGATGCCGCAGACATGGGTGAACAGCGCCTCCGGACTCTGGCTATGCGTCTGTCCGCCAAAAATGCCGCCGCCGGTCGGCATGCGCACCACGAGCGGGCAGGTGAACCCGCCGTTGGAGCGGTAGCGCAGCCGCGCAGCCTCTGAGACGATCTGGTCGTAGGCCGGATACATGTAATCGGCAAACTGGATCTCGACACAGGGTTTCAAGCCATAGGCCGCCATGCCGACGGCGATGCCGACGATGCCGAGCTCGCTGATCGGGGTATCGAAGCAGCGGCTTGTTCCGTATTTCGCTTGCAGGCCCTGCGTTGCCCGGAATACGCCGCCAAAATAGCCGACGTCCTCGCCGAACACGACGACGTCACTGTCGCGCGACATCATCACGTCCATGGCCTCGCGGATTGCCTCGATCATGGTTTTGCGCGGCATCGCTCAGACTCCGGCTTCCTGGCGTTGCCGGCGCAGATGCGGCGGCATCTCCGCGAACACGCCTTCGAACATGTCGCGCGCCGAGGCATGCTGAGGGGAATGCAGCGTGCCGTGGCTCTCGGCCTCCTTCTGCGCCGCGATCACGGTGTCCATGATCTCGGCCTCGGCCTGCTTTTGCCGCTCCTCCGACCAGACGCCGCGCACGATCAAATGGTTCTTCAGCCTGATCACGGGATCTCCGAGCGGCCATGCCTCGGATTCCGTCTTCGGCCGATAGCCCGCGGGGTCGTCGGACGTGGAATGCGCGCCGACACGATAGGTCACGTGCTCGATCAGGGTCGGGCCGAGATTGCGGCGCGCTCGCTCGCAGGCCCATTTGGCGACCGCGTGAACCGCGAGATAATCGTTACCGTCGACGCGCAGCGCCGGAATGCCGAAGCCGAGGCCGCGTGCCGCGAACGTGCCGGAGCCGCCGCGCGCGATGCCCTGGAACGTCGAGATGGCCCATTGATTGTTGACGATGTTGAGCACGACCGGCGCGCGGTAGGTCGATGCGAACACGAGCGCGGCATGGAAGTCGGATTCGGCGGTTGCCCCGTCGCCGATCCAGCCAACTGCGATCTTGGTGTCGTTCTTGATCGCAGACGCCATGGCCCAGCCGACTGCCTGGATGTACTGGGTGGCGAGATTACCGGAGATCGAGAAGAAACCGTGCTCCCGGGAGGAATACATCACGGGGAGCTGGCGCCCCTTCAGGGGATCGTGCGTGTTGGAATAGATCTGACAGGCCATCTCGACCAGCGAATAGCCGCCGGCGATCAGAAGTCCCGCCTGGCGATAGGTCGGAAAATTCATGTCGCCCGGAAGGAGCGCCTTGCGGAAGGCGCAGCTCACGGCCTCTTCGCCCATATGCTGCATATAGAACGACGTCTTGCCCTGACGCTGCGCCACCATCATGCGCGCGTCAAACGCGCGCAGCGTCATCATGTGGCGCAGGCCCTCGAGCAATTCGCCGTCGGTAAGCTGGCCCGCCCAGGGGCCCACCGCCTCGCCGTCGCGGTTGAGCACGCGGATGACGGAAAAGGCGAGGTCGCGTATCGCCTCGGCGTCAACGTCGACGCTGGGACGATCGACCTGGCCGGCGCGTGGGATGCGGATGTTCGAAAAATCGGGCGTGCCGCCCGGACGCACTGCCGGTTCCGGCACGTGCAGCTTCAGTGGCGCAGGCTCGGCGGATGGAGCCGCCTCGCGCTGCGGGATCACGGTGTGCTGTGTGAGGTCGGAGTCGGGCATTGGCATTCACCTCTCACCTCGATCGCATCGATGCAGAACAACGCGCCAACCCGGCGAACGAGCCGGTCGACGATGTCGCGGTCATCGATCTCTATGGAAGCCGAGATGCGGCATGCGCCTGCGTCCGCCCGCGCGCTGACGGCAGCCAGCCGAAGTCCCGCGACACGAGCCTGATCGAGCAGGCGGCCAAGTGCGGCGTGCATATCGCTGGTCTGGAGTTCGAGCAAAAACACCAAAAACACCGCAGATGTCTCGTTTTATTGGCATATCGTACTGGAAAAGGTCAGGATTGTTGTTCCTCTAATCTGGGTGTAGCCTAAATGCACAGCGCGGATATTCTAGACAAGGATCGTAATCCCAGAATGGAGTTCTCGGTATGGCGTCAGTCGGACGTGCCACAGGGCCGGTCAGACCTCCCCGTAAAGATGCGCTTCGGCTCGACGAAATCGATCGCAAGATCCTGCGCGCCTTGCAGCAGGATGCGCGCCTCACGACGGCGCAACTCGCCGACAGGATTGGGCTCTCCACCACACCGTGCTGGAACAGGCTGAAGCGTCTCGAGACTCAGGGCTACATCGATGGTTATGTCGCGCTGCTCAATCAGGACAAGCTCGGCTTGCCTGAGACGGTGATCATCGAGTTGACGCTCGATCGCCATGACGAGGAGATGCTCGAACGTTTCGGCCAGCTGCTGACGAATTTGCCGGAAGTCATCGAGGCCTATCTAACCACTGGTGACTACGACTACGTCGTCAAGGTCGCGGTCGAGAGCACCGCGGGCTACGAACGCTTTCTGCGGGAAAAGCTCTACCGCATCCCAGGCATCCGCCACAGTCGGTCATCGTTTGCGCTGCGCTGCCTGAAGAAGCTGACCTCGGTGCAGGTTTAGTCCGCGTATGCGAGCTCACGGTTCCTTCCCTTGCGGGCGAGTCTGAGTACATCAGAAAAATCAAACAGGGGGTTCAGAAAAAGCGCCTTGCATGAAGCGGGGCGACACCGCTCATCTTGCGCCACCAAAAAGAAGGCCTGTTGCAGGCGAGGAAACCATGGTTACGAGCGGCCCGTCCAGCGAGAGCGCGACTGTGTCCTGCCTCTAAGTTTCGTGAGGCCGGCAAGGCTCTGTGTCCGCTACGGTGTGCCAACGGATGATCCGCTTGGAGCATCCGGTGCGAGGAATGCCGTCATTCGCGCTGACGCAGGACGAGGTCATCTTCTGCATCACGCTCGTCTTGATCGGCGCGTTCTCGCTCTTCCTGCCGAAATTCCTCACAGCCGGAAACGTCCTCACGCCTCTGAACAACGTCGCTACGCTCGGCATCGCGCAAAGCGTCGCGACCGATCGGGAGCCAACCGGTCCCGCCATGCCCGCCTTCGGCTGGCAATTGAATGACGAACAAGTGGCAGCGGTCGCAACCTACATTCGCAATCATTGGGGCAAGGCGCCGCCGGTCAGCAAAGACGACGTCAGGAAAGAGCGCACCTCGCTCGATACCAGAATCAACTGAGTCTCACGTCCGGGTCATGAAATCCATCAGCCCGAGCCATAGCAGGATGCCGAGCCAAAACAGCCCGGCGGCCGCAAAGACGAGCGTCAAGCCGTGCCGTTTCCGCAACTCCATGAAGATGGCGGCGACGAGCACCGCCTTGATGGTGCCGATGCTGAGGGCGACGACGGCATTGCCAGCGCCGAGCGGCACATAGGCGAGCGTGACGGTCAGCGCCAGCAAGCCCAGCAGAGCGAGCCAGGCGCCGACGAGCGCGAGCGGTGGTCGCCACTCCGTCATGAGGAGGCCCTCCCGGGCAGGTAGATCAGCGCAAACAGGAAAATCCAGACAACATCGACGAAGTGCCAGTAGAGAGCCGCACTGTGCAACGCGGCGTGATGGCGTGTCGTCGGTGCCCGTCGGCCGATGATCGCAAGCACGAGTAACAGACAGATTCCGATCAGCATGTGGACGGCGTGGATCGCGGTGGCGACGAAATAGAAGATGAAGAATAGCTGGACGCCATTGGCGAGAGGACCTCCAAACTGGAAGTCGACGCCGGGGACGAGACGCTCGTCATATTCGCCGCTATACTCGATGCCCTTGAGCGCGATGAATACGAGGCCCAGGCAGGCGGCCCCGACCAGCAGCCATGTGACGATCCTGACGGTCGCGGGCGAGAAGACTTCCACCGCCCACGCGACGAGAAAGCTCGACGTCAGGAGAATGGCCGTGTTGATCGTTCCGATCAGGATGTCGGTATGGCGGCTACCTTCCGCAAAGGATTGGGGAAAAGCGTGCCGATACACGAAGTAGGCCAGCAGCAGGCCGCCAAACAGCAGCACTTCGGTCGCGATGAACAACCACATGCCGAGCTCGGCGGTGTGGTCGCGGTGCGGGACTGAAACAAACTGCGATGCAAAGGCGGGCGGCTCAGGCATTTTGCGGCTCCGCCTCAAAGGCTTCGTTGTATTGATACGGCTCGCGCGTCACGACAGGCTGTGTTTCGAAATTCTCTTCGGGCGGCGGCGAAGAGGTTTGCCATTCAAGACCGGGCGCGTTCCACGGATTCGCCGGCGCGCGGGCGCCGAAGAAGGCGGAATATCCGAGATAGAACATCGGCAGCAGATAGGCGACGGCTAGAATCGCAGCGCCGCCGGATGACAGCACGTTCCAGACCTGAAATTCCGGCGGATAGACATGATAGCGCCGCGGCATCCCTTCCGCTCCGAGGATGAACTGCGGAAAGAATGTCAGGTTGAAGCCGAAGAAGATCAGCACGGCGGCAGTGCGCGCCCAATATTCGGAATAGAGCCGGCCGGTGATCTTCGGCCACCAATAGTGCAGGCCGCCGAAATAGGCAGTCACCATGCCGCCGACCATGATGTAGTGGAAATGTGCGACCACGAAGTAGGTGTCGGTTGCATGCACGTCGAAGGCAAGACAGGCCAGGAACAGGCCGGTAAGGCCGCCGATGGTGAAAAGGCCGATGAAGGCCAGCGCATAAAGCATTGGGGCGTCGAAGTGAATCGAGCCCTTGTGCAGCGTCGCGGTCCAGTTGAACACCTTGATTGCCGAAGGCACCGCAACGACGAAGCTCATGAAGGAGAACACGAGGCTTGCGATCAGCGATTGGCCGCTGACAAACATGTGGTGCCCCCACACCAGGAAGCCGACCGCGGCGATCGCAAGGCTGGCCCATGCCACGAACTTGTAGCCGAAGACCGGCTTTCGCGAAAAGCAGGAGACCAGCTCGTTGACCACGCCCATGCCCGGAAGGATCATGATGTAGACCGCGGGATGCGAGTAGAACCAGAACAGGTGCTGGAACAGCAGCGGGTCACCACCGATCCGGGGATCGAAGATGCCGACGCCGAAGAAGCGCTCCGTCGCGATCAACAGAAGCGTGACGGCGAGCACGGGCGTCGCCAGCACCAGAATGACCGAGGTCGCGTAGAGTGACCACAGGAAGAGGGGGAGGCGGTACCAGGTCAATCCGGGCGCGCGCAGGCGGTGGATGGTGACGATGAAGTTGAGCCCGGTCAGGATTGACGAGAATCCGGCAATGAAGACCCCTGCGGCCGCGACGATGACATAGCTGTTGGAGTAGAGGGTCGAGAACGGCGTGTAGAAGGTCCAGCCGGTGTCGATGCCGCCGGCAAGAATGGCAAACAGCGTGGTGCAGCCGCCCAGCATGAAGATGTACCAGCTCATCAGATTAAGCCGCGGGAAGGCGAGATCGCGCGCGCCGATCATCAAGGGAACGAGGAAATTGCCGAGCGTGTTGGGAATGGACGGGATCAGGAAGAACCATACCATGATGATGCCATGCATGGTGAACAGGCGGTTGTAGACGTCGGAGCTGACGAGGTCGGCTTGTGGGGTCGCGAGCTCGATGCGGATCGCCGTGGCGGCAGCGCCGCCGATGAAGAAAAAGAAGATCAGACTTGCGAAATAGAGGATTGCGATCCGCTTGTGGTCTGTCGTCAGGAACCAGGATTGCAGCGTGTAATCGGTGGTCAGGTAATTTGGCTCGCTCATGATCGGTTCCCCGCCAGCGACTTGACATAGACGACGAGCCGCAACAATTGGTCCTCGCTGAGCTTGCCTGCGAAGGACGGCATCAAGGGCTCGTAGCTGGCCACGATTTGGCTGCGCGGCAGCAGGATCGAATCCCGGATGTATTTGTCATCCGCAACGACGCTGCTGCCGTCGGAGAGCGGCACGGGCTTGCCGTACAGCCCTTCGAGCGGGGGAGCGCGAACCTTGCTGCCCTTCCCGTGACAGCCGCTGCAGCCGAGCTGACGGAACAGCGCGCCGCCCTCGTCCGCCAGCGGACTTGATGGCGCCTGTTGCGTCAGCCAGCGCGAAAAGTCGGCGGGCTCCATCGCGACAATCTCGCCGATCATGCCGGAGTGGTCGGTGCCGCAATACTCGGCGCAGAACAGGTGATAGCTACCAGGCTTGTCGATCTCGAGCTCAAGGTCCTGATAACGGCCCGGCACGACGTCGTGTTTCAGCCGCAGCGCCGGGATGTAGAAGCTGTGAATGACGTCCTGGGAGGCCATGACGAGCCGGACCGGGCGCCTGAGCGGAACGTGCAGCGCGTCGATCTCGGACTGGCCGCCCGGATGCTGCGTCTTCCACATCCACTGCTTGGCGACGACGAAGACAACGAGCTCGTCTGTCGGCGTCCTGTACATCTCGAAATAGACGCTCGCACCCCAGACGAACAACCCGAGAAAGCAGATGAACGATGCTACTGTCCAGCTAACCTCCCAATGCCAGCTCTTGGATGTGCGGTGGCCGCGGTCGATCTGATTGCCTGCGCGATAACGCACGCAAAACAACGCGAGCAGGAAGAACAGCAGGCCGAGGACGAGCGCGCTGGCGATCAGGAGGCCGGTAAACAGCAGATCGACATCGCTGCTCTGCGGCGAAAGTCCCGGCCGCCAGAACGGGATCCATTCGCGCCACATCTAGGACGATCTCCCTCGATGCGCGCTCATGGCGACGGCCATCCTGCCAGACCCTTGTGCAGAAGAAGGTCGACGGCTCGATCAATGGGAATGTGGACGGTGCCTTTTTCGCGATCGACCCAGCCATAGCTGCTCGCAAATTGCGCGCCGCCCTGTCGCGATCTCTCCAGACTGTCGCGCGGATTGACCTCGAGCGGTGGCGCATTTGAACTCAAGGCGGGTCGGCTCGCAGGTGTGGTTGGCATCATCGATTGCGGGAACATCCACGGCAGCGCGAGCGGAACGACCAGGATGAAGGTCGCAAGGCTGCCCGCAAGCCATCTGACAAGGCGAATCGGGACATCCGACCGCTCGTAGTCGAAGCGCTTGTTGTCCGCCATGCTGCCGCCCTCGATCGCGCCATGACAATGCCCGACCGGGGATGGCGTTCCTATTTAGGAACCAATAAGGATCCCTGGGATTGCCGTCCTGACACTCGCCATCAGGCGGCTCCGAGAATGGTCCAGAATTTCTCCCCTGTGGCGGACACCTGGTTGCGCCTGTTCCTGATCGGCGGGCTGTCACTGGCCGGCGGCAGTATGATCGCGGTGATTGGGTTTGCACGTTCGGCATACATGACCGACACCGACACTCGTCCGCACCAGCCTGTGCCGTTCAGCCACCGCCATCATGCGGGGGAACTGGGTATCGACTGCCGCTATTGCCACAGCAATGTCGAGACGGGCCCACAGGCCGGCCTCCCGCCGACCGAGACCTGCATGACATGTCATTCGCAAATCTGGACCAATGCGACCATGCTGGAACCGGTGCGAAAAAGTCTGGCGATGAACACACCGATCGAGTGGACGCGCGTCGCAAAGCTTCCCGACTACGTCTTCTTCCGTCACGACATCCACATTGCCAAAGGCGTCGGCTGCGAGAGCTGCCACGGCCGCATTGACCAGATGGCGCTGACCTATCGGGCCAAGGCATTCACGATGCAGTTCTGCATCGATTGCCATCGCGACCCCGGGCCCCATCTGCGACCGCAGGATCACATCACCGACATGGCTTGGCAGCCGTCTCCACGGGCGCGCAAGGAGGGCGAGGAGATCGCCGCTCATGAGGGTATTCGCTTCGGCGAGCTCACCCATTGTTACGTGTGTCACCGATGAAGCGCCGCACCTGCGACCAGCCTCCAATAGCGCGCGGGCCGCGAGTTTGGGCGGGCATCGAGGAGCTTTCGGCCGATCCGGAGTTTCAGGCGTTCATCGATGCGGAATTTCCCGCAGTGCAGGAGTTATCGAAGACCGCGCGCCGCCAGTTCCTGAAGCTGATGGGAGCTTCGTTCGCATTGGCGGGACTGACCGGATGCGAGAAGAGCTCGTTCGTTGCGGCGCTTCCCTATGTCGATCAGCCCGACAGCGAAACGCTGGGCCGGCCGCGCTACTACGCGACCGCGGTCTTGCTCGATGGTTACGCGCAGCCCGTCATCGCGACCACCCATGCGGGACGGCCGACCAAGCTCGACGGCAATCCGGACCATCCGGTCACGCAAGGCCGCAGCGATATCTTCATGCAAAGCGCCGTGCTGCAACTCTATGATCCCGACCGCGCGAATGCACCGACCAGGCATGGCGAGCCCGTGAGTTGGACGGATGTGGAATCGGCAATCGGGATCATGCGTGAGGGCTGGCGCGCCGATCAGGGCGAGGGCGCGCGCCTGTTGCTCGGCCCCACCACGTCGCCGACGCTGCTGCGGCAGATCGATGCCTTCCTGAAGCAATTCCCGAAGGCCCGCGTTCACACCCATGCGGCAGCAGGCCTTGATGAGAGGCGTGAGATCATGGCCGCCGTCTATGGACGGCGAGTGGATTCGAACTATGAGCTCGCGGTCTGCGATGTCGTGGTCGGGCTCGACGAAGACTTTCTGGGCCCAGGACCCCATCAGGTGCGCAATGCGTTGGGTTGGTCGCAATCGCGCCGGCGTTCCAGTGACCGGCCGGGCAATCGGCTGTTCATGGCCGAGAGCGTTCCCTCTGCGACAGGCGCATTGGCCGATCACCGCTTGATCGCCGATGCCGGACGGATGCCGGCCCTGGCCGAAGCGCTTGCCAGTGCGATCGGCGTAGTCGGTGCATCCAGGCCGAGCCTGACAGAGGCCGAGGCCGGCTGGATTGCGCGCGTCGTTGGGGCCTGCAGCGAACACAAGGGGCGCTCGCTGTTTGTGTCGGGGCTGAGCGGTGGCGCCGCAGCCGCCCTCTGGATCGCCCGAATTAACCAACAGTTCGCCAACGCCGGTCAGACATTGAAATTGACCGATGCGATCACGGGTCCTGTCGGCGCTGCAACGCTGGCCGAACTCGCTTCCGACATCAGTGCCGGACGCGTGACCTCTCTCGTCGTGATCGACTGCAATCCGGCCTATACCGCGCCGGGAGAGCTCGCGCTTGGCGAGGCCTTCAAGCGCGTCCGCTCGTCGATTCATGTCGGCACGCAGCGGGACGAGACTGGCAACCTCTGCGAATGGCAGCTGCCGTTGGCTCACGCGCTGGAGAGCTGGAGCGACGCACGCGCTGTCGACGGAACTTCGACAATCATTCAACCCGTGATTTCACCATTTTACGATGTGCGGACAACGCATCAGATCCTCGCGATGCTGCTTGGCGAGGTTGATCCGGCCGCGGATGCCGCTGTCCGCGAGACCTGGCAGAACAGTTTTGGCGATTCATTCGAGGCGCGATGGAAGCAGGCCTTGCATGATGGCTTCGTCGAGGGCAAGGCTTCGTTCGTTACGGCGTCGCCCGTGGCTGAAGCGGTGGCGGCGCCCAGTGCCGGCGGCGACCTCGATATCGTATTTCGCCCGGATCCGACGGTCTGGGACGGCCAGTTCGCCAATGTCGGTTGGCTCCAGGAGCTTCCCAAGACTCTGACCACGGTGACATGGAGCAATGTGATTGGAGTGAGCCCGGCGCTGGCAGCGCGGCTTTCGGCGGCCAATGGCGATCATGTCGAGGTGTCGGTCGGCACACGTCGCATCAGTGGACCCCTCTGGATCACGCCGGGCCAGGCTGACAGTACGGTCGCGCTCTATCTCGGCTACGGCAGGACGCGCGCGGGTCGGGTAGGTGATAATCTCGGCTATGACGCGTATCAGGTCCGGTCCGATGCCGAGCCCTGGTTGACGCAGGGAAGCCTGCACAAGCTCGCCTCGCGCGAGGATCTCGCCATTACCCAGCTGCATCATCGCTTAGAGGGCTTTGATCTTGCCCGTGAGATCAGCCCGGGCCAGGTCAAAGAGGCGTCGGCGGATCAGGCCAGCCTCTATCCGCCATGGCCTTCGGCGAAGAACGCCTGGGGCATGGTGATCGATCTCGACAGCTGCATCGGCTGCAATGCCTGCGTGGCCGCGTGCACGGCCGAGAACAACGTCCCGGTGGTCGGGCCGGACCAGGTCAGAGCCGGCCGTGAAATGCACTGGCTGCGGATCGCGCGCTACTACACCGGCGACATCGCCGAGCCGCGCAGCTTCTTCGAGCCGGTGCCCTGCATGCATTGCGAAGATGCTCCCTGTGAAATGGGCTGCCCGGTGCATGCCACCACGCACAGTCCCGAGGGCGTGAATCAGATGGTCTATAACCGTTGCATCGGCACGCGCACCTGCTCCAGCTACTGCCCTTACAAGGTGCGCCGCTTCAATTTCTATGATTACCGCGCGCCAGCGGAGTCGCCTACGCATGCTGCGCACAATCCAGAGGTCACCGTGCGATCGCGCGGGGTCATGGAGAAGTGTACCTATTGCACCCAGCGCATCGAGGCTGCGCATGTCGCTGCAGACAAGGAGAGCCGCCCCATACGCGATGGCGACGTGGTCACCGCTTGCCAGCAGGCCTGTCCGACCAAAGCGATCGTGTTCGGCGACATCAATGATCCGAACTCGGAGGTCGCGCGCCTGAAACGCGATGGCCGGCACTATGTCCTGCTCGAGGAGCAGGGAACGCGACCACGCACGACTTATCTGGCGCGCTGGCGCGAAGACGATACGGGATAGATGCAGGAATGAGCGAAGAATCCGACATCCTGCCGACGCGCCAGAGCATGGGCGGGATCTCCGACCAGCTCACCGGCATTCCCCTGTATTTCCCAGCGGAGCGGCGCTGGCTGATCGCGATGCTGTTCGCGAGTGCACTGCTGCTGTTGCTGCTGGTCTCGGCGATTGAGCTGTTCGCGCGCGGTGTCGGCATCTGGGGCATCAATATCCCCGTGAACTGGGCCTTTGCGATCCACAATTATGTCTGGTGGCTCGGCATCGGCCATGCCGGCACGTTGATCTCGGCGCTCCTGCTCCTCACCGGTAGCGAGTGGCGTAATTCGCTCAATCGCTTTGCCGAGACGATGACGCTGTTTGCCGTCGTCTGTGCCGGAATCTATCCGATCCTGCATCTCGGGCGGCCCTGGTACGTTTACTGGATGTTTCCCTACCCCGCGACCATGGGCGTGTGGCCGCAATTTCGCAGCCCGCTGGAATGGGACATCTGGGCAGTGATGACCTACCTGACAGTCTCACTGGCCTTCTGGTACACGGGGCTGATCCCCGATCTTGCGGCGGCTCGGGATCGGGCAACCCGGCGCGGCTGGCAGATATTCTTTGGGATCACCGCGCTCGGATGGCGCGGCTCGGCAAGGCACTGGCTGCGCTGGTCGCAGACATATCGGCTGATGGCGGGCCTCGCGGTGCCGCTGGTGGTGTCGGTCCATAGCGAAGTCTCGCTGCTGTTCGCCGCGGGCCAGATTCCAGGTTGGCATTCGACGATCTTCCCGCCCTATTTCGTGCTGGGGGCCGCGTTCTCCGGCTTCGCCGTGGTCTCCATCATCGCCGTGGCGCTGCGGTCCTGGTTCGGGCTCGAGAATCTCGTAACTGACGATCACCTTGATGTGCTTGGAAAAGTCCTGCTCGCGACCGGGCTGATGACCGCCTATGGCTACGTCTTCGAAGTGTTCGACGCCCTCTATTCGGGAGAGGAGCACGAGCTCCAGACGCTGGCCGACCGCTGTACCGGTGCTTACGCCTGGACCTATTGGGGCGCCGTGATCTTCAATTTCATCCCGCTCCAGGCGCTGTGGTGGCGCCTCGTGCGGCGGACGGGATGGATGCTGCTCTTGATCTCCGTGTCGGTCGCGATCGGAATGTGGCTCGAGCGCTACATGATCCTCGTCACCAGCCTCTATCGTGATTTTCTGGTCTCGTCCTGGAGCCACTTCACGCCGACCTTCTGGGACTGGTCGACCTATTTCGGAACGATCGGGCTCTTTCTCGTGCCTTTCCTCATCGCCATCCGCCTGATCCCCATGATCTCGATCTCCGAGACCAAGGAGCTTCTCCACGAAGAAAAGGAGGAGAAGCATGGCTGAGCACCTCTATGGGGTCCTGGCAGAGTTTGAAAGCCCTGAACGCCTGTTGGAAGCAACGCGCCAGGCAATGGAGGCGGGCTATCGTGATCTCGATGCCTTCACGCCATTTCCGGTCGAAGGGCTGGACCGTGTTGTTCGTCTGCCACGGCCCACGATCTCATTCGCGGGCCTCGGCGGGGCCATTGCGGGTGCAGGCGCTGCGCTGCTGATGCAGTTCTACGTGAACTACGACTACCCCCTCAATGTCGGCGGTCGCCCGGTCTACGCGATCTCGGCCTTCGCGGTCGTGACGTTCGAGCTCACCATCCTGTTCTCTGCGCTGGCCATGCTCATCGCGATGTTGTGGCAGAACGGGCTTCCTCGCCTCAATTATCCGGTGTTCGCCGCCAAACGATTTCACCGCGCCAGCAGGGACCGGTTTTTCCTCTGCGTCAACGCGCAGGACGCGCTGTTCGACGAGCGAGAGACGCGCGCGTTCCTGAGCGGGATCGGCGCGCTCTCGGTCGAGCTCGTCCCCAAATGACCCGACTTCCGCTCATCCTTGCGCTGGCCTGCCTGCTCGCTGCCTGCGATCAGAACATGGACCAGCAGCCGCGCTATAGCGGATATTCGCGCGTGCCCTTGTTTCGCGGTAGCGTGCTGCGCCCGCCGCCAGCCAACACGATTGCCCGGGACGACCTCGCGCGGGAGAAGTCCGCTGGCAGCAAACCCGCGCTCACGCCCGAGCTGCTGGCGAGAGGTCGACAGCGCTTCGGCATCTTCTGCTCGCCATGCCACGGCGCCGGCGGCGACGGCACAGGAATCATTGTTCAGCGCGGCATGCCGCGTCCGACCAGCTATCACGACGATCGGCTGCTTGCCGCCGACGATCAGCATTTCTTCGACGTCATCACCAACGGCTATGGCGCAATGTATTCCTACGCCGCGCGCGTCCCGCCGGCGGATCGCTGGGCGATCGTTGCCTACATCCGCGCGCTTCAGCTCAGTCGGCACGCCTCCCTCGACGACGTTCCGGCGGATGAGCGGAGCAAGCTGGAGACATCGCCATGAGCGTCCACAGGCGGACGAGAGCGAGTTTGGCGGTCATCTCCGGTCTTATCCTGGTCGTCGGATTCATGATCGATACAAGGTCGACCGGTGCGGCCTATCTTGTGGCCTGGCTCGCCTGGGGTGCGATTCCGATCGGCGCGCTGATCCTTTTCATGACGAGTTATCTGGTGCGGCGACGCTGGACGGAGGCACTGCATCCGGTCTTCGTGGGAACGACCGGCCTTCTGCCGATCGTCGCGCTGGCCTTCGTTCCCGTTCTGCTGGTCATGAAGGACGTCTACCCCGCAATCGCAGACTCGGCGTCGCTGCCGCCGTTCAGAGCGCGCTGGTTCGTGCCGTGGTTTTTCGTGCTGCGGACCGTGATCTATTTTTTGCTCTGGGTCGCGCTGGCCGAATGGCTTCGGCGTTCCTGGCGCAACGACGAGGCGATGGTGCGCGCGGCATCGGTCGGGTCGATCGTCTGGACCCTTCTGGTATCGTTCGCCGGCATTGACTGGATCGAATCGCTGGAGCCTGAGTTTCACTCGTCGATCTATGGCCTGATCTATCTGAGCTTCACGCTCGTGAACGGGACGGCCTTCGTCATCGGCGCCGGCTTGCTGTCGAGATGGAGTATCGGCCCGAGCCGCGGCTATAGCGGCCTTTTGCTTTCGGTGCTGATGCTGTGGTGCTATCTCCATGCCATGCAGTACATCGTCATCTGGTCGGGCAACATTCCCAAGGAGGTCACGTGGTATGTCGCGCGATCAGAGAGCGGATGGCAATTCGTCCTGGCGCTGCTTTCGTTCGGACAATTCGTCTTTCCATTTTGCGCGATGCTCGGCAGCAGGGTGCGATCCCATCCGCGTTGGCTGCTCGCTCTGTGCGCACTGACGCTGGCGATGCGGGGATTTGAATCGGCGATTCTTATCCTTCCGGCCGTCCATGGCCTATCGTTCACCATGACAGCCGTCATGCTGATTGCCGCACTGCTGTTTCTGGGTCTGATACTGTGGTTGGCGTTTGATGCCGCCCTGGCGAGGGCAGCGGAGGACATGCCGCCCCTTGCTGCTATCTGGCCACGGCTTCGCCGCGAAACAGGAATCCGATCAGCAGGGCAAGGACGATGACGCTGATCGAACCGGCGGCGAGCAGCAGTCGGCGCACCGCCAGCGTGTAGACGCCGCTGGCGGGATCGAACCCGTAGCAGAGCAGGTGGACCTGGTCGGTCCAGCGTCCGACGCGCCCCTGGCCTGCCTCGACCAGCGCAAGGCGCAGGCTCGGGGCGTCGACCGATAGCGCGGAGAGCGCCCGTGAAATCCGCCCCTGCGATGTGACTACGAAAGCGGCCGCGGGATGCGCGAATTGGTCGTGCTCGCGATCGTAGATCGTCCTCACTCCGAATGCGTCGAGCAACCTGCTCACGTCAGCGGTCTCCGCACGCAGGAAATAGCTGTGCTCGGGCAGGCCGCCCCTGGGACTGACCTGCTCGCTCTTCATGGCCTGTGCCTGGGCCGGCCCGTCCCTGGGATCGAGGCCGAAAACGATCAACCGGTAGTCCTGACCGGCCTTCAGGCCGCTATCGGCCAGCGCATTGGAGACGATCGATACTGCCGGTCCGCAAAGCGTTTGGCAGGTGTAATCGGCCAGAATCCAGACCGTCGGCACGCCGCCAAGCCAGCTCTGCAGCGGTGCGGTGCGGTCGCTCACGTCGCGAATCGGGATATGCAGGGGAAGCAGTATATTGACGCGGGGAACGAGGTTGACCTCATCGAGTGCCGATGCGGTGACGGCAGCTTGCGCCGGCAATGACATCGCCAGACAGGCACAAAGGGTGATGATCCATCCCGCGACCCTTCTGCAGCTTCGGTTTTGGGATGTTTCGGTCGAGGATTGGATCGGCAAAATGTCTCCCTTCTCCAATAGCGGCATTGGAACGCCTCGCCAGGACGCGGGTTCCTATGCGGGACGCGCAGATGCGCGCGGAATGTCGCCGGTCGCGATGGTGGAGGACGATGAGGGACGGCAAGTCAGAGGTCGCCGAAATCCGGGATGCAGTCCACCTGTGCATCGACATGCAGAACATCTTCGCTCCGGGCGGCCTTTGGGCAACGCCTTGGATGGAGCGCGTCTTGCCGACAATCGTCGATATCGTTTCGCGCCATCAGCCGCGGACGATCTTCACCCGCTTCATCACGCCGAAACTCCCCGAAGACCGTCCGGGCCAGTGGCAAAGCTATTTTCGGCGCTGGCACCAGGCGACTCGCGATCATCTTCCACCGTCCGCGCTCGAGCTCGTGCCGGCGCTGGCGCGCTATGTGCCGCCACTGCGTATCGTCGACAAGCCGGCTTACTCGGCGTTCAGCAACCCCGCGCTGGCAAGTTTGCTGGTCGAGCTCGGCATCGGAACGGCGGTGATATCAGGCGCGGAAACGGACGTTTGTGTCCTTTCGACGGTGCTGAGCGCCGTCGATCTCGGCTTCAGGGTCGTCATTGTGGAGGACGCGCTGTGCAGCTCGTCGGATGTCGGCCATGATGCGCTCATGACGATGTACCGAACGCGCTTCCACGGCCAAGTCGACCTGGTGACCTCAGAGGAGCTGGACGAGTTCTGGCGCGAGTAGCTACACGACCGGCTGCTTGTCCTTGCCACATCTGCAATGAAGGTGTGGCCGTCATTGTCGACGGCCGTGATGCGCGCCTTGCCTGCCCGCATGAACGACCATTCGGCCTGCTTATGCCAATGCATCTCGCGGACGCCGCCCGGCGTCAGCCGCATGTTGACGCCCGCCATGGTGGTCGAGATCGCGAGCTCCCGCTGCGTTACTTCGCGCGACCAGCCGCCCTCCCGAATCTTCATGTGCGCATCGGCGAACGAAAAGCGCAGGTTCGGCATCGTGCCGTGATCCGTGGAGGGAGGCCGCAGAATGTCGGGATTCTGTGCCTCGCGCTCAGGATTGCGCGGACCGATGATGGTTGCGCCCTTGTTGCCGATGATCGGTTCGTTGCCTTGCTGGGCTGAGGACGCTGCGGTCGCGCCAAAGGCGGCTGCCGCCGCCAGCAGAGATCGTCGATTTGGAGTGTTCATGATACGCCGTCGTCGCCGGAATTGGTGGCATCGGAATTGATGTGCCGAGCCATGCTGGCTGACGCCTCAACGCCGGGCGGGTTCCTATCTTTGAGGTCTCTGGAACTGCACGTCCGATCCTGGGTTGGTGGGATCGCAACTGCTCAGCGAGGACCCGGCATGACGGAACCCGACATTCGCAAGGGGATGCCGCCCGTCAGGCTGTCGCGCGAAGAGTTCGAGCGGCGCTACAGACGCGCGTTCGTCGATCCGGCCTTCGCGCCGCTTCAGCATGAGCTCGATGCAATCATCGGCGCCGCTTGGGACGCCTACAGCAATTCACGCAAGGCGCCGCTGACGCGCAAGGCAGGCGCGGGCTTTGCCGACCCGGACTACGACCTGGCCGTCGACTGGCTGGAGACCCGCGCGGCGGTATTGGATGCCCAGAGGCGCCACGATGACCCCAGCGTGCCGGCTCGCATCCTCATCATCAACGGCTCCGCCCGCAGTGAGCACACCTGTCCCGGCGAAATGTCGAAGACTTGGCGGATGGTCAAGCTGGCCGAGCCGGTTTTCGTCGAGATGGGACTTGGCGTCGACATTCTCGATCTCTCTCGCCTGACTTCGGAGTTCGGCAAGAGAATCCATCCCTGCAAATCCTGCGTCTCGACGGCCATGCCGCTCTGCCACTGGCCGTGCAGTTGTTACCCGAACTATTCGCTCGGCCAAACCAGCGACTGGATGAGCGAGATCTATCCGCTCTGGGCCTCCGCCCACGGCATCCTGATCGTGACGCCAGTGAACTGGTACCACGTCCCGGGCGGGCTCAAGGCGATGATGGATCGCCTAGTCTGTGCCGATGGCGGCAATCCCGACCCGACGTCGACCCACGGCAAGAAAGCTGCGGAAGCGAAGGCGATCGAGCTGAAGGGCTGGCCGTATCCTCGGCATCTCGCCGGCCGGCATTTCGGCCTGATCGTCCATGGCGACAGCACCGGAACGGAAGGCGTGCGCCGTGCCCTGTCCGACTGGCTGACGGACATGCATCTGGTCTCGTCGGGGCGCTTCGGCGAGATGGACGGCTATGTCGGCTACATGGAAAAATACGCCACGTCGCATCGCGACCTGGATGACGATCGCGCGTTTCAACACGAGGTTCTGAATGCGGCGCGCGCGCTCGGTAACGCTGTCCGCCTTGCACGGCAACGGTACGACGACCCGGCGGCCGGGCTTGAAGATCCCAACCCAAAATGACGCGGCGGAGCCCGGGAACGAAGGGCGCCGGCTGGCTTTGACTGGTTGGAAAAGGGGCTGCGATAGCTGGAGAGACCATGGCCCAAACCAAAGAGATGACTCGCTGTATCGAGCTGTGCCTGAGCTGCTACCGGACTTGCCTGGGCATGGCCATGAACCATTGCCTTGAGACCGGCGGCAAGCACGTCGAACCCAAGCATTTCCGTCTCATGATGGCGTGCGCCGAGATGTGCCGTACCTCGGCGCATTTCATGCTGATCAACACGCCGCACCACAAGCACACGTGCCGGGAATGCGCAGAGATCTGCTCGGAGTGCGCGCAAGATTGCGAGCGGATCGGTGGCATGGACGAATGTGTCGCCATGTGCCGCTCCTGCGCCGAGTCCTGCCGGGCCATGGCGGCGTGAGGACCGGTCCCATGCTGGAAGAGAAACTCAAGGAAGCCATCATCGGCGAGCTCAAGCGTCAGGCCGCCAACCGGCCGCAGGCGCTGAAGGTAGAAACGCTCAAGGTCGATGGCGGCTCCGAGGAGCTGGTCGTCAATGGCAAGATCGACCTTGCCGAGCTCGCCATGGTCATTGCCGGCTCGGTCGCCGGCGGGCCATAGCATGGACTAAAGCAGCGCTTTCAGCTTCAGCGCGTCGGCTGGGGCGGCACTCTTCTGGTCATTGTCGAAGTAGACATACACGTCGCAGCCCTGCCGTTTCCAGGATTTGATCCGCCTCGCCCATTGCGCGAGCGCCGGGTTTGTATAGTGGCCGTGGTAGCGGCCGCCAGGACCGTGGCCGCGCACATAGACGAAGTCCGCCGTGCGCTTCCACGGCGCGGGCGCATCGTGGTGATCCGACAAGCAGAGCGAGATGTTTGCATCGGCCAGCATTCGCAGAATGCGAGGCTGATACCAGCTTGGATGACGAAATTCGAAGCTGTAGCGGCGTTTTCCTGACAGCAGCTTGAAGAACGAGCCGAGCCTGTCGGCGTTCGCCTCGAATTGCGGGGGCAGCTGGAACAGGATCGGTCCCACTTTGCCCCGCAGGATCGAAATGCGGTCCTCCAGGAGCTCAAGGCTGTTTTGGGACCGATCGGTCAAGCGTTTCCAGTGCGTGATGAACTTGGAGGCCTTCCAGGCGAAGACGAAATCGCGTCCAGTCTGTTCCCGCCATGCCTCGACCGCTTCCGGCGTTGGCGTGCGGTAGAACACTCCGTTCAGCTCCGTGGTCTCGAATTGGCTGGCGTAGTACGGCAGCTGCTGCTTCAGCGGCAGGCCTTCGGGGAAGAACGGCCCGCGCCAGGAGTCATAGTGCCAGCCGGAAGTACCAATCAGAACGCGCGCCATTCGAGGCCATCTATAAATTGCGCGGGAGCCCGGCCTCGCGAGGGAGGCCGGGCTTGCTCCGTCAGCCTCGCCGCTTGGCAGCGCGGGGGCGGGTTGCTCGCCGGTTATAGGGCGAGCGATTGACGGGCTTCAGCGAGATGCCCTCGCGATGCGCCTTGCTGCGGATCGCTGCGATCGGGCGCTGAAGCTTGATGCTCATGACGCCTGTGGGCGTGTTGCCCTTGGCAAGCTGCCGCAACATCCTGACGTCCGCCGTCGTCCACGGTTGACGCGAACGGCGCTTGTACGAGGGGTTGGCCTTGCGCGGTCCCTTCTTGCCGATCGGCGAGCCGGGACGTTTCCATGCTGTTCGTGCCATGTTGATCCTCCTTGATCTTCAAGGCACGAATCAGCGTGTTGGTTCCATTGCGGATGGTCACGTAGCGGAGCCACAGAGAATCCGCCGGCAGGCGTCGACGAAAACCTGCGCGCCGGTGACGATGTCGGCGTCCGCAGTGTTCTCGGTCCAGTGATGACTGATCCCGGCGATCGAGGGGACGAACAGCATGCCCGCGGGCATGATGGTCGCGAGCATCTGTGCGTCGTGGCCGGCGCCGCTGGGGATGCGGATAAAACGTCCGTCAGCCAGTACCTTGCTCGCGGCTGCGATGGCGTCCTGAATGCCCGCATTCATCATGGCCGGCGCGCCGGTGCGGATTTTCTCCACGTTGACGGTGCAGGGACCCTTCACGCTCGCTTCGGCTGCCATCGTTCGCAGCAGTCCCTCCAGCCGCGCGATGACGGCCGGATTGTCGTCGCGGATCTGGAATAGCATCTCGGCACCGCCGGGAATGATGCTCGGTGCACCCGGATCGAGCGTGATGCGGCCGGTGGTCCAGACGGTGCGCGGCCCGCATGCGGTCGGAAAACGTTCGTCGACCGCCACGCAGAACTTTGCCAGTGCGAGGCCTGCATCCTTGCGCACGGCCATCCGCGTGGTGCCGGCGTGATTCTGCTCGCCGGTGAAGGTGATGCGGTATTGCCAGATACCGACGATCGAGGTGACGACGCCGATCGCGAGCTTGCTGCTTTCGAGCGTATCGCCCTGCTCGATATGAGCTTCAAGATAGCCGACGTGCCGCCCCGGCTCGGCCGTGATGCGCGCCCGTCCGGCGAGCCCCATGTCGGTCAGCGCGTCGCGCATGGCGCGGCCGTCAGTGCGGTCGCGCGCGGCATCGATCTCGGCCTCGGTGACCTGACCGACATAGGAGCGCGAGCCAAGGAAGCTGCCGAAATGACCTTCCTCGTCGCACCACGCGGCGACCTCGACCGCGCCTTTCATGGAGGGATCGGCGTTGAGCACGCGGGCCGCTTCGAGCGCATAGACGACGCCAAGCGGTCCATCGAGCCAGCCGGCGTAGTTCTGGCTTTCCAGGTGCGATCCGGCCAGCAGTTTCGGTCCGGGCTTAGCGCTGGTCCCGACGATGTTGCCGATTCCGTCGATTGCGCCGGTGAGGCCGGCCTCCGGCAGCTTCCGCACCAGCCAGTCCAGCGATTGCTTATGCGGCTCCGAGAAGGTCGGCTTGTGCACGCCGGTCCTGTAGGTGCCGAAGGCACGGAGCGCATTCAGATCGGCAAGAACGCGCGTCCCATTGGCGCGGGGATCAGTGTCAGGCATGTTCGGCAACCTTCAGCGCCTCGGTGCGGATCTCCTCGACCAGCCGTTCCTTCAACTGGACGAATTCGGGCGTGGTCTTGATCTTGTAGGAGCGCGGATGCGGCAGGTCGACGGCGATCTCGGCCTTGATCCGGCCGGGGCGAGCGCTCATGACGATGACGCGGCTGCCGAGGAAGATCGCTTCCTCGATGTCGTGGGTCACGAACAGCACGGTCTTCTGGTCGCGCTCCCAGATACCGAGCAGCATTTCCTGCATCAGGGCGCGGGTCTGGTTGTCCAGCGCGCCGAAGGGCTCGTCGAGCAGCAGGATCTTTGGATCATTGGCAAGCGCACGCGCGATCGCCGTGCGCTGCTGCATGCCGCCGGAGAGCTGTTTCGGCCAGTGGTCTTCGAAACCGGCAAGTCCGACCTGGCGGATGAAGCCATCGGCGACCTTGTTGCGCTCAGCCTCGGATACGCCGCGCTCGCGCAGGCCGAAGGCGATGTTCTCCCGCACGGTCAGCCAGGGAAACAGCGTGTAGGACTGGAACACCATTCCGCGGTCGGCGCCGGGACCGGTGACCTCCCGCCCGTCGAGGGTGACGCGTCCGCTGGTCGGACGATCGAGGCCAGCGACGATGCGCAGCAGCGTGGACTTGCCGCAGCCGGAGGGGCCAAGGATAGTGACGAAGTCGTTGTTGCCGATGGCGAGGTCGGTCGGCTCCAGCGCCCTTGTGGGAGCGTTGCCGTGGCGGGCGGGGAAGGTACGGGAGATCTGCTCGACCTTGAGGATCGTCATGCGAGCCTCCACGGAAACAGCCAGGCGTTGAACGCCTTGAACAGAAAGTCCGAGAGCAGGCCGATCAGTCCGATCACGATGATGCCGAAGATGATCTGGCCGGTGTTGAGCAGCGCCTGGCTGTCAGTGATCATGTGGCCGATGCCGGAAGAGGAGCCGATCAGCTCGGCCACGATGACGTAGGTCCAGGCCCAGCCCAGCACCAGTCGCAGGATTTCCGCAATCTCGGGTGCGGAGGAGGGCAGCAGCACGCGGCGGATGATGCCGCGGTTGCTGGCTCCGAGTGTATAGGCGGCTTCCACCAGATCGCGCCGAGTCGCGCCGACGGTGACTGCGACCATCAGGATGACCTGGAACACAGAGCCGATGAAGATGACCAGCAGCTTCTGCAGCTCGCCAATGCCGGCCCAGAGGATCAGCAGCGGGATGAAGGCGGAGGCGGGCAGATAGCGCGCAAAGGAGACGAAGGGTTCGAGAAAGGCCTCGATCGGCTTGTAGGCGCCCATCAGCACGCCGAGCGGCACCGCGATGATGGCGGCCAGAGCAAAGCCGCCGACGACGCGCCAGATCGTCATGCCGATGTCGAACAGGAAGCCCTGCTTGACCAGGAGGTCATAACCTTCCTGCACCATGGTCAGCGGGTTGGCCAGAAAGGTCTTTGACACATGGCCGCCGAAGGTCGCCCAGGACCAGAGGGCGACGAATAGCACGAAGAACGCGAAGCCATAGGCCACGCGCTGCTTCGATGTCACGGAATCCAGGGGGCGCATCAAACAATCTATCCGAATGGTCGATCATGCGCTGGTCCCGCCGCACGGCGGGACCAGCGGCCTGTCGGGGCTTACTTGATGAAGCTGGCGTCGTAGAGGTCTTCGACCTTCGGCGCTGATTTGATGATGCCGATCTCGAGCAGCAGCCCGGCCGCATCCTTGTTGAAGGCGAGGAAGTCGCCTGCGAAAAACTTCTGGTTCGCGGCCTTG
Organism: Bradyrhizobium sp. CCBAU 51627; assembly: GCF_028128765.1. GTDB lineage: Bacteria > Pseudomonadota > Alphaproteobacteria > Rhizobiales > Xanthobacteraceae > Bradyrhizobium. Next base: position 101,291 of record NZ_LBJG01000022.1, read on the forward strand.
TCCTGCCAGCGCAGGTACTTGGCCGAGTTGCCGAACTGCTCGCCGGTCTGCTTCACGTCCGCGCCCATGATCTCGTAGGACTTGGCCTGGTCCTTGGCGATCATGTCGAGGGCCTCAAAATAGCTGTTGGCGAGGGCCTGCGCCGCCTTCGGGTTTTCGCTCAGGAATTTCGGCGTGCAGCCGAACGTGTCCATCACGATCGGATAATCCAGCGTCGTCGCGATGATCTTGCCCTTGTCGGGCGCGGCGCGCACGGTCGACAGGTAGGGCTCATAGGTCATCGCAGCGTCGTTCTGGCCGGAGACGAACGCCTGCGCGGCTGCAGCCGGCTCGAGGTTAACCACGGTGACGTCCTTCACCGTGAGGCCATTCTTCTTCAGCATCCAGGCCAGCGCGAAGTAGGGCGAGGTGCCGGGCGCCGAGGCCGCAACGGTCTTGCCCTTCAGCTCCTTGATCGAATTGATGTCGTTGCGCACGGCCATGCCATCGGCGCCATAGCTCTTGTCCAGTTGGAAGATCTGCTTGGTCGCGACGCCGTTGGCGTTCCAGGAGATCCAGGTCTCGACGGTCGTTGCCGCGCACTGCACGTCGCCGGAGGCGATCGCGAGGTGACGATCCTTCTGCGGGATCTTCTTGATGGTGACATCGAGGCCGTTCTTCTTGAAGATGCCGGCTTCCTTCGCCAACGTTAGTGGCGCGAAGCCGGTCCATCCGGAGATGCCGATGCCGACCTTGACGTCGTCGGCGAGCACGGGCGTGGTGGCCGTGAGCGCAATGATGGTCGCAAAAACTGTCGAACTACGCATGATTGTCGTCCTCTTGCCCAGAAGGTTTGACGTCCTGTTGATCTTTCTCGGCCCTATGGACCGTTGGGGGAAGCGTGCACGATTTGTGCCGATATAGTTCTCTCAGCCTCCCTTGAATCGCGCGACAAGGCGGTGAGAGTCGCCGGGATAAAGCAGGCGCACGGCGGTGATCGTGCGCGCGCTGCGCCAGGTATAGCGGTCGATCACCAGGCAGGGCGCGCCGATTGCGATGTCGAGTGCTTCCGCGGTGCGGTCATCCGCAACGATGGCGCTGATCGTGTGTTCGGCTTCAGTCCATGGGACATGATGAAGCAGCCACGAGCCTGGCGGCTCGCGCGAGAAATCCGCGGTCGCAGCAGATGGCACCGAGGACAGATCGATCAACCTGTCCTCGACGGCAAAGGGCACGTTGTCGGCGCTGTGGCGGCAGGCGATCGCAATCACCTTGCCGGCCTTCTTGACGCCGAGACGCGCGCGATCGGCGGCGGTCGCCGCGCGCAACTTGCGGCCGATCAGCTCGTAACCATAGCTGCGGCCGAGCGCGGTAATCTCGGCGCGGATATCGGCGATCTTGAGCACGGCCGACTGATGTTGCGGTCGGCGCACGAACGAGCCGGCGCGGCGCCGACGCTCGATCAGATCCGCCTGCGCGAGCTCCGACAACGCCTTGTTCACCGTCATGCGCGAGCAGCCGTAGCGCGCGACGAGCTCGTGCTCGAAGGGAATACGGTGGCCCGGCGGCCATTCGCCGGTCAGGATGCGCTTCTCGATGTCGGCGCGGATGCGCTTGTAGAGCGTCGGCTTGTCGGCGCTATCTGTGGCAAGGCTCATGCGACGAGCCTCCGGATCGCGGCATTGAAGCCTTCGCGCGCGGACTGGCGCAGCCTGTGCTGCCCGCCCTCAACAACCTTGTTGCCGCCAGCCCAGACGCAATCGATCGCGCTGCCGCCGGCCGCAAAGATCCAGCCGTCGATGAGGGCATCGCCGCGGCGCCCCGCCAGCGACGGATGCGTGGCATCGAGCGTGACTATGTCAGCACGCGCGCCCGGGGTAAGGCCGACGGCCGACTGCGCCAATGCCTGCGCGCCGCCTGCCAGTGCGTGATCGAACAATGTGCGTCCCGTTGAATGGCGGGCGCCGCCGGAGAGCACGTTGCGCGCGCGATGCTTGAGCCGTTGGCCGTATTCAAGCTGGCGCAGTTCATCGGCGACGCCGACCAGCACGTTTGAATCGGTGCCGATGCCGAACATGCCGCCGGCGTCGAGAAATTCGCGCGCCGGAAAGATGCCGTCTCCGAGACTCGCTTCAGTCACAGGGCAGAGCCCTGCGACAGCGCCGGTCTCTGCGAATCTGCTGAGTTCCGCATCCGTCATATGGGTCGCGTGGATGAGGCACCAGCGCTGGTCGAGTGGCGCGTGCTCCAGCAGCCACTGCACTGGCCGCTGCCCCGACCAGGCCAGGCAATCCTCGACTTCCTTCACCTGCTCGGCGGCATGAATGTGCACCGGCCCACCATCCGCGAGGGGAATGATTGTCGCGAGCTCGCCCGGCGCGACCGCGCGCAGGCTGTGAGGCGCGATGCCGATATTGGCGCCCGGCAATGCTCCGATCGCCTTGCGCGAGGCGGTCATCAGCGCGGCGAATTGATCCACAGAGTTGATAAAGCGACGCTGGCCGTCATGCGGCGCGGCGCCGCCGAAGGAGCCGTGGGCGTAAAAACTCGGCAGCAGCGTCAGCCCAATGCCTGAGGCTTCGGCAGCCTGCGCGATACGCCCTGCCATCTCGGCGGGATCAGCATAGTGCGATCCGTCGCGATCGTGATGCAGATAATGGAATTCGCCGACACGGGTAAACCCGTGCTCGAGCATCTCGACATAAAGCAGCGTCGCGACGGCGGCGACGTCATCCGGCGTCATCGCCAGCGCGAAGCGATACATCGTCTCGCGCCAGGTCCAGAACGTGTCGGTGGAATCGCAGCGCAGCTCGGCAAGTCCCGCCATGCCGCGCTGGAAGGCGTGGCTATGCAGGCTCGCAAGGCCCGGAAGCGCGATGGCGTGACGCTGGTCGCCCGCGGCTGGTGCCACATCAGGCGTCACCTCCGCGATCGCGCCGGCGGTGATGACCACCTGCACGTCATTGGCCCAGCCCGAGGGCAGGAGCGCGGAGGCGAAATGCAGTCGGGACATGATGACACGCCGGCTGGACAGAACCGCCTTACGATTATATGTCTAGACATATAAGTCAAGCATCCGACGGGTATCGGCATGGCAGAGCGCTTCGACCGGATCTGGCACAACGCCCGGCTCGCCACGATGCGAGCCGACCGTCCCGATCTCGGCGAGACCGAGCACGGTGTCATCGCCGCGCGCGGCGGCCGCATCGCCTATGTAGGCACGCAAGCGGATTTTCCTGGCGATGCCGACGCGACCGAGCGGATCGATTGCGAGGGACGGTGGATCACGCCGGGCCTCGTCGATTGCCACACCCATCTCGTCTATGGCGGCGATCGTGCCCACGAATTCGAGCTGCGCCTGAAGGGCGCGAGCTACGAGGAGATTGCCCGTGCCGGCGGCGGTATCGTTTCGACGGTTGCGGCGACGCGCAAGGCGAATGAAGCCGAACTGGTCGCGAGTGCATTGCCCCGGCTGGATGCGTTGATCGGTGAGGGCGCCACCACGGTCGAGATCAAGTCCGGCTACGGCCTCAACACCGAGACCGAGATGCGGCAGCTCTCTGCCGCACGTAATCTTGGCCGTCAGCGGCCGGTTGCCATCCGCACCTCTTTCCTCGGCGCGCATGCGCTTCCGGTCGAGGCCGATGGCGACAAGGCCCGCTACATCGACCTCGTCTGTAACGAGATGTTGCCCGCTGTCGCGAAGGCGGGTCTGGCCGATGCTGTCGATGCCTTCATGGAGGGCATCGCTTTCTCGGCCGAGCAGACGGCGCGGGTGTTCGAGACGGCCAGGTCGCTCGGTCTGCCGGTGAAACTGCACGCGGATCAGCTCTCGAACCTCGGCGGTGCTGCGCTCGCCGCAAAGTTCTCGGCGCTCTCCGCCGATCATCTCGAGCATACGGATGAAGCCGGCTCTGCCGCGATGGCGCAGGCGGGCACGGTGGCGGTGCTGCTACCCGGTGCGTTCTACTTCATCCGCGAGACGCAAAAACCACCGGTCGAGACGTTCCGCAAGCACGGCGTGCCCATGGCGCTCGCGACCGATTGCAATCCCGGCAGCTCGCCGCTGACCTCGTTGCTGCTCACCATGAACATGGGCGCGACGCTATTCCGGATGGACGTCGCCGAATGCCTCGCCGGCATTACCCGTGAAGGCGCGCGTGCGCTCGGCGTGCTCGCCGAAACCGGCACGCTGGAAGCCGGAAAATGGTGCGACCTCGCGATCTGGGCCATCGAGCGGCCAGCCGAACTCGTTTACCGCATCGGTTTCAACCCGCTGCATCGCCGTGTCTGGAGGGGGCAGTGATGGCGCTGGGCGCAACGATGGCCGTCATCAAGGGAACGGTGAGCCTCGACGATCTTGCGCTCGTGCTTGCGGGCGCTTCTGTCGAGCTCGATCCCACGTTGTGGCCGCGCGTCGAGGCGGCCGCGGCGATTGTCGCAAAGGCCGCGCGGGCTGCGGATCCCGTCTATGGCATCAACACCGGTTTCGGGAAGCTGGCCTCGAAGCGCATTCCGCCTGATCAGACCGCGCTGCTCCAGCGCAACCTCATCGTCTCGCATTGCTGCGGCGTCGGTCCCGCAACGCCGGAGCCGATCGTCCGGCTGATGATGGCGCTGAAGATCATCTCGCTCGGGCGCGGCGCCTCCGGCGTGCGGCGCGAGGTGATCGAGCAGTTGCAAGCCATGCTGGCGCGAGGTGTCACACCGCTGGTGCCGCAGCAGGGCTCGGTTGGCGCTTCCGGTGATCTCGCGCCGCTTGCGCATATGACGGCGGTGATGATCGGCGAAGGGCAGGCGATCGGCGATGGGAAAACCGTGTCGGGCGCTGAGGCGCTGGCGGCAGCCGGTCTTGCGCCGCTGACGCTCGGCCCCAAGGAGGGTCTCGCGCTGATCAACGGCACACAATTCTCGACTGCCTATGCCATATCAGGCGCGCTCCGCGCATTGCGTCTCGTCCGTGCTGCGCTCGTCACCGGTGCGCTGTCGGTCGATGCGGCGATGGCTTCGACCGCGCCGTTCCGCCCCGAAATCCAGGCGCTGCGCGGGCACGCCGGGCAGATCGCCGCGGCCGCGACGCTGACCGCGCTGCTCGAGGGCAGCGACATCCGCCTGTCGCATCTCGAAGGCGACGAACGCGTGCAGGATCCCTATTGCCTGCGCTGCCAGCCGCAGGTCGCCGGCGCCGCGCTAGACCTGATCACGCAGGCCGCGCGCACGCTGATTGTCGAAGCCAATGCCGTCACTGACAATCCATTGGTGCTGGTCGAGACCGGCGAGATCGTCTCCGGCGGCAATTTCCACGCCGAGCCGGTCGCCTTTGCCGCCGACACGATCGCGCTGGCACTGTCGGAAATCGGAGCGATCAGCGAGCGGCGGATCGCGACGCTGGTCGATCCTGCACTCAATTTCGGCCTGCCGCCGTTCCTCACGCCCGACCCCGGCATCAATTCCGGCTTCATGATCGCCGAGGTGACGGCGGCCGCGCTCTATGCCGAGAACAAGCAGCGCGCGGCTGCCTGCTCGATCGATTCGACGCCGACCAGCGCCAACCAGGAAGACCATGTCTCGATGGCCGCGCATGCCGCGCGGCGCCTGTCCGACATGGCCGACAATCTCGCGTCCATCCTCGGCATCGAGCTATTGGTCGCCGCGCAAGGGATTGCACTGCGCGCGCCGCATGCGACCAGCCCGCCGCTCATTGCCGTCATGGCGAGGCTTCGCGAGCAGGTGCCCGCGCTCGGCGCCGATCGCTACATGGCCGGCGATCTCGCCAAGGCTGCTGCGCTCATCGAAGCCGATGCGTTGCCGGCCGCCGCAATCGGCGCGCTGCCGATTGATCCGTTCCCGCGACTCGACTGAAGAGGTTTCCGCATGAACCGCCGACTGGACAACGACCGCGTCATCCGCGCCCCGCGCGGCAGCGAGATCAGCGCCAAGAGCTGGCTGACGGAAGCGCCGCTGCGCATGCTCATGAACAATCTCGACCCTGACGTCGCGGAGCGCCCGAGCGAACTCGTGGTCTATGGCGGCATCGGCCGCGCCGCACGCGACTGGGAGAGTTTTGACCGGATCACGACCGCCTTGCGCAAGCTCGAATCCGACCAGACCCTGCTGGTGCAATCAGGCAAGCCGGTCGGCATTTTTCGTACCCATGCCGATGCGCCGCGCGTGCTGATCGCGAACTCCAACATCGTGCCGCATTGGGCGACGCTCGATCATTTCAACGCGCTCGATCGCCAGGGTTTGATGATGTACGGCCAGATGACGGCAGGCTCCTGGATCTATATCGGCAGCCAGGGCATCGTGCAGGGCACTTACGAGACCTTCGTCGAGGTCGGCCGCCGCCATTATGACGGCAGCCTCGCCGGCAAATGGATCCTCACCGCCGGCCTCGGCGGCATGGGCGGCGCGCAGCCGCTGGCAGCGACCATGGCGGGTGCGTCGATGCTCGCGGTCGAATGCCAGCCGAGCCGCATCGAGATGCGGCTGCGCACCGGCTATCTCGATCGCCAGGCCGCAACGCTCGACGAAGCGCTCGCGATCATGGCGGACGCTGCGAAGACGAAGAAGGCGGTTTCGGTCGGCCTGCTCGGCAATGCCGCGGAAATCTTCCCCGAACTGGTCCGCCGCGGCGTCAAGCCCGACATCGTCACCGACCAGACCAGCGCACATGATCCGATCAACGGCTATTTGCCGAAGGGCTGGACACTGGCCGACTGGGAGGCCAAGCGCGCCTCCGATCCGAAGGCAGTGGAGCGCGCCTCGAAGATGTCGATGGTCGAGCACGTTCAAGCCATGCTGGACTTCCACGCGCAGGGCATTCCGACCCTCGATTACGGCAACAACATCCGCCAGATGGCGCAGGACATGGGCCTGAAGAACGCCTTCGATTTCCCCGGCTTCGTGCCCGCCTATATCCGGCCGCTGTTCTGCCGCGGGGTCGGGCCGTTCCGCTGGGCTGCGCTGTCGGGCGATCCCGAGGACATCTACAAGACCGACGCCAAGGTCAAGGAGCTGATGCCTGACGACAAGCATCTGCACAACTGGCTCGACATGGCCAGGGAACGCATCAAATTCCAGGGCCTGCCGGCACGGATATGTTGGGTCGGCCTCGGCGACCGCGATCGCCTCGGGCTTGCTTTCAACGAGATGGTGGCGCGCGGCGAGTTGAAGGCGCCGATCGTGATCGGCCGCGATCATCTCGACAGCGGCTCGGTAGCGAGCCCGAACCGCGAGACCGAGGCGATGAAGGATGGCTCGGACGCGGTGTCCGACTGGCCGCTGCTCAACGCGCTGCTCAATTGCGCCAGCGGCGCGACCTGGGTGTCGCTGCACCATGGCGGCGGCGTCGGCATTGGGTATTCGCAGCACGCCGGCATGGTGATCGTCGCCGACGGCACGCCCGAAGCGGCAAAGCGCATCGCGCGGGTGCTCTGGAACGATCCTGCCAGCGGCGTCATGCGCCACGCGGATGCCGGCTACGACATCGCGATCGACTGCGCCCGTGACAAGGGGCTCGATCTGCCGAGCCTTGCGAAGTAGCGCGGCCTCAGGCCACGACCTTGGCTGCGCCTTGCTCCAGGCGCTCGCGTTCCTTCGTCAGATAATCCTCGATCGCCGCACCCGGCATGGGTTTGGAGAAGTAATAGCCCTGCACGAAGTCGCATCCGAGGCGGCGCAGGCTGTCTAGCTGCGCGCGGGTCTCGACGCCCTCGACCACGCAGGCGATCTCCATGTCGTCGCACAGGCCCGTGAGCGATTTGATGATCTTGTGGCTGACCTGGTTCTCGTTGATGTCGGCGACGAAGCTGCGGTCGATCTTGAGCTTGTCCAGCGGCAGGCGGTGCACATGGCTCAGCGACGAATAGCCCGTGCCGAAATCATCCAGCGAAATGCCGCAGCCCATCGCCTTCAGCGCGGCAATCGATTGCTGCGCGCGCACGAAGTCGAACGTGACGGCGGTCTCGGTGATTTCGAAGTCGAGCCGGCGCGGCGGCACGCCGCTCCTCTCGATGATGGCGATCAGCGGCAGGATGCCCTCGGGCGAGCAGATGTCGTGGGCCGAAAGGTTGAACGACAGGCGGGCGTGATTCGGCCAGGTCTTGGCGGTCGCGAGCGCGCGCACCAGCAGCGCCTGCGTCAGGGGACGGATCAGGCCGATCCGCTCGGCAGCCGGAATGAAATCGGCCGGCGAGACCCAGCCGAGGCGGGGGCTCTGCCAGCGCGCCAGCGCCTCGAAACCTGTGGTGTGCCCGCTCATGGCATCGACGATCGGCTGAAACACCAGCTCCATCTCGGTGTCGAAATCGGCGGTGCGCAGCAGGGTCTCGATCACGCCACGGCTGCGGATCTCCGCCTCGAGCTCGCTGGAGAAGATCACCGTCCGCCCGCGCAGATGACGCTTGGCATGGTAGAGCGAATAGTCTGCACATTCATAAAGCGCTTCCGCCGTCGTCGCCGAACGCGGATACAGCGCAAAGCCGATCGAGCAGGACAGGCTGGTATGGGCAGTGTCGAGCTGGTAGGGCAGCCTGACCTGCTCGCCGATACGCTCGCCGAGCCGCCGCAGATCGGCGTCCTCGGGGCCGCCGCACACGACGAGGCCGAATTCGTCGCCGCCCAGGCGCGCGAATTCCACCCGTTGCGGCTCAAAGCCTTCGCAGACCTCGCGGATGCGGCGCCCGGCCTCGATCAGGACGCGGTCGCCGATCGAGTGGCCATAATTGTCGTTGATGGGCTTGAAGCCGTCGAGGTCGATGATGCCGACCGCGACGCGCAAGTGCCTGCGCTCGGCATCACTGAAGGCGCTCGATAGCTCGGCGAAGAAGCGGCGGCGGTTCGGCAGCTCGGTCAGGGCATCGAGATTTGCGAGGCGAAAGTTCTCGTCCGACAGCGCCTGCGTCGCCGCCTGCTGCTCCAGCAACGATTTGCGGCTAGCGACGAGATCGGCGAAGTCGCGATAATAGATGAACAGCACCGTCACCATCGCGCCGGAGACTAGGAGATTGTTGACCGCGATCGCCTTCAGCGTCGGTTCGCCCGTGGCCCAGAAGAACAGCACATAGGGCACGTCGACGACCAAGGTCACGATCAGCGCCGCCGAACGCAAATGCATCAGCGAGAAGATGCAGCCGATCACGGTCACGGCCATGTAGAACGCGACCTGGCTCTTGGCGAAGGGATCGCCATAAGGATAGAGCGCGAACGACCAGGCGGTGAAGCCGGCACCGATCGGCAGGGTCATCCAGTTGGTGGCGCGCAGATTGCGCAGGATGTCGGCGTCAGTGCGCACGAGGTGACGTTGGCGCAGCCACCAGAATGTACGAAGCGCCGCGAGCAGCGTCAGCACGCTCGGGACGGTCATCGTCAGCCAGTCCGGGGCGACGTTGACATAGGTATAGGCGACCGCGATCGTATTGCTGATCAGGATGAAGTAGAGCAGCGGGATCTGCTTGGAGAAGGCGTCGAATTGCGCGCGCGACAGATCCGGGTCCTCCGGCACGCGAAACAGCCGCGTCGCGGCGGCGAGATGAACTCTCAAATCAACGGCAGGCATGGCAATACGCGCCCCAAATCCCTTCAAAAACGAAGGCGATCTTGCACAGCGCGGGTAAAGGGTGCGTTAGATTGGTTCCGGGCGGGAACAACAATCGCAGGTTGTTGGTATTGCAGCATATTTCAGCCGCGCGCGTTCGCTGAGGGACTGTTAAGCATATCGGGCCGGCAGCGGCGATGCGGGCCATCCGTCATCACGGCACAACGTCCTGCTAACCATATCCGCCGCGGTGGCGTGGTGCGCTCGGTGCACCTCTCCCGTAGGGATCCGTAGAGAGAGGTGTAGAAGAGACGCCTGTGAGCCAGCCTTGCGGGCGCTGTCCGGTTTGAGCGCGGCGGCAGTGGGCGCCCGATCGCGCCGCGCTCTGCCGTCGCGTCCCTGAAAAGATCAGGCGAGAGCGGCCTGTCGTGCCCGCACCGGCTCGCGGGCCCGGTCGGCGCCACGCGGCTCGGCGAGCCGCGTAAAGCTGCGCTGGCTCGCATGCACTGGCGCCTCGACGATAATGCCTTCACAGACGATTTGGCCGCCGAGCATCTTGAATTCCAGCTTGTCGTAGCGCGGCATCGTCTCGCCGGGCTCGGGCGGCAGCAGTTCGATGCGTCCCTGGATGTTCAGGGTCGCTTCGCCGGTGCCGTGAAGCCGTGGATTCCACATCCTGATCCCGGTCTCGGACCAGCGCTGCCGGATCAGTGTGGCGCGGTCGGCGGGCTCCACGATCTTTGCTCGGGCCTTCGGCGCGTTCGAACTCTTCGGAGAGGAAGCCGCAGGAGGCTCGATGTGCGCGATGCCAACAGGCGCGTCGGCGGACACATCTTCCGCGGCAATGTCCGCGACGGCCGGCAGATCGTTGGCGACATCGGCCTCGATCTCCGCCGCGACGCTGGGAGCGGGCTCGCTGTCGACGCTGACCTCTGCGGAGGTGGGCACGGCAATCCCTTCGTCGACCACGATGACGGGGGCCTCGTCGACAGCGACCGGTTCGGCGGAGACCGGTTCGTCCTCGACGACCTGCTCGCAGGCCGCGTCCGACATTGTCTCCGCCTCTGCAGCGGCGACGTAGACCTGCTCCACGGTGACCGGCTCGACATCCTCAGGCCGTTCCGGGGATGCATCGCGGCCGATGACGGGCTCAGTGGCTTCAACCGTTTCACCTTCGACGGAAGAGACCGGAGTCTCCTCCACGGTTTCGGCTTCAACATCCGTCAGGAGCTCTACCGGGAGATCGCTGCTGACGACCGGCTCGGGAGCATCGGTTGCTTCGACTTCGGCAAACGAAGCGGGTCCCTCGTCGACGACCTCGGGTTCAACCGCCGTCAGACGTGCCGCAGTCGGATCGTTGCCGATGACTTCGAGCGGATCAACCGGCTCGCTCGCGACCTCAACCGACGGGAACGGAGTCTGCTCGACGATGACGACGGACTCGACCTCTGCCGGTGTCTCCCGAGATGAATCGTCGTTGACGCGGACATTGGTCGTCGCCGCGGACGGGGTCTCTTCGATGACAGAGGCAGTGGCGTAGACTTCGATGTCGACGTCGCCAGGCATCGGCTCGATTTTGACGCTGTCGAGCGTCGGAGCAGCCTCTGCTATGATTGCTGGCTGCTCATCCGCAGCACTCGGCATCACCCCGATGCTGCCGTTATGCGGCGGAGGCCGAAGCCGCTTGAACGCCCATTTCACCGCAGGAATGCGGCTCAGCAATGATATCAGTCTCGATAGCACTGGGAGTTGTCCAAGAGGTACTCAGGGCCGTGGGCAAGCGCTGATTCGCCAGCAATGTGAAAAACTGCCCCGGCCGTCACACCCCTGTCAATTGAGGCGGGACCAATTGCAGAACATCTGCACAGCAGCTCCCGCCGCGTTCATCTCCGTGCCGACTTAGGCCTATCGCCCGCCGGAACTTGAGCTGGCGCCCGCTCCGCCGCCGGCCTGGCTGCCCGTGTTGTTGGTGTTGCTGCCACCTGCGGATGGCGACTGAGTCCCCTTGCCGTCGCTGATCTCGTTCTGCATGTTCGAGGCACGGCCCGTCGTCATGCCCTTGGTTGCGGGACCTCGCGACGAGGGGCCGACGTCGCCCTGACCGGAGGCACCGGGGGCTGATTGTGTCTGCGCAAAGGCGCCACCGCTCGCCAGCGCCATGGCGCAGGCGGATGCCAGAATGACTGTCTTCATTGGACTCTCCTTCACGTTGCGCTGCCCCAGCAAACCGGTTGTGCCGACGACGTTCCACCCGATGCGGCGCCACCGCATCAACTCTCCGCCGAACGTCGGGGGTTCCCGCCCTCATCGCCAGCGGCTATTGGAAGGTGCCGTTGCTTGTTCGAGGGACGACGCATGAGAAAGCTTGCCGCTATCGCAACACTCCTGTTCTGGTCGACATGCGCATACGCGCAGGATCGCACCATCACGGTGGCCTCGACGACGTCGACGGAACAATCGGGCTTGTTCGGCTACCTGCTGCCGCTGTTCACGAAAGAGAAGGGCATCGCCGTAAAGGTCGTCGCCGTCGGCACGGGCCAGGCCCTGGATATCGGTCGGCGTGGCGATGCGGACGTGGTGTTCGTCCATGACAGGGTGGCGGAAGACAAGTTCATGACCGAAGGGCAGGGCGTGAAGCGCTACGACGTGATGTACAATGACTTTGTCATTGTCGGACCGAAGAGCGATCCCGCCCACATTGCCGGCGACAAGGACGTTGCCGATGCGCTCCGCAAGATCGCCGCGGCCAAGGCGCCGTTCATTTCGCGCGGCGACAAGTCCGGCACGCATGCCGCCGAGCTGAGATTGTGGAAAGAGGCAGGCGTCGACATCGCGACGGCCAAGGGCAGCTGGTATCGCGAGATCGGCCAGGGCATGGGGCCGGCGCTGAACATGGCATCGTCCTCGAATGCGTACCTGCTGTCAGACCGCGGCACATGGCTGTCGTTCAAGAACCGTGGCGAGCTTGCAATCCTCACCCAGGGCGACAAGCGGCTGTTCAACCAATACGGCGTCATGCTGGTCAATCCCGACAAGCATCCTGATGTCAAGGCGAAGGACGGCCAGGCCTTCATCGACTGGCTGATCTCGCCGAAGGGCCAGGATGCGATCGCCGGTTACAAGGTCGGCGGCGAGCAGCTATTTTTCCCCAACGCGTCCCACTAGCAGGAAGGCGACGGTCGAGACGGCGACGCTGAGCGCAAGCAGGATCAGCCCGAGACCCAGTGCCAGCGGCAGGTCGCCCTTGCTGGTTTCCAGCGCGATCGCGGTCGTCATCGTGCGGGTAAAACCGCTGATATTGCCGCCAACGATGATGATGGCGCCGACTTCGGCGATCGCGCGCCCGAACGCGGCGAGGAAGGCCGTCAGCAGCGAAGTCCGGCCGAGCGCGAACAAGAGGCCGATGCTGCGCAATATCGAGAGCCCGTCGATCCGCGCGAGGTCGCCATACTCGGCCCACAACAGGCTCGCTGGCCGGTGCACCAGCGCGACCACGATCGGGGTCGCCAGCAGCGTCTGCGCGATCACCATGGCTGTCGGCGTGAACAACAGGCCCGCCGCCCCGAGCGGGCCGGATCGCGACAACATCAGATAAAGCGCAAGCCCCACCACGACCGGCGGCAGGCCAAGCAGCGCATTGGTCAGAACGATGATGACCTGCCGGCCACGAAAGCGGGCAATCGCTAGCAGGGCCCCGAGTGGAGCGCCGAGCAGCAGTGCGACGACGCTGGCCGTCAGGCTGACACGCACCGACAGCGCGACGATGCTGAGCAGCTCGGGATCGGCTTCCCCAATCAGCGTGAACGCGGCGGCAATGGATCGTGCGAAATCGTTCATCCGGCCCGACGCCTCAGGGCCAAGCCGAATGACATGGAATCGTCGATGTCGTGGCTGCGATGTCGCTTCACGCTGGTTCCTGCCGTCCCCGCCGGGAGTCAGAGAATACAGAGGACGAGCGGTTTGGACACTCTCTTCATTCGTCGCTGGGAGCGTGCTTCACGCTTGCTTCGCCCCACAGCCAGCTCGCAAGCGGTATGGCGACGGCCGCCCCGATGAGCTGCGCGGCGATGAAGGCCGGCACGCCGTCCGGGGCGATGCCTGCAAAGGTGTCGGATAAGGACCGGGCGATGGTGACCGCTGGATTGGCGAACGACGTCGAGGCCGTGAACCAATAAGCGGATGTGATGTAGAGGCCGACCGCATAGGGAACGGCTGCCGAGGCTCGCGATGCCACGCCCAAAATCGTCAGCAACAGGCCGAGGGTTGCCACCGCCTCGGCGAGCCACTGTCCTATCCCGCCCCGTTCCGTCAGCGAGGCCTGGAGGACGGAAAGCCCGAACATCAGATGTGCGATCCACACGCCGACGATTGCGCCGGCGATTTGTGCCGCGATGTAGATCGTCGCCTCGATCCAGGGCGTCTCACCGCGCACCGCCAAGGCCAGCGTCACGGCCGGATTGAAGTGTGCGCCCGAGACGGGAGCAAACGTCAGGATCAGCACGACGAGAATGGCGCCCGTGGCGATCGTGTTGCAGAGGAGTGCCAGCGCGACGTTTCCGCCCGCGAGCCGTTGGGCCATGATTCCCGAGCCGACCACCGCAGCGAGCAGGAACGCCGTTCCAAGCCATTCGGCAACAGCACGCTGTGCAAGGCCCGGCATCAGGCGTCGCGATCCAGCCGCACGTGCTCGCCGTCTTCCTTGACGAACTCGCCCTGCTGCGGGGGGAGGAGGTCCAGCACCAGTTCGGAAGGACGACAGAGCTTGACGCCCTTCGGCGTGACCACGATCGGACGGTTGATCAGGATCGGATGCGCCATCATGGCCTCGAGGAGCTGATCGTCCGTCAGATCAGGGTTGTCGAGACCGAGTTCGGCATATGGCGTGCCCTTTTCGCGAAGAAGGTCGCGGACGGAAAGACCCATGCGGGCGACGAGTTGCTGCAACAGCGCTCGCGACGGCGGCGTCTTCAGATACTCGATCACATGCGGCTCGATCCCGGCGTGCCGGATGATCGCAAGCGTGTTGCGCGAAGTACCGCAGGCAGGATTGTGGTAGATGATGGCGTCCATCGTGCAGATCCCGGATATCAGCAGCAGGCCGATGACGACGGCTTCGCAACGGACTGCGGCGCGCAGCAGGCCGATTGCTTGTCTGGTTGCTTCTCTTGCCGATTCCCGTGGGCAACTCGCGCGCCATTCTCGCCGGTGCCGTCGCCATAGTCGGTGCTTTCGCCCGTGGTGTGAAAAGTTTCCCAGGCAATTCCCGCGGGATCGTCGATCCAGGATTTCTCGGACTTCGCATAACAGCAGGTGGTCTGACCTTGTTCGACGACATTGCCGCCGGCCTGGCGCAGCCGCGCATAAACCTCCTGGAGCTCGTCGCCGGTCTCGACCTGGATGCCGAGGTGATCGAGGCCGGGCGCGCGTCCGCGCGTCGAGATTGCAAAATTCACGCGGGGGTCATCGAGCATCCATTTGGCGTAGTCGGACTTCACCACTGAAGGCGCGCTTGCGAACAGGGCAGAATAGAATCCGATGGAGCGGGAAAGGTCGTCGACGGACACGTGAACATGCAGGCGCTTCATGATCTGTCCTTTCAGGCCGGAGTCTTGCTGCGCTTTCGCGCGGGTTTCGAAGACGCGGCGGGCGCGCATGACACGCCGCCGCAGCAGTTTTCCGTGAGGAAGCCGACCAGCGCGTTCATGGTCTCGAACCGCGCCGCATAGACCATCGAGCGTCCCTCGCGCCGGACCGTGGCAAGGCCGGCCATCCGCAGCCGGTCGAAGTGAAACGTCAGCGTGTTGGGCGCCAGATCCAGCGCTTCCGCGATCGCACCGGCGGTCATGCCCGCTGGGCCGGCCTGCACCAGCAGGCGGAACACGTCGAGACGGTTGTCCTGAGCCAGCGCGGCGAGCGCCGCGACGGCATCTGTCTTTTCCATATTTCAACGATTATTGAAATAATGGCGGGCTGTCAAGCTCCGCCGGTCTGCCGGCGAAACACCAGGTCAAGCCCCGTCCATGAAAATATTCCGCTTTACCGAATTTCGGAAATATCGTATATGTCTTTCACCTCACCCGGCACGAGGGGCGGATCGCGAGTCGTCCGGTACGTGGGTGAGTTGCGGTGGACGCGGGCGCGCGTCGGCACGCAAGGGCCGGAAGCAGGGCGAGCGGAGGATTGAGCCGAACCTCGTGAGCTTCCGCCGCGTGTGACGAACGGCGCGGGCTGCGTACGGCAAAACCGTGTGGTCCTGACTGTCGTTGCTACAGTCAAGCCTTGCGGAAGGCGGCATGAGGCCAACCGGCCGTTGCCGTCAGCTTTTCGCAAGGCGACGGAGGCCAGAGGGAATTCGGCTCCGGGGAGGGCACGGCATAAGCCGTCAAACCACTCGCGCAGGGAAGGTCGGGATGTCCTGGCTGCCCTGTACGCCGCTGTGCAGTTTTCCAATGCGCTACACGCGCACAGCGGACCGCGGGTGCCAGCCGGCTCCCGGCCTTCCCTGCGCCCTCGGCAATCCGGGGGCGAGCCCAGCCGCAAAACTCGGGCCGATCAGGCCGCGAGAGCGCGAAATCATGCCCTTCGGCAGCGGAAAGGCGACTTTATTCTCCCCACGGATGCGCTAAGGAAGAGCCTGGATGCGGTGCAGCACCGATGGCGGCCGCGGCTCGAAATTCAGGTCAAACCGGGCACGCCGCCAGAGGCTGGGCTCGCTCAACAAGAAGGACATCATTCCATGATCAATACCGTTGGCATCATCGGAGCAGGCACAATGGGCAACGGCATCGCCCAAATCTGCGCCGCGGCCGGGCTGTCGGTCGTGATGGTCGACATTTCCGATGCGGCGGTGAACCGCGGCATTTCGACCGTCGGCGGCAGCCTCGAGCGCCTGGTCAAGAAGGAGAAGATCTCGGCGGCCGATCGCGAGGCGACGCTGAAGCGCATCACCGGCACCACCGATCGCGCCAAGCTTTCCGACTGCGATCTCGTCATCGAGGCCGCGACCGAAAACGAGGAGCTGAAGGTCAAGATCCTGAAGGACCTCTGCGCCACGCTGGCGCCGCGCACGCTCGTTGCGACCAACACCTCGTCGATTTCCATCACCAAGCTGGCCGCCGCAACCGATCGTCCGGATCGCTTCATCGGCATGCACTTCTTCAATCCGGTTCCGGTAATGGCGCTGCTGGAACTCATCCGCGGCCTGCAGACCTCGGACGACACCCACGCCAAGGCGCTCGAGTTCGCCCAGCGCGTCGGCAAGGTGGCGATCACGGCTAAGAACAGCCCGGGCTTCGCCGTCAACCGGATCCTGTGCCCGATGATCAACGAGGCGATCTTCGCGCTCCAGGAGGGGATTGCGACGGCCGAGGAAATCGACGCCGGGATGAAGCTCGGCTGCAATCATCCGATCGGGCCACTGGCCCTGGCCGATCTCGTCGGTCTCGATACGATGCTTTCGGTGATGGAGGTCTTTTACAAGGGCTTCAACGACCCTAAGTACCGTCCAGCTCCCCTGCTCAAGGAAATGGTCGATGCCGGCCATCTCGGCCGCAAGACCGGGCAGGGTTTTTACACCTACGGCGCCTGATCAAGGTGCAGGCGGCGGGTGTCGCGCCCGCCGCTCAATCCCGCAATTTGCGCTGCGACAAAGACGTCGCGCGCAATGGGCCGGACAATATCCGGCTGTGCGGGACAACGAAAACGGAACACAAAGGACATGTCGGATCGACTGAAGGCCGAGCGGCAAGCTGCGGCCGAACGGCGGAACTTGCTGACCCAAGACGCGATCGAGCGGACCGGGATTACCGAGGAGATGATCGGGGAACTCGTCATCCGTTTCTATGGCCGCGTGCGTGAGGACGCGCTGCTCGGGCCGGTGTTCGCGATCGTGCAGAATTGGGACGAGCATCTCGCCAAGCTGAGGGATTTCTGGTCGTCGGTCGTGCTGATGAGCGGCCGCTATCACGGCTCGCCAATGCGGGCGCATATGCCGCTCAGCCTGGTCGGTGATCATTTCGACCGCTGGCTCGACCTGTTCGAGCAGACGGCGCGCGAAGTCTGCCCGCCGCCGGCAGCTGCGTTATTTATCGACAAGGCCCGTCGCATCGCCGACAGCTTTGAGATGGCGTCGGCAACGATCGCCGGCCGTATCGCGGTGCCGCGTCACCTGCTGAGGTCCTGAGGACGACGCGTCTGCCGGCAAAACGTGCAGTTGAATCGCGTTGAGGTTGCTCCGCCTCGCTCAGAGCGCGCCGCAGCATTCCTGCATCATCGGTCTGATCTGCAAAATCATCATGCCGATCGCGTGACATGACGTTGCAAAGGCAAAAACATGTTTGAATGCGCGCAACCGCATTCGCTCAAAGCGAGTAAAGCCATATTGATGCACTGCGGCGCCAATCCTTCGCCTTCATTTCGGCAGAGTTCCAGTGCCTGCTACTGTGCATGTCGCGCGCATCATTCAGTACCTCCCCGTCATCCTCCGACAACACTGCGGAACCCGAAGCCGGTGTGAGTGCGGAGCAAACCCGTCGAGAGCTGCTGCTCGGTGCGCTCGCGACCACCGCCTGCCTCGGCTGTTGCGCACCAGCAAGGGCCGACGACGATCAGCCGGGTGCCGACGAGCGGCCGCACCAAGGCGATCTGCTCGTCCTCTCCGAGGGCGACAACGAAGGTCAGCTCATCAAGCCTGACGACCTCAAGCTGGGCGGCCCCCCGGTCCGCGCCTGGCCGAAGGATCCGAAGAGCTCTGTCGTTCGCAGCGGCTCACGCCTGAACGAGGTTCTTGTCGTGAAGCTCGATCCGAACGAGCTCGATGAGATCACGCGTGCACGCGCAGCCGACGGCATCGTTGCCTATTCGGCGGTCTGCGCTCATGCCGCCTGTCCGGTTACGGAATGGGTGAAGGCGGATCAGGGAGGCGACATGACCGTCTTCAAGTGTCCCTGCCACAACTCCGAATATGATCCACGCCAGGGCGCACAGGTCGTGTTCGGGCCCGCGCCGCGACGCCTCGCGGCATTGCCGCTGTCGTTAAGCGAAGGTTCGCTCACGGTCGCCGGTGGCTTCATCGGAAAGGTAGGTGGCGCGCAGCCGGGATGATGGACGGTGCGGGATGTGCCCGCCTCACGGGAGGCCGCGTCCGCCGAGGGGCGGACGACGGGACGAACGACAACAATTCAAAAAAGAATTCAAGCGGATGAAATAGGGGAAACGTCCATGACCAGGAAGCAATGGCTATTGTCCGGCTTCGTCGCCTTCACATGTGTTGTCTCGACTGCTGCCATCGGCGGCCCGATCGAGAACTACAGCCCCGTCACCTCACAACGTCTCGAAAATCCCGAGCCCGGCAATTGGATGCTTTATCGGCGCACCTATGACGGGCAGGGCTACAGCCCGCTGGACCAGATCAACACCTCTAACGTCAAGGATCTCACGCCGGTCTGGACCTTCGCCACCGGCGTCGTCGAAGGTCACGAGGCGCCGCCGATCGTCAACAACGGCGTGATGTTCGTGGCAACCCCGATGGGCCAGGTGATCGCGCTGAACGCGAAGACCGGCGACGAATACTGGCGCTACAAGCGGCAGTTGCCCGACGATCTGTTCCAGCTGCATCCGACCAGCCGCGGCGTCGGCCTGTGGGAGGACAAGCTCTATCTCGCCACCACCGACGACCACGTCGTCGCGCTCGATGCCAAGACCGGCAAGGTGGTGTGGGACACCAAGGTGCAGGACTACAGGAAGGGTCAGTACATGACCCTGATGCCGCTGATCGTCGATGGCAAGGTCATCGTCGGCGGCTCCGGCGGCGAGTTCGGCGTGCGCGGCTATGTCGCTGCCTTCGATGCCAAGGACGGCAAGGAGCTGTGGCGCACCTTCACCATTCCTGGAGAGGGCGAGCCCGGCCATGACACCTGGCAGGGTGATGACTGGAAGAACGGCGGCGGCTCGGCCTGGATGACCGGGACCTATGACAAGGATACCAAGACGATCTATTGGGGTGTCGGCAATGCCGCGCCGTGGCCTGGCGAGATGCATCCCGGCGACAATCTCTACACCTCGTCGGTGATCGCGCTCGATCCGGGCAACGGCAAGATCAAGACCTATCACCAGTACCACCAGAACGATTCCTGGGACTGGGACGAGGTCGACGCACCGATGCTGATCGATCTCCAGCGCGATGGCCGCAGCATCAAGAGCCTGGTCCATCCAGGGCGCGACGCGATCTTCTGGGTGCTCGAGCGCACGCCGACCAAGATCAACTACGTCGCCGGCTGGCCATTCGTCTCGACCGACGTCTGGAAGGGCGTCGACGAGAGCGGCAAGCCGATCCTCGATCCCGCGCATAAGCCGGTGGTGGGCAAGCGCGTGGAGTTCTGCCCCTCATTGTGGGGCGGCAAGGACTGGCCATCGGCGGCCTACAGCCAAAAGACCGGCCTCGTCTACGTGCCCGCCAACGAGAATTTCTGCGGCGGCTTCACCGGCGAGAAGATCCCGCTCAAGCCCGGCGAACTCTGGCTCGGCACCAAGCCGGAGGATATCGGCCTGAAGACCAAGCCGGGCGCCGACCATTTCGGCGAGATCCAGGCCTGGGACCCTGCGACCGGCAAGAAGGTGTGGCAGCACAACTTCCCGAAGTCGCAGATGTTCGGCTCGGTCACGGCCACCGCGGGCGATCTCGTCTTCGCCGGCGGCACCAACGACCGCGACTTCCGCGCCTTCAATGCCAAGACCGGTGAGCTGCTCTGGCAGCAGAAGACCAACTCCGGCATCATGGGCATGCCGGTGTCCTATGAAATCGACGGCACGCAATATATCGCGATCCAGTCGGGCTGGGGTGTGGACGCGCAGCGCATCCAGGACGCGCTTGCGACAAATAATATCGGCATCGAATCCAACGTGCCGCAGGGCGGCGTGATCTGGGTGTTCGCGCTGAAGAAATAAGCTCCGCAGGCGGATCGAGAGAAGCGGAGCAGCGGGGGGTGGCGAGAGCGGCGGACGGCAACGTCCGCCGCATCTTGCATGTGCGACTGGGGCCTACTTACCCTGGCGGTCGACCTTGTCCTTCTCCGCCTGATTCATCTCCCGAACCTTCGGATCGGTGCTGCTCTGCCCGGTGGTCTGGGTGGTCGAGGCGGGAGGGGTGCTGGCGTTGGGAAGCGAGCTCTGGTCCGATGCGGTCGGGCGCGTCGCCGTGGTCGGGGGCGTCGTGTTGCTCTGGGCGGAGGCGCCCGCAGCGGTCAAAAGAAAGGCGCTCGACAGCGAGACTGCGAGCGCCCTTGAGATGTTGGTCATCGAGCTGCTCCTGTCAGATCGATGAGAAACGGCGCGAGGCCGCTTGTGTTCCGTTACACTTCCAATTGCTTGCCGATCGGAAGCGTGCGGATGCGCTTGCCGGTCGCCGCGAAGATCGCGTTCATCAGCGCCGGTGCGAAGGGCGGCACGCCGGGCTCGCCGACGCCGCTCGGCGGCGTATCGGGTGCCGGTGGCACGATGTGGACGTTGGTCACCAGCGGCGCCTCGTCGATCCTGGCGACCTGGAAGTCGTCAAAATTATTCTGCTGCACCTTGCCGTCCTTGAACGTGACCTCGCCGTATTTGGCGAGGCTGAGCCCCATGATCGCGGCACCTTCGATCTGCGAGGCGATGCGCTCGGGGTTCACATAGGTGCCGCAGTCGATCGCGGTGTCGACCCGTGGCACCGTCAGCTTGCCCTTCTCGTCGACGGCGACCTCGACGATCGTGGCGATGTAGCTGACGAAGCTGCGGTGCACGGCGATGCCGAGACCGTGGCCCTTCGGGACCTGGCGGCCCCATTCACCCTTCTCGGCGACCAACTCGACCACCCTGCGCAGCCGCGCGGTGTCGATCGGGTAGCTGTCATAGGGCTCGCCGTAGTTCCACATGTCCTTCACGGCGGGCTTGACGATGCGGGGTGTGCCGATCAGCGCGAGCAGCGTCTCCTTCTGGTCGCGTCCGGTCGCATTCGCGATCTCGCCGACCATCGATTGCACCGCGAAGGCGCGCGGGATGTTCGAGACCGATCGGAACCAGCCGATGCGGGTGTGCGCGGCAGCTTCCGGATTCTCGCAACTGATGTTGGCGATTTCGAAGGGCATGTCGACGAGGCCCATGCCGAGCTCGAACGGCGCCTGGTGAACCGTGCCGGCGGCGAAAGTCGAAGCGATGCTGGGAGCCACGCTGCGGTGGCGCCAGGCGATTACCTTTCCGTCCTTGTCCAGTCCCGCCTCGATCCGCTCGGCCGAGACGGTGTGCAGGAAGCCGTTATGGATGTCGTCCTCGCGCGTCCATTGCACCTTGACGGGCGTGCCGAGCTCCTTCGACAGCAGAGCGGCTTCGAGCGCATAGTCGCACTTCGACTTGCGGCCGAATCCGCCGCCGAGCAGCGTCACGTTCACCGTGACGTTGCCCTCGGGGATGCCGAGCGTCTTGGCAACGTCCTCGCGAGTCCCGCCGGGGCTCTGCACCGGTGCCCAGATCTCAGCCTTGTCGCCCTTGACGTCGGCGACCGCGACCGGCGGCTCCATGCTGACATGGGCAAGATGAGGAATGTAGTACTCGCCCACGACGACCTTGTCGGCACTCTTCAAGGCGGCGTCCGCATCGCCCTCCTTGCGCACGACGAGACCCGGTTTGCGCGAGGCCTCCTCGAGATCCTTGCGATAGGCGACCGAGTCGTATTTGCCGTTGGCGCCGTCGTCCCAGACCAGCTTGAGCGCGTCGCGGCCCTTGATCGCCGCGCCGGTGTTGCGTGCGATCACCGCGACGCCGCCGAGCGGCTGGAATTTCGACGGCCACGGCCAGCCGCGGACCTGCATCACCTTCTCGACGCCGGGCACTTTCAGCGCCGCATCCGGATCGAATGAGGTGAGCTTGCCGCCGGTCACCGGCGGGCGCGCGATCACGGCATATTTCATGCCCGGAAGGCGCACGTCGGCGCCGTAGCGCGCCTTGCCGGTGGTGATGTCGTGGAGATCGACGATGCCAACCTGGCCCTTGCCGAGATAGCGGAAGTCCTTGGCGTCCTTCAGCTTGAGCCCTTCGATCGCAGGCACCGATTCCTTGGCGGCATCCGCTGCAAGCTCGCCGAAGCCGAGCTTGCGTCCGCTCGCGTTGTGGACCACCTCGTGATTGACCGCCTTCACTTCGGTTGCCGGCACGCCCCAGCGCTTGGCCGCGGCCTGCTCCAGCATGGTGCGCGCCGCAGCGCCGATCTGGCGCATCGGAAGCAGATAATGCCGCGTGCTGCGCGAGCCGTCGGTATCCTGATTGCCGAACTTGACTTCGTCGCCATGCGCCTGCTGCACCTTAACCTTGGCCCAGTCAGCCTCCATCTCCTCCGCCACGATCAGCGGCAGGCTGGTGCGCACGCCGGTACCCATCTCGGAGCGGTGGGCGACGATGGTGACAGTGCCGTCGGGCGCGACCGCCACGAACACGCGGGGGTCGACCACGACGCCATGCGGCATCTTGCCGGCGCCGGTCTCGTAGGCAAAGGCCTGGCGCGTCATCACGGGTGCGGCGAGCACGAAACCACCGGTGATGCCGAGCCCCTTCAGGATGCTGCGGCGCGAGATCTTCTCGACCTTCAGATTCTTTTCGAAGCTGTGAAGCTTCCGGGGATTCTCGATGAAATTCATGTCACACTCCCGTCGATGCGAGATGGACCGCGTTCTCGATGCGCTGATAGCAGCCGCAGCGGCAGATGTTGCCGGCCATCGCTTCGCGGATCTGGTCGTGCGACGGTTTCGGATTGTCCATCAGCAGCGCTGCGGCCTGCATGATCTGGCCGGCCTGGCAGAAGCCGCATTGGGGAACATTGACCTGGCGCCAGGCCTTTTGGACCGGATGATCGCCCTCCGGATGCAGCCCCTCGATCGTGGTGACCTCGCGTCCGGCGACGTCGTTGATCGATGTTATGCAGGAACGCACCGCCTCCTTGTCGACGATGACGGTGCACGCCCCGCACAGCGCCTTGCCGCAGCCGAATTTGGTACCGGTCAGTCCGGCTTCATCGCGCAGGAACCAGAGTAGCGGAAGGTCCGGGTCGCCGTCCCAGCTCTGTTCCTGCCCGTTGATCTTCACCTTGATCATGATCGTCCCTCGCTCTTCATAAGCTTGCTGATTTCAACATTGCCGATCTTGATCGGCGCAATGTCCGTTGCCTCATGTGACCGCATTTCAGCCCGTTGTCCTGCGCGAGCAGTCCCGGCGGGAAGCTGGAATGCGAATCGCGATGTCTGGATGTGCTCGATACCTCCCGTGTTCTTCTTGATTAATTGAATTCGCGCGGCATCGTGACGACGCGACCGTAGCAGACATCGCGTCGGACCGGCGTTCACAGCCGGGTGTACTTGACGTGAACAGATTGCATCCGGGGTTTGTCAAAAGCAGGGCGCGGCAACAGGACGCTTGCTGCACGGCTACGGATCTGAGGCGACGAAAAAAGCTTCGTCCGCCAGAGGGACTGCGCGGACGAAGCAGTAGTCCTCAGTCGAGGGAGGGAGAATCGCAGGGCGCGCCTACTTCAAGCAGGAAGAGGGCGGCACCGCGCAGCCATTCAGAGACCAGGACTGAGGGAGCGGAACGCGCTCGCATACGCAATGTGCACAGGCGGCAAACTCGCCGCGATCATTCGATAACGGCACCCGTCCGCTCGCGGATCACCGGCGGGCGGACGGGCGATGGCGAACGGCCTTGCTCAGGCGGCCTTGGCTTTCGCCACGTGGGTCGCGATCGCGTCCATCAGCGCCGGTGACAGGCAGTCATAGGGCTCGAGCCCAATTTCCTTCAGGCGCGCCCGGATGCCGGCCATCTGCTCTGGCTTCACGCCCGATTCGATCACCGAGGAGACGAAGGCGGCGAATTGCGGCGCCTGCGAGCCCTGCTCCTGGAACAGCTCCGGATGGATGAAATCGAGACCGTAGAACGGATGGTTCTTGTTCTCGATGCGACCGAACATGTGGGTGCCGCAGGCCTTGCAGGCGTGCCGCTGGATCACCGCGGAAGGATCGACGATCTGGAGCTTGTCGCCGTTCTCGAGCACGGTGAGGTTCTGGCGCGGCACCACCGCAACGACCGAGAAGGTCGCGCCCTCCGGTTTCCAGCACTTGGTGCAGCCGCAGGCGTGGTTGTGCGCAACGTCGCCCTTGATGCCGACCTTGACCTGGTGGTCCTTGCATTTGCAGACGAGGGTGCCGCCGGCAAAGTGCCCGCTGCCCTGTTTGAGGCCGTTGTCGATCGAGGGATGGAGTGCAACAGTCATGGGTCGATCCTCCTTGGGTGTGACGCTTGAGCTAGAACACGACGACTGAACGAATCGATTTGCCCTCATGCATCAGATCGAAGCCCTTGTTGATGTCTTCGAGCTTGAGCGTGTGGGTGATCATCGGGTCGATCTGGATCTTTCCGTTCATGTACCAGTCGACGATCTTCGGTACGTCGGTGCGACCGCGGGCGCCGCCGAAGGCGGTGCCGCGCCAGTTGCGACCGGTCACGAGCTGGAACGGACGGGTGGCGATTTCCTTGCCGGCTTCGGCGACGCCGATGATGATCGAGGTGCCCCAGCCGCGATGGCAGGCTTCCAGCGCCTGGCGCATCACCGTGGTGTTGCCGGTGCAGTCGAACGTGTAGTCGGCGCCACCATCGGTCAGGCTGACGAGATGCGGCACGATGTCCCCGGTGATCTTCTTGGGGTTGACGAAGTCGGTCATGCCGAACCGGCGGCCCCACTCCTCCTTGGAGTCGTTGATGTCGACGCCAATGATCTTGTCGGCGCCGGCCATCTTGGCGCCCTGGATGACATTCAGCCCGATGCCACCGAGCCCGAACACGACCACGTTGGAGCCCGGCGTGACCTTCGCGGTGTTGACGACGGCGCCGACGCCAGTGGTGACGCCGCAGCCGATATAGCAGCTCTTGTCGAAGGGCGCGTCCTCGCGGATCTTCGCCACCGCAATCTCGGGCAGCACGGTGAAGTTCGAGAAGGTCGAGCAGCCCATATAATGGTAGATCGGCTTGCCCTTGTAGGAGAAGCGGCTGGTGCCGTCAGGCATGACGCCCTTGCCCTGCGTCGCGCGGATCGCGGTGCAGAGGTTGGTCTTCTGGCTCAGGCAGCTTTTGCACTGCCGGCATTCCGGCGTGTAGAGCGGAATAACGTGATCGCCCGGTTTCACGGACGTCACGCCCGCGCCAATCTCGCGAATGATGCCCGCGCCCTCATGGCCAAGGATCGACGGGAAGATTCCTTCGCTGTCGAAACCGTCGAGCGTGTAGGCGTCTGTGTGGCAGATGCCTGTTGCCTTGATTTCGACCAGCACTTCGCCGGCCTTCGGCCCCTCCAGATCGACCTCGACGATTTCGAGCGGCTTCTTGGCTTCGAAAGCGACAGCGGCACGTGTCTTCATCGGTAACTCCTCAAATTCTCGCAGGATGCCAAGAGTTGAGTCTCAGCCGGGCTGCAAACGTTCATTTCTTGCCCATGCACGAGTCTTCGTTCTTGGTGTAAGCGTCGTTCTTGTCCTCATGCTTGCTCGGACGGGCACGGCCCCAGGCCTCGTTGGAGCGGGCGCGCAGGTAGACGTAGAGATCGTCCATGTAACAGGCGACGTTCGGATTATCGCCGAACGCTGGCATCACGTTCTCCTGCGCGGTCGAGACGTTCTTGCGGCCGGAGGCGACGACGCCGAGGAAATCGGAATAGCTCATGGTCTTGAGCGAATCCTTCAACGCCGGCGCATAGGTCGAACCCATGCCGTCGGGGCCATGGCAGACGTGGCAATCCGAGTGGTAGCGGCGGTATCCGGAATAGGTGTACCAGTCCACCGATCCATCGGTGATCTTGTAGGTCGGATTACCCTCCTTATCGAGCCATTCACCAGTTTCGTTCTGCTTGACGGCGGTGGGGTCGCCCGAGCCGTCCGCGACAGCAATTCCTCCGGACGCAACGAAGATCATCGCAGCAATGACAGAGCATATTTTACGCAAGAGGTGTTCCTCAGAGGCGTTCGGTGGAGACGAGCCGGCGCGTGGAGTTTGATCCACGCGCCGGAGCGATACGGTTAGAGTTAGTTCGACGGCAGCGAGAACACGGTCAGCGTGCCGCCGAGTGCCGTGTAGTTGCTGAGCGCGGCGTAGCCACCAACAGCGCCGAGGCCAGCGGTCGGATCGGTCAGGCCCGCTGCCAGACCGATGCCGGCCCAGCCGCCCACGCCGGAGAGCACGGCAACATACTGCTTGCCGTTGTTCTCGTAGGTGGTGACGTTGCCGATGATGCCGGAGGGAGTCTTGAACTTGTAGAGCTCCTTGCCGGTCTTGGCATCGACCGCCTTCAGGTAGCCTTCGAGCGTGCCGTAGAACACCACGCCGCCGGCGGTTGCGAGCGCGCCCGACCAGACCGAGAACTGCTCCTTGTTCGACCAGACGATCTTGCCGGTCTTGCCGTCCCAGGCGATGAAGTTACCCATGTTGGTATCGCCCTGCGGCGGATACATCGAGAGCGTCGCGCCCACATAGGGCTGGCCCGCGGTGTAGCTCACCTTGAACGGTTCGTAGTCCATGCAGACGTGGTTGGTCGGAACGTAGAACAATTGCGTGTCCGGCGAGTAGGCCGCCGGCTGCTCGTCCTTGGTGCCGAGCGCGGCCGGGCAGATGCCCTTCACGTTGTGATCTTCGCCGGCCTTGTCCGTCGAAGCTGCGTCGAGCACCTTCGGGCGGCCATAGGTGGGGGAGTTCTTGTCCATGTCGACGCCGGAGGTCCAGTTCACCTTCGGGTCATATTTCTGAGCGACCAGCAGCTCGCCCGTGGCGCGATCGAGCGTATAGCCGAGGCCGTTACGATCGAAATGCGTCAGCAGCTTGCGCGGCTGGCCGTTGATCGACTGGTCGGACAGGATCATCTCGTTGACGCCGTCATAGTCCCATTCGTCATGGGGCGTCATCTGATAGACCCACTTGGCGACACCGGTGTCCGGATTACGCGCCCAGATCGTCATCGACCATTTGTTGTCGCCGGGACGCTGCTTCGGATTCCAGGTCGAGGGGTTGCCCGATCCGTAGTAGATCAGGTTCAGCTCGGGATCGTAGGAGATCCAGCCCCAAGTGGCGCCGCCGCCGATCTTCCACTGATCGCCCTGCCAGGTCTTGAGGCTCGAATCCTTGCCGATCGGCTTGCCGAGCGCGGTGGTCTTGTCGTCGACCAGGAGTTGGTCATCAGGACCTTCCGAATAGCCGCGCCAGGCCAGCTTGCCGGTCTTGATATCATAGGCGCTCATGTGAGCCTGGACACCGAACTCACCACCGGAGATGCCGATCAGCACCTTGTCCTTGACGACCATAGGGGCCGAGGTGCCGGTCTCGCCCTTGCTGGGATCGCCGTTCTTCGCGGTCCATGCAACCTGACCGGTCTTGGCGTCGAGCGCGACGAGGGTCGTGTCAGCCTGATGCAGGAAGATCTTGCCGTCGCCGTAGGCGAGGCCACGGTTAACCGTGTCGCAGCACATCACCGGGATGACGTTCGGATCCTGCTTCGGCTCGTACTTCCAGATGATCTTGTTCTCGTTGGAAAGGTCAATGGCGTAGACCTTGTTCGGGAACGGCGTGTGGACGTACATCGTATTGCCGATGATCAGGGGGCCGCCCTCGTGGCCGCGCAGCACGCCGGTCGAGAAGGTCCAGGCGACCTGCAGCTTGCCGACGTTTTGCGCGTTGATCTGGTTCAGCTTGGAATAGCGATGATTGGAATAGTCGCCGGTTGGCATCACCCAGTCTTTCGGGTTCTGCGACATCTTGTTCAGCTCGTCATTGGCTGACGCGGTCCCGACGGCAAGAGCCGCCGCGGAGCCAAGGAAAGTCGCCAGTAGCACCTTGCGCATAGTTATTTCCTCCGTTGGTCTCGTTTATTGTTTCCGAAGCATTGCGTAGTCACCGGGCTTCTCGTCCGGCGTCTGCTCGTGCAGGGCGGTCACGATTGGGACCAGAAACGATGCTGTGCTGTTTCCTCCTCCTGATGAGAGCTACAGGTCCGCGTGCAGGAGCGGCCCGTTTTTTGTTTCCTGCCGCAATTCCTAACGACTTCGTCAACGGGAAACTTGCCCAAGAGAGAAGCTGGTTTGCTCGATAGCGCACGGATGCGAAGTTTTTGATTTTGCAGTAGCGAATTCAGCGGCTTCGGCGCTGGCGCAGTGCGGCGTTCGACGCTCAGGTTCCCCTTGACGGCGGTGCAACTAAGGCGGAGGATTGAACTTCAAGGGTGGCAACGGAGTGATGACGCTCGTTCTCAAAGACCGCCCGAATTTGAGGTAAACGCCACGCAATCACGGCTGAGGGCTCCAGCAGGCACTGGTCGCGATTCGCGTCGAATCCGGGGACACACCAGTGGCTGGATTAATGTCCGACACAATTCATACGCTCTCGACGACCGGACTGACGCCGAAGCGCCAGATCCAGAGCTGGATCGACGGGCTCACGAGTCTGTGTGGTCACTTCGATGTCGATCCGCTGGAAGCGTCCTCGCTTGAAGGGCGCATCGACTACACTACGGTCTCGCGTCTGAAGCTTTGCCAGATCGAGGTGAGCCAGCATCGCATCGCGCATACGCTGGCGCGTGCCAAGTCAAACGAACACCCCTACATCAAGATCCACTTCCAGACCTACGGCGTGTCCTATTTCGAACAGGAAGGCCGCCATATCGAGCTGAACCCCGGCGATATCCTTGCCTACGATGTCTCATGTCCGCATTTGATCGTCAGTCCCGCCTTCACGCGCCACGACGTGGTGATCGTGCCGAAAGCGCTGCTGCGCGATCGCGGCTTCCCGTCGCAGCGCATGCCGGCCTGCAAGCTGTCGGCGAAGACTGGGACGGGGCGGATCGCTCACGATTTCGTCCATGCCACGTTTGACGAAGCAGCGAAGCTCTCGGCCAACAGTGCGGTCGGTGTTGCCGATTCCCTGATCGACTTGTTGTTGCTGCCGTTGCGCGAGGCCGACACGATGTTCGATCGGGTCGGGCCCGAAGCGATGTATGTTCGTGCCCAATTTTTCATCCGTGAACATCTGCGCGATCCCGATTTGTGCATCGACCAGATCTCGGCCGAGCTCGGCTGCTCCAAGCGCTATCTGCACATGTTGTTCTCCGAGCGCGGCACGACGGTGAGCGATTACATCTGGCAGGCGCGCCTCCAGAACTGCCGCCAGGAGCTTGAGGCTCACGCCGGCAAGACCATTACCGATGTGGCCTTCTCTTGGGGCTTCTCGAGCTCATCGCATTTCAGCCGCGTATTCCGGAAATATTTCGGCGTGGTGCCGTCCTCCATCCACAAGGCGCAGCAGGGCGCCGTGGCGGCGGACGAGAACTAGGCGCGCGCCGGCCGCCGGCTCGTCTCGCTGCCGCCAGAGCGTCCCCTCCACGGCCAGGGCTCACCGCTGAATGATCTTGGTCCACACGTCGCCAAGGATTGCAGGCTCGTGCGGCGGCAGGTAGGTCAGGCCCGCCTGCTTGCCGAATTCGGCGATCTTGCCCTGCGCGGCAAGATCCGTCAGGGCCTTGCTGACGGCGTCGACCAGGGGGGCGTCGCTGGCAAGTCCGACATAGCCGCGATTGGCGCCGATTGGATAATAATAGCCGGAGGCGGCGATCGCCGTATCCGGATGCGCGGCACGATGGGCGTCAAAGCGGGCGAGATCGATCAAGGTGGCGTCGTAGTCGCCACGATCCAGTGCACCCAGGAGGTCGTGGCGGCCGGGGACCAGATGGGTGATGTTGTCGATCAGCCGTCCCTTGTCGAAGCTCATCAGGATCGCGTCACCCAATGAGCCGCTCTCGACTGCGAGGCGAAGCCCGGCAAGATCGCCGATGTCCCCGATCTTGCGGCCGCGTGCCTTCGGCCCGAGCACGACCGTCATCGGCGCATAGACGTAAGGCCTGGTCGGCGCGAGTTCGCCGAGCGCAACGCGTCGGCGCCGGTCGTCGCGCGTGGCCCCGGTGAAATCCGGCAGGCGCGCCGTCTTCACGCCGGGCTTGGCGAGCGAATCCGCCGTCAGCGCGTAGCCGCCGATCAGCGAGCAGCGTCCGTCGGAGAGCAATGCATTGGCCTCGAGCTGCGGGCTCGAATCTTCGTCCAGCTTGCTCTCGAACCACTGGATCTTGAGCGGTCGTCCCATCCGGTCGGCGATCGCCTGCGCCAGCAGCACATCGAAGCCCGAATCCGGCCTGCCCTTGTGATGCGCCGAGAGCGGCGGGCGGTCCTCGTCGAGGCAGATGCTGAGGGGATCTGCCGCCCACGCCGCCGTCGCCGGAGCTGCGAGCATCATCAAGAGCGCAAGCGCCGCAAGCCGCCGCCTCATGGCTTCCTCCGGCTCGAGATGAAGGCCCAGAGATTGCCGATGTCGTCGTCGCTCAGGATGTCACCCCAGGGCGGCATCCTGTTATTCTTGCCGTTCTTCACGGTGGTGACGAAGCGCGTCTTGTCGTCGGGAAAGGTGCGCAGGTCCGGCGTGATGGTGCCGGAATTCATCATGTTGGGGCCGTGGCAGTGCGAGCATCTTTCGGCATAGGTCGACTTGCCGTGGTCGATCTGCGCCTGCAGCGGATTGCCGTTCGAATCGTCCGCAGCACGAACGGTCGCCGCAAGCGCGACCGTCAGCGCCGCGACGGTGGCGACGATCGCCACCGTCCTGTGTGATATGTCCCTCAACGTCTCTTGCCGTTACTGCTTCACCGCAAAGACCCAAAGGGAGCCGCCGGGCGGCACCTTGGCCAGCCGCTCGTCGCCGGAGAACAGCGAGTAGACGCCGCCATAGCCGCTCGTGACGGCGACGTACTGCACGCCGTCCTGCTGCCAGGTCACAGGCTGCCCCTCGATGCCGGAGCCGGTCTGGAACTGCCACAGCTTCTTGCCGCTGTCGGCGTCGAAGGCCTCGAACTCGCCGGTCAACGCGCCGGTGAACACGACCCCGCCTGCGGTCGAGAGCACGCCGGAGAAGCGCGGAATGTCGCTCGCTGCCTCCCACTTCGCCTTGCCGGTCATCGGATCGATGGCCTTGAGGTGACCGCGCGGTCCGTCACCCCATTCCCAGGGATCGGTCAGGTCCATGCCGAGATACCATTCACCCTGTTTGAAGGTGGCCGGCTCCGTCTTGTACCTGCCGCCGAAGGCGAGCGTGTTGGCGTAGGCCAATCCGGTCTGCGGATTGAACGACATGGGCTCCCAGTTCTTGCCGCCGAGGATCGACGGATAGACCGTGACCTTCTTGCCCTCGCGCGCATCCTTGGCGACGTCGGTCTCGATCGGGCGGCCCGTCTTCATGTCGACGCCTGTCGCCCAATTCACCTTCACGTAGGGATTGGCTGCGAGCAGCTTTCCGTTGGTGCGATCGAGCACGTAGAAGAAGCCGTTGCGGTTGGCGTCCATCAGCACCTTGGTCGGCTTGCCCTCGACGTTCATGTCGGCGAGGACCATCTCGGCCACTGAGTCATAGTCGAACGGATTGTTCGGCGAGAATTGGTAGTGCCACTTGATCTTGCCGGTCTTGGGATCCATGGCCAATACCGAGCAGGTGTAGAGGTTGTCACCCGGCCGCACCGCCGAATTGAATGGGCCCGGATTGCCGATGCCCCAATAGATCGTATTCAGCTCCGGATCGTAGGATCCTGTGATCCAGGTCGAGCCGCCGCCGAGCTTCCAGGTGTCGCCCTTCCAGGTGTCGCCGCCGGGCTCGTCCGGCGAGGGGATCGAATGCGTGCGCCAGAGATGCTTGCCAGTCGCCGGGTCCCAACCGTCGATGAAGCCCCGGGTGCCGAACTCGGCGCCGGAGATGCCGGTGATGACGACGCCGTCTGCGACCAGCGGGGCCACCGTCATCGAATAGCCTTCCTTGATGTCGGCTGCCTTCTGCCGCCACAGCTCCTTGCCGTCCTTGGCGTCGAGTGCAATCACGTTGGCATCGAGCGTGGTGCGGAACAGCTTGCCTTCATAGAGCGCGGCGCCGCGGTTGATGATGCCGCAGCAGACGATGCGGGGCGTCTCGGCGGGATATTCGATCTTGGATTTCCAGATTTGCTTGCCGGTCTTGGCGTCGACCGCCATGGTCGCGTTGTGCGAGGTCACGTAAATCACGCCCTGATACACCAGCGGCTGCGATTCCTCGCTGCGATCGTCGTTGAAGGAGTAGTTCCAGACCGGGACGAGGTTCTTGACGGTGTCCTTGTTGATCTGGTTCAGCGTCGAGAAGCGCTGGAGATTGTAGCCCATTCCGTAGTTGAGAACGTTCGACGTATCGGTTGCGCCTTTGACCAGTTGATCGGTCGTTTGTGCGCTCGCAACCGAGCATGCGGATATGACGAGGCTCGCGGCCATCGCAAAACGTTTCATCCGTTCCTCCCAATATGCGCGCCTCTTGACGCTGCGATTGCAACACTCCGTCGGAAACCAAAACGCGTCAATACGAAAGTCGAAAGTGGCTTGCCGATATGTTGGATGCCGGATGCCGGTCACCTCGGGGAAACCTGACGATCGAGTCCTTAACTTGTGCGCAGACGCTGAAATAATTCCGCGGCGCGAAGTTGTGTCGGCGTGGGCGTTGCAATCGGGGCCGTGGAGTTCCGTGAGTTGTGCGGCGTGCAGGTTGCAATTCCGGCCTTGAACCGGAGCAGGCTTGTGCATTTATGTAGTTCTCGAGCTCCGATCGAATCGGAGCTGTTGGTCAGGGAGGTCTCAAATGATGTCGCGTCGGTCAGTTGCGCTTGCACTCACGATTGCACTGCTGGCGGGGCCGGCTTGGTCGGCATCCGGCGGCGCCGTCAAGATGTTCGACACGGACAATGACGGCACGCTCGATCTCGCCGAGGTGAAGAAGGCCGCAGCCGCGCTGTTCGCAAAGCTCGATCCAGACCATGACGGGACGCTCGACGTGCGCGAATTGCGCGGACGTCTAACCGCAAAGGAACTCGCGGCCGCGGATCCCGATCATGATGGGACCTTGACGCTTGAAGAGTATCTTGCCGTGGTGGAGCAGCGCTTCAACGCAGCCGATCCCGACAAGGATGGAACGCTGGACGCGAAGGAACTGAAATCGCGCGCTGGCCGCGCACTGCTGCGGCTGCTGCGATAAGCGGGGCTCAATTCTGCCCTGAAATTCGGAACATCGGCCGATTCGACCTGTTCTCCTCAACGTCCCGCCCGGCGTCGGGAACCCGCGGCGGAAAGGATTGAGGAGACGAAGCAGATGAATACGAAGCGATCCATTCTTCTTGCGTGCACAGCCCTGACGCTGAGCGCGGGCATGGCAATGGCGGGCCCCTGCAACACCGGTGGCACCGCCAGCGACAAGGACGCTGGTTCTGGTCCTGTCACGGTGGGCTCGGCGCAGTCCCATCCATCCGACTCGGCGAGCAATACCAGCCAGCATCCGCCGACCAGTACGATGAATCGCGCGAGCGGCGAAACACCGACCTCGTCCGAGGACGCGCAGCGTCAGATGCAAGGTCAGCCGACGGCGGCTCAGCGTGCCCAAGGTGCCAAGCCGAATGCGATGACGGCCGACAAGGGCTGCTGACGGCAAAGCGTAACGCCGATCGAGAGGTTCGCGGCGTCGCGCAAGGCGCTCGTTACACGCGGCGTTTGATCAAGAGAGAAGTAGCTTTGTCCGAGAGCGAAATGCAGGCGCGAAGAATCGGCACAGAGTCGCTCGGCGTTGGAATCGAAGCTTGAACTGCGCGGGGCGCAGCCCTAGGTTTTGCCCCGCGCGATGTCGCGCTCATACTTGGCTCAAATACTTGGGGAGACCCGAATGGCCTGGAAAGCTCCGAAGATCGTGGAAGTGCCGGTCGGCATGGAAATCAACATGTACGCCTGCGCTGCGCGCAAGTAAGACTGACGACCTGCCACGGTTTCGATGGCGGACGCTGTCGAAGCCGTGGCAGTGTTTCGGCGTTCAACGTCGTTTACTCTCCCGATGCTTACTCTCCCGATGCTCGACCGACATCAAACGAGCAACGCGCGCGAAATCTCAATTGTCGGCTTGTGCCTCGTCCGCCGCCCGCCCGGCGTTTGCTGCCGTTTCGTTACCTATCTGGTTCAGGCCGCAAGGCAGATTTGCGTTCATTCGGCACGGACCTTGAACCGCGCGTAACGAAGCGCAAGGGTCGGCAAGACCAGCAGACTAAGTGCCATCGAGGTCATGAGACCCCCGAGGATCACGATCGCCATCGGACCCTCGATTTCACGGCCTGGCTCTCCTGCGCCTATGGCCAGCGGCAGCAATCCCAGGCCAGTCACGAGAGACGTCATCAGGATCGGGACAAGTCGATCCGCCGCGCCCTCGATCGCAGTTTCGGGTCCCCATACACGACCATCGACGAGGACGAGGTGCTCGTAGTGCGAAATCATGAGGATCGAATTCCGCAGCGTGATTCCGAGCAGCGTGACGAAGCCGACCATCGATCCGAGCGAAAGCAGGCCCCCCGTCAACGCGAGCGCGAGCACGCCACCGACCAATGCAAACGGCAGGTTGATCATCACCAGCAGCAGATTTCGCCAATGACCCGTCACCATCCCAAGCAGAACGACGATGCCCGTCCCGGCCAGCAGGGAATTGACGATGAGATCGCGCCGCGACCGGGCTTGAGCCTCGGCCGCCCCGGCGAATTCGATGTGAGCGCCGGATGGGAGTTTGACTTCGCGGGCAAGCTTACGTTTGGCGGCGGCCACGAAGGATTCGAGATCGCGTCCGCTGACATTCGCCGTTACGGTTTGAACGCGCTGCGCATTCTGGTGCTGGATCTGGTAGCGGCCCGACGTTTCATAGACGTCAGCGATCTGCTTCAGCAGGATGTAGGCGCCGCTCGGCGTGCGCACCGGCAGGTCGCCGATCTGGGTGAGCCGGGCGCGGGCGGGCGCATCGAGGATGACGATGATGTTGAAGACGGCATTGCCTTCATACCCCTGGCCGACGATATCGCCCTGATAGGCGGTGCGCACCAGCTCGAGCACCTCGACCGCATCGAGGCCCCACCGCTGCAGATCGGTCGGCCGAAGCGTCACATTGACCTGCGGCATGCCGGGCGGTGAGCGTCGCTGCACGTCGGCGGCACCCCCGACTTCGTCGAGCTCGCGCGCGACGTCGCGCGCAGCGCGGTCGAGCGAGTCGAGATCAGAGCCATAGATGTTGATGACCACGGCCGCGGTAAAGCCGGAGACGGTCTCCTCCACGCGCTCGGTGAGGTAGGTCTTGCTGGAGAAGGAAACCCCGGGGAAGTCGGCGAGGGCGTCCCTGATGCGCGCTTCGGCTTCGGATTGGGCCTGACCCGAGAGATCAGGCGCCAAATCGACCTCGAATTCGCTGGAATGCGGACCGACCGTGTCGATGCCGGCCTCGGCCCGGCCCGCATGCTGCGCCACCGTGCGGACACCCGGGATCTGTCGGAGCGCGTCCGTCATCAGTTTGCCGATGCGAAGAGATTCGTCGAGCGAGGTGCCGGGGATTGCCGAGACGTGCAGAATCAAATGGCCTTCCCTGAGGTCGGGGAGGAAGGTCCCGCCAAAGAAAGGCAGCATTGCGAGGCCGGCGATCGTGACGGCTGCGGCTGTCGTCATCACCAGGTTCGGGAAGCGGCCGATGCGGCGCAGCAGGGCCTGGTAGTAGCGACGGGACCAACGCACCGCCGGCGGTTCATGCAGGCGCTGTCCGCCGCTTCTTCCGACGAGAAGCAGCATGGAGAGCGCCGGCGTCACCGTGAGAGCGACCGCGAGCGATGCGATCACCGCGAAGATGTAGGCGATGCCCAGCGGGCCGAACAGACGGCCGGCAATGCCGGAAAGCGTCAGGACCGGAAAGAACACCAGCAACACCGCAAACGTCGCGTAGGCGACCGCCGTGCGTACCTCGAGGAAAGCGTCGAGCACGACGCGGGCTTCGGCTCTCGGTACCGTTGCCCGGCGATTTTCGCGCAACCGGCGTACCACGTTCTCGACCCCGATCACGGCGTCATCGACAACTTCGCCGATCGCGATTGCGAGGCCGCCCAAAGTCATCGTGTTGAGAGTTTCCCCCATCCATTGCAATGCGAGCACGGCAGCAATCAACGACAGGGGGATCGCGATGCAGCTGATGATGGACGTGCGCCAGTCGAACAGAAACAAGAAGAGAACGACGACCACGAGAGCTCCGCCGATCAACAGGGCGTTGAGGACGTTCTCGGTCGCCGCATCGATGAAATTGGCCGGACGAAATATGTCCGCATGAAGCTTGACGCCGTCGGCTTCGAGGCCGGGTCGCAGCTCCTGCAGTGCGGCTTCCGTGCGCGTGGTGACATCCCGTGTATTCGCGCCATATTGCTGGCTGACCATGAGCATGATGCCAGGCACGCCGTCGATGAGGGCGGCTCCGATCGGCTGCTCGGGAGCCGTCACGACGGTCGCGACGTCGCCGAGAACCACGCTTGCACTGCCTTCGTGCAGAAGCACGGTGCGGGCCAGCTGGTCGGGCGTCAGCGACTGTCCCTGGGTTTGCAGCGTGATGCGCTGATTGGCGGTGTCGATGAAGCCGGCACCGCGCACGCCGGTGGCTTTGCGCGCGGCGGCCAAAACGTCGTTCAGGCCGACGCGGAAGCGGATCAGATCGTCGGGGCGGACCTGCACTTGCAGAGACCTGACGTCCTTGCCGTAAGTCGAAACCTGTGCCACGCCCTGCACGGCCAGGAGCCGTCGCGCCACGGTCCAGTCCGCAATCGTGCGCAAATCCATCAGCGAACGCTGGTCGGACGTCAAGCCGATGACCAGCACCGTGCCGGCCAGCGGAGTTAACGGCGTCATCGACGGTGGCTGAACGCCTTGCGGCAGCCGCGCGGCCACGACCGCGAGACGTTCGGTCACCAACTGGCGCGCCCGATAGATATCGCTGCGCGGCTGGAAGATGACGGTCACGACCGAGAGCCCCTGGATCGACGACGAGCGCAGACTCTCGACCCCGGCCAGGCCGTTGATCGACGTTTCGATCGGTTGCGTGACCAGGATCTCGACATGCTCGGGGCTGAGGCCCGGCGCTTCGGTCTGGATCGTGACCTGCGGTGGCGCGAATTCGGGGAAGACGCCGTACTTGGCTTCACCAAGGGCGGACAGGCCGTAGCCCAGCAGCGCAAACGAAAGCGCGATCACGATGCCACGGAAGCGGATGGCGAAGTCGACGAGAGCGGCTTGCGGCCCTGACTTGCCGGAGCCGGTGCCATCAATCGTCATCGCCGCCCCGAAGCTCGCTCTTGGCCTCCTCGGACAACAGGACCTGCGCGCCCCGCATGACGATTTCGGACCCGGATGGGATGTCCCGGACGACGTAATCGTCATCGGAGACCGGCTGGTCCGTGCTGATCGGATGCCGTCGGAAGCTGTCGGAGCTTACACGCAGGTAGACCCACGACCGGCCCTGCCATCGCACGATGGCGGTGTCCTCGATGAACACGCCATCATAGGTGTTGCCCGACGGCACATAGACCGTGGTGTTCATGCCGGGCAGCAGGCCGCTGCCGCCCGGCACGGAGAAGAAATAGCTCAATCCCTGAATGCGAGGGTCGGTGCGCGTTGCCGGAGAGATGTACTGCAGATCGATATTCGCATTCCGCGTCGGCGCCTGCGCCAGCGCCGTTCCCGGAGTGCCGGTGACGGTCGTGCCGGGCGGCAGCGTCACCTGCACCAGAAACTCATCACGTTCGATCAGCCTGACGACGGCCGGCGAACGCTCGACGATTCCCCGGCCGATGACCGGCCCCCATTCCTGCTGTGCAGTTGCCGCCAGCGTCCTGAGCTGTGATTCCGCCGCGGTCAGCGCCGCCTTGTCGACCCGCCATGTTCCCTCTGCGGTCTCGGCTTCCTTCTTTGGGAGGGCGGCGGAGTCGACGAGATTTTTGGTCCGGTCGTATGCGCTCTTTGCGACTTCGAGCTTGGCCTGCGCTGTCTGGAGTTGGGCTTGCGCATTGGCGTAGCTGTTGGCCAGCTCCGTAATGCGCGAGATATCGAGCACGGCGCCATAGGCGCGGAATTGCTCGGGATGGGGAGCCGCTTGCAGAGCTGCGGTTTCGAGCCCGACCTGAGCCTGCTGGCTCGGCGTCAGCTTGACCACCGGCTGGTCGCTGTTTGCGGTGCGGGAAGGCTCAGTGCGGCCCGAATTCGGTTTGTCCGGCTGTGTCTCTGCAGCAGCTCGCTGGACAGAGCCCGTGACGGCACAGGTGCCGGCGACGAGCACCAGCACGCAGACTGCGGTCGCTACGCCGCGCCGGGAGGTTTCCGTAAGAGTCATCAGCCTGTTAGCAGTTGTCGGAACCAGCTTATTGACCAAAATGGCAGGCGGCAAGGCGCCGGTTGCACCTCCGCCACGTCTGCGATGGTTGGTGTGCGTGGCTGCGACGCCGCGATCGTGCCCGCTTGGCTCACGCCTGTTTGAAACTTCCGGCGGCCTGAGGCGTAGCTCCTTGTGATAGTTTCGTGGCGATATGATAGTTTCCTGGCGATCCCTGAAGGATTCTCGGCATGAACCCGATCGACCTGGTGGTGACCGTTTGTGCGGTGCTCTCGCCTGCGACCTGCGAGGAACAACGTCTGGTGCTCAACTTTGGCGGGTCGCCGGCGCAGTGCTCCATGGCCGCGCCGCCCTATATTGCGCAATGGGTCGGCGAGCATCCGAAATGGCAGGCGGTGCGCTGGCGCTGCGAGTATCCGCACACGCATGACAAGGCGTAAGCCGCTACTTGGTGCAGTCCTTCAGATCCTTGTCGGCGATCGAAAACACCGCATCCGCCTTGATCTCGATGTCGCGAACGACGCATTGCCGTGAATTGGGATAGCTGACCTTGGCGTCGTAGCGGCCGGGCTCGACGCCTGTGATGCGCAGCCGCTCGTCATGGTCGACCTCCTTGTCC
Source organism: Bradyrhizobium sp. CCBAU 51627 (assembly GCF_028128765.1). GTDB lineage: Bacteria > Pseudomonadota > Alphaproteobacteria > Rhizobiales > Xanthobacteraceae > Bradyrhizobium. The sequence continues at coordinate 140,734 of NZ_LBJG01000022.1, forward strand.
TTGTCGTTCAGACACTGGTTCGGGCCCCAATCGGTCTTGCCTGAGGGGGCGAGTTGGAAGCCGGAGATCGTCTCGCTCGTCAGATTCCAAAGCCGGATGCCCTTGCCCTTGGTCTGCGCGGCGGCTTCGCCGGCAAGCGTCAACAACGCGATCAAAGCTGCAATCCAACGCATCAGCCAGTCCTCCCAAAGGCGGGCCGTCATTTCCTGATCAGGCGCTCGCGGTTCTTTGCCTTGTCGAGATTCTTGGCGCGGTCAAGGCCGTTCGGTGCGATCAGCTTCGCTGAGACGAGGTCGGCGCCGTCGAAATCGGCACCGATGACGATGGCGCCGGTCAGATCGGCTCCGCCGAGCTCGGCGCCTTTCAGTGATGCACCGCTGAGGTCGGCGTCCCTGAGGACCGCGAATTCGAGGTCGGCGCGCGACAAATCGGCGTTGCGCGCGTTCAGCCGCTCCAGATTGGCGGATCTCAGCACCGCGCGCATCAGCCCCATCGACTGGTTGCGCATATCGGCGCCGAGATTGGCGTCCGCGATCGAGGCGCCGACCATGCTTGCGCCGGTGAGATCGGCGGCGATGCGCGCCCCCGACAGGTTCGCGCCGTCGAAACGCGCGCGGGCCATTTGCGATGCGAACAGATGGGCGCCCTTCAGGCTTGCGCCGGTAAGATCCGCATCCAGCAGCCACGCCTGATCGAGGATTGCACGGTCAAGCTTGGCGTTTCGGAGCTTGGTCTTGTTGAGCCGCGCGGCGCGGAGAACTGCGTTGGACAGGTCGAGTCCCGAGAGATCGAGGCCCGAGAGGCGTTTGCCGGTGAAATCGGCAGGCTGCGCAGCGCTCGCTTTGGCCAGCACGGCCTCGACCTCCGGCCTGGTCATTTCGGCCGAGACCATCGCGGGGGAGGTCAGGTCGACGCCACGCATCATGTCCTGCGCGCCCGCCGTCATCGTGACGAGTGCAAGACCAAGCGCTGCAAGCGTTGCGAGGGCGACCGTCCGCGTCATCATCAACTCCGCCGCCGGCCTTTCTAGCACGTTCGCCGAGCGAGCGCCTAAGAGATATCGCGCTCGGCGCGGCCGTCTTGAATTCGCTGGGCGAGGCTGGCCTTGATCGCGGCAATTTCGGCCTCGCCGCGTGTATCGCGTGGGATGTCGATCGGCACCTCAGCCACGATCCGTGCTGGCCGTGGCGACAGGAAGAACAGCCGATCGCCCAGCCGCACTGCATCGTCCAGGCTGTGTGTCACCAAAAGCGTCATCACCGGCCGGCTCGCAACCAGCGTCGCGATCTCGTCGCGCAGGCGTCCGGCGAGGGCGTCATCGAGCGATGCGAGCGGTTCGTCAAGCACCAAAAGATCCGGCTCGACGGCGAAAGCGCGGGCGAGCGCGACGCGGCGGGCGAGACCCAGCGACAACTCGCCGGGAAAATGGCTGCGATGCGCTTCCAGCTCGAGGATTTTGAACAGCTCCGACAGCTTCGCGTCGGTGACGTCAGGCGCAGCTAACCGCACATTCTGCTCGACCGAGCGCCACGGCAATAGTCGCGGCTCCTGAAAGACCATGCCGATGCGCGCCTGCGGCGGGCGCGCGACATGGCCGTCGAAGTCGCGATCGAGCCCGAGAATGATACGCAGCATCGTGCTCTTGCCGCAGCCGGACGGCCCGATCAGCACGCCGACCTCGCCGGATTGCAGCGCGAAGCTGACCGGTGCCAGCACCTCGTGCGTGCCGCCCGCAGCGCTGCTGTAGGTCTTGCCTGTGATATCGACCTCAAGCCGCACGGGGCCGCCACCGCGTTGCGCGGGCCTCGAACGGCTGCACCAGCGCCGTCTCGATCACGAGCACGACCGCCGCGAATGTCAGGGAATAAGCGAGCAGGCGCGGCGTGTCGAACAGCTGGAAGGCGACGCCGATCTCGAAACCGACCCCATTCGGACGTCCCAGCAACTCGGCAACCAGGACGATCTTCCACACCAGCGACAGGCCGGAGCGGGCGGAGGCCGCGATATAGGGCGCAAGCTGCGGCAGCACGACATGGCGGAACGCGCGCCAGCGCGGCATCGCGAACACGCTCGCCATCTCGTCCAGCGAGCGGTCGAGCGCGCGCGTGCCCTCGCGCAAGGTGACGACCGCCGTCGGCAACTTGTTGATGGCGATTGCCGCGATCGCGGCGGCCTCGGTGAGCCCGGCCCAGATATAGGCCAGCACGATCACCACCAGCGCCGGCAGGTTGAGCAGCAGGATCAGCCAGGGATCGCCGAGCCGGTCGGCGAGCTTGACCCGTCCCATCAGATAGCCGATGGCGCTGCCGAGCGACATCGCCAGCACGAAAGCGAGCGCGACGCGCGCCAGCGTTGCGCCGAGATGCAGGAACAGCGCGCCGCTCGCGGCTTCAGCGATGATGACATTGAGCACCGCGGGCGGGGACGGCAGCTTCGCGCCGCCGACGAACAGCGCGGCTGTCCACCAGATCGCGAGAAACAGGGCGAAAGAGAGAAGCCGCAGCACCTCAGTCTCCGGAACCTGCGTGATAGAACGTGCCGGGATCGAGCTCGGCTGCCGGACCGACAAGGTCCCGGCCGCCAATGTCGGCGAGCACGCGATAGAGCACGCGTGCATCGGCCTCTTCGTCACTGATGCTCCGGCGCGGAATACCATCGCGATAACGGTCGCGATAGGTCTTCAGCATGGCCGGATCGGTCGCGCCGGTGAGTGCGGCGATCTTGTCCCAGGCCGCATCCGAACTGACCAGCAGTTGCTTGGCCTTGCGCGTCATGGCGATGAAACGTGCCACGGCGTCGCGATGGCTCGCGGCCCAGCCCTCGTCGAAGACATAGCCGACCGCGGACACCGCGCCCTTGGCGCCGAGCTTGGGCAGAATTTCCTCGATGCCGACGAGGCGCCTGAAACCCTTGGCCTCGAGCTGGGCACAGAAATTCCAGAAATTGAGGCTTGCATCCATCTCGCCGTCGAGCGCCTTGGCCGCGATCAGGGGCGGAGCGCCATAGACGATGGTCGCATCCGTCTTCAGGTCGATGCCATCCTGTTTCATCCGCGCTTGCAGCAGCAGCCAGCTCTTGTCGATCGGCCCGCCGCCGACGGCAAGCTTGCGGCCCTTCAGATCGGCCAGCGTCTTGATCGGCGAGGCTGCCGGCACCATCACGGCGCCGAGCGCGCTGGAATAGGGATAGAAGGTCAGCTTGGCGCCCAGCGCGCGCTCGCGCGACACCCAGAGCCAGTCCGACAGCATAATGTCGGCATTGCCGGCGCGGAGCGCGATCTTGCCGGCCTCGGGACTCGCAAGCTCAGTGACCTCGAGCGAAAGGTTGGCCTCCTTGTCGAGTCCGGCCTGCCGGATGGTCGCCAGTTCCCAGGAGAACGTTCCGGTCTTCTGCACGGCCAGACGGATGGTGTCCGCAGCCTGGGCCGCCGTGCCGCACGCCAGCCCGATCGCGAGCGCCAATGTCCGTGCCAAAACTCTCATCACTTGTGAGCCATTTCCTCTGACGGAGTGCTTTTCAGGACAATACGCATAGCATAGCTTCCATCGCAACCAGCGGGAGGACGCTCATGAGTTTTGCGGGACGGGTACGACCGATTGTCGCCGCCGGGGTCGTGCTCGCGGCGGCGGTCACCGCGGCGTGGGCCGAGGAGGCAAACGACTATCCGACATCAGCGCGCGCGGAATATGTCTATGGCTGCATGAAGGCCAATGGCGAGACGCGGCAGGCGATTGAGCAATGCTCCTGTTCGATCGACGTGGTCGCCTCGATCGTGCCCTATGAAAGATATGTCACTGCCGAGACGGCGCTCAGCATGTCCCAGGTCCGCGGCAATCTCGGCACCCAGTTCAGGACGTCGGAGCAGGCGAATGCGGCCGTGAATGATTTGCGCCGGGCGCAGGCTGAGGCCGAGGTGAGGTGTTTCTAGCTGTTACGGCATAGAAGGTACAATCCCTTCTCCCCTTGTGGGAGAAGGTGGCGCGAAGCGCCGGATGAGGGGTTATGTCGGCAAATTCCGGCGAGGGAAGTGTGTGCTGAGACATACCCCTCACCGTCTCGCCGCTATCGCGGCGATCCACCCTCTCCCACAAGGGGAGAGGGAAACAGAGCGTCTCACGTCCCCGGCTTCTCCACGTCCCACTCATGGCGGAACACGTGCCCCTCCGTGTCCTTGGCTTCCGCACGGAAGCGCTTGGCGCCATTGGAAACATAGGTGAAGCGCAGATTGGGATCTTCCGAGATCGAGATGCCGCCTTCCATCGACAGCACGGGGCTGTCGTCCTGCGTCAGCTTCAGCTGGTTGATGAAGAAGGCGGGAATATAGAGCTGCGTGACCTGGTCCATCTGAAGGCCGGAATTGTTGGGATGGCCGATCATGATCTGCGCCTCGCGGATGCGGCTTGCCGGCGCGTCCTCGCGCGCGAATTGCCGATAGCGCATCTGGCCAAGGCGATTGTTGGCCTCCTCGGCATTCTTGCCGGCCGGTGCCGAGCACCCGCCTGATGCCTTCACGTAGGTCTTGGAGACGTAGAGCTGGCCGTCGCTGAGCTCAGCGACCGCATGGACGTCGGTGTAATTGTTGACGCGCACGCGCGTGGAAATCTCGGTGACGTTGGCGTCCGCGCCAAGCTCGAATTTCGCCGCCATCGGCGCCGGATTGCGATCGATCACCAGCGTGATCGATCGGATGCGGCGGCTATCTGCCGGCGACAGCTTGCTGCGCAGGGTCACCGGTACGATGGCCGCATCCTCGGCGCGATAGGGCATCTCGATGGCGATGACGCCGTTGCCGTCGTTCATCGGACGGTTGCTGAAAATGTCCTGCACCAGACCCGGCCAGGGATCGTAGGCCTCTTCCGCGCTGGCAGGCAGCGCGAAGGCGATGCCGAGCAAGGCGGCGATCAGGGGCAGGCGGCGTGTGCATCCCGTCATGGTCAAGGTGCTCGGCGGACGACGCAGTTACCTGACTAAGGTAGCGCGCCCGCTACTCCCATTCAATTTCAGAAAATGCTGCGGTTGCGTTGCGGGCGTTGTAATCATCGAACAGTTCCCAGTGCGATCGCTCGGTCGCCGCAGCCTTTTCGGCGGCGGTTCGGATCGGCTCGCCTTTCTTGTTCGAGTTGCGGACGTCCGACAGCAGCGTCGAAAGATAATGCCGCTCATCGGCCAGCGCCGCTGGCCAATCGCTCACAGGACCGTGACCGGGAACGACGCGGACCGCCGGGACGGCTTCCAGCTCCTTCAGCAAAGTGAGCCAGCCGCGAATGCTGCCATCCATCACCGGGATATGGCGGAGAAAGACGAGGTCGCCCGCGAACAACGTCTTCGTGGTTTCGTCGAACACCGTCAGGTCGCTGTCGCTGTGCGCGGGCGGCCAGGCCCGCAAAGTGAGTTGGCGGGACCCGAGGTCGAGCGTCATCGTGTCTTTCACGAGCAGGGTGGGCGGCACGATCTTCACGGGATCGATCAATTCGGCGCCCATGATGCGCCGGAAATTGTCGAGATAATAAGGCCCGCGCGTCGCCAGCGCCTGCGGCAGCTTGCTGTGGCCAACGAAGCTGGTTCCGGCTCCGACAAAGGCGGCATTGCCGAAGACATGGTCGGGATGGCCGTGGGTGTTGATGACGTAACGAATCGGCTTGCTGGTGTGGGCCCGCACTGCGGCCAGCAGTTCCTCGCCCTCGCGAAGGCTGCCCCCAGTATCGATCACGGCCACTGCCTCTTCGCCGACGATGAAGCCGACATTGGCGATGTCGCCCTCATTCTGGCGCGTCATCAGCGCGATGGTCCCGGAGTGCACGAAGATTCCGGGCGCGACTTCGCTCACAGGCAATTCGGGCGGGCCTGCGCGTGCTACCGTAATGACGCCCAGCAGGGTCAAGGCGGCGATCTTTGACGCGAGATGAGACACTCTTTCGCCTCAGTTCAGGGTTCACTGCTTTGCACTGCAGCACGACAAGCCAACGCAAAGCTTGGCAAAACATGATGCGTCCATGCGGTGTATGGATAGCATTCGAATGAAACGAGGAGGAAGCGCGATGGAGGCCGGACGACATCGTCGCTGGTTATTTTCACTTTGTCTGATCGTGGCGTCCTGTGCGATCGGCAACGTCGCCCGCGCGCAGACGACCGATGGTGGTGACCTCTCGTTCGAGCTGGTCGATCCGAAGGTGTTGCGCGTCTGCGCCGACCCGCGCAACATGCCGTTCTCCAACGAGAAGGGCGAGGGGATCGAGAACAAGCTCGCCGAGCTGTTCGCGGAGAAGCTCCAGAAGAAGCTCGACTACGTGTTCTTCCCGCAGGCCACCGGCTTCGTGCGCATGACGCTGGGCGCCCATCGTTGCGACGTCATCATGGGATTTCCGCAAGGCGACGAGCTCGTGCAGGGTACAAATCCCTACTACCGCACGACCTACGCGCTGGTCGCGAAGATCGGGAGCGGCCTTGAGGATGTCGATACGCTCGAGGATCCCAGATTGAAGGGCAAGCACGTCGGCATCATCGCCGGCACGCCGCCGGCGACCAATATGGCCATTGCGGGGCTGATGAGCGACGCAAAACCCTATCCACTGATGATCGACACCCGCTACGACAATTCGGCGCAGGCGATGATCGACGATCTCACCGCGGGCAAGATCGAAGCTGGCGTGTTGTGGGGACCGATGGCGGGATACTACGCCAAGAAGGCCGGCTCGCTGCACGTGACCCCGCTGGTGAAGGAAACGACCGGTCCCAAGCTGGTCTATCGCATCGGCATGGGCGTGCGCGCTGCCGACCAGAACTGGAAGCGGCAGCTCAACAAGCTGATCCAGGAGAACCAGGGCGAGATCAACAAGATCCTGCTCGATTTCGGCGTGCCGCTGCTCGACGAAAACGACCGGCCGCTCGGTGCGGAGACGGCCAAGAAGTCGCCATGAGACTTGCCGCTGCGCTCGTCGCCGCCGCACTGGCGGCGCCCGCTTTGGCGCAGCAGCAGGAGCCGTTCGAGCCGGAGGGCTATCGCACCGACAATTACCGGGCGCCGGTGCCGGCGACGCTGGAAGGCGCGCGCGTGCTCACGACGGCGGATGCCGAGACGATCTGGCGCGGCAAGAGCGGCGCCTTCATCGACGTATTGCCGCGTGCGCCGAAGCCGAAGAACCTTCCAGCCGGCACGGTCTGGCGCGACATGCCGCGGAAAAACATTCCGGGGAGCATCTGGCTGCCGGACACCGGCTACGGCGCGCTGCCGCCGGCGATGGACGATTATCTCCAGCGCGGCCTCGCGCGCGCCTCGCACGGCGACAAAGCCGCGCTGCTCGTGATCTATTGCCTCGCCGATTGCTGGATGTCCTGGAACGCTGCCAAGCGCGCGCTGACTTACGGCTATTCCAATGTCGCCTGGTACCCTGACGGGACCGACGGCTGGGAGCGCGCGAAGCTGCCCACGGAGGAGGCGCAGCCGGAGCCGCGGCCCGAGCAGTAGGCAAACTCTTCACAATGACGATCTCGATGCAATATTGCAAGGGTCGAAGGAATCGACCCGGCCCTACTGCTTCTGCAACTTCGTCAGCGTGCCCGTGCCGTCGGTGTCGGTCGCGGAGTAGGTCACCCTGTCGCCGGCATGAACGGCATCCAGCATCGCGGCGTCCTTGGCCTTGTACTGCTGGAGCGCGCCGGCTGCTCCACCGGTGCCGCTGCCCACTGTGCCTTTTTGGATCTCCTGGATTGAGATGGTGTTGTTGAGCCTGTTGATGCTGGTGACCATACCGGTCATGTCGTCAGCAAAGGCGCTGGATGCGAGCATGGTGATGGCTGCAGCGCCCACGAGGATGAATTTTGCTGTTCCCATCGAGGCCTCCCGGCGTTGGAGATTCACATCGACAAGCCATCCTAGATCGATTTGGTTCCGGCAGATAGCGCGCCAACATCCAGGATCGCTTTGATATCGTGGGAACTTTCATGAAAGCCGTCAGCAAGGCTGACGCTATTCCATTTCCTGCTGGATAACGCGACCGAGCGCGAACAGGCGCTGGTCGATGGTGGTCGGAACCTCGCAGACGAAGCGCACAACCTTGCGGCGGTCCTCGAAGATGCGGGTCTCCCAGATCAACTGGTTGCTCATGGCGTCGACCTTGCCGTCGTCGCGCGGCGTTGCGTCCTGGAGCGTCTGGAGCTGGACCGTGTCCTCGCGGATCCTGTCGGCGGCCTCGCGCTGCTTGTGGCTGATGCGTTCAAGACCGCTCATGACTTGGGCGCGCTGGGCGTTCAGGGTGTCGAACAGGCCGGCAAACAACAGCTTGGCATTGGCGATCTTGTCGGCGGAGCCCGCCAGGAATTCCTTCACCGACTTCTCGGCCTCGTCCAGCGGCGTCTTGCGCGCCGCGAGCTTGGACACCAGCGCGCTGACCTTGCTGTCGTCCTTCCACTTGTTCTCGGCATCATCGAGCGGGGGACCAGCCCAGACAGCCGCGAGCGAAATGTCAGGAACCTTGGCCTGCGCGCAGGGCCAGTTGGGATAGCGCGGATCGGCTGCGCGGGCGGCCGAGCCTGCGACCAGGAATGCAAGGGCCGCCATGGCAAGTGTCCGAAGCATCATCCTTCGCCTCCCGCGGGCCCGCGTCGTGCCAGCCCGCGCGACGGATCATAGGCATAGATCGCGGCGATCATGAAGACGATTGTGCAGCCTCCGACCACCGCCAGCGAGATCCAGTTGATTTGCCCATACAGCGCGAAGCGGATCAGTTCGACCGCATGGGTGAACGGATTGGCCTGGCAGACATAGTACAGATAGGGGCTGCCCTCCTGCACGCGCCAGAGCGGATAGAGTGCCGAGGATGCAAAGAACATCGGGAAGATGACGAAGTTCATCACGCCGGCAAAGTTCTCGAGCTGCTTGATGCCGGAGGAGATCAGCATGCCGAGCGAGCCCAGCATCAGCCCGGACAGGATCAGCGCCGGCAGCACGGTGAGATAGCCGATCGGGGGCGGGGTGATGTCCCAGAACCAGGCGATGAGCAGGAACGCATAGACCTGGAGCAGCGACACCGCGGTGCCCGCGAGCAGCTTGCAGAACAACAGGAAGCCGCGCGGCAGCGGGCTCACCAGCAGCGTGCGCATATTGCCCATCTCGCGGTCATAGACCATGGAGAGCGAGGATTGCATGCCGTTGAAGAGCTGGATCATCGCCATCAGTCCCGGCGCGATGAAGACCTCGTAGAGGATATAGGTCTCGTAAGGCGGGATAATGGAGATGCCGAGCACCTGGCGGAAGCCGGCGGCGAAGATGAACAGCCACACCAACGGCCGCACCAGTGCCGAGACGAAGCGCTCGCGCTGATGCAGGAAACGCAGGCCCTCGCGCCAGACGATGCCGGTGAGGCAGGTCATGTACTCGGAGGCCGAGAAGCCGCGCGGCACATCGCGTGTGGTGATGCTGCTCATGCGCCGCCCCCGGGCATCACTTGCGCGCCGGTCAGGCGCATGAAGGCGGTGTTGACGTCCTGCGCGCCGGCCTCGGTGATGACGCGGCTCATCGATCCCTGCGCCAGTACCTTGCCCTGGTGCAGCACGACAAGGTCGTCGCCAGCCATGATCTCGTCGAACAGATGCGTCGCCCAGAGCACGCCGATGCCTTGCTCGGTGACGAGCTGGCGGACATGGCTGATGATGTCGGCCCGCGCCTTGACGTCGAGGCCGACGGTCGGCTCGTCGAGCAAGAGCAGCCGCGGCCGATGCAGCAGCGCGCGAGCGATCTCCAGTCGTCGCATCTGGCCGCCGGAGAGATCGCGCACCTTGCTGCCGGCGCGCTCGGTGAGGCCAATGCGTGCCAGCAGCTCGGCGCTGCGCGCCGCCGCCTCGCGCCTGATGATGCCGTGGAGGGCTGCGTGATAGAGCAGATTCTGCGTCAGTGACAGATCGAGATCGAGCGTGCGCGGCTGGAACACGACACCAAGCAGCCGCAACGCCTCACCGGGCGAACGGCTGATGTCGTGGCCAAAAATGCCGATGCGGCCGGACTGGATGCCGAACAGCCGCGTGATCAACGAGAACAACGTACTTTTGCCGGCGCCGTTGAGGCCGAGCAGCGCGGTGAAGCTTGCGGGCTGCACGTTGAAGGACACGTTCATCAACGCGCGGCGCGGGCCGTAGGAATGGCTGACGCCGTCGATCGACAGCGCCGGCACCGCGACCGGATCAGGCTTCAATGTCTCGCGTTGCTCTGCGATGGGGACGGGGCTGGTCATGGCGCGATCGTGATGCCCCAGGGCAATTCGCCCACCTGAATGGTCTTGATGACCTTCTGCGCGGCGACGTCGATGACGGACACATCGTTGGAGACGCCGTTAGTGGTGAGCAGATACTTTTCGTCCGGCGTGAATGCCATGTGCCAGACGCGCTGGCCGACCAGGAGATATTTCGTCACCTTGCGCGTGGCGGTATCGACCACGGCGATGCGGTTGGCGGGGCCAAGCGCAATGAAGGCGGTCTTGTCGTCCTTGGTCATGCCGATGCCGACCGGCTGGATCGCCTCTTTCCGCAAGCCCGGAATCTCGAAAGTGACCTTGCCGATCACCACATGCTTTTGCGGATCGATAATCGACACGGTGCCGCCGATCTCGGAGGACACCCACAATTCGGACGCGTCGTGCTTGAATTCGGCAAAGCGCGGCCGCGCATCGACCAGCACATTGGCGACGAGCTGGCGTGAGCCAGTGTCGATGAAGTGCGCCATGTTGGTCGTTTCCGACGTGTTGATCAGGGTCTTGCCGTCGGGGCTGATGGTCATGCCCTCGGGCTCGACGCCGACCTGGATGTCGCCGAGACGGGCGCGCTTTTCCAGATCGATCACAGTCACCGTGTTGTCGTTCTCGTTGGCGACATAGAGCGTCTTGCCGGCTGCGTCCTGGGTGAACAATTCGGGGTCGGGACCGGAGGGCAGGGTGTCCACGATGCCTTGCGTCTTGGCGTCGATCATCTGGATCGTGTCGTCGTCGCCGACCGCGACCATGACGAATTTGCCGTCGCGGGTGAACTCGATGCCGCGCGGACGCTGGCCGACCTTGATGGTCTTGGTCACCGTCCAGCTGTCGGTGTCGATCACCGACACGGTGTTGCTCTTCTCGTTCGAGACATAGGCGATGAAGGCATGCGCTGGCGCCGCCGCCAGCATCAGCGCGGATAGCAATCCCGCACGCAACATCCGAACCCTCATTTCAGCTTGCATTTGCTCTCCGGGCGATCGTAGCCGAGCGTGTCGAGCTCGGAGACCTGGTGCAGAAATCCTTCCTGCGGCGACACCGACACCACCATGCGGCCGTCGACGAGGAGAATTGGCTGGCGCAGCTGGAGATTCCAGTCGCGCAGGGTGAGCCTCGTGCCCTTGAAGGCGGCAATCTCGAAATTCGGTCCCTTGATGAAGTCGGTGACTTTCTTGACATCGCCGGAATTGGTGCGTGACGCGGCCTCGCCGATCATCCGCACCGCGGTCCAGGCCTGCATGTCGAGCGCGGTCATGCGGCGCGAGTTCAGCTTCATGAAGCGGTTCTGCATCTGCGTCGCGCCCCACTGGTCCTGCGCCGCGTCCCAGCTGCGCGGGACCAGGCCAGCCGAGCCTGCGACGGGCCGCGGATCCCAGGTGCGGTAGGGCAGATAGGCTGCAAACACCTCGCTCTCGTCGGCGGCGACCAGCACATCGTAGGCGGGCGCCTGTTGTGTAAACACCGGCATCTGGCGCTGGATCAGCGTCACGCCGGAGTCGGTGCGGCGCGCCCCACCGGTGTCCTCGAAGGTGCGCTCCTGCACGATCTTGGCGCCGAACCGCGTTGCGGCGCGCCTCAGCGCATCGGCGTAGAGCTTGTCCTCGTCGTGCGAGCCGACCACCAGCAGCCAGCGCGACCACTTCTTCCACACCAGATATTGGCCGAGCGCATCCGCCAGCATCGACCGTGTCGGCGCGGAGTGGATGACATTGGCGCGGCAATCGGCCTCGCGCAGCCGTTCGTCGATGGCGCCGGCATTGAACAGCAGCGTGCCGCGATCGCGCAAGGCATCGGAGACCTTCAGCAGCGCGTCGGCGGGCAGGTCGACGATGATAAAGCCGTCCTTCTCGGCGAGTGCGCTCGCGGCCTGGACCGGGTCCTCGCCCGCCTTGATGCGACGCTCCTCCAGCGTGAAATGCTGGTTCAGGAATTTTCCGGTGGTGTTGTTGTCCTCGATGGCGAGCTTGGCGCCGGCGACGCCGTCATTCTCGGCCGGCTGCTCGACCAGGGACAGCGTCGATCTGCTGCCGGCGACGCCGAGATAGCCGACGCCGATTTCAATGGGGTCGGCCGCCAGCGCCTGCGTCGCCGCAAATGCGAGGCCAATCAGGCCGACCATCCACCGGATCATGTTTCCTCCAAAAATCCTCCCGGCTTGACCGCCGGTGGAGAATTGTTTCTGCTGGAAGCATGACCGATTTGGCAAGGCTTGCAACCCCGCATTTCGTCCGCACGCGCGCAAGCGCCGGAATCACGATCGTGCGAGCGCTGCTGTGTTTCGCCGCATTGCTCTCGACGGGATCGGCCGCGTTCGCCGATCCGCCGAAACTTGCCGTGTTCGATTTCGAGCTGGTCGACACCAGCCTGCCCGGCGAGTTCTACGGCTCCAAGCCCGAGGAGGCACGCCTTGCTCGCATCAGCGAGCAGCTGCGCAAGGAACTGGCCGATTCAGGCAAGTTCCAGGTGCTCGATATTGCGCCTGTCAGGGATGCTGCCCGTCATAGCAATCTGCAAGCCTGCGGCGGCTGCGATCTCAAGCTTGCCGCTCAGCTGGGCGCCGATGTCGAAATCACCGGCATGGTGCAGAAGGTCTCGAACCTGATTATCAACCTGAACATCTATCTACGCGACGTGAAGACCGGCAATATGATCACGGCGGCAAGCGCCGACATGCGCGGCAATACGGATGAAACCTGGTTGCGCACGATGAGCTATCTGATCCGCAATCGCCTGCTCGCGCCGAACTACGGCAAGCCGTAGTAGGATATTCTCTCGGCGAGCGCCGCTCCACCCTCTCCCCTTGTGGAAGAGGGTGGCTTCGCAAAGCGAAGCCGGGTGAGCGACTATCTCTCCGCGAGTCCAACTCTCATTGAATGCGCGGTGGAAGACCCCTCATCCGACGCTTCGCGCCACCTTCTCCCACAAGGGGAGAAGGAAGAAAGCATCGAGCAGCCTTCACCCCTTCAGCCGCTCCGCATGCCAGTGCAGATGATCGCTCATGAAGGTCGAGATGAAATAATAGCTGTGGTCATAGCCCGGCTGACGCCGCAGCGTCAGCGGGATGTTGGCCTTGGTGCAGGCGGCCTGGAGCAATTCGGGCTTGAGCTGCTCCTTGAGGAAGTTGTCGGCCTCGCCGACATCGACCAGGAAGCCTGAATACTTGGCGCCGTCCTCGATCAGCGCCACCGTGTCGTGGCTGCGCCAGGCATCCTTGTTCGGCCCGAGATAGCCGGTCAGCGCCTTGATCCCCCATGGCACCTGTGACGGCGCCACGATCGGGGCGAAGGCGCTGGCCGCGCGATAGCGGTGCGGGTTGCGCAGCGCCACCGTCAGCGCGCCGTGGCCGCCCATCGAATGGCCCATCACCGATTGGCGCTTAGCATCGACGGGAAAATGTCCCGCTACGAGTTTGGGCAATTCGTCGGTGACATAGCTCCACATGCGGTAGTTGCGCGCGAACGGCTCTTGTGTGGCATCGACATAGAAGCCGGCCCCTAACCCGAAATCATAGGCATTGTTGGCATCACCAGGCACGTCGGGCCCGCGCGGGCTCGTGTCGGGCGCGACGAAGATCAGGCCGAGTTCGGCGCAGGCCCGGCGGAATTCGCCCTTCTCGGTGACGTTGGCATGCGTGCAGGTGAGGCCGGAGAGGTACCAGACCGCAGGCAGCTTGGCGCCGTCGGCATGCGGGGGAACATAGACCGAGAACACCATGTCGGTTCCGGTGACTTGGCTCGCGTGGCGATACACGCCCTGCACGCCGCCGTAGGATCGATTGGTCGAGACAGTCTGGATCGTCATGCCGTTAGCTCCCTGGCATCTCACCACATCGAGAATGCAATGCTTGTGTGACCGAAATTGTGGCGCGCTTGTTACGCCACGCCGCTGTCGATCGCCAGCCGCACCAGTTCGACCGAGGTCTTCACTCCGAGCTTCTGGCGCATGATCGAGGAGGTGTTGGCGACCGTCTTGTAGGACGATTGCACCAGCCAGGCGATCTCGGACAGGCTTTTTCCGGCGCTCAGCAGCCGCAGGATCTCCATCTCGCGTGCGTTCAGCTTCGAGAGCGGGCTCTGGGCCAACGTGGGACCAGCGAAAGCGATGCTGCGCGCGATCTCGCTCGGCAGATAAGTGCTGCCGCCACCGACGGTGCGGATCGCCTCGACCAGATCATCGGGGTCGCCAGTCTTTGAAACATAGCCCTTGGCGCCGCATTCGATCGCGCGGGCGGCGAAGGCGGGGTCGTCGTTCATGCTGAACATGATGATGCGCGCTTCCGGCGCGCGCTCGAGGATGCGGCGCGCAAGTTCGAAGCCGGAAACGGTCGGCAGGTTGATGTCGATGACACAAAGGTCGGGGCGCTCGACGATGAAGATGCTCTCGCCATCCTCGGCATCGGCGGCTTCCAGAATCTCGATCTCGCCTTCGTCGGCCAATACGGCGCGGCAGCCGGAGGCGACAATGGGATGATCGTCGACGATCAGAATGCGCATAGGCGTTTCCCCGTGACAGCGCGTTCCGGTCGAACTTGCCTGTTTTCGCGCCGCATGATGCCGAACGAGGAAGTGTCTCCGGTCATGCAACCCGGCCGGGATTGCTGTACGCTTCCGATTAGATATCGGGCGCTTTGCCTCTGTCAACGCTATCGGACAGGCGCACGCGGTCCTTGGGTAGGGCAGACGAAAGCAATGTGGCAAAATCTATCCTTGCGCGGGCGCATCAACCTTCTGCTGGCGCTGCTGCTTGCGCTCGGGCTCGCCGTCAACATCGCCCGCCAGGTTGCGGAGGCCGCTCCCCGCGTGCAGGCCGAGGACCAGAGCGTGATCCGGCTGGCGCGCGAATTCATCGAAATGATCGTTGCCGATCTCAACGAGGCGCCGGATCCCGATGCCCGGCTGAACCAGATCGCGCGTGACCTCAATCGCCTGCGCCATGTCAGCATCGCGCTCCGGGATGCCGGCGGGAACCCGCTGACGCCGCCGCGGCCCGAGACCGATGATGACACGCCCGGGCCGCCGGCCTGGTTCGTCAACCTGGTTCATCCCGAGCAGACCGCTGTCAGCGTGCCGGTCTCTGTCCATGGCAGGTCAGGCTCGCTCGTCATCACCTCGCATCCCAATGACGAGATCGCCGAGATCTGGGATGCGATTCTCACGCAGCTCGAGGTCGGATCAGTGATCGCTTTGGTGCTGTTTCTGGTCATGATGAATGTGGTCGGCCGGGCGCTCGCGCCGCTCGAGTCGCTGGCGCAAACCATGGCCGAGATCGAGGACGGCGACTACGATGCGCGCGTCACGCCTGGCGGCGCGCCCGAGCTCGCGGCGATCTGCACAAAACTCAATCATCTGGCGGCAACCCTTGGCGAGGCGGTCGAGGACAAGCGGCGGCTTGCCGAGCGCGCGGTATCGCTCCAGGACGTCGAGCGCAAGGAGATCGCGCGCGAGCTGCATGACGAGTTTGGACCGTATCTGTTCTCGCTGCGCGCGCATGCCAGCGCGCTGGCGAAGCTGTCCGACGGACGGGCGCCAAGTGCAGAGGCCGTGCGAAAGCACGGTGGCGCACTGCTCGAGCAGATCAATGCGCTGCAGCAGTTCACCCGTCGCGTGCTGGAGCGCTTGAGGCCGGTCGGCCTTGCCGAGCTTGGTCTTGGCAAGGCGCTGGAATCGCTGTCGCGGCTGTGGCGGGAATCGCGTCCCGACGTGAGGATCGAGACCACAGTCTCGCCAGCGCTCGGCGTCATGGGGGAGACCGCCGACCTCACCATCTACCGCGTCGTGCAGGAGGCGCTCACCAATGCATTCCGCCACGCCGGCGCGACCGCGATCAAGGTGGTGATCGAGCCGGCGGAGCAGCCGGGTCGCGACGGCCGCTTCTGTGCCCGGGTGCGGATCAGCGACAACGGTCACGGTATGGAGCCCGGCCAGAAACTCGGCTTCGGTCTTGTCGGCATGCGCGAGCGCATCCTGGCGCTGGGCGGCACGCTCAACGTGGTGTCGGGCGAGGGCGGCGTCACCATCGAGGCACTGGTTCCGACTGCAGAGGCCTGACCATGTCCGATGAGGAAAATTTCAAATCGGGAAGAATTCCCGATTTGGTCGGGAAAATGGGTGCGGATATTGCCCGACCTTTTGTGGCTGGTGCATCCGTAAGGGGCGACTACACTTCTCCAGGCAATCGGCGACGTTCAAAACAGCCGACGCGTGGGAATGGGGACGGGCAGGGGATGGGCGCGCGAAAGCTTTTGATCGCTTCTATGTCGACGGGGCTGGTGTTTTGGACCGACGCGGGCATGGCCGCGACGGATGAAGACACCAACGTCCAGAATTTGCC
Organism: Bradyrhizobium sp. CCBAU 51627; assembly: GCF_028128765.1. Classification (GTDB taxonomy): domain Bacteria; phylum Pseudomonadota; class Alphaproteobacteria; order Rhizobiales; family Xanthobacteraceae; genus Bradyrhizobium. The sequence goes on from NZ_LBJG01000022.1 coordinate 157,305, forward strand.
CGCGGTCGAGGTGGTGGCGCCGCAGCCAGCTGCGCGACGAAGCGCGCCGCGAACGGCGGCACGTGTCGTGAACTCCGGCAAACCCAAAAGTCGCATCTACGTCTATCCAACGGCGCCCGGCAATGCGAAGGGCCTCGACGTCGACAAGATTCCCTCCAGCATCAATGCGGTCGATGCCAGCCAGATCAAGCGGACCGGCTCGCTGAACGTGACGGATGCGCTGCGCGACAACGTCGCCGGCGTCAACATCACCGAGGTGAGCGGTAATCCGTTCCAGCCGAATGTCGAGTTTCGCGGCTTTGTCGCCTCGCCGATCACAGGTACACCGCAAGGGCTCGCTGTCTACCAGAATGGCGTGCGCATCAACGAGGCGTTTACTGACAGCGTCAATTGGGACCTGATCCCGACCGCTGCGATCCGGTCGGTCACCGTGGTGACCAACAATCCGGCCTTCGGGCTCAATGCACTCGGCGGCGCCGTCAATCTGCAAATGAAGGACGGCTTTACCTACCAGGGCGCCGAGATCGACACGATGGGTGGTTCGTTCGGGCGCATCCAGAGCTCGGCGCAATGGGGCAAGCAGGTCGACGCCAATTACGGCGTCTATGCCGCGCTCGAAGGCCTGCACGACAACGGCTTCCGCACCTCCTCGCAATCGGACGTGCGACGCTTCTACGGCGATGTCGGCTACAAGGGTGGGGACAGCGAATTCCACGTCAATATGGGGCTCGCCAACAACAATTTCGGCGCGTCCGCCACCGTTCCCGCCGAGCTGTTGCAGCAATATTGGGGCGCGATCTACACCAACCCCCAGACCACCAACAACCGGGTCGGCTACGTCAACCTCACCGGCAAGGTCGACGCCACGCCGACCTGGACGTTCGAAGGCACCGCGCATGCGCGCGTGTTCGAGCAGCGCGTGGCCGACGGCAACCCTACCAATGTGCAGGAATGCGCCGTGGCCAGCTTGCTCTGCTTTGACGACAATACGACGCCGGCGAACGGTCTCAATGGTGCCCAGCTCACCAATCCCTTCCCCTCGGGAACACTGCTCGGCGAGCTCGACCGAACGACGACACGGTCGACCACGTCAGGCGTCTCCGGCCAGGCGACCAACACGGACAGGCTGTTCGATCATGAGAACCGTTTCGTGCTCGGCGCCAGCTTCGATGCCAGCGTCACGCGATTCAACGCCACGGCCGAACTTGGGACCATCGGCTCGGACTTCGTCGTCACCGGCAGCGGAATTCTTCTCGGCAAATCCGGCACGCCCGCGACCGGCGAAATGGGGCCGGTGTCGCTGCGCACTGTCAATCAATATACCGGCCTCTATGCGCTCGACACCTTCAACGTGACCGATGCCTTCGCCATCACCGGCGGCGGCCGCTTCAACCACGCCCATGTCACGCTGGAGGACCAGCTCGGCATCGATCTCAACGGCGATCACACCTATGACCGCTTCAACCCTGTGATCGGCGGCACCTACAAGATCACGCCGGAGCTCACCGCCTATGCCGGCTACTCCGAGGCCAACCGGGTGCCGACCCCGCTCGAGCTCGGTTGCGCCGATCCGAATAATCCGTGCCTCATCGCGTCCTTTCTGGTCTCCGATCCGCCGCTGAAGCAGGTGGTGTCCAAGACGGTCGAAGCTGGCCTGCGCGGCACGAAGGAACTGAACATCGGCACGCTCGGCTGGAAGGTCGGCGGCTTCCGCGCCACCAATTATGACGACATCATGGGTCTGCCCGTGGCGGGGCGGCAGGGGTTTGGCTTCTTCCAGAACGTCGGCGCGACACGCCGGCAGGGTTTAGAGGCCGAGGTCAATCTGAAATCGGAAGCGCTTCAGTTTCATGCCAGCTACGCCTTCGTGGACGCGCGTTTTCTCGACGCTCTCGAGCTGTCGTCCAATAGCCCGACGGCCAAGCCCAATGGCGGCCTCATCCAGGTCGTGCCCGGCAACCAGATTCCGGCCGTGCCGCGCCACCGCATCAAGGCCGGTGTCGAATATGCCGTGACCGACGTCTGGAAGATCGGTGGCGAGGCGCTATGGGTTTCCAGCCAGTATTTGGTCGGCGATGAAGCCAATGTCGAGGCCAAGCTGCCGTCCTACGCCGTGTTCAACCTGCACACGTCGTACCAGGTCGCCAAGAACGTGCAGGTCTACGGCAGGGTCGACAACATCTTCGATAACCGCTACGCGACCTACGGCACCTTCTTCGACACCACCGCGGTGCCCAATTTCAGCAATGGCGGAGCCCCCTTCACCGACCCGCGCTCGCTGAGCCCGGCACGGCCGCGCGCGTTCTATGCCGGGATGCGGGTGACATTCTGAGGCAGGTCGGGAGTGCGGGCGCCCTCCACCGCGGATTGGGCGCAAGGCGCGGCAGTTGCCGCGGGTCTGGACGAATGGAGTAACGGTTTGTCCACGTCCCCGGATTGGCACGGGCTGTGCAATTAATGGTTTCTTAGCGCTAGTTGTGCCGATGATCAGCACAGGAAGACCAAGGGAGACTGCTCCCATGCTGAAGGACGGTACCTATGCGGCATGGTTCCAGACGCCGCTCGACCAAGGCACCGGCATCGTCCATGTCGCAGACGGCCAGATTTGGGGCCGCGACAGCCTGATGACGTATCACGGCTCTTGTAAGATCGATGGCGATCGCTTCACCGCGACCGTGTCCACGAAGCGTCATACTGAGGGACGTGACACGGTCTTCGGCGTCTATGATGAGCTCACGCTGGACATCGAGGGGACGTGCCCCGGCAAGATTGCGACCTATACGGCGACATCAGGGCAGGCGCGGGGAGTCATCCTTCAGGGAACGCTCATTCTGACGGAACAGCCGGCGGCGGCATCCGAACGGGCAACGCAGATTCCGGTCTTCAATCCCGATAAGCTGCCAAAGCTGCCGAAACGATCGCGCTGAGCGCAGGAGCCGGCGCGGCCGGCCGCATCGCCTGCTTCGACATGTCGCGCCCGGGAGCAGCGCAATTCTGCATCCTCAAAAATTTGGTGCCGGCGCTTCTCAAACCGCCTGCGTCCCGTCATTGTGCCGCCGCATCAATCAATTCGAGGCAGCGTCAATGTCGGACAAGGTCTCGCGTCGCCAGTTCGCGAAAATCGCGGGGGTGTCGGCAGCTGCAATGACGGGCCCGCTTGAGGTCGCCGACGCCAGGCCGGCTACGGAGTCGCGCAACGTGGCAAGTTTCCCGACGGGCTTTGTCTGGGGTACGGCGACGTCGTCCTATCAGGTCGAGGGGGCGGTCAATGAGGACGGGCGGGGGGCCTCGATCTGGGACAAGTTCGTCCGCATCCCCGGCAAGATCGAGGACGGCACCACGGGCGATCGCGCCGTCGAGCATTATCATCGCTACAAGGACGACATCGCACGCATCAAGGAGCTCGGCTGCAAGGCCTATCGCTTCTCGGTGGCATGGCCGCGGGTGTTCCCGGACGGTGACGGCAAGCCCAATCCGAAAGGACTGGACTTCTACAATCGCCTGGTCGACGAGCTCCTGAAGAACGGCATCGAGCCGTGGCTGACGCTTTATCATTGGGACCTGCCGCAATCGCTCCAGGACCGGTTCGGCGGCTGGCGCTCGACCGAGACCTGCAAGATCTTCGGCGACTATTCGGCCTATGTCGCCGAGCAGCTGACCGATCGCGTCAAGAACGTGTTCACGCTGAACGAGAGCGGCCGCTTCGTCTATTTCGGCTATGGCATCGGCATCGACGCGCCGGGCCTCACCTTGCCGCAAGCCGACGTGAACCAGATCAGGCACAACACCGCGCTCGCGCACGGGCTCGCGGTGCAGGCGGTGCGCGCCCATGGCCGCGCCGGCACGCGTGTCGGCCCGGCCGAGAACGTCGATGCCTGCATTCCCGCGATCGATACGCCGGAGAATGTGCGTGCCACCGAGATCGCGTTGCGCGAGCTGAATGCCGGCTATCTCAACGTCATCATGACCGGCCGCTACACCGACGCATTTCTGAAATATGCCGGCGCCAATGCACCAAAATACACGGACGCGGAACTGAAGATCATCTCCTCGCCGGTCGACTTCCTCGGCCTCAACATCTACGCGCCGCAGCATTACATCGTCGCGACCGACCAGGGCGCGGGCTTCATGCCGCTGCCGATCCCGAAATCGTTTCCGCACATGAATTCGGACTGGCTGCGCGTCGGCCCCGAGACGATCTACTGGGTGCCGAAGCTGGCTGCCAGAATCTGGAAGACGAATGAGATCTATATCAGCGAAAACGGCGCCTCCGGCGACGACCAGGTCATGCAAGACGGCAAGATCTGTGACACGGACCGTATCATGTACTTGCGCAACTATCTCGCCCAGCTCCAGCGCGCCACCGCCGAGGGCGTTCCGGTGCGCGGCTACTTTCTATGGAGCCTGATGGACAATTTCGAATGGGTGTTCGGGCTCAACAAGCGCTTTGGGCTTTATCATGTCAATTTCGAAACCCAGGTGCGGACGCCAAAGCTGAGTGCGAGCTTCTATCGCAACGTGATCGCGAACAACGCGGCGGGGGCGTAGTCGCTTCAACAATGCAGAGGCCGTCATGCCCGGCCGGCCATGACGTGGCGAATGCTTTCGCGTCGCGGAAAATGCACGCGAGGGGCGTAAACGCCGCGCATTGACTCCGTCATGCCCCTGATTCAAAACCGCCACCAACACTCATAACAAGGGGACACGCCCATGACCGACGCGCTGATCATCGATGCCTGCCGCACGCCTCGCGGCGTCGGCAAGGCGGGCAAGGGAGCCCTCTCCGGAATTCATCCGCAGCAGTTAGGTGCCACCGTGCTGCGCGCGCTCGCCGATCGCACCGGCATCAACACGGCAGATGTCGACGATATCGTCTGGGGCTGCAGCGCGCAGGTTGCGACGCAAAGTGGTGATCTCGGCCGCATGTCGGCGCTCGATGCCGGCTATGACGTGCGCGCCAGCGCCGTGACGCTGGATCGCTTTTGCGGCTCCGGCATCACCAGCGTCAACATGGCGGCAAGCTCGATCATGGCGGGCGCGGAAGACCTCGTCATCGCCGGCGGCTGCGAGATGATGTCGATGGAAGGGCGCCGCGGCGGCGGTCCGATGATGATGGACTCCGGCAATTTGCGGCTTCGGGCGCGGCATCCGCAGTCGCATCAGGGCGTCTGCGCCGATGCCATCGCGACGCTGGAAGGCATCACGCGGCAGGACGTCGACGCGCTCGGGCTGGAGAGCCAGAAGCGCGCCGCGCAGGCGATTGCCGCAGGCCACTTCAAAAAGAGCCTCGTGCCCGTGCATCGCGAAGACGGCAGCCTCGCACTGGACCACGAAGAATATCCGCGGCCGCAAACCACGATGGAAGGGCTCGCTGCGCTGAAGCCGGCGTTCCCGGCCATCGCCGACTATGCGCTGGACGACAAGGGCACGACCTATCGCGGCCTGATCCTGCAGAAATATCCCGATCTCGACATCGATTTCGTGCATCACGCCGGCAACTCGTCCGGCGTCGTCGACGGCGCCGCGGCGATCCTGCTGGCGTCACCGTCTTACGCCAAGGCGCATGGCCTTAAAGCCCGCGCCCGCGTGGTTGCGATGGCGAATATGGGGGACTCGCCGACCTTGATGCTGAACGCGCCGGTGCCGGCCACGCGCAAGGTGCTGGCGAAGGCGGGATTGACCATCGACGACATCGACCTGTTCGAGATCAACGAGGCCTTCGCGGTCGTGGCGGAAAAATATATCCGTGATCTCAAGCTCGACCGTGCCAAGGTCAACGTCAATGGCGGCTCGATCGCGCTCGGCCACCCCATCGGCGCGACTGGCTCGATCCTGATCGGGACCGTGCTCGACGAGCTCGAACGGCGCGACCTCAGGCGCGGTCTCGTCACCATGTGCGCGGCCGGCGGCATGGCGCCAGCGATCATCATCGAGCGCATCTAGCTCGCCGAACCGCGGAAAAACAGGGAGAAAGCGCCGCAGTGCGACGATCCAGCCTTATTTTTCAGGGTGAATCGCGTTCCTCGTCCGGCAAAGAGGCCGGTCGTCGCTTGTCGAAAGCATCGAATCAGCTTTAGCAAGGCTGCTTGCGGGCCTTTGAAACAAGGCAAAAACCGTTGCCGAAGCTGCCTTCCGCTCCGGAAGCCGCTAAAATGCAGGGGTTTTTGTCACGAGGGGCCAAAAAAGCCCGTAAAATCGCGACAAAACTGTGCAGAAGGCTATAGGCCTTCGCCGGTTGGTCTAATATGCAACCGGCAACGAATCAGAGGAGACACGATGCCAGCCCAAATGTCCAAATCGCAGTTGATCGAAAAGATTGCGACCGCCACCGAGCTTTCCAAGCGCGACGTCAAGAGCGTCATGGAGACGCTGACCGACGTCGGCCACAAGGAGCTCAAGAAGAACGGCCTGTTCCTGGTGCCGGGCTTCGCCAAGTTCGTGGTCATCAAGAAGCCCGCGACCAAGGCGCGCAAGGGCACCAACCCGTTCACGGGTGAAGAGATGATGTTCAAGGCCAAGCCGGCCCGGAAGATCGTCCGCGCCCGCCCGGTCAAGGCCGCCAAGGACGCCGTGGCCTGATAACGCAAAGGCCCCCTCGTATGGAGGGGGCCTTTTGTCTGGGGCAGCCGCGAGGGCCTGAGACGGAGGGCTCAACCCTTGCGGCGCTTCACCCGGACCGGGATCGGCGCAAACCGTGGCTCCGGTCCCGCGAGCGCATCGTGCACCCGGTCGATGGCACGATCGAGCAGCCGGCGCAGCCGCTGCGCTTTCCGCGATTTCCTCGCATCTTCCAGCAGTTTCTTCATCGCATTCACTCCGCCGCTTCGACCTTGGCTGCGACCGGTTCGAGCGCGGCGGCGATGGCTTCGTCGACGCGCTCCAGCCAGATGAATTCGAGGTTGTCCCGCGCGCTCTTCGGGATGTCGTCGTAGTCCCGCTTGTTGCGCGCCGGCAGCATCACCCGCTTCAATCCGGCGGCGGCCGCAGCCACCACCTTCTCCTTGATGCCGCCAACAGGCAGCACCAGGCCGCGCAGCGAGATCTCGCCGGTCATCGCCGTGTCGCTGCGCACCGTGCGATTGGTAAGCAGCGACGTCAGCGCCGTGAACATCGCCACACCCGCGCTCGGCCCGTCCTTCGGGGTCGCGCCCGCCGGGACGTGAACGTGGATGTCGCTCTTCTCGAACAGCTGGGGATCGATGCCGAGCTGCGTGGCCCTGCTCTTCACCAGCGTCATCGCCGCCTGAACGCTCTCGCGCATGACGTCGCCGAGCTGGCCGGTCAGGATCATCCCGCCCTTGCCGGGCACCCGCGAGGCCTCGATGAACAGGATATCGCCGCCGACCGGCGTCCAGGCAAGGCCGGTGGCCACGCCGGGAATGCTGGTGCGCTGGGCGATCTCGCCCTCGAAGCGTGGTTGGCCAAGCACGGTGGCGATGTCCTTCGTCGTCACCACGATCTTGGCGACCGTGCCTTCGGCGACCTGCACCGCGGCATGGCGGAACAGCTTGCCGATCTCGCGCTCAAGATTACGCACGCCGGCCTCGCGGGTGTAACCCTTGACCACCAGCTTCAGCGCCTCCGGCTCGATCTCGGCCTGCTCGGCCGTGAGGCCGTTGGCCTCGAGCTGCCGCCGCACCAGGTAGCGCCGTGCGATCTCCAGCTTCTCGTCCTCGGTGTAACCGGCGAGACTGATCAGCTCCATGCGGTCCAGCAGCGGACCCGGGATCTGGTCCAGCATGTTGGCGGTCGCGATGAAGACCACGCGCGACAGGTCGAAGGGCACGCCCAGGTAATTGTCCCGGAACGTCCCGTTCTGCTCGGGGTCAAGCACCTCCAGCATGGCGGCCGAGGGATCCCCCTGCACGCCACGGCCCATCTTGTCGATCTCGTCCAGCATCATGACGCAGTTCCTTGCGCCAGCCTTCTTGATGCCCTGGATGATGTTGCCGGGCAGCGCGCCGATGTAGGTGCGGCGGTGACCGCGGATCTCGGCCTCGTCATGCACGCCGCCGAGGCTGACGCGCACGAAGGGGCGCCCCATCGCGCGTGCGATGGATTGGCCGAGCGAGGTCTTGCCGACGCCGGGTGGACCGACGAAGCACAGGATCGGAGCCTTGCCCTGCGGCGCCAGCTTGCGCACCGCCAGATATTCGATGATCCGGCTCTTGATCTTCTCCAGGCCGAAATGGTCGGCATCCAGGATGGCGCGCGCCTCCTTGATGTCGATCGGCTTCTCCGCGGGCAGCGCCCAGGGCAACTCGATCAGCCAATCCAGATAGGTGCGGACCATGCCGGCTTCGCCTGCGGCCTCCGGCATGCGCTCGTAGCGGCGCAGCTCCTTCTTGGCATGCGCGTCCGCCTCCGGCGGCATGTCGGCCTTGGCGATCGCAGCCGTCAGCTCGGCGACCTCGGCGGCCTTGCCGTCGCCTTCGCCCAGCTGGCGCTGGATGGTTGCCATCTGCTCGCGCAGGATCGCCTCGCGCTGCCGCTCGTCGAAGCTGGCGCGGGTCTTCTGGCCTATTTCATTGCTGATGCGCAGCACCTCCAGCCGTTCGGCCAGGTGCTTCGACACCTTCTCGACGCGCAGAGCGAGGTCGATGGTCTCCAGCACCTCCTGCTTGTCCTGCGGCTTGATGTCCATGAACGACGTCGCCAGGTCCGCCAGCGCGCCGGGCGCGGTCGTGCCCTGGAACATCGCGGCCAGCTCGGGCGGCGCCTGCGGCAGCAGCTCGATCGCCTCGATGGCTTGGCGTTGCAGGTTCAGCGCCCGCGCCTCGATCTCCGGCGAGGACGTGGTCGGCTCGGGGATCTGCTGGATGCGCGCGGCCGGGAACGGCGTCCCCGGCAGGAAGTCGAGAATCCGCGCGCGCTGCACGCCCTGGCAGACGATGTGATGGGTGCCGTCGGGCGCGGTGATGTAGCGCACGATGTTGGCGATGGTTGCGACCCGATAGAGATCGTCCGGACCGGGCTCGTCGATCTCGGGGCTGCGTTGCATGACGATGCCGATCGGCCGCTGCTCGCGCAGCGCCTGCTGTGCGGCGGCGACCGACTTCGGCCGTGCGATCGCGATCGGCGCGATGGCGCCGGGAAACAGCACCATCTCCCGCACGGGGATGATGATCAGTGCGTCTTCGGGAATCTTCACGTCGGAACCGTTCTGGGAATTGGGCTGTGCGGTATTCATCTGTTCGGTGGTCATGATCGACCTCAGGATTTGGCAAGGCGCAGTGCGACGCAGCCGTCCATCACGAAGCGGCTGATGGCGTAGCGGCCAAGGGGAAGCGCGATGCGCCGCTCGAAGCGCCCCTGCGGCAGCTCGAGCCGATGGATGCGGGCGTTGCGAAGCTCTGGCGGCAGCGTGCGCTGGCCGGAGATGATAAGCACGCCGTCATGGATCACCGTCTCGACATTGTCGGGATTGACGCCGGGAAGCGCGACCAGGATCAGGAGCTCATGCTCGGTCTCGAGCACGTCGATCGGCGGCTCCCAGCACGCTTCCTGACGGCCGAACTGCTGGCGCATGCGTTCGCCGCGGGTCAGCTGGTCCAGGGCCTCGGACAGCATCCAGTCGAAGGGGTTTTTGGGTTGCATGGCAAGACTCGGGGAAGGCGCTGCGGTTGGAAAACGGGGATATGGGGATGGTTCCCGCAAATTCCAGCATCGCGCGCTTGCAGCATGCCTGGTCCTCGAAGGCGGGGAGACCCCTTGCAGTCAGACGCATCGACGCCGCGGAGATGTTCCGCGGCGTCGAAGGCAACAATTGGACGGGCCCTGAAATCAGGCGGCAGCCGGGTAGTCTGCTTCCGCCTCGAGATTGATGACCGATGTGGCGAGTTCGCTCAGCGTGTGGTCGGTCGCCTCTTCCTCGTCCAGCGTCTCCTGAAGCAGACTTGCCGCGTCCTGCATGCCGAGTTCCTCGGCCCAGGTGCGTAGCGTGCCGTAGCGGGAGATTTCGTAATGCTCGACGGCCTGTGCCGCGGCGAGCAGGCCGGCGTCGAGGGCAGGAGCGTTCTTGAAGTCCTTCATGATCTCGGCGCCCTCTTCGGTGATGCCGTTGATCGCTTCGCAGGGCTTGCCGCGTGCCGGCTTGCCCAGCATCTTGAAGATCTGGTCGAGACGTTTGACCTGGCCCTGCGTCTCCCGCAGATGCTTGTTGAAGGCGGCCGCGAGGTCCTTTGAGTTCGCGGCCTTGGCCATCTTGGGCAGGGTCCTGATGATCTTGTTCTCCGCGAAATAGATGTCCTTCAGCGTTTCCAGAAACAGGTCGCTCAGCATCTTGGGCGCCTGACGCGGGCGGCGCGATGCGGTCCTTTTCCTGGATGCACGTTTCTTTGCTTGCTTAGCCATAAATCCTCCTCATGAGGCGACACGGGAAGGCATGCGCTTCCTCAATCCTCACGCGATCAAGAGCCGGGGCAAGCAAATGTTCCTCGCGAAGGCCCGCGCGAGCCGCTATGGCTGGCCGCCACAACCACGCTCGCCGAGACACCTGACCCATGCTCGACTTCGCCCTGTCCGCCTTCGTCACGCTGCTGCTGGTGGTCGATCCCGTCGGCCTGGCACCGGCGTTTCTGGCCGCGACCGGAGGCATGCCGGACAAGATCAAGCGGACGGCCGCGCTGCGGGCGCCGTTCATCGCGGCCTCGATCCTGGTCGTGATCGCGCTGGTCGGAAACTGGCTGTTGCGCCAACTCGGGATCGGCATCCCCGCGTTTCAGATCGCCGGAGGGCTGCTGCTGTTCGGCGTCTCCTATCAGATGATCTTCGGCGACCGGCCGCATCGCGAGGCGCGGGAGGCCGACAAGGCAACCGCGGAGCACGCCTCCGACGTCGCCGTGTTTCCGCTCACCATCCCCATGATGGCCGGTCCCGGGGCGATCGCGACCACGCTGCTGCTGGCCGGTGATGCCGGCTATGGCGCCAGGCTCGCCATCATCATGGCCGTCGTCCTCTCCGTCAGCCTGCTCTGCATGCTCTGCTTCGTCTCGGCGCACCTGATCGCGCGGACGCTGGGGCGCACCGGCAATGCCGTGCTCTCGCGCGTGCTCGGCATGCTGCTCGCGGCCTATTCGGTTCAGTTCGTGATCAATGGGGTCGCGGCCGTCCGGGCCAGCCTCTCCTAGGACTGTGACGAACTGTTAATCCATTGATTTTACACTCGATTTCATGGTGCGACGAGGGCGCAGGCAAGGCCGCGCCCGAACAGGTCCGCTTTCGCTTGCGCTGCCACATTGCTTTGACGTACTTCCCCTCTAACAAGCGCCCATCGCGAAGAAGGTGGAGACGAGATCGAGATGTCGATGACAGGGGACGAGCTCGGCAAGAGACAGGCCATCATCGACGCCTGCCGTCGCATGAACGCGCTCGGCATCAACCAGGGGACATCAGGCAATATCAGCGTGCGTTTTGGCAATGGGCTGCTGATTACGCCGACCAGCGTGCCCTATGACACCATGACGCCGGACCAGATCGTCTTCATGGGGCTGGACGGCTCGCATGCCGCCGACCAGAAGCCATCCAGCGAGTGGCGCTTCCATCTGGACATTCTGAAGGCGCGTGCCGACATCGGCGCCGTCGTGCACGCCCATCCGACCTATTGCACCATCCTGGCGATCATGGGCGTGGAGATCCCGCCGGTGCACTACATGATCGCGGCCGCCGGCGGCGACAGCATCCGCTGCGCACCCTACGCCACTTTCGGCACGGCGGAACTGTCCGAGCATGCGGTGCGCGCGCTGGAGGGGCGGCTCGCCTGCCTGCTCGACCATCACGGCATGATCGCCGTCGGCAAGACGCTCGACAAGGCGATGTGGCTCGCCGTCGAGGTCGAGACATTGGCGCGGCAATATCACGGCTGTCTCCAGATCGGTAAACCGCCGCTCTTGTCGAGCGCCGAGATCGAACGAGTCCGCCAGCGCATGGCCGGCTACGGCCTATCGGAAGGCTAGGGCGGGCAGTGTTCGCGCGGATCAGATATTTCGTCGACGGCAAGGGCACCAACCGTACCATGGTGCGGCTGCGCGCGCTGTTGCGTAGCAACGAGTTCTACCTGATCCCGCTCGCGCTCGTGATCGGCACGCTGGCCGGCGCGATCGTGACGCTGATGGCCGAGATCGCGCAGATCGCCCACGTCATCATCTATGGCATCCCGATCGACGTGCGTCTGTCGGCCAACACCTATATCAGTCCCTGGGCAGCGATGATCGCCCCGGCGATGGGCGGCCTCTCGCTTGGCGTCATGGAATGGTGGCGGCGACGGCTGAAGATTTCCAGCGCGGTCGACCCGATCGAGGCCAATGCGCTGCGTGGCGGCAATCTGTCGATGCGCGACAGCGTCGTGGTGTCGAGCCAGACGTTGATCTCGAACGGCTGCGGCGCCTCGGTCGGCCTCGAGGCCGGCTATACCCAGATCGGCTCGGGTATCGCCTCGTTGCTCGGGAAATTCTTCAATCTTCGCCGCAACGACCTCCGCCTGGTCGTCGGCTGCGGCTCTGCGGCGGCGATCGCGGCGGCCTTCGGCGCGCCGATCACCGGCGCGTTCTACGCCTGCGAGCTGATCGTCGGCGTCTATGCGGTCGGCAGCGCCGCGCCGATCCTGGCGGCGTCGTTGGCGGGCGCGCTCACCGCGCAATGGCTCGGCGGCGCGCCTTACTCGCTCGAAATCCCCAAGGTCAGCGCCGTCGGCGTCGAGCAATATCTGGCCCTGATCGGGTTGGCTCTCGCGACCAGCGGCGTCGGCATCGCCGTGATGCGGTCCTCTCCGGCGTTCGAACGGCTGTTCGCCTGGCTGCCGGTCTGGCTGCGACCGGTGCTCGGCGGTCTCATCGTCGGCAGCTTCGCCCTCGTCACGCCGCAGGTGCTCGCGGCCGGCCACGGCGCTATGGTGCTCGATCTCTTCCACGACATGACGATCGGCCTGGTCGCGATCATCATCGCGCTGAAGGTAACGGCCTGCCTGATCTCGCTGGCCTCCGGCTTCCGCGGCGGTCTCTTCTTCGCCTCGCTGTTCGTCGGCAGCCTGATCGGAAAATTCTTCGCCGCGGTGCTGCTCCTGATCAGCCCCAACTTCGCGATCGACCCGCTGGTGGCGATGTTGACCGGCATGGCAACGCTGGGCGTCGCCATCGTCGGTGGGCCCCTGACCATGTCGTTCCTCGTGCTCGAGATGACCCGCAATGTCGACGTTACCGCCGTGGTGCTGGCCGGCTGCATCGTCACCTCGATCTGCGTGCGCTTCATGTTCGGCCATTCCTTCTCGACCTGGCGCCTGCATCTGCGCGGCGAGACCATCCGCAGCGCCAACGACGTCGGCTGGCTCCGCAACCTGACCGTCGAGCGGCTGATGCGCTCCGACGTCGGCAAGGTGCCGTCAACCACCACCATCGCCGCGACACGGCGGGAATTCGTGCTGGGATCGCGGCCCGGCATCGTCATCGTCAACAATGCTGACGAATATGTCGGTCTTGTCCTGCTGCCCGATCTGTTCTCCAGCGACCTCGACACCATCGCCGACGACATCCAGGTCATCGAGCTTGCCCGCCTGACCGACATCGTGCTGATCCCGGAAATGAACGTAAAGAGCGCGATGGCGGTATTCGACGAGGCCGAGGCCGAAATGCTGGCGGTGGTCGATTCCACCGACAGCCGCAAGGTGGTCGGCTTCCTGACCGAGACCTTTGCCCGCCGCCGCTATGTCGAGGAAATCGACAAGGCCACGCGCGGCGTGCTGGGCGCGTTGTCGTAAGCCGAGCTCGCCCCGGGGCAGGCTGCCCCGGCACGCTGAGCGGACTTGCAAGATCGTTCACAACCTCTAGGCTAGGGATGGACGGTCAGGCTAGTCGCCTTGGCCGCATTCCGCGACGAGGGACGTGCGATGTCGGACACGCTTCGCCTGTTGCTTGCCTTGCTCGAACTCGGGCCGCGGCTGAAGGATCTGCTCGGCGACAAATGGCCTCCTTACGCTGAGGAATTGCAGCAGCTCGCTGGCCGCGCCGGCCAGGGCGAGGACCCGGACAAGCTTCGCCAATCGCTCGATCTCCTGGTCGTGCGGCTGCTCGCGGAGCCGCCCGCGGTGGAATTGATCGAGCGATTGGTGGAAAACATGGCGGCGCCCCTTGCCACCCGGGAGACCGTTACGCGCCGCGGCCGGGTGTCGCCGCGCGTCGTTCCGGACACCGTCCAGCCGAGCACGGATCAAGCGACTGGCGTTGTCACCATCCCCGTCTTCTACGGCACGGATCGCGCGAGGGGCGACGACACGCCGGCGAGTTATTTTCGCGGCAAGCGCGGGGAGCTTGCGTTCGGGGTCGCTGAAGTCAGCGTGCCCACGCGCGGCCGCGAGGTCGGTCAGCTCACCGGACCCAGCTGGTGGATATTCGAACGCTCGCCCAATCCGGAAAAGCACGTGATCCTCAAAAGCGTGGGCGCGCTTGGCCGGGACGCCTTCGTCACCACCTTGAAGGATTCGCTTGCCGCGGCAGATTTGCACGACGTCCTGATCTTCGTGCACGGTTACAACGTGACATTCGAGGATGCGGCGCGGCGCGCCGGGCAACTTTCGGTGGATCTGAAATTCGCCGGCAGGACGCTGCTGTATAGCTGGGCCTCGGCGGCGGATACCAAAAAGTACACTGTGGACGAGAGCACGATCGACTGGTCGCGAGATCATTTCGAGGCGTTCCTCAAGCTCGCGCTCGGTGAGGTCGGCGCCGGCAAGGTTCACATCATCGCGCACAGCATGGGCAACCGCGCGGTGATCAACACGCTCGAACGCGCCACGTCCTGGCCATTGCCGGCCGGCGCCGCCAAGCTCGGCCAGATCATCTTTGCCGCCCCCGACATCGACCGCGACCGCTTCGTCCAGCTCGCAGCGAAATTCAAAGGCTGCGCCGCGCGCGTCACGCTCTATGCCTCCTCGCGCGACGTCGCGCTGCTGGCCTCGAAATTCGTGCACGGCTACCCCCGGGCGGGCGAGGCCGGCGAGGCGCTGACGATCGTCGACGGCGTCGATACGATCGACGCGTCGCTGGTCGACACCAGCTTGGTCGGCCTGCGCCATTCCTATTTCGGCGAGAAGCGCTCGATCCTGAACGACATCTTCAACCTGATCGCGCAGCAACTCGCCCCCGACCAGCGCTTCGACCTCCAGGCCGCAGGCGATGCGGTTCGGAGGTACTGGAGGTATCGGGCCTGAACGTCATTTGGAGCGGGGCAGTCCACAATCGTTCAAAGCGCGGCAGATTGCCGCGATCGCGCAACCATTTCAGTGCTTTGCGCATTATGTGTTGTTTCCCTATCTCTTCTTTGGTGAGAGCAGAGGACATCAGGATGAGTGACAGGTCCGTGAATTCGAGAGTTGGCCGCGCTGCGCTGGCTGCGTTCACCAGTTTCGCCCTGGTCGTGGCGTCCCTGTCGCCGTCGTCTGCCGCGTCTCCGATGCCTGCCAAGGCAACGCCTGCCGTGGCGGGGCAGGGGACATCCAACGCGACCGATTTCAGCGCCGCGCGGCGTCACCATTATCGGTATTATCGGCGCGGACCGAACGCTGCGGGACTCGCCTTCATGGGCCTCGCGGCCGGCCTGATCGGCGGCGCGATCGCCGAGAGCCGCCGCCAGGAATATTACGACAACTACTATTATGGCGGCCCGCGCTATTATGGCCCAGGCTACGGCTATTATGGCGGCCCGGGCTACTACTACAATCCGTACTGATGTTTGCCTGACGGGCAACACACCGCAAATGCTGTCAATCCCTTCCGGTAAAAACATTCCGCTTTACCGAAATTCGGAAATGTCGTATGTGTCGTCCATCCCGGCTTGATCCTGAGGGGCGATCGTCCGTCGTCACGTTTGCGAGCCGGGGATGCGGTGGACGCGGCAGCGTCGGCACGAAAGGGTGCGGGCAGGGCGGGTAGTCCCTGTGAGCCCCAAACCGCGTGTGGACGAACGACGCTGTCCAGTTCGTCGCGCCAACATTTTTCCCGCAATGTCGACAGCGCGGGAAAACCCTGTGGCCGGCGAACGCGCGTACGGCAAAACCGTGTGGTCCTGGCCGTCGTTGCTACGGTCAAGCTGTCGCGGAGATGTAGAGCGCCCAACCGGGTTAACTGCATCGTCAATTCGCGAGGCGAGGGAGGCCAGAAGGAATTCGGCTCCCGGGAGAGCGCGGCATAAGCCGTCAAACCACTGCGCAGGGAAGGCCGTGTGTTGGGCCACACCTGTATGCTGCTGTGCGGTCTTTTTGCGTCACATTTTCGCGCAGCAGACCGCGGGTGCCAGGTCCGCACCCGGTCTTCCCTGCGCCCTCTTGGATCAGAGGGCGGCGAGATCAAGCAAAGCTCGGGCGAATTGAGCCGCGAGGCTGCGAAGGCGCGTCTGCGTCTGCTCATTCGGTGTCATCGCCCGGCTTGCCGCGTTCGCTGAAGCTTCGGCGCGCCGAGCCCCCCTGTGGGCCTCGGCGTAGCCTTGGCGGAGCCGGGACCGGGCGATCCAGTATTCCAGAGGCCGCTGTGATCGAGCCGAGAAGCTGCGGCGAGCAGCCTTGCTCTATCTCCTCACCGGCCCGCCGGGGCCGACATTGCGCCGTTGGCGTAGCGCGACCAGTCGGGAGCCGTCGGTTGCGATGGCCAGATGGCGGCGTTGGAATCGCGCACCGACTGCGTGATGGGGGCAGGCCGCGCCTTGCGAATATGGTGGCGGTCGCTCGCCGCGGCGGTCTGGATGGTGATGGCAGCGATCAGCGTGGCGCCGAGAATGGTGAAGATCTTTTGCATGGTTGTTTCTCCCGCGACGACGCTCCGGCAATGAGACTGTTTTTTCTGCGCGTCGTCGCGGCTGACATGGCGATGCGTCCCGTCGAATATCAGCCTCGCCAGCTTCACGATGGGGCGAGCTAATTTTTTGGTCCCGGCTAAAAATTCGGCAATCGCCGCGCCGGGCCCGATGGACTTGACCGGCGCCATCAGGTTGAATGGGGCAACTGAGGTTTTTAGGCGCGACAACGATGTCGAAATATCTGCTGATCCTGCTTTTGATCGCCACGCCGGCTGCGGCGCAGGTGAAGCCCGCTCCCAAGACCTCGGCGGCCCGTCCCGACCCCTGCGCTCCGATCGGGCGCACCGCGGACGGCAAGCTGGTCTATTCCATGAAATGCGAGAGCCTGCCGGCGCCGCCTGCGCCCCCGCCGCAGACGGAACTGAAGGAGGCTCCCGCGCCGGCCGCCGAGCCGGAGCCGGAGGTGAGGCGGAGCGGCCTGTTCGGTTGGTCTTACGACCGCAGGTGAAGGGGCGAGCGCCACTTGCGCGAAGCTCCGCGGAGTGCTTCTTGCTTGCAGGTTCCCGGGAGGCCTGGGCCTCCGACCCAGAGTGATGAGATGAGCAAACTCGTTATTCGCGCCGGTGATTTCACCTTCGGCGCTCGCTTCGAAGAGCAGGCGGCGCCCAAGACCGTTGCGGCGTTCCGCAAGGCGCTGCCGTTCGAGAGTCACATCATCCATGTGCGCTGGAGCGGCGAAGGCGTCTGGATGCCGCTCGGCGATTTCGACTTCGGCGTTGGTTACGAGAACCATACCAGCTATCCCGCGCCGGGGCAGATCATCCTCTACCCCGGCGGTATCAGCGAGACCGAGATCCTGCTTGCCTATGGCGCCGTCCGCTTCGCCAGCAAGATGGGCCAGCTCGCCGGCAATCACTTCATCACGCTGACCTCGGGCCTTGAGAATCTGATGACGCTGGGCAAGAGCGTGCTGTGGAAGGGCGCGCTACCGATCCGTTTCGAGGAAGTCTGAGTGACCGATATCAACTACCCCCGCGATCTCCGCGGCTACGGCCGCAACCCGCCGCATCCAGAGTGGCCCGGCCATGCACGGGTCGCGGTGCAGTTTGTCGTCAATTTCGAGGAAGGCGGCGAGAACAACATTTTGCATGGCGACCGCGCCTCGGAAGCGTTCCTGTCCGACGTGCTCGGCGCGCAACCCTGGCCGGGCCAGCGTCACGCCAATATCGAATCCATGTTCGAATATGGCTCGCGCGCCGGCTTCTGGCGGCTGTGGCGGATGTTCAATGAGCGGAAGTGGCCGACCACGGTGTTCGGGGTCGCTACCGCCCTGCAGCGCAATCCGGAAATCGTCGCGGCGATGAAGGAGTCCGGCTGGGATATCGCGAGCCACAGCCTGAAATGGATCGAGCACAAGGACATGACGGAAGCGCAGGAGCGCGCCGAGATCGCCGAGGCGATCCGCGTCCATACCGAGGCCACCGGTGCGCGGCCGCTCGGCTGGTACACCGGCCGCTCCTCGATCAACACAATCAAGCTGCTGATGGAGGAGGGCGGCTTCCTCTATCTGTGCGACTCCTATGCCGACGATCTGCCCTATTGGGTCAAGGGCGCGAACGGAAAGCAGCTCATCATTCCCTATACGCTTGACGCCAACGACATGCGGTTCATCAATCCGCAGGGCTTTGCCGAAGGCGAGCAGTTTTACACCTACCTCAAGGACGCCTTCGACGTGCTCTATGCGGAAGGGCGGACGGCGCCGAAGATGATGTCGGTGGGGCTGCACTGCCGTCTCGCCGGCCGGCCTGGCCGTGCCGCGGGCCTGATCCGCTTCCTCGACTACATCGGCAAGCACGACCGCGTCTGGGTGCCGACGCGGCTCCAGATCGCGCAGCATTGGCACGACAAGCACGCGCATCTCGCCGCCGACGCGTTCGAGATCGGGTAAAGACGTGATGGCGCAAGTCCCGCTCGCCGATCTCAATGCCGCAAGCAAGGCCGATTTCGTCGCGGCGCTCGCCAATGTCGTCGAATATTCGCAGTGGATCGCCGAGCAGATCGCCGCGCAGCGTCCGTTTGCCGGCATCAATCAGCTGCATGCCGCGCTGATGGCGGCGATTCAGGCCGCAGAACCCGATGTGCAGCTGGCGCTGATCCGCGCGCATCCCGATCTCGCCAACAAGACCCAGCGCGCGGCGGGCCTGACGGCGGAATCGACCGACGAGCAGAACAGCGCGGGCCTCGACCGTCTTTCGGAAGCGGAATATGCGGCGTTCGAGCGCGTCAACAACGCCTATCGCGAAAAGTTCGGCTTCCCCTATATCGTCTGCGTGCGGCGTCACACCAAGGATTCCGTGCTGCGCGACTTCGAGACGCGGTTGCGCAATATCGCCAAAACAGAGACGCGCCGCGCGATCGAGGAGATCGGCCGCATCTCGGCGTTGCGGCTGGATCAGCTCGTCGTCGCCGACGACAAGTTGAAAGTGCACGGCCGGCTTTCGACCCATGTGCTGGACAATCATGCGGGCAAACCCGCATCCGGGATTGCAGTGGAGCTGGTCGAGCTCGCTGCGCTCGGCGAGAGCCGCGTGATCGCGCGTACCGTCACCAACGTGGATGGCCGCACCGACCAGCCGCTGATCGGCGGGCGCCCGCTGCCGATCGGTCGCTACGAGCTTCGCTTCAGCATCGGCAAATATTACGCCGGGCGCAACGTACAGCTCGCGGATCCGCCGTTCCTCGACGAGATTCCACTGCGCTTCGCGATCAGTGAGCCGGAGGGGCACTACCACGTGCCGCTGCTGGTCACGCCGTGGAGCTATTCGACTTATCGCGGGAGCTAGAGCATCCGGCGACTGAGTTGAATCGAAAGTGATGGAGGGATGGCTTCCGGCGCGTCGATTATCGTGAGTCCATAAGGTCTCTGATTC
>NZ_LBJG01000023.1 GCF_028128765.1 Bradyrhizobium sp. CCBAU 51627
AATCGGCCATGCACTCGACGCCTTCACCTCCGAGGAATGCGCCAACTACCTCAAAAATTCAGGCTATCGGACCTAATGCCATCACGCTTTAGGTGCGGCTACGCGTGCGCGAAGGAAAAGCCGGGCTGGCCGCGGAGGAAGCCGTTGGCAAAGGCGACACCGGGATAAAGCTCCGCCAGGCGGCCGCTGGCCTCTTCGGCTGAACCACGCCCATCGAGCACATCGCGAAAGGTCCTGGCGACCGCGACCATGTCGCAATCCTGCGGCGACAGCCGCAGCGAGCCGATGCCCGCTTCGCGCAGCGCCGCGATATCACCGATGAGATTTGTGCAGGCATGCGACAGGCTCTGGACGCCGTTGATCGTCAGGAAGTCCTGCTGGTCGAGCGTCTTCAGCGCCAGCCCGTCCGGGTCCTTTTCGCAAACAAAGCGGCAATTGTCCTTGGAGAGCTTGTGCAGCCGTGCGTGGTAGCAGCGTCCCGCGATCGCCAGCGGCACCCGGCCGAAGGCGAACATCTCGACCACGGCCTGGGGCACCGCCGCGGCGATCACCGCCGCCGACGAGAGCGGCAGCTCGGGCGGCAGGCAGATTCGCGTGGCACCCTGCTGGACGTGAAAGGCGGCGCTGGTCTCGTTATAGATGTTGACGTAGGGGCCGATCGCATGCGGTCGGCCCCTGATCGACCGGAGGCAGGTCAGATCGTTCACCTCGACCAATCCGTTATCAGATGCGCAGAGCTCCTCGATCTGGCGCCGCTCGCGCCGCAGCGACACCAGGATCAGCGAACCCAGCAAGACCTGCTTGCCCGCCTGCTGCAGCCGCTCGATCACATCAGGAAGGTGCTCCGCAAAGAACGGAGCCCGTTTCGAGCACACGACCTCGCCCACCGACACGACGTCGACCGGCGCCTCGTCGGCGATCCGGAAATAGAAGTCGCGCCAGCGTTCGGGCGCCCAATTGTAGAGGACGGGCCCGAGACTAAGCTGCATCGGATTTCTCTCATTCGTATGCTGCATCGGTCATCGCCATGTCTTGCGATAGGCGCCGAGCGTGGAGGCCTGGCCTTCGGTGAACGGCTTCAGGCTGACGATATCGGCTTCGCTGCCATCCTCCAGCGTATCGAGCGCGCGGCGGAAATGACGGACCACGCTCTCGATATAGGCCCGTCCACGCTGGCGCCCCTCAATCTTCAGCGCGGCGACACCGGCGCTTTGCAAACCGCGAAGCAGCGTCGTCGCGTCGAGACTGACCGGGTCCTCGAAGATGTAACCATCGCCGAGCGCAGTGGAGAAGCGGCCCTTGCACAGGGTCGGATAACCCGCCGCTTCCTGCGGGGCGAAGCGGTTGATGGTGAAGCCGCCGAGCCTCGATGTCGTCCCCTGCGCGGTTTCCTCATAGGCGACGTGACTCGCCGGCGAGCAGACACCCTGCATGTTCGGCGATTTTCCGGTCGCATAGGACGATAGCGAGCAGCGCCCTTCCGCCATCACGCAGAGACCGCCGAATACGAAGACTTCCGTCTCGCAGGTCGTTTCGCGGATGATCTCGGCGATCTCCACGACGCTGAGCACGCGCGGCAGCACGACCCGGCGCGCCCGGAAGGTCTCGACATAGAAGGCGATGACATCCGGGTTGGCGGCCGCCGCCTGCACCGACACGTGCAGCCGCTGGTTCGGGTGGCGCCGTGCGACATAGTCCATCAACCCGATGTCGGCGACGATCAGCGCGTCCGCGCCGGCCTCTACGGCGTCATCGACCGCGCGCTGCCAGAGCGCGGTGGCCGAAGCGCGCGGAAACGTGTTGATGGCAACGAGGATGCGTGCGCCGCGATCGTGGGCGAACGCGATCCCCTTGCGCAGCTCATCGCGGCTGAAGTTCAGCCCGGGAAAATTGCGCGCATTGGTCTCGTCATTGAAGCCGCAATAGACCGCGTCCGCGCCGGCCTCGATCGCACTCCTGAGTGCAGCCGGCGTACCGGCGGGACAGATCAGCTCCATCACCTCTCCTCCTCCGGCGGGCCCGTGAGCCTGTCGCGCGCCAATTCGAACGAACGCCGCGCCGGCTCGCCCAGCGGACCGAACAGGGAGGCCAATTCTCCGGGGAGATCGAGTCCAGCATCGTCGATTGCATTGCGCAGGGCGAGCACCGCCTCCATGTTGCCCTCGATTCCAAGCTGGCGCGAAAACATCAGCGCATCGCCATCCACCCTGCCCTCGACCAGGGCAAGCAGGTTCGCAAGCGAGGTGGAGACGCGGGCATCCAGGCCTTGCGGCAGCTCGCGCACCACCAGAAGCCGCGGCGGAGCGGCCTCGACGATGAACGCAAACGGCAGATCCACCGGCTTGATCCCGAACCGCGCATATCGATGCTCGCCGAGCCTGTCGAGCAGGCCGGGATTGCGCCTGAGAATCCGCTGCAGGAAGCCGCCGAGAACAAGTTGCAGCGGCAACAGCGGCAGGGGACGGATCGCGAGAGTGAGAAGCGGCGGGATGGTCGGCAAGGGGCGGGACGCGACGGACGAATGACTCATGACATCATCTGAGCCGATTGCGCGCGGATGTATTTGACCGGGAACAAGGAAGAGCAAAATCGCGCCGGCTAGCTTGGTTTTTTTGGAAGGTTTCTCGCTTGCAACGTGACGTTCCCCGCCTTCGCGACTTATCCGACTTCGTGCGTTTCCTCGAAAGCAAGGGCCAGCTGCGACGCATTCGCGAGCCCGTCTCCGTGGTTCACGAGATCACGGAGATCCACCGGCGTGTCATCGGCGAGAGCGGCCCTGCATTATTGTTCGAACGGCCGGTCAAGGCCGACGGCCTTCCATCCGGCATGCCGCTCCTGACCAATCTGTTCGGCACGGTGGAGCGGACCGCATGGGGCATGGGCATCACGCCTGACAGGCTCGGCGAACTCGGCACGATGATGGCCGAGCTGCGCGCGCCGCGACCACCGCATGGCATTCGGGACGCCTGGCACAAGCTGCCGCTGGCGCGCGCTGCGCTTGCAACCCGGCCACGATCGCGGAGCGCCGCCCCGGTGCAGGATCGCGCCGTGATGGGCGAGGACATCGATCTTGCGAGACTGCCGGCGCAGATCTGCTGGCCGGGCGAACCCGCCCCTCTGATCACCTGGCCGCTGGTGATCACCACGCCACCTGACTCGGCGACATCAGACCAGGAGGAGAATGTCGGCGTCTATCGCATGCAAATCCTCGGTCGCGACCGTGCCATCATCCGCTGGCTCGCGCATCGCGGCGGCGCCCGGCATCATCAGCGATGGAAGGCGCTTGGACGCGACATGCCGGTGGCAATCGTCATCGGCGCCGACCCCGCGACCATCCTCGCCGCAGTGCTGCCGCTGCCCGAGGCCATCTCCGAGCTGCGCTTCGCCGGCATTCTGCGCGGCGAGCGGCCCGAACTGGCGCCATGTCTCACCGTGCCGCTCGAAGTCCCCGCGACGGCCGAGATCGTCATCGAAGGTTTCGTGTCGGCCACCGAAACCGCGGCCGAGGGACCCTACGGCGATCACACCGGCTATTACAATTCGGTCGAGCAGTTTCCGGTGCTCAAGGTCACCGCGATCACCTCGCGGCGGCAGCCGATCTATCTGTCGACCTTCACGGGGCGGGCGCCGGACGAGCCGTCGCGGATCGGGGAAGCCTTGAATCAATTGTTCGTGCCGCTCATCCGGCAGCAATTTCCCGAGGTGACCGATTGCTGGCTGCCGCCGGAGACGTGTTCCTACCGGGTCGCGATCGCGTCCATCAAGAAGCGCTATCCCGGCCAGGCACGGCGGCTGATGCTGGGCCTGTGGTCGATGCTGCCGCAGTTCAACTACACCAAGCTCCTGATCGTGGTCGACGACGACATCGACATCCACGACTGGCGCGAGGTGATGTGGGCCGTGGCGACGCGGAGCGACAGCTCGCGCGATCTCGTCACCCTCTCCGACACGCCGATCGACTATCTCGACTTCGCCTCGCCGAAATCCGGGCTCGGCGGCAAGCTCGGAATCGATGCCACCACGAAAATGCCGCCCGAGACGGAGCGGGCGTGGGGCGAGCCGCTGGCGATGGACCCTGCCGTGATCGCCAGGGTCGATGCGATGTGGCCCGCGCTCGGGCTCAGCGGGATACGGGAGCCCGCATGAGCGAGCGGCACGGCGTGATCGTCGGCATCAGCGGCGCCTCGGGCGCTGCGATCGGCATGCGCATCGTCGAGCGGCTGGCGGAGCATCCGCGCTGCGCCGTGCATCTGGTGATCTCGCCCGCAGCCGAGCGGACACTGACCGAGGAGATCGGCGCGGACGCGCTGCCGCGGCTGCGCGCCCTCGCCTTCCGCGATCACGCGCCATCGGAGATCGGCGCCAGCATCGCCAGCGGCTCGTTTCCGGTGAGCGGCATGATCGTCGCGCCCTGCTCGATCCGGACGCTGTCGGCGATCGCTTGGGGGCAGCTCGACAATCTGCTGGTGCGCGCCGCCGACGTGCAGCTCAAGGAGCGGCGGCGCCTGGTGCTCTTGGTGCGCGAGAGCCCGCTGCATCTCGGACACCTGCGCGCGATGGTGCAGGCCACCGAGATCGGCGCGATCATTGCTCCGCCCCTGCCCGCGTTCTATTTGAAGCCGCAGTCGCTGGACGAGATGGTCGACCAGATCGCCTGCCGTGCGATCAATCTCCTCGGCCTGCCGAACATCTCCGCACCGGCCTTGCAATGGCGCGGCGAGGCCTAAGCCCAGGCGGCGATTGCGACGCGGCCCAAAGATGTCTAACGATGCCGCATGACCACATGGCGCCCTCATCCTCACATTCGGGTCGTTGCGATCGGCCTGCACTGGCGCGCCGGGCGGCTGCTTGCGGCCGAGGTGCGCGATGATGCGGGGCGGATCAAGGGCGTGCGTCCGCTCGGCGGCGAGATCGAATTCGGCGAGAGCTGGCGGGCTGCGCTCGTGCGCGAGTTCAACGAGGAGCTCGGCATCGATGTCACCATCACGGGCGAGCCATTGATGGTGGAGAATATTTTTGCGCACGAGGGCGCGACCGGGCATGAGGTGATGTTCATCGCCGAAATCGCGTTTCCGGCCGGCGCGTTCGATAGCGAGGACCGCATCGACTTCCGCGAGGACAACGGACAGGAGATCATCGCCCGCTGGTTCGATCTCGCCGATCTCGACGTCGAAGGCGGTCCGAGCCTCTATCCGACCGGGCTGAAGGACTTGTTGCTCAGGCGCAATTGACAGTTCCTACTACCACGTCTCTGCGCCCGGGATTTTCTTGCGCACCGCCATGCGCTGGATCCAGATGCAGCGACGGACCGATCTGCTGGAGCGACCGACGGCAGATATCCCCTCGCCGGCCTGAAGCAGCGGCGCCACGGCCTCGCGCAACGCGCGGCAGCGCTGAAGCTCGGCCTGCCAGTCAAGGATTGCGGCGTCCGCGCCGGATGCCGTCAGGGCAAAGGCTGTCAGGGCAAGACAAATCGTCCGCGTCATTCACGCTCCCTTTCGTTGGTCCATTCAGGACGCGCCGGTAGCGGAAGTCGCAATGATCGGCGCCTTGCATGATGGTCTGCGTGCGCGTCAGCCTGATGTCCGGGTCGAACCCTTCCGCGGCGGCAAAATCGGCGGTGCAGACCAGGAGAAAGCCGAGCTCCGGCTCACCGAGCGCCTTGTAGAACTCGGCATAGGCGCATCGCTTCACGTCGAAGGTGAAAACGTCCTGGTTCTGTTCGATCACCTCATAGGCGAGCGCATCATCGCGCGCATAGGTCTTGAATGCGGACGACACCGCCACGGCGAGATCGGGCTCGTTCTTGGCTCGCCAGAATTCCTCTCCGAAGCGGCGATAGAGATCGCCGAGCGTCTTGCGCACCAGCGCGTTCGCACGCGCCTCGCCGAGCTCTGCCTGCAGCGCTTTGACCAGCGGCACCAGGACCTGCGCCTGGATCTTCGCCTGTTCGATGACGGATATGCTCATGGACGGCCCGCCTGTGAAATGGAACACACTCGAAGCACCGCTCAGGTTGTATCATAATCGAGATGTAACCAAGACGAAACGGTGCGCACGACCCCGTATCTATTCCTCGATTATCTCATCCTCGAACATTGAGTTGGAATCTCCCGCGCAGGGTGAGGCGAAACATCCCAGCGCCGGACACGCCCCTGGCGATCGCGATCAATTTCGAAAACTCCGACGTCCCGCCGAGTTCGGCGGTGCGACGGCCGCCTCGCGCTTGCCGCCATCGAGAGGAACGCCCCATGGACGAAGCCAAGCCGCTCACCAGCGCCTTTAGCAGAACCGCGAATTTCTCCATCCACCAGGTCGACAGTGTGTTCAGGGCGGCCGCGCATGCCGCCGCCATCCCCGCTGCCGTGTCTGTTACCCTGCCGCCCACGCTCGGGCCGCTCTCGGCCTTCACCGGCACGTTCACGGGACAGGGGTTCAACACGATCTTCCGGCCGGACAGCGCGACGACGCCGACCCGGATGCCGGGGCCGATCAACACCACCGACCCGCCCGACAATGTGCTGGAGCTGAACCTCACCGACGAGACGATGTCGTTCTCGAACGATCTCGGCTCGATCCCGAATCGCGGCTCGGGCCCGCAGGCCGATGCCTTCCTGAACGGCGTGCCGTATCTCCAGACCGTCAACGACGTCACCACGGGAACGCCGGTCGGCATTCACTTCGAGCCCGGCATCTGGCTCGCGGTGCCCCCCACCACCAATCCGCACGAACCGTTCACCGTCGCACGCATGGCCTCGATCCCGCACGGCACGACGATCACCGCGCAAGGCACCGCACTCCCGGCCGTGGCCGGCAAGCCGACCATCGCGGCGATCGACATCACGCCGTTCTTCGGCGGCAATCCGGCCAACAGGTTCACGTTCCAGAACCAGACCGCCGCCAACACGACCACACGCAGGCTGCCGCAGGATCTCACTGCGCTGATCGCCGCCGGCAAGCTGACGCAGGCCATGATCACCAATCCGAACACGGTGCTGCGCAACCAGATCGCCCATCAGACCATCAGCCAGACCATCGTCATCGAGACCTCGACCAGGCCGGGCTCGCCGCTGTCAGGCGGTCCTTTGCCGGCCGTCGCGTCGGCGGGACCGCATCCGCAGGCGCCGAGCGTCGCTGGCGGCGCCGCGAACATCGCATTCCTGCAAGGCGTGCCTGCGCCGCTGCCGGGCGGCAACGGCGCCAACGCCAATGCCTTCCAGATGGATGCGGTGTTCTGGATCGAAACTGTCATCTACGACATCGACGTGCCGCGCATCGCCTCGGGCGAGCCGCCGATCATCCTGCAACCCCTGCAGAAGGGCATGGTGCCGCTGGTGCCGAGCTTCGTCGCCACGATTCCACTCGTGCCGGGCAAGGCTTTTGCCGGCGGCCGCGTGCGGGTGGCGACCACGCAGATCCAGTACTCGCAGAAGGTCGTGCTGGATTTCAATGGCCTCAGCTGGCCGCACGTCTCCGTTGCCTCGCTGGTGCCGGCCGCACCGGTGCCGATTCCGGAGCATCTGCTGCCGCTGACGTGAGCGCGGATGGGCGAGGCCCGGATCTTATCAGGCGCTGCGGGCGGCAGTTGGCGCCTGCGCGGGGTAATCGAGCCGGCCGTCGGGCAGGACATGCGCGGCTGGATTGATGCTGGCCACGTCGACCTGTCCGGGGCCAAGAATGTGAAACACCGTCTCACCGGCGGCGAGCAGGTAATCGGTGATGATCCGGCGGTGACATCGCCACCACAATGTCTCTGCACACATGATGGCGCAGCGCTGCACCTGCCCGAGTTCGCGCAAATGGGCGAGGCCATCGTGAAACGCCGCGCCCATGGCGTGGTCGGCGTAATTGTGGAAGCTGTCGTTCTGCCAGAAGGCGTTGGTCTCGCGCGGCACCTCGCGCTTGCGGCCGCGCAGGCCGCCGAGCGAAGCGATGTGCTCATAGCCGATCGAAACGGTCGCAAGCGATTGCGGTAGGGTTTCGCGATTATACTGCGGGTTGGTGCGCGAGCGGGGCACGGTGCGGACATCGGCCACGAAGGTGACCGAGCTGCCGCGCAGGAGCGCAACGAATTCCTCGATCGAACGTGTCGCATGGCCGATGGTGAAGAAGGGATGAGCCATGGGATTCCTCGTCGGCTCGCTTGCGCCGCTCAGCTCTTGAGCCGCCGCAACGCCTTGCCCTTGTGCAGAGCGACATGGTCGGTCTTGTCGCTCTTGATCTCGTATTGGGGATCGTCGGGCGAGGCGTGGTGAGTGTGGCCCTTGTAGTCGACGTCCTTGGTGTGGATGCGCAGGATGTGGCCACATACGCGGCCGGCCTCGGAATTCCAGCTGACGTGATCGCCACGGTGGAAGGGTTTGTGGGAGGCTTTGGGCATGGCGGAACAATGCCGGCGTGCGGGGTGTGTTCCAAGGTAACGGAGGATGACGCTCCAGTCCGTCTTCGCTCTTCGAGCTACACCGACGCTTCGCCGTGATCGTTGGAAAGTGGCTTGCCGAGCCGTAGCTCGCGGCGCCAGCCCGCCTGCGCCCTTTGGGCTTCGGCGCGGCATCCTTCTCTCGCTTCGCGAGCGAAGGATGGTGGGCACGACAGGGATCGAACCTGTGACCCCTACCATGTCAAGGTAGTGCTCTCCCGCTGAGCTACGTGCCCTAAAAGTCCACTTACGTCGGGTGGGGTCCCTATAACGGCTCAAGGGAGCCGGCGCAAGGACGGAACGGGGCCGATTTAGGCCGCCAGCATCTTGTTCACTTCGCTCACCAATTCGCGCAAATGAACGGGCTTCGACAGCACCTTGGCGTTCTTGGGGGCGTCCGAATCCGAGTTCAGGGCGACCGCGGCGAAGCCGGTGATGAACATGATCTTGATATCAGGATCGAGTTCCGAGGCCCGGCGGGCGAGCTCGATACCGTCCATCTCCGGCATCACGATGTCGGTGAGCAGCATCTCGAACGGCTCCTCCCTGAGCCGCTGATAGGCGGCCATGCCGTTGTCATGGGACGAGACCTGAAAACCGGCATTTTCCAGCGCCTTGACCAGGAAACGGCGCATGTCGTTGTCGTCTTCAGCGAGCAGGATTTTTGCCATGGCAGGAACGTCGAATCCCCAGAGGATATGCAGAGGCCACTAAGCCCGACAGAGGGTAAATTTGGGGTGAAAATCTTAACCCTCGGGCTCGTGCTGCGAGGGGTGTTGTGAACCGGAATGGGCCGTGAATCAATTCCGCCCCACCTGCGATCCCCGCCTGCTTGCCCGCACAGTTAAGAGGCGTTCCAGCGCGCCCATCATATCTTTTCGCTTGGCAGAATGGTTGCGATTCCGGACAATGATGACACATAGAGCCGCTCGATCGGCCGAATCACTTCGATCCGGAGCTTTGCCGGATCTCGCGACGCCGAACCTTGCGGCGTGAAGGGACGAAGCCTGAGAGTAACGGACAAAGCCTGAGAAGATGACCCGGTTTGACGGCGACACGTCGCCAGCCTTCGAGATCGTGGAGCCCGCCGAGTGGCGCGCGCCCGTTATCTTCAACTCGCCCCATTCCGGCTCGCGTTATCCGGACGAATTCCTCGCGGCCTCGCGGATCGACCTGCCGCAACTCCGGCGCTCCGAAGATTCCTTCATGGACGAGCTGATCGGCCATCTCAGCACGCGCGGCTTTCCGACCGTGCGGGTCAACTTTCCCCGCTCCTTCGTCGACGTCAACCGCGAGCCCTATGAGCTCGATCCCCGGATGTTCACCGGACGCCTGCCGAGCTTTGCCAACACCCGCTCAATGCGGGTCGCGGGCGGATTGGGCACGATTCCGCGCGTCGTCGGCGACGGCCAGGAGATCTATCGCGACCGCATCCTGGTCGACGATGCGCTGGCGCGGATCGAGACGCTCTACAAGCCTTATCATCGTGCGCTGCGCCGGCTGATCAACAAGGTGCACCAGATGTTCGGCGCCGTGGTGCTGGTCGACTGCCATTCGATGCCGTCGGTCGGCGTCAGCAGGGACGAGCCGCGCCGCCCCGACATCGTGATCGGCGACCGCTATGGCACGAGCTGCACACCGCTGCTGCCCGACCGGGTCGAGGAAACCATGACGGGGCTCGGCTATTCGATCGGCCGCAACAAGCCTTATGCCGGCGGCTTCATCACCGAACATTACGGCAACCCGGCCAGCGGCCTGCACGCCGTACAGCTCGAACTCAACCGCGCGATCTACATGGACGAACGGCGGCGCGAGCGCGGCCCGCGCTTTGCGCAAGTGGCGAGCGACTTCGGCATCCTTGCCGACGTGCTGGCGACCACGATCCCGTTCGGCGATATCGGACCGTTCCAGGCCGCGGCGGAATAGACGAAGCTTTCAAACGATCGGGCCGCGCGCATCCCGTGCGGACGCGTTTTCGCTTTCCGTGAATATGCGCGTGAAACTGAAAGCGGGCGCACCCAAGAAAAAAGGGCCGCTTCTGATGAAGAAGCGGCCCAAGTCTAGGGAGGAAACGCCCAAGGAGGGCAGCGGTAACGCCAAGCGCTACCGCACCGCAACAATATGCGGCCGCGCCGCACAAAGTGCAAGGGCTTTTGAGCCGATTCCCATGCAAAAAGACATGGCTCATTTGCTTCCAGCGAAATCCAGATTCAGCTTCTTTGATAAGGAATTTCAATGGGTTGATAGTCATTTGCATACGAACAAGGCATACTGGGAACTAAGTTCTCAATACCGTGATCGATATTTGGCCAGCATATGGCTCGTCCGAGGCGATCGGCCCCCGCATCCAAAATACCAGGGTGCAAATCAAGACAGCGCTGCACGCGAGAGGCGAATTGAGCTAGCTAGATGCGAGCTTCACCCGACTTTCGTTTTGAGGATGCGCCGTGACGGTGATCGACTTCTCAGCCTTCATCGGACGGCTTGCCACCGCCTCCGGCGAAACCATCCTGCCGTTCTTCCGCACCTCGCTGTCCATCGACGACAAGAGTAAGACCAAGGATTTCGATCCCGTCACGGAGGCCGACCGGGCCGCGGAAGCGGTGATGCGGCGGCTGATCAAGGCCAGCTTTCCCCAGCATGGCATCGTGGGCGAGGAATTCGGCAATGAGCGCGAGGACGCCGACTATGTCTGGGTGCTCGACCCCATCGACGGCACAAAATCGTTCATCGGCGGCTTTCCGATCTGGGGCACGCTGATCGCGCTCCTGCACAAGGGCACGCCGGTGTACGGCATGATGCACCAGCCCTTCATCGGCGAACGCTTTTCCGGCGACAACGGCTCGGCCAACTACAAGGGCCCTTCCGGCGAGCGTCGACTTCAGGTCCGCCGCTGCGCCGCGCTGTCGGAGGCGACAACCTACACCACCAGCCCGCTGCTGATGAACGAGCACGACCGCGCCATTTTCGGCCGCATCGAGCAGGGCGCACGACTGTCGCGCTATGGCGGCGATTGCTATTCCTACTGCATGCTAGCGGCTGGCCACGTCGATCTCGTGGTCGAGACCGAGCTGAAGCCTTACGATATCGCGGCGCTGATCCCGATCGTGACCGGTGCCGGCGGCATCGTCACCACCTGGGAAGGCAAGCCGGCGCAGAGCGGCGGCCGCATCGTCGCGGCCGGCGACGCCAGGGTTCATGAAGAGGCACTGAAGCTGCTGAACCAATAGCAATGCGAGCGGGAGGCTTGCATGACCATCTCACGCAGGCTGCTCGTTCATTCGCTCCTGGGATTGTTCCTGCTGCCGCCGCCCATGGCGTCGGCCCAGAATTTTCCTGCAAAACCAATCAAGCTGATCGTGCCGTTCCCGGCCGGCGGCCCCAATGACATCATCGCCCGCGTCATCGGCCAGCGTATGTCGGAACTGGCGGGGCAACCTATCCTGATCGACAATCGCGGCGGCCAGGGCGGCGTGCTTGGAACCGATGCGGTCGCCAAGAGTGCGCCGGACGGCTACACCATCGCCATCTCCTCGGCCGGTGCGCTCGCGATCAGCCCGAGCATGGAGAAGGTCGCATACGACACGCTGGCCGACCTCACGCCGGTGACGCTGGTCGCGACCGTTCCGGAAATGCTCGTCGTGCCGACCAACGTGCCGGCCAAGGACATCGGCGAATTGATCGCGCTCGCCAAGTCGCAGCCGGGAAAACTCAACTTCGCCTCTTCAGGTCCCGGCAGCCTGCCGCACCTCGCCGGTGAATTGTTCAAGTTGACGGCCCAGATCGACATCGTGCACGTGCCCTATCGCGGTGCAGCTCCCGCGGTGAACGATCTCCTGGGCCAGCAGGTGCAGATGACCTTTCTCGATCTCCCGGTGTTGCTGCCGCAAATCAAGGCCGGCGCCTTGAGGCCGATCGCGGTCGGATCAATGGCGCGCGCCCCGACCGCCCCCGACGTGCCGACCACGAAGGAAGCGGGCTTTCCGGATCTGCGTATCGAGAACTGGTACGGCATGGTCGCCCCCAAGGGCACGCCGAAGCAAATCGTCACCGCGCTGCATGACCTCGCCACCAAGGCCATGGCGGATTCCGCGGTGAAGGAGAAGCTCGCCCAGCAAGGCGCGACGCTGGTCGGCGACGAGCCCGAGCACTTTCGAAAGTTCATCGCGGACGAGACCGCGAAATGGGCCAAGGTGATCAAGGACGCCGGCGTCGAGACGGCGAAGTAGCGGTCGATGCCGAGCAAGCCGAGGGTGCGAGGCTCCAGCGAGATCGGCGCTGACCTGCTTCACACAGGCTAACGCCATTGCGAGCATGCGTGCCGTGCCCGGCATTTTGGAACGCCGGTGCATGCGCGACGTTCAATCCCGAAATTGGAGATTTGCATGAAACACAAATTGCTCATGACCGCCGCCGCTCTTACCATCCTGACAAGCGTCGGCGCCTCCACTTCCGCCCTCGCCCAAGACCGCTACTGTCTTCAAGGCCGCATCTGGGGCTATCCCGGCAACTGCCAGTTCGCCAATTACGATCAATGCATGGCGAGCGCATCGGGAACACAAGCCTATTGCGGCATCAATCCGCGCTACGCTTATGCACGGCGCTATCGCGGATATCGGTGAGCCACGGCGGACTTCGAAATTCAGCTGCTGCGTTCCTGCGCCGACCGCCGCGGCGCGCATCGAGGCCAACCACGCACGGAACGACCGATCAGCTTCGCGGAGCGGCAGTTGGCTCCGGACATATGCCCCCTCACACCGCCTCTGCCCTCAAATGCTCCACCAGCATCTTGGCCGGGCGCGGCAGCGTCTTGAAGTTGCGCGCGCAGATCACGAGCTTGCGGTTGGCCCAGACGTCGCGCAGGCGGACCATGACGAGCGGCATCAGCTTGGCGCAGCGGCGGGCGGCGGATATCGGCACCAAGGCGATGCCGACATCGGCGGCGACCATCTGGCAGATCGCGTCGAAGTCGCGCAGGCGCGCACGATAATGCGGCCGCATGCCGAGTCGGGCGGCGTGCCTTGAAATATGCATCTGAAGCGCGGTGGCGCTGGTGAGCCCGACGAAGTCGCAAGCGCCGGTCTCCTGAAAATCGATCTGGCGACGGCCTGCGAACGGGCCTCGGCGCGACGTCACCAGTGTCAGGTGATCCTCGCTGAATACGAAGCGCTCGATATGGTCGGGCAGCGCGTGCTCGGCGGCGAAGCCGAGATCGGCGGCACCTGCGGTGATCGCGGCCGCGATGTCGGTGCTCTCGCGCTCCTCGATGTCGATGGCGATGTCGCGATGCTCGCGCAGGAACCCGGCCAGCGCCTTCGGCAGATGCTCCGACAGCCCCGAGGTGTTGACGAGAAAATGCACGCTGGCACGCACACCGCTGGCGAAACCGGCGAGATCGCCGCGCATGGCGTCGATCTGGTGGATGACCACCCGCGCGTGATCGAGCAGGCTCTCGCCGGCCGCCGTCAATTCGACGCCGCGGCGCCCGCGCTTGAGCAGCCCGACGCCGAGCGCGTCCTCGAGCCCCTTGATCCGAGCGCTGGCGGAGGCCAGCGCCAGATGCGAGCGCTCGGCGCCGCGCGTGATGCTGCGCTGGTCGGCGACCGCGATGAAGAGCTGGAGGTCGACGAGGTCGAAACGCATGGCAGATCTCCTCAGCCTTCGGAGCTGACGAAGGCTGTCTCCGTAACCTCCAGATTGTGCCAGCGCGCAGCTTCGGTCAATGTGCGGGCATGATCGACCCGCTCCTCATCCTTATCGCCGCCGTCTTCCTGATCGCCGGATTCGTCAAGGGCGTGGTCGGGCTTGGCCTGCCGACCGTGTCCATGGGCCTGCTCGCAGTGAGCATGGCGCCGAGCCGCGCGATCGCCATCGTGATCGTGCCGGCCATCGTCACCAACATCTGGCAGACCTTCGTCGGCCCGTATTTGCGCGACATCCTGAGGCGGCTGTGGCCGCTGATGATCGGCACCGTGATCGGATGCTGGCTCAACGCCGGCGCGCTGACGGGCCCTTATGCCCGCTACGGCACCGTAGTGCTCGGCGTCCTCCTGGTGGTCTACGCCATCATCGGCCTCAGCAAATTCAAATTCCGCGTCGCGCCTGAGAATGAGAAATGGGCCGGCGGCGTGGTCGGCTTGATCACCGGCGTGATCTCGGCCTCGACCGGTGTGCAGGTCATCCCCTCGATGCCGTTCATGCAGGCGATCGGCATGGAGAAGGACGAACTGGTGCAGGCCCTCGGCGTGTTTTTCACGACGGCGACGCTGGCACTCGCCTTCAATCTCACCGCCGGCGGCCTGCTGACCCAGGCCAATGCCGTGCCTGGGGCCGTGGCCATGGCCATGGCCTTTGCCGGCATGTACATCGGGCAATCGGTGCGGGCGCGGATGCCGGCCGAGGCGTTTCGCCACTGGTTCCTGGTGGCGATGATCCTGCTCGGCGTCTATCTCGCCGGCAGCGCGCTGCTGAAGGAATTCGCCTGAGGTGAGATCCACTCATTCGTTCGAATGTGTTACCGCGCCTCCAGCATGGCGACGCGGATGCCGAGATAGATGAAGAGCCCGCCGAGCGCGCGGTTGACCCAGGCGATCACGCCCTCGGACTGCCGCAGCCGGTGGGCAGCCTTGGCCGCGAACGCCGCCAGCATCAGGCACCACAGCGTGCCCGTACAGATGAAGATCAGGCCGAGCGTCAGGAAAGCGAGCGGCTTGTGGGCCGAGTCGGCTGCGACGAATTGGGGCAGGAAGGCCAGGAAGAACAGCGCGACCTTGGGATTGAGTGCGTTGGTGAAGACGCCCTGGAGGAAGACCCGCCGCAGCGAGCTTCGCTCGGCCGCGTCCTTGACGACGAGCAGCGCCGGCCGCGACCACAGCATCTGAAGGCCGGTCAGGACCAGATAGGCCGCACCGACCAGCTTCAGGATCGAGAATGCGGTGGATGAGGCCATCAAGAGCGCCGAAAGGCCGATCGTCGCGCCCGCGACATGGAAAAAACAGCCGCAACTGATGCCAAAGGCGGCCGCCACCCCGCCACGCCAGCCCATCTGCATGCTGCGGCCGATCACATAGACCGTATCAGGCCCCGGTGTGATGTTGAGCAGCACGCCCGACAGGACGAAGAGCCAGATTTCGTGAATGCCCGGCATGAGATAGGTCTCCCGCCACCCGGCCGGGCGGCCTCGAGGGACTGCCCTTAGTCGGTTCGCTCCTGGCCGTCTACCGCCGGAATGCTTAAGATTTGCCTCAAATTTGCAATGCGGATCATACTTCCGCTCGGCCCCGTCTGCTCTATAAAGGCGTCAGTTCTTGAAATGGTGGATTCGCGGCGGCTACCACGCGGTGGCAGTCCCTCCCTTGGAGTTCCGAGGATATGGAAAGACGTCTGGCTGCCATCGTCTGTGCCGATGTCGCCGGCTATTCGCGCATGATGGGTACTGACGAGGCCGGCACCCATGCCGCCTTCAAGGCCCATCGCAGCGCGATTCACCCCATCATCCTCAACCACGGCGGCCGCGTCGTGAAAAACACCGGCGATGGTTTTCTGCTGGAGTTTCCCTCCATCGTCGGCGCCGCCGAGGCCGCGATCGCCATGCAGGTCCTGATGGCGGAGCGCAACCGCCATCTGCCCGCAGACCGTACCATGCAGTTCCGGCTCGGCATCCATATGGGTGACGTCATCGCGGACGAGGATGAGGTGTTCGGCGACGATGTCAACATTGCCGTGCGCCTGGAATCGGTGGCGAGCCCCGGCGGCTTCGCAATCTCGGCCAAGGCGTACAAGGAAGCGAGCAAGCATCTGACCGTGCCGCTGATGGACGGCGGCAATCACCGCTTCAAGAACATCAAGGATCCGATCGGGGTCTGGACCTGGACACCCGAGGGCGCGCCCCCACTCGCGCCCGAGCTGAAGGAAGGATCGGCACTCTCGCAGTCCTACCGCACCGCGATTGTCGGCGTGCTGCCCTTTGCCAATCTCAGCGACGCCCAGGACGAATATTTCTCCGACGGCCTGACCGAGGATCTGATTCACGCGCTGTCGCTGCAATCCTTCTACCGCGTGCTGAGCCGCAACTCGACCTTCGCCTTCAAGGGCAAGAACGTCAGCACGCGCGTGATCGCGCGCGAGATCGATGCCACCTATCTGATCCAGGGCTCGGTGCGGCGCGCCGGCGCCAAGATTCGTGTCACCGCAGAGCTGATCGCGCCGGAGACCGGCGAGCAGCTCTGGACCGGCCGTTACGACCGCGACATCGGCGACCTCTTCGCCATGCAGGACGAGATCACGACCAGTTTGTCTGCGGCCATCGCCACCGAGATCGTCCGGGCCGAGGCCTCCGCGCCGCCTCGCCCGACCAACGACGTCACGGCCTGGGACCGCTTCCTGAAAGGCCTGTCGCATTATTACCGGCAGACCAAGGAAGACTTAAGCACCGCGGTCGCGCTGTTCCGCGAGGCGATCGCGCTTGATCCCAAGCTGTCGATCGCGCATGCCTATCTCGCCACGATCCAGATCCAGAGCATCCAGTTCGGCTGGGTCAAGGGTACGCGCGAGATGTGGGCCGAGGCGATGAGCCTGGCCGAAACCAGCGTCCGGCTCGACCCGCGCTCCTCCTTTGCGTTCTCGATCCTGTCCTGGGCGCACGCGATGGAAGGCCATGACGAGGCGGCGATGGACGCGGCCAAGCGCGCCGTCGCCCTCAACCCCTACGACATGGGTGCGCGCGGCGTGCTCGGCATCTGCCATTTCGTCATCGGCCAGCACCGCCAGGCCATCGAGCTGTTTTCGATGGCCGCCCAGCGCGACAACAGCGACCCACGCTATCAATGGGCGGCGCTCAACGCCTTCAGCCACTATCTCGTCCGCCAATATGACGCGACCCTGTCCTGGGCCCGCGAGCAGCTCTACGTCAACCCGAACCACATGCAGGCTTTGGCGATCCGCGCCGCGGCGCTGGCGCAATTGGGCCGAACTGGCGAGGCGGCCGAGGCGACCGGCGTGCTGATGAGCAATTACCCGACCCTGAATGTCGACCGCCATTTGCGGAATTTTCACTGGAAGCGGCCCGAGGACATCGCGCATTACCGCGAGGGACTTCTGAAGGCGGGCGTGCCGGCCAGCAAGCTCACTTTGGTCCAGAGCGACGTCAGGCGCGCCGCGGAATTCTGAAGACAGGATTCCGAGAGCAGGCTTGCCCCGTGTCCCGCGATCCCGGGCCAGGTTTTATTGACACCCGAGTGGATTCAGCCACACTTTGTCACACGCTGAAGTAGTATAGTTGCGTTGCGTCTGCTGTCTGTTTGTTAGGACTTTCCGCGCTGTATCGGCGCGGCCGCTTTTCGCGATCCGTTTGCTTCAGGAATTGCCGATGGATGACTCCCGCAAGACGCCGTTCGATCCCTCAATCGCAGTCTCGCCCAACAATCCCTGCCCGTTCCTGCGTGGCCTCGTCGGCGAAGGCTTTTTCGACGGCGGAACCGTGCCGCTCCGGACGCTGTCGCAGACCATCGCAAATGCAAGCGGCGAGAGCGGGTTGAAGAAGACCTCGGCCCGCGTTCAGGTCCGCGGCGTCGCGCTAATCGCCAACGGCGCCTGTCACATCCTGCAAAGCCTCTTCTGGGGCGCACAGCTCAATCGCTTGCGCGGCGGCCCGCTCGACAAGCTCGGCGCCGGCTCGCGCATCCTCGACGTCGACGGGCGCGTCAACGAGGACGAGATCAAGCGGCTCGCCGGTTTCGGCGGCACCTATGCCGATCCGGATGGCGGCAACGAGATCGGGCTCAACGCCTCGCAAATTCAGACCTTCATGAACGACAACCTCAAGCGCGCCGGCAACCAGGCGCGCTGGTACTACCCGATCCTGATGAAGTTCGAATGGCCCGTCCTGCTCCGGATCATGGGCAAGGGTCAGGGTGATGATCGCTATCTCAGCGTGGCCGAGGTGAGGACATTGTTCAACGAGCGCAAATTCCCTGACCGGATCACCCAGCGGGTCGTCAGCCAGCCGGTCACCCCGCCCTCGCTGATCTTGCGCGCAGCCGGCGGGCTCGTCGCCGCGCTGCTCGTCTTTGGCATCGTGGCGCTGCGCTTTCCCGATCAATTCCAGCCGATGCTGCCCGGCATCCTCGGCGACCTGGTGGCGCCGCCATTGCCCGCGCATGTCGAACCCCGCGCCGCATATTGGCTGGAGCAGAACTGGGCGCTGGAGGACCGGCACTGGTTTCATCACGCCAGCCAGGGCACCGCGACCTTCCCGGTGCCCTATAGCTGGTTCATGGCGCTCGAACAGCCACGGCTTCATTTTTTTGCAAAGCCCGGGATGCTCCATGACAGCGACCATCTGCAGCGCTTCGGCTTCATCCCGAGCCCGCAGACGATCAACACCGACGACGCCACGCTGCGCCGGTTCGGTTATGCCAACGTCTACGACAAGACGAAGCCGGTGCCGGCGCGTCTCTGGGATCCGCCGGTCAACTGGGGTCGCCAGGCCGAAAACGTCGACGGTCTGCCCGTCGGCTTTGCGCGCATGACCGGCGTGGCCGATCCCGCAACCGGCAAGGTCGGCGAGGATCGGATCGGCTTGACTTGCGCTGCCTGCCACACCGGCCAGATCCACTACAAAGGGATCGACATCCGCTTCGACGGCGGCCCGGCAATGACCGATCTCAGGAAGCTCGAGATCACGACCGGCCTGTCGATCGCTTACACGCGGTACGTGCCCGGGCGATTCACGCGCTTCGCCGATCGTGTGCTCGGCCCCTCCGCCAGCGATGCCGATCGCGACGCGCTGAAGCAGAAGTTGCGCGCGATCAGCACATTCCTGGTCGACTGGGAAAAGACCTACGCGAAAACCATCGAAGGCAAGACGAGGTTCAACGAGAAGACGAAGCGGGAAGAGCAGCAGCAGGACACCGAGGAAGGATATGGCCGCCTCGATGCGCTCAACCGCATCGGCAATCAGGTCTTCTCACAGGACATGGCGCTCAGCGGCCTCAGCGGCTTCGAAAAGAATCTGCATGCCAAGGATGCGCCGGTCAGCTTCCCGCCGATCTGGACCATTCCCTGGCTCAAATTCGCGCAATATGACGCCTCGATCGAGCAACCGCTGATCCGCAATGCCGGCGAAGCGCTTGGCGTCACTGCGCTGCTGAATCTGTCCAACGATACGCCAAAGGACACGCTGTTTCGCTCGTCGATGGACATCAAGAATCTGAACTGGATCGAGGACCTGCTGAAGGGATCGGCGCCCTATCCGAAAAAGCAGCTCTCCGGACTGACGTCGCCGAAATGGCCATCTGACATCTTCGGCGACGCGGCGTGGAAGATCGATGGCGAACGCGTCAAACGCGGCCGCAAGCTCTATGCGGAGATCTGCGTCGAATGCCATCTCGGTCCGGTCAACGACCCCGTCTTCGACAGCGAATTTCCGGACCAGAGCATCTGGTCTTCGTCACGATGGGAAACCATCGGCAACGACAAATTCCTGAACGAGGTCCAGAAAAGCGCCAAGGGCATGGGAACGGACCCGGCTCAGGCCAGCATACTGGCGACGCGCACGGTTCAGGTGCCGGGCTTCCTCAAGCTCGACCCCACACAGAAGCTCAATGCCTGGTGGGGCTGCAATCTACCGGATGTGTCGTCGACCGATATGCCGTATTCGCTTGGCTTGATGGTGCTCGTCGACATCGTCAGCCGCAAGGCGATGGACGATGCCAAGATCGATCTGAAGGTTCAGCAGGCCTGGTGGGGCGCGCGCAAGAACTGCCCCAACCCCGGGCCGCAACCGCCGGACAAGCAGGAGAAGGGGCCCTGGTATCGCGCGCGCCCGCTCAACGGCGTCTGGGCCACCGCGCCTTACCTGCACAACGGATCTGTACCATCGCTCTACTGGATGCTGAGCCCTGCGGCCGAGCGCCCCAAATCGTTCTGCATGGGCGGTGACCGCGACTACGATCCGAAGCAGGTCGGCTTCGCCGTCACCGACGGCGAGAGCTGCAAGACCGGGCAGTCGCGCTTCTCGACGCGAGCCCCTGATGGCACCGAACTGTTCGGCAACAGCAATGCCGGCCACTCGTTCGATGGTACGCCAGGTCCCGGCAAGGACGGCACCATCGGCCGCGTGCTTAGGGAGCAAGAGCGCTACGATCTGATCGAGTATTTGAAGACGCTGTGAGATGCCGCTTACCTCGCCCCGCTTGCGGGAAGAGGTCGGATTGTATCAACATCGTCATTGCGAGAAGCTCGCGACAAAATTGCGAAGCAATTTTGCGCTGATGCGACGAAGCAATCCAGACTGCCTCTGCGGAGATAGTCTGGATTGCTTCGCTGCGCTCGCAATGACGGTGAATGAGAACAATCCGCGAGCCCAACTCACACCGCGCTCGCGGACCAACCTCACTTGAACAGCGGCGTGCCCGGCACGAACGCGTCGAACGCG
Organism: Bradyrhizobium sp. CCBAU 51627; assembly: GCF_028128765.1. Lineage (GTDB taxonomy): Bacteria > Pseudomonadota > Alphaproteobacteria > Rhizobiales > Xanthobacteraceae > Bradyrhizobium. Next base: position 20,856 of record NZ_LBJG01000023.1, read on the forward strand.
GCCCAGAACTGGGAGCGATAGCGGTCCTGTTCCTGCAGGATCTCGTGCTTCGAGCCGGCGATCACGAGATGGGAGCCGGCGCGTAAGTGATAGGCGAATTCCTCGATAGCCGCGGTCGAGACGACCGTGTCGTTGGACGCCGCCAGCATCAGGATCGGCTGGCGGATCTCGGAGGGGTAGTTCATTCCCTTGAACGTGTGCATGGCGCGGAACGCGGTGTCGGCCCAGGCGACCGTCGGTGACGCGAGGCCGAGCGTCGGGTCCTCCTCCAGGATCGCGGCGTTGCGCGCATAGCGGACGGGATCACTGGTGAGGGGATTGTTGATGAAGGGAGACAGACCGGTGAGCTCGTCGCTGCCGCCAGGCACGTAACCTCCGCCTCGCCCCAGCATGCGCATCGTCTTCAACAGCGCCCGCACCGGAAACGACGTGGCGCGCCCCGGCAGGTCGATCATCGGCGCGGTGAGCACCATGCGATCGAACCAGCGCTTCTGCGCATGCGCGAGGCGCAAGAGCACCGCGCCGCCCATGGAATGGGCCAGCGCGAAGTACGGCGGCGGGCAATCCGGCAGCACCACCTGCTGCACGAAGGTCTCCACGTCGATCTCGTAATCGGCGAAGTTGCGCACGTAGCCCTTGCGCGGATCACGCAGGCGGCGCGATGAATGGCCCTGGCCGCGCCAGTCGATCATCGCCACCGCAAAACCGCGATCGCGCAAATCACGCACGGTCTCGAAATATTTCTCGATCTGCTCGCTGCGCCCGGTGAAGACGCAGACGGTCCCCTTGCGATTGGCCGGTGGCGCCCAGCGTGCGTACCGCAGCTCGACCCTGTCTGGCGTCTTGATGGTGCCGCTGACAACGTCTTCGGGCACGGGATTGGACGGAATCGAGACCAGCGTCATGATGGGAAGTGCTTGGGCGCCACGTGGTGTAACCAACCGCTGCAAATCAAGGGCGGGAGCGCCGAAAAGGCGCCGCTACCGCCCTCTTGAACGCCGTTCTGGACCCACCCATATCATCTCAGTGCAGGCCGCTACCAGTGTTTCGGAACCGGAACATCAGGCTGCACACAGAGATGAGCCCGGCCCGATTGGCGGGCGGGTTACCAAACAGTCGCTCAATGGAGGACTTGACCATGCGTACCTACGACCTCACCCCGTTCTATCGTTCCACCGTCGGCTTCGACCGCCTCTTCAACCTGCTCGACCAGGCAGGCTCTGACGGCAGCCCCGGTTATCCCCCCTACAATATCGAGCGCACCGGCGAGAACGCCTACCGCATCACCGTTGCGGTCTCTGGCTTCTCCAAGGATGAGCTCTCCATCGTCGCGAAGGAAAACACGCTGACGATCAAGGGCGAGAAAGTCGCCAACGAGAACTCGAAATCCGAAGTGCTCTATCGCGGCATCGCCGCCCGCGCCTTCGAGCGCGCCTTCCAGCTCGCCGACTTCGTGCAGGTGAAGGACGCCTCGCTCGAGAATGGGCTGCTTCATGTCGACCTCGTCCGCGAGATCCCCGAGGCCAAGAAGCCGCGCCAGATCGCGATCAACACCGGCGCTGCGAAGGCGCAGGTGATCGAGAGCTCGGTTGCCGCCTAAGCCGCGCGCCACCTCCACGTTGCGAAAACGCCCCGGTCGCCCGGGGCGTTTTTTCATTTTGCAGCGCATCACAGACTGGTGAGCCGTGTAACGTGGCCGCCAAACGCTCCGTCCTTTGGAGATCGCAGCCAAAACAAGACGGAGAACGAACATGACTTTCTGGCGCAGCCTTTTCGTCGCCGCGAGCCTGCTGACAGCCCCAATCAGCCTCGCCCATGCGCAGATCCCGCAGTCCGTGAAGGCCAAGAACGTCGTGCTGGTGCACGGCGCCTGGGCCGACGGATCGAGCTGGTCGGAGGTGATCCCGATTCTCCAGGCCGCCGGGCTCAACGTCACCGCTGTGCAAAATCCGCTGGGATCGCTCGCCGAGTCGGTCGAGGCGACCAGGCGTGTGCTCGCCGAGCAGGATGGGCCGACCGTACTGGCCGCGCATTCCTGGGGCGGCACCGTGATCAGCCAGGTCGGTACCGACCCGAAGGTGACCGGCCTCGTCTTTGTCGCGGCGCGCGCTCCCGACGCCAATGAGGATTTCGTGGCGTTGTCAAAGCAGTTTCCAACCGGCCCTGCGCGCGCCGGCATCGTCGAGCGCGACGGCTACACCAAACTGTCCGAAGATGCCTTCCTGAACTATTTCGCCAACGGCGTCGCGCCTGATCGCGCCAGGGAGCTCTACGCCGTGCAATGGCCGACGGCCGCCTCGATCTTCGCCGGCCGCACCACCGAAGCCGCCTGGCATTCGAAGCCGAGTTGGTACGCGGTATCGAAGAACGACGGCACCATCAACCCCGACTTCGAACGCTTCCTGGCCAAGCGGATGAACGCAACCACGATCGAACTCGACGCCGGCCACCTCTCGCTGGTGTCGCATCCGAAAGAGGTGGCGAATCTGATCCTGGAGGCGGCGGGGTATCCTCGCAGCTGAGGCATTGCCTCTGTCGTGCCTAAGCGCCCGAGCTCTTCGGGCGCTTTGTACGCTCAGCCTAATCCAGCCCCTGCACGGCAGGCATCTCCTGTGTCGGCAAAATGATAGGAGCCGGCTTGGCCTCGCCGACGGCCGGAGCCGCGGCGGCCGGCGCGGCCTCCGGCGGTTTTGCTTGTACTGCGGCAGTCTGCTGCGCAGGCTGGGCGTGCGGCGGCTGTTCGGCGGGCCTGGCAACCGCAACCGGCGTCTCGGCGCGCCGCGGAGCCGCCTTCGGCAGCGGCACGGTCCGGCTGGCGACATGGGGGATCGGAGCCGGCGGGCGCGGCGGGCCGCTGCGGACCATGGTCGGCGGCAGCGCGGTTTGCGGCTCGTAAGGCGCAGCCGCGGGCTCCTCATAGGCGGGGATCATACTGTAGGCGCCGGCGGCCGGCATGAAACGGATGATCCGGCCATCGCGGGCGTCAATCACGAGCCGGCCATCGTCGCCGCGGCGATCGATCACCGCGATGGTGTAAACGGCGCCGCGCAGGCGCGGGATGCCGAGCGGCGCGAAGCCGTTGTCGCGCAGTACCGCATAGACCTCGGTGGCCGGCAACAGCGCCGGCGCCGGGCCGCGCTCCTCATAACCATAGCCATAGCCGTAGCGCGGCGGCGGTGCGGCTTCTGGCGCGTAGGGCCCGTCGAAATCCGACACCGAGATATAGGCCCCTCCGGAAATACCACTCGCCGGAACTTGTGCCTGAGCAGCAGTTGCAGCCAGCACCAGCGTGACCGCGGCCACACATCCTATGAAAAACTTCATGGTCGACACGCTCCTGTCAGGCCCCGAAGGATCAGCGCTCTTTCGCTTCTTTGCGGGGTGGCGCACCTTCCGAAGGGCTGATCCGAAGCTTCATTCGGGATTTCGGCGCCCCTTGGGCCGGATCGGGGCGCGTTTGCTTCTAAACCGGGGCCGCGCAACTTTCGGAAAGCGATTGATTGACTTATCGGGAATCGGGACTTCCGCGCGCTTGTGTGCTAGACAAAAATTTGGCAAGGTGATGGTTAGGACAGGAAAGCTGTCTCAATTTTGCTTGCGGTTCCGGCATAGGGATTGCAGCGAAAACCGGTGCTTTCGAGCACCAATAAGGCAACAGGCAAAGCCGTTCTCGGGGACGAAGAACGCCTTGGCCTGAATTTAAGAAAATGCGGCTCGCAGCGGACGAGCGGTGACCCAGAGGCGGGTGCCGCGGAACGCCCAAGGTGCGCCGAAGATGGCGGTGAGGCAGCTTGCCGCATGGAGAGGATTGGAACATGAACGGGTCGCAATTCGAGCGCGCAAACATCGTGGCAGAAGAGCTGTCGGCGACGGTCGCCTCGAAATCGACCGATCCGATCCAGGAGCACAATTCGCGCCCCAAAGCCGAAGGCCTCTACGATCCGAGCCTGGAAAAGGACTCCTGCGGCGTCGGCTTCATCGCCAACATCAAGGGCAACAAGTCGCACGCGATCGTCTCGGATGCGCTGAGCATCCTCTGCAACCTCGAGCATCGCGGCGCCGTCGGCGCCGACCCGCGCGCCGGTGATGGCGCCGGCATCCTGGTGCAGATCCCGCACCCCTTCTTCAGCCGCAAGGCCAAGGAGCTCGGCTTCGCGCTGCCCGCGCCCGGCGAATACGCCATCGGCGCACTGTTCATGCCGCGCGATACCGCCTGGCGCAACGTCATCAAGAGCATCATCGCCGACCAGATCAAGGCGGAAGGCCTGACCCTGCTCGGCTGGCGCGACGTGCCGACGGACAATTCCTCGCTCGGCGTCACCGTGAAGCCGACCGAGCCCGCCTGCATGCAGGTGTTCATCGGCCGCAACGGCACCGCCAAGAGCGACGACGAGTTCGAGCGCCGGCTCTACATCCTGCGCAAGTCGATTTCGCAGGCGATCTACCAGCGCCGCGACCGCGGACTTGCGGGCTACTATCCGTGCTCGATGTCCTGCCGCACCGTGATCTACAAGGGCATGTTCCTCGCCGACCAGCTCGGCAAGTACTATCCCGATTTGCACGAGAAGGACTTCGAAAGCGCGCTCGCGCTGGTTCATCAGCGCTTCTCGACCAACACCTTCCCGGCGTGGTCGTTGGCGCATCCGTACCGCATGATCGCGCATAACGGCGAGATCAACACGCTGCGCGGCAACACCAACTGGATGGCGGCGCGCCAGGCCTCGGTGAGCTCCGAGCTCTACGGCAAGGACATCAGCCGGCTCTGGCCGATCTCCTACGAAGGACAGTCGGACACCGCCTGCTTCGACAACGCGCTCGAATTCCTGGTGCAGGGCGGCTACTCGCTGCCGCACGCCGTCATGATGATGATTCCGGAGGCGTGGGCCGGCAATCCCCTGATGGATGAGAAGCGCCGCGCCTTCTACGAATATCACGCCGCGCTGATGGAGCCGTGGGACGGCCCCGCCGCGATCGCCTTTACCGACGGCCGCCAGATCGGCGCCACGCTCGATCGCAACGGCTTGCGGCCGGCGCGCTATCTCGTGACCAAGGACGACCGCATCGTGATGGCGTCCGAAATGGGCGTGCTGACGATCCCCGAGGACCAGATCATCACCAAGTGGCGCCTGCAGCCCGGCAAAATGCTGCTGGTCGACCTCGAACAAGGCCGCCTGATTCCGGATGACGAGATCAAGGCTGAGCTCGCCAGAAGCCATCCCTACAAGGAGTGGCTGGAGCGGACACAGATCGTGCTGGAAGAGCTGCCGAAGGTTCCAACAACCGGCGTGCGCTCGAACCTGTCGCTGCTCGATCGCCAGCAGGCGTTCGGCTACAGCCAGGAAGACATCGCGATCCTGATGACGCCGATGGCGGCCACCGGCGAGGAAGCCGCGGGCTCGATGGGCAACGACACGCCGATCTCGGCGCTGTCGGACAAGGCCAAGCCGCTGTTCACCTACTTCAAGCAGAACTTCGCGCAGGTGACCAACCCGCCGATCGACCCGATCCGCGAGGAGCTGGTGATGAGCCTCGTCTCCATCATCGGACCGCGGCCGAACCTGTTCGACCTTCAGGGCATGGCCACCACCAAGCGCCTGGAAGCGCGCCAACCGATCCTGACCGACGCCGATCTCGAAAAGATCCGCTCGATCTCCGACGTGGCCGACACGCACTTCAAATCGCGCACGCTCGACACCACCTTCCACGCCGGTCTCGGTGCGGCCGGCATGGACCAGGTGCTCGACGAGCTCTGCGCGCGCGCTGAAAGCGCCGTGCGCGAGGGCGTCAATATCATCATCCTGTCCGACCGCATGGTCGGTGCCGACCGGGTTCCGATTCCGTCGCTGCTGGCTTGCGCCGCCGTGCATCATCACCTGATCCGCACGGGCCTGCGCACCTCGGTCGGTCTCGTCGTCGAATCCGGCGAGCCGCGCGAAGTGCATCACTTCGCCTGCCTCGCCGGTTACGGCGCCGAAGCGATCAATCCTTACCTGGCGTTCGAGACCATCATCGCGATGAAGGACCGCCTGCCCGGCTCGCTCGACGACTATGAGATCGTCAAGCGCTACATCAAGTCGATCGGCAAGGGCCTTTTGAAGGTGATGTCCAAGATGGGCATCTCCACCTACCAGTCCTATTGCGGCGCGCAGATCTTCGACGCGGTCGGCCTCAAGGCCGATTTCGTCGCAAAATTCTTCGCCGGCACGCATACCCGCGTCGAAGGCGTTGGTCTTGCCGAGATCGCGGAAGAGGCCGTGCGCCGTCATGCGGACGCGTTCGGAGAGGCGCTGGTCTACAAGAGCGCGCTCGATGTCGGCGGCGAATATGCCTATCGCAGCCGCGGCGAGGACCATGCCTGGACGGCCGAGTCGGTGTCGCTGCTCCAGCACGCCGCGCGCGGCAATTCGCAGGAGCGCTATCGCGCCTTCGCGAAGATCCTCAACGAGCAGTCGGAGCGCCTGCTGACGCTGCGCGGCCTGTTCCGGATCAAGAACGCGGAGGAAGAGAAGCGCAAGTCGATCCCGCTCGAGCAGGTCGAGCCGGCCAAGGAGATCGTCAAGCGCTTCGCGACCGGCGCGATGAGCTTCGGCTCGATCTCGCGCGAGGCGCACACGACGCTCGCGATCGCCATGAACCGGATCGGCGGCAAGTCGAACACCGGCGAAGGCGGCGAGGAAGCCGACCGCTTCAAGCCGATGCCGAACGGCGATTCGATGCGTTCGGCGATCAAGCAGGTCGCCTCGGGCCGCTTCGGCGTCACCACGGAGTATCTCGTCAACTCCGATATGATGCAGATCAAGATGGCACAGGGTGCCAAGCCCGGCGAAGGCGGCCAGCTGCCCGGCCACAAGGTCGACGCGACCATCGCCAAGGTCCGGCACTCGACCCCGGGCGTCGGCCTGATCTCGCCGCCGCCGCACCACGACATCTACTCGATCGAGGATCTGGCGCAACTCATCTACGACCTCAAGAACGTCAACCCGACGGGCGACGTCTCGGTCAAACTCGTCTCCGAGATCGGCGTCGGCACCGTCGCCGCGGGCGTCGCCAAGGCGCGCGCCGACCACGTCACCATCGCGGGCTTCGAGGGCGGCACCGGCGCTTCGCCGCTGACCTCGATCAAGCATGCCGGCTCGCCCTGGGAGATCGGCCTCGCCGAAACCCACCAGACCCTGGTACGCGAGCGGCTGCGCAGCCGCATCGTGGTTCAGGTCGACGGCGGCTTCCGCACCGGCCGTGACGTTGTGATCGGTGCGCTGCTCGGCGCCGACGAGTTCGGCTTCGCCACCGCGCCGCTGATCGCGGCCGGCTGCATCATGATGCGCAAGTGCCATCTCAATACCTGCCCGGTCGGGGTCGCCACGCAGGACCCCGTCCTGCGCAAGCGCTTCACCGGCCAGCCCGAGCACGTGATCAACTACTTCTTCTTCGTCGCTGAGGAAGTCCGCGAGATCATGGCTTCGCTCGGCTTCCGCACCTTCAACGAGATGGTCGGCCAGGTTCAGCTGCTCGACCAGACCAAGCTGGTCGCGCATTGGAAGGCCAAGGGCCTCGATTTCTCGAAACTGTTCGTCAAGCAGAAGGAAGAGAAGGGCCAGAAGATCTATCACTCCGAGCGCCAGAACCATCATCTGGAGGCGGTGCTCGATCGCACGCTGATCGAGAAGGCAAAGCCCGCGCTCGATCGCGGCGCGCCGGTGAAGATCGAAGCCGCGATCAACAGCACTAACCGCTCTGCCGGCGCGATGCTGTCGGGCGCGGTCGCCAAGATCTACGGCCATGCCGGCCTGCCGCATGACACGATCCATGTCAGCCTCAAGGGCACCGCGGGCCAGGCCTTCGGCGCGTGGCTCGCCAACGGCGTCACCTTCGAGCTCGAAGGCGAAGGCAACGACTACGTCGGCAAGGGCCTCTCGGGCGGCAAGATCATCGTCAAGCCGCCGGCGAACAGCGGCATCGTGCCGGAAGAGAGCATCATCGTCGGCAACACCGTGATGTATGGTGCGATCCAGGGCGAGTGCTACTTCCGCGGCGTCGCCGGCGAACGCTTCGCCGTGCGCAACTCGGGCGCGGTCGCTGTCGTTGAAGGCGCGGGCGATCATTGCTGCGAATACATGACCGGCGGCATCGTGGTCGTGCTCGGCAAGACCGGGCGCAACTTCGCGGCCGGCATGTCCGGCGGCATCGCCTATGTGCTCGACGAGTCCGGCGACTTCGACAAGCTGTGCAACCTCAGCATGGTCGAGCTCGAGCCGGTGCTCTCGGAGGAGATGATCGCCGAAAGCACCTATCACCAGTCCGGTGACCTCGAGGCGCATGGCCGGGTCGACGTATTCAACAACCTGCTCGACTCCGACGTCGAGCGGCTGCACGTCCTGATCACGCGCCACGCGAAGGCGACCGGCTCCAAGCGCGCCGTCGAGATCCTCGCCAATTGGAAGGAATGGCTGCCCAAATTCCGCAAGGTAATGCCGGTCGAGTACCGGCGCGCGCTGCGCGAGATGGCCGCCAGGAACGCGGACGCCGAGCCGAAAATCGCGATCGGGGCGTAAGAAGAAGCCCTCATGGTGAGGAGGCGCGCAGCGCCGTCTCGAACCATGAGGTCACCATCCGGGCCTTCATCCTTCGAGGCGCGGCGCGAAGAGCGCGCCGCTCCTCGGGATGAGGAGAAAGAAACAGAGCGAACTTAAGCGGCAGGGACTTCGAGCTTTAATGGGCAAGATCACGGGTTTTCTCGAAATCGAACGGCACGACCGCAAGTACACCCCGGTCGCCGAGCGCGTGAAGCATTACAACGAGTTCGTCATTCCGCTCTCCGAGAAGGAAGTGCGGGACCAGGCCGCGCGCTGCATGAATTGCGGCATTCCCTATTGCCACGGCACCGGGTCAGTCGCGCCTGGCACGCCCGGCTGCCCCGTCAACAACCAGATCCCCGACTGGAACGACCTCGTCTATCAGGGCAATTGGGAAGAAGCCTCGCGCAACCTGCACTCGACCAACAACTTCCCTGAATTCACCGGCCGCATCTGTCCCGCGCCGTGCGAAGCGTCCTGCACGCTCAACATCGACGACAACCCGGTCACCATCAAGACGATCGAGTGCGCGATCGTCGATCGCGCCTGGGACAACGGCTGGCTGAAGCCTGAAGTCGCGGCCGTGAAGACCGGCAAGAAGGTCGCCGTGATCGGATCCGGTCCGGCCGGCATGGCCTGCGCGCAGCAGCTCGCCCGCGCCGGCCATGACGTGCATGTCTACGAGAAGTACGCCAAGGCCGGCGGCTTGCTGCGTTACGGCATCCCCGATTTCAAGATGGAGAAGGGCGTCATCGACCGCCGCGTCGAGCAGATGGAAGGCGAGGGCGTCACCTTCCATTACAACAGCCATGTCGGCGCCAGTGGCAATGTCGATCCGCGCGAGATGCTCAACCAGTACGACGCCATCGCACTGACCGGCGGCGCCGAAGCGCCGCGCGACCTCCCGATCCCCGGCCGCGAGCTCGAGGGCATCCACTACGCGATGGACTTCCTGCCTCAGCAGAACCGCCGCGTCTCCGAGGAGCCGCTGAACGGCATTAGGGACATCCTGGCCGGCGGCAAGCATGTCGTCGTCATCGGCGGCGGCGACACCGGCTCGGACTGCATCGGCACCTCGCTGCGCCAGGGCGCGCTCTCCGTGACCCAGCTCGAGATCATGCCCGCCCCGCCCGAGCGCGAGAACAAGGGCCTGACCTGGCCGAACTGGCCCCTGAAGATGCGCACCTCGTCCAGCCAGGCCGAAGGCGCGGTCCGCGAATTCGCCGTGCTGACGCAGAAGTTTTCGGGCGAGAACGGCAAGGTCAAGAAGCTGCACTGCGTGCACGTCGACGACAAGTTCAAGCCGATCGAAGGCACCGAGTTCGAACTCGATGCAGAGCTGGTCCTGCTCGCGATGGGCTTCGTCCATCCCGTGCACGAGGGTCTGCTCAAGCAGCTCGCGGTCGAGCTCGACCCGCGCGGCAACGTCAAGGCCAATACGCTGGACTACCAGACCTCGCGTCCGAACGTGTTCTCCGCCGGCGACATGCGCCGCGGCCAGTCGCTGGTGGTCTGGGCCATCCGCGAGGGGCGGCTGTGCGCCCGCTCGATCGACACGTTCCTGATGGGGAAGACGGATCTGCCGCGGTAGATCCTCGCTCCGCGTCCAGATTTACAATAGATGTCATCGCCCGCGAAAGCGGGCGATTCAGTATTCCAGAGACAGGCTGTCATCCACCGAGAAGCCCGGCGTACTGGATGCCCCGGTCAAGCCGGGGCATGACAGCGGAGTGACAGCTGGGCGTCAAATCCGGCGCGCTCACGCCCCTGCGTTAATTCTGCAGCCTCACGCCCAACATCACCACCGTGCCCTGCGAGCTCGAGCCCGGCTGGTTCGAATCCAGGATGTCATGCCGCAGCGTACCCTTGATCCAGACGTTGCGGTTGAGCTTGTAGATCAGATTGCCTTCGAGCGAGTAGGTTTTATCGTTGCGGCCCTGGTTCTGATAGTCGTAGGTGCCGTAGGTGAACTTGCCGATCGCGGTGAGCCAGCGGCGGAAGTCGTGATCGACTTCGGCCGCGTAAGTGTGCACCAGCACGCCGGAGGAGCCCGGGATGGTGGTTTCCGCGATCTGCGTGTCGGTGTTGAATTTCACCGTCGTCAGCCCGCTGGCGTTCCAGATCAGCGAGCCCGAGGTCAGGAAGCCCGACAGCTGGCTCAGGCGCGGATCGACATAGGTGCGCGCGGAATAGCCGACCGAGACCTCGCCGGTAAGGATGCGCGAGAACTCGAAGGACGAGCCGACCTTGGCATAGCCGCCCGATGAATCGCGCAAATAGCCGTTGCGATCGGCAGTCTGGTCGTGAACGCGGTTGTCGCCTTCGATCTCGACGAACGGCTTAAGCCCCGGCTTGAGCTCGTAGGAGAAGCGCCCGACGCCGCCATACTGGTTGAAGTCGCGATCGTTGTTGCTGAAGATCGATCCGTCAGTGAGTTTTGAATCGGTGTACGCGGTTCGGTCGAAGGTGGCGCCCGCTGCGACCTGGAAGCGGTTGAAGGTCTGGTCGAAGCCGACGGTGGTGCCGTAGGTGGCGTAAACAGGATATTTCTGCAGCCCGGCCTGTACGTTCGGGCTGCCGGGATTGTCCGTGGCAAGCCGCAGGCGCAATTGCGAGGTCAGCTTGAGGTCGCGATCGACGTCGAAACGGCCGTCGATATGGCCGGTGAAGTCGGGACGATTGATCTCGACCGGTGATGGCGAGGCAAGGCCGTCGATGGTTTCAGGCATATTGTTGGTATAGCCCGAGAACGAGCCGCGCAGATCGGCGACCAGGGCGTGGCGCTCCCAGTCCGACATCACAAGAAGATCAGGCGCGACGACATAGACCGGCGAGCCGACCGGCTTTTGCAGACGCGCAGGATTGGTGTCGTAGCCGGCGGAGAGCTCGAGGCCGCCCCTGATCAGGAAGCTGCCGGCGTAATCGCCGACCGCGCCGAACGCATCGTCATCGGCCTTGAGGCGGCGGCGCTGCGGCTGGCCGGGCACGGTGCCCGCCATCGCCGGTGCTACTGGTGCCTTGTGCGCGGTCTCCGATGGTGGCGGTGCGATGCGCGGCGCGCCCAGAGGCGACAGTGTCGGCGCTGCCGACGGCACCGGCGAGCCCGGCCCTGCGGGCTTCCTGGGCTTCGGCTGGCCCGGATAGAGTTTTGGCTGCTGGCGCTTGCGATTGAGCGAATCGTAACCCGAGCCGCTGGCGCCATTGGCGGGAGGCAGCCCATAGGTCGGCACTTGGCCGACGCGCGTCGGCGCGGGCGCATCGCTTTTCTTGCGCGGGTCGTCGTTGGGATCCGGCGGCTGCGGGACCGCGTCCGAGGGCGCCTGCGGCACAGCGGCTGTGCGGCGCATCGGCAGCGCGTCGGGCGAGACAAAGCCGCCGCGGCTGGGATTGAACAAGTCGGGCGTGAGGCTCTGGGCGGCCACCGGGCCGCTTTCCAGCGCGGTCAGCAACAGGCATGGCAAAGCGGCGCGGAAAGCTAACGCGCAGCTGCTCCGGCCCCTGCCTGGAGGCGACCCCACGATGGAATAACTCCAACGAAATCAAATACTTTCACGATTGTCCCCATCGGCTCGCGGGAACCATCGTTAATGGAGTTAAAACAATTATGGTTAATGACCCGTTGAGGGTCTTGGAGCCCGCGTCGCCTCGCGGGCGAAGGCGTGCTAAGCAGGCGGCCAACGGGCTGACGCCCCTCCTCCCCTGGACGTGAACATGCCGAGTTCGAAACCGCTGATGACCCAATCATCCGGCCCCACCCCTGCCAGCGTTGAATCCGCGCTCCGCACGCTCGAGACGGAGAGCGGCGGCATCAACGCGCTCGCGGCCGCCCTGCGCGGCCCGCTCGGCGAGGCGTTTGCGAAAGCGATCGATCTGATCCGCAACGCCAAGGGCCGCGTCATCGTCACCGGCCTCGGCAAGTCCGGCCACATGGCGCGCAAGATCGCGGCGACCCTGGCCTCGACAGGTACGCCGGCGTTTTTCGTCCACACCGCCGAAGCTGCGCATGGCGACCTCGGCATGATCACCACGGACGACGTCATCATGGCGCTGTCCTGGTCCGGCGAGCAGCCGGAGATGAAGACACTCGTGAACTACTCCGCCCGCTTTGCGATCCCGATGATCGCGGTGACGTCGAATGCGGCGTCGTCGCTGGGCCAGGCCGCCGACATCGTGATCGAACTGCCGAAGGCGCGCGAAGCCTGCCCCCACAATCTGGCACCGACCACCTCGACCATGATGCAGGTCGCGATCGGCGACGCGATCGCCATCGCGCTGCTCGAAGGCCGCGGTTTCACGGCGCTGGAATTTGCCCACTTCCATCCGGGCGGCAAGCTCGGCGCGATGCTCAAATTCGTCCGCGATTACATGCGCACCGGCAATGAGATTCCGGTGAAGCCGCTCGGCACCGAGATGTCGGACGCAGTCGTCGAGATGTCCGAAAAGGGACTTGGCTGCGTCTGCATCGTCAATGATGCGAACGAGGCCGTCGGCATCATCACCGACGGCGATCTGCGTCGCCACATGCGGCCCGATTTGCTGATGGCGGTGGTGGACGACATCATGACGAGGCAACCGAAGACGGTGCCGCCCTCGATGCTCGCGACCGAGATGATCGAGGTGCTGAACACGCGCAAGATCACGACGTTGCTGGTGACCGAGGCGAACAAGGTGGTCGGCATCGTGCACCTGCACGATCTCTTGCGGGCGGGTGTGGCGTAAACGCGCGCTCTGTCTTCTCGTCATTCCGGGGCGCGCCGCTTGGCGCTAGCACGGTATCCATTCATGTCCGAGGTTGCGGTCCGATGGATTCCGGGCTCGCGCTTCGCGCGCGCCGGAACGACAATTACGCCGGAAACCGCGCCGCCCTTTCCTCCAGCGGCAGCTTCAGCCCGTTCGCCAGATAGGACACCGTGCGATAGAAACCGCACAGCAGCATGATCTCCAGAATCTGCTCCTCGTCGTAATGCGCCGACAGCCCGGCGAACTCGGCGTCGGTGAGGGTCGCCCGGTGATGCAGCGCGTCCACAGCCGCGATCAGGGCCTGCTCGGCCCGCGACCAGCAGGGCGACGTCTCGTTGCCAGCGACCGTCGCGCGGACCTCATCCCCGGTGAGCTTCGCCGGACCGGCAAAGATCGCGACATGGACACCCCATTCATACTCGCATTGGTTCAGCGCACAGGTACGGTCGATGACGATCTCACGCTGGCGTAACGACAGCGGTCCGGGATCAAGAAGCCCGCCGGCGCGAAACTTGTCCCAGGCGCGGGTGTGGGCGGCCATGACCCGGAACAACGCCAGCGGCGGAGCGCCACGCATAATGCGGTCGAACTGCGCCTGAATATCCGGGGGATAAGGCGGCGCGAGCGGGGCGATGCGCGGCGTCGGGGATGACATGCGTGTCTTTCTTGCTACGAATATTGTAGCATTACGCTACATTATCCGTAGCAAGACGCAAGAGGGTCGCGATGGCGAAACAGGCAGGCTCAAGCGATCACCGCGTGCGCGGCTCGCGCACCGGGCGGCCGATCATGACGCTACTCGACCTGCTCGGTCGACGCTGGAGCCTGCGGATATTATGGGAATTGCGCGAAAGCCCCCTCACCTCGCGCGTGCTTCGCACGGCCTGCGACGAAGCCTCGCCCACGGTGCTTCAGGCCAGGCTCACGGAGTTGCGTGAGGCGGGCTTCGTGGAACTCGGCGACGGCGGGGGTTATGGACTGACGCCGCTCGGACGGGAGTTGTGCGAGACCTTCATGCCGCTGCACCGGTTTGCGGAGAGGTGGCGCAGCAAAACCGGCGCCTGAGTCCAGTGGCACCACATCCGCAACCTCGTCATTGCTGTGCGAGCGCAGCGAACAATCCAGAATCCCTCCGCGGAGACAGCCTGGATTGCTTCGTCGCACCAGCGCAAAATTGCTTTGCAATTTTGTCGCGGGCTCCTCGCAATGACGGAGGCTACGCTGCCGCGACCGTCAGATTTGCCCCATCTACCTGCACCACCTTCACACGTGTCCCTGCCGGCGTATCCGGGCCTGCCACGCGCCAGACGGTGTCGCCGATGCGAACGGTGCCGTTGCCGTCGATGATCGGCTTCTCCAGCGTGAACTCGCGGCCGAGCAGCGCCTCGGTGCGCTTGTTGAGGAAGGGACTGGCGCTGGCATCCGGCTTCGGCCGGGCGAGGCGGCGCCACACCGGCACGGCGGCAGCAGCGAACACCGCGAACATCACGAGTTGGATCTGCCAGGAGATGACGGCGGCGAATGAGATCAGGCCGACCAGCAAGGCGGCGAGCCCGAGCCAGAACAGGAACACGCCCGGCACGACCACCTCCAGCGCCATCAGGATGAAGCCGAAGATCAGCCAGTTCCAGGTGCCGAGCGATACGAACATGTCCGTCATGACAGGACCTCTTTGCATGAGCGCATGGTCTTAGCCGAAGATCATGCGCCGTTCCTTACCCTTGCCGCGGCGGCACCGCCGGCGGCGTCGGGCCGGTCGGCGGTACTGAAGCGGTGCGGCGAGCGGCGGCGGTCGCGGACGCAGCACTTTCGCCAAACGTTGCCTTCGCGATTTCGCCGATGCCGGCGAGCGAACCGAGCATGCTGGTCGCTTCCATCGGCAGCATGATGATCTTCTGGTTCGGCGCATCCGCGAACTGGCCGAACGCCTTGATGTATTTGTCCGCAATGAAATAATTCAGCGCGGCGACATCGCCCTTGGCAATCGCTTCCGACACCGCCTGCGTTGCCTTGGCCTCGGCTTCAGCGAGACGCTCGCGCGCCTCGGCGTCGCGGAAAGCGGCTTCGCGACGGCCTTCGGCCTGGAGGATCTGGCCCTGCTTGGCACCCTCGGCGCGCAGGATTTCGGACTGGCGCTGGCCTTCCGCGGCGAGAATGTCGGCGCGCTTGACGCGCTCGGCCTTCATCTGACGGCCCATGGCCTCGACGAGGTCCGCCGGCGGGACGATGTCCTTGATCTCGATGCGGTTGACCTTGACGCCCCAGGGAGAGACCGCGGCGTCGACTACGCGCAAGAGGCGTTCGTTGATCTCGTCGCGATGTGACAACACCTGGTCGAGATCCATCGAGCCCATCACCGAACGGATGTTGGTCATGGTCAGCACCGTGATGGCCTGGTTGAGGTTGGCGACCTCATAGCTCGCCTTCGCCGCGTCGAACACCTGATAGAAGGCGACGCCGTCCACCGTCACGGTGGCGTTGTCCTTGGTGATGACCTCCTGCTCGGGGATGTCGATCACCTGCTCCATCATGTTGATCTTGCGCCCGACCCGATCGAAATAGGGCACGATCAGATTAAGGCCGGGGCTCAGTGTCTGCGTGTATTTGCCGAAGCGCTCGATGGTCCAGTCATAACCCTGCGGCACCGTCTTCACGCCGGCAATCAGCGTGACGATGACGAGCAACACCAGAACAATCGCGAAAATATCGAAACCGCTCATCTTTCCTCCAAGGCGGGAAGAATCCCTTTCCCGCGCTGCCATTGGTCGGGATCAAGACCCTAGCGGTTCAGCAGCCGCTTTTCACGTCGGTATCGGCGCCATTCTGCACAAGACGCGAGGAGGGAGAACGGCCACGATTATGTATTTGCGAACGGCTCTTGAAAGCGCGAAGGCGCAGACCTAGCGGTCAAGGATTCCACCCTACTCGATGACGTCGTTCGCGATTGCGAGCAGGCTCGGTGAAAGGGTGACACCTAGCGCCCTGGCTGTCTTCAGATTGATGGCGAGCTCGAACTTGGTGGGGTTCTGGACCGGCAGGTCCTCCGGCCGCGCTCCCTTGAGGATACGATCGATATAGCCGGCGGCTCGGCGGAGCTGCTCGGCGCTGTCCGTGCTGTATGACATCAACCCACCTTCATCGACAAAGGCGCGGATGCAGAACACGGCCGGCAAATGCGCCTGCTCGATCGCCGCCAGCAGCGGCGCGCGATTCGCGATGGCGAAGAAGTCCGGCAGCACCAGGAAGCCGCCGTCCTTGCGCGAAGCCAGCGCGGCGATGGAAGCGACATCGTGCACCGGCGCGGGCTCGACCGCCACATGCAGCATCCGCGCAGCCTCCTCCAGCGTGCGCAGCATCAGCGTCGCGAATGGCGCGGTGGCGGGGTTGTAGACGACGAAGACGCGGGACACCTTCGGCGTGACCTGCGTCATCATCTCCAGCCATTTGCCGGCGAGCGGGCCGTCGTAATCGGTGAAGCCTGTGATGTTGCCGCCGGGATGGGCCAGGTTCTGGACAAAGCCCTGGCTGACGGGATCGGTCACGACCGCAAACACGATCGGGATCGTCGTGGTGCGCCGGCGCAACTCCTCCACCGAGGGTGTGCCGAGCGCAAGCAGGATGTCCGGCTTGCGCGCGATCAGGTCATCGGCCAACTGCGCGACGCGCGCGCGATCCCCGGCGCCACTCCGCCAGTCGATTTCGAGATTGTCCCGCTCCTTCCAGCCATGAGTGGCCAGCGCCTCGGCCAGGCCGGTCCGGCCGATCACGTCATCGGCTGATGTGACCGAGAGCACGCCAAGCCGGCGCGCCGCAGTCGGCTGCTGCGCCAGGACCGGGAGCGGCCATGCAGTGAGTGTCCCAAGAAGCGCCAGACAGTCGCGGCGGTTCATGGAGCGCCCCTCAAATCCAGCCCTGAAGCTCGCGCAGCACCAGCGTGCGGATCACGTCCATGCCGGGATCGCTGTCATTGAGACAGGAGATTGCGGAAAACTGCTCGCCGCCATTGTGCTTGAAGATCTCGGCATTCTCCTGCGCGATCTCCTCCAGCGTCTCAAGGCAATCGGCGGAAAAGCCCGGCGTCACCACCGCGACGCGGCGCACGCCTTCTTTGGCAAGGCGCTCCATGGTCTTGTCGGTGTAGGGCTGCAGCCACTCGTCATTGCCGAAGCGCGACTGGAAGGTCAGCAGCAGCTTTGTTTCATCCATTCCGAGCCGGCGACGCAGCGCCTCTGTCGTCGCGATGCAGTGGCTCTGATAGGGATCGCCCTTCTCGACATAGGATTTCGGCATGCCGTGGAAGGAGGCAACGATCAGCTCGGGCTTGAACGGCAGCGCCGCCAGATGCGTCTCGATCGAGGTCGCCAGCGCCTCGATATAGGACTCGTCCTGATAGTAAGGCGGCGTCACCCGCAGCGTCGGCTGATTGCGGAGGCGGGCAAGCACACGAAACACCTCGTCGCAGACGGTCGCCGAGGTCGAAGCGGAATATTGCGGATACAGCGGCACAGCGAGGATGCGCTCGCACCCTTTCGCGACCAGCGCATCGATGCCGGCCTTGATCGAGGGATTGCCGTAGCGCATTGCCCAATCCACCACGACGTGGGGGCTATCAGACAGCGCGACGGCGAGCTTGTCTGCTTGCGAGCGCGTGATGGTCTTCAGCGGCGACTCGTTCTTCTCGTTGTTCCAGATCTTCTGGTAGTCGAGCGCCTTGGTGCGGGGCCGGCTGCGAAGGATGATGCCGTTCAGCACCAGTTGCCAGATCAGGCCCTGATCCTCGATGACACGGGCGTCCGACAGGAATTCCTTGAGATAGACCCGCACGCCCGGGGCGTCGGCGGTGTCGGGCGTGCCGAGATTGACCAGCAGCACGCCAACGCGCGGCTGGGCGGAGGGCGTTGCCGGTTTTGCGGTCGCGAGGGGGGCCAGGGTCGTCATGACCAGTTGCGTGGCGCGTTGCTCCGAACTTGTCAAGATGAGGCCGGTTTCGCTAGGTTCGCCCCGAAGCGGGGGGAGGAACGATGACGCTCGCAGAATGGTGCGTGCTCGGAGCGGTGCTGCTCTTTCTCTTGACGATCGTCTCGATCAAATGGATCCGGTTTCGCAGCTTCGACAATTCTCGGCCGCGCGATCCCGCCTTCTATCAGGACGCCCTCGCCCAGCGCGCGCTCGGCGCGCACCAGAACGGGATCGAGACCTTTCCGTTCTTCGCTTTTGCCGTGCTGCTCGCCGAGTTCCGGGACTCGCCGCAGCGCCTGATCGACGAGCTCGCGTTGCTGTTCGTGATCGTGCGGATCGCCTATGTGCTGACTTATCTCGGCGACCGGCCGACGCTGCGCTCCATCCTCTGGAGCATCGGCTTTGCGATCAATCTGGTGATCTTCTTCATGCCGATGTTGAAACGGCTGCTGCCGGTGTGAGCCGGTGAGGCCGTAGCCCGAGCGAAGCGTAATCCGGGGACTCTCAGCGGCTGCACCGTCCCGGATTGCGCTTCGCTCCATCCGGGCTACGAAGGCGGTGCCTAAAAACAGGTCGTCCGCTCGGCCGCGATGTAGCCGAACAACAGGCCCGCCCCGAACAGCAGCACGAGGGCGGCAGCGCCGAATTCGATGCCACGCATGAACAGCGCCCCGCCGCCGTCGCCGGCTCCGCTCAGGCGACCGGCGACGCCCTTGGCAGAAACAGCGAGGACCGCGATGGCGGCGACCGTGATTGCAGTGCCCAATCCCATTAGGAAGGTCGCGGCGATGCCGGCCCAGACCAGACCCTGAGCGAGCGCGAACACCAGCACCAGGATCGCGCCCGAGCATGGGCGAATGCCGACGGTCAGGATCGCAGCGATCCCGCGCCGCCAGCCGCCGGGGCCAGCGAGTTCGCTTGGGGTGGGCCCATGGGAATGGCCGCGATGCTCGTCATGGACATGGTCATGCCCGGGGTGGCGATGGGCGTGCGCCTGGTCGTGATGATGATCCTGCGCATCATGATGATGACTGTGATCATGGTGGTGGTGCGCCACGCCCGCGACCGCAGGCATCGGCTGCGCCGCCTGGAGCGCGCGGACGAAGGTGAGGCCCTTGGCCCAGACCAGGCGCAAGCCGAACAGCGCGATCAGGCCATAGCTCGCGATCTCGATCGCGCCTTCTGCCTTGCACATGGTCCTGGCGGTGGCGTTCAGAATCCAGGCCGAGATGCCGACGATCAGAATCGCGACCAGCGACTGCATCAGCGCCGAGGCGAACGACAGCGCGATGCCGCGCCGGGCAGTCTCGCGGTTGGCGACGAGATAGGAGGCGATCACCGCCTTGCCGTGACCGGGGCCGGCGGCGTGGAAGATGCCGTAGGCAAACGAGATGAAGAGCAGCGTCCACACCGCCGAGCCGTCGGACTTGGCGGCGCGGATGGTGGACGACATCTGACGATAGAATTCCGACTGCTTTGCCAGGAGCCAGCCGACGAGACTGCTGGCCTCGGGCTCGGCCGCTGGTGCCAACTTCGGCGCGCCGAACGGGTTTTGTGCGAGGAGATCGTGAAGCGCGGCATCGGTCACGCCGATGACGAGGAGCGCGGCGGCGCAGGCGAGGAGCCCGCGTCCAAGCGGCGGGCGATGCGGCTTCAAGGGCAATCCACCGTGATCTTGTTGGCGAACATCATGCCGAAATTGGCGTTCGGGCCGTCCGTGAAGGTCTGCTCGTTGAGCTTCTGCGCGGTCGCGGTGCCGTCGCTGGGACGGTCGAGCTTCATCTGGCAGGCGGAAGGTGCGCCGACCAGCTTGACCGGATTGTTCTTGGCCATCTGGAAGTCGATGAAGAACGAGCGATCGAATACCTCGAGCACGAGCTGCCTGGGCTTGACCGGGTCCTTCAGCGGCAGCGTGAAGTGCAGGGTCAGCACAGTGTCCTTGTAGTCGAGGAAATAATCGATCGGCTCCTGGAAGCGCTCCTTCTTGCCGTCGGCCTTCGCGAAGGTGAAGTAGGCATATTCCTTCAGCGACTCGACATTGGTCTGCGCCAGCGGCCCCAGCTCCTCGCGGGTATAGGCGCCCTTGGTCTTGGCCTCGAGCCCCTGCACCGCATAAGCCGAGAACATGTCATCAAAGGTCCAGGCGTGGCGCACGCCGGTGACGCTGCCATCCTCGGCGTAAAGCAATTCACTGGTCGCGGTGATCCAGACATGTGGGTGCGCGCTCGCCGCGTCCGCTACGAGCGTGAAGGCGGCGGCGAGCAAGGATCCGAACAGCGCGCGCATGCCGATCAGGCCGCCTTGGCGTCGTCGAGCAGGCCGCGGCGGCGCAGCAGCGCGTCGGGCTCGGGCGGACGGCCGCGAAACGCCTCGTAGGCCGCCTCCGGATCGACCGACCCGCCGCTCGAATAGATGTCGTCGTGCAGGCGTTTGGCGACCGCGGGATCGAAGATGTTGCCGGCTTCCTCGAACGCGCCGAAGGCATCGGCGTCCATCACCTCCGACCACATGTAGCTGTAATAGCCGGCCGCGTAATGGTCGCCGGAGAAGATATGGCCGAACTGGGTCGGCCGGTGCCGCATCGAGATTTCCTCGGGCATGCCGATCTTCTCGAGCTCGCGTTTCTCGAAGGCGCGAACGTCCTGCGCGTTTGCTGCCGGCTGGGAGTGGAACTCGAGGTCGACCAGGGCCGAGGACACGAACTCGACGGTGGCAAAGCCCTGGTTGAATTTTCGCGCGGCAAGGAAGCGATTGAGCAGGTCATCGGGCAAGGGCTCGCCGGTCTGGTAGTGACGAGCGAATTTCTGCAGCACCTCGGGCCGCTCCTGCCAGTGTTCGTAGAGCTGCGAGGGCAGCTCGACGAAGTCGGTGAACACGGAGGTGCCCGACAGCGACGGATAGGTCACGTTGGACAGCATGCCGTGCAGGCCGTGGCCGAACTCGTGGAACAGGGTGCGGGCGTCGTCGGGCGAGAGCAGCGAGGGCTCGCTTCCGGTACCCTTGGCAAAGTTGCAGACATTGATAATGAGCGGCGCGGTGTCGCCGTCGAGCTTCTGCTGGTCGCGCAGCGAGGTCATCCAGGCGCCGGAGCGCTTTGAAGGCCGGGCGTAGTAGTCGCCATAGAACAGCGCCTTGTGCTTGCCGTCGGGCCCCTTGACCTCCCAGACGCGGACGTCGGGATGCCAGACCGGCACATCCTTGCGCTCCTCGAAAGTGATGCCGAACAGGCGGGTGGCGCAGTCGAAAGCGGCCGCGATCATGTGGTCGAGCGTCAGATACGGCTTGATCGCCGCGTCATCGAAATTGGCGCGCTGAAGGCGGAGCTTTTCGGCGTAGAAGCGCCAGTCCCAGGGCGCGAGCTTGAAATTGCCGCCCTCCGCCGTGATCAGCGCCTGCATCTCGTCGCGGTCGGCGAGCGCCCGCGCCCGGGCCGGCTTCCAGACCCGCTCGAGCAGGCCCCGCACCGCATCGGGAGTCTTGGCCATGGAGTCTTCGAGACGGTAGGCCGCGAAGGTCGGGTAGCCCAGCAGCTTGGCGCTCTCCTCGCGCAGCTTCAGGATCTCTCCGATCGCCGTGTTGTTGTCGTTGGCATTGCCGTTGTCGCCGCGCGCCGTGAAGGCCTTGTAGACCTTCTCGCGCAGGTCACGCCTCGCCGAGCTCTTCAGGAACGGCTCGGCCGAGGAACGTGACAGCGTCACGATGGCCTTGCCCGCCATGCCGCGATCTTCTGCCGCAGCCTTGGCGACGGCGATGAAGCTTTCGGGCAAGCCCTGGCGATCGGCCTCCCCAAGTTCGAGGAACCAGTCCTGTTCGTCGCCGAGCAGATGATGACTGAAGCCGGTCGCGAGCTGGGCCAGCTTCTCGTTGATCTCGGCCATGCGCGTCTTGGCCTCGTCGGACAGGCCGGCACCGGCGCGGTGGAAGCGGGTGTAGGTGCGCTCCAAGAGGCGGAGCTGCTCCGGGTTGAGGCCTAGACTGGCGCGGTTCTCATGCAGCTGGGCGATGCGGCCAAACAGCACAGCGTTCATCAAGATCGGATTCCAGTGCCGCGCCATCCTCAAGGAGACCTCCTTGTCGATCTCCAGGATGGCAGGGTTGGAATGCGCCGAGACCAGGTCGTAGAAGACCGCCGCAACCTTGTTGAGCAGCTTGCCCGAACGTTCCAGCGCCGTGATGGTGTTGGCGAAGTCGACCGCAGCCGGATCATTGGTGATCGCCGCGATCTCGGCGGAATGGTCGGCGAAAGCCTGCTCGAAGGCCGGGAGGAAGTGTTCGGGCTTGATCTCGTCGAAGGGCGGGGTCGCAAACGGCGTCACCCAGGCCTTCAGCAGCGGATTGGTCTCGGCGTCCGTAATCTGGCGGCGTTCTGACATCACAAGTCCCGATTTTCGAGGCAATTTGTTGGGCCAGCTATAGCACGCGATCGGGCTTTTTTGGGCCATTTGGCCTTGCTCCCGCCCGCCTTTTCGGGGAGATTGCGGCCCTCGAAACACTGGACCCCGATGCCCATGAACGCGCCCTCCTCGTCCTCCCGTAAGATCGTCTGGCCGAGCGTCATCACCGTCGTCAGTGCCGCCATCCTGATCGGCGCCGAAGTGTTCGGCGCGGCGTTTGCCGGCGGCTGGGCGCTCGCGATCCTGCTCGGGCTCGGCGACCAGGCCGCGCACATCCTGCAGGCCGTGCTGTTCGCGCTCGGCGTGTTGGTCATGACCGCGTTCGTGCGCGGAGCTCAGCGCGTCGAGCCGTTCTTCAAGCGCGGCTGACGCCGTCTCGCGCGCAAGAGACGTGCGCACGAAGCTCAAGACTTAACGCCCGTTCATCTTCCGCAGTCGCTCGCGCAACACTGCGCAAGCAGATGTTAGGCAATTCTGTTCTCAGCCTAAAAAAATTCTTGCGAAGCAGAGTCAAAACGCTTATGTGCGCTCTTGCCCAATTTCGCACGTGCCTGTGGTCGTGTGTCAGTCGGTAGGTATCCGGACAAGAGGCCGGACAGCCGCCAAGGGGTGAAGAAGCCGAGGGGCTCTTCGGAAGTGCGGAAGTCAAAGACCGAAGGTTGCAAGACCCAAAGGTCCGAAGACGAAGCAAACCCGGAGCGCCCAGCATCTCTCTCAAAGAGATGCCTTGTCGAAGGTGCCTTCGCTCTTTGCAACCGTGACTGGCAGCCGGAGGCGAACCGGCGCACCCCGCTCTCAACGGGGGACGCGACTTAAAGCAACGACGGATCGGGCTTTTTTGGTCTCTACCGGCATTCCACCGCCGGCGCGGGCTACTGAAAAGGCTTGTCCTTCATTGCCAGGTGAGCGGGCGGGAAACTCTCCCAACCAATCCACGGCAGCACAGTCTGGTTTGAGTTTTTTGGCCTCTGCGCGCCTCCATCGCGCGATGTGGCCGAAGCGCTCTTATCCGACGTCACGTTGATGCGGATCCCGTCGCTGGGACCGTTGGAGAGTGCCATGACCGAACGTATCCAGGAATTCCTGCGTAACCGCCGCAAGGAAGGTCTCGACACCGAGCCGTGCCTCGTCGTCGACCTCGAGGTCGTGCGCGACAATTACCAGACCTTTGCCAAGGCGCTGCCCGACAGCCGCGTGTTCTACGCCGTCAAGGCCAACCCGGCGCCGGAAGTGCTGGCGTTGCTGGCCTCGATGGGCTCCTGCTTCGACACCGCGACCGTCGCCGAGATCGAGATGGCACTGGCCGCCGGTGCGACGCCCGACCGCATCTCCTTCGGCAACACGATCAAGAAGGAGCGCGACATCGCGCGCGCATTCGCGCTCGGCATCCGCCTGTTCGCGGTCGATTGCGTCGCCGAGGTCGAGAAGATCGGCCGTGCCGCTCCCGGCGCGAAGGTGTTCTGCCGCATCCTCTATGACTGCGCCGGCGCCGAGTGGCCGCTGTCGCGCAAGTTCGGCTGCGACCCGGAAATGGCCGTCGAGGTACTCGACGCCGCCAAGCGCCTGGGCCTGGAGCCGTGCGGCATCTCCTTCCATGTCGGCTCGCAGCAGCGCAAGGTGAAGGCGTGGGACCGTGCGCTGGCGATGGCCTCGCAGGTGTTCCGCGACTGCGCCGAGCGCGGCATCAACCTGTCCATGGTCAACATGGGCGGCGGCTTCCCGACCAAGTACCTGAAGGACGTGCCGCCGGTCGTGACCTACGGCCGCTCGATCTTCCGCGCCCTGCGCAAGCACTTCGGCAACCAGATTCCGGAGACGATCATCGAGCCGGGCCGCGGTATGGTGGGCAACGCCGGCATCATCGAATCCGAGGTCGTGCTGATCTCGAAGAAGAGCGACGAGGACGAGGTGCGCTGGGTGTACCTGGACATCGGCAAGTTCGGCGGTCTCGCCGAGACGATGGACGAGTCGATCCGTTACGCCATCCGCACCCGTCACGACGGCGCGGACATGACGCCGTGCGTGCTCGCAGGTCCGACCTGCGACAGCGCCGACGTGCTGTACGAGAAGAGCCCGTATCCGCTGCCCGTCACGCTCGAGATCGGCGACAAGGTGCTGATCGAGGGCACCGGGGCCTATACGTCGACCTACTCGGCGGTGGCCTTCAACGGCATCCCGCCCCTGAAGACGTATCACATCTGATCCGCCTCTCTTTCGAGGCCTGACCAACCCGGGAGCCGGCTTGCCGGCTCCTCATCTTTCGATTTCCGACGACGCCTTGAACGGGCGTGCTGCGCGCACGCCGGTTCAAGCGGGAAATGACGCGCCATGACTGCTTTTCGGAAGCCACAGATCGCCCTCCCTTCGAAAGCCGCTCCGTTCGCAATTCGTGCGGAACGTGCTGCCGACGTCGCGATGCGCGAAGCGCTGCTCGACGCCTGCTTTGGCGAGAACCGCCACAGCCGCACCTGCCAGCGCCTGCGCGACGGGCGCGCACCTGCCGCAGGCCTTGCCCTGTCGGCGATGCGCGAGGGCAAGCTCGTGGGAACCGTGCGGTTGTGGCACGTCAGCGCCGGCGGCAGGCCCGCTCTGGTCCTCGGACCACTGGCTGTGGACCCTGCCTGCCGCGAGCTCGGGATCGGCGCCGCGCTGATGCATCAAGCGCTGGCCGCCGCCCGGGCGCGCGGGCACGCCGCCGTGATCCTGCTCGGCGACGCCCCCTATTACGCGCGTTTTGGCTTCTCCGCCGAGAAGACCGGCGCGCTGGCGCTGCCCGGCCCGTTCGAGCGCGATCGCCTGCTGGCGATCGAATTCCGGGCCGGCACGCTTGACGGCGCCGAGGGGGTGATCGTCCCGACTGGCGCGGCGATCGCCAAACGGAGGTCGGTTCGCACCCTCCAGGCGCACGCGGCCTAAGGACTTGCCATGATGGCGACGACCGAAGCCGCGCCACGTGGCAACGCGCGCCTACGCCAAGCGTCGTTCCTTTGGGGTTGCGTGAGCCCCCGAAACGCCCTTTAAACCCACAAAATCCCCCCATTCAGCCGAGGCCGAACCCATGTCCCGTCGCCTGATTTCCACCGGCTCCCCCCTCGAGAAGAGCGTCGGCTACAGCCGCGCCGTGATCGACGGCGAGTTCGCCTTCGTCGCCGGAACCACCGGCTATGACTACACGACAATGACGATGCCTAATGATGTCACGAGCCAGTCACGCAACTGCTTCAAGACCATCGAAGCTGCCCTGAAGGAGGGCGGATTCGAGATGGCCGATATCGTCCGTGCGACCTACTACGTCACCGACGCCAGCTACATCGACGCCCACTTCGCCGTCTGCGGCGAGGTTCTCGGTGACATCAGGCCGGCTGCGACCTTGCTGGTCGTCAGCGCCCTCGCCAAACCCGAGATGAAGGTCGAGATCGAAGTCACCGCCAAGCGCCGCAGCATCTAAAAAAGCGCCGCAGCGCCTGATCCACCCTCAACAATTGTCCGCCAGCACGTTCCGGAGAAACCATCCCATGAGCCCCCCCTCGCAGATCTACGCGAAGATCACCGGTCCCATCGTCATGGTCGGCTTCGGCTCCATCGGCAAAGGCACGTTGCCCCTGATCGAACGGCATCTCGACTACGACAAATCGCGCATCACCGTGCTCGATCCCAAGGACGAGGGCCGCAAGGCACTCTGCGAGAAGCACAATGTCCGCTTCATCCAGAAGGGCCTAACCAAGGACAATTATCGAGAGGTGCTGACTCCGCTGCTCACCGAAGGCGGCGGCCAGGGCTTTTGCGTCAATCTGTCCGTCGATACCGGCTCCACCGACATCATGGAGCTCTGCAACGAGCTTGGCGCTCTCTATATCGACACCGTCAACGAGCCCTGGCTCGGCTTCTATTTCGATGCTTCGAAGGGCCCGGAAGCGCGCTCGAACTATGCGCTTCGCGAAGTGACGCTGGCCGCCAAGAAGGCGCGCCCTAAGGGCTCGACGACCGCTGTCTCCTGCTGCGGCGCCAACCCGGGCATGGTCTCCTTTTTCGCCAAGCAGGCGCTGCTCAACGTCGCGGCCGACCTGAAGCTCAACGCCCCCCGGCCGAAGACCAAGGCCGAATGGGCGGATCTGATGCGGCAGGCGGGCATCAAGGGCATCCACATCGCCGAACGCGACACCCAGCGCTCGAAGAAGCCGAAGGAGCCTGATGTCTTCGTCAACACCTGGTCGGTGGAAGGATTCCTGTCCGAAGGCGTGCAGCCGTCCGAACTCGGCTGGGGCACCCACGAGAAATGGATGCCCGAGAATGCGCGTACCCACGAGGCCGGCTGCGGCGCGGCCATCTATCTGATGCAGCCCGGCGCCAACACGCGCGTGCGCACCTGGTGCCCGACCCGCGGCGCTCAGTACGGCTTCCTCGTCACCCACAATGAGTCGATCTCGATCGCCGATTACTTCACGGTACGCGACGCCTCGGGCAAGGCGGTCTATCGGCCGACCTGCCACTACGCCTATCACCCGGCCGACGATGCCGTGCTGTCGCTGCACGAGATGTTCGGTCGCGCCGCCAAGATGCAGGAGAAGCACCACATCCTCGACGAGAACGAGATCGTCGACGGCATCGACGAGCTCGGCGTGCTGCTGTTCGGCCATGACAAGAATGCCTATTGGTACGGCTCGCAGCTCTCCATCGAAGAGACTCGCGCTCTTGCGCCCTATCAGAACGCCACCGGCCTGCAGGTGACCTCCGCCGTGCTCGGCGGCATGGTGTGGGCGCTGGAGAATCCGAACGAAGGCATCGTCGAAGCCGACGAGATGGACTTCGATCGCCTCTTGGAAATCCAGTTGCCCTATCTCGGCCCGGTCAAAGGCTTCTACACCGACTGGACGCCGTTGACGGACCGTCCGGGACTGTTCCCGGAGGACATCGACACCAGCGATCCCTGGCAGTTCAAAAACATCCTGGTGCGCTGACAGGCGCACTTGTCCGAGCCGCAACCAACGGGAGGCCAATAGCCTTCCGTCAGCCCGGATGCTAACCAACCGCCCGGTCGCACGGCAACCGGGAGGTCCGCATGAATCATATCGCCTGCATCGCGGGAGGCGTCGGCCTCCTGATCGCGTCCCACGCTTTTGCCGCGGACACCGGTCAGTTGCCCTGTAAGACCACGCAGGAATGCAACGAAAACGCCGCCAAGATCGGCGCTAAAGCTCCCAGCGGCGCGCAGCCCTCGACCAGCAAATCCGACGCAGCTGAGGACCAGTTCTACTGGCTCAACAAGATCAACAAGGCCTCCACTGTGATGCTGGTGGAGGAAGGCATCTTTTCGAAAGATACCGGCCAGCTGATCGCCGCCGGCGTGGACTACACGATCCGCCAGGCGCGTGAGCCCGACGGCAAGCGTCCGAGCGACGTCCTTCAGATCGAGAAGATCATGACCGACAAGGTCGGCGAGGAGGCCTCCGTCATCCACGCCGGGCGCAGCCGTCAGGACATGTACGCGACCTATCGCGCTGCCAAACTACGCAACCAGACGCTGGATTTTGCCGAAGCGTTGCTCGACTTGCGTACCACGCTGCTCGCCAAGGCGGCCGACAATCTCGATGCATTGATGCCCGGCTACACCAACGGCGTGCAGGCGGTACCGATCACCTATGGTCATTACCTGCTGGCCTATGAGGAATCGTTCGAGCGCGACCAGCAGCGCATCAGCGAGGCCTATCGCCGGCTCAATCTCAGCCCGATGGGCGCTGGCGTCATGTCCGACTCGATCTGGCCGCTGAACCGCACGCGCCTCGCCCAGCTGCTCGGCTTTGACGGCATTGTCGAGAATTCGATGGACGCCAATCAGGTGATCCCATTCGACAACCAGCTCGAGGCCACCGCGATCGCCAATTCGGCCGCCATCCGCATCGGCGTGATGATGCAGGACCTGCATACGCAATACGCCGAGGTGCGACCCTGGCTTTTGCTGCAGGAGGGCTCAACCTACACCAGTAGCTCGATGCCACAGAAGCGCAATCCGGGTCTGATCATGCAGGCGAGGATCGCAGCTTCAGATGTGGTGGGGTTGTCGGGGGCGGTCTCCATCCGCGCTCACAACGTCACGTCGGGCATGGTCGATTCCAAGGCCCAGTCCGAGGATATCGGCCTATTCCCGCGCGCCATCAAGATGGTCACCGCGACCGATCGGGTGTTCGATGCGATCGTGGTCAACAAGGCCCGCGCCAAGGAAGAGCTGGAGAGCGACTGGACCTCGACAATGAACCTCGCCGAACTATTGTTGCAGGGGCACCAGATCCCGTTCCGCATCGGGCATGGCTTTGCATCACAGATGGTCAGCTATGCACGGCCACTGGATCTTACGCCCAAGACCATACCCTTCAGCGAAGTGACCGACCTCTTCGCCAAGACGCTCGCCAAATTCAACATGCCGGCGAGACCCTTCCCGATGAGCGAGGCCGAATTCAGGGAGGTGATGTCGCCGGAATGGATCGTGGCGCACACGAAAGGCGCCGGCGGCCCACAGCCGGAGGAGACTGCACGCATGCTCAAGGTGGCCCAGCAGCGCCTCGATGCCGACAGGCTCTGGCTTGCCGCCCAGCGCGAAAAGCTCGCGAAGGCTGATACCGCGCTCGATCAGGCGTTTGCGAGGCTCTTGCCGAAAGATGCGGCGCATTAGTCTAAGAAGCGAGCCCTGTGCCGAGGCGAGATCGCCAATTCGGCATCAGTTGGCACATCCGTGTGTCAGAAGCGGGCCGTCGCGGCTATTTCTTCTCAAGCGGCGGCGCCATTTTCTCGGCCGGTGCCGGCGGGAGCGCGGGCTTGGCCGCGCCTGCCGCGCCTTGCGTCTGCGGATCGGGACGCGCGGGCTCGGGGGCCGGCGTGGTCGGCCGCTCGCCGCCCGGCTTTGCCTCGGCCGGCGTCTTGTCCTGATCGTTGGACGGCGTGCCCTGGAGCGGCTGTGTCGCCTGCGCCAGCTCCATCCGGCTCTCGGCGCGAATTTGCGCAAGTGACATCACCGACACCACAACGCCTGCTGCGAACAGCGAACAGGCGATTGCGAGGTCGAGCTTCAGGTTTCGCTTGTCGTTCTGGCCGGGCATGTCGATCACCGCCTTTATCAGAGGAATCAACGAATTTCCCGGACGGCGGTTCCGCACACTGCAAAGCGGGAACTGCCCAGTCGGGCGCCAAAAGGCCGCGTCTATTCCGTCGTGCTGACTTCCCAGGTGGCGTGCCGCACGCCCGGCACATGCTGCAAATCGATCGCCACCGCGTTCAGTTCGTTCGGATCGACCGCGGACGCGACCAGCTTGGCGACGATCTCCAGAATGTCCTCGCCGATCTCGACCACCTCGATATCGGCAACCGCATATTTCGCGGCTTCAAGCTTGTCGACGAGGCGATCACGCATGTCGGGGAGCGCATCGGTCGCCACTGCGAGCTTGAAGTAATAGGTCGCCTCCAGCGCCGTCTCGTCCAGCGGAATGCGGTTGATGGCATTGACCAGTGGCCGGAGCAGCGTATTGCCGGCGATGACGAAGACGGTGAGCGCAGCCGCCTGCGCGACCATGTCGGCGCCGGCGCAGGAGCCGACCGCAGCGGAAGCCCACAGCGTTGCCGCAGTATTGAGCCCGCGGACGTCCATGCCCTGCTTCATGATGACGCCGGCCCCAAGGAAGCCGATGCCGGAGACGACATAGGCTATCACCCGGACCGCTCCGTCCGCGCCATCCAGATGCATGGCAAGATCGACGAAGGCGGCCGCCCCCACTGCGACCAGCACGTTGGTGCGCAGGCCCGCAGTGCGCTGGCGATATTGCCGCTCGGCGCCGATCAGCGTGCCCAGCACAAAGGCCGTGATCAGGCTGATCAGCGTGTCGGCGAAGTCAGCGAGCTGGAAGGTGGTGAGAAATCGCATGAATTTCAGCTGCCGTAGGGTGGGCAAAGCGAAGCGTGCCCACGGCTCCCGTCAAAGGAAAAGGTCGTGGGCACGGCGCAAAGAGCGCCTTCGCCCACCCTACGGCTATACGGCGGGAACCATGACAGATCAAAGCTCCAGCAGGCCGCCGTCCCCATTTTCGTCGGCAAACGCCAGCAGCGTGCCCTTGGCGTTCCATGCAATCGCAGCCACAGGCGGGGTACCGTTGCGGCGGACCAGGATCTCCGCGCCGTCCTCCAGCCGCACCATCAGCACGGTGCCGTCGCTGTAGCCGGCGGCGAGGATGTCGTTCTTCGGATGGCACGCGACGACAGACACGCGGGCCTGGAGCGGCGCGAGCATTGCGGGCTCCTTGCCCATCGGGCCATCCTTGCCCGCGAACGGCCAGATGATGACGGTGTCTGCGCCCGAAGTCGCCAGCCCCTTGCCGCCTGCACTCCAGGACATCGAGCGGACGCGGCTGGGATAGCCGGTCATGCGCATGTGCCTGTTGTCGGCGAGCCGCCAGCCATGCAGCGCCGGCTCATGCATCGCGGTGACCAGGAACTTGTTGTCCGGGCTGAAAGTGACGCCGTGATGCGAGCCGGCCCAGGGCAGGAATTCGGCCGATCCCTCCATGTTGGGAAACCACAGCGTCGCGCCGTTATAGTGCGCGATCGCGAGCCGCAGGCCCTTCGGCGCGAACGCCAGCCCGCCGACGGTCGAGGGCACCTCGAGCGACTTCTCCTCGTTTTTGCCGCTCTTGACGGTCGCAATCTTGCCGGCCGACCAGGCGAAGGCGCCATCGGCGTGCAGCGCCACCGCATCGATCCAGCGCCGCTTGGGATCGGTGGCGAGCAGCGTCACCTCGCCCTTGGCGTCGAGCGAGACGACCTTGCCGTCGTCGCCGCCCATGACGAGGCGCTTGCCGTCCGAGGCGGTCGAGAGAATGCCGCCGCTGTGCACGGCGACCGTAGCGATCTCGCCCTTGGCGTCGACAAAGGCGACGTTCTCTTCGCCGCCGACGAAGGCGGCACGAGGCCCAAGGAAATGCACCGAGGTCACGGCCATGCCGAGCTTAACCGGCTTGACGCGGTCGGTGACGGAAACGATCGAGGCGGAATCGGGAGCCGGCGTAAACTCTTTCATCACGAGACGATGCAGCTCTCGAAACCCTTGCGGATCGCCTCTTCCGGCAATTCGCGGCCGATGAAGACGAGGCGGCTCTCGCGCTTCTCGCCCTGCTTCCATTTCCTCTGGTGGTTGCCCTCCAGCATCATGTGGACGCCCTGGAAGACGTAACGGTCATCGTCGTCGTGGAAGGCCAGGATGCCCTTGGAACGCAGGATCTTGCCGCCCTCGACCTGCACCAGGTTCTGCAGCCAGGGCATGAACACGTTGGGATCGAGCGGCTTGTCGGTCTTGAGCGACAGCGACTGCATGTCCTCATCGTGATAATGCTTCAGGCCATGCCCGTGATCATGGTGATGATGGTCCTGGTCATGATGATGGTGATGATCATGGTCGTGGTCATGATCGTCAGCCTCGAGGAAATCCGGTTCGATGTCGAGGATGCGGTCGAGATCGAACGCACCGCGGTCGAGCACGTCGGCCAGTGCCACCGAGCAGCGCTCGGTGCGATGCAGTTTGGCATAGGGATTGATGCCGCGGATGCGCGCCTCGACCTCGGCAAGCTCGCCCTTGTTGACGAGATCAGTCTTGTTCAGAACGATGACGTCCGCAAAGGCGATCTGGTTCTTGGCCTCGGGCGCGTCCTTGAGCCGGTCGGACAGCCATTTGGCGTCCGCAACCGTGACCACCGCATCGAGGCGGGCGTTCTTCTGCACGTCCTCGTCGACGAAGAAGGTCTGCGCGACCGGCGCCGGATCGGCAAGACCCGTGGTCTCGACGATGATGGCGTCGAACTTGCCCTTGCGCTTCATCAACCCATCCATGATGCGAACGAGGTCGCCACGTACGGTGCAGCAAATGCAGCCATTGTTCATTTCAAACACTTCCTCATCGGCGCCGATGATGAGGTCGTTGTCGATGCCGATCTCGCCGAATTCGTTGACAATGACGGCGTATTTCTTGCCGTGGTTTTCCGACAGGATGCGGTTGAGCAGCGTGGTCTTGCCGGCACCGAGATAGCCGGTCAGGACGGTCACAGGAATTTTGGCGGCGGTCGCTTCAGACATAACAACTCCGGACATAAGGCTGTCGCGCGACACTGGCGGGGTGGCCCCTGCCCTACTGGTCAAGCGCGCTGGTCAGGGCCTTTATATTGTGCCTGACCATGTCAATGTAAGTGGGTGCGGGCCCCTTTTCGCCGGTCAGACCGTCCGAAATCAAGGTCCCGCCGACCTTGACCCCGGTCTCGGCCGCGATCCGGCGGATCAGGCGGTCATCGCTGATATTCTCCAGGAAAACAGCCGGGATCTTTTGAGTCCTGATCTGGCTGATGATGGACGCGATGTCCCGCGCACTGGGCTCGGTTGCCGTGGAGACCCCGAGAGGGGCGATGAACTGGATGCCGTACTCGGCGGCGAAATAGCCGAAGGCGTCGTGGGTCGAGATCACCTTGCGCCGCTCCGGCGGGATTTTTCCGACGGCCTCACGGACCTCCCGGTCGAGCGCTTCGAGCTTTTCCAGATAGGCCCTGGACCGAGCGTGGAACAACTCCGCATCTTCAGGATCGACGGCGGCCAGCGCATTAGCAATGTCGGTCACATAGACCTCGGCATTGGGCACGGACTGCCAGGCATGCGGATCGGCCGCCGAGCCGAGCTTCAGCGGCGTGATGCCGTCGCTGGCAGTGACCATTTGCGCCTTGCTGCCGGAGGATTGCACGAGACGCGGCAGCCAGCCCTCGAGGCCGAGCCCGTTGACGATGACGAGCTTCGCCTCCGCGATGCGCTTCGCATCGCCCGGCGCCGGCGTGTAGACATGGACATCGCCGTCGGCGCCTACCAGCGTTGTCAGGTTGAGGCGATCGCCGCCGACATTGCGGACGAAATCGCCAAGGATCGAGAAACTGGCGACGACGTTGAGCCGCTCGGCGGCGTGCAGCGGCGAGGCGATCAGCAGGAGCATACAAAGCAGGATACGCCGCATGGCTCGTCACGCTTCCAGATGCCGGCCGGGAAACATCTGGCGAACGAGTCCGCCGACGCCGCCGAACAGGACGGAAACGACATAGAGTACAGTCGCCACGAGGATGATCGCAGGGCCCGAGGGCACGCGGGTCTGGAACGACAGCACGAGGCCAGCATAGCCCGAGACGGCCGCGGCGATGACCGCGATGCAGATCATCGCCGTCAGATCGCGCGACCAGAACCGCGCAACGCCCGCCGGCAGGATCATCAGCCCCACCGCGAGGAGCGTGCCGAGCGCCTGAAAGCCGTTGACCAGGTTAACGACGACCAGCGCGAGGAAGGCGAGATGCGCGGGTCCGCCGGCGCGGCTGACGGTCCGCAAGAACAATGGATCGACACTTTCGATCACCAGCGGGCGATAGATCACCGCAAGCACCAGCAGCGTGACCGTGGCGTTGAAGGCGACCACCAGCAGGGTCTGGTCGTCCATCGCGAGGATGTTGCCGAACAGCACGTGCAGCAAGTCGATATTAGTGCCCTTGATCGAGACGATGGTCACGCCGAGCGCCAGCGAGGCCAGATAGAAGGTCGCAAGCGAGGCGTCCTCCTTCAGGCCGGTCGAGCGTGCAACCACGCCGGCGAGGATCGCCACCGCAAAGCCCGCGATCAGCCCGCCGGCTGTCATCGCGAACAGGTTAAGACCGGAGAGCAGGAAACCGACGGCCGCGCCCGGCAGGATCGCGTGCGCCATGGCGTCACCGACAAGACTCATCCGCCGCAGCATCAGGAACACGCCGATCGGCGCGCCCGCCAGCGACAGCGCGATCACGGCGGCAAGCGCCCGCCGCATGAACTCGAATTCGGTGAACGGGCCGATCAGCGCGTCATAGATCATCTGAGATCAAGCCGCCTGCGAGTGGGCATCATCTGCGGCGCAAGCCGCGGCGCTGTCGTCGAAGGCCTCGCACATCCGCATCGCGACCATCAGATTTTCCGGCGTCAGCACCTCCGCCGTCGGCCCCCAGGCGACGGGGCCGCGCGCCAAAATCAGCGTCTCGGTGAAGTGGGTGCGTACCATCTCCATGTCGTGCAGCGCAGCGAGCACGGTGCGGCCCTCGCCGTGCCATTGCTTCACCAGCGCGAGCAAATCGGCCGTGGTCTTGCTGTCGATGGCGTTGAAGGGCTCGTCCAGCACGATCACCCGCGCATTCTGGAGCAGCACGCGTGCAAACAGCACGCGCTGCATCTGTCCGCCCGAAAGCGTGCCGATCGACCGGTTCTCGAAACCGTTGAGGCCCACGGATGCAATCGCACGGAGGATCTTGACCCGCGCCACCTTGCCGATGCCGCCGAACAAGCCGGCGTCGCGCCATAGCCCCGTGCCGACGAAATCGAATACCGATATCGGGAAGCTGCGGTCGATCTCCGCGCTCTGCGGCAGATAGGCGATGTCCCTGCTGTCGAGACCCCCAAGATGGATGCTGCCGTCGAGCGGCTTGAGGATGCCGACGATGCCGCGCAGCAGCGTCGACTTGCCGGCACCGTTGGGGCCGATCACAGCGACCAGCGCGCCTGACGCGACCTCGCCGTTGAGATGGTGCACGGCCGGATGGCGGTCATAGCCGAGCGTGACGTTGCGGAATGCGAGCTGGGCCATGGTCACCTCATCGCCAGGAAGACGAGGCCCCAGAGCACGGCACAGACGGCCAACGCGGCCGCAAGGCGCCCGGCCATGGTCATCCGCAGGATCGACCAGGGCGCGTCCTGGGCCGGATGCGGCGAGGCTGCATCGTGGACATGGGCGTGGGTGTGGTCGAGCCCATGCGAGTGCCGGTGGTCGTGCAAATGGCCATGGGAATGGCCATGATCATGGTCTGCGTGGTGGGTGCGGGACGCGGCGGGAACCATGCCCAGAACGTTATATTATAACATTACGTCTGTCCACGGCTGGGTTTCAGGGCATACCGATCATCATTGCGTTGGCGGCCCACGAGCGGGGAACGGCACCTACGCGGGCCGCGCAGGGTAATCCGCGCAGCAAAAAGGCGGCCGCGTGAGCGACCGCCTTTGCCTGTCATTCCGGGGCGGCGAAGCCGAACTACGGTGCGCGATTGCGCACCTGAGACTCTCGGAATTCCGGGTTCGATGCTACGCATCGCCCCGGAACGAGCGAGAAGCCTCAGACCTTCTCGAACAGGGACTCGACATATTCCCAGTTCACGAGGTTCTCGACGAACGCCTTCAGATAGTCGGGACGGCGGTTGCGATAGTCGATGTAGTAGGAGTGCTCCCAGACGTCGCAGCCGAGAATCGGGGTGGCGCCATGCACCAGCGGATTCTCACCGTTCGGGGTCTTGGAGATCTCGAGCTTGCCGTTCTTGACCTGGAGCCAGCACCAGCCGGAGCCGAACTGGCCGACGCCGGCCGCCTGGAAGTCGGTCTTGAACTTCTCGAAGCCGCCGAGGTCCTCGTTGATCTTCTTCTCGAGCTTGCCCGGCAGCTTGGTGCCGCCGCCATTCGGCTTCATCCAGCTCCAGAAGTGGATGTGGTTGTAGTGCTGGCCGGCATTGTTGAACACCGCGGGGTTCTTGCCGAACGAGCCCTTGACGATCTCCTCAAGGGACTTGCCTTCCCATTCGGTGCCCTTGAGCGCGTTGTTGCCGTTGGTGACGTAGGCCTGATGATGCTTGTCGTGGTGGAATTCCAGCGTTTCCTTCGACATGAACTGGCCGAGGGCATCATAGGCGTAGGGGAGTGGGGGCAGCGTAAAGGTCATGGGTTGTTGTCCGCAACTGGTGGGGAACGAGGCTTAACGGTGACCCCTTATAGAAGGTTCCTGCGTCGTAAAATACCGTCAATTTGCGAAAAGGCGCGATGCGACCGCCTGGATTGATTGCACATCTTCGCCGCAGGCAAGGCGCATGCTCACCCCCTCATGTGCTGCAAAATATCATTGCCTTTGAAGCGCTTATGGCGGAACGAATGCACCACGCAGCCGCGCACCGCAAGGTAGAAGCCATGAGCATCGAGATCGACATCCTGAACGGCGACGCCTCGTGGCGGATCGCCGAGCCGCTACATCAGGCGGTCTGGGGCCCGCACATGATCGCGGACAAGCCCTGGGCTCACGTCAAATGGGCCAATGCCGATCTGCGCGTGCTGATCGAGACGCCCGAAGATGGCCTTGTGTGCCATGTCGGCATCTATTTCCGCACCATCACCTGGAATGGACAGAAGGTACATGTCGGCGGCATCGGCGGCGTCTGTACGCGTGAGGACCGCCGAAATCGCGGCTATGCGACCATGGCGATCGACGCCGCCGTGCACACGATGCGCGCCAACGAGGCGGTTCGCTTTGCGATCCTGTTCTGCGAGCCACACAATTTTGCGTTCTACCAGAGCCGGAGCTGGCTGCCCTTCAAGGGCGAGGTCTATTGTGAGCAGCCGGAGGGACGGATTCGCTTCGATTACATGGCGACCTACGTATTCAACATCGTCCGTGCGCCGACGCTCGGCACCATCGATCTGTGCGGCCTGCCGTGGTGAGCTTCGCGCGCGCGATTGCGCTGCCGGCCGAGGCAAATGCACGCAGGCGGATAAACTCTGGAATTTGATTCCATTCAGCGTTGCACTATCCTGCCGGGCTGCTATGGAGGCACCTCCATTTTCGGGGCTGTCTCCATGTTCAAACGATTCGCCATTGTCTCCGTCCTGCTGGCGTCGCTGTCTGGCGCGACGGCCGCGCATGCGCAGAGCGCTGACGCCAGCGGGACCTGGCTGACCCAGGCTGGCGATGCACGCGTCAAGATCAGCAAGTGCAGCGGCGGCATCTGCGGTGTCATCGTCTGGCTGAAGCAGCCCTACGACACCGCGACCGGCCAGCCGGCGACCGACAGCAAGAATCCCAATCCCGCGCTCGCCAAGCGTCCGATGATCGGCTTGCCGCTGTTTGCCGGCATGCAGCCCGCGGGCCCGAACAAATGGTCGGGCCAGATCTACAATGCCGATGACGGCAGCACCTATGCGAGCAGTGTCACGGTGACGGGCGCTGAGACGCTGCGGGTCGAAGGTTGCCTCGGCGCACTCTGCGGTGGCGAAACCTGGACACGCGCGAGACACTAGCGCGCCGCCGCCACCATCGCCTTCAAGGCCGTCGCCGCCGCAGCATAGCCGCCCCGCGCGCCATCGATGAAGTGCACGTGGTCGCTGCGCAGCGCCGAAGGCGTGAAGCAGGTCATCATTGCGGCATCTTGCTGGTAAAGCCCGTAGCGGACGACGCCCTCGCGGGCAGCAGTCGCCAGACGATCGCTCAAGGCGCGCTCCAGCTCCGGCGTGCAGTCGAGTATCATGCGCAGGCCATCATCATATTTGCGGAAGTCGGAATTCTCGACCACCTGGCGCTTGTACACCTTCGGCAGGAAGCCGCCGATCCCGATGTCGAAGCGCATCAGCAGATAGACGAAGAAGGTATAGGCCAGCACACCGGCGCGACGCGTGAGGAGCGGACCGCCGCGCCTGCTGCGGGCTTCATAATCCAATCCCCGGGGCGGCCATTTCAGGGGCGGCCCCTCCGGCGGCACGGGCCGGCCCGCATCCGGGCTGCGCTCGACCAGATGGATGATGTCCTCGATGACCTTGCGAAAGGCGACCGGATCGGCATCAGCCGCCGGCATCACCAGCACGGACAGGATCAACCCGCGCGAGGCTGGCATCACCTCGAAACGGCAGGACAGGCCGGAGAGATCGGGCTGCGTGCCCGGCGGCGCCTCCGGGACAGCGAACTCGCCGCGCTTCATCGCGGCATCAGCGAAGGCGAGCCCGCCGCCGGAGAACATCGCATAGGACAGATTGGCCGATGGACCGAAGCGCGCGACGCGCACGTCGAGACCTCTCGCGCGGATCGCGCTCACCGGCACCAGCGCCACGCGCATTTTCAGACCGAGATCCTCCCGCACCCAGGTCGCGGTCGCAGCAAGCGCTCCGCGCGCAGCTTCGAGATCGCCAGGTGCGACCGCAAAGCTCGCGCCGTCGCCGCCGAACACGAAGGGAAATTCGCGTCCCTCCAGCGCATTCGTCACCGCCGCGATGACGGCGGCACCGGCCATGTTCACCGCCTTGTAGCGCTGCGCCGCGATCGCCTTGGTGGAATCGACGATGTCGGCAACACCGATGCTCCAATCGTCCGGCAGCGGCGAATAGAGCGCCGGGTCCATCAGGCTGGTGAAGCCGCGAAAGACAGGTATGCTGCCGTAGAAAGAAGCGCCTGGTGTCATCGGGTGGTGCCGGATAGTTGGAAACAGCGTCCGAGGGAGATACGGGGCAGGATCCGTCCGGGTTCGCCGGCTGCCGTGCCCCCTCGAAGCGCCGATCATTGGCCGAAACGGAGCAAGACAACAAGATCGCGCCGCGCCGCAATGACGCAGCCCGTCATTGATCGGCATCAAACAGCCGGTCTCCGATTGCGCTTACGGTTCACGAATCTGAAATGGCTCGGGATCATCGACGTGTCTGACACCGGCAAGAGGGACTCGACCGCTCCCGTACGCCGGCGTACGGGACTTGACGCGATCAGCGCGGTGAAGATGTCGGAAGGATTGACCGCAACGGTCGATGCTTGGGCCGAGGCCTACCAGCTGTCGCGATCCGATGCGATCTGCAGGCTCGTCGAACTCGGTCTGAAAATCGCCCCCGCGCCTGCGCACACGACGGCCTCGGACGCAGCGAGGATCGAAGAGATCGCGATGCATGAGATCGACCGACTGCTCGATCCGGCCCTGCCTGCGGACGAGCGCGAGCGACGCATCCGCCGCCTCACGGAAGGGCCGCCGGAATTCTCGCATGAGCGGATCGACCTGCCGAAGCCGCCCCGGACGTGAAAGCTGATATGGCTAATGCAGCTTCTCCTCCTGTCGCTTGCGCAACATCGCCATCGGCACGTCGTGACAGCCCACCAGCCGGACGAATTGCTGCGGATACATTTCGTGGCCGTGATCACCGGAATTCTGATGTGACATCGGCCGGCAGCTGAGGTCGCCGGACCGTGTGGGGGATTGGTCCGTCTGGCCCTGGTTTGAAGCGGTCATGCTTGAAGTGGTCATGGACTGCTCCCTCGATTAGGGCAGATCGGTTGACGTAACCCAACCGATTGCGGGGCATCCTACGACCAAATCCGGTTGAGCGCCATCGAGCCGGATCAACTTAATCGCAGTGGCAGAGTTCCACCTAAGCTGTATTCCCCGCGTCGATCGTGAACACCGTGCCCGTGATGTTGCGGCCGCCCTCGCCGAGCAGATACTCCACCATGCGCGCGACGTCTTCGGTCTCCGGCAAGCGGCGCAGCGCGCTGCGGCCGGCGATACGCTTGCGGCCTTCATCAGACAGATTGTGCGTTAGTTCGGTGTCGATGAAACCAGGCGCGATCGCGTTCACGGTAATGCCGAGCTTGCCGACCTCGCGCGCGAGCGAACGGGTAAAACCGGTGGCGGCCGCCTTGGTCGCGCCGTAGACGGACAGCCCGTTATAGCCGGTGGTCGCAATGATGGAAGAGATATTGATGATGCGGCCGGCGCCGTCCGCCATCATCTGCCGCGCCACATATTTGGTGAGGATGATCGGCGACAGCACATTGAGCTGTACCAGCGCCTCGATCTGCGAATTGTGCATGGTGGCAAGCAGGCCCTCGGTGCCGAGACCCGCATTGTTGACGAGGCCATAGATGGGTCCGAACTCATCACGCACGAGCTTTGCGAAAGCCGGGATCGCGTCGATCACGGCGAGATCGCAGGCGCGGAAATGCAGGCGTCCCTCTGAGGCAGCAATCGCCGCCTTGAGCTCCTCGCTTTCGTGCCGGGCCGCGGCAATCACGTTGAAGCCGGCACTCGCTAGCCGCTTGCCGATGGCAAGGCCAATGCCGCGGCTGCCGCCGGTGACGAGGACATTATGCATTGGTGCGCGCCAGTTTACCGGCCGGGGTGACGTCGAGCGCCTCGACGAAGCAGATCACTGCCGGCACCTTGTGGGGGGCGAGCTGGGCGCGGCACTGATCCAGGATCTGATCCCGGATTTCCTTCGCGCGCGCTGGATCCGTGCCCTCAGTGAGGATCACGTCGGCGACAACGATGCCGCCGGTGATCGGACTCTTTCGCGACTTGGCCCGCGACATCCGCACGAGGGGATGACGGTTGATCACCGCCTCGATCTCCTCAGGGTGAACCTTCAGCCCGCCGATATTGATGATGCCGCCGCGACGGCCGACGAAATAGTAGCGATCGCCGCGCAGTTCGACGATATCGCCGCTGTCGACGAATCCGTCGCCATCGGTGAGCGGGCCGGCGTTGCGACCGACATAGGCATGCGCGGTGCGCGTCGAGCGGATCCGCAGCGAGCCGTCGACGATCTTCATCTCGACGCCATTGCGATTGCCGAGATAGTTGGCCGGGAATCCCTCGAGCCCGTCATTGACGGCGAAGCCGACGCCGGCCTCCGTCGAGGCATAGGCATGTCCAACAGAGGAATTGGGGAACGCCGCCTTCAGACCGTCAAGCACCGCCTGGTCGGCGATCTCGCCGGAGAGGCGGACATAGCGAGGGGCAAACTGCGCGGCCGATCCGCTCATCAACAGCTTGCGCCAGTGTGAAGGCGTTCCGGAGATGTGGGAGACGCCGCGCGCCTTTAGCCGGATGACGTGATCGGCAAGGGTCTCATGCGGGTCCGACAGCACCATGGAGCCGCCGGAGAGAATAGCCCGGAGGAAGATCTGCAGGCCGCCATAGCGGCGAATGTCGTAGAACGTCGCCCAGACCGGCGCGGGCCCCTTCGCAGGGCCCTCGGCGACGATGGCGCCGGTGAGTGCTTCCAGCGTATGGCCGACGATCTTCGGCACGCCGGAGGTGCCCGAGGTGAGCATCAGCCATTCGGTCGCACGCTCAGTCTTGGCCGGCGCGGTGGCTTGAAGCGGCAATTGCGCGGTGACAACCAGCGACACGCCGGTCCCGGCCCAGCGATCGGGCTCGTCAGTAACGACCGCATCGATCCCGGCATCCGCGATCAGCGTGTCCAGATGCGCGGGGTTGAGATCCGGCGGGCACAGCAGCATGCGTCGGACGATGCCGTCGAGCTCGATCATGGCAAGGCCGGACCTGAGCTGGTTGGACAATCTCAGCAGCACAGAACGGCCTGCCAGCTCATGCAGGCGGCCGCTCAGGACCGTATGCGAAAGGACGTCCGTCAGCGACACCATATGATGGGCGTCGGAGATCGTACGGTCGTTAAGCTCCGGGCTCAGATAGTCGCGGAGCGCAACAATTTCACGCGGGGACATTTTCGTAGGCCCGCACGAAATCGCCTACGGTGAGGGGGAACGCGGCGTCCTCGGAAATGGTGAAGGGGTCGACGCCGGTCTCGTCCTCGAGCCGCGCGACCAGGATCGCGAAGGCGAGCGAGTCAAAGCCGGTCTCGTGCAACGACAGATCGTCGGAGAGGGCGGGAAGCGTGACGTGCTGCTCTTTGGCGATCTTCTGAATCGCTTCGATGACCTTGGACCTTACCGACATGGCTGGCTCGCTTCTTACTTGGTTAATCGATCGTTTGTCTTGCGGCGGCCTTTGAGATGACCGCCTCCCATGACCGTCTGTTTACTCGACAGAAGTAAATGGCCTCTTGGACAATTCAGATAAAATTGGACCTATCTGCTGATTTTGCTGCGGCTACAGCCTGGTCGTACCATCCATGATCTGCGCAAATGCCCCTGAATCGAGTGCGACATAAGCACCCGATTTCGGCTCGAGCATGAACAGCGGATCCGTCACCGCGCCCGGGTCAAAACCTTCCCGCGCAAGCTCGCCCTTCTTCTGCTTGAACGTCTCGGTCGCATCAAGCTCACGCGAGATACGGATGAAGAGCGGACGAGCGTAGGCCGGGAGCCGCCGCGCGAGATGCGCGGGCAGGGCCGCGAGATCAAATCCTTCGTTGACGACGATGGCACTCATGCCGGCGCGGCCGTCGGCGCTGGGGATGCCGACACCATAGGTGGTCGCATCGACCACACCGGTG
The DNA here is from genome assembly GCF_028128765.1 of Bradyrhizobium sp. CCBAU 51627. Classification (GTDB taxonomy): domain Bacteria; phylum Pseudomonadota; class Alphaproteobacteria; order Rhizobiales; family Xanthobacteraceae; genus Bradyrhizobium. The sequence goes on from NZ_LBJG01000023.1 coordinate 63,577, forward strand.
AAATCGCGCACGGCGTCGTTGACCTCTGATGTCGCGACATTCTCGCCTTTCCAGCGAAAAGTATCGCCGATGCGATCGACGAAATGGAAGAAGCCCTTGTCGTCGAGCTGCATCAGATCTCCGGTGCGAAACCAGGCATCGCCCATGACGAAGACATCGCGCAGGATTTTCTTCTCGGTCTCGCCGGCATCGGTATAGCCCTCGAAGCGGCCACCGCCCTCATCCGCCCTGCCGATGCGGCCGATCGCCTCACCAGCCTCACCGCGGCCACAGGCGATGCAAAAGCCCTCATCATTGCGCAGCGGCGCGCCGCTCTCGGGATCGAGTTTGACCAGGCCTGCGGGAAAGCGATGCGCGAGCAGCGGCGGGACGCGGCCGATTGCGCCTGGCTGGCCCTCGACGTTGAACAGCGAGAAATTGCCTTCGGTCGCGGCATAGAATTCGAGGATGCGGGGAATGGCAAAGCGCGCCTGAAAGTCCTCCCAGATGTCACCGCGCAGACCGTTGCCGCACGCGAGCCGCAGCCGATGGTGGTTCTCATATTCCGACGGAGGCGCCTTGAGCAGATAGCGGCAGAGCTCGCCGATATACTGGAATATCGTGCAGTCGTGGCGCACGATGTCAGACCAGAAGTTCGACGCCGAGAACTTCTCCGCGATCACCACCGCGCCGCCGGCGGCCAGCATGCTGCACGGCGCGACGACGCCGCCGACCGAGTGGAACAGCGGCAGGCAATCATAAAGCCGATCCTGCTGCGTCGCGCCGGTAAGACCGGCGAACCAGAACCCCCAGTTGAGGATGCGGCGATGGCTGATGCTGGCGGCCTTGGGCAGACCTGTCGTGCCCGAAGTGTAGATCAGCAGCGCGCGGTCATCGATGGTGACGTCGCCATGCTCCTCCGGCGACAGCGGCCCGTCATCGAGCACGGCGAGTGCAACATCGATTGCGCGCTCACTGCGGGCATCGCCATGAGTCCAGACCTTGGCTTGCGTATTCAGGTGCGGCCTTGCGCTCTCCAGGGCCTCCGCGAGTTCATGCGCAACGATGATATGGGAGGGCTTAGCAACGTCGACGCAATGCGCGAGGGATTTGCCGACGAGCTTGATGTTGATCAGCGCCACCACGCCGCCGACGCGGCTGATGCCGAGCCAGGCTGCGACATAATCGATACCGTTCGGCATGATCAGGCCGACGATATCGCCTTTGGCGAGACCGACCGAGCGCGCCCAGCGCGCATAGCGTCTGATGCGCTTCGACAGAGCTTCGTAGTCGAGCGTTGCGTCTTCCATCACCAGCGCGATGCGGTCGGGCTGGCGCTGGGCCCAATCGTCGACAACGTCGGCGAACAGACGGCCCGGCAGCGTCTCGATCCGGGCGGTCAACTCGATCGCCTTCAGCCAGATCTTTGAGGCCGAAGGTGCGCGTGCGGCTTTGGGTTGCTCGATGACGCCGGTGGTCATGCCGTTCATTCTTTCGGACGGTATCTGCTTGTGCCGGCAGCTTAGCCGGCACGCCCTGCCCAGGTGTTAAGAGACAAGGTAAAAGCCGATTAGCGCGCGATTAACTCTAGTCATCCTTTACCAAGCCAACGGGAACGACGTGCGGCCTGGTGTGATTCTTGCGATAGCAATTCCGGTCATTCGAGCGCGCTATGCGCGATCTCTCGCCCCTGCGAGACATGAACTGGAGGCCACAATGATCACCAGGCGACATTTCCTTCAGGCCGCCGCATGCGCCGCGGCGACGCTCGCGACGCCTCGCGCCTTTGCGATCGGCAACCCATCCTATCCGTCGCGCAGCGTGAAGTGGGTCGTGCCGTATGCGCCCGGCGGGGCCACCGACCTCCTGTCGCGGCTGATCTGCCAGCGCCTGTCCGAACGACTCGGGCAAACCTTCGTGGTCGAGAACAAGCCCGGCGCCGGCAGCAATATCGGCACACAGGCGGTGATCACGTCCGCGCCGGACGGCTACACGCTGCTGCTGACCTCGACCGCGAATGCGATCAACGCCTCGTTCGATCCGGCTCTGCCCTACGACTTTGCCAAGGGCATCGCGCCGGTCGCCGGCGTCGCGCGGATTCCGCTGGTGCTGGTCATCAACAACGATCTGCCGGTGAAGAGTGTCGCGGACTTCATCGCCTATGCCAAGGCCAATCCCGGCAGGATGTCGATTGCCTCGTCCGGCATCGGCACCTCGCTGCATCTCTCCGGCGAGTTGTTCAAATCGATGGCCGGCGTGCAGTTCACCCATGTGCCCTATCGCGGCTCCGCGCCTGGCCTGACTGACGTGATGAGCGGCCAGATCCAGGGCATGTTCGACAACGTCACCTCGTCCTTCGAGCTGGTGCGCGCTGGCAAGCTGCGTGCGCTCGGCATCACCACACGCGAGCGCTCGGAGATCTTGCCCGATGTACCGCCGATCGCCGACACGCTGCCCGGCTACGAGACATCCTCGTTCTACGGTGTCGGCGCGCCCTATGAGACGCCGCACGAGATCATCGATCTCCTCAATCGCGAGATCGACACGGCCTTGTCCGATCCCGGAATCAAAGCGCGCATTGCCGAACTCGGCGCGATCCCGCTGCACGGCAATGCCGGCGAGTTCGGCGGCATGCTCGTCGCCGAGACCGAGCGCTGGCGCAAGGTGGTCGAACTGTCCGGAATCAAGAAGGAATAGTTTGCAGCCACTTAGCCTCGCCTGTGGCGGGGCCGCCACGGCGGCACGTTGACCGGATAATACGGATTGGGGTCGCAGGTCGCGGCCCGGCCGGCGGCCGTCGCACGGCACTGCGGCAGCGATGTGAAAGAGCAGTCATACCATTCCCCGCCGCCGCCGCTAGCGCCGGTATAGATGTGCATGCAGACGGGATAGCTGGGATCAAAGGTCTGGGCCTGCGACGGCGCAGCCGCAAGCCATGCAGCGGTCGTCACGATCATGCCGAAGGTAGAGCGTGTCATATTCACTGAACCTCGCATCGCAAACGATCAGTGCACCTTCCTGTGACGCTTGCGCGGCGCGGGCGGCTGATCGAAAGCATAGTAGGGGTTGAGGTCGCAGCTGGCGGCACGGCCCGAAGCGGTTGCGCGGCACTGCGGCAGCGAGGTGAAGGAGCAGTCGAAATAGTCGCCACCGCCCCCAGTGAAGCCTCCGGGCGTGTAGACATGCATGCAGACCGGGTAGCGCGGATCGTAGGTCTGCGCGCTGGCATCTGCCGCGACGAACAGCGTGGCAATCGCGGTAAGGGTCAGGAGAGACGAGCGCATCGGACATATCCTCGAATCGGTGGCTGCGGCACGCGTTATGCCATTTCGATATGGCACAGCAGAGCGGAAGAAGCGACCGTTTCCCATTAATACCTCTCCCGCTTGTGACGCGCAGCAAAAACGATGCGACACAGCGCCGTAATGATCCGAAATCGCGAAGAGATGCACCGGGTCCGGCCTGCACTGAACGCATATCTCGCTACACCCATCCTTCGACCAAGGTCGCAAGCGATTGGCGCACGAAACCGTTCGCGGGCCGGAGCGAACGGACTAGTCTTTCGGCCACAACGCCGGCTCCGGACCGATGACGTTCCGGGGCAATCAATAAGCGTATGGGCTGAAGGAAACGCACATTCGCGCTCGGGCTCTTGGGCGCGGCTCCGCCATGGGGTGGAAGAAGATGCGCCCGCGGTCTGTGGTCTCAGGGCATGCAAGAGAGCATCTCGTCTCCGTTCATCCGCTATCCGATCGGCACCTCGCTGCTGATGGCCGGTATCCTGTTTGTAGGGCTCGTGGCCTACCCTCTGCTGCCGGTTGCACCGCTGCCGCAGGTCGACTTTCCGACCATCCAGATTTCCGCCTCCCTTCCCGGCGGCAGCCCGGAAACCATGGCCTCCTCCGTGGCGCAGCCGCTCGAGCGCCAGCTCGCACAGATTCCCGGCATCACGCAGATGACGTCGACGAGTTCGCTCGGCTCGACCTCGATCACCCTCCAGTTCGATCTCAACCGCCTGATCGACGCTGCCGCCAACGACGTGCAGGCTGCGATCAACGCCGCCAGCGGGCAATTGCCGAAGAACTTGCCGTCTCCGCCGACCTATCGGAAGGTCAATCCGGCGGACTCGCCGATCATGATCCTGTCGGCGACCTCCGATACGCTGCCGCTGACCACTGTCAGCGACCGCACCGACGCCCAGCTCGCACAACAGATCAGCCAGATCCCCGGCGTCGCCCAGGTGTTCGTCGGCGGGCAGCAGAAGCCTTCGGTGCGCATTCAGGTCGATCCAGCCAAGCTGGTCGCCAAGGGCCTGTCGCTGGAGGACGTGCGCAGCCAGATCGCGATCGCGACCACGGACAGCCCGAAGGGCAGTATCGACGGCGCGCGACGCGCCTATACCGTCTACGCCAACGACCAGCTGCTCGAAGCCAGCCAGTGGCAGGACGTCATCGTCGCCTATCGCGGCGGCGCACCTTTGCGGATTCGCGACATCGGTGAGGCCGTGTCGGGGCCGGAAGATATGAAGACCGCGGCCTGGGCCGACGGCAAGCGCGGGGTGTTCCTGGTTATCTTCAAGCAGCCCGGCGCCAACGTCATCGAGACGGTCGACCGCATCAAGCAGAAGCTGCCGCGGCTGATCGCGGCGATCCCGCCCGCGATCAACATCAAGATCATCAGCGACCGCACCATCACGATCCGCGCGGCGGTCGACGACGTGCAGATCACGCTCATGATCACCATTGCCCTCGTGGTGATGGTGATCTTCATCTTCCTGCGCAGCTTCTGGGCCACGATCATCCCGAGCATCACGGTGCCGCTGGCGCTGCTCGGGGCCTGCTCGCTGATGTGGGTGTTCGGCTACTCCTTGGACAATCTGTCGTTGATGGCGCTGACCATCGCGGTCGGGTTCGTGGTCGACGACGCCATCGTGATGCTGGAGAACATCACGCGCTACGTCGAGCGGGGCGAGAACCCGGTCACCGCCGCCTACAAGGGCGCGGCCGAGATCGGCTTCACCATCGTCTCCATCAGCATCTCGCTGGTCGCCGTGCTGATTCCCCTGCTGCTGATGGGCGGCATCATCGGCCGGCTATTCCGAGAATTTGCAGTGACACTGTCGATGGCGATCTTCGTCTCGCTCGTGGTATCGCTGAGCCTGACGCCGATGATGGCCTCGCGTTTCCTGCGCTCCGACCACGAGGCCCGCCACGGCCGCTTCTACCAATGGAGCGAGCGGCTGTTCGAGCGCCTGCTTGGGGCGTATGAGCGCGGGCTCGACCTCGCGCTACGGCACAGTCTCGTCACGCTCTGCATCTTCTTCGCCACTGTTGCACTGTCGGCACTGCTGTTCATCCTGATCCCAAAAGGCTTCTTCCCGCAGCAGGACAACGGCTTCCTCACCGCAGTGTCGGAGATGCCCCAGGACATCTCCTTCGCCGAGATGAAGCGGCGGCAGGAGGAGCTCAATGCGATCGTGCAGGCTGATCCTGCCGTCGATTCCATCGCGATGTTCATCGGCGGCGGCGGCACGGCGCTGAACTCCGGGCGCATGTATGTCACGCTGAAGCCGATCGGCGAACGCGACGCGAATGCGCAACAGATCATCGCGCGGCTGCGCCCGAAGCTCGCCAAGGTCGAGGGCGCACGCCTCTATATGCAGGCTTCGCAGGACGTGCGGCTTGGCGGCCGCGCGACCCGGACCCAGTTCGAGTTCACGCTTCAGGACGCCAATCTTTCCGAGCTGGATACGTGGGCGCCAAAGATCCTGACGGAGATGAAGGGCCTGCCGGAGCTTCGCGACGTCGCCACCGACCAGCAGACCGAGGGCACGACGCTACAGCTCACGATCAATCGCGACACGGCCGCACGCTATGGCATTCAGCCGCAGCTGATCGACGACACGCTCTATGATGCCTTCGGCCAGCGCCAGGTCGCGCAATATTTCACGCAGACCAACAGCTATCACGTGGTGCTCGAGATCACGCCGGCGCTGCAGGGCAAGCTTGAGACGCTCGACAAGCTCTATGTCAAATCGCCGCTGACCGGAGACGAAGTCCCGCTCTCGGTCATCTGCAGCTGGAACAACGAGCCTGTGCGGCCGCTCGCGATCGCGCATCAGAGCCAGTTTCCCGCGGTGACGATCAGCTTCAACCTGGCCGAGGGCGTCGCCCTCGGACAGGCAACTGCCGCCGTGATGCGCGCGGCTGGCGAGATGGGCGCGCCGCCGACGCTGTCCATGAGCTTCCAGGGGACCGCGCAGGCGTTCCAGCAATCGCTCGGCACCGTGCCGATGCTGATCCTCGCCGCCCTCGTCGTGGTCTATCTGGTGCTGGGAGTGCTCTACGAGAGCTACATCCACCCGCTGACCATCCTGTCCACGCTGCCGTCAGCCGGCGTCGGCGCGATCGCGATCCTGATGTTCTCGGGCTTCGATTTCAGCCTGATCGCCCTGATCGGCGTCATCCTCCTGATCGGCATCGTCAAGAAGAACGGCATCATGATGGTGGATTTCGCCATCGCGGCCGAGCGCGAACAGCATCTGACACCGAAGCAATCGATCCGCCAGGCCGCGCTGCTGCGCTTCCGCCCGATCATGATGACGACGATGGCGGCCCTGCTCGGCGGCGTGCCGCTGATGCTCGGTCACGGCACCGGCGCGGAGATCCGCCAGCCGCTCGGTTACGCCATGGTCGGCGGTCTCGTCGTGAGCCAGGCGCTGACCTTGTTCACGACGCCGGTCGTCTACCTCTACCTCGACCGCTTCTCCAACGCGCTGTCACGCTGGACGGAAAGGAAGCCGGAGGCGGAGATCGAAAGCGAGGAGCAGAAGGACGCGGCGGAGTAGGCTGGGCTCACGTCAGCCCAGCCCCTGCAGCACCAGACGGTTCAGCCTTGCCGCAAACGCAGCCGGATCCTCCGGCAGCTCGCCATCCAGAATCTGCGCCTGTTCGAGCAGGAGCAGGCTGAGGTCGTCGACCGTCTTCGAGCCCGCTTGGGCCCTGGTGATCGCCGTGACCATGGGGTGACGCAAATTGATTTCCAGGATCGGCTTGGTGCGCATGCCGCGGTTCTGCTGCGCAAGAATGCGCTCGAGCTCGCGGCTCGGCCCCTGGCTGTCGGCGACGAGGCAGGAGGCGGAATTGGTGAGGCGGGTCGAAGCCTTGACGTCGCTGACGCGCTCACCGAGCGCCGCCTTGATCACCGCGATGGTCGCGGCCTCGTCCGCCGCCGGCTCATCCGTCTTCGCCTTGTCCTTTTCGTCGACGCGCGGGATCAGGTCGAGATTGAGGTCGCCCTGGCTCAGCGACTTCAGCGGCTTGCCCTCGAACTCCGTCGGCATCGAGGTCCAGAACGCATCGACCGGATCGGACAGCAGCAGCACCTCGATGCCGCGCGCGCTAGCTGCTTCCAGCCGAGGACTGGACTTCAGCCGCTCGATGCTGTCGCCGACGATATAATAGATCTCGGTCTGGTTTGGCTTGAAATCGGCGACGACGTCCTTGAGCGCGCGCTTCTCGCCGGTCGTGGTTGTGAAGCGCGACAACGCCAGCAGTTTTTCGCGGCGCTCGAAATCCTCGTAGATGCCCTCTTTCAGTACCGCACCGAACGCATCCCAGATCTTGGCGAAGCTCTCTGCGTCCTTCTCGGCGAGACTTTCGAGCTCATTGATGACGCGGGTCGCCACGGCTTTGCGGATCTGCGCCAGCTGCGGATTGTTCTGGAGCATCTCGCGCGAGATGTTGAGCGGGAGATCCTCGCTGTCGACGACGCCGCGGATGAAACGCAGATAGCCCGGCAGCAGGTCGGCGTCGTCGGTGATGAAGACACGGCGGACATAGAGCTTGACGCGGCCTTTGCGGTTCGGCTCGAACAGGTCGAACGGCTTGGCCGACGGCGCGAACAGCAGCACCGCGTAGGAGTAGCGCCCCTCGGCGCGGTAGTGCAGCGTCATCGCCGGATCGTCGAAGGCGGACGCGATCTGCTGATAGGCCTTCTTGTAGTCTTCTGCCGTCAATTCGGATTTCGGGCGCTGCCATAGCGCGCTCGCCGAATTGATCTGGCGCGGCTCGCCTTCTTCCGGCACGAGTTCGATGGGGAAGAGGATATTGTCGGAATAGGCACTGACAATACGCTCGATCTCGAAAGCTTCGAGGTATTTCTTCGCATCGTCCTTCAGGTGCAGCACGATCTCCGTGCCGCGCGTCACGCGTGCGGCCTCCTCGTCGCTGGCCCGCGCAATCTCGAAACCGGAGCCGCCGGAGGACGTCCAGCTCCAGACGTCGCTCTCGCCGGCACGGCGGCTGATCACGACGATCTTCTCGGCGACCATGAAGGCGGAATAGAAGCCGACGCCGAACTGGCCGATCAGACCAAGGCCGTCCTTGGCCTCCTTCAGCTTCGATACGAAGGCCTTGGTGCCGGAGCGGGCGATGGTACCGAGATGATCGATGAGCTCCTGCCGCTCCATGCCGATGCCGTTGTCGGCAATCGTTAGCGTTGCCGCCGCCTTGTTCGGCATGATGCGGATCTTGAGCGCGTCACCCTCGCCGAGCAGGGCCGGATTGGCGATCGCCTCATAGCGCAACTTATCGCAGGCATCCGAGGCGTTAGAGACGAGCTCGCGCAGGAAGATGTCGGTCTCCGAATAGACGGAATGCACCATCAGGTGCAGAAGCTCGGAAACCTCGGCTTGGAAAGGCTGCGTATGCGTAGCCGTATCGGACGTCGTCATGCGTTTACCCAGTCAATCGGAAATGGAGAAAGCCGGGATATAGCGCGATGGGATAGGGGATCAAGTGGACGCGCACAACCACCCTCGCGAAAAGAGAGTGGGCTTTGCGCGCGGGCCGACGCAGATCAGGTCACGCAGCGGCCGGGCTGGAGCAGTTTTGCAACCTCGGTCAGGGAGCTGACCATCGGCTCGCAGGCAATCGTCGGCCTGCGGTCCGGCTTCAGCAGCGTGGGGGCCGGCTTGGCATTGCCGGTCTCGATGGCGGCGGGAAGGCGAAGCAGCACCGACGTGTCAGGCAGGTCGTTCAGCCGCATCGAGACGGTGCGAGTGGGAACCGGAGCCGGCTTCGGGTCGGCCAGGCGGTCAGCCTTGCCGGTACGGTTGACATTGTGACTTACGACGTTGCGACCTGCGGTTTGGCCGGGCTGGTCGGCGAGCGCCTGCCAGCGATCAGCCAGATCATGCCCGGAGGAAAGTTGCACGGCGCCAACCTGGACGGCGCCAAGCGTCGCAACGATAGCGACGGCGCCGAAAAATACCTTTTGAATCTGTGGCATGGCTTGTCCGTCCCTGGCCCCATGGCGATCGTGGGAACAACGCGAGCGGAGGGCCGGAGTTTCCCAAGGGTTAAGATCACTTAACCGTGTGCGAAAAAGGCCTCGCTCCGGAAAAATTTTGCAACCGTCTGGAACGACTCTCGGGCTTGGGAGTCGTTTCAACAGCCGGCTATTCCCCCCTGCCCCATAAGCCGGCGACGTAGGGCGCGACTGTGGTGATGCCAGTCGCGCCTTACTTTTGTCTGGGGCTCACTTTCGCCTGCTGACTATTTGGCTTTCCCCGCCAGCCAGTCCCGTCCCTCGCCATAGAGCTTCTCGACCTCGAGGCCGATCAGGCCCGGCATGTCGCGCTTGACCTTGTAGCCGATCAGCTCCTGCATGTAGGCGAGATGCCGGTAGCCTTCAGGCAACGCGGCGAGCGTCTGCTGGTCGAGGCGGAGCGTCGCGGCGGGATCGACCGGATCGATCCTGTCCTTCTCGTAGATCGGCTGGCGGCGGACGATGCCCCACTGGCCTTTTCGCTTCTCCAAGAAATCGTAGAAGCGCCCGGTGCAGACGACGTCGCAGAGCACGTCGTGCACCAGGGCCCGCTGCGAGATCGTCATCTTGGTTTGCGCAATGGCACGCTCGCCCGAAAGCTCGATGCTGGTGCCGCCAAGGAAATGCAGGATACGCACGCCCTTGGCAAAGCCTTCCTGGCTCACCCGCATGAAATCCCGCGCCGGCCCCTGAAACCAGGTGGCGGACATCCAGCCTTCCTCGTGCCAGACGGTGGCAAAACGCTCCCAATCACCGGCGTCGCGCCAGACCGCCCAATTCTCGACGAGATCGCGGATGGCGAGGCGGTCGACGAGTTGCTGGTCCATGAGCACGTCTCCCATTCGTGGTGGTGCACGAGGTATGGGCGGCGTACGCGGCGCGCGTCAAGCGGGTACGAGAAATCCGGCGCGCCTTGCAGCACGCCGGATCAGATCGTCATCGTCAAATGGCGCGCCCTTTGCCGTTACGCGGCCGGCGCCTTGTTAAGCCGCAGGTGCCTTCGGTGCGCGGTTACGCGAGTTACGCTGGAAGAACAACGCCTGGCTCGCCACCGCCGACACCATCGCGGGCTGGAACGGTTTTGAGATCAGGAAGGCCGGCTCCGGACGCTCGCCTGTCAGGAAGCGCTCCGGATAGGCGGTGATAAACACCACCGGCACCTCGAAGGTGCGGAGCAGTTCGTTGACCGCATCGAGGCCCGACGAACCGTCGGCAAGCTGGATGTCGGCGAGGATGAGGCCCGGCCGCTTGTTCTTGGCCAGCGCCACCGCATCGGCGTGAGTGCGCGCGACGCCGACGACATTGTGGCCGAGATTCTTCACCAGGCTCTCGAGGTCCATGGCGATAAAGGTCTCGTCCTCGATGATCAGGACGTCGGTCGCGATCTCGGCCGCCATCTCGCGGCCGGCCGCGTCGGCCAGCCGCCGCGTCTCGGCAACATCGGTCGCGAGAATGTAGGCAACTTCCTCTTCCGAAAATCCTTCGAGCGAGAGCAGCAGGAAGGCCTGTCGCGGCAGCGGCGTGATGTTGGACAACCGCCGCTCCGGTGGCATGGGCAGGGTCGCCACCTCGGCGTCGTCATTGACCGAGACCGAATTCCAGATCTGAGTGAACAGCCGGAATAGGCCGGCCCGCGGGCCATGGGTCTCGTCGAGCACCGACGGATCCCCCAGCATGGCCTCCAACATGGCTGCGACATAGGCGTCGCCCGAGGCCTGGCTGCCCGTCAGGGCGCGCGCATACCGGCGCAACAACGGCAAGTGTTCAGCAACGAGCTGTGAACGGGACATCCCGACTCCATTCCTCATTAGGCCAATCTCGAAGATCAGGCGGCACGAGGGGCGGCCCGGGTTCCCCCGCTGGCTGACTACGCCCCAACATAAGAAAAGTTCCGCCGAGGGGGGAACTTTTTATCGAACCTGGAATTGTGCCTATCCAGGGAACGGCTCCCGGTTGAGAAAATTTCTCTATTTTGCAGTCACTTAACTCGGGGAAACGTGGAACAGGTCATGAAAGATCTCAAGTCTCAAGCCAGCAAAAGCACGACCCCCGGGAAGGGAGGGCTCACGCCGGAGATCCAATCCCGGATTGGGCACCAACTGCGCGCCATGTACGATGACGTTGTCCGGCAGGGGGTCCCGGACCGCTTCGCGGAGCTCATCAAGAAACTTGATGCGCCGGGCGGTGGATCTCCAAATGAGAATGAGGCTGGGGGCTCCAACGACAACCATGGGAGGGATTAATGCCTCTCACGAATTCCCTGCGTGACGACATCCTCGCGGCTGTGCCGAGCCTGCGCGCGTTCGCGATCTCGCTCAGCGGTAATGCGGACCGCGCCGACGATTTGGTACAAGAAACGCTGTTACGCGCTCTCGCCAATATCGACTCGTTCCAGCCCGGCTCCAACCTGCCCGCATGGCTGTTCACGATCCTGCGCAACCTGTTCCGTTCCGACTATCGGAAGCGACGGCGCGAGGTCGAGGATGCGGAGGGCAATTACGCCAAGACGCTGAAGACGCAGCCCTCGCAGAACGCCCATCTCGAGTTCGAGGAATTTCGGACCGCGCTCGACAAGCTTCCGCAGGACCAGCGCGAGGCCTTGATCCTGGTCGGCGCCTCCGGCTTCTCCTATGAGGACGCGGCCTCGATCTGCGGCTGCGCGGTCGGTACCATCAAGAGCCGCGTCAACCGCGCGCGCTCGAAGCTTGCGGCGCTGCTCTATGTCGACGGCGCCGAAGACTTCGGACCCGACGAGACCGTGCGCGCCGTGATCGGCGGCAGCGGCGGATAGCGCGTCAATCGACTTGAGATCACTGCAATCGAGGCGGCCGCTTACGCGGCCGCCTCGATACGCGTGTGGCTGACTGATGTTCGCTCGGTTACTTCTCGACGAATGTTACCGTGTCGGCAACGCTCGCGCGCGAAGTGCGGTAGCTGTTGACCTTGTGCTCGACGTCGGCATAGCCGAATGAAATGCCGCAGACGACACGGCGATCGTCGGAGAGGTTGAAGTGGCGGCGGATCAGGCCGGAATGGCGCGCGAGCGCCGCCTGCGGGATCGTGCCGAGCCCGAGAGCCTGGGCAGCGAGCATGAAATTCGAGACATAAGCCCCGCAATCGATCGCGCCGTAAATGCCGAGGGGCTCGTTGGTGTGAATGATCGCCACATGCGGCGCGCCGAAGAAATTGTAATTCTCCAGCGCCTGCTTGGCATAGGCCGTCTTGTCGCCGCGGGCGATGCCGAGCGTGTTGTAGAGCTGGAAGCCGCTCTCGCGGCGACGCTCGAGATAGACCCCGACATATTCGCGCGGCGGGGTGAAATCATAATCATCGCCGAGACCACCCGAAGCCTCCTTGTAGATCAACTGGCGGAAGCGTTCCTTGGCCTCTCCGCTGGCGATGATGACTTGCCAGGGTTGGCTGTTGCACCATGACGCGGTGCGCTGCGCGGTCGTCAGCACATGCTCGATGGTGGCGCGGTCGACTTCCTTCGGCAGGAAAGCGCGAACGGAGTAGCGTTCGTTAAGGAGCTCCTCGAGCACGCCGATCCGATCTTCCGTGGAGTGGCGGGCGTTGGATACTTTGGCGTCCATGGCTTGCCTCGCTTTCGTGCCCCGGACGCAGCGCAGCGCTTCTTCAGCGGTGCGGCTGCAGAGCCGGGGCCCATTGTGGCCCCCTGGGTCCCGGCTCGCGCTTCGCGCGGCCGGGACACGAGAATCTTCACCGTCCCTTGGTCGGAATCTTGTTGTACGGCACATCCTTGTCGACGCGGATGTCGCCGGGCAAGCCCAGCACCCGCTCGGCGATGATATTACGCAATATCTCATCGGTGCCGCCGGCGATGCGCATCGAGGGTGAGGACAGCAGCATCTGCTGGAACTGGCCCTGCACCGTCTCCTCGTCGCTGCCGGTGAGAACACCTGCCGCGCCTTGCAGGTCCATGGCGTAGGTTGCGATGTCCTGCAGCATCATGCCCGAGACCAGCTTGCCGATGGAATTTTCCGGACCCGGCCGCTCACCTTTCGACAGCGCCGAGATCGCGCGGTAGCTGGTGTATTTCAGCCCGCTCGACTTCACGGCCCAGCTCGCAAGTTTCGAGCGCACGGCGGGATCGTCGATTGCGGGGCCATCCTCCAGCATCAGATTCGAGCAGAATTCGAACATTTCCGGGACGCCGGTCGCAAGCCGTGCGCCGATCGACATGCGCTCGTTCATGAGCGTGGTCAGCGACACGCTCCAACCTTCGCCGACGGCGCCCAACCGCTGATTGTCGGGAATCACGACGTCGGTGAAATAGACCTCGTTGAACTCCTGCATGCCGTTGGCCTGCTTGATCGGCCGCACCTCGACGCCGGGGCTCTTCATGTCCAGGAAAAACATGGTGAGTCCCTTGTGCTTGGGCACGTTCGGGTCGGTCCGCGCGATCAACAGACCGTAGTCGGAATAGTGCGCGCCAGACGTCCATATCTTCTGGCCGTTGACGACCCAATTGTCGCCTTTCTTCTCCGCGCGCGTGCGCAGGCCCGCGACGTCGGAGCCGGCCGACGGCTCGGAGAACAATTGGCACCATATCTCCTCGCCGGAGGCCAGCTTCGGCAGGTACCGGCGTTTTGCATCTTCGCTGCCCCAGGCCATCACGGTCGGGCCGCACATGCCCTCGCCGATCTGGAACGGCTGCGTCAGCTTGCCGTAGACGCCCTCCTCCTGCTGCCAGATCACACGCTCGATCGGCGTGGCGCCGCGGCCGCCATATTCGCTGGGCCAGTGCAGGCAGGCCCAATTGCCTTCGAACTTCTTCTTCTGCCAGGCCTTGCCGACCTCGACCATGTCGTGCTTGGCAAGCCTGATGCGGCCGAGCGAGGATTTTGACAGCTCCTGCTCGAACTCCTTCGGTGCGTTCGCAGCGATCCATTTGCGCGCGGTCTCGCGGAATGCGGCTTCCTGCGCGGTGTCGTCGAAATTCATCTTCGAACTCTCCTCTCTCGTGCCCCGGACGCTGCGCAGCGCGAAGCGGTGCGCTGCAGAGCCGGGCCCATCTGCAATTTCTAGGTCCCGGCTCTGCGAAGCAGCGCTATGCGCTGCATCGCGTCCGGGACACGAACTCATCTTCCCCTGGTCGGGATCTTGTTGAACGGCACGTCCTTGTCGACACGGATATCCCCTGGCAGGCCCAGCACCCGCTCGGCGATGATGTTGCGCATGATCTCGTCGGTACCGCCTTCCACGCGCGTGCCCGGCGCACGCAGCAGCATGGCCTGGAAACGGCCGGCGAGCTCGGCATCCTCCGGGCCACTAACGACGCCAGCGGCGCCTTGAAGGTCGAGCGCATAGGTTGCGACATCCTGGATCATCGAACCCGCCACCAGCTTGCCGATCGAATTTTCCGGCCCCGGTCGCTCGCCCCTCGACAGCGCGGAGATTGCGCGCATGCTCGTGTATTTCAACCCGCTCGCCTTCACCGCCCAGTTCGCCAGCTTCGAACGTACAGCACGATCCTCGATCGCCGGCCCACCGTCGAGCATCAGGCTCGAACAATATTCGAACAACTCGGGAAAGCCCGTCGAGACGGCCGCGCCGATCGCGCTACGCTCGTTCATCAGCGTGGTCAACGAAACGTTCCAACCGTCACCGACCTCGCCGAGACGCTGGTGGTCGGGGATGCGGACGTTGGTGAAATAGACCTCGTTGAAGTCGGAGGCGCCACTCGCCTGCTTGATCGGCCTGACCTCGACACCAGGGCTCTTCATGTCCAGGAAGAACATGGTGAGACCCTTGTGCTTGGGTACAGTCGGATCGGTGCGGGTGAGCAGGATCCCGTAGTCGGAATAATGCGCGCCGGATGTCCAGATCTTCTGGCCGTTGATGATCCAGTCGTCGCCGTCCTTCTCGGCGCGCGTGCGGAGGCCTGCGACATCGGATCCGCCGGCTGGTTCGGAGAACAGCTGGCACCAGACCTTCTCACCGGAGGCGAGCGGCGGCAGATAGGTGCGCTTGTGCTCTTCGCGCGCGAACGCCATCATGGTCGGCCCGCACATGCCGTGACCGATGATGAACATGCGGGAGAGCTGGCCGAACGGCCCCTCTTCCTGCTGCCAGATCACGCGCTCGATGGGGGACGAGCCCCGGCCGCCATACTCCTTCGGCCAGTGCAGGCAGGCCCAGCCGGCATCGGCCTTCTTCTTCTGCCAGGCCTTTGCGACTTCGAGAATGTTGGCGTTCTTGAGCACGGTGCGGCCGAGCGACGATTTGCGTAGCTCGTCCTCATACTGCTTCGGCGCATTGGCAGCGATCCAGGCGCGGGCGGCAGCTCGAAATTCGGCTTCCTGCGGCGTGTCGTCGAAGTTCATATCGTGTCCTTCGCTTACGCCGCGTTCTTCTTGCGCATGCGCTCGATCAGCTGGTCTTCCCAATAGTTAAGGCTGCCGAGCCCGAGCGCCATCGCGTTGGCGCGGCGGTAGTACATGTGGCAGTCGAACTCCCAGGTAAAACCCATGCCGCCGTGAACCTGGATGTTGTTCTTGGCGCAGTGCTGGAAGGCCTGCGTCGCGCTGATGCGCGCGGCGGCAGCGGCCTCAGGCAGCTCAGCCGCATTGGTTGAGAGCGCCCAGGCGCCGTAATAGCTGTTGGAGCGCGCCAGTGTCGCCGAGACATACATGTCCGCCAGCATGTGCTTGATCGCCTGGAACGAGCCGATCTGACGGCCGAAGGCGATACGATCAAGCGCGTAGTCGCGGCCCATTTCCAGCGCACGGTCGGCACCACCGACCTGCTCAAAAGCGCACAGCACCGCGGCGCGATCGAGTACCTGGGTGAGAATGCTCCAGCCCTCGCCGGCGGCGCCGAGCGACTCTGCCTTGTAATCCTTGAAAGTGATCTCAGCCTGCCCGCGGGTCGGATCAAGATTGGTGAGGCCTTTGATCTCGACGCCCCCAGCTTTCAGATCGACCAGGAACAGCGAGATGTCGCTCTCACGTCCGCTCGATCCCGTACGCGCAGCGACGACGGCGAAGTCGGCGATGGCACCGTCGGCCACCGGCTTCTTGACACCGTTGAGTACACCATTCGCGGCCGTCAGCTTGACGTTCTTCGGCGCCGGATTGCCCTTGCCCTCGAACAGCGCCAGCGTGCCGATCGCCTCGCCCGAGGCGATCGCCGGCAGCCACTTCTTCTTTTGCGCGTCGCTGCCAGCGATCAGCAGCGCTTCCGCGGCGAGATAGACGGTGGAGGAGAACGGCACCGGCGCATTGGCCCGGCCCATCTCCTCCGCAATCACGCAGAGCTCGAGATGGCCGGCGCCGGCACCGCCGAACTCTTCGGGGATCGCGACGCCGAGAAAGCCCATCTCGGCGAGACCCTTCCACAGCTGCTTGTCGTAAGGCGCCTTGCCGTCGAGCACGACGCGTACTGCCTTGGGCGAACATTTCTCGGTGAGGAACTTGCGCGCCTGATCGCGGAGCTGCTTCTGGTCGTCAGAGAAATCGAAGTTCATGGCGGCTTACCCTTTTTCTTGCTGTCATTCCGGGGGGGGCGACGCAGTCGCGAACCCGGAATCTAGAGGTCACTCACTCATCTCGAGATTCCGGGTTCGCCGCTGCGCGGCACCCCGGAACGACGAATTAAGTCGCATTCATCGCAGCACAATCACATCCTGGTCCGGCTTGTCGGCATAAAGCCGCTCCACCAGCGCCGCGCGACGTTCGAGGCCGGCGCGCTGGTTGATGTAGCCCTTGTCGGTGAGCTCGTTGCCGTCGATCGAGGGAGGCTCGGCCATCAGCATCGCACGCGCGATGATGCGGCTGCTGGCGCCTTCGCACTCCCGATTGTGCGCTTCGAGCCCGAGCTTGAAGCAGGCGATCACCTCGGGGTGCTTCACCGCGTCCTCGAAGCTGAGATCGGCCTTGCCGACGAGCTGACGGCAGGCGTGCAGATTCGGCCAGGCCAGCAAACCGATGAAGGCACGGTCCTGCCCCGCGACCAGCGCATCGTGCACGACCGGAGTCGCCGCAGCGATGGCATCGGTACGCAGCGAGCCGACATGCACGAAGGTGCCGGTGGTGAGCTTGAAGTCTTCGACGACACGGCCGGCAAAGATAATTCCCTGCACGGGATCCTGAGCATTGACGAAGATGCCGGCATCGCCAATGCAATAAAAGCCTTCCTCGTCGAACATTTTCTTCGTGAGATCGGGCTGGCCGAAATAGCCGGGCGTGACGTTGACGCCGCGCAGGCGCAGCTCGTATTTCGAACCGCACGGCACCATCTTCAATTCGACGCCGGGGAATGGCAGACCGATCAGGCCGACTCGCTCGGTGTCCCAATAGGTGCCGGTCGAAGTCGGCGCGGTCTCGGTCGAGCCCCAGCCGGTGTAGAACACGATTCGCTCGCCGGTGGCCTTCACGGCGAGGGCCTGCATGCGCTCGTAGAGATCGTCCGGCAGCCGCGCGCCGCCATATGCCATGATCGACAGGTTCTTGAAGAACGACCGGCAGAGCGCGTCGTCCTTCTCCATGGCGGCGGCGAGCGCGGCATAGCCCGCCGGCACATTGGCGTAATAGGTCGGAGAGATCTCGCGCAGATTCTTGATGGTCTCTTCCAACTGTCCCGGCATCGGCCGACCGTCGTCGATATAGAGCGTGCCGCCATCAACCAGCACCGGATGGAACGCAGCGTTGCCGCCCATGGTGTGATTCCACGGCATCCAGTCGAGCACCACCGGCAGCGGGCCGCCCGCGGTGCGTGGCCGCACCTGCATCATCATCGCCGCATTGGCGCACATCATTCGCTGCGTGTTGATGACGGCTTTGGGCATGCCAGTCGAGCCTGATGTGAACAGCAGCTTGCCAACGGTATCAGGCGTAATTTTCGCCACCGAATCCTCGACGTCTTTCGTCACCGGCGTGGCCGCGAGTTCGGCGAAGCCGACGCTCTTGATGCCCTCGCAGGGACGGACGACGTGAACCACAGTGACGCCGGTGAGATCGAGTGACTTCAACGCCTTCTCGAAGGTCGGACCGTCCTGCACCATCACCACGGCCGGCTTGATCAGGTTGAACAGGTACTTCAGCTTGACGTGGTCGTGGCTCATCAGCGAGTAGGCCGGCGACACCGGCGCTGCGGGGACGCGCGCCTGCATCGCAGCCTGCGTCATCAGCGCGTGCTCGATCGAATTGCCGGAAAGGATCGCGACCGGGTGCCCCTCAAGCTTCAGATTCAGCAGCGCCTGCGTCAGCGCATCGACCGTGCGCTTGGCTTCACCATAGGAGACCTTGCGCCACTCGCGATTGGGACCGCCGCGCTGCGCCAACCAGATGCGCTCGGGTGCTTCCGACGCCCATTTGGCCAGCGAGGCCGGGAGGTGCTTCTCGTAGGCTTGCAGCGGGATGCGCGACTTCAGCACCAGCGTGCCGTCAGCGCGGCGCTCGACGTCGATGTCGCGCTTCAGCCACTCGACCTTGCGAAAGGCAGGCTTTGACATCACCGCCGCCGCGCTTCCACTCATTTTGCGTCTCCCGGAATTACTGTCCTTGGCGGATCTTGGTCGTCTCAGCGCTTGATATAGACAGGCTTTCGCTTCTCAAGGAAGGCCCTGATGCCTTCCGAAAATTCCTCGGAGCGACTGCATAGGACCTGGTTGCGGTCCTCCATCGCGATCACCGCCTCCAGCGATCCCGCATCGATGCTCATGTTGAGGCATTCCTTTGACAGGCGCAGCCCCACCGGCGAGGCCGTCATCATCGCATCGACGTAGGGCTCGGCCGCGGCGTCGAGCTTGTCTTCATCGACGACCTCGGAGACAAGCCCGACCGCAAGCGCGCGCTCGGCGCCGATGAAGCGGCCGGTGAGGATCAACTCGGACGCGACGGAGACGCCGACGAGCCGCGGCAGAAAATAGCTGGTACCGATGTCACAACCGCCGAGTCCAAGCTTGATGAAAGCGCAGTTCATCCGCGCCGACTTCGTTGCGATGCGGATGTCGGAGGCTAGTGCCAGCGCAAAACCGCCGCCGGCTGCCGCGCCTTGAACCAGCGACAGGATCGGCTGCGGACAGCGCCGCATCAGCATCACGATGTCGGCGATGCGACGTTGCGAGTCCAGGGATACCGTGACGCCGGGCGGCTCCTGTTGCCCGGCCCGGCGCGCCATCGCCGCCTTGAGGTCGAGACCTGCGCAAAAATCCTTGCCGGCACCTTTCAAAACCACGACTCGCGTGTCGCAATTGCGCTGCAGGCCCTGGAAATAGACGTTGAGCGCATCGATCAGTGCAGGATCGAGCGCATTGAGGCGGTCAGGACGATTGAGCGTCACCCGGTCGACGCCATCGTCATGCTCGATCAGCAGCGGTTGGGACATGGGGCGCTCCTGCATCCGCTCTTCCAATGGCGGTTATTGCGCCCTCTCCCCTTGTGGGAGAGGGCATGTACATCGCTGACCACATACTCGCTTGGATGAGGGTCTGTCTCCGCGGAGAGAACCCCTCATCCGGCGCTCCGCGCCACCTTCTCCCACAGGGGGAGAAGGAAAGAAGGTCAACGGAATTACCGCGGCGCCATACGAATGGCGCCGTCGAGACGGATGGTTTCGCCGTTGAGCATCGCATTCTCGACGATGTGGACGGCAAGCGCGCCGTACTCCTTGGCGTCGCCGAGGCGCGAGGGATGCGGCACCTGGGCGCCGAGACTGTTGCGCGCTTCCTCGTTGAGGCCCATCAGCAGCGGCGTGAAGAACAGACCGGGGGCGATGGTGTTGACGCGGATCTTCTGGCTCGCGAGGTCGCGCGCGGCCGGCAGGGTCAAGCCGACGACCCCGCCCTTCGAGGCCGAATAGGCAATCTGGCCGATTTGGCCTTCGTAAGCGGCAACCGAAGCCGTGTTGATGATGACGCCGCGCTCTTCACCGACAGGCTCGATGGTGACGAGGCGCTCGGCAAACAGACGCAGGCAGTTGAAGGTGCCGATCAAATTGACGTTGATGATGCGGGCGAACTTTTCGAGCGGGTAGACGCCGTCGCGGCCGACGATGCGCTGCGAGCCGCCGATACCGGCGCAATTCATCAGCACGCGGGCGACCCCATGCGCAGCTTCCGCCTTGGCGATCGCCGCCTTGATCTGCTCCTCGCTGGTGACATCGGCATGAAGCGCGATGCCCTTCACCTCGGCGGCGACCCTTTCGGCGTTCTCCTTGTTCTGGTCGATCACGCCGATCTTGGCGCCCTTGGCGGCCATGGCGCGAGCGGTCGCTTCTCCGAGACCCGAACCACCACCAGTGATGAGAACGGCGACGTCTTTCAATTCCATGACAGGCTACCTTTCCTTGGACGTTTCTTCTCTAGACTTTGACAGAGATGGCCGGATCATCCGGCCGCAGCAGCTTCCCCGGCTTGCGTGAGGATGCCGCCGCAGATCAGCGTTTCCATGTGCTTGATGTAATGCCGGCAGACGTCATCGGTGACCGGACCGACGCCGGTCGCACGAGACATCGCGTGCCGGCCGAAGAACAGATGATCGCAAGCACCGATCAGGCTGGTGTAGAACAGCACCGGATCGGTCTGGCGGAACTCACCGCGGCTGACGCCTTCAGCCAACAGCCGGCGATGAAAGTCGAGCAGGGGCGCGACGAAGAATTTCGAGACTTCATCAGCAGAACCGGCCACGCTCTCGTGCAAGAGATAATGGATCAGCCGGTTCATGTACGGAAACCGGTGATAGGCACGGATGATGCCGGCGATATGCAGCTTCAGCTTCGCCGTCGATGTGATCGGCTGGGCCAGCAGATATTCGAGATTGGACATCTCAGTTGCGGCGTCGCGCGCGAGCAGCGCCAGCAGGAGGCCGTCCTTGTTGCCGAAATGGTATTTGACCAGCGCGGCATTGGCACCCGACTTCTGCGCGATGTCGGAGAGCGATATCTCGATCGACGAGCGTTCGATCATCAATTCGCTCGCGGCCACGAGCAATTTCTCCGCCGTGGAATTTTTCCCGCTCGGGAGCCGGTTCGTTGCGCTGGTGGCCACGGAGATCTCTGTTCTCGCCGCTTGAAGCTGGCGCAGATAAGCGCAAGCAGCGCCTCATCACAAGAGTTAATTGATCGATTGACTAAACGATCATCCGTCTCTTAAATCCAACCCCGACAACCACTCCAAACAAGAATCCCGGGAGAAACCGACATGGCCGAGGCTTACATCGTCGCCGCTGCGCGCACCGCGGGCGGGCGCAAGGGGGGCCGCCTCGCCGGCTGGCATCCGGCTGATCTCGCAGCAAAAGTGCTGGACGAGCTGGTCGATCGCACCAAGGTCGATCCTGCCCTGGTCGAGGACGTAATCATGGGCTGCGTGATGCAGGTCGGCGAGCAGTCCAACAACGTCGCGCGCAACGCAGTCATGGCGTCAAAACTGCCCGAGAGCGTTCCGGGAACCTCGATTGACCGCCAGTGCGGCTCCTCGCAGCAGGCGCTGCACTTCGCGGCGCAAGCCGTGATGTCCGGCACCATGGACGTGGTGATCGCCGCCGGCGTGGAATCGAT
Source organism: Bradyrhizobium sp. CCBAU 51627 (assembly GCF_028128765.1). Lineage (GTDB taxonomy): Bacteria > Pseudomonadota > Alphaproteobacteria > Rhizobiales > Xanthobacteraceae > Bradyrhizobium. Next base: position 85,405 of record NZ_LBJG01000023.1, read on the forward strand.
GACCCGCGTGCCGATGGGCCTGTCCTCGCAGCTCCCGGCCAAGAACGGGTTTGGCAATTACAAGAGCCCGGGCATCGAGGCGAAGTATCCGAACATCGTGTTCAGCCAGTTCACCGGCGCCGAGATGATGGCCGAGAAGTACGGCCTGTCGAAAGACGATCTCGACGAATATTCCTACCAGAGCCATCAGCGCGCGATCGCGGCGACCCAAGCCGGTCACTTCAAGAAGGAGATCGTGCCGCTCGAGATCGTCAGAGCCGACGGCAGCAAGGACGTCCACCACATCGACGAAGGCATCCGCTTCGACGTCACCCTCGACGGCATCAAGGGCGTCAAGCTGATCGCCGAGAACGGCAAGTTGACGGCCGCCAGCGCCAGCCAGATTTGCGACGGCGCCTCCGGCGTCATGGTCGTGAACGAGCGCGGCCTCAAGCAGCTCGGCGCCAAGCCGCTCGCGCGCATCCACCACATGACCATGACCGGTGGCGATCCCGTCATCATGCTCGATGCCCCGCTGCACGCCACCAAGAAGGCGCTCGAAAAGGCCGGCATGAAGATCGACGACATCGACCTCTTCGAGGTCAACGAGGCCTTCGCCTCGGTGCCGACCGGCTGGCTGAAGACCACCGGCGCCGATCCGGCCCGCCTCAACGTCAATGGCGGCGCCATCGCGCTCGGCCATCCGCTCGGCGGTTCCGGCACCAAGCTGATGACGACGCTGGTCCATGCCCTGCACCAGCGCGACAAGCGCTACGGCCTGCAGACCATGTGCGAAGGCGGCGGCATGGCGAATGTGACGATCGTGGAGCGGCTGTAAGGGGTCGTTGCAGCGCTCAAGCGTTGCCGCAATAAAGGTGTCGTCCCGGCGAAGGGACCCATAACCACGGAAGGCCGTGGCTATGCAGGGCTCGGGCGACATCGCGTTCCAACCATTTGGTTCGGTGGTTATGGATCCTGGCCTTCGCCGGGATGACACCTATGTTGTTGCGAGACCAACTTCCATGACTCACCCCTCAGTCTACGCAAAGACCACACCGAACAAGATCGCCTATCAGATGGCCGGGACCGGCAAGGCGATCACCTATCGCGAGCTCGACGAGCTCTCGAACCAGGGCGCGCAACTGTTTCGCTCGCTCGGCCTGAAGGCCGGCGACCACATCGCGCTGCTGATGGAGAACCGCCTCGCCTTCATGGAGATCTGCTGGGCGGCACAACGGAGCGGGCTCTACTACACCGCGATCAGCCGCTATCTGAAGCAGGACGAGATCGATTACATCATTGCCGATTGCGGCACCAAGGTCGTGATCACCACGCCGAAATGCGCCGACCAGATCAAAAGCCTGATCAAGGGGACGGCGAGCGAGCCGATCTTCTACATGGTCGACGAGCCCCTGCCCGGCTTCCGCTCCTATGACAAGGAAGCGGCGGCGCAGCCGACCACGCCGATCGCCGACCAGGTTGCCGGCTACGACATGCTGTATTCGTCGGGAACGACGGGCCGCCCCAAGGGCATCAAGAAGGCGTTCGAGGGCAAGCCGATCGACGAGCCGAACGCGTTCCTGCGCGTGCTGTGCGCTGGCATGTGCGGCATGAATGCCGACACCATCTACCTGTCGCCCGCGCCGCTCTATCATGCGGCTCCGCTGCGCTTCAACATGATGGCAATCGTGCTCGGCGGCACGTCCATCATCATGGAGCATTTTGATGCCGAGGATTTCCTCAGACTCGTCGAGACGTACAAGGTCACGCAATCGCAGCTCGTGCCGACCATGTTCGTGCGCATGCTGAAGCTGCCAGACGAGTTACGCGCCAAGTACAACGTCTTGACGTTGAAGGGCGCGATCCACGCCGCAGCGCCCTGCCCGGTCGACGTCAAGGCAAAGATGATCGAATGGTGGGGGCCGATCCTGATCGAGTATTACGCCGGTTCGGAAGGCAATGGCGTCACCGTCTGCAATTCGCAAGAATGGTTGGAACATCGCGGCAGCGTCGGCCGCGCCGTGGTCGGCAAGATCAAGATTCTGGACGAGAACGACGAGGAGCAGCCGACAGGCGAAATCGGCACGGTCTATTTTGCCGATGCGCCTGTATTCAGCTATCACAACGACCCTGAAAAGACGAAGAAGGCCTACAACGCCAAGGGTTGGTCAACGCTCGGCGACGTCGGCTATCTCGACAAGGATGGCTTCCTCTTCCTCACCGATCGCAAGTCCTACATGATCATCTCCGGCGGAGTGAATATCTATCCGCAGGAGACCGAGGACGTCCTGATCACCCATCCTGATGTCGCCGACGTCGCGGTGTTCGGCGTGCCGAACGAGGAGATGGGGGAAGAGGTCAAGGCCGTGGTGCAGCCGCACGACATGACGCGCGCCGGCAAGGGGCTAGAAGCCGAACTGATCGCCTACTGCAAGACGCGCCTCTCGGCGATCAAATGCCCGCGCTCGATCGATTTCGAGGCCGAACTGCCGCGCACGCCGACAGGCAAGCTGGTGAAGCGACATTTGCGCGACCGGTATTGGCCGAAGGCGGTGGCCAAGATTTGAGCCTCAATCGAACAAACTCGGCGTGTGGTTCACCAGCGCGCCTTCGATCTCGAGCATCTTCAGCTTGGTCACCACGCCGCCATTGGCCGAAAAGCCGCCGGGCTTGTTACCGGCCGCGAGCACACGATGGCAGGGCACGACGATCGGGCACGGGTTGCGGCCGAGCGCCTGGCCGACATCGCGCGATAGCTGCACGCCGCCAAGCTGCTTGGCGATGTCGCCATAGGTGACCGTCTTGCCGGGCGGAATGGCCCGGGCAATCTCGTAGACGCCGCGGTTGAACTCCGGCACGCCGTCGAGATCGAGTTCGATATCGGTGAGGTCATCGTGCTCGCCCGCGAGCAATTTTGTCATGCGGTCGATCGCCTGCTGCACTTCAGGAGTCGGCTCGGCTTCGGTGGCATCGGCGTGGCGCTGGGTGATGCGGGTGCGGATCTTCTGCTCGCCGCCCATCGGGAGCTGCGTGCCGTTGATGCCGCGCGGGCCCCAGGCGATGGCGCAGAGGCCGATCCTGGTGTCGAACAGGGCAAAATGCTGGTCGGTCATGGCTTGGTTCCTGGACTAGCGTCGTTGCATGCCCCCAATGTGATCTCGGCTCAAATCTAAGCTTGGAAATAGTTGCGATCCACCCGGTTTCCGGGAATCTTGCACAGGAGTTCCGCCCGCCTCGCGAGTCCAAAATGCAAAGCCGCCACGTCAACGGTTACGACATGCCCTATCTCGACGTGGGCGAAGATCGGGGCCGACCGCCGCTGGTCTGCGTGCATGGCTCATTGTCCGACTTCCGCGTCTGGGGCTGCGTGCTCGGGCCGCTGACGCAGCGGCATCGGGTGATCGCCGTCAGTCTGCGGCACTTCTTCCCGGCAAAATGGGATGGTGTCGGCGATACCTATTCGATCGCCCAACATGTCAGTGACGTCATCGCCTTCATCGAGAAGCTTGGCGCCGCAAAGATATTCCGAAGTGGTCCTGGATTTCCTGGCGAGCTGATCATGCAGAGCTTTCGCGTCAACGGTTACGACATGGCATATCTCGAGATCGGCGAGGGCCGTCCGCTGGTCTGCGTGCACGGCACGCTCGGCGATTTCCGCACCTGGTATTCGGTGCTCGGGCCGCTGTCGAAGAACCATCGCGTGATCTCGGTCAGCCTGCGGCATTTCTTTCCCGAACATTGGAATGCCGTCGGCGACGACTACAAGATGGCCCAGCACGTGGCCGATGCGATCGCATTCATCGAGCAGGTTGAGTCCGGGCCGGTCGATCTGATGGGACATTCGCGCGGCGGGCACATCGCCTTTCGCATCGCGCAGGCGCGGCCTGATCTGCTGCGCAGGCTGGTGCTGGCCGAGCCCGGCGGCGATCTCGACGCCAGCCTGCCGCTGCCGGAGGGCGCCCCCGCATATCCGCCGCTCGCCGCCAAGACAATGCGCTCGGTGGAGATGATCCGCGCCGGCGACATCGAGGGCGCGCTGCAGAACTTCTACGAAGGCATCGAGGGCGACGGCTCCTGGCGGCGCGTGCCGGCGGCCGCAAAGCAGCAGCTGCGCGACAACACGCTCACCTTGCTCGGCCAGATCAATGAGCAACGCCGGCCCTATACACTGGCGGATGCACAGACGATCAGGACCCCGACGCTGCTGATCGGCGGTGGCGCGACCACCGGCAGCCTGTCAGTGATGTGGCGCGTACTGGCCGAACACATCGCGGGAGCGCAGACGGCGGTGATCCCCAATGCCGGCCACTGGATGTTCGAGCAGGCGCCGGAGGCGTTCGGAGAGGTGGTGAGCCGCTTCCTGGCCGAATAGGTCGGCGCCTCAGCCGCCGAAAACAACCCCATGCACAGTAGACCACCCCAATAAAATCAATGGCTTACCGATCCATATCGCGTCGGCATTGACGGCCCTTCCCTCCCGCGCTACCTTCGAATACGGAATTCCGTATTCCATTTGGGGCCGCCGGCGTGATCCCTCTCGACCCGCTCCCGAACCTGATCGACCAGGTCTATGCCCGGATTCTGGAGGCGATCTCTGATCGCACGCTTCAGCCCGGCCAGCGCATCAGGCAGAACGAACTCGCCGACAAGCTCGGCGTGTCGCGCCAGCCGGTGTCGCATGCGCTGCATCTGTTGCATCGCCAGGGCCTCGTCGCCGAGAGCGGCAGGCGCGGCTTTGAAGTCACCCAGCTCGATCCCGCGCGCATTCGCCAGCTCTACGAAGTGCGCGGCGCCATCGATGCGCTCGCAGCCAGGCTAGCCGCCGAACGTGCGGCGACCGACGCCGCAGGTCGCGCGCGGCTCGACGCGGCGCTCGCCGCCGGCCGTCGCATCGATCGCAAGACTGAGCTCGCCGAGCTGATTACGCTCGACGTCGATTTTCATCGCGCGATCTATCAGCTCGCCGGCAATCCCGTGATCGAAGAGACGATCACGCCGCAATGGCCGCATATGCGCCGCTCGATGGCGACGGTGCTGTCGGAGCTCGATTATCGCGGCAGCGCCTGGGCCGAACACGCCGATATTGCCAAGCACATACTTGCGGGCGACGCGGCGGCGGCCGAACGCGCCGCGCTGGCGCATGCACAGACGGCGGGACGAATGACCGAGGAGAGATTGAGGGCGACGGACGTGGTGGCGGCTTAAGCCGCAACCGCTTGCACCGTCATGCCCGGGCTTGTCCCCGGCATGACCGTTCTTCCTTGACGTGGAGCAAAGACGTGGATGGCCGGGTCAAGCCCGGCCATGACGAGAGAGACAACAAATGAAAAAAACAGGAGGACGATCCATGAAATTGTCTCAAGAGCAATTGGAGTTCTTCCATCGCGAAGGCTGGTTGTTCCTGCCCGAACTATTCAGCCAGGAGGAGGTCGATCTGCTTGCGCGCGAGGCGGTCGGCATTTACGACGCCAACCGGCCCGAGGTCTGGCGCGAGAAGAGCGGCGCGCCGCGGACGGCCTTTGCCGCCCATCTCTACAACGAGGCGTTCGGCATCCTGGGCGCGCATCCGCGCATGATCGAGCCGGTCGTGCAGGTGTTCGGTGAGCCCGTCTACATGCACCAGTTCAAGATCAACGCGAAATCGGCTTTCACCGGCGACGTCTGGCAATGGCACCAGGATTACGGCACCTGGAAGCGCGACGACGGCATGCCGGAGCCGCGCGCGATGAACATCGCGATCTTCCTCGACGAGGTGATGCCGATCAACGGCCCATTGATGCTGGTGCCGCGCAGCCAGAATGCCGGCGACCTCGAGGCTTCGCATGACCTCGCCACCACGTCCTACCCGCTGTGGACGCTCGACGAGGACACGGTGACGCGCCTCGTCAAGCAGGGCGGCATCGTCGCGCCGACCGGCAAGCCGGGCGGCATGCTGATGTTCCACGGCAACCTCGTGCACGGCTCGAGCGGCAACATCACGCCCTTCCCGCGCAAGATCGTGTACCTGACGCTGAACGCGGTCTCGAACTATATCCGCACGCCGACGCGGCCGGACTACATCGCGCATCGCGATTTTACCCCGATCAAGACGGTGGATGATGATGCGCTGCTGCGGCTGGCCCGTGCGCCAAGGCAAGCGGCGGAGTAAGACAATCTCGTACCCCGGACGCAGCGCAGCGTCTCTTCGACGATGCGCTGCAGAGCCGGCCCATGCTCCGCGGATAGTTTCTCTCTGGGTCCCGGCGCTGCGGAGCGGCACCTCGCGCCGCACCGCGTCCGGGACACGATCATTGCCAGGACCTCCCCCATGAACCTCTATCATCTCCTCCAGGCCCGCGCCTCCACCGGGAAGCCTGTTCGTGTTGCGCTGATCGGGGCCGGCAAATTCGGCTCGATGTTTCTGGCCCAGGTGCCGCACACGCCGGGGCTGGAGGTGCCCATCATCGTCGACATCGACCGCGACCGCGCGCGCGAGGCCTGTCGCACCGTCGGCTGGAGCGCCGAGCGGATCGCCGCTACCGTTTTTACCGATGACGGTCCACGCGCCATCGCCGGGGGCGCGATGGATGTGGTGGTCGAGGCGACCGGCAATCCCGCCGTCGGCATCCGCCATGCGCGCGCCGCGATCGGGGCGGGCAAGCATATCGTGATGGTCAATGTCGAAGCCGATGTGCTGGCAGGTCCCCTCCTCGCCGAAGAAGCGCGCAAAGCGGGCGTGGTCTATTCGCTCGCCTATGGCGACCAGCCGGCACTGACGGCGGAGATGGTGGACTGGGCGCGCGCGACGGGATTCCGCGTCGTCGCCGCCGGCAAAGGGACAAAATATCTGCCTGTCTATCACGACGTGACGCCTGACGGCGTCTGGCAGCACTACGGTCTGACTGCCGGCGAAGCGCAGTCGGCCGGGATGAATCCGCAGATGTTCAACTCCTTCCTCGACGGCACCAAATCGGCCATCGAGATGGCGGCGATTGCAAATGCCTGCGGACTCGACGTCCCTGCGGAGGGACTTCTGTTTCCGCCCTGCGGCGTCGACGATCTCCCGCACATCATGCGCCCCAGAGATAAGGGAGGCGTGCTGGAGCGATCCGGCGTCGTGGAAGTCGTGTCTTCGCTGGAGCGCGATGGGAGGCCGGTGTTTCGCGATCTGCGCTGGGGCGTCTATGTCGTGCTGGAGGCCCCGAACGATTATGCCGCCGATTGCTTCAGACAATACGGCTTGAAGACGGATGCGAGCGGTCGATATGCCGCCATGTACAAGCCCTACCATCTGATCGGGCTCGAGCTGAACATCTCGGTGCTGTCGGCGGCGCTGCGGGGCGAACCGACCGGACAGCCCCACGGCTTCCGCGGCGACGTCGCTTCGGTGGCCAAGCGCGACTTGCGTGCCGGCGAAATGCTCGACGGCGAAGGCGGCTACACCGTATGGGGCAAGCTGGTGCCGGCGGCCGCGAGCCTGAAGGGGGGTGCACTACCGATAGGCCTCGCGCACCGCGTGATGCTGAAGCGCGACGTTGCGCATGGCGCGGTAGTACGCTGGAGCGATGTCGAGTTCGAGGCGGGCAACGAGACGGTGAAGACGCGCAAGGCCATGGAGGCCGCGTTCGCAGCGCACCATTGACGGCCGGCCGACCGCGCGACCGGCGGCGGGCAGGACATGGTCAAGGAGCAGAACGTCATCGGCATTCCCACCGGCTCGACCGGCGGCAGCGGCCAAGGCCGCAACATCATGAATCTCGACAAATGGAATTCGCTACCCAGGCATTATCAGGCCGCGATCGAGACCGCCTCGCGCGACACCTTCACCTGGGTGACCGGCAAGTACGATGCCGTTAATCCACCGGCGTTGAAACGGCTGCTGGTCGCCGGCGCGATCCTGAAGCCGTTCCCGCAGGAGGTGCTCGAGGGCTGCTACGCCGCGGCGAACGAGATCTACGCCGATCTCGCCAAGAGCAATCCGCATTTCGGCAAGATGTATGCGAGCCTCACCGCCTATCGCGCCGAGTCGCTCGCCTGGATGCAGGTGGCCGAACTCAGCTTCGACAGCTTCATGATGCGGATGCGGACGCGAACGTAGGCAACGCGCCCGTGCTGAAACGACGAAAGCCCCGGAGATATCTCCTGGGCTTTCTGCGCGGCGAATTTTCAATAGCTCGATACGTATGCGATTTCCCCTTCCCACAAGAGGTGGGAACCGCCTCGATCGGAGCTTCAGGCGAGGCTCATAATCTTCAACCGCCGGCGGCGCGAGCGCAGGCGATTGCCTCGGTGAGTACCTTGCGATCGCCGATGTGATTGGCGAGCAGCAGGATCAGCCGGGCATTCATGCGCAGCGCCTGCTCCTCGTCGAGGTTGCGCTGGCTGTTGATCAGCTCGGCATAGAAGTCGTCGGGATTGGCGATGTTCGGTGCGAGGTTGAGCATCATGCCGCAAGCTCCTTCTGACCTGCGCTGTCCTGGCCGGTGGCGCGCAACATCGCCTCGATGATCTTTGCCTCGTCGAATCCCGTCCAGCGGGCGGCGACATATTGGTCGGGCCGGAACAAATAGGTGGTGCCGGGGGACGCGCCATAACGCGCAGCGAGCAAACCGGAGGAATCCTCGATGTCGCGCCCGACGCGAAGGATCCTGGCCGCGAGAGGACCGATCTCGATCACGGTCTTTTCGGTGGCCTTGCCGAAGGTCACGACCGTGAATCCGTTGCCGAGGCAATGGAGGAACCACGAAGGCTTGCCGGCAATGGAAATCGGCGCATCGGCCGCATTGGTGCCGGGCCGCATCTCGCCGACGGCGAGATCCACGTCGGGCGTATTAAGGGCGGAGGTCAGATAGGGCGTCGGCACCGACAGGCGGCCGCTGTTGACCAGCGGTCGCGCGAAGGCGTGATGCTGGGCCAGCTCCAGCACGGCATCGCGGAAATAGCGGCTCACCTTGGTCTTCGGCGTGATGAAGTCGGTGGCGCGGGTCGAGTTCAGGATGTTGTCATCGGCCGCATAGGCCCGCTCTTCGTGATAGCTGTCGAGCAATGCCACCGGCGCTTCGCCACGCAGCACCATCGCGAGCTTCCAGGCGAGATTATCGATGTCCTGGACGCCGGTATTGGCGCCGCGCGCGCCGAACGGCGAGACCTGATGGGCCGCATCTCCGGCAAACAGCACGCGCCCCTGGCGGAAATTGTCGATGCGCCGGCAGGCGAACTGATAGATCGAGACCCATTCGAGCGCGAACTGCGCGCCGTCGCCGAGCATCGCCCGAATGCGCGGGATCACCCGCTCCGGCTGCTTTTCCTCATCGGGATCGGCTTCCCAGCCGAGCTGGAAGTCGATCCGCCAAATGTTGTCCGCCTGCCGGTGCAGCAGGACGGATTGGCCGGGATGGAACGGCGGATCGAACCAGAACCAGCGCTCGGTCGGGAAATCCGCCTTCATGACGACGTCGGCGATCAGAAAGCGGTCCTGGAAGAACTGTCCCGTGAACTCGGCGCCGACCATCTTGCGCGTATCGGAGTTGGCACCATCGCACGCGATCACCCATTGCGCCTCCATGGTGAAAATGCCGTCGGGCGTCTCCACCGCGAGCTTCGCATAGTCGGCGGCCTGCTTCAGGCTGATCAGGCGGTGCTTCCAGCGCAGGTCGATCAGCGGATTGGCCCTGCATTTGGCAACCAGGATCTCCTCCAGGTGATACTGCTGCAGATTGATCATGGCCGGCCATTGGTGGTCGGACTCGGGCAACAGATCGAACTGGTAGGACAGCTGGTCGTGGAAGAAGACCTTGCCGACCTTCCAGCTCACGCCGCGATCGACCATGGGCGTGGCGCAACCCAGCCGGTCCCAGATCTCGAGCGGACGCTTGGCATAGCAGACCGCGCGCGAGCCGATCGAGACGGTATCGTTGTCGTCGAGCACGACGACCGGCTGGCCGCGCGCCGCGCAGTCGAGCGCCGCGGTGAGGCCGATGGGACCTGCGCCGATCACCACGATCGGATGCCGCTTCACAATGCCGTCCGCCTGCTCCTTCGAGCGCAGATAGCCGAACTTCGGATAGATGTAGTTCGTCATGTTCGCTGTCCTGCTGAACCGAAGCTAATGGGCGTCCGCGAACTCCTTCTCGTGCATCCAGGCGGTGTGGCGCGGCGGGCGCTTGGTCCGCGACCATTCCTCGACCATTTCGTGCGCCACCGATTTCATGCGGTCGATCTGCTCCGGCGTGGCAGTCCAGGCCGCGATCTCCAGGCGATGGCCGCTGGGATCGCGGAAATAGATCGACTTGAAGATGGTGTGGTCGGTGATGCCGACGACGTCGAGCCCGACCGCCTCGGCCCGCGCCTTGGCTTCCTCGAGCTCGGCGAGGTCCTTGACCTGAAAGGCGATGTGCTGGGTCCAGTCCGGCGTGTTGGGATCGCGGCCCATCGGCGGCGAATTCGGCAGTTCGAAGAAGGCGAGGATGTTGCCGTTTCCGGCATCCAGGAAGATGTGCATGTAGGGATCCGGCGCCTTGGTGGAAGGCACCTTATCCTCGGCGATGGCGCCGAGCAGATCCATGTCCATGACCTTCTTGTAGAACTCGACCGTGGCCTTGGCATCGACGCAGCGATAGGCGACGTGATGGATCTTCTCGATTTTCATGGCGTTTTGCTCCCTGGATCTGCGATTGCCAATTTCGTAACAGATGTTACTATCTGCTGGATTTGATCTGGATCAATTGGGGTCGGAGAAATTTTGCAGCCTTCGGCACGCGGGTGGACATAGTGATGGGACGTTCGGGCGACACAGCGCAGGCGGCGGCCGAGCTCAACCTGCAGCAATATTTTCCGTATCGGCTGGCGCGCCTGGCCGAGCAGGTGTCGCTCGCGGTTGCCGAGGTCTATTCAGAGCGTTTTTCGTTGACGCGGCAAGAATGGCGCGTGCTGGCGATTCTCGGCGCGCGTCAGGAGATTGCGACCAAGGAAATCGGTCCGCTCACGACGCTCGACAAGATGCAGGTGAGCCGCGCGGTCCAGGGTTTGGAGACGCGCGGCGTCGCGAGCCGCAAACCGCATCCCGACGACCGGCGCGAGTTGATCGTCTCGCTGACATCCGCCGGCCGCGCGCTCTATCGAAAGATCGTCCCTTACGCACGCGAGCGGGAGACGGCGCTGCTGGCGGTGCTCACCGCCGAGGAGGTCGAAGTACTCGACCGCGTGATGCGCAAGATGTCGGCGACTTTGACGTAGCGAACGAGCGACGCCGCAGTTCTAAGCTTGGCTAAGCCGGGCCCACGCGCGCGCTCGGACCGGCAAAGCTTCAGCGCAGACGGCAAGCCAGGGTCATGACAGTACAGCGCGAGGAGGCGCCTTCGTGCCTCGGACGCAGCACAACGTCGGTTCGACGATGCGCTGCGGAGCCCGGGGACGAAAGCTACATCCTCAGTTCTGATCGTCACCGAGCGCGGCGACCAGCTTGTCGTAATATTTGGCGATGAGGTCGATGTTGCCCTTGTTCTCGACCGCAGGCGCCGGCGTCTTCACCGCCTGGTTGAGCTCGTCGAGCGCTTCCTTCTTGTCCTTGGCCGGCATCTTCTTGTCGGCCTCGATCTGCGCGATCTGCGACTTGATCACGGCTTCGTTGCCGACATATTTCTTGGTCGCGGGATCAAAGCCGCCGAGGACGAGGCTGATATTGTCGACGACGTTGTTGTAGTCGTCATAGCTGGCGAAGCCGTGCTTCTTGGCCACGCCGCCGAGCTGGGCGATCACCTTCGCGTCGGGCGCGGTGTTCTCCGGCAGTTTTTCCGTGATCGCGTCCATGTCCTTCTGCGCAGCGAGCACGCCATCGATCTGCTTGTCGGTCAGCGCGATCTGCTTGAGCGCGGGCGCCTGCTGTTGCGCCGGCGCAGCCTGCTGAGCGGGGGCCGGCTGCTGCTTGGCCTGGGCGAGCGCCGCACCGGAGAAGGCGAGCGACGTTGCGGACACGAGGCACGCGACGCCGAGCGCGGTGAGAGCGGGACGAAGCAATGCTGGCATGGAAGTCTCCTCCTGAAGGGGGATCAATGGTCTTGCTGGCGGAAGGGCTTTGGCCGTGGAAGGTCTCGACGGACGAAAGCTAGGGAACTCGAAATGAACTCCGCATGAACTTCTGCGCATCCAGCTAACGGCCGATCATGGCTGAATGATCACAAGCTTGTGGTGCTCGCTCCGATCACCAAACATTGTCCCGCGTGCAATTCGGCTGTTGTGCCGACAACGCATCCCGGCTCATGCTCGGGCGCATCGAAAAAAGAGAGAGCAGCATGCCGACCTATCGAGGCTCGTGCCATTGCGGCGCAGTGACGTTCAGGCTGGTGTCGGATATCACCGAGCTCACGACCTGCGACTGCTCGCTATGCAGGCAGAAGAACGCGCTGATGACGAAGGTCCATCAAAGCGCACTCACCGTGCTGTCAGGCGAGGATCTGCTGTCGGTCTACAAATGGAATACGCACCGCGCGAAGCACTTCTTCTGCTCACGCTGCGGCATCTACACGTTTCATCGCAAGCGCGCGGCGCCGGATCATTTTGGAGTCAACGTGTTCTGCATCGAGGATTTCGATCCTGCTTCGGTGCCCGTGCGTGCGACGGAGGGCATCGGCATGTCTGTCGTCGATCCGAACGCGCGAAGCCAGTGGCCGGGGCCGCGGGAAACCGGCTAACGCCAGACCATCCCGAGATGACTGCACGAACAAAAACGCCGCCTCCCCTTGCGCATACCTGCGCTGGGGAGACGGCGTTTTGTATTTCGAACATCGAAAGAGGAGAATTTCTTGTCCTTGGCAGGCCTGGCAGCGACCTACTCTCCCAGGGCTTAAGCCATAGTACCATTGGCGCTGAAGCGTTTAACGGCCGAGTTCGGGATGGGATCGGGTTGAGGCGCTTCGCTAAAACCACCAGGCCGGCGAAGGACAAGAAAACGAAGCAAGCGATCTTTGATGGCGACTAGCGCCTCTCATTCTGTCTGGGTCTTCAAGACCTCATGGACACTGAAAATGAGAGCAATCAAGCCAATCGAACGATTAGTACCGGTAAGCTACATGCATTACTGCACTTCCACACCCGGCCTATCAACGTGGTCGTCTTCCACGGTTCTCAAGGGAATGCTCGTTTTGAGGTGGGTTTCCCGCTTAGATGCTTTCAGCGGTTATCCCGTCCGTACATAGCTATGCTGCACTGCCGCTGGCGCGACAACAGCTCCACCAGAGGTACGTTCACCCCGGTCCTCTCGTACTAGGGGCAAATCCTCTCAACATTCCAACACCCACGGCAGATAGGGACCGAACTGTCTCACGACGTTCTGAACCCAGCTCACGTACCACTTTAATCGGCGAACAGCCGAACCCTTGGGACCTTCTCCAGCCCCAGGATGTGATGAGCCGACATCGAGGTGCCAAACGACGCCGTCGATATGGACTCTTGGGCGTCATCAGCCTGTTATCCCCGGCGTACCTTTTATCCGTTGAGCGATGGCCCATCCACGCGGGACCACCGGATCACTATGACCGACTTTCGTCTCTGCTCGATTCGTAGATCTCGCAGTCAGGCAGGCTTATGCCATTATACTCGACGAACGATTTCCGACCGTTCTGAGCCTACCTTCGCACGCCTCCGTTACTCTTTGGGAGGCGACCGCCCCAGTCAAACTGCCCACCATGCGCTGTCCCGGTTCCCGCTAAGGGAACGCGGTTAGATATCCATAACCATTAGGGTGGTATTTCACATTGCGGCTCCACCATGGCTGGCGCCACGGCTTCAAAGCCTACCACCTATTCTACACAAACAGTCACGAATACCAGCGCAAAGCTACAGTAAAGGTGCACGGGGTCTTTCCGTCTGACCGCAGGAACCCCGCATCTTCACGGGGAATTCAATTTCACTGAGTCTATGTTGGAGACAGCGGGGAAGTCATTACGCCATTCGTGCAGGTCGGAACTTACCCGACAAGGAATTTCGCTACCTTAGGACCGTTATAGTTACGGCCGCCGTTTACCGGGGCTTCGATTCAAGGCTTGCACCTCTCCTCTTAACCTTCCGGCACCGGGCAGGCGTCAGACCCTATACGTCATCTTGCGATTTCGCAGAGCCCTGTGTTTTTGTTAAACAGTTGCCACCCCCTGGTCTGTGCCCCCACTGCCCGCTTGCGCGAGCAATGGGCCTCCTTATCCCGAAGTTACGGAGGTAAATTGCCGAGTTCCTTCAACATAGTTCTCTCAAGCGCCTTGGTATACTCTACCAGTCCACCTGTGTCGGTTTCGGGTACGGTCTAATGTGGAGGCTATTTCCTGGAACCCCTTCGAGGCCCGACCAATCCAATAAGGTCGGACAACACACGGGATTCGTCACCATCCACTGGCTGCAGAATATTCACTGCATTCCCATCGACTACGCCTTTCGGCCTCGCCTTAGGGACCGGCTAACCCTGCGAAGATTAACTTTACGCAGGAACCCTTGGACTTTCGGCGACACTGTCTTTCACAGTGTTTGTCGTTACTCATGCCAGCATTCGCACTTCTGATACCTCCAGGCGCTCTCACGAGTCGCCCTTCGCAGGCTTACAGAACGCTCCGCTACCGCGTAGCCCTTGCGGACTACACCCTAAGCTTCGGCTCGTGGCTTGAGCCCCGTTACATCTTCGGCGCAGAAACCCTTATTTAGACCAGTGAGCTGTTACGCTTTCTTTAAAGGATGGCTGCTTCTAAGCCAACCTCCTGGTTGTTTTGGGATTTCCACATCCTTTCCCACTTAGCCACGAATTAGGGGCCTTAGCTGTAGGTCCGGGTTGTTTCCCTCTCCACGACGGACGTTAGCACCCGCCGTGTGACTCCCGGATAGTACTCTCAGGTATTCGGAGTTTGGTTGGGTTTGGTAAGACGGTAAGTCCCCCTAGCCCATCCAGTGCTCTACCCCCTGAGGTATTCATCCGAGGCGATACCTAAATATCTTTCGCGGAGAACCAGCTATTTCCCAGTTTGATTGGCCTTTCACCCCTAACCACAAGTCATCGGAGCCTTTTTCAACAGGCACCCGTTCGGTCCTCCAGTGAGTGTTACCTCACCTTCAACCTGCTCATGGCTAGATCACTAGGTTTCGGGTCTAATACAACGAACTTGGCGCCCTATTCAGACTCGCTTTCGCTACGCCTTCGCCTATCGGCTTAAGCTTGCTCGTTAAATTAAGTCGCTGGCCCATAATACAAAAGGTACGATGTCACCCAGAACGAATCTTGGGCTCCATCTGTTTGTAGGTGTCCGGTTTCAGGTCTATTTCACTCCCCTCGTCGGGGTGCTTTTCACCTTTCCCTCACGGTACTGGTTCGCTATCGGTCGCTGAGGAGTACTTAGGCTTGGAGGGTGGTCCCCCCGTGTTCAGACAGGATTGCACGTGTCCCGCCTTACTCGTGGATACATCATCGCATTACTCGTACGGGGCTATCACCCTCTGAGGCCCGGCTTTCCTGACCGGTTCCGATTGTCTTTGATGTATCACTGGCCTGGTCCGCGTTCGCTCGCCACTACTAACGGAGTCTCTGTTGATGTCCTTTCCTCCAGGTACTTAGATGTTTCAGTTCCCTGGGTTTGCTTGAAACCTCCTATGTATTCAGAAGTCTCATACCTTCTCTTGATAACCGGAAATCCAAAACCTCTGAGGTCATGGTCCCGATCATTTCTGGTCGAACACCAAGACACAAGGTCTTGGAGTTCCGGCTATCGAAGGTGGGTTTCCCCATTCGGAAATCCGCGGATCAAAGCTTCTTCGCAGCTCCCCACGGCTTATCGCAGCGTAGCACGTCCTTCATCGCCTCTCAGCGCCAAGGCATCCACCGAACACCCTTAAGGCACTTGATTGCTCTCATTATCAATGTCCACACACTCGGCAGAATGCTGTCTGTACGACTGCCTTGCGGCACGCGCCCTCGATGAACGCTACGTACAGCCGGACATTGACTAGAAAGACCAGCTTGCTTCGTAAGATCGTTCCGATAGCGAGGCGGTCAAGCTTCGCTAAAAGGATCATTTTACAACTCGCACTCAACCTCACGGCTGAAAGCGAGCGCCGAAAATGATCCGGAGATAATGAAGGATCCGCGCAGCAATCTGCTACACGACCCAACTCGGATCGATCTCCTCTTTACGATGTCAGAAAACACGCAATCTGCTGTCTATCCAGACTAGCAGGATGCGAAGTGATGTTTCGCGGACGACGGTGCATGATCAGTCGATGATCAAACCATCTGGTGGAGCCAGACGGGATCGAACCGACGACCTCATGCTTGCAAAGCACGCGCTCTCCCAGCTGAGCTATGGCCCCGTAACCAGAAGACGAATGCTCACTCGATGAAAGTGGTGGGCCTGGGAAGACTTGAACTTCCGACCTCACGCTTATCAAGCGCGCGCTCTAACCAACTGAGCTACAAGCCCCTAACGCACATCCCGTTAAGGACCCTGGATCCTGCCGTTGCAGGCCCAGCGCGTGTTCGTCCGCGAAGAAAGAGAAACGTAGACGGCGAAATCCCGCCAATGGAGCTCAACGATCTGGCGATCTGTTGGCCCCTGATGTTTCTAAAACAGCTCGATAGAAGCAAGCTTCTGAAGAGCCATCCTTAGAAAGGAGGTGATCCAGCCGCAGGTTCCCCTACGGCTACCTTGTTACGACTTCACCCCAGTCGCTGACCCTACCGTGGCCGGCTGCCTCCTTGCGGTTAGCGCACCGTCTTCAGGTAAAACCAACTCCCATGGTGTGACGGGCGGTGTGTACAAGGCCCGGGAACGTATTCACCGTGGCGTGCTGATCCACGATTACTAGCGATTCCAACTTCATGGGCTCGAGTTGCAGAGCCCAATCCGAACTGAGACGGCTTTTTGAGATTTGCGAAGGGTCGCCCCTTAGCATCCCATTGTCACCGCCATTGTAGCACGTGTGTAGCCCAGCCCGTAAGGGCCATGAGGACTTGACGTCATCCCCACCTTCCTCGCGGCTTATCACCGGCAGTCTCCTTAGAGTGCTCAACTAAATGGTAGCAACTAAGGACGGGGGTTGCGCTCGTTGCGGGACTTAACCCAACATCTCACGACACGAGCTGACGACAGCCATGCAGCACCTGTGTTCCAGGCTCCGAAGAGAGGGTCACATCTCTGCGACCGGTCCTGGACATGTCAAGGGCTGGTAAGGTTCTGCGCGTTGCGTCGAATTAAACCACATGCTCCACCGCTTGTGCGGGCCCCCGTCAATTCCTTTGAGTTTTAATCTTGCGACCGTACTCCCCAGGCGGAATGCTTAAAGCGTTAGCTGCGCCACTAGTGAGTAAACCCACTAACGGCTGGCATTCATCGTTTACGGCGTGGACTACCAGGGTATCTAATCCTGTTTGCTCCCCACGCTTTCGTGCCTCAGCGTCAGTACCGGGCCAGTGAGCCGCCTTCGCCACTGGTGTTCTTGCGAATATCTACGAATTTCACCTCTACACTCGCAGTTCCACTCACCTCTCCCGGACTCAAGATCTTCAGTATCAAAGGCAGTTCTGGAGTTGAGCTCCAGGATTTCACCCCTGACTTAAAAACCCGCCTACGCACCCTTTACGCCCAGTGATTCCGAGCAACGCTAGCCCCCTTCGTATTACCGCGGCTGCTGGCACGAAGTTAGCCGGGGCTTATTCTTGCGGTACCGTCATTATCTTCCCGCACAAAAGAGCTTTACAACCCTAGGGCCTTCATCACTCACGCGGCATGGCTGGATCAGGGTTGCCCCCATTGTCCAATATTCCCCACTGCTGCCTCCCGTAGGAGTTTGGGCCGTGTCTCAGTCCCAATGTGGCTGATCATCCTCTCAGACCAGCTACTGATCGTCGCCTTGGTAGGCCATTACCCTACCAACTAGCTAATCAGACGCGGGCCGATCTTTCGGCGATAAATCTTTCCCCGTAAGGGCTTATCCGGTATTAGCACAAGTTTCCCTGTGTTGTTCCGAACCAAAAGGTACGTTCCCACGCGTTACTCACCCGTCTGCCGCTGACGTATTGCTACGCCCGCTCGACTTGCATGTGTTAAGCCTGCCGCCAGCGTTCGCTCTGAGCCAGGATCAAACTCTCAAGTTGGACTTGAACTTTGAACCGGCTGATCACAACGTTTGACGAGGTCCCACCATTATCGACCGAAGTCGATGTGCTGCCTGCGATTCACATCGCTGGCAACGATGGTGTTTCCTTTGAAACGTGTACCGCCGAAGTCTTTCGTCCGGTCTCGATCAGAAAAGCCGAAGCTTTTCGGAAGCGAGACCCGCAAGGACTCCGCCGTCCACGTTTCTCTTTCTTCATCTTCACTTGTCAAACAGCCCGGGACCGTGGAGGCCCCAACCTTCCGGAGTGGAAGGGTTCCGACACTCTTACCGACGTCGAATGACTCCAACCGATTGTGTCGGCTGTTGTGTCACTCAACAAGTTGAGGAGCATCAGTGGCGCGTTCGCTCGCCTTGGTCAGTGACCCGGCGGCGCCGCGCTCAGTGGTTGGGGTTATAGGCCCCACCTTCCGGGCTGTCAACGCCAATCGTCAACAAATCGTCGCACAGTGGATTGGTGGAAAAATTCCTGCGATTCCAGACGATTAGGTGGCCCAAGAGCGCGCGGAGCGACGCCGCCCGGCAAAAAATCTGAAAAAAGTTTGCCTCCCTGGGGGCTCGGGAGGGACCCCCGAGGGGGCCTGGAGGTGGCCTCGGGCCACCCTCGCCCCAAGGCCATCGCGGCCGGCCGTTCAGGAAACTTTTTCCATCTTAGGCGCCGTACTAGAGCCACAATCCCGCGGCGTTCTGATAAGACACAAGCTTGAATCGCCGGGATGCCAGTGGGGGCTGCCGGCGGTTTGCATGGGGTTCGGAGAAGGCGATCTGACAATGACGCGGCCTTCTTCGGACCTTCGAAAGACATCGAGAGACCTTCACCTGCCCAGCTGTTCGTAATTTCGGCCGGGCCTCAATCCGGGGCCTTCTGAGCGCGAGCACCTGTGCGGCATGGCTTTTCCTGCGATGCCCCTCCAAGAGGGCAACCAGGGAGGACACGAAGCAGGTTTTTCGGGTCGTTGGATTGGGGGACTTGGGTTGAACCAGAGGACGTCACGCGGCGCTTACGGGCGAGAGACCGGGATCATCGATCTCGGCCACGAACCGCCGCTGTCCGTCGATGGTTCCGAAGCCGCCGTGATCGATCGCCGTCGCGTCTCGGTGCAATGGTTCAGCGGCACGATTCTGACCGGACTCTGCGGCGCAGCCCTGATCGGCGGCGCCGTTTTCGCATCGCTCGACGGCGAAATGACCTTCGCCAAGGTGCCGGAGCGGGTCGAAGGCGCGCTGCGCGGCGCCTTCGGCACCGCCGATCGCACCGCTACGCTGCACAAGAGCGATCGCCTGCCGCCGCCGAACGACTCCGCTGCCTCGCGCAGCATCGTGCGCGTCTCGACAGTGGCCCGCGTCGGCAATCGCGACGTGATGCGCGTACGCCCCTTCATCCGGATCGCCGGCAATCTGTCGATGACGACGAGCGATCTGTCGGCGAAGATTCCACCGTTCAACGCCCAGCGTCTGCTCACCGACGTCGGCTCCGATCCGAAGACCGCGGCCGACGATCCGAACAATCCCGAAGCCGTCGAGCCCGACGCCGAGGTCTCCTTCGTCACGAGGGATCTCTCGCCGGTGCTGCCGAAGGCCAAGATTTCCGCCGTGGTGGCCCTCGACGACATCCTGATGCGGGTGCGCGATGCCGCCAATTGGCGCGGCAATGGTGGCGTGCGCTATGCCTCGCTGGCCAATGCCACCGCCGACGTCTCCGGCGCGACCGGCGCCTCCGACATGAAGATGGCCTATGCCACCGAAGTGTCGCCGTCCGATCCCTATGCCGGTTTCGAGACGCGCGTGGTGCCGGAAAACGTCACGCTGCTGCCGAAGACCAAGGAGCAGATCACCGGGGGCAATCCCACCGGCGAGCGCGTGCACCTGGTCAAGAAGGGCGACAGCGTTGCCTCGGTGCTGCGCGATCTCGGCGCCACGGCCGAGGAGATCAAGGCGATCACCGCGACGCTCGGCCCGCGCGGCCGCGACGGCGGCCTGAAGGAAGGCGAGAAGCTTCGCATCCTGATGGCGCCGGCCAGCCCCGGCGCGCGGCTCCAGCCCTATCGCGTCGTGGTTGCAAACGACACGGTGGTCGAGGCGATCGCGGCACTGTCCGATCTCGGCAAATACGTCGCGGTCGACGTCTCCAGCATGAATACCGTTGTCGATGCCACGACCAGCACGAGCAGCGAGGACGACGACGACGACGACGGCAGCGGCGTGCGGCTCTACCAGAGCATCTACGAGACCGCGATGCGCAACAAAGTGCCGATGCCTGTCATCGACGACATGATCAAGATCTACTCCTACGACGTCGATTTCCAGCGCAAGGTGCAGCCGGGCGACTCGTTCGACGTGTTCTATGCCGGCGAAGAAGATGGCACGACCTCGACCGAGAAGAACGACGTGCTGTTCGCCTCTCTCACAGTCGGCGGCGAGACCAAGAAATACTACCGCTACCAGAGCCCCGACGACGGCGTCGTCGACTATTACGACGAGAGCGGCAAGAGCGCGAAGAAGTTCCTGGTCCGCAAACCCGTCAACAGCGCCATCATGCGCTCCGGCTTCGGCGGCCGCCGCCATCCGATCCTCGGCTATGTGAAGATGCACACCGGCGTCGATTGGGCCACCGCCTACGGCACGCCGATCTTCGCCGCCGGCAACGGCGTGATCGAGAAGGCCCAGCTCGAGGGCGGCTACGGCAAATATATCCGCATCAAGCACAACAACGGCTACGAGACCGCCTACGGCCACATGTCGGCCTTCGCCAAGGGCATGGAAGCCGGCAAGAAGGTGCGGCAGGGTCAGGTCATCGGCTTCGTCGGTTCGACCGGCCAGTCGACCGGCCCGCACGTCCATTACGAAATCCTCGTCAACGGCCGCTTCGTCGACCCGATGCGCGTGAAGCTGCCGCGCGGCCGTTCGCTGGAAGGCGCGATGCTCGCCAGCTTCGAGAAGGAGCGCGACCGCCTCGACGCGATGATGAGCGGCCGCGGCGGCGCCATCGCCCGCATGTCGGACGCCACCGGCGGGCCGTTGCAGGTCACCAACCGCTAAACCGCTAGCGTCAGGGACCGTCAGCGCTCCAGCCCGAAAGCGCGACCAGAAGCGTTCTCCCTTCGATTCTTCCATTCGATTTTATTGGAACCCTGTGGAACCGAGCGGTGCGCGCGTCGGTTGTTTTGCATGAGTGGCAGGGGCTCCAATGGAGGATGTCATGGAAAATTGGACGAACGCCAAGCTGTGCGACGTCGCCAACTTGATCCTCGGCGGATTCCTGTTCGTCTCGCCCTGGATCTTCGGATTCGACGCCGGGCACGCATCCCAGAACGCCTACGTTGCGGGTATCGTGATCGCGGTGCTGGCGATCGCAGCGCTCGCGGCGTTTGCCGTCTGGGAAGAGTGGCTGAACCTGATCGTCGGTCTTTGGACGCTGATTGCACCCTGGGTGCTCGGCTTCGAGGGCAACAGGACCGCCATGACCGTCCACGTCGTGGTCGGCATCCTGGTCGCGGCGCTTGCCGCCCTCGAGCTCTGGATCATGTCCCAGAACCCGCCGCGGCTCACCGCAAGCCGCTAGGGGTGCTCGAACAACAACCTAAAGCGCGATGATGATTCGCCTTCACGTCATCGCGCCTTAGAAGAGCGCGTGCGCGCGGACGATATCGAACACAATCCCGATCGCCGTCAGACCGAACGAGACCGCGATGAGGGGTAAGAGCACGTCGATGGCGGCGTGGACACTGCGCAGCTTCGCGCCCCAGACGACGAAATCGCCGGCCTCCCAATCGCGCAGCGAGACCGGCCCATGAAGCGGCTCGTTCGACATCCGGTGCTTCCGCCACAGCCGCGACATTGTCCAGGGCAGGCCCACCGCCATGACAAACAACAGCGTGACAAAGGCGAGCGAAAGGCTGACATCGCCGCCGCCGCGGTCGAACAGCACCCAAGCCATCAAGGCGAACCATGCGACCAGCCCTGCCGCGGCACCGTAGATTTTTGGATGAAGCCGGTCGAAGACCGGTCGGTTATGCGTGGCGGGTTGTCTGCTCATGGCAAGATCCTTCACTTGCGTGAGAGGGATTCACCGGGCGTGCTCGTTTGAGAGATTTACCCCGTCGTCAAACTGGCGGGTCTTCGCAAAATCGCGAGGCGATGGCTTGCGGGACGCGGCCGGCCCCTCCCATATGACGGTAATCAGTTGCGACCGAGGCGGTTTCATTAAATCTTCGCAGCTGCGGAGGCGGAACCGTTCGGCGGTGTTCTCGATTGTTGGCTCTGGCTTCTGCCGGACGAGCAAGAGGAGATTACGCCAATGAAGCAGCTCTCACGCGATGACGTGATCAAGGCTCTCCCCGGAATCGATGACGCCACGGTTGCCGAGATCATCGGAACCGGCGCGACCGTCGACGAGTTTACCGAGGCTCGAGCCTGGCTCGCCAACGACGAGCCGATGATCAACGATCTGCGGCCATTGGCGCAGGGACGGGTGCGAGAGCTCGTCGATATTCTCTCGGAGCTCGACCAGGACGATGACGAGCCAGGCCCAGCCGGCCCCGGCTCGGCCTCCGCAATCAGCTAGGCGAGCAAGTCGACAAGCAAAGCCCGGAGAGGGTCACCTCTCCGGGGCGATATTCGTGGGCGCGCGTCAGCGCTCAGTTCAGCTTCCGCTTCGGCATCGGCGCCTCGAACTGGGTGATCTCCGCGGTCTGCGGCGCCTTGCCGTTGAACGTCAGCACGTTGCCTTCGGACGAGATCGCAACCGTATCGCCGTCCCTGACGTCGCCGGCCAGGATCATCTCGGCGAGCGGATCCTGGAGATAGCGCTGGATCACCCGCTTCAGCGGCCTTGCGCCGTAAGCGGGGTCCCAGCCCTTGGCGGCGAGCCAGTCGCGGCCGGCAGCGTCGAGCGTCAGCACGATCTTGCGATCGGTCAGCAGCTTTTGCAGCCGCGCGAACTGGATCTCGACGATCCGGCCCATCTCGCTCCGCTGCAGGCGGTGGAACAGGATGATCTCGTCGACACGGTTGAGGAACTCGGGGCGGAAATGCCCACGCACCATTCCCATCACCTGCTCGCGCACGGCCGAGGTGTCCTCGCCCTCCGGCTGGTTCACCAAGAACTCCGACCCGAGGTTCGAGGTCATGATGATCAGCGTGTTGCGGAAGTCGACGGTGCGGCCCTGGCCGTCGGTCAGGCGGCCGTCGTCGAGCACCTGCAACAGGACGTTGAAGACGTCGGGATGCGCCTTCTCGATCTCGTCGAACAGCACGACCTGATAGGGCCGGCGCCGCACCGCTTCGGTGAGCGCGCCGCCCTCGTCATAACCGACATAGCCCGGAGGCGCGCCGATCAGCCGCGAGACCGAATGCTTCTCCATGTATTCGGACATGTCGAGGCGGACCATCGCGGTCTCGTCGTTGAAGAGGTACTCCGCAAGCGCTTTCGTCAGCTCGGTCTTGCCGACGCCGGTGGGACCCAAGAACATGAACGAGCCGGTCGGCCGGTTCGGATCCTGCAGGCCGGCACGCGAGCGCCGCACGGCGGTCGCGACCGCACGCACGGCCTCGGCCTGGCCGACGACGCGCTTGCCGAGCTGCTCCTCCATCTTCAGGAGTTTCTCCTTTTCGCCCTCCAGCATCTTGTCGACGGGCACGCCGGTCCAGCGCGAGACCACCTGCGCGATATGGTTGGCGGTAACGGCCTCCTCCATCATCTCGCCGGAATTCTCCTTGGCCTCGATGTCGGCAAGCTGCTTCTCGAGCTGCGGAATCCGGCCATAGGCCAGCTCACCCGCCTTCTGGAATTCGCCGCGCCGCTGGGCGTTGGCCAGTTCGACACGCAAGCCGTCGAGCTCGGCCTTCAGCTTCTGGGCGTCGGAGAGCTTGCTCTTCTCCGCGCTCCAGCGCGCCGTCAGCGACGCTGACTTCTCCTCGAGTTCGGCAAGGTCCTTCTCCAGCGTCTGCAGCCGGGACTTGGAACCGAGGTCGCTTTCCTTCTTGAGAGCTTCCTGCTCGATCTTGAGCCGGATGATCTCACGGTCGAGCGAATCCAGCTCTTCCGGCTTGGAATCGACCTGCATCTTCAGCCGCGCCGCGGCCTCGTCCATCAGGTCGATCGCCTTGTCGGGCAGGAAGCGATCCGTGATGTAGCGGTTGGACAACGTCGTGGCCGCAACGAGCGCGGAATCCGTGATCCGCACGCCGTGGTGCTGCTCGTACTTGTCCTTCAGGCCGCGCAGGATCGAGATGGTGTCCTCGACCGAGGGCTCGCTGACGAAGATCGGCTGGAAGCGGCGGGCCAGCGCAGCATCCTTTTCGACGTGCTTCTGGTATTCGTCGAGCGTGGTCGCGCCGATGCAATGCAGCTCACCGCGCGCAAGCGCGGGCTTGAGCAGGTTGGACGCGTCCATCGCACCGTCGCCCTTGCCGGCGCCGATCAGCGTGTGCATCTCGTCGATGAACAGGATGAAGGTGCCTTCGCTCCCGGTGACTTCCTGGAGCACGGCCTTCAGACGCTCCTCGAACTCACCGCGATATTTCGCACCCGCGATCAGCGCCCCGAGGTCGAGCGACAGCAGCTTCTTGTCCTTCAGGCTTTCCGGCACGTCGCCATTGACGATGCGCAGCGCGAGCCCCTCCGCGATGGCGGTCTTGCCGACGCCGGGTTCGCCGATCAGGACGGGATTGTTCTTGGTTCGGCGCGAGAGCACCTGGATGGTGCGGCGGATCTCCTCGTCGCGGCCGATGACCGGGTCGAGCTTGCCGTCGCGCGCGGCCTGGGTCAGGTCGCGGGCATATTTCTTCAGCGCATCATAGGCGTTCTCGGCGGTCGCACTGTCAGCCGTGCGACCCTTGCGCAGCGCTTCGATCGCCGCGTTGAGGTTTTGCGGAGTCACGCCCCCCTTGCTCAGGATGGTGCCCGCCTCGCTGGATTTCTCCAGCGTCAGGCCGAGCAGCAGCCGCTCGACGGTGACAAAACTGTCGCCGGCCTTCTCGCCGGCCTTTTCAGCGGCATCGAAGGTGCGAGCGAGTTCCGGGGCCAGATAGATCTGGCCGGCACCGCCACCACTGACCTTCGGCACCTTGTTAAGGGCATCCTCGGTCGCCTTCAGGATTGCGCGGGAATTGCCGCCGGCGCGGTCGATCAGACCGGCAGCTAACCCCTCATTGTCGTCCAACAGGACTTTCAGGACGTGCAGGGTGGAAAACTGCTGGTGCCCCTCGCGCATCGCGAGCGACTGCGCGGACTGAATGAAGCCCCTGGAGCGTTCGGTGTACTTCTCGATATTCATAGCTTTTCTTTCCCTCGGCCTGCCCATGGGGCCCTCCAAGGCACCCCAAACGGCATCTTCATTGGGTTTCCGCTAGCCGCGTTGACATTCCTCAACCGACGACGGTCGTTATCAGCCGACGCTGGCGCCGACCTGACCCAGATGTGGGAAGCGCGCCCTCGGATCGGAAGAGGCGAGTTCACAATTTCGTGCGCTGATCGACCCGCTTGGCGGGCGCGGGACGAATCCCCTAAGTAGCGGCATGACAGCCAACCAGACCGCCGAGATCACCGCCCTTTACCGCTACCCGATCAAGGGCCTGACGCCCGAATCCCTGTCCCGCGTTCCCTTGCGGTCAGGCCAGACCCTGCCCGCCGACCGCCGCTACGCCATCGAGAACGGCCCGAGCGGGTTTGACCCTGAAGCTCCCGAGTGGAAGCCGAAGATCCAGTTCCTGATGCTGGCGCGCAACGAGCGGCTGGCGTCTCTCGACAGCCGGTTCGAGGACGCCACGAACCATCTGACGATCCGCAAAGACGGCCAGATCGTCGCGAGCGGCGATCTCGAGACCGCGGCAGGGCGCAAGGCGATCGAGATCTATTTCAGCGAGAATTTTCAGCCTGAGCTGAAAGGGCCGCCGAAGGTGCTGTCCGGTCACGGCCACAGCTTTTCCGACGTCGCCCGCAAGGTGGTGTCCATCATCAATCTCAATAGCGTCCAGGCCATCGAGACCATGCTCGGCGGCGTTGCCGTCAATCCCTTGCGCTTCCGCGCCAATCTCTATGTCAAAGGCTGGCCGGCCTGGTCGGAGCTCGATCTCCTCGACCAGACGCTCGCGATCGGACAGGCCCGCCTGAAAGTGGTCAAGCGCATCAAGCGTTGTCCGGCCACCAATGTCGATCCTGACACCGCCGTGCGCGATCTCGACATTCCGCCGACGCTCTCGCGCCATCTCGGCCACATGGATTGCGGCATCTATGCCGAGGTGATCGCCGACGGCGAGATCGGCGTGGGTGATGTGGTTGCGGTGGAGCAGCCGAAGCTGGTGTGAGCCAACCTCGGCGCACCACACTCAGTCATTGCGAGCGCAGCGAAGCAATCCAGAGATCTATCCGCTGAGACCGCCTGGATTGCTTCGTCGCTTCGCTCCTCGCAATGACGACGGCAACGCGCCTTAGTTGGGCATCACATACGCGTAGATCCGGCCGCGCGAGATCGGCGCCTCGCGGACGCGATTGCCATTGTTGCCGGAGATCATGATCGGATTCCCCTGCGCGTCGATGCCGGTGATGATGCCGACGTGACCGCCGCGGCGGCCGCGCGACATCACCGCGATGGCGCCGACCTGGGGACCGGAGACGCGCGTGCCGTAGTGTGCGAACGAGCTAGCCATGTCGGAGCCGGTGCCCTGATGGCCGGTCTTCTGAAGCACCATGTTCATGAAGCGGGCGCACCACAGGCTGCCGCGTCCCGTGGGATTGCCGCCGAGATATCGCCGCGCCTCGGAGACGAGACCCGATCCGCCGCCGAATCCACTGCTCATGCTCGCACCCGCATTGGCGTTCGGATCATAGCTGGCCTGCGTGTTGGCGAATCCACCTGCCTGCAAGGCCGCCGCGCTGCGCTCGAAGCGCGAGCTGCGGGCCATGTGCCGGTGGTGATGAGATCTGCTGGCGTGATGCACGTAAGCGTGCCGCTCTGCGCTATGACGATGATACGGCCGCGCTGAGGCCGGGGAAACGAACGCGGCAAAAGCCGCGAAGAAGATCGCCAGCGCGGCAACAGAACGCGACAGGCGAGACGCAAACAACTCAGCCATTCTTCATCCTTCGTTGACACCCCACTTCCCGTCAACCCGTGCGGTGGCCGACATCCGACGGGCCGTAAAGCTTCCGGATGTGGCGAGAAAAAGACGCGGCGAGGGTGAATAGCTGCGATGATTTTGCGTCAGTACTGTTGTGAGCTGCCTCATTGCGGACATCAGCATTAACTGCGATCCTGGAGCTACGGCTTGAAGAGAGGGAAACGATTAATGCCCCACGCCACGACCAGGGACGGCGTCCGCCTCTATTTCGAAGAAGCGGGCCAGGGAACGCCGATCATTTTTCTGCACGAGTTCGCGGCCGACTACACCAACTGGGAGCCGCAGATGCGTTACTTCTCGCGCGGCCACCGCTGCATCACCTATTCTGCGCGCGGCTACACGCCGTCTGATGTGCCTGATGGTGAGGTCTACACCTTCGAGCATTTCTACACCGACGCGCTCGCCGTGCTCGATCATCTCGGAATCCAGCGCGCGCATCTCGTCGGCCTGTCGATGGGCGCCTACTCATCGCTCCAGATCGGATTGAACGCACCGCAGCGCGCGCTGTCGATGACGCTGGCCGGGGTCGGCTCAGGCTCGGAGCTCGAGAACCTGGAGGCCTGGCGCAAGCAGTGCCGCGCCAATGCCGAACAGTTCGAGACGCTGGGATCAGCCGAGGTCGCCAAGATCACGCGCGAGGCGCCGAGCCGGATTCCCTTCCTGGTGAAGGATCCGCGAGGCCACGCCGATTTCTACACCGCGCTGGCGCGGCACGATGCCAAAGGCTCGGCCAACACGATGCGCGGCTTCCAGGGCGGCAGGCCGTCGATCTATACCATGACCGAGGCGATCAAACGCGCGACGACGCCCGCGTTGATCATCTGCGGCGACGAGGATGATCCATGCGTCGGCCCGAGCCTGTTCCTGAAAAAGCATCTGCCGGCCGCGGGCCTCGCGATCTTTCCGAAGTCCGGCCACGTGCTCAATCTCGAAGAGCCCGCGCTATTCAACGAGAGCGTGGAACGGTTCGTGACGCTGGTGGAAGCCGGCCGCTGGCCGGCGCGCGATCCGCGGTCGATGGCGCTAGGATAAGTCGTCATTCCGGGATGCGCCGACAGGCGCAGGCCCGGAATCCATCAAACGGCAGAGGCTGAGGCAAAATGGATTCCGGGCTCGCGCTTCGCGCGCCCCGGAAGGACGGAGGAACTATTTTCCGATCCCCCGGCTCAGCAGAAACACGCCCTGCTCGCCGAACAGATTCCACACCCACCACGGCAGCCGCAGTCGCAGCGGGCGGCCGTAGAGGTCGAGCGCTTCGGCGCGTTCCATCTTGACGTGGATTTCGTCGCAGAGCTCGACGAAATCCTTGATCGTGCAAAAATGGATGTTGGCGGTGTCGTACCAGCTGGCCGGCAGATTCTCCGTGCGCGGCATGTGGCCGCCGATCAGGAGCTGGAGGCGCATCCGCCAGAAGCCGAAATTCGGGAATGACACGATGGCGCGGCGACCGATGCGCAGGAGATTTTCCAGCACGACCTTGGGCTGTCGTGTCGCTTGCAGCGTCTGCGACAGGATGACGTAGTCGAAGGCGTCATCCGGATAATTTACGAGGTCGGTGTCGGCATCGCCCTGCACCACTGCGAGGCCTTTCGCCACGCAGCGGTTGACGCCCTCGCGCGACAACTCGATGCCGCGACCGTCGATGCCGCGGGTCTCCAGCAGCTGAAGCAGATCGCCCTCGCCGCAGCCGACGTCGAGCACTTTCGAGCCCGGCTTGACCATCTCGGCGACCAGCAAATGGTCGGCACGATAGTTTCCCGATTGCGTGGTCACGATGCCGTTGAACGGCAGCACTTCTTGCGCCGACATGTCAGCCGTCCTTGCTGGTGAGCCCGCGCGCCTTGCCGGCCGATTGCAGGAAGGCGCGCGAGATGTCGAAGAATTCGGGCACGTCGAGCAGGAAGGCATCGTGGCCGCGATCGGTCTCGATCTCGGCGAAGGACACCCGCGCGCTCGACGCGTTCAGCGCGTGCACCAGCGCGCGCGATTCCGAGGTCGGGAACAGCCAGTCGCTGGTGAAGGAGACCACGCAAAAGCGTGTCTGGATGCCCGCGAACGCCTTTGCCAGCACGCCGCCATGGTCGGCGGCGATGTCGAAATAGTCCATCGCGCGGGTCAGATAGAGATAGGAGTTGGCGTCGAAGCGCTCGACGAAGGACGAGCCCTGGTAGCGCAGATAGGACTCGACCTGGAAGTCGGCGTCGAACGAGAAGGTCGGCAGCTCACGATCCTGCATGCGCCGGCCGAACTTGCGATGCAGCGCGGCGTCCGAGAGATAGGTGATGTGCGCAGCCATGCGCGCAACCGCGAGGCCGCGATGCGGATGGATGCCGCGGTCGGCGTAGCCGCCATTGTGCCAGTCCGGATCGGCCATCACGGCCTGGCGACCGAGCTCGTGGAAGGCGATGTTCTGCGCCGAGTGCCGCGTCGCACAGGCAATCGCCAGCGCGGAGTATACGCGCGCAGGGTAGGCCGCGGTCCATTGCAACACCTGCATGCCACCCATCGAGCCGCCGACGACGGCGAACAGCGTGTCGATGCCGAGCCGATCGATCAGCATCGCTTGCGCGCGCACCATGTCGGGAATGGTGATGACGGGAAAATCCAGGCCCCACACCTTGCCGTTCGCGGGATTGATCGAGGCCGGGCCGGTCGAGCCCATGCAGCCGCCGATCACGTTGGAGCAGATGATGAAATACCTGCTGGGATCGAGCGGCCGGCCGGGACCGACCAGCGTCTCCCACCAGCCGGGCTTTCCGGTGACGGGATGCACATTGGCGACGTGCTGGTCGCCGGTCAGCGCATGGCAGATCAGTACCGCGTTGGAACGGTCGGCGTTGAGCTCGCCATAGGTCTGATAGGCGATCTGAAACGGGGTGAGATCGACGCCGCAATCGAGCCGCAGCGGCTGCTCCGTGCCGAACAGTGCAAGCTGCGAGCTCGGATGATCGACCTCATGCGAGCGATCGTCGGCACTGATCGCGGGACTGGGCACGGACTTGACGCCAACCATCATCGACCTCGTTTGCGACTGCCACCAGAGCGCCGCTGACATCAGGCCATGAAAAACCCGGCCTGAACGATAGGCTCGGCCGGGATCGGAAGCGTCCCCGGCCTGTTTAGCGAATTTTTTAACGTGGCTGCAAGCCGGCCGGCTCAAATGACCACGGAACAAGCAAAAACCTACCGGTTTGGGCCGATTTCGTCAAGTCGCGGTCCGGATCAACCAAAATAGTCTCCCGTCCCTCGGCCCGGCAGGTCTCATTTCCTTTCGCATTTCTCTTTGCTTTCGCTGCCCCGACTGCCTAATCAGAACCTCGACCGCCCCCTCACAACAGCCAGTCAGACATGTCCCAACGTCCGCCCGCGCCACCATCGCTCCAGGAATTGCGCAAGGAGATCGACGCGATCGACGAGGCCATGCACCGCCTCTTGATGCAGCGTGGCGACATCATCGATCGCCTGATCCAGGTGAAGCAGACCCAGGAGGTCGGCTCGGCGTTCCGGCCCGCGCGCGAGGCCTCGATGATGCGCGAGATCGTGCAACGCCATCGCGGCATCCTGCCGCTCGACACCGTCGAGAGCATCTGGCGCGTCATCATCTCGACCTTCACCTATGTCCAAGCGCCGTTCTCCGTGCACGCCGACATCTCGGCGAGCGAGCCGGCGATGCGCGATTCGGTACGCTTCCATTTTGGCTTCACGGTGCCTTACGTCGCCCATTTCAGCGCCCAGGCCGCGGTCGAAGCGGTGGCGAAGTCCAAGGGCGATCTGGCGCTGGTCTCGGCGACCTCCAGCCGCACGCCGTGGTGGCTGGAGCTGGAAGCCCATGGCGCGCCGAAGATCATCGCGCGCATGCCCTTCGTCGAGCGTGCCGACCATCCGGCCGCGCTGCCGGTGTTCGCGATCTCCCGTGTCGCCGACAGCGCCGTGGTGACGGAGGTCGAGACCTTCAGCGTGCGCGTGTCGGGGTGGAACGCCGAGGTCGCGCGCGCGCTGTCGCCGCTCGCCGAGATCGTGGCGGTGCCCGATACCGCCTTCGACGGCGCGGCGCTGCTGGTCTCCGCAACGAGCGATACCAGCATCGACAAAATCAGGGCTGCCCTGATCGAAGCGGGTGCCTCGGTCCGCTCCACGGCCCTCGTCGGCAGCCACGCAACGCGCTATACGGTGCCCCCGACCGGGGCGAAATCGTAAATTCGCGCCCCAGTCACTTTCGGAGTTGAAAATGTCCCGCCCCGTGCCGAACCCCGGCATTCTCGATATTGCGCCCTACACGCCCGGCAAGAGCCCGGTCGCCGAGCCAGGCCGCAAGGTGTTCAAGCTCTCGGCCAACGAGACGCCGTTCGGACCCTCGCCCAAGGCGATCGAGGCCTTCAAACACGTGGCGGATCATCTGGAAGACTATCCGGAAGGAACCTCGCGCGTGCTGCGCGAGGCGATCGGCCGCTCCTTCGGGCTCGACCCCAATCGCATCATCTGCGGCGCCGGCTCGGACGAGATCCTCAATCTGCTCGCCCACACCTATCTCAGCCACGGCGACGAGGCGATCTCGACCACGCACGGCTTCCTGGTCTATCCGATCGCGACCATGGCGGTCGGCGCCAGGAACGTCATCGCGGCGGAGAAGAACCTGACCTGCGACGTCGACGCCATCCTCAAGGCCGTGACGCCGAAGACGAAGCTGGTCTGGCTCGCCAACCCCAACAACCCGACCGGCACCTATATCCCGTTCGACGAGGTCAAGCGCCTGCGCGCTGGCCTGCCGTCGCACGTGCTGCTGGTGCTGGATGCCGCCTATTCCGACTACGTCTCGCGCAACGACTACGAGATGGGGATCGAGCTGGTCGCCACCACCGAGAACACCGTGGTGACGCACACCTTCTCCAAGATCCACGGCCTTGCGGCGCTGCGCGTCGGCTGGATGTTCGGCCCCGAGCACATCATCGATGCGGTCAACCGCATCCGTGGTCCCTTCAACGTGTCGACGCCGGCGATGTATGCCGCGGTTGCCGCGATCGAGGACACTGCGCACCAGGCGATGTCGAAGCAGTTCACCGAGACCTGGCGCAGCTGGCTCACCGAGGAGATCGGCAAGCTCGGGCTGAGGGTGACCCCGAGCGTCGCCAATTTCGTGCTGATCCACTTCCCGACCGACAAGGGCAAGACCGCTGACGACGCCGACGCCTTCCTTACCAGGCGCGGTCTCGTGCTGCGCGCGCTGAAGAACTACGGCCTGCCGCACTCGCTGCGCATGACGATCGGCACCGAGGAGGCCAACCGCCTCGTCGTCGAGGCCTTGCGCGACTTCATGGCCGGCAAATGAGCGAGCAGGCGCACTTCCAGCGCGTCGCGCTGATCGGCTTCGGTCTGATCGGCGGCTCGATCGCACGCGCTGCGAAGCGCCAGGGCCTCGCCGGCGAGATCGTCACCACCGCGCGCTCGGAAAAAACGCGGGCGCGGGTGCTCGAGCTCGGCATCGTCGACGAGGTCGTGGCGACCAATGCGGAAGCGGTGAAGGATGCCGATCTCGTCATCCTCTGCATTCCCGTCGGCGCCTGCGGCGAGGTCGCGCAGGAGATCGCCGCGCATCTGAAGCCCGGCGCGATCATCTCCGACGTCGGCTCGGTCAAGGGCGCGGTGGTCAAGGACATGGCGCCGCATCTGCCGAAGACCGTTCATTTCGTGCCGGCGCATCCGGTCGCGGGCACCGAGCATTCGGGCCCGGATTCCGGCTTCGCCGAGCTCTTTATCAACCGCTGGTGCATCCTGACGCCGCCGGAAGGCGTCGATGCCGCGGCGACCGCGCATTTGCGCGCGTTCTGGGCAGCGATGGGCGCCAAGGTCGAGGTGATGACGCCGGATCATCATGATCTCGTGCTCGCGATCACCAGCCACCTGCCGCATCTGATCGCCTACACCATTGTCGGCACCGCCGATGAGCTGGCGCAGGTGACGGAGTCGGAGGTCATCAAGTTCTCAGCCGGTGGTTTCCGCGACTTCACCCGCATCGCGGCCTCCGACCCGACGATGTGGCGCGACGTCTTCCTCGCCAACAAGGACGCCGTGCTGGAGATGCTCGGCACCTTCACCGAGGATCTCGCCAAGCTCACCCGCGCGATCCGCCGCGGCGACGGCGAGGCGCTGTTCGACCATTTCACCCGCACCCGCGCCATCCGCCGCGGCATCGTCGAGATCGGCCAGGATTCGGCGGCCGCGGATTTCGGCCGACAGCACGGACAGCTCGACAAGAAGCCCGGCTAATTGCGGTCCCGGACTCGCGCAATGCGGCGGCGGCCGGCGAGGCCGGCACCGATCTGCATGCACACTCCCACCATCCAGGTGATGCCGAACAGGAGATTGCCGGCGGGATCGGATATCTCGTCGACCACGAAAGCATAGAGCGAGAGCAGGCCGGCTCCAGCCGCGAGAACGTGCCGGTCGCGCTGGCAAGGCCGATCACGGGCGATCGATGCGCTGGGCCGGACTGACGCTGCGGCCAGCGCGGGATATCGATCCCGAGATACGCGCCGATCATTCCGAGCAGGATCAGCAGGACAGTAAATTCGACGGTGTCGAACCAGGGCAGTTCGGTCCGCATCAGCAATGCGGCGCCGAAGGTGGCGCCGACCGCGCCCGTCATCGCCAGGCCAAGCCGGGCGACGACGTGCGCGAGCCGAAGGATCAGAAGACCGTCGGACAATTGCCGCTCACAGAAGATCAGAACGGATAATACCGGACCTGCGTCATGACGATGTTGTCGTCAGTCTTGGGGGCGCCCCCGACGCCAGCGAAGGCGAAGCGTTGCGTGTAGGAGTACTGCACGCCGGCTTTGAGCGTGCCGTAATTGCCCTGGTAGATGGTGTCGTAGATGCCGGCGGTGACCTGCCGGACTTCCTTGGTATTGCCGTTACAGGTCGCTGGCGGCGTATTCTCGGTAAAGCAGCCGGTGTTGTTGTAGAGCGGATTGCCGTAGCCGAACGGCACCGTTCCGACGTTGGTGAAATTGGCCTTGGCCTTCTCCAGGCCCGCGTAGCTGTAGACATCGAGTTCAGGCGTTGCGTGCCAGATCAGGCCGGCCGCGGCCGCCGTGATCGTCAGCGGCAGCACCGTGCCGTCCTGCGCCAGTGCCGCATCGGGGAACGGCGTCGCCGTGAAGCGGCCGAGCACACCATGCGCGCCGTAGAGTTGGAGATCGAGGGTCTTCGGAATCAGCTCGGCAAAGACGTGGCCACCGAAGCTGCCGGTGTCGTAGGTGTGGTTGGCGCCGTTGAAGCGGTCGAACAGCTGGCGATAGAGCGCCCACGTCTCGACATGCAGCTTGTAGGGCCCGAGCCGCGGATCCCACGCCGCCTTGACGGTGACGTCAGGCACCTGGTTCAGGCTGACATTGTTGAGGTTGTTGAAGAAGCTGCCGCCCGGCCCGGTCAGATTGACCTGCAGATTCGGATTGAGCACGCCCTGCGGGCCGACCGCCGGCGTGCCGACTGCCGGGGTGTTACCGCCGAAGAAGGCGGTCTGCGGATTTTCAACGGACGCGGCGAGCTTGAACTCGGGTCCGATATCCTTCCAGACGCGCAGGCCCGGCTGGCGTGCCGCCAAAAATCCCGGAACGGATTCGAAGTCGATCACGCCGGGCGCATCGACGCCGCGCGGATCAATCCCGGATTTGGTCGGCGCG
The DNA here is from genome assembly GCF_028128765.1 of Bradyrhizobium sp. CCBAU 51627. Lineage (GTDB taxonomy): Bacteria > Pseudomonadota > Alphaproteobacteria > Rhizobiales > Xanthobacteraceae > Bradyrhizobium. The sequence continues at coordinate 120,305 of NZ_LBJG01000023.1, forward strand.
TTCAGCGACCAGGACTGGCCGGCCAGGAAGTGCAGGCCGAGGTCGGTTCGGTCAACTTCGAGACTGAGCTGGCGCATCCGCGGGTTGAACGAGTTGGTGGCAACGGAGCTTGCCGTCTGCGCTGCGCCCTCGAAGTCGATTTCGCCGTAGCCGGCGAGATGCGTATCGGCGTCGGCATTGCCTTCGGCCAGCACCGAGAACCTGCTCTGGCGCGCGGAGAACCGTGTCTCCGGGACAAAGAAATTGTGGGCCTGGGGATAGGGGATGAAATTGTACACTGAGCCGGTGTCGGAGGCGATGTTGCGCGAGCGGTAGATCCCGGTGAGATCGACCCAGCCGCCGAATGTCAGCGTGATACCCTTATAGCAGACCTTGCCGCCCGCACATGCCTCGACGGGCAGCGCCTTGTAGGTCCCCGGCATCGGCATGACTTTGGTCTGCACGGCCTCGACCTGGCGCGTCTTGCGCGCCTCCGAATCCACCTTCTGCTGCAGCTCCTTCAGCTTGGCCTTCAGCGCCTGGATTTCTGACGTGACATTGTCGTCGGCACGCGCCTGGCCCGAACAGGCAGCGAGTAGTCCCAGCATGAGTCCGCGAGTGATGATCCGCACGTAAGCCTCCCTCCACTTGGGAAGCAGGTCCTGATGGTTGCGCCCCCGGCGCGTGCTTGCTTCCCTGGTGTGGAGTGATTTGAATGCGGCCGCGATTATTCGCGGGGCCGCCTACCTCCAGCATCACGTTTTGCTGACGATCATGTCCGGAATATTTTCATCGCTCGACCGATCTGCACGCGCGCGATAAGCGCGCAGGTGATGCAGCGCATTAGGCCCGGCCGGGACATGGCCGGGCCCAACTCCGCGATGCGCTGGGTCTCAAGGGGGATGGCGGCTATTTGCCCTTGGTCGCGCGGATCACCGTGGGGCGCGGTGATTTCGCAGAAGGCACGTACGCCACGCTCGCGCGCGTTGTCGGGCTCGACAGATTGCGATCGCCGTTCGGGTACTGGGCTGCGTACGCAGCCGGCTCCTGCGACTGCCACTGCGCGAACGCGGGCGTCGCGAAGGCGGCCGTGACGGCGATGGCGGCGACGAACAGCTTGGATGGGGTCATGATATCTCTCCTGCCTGTGCGGCTCGCCTCATCGTGCGGCCGACATGGAGAGAGAGAGAGAGAGAGAGAGACCGGGCTTTGCGGCTCCGCATTCCCGATGCGAAGCCGCCTCTTCATCACGAGGGCGCGAAGGCGCCGTGACCGCAGATCAGTACAGCGGCGGAATCTGGCCGACCTTGACCGGGCCGAGCAGCACGGCCCCGTCGACGAATTTCAGCGGGAAGCTGCGCGCCTTCCTGCCCTCGAGCGTGCTTTCGGTGCCGATCGAATTGATGCCCGCGGCAACGCCGGCATTGGCGTTCTGCTTGATGACCTTGCCGAGGCCGGGGACGGCGCGATCGAGCGCACCGAACAAATTGTTGAGGTCCTGCGTCTTGACGCCGGGTGCGACGCGATCAAGCGTCGCCTGCGGCACGCCCTCTTCCAGCATCTTCTCGATGCCGAGTGCGGGAATGACGCGCTCGAGGCCGGTCACGGTCATCTGCAATTCGCCGTCCAGCCGGCCGCTCGCCGAGAGGCCCAGCGTGCCGGCCGCGACGGCGATCATCTCGCCCTGCTGAATCCGCGATTGCACGATCTCGATGTGACCGCCGGCGGCCTGGATTTCGCGGAAGCGTTGCGGCCAGGGCTTTGGCGTGAGGTCGGTGAGTCCGGTGATCTTCGCACGCGTGTCGGCCTCGAATGGCTCGGCGAGCAAGGGATGAACGCCCTGGATACTGCCCTGCGCGACGTGGAGCACCGTCTCGATCACGGGATGATCGGAGGTCGATCCGTCCGCGAGACGCCCATGCAGCTCGATCTGCTTGGCGCGCGCGAGCGGCACCTGCACCGAGCCATCAAGCCTGTTGAGGCTCGGATCGTCGAACACGATGGAGGCGCGCTCCGGCACGGCCGGCAAGCCGATCACGCTGCTTTGGCCCTTGCTCCAGTTCACCACGAAGGTGTTTTGGGTGACACCATCGGTCAGCGTTGCCGGTGCGGAAAACTCGGCGATGACGTGCTTGGGATCGTAGACCTGCGCCAAAACCAGAATGTTGTCGAGCCTGGCCGTGAAGGGCGTCCTGCTCGCATTCTGCGAGACCAGAGCGACGCTGGCGCCGGAGCACTGCACCTCGAAGCGGAACGGGAAGCCCGAGATCGAACGCTTGGCGCAATCATAGATGCGGCCCGCCTTGGCCTCCTGCGCGCGCCAGGCGTCGGCCACGACCTCGGCCTGCGAGGCCGCATAGAACCAGAAGCCGCTCCAGGCGGCAGCAAGGATCAAGAGAAGAACAGGAGCAATGAAAAGCCCCCAACGGGAGCGCCGGCCTGCGGCAATGGTCATATCGGACATGCGGCGACCCTTTGACCCCAGATTTTGTCAAATGTAAGCGAGGCGGGCCTCGGCCGAAAGGCGGAGAATTCGCTTCGCATGGCAGTCCGGTTCTGGTAGCCGTGCCCGAAATGTCGGAAATTACCCTCCCCTCCATCACCACGGCCAAGGGCGACCTCTGGGTGTTCGGCTATGGCTCGCTGATGTGGCGGCCAGGCTTCGTATTCGAGGAACGCGTTCCGGCGCGGCTGGTCGGCGAGCACCGTGCGCTCTGCGTCTATTCCTTCGTCCATCGTGGCACGCCGGAACAGCCGGGCCTGGTGCTGGGGCTCGATCGCGGCGGCGCTTGCCGCGGGATCGCCTTCCGCGTCGCCGAAAAGAACCGCACCGATGTGGTCGCGTATCTGCGCGCGCGCGAGCAGGTCACGTCGGTCTACCGCGAGGTGATGCGCTCGGTCTGGCTGGAGAACGATGCGCGGCAGCGCGTCTCCGCGCTCACCTACGTCGTCGATCGCGGCCATGTCCAATATGCCGGACGGCTGTCGCTCGCGGATCAGCACCGTCATGTCGTCCAGGGCCATGGCCAATCCGGCGCCAACCGCGACTATGTCACGGCAACCGTAAAGGCGATCGAGGCCGAAGGCTTTCGCGACGCGCAATTGCATCAGCTCGCGATAATGCTACATGGCGAGGCGCATTCGCTGCATGCTCAAGCTCCCGACGACAACAGGGACAGCCGCTAGCCGCCCGAAGCCGCGTAGCTCGGCGCCGAGCCGATCAACTGCTCCTGCTCTTTCCGGCCCGCCTCGACGAGGCGGCCGGTCGCGTCCTCGATGGCCGCCTGCACGCGCGCGAGAAACTCGTCCTTGGGCAGACCCTGCGGCAGCGGATCGAGGAACTCCACCACCAGCGTGCCGGGATAGCGCATGAAGGTGCGGCGCGGCCAGAACAGGCCGGAATTGAGCGCAATCGGCAGGCACTGCACGCCGCAGGACGAATAGATCTGCGCAAAACCGGTCTTGTAATCCGGCGGCGCGCCCGGCGCGCGGCGTGTGCCTTCGGGAAAGATGACGAGCTGTCTGCCGGCGCGCACCGCCTCGCGCGCGCGCCGCGTCATGTCGAGCAGCGCCTTCACCCCGGCATTGCGGTCGATCGCAATCATCCCGGTCTTGACCAGGAATTGGCCGAACACCGGGATCTGCATGAGTTGGCGCTTAAGGATGAAGATCGGGCGATCGAAGAAGCCCGGCAGCACGAAGGTCTCCCAGAACGACTGGTGCTTCGCCACGATCACCAGAGGTCCCTTGGGGATCTTCTCGACGCCGCGGAACTCCACCTTGATGTTGCAGACCACGCGCATCAGAACCAGCGTCGCCTTCGCCCACCATTGGGCAACGCTCAGCATGGCGCGCGGCGGCAACGCGAAGGTCGGCAGCGCCACGATCGTGAGGCACACCAGGACGGTGTAGAACAGCACGTTGAATATGAGCGAACGCAGGAAAATCAAAAACATCGACGATCCGTTAGATTTGCCGGTCAATTCGCCTGCGCGGTGGCGGGCCGCTTGGATTGCAGGCCCGCAGGCTGCTCCGACATCTCAGGCGAAAGGTCAATCCCGAAATCTTCCAGCCGGACCCTGAGCTCGGCGGCGACGTACTTGACATATTCGGACAAGAGCAGCCGCAGCGTCGAGGCCGACGTCCACCACGGCTCCTCACGCCATTTGTCACCAACCACCGAGAACGGGATCAGCGCTGTTTGCGGCATCGCGTGCGAGAATTCCACCAGTGCGCGCGGCATGTGATAGTTCGAGGTGACCACGATCAGCGATTGGAAGCCGCGTCCCGCGGCCCAGCGCCGCGCCTCTGCCGCGTTGCCGCGAGTCGTGAGCGCGGTGCGGTCCAGATCGACGCAGCAGGTCATGAAGGACTGGTTCTCCGGCAGCGTCCGGGAGATGTCGCTCGCCGTCGAGGTCGGGTGCACGCCCGAGATCAGCAGCCGCCTGCCGTAGCCGGCCGCCAGCAGCTCCATCGCATCCGACACCCGCGAGGAGCCGCCGGTCAGGACCACGATGCCGTCGGCCTTGCGGCTGGGGGCGATCTCGGCGCCGCGCAACTGCGACAGGAACGCGACGAAGCCCGCCGCCGCGCCAACGAAGGCGAACGCGATCGTCGACACGACGGTCGCGCGGAGCCAGCCGCGCGGCAGTTTCGGCGATCGATCGTCGGTTGGCGAGGTCATATGATGTCGGTAGTCCCTTCCCCGAGTTATTTTAGGAGGTTTTGAGGCGAAGTGGAGTCCGGTTTCTTCACCCTCTCCCTGGCGGCGAGACGGGTGGCGTTCGTGCGCGCGGACAGAACCCCTCATCCGACGCTTCGCCCACCTTGTCCCACAAGGGGAGAAGGAAGACAGCAAGTCAATCGACGTCATTCAACGTCGCGAACAGGGTCTGGCGCGAGGCCACGGCGGTGATCGCCCCGATCAGCACGGCCTGCACCGCGAGCACGATATAGCCGGACGGTCGCAGCGAGAAGGTGCCGAGCAAGGCCGCGAACTGGTCGCCGACCGGGGTGCCGGAGAACCAGCCGGCGATCGACTCGGAGAAGCCGAACAGCAGCATGGCGACGCCGCCACCGATGACGCCGCCTTCGAGCCCGAGCCTGAGGAAATGGCGGAGGAAGTGATTGGCGATGTAGCGATCACCGGCGCCGACGAAATGCAGGACCTCGACGATCGGCCGGTTCGCCGCCATCGCACCGCGCGTTGCGAACGAAACCGAGATGATCGTCGCGACGATGACGAGCGCGAGGATACCGACGCCGGCAAGCACGGTGGCATTGGTCATCGAGCGCATCCGTTCGATCCAGGCGCGGTGATCGTCGACGCTGGCGCTTGGCGCCACCTGAGTCACCCGAGCGCGCAAGGCGCCGAGATCGAGCGACGTCCCGGGCTGCACGCGCGCGATGATCATGCGCGGCACCGGCAGATCGTCCATCGACAAGCCGGTGCCGAGCCAGGGCTCGAGCAGCTTGCCGCTTTCCTCCTTGGTAAACGGTTTGACCTCGACGATCCCGGCCTGCGCGCGGATCGCCTCAGTAACGGCGGCGGTGTCGCGCTCGATGTCGCGCCCCGATTGCGGGCGGACCTGGATGGTGATCTCGCTCGCGACATCCGACTGCCACTCCGCGGCGGAGGCGCTGACCAGCAGCACTGCGCCCGTCGTCATCGAGGCGAGAAAGGTCATGATGGCGACGACAGCGACCAGCGCACGACCGTGGATCGAGGCGCGCGGCACGATCGGCGACAGGTTGCGCGCCCTGGCCGGCAGCGGCGGACGCTCCTGTCCGAGATCGACCAGCACGCCGCGTTCGTCGGTCCTACTCATAGACGTGCAACCGCCCCTGGTGCAGTACGAAGCGGCGTGCTTCGTACTGGTCCATCAACGCGATGTCGTGGGTCGCGATGATGACGGCCGTGCCTGATTTGTTGAGCTCGATGAAGAGCCGCAGCAGGCGCCGCCCGAGCGTCGGATCGACGCTGCCGGTCGGCTCGTCCGCGAGCAGGAGCTGCGGCCGCGAGATCACGGCGCGCGCGATCGCGGCGCGCTGCTTCTCTCCGCCCGACAGGATCGGCGGCAGCGCATCCATGCGGTCGCCCAGTCCGACCCAGCGCAGCAGGTCGATGACCTCCTTGCGATAGCTCGATTCACTGCGGCCCATGACACGGAACGGCAGCGCAACGTTCTCATAGGTCGTCATGTGGTCGAGCAGACGGAAATCCTGGAGCACGATGCCGATGCGCTTGCGCAAATCCGCGATCTCGTCCTTGCCAAGCTGGGAAACGTCGTGGCCGAACAGATTGACGAGGCCGCGCGTTGGCCGATGCGACAGGAATAACAGACGCAGCAACGACGTCTTGCCGGCGCCGGACGGGCCGGTCAGGAACTGAAAGGAATGCGCCGGGATCTGGAAGCTGAGGTCGCGCAGGATCTCCGGCCCCAGACCGTAACGCAATCCGACATTTTCGAACCGAACCAAGCTCAGCTCCGTTCGAGAGGGGACGTAGGCCGCACGGTCAGCGAGGTCTCGCCGCATGCTGCAAGGGGTTGTGCGACCGTTATGGTTTCCGGTTCGTTAACGGTCGGCCTGTAGCATCCCCGGCAGCATCCTTAGAAGTATTCCTTCTCGGGAGTCATCCTTCTTAGGAATATCCTTGGCGTCCGGTTCCGCGCGACAAGGTTCATCGTCGAGGCCGTCCATGCATATTGTCTGCCCGCATTGTACGACATCCTACGCCATCAAGCTTGCAAGCCTGGGAGCCAATGGACGGACGGTCCGCTGCGCCCGCTGCAAGGAGACCTGGATCGCGCATCCCGAGGATGCCATCGAGGAAGCCGCCGTGCCGGCCATGGCCGCAGCCAGCCAGGCGGAGGACCAGTCGGACCTCGCCGAGCAGTGGAACTCCTACGCCAAGGACGATGGCGCCGCCGACACCCCTGTGGTCGAAAGCCCCTCGATCGCCAGCGACTGGCCGACCGAGGATGCCACGGAGACCGAGGACGAGTGGTCGGCGGCAGCCCAGGCCGCCGAGGAGGAGGTCGTCGGCGTGCGACACCAATCCTGGTTCCGCAGCCTGTTCAGCCGTCGCGGAGCAAGGGTGAGCCGGCCAGCCCCTGCCGTGGTCCGGCGGAAATCCCATTTCGGCCTGCCGACTGCCTGCGCTGCCATGGGCGCGCTGGTGCTGGCGCTGGTGATCTGGCGCAGCGACATGGTCCGCCTCCTGCCGCAGACGGCCGCCTTCTACAAGCTGGTTGGGCTGGAAGTGAACCTGCGCGGTCTCGCCTTCAAGGACGTCAAGCTCTCGACCGAGACAGTTGACGGTAAGCAGGTGCTGGTGATCGAGGGCGTGATCGTCGGCCAGAGCAAGAAGCCGCTGGATATACCGCGCCTGCGATTCGCCGTGCGCGATGCGCAAGGCGCCGAGATCTACGCCTGGAATTCGGTGCTGGAACAGACCGTGCTGCAACCCGGCGAGCGCGCCTTCTTCCGCTCGCGGCTCGCCTCGCCGCCGCCGGAAGGCCGCAATATCGACGTTCGGTTCTTCAACCGGCGCGACATCGCCGGCGGCAGCGTATAATCGGGTTCGCAAGGTCCGCGTTGGAGGTTGGTCCCAAGGTTGGTCTCATGCCCAAAGTTTTGATCGCTGATGACGAGGATTCGATGCGCCAGTTGGTGGCGCGCGCCATCGCCATGGACGGCCACGAAACCGTCACGGCACAGGATGGCGCCGAAGCGCTGGAGATCCTGACCCGCGAGGACGGCGCGTTCGACCTGTTGCTCACCGACATCCAGATGCCAGTCATGGACGGCATCGCGCTCGCCCTCTCCGCGGCGCGCGACTTTCCCCAGCTGACCATCTTGCTGATGACGGGTTTCGCCGACCAGCGCGAGCGCGCGTCGAATTTGAATGCGCTGGTGCATGACGTCGTGACAAAACCGTTCTCGGTGGCCGACATCCGCACGGCGGTGGCGGATGCGCTGGCGGCGAAGAAGGGATAGCGGGCGACGGTGTCCCCACACATTCCGCGCTCGTGGTGACTTTCCCTTAAAAATCCTTCAGCAGCCGCTCGATATAATCGAGCTCGATCTGCGGACGCGAGGGGTCGCCGAGGCGGCGGCGGAGTTCTTCGAGAATCCGGCGGACGCGCTGGACATCGATCTCGCCGGGAATCTTGACGGTATAATCGTCGCCGAATTCGCGGCCATGCAACGGACGGCCGAGCGGGTCGGTCTGATTGCCGCCGCTCTGCTGGCGGCCGGCGCGATTGCCGGGACCGTCGCCCTGGCCATCGCCATCGCCCTGCTGCATCGCTTCGGCCATCTTCTGCGCACCTTTGCGCATCGCATCCAGCGCCTTGCCCTGGGAGTCCACGGCACCGTCGGCATTGCCCTCGCCGAGCTTCGAACCAGCATCGCCCATCGCGCTGTCGGCGGAATCGAGCCCGCCGTCATCGTCGCCCTGGTCGGCATCCTGATCGCCATCCTGGCCGGGCTGCCCCTGATCGCCCTTCTGTCCCTGTTGGCCTTTCTGGCCCTTCTGCGACAGGCCGCGCTTGGCCATTTCGTCCTGGAGCTTCTTCAGGCGATCGCGCAGTGCCTGCTGATCCTGCTGCAGATCCGACATCGACTGATCGCCGGGCTGCTGCTTGCCGCGCATGCGGTCACGCCGGGAATCCTGACCCTGCTTGTAGGTCTTGTCGCGCAATTGCTGCTGCTTGCGGATCATGTCGCCGAGCTCGTTGAGCGCCTGCTCCATGTCGCTCTCGCCGGACTGTCCCGGCTGCGCCATCTGCAGGCCCTCCAGCATCTGCTGGAGCTGCTCGAGCAACTGTTTGGCCGCGTCCTTGTCTCCGGAGCGCGACAGGCGCTCCATGCGATCGATCATGTTCTGAAGGTCCTGCTGACGCAGGATCTTGGTGTTCGGATCGAGCGGACGCGCCAGATTCTGCGCATCCTTGTTGTTGCGGAACTGCTCGGCGAGCTGGCGCATGAAATTGTCAAGTGCCGCCCGCAGATCCTGCGTGAGCTTCTTGATCTCCTCGTCGCTGGCGCCGCGCTCCAGCGCCTGCTTCAGCGCATCCTGCGCTGCGCGCAACGCCTTCTCAACGTCGGAGATGTTGCCGTCCTCGATCGTCACGGCGAGCGCCCACAGGCTTGCCACGACCTCGCGCAGCGCATCATCCGTGCGCGACGCCTCGAGCTGGCGCGCGACGCTGTAGAGGCCGAGATATTGCCCGGTCTGCTGCGTGAACATCTCGGGCGCAATCATCAGCGCGTCGAGGGCGGTGTAGACCTCCGAATTCCTGTTGGCGTCGAGCGCGAGGATGCGGCGCTGCTCGATCAGCGCGCGCGCAAGCGGCTTCGTAAACAGCCGCTCGGGCAGACGCATGTTGAACGGTTCGCTCTTCGCTTCGTTGCCCGCTTCGTCCTTGGCGGTGAGCGTCAGCGTGACATCGGCACCGGCGTAGGGATCCTCACTGAGATCCTTCACCGTCTGACCCACACCGTTGCGGGTGCGCGCGTTCGGCAGCACCAGCGGAAACTGCGGTGGCTGGAACAGCGGCCGCGCCGCCGGCTTGTTATCGCCGTCCTTGCCGGCATCGGCGGAACGCGTCGCCACGTGCGCCTCGGCGCCGGTAACACCGTAGTCATCCTCGATCTTGTAGACGAGCTGGAGTGCCCCGCGCGCCTGGCGCTCCGGATCCTTGGCGAGCGCGATCGTCGGCGGGCGGTCCGGCGTCGCCGCGAAGGCCCATTGCGGCTGGCCCGACGGCGCGCGGACATGCGCGGTGCCGTCGCCGGTGATGGCGAAATGCTTCTCGTTGGTGCCCTTGGGCGTGGCCTCCGTCGGCGCGACTTCCTTGAGGCCACCGGACACGACAACATCAAGGCTTCCGCCGGAGGAGCGCACGATCAGGGTCGAACCGGCGGGCACGGCGAGCGGGCCGCTCGCGGGCAGCGCCGCAGCCTCCTTGTTGGCGGCCGACAGGATCACCGGCGGCTTGCCGGTATAGAGCGGTGGCGTCACCCAGGCGTCGACGCGGACATTGGTCGGCGTCAGCACACCGTTCCAGTCGAAGGCCGCGCCGAGCCGCATCGCGCGCTCGTCGCCAGCGGCAAAGAAGGTCGCGACCAGCATCACCATGACCAGCGCGCGCAGCGCCCAGGGGTCGTGGATGGCAAGGCGCGGATGCGGCAAGCCGGCGCGAATGCGCTTGAGCGAGGCGAGCGTGCGCTCGCGCTGCGCCTGCCAGAGCGCCTGCGCGATCGGGTCCTGCGAGGTCAGCGTGTCCGTCAGCGTGGTCGCAGGGCGATGGCGGATACCGGAGCCGCGGTCGAGCCGGGCGAGTGCCTCCTCGCGGCGAGGCCAGCGAAAACGAATCAGCGGGAATAAGGCGCCAGCGGCAAGCCCTGCGAAAATGACCAAGCCAATGGCACGCGCGGTAAAGGGCAGCACCAGCCACAGACCGACCCAAGACACAACCAGGAATAGGCCGACAACGGTGAGAACACGCGCCAGAGCTGGCCAGGCACGCTCCCACGCGATGGCATAAGTGGACCGCTTGAGGGCCTGCGCCAGCTTCAACCGCGACAGAGCGTCGCCATCGCGGATCGGGTCTGACGGGTCGGGGGTGACGCCGTTCAATCAACTCTCCAGGTTGCCCGGTAGAGAAGCCTACCACAACGGCAGCACTGAGGCATCCGTTCCCGTACGGGAGGCACCCCTTTTCCCGCATAACACGAGGACGTGACTGGCCCGGCGCAACCCCGTAGTTTCCGCGCCATCATCCCGAGGAAATCCCAGGGAAATAGAGGAAGCGCCATGGACAAGAAAATGCACGACAAGGGCCTGGAAGTCCGCAAAGCGGTGCTGGGCGAGGCCTATGTCAACAACGCGCTGAAGAACGTCGACGACTTCAACCGTCCGTTCCAGGAGATGCTCAACGAATATTGCTGGGGCACGGTGTGGGGCCGCGAGGAGCTGCCGCGCAAGACCCGCAGCATGCTCAACATCGCGATGATCGCGATCCTCAACCGCCAGCACGAATTCCGCGCCCATCTGAAAGGCGCGCTCACCAACGGCGTCACGCGCGACGAGATCCGCGAGATCCTTATGCAGGTCGCGATCTATGGCGGCATGCCGGCGGCCGTCGACAGCTTTCGCATCGCGCGCGAGGTGCTCGCGGAGATCGATGGGAAGGCGTGAGCCAAGCTGACCGCCCTCAACTCTATTGCTCCTTCATTGCGAGCGGAGCGAAGCAATCCAGAACTCCCCGCGGAAATAGACCGGATTGCTTCGTCGCTTTGCTCCTCGCAATGACGATGGGAAGGAATTAACACCATGGACATCGGATTCATCGGCCTCGGAAACATGGGTTTCCCGATGGCGCGGCGGCTGATCGAGGCCGGGCACAGGCTCGTCGTGTTCGACAGCCGCAAGGAGGCCGTCGACAAGCTTGTCGCGTGGGGCGCCACGGCTGCGACATCGCCAAAGGACGTGGCCGACAAGGTGGAGACGGTGATGGCGAGCCTGCCGTCCCTGCAAGCGTCGCTCGAAGTCGCGACGGGGGCGAACGGCGTGATCGAGGGAAGCCGCGCCAAGCGCTTCATCGATCTGTCGACCGTGGGCTCCCAGATGGCTTCGAAAATTCACGGCCTGCTGGCGAAGCGCAATATCGTGCAGATCGACTGCCCGGTGTCGGGCGGCGTCGGCGGCGCCGAGAAGGGCACGCTGGCGGTGATGGTGTCTGGGCCGAAGGCGGAGTTCGAATTATTGAAGCCCGCGCTCGACGTGATCGGAAAGGTATTCTTCATCGGCGAAAAGCCGGGCGCGGCGCAGACCATGAAGCTCGCCAACAATTTCCTCTCGGCCACCGCGATCGTGGCGACCTCGGAAGCGGTCGTGATGGGCGTGAAAGCCGGGCTCGACCCGGCCGTGATGATCGACGTCATCAATGCCGGCTCCGGCATGAACACCGCGAGCCGCGACAAGTTTCCTCGCTCGGTGCTGCCGCGGTCGTTCGACTTCGGCTTCGCCACCGGATTGATGGTGAAGGACGTGCGACTGGCGCTCGAGGAGATGAAGCAGCTCGGGCTGTCGATGGAAGTCGCCGATGCCGTCGGGCGGCTTTGGGAAACGGTGATCAGCGCAGAAGGCGCCGAGTCCGATTTCACCGCGGCGATCAAGCCGATCGAGAAGAAGGCGGGAGTCGTCGTCGGCGGCGAGAAATAACGCCAGTCTCGTAGCCCGGATGGAGCGCAGCGTAATCCGGGGTTGTGAAGGCTTGGCACGAACCCGGATTTCGCGTCCGCTCCATTCGGGCTACGTCAACGCCTCACAGCCACGGCGCCGGCTTGTCCATCGCGATCAGTTGCTCGACCTCGATGCGCGGACGTACCACGGCGTATTGATCGCCCTTCACCAGCACCTCCGGCACCAGCGGCCGCGTGTTGTAGGTGCCGGCCTGTACAGCGCCATAGGCACCCGATGTCATGACGGCGATGAGATCGCCCGGCTTGGGCGTCGGCAGCGTGCGGTCCAATGCAAGGTAATCGCCGGTCTCGCAGACCGGGCCGACGACGTCGGCCACGATCGTGGCCGCACCATCGGCCGGCTGCACCACCGGCAGGATGTCGTGATGCGCCTCATACAGCGTCGGGCGAATGAGATCGTTCATGGCGGCATCGATGATGACGAAGTTCTTGCCGTCGCCATGCTTCACATAGATCACCTTGGCGACCAGGATGCCGGCATTGCCGACGATCATGCGGCCCGGTTCGAACATCAACGTGCAACCGAGATTGTGGCTGACGCGCTTGACCATCGCGGCATAGACGTCCGGCGCCGGCGGCGCGTCGCGGTCCATGTAGTAGGGAATACCGAGGCCGCCGCCGAAATCGACATGCGAAATGGTGTGGCCGTCGGCGCGCAGCGTCTGCACGAATTCGGAGAGGATGCGGAACGCCGTCTCCATCTTGGAGAGGTCGGTGATCTGGCTGCCGATATGCACGTCGGTGCCGGTCACTTCGATCCCCGGCAGTTTCGCCGCGCGGGCATAGACCTCGCGGGCATGAACGATCGGGATGCCGAACTTGTTATCGGACTTGCCGGTCGAAATCTTGGCGTGGGTGCCGGCGTCGACGTCCGGGTTGACGCGCACCGAAATACGCGCGGTCTTGCCCATTTCACTCGCAAGGCGCGACAGCAACTCGAGCTCGGGCTCGGACTCCACGTTGAGACAAAGGATGTCGGCGGCGAGCGCAGCCCGCAGCTCCGCCTCTGTCTTGCCGACGCCGGAGAACACGATCTTGCTGCTGGGAATGCCGGCCGCGAGCGCCCGCTTCAGCTCGCCACCCGAGACCACGTCCGCGCCGGCGCCGAGCTTGGCCAGCGTGCGCAGCACCGACTGGTTGGAGTTCGCCTTCATGGCGTAGCAGACCAGCACCTTCTCGCCGGCAAAGGCCTCCGTGAAGACGCGGTAGTGCCGCTCCAGCGTTGCGGTCGAATAGCAATAGAACGGCGTGCCGACGGTTGCGGCCAGCTCGGACAGGTTCACCGCCTCGGCGTGCAGCACGCCGTTGCGATAGTCGAAATGGTTCATGGCGTTGGCTCAGCTAATCCCGGCTCATCTCTTGCCGGGAGATTCGTCCAGGAGCGGGTCGAGGATAAACGGTTTTTTCCGGCCCCGGGTCGCCGCCGGTGCGGCATCCGCGCCGTAGGTTGGATTGAACACGCTCGGCGTCTTCTGGGCTTCGGTCTCGGTGTCACCAGGCGCTGCGACATTGGCCGTGGACGCACTGGAGGCGCCTGGCGGCAGATCCAGCGGACCCTTGCGGCCGCAGCCGGCGAGCGCAAGCGCGCTCACGCTCAGGACAATGATGGCCCACCCCGACCCGGCCGGGCGAAACTTTGACGTCACGACGAAATCCCCACTACGCGAGGCGCACCATACAGAGATTGGCGCGCTCTGGCGAGAGCCGGATGACCATGAAACATAAGCGAAATTTGGCCTTCAGCCCAATTTTCGCTCTTTTTCCAGCCGCTTCAGCCAGCTCTTCGCCTGCGACGTCACGTTCTTCGGCGCGGTGCCGCCGAAGCTGGTGCGGCTCTTCACCGACGATTCGACCGAGAGCACGCCGAGCACGTCCTTGGTGATCTTGGGCTCGATTGCCTGCATCTCCTGCAGCGGCAGCTCGTGCAGCGCCACGCCGCCTGCGGCGGCCTTGGCCACGATCCGGCCGGTGACGTGGTGGGCCTCGCGGAACGGCATTTTCAGCGTCCGCACCAGCCAGTCGGCGAGATCGGTCGCAGTGGCATAGCCCTCGCCCGCCGCCAGCTTCATCTTCGCCTCGTCAGGCACAAGGTCGCGGACCATGCCGGTCATGGCGCGGATCGCCAGCGACAAGGCCGCAAAACCCTCCATGGCGCCTTGCTTGTCCTCCTGCATGTCCTTTTGATAGGCGAGCGGCAGGCCCTTCATCACGATCAGGAGCCCATTGAGCGCGCCGATGACGCGGCCGGTCTTGGCGCGGACCAGTTCGGCCGCGTCAGGATTGCGCTTCTGCGGCATGATCGAGGAGCCGGTGGTGAACTTGTCGCTGAGGCGGACGAGGCCGACCAGCGGCGAGGTCCAGATCACGATCTCCTCGGCAAAGCGCGACATGTGCACCGCGCAGATCGAGGCGGCCGACAGCATCTCCAGCACGAAGTCGCGGTCGGACACCGCATCGAGCGAATTCGCCATCGGCCGGTCGAAGCCGAGTGCCTTCGCGGTGGCATGACGGTCGATCGGGAACGAGGTACCGGCGAGCGCGGCGGCGCCCAGCGGGGATTCATTGAGCCGCTTGCGCGCATCCTGGAAACGGCCACGGTCGCGCGCGGCCATCTCGACATAGGCGAGCAGGTGGTGGCCGAAGGTCACCGGCTGCGCGGTCTGCAGATGCGTGAAGCCGGGCATCACCGTGCCGGCATGCTCCAGCGCGCGGTCCACCAGCGCCTGCTGGAACGCGGCAAGCGCGGCATCGGTCTCGTCGACGATGTCGCGGACGTAGAGACGGAAATCGGTCGCGACCTGGTCGTTGCGCGAGCGCGCGGTGTGCAGGCGGCCGGCGGCGGGGCCGATCAACTCGGACAGGCGGCTCTCGACATTCATATGAATGTCCTCAAGCGCGCGCTTGAACTCGAAGCTCCCCTTGCCGATCTCTGACAAAATCGTGTCTAGACCCTTGCCGATATTTTTCGCATCAGAGGCCGTGATGATGCCCTGACCGGCCAGCATCGCGGCGTGAGCCTTGGACGCGGCAATGTCCTGGGCAAAGAGGTGACGATCGACGTCGATGGAGACGTTGATCTCTTCCATGATCTCATCGGGACGCTCCGAGAACCGGCCGCCCCACATCTTGTTGCTCATGATCCCCTGCTCACGCCTTGATTTGCCGCACGTTTGCTGGCGAAGGCCAGCCGTATTAAGAGGCCCCTGATAGCCATATCTGCGACCGGATGACAAACGATATGCTCGACCCAAAACCCTCCGCCACGCGCCGGATCCCGATGGTCATCGCCACCGTGGTGGTTGGCGGCCTGGCCGGCTTCGCCGCGCTGTACGGGCTGGGCCTGAGCCGGGCGCCATCAGGCGATCCAACCTGCAAACCGGCGGTCGCGACGGCGCACAGGATCGCCCCGCTCGCCCATGGCGAGGTGGCGGCGCTGACCATGGCGAGCGCCCCCCTGAAGCTGCCCGATCTCACTTTTGAGGACGCCGACGGCAAGCCGAAAAAACTGTCCGATTTCCGCGGCAAGACCCTGCTGGTGAACCTCTGGGCCACCTGGTGCGTGCCGTGTCGAAAAGAAATGCCGGCACTGGACCAGCTCCAGGCCAAGCTGGCGGGGCCCAATTTCGAGGTGGTGGCGATCAATATCGACACCCGCGATTCCGAAAAGCCCAAGACCTTCCTGAAAGAGGCCAATCTGACCCGGCTCGGTTACTTCAACGACCAGAAAGCCAAGGTTTTTCAGGATCTTAAATCTATAGGCCGGGCCTTGGGCATGCCGACCTCGGTGCTGGTGGACCCGCAGGGCTGCGAGATTGCGACCATCGCGGGACCGGCGGAATGGGCGAGCGACGATGCGCTCAAGCTGCTTCGGGCGGCATTAAGCCCGGCTGCCGCGTCGCTTTAGGGGCGTTCAGGCGGTCACGTTCAAATTGCCACCAACGCCGGGGCCGACATTGGCAAGGGAAGGCTGACCGGCGCCCAGCAGCGTCAGGACGGTGGATTTCTCCATGTCCATGTTCTGCTTTGTCACGGTTGCTGCGATATTCGATTGCAGCGCGCCTTGCTGGGCGGCCAGCATGGTGCTGACCATCGCCATCATGTCCATTACGCGAACCCTCGTACCGGCCGCAGCCTAGGCGCGAGGCGTTAATGCGACATGAATTGCCACAGATGGGGAGATGCCTACCGCGTCGGAACCGGCTTGGCGCCGCGGTAGTCGTAGAAGCCGCGCTGGGTCTTGCGGCCAAGCCAACCGGCCTCGACGTATTTCACCAGCAGCGGGCATGGCCGGTACTTTGAGTCGGCGAGCCCCTCATGCAGCACCTGCATGATCGACAGGCACGTATCGAGGCCGATGAAATCGGCAAGCTCGAGCGGGCCCATCGGGTGGTGCGCACCGAGCTTCATCGCCGCATCGATCGCCTCGACGTTGCCGACGCCTTCATACAGCGTGTAGATCGCCTCGTTGATCATCGGCAGCAGGATGCGATTGACGATGAAGGCCGGGAAATCCTCGGAAACCGCGACCTGCTTGCCGAGCCTGGCGACGAATTCCTTGGACGCCTCGAAGGTGGAATCGTCGGTGGCGATGCCGCGGATCAGCTCCACCAGTTCCATCAGCGGGACCGGATTCATGAAGTGAATGCCGATAAAGCGCTCGGGCCGGTCGGTGGCGGCGGCAAGGCGGGTGATCGAGATCGAGGAGGTGTCGGAGGCGACGATCGCCTCCGGCTTCAAGATCGCGCAGAGGTCGTGGAAGATCTTGCGCTTGACCTCTTCCTTCTCGACCGCGGTCTCGATCACGAGGTCGCAATCGGCGAGGTCGTCCAGCTTCTCGGCGAGCTTGATCCGCGCAACTGCCTTGGCCTTGTCGTCCTCGGTAACGGCCTTCTTGGAGACCTGGCGCGCCAGATTGCCGTTGATGGTAGCCATGCCCGACTTGAGGCGGTCGGCCGAGACGTCGTTGAGCACCACGTCGAAGCCGGCCAAGGCCGCGACATGCGCGATGCCATTGCCCATCTGACCCGCGCCGATTACGCCGATCTTCTTGATTACTGCCGCCATAATGTCATCCACCGGAACGGCGCGCATATCGCGCCCTGCCACATCCCCTGAGCCGGGAGGACCGATTTGATCAGAAACCCGATTAGATCAGAATCCTGGCTCGAAACCTAGATTGGATCGCTTCGAAGGCGCGCCCCACGCCAAAGAAAACGCCTCAGAAATGAAACACCGGCCGGAGTTTATACCTCCGGCCGGTGTTTTGAACGGCTTTTACTTGCCGAGCTTGCCGAGTTCGGCGGTCAGCTCCGGAACCGCCTGGTAGAGGTCCGCGACCAGGCCGTAATCGGCAACCTGGAAGATCGGCGCGTCCTCGTCCTTGTTGATGGCGACAATCACCTTGGAGTCCTTCATGCCGGCAAGATGCTGGATCGCGCCGGAAATGCCCACCGCGACATAGAGCTCGGGGGCCACGACCTTGCCGGTCTGGCCGACCTGCCAGTCGTTCGGCGCATAGCCGGCGTCGACCGCCGCGCGCGAGGCACCGACGCCGGCGCCGAGCTTGTCGGCGAGAGGCTCGATATATTTGGCGAAGTTCTCGCGGCTCTGCATGGCGCGGCCACCGGAGACGATGATCTTGGCCGAGGTCAGCTCGGGACGGTCGCTCTTGGCGACTTCCTCGCCGACGAAGGTCGACAGGCCCGGATCGGCCGCCGCCGATACGCTCTCGACCGGCGCGCTGCCGCCCTCGCCTGCCGCGGCGAAGGTCGAGGTGCGGACCGTGATGACCTTCTTGGCGTCCTTCGACTTCACCGTCTGGATGGCGTTGCCGGCATAGATCGGACGCTCATAGGTGTCGGGCGCGACCACCTTGATGATCTCCGAGACCTGCATGACGTCGAGCAGCGCGGCGACGCGCGGCATCACGTTCTTGAAGCGCGAGGTCGCGGGCGCGACGATGGCGTCATAGGCCGGAGCCAGCGAGACGATCAGTGCGGCCAGCGGCTCGGCGAGGTCGTGTGCGTAGGTCTCGCCGTCGGCGAGCAGCACCTTCTTGACGCCAGCGAGCTTGGCAGCGGCATCCGCCGCGGCCTTGGCATTCTGGCCGGCGACCAGAACCTCGACCTCCGCGCCGAGCGCAGCGGCCGCGGTCAGGGCCTTGTTGGTCGCATCCTTGAGCGACGCGTTGTCGTGTTCGGCGATCAGAAGCGTCGTCATCAGAGCACCCCGGCTTCGTTCTTGAGTTTCGACACCAGCTCGGCGACGTCCTTGACCTTGACGCCCGCCTTGCGGCCCGCCGGTTCAGTCGTCTTGAGAATCTCGAGACGTGCGGCGACATCGACGCCGTAATCGGCGACGGTCTTCTCCGCGATCGGCTTCTTCTTGGCCTTCATGATGTTCGGCAGCGACGCATAGCGCGGCTCATTGAGGCGAAGATCGGTGGTGACGATCGCAGGTCCCTTCAGCTTCACGGTCTGGAGACCGCCGTCGACCTCGCGCGTGACCTTGAAATCGCTTCCTTCGACCTCGAGCTTCGAGGCGAAGGTCGCCTGCGACCAGCCCAGCAGCGCGGCCAGCATCTGGCCGGTCTGATTGCTGTCGTCGTCGATGGCTTGCTTGCCCAGGATGATCAGGCCGGGCTGCTCTTCTTCGGCAACCTTCTTCAGGATCTTGGCGACCGCGAGCGGCTCGACGGCGCCCTCGGCTTTCACCAGGATTCCGCGGTCGGCGCCCATGGCGAGACCGGTGCGGATCGTCTCCGACGCCTGCGCCGGTCCAATGGAGACCACTACGACTTCGGTCGCCTTGCCGGCTTCCTTCAGACGCAGCGCTTCCTCGACCGCGATCTCGTCGAACGGATTCATGGACATCTTGACGTTGGCGAGTTCAACGCCCGATCCATCGCCCTTGACGCGGACCTTGACGTTGTAATCGACCACCCGCTTTACCGGCACTAAGACCTTCATCGATCCTCTTTCACTCAATTTAGGAGGGGGTTATTCAACTGGCGCGGAACCTAAAGGCCTGATCCGGCCCGGTCAACGCGCGAAGAAGGCTAATTTTAGCCCCCTGAAATGCGCCCCTTCAATGGGTCAGCGATTCTGGCCCGGAACCCAGAGCACGTCGCCGGCGCCATCATGATTGGCAGCGCGGCTCGCCACGAACAGGAAGTCCGAAAGGCGATTCATATATTGGATGCCAGCGGCGCCCACGGGCTCGCCGGGCTGGGCCGCCAATTCCACCATCACACGTTCCGCCCTGCGGCAAATCGTGCGGGCGACGTGGAGGTAGGCGGCGGCCGGGGTCCCCCCCGGGAGCACGAAGGAGGTGAGCGGCGCAAGCTTATCGTTGAGCGCATCGATGTCGTGCTCGAGCCGCTCGACCTGGCTCGCCACCACCCGCAGACGTTCCGCCTTGCCTTCCCGTTCGGGCACCGCGAGATCGGCGCCGAGATCGAACAAATCGTTCTGGATGCGGCCGAGCATCGCATCGAGCTCCGGCGCATCCTTGGTGTGAAGGCGCACCACGCCGATCGCAGCATTGGTCTCGTCGACCGTGCCATAGGCGGCGATGCGCAAATCGTATTTCGGACGGCGCTCGCCGGTTCCCAGCGCTGTCGTGCCGTCGTCACCGGTCTTGGTATAGATGCGGTTGAGCACGACCATGTTCAGCGTCCCATCGCCCAGACCGCGATCATGGCAATGACGATGGCCACGAACTGAAGCAGCACGCGCCAGCGCATCAGCTTCTGCGAGGTGTTGGGCGAGCCACCGCGCATCATGTTGACGAGGCCGAGCAGCAGCACCACCGCAACGGCGGCCACGGCGATCGGCAGGATGAAAGTACTCAGGAGAGATGCCATTTGGGGGTGATAACACCGTGTGCGGCGCTGCGCCATGGCGTTCCCAATCTGGCTTTTGAGCCAATAATGTCAGAAGCTGGCTGGATGATTTCCGATTTGCGCGCATACCCCTTCTTCGCCTCGCCTCGCTTGCGGGGAGAGGCCGGAATCGGGGCCGCAAGCGGAGCAAGAGCAACGTTGCTCCGGGGCACACCGTGAAAGCCATCCGCGCCATCTACTGCGTCGTGGAGGACGCCTTCTACACATTCCTGGCCGACGACGGCTGGGCGATTGCGAGCCACATCGCGCTGTCGACGCTGATGGCGCTATTCCCGTTCCTGATCGTTCTGACGTCACTGGCTGGCTTCTTCGGCTCCAAGGAGCTTGCCGACCAGGCCGCCAGCCTGATGCTTCAGGTCTGGCCCAAGCAGGTCGCCGATTCGATCTCGGGCGAAGTCCACGACGTGCTGACCACCACCCGCTCCGGCGTGCTGACGATCGGCGCAGTGCTGTCGGTGTATTTTGCCTCGAACGGCGTCGAGGCATTGCGGGTCGCGCTCAACCGCGCCTATGCGGTGGTGGAGATGCGACGCTGGTACTGGTTGCGATTGGAGTCGATCGGCTACACGCTGGTGGCGGCCTTCACGGCGCTCGCGATGGCGTTCCTGATCGTGCTCGGCCCGCTCATCATCGAGGCGGCGCGGCGCCACATTCCCCTGTTCGTCGAGTCCAACGAGAGTATCCTGACCTGGCTGCGCTACGGCATCACCATCGGCGCGCTGGTGGTGGCGCTGTTCATCCTGCATGCCTGGCTGCCGGCGGGACGCCGGAGCTTCCTCCAGATCCTGCCCGGCATCGTCTTCACCATGGTGGCGTCGCTGATCTCAGGCGTCGTGTTCGGCCAGTATCTTGCGCGCTTCGCTAACAATTACGTCACCATGTATGCGGGGCTTGCGTCGGTGATCATCGCACTGGTGTTTCTGTATTTCATCGCTGCGATTTTCGTCTACGGCGGTGAACTCAACGCTGCGATCATCAAGTCACGGCTTCCTCACGGCGTGTCGCTTCAAGCAGCGCAGTCGCTAAAGCCCGCGGGGACACAGGCTTGACCAGGAAGGCGTCGGCGCCCGCCTCGCGCGAGGCCGCCTCGTCCTCGCCGCGGCCGGACACGCCGATGATCGGGATCTGAGCCAGCGGCGCCTGCATCTTGCGGATTCGCCTGATAGCCTCGACGCCGTCGATGCCGGGCAACACCATGTCCATCAGCACCGCATCGAAGCCGCCTTGCGCAAGCCGGCTCACCGCATCCTCACCGCGCCCGATGAACTCGGCATGGTGTCCGAGCTCGGTCAGGATCGTGTTCAGCACGACACGGCCGAATGGATTGTCCTCGACGCTGAGCACGCGCAGCGCCACCAGTGCATCCGCTTCGTCACCATCGAGCTTTCGCGGCTTCGCCGGGCCCGCCGCATCGAGCGTTACCGTCAGCGTAAACGTAGCGCCGCCACCGCGGCGCGGAGCGACCGTGATATCGCCCCCCATCGCGCGCGCCAGCTGCTTCACCGAGGACAAACCGAGCCCGGCACCGCCGAAGCGCGAGGCGATGGTGACATTGGCCTGCGTGAATGGACGAAACAGCCGCTTGATCTCGGCCATGGTCAGGCCGATGCCGCTGTCGGAGATCGAGAAGGCGACACCGACCCGGCGTTTATCCTTGGCCTTCGCGGTGCTGCTTGCTCTGCCCTTGACGGGGCGCCAGGGTACCACCGAGATCGCCACACCGCCCTGCTCGGTAAATTTGACTGCATTGTCGATCAGGTTCTCGAGCGCGGCGCGGAGGCGGACGGGATCGCCGACCACGAGACCCGGAAGCTTGTCGGAGATATCGACTTCGGCGTGGAGACCCTTGGCGGCGGCGCGGCCAGCCAGCGAATCGCCGGTGCTGCGGGCAAGTGCCCGCAGATCGAACAGATCCTGACGCAGCGTGCCGCCACTCTTCGCCGCCCTGTTGCCGGTCTTGGCGGCATCGACGAACAGCGTGGCCAGGTTTGCCAAATGCTCGGCACCGGCCTTGATGGTGTCGGCCCAGCGCCGTTCCCGCTCACCGAGATCGGACGTCGACAGCAAGTCGCTGATCGCCAGAATGCCGGTCAGGGGTGTACGGACCTCATGGGCAAAGGCCGCGAGCGCGGCCTGGACGACGTCGGGCGCGACCGCCTTGGTGCTGCGCTTGCGCACATTGCCGGTTGGCCGGGCCCCCTTCCGAGAGGCCCGCCTGGACGTCCGCGTGGTGCGTGATGGGCGCGTTTTCGCCGCCATAGATTCCCTTCGAAGTACCCTCTTCGAACCCCGGACTATCGGCTGAGCATGGCACGGCGGAACCCCTGGAGTCACGGCGGCGTTTGGCTAACCCCCAGAGAAACTTGACCTAATCCCACCAGCTGGCAGATGCCGGCAGGCGTCACCCCGGCTGTGCGCAGTTCGTGCAGACCGGTCGCCTGGTCCGATTTCGACAGCTTCCGTCCCTCGCTGTCGCGAATCAGGCGGTGATGGCGGTAGGCGGGTTCGGGCAGCCCAAGCAGGGCCTGGAGCAGACGATGCACTGAGGTGGCGTGAAACAGGTCCTGGCCGCGCACGATCTCGCTCACGCCCTGGAGCGCATCATCGACCACCACGGAGAGATGGTAACTGGTCGGCGTCTCTTTGCGGGCCAGGATGACGTCGCCCCACGCCTCGGGTCGCGCCACGACCATGCCACGCTCGCGATCCGGGCCTTCACCCAACTCGTTCCAGGTCAGGCCGGCGATGCGCCCGCACGCCGCCGTCATGTCGAGGCGCAACGCATAAGGCGCGCCTGAGGCGATCAGGCGCTCGCGCTCGTCACTGGAGAGTGATCTGGCGTTGCCGGGATACAGAGGAGCACCATCGGGATCGCGCGGCCACGGACCGTCCGCCTCACGCGCCGAGACGACCCTTGCGATCGCGGCGCGACTTTCAAAGGCGGGATAGACGAGCCCGAGTGCAGACAATTTGTCCAGCGCGGCACGATAATCGGCGAGATGCTCCGATTGTCGCCGCACCGGCGCCTCCCAGGCGATCCCGAGCCAGGCGAGATCCTCGTAGATTGCGGCCTCATATTCCGGCCGGCAGCGTGTCGTGTCGATGTCCTCGATCCGCAGCAACAGCCGCCCACGGGTCTTTTGCGCGCAGTCGAAGTTCAGCAGCGCCGAATAGGCGTGGCCGAGATGCAGGTGGCCATTCGGACTGGGGGCAAATCGGAAAACGGGTGGTGCCATCAAGTGAATCTCGTCATGGCCGGGCTTGTCCCAGCCATCCACGTTCATCGGTATCACAGACTGATCGCGTTAACTCGTGGACGCACATGACCAGGGCTCATGCTAAATAATGCTTGGGCTTAGAAAGACGTGGATGGCCGGGCCAGGCCGGGCCATGGCGTCGGAGAGAGTTTGCCAAATCACCATGACCATCCACCTCCAGACCCAAGCCGACCTCGAAGAAGCGATCCGTGCGCTGGTGAAGCGCGATCCGCGCCTCAAGCCCGTGCTGGAGATTGCGGGCATGCCGGCGTTGCGGCGGCGCGAGCCGGGCTTTGCCGGGCTTGCCCATATCGTCTGCGGGCAGCAGCTTTCGACCGCGAGCGCGGCGGCGATCTGGGGGCGGCTGTCGGCCGCGTTCGATCCGTTCGACCATGAGGCCGTGCGCCGCGCCCGCACCGACCGGCTGGGGCGGCTCGGTCTGTCCGCGGCCAAGATCAAGACGCTGAAACATCTCGCGCGCGAGATCATTGCCGAGCGGCTGAATCTCGAAGTGCTCGCCGAAGAAGATGCCGACGCCGCGCATCACACGCTGATCTCGCTGCCGGGCATCGGACCGTGGACGGCCGACGTCTATCTCCTGTTTTGCCTCGGCCATGGCGATGCCTGGCCCGCCGGCGACCTCGCCGTGCAGGAGGGCATCAAGATCGGTCTTGGCCTTCAGGCGCGGCCGACGGAAAAGCAGATGGCACCGCTCGCCGAACCCTGGCGTCCGTTGCGCGGTGCCGCGGCGCACCTGTGGTGGAGCTACTACCGCGCGGTGAAGAAGCGCGAGGGCGTCATCGCCGGCGAAGCGAACATCGTTTCAAACAATGTTGCTGTTGCAAAGCGTGCAACCTTGAAAGAGAAGATACCGGCACGGAAAAAGCCGGGACCATCACCATGACATCGACGGACTTCGTCGTCGCCCGCAACGATCTCGCGCAATGCAAGCTGATCGAGACCGTCCTCCCGGACGCCGCCGTGCTGCCTGCGGATGCGCTTCTGGTGAAGGTCGAGCGGTTCGCGTTCACCGCCAACAACATTACCTATGCCGTGATGGGCGACCAGCTGAAATACTGGCAGATCTTTCCGGCGCCACAGGGGTTCGGCAATATCCCGGTGTGGGGATTCGGCGAGGTCATTGCCTCGAACCACCCTGGTATCACCGTGGGCGAAAGACTGTTCGGCTATTTCCCGATGGCGACACATCTCGTCGTAGAAGCCGCAGACGTCAGCAGGCGCTCGCTTCGTGACGGCGCCGAGCACCGCAAGCAGGTGTCGCCGGTCTACAATCTCTATAGCCGGGTGACCGGCGATCCCGCTTTCGCCGGACATCAGGGCGACCTTCAGGCGCTGCTCCGGCCGCTGTTCATGCTGTCGTTCCTGGTCGACGATTTTCTGGCCGAGAACGACGATTTTGGCGCGCGCAGCGTGTTGCTGTCGAGCGCTTCGAGCAAGACCGCGTTCGGGCTTGCCCATCTTCTGCACAGCCGCGGGCGCAAGGTGATCGGGCTGACTTCGGCGAGCAATACCGGCTTCGTCGGCTCGCTGCCCTGCTACGACGAAATCGTCACCTATGAGCGCATCGATTCGCTGCCGACCGACAAGCCGGTTGCCTATGTCGACATGGCCGGGAGCAGCGCATTGCGGGCCGGGCTGCATCATCACTTCGGCGAGCAGATGAAGTCCTCAGTGCGCGTCGGTCTGACGCATCGCGCCACCGATGCGGACGAAGGTGCCCTGCCCGGCGCCAAGCCACGCTGGTTCTTCGCGCCCGACCACATCCGCAAGCGCGCCAAGGATTGGGGTCCGGGTGGAATCGAGCAGCGTTTTGGCACGGCCTGGTCGGGCTTCGCGCCGATGCTGGAAAGATGCTTGAGCGTGGTCGAGAGCCGTGGGCCGGAGGCGGTGAAGCGCATTTATCTCGATACGCTGAACGGACGCATCCCGCCTGAGCAGGGCCACATGCTTTCCCTGCTCGGATAAAGCGCTTTCAACGCTGGCTCATCGGGCCGTGCCGCCGACACGCTCGGTGACGGCCGGGAACCCCGCCAGCGTATTCGGTGGTCCGCGCGCCGGGGAACGGTACCATCGTGGCGATGCGACGTATCGGATAATCCTCAGCTCGGCAGAGACGCCGCGCCGAACATGGCCGCGAGCAGCGCGGCGAACCGGCCGCATGGCCCTCCCAAATCACGTCGTTTTTAAGCGCTTTGCCACCTCGGCGCCGCATTGCTTGCGCCTGAATAAGTCGCTCAACGGGCTTCACAATCCCGTCACGCTGCATGTAGTATGTCAATACATGCTGCTTCGCAGCGTATATTGGAGGCCGGGAGCGTTACTTGAACGCACATGTCTCGCAAGGCAGTTGGCCGGTGTTGGTGCTGAATGCGGACTTCCGGCCGCTGAGTTACTACCCACTGTCTCTGTGGTCGTGGCAGGACGCGATCAAGGCGGTGTTCCTCGACCGCGTCAATATCGTAGCGCATTACGATCAGGCGGTTCACAGTCCCACGCTGCAAATGCAGCTGCCGAGCGTGGTCTCGCTCAAATCCTTCGTCAAGCCGACCACCCATCCCGCCTTCACCCGGTTCAACGTCTTCCTGCGCGATCGTTTCGCCTGCCAATATTGCGGCTCGCCCGAAGACCTCACTTTCGATCACATCATCCCGCGCAGCAAAGGCGGCCAGACCACCTGGGAGAACGTGGTCGCGGCGTGCTCGCCCTGCAACCTGCGCAAGGGCAATCTCACGCCGGCGCAGGCCAAGATGTTCCCGCGCCAGAACGCGTTCGCGCCGACCGTGCACCAGCTCCACCGCAACGGCCGCCTGTTTCCGCCGAACTATCTGCACGACAGCTGGCTGGATTATCTCTACTGGGATACGGAGCTGGATCCGTAGCCAGCAAGGACGGATGGCACGGCCAAATCCTTATCGTTTCGTTACCGGACCTTAACATTCCCTCCGCAATCTCGCCGGCAGATGGCAAGTCATGCCGCCCCGAGAGATTGTCGAACCAATGCTCACCGCAACCTTGGAGCAGATCCAGGCCTCGCCCCGGAAGCGGGCGATCTATGTCTGCGTCATCCTTGCGCTGCTGGTGGCCATCCTCGCTTTCAAGACGTGGCGATTCTTCGAAGGCGGCCTCTGGTACGGCAACCAGACCGCGGACTTCGCCGCCTTCCACATCGTCGCGCAGCGGATCTGGCTGGGTGATCTCGACCTGACCTATCAGTTCGCCGCGTTCACCAAGATGCAGATGGCGGCGGCGGGCGGCACCACCGGCGTCATGCCCTGGACCTACCCGCCGCCATTCGACCTGCTGGTTGGTCCCCTCGCACTCCTTCCGGGCTGGGCCGCCTATTTTCTCTTCACGACAATCACGCTGGCGGCCTATCTGGCGACGCTGCGCGTCATCGCGGGAAACAACTTCGCACTCGTGCTCATCGTCTTTTTCCCGGCTATCGCGATCACGATCGGCATCGGCCAGAATGGCGTCCTGACCGGCGCGCTGATCGGACTGGTCTGCATCAATGTGGAGCGGCGCCCCGTGCTATCAGGCGTCGCCCTCGGCCTCATGGTCATCAAGCCTCATCTGGCCGTTGCCGCCGGCATCTACATGCTGCTGACGCGCCGCTGGCCGGCGGTGCTGGCCGCCGCAAGCGTGGTGATCGCGAGTTCGCTCGCCTGCACGCTCGCCTTCGGTCCGCAGATCTGGACCGCCTGGCTCGGCAGCATTCGCGAAGCAGCCAGCTATCTCGAGGAAGGCCGCTATCAGCTGTTCCGCATGATCTCGGCCTATGCCGCGTTGTACACGGCCGGCCTCCCGCCTGCCGGCGCGTTCTGGGGGCAGATGGCCACGGCAGCCTTGGCGCTCGTCGCCGTCGCTCTCGCCATTGCGCGCGGACCGTCGGCCCGCTTCGCGCTCGGCATCGTCGCGGTCGCATCCGTGATGATCAGCCCCTATGCCTACGACTACGACCTGCCGATCGTCGGGATCGGGCTCGCGCTGCTGCTTCCAGACCTTGCCGGGCTGGCGAGCCCGCGCGAGCGCGGCGCGATCTACGCCCTCCTGCTGCTCGCCAACGCCTACGGGCTGCTGCAGTCGGCCCGGCTGTCCGCGGAGAACGTCGGTGCGGGCGGCCTGGAGCGCACCATGACGCCGGCCATCGGAGGCTTCGCCCTGATGGCGGTGCTCGCCATGCTCCTGTGGGTCCTGCTGCGCGAGGCCAGGCCTGCGGCAGCCAGCCTGCACAGCGAGCCCGCTTAGCTTCGCGCGCGCAGAGGTATCGCGGGGAACGGAACCGGATCGGCCGGTGCCCGTTCAGACTCGACGCGACGGCAAAACGCCGCAGCGCAACCGAGGGAGGCTCGCGATGGCCACTGCTGAGAAGGACCATGTCTACAAGATCCTGGAACTGGTCGGATCGTCGGAGACCTCGATCGAGGACGCGATCAAGAACGCGATCAGCCGCGCGTCCAAAACGGTCCGCGAGATGAAATGGTTCGAGGTGGTGCAGACTCGCGGCCACATCGAGAACGGTGCCGTACGCCACTACCAAGTGACCTTGCGCGTCGGCTTCACGCTGGAAGGATGAGCCGGGCTTGCGCCCGGCAGCGTCTTGGATATCACTCGGATCGCGGCCGGACGTCCTGGCCGGGCCGAGAGTGCTGCCGTGACCGATGGAATCAAGCTGATCCTTTTCGACATGGACAATGTCCTCTGCGATTATGACAGGGGAAAGCGCGTCGCACGCTTGGCAGAGCTTGCCGGATCGACCGACGAATTCGTTCACCAGGCGATCTGGGACAGTGGCTTCGAGCTGCTTGGCGACTCCGGCACGCTCGATCCCGTCGACTACCTGCGAGGCTTCGGCGAGCGCATCGGCTATCCGCTGTCGCTCGGCGAATGGGTAGAGGCGCGACGCTGTTCAATGCAGGCCGATCGCGCGATGCTGGAGATTGTCGGGCAGCTGCGCCGAACCGTCGATGTTGCGGTCCTGACCAACAATACCACGCTGGTTGCCGATCACATCGATACGCTGCTGCCGGAATTGCGACCGCTGTTCGGCGCCAAGATCTACACCTCGGCTCAGTTCAAGACGGCCAAGCCTGATCCCCTCTGTTACCGCCTCTGCGCTTCAGAGCTCAAGGTGAGACCCGAGACCATCCTCTTTGTCGACGATCTCGCAGCGAATGTCGCCGGCGCCAGAGAAGCCGGCCTCTTTGCGCATCACCACACCTCTGTCGAAACTTTCAGGCAAGCTCTTGCAGGTCACGGCCTGCTTCGCGAACAGTGACCAGTCTCAGACGAGATCGACGCCGCGCCGCTCAGGGATCAGCACGAGCAGCGCCACGATGTCGATCAGGTAAAGCAGCGCAAGCCCCGCGATCGCGGTCGGAAATCCGTAGGCAGCGCTGACGATGCCGACCACCAGCGGGCCGAAGCCGGCCACTGCCCGCCCGATGTTGAAGAACACGTTCTGCGCGGTGGCGCGCGCCGCGGTCGGATAGAGCTCGCTCATCAACGCGCCGTAGCCGCCGAGCATGCCGTTGACGAAGAAGCCCATCACGGCCCCGCCGATCAGCAGCGCGCCGGCGCTCGTCAGCTGCGAGTAGACCACCACCATGATCGCCGCACCCAGCATATAGGTCAGGAACGCCGCACGGCGGCCGAAACGATCGGCGAAATGGCCGAACAGGAAAATGCCGAGCGCCATGCCGGCAATCGTGACCGCGGTCCAGAGCGCGGATTGCGTCAGGCCATAGCCGAACCGCGTCGAGAGATAGTTCGGCAGCCAGATCATGATGCCGTAATAGCCGAAATTCTGCACCGAGCAGAGAATGATCATTCCGATGCCGGTCCGGGTCGTCTGCGCATCAGCCACCAGCGCGCGAAGCGACGAGCCGGTGTCCGCCGCCTGCGCCTTGTGCGCGATGAAGACGTCAGGTTCGTGGAGCTTGCGCCGGATCACGTAGGCGATCACCGCCGGAAACACGCCGATCGCAAACATGCCGCGCCAGCCGATGACCGGCAACAAGAGCGGGGTCACCAGCGCCGCAGTGAGCACACCGAATTGCCAGCCAAGCCCGACATAGGATGTGGCCCGCGCGCGCTTGGCCGCAGGCCAGGCCTCGGCCACCAGCGCCATGCCGATGCCGAATTCGCCGCCGAGACCGATGCCGGCGATGGCCCGGTAGGCCAGCAGGTCCCAGTAGCCCTGGGCCAGCGCACACAGCCCAGTGAAGACCGCGAACAGGACGATACTCCAGGTCAGAACCCTGACGCGGCCAAGCCGGTCCGACAGCATGCCGAGGACAAAGCCGCCGACCACCGCGCCGACTAGCGTGCCCGTCACCAATGAGGCGGCCTGCGGCTGCGTGAGATGGAGGTCTTTCGAAATCGCCGTCAGCATGAAGCCGAGGATGAGAAGATCGAACCCGTCCATGGCGTAGCCGAGCGCCGATCCCCACAGCGCCCGCCGCGCCGATGCGTCGCGGTCCGTCGCGGCAATATCAATCGCGCCGAGCATCACGTCCTGTACCTGGCCCATACGTTCCCCCTTGCGGTAGCTTAGGCCAGATGACACGCCACGAAATGTCCTCCCGCGCCTTCCTTCAACTCCGGCGCGGCTTCGGCGCAGCGCGGCTGGGCGATCGGGCAGCGGGTATGGAAGTGACAGCCCGAGGGCGGCTTCATCGGGCTCGGTACGTCGCCCTTGAGGCGGATGCGGTTGCGCTTGAGCTTGGGATCGGGCACCGGCACGGCGGAGAGCAGCGCCTTGGTGTAGGGATGCTGCGGATTGCGGTAGAGGTCGCTCGCCTTTGCCAGCTCGACGATGCGGCCGAGATACATCACCGCGACGCGGTCGGAGATGTGCTCGACCACCGAGAGGTCATGCGCCACGAACAGATAGGTGAGGTTCAGCTCGGCCTGAAGATCTTCAAGGAGGTTGATCACCTGGGCCTGGATCGAGACGTCGAGCGCGGACACCGGCTCGTCGCAGACAATCAGCTTGGGCTCGACCGCGAGCGCCCGCGCGATCACGATACGCTGGCGCTGGCCGCCGGAGAACTCGTGCGGATAGCGCCGCATGTGCTCGGCCTTGAGGCCGACCTTGACCAGTAGACCCGCGACACGCTCCTCGCGCTCCTTGGCGCTGGATGCGAGATTGTGGATGATGAAGGCTTCGCCGAGGATCGAGCCGACCGTCATGCGCGGATTGAGCGAGGCAAACGGATCCTGGAACACGAGCTGCATGTTCCGCCGCATCGCGCGCAGATCGCTGCCGCCGAGTTGGCGCACGTCCTGGCCATCGAATACGACCTCGCCATCGGTCGGCTCGATCAGGCGCAGCACGCAGCGCCCCGTCGTCGACTTGCCGCAACCGGACTCGCCGACGAGACCGAGTGTCTCACCGCGATTGACCGAGAACGAGACGCCGTCGACCGCGTAGACGCTGCCGACCTGGCGCGACAAGAGGCCGCCGAGCACGGGAAAATACTTCTTCAGACCGCTGACGCGGAGCAAGGGCTCGCTCATGCCGCGCCTCCTACTTGCGTATCGCCGAGGTGACAGGCCATGCGATGGCCGGGCGCGATCTCCCGCAGCAGCGGCTCCTTTTCGATACAGACATTCATGGCGAACTTGCAGCGCGGTGCGAAGCGGCAGCCGACCGGTGGATTGATCAGGATCGGCACCGAACCGCCGATCGCCTCGAGCCGCGTCTTGTGCTCGCTATCGAGATCGATGCGCGGAATCGAGCGGATCAGGCCCTGCGTGTAGGGATGGCGCGGATCGGCGAACAGAGCGTCGACGCCGGCCTCCTCCACCACCTTGCCGGCATACATCACCACGACGCGCTGCGCGGTTTCGGCCACGACACCCATGGCATGGGTGATCAGCATCACCGCCATGCCGAAGCGCTCCTTCATGTCCTGGAGCAGATCTAGGATCTGCGCCTGGATGGTGACGTCGAGCGCGGTGGTCGGCTCATCGGCGATGACGAGCTTGGGCCTGCAGGCGAGCGCCATCGCGATCATCACGCGCTGGCGCATGCCGCCGGAGAACTGGTGCGGGTAATGGTGCACGCGGCCTTCGGCGTTCGGGATCTGCACCAGCTTCAGCATCTCGATGGTGCGCTCGAGCGCCTGCTTCTTGGTCACAGCCTCGTGCCGGCGCAGGCTTTCGGCGATCTGCTCGCCGATGGTGAGCACCGGGTTGAGCGAGGTCATCGGCTCCTGGAAGATGAAGCCGATCTCCTTCGCCCTGATGTCGTCGAGCTGATTGCTCGTCAGCGGCACCAGATCGCGACCTTCGAAGATGATCTCGCCTGCTGCGATGCGGCCGGGCGGCATCGCGATCAGCTTCAGGATCGACATCGCCGTGACGGTCTTGCCGCAACCGGATTCGCCGACGACGCAGAGCGTCTCGCCCTTGTTGATGGTGATGTCGACGCCGTCGACGGCTTGCAGGATGCCGTCGTCGGTAGAGAAGTGGGTCTTCAGTCCCTTGATCTCGAGCAGCGGCGCCATCAGATTACCCGTCGCGCATCGAGCGCGTCACGCAGACCGTCGCCGATGAAGTTGATGGCGACTACTGCGATGAAGATCGCGCCGCCCGGGAACAGCGCCCAGTGCGGGCCGATGTCGAGAAAGTCCTTGGCATCGAACAGCAGCCGCCCCCAGGTGGGGGTATCAGGCGGAAAGCCGAGGCCGAGGAAGGACAGCGTCGATTCCGCGATGATCGCGGCGGCAACGTCGATGGTGCCGGCGATGATCACCGGACCGAGCGCATTCGGCAGGATGTGCCTCACCACTTGCCGCACCGGGCTCGCGCCGAGTGCACGCGCCGCCTCGACGAACTCCTTCTCGCGGATTGACAAGAACTGGGCGCGAACGAGACGCGCGACCGGCATCCAGCGCAGTCCGCCGATCACGAGCACGATCAGGATGAAAATGCCGCCCTCGGGGCCGAACACCTGCTTCAGCCCGTCGCGGAAGAGATAGATCAGCAGCAGGAGCAGCGGCAATTGCGGCAGCGACAGAAAGAGATCGGTGAGCCACATCAATCCGTGGCCAAGCGCGCCGCGAGACATGCCGGCGAGCGCGCCGATCAGCGTGCCGATGAACACCGACACCAGCATTGCAGCCAATCCGACCGCGAGCGAGATCCGGCCGCCATAGATCATGCGCGCCAGGATGTCCTGGCCGAGGTCGTCGGTGCCGAAGGGATGAGACAGCGACGGCCCTTGCAAGCCTGCGACAATGTCGATGTCGTTGATCTTCACGCGCCAGATGAAGGGACCGACCACCACCGCCAGAATCAGGATAAGCAGCAAGAATGCGCTGACGACGGCAAGCCGGTGACGGCTGTAGCGCCGCCACGTCTCGCGCCAGGGCGAATAGGTGCGCCGCTCAGCGGAGGGAGATGCGAGGGTCAAGCCAGCCATACAGGACGTCCGCGATGAGATTGAACAACACGACCAGGCACGCAAACACGAAGGTCACGGCCATCACGACCGGCGTGTCGTTGGAAAGGATTGAGGAGATCAGCAGCGAGCCGATGCCGGGGATGCGGAAGATCTGCTCGGTGACGATGGCGCCGCCGAACACGGCCGGCATCTGCAACGCGATCAGCGTCACCACCGGGATCATGGCGTTGCGCATGACGTGCTTGACGATGACCTTGGCCTGACCGAGGCCCTTGGCGCGCGCCGTGGTGACGTAGTCGAGCCGGATGACGTCGAGCATCGCCGAGCGTACGAAGCGCGTCATCGACGCCGCCTGGAACAGGCCGAGCACGGCCACCGGCATGATCGCCTGCCGGATCATCTCGAGCACCCAATGAATGCCGGTCGCCTTGATGTCGGTGGAGTAGACAAACGGCAGCCAGTCCAGCGTGACCGAGAAGATCAGGATGAACAGCAGGCCGGTGAAGAAGGTCGGCAGCGAGAAGCCGATGAAGGCGAACGTGTTCGCGATCTGGTCGAACAGCGAATATGGCTTCGTCGCCGCATAGACGCCAACGGGAATCGCGATCAACAGCGCCAGGATCTGTGCCGAGCCGATCACATAGAGCGTGGCCGGCAGGCGCTGGAGGATAAGCGTGTCGACGTTCATCCGGCTGACGAAGGAGAAGCCCCAGTCGCCGTGCACCATGGCGTTCAGCCAATGCAGGTAACGGAGATAGATCGGATCGTCGAGGCCGAACTTCGCCCGAAGCGCGGCTTGCACTTCGGGCGGCACGTTCGGGTTGGTCGCGAGATCACTGAAGGGATCGCCTGGCGCAAGCGCCAGGACGACGAACAGGACAAGCGAAATCGCCAGCAGGCTCGGAACGGCAATCAGAAGGCGGCGCAGGACATACTGGCTCATCGCGGAGAATCCCGGCCTACGATCACGCCTCCCGGTACCAGTCCTGGATGTTGTCGGTCCTGTTGGCCCAGCCCGAGACCACGGGCTTCAGCGAGGTGGCGCAGGCATCCACCACAAGACGGTGCATCACCGGAATGAACACGGTGTCCTGCCATAGCAGGTCGTTGCACTTGATGTAGAGGGCCGCGCGCTTGACCAGATCGGTCTCGGTCTCGGCCGCCGTAATCGCGTCGTCATACTCCTTGTTGACATAACGCGGGAAATTCGGGCCCTGCCACTTATTTTCCTTGGTGGCGACGTTGGCGGAGACATAGCGCCTCATGTGCAGGGCCGGATCCGGTTGGGTCATCGGAATCTGGAATTCCTCGATGTCGGAATAAAACTTCGAGTAGGTGTCGGGGTTGGCGACGTCGGACGAGAAGAACACCGAGGCAACGACGGATTTGAGTTCGACGTCGATCCCGGCCTTTTGGCAGGCCTGCTTGACGATGGCCTGGGTCTTCTGCCGGGGGCCGTTGGTCGAGGTCTGGTAGAGGAGCTTCAGCTTCTTTCCGTCCTTCTCGCGGATGCCATCCGCGCCGACCTTCCAGCCGGCCTCATCGAGCATCTTCGACGCCTTCTCGACGCTGAATTCCCAAGAGGTGTTCTTGGAGACGAACTTCTCGGGCCCGTTGAGATAGTTCGCCGTGGTGCGTCCGGCGCGACCGTAAATCGCCTTCTTGACCGACTCGCGGTCGACGAGCAGCGCCAGTGCCTTGCGGACCTTCGGATCCGAGAGGATCGGGTGCTTGGTCTTCATCGACGACCGCTCTCCATCGACTTCGGTGTTGGGGTCGGTGAAGTTGATCGCGATGAACTCGATGTCGCCACCGGTGGCATAGATCGTCTTGCCCTTACCGCCCTTCTCCAAGCGCAGCAGCACCTCGTCCTCGACCTGCATGTTCCAGGCGAAATCGAATTCTCCGGTCTGGATCACGGCCCGTGCCGCGGAGACGGCATCGCCGCCGCCCTTCATATCGATCGTATCGAAATACGGCCTGTTGGGCATGTGATAGTCGGGATTGAGCTTGCCGCGGACCAGATCGCCCGGCTTGAACTCGACGAATGTGTAGGGGCCTGTACCAACAGGGGCCAGGTTGGTCGGCGCTTCGCGGGATTTCGATCCCTTGTACTCCGCAAACAGATGCTTCGGGATAACGCAGCCGTACGCGCCGACGAAGGCATTGGCCCAGAACGGCGTTGGATTCTTGAACAGGATACGGATGGTAAGGTCATCCACCTTTTCGACCGTCATGTCGGCATAGGTGCTGATGGAGACGGCGGCTGTGGCGGGATCGCTAGCGTATTCCCAGGTGAATACGAAATCATCGGCCGTCAGCGGCTTGCCATCATGCCATTTGACGCCCGGCTTGATCTTCCAGGTCACCGACTTGCCATCGGCTGCGAGGCCACCGTTCGCGGTCGACGGAATTTGGGCGGCGAGGATCGGATTGAGATTGCCGTCGACGTCCCAGCTCGCGAGCGGCTCATAGAAGAGACGCGAGCCGTCCTGATCCTTGGTGCCGGTGGCGAAATGCGGATTGAGCAGGGTCGGACCTTGCCACCACAACAGCTTGAGCGGACCGCCGCCGCCACGCTTGGTCGGCGGATACGGGGTCGGGCTCTGGGCCATGGCGACGCCGCCGATCGAGAGAAGCTGGTTGGCGAGCGGCGCGGTGAGGCCGACCGCGGCCATGCGCCGGATGAAGGCACGGCGATCCATCCGCCCGTCCTTCACCTCACCGATCATTGAACGCAGTTCTTTGTCCAGCATGGTTGTCCCCCGTCTGGTTCCCGTATGGATGCAGGCGGCCGCGGAACGGTCGCCGGGTTTTGACTGGCCGTAGATGGCACACTGAATAGGCCGTACGTCAACTGCGACCGTGTGTGTGCAAACGGACTTCTGGCTTTCTGTTGAGCAAAACTTCGTTCCGCAGCCCAACAGTTCGGCATTCCGGCGTCAAAATCGGCCGGAACGCAAGTTGCACTGCGGAAAATTTGTTCTTCAGATCAGACGAAGTATCGAGATGGAATTCTACGCCACAGACATATTGAGCGGCGGCGCGACGTGGTCCGGCAGTGGGCAGACATAAGGTGTCTTCGCCGTCCGCTTCGTCAGATCGGCCTTCGCGGCCTTGATCAGTTCCGGTTCTGTCAGCGCCTTGATGCCGAGGCCGGCCATGGCCTTGGCTGCCTGCACCATCGCCTTGTGGGCATGCGGACTCTTTCCCTGCGCCACCACCTGCCACGTGTGGAAAGGCGTGCCGATTGCAACCGTGGGTGCGTGAACCTGCACGGTCGGCACCACCCAGCTCACGTCGCCAACGTCGGTTGAACCGACCAGCGGGTTGCGCTTGGCGTCCAGCGGCACCAGGAAGTCGGCCAGCGGCCGATCGGTCGGCTCCATGCCGATTGCGTAATAGACCGAGGCGATGTCCTTGTCGGTCAGCGTCGCGCGGATCTGGTTGGCAAAGCCCTTGTCGGCATCATCGAAATGCGGCGGTCCGAGCTCTTCCATGACCCGATGCAGCGCGTGCTCCAGCGGCGTATTGGGCAGGATGTTGGAGACCGCGGAGATGATCTTCATCTCGACCTTGGTCTCGGTCATCAAGGCCGCACCTTCTGCGATCTTGCTGACGCGCCCGACCAGCTCGTTCATGCCGGGAAGGTCGCGGGCGCGAATGGAGTAGCGCACCCGGGCATGGGCCTGCACCACGTTGGGCGCAATACCGCCGGTGTCGAGCAACGCGTAATGCACGCGCGCATCGCTCGGCATGTGCTCGCGCATATAGTTCACACCGACATTCATCAGTTCGACCGCGTCGAGCGCGGAGCGGCCGAGATGGGGCGAAGCCGCCGCATGCGAGGTGCGCCCGGTGAAGATGAAGTCGGCCCGGGTGTTGGCGAGCGACGGCGTCACCGCGACTTCCCAGAAGCTGTGCGGATGCCAGGTGATGGCGATATCGGCGTCCGCGAACGCGCCGGAGCGCACCATGAAGGCCTTGGCCGCGCCGCCCTCTTCCGCCGGACAGCCGTAATAGCGCACGCGACCGGGCACCTTGTGTTCGGCGAGCCAGTCCTTGACCGCGGTCGCCGCGAGCAGCGCCGCGGAACCGAGCAGATTGTGACCGCAGCCATGGCCATGGCCGCCGGTCTCGACCGGACGATGCTCGGCAATACCGGCCTCCTGGCTGAGGCCCGGGAGAGCATCATATTCACCCATGAACGCGATGACCGGACCACCCTCGCCCCATTCGCCCATCACAGCGGTCGGAATGCCCGCGACCTTCTCGGTGATACGGAAGCCCTGGTGGCGCAGTTCGGCGAGATGCTCGGCGGCGGAGCGCGCCTCGGTGTAGCAGACCTCGGGCATGCCCCAGACCTTGTCGCTGAGGTCGATGAATCGTCCCTTGATCGTGTCGATGCCACGCCAGATGTCGCTACGGTTATCCATTGCTTCGGTCCGTGATCTCTTGGTCGAACGAAGCGGCAATGGTTAGCAGCTTCACCCGTCAACGACCAGCGGCTCGCCGGACATCAGCCATGCGGCCCGCGCGACCAACCCCGGTCCGGCGCTGGCGACGCTGAGCCGCGGCAGTTCCTGGTACGATCGCTGAATTGGGCCGAAGCGTCCGGAATAGTTGAGGTCAAGTCTTTCAAGACGACCGCCCTCGGCCTAAATTACCTCTCCTTCGCGCGCCTCCTTCTTGCGGCGAAGGGACCGCGCTCGCAGATCAGGAGACCTCCATGCCCGCTCTGACCGAATGGAGAGTGCCGCCAGCCAATCAGCCGCGCGCGAGCGACTACGGTTTCGACCTCGATCGTGCGCTCGCATCCGTCGTCGGACTGCACGCCATCATCCCGCCGGACGCCTTTAGCGCCGAAACGCTCGGCACCGAGCGCGCCGGCAACGGCGTCGTGATTGACGACGGGCTGGTGCTCACCATCGGCTATCTCATCACCGAGGCGGAATCGGTCTGGCTTCATCTCGGCGACGGACGCGTCGTGGAGGGGCATGTGCTGGGGTTCGACGCGGTCACCGGCTTCGGCCTCGTGCAGGTTCTCGGCCAGCTCGACATCGAGCCATTGCCGCTCGGTTCGTCTGCGGATATCAGGCTCGGCGACCGCGTCGTGGTCGGCGGCGCCGGGGGACGGACGCGATCGGTCGCGAGCCAGATCGTCGCCAAGCAGGAGTTCGCCGGCTACTGGGAGTATCTGCTCGACGAGGCCTTGTTCACCTATCCCGCCCATCCGAACTGGGGCGGCACGGGGCTGATCAACGAGCGCGGCGAATTGATCGGCATCGGCTCGCTCCAGCTCGAGCGTGAGCGCGACGGCAAGGCCGAGCATGTCAACATGGTCGTGCCCATCGACCTGTTGAAGCCGATCCTCGACGACCTCCGCAAGTTTGGCCGCGTCAACAAGCCGGCGCGGCCGTGGCTCGGGCTCTATTCCACCGAGATCGACAACCGCGTGGTGGTGATCGGGATCTCCGCCAACGGTCCGGCCGCCCGCGCCGAGCTCAAGACCGGCGACATCATCCTCGCGGTGGACGGCGAGAAGGTCACGAGCCAGACGGCATTCTACAAGAAGATGTGGGGGCTCGGCGCCGCCGGCGTCGATGTGCCTCTCACCGTGCATCATCAAGGCACCGCGCATCATGAGGGCGTCACCTTCGACGTCACCGTGACGTCGACCGACCGTTTCAAGCTACTGAAGGCGCCGAAGCTGCACTGACAAAGATTGAACCGGCTCCAAGCAGAGGAAGGGGCGATGACCGAGGCCGTCGTTGACGACATCGTGGCCGTGCTGCCGCCGCTGCTCAATGCGCTGGAAGCGCTCGGCTACTTCGCCCGGCATTTGCATCCGCCGGCGTTCGGCTCGGTGATGAACGCAATCGGCGCGCCGGATGATACGCTCCGGTCGGCACAGGCAACGATCGGCGGGTGGCCGGAGCAATTCGCCGAACTTCGGGAGCGACTGGATCGCGCCTGCAACGAGACGCTCGCCGCCTTTGCCGGCATCCGCGACGTTGAGCGCGGCAATGGCGATCTCGTCGCTGTGTTCCGCGCGCTACGCCATCTGCCGCGCGCGCAGGAGGCTCTTTATCCGCTCTCGGCGCAGTTTCCGCCGGTGAGCAACTTCTTCCTCAATGCGGCCAATCGCGACAATGAGGCGTTGCTGGCGCGGCTGGAGGTCGGTGCCAGCGAGCACACCGGCATCTTCCACGATCACAACGAGCTCGGCAGCCGCGGCGGCTTCTCGGTATATGTGCCCGAATATTATACGGCCGATCGCACCTGGCCGCTGGTCGTGGCACTGCATGGCGGCAGCGGCAATGGCCGCGGCTTCCTATGGAGCTGGCTGCGCGATGCGCGCAGCCTTGGTGCAATCCTGGTGGCGCCGACCGCAACAGGACAAACCTGGGCGCTGATGGGCGACGACACCGACACGCCCAACCTGATGCGAATCCTCGAAGCCGTGCGCAGCCGCTGGTCGGTCGATGCCTCACGCATGCTGCTGACGGGCATGAGCGACGGCGGCACCTTCTGCTATGTCAGCGGACTCGATGGCACCTCGCCCTTCACGCATCTCGCACCGGTGTCGGCGACCTTCCATCCGCTGATGGCGGAGGTGGCGGACGCCGCGCGTCTGCAGGG
This sequence comes from Bradyrhizobium sp. CCBAU 51627, assembly GCF_028128765.1. Taxonomy (GTDB): domain Bacteria; phylum Pseudomonadota; class Alphaproteobacteria; order Rhizobiales; family Xanthobacteraceae; genus Bradyrhizobium. The sequence continues at coordinate 159,795 of NZ_LBJG01000023.1, forward strand.
ACTGCCTGTTTTCATCACCCACGGCAGGCTTGACTGGATGTTTCCGGTGCAGACCGCACGGCAGACGCAAGCCGCGCTCGCCGCGGCCGGTGCTGACGTCACCTATCGCGAGATCGACGATCTCAGCCACACCTATCCGCGCGAGATCAACGCCGAGCTGCTGGCGTGGCTGAACGGGGCGTGAACGAAGCGACCTTAACCGCGCCGCACTGCCGCGGAACCATCACTCCGGGACCAACGTTATCGGTCCGTCACCGGAGGTTCGCCATGCAGACTTTTTTCGGAATGATCCTGGGCGCGCTGCTGCTCGCTTGCGGCGTCTATATCTACGACTCCATGCAGACGTCGTCGGTCGCCAATGGTGAAGTCGCGATCACCAACCGCACCATCGTGAACTGGGATGTCGCAAAGGCCGATTGGGACGCGTTGCGCGACCGCGCGCACAAGGACTGGGTCCGCATCTCATCGAAGTAACGAGCACAATGAACAAGGCGCCGTCGCGGCTCCGCGGCGGCGCCTTTGCTTGTCCGTAATCAGTTCATCTTGGCCTTGCGGGCATCCGCGATGACCTGCTCGAACTCGTTCATGCTGAGCGCGCGTGGAATGCGGTACTTGCCGACGATGAAGGACGGCGTGCCGCGGAAGCCGAAGGCCTCGGCCTGATCGTTGTTGCGCTTGAGGATCGCGTCGATGTCCTTGCCGTGCGCGGCGAGGTCGCTCTTGAGGCGGTTCATGTCGACGCCGACGGATGCGAGCAGTTCGTTGATCCGCGACTCGGTCAGGCGCGAGCTGACGCCCATCATGGCGTCATGGGCCTGGTGGTACTTGTCCTGAAATTTCGCGGCGAGCGCGATCCGGGCGGCCGTCACCGAGACGGGTCCGAGGATCGGCCAGTCCTTCAGGACCAGCCTGACCTTGCCGTCGTCCTGGACGACCTGGCGCAGCTCTGGCTCGAGCTTGCGGCAATAGGGACAATTGTAGTCGGACCATTCGATGATGCTGATGTTACCCTCGGGATTACCGGCGACGGGAACATCAGGGTCGCGCAGCACCTTGGCTTCGGTCAGCACCTCGTCATCACCCGTCGCTGCGGCGCGCGCCAGCGTCACCCCGCCGGCCGCGAGCGCACCCGCCCCGATCAACGTCAAAGCGACGCGCCGCGTCGGCTCAAGGCCCCTATTCCTGAATCCCATATCTCGTCCCGTTTCGGTCCCATTTCCGCACATACGCCTGGGAACTGGCACTTGTTACGCTCCATATAGAGAGTCGCAGCGGCGATGTCATCGCACCAGCAGGGTCACCACCAAAGGGACCAGGAATGACGTCACCAAAGCGTTCAGGCTCATGGCGATGCCGGAGAAGACGCCGGCGATTTCATCGACCTGAAACGCGCGGGCCGTGCCGATACCGTGCGCGGCAAGACCAGCCGCGAAACCGCGGGCGCGGAAATCGGTCACGCCGGTGCGGTTCATCAGCGGCGTGACGACGATCGCCCCCATAATACCGGTGAGGATGACCGCAACCGCTGTCAGCGACGGATCCGCATGCAGGGATTCGGCGATGCCCATGGCAACGCCGGCCGTGACCGATTTCGGCGCCAGCGCGAGCACCACGTCACGCGGGAGCCCGGCCAACTCCGCCAGCAGGACAACAGACACCACTGCCGTCACCGAACCCGCGGCCAGCGCCACCAGCATCGGCACAATGGAGGAGACAACGCGCTTGCGGTTTTCATAAAGCGGCACGGCGAGCGCCACGGTGGCAGGCCCGAGCAGGAAGTGCACGAACTGCGCGCCGGCGAAGTAGGTGGTGTAGGACGTGCCTGTTACGAGCAGGAACGCGCCGATGATCCACATCGCATGCAGCACGGGATTGGCGAACGGATGCCGCCGCGTCGCCAGCGACACCGCGTCCGTGGTCGCATAGACCAGCAGCGTCACCGTCAACCAGAGCAGCGGCGACTGCGAGAGATAGACCCAGAGCGAGAACGGATTGTCCTTCATCTGAGGTCCTGCTGTTTCAACAGGCCACTGACCAGGCGGAAGGTCAGGACGGTGGCAAGCAAGGTGAGAACCACCGAGAGTGCCAGCACCAGGACAATGGCGATGCCATGGGAGGCGAGCAGATCGAGCTTTTGCACCACGCCGACGCCGGCAGGCACGAACAGCAGCGAAAGATGAGCCAACAGGCCCTTGCTTGCGGACTCCACACCGTCATCGCGCAGCGGTCCGCGCGCGAGCGACGCAAAGCGATCGCGGGCCAGCAGCAGGATCAGGAGCAGCAGCAGGCCGAGCACGGGCCCTGGCAGCGGCAGGCCGAGACCGCGGACCACGGCCTCGCCGATCAATTGGCAGAGCAGGATAAGGCTGAGACTCGCAAGCATGGCGCATCAAGGGATGCGCCGCCGGGGTTGTCAATCACCGCTCGGCGCGGAGGCCGCGCGGTTCGGGCGAAGCCGCGACGCGGGGCATCATCGCCATCAGCGTTCCGCTCATGGCGGCGATCAGCGTGGTCTTGCCTTCGTGCTCGGCAAACGCCCTGGCTTCGCAGAAGGTGAGCGTACGGCCGGGCTTGACCACCTCGGCCTTGAAAACGAAGCGCTCGCCGCGGGCGGGGGCGAGCAGCGTGGTCTTGAACTCGACGGTGAGAATATCGGCCTCGGACGGCATCAGCGTGAAGGCGGCGACGCCGCAGGCATTGTCGAGCCCCGCGGTGATGATGCCGGCGTGAATGAAACCGTTCTGCTGCGTAAAGGTCGGCGAATGCAGCATGGCCAGTTCGACCTCGCCCGGCGCCAGGCGGACGATCACGATGCCGAGCGTACGCATCGCCGGCTGGCCCTCGAACATGGCGATGGCCGCCGCACGGTAGCCCGGATTTTTCGGCTCGAACGCCGCCATGGCTCAGGCCTGCGCCGGTTCGACAAGATGGCGCAACGCGATCTCGCGAATGGCGTCGGTGAAGAGCGCAGATTTTCGGAGGCTGCGGTCCATATGCACGGCCGTGATGTCACAGAACGCAGCCATTTCGCCCGACTCGGCGTTCGTCATGTCGTGCCGGAAGCGGATCGATTTGCCGCGAAGCTCGAGCAGGTGACTGCGGACTTCGATGATATCGCCGGCGAGCAGTTCGCGTCTGTAGGTGATATTCTGCTGCACCGCCGCCATGCCGCGGCCGGAGGCGCGCAGATAGCTCGGCGTCAGCCCAAGCCGGGCGAACAGATTCCAGTTGGCCTCGTCGAATTTGCCGACATACCACATGATGTTCATGTGACCGACATGATCGCACTGCCATGGATAGACCGTGCCGCGATAGGTCGCCTCGTGCTCCATCGTCATTTCCTGCCCTGGCCCGTGTTCTTGGTCTTGATACGGTAGCGTATCATGAGGCAGGCGCGTTAGCAATACGGCAGCGTATCAAGAGCGGGCTTCCTTCATGAGTGACGGCAAGGGCGATGTCTGGGTCGAGGCTGGGTTTAGCGAGCTCGCCCGCGCAGGCGTCGAGGGCGTGCGGGTCGAAGTGCTCGCCAAGAATCTCGGCGTCACCAAGGGCGGGTTCTACCGCCGTTTCGCCGACCGCGCCGCGCTGCTCGAGGCCATGCTGGTGCGCTGGCGCGAGGGTCGCGCAGCGTCCATCGCGCAGCAGACCAGTCTCGACGGGCAAGAGCCCCGCGAGCGGCTGAGGGCGGTGATCCAGCTCTATTCCGAGCGGCTCAATCCGGAAGGCATGGCGATCGAGCTCGCGATCCGGCAATGGGCGCGCTCGGACGAAAACGCGGCAGCGGCGGTGGCCGGCGTGGATGCGGCACGGCTCAAGCATGTGGCCGAGCTCTATCGCGCGACCGGCCTCGAGTCCGAAGAGGCCGAGGCGCAGGCCTTCCTGTTCTACTGCTTCATCTTCGGCCAGAGCCTTTTGTTCATCGAGCGGGGCCCGCGCAAGCGGTCGCAGCTCGTGGCGAAATCGGCCGAGAAGCTATTGGACTAAGCAAAATGGCCGGAGCTTTGCTCCGGCCATCGCGTCTGTTGGAAGCTCAGGCAGCGCCCTTCAGCTTCTTGTTGCACTCGCTGTAATAGCCGCCGCCCTTCTGGATCCACTTCATGCCGCCATTGCCATTGGTAGCCTTGTTGGCGTTGTACTGATCGACGCAGGTATGGAGGCGAGCCTTGCCGGCGGTCTCCTTGGCATATTTCGGATCGACCGCGTTCGGGAAGATCGCAGGGCCCGAAGGCAGGGTCGGCGCCGGAGCTGCGGCAGGAGCAGCCTCCTTCTTCGCCTGCTTCGGCTCGGCAGCGGGCGGCGGCGCAGCCGGTGCCGCGGCAGTAGGCGCGGCCGCCGGCGTCGCATCCGCCCCGCACTGGGCCTTGCGGAAGTCGTTCCACTTCATGGTGCCGAGCGAGCCGTCCTTCTTGGCGGCCTGGTATTTCGCGCTGCACTCCTGCGTGGTCAGCGCCTGCGCCGGCGCACTCGCGATCAGCGCGGCAACGCCCGATGCTGCAATCGCACACAACAATTTCGCTTGAATGGTCATCCTTGGTCTCCCTCAGGCAGACAAAAACGGGATTACTATCCTAACGGGTCCCGCACTTCCGACAAGGAAGCGATGGCAATCGACGCCAAAATATAGTGATGCCGCCGTTGAGATTATTCATGTCGCGTTCAGCAATACGGGCCGACGGTCGCGTCCTCCGCAATTCTCCCAAGAAGGAAGAGTGCAACATCATGACCCTCGCCTCCCGCCTCGCCGTCGTCGCCATTGCCTCCCTGTTCGCCACCGGCACCGCCTTCGCACAGACCGCAGCGCCGGCGGCCAAGACCGATGCCACCACCACCGAGAAGAAGGCGCCGAAGGAGCGCTCGGCCGAATCGCTCGAATGCTCCAAGCAGGCGGATGCCAAGGGCCTGCACGGCAAGGAGCGCAAGAAATTCCGCTCCGAGTGCATCAAGAGCGCCAAGGCCGGCACTGCTCCCGCCGCCGACAAGAAGTAAATCCGTCACAATTCACCGCCGGCCTTCGGTGAGGGGCGCACGCATTGCGGCATGACGAGCCTGCAATTGTGCACCTCTCGCCGATTTGCGATAAGGCGGCGTGAAGCAAATCACCGCCTCCCCGCCGTTCGAATGGCCGAGCCGTGCCAAGGTCTTGAGGACCGCCGAAACGCTAGTTGTCGGCGCGGCGGGCGGTCTCGTCTTCCTTGTCGCAGGCCTGCCGGGCGGACTGATCTCGGGATCGATGATCGCGGTCGGCATCGCCGCGATTGCCGGACGCCAGCTTGCCATCCCGCCGCTCCTGACCCAGACCGTGCTGGTGCTGCTCGGGATTTCGCTGGGCTCCGTCGTTTCACGCCATCTGATCCAGCAAGTCAGCGCCTATCCGCTGACCATCGGCCTGTTGGCGCTCGCCACCTTCTGCTCGACCTTCGGTTCGAGCTATTACCTTCAGCGCGTCCACGGCTGGGACCGCACCTCGGCGTTCCTCGCCGGCAGTCCCGGCGCGCTGTCGCAGATCACGATTCTGGCGGTCGAGCGCGGCGCCGACCTGCCTGGAATCGCAGTGGTGCAGACCATGCGCGTGATCATCCTGACCGCAGCCCTGCCGATGGTGCTGGCGATCGCGGGCGTTGCCCCTTCCGTCGCGCCGTCGCTCACGACAACGATCGCCTCGCCGCTCGATCTTCTCGAACTGGTCGCAGCTTCCCTCGCGACATCGCTCGTGCTGCGGCTGATCAGGTTTCCGGCGAGCTGGATGTTCGGCGCGATGATTGCCTCCAGCGTGCTGCACGGCGCGGGCTGGGTTGAAGGTGGCCTGCCGAACTGGGTGCGCGGCGTCTCGCTGGTCGGCATCGGTGCCCTGATCGGCAGCCGCTTTGCCCGGATGCGGATCAAGACGCTGACCGGTCACATCAACGCGGCGCTGGGATCGTTTGCCGTCGCCATCGCCGTCTCTGCCATCTTCGTTGGCATCGTCGCGCTCACGACTCAGGTGAAATTCTCCGACGTGGTCGTTGCGTTCGCGCCCGGCGCGATGGACGCGATGCTGGCGCTGGCGCTCACGCTTCACATCGACCCGATCTTCGTCGGCGCCCATCACCTCTCACGTTTCGTGTTCGTGACGATCGCGACGCCGGGCATCGTGCACCTCTTCGGCCGCACGCAGGACGACGTGGACGATTAGCCTGCGGTTGTCCGTCCTTTCAGCGCCGCCACCTCCGCCTCAAGCTCCGCTATCCGCTGGTCTCTTGCCGCTAAGGCCGCCGCAACATCCGGGGCGTCGAACTTCTGCGGAATGTGCTGCGGGCAGTTGGTGTCCCAGGCAGCGATCTTGAACAGAATCACCTGCTCTGGGCGCGCGCGATAGCCTTTTGGCATCAGCGCCTCCGTCAGCGTATCGTCGTCCTCCACCACGCGAGCTTCGCCCCAGATCTTCACGCGTCGGCGGTGGACGTAGTCCATCACGAAGATGTAGGCCTTGGGGTTCTCGGAGAGATTGCCCTGGGTCAAGTATTGCTGGTTGCCGGCATAGTCGGCGAAGGCGAGCGTCTGCTTGTCGAGCACCTTCAGAAACCCCTTCGGGCCACCGCGGTGCTGGATGTAGGGCTGGCCGTCGGCGGACGCCGTGGCGAAATAGAAGCTGTTGGCATCGGCGAGGAAGGCCTCCAGGTTCTCGTCGACCTCGGTGCGCCAGCCGCGCTGCTCGGCGCGAGCATAGGCCTCGCGTGACCCCTTGCGCGCCTGGATGGCCTTCACAGCGGGGGTGAAGGCCACGTCGCTGGCATAGGTCTGAACACCGGTCATCGGATTGTCTCCTGAAAACTTCCGGCGCATCGCTGCGTCTTTCGGCCGTCAAGTTGGGGCCTTTCGGCGTTCAAAACAATCAGATCGCTTGACACTTCATCGTTGCGTCTTATGCAATAATACCATGGACCGCCTTGAAGCCATGCACGTCTTCGTCACCGTCGCCGATCTCCGCGGCTTTGCGCCGGCAGCGCGAAGACTGCAGCTGTCCCCATCGGCGGTGACCCGGCTGATCGCGGCCCTGGAGGAGCATCTCGGTGCGCGGCTGCTGCAACGAACCACCCGGCAGGTGAGATTGACTGACGTCGGCGCGCGCTATCTCGAACGCGCACGGCGGATCCTCGCCGACGTCGAGGAGGCCGACGGCTCGGCACGGGAGGAGCGCAACCGGCCAAGCGGACGGCTGGTGGTATCTGCTCCGGTCGGCTTCGGCCGGCTGCATGTCAGCCCGGTCATGACCGATTATCTCAAGCGCTATCCCGAGGTTGCCTGCGAACTGAGGCTATCGGACCACCTCGTCAATCTGGTGGAAGACGCCGTCGATGCCGCCGTCCGCATCGGCCACCTCGCCGATTCCTCGCTCGTCGCGCGACATGTCGGCGAGATGCGGCGGATCACGGTGGCTGCGCCCGGTTATCTCAAGCGCCATGGCGAGCCAAGGGCGCCCGGGGCACTGCACGAGCACCAGACAATCCAGTTTGGCCCGTCGGCGAGCTGGCGTTTCGTACAGGACGGCCGCGACATCGAGGTAACCCCGTCGCCGCGCTTTACCAGCAACAGCGCCGACGCCGCCCTGCAATATGCCGAGGCCGGCGGCGGCATCACGCGCGTGCTGGCCTACCAGGCCGCCGAAGGCCTGAAGCGCGGGCGGCTGAAAATCCTGCTGGCGAAATACGAGCACCCGACGCTGCCGATCCACATCGTCTATCCGACGTCGCGTTTGCTCTCGGCCAAGGTGCGCGCGTTCATCGACCTCGTGGTCGAAACGGCAGATTGGAAGTTCGGATAAGGGTCAGCCTTTCTTCGGCACGACGCGAAACGTGCCGCTGGCCCGCGCAATCACGGCCCCGTCGGCCTTGATCAGGCTCTGCGCGAAGCAGATCGTCTTGCCGGTCTTGATCACGTCGCTCTCGATCGAGCACCAATGGCCGATCTCGGCGGAGCCGACGAAGTCGATCGAGAGCGAGACCGTCACGAACGAGGTGCTCCAGTTCGTCGCTTGCGCGCAGCTATAGCCCATCGCGTTGTCGGCGAGCGCGGCGATCAGGCCGCCATGGATCAGGCCGCGGCCGTTGGTGTGCGGCCGTGCCAGCCGCAGACCGACGATGACGGCCCTTTCGGTTTTCTTTGCGTAGAGCGGCTCCCAGGGTTCGGTGAGCGGGCTCTTGCGGGACAACGGCTCGAAGCCTTCGGGAATGTCGGCGCTGGTCATGCGTGTCTCACGTCCGTTGCAATGATCATTGCCATTGAATGCGATCGACGTGACGGACGCATCAATTACAAAGTTTTAAACGGGTTTTGCGCGGGTGTTTGAAGCGCGCAAGCCGGTGATGACGCACGAATCCTGTAGAGTGAAAAAGGCGCATCGCGCGGTGCTCCCCATCGCGCGGCGACTACGGAATTTCGTGGACACGCTACGCTTTGTCCGGCTTACGACCTCCAAAAAAGCTGCCCAAGCAGCAATCCTGCCGGTCCGGCCCAGGATTGCGGCTATTGTCCGCAATACTTGCTCCGCCCGATCCTGTAGGCTTTCGTACGGTTCGCTTGTCGCAGTTATCGGCGCGCGATAATTATAACATATAACGGTTTGAAAGGGGGGCTGGTCGCCGGACAGCGACAAACCCACGCAACATCGCTGACGTAGTTGACGGACCAGTTCCGGCTTGAACGCGCCGGCTAAATAGATAACATGTTAATTAACGAGACCGGGCCATCGAAGCCCGCCGTCACAAAGAGGGAGAGACGTGTGATGAGAAAAGCCTGTCTGGCTTTGCTGCTGGCAGCAAGCGTGAGCCCTGCGTTGGCGCAGGATAAGACCTTCGACCTGAAGGTCTCGCACTGGGTGCCGGCCTCCCACCCGTTGCAAAAGTCTTTGGAAGACTGGGTTGCCGCGGTGAACAAGGATTCCGGCGGCACCATCACGGGAAAGGTGTTTCCGGCTCAGCAACTCGGCAAGGCCTTCGATCATTACGACATGGCGCGCGATGGCATCGCCGACGTCACCTACGTCAATCCCGGCTACCAGCCCGGGCGCTTCCCGATCATCGGCGCCGGCGAATTGCCGTTCCTGATCTCGGACGCCAAGGGCGGCTCAGAAGGACTGGACGCCTGGTATCGCAAATATGCCGAGAAGGAGATGAAGGACGTCAAATACTGCCTCGCCTTCGTCCACTCGCCCTCCTCCTTCCACTCCCGCACCAAGAAGATCGTGATGCCGGAGGACGTGAAGGGCATGAAGGTTCGTCCGGCGCACGCCACCATGGCGAATTTCGTCACTTCGCTTGGCGGCACGAATGTGCAGTCCTCCGCGCCTGAGGTGCGCGACATCATCGAGCGCGGCGTCGCCGACGCGGTGACCTTCCCCTGGGGCTCGCTGGTGCTATTCGGCATCGACAAGGTGACCAAGTACGACATGGAGGCCCCGCTCTACACCACGACCTTCGTGTTCGTGATGAACAAGGACAAGTACAATGCGATGTCCGACAAGCAGAAGGCCGCGATCGACAAGAACTGCTCGACCGAGATGGCCGGCGTGGTCGGCGAGCACTGGGGCAAGTTCGAGGACGCCGGAATCGACAAGGTGAAAGCGGAAGGAAGTCACGAGGTCTACAAGCTGACACCGGACCAGACGGCCGCCTGGAAGAAGGCCTCCGAGCCGCTGGTCAAGACCTGGGCCGGCGGCGCGAAGAAGGCCGGCGCCGATCCGGACGCTGCGCTTGCGGAGCTCAAGGCGTCGCTGAAGAAGTACAACGCGCTGGCGGAATAGCTTCGCGTCGCAAGAAGCAAGGCGGCGAGGGGCATCTCGCCGCCGTTATTCTGCAAGTGCGTCATCAGGAGCGTGCGACGCTTCCTCCTCTCCCCGCCTGCGGGCAGAGGCGAAGCCTGCCGCCTGAGCCGAGAACGAGTATGACATCAGACGACAAGACAGCTCCCATGAAGCGCTCATGGATGGACCGCATCATCGACACGATCGAATGGATCGCGGCCGCGTTCGTCGGTATTGTCGCGCTCGACATTTTCCTGTCGGTGCTGCTGCGCAACACGCTCAACTATTCGATCCCCGATAGTTTCGACATCGGCCGCATGCTGCTCGGCATCCTCATTTTCTGGGGTATCGCGGCGACCTCCTATCGCGGCACGCACATCACGGTCGACCTGGTCTGGGGCAATGTCGGGCCGCGCTATCAGCGCTGGATCGACGTGTTCGCCACGCTGGTGCTGCTGTTCGTCGTCACTGTTCAGACCTGGACGCTGTTCGACAAGGTCCGCGGCACCTACAACGACAACGTCCAGACCTTCGACATGCACATGCCGACCTGGCCGTTCTTTGCCATCGCCTGGATCGGCGACGTTTCGGCCGTGCTGCTGATCGCGATTCGCACTTACCGGCTGATCTTCCATCCCGAAGACATGCACGACCCCAAGCTGAAGGCGACGGAGTAATCATGAGCACCGATGCCGTCGCCGTTATCGGCTTCGTTTCCTTGTTTGCGTTGATGCTGTTGCGCGTGCCCGTCGGCATGGCGATGGGCCTCGTCGGCGTCTCCGGCTTCTCCTATCTGGTCGGCGCAACGCCGGCGCTGAAGCTCGTTGGCCAGACCTCGATGCGCACGGTCACCGACTATACTTTTGGCGTGATCCCGATGTTCCTGCTGATGGGGTCCTTCGTCAGCAACTCCGGCATGAGCCGCGAGCTGTTCCGCGCCGCCAACGGTTTCGTCGGACATCTACGGGGCGGGCTCGGCATCGCCACCGTCGGCGCCTGCGGCGGCTTTGCCGCGATTTGCGGTTCTTCGGTTGCGACCGCCGCGACCTTCTCGGCCGTCGCCTATCCCGAGATGCGCCGCTTCGGCTATCCGCAATCGTTTGCGACAGGCGTGATCGCCGCCGGCGGCACGCTTGGCGCAATGCTGCCGCCTTCGACCGTGCTTGCTGTTTACGGAATCATCACCGAGCAGGACATCGGAAAGCTCTTCATCGCCGGCATCATCCCGGGCCTCCTGGCGATGACGATGTACATGATCACGATCTTTCTGATCGGCTATACCCGCCCCGACTTTCTGCCCAAGGGCAAGGTGCTGCCCTGGCGCGAGCGCTTTGCGGGCCTCAAGGATATCTGGGCGCCGGTGCTGCTGTTCGTGTTCGTGATCGGCGGCCTCTACGGCTTGCCTTTCCTGCCGCGCTTCACGCCGACCGAAGCCGGCGGCGTCGGCGCCACGGGCGCCTTCATCATCGGCGTGGCCACCGGACGGCTCGACCGCGAGAAGGTGCTGGCTTCGCTGCTTCAGGCAACACGCACGGCGGCCGCCGTGTTCACCGTGCTGATCGGCGCGCTGATCTTCGGCTATTTCCTGACGGTGACGCAGACGCCGCAGAAGGTGACCGAATTCCTCACCGGCCTGGGCCTGGGCCCGTACGGCGTGCTGGCGCTGATCATGGGGATGTATCTCGTGCTCGGCTGCCTGATGGACGCGATGGCGATGATCATCCTGACGGTGCCGATCATCTTCCCCGTGATCACGCATCTCGGCTTCGACCCGATCTGGTTCGGCGTCATTATCGTGATGACGGTCGAACTCGGCTTGATCCATCCGCCTGTCGGCATGAACGTCTTTGTCATCAAGAGCGTGGTGAAGGACGTGTCCTTCTCCACCATCTTCAAGGGCGTGATCCCGTTCGTGGCGACCGATCTCGTGCGTCTGGTGATCCTGATCGCCTTCCCCTTGCTGGCAACCTGGCTGCCGACGCGGATGATGGCTCACTAGAGAGGTGGAGCGATGACGACACCGACGCTCGAGACAAAATACGTCTTCACCATCACTGCAAGGATCGGCGACGTCGTCACCGCCGGCGAGACCGGCATCGGCGTGCGTCGCATCATCCCGATCATCGGCGGCGAGGTGATGGGCGCGCTGTCAGGCAAGGTGCTGCCCTTCGGCGCCGACTTCCAGACCATCCGCCCCAACGAACTCATCGATCTCGAGGCCAAATATGCCTTCGAGACCGATGACGGCGCAATTGTCTATGTCGAGAACAGGGGCATGCGCTTCGGCCCGGTCGAGCTGCTGCAAAAGCTCAAGCGCGGCGAGCCGGTCGATCCGAAGCTGATCTATTTCCGCACCGTGCCCAAATTCGAGACCGGGCACGAAGAGTATCGCTGGCTCATGGAGCGCATTTTCGTCGGGTCGGCCGCACGGCATGCGGACCGGGTGGTCATCGACGTGCATCAGGTGATGTGAGACAGCTGCGGCCTCGTCATTGCGACCGCAGCGAAGCAATCCAGACTGACTCCGCGCAGGATTGCTTCGCTGCGCAATGACGAAGAAGTGGCAAGGGCTGCGCGTCACAACATGCTCCCGCCCCCTCGGACCGGGGGATCCGACGCGTGACAGATCAAGGCCTACCGCGCCCCATCACGGGGCCAACCATATTGACTCCCCCAGAATTCGTTATACAACATAACTATTCTGACAAGGACGCAAATGACACAGGGAAACGCCGAGACCGCTGGCGCGGGCGCCTCCGGGTTGCTTCAAATCGAGAGGGTGGACCGTGTTCTGACCGTGGGTCTGAACCGGCCGGCCAAGCGCAATGCGCTCAATGACGGCATCATTCTCGAAATCGGCGAATGTTTTACGTCCCTGCCCGAGGACATCGGCGCGGTGGTCATTCACGGCATTGGCGACCATTTCTCCAGCGGCCTCGACCTGTCCGAGCTCCAGGACCACGACGCCAGTGGCGGCCTCCTGCATTCACAGATGTGGCACCGGGTGTTCGATCGCATCCAGTACAGCCGCGTCCCCGTCATCGCCGCGCTCAAGGGCGCCGTGATCGGCGGCGGACTGGAGCTTGCCTGCGCGGCACATATCCGCGTCGCCGAACCCTCGACTTACTTCGCGCTGCCGGAAGGACAGCGCGGCATCTTCGTCGGTGGCGGCGGCTCGGTGCGGCTGCCGCGGCTGATCGGCGTCGCACGAATGATGGACATGATGCTGACGGGTCGCGTCTATAGCGCGACCGAGGGCGCGTCTTACGGCTTTGCGCAATATGTCACGGAGGCCGGCAACGGTCTTGCCAAGGCGCTGGAGCTTGCGACCAAGATTGCGTCCAATGCGCCGCTGACGAATTTCGCGGTGCTCCAGGCATTGCCGATGATCGCGGAAGCCAATCCGCAGACCGGCCTGTTGATGGAATCGCTGATGGCCACGGTCGCCCAGAGCGATAAAGAGGCAAAACGCAGGATTCGCGAATTCCTCGAGCACAAGACCGCAAAGGTAAAGCCGAAGTCATGAGCGCGCAGCCGTCCTCTTCCAGCACAGAGCGCGGCGTGAGCAATTCTCCGCTGCGACCGATCTCGTTCGGCGATCCCGTCGTCGACATCGAGCGTCGCGCCGATGGCACGATTTATCTGCGGCCGAAGCAGCCGCTCGGCGACTATCCCGCCCGCATCACCGACCGCCTGCATCACTGGGCGACGACGACGCCTGACCGAATCTTCATGGCGGAGCGCGACGGCGGGCGCGGCTGGCGCAAGATCACCTATGCCGAGCTGCTCACGGCGAGCCGCCATATCGCCTCAGGGCTGATCCAGCGCGGCCTGTCGGCGGAGCGGCCGGTCGTCATCCTCTCCGGCAATTCGATCGACCATGCGCTGCTCGCCTTCGGCGCGTTCTATGCCGGCGTCCCGTTCTGTCCGGTGTCGCCGGCCTATTCGCTGGTATCGAAAGATTACGGCAAGCTCTCCTATCTGATGAAGCTGCTGACGCCCGGCCTCGTTTTCGCCGAGGATGCCGACAAATTCGCCGACGCGCTCGCCGCCAACGTCTCGCTGGGCACCGAGATCGCCGCGTCCTACGGCCATGTCCCAGGCCGCGACGTCACCCTGCTCGCCGACCTCATGGCGACGCCCGTACGTAGCGACCTCGACGCCGTGCACGGCAGGATCGGCCCCGACACGATCGCAAAGTTCCTGCTGACGTCGGGCTCGACCGGCAATCCCAAGGCCGTCATCAACACCCAGCGCATGATCTGCGCCAACCAGGTGATGCTGCGCGAGACGCTCGCCTTCCTCAAGGACGAGCCGCCTGTGATCATCGACTGGCTGCCATGGAATCACACCTTTGGCGGCAACCACAATATCGGGCTGACACTCTACAATGGCGGCTCGATGTATCTGGACGCCGGCAAGCCGGTGCCCGGCGGCATCGAGGAGACCGTGCGCAATCTCCAGGAGATTTCGCCGACGGTCTATTTCAACGTGCCCAAGGGCTATGAATCGCTGCTGCCTTATTTGCGCGATGACCAGGGCCTTCGTGCAAAATTCTTCGATCGCCTGCACGCGATGTTCTTCTCGGGCGCGGCGCTCTCGCCCTTCGTCTGGAACAGTCTCGACGAACTCGCGGTGAAGGAAAAAGGCTATCGCGTGCCGATGCTGACCGGCCTTGGCGCCACCGAGACCGCGCCGTTCTTCATGTCGGTCAATCCGCGCACCAGCCGCTCCGGCCATGTCGGGCTGCCGGTATCAGGCAATGACGCCAAGCTGGTGCCGAACAACGGCAAGCTGGAAGTGCGCTGCAAGGGCCCGAACGTGATGCCCGGCTATTGGCGACAGCCGGACATCACCGCAAAATCGTTCGACGAGGAAGGCTTCTACAAGCTTGGCGACGCGCTCAAGCCCGCCGATCCGGACGATCTCAACGCCGGCTTTGATTTCGACGGCCGCGTCAGCGAGGACTTCAAGCTCGCGAGCGGCACCTGGGTCAGCGTCGGCCCGCTGCGCGCGCGCCTCACGGCGGCCTGCGCGCCGCTCGTGCGCGACGTCGTCATCGCCGGCATCAACCGCGACGAGGTCTCCGCCCTCGTGCTGCTCGATCTCGACGGTTGCCGGCTGATCAATCCGACCTTGCCGGCCGACAACCTCACCGTCACCGCGCGAGACCGGCTGGTGCGCGAAGCCTTCCGCGAGCGCCTGACGCACTTTCTTTCGTCGGCGACCGGCTCCTCAACCCGGATCACCCGTGCGATCCTGTTGGATGAACCGCTCTCGATCGACAAGGGCGAGGTCACCGACAAGGGCTCGATCAACCAGCGCGCGGTGCTGGAGCATCGCGCCGCCTTGATCGACGAGCTCTACGCTGCCAATCCCTCGGGCCGTGTGATATCGGTCGGGTAAGAAATCATCGCCATAGGAGAACGCCATGTTGTTGAAGGATCAGGCCGCCATCGTCACCGGCGGCGCATCGGGACTGGGCGCGGCGACTGCGCGGAAACTGGCGGCGCAAGGCGCCAAGGTCGCGGTGTGCGATCTCAATGCCAAGCTCGCCGAGACCGTTGCCGCCGAAATCAAGGGCGTCGCCGTGACCTGCGACGTCTCCGATGCCGCCTCCGCGGAAGCTGCGATCGCGCAGGCAACCAAGGCCTATGGACCGGCACGCGTGCTGGTCAACTGCGCCGGCATCGGCGTTGCCAAGCGCGTGGTCGGCCGCGACGGCCCGATGGCACTTGCCGATTTCGACAGGGTGATCAAGGTCAATTTGATCGGCACCTTCAACATGCTGCGCCTTGCCGCGACCGAGATGTCCAAGCTCGAGCCGCAGGTGAGCGGCGAGCGCGGCGTCATCATCAACACCGCCTCCGTCGCGGCCTATGACGGCCAGATCGGCCAGTCCGCCTACTCGGCCTCGAAGGGTGGCATCGTCGGCATGACCTTGCCGATCGCGCGCGAGCTCGCGCAATTCGGCATCCGCGTGCTGACCATCGCGCCCGGTCTGTTCCTGACGCCGCTGCTCGCCAATCTGCCCCAGGAAGCCCAGGACTCGCTCGCCGCGGCGATCCCCTTCCCGCGCCGGCTCGGCAACGCCGACGAATTCGCCGCGCTTGCCCTGCATATGGTCGAGAACTCCTACCTTAACGGCGAAGTGGTGCGCCTCGACGGCTCGCTGCGCATGGCGCCCAAGTAACTTCGTAGAGTAGGACGCGCAACGCATGTTCGTGAACCGGCGCGAGGTCCAGATCCAGTGGGGCGACTGCGACCCCGCCAACATCGTCTACTATCCGCGTTATTTCGCGATGTTCGACGATTCGACCTCGGCCCTGTTCGAGGTCGCCGGGTTCTCAAAGCAGGACCTGGTCCGCAAATACGGCCTCGTCGGCATCCCCATGGTCGACACGCGGTCCAAATTCTACATCCCCTCGACCTATGGCGACTGGATCACCATTGAGACGAAGATCGAGAGCATCAAGCGCTCGAGCTTCGAGGTGAAGCACAACGTCTACAAGGGCGAGGCGCTCGCCATCGAAGGTTTCGAGACCCGCGTCCTGGTCGGGCGCGACCCCGACAACCCCGACAAACTGAAATCGGCGCCATTCCCTCCGGAAATGGTAGCCAAATTCACAGGGAGCGAGGTCCGGAGCTAAATCGCCACATCACCAAAAGACGGGGCTGAATTCGTCCCCGATTTCTGCTTTCAAAGAATAACGTCAAGGGAGGAATAGATGAAACGCTTTTACATGACCGCCGCCATCGCGGCGGCGACGCTGACGCTGCCGGCGCTGCCCGCGCTGGCCCAGACCGCCGACATCACCATCGGCATCAGCGTGACCACCACGGGTCCTGCCGCTGCACTCGGCATCCCCGAGCGCAATGCGCTGGAATTCGTGCCGAAGGAAATCGGCGGCGTGCCGCTGAAAGTGATCGTGCTCGACGACGGCGGCGACCCGACCACGGCAACCACCAACGCACGCCGCTTCGTCACGGAGTCCAAGGCCGACATCATCATGGGCTCGTCGACGACGCCGCCCTCGATCGCGATCTCCAACGTCGCCAACGAAGCCGGCATTCCTCATTTCGGTCTTGCGCCGTTCCCGATCACGCCCGAACGCGCCAAGTGGTCGGTGTCGATGCCCCAGCCGATTCCGATCATGGGCAAGGTGCTCTACCAGCACATGAAGGCTCATAACGTGAAGACGGTCGGCTATATCGGCTATTCCGACTCCTATGGCGACCTCTGGTTCAACGACTTCAAGGCCCAGGCCGTGCCAATGGGCATGACCATGGTCGACGAAGAACGCTTCGCGCGGCCGGACACGTCCGTTACCGGACAGGTCCTGAAGCTCGTCGCGGCCAATCCCGACGCGATCCTGGTCGGCGCCTCCGGGACTGCGGCCGCATTGCCGCAGACCGAGCTGCGCGAGCGCGGCTATAAGGGCCTGATCTACCAGACCCACGGCGCGGCCAGCATGGACTTCATCCGCATCGCCGGCAAAGCGGCCGAAGGCGTGCTGATGGCGTCCGGCCCGGTGATGGATCCGGAAGACCAGCCCGACAGCGCACTCACCAAGAAGCCGGGCCTGGCGCTCAACGCCGCCTATGAGGCCAAATACGGCCCGCATAGCCGGAGCCAGTTCGCCGGCCATTCCTACGACGCCTTCGAGGTGCTGAAGCGCATCATCCCGACCGCCCTGAAGACGGCCAAGCCCGGCACGCCGGAATTCCGCGAAGCCATCCGCCAAGCCTGGCTGACCGAACGGGATATCGCGGCAAGCCAGGGCGTCTACAACTTCACGGAAAAGGATCGCTACGGCCTCGACGACCGCTCGCGCATCCTGCTCACCGTCAAGGACGGCAAGTACACACTCGCGAAGTAAGCGGCGACAGTCGCCCGAAACGACAAGAGCCGGCCCATCGGGCCGGTTCTTTTCTTTTGCGTTTTCCGTGCCGTCTGCGTCAGGCCGCCTGGCGCAGCGGCGTCCAGGCGAACTCCGGATAATAGGTGTCCATCAACCGGTCGACATAGGCGGTGAGGTTCGGGAATCCTTCCGCGCGCTCGCGCAGGCTGGAGTCGAAGAACGGCGTCAAGATGCCCGCAAGCGCGCCGAACGCGGTCGCATCGACCCCGCTGGGCTTGTTGCCCATCAGATAGGATTTATCGCCGAGCTGCACCGACAGCGCAAACAGCGAGCGGACCGCGAGATCGACATCGTCATCGGGGGCGTGGCGACCGAGACCGGACAGCAGGTAGTTCTCGGCGACGCGGAACTGCGCATCTTCACGCAGCTTCTCGCGGCTGTGCTCGGGCGCGCCGTCGAAGAAATGCGCAGGCCCCTTGGCGAAATTGGCGGCATCGACCCAGCGCGCACCAACCAGCGCCCAGTAGACGTGGTGCTCGATCATGCGCTCGAAAGCCCAGGCTTGCGCGCGCTCCTGCAAGGAGAGACCCGCGTCGAAATCGAAGCCGTAGCGGCGCTCGATATGGGCGCGGATGAAGGTCGAATCGGCTACTGCCTCGCCACCATCGTCGATGAACGGCAATTGCCCCTTCGGTGAGGCCGGCGGCATCGCGCGCTCCTTCCTGTAGGGCAGTCCCGCCATCTTGAGCTGCACCTCGGTTTTGGTGACGAAAGGGCTGATTTCCGGCAGGCCGAAGCCGGTGCCAAAGCCGTAAAGCGTGATCATGAGAGCTCTCCTGGACCCTACCGAAAAAGTTGACGGAACCTAGCGCCGGGCTGCTGCCACCATGGTGGCAGCAGCCGTGATATCTTCTGCGAAACGGGCCCCCCGAAAGGCGCGGCCCATGACATGGCGGACCAGCGCGTCCGCAGCCTGGATCAACGAGCGTGTCAGCATGGTCGCAAGCGCAACGCGGAGATCGACGATCGTGAGATCGAAAAATGTGAGGCGGCTGAAGGTCCAGGCATACAGCGAGACATGCAAGGGGGCCCGAGTCCGCCACAACGGACCGCCCGGACCGAAATGGGTTGGAATGATCATGGACAAATCCTCTTCAGTCGATGTGTTGTCCCGGTATAGAACTCCCCTGCTGCCAACATCCTGTCAGCAGCCACGCGCCATTTTCTGATCTGCCTATGATGAGAGAATTGTCATGAGACGCGCCGACCGGCTGTTTCAGATCATCCAGGTGCTGAGGCGCACCCGTAAGCCGCTGACGGCCGATGCGATCGCGGCCGAGCTCGAGACCTCGAAGCGAACGATCTATCGCGACATCGCCACGCTGATTGGCCAGCGCGTGCCGATCCGCGGCGAAGCCGGCATGGGGTACATTCTGGAGAAAGGTTTCGACCTGCCGCCCCTGATGCTGACACCCGACGAGATCGAGGCGGCGGTGCTGGGCGCACAATGGGTCGCCGGCCATGCCGATTCGACGCTGGCACGCGCGGCGGAAGACTTGATGGCCAAGATCGCCGACACCGTACCCGAGCGGCTGCGCCCATTCGTCTTGGAGCCGGCCAGCCGCGCGCGGCCGAGCTGGAACCGGGAGCCGGACCGCCTCGACATGGCGCGCACGCGCACCCAGATCCATGAAGGCAAGAAGATCATGCTGCGCTATCGCGACGAGCAGGGCCGCCCCAGCGAACGCATGATCTGGCCGATCACGGTCGGCTATCTCGAAGCGGTGCGCCTGCTCGCGGCCTGGTGCGAACTACGCAGCGACTTCCGCAGCTTCCGCACCGATCGCGTCGTGGATGCGACCTATCTCGACGAAAGATATCCTGAAAGGCGCGACGTGCTGCGCGCGAAATGGCGGCAGAGCCTGGTCTGGGGCCCGCCGAAAGATACCTGACGATGCAAGAAATCGATCTCTCGAGCCTTTGCCAGAGCTGCGGCGCCTGCTGCGGCTATTCGCAGAACTGGCCGCGCTTCTCGATCGAGAGCGACGAGGAGCTCGCGTTGATCCCGGAGGCGCTCGTCAATGCGCGTCAATCCGGCATGCGCTGCGAGGGTGATCGTTGTTCGGCGTTGCAGGGAGAGATCGGCAAGACGACGGCGTGCGGCGTCTATGCGGTGCGGCCGGAGGTGTGCCGCACCTGCATGCCCGGCGACGCCGAATGCGCAATGGCACGGCGGAAGTTCGGACTGCCTGATATAGAGACCGCTTAGGCGAGGACGGCTTCGGCGATCTCGTCGTCGATTTCGTCGTCCAGCGGTGCGAGCACCGAGAGCGGCTTGGTCGACAGCGTGATCGGCTTGCGGCCACCCGACAGCGACGGGGACGATTTGGCTGACCCCGCGCGCGAGAGCGCATAGAGCGTCGAGCCGACACGGCCGCCATTCTCGATCAGATCGCGCTCGCTGCAGCTGGCTGCGATCGCGACCGCCAGCGAATGAAGGTGGCTGCGGCGATAGCAGAACAGCGCCAGCCTGGCGCGCGCGTCAGGGGAAACACTCTCAACCAGCCTCGGCAGGCCACTCTCGCTGGCGCGGTACATCTCGCCAAGGAGCTCGTCGCGAACCGGGCAGAAATCGCTTTCATAAGCGTCGCGGCTTGAAAACATTGCAGTTCTCCCTCGTGTCGGGAAGATGCCGCGTAATTCTCTAATGAAAGGTTAACCACCCTGGGCGGTAGTCACCCGGTGTCCTTGCCGTATGCCGCGAATCAGAAAGGCCCCCTAGCCGGGTTGAATACGGGGACGGCGGCGGCCTTGACGGCCATGTTTCGAGGCGCTCGCCTTGGCGGGCTCCTCAAGCTGAGGCTCGTGGTCTCAGTTCGCCGCCATGAAGATGGAGAGGCCGAAGCCGGTCAGGTGATGCAGCGCCTGGTCGACGCCGATCAGGGTCCAGAACCAGGGGTGCTCCTGGTTGACGCCGAGATTGGCCGAGACCAGCCCCTTGGCGCGATCGATCGTGATGTGGATGACGAAATCAATCAGCGCCACGAACCAGAATTTCGGCGCAACGATCAGGATCAGCGGCAGCGCAACCGCAAGATGAATCAGGCAATGCACCAGGAGCGGCAGGGCCCAGCCGTGCTTCTGGTCCTTGCCATGCGCCATCCAGGCGGTCTGCAGCACGAAATCAGCGATGATGTGCTTGAAAGTGAGCAGCAACATCCAGCCAATGAGCGCTTCGACCGGAACCGCCGATGACAGGGGTGGAAACGACAAAGCCGACGCCCTCGTTGAATCGAAAAGAAAAATGGAGCGTTCAGCGCAACCTCTTCTTGGACCCGATTTGATCATCGAGACCGGCGATTTATGGCATCTCCGGCGCTGGAATGCAGCCCGGGGGAACCGGAAAATCGCCGACTGTGGCTAAACGGTGATAGCATCCTCAAACGCCACGGATCTGAATAAGGCTACGTCCGCTGGCGAGATCGAAGCTGCCTTCCCCCCTCGCATGGAGACAGTGATGTCGGGATGGTAAAGACAGTCCAGAGCGCCTGACCTATCGATACCTGCCCGGCCACCGGAGGGTCGTCTTTTCCCGGCGAAGCGCTGCATCCCGCCCCTGGAACAGTTTGCCCTACGCAACCGTTGGTTATCGGCACAACCCGGAGAACGCACCATGCGTATGCTCCTTCTCATCATCTTGCTGGGAATGCTGGTTGCGGTCGGTTACTTCGCCTATTCGGCCATGGCCGTCGGAGGCGATCCGATCCCGACAGACGGTTATGTGGCGCTGGCGCTCGGGGCGGGGTTCTCAGTGATCGTCGGCGTCGGCCTGATGATGCTGCTGTTCTTGAGCAGCCGCCGAGGCTATGACGAACCTCCACGTTTCAAGTAGCGGTCGGTCCCCGGCACCGACCGGCCCCGCCGTGCCAGGCAGCTGCGCCCTGTCCCCGGGGTGGATGGTGCGGCCGCCCGTCCCGTCGTTGACGGCCCCGGTGCGGGCGGGCACTTTGGCGCCGAAGTCCCAGCCTTGGGACCGCGAGCACTAAAACCGAGCCGCCACCCCGTCATGTCCAAGCCGAAGTTCCCCGCTCTGGGCCAGTTCGTGGCCGCGACCGCCGGCCGCAACATGACCAAGGCGGCCTATGTGGCCGTGACTGTTGGTGTGCTCAGCATGGTGCTGCTGACCGTCGATCGAGCCTACGAGACGGCGCACCGCTGGGTCGACGTTCTGCTTTGGGCCTGCCTGGTCTATTTCGTGTTCGAATGGCTGGTCCGACTGCGCCACATGGCGCGGCAGGGGCGGCTGGCACTCTACATGTCCTCCTCTGCGGGGCTGGTCGACGCTTTGGGGGCGCTGGCCGTGCCGGTCGCGCTGGTCTTCGGCGTCGAGCCCAAAACGGCCTGGCTGCTGAGCGTGCTCTGGGTCTTGAAGGTGGTGCCGGGCATTCCCGGCCTGCGCCAGCTGCGCCGGGTGCTCGTATTGGAATCAGGGCCGCTGGTCAGCGTGCTCGTGATCTTCCTGATGGTGGTCTTCCTCGCCTCCGTCGCCGAGTATTTTCTGGAGCGGGACGTGCAGCCGCAGACGTTCGGCAGCGTTCCTGCCGCGCTGTGGTGGGCGGTCGTCACGCTGACCACGACAGGTTATGGCGACGTCGTGCCGATCACGCCGCTTGGCCGCATGGTCGCGGCGCTGGTGATGATCTCCGGCCTCGGCGTGTTCGGTCTCTGGACCGGTATTCTGGCGACCGGATTCGCCGCGGAAACCCGGCGCGACAATTTCCTCAAGACCTGGGAATCCGTCAGCAAGGTCCCGTTCTTCGCGGCGCTGGGACCGGCGGCCATCGCCGACGTCACCCACATGCTGCGCACGATGGACCTGCCGGCCCGCACCATGATCATCCGCAAGGGTACGCAGGGCGATTGCATGTATTTCATCGCCGCCGGCGCGGTCGAGGTCGACCTGCCCGGCAAGAAGGTCCAGCTCGGCGAGGGCGCCTTCTTCGGCGAGATGGCGCTGCTCGGCAACAACATGCGCGGCGCCAATGTCTCGACCACGAAAGTGTCGCGACTGCTGGTGCTCGACCTCGTCGACTTCCGCGTGCTGATGGCGCGGCACCCCGATTTGGCCGAGACCATCGACGCCGAGGCGAAACGTCGCGCGCTGGAGAACAAGTAAGTGGAGACAAGAATGTCGGATACAGCCGACGCGGCAAGCCCCCCCGTGCTGGAAATCAATGGCGCACGCGCGACCATCCGCCTGAACCGGCCAAAGCATCTCAACCGGCTCCAGGCGGAGGATCTCGGCGAGTTGGTCAAGCTGTTCGACCGGGTGGAGGCCGATCCCGATATCCGCGTGGTGGTGCTGACCGGAACGGGGCGTGCGTTCTCGGCCGGCTATGACCTCAACTCGGTGGCAGAGCGAGCGGTGAGCGTGAGCGAGCAGCAGAGCGCTGGCTCCGCCTTCGAGATCGTCGTCAACCGTCTGGAAGATCTCGGCGTGCCGACAATCTGCCGGCTCAATGGCGGCGTCTATGGCGGCTCGACCGACCTCGCCCTCGCCTGCGATTTCCGCATCGGAGTCGACACCGCCGAGATGTTCATGCCGGCGGCCCGCCTCGGGCTGCACTATTACAGGAGCGGCATCCAGCGCTACGTGACGCGGCTCGGGGTCGACAATGCGAAACGGCTGTTCCTCACCGCGCAGAAGATCGGCGCCCCGGAGATGCTGCGGATCGGCTATCTGACCGCCATGGTGCCGGAGGAGATGCTCGACGTGGAGGTCGACAGGCTCGCCGACATTCTCGCCGGGAATGCGCCGATCGCAATGCGCGGCATGAAACGCGCGATCAATGAATTCGCCCGTGGCGAACTGGATGAGCGAGCTGCCGACCAGCGCCACCGCGAGAGCATGCGCGGCGACGAGATCAAGGAAGGCATCAAGGCATTTGCTGAAAAGCGGCCACCGCGGTTCTGAAGTTCATCCCCGCTTGGATCGCATCGCGCGCGCTTGCGTGAGCTTTGAATCGTGCGACAGCGCTTGATAGCGATCGCTGTCGACAGCGTAGATCGCGATACGGCCTTCGCTGTCGGCGTGTACACCCCAGCCGTAGCGCTTGCCGAGGCCTGAAGCACGCATGCAGGCCTGTCCGCGCGAGAAGAACGCGGAGCGTACAGCGTTCCTTTTCGACTTGGACGCCTTGGTTCCAAGTTCGCGCCCTTGCGCTGAGGTCGCGAAGATCACGTCGTCGGACGTGTACCTGTAAGGTGCATTTGCGATCATCGCATATTGCAGTCCTGCCACCGTCGGCCGTCCCGCCCGCGTCGGCGGCTCCTCGCCGGAGCGCGCCGGACAGTCCTCGGCTACCCCGATGAACGTATCGAAACAGTTGGTCGTATGGATCGGCTTGATCATGTGAGGTCCGGGCCCTTCACCCTCCCGAGGCCGCGGCATGCTGCGCCGCCATTTCATCATCCGCTGCACTGACGCGCTGGAACGCAGGCCGCGAGGTGATGCGTTCAGCGTAGCGGACGAAGACGTCCCTTTTAGGCACGATGCCGAACATCATGGTCCAGCTGAACGCCACGCCCCACAGGATATCGGCGGCGGTCATGCGCTCGCCAAGCAGGTACGGCCCCTTCGACAGCTGCGCCTCGAGCGCGCCCAGCATGGTGTCGTAATCGGCGTAAGGCGACTGCGTTATCGGCGCCGGCTCGCGCTGCATGAACTTGTCGATCAGGGCGGGCTCGAAGGAGGAGCCATAATAGGCGATCCAGCGCAAGTAGGGACCCCGCAATGGGTCGTTGAGCGCCGGCGTGAGCCCTGCCTGCGGAAACAGATCGGCCAGATAGATGAAGATGGCGACCTGCTCGGTCACAAGCGCCTCGCCGTGCCTGACGGCCGGCACCTTGCCGAGCGGATTGATGGCGAGATAGGGAGACCTCCGCTGCTCGCCGGCCTTCATGTTGAGGACGTGGAGATCGTAGGGAGCGCCCAGTTCCTCCAGCAGCACCCGCGTGCCGGTGGCCCGGCTCTGCGGCGAATAATACAGCGCGATGCGGTTCGGATCGGTCATGGCGGGTCCCCCTCGGGCCGGTGGCGAGGTGCATCTTATAGCCAAACATACCTGACATCTTGTGTCAGGTATGGTTTAAGGGATCATGCGCGCGAGCCGGATGCTGTCGATCCTCACCACCCTCCAGGCCAAGGGGCAGGTCACTGCGCCCGAGCTTGCAGAGGCGTGCGAGGTCTCGGTGCGCACGATCTATCGCGACATCGACGCACTCGCGGCCTCCGGCGTTCCTGTTTATGCCGACCGCGGTGCGGAGGGCGGTTACCGCCTGCTCGATGGCTATCGCGTGCGCTTGAACGGCCTGTCTCCGAGCGAAGCGGGCGCGCTGTTTCTCGCAGGTCTTCCGGGCCCCGCGACGGCGCTGGGGCTGGATGCGGCGATGATCGCCGCGCAGAACAAGCTGATGGCGGCGCTGCCCGCGAATCTGCGCGAAGATGCCGGGCGCATGCAGGAGCGCTTCCATCTGGATGCGCCGGGCTGGTTCGGCGAGGCGGAGGAACCAAGACATCTGCGCACGATTGCCGGCGCGGCTCTGCGCGGAACGTTCATCAAGATCCGCTACCAGAGCTGGCGCGCCGAGAAGCAGCGTCGTGTCGCCCCGCTCGGCCTCGTGCTGAAGGGCGGCGGCTGGTACCTCGCAGGGCAAGTCGACGGCAGCGTGCGCACCTATCGCGTTGCGCGCGTGCTCGACTGCACGGCGCTCGACGACCGCTTCGATCGACCCGCCGGTTTCGATCTCGCCACCTATTGGCAGAATGCGACATTGCGGCTGGAGGCCGAGATGCATCCGAATGTGGCGGTCGTGCGGCTCTCGCCGTTGGGCGTGGAGTTGCTCGACGCGTTGAGCCACCCCTATGTCAGGACGCGCACGCGGATTGAAGGGGCCACTGACGTAGACGGCTGGCGCATCGCCAGAGTGCCAATCGGCAAGACGTCATGGCATGCCGCCGCCGAGTTGCTACGGCTCGGCGCCGAGGCTGAAGTGCTGGAGCCCGTCGATCTCCGCGAAAAGATGACGGAGATGACGCGGGCGATGGCCACCCGCTATCGCGCGTCGCCAAAAACCCGACGGCGGCGCATCGCGCCACGTCGGACGAAACAATCCTGAAACACGATTCTCTCCCCTGCACGTGAACGCAATCACGCTTCGCCTCGACCGAGAAGCAGGGACACAACAACGGCTTCGCGCCACACTGGAGAACGAAGATGTTTCGTAAAGTTGCACTTGCTCTGATCGCCGCCGGTTCGCTCGGCGCTGCTGCTCTCGCACCCACCGCCGCTTCGGCTCACGGTTTCCACCACTATTGGGGTCCAGGCTGGGGCTTTGGCGGCGTGTACGTCAACACCGGCATCGACAACTGCTATCAGGAGCGCGTCGTCCAGACCCGCCACGGCCTGCGCGTACGCGTCGTGAATGTCTGCGGGTACACCGTTTACTAGCATCATGCCTTACAAAACTCCGGTCGCGCTACGTCCGGAGTTTTGCCTTACAGGTCAAGTGCTCTGCCAATGCCGGCGAAACCAGATCCAGGTCTCGCGCGTCGTCCTGAGATAGCCGCGGCCGCGATAGACGATCTCGCCATCGACGATCTCGTTCAGTTTCGGCAATGCGTGGAACGGGATCGAAGGATAGGCGTGGTGCTCGACGTGGTAGGGCATGTTCCACGCAATCCATTTAACGAGCGCGCCGGTGTAGGTGGTGCGGGTGTTCTGGAAGGCGCTGCGGGCGCGCTCGCAGCCGGTGTGCTCGGCATAGAGATAGGGCCGCAGGAAGAATTGCCCTGTCATCAGCGGCACGATCCAGACCCAGAGCAGCAATGCTGAGGAAAACCACAGCGAGAGCGCGAACAGCAGCGTATAGAGCGCAGCATAGGCGCGAGCCTCGGTCACGATGGTGGCGCGCTTGCTCTCTGGGATCCAGGGCACGA
The DNA here is from genome assembly GCF_028128765.1 of Bradyrhizobium sp. CCBAU 51627. Lineage (GTDB taxonomy): Bacteria > Pseudomonadota > Alphaproteobacteria > Rhizobiales > Xanthobacteraceae > Bradyrhizobium. The sequence continues at coordinate 186,433 of NZ_LBJG01000023.1, forward strand.
CGACCTTGCCGGTAACGGCGTGACCGAGCATCAGCCACAGCCGGCCGGCAACCTGGACCAATCCGCTATAGGCGATCGCGAGTTGCGTATCGGATGCAGGCTTTACGCTGACAATCAACTCCGGGTCCTTCTCCGGATCCTGGGTATAGCGGTGATGGTCCCAGTGAAACAGGCAGTAATATTCATACGGCAATCCAATGATGAAGGCCGAGAGATAGCCGACCGCGAGGTTGAGGCCACGACTCCTGAAGGCGGTCTTGTGCGCGGTCTCATGTACCGCCATGAACAGGAAAGCGACGAGATAACCCTGCACCGCCATCAGCGGCAGTGCCCAGATGATTCCGTAACGGGAAGACACCATCCAGATTGACGTACCGACCAGCGCGATCATTCCGTAGTGAGCGAGGCTCTGGACTGCGCCCTTCAGATTCGAACGCACCGACAATTCGCGCAGCATGGCCGGGCTCAGCGGCTTCAGGCGGAGGCCGGGCTCTGAAACAGTTGCATCAGTCATGGGTGGGGACCTGTCTTATTTGTCGAGAAGCGCCGCGACCTCTGCCTTGAGGAAGGCCTGGTCACGCGGATTGTTGATGGGGTTGCCGGCGCGATGGCCGTGCAGCGACGGGATCGGATGCAGCACGGCCGACTTCGCGTTGACCAGCATGCGAAGCTCATCCTCATTGTCGCGAGCGTCGAAATAGCGATCGGTCGCGCCCGGCATCAGCAGCATGTGGGCCTTGATCGCGCCTAGCGCCTGGTCGAGATTGCCGCCGAAGGCCGTGCAGCGGCTGATGTCGCCGCGCTGCCAGATTCCGACCTGCGCCAGCAGATCGTTGCCGTCGCGCCGGGCAAAGGTCGTGTCCCAGTTGCGCACGAGATAGTCCTCCAGCGAGGTGAAGCCCGCCTCGCGCCAAAGCTCGTCGCGATAGAAGCCGTGAGACATCGCCCAGCCCGCATAGACGCGGCCCATGGCGCGATAGCCGGCAGTGGGCTTTTCGACGAAGCGGCCGTCGCGGAAGGCGGGGTCGCCAGTCAATGCAGCCTTCACACCTTCGAGAAAGACGTGATTGTAAGGCGCACAGCGCGCACTGCCGCAGACGACCGCTGCACGTGCCACCATCTCGGGATGCAGCGCGGCCCAGTGATAAGCCTGCATGCCACCCATCGACCAGCCATAGACAAGCGCGAGTTTTGTGAGGCCGAAGCGTTCGGTCAGCAGCCGATGCTGGACCGCAATTGCGTCGTGATAGGTAAGCTCCGGGAATGGCCCACCGCCAGAGCCGGACGGCGACGACGACAGGCCGTTTCCGAACAAGTTCGGGATGACGATGAAATAGCGCGAGGGATCGAGCACGCCATCCGGCCCGATCAGCCACTCGGTATCGAAGTGCTGTGCGCTGAACGACGTCGGATAGAGGATCACATTGTCCTTGGCCGGGCTGAGCCGACCGTAGGTCTGATAGGCGAGCTTCATCGCGGGGAAAACGTCGCCGGATTGAAGCGAGACATCCCCGGCCTCGAAAATCTCGTAGTCGCGCTGCCCGGTCATGCGTCCAACTCCCGCTCACGCGGCGCGCAGAACGCGCCCGCCGCAACAACGATGCATCGATCGTGCCGGGCCAGCAAAAGGGGCGTCGCGTCGCTCAATAACTGTACTACTAGTACATTTATTTAGCGGAAGCAACTTCGATTTCAGCGGCCGCCCGGTTTAAGCGATGGCCGCAACATATCGCGCCACTGACGCCGCAAAGGCCGCTTTGGCGCCCGAGGCGATGTTACGCCCCCACCAGGCGCCATAGATGCGGTCGAAGGCGAGCGGCGCGACGGCCGCAGCAATGCGCCGCACCGCTGCTGCATTGAGCGGCATGTAGTTCGGGTAGGAATACATGAAGCTGACGAAGCGACGGTCCATCGTCACTTGCGCGATGTCACCCGTGAGCAACGCACCCTTCCCGTCGGCGCCGCGCGCATGGTGCAGCATGGCGGCGCCCGCGAAATGGCCGCCGGTCCGCAGCAGCAGGACATCGTCCGAGATGCGATGATGATCGCCGCTCCAGTGCACGATCGAGGGATGCGGACGCGTCACCCATTGGCGGTCGTCGGCGTGGAGATAGACCGGCACGCCACCAAAGGCGTCGCTCCAGTCGGCGAGCGCGCCGTAATAGTGCGGGTGCGAGATCGCGATTGCCGTCAGGCCGCCGAGCGATCTGATATGCGCGATCGCTTCCGATGTCGCCAGCGGAATACAGTCCCACATCACGCATCCCCCGCCATCGGGGACCAGCAGCGCGCGCTGGCCGATGGCAAAGCTTGGCTCGAGTGCAATGCCGGTGAGGCCGAGATCGTCGCGCCAGACGAGGCGGTGCCGCTCGGCGAGCGTCTCGCGAGCGAGGAAGGTCTGCCCCTTCCAATTCACATATTGCCGCTCGTCCTCGCAAATCGGACAGGATGTGGGCGGCTTTCCGCTGTCGGGGAATTGGGCACCGCAGGTTTCGCAGATCCAGAGGGGCATGGCTGTCATCCAGAAGGAAAGCAGAGTGTATGAAGTGAGATCGCAATCCTTGAACCGCAAGTCCTGAGGAACCATCGCGATTAACGCAGGTTACTTTCGGGTCCGCCCCGGCAAAAACGGCCGGTCCTGTCAGGCAGTTCGCATGAGGTAGATGCAAACTGCAGCATCACATCCAGCGTATCGATGACGTCGCGCCCCTCCCGTATCTGGCCCCTGTTCGCCGTCAACTTCTTCATGGCGGACATGCAGTCCGGCATCGGGCCGTTTGTCGGCGTGTTCCTCCAGGAGCGCGGATGGGTCACGGGCTTGATCGGTACCGCGCTGACGATCGGCAATGTCGCGGGCATGCTGGTCACGACACCGATCGGAGGATTCATCGACTCCAGCCGGAATAAGCGCCTATGGGTCGTCATCCCCGGCATCTGCGTGGTGCTGGCGTCTGCAATCATCCTGATCTCGCAGAATTTCTGGGCGGTGACGTTCTCCCAAATCGCACAGTCACTGGCGAGCGCGGCGATCGTTCCGGCGGTCACCGGCATCACGCTGGGTATCGCCAAACAAAAGGGCTTCAACGCGCTGAACGGGCGCAACCAGGCCTTCAACCACGCCGGCAACATGGTCGGCGCGGCACTGTCGGGCTATCTCGGCTACAAATTCGGCTATGTCGCCGTGTTCGTTCTGGCCGCCGTGTTCGGCGCCATCGCGATCGCCTGCGTGCTGATGATATCGGCCAAAGACATCGACGACCGGCAGGCTCGCGGCAGCAAGGAGGATGAGAGCAAGAATCCGCCGGATGCCATGTCCGTCCTCCTCAAGCACAAACCTCTCCTGGTGCTGGCGCTAGCGCTGGCCATCTTTCATCTCGGCAATGCAGCGATCGTCCCGCTCTATGGCCTCGCGGCGGTGGCCGAAGGACAGGCCAACGGCCCGAGCTTCGTTGCCACCACCGTGGTCATCGCACAAGGCGTCATGATCGTAACTTCGCTGATCGCGATGAAGGCCGCCAGCAAGCGCAATTACTGGCCGGTGATCCTGGTGTCCTTCATGTTTCTGCCCATCCGAGGCGTGCTGGCGTTCTTCATCACGGGATGGTGGGGCGTGGTGCCGATGCAGGTGCTCGACGGCATCGGGACCGGTCTTCAGACGGTAGCCGTCCCCGGCATGGTCGCGCGGTCGCTCGACGGCACCGGCCGCATCAATCTCGGCCAGGGCGCTGTGATCACGGTGCAAGGTGTCGGCGCGAGTCTGAGCCCGGCGCTCGGCGGCTGGATCGCACAATGGATCGGCTATGGTCCGACGTTCTTGCTGCTCGGCGGCTTTGGCCTCGCATCGACGGCGCTATGGCTGGTGTTTCGCGCGCATGTGAAGAAGTATTGAGCGCCCTCTTCCCGCTTGCGGGAGAAGCGAAGAGCCCCTCACGCCCCGAAACTCTTCTGGACCGACTTGTCGAGCGTCTCACCACCGACGAAGCGCTGTCGGAGTTCGCGCTTGAGCAGCTTGCCGCTCGGATTCTTCGGCAAGGCATCGACGAAGATCACGCGCTTCGGCACCTTGAAATGCGCCATCTGGCCGGCGCAATGTTTGATGACCGACTCTTCGTCGAGCGTCTCACCGGCCTTCACCACGACGATCGCGGTGACCGCCTCGATCCAGCGCGGATCGGGCAATCCGACGACGGCGACTTCCGAAACCGCGGGAATGCGGTAGACCATCTCCTCGACCTCGCGGCTGGCAACATTTTCGCCGCCTGTCTTGATCATGTCCTTGACGCGATCGACCACCGTGATGTGGCCCTCTTCATCGACGGTGGCGAGATCGCCGGAATGGAACCAGCCTCCGGAGAACGCCGCCGCGGTCTTGACGGGATCGTTGTAATAGCCCGACAGCAGATGTGGCGAGCGGTGCACGATCTCGCCGACTTCACCCACCTTCACATCTTCCATCGACGTATTGACCACACGCGTCTCGACGTTGAGCACGGGCTTGCCGGCCGAGCCGGCCTTGCGGAGCTGGTCTTCGGGGCGCAGCACGGTTGCGAGCGGCGCGATCTCGGTCTGCCCGTAGAAATTCCAGAATTTTACGGCGGGCAGGCGGCGCTGCAATTCAAGCAAGACTTCCACCGGCATGATCGAGGCGCCGTAATAGCCCTTCTGCAGGCTCGAGAGATCGGTCTTGTCGAAGTCAGGCGAACGCAGCATCGCGATCCAGATCGTCGGCGGCGCGAAGAAGGAGGTGATCTTGTGCGACTGGATCAGTGCCAGGATATTGTCGGCGGTCGGCTTGCCCGTGATGACGCCGGAGGCGCCGAGATAGATCTGCGGCCCCAGGAAGACGTCGAGCTGGGCGCAATGATAGAGCGGCAGCGCATGCAGGAATTTGTCGTTCACGCTCATGCCGCCGTCGATGATGCAGCTGACATACTGCCACATCACGGCTTCATGGGTCAGCATCGCACCCTTGGGCAGGGATTCCGTTCCGCTCGTGTAGACGATCTGCGCAAGATCACGGCTGTCGACGGGCGTCTCCAGGAATGAGCCGTTGGCGTCAAGGAGATCATCGAAGGTGGTGAGACCCGCCGGCGCCGTGGCGAGATCCTCGCCTGGCAGCCAGATCATCTTTTCGACCGCGCAATCCCTGACGCTTGCGGCCTTCGCCGGTTCGACGAAATCGGGGCCGCTCGCCAGCAGCTTTGCCCCAGAGCTCTTCAGGATGAAATTGATCTCGTCGGGATTGAGCATGAAGTTGATCGGCACCAGCACCGCGCCGATCCGCGCCACGGCGAAACGCAGCGCCGCGAACGCATGCGAATTGCGCGAGAGCACCGCGAGGCGGTCGCCTTTCTTGACGCCGAGCCCGAGCAGGCCACGGCCGAGCCGGTTGCAGATCGCGTCCATCTCGGCGAAGGTCCAGCTCACGCTGCCGCAGCTCACCGCAAGCTTGCCAGGCTCGCGGCCTGCCGAGCGGCGTAGGAGATCGCCGATCGAATGCTCGCGCGCTTTCGCGATGGTGCCTGTGGTATCGCTCGACATTTCCATTCCCCCGAGGATTCAGACGCTGCGCGACGTTCGGCCTTCTGCGCACCCTTCATGTTTGCGCGAACCGTAGTCGGCGCTGCCAGCCTCGTCAAATTGCAGCCGCGCTGGCGCCATGACGCAAGAATTGCCGGTTCGACAGGGCACATTCGGACCGGCGCACCACCGGCCAACGCGACCGTGGGCGCCGGATGCTGGTGGCCGCCGCCGGTGGAGTGAACTTCGCACGCGTCTTGGACCTGCCCGCATTCGAGGCTCTTGAGCCCACGACATTGCGCGGCACGGGAAAATGCGCGCGTGCTCTCTCGGAAATTTCTGCTTCGCCCTCTTTTCGGACGGCCACTCTCTGCGCTAGGAATGGTGACAAGGGTGTAAAGCCCACGCCGGGACCAACAACAGCGCCACAAGGTCCGGGAAGACATCGGGGAGGCAGCGTGAGTTTCGCGCGCCGACGGCCTTGGACGAACGCGTTCTCGACGGAAGCGCCGTGCACGCGCATTCCGGGGCGTGATCACGCCTCTATCTGCCTGCAGAAGCCACGGCTCGCGGTCGCATATCCCCGACCTGTCGTCGGCACATCCCCGACGCTCTCCGACAAGCGGGACCTGTTGGCCGTCAGCCAAGTCGTGAGCGCCGCATTGTTGCGCAGCAACTCCATCAACAAACAGACGACCGCCGCTGCGCGCTCGCGGCCGAGGCGACCAGCGACCCTATCGAGCGCGGGAAGGACCAGACGATGAAGCGTTTTCGGTTCAGTCAGCAAGAAATCGTCTTCGCTGTCTTTGCGTTGCTCTTCCTCGTCTTCTCGATCTTCCTGAATGGTTTTCTGACGGCTGAGAACATGCTGACGCTGCTTCAGAACGTGGCGGTGCTCGGCATCCTTGGTCTTGCCATGGCGATCGTCGTGATCGGCCGCGGCATCGACATCTCGTTGATCGCAGCCCTTGCCGTGCCACCGGGGCTCGTGCTTCAGATGGTGCAGAACGGCCACTCGCTGCCATTTTCGCTGCTGATCGCCGTGTTGCTCACGATTGCCTTCGGCCTCGTCAATGGCTGGCTGATCGCCTATGCCGAGGTCCCCTCACTGTTTGCGACGCTGGCGACAGGCCTGCTGCTCGCCGGACTCGGGCAGGCCGCGCTGTTCCAGCTCGACGTCGTGCAATGGAGTGCGGGCATGAACGGCTTCGAGCAACTTGGGCAGGGCACCCTTCTCGGCATTCCTACCTCGATCGTGATGTTCGCGATCGCCTGCATCGTGGTCGCCATCCTGCTGCGTCAGACCCGTTGGGGCGCCTATATCTACGCGATCGGCGATAACCCTTACGCCGCGCGCGTCACCGGCATTCCCTCGCGCCCGATCATCGTGCTGCAATATGTGATCGCGGCATTGATCGGCTGCTTTGCCGGTCTCGTGATGGCCGCTTCGGTCAATTCGATGCCGACCCGCGTCTTCAACTCGACGCTGATCTACGACGTGATTCTGGTGGTCGTGCTCGGCGGCATCGGCCTGTCAGGCGGCCGCGGCGGCGTGCTGAACGTCATCATCGGCACCCTGCTGATCGGCACCATGCTCAACGGCATGACCATCATGGACATCTCCTACGCCGGGCAAAACCTCATCAAAGGGGTGGTCCTGCTGCTGGCCGTCATCACGGACTCTTTCCTGAATCCGCGCAACGAAGAAACGGCACAGCAGGGCGACATCTGAACGACCGACAAGAATGACAAATACAACCAAGGAGGACGCAATGAAGAATTCCGGCAACCCCACCCGGGCGGCCCTGGCCGCACTGGCATTCACGGCGCTGGCTGGACCGGCCCTGGCCCAGCAGGGCCTCGACGAGCCGTTCCAGAAGCCGTTCAAGGAAGCGCTGGCAGGCAAGACCGTGGCCTATGTGCCGGTGGCCATGAATTTCGACCTCACCGAGGGCTGGTACGCCGGGCTGAAGAAGGAACTCGAGCCGTTCGGCGTCAAGTTCGTGATTCGCGACGCCAACTGGAACACCAATGCCGGCGCGCAGGCCGTCACCTCGCTGATCTCCGAGAAGCCAGCGGTCATGGTGGTCCATAATCCTGACGTGCAGACCTATGCCAAGCTGCTTCAGCGCGCCGAGAACGAGGGCATCTACGTCATCCAGATCAACATGGGATCGGCCTATCGCAGCGCCGCCTTCGTCGGCGCCAACTGGATCGAGATCGGCGAGCGGGACGCTGAGGCCGTGGTCAAGGCCTGCGAAGGCAAGTCGAACAAGATCGCCATCGTGCAAGGCGCGCTCTCGGCCGCAGCGAGCGCCTATACGCTGAAGGGCGTCGAGAACGTTCTCGCCAAGCATCCCGAGATCAAGGTGGTGTCGAGCCAAGCCGCAGACTGGGATGCTGCCAAGGCAAAGGCGATCACGCAGACCGTGCTGAAGCAGAACCCCGATCTCTGCGGCATCGTCGGCTTCTGGGACGGTATGGACATCGGCACCGCTGCCGCGGTGAAAGAAGCCGGCCTGACCGGCAAGGTGTTCCTGGCCACATCGGGTGGCGGTGAACGCAAAGGCGCCTGCGAGTTGGTGAAGTCAGGCGCGTTCGACCTCAATTTGAGCTACGACGTGCCGACCCAGGCCGCCCAGATGGCCGGCACGATCAAGTGGCTCCTGTCATCCGGCGCCAAGCCCGGGTCGATCAAGGGCTCGGAATACACCACGCTGATCCCGATCACCAAGGAGAACGCCGACAGCCAGACCTCCTGCTGGAATCTCAGCGACCTCAAGAAATAGTTCGCGTTGACGCTCGCGGTCCCCGGGATCAACGCCCGGGGATCTCGCTCTCAATAGTTGCCTTGCTGGAATGCCGATGCGCGATACAATCACACGCCTGCGTTACCGCTACTGGCCTGATCATCTCCTCGGCGAAATTCTGTCCAAGCGATGGACCGAGACGGCCATCCCGGTCATCCTTCTCCTGATCGTCGGCTTCGCGTTCAGCCGATCCATCGACAACTTCCTTTCGCCGGCAAGTCTGGCCGATACCGCCCGCCAAGCTGGAGAGATCGGCTTCATTGCGCTTGGACTTGCGCTGGTCGTTATCGTCGGCGGCATCGATCTCTCGGTCGGATCGATCTTTGCACTGACGGACTTCTGCGCGCTCTATCTGCTCGATGTCGCGGGCTGGCCAGTTCCAGCGGTCGTGCTCGCCACGCTTTTCTGCGGCGCCCTACTCGGCGCCGTCAACGGCATCCTGGTGGGATATCTGCGGTTGCGCGCCTTCATCACCACGCTGATCACGCTGATCATCTACCGCTCGGCCTACGATCTTCTGATCCAACGCTACTCCAACGCGATCGCCTCGGCCTTTCCCGAGATTCCGTCCTGGGATTTCATCGGCGCCGGTTCGGTCTTCGGCATCCCGACCGTGGCGCTGGTCTATATCGTCATCGCCATCTTCGGCCACGTCTTCATGACCCGGCTGCGGCCGGGCTGGCACATCACCGCGATCGGCGGCTCGCGCCGCTCGGCGTACAATTCGGGCATTCCGGTTCGCCGCACGATCGCCCTTTGCTACGTCGCGAGCGGCGCGCTGACCAGCATCGGCGCGCTGTTCTTCGCCTCCCGGCTCGGCACCGTCGGCGGCGACATCGGCGTCGGCCTCGAGGTGATCGTGCTGACCGCGACCGTGCTCGGCGGCATCACGCTCGGCGGCGGAAAGGGTTCGGTGGCCAAATCGGCGGTGGGGGTGCTGATCGTGCTCCTGATCACCAACGGCCTCACGACCATGAACGCGCGGGGCGGCGTCAACCGCATGGCGCTCGCCGGCATCCTGCTCGTCGCCGCGATGGTCGACATCCGCTGGCAGAAGAACCGGACCCGTATCATCAGCAAGGTCTATGTCGCGCCGACCTATCACGAGCTGCCGCCCCCGCCGCCGACCGAGATCGGACAAGGCGGACCGTTCGAGCAGAACGACAAGCTGCGCGACGTCGAGGCGATCGGCCTCGGCCGTATCGAGGCGCCGGAGGACGTCATCCTCGATCGCCACGACAATCTTTATGCCGGCTCACGCCACGGCGACATCATGCGCTTCCTGGCACCCGACTATCAAACAATGGAGGTGTTCGCCCATATCGGCGGCCAGCCGCTTGGCATGGCGTTCGACCGCGAAGACAATCTCTATGTCTGCATCGGTGGCATGGGGCTTTATCGCATCAGGCCTGACGGCGCGGTCGAAAAGGCGACCGACGAGACCAACCGCAGCATGCGCTCGGTCAACGACGATAGCCGCCTGCGGCTCGCCGACGACCTCGACATCACCGACGACGGGCTGATCTTCTTCTCGGAAGCCACCGTGCGTTACGAGATGGACGAGTGGCCGATCGACGGCCTCGAAGCGCGGGGCAACGGCCGCATCATCTGCTACGACACAAAGACCGGCACCACCCGGACCGAGCTGCGCGGCCTCAAATTCCCAAATGGCATTTGCGTCGCCAGTGACGGCCAGTCGATCCTGTTCGCCGAGACGTTCGGCTGCTCGATCAAGCGCTACTGGTTTGCGGGACCGAAGAAAGGGCGGGTCGAGGTCGTGATGGACAATCTGCCGGGATACCCCGACAACATCAACCTCGCCTCCGACGGCAACTATTGGCTCGCGCTGGTCGGCATGCGCAGCCCCTCGCTCGACCTCGCCTGGAAGATGCCGGGTTTCCGCCGCCGCATGGCCAAGCGCGTTCCGGTCGACGAATGGCTGTTCCCCAACATCAACACGGGCTGCGTGGTCAAGTTCAACGAGCAAGGCAAGATCGTCGAATCGTTCTGGGATCTGCACGGCGAGAACCATCCGATGATCACCTCGATGCGCGAGCATCGCGGCCATCTCTATCTCGGCGGCATCCTCAACAACCGCATCGGCCGCTACAAGCTCGACAACGCCGATCCGAACTTCGTCCAGTATGACAAAAGGTGGGGGAAGCAATCGTGATCGCCGCCGTCAGGGAATTCGCTAACCGTTTTCTCGGGCGCGGCGACGCTACGATTACCGTGCCGTCCTTCGACGGCGCATTGAAGCCCAATCAGATCCTGGAATCGGCCGAAACGGTGCTGACATGCGACGCGCCGGAAGACCTCGCCATCGATGGGAGCAACCTCTTCATCGCCGACGGCCGGCGACTGATGTGCCTGAGCGGCGGCACGGCATCGGAGTTGCGCAGCTTCGAGCAGCCGATCTCGGCGCTCTGTGCCCTTCCCGGCGGCGGCCTCGCTGTCGCACTTGGGGGACGCGAGGTGCGCATGTACGCAAGTCCCTCGGCCGCACAGCCGAGCGTGACGTTCACCGACGCTGCATTCAACGCTATCAATGCGCTCGCGCTAGCGAGCGACAACACGCTGATCGCGACGGACGGCTCGACGACATCAGATGTCGACGATTGGGCACGCGACCTGCTCGAGCTCAACCGGACCGGCCGCGTGTTCAAGCTGCATCCCGGCAACAAGAGCGTGACACGACTGGCCCAGGGGCTCGGCTATGCCTTCGGCGCCTGCGCGCATGGCAATGCCATGCTGGTGAGCGAGAGCTGGCGTCATCGCCTCGTTCTCGTCCAGCCCGGCGCATCGCCGAGGATCGTGCTGGCTCACCTCCCTGTCTATCCCTCGCGGCTGTCGAAGGCCTCCAGCGGAGGCTACTGGCTCACCGCCTTCACCGCACGGACCCAGCTTGTGGAGTTCGTGCTGCGCGAGCCCGGCTACCGGCGTCGCATGATGGCCGAGATCGATCCCGCGTACTGGGTCGCGCCGCGCCTGCGCTCCGGGCGTTCGTTCAAGGAGCCGATGCAGGGCGCGCACATCAAGACCATGGGCGTGATCAAGCCTTGGGCGCCACCGCGCTCTTACGGCCTTGTCATCCGTCTCGATGCCGATGGCCAGCCGCTCTATTCGCTGCACAGCCGGGTCGACGGCATCAACCACGGCATCGTTGCGGCTCATGAGATGGGCGACGATCTCGTCCTGATCGCCAAGGGGCCGGGCCGCGTCCTGCGATTGCCTCTTGCCGGCGTTGCCGAGGAGTTTCGGACATGAGCGACATCGCACTCTCGCTGCGCAAGGCCACAAAGCTCTACGCCGGCGTGCCCGCCATCGACGGAGTCGACTTCGACCTTCGCCGCGGCGAGATTCATGCATTGGTTGGCGAGAACGGCGCCGGCAAGTCGACCCTCACGAAGGTGATGGCGGGCGTGGTCACGCTGACCTCGGGCACCATGACGGTCGACGGTGCCGAGGTCGCGCCGAAGACGCCGCTGGAAGCGCGCAATCTCGGCATCGCCATGGTATTCCAGGAGAACAGTCTGGTGCCGACCATGACGGTCGCGCAGAACCTGTTTCTCGGGCAGGAGAGATTTTACAACCGCCTTCGCGGCATCTACATCGCCGCCCAGCAATTCCTGCAATCGCTCAATTTCGACGTCACGCCAACCGCGACCGTCGGCGGCCTCGGTGCAGCCAAGAAGCAGATGGTCGAGATCGCGCGCGCGGTTCTGCACCGCGCCAAGGTCATCATCTTCGACGAGCCGACCGCATCGCTGACGCCGGAGGAGAAGAAATACTTCTTCGACCTCGTCCGCGACCTCAAGAAGCGCGGTGTGTCAATCGTCTTCATCTCGCATGCCCTGGAAGAGGCTCTGCTTCTCGCCGACCGCATCACGGTTCTCCGGGACGGCAAACATGTCGTGACTGACGATGTCGGCAGGTTCGACCGCGCGGCGATCGTGCAGGCCATGGTCGGGCGCGATCTCTCGAACACACTCTATGGTGCGCGAAAGAGCAGCGTACGATCACCGGGTGCGCGAGTGCTCACCGTACAAAATCTGAAGATGGCACCCGTGGTGAAGAATAATTCGCTGTCGGTGTTCGCAGGCCAGATCACCGGCGTATTCGGCCTCGTCGGTGCGGGCCGCACCGAGACGTTCAAGATCGTCGCCGGCGTGCTCAAGCGCGACTTCTTCCATGGCGGCGAGATCCTGCTGCACGACCAGCCGGTGCGTTACCGGGTGCCGGCGCCGGCGATCAAGGCCGGCATCGCCTACGTGACCGAGGACCGCAAGGTCGAGGGCTTCTTCGAGACAGCCTCGATCGCGCGCAACATCTATCTCGGCCTGCTCTCGAAGTTTCCGCGGGGCCGCATGCTGCTGTCGCGACGGGAAACCGATGCGGTCGGCAGGACCTGGATCGAGCGCCTCAAGGTTCGCGCCATCGGCGATCACGGCAAAGTCGTCGAGCTCTCGGGCGGCAATCAGCAGAAGGTCGTGATCGCCAAATCGCTGGTGCAGGAGCCTGATCTGATCATCTTCGACGAGCCGACCCGCGGTGTCGACGTCGGCGCCATCGTCGAGATCCACGAGTTGATCAATCGGCTCGCTGACGAGGGCAAGGCGGTCGTGGTCATCTCATCCTATTTGCCAGAGATCATGGCACTCTCCGACCGCATCCTGGTCTCGCGCCAGGGCAAGGTCGTGGAGGAATTCTCCGCGCTGGAGGCGACGGAGGAGAAGATTATGTACGCGGCAATCCACTAGCCTTGAACCCAGGCGGCGTCACCAGGACGCTGCGGTTCGGAGAGCTGCCTGAACCTTGGGCAGGAGCAAAAGCCACTATCCGATCGCATCAAGTTGCGCTGCAAAAATCGCTGCATGCTACGCAGGCCCCTTCCGCGCGGTTAGCGGCCGGGCATCGAAGGGATGGCTGGCGGTGACGATCGCTCACGCTGATCGGCGTCGTCTTCTTCCTGATCGCGCTGCGGCGTTTCCGCGCCTTTCTGGCCTAGCCCATGCGGTCAGAGCTTGTGGCCCTTCTGGCGCAGTCCCTCGATCAGGCGCCGCTTCAATTCATCGGCGGCCTTCTGGCTGACGTCCTGGCCGATCTGCGCACTCGCCTGTGCCAGCGCATCCGACTGCGCCAAAAGCTTCTGTCCGGCCGGTTGGGCGTAGAACGCCTCGATCTGGCGTAGCTCGTCCAGGGTGAAGCTGGCGGCATAGACGGCGGCAATCTGGTCAACCATGGCCGTGAAGAACGGCGCGTAGATTGCGGCGCTCGGCGCCGTCATCGCGTCATAGTCGCGTTCGATCTCCGGCCTGTCCTGCGCCACCACGGGCCGCAGCTTGAGCAGGAGCTGCGGCAGTAGCGCGCGATATTGATCGGCGATCTTCAGCGTGACCACGAGCTTGCGCGCCGTATTCATCGCCTCCGGCGACGGCGTTTCGGCGGATGCGCCGCCAGCGAGAAAGAGCAAAACGCCGGCGATCGCTAGCAAACATCTCGACATGGACCTTCCCCCCTCACCGGCTCGCAGGCGCGACAGCGGCCTTCGGCGCCGGCGCGCTTTCGATGGCTGCATCTGGCTCCTCGACCTCCGTCACCTTCACGAACAGGCTCGGCACCCGCTCGGCGCGGTCGAGCAACCAGGCGGCGCCGATCATGATGATGATGCCGACGGCGGAGACCGCGAGCTGTTCAAAGACGCCTCTGGTATATTGCGTCAGGATCCAGTGCGCCGAAAACGACAGGAAGACGCCGAGGCAGAAGATCGGCAGCGAATGCTGGCCGCAGAGGATGACGGGACGCAGCCAGATCGTGTGCAGCGCCTTCCATTTGCGCGAGACGAAATGCGTCACCCAGATCGCCAGCGCCAGGAAATGCGTGAAGCGCAGCATGTCGAGGTCGGTCTTGTCGATCGGGTAGATCGCCTTGATCATCCATTTCGGGATCAGCGCTTCCAGCGCATGGACGTGCCAGGTCATCACGATCAAGAACGCGAAGATGAGCCAGGCCGCCGCAAGCGCCATGGCCGTCCTCGACCACACCCATTTGCGGATCTTGTCGATCTCGCCGATGCCGCACCAGGCGGCGAACACGAACATCAGCTGCCAGCAGAACGGGTTGAAATACCAGGTCGTGCCGGGCGGATAGGACGCGACATTCCAGTCGAACCGGTGCGACAGCACGTAGAGCAGGGCGGAGACGGCGAGCGTCAGGTTCGGGCGGCGCACCAGGCACCAGATCATGAAGGGCGCGGCGAGCACCAGCGTGATGTAGAGCGGCAGCACGTCGAGATTGACCGGCTTGTATTTCAAGAGGATCGCCTGCCCGATCAATTCGTCCGGATGCGACAGGAAATTGAACACGTTGAACTCGTGCTCGTACATCGGATTGTCGAAGCGGCGCGCGGTGCGGGCGACCTGCGCCGTGAACAGCAGGAACAGCATGATGTGGGCGACATACATTTCCGCCGCCCGCCGCCACAGCCGCTTCAGCGCGGCGAGAAACCAGCCGCCGGCGATGACGGGACCGTAGATCCAGCCGACCAGATAGCCGGAGATGAAGACGAAGAACTCGGCGGCATCGCTGAAGCCGTAATTGCGCAGCGTCAGCCAGGTCACGACGTCCTGCGGGATGTGGTCGAGAAAGATCATCCACAAGCCGATGCCACGGAAAAGGTCGAGCCGCAGGTCGCGCTCGATGGGCGCCAACAGTGCTGCCTGGTCCTTTATGATCATGGCCCCGCCTCGTCGGGTGGGCGTCGCGCCATCGCGGCGCCGATGCAATCAGATGCCCAAAAAGATCAATCCAAAGGTCACCTGACCCATGCGGCTCGGGCGGTCACGGTAGCCGACCTTGCCGCCCGCGCAAGGGACTTGTCGTCACAGCGCGGCCGCCTTGAACCAGAAAAGCGAAAACAACCCCATGCACAGTAGCTAAATCCTTGTAAAATTTACGAAATCTATTCCACCCGTCGGGCAAGATCGAAAGCCGACGCGGCGGGACCTCAGGTCGGCTGATCGCCGCCTGCAAGCACGCCGTTCAGCATCGCCTCGGCCTTCCCCAGCAGCGGCTTGGCACCGCTTTCCGAGGCGACCGCGATCGCGGCGCGCAGCGCGGCACGAATGATGGTGCGGCTCTCCTCGCTCGACGGCGGCGTCACCACAGCCTCCCCGAACAGCGCCTCGGCCTCGAGGCCGGAAAAGCCCTGCTGGCGCGCCGTGTTGCGCGCCTCACGCAGCATGTTCTGCGCCGCCTGGGCATCGCCGAGCCGATTGGCCGCCAGCCCCAGATAGATCGAGGAGCGCAGCACCGCCGACGTATAGCCGAGCGCCCTCGCCTCTTCGCGCGCCTCGGTCAGCATCCGACGAGCCCGGTCGAACTGCCCCTGCTCGAGATAGGCGATGCCGAGATGGCAGGCGAGTACCGGCACGAACAGCCGGATGCCGTGCTTCTGCGCCAGCACAAACCCCTGTTCGAGTATCGCAGCCGCCGCCGCCGGATCGTCCCGGCCAAGCAGCAGCCAGCCGCCGCTATAGGCGGCGGCAACGCGGTCATAGGGACGGTTGGTCTCTTCCGCGATCGCGGCGGCCTGTTGCTGGAGCTGCTCGGCGGCATCGAACTCGCCCATGACGGTGTGCGTGAAGCTCTTCATCATGCAGCAGAGCACGAGCAGAGATTGCGGGGTCGTCCCAATCGGCGCGCTGGCTGCCGGACCGGAGAGGTTGGCGCGAGCCACCGCCAGCATCTCCTTCGCGCTGTGGTAGCGGCCAGCCAGAAAATAGGCCTGCCCGAGATTATACTGCGCGAGATTACGCCAGCCGGGATTGCCAGAGCTTTCCGCCAGACGCACGACGTCTTCGCCGACCACAACAGCTTCGACGGGCGTCCCATAGAAGTTCTGCGCACCCGCCCTCATGGTCATGGCCGCGACTTTGCGTCCAACGTCGCCGATCGCATCCGCCCGGCGTTCAGCTTCCCGTCCGAGGTCCAACGCTTCAGCGACACGACCGGATCCGGCGTAGGCCAAACGCGCCTCCATCCGGAGATCGATAGCGTCAGCTTCCCGCAAATCCGTAACCGGTGTCTTGTCGAGAGACCCAAGCGCAATCTCAAAATAGTCAACCGCGTCCGCGTAGGCCGAGCGCGCCAGACATTTTCGAGCTGCGCTCCTGCCGTGATGAAACGCCTTCCGCCAATGCTTGGCCCTCGTCGCGTGATAGCAGAGCGTGTCCGGGTCGTCGGCCCATGCCTCATCGCTCTCGAGAGCTGCCAGGATGCCGGCATGAATGCCTTCGCGCACCTTCTCGACCATCGAATCATAGGTCACTTGCCTGACCATCTCGTGTCGGAATTCCAGGGAGTCCTCCAATTCGCTATCGATCCGGACGAGCAATTCGGCCCGATCGAGCGCGGTGAGGCAGTTCTGCAGGACGTCTTCCGGCAGGGCCGCTAGTTTCCGCAGCAGGCCCTGGCTCGCCCGCGGTCCAAGCGCCGCGGCAATCTGGAGCAGCGACCTTTCCTGTCGCGACACCCGATCCAGCCGCGCCGCGATCACCCCCTGAATGCTGCTGGGAATGCCAAGCTCGTTCACGGGACGCGCCAGCGAGAGATCGCCCCACTGACCAAGAAGCATGCCGCTGTCCTTCAGACTGCGGCAGACTTCCTCGATGAACAGCGGAACGTTGGCCGTATGGGAGCTGATCCGGTCCTTCAGGTCCGCGTTGGTCGTGGCAGGCCCAAGCATCTCCGCGAGCATAGCCAATCCCGAATCGCGGTCGAGCGGACGCATCGCCACGATTTCCGCGTGGCACCGCGCGATCCACACCGGCATTCCATTGGGTCGCGTCGTCAGCAGCACGAGCACGTCCCGGCCTTGTATCCCGGCGAGAGCCGCAACGACCGCATCGCTGGCCCGATCGATCCAGTGCAGGTCTTCGATCAAGAGAACCGTGCGCTGGCGACGGGCGGCGCTCTCCACGATCGCGCAACTCGCATCGGAAATCGCCCTTCCACGCGCGTGAGGCTCCAATTCGTCCCATTGCCGGTCGGCGATCGGCAGGTCCAGAACCGCGTCGATGGCTCGCTGCTGCACCGCCGGCAACGACTCCCTGGGATCGTCCGCCGGGACGTAATCCTTTGCAGCCGGCTCGAGGAGCGACAGCAACAGGCGCTTGAGGGTGCTATAGGGCGCGCCTTGAAGATTTGGACTGCACTCCGCATCGACCAGCCGCCAGCCGCTGGCTCGCAGATCCTGCGCGAACTCATGCGCAAGCCGCGACTTTCCGATGCCGGCGTCCCCCATCAGCAAGACCGTCTGCCGGCCAGCGCTGACATTTTCCGCTGCGCGCCACAACAATGCCCGTTCCGTCGTGCGGTCGACGAACCGGGAGGCGCTGCGCGCACGCCGGACCCGCCAACTCGACAGATCGCTCGCGCCCATGACCCGGTACACTGGCAGAGCCTCACCAAAGCCACGAAGCGTCTTGCGGCCCAGGAATTCAAAGCGGACGTGCCCGTCAGCGAGCGCCTGGCAGGCCTCGGAGACATAGATCTGATTCGCCTCGGCCACCGACTCCAACCGTGCGGCCAGGTGCTGGGCGGCGCCGCCGATCTCGTAGACCTTGGAAAACTCGCTCGCGACCATATAGGCGACCACATGGCCCGAGTGGACGCCGACCCGCACCTGAAGTCCGGGATCGCCGAGGCTCCGCACGCGCCGGACCAGCTCAATTGCCGCGTGGCAGGCCAGGGGCGCGTGGTTGTCGTCGGCAATCGGGGCGCCGAATACCGCTGCTACCCCGTCGCCCAGCTCCTTGCTGACGATGCCGCCAAACTGGCGTACGGCGCCTCTCATCGCCGCAAGAGCGGGTTCGAGACGCGACACCGCTTCCTCGGGTTCGAGCTCAGCAACAAGGCCTGTGGAATCGATGACGTCGGCGCGCAGAATCGTCACAAACCGGCGCTCGCTGTCAGGATCAACGCGCTGACGGACAGCCGCCCCACATTTGGAGCACCAGCTGTCGCCCGGACCAATCGCCGACTGACACGCGAAGCAATGCATTCCAACGCCTTCAACGACTGCCGCGGCAGTCCCGCTCCAATGCCCGCAAGGCGTTCGAACCAAGATTACCTATAGCAAAGAGCATGGCAATCGCGCTTGTGGGATACGCAGCTGATCGGAAGGTAGCTCTCTGGACGAAACGCAGTCCTGAGTGGTAGCGTCATTTGCGTGATCGGCCGCGGCGTGAAGTGTATTTTCGGCCAGCCCGCCAGGGGTTTCAACAAACAGACATTTCGAGGAAAGAGGCGATGGCCGGACTCGTATATAGCGGCAAGGCATTTCGAGACTTGATGAACAGCAATTACTTTCCTTTAGCGAATATGAAGAAGAGCGTCGCCAAGCTCAAGGCATCGGACGACATCGACCTGCCTACTTTGGAATACGGCCAGTACCATCTGATTTTGACCCCGCCGTCGAAGTGGCCGCAGGGGAGCGCCAAATACTGGCACAAGGAGAAAGGCCGGGCCCGCGTCGACCTCAGCACTCAGCCGAACACGGTCCCCCTGTCCAAGGACGAGCCCGGCGTCATCCCGCTGACGCGGTGCGACCTGCTCGATGCCTGCGTCCGGAAGTGCTTCAACTCCGAGCCGCCGATCCCGATGAAGACGAAGATCATCAACCACGAGGCAAACGATGCTCTCGCTCACCGGCACGAGATCCGTCTGGAGTGGGAATACAAGAAGGGCTCGGACAAGCCGACGCTGCTCAACCTGACCATGGTCTGTCCGCATAGATCCTGATCAACGGCCGTTTCAGTCAAATTAACAGAATCGCGACATCGCCTCTCGTGCCTCGTGCCCCACAGGCGTGCGGGAGGCATCTCTTTCAGGCGGCCTCGGCCAGCGGGGCCGATGCTGCGTCGGTCTCGCGCTCTCGCCGCAACTTCACCACGTCACGCGCCTGTCGCACGAAGGCAAACTATCACTGCCGCGATCAAGACGAAGAAATTCGCTAAAGGCGTGGAGTCCAGATGCCCCGCTTGTCCCATCGCGAATTCCGTCACACTGGACGAGGGGGTGGATTGGGTCGCCAGAACTTACCATCGCTACTCAAAAACAGCCTTGGCAGCACCTCATCGTTCGAGAACAGCGCTGCGGTTAGCGGTCCGCCGAAGCAAGCCCCGGTATCGATGTTGAGTCGATTTGCGCGAAGATCAGGCAACCGAGATTTTGTCGGCGTGTGCCCATGCACCACAAAGGCACCATGGCTCACATCGGAAGACAAAAACGGCTCTCTTATCCAAAGCAGGTCCATCTCTGACTGAGCTGAAACAGAAACACCCGGCCGAATTCCGGCATGTACGTAGAGTCTATTCTCATCGCTGAACTTCATTGGAAGCGATTGAATCAGTGCAAGGTGATCATCGGGAAGCGCGCTCGGATCGTTAACGCCGTAGCTATCGAGGGTCTGCTCGCCCCCATTTGCCCACCAGTTCATAAGGTCGAGGTCCGAGCGATCCGCACTGGCAGCACGACTCAGCATTTCCTCATGATTGCCACGAAGGAAGATGAAGCGATCCTTTTCGTGAAGCCGCTTATGGATCAGAAACTCGATGACCCTTTTGGTGTCGGGTCCTCTATCGACATAGTCGCCAATACAGACAAAGCGGGCGTCTCGTCCCGCACCAACAAACTCGCATGCCGCGATTAGTGAGTTCAGCTTATCAAAGCAGCCATGAATGTCGCCAATTGCGAAGGTGATTGAGGAGGCCATGGAGCTAAACCCGATATGCGGCGTTGGCAGATGCCATGGAGGAGTCGTCTTCACCAGAGAAACATTTTTTCTAAATATTCCATAATGTGTAAATTTCCAGGAGCCATGTTTGAAGCTATGGAATGATCCTGGATCTCGACATGGCTGGTCATTCTGGTCTTCGGGACCGCTAACGTTCAGCGTCTG
The DNA here is from genome assembly GCF_028128765.1 of Bradyrhizobium sp. CCBAU 51627. Taxonomy (GTDB): domain Bacteria; phylum Pseudomonadota; class Alphaproteobacteria; order Rhizobiales; family Xanthobacteraceae; genus Bradyrhizobium. Next base: position 206,725 of record NZ_LBJG01000023.1, read on the forward strand.
TCGGAATGTCACGCCGCTCCGCACAACATGGCCACCGTCAAAGACAAGCGGATTCTGGACCTGAGCCACAAGCCAAGCTGGGCATTCGCGCAAGCGATGAGCCCACTATTGCGAGGTTCGCCACAACGGTGTTGCTGTATCGGCATCTGCCCTGCGGGCAACTTGTTGTGGTGGCCAACTCATAGTACCCTGTACAAAAATGTTGACGTTTGACGCTATCTTAAGGGCATTGAGTGCGGTTACGAATTCATCGGGGCACGCAGGAAATTGGTGGTACATGCATTGAGTTGGAATGCGCTGGCTCCCGGATTTTGCTCGACCTTGGTTTGCCACTGAACGCTACTGACCTTGCCGCAACCCCCTTACCGGGCGTCGATGGGCTTGCGGGCGACAGTTCGACCCTTCTCGCAATCATTCTATCTCATGGACACCGCGATCACTGGGGCCTTGTGCCAAAGGTCAACCGTCAGATTCCACTCATCATGGGCAAAGCGACTGAAAGCATCATGCGGGCGGCGGCCGACTTCGTTCCGGACGCAATCGCTTTAGATGCAGCGCAGCACCTTAAGCACGGAAAACAAATTCAACTCGGTCCATTCCTGATCACCCCTCGTTTGGTGGACCATTCAGGTTTCGATGCATACGCCATGGAGGTCGAGGCGAATGGAAGGCGCCTATTCTATTCTGGCGATCTCCGCGCGCATGGCCGCAAAAGCAAACTGTTTGAGGCTCTGCTCAAGCATCCACCCCGCAACATCGACACCATGTTGATGGAGGGTTCGAGCCTAGGCCGCCTCGCGAACGATCAATCTTTTCCGACGGAAGACGCACTTGAAGAGTTGTTCATTGGCAGGTTTCGAGCAACCGATGGGATGGCCCTGGTAGCGTGTTCAGCGCAGAACATTGACCGGGTCGTGACCATCTATCGCGCCGCCAAGCGAACCGGACGGACCTTAATCGTTGATGCGTATGCGGCGGAAGTTCTCAAGGCGACCGAACATAGCAGCATACCAAAGCCTGCCCACGGCTGGACAAATCTCGCCGTCTTCATCCCGCACAGTCAACGCGTGCAACTGCTGAAGAAGAACATCGCGCCTATCGTGGATACCTATCGAGAATTTAGAGTTTGGCCGGAGCAACTCGCCGATGTAGCTCACCGCTCGGTAATGCTGTTTCGTGGCTGGATGATGCGTGACCTTGATCGCGCGCAGGCGCTGACCGGAGCAAGGGTCATCTGGTCCCAATGGGATGGCTATCTGACCACCGGCAGCGCAGGCGCGATGCTTAAATCCGATTGCGAGAGTCGCGGAATCCCATTTGAGACGATCCACACATCCGGGCATGCCAGTCCGGGCGATCTGAAACGATTGGCCGCAGCCGTTTCCCCCAAAAGGCTAATCCCGATTCATACGTTCGAGCGCGAGCAATTTCCGGATTTGTTTGAGAACGTTGCGTTGATCAACGATGGTGAATGGACAGAGATCTAAAGTGAATAAATTTGCAAGATGGTTGTCGAGCGAGTGCGCTTCCACGTTACAAGCCCTCTCGCGTAGTGCCACCGACAATTGGTGGAAGGAAGTGCTGACAAGCCCCGAGTTATTTCTGGCTCTCCGTGGCGGCTATCTCAACGCTTACGTCAAAGGCCAGAGCGTCTTCAAAATTGGATTAGAGAGGGGCAACGGCCTAGATCAGAATGGAGCGCCACGGGTCAGCATCCACTACAAGTATCTGGTCCAGCCCGACCTAGGGGAGCAAGACCCCTACATCCGGTTCGACGGCCTGCAATTTGCTGTCAAACCAACCGACGTGGTCCAGACGGCGTACCGGCCGAATATTACGCTATCGCGACTGATAAAGACCGCATCTCGTTTCTCTGGCCCAGAAAAGACGGGTGTTCACGAGATAGCTATGAAAGAAGGAAAGGTAATCGACCTAGAAATCGCGTTCTCGCAATCAAGCAATGAGGGCTCATCGGCACCGCGAATGGACTTGGCAGTCCTAATTCCGAACGGCCCCTCCCATGCCAGTCTCGTTTTTTGTGAGGCAAAGTGCGCCGACAATCCCGAGCTTTCTAGGCTGGAGAAGAAGGATAAGAAGAACGAGTCGGCGCTCAGAAGAATTTCCGTCGTCGCGCAAATCGAAAAATATAAGAAGTACATCTCCGATGACGGCAACAAGGAAAACCTGATCGCGTCTTACGTCAAAGTTTGCGAGATGTTGACCGATCTGCACAGCCAGGGCTTGGCGAGGACGCCCGACCCCCTGATCGCGCGTGTTGCTAAAGGTGAGGCTGCTCTGTCGATACACCCGCACGTCTATCTGCTGGTCTACGATTTCACAGCCGAGCAACGAGACGGCGCACTAGGCAAACAACTTGAATTGCTACGCGCCGACGACAAGCTAGGTAACCGGATCATAGCCAAAGGCGATGCTGCGCATTTCACCCTCGCGCAGGATATCCAGCGACTGGAGGACTTCAACTCGGGCAAGCATGCAGGCGTCGTTTAAGCCGACATCAGTTAGCTGCCTTTGCCTCGGTGGCGGATTGCCTGGCTGCAACGCTCCGCGCTCCTCAACCATGCGCAGCCACAGTGGCAGCCCAACGCTCTAGGACACTTCGATGTGACCAGATCCAGGCGCGAAGCTGGTCTGTTGCCTTCATGCCCGTAAGTATGTTCTCGCGCTGGGGCGGTAGGGAGTTCGCGCCAAATCGGCTGCAACAGTCGCAGCTAACGCATTGAAGTGATCCCCCATGTGCAGAAGTTGACGTTTGCGTTGCCCTCGCGAAGCTGGTGGACGATGCGGACTTGCGGAAGGAACTCCCAGTCTGGCAATCTGGCAATGTCCCAGATGCAAGGATCATTGTCTTGCTCTCGCCGGGACGCCCCTCAGCAGCGACGCAACGCCTGATAATAGTCCTGAAAGTATCGCCCGGCGCTAGACGGCCGTGGTGGCACTGCCCAGCGCAGGCGTTACCCGCCTTTTTCCCGCGATCATCAAGGGTCATCCACACCGAGCCTACTTTCACTTCGATCGAAGTTATCGGGAGCCAAACGATCCGGCCCTTGGCCTGACGGGCAATTCGACGGGTGCTCCACAACGAAAGGACTAGAACCTTTTGTGGAACTTTCCGGACCTCTCGCCAATTCAACGGTGAAATCCTGCCACGTACTTGGCAGACAGAGGCCCGTCTTCGGGACCTGAGCTAATGGTTCAACTAGCTAACCCGAACCTCAGAGGCACGCGGGCGTCCCTGCCTCGATGAGTGGCCAATCACACCCGGCACATCTGTGCCGGTAACAGGGACGGAACATGACCACGGCAACCATTGACTCCCGATCACCCGCAATTCCGACAACACGGCGGACCCAGCTCATCTGCTGTGTGCTATGCATGATACTGATTGCCAATCTGCAGTACGGTTGGACGCTATTCGTCAATCCCATCAGCCAGGCGCATGGCTGGTCGATCGCCTCGATCCAAGTTGCGTTTAGCATCTTCATCGCTCTCGAGACCTGGCTCACGCCGATCCATGGGTGGATCGTTGACAGTCTCGGCGGGCGACGTGGCGCCAAGCTGGTCGTGGCAGTTGGAGGCATCCTGGTCGCTCTCGGTTGGATTATCAACGCCTATGCAGACTCCCTCACAATGCTCTATCTCGGTGCCGTGGTCGGCGGCACCGGAGGCGGCGCGGTGTACGCCACCTGCGTGGGGCAAGCCGTCAAGTGGTTTCCAGACCGACGAGGGTTGGCCGTCGGTCTTACGGCTGCTGGATACGGAGCCGGCGCGGCGCTGACCGTCGTTCCCATTCGCGCGGTGATTGAAGCTGCCGGCTATGAAGCAGCTTTTTTCCGGTTCGGACTGGTTCAGGGTGGACTTGTTTTCGTCCTGGCGTGGTTTTTACGAGCGCCGGATCCCGACGAGATGGTCGGCATCGCTGCGCCAAGAATAATGCAGACGACGCGCAGCTATACGCCTCGGCAAGTATTGGGCACCGGGGTATTCTGGCTCCTTTACATCATGTTCATCATGGTATCGGCGAGCGGGTTGATGGCGACTGCACAGATCGCACCTATCGCCAAGGACTTTAATGTTGGAAACGTAGTGATCCTGTTCGGCGCGTCGGCGTTGAGCGTGGCGCTGGTCGTCGACAGCATCTGCAATGGGGGAGCCCGGCCTCTCTTTGGCTGGATCTCAGATCAGATCGGCCGCGAATACACGATGGCCATCGCGTTTGGTTTGGGCGGCGTAGCGTATTGGTTGCTGGGGACTCTGGGTCACGCCCCCTGGGCATTCGTTCTTTTCGCTGCGCTGATCTTTCTAACGTGGGGCGAGATCTTCAGCCTATTCCCGTCCACGTGCACGGACACTTTCGGAAGCAATTTTGCGACCGTCAATCTCAGCCTGCTCTACACTGCCAAAGGCGCGTCGGCCTTCCTTGTGCCGGTTGCCAACCTCATCAAATCAGCAAGCGGCGGTTGGCACTTTGTGTTTGTATTGACTGCCATCTTGAACTTCGTCGTCGTGGGATTGGCTCTCTTTGTGCTCAAGCCGTTGCGGCTGCGATTCCTCAGCAACGGCTGAGCCGAGGCCGTCAATTCGAGGTGCTTGCTGGCAAAGTGCTCGCGCTCGCGCGGGGCCTCGCGGAAAGGAGGCGTTCCCTTGCCCACTGAGCTGCCAGGCAGAACCCGATCCGCGCTGGCGTCCGAGTTCGAACTGATAGCGCTGGCCTCGCTTCTGCCATGGTGCTTGAGCCTGCTCCTCGCCTACCACGATCCTGCTATTGCACACGCATTTCTGCTCACCGGGCAGCTCGGCTGATCAGGCGCGGAGCGGCTGGCCGGCTGATGTCCGCTTCACCCCGCAACAGCGGCGGAAAGGGGACATGTCCCGAGGTCACGGAAGGGCCGCTTCTGTTGAAGAAGGGCGACAGTATTTCATTGTAATAGCTTCGTCGAATATCCCTACTGCACCGCAAGGAAGCGCATCGTTCGCATGGCGTGTGGCCGCCGCGTCCGCTTTGCGCGGATTCGTTGACATTGATCGGTGTCGTTGCATACTTGACGCGGCTTCTCGCACCATCGCCGCGACGTGAACTTCGGCGATCCTCACTTGTCGGTGGTGCTTAGGCGGCCCAATCTGACCTGACCAAGACTTTGACATCAGCAGCGTCAAAAAAGGGAGGATTTCGTGGTGAAGCAGCAAGAGCATGACCAGCATCCCGCAATGCACCCAAGTCGGCGAACGGTGATCAAGAGCGCGGCCGGAGCCGCCGCACTTGGCGCGACCGGGGCACTCGGCACGTTCTCCGAGCTTGCATTCGCGCAGGCCAATCTGCGCGCAGAGATCACAAAGATTCCTGGCGTCGGCAAGGGTGCGCCCACCGACGCCGACTGGCAGAAGGTCGGCGAGCTCTGCCTCGGCCCGACCAAGGCGAGTATCAAGGAGGGTGAGTTCAAGGGCGTCGAGCTCTCCTTCATGGGACTGAATAATCAGAACTTGCACAATCTGCTGTTCCGGGGCTTCCTGAAGCCGTGGGAGGCGTATACTGGCGCGAAAATCTCCTGGATCGATCTGGCGCAGGCCGACTACAACCCACGCCTGCAACAGGCGATCGCAACCGGCACCGTCGACTTCGACATCCTCGAGATGGGCGCGCCCTTCGAGGGCGATGTCTGCGGCAAGGGCCTCGCCTCTGAAATGCCGGACTGGGTCAAGAAACAAATCGATATCGACGACTACGTCGCTTACCTGAAGCCGCCGGTCGGCACCTGGAACGGCAAGACCTATCGCGTCACGATCGATGGCGATTGCCACAACTTCAACTATCGCACCGACGTGTTCTCGGACGCCACGCTCGCCAAGGCCTGGAAGGACGCCGGCAACACGAGCGAATGGGGAATGCCGAAGACCTGGCAGCAGGTGCAGGCCGTCACGAAGTTCCTCAAGGGCCAGAAGTTCAAGGGCCAGAGCGTCTACGGCTATCTGGACGCGCCAAAGCCCTGGGGTGGGTTCGGCTTCTATTTCCTCGGCAGCCGCGCCACAGCCTACGCAAAGCATCCCGACGACAAGGCATGGCTGTTCGACATAGACACGATGAAGCCGCGCATCAACAATCCGGCCTGGGTGCGCGCCATCCAGGACGTGATCGATGCGTTGCCCTCCGAGCCGGCCGACCAGCTCAATGCCGATCCGAACACCACCGGCTTCCAGCAATTTTTGGCCGGCATCGGCTCGATGATCCCCTGGTGGGGTGACATCGGCCAGGTGGCGAAGGCGAGCGACACCTCCGTCATTGGCGATACCGTCGGTTTCGACATCCTGCCGGGATCGGACGATGTCTACAATTCCAAGACCGGCAAATGGGACAAGCTGCCGAGCGGGCCGAACCATGCGCCGAACTGCGCCTATCTGGGCTGGGGCATCTATGTGATGGCGCGGGTCAACGGCGACGAGAAGAAGCACAAGGCGGCCTGGAGCGCGGCCGCGCATCTCGGCGGCAAGGACCTGTCGCTCTGGACGGTGATGTATCCGTCGGGCTTCCAGGTCCACCGGACCAGCCACTCTCACATCGATGAATGGGTGGCGGCAGGTTACGACAGGAAGTACATCACGTCCTATCTGAACTCGCAGTTCAACTCCTATAACCATCCCAATCGGGCGGTCGAGCCGCGCATCCCCGGCATCTTCCAGTACTACAGCATCGCCGAAGACGAGTTGACGAAGATCTTCTCCGGCAAGATCGACGCGCAGACGGGCGCCAACAACATCGCCGCCGCCTGGGAGAAGCTGACCGATCAACTCGGCCGCGAGCGACAGATCGGACTCTACAAGGCCTCTTTCGGCGCATAGGGAGGATGATTTCGCTGCAGACGTCGAAGCCAGACGCGCTCCCTCCCCCCGCGCGCGGGGGAGGGTCAGGGAGAGGATGCGTCCCCATTGGGATTCCCGGAATGGAGAGCGCCCTCACCCGCGCCTTCGGCACAGCCGAGGCTTTGGCTTTCGGCGTTTCCCGAGAGGACGGTCGCCGAAGGCGGCCTGCGCTCTCCGCACGCGGAAAAGGCGAAGCGGGGCCCGGCGAGATCGAATTCGATGCAAAGTTCCGTTGACATAGCCGACGCCGTGCCCCCGAGAGCAGCGATGAAGCGTGCAATGCGCCGGCGCGCGACGGTCGGCCGCATCCTGATCGGTCTCGCCTCGCTCGTGTTCCTGCTCGTGCTGGTCGTTCAGGTCCTGCATGCAGCCGGCGCGATCGCCGCCGGCTTCTCGACTTGGCGGCCGATCCTGATCGTGTACCTGCTCTGGGCCATCGCATTCGGGACCGCGCAGGTGCTTATGCGCGGCGAGCGCGGCCAGCGCGCGCTGTTCCTGCTGCCGGCCGTGTTCTTCACCGTCGCCGTGGTGATCTTTCCAACCATCTTCGGGCTCTACATCGCCTCGCTCGACTGGAACCTGTCCTCGATCGAAGGCCCACACTTTAGCGGGCTCGACAACGTCAGGGCGATGCTGAGTGACGCCTACTACTGGAACGCGCTCAGCAATATGGTGTTCTACTCCGTCGCAGTGCTCGGCGAGTATGCGATCGCGTTCGCGCTCGCGCTGCTGCTCAGCGCTGAGATCCGCGCGCGGAAATTCTTTCGTGTCGTATTCCTACTGCCGATGATGCTGAGCCCCGTCGCCGTGAGCTGGATGATCGGCAAGTCGCTGTTGGAATATCGCTTCGGTCCGGCGGCGACGCTGGCGCGCTATCTCGGCTGGGACAACCCGGCCTTCTTCGCCTCCCCCTGGATGGCGCGTTTCACGATCCAGGCGATGGACGCCTGGGTGTCCATTCCCTTCATCATGATCATCCTGCTCGCGGGCCTCCAGGCCATGCCCAAGGAGGTGCAGGAGGCCGCCAAGGTCGACGGCGCGAACGGCTGGCAGTCGTTCTGGCACGTGACGTTCCCAATCATGCTGCCGGTCAGCATCACCGTGCTCATCATCCGCATCATCTTCAAGCTGAAGCTTGCCGACATCGTCATCAACGTCACCGCCGGCGGTCCTGGCGGCGCGACCGACACGGTCTCGAGCTTCATCTACCGCGTCTACCGCGACCGCTCGAACGTCGGATACGGCACCGCGCTCGCGATGGTCTATCTGCTTCTGATCATCGTGCTGCTGACGCTGATGCTGCGCTTGTCCAAACGCTGGACGCAGCGGGTTACTTGAGAGAGTTGCTCACGTGGCTGTCACGACCTCAATAACCGCCCACAGGGCCCCAGTCGCACCGCGCGCCAAGCGGATGGCGCGCCGCGCGCTGATCTATGCCGCGCTGCTGTTCTGGTCATTCATTTGCCTGTTTCCGATCTACTGGACCGTCACGACTTCGTTCAAGTCGGCGGTCGACGTGACACAGGCGCACCTGATCCCGTGGGTGGACTTCCATCCGGACTGGAAGGGCTGGCGCTCGCTCGGGCTCTCGCCGGATACGCTGTTCGAAACCTCCACCGCCCGCTCCGAGTTCGTCAACCGCTTCATCAACAGCATCATCACCTCGGTCGGCGCTTCGGTCCTGGCACTGATCCTTGGATCGCTGGCGGCGTATGGCTTGAGCCGCTTCCGCTACAAATTCGCCTGGATGCGCAACGACGACATCCTGTTCTTCTTCATGTCACAGCTCATCCTGCCGCCGGTGGTGCTCGCCCTGCCCTTCCTCGTGCTCTATAAGGCGCTCGCGCTCCTCGACACCACCTTCGGCCTGATCCTGCTCTATACGCTGACGGTGCTGCCGATCGTCATCTGGATCATGCGGGACCAGTTCAATGCCATACCCATCGAGCTCGACGAGGCGGCCTTCGTCGACGGCCTGTCGACCTGGGGCGCGTTTCTGCGCATCATCCTGCCGTTGGCTTTTCCTGGTATGGCGGCGGCCTTCATTCTCTCGCTGGTGCTGTGCTGGAACGAGTATTTCTTCGCAGCGCTGCTGACCAGCACGGATGCCAAGACGCTGCCCGTGATGGTCGCGAGCCAGACCGGCTCGCAAGGCATCAACTGGTGGTCGATGGCGGCACTATCGACGGCCGCAATCGCGCCCCTTGTCCTGATCGGCATCTTCTTGGAGCGCTATATCGTCAGCGGGCTGACGACCGGCGCGGGCAAATAGGCGACGAGCGACCTGCTTGCACCGGCACAGGCGCGCCAGCCTCGAGCGAGCGCACGGCCTTTAGATCGGCCCTCAAGCACAGCGGCGTTGATCTCCGTTTCCTCTCCCGCGTAGGCGCCTTGTTGATAAGCGCCTGGATCGCCCGCAGGCGCGGTCTGCTATTCGGGGCAGGCCAGACACGCCCTCTTAACGGCAGCCTTGAGAAACTAGCCCTCCAAAATCGCCACCGCGCGCGTCCAGCCTGCCGAGGCTCGCTCGATCTTCACCGGAAAGCATGACACCTTGAAGCCGGTTGGCGGCAGCAGTTCGAGATTGTGCAGCTTCTCGAGATGGCAATAGCCGATATGGCGGCCGGCCTTGTGGCCTTCCCAGATCAGGCTGGCGTCCTTCGTCTCGGCGTACTTCTTCGCGGTGTGGACGAACGGCGCGTCCCAGCTCCAGCCGTCGGTGCCGGTCAGGCGCACGCCGCGCTCGAGCAGGTACATGGTGGCTTCATAGCCCATGCCGCAGCCTGAGGTGACGTAGTCCTGCCGGCCGTATTTTACGCCGGCGCTGGTGTTGACCACGACGATCTCGAGCGGCTTGAGCTCGTGCTTGATGCGCTTGAGTTCGGCCTCGACATCTTTCGCCGTTGCGACATAGCCGTCCGGCAAATGGCGGAAGTCGAGCTTGACGCCAGGCTGGAAGCACCATTCCAGCGGCACCTCGTCGATGGTCCAGGACCGCTCGCCGCGATTCATGGTCGGGTGAAAATGCCAGGGTGCGTCGAGATGCGTGCCGTTGTGGGTGGAGAGGCTGACCTGCTCCACCGCCCAGCCCTGGCCATCAGGCAGATCCTCCGCCTTCAGCCCGTCGAAGAACTGCAGCATGCGCGGCAGGCCCTGCCGGTGATCGATATACTGGATCGTCGGATGATTGCCGGGCGGATCGGCCGGCACATCGTTCTGCAGCGGGACGGAGATGTCGATCAGCGTGCTCGTCATGGCGCTTCCTCGTAGATTGTTTGCTTGGCGGCCGTCAGCAGCGACTGTTCGCCCGGCAGACCGTGGCCCGGTAACGCGGCAATCACATCGCCAAACAAAAAAGGCCCGCGTCAAGCGGGCCATTCTCGTATCGGAACCGGTGATTTCCGAATTTGGTTGCGGGGATAGGATTTGAACCTATGACCTTCAGGTTATGAGCCTGACGAGCTACCGGGCTGCTCCACCCCGCGTTAAACCGTTGCGCGCCTTCGTAAAAATGCCGGGGACGGTGGATTGAGGGCCGACGCTCTCGCGTGGCTTGCTTCTCCCGTCCCGAAGGCTTCCCTGGAAGGCAACCCCGGACCAAGGCCCGTCGGGTGCGGGGGGTATGTATCAAGGCGGGCTGGCTTTGGAAAGGGCCGCGGGGACGTTTTTTTCGACTTTATGACAGGAGCAGGCGCAGATTCCGGCCGGTTTGCCCGGCACTTGCCAGAAGTTCCACAAACCGCCAGCTTGCGGCAACAAAACAGCGGCGAAACGCCGGATGGGGAGGACCGCCATGGAAAATTCCTTGGACAACACTTTGGGCCGTCCCCAGGCGAGCGCGGCCCTGGCCACACTCACCGACAACTTCCAGGCAATGGTCGCGCGCTCGCGAGCCGAGCCGGCACCGGATTGCGCCGCGCGGCTCGACCGACTGGCGCGGCTGCGCGCCGTCGTCGCCGACAACGAGGACCGTTTCCGGCAGGCGATCTCGGCCGATTTCGGCCACCGTTCGGCGGTGGAGACCACCATCGCCGAGGCGATGATGGTGTTCTCCGAGATCCGGCACGCCACAAGACACCTGAAGAGCTGGATGGCGCCGCAGCGCGTGGCGACGGCGCTGCAATTCCTCCCGGCGCGCAACCGGCTGATCCCGCAGCCGCTCGGCGTCGTCGGTATCATCGCGCCCTGGAATTATCCGCTGCAGCTGACGCTCGCGCCGGCGATCGGCGCGATCGGCGCCGGCAACCGCGTCATCGTCAAGCCGAGCGAGCTCGTGCCGCACTTTTCCGCGCTGCTCAAGGAGACCGTCGCCAAGAGGTTCGATGCGGCGGAGCTGCTCGTCACCGGGGTCGAGGACGAGGTCGCAAAGGGTTTTGCCCATCTGCCGTTCGACCACCTCGTCTTCACCGGCTCGACCCGGGTCGGGCGGCTGGTCGCGGAGGCGGCGGGGCGCAATCTCACGCCTGTCACGCTCGAGCTCGGCGGCAAGTCGCCCGCGATCATCGATGCGTCTGCCGATCTCGACGAGGCGGCCGAGCGCATCGCCTATGGCAAGCTGCTCAATGCCGGGCAGACCTGCATCGCACCGGACTACGTGCTGGTGCCCGAGCGATCGCTGCAGGCCTTCGCCGAGAAAGTGCGTGCACAGATGCGGCGCATGTTCGGCACCGATCCCGCCAACAAGGACTATACCTCGATCATCTCCGACCGGCACTATGCGCGGCTTGAGGGCCTGGTCGCCGATGCCGCCCGGCGCGGCGCCAAGATCCTGCAACCGGCCAAGACCGATGATCCCAACTGGAAGGCGCACCGCAAATTCCCGCCGACGCTGATCGTCGGCGCCACTGAAGACATGGCGGTGATGCAGGAGGAGATTTTTGGCCCCGTGCTGCCGGTGCTGGCCATTCGCGAGCCCGCGGACGCGATCGCCTTCATCAACCGCCGTGACCGGCCGCTGGCGCTGTACTGGTTCGGCAGGGATAGCGACGCGCGCGACGAGGTGCTGGCGCGCACCGTCTCAGGCGGCGTCACCATCAACGACTGCCTGTTTCACTTCGCGCAAATCAACCAGCCGATGGGCGGTGTCGGCGCTTCCGGCACCGGCGCCTATCACGGCGAGTGGGGATTTCGCAGGTTCAGCAAGCTGAAGCCGGTGTTTTATCGCTCCAAGTTCAATCGCCTCGCCGACCTCTACCCGCCCTATGGCGGCAAGATCGCGCGGCTGGAGAAGATGATGCGGTTCATGTCGTAGGGATACCGTCATTGCGAGCGGCAGCGAAGCAATCCAGACCGTCTCCGCGGTGGGATTCGCAATGACGAAAACAATGAAGAACATTCGCAAGGGGGGAAACATCAGTGACGGATACATTCGATTTCGTCGTCGTGGGCGCGGGCTCCGGCGGGTGCGCGGTGGCGGGACGGCTGTCGGAGGACGCGGCGACGTCGGTGGCGCTGCTGGATGCCGGCGGCGCGAACGACAGTTGGCGGATCACGACGCCGTTCGGGCTCGCTTTGCCATACCAGGCGGCCAACTGGGCGTTCGATACCGTGCCGCAGAAAGGATTGAACGGCCGCATCGGCTATCAACCGCGCGGCAAGGGCCTCGGCGGCTCCTCGGCGATCAACGCCATGGTCTATATCCGCGGCCACAAATGGGACTACGACCACTGGGCCTCGCTCGGCAACCAGGGCTGGTCTTATGCGGACGTGCTGCCCTATTTCAAGCGCTCGGAGAACAATATCGATTTCAACGGCGAATATCACGGCAAGGGCGGTCCTCTGCACGTCAACAGGCTGCGCTCGGACAATCCGATCCATGAGATCTTCCATCAGGCCGCGCGAGAGGCGCAGTTCCGCATCCGCGACGACTTCAATGGCGAAGACCACGAAGGGCTCGGCAGCTATCAGGTGACGCAGCACAAGGGCGAGCGCTGGAGCGCGGCCCGCGCCTATCTGCAGCCCCACATGGGCAAGCGCGCGAACCTGCGCGTCGAGACCGGCGCGCATGCCACCAAGATCCTGTTCGAGGGCGGCCGTGCCGTCGGCGTCGAGTATGTGCAGGGCAGACAGACCAAGCAGCTGCGCGCGCGGCGCGAGGTGATCCTCGCTTCCGGCGCGTTCCAGTCACCGCAGCTCTTGATGCTGTCGGGCATCGGCGACGGGGAAGCGCTTGGTGCGCACGGCATTGATGTCGTGCATCATCTGCCGGGCGTCGGACGCAATCTGCAGGACCATCCGGATTTCGTGTTCGTCTACGCCTCCGACTATCCGCACTTCGTTCACTCATCGCTCAGCCGGCTGCCGTCGCTGCTCCGCGCCATCCAGCGCTATCGCCGCGAGCGGCGCGGCCTGATGACCACCAATTTCGCCGAATGTGGCGGCTTCCTGAAGACCCGGCCCGATCTCGATGTGCCTGACATCCAGCTGCATTTCGTCATCGCGATGCTCGACGACCACGGCCGCAAGAAGCACAAGGAGGCGGGCTTCTCGTGTCATGTCTGCCTGCTGAGACCGAAGAGCCGCGGCAGCGTGTGGCTGAAAAGCGCCGATCCGCTCGCCGCGCCGATGATCGATCCGAACTTCCTCGGTGAAGACGAGGATCTCGAATCGATGGTCGCGGGCTTCAAGACCACGCGGAGGCTGATGGAAACGCCGGCGCTGCGCGCATTGCAGAAGAAGGACATGTTCACATCCGATGTGCGAACGGACGACGACATCCGCGCCGTCCTGCGCAATCGCGTCGATACCGTCTATCACCCCGTCGGCACCTGCAAGATGGGCACGGACGCGATGGCCGTGGTGGATCCGAAGCTGAAGGTGCACGGCGTGGAGGCCTTGCGCGTCATCGACGCCTCGATCATGCCGACGCTGATCGGCGGCAACACCAATGCGCCTGCCATCATGATCGGGGAGAAGGCGGCGGATATGATCAAGGCGGAGATGTGAAGCTAGCGGCGCTGTCTTCAGATGGTCGTCCCGGCGAAGGCCGGGACGACCACCAAACGGAGATTTTCCTTACTGACGTCGAATAGTCATAAAGGGATGCAATCCTGAGCTGCAGAAGCCAGATATAGACGATTTTAGCGATCTGAAACCGGAACGATGGCTTCAACGTTCATTCGTTCCATTGGCAGGGTTCGCTCATGAACAGTTTTGATCTCGCAATCTACGCCGCGCTCGCCATTGCGGTCGGATTCGGTTTCAGGACCGGCCTGCTCGGCAGCGCCATGACCATTCTCGCTTATCTGCTCGCCGCTCCCATCGCTGTCGCCCTGATGCCGCTGATCGTGCCGCAAATTGCCGGCAACCCGAACGCGCCGTTGTTTCAAAACTGGATCTGGTTCTTCGCCATCTTCATCGTGGTCGGCATGCTGTTCGGCTATCTCGGCCGCCTCGCACTGAGCGATACGATCCGCGATGCCGGGATCGGCGACCGGCTCGGCGGCGCCGCGCTTGGCGCGATCAGGGTCGGGCTCGTCGCCACCACGTTGGTGCTGGTGTTCGACCAGATCGTGCCGGCCAACCACCAGCCCTCCTTCCTCGCCGGCTCGCGTCTGCGGCCGTTGTTCTCGGTGGTCGGACAGATGGGTTTCAAATCGCTGCCACCGGAGGCTGCCGACGCGATCGACCGCCTCAGGCAGGAGCGGCGCATCTGATCAGGCACATTTGCATCGCAGCTCGGACGCGCCATGCATTTTGACGCGGCCCCGTCCCTTATCAGGGCCGCCGATGTTGGCTACAGTGCGCCCCATCCAAAAACCTGCCTGCTATTTTCGGGAGTGAAACAGTGGATCTTGGGATCAAAGGTCGCCGCGCCATCGTCTGCGCATCCAGCAAGGGCCTGGGGCGCGCCTGCGCCATCGCGCTGGCCGAAGCCGGCGTTGACGTCACGCTGACCGCGCGGGGCGCCGAGGCCCTGAAGAAGACGGCCGACGAAATTCGCAAAGCCTATCCCGGCGTGAAGGTCACCGAGATCGTCGGCGACATCACGACGCCAGCCGGACGCGAGGCCGTGCTCAAAGCCTGCCCCGAGCCGGATATTCTCATCAACAACGCCGGTGGCCCGCCGCCCGGCGACTTCCGCAACTGGACCCGCGACGACTGGATCAAGGCGATCGACGCCAACATGCTGACGCCGATCGAGCTGATCAAGGCGACCGTCGACGGCATGATGGCGCGCAAGTTCGGCCGCATCGTCAACATCACCTCGGCCGCGGTGAAGGCGCCGATCGACATCCTCGGCCTCTCCAACGGCGCGCGCGCCGGCCTCACGGGTTTCATCGCCGGCCTGTCGCGCAAGACCGTGATCAACAACGTCACCATCAACGGCCTGCTGCCGGGCCCGTTCGAGACTGATCGTTTGCGCAGCACCGCGCAGGGGGAGGCCGATAAGCGCGGCGTCACGCCGGACCAGATTTTGGCCGAGCGCGCAAAACTCAACCCGGCCGGCCGCTTCGGCCAGCCCGACGAGTTCGGCTACGCCTGCGCCTTCCTCTGCGGCGCCAAGGCCGGCTTCATCACCGGGCAGAACATCCTGCTCGACGGCGGTGCCTTCCCGGGCACGCTGTGAGAGCGGTCTGGTACGAGCAAACAGGGCCGGCGGCGAACGTTCTCAGCTATGGTGAGATGGCGACGCCGGCCGCGGGCCCGGGCGAAGTGCGCATTCGCCTCGAAGCTTCCGGCGTCAACCCGGCCGATGTCGGCCGGCGCGGCGGAAGCTATCGCGCGATGGAGTTCTCGCGCGTCATTCCCAACAGCGACGGCGCAGGCTTTGTCGACCAGATCGGCGAGGGCGTGACGCGGTTCAAAATCGGCGATCGGGTCTGGCTGTTCAACGGACAACGCAACAGCCGCGCCTTCGGCACCGCGGCGGAATATATCGCGCTGGCCGAACAGCTGGTGACGCCACTGCCGGACAATCTCTCCTTTGCCGAAGGCGCAACGCTCGGCATTCCCGCGATGACGGCGTGGTGCGCGCTGTTTGCGGACGGGCCGATCGTCGGCAAGATCGTGCTCGTCACCGGCGGGGCCGGCGCGGTCGGCCATTATGCGGTGCAGCTCGCCAAATGGGGTGGCGCGCAGGTGATCGCGACGGTCAGCTCGATCATGAAAGGCGAACAGGCGCGGCAAGCGGGCGCCGATCTCGTCGTCAATTACAAGGACGAGGACGTCATTGCGAAAGCGATGGCCTTCACCGGCGGACGCGGCGTCGATCGCGTCATCGATGTCGATTTCGGCGGCAACATCGCGACGACGCTGAAGCTGATGGCCGTCAATTCCACCGTCGCGGTCTACGCCACCAACGGCAACCGCACGCCTGTTGTCCCCATGCGCGAGTTGATGGAGAAATGCATCACGTTGCGCACCCTCGTGCTGTTCGCGCTGCCGCCGACGCTGCTCGCGGCGGCACAGGCCGACATTTCGAAATGGCTGGCGGCCGGCCAGCGGATTCACAATGTTGCTGCGCAGTTCGCCTTGCCCGACACGGCGCAGGCACATCGCGCCGTCGAGAAGGGCGACAAGCTCGGCACCGTGATCGTCGACTGCGCGCGCTGACAGCTACGAGACGGGCGTGGTCCGCTCGTCGCTCCAGTCGATGCCGAGCTCATCCATGGCGTCGGCGAGCAGATCGCCCAGCATCGGCTCGCCCAGCAGGTATTGCACCGTCTCGCGCCGGGGCGCCTTGTATTCGCCGCGCGCCTCGACCGCGCGGGCGCGCAGATCGTCCCACTCGTCGACATCGCCGTCGCCGCGGCCGAGCCACATCAGCGTGACCAGGTCGACCTGCTCGTCCTCGTTCAGGGCCCTGATGAAGCCGGCGAGCTCGGCTGCGACCGGATCGGAATTGGAGTCCTCGAGCACATCGATCTCGTCGTCATCGGACGGGTTGGAGCCCGAATCCGGATCGGACCCGGATTCCTTGACGTCGAATTCGCGCGCCTTCTCGATGATGAAGGCCACCTTGTCGGCGGAAATCGCAAGCTCTGGCATGGGCTCCCCTGATCGTCGTTCGGGTTGGGTCCAGGTTCCATCGATAACGCAACATCGCGACCGATGATCCATTGCGCTTCATGGCGGAAAATGCGCATCTTTGGCCGCCAAATCAAGAAAATGGGGGCTCGCCCGATGCAGTGGAAGGTCGGCAAGGTCAAAATCACCAAGGTGGTCGAGCTGGAAACGGTCGGCTCGACCCGCTTCATCCTGCCTCTGGCCGGCAATGACGATATCCGGAAGCTGCCCTGGCTGATCCCGCATTTCGCCACTGAAGAAGGCCGGCTGAAAATGTCGATCCATTCGCTGGTGGTGGAGACACCCTCGCGCCGGATCGTGGTCGACACCGGCCTCGGCAACGACAAGCAGGGCCGCAACGTCCCGACCTGGAATAACCGCAATACGCCCTTTCTGGAGATGATGGCGGCCGCGGGCTTTCCGCCTGACAGCATCGACACCGTGCTGTGCACGCATCTTCACGTCGATCATGTCGGCTGGAATACGAAGCTGGTCGGCGGCAAATGGGTGCCGGCCTTCCCCAAGGCGCGCTACGTGTTCGGACGCACCGAATACGAGCATTGGCTCGACCATTCGACCGAGCCGGACAAGCAGGCGGTCTTTAACGATTCCGTGAAGCCGATCGTCGATGCCGAACGTGCCGACCTGATTCCGAGCGATCACCGGTTCTCGGACGAAATCAGCATGATCCCGACGCCGGGTCACAGCCCCGGTCATATGAGCATCCTGATCAGGTCGGACGGCGAACAGGGGCTCTTGACCGGCGACGTTGCTCATCACCCCTGCCAGATGGCGCATCTCGACTGGTCTTCGACCGCCGATTCCGACCAGATGCAGTCTGCTGTGACGCGGCGCGAGCTGTTCGGCCGGTTTGCCGATACGTCCACCCTGGTGATCGGCGGACACTTCTCGGCCGGGCATATCCGGCGAGAGGGCGATGCGTTCAGGTTTGTGGCGCTGCAATCGTAGCAAATCGCAAGGCGGGCAAAGCGCAGCGTGCCCATCATCGCGGGCGATCGAAACAAGGTGGTGGCCGCGACGCTCCGCGCCTTTGCCCACCCTACAAGGAAGGGCTGCATTGCAGGCCTTTTTCGGCGGTTGAATTTCCCGCCGCCCTGTTCCATGAAGCTAATCAACCGCTCAGTCCATCCCAAGGGAGAAACGAGAATGAAGCTTGTTCGTTACGGCGAAAAGGGTGCGGAGAAGCCCGGCCTGATCGACAAATCCGGCCAGCTGCGCGACCTGTCGGCGCACCTGAAGGACCTCACCGGCGAGGCCTATTCACCGGAATCCCTGAAGAAGCTCGCCGCGATCGATCCGGCCTCGCTGCCCGCCGTCTCCGGTAAGCCGCGCTTCGGCGCACCCGTGACCGGCATCTCGAAATTCGTCGCGATCGGCCTCAACTACAGCGACCATGCCAAGGAGACCGGCGCCGCGATTCCCACCGAGCCGATCATCTTCATGAAGGCCAACACCTCGCTGTCAGGCCCGAACGACAACGTCGAGAAGCCGCGCGGCTCGACCAAGCTCGACTGGGAGGTCGAGATCGCCGCGATCATCGGCACCCGCGCCAAGTACGTCTCGGAAGCCGATGCGCTCAACTACGTCGCCGGCTATTGCGTCTGCAACGACGTCTCCGAGCGCAACTTCCAGACCGAGCGCCTGGGCCAGTGGACCAAGGGCAAGTCGCACGACACGTTCGGCCCGCTCGGCCCCTGGCTCGCCACCAAGGACGAGATCAAGGACGTGCAGAACCTGTCGATGTGGCTCGACGTCAACGGCCAGCGCCGCCAGACCGGCTCGACCAAGACCATGATTTTCTCGATGGCCAAGTGCGTCTCCTATGTCTCGCAGTTCATGACCCTGCTGCCGGGCGACATCATCACCACGGGCACCCCGCCCGGCGTCGGCCTCGGCATGAAGCCACCGACCTTCCTCAGCGTCGGCGACGTCGTCACGCTGGGCATCGAAGGCCTTGGCGAGCAGCGCCAGGAGATCGTGGCGGCGTAAGGTCTCCGCCCTCTCTCCGTCATTGCGAGCGAAGCGAAGCAATCCAGAGATAGTCCTACGGAGGCAGTCTGGATTGTTTCGTCGCTTCGCTCCTCGCAATGACGAAAACCAACTGCCGGCTACCCCGTAGGACATTCCCCATGAAGCTTTCCTTCTCCGCCGCCTCGCCCTTCGCCCGCAAGGTGCGCATCGCCGCGATCGAACTCGGACTGATCGACAAGATCGAACTCACGCCGGCAACCGTTGCACCGGGCACGGTCAACGAGGATTATTCGAAGATCACGCCGCTCAAGAAGCTGCCGGTGCTGATCACAGATGACGGCGACGTGATCCTGGACTCCTACGTCATCGTCGAATATCTCAACGAAATCGCCGGCGGCAGCCTGATCCCGGCTTACGGTCCGGGGCGCTGGAAGGCCAAGACCAATCACTCACTGATCAACGGCATGCTCGATTCCATGCTGCTGTGCCGCTACGAGAAGATGGTGCGGCCGCAGGGCCTGCAATGGCAGGCCTGGTTGGACGATCACTGGAATCGAGCCTGGACCGGCATGGCGCGCTTCGAGAACATGCCCGAGGTGCTGAACGGCCCGTTCGACATTTCGCAGATCGGCCTCGTTTGCGTACTCGGCTATGCCGACTTTCGCTTCGCCGATTGCGGCTGGCGCAAGACCTATCCGAAACTCGACGCCTTCCATCAAAAGATGCTGGAACGGCCCTCCGTGAAGATCTCGGTGCCGCCGGCGGCGTAAGCCCGGGGAGTCCTCATGAGCCTGAAATATTCGGTCGGCGATCTCACAATTCATCGCGTCATCGAGCAGGAGACGTCGTTCATCCCGGCGTTGGAGATGCTGCCGGGACTGACGCCCGAGGTGCTGGCGGAGAACCGGTCCTGGATGCGGCAGGCACGTGCGCTGGACGAGCAGGACGTGCTGCTGCTGTGCTTCCAGTCCTATGTGGTGAAGACGCCGCATCACACCATTCTGGTCGACAGCTGCATCGGCAACGACAAGCCGCGGCCGCAGCGGCCGAAATGGAACGTGAAGACCGACGACACCTATTTGCGCGGACTGAACGCCGCCGGATTCTCCGTCGACGACATCGATTTCGTCATGTGCACGCATCTGCACGTCGATCACGTCGGCTGGAACACGCGGCTGGAAAACGGCCGTTGGGTGCCGACCTTCCCCAACGCGCGCTACGTCTTCGCCAGGCAGGAATACGACCACTGGTTCGAGCAGAATGCGAAGGCGGAGATTCCGCCCTTCGCCGACAGCGTATTGCCGGTGGTCGAGGCTGACAGGCACGAGCTCGTCGGCAACGACCACCAGATCGGCGACCACGTCCGCATCGTGCCGACACCGGGCCATACGCCCGGCCACGTCGCTATTGCGATGGGACGCGGCAAGGACGATGCCGTGTTCTCCGGCGATCTCATGCATTCGCCGCTGCAGACGCATTATCCGGAGCTGTCGATCAAGTTCGACGTCGATCCGGCCGCAGCTGCGAAAACGCGCCGCGGCTTCCTCGAACGCTATTGCGACACCGGGACGCTGTGTTGCACCGCGCATTTCCCCTCGCCGTCGGTGGGGAAGATCAAGCGCAGGGGCAATGCATTCGTGTGCGCGGCGGTGTGATTTAGTGTTGCTGTTGCCGCGAACTCCCATCCTCCCCTGGAGGGTAGGAAGCGGCCTCACGGAGAAGGCAATGACATCACTCCCCGACATCCCGCTCCCCGCCGGCATCCGCTCGCGTTATGTCGACGGCATCAACGGCTTGCGCATGCATGTGCTCGAGGCCGGCTTCGAGACCAAGGGGCGTCCCTGCATCCTGCTGCTGCACGGCTTTCCCGAGCTCGCCTTCTCCTGGCGCAAGGTGATGCCGACACTGGCCGCAGCCGGCTATCACGTGCTCGCGCCGGACCAGCGCGGCTATGGCCGCACCACCGGATGGACCGCCGACTACGACGGCGACCTCACGCCGTTCTCGCTTCCGAACCTCGTGCGCGATGCGCTCGCGCTGGTCTCGGCGTTCGGGTACAGGCAGGTCGACCTGGCGGGTCATGATTTCGGCAGCCCGGTCGCGGCCTGGTGTGCGCTGATCAGACCGGACGTGTTTCGCTCGGTGACGCTGATGAGCGCGCCGTTCGGCGGCGCGCCGGCGTTGCCCTTCAACACGATCGATAACCCGGCACAGCCTGCGGCTGAAGATCCGGTTCATCGCGAACTCGCCGCGCTGCCGCGTCCACGCGTCCACTATCAATGGTACTATTCGACACGCACAGCCAACGCCGACATGCAGCACGCGCCGCAGGGCGTGCATGATTTCCTGCGCGCCTACTACCATCACAAGAGCGCAGACTGGACCGACAACAAGCCTTATCCGCTGAAATCGTGGTCGGCGAGCGAGCTTGCAAAGCTGCCGACCTATTACGTGATGGATCTCGGCGAGACCATGGCCGAGACGGTCGCGAAAGAGATGCCCTCGCGCGCCGCAATCGCCGCCAACACATGGCTGCCGGACGGCGATCTCGCCTATTACAGCGCCGAATATGGCCGCACTGGATTCCAGGGCGGGCTGCAATGGTATCGCTACGTCACGTCGGGCGTGCTCAACAGCGAGATGCAGCTGTTCTCGGGGCGCAGCATCGACGTGCCCTCGTGCTTCATCTCGGGCAGGCAGGATTGGGGCACGTATCAGAGGCCCGGCGTGTTCGAGGCGATGCAGGGGCGCGGCTGCACGAAGATGCTCGGCTGCCATCTCATCGACGGCGCCGGCCATTGGGTGCAGCAGGAGCAGCCCGCCGAAGTCAGTCGGCTGCTGCTGGCCTTCCTCCGCGGCGCCGCAGCGGCCTGAAACGGCGCCTCCGTCTCGTCACGAGGCATTAATCCGCGGTTCAGGGAACATTCGGCAATGTCTGACGTTGCTGGATACCGGAAATGCGTCCGGCGACCATGGAGATGAAAATGGACAAGAAGATCGCCGGACTATTGGGCGCGGTGGCTGCGCTCGGAACGCTTGGCGCGGTCGAAGCCGCACCGGCGCCGACGGACGTTCTGCAGGCGAATTCATATGCCGACCTGCTGGAGCCGATTGCGAATGCCAGCGCCCTGCTGCAAGCCATCGATGAAGCGGCCCCGCCGAAAGCGGACAAGAATGTTCAGGTCGCGCAATTCTACTATCACCATCACCACCACCATCATCACCATCACAGCTTCTATCGGCGCTATCGCTATTATGACGACGCGCCGGTCGTGGTGGTGCCGCGGTATCGGCGGTATTACCACCACCATCACCATCATCATCACCACCATCACAGCTTCTATCGCCGCGATTATTATTGATATCGCTGGCACCATGAATGAGATGAACAGGACCTTCGGGTCCTGTTTGCTTTTGCCGATGTCACCGTCGGGATGGGTGGATAGAAGCCTCCACCGCCAGCACCTCACGCGGCCGGCGCGGCGTAGAGGAGACGGCAGGTCCGAGAGCGGTCGCCGGTCCTATTCGTTGCGGGCCTTCTCCTTGGCCGCGCGATGGAGATGGCGGTAAGTGCCGTCGAACACCGTATCGGATGACGAGGTCCATTCGGTGCCGGCCGCCAGTTTGGGACGACTGTTGTAGATCCGGCGAGCCTGGAGCTCGCGCTCCGCCGCTTCCTCCTCCTCCATGGGCTCGAGCTCGAAGTTCGCCTCCTCGGGAATAACGATGATTTGAGCGAAGGGCTCGTTAGGTCGGAAGATGTGGGTTCGGCCTTCGGCCGGCGCCTTGAAGACGCAAAAGAACATCATCGGCCACCAGTTGCGGATCAGCGCAGGGACCGCGATCGGCACGGTGTCGGTCCGGTCGGCATAGAAGCGCGGATGCGGCTCGGTCCGAATCGCCATGCCCTTCTCGACCTTGAGGTCGAGCAGGATCTGGTAGGTGTAGAATGCGTCGCCGAACTTGCGGAACGGTGGCCATTCCGCACCACCTTCCGGCGGCTCGCCCCAGTCGGCCTCGAGGACCAGGCGGCCGTCCCTGGTCGTGACACGAAGCTCGAAGTCATAAGGATAGAACAGCTCGATGCCGTATTGCGCCCCCTCGCTAAAGGGCACGCAATGCCAGACCTGCTCACGCGAACCGTTCGCACGCGGCTCGCGCGTGCCGGCCCATCCCGGGATTTCCAGCTTGGTGCGGCGGGGCGCCAGCCGCGGATCGTTGAGACGAAACTTGACCTTGGCCATTATTCACCCGTCCATTCACACAATAGAATTCGAACCTGTACGTCTTGGCAGGCTGCCATCTCTCAAGCGCCATTGTGGCGGCACGTGGATTGCCAGGATTCGCGCGGCCCGCGTGAATTGACCCTGAACGAATTGCAGCCTATATCAGTTTAGAACCATTCTAAACTGCTAACAGGCCAATTCGTGAAGAACTTTGCCGATTTGACCGAGCGCGAGGTGCTCGCGGTCGCGATCTCCTCCGAGGAGGAGGATAGCCGCATCTATATGACCTTCGCCGAGGATCTGAAGGAACGCTATCCGGACTCGGCCAAGCTGTTCGAGCAGATGGCTGAGGAAGAGCGCGGCCATCGTCACATGTTGTTGGAAATGTACGAGCAGCGCTTCGGCCAGCATTTGCCGCCGATCCGCCGCGAGGACGTCAAAGGATTCCTCAAGCGCCGACCAATCTGGCTCACCAAGAATCTACCGCTCGACACCATCCGGAGGGAAGTCGAGACCATGGAGCTCGAGGCCGGGCGCTTCTATGCGAAGGCCGCCGAGCAGGCCGAGGACGTCAATGTCCGCAGGCTGCTGGGCGACCTCGCCGAAGCGGAAAAGAGCCACGAGAACACCGCAGCAAGACTGACCGACGAGATCTTGAAGCCCGACGTGCGCGCCGAGGAAGATCGCACGCGCAGGCGGATGTTCGTGTTGCAATATGTGCAGCCGGGCCTCGCCGGCCTAATGGACGGCTCGGTCTCGACCCTGGCGCCGCTGTTCGCCGCCGCCTTTGCCACCCATCATAACTGGCAGACCTTCCTGGTCGGCCTTGCCGCCTCGATCGGCGCCGGCATCAGCATGGGATTTGCGGAAGCGCTGTCCGACGACGGCTCGCTGACGGGGCGCGGCTCGCCATGGCTGCGCGGCGTCACCTGCGGCGCGATGACGACGCTCGGCGGGCTCGGCCACACCGCGCCCTATCTCGTGCCTGACGGTTGGGCCAATGCGTTCTGGATCGCGACGGCGATCGCCTGCGTCGTCGTGTTCTTCGAATTGTGGGCGATCGCCTTCATCCGTTCGCGATACATGGACACGCCCTTCCTCCAGGCGGTGTTCCAGATCGTGCTCGGCGGCGCGATCGTGCTCGCAGTGGGCATATTGATCGGGGCAGCGTAGGCGAGGCGAATGAAGGGATATCGTTCACTCACTGAAGCAGGCCTTGCCGTCGCATTGACCCTCCCAGCCTTGGGCGGAGCCGCGCACGCGACCGATGAGATTCAAGTCTACAACGCCGCGATCGCGGAAGTGGGCCAGTTCACGATCCAGCAGCATCTGAACTACATCGCACTCGGTCAGAAGAATCCGCCTTTTCCCGGCGGGCTCGCCTCAAATCACAGCCTCAACGGCACCCCGGAATTCGCCTACGGCGTGACCGACTGGTGGGAGGTCGGGCTGTACCTGCCGTTCTCGGTCCAGGACGAGCGCTTCTATTCGGACGCCTTCAAGCTGCGAACACTGTTCGTATCGCCGCATGCCGAACAGCGCAATTTCTTCTACGGCGTGAACTTCGAGTTCGCCAACGAAACACCGCCATTCTCCCGGTCCCGCTTCTCGATGGAGATTCGCCCCATCATCGGGGTGCGAAACAGCGACTACGAGTTCATCGTCAATCCGATTGTCGACATCCATTTCGGCAAGTTCGCCGAACAGCATTTCACGCCGGCCGCGCGCATCGCACGCAAATTCGGGGACGACCTGTTCGCAGGGTTCGAGTACTACAGCGACCTCGGCCAGATCGGAAATTTCGACAAGCTTGCGGACCAGCAGCACACGCTGTTTGCGGTCACCGACTTCAAGGCCGGCGAATTCGACGTGAACTTTGGCGTCGGCTACGGGTTGACGCCAGGGTCCGACCGCCTCGTGGTCAAGACCATCATCGGCTATGCCTTTCCGGTGCCGGGCCAGAAACCGGACGGTGGTGATCGCGTGAGGGGACCAGTCAATCCGTTCACCCATGCTGCCGTGCGCGGCTTCCAGCCCTGACCGGCGCGACCACTCAACGCCAGGATCCTCATGACCACCCGCCTTCAATACGGCACGCCCGCCAAGATCTTCCACTGGCTCATCGTCGCCCTGCTGGCCGTGCAATACCCGATCGGCTGGTTGATGCCGGATATCCATCGGGGCATGAGACCGGGCGCCGGCATGACCTTTCACATGTCGATTGGCCTGACGATCCTGCTGCTGACGGCGCTCCGGTTCGCCTGGCGCCTCACCCATCCCGTCGCGCCCGAAAGCTCCCTGCCCGCCTGGCAGCGCTTGTCTTCGGAGGCCGTCCACTGGCTGCTCTATGTGCTGGTCCTGGCGACGACGATCTCGGGCTGGCTGTTTGCGTCCTTCCGCGGCTGGTCCGTCTCGTTCTTCTATCTCGTGCCGCTGCCGATGCTCGCGTCCGACAACGCAGCTGCCGGCAAGGCCATCGACGGCCTCCACCAGGCGATGGAATGGGCGCTGCTCGTCACCATCGGCATTCACATCGCAGCGGCGCTCGCACATATCTTCATCTATCACGACCGGGTGATGCAGCGGATGCTGCGCGGGTAGCATTCCGGACGGAGCAACCGCGATCAAACGGCGGTTGCGGCATCGGCTGAAACTGCGCATCATCGCAACCAGCGAAGCGCAGGAGCATGTCGTGGCCAAATCGGAATGGAGTTTCAAGAGCGCGGTCGAACTGTCGGCCGCATTGACGGCGAAGAAGGTCTCCGCCGTCGAGCTCACGCAGGACGCGATCGACCGCATCGAACGTCACGACGGCAAGATCAACGCGATCTGCGTCCGGGATTTCGATCGCGCGCTGAACGCCGCGCGCGAGGCGGATGCGGCGCTGGCCCGCGGCGAACGAAAGCCGCTGCTGGGCCTGCCGATGACGGTGAAGGAATCCTACAACATCGCCGGCCTGCCCACGACCTGGGGCAATCCGGCCCATAAGGACTTCATTGCCAGGGAAGACGCCCTGCCGGTGACGCGCGTGATGGACGCCGGCACCATCGTGCTCGGCAAGACCAACGTGCCGCTCGGGCTCGCCGACTGGCAGAGCTATAACGACATCTACGGCACCACCAACAATCCCTACGATCTCGGCCGCACGCCGGGTGGCTCCTCCGGCGGTTCCTCGGCGGCGCTGGCGGTAGGTTATGGCCCGCTCTCACTCGGCTCGGATATCGGCGGCTCGCTGCGCGTGCCGGCGTTTCATTGCGGCGTCTACGCCCACAAACCGACCTTCGATCTGTTGCCGTCTCGTGGCCATACGCCGCCGCCGGCGCCGTCGTTACCCTATGAGCGCGATCTCGCCGTGATCGGCCCGATGGCGCGGAGCGCCGGCGACCTGTCCCTGCTGCTCGATGTCATGGCCGGGCCCGACCCGCTCGACAACGGCACGGCTTACAGGCTCCAGCTGCCCGCCGCGCGTCACGGCTCGCTGAAAGACTTTCGCGTTCTCGTGGTCGATACCGATCCGGTGCTGCCGACCGATACCGCAGTGCGAACAAGCATCAACACGCTCGCCGACAATCTCGCCAAAGCCGGCGTCAAGATCGAGCGCAGCAGCCCGCTGCTGCCGGATTTCGCTGCGTCCTCGCGCCTCTATATGCGGATGCTGCTGTCGTTCCTCGGCGCCAGCTTCACGCCCGAATTCTACGCAGGCGCCGTGGCAGCCGCGGCCGCACTGCCGGCCGGCAACGACAGCCTTCAGGCCGAACGCCTGCGCGGCATCGCGCTTAGCCACCGCGACTGGGTGATCGCGAGCGCCGGCCGGACGCGGCTGCGTGCACAATGGCGCGAGCTGTTCAAATTCTTCGATGCCGTGATCTGTCCGATCATGCCGACGCCCGCCTACCCTCACGTTCACTCGGAAGACCAGGAGCAGCGCCGCATCCTCATCGACGGCAAGGAGCACGTCTACACCGACCAGCTCGCCTGGCCCGGCATCGCCACGCTCCCCGGCCTGCCCTCGACCGCGATCCCATCAGGCTTTGCGCCGGATGGATTGCCGGTCGGCGTGCAGATCGTCGGCCCGTGGCTTGAGGACCGCACCCCCTTGAGGCTGGCCGAATTGATCGAACGCGAGTTCGGCGGCTTCGTGCCGCCGAAGATGTTCGACGATTGAAGGCCTCATCCCAGGGAGAACAAGCACCATGAGCCAGGACCTCGAACAGCTCACCTCACTCAACCGCGACTACATCACCTCGGTGCAGAATTGTGATGTCAAGCGTTTCGACGAGATCCTCGCGCCGGAGTTTTACTGCTCCAATCCCGACAAGACGCTGGTCGACCGAGCTGCATTCCTGGAGCAGACGGCGCGGCCGATCGCGATCCGCAATCTGCACGCGTTCGACGTCATCATTCGCATCATGGGCGATTTCGCCATCATCCACGCCGCAACGAGCTACACCACGGCGGATGGCCAGCAGGCGGCCGGCCGCTATACCGATTGCTGGGCGAAGAAGAACGGCAGGTGGCTGGCGGTGTCGGCGCACGTATCGCGGTGAGGTGAGGTAAGTCATCCCTCATTCCGCTCTCATGCCCCGGCTTGACCGGGGCATCCGGGCGACGACACCGGTGGCGCTCAACTGTCAAACACGATCACGCTGCGCAGCGTCTTGCCGGCTTTCATGTTGGCGAAACCCTCGTTGATCTCGGAGAGCTTCAGCTTCGCCGAGATCCAGTCTTCCAGATGCAACCGGCCGCGCAGATAGAAATCGACCAGGCGCGGCATGTCGACACGGAAGTGGTTCGAGCCCATCGACGAGCCCTGGATCTTGCGCTCGCGCAGGAAGTCGAAGCCATGCAGCTCGATCTTCTGGCCGAACGGGATCATGCCGACGATGGTGGCGGTACCACCCGAAGTGAGCATGCCGAACGCCTGCTCCGCCGTCTCCTTGCGGCCGAGCACCTCGAACGCGTGCTGCACGCCGCCATTGGTGAGGTCGCGCACCTGCTTCACCACGTCGCCGTCGGCGGGATTGATGATGTCGGTCGCGCCAAGCTTGGTCGCAAGCTGGAGCTTGGCCGGATTTGTGTCGATGGCGATGATGCGGCCGGCGCCGGCGATCTGTGCGCCGTTGATCGCGGCCATGCCGACGCCGCCGCAGCCGATCACCGCGACGGTCTCGCCGGCCGTCACCTTGGCCGTGTTCACGACGGCGCCGTAGCCGGTGATGACGCCGCAGCCGATCAGCGCGGCGAGATCGAGCGGCATGTCCTTGCGGATTTTGACGATCGCGTTCTCGTGCACAAGCATCTGCTCGGCGAAGGAGGAGAGGTTGAGGAACTGGTGCAGCTTCTCCGGCTTCGACCACTGCATGCGGTTCGAGACGCCGGGCAGCATCTTCACCGTCGTGTCGGTGCAAAGCACGGTGCGGCCGGTGGTGCAATTGTCGCAGGTGCCGCAGAACACGGACAGGCAGGTGACGACGTGATCGCCCGGCTTCACATAAGTGACGTCGGAGCCGACCTGCTCGACGACGCCGGCAGACTCGTGGCCGAGCACCGCGGGCAGCGGATGCGGATAGAGGCCTTCCATGAAATGCAAATCGGAGTGGCAGAGGCCCGCGACCGCGGTGCGGATCAGCACTTCGCGCGGACCCGGCTTCGGCAGGCTGACATCCTCGATGACGAGCGGCTGGTTGACTTCATAGAGGACGGCGGCCTTCATCGGGGTTTCCTCGCTTGTTATGATTTTCGTTGAGCGTCGTTTCCACCTCTCCCCCAGGGAGACGTGGAGAGCCTACGCCGCCAGAACCAGTTCGCCAACCTCGCTCATGGCTGCTGCGCGATGGCCGAGCAGCAGCGCGGCGATCTTCGCCTGCGCGGCATTTTCCGTCGGCCGGAACGGATCACCGGGCGCCACGCGGTGGTCGATCACCAGCCGCGACAGCAGCAGCCGGCGCGCATCGCCGCGCATCTGGTGAATCCGGTGCGCCTCCCAGGCCAGCGCGACCGCGCTTGCGACATGATAGAGCACGCTCGTCGCGCGGCGCGCGTCGGCCTCGTTCTCGGATTTGCCGGCGACCTCGCGCGCAAAGCCGACCGCACGATCGACGAACCTGCGCAAATTGTCGCGCCAGGCCTGCGGCACGGAGCCGCTGTCGTCGAGCCGCGCATGCAGGTCGGCGGAGAGCGCGGATTCGGCGCCATGGCGTCCGACGGCGCGGCGAAGCGCATCGATGGCGACGATGTTGCCGGTGCCCTCCCAGACCGAGCCGAGATGGGCATCACGCAGCAGGCGCGGCGTGGCGAACTCCTCGATATAGCCGATGCCGCCGCGCATCTCGAGCGCATCGCCGCAGACCTTTCGCGCATCGCGCGTGGCGCGGAATTTCAGCGTCGGGGTGAGGATGCGCAGCAGCGCGGCCGCATCCTGGCTACCGGCCTCGGCACGATCGAGCGCGTCGGCGGTGAGAAAGCTCATGGACAGCGCCTGCTCGACCGGGAGCGTGATCTTCAGCATCTGCCGTCGTCCCAGCGGCAGGTCGATGATGCGGCTGCCGAACACCACGCGGTTCTTCGCGACCGTCATGGCGTCATGATAGGCGCGGCGCATCAGCGCGGTCGACTTCACACCATTGGAGAGCCGCGAGGAGTTCACCATCTCGGCCATCTGTACGAAGCCGCGGTCGAGCTTGCCGACGGCATAGGCGATGGCGCCTTCCAGCTTGATCTCGCCGGACGCCATCGAGCGGGTGCCGAGCTTGTCCTTGAGGCGCACGATCCGGTAGTGGTTCTGCGAGCCGTCGTCGAGGAAGCGCGGCATCAGGAACAGGCCGACGCCGCGGGTACCAGG
This sequence comes from Bradyrhizobium sp. CCBAU 51627, assembly GCF_028128765.1. GTDB lineage: Bacteria > Pseudomonadota > Alphaproteobacteria > Rhizobiales > Xanthobacteraceae > Bradyrhizobium. The sequence continues at coordinate 236,665 of NZ_LBJG01000023.1, forward strand.
GCCGGCACCTTCCGGCCGCGCCAGGAGCATCACGACCTTGGCGTCCGCATTCGAGCAGAACCATTTCTCGCCGTAGAGGCGCCAATGCTCGCCTTCCTGCACCGCACGGGTGCTCAGCGTGCCGACATCGGAGCCGCCCTCCTTCTCGGTCATGAACTGGCCGCCTTGCGTCAGCTTGCTCATGTCGGTCGAGGTCAGGCCGTCGAGATATTTCGCCTTCAGGGCCTCGCTGCCGAAGTTCGCCAGCAGCTTTGCACAGCCGTCGGTGACGTTGATCGGGCAGCCCATGCCGAATTCGGTCTGGTTGAACAGAAAGGTGAAAGCGTGCTTGGCGACGACAGGATATTTGTCCGGCCAGCCCATGATGCCCTTGCGCAGCGACAGCGCGTGGATGCCGAACTCGCCGAAAGCGGCGTTCTCCAACTCGCGATAGGCCGGGTGATATTCGATCCACTGCACGTCGCGGCCGAACTTGTCGCGCTGGTGCAGCACCGGCGTGTGGCGGTCCGCAAGCCGCGCGCACTCGTCGAGATGGCCGCCGGCGAGCTCGCCGAGACGGTCCAGATGCGGCTCGATGTGGCTGAACAGCGTCTCCGGCAGATGGATGCGCAGAAGGTCCGTCAGCGCCGGATCGGCGCGGTAGAAATTCATGCCCGTGGTATCGGGCGCCAGCAGGCCGAGGTCTTTTGGCTGCGCTGTGAGCGGCGTCTGCATGGTCGTCCTCTTCGTTTCCGCCCGGCGGCAATTGTTGGCGCTCATTTTGGCGCTTGCCGCTTGAGATGATGTCGATCATGCTCCCGTCGCGGGAGGCAATAAAGCCGCAAATCGTCAGGGCGGCATGATCGCCGTGAAGGAACAGTTCGCTCTGCGGAATGTGATTGACCGGCCTGTCGCTGCGGCTGGCTGCCCCCGCGGCGGGTGCCTAGATCACCGACGTCCCGTCCTCGAGAGATCACATCATGGAACACCCGACATACAAGATCGCCCTCATCGTCGGTGCCGGCGAAGGCCTGAGCGCCTCGCTGGCGCGGCTGCTGTCCGCGCAAGGCATCCGCGTCGCGCTGGCGGCACGCAAGATCGAGAAGCTCGGTGCGCTCTGCGGCGAGACCGGCGCCAAGGCCTATGCCTGCAACGCGACCGAGGCTGACGAGGTCGAGCGGTTGTTCGGCCTGGTCGAGCGCGAGATCGGCACGCCCGACCTCGTCGTCTACAACGCCAGCGGCCGCGCGCGCGGACCGTTCGTCGACCTCGTCCCGGCCGACGTCGCGAACGCCATCGCGGTGAGCGCCTATGGCGGCTTCCTGGTGGCGCAGCAGGCGGCGAAACGCATGTTGCCGAACCAGCACGGGGCGATCCTGTTCACCGGCGCCTCTGCCAGCGTGAAGGGCTACGCACAGTCTGCGCCGTTCGCGATGGGCAAGTTCGCGCTGCGCGGCCTGGCGCAAAGCATGGCGCGCGAACTGTCGCCGCAAGGCATCCACGTCGCGCATTTCGTCATCGACGGCGGCATCCGCAGCGCTGCGCGGACGGAAGCCCCCGACAGGCCGGATTCGATGCTCGATCCCGATGCGATCGCCGAGAGCTATTGGAACGTGCTGCAACAGCCGCGCAGCGCCTGGAGCTGGGAGCTGGAGCTGCGGCCTTGGGTGGAGAAGTTTTGAGGCGGCAGCGCCACCACTGCCGTCATTGCGAGGAGCCCTTGCGGCGAAGCAATCCAGGGCTGTCTCTGCTGGACCATTTCTGGATTGCTTCGCTTCGCTCGCAATGACCGCAGGGAGGAATCAATCACCATGGAAACCACCATCGACACCGGCACCGATGAACTCCTCTGCGTCATCCGCGACCGCGTCGCGGTGATCACGCTGAACCGGCCGGAGGCGCGCAATTCGCTGTCGGACGCGCTGACGCCGGCGCTGCGCACGATGATCCGCACCTGCGGCGAGAGTCCCGATGTCGGCGCGCTCCTGATCACCGGCACCGGCGAAGCGTTCTGCGCCGGCGGCAACGTCAAGGGCATGGGCGCGCATCGCGATCCCAGGAAGCTGGAGATGTCGCTGCAGGATCGCATCGCCGATCTGCAGGAACGGCAGCGGCTGCTTACGGGCGCGCTGGTGTCGGTCCGCAAGCCTACCGTCGCCGCCCTGCCCGGCCCCGCGGTCGGCGCCGGGCTGGCCATCGCCATGGCCTGCGATATCCGCATCGCCGCGCAATCGGCCTTCGTCGCCACCGGCTATGCCCGCATCGCACTGTCCGGAGATTACGGTATCGCCTGGCTGCTCACCCGTCTGGTCGGCACCGCGCGGGCGCGCGAACTGATGTTCACGGGCGATCGTGTCGATGCCGCGCGCGCGGAAGCGATCGGCCTGGTCAACCGAGTCGTTCCCGACGACAAATTGCAAAGTGAAGCCTTCGCGCTGGCAAAATCGCTCGCCGAAGGCCCGCGCCTGGCGCTGCGCTACATGAAGGACAATCTCGACGAGGCCCTGCTGTTCGATTTCGAGACCGCTCGCGACCACGAAGCCGAGCGGCTTGTCCGTCTCACCACGACCGCCGATCACAAGGAGGCGGTGCAGGCCTTCATCGAGAAACGGAAAGCCGTGTTCACGGGGAAGTAGAGGCACGGACAGCGCCGTGCCGCCTGGCATCTCACAGTTCACCCCGACAGGATGACAGGTCTGCGTGGACAAAAAAACACCCGGCTCTGGTTTGAACCAGGCCGGGCTGCAGTCGTGTCAGGCCGAGGCTGAGGGGCGATCGGCCTGACGGGAAAAAGCAGCGAGACGCCAGCTCGCGCAGGGAATGTCCTTCGGCGCGAGGTGGATCTCCTTGTCGAATTGGACCAGCTTCCAATCATCGGGATGATTGACGAAAGCGAAGCCGGATGTGCGCGCAAGCGAGATCATGGTCTCGTTGGAGCGCAGCGTGTCGCCGAACATGTGCTCGGCGCCGAGCGCGGCGGCTCGGCATTCCAGGTTCTTGATCAGCGCGGTCGCGATGCCGCGGCCATGCCAGCGATCGTCGACCGACAGGCCAAATTCGAGCGCCGACGTCTCGGCATGCAAGGCATAGCGCGCCTCGGCGACGATGGTCTCGAAGCCGTCGACCATTTTTGTCGCGACCACGGTGAAACGTTCGCGCGCGCCGACCAGAAGGAAATCGTTCAGCAGTCCCTTCGGCAACTCGCTGATCGCGCCGAAGAAGCGGTTGTAGCGGGAGCGGGTCGAGAGCGAACGGAAGTAGTGCTGAAGCTGGTCGATGTCGCGGGGTTCCACGAAGCGAACGTGAATCGCCTCTCCGTCGCGGGTGCGCAACGTATCCGAATATTGCTTCAGCTCTTCCAGGCGATAGGTGCTCATGACGCGTGCTCACGAGGACGAGGGACCGCCGGCGCCCCTGTGCTCAGGCGGCGCCGGCCTGACGGCCCATCAGGCCCGCCAGAAGGGTTTGTCAGCCTCATAGGCGACCTCGGACCAGGACAGGCCGACGTCGTGGAGATCGCGGGCGGTCCAGTTGCTCAACTCGCGCCTGTTGCGATAGCGCTCATGCCAGAGATGCAAGGTCTCACTGACCTGCTGGATCAGCCCCACCGCATGATGATTTGTCATCGAATTCTGCGTCAGAATAGACATTTTCAGCTCCTTGAGCTAACTTGGGCGCTAATATCTGCTTCTCTGTGCCGTGCAACAAACGACAATTTGTACCTCTTCGCATGAAATAAGCTCATGCATGATGCTGCCAAATGACTGCCAGATTGCCTTCCCTGAACGGATTGCGGGCCTTTGAAGCTGCCGCGCGGCATCTCAGCTTCACACTGGCCGCATCAGAGCTGAACGTGACCCAGACCGCGATCAGCCATCAGATTCGCCGGCTCGAAGAGGAGCTCGGCATCCGCCTGTTCATCCGGCAGAACCGCGCGCTGGCGCTGACCCCGGAAGCGCGCGACTATCTGCCCGGCGTCCGCGCCGCCTTCAACGACCTCCGCCTTGCCACCGACCGGCTGCTGCGCAAGGACGACGACAAGGTGCTGACGGTCTCGACGATCGCTTCCCTCGCCGCGAAATGGCTGCTGCCGCGCCTGACCGATTTCCAGGAGAGCCATCCCGGCATCGACGTCCGCATCACCACCTCGACCAGCCTCGTCGACTTCCAGCGCGACAATGTCGATGCGGCGATCCGCTACGGCCGCGGCCAGTGGCCGGGCGTGCGTGCCGAGTGGCTGATGGCGGACGAATTGTTTCCCGTGTGCAGTCCTGCCCTCCTTCGCGGCGATAAATCGCTGCGCACGGCGGAGGACCTGAAGGACCATGTGCTGCTGCACACCAGCACCAGCGATGACTGGCGCCTATGGCTGACAGCCGCGGGGCTTTCAACCAGCATCTCACGGCAGCCCGGCATCACCTTCGACATGACCTTCATGACGGTGCAGGCGGCGATCGACGGCATGGGCGTGGCGATGGGCCGGACCTCCTATGTTCAGGACGACATCGCCAAGGGCCGGCTGGTGGTGCCCTTCAAGATCGCGCTGCCGGCCGACGCCGGCTTCTATCTGGTCTCGCCGGAGGGCCGCCGCGAAGCGCCAAAGCTCGCCGCCTTTCGCCAATGGGTGGTCGCGGCAACTCAGAATAAAGCCTGAAAAATCATCAGCTTCCGCCGCGAAATGGGTTGACTCGCGACGCCCCGCGCGGGAAGGGGTAGCCAGATTGTCGCAGCAGCAATTTGTCGCCTTGCCGTGAAATGAGTTCCGGTCCGGCCGCGCCTCGAAGGGGAGTAACGTTCATGGCTGGACCAGCCACCTCAACCAATCCGCCCGCAATCAAGTCGCGCATCGGCGCGATCCTGCGCGCCACATCGGGCAATTTTCTCGAGCAGTTCGATTTCTTCCTGTTCGGCTTCTACGCGCAGGATATCGCGAAGGCGTTTTTCCCCGCCGCAGACGAGACCGCGGCCCTGCTCAATGCTTATGGCGTGTTCTGGCTCGGCGCGCTGATGCGACCCGTAGGCGCCATCGTGCTGGGCGCCTATATCGATCGTATCGGCCGACGCCAGGGCTTGATCTTCACACTCGCGCTCATGGCGCTCGGCACCGTGGTGATCGCGTTCTGCCCGTCTTACGCAGCAATCGGTGTTGCCGCCCCGGTCATCGTGCTGATTGGCCGCTTGATCCAGGGTTTCTCGGCCGGCGTGGAGCTGGGCGGCGTCTCCGTCTATCTGTCCGAGATCGCGACTCCTGGCCATCGCGGCTTCTACACCTCATTCCAGTCTTCCAGTCAGCAGGTCGCGATCTTCGTCGCAGCGATCATCGGCTTCATCCTGAGGGAGCTCATTCCCGGCGATACCTTCCTGGATGTGATCGGAGGAGTTGCGAAGTGGCGTATCCCGTTCTTCGTCGGCTGCATCATCATCCCCGTCATTTTCTTCCTGCGGCGCTCGCTCGAGGAGACACCGGCCTTCCTGGCCATGAAGAAGCATCCGACCGCGCGCGAAGTGTTCGCGTCGGCGATCGCGAACTGGCGCATCGTCATCCTCGGCATGATGATTGCCGTGCTGACCACCACGACCTTCTACTTCATCACGGTGTATGCCCCCGGCTTCGGCAAGCAGCTCAATCTGTCGCCGACCGGAACGCTGCTGGTGACGCTTCTCGTTGCAGTGACCAACTTCATCTGGAATCCGGTCGGCGGCGCGGTGTCCGACCGCATTGGCCGCAAGCCGGTGTTGGTGACGATTGCGGCTCTGTCATTCCTGACGGCTTACCCCGCGCTGTCCTGGCTCGCGGCAGCTCCCACTCTCGGGAAACTGCTCGCGGTGCAGATGATGTTCTCGTTCTACTTCGGCGTCTACAGCGGCACGATGCTGGGCTGCCTGGTCGAGATCGTGCCGGCCCATGTCCGCACCACCTGCTTCTCGATCGCTTTCGCCCTGGCCGCGGGCATCTTCGGCACATCGACACCCGCCGTGGCGACCAAGCTGATCAGCATGACCAACGGTGACAAGGCCTCGCCGGCTTACTGGCTCATGTTCGGAGCGGCGCTCGGCATTGTCGCCGCGCTCACCGTTTATCGCGGCAGCGGCAAGACGGTGCCGACCTACGATACAGCAATAGAGCCGGCGACGGGGCGGTGAGACAGCGTCATTCCGGGGCGCGACGAAGTCGCGAGCCCGGAAATCCGTTCCTCCAAGCGTTGCTGACGCACGACGGATTCTCTGATGCGCAATTGCGCATCAGAATTCGATGCTCCGCATTGCCCCGGAATGACGAAGGAGCTTACAGCTCCACCACCACGTAGTCGTTCTCGACCGTCACCGTGACTGTCTCGGCCACATACGGACCCTTCACGACACGCGCGCCCGGCTCGACATGGGCCGGATAGGCCTTCACGCGAAAGCGGCGGGGGTCGCAATAGGACTGGCCGGTGCGGATGTCGAACTCCCAGCCGTGCCACGGACAGCGGATGATCTCGCCGAGTTTCGTATATTCGATCTCCCCGGGATCCTTTGATTGTGCAAGCCCGATCAGCGGGCCCTCGCACAATGCCGCGCCCTGATGCGGGCAGCGGTTCATCAGGCCGAAATATTCGCCCTTGATGTTGAAGACGGCGATCGGCCGTCCGTCGATCTCCAGGAATTTTCGCGTGCCGGGCGGCAGCTCGTCGACCGCGGCAATCACGTGCCGCGCCATTATGTCATCCGCATGATCTGATCGAAGAACCGCTTCACCCTTTTTCGGATCATGCGGCGATCCCGTAGAGCTTCTTCGCATTGCCGAGATAGAACGCCTCGCGATTGGCTTCGCTGACGCCCGCCGGCAGCACACGTGAAGGCTCGTCATAATCCCAGTGTGGATAGTCGGTGGCGAACAGCAGCCGGTCCCAGCCGATCCAGTTGATGACGTCGAACAGATCCTCGCGCCGCTCGGGATCTTCCATCGGCTGCGTGGTCCACCAGACCTGCTCGCGGATATATTCCGACGGCGGCCGCTTGACGTGCGCCACCTCGCTGCGCAGCCGCTGCCAGACCTTGTCGAGACGCCATGCCAGCGACGGCGCCCAGCCGAAGCCGGCCTCGATCATCACCATCTTCAATTTCGGGAAACGCTCGAACACGCCCTCCAGCACGAGACTCGCCAGCGCCGATTGCTGGCATTGCGAGTGCCCCACCATCTCCTCGATGTAATGGGACGGCCAGCCCGACGGCGTGATCGGGTTGCCGCCAAAGCCGAAGGCGTGCACGCCAACCGGAAGACCCGCCTCTTCCGCGGCCTGGTAGATTGGCCAATAGCGGCGCTGGCCGAGCGGCTCGACATTGCGGCTGAGCAGCAGCACCTGAACGAAATTCTTGTCGCCGGCGCGCTCGCGGATCTCGGCGGCGGCCGCCAGGCCGTCCTCATTGCCGACGACGATCGAGGCTTTGAGCCGCTTGTCCTTGCTGGTCCATTTGTCGATCTGCCAGTCGTTGATGGCCGAGCACAGCGCAGCCGAGAGATCGTGGTTGCGAATGCCCTGCCCGGTGTTGAGCGGATTGAGCACGCCAAGCTGCACGTTGTTCGGATCGAGCAGTTGCTTCTGCATGAAGGAGAGCGAGGAGCCCTGCGGGCCGCCTTCCGGTGGATAGGCGTCGCGGCGCGAGGCGTTGGGCTGGGCCTTTGGATAGGGCGGTCCTTCCATCATGCCTTGATAGGCATGGACGCCATAGACCTCGAGATGATGTTGCCAGCGTTTGGCGAGATAGGGATAAAGCTCGGTCCGAGTCGCACGTGCCGGATGGATGTCACAGTCCGCGATCGCGGTCTTGGTTGTCGGAGGGGAAGCAGCTTCTCGGCTCTCGCGAAACTGGATATTCATCGCCTTGCCTCCTTTGGCAGCGGGCTCATTTCAGGCGGGGATAGGTTGCATGCGGATTGTCGATCATGATCTTGCGCACGAGATCGGGGGCGAGCCCCTCGGGCAGCGCATCCTGGCCGTCGAACTGCCAGTGCGGATAGTCCGTGGAGAATAGGACCAATTCGTCGGACTGCATATGCTCAAACAGGCGATTTAATGTCGCCGCGTCCGGTGGCGCATCAAATGGCTGTAATGAGAAGCGGATGTTGCTGCGCACAATCTCCAGCGGCGCACGATCGACCCATGGCGTCTCCATCCGCACCCCACGCCAGAATTTGTGTAGCCGCCAGAGATAGGGTGCGATCCAGGAGACACCGGATTCCAGCATCACCATTTTCAGGTGCGGATATTTGGCGAAAACGCCCTCGACGATCAGGCTGGTGAGTTGGGTCTGGAACGCCTGGGAGTGCCCGACGTAATCCTCGATATGATAGGAACCCCAACCCACCGCGGTCGGGGGATTGTGATAGGCGGAACCAGCGTGGATCCCCACCGGCAGTTCGTGCCGTTCCGCCGCCTCGTAGATCGGCCACAGCGCGCGTTTGCCGAGCGGCACGTCACCCATGACCAGCATCAGCACTTGCACGAAGCGCTCGTCCGCTGCGCAGCGCTCGATCTCGGCAACGGCTTTTTCGATGCTTTGCGTCGGAATCACGATGGAGCCGCGCAGCCGGGAATCGCGATCGAGCCATTCCTTCGCCAGCCAGTCGTTCAGCGCACGGCAGAACGCGGCCTGCATGTCCTCGGAGAACACCATCTGCACACCGTAAAGCGGGTTGCAGATCGCGAACCTGAGCTGGAAGGGGTCGAGCACGTGGCGTTGCATGTCCTCCAGGCTCTCGCCGGGCTTTCCCTTCTCGGGCCGCCAATCGGGCCGCGCAGTCATCGGTGAGTTCTGCGGATAGGATTGCGAGACGAGGTCGACCATGCCGCGCGTGGTCACCTGATCACGCCAATAGTCGTTCAGGTACGGCAACAGGCTGGTCAGATGCGGCACGGCCGGATGCACATCGCAGTCAATCCCGCCGGCGATCAGGGACGTCATGACGTCTCCCCTCTCACGTTTCCTCGCATGTCTCTTCTTCTATCCACCATTCAAGCAGGCCTGCCCGTCGCCCGCAACTCGGCTAAGCGTCCTGTCATATGCTAGGAAGGCGGAGCTCGGTTGCGAAGGAACAGGGGACTGGCATGAAAGAGCTTGTCGGTATCGCGGAACAGGTTGCGGCAACATTGATCGCACGCAAAGAGACTATTGCAGTCGCGGAATCCTCGGCCGGCGGGCTGATCGCAGCAAGCCTGCTCGCGGTGCCCGGCGCCTCCGCTTATTTCCTCGGCGGCGCGGTGGTCTACACGCGCGATGCCAGACGCGTGCTGATGGATATTTCGGATGAAGGAATGAAGGGCTTTCGCTCCTCATCGGAGCCGTATGCGAAGCTGCTGGCCGAACAGATGCGCGGGCGTTTCCGCTCCGACTGGGGCCTGTCCGAGACCGGCGCAGCCGGCCCCACCGGCAATCGTTACGGCGATGCGGCCGGCCATAGCTGCGTGGCGGTGGCGGGACCCGCGACCGAGGTGATGACGCTTGAAACGGGCAACAACGACCGGTTCGGCAATATGCAGATGTTCGCAGCGACGGCGCTGAAGCTATTGCTGAAGAAGCTCAAGGGGTGAGCGGCGACGCCGCTTACCCACCCGTGCTAGGAGCAGGACAAGCCGTTGCCGGGCTCGCGGCACAGCTTCGCGCGAACCTCGACAAAATCGATTTTGCACCGCCTGGCTCTGCGCAGCCGTGAGGTGTGAGCGGCGTCGGCACTGGCGGCTGAAAGCAGATTGAGCTGCTTCTTGATGGCAGCGCTGCACATGAGCTCAGGGTTGCCGTCGAGATACCGTGATTGGGCTCCAAGCTCTTGTCGGGTGAGCTCCGCGAATGGCCCCAGAGCCAATTGTGTTTCGATCGCCGCGAGCTCCGCATCGCTCGCCTGTGCGCGGGCAACGCCATTCGTCTTGCGTTCGAATCCGTTTTCGAGGGCTGCGTGACCTGCCGAGGCAAGGTCCGCGAACTCCTGCGCTGCGTCTGGAAACTCACCACGCTGGAAGCCGGCCAAAAGATAGGACTTGCATTCCAATGGATTGCTCGCGAGCTTCAGAAGCGCCGCCAGTTGCGCCCGGTCCACAGCGATGATGTGCTCATCGTCGGTATAGGCATCCATCTCGGTTGCAACGATCATATTGAGCACATTGTTGGCGGCGGACCACCCACCCCCGTTGAATGCCTCTTCAGTCTCGCGAAGAAAGACCGCCCTGAGGCCTGGATCGCTGCGGGCGATCGACGCTGCCAGGGGAAACCGCGCGATGTTTCGGTCGAAATCGCGTGCAAATGCGCTCGGCCCGAACAGGTTCGCATAAGCCGCGTTTCCGGCCAGCAGGGCGACGACGACGAGCAGCAGGACTGATCTTCTGGTCATGTGAGACTATCGGCGTGGACGAGCGCACGAAGATCATCTCACGCCGCGTTGCCTCCATCCATTGCAACTACAGGCTGCCATTAATGAATCCTTTCGCGGCCATCGCAAGTTGCGCGCATGCCCTTCTATCTGGCCAAATGTCGTATGAATATCCGCACCACATAGCCTTTGAACCGCGGCGCCTCGTCGTAGAGGTCCGACGCGATCCGCTCGATGGTCTCGCGCAGCGACGTGAACTGCGCCTGCCGCGCGCTGCTCTCGGTGCCCTGCATGCCGGCGAGTTCGTCCATCGCTGCATCGCTGATCTGGCACTGCACGACATCACCGTCGCTCAGCATGGTGAAGCGAAAGGCCAACCGTTCGAGGTCGTGCCCGATGATCCTGTCGCGTGTTAGCGGCATCCAATTGTCCCGGTCGAGCCCCCGGCCGGACAATGCTGAAAATCTGACGCTTTGTCACCATCCGCGGCGGTGGATCAAGCAGTCAAAGGGGGCCGACCGAAAGCACGGGCTCTGTCGATCAGCCGCGCTCCTGTTTCAGTAGGCGAGCGCCGTGCCGGTCGGCTTGCCGAGTGCCGCGGCCAGCGATCGATACTCCTCGCAATCCGTGCCGCAGATGGCAGCAATCCGGCTCAGATGATAGAGCGCCTGCTCGCGGTTGCCCCGCTCGAGCTGCCACAGACCGTAATACTGCCACGTCAATACGTGGTTCGGATCTGCCTTCAACGCACGCTCGTACCAGACCTGCGACTGCTCGTAATCCCCAAGCTTGCGATAGGAGTAGCCGATCAGGTTGGCGACGTTCGGATGGTCGTCATGGCCCAGCGACTTCAATTGCACGATCGCAGTCGCGTAGTCGTTGCGCTCGTAGATCGTGTCATAGGCGACGCGGTAGCCGGCCGCGAAGGCGGGATCGCCGATGCTGGAATGGTTGTCCGGCTTCTTGCCCTTCTGCGTTGCTTTGCTGCCCGACCGCTTCGGATAAACCGGCTGCGGCTGCGGCTTCTGATCCGAATAGGCCCCGGCATAGGGATCGGTGGAACCGACGCCGCCCCCGCCGCCGCCACCTCCGCCTGCGGCGAACGCCGGCGAACTCAACAAAGCTGCCGCAAAGATACCCAGTGTGACGCGCCTGATCATCGCTGTGATCATGTCTGCCTCCCGTCCTGTTTCAAGCGGCCCCGGACGAATGGATAACCCTGCCTCTGCAGGGATATTCCCGGACGCTGAACTCACAGAGACCTGGACGACCGTACGACAGTTCTGTTGTCCTTACTGAAAGGCGACCTCGGCAAAGCTGCGGAGCTTGCGCGAATGCAGCCGCTCCGATTCCTGCTGTTTGAGCCGTTCCAAGGCCTTCAGGCCGATCTCGAGGTGCTGGCCCACGCGGCGGCGGTAGAATTCGCTGGCCATGCCGGCCAGCTTGATCTCGCCATGCAGCGGCTTGTCGGAGACGCAGAGCAGCGTGCCATAGGGCACGCGGAAGCGATAGCCATTGGCGGCGATCGCAGCCGATTCCATGTCGAGAGCAACCGCGCGCGACTGCGACATGCGGCGGATCACCTCGGGGCCGGAGATTTCCCAGTTGCGGTTGTCGACGCTGGCGACGGTGCCGGTGCGCATCAGGCGCTTGAGCTCGAAACCCTCCAGGCCCGTGACGTCCTCGACCGCCTGCTCCAGCGCGACCTGCATCTCGGCCAGCGCCGGAATCGGCACCCACAGCGGCAGCTCGCGATCGAGCACATGGTCCTCGCGCACGTAACCATGCGCGAGCACATAATCACCGAGCCGCTGCGTGTTGCGCAGGCCTGCGCAATGGCCGAGCATCAACCAGGCATGCGGCCGCAGCACCGCGACGTGATCGGTGACGTTGCGCGCGTTGGACGGACCGGTGCCGATATTGATCAGCGTGATGCCGCGATAGCCCGATGTGACCAGATGGTAGGCCGGCATCTGCGGGATGCGCGCGGGCGCATCGCCGCTCGTCGCGCCGCCGCTGCGCATGATCACATTGCCGGGCGCGACGAAAGCGTCGAGGCCGACCTCGCCGGACTGGAGCCGCTGCTGGCACGCTTGCGCGAAGGCATCGACGTAGAACTGGTAGTTGGTGAAGATCACGAAGTTCTGGAAGTGTTCGGGATCGGTGCCGGTGTAATGGTAGAGCCGGCGCAGCGAGTAATCGACGCGGGCGGCGCGGAATAGCGACAGCGGCTCGGGCGTACCCGGCCGCAGTTCGAACGTACCGTCGGCGATGGAATCGTCCATAGTGGCGAGATCCGGCACGTCGAACGCATCGCGCAGCGAGCGCGCCACCGGCGAATTCTCGCTGGTGGTGATGGCGGCTTCGATGTTGATATCGCGGCGATAGGCGAAGTGGATCGGGATCGGTTCATTGGACTCGCCGACCTCGACGGGAACTCCGTGGTTCTGGATCAGGAGACCGATCTGCTCGGTCAGATAGCTGCGGAACAGATCCGGCCGCGTCACGCTGGTCTCGTGCACGCCAGGGCCGGCGACGAAACCGTAGGAAAGACGGGAATCCAGTCGCGCATGCGTCGCGGTGGTGAGACGGACGAAGGGATAGTAGGTGCGCACGCGCGTCGTGATCGCCTCGCCCGAGACATAGGCCTCGAACCGGTCGCGCAGGAATTTGGTGTTGCGCTCGTAGATTTCTTCGAGACGGGCGACAGCGAGGCCGGCGTCGGAGAAGGATTGTGTGGCGATGGAGGGTGGAGATTGCATCGTTCGACCGCCGGGTTGCTGGGACTTCGAGTCGAACTATAGCAAACTGACAGCCAAGTCGTCATTGCGAGCGCAGCGAAGCAATCCAGAATCCCTCCTCGGAAAGACCCTGGATTGCCAATGACGGGTGGAGGCACGCGCTTTCGCGCGTCACTTCTCGCGGAAGGCCCGCATGAACTGGTCGTGCAGCGGCTTCAAGAGATAGGACAGCATGGTGCGGTCGCCGGTCTGCACGAAGGCTTCCACCGGCATACCCGGGATCAGCTTGGAATCGCCGAGCTTGGCGACCTCCTCGGCGGGCATCGACACGCGGATGGTATAGTAGCTCTGGCCCGTGCGCTGGTCGGTGGTGACGTCCGGCGAGACGCGGCTGACGACGCCGTTGAGCTCGGGCGTGGTGCGCTGATTGAAGGCGGACAGACGCAGCAGAGTCTTCTGGCCGACCTGGAGCTTGTCGATATCGACCGGATTCACCTTGGCCTCGACCTGGAGATCGTCCGTCTGCGGCACGATCAGCATCAAGGTGTCGCCGGCGGTGACGACGCCGCCGACGGTGTGCACCGTCGATTGCAGCACCATGCCGTCCTGCGGTGCGCGGATGTCGACGCGGCGGAGCTGGTCCTCGGCCGCGACCTTGCGCTCGATCAGCTCGCCGATCTTGTCGTTGGTCTCGCGCAGATCCTTGGAAACCTCGCTCACCATGTCCTTGTCGACCTGGATGATCTGCAGCTCGGTTTCGGTGATCTTGCCCTTGGCCTGGGCCCGCGAGGCGATGTATTGCGCACGCTCGCCGTTGAGGCGGGCGCTATCGCGCTCCAGCGTGGTCAGGCGCGAGATCTGCACCAAGTGCTTGTCATAAAGATCGCGCACACCGGTGAGCTCCTGCTGCACGAGGTCGATTTCCTTGTCCTTGGCTTTCTCCTGCGCCTGGAGGCCCGCGATCTCCTCGTTGAGCTGCTGGATGCGCTCGCGCAGCTGCGCCTTCTGGCCGGCACGGCCGTTGACCCGAACGTCGAACAGCTTGCTTTCGCTGTCGATCAGCGCCTTGACGTCGGGATCGCTGATGCGCTCGAGCAGTGATGGCGGAAACTCGATCTTGTCGATTCCGCGCTGCTCGGCCTGGAGGCGCGCCGCGCGCGCCTGCGCGGCGTCCAGATTCTTGACGACGATGGCGAGATTGGCTCTCGTGACGGTGTCGTCGAGCCGCACCACGATGTCGCCGGCCTTGACCACATCGCCGTCGCGGGCGCGCACCTCGCCGACCACGCCGCCGGTCGGATGCTGCACTTTCTTGACGTTGGATTCGACCACGATCTGGCCCGGCGCGATCAGCGCGCCAGAGATCAGCACGGTCGAAGCCCAGCCGCCGAGGCCGACGGCCAGGAACAGCACGATTCCGAGCCCGAGGATCAGGTGAAACCGGATTGATTCCCGGACAGCCTTGGGCGCAGCGGGCTTTGTGCCGCCAACCGTCATCGTGCTCATGCTTTGGCCACTCCGCCTTCGCTGACGACCTTGATCGGCGCCGGCGGCGCCACGCGGGGCTGGAGCACCTGGGCGAGCACCTGCTCCTTCGGCCCGAAGGCCTGCATGCGGCCGTCGCGGAGCACCAGGATCTGGTCGACCGCCTCGACGCCGATAGGCCGGTGCGCCACCACGACGACGATCGCCCCGCGTTCGCGCGCGCCGCGGATCGCGCGGGTCAGCGCCTCGTCGCCTTCGGTGTCGAGATTGGAATTGGGCTCGTCCAGCACGATCAGGAACGGATTGCCGTAGAGGGCGCGCGCCAGCGCCACGCGCTGGGCCTGGCCCGCGGAGAGCGAAGTGCCCTGCTCGCCGACCTGCGTATTGTAGCCCTCGCGCATCTTGATGATCATCTCGTGCACGCCCGCTTCCTTGGCCGCGGCGATGATGCCGTCAGAGGTCGCCTCGGGATCGAAGCGGCTGATGTTCTGCGCGATGGTGCCGCCGAACAACTCGACGTCCTGCGGCAGATACCCGATGTGGCGGCCGAGCACGTCGGACGACCATTGGTCGAGCGCCGCGCCGTCGAGCCGGACCTTGCCGCGCACCGGATGCCAGACGCCGACCAGGGCACGGATCAGCGAGGATTTGCCGGAGCCGCTCGGTCCGATCACGCCGAGGCCGTTGCCGGCTTCGAGCGCAAACGTAACGTCCTGGACGATCAGTCGCTGGTCGCCCGGCGCCACCATGGCGACGCCTTCAATCGAGAGCCGGCTGGTGGGCGCCTGCAACTGGGTCGGGGTTGCCTGCGCCGGCATCTGTTCCAGGAGGCGGCTGAGGCGATGCCAGCTCTGGCGGGCCGCGACGAAGGATTTCCAGTGCGCGATCGCAAGATCGACCGGCGCCAGCGCGCGGGCCGACAGGATCGAGCCCGCGATGATGATGCCGGCGGTCGCCTCCTGGTGGATGACGAGATAGGCGCCGACCGCGAGCACCGCCGATTGCAGCATCATGCGGAGCACTTTTGCGATCGCGCCGAGACCGCCGGCGATGTCGCTCGCACGTTGATTGCCGGAGAGATATTTTTCGTTGGCCTCGCTCCAGCGCTGGTTGAGCCGGCCGGCCATGCCCATGGACACCAGCACCTCGGCATTGCGGCGGCTGGACTGGGCAAGGTCGTTGCGCCGGGCGGCGAGGCCCATCGCCTCCTTCGCCGGCTGGCGTGACAGGAACTCGGTGACCAGCGTCAGCCCGACCAGGATGATGGCGCCGACCAACGCGGTCACGCCGATCATGACGTGGAAGGCAAAGCAGATGGCGAGATAGAGCGGCAGCCAGGGCAGGTCGAAGAACGCGCTCGGGCCCATGCCGGCGAGGAAGGAGCGGACATTGTCGAGGTCGCGCAGCGGCTGAAGCCCTTCGTTGCGGCTGCCGACCAGCAGCGGCAGGCGCACGATGGTGTCGAACACCCGCTTGTTCAAGGCCTCGTCGAGCGCGGTGCCGACCCGTCCCAGGATGCGGCTGCGGATCATGTCGAGCACGCCTTGCGCCATGTAGAGGCCGCCGGCGAGAACGATCAGGCCGACCAGGGTCGGGATGCTGCGGCTCGGCAGCACCCGGTCGTAGACCTCCAGCATGAAGATCGACCCGGTCAGATAGAGCAGGTTGATCATGCAGCTCATGAAGCCGACGCCGAGGAACGCTGTGCGGCAGGCACGCAGCGCGTCACCGAGCTCTGAACGGCGGAGGCCGGGAACGGCTGCCATCAGTCTGATCTCTTTCGGGTAAGGGGCAAAAGCCCTGATTTCACAGGTAAATCGAGGCATACTCGCCCCAGATTAATATCGCGTTCTTCCCACGGGCAACGCAATCGAATTAATCCGGGCCTAGGTCACATCTACCCCGGACGGCCCGATGCGCAAGTCCGGTATTTCACAGGCTTTGCGGCTTTTTCTAGCAAAGCGGCCGCCTCTCCCCAGGGCTGGGAGAGGCGGAACATTCCGATCGGTCGAGGCCGCTAAAGCCGGCCGCCGCCGCGCACCAGACGCACCACCAGCAGCAGGATAACGGCCCCGATCGCGGAATAGATGATCTCCGAGACCAGCCCGAAGCCGAGGTGAATGCCGAGCCTGGGGAAGAGGAAGCTGGCGACGAAGGCGCCGGCGATGCCGATCACGATGTCGCCGATGATGCCGAACCCGCTGCCCCGTACGACCTTGCCGGCGAGCCAGCCGGCAACCAGGCCGACGAACAGGATGATGATGAGGCTTTGGCCAGAAATATACATAAGATGAAGTTCCTCTCCGTGAACGGGGCCATGGAACCGGAACCGGGATGAATGGGGTCTGAATGGTGGCCCCGGAGGGACAACTCACACACGAATCGCGAAAACAACCCGATGCACAGTAGACACGGACCCGCCGGCGGGCCCGAGGTGGATTGTGCCAACACCAAGCCTGCACAGCGGATTTTCAAAGGAAGCCGCGTCAGACGGCGCGGCTCGGCGAATTCGTCTCACGATGGCAACTTCGGGACCTGGTCGTGATAATCGGTGACGCGCTGGAAGGCGGCGCCGATGGTGAGCAAGGTCGCTTCGTCGAAGGAGCGGCCGATCAGCTGCATGCCGACCGGCAGGCCACTCCCGGTAAAGCCCGACGGCACGGTGAGCGACGGCAGGCCGAGGAAATTCACCGGGCGGGTGAGCAATGTCAGCCGCTGCAACAAGGCCGGCGCATTGGGTCCGCCGCCGACATCGCTCTCCTCGATCGTCGGCGCCGGGATGGGTGAGGCCGGAGCGATGATCGCATCGACGCCCGCGGTCGCCGCATTGTGCGCGGCAAGCGCCGGCCCCCGCCAGCGCATCGCCTCGAGATAGGTGATGGCGGGAATGGCGAGGCCGTTCTGAAGCCGCATCAAGGTCTGCGCGCCGTAATCCTGCGGCCGCTCGATCATCCAGCGCTTATGAAAGGCCGCCGCTTCCGCGGCCAGCACGAGCTGGCTCGCCGCGGACAACTGCCGCTGGTCGGGCAGCTCGACCTTGACGATGTCGGCGCCTTCGCGCTTGAGCACCGAGATGGTCTCGTCCAGCACGCGTGCGACCTCGCTGTCGAGATCGTCGACATAGAAGGACGCGGGCACCCCTATCTTCAAACCCTTCAGCGAGCTCCTGGTCGCGGCGACGTAGTCGGACAGCGGCTCGTGGCTCGTGGTCGAGTCTTCAGGATCGGGGCCGGCCATCAGCGCCAGCAGCAGCGCGCAATCTTCCGCCGTGCGTGCGAGCGGGCCGACCGTGTCGAGCGATTGCGACAGCGGCATCGCGCCGGCCCGGCTGACGCGGCCGACCGTGGTCTTCAGCCCGGTGACGCCGCAGAAATGCGCGGGCATGCGGATCGAGCCCCCGGTGTCCGAGCCGAGCGCCGCATAAGTCAGGCGCGCCGCGACCGACGAGCCGGAGCCCGAGGACGAACCACCGGTGATATGCGCGACGTTCCAGGGATTGCGCACGGGGCCGTAATGGGCGTTGTGCCCGGTCGGGCCATAGGCGAACTCGGCCAGATGCAGCGTGCCGAGCCTGATCTGTCCGGCATCCTTCAGGCGCTGCAAAGCGGTCGACGTCACCGTCGGCACGAAATCCCGGCGGATCAGCGAGCCGCAGGTCGCGACCTTCCCGGCATCGTAATACATGTCCTTGTGCGCAAGCGGCACGCCGTGCAGCGGACCTCGCACCGCGCCGCTGGCGAGCTCGGCATCGGCGGCATCCGCCGCCTTCAGTGCGGCTTCCGACTCGATCGCCATGAAGGCGTTGAGATGTGGCTGCCACTGCGCAATACGCTGCAGCAGCGCGCGCGTCACCTCATGCGAGGAGACCTGCTTCATCGCGATCGCACGCGCGACCCCGGTGAGCGTCATCAAGGCAGGTTCAAGACTCATTTCGATACCTTCCGCGTCTGCGCCAGCGGATAGAGCGCGGGCTCGAGGTCGAACGGCAGCGTGCCGGCGATGGCCGCAAAACCCTCGAAGGCAGGCCCGATGGAGTTGGAGATGCGTGCCGCGATCTCATCATCAATGGTAATGCCGGCGATCTGCGCAATCGGCTTGATTTCTTTCGGTGTCGGTCTCGTCATGCGGTCGTCTTCCTCCGAGAGCGGTGGCGCAGCCCCTACTTCCTACTTCGTCAGCAGTGCATACGCCCCGGTCCAATCCGCCGGCGGCGGATCGGCCTGAAAGGCCTTGATGCGGGCTTCATACAGCCTGAACAGCTTCTCCAGCGTGTCGGCGTCCTCGCTGCGGCGGCCGCGCTCGATGGCCTCGAGTGCGCCCTGCCAGTCGCGGCTGCGATAGCAGGCGAGCATCTCGATGGTGATGTTGCGCAGGCGCTGGAAGGCGGCCGACCGCAGCACGTCCTCGCGGCCCGCAATGGCGTAGATCACTTCCGGCTCGCTCTTGCCCTTGACCATGATGAAGTCGAGCTCGAGGATCGCGAACCTGTCCTTCACCGCGAGCGCGGTCCGCGAACCGATGATGATCGGAAAACCGTATTCCTTGGTCTGGCCTTCCAGGCGCGAGGCCAGGTTCACGCTGTCGCCGAGCACCGAATAGTTGAATTTCTTGTCGGAGCCCATGTTGCCGACAACGCCGATGCCGGTGTTGAGTCCGATGCCGACATTGAGCGGGATGTAGACGTGGCCGCCCTCGGCGGCCTCGTGCTCGCGCTCCCTGTTGACCTCGTCGATCTTCTCGAGCATGCCGACGGCGGCCTCGCAGGCGTTGATCTCGTGCGTCTTGTCGTCGAGCGGCGCATTCCAGAACGCCATGATGGCGTCGCCCATGTACTTGTCGATCGTGCCTCTGCGCGCCCTGATGACGTTGGTCAGCGGCGTCAGGAAGCGGTTCATCAGCGTGATCAGGCCTTGCGGATCGTGCTTGTAGCTTTCCGAGATCGAGGTGAAGCCGCGCACGTCGGAGAACATAATCGTCATCTCGCGCTCCTCGCCGCCAAGCTTGAGCTTTTCCGGCGATTGCGCGAGCTGCTCGACCAGCTCCGGCGACATGTATTGGGCAAACATGCCGCGGATCTGCACCCGCTGCCGCTGCTCGCGCACGAAGCTCGCAAAGATGAAGGTCAGGTAGATCGCGGTGGTCGACAGCAGCGGATAGGTGAAGTCGATGAGATAGCGGTAGCGCGCATAGAAGAACCAGGACGTGCCGACCAGGATGGCGGCGAACATCGCGCCTGCGAGCACCAGCCGGACGGGACCGAGATTCGGCGTGAAGATGATGACGAGAATGCCGATGATCATCGCAGCTAGCAATTCGACGCCGAGCGCATAGTTCGGCTGCGAGATCACGGCACCGCTCAGCACGCTTTCGAGCACCTGGGCGTGGACTTCGACGCCCGGCATGTTGGCCGAAACCGGCGTGGTCTTGAGGTCGTTCAGCCCGACCGCGGAGGTGCCGATCAGCACCAGCTTGCCCTTGATCTTGTCCGGCGGCACGTTGTTATCGAGCACGTCGGCCGCCGAGACGTAGATCGAGGGATCCTGCCAGGCATAGTGCACCCACAGCTGACCGTTCTTGTCGGTCGGAATCTCCACGCCCTTCAGGCGGATGGCGCGGACGCCGGTCTTGTCGGTGCGCACCAGCAACGTCGGCGTTCCCGTGACGACCCGCAGAATCTCGAGGCCGAGCGAGGGCATGATGTTGCCCTGGGCGCGCATGATCATCGGCACGCGCCGGATCAGGCCGTCGCGCTCGGTCTTGATGGTGAACAGGCCACGGCCGGCCGCGACCTTTTCGATGACGGGCACGTTTCGCAGCAGGCCGGGGAATTCAAACAGGAACTTTTCGGCATTCTCCTCGCCCACGGTGGCGACGCCGGTGAAGGGAAGCGTCTTGTCGAGCTCAGCCCCGACCGCCGGCTGCCCAGTCTCGCCCAGCACCACGTGCGAGCGCTTGATCGCATCCGAAAGGATCTGGTCGTTACTCGGCAGCTCCCGCAGCCGGGCGCGGGTGACGTCGTCGAGATAACGCATCTGGTTGGCGACGAGATCCGGATTGAGCCTGTCCGCTTCCGAGAACACCACGTCGAACCCGATCACCACCGCGCCGAGATTGGTGAGATTGATGATCAAATCGGCGATCCGCGTGCGCGACCATGGCCACTGGCCGAGCCTGGCGAGGCTCTTGTCGTCGATGTCGACGATGGTGACCGGCCGCACCGTCTTGTGGCGCGGGTCGAGCAGCTGGAACATGTCGAAGGTGCGCAGCCGCACCTCCTGGACCGGCGGCGGATCCCAGACGCGCAGGGCTGCAAACACGACGAGCAGCGCGAGGCACACCAGCCGCGCAAGACCGAACTTTTGCGTGAACCACCGGCGCCAGGACCTGAGACGTTTCATGTTGGCTGAATATCACGCTTTGGCGACGAATGGCAGCTCCGACCTGACCTGCAGGCGATCCGTGGCGTCCACGCGGTTCTCAGGAATGAACGATGAAGTCACTCGCATGGAGGCTGCTGGCCGTGACGCCCTTCAGGAGGATGGTGTCAGCGCTATCGATCGTGATCACGGTGTCTGCTGAATTTGTCGGCGACGCCGCGACGTGCTGAGCCATCCAATCGGAAACGTTGTCGGTCGTTACGACTGCCGACAGGTTGATCTGATCCTGATTGGGCGTGAAGTTCACGATCGTGTCGTGGCTCGAGTTGGCAGCAAACACGAACTGTTCCTGGTACCCCGTACCGAAGAATACATCCTTGCCCGTCGTGCCGCTGAGATTCGCAGGAATCTCCGAGTTTTCGGCAAGATTGAAAATCAGGTTGACCATATCGGTCGCACCATGGCCGTCGGTCACGGTGAGCGTAACCTTGTCTGTCGCGGGCTCGCCACTGCCTTCGTTGTAGGTAATCGTCTGCAATGCCGAGTTGATGGTGTCCAGCGCACCGGTCCTCGACGACGGGCTGACACTGCTGCCCGACTCCGCAGTGCTCGCCTGAAGCGTGAAGGTCTCATCCGCCGCGGCGTCCGCGTCGGTGACCGCAAGGCCGTGCACGAAGATGTGGTCGTCGTTCGGCCGGATCGCGCTGATGTTGTCGACGTTGAACAAGGGCGAATCGTTCGCACCTGTCACGTCCACCGTGAGCGTCGCCGTGCCGGTCGCACCATGCACGTCCTTGGTCTGGACCGTGAAGCTGTCGGTGTACTGGCCCGCCGAGAGCGCGTCGATCGCGGCGGCGTTCGGAACATAGCTGTAGCTGCCGTCGGCTCCGACCGTCAGCGAGCCATACAGGCCAGAGACCGTCGTCGTCGCAACGTGATCGGCATTGAGGACGGCGTAGGTCAGCGTTGCCGTCTCACCGGTGTCGGCATCAGTGCCTGCCAGCTTTCCGGTGAGATTCGAGAAGGTATCGGCGGCCGCCGTGTCGGTGAGGGTACCTGCGTTCAGATTCGACAGGGTCGGCGCGTCGTTGGCGCCGGTCACGTTAACGGTGAACGTCGCCGTGCCGGTCGCACCGTGCACGTCCTGCGTCTGGATCGTGAACGTGTCGATGTAGGAGCCTGCCGTCAGCGCGTTGATCGCAGCGGCGTCGGGCACGTAGTCGTAGGTGCCGTCGGAATTGACGGTCAGCGCACCGTAATGGCCCGCGGCCGTGCCGTGAGCATCCGCATTCAGGACCGAATAGGTCAGCGATGTCGTCTCGCCGCTGTCGGCATCGGTTCCGACCAGCTTGCCGGTGAGGTCGGGGAAGCTGTCGGTCGCCGCGGTGTCCAGGAGCGGACCGGTGGTCACCGCAGCCAGCGACGGCGCGTCGTTGGCGCCGTTGATCGTGACCGTGACCTGCGCCGTGTCGGTCCCGCCGTGATGATCGTTGAGCGTGATGGTCGAGACTACCGTCGCTGTCTGACCCTGCCCAAGGAAGTCCAGCGCGCTGTCCTGGATCGAATAGCTCCAGTCGACGGCACCGTTGTTCTTGCCTGCTGTCAGAACCGAAAGCGCATTTTCCAGCGCGCTCGCCTGACCCGGCGTCAGCGTGAGCTGGGTGTGGCCGTCGGCGTCGAGCCATGTCGCGGACTGGCCAGTGATGGTCGCCGTCGGCCGGTCGGTCAGGTCGATATCAGAGAAATCGATCGTGCCGCTCGCCGGCGTCGACTGATCCGAAGTCGAGGAGCCCGTGACGCCGGACTGCTCGGTCACGACCGCACTCTGCGAGGTCTCGGCCGAGTCGAAGGCCGGCTTGTCGTCGAGTGCGTTGTAGGTGATCAGCGTGCCGCCGTGGCCATCGCTGCTGCCGGCGAGATGCGCATTGCTGTAGTCGGCGCCGACGAGCTTCACCGTGATGCTGTGACCATAGGCGTCGCTGACGACGAGATCGCCGGTTTCGGCGTCGTAGGTCGCCGACGTACCCGCATCATAGACGATGCTCGACAGGTCCAGCTTGTCTGTCGCGGCAAATCCAGCGACGGAGCCGGAGAAGCTCGTCGTATCGATCTCGAGTTCAGCACCGTTGCCGCCAAAGGTGATGGTTTGCGACACCGTGGCATCGACATCGAGTGTGGCGCCGGCGTCGATCGTGACCGTGCCGGCGCCCGCCAGCGAACCGTAAAGCGTCAGGGTGCCTGTGTGAACCTCGATCGCGCTGGTATCGGTGGTGGTAATGGCGCCGGTGATGACCGCCGTGCCCCAGCTCTCGATCTCGCCGGAGTTGGTGATGGCGAGCGCCCCGCCGTCCGCGCTCGAGATCGAGGCGCCGTCGTGGAGGTCAATCTCGCCGGCATTATCGATGGTGGAGTGCGTGCCGAACACGCTGGTCCCCGAAACCGTCCAGGTGCCGACGCTCTTGTTGTCAAATGTCGCGCTTGCGACCGAGATGTTCCCGTTGATATGGCCGGTGTTGTTGATCTCGATCGCGCCGCCGGTCTCCAGGATCGCGTAGGTCGTCGCGGTCACGCTTCCGGCATCATGGGGTCCGATGGTGCCGGAATTGTCGATGAGCGCAGTGCCGGTCGCGTTCTCATGGACAGAGATCGCGGCATTGCCGTCGGCCCCGAAAACAGTACCCGTGTTGGTGATGTGCGTCGAGCCGGTCGCACCCACGAGGTCCTGCGAGACATTGATGCCGAACGTTCCGGTGCCCGTGAGGTCGCCGTCATTGATGATGGTGATGTTGCCCGCCCCGTTCGTAAAGGCCGACAGGCCGATGGCGCCGGTGGCGGAGCCTTCGTTGGTGACGCTGACGTCGCCGCCACCGTGGTCGAAGACGCCGATGGCGGTGCCGGCAGCGGTGATCGACGACCCCTTGCCGGCCGTGACCGTGATATCGCCCATGCCCCAGGTGAAGGCCTCGATGCCAAAGCCTCTATCCGCCGTGATCGTCGCGTCGCTCTCCACGGTGACGTCACCCTGAACAGCGCCACTGAATTCACCGCTCCCCCCCGCCGTATAGCCCGCCATGATGCCGGCCGGCAGATTGCCGCTCTGGGTATTGGTCGTTCCCGAATGAATGGTTCCGTGGGCGCGGACGAGGATCGTGCTTTGCACGTCGCTGCCGATCGCGGTCGCCTCATTGACTGCATCGATACCGACGCTGCCCGAAGCGACGACGTCGCCCTCCGACATCGTGACGCTGATATCGCCGGCGTTGAGGCTGTAGGCATCGATGCCATAGCCCGACGTACCCGTGACATGAGCGTTGGCACCGATGCTGACGTTCACGTCCCCTGTGCCGCCACCGAGCGCCACGGCCTTGATACCGGTCACCGCGCCGGTGACGCTGGTGCCGGCCCCATCGTTCACCGATATGTCGCCGCTGCCATAATTGTAAGCGTGGATGCCGTGCCCGCCGGACGTGATGTCGGCGTAGTTGTTGATGACGACGCTGCCGTTCACATTGGTATTGACCGCCGAACCGGTGGTCGCGCCATTGTAGCCGGCCTGGATACCGCTTGGCGTATTGCCACTTTGATTCGGGCTGCTGCCGGAGTTGATCGTGCCGTAGGCGTTGACGATGATCTCGCTGTCGGCGGACGCATCGATCGAGGTCGCCCGGTTGACCGCGACGATACCGGAGCTGCCCGAGGTCACGACGCTTCCGGCCTCGGTGCTCACCGTGACGTCGCCACTGCCGTAGCTGCGCGCACGAATGCCGTAGGTCGAGCTTCCCGTGATGTTGCCGCCGGCGTCGATGGTGACGTCGCCGCCGCCATGGGTCGTCGCATCGATGCCGAATGCACCGCCGGCCGCACCGCCGAGCTGGGTGATCGAGATGTCGCCTGTATTGGCGGCGTTGAGGTTCTCGACGAGAATGCCTTCGGACGTCGCGCCGGTGCCGATCGCCTTGCCGGTCAGATTGGCGATGGTGACATTGCCGAGACCGGATGCGCCGTCGCGCAAGACGACGCCGTTACCGGCCAAGCCCGCGATGTCCTTTGTCGCGGTCAGCGAGATGTCGCCGACGCCATTCTGGGTGACGACGACGCCGTTGGCCGCTCCCGTCAGAGCGCCGGTCGGTGTCAGCACGATATCGGCATGGCTGTCGCTCGTTCCGCCCGACGCCGTGAAGTCGAGCGCGTCACCGCTCGCAGCCGTAATGTCGCCCGCGCCGGTGACCATGAACGTGCCGCCAGTCGACGACTGGCCAGCGATGGTACCGGTGAAGCCCTGTCCGGCAACCTTGTCGAGCTGAAGCGTGCCCGTGCCGCCCGCGAAAGTAACGGTCTGCGCATCCGCCCCGCCGAGCTCGAGCTTCGCCTGGTCGTCGATGACGAGCGAGCCGACGCCGGTGAGACCGCCGGAGAGGTTCAGCGTGTCCGCCTGCACCTCGATGGTTCCGGTGTTGGTGACGGCCGCCGAGATCGTGTTGCCGCCCGAGACGCCGAAGAGATGGCCGGAATTGTTCAGGCTGCCGCCGTTGATCGCGACAGTATCGGACAGATAGAGGTTCGACGTGCCGTCGATCGTGACGGAGCCCCCGTCATTGGTGACGGTCAGCGACGTGAGCTTGAGGATGCCGCCGCCCACCGCCTTGATATCGGCGGTGTTGACGATCCGCTCGCCGGAAATGTCGAGCTCGCCACCATTGGCCTGGATCAGCTTGTGGTTGGTGAGGGTATGAATGATAGCGGAATCGATTGTCAGCTTGCCGCTGGTGACGGCGAACGCGCCGGTGTTGGTGATATCGGCATCGGTGATGGCACTGACACCCGTCGATACCAGCATGCCTGCTATCGTCAGCGTGCCGCCGTCGATCTCGGTGCTCGACATCGTCAGCGTCTGGCCGTCGTCGACCTGCACCGTGCCGCTGTTGGTCACGATGACGCCGAGCAGCGTCGCGGCGCCGGCAATCTCCAGCGTACCCTTGTTGGTAACAGGGCCGCCCTGGATCTTTGCGTCGCCCTGAAGTTTGACGAGGTTGTCGAGCTCGATGCCGGCATTGTCCGTGATGACCGAACCCGACACCGTGATGCCATCCAGCGTCAGCCCGGCATCGACCACGACTGTGGCGACGCTCAGGGTTGCACCGCTGTCGATCCGGCTGGCGCCGGTGACGTCGATGCTGCCGTCGCCCGCGACGGCGCCGCCGCTGATCGTGGTGCCGTTCAGCTCCATCGCAGCGTCGACAATGACGTTGCCGGTGGAATTGTCGACCGTGGATCCCGGACCAAGGGCGAGCGCGCCCGTGCGCACCTCGATGGTGCCGGCATTGGTGACCGCCTCACCGTTCAGCGCGTTGCCAGTGCCGCTGACATCGAGGGTGGCGTTGTTCTTGAGGATGCCATTGCTGAGCACGGCATTGCCGGTGAGGTCGAGCTCGCCGTCATTCGTGACGGTGCCGCCGGGCGAACCCGGATCGGCGCCCCCCTCGCCCTCGCCGCCCCCCGCCCCCCCGTGCGGGACTGGCGGCACACCACCGTCGATCGTCGTCCCGTTGATGACCAGCTTGCCGCCAGCATCGACGTTGACGCTGCCGGAATTGTTGACGATCTCGTTGGCGAATTCCGCCGCGCCCTTGACGTTGACCACGCCCCAATTGTTCAGCCTGCCATTCTCGATCAGGCTGGTGCCGTCGAGCTCCAGCGTGCCGAGAATGGCGACGGTGCCACCATCGACCGTCACGGTGTCGGCAAACAGCGCCGCCCCGGACTCGACCTGAACGATACCACCGGCATTGGCAATGTTGCTCTCCAGCGTCAGCGTGCCGCCGGAAAGGTCGATCATGCCGGAATTGACGATGGTCGTGAGGGTATCGATCTTGCCGCCAGCGGCCAGCGTCAGCGTGCCCGCATTGGTGATCGTCGCGGTATTGACGACGGCCTCGCCGGTCTTCGCCCTGGTGATCGTCTCGACATCGATCGCGCCACCGACAAGAACGATGCCGTCCGGAGCGTTGGTGAATTCCGCATCGGCATTGAGCGTGAGTGCCCCCGTGAGCGTCAACGTGCCGTGGTTGATCACTTGCGGCGCCGTGTGGTGCACCGTTGTGTCGTAATCATCCATCGTCAGCGACTTGCCGTATGCCGCAACGTCGATCGTGACAGGATAGGACGGCGTCAGCCCATGCAACTGGTCGGTAATGACGATGACATCGTCGCTGCTGGTCGGGACCGTGCCGGTTTCCCAGTTCGCAGCGTCCTTCCAGAAACCGCCCGAGGGCTGGTTTGTCGCGATCCAAACCACCGCGGGGGCGTCTGTGCCTTTGATCGTGACGGCGATGGTTTGCTGCGAGGTCGCGTTGTGCTCGTCAGCTACCGTCACGGTGTAGACCAGCGTCAGCACTTCGCCCTCGGGGATGAAGTCGGCGAGGTAGACGGGCAGATCGGCCAGCGACCAGTTGATGGTCCCGGTGCCTGTGCCGGTTGAATCGAAGCCGTTCGCGATCGCAACCGACATGGCGTGCTGGAACGCGGCAAGCGGGCCCGGCGGCACGGTGGTGCCGTCCGGCAGGCTCGCGCTGGTCAGCGCCACGGACACGGTGTGTGTGTCCGTGAGATCGACATCCGTGAAAGTCAGGGTGCCAGTGGTCGGAACGTCGGTGGTCAGCGGCCCGCCCGGCACGCTGGTGCCGCCGGAGAAGGTGATGGTCGGCACGCTGGTCGCGATCACCGGCTTGTCGTTGGTGCCGGTGATCGTGATGGTGATTGGGATCTGCCTGGTTTCGGGGTTCACCGCGAAATTGTCGTCGACGCTGACAATGTAGGTCAGCGTCAGCGTTTCGCCGGCTCCGAGGAAATCGAAGGCGTGGTCGGGGATCGTGTAGGTCCCAACCGCGGAGCCGTTGTTGTTGTTGCCGGCATCGGCGACGATGCTGATCTTGATCTGCGTCGCCGCAATATACTGCTTCTGGAGAGCAGTGAGCGAGGCGGTGACGTCGTGATGGCCGGAATCCGTATAGGTGTAGTGCGATGCATCGAGGTCCACCGACACCGTCGGCCGGTCGCCCACGTTTTGGTCGACGAAATTGATCCGAAAGACGATCGTGTCGGCAGACACGGTGCCGCCAGTGTCCGCGCGGTCATTGGTCGCGTTCGCATGCTCGGTCACCTTGAACGCAGTCACCACATTGCCGCTGGCATCGAGGATGCGCGCGTCAGGCGGACCGGGGAAACGTTCTGCCCCGTTGTTGGTCCCACCGTGGCCCGGGCCAGTGCCAGTGTTGACGGGTGTGGTGAAGGTCGCGGTCGCGGTGGCTCCGGTGTCCGTCTTGATGAAGACGATGTTGCCGTTCTGCGTGATAGTGTCGGTGAAGTTCGTGGTCAGCTTGGTATTGGTGTTGTTGTCCGTGAACTTCAGCGTGAACACATCAGTGATCAGCTTCTGCACGTCGGGCGACAGCAGCGCATTGGTGACCGAGACGTTGCCGCCGCTGATCTGGATCATCTGGCCGGCCTGGTTGACCGTCGCGATCGGCAGCAGCGTCAGCTTGTCGAACAGGATGTAGGAGCCGGTGGTGCCGTTCGGCTCGACCAGCACCTGGAAATTGGCCTGCGGCTGAGGTTCGGGATTCGGGTTGGTCGGTGTCGCCGGCGGAATGATGAAGCTGATCTCGGTCAGCACCGCCGTGCCGCGGATGCCCATGGTGGCGACCGGCGTGTCGATCTTCATGTCGCCGTGCTTGGCAGTCTCGCCGGCGACGAAGGTGATGGTGCCGGCGACGAGACTCAGCAGCGAGGAATTGTTCGACCCGTTGGGGTCGTAGACCATCTCGTTCAGCACCATCCGCGCGTTGGAGGACAGGCCGAACACGGTGCCGTCGATGAAGCTGATGCCGAGCGTCGATTCCGAACCGGTCGAGACGACGTCGCCCTTCTCGACGTTGTCACCGTTGTTCAGGATGACCGAGACGCCGTTGCGGATCGCGGTCGCGCTGCCGGTCAGCTTGGTGACGTGGCCGATGACTTGCGCCGCGGCCGCACCGGGCGCGGCCTGCGCAACCTGGACGTAGCCGGTGAGCGCGCTGATGATGTCGCCGGTGAGATGGGCGCCGTCGGGCGAGGCAATCGCGGCGCGCTTGTCGCCCCTGAAATAATCGTGAACGACGAAGTCGTGCCCGTCATGGGACAGCACGAGGTCGGGGCCGGTGCGCTTGAACTCGCCATGGAAGATCAGGTTGGGATCGGCAATGACGACTGCGCCTTCGGGCACGTGGCCGTGCGCCTTGGCGGTAAAGGAATCGATATGGCTGGGCGAGCGGGAACCCTGGCCATCCAAGGAGAGCGCGGCGTCAAATTTGCCAGCGTAGTTCAACCGGGCACCAAAAAAGGGGGTTAATATTTATGGAAGTATCGATTGGCTAAGCTTGCATATCATTACCAAGTCCTTAGCGAAACCATCTATTGCTTGTGTGATTTAGCGTGACTTGGCGGCGGGCGCCTATGCTTATTGCGACATTTCTAGAGAAGCCCAAGTAATTCTTGCGCCTTCTGAAAATATAGCCTGGCTTATCCGAGCACATGTTTCGAACCGCCATGTATTCTGATGTATAAATTTGACAACGGATAACCCGGTTCGTCTTGTGCTCATGGTGCCCCGCGACATCCTGCGGCAAATACGGAGGTAAATCTGTGAGCCAACTAACAGAACCCGTGAAATAACGGGCCGTTAGCCATAAGGGCCGAATCGACCGCCCACAACTTCTGACTGCAACTGGCTCCATTTCGCGGCAGCCGCCCCCTCCCAACCGCCGCTTCGTAAAATTTTACGCAATTTTGGCAGGCCCGCTTCAGCCTGCTTCGCGGTTTTCGCGCCCCATCCGCACGCGTTAAGCAGAACAATACGGCCCGTCTCGCACCATCTCCGCACAAGCAACAAGCCCGGCACGTCGAGGTCGAGGGAACCAAAGCGAAGCCGGAAGGGGATGTCAGATGGAGACCGCCGCTCACCGGCGCGCCTGGCGCGTCATCATTGCCCTATGCGGATTGATGCTGCTCGGATCGGTCGCCGATCTTCGTGCCGGCACCTTGCTGTCGCCGGGCCCAGGCGTGCTCGTGCGCAAATCCGCCGAGCCGTTCGGCGTGTTCGCCTTCGCCATCTCCGACGGCAGCCTGCCGCAGAAATGGTTCGCCCTGAAAGAGAAGCTCGACGACGACATGGTGCAGCTTGCGCTGTGCGACGGCGATCGCGACCATTGCGCCTCGCCCGCGGCGCTGAAATTGCTGGCTATCGTCGACCAGGCCCGCAGCCGCGACGGCCGCGCCCGGCTCGGCGAGGCCAACCGCGCCATCAACCTCGCCATCCGCGCCGTCGACGACGGCACCGATGACGTTTGGAGCCCGCCGCTTGCGACCTTCGCACGCGGCGCCGGCGATTGCGAGGACTACGCCATCGCCAAGCTCGCCGCGCTGCGGCTTGCCGGCGTCGCCGCGGAAGACCTCCGCATCGTCGTGGTGCGCGACGTCAGGGCCGGTGAAGCGCATGCTGTGGCCGCCGCGAGGCTCGACGGCCGCTGGCTGATGCTGGACAACCGCCGCATGGCCATGGTCGAGGACGAAAGCGCACGGACCTACCAGCCGCTGTTCGTGCTCTACCAGTCCGCCGTGCTGAAATATGTCGGCGAGCCCGTGCAGGTCTCGATGGTCGCCCCCGAGGCGCATTGAACAAACCCGTTTCACCGCTTGATCCCTGGCGCTAGCATGGCGCCTTCGATAGGGGGCGGCTGGAATGCGGTTGATCGCACTGATTGTGCTTGCGTTGCTCGGTTGGCCGGCAGCACCAGGATTCGCACAATCCGGCACATCGGCTCCCTCCGTCGCCGATAGACTGCCGCTGTTTTCCAAGAACAACTGCCAGCAGATCCACGACCCCGGCAACCAATTGTTCTGCGGTGACGCAGAGCTGTCCGCGGCCGCCGAGAGGCTGAGCAGGGCGATCGAGGCGCGGCTCGCCCGCCTGCCTGATCGCTTGCCCGCGATCGAGGAGAACGCAATCTGGGTCCGCCAGCGCAACCTCGGCTGCGGCATCGTCGGCCAGACCGCGATCCGCGATGACGATTTCGACCGGGTGAAGTCCTGCCTGCTCAAGGTAACCGAGGATCGCGCCGCGATCGTGCGCGATCCGGATTTCGACTGTCTCGCCGCCAACACCGCGGCCGGCGCGCTGATCTGCGCGGACCCGTCGCTGGCACTGACCGAGACCGAGCTGAACGGCCAGGTGCTCGGCCTGATCGGGAAGCTGGACCCGACCGCCGCGCGCTTTGCCTTTGCCGAATACGGCCGCTGGACGCGCGAGCGCGATCGCAAGTGCAATCTGGTCGGCAAGGAAAACGTGCCGCTCGAGGAGCTCGGCTCTGCGGAAGCCTGTCTCGCCGATTACCTCAAGCGCGAGACCGAGGAGATCGCCGCCGCCAAGGGCGATCCGAAGAAGGTGTTCGGCCGGCAGGTTGCAGCCAGGGAGCCCGACACCGACGCGGTCGATTTTTGCGCCGCGCGCATTCATGCCGCCAATTCGTGCGGCAATTTCCTCCGCATCAACCGCGTCTACGCGCTCGACAGCCAGGTCACCGACCAGGAGGCGCAGGTCACCGGCGAGATCGAGATGGTGGTACTGGCGCCGTTCACCACCTGCAGCAAAGTCGCCTCGACCTGCACCGGCACCTGCTGGGACGCCAGCACCGGCCGTCCGCAACCGGGCGCCGCTCCCAAGGAGCGCTCCGCAGCAGCCTTCAACGTCACGCGCCGCCTGAGGATCCAGCGGACGTTTGCCTTCGTGAAGGCCGGCGACGGCTGGCGCTGCCGCGAAGACGAGCTGGCGCCGGTGAATTCAGGGACGGCGAGCGGGGGATCGTAACATTTCTGCTTCCTTCTCCCCTTGCGGGAGAAGGTGGCGCGCGAGCACGCCGGATGAGGGGTTCTTTCCGCTCGTCAGAATGCTCGTGAGGATAGAGACCCCTCCCCGGCTCGCCGCTTTGCGGCGATCCACCCTCTCCCACAAGGGGAGAGGGTGCATCGAGCACGCGGGGAGAGGCGAACAAGCATCAAAACATCAGGTTATCCTTCACCAATACCCAGCGGCCGCCCTTGACCTGCTGCACCTGGGTGATGGTGTTGGCGAGATGGTCGGTCCTGGAGAACTTCGTCGGCGGCGAGTTGAAGATGTCGAGGAATTTCTCGCCGGACTCGAGTGAATCGAGCATCTTCTGGCCGGTCAAATCCTTGCCGGCCTTATCGGCATAGAACGCGAACGTCATCACCGCGTTGTAGCCGATGATCGCCTGCGTGTTGGCATCGGTGCCGAACATCTTCTTGTAGTTGATCAGCCAGTCGTGGACCTTGCCCTTGGCGGTGTCCTCATAGGGAATCTCGAATCCGCTCGCCGCGTAGAGCCCCTCGACCGCCTCCTTCCCGAGCGTCGGCACTTCCAGCACGTTGGTCGGCGTCGCGCCGAGGAAGGTGACGTCCCAGCCGAGCTTCCTGGCTTCCGTCATCGCACCGATGGTCTCGCGGATCACGGTGCCGAGCACGACGAGATCGCAGCCGTCCGACTTCATCTTGGCGACCTGCGCGCTGAAATCGGAGGCGCCGCGCTTGTAGCTCGTCACCGACGCCGCCGGGATCTTCATCGCGGTCAGCTGCTGATTGAAGCCGTCGAGCACGTTCTTTCCGTACTCGTCGTCCTGGTGCATGATGCAGGGCTTCTTGAAGTTCTTCCACTCCATCATGTATTTCAGCGCCGCCCGCGTGCTCTCGACGTAGGGCAGCAGGTTGTTGAACTTCAGCCGCTCCTGCGGCTTGGCCGGATCGAACTTGAAGGTGAATTCGGCCGCCGTCAGCGGAAACAGCTGAAGCACGCCGGCATCGAACAGGATGTCCTGCGCGGCGAGGACCGTGGGCGAGCCCATCGGGCCGATCATCGCAAAGATCTTGTCGCGCTCGACCATCTTCTGCGAGGCCAGCACCGCCTTCTTCGGATCGTAGCCATTGTCCTCCAGGATCATCTTGATCTTGCGGCCCTGGATGCCGCCGGCCGCGTTGATCTCCTCGACCGCCATCTTCATGCCGTTGGAAACAGGCACGCCCCAGACCTTGATCGGGCCCGAGAGATCCTGATGAGTGCCGATGACGATCTCGCTTGCCGAGATGCCTTCATTGGTGACCTTGGTTTGGGCCGCAGCCGGCAGACAGGTGAGCGCGACCGCAGCCACTGCAAGGCCGAACGCTTTCAACGATTTCGACATTGACGTCTCCTCTCCTCAGGCCCCGTGTGACGCGAAGGGCGGGGCCATCACCGCTTCGCTGTTCTCGTCTTGCACAGGCTTACGCCACCGCGCGCTGGCGATACATCGCATCGATTTCGGCGGCATAGCGCTTGTTCACGAAATTGCGCTTCAGCTTCATGGTCGGCGTCAGCTCCTCGTCCTCGGGGCTGAGCTGGCGTTCGATCAGGTAGAATTTCTTGATGGTCTCGACGCGGGCAAAGTTCACGTTGACCGCTTCGATCTCGTGCCAGATCAGGTCCTGGATTTCGCGGGCACGGCAAAGGCTGGCGTAGTTGGTGAAGGGAATGTCGTGGTCCTGGGCGAACTTTTCGACATTCTCCTGGTCGATCATCACGAGACAGGTGAGATAGGGTCTTTTGTCGCCGATCACGACGGCGTCCGAGATATAGGGCGAGAATTTGAGCTGGTTCTCGATCTCCGACGGCGTGATGTTCTTGCCGCCTGAGGTGATGATGATGTCCTTCATCCGGTCGGTGATGCGGACAAACCCCTCATTGTCGATGGTGCCGACGTCGCCGGTGTGCAACCAACCGCTGACATCGATAGTCTCCGCCGTCTTCTCCGGCTGGTTCAGATAGCCCATGAACAGGAAGTCACCCTTGATCAGGATCTCGCCGTCGGGTGAGAGCGCAACCTCGCCCCAGGGTACGGCCGTGCCGACCGAGCCGAGCTTGATGCGCTCCGCCGGCATCATGGTCGCGACCCCGCAATTCTCGGTCTGGCCATACACCTCGTGCATGTCGATGCCGAGCGCAAGATACCAGCGGATCAGATCCGGTGCGATCGGCGCCGCGCCGGTGAAGGCGATGCGGCAGCGGTCGAGCCCGATCATGCGGCGGATGTTGCGGAACGCAACCCGGTAGGCGACGCTGTTGGCGATGCGCAAGCTGAGCGGCGGCGTCCTGCCCTCGAGGCGGAAATCGACCATGCGGTAGCCGATTTTGATGGCGCGGCGATAGACCCATTGCTGGAGCGGCGTGGCGTCCTTCAGCGCGATGGTGATGGCTGAGTAGAATTTCTCCCAGATCCGCGGCACCGCGAGGAACACCGTCGGCTGCACCTCACGCAGATTGTCCGGCACGGTCTCCGGGCTTTCGGCAAAGTTCATCACCGAGCCAAGCGCGACCGAGATGTAATAGCCGCCGACGCGCTCGGCGACGTGACAGAGCGGCAGGAAGATCAGCCGGTCCTCGTCCTCGCGCGCCGGAATGAAATCATTGGCGTGCCGCATCTGGTGGGTGACGCTGCGGTTGGCGTGCATGGCGCCCTTGGGCGGGCCTGTCGTGCCTGACGTGTAGACGAGCACGGCGAGATCGTCAGCACTGCGGCTGTCGACCATCTCCTGCCACAGCGTCTCGCGGCCGACCATGTGATTGCGGCCGAGCGCGCGAAACTCCTCAAACGACATCACCATGTCGTCGGAGAAGCCGCTGAGGCCCTCCATGTCGAACACGACGATCCGTTGCAGACTGGGGCAGCGGGCACGGCAGGTGAGAACCTTGTCGAGCTGCTCCTCGT
This sequence comes from Bradyrhizobium sp. CCBAU 51627, assembly GCF_028128765.1. Classification (GTDB taxonomy): domain Bacteria; phylum Pseudomonadota; class Alphaproteobacteria; order Rhizobiales; family Xanthobacteraceae; genus Bradyrhizobium. Next base: position 271,439 of record NZ_LBJG01000023.1, read on the forward strand.
CTTCGGCGAAGATCACCCGCGTCATGGAATCATTGATCAGGTATTCGACCTGGGCCGACGCATCCGTCGGATAGATGCCCGAGGAGACGCCGCCGGCGCACAGGATGCCCATGTCGGCGTAGATCCATTCCGGAATGGCGTTGGCAATGATGGAGGCGACGTCGCCGGGCATGAAGCCAATGGCGCGAAGGCCATAGGCGATCTCCTTCGAGATCTGCAGCCATTCGCGCCAGCTCGTTGGCTGCCAGATGCCGAATTTCTTCTCGCGGATCGCGGGCCTGTCGCCGCGCACCTCTGCCGCGCGCAAAAAGCTCTTTGCGATCGTATCAGCGACCGTCAGCACCGCCGGTCGGGCCATGCGCGTCTCCTCCTTGCCGCCTAGTACCTCATCGCCAATTCTTCATCGCCAATTCTTCATCGCCAATTCTTCATCGCCACGTCTTCTTCTTTTTCCAGCGCCGTTCGCCTCGCGCACCGGCTTCCTTGGCGCCAAGGTAGAATTCCTGAATGTCCTTCGAATGCATCAAGCGGTCGCAGCTGTCGTTCATCACGACGCGGCCGATCTCCAGCACGTAGCCGTAATGCGCCGTCTCCAGCGCCACGCGCGCGTTCTGCTCGACCAGCAGGATCGACATGCCCTGCTCCTCGTTGACGCGGCGGATGATCGTGAAGATCTCCTTCACCAGGATCGGCGACAGGCCGAGCGAGGGCTCGTCGAGCAGCAGCAGCGTCGGCCGGTTCATCAACGCGCGCCCGATCGCCAGCATCTGCTGCTCGCCGCCGGAGAGCTGGCCGGCCGGCTGGTCGATGCGCTCCTTCAGGCGCGGGAAATAGCCGTAGACGCGTCCCAGATCCTCCGCCACGCCGTCCCGATCCTTGCGCGGATAGGCGCCCATCATCAGGTTCTCGCGCACCGAGAGGAACGGAAACACCTCGCGTCCCTCAGGCACATGGCTGAGGCCGAGCCGCACGATGCGGTCCGCCTCCATGCGCTGGATCGGCTTGCCCATGAACTCGATCGACCCCTTCTGCGGATCGAGGATGCCCGAGATCGTCTTCAGCACCGTGGTCTTGCCAGCGCCGTTGGCGCCCAGCAGCGTGACGATGCGGCCGCGCGGCACCTCCAGCGAGATGCCGCGGATCGCCATGATCGGCCCGTAATAGCTCTCGATGTTGGAGAGTCTCAAGATGATGTCCGGGGTCACGGTCGCATCCATCGCGTCAGGCTCCCAGATACGCGGCGACGACGTCGGGATGCTGCTGCACCTCGGACGGCGAGCCCATCGCCAGCACGCGGCCGTAATTCAGCGCGATGACGCGGTCCGAGACGCGGTTGACCAGCGACATGTCGTGCTCGACCATCAGCACGGTGACGCCGAGCTCGCTCTTCATGTCGCGGATCCAGAACGACATGTCGTCGGTCTCCTCGACATTGAGGCCGGATGACGGCTCGTCGAGCAGGATCAGCTTCGGCTCCGAACAGAGCGCGCGCGCGAGTTCGATCACCTTGCGCACGCCGTAGGGCAGGCCCGAGATCAGCTTGTCGCGGTAAGGCTCGAGGTCGAGGAACTCGATCACCTGCTCGACCCGGCGACGGTGCAGCTTCTCGTTGGCGCGCACGCTCGGCAGGAACAGCAGTTCCTGCCAGAGCTGCGTGGAGGAATGCCGGTGACGCCCGACCAGCAGATTGGACAGCACCGTCGCATTCTCGAACAGCTCGATGTTCTGGAACGTGCGGGCAATACCGAGCTTGGCGATGTCGTAAGGCGGCTGTTCGGTGATGTCCTGGTCCTCGAAGAAGATGCGGCCCGAGGTCGGCCGGTAGATCCGCGAGATCAGATTGAAGATCGAGCTCTTGCCCGCGCCGTTCGGCCCGATGATGGACAGGATCTCGCCCTTTTCGACCGCGAACGACACCGCATCGACGGCTTTCAGCCCTCCGAAATGCAGCGACAGATTCTCGGCGCGGAAATAGCTCATCGATTCCGCTCCGACTTCACGTAGATCTTCTGCCGCTTGAAGGTGGCGCGCTTGTAGAGCGGAAACAGCTGGAAGAAGAGCTTGATCTTGAGCCAGCGGCCATAGAGGCCGAGCGGCTCGAACAGCACGAACAGCATGATGATGACGCCGTAGATCGCGCCCTTGAGTCCGTTGAGCGAGGCGAACGCCGCGACCTTCGACTGGATGTTTCCCGCGGTCACCGTGCCTGCGCCAAAGGCAGCGGCGATGCCGGCGATGACGCCGGGCATGTCATCCTTGAGGTAAGTCAGGAACGGATCAATCATCACGATGAAGATCGCGCCCAGCACCGCGCCGTGCAGGCTGAAGGTACCGCCGATCAGGATCACGATGATGAATTCGATCGAGAGCTGGAGCGTGAACATCTCGGGCGAGATGAAGGAGAGCTTGTGCGCGAACAGCACGCCGGCAAAGCCGGTGATCGCCGCCGAGATCGCGAAGGACTTGACCTTGTACAGCGCGACATTGACGCCCATGCTGCGCGCCGCGGTCTCGCTGTCGCGGATCGCGACAAAGGCGCGCCCGGTCGGCGAGCGCAACAGATTGAGCGTGCCGACGATGGTCAGCACCAGCACCGCAAGGCAGAGGAAATAGAAGGTCGGGCTGTCGCGCGAGACTGTCACGCCGAGCAGCGACAGCGCCTTGACGCGCAGACCCTCATTGCCGTTGGTGACGCTCTCCCAGCGCGCCAGGATCTCCTCGACGATGAAGGCGAAGGAGATCGTGGCGATGACGAGATAGATGCCCTGAAGCCGCAGCGCGGGAAAGCCGACCAGCGCGCCGATGCAGCCGGTCAGGACGCCCGCGGCGAGGAAATAGACCGGGAACGGCACGTTGTATTTCTGCAAATAGGCCGCCGTATAGGCGCCGATCGCGAGGAACGCGGCGTGCCCGAGCGAGGCCTGGCCGGTAAAGCCGGTCAGGATCAGAAGCGCCACGCCGACGGTGGCGTAGATGCAGACGAAGACGAGCTGGCTCATCAGATAGCTGGAGAGCACGTAAGGCGCGATCAGCAGCACTGCGAACAGCAGGCCGTAGGAGACGACGTAGCCCGAATGCGGGAACAGTCTGATGTCATCCTCATAGTCGGTCTTGAACAGGAAGCGCATGCGTTCAGACCTTCTTGCGGGCGTGAAGGCCGAACAGGCCTTCGGGCTTGAGCAGCAGCACGGCGAGCAGGACGATGTAGGGCGCGACGTCCTTCCAGCCTTCCGGCAGATAGAAGCCGGCCATGCTCTCGATCACCCCGATCAGGACGCCTCCGACCACCGCGCCGGGAATCGAGCCGAAGCCGCCGAGCACCGCGGCCGGGAACGCCTTCAGCCCAAGCACGAGGCCGACATTGGAATGAATGAAGGTGATCGGCGCCAGCAGCACGCCGGCGCAGGTGGCGACCGCCGCGCTGATCGCCCAGACGATCGACACCACGCGCTTGACCGGGATGCCCATGTAATAGGCCGCGAGCATGTTCTCGGAGCTGGCACGCATCGCGGTGCCGAGCGTGGTCTTGTTGAAAAACAGCCAGAGCAGCGTGCACAGGATCATCGTCGCTGCGATCACCGAGAGCTTGTCATAGGCCAGCACGAGAGAGCCGATCCGCAAGACGCCCTGGCTGAACGGCGTGTCGATCTTGAAGTCGTCGGTGCCCCAGATCATGCCGGCGACAGAGCGCAGGAAATAGCCGAGGCCAATGGTGGCCATGATGATGGAGAATTGCGGATAGCCGAGGATCGGCCGCACCACGATCCGCTCCGCCAGCATGCCGAACAGCGCCATCGCCGCCACCGCACCGGCAAAGCCGATCCAGTAGTTCAGGCCCATCATGCCGATGAAGGTGAAGGCGAAGAATCCGCCCAGCATCATCAGATCGCCCTGGGCGAAATTGACGACCTCGGTGGCCTTGTAGACGAGCACGAAGCCGAGTGCGATCAGGCCGTAAACACAGCCGAGCGCAACACCGCTGACCAGCTGCTGAACAAAATCCAGCATCGCCGCGTCCTCCCGATGCAACCTGCGGTTCTTGACGACCGCATCGCCGCATCCTGTGTCCAGCCGCTACGCAGTCGTTTCGCCGCGTGAGCGCCATTTGTCCCGACGCCAATTCAGCCTGAACCGCCAAGCGCTGTCAACAAACGGTGACTTCTAGGGTGTCCTGCCTTTAGTCCAAGATGGATGCCGGAATTTGCGGCTGCGTGATTCACGGGGCCGAAACATCTTCAGGTCATGGTCGCGACCGATGCAAAACCGGATGGTGTGGCCGTCATGAAGCCGGAAAGCTCGGCGCTCGAACTCCGAGGGTTAACGAAGCGTTTTGACCGTTTGGCGGTCGATAGCCTCGATCTCACCATTCATGCCGGGGAATTCTACGCGCTGGTCGGCCCCAATGGTGCCGGCAAGACCACCACTTTGCGCATGGTGGCGGGCCTGCTCAGGCCCGACGACGGCGCGGTCTCGATCTTCGGGATCGACGCGCTTGCCGATCCGGTCGCGGCCAAGCAGGTGATGGCGTGGGTCTCCGACGAGCCCATGATCTATGACAAACTCACCCCGCTCGAATATCTCGAATTCGTCGCCGGTCTCTGGGGCATCGCCCCCTCGGCCTCGAAACCGGTCGCCGAAGAGCTCCTGAGCTCGCTCGGGCTCGCGCCGCACCGGCACGAGCGCTGCGAGGGCTTCTCCAAGGGCATGCGCCAGAAGGTCGCTCTCGCCGGCGCGCTTGTGCACGATCCCCGCCTCATCATCCTCGACGAGCCGCTGACAGGCCTCGATGCCGTTTCGGCCCGCCATGTGAAGGGACTGCTCGGCGATCGCGTCCGCGCCGGCTGCACCGTCATCATGACGACGCATATCCTCGAGGTCGCCGAGCGCATGGCCGACCGCATCGGCGTGATCGCCGCGGGTCGTCTCGTTGCCGAGGGCACGCTCACGGAGCTGCGCCAGCAGAACGGCCATGCCGACACCAGCCTGGAAGATCTCTTCATCGCATTGGTGACGCTCCAGGATGCGGCATGAGCCCGGCGACCGCGCTCTCCTGGTTTGCCCGGCACGAGCTCAGGCTCGCCTGGCGCGAATGGTTCGCCATGATGACGGGCGGCCGGCGCCGGCGGGCCCGGGCCGCCGTGATCGGGCTCCTGTTCTTCGCCGCGCTGCTGCATGTGCCGGCATGGGCCGTGATCGGCCGCTTCGCCGATCTGCAGCTGCCGCTGGACAAATCGTCGCTGATCGTGATCTCGGCGACGATCCTGCTCGCCTGGACCTTGATGCTGTCGCAGGCGATCGAATCGGTCACGCGGGTGTTTTACGCGCGCGCCGATCTCGACCTGATCATGTCCTCGCCGGCGCGGCTCGCCAATCTGTTCTCGGTACGCATCGCCGCAATCGCGCTCAGCGTCACGGCGATGGCCCTGCTGTTCTCGACGCCCTTCATCGACGTGCTGGTGATCGGCGGTGGCCTGCGCTGGCTCGGCGCCTTCGGCGTCGTCGTCGCGATGGGCCTGTCGGCCGCGGCGGTCGCGATCGCCGTCACCATCCTGTTGTTTCGCCTGATCGGTCCGGCGCGGACGCGCTTCGTCGCCCAGATCCTGGCGGCGATCATCGGCGCCGGATTCGTGATCGCGCTGCAGGTGGCGGCGATCATCTCCTACGGCACGCTGTCGCGCTTCACCATCCTGACCTCGGGCACCCTCGCCGCGCACGCGCCCGATGTCGATAGTATCTGGTGGTGGCCGGCACGGGCGACCATGGGCGACAGCGAGGCGCTGCTGCTGCTTCTGGCGCTCGGGTTGGTGCTGCTTGGATGCGTGATGGCGATCTTCTCGGGCCGCTTCGCCGACACCGCGATCGACGCTGCTGCGTATGGTACATCCAACCGCAAGCGTGCGAAGGAGCGGCCGTTCCGTGGCGGCTCGCGGCGGCAGGCGCTGCGGCGCAAGGAAATCATCCTGCTCTGGCGAGATCCCTGGCTGATCTCGCAAACCCTGATGCAGCTGCTTTATCTGGTGCCGCCGGCGCTGCTGCTGTGGCGCAGTTTTGGGGACAGCTCCGTCGCACTGACGCTGATCACACCGGTCATCGTCATGGCCGCGGGTCAGCTCGCCGGCGGGCTGGCCTGGCTGACGATCTCGGGCGAGGACGCGCCCGATCTGGTCGCGACCGCGCCACTGACGCCATCCAGCGTGACCCGCGCCAAGATCGAGGTGGTGCTGATCGCGATCGCCGTCATTTTCAGCCCGCTGGTTGCGGCACTGGTTTTCGCCTCGCCGTTCCAGGCCAGCATCACGGCCGCCGTGCTCATCGTCGGCGCGGCCTCCGCCACGGCGATCCAGCTCTGGTTCCGCGTCCAGGCCCGACGCAGCCAATTCCGCCGCCGCCAGACCTCCTCGCGGCTCGCCACCTTCGCCGAAGCATTCTCCTCGATCGGCTGGGCCGCCACCGCCGCGCTGCTGCTCACGCTGCCGACCGCCGGCATCGTCAGCGGCCTGATCACCGCGGGCCTGCTGGCGATGACCTGGAAGTTCAGCCCGAGGCGGGAGTGAGACGCTGTACGCACTTGCCCCTTTAAGACACGTCTATTCTGCCGTATTGATAAGCAATGGATACGCTCAAAGTGACCGCTGAAGGACAGCTGACGCTGACCGCCGAGTTGCTCAAGCACCTCGGTATGCAGCCGGGAGATAAGCTCCTCGCAAGTGAACTTCCGAACGGAAGCGTCGAATTGAGAGCCGCCCCGAAGGGCGATATTTCCAACGCTTTTGGCTTCTTACGTGCGCAGAGCGGTGGCCGTTCTCTCTCGATCGAGGAGATCAATGAAATCATTTCTGCGAGTTGGGCGGGTGAGCGGTAGGTCTGCGGCATTGACGCGCTGTTGATCGCATCCTGTTGGCCACACGCTGCGTTGATAGCTAAACTTCCCCGAAGTCATTGGGGACCGAACATGTGGCGAATAGTCTCAGCAGCAGTTGCGCTGTTCAGCGCGTGTTTCTCACCCGCCTTCGCCCAGCAGCCCCAGCGCAGCGAATGCCTGGCGATGGCGAACGGCGCGCCGCGCGCCATGCCGGTCGCCTTCCGCCAGGCCGCCGCCGCTGGCGAGGTCGAGATCACCTATGCCGGCCACTCCACGTATTTCATCGATACGCCCGGCGGGGTACGGATCGCGACCGACTATAGCGGCGCCTATCAGGTCGGCCGGCTACCCGACGTCGTTACCATGAACCGGGCCCACAGCACCCATTATTCCCTCAATCCCGACAAGCGCATTCCGCACGTCCTGCATGGCTGGGGCGAGGACGGCAAACCGGCTGTCGTGTCGGAGCGGATCGGCGACACCTTCATCCGCAACGTCACCACCGACATCCGCCGCTATTTTGGTGACGATTCCGGCGCCGACATGATCCGCGACGGCAATTCGATCTTCATCTTCGAGGTCGCGGGCCTCTGCATCGGCCATCTCGGCCATTTGCATCACAAGCTCGCCGACAGCCATTTCGCCCAGATCGGCCGGCTCGACATCGTGATGGTGCCGATCGACGGCACCTACACCATGTCGCTCGACGGCATCTCGGAGATCACCAAGCGCCTGCGCGCCTCGGTGGTGCTGCCGATGCACCGCTTCGCGACTCCGCTCGACGAGTTCATGCGCCGCATCGGCCAGCAATTCGAGATCGACCGCCGCACCGAGCGGTCCTTGCGGATGTCGCGGGATACTTTGCCGACGACGCCGACGGTGATCATCCTCGACGGGGTCTGAGGGAGAGACCGGAACGCATGATCCTGCTCCGACTTGGTTGCCTCGAGAACATCCTCGATCGGAGCAATCATGAGCAGAAGGTTCCTGGTCATCGGCGCGTTCGCCGCCATTTACCTGCTTTGGGGTTCCACCTATTTCGCGATCACTCTGGGATTGAAATCGATCCCGCCGATTCTGCTGATGGCGCTTCGCTCGTTCTGCGGCGGCATCGTGTTGCTGGCCATGAGTGGCGGGCAGATTGCGAGCGTGTCGTTACGGACATGGGTCAATGCGAGCCTGTGCGGGCTGCTGTTCTTCGTGGGGTGCCATGGGGTCCTCGCGTTCGCGCAACGATCGGGTCCGTCGGGCGTGGCCGCGGTCGTGCTTGCCACGATCCCGTTCTGGATCCTGTTGATCGATGTGCTGTTCCCCGGCGATCAGCGCCCCCGGCCCGTTGCGCTGCTCGCACTCGTTCCGGGCACCCTCGTGCTGGGCGAGCCGTTCTCGCGCATGATGCTGCTTGGCGCGGGTCTCGTCATCATCTCGGTCATCGTCATCTGGAGCGCCGAACGCGCGGGGAGTCGCCGGGCGAGCGATCCGGCTGATCGGGAATTGAGACATCTGTTTTTGCGCAAGATCTGACGATCACCGACGGCAATTTTCTCCAAGTCGGTCGGCGACCGATCGTGCTGATCTCGCTGGCAACAGGAGATCGACATGACCGACTTTGAGAGATTGTTGCATGCCGACGGACCCAACCCCGAGCACGCGGCAGCGCTTCAGCTCTACGGCCGCTTCGTCGGCGATTGGGACGCCGAGATCACGGCCCACGGCGCTGATGGAACGAAGCACACCGCGCCCGGCGAAATCCATTTCGGCTGGGTGCTGGAAGGCCGCGCCGTCCAGGACGTCTGGATCATTCCGCGTCCCGCGGGCAGCCCCACCTTTCCGATCGCCGGCAACTGGTACGGCACGACACTGCGCGTCTACGATCCCTCCATTTCAGCGTGGCGGATTTCGTGGTTCGATCCCGGCCGCAGCGTATTCCGCCAGCAGATCGGCCGTCCGCGCGGCGAGGACATCGTGCAGGAGGGCACGACCGACGGAGGTGAGCTGGAGCTTTATGGAGATCACCGACTATTCGTTCCATTGGCTCGGCGAGGTCAAGCCCGCCACGGCAGCCGGTTGGCGTCTGGTGGTCGATGTGAGGGCGCAGCGACGCAAGAGCTGACGAGAACGTCGCCATGGGGCAAACGACCGCCATGACGTGAAAGAGGGGCCGGGATGTTGGTCCCGCCCCCTCTTCCGTCGTGGCCGCTGGGAAGCGTCCTTGAAAATGATCAGCCAGCGCCCATCAGCGTCGCGGGGCGGCGCTCGCCGGGCGAGACGACCATCCGCTTCAGCTTGTTGACGACGCGGACCATGAAGCCGATCACGGCCGGATTGGTCTTGCGGCAGAAGGCGATCTTCTTGACGTGGCCTTCGACATGCCACTTGGCGTGCGCGCCGTCGCGGAAGAAGATGACGTCGCCGACGCCATAGCGCTTCGGCGGCAGCCCGTCGCTCTCGAGCACGATCGATCCTTCCAGGATCATGATCGTCTCGTCGAAATCATAATACCAGTTGAAGCGGCCCTCGGTGCAGGACCAGATGATGGTCGAGGAGGTGCCGTCCGAGCTGGTCGAGAGAATGTGCGAACGCGAGACCGGATTGCCCTCGATGATCCAGGCCGGCTCGATCGGCCGCAGCTCCAGATCCACGTTGCAACTACCAATTTCAATCAATGCGCGCGACATCTGCTTCCCCAGAGGATATAATATGTATGGCCGGGTCTCGGCCCGGATTGTTTCGAAAGATGTCGGAACGCTAGTAGCCGGCTTTTAATTCTTTCTTACGCAGGCCCGAAGAATCAGCCGCAAGTTGCAGATGCGAAGCGGTTAACGTGGAGATTACCCTGCAAATTCGTGCACATGAACCCGTTTTTTCCGGGGTGCGACAAAGTGCGCGGAATGAACCAGAGGAGCCCGATCGATGCCCCTGACCCCAGAGCGTCTGATATCCGACAGCAAGGTCGTCGCCTGGCTCGGCCGCCTGGATGTCTCGTTCGCGCCGGACGAGGAACCCTGGTTCACGATCGACGGGGTCGAAAACCCCCGGCAGATCGGCAGTGACGGCTCCGGCGGCGCCTTCGTGCTGCTGCCGGCGCAGAATGTGCTCTACGTCTCATCGGACGGACGCGCGGGCATTATCGCTGAGAGCTTCGAGGCGTTCATTCAGCTGGTCGTCGCCCGCCCCTATTGGCTCGACATCCTCAAATTCTCCGCCGGCGGCGACCTCCAGGAGATGCGGCGCGCGGCGGATGCGCTTGAGGCGACACGCGAGGACGAGGACGACGTCAACGAGGCGCGAGAAGAAGTCCGCGAGCGCCTCGGCCTGCCGGAGGCAGACGACCCGGTCGGCGCGCTGTACGAGGCGGTCGCAGCGTCCGACGCCATCGTGCGGGCCACCGACGGCAGCCCGTTCACCACATTGTTCAACCGCTTCAGCATCGACAACAACCCGATGCTGCGCAACGCGGCGGCGTGAGGTTTGATTTAATCCGCGGCCGGGTTGTTCACCTCTCGCCATCCGAGAGAGGTGAAGGATCCTACTTCGCCCACTCGCCCTTGCGGAACACCGGCACCTTGCTGCCGTCAGCCAGGATGCCGTCGATGTCGGTCTCGGCCGAGCCGATCATCCAGTCGATATGGATCAGACTCTGGTTGCCGCCTTGCGCGGCAATCTGCTGCGGCGTGAGCTGCGCGCCGTTGATGAAGCATTTCGAGTAGCACTGGCCGAGCGCGATGTGCGAGGCCGCGTTCTCGTCGAACAGCGTGTTGTAGAACAACAGCCCGCTCTGCGAGATCGGCGAGGAATGCGGCACCAGCGCCACCTCGCCGAGTCGGCGCGCGCCCTCGTCGGTGTCGAGCACCTTGTTCAGCACCTCCGCGCCGCGCGAGGCCTTGGCGTCGACGATCCTGCCGTCCTCGAAGCGCACCGCGATGTTGTCGATCAGCGTGCCCTGATAGGACAGCGGCTTCGAGCTCACGACATGGCCGTAGACCCGCCGGCAATGCGGCGTGGTGAAGACCTCTTCGGTCGGAATGTTGGCGTTGCAGCTGATGCCGTTCTTGGAGAGCGAGGCGCCGCCTTCCCACTCATGGCCGTCGGCCAGCCCGATGGTGAGATCGGTGCCGGGGCCCGAATATTGCAGCGCGCGGAAACGCTGGCCGTTGAGCCAGTTGGTGCGCTCGCGCAGCACCGCATTGTGGCTCGCCCAATTGGCCATTGCGTCCTCGCGGTCGACGCGGGACGCTGCGAAGATTGCGTCCGCGAGCTTGCCGATCGCGACCTCTTCGGGATCATCAGGGAAGACCTGCTTGGCCCAGGACGGGCTCGGATAGGCGATGATGTTCCAGTTGGTGTCGAAATTGACGATCTTTTCCAGCGCCGGCTGATAGGCCATGGAATTGGCTTTGCTGGCGCGCGCCACCTTGGAAGGATCCTCGCCCGAAAGCAGCATCGGATTGTCGCCGACGATGGCCAGACGCGCAGTATTCTCCGAGAACGCCTTTGCCATGCCCTCGTACAGCCAGTTGGCGGCGCGATCGAAGCTGTTGTCGTGGCCATAACGATAGCGCGCCAGCGTCATCTCCTCGTCGGAGAGGATGGGCGTGACGATGCCCGCGCCTGCTTTGTAGGCGTGCGCAGCGATCCGGCGCACCAGGGGCAATGCGATCGCGGGCGCCGTCAAGAGAAGATCCTGTCCCGGCCGCAAGCCCAGTCCCACCTTCACCGCCACCTCGGCCAGCCGGTCGAGCTTCACGGGATCAATGGGCGTGGATGTATTGCGGTTGTCAGTCATGCCGGGTCCTCTGCCGAAAGTCTGCCATTCAATCTAAGTCTAGCATCACGAGACACAAGTGTGCGAGCGTCTTGCAAGACGTGAAAGATACGGAGTTTCACGCAGTTTGGTTTTCAACGCGTTGCCGATTTCGGCACCTGGTTGGTCCTGGCGGGCGCACGGCCGAGGTCATTTTTCGGTGATGACTGTCTCCGCAAGGGAGACTGGATCGCTTCGCTTCCGCCCTTACGGACCACCGGAAGGCGACATCCAATACTGCATGCAGCGCTACAGATCCTACAACCCGAATACCGGCCTGTACCTCGGCAAGGATGGCAGGCGCCATCCTTGCCCGTAGCGAGGCGAGCCGCGCCGACTGTGGCCGGCCTGGGCGCTTGATCGAACTCTTCTGATCGGCATCCACCCTGCTTCCTCACGGCACAGGGTGGATTTGCGTCTGGACCTCGGCTTGTGCCCCTCTGCTCCTGCATCATCTCGCCGCTGCCGCCGAACTCGGCGGGAAAATCCTTCAGCTGTGATCGCCCGCAACTCGTCCTTTACCGACAAGGGACGCGCGGTGCACATCAAGCAGATCGCCGAGGAGCTCGGCGTGCGCTACGTCGTCGAGGGCAGCGTGCGCAAGGTGGACAACCGCGTGCGCATCACCGCGCAGCTCAACGACGCCACCACCGGGGGTCATCTCTGGGCCGAACGCTATGACCGCGAGCTCAACGACGTCTTCAGGACGAGATCACCGAGAGGAGCGCCGCGGCGATCGAGTCGCAGATCCATGCCGCCGAGAATCGGGACGTTGCGCAGCTTCGGGGGTCCGAGCAGGCGCTCGCGACCGGCTCCGTCACTGCATCCGTTTCCGGCGCAGATGGATGATGACATCGAGCCGCGCGATCTCGTGCCCGGGAAGCGCGTCCGGCACCTTGCTGAAGGCAAGGCCGGCGGCGACGTCGACCAGCACATCCTCGCCTTCCAGATAGAAGTGCGGATGGACAGATGTGTCGGTGTCGAAGAACGATTTGATGCCGTCGGCCGCGATCCGACGCAGCAGGCCGGCTTCGGTGAACTGGTTCAGCGTGTTGTAGACCGTGGCCAGCGACAGATAGGCATTTGCCGCCACCGCCTCATCGTAGAGGCTCTCCGCAGTGACATGGCGATGGCCGCGCAGGAACAACAGTTTTCCGAGCGCAAGACGCTGGCGCGTCGGGCGCAGGCCGGCATCGACGAGCATTTGCAGGCAATGTTTCGTTGCGTCATCCGAGAGCAGGCCGGGCGCGACGGCATCCTCCCCGCCCACAGGATTGTTGGTGGCCTGGATGTCCATCGGTCGTCTTGTCTCCTGCGATAACGGACAAGGCGCGGCTTCGCCCTCCACTAGTTGACATCGGATCGCAAAAGGAGCGGCTTGGCTTTGATCCGGATCAATTCCGCACCCGGCCTCTGACCTATCGCAACGTGGGCCGATCTATTTCCCGGCAGGATGTTGCGGCACCGATGAGGCCGTTATGACGAAGCCGGTTCCCGACAAGGCAGAGATCGCGCTCGAATATCCGGACAAGTTCTACGCCGGCACCTTCGAGCATTCATCACGGTTCGAGGCACATCTCGACGGCAGCGGGGTGGCACTCGTGCTCGAGCGCCCCGGGACCGAGGACGTGCGCAAGTCGGTGCACCTCCACATCCACTTCGGCTTGCTCGCCGGCATCTTGCGCGAGCTCGCGTCGAGCGTCGCTGCGATTCCAAAGGACGACATCGCGCATCGCGAGCTGCTCGCCAGCGCACTGGATGAATTGCAGCAGGCGCTGAAAACCTCCTGAGTCCTATCTGGCCTTGACCTGTGTCGGCTTCGGCGGCGGCACCTGTGCATTCCTTGTCGGCATGGGGACTGTTGAGATCGCCGGTGGCGCCCCTCGGCTTGAGGCCAACGAAACAAGTGAAACCGGACGCGCTGTACATTTTTTGTGCTGACACTGTCGAGACTTTCATCTTGCGGCGCGGAACGGGACCGTGTGAGCCTCGCGCCCGGATGGGGACTGGGATGGGCCGGCCGTCGCTTTGCGCGCGAGGACGTTGCGAAGCGCTGACGGCTGGTCGTGGTTGAGAAAGATACGACATGTCGAAACGAGTGTTGCTTGGTCTCCTCCTGGCTTGCGGCCTCACGGCCTCCGCGCTGGCGCAAGCGCCGAAGACGGGAGGCGTGATCAATGCGGTGATCCAGCCTGAGCCGCCCGGCCTGATGCTTGCGATGATCCAGAACGGTCCGACCCAGATGGTCTCGGGCAACATTTTCGAGGGCCTGTTGCGCTACAGCCCCAAGCTCGAGCCGCAGCCCGAGCTCGCCGAAAGCTGGAGCGTCAGCGAGGACGCCAAGACGTATACTTTCAAGCTTCGAAAGGGCGTCACCTGGCATGATGGCAAGCCCTTCACCTCCGCCGACGTGCTGTTCTCGGTCGAGATGCTGAAGCAGACACATGCGCGCGCCCGCAACAACCTCGCGCAGGTCGACAAGGTCGAGGCGCCCGACGATTACACCGTCGTGTTCACGCTGAAGCAGCCGTTCGGCCCGTTTCTCGGCATCTTCGAGGTCGGCTCGATGCCGATGGTGCCGAAGCATCTCTATGAAGGCACCGACTGGAAGACCAATCCCTATAACAATGCGCCTATCGGCACCGGCCCGTTCATGTTCAAGGAGTGGCAGAAGGGCTCGTTCATCCGGCTGGTCAAGAACCCGAATTATTACGAAAAGGGCAAGCCCTATATCGACGAGATCTACTGGCAGATCATCCCCGACGCCGCCGCGCGCTCGTTGGCCTATGAGACCGGCAAGGTCGACGTGCTGCCCGGCGGCTCGGTGGAGAATTTCGACGTGCCGCGGCTGTCCAAGCTGAAGGACACCTGCGTTACCGGCGCCGGCTGGGAGTTCTTCTCGCCGCTGGCCTGGCTGTGGCTCAACAACCGTCAGGGGCCGCTGGCCGACAAGCGGATGCGGCAGGCGATCATGTATGCGATCGACCGCGACTTCGCCAAGGACGTGATCTGGAACGGGCTCGGCAAGGTCGCGACCGGCCCCTCGGCGTCGACCATCAAGTACTACACCGACGACGTGCCCAAATACGCTTACGATCCGGCCAAAGCCAAGGCGCTGCTGAAGGAAGCCGGCTACAAGGGCGAGAAGATCCGCCTGCTGCCGCTCGCCTATGGCGAGACCTGGCAGCGTTGGGGTGAAGCCGTGAAGCAGAACCTGATGGATGTCGGCATGAACATCGAGACGATCTCGACCGACGTCGCCGGCGGCAACCAGAAGATCGGCGACTGGGATTACGACATCGCTTTCACCTATCTCTACCAGTACGGCGATCCCGCGCTCGGGGTGGGGCGCAACTACGTCTCCAGCGCCATCGCCAAGGGGCAGGTGTTCAACAACGTCGAGGGCTACTCCAACCCCGAGATCGACAAGCTGTTCGCCGACGGCGCGGTCGCTACGCCTGATACCAAGCGCAAGGAAATCTACGAAAAGGCGCAGAAGATCCTGGTCGAGGACGTGCCGGTGGCCTGGATGCTCGAACTGCAATTCCCGACCATCACGCGCTGCAAGGTCAAGAATTTGATCACCACCGCCATCGGGGTCAATGACGGCTTCAAGGACGCATGGCTGGACAAGTGAGCGCGGCCCCACCTCTCCCCGACGGGGAGAGGTGTTCCTCGCGGCGCGGTCGCCTCAACCTCTGACATTCAAAACTAGATGCTCTCCTTCGTCGCTCAACGTGTCCTCAAGGGCGTGATCGTTCTGCTTGCGATCGTCGTCCTCAATTTCTTCCTGATCCGGCTTGCGCCTGGTGACCCGGCGGTCGTAATGGCGGGCGAGGCCGGCGCCTCCGACCAGGTCTTCGTCAAGCAGCTCCGGGAGAAATTCGGCCTCGACAAGCCGCTGCCCGAGCAGCTCTTCATCTACGTCAAGGGCATCGCGACCCTCGACCTCGGCTTCTCGTTCCGCCAGCAGGCGCCGGTGGCGAAGCTGATCGCGGAACGGTTGCCAGCGACGCTGCTGTTGACGCTGACCGCATTCGCGATCTCGCTCGCGCTCGGCGTTCTCTTCGGCACTTTCGCCGCCCGCTTTGCCGGCACCTTGCTCGACACCGGCATCACCGTCTTTGCGTTGGTCTTCTACGCCATGCCGATCTTCTGGGTGGCCTTGATGGGGATCCTGCTGTTCTCGGTCACGGTCGACTGGCTGCCGAGCTTCGGCTACGAGACCGTCGGCGCCAACCTCACCGGCTTTGCCCAAGTAGTCGACGTCGCCAAGCATTTGATCATGCCGGCGATGACGCTCGGCCTGTTTTTCATGGCGACCTACACCCGCATGACGCGCGCCTCGATGCTGGAGGTGAAGCGGCTCGACTTCGTCAAGACGGCGCGCGCGAAAGGCCTCTCCGACGCCGTGATCCAGCGCCGGCATGTGCTGCGCAACGCACTCCTCCCGGTTGTAACGCTCGCGGGCGTCCATGCCGGCACGCTGATCGGCGGCGCGGTCATCACCGAGACCGTGTTCGCCTGGCCCGGCATCGGACGGCTGATGTACGACGCGCTGTTGCAGCGCGACTACAATCTCCTGCTCGGCGTCTTCGTGACCTGCTCGGTCATGGTGCTGATCTTCAACCTCATCACCGACCTCGTCTATCGACTGGTCGACCCTCGCATCGAATTTGCCGCATGAAACAGTTCTGGACATCGATGCTGAAGAGCCCGAGCGGCGTCGTCGGCCTCATCATCTTGCTGCTCGCGATCGCGGTCGCGGTGTTCGGACCGCTACTGTTCCCGAACTCGCCCTGGCGCATGGTGCAGCGACCGTTCCTGCCGCCCTTCACACTGTCGACGGTGCCGCTCGGCACCGACGCACTCGGCCGTGACGTGTTCGCCGGCATGATCTTCGGGGCACGCGTGTCGCTGCTGGTCGGCCTCGTCTCCACGCTGGTCGCGCTTGTGGTCGGCGTGCCGATCGGCGCCATGGCCGGCTATTTCGGCGGCAAGGTCGACGACGCACTGATGCGCTTCACCGAGTTCTTCCAGACCATTCCAAGTTTTGCGCTCGCCATCGTGCTGGTCGCGATCCTGCAGCCCTCGATCTATTCGATCGTGGCCTCGATTGCCGTGGTGAGCTGGCCGCCGGTCGCGCGCCTCGTACGCGGCGAGGTGCTGTCGCTGCGGACGCGCGAATATGTCCAGGCCGCCGTTGTCACGGGGCAGTCGCATGGCTGGATCATCCTGCGCGAGATCCTGCCCAACGCGCTGTCGCCGGTGATCGTGCTGGCTTCGCTGATGGTGGCGACCGCGATACTGCTCGAATCCTCGCTGTCCTTCCTCGGCCTTGGCGACCCCAATCTGATCTCCTGGGGCTACATGGTCGGCGCCGGCCGCACCGTGATCCGCCAGGCCTGGTGGATCACCGTGTTTCCCGGCGTCGCCATCCTGATCTCCGTGCTCGGGCTGAACCTGATCGGCGAAGGCCTCAACGACGCGCTCAATCCGCGCCTGTCGCGGGAAGGACGCTGATGATGACCGCCCCGCCTGCCGTGTCGATCAAAAACCTGAAGATCGCCCTGCCCAAGGGCGCCGAACGTCCCTTCGCCGTCGACGGCGTCTCGCTTGATTTGCGGCCCGGCAAGATCGTTTGCGTCGTCGGCGAATCCGGCTCCGGCAAGTCGATGTGTGCGCATGCGCTGATGGGCCTGTTGCCGGATACAGTGTCCATCGCCTCCGGCGAGATCCAGTTCGAAGGCCGCGACCTGCTCAAGCTCGACGACGATGGCTGGCGCGATCTGCGCGGCCGCCGCATCGCGATGATCTTCCAGGAGCCGATGACCGCACTCAATCCGTTGATGCGGATCGGCGACCAGATGGCGGAGATGTTCGAGGCCCACGGCCTGCTGACACCTGGGGAGCGCCGCGCGAAGGCGCTGGCGCTGGCGCGCGAGGTCGGCCTGCCCGACCCCGAGCGCATCGTGCGCGCCTATCCGCATCAGCTCTCCGGCGGCCAGCGCCAGCGCGCCATGATCGCGATGGCGCTCGCGCTCGAACCGGCGGTGCTGGTCGCGGACGAGCCGACCACCGCGCTCGACGTCACCACGCAGGCGCAGATTCTGAAGCTGATCCGCAATCTCCAGCGCAACCGCAACATGGCGGTGATGTTCATCACCCATGATTTCGGCGTCGTCGCCGAAATCGCCGATCGGGTCGTCGTGCTCCGGCACGGCAGGGTCGTGGAGGAAGGCCCTGCCGCCACCGTCTTTACCGAGCCGCAGCACGACTACACCAAGGCGCTGCTCGCCGCCGTGCCGTCGATGCATCCGCCGGCGCGGGCGCCGCTGGACGAACAGGCCAAAGCCGTCGAGGTGATCGGGCTGGACAAGACCTACGTCACATCAGGCGGCTGGTTTCGCGAAGATCGTCGCGTCGACGCCGCACGCGCGGTGAACTTCAACATCCTCAAGGGCGAGACGCTCGGGCTCGTCGGCGAATCCGGTTCCGGCAAATCCTCGGTCGCCCGCCTCGTGATGCGGCTGATCGAGGCAGACCGCGGCACGGTGCGGATCGGCGACACCGATCTCACGTCTCTTTCCGGCAAGGCGTTGCGCACTGAACGCCATCGCATCCAGATGATCTTCCAGGATCCCTTCGCCTCGCTCAATCCGCGCCGCAAGATCGGCCGTATCATCGCCGACGGCCCGATCGCCGCCGGCCTTGATCCGAAGATCGCGTTCGATCGCGCCCGCGATCTCCTCAAGATGGTCGGTCTCGATGCCGGCGCGCTCGAGCGCTATCCGCACGAATTCTCCGGCGGGCAGCGCCAGCGCATCGGGATTGCGCGGGCGCTCGCGCTCGAGCCGGAGATCATCGTCGCGGACGAAGCCGTCTCCGCGCTCGACGTCTCGGTGCAGGCGCAGGTCTTAAGGCTGCTCGAAGATCTCAAGGCGCGCCTCGGACTTTCGATGCTGTTCATCACCCACGACCTGCGCGTTGCCGCCCAGATCTGCGATCGCATCGCGGTGATGCAGCGCGGCGCCATCGTCGAGCTGAAGCCGACGATGCAACTTTTCGAAACGCCGGAACATTCCTACACGCGCGAGCTGCTCGCTGCGGTTCCAGGCCAGCAGGAAGGCGCGCCAGCGGCGTGAGGCGCCTTTTTGCTTTGGTATTCTGGCCTGTCTTAGGAACGGAGCGGTCACGGGCTTTTTATCCCCTGTGACCGCCTGCACGGCTGCAAAGCTGCAGCCGGCACCCCACATCCGTATGAAATGATTTCCATCATCTGATGATGGAGCGAGGATTGATTGGAGCCGATATGGGCCAGATTGTTCAGTTTGTCTCGAAGTCCGAGCGCGAGCGCCTCCGCCTCATTGCGGAAGCGCGCGCGATCTATGACAGCATTTTCCCGTCTGACGATCCGGCCGGCGAGCGGTCGAGCGGTCCCGATGCGCGCCAGAGCGACAGGAGCAACCTCGCGTGATCAAGATCATCGCCGTGCTCTGCAGCCTCGCCTCGCCCGGAAACTGTCACGAACAGACCGTCACCAGCTCGGACTTCGCCGAGGTCTCGGTGCAGTCATGCATGATGGGCGCACCGCAACTCGCCGAATGGATGAACCAGCATCCGGCGGAGCGCCTTGCGGGGTGGCGGTGCGTGATCGGTCAACAGAGCGGCCGCGGAATCTAGGGCCGCTCCCGTTTCGCCCTCGTCAATCCATCTTTCCGAGAAGCAGACGCCCGGACCAAATCCGCGGCGCGGTCACTCGCTGCATCTTACCGGGGATTGGTGTTGCTCCAGGTCGGGACTGCGTTGGTGACGCCGACCGACGGCCAGCTATATGTTCCGATCGACGGCGCCGTGACCGTGCCGACCGTCTGCCCCGACGACCCGTAAGACGGCTTCGGCTGTGTCGCAATCACACCGGAGCCGCCGTAGGCCGGAGCCACGACGGGCGTGCTGTAGTGTCGGCTTGCCCGAGCCTTCTTCGCCTCGGCCGTGAACGGCGCGGCAAGCAACCCGGTCGTGACGAGCGCGGCGATGGCGAGCCTGGTCGTTGTCATGACTGATCCCTTCATTCACTGCGGTCCTGCGACAGCATGTGTCCATTCGCCGGAGAGTTCCCATAGGTCTTCCGTTCATAACTCCGTGTACGCGGATAGGTGCCGAAACACCATGAGGCCGCACCTGCCCGCCTTCGGATCGACCCGAATCAGCGCTACAGGCTGCAAAGACTTCGCGTCTTGAGGTGACATGACGGGCCCCGAACTGAAGCAATTGCGCGCAGACCTGTCCGAGGTGCTCGGACAGACGCTCACCGCAGCCGACATGGCGAAGTTGTGTGCCTTGCCGGAGAAGGGCGGCGCCGACACGATCCGGCGATGGGAGGTGAGCGGGCCGACGCTCGCTGCGACCAAGGTGCTGCGCGTGCTTGCGATGGCGAGCGAGCGCTATCCTATCCTGGAGAAATTCGATATCTTCGACCGTCATGACGTACGCGAGGACGAGCGACCGGCCAAGCGTGCAGCGTTCCGCGCGCAGATGCGTGACGAGGTGTTGCGGCGTCTTGGTTAACGAGATGCCTGGCGAGGTTACCGGCGGCGTCTCGGGTTAAGTCTTCCTTCAGCATTTCTTAAGCAGCCATTAAGCACGAAAATCAATTGAAGCCCAATAAGTTACGTTGGGAGCTGCTGTGCCACGCATGTGACAGCATTTTCGTCAAAAGCAAGCTATCTGCAAAACCAACGCGGCGCGGACAGCGCGCCTGCCGGGGACCTTAGTGCTGGAGTTTGGACGATGAAGAAGATTCTGTTTGCGACCGTTGCGCTGCTCGTTGTGGGTGCCGCTGCGCCGGCGATCGGCGCCGATCTCGGCGCCCGCCCCTATTACAACAAGGCTGCGCCGGCTTATGTCGCGCCGATCTACAACTGGACCGGCTTCTACATCGGCGGCCATATCGGCGGTGCATTCTCGAGCGACAACAATTTCAGCGGCCTCTCGACAGGCAACAACGGCAACGGCCGCTTCCTCGGCGGCTTGCAGGCCGGTATGGATTGGCAGGTCAATCCGTACTTCGTGGTCGGCGCCGAAGCCCAGTATTCCTGGCTCTCCGGCAGCGTCGGCGCAGTGTTCCCGGGTGGCACCTACACCAACGACCAGCGCGGCCTCGGCTCGATCACCGGCCGCGTCGGCTACACCTGGGGCCCGGGCCTGGTCTACGTGAAGGGCGGCTACGCCTATTCTGACAACAATGAGAAGGTGACCACCCCCGGCGGCGTGCCGGCCGCCTTCATCATCGATGGCGATCACCGCAACGGCTACACGGTCGGCGCCGGCCTCGAATACATGTTCGCGCCGAGCTGGTCGGCCAAGGCCGAATACCAGTACTATAATTTCGGCGATGCGCACTTCACGGCAGGTCCGCTGGTCGGCACCGGCAACTTCACCACCGACGACCACACCTTCAAGGCGGGCCTCAACTACCGCTTCAACTGGGCAAGCCCCGCCGTCGCGCGCTACTGATCGCGCCTGAAACAGCACTTCGCTATCGAGGGCCGGCATCATTGCCGGCCCTTTCTTTTTTCGCCCTGCGGAACTGCCAAGCTTTTGTGCAACTTGCGATTTTTTAACCCGGCCCGAGGATACTCCGCGACGAAAACATAAGATTACGGGTGTGGGGGAATTTCGATGGCGATCCGTCTGGGCGTTGGCCGTGTCCTTGGCCGTCTCAAGCCTCGTTTCAAAATGCCGAGATGGGGCCTGCGCGGCAGCCTGTTCGCGGCTTTCGCCGTGATCGCCGGCATGGGGCTCGTGATCGCGGGCGGCGCCGGCTTCGTGTTCAACCATCTCGGCTCGACGATGATGGATTTGAGCGGCCGCGACATCCCGCGCCTCTCCGCCAGCCTTCAGCTCGCCTCGCAGAGCGCGACCCTCGCCGCCCAAGGACCGGGCCTGCTCGCCTCACCGAGCGACGATGCGCTGAACGAGCGCACCAAGAATGTGAAGGAGATCCAGCAGCTCGCGATGGCCAAGCTAGGCGAGATCATCGAGCTCGGCGCCGACCAGCAGACGGCGAGCGCACTCCGCGACACCGCCAAGAGCATCGACGAGGCCACGCAGAGCCTGGTCTCGGCCGCACGCGAACGGCTCGACACCGGAGCGCTGCACGACAAGCAGTATGAAGCATTGCGCAAGGCCCAGCAGTCCTTCGTCGGCGCCGCCGGCCCGGCCATGCTGGACGCGCAGACGCGCCTCAACGCGATCCTCGGTTCGGCGGAAGTGTCGGCCGATGACGCCACCGAAGCCGCACGCACCGTCGCCCAGATCTCAACCATCTCCGCCAACGGCAATCTGATGGCCGCCGACATGATGGCGGCGCTCTCCGCAAACAGCAGCGACACGCTCGAGGCGATCGAGAAGGAATTCAAGACGACGCGCGACCGCGTCAAGTCGAACCTCGAGGACCTGCCGAGCTTTACCTCGATGCAGGCCGTGCGCGGCGCCGTGCAGAAGCTGTTCGCCTTCGGCGAGGGCAAGACCGGCGTGTTCAAGATTCGCCAGAAGGAACTCGACGCCATCGACTACGGCCAGACCATTCTGGACGAGACCCGCAAGCTCAATGTCGGCCTCGGCATCAGCGTGCAGGCGCTCGTCGACGGCGTACAGAAGGAGACCAACGCCTCGACCTTCAAGGCACGTCAGGAGATCTCGCTCGCCACGACAGCCATGCTGGCGCTCGGCGGGCTCACCCTGATCGGCTCGGCGCTGTTCGTCTGGCTCTATGTCGGGCGCAACATCCTGCGCCGCATCCGCGAGCTTCAGCGCGCGATGCAGCTGCTCTCGGCCGGCGACCTCGACACCGAGATCATCCGCTCCCGTCAGAACGACGAGATCGGCGCGATGAAGGAAACGCTGACGGTGTTCCGCGACAGCATGATCGAGGCCCGGGCGCTTGCGAGCGAGCAGGACAAGGATCGCGTCGTCAAGGCCGAGCGTGCCGCGCATATGGAGGCGAAGATCGCGGAATTCGAGGGCACGGTGCGCACCGCGCTCGACAATCTCGCGCAATCGGCCAATTCGATGCAGGCGACTGCGCAAAGCATGTCCAATACCGCCGACCAGTCCAACGCCCTGGTGAACGCGGTTGCATCCGCCGCGGAGGAGACCTCGGTCAATGTGCAGACGGTGTCGTCAGGCACCGAGCAGCTGTCGTCCTCGATCGAGGAGATCAGCAAGCAGGTCGTCACCTCGGCCGCGATCGCCAAGAAGGCGGTGGACGAGGCCGGTGCCACCGACGCCACGGTGCAGAGCCTTGCCGACAGTGCGAGCCGCATCAGCGTCGTGGTCGACCTGATCCAGACGATTGCCTCGCAGACCAACCTGCTCGCGCTCAATGCCACCATCGAGGCGGCCCGCGCAGGCGAAGCCGGCCGCGGCTTTGCGGTGGTTGCGTCCGAGGTGAAGAGCCTCGCCAGCCAGACCGCGAAGGCGACCGACGAGATCCGGACCCAGATCGCCAGCATGCAACAGGTCACGACTTCGGCCGTCGGCGCCATCCAGGGCATCGGCCGGATCATCGGCGAGATCAACGACGTCACCACGACCATTGCAGCCGCGGTCGAGGAACAGGGCGCAGCGACCCGCGAGATCGCCCGCAACATCCAGCATGCGGCCGGCGGCACCAGCGAGGTCTCCAGCAACATCGTCGGCGTCTCCACCGCCTCCGCCGAAGCCGGCGCTGCGGCCACCGAGGTGCTGAGTGCGTCCGACGCGCTCCGCCGCGAGGCCGACATGCTGCGCGGAGAGATCGACGCGTTTCTCAACAACATGCGGGCGGCGTAAGCCGCCGTCGCGCAGCCCGGATTTCGGTGCGCTCCATCCGGGCTGCGGAATACGGCCTGGAATGACCGCCATGCAGGTGGGCCGCGCGTCCTTTTTCGGCTGGCGCCCCGCGCGCCCTGGGTTTAAGCCGGTAGCATGAACCCAAAGACCGACACCGTGCAGTCCTCCGCCGAGGCCCTGCGATATCCCTGGGACCAGCATCCCGGCCACGACGAGATCGTCGAGGTGCGTCCCGGCGTGCTGTGGGCGCGGCTGAAATTGCCGTTCCGCCTCAACCACGTGAACATCTATCTGCTCGCTGACGGCGATGGCTATGCGATGGTCGATGCCGGCTTCGGCAACGAGGAGACGATCGAGGCCTGGACCAAGCTGTTCGAAGGACCGCTGCAGGGCGTCAACATCACGCGCCTGATCGTCACGCATTCGCACCCCGACCATGTCGGTCTCGCCGGCTGGATCGTCGAGCGGTTCAAATGCCCGCTGGTGATGTCGCAGGTCGAATATCTGCAATCGGTCTATCACCAGAACCGCGGCACCGAGGAGCGGCGCGAGGCGCAGCGGCTGTTCTTCCGCCGCCACGGCATGGACGAGTCGCTTACCGAAAAGCTGCTCGGCCGTGGTCAGGACTATCTCAAGCGCGTCTCGGTGCTGCCGCCGTCCTACCGCCGCATCTCGCACGGCGACGAGGTCGTGATCGGTCCCCGCCGCTTCAAGGTGATCACCGGCGGCGGGCATGCGCTCGACCAGGTGATGCTGTATTGCGCCGACGACAAGCTGTTCCTCTCCGCCGACCAGGTGCTGAGCAAGATCTCGCCGAACGTCAGCGTCTGGGCGGTCGAGCCGGACCAGAACTCGCTCGGCGAATATCTGGCCTCGCTCGCAAGCCTCACCACCACCCTGCCCTATGACCTCTTGGTGCTGCCCGGCCACGGCGTGCCGTTCTACGGGCTCAAGACCCGCATCAAGCAGCTCGCCGACCACCATGAGGAGCGCTGCCGCCTGATCGCCGAAGCCTGCCGCGAGGTGCCGCAGACCTCGCGCGCTCTGGTGCCTGTTGTGTTCAACAAGCACGTGCTGGACGAGCACCAGATGGGCTTTGCCGCCGGCGAGCTCGTCGCCCACGTCAACTACATGATCGTCGAGGGCCGGCTGACGGCGGAGACGAAGGACGGCGTGCTGCAGTTCAGGACGACGTGAGCCGTCGTCTTGATCTCGCCCCGCATGCGCGGCGAGGAGCAGGGTCATGGTGCGAAGCAGCATTATATCTCGCGCGGACTTGATCGGGATCAAGTTTCAAATCGCACGATAGGGCATTTTGCCCAAATGCCCCTCACGGCCAAATGTGGGATAGCGCATAGACATTGGAGCTGGAAAAGCTCTAAGGATATGCGGCTCTTTTGGTCAGTTCCGTCTCAGGTTTTGCCGATGGATTACGCTCAGTTCTTCAATTCCGCCCTCGATCGCCTCCATTCTGAACGGCGCTACCGCGTCTTCGCCGATCTGGAGCGTACGGCCGGCCGGTTCCCGCACGCGGTCTGGCACTCGCCCAAGGGCAAGCGCGATGTCGTGATCTGGTGCTCCAACGATTACCTCGGCATGGGCCAGCACCCCAAGGTGATCGGCGCCATGGTCGAGACCGCAACGCGCGTCGGTACCGGCGCGGGCGGTACCCGCAACATCGCAGGCACGCATCATCCGCTGGTGCAGCTCGAAGCCGAGCTCGCCGACCTCCACGGCAAGGAAGCGGCGCTGCTGTTCACCTCCGGCTACGTCTCGAACCAGACCGGCATTGCGACCATCGCAAAACTCATTCCGAACTGCCTGATCCTGTCGGACGAGCTCAACCACAATTCGATGATCGAGGGCATCCGCCAGTCCGGCTGCGAGCGGCAAGTGTTCCGCCACAACGATCTCGCGCATCTCGAGGAGCTGCTGAAGGCCGCGGGCCCGAACCGGCCGAAGCTGATCGCCTGCGAGAGCCTCTACTCCATGGATGGCGACGTCGCCCCGCTCGCCAGGATCTGCGATCTCGCCGAGAAGTACGGCGCGATGACCTATGTCGACGAGGTCCACGCCGTCGGCATGTATGGCCCGCGCGGCGGCGGCATTGCCGAGCGTGACGGTGTCATGCATCGCATCGATATCCTCGAGGGCACGCTCGCGAAAGCGTTCGGCTGCCTCGGCGGCTACATCGCCGCCAACGGCCAGATCATCGACGCCGTGCGTTCCTACGCGCCGGGCTTCATCTTCACCACCGCGCTACCGCCGGCGATCTGCTCGGCCGCGACCGCCGCGATCAAGCATCTGAAGACCTCGAACTGGGAGCGCGAGCGCCATCAGGACCGTGCCGCCCGCGTCAAGGCGATCCTCAACGCCGCCGGCCTGCCTGTCATGTCGAGCGACACCCATATCGTGCCGCTGTTCGTCGGCGATCCCGAGAAGTGCAAGCAGGCTTCCGACCTCCTGCTCGAAGAGCACGGTATCTACATCCAGCCGATCAACTATCCGACGGTGCCCAAAGGCAGTGAGCGGCTGCGCATCACGCCCTCGCCCTATCACGACGACGGCCTGATTGATCAGCTTGCCGAAGCCCTGCTCCAGGTTTGGGACCGCCTCGGCCTGCCGCTCCGGCAGAAGTCGCTGGCGGCGGAGTAGGCTTTTCTTACCCTCCCATGGAGGGTAAGAGCGGGTAGCTCGTCCTCCCGCTTAACGACACCCCCAGTTCCTGCCCATATCAGGAATTTCGCTGTCGCCTCCATCCCGCCAACGCGCTAGATTTGCAGGGAAAATGAGATCGGGCGCCCTTGCGCCCTGGGAGAAGCACGCTCGCCATGCTGCACGACTGGGGCGTGATCGCTGCCGCCTTCGGCTATATCGGCTTTCTGTTCCTGGTGGCGAGCCATGGTGACCGCCGCTCGTCGGCCCGACCCGGCCGCGCGTCCGGGCTGATCTATCCGCTGTCGCTGGCGATCTACTGCACCTCCTGGACCTTCTTCGGGTCGGTCGGCTTTGCCACCCGCACCTCGACCGACTTCCTTGCAATCTATGTCGGTCCGATCCTGATGATCGGCCTCGGCGCTGGCGTGCTTCGCCGCGTGATCCAGCTTGCCAAAGCGCACAACATCACCTCGATCGCCGACTTCATCGGCGCGCGCTACGGCAAGAGCCAGGCAGTGGCGGCAACGGTGGCATCGATCGCGATCATCGGCTCGGTGCCCTACATCGCGCTCCAGCTCAAGGCGGTGGCCTCCTCGCTCGAAGTCATCCTGAGCGAGGACCAGGCGTTCTCCCATATCCCGATCCTCGGCGACATGGCGCTGATGGTGACGCTGGCGATGGCCGCTTTCGCGGTGCTGTTCGGTACGCGGCAGACCGACGCCACCGAGCATCAACACGGGCTGATGCTCGCGGTCGCGACCGAATCCATCGTCAAGCTGGTCGCCTTCCTCACCGCCGGCATCTTCGTCACCTTCTGGATGTTCACGCCGCACGAACTGATCGAGCGCGCGATGAAGACGCCGGAGGCGGTGCGCGCTATCGACTATTCGCCGTCGATCGGCAATTTCCTGACCATGACGCTGCTGTCGCTGTGCGCGATCATGCTGCTGCCGCGGCAGTTCCACGTCAGCGTCGTCGAGAACTCCAGCGATGCCGAGGTCAGTCGCGCGCGCTGGCTGTTCCCGCTCTATCTCGTCGCCATCAATGTGTTCGTGATCCCGATCGCGCTTGCGGGCCTCATCACCTTCCCGTTCGGCGCTGTTGATCCTGACATGTACGTGCTGGCGCTGCCGATGGAGGGCGGCGCGGGACTTCTCAGCGTCGCCGTCTTCGTCGGCGGCTTGTCGGCGGCAACCGCGATGGTGATCGTCGAATGCGTCGCGCTCTCCATCATGGTCTCGAACGACCTCGTGGTGCCGCTGGTGCTGCAACGGCGGCCCGAGGGGCGCACCGGGGCCACCGATTTCGGCGACTTCCTGCTGCGCTCGCGGCGGCTTGCCATCTTCGCCATCATGGTGATGGCCTACTTCTATTATCGCGCGCTCGGCAATGCCCAGCTGGCAGCCATCGGCCTGCTCTCCTTTGCCGCCATCGCACAGCTCGCCCCTAGTTTTTTCGGCGGCCTGTTGTGGCGGCGGGCGACCGCGCGCGGCGCCATCGGCGGCATGCTGGTCGGCTTCGCGGTGTGGCTCTACACGCTGTTCATCCCGAGCTTCATGGATTCCTCGACGTCCGGAATTCTGCTGCTCCAGCACGGGCCATTCGGGATCGAGGCGCTGCGGCCGCAGGCGCTGTTCGGTGCCGATTTGTCGCCGCTGATGCATGGCGTGGTCTGGTCGCTTTCGCTCAACATCCTCACTTACGTGCTGCTTTCGCTGGCGCGGCAGCCCTCGTCCATCGAGCTCGTGCAGGCCGACCTGTTCGTACCCAACACGCTGGCGCCGATCTCGCCGAGCTTGCGTCGCTGGCGCAGCACCATCACGGTGCAGGACATCCAGGCCACGGTCGCGCAATACCTCGGCCCGGATCGCGCGCGGCAATCGTTCGAGGCGTTCTCGGCGCGGCGCAATATGCGGCTGGAGCCCGGAGCACCCGCCGATTTCGAGCTGCTGCAGCACGCCGAGCACCTGATCGCATCCTCCATCGGGGCTGCGTCCTCGCGCCTCGTGATGTCGCTGCTGCTACGCAAGCGCACCGTGTCCGCGAAAGCCGCGCTGAAGCTGCTCGACGATTCCCATGCGGCGCTGCACTTCAACCGCGAGATCCTCCAGACTGCGCTGAACCATGTGCGTCAGGGCATCGCGGTCTTCGACGCCGACCTGCAGCTGATCTGCTCGAACAGGCAGTTCGGCGATCTGCTCAACGTGCCCCCGCATTTCATCCAGTTCGGCACGCCGCTCCGCGAGATCCTGGAATTCATGGGCGTGAGCGATCCCGCCGATCAGACCGATCGCGAGGCGATGATCGAGCAGCGGCTCGTGGCCTACACCACCGACAGCGAGCCCTATCTCGAGCGCCTTCCCGAACGCCGCATGGTGATCGAGGTGCTCACGAACCGCATGCCCGGCGGCGGCTTCGTCATCACCTTCACCGACGTCACGCCGACCTTCGAAGCCGCGGAAGCGCTGGAGCGCGCCAATGCGACGCTGGAGAAGCGCGTGCGCGACCGCACCGAGGAGCTGACCCGGCTGAACTCCGAGCTGGCACAGGCCAAGAGCACCGCGGAAGATGCCAGCATCTCCAAGACCCGCTTCCTCGCGGCTGCCAGCCACGACATTCTCCAGCCGCTGAACGCGGCGCGGCTCTATGTCACGAGCCTGGTCGAGCGTCAGCACAACGGCGAGGAGACGCGGCTGGTCGAGAACATCGACGAGTCGCTGCAGGCCATCGAGGAGATCCTCGGCGCGCTGCTCGACATCTCCAGGCTCGATGCCGGCGCGATGACGACCTCGATCTCGAGCTTCAAGATGGCCGATCTGATGCGCTCGCTGGAGATCGAGTTCGCGCCGATCGCGCGCGCCAAGGGCCTCGATCTCACCTTCGTGCCCTGCTCGCTGCCGGTCGCGTCGGATCGGCTGCTGCTGCGGCGACTGTTGCAGAACCTGATCTCGAACGCGATCAAGTACACCCCGCGCGGACGCGTGCTGGTCGGCTGCCGCCGCCACGGCGCCTCGCTCAAGATCTGCGTCTACGACACCGGCGTCGGCATTCCCGCGGTCAAGCGCGGCGAGATCTTCAAGGAATTCCACCGCCTCGAGCAGGGCGCACGGATCGCGCGCGGGCTGGGATTGGGACTCTCGATCGTGGAGCGGCTGGCGCGCGTGCTGGACCACGGCATCACCATCGATGCCAATGCCGGCGGCGGCTCGCTGTTCTCCGTGACAGTGCCGACGGCGAAGGCCGTGACGCTGACCGCCGCGGTGACCAGCGCAACGCCGCTGGCCCGCACCTCGATCTCCGGCGCACTGATCGTCTGCATCGAGAACGACGCCGCAATCCTCGACGGCATGCGGACGCTGCTCAAGGCCTGGGACGCTGAGGTGATCGCGGTCGCCGATCCCGAAGGCGCAATCGCCGCCATCGAAGCCGCCGGCCGGCGCGTCACAGGGCTGCTCGTCGACTATCACCTCGACCGCGGCAACGGCATCGCCGCCATCCGCGAGATTCGCCGCCGCTTCGGCGATACCATTCCCGCGATCCTGATCACGGCTGATCGCAGTCCTGCCGTGCAAATGGCGGCGCGCGACGAGAAGATCGCGGTGCTGAACAAGCCGGTGAAGCCGGCCTCGCTGCGGGCTCTGCTGGGGCAGTGGCGCACCCAGCAGATGGTGGCGGCGGAATAAGGGCCGGCGCCTCTTCCAGCTCGCGTTTCATTCTGCAGACACACCTTCGCATTCTCGCGGCGCGTTTCGCCCGAGTTTTGCTCTCCGTGTCACGCCCTCAATGAAAAGGGCGCAGGGAAGGCCGGGTGCCAGCTGGCACCCGCGGTCCGCTGCGCGAAAGTGTAGCGCAAGAAGACCGCACAGCAGCATACAGGTGAAGCCGAACACACGGCCTTCCCTGCGCAGTGGTCGGACGGCTTATGCCGTGCTCTCCCGGGAGCCGAATTCCTTCTGGCCTCCCTCGCGTTGCGGAAGTCACCGGCAGCGCGCCGGTCGGCGCCAATGCCGCATCCGCAAGACTTGACCGTAGCAACGACGGCCGGGACCACACGGTTTTGCCGTACGCAGGCTTTCCGCTCAGCCACAAGGCTTTGCGGACATCGAGCACCGTTCGTCCACGCGGCTTGCAAGTCGCTCACGGGTTCCGCCCTGCGCTCGCATCCGCGACGGCGCTGCCAGCGTCCACCGCAACCTGATCCACGGTTCGTGACGACGGACGACCGCCCCTTTTCGCCGGATCAGGATGGGCAACATATACGACAAATCCGAATTTCGGTAAAG
The DNA here is from genome assembly GCF_028128765.1 of Bradyrhizobium sp. CCBAU 51627. Lineage (GTDB taxonomy): Bacteria > Pseudomonadota > Alphaproteobacteria > Rhizobiales > Xanthobacteraceae > Bradyrhizobium. Next base: position 301,881 of record NZ_LBJG01000023.1, read on the forward strand.
CGGAATATTTTGAGGGACGGCGGTTGACCCAGCAATTGCTGTTTCGGCCGACGAACTGCCAAGGTCTTGTAGCCCGCATGGCTACGCGACTACCCCGCAGGCGTGCCCTGCGTCCACTGGCCGCCGGCGATCTTGGCGGCCGCGATCACCGCCTGGGTCCGGCTTTCCACACCGAGCTTTTGCAGGATCGCCGAGACATGGGCCTTGATGGTCGCCTCGGAGACGCCGAGTTCGTAGGCGATCTGCTTGTTCAACAGTCCCTCCGACAACATCATCAACACCCGCACCTGCTGCGGCGTCAGCGTCACCAGCCGGTCGCGCAGCTTCGTCATCTCGGGGTCGGCGGCCGCCGACAGGTCGGTGTCGGCGGGAACCCAGACGTCCCCCTCCATCACCTTGAGGATGGCGTCGCGCAAGGTCTCGACGCCGAACCGCTTCGGAATGAAGCCCGAGGCGCCGAAATCGAGCGAGCGCCGGATCGTGGCACTGTCGTCCGAGGCCGAGACGATCACCACCGGGATCGCGGGATATTGCGCACGCAGATAGATCAGCCCGGAGAAGCCGGAAATGCCCGGCATCGAGAGATCGAGCAGGACCAGATCAACGTCGGAGGTCTGTTCCAGGAGCTTGGTCAGATCCTCGAACGAGCCGGCCTCGTCGAACTTCGCCGTGCTCAGGACGCCTGCCACCGCCTGCCGCAGAGCATCGCGGAACAGCGGATGGTCGTCGGCAATGACGAGATGGGTGGAGGGAGCGTTCATCGATCTCTTGCTGTCGTTTCGTCACCGGGCCAGTAGTCTGGACCGGCGCAATGGTCAATTCTTCCCCGACAGGCCGTGGCATGCAAGGGCACATTATTCCTTTGCGGGAAAGGGGTTAATCGGCCAGCCGCGTGGCACGGCACTATAACTCCGCACTGTCAGTTGCGCGTCAGTGCGAAAGGCCGAAAGTCTTATTGGGGCGGGTATCACGCCGATGTTACTTTCAGCGCAAGCCTAAATTGATCCGGCCGGTCCGGACGCGCGGCTTTGCACTAACTCTGGGAGCGAAACGATGACAATGGCTGCCACAGCGGGCTCAGGGGTCCGCGCTGGAGGAATGACTGCCGAGGAGCGAAAGGTCATTTTCGCATCCTCGCTCGGCACCGTGTTCGAGTGGTACGACTTCTACATCTACGGCACGCTGGGCGCCTTCCTGGCAAAATACTTCTTCTCGAACGTGCCGCCGAATGTCGGCTTCATCTTCGCGCTGCTCGCCTTCGCGGCGGGCTTTGCCGTCCGCCCCTTCGGCGCGCTGATCTTCGGTCGCCTCGGCGACATGATCGGCCGCAAATACACCTTCCTCGTCACCATGACGCTGATGGGCATCGGCACGTTCTTCATCGGCCTGCTGCCGGGCTATGCGACCTGGGGCATCGCCGCGCCGATTGTGCTGATCGGCCTGCGCCTGATCCAGGGTCTCGCGCTGGGCGGCGAGTATGGCGGCGCGGCGACCTACGTCGCGGAGCACGCTCCCCAAGGCAAGCGCGGCTATTATACTTCCTGGATCCAGACCACGGCGACGCTCGGTCTGTTCCTGGCGCTTCTGCTGATCCTCGGAATCCGCACCGTCATGGGCGAAGAGTCGTTCGGAGATTGGGGCTGGCGCATTCCGTTCCTGCTCTCCGGCGTGCTGCTGGCGGTTTCGATCTGGATTCGTTTGAGCCTGAACGAATCGCCGGTGTTCCAGCGCATGAAGGAAGAGGGCAAGACGTCGAAGCGTCCGCTCACCGAAGCCTTCGGCGAATGGAACAATGCCAAGATCGCGATCCTCGCCCTGCTCGGCGCGACCGCGGGTGAAGCGGTGGTGTGGTACGGCGGACAGTTCTACGCGCTGTTCTTCCTGACCCAGACCCTGAAGGTGCCTGCCGTCCCGTCGCAGATCATGATCGTGGTCGCGCTGGCGCTGGGTACGCCCTTCTTCGTCATCTTCGGCATACTGTCCGACAAGATCGGCCGCAAGCCGATCATCCTCGCCGGCTTCCTGCTTGCGGCGGTGACCTACTTCCCGGTCTTCAAGGGCATTACCCACTTTGCCAACCCGAAGCTGGAAGCCGCGCTGGCGTCTGCGCCGGTGACTGTTATCGCCGACCCCAGCGAATGCTCGTTCCAGTTCAAGGCGACGGGCACTGAGAAGTTCACCACCGGCTGCGACATCGCCAAGGCCGCGCTGGTGAACCTGTCGGTGAACTACCAGAACCAGGATGCGCCGAAGGGCACCCCGGCGACGGTCAAGATCGGCGAGCAGACGCTCACGGCCACGTCGGCGGATTTCGCCAAGGCGTTGCCTGCAGCGATCAAGACCCACGGCTACCCGGCCTCTGCCGATCCGAACGACATCAACTATGTCATGACGACGATCCTGCTCTGGGTTCTCGTGATCTACGTGACGCTGGTCTACGCACCGATCGCGGCGTGGCTGGTTGAGTTGTTCCCGAGCCGCATCCGTTACAGCGGCATGTCGCTGCCCTACCACATCGGCAACGGCTGGTTCGGCGGCTTCCTACCGGCGACGGTGTTTGCGATCGTGGCGGCCACCGGAAACATCTATTCCGGCCTTTGGTATCCGGTCGCCATTGCGGCAATGAGCCTTGTCGTCGGCTTCCTGTTCCTGCCCGAGACCAAGGACATCGACATCAAGCAGATCTAGTCGAAACTGGCCGGAGCCCACGGCTCCGGCCTCACAGCAAGTCAACCCGGCCGCGGACATTCCGCGGCCGGTTTCATTTTGGTGTCTATGCGTTGCTGCCGATGAATTGCAGTACGATCTCGCGCCGGTGCGGTCGCGCGCGATGCTCGATCAGATAGATCGCCTGCCAGGTGCCGAGCGCGAGCTTGCCGTCCAGGACGGGGACCTGGAGCGAGGGTCCTGTCAGCATCGTCTTGATGTGGGCCGGCATGTCGTCCGGCCCTTCGGTATCATGAGTCCAGGGCACGTTCTCCGGCGCGAGCCGCGACAACGCGGTGGTGAGATCGACGAGGACCGAAGGATCGGCATTCTCCTGGATCGTCAGCGACGCCGAGGTATGGCGGATGAACAGCGTCAACGCGCCGTCGCGCGCGCGGGCCTCAGCGACAAATTTCGCGGCCTCGCTGGTGAGGTCGGTGAATCCGCGCCCTTGTGTCTGCACGGTGAGCAGCGACGAGACGATCGTGTTTGCTTGCACCGACGATGGCGCCGAGCGCGTGATGGATTTGGACGTTATCATAATAGATCTCTCAACTCGAACGCTGCCGCAGGGTGGGCAATGCGAAGCGTGCCCACGAATACGTGCAACGACATCAAGATCGTGGGCACGGCGCCTTGCGCCTTTGACCACCCTAGGGCACTTCAACGCTCCGATTGCGCGAACGGGTCCTCAGATCCTGCCCGACACGTCCTTCTGCACGCGATTGGCCATGTCGATCAGCCGGCGCCACGCCTTTTCCAGGAACGACATTACGCGGTCGAGGTCCTGGTCGCTCGGCAACGGGATCTCGAGCCTGCGGTCACCCTCGGCGGCTTTCGGCTCCCGTGGTTGCGGCTCGGCCTTCTTGAGGGAATCGGATTTCGGCAACGCCTCGTCGATCTTGCCTGATACGGTCGGCCCGGCCGCGAGCTGTCCCTTGAGCTTCTCGACCTCGGCCTCGAGCCGGCCGATCTCCGCATCGAGCGCGGAGCGTTCGTCGGGCACGGCATAACAGGCCCACCCGGCCTCATTCTTGGTGCAGGTCGAGACTGCACCGGTGCGGGTGTCGAGCCGCAGCACGCCTTCCGGGATCGGCGTCATGCTGTAACGGCCGTTGTCGCCATCGGGGGCGGATTGCGCGGCAGCCACGCCGCCGCTGGCCGCCGCCACAGCAACGATCGCCGCGGCAAGCCATGATGTTGTGGATGACTTCACAGGTCTCATCGCGCTCTCCGCCACGCCGCACGGGTGGCACATCCCTTCGGAATTCTACACCCCGGCGGGCGACGGCGCATCGCCGGTCAGCCGAGTCCGCGGCCGAAAACCGCAGCTGCGAAATCAACGGCAGCCGCCGTCGCTTTGATCCCGAAAGCAGCGGCCAAATGTCAGCCATATCGGCGGATCGCGCGCAAGGCTGCTGCGGTGCGGCGTCACGCTGTGTGCAGCGCTGGCGCACAAGGCAATATCTCCAATTAAATCAGCCACATAATAGAACACGACGCGATCGTGACTTGGCTTGACTTGATTATGTGCGGTCAGTATGGTCCGCGCGGCTTTTGAGGGTGGCGGGCGTAATTTCCATTCAACCGCAGCGTTTCGGGTCTTCGTGGCATGGCTCAAGACACGGGACACAGCGAGAATGGAGATCGCGATAGATCGCCCGAGGAAGCTGCGCTTTCCGAACGGCTCGGAAATCTTGATCAGCGGTTGTCCGAATTACGCGGCCGCCACATCAAGACTGAGCAACCCGCAGGTGACGGTGGAGACGGAGCGGCCAGAGCCTCGGCGATGGCGCTTGGTTTTCGGTTATCCTCCGAGTTGATCGCCGGGGTCGTGGTCGGAGCGGGGATTGGCTGGGGTTTCGACCGTTTGCTGTCGACGTCGCCTTTCGGATTTATCGTGTTCACGCTGCTGGGCTTCGTGGCCGGCGTGGTGAATGTGGTGAGATCGGCGGGCGCGGGTCAGAACAGGCGCGGTGGTTCTTGAGGCCGATCCTCATCGTTGAGGAGTTGATCGCACCGGTTTCGCCGGTGCGGGCCGGCCCGGCCGGCAGACCAAGACCAGCCGGCATTGCCCGGCAGACCAAGAGATGCCGCGCCGATGAAAATCGATCCGATCCACCAGTTCAACATCGAGCCTCTCTTCACGATCGGCCACATCGGCAATCATACGATCGCGTTCACCAATTCGTCGCTCTACATGCTGGTGGCGGTCGCCATCATCTCGATCCTGATGCTGGCCAGCGGCACGCAGCTCGTTCCCGGCCGCCTGCAATCGGTCGCTGAGATTTCCTACGAGTTCGTCGCCTCGACCATCCGTTCGACGGCCGGCGCGGAAGGCATGAAGTTCTTTCCGCTGGTGTTCTCGCTGTTCATGTTCCTCTGCGTCTCGAACCTGGTCGGCGTCATCCCCTATACCTTCACGATCGCGAGCCATCTGATCGTCACCGTGGCGCTGGCGCTCCTGGTCTTCTTCACGGTGCTGATCTACGGCGTCGCCAAGAACGGCCTGAAGTTCTTCAAGATTTTCGTTCCTCACGGCGTCCCCGGCTACATCCTGCCGCTGGTCATGTTCATCGAGGTCCTGTCGTTCTTCCTGCGGCCGGTCTCCCACAGCGTCCGTCTGTTCGCCAACATGCTGGCCGGCCACATCGCGCTGAAAGTGTTCGCGGGTTTCGTCGCCATGCTCGGCTTCTCGCTCGGCGCCATCGGCTGGGTCGGCGGCGTGCTGCCGCTGGCGCTCACGATCTCGCTGTACGCTCTCGAGATCCTGGTCGCGTTCCTGCAGGCCTATGTGTTTGCGATCCTGACCTGCATCTACCTCAACGACGCCATTCATCCGGGACACTGAGCGGTCCTGGGAATTTCCACCCACAACCCTATCTTTCTTTCAAGGAGCCTAAAATGGACGCGACAGCAGCAAAACTCATCGGCGCGGGCATCGCGTGCATCGGCATGGGCGGTGCGGGCGTCGGCGTGGGCGTGATCTTCGGCAACTACCTCGCCGCTGCCGTCCGCAATCCGTCGGCCGCGCAGGGCCAGTTCGGCAACCTGATCTTCGGCTTCGCCGTGACCGAAGCGCTCGGCATCTTCTCGCTGCTGATCGCGCTGCTTCTGCTGTTCGTTTTCTGAAGAACGACTTCTTTCGCGCCGCTTCATCCGAAGCGGCGCGTGACAGCAACAGGAGTACTCCATGGCCGAGAGTCATGGCGAGGCGAAAGGTCCCGAGACCGGCGCCCACACCGAAGCCGACGGCGGTCATCACAGCGGCGCGTTTCCGCCGTTCGAGAGCAGCACCTTCGCTTCGCAGCTGGTGTCGCTCGCGATCTTCTTCGTCGTGCTTTACGTGATCGTGTCCAAGCTCGCTCTGCCGAAGGTCGGCGGTGCGATCGAGGCGCGCCAGAACAGGATCGAGGGTGACCTCGCCGAGGCGCAGACGCTGAAGGATCAGTCCGAAGCGGCGCTGAAGGCCTATGAAGGCGAGCTCGCTTCGGCGCGCTCGCGGGCGCAGGCGATCGGCAACGAATCCCGCGACCAGGCGAATGCGCAGGCGGAAGCCGAGCGCAAGACCCTGGAAGAGCAGCTGGCGAAGAAGCTCGCCGAGGCGGAAAAAACCATCGCCTCGACCCGTGCGACCGCCATGAGCAACGTCCGCGGCATTGCGGCCGATGCGGCCGGCACCATCGTCCAGCAGCTCACCGGCGTCGTTCCGGATGCAGCGTCGGTCAATGCTGCCGTTGATGCGTCCTTGAAGGGTTAGTCGACATGTTCTTCGATCCTGAAACCTGGGTCGCCATCGCCTTCGTCGTCCTGATGGTCGTGTTCGGCTATCTCGGGGTCTTCAAGAAGGCGGTGGCTGCGCTCGATCATCGCGCCGAACGCATCAAGGCCGAACTCGACGACGCGATGCGCCTCAAGCAGGAAGCCGCCAAGGTGCTTGCGGACTACAAGGCGCGCAGCGCTGCGGCCGAACGCGAGGCCGCCGACATCATCGCCAATGCCAAGTCCGAAGCCGAGCGCATCGCGACCGAGGCGAAGGCGAAGATGGAAGACTTCGTCGCCCGCCGCACCAAGACCGCGGAGAGCAAGATCGCGCTCGCCGAGGCCCAGGCGCTGGCCGACGTCCGCGCCGCAGCCGCGGAAGCCGCCGTCCAGGCCGCCTCCACGATCCTGTCGCAGTCGGTCAAGGGCCAGGTCGCCGACGATCTGCTCGCCAAGGGCATCACCGAGGTTCGCCAGAAGCTGAACTGAGGGCAGACGCCTCACCAATCAAAAAGCCGGCGCGATGAGCGCCGGCTTTTTTGATTTGGACTGGATCTCTCATCGTTGTCACGGCCGGGCTTGTCCCGGCCATCCACGTTCTTTTCAGGTCGTGACCGAAACGTCGATGCCCGGACCAAGCCCGCGCATGACGGCCTTCGCAAATTCTAGCGCTGTTTCTTCTTCCGCGGCTTCGGCTCCGGCGACAGCGCCTGCGGGTCGAATCCGACATAGAAGATGTAGGAATCGGCGACTGCGGCCGACGGCACCGGATAGGACAGGTCCTCGGCGACGAAGGTGAACGGCACGCTGCCGTCCTCGGACATCTGGACCGTGGTCCGATAGGCCTTCGAGGCGATCACCTTCTCGCCGACGCCGCCCTGCACCACGGCGACGCGCAGGGGAACCTCGACCGTGGGAGGCGCGCCGGCGGGCCCTGCGATGACGCGGCCCTGAATGCCGATGTGCGCGGTGATCTCGCCGCCGTTGCGAACGCATTCACGTGCCATCTTGGTGATCGAGGCCTGGAAGCGCACGTCGTTGCCGACGGCGGGCTTGCCGGTCGCTCCCACGCCATAGGTCGAGGCACCGGCGCGCACCGTGACCTGCGGGCACTCAAGGTCGTCATCGACCGGCTGGCCCGGTGCAGGCGCCGGCTTGGGCTGGGCAGGCTCGTCCGATTTGCCGCCGAACAGGCTCTTGAAGCGATCGGTCAATGACTGCGCGGCAACCGGCGAGACAGCCGCAAATGAAACCGCGAGCGCCAGCGCGATCACCGGGCCCCGCCGCAGCGCATTCCGCAATGATCGAAGCTCATTCATGAACGGCAGTACTCCATGGCAACGTTCCGGCCGATCGGCCGGCCAGCGGGGTTATATCGCCAAAATCGGCGATCCCAAGGCAGCAAAAAGTGGTGATTCCGTCGCGCAGCGGGGTGCGGCTCAGCCGCGGAAATCCTCGTGCAGCAGACCGAACAGCAGGTGGTCCTGCCAGATGCCGTTGATGCAGAGATAGCGGCGCGCCAGCCCTTCGCGGGAGAAGCCGCACTTCTCCAGCACCCGGATCGACGGCGCATTGGTGGGGATGCAGGCGGCCTCGACGCGATGCAGATTGAGCTCGCCGAACAGCGTCGGCAACAGCACCCGCAGCGCCGCCGTCATGTAGCCCCGATGCGCATGGGGCTGGCCGACCCAATAGCCGATCGTGCCGGCCTGAACGATGCCGCGACGGACATTGGCGAGCGTGATGCCGCCGACCATGGCGCCGTCGAGCTCGCGGAAGATCAGAAACGGATAGGAACGGTCCGCCGCGATGTCCTCGGAATAGCGACGCAGGCGGCGGCGGAAGCCGGACCGGGTCAGGTCGTCCGATGGCCAGATCGGTTCCCACGGCGTCAGGTAATCGCGGCTGGTCTCGCGTAAATGCGCCCATTGCAGAAAGTCCGACATCTGTGGCGCGCGCAACAGCAGCCCATTGCCGCGGGGGGCGAGGGCAGCAGGTCCACTGGAGGGCAGGCGAAAGAGGGCCATGGTGATGCTTCCCGGGGCGGACGGTCCGCCAGCGCGGCTCCTAATGCAGCCGCGCCTTGGCGCGCGCCCGGGTCAATCCTTCCGCAAAAGACACCGCCGTGTCCAGACCCCTGCCGCTGCCCAACGCGACAACCGCAGGCCGGCTGCGCGAAAGCAGCGCACGCGCCGCATCGCGGGTTGATTCGATGCTGACGGCGTCGATCCGGGCCACCAGCTCCTGCACCGTCTGCGGCCGTCCATAGGCCAGCACGTGCCGGGCGAGCTGCTCGGCGCGTGACGAGCAGCTCTCCAGCGCCATCAACAGACCCGCCTTCATCTGCGCCTTGGCCCGTGCAATCTCGGCCTCGGTCAGCGTCTCCACCGAATCATTCATGATGTCGACCACGACCTCCATCATCTCCGGCGCGTCGGCCGGATCGGTGCCGGTGTAGAGACCGAAGAAGCCGGTGTCGGTATAGGGCGCGTGGAAGGTGTAGATGGAGTAGCAGAGGCCGCGCTTCTCGCGCACTTCCTGGAACAGCCGCGACGACATCCCGCCGCCGAGGATGTTGGTGAAGACCTGGAGCGAGAACAGCGACAGGTCGGTCTGCGGCACACCTTCCAGCGCCAGCGTCAGATGCGCCTGTTCCAGCTCGCGATGCACGACCTTGGCGCCGCCCTTGCCGAACCGGGCTGCCTGTGGCTTCGGCCCCGGCGTTGCCTCGAAACTCGCAAAGCGCCTCTCGGCCTCGGCGACGACCTGCTCGTGGTCGACGGCACCGGCCGCCGCCACCACCATGTCGGGGCCGCGATAATGCGTCGAGAGATAATTGCGCAGCGAGTCGCGGTTGAAGCTTTTTAGCGTCTTGGCGGTGCCGAGCAGCGAACGCCCCATCGGCTGGTCGGGATAGCAGAGCTCGTTGAGATGCTCGAACACGACGTCGTCGGGCGTGTCCTGGGCCGCGCCGATCTCCTGCACGATGACGTTCTTCTCGCGCTCGAGCTCGTCCGGCTCGAAGGCGGGATTGGCCAGAATGTCGGCGAGCACGTCGAGCGCCAGCGGCACGTCGGCCTTCATCACTCGGGCGTAATAGGATGTCGTCTCGGTCGAGGTGCCGGCATTGAGGTCGCCGCCGACCGCCTCGATCTCCTCCACGATCTCGCGCGAGGAGCGACCGGTCGTCCCCTTGAACGCCATATGCTCGAGCAGATGCGAGATACCATGCTCGTTCGGCTTCTCGTCGCGGCCGCCGACGCCGGCCCAGACGCCGAGCGCGGCGGTCTCGAGGTGCGGCATGTTGTCGGTGACGACGGTGAGGCCGGAGGCAAGCTTGGAGATCTCGACGCTCATCCGACAACTCCCTGTTTTGCGGCGCGGCTGACCGACAGCACGAACCGCTCCACCTCGGACTGATCGTTCTTCATCACCGTCATGTGTTCGGATTTGGTCATGAGACCGTCGAGCCAGGCCGGCAGTTGTGGCCGCTGGCCGCAAGCCGACTCCACGGCGTCAGGGAATTTGGCCGGGTGCGCGGTGGAGAGCACGATGTTGGGCACGGTCGTGTCGGTGGTGTCGCGATCGGCAACCGCGAGCGCCACCGCCGTGTGCGGATCGACGAGCTCGCCGGCCTCGCGCCAGGCGGCGCGGATCGCCGCCGCGGTTTCGGTCTCGTCGGCGCGGCCGGCGTCGAATTCCTCGCGGATCGCGGCCAGCGTCGCATCCGGCAGCACGAAGCGGCCCGACTGCTTGAGCTGCTCCATCAGCCGCCGCACGGCGGGCGCATCGCGCCGGCTCGCTTCGAACAGCAGCCGTTCGAAATTCGAGGAGATCTGGATGTCCATCGAAGGCGAGGCTGTGGCGTGCACTTCGCGCACCTCGTAGATGCCGGTCTTGAGCGTGCGGGCGAGGATATCGTTGACATTGGCGGCGATGCGCAGCGTGCGGACGGGAAGACCCATGCGCTTGGCGACGTAGCCTGCGAAAATATCGCCGAAATTGCCTGTCGGCACGATAAAGTCCACCGCCCGCGCCGGCGCGCCGGCGGCGACCGCGGAGGTGAAATAGTAGACCACCTGCGCGACGATGCGCGCCCAATTGATGGAATTGACGCCGGAGAGCGCGGTCGCATCGCGGAAGCGATGGTTGTTGAACATCCCCTTCACGAGCGCCTGGCAGTCGTCGAAATTGCCCTCAATGGCGAGCGCGCGGACATTGGCGGCGCCCGTCGTCGTCATCATCCGCTGCTGCACCTCGGAGATGCGCTTGTGCGGAAACAGCACGATGAGGTCGACGTTCTCCAAGCCGGCGAAGGCTTCGACCGCGGCGCCGCCGGTGTCGCCAGAGGTGGCGACCACGATCGTGGTGCGCTGGCCGCGCTTGGCCAGCACGTGATCCATCAACCGCGAGATCAGCTGCATCGCCACGTCCTTGAAGGCCAGCGTCGGACCGTGGAACAGCTCCAGCACGAATTGGTGCGGCGACATCTGGCGCAGCGGCACCACGGCCGGATGACGGAAGGTGGCGTAAGCCTCGTTCGCCATGCGGCCGAGCTCGGCGTCCGAAATCTCGCCGCCGACGAACGGCCGGATGACGTCGACTGCGACTTCCCAATAGGGACGACCAAAGAAGCCGGCGATGGTCTCGCGTGAGAGCTGCGGCCAGGTTACCGGCACATACAGGCCGCCGTCGCGGGCAAGCCCGGTCAGCATTACGTCGCAAAAGCCAAGCTCAGGGGCCTCGCCCCGGGTCGAGATGTAACGAGTCAAACTGCCCTCCAAAGGCCGGCCCGACCTGAATCCGGGTCTTAAGCCTTTGATTTTACAATGTTCCTAGTTCGCCATCACAGGCACTTCGGGCACCATAGAGTGTTTTGCGGCATCGGGAAACCGCTTCGCGGCGGCAAGCATGACCAACGAAAAAGGGCTGCAGCAATGCCGCAGCCCTTCTCTTGGAAGGTCTGTCGTTGATGTGTGCAGACCCGGTTTAGTGCGTTGGGGCGCCTGCCCCCGGAAATCGTTGGTTCGAGCTATCGTCGCCTGTCGTGAGATCGTCAAGGACAAAAAACGGCGCGCGTCGCCAAATGTTCCTGTTTTTCCCGAAATGAGTCGTCGGCATTGACAATCAAACTCGCCGCCGCACCACTGCATTACCGATCTTTCCCGCAACGCTGCATTGAACACGGAACGAACGCTTCGTCGGTCCATTGTGTCGGCGGATCGGGGTAGCCGTCGTCCATGCATTGCCCGGACAGCGGCAGCGCCGATCCGTCGGCCGAGCCGGATGCATCCTGGAGCAACCGGCTCGGTCCCTGCGGGGTCAATTCATGCCGATTTCCACCGCAATCCGGATCAGGTCGGAATGGTTTTTGGCGCCGAGCTTCTGCTTGAGCAATGAGGTGGTGTTGGCGACGGTCTTGTAGGAAATGCCGAGCGCCCCGGCCACTTCGACGATCTTGTTGCCGCGCCCGAGCAGGCGGAGGATTTCGAGCTCCCGCGGCGTCATCTGCGAGGCCGGATTGGCCTTGATCGCAGCGCCGGAGAAGGTCACGGCCTCCGCAAGCTGCGGCGAAATGAAATGGTCGCCCGCAACCACCTTGCGCACGGCCTTGAGCAGGATGCGGGGATCGTCGCCCTTGGAGACGTAGCCCTGCGCCCCGAGCTCCACCGCGCGCACCACGAAGGCCGGATCGTCGTTCATGCTGAACATGATGATCTTCGCGTCCGGGTCGTCCTTGCGGATCCGCCGCATCAACTCGAAACCGGAGAGGTCGGGCAGGTTGATATCGATCACGGTCACGTCGGGGCGCTTGCTGATATAGGCCCGGTGTCCGGATTTGGCGTCGCTCGCCTCGTCGATCCGGATCGAATGATCGGACGCAAACAGGGTGCGACACCCCGACAGCACCACGGGGTGATCGTCGACGATGAGAACCTTGGTCGCCGGTTTGGCGGTATCTTGCATTGCGCGCTCTCTGTTTTGTCGACTCATAGACCGGCGGGAACAAATGGAAAGAGAAAATTCCGTCGATGCGCGTTAGAATTGACCTAATGTGGCAACGGCTCTCATTCAGGACTCAACTGTTTCTTCCGCTCGGACTGAGCTTCGTCGCCGCGCTGGTCCTGAGCGGCGTGCTGCTCCAGGCATTTGCCACCGGTCAGCTGGCCGAGGAGAGCGAGCCCGGCCGACGCTCGACTCAGACGATCGCTGTCGCACTCAACAGCGCGCTCGGCGCCTCCGACAATCCAGGGAAGGTGCTGGACGCATTCGTCCAATCCCTGGATCCCACCTCTGATATTCAATTCCGGCCGGTGGACGCGGGTCCTGTGCTCTCCGCGAAGGAGGGCCTGCGCGATGTGCATGGCGTGCCGCGATGGTTCGTGGACCTGATCGCCCTTCGTGACGAGGGTGCGACATCTCCCGTCATGATCGAGGGCAGGCATGTCGGTGACATCGTCTTCATGCCCGATCTCTCCGCCGACCTGTTCGAGAAATGGATCGGCTTTCTGGCGCTGGTGAGCCTCGCCGCAGTGCTGATGGTGCTGACCGGATTGATCGCCTATTTCTTTGCAGGTGCCGCGCTTCGGCCGCTGCAAAACCTCGGCGCCGGCCTGACCCGAATCCGGCGCGGCGATTATGCGACGCCGATCCCGATCGCGGGGCCGCCGGAAATCCGACAAAGCTGCGAGGAGGCCAATGCGCTGGCAACGACGCTCGCGCAATTGAGTCGGGACAATCGCGATCTCTTGCACCGGCTCGTGTCGCTCCAGGACGATGAGCGGCGCGATCTCGCTCGCGAGCTGCATGACGAGCTCGGCCCGCTGCTGTTCAGCATCCGCGCCGGCACGATCGCGCTGGGCGAAGCTTCACCGCAAGCGGGACATCTCGGCAGTTCCGTAAAGGAGGTGATGCGATCGGTCGAGACGCTCCAGCAGACCAACCGCCGCATCCTCGACCGGCTGCGGCCGCTCTACATCGAGGAACTGGGTCTCGAAGGCAGCGTCCAGACGCTGCTCCGGAATTTTCGCAGGCAGTCGCCTCATATCGGTCTCACCACGACGATCGATCCCGGCCTCGACAGGATCGAGGGTCCGCTGGCCCAGACCGTCTACCGCGTGATTCAGGAGGCGTTGACCAACGTGCTGCGCCACGCCAGAGCAAGCAATGCTCATGTGGAGGCGGCGATATCAGGCGCTGCGCTCAGCATCGAAGTCTCCGATGATGGCGGCGGCTTTCCCGCCGACAATGTCTTCGGCCGCGGTCTGACCGGCATGCATGAACGCGTGCGCGCGCTCAGTGGATCTCTTTCACTGCTGCGCGCGGACGAACGAACCTATGTTCGCTGTCGCCTGCCGATGGAAACGGGGCGAGACGGGCCGCCATCAACCTAGAGCCCCGTTCCGATGGAAAGCTCGAAACGCCCTAGCAGACGCAGCCGTCGTGGGAGGCCTGCTGCGCCGGTTCGCACAGCGTCCCGTGGATCTTGCCGTCTGCACTGAAGCGAAACGAGGCGCGGATGCGCAGCGAACCCGCGACGGAAAATTCGAGATCGACGCCATTCTGCGCGGGATGGATCTCCTCGAGGCCGAAGCCCGCTGACGAGAAAGCGCTGAGCCTGGGTCCCCAATAGGCTTCGAGCTCGCTCCGGCCGCGATAAAGGCGCGGGCCGTTGCACGTGCACTTCAGTTCGGCATCATCGGCGTAGAGGTCGAGCAGCGTCGCGAGGTCGCCCTTGCGGCAGGCATCCACCCAATCGACAGCAAGTCCCATCTGATCGAAATCGCGCACACCAGCAATCCTGTTTGCCGCGGAGAAAGTCAGAGGCGGCTTAAGATCACCTTCGTGAATAGGCGCTGAATAATAAAGTCCGGACGATCCCGGATCCCGACCGGGAACCTACGGATCTAGGCGGCTCTGCGTCCTCTCATCCAGACGGCGAAGACCACCAGGACCGCGCCCGCAAGCGTGAACCACGTGATGGCGTATTGCAGATGGTCGTCCTTCAGATGCACGTCGAGCGGGCCCGGGCGCGGAATGCCGTTCTCGGGCGCGGGCTGTTCGAGATCGACGTAGAACGGCGCGACCGTGCCCCAACCAAGAGCGTGCGCGATCGCCAGGTGATCGCGCACGAACCACAGCCGCTTGTCCCGGTTCTCCGCCGGCGTCAGCCATCCCGGAGCTTCCGGAAAGCGCAGATAGCCTGACAGCGCGAGGGGCGCACCGGTGACGAGTTTCTTCACCGCGCGATCCTCGACACTGCGATCCTGCATCGTGTTCTCGACGAAGCCCGCATCGATCACGACGATCTCGCCGCCCGGCAGCCGCGCCGGCAGGAAGGCCCAGGTGCCTGGGCCGGACGCGTCCTTGCGCACGGCGGAGCCGGACGAATACACCATCGCATCGGGCGAAGCCGCATAGGTTGCGCTGAAGCTGACGCGGCGAAATTCGTCGCGCGCAGGCGTCAGCGCGCCCCATTGCGCGGGCGGCGGCAGCGCGACAGGTGCTGCCGCAAGGCGCTCGGTGAGAGCCGCAATCAGCGCGTGCTTGGCGGTGCGGCGCTGCAATTGCCAGACACCGAGCGCCACGAAGGCCGCCGTCAGCAGAAGCGTGAACAGCATGAAGCCGGCCGCGCGGGGCTTGCGCGCCGTCTCGTTCATTTCGCGCGGTCGATCAGCCGGCCCGGCGCCGCCTTGTGATGGAATTGCAGCGCGATCAACAGCGATTTCATGGAGCGCAATGGCAGAAGCGTGGTGGCGAGAATCAGCGGCAGCCACAACACGGCATGCAGCCAGAACGGCGGCTGGTACTTGACCTCGACCACGAGTGCACAGCCGACCACGATCGCGCCGGCCAGCATGATGATGAAGATCGCCGGACCATCGCCGGAATCGATGAAGGCATAGTCGAGGCCGCAGCGGTCACAGGACGGCGCCAGAGTCAGGAAGCCCGCATAGAGCTTGCCCTCACCGCAGCGCGGACATTTGCAAGCGAGGCCCCGCAGCGCGCTCTGCAGGACCGTGGGCTGGGTTTCGGAAGTGCCGACGGGTTCATTCATGATCTGCAAGCCTATCACAGTTTCGGCCAAGGCTCGGCCGCTGAAAGCGAAAGGGCGGCCTTGCGGCCGCCCTTTGCCAATCGAGCTGTCGCAAGCTCAATGCGCGCCGTGGGCCATGGTCTCGGCGCCGTGTCCCCAGACATAAATGCACAGGAACAGGAACAGCCAGACCACGTCGACGAAGTGCCAATACCACGCCGCGAACTCGAAGCCGAGGTGCTGCTTCGGCGTGAAGTGGCCGGCATAGGCGCGCGCCAGGCAGACGATCAGGAAGATGGTACCAACCAGCACGTGGAAGCCGTGGAAGCCCGTCGCCATGAAGAAGGTCGCGCCGTAGACGTTGCCGGCAAACGAGAACGCCGCATGGCTGTACTCATAGGCCTGCACGCAGGTGAAGGTCGCGCCCAGGAGGATGGTGAGGATCAGGCCGTACTTCAGACCCTGCCGGTCGTTTTCCAGCAGCGCGTGGTGCGCCCAGGTGACCGTGGTGCCTGATGTCAGCAGGATCAGCGTGTTGAGCAGCGGCAGATGCCAGGGATCGAAGGTCTCGATGCCGTGGGGCGGCCAGGTGCCCGGCACCGAGCAGGCGCCGGGTTGGGTGCCGAGGCCACAGCCGAACACCGCATCACGGGTGGCGTGGACGGCGTCGGCCGGAAACAGCGCGGAATTGAAATAGGCCCAGAACCAGGCGACGAAGAACATCACCTCGGAGGCGATGAACAGGATCATGCCGTAGCGGTGATGCAGCTGCACGACGCGGGTGTGGTCGCCCTTGTACTGGGCTTCCTTGATCACGTCGCCCCACCAGCTCGCCATGGTGTAGAGCACGCCGACGGTGCCGACACCGAACACGATCGGCGCGGCCGAGAACATGTGGTGCATCCAGGAGATCGCACCGACCGCCATGATGAAGGCCGAGACGGAGCCGACCGCCGGCCACGGAGAGGGATCGACCAGATGGTAGTCGTGATGCTTGCCTTGCGCCGTAGCCATTGCGGTCTGTCTCCTCAATCCCGTGCCTATCAGGCACTTATCCCCTTGTTCCAACCCAGAGCGTCAACCCGGCGGCTGGAGATTTCCCTTGCGTTTGTCGTCATCGCCGGATGCGAGCGGCTTCACCACCGGATCCTTCACGGGATAGAACGTGTAGGACAATGTGATCGTGCTCAAGCCGTCATTGTCATGGTCATTGACGATCGACGGATCGACGTAGAACACCACAGGCATCTCGCGCTTCTCGCCGGGCCCCATGGTCTGCTCGCTGAAGCAGAAGCAGTTGATCTTCTGGAAACAGGATCCAACCGTGAGCGGCGCGACGTTGTAGGCGGCCTGCCCTGAGGTGGTGCGCGCGGCCTGGTTGGTCACGGTGTAATAGATCGTGGTGACCTGGCCGATATTGACCTCGGTTTCGGTCTGCTCGGGCGCGAACTTCCAAGGCAGGCCGGGCGCGACGTTGGAATCGAAACGCACCGCGATCTTCCGTGCGATCGGACCGGTGGCGGGCGCCGACTTTGCGACCTGGGTCGTGCCATTGAAGCCGGTGGCGCGGCAGAACCAATTGTAGAACGGCACAGCCGCATAGGATGCGCCGACCATCAGCGCGACCACGCCGCCGCAGATCGAAGCGACCAGCACATCGCGACCCAAGCCCCCTGAACGGCCTTTCCCGGCCGTCCGGCTCTGATCCCGCGATATGGTCGGCTTCTGATCCATCTGTCACATTGGGCGAACGAGAACCGCCGGTCCCTTGACCATGGTGACGGCGAAGAAAAGGACGACGAGCACACCGAGCGCGAGCGCGATTGCGATCGAGCGCTGGCGACGGCTCTTCTTCTGCGCCTCGGTGAGGACGATTCCATCTGGCTCGGGTTTGTCAGCCATCGCCGCGATCACGCGCCCCCAACCATCGGAGCAATCGCCCGCACCACGACCTCGGCCAGCAGGGTCGCGAACAGCGCGAACAGATAAAGGATCGAGAAAGCAAACAGTTTTCGCGTGGCGCGCAGCGACTGGCTGCGCTCGCGACGCATATAGACATTGATCGCGAGCACCAGCATGCCAGCACCAAGGATCAGCGAGACGATGCCATAGACGGCATCGAAATAGCCGAGCGCCCAAGGCGCCGCGGCCACCGCGATCAACACGATGGTGTAGAGCAGGATCTGGAGGCGGGTCGCGTCCGGGCCGGCGACGTTCGGCAGCATCGGAATGCCGGCACGCGCATAATCGTCGGAGCGGAACAGTGCCAGCGCCCAGAAGTGCGGCGGCGTCCAGAAGAAGATGATGGCGAAGAGCAGCAGCGGCTCGACATCGACCCTGCCGGTCACGGCAGCCCAGGCTACCACCGGCGGCAGCGCACCTGCGGCGCCGCCGATCACGATGTTCTGCGCGGTCCAGCGCTTCAGGCCGATCGTGTAGATCACGACATAGAAGAAGATGGTGAAGGCGAGCAGCGCGCCCGCGATCCAGTTGACGAGGATGCCGAGCGTCATCACCGAGAAGAAAGCGAGTGTCATGCCGAACGCCATCGCCTCGGGCCGGGTGATGCGGCCGCGCGGGATCGGACGGTTGGCGGTGCGCGACATCTTGGCGTCGATGTCGCCCTCGAGCGCCATGTTGAGCGCGCCCGAGGCGCCTGCGCCGACCGCGATGCAGAGCAGCGAGGTGATCGCCAGCACAAAGTGGAAGTGCCCGGGCGCCATCGCCATCCCGACCAGCGCGGTGAAGATCACGAGCGACATCACCCGCGGCTTGAGCAGCGCGAGATAGTCGCCGACCTCCGCCTCGGAGATGCGGGGATTGATGTCGATGGCGTTGTGGTCGAGGACGGACACGAATTCAACTCGCTTCCTTATACAGCCGCGGCGCCCGTCTCGGGCGCCGCGGAAGCCGGCTTACTGCACGCGGGGCAGCACTTCGAACTGGTGGAAGGGCGGCGGCGAGGGCAGCGTCCATTCCAGCGTGGTGGCGCCTGCACCCCAGGGATTGTCGCCCGCCGGCACCTTCTTCATGAAGGCGTCGAGCACGCAGTAGAGGAAGATCAGCACGCCGAAGCCGGAGATGTAGGAACCGATCGACGAGACGAAGTTCCAGCCCGCGAACGCATCGGGGTAGTCGACATAACGGCGCGGCATGCCCGACAGGCCCAGGAAGTGCTGCGGGAAGAACACCATGTTGACGCCGACGAACGTGACCCAGAAATGCGCCTTGGCGACGGTCTCGTTGTACATGTAGCCCGACATCTTCGGGAACCAGTAGTAGAAGCCCGCGAAGATCGCGAACACGGCGCCGAGCGACAGCACGTAGTGGAAGTGGGCCACGACGTAGTAGGTGTCCTGGAGCACGCGATCGACGCCGGCGTTCGCCAGCACGACGCCGGTCACGCCACCGACCGTGAACAGGAAGATGAAACCCACCGCCCAGATCATCGGGGCGCGGAACTCGATCGAGCCGCCCCACATCGTGGCGATCCAGGAGAAGATCTTCACGCCGGTCGGAACCGCGATGACCATGGTCGCGGCGACGAAATAGGCCTGCGTCGCCGAGGACATGCCGACCGTGTACATGTGGTGCGCCCACACCACGAAGCCGATGCCGCCGATCGCCACCATGGCGTAGGCCATGCCGAGATAGCCGAACACGGGCTTGCGCGAGAAGGTCGAGACGATCTGGCTGATCATGCCGAAGCCGGGCAGGATCAGGATGTACACCTCGGGGTGACCGAAGAACCAGAACAGGTGCTGGAACAGGACCGGGTCGCCGCCACCGTCAGGCGCGAAGAACGTCGTGCCGAAATTGCGGTCGGTGAGCAGCATGGTGATCGCACCGGCGAGCACCGGCAGCGACAACAGCAGCAGGAACACCGTCACCAGGATCGACCAGACGAACAGCGGCATCTTGTGCAGGGTCATGCCCGGCGCACGCATGTTGAAGATCGTGGTGATGAAGTTGATGGCGCCGAGGATCGACGAGGCGCCCGCCAGATGCAGCGACAGGATCGCGAAGTCGACGGCCGGACCGGGGTGACCGGTGCTCGACAGCGGCACATACATGGTCCAGCCGGCACCGACGCCGTTGGCGCCCGGCTCACCCTCGACGAAGGTCGACAGCAGCAGCAGCGCGAAGGAGGCCGGCAGCAGCCAGAACGAGATGTTGTTCATGCGCGGAAAGGCCATGTCGGGCGCACCGATCATCAGCGGCACGAACCAGTTGCCGAAGCCGCCGATCATCGCGGGCATGACCATGAAGAAGATCATGATCAGACCGTGGGAGGTCACGAACACGTTATAGGTGTGCGTCTCGTGGAATATCTGCACGCCCGGATACATCAACTCGGCACGGATCGCGATCGACATCGCGGCACCGATGATGCCGGCGATGACCGCGAACACCAGGTACATCGTGCCGATGTCCTTGTGGTTGGTCGAATAGACGTAGCGCCGCCATCCGGTCGGATGGGCGTGCTCGTCGTGTCCGTGGGCGTGATCGCCGTGTACCGCTGCGCTCGTTGCCATTTTCAAATCCTGCCTTGCGTCCCATTCGGACCTTTGGAGGTCCCGCCCTTTATGTCGCTTTCAGTCCCTCAACCGTCACCCGATGCTACTGCGTCGGGCCGGCCGCGGAGGCGAAAGTGCTGGTGCCGCCGCTCGCATATTTCTTCTTCGCCGATTCCACCCAGGAGGCGAACTCCTGGTCGTTCACCACGCGAATCGCGATCGGCATGAAGGCATGGTCCTTGCCGCAGAGCTCGGAGCACTGGCCGTAGAACATGCCGGTCTTGGTGGCCTTGAACCAGGTCTCGTTCAGCCGGCCCGGAATGGCGTCGATCTTGACGCCGAACGCCGGCAGCGCGAACGCGTGGATGACGTCGGTGCCGGTGACCTGGACGCGAATCACCTTGTTGACCGGCACCACCATCTCGTTGTCGACGCCGAGCAGGCGGGGCTGCTTGTCCTGGGCCATCAGCGAGTCGAACTCGAACTTGCCGTTGTCGGGATAGGCGTAGGACCAGTACCACTGCTTGCCGGTCGCCTTGACGGTCAGATCCGCCTTCGGCACGTCGAGTTCGAGGAACAGCAGACGGAACGACGGCACCGCGATGCCGACCAGGATCAGCACCGGCACCAGCGTCCACACCACCTCGATCAACGTGTTGTGCGTGGTCCGCGACGGCACCGGATTGGACTTCGCGTTGAACTTCATGACCACGGTCACCAGCAGCGCCAGAACGAACAGCGTGATGACGATGATGAGCACAGACAAGAAATTGTGAAACCAGACGATATTGTCCATCACCGGGGAACCGGAGCCCTGCAGGTGCCATTCCCACGGCTCGGGCTGCCCGAGCTCGGCAAATGCCGCGCCACCCGTCATCAGCGTGATGCCAGTCGCCACCAAGGCGATGGTGGCCATTCCCAGCAAATGCCGGCCCACCCGACCCATCGACATCCTCATGCCGTTCGCGCTCCCCTTACGAAATCACCCCAAGTGCATTCCCCTATGTTGGGAGAACGCTTATTCGATCCGCCCGTCTGACAAACCGCCGCTCAAGAACACCTCTAGGAGGAATTGGGGCCAGATCGCTAGAACGCCGAAATCAAGCCTCTCAAACCATAATTCTTGATCTATCGCAATGCAGTCTTGAGCCTCTTCTGCCAGCGATCACCCGCAAGATATTTCCTAGTAAGATCAGACAAAAATACCGCTTGCCGGGAGGGCGCGGCTTGACAGCCGAATTGCCCGCTGTAGGCACAGGCGCAGGGCCGCGCAGGAACCTGATTCGTGGCGGCGATTGCGGCCAAGGCGGCGCGGAATTTGCTTGTGAATTGCCTTCAAGACGCCGTCATTCCCGTATCAGTCCACCAGCGCGAGCGATCCAAGCGAGCAGAGGGACCGACCCTGATGGGGCTATCGAGATGCATGGCAAGACCGGCTGACGGTCTCACGGCGCTGATCGGCCTTCTGGCTGTCGCCCTTTTTCTCGTCCTCCCCGGCCTCGCCCATGCGCAGGGCGCGGTGCGCTCCGTCCATGGCGACTGGCAGATCCGCTGCGACACCCCGCCGGGCGCCCAGACGGAGCAATGCGCCCTGATCCAGAGCGTGGTGGCGGAAGACCGCTCCAATGCCGGCCTCACCGTGATCGTGCTCAAGACAGCCGACCAGAAGAGCCGCCTGATGCGCGTGGTCGCCCCGCTGGGCGTGCTCTTGCCCTCCGGTCTCGGGCTGAAGCTCGATAACCAGGACGTCGGTCGCGCCGGCTTCGTCCGTTGCCTGCCCAATGGCTGCGTCGCCGAGGTCGTCATGGACGACAAGCTGCTCGGCCAGCTCCGCAGCGCCAAGACCGCGACCTTCATCATCTTCGAGACGCCGGAAGAGGGCATCGGTTTCCCGCTCAGCCTCAACGGTCTCGGCGAGGGCTACGACAAGCTGCCGTAGAAGCGTTCAGGCCCCGTCGACGCGATAGAGTTCCGTGTCGCACCAGTCGCAGCGATAGATGCGCCCTTTTCCGGCCACCGGCCCGGTCAGTGCTTTTCGCCGGCACGTCGCGCAAACGATGCCGTCCGCCGTGTCGCAGCCGGGATGAGCTGCGATATAGGCCTCGCGAGTGGGATAGGAGGTCCAGTAGCGACGATAGATGAACTGATTGAAAAGCAGGACCAGGCCCAGTACGCCAAAACCAATAATCAGGCCGTGATACCGATCCCAGAACGCAAACAGCGAATTCCACATGCTTTTGCCGGCGGCTCCGACCCGTGGGTTCGTCCTCGATAGCCCGAAATACTGAAAGCGAGTTTAAGCGGAAGCTGTACCTATCGTTTCCGTAATGTGACAGCCCGACCCTCGCGAAACGCGCCGGAAACCATTATCTTGCCTCACATCCCCCGATAATGGACGGACGCATGACCAACCCTGCCACGACCTCCCTGCTCGACCGCGCCAATCTCGACCGCGACCAGGTTCGCCATGAGGTCGCGCGCGGCCTTGCCGGTGCCGACGACGGCGAATTGTTTCTGGAGTACAGCCAGACCGAAGCGCTGATGTTCGACAATGGACGGCTGAAGCAGGCGACCTACGACACCTCGCAGGGGTTCGGCCTGCGCGCCGTCAAGGACGACGCGGTCGGCTACGCGCATTCCTCCGACGTGTCCCTGCCGGCGCTGATTCGCGCGGCCGATGCGGTCGCGGCCGTCCGCGGCGGCTATTCCGGCAGCTTTGCCGCACCGCCGCCGCACACCAATGTGCGCCTTTACGGCGATGACAATCCGCTGGATGCGCCGGGCTTCGAGACCAAGGTCAAGCTGCTTGCCGAGATCGATTCGTACTTGCGCGACAAGGATCCGCGGGTGCGACAGGTCAGCGTCAGCCTGGGCGCGACCTGGCAGGTGGTCGAGATCCTGCGGCCCGACGGCGAGAGCTATCGCGACATCCGCCCGCTCGTGCGCGTCAATATCTCTGTCGTCGCCGGTCAGGGCGACCGCCAGGAGAGCGGCAGCAAGGGCTATGGCGGCCGTGCCGGCTATGCAGAGTTCATCGAGGCCCGATCCTGGCGCGACGCCGCCGACGGCGCGCTGCGCGAGGCGCTGGTCAATCTGGAATCGATTCCCGCCCCCGCCGGCGAAATGGACGTCGTGCTCGGGGCCGGCTGGCCCGGCGTGATGTTGCATGAAGCCGTCGGTCACGGCCTCGAAGGCGACTTCAACCGTAAGAAGACGTCGGCCTTCGCCGGCCTGATGGGCCAACAGGTCGCGGCCAAGGGCGTCACCGTGGTCGATGACGGCACGATTGCCTCGCGCCGCGGCTCGCTGTCGATCGACGACGAGGGCACGCCGACCAATCGCACCGTGCTGATCGAGGACGGCATTCTGGTCGGCTACATGCAGGACCGCCAGAACGCGCGGCTGATGAACATGAAGCCGACCGGCAACGGCCGCCGGCAGGGCTACGCCCATGTGCCGATGCCGCGCATGACCAACACCTACATGCTCGCGGGCGACCGCGACCCGGCCGAGATCCTCGCGTCGGTGAAGAACGGCGTGTTTGCCGCGAATTTCGGCGGCGGACAGGTCGACATCACCTCGGGCAAATACGTGTTCCAGTGCACCGAGGCCTACAAGATCGAGAACGGCAAGCTGGGCGCGCCGCTGAAGGGCGCCATGCTGATCGGCAACGGGCCGACCGACCTGCATCGCATCCGCATGATCGGCAACGATCTGGCGCTCGATACCGGTATCGGCACGTGCGGCAAGAACGGCCAGGGCGTGCCTGTCGGCGTCGGTCAGCCTTCGCTTCTGATGGAACGCATTACGGTGGGTGGAACGGGCGCATGAGCGTTGAGAAAGCAACTGTCAGCACCAAGCGGAAGAGCAGCGGCTGGGCCGGGCAGCTCGCGCAGCTCGCCGGCATCGTTGCCGCCGTCTTCATCGCCAAGGGTGCGCTGGCCGAGCCGTTCTACGTGCCGTCGGGCTCGATGGAGCCGACGCTGCTGATTGGCGATGCGCTGCTCGCCTCGAAATTCCCTTATGGCTACGGCACCTCGTCGCTGCCGATCCAGATCAACCTGCCGGAGACCGGCCGCGTGTTCGCTGAGACGCCGAGGCAAGGCGACGTCGTGGTGTTCCGCTGGCCTGGCGATCGCTCGCAGGCCTGGGTCAAGCGGGTCGTCGGTCTGCCCGGTGACCGCGTCCAGATGCGGCAAGGCCAGCTGTTCATCAATGACCGCCCCGCCGAATTGAAGCCTGATGGCGTTGGTGCTGCCGAGGACGACAATGGCGGCAGCGAGCCGGCCTATCGCTACGTCGAGACCCTGCCGAACGGCGTATCGCATCTGATCTTCAAGATGCGGGACAACGGCCAGCTCGACAACACGCCCGAAGTCACCGTGCCGCCCGGTCATCTGTTCGTGCTCGGCGATAACAGAGACAATTCCGCTGACAGCCGCGTGCCGCTGCGCGCCGGCGGCGTCGGCCTGCTGCCGATCGACAATCTCGTCGGCCGTGCCGATGCCGTGCTCGGCTCCTGGGATCTCGGCATGCGCGGCCAGCCGGTCTGGACCTGGCTCTCCGGCTTCCGCCTCGCGCGGTTCTTCACCGCCGTGCACTGAGTTGATCGCAGGGTGAGCAAAGACGAATTCCTTGCACTCGCCCTGCGAAATCCCGTCAACGGCGTGATCATCGACGAACTCCGCCGGCTTGCGCTGCCGGATGCGTGGCTGGTCGCTGGATGCCTTGTCCAAACGGCGTGGAACGTGCTCACCGGCCGCGCCGTCGATCATGGCATCGCCGACTACGATATCTTCTACTTTGACCCCGACACCTCCTGGGACGCGGAAGACGCGGTGATCCGCAAGCTGCAGACACGGCTCGGCCATCTCGACGCCAAGATCGAGATTCGCAACCAGGCCCGCGTGCATCTGTGGTACCCGGCCAAGCACGAACTGCCTTATCCGCCGCTGTCGTGCTCGACCGACGGTATCGACCGCTTCCTCACGCAGAACACGCAAGTCGGCTTGCGGCGCACGGACAGCGGTTTCGATGTTTATGTACCGCATGGCTTCGATGACATCGCAAGTTTGATCGTACGGCCGAACCGGGCGCTCAATTTTTCCGTGGCGAATTACGCCGCGAAGGCAACGCGATGGAAGGGGCTCTGGCCGGAGCTGACGGTGATCGCAGCGAATTGAGAGCCTCGCGTCCCGGCCGCAACGCGGCACGAACGACGCGACGCAAAGCCGGGAGCCTGCGCCCGGGGCACGAGAGCAAGCATCAGCGCACAACGCCCGATGTGAAACCCGCTTTCCGCCGCGGCGGCTTGATGTCCTTTTTCAGGAAGCAGCGCGCCTCGCGCCCGGTGTAGCCGGGACGGGCGTAGGTGAAGGCGCGGCACTTGTTGTCGGCGGTGCACGCGGCCTTGCAGACATCTTCGCCTTCGCCCTCCTTGAGCGCGAAATTGCGCAAATCCCCACCGGGGCGGTCGATCGAGGTCTCGACACCCTCGACGCGCGGCTCGATTACGCCGGCGCCGCGCACGCCGGAGATGCAGCAATTGGCGGGCTGTCGCGGCGGCACGGTGTTCTTGAGCCAGCACACCGCCGCAGCACCGTCGATATCGGGATAGCTGAAGCTCCAGGCGCGGCACCTGCGATCGCGCTCACAAAGCAGCGCGCAGTCCTCGGGATCACCTGACGTGACCGGCGTGTTGAAGTAATCGCCGCCGGGCCGGTCGAATGCCGTCTGGGCACGCGCGGGCACGCTCGCAAAGGCGAGCGAAAGCAGCGTGACACATGCCACGACGCAGGGCATGACCTTTGCCATGACGGCCCCGGACAGGCGGCCCTTTCCCATCGAACAGCTTTCGAGTTATTGACGGCGCTCAGGTTTTTCGGCCCGTCATTTGATCGCCGCAAACCTGTATGGGCGATGAACGGCCTAAGCCCCGATCGTTGAGCAATTTGCCTGGAAGCGTTTTCGAGCGACGCGAACCCCGGTTCGCGTGAAGAAAACGCACCTAGACATGGATCTAGAACGCGTATTCCTCATAGACCGGTTCCACTGAATCGTTCCAGGCGCCGTTGAACTTCTCGAGCATCTCCTCGGCCGGCGTCCGGCCGGAATCGATGATGCGATCGAGGGGCTCCAGATACCGCGTTTCGTCGCGGCCGATCGCGTCGATGCGGCCGCGACGGCGCAGGCCGGCATGCGCCAGAACGAGGCATTCCTTGGCGATCTCGAATAGATAGCGGTCCTTGATCCGCGCCTTGAAGCCGAAGCGCGGCACGTCGTCGCGGAGCGCCTGGCGTTCTGGCGCGGTCCAGTGCTTCACCAGGTCCCAGGCGGCATCGAGCGACACATTGTCATAGAGCAGCCCGGCCCAGAACGCCGATAGCGCCGGCAGACGGCCCCACGGACCAGCATCAGCGCCGCGCATTTCAAGATAGCGCTTGAGCCGCACCTCCGGGAAGATCGTCGAAAGATGGTTGGCCCAGTCCGACAGCGTGGGACGTTCGCCGGGCAAATTGTTGTTGCGGCCGTCGAAGAATGCACGGAACGAGGAGCCGGACACGTCGATGTAATCGTCGCCGCGCTTGACGAAATACATGGGCACGTCGAGCGCGTAGTCGACATAGCGTTCAAATCCCATGCCGTCCTCGAACGCCCACGGCATCATGCCGGCGCGGGCGTTATCGGTGTCGCGCCAGATCTCGGAGCGGAAGGACAGGAAGCCGTTCGGCTTGCCTTCGGTGAACGGCGAATTGGCAAACAGGGCGGTCGCGATCGGCTGGAGCGCCAGGGAAACACGCAGCTTCTTGACCATGTCGGCTTCGGAGGAGAAGTCGAGATTGGTCTGCACCGTGCATGTCCGGTACATCATGTCGAGGCCGTATTGGCCGACCTTCGGCATGTAATTGGTCATGATCTTGTAGCGACCCTTGGGCATCACGGGGATGTCGGCGCGCGACCAGGACGGCGTCATGCCGAGGCCGAGGAAACCGATGCCGAGCGGGGTCGCGATCTCGCGCACCTGCGCCAGGTGCGCCATCAACTCGCTCTGGGTCTGGTGCACGGTCTCGACCGGCGCGCCCGAGAGCTCGAACTGCCCACCGGGCTCGAGCGAGATCGCGCCGCCGCCGGTGACGTCGTAGAGACCGATGATGTTGCCCTTCTCCATGATCGGCTCCCAACCGAGCAGGAGCTTCATGCCTTCGAGCAGCGCGCCGATGCCGCGCGCGCCTTCGTAAGGCACCGGCCGATGGCCTTCGAGCGTGAACGGCGTCTTCTCGTGCTCGGTGCCCATGCGGAATTCGGATGGGTCCTTGCAGCCGGCCTCGAACCACGCGACGAGTTCGTCGCGCGATTGCAGCGGCGTCATATCGATTTGGTCTCGCGCCATATCAAACTCTAATCAGAAGCGCTTCGACCGAACGCGCCCAGGTGACGGGGATTGTCCGCGAACCCACCGGGCGCGCCGACGTGCTGGTTTGCCGCGCGATCATCGCGACGGCGAGCTTGCGTTGACGTTGACGACTGGCGGCAGCTTCATCTCGCCGCAGGAGCAGCCCAGCCGGTCGAGCAGACCGCTGAGCTTGACGGCATCGGCATCCGACAGTTTCGAGCCGACATATTTCTCGATCGCAGCCGAATAGGCGCCCCACATCCGCTTCTGCAATTCGCGGCCGGCTTCCGTGATCTCGACGAACTGGCCGCGCTTGTCGATCTTGCATTCGCGCCGGCAGGCAAGCCCCTCATCGACCAGGCGGTCGATCAAGCGCGAGGTGGAGTATTGCGGGATCAGCATCTGTCGCTCGAGTTCCACCGGCCGCAGCTCTCCGCTCGGCGCGCGCGACAGTTCAAGCAGGGCATCGTACCAGGCCAGCGGCGGGAAGCCGGCCTTCTTCAGATCCTGCTCGACGCAGTCGAGCACACGGCTCTGCACCCGCATCAGACGGATCCAGGCGCTGGTTGCCTCGGTTGATGGTTTGCGTTTCATGATGCCGCTCAAACTCGTCGTCCGCTTCTTACCTCACTCGATGCACCTGCATCAATCTTGACTATTCCATGCAGGTGCATGTAGGTATTCCTTCGCCCCCACCAAGCGTCAAGAGGAGGAAATTCCATGAAACTGTATTATTCGCCCGGCGCCTGCTCGCTGTCCCCTCACATCGCGCTTCTCGAGGCCGACCTGCCTTACGAACTGGTCAAGGTCGATATTCGGGCCAAGAAGCTCGAGAACGGTGACGATTATCTCAAGGTCAATCCGAAGGGTCAGGTCCCCGCGCTGGGCCTCGACAGCGGCGAGATCGTGACGGAAGGCCCGGTCATTGTCCAGATGATCGCCGACAAGGCTCCGGCCAAGGCGCTGGCGCCCGCGCGCGACAGCTCCGAGCGATACAAACTGCTCGAATGGCTGAACTTCCTTACCTCCGAGGTGCACAAGAGCTTTGGCCCGCTGTTCGCTCCGGCGCTGAACGACGAAGCCAAGGCGTTCTTCAAGGATCGCGTCATGGGCAAGCTGAAGCACATCGACAGCGAACTCGCCGGCCGCGACTATCTCATGGGCAAGCAGTTCTCGGTCGCTGACGGCTACCTCTTCACGATGCTGACCTGGGGCGATCGGATGAAGTTCGACCTCTCGGCGATGCCGCACCTCACCGCCTATAAAGCCCGCGTCGCGGCACGACCGAAGGTGCAGGAAGCCCTGAAGAAGGAAGGGCTGATCCAGGCCGCCTGAGGCGCAAGCGGCGATCAATCGAGAGGGCCGGATCGACGATCCGGCCCTTGTCGTTTGCTGCCGACGGGCGTGCAAGCGAACCGGTTTCGCCGGATCATCGTACCTTAGTTAGACTTATGAACGACTGTTCGCCAAATGTAAGCAGTGCTGTCTTGTCACTGCAGGCAAAGCGGGCGAGCCTTGCCGAATTGATTAAATGATTTTTGAACTCTCATCGGAGTTGAGCTTGACGATCGCCATTGTCCTGATCGCTGCAAGCGCGTTGGTAGGAGTAGCGACAGGTTACGTGTTCAGGACCTGGGCGCTGGTCGTGATCTCGCCGCCAATTGCGGTTTTCTCTGCGATAGTTCTGCACGCCTATGAGTTCGGAATGATGGCGGGCGTGATCATCATTGCCGTCTGTCTTGCCGCCACTCAGCTCGCCTATCTCGCAGCATCATATCTGCTGTACGCGCGCGATGTCTCATCTCATGACGAAGTCGACGGCGAACCAGGCGAGATAGGCGACCAGAAAATCCGCCGCCATCACAAGTAGCGCCAGCGCAGCCCAAAGCAACGGTCCCTTGCGGCGCAGCCGCGCGGGCTTCTGTTGCGGCGAGAGTCGGCGAGGGCTCGGCGCAACAACATATTTCCCGGCGAGATCGCGACCGAGCGCGGTCTTCCGCAGCACCAAAGAGTTCACCAAAGACACCTTCTTATTTCGTCTTCAACTTGCCGATGCTTCGGCAAGTGTCCCAACCGGATTCTTCAGCCTGATCCGTAGCAGGAGAGGTGCCAAGGCAGAGCAAAAGAACGGCGCTGTTTTGACGCGTCTATGACATTTGCACGATATCGCAACTGCAGGGGCTCTGCCGCGGTTCCTACGCGATCTCTATGACTGGTTCCACAAACGTAAATAGAATTGACGCAACCGTGATGACATTTGCCCAAAAGACAAAGGCCGGATCGATGATCCGGCCTTGCTGGACTCGAACGAACCTAATTGATCAGGCAGCAGCCTTCTTCGGCGCGAAACGGCCGTAGAAGGTTTCGCCCTTGGCCGCCATCTCTTCCAGCAGCTTCGGCGGCGTGAAGCGCGAGCCGTACTTCGCCTCGAGCTTGTGGCAGAGCTCGACGAACTTCTTCGTGCCCATGAAGTCGATGTAGGACAACGTCCCCCCGGTGAACGGCGCGAAGCCGAAACCAAGGATCGAGCCGACATCCGCCTCGCGCGGATCGGTGATGACGTGATCCTCGACCGTCCGCGCGGCTTCCACCGCCTGCACGACCAGGAAGCGCTGCTTCAGCTCCTCGACGTCGAGCGTATCAGGATCGAGCTGCTTCGGCTGCAGCGCGGAGAGCCCCGGCCACAGGCTCTTCTGACCCTTGCCCTTCTCGGGATAGTCATAGAAGCCCTTGCTGTTCTTGCGGCCCAGGCGTCCCTGAGTCTCGACCATCTCCACCATCAGTTTCTTCTGATCAGGGTTGATGGCGTTGGGACCGAGATCGGCTTCAGTGGCCTTCATGATCTTGAGGCCGAGATCGAGGGCGACCTCGTCCGAGAGCGAGAGCGGGCCGACCGGCATGCCGGCCATCTTGGCGCAGTTCTCGATCATCGCGGGCGGTACGCCTTCAAGGAACATCTCGTTGCCTTCAGCGACGTAGCGGCCGACGCAGCGGTTGGCGAAGAAGCCTCTGGAGTCATTGACCACGATCGGCGTCTTGCCGATCTGGCGGACGTAGTCGAGCGCGGTCGCGAGCGCGACATCGCCGGTGTTCTTGCCGAGGATGATCTCGACCAGCATCATCTTCTCGACCGGCGAGAAGAAGTGGATACCGACGAACTTGCCCTGATCCTTGAAGCTCTCGGCCAGCGAAGTGATCGGCAAGGTCGAGGTGTTCGAGGCGAAGATCACGTCCGGCTTGAGATACTCCTGCGCCTTGGCGAACGTCTCCGCCTTGACCTTGCGGTCCTCGAACACGGCCTCGATGACGAGGTCAACGTCCTTCAGCGCGGCATAGTCCGCGGTCGGCGTGATGCGCGCAAGCAGCTTCTCGGCATCCTCAGGCTTGGCGCGGCCCTTCTTGATCTGGTCCTCGATCACCTTCTGCGCATGCGCCTTGCCCTTGTCGGCGCTTTCCTGATCGCGATCGATCAGCACGACGTCGAGCCCGGCGCGGGCCGAGACGTAACCGACGCTCGCGCCCATGAAGCCGGCGCCGATCACAGCGATCTTCTTCACCTTGGTCGGCGGTACATCCTTCGGACGGCGCGCGCCCTTGTTCAGCTCCTGCATGGACAGGAACAGGCTTCGGATCATCGCCGCCGCTTCCTTCGAGCGCAGCACCGAGGTGAAATAGCGCGACTCGACGCGCAGCGCCGCATCGATCGGCAACTGCAGGCCCTCATAGACGCAGCTCATGATGGCGCGTGCGGCCGGATAGTTGTCGTAGGTTTCGCGGCGATAGATCGCGTTGCCGGCCGGGAACATCATCATGCCGGCCTTGGAGAACACCGGGCCGCCGGGCAGCTTGAAACCCTTCTCGTCCCAGGGCGCAATAGCCTTGCCGCCGCCCTTGATCCAGTCCTTGGCGGCCTTGACGAGATCGGCAACGGGAACGATGGCGTGAATGAGATTCAGCTGCTTCGCTTTCTCGATGGTAACCGGATCGCCCTTCAGCAGAATGGTCATCGCGTCCTGCGGCGGCACCAGGCGCGGCACGCGCTGCGTGCCGCCGGCGCCGGGAAAGAGACCGACCTTGACCTCGGGGAGGCCAAGCCGCGTCTTGGGATTCTCCGCCGCCACGCGGTAGTGGCAGCACAGCGTGATCTCGAAACCGCCGCCGAGCGCGAGGCCGTTGATCGCGGCCGCCCACGGCTTGCCTGACGTTTCGATCGAGCGCAGCACCTGCGAGAAGCGCCGGCTCTGCTCGAACAGCATCTGGTTCGCGGCGGTCTCGCCCTGTTCCTTGAAGACCTTTGCGTAGGCCTGGTTCATGCCTTCGAGCATGGAGAGGTCGGCGCCGGCGCAGAACGCCTCCTTGGCCGAGGTGATGACGACGCCCTTCACCGCGGCGTCAGCCGTCGTCGTCTTGACGATCGCGTCGAGCTCATTGGTCGAGGTCTCGTCGAGCACGTTCATCGAACGGCCCGGGATGTCCCAGGTGACGAGCGCGATGCCGTCGGAATCGGTCTCAACCTTGAAATTCTTGTATGACATGTTGGTTGCTCCCTGCCCTTAGACGCGCTCGATGATGGTCGCGGTGCCCATGCCGCCGCCGATGCACAGCGTAACCAGGGCGGTGGACTTGTTGGTGCGCTCGAGCTCGTCGAGCACGGTGCCCAGGATCATCGCGCCGGTGGCGCCGAGCGGATGACCGAGCGCAATGGCGCCGCCGTTGACGTTGATCCTGGCGTTGTCGATGTCGAAGGCCTGGATGTAGCGCAGCACGACCGAAGCGAACGCCTCGTTGAGCTCGAACAGGTCGATGTCCGATTTCTTCATGCCCGAGCGCGCGAATAGCTTTTCGGTGACGTCGACCGGACCGGTCAGCATCATCGCGGGCTCGGAGCCGATGTTCGCGAACGCACGGATCCTTGCGCGCGGCTTCAGGCCATATTTCGCGCCCGCCTCCTTGCTGCCGAGCAGCACGGCACCGGCGCCGTCGACGATGCCCGACGAATTGCCGGCGTGGTGCACGTAATTGACGCGCTCGATCTCCGGATGCGACTGCACCGCGACGCCGTCGAAGCCGCCCATCTGCGCCATCATCGTGAACGACGGCTGCAGCTGAGCCAGCGACTGCATCGTCGTCGAGGGACGCATATGCTCGTCCTTGGCGAGGATGGTGAGGCCGTTGATGTCCTTCACCGGCACCACCGACTTGTCGAAACGGCCCTCGTCCCAGGCCTTGGCCGCGCGCTGCTGGCTCTGCACCGCATAGGCGTCGACGTCGTCGCGCGAGAAGCCGTATTTGGTCGCGATCAGATCGGCCGAAATACCCTGCGGCATGCAGTAGGTTGGCACGGCGATCGAGGGATCCATTGCCCACGCGCCGCCGGAAGCGAGCATGCCGACGCGGCTCATCGATTCGGCGCCCCCGCCGATCACGAGATCATGCTGGCCGCTGATGATCTGGGCCGCGCCGAAATTCACGGCATCCAGGCCGGAGGCGCAGAAACGGCTGATCTGCACGCCCGGCACTTTCTGGCCGAGGCCTGCCTTGAGGGCGGCAAAACGCGCCATGTCCGAACCGGCTTCGCCGACAGGATCAACGATCCCGAGCACCACGTCGTCGACGGAATCCTCGGGCAGGTTGTTGCGGTCCTTCAGCGCCTTGAGCGGCACGGTGGCGAGCGCGAGCGCGGTCACTTCGTGCAGCGCGCCGTCCGCCTTGCCGCGACCGCGCGGGGTGCGAACGTGGTCGTAGATGAATGCCTCAGGCATGACGCCCTCCTGATGTGATGTTCGAAATTTGATGGCGCGGAAATCAGAACGCTTCCGCAGGCAGTTCCATGATGGTGGCGCAGCCGGACTGGATGCGCGCGAGATTGGCGGCGGTCTCCGGCA
This sequence comes from Bradyrhizobium sp. CCBAU 51627, assembly GCF_028128765.1. Classification (GTDB taxonomy): domain Bacteria; phylum Pseudomonadota; class Alphaproteobacteria; order Rhizobiales; family Xanthobacteraceae; genus Bradyrhizobium. The sequence goes on from NZ_LBJG01000023.1 coordinate 335,181, forward strand.
GCATCCGCTCCATGAAGAACCGGCCGGTGACGAGCTTGGTCGAGAGATAGGGCGTCGCGCCGCTGGCGGCAATCTTCGCCTGCGTCACCTTCGCCATCTTCGCCCACATGTAGCCGAGCGCGACGAAGCCGAAGAGATGCAGGTAGTCGGTTGCGGCGGCACCGGCATTGTCCGGCTTTGCCATCGCGTTCTGCATCAGCCAGGTCGTGGCCTGCTGGAGATGGCCAAGCGAGGTCGAGAGCGGGGTGATGAAAGGCTTCAGCGCCTCGTCGCCGCCGTTCTCCTTGGCAAAGGTCATGACCTCGCCGAAGAAGGCCATGATGGCACGGCCGCCGTCGCGCGGCAGCTTGCGGCCGACGAGGTCGAGCGCCTGGATACCGTTGGCGCCTTCATAGATCATGGCGATGCGCGCATCGCGCACGAACTGTTCCATGCCCTGCTCGGCGATGTAGCCGTGACCGCCATACATCTGTTGCGCCTGCACCGCGTTGGCGAAACCATAGTCGGTGAGGAAGCCTTTCAGCACCGGCGTCATCAGGCCCATGTGGTCATCGGCGGACTGGCGGTCCTTCGGATCCTCGGAGCGATGAGCAACGTCGCTCTTCAGCGCGGTCCACATCACGAAGGCGCGTGCGGCCTCGTTGAAGGCGCGGATCGAGAGCAGCGTGCGGCGCACGTCGGGATGCACGATGATCGGGTCAGCCGGCTTGTCCGGCGCCTTCACGCCGGTGAGCGCGCGGCCCTGGATGCGCTCGCGGGCATAGGCGACCGCGTTCTGATAGGCGACCTCGGACTGCGCGAGCCCTTGAACGGCGACGCCGAGGCGTGCCTCGTTCATCATCACGAACATGCCCTGCATGCCCTTGTTCTCTTCGCCGATCAGCCAGCCGGTGGCGTTGTCGTAGTTCATCACGCAGGTGGAGTTGCCGTGGATGCCCATCTTGTGCTCGATCGAGCCGCAGACGACGCCATTGCGTGCGCCGACCGAACCGTCGGCATTCACCAGGAATTTCGGCACCACGAACAGCGACACGCCCTTGATGCCGCCAGGTGCGCCCTCGATGCGGGCGAGCACGAGGTGGATGATGTTGTCGGCAAGATCATGCTCGCCGGCCGAGATGAAGATCTTGGTGCCGGTGATCTTGAAGCTGCCGTCGGCCTGGCGCACTGCCTTGGTGCGGAGCATGCCGAGATCGGTGCCGCAATGCGGCTCGGTCAGGTTCATGGTGCCGGTCCATTCGCCGGCGATCATCTTCGGAACGTAGGTCTGCTTCTGCTCGGGGCTGCCGTGCACCAGCAATGCGGCGGTCGCGCCCATGGTGAGACCGCCATACATCGAGAACGCCATGTTGGCGGAGATCTGGAATTCGTTGACCGCCTGGCTGAGCGTCACCGGCAGGCCCTGGCCGCCGAACTCGGTCGGCGCCGACAGGCCGAGCCAGCCGCCTTCGGCGACCTGCTTGAAAGCTTGCTTGAAACCCTTCGGCGTGGTGACGCTGCCATCGTCGGCGCGCTTGCAGCCTTCGAGATCACCGACGCGATTGAGCGGCTGCAGCACCTCTTCGGCGAGCTTGGCGGCTTCGCCCAGGATGGCCTCGCGCACGTCGCTCGAGGCATCGGAGAAGCCGGCGAGATTGTCGTAGCGGTCGATCTGGAAGACGTCGTTGAGCAGGAAGTTCACGTCTTCGACGGGGGCTTTATAGATCGGCATGGTGGTCTCCCGGCAAGGGCCTGATGATGTTCGCTTAGGATTGGGCGGCGAGCTGCTCCGCCATCAGGCGGTGCAGCATGTTGATGGCCTTGAGCGGACGCACCATCACCTTGAAATGGGTGATGCGCCCTTCGCTGTCGAAAGTGATGATGTCGACACCGTTGATCTCGATGCCGTCGATCATGGTCTTGAACTCGAGCACCGCGCCGCTCGCGTTCGTCCATTCCCCGACATAGGTGAAGCCGGGGCCGCCCAGCACCTTCTCGGCGCTGGCGAGATATTTGAAAGTGATGTCGCGCCCGCGCTGCGGCGAATGCACGACGGGGCTTTCGAAGACGGCGTCGGGGTGCAGCAGGTCCCACAGCGCGGCGCTGTCGTGGAACTTCATGTAGGCGTACCAGGAATCGAGGCCGGTCATTCTCAGGTGCCTCCCTCAAGGCCTTGGACAAAAGCTTTGAAAACAACCCCATGCACAGTAGCGAGGAGGTTGATTCCGCTGGGTTTTCGGGTCGGGTCCTGGGTCCAATCCCGAGTTCACCTCATATGCACATTGACGCATATGCACCAATACGCATAAAGTCAAGCCAGATCATCGGGACTTCAAGGGAGCTGGTGCCATGGCGCTGGGCGACGCAATCCTCGCATGCCTCACGGAACGTCCGATGACGGGCTACGAGCTCGCCAAGACATTCGATTCCTCGATCGGATTCTTTTGGAAAGCCGACCACCAGCAGATCTATCGCGAACTCTCCAAGCTTCGCGACCGCGGCTACATCCAGGGCCGTGAGGTCGTCCAGACAGGCAAGCCCAATAAGCTCATCTATACGCTGACTTCCGAGGGCCGAACAGCGCTGCGGCACTGGGCCGCGCGACCGAGCACCCCGCCCTCGATCAAGGACGATTTGCTGGTCCGGCTGCACGCGCTCGACAGCCTCGACATCGAGCCCATCCGCACCGATCTGATGGACCGGCTGGAGCACCATCGCGACCGGCACGAGAATTACGAGCGGATCCTGAAAAAGCGATTCCCTGACGGGAAGGCGGAAGGCGTGCTCGACCTCGGTAACCTGCTGCTGCTTCAGCTCGGCGCCCGGCACGAGCAGATGGTCGCCGATTTCTGCGAGGAGGCGCTCGAGGCGCTGTCGGCGATGTCAGGCAAGGGCACGGTGGTGCCGATCGAGGACGGCAAGCGGGACAAGGGCTAGACAGCACCGGGGCCCAGGCCGCTATTTCGTCGACAAGGCGCGCCTGGCGATCTCGGCGAACTGCTCCGCTGCAGGCGAGAGTGTAAAGTCGGCCCGGCTCAGCAGCGAGACATGCCGGTTGACGATCGGCTGGCTGAGCGGAACGGCCGCAAGGGTCGGAAACTGCGCCTTCGGCAGCATGTGCGCGGGCAGAATGCTGATTCCGGCGCCTTCCGCCGTGAGTGCCAGGGCGGTCGTGATGAGCGAGACTTCGAGGGCCGGCTTCAGCTCCTGCCCCGTCTGCGCCAAGGCCTCGTCGATCTGGGTGCGGATTCGCGTTCCGCGCCGCATCGCGATCAGGTCGGAGGCGGTGAGGTCGGCCCAGGTCAGGCGGCGGCGCTTCTCGAACCGGCCGTCCTTGACCCCGATCGCCGAGAGCGGGGTTTGCATCAGCGTTTCGATCCGGGCTTCCGAGGTGCCGTCGTCCTCGAAGCTGCCGATGCCGAACTCGGCGTGGCCCGCCGTGACGAACGGCAGCAGTTCATCGGGAGCGATATCGAACAGATCGATCTTCACCTCGGGATAGCGAGACCGAAACCTCGCCAGGATGCGCGGGAGCAGGGCCGAGGCGACGCCGGCGGAGACTGCGACGGCGATCCGCCCCGTTCTGACTTCGACGAGGTCACGCATGTGCTGTGACAGTCCCCGCGCGCTCGACAGGATCCGCTCTGCTGCCGGGATTGCTTCCCTGCACGCAGCCGTCGGGTGCAGCGCGCGCGTCGTCCGATCGAACAGCTTGAGTTGGAAATTCTCCTCGATCTGCCGGATCAGGAGGCTGATCGCCGACTGCGTGACGCGCAGCTCGGCCGCCGCCTTCGTGATGCTGCCGAGGCGATAGACCAGGACCAGCGCCTCGAGCTGCCGCATGGTCGGGTTCATAAGATAACCTCATGAATTGATGAGAACTTTGTGGCTAATCGAAAGAGTGGAGGTGTGCAAGATAATTCCGGCGCGATGCTGACCGCCGCGGCTTGGCGCGGCGCTTCATCGAACGACAACAAGCAAGGGGAGGGAGATTTGGCGGAAGCGATCAACATTGGCCGTTACATCGACGACCGTCCGCTGTCGGCCTTCCAGATCCGCGCGATCTGCTTGTGTGCATTGGTGATCGGGCTGGATGGCTTCGATGCCCAGGCGCTTGGTTTCGTCGCGCCGGCGCTCAGCAAGGATCTGCATCTGGCGCCCGGCGCGCTCGGGCCCGTCTTCGGCGCGTCCTTGTTTGGCGTCATGATCGGCTCGCTGGTGTTCGGTGCGCTGGCCGATTATTTCGGCCGGAAGTGGCTGGTGGTCGCCGGTGTTCTTGTGTTTGCGCTGGGGTCGCTGGCAACGAGCCGGGCCGGCAGCGTCTCGGATCTCGTGATCCTGCGCTTCATGACCGGCCTCGGCCTCGGCGGCGTCCTGCCCAATACCATTGCCCTGACCAGCGAATATTCACCGCAGCGGCGCCGGACCCTGCTGATCATGTTGATGTTCATGACCGTGTCGCTCGGGTCTGCCATCGGCGGCTGGGTCGCAGCCAAGCTGATCTCGGCCTATGGCTGGCAGGTCATCTTCGTGATCGGCGGCTTCCTTCCGCTCGTGCTTTGCCCCGTCCTGATGCTGTGGCTTCCGGAATCGCTCTCGCTGCTCGCGCTCGATGCCGGGAAGAGCGGCCGCGTCCGCGCGCTTCTGGCCCGGATCGATCCATCGGCAAGCTTTGCAGCGGACACGCGCTTCACCATCGTCGAGGAAAGCGGCAAGGGTTTCCTGCTGCCGCAGCTCTTCACGAAGCATCGGCTCGTGCCGACACTGCTCCTGTGGGTGATGTTCTTCATGAACATGCTCGACATTTACTTCCTGAACAGCTGGCTGCCGACGCTGACGCATGGTGTCGGTCTCGATTTGCAGGCGGCAATCGCCGTCGGCGTGGCGTTTCAGTTCGGCGGAATGCTCGGTACGGTCGCGCTCGGATTGCTGATCGAGCGGCTCGGCTTCCACCGCGTCCTGTTCCTGACCTACGCGGCCGGGTTCATCTCGATCGTCACCATCGGCCTTGCAGGAGCCGCGCTGCCGATCCTGGTGCCGGCAGTGTTCATCGCCGGCGTCGCCGTGATCGGCGGACAGATCGGCTGCAACGCGTATGCGGCGCGCCTCTACCCCACCTACATCCGTGCCACCGGAATTGGCTGGGCGCTCGGCATGGGCCGCTTCGGCTCGATTCTCGGCGTCACCGTCGGCGGACTGATGCTTGCCGCGCAATGGGGCATCCCATCGCTGTTCCAGGTCAGCGCCGTGCCGCAACTCTGCTCGGCCTTGGTGATCCTCGGCCTTGCCTTCCTCAGCATGCGCCGTGGCGGCGCGCTGGCCGGCGACACCCAACATGGCGCGCTTTCCGTGCCCGAACGGGCCTGAATCGGCCTAGCCAGAGAAGATGACATGCAAAGCATCCACACCCAGGTTCTGATTGTCGGGGCGGGGCCGGTCGGATTGACCGCCGCCATGGATCTCGCCTCGCGCGGCATCGATGTCGTCGTCGCCGAAATCCGCCGCGCCGGCGAGCCTCCGAACGTGAAATGCAACCATGTCTCCGCTCGCTCGATGGAGGTGTTCCGTCGCCTCGGCATCGTGCGCGACGTGCGGGAAAGCGGGTTGCCTGCCGACTTCCCGAACGATTGCGCATACCGTACCGCGGTCGTCGGGCGCGAGCTGACGCGGATTCCGATTCCCTGCCGGGCGGATCGCTACACCGCGACCGGAGGCCCCGACACCGACTGGCCGACGCCCGAGCCACCGCATCGCATCAACCAGATCTATCTCGAGCCGATCCTGTTCGCCGCCGCCGAGGCGCGCTCGCAGATCAGGATTCTCAGTCGCGTCCAGGTCGAGCATTTCGAGCAGAGCGCAGACGGCGTCATTGCGCGGGCGCAGAACCTCGACACGAACGAGGACATCACCATTGCCGCTGATTATCTGATCGGTTGCGATGGCGGCCGGTCCACTGTGCGCAGGCTGATCGGCTCGCGCCTCGGTGGCACTGACGTCGTGCAGCGCGTGCAGTCCACTTACATCCACGCCCCCGCGCTGAAGGATCTGATCACCCAGAAGCCCGCCTGGATGACCATGTCGCTCAATCCGCGCCGCTGCGGCACCACCGTCTCGATCGACGGTCGCGACAAATGGCTGATCCACAACCACCTCGCGCCCGAGGAAATCGAGTTCGACAGCGTCGATCGCGACTGGGCGCTGCGCACCATTCTCGGCGTCGATGATCGCTTCCAATATGAGATCATCAGCAAGGAGGATTGGGTCGGCCGGCGCCTCGTGGCCGATCGCTTCCGGGACGGCCGTGCGTTCATTTGCGGTGATGCCGCCCATCTGTGGATTCCTTATGCCGGCTACGGCATGAATGCCGGCATCGCCGATGCCGTCGATCTCTGCTGGATCTTGGCCGGTGTCCTGCAGGGATGGGCCAACCCTGCGCTGCTCGACGCCTACGAGGCCGAGCGCCAGCCGATCACCGAGCAGGTCTCGCATTTCGCGATGAACCACGCGCTCGCTGTCATGAGTCAGAGGCGCGCCGTTCCCGCGGAGGTCGAGCTCGACGGTCCTGATGGCGATGCCGCGCGTAGCAGGATCGGTCAGGCCGCCTACGATCTCAACGTCCAGCAATATTGCTGCGCCGGTCTGAACTTTGGTTATTACTACGACCGCTCGCCGATCATCGCTTACGACGGCGAGGCGCCTCCGCCCTACAGCATGGGCAGCTTCACGGCCTCGACCGTGCCCGGCGCGCGCGCGCCGCACGTCTGGCTGGCCGATGGACGATCGCTGCTCGACGCGCTCGGGCCCGCCTACACGCTGGTTCGGTTCGATCCAGCCGTCGATGCGGCGCCGCTGGTCGCGGCCGCCGCGCGTTCGGGCGTCCCGTTGACGCTCCTCGATGCCGACCGGGGCAAGGCGGGATTCGATTTTCCCGAGACGCTCCTGATGGTGCGCCCGGATTCGCACATTGCCTGGCGCGGTATGGCGGCGCCGCAGGTTCCTGATCGGCTGTTGGAGCGATTGCGTGGAGCGGTTTCCCAGCCGACCGGTCGTGAGCACGGCTCGGCCATGGCAGCAGCAACTGCTCACGTTGCTTGATCGGAAGTGTAGCTTTCTAGTTTCAAACGGGGGGACTCAATGCGTCAAGGGGCGATGGCTGCCGTCGGAGCCGTTCTCATTTTGCTGGGTGGGATGCTGGCGCATTTCACCCAGACGACCAATGGCATTCGTATCGAAGACGTGCGTTTCAAGGGCGCCGCGGGCAATACGATGAGCGCGCTCATCTACATTCCGCCGAATCCGACCGAGCGAAGCCCTGCACCCGGAATCCTCGCCGTCCACGGCTATATCAACTCGCGCGAGACACAGGACGGTTTTGCGATCGAGTTCGCCAGGCGCGGCTACGTGGTCGTTGCCTTGGACCAGACCGGCCATGGCTACAGTGATCCGCCTGCTTTCGCGCACGGTTTCGGCGGTCCCGACGGCCTGGCCTATCTGCGCAGCCTGCCCTATGTCGACAAGGAGAACATCGGCCTTGAAGGGCACTCCATGGGCGGCTGGACAATCCTGGCCGCCGCTGCAGCGATGCCGGATGCCTACAAATCGCTCGTGCTGGAGGGTTCGTCGACCGGAAAGCCCTTTGCAGCCGAAGGCACGCCGACCTGGCCGCGCAACCTCGCGGTGGTTTTCTCGCAATACGACGAGTTCTCCCAGATCATGTGGGGCAGCGAGTATGCCAAAAATGTTCCTCAGTCCGGAAAGCTTGCCGCCGTGTTCGGCGCTGCGGGACCTGTCGAGCCCGGTAGACTCTACGGCGACATCGGCAAAGGCACGGCGCGGGTTCTTTATACCCCGGCGATCACGCACCCGGCCGATCACTTCTCGCACGAAGCGATAGGCGATAGCCTCGACTGGTTCGGCAAGACGCTGACAGGCGGCACGCCTCTCCCCTCGACCGACCAGATCTGGCTCCGCAAGGAGATCGGCACGTTGATCGCCCTCATAGGCTTCTTCGTGCTTCTGCTTGGTGCGTTCGACCTCCTGCTGACGTGGTCGGCGTTTGCACCCCTTCGGATCGGCCCTGCCCGTTCGCTCGCGACCACGGAAGTCCTGCCCAAGGGCAAGCAATGGTGGGTCGCGTTCTGGGTTTCTGCGCTGCTTCCGGCGGTCACGTACTATCCCGCCTTCGCCCTTGGAAATGCGTGGCTGCCGGCATCGCGTTTCCTTCCGCAGGCTTTCACGACAGACGTCATGGTCTGGGCGCTCCTCAATACGGTGATTACGCTGGCTCTGCTGCCCTTCGTGCCGAAGCGCACCAGCCGCGGGGGTGTCGCGGTCCAGGCTGCCTTGATCGCACTTGCGACCGTGGCTGTCGGCGTTCTGGCGGTTTGGCTTGCCGACCTTCTGTTCAAGATCGACTTTCGCTTCTGGGTCGTGGCACTCAAATTGCCGAGCCCCACGCAGTTGATGATCATGCTGATCTATCTTGTTCCCTTTACGCTGTTCTTCATGGTCGCGCTGCGCACGCTGCACGCGAATTTCAGCCGCCTCGATGCGCCGGCGATCGGCCATTATGTCACGACGGCCCTGGTGCTCTCGCTTGGATTTGTCGTTCTGATTGGCGGCCAATATCTGGCAATGTGGCTTGGCGGAAAGCTGATCAATCCGTTTCCGGCCTCGCCGGTCGTGCCGCTATCCACCATCATCGGCATTCAGTTCATCCCGCTTCTTGCGGCCGTCGCCGTCCTCTCGACCTTCACCTGGAGGCGTACGGGCACGTCTTTGCCTGGAGCGCTGATCTGCGGGCTGCTGGTGACCTGGTACATGGTGGCGGGAACGGCGACGCAGGCGGCCCTCTGATGGCGCGTTTGGACCGCAAGGACGCGGTGTGTTGAGCTCGGAGATGAATAGACTATGCCGACCTACAGCACCGCGCACTACTTCCTCGAGGCCCTCGTCGATCTCGGGATCGACTACATCTTTGCCAATCTCGGGACCGACCACGTCCCGTTGATCGAGGAGATCGCCCGCTGGGACAGCGAGGGACGGCGGCATCCGAAGGTCGTCCTGTGTCCGCACGAGGTGGTCGCGGTCCACATGGCGGCGGGCTACGCGTTCGCGACCGGCCGCGGCCAGGCTGTGTTCGTCCATGTCGATGCCGGCACGGCCAATGCGTGCATGGCGATCCAGAATCTGTTTCGCTATCGCCTGCCGGTCATGTTGTTTGCCGGCCGGGCCCCATTCACGTTGCACGGCGAGCTGACCGGATCGCGAGATACTTATGTGCACTTCGTCCAGGACAGCTTTGACCAGGCGAGCATCGTACGCCCCTATGTGAAATGGGAATACACGCTTCCATCGGGCGTGGTGGTGAAGGAGGCACTCGCGCGTGCTGCGGCGTTCATGCACAGCGATCCGCCGGGGCCGGTCTACATGATGCTGCCCCGGGAGACCCTCGCGGAGATCCGGGACGAGCAGCAAATGCCCGGATATCCGCCGGCGCGGTATGGCTCCGTGAAGGCCGGCGGGATCGAGCCGGCGCGCGCGCGCACCGTCGCTGACGCGCTGATGGCGGCCGAGACTCCGATCGCGCTGACCGCCTATCTCGGACGTAATCCCGATGCCGTCGCCGTGCTCGAGCGCCTGGCGCTTGCCTGCGGCATTCGCGTGGCCGAATTCAATCCTGTCACGATGAACATTCCACAGCACTCGCCGTGTTTCGCCGGTGGCGATCCGGCCGCGCTGATCGCCAACGCCGACCTGGGATTGCTGGTCGATACCGACGTACCTTTCGTGCCGCAATCCGTGAACGCCGCGGATACGCTGCGCTGGATCCAAATCGATGTCGATCCGCTCAAGGCGGACATTCCGATGTGGGGCTTTGCCACCGACCTGCGCATCCAGGGGGATTCGGCGATCATCCTGCAGCAGGTGCTCGAGATCGTCGAAGCGCGCGCCGATGAAGCCTACCGAACGAAGGTCCGTCGCCGGATCGAGGGCTGGGAGCCGATCCGTGAGGCCGGCGAGGCAAAGCGACGATCCGCGGCCGCGCAAAAGGGCGAACCAGGCGCGATCAATCCGGGATTCCTCTTCGCGCGCCTCCAGGCGCTCCTGTCCGAGGACGACATCGTCCTCAATGAGGCCGTCCGCAATGCGCCCGTCCTTCAGCAGCAACTCCGCCGCACCAAGCCCATGACCTATGTTGGGCTGGCTGGAGGGGGGCTTGGTTTCAGCGGCGGCATGGCCCTCGGACTGAAGCTGGCCCAGCCTGCGCGGCGAATCGTGCAAATCGTGGGCGACGGCGCCTTCCACTTCTCCGCGCCGGACGCCGTGTACGCCGTGTCGCAACAATATCGGCTGCCGATTTTGACTGTCGTTCTCGATAACGGCGGCTGGCAGGCCGTCAAGGCCTCAGTTCAACGGGTTTATCCCGACGGAGAGGCACAGCAGGCCGACGCCTTTCTGTCCAAGCTCCGGACTGGACGTCAGGACGAACAGCGCCGGTTCGTCGATATCGCCCGTGCGTTCGGTGCTCATGGTGAGCGGATCACGGACCCGGACGGGCTCGATGAGGCGATCGCTCGTTGTCTTTACGCGATCGACGCAGGATGCGCCGCTGTCATGCATGTCGACGTCGTGCCGCTCTAGCTAGCGTCCCCGAACGCCAAGCCCCCAGGGTTCCCGCCGACCAACTTTAAGGTCCCCGGTCCGCATTCCTTAACCCGTTATTTACCGTAACAGGAAAAAGTCTGATTTCGAGGCAGACGACCCGCGCCAAATCCGATTGTCTTTGCAACGGCACGCGAGGGGAGACTGGAGGCGTCGGGTGGGGCGCCGGAGTCGGAACCGGACAGAGTCATGAATTCGCGCGTATCGTGGAGTGTTGACGGCATCGATCCATCCGTCCGAGAGCGGGCCGAAGCTGCTGCGCATCGTGCCGGCATGTCCCTCAACGATTGGCTGAACTCCACGCTCGGCGAGACTGCGCCGCCGAACTTTCGCGGGCCTTACGACCAGCGCCAGGATCAACCTCAACGTCAGGATCAACGTCCTGATCCGCGCTCAGCGCCGATGCCGAGCCGGGAGAGCCGCGAAGTTGCCGACATCCATCAGCGGCTCGACGCGATCACCCAGCAGATCGAACGGATTTCGAAGCCCGCGGCGCCGCGCCAAGGTGAAAGACAAGACTCCTCTCGTGAAAGAGACGTCTCGCGCGAGCAGGGCGTTGCCCGCCAGCTCAACGACGCGATCTCGCGGCTCGATGCCCGCCTGTCGCAGATCTCGCGCCCCCAGCAGCCTCAGGCTCAGCAACCTCAACAGCCTCAGCCGCCGCGACCGGCCCCGGTCGAGACCCGCCAGCGTCAGGCCGATGCGGTTGAACGCGCGGCCGCGCAAGTCTATCGCAACTCGCCTCCCCTGAGCCCCGCCTCGTTCGACGTCGCGGTGGCCGAGATCACCGCGCGCCAGAGCGAGCTCGACGGCTTCGCACCGCGACAGGTGCCGCCACGCGCCGCGCCGTCGATCGCGCCCTCGGCAGCACCCTACGCTGCCCCGATGCCGCCAGCCGCGCCTGCCTATGCTCCGCCGCCACCGCAAGCAGGGCCGGACTTCTCGTCGCTTGAACGTCATCTGCTCAAGATCACAAGCCAGATCGAATCGCTCCAACGCCCTGATCACACCGAGCAGGCGATCAACGCCTTCCGTTCCGAGCTCGCCGAGATCCGCGCCGCCATCACCGAGGCGATGCCGCGCCGCGCGATCGAATCGATCGAGAACGAAATCCGCTCGCTGCATCGTCGCATCGACGAGACCCGCTCCAACGGCACCGACGGCCAGGTGCTGTCAGGTATCGAGCGCGCGCTGTCCGACATCAAGCAGGTGCTGCGCACGCTGACGCCAGCCGAGCAGCTCACCGGTTATGACGAGGCGATCCGCAATCTCGGCGCCAAGCTCGACCTGATCCTGCGCGCCAACGACGATCCCTCGACGGTGCGCCAGCTCGAAGGCGCGATCGCGGCGCTGCGCGGCATCGTCTCGAACGTCGCGTCCAACGAGGCGCTGGCTCGCCTGTCCGAAGACGTGCAGCTATTGTCGTCCAAGGTCGATCAGATCACCCGCTCGTCCGGCCACAGCGACAGCTTTGCCATTCTCGAGCAGCGCATTGCCGCGCTCACCGCCGCGCTGGAAACGCGCGAGCGGCCGGCGCCTGCCGAAAGCACCGAGCATCTGGAAGCCGCGATCCGCGCGCTGTCGGACCGTTTCGACCGCATGCAGGTCGGCAACGATTCGGTCTCGACCTTCGCGCATCTGGAGCAGCGGGTCTCCTATCTGCTGGAGCGGCTGGAGGCCACCTCGGATTCGCGCGGCGGCAATTTTAGCCGTGTCGAGGACGGGCTGCACGATATCCTGCGGCACCTGGAGCGCCAGCAGGCAACCTATGCCGCGCTGGCCGAGAGCCGTAGTTCAGCGCCGGCTCCCGATCCGGAAATGGTCGATCTCGTCAAGCGCGAGCTCTCCGACCTCCGCTTCAGCCAGGCCGAGACCAATCGCAGCACGCAGGATTCGCTGGAGGCCGTGCACAACACGCTCGGTCATGTCGTCGATCGTCTTGCCATGATCGAGGGCGATCTGCGCGCGGTGCGTACCGCGCCGCCGGCGGCCGCGCCGATGCCGGCCGCCATGCCCGGGCAAACGTCAATGGCAGCTCCCATCGAGACGCCGATGGCGCGCGAGCAACGGCCGGCGCAACCGCCGAAATACGATCCCAAGCCCGAGCTGCCGAATCCGGCCGCCACGCAGCAAGCGGCGCATTCGGCTTTCGTGGCCGCCCCGCGTGAATTCCACGCCGCCGCGCCCGCAGCTCCACCGCCGGTGCCGCCGCGCGCGATCAGCGAGATCCTCGAGCCGCACACGGCGCCCGCGCGCGCCGCGATCGCGCCCGAGCTGCCGCCGGATCATCCGCTCGAGCCGGGCACGCGTCCGAACGGCCGTCCCGCCACGCCGTCCGAGCGCATTGCCGCGTCCGAAAGTGCAATCAGCGAAATCCCGACTGCGCCGAAGGAGCCGGTGTCGTCGTCGAGCTTCATCGCGGCCGCGCGCCGCGCCGCGCAAGCTGCTGCCGCGCAGCCGCAGGAGAAGCCCGCCCGCGGCGTCAAGGCCGCCATCGCGGCCCGCGCCAAGGGCCAGGGACAAGGAAAGCCCGCGGAAGGCGGCTCCACCATCACATCCAAGATCCGCTCGCTGCTGGTCGGCGCCAGCGTGGTCGTGATCGTGCTCGGCGCCTTCAAGATGGCGATGAATTTGCTCGACGGCGGCAGCCCGCCGCCCGCGCCGCAGGCGATGGAGGACACGTCGAGCCGGCCCGCGCCCCAGGCTCCGGCGCCGGTCGAAAGCAAGCCCGCCCTGCCCGATCAGGTCACGCCGTCGATGACCTCGCCGACGCCGATCGGCAAACAGTCCTTGAACAATGCCGCGCCGGCAGGAACCTCCGGCAGCACGGCTTCGGTCGAAATTCCGCCCGCACCCGCCGCAGCAACACCAACCTCGCCCGCTACGAACGGCGATGTCACCGGCGCGCTGTCGGGCACGAGCCGTGCACGTCTTGGCATGGTCCAGGTGCCGCCGAGCGAGAGGCTGCCTGACGGCATCGGCGGCCCGGGCCTGCGCACCGCCGCGATGAAAGGCGATGCGACCGCGGCCTATGAGATCGGCGTGCGTTTTGCCGAGGGCAAGGGCGTGGCTGCGAACTACGACGAAGCCGCCAAATGGTACGACCGCGCGGCGCAGGCCGGCGTGGTGCCCGCGACCTTCCGTCTCGGCACGCTCTATGAAAAGGGCCTCGGCGTGAAGAAGGACGCCGACATCGCCCGCCGCTACTACACGCAGGCCGCCGAGCGCGGCAACGCCAAGGCGATGCACAATCTCGCGGTGCTCGATGCCGATGGCGGCGGACGCGGCGCCAACTACAAGAGCGCGGCACAGTGGTTCCGGAAAGCGGCCGATCGCGGCGTTGCCGACAGCCAGTTCAACCTCGGCATCCTCTACGCCCGCGGCATCGGCGTCGAGCAGAACCTGGCCGAGTCCTACAAATGGTTCAGCCTCGCCGCGGCCCAGGGTGATGCGGATTCGGCGAGCAAGCGCGACGACGTCGCCAAGCGCCTCGACCCGCAATCGCTCGCCGCCGCCAAGCTCGCGATCCAGACCTTCAGCGCCGAGCCGCAGCCCGACGACGCCGTCAACGTTCCGGCGCCCGCCGGCGGCTGGGACAGCGCCCCGCAGGCGGCCACCAAGCCCGCGCCGAGGTCGGTCGCGACGAAGAAGACGGCGTCAGCGGCGCGTTAGGGCCGCGTTCCGCGCTCGTGCCCCGGACGCAGCGCAGCGTCTCTTCGACGATGCGCTGCAGAGCCGGGGCCCATCTCACCAAATACCGCGTGGCCATCTCGTGTCCCGGCTCTGCGCAGCAGCGTTGCACGCTGCAGCGCGTCCGGGACACGAGAGAGGGAGTCACGGCGCCTCGATCACCGTCGCCACGCCGGGCTCCAGCAGGCGCAGCCGCGGTCCGAAACCGAGAGCGTCGAACGTCTTGCGCAGGTCTTCGCCGTTCTGGCGGAAATGCGCCCAGCCTTCGGTGTGCACGGGCACGATCATCGCATCGGGAAAGGCGCGCGCGGTCTCGATGGTGTCGTTGGTGTCCATGGTGAGATGGAACGGCCCGCGGGTTTGCGCGGCGCCCGCGAAGGGCAGCACCACCCCGCATTTGAAGCGGCGCGCGACTTCGGCGACGCCGTCGAACCAGGTGGTGTCGCCGCTGATATAGACCGGGCGCGTGTCCTTGCGGCTCGACTGCACCACGAAGCCGATGACATCGCCCGACAGCGGCTCGATGCCGGCCGGGCCGTGGCGCGCCGGCGTCGCGGTGATCGTCAGCGTGTTGCCGTCATCGTCCTTCAGATGCGCGGTTGCCCAGGGTGCGAGGCCCTCGACATGGCCGCCGAGGCGTTTTGCGCCGGCCTCCGTCGTCAGTGCACGCGGCGCTTTCAGCACAAAGTCGCGGCCGGAATTGTCGAGATTGTCCGAATGCTGGTCGTGGCTGAGCAGCACGGCATCAACAGGGCCGATCGCGTCGGCCTTCATCGCGGGGCCGGTCGTCTTCTCCAGCTTCACATGCGGCAGCTGGTAGGCGCCCGGCGCATCGAAGGTGGGATCGGTGAGCAGGCGAAAGCCGTCGATCTCGATCAGCGCGGTCGGGCCGCCGATCAGGGTGATGGAAACAGGCATGAGGAACTCCTCTTACACGACGGGCTTTGAGGGGCGGGTCACCAGGTAAATGCCGAGCGCCACCGGAATGATCCCGAGCAGGTCACGCGGCTCGACATGCTCGCCGAGCACGATAAAGGCGAACAGCATGCCGAGCGGCGGCATCAGGAAATGATAGGCACTGGCCGCGGTCGCGCCACACACTTTCAGGAGATGAAACCAGAGCCAGTAGGCCATGATCGAGCCGCCGAGCACGAGGAAGGCGAAGGCACCGATCAGGCTCGGGGTGACATCGATGGCGTGAACGTCGGCAAAGGTGAGCGCGACTGGCGTCAACACGATGCCGGCGGCAAGATTCTGCACGCCATTGCCGATCCACAAGCTCCCCTTTGGCGCGAACAGCTTGAACAGGATGGTGCCGGCGACGATGGAGGCGAGTGAGGCCAGCGTGAAGACGATGCCGTGCAGGCTATCGGTGCCGACCGAGAGGCGGTGCCAGACGATAGCCGTGACGCCGATGATCCCGAGCAACAGGCCGCTCGCCTTGCGCCAGGTCATGCCCTCGCCAAGCAGCAGCGCCGCGAGCGCGGCGGTGAACACCGGATTGGCCGAGACGATCAGACCGCCGAGGCCGGCGGAGACCGACTGCAGGCCGGTGTAGCCGAGCCCGAGATAGAGCGCGTTGTTGGCAATCCCGAGCACGACGAAGACAAGCGCATCGCGCCACGACAACGACCACTCGCCACGGATCAGCGTGGCGCCCAGGATCAAAATGCCCGCGAGCGAGAAGCGCGCAGCGAGCAGGATCAGCGGCGGGCAATGGGTGACGCCGATCTTGCCGGCGACGAAGGCGTAGCTCCAGAGCAGGCAGAACAGGCCGATCGCGAGCGGAAGCGTACTGAAACGGCTGCGAGGCGCGGGGATCGAAGTGGCGAGGGACATGAGGGCATTCTCCTGGGCCCTCGATCTAGGGACTGGCCTTGCCATTTGGAAATTAAATGATTAACTCGAAATCAGTGGGTTTATGAATGGAGAGCGTCCATGCTCGATCTGGAGCTCCTGCGCAGCTTCGTCTCGGTGGTGGAAGCCGGCGGCTTCACCCGCGCCGGAGAGCGCGTCCACCGCACGCAATCGACGGTCAGCCAGCAGATCAAGCGGCTGGAGGAGGATGTCGGCCAGGTGCTGCTGCACCGGGACGGCAAGGACGTGCGTCCGACCGAAGCCGGCGAGCGGCTGCTCTCCTATGCACGGCGGCTGCTGATGCTGGCGGAAGAGGCGCGCGACGTGCTGCGCGAGCCCGACAGCGAAGGCGCGATCCGGCTCGGCATCCCCGAGGACTTTGCCGCCTACCGGCTGGCGAAACTGCTGGGCGCGTTCTCGCGCTCGCATCCGACCCTGCGGCTCGACGTGCGCGCCGACCAGAGCAAACATCTCGCACGCGATCTCGAACGCGGCGAGCTCGACCTTGCGCTCTACAAGCGCGAGGCCGGTGCCAAGGACGCCATTGCGGTGTGGCCGGAGCGGGTGCACTGGGTCACCAGCAAGAGCCACCCTGTCGACGTCGACGCGCCGTCGGTGCCGCTGATCGGCTTTCCGCTGGGCTGCATCTACCGCGCCGGTGCCATTCACGCCCTGGAGAGCGCCGGCCGCGCCTGGCACACCGCGTATACGTCATCGAGTCTCGCCGGCATCCAGGCGGCCGTCGCCGCCGGCATGGGCCTCGCCATCCTGTCGGAGATGTCGATTCTATCAGATCACCGCGTGCTCACCGCCAAGGACGGCTTTGCACCGATCAACAAGACCGAGGTGGCGCTGATGGCCGCGCCCGGCGCCAGCCCCGCGACGCTGCGGCTCGCGGATCGGCTCGCGGAGTTCTGCGAGGACGTGCAGGCGAAGGCGGCGTGAGCTTGCAGCGATCATCGCAAGCTTGCCGCCGCAGCTGTGCGCGTGGCAAGCAGCGTGCATCCAATGCTCTCTATTCTACAAGCCTGCGCCTCACCAACACCGCGACGCGGCGATCGCATGGACGCGACGGTCGCCGAGCAGGTGGGCGACAAAGCCGTTTGTCGGAAAGATCCTTGCAAACGCGGCATCACGGATGCTGAGGCCGCCGGCATAGGCGCCGAAGGCCGGCATCACGGCGCGCAACCCGTCGCTGGCGAAGCAGCGCCGCTCCATCGAGCGGCCGCGCGCGGAGACGCGGGCCTTGGGATGGAGGTGGCCGGCGATCTCGCCACGCGCGCCTGATGGCTCGTGGCGGAAGGTGACCGGGCCGACGGCGACTTCGTCGGCGACGGTGCCGCCGAGATCGCGCGGCAGCGCGGGATCATGATTGCCCGAGACCCAGATCCAGTCGCGACCGCTCTGGAGCGCGGCGAGGGCATCGCGATCGTCCGCCGACAGGCGCTCATGCGCGGCGCGGTCGTGAAAGCTGTCGCCGAGCGCGATCACGGTGCGTGGGTTATGGCGGGAGATGACAGCAGCGAGCCGGCCGAGCGTGGCAACGGTATCGTAAGGCGGCAACAGCACGCCGCGCGTGGCAAAACTTGAGCCTTTTTCCAGGTGCAGATCGGAAACGACGAGCAGGCGTTGCTCCTCCCAGACCAGCGCGCCGGAGAGATCGGCCGCAAAGGTCACATCGCTGATGCTGACCCTGGAAACGCGCATCTCCTCGTCATCCCCCGAAACCTGCGCGCCCACCCTCACGTCAAAACCTGCGTCTATCCCATCGCTTCCTTGACCAGCTCGTCGGCGGCTTCCGCCAACAGCTCGTCTGCAGCTTCGCCATAAACTGACTCGCGGCCGATTTCCAGCATCACGGGAACGGCGAGCGGGGAGACGTGATCGAGTTCCCGATGGGTGATGCGGCCCTGGATGCGCATCAGCATGTCGCTGAGGCGGCGCAGGTCGAGCAGGCCGGTGGCAGCGTCGGCGCGCGCGGCGCGCAACAGGACGTGATCGGCCTGGTGCTTGCGCAGGACGTCGTAGACGAGATCGGTCGAGAACAGCACCTGGCGGCGGCTCTTCTCTTCGCCGGTGTGGCGGCGCGCGATCAGGCCGGAGATGATCGCGCAGTTGCGGAAGGTGCGTTTCATCAGCGCGGATTCGGCAAGCCAGGCCTCGAGGTCGTCGCCGAGCATGTCGGGGTCGAACAGCGCGTTGAGGTCGATCCTGCCATCGCGGATCATGAAGGAGAGATCGCCGAGCGCCCAGATCGCGACCGCATATTCGTTGGCGACGAAGCCGAGCGGCCGGGCGCGGGCGCGCTCCAGGCGGCGCGTCAGCAGCATGCCGAGGGTCTGGTGCGCGAGACGGCCTTCGAAGGGATAGCAGACGATGTAATGCTTGTTGGCGCGCGGAAAACTCTCGACCAGCAGCTCGCGCACCGCCGGTACGCGCGAAGCTTCCTTCTGCAGCGACAGCCAGTCGCGCACCTGCTCCGGCAAGCCGCGCCATGCGCTGGAATCATCGAGCAGGCGGCGCACGCGCTCGGCGAGATAGGTCGAAAGCGGGAACTTGCCGCCCATGTAGGACGGCACTTTCGGATCCCTGTCGTGCGCGCGCGAGACGTAGACCTGGTCCTCGACCAGGGTCTCGTAGCGCACCACCTCGCCCGAGAACACGAAAGTGTCGCCGGGCGAGAGGCCCTCGATGAAGGCCTCCTCGATTTCGCCGAGCAACCGGCCGCCGCGGGCGATCACGCCGGTCGAACCGGTACCACTGCTGCGTGAGCGCACCAGGCGCACCTTCAGCATGTCGTCCTCGACGATGGTGCCGACATTCATCCGGTAGCTCTGCCGCACTTTCGGATTGGCGACGCGCCAGCGTCCCTCCTTGTCCTGCTTGATGCGGGCGAAGCGCTCATAGGTCTTCAGCGCGTAGCCGCCGGAGGCGACGAAATCGACGACATCGTCAAAATCCTGCCGCGACAGGTCGGCGTAAGGCGCGGCGGTGCGGACCTCGGCATAGAGCTCATCCGCGAGAAACGGCTCGCCGCAGGCGCAGCCGAGCACGTGCTGGGCCAGCACATCGAGCGCACCGGTCCGAAGCGGCGGAGTATCCTGCGCATTCTCGGCGATGGCGTCGATGGCGACGCGGCATTCCAGCACCTCGAAACGGTTGGCCGGCACCAGCACCGCGCGCGAGGCTTCTTCGAGACGGTGATTGGCGCGGCCGATGCGCTGCATCAGGCGCGAGGAGCCCTTGGGCGCGCCGATATTGACGACGAGATCGACGTCGCCCCAGTCGACGCCGAGGTCGAGCGAGGAGGTGCAGACCACGCCGCGCAGTCTGCCCGCCGACATCGCGTCCTCGACCTTGCGGCGCTGCGCGACGTCGAGCGAGCCGTGATGCAGGGCGATTGCGAGCCCATCGTCGTTCATGCTCCAGAGATTCTGGAACAGCATCTCGGCCTGGCTGCGGGTGTTGACGAAGACCAGCGTGGTCTTGTTCGCCTTGATCAGCTCGTAGATTTCCGGGAGCGCATGCCGCGCGCTGTGGCCGGCCCAGGGCAGCCGCTCGCGCGTGTCGAGCATCTGAACGAGTGGCGGCGCGGCGCCTCCGGCGACGACGATGTCGGCCGCTTCCTCTTTGCCTTCGGGCTGCGGCACCAGGAAGCGCGCGAGCTGATCCGGCTCGGCCACGGTCGCCGACAGGCCGATCGCGCGCATTTGCGGCGCGAGCCGCCACAGCCGCGCGAGGCCGAGCGAGAGCAGATCGCCCCGCTTGGAGGTCACCAGCGCATGCAGCTCATCGAGCACGATGCGCTTCAAGGACGAGAACAGGAAGGGCGCATCGTCGGAGGACAGCAGCAGCGCGAGCTGCTCGGGCGTCGTCAGCAGAATGTCGGGCGGATAGCGCCGCTGGCGCTGGCGCCGCGACACCGGCGTATCGCCGGTGCGGGTCTCGACCTTGATCGGCAGACCCATCTCCGCGATGGGACGCTCCAGGTTGCGGGCGATGTCGACGGCCAGCGCCTTGAGCGGCGAGATGTAGAGCGTATGCAGGCCGCCGCTGCGCTGCACGGCGCGGCCGGTGGAGACGACGGACTTCGCCGGAGAAGAGGTCGGCGGAGAGCTCAGCTCCACCAGCGTCGGCAGAAATCCCGCCAGCGTCTTGCCGGCGCCGGTCGGCGCGATCAGGAGCGCGCTGGCATCCTCGCGCGCCTTTTCCAGCAGCGCGAGCTGGTGCGCACGCGGCGACCAGCCGCGGGCCGCGAACCATCGCTGGAAGCGGTCAGGCAGCAGCGTCTCGGGCTCTACCGATATTTTGCGGATGCGGGGCGGCACGGCCTCACAGGTAAGCCGTGGGGACGGGTTCGTCGAGGGGCGGCGTGCCGTGGACACCGTCTTCCTCCTCTCCCCTTACAAGGGGAGAAGGAAAGAAGCACCCTACTCCGACATCGGCTTGTCGGAGATGTCCCAGTCCTTGCCGCTGAAGATCGAGATGTAGAGCGTTTTCATCGGCGTGTAGTCGTCGGGCGTGTAATCGTAGGTGACGCCGTCGAGGAAATAGGGCGAGTGGAAGCCCTTCAGGTTGGAGGCCTGCTTCAGCACGTTGGCGCGTGTGAGCTCGTCGCCGCAGCGGCGCAGGATCTCGCCCATGGTGACGGCCTGGCCGTAGCCGGCAAAGGCGATGGTGTTGTCGGGGTCGATGGTCGGGATGTACTTCTTGCGCAGCTCCTCGAACGCCATCACGTCGGGGTCCTTCTCCCATTTCGGCAGGCCGACCTCCTTGTTGTAGCGGATAGCGACGATACCGGCGCAGTTCTCGAGGCCGGCGGCATTGAGGATCGAGCGGCCGGTCGAGCCCGCCGACAACAGCTGCAGCGGCTTCCAGCCGAGCTCGGCGACTTTGCGGATCGATTGCGACGAGGCCTTGCCGGTCGAGATGTTGTAGAAGACGTCCGCGCCCGACTTCGAGAGATTGATGAGCTGGGAATCGACCGTCGGATCGGTGAGATCGTAGGTCTGCTCCATGATCACCTGCGCGGTGCCGCCGGCATCGGCGAGCACCTTCTTGAAGGGCCCGAGGAAGTCGCGGCCGAAATCGTCGTTCTGGTAGAGGATGCCGACCTTGGCGTTGGGCTTCACGCTGACGACGTGCCGCGCCAGGATGCGCGCCTCGGTCGGATAGAGCGGCAGGCCCGCCATGGTCCACTTGAACTCTTTCGGGTTATTCCATTTCGACGCGCCGGTGTTGAGCAGCAGCTGCGGCACGCCCTTCGCGTTCAGGTATTTGTGCACGGCGGTCTGCGGCGCGGTGCCGAGCGAACCATACAGCGCCAGCACTTCCTCCTGCTCGACCAGGCGCCGCGTCGCCTCGACGCATTTGGGCGCGCTGTAGGCGTCGTCCATGGTGAGGAACTTGATCTTGCGCCCGTTGATGCCGCCCTTCTCGTTCAGCATCTGGAAATAAGCTTCGCCAATGCGGCCGAGCACGCCGTAGAGCGAGCCGGGACCGGAATGCGGCACGGTCTGCCCGATCTTGATCTCGGTGTCGCTGGCGCCAGCATCGTATTTCTTCTCGGCGGCCCGGACGTAAGGCGCGGGCAAGACCGATGCGGCAATGCTGGCGAGCGCGGCGGCGCCGATATCGCGCCGCGATGGATTCTTCGTCATTGTTGTTTTCCTCCCTGATGCTGCGCATTGTGCTGGCTTCGCACCGCGCATCGCAAGTAGGAAGTCGTCGCTTTGCGGCGCAATGACGCTTAATTTGCAGTGACCTAGCGTCTAGACTCAAGTTTTCTCGGCAACGACGACGAGGCCGCGCACGGGCTCGTTGTTCTCGTTGCGCGGCGAGGCCGGCTCGAGCGTGAGCAGCTTGAGTCCGGCCTTCGCGATCGCGCCGCGCACATATTCCGCCGAGTGGGCATAGCGCAGGCCGTCGCCGAGCACGATGCCATCGCCCGCATGCGTCTCCAGCGTGAAGGCGAGCACGCCGCCGGAGACGAGCACGCGCCTGGCCTCGGTGAGAACAGGCGCGAGATCGGAGAGATAGACGAATGCGTCCGCGGCGACGACGAGGTTTGCGCTGGCGTCACTCTTCGCACGCAGGCCCTCGATCATGTCGGCGACCTCGAGCTCGGCATAGAGGCCGGTGGCTCGCGCCTCCTTGATCATGCCGGGCGAAAGATCAATGCCGATGAAATGATCGACCTGCTTGGCGAAGGCCGCCGCGGCGAGTCCGGTGCCGCAACCGAGATCGATGGTGCGCTTGAAGAAGGCCGGCTTCTTTGCCGCAACGCGCGCGGCCAGCACCGCCTTGAAGATCAGCGCCGGCGCGCGATAGCCGAGATCCTTGATCAGCGCGTGCTCGAAGCGCGGCGCGTATTGATCGAACAGCGCCTGCACATAGGCCTTGGGCATCTCCGCCATCTCTGCGTCGCCAAGCCGCATCAGATGCAGGCCGGCACCGTGCTGGTCTTCGGGGTCGGATCGCCGCGCTTCACGGAAGGCCGCGATGGCCTTATCGCGCTCGCCGAGCTGCTGGCGGATCTCGCCGAGCGTGAACCAGGCCGAGGTGAAGTTTGGCGCGAGCTCGATCGCCTGCTCCAACAGGTCGGCGGCGGCGGGCAGATCGCCCTTGAGCTGGAGGTCGCGCGCGAACTCGAAACGGCGGTCGGCCATGAGATCGCCGGAGGTCAGGAACAGGCGGAGCGGCATTGGGAACCAGGAAGCGAAACGGTGATGACTCGAAGATGCGGTTGAGCGACCTATATAGCAGGGCATGCGCCCGCAAGACATCCTGCTGCCAACTGCTGACGGCCTGTGCTGCAAGCCCGGCGGCTTCCATATCGATCCCGTCCGCCCGGTCGCGCGGGCCGTAATCACGCACGGCCATTCCGACCATGCCCGCGCCGGCCATGGCGCGGTGCTGGCGACGCAGGAAACGCTCGACATGATGCGGCTGCGGCACGGCGAGAATTTTGCCGGATCAACGCAAGCGATCAGCTATGGCGAGGAGATCCGGCTCGGCGACGTCAAAGTGAAATTTCACCCGGCCGGCCACGTGCTGGGCTCGGCGCAGATCGCCGTGACCAGCAAGGATACCTGCATCGTCGCCTCCGGCGACTACAAGGACGCTCCCGACCCGACCTGCGTCCCGTTCGAGCTCGTGCCTTGCGACGTCTTCATCACTGAGGCCACTTTTGGCCTGCCGGTGTTTCGCCATGGCGATGCTGCCGATGAAGTCAAGAAGCTGCTTGCATCCGTAGCGCTGTTTCCGGAGCGCGCGCATCTGGTCGGCGCCTATTCGCTCGGCAAGGCCCAACGCGTGATCGCGCTGCTGCGCCGGGCCGGCTATGACGCGCCGATCTATCTGCATGGCGCGATGGAGGCGATCACGCACTACTACCAGAGCCGCGGCATCGCGCTCGGCGAGCTCAGGCCGGCGCTGGGCGTGAAGAAGGCGGCGCTATCAGGCACCATCACGCTGGCGCCGCCGTCGGCAACTGCGGACCTCTGGACGCGCCGCTTTCCCGATCCCGTCACCGCCTTCGCTTCTGGATGGATGCGCGTGCGCGCCCGCGCCCGGCAGCGCGGCATCGAACTGCCGCTGGTGATCTCCGACCATGCCGATTGGGACGGCCTCACCGCGACGATCGCGGCGACCGGCGCCGGCGAGATCTGGGTTACCCACGGCCAGGAAGATGCGCTGGTACATTGGTGCAAGACGCAAGGCCTGCGCGCGCGGCCGCTCGATCTCGTCGGCTATGGCGAGGAAGAAAGCGAGACGCCGATTCAAGGCGAGGCCGAGGCATGAACCGCTTCGCCGAACTGCTGGACCGCCTCGCCTACGAGCCCGGCCGCAACAACAAGCTGCGGCTGCTGTCCGGCTATTTTCGCGAGGTTGGCGATCCGGATCGCGGCTACGCGCTGGCGGCGCTCACGGGTGCGCTGAGTTTCAAGCACGCCAAGCCCGCGCTGATCCGCGATCTCATCGCCTCCCGCACGGACGAGGTGCTGTTCGGGCTGAGCTACGATTACGTCGGCGATCTCTCCGAGACAGTGGCGCTGATGTGGCCGAAGGCCGCGATGGCGGCTCACAACAACCCGCCGCCCCCGACCCTCACCGAAGTCGTCACCACGCTGCGCACGCTCGGCAAGACCGAATTGCCAAAGCAGCTCGCACGCTGGCTCGACGAGTTGGACGAGACCGGCCGCTGGGCGCTGCTGAAACTCGTCACCGGCGCGATGCGCATCGGCATCTCCGCACGGCTGGCCAAGACCGCGGCGGCCGCGCTCGGCGACAAGGACCCGCATGAGATCGAGCTGATCTGGCCCGGCCTTTCGCCGCCTTATCTCGACCTGTTCGCCTGGCTGGAAGGCCGCAGCCAGAAGCCGGTCAATCGCGATCCCGCGCCGTTCCGCCCGGTGATGCTGGCGCATGCGATCGAGGACTCGGACTTCCAAAGCCTCGATCCCGCCGACTACATCGCGGAATGGAAATGGGACGGAATCCGCGTGCAGGCCGTCGCCGGCCGCGACGACAGCGGACACATCACCGCACGTCTCTATTCGCGCACCGGCGAGGACATCACCGGCAGCTTCCCGGACCTCGTGCCGTCGCTGCGCCTGCCCGGCGCGATTGACGGCGAGCTGTTGATCCTGCGCGAAGGACGCGTGCAAAGCTTCAACGTCCTGCAACAGCGGCTCAACCGCAAGGTGGTCTCGCCGAAACTGATCAAGGAGTTTCCGATCCATCTTCGCGCCTACGACCTGCTCGGCGACGACGAGAACGATCTGCGCGAGCTGCCGTTTGCGGAGCGGCGCGAGCATCTAGAGCGGTTTATCGGAAAGCTCGGCGATTCCCGCATCGATCTGTCGCCCACCGTCCCCTTCGCGAGTTGGGACGCGCTCACCGCGGCGCGCGCCGATCCCGCGAGCGCGGGCGCCGGCGAGGATGCCGATGCCGTCGAAGGCGTCATGCTGAAACGGCGCGATGCGCCTTACCTGCCGGGACGGCCGAAGGGGCAGTGGTGGAAGTGGAAGCGCGATCCGCACATCATCGACGCGGTGCTGATGTATGCGCAACGCGGCCACGGCAAGCGTTCGTCCTATTATTCCGACTACACCTTTGGCGTCTGGACCGAGACCGAGACCGGCGAGGAGCTGGTGCCGGTCGGAAAAGCCTATTTCGGCTTCACC
The DNA here is from genome assembly GCF_028128765.1 of Bradyrhizobium sp. CCBAU 51627. Classification (GTDB taxonomy): domain Bacteria; phylum Pseudomonadota; class Alphaproteobacteria; order Rhizobiales; family Xanthobacteraceae; genus Bradyrhizobium. The sequence continues at coordinate 360,560 of NZ_LBJG01000023.1, forward strand.
GACGAGGAGTTGCTCCAGATCGACCGCTTCGTCCGCCGCAACACCACGGAGAAGTTCGGACCGGTCCGCCATGTCGTGCACGAAGGGGACAAGGGGCTGGTGCTGGAAGTCGCCTTCGAGGGCCTGCAACGCTCGCCGCGGCACAAATCCGGCGTCGCGATGCGTTTCCCCCGCATCAACCGCCTGCGCTGGGACAAGCCGCCGCGGGAGGCGGATAGGCTGGAGACGCTGGAAAAGATGCTGAAGGAGGACGAATCCCTACCTACAATTAAGGTTGCGGCGTCGGCCGACGGTCATTGACGCACCGTAGCGGGTTCCCCATGTCCCCCGCCGTGACCTATAATGGGGCGAATCCCCGCGAGGAGTTTGAGATGGCCCACGACGTCAGAGATTTGCCGGCCGGCCCCAGCGATGGCCTGCACCGCTTTCTCGGCGGCTCGCCGCTGACGGTCGCGTTTCGCCTGGTGCTGCTCTCGATCCTGGTCGGCGTCGTGCTGGCCGCGATCGGTTTCGATCCCTGGAACATCATCACCAGCATCCGCCTCTTGTTCCGGCGGCTGTGGGATCTCGGCTTCGATGCCGTGAACTGGCTGTGGCGCTACTTCCTGCTCGGCGCGGTCATCGTGATCCCGGTCTGGTTCTTGTCGCGTCTCTTCGGCTCGCCGCGCCGCTAAATCGGGTCTGACACAGGGGGCCCGCAGCCGATGCAATTACGCTTTGTCGGCTGCGGCGACGCCTTCGGCTCCGGGGGCAGGCTCAACACCTGCTTCCATGTCTCTGGTCGCACAGCGAATTTCCTGATCGATTGCGGCGCCTCTGCCCTGTCGGCGCTGAAACGGCTCGAGATCGAACGCAACGAGATCGATCTCATCCTCATCACGCATTTCCACGGCGACCATTTTGCCGGTCTGCCGTTCTTTTTACTCGACGCGCAGTTTTCGCGGCGGACGAAGCCGCTGACCGTCGCGGGCCCGCAAGGCATCGAGATGCGGCTCAAACAGGTCATGGAGGCGCTGTTCGAGCACTCCTCCAAGACCAGGCAGCGTTTCGAACTCAACGTTGTCGAACTGGCGCCGGAGCAGAGCCGAAGCTTCGGCGCGGCGACAGTGACACCCTACCCGGTCGTGCACGGTGAATCCGGCGGGCCGTTCCTGGCCTACCGCATCGACGTCGAAGGCCGCACGCTCGCCTACAGCGCCGACACCGAATGGACGGAGACGCTCATTCCGCTGGCGCATGGCGCGGACCTTTTCATCGCGGAAGCCTATATGTACGAGAGGGTGGTCAAGAACCATCTCAGCCTGAAGACCTTGGAACAGCATCTGCCGGCAATTGGGGCAAAGCGCCTCGTCCTCACTCATATGAGCGATGACGTGCTGTCGCGTCTCGATGACATCGAACATCTCGCGGCCGAAGACGGCATGGTGCTGGTGTTCTGACATGAACGCACCGCTTCCTCAAAGGGTCGGCTCGCGCCAGGTCTTCGCCATCGCCGGTCCCGCGATGGTCGCGAACCTGACCACGCCGCTGATCGGCGTGGTCTCGACCACCGCCATCGGCCGGCTCGACGATGCCGCGCTGCTCGGTGGCGTCGCGATGGCCTCCGTCATCTTCGACTGCCTGTTCTGGTTGTTCGGCTTCCTGCGCATGAGCACGCTCGCCTTCACCGCGCAGGCGCTCGGCGCCGGCGAGACGCGCGAGCAGACCGTGATCCTGGTGCGCGGCTTCATCGTCGCCGGCCTGATCGGCGGCACACTGATTGCGTTGCAGATGCCGCTGGCCGGGGCTCTGTTCGACCTGATGGGCGGCAGCGAGGGCGTCACGCGCGCCGCCAAGACCTATTTCATGATCCGGATCTGGTCGTCGCCGTTCGCCTTCGCCAATTACGTCGTTCTCGGTTGGCTGGTGGGTCAGGCCCGCGCCAATCCGGCGCTCGCGCTCCAGGTCGTCATCAATCTCGTCAATATGGCGGCGACGATTTTGCTGGTGCTGGTCTACGACACCGGCATCGCGGGCGCGGCGATTGCCGCGCTGCTGTCGGAGAGCATCGGCTTCGTGCTCGGCGTCATCGTCTGCCGACGCCATGCGCATGGCGGCCTTGCCATTCCGCGCGCGACGCTGTTCGACCGCGCCAAGCTGATGCGACTTCTTGCTGTCAATTCCGACATCATGATCCGAACCGCGGCGCTGATCAGCGTGTTCCTGTTCTTCACCGCCAAGGGCGCGCGCGCCGGCGACGTCACGCTGGCGGCGAACTCTGTGCTCAACAATTTCCTGCTGGTCAGCGCCTTCTTCCTCGACGGCCTCGCCAATGCCGCCCAGCAGCTCTGCGGCCGCACCTTTGGCGCACGCGATGCCAGGGGTTTTGCCGATTCGACCCGGCTGGTGCTGCTGTGGGGCCTCGGCTTTGCACTTGTTGTCGCGGTGCTGTTCGCACTGTTCGGGCCTGACATGATCAACTTCATGACCGCGAGCGAGGACGTTCGCCGCGCCGCGCGCGAATTCCTGCCATTCGTCCTGCTGGCTCCGATCCCCGGCGTGTTCGCGTTCGGTTTCGACGGCATCTATGTCGGCGCCACCTGGGCGCGTGAGATGCGCAACCTGATGCTGACCTCGCTCGCGATTTTCCTGGCGGTATGGTGGGCGCTGCAATCTCTCGGCAATGCCGGATTGTGGTGCGCGCTGCTCGCATTCTACCTCGCGCGCGGCGGCTTGCAGGGCGCGAGATATCCGGCGCTGTATCGGGCGACGTTCGCCAAGCCGTAGCTCTCGTGTCCCGGACGCGCGAAGCGCGAGCCGGCACCCAGACATGCGGCGGCATGGGCGCCGGTTCAGCAGCGCATCACGCCGCGAAGACGCGGCGCACTGCGCTGCGCCCGGGGCACGAGATCCAACTACATCCCCGGCCAGTCTTCCGCCGTGAGGGTCGCCGCATCGGCGCCGACGATCTCCGACAGCGAATCCCGCCCCGTGCGCAACAGCGTCGACGTCAGATCGCGCTTGATCTCGTCGACGAGGCCGAGGCCCTTGTAGACCAGCGAGGAATAAAGCTGGATCAGGCTGGCGCCGGCGCGGATCTTCGTCAGCGCCGCGCCGCCGGAGTCCACTCCTCCGACACCGATCAGCGGGAACGCGCCCTCGACGCGTACATAGGTCTCCGCGACCATGCGCGTCGACAGCCGGAACAACGGCCGTCCGGACAGGCCGCCCTGCTCCTTCGCCCGCATCTCCTCGCGCAGTGTGCTCGGCCGTGCGATCGTCGTGTTCGACACGATCATGCCGTCGACCCGGCGCGAGCGCGCGACCTGCACGATATCGTCGAGCTGGGCGAGGCTGAGGTCGGGCGCGATTTTCAGCAGTACCGGCGTGTCGCCGGCCTTCTGCCTGACACGCTCGCGCGCATCGATCACGCGTCCGAGCAGATCGTCGAGCAGCGCGCCTTCCTGCAGGTTGCGCAGGCCCGGCGTGTTCGGCGAGGAGACGTTGACGGTGAAATAGCTCGCGACCGGCGCGAAGGTCTCGATCAGCTTGACGTAGTCGGCGACGCGGTCAGGCGAATCCTTGTTGGCGCCGACATTGACGCCGACGATGCCGCCGTTCGCAGCGCGCGCGGCAAGCCGGCGCAGCACCGCTTCCGCGCCGTCGTTGTTGAAGCCCATGCGGTTGATGACGGCCTCGTCGCGCTCGAGCCGAAACAGCCGCGGTCGCGGATTGCCGGCTTGCGGCTTCGGCGTGACCGAGCCGATCTCGACAAAGCCGAAGCCGAGCCGCAGCAGCGCGTCGGGCACCTCCGCGCTCTTGTCGAAGCCTGCGGCCATGCCGATCGGGTTGGGAAAGTTGAGCCCGAAAGCGCGCACCGCAAGCTTGGGGTCGTCCGGCCGCGGTTTCACCGGCGGCAGGAAGCGCAGGCCCTGGATCGCGAGCCGGTGCGCATCCTCCGGATCGAGCCAGCGCAGCACCGGCAGCGAGAATGCATCGAAAGCGCGGATCACGGGGCAAGCTCCGGAACGTCGTGCCCGCCATCCGAGCGTATGTTGAGGTTTATCACCGAAAGCACGGCGTCGAGATCGAGTTCGCCATACAGGTGCGGAAACAGCTCCTCACTGCGCGAGCGCTCCCAGCGCAGCGCGCTTCCGAGCGCATCGCCGTCGACCTCGACCAGGAACAGCGCGCGCTGGCCGAAATAATGCTTGCGCAGGGTCTCCGGAACCTGGGGCGCGGTCGAGAAATGGATGAATCCGTCTCGCGCGTCATCCGCGCTTCCCCGATACACGCCCTGCCGTTCCGCCTCGCGCCAGGCCGAGGCCGGACAGATTTTGTAGATCTTGACCACCTGGTGCGGCGTCCTACTTGCTCTTTGAGTCTGTTGGGGTTTTCGGCCCGTATTGAGGACCCAAGGCGCGACCGTAAAGGCCGCCTTCCCTGAACTCAAGACCTAGAGCCTTTTCCATTCCGATTTCATCGGACCGGGGCTCTGGATTGGTGTTTTGACGCGTTTTCCTGACGCGAACCGGTACCCACATCGCCTGCAAACGCTTTCGCCGCCGCCCCTTGCGCAACAAACGGAAAACCGGTTGATTTGAGGACAGTTTTCCTGAGTTGCGACAGGCTGGACCTACCATGGTCAAACAGGCCAAAGCGCAGAGGATGCTGACCCACGACCAGATCTGGGCCGCACTGGATCGTCTGGCCGCGCGCGCCGGACTGTCGCCGTCCGGCCTCGCCAAGCGGGCCGGGCTCGACCCCACCACCTTCAACAAGTCGAAACGCGTCACCTCCGACGGTCGCGAACGCTGGCCCTCCACTGAATCGGTCGCCAAGGCGCTGGCGGCGGCAGACTGTTCGATCGACATTTTTGCCAGGCTGATCGGCGATGATTCCGGCGACGGCCGCACCGTACCGCTGCTCGGCTTCGCACAAGCAGGCGCGAGCGGCGCGTTCGACGAGCAAGGCTTGCCCTCCGGCAAAGGCTGGAGCGAGATCGCGCCGCCCGTCGCCGAGGACAACAGCACTTTCGCGCTGGCAATTTCCGGTGATGCGCTGCTACCTGCCTACCGCGACGGTGACGTCATCCTGGTCTCGCACGGCGCGCCGATCCGCAAAGGCGATCGTGTCGTGGCAAAGACGAAGACGGGCGAGGTGATCGCGGCGACGCTGAAGCGCCGCACGGCGAAGGCAGTCGACGTGCAGCCGTTCGACGCCGCGCGGCCCGAGCGCAAGGTGGCGGCGAGCGACCTTGCCTGGATCGCGCGGATCGTGTGGACGAGCCAGTAGATTCAGCGGGGGATCTCCATTGCGACTCACCGTTCCTCTCGCATAGGTTGCAGCCGATCTTGCCGACCGAATTCACTGAGGGGGAATACGATGAATCGTCGTCACGCATTGAAGGCGCTTGCAGGTCTCGCGCTGTGTCCGCTTTGCAAGCCGGCCTTCGCCGCCGAGGGCGTGCACTGGAGCTATGAAGGGGCCGGCGCTCCCGCCAAATGGGGCGATCTCGACCCGGCCAACAAGGCCTGTGCGGTCGGCCTGCAGCAATCGCCGATCGATATCGAGGCGACGGTCAAATCGCAACTGCCGGCGCTGAAGCTGAACTGGGGCAAGAGCGCCGACACCATCGTCAACAACGGCCACACCATCCAGCTCAACTTCGCCGAGGGCAGCACGCTTCTTCTCGGCGACGTCAAATACAAGCTGGTGCAGGTGCATTTCCACCGGCCGAGCGAGCACTTGGTCGGCGGCAAGAACTTTCCGATGGAAGCGCATTTCGTCCACCGCAACGAGGCCGGCGGGCTCGCCGTGGTCGGTGTGCTGATGGCGGAAGGCAAGCCGAACCCGGCGTTCGGCAAGATCGTCAAGACCATGCCGGCGGCGGAAGGCCCTGCGGTGAAGGCGGATGCGGGCATCGATCCCCACGCCCTGCTGCCGCACAGGCTGAGCTATTTCCGCTATCCCGGCTCGCTGACGACGCCGCCCTGCTCGGAAGTCGTGGAATGGCTGCTGCTGACCGACCCGATCCAGGTGTCAGCCGCAGATGTCGCCGCGTTCGCAAAGCTCTACCCGATGAACGCGCGCCCCGTGCAGAAGGACAACAGGCGCTACGTGCTCAAGTCGATCTGAGACGCAGCTCAGGTGCCCGGGACGTTGGGGCGGATGTCCACGACGACCTCATAATTGGCGGCCGTGGCATCGAAGGCGGTCAGCATGGCCTGCGCCTCCGGGGCGACAATGGCCTTGTCGGCATCCGGCCCCGTGAAGGCGCGGATGCTGTCGAGGTCCTGCCACAGCGTCAGCGCCAGCAGTTCGGTGCCATCCTCGACGTCACGACGCAACAACGAGGCGCCGGAAAAGCCGTCGATGGCCCGAAGATGCGGCACCACCCGGGTCGCGAAGTGATCTTGATACAGGGCGGCCTTGTCGCGCGTGGCCGCCGCACGCCAGATGCGGGCGATCATCCCTTCTCTCCCAGGCTTGCAGCGCCGAGTTTCGGCGATGCTCGCGGAACCGTATTGGCTGAAATTTGAGGCAACCCCGTTCCGATTTTGCCCTCGTGCGAAACCGGCCGGTGCGTCATGATGCGGGAAAGACAGGACACGCAGGCCGAGAATGGCGCGCCGGCAGACTGGCAACCACACGAGCTATTGGCGCAGCCACCGAATCCCCGGCATGAGCCTGCTGCGCGCCGATTTCCGTCATCATGACTACGGTTCACACACCCATGATGCCTATGTGATCGCGGTGACCGAGTCCGGCGGCGCCGAGATCCGCAATCGCAATATCGTGCAAAGGGTCGACGCCGCCACGCTGTTCGTCTCCAACCCCGACGATCGGCAGTCGGCGCGGATGGGCGATAGCGAACGCTGGTGCTATCGCGCTTTCTATCTTGCGCGGCCCGCGATCGACGACCTCGCGCGGCGCTTGGGCACCCCCTGCCTGCCCCACCTCGAAGAGAGCATGCTCGACGACGGCGACCTGATCGGACGCTTCCACCGGCTGCACCGCATGCTCGAAACCGGTCAGGACGATCTGTTGGTCGATGAGCTCGTCGCGGGCGCCTTCGGCTGTCTGTTCGCGCGCCATGGTGACGGACGCCGTCCCCAAATCCCTGCCAACCGCGATGCCATCGTCACGCGGCTGATCGCCATGATGCGGGAGCGTCATGCCGAGAATCTGAGCCTGGACCAGCTCGCCCGCCACGCCGGCCTCACCAGCTTCCAGCTGATCGGCCTGTTCAAGCGCACGGTTGGACTCACCCCGCACGCCTATCTCGTTCACATCAGGCTCAAGGCGGCTTGCCGTCACCTGAGACACGGCCATTCGCTGGCGGACAGCGCGCTGGCGGCGGGATTTTGCGATCAGGCCGCACTCAACAAGCACTTCAGACGCTGCTACGGCATCACGCCCCTGCAGTTTGCGCAGGCCGTGCGGGCTGGCTGACGCCGCAATTTCAGCAAATACTTTCAGGGAAGACACCCCTTACAGCGACGCCTTGAGGCCACCAATGACCCCGATGCGCGCAGCGGATGCTGCGCCGGTCCCTGGCCCGACGGAGAAAGCGAAGTGACCACGCCATCGAAACCGAGCGCTCCGGCATTCGATCCGGACGACGTGAGCGAGAGCAATTTCACGAGCTATCCGGAGATACACCGCGCCGCCAACCAGACACGCTACAATCGCCGGCTCGGCAACCATGCGGCTTTGAAGAATTTCGGCGTCAACCTGACGCGCATCATTCCAGGCGGGCAGTCCTCGTTCCGCCACGCGCATTCGCGCCAGGATGAATTCGTCTTCGTCCTCGAGGGCGAGGTCGTGCTCGAGACCAATTCCGGCGCGCAGGTGCTGACGGCGGGCATGTGCGCCGGCTTCCCCGCCGGCACCGGCGACACTCACCGTTTCATCAATCGCACGACGCGTGACGTGAAGCTGCTCGTGATCGGCGACCGCACGGCGGGCGACGAGATCAGCTATCCCGACGTCGACATGCACGCCGTGCTTGGACCGGACGGCGTCTACAAATTCACGACCAAGGCCGGCGATCCGCTGTAGAAGCAGGTCGGCCTACGCGCTCCGCGCCAGCGCCCCGTCGATCATGTTGACCGCATTCTGCACGCCATAGACCGCGACGAAGGAGCCGAAGCGCGGGCCCTTCTCCTGGCCGAGCAGGACCTGGTACAGCATGTTGAACCAGTCGAGCGTGACGCCGGGACGGCCGTCCTTGCCCTTCTTGACCTGGTCGAGGAACGGCTCGCGGCGGCCGATCTCGTAGACGACGTTCTGGATGTCCTCGGCCGAGGCGTCCTGCGGCAGCTGTGACAGCGCATCGCGGAGATCCTGCAAGGCCGCGCGCTCGGTGTCGGTCGGCTCGCGGAATTGCTTCGTCGGGGCGACGAAGTCGCGATAGTAGTTGATGGCATAGCCGACCATCGCATCAAGCTTCGGATGCGTCTGCGGGCTCACGCCCGGACGATAGCGGCCGATGAAGCCCCACAGCGTCTCGGCGTTTTCCGCGTTCGAGGATGACACCAGCGTCAGCAGCAGCTGGAACGTCACGGGCATGTCGCCCCGCGGCGGCTTGCCGTTGTGGATGTGCCAGACCGGATTGCCGAGCTGCTGCTTGGCGTCCTGCCTGGCGAAGCCGTCGATGAACTGCTGGTAGTCGTCGACATTGCGCGGGATGACGTCGAAATACAGCCGCTTCGCCGCCTTGGGCTCGCGATACATGAACAGCGACAGCGATTCCGGGGAGGCGTAGCGCAGCCACTCGTCGATGGTGAGGCCGTTGCCCTTCGACTTCGAGATCTTCTGGCCCTTCTCGTCGAGGAACAGCTCGTAATTGAAGCCTTCGGGCGGCGTGCCGCCGAGCGCCCTGGCGATCGCGCCCGAGAGCTTGACGGAATCGATCAGGTCCTTGCCGGCCATCTCGTAGTCGACGCCGAGCGCGACCCAGCGCATCGCCCAGTCGGCCTTCCACTGGCATTTGACATTGCCGCCGGTGACAGGCGTTTCGACTTCCTGATTGGTATCAGGGTCGACATAGGTGACGGTGCCGGCCGCGACGTCGCGGCGGATCATCGGCACTTGCAGCACGACGCCCGTGGTCTTGCTGACGGGCAGGAACGGCGAATAGGTCGCGCGGCGATCGGGACCGAGCGTCGGCAGGATGATCGCCATCACCTTGTCGTAGGCGGCAAGCATCTTGAGCAGCGTCGCGTCGAAGCGGCCGGACTTGTAGTAGACGGTCGAGCTCGCGAACTCGTAGTCGAAGCCGAAATGATCCAGGAACGCGCGCAGGCGCGCGTTGTTGGCGTCGCCAAACGACGGATGCTCGTTCGAGAACGGATCCGGCACCGCGGTGAGCGGCCGCCCCAGATATTGCGCCAGCAGCTCCTTGTTCGGCACGTTGTCAGGCACCTTGCGGAAGCCGTCCATGTCGTCGGAGAAGGCCAAGAGGCGCGTCTTGATCCTGTCCTCGGTGAGCACGCGGAAGGCATGCCGCACCATCGAGGTTCGGGCGACCTCGCCGAACGTGCCGATATGCGGCAGGCCGGAGGGACCGTAACCGGTCTCGAACAGCACCTCGTCCTTCGGGCTCTTCTTCAACCGCGCTACAATGGCCTTCGCCTGCTCGAACGGCCAGGCGTTGGATTGCTCGGCGAGCGCACGAAGATCGCTCGGGGTCATGTTGGGATCGATAACGGACATCAAGGGGCCTCCGGGCCGCGGAAAATAGCGATTTCCGGGCAGAATGCAATTTTGTGGGGCGACGCAGCCGCCTCCACCGTCATTGCGAGCGAAGCGAAGCAATCCAGAATCTTTCTGCGGAAACATTCTGGATTGCTTCGTCGCATCCGCGCAAAATTGCTACGCAATTGTCGCGAGCTCCCCGCGATGACGATGAGGAGGCAAGCGCTGAGCTAAAACGGGCTCACCGAGAAATACCGCAGCCACAGATCGGTGTAGCGACCTTTTTCCCAGACGCGGAACAGGGCCCAGTTCAGGGCCTGGCGCAGTACGTCGTTGCCCTTGCGCACGGCGATGCCGACGCCTTCGCCGAAGAAGCGGCTTTCGACGAAGGGACCGCCGGAGAAGGCGCAGCAATCGCCCGAATCGGTGCCGTTGATCCAGAACGCAAGCGAGATGGCATCGCCAAAGATGAAATCGACCTCGCCCTTGCGAAGCGCGGCGCGCAACGCATCGTCGTTGGGATAGGCGCGCAGCTCGGCGTCGGTGAACATCGCCTTCAGATAGGCTTCATGCGCGGAGCCCGCGATGACGCCGACCTTCTTGCCCTCGAGATATTCGGGCCGGATCTCCGGCATCACCGCATCCTTGCGCGAGACGAAGCGCGCCGGCACGCGGTAATAGGGATCGGTGAAATCGACGCGCGCGCGCAGCTGCGGGCTCACGGCCATGGAAGCAATGATCGCATCGCCCCGGTTCGAGGTGAGCGCGTCGACCAGCGTCTCGAAGCGGCGCATCTGCACCGTGCAGCTGACCTTGATCTCCTCGCACAGGCTGCGGGCGAGATCGACATTGAACCCGGCCGGGTTGCCGTCGGCGCCGGTGTAGTTGAACGGCGGATAGTCGGTCTCGGTCAGGAAGCGGATCACGGTCAGGCGCGACAGGTCCGGCCGCTCGGGGCGTCGCCGCGGGTCCCAGAAGCCAGGCACGGCCTGGGGAGCGGCTTGGGGAGCGGCTTGGGGCGCGACCTTTGGCGTGGCCTGAGGGGCTGCCGGAGGCTGCTTGGCCGGGGCCTGCGCCTCGGCGCGGGACAGGGCTGCGAGCAGGCATGCCGCTACAGTCAGCCCCGTCAGCAAGCCACGAGCAGATTTGGACGATTTCGCCTGTTGCGATGGAGCCATCGGCCGGAAATGAGTGAATTTCATTGGGATCGGAAGGCCTTATAGACCATCCGGCCGGGAACGCGAGCGGGGAATGCGGCTTGGGTAAAAGTCTCTCCGTCGTCATGCCCGGGCTTGTCCCGGGCATCCACGAAGTTCTTCACGTCGTCCAGAAATGTGGATGGCCGGGACAAGCCCGGCCATGACCGCTTGGTCAGAGATACTTCTTCAGATCCGCTGCCGCCTCTTCCGGGGTCCGTTTCAGGTTGAACGGCGAGACGAACCTGCCGTCGCGGTCCATCAGGTAGATCAGCGCGGTGTGGTCCATGGTGTAGTCGCCGTCCTTGGTCGGGACCTTCTTGGCATAGACCCGGTAGGACGTAATCACCTTGGCGGTCTCGGCGGGATCGCCGGACAGACCTTCGAGATGCGGATCGAAGCTCGAGAGATACTCCTTCATGGTCGCGGGCGTGTCGCGCTCGGGATCGACCGAGATGAAGACCGCATTGACCTTGTCGGCGTCCTTGCCCATCGCGCGCAGCACTTCCGACATCTCGAACAGCGAGGTCGGGCAAACGTCAGGGCAATGGGTGTAGCCGAAGAAGATCAGGGTCGGCTTGCCCTTGAGGCTCCTGTCGGTGACGGCCTTGCCGTTCTGATCGGTGAGCTGGAACGGACCGCCGATCGCGGCCGGCTGCGCCACCTTGCTGACCCCGCCCATGGCCCAGAACAGCACCAGCAGACCGAGGACGAGGCTTGCGGCAAAGGCGGTCGCGATCACCAGCGGGCGGGCAGTGGAGCTCATGAGCGAAGACTTTCCGGGTCAGAAGCAGGCGGCGAAGCCGGTCCTGATCATTTCGAAGAATACCTGGGTGCCGTAATGGAACCAGAGCGCCAGCGCCCCGAGTACGACCAGACCGCCGGCGCTTGCGCCCGCCAACAGCAGCACGGATGGCGTCCGGCCGGCAGTGGGCGAATTGTCCGATAGAGGATTTGCCGGATGCACGGGTTGAGCCATGGCAATGATTGGGGCGAAGACCCCCGGTTCCAGGCTCCAGATAAGCCTTGGCCCGCCTGCGGGCAAGGCGCCGCGGCGGGCCAGGACGATCCAGTCAGATCGAAACCGTCAGTGCAGAAACTGGCCCCGGGCCGATTCGAGCCGGTCCGATTGCGGCAGAGGCCGACGCGACGACTTGATGGTCGAGGCCTGCGCGTCCAGGTAGCAGGGCTTGTACATGGCCTGCAGCTGCTTGCCTCTGAGGAACAGCATGTGCGGGGTAAGACCGCCGCGCTCCCTGATCCAGCGCTTCACCTGCGAAGGATACATCGCATAAAGCATCTGGGTCGCTTCGGGATTGGTGATGGCGCGGCCGTTGGCGCCGAAATCCCAGGCGGCGTGGAAGCCGAGCGTCGCGCTCGAGGTCACGCAGATCCGGTCGTGCGGGATGGCGCCGAGCACGATGGTGCAGGCAGAGGCGCATAGCCCGTCGATGATGACGGTGTCACCGGACTGGCGGAGGTCCTGGTACTTGTCGACGTAGGTTCCGATCCGGCCGCCGCGGTCATCCGCGATCCGAACCACCGCGTGAGAAGCCCCCATGCAGGCGATCAAGCAAACCGCCGCAAGCAACCCCGTCAGAAACTTCATTGTTCCCCCGCCCTCGTCGTTTCGAATCTGCGTGTCAGGTGGTGATGCGCGCCTAGCGTCCGTCGACTCTGCGGTTTTGTCTAGGCACGCCGGCTTGGTCAAAAGAAATTCAAATCCAGTGTTGCGTCCGCGCTGCACTCGACCGGGCCCGATCCCAAAGTGGAACACGTTAACGACGTCTTGCCCGACAGGCCCTTGATCTCAGTTGCCACCGCTGGCTTCAATCCCGGGCAACTACAGGGGGGAACTCATGGCTGAGCAGGCGGACGTCATTGTCGTCGGCGGAGGACTATCGGGACTGGTGGCAGCGACCGAGATCGCCGACGCCGGCAAGCGCGTCATCATCGTCGACCAGGAAGGCGAGCAGTCGCTCGGCGGGCAGGCGTTCTGGTCGTTCGGCGGATTGTTCCTGGTCGATTCGCCGGAGCAACGCCGACTCGGCATCAAGGATTCCTTCGATCTTGCGATGCAGGACTGGCTCGGCACCGCCGGCTTCGACCGCGACGAGGATTTCTGGCCGCGCCAATGGGCCGAGGCCTATGTGGCGTTCGCGGCCGGCGAGAAGCGCAACTGGCTGCGCGCGATGGGGCATCGGATCTTTCCCGTGGTCGGCTGGGCCGAGCGCGGCGGCTATGATGCGATGGGCCACGGCAATTCGGTGCCGCGCTTTCACGTCACATGGGGCACCGGCCCCGGTATCGTCGAGCCGTTCGAGCGCCGCGCGCGCGACGCCGCAACGGGCGGCCGGCTGGTCTTCAAGTTCCGCCACCGCGTCGATGCGCTCTCCATCACCAACGGCATCGTCGACGGCGTCAGCGGCGCGATCCTCTCGCCGGACACTGTCGAGCGGGGCAAGAGCTCGTCGCGCAACGTCGTCGGCGAGTTCAAGCTGAAGGCGCAGGCCGTGATCGTGGCGTCCGGCGGCATCGGCGGCAACCATGATCTGGTGCGGGCGAACTGGCCCAAGCGCCTCGGCGAGCCGCCCAAATTCATGATCTCCGGCGTGCCCGAACATGTCGACGGCCGCATGATCGGCATCACCGAGAAGGCAGGCGCGCGGCTGATCAACCGCGACCGCATGTGGCACTATGTCGAGGGCATCCAGAACTGGTCACCGATCTGGCCGCGCCACGGCATCCGCATCCTGCCCGGCCCCTCCTCGATGTGGTTCGACGCCACAGGCACGCGGCTGCCGGCGCCGCTGTTTCCCGGCTCCGACACGCTCGGCCAGCTCAAATACATCATGTCGACGGGCCATGATTATTCCTGGTTCATCCTGACGCAGAGCATCATCAAGAAGGAGTTCGCGCTGTCGGGCTCGGAGCAGAACCCCGACCTCACGGGAAAAAGCTGGCGTATGACTTTGCGCCGCGCCACCAACAAGGGCGCGCCGGCGCCGGTGGAGGCGTTCAAGAGCCACGGTATCGACTTCATCGTGCGCGACAAGATCGCGGACCTCGTCGCGGCCATGAACAAGCTTGCCGGCAACGATCTGCTCAAGCTCGAGCACGTCAAAATGCAGATCGAGGCGCGCGACCGCGAGATCGCCAATCCCTACGTCAAGGATGCGCAGGTGATGAACATCCACAATGCGCGGCGCTATATCGGCGACAGGCTGATCCGCACCGCCGCGCCGCACCGCATTCTCGATCCCGCGCACGGACCGCTGATCGCGGTCAAGCTCAACATCCTCACGCGCAAGACGCTGGGCGGTTTCGAGACCGATCTCGACTCGCGCGTCTTCGGCAGCGAAGGGCAGATCATTCCCGGTCTCTATGCGGTCGGCGAAGCCGCGGGCTTTGGTGGCGGCGGCATGCATGGCTATCGCTCGCTGGAGGGCACCTTCCTCGGCGGCTGCCTGTTCTCGGGCCGCAACGCTGGGCGCGCGGCGGCAAAAGCGGTAAGTTAACCGCCCCTGCCGACGGGAGCTCAAATGCGTCTCAGGCGGCGCGGACGGTGGCGAGGAAATGGTCGACCTCGGCCTTCAGCCTCGCGCTGTCGTTGGACAGCAGCTGGGCCGAGGCAAGCACCTGCGTGGAAGCCGAGCCGGTTTCCGAGGCACCGTTTTTCACCTCGGTGATGTTGACCGCCACCGAGTCCGTGCCCTGCGCCGCCTGCTGGATGTTGCGGGCAATCTCCTGCGTCGCCGCTCCCTGCTCTTCGACGGCGGAGGCGATCGTCGACGAGATCTCGGAGATCCGGCCGATCGTTCCGCTGATCGCCTTGATCGCCGTCACGGAGTCCTGCGTAGCGGACTGGATGCCGGCAATCTGATGGCCGATCTCTCCGGTCGCCTTCGCCGTCTGCTCGGCGAGCGCCTTGACCTCGGAGGCGACCACGGCAAAGCCGCGGCCGGCTTCCCCCGCTCGCGCCGCCTCGATGGTCGCGTTGAGGGCCAACAGGTTGGTCTGGCCCGCGATCGTGTTGATCAACTCGACCACGTCGCCGATGCGGGCGGCGGCTTGCGACAGCTTGTTGACCTGGTCGTTGGTCTGCTGCGCCTGCTCGACGGCGGCACCGGCGATCCTGGCTGCATCCTGAACCTGCCGGCTGATCTCGGTGACCGACGAGCTCATCTCCTCGGTGGCGGAGGCAACCGATTGAACGTTGGTCGAGGCCTCCTCGGATGCGGCGGAGACCATGGTGGACAATTCCTGGGTGGTCTCGGCGGTCTTGCTCAGGGTTCTGGCCGCGGCCTCGAGCTCGGTCGAGGAGGACGAGAGCGTCCGCACGATCTCGCCGACGGTCTCCTCGAACTGGCCGGCCAGCTTGTGCATGTCCGCCTTGCGTTGCGCGGCGGCACGCGCCTCCGCCTGCACTCGCTCGGCGCGCAGGCGATCGGCTTCGATCATGTTCTCCTTGAAGATCTGGACGGCCCCGGCCATCTCGCCGACCTCGTCGGCGCGGCCAACGCCGGGGATCGCCACGGACATGTCGGCAGCGGCGAGCTTGCCCATGGCAGAGGTCATGCTCTGAATCGGTCCTGCGATCGAGCGCGAGGTGAACAGCGCGATGACGGCGCCGAGGGCGAGTCCGGCCGCGAGCAGGCCCCACAACACCAGCTTGAGCAGCGCAATCTCCGCCTGCACATCGCCGGCTTCCTGGACCAGCATCTTCTTCTGGCTGCTCTTGATTCCGCCCGAGCGCGTACCATCGCCGGCCTTCGGCCCGTCAAGCAGGTCGAGCAGCCTGGCCGCACGGGGCGCAGCTTCGGTGACCAGCAGGAAGACCGGCGCGTTCCAGTCCGGAGACTGACGAAGCGCGAAGATCTTCGCGAACAGCGGCGCGAACTCGCTCTTCGCTTTCGTGATCCTGTCGAAGGCGGCCTGCTGTGAGCTCGTGAGCAGCTCCTTGCGTGATTGGACTGCGGCATAGCCCTTCTCGAAGGCCTCCCAGGGCCTGGAGAATTTCTCCTTCTCGGCAATTTCGCCCGAGAGCAGGTACATGCGCAGTTGCGCCGTCGCGGCAGCGAGATTGCCACGCGTATCGGCCATCGCCTTGAGCAGTTTCTTGCGTTCTGCGGTGGCCTCCAGCGCTTCCTCCTCGTTGATCATCTTCGTGATGTCCGAGAACATCGCCTCGGCACGCGGCCCCGCCTCGGTGGTCAGGAGCTTGGTCGCCGGATAGGCGTCGGGCGTGAAAGCGATGGCCTCGGCCCGGTCCTGCGCGGCGCGAAACTCGGCGAGCAGTGCCCTGGCTTCTTGCCATTTCTGCCTGTTCTCCGGGTTGGTGAACTGGGTGGCCTTGTCGTCGAACGCCGCGATCGTCGCATCCATCTCCTTCCACATGGCGGCGCGATCGAGCTTGCCTTGCGGATTTCCCGTCAGCAGGTAACCGCGCAGGGTGGCCAGCGTCGAATAGAGATTGCCGACGAGCTCGGTACTCGCGATCGCGACCGGTGTGCGCAGGTTCGCCATGCGGTCGACGGTCGTCGCAATTCCTCCAACAGCAAAGACGGTGTAACCGACCGAAAGCGCGATGATCGTGCAGATGGCCGCAAACCCCGCAGTCAGTCTGCCGCGAATACGAAACTGAAAAATGGACATGTGAAATGTCTCCTGAAAATGTCCCTTGCCCCACAGCACGCGCAGCCGGGCCGCGAGGAGCATCATGGGATCAGCGCACATCGCCGCAAGCGAACAGGTCGCCTGACCTCGCTGCCAAGCCGGTCCATTCCGCCCGAGTCATGGGCCTGACTTTCTGATGCCACTGCTGGTCTAAGGCCTCCCGCGCCCCGACCTTTGCGTGTGGGGCGATAGTGGAGAAGAATGCTTATCGGCGGCTTAAGAAAATTTTGCTGGCCAGAGTCGATGAACGCGCAAAAATTGCGGTCGCACTCGTGCCGATCTCGGTGCAGCTGAGCTAGACGAGGAATTTCTGCGGCTCCCCGAGCATCTCGTCCTGTCGCATGTCGCGAAAACTGCGATCCAACGAACTAAATGTCATATTGCGAGGCGAAAAAGAGTCGCATGGACGCACAAATGTTTTGTCCGATCATCGCGGCCGAACCCCGGGCTGTCCGACTGCCGGAAAGATGAACTCGACGCCGGCTGCCGAAAGTGTCTCGTGTAGCTGCTTGATCGTGGCCTCCGGCATTCGCAGCACGCCATTCTGCTCCTCGAGCCGCCTGACCACAGCGGTGGAAAGTCCTGTTCGCGCGGCGAGCTGCTTCACGGACCAGTTCAGCATGCCGCGGGCTGCGCGCAGTTGCGCGCCCGTCAGCCTCGACGCCGCCGCGTCGCGAGTAGAGAGTTTCTCGTGATGAACGTCCACGGAAATGCCCAGCCACTCCCGAATGCTCCCGTTCGGCTCGGTGACCGGCAGCGCCTTGCAGCGATGCCACCGGTAGGAGCCATCGGGCTGACGCAGCCGGTGCTCGACATCGTAAGGCCGCCCCGTCGCCGCCGAAGCCGCCCAACTCTGCTTCGCACTTTCGCGCTCCTCTTCAGGAAGGAGATCAACCCAGCCCGCGCCAAGGAATTGGCGGGCCTCCGGCTTGGCCTCCGCATTCAGGATGGTTGTAATCCGGCCGTCCTCACTGCCAATCCACAGCACGCCATCCGCGATCCGGGTCAGCGCGACATAACGCCCGGCATCAATCTTCAGAGGCTGAAGCGCCTTGCGTTGTTCGCTGATGTCGATCGCGAGGCCGAGCACGGACTCCGTTGCGCCAGCTCGGTCCAGCAACACTTCCGACTGGACACGGATCCAGCGCAACGCACCGTTCGGCCGCACGATGCGAAACTCGCCATCGAGCAAGGAGCGGTCGAACATCAACTCGCGTGGATCGCGCTTCGGCCGGCGGTCGTCCGGGTGAATTCTTTTCTCGATCTCCGCGTAGGATGGCGCAATGGTGTGCGGATCCAACCCGAGCAGGCCATAGAAGCCGCGAGACCAGAACATCCGGCCCTCGGCGTCGTAGCGCCAGAGACCGCATCCGACCTTGTCTTCAAAAAATCGAAGTATATCCCAAGAGTCGAAATGATCTTGAAACTGGAGCAAATCAGCGCCCCCCGCTAAATGGCCGATTTCAACTCCTAATTGCGCAAAATTCAATTCCGATCTTTGACGGAGGCCCAACTCTCGGACGATGCACAAAATTTTGGCAGCAACCCGCCCGACCTGCAAGTCCTTGAAGATGCTGAATATGCTGCGTCGGCCGCGCCGCGTGACAGCTCCGCCCATCTTGCCCATCACAACCTTTCGCCGAACAGCCTGGCAATTGCTCCTGCTCTGCTTGACCGTGATCTGTTGCGGGCTTCCGGCCTGCGCCGACACGATCGACGTCAGCGGCGTGATTCGCTCCTACGCCGTGCAATTGCCGGCGAAGAAGCCGGCGCCGCTCGTGATCGTGCTGCATGGCAAGACCCAGCGCGGCGCCGATATGGTCGCGCGCACGGCGTGGCCGCAAGTTGCAAAGCGGGAGGGCTTTGCCGTGGTCTTTCCTGATGGACTGAACCACGCCTGGGCCGACGCACGGACCCAGGCGGGGCCCGGGCTGCGTGGCCCGCCGCCAGGCACGAATGACGTCGCCTTCATCGCAAAGCTGGTCGAGAAACTGGTCGCGAACGGGGTGGCCGACCCTCGACGCGTCTATGTCGCCGGCATCTCCAACGGCGGCGCCATGGCGATGACGCTGCTGTGCGCCCGCGCCGATCTGTTTGCGGCCGGAGCGAGTGTGATCATGAATCTCACCGACGAGGCCGTGGTGACCTGCCATCCGTCGCGGCCGCTGCCGATTCTGCTCATGAACGGCACCGCCGACCCGCTGGTGCCCTACGAGGGCGGACACGGATCGAGCTATTTTGCCACAGACGGGTTCTGGTCGACCGAGGAGACGCTGGCCTTCTGGCGCAAGCTCAATAACTGCGGGATCGATGACGTCGACGTGGCTGATCTCCCGGACAAGGCGACGACGGACCGTTCCACGGTGACACGGATCTCATCGCGCTGCCCTAGGGGACACGACGTCGTGCTCTATCGCATCAACCATGGCGGCCATCGCATGCCGGGTTTCGCCGCGGACGCCCGCTTCCCGAAGATCGCAACGAGTCTGCTGGGCCCGCAGAACGGCGACATCGACGGCGCCGAGACGATCTGGGCGTTTTTCAGTCGGTTTCCGTAAAGGACGGATGCATTGCCGGCAACGCATGCGTGGATGGCAATGCCTGCGTGCACGGGGTGGCAGAGCGCGAGACCCTACGCTAGACAAGGCCGCCATTCCCTTCAGGAGATCCCGTAAATGAGCATTCAGCGTTTTGAAACCGGCCCGCGCATGAGCCAGGTCGTCGTGCACGGCAACACCGTCTATCTCGCCGGCGTCGTCGCCAGCAACGCAGCCGGCGAAAGCGTGACGAAGCAGACCCAGGACATCCTGGCGACCATCGACGGCCATCTCGCCAAGGCCGGCACCGACAAGTCGAAGCTGCTGTCGGCGACCATCTACATCACCGACATGAAGACGTTCCAGGAAATGAACGCCGTGTGGGACAGCTGGGTGTCGCCCGGCAACACTCCGGCCCGCGCCACCGTCGAAGCCAAGCTGGCGGCACCGCAGTACACGGTCGAGATCATGGTCACGGCCGCGAAGTAAATTCGCGTTTGGACTGGCGCGCGCCGATAACCTCAGAGGTAATCGATCGGCGCGCGTGAACCTTCGATAGTGACGGTCAGCCGAACCACACGGCGCTATCGAAGGAGAGTGTTATGACCGACCATGTCACCATCGCCCGCCGCTATATCGACCTCTGGAACGAGCGCGCGCAAAATCGCCGCCGCGAATTGCTCAGCGAATTCTGGACGACGGATGCGAGCTATGTCGACCCGCTGATGAAGGGCGACGGCCCTGATGGCATCGACGCGCTGATATCAGGCGTGCAGCAGCGCTTTCCGGACTTCAAGTTCAACCTGATCGGCGAGCCCAACGGCTACGGGGACCATCTGCGCTTCTCATGGGGCCTCGGCCCTGATGGGGTCGACAGCCCGATCAAGGGGACAGATTTCGCCGTGCTGAAGGACGGCCGGATCAGCAGCATCACGGGATTCCTGGATCAGGTGCCCGCGGGGGCGTGAGGCCCAAGCATAGCCGCAGACTCCGCCGTCGTCCCGGCGAAAGCCGGGACGACACATAGTTAGGCTTGTGCTCGGCTTAATCTACCAGCCGATACGCAGCCTTCGCATTCACCCCGAATGCCTTCTCGCGCACGCGCGGCCCGAGCTTCGTCAGGCACGCTTCCAGCGCGTTCTTGATCTCGCCGTAGCTGCCCGCCAGCAGGCACACCGGCCAGTCGGAGCCGAAAATCAAACGATCCTCGCCAAAACAATTCGCCGCGTGTTGAACGAATGGAAACAGCAGCTCCGCGTCCCAATCGCTCCATTTCGCTTCCGTCGCGAGCCCTGAGATCTTGCACCAGACGTTGTCGCAGGCCGCAAGCGCCTTGATGCGATCGGCCCATTCGGTGCTGCCGCCATCTGCGATCGGCGGTTTCGCGGAATGATCGAGCACGAAGCGGGCTTGCGGAAAGGCTTCTGCAGTCGCGATCGCAGCAGGCAGCTCGCGGGTGCGGACGAGGAAGTCGTAGGCGAGATCGCGGGCGAAGAGTGCTGCCAGTCCGCGCTGGACGTCTGCACGCAGCAGCCAGTCGGGATCGGCCTCATCATGGACCTGATGACGGATGCCGACCAGCTTATTCCCGCCAGGCAGCGCGCGCAGCCGATCGAGCGTTTCGCCAAGCGCAGCATCGGTCAGATCGGCCCAGCCGACGACGCCGATCACCGAGGGTGTTTCATGAGCGATGCGCAGAAACTCCTCGGTCTCCTCCAGCGCGGAGCGGCATTGCACCAGGATACTTGCGTCAATGCCGTTCGCCTTCAGCAATGGTGCGAGATCGGCCGGACCAAAGGGCCGGCGGATCGGCGCGAGCTCGGGGCCGTTCATCCAGGGATAATCGGCGCGCGCGGGATTCCAGAAATGCTGGTGGGCGTCGATCATCATGGCTTACGCTCCGCCCGGCAGCGGCGCCCGCGCGTCGACAAGGCTGCGCGCGCGCAGCTCCTGCCAGAAGGCTTGCGGCACCTTGCGCTCCGACATCGCGATGTTGTCGGCGACCTCGGCGGCGTTGCGCGCGCCCATCACCGCGACCGTCACGGCCGGATGTGCCATGCAGAACTGGAGGGCGGCAGCCTTCAGCTCGGTGCCGTGCTTGCGGCAGAGTTCATCGAGCGCGAGCGCGCGGGCAACCAGCGCCGGATCGGCATCCTGATAGTTGAACTTCGCGCCCACGTGCGGATTGGCCAGGATGCCGCTGTTGTAGATGCCGCCGAGCAGGATGCCGACGTTCTTCGCGGTGCAGACCGGGAACAACGCCTCGAGCGCACCCTGATCGAGCAGCGTGTAGCGGCCCGCGAGCAGGAAGCAGTCGACCGGCACGGCCTCGGCAAAGCGAACCAGCATCTCCGACTGGTTCATGCCGGCGCCGATCGCCTTCACCGTGCCGTCGGCACGCAGCCGCTCGAGCGCGCGGAAGGCGCCACTCACGGCTTCGTCATAATGATCATCGGGGTCATGCACGAGCAGGACATCGACGCGGTCGAGCCCGAGCCTGACAAGGCTCTCCCCGACCGAGCGCATCACGCCATCGTGGCTGAAATCGAACACCGGCCGCTCACGCGGCGTGCCCTTGTAGTGGTCATCCTCAACCGCTGCGCCATCAGGCACGCGCAAGAGGCGGCCGACCTTGGTCGAAATCGCATAGGAATCTCGCGGCTGCTGTCGCAGGAAGGCGCCCAGCCGCCGTTCCGCGAGGCCAAAGCCGTAGAGCGGCGCAGTGTCATAGAAACGGATGCCGGCCGACCAGCCGGCTGCAAGCGTCGCTTCCGCTTCAGCGTCGCTGACGGGACTGAACAATCCGCCGAGCGGGGCGGAACCGAGACCGATTGCGGTGACGTCGAGCGAGCCCAGTCGCGTACGTTTCATTCTTCTTATTCCTTCCCAACGCCAGTATCTCTCCCGCTTGCGGAGACCGCAAGCGGGAGAGAGCATCAGGAGTGTGGGGCTGGCGACACTCCTATTCCAACATCGACTACTTCAACATCTTCGCGACGTTGTCCTTGGTCACGAGATCAAGGCCGGTGTAGACGATCTCCGGCACCTTCTCGCCTTTCTTGATGGCGAGCAGTGTGTCCATCGCCTTCTCGCCCATCTCGAACGGACGCTGGCCGACCAGGGCATTGGCATAGCCATCGCGCAGCAACTCGAGCTGCATCTTGAGGGTATCGGCAACGACGAGGGTGAACTTGCCGGAATCGATCTCCTTCTTGTACCTGGATGCGAAGGCCTTGAAGCCTTCGGGAGCGAACATCGGCCAGCCGCCGACCGGAATAATCGCGGCGAGATCTGGCGTCGCGGTGCGCAAATCCGTCATCTGCTGGACTGCGAGGGCCGGATCGTCGTTGCAGAAGGTCGGCGACCCCGAGACCTCGGTCCATTTCGATCCCTTCAGGGCCTCGCGGACGCCATCGACACGCTCGGCGAGGTTCTTGGCGCCGGGGCCACCGGAGACCATGGCATATTTGCCGCCGTCGGGCCGGAGCTTCAGCAATTGCTTGCCGAGCGCGACGCCGAATTCCTTGTTGTTGGTGCCGATATAGGCGATGCGCTTGGAGCCTGGTGCATCCGCATCGAAGGTGATGACGGGGATGCCGGCAGCGCTCGCCGCCTCGATCGACTTGGTCATGGCGGCAACGTCCGCCACCGAGATCGCGAGGCCGTCGACCTTCTGGGTGATGAAGTCCTGGATGATCTGCGCCTGCGTCGCCGGCTCATGCTCGACAGGGCCCTTGTAGATGCACTCGATATTGCCAAGCTCCTTGGCGCGCTTCTCGCAGCCATCGCGCGCAAAGTCGAAGAACGGATTGTTCATCGCCTTCGGCACGATGACGAAACGGTAGTTCGCGGCGAATGCCGGCGTTGCCATCATCGCCACCGCGATGCCGGCAAGAAGAATTTTCCTCATTGTCTTCTCCACCCTTGTTTGGTGCCTATCCTCTCGAGATTCGTCCGGGAAGCGGACAGGCAGGATTTTCTTTGCCTTCCCGAAACGACGTCACGTCAAATCATCCGCGAGCGAATGCGGTCGACCAGCACGGCCAGGATGATAATCACGCCCACCAGCGCCTGCTGCCAGTAGGAAGAGACCTGCGCCAGCACGAGGCCGTTGCGGATCACTTCCAGCAGCACGCAGCCGACGATCGCCCCGAGCGGACCACCAATGCCGCCGGCGAGGTTCGCGCCGCCGATCACCGCGGCCGCGATCACGTTGAGCTCGTAGGAGGTCGCCATGTTGGCCGGCGCGGAGCCGAGCCAGCCGGAGATGATGATCCCCTGCAGGCCCGCGGCAAGCGCGCAGATCACATAGACCTCGATCTTCACCCGCACGACCGGAATGCCGGTGAGTTCCGCCGCCTTCTCGTTGCCGCCAAGCGCGAAGACATGGCGACCGAACGAGGTGTGATGCAGCACCAGGGCCATCACCAGCGCAAGGATCACCAGGTAGATGAAGGGAACGGGCAGGCCGAGCACGTCGCCCGAGGTGAGCGCGTAGAAATAATCGGCATCGGGCCCGCCAGGAAAACTGCCACGGCCATTGGTGACGACATAGCAGAGGCCGCGCACGATCGAGAGCATGCCGAGCGTGGTGACGAAGGGCGACAGCCCCAGCATTGCGATGCAGAAGCCGTTGACGAGGCCGACGAGCAAGGCGACGACAAGCCCTGCCAGCACCGAGACCAGCAGGATCAGGCCCGGGATGTTGGCGACCACGGTCTTGCCGTCTTCAGCCATATGAACGAACAGCGACGCACCGAGGCCGCCGGGCGTCGACAGCTCGGTCATCACCATCGAGGTGATGATCGCGGAGAAGCACATCATCGATCCCACGGAGAGGTCGATCCCGCCGGTGATGATGACGAAGGTGACGCCGAGGGTCGCGATCGCGACGAAGGAAAAGTTCTTCGCCACGTTCTGCATGTTGCCTTCGGTGAAGAAGTACGGGCTGGCGAAGTGCATGACGACGAGCAGCACCGCCAGCGCCAGCAGCACATAGCCGGTCTGGGAGGCGAAGATCCCGCGCTGCCACCATTTGCTCTTGCCGACGTTGGAGAACGTGACCGGAGATTCCATAGGCATGGCCATCACGCCGCCTCCTTCGCGCCGGTGATGAGGGCGGTGACTTCCTCGGGAGACGTCTCGTGAATCGGCTTGTCGGCCCGCTTCTCGCCGCGACGCATGACGACGACGCGATCGCACACCGCGAACACGTCGGGCATGCGGTGCGAGATCAGCATCACCGCGACGCCCTGCTCCTTCAGCCGGTGGATCAGGCCCAGTACCTGCTCGACCTGGCGGACCGAGATCGCGGCCGTCGGCTCATCCATCATCACCAGCCTGGCATTGGAGAGCCGTGTCCGCGCGATCGCAACGGCCTGACGCTGGCCACCCGACATCTGCTTGACGAGATCGTCGGGCCGCGTTTCCGAGCGCAGCTCGCCGAACAGCTCCAGCGCGCGCGATGCCATCGCCTTGTGGTCGAGCAGCGCGACGGGTCCGAACTTGCGCTTCAACTCGCGGCCGAGAAACACGTTCGCCGCCGCAGTCAGATTGTCCGCGAGCGCGAGGTCCTGATAGACGACCTCGATGCCGACCGCGCGGGCGTCGACCGGGCGGCTGAAATTGACGGCATTGCCGCCGAAGCGGATCTCGCCATGGGTCGGGCGGAAATTGCCGGCGATGATCTTGACCAGCGTCGACTTGCCGGCGCCGTTGTCGCCCATCAGCCCGACCACCTCGCCCGGGCGGACCTGCATGTCGACGTCGTGCAGCGCACGGATGGCGCCGAACTCCTTGCCGATGCCGGCCAGCTCGAGGATCGGTGTTGTTTCAGCACTTGCCATTAGAAGCCTCGCTCAGACGTAGCGATTGACGAGTGATTCCAGATATTCCTGCCGTCCCGAGCGCGGCTGCGGGTCGAAGCCCGGACCCTGCGCGCGATCGGCGAGATCAGCGAGCGAGCGCTGGCCGCCGAGAATGGCCCGGCCCTCTGGCCCCGCCCATCCCTCATACCGTGAGGCCAGCGGCCCTGTGAGGGCGCCGGCATCGATCATATCGGCTGCGGCGAGGAACGCCCGCGCGCAGGCGTCCATCGAGCCGACATGGGCATGGATGAGATCATCGGGATCGATCGACTGGCGGCGGATTTTTGCGTCGAAATTGAGCCCGCCCGAGGTGAAGCCGCCGCGGTTCAGGATCTCGTGGAACACCAGCGCCAGTTCGGGAACATTCATCGCGAACTGGTCGGTGTCCCAGCCGAGCAGATCGTCGCCGCGGTTGATGTCGAGCGAGCCGAACACACCGAGCGCCTCGGCCAGCGCGACCTCGTGATGGAAGGAGTGACCGGCCAGGATGGCGTGGTTCTGCTCGATGTTGAGCTTGACGTCCTTGAGCAGATCGTAGCGCGCCAGGAAGCCGTAGCAGGTGGCGACGTCGAAATCATACTGGTGCTTGGTCGGCTCCTTCGGCTTCGGCTCGATCAGGATCGGACCCTTGAAACCGATCTTGTGCTTGTGCTCGACGACCAGCGATACGAAGCGACCGAGCTGATCGAGCTCGCGCTTGAGATCGGTGTTGAGCAGCGTCTCGTAGCCCTCGCGGCCGCCCCAGAGCACGTAGTTCTGGCCGCCGAGCCGGTGCGTCACCTCCAGGGCCGCGCGGACCTGGCCGGCGGCGTAGGTGAAAATGTCAGGATCCGGATTGGTCGCAGCACCGGCCATGTAGCGGCGATGCGTGAACAGGTTCGCGGTGCCCCAGAGCAGGCGGACCTTGCTTGAAGCCATCTTCGCTTCGAACAGATCGGCGATCGCGTTGAGGTTGGCGACGGACTCGCTGAGCGAAGCACCTTCCGGCGCCGCGTCGACGTCGTGGAAGGTGAAGAAAGGCACGTCCAGCAGGCGGAACAGTTCGAATGCGACATCCGCCTTGGCGCGCGCCATCGCCATCGGATCAGAGCCGTGGTGCCAGGGTCTCAGGAAAGTCTCGCCGCCGAAGGGATCGCCGCCCGGCCAGCACAGGGAATGCCAATAGCAGACCGCGAAGCGCAGATGGTCCTCCAGCCTGCGGCCCTGAACCACGCGGTCCTTGTCGTACCAGCGGAAGGCGAGCGCATTTTCCGCATCCCTGCCTGCAAAGGCGACAGGCGTGCTTGCATCGAAGAATTTGGCTGGCACGTTCACTTAGAGATTCTCCTTCAATGCGGGATAGAGGTTGCGCCAGCTGCGATAGGCCTCGTCATAGGCGGACGCAGCGGATGTGCGAGGCGTGAAACTGGCGAGCCGTCGCGGACGGGTGCACACTTGCGTCGGATCTTCCCCCGTGACCGCAAGCCGGCCGAGCCGCGCGGCACCGAGCGCCGCACCGACCTCGCCCTCCTCGACGCGGTACACGGCAATGCCGAGCACGTCGGCGCAGATCTGGGCCCAGAGCGGCGAGCGCGAGCCGCCGCCGACGAGATCAACTTCCGTGATCGGCCCGCCCGCCGCGGTCAGCGCCGCCAGATTGTCGCGCGCCGCGAAGGCGACGCCTTCGAGCACGGCCTGGACGATCTGGCTGCGACCGGTCGCAGCCCGCAAGCCCACGAACGCGCCACTGGCGGCGGCGTCGTTATGCGGGGTGCGCTCGCCATCGAGATAGGGCAGGAATTTGACCGGGCTCGGCCCGTCGACGCGCTCGCCGAGCGGCGCCAGCAGAGCCGCGGCAGGCATCTCCATCACGCCGGCGAGCCAGGCCAGCGAAGCCGCCGCCGACAGCATCACGCCCATCTGGTGCCAGAGCCCCGGCAGCGCGTGGCAGAATGCGTGCACCGCAGCTTCAGGCGCCGGCGCAAACCGGTCGGTGACGCGGAACACCACGCCGGACGTGCCGAGCGACAGGAACGTATCGCCGGGCGAGATGGCACCGAGCCCGATCGCGCTCGCGGCGTTGTCACCCGCACCGCCCGCGACGACGACCTCCTTTGCCATGCCCCAGCGCCGGGAAAATTCGGGCGCGAGCACCGCACTCGCTGCGCTGCCCTCAACCAGCCGCGGCATGTGGTGCAGATCGAGGCCGGTGGCATGCAGCAGCAGCGCCGACCAGCGCCGCAAACCGACATCGAGCCACAGCGTCCCGGATGCGTCCGACATGTCCTCGACCATCTCGCCGGTCAGGCGATAGCGCACATAGGCCTTCGGCAGCAGTACCTTTGCGATCCGCGCAAATAGCTTCGGCTCGTGCCGCGCGACCCACAGCAGCTTTGGCGCGGTGAAGCCGGGCATCGCCAGATTGCCGGCGATGGCGTGCAGCGAGGGGCAGCGGCGCTCGAGCTCGATGCACTCGGCATGGGAGCGGCCATCGTTCCAGAGGATGGCAGGGCGCAGCGGGCGTCGGTCCGCACCGAGCAGCGTCGCGCCATGCATCTGGCCCGACAGGCCGATACCCGCCACCTGCGCGACCTCACGCGGATGCTGGCGCGCGAGGTCGTCGACCGCGCCGATCGCCGCATCGACCCAGGCATCGGGATCCTGCTCGGACCACAGCGGCGCGGGATGCGACAGCGCGAGCTCGCGCGCCGCCGTCGCGACGACCGCGCCGGCTTCGCTGACGAGCACCGCCTTCACACCTGACGTGCCGATGTCCAGTCCGAGATACACTTCGTCCTCCCTTGCTGGCCCGCTTGGCGATCTTCGTCGCCTGTTCCGCGGGCCGTCCTCTTCCTCGTTGCCGCTACGGCAAATTGTCCCGCATCACGATGTCGATCCTGATCTTCTCCTGTTCGCTCAGGATCGGCTCACCACGGGCGAGCGCGAGCAGCACGCGCACCGCGGCGCGAGCCTCGTGTCCCGGATTCTGCGAGATCGCCGCATCCATCACGCCCTGCAACAGAAGCCGGCGCGTCAGCGCGGTGACGTCGTGACCGACGAACACCACCTGTTTCTCGCGGCCAGCCCCACTCAACGCGCTGGCGACGCCTTGCGTGCCCGCACCCACGTTATAAAGACCGACAATGTCAGCATGCCTGCCCAACAGCCGCGACAGAAGCTGCTCGGAACGATCATCCTCGTCCCGTCCTTCCAGGACCGGCAACACGTTGAGGTCAGGGAATTCCGACGCCATGACCTGATTGAAGCCGAAGATGCGCTCGGCGTGATCGCGCAGGCCCTGCGATCCCGCGACGATTGCGACCTTGCCGGATTTTTGGCCGATGAGCCGGCCGACCAGTGCGCCAGCGGTACGGCCGGCCGCGATATTGTCGATGCCGACATAATGGTGCCGGCGCGAGGACGGCACGTCCGAGACCAGCGTCACCACCTTCGTGCCGGCTTCGACGAGATCGTTGATCGCGGCGCGGACGCCGGGGTGATCGAGCGCCACCACAGCAACGCCGTCATAGTCGCCTGAGAGTGTCTCGAGCGACGCCGCGAGCACGGACGGATCGAACACGTCGGTCGTGACCATCTCGACGCTGAGACGGCGGGCCGCGAGCCAGGCCGACATCTCGCCGAGATAGGCCTCGATCTGCTGCATGAACGGGTTCGGCCCCGACGGCATCACGAAGGCGAAGCGGCGGGCGCGGCCGCGGGCAAGCTCCGCGGCGGCGACATGCGGCTGGAAGGCGTTGCGCGCAATCGTCTCCTGGACACGGCGGACCGTATCCGGCCGCACGCCGGGGCGGTTGTGCAGGACGCGGTCGACCGTGGCGAGGCTGACACCGGCCTCGCGGGCGATGTCCTTCAGCGTCAGCGCGAGGGAAACGGTCTCTTCAGCCATGGCTGAAGGCTAGCAGAGGTGTTTTGAGGTACGCAACTCATTTTGAGGGGGAAGACGGCTTTTCGAGCAACCCATGGCGCCAGAGCCCAGCGCCGGCCTGGCATTTTGACGCGTTTTCTTGACGTGGACCGGTGCTCACTTCGCTCGAAAAACGCTCTAGCTGCTCAGATCAAGCGTGAGGAACAGGCTGTTGCGGTCCTCGTCATAGCCGGCGAACGGCAAGCAGGGCACGAAGCCATGGGCATGATAGAGCGCGTGCGCCGGCTTGAAATAGTCCCACGAGCCGGTCTCAAGGCTCAGCCGCTTGATGTCGCGCCGGCGCGCCTCGGCGATGATGTGGCGGAGCATCTGGCCACCAAAGCCGCGGCGGCGCGCCGTCTGGAGCGTGTGCATCGATTTCACCTCGCCGTGGTCAGGCGAGAGTGTCTTCAGCGCGCCGGTCGCAACCAGCGTCTCGCCGTCCCAGCCGGTCCAGAACGCGACGTCGCTGGCACGAAGGCCTGCGAGATCGAGCGCATGCGCGCTGCCCGGGGCGGTCTGCGCCCGCGCCGCCGTGACATGGTAGTCGAGCAGCGCGACGACGCGCGGATCGAAGGTATCGCCGGTGCGGATCTGCATCGTCAGGGCCTCACCTCACTTGCAAGCTGCTTCTGCATGAAGACGAGATCGAGCCAGCGGCCGAACTTGCAGCCGACCTCGGGCATGCGGGCGACCTCGACGAATCCAAGCGATGCGTGCAGGCCGATCGAACCGACATTGGCGGCCTCGATGCCGGCGATCATCGCGTGCTTGTTCAGCGCGCCGGCGCGCTCGATCAGCGCCGCCAGCAGGCTGCGGCCGATGCCGAGCCGGTGATGCCGCTCGTCGACATAGACCGAATTCTCCACGGTGTGGCGATAGCCGGGAAAGGGACGAAAATCGCCGAACGAGGCGAAGCCGACGACATCCCTGCCCTTCATCGCGACCAGCACGGGATAGCCGGCCTCCTGACGCGCGTGGATCCATTCGCGCCGCGAGGCGAGATCGGCGGGCCCGTCGGTCCACACCGCCGTGGTGTTGATCGCGGCGAAATTATAGATGGCGAGGATATCCTCGGCGTCCTCGAGCGTTGCGTCCCGGACGATCAGTGACATCACATTTTCCCGTAAGAGGTGCCGCGCCGCGTGATGATGACGTAGCGCGCATCTTGCCTGGTTTCATTCTCGAAAGTGATCGCGCGCATGACATCGAAGTCGAGGCAGTCGCCTTCGCGCAGGCGCAACGTCTTGGCGTCGATGTAGACGCAAACTGCCCCCTCCAGCATCAGAAGCTGCTGGGTGAAGGCGCTGCGCCCCCACGGGCTGTAGGACACGCGTGCGCCGGCCGGCAGGTCGACGACAATGATCTCGATGCCGCTTGCCGCATCGGCCGGCGAGGCATGACGGCGCCGGTAGCCGCTGTCGGGATCGCGCCATTGCGGCTGGTCGGCCAGCCGCACCAGCCGCTCCGGCGGCTTCTCCGCGAGCGCGACGACATCGCTCAGCGTGACATCGAGCGCCGCGCAGAGCTTGTTGAGCAGCGCCGCGGTGGCACTGCTCTGGGCCCGCTCCACCCGCCCGATCATGGCCCGGCTGACACCGGAGCGCGCAGCGAGGTCGTTCAAGGTCATGCCGGCCTGCGTCCTCAGGATCTTCAATCGGCGACCGATCGCCCGGTCGAGTTTTTGCTGGTCCATGGCCTCTGATCCGCACATCGCCCGGCACCTGGACCGCATCCGCCGGGCAAGAGAAGCTTAGGCCGGCGGATCGGTGCGTGCCGGAAGCGAGAGGCTAATATATTGGAATCTTTGCGCAGTGGAATGGCCGCCCCGGCCGGCGCCGCACCGCGAAGGCGATGACATGAGCGGAGCGACGCAGCGGCACTCAGTGCAGCTTAGAAGGACGCCAGCTTGTCGATGCGCTTTTGATGGCGGCCGCCCTCGAAGCCCGTGCTCAGGAATGCTTCGACGCATTCCTTCGCCACCACTTCGCCGGTGGTGCGTCCGCCGAGCGCCAGCACATTCGCGTCATTATGCTGGCGGCACAGCCGCGCGCCGGTGACATCGTGGACGAGGGCACAACGGATGTGCGCATGACGGTTGGCGGCGATGGAAATGCCGATGCCAGATCCGCAGATCAGAATGCCGCGTCCGGCTTGACCTGCTTTGATCGCCTCGGCCAGCTTTTGGGCGAAATCCGGATAGTCGACCGACGCGGCACTGTCGGTGCCGAGGTCCAGCCACCTCACGTCCGGCAGCGCGACTTTCAGGGCTTCCTTGAGGGCAAAGCCCCCGTGATCACAGGCAATCGCGACCAAGCGCGCGCTCTCGTCCTTGTCGACCATTCTCAGTCCCGGGAATTTGGAGCGGGCGAAGGGAATCGAACCCTCGTATGCAGCTTGGGAAGCTGCCGTTCTACCATTGAACTACGCCCGCGGATGCGCAGCTTGCTGCGCCTCTTGATTAGCCGAGACGGCGCCTCCCGCCAAGCGGTTTGGCGCCCCCGGCCGTAACGTCCTGGCAAGATTTTGGGTGCGCCGGATTGTGGCAGTGTTATGATCCAAGCTCCGGGGAGAAACGTGCACTGAGTGGGGCGTGTGCATGGTGGGGCGCGCTTACGCAATATTCGACACATCGATAGGCCGTTGCGGCATCGTCTGGAGCAATTCCGGCGTGGTGGCCGTGCAATTGCCGGAGGCGCGGGAGATCGACACCCGCCGGCGGATTTTTCAGGCCCATCCCGAGGCGCGCGAGCAGGCGCCACCGCTCAATACCGAGCTGGCGATCGAGGGCATCGTCACCCTACTGCAAGGCAGCGATCCTGATTTTTCCGACGTCAGCCTCGATGCCGGCGGCGTGTCCGTCTTCAACCGGCGGGTCTATGAATATGCCTGCACCATCCCGCGCGGGGAGACGCGGACCTATCACGAGATTGCCAAGGCGCTGGGCGCCTCCGGCGCCGCGCATACGGTGGCACAGGCCATCTCCAGGAATCCCTACATGATCATCGTGCCGTGTCACCGGGTGCTGCAGGCCGGCGGCCATGCCGACCGGATCTCGCCTTACGGCGGAGTGATCTCGAAGCGACGCCTCTTGTCGCTCGAAGGCGCCCATCCGATCGCCAGCAAAACGCTGTTCGAGGTGCTGCTGCCCGTTGCCCCGCCACGGTCGCCCTCCTAAATACCGGGGATGGATGCGACCACACTGCTGACGTCCCAGACGATGACGGTCTCCGAGTTTCGCTGCGACGCGGGGCCGGACGATGAGCCGTTTGCCGAGTGCCGCACCGGTCATTCGATCGCCTACGTGCGCTCGGGAAGCTTTGGCTGCCATTGCCGCGCCGGCTTTTTCGAGCTGGTGGCGGGCTCACTGCTGGTCGGCGCGCCTGGCGACGAATATACCTGCACCCATGAGCATGTCTGCGGCGATGTCTGCCTGTCGTTCTTCCTCAGCGAGGAGCTCGTCGA
This sequence comes from Bradyrhizobium sp. CCBAU 51627, assembly GCF_028128765.1. Classification (GTDB taxonomy): domain Bacteria; phylum Pseudomonadota; class Alphaproteobacteria; order Rhizobiales; family Xanthobacteraceae; genus Bradyrhizobium. Next base: position 392,886 of record NZ_LBJG01000023.1, read on the forward strand.
TGCTCTCGGCGGGCGACGCGAGACCTGGCAGGTCGGCGCGACGCCGCCTCTGCCCGAGCTGATGGTGCTGGGCGAGCTTGCCCAGACGGCGGCAGATGGCAACAGCGACCTGGGCCTCGACGAGATCGGGCAGATCCTCGCCGGCCGCTTTGTCGATGTGGTCTCGGGCAAGCCGCGCAAGCGGGTGGTGCCGACGGCGCGCGACCGCCGCCGCGCGGTCGAAGCCGCGCTGTGGATCGACGACAACTCCCATGCCGAACTCGATCTCGAACAGGCCGCGCGCCTTGCAGGGCTGAGCCCGTTCCATTTCCTGCGGTTGTTTTCCAACGTGCTCGGCGTCACCCCGCATCAATATCTGGTGCGCTCGCGGCTGCGACACGCCGCGCGCCTGCTCACGGAGGACGACGTCGCGGTGACCGACATCGCCTACGACGTCGGCTTCGGCGATCTCTCCAACTTCGTCCGCACCTTCCACCGCGCCGCCGGCGTGTCGCCGACCAAGTTCCGGCAGGCCGCAAAGGGGAAGCGCAAGATTCTCCAAGAGCAGTTCGCGCTCAACTGACTAGGGTCGTCTCCGGCGCGCGCCAGAGGCGGCGCGCTTTGCAATGGAGATGACCATGTACGACCATATCGGGCTGCGCGTTGCCGACCTCGAGGCGGCCACGCGCTTCTACACGGCGGTGCTGGCGCCGCTCGGCTACGTGCTGTGCTCGGGCGGCGACGGCTATGCCGGCTTCGGGCCGAGGGGCGAGCCGGCGCTCTGGCTGCATCTGAACAAGGGCCGCAAGGCCGACGGCGCGCATATCGCCTTTCGCGCCAAGGACCATGATGCAGTGAAGGCCTTTCACAGCGAGGGGCTGAAGAGCGGTGGCCGCGACAATGGCGGCGCAGGTCCGCGCAAGGATTACAGCCCGACCTATTTCGCGGCGTTCTTGATCGATCCCGATGGCAACAACATCGAGGCGGTTTGTACGTGAGCTAGCCGCTGGCTCCCTCAATGCGAGGAGCTCGCGACAAAATTGCGGAGCAATTTTGCGCTGATGCGACGAAGCAATCCAGACCGTTTCCACGGAGATATTCCTGGATTGCTTCGCTGCGCTCGCAATGACGGAGTTGGTGGGATCCACCTCGCGCAACTAGGGACACCTTCATGGCCTCCATTCACAACGACGTCTCCCTTCCCGCGCCGGCCCGTGACGTCTGGGATGCGGTGCGCGATTTCGGCGCGCTGCCTCAACGGCTGGTGCCGGGATTCGTCACCACTTGCGAGCTCGACGGCGATGCGCGCATCGTCACCTTCGCCAACGGCTCGGTTGCACGCGAGGTGCTGGTCGATTGCGACGACGCACGGCAGCGGCTGGTCTACGCGATCAGCAACGATCGGCTGAAGCATTACAGCGCCTCGGTGCAGGTGATCGCCGACGGCGAGGCGAACTGCCGCCTGGTCTGGACCATCGACATGCTGCCGAACGAGCTTGCGCCCTACGTACAGGAGCAGACCAAGGCCGCCGTGATCGCCATGCACAAGGCGTTTCCGGCTTCTGCGTGATCTTTCACACAGAGCCGGCGCGTCATCGGCCGTACTCATGACCGCGTACGTCCTGATGGCCTCGCTCTTCGGCGGCGCCACGCACGCGAGGAGCATGCCATGAAAGGTGCGGACAAGGTGATCTGCCAGGCAGCGGCCGTGCTGCTGCTGTTTTCGATGTCGAGCACGCCGGCCAAGGCGCAATTCCTCGGCGGCAGCGGTGCCGGCGGCGAGGATATGATGACCCAGATGGCGCCGATGCTGGAGATGATGAAGGCGAAGATGGGCAAGCGACGCTTTGCCATGATGATGCAGACCATGGGCCCTATGATGAGCCGCGTGATGGAGAACGGCGGCGGCGGACTCAGTGCGCCCAGTTACAACGGCGACGCGCCGATAGGCGGCGGCGATATCATGGGCATGCTCGGCAGCGCCGACATGATGGCGATGATCCCGCAGATCATGCGACTCGCCAATGTCGGCAGCAGCGGCCATCGCCGCCGCAATCATCACTAATCGGCGGTAACGGACAGTATCGGGCGCACGGACGACTTCGTCTCGCGCGGCCCCCAGCGGGTCAGCACCACGCTGGAGCTCGAGAGCAGGCCGAGCACGACCATCGAGCTTGCGGCGAGCCAGAAGAAATTCTGCGCAGTGGCATCATGCGTCGACAACCACCAGCCGGAGGTCGCGATGTAGATCAGTCGCGCGGTCTGCGCCAGCACCGGGCCGATCACCTTGGCTGCGCCTTGCGACGAGAAGTACATCGTCGAGGCGAGGCCGATGAAGGCGTAGAACGGCGCTACCGTCGACAGATATTGATGACTGGTCGCGCGCACATTGGCGCTGTCGGTGAAAATGTTGACCCAGAGATCGGGGAACAGTGCGATGAGGCAGGCCGGCGTACCGACGGCAACGAAGGCGCTGGCGCCTGCGATCCAGGCGATACGCCGCGCGCGCGCGATACGACCTGCACCGACCGCCATGCCGATCATCGGCACTGACGCAATCCCGAACGAGAACGCGATCGAGGTCAGCAGAAATTCCAGCCGCGCGCCGATGCCGTAGCCGGCGAGGATGGCGGTGCCGAATTTTGCCAGCATGTGGGTGAAGATCGAGATCGTCAGCACCGATTGCAGCGGCGAGAAGCACGCGATGGCGCCGACCTTCAGGATGTCGAAAAACATCGCCCATTGGACGCGCAAGCCACGCAGTTTGGGGACCACGCGCGCGCGACCGGAGAACAGGTACCAGCCCATGATGCAGATGTTCATGGAGTAGGCGGTCAGCGCGCCGGCCGCGACGCCGCGCATGCCGAGTTGCGGTACGGGTCCGAGCCCGAGGCCCAGGGTGCCGCCGAGCACGATCTGCCAGACCGCGGAGTTGAGAATCAACAACGAGGGCAGCTTCATGTTGCCGGTGCCGCGCAGCACACCGGCCATGGTGTTGAGCGTCCAGGGCAGCACAGCACCGCCAAAGAACACTTGCGTGTAGGCGATCGCATGCGCCAGCACGTCGCCACGGCCGCCGAGCATGGTGAGCACCTGAGGCCCGAAGAACAGCATGCCCAGCATGAACACGAGGCCGAAGGTGATGCCGATCAGGAGTGCATGCGCGGCGAGCGTCCCGGCGCGATCGCGATCGCCGGCGCCCAGCGCGCGTGCGATGGCGGAGGCCACCGCACCGCCCATGGCGCCGCCGGACATGGTCATGGTCAGGATCACGGTCGGGAACACCAGCGCCATCGCAGCCAGCGCTTCGACGCCGAGACGTCCGATATAGGAGGTCTCCGCAATCACCACGCAGGTGCCGGCGGACAGCGCGACCACGTTCGGCCAGGCGAGGGAGAGCAGCGTGCGCAGGATCGGTCCGTCGGTCAGCGCGCTCCGCGCCGGGCGCGGGGACGGCGGCAGCGGAAGTTCCTGCTCATCGACCGGGATCTCCGCGACCTCAGTCATTTCCTCTCCAGGGTATCAGCACCATTTGCGGCGCGGCAATAGATAGGTGTGCAAATCAATTCACTCGCGCGAAAGGCGCAGCGAGCACTTGTTAGCACGGCGGCTGGCGATTCCTCCTGCGTCAGATGCAGGCGTGCCCTGCGGCGGTGCATTTCAACGGGCGGAATTACCCGACCGTCCAGACCAATGGCGGCCTGCCGCCCGCCGTCGGACGCAGGTGCACGCCGATATGCCGGCCGCATCCGGCAGCCAACCCTGCGAATAATCCCTCCAGCACCCTGGTGCAGGCGCAATGATAATCGGCCACGTCGTCCATCAGCTTCCAGCTCTGCTGGCGGATCTCGAACGTGCCTTTGGATTGCTGGGCCTCGGCCACATCATCCTGCGCGGCGAACAGCGCGTTGAGGAACGACGCGAACTCCCTCGCACCGCCGCGGCTCATCGAGAGCGCCGTTGCGACTTCATCGAAATACTGCATGCCGATCAGCTTGCCGGTGATGTTCAGCAGATAGCCGGCGTCTTCCGGCCCGAACAGCTGCACCATCACCGGCGCGGCGGTGCGGACATATTCCATGGCGTAATTGCGATAAGCCTTTTCGAGGCGCGGTCTCGGCCAGCTTGCAACCGGCAGCGCCGGTGCGGTCTTCGCGTCGAACAGCGGCGCTTCGAGATGCCGCGCGAACACCAGACGCTGCTCGAGCTCGAGCGCATGGTCGTACTGATGATAATAGCCTTCGAGCCCGTCCTGGCCGTCGACACTCTGCTTGGTGCAGACGAAGCCCAGCCTGATATCACCGAGCGCCACGCCGTTGTTGGCGTGCCAGCCGCGCAGCATCGCGCGGCTCACCTCGCCCGGCACGCCGCAGATCGCGGTGCCCTTCCAGATCCAGCGCGGCGGTGGATAGCGAATCCAGGCCTTGGTGTCGCTCTCATACATGTACTCGACATGCACGCCGCCGATCCAGTTGGAGAGGTAGTGATATTGCGCCGCCGCCACCGCCGGCGGCAGATGATCGATCCCGAGCTTCTTGAGCCCCGGCAGGAAGCGCTCCTGCTGCTGGCGGCGGAATACGCGAAAGACGAACTCGGCCGCATCGGCCGTGCCACGGCGCGTGACCACGGTGAGGATCAGGCCGGTGAAATAGGCGTGATAGAGGTCGGCGACCGCGCGCCAGCGTTTCCATTGCGCTTCCTGCGCGTCTGCGGCTAGGGTCATGTTCACTCCCGATCCTTGTTTTGATCGAGTGTGTCACCGCATTCCAGGGCACGCAATCGGTCGCGCATGCAGAGCACCCTGCGCGACAGCCCGGCAATTCCGCATCACGAAGTTTGCTAAGCTTTGGCGGCACGCTCGCGTTCGACGCGCTCGGTGACGTCGCGCGCCATCGCGACCGATCCGAGCACGTTGCCGGTGGCGTCACGCACCAGCGCGAAGGTCATCTCGATGTAGAGCTTGCGTCCGCTCTTGTGCAGCGCGCGGGTCAGCGTCGGCCGGCCCGCAAGCTTCATCGCGCCGCTGGCGATCGCGGCCTCAAAGCCCTTCCAGTGCGCGGCGCGCAGATGCTCGGGGATGATCAGATCGAGGTTCTGGTCGAGCGCTTCGTCAGCAGTGAAGCCGAACAGCGCAGTGGATGCACGGTTCCACCGCGTGATGGTGCCGGAGCGATCCGAATAGATCAGCGCATCGGCCACGTCGTTGAGGATGTTTGCGTCGAGTTGAACTGGATCGGTCATGGCGAGACCTCGCGTGTCGATGGATGTCACGACGTACCCTGCCACACATCCGGTGTCATCGCCCGACTTTGATCGGGCGATCCAGTACGCCGAGACGGCAGTGATCAAATCGAGAAGCCGCGGCGTACTGGATGCCCCCGGTCATGCCGGGGCATGACAGCGGAGGGTATTGCGGCGAGCCCTACACCCGGAAATGCTTGCTTAGCTTGAGGCCCTGTGCCTGATAGTTGGAGCCGATGCGCTGGCCGTACATGGCGTCGGGGCGGGCCAGCATCTTCTCATAGACGAGGCGGCCGACGATCTGACCGTGCTCAAGGATGAACGGCACTTCGCGCGAGCGCACTTCGAGCACGGCGCGCGATCCTTGCCCGCCGGCGCCGGCATAGCCGAAGCCCGGATCGAAGAAGCCAGCGTAGTGCACGCGGAACTCGCCGACCAGCGGATCGAACGGCACCATCTCCGCGGCGTAATCGGGCGGCACCTGCACCGCTTCCTTGGAGGCAAGGATGTAGAACTCGCCGGGATCGAGGATCAGGCTGCCGTCAGGACGCGCCGAGATCGGCTCCCAGAAATCTTCCACCGCATAGCCCGAGCGACGATCGACATCGACCACACCGGTGTGGCGCTTGGCACGGTAGCCGACGAAGCCACTGCCCTTCTCGCCGGAGAGATCGACGGAGACGGCGACGCCCCCCGTGAGATCCGCATCGTCGATGTCGACGAGGCGCTCGGTGGCATGCAGGACATCGAGCTCGTCGGCATTGAGGATGGCGTCACCGGTGCGGAAGCGCACCTGGCTGAGGCGCGAGCCTTCGCGCACCAGCACCGGAAACGTCTTCGGGCTGATCTCGGCATAGAGCGGGCCGTGATAGCCGGCGCCGATCATGTCGAAGCGGCGGGTGCCATCGGCGATCACGCGCGTGAAGACGTCGAGGCGGCCGGTCGAGCTCTTGGGGTTCGCGGCCGCGACAATCTCGGGCGGCAGCGCGAGGCTCTCCAGCAACGGCACGATGTAGACGCAGTTGGTCTCCAGCACCGCGCCGTCGGCCAGGCTGAACTCGTGCAGCTTCAACTGGTCGATGCGCTCGGCGACGGTGGCGCCGGGTCCGGGCAGGAAGCTCGCGCGCACACGATAGGCGATGTCGCCGAGGCGCAGGTCGAGACTTGCCGGCTGGATCTGGCTTTCGACGAAATCATAGGCGGGCAGGATGAGGCCCTCTTCCGCCATTGCCGCGATCATGCGGTCGGGCAGGATACCATTGGCGTCGGCGGCGACCGTGAAACTCAACCGGGGGTCCTCGTCAGGGGTCAAACGCGTCCGGACATGCGAAAATACTAGCATTTACGGCTATCCGATGGACGCCTTGACGGAAAGGGCATTGCGGAATATGAGCATCAGTTATCCCGTGGTGATTTGAGCCGGCCGGCTTGCAGCCACGTTAAATAAGTCGCTAAACAGGCCGGGGACCTCTGTGATCCCGGCCCGTGGAGATATCCAGGCCGGTTTTTTTGTGACCGTTTTCGCGTTGGCGGTCATATCGGAGGGTCCTATGTCGAAGTCACCTGCTACTTACCGCCCCGAAACCCGCCTGGTCCATTCCGGCACCCTGCGCTCGCAATATGGCGAGACGTCGGAGGCGCTGTTCCTGACGCAAGGCTACGTCTACGCAAGCGCCGAGGAATGCGAGGCGCGGTTCAAGGGCGAGGATCCCGGCTTCATCTATTCGCGCTATTCGAACCCGACGATCGCGATGTTCGAGCGCCGCATGATCGAGCTCGAAGGCGCCGAGGCCGCGCGCTCGGCCGCGACAGGCATGGCCGCGGTGACGACCGCGATCCTGGCGCCGCTCAAGGCCGGCGATCACGTGGTGGCCTCGCGCGCCCTGTTCGGCTCCAATCTCTATGTGTTGCAGGACCTGCTGCCGCGCTACGGCATCGAGACCACGCTGGTCAATGGCGCCAATCTCGATGAATGGCAGCGCGCGGTGAAGCCCAACACCAAGACGTTCTTCCTGGAGAGCCCGACCAACCCGACACTCGACGTGCTCGACATTCCCGGCATTGCCGAGATCGCGCACCAGGCCGGCGCGCGGCTCATCGTCGACAACGTTTTCGCAACGCCGATCTGGCAGAGCCCGCTTGCACTCGGGGCCGACGTCGTCGTCTACTCCGCGACCAAGCATATCGACGGCCAGGGCCGCTGCCTCGGCGGCATCATCCTGTCGTCGGAGGCCTTTATCGCCGAGCACATCCACAATTTCATGCGCCAGACCGGCCCGTCGATCTCGCCGTTCAATGCGTGGGTGCTGCTCAAGGGCCTGGAGACACTCGGCGTGCGCGTGCGCGCGCAGACCGACACCGCCGCGTGCATCGCCGACGTACTGGCAAACCATCCGAAGATTGCGCGGCTGGTCTATCCCGGCCGCGAGGATCATCCGCAGGCGGCTCTGGTCAAGAAGCAGATGCGCGGCGGCTCGACGCTGATCGGCTTCGAGGTGAAGGGCGGCAAGGCCGCGGCCTTCCGCGTGCTCAACGAACTCAAGCTTGCGAAGATCTCGAACAATCTCGGCGATGCCAAGAGCCTCGTCACGCATCCGGCGACGACGACACATCAGCGGCTGAAGCCCGAGGTGCGCGCCGAGCTCGGGATCGGCGAGGGATTCATCCGCTTCTCGGCCGGGCTCGAGCATGCGGATGACCTGATCGAGGATCTCACCGCGGCGCTGGAGAAGGCGTGAGGGGCGAATGCGAATAGTGAGTGGCGAATGGATCATTCCCTATTCGCTACTCGCCATTCCCTACTCGCCTCTACATCGGCCGATACGTCCTGACGTCCCCCGGTACGTTCACGCCCAGCTTGATCTGACCGACCGAGCGAATGATGTCGTCGCCGAGCAGTTGGGCGAAGCAGGCATAGCCCCAATCGTTCATGTGCAGGCCGTCGGAGATGACGAAGCTCTCGACCGGGAGCGCCTGCTTCTCGTGCCAGTCGCGCATCACCTCGAAGCGCGGGAAAATACCGACGTGACGAAGCTCGGCGACCTTGCCGAGCAGCTTCACCATTTTGCCCGCACTCTCGGCGCGCTTGTTGACGGCAGGTGAATATTGCGGATCGACCAGCACGACGTCGGCATCACCGGCAGCCTGGATGCGGGTGATACCGTCCTCGACCATCTTGGCGGTGTCGCCGGGATCGAGGTTACGCAGCACGGCATTGGTACCGACCTGCCAGATCACCATGTCCGGGTGCACGTCGATCACCTCCTTCTGGAGGCGCTTCATCATTTCGGGCGCATCCTCGCCACCGACGCCGGCGTTGACAACGGTGATGTCGGCGGTCGGATATTGCCGACGCAGCTGTGCCGCGAGACGGTTCGGATAGTTGAAGTCGGGCGAGCTCGCGCCATAGCCCGCGGTCGATGACGAGCCGAACGCGACGATCACGACGGGCTTGCCGGCAATGAGCTTGTTCGCGACATGCGGCAACGAGCCCATGGTCTTCGAGGCGCCCTTCGGCGACAGGCACGGCACGCGGCTGAAAATGTCGCCGGCGGATTTCGCGATCTGCTTCACCTTGTCGATGGCGCGCGAGGTGAGACCGCGCTGCTCGCCTGCCGGCTGGCCGGTCGCGGCGACCGTCGTCTGGGATGCTGATGGCGGAGTGGGATCAGTCGCCTGCTGCGGAGCAGGTGTCGTCTGCGCGGCTTGCGCGCGCGCGGAGGTCTGCACGACGGGTGTCAGCATCAGCAGCGCCGCCACGGCGGGCGCGACCAGCCATGTCGACAGACCAAAAGGGCGGAGAGAACTCATTAACGCTAGACCTCAATTTTGCTGCTCGGCCGGCCCCAGATGGGCTGCGTCGATCACGAACTGCGCCAACGCCCGGCCGATGCAATCATGGACCTGCTTCGCCAGCTCGGGGCCGCGGGACGGGCTGAACAGGTCGAACTGTCCCTGATCATTCCACTGCCGCATCATCGCGAAACGGTCGAACAGCGGGATATCATGCTCCTGCGCCACCACCCGCATATTATCGAGATAAGGCGGCACCGAGATCATGGTTTCGGTGCGCGGGCTGTACTGCAAATTCATCAAGACGACGTCAGCCCCTGCATTTTGCAACGCAGCGACCCCTTCGGTCACGGCGTTGCGGAACTCGTCGGGATCGATGGATCGGATAGCATCCACGGTCCCGGTCTGCCAGATCACCAAAGTAGGTGTTTTTGCTTCCAACAGCTTAACGAAGCTTCCGGCAGTCTCCTCCGCGGTCTTCTTGCTCTGTATTTCTACGGAGACGTGCACGGCCTCCGTCGGCGGCAGCTTCTCCTTGAGGATCGCCTCCATGCGCGCCGGATAGGAGCTGCTCTCCGAAGACGGAATGGTCGTCGAGCGGCTTCCGACGACGAGGATTTCGAGCGGTTTGCCTGATTTGACGGTGTCGGCGACCTTGTGGAGCTGGCTTTCGCTTGTGAGCAGATAGGACGGCAATTCGCAGGCCGCGGGCAAGGTCGGAGCAGCAGGCGCAGCATCCTCGGCGCGCGCCGACGGCGCGGCGAGACTGCCGCACAGCAGGATCAGGCTCAGGAGCACCTTCGCCTTCATCAGCCCCCTCCCGCCAGATCGGCGTTGCCGACGGCGTTTTTGGTTTTCGCACCGCTTTTGTCAGCCACGCGCTTGTACCACGAAATCACCCAGGCAACGCCCCACATGATCAGGATTCCGGAGAGACTGATCAGCGCATGCATGGCCGGTCCACCGGAGACCTCGGCCAGGATGAAATGGCCGGCAAAGGCCAGGAAGACGCCGAGGCAGAATATCTCGAGGGAATGCTGGCCGCACACGATCAGTGGCCGCAGCCAGGGCGATTTCAGGCCCGGCCACTCCCGCGGCAGGAAGCGCACGGTGAGCGCCGCCAGCGCCAGGAAGTGCGTGAAGCGCAGCACGTCGAGGTCGGTCTTGTCGATCGGATACATCCACTGCTCGACCCGCTTCGGCATGAATTGCGAGAGCTGCGGCACGTACCAGGTCAGCGTCACGTAGAACGCCGCGACGAGGTAGCCGATCGAGATCCACATCGTCACCGGCGAAGCCAGAATGCGCGACATGCGTCGCGCACCTCCAAGGGCGCACCAGGCTCCGAACACGAACAGCAATTGCCAGGCCAGTGGATTGAACGCCCAGAAGCCGTTCGGATAGGCCGAGAAGTAGAGGTCGAATTCCCAGGTCGCCGCATAGAGCAGCGCCGAAAGCGCGAGTGTGATGTCGGGCTTCCACTTCATCGACCACAGGATCAGCGGCAGCGCGAGCATCAGGACGATATAGAGCGGCAGCACGTCCATGTTGACCGGACGGAAGCGCAAGAGCAGCGCCTGCACGATGGTGATGTCGGGCTGCTTGAGGAAATCCATGATGCCCATCTCTTCGGTGTAGAGCGGGTTCTCGAAGCTGGTCGCGACGTAGGAGATCTCGGCGAGGAAGATCGTGAACAGGAAGACGTGGGCGACATAGATCTGCCAGACCCGGCGCAGGATGCGCGCGGTCGCGATGACGAAGCTGCCCTCCAGCATGGCGCGGCCGTAGACGAAGGCGGCGGTGTAGCCGGAGATGAAGATGAAGATCTCGGTGGCGTCGCTGAAGCCGTAATTGCGGATCGTGAACCAGGTCAGCAAATTCGGCGGCAGATGGTCGATGAAGATCAGCCACAGCGCCAGGCCCCGGAACAGGTCCAGCCTGAGTTCGCGCTCGCCGATGGCGGGCAGCGTGATGGCGGGCGCGTGCGGATTCGCCTCCACGGGCTTGGCACCCACGGGCTTGGCACTTGCGGTTCCTGCGATCGATCCCGTCACTTGATCGGCAATGGTCATCGGGGCCCAAAAACCCTTCCGCAAATCGCGACGTTTCAAGAATTGTACCGGTCCAGTCGCCGCCTCGCAAAGCGGCCGGATCACATACGGGTGTATTTGGGGGGTGTACTTCCCCGTGAATTCTGGCGGGACGATGTCGCGAAAGGCCCCGCGGCATTTGGTTCCGGGCCAGGATTTCGTTATGATGGCAACTATGTACCGCGCCGTGACCCGCCAGATCGAAGTGACCGTCGAGCCGAACTTTGTTCCCGAGCAATCGTCGGCCGACCGCTCGCGCTATTTCTGGTCCTACACCATCGTCATCACCAATTCCGGCGACGAAACCGTGCAGCTCAAGACGCGGCACTGGATCATTACCGACGCCTCCGGCCGGCAGCAGGAGGTCAAGGGCGAAGGCGTCGTCGGCGAGCAGCCGACCCTCGCCCCCGGCGAGCGTTTCGAATACACCTCGGGCGTGCCGCTCTCGACCGCCTCCGGCTTCATGACCGGCCGCTACCAGATGGTCAGCGAGACCGGCGAGCGTTTCGAGATCGAGGTGCCGACATTCTCGCTCGACAGCCCGGACAACAAGCGAGTGTTGAATTAGCGGACGGTACCGATCACTGTCATGCCCCGGCTTGACCGGGGCCCAGTACGCCGCAGCCTCTCGATTTCATCACTACGTCTCGGAGTACTGGATCGCCCGATCAAGTCGGACGATGAGTATATGGGCGCAACGACGGAGGATGGACCGCCCTAGGCGTCCGCGACGCCCGCTTCGTGCGGCGTGAACTTGTACACCGACGAGCAGAACTCGCAGGTCACGACGACCTTGTCGTCCTTGACCATCGCCGAGCGATCATCCGGCGAGAAGCTCTTCAGCATGGATGCGACCGCGTCGCGCGAGCAGGAGCATTGCGCCTTGAGGACGAGCGGGTTGAACACGCGCACGCCGCGTTCGTGGAAGAGGCGGTAGAGCAGCCGCTCGCCGGAGAGATCGGGATCGATCAGCTCGACGTCCTCGACCGTCTCGATCAGCGAGCGCGCCTCGACCCAGGCATCATCCTCGGCGATGCTGTGCACTTCGGCGCCTTCGGGCGCATCGCCCGGATGCAGGTCCGCCTGCCGCGCGCGCTCCGGCGCCTTCGGCAAGAACTGCATCAGCATGCCGCCGGCGCGCCAGCGATGCTTGCCGCCGTCACTCGAGCGCCACTCCTCGCCGACCGCAAGGCGCACGCGCGTCGGGATCTGCTCGGAGCGCAGGAAATATTCGTGGGCGGCATCCTCCAGGCTGCCACCGTCGAGCGCGACCAGGCCCTGGTAGCGGCTCATGTCAGGGCCCTGGTCGATGGTCATGGCGAGATGGCCGCGGCCGAGCAGCGTGCCGGAGTCCTTGGCCTCACCAAGCCGCGCGGCATCGAAGCGCGCATAGGCGCGCAGGCGATCCGGCGCCTGATAATCCACGACCAGGAACGACACCGGACCGTCGGTTTGGGCCTGCAGGATGAAGCGGCCTTCGAATTTCAGCGCCGAGCCGAGCAGCGTCGTCAGCACGATGGCCTCGCCCAGCAGCTTGCCGACCGGCGCCGGATAATCGTGCTTGGTCAGGATGTCGTCGAGCGCGGGACCGAGCCGCACCAGGCGGCCGCGCACGTCGAGCGCGTCGACCTCGTAGGGCAGCACGGCGTCATCGATCGGAACCGCTGATGGCGCGCGAACCGGGCCTTCGGACCCGGTTTTCATGTCAGGGGATTGGTAAACCATGGCGCTCTATCTGGGGTCGGTCGATGCAAAATGAAAGAGGCACGCCCGCATTCCGTCGATGAACGACGGCCTGCGTAGCCCGGATCGAGCGCAGCGCAATCCGGGACCAGTCCATCCGCGGACACAAACCCGGATTTCGCTGCGCTCGATCCGGGCTACAAGGAAGGCTACTTCACCGCGTCAAAGCACCAAGCCAGAATGCCCTTCTGCGCGTGCAGGCGATTTTCGGCCTCGTCGAACACGACCGATTGCGGGCCGTCGATCACCTCGTCGGTGACCTCCTCGCCGCGATGGGCGGGCAGGCAGTGCATGAACAGCGCGTCGGGTTTGGCCAGCGACATCAGCTTGGCATTGACCTGATAGGGCTTCAGCACGTTGTGGCGGTGCTCGCCCTCCTTGTCGCCCATCGACACCCAGGTGTCGGTGACGACGCAATCGGCCCCCTTCACGGCGGCCTCCGGGTCGGTGCCGAGCACGATCGGCGCGCCGGTGGCCTTGATGAAGTCGCGCATCACCTTCTTCGGCGCAAGCTCCGGCGGCGTTGCGACATTGAGCTTGAACTTGAAGCGCTCGGCGGCATGGGCCCAGGACGCCAGCACGTTGTTGTCGTCGCCGGTCCAGGCCACGGTCCGACCTTCGATCGGGCCGCGATGCTCCTCGAAGGTCATCAGATCGGCCATCACCTGGCAAGGATGCGAGCGCCGCGTCAGGCCGTTGATGACGGGCACGGTCGCGTTCGCCGCAAGCTCCAGCAGCGCCTCGTGGTTGAGGATACGGATCATGATGGCATCGACATAGCGCGACAATACGCGCGCGGTGTCGGCAATGGTCTCGCCGCGGCCGAGCTGCATCTCGGCGCCGGTGAGCATGATGGGCTCGCCGCCGAGCTGGCGCATGGCGACATCGAACGAGACGCGCGTGCGGGTCGACGGGCGCTCGAAGATCATCGCCAGCGTCTTGCCTTCGAGCGGCCTGACCGGCTGATGCGCCTTCTGCTTCGCCTTCATGGCGGAGGAGGCCGCGAGCATGCTCTTGAGCTCCGACAGCGGCAGCTCGTTGATATCGAGGAAATGCTTGGGAGACTTGCTCATCAGCTTGCCGCCCGCTTGTTGTCGGAGAGCGCCGTGCAGGCGCGTTCGAGCCTGATGACGCTGTCCTCGATCTCGGCTTCGGTGACGATCAAGGGCGGCAGGAAGCGCACGACATTATCTCCTGCGCCGACCGTGAGCAGCTTTTCATTCCGGAGCGCTGCGACGAGGTCGCCGGAGGGCACCACGGCCTTGATGCCGATCAGCAGCCCCTCGCCGCGGACTTCGCTGACGACATCGGGGTGACGGTCGATTACGGCGGCGAGCTTCTGCTTGAGCAGCAGCGACATCTTCTGCACGTGGTCGAAGAAGCCGGGCTTGAGCATGACGTCGAGCACGGCGTTCGCGGCCGCAATCGCCAGCGGATTACCGCCGAAGGTCGAGCCATGCGAACCGGGGCCCATGCCGGCAGCCGCTTCCGCGGTCGCCAGCACCGCGCCGATCGGAAAGCCGCCGCCGAGCGCCTTGGCCAGCGACATCACGTCGGGCGTCACACCCGTGCGGCGGTGAGCGAAGAGATCGCCGGTGCGACCCATGCCGGTCTGCACCTCATCGAACGCAAGCAGCAGACCCTTCTCGTCGCAGAGCTGACGCAGCGCCTTGAGAAAGCCGGGGGGAGCCGAACGCACCCCGCCCTCGCCCTGGATCGGCTCGATCAGGATACCGGCGGTGTGCGGACCGATCGCCTTCTTCACGGCTTCGAGGTCGCCATGCGGCACCTGGTCGAAACCGTCCATCGGCGGACCAAAGCCTTCGAGATATTTTGCAGAGCCGGTGGCGGCGAGCGTCGCCAGCGTGCGGCCGTGGAAGGCGCCTTCGAAGGTGATGATGCGATAGCGCTCCGGGTGCCCCTTGGAGAAGTGGTGATGGCGGACCAGCTTGATCACGCCCTCCAGCGCTTCGGCGCCAGAATTGCAGAAGAATACGAAGTCCGCAAAGCTCTCGCTGCAAAGGCGCGCGGCGAGCTTCTCGCCATCGGGGCTCTGGAACAGGTTGGACATGTGCCAGAGCTTGGTCGCCTGCTCCTGCAACGCCTTGACCAGCGCGGGATGGGCATGGCCGAGCGCATTCACCGCAACGCCCGAGGTGAAATCGAGATAGCGATCACCGTTGGTCGCGATCAACCAGACGCCTTCACCGCGCTCAAAACCGATGTCGGCTCTGGCGAAAACGGGGAGCAAATGCGGCGCTGCGCTGTTGGTCATGACAGTCACTTGATGTTGCGGACGGTGTGAGGCGTGCATTGCGCAACGCACCATTGACCGGCCCCGGAAAACGAAACGTGCCGCCTTTTAAGGGCGGCACGCACGACTATCTTAGGCCTGATGAAACGGGTGTCAATGCCGCCCGGAAAGCCTCGCGAAACGCTGATTCCGTAGTCTTGCGGTGGCGTTTTTGCGGGAATTTCGCCACGGAACATGTGGAAGCGAGTCGGCGGACTCTTGCGCGTGAGTCGCGCCATATTGTAGCGTTTGGCTTGTCAGATACGACATCTCGTGCAGCGGTTCTGATCCCAAAAGTCCTCATGTACCGGCGTAAACGTTCGGGCGTCTCATTGCGCCCGGCGAGCCTTAAGGGATTCTGGCGGCACGGGTTTTTCGAAGCTTAGGCATTCGTCGTGCCGCCCCAGGATGGCAGGCGGCTCGGCGAAGGAAAGGGTGCAATGACGGTTTTGACCTGGTCCGACGATCGCGTCGAGCAGCTGAAAAAGCTCTGGGAGGCCGGACTTTCGGCCAGCCAGATCGCCGCTGAGCTTGGGAATGTCACCCGTAACGCCGTGATCGGCAAGGTGCACAGGCTCGGCCTGTCCGGCCGCGCCAAGAGCCCGACTTCGGCAGCTCCACGGCCGCGCAAGGCGCGTCCTGCGCAGCAGATGATGCGGGTGAGCCGGCCCATGGCACGCGGCAACACCGCGCTGGCGCAGGCCTTCGAGGTCGAGGTTGAGGCAGAGCCTGTCACCTACGACAACGTGGTGCCGATGAGCCAGCGACTGTCGCTGCTCGAGCTGAATGAAGCCACCTGCCACTGGCCGGTCGGCGATCCATCGAGCCCGGATTTCTTCTTCTGCGGCGGCAAGGCGCTGTCCGGCCTGCCCTATTGCGCCCAGCACTCGCGGGTGGCGTATCAGCCGGCCGCCGATCGCCGCCGCGCACCGGCGAAGCCCGGCACGCGGTGAGAGCTCGGATTTAGCTGGCTGAGCGACGACAGCCGTCACGCGATGACGGCTCAACAAGTACAGTATGGTCCCGGCGAACGCAGGGACGACGGCTGAGATTGCCGCAGCCGTCGAATTCAACTCACCTCGCAAACCCTACGTCTGCTCGGCCTTCGCAAAGCGATCGTCGAGCGCATAGCCCGCGCCGCGGACGGTGCGGATCGGATCCTGCTCGCGGCCGAGATTGAGCAGCTTGCGCAGCCGGCCGATATGCACGTCGACGGTGCGCTCATCGATATAGATGTCGCGGCCCCAGACGCTGTCGAGCAGCTGCTCGCGCGAGAACACGCGACCGGGATGCTCCAGGAAGAACTCCAGCAGGCGATATTCGGTCGGGCCAAGATCGATCGGCCGGCCCGAGCGCGCCACGCGGCGCTTTTCGCGGTCGAGCTCGATGTCGCCAAAAGCCAGGACCGTCGCGAGCCGCTCGGGGCTTGCGCGCCGGAGCAGGCCCTTCACGCGCGCCAAAAGCTCGGGCACCGAGAACGGCTTGACGATGTAGTCGTCGGCGCCGGTGGCGAGGCCCCGCACGCGTTCGCTCTCCTCGCCGCGCGCGGTGAGCATGATGATGGGCAGCTGCTTGGTGTCGGACCGGGTCCGCAGCCGGCGGCACAGCTCGATGCCCGACAGTCCCGGCAGCATCCAGTCGAGCACGATCAGATCCGGGATGTGCTCCTTGAGACGGGTGTCGGCGTCGTCGCCACGCATCACCGTCTCGACGTCATAGCCCTCGCCCTCGAGGTTGTAGCGAAGAAGCTCGGTCAGGGCTTCTTCGTCCTCAACCACCATAATGCGTGCGCCCATGGGGTCGTCGCTCCTTAAGTATTCGGGACAGTGGTGGCGAACGTCGTCATGTCGCCCTTCGGCCGCTTGTCGGTGATGGCCTGGCCTTCGATCATGTAGAACACGGTCTCGGCGATGTTGGTGGCGTGGTCGCCGATCCGCTCGATGTTCTTGGCGCAGAACATCAGATGGATGCAGAACGAGATGTTGCGCGGATCCTCCATCATGTAGGTGAGGAGCTCGCGGAACAGCGACGTGCAGATGGCGTCGACCTCCTCGTCGCCCTTCCACACCGCCATCGCCGCCGGCAGATCGTGCGCCGCATAGGCGTCCAGCACCGACTTGACCTGCTGCTGCACGAGGTCGGTCATGTGCTCCAGGCCGCGGAACAGCTTGAGCGGATGGAAATCCGTCTCCAGCGCCGCGACGCGCTTGCCCATGTTCTTGGCGAGGTCGCCGATGCGTTCGAGATCGGTCGCAACCCGCATGGCGCCGACAATCTCGCGCAGATCGATCGCCATCGGCTGACGGCGCGCGATGGTGAGGACGGCACGCTCCTCGATCTTCTTCTGCAGCGTGTCGAGTTCGGCGTCGATGGTGACGACGCGCTGACCGAGCGCGACATCGCGGCGGATCAGTGCGTCGACGGAATCGACGATCATGCGCTCGGCGATGCCGCCCATCTCGGCGACCAGGCGAGTGAGTTCCTGGAGGTCGGTGTCGAAGGCTTTTGCGGTATGTTCAGAACCCATGTCCTGTCTCCTCAGCCGAACCGGCCGGTGATGTAATCCTGCGTGCGCCGGTCGGATGGCGACGTGAAGATCTTGCTGGTGTCGTCGAACTCGATCAGCTCGCCGAGATACATGAAGGCGGTCTTGTCGGAGACACGCGCCGCCTGCTGCATGTTGTGGGTGACGATTGCGATCGTGTAGTTCTCCGACAGTTCCTGGATCAGCTCCTCGACCTTGGCGGTCGAGATCGGATCGAGCGCCGAGCAGGGCTCGTCGAACAAAATTACTTCGGGGCGCACCGCGACGGTGCGGGCAATGCAGAGGCGCTGCTGCTGGCCGCCTGACAGCGACAGGCCGGAGGCGTTGAGCTTGTCCTTGACCTCGTTCCACAGCGCGCCGCCGCGCAGCGCCTTCTCGACGCGGTCGTCCATCTCCGACTTGGAGATCTTCTCATAGAGACGGATGCCGAAGGCGATGTTCTCGTAGATCGTCATCGGAAACGGCGTCGGCTTCTGGAACACCATGCCGACACGGGCGCGCAGCAGGTTGAGGTCCAGCTTGGGGTCGAGAATGTTGGTCTGGTCGAGCATCAGCTGACCGGTGACGCGCTGGCCCGGATAGAGGTCGTACATCCGGTTGAAGATGCGCAGCAGGGTCGACTTGCCGCAGCCGGACGGACCGATGAAGGCCGTGACGCGGTTGGTGCCGAGCGTCAGGTTGATGTTCTTCAGCGCGTGGTGCTCGCCGTAATAGAAATTGAGATTGCGCACCGTCACCTTCGCCGGCGCCTCCGGCAGCGGCTGCTGCGCGGCAAGGTGAGCGTTGGAGCTCACGGATACGGACAGATCGGTCATTTTGCGGTCCTCTCGGCGCCCAGAATGCGCGCGCCAATGTTCAGGGCAAGCACGGTGAAGGTGATCAGCAGCGCGCCGCTCCAGGCGAGCTGCTTCCAGTATTCATAGGGACTCTGCACGAAGTTGTTGATGGTGACCGGCAGGTTCGCCATCGTCTTGGTGAGATCCAGGCTGAAGAACTGGTTCGACAGGGCGGTGAACAGCAGCGGCGCGGTTTCGCCGGCCACGCGCGCGGTGGCGAGCAGAACGCCCGTGATCAAGCCCGACCGCGCGGCGCGATAGGCGATCTTCTTGATCACCAGCGAGCGCGGCAGTCCGAGGGCACTCGCGGCTTCGCGCAGCGGATTGGGCACCAGGAGCAGCATGTCCTCGGTCGTGCGCAGCACCACCGGGATCACGATCACGGCGAGCGCCAGACAGCCGGCGATGCCCGAGAATCCGCGCATCGGCACCACCACCGCGCCATAGATGAACAGGCCGATGATGATCGACGGCGCGCTGAGCAGGATGTCGTTGATGAAACGGATCACCGATGTCAGGCGATCATGCCGGCCATATTCGGCGAGGTAGGTGCCGGCGAACAGGCCGAGCGGCGCGCCGATGCCGACACCAATCAAGGTCATGATGACCGAGCCGACGATGGCGTTGAGCAGGCCGCCTTCGGTCGAACCGGGAGGCGGCGTGCTTTGCGTGAAGACCTGGAGGCTGAGCGCGGTGAGGCCGTTGTAGAGCAGCGTCGCCAGGATCAGCGCAAGCCAGGTGACACCGAACAGGGCGGCGGCGAAGCACAGCCCACGAATGACCAGGTCCTTGCGGCGGCGGCGTGCGTAGATCGGATTCATGGCGCTACTTCCCCGCCTTCTTTTCCAGCCTCAGCAGCATCAGCCGCGCCGCGGCCAGCACAAAGAACGTCAACACGAACAGCAGCAAGCCGAGCAGGATCAAGGCAGACTGGTGCAGGCCGTCGCTTTCGGCGAACTCGCTCGCGATCGCCGCCGAAATGGTCGTCCCGGGCGCGAAGATCGAAGACGAGATGCGGAACGAATTACCGATGATGAAGGTCACCGCCATGGTCTCGCCGAGCGCGCGCCCCAGCGCCAGCATGATGCCGCCGATCACGCCGACCCGGGTGTATGGAATGACCACGCTGCGGACCACCTCCCAGGTGGTGCAGCCGACGCCGTAGGCGGCCTCCTTCAACACGGGCGGTACGGTCTTGAATACGTCGACAGAGATGGCGGTGATGAACGGCAGCACCATGATCGCCAGAATGAGCGCTGCGTTGAACAGGCTGAGATAGGACGGCGGCCCGGCGAAGATCGCGCCGAGAACCGGCACCGATCCGAACGTGTCGATCATGAAGGGTTGGAACGTGTAGGCCAGGAACGGCCCCAGCACGAAGAAACCCCACATGCCGTAGATGATGGAGGGAATGCCCGCGAGCAGCTCGATTGCAATGCCGATCGGCCGGCGCAGCCATTGCGGGCAGAGTTCGGTGAGGAAGATGGCGATGCCGAGGCCGACCGGGATCGCGATCACCATCGCGATGATGGACGTGACGAGCGTGCCATACATCGGCGACAGCGCACCCAGAACGGGCGGGTCTGCCGATGGCGCCCAGCGTTGGGTCCACAAGAACTGAATGCCGAAGGCTTTCGCGGCCGGCCAGGCACCGATGATCAACGAAACGATGATGCCGCCGAGGATCAGCAGCACCGAAATCGCGCTGAGACGGGTAATCCAATAGAAGGTGACATCACCCAATTTGAAGGCGCTGAGCGCCTTGGCGCGGTCATAGGGTCCGGCCGCGTCCATCACCGGTGCGTCGCTTTGTACGGCCATGTCTGCCACGCCAGCCCCCTTTATACCTACGTCATCTGCATGCCGCCGGCGAAGGCGGCCTCGTCGGACGATTTGACCCTCGTCGTTGCCGGGCTGGTCCGGAGGACCAGAACCCGGGATCAGAAGATTCCGGGCTCGCTCCCTGTACTCGCGCCCGGCAATGACGGGGCGCGAGCATGGCGTCGCCGCGATCAGCTCTTGATGTCCGCAGCCCAGCTCTTCTCGACCTGCTTGACGACCGAGTCGGGCATCGGGATGTAGTCGAGCTCCTCGGCCATCTTGGCGCCCTTCTCGAACGAGAACTTGAAGAACTTGAGGGCGTCCTGGACCGCCGCCTTGTCGGTCGCGTCCTTGTGGATCAGGATGAAGGTCGAGGCGACGATCGGCCAGGACTTGTCGCCCGGCTGGTCGGTCAGAATCAGGTAGTAGCCGGGTGCGTGCGCCCAATCGGCGTTTGCAGCTGCCGCCTGGAACGCTTCATTGGTCGGTTGCACCGGCTTGCCGGCCTTGTTCACGAGGCCCGTGTAGGTCAGCTTGTTCTGCTTGGCATAGGCGTACTCGACATAGCCGATCGAGTTCTTGGTCTGGCCGACATTGGCGGACACGCCTTCGTTGCCCTTGGCGCCGACGCCAGCCGGCCATTCGACGACCGTGCCGGAGCCGATCTTCGACTTCCAGTCCGCGCTGACCTTGGCGAGGTAGTCGGTGAAGTTGAAGGTCGTACCCGACGCGTCCGAGCGGTGCACGATCGAAATCGCGGCCGAGGGCAGCGTCACCTTCGGATTGAGTTTCTTGATCGCCGGATCGTCCCACTTGGTGATCTTGGCCTGGAAGATATCCGCGAGCGTCTGGCCGTCCAGCACGATATCGCCCGCCTTGACGCCGTCGACGTTCACCACCGGAACGATGCCGCCCATGATCTGCGGCCACTGGGCAAGTCCGTCCTTGTCGAGCTGTTCAGCCTTGAGCGGCGCGTCGGTCGCACCGAAGGTCACGGTCTTCGCCTGCACCTGCTTGATGCCGGCGCCCGAGCCGATCGACTGGTAGTTCACGACACCATTCGTCTCCTTCTTGTAGGCATCGGCCCACTTGGAGAGAACCGGGAAGATGAAGCTGGAACCCGCCCCCGTAATATCAGCGGCATGAGCCGACGTCGATGCGGCGACCAAGCCGGCAGCGACGATAGTCTTGATGAAATTCATGCTGGTCTCCATACAGGGGAACGAAGCGCCTTCCGCGCCCGATCGCGCTCCCCGCGCCGCCCCTTTAGGAGCGGTCGGCTGAGCTTTTACGAAGGTTTCGTGACAGTCGGATGACAGGACTAAGCAGCTGAAATTGCTTAATCTTTTTGCCTAAACTAAAGTCTTAGCCGGGGGAAAACAGGCGGTGAAGGTGGCGCCCTGTTTGGGCACGCTTTCGATCAAAAGACGGCCGCGGTGGCGGTTAAGAATATGTTTCACCAACGATAATCCGAGCCCGGTTCCGCCCTGCGAGCGGCTGTCACCGACATCCACCCGGTAGAAGCGCTCTGTCAGGCGCGGCAGGTGCTCTGGGGCGATGCCGGGGCCGAAATCGCGCACCGTGACGCGGATTTCCTGAGCTCCATCTGTCATCGGCGCCGTGGTGAGCGACACGATGACGCGTCCCCCGGAGGCGCCGTATTTGAGCGCGTTCTCGATCAGGTTCTCGAACAGCCGCAGCAATTCCTCGCGATCGCCAGCGATCATCACGGAGTCTTCCGGCAGATGGGTCTCGACCTCGACCTGGCGCTCGCGCGCCAGCGGCTCAAGCCCGTCTGCGACCTGACGGATGATCGGCAGCAGGTCGACGAGGGTATCCGGCCGCACATGGGCCGACAGCTCCACCCGCGACAGCGACAAGAGATCGTCGATCAGGCGCGCCATGCGCGTGGCCTGATTGTGCATGATGCCGAGGAAGCGCTCACGCGCCTTGGGATCGTCCTTGGCCTGGCCCTGCAGCGTATCGATGAAGCCGGAGAGCGCGGCCAGCGGCGTGCGCAGCTCGTGGCTGGCATTGGCGACGAAGTCGGCGCGCATCTCCTCGACCCGGCGCAGCGGCGTCTGGTCATGGAAGGTCATCAGCATGCATTTGTCGGCGCCGCCGAAATTGGTCGGCACCGGCACTGGGGTGATGATCAGCTCCATCCAGCGATCCACCGGCACGTGGTCGAGATAGGTCGCGCGCCGCGGCTCGGTTGTCGCAATCGACTCGCGCAGCGCCGTGATGATCTCGGGCGAGCGAAGCGCGAACTGGGCGAGCTCGTTCTTGCGCAGCGCCGGTGCAAGCTGGGCCGCGGCGGCGTTGAGATGGATGACGCGGCCGGCGCGGTCGAGCAGCACGGCCGGATCCGGCATGCCGGCGACCAGAGCGGCCACCGCCGCGGTCTCAACCGGATTGACGCGCCTGACGTCTTCGCGCGAGGCGGCGGTATCGTGCAGCCGCCAGGGGATCAGCGCCGCAGCGGCGATGGAGAGAAAGATGATCGCGGCGTGCAGCGCCGACAATTCGCCGAGCGACACCACGATCGACAGCGCCAGCGCCGCAGCGATCAGGATGATCGTCGAGTGCCGCAGCCGGTCGGACCAGGGCTGGGCGGGGGGAGAAGATGGGGCGTCGATCGCCATCGGGGCGGACTTCTCCTAGGGGACTTTACCAAAGAATTTGGGCCGGTCAGGCGCCGCCGTCGCTGCGCTTTCTGACATAAGCGGCTTCAGGCGGTGGGCCGGGGTCGAGCTTGAGCGCCGCCTGCTGCAGGCGCTTCGATCGAGCGCCGATGATAACCTCGCGAAACGTCAGCAAGATTACAGAGATGACAAAAGGCGACAGATAATAGAGGACCCGGAACAGCAGCATGCCGCCGAGCAATTCCTCGCGGTCCATCTGCCAGAGGCCGACCAGCATGGCGGCATCGAACACCCCGAGCCCGCCGGGCGAATGGCTGGCAAAGCCAAGCAGTGTCGCCGAGACGAAGATGACAGCGACGACGACGAAGCCGAGATTGGGCTCGTCGGGCACCAGCACATACATGGCAAGCGCGCAGAAGCCGAGGTCGATGATGCCGATCGCAATCTGGAGCAGCGTCAGCGGGCCGCCCGGCAGCACCACGGTCCAGGGACCGCGTCCAACCACCCGCGGCTGGGTCCAGACCCAGACCACGTATCCGACCAGCCCGACGATGATCATCATCGCGATGGTCCGATTGAGCCAGGGCGGCAGCAGATCGATCGAGGCAGCCGCCTCCGGATGGTAGGAGATGCCAAGGCCGAGCACGGCGGCATTGCCGAGCCAGAAGGTGAGGCCGGCGAGAAAGCAGATCTTTGCGACATCGATCGCGTTGAGGCCGTAGGCCGAATAGATGCGGTAGCGCACAGCACCGCCAGTGAAGACGGATGCGCCGACATTGTGACCGATCGAATAGCTGGTGAAAGCTGCGAGCGCGTTGACGCGATAGGGCACTTCGGAATGACCGATCGCGCGCACTGCGAACAGATCGTAGAAGGTCAGGGTGAAATAGCCCGCAGCGACGAACAGGCCTGCCATCGCAATCTGGCTCGGTTCGGTGCTCTTGATCGCTTCGATCACCTCGTTGAAGTCGATGCCGCGCAGCATGTGATAGAGCACATAGCAAGCGATGCCAATGACCGCGACGCTGATCACAACTCCAAGCTTATGCAGGATTTGCTTCTGGCGCAGAAACGTCATCGCCCTGCGTATGGCTTCCAGCATCTAGACCTCAAACAACGCTTCAGCGGCCAGGGGGGCCAGCGAACGGGCGGATGACGCACGGGCACTCGACGACCCCTCGTCGCCGGCTCCGGCATCGCGCATGCCCCCCGTTCCTCCACTAGCGCGTTTTGCGGCGGAGTGGAATTCGCCAATGTGAACAAAATCACGTGCCTTCAATGTTTTAGGCAGGATGCGGGCTCCTGATGCACGGTTTGGCGCTTTCGGCGGCAAGGCTCGACGCGAATCTCCGTGGCAATCCTGCGCAGCCGCCGTGAAGTTTTGATGATTTCGGCCCGACAATGTTCCGTCGCGCCTTAAGTCGAAATCAATCTATGAGCAGGATCGGTCTGTTGGAAGAGGGCGCCACCGCGCTGCGGAGCAATCAATCGCGCGACAACGCACGCGCGCCTTGCCTTTGCTCCGGATCATCTGGGTGCACCGCGGCATAACATAGCAAGACGCAGGCACGCGGCCGCCCCACCGGGCGGCCGCGTGCAACATGGTGCTCGGAGGTAGCAGCCTCCTCAAGCTGCAAGCTGAGGGCGCATCGCTTCGATGCCGGCGATCCAGCCCGCGACGGAACGGCCGATGGCCTCGGGGTGATCCTCCTGAAGGAAGTGCAGGCCGGGGCCGAGATGCACGTGGGCGCAATGCTTCAGCGAGGCTGCGAACTGCTCGGCGTAGACGGGCGAGACGAGAGCGCCGGGCGCACCTGAAAACAGCAGCTTGGGATAAGACGATGCACCCAGCGCCGCATGCGCCGCTTGGAGGGCCCCGTAGACATCGGCGGGCTCGCCTGCGATCGGCAATTCGCGCGGAAGTGCGAGAACGGGGCGGCGGCTTTCCGCCGTCGGGAACGGCGCGCGATAGGGCGCCATCTCCTCTTCGCTCAGTTTGCGCACGATACCGCCGGGCAGTATGCGCTCGACGAAGGCATTGGCCTCGAGGATCATCGCTTCGCCCTCGCCCGGGGCCCTGAATTTGCGGAAGGCCGCTCGCGCCGCCTCTGCGTGGTCCTGCTCCTCGGCGACCTCGGTGTGATGGAAATCCTGCCAGGTCGGCATCGGGCGGATGAACTCCATGAAGGCGAGGCCGCGCACGAGATCCGGCCGGCGCGCAGCGAGATGAAGAGCGAGCGCCGTGCCCCAATCCTGCGCGACGAGATAGGCGGACGTGATACCGCGCTGTTCGATGAAAGCATCGAGATAGCGGACGAGGTCGAAGAAGCGATAGGCGATGTCGGGCTTGTCGGATTGACCGAAGCCGATGTTGTCGGGTGCGATGCAATGCGCGACCGGCGCCACCAGCGGCAAGATGTTGCGCCAGATGTGCGACGAGGTCGGACTGCCGTGCAGGAAGAGCGCAACGGGCGCATCCTCCGCGCCGGTTTCGCGATAGGCCATGCTGCTTCCGAGGACGGACGCTTTGCGGATCTCGATCTGCTTGGTCATGTCAGCTCCTTGAACACGGTTTGGAATGCGATGGTCTTGAAACGCTCGAGCGCCTTGGGACTGCGATCGACCTTCATGCGCAGGATCGCGCCCTGCCAGGACGCAAGCAGGAAGTCGGCAAGCTCCTCAGGCGCGAAATCGGAGGCGATCTCGCCGCAGGTCTGGGCATCCCGGATGCAGGCGGCGAACGGCATGCGCCATTCGGCAAAGATCTGCGCCAGACGCGCACGCAGCATCTCGCTGCTTCCGGTCGCTTCCAGGCTGAGATCGCCGATCAGGCAGCCACGGCCGTAGCCATCGGCCTCGAGCCGGCCGGTGATGATGTCGAGATAGCGCCTGAGCCGCGCGCGCGGCGTCAGCGAGGTGTCCTCGAGCGCCTCCGCGACCAGGCCTCTGGTGACATCGAAATAGCGGTCAAGCACCTCGGAGGCGAACGCCTCCTTGGAGCGGAAATGATTGGTGAAGGACCCCTGCGGCGCGCCCGCCGCGGCGGTGACGTCGCGCACGCTGGTGCCGTGATAGCCGGTCCGGAACATGACCCTCAGGCCGGCGTCGAGAATGGCGTCTTTGAGCGATGGCTTTGGCATGGCGTCATAATACGTACGTACGTATTAATGTCAAGCGATGACTTTTTGACTTGTCGATCTCGTTTCCGATCAGTGCGTTATCGAACTTTGGGCGACAGATCGCCTGACCGTTGATGCAGGGTCAGGCCGCAGGCTGGCTGCGCGAGACCACCCAATAGCGCAGCCATGCGCCGATGGTGCAGCCGACAAGGTAGCAGGCGAGCATGACCAGCCCGAGATCGAGCCAGTAACCGAAGCGGCCGGGAACGACATGCGCGAACGACGCCGCGACCAGGCCCGCGACCAGCGCCGCGAGCCAGCGCGCCGTGACTTTCGAGGTGCCGTTGCCGCGCTGGACCACCGAGATCCAGCCCATGCAGAAGCCCAGCAGAACCGAGCCGATGAGCCAGCCCATATGGAACGAGACGAGATAGGGCATCGTCACCTCACCAGAAACTCGATGCGGCGGTTTTGCGCCTTGCCATCGTCGGTATCGTTACCGGCGACGGGCTGCGTGCTGCCGTAACCGACCGCGGTGAAGCGATCCGCCGGCAGGCCGGCCTTGACCAAATAGGCGATCACCGCCTGCGCGCGCTTCTCGGAAAGCGCCTGGTTGAAGGAGTCCTCGCCATCGGCATCGGTATGGCCCGCGACCTCGATATTGGTGGTCGGGCAACGCAGTGCCGTCTCGATCAGATGATCGAGAATGCCGGCGGAGTCAGGATCGATGTCGGCGCGCTTGGGCTCGAAGCGGATCTTGCCCTTCGCCAAGAGCTCGGAAAACAATTGCTGGCAGACGGTGCCGTCGACCGGCCCTGCCGCGGGCTTGACGGTGATTTCGGGCTTGTACTGCCAGGTCTTCGGAAAGTCTTTGCCGAGGCCCGCGCGGATGTCGTTGGCCGCGCCTTCGTACAGCGCATCACCCGACAGCTTGACCTCGCGATCGGATACCACGAGCGTGCCGGTCGACAGCCGAGACAGCGCGCCGAGCGCTGCGACCACGGCGGTGCTGAACGAACTGGGCGCGCCGAGGCTGGCCTTGAGATTGTCGACCACCTTCTCGGTGAAGAACTTTCGCGACGCGCTGGTTGCGATCGCGGTGTGCACGGCGTTGTCGGGCACGTAACCGGTCAGGGTCAATGTGGCCGCCACCGGGTCCTTGTAGGCTTGGAAGATGTAAGGCGGCGCCTTGATCTCGTTGGCGGCGATCGAGAAACCTTCGGGCAGATTCTTCAGCGCCGCGGCGATCGCTTCGCGGCCGCCGAGGTCGCGGGCCATGCCTGACAGATTGACCTTGGTGTCCGAGATCGTGATCTTGCCGTCCTTCAGCTTGCCGATCTGGTCGAGCAGCAGCATGGCAGCCGCCTCGAAGCGCGGAGGTGCACCGCGGGCCAGACCCATCTGATCGGCGACCTCGGTCCCATTGACCTCCTTACGCGCAGCTTCCGTCAGCCGGGCCTTCATCGCCGGCAACGGGGCGGAGCCCGACAGCGTCACCCGCACCACGTCGCGCTCGGCGTTCCAGACGAAGGGTTTTGCTTCAGGAACCAGGCGAGTCTGATCGTCGACCAGCCGCACACCCGGCACCATCTCGACCGTGGTCACCGCGTCGCGGCGCCCCTCCTCCGAAAAAGCATCTGCGGCCAGGCTGACGTCGCGGCCGTCGACCGCGATCCGGGTCTTGTCCAGGACGGTGTCCTTGAGCGCAGCCGAGCTGCGGGCCGACAGATCGGCCTCCACAGGCAAGGTGTTATTCCAGGCCGCAAATCCCCACATGACGGCCAGGGGAATCAGCCCCGGCCACCATTTGCTGGCCCACCTGAAAAGCATCTGCATTCGACGACCCGAACTCTGGAACCGGAGACAAAACAAACCCTTGGCAGGCTGTCAAACCGGAAATGGGGCCGTTTCGGGGACTGCGCGTGGACAATTGGAATAACTTTTTCTTCAAGGGTCGGTCCTTAAATGGAGGGCGGAATGCCCAGGGGTCGACCGGCCGGTCATGAAACAACTCCGTAACAACGTCATTCGCGCCGGGCTGGGTGCACTCTACCTCAGCGGGGCGCATCATCTGCTGCGTCCGCTGCTATCGGGCGTCGGCGCGATTTTCATGCTTCACCACGTGCGGCCGGCCCGAGAGGGCGCATTCCAACCGAACCGGCATCTCGAGGTCACCCCCGAATTCCTGCGCGCAACCCTGTGCCATTTGCGTTCGCGCGAGATCGACATCGTCAGCATGGACGAGCTGCACGAGCGGCTGGTTCAGGGCCGGTTCGATCGCCGCTTCGCGGCCTTCACCCTGGATGACGGGTATCGCGACAACCGGGACCATGCTTTGCCGGTGCTGAGCGAATTCGACGCGCCGGCGACCATCTATGTCGCCAGCGACTTCGCCGAGGGCATTGGACGATTGTGGTGGGTCGCCCTGGAAGCCGTCGTCGCCAAGGCCGAGCAGATCGACGTCAAAATCGGTTATTCCGCGCTTCGGCTCGATGCAACGACGCCGGCGGCAAAACAGGCGGCGTTCGATCGCCTGCACGATTGGCTGCGCGCGCTGCCGGGCGAGCACGATCTGAAGCGCGAGATCGAGGCGCTCTGCGCCGCGCATGGCGTCGACATGGAAGCGCTGTGCCGCAGCCTTTGCCTATCCTGGGACGAGGTGAAGCGGCTCGCGGCCGATCCGCTGGTCACGATTGGCGCCCATACGATCAGTCATGGCAATCTTGCCAGGCAGAGCGAGGAGATCGCCGCGCAGGAGATGGCGGGGAGTCGACTGCGCATCGAGCAGGCGCTGCAGCGCGAGGTGCTGCATCTCGCCTACCCCTATGGCGACCGCGACGCCGCGGGAGCGCGCGAATTCGCGCTGGCCGCGTCCGCCGGCTTCAAGACCGCGGTGACGACGCGGCCGGGCATGCTGTTCGCGGAGAACGCCGGCCACATGACGGCGCTGCCGCGCGTTTCGCTCAACGGAAATTACCAGGACGCACGCATTCTGCCGGTGCTGACCTCTGGCGCCGCGACCGCGATGTGGAACGGCTTCCGCCGGATCGCGGCGGCTTGACTGTCGTCCCGGTGAAGGTCGCGAGTTGACTCCCCTCCCTGTGGCGCTCAAAACGTCGCCAACCCAAGGGAGGCACCATGTTCAACGATCTGTTTTCGCTCAAAGGCCGTATCGCGCTCGTGACCGGCGGCTCGCGCGGCATCGGCAAGATGATCGCGGCCGGCTTCCTCGGTGCCGGCGCGGCGAAGGTCTACATCACCGCGCGCAAGGCCGGCCCGTGCGAAGCCACCGCGAAAGAGCTCTCGGCGCGATATGACGGCGAATGCATCGCGCTGCCGATCGACATCTCGACCGTCGAAGGCTGCGACAAGCTGGCTTCCGAGATCATCAAGCTGGAGCCGAAGCTCGACATCCTCGTCAACAATGCCGGCGCAGCCTGGGGCGCGGATTTCGACGAATTCCCCGAAAGCGGCTGGGACAAGGTGATGGACCTCAACGTCAAATCGCTGTTCTTCCTGACCAAGGCGCTGGCAAAACCGCTGCGCGCGGCCGCCTCGCACGAGCGGCCGGCCAAGGTCATCAACATCGCATCCGTCGACGGCATCTTCGTCAATCCGGGCGAGACCTATTCCTATGCCGCCAGCAAAGCCGCCGTAATCCATTTGACGCGGCGCATGGCGACGAAGCTGATCAAGGACAACATCAACGTGACTGCGATCGCGCCCGGCGCGTTCAAATCCGACATGAACCGCGCCGCGCGTGACCATTCGGATGAGGTCGCAAAACGCATTCCGTCGCGGCGCATCGGCACCGACGAGGACATGGCGGGCGTCGCAATCTATCTGGCCTCGCGCGCGGGGGATTACGTCGTCGGCAACACCATCGCGGTCGACGGCGGAGTGGTGTACGCGAACGCTGGGCTGGAGATTGCGGGGTAGGCGGAGGGTTTAGGGCCTCGCCCTCACCACACACGCGCTGTCATGCCCCGGCTCGACCGGGGCATCCAGTACGCCGAGGCTTCTCGATTAACAACGTCCGCCTCTGGAATACTGGATCACCCGCTTTCGCGGGTGATGACAGCTTTCAGTGCGGCAAGAGCACCTGGCCCTGACGTCTTACGACTCGATCTTCACGTACTCGAAATCGCCGGGCTTGTTGTCGATGCCGACCTTCGGCGGCGAGATCCACGAGGCGAACTGGCCGATTTCGGTGACGGGCTGCATCAGGGAGGTGATGAAGTCGCCATCGCTCTTCGAGGGCAGCCACTCGTCCTTGCGCCTGGCCCAGGTGGCGTCGTCGATCAGGATGCCCTCGGGCGTGGCGTGCACGTCCTTGAACTCGCCGATATGACGGTGGAAGGCGACGTTGGGCAGCGTCAGCTTGAAATCGTATCCGGCGGTCGAGATCACCTTGTTCCAGCGCAGCAGGCCCTTGACGCAATCCTGGCTGTAGTCGTCGCGCAAGCGCATGTTGAGCGCGGTCAGCGCCGGCTCGTCGACCAGCTTGATCTCGCCGTTGATCAACTTGAGCACCGGATAGGTGGAAGTCTTGAGCTGGTGATCGTCCTCGATCTGGGTCTCGTGGTAGCGGCCCTTGATACCGGCGTTGAAGGCGTTTGCCGCGTTGGTCGAGACCTCCGAGCCGAACAGGTCGAGCGACAGCGTGTAGTGCAGGTTCAGCTTCTTCTGGATGGTCGGAAGATCGATGACGCCGAGCGCGCGCACCTTGGCGATGTCGGCGGGATCGGTGATGCCGGCCGCCTTCATCGCATCGCAGGTACGCTGCACGACGCGGGTGATGCCGGTCTCGCCGACGAACATGTGATGCGCTTCCTCCGTCAGCATGAAGCGGCAGGTGCGCGACAAGGGATCGAAGCCCGACTGCGCCAGCGAGTGGAGCTGCATCTTGCCGTCGCGGTCGGTGAAGTAGGTGAACATGAAGAAGGACAGCCAGTCCGGCGTCGCCTCGTTGAAAGCGCCGAGCATGCGCGGCGCATCGGCATCGCCCGAGCGCCGGCGCAACAACTCGTCGGCTTCCTCGCGCCCGTCGCGGCCGAAATATTTCTGCAGCAGATAGACCATTGCCCAGAGGTGACGGCCTTCCTCCACGTTGACCTGGAACAGGTTGCGCATATCGTAGAGCGAGGGCGCGGTCTTGCCGAGATGGCGCTGCTGCTCGACCGAGGCCGGCTCGGTGTCGCCCTGGATCACGATCAGACGGCGCAGCATGGCGCGATGCTCGCCGGGGACTTCCTGCCACGCCGGCTCGCCATAATGCTCGCCGAACGGCACGACGCGATTTTCTTCCTGCGGCGCGAGCAAAATGCCCCAGCGATATTCGGGCATGCGGACATAATCGAATTTGGCCCAGCCGCGCGGATCGACGGAATAAGCGGTGCGCAAGTACACCAGCGATTCCTGGAAACCTTCCGGCCCCATGTCGCTCCACCAGTCCATATAACCGGGATGCCAGCCCTCCAGGGCTTTGAGCACCTGGCGGTCTTCCGCGAGATTCACGTTGTTCGGAATCTTGGTCGAGTAGTCGACGTTCATGATGTTCATGTTCATGGCCGTGCTCTCCTTGATCGGTCTCTTCCCGGACGCAATGCGGCGCGAAGTGCTGCACTGCTGAGCCGGGACCTATCGTTAGGTCCGTCTGGCTCCCGGTTCTGCGCAGCGTCACTTCGTGCCGCAGCGCGCCCGGGACACGAAAGTCATCAAACCCGCGTCATATCGAATTTCGGCTTCTGGCCGCTGCCATAGCGGCGCAGCGCGCCTTCCTCGCCGACCGCGTTGGGGCGCTGGAAGATCCAGTTCTGCCAGGCGGTGAGGCGCGCGAAGATCTTTGATTCCATGGTCTCGGGGCCGACGAAGCGCAGGCTCGCTTCCATGCCGGTGAGACTGTCGGGCGAGAAGCTGGCGCGCTCCTCAAGGAAGACGCGGACTTCATCGTCCCAGTCGATGTCGTCGAGCGCGAAGGTGACAAGCCCGAGCTCCTCAGCCTCCTCTGCGTCCAAGCTCGTCCCGATTGTCGCTTCGGCGCGCTCCACATCGGACGGATCGGCCTGGAAGCGCGACTGCAGCCGCGTCAGGCCGTGGCTCATCGGATACGGACCAAAGTTCATCGCTGAAAGTTCAATCGACGGCGGCTGCTGGTTGTCGCCCTGGCGCGTGCCGATCAGCATGTAAGAGCGGTCGGCGGCGAACACGAGTTCGGCGAGCGTGCCGGCAAAGCAGGAGCCGGGCTCGACCAGCGTCACCAGCGTGCGCGAGGTGACATCGATTCGCTTGAGCACGCGCTTCCAGTAATGCCTGACCTCGTTGACCAGCCAGTGCGCCTTGTTGGCTTCCAGGAAGGCGTCGCAGGCGAGCACATGAGCGCGGTCGCCATGGCTCTTGAACACCAGCATGGCGATCTCGAGCTCGTTGATGCGCAGGTGCAGGATGGCGTCGTCGAGCTCGCGGGCAACCTGGAGCGGCCAGAACGAGGCTCCTAGCGCCATCATGCCGTCGATGTCGGCGGGCGGTGACATCTCGGGCGCCTTGATCGAGATGGTTGCGATCCGTGCGGCGCGATCGACGTCGACGGTGACGAAGCCATAGCGGATGCTCGTCGCGTCGATGACGCGCTTGAGCGGCGTCAGCGCGATGCCCCTGCCGCTGCCCTGGCGCTTCGAGGCGGCCGCGAACTCCTTGGCGCGCTCGGCGATCCTGGCTTCGAGCTTGGAGTTCGGCGCGATCTCGTCAACGAGGCGCCATTGCACCGCGCGCTTGCCCTTCACGCCCTCCTCGATGGTGCAGAAGAAATCGGCATGGTCGCGGCGCACTTTGCGCTTGTCGACGACGCGGGTGAGGCCGCCGGTGCCGGGCAGCACGGCGAGCAGCGGGACCTCGGGCAAGGCGACAGCGGACGCGCCGTCATCGGCGAGGATGATGTGATCGGTCGCGAGCGCGAGCTCATAGCCGCCGCCGGCAGCGGAGCCATTCACCACGGTGATGAAGCGCTGGCCGGAATTCTCCGACGAGTCTTCCATGCCGTTGCGGGTCTCGTTGGTGAACTTGCAGAAATTGACCTTGTGGGCATGGGTGGAGCCCGCGAGCATGCGGATGTTTGCGCCGGCGCAGAACACGCGGTTCTTGGCCGAGCGCATCACCACGACCTTCACCTCCGGGTGCTCGAAGCGCAGGCGCTGGAGCGCATCAGCGAGTTCGATATCGACGCCGAGATCGTAGGAATTGAGCTTGAGCAGATAGCCTTCGAACAGGCCGCCAGTCTCGTCGACGTCCATGGTCAGCGTCGCGACGTCACCGTCGACCGCCAGCTTCCAGTGCTTGTAGCGCGACGGTTCGGTCTGGAAATCGATGAATGTCGCGCCGCCTGCGAGGCGCCGATCTTCCCCGGCCATGGGCCACCTTTGAGCTTGGTTATGCGGTCTGGAGCGTTAGATGCACAATAATGCATATTATTGGGTAAGTCTAGCTCAAAATCCGAGGCCTGTATGCACTTTGCTTCATCCAGCGCGAGGCCCCAAGGGCCTCACGCCGCCTGGAGGCTAGGGTCGTCCCGCAGGGCGGCCTTCGCAAACTGCGCGATGGCCTCGAGCGTGGGCCCCGGTGCCTCGCGATGCGGTGAATGCGCTGCGCCCGCAATGATCTTCAGATCGACCGGGCAGTAACATTCCTCCTGCGCGATCTCGGCCTGGCGCAGCGTCCCGTACTGGTCGTCCACGCCTTGCAGAACCATGACGGGCACGCGGATATAGGCGAGATAGTCCGAGATGTCCCAATCGCGGAATTTCGGATCGAGCCAGGCGCCGTTCCAGCCATAGAACGCGTTGTCGACCTCCTTGTGCCAGCGCGCCAGCTTCGTCCTGAGCTCCGTGGTCTCATAGGTGGTCTTGATCGCGGCGATGGATCTCACCGAGATGTCTTCGACGATGAAATGCGGCGCGATCAGCGCGATGCCCTGCAAGCGATGATCCTGATGTGAACCGGCATAGATCGCTGCGATCGAGGCCCCGTCGGAATGGCCGAGCAGGAGACCGCGCTTGAAGCCGATCGCGTCGAGGATCTTCGGCAGCACGTCCAGCGCCTCGCGCTGCATGTAGTCGAGCGGCCGCGGCAATGTCACCGGGCTCGACTGACCGTAGCCCGCGCGCGAATAGGCGAAGATGCCCGCGCCCGTGGCTTGCTGGAGCTTCGCCGGAAAATCGCCCCACAAGCCGGCGGAGCCGAGTCCCTCGTGCAGCATAACGATGGTCGGCGCGTCGGCGACTGGCGGGGCGAGCCAGATGTATTCGAGACTGGCGCCATCGATGCTGAGGAAGCCCGTGGGGACGAGATGGGTCATTTCTGCGCTTCTTTCTCTCTCGATCGTCATGCCCGGCTTGACCCGGGCATCCACGTCTCTCTTCGCTCGCGGCGGCGCGTGGATGGCCGGGACAAGCCCGGCCACGACGGCCGTAGCTAATGCGCACCCTCGCGCAATTTGAACCGCTGGATCTTCCCCGTCGCCGTCTTCGGCAGCGAGTCCACCACGTCGATCCAGCGTGGATATTTCCACGGGCCGATCTTCTGCTTGACGTGCTCCTTGAGCATCTCCTGCAAGTTCGTCGTCTTCGCGCCCGGGCGCAGCACGACGAAGGCTTTTGGCTTCAACAGACCTTCCGGATCGGCCTCGGGCACGACCGCGGCTTCCAGTACGGCCGGGTGCGTGATCAGCGCGCTCTCGACCTCGAACGGCGAGACCCAGATGCCGGAAACCTTGAACATGTCGTCGGCCCGGCCGCAGAAGGTGTAGCGGCCGTCAGCGTCGCGAACATATTTGTCACCGGTGCGCGTCCACGGGCCCTCGAAGGTGCGGCGGCTCTTGTGGCGCTGGTTCCAGTAGCCCTCGCCGGCGGAGGGGGCATCGACCAGGAGCTCGCCGACTTCGCCGTCGGCAACGTCCTGTCCGGCTTCGTTTACGAGCCGCACCGCATAGCCCGGCACCGGCTTGCCTGATGAGCCGTACTTGATGTCGCCGGGCGCATTCGAGAGGAAGATGTGCAGCAGCTCGGTCGAGCCGACGCCGTCGAGGATGTCGACGCCGAAGCGCGCCTTCCAGCTGTTGCCGACCGCTTCCGGGAGCGCCTCGCCGGCGGAGGTGCAGATGCGCAGAGCCTTGCCGCCTTGTTCGGCCTTCATGGTCTCGTCGTTCAGCATCGCCGCGAACAGCGTCGGCACGCCGTAGAAGATCGAGGGATTGTAGCGGTTCATCAAATCGAACATGCGCGCGGGCGTCGGCCGTTCGCTGTTGAGGATGACGCTGGCACCGACGGACATCGGAAAAGTCAGTGCATTGCCGAGGCCGTAGGCGAAGAACAGCTTTGCGGCGGAGAGGCAGACGTCGCTCTCGCGGATGCCGAGAACCTGTTTGGCGTAGGTGTCGGCGGTTGCCTGCAAATTCGAATGGATATGGCGCACGCCCTTGGGCATGCCGGTCGAGCCGGACGAATACAGCCAGAACGCCGGCTCATCCGGATGCGTCGCGGCGGTGGTGAACTGGTCGCTCTCGCCGGCGAGCTCTTCCGCGAGCTGCTTGTGGCCGTTCTGCTTGGCCCCGGAGACCACGACATGTTCGAGATCGGGCATGCGGCCGACCACGGCCTTGATGACGGGATAGAGCGCCTCGGAGACGAACAGCACGCGTGCGCGGCAGTCGGCGAGGATGTAGGCGTATTGGTCCGCGGTGAGCAGCGTGTTGAGCGGCACCGGCACGATGCCGGCGCGGATCGCACCCAGGAACACGACCGGGAAGTCGACCGTATCCAGCATGATCATCGCCACGCGCTCCTCGCGGCGAACGCCGAGCCGGCGCAGCATGTTCGCAGCCCGCCGGGTCTGTTGCTGGAGCTCGCCATAGGTGAGCCGCGAGGTCGTGTCATCGAAGGCGAGCTTGCCTCCCCTGCCCTCCTCGACATTGCGGTCGAGCAGCCAGGTCACCGCGTTGTAGGATCCCTCGCTCACGGTCGTCTCCCCCGAATTTAGAATTATAATTCATAGAAAGACACTGCAGCGGCTTGCTGTCAATGCCAGCAGGCACTATGTTTCATTAAAACGCGCCGCAGGACACCCGTAAAGAAGGCTCATGACCGACAGTCCCGACGCCGAATCCCAATTCCTCGAACAGCTGGGGCAGCGCGTGCGCACCATGCGCGCACTGCGCGGCATGTCGCGCAAAGTGCTCGCCAAGGTATCAGGGATTTCGGAGCGCTACATCGCTCAGCTGGAGAGCGGCAAGGGCAACGTCTCCATCGTGCTTTTGCGCCGCGTCTCCGGCGCGATGGGCGCGCATCTGGAAGATCTGCTTCCTTCGGCCGATCCGACACCGGATTGGCAGATGTTTCGCGATCTCTTGCGCAAGGCGACACCGGCGCAGATCGCGCAAGCAAAAGACCTGCTCGCCGGCGGCAGCGCCTCCGCAGCGAGGCGCGCGCCGTTCTGCGGCATTGCGCTGATCGGCCTGCGCGGCGCCGGCAAATCCACGCTCGGCAAGGTCCTGGCAAAAAAGATCGGCTGGAGCTTTGTCGAGCTCAACAAGGAAGTCGAGCAGCAGAACGGGCTCTCCGTCGCCGAGATCATCGCGCTCTACGGCCAGGAAGGTTTTCGCCGCATGGAGCAGGCCGCGCTTCAGCAACTGCTCGCGCGCAACGAACTGATGGTGCTGGCAACCGGCGGCGGCATCGTCTCGGAGCCGTTGACCTTCGACCAGATCCTGACCTCGTTCTACACGATCTGGCTGAAGGCCGAGCCCGAGGAGCACATGGCCCGGGTGCGCCGCCAGGGCGATCTGCGTCCAATGGCGGATGATCGCTCCGCGATGGCCGAGCTGCGCAACATCCTGCTCAGCCGCGAGCCGCTCTATTCGCGTGCGACGGCGGTGGTCGATACGGCGGGGCTCAGCGTCGACGCGGCGGCTGCACGGCTGATCGATGCAGTGCGGCCGGTGCTGCAGAACGAGGCCCGCAGCTTTGGGCTGCGCAGCGTGGCGCTGTAGGAATGGCCGATAGCGACGTCACCACTTCCATGTTCGAGCGGATCGGCGGCCGTGCCACGATCGACCGTCTGGTCGACCGCTTCTACAACCGCATGGACACGCTGCCGGAGGCGAAGGTGATCCGTGCCATGCATGCGGATGACCTCGGCCTGATCCGGGACGTGCTGAAGCGCTATCTCACCGAATGGACGGGTGGGCCGCGCCTCTATACCCCCGAGAAGGGCCATCCGCGGCTGCGCCAGCGCCATTTCGGCTTTGCCATCGGCGATGCCGAGCGCGATGCCTGGATGCTCTGCATGCGCGGCGCGATGGAGGAGACGATAGCCGACAGCGCTGCGCGGCGGGACCTTGATCGCGCGATATCAGGCCTCGCCGACTGGATGCGCAACCGGTAGCGCGGCCTTAGCCGGGATCGAGCGCAGCGCAATCCGGGAAGACTCGACTGCCGTGAGATCCCGGATTTCGCTGCGCTCCATCCGGGCTACGAAGACTGCATTACGACCTAGATTGACCAGTAATGCGGATGCGGGTAGGGCCGCGAGCGGTCGCCCCAGTCGAACGCGTCACCGTCGAACTCGCATGGGCCGCTGCTGAGTTCGTCCAGCGTCACCTCGACGTGGAATGCTTGATGTCCGGGATCGTATTTCAGCGCGCTCCACTGCAGCGGATAGTGGTGATGGGTGCCGAGCAGGCCGCCGGTCTTGACGATGGCATAGGCGACCATGCCGCTCATCTTGTCGAGCATCAGCCGCTCGATCGTGCCGAGCTTCGTGCCGTCGCGCCCGTAGACGGCGACGTGCTCCACGCGATCACTGGGGACCATGGTATGGTTCATGGCGTCCTCCCTGTTCTCTTGTGCTTGGATTATAGCACCGGTTTCCGAGCGGCGGGAGCAGCTAGAGCAGCTGCGACCGCACGGACTCCGCGCCTTCGCGCAACAGCGGCAGGAAGCGGTCGATCAGTTCCTGTGCCGGCACGCGATCGACATGGGCGCCCATGTTGATGGCTGCGACGATCACGTGGTCGTAGCGGCGCACCGGCACCGAGATCGAACGGAAATGCGGCTCGGCTTCGCGGTCGACCAGGGAATAGCCCTGCGACCGGTCGGCTGCGACGCGCGCGAGCAGCGCCGTGGGGTCGGTTACCGTTTGCGGCGTCAGCGCCTCGCGCGTCATCGTCTTCAGGCGGACGAGCAAGTCGGCATCATCGAGCTGGCCCAGCATGGCGCGGCCGACCGAGGTGCAGAATGCCGGCAGCCGATAGCCGATCTCCAATCCGCCTGAAAACATCCGCGCCGGGCTGCTGCGTGCGATGAACACGACGTCGTCGCCGTCGAGCACCGCGAGAGATGAGATTTCGTTCGCGGCTGTTGCGACGCGATCGAGCACCGGCTGCAGCACCGCGACCAGCTGATTGGAGCGCAGATAGGACGCCGCCAGGGTCAGCACATGCGGCGTCAGCGAGAACAGCCTTCCATCGCCACTCACAAAGCCGCCGCGCTGGAGCGTGAACAACATGCGTCGCGTGGTGGCCCGGGGCAGATCGGCAGCGCGGGCGAGATCGCTGAGCGTCATCGGACCGGCATTGGTGCCGAAGCACTGCAAGAGGCGCAGGCCGCGATCGAGGGCTTCGACGAAATCCGTCGCACGCTCGTCGGTTTCGTTCCGCTTCAGCTTCGGCATGAGGGTCCGGATCGTCCTGCAAAATAATGCTTGCTGCCGATCCAAGGCATGTCATAATTCGCCCATTCGTTCAATAGGCGAACAACACTCCACTCCACAGAGGATACACTCGCCATGATGAGCCAGGAGCAGAACGATCTGATCACCCGCACCGGTCCGAAAGACCCGTGCGGCAAGCTGATGCGGAGCTACTGGCAGCCGGCGGCCTTGGTCGATGAGCTCGAGGGTGCGAGGCCGATTCGTCCCGTCAAATTGCTCGGCGAAAACCTGGTGCTGTTTCGCGACGAGGCCGGGCGTTACGGCCTGATCGATCGTCACTGCGCCCATCGCGGCGCTGACCTCGCCTTCGGACGGCTGGAGCATGGTGGTCTGCGCTGCGCTTTCCACGGCTGGCTGTTCGACGCATCCGGCCAGTGCATCGAGACGCCGGCCGAGCCGAAGGATTCAAAGCTCTGCCAGAACATCCGCCAGCGCTCCTATCCCGTGGTGGAGAAGAGCGGCATCCTCTGGGCCTATCTCGGCGAAGGTGAGCCGCCGGCCTTTCCGGAAATCGACTGCTTCATCGCGCCCGGCTCCCACACCTTCGCCTTCAAGGGCCACATGGCCTGCAACTGGCTGCAGGCGCTCGAAGTCGGCATCGATCCCGCCCACGCCTCCTATCTGCACCGCTTCTTCGAGGACGAGGACACGTCGACCGCCTACGGCAAGCAGTTCCGCGGGGCCTCCGCCGGCAGCGACCTGCCGATGACGAAAATCCTGCGCGAATACGATCGCCCGATCATCAATGTCGAGCATACCGAATACGGCCTGCGGCTGATCGCGCTGCGCGAGATCGACGAGGAACGCACTCATGTGCGCGTCACCAACCAGCTCTTCCCGCACGGCTTCGTCATTCCCATGAGCACGGAGATGACGATCACGCAGTGGCACGTGCCTGTCGATGACGAGAACTGCTACTGGTATGCGATCTTCACCAGCTATTCGAACCCGGTCGACAAGCAGAAGATGCGCGACCAGCGCCTCGAACTCTACGAGCTGCCCGACTACATCTCGCGCAAGAACCGCAACAACGATTACGGCTTCGATCCGCACGAGCAGAAAACCGCGACCTACACCGGCATGGGCAACGACATCAACGTCCACGACCAATGGGCGGTGGAATCGATGGGCGCGATCCAGGACCGCACCAGGGAGCATCTCGGTTCGAGCGACAAGGCAATCGTGCAATATCGCCGCCTGCTCCGGCAGGAGATCGAGAAGGTCGCGGCCGGGGACAGGCCGATGCTGTTCCTCGACGAGGCCAACGCACGCAGCATCCAGGGCCCCGCGACCATGGACGGCATCGGGCCGACCCGCGGCTGGGAGACCTATTGGATGGAGGTCGACGTCAAGCGCCGCCGCGGCGCACCATGGACCGCACCGGTGCCGAAGGAGATCGAAGGCAAGGTGCACCGGCTGACGGCGGCGGAGTGACGGTGCCGATCACGGCCGGCGGATCGCGACGGCGGCTCCGCATTCTCCACTGTCATGCTCCGCGAAAGCGGGGCATCCAGTACGCCGCGGCCTCTCGTGGATACGTCGCTGTCTCTGGAATACTGGATCGTCCGCCTTCGCGGACGATGACAGTGTGCCCTATACACTCGCAGAGCGAGAAGGAGCAACCAAAGTGACTTTCGTCGCGCGCCATGGGCTGTGGTCGGATGAGCAGAAGGAGGCGGCGGCACGCATGCGTCGTCTCGTCGAGGACAGGAATCTCGAGGTCATCCGTCTCGCCTTCCCGGACCAGCACGGCATCTTGCGCGGCAAGACCATCGTCGCCTCCGAGGCGATCGCCTCGCTGGAAAGCGGCTGCTCCATCACCACCACGATGCTCGCCAAGGATACATCGCACCGAACGGTGTTTCCGGTGTTCACGTCAGGCGGCGGCTTCGGCATGCAGGAGATGGAGGGCGCCGCCGACGCGCTGATGGTCGCCGATCCCACCACGTTTCGCGTGCTGCCCTGGGCGCCGGCGACGGGCTGGGTGCTGTGCGATCTCTACTTCAGCGACGGCCGCCCGGTGCCGTTCGCGACGCGCGGGCTTTACCGCAAGGTGCTCGACGAGCTCGGAAGCCGTGGCCATGATTTCGTCGCCGGGCTCGAGGTCGAATTCCATATCTTCAGGCTCGACGATCCGCATATGCGCGCGGAGGATGCGGGCCAGCCCGGCACGGCGCCCTCGGTCAGCCTGCTCTCTCACGGCTATCAATACCTCACCGAGCAGCGCTTCGACCAAATGGAGCCGGTGCTGGAGATCCTGCGCCGCGACATCGTCGCGCTCGGGCTGCCCTTGCGCTCGGTCGAGGTCGAATTCGGGCCGAGCCAGTGCGAATTCACCTTCGCGCCGAAGAAGGGCCTGGAGCCCGCCGACAACATGGTGCTGTTCCGCAGCGCCGTGAAGCAGATCGCGCGCCGGCATGGCTATCACGCGACCTTCATGTGCCGGCCAAAGCTGCCGAACCTGTTCGCGAGCGGCTGGCACCTGCATCAATCGATCGTCTCGCGCGCGAGCGGGGAAAATCTGTTCATGACCAGGGAGACCGGCGAGCCGCTGAGCGAGTTCGGGCGTGCCTATCTTGCAGGGCTGCTCGACCACGCCCGTGCAGCGACCGTGTTCACCACGCCGACCATCAACGGCTACAAGCGCTACCGCTCCTATTCGCTGGCGCCCGACCGCGCGATCTGGGGCCGCGACAACAGAGGCGTGATGATCCGCGTGCTCGGCGGCGCGGGCGATGCCGCGACGCGCCTCGAAAACCGCGTCGGCGAGCCCGCAGCCAATCCCTACCTCTATATGGCTGCACAGATCCTCTCAGGCCTCGACGGCGTCGACCGCAAGCTCGATCCCGGCCCCTCCGCCGACACGCCCTACGAGACCAAGGCACCGCTGCTGCCGAAGTCCCTGCGCGATGCGGTCTCGGCGCTGAAGGACGACCCGTTCTTCCGCGAAAAATTCGGCGCCGAGTTTGTCGACTATTACACCCATATCAAGAACGCCGAGATCGACCGCTTCCTGTCGGAGGTGACCGACTGGGAGCACCGCGAATATTTCGAGATGTTTTGACGGAGATCGCCTCACGCGCCTGTGAGGCGACTTCGTGCCGTCTGTTCCGACGACATCGTTTCCCGCTCCGACGAAGCCATTTTCCCCCTGCGACGAAGATCGCCTGAAAAATGCGCCGGCTAGCGTTTGGTCCCATGATCAACAGTGGAGTTCGATCATGTGGGGTCAATTGTTCAGCCTGATTTATCGTCTGTCCTGCCGGACCACGCTGATTGAGATCGGTGCGCATCGCCTGGCGCGCTGACACCGGACAATCTGTCAGAGGGGTTGACCAAATGCAGGAGGCTTCCATGCGCAAGCTGATCCTCATGGCAACGGTATCGTTGCTGGCCAGCCAAGCCCACGCCGGCGGCTCGCGCAGCCTCAGCCTCGCGGCAACGAATGCGAACCAGACAACCGCGCAGACGGCGGCGGCGCCCCCAACAACGCAGGCCCCGGCAGTTGCGCCGGCGGCGACCGTGCAGACAGCGACCACAGCGCCGGCTTCAACTGCGCAGGCCACGCCAGGAGCCACAGCGGCACTGCCGACCGCAGCGCCGGTTGCTACAACGCCCAAGCCGAGGCACCGGGAGCCGTCGACCGAAGCGCGCGTGATCCGCGAGCTGCACCGGCACGGGATTTACTGGTAGGGGCCCTCAGCTCCATCCTCCGTCATCGCGAGCGTAACGGAGCAATCCAGAACTGCCTCCGCGGAGACAGTCTGGATTACTTCGTCGCAAGAGCTCCTCGCAATAACGAGGGGAGAGCGGAATCAAATCCCCAGGAATTTATGCTGCAGATCCGGCTCGGCCATCAGCTGGTCCGACGTGCCGCTCCACACGGTCTTGCCGCGCTCGATGATGAAATGGCGGTCGCAGATACGGGCGAGATGGTCGACGTTCTTGTCGACGACCAGGATCGACTGGCCCCTGCTCTTCAGCAGCGATAGGCAGTTCCAGATCTCCTCACGGATCAGCGGCGCGAGGCCTTCGGTCGCTTCATCGAGGATCAGGAGCTTTGGATTGGTCATCAGCGCGCGACCGATGGCGAGCATCTGCTGCTCGCCGCCGGAGAGCTGGTTGCCCATGTTGGCGGCGCGTTCGGCGAGTCGCGGAAACAGCACGTAGATCGCGGCAAGCGTCCAGGGATTGGCGCTGCCAAAGCGGTCAGCGGCCGCAGCAACCAGATTTTCGCGGACGGTCAGGTTCGGGAAGATCTGGCGCCCCTCCGGCACGAGCCCGATGCCGAGCTTGGCGATCCGGTAGGACGGGAGCTGCCGCACCTCCGTGCCCGCAAAGCGTATGCTGCCCGCGCGTGCCGGCGTCAGGCCCATGATGGAGCGGATGGTCGTGGTCTTGCCCATGCCGTTGCGGCCCATCAGCGAGACCATCTCGCCTGATTTGATCGACAGGGACAGGCCGAACAGCACTTGGGAAAGGCCGTAGCAGGTCTCGATGCCGTCGACGTCGAGCAGCGTGTCAGCCATCGTTTCTTCAGCCATGGCGCGTCACCACATGCTGGTCGCCGAGATAGGCCCGCTTGACGTCCTCGTTGGCACGGATCGCGGCGGGATCGCCGGAGGCGATCACGCGGCCATAGACCAGCACCGAGATACGATCGGCAAGCGCGAACACCGCCGCCATGTCGTGCTCGACCAGCACGATCGAGACTTCCTTGCGCAGCTCCTGGAGGAGTTTCACCATGCCCTGGGATTCGGTGACGCCGAGACCGGCCATGGGTTCGTCGAGCAGCAGCAGTTTCGGCTTGCTGGCGAGCGCCACCGCAAGCTCAATCTGGCGCCGCTCGCCATGGCTCAGCTTCGACACCAGCGCATCGGCGCGATGGGCGAGGCCAACGCGGTCGAGCGCAGCATGAGCCGCATCGCGCAGGCCTTTCTCTTTCCGCGCGTTGGCGAAGAAGCGAAATGAGGTGCCGGCATGGGCCTGCGCCGCCAGTGCGACGTTGTCGGCGGCCGTGAAGTCGAGCAGCAGCGAGGTGATCTGGAACGAACGTGCAAGCCCCAGCGCACAGCGGCGATAGGCCGGCAGATAGGTGATGTCGCGCCCCGCGAGCGTGACGCTGCCGGAATGCGGCTCGAGGTGCCCGGTGAGCTGGCTGATCAGTGTGGTCTTGCCGGCCCCGTTCGGGCCTATGATGGCATGCAACTCACCCGCCGCGACGTCGAGCGAGACGTGATCGGTGGCGACGATGCCACCGAACCGGCGCACCAGCTTTTCGACGCGGAGCAGCGGCTCAGCCACGACCGACCCTCCCGAGCAGGCCCATGATGCCGCCGCGGCCGAACAGCACGATCAGCAGCAACAGCGGGCCCATGATCAGCGCCCAATATTCGGTGATCTGCGACAAGAACTCTTCCAGCAGGAGATAGACCACCGCCCCTATGACAGGGCCGAACAGCGTGCCCATGCCGCCGAGGATGACCATCACCATGAGATCGCCGGAACGAGTCCAGTACATCACGGCCGGGCTGACGAAATCGGTGTTGTTGGCGAGCAGCGCGCCGGCGAGGCCGCACATCGTCCCTGATATAACGAAGCAGGCGAGCTGGTAGCGTTTGGCAGGAAAGCCGATCGCCTGCATGCGCTGCTCGTTGGAGCGCAGGCCCTGCACCACGAGGCCGAATCGCGAATTGACGATGCGCCAGATCAGGAAGATCACGCCGAACAGGCAGGCAAGGCAGAGGTAGTAGAACTGCGTGCGGTTCGACAGGTCGATCAGGCCGGAAAAGTCGCTGCGCTTGTAGACGGTGAGGCCGTCGTCGCCGCCGTAGCGCGCCAGCCCCGAGGCGACATAATAGGCCATCTGCGCGAAAGCGAGCGTGATCATGATGAAATAGACGCCGCGGGTACGCAAAGACAGCGCGCCGATCACCAGCGCGTAAGTAGCAGACGCCGCCAGCGCGACCGGAAACTGGATGAAGCCGGAGCCGACGCCTTCCTGGGCGAGCATGCCGACGGCGTAACCGCCGATGCCGAGATAGGCGGCGTGGCCAAAGCTCATCATGCCGCCGAAGCCCATGATGAGATTGAGGCTGGCCGCCGCGAGCGCCA
This sequence comes from Bradyrhizobium sp. CCBAU 51627, assembly GCF_028128765.1. GTDB lineage: Bacteria > Pseudomonadota > Alphaproteobacteria > Rhizobiales > Xanthobacteraceae > Bradyrhizobium. Next base: position 437,863 of record NZ_LBJG01000023.1, read on the forward strand.
GGATGACGATGCGGGTGAACAGCGTCAGGATGAAGATGTTGCCGGACAGATGCGAATAGAGCGGCAGCAGCACGAGGCCTGCCAGCATCAGGGCCGTGACGGCCTTGCTCATCGAGAAAGCCTTCATCGACGGTTGGCCGGAAACAGCCCCTCCGGCCGCACAACCAGCACGATCGCCATCAAGAGGTAGATCAGCATCGAAGATAACGCAGGCGCGGCGGTGGAGGCAGCGGCACCGCTCAGCACCTGCCGCAACAGATTGGGCAGGAAGGCGCGGCCGAGCGTGTCGATCATGCCGACGAAGATCGCGGCGAGGAATGCGCCGCGGATCGAGCCGATGCCGCCGATCACGATGATGACGAAGGCTAGGATCAGAATATTCTCGCCCATGCCGATCTGCACGGTGAGGATCGGCGCCTGCATCAGGCCGGCAAGGCCGGCGAGCGCCGCACCCAAGCCGAACACCAGCGTGTAGAGCAGCTTGATGTTGATGCCGAGCGCGCCGATCATCTCGCGATTGGAGGCACCGGCGCGGATCAGCATGCCGATGCGCGTGCGCATCACGCCGACATAGAGCAAGAGCGCCACCAGCAGCGCCACGATGATGATGGCGAGGCGGTAGGCGGGATAATGAATGCCGGGCAGGATCGGCACCGGCACGGTGAGCCAGGCCGGCAGAGGCAGCGCCAGGCCCGCCGGCCCCCAGACCAGGCGGACGGCCTCGTTGAAGAACAGGATGAGGCCGAACGTCGCGAGCACGTGGTCGAGATGGTCGCGCCCGTAGAGATGCCGCAGCGCACTCATCTCGAGCACGATGCCGAGCACGAGCGTGGCGCCAAGCGCCAGCAGCGCGCCGAGCAGGAAGCTGCCGGTCCAGGCGGCGAAGGTCGCGGCGAAATAGGCGCCCATCATGTAGAGCGAGCCGTGCGCGAGATTGACGAGATCCATGATCCCGAACACCAGCGTCAGGCCGGCAGCGAGGAGGAACAGCAGCAGACCGAACTGCAATCCGTTCAAGAACTGTTCGACGACGAGCAGCATCAAGTCTCTTTCAGGCGCATGCAGACGCGCGCCGATGTTCGAACACTGTCGCCATCAGTGAAAGAGCTCCCCCTGCCTCCTCAAGGCGGAAAAATGGGTAATGGCAGTATCGTTCCGAGGCAAGAGCGATTCGACACCCAACATGCACTTTGTTGCATGCCGATGCATGTGATCAAACCGCCCGCGCCAAGCCCGCCCCGGCGAGGAAGCTGCCGGCCCGGGTGGGCCAGCCTGCCGCACCCAAACGATCACCCTCTCCCGTTGCCGGGGAGAGGGTGATCCATCTGCAGAAGTGATGGGGGACGTCTAGTGCGACGTGACCCGACGGGGGAGATCGTCCGGTTCGTTGAGCTCGCTGTTGGCGGTGGAGGCCTCCAGCGCCGCCATACGGAACAAATAGGCCAAGGTCGCCAGCCCACTGTCCTCCGCCATCTGCGCCAGCTCGAGCGCCATGTCGGACATGTAGCCGAGGTTCTCGTCCTTGGTCTGCGCCATGATCTGGCTGTCTCGCATCATGTTCGACATCTCAGGCGGTCTTTCGTTGCGCGGCGGTGCGGCCGCAGAGGTTGGCACGGGCAATGCAATCGAGACGCGGTCCATCCTGATGGACGACCGAAGCCAAGCCGATGCGGTCATGCAGGGCATCGACTGTCTCCTGGCGAATGTCGATGGTCGCCGCCATGGTCCAGGCATTCTCCACCAGCGCCGGCAGGCCAAGCGGTGTCACGACGAAGCCGGCCTCGTGGAAGCGCGGCAACCACCAGGTCTCCATGATCGCGCCGACCTCCGCGATACCTTGATGAAGACAGAACTCCTGCACCGCGGCCATCAGTTGCAGATTGAGGGCACCGTCGCGGCGTTCACGTACGACGAAATAGCGCGACCACTCCCAGACCAGCGGATTCGAAGGGCAGCCGCGCACGGTCGCGAGATGCGGGAACACCTCGCTCATCATCGAAGGCTTGGTGGTCGGATAAAGCCGGTGTCCGCCAACGACGCGGCGCTCCTCCAGCGCGAGAAGATAGACCGTGTCCTCGTTGTCATACGAATCGATCTCGCGGCGATCCGGCTTGCGGAGCGCCTCCCAGTGCCGTTCCTCGACGAAGATGTCGTGGCGCAACTGGAAATGCTGCTCGAGTACGTCTTCGTAGAGGTGGCGGTTCAGCGCGGAAATTGCGTGAATCATGAATCCCCCATTCAGCCTCAATGGAGGTAGCCTCCGCGAAAAGGCGCGGATTCGGTATTGGGAAATTTCCCAATACGCCGCTTAAGGATTGATGATCTTGTGACGAATCGCGAGCGCAACCGCATGCGTACGGTTGACGGCACCCAATTTGCGCGCGGCAGTTGCAAGATGCTCTTCCGCGGTACGCTGCGTGATGTGCAGGATTTCGCCGATCTCCCAGGCCGACTTGCCCTGCGATGCCCACGCGATCACTTCTCGCTCGCGCGGGGTCAGGCGCGCCGACGGATGCGGCGACGGCGAGAGCAGACGGCGAATGTGGTCGAAGCCGTACATCGCCATCAGATGCAGGGCCGGCTTGCTGCGGGCATTGAGATCGAGATGGACGCCACCGAGCGACACCGCGGCTTCATAGCCGGTGAGTCCATGGATAGGCACGGTGAAGCCGCGCGACATCCGAAAATCGGTGGCGCGGTTCATCACCTCGGCCGCGTCCGGCTCGCGTTCGGCATCATACGGCGCTTCCGACCATTCAAACGGATTGACCGATAGCCGGCATAGCCGCACCACCGGGTCGGCGCGGTCGTAGTTGTTATTGGTATAAAGGCTGAACCACCCCGCAGGCCAGCGCTTGGCGAGCACCATCTGCGCGAACCGTTGATCAGGATTCGGCAGACCGGTCACGATGATGGTTTCAAAGCCGAAACGACCGAACGCTGTTTCGAGCGCATCCATGGCCTCCGGAACCCTGTCATAGGCTTCCAGCCCTTCGATGAAGTCCAGCGCTTCGCGGCCATAATCCACGGCGGACATCGATGCGTTCCCTGCCCCTCGTCGCTCCGTATAGCACGTCTTGGCGGCCTGCCTCAATTCACTGCGCCCGTAATATCCCGGTGTGGCGCCGGCACCGAAGATTTAATCTACTTGTGGAGGAAGTGACGTGCAGATACAGCTAGGACGTCTAGAGCGGGAGAGCCACGATGGAAGACGAGAACATCGCCCTCAACAGCGTGCTCGGCCTGGAATTGAACCGCGTGTTTTTCGCCGTTCGCGATACGGCAAACAAGCAGAAGATCATAGAATTCGCGCGTGACGTGCTGCAAAGCGAGCGCCCCAAGCTCGTCGACAGCGCTTCGACGGAAAAGCCCGCGAGCTAGCACGCAGGTCGCGCAGAGGACGGCGATGCAACCGATCGCGCGACGATGCCCTTCGATGTGGGCACTGGCCTTTCTCGAAACAGTGCGACTGCGAAGTTGCCGGTCCCTCCCTACTTCCATTAAAATTCCACTTGCCGCTGGATGACATGACGGCTGTCGTGAGATGATCACCGCCGTGATCGTCTTTCGGATGCCAAGACCATGATGACGCTGCGCCAGGTTGAAGTGATCCGTGCCGTGATGGTGACGGGCACCATTGGCGGCGCGGCGAAGCTGCTCAACGTGTCGGCCCCAGGAATCAGCCGGCTGGTCAAATACACCGAGCGCTCGCTCGGCATCCGCTTCTTCCAGCGCCAGAACGGCCGCTACTTCCCGACGCCGGAGGCCGAAAACATTTTCGAGCAGATCAACGGCGTCTACAAGAAGGTCGACGATCTCTCCGAGATCATCTCCAAGATCGGCCGCGGCGGACTGTCGGAGCTGCGCATCGGCTCGGTGCCGAGCATCTCGCAGGTGATGGTGCCGCGCGCGATCGAGCGCGTGCGCCGCCGCTATCCCGATCTCGGCATCGACATCAACATCCTCAAGCTGGAGGAAGCGATCGACTATCTCATGCTCGGCCGCGGCGAGTGCGTCGCCATGAGCTACCGGCTCGAGCACTCGGGGCTCGACTTCATGCCGCTCGCCTCGGGCGAGCTCTATTGCATCGTGCCGCCCGGCCACGAGCTCGCCGGCCGCAAGCAGGTCTCGGCGGCCGAGATCACCCGCTATCCATTGATCGGGATCGATCCGAACGATCCCTATGGGCGCATCATGGCCGAGATCTTCGCGCGCAACCGGCTCGCCTACGACATCACCATTCGCGCCCGCTTCGGCACCACGGTCTGCGCGCTGGTGAAGGCGGGGCTCGGCATCGCCATCATCGACCAGTTCACGGTGGCCCATGGCGGCTATCCCGGGATCGAGCTCCTGAAGATCACCGAGCCGACCCGGTTCGATACCTACATCGCGGTCAAACGCGGCGCGCCGCTGTCGCTGCATGTCGAGTATTTCATCGAGGCCCTGCGCGCCGAGATGCGCGCAGTCGAGCCGTCCCGCGGCAACGGCAAGGCCGCATCAGGGCGCAGACCAAAGAAATAACATGATGTTAGGTTTGTCGGATAAAAGGGTAATTGTGTTAGGCGGAAGAATGACTATCGTCCCTCTTGGAATTGCGCGGATTTCGCCGCTAATGGCCGGGACCGAATGCTCCCAACGAGACCATACCGAACCATGTCGAAGCGCGGATATCTGGCCAGCAAGAAGCTCCTTACCGGCCTGATCGGCGCGCCGATCGCGCACTCCGCCTCCCCTGCCATGCATGAGCGCGCCGCAGAGGCGCTTGGCCTGCGCGGCCACTATCAGCTCATTGAGGTCGCGGGCGCCGACGCCGCCGGGCTTGCCATGATGCTGGAGGGCGTGCGGCGGCTCGGCTTTGCCGGCGTCAACGTCACCTTCCCCTACAAGGAGGCGGTGGTCCCGCTGCTCGACGAGCTGGCATCGGGTGCGGCCGCGATGGGTGCGGTCAATACCGTCGTCGTCAAAGACGGCCGGTTGATCGGCCATAACACCGACACGACGGGCTTTGCGCGTGCCGTCAAGCCGCTGCTGGCTCCTGCTGGAAACGCGGTGGCCGTCGTCGGCACCGGCGGCGTTGGCAAGGCCATCGGCTTTGCGCTGGCGAGCCTGAAAGTGGCTGACCTCCGCATTTTCGACAGCGAGCCGGCGCGGGCCGAGAGACTCGCCACGCTGCTGGCCAAGCATGGCGGTGCGCGGGTGGCCCGAAGCGTCAAGGACGCGCTCGACGGTGCAACCGGCCTCGTCAACGGCACGCCGGTCGGCATGCTGCCGAACCGGGACAGTCCGGTCCCGGCTTCGCTGCTGCGCCAAAACCTGTGGGTCGCGGATGCCGTTTATTCGCCGCTGATCACGCCGCTCCTTGCCGCAGCGCAAGAGGAGGGCGCGCAGATCATGACGGGGCGCGAGCTTGCGATCTACCAGGCCGCCGACGCCTTCGAATTGTTCACAGGCCTTGCCCCGTCGACCGAAGTCATGGGAGAGGCTTTTGACGCCGTGATGGCCGCGCGTAGCGCCGCCTATCAGGCAGCTTGAGGCGAGGCGGCCGGACACAAGGCCGCTTGCAAAATTGAAATGGGAGGAGAGGACGATGAAATCAACGCTACTGGTGGGCGCGCTGCTCACCGCAATGACGACCACGGGCGCCTTCGCACAGGCGATCAAGCTCGCCGATGTCGCCGAGCTTTCGGGCGGCGGCGCCACCGTCGGCACCAACTGGAAGAACGGCATCGATCTTGCGATCGAGGAGATCAATGCCAAGGGCGGCGTGCTCGGCCGCAAGCTCGAGGTCACCCACGCCGACTCGCAGTCCAACCCGGGCGTTGCCCGCGCCCAGGTGCAGAAGGCGCTCGATGCCGAGCCCTATGTGCTGCTCGGACCCGGCTATTCCGGCTCGGTGAAGGTGACCGCCCCGCTCGCCGCGGAAGCCGGCATCACGCAGATCATGGGCGGCGAAGCCGCCGAGCTGACGCAGGCCGGCAACAAGTTCCTGTTCCGCACCTCGTTCGGCCAGCAGTCGTCGATGCCGAAGGTCGCAAAATACATCCACGACGACATGAAGGCGAAGACGGTCGCAGTCGTCTGGGTCAACAACGATTTCGGCAAGGGTGGGCGTGACGTCATCATCAAGGACCTCGAAGCTCGCGGCACCAAGGTCGTCGCCGATCTCTCCACCGAGGCGGGCCAGGCCGATTTCGCCGCCGACGTCGGCAAGATCAAGGCGGCCAATCCCGATGCCGTCTTCATCTATCTCAACGAAGAGGAGAGCGCGCGCATTCTCAAAGAGCTGAAGCGCCAGGGCGTCACTGCGCCGCTAATGGGCGAAACCACGCTGATCGGCCAGAAGGTGATCGAGCTCGCCGGCGACGCCGCGAACGGTGCCCGCGGCCATGTCGGCCTCACCACCGATGCGCCGGTCGACCTGATCAAGGGTTTTCGCGAGCGCTTCTCGAAGAAGTACAACTATGTCCCCGATCATAACGGCCTGAAGGGTTATCTCGCCGTCTACATGGTGAAGGCCACCACCGAGAAGATGGGCAAGGTCGATTCCAAGGCCTTCGCCGACACCCTGCACGGCTTGACGATCAAGGCCGCCGATGAGCCGGGCATCCTGATGGACGTCACCTTCGATCAGAACGGCGACATCGACCGCCAGAGCTTCCTGGTCGAAGTGGTCGAAGGCAAGCAGGTCGTGAAGCAGGTGCTGCCGAAGCTGAAGTGACCGTGTTCGCCTCTCCCTGAACGCGGGGAGAGGCCGGCGCGCAAAGCGCGGCGGGTGAGGGGGACTCTCCGCGCATTCAACTGTCACCGCCCCTGCGGAGACTCCCCCCTCACCCCGCCCCTCTCCCCGCAAGCGGGGAGAGGGGGAGAAAGAACGGGGGGAGAGGATGGAACGGCGAGAGGGGAAAATGTCCAATCTGTTCGATCTTCTGGTCGCGGGACTTGCCACCGGCGCAATCTATGCGCTGGTGGCGGTCGGCTTCACGCTGCTGTGGCAGACCTCGCAGACCATCAATTTCGCGCAAGGCGAGTTCGTGATGCTGCCGGCATTCCTGATGCTGGCGGCGATGCATGCCGGCGCACCGTTCTGGCTCGCGATCATCCTCGGCATCCTGCTCTCGATGATCCTGCTGGGCCTCGCCTTCAAGATGCTGCTGGTCGACCCGATGATGCGCCACGGCGTCCTGCCACTGGCGATCGCGACCATGGCGCTGGCGATCGGCATCAAGGAAGCCGTGAAGCAATTCTTCAGCGCCGAGGCTTCGCCCTTCCCGTCGATCGTGCCGACCGGCGACATCACGGTGCTCGGACACGTCGTCTCCCTGCAAAGCATCGGCGTCCTCGTCGTGGCGATTCTGGCCGTGTTCGGCCTGACCACACTGCTCAACCGCACCTCGCTTGGTCACCAGATGCAGGCCGCCGCGCAGAACCCGACCGTCGCACGCATTATCGGCGTGCCGGTCGAGCGCATGATCCTGCTGACCTTCCTGATCAACGCGTTCCTGGTGGCGCTGGCCTCGCTGCTGATCACACCGATCTATCTGGCGAAATTCTCCTCCGGCGAGGTGCTGGGCCAGGCAGCCTTCATCGCGGCGATCGTCGGCGGCTTCAATCAGGTGCGCGGCGCGATCGCCGGCGGTCTCTTGATCGGCGTGCTCGACAATCTGGCGGCCGCCTATGTCTCGACCCAATATCGCGCCGCCGTGCCGCTGATCTTTCTGATCGTGGTCATCCTGTTCCGGCCGCAGGGACTGCTCGGCCGCGCCGAGGAGCGCACGGTATGAGCGGTCTTGCCAAACCCCTGAAGATCGCGCTCGGGCTCATCGTCATCGCCGGGCTGATCGTCATTCCCATGAACTTCAACCGCTACGGTCTCTTCATCCTGAGCCAATGGACGGTAATGACCATCGCCGCGATGGGACTGAACCTCACGCTCGGCTATGCCGGACAGGTCTCGCTGGCGCAGGGTGCGTTCGTCGGCATCGGCGCCTATGCGGCCGCGATCATGACGACGCATGGCTGGCCGCTCCCGGCCGCGATCCTGGTTGCGATCGTGCTGAGCTTCGGCGTCGGCTGGGTGCTCGGTTATCCCGCGCTACGCGTCCAGCACCACTACCTTGCCTTCGTCACACTCGCCTTCTCGACCCTGGCCTTCCTGGTGTTCCGCAACGAGAGCTGGCTCACTGGCGGCATCTACGGCATCTCCAACATTCCGCGCCCGCATGTCTTCGGGATCGCAACCAACAAGCCGCTGCCGTTCTACTATGTCTGCTTGGGATTGCTCGCGATCGTATCGATCGCGGTCTGGTGGCTGATCCGCTCGCCCTGGGGACGCGCCTTCATGGCGTTGCGTGAAAATCCGCTGCGGGCGCAATCGCTCGGCATCGACACCCGCCGCTACACGCTGATGGCGTTCGCGATCGGCTCGGCGCTCGGCGGCGTGGCCGGCGCGCTCTATGCGCCGCTGACGCAATATATCGATCCTGTACCCTTCAACCTGTCGCTCTCGCTCGATCTGTTGATGATGGTGATCGTCGGCGGCGCCGGCTTCTATTTCGGTCCTTTCCTGGGGGCCATGATCGCGGTGCTGCTGCCGGAATGGCTGCGCTTCACCGAAGGCTACTATCTGATGCTCTACGCGATCGCGGTGATGGGACTCCTGATCTGGTCGCCATCAGGCATTCTGGGAATCCTCGATCGCTATATGGCCGCGCGGCGCACCAAAGCGGCATCTGCGCTACGCGCCGTCGCGAAGTCCCGCCTGGAGACGGCGCAATGAGTGCGGTGCTCGAAGTCACCAACATCAAGAAGAGCTTTGGCGGCATCACCGCGGTCGACGGCGTCTCCTTTGACGTGCGCGAGGGCGAGATCCTTGGCCTGATCGGCCCGAACGGCTGCGGCAAATCGACCTTGTTCAACTGCATCCTTGGCCAGCTCACGCCATCAGGTGGCGAAGTGAAGCTCGACGGCAAGGTCGTCACGGGCCTGCGCCCGTCCGAGCTCAACAAGCTCGGCGTCAGCCGGACCTTCCAGCTCCTGCAGGTCTTCCCGAAACTCTCGGTGCGCGAGAACCTGATCCTCGCCGGCCAGGAGCATCAGGGCAACATGGCTTCGCGCCTGGTCGGCCGCTCCGATGCCGGACTGACCGAGGCCGCCAACCAGATGATCGGCTTCTTCAAGCTCGATCATCTTGCGGCAGAACCCGCCGGCGGCCTCTCCTACGGCCAGCAGAAGTTGCTCGATGCCGCCATGGCGTTCATGGGCGGCCCGCGCCTGGTGCTGCTCGACGAGCCCGCCGGCGGCGTCAATCCGACAATGCTGTCCGATCTGAAGGAGCGGCTGGTCGCGATCAACCGCGAGAAGAACGCTACCTTTGTCGTGATCGAGCACAACATGGAATTCGTGATGTCGCTGTGCTCGCGGGTGATGGTGATGGCGGAGGGCAAGGTGCTGGCGATGGGCAAGCCGGACGAAGTGCGCAAGAACCCGGCCGTGATCGAAGCCTACCTTGGGCATTAGGGGAAGCGAGCCATGACCGATCCGATCCTTTCAGTTCAAAACCTCGTCGGCGGCTACGGCAAGATGACGATCCTGAACGGCACCAGCTTCTCGGTGCCGCAGGCGACCATCACGACGATCATCGGCCCGAACGGTGCCGGTAAATCGACCGTGTTCAAGGCGATCTTCGGCCTCTTGAAACTCCGCGAGGGCAAGATCAGCTTTGCCGGGCGCGACGTCACCAATTTGAGTCAGCGCGCGCTGCTCAATGCCGGTATCTGTTACGTGCCGCAGGGCCGCAACATCTTTCCCGAGCTCTCGGTGCGCCACAATATCGAACTCGGCGGCGCCGCCGCCGGAAAGAGCATCGACCTGCCCGCGCGGATCGAGGCCGCGCTCGATTTGTTCCCCGCGCTGCGCCGCAAATCGACGCAGCAGGCCTCGACGCTGTCAGGCGGCGAGCAGAAGCAACTCGAGATCGCGCGCTCGTTGCTGCTCGAGCCAAAGCTCGTGCTGATCGACGAGCCCTCGATCGGCCTGTCGCCGCTGATGGTGCAGCAGACCTTTGATATTCTGAAAAGCCTGCGTGACCGCGGCGTCACCATCCTGATGATCGAGCAGAACGCGCGCTCGGCGCTGGAGATCTCCGATATCGGCATCGTGCTCGAGCTCGGCCAGACCCGCATGGTCGACAAGGCCGAGCGCATTTTGAACGATCCGCGGATCGGACAGTTGTTCCTTGGGGGCGCGATGGAGGATAACGCAGCATGAACAAGCGCTCGATCGCGACCGTCTCTCTCTCCGGGGCCCTCGACGAAAAGCTGCGCGCCATCGCCTCGGCCGGCTTCGAGGCGGTCGAGATCTTCGAGAACGATCTGCTGTCGTTCGGCGCGGGGCCGCGCGACATCGCAAAGCTCTGCAAGGATCTCAATCTCGAGATCTGCGCTTTTCAGCCGTTCCGCGATTTCGAGGGCATGCCCGAGCCGCAACGTTCGCGCACCTTTGCCCGCGCCGAGCGCAAGTTCGATCTGATGCAGGAGCTCGGCACCGATCTGCTGCTGATTTGCTCCAACGTGTCACCATCCTCGCTCGGCGGCATCGACCGCGCCGCCGATGATTTTCGCGAGCTCGGCGAGCGCGCCGCAAAACGCGGCTTGCGCGTCGGCTACGAGGCGCTGGCCTGGGGCCGGCACGTCAACGACTATCGCGATGCCTGGGAGATCGTGCGCCGCGCCGATCATGCCGCGATCGGCGTGATCCTCGACAGCTTTCACGCGCTGGCCCCGGGCTTCCCGACCCGCGCGATGGCCTCGATTCCCGGCGACAAGATCTTTCTGGTGCAGCTTGCCGATGCGCCGAGGCTGGAGCTCGACATCCTGTCGTGGAGCCGACACTTCCGCTCGTTCCCCGGCCAGGGCGATCTGCCGGTCAGCGAATTCATGCAGGCGATCGCCGCGACCGGCTATTCCGGCCCGTGGTCGCTGGAGATCTTCAATGACCAGTTCCGTGCCGGTTCGGCGGCGCAGACCGCGGTCGACGGCCTGCGCTCGCTGATCCTGCTGCAGGACCAACTTGCTCCGGACTGGCCAAAACTCGTCGGAGAGCCGCTGGCGCCGAAGGCCAAGAGCCACGGCACAGGCTTTGTCGAGTTCGCCGTCAACGAGACCAAAGCCGGAGAGCTCGCCCGCCTGTTTTCACAGCTCGGCTTCCGCAGGACCGGCAAGCATCGCAGCAAGGCGGTGGAGCGCTGGTCGCAAGGGAAGGTCGAGCTGGTGATCAATTCCGAGACCGGCGGCTTTGCGCATTCGCACTATGTGACCCATGGCCCCGGCGTCTGCGCCATCGCGCTCGACGTCGACAATGCCGGCCTTGCCATGCAGCGGGCCGAGACGCTGAAGGCGCGCACCTTCTACCAGCCGGTCGGGCCGGGCGAGCTGGAGATTCCGGCAATCCACGGCGTCGGCGGCAGCCTGCTGTATTTCCTCGACCAGGCCGGCAAGAACTGGGACACGGATTTTGAGCCGATTGAAAGCAACGCAAGCGACGACGCGCTGCTCGCGGTCGATCATATCGCACAGTCGATGCCGTACGACGAGATGTTGTCCTGGCTGTTGTTCTACACTGGTATCCTCGACCTCAAACGCCTGCCGCAGATGGAAATCGCCGACCCTCGCGGCCTCGTGCAGAGCCAGGCTCTCATCAACGGCGACCAGAGCCTGCGCTTCGTGCTCAACGGCTCGTCCGCCAACCGGACGCTGCCGGCCCGTTTCATCTCGGAGTTCTTCGGCTCCGGCGTGCAGCACGTCGCGTTTGCGTGCGAAGATATCTTCGCCACCGTCGCAGCGATGCGCGCCCGCGGCGCGGGCTTTCTGGATATTCCCGGCAATTATTACGACGACATCGAAGCCAAATACGACCTCGCACCCGATGTCATGGCCAAACTTCGCGCCAACCACATCCTCTACGACCGCGAGGACGACGGCGAGTTCTTCCAGGTCTACACGCACATCTTTGATGAGCGCTTCTTCTTCGAGATCGTCCAGCGCAGAACCTACCACGGCTTTGGCGCGGCTAATGCCGGCATCAGGCTCGCGGCGCAGGCCCGCGAGGTGCGCCCTGCGAGCATGCCGAGGGTGTAGGGCTCTATCCACTGCGTCATTGCGAGGAGCGAAGCGACGAAGCAATCCAGGTTCTTCCCGCCGAGGGATTCTGGATTGCCTCGCTGCGCTCGCAATGACGGAAGGAGAGAGCAAAGCCTCACTTCATCGGGCACTTGTCGTGGAAGCGGTCCTGATCGTTCGTGACGATGGTCGCGACGGTCTTCAGCGAAAGCTCGCCTCCGGCACCTTTCACCACGTCCTGCAGATAGAAGTTCTGGATCGGGATGTGGTTGTTGCCGTACTTGAACGCGCCGCGCAGCGACTTGAAGTTGGCCTTCTCCATCTCGGTCTTCATCGCATCCTTCTTCGACGTGTCGCCGCCGACAGCGACCACCGCGCTGTTGATGAGCTGCGCTGCGTCATAGGCCTGCGCGCCATAATAGCTCGGGCGGGCGTTGGGATATTTCTTGCGGTAGTCGGCCACGAACTTCTTGTTCTGCTCGTTCGGCAGGTCGTTCACCCACTCCTGTGCGCCGGGCACCCCCAGCGCATTCTCCTTCTGCAAAGGCAGCGTCGTCTCGTCGACGGTGAAGGCGGTGTAGAGCGGCATGGTGCTCTTCATGCCGGCCTGGACATATTGATTGAGGAACTGTGCGCCGGCCGCACCGGGATAGAACACGAAAATCGATTCGGCGCCGGAGGCGCGGGCTTTTGCCAGTTCGGCCGAGAAGTCGAGCTGGCTCGGCCAGACCGTGTATTCCTCACCCTTGATCTCGCCCTTGAACGTGCTCTTCACGCCCGCAAGCATGTCCTTGCCGGCGGCATAGTTCGGGCCGATCAGGAACACGCTCTTGACGCCGTTCGCGTTCATATAGAGGCCCATGGCCGCCGGCGTCTGGTCGTTCTGCCACGAGGTCGAGAAAACGTATTTCGAACACAGCTCGCCCGCGAGCTGCGACGGGCCGGCATTGGCCGAGATCAGGAAGGTCTGCGAATCCACTGCAGTCTTGAGCGAGGCGAGCAGCACGTTCGACCAGATGTAGCCGACGAGGAAATCGACCTTGTCGGACTGCACCAGCTTCTCGGTCTTCTGCTTGCCGACATCAGGCTTCTGGCCGTCGTCCTCGTAAATCACCTCGACCGGCTTGCCGCCCATCTTGCGCCCGAGATGATCGAGCGCGAGCTCGAACGAGTTGCGCATGTCGTTGCCGATCACGGCAGTCGGGCCGCTGAAGGTCGAGACGAAGCCGATCTTGATGGTGTCGCCGGCGAATGCCGGGCTCGCCAGCACCAGCGCCGCTGCGCCCGCCAGCCAATATGCCGTCCTCATAACAACTCCCCTCCCTATTACGATCCCGGAAGCGGGGTGATCGCCGCCCCGGGTCTGCCTCTATTGAACGCAAAATCTGTCGCGCCGCCAATGGCTCAGCACCCGCCCCTGCACCATATTTCGCCCCAAACGGTGATGGCAAGAAATATAATTCTACTTCTTGGCCGAGGCCGGCCTCCGGGCCGGTCCGGGGGCTGCGGCGCTTTTTCGCGCCGCGTCAATACGTCAGGCCTATGCTGCGATTGATGACGGCTATTGGACTGCGGCGCACAATCCGCACTTAAATGGAGCAGGTGAGCAGCAAGATTCGAGGGCACATCATGAGCACGACACGGCATCGCGTCGTCATCGTCGGCGCCGGCTTCGGCGGGCTGGAGACGACCTACCGGCTCGCGGGGGCGCCGGTCGAGATCACGCTGATCGACCGCCGCAACCATCATCTGTTTCAGCCGCTGCTCTATCAGGTCGCAACCGCCTCCCTCGCCACCAGCGAGATCGCCTGGCCGATCCGCCATCTCATGCGAGACCGGCGCGAGGTGACGACGCTGTTCGCGACGGTGAGCGGCGTCGATGTCGACAGACGATGCGTGCTGATCGACGACGGCAGCGAAGTGCCCTACGACACGTTGGTGCTCGCCACCGGCGCACGCCACGCCTATTTCGGCCATGACGAGTGGGAGACATGGGCGCCGGGACTGAAAACGCTGGAAGACGCGACCACACTGCGCCGTCACATCCTGGTGGCATTCGAGCGCGCCGAACGGGAGACTGATCCGGCGAAGCGCGCGGCGCGGTTGACCTTCGTGATCGTCGGCGCCGGCCCGACCGGCGTCGAGCTCGCCGGCACCATCGCCGAGATGGCGCATCACACCTTGCCGGCGGATTTCCGCAACATTGACACCAACAAGGCGCGCGTCGTGCTGATCGAGGCCGGCCCGCGCGTGCTCGCGGGCTTTCCCGACGATCTCTCGGCTTACGCCCAGGCTTCCCTGGAAAAGATCGGCGTCGAGGTCGTACTCGGGCAGCCCGTCACCGAGATCGACCGTGATGGCGTGGTGTTCGGCGGCACGCGCCTGAATGCGAAAACCAAGATCTGGGCCGCTGGCGTGCGCGCCTCGCCCGCCGCCGAATGGCTGGGCGCACCAAGCGATCGCGCCGGACGCGTGCAGGTCGCCGACGATCTCACCATCCCCGGCCATCCCGAAATCTTCGCGATCGGCGACACCGTCAACATCAACGCCTGGAATGGCAAGCCCGTGCCAGGCATCGCACCTGCGGCGAAGCAGCAGGGCAAGCATGTCGCCGCGACCATCAAGGCGCGGCTGCAGGGCGCGCCGGCCGGCCCATTCCGCTACAAGCACGCCGGCAGCCTCGCCCAGATCGGCAAGCGCCTTGCGGTGATCGATTTCGGCAAGGTCAAGCTGCGCGGAACGATTGCATGGTGGATCTGGGGCATCGCCCACATCTACTTCCTGATCGGCCTCCGCCACCGCCTGAGCGTGGCGCTGAGCTGGCTGTGGATCTACGCGCGGGACCAGCGGGCAGCGCGGCTGATCACGCAGGGAAGCAGCAAGGTGGCGTAGCGGTACGCTCGTGTCCCGGACGCGGCGCGGCATGAAACGACGCGACGCAGCGTCCGGGGCACGAGATTGCCGACACCACGACGAGCTAAGGCGTCTTACAGACGAAGTTCGCGGCGTCCTCGCTGTCGCCCTGCCCGGAATACGCGGCGTAACTCGGATGGGGACACAGCGGCCGCGTGCGGGCCGGGCTCCAGGACGCGGGGACTTCCTTGTTGGCGGGACTGGCGGACGCGATGATGCGCTCGGGCGCCTTGCCGTTCTCCACCCAGTCGGTGAGCGCGGTCAGTGCATCGAACTTGTCGAGGGTGACGCCGCCGCCGCAATGCGTTTCGCCCGGAATCGTGAACAGGCGCGCGACGGTGTCGGCGTGCCCTTGCAGATTCATGTTCAGCCGATCGTACCAGCGGATGGTGTCGTTCACCGAGAACACCGGATCGGCCTGGCCATGATAGATCAGCATCTTGCCTCCGGACTTCCGGAGCGGTGCGAGCTTGGGATCATCGATGTCGGGTGGCGTCATGAAGTCCATGGCCGATTCCGTGAAGGTCGCGTCCTTGGCGAAAATCTTCGGCGCGTCCTTGTCGAAATCATAGGCCTTCAGCGCCTCAACCAGCTTCTCGTTGCTGCCTTCGACCACGACGGGCGGTGTCGAGAAGATGTAGTTCAGCGACGCTGCGCCCATGGTGGCGATGATCGGATAATTGTTCCAGGGTGCGACGGGGCTCTCGATCTTCCAGGTGCGCCAATTGCCCGTGCCGATGCCGCCATCGAGGGGCCAGCTGGAATAGAGCGCCGCACCCTTCGAATTCTTCGGTCCGGCAAGACTCATCTTCAGGGCATCGACCTTGGCTTCGGACAAACAGGCACTGTTCTGGCCAGGCGCGCAGACCAGGCTCTTGAGATCGAACGCCTTCTGACAGGCAGCGAGATTGGCCGTCAGCCCATCCTTGACGCCATCGAGCCGATCGCAGGCCTCCGTAATGCGCGAGGAAACGAGCTGCGCGTCTTCCCTGGTGATGGACTTGCGCAGATCTGGATCAACTTTCAGGAAGGCCTGCACGTCCCAGGCGTGCTGGATCGCAGCGCGCGGGAGGTCGAAGCCGGGATTGCCGACGAGGAAGCCGTCGTAATTCTCCGGCATGCGCGACGCCGCGACCATGGCGTGACGCCCGCCGTTCGAGCATCCCGCCATATAGGAGCGATCCGGCTTGCGCCCGTAATGCAGGGCAATGATTTGCTTTGCGACCGGCGACAGCGTCATGTCGGCGGCATAGCCATAGTCCCGCCGCGCCTGCGGATCGAGGCCGAACGCCGCGCCCGCCGTCAGACCCAGCGACTTGTTCGCAGGGTCTGAGCCGGAATGGCCACTGTCTGACGACAGCACCGCAAAGCCGCGCGCCAGTGGCACAGTGCCGCCGGAAGACAAGCCGTCGGGCAGGCTGCCAAGAGCGGGGACGACCACGCCGTCATTACCGCCATTCACCTGATGCAGGAAGCGCCCGTTCCACTCGGCCGGCAGCCGCAGTTCGAACCGTATGGCATAGGATTTCCCGTCGACGCCCGTGCGCTGGTTGGCAAGGCCCGTCACGATGCAATGCTTGGGGAGACCGTTGGCCGCATCCTGCGTTTTGGACCCGCTGATCTCGACGCCGGAGATGCCGAGCGAAGCGGTGGTGACCGGCGAGCAGGACTCCCCGTCGGCGCGAACCAGCGCGGTGGATCCCAGAAGCACGGCCAACGACGCGGCTGATATCAAGCCAACCCTCACGGCGGACCTCCCTCATTTAATTATATCCCATAATCATTACCTCCATTTCTTATTTTGACAAGGGCCGGCGCTCTTACCGCGGACGCGCCGCAGCATATCCGGGCGATGCGACGCTGAGCCGGTGCATGCGATCATGTCGGTTTTTCAATTTACCCTGCGCAGGCGATCCACTCCGCCGATGCATCGTCGTTGAGGCGCGCCACAGCGTCGGCACGGCGCGTCAGCACCGAGCGCTGGTTGATGTAGCCCTTGTCGGTGATCTCGCCGCCGTCGACCGACGGCGGTTCGGCGAGCAGCAGCGCGCGCGTGGCGTGGCCGGAGGAATTGGGTCCATGCTGCTTCAGCTTTGCCAGACCCTGCGCAATCGCGGTCCGGATCTTGTCATGCGCCAGCACGTCATTCACACCTGCCGTTTCGGACAGACCGGCGTGAGCGCGGCACGCGGCCATGTTCGGAAATACCAGGAAGCGCACCTCGTCGCCGCCATGGCCGGACACGACGATGTCCTGCGCGAGCGGCGCCAGCGCGGCGATGCCGGCGACACGCAGCGTGCCGACGCTGACCCAGGTGCCGGAATTGAGCTTGAAGTCTTCGGCGACCCGCCCGTCAAAGAACAGGCCGCGCTCGGGCCGCTCGACATCGGCGAGTTTTACCGCGTCGCCGATCAGATAGAAACCCTCGTCGTCGAACGCCTGCCTGGTCAGCTCCGCCGCCTTCCAATAGCCCGGCGTGACGTTGGGGCCGCGCACGCGCACCTCCAGCTTGTCACCGGAGGTCACGAGCTTCAGCTCGGTACCGGGAATCGGCACGCCGATATTGCCGGACCGTTCGGCGAGGAAATGACAGTCAGTCGCCAGCGGCGAGGTCTCGGTTGAGCCCCAGGCCGACACCATCGGCAAAGCGCGGCCGACGGTCTCAACGGAGAGCTGCTCGAGCGCGTCCCACAGATTCTGCGGCAGTGCGGCGCCGGCATAGAAGGCGAACTTCACGTCGCTGAAGAAGCGGTGGCGCAGTTCCTCGTCAGCGCGCAGCGCCGCGATCAGCATGTCGAAGCCGCGCGGCACGTTGAAGTAGACTGTCGGCATCACGCTTTTCAGATTGGCGAGAGAGGTCGCGAACAGGCCGGGCGCCGGCTTGCCACCGTCGATATAGAGCGAGCCGCCGTTGCGCAGCACGAGGTTGAAATTGTGGTTGGCGCCGAAGGTATGGCTCCAGGGCAACCAGTCGAGGATGACGAGATCGTCACCCCGTTCAAGGAAAGTCCAGGTCTGCGCCTTGGCCTGCTGGCTCGAGGTCAGCATGCGCTGGGTGTTGATCACGGCCTTCGGCGTGCCGGTCGAGCCCGAGGTGAACAGGAATTTTGCAACGGTGTCGGGCGTGACCGTGGCAAAGGCTGATGCGACTTCCGGCGTTTCAGGCGTTGCGGCAATGGCGCGGAACGCAAGCGCATCGGCGTCGCCAGCGTTGCCACTGATGATCTGCGCCCCGTGCAGCGGCTTGATCGCTGCGAGCGCCGCAGCGAACAGCTTGGTGCCTGAGACATAGATCGCACCGGGTTCAAGCAACGCGATCATGCTTTTCAGCTTGTCGAAATCCCTGGACATTAGCGAATAGGCCGGTGAGATCGCGGCTGAGGGTACGCCGACATGCTGTGCGGCAAGCGCGAGCAGCGCATGATCGATGCTGTTGTCCGAGAGGATGACAACCGGATGTTCTGCGCTGAGCCCTTGCGCCAGAATCCAGGACGCCGCGGCACGTACCCGCCGCAGGGCACCCGCGTAAGTCACGGTCGCCCATGGCGTATCGGCGCTATCGCGCTCGGCAAGGAAGACCTTGTCCGGTGTTTGCCGTGCCCATTGCTCCAGCCAGTCGCCGATGCAGCGCGCGCTGTCGCGCAGAGGCTCGGGAGAACGCAGCACGATGCTGCCATCGGCGCGATGCTCCGCCACGGTATTGGGCGTTGCGAACAGGCTAGAAGCGTCACCGCGGATGGCGGTCATCATGGTTTTCCTCCTCCCCCCGGATGTCCCGGATCGGTCGCAGCCTCGTTCCGGGCCGCTTTGGCCATAATGTCGTGCACGGCAATTGTTGTCGTCAACAACAATCTTCCGCTCGCGCGTTCCAGGCTCTACAAGGGGAGATGATGGGAGATGCGACGTGACGACCACCACGACCCGGACTGCCCCCCGCAAGCGGGCAGCGAACGGCGCAGGCCGGCGCGATAGCGCCGACGAGATCGGCCTCGATGCGCTGGTCGGGCACGCCGGCTATGCGGTGCGGCGCTTCCAGATCTGGATCTTCCAGGACTTCATCAAGACGCTCGGCCAGGTCGATATCAGGCCGACGCAATATTCGGTGCTGACGGTGATCGGCGCCAATCCGGGCCTCTCGCAGATGGCGGTGGCAAAACGCCTCGGCATCGAGCGCGCCCGGCTGGTGCATCTGCTCGACGGCCTCGAGCAGCGCAAGCTGGTGAAGCGGATCAAATCGAAGGCCGACCGGCGCTCCCATGCGTTGCACCTCACCGTGCAAGGCGAGACGGCGCTCGCCAAGTTCAAGCGGCTTGCTGCCGAGCACGAGCGGCATGTCGAAGACAAGATCGGTAAGGCGAACCGGGAGCGGCTGCTTCAGATCCTTGCTGGCTTCACCTGATCCGAGCTGCCCATGATTTGGGCAGATGCTCAGGACTGCGTGCTGGTCCGGCCGCCTCCTCGCTGGTCAGCGCATCGTCCAAGGCATTGACCTTGCGATAGTATCCGCGGTGCCGCGCCTGCCCGGATAATGTACACAATGGCACATCGCTTGCTTCATCGGGGGGAAGACATGTTGCCGGAGTTTTGTCGCCATGGGGGCTGAGCAGCCTGAAACGATTGCCGCGATCGTGGCCGCGCATCGCGCGGGCACGCTGACGCCGGCGCAGACGGTCGCGCGGACCTATCAGCGCATCCGCGACCACAACGATCGCGCCGTCTTCATCACCCTGCGCGACGAGAAGGACGCGATCGCGGAAGCCGAGAAGCTCGCCGCAAAGGATGCGGCGAGCCTGCCGCTGTATGGCGTGCCGGTCGCGGTGAAGGACAATATCGATGCGCTCGGTTTTCCGACCACGGCCGCCTGCCCGGCCTTCTCCTACACGCCGACGCACGACTCGACCGCAGTCGAGCGGCTGCGCGCGGCCGGCGCGATCATTATCGGCAAGACCAATCTCGACCAGTTCGCAACCGGTCTCGTCGGCGTGCGGTCACCCTACGGCATTCCCAGGAATTCGATCCGCGAGGATCTCGTTCCCGGCGGCTCCAGTTCGGGCTCCGCGGTTGCGGTCGGCGCGGGCCTGGTGCCGCTGTCGCTCGGCACCGACACCGCCGGCTCAGGCCGCGTGCCGGCGATGCTCAACAACATCGTCGGGCTGAAGCCGAGCCTTGGCATGATCTCGACGGCGGGCCTCGTGCCGGCCTGCCGCACGCTGGACTGCATCTCGGTGTTTGCGCTGACGGTGGACGACGCCGCGCTCGCGCTGTCCGTGATGGCCGGCCCCGACCAGGCGGATCCATTCTCGCGCAACCGGCCGCTGGGTGGGATCATGCCGTTCCCGACAAATTTGCGCCTCGGCGTGCCGCGCAATGGACAGCTGATCTTCTTCGGCGACAAGAAGGCGGAAACCGCTTACGGCGAAGCCTTGAAGCGCTGGGCCGCGCTTGGCGCCACGCTGGTCGAATTCGACCTCGAGCCGTTCTATGAGACAGCGCGGCTGCTCTATGAGGGGCCGTGGGTCGCCGAGCGCTATCTCGTGATCAAGAATCTGCTCGCCTCGGCGCCCGATTCGATCCATCCGGTGACGCGCGAGATCACCGTGGCCGGAGCCCGGCTGACGGCCGCCGAGACCTTCTCCGCGCTCTACCGCTTGCAGGGGCTGCGCAAGATCGCCGAGCGCACGTTTGCGACTATCGACGCATTGGCGTTGCCGACCGCACCGACGGCCTATACCACCGCGCAGGTGCTGGCCAATCCGATCGAGCTCAACAGTCGGCTCGGCACCTACACCAACTTTGTGAATCTGCTCGATCTCTGCGGTCTCGCGGTGCCGGCTTCCATGCGTGCCGACGGCATTCCGTTCGGCATCACGCTGCTGGCGCCTGCCGGACGCGACGCGATGCTCGCAAGCATCGGCCGCGTGTTCCATGCGGATACCAGGCTGACGCTTGGTGCGAAAGGCGTGACGCAGGCGCCGCTCCCGACACTTCCCGTAACCAGCAGTGACGACATCCCGATCGCCGTGGTCGGCGCACATCTCTCAGGCATGGCGTTGAACGGCGAATTGGAGGCGCTGAACGCAAGGCTGATCGAGGCAACGAGGACTGCGCCGGACTACAAGCTCTACGCTCTGAAAACCACGCCGCCGAAGCCGGGCCTGCTGCGCGTTGAAGCGGGCCAGGGCGCATCGATCGAGCTGGAAATCTGGTCGTTGTCGGCGGCGGCGTTCGGCAAGTTCGTCAATGCGATTCCCGCGCCGATGGCGATCGGCACAATTCGATTGGCCGACGGCCGCTGCCTGAAGGGCTTTCTCGTCGAGCCCGAAGTCCTGGGCCAGGCGCACGACATTACGGCGTATGGGGGATGGCGGAAGTATATGGCGGAAGCTGCCACGGCGTAGGCGGGACCTACACCGACACCGCGTAGATCTCATACTCCCCGCGCACCAGCTCGATATGCGCGCGCATGGCGGCGGCGGCGCCCTGCTTGTCGCCGCGCATGATGGCGACCACGACGCGGTCGTGCTCGGCTTGCGACTTGGCGAGGCGACCGAGATTGCGGAACTGGGCGCGGCGGAACGGCTGCACGCGCACGCGCGTCGCCAGCGTGATCTCGGCGATGTAGCCGTTCTGCGATCCCGCATAGATGGCGTTGTGGAAGCGCTCGTTGACCTCGTGGAAGCGATCGGGATTGCCGGCGTAGCTGAGAACGCGCAGCTCTTCGTGGATAGCTTCCAGGCCGTGGCGCTCGGCAGCCGACATGCGCTCGGCAGCAAGGCCCGCGCAGAGCGCCTCGAGCTCGGCCATCGCTTCGAACATGCTTGTCAGCCGCTCGACCGACGGCCGCGCCACCACCGCGCCGCGATGGGGCCGCGCCTGGACCAGGCCGCTCGCGACCAGTTGCCGCAGCGCTTCGCGCACCGGCGTTCGCGAGACGCTGAAGCGCCGCGCGATATCGGTCTCGTCGAGCGGCGCGCCCGGCGCGAGAATTCCACGCACGATCTCGTCGGCCAGCTGGAGACGCAATTCCTCGGCACGGGTGACCTTCTGTACCGACGGTGAAGCACGATCGACGCGGGGCACCACCGGCTCGGCCGGTAGTATCTCCTGCGGAAAATCATCAAGCGCCATGCGGTCAGGTCTCTTTCGACTCGTCGATGATGCTGACATGGGCGGCGACGACGCGCCAGCCCTCCGGGAAGCGAATCCAGGTCTGCATCTGCCGGCCGACCTTGCCCGGCGCCGTGTCGCGATAGAACAGCGTGGAGGCCACGGCCGTATCGCGGCCGTAGCTCGAGATCACCGTCTTGGCCGTGCGGCGGTTGAGACCGACCGGCGAGCGGCCGGCGCGGAAGCCGGAGATCGCCTGATAGCCGTAGAGATTCTCGCCGATGCCGTAGCGCAAGGTACGGGGATCGTTGCGGAACAGCTCGCCGAGCACGGCGACGTCGTTGCTGACGAGGGCCTGTTCATAGCGCTCAAACGCAGCCTTGACTTCGACGATCACGTCGGGGAGATCGATCTCCATCTCAAAATCCTCTCGGGGCCGGCGCGGCGGCTACGCCCATCTTTTCCAATGCGTAGGCGACGCGGAGCGCGACGGCCTCGCGCCAGGGCGCCGCGATGATCTGCACGCCAATCGGCAGCGGCTCGAGCGGCACCGGCACCGCGACCACGGGCAGGCCGATGAACGAGATCGGCTGGGTGTGGATGCCGATATTGGCGCGCACCGGCAGCTCGACGCCGTCGAGATTGAACATCACTTGGCCGAGTTTCGGCGCGGTGCAGGGTGTTGCCGGCGCGATCAGCACGTCGACGGATTTGAAGATCTCGGCGAGCTGCGCGCGATACCAGCGACGAAATTTTTGCGCGCGGTCGACCAGCAGCGCCGGCACCATGGCCCCGGCGATCAACCGGTCGCGCACCGCGGGATCGAAATCGTTGGGCCGCTTGCGCAGGCGATCGAGATGCAGCGAGGCGCCTTCGGTGGTGGTGATGACATAGGCCGCGGCGCGGGCGCGCGAGGCTTCTGGCACGTCTACCACCTTCGTGGCGCCGAGCGCCTTGGCAACACGGCTGACGGCTTCGACGGCTTCCGGAAACACGTTCTTCTGAAAGTGTCCGCCTGCGACCGCGATGCGCAGGTCCGACACCGGATTGGCGATCAGCGGCAGCGTCGGCTCAAGATCGCGTTTCGTGCAGGCGGCATCGTCCGCATCCGGTCCCTGCATCGCGTCATAGGCGAGCGCGAGATCGGTGACCGAGCGCGCGAACGGGCCGAGGTGATCGAGGCTCGCCACGAACGGAAACGAGCGCGCCCGCGACAGCCGGCCATAGGTCGGCTTCAGGCCAAAGATGCCGCAAAACGAGGACGGCACGCGGATCGAGCCGTTGGTGTCCGAGCCGAGCGCGATCGGCACCAGCCCGCCGCCGACGGCGCTGCCCGAACCGCCGGAGGAGCCGCCAGTCATCCGCGTGGTGTCATGCGGATTGCGCGAGGGACCGTCGTGAACGTTCTCGCCGGTGAAGTCGTAAGCATATTCGCCCATGTTGAGCGCGCCGACGAGGACGGCTCCGGCCGCTTCCAGCCGCTCGATCAACGTGGCGTCGCGCTTGACGGGCGCGAGGTCGCGATTGATCTTCGAGCCGGCACGAGTCGGAAGCCCCGCGACGTCGAACAGGTTCTTCACCGCAAAGGGAACGCCGGCGAGCGGACCGACCTCTTTGCCGGCTGCGACGTCAGCGTCAATGGCGCGGGCCTTACCGCGGGCGCGATCGGCGGTGACGTCGGTGAAGGAATTGAGGATGCCGTCGTGCTGCTTGATGCGCGCAAGCGCGGCTTCCGTGGCATCGCGCGCGGTCATCTTGCGGCCCGCAACCGCTTTCGCGATGTCGGCGGCCGTCATCTCTGGCTTGGTGGTCATGGCAGCATCAGGCTGTGAAGATCGGCGCCGGCTCGGCCTCGTCCGGCAGCGCGAATTCGTCGACGAGGCGGGCGAGCCGCAGCGACACTTCGAGATTGGCGCGCACCGCGGGCCGCCAGCCCTCCTCGACCGGCAGCGCCAGCGCTTTCGATACGGCGTCGATATAGTCGTCCAGCGGTTCGGCCATCACGCTCCCAACAATCTCTTAGTGCACCGGCAACGGCGGATGCGGGATCGCCGTCAGCAGCTCCTTGGTGTAGTCGTCCTGCGGATCGCCCAGGACTTTCTCGGACGAGCCTTCTTCGACGATCCGCCCCGTCCGCATCACAATGACACGATCGCACAACAAGCGCACTACATTCAAATCATGCGAGACGAACAGATAGCTCATACCCAAGCGCGCCTTGAGGTCCTGAAGCAGGTTCAGCACGACCGCCTGCACCGACACGTCGAGCGCCGCGGTCGGCTCGTCAAGGATGACCAGCTTGGGATGCAGCGCGATCGCGCGGGCGATGCCGATTCGAGCCTTCTGGCCGCCGGAGAGCTGATGCGGAAAACGATCCAAGAGATTGTGCGGCAGGCCGACCATCGTGGCGAGCTCCTCACAGCGGGCGCGGAGCGCGTCGCGTCCCTTGATGTCACCCAATTGCATGATCGGGTCGGCGATGGCGCGCGCGGCGGTGAAGCGCGGGTTCAGGCTGTCGGTCGGATCCTGGAACACCATCTGGATGCGGCTGCGCTGCGGCAGTCGGGCGAAGGCCGCAGGCGCGATGCCGCCGATGTCTTCGCCATCGAACTGGATCAGGCCGGAGGTCTGGTCCAAGAGCCGCATCACCATCATCGACGTCGTCGATTTGCCGCAGCCGGATTCGCCGACGAGGCCGACGCTTTCGCCATGGCCGATCGAGAAGCTGATGCCGTCGACGGCGCGGAACACGTCCGGCTCCACGGGCGGCTTGCGGCCGAACAGTTTTCCGAGCGTGGCGGTGGCACCCTGGCGCGGATATTCCTTGACCAGCTTTTCGATGAGCAGGAGGGGCATCTGCTCCTGCGCGTTTGCCGCGGCAGGCGGAGTTGGTTCGGCAGGCGCGGCGGGCACGGCGCCCTCTTCCTCCGGCAATAGATCCCGCAAACTTACACCCAGCCGCGGCGTCGCGCGCATCAGTTTCCTGGTGTAGAGGTGCTGCGGGCTCGCGAAGATGTCGGCAGCCTTGGCGGTCTCGACCACGCGGCCCTTCTCCATCACCACCACGCGGTCGCAATAGGCGGCGGCCAAACCCAGATCGTGGGTGATCAGGATGGTGGACATCGCGCGCCGCCTGGTCAGCTCGACGATCAAATCCATCACCGCCTTCTGGGTGGTGACGTCGAGACCGGTGGTCGGCTCGTCCGCGATCAGAAGCTGCGGATTGCAGGCGAGCGCCAGCGCGATGACGACGCGCTGGCACATGCCGCCCGAGAGCTCGAACGGATAGGCATGATAGCGCTCGCGCGGGCGGGCGATCTTGACCTGCTCGATCGCCTCGATCGCCTTTTCTCCATGGTCCGAAACCATCGCCTGCTGCACGTGGGTGCGCAGCACGTCCTCGATCTGATGACCGACCTTGCGGATCGGATTGAGCGCCGCGCGCGGGTTCTGGAAGATCATCGAGACTTCGCGACCGCGCAGATCGCGCATCTGGTCCTCCGTCGCGGCCTTCACGTCGATGCCGGAGAACATCACCGAGCCCTCGGCTATCCGCCCTGCGCGGTCGAGGATGCGCATCACCGCATAGGAGGTCACCGACTTGCCCGAGCCGGACTCGCCGACGATGGCCAGCGTCTCGCCCTTGGCGACAGAGATGTTGACGTGTTGCACGGCTTTGACGATGCCGCGGCGGGTGGTGAATTCGACGGTGAGGTCCTGGACTTCGAGCAGCGGCTGGGCGGTCACAAATGCCTCCCGTCGCTCAAGAGGTCGAAAACAACCCCATGCACAGTAGGAGCGGCATTGGATTCATTGAGAGATTTGGCGTGTGAGGGAGGCACCCCTCTCTCGCTCCCTCCCCCCTTGTGGGGGAGGGTTGGGGAGGGGGGTAGCCCCAAGCGAGGTCGGAGTTTGTGGCTACCCCCCTCCCTTCCCCTCCACCACAAGGGGGGAGGGAATGAGAGAGCAGTGCCCGCCTCATATGTGAGCTTCCCCTGCCCGCATTTGACATCGACAGCCATCACGTCCTCCGCTGGGGATCGACGATGTCGCGCAGGCCATCCCCGAGGAGGTTGAAGCAGAACACGGCGATCATCAGCGCGAGGCCGGGGAAGAGCGCGATCCACCATTCGCCTGACACCATGAAGCCGGCGCCCTCGGCGACCATGATGCCCCACTCCGCGGTGGGCGGACGGACCCCGAGGCCGATGAAGGAGAGGCCGGCGGCATTCAAAATGGCGTAGCCCATGGTCAGCGACATCTGCACGATCATGATCGGCATGATGTTCGGCAAAATGTGCACCAGCAGGATGCGGAATTCGCCATTGCCGGAGAGGCGCGCGGCCTGCACGAAGCCGGCATTGCGCCGGACATTGGCTTCCGCACGCGCGACGCGGGCGTAGAGCGGGAAGTTCACGATGGCCGTTGCGAGGATGATGTTCTGCACGGTGTTGCCGAGCGCTGCGACGATGCCCATGGCGAGCACGAACAGCGGAAAAGCCATGATGGTGTCGGCGATGCGGCCGACGATGCGGTCGGTCCAGCCGCCGAAATAGCCCGCCGCGATGCCGGCAAGGCCGCCCATCAGGAACACCAGCACGACGGAGGCGACCGCGATGAACGTATCGAGTCGCGTCGCCACCACGACGCGGCTGAAGATGTCGCGGCCGAGCTGATCGGTGCCGAACCAATGCGCCGCCGACGGCGGCTTCAGCGCCGCGGCGGTATCGGAGGCGAGCGGATCATAAGGCACAACATAGGGACCGAAGATCGCAGCGATGAGGATCAGGATCAGCAATGCGAAGGCAAAGCCGGTGACTTTGTTCTCGCCGAGGACGTAGCGGGCTTGTTCGAGGATTGCAGCCAGTCCCGACGTTCGCGCGGGACCCACGGGTTCAACAGCAGGCGCGACGGAGCTCATTGCGTCCCCCTACCCTTCCAGCCGCACGCGCGGATCGATCACGCCGTACAAAATGTCGATCACGAGATTGAGCAGCACGTACATCACGGCCATGGTGAGGACAAAACCTTGCACCGGCGCGAAGTCCGAGGAGATCAGCGCTTCCACCGCATAGGAGCCGATGCCGGGCCAGGCGAACACTTTCTCCACCAGCACGTTGGCCCCTAACAGGAACGAGAACACCATGCTCAGCGTGGTGATCACGGGCAACATCGCATTGCGGAACGCGTAGGTGACGATCACGGTCGTCGGCGACAGGCCGCTGGCGCGCGCGGTGCGGACGAATTCGGACGCCAGCACCGCCAGCATCGAGGCGCGCGTCATGCGCGCGATCGGCGCCAGCGAGAAGATCGCCAGCGTCGTCGCGGGCAAAATGAGCTGGCTGAGCGCCGAGCGGAAGGCCTCGACGTCGTGCGCAAGCAGCGTGTCGATCAGATAAAAGCCGGTCACCGTCGGCGGCGCGCTGTAGAACACGTCCAATCGACCGAGCGGCGCCGGCGACCATCCGAGCCGGAAATAGAAGACATAGACCAGCACAAGTCCTGTGAAGAACACAGGCAGCGAGACGCCGGCCGTGGTCGTGACGCGGCAGAGATGATCGATCCATGACCCCGGTCGTGTTGCGGCCAGCACGCCCAGTGGAATGGCGATGGCGATCGAGACGATCAGGCCGAGCAGCGTCAGCTCCGCCGAGGCCGGCAAGCGGTTGCGGATTTCGGTCGCGACCGGCTGGCCTGTCGTCAGCGAATTGCCGAAATCGCCATGGGCGAGATCGTTGGTGTAGCGGAAGAATTGCTCGATCAGCGGCTTGTCGAGCCCGAGCTTCTTGCGGATCTGCTCGACGGCTTCCTTGGTCGCGGCGGGCCCTGCGAAATACGCAGCGGGGTCGCCCGGTAGCGCGCGCGTCAGTAGGAAGGTGACGATGACGACGCCGATCAGCGAGGGAATCGCGAACATCAGGCGCTTGCCGATCATGGTGAGCATGATGACGTCCTCTCGCGCTTTGCTTTGAAATGAGATCGCGCAACCCACTCCGCTGCGTTCCCTCCCCCCTTGTGGGGGAGGGCTAGGGAGGGGGGTGGCTCCGGGAGAGGCCGGAGTTTGTGGCTACCCCTCTCCCCAACCCTCCCCCACAAGGGGGGAGGGAGCCTGAAGAGCGTGCCCACCTCACCCATGCCCTTATCCCTTCGCCATCGCGCGATAGTCGAGCCTGCGGTGGAACCAGTACTGATAGCCGCTGACGTTCTTCTGCATCGCGACGTTGACGAAGGGCTGGTACAGCGGGATACGCGGGATGTCGGTGTAGGCGAGATCGATGAAGCCCTTCACGTCCGACTCGTAGGCCGCAGTGTCGCCGGCGGCCGCCGCGGTGCGCGCGCCGTCGATGAACTTGTCCATCTCCGCCGACTTGTAGCTCATGGTGTTGAAGACGGAATTGTTGCCGTGATAGCACCAGTAGAAGAAGTATTCGGGGTAATCGAGCCAACCCGAGAACACGTTGGTGAAGAGCGGCATCTCCTTCTTGTTCAATTCGGTGCGCCAGTTGGCGCCCGGCACCTTGTTGATGGTGGTCTTGATGCCGATCTGCGCCAGAGACTCCTGCACCAGCACGCAGAGCGGCTCGTTGACGCCGGCGAAATTCAGGTCGAACGAGATCGTGGTCTCGAAGCCGCTGGCATAACCGGCCTCCGCCATCAGCGCCTTCGCCTTGTCCATGTCGGTGTTGTATTTGTGTGGCTGCGGCCAGACGACTTCCGTCGGCTTGTCCTTCGGCGCCCCGAACATCGGGTTGGCGAGACCGAACATCACGGCGTCCATGATCTTCTGATAGGGCAGCGCATAGGCCACCGCCTGGCGCACTTTGGGATTGTCGAACGGCGGCTTGGTGACGTTCATGCCGATATATTGGATGCCGTTGGAGAACGGCAGCGACACCACGTTGAGCTTGCCGTTAGCCTTCATCTCCTGAAAATCCTTGTTCGGAAGTTCGTAGGAGATGTCGGCATCACCGCGCTCCAGCAGCGCGCGGCGGTTGCCGGCCTGCGGCACCATGCGCCAGATCACGCGCTTGATCTTCGGCAGCGGACCGCAAGCCCAATCGTCGTTGCGCTCCATGATGACTTCGGTGCCGGCGGTCCATTTCGTCACCTTGTAGGCGCCGGAGCCTGCGGTCTGCTGCTTGGTGAATTCCAGACCCCAGGGGTCCTTCTCGCTGGCATTCTTCTTCACCAGTTCGGAGTTGACGATGCAGGGCACGATGACGGCGAGATCGGGAATCGTCAGCCGGTCCTTCCTGAGGAAGTCGACGCGCACGGTATGGTCGTCGATCACGACGAACTGCTCCGGCTTGGTCAGCGAACCCGCGCTCATCTGGAAGGTGGGGAAGCCGCCGACGCTGACGGCGCGGTCGAGCGACCATTTCACGTCCTTGGCGGTGACAGGCGTGCCGTCATGGAATTTGGCGTTCTTGCGCAGCTTGAAGGTGACGGAGACGTCGTCGATCTTGAACTCCTCGGCGAGCTCGCCCTTGAACTTGTCGCGGTCGTAATAAGGCACGCCGCCGGGCCCGGACTTCATCTCGTGGCTGATCAGGCGGTCGTAGCAATTCCAGGACACTTCATAGCCGGGCACGTTGGTGCCGACGCCGTGGATGTCGAGATTGTTGGGGCCGCCTTCCGAGACGATCAACAGCGTCTCCGAACGCGCATCGGCATAGGCCGAGGAGACCACCTGCGGCACCGCCGGAAGCGCCGCGCCAGCGGCCAAGCCAGATACGGACTTGAGGAAATCGCGACGCTTCATGCGGATGCTCCAACTCGGAAGTTTCTGGTTGGAACTGAGTTCGCAAGGTTCGTGCCAAGGCTTAGTCGAGACTTAAGAGTCAGCTAAGCCATTGATAAAAAAGGATATGCTGACAATCTTGATCGCGGATAACCGCACGCAAACCTCGCCGTTGCATACAAAGCGGCGATATTGATGAAAGAATAAGCAGATAAATTTGAAGCCTAATCTGTCGTCACCTCGGTCAGGCCTCTCATTCACGGGCTGTGGTGCTTGAGAGGATCGGCGCTCGTGCGGCAAACTCGTCATTGCTTCGTCGCAAGGGCTCATCGCAATGACGGTGTTGATGGAGCCCTCACGCCGGCCAGATCAGCTCCAGCAATTCGACCAAATCGTCCACCTGCTCCTGCCAGCCCTCGATGCAGATGTGGCTGTTGAGATCGCTGGCGTGGTGCAGCAGCATCAGCGCCATCAGGCGGCGCTTCAGCGCAAAATCGGACTTGGCGTAGCCGAAGCCTTCCAGCAGGCCGCGCACCCTCCCCGGCCGACCCGCCGCCATGAAGGCGCTCGGGCCGAGCAGGTCGTAATCGCGCCAGCCTGCGCGCACGTCGCCGAAGTCGAACAGGCCGGCGAGCGACCATCGATCGTCGTTGCAGGCGAGCAGGAAGTTTTCCGGAATGTATTCGCCGATCAGGATCACCGGCGGCGCTTCCATCGGGATCAACGTCGCGGCGTCGCGCAGAAGGTCGTCAGGCCTTCAAGGAATTTCGGCGCGAGGCCGAGACGGGTGTGCCTGTCACGGCAGCCCTGCATCTGCGCGCGCATGAAGGCATCCCAGCGCGGCTCGATCCGTGCGAGCGGGCCGAGCGGCGCGCGTTGCACGGCGGCGATGGTTTCGCCGATCTGGCGCAGCACGCGCTCCTTCTGCGCTTCGGCGAGCTGCGGCCAGACCTCCGCGCCAAGCGTGCCTGATAGCCGCGTGATGACGAGATAGGGCCAGCCGTCGCGCTCCCCCTCCGCGACGATCTCCGGGATCGGTAGATGAAGCCGGCCGGCAAGCTGCATCAACGAGCCGCGCTCGGAGACGAATTGCGCACGCAGCAGCGGCGGGAAGATTTTCAGGATCAGCTTGTCGCCGAGCCCGACCACGAGATTGGTGCCGGTCGAGAACACATGCGGGGAGGTGACGTCGAGACCATGGCTGCGGGCGATGTCGAGGGCGCTTCCCAGCCATTGCGCCGGATCGGCGCGAAAGGCGCGAAAGCTTTGGGCGTCGGCGAAGTGAGGCAACGCGTGCGCTGAGGTCATTCGCGTACTTTTTCTGGCTTCAGCGCCAGCCAAGCTCATCCGCAACATTACCGTTCCGGACTGGCGCGCTCGAACTGGCGGAGCAGCTTGTTGCCGCGCTCCACCGCGGAATCGAGCGCGGCTTGGGCGCTCTTGTGGCCGGCAAAGGCCTGCTCGAGCTCGTCCTCGATCGCGCCGCGGATCAGCACGAAGGAGCCGAGCCGGATGCCCTTCGAATTCTCGGTCGGCGGATGCAGCGTGATCTGTTCGAACGAGATCGAAGAGCCCGGATTGTGCTCGTAGAATCCTTGCGCGCGCGTCAGCTCGAAGGCGGCGCGGGTCACAGGCAGATAGCCGGTGTTCTGGTGCCAGGCGGCCTGCACGCCGGGCTGCGACAGATAGGCGAAAAACCGCGCCACACCCTTGTATTCCTCGCGCGGCCGGTCGCGCAGCACCCACAGCGTGGCGCCGCCGATGATGGAATTCTGCGGCGCGCCCGCAATGTCAGGCCAGTACGGCATCATGCCGTAGCCAACCTCGAATTTCGAGAAGGCCTTGATGTCGGCGCGCGTCGCCGAGGAGCCGATGAAGATGCCGCATTCGCCGTTCTGGAAGCGCGGCTCGGCCGCCTGTCCCCGGCCGCTATAGTCGAACAGTTTCGTCTTCTGCCATTCGGCGAGCTGGGCGACGTGCTTGACCACGACCGGATTGTTGATGGTCAGCTCGGCATCGAGGCCGGCAAAGCCGTTGCCGCGGGTGGCCAGCGGCAGGTTGTGAAACGCCGAAAAATTCTCGACATGGATCCAGGATGGCCAAGAGGTGGTGAAGCCGCAGACCGCGCCGTGCTCGCGCAGGCGTTTTGCCGCCTGCCCAAGCTCGGGCCAGGTCTTCGGCGCCGTCTCGGCATCGAGGCCGGCGGCGCGGAACATGGTCTTGTTGTAATAGAGGATCGGCGTCGAGGAATTGAATGGAAACGACAGCAGATTGCCCGATGCGTCGGTGTAATAGCCGGAGACCGCCGGGAGATAATCGTTGAGCGAGAATGGCTCTCCCATGTCGCGCATCATGCTGTAGACCGGATAGATCGCCCCCTTCGCCGCGGTCATGGTGGCGGTGGCGACCTCGTTGACCTGAACGATCGCGGGCTGGCTGCGCGAGCGGAAGGCGAAGATCGCAGCCGTCACCGTCTCGGTGTAGTTGCCCTTGTAGGCCGGCACGATGCGGTAATCGGACTGCGAGGCGTTGAAGTCGGCGGCGAGCTTCTCGAGCTGCTTGCCGAGTTCGCCCGACATGGCGTGCCACCAGGCGATATCGGTTGTCGCGCGTGCCTCGCAGCTCAAGGCGAGGGCCAGCGTGGCGGCGGCGACCTGCAAGAGGCGGATTGCTGAAGTCACGATGGCGCGCCCCGGATCAAGCGGTAAAAGACGACGATACCCTGCTTAAGGCGCGCGACCTGCGGTTTCAACCGGGAATGAAGGTGGGCCACGCCGCACAATCGCTCGGCCGGCCAGCGCCGGGATGGCCTTCCCTTTACCATCTGCTAGATTGCATTGAACCTTTTGGTCCCGCCATAGACTCCATCACTGAGGGGTTGAGTGTGCCAGTGCTAAACCGTGCCGAACTCTCACGGACCGGGGTGATTTTCGTTGCGCTTCTGCTCGCCATTTGCGCGACGAATGCTGCTGCGCGCGAATTCCGCGCCGCCGACACCCAGACCGAGGACTACCCGACCGTCCAGGCGCTGCGCTACATGGGCGCGCTGATCGCCGAGCGCACCAAAGGCCGGCACGAGATCAAGGTGTTTCACTCCCGCCAGCTCGGCGAGGAGAAAGAGACGATCGAGCAGACCCGCGCCGGCGCGATCGACCTCAACCGGACCAATGTCGCCCTGATCGGCAATTTCGTCCCGGCGATGAATGTGCTCGCCATGCCGTTCCTGTTCCGGTCCATCGAGCACATGCAGAAGGTGCTGGACGGGCCTATTGGCAAGGAGATCCTCGACAGCTTCGAGCCCTACGGCTTCGTCGGGCTGTGCTTCTACGATTCCGGCGCCCGCTCGATCTACAACGGCGTTCGTCCCGTGAAGAGCCTTGCCGACCTCAGGGGATTGCGGATCCGGGTCCAGCAATCGGAGTTGATGAGCGAGATGATCCGCGCGCTCGGCGCCGAGCCGGTCGAACTGCCCTATGGGCAGGTGCTCACGGGGCTCGCGACCCATCTGATCGACGGCGCGGAAAACAACTGGCCATCCTTCGTGACGACAGACCATTACAAATATGCCGGCTACTACACGCTCACCGAGCACACGGTGAGCCCGGAGGTGCTGGTGATCTCGCTCAAGGCCTGGCGCAGCCTGTCCGCCGAGGACCAGACCATCTTCAGGGAGGCCGCGCAGCGCTCCAGCCGGTTCATGCGCGAGAAATGGCGCGACCTCGACGAGCAGTCGCAGCACAAGGCGGAAGCCGCCGGCATCACCGTGATCAAGGACATCGACCGCAAGCCGTTCGAGGACGCAATGGCGCCGATCTACGCCAAGGCGGCGAGGGATCCCGCCGCGGCGGCGCTGATCGAACGCATTCGCAAGGTGGAGTGACGCTGCGTGATCGCGCCCGGCACCAGCGAGATCGCAGAGCGGCCACCCGGCCCGATCGGGCGGCTGCGCGCGCGGCTCGTGGGCGTGCTGCGGGCGGTGCCGATCCGCTGGCGCATCCTGTCGATCGCGGCGCTGAACTCCGCCGTGGTGATCGTGCTGGTGGCGATGATCTGGAACGGCGCGCAGGTGCTGGGCTCCGCCTGGGACGACGTGCGGCAGGTGCGCGAATCCGACCGGATCCTGGCGCTGCTCGAAAGCGAGACCGGGCGGCTGCAGAACCTGATCCACCGCTACATCAACCAGCCAAGCCCGGACCTGTTCGCCGAGATCCTCTTGCTGCGCGAGGCCGTGCTGGGCACGCTGACCGACCGCGCCGCCAAGGACCCGATGCTGTCAGGCTCGGTCGAGGAGCTGGAGCGCACCACCGACCGCTTCCTCAACGGCTTCGGCGAGCTGCGCACCGTGCAGGCAACCATCGCCAAGACCTATGAGGAGCAGGTGCAGGGCCCAGCCAAGGACATGGCGGGCCTCTATTCCATCATCGAGGGCGCCACCGGCCATCGCGACGCGCTGATCTGGCCTTCGCTCGGCAAGTCGCGCGAAGCCTTCACCGCGATGCTGGTCGCGGCCAATTCCTACTATCTGTCGCTGTCGCCTGGCGCGGCCGACGATGCGCGCCGCAACACCGAGACGATCGAGAAGACCATTCCCGTGATGATCGATCTTGCCGACAACGATCTCCAGAAGATGGCGCTGCAAAAGCTCGGGGCCCGCACTGCGGCGCTGCGCGAGGGCTTTGCCAAACTTTCCGAGCAGCTGACGAACCGCACCGAACTGTTGCGCAACACCATCGACGCCAGCCAGGCCGAGGCGATCGGGGCCATCGACGATCTCTCGACCAAGATGCGCCAGCGCGAGCAGAAGGCGCAGGAGACGTTCGACCGCACGCTGGCGGATATTTCTCGTCGTGTTCTCTCGATAGCAGTGATCTTCCTCGGCATCATCCTCTCCGCCGGCGTCTTGATCGCGCTCTCGATCCGGCTGCCGCTGCAGCAGATCATGACCGCGATGCGGGCGATCACGCTCGGCGATCTCGACCGCGAGGTGCAGGGCACCAAAGCCCGCGACGAGGTCGGCGCCATGGCGCGCGCGGTGGAGGTGTTCCGCGAGAACGCGATCGCCAAGCGCCAGACCGAAGGCGAGCTGCGCGCGTCGAAGGAAAAGGCCGAGAGCGCGCTGCTCGAGCTCAACACAGCGCAGCAGAACCTGATCGACGCCGAACGGCTCGCCGCGCTCGGCGGCCTCGTCGCGGGGGTGGCGCATGAGGTCAACAACCCCATCGGTATCAGCCTGACGGTGGCCTCGAGCCTTGCGAGGCGCAGCGAGATCTTCGAGGCCCAGCTCAAGGGCGACGGCGGACTGCGCCGCTCGCAACTGGAGGAGTTCGTGCAGTCCTCGCGCGACGCCTCGCAGCAGCTGGTCGCCAACCTGCACCGCGCCGGCGAGCTGATCCAGTCGTTCAAGCAGGTCGCCGTCGACCGCTCCCATGCCGAGCGGCGGCAATTCTCATTGAGCGAAGCCACCGACCAGATCATCGCGAGCCTCCGGCCCGTGCTGAAGCGCTCGCCGACCACGCTTCAAGTCGACGTGCCCGAGGGACTCCTGCTCGACGGCTATCCCGGCTCCTATGGCCAGATCCTGACCAACCTGTTCCTCAACGCCGCCAACCACGCCTTTGCCGACGGTCGCGCCGGCACCATCACGATCTCGGCCCGGCCGCGCGGCACCGAGGACATCGAAATCATCTTCGCCGATGACGGGGCCGGCATGACCCCCGACGTGCAGCGCCAGGCCTTTGACCCATTCTTTACCACGCGGCGCAATGAAGGCGGGACGGGACTGGGCTTGCATATCGTCTATAACCTTGTCACCCAGCAGCTCGGCGGGCGGATGATGCTGGAATCCAAGCTGGGACAAGGCACGACTTTCCGGATTATCATGCCGCGGATCGCCAAGGGCGGCGCGCAAAGCACAGAAAGTGACGGGACCTCTCAATGGCCGAACAGGACGATGTCCTCCACCTGATCGACGACACCGGTACCGCGTCGGAGGATATGGACGCCCGGAAATGGAAGATCGCCGTCATCGACGACGATCCGGCCGTGCATGACGGCACCCGCTTCGCGCTGTCCGACTACAGCCTCAACGGCCTCGGCCTGGAAATCCTCTCCGCCCATTCCGCGGCGGAAGGTCGCAAGCTGATGGCCGAGCACGACGACATCGCCGCGGTGCTGCTCGACGTCATCATGGAGACCGACGTCGCCGGCCTCGAGCTGGTCGAATACATCCGCAACGTGCTCAAGAACGAAACGGTGCGCATCATCCTGCGCACCGGCCAGCCCGGCCAGGCGCCGGAGCGGCGCGTGATCGTGCAGTACGACATCAACGACTACAAGGCCAAGACCGAGCTCACCGCCGACAAGCTGTTCACCTCGCTGACCGCGGCGCTGCGCTCCTACCAGCAGCTCGAGCGCATGGTGCAGACCAGGCGCGGGCTCGAGATCATCATCGACGCCGCCTCGACGCTGTACGACTTCAAGTCGATGCAGCGGCTGGCCGAGGGCGTGCTGACCCAGCTCGCCTCGCTGCTCAATGTCGACTGCGCCGGCATCCTGGTGCTGCGCGACAACGGCGGCATGGACGCCGAACTCTCGGTGCTCGCCGGCAGCGGCTGCTACAGCCGCTTCATCGGCACCACCTCGTCGAAGGCGCTCGACCCCGATCTGCGCCAGCTGGTGGAGGACGCCTTCCAGCGCCGCAAGAACGAATTCGCCGACCACCGCAGCGTGATCTACTTGCGTACCGGCTCGGGCCGCGAGGTCGTGGTGCTGCTGCAGGCCGAGCGCGAGCTGTCCGAGACCGATCGCTCGCTGGTCGAGATCTTCTCCAGCCGGCTGTCGATCGCGTTCGACAATGTCATCCTCTACCAGCAGCTCCAGGACGCCAACACGCAGCTGGAAGACCGCGTCGCCCAGCGCACCCGCGCGCTGATGCAGGCCAATCGCCGGCTCTCGGCGCAATGGCTGCGGCTGCAGCGCGCCAACGGCTTCAAGAACGAAATCCTCGGCACCGTCGCGCACGATCTGAAGAACCCGCTCGGCGTCATCCTCGGCCGCACCGAGATGCTGAAGGAGCTGATCTCGACCGGCGCCTCGGCCGCAGGCGTCGTCTCCCAGGTCGATCATATCAGAGACGCCACCAAGCGCCTGACCACGATGGTCGACCATCTGATCTCGGACGCGATGGCCGATGCCTTCGACATCACCATCCGCCGCGAGCCGGTCGACGTCGCAGCCCTGGTGAAGGAGGTCGCCGAGGCCAACCAGCCGCTCGCGGTCAACAAGCAGCAGGCGATCAGCGTCAGCGCGCCGGCCAATATCGTCACCATGTGCGACACGGATCGCATCCGCGAGGCGATCGATAATTTGATCAGCAACGCCATCAAATACTCACCGATCGCAGGCAAGATCAGCGTCGCGGTCAGCCATGAGGGCAACGACACCATCATTCGTGTCAGCGACGAAGGCGCCGGCCTGTCGCCGGAAGATCTCGGCCGCCTGTTCGGCCGGTTCCAGCGGCTGTCCGCAAAGCCGACCGCGGGCGAGAGCTCAACGGGGCTTGGGTTGTCCATCGTCAAGCGTATTATCGACATGCATGGCGGCGAGGTGACGGCCGACAGCGACGGCCCGGGCAAGGGCTCGACCTTCACCATCACCCTGCCCGCGACCGATATGCCGTAATTCGAGTATCGACATGACCCAAAGCCAGCACATCATGATCGTCGACGACGAGGCGCCGGCCCGAGAGATGGTCGGCGATTACCTCAGGATGCACGGCTTCACCGTGACGCTGTGCGACGGCGGCAAGTCGCTCCGCGCCGCGATCGACGGCGGCATGCCCGACCTCGTCGTGCTCGACCTCAACATGCCCGAGGAAGACGGCCTCTCGATCATTCGCGACCTCAAGAGCCGCACCAACGTTCCCGTCATCATGCTCACGGCGACCGCGAGCCCGATCGACCGCGTGGTCGGCCTCGAGCTCGGCGCCGACGATTATGTCGCAAAGCCGTGCGAGCTGCGCGAGCTGATGGCGCGCATCCGCTCGGTGCTGCGGCGGAGCGCGCCGGCAAGGGCCGCCGCGTCTGATGCAGCGCCGGCGAAATCGGACAAGGATCAACTGGTGCGCTTCGGCACCAAATGGCTCGATCTCGAAGCCCAGGCGCTGCGCGACGACGAAGGCAATGAGCATCCGCTGACGGCGTCCGAGTTCGGGCTGCTGAAAGTGTTCGCCGCCAATCCGAAGCGCGTGCTGTCGCGCGAGCGCCTGCTCGAGCTCGCCAATGCGCGCGACGCCGAAGCCTTCGACCGCGCCGTCGACCTGCGCATCATGCGCATCCGCCGCAAGATCGAACCGGACCCGACCAAGCCCGCCGTGATCCGCACCATTCGCGGCGGCGGCTATCTGTTCTCGCCCCAGGGCGAGAAGGCGTAGGCACAACACGGGGGTGCTGTAGCGGGTCGCGGATTCGCCAGGACGACGGCAATGGGTATGGCGCGACGTAACGCAAGCCCCGGAAATTCGTTCCTCCCAGTCCAATTCCGCAGTACCGTATTTTCCAACCCTTGAAATTCCACGCTTTTTTGCTCCGAATGTTTCGTCGCGATTTGAGCGACGAAACAATTTATCGGCGCACGAAACCATTTTCTCCTTTTCGTGCAGACGTCCCGAAACGTTGGCTCATTAACACTTTGGTCCAGGGAAACGCCGCTCGGTTGCGGCGCACCGGGGAGCCAAGTCAATGCGGAACGTCATCGCCATCAACGCCCAGGCCAGTCAGAGCATCATTGCCGCTCAGGCGACTTCGGACGACATGCTTCTGGAAAGCATTGCCGACGGCAACCGGACGTCCATGCACATCCTCTATTGCCGGCACAATGTGCGGGTCTACCGCTTCATCCTGCGCGTGGTGCGCGATGCCACCACCGCGGAAGACCTGGTCAGCCAGGTGTTTCTGGACGTGTGGCGGACCGCCGGCCAGTTTCAGGGCCGCTCGCAGGTATCGACCTGGCTGCTCTCGATCGCCCGCTTCAAGGCGCTGACCGCGATGCGCCAGCGTCGGTTCGAGGACATCGACCAGGAAGACGTGCGTCAGATCCCGGACAGCTGCGACACCCCGGAGAGCTCGCTCGACCGCAGCGACACCAGCGCCATCCTGCGCGCCTGCGTCGCAAAACTGTCACCGGCGCATCGGGAGATCATCACCCTCGTCTACTACCACGAGAAGTCGGTGGAGGAGGTCGGGCAGATCATCGGCATCCCCCAGAGCACGGTGAAGACGCGAATGTTCTATGCCCGCAAGCAGCTGGCTGATCTGCTTAAGGGTTGCGGGGTCGACCGCTTCGCGGCTTAAGTCAATGATTTCAAGCGGATAGAGCTCGTTTCCCGGCTCGATCCCGGGACACGAAAGCGTTACCGCCGACGAAACAAATGAAACAAAGCACAACATCAGGCGGAAAAACTTCGTCCCTATAAGGCTCCCATACGGTTTTGCTTAAACCTCCCAAGGACCTCCAACGACCCGGACGGGATGCCCCCCTCCGGGTCGTTTTGTATTTGGGGCCGGGTGCGGCCGCCCCGTCACGAGCGCGTGACAGCGCGTAACGGCCGGCACCTCGATCCCGAACTGCTCTCGTGACATCGATCACGAGTGCCCCATGCTCGAGCTTCTCTTCGCTATCCTCGCCGGCATCCTCACCATCGCCGCGCCCTGCACGTTGCCGGTGCTGCCGATCCTGCTCGGCGCCTCGATCGGACGCACGTCGCAGCTGCGGCCTGCGATGATCGCGCTCGGCTTCGTCGTTTCCTTTTCCGCGGTGGCGCTGCTGCTCGGCGCAGTGACGCGGGCATTCGATATCGATCCGAACGTGCTGCGCGAGGCGGCCGCGATCCTGCTGCTCGGCTTCGGCCTGTTGATGCTGTGGCCGGCGCCGTTCGAATGGTTGTCGATCCGGCTCAATGGCTGGCTCAACCTGAGCACCGCCGGCGCGCCGCGCGAAGGCGCGCTGGGCGGGCTCGTGCTGGGCACCACGCTCGGCCTGGTCTGGACGCCCTGCGCCGGCCCCGTGCTCGGCTCGATCCTGACGCTGGTGGCGACCTCGACGAATCTCGCCTGGGCCGGCACGCTTTTGATCGCCTACGCGATCGGCGCTGCGATCCCGATGCTGGCGATCGCCTATGGCGGCCAGGCCGCGACCACGCGCGTGCGCAGCCTGGTGCGCATCTCGCCGCGGCTGCAGCAGGGTTTTGGCGTGGTCGTGATCGCCTTCGCGCTCGCCGCCTACTTTCAATACGACACGCTGATCGTGGCGTGGCTCACCGGCTTCTATCCCACCGGCCAGATCGGCCTGTGATGGCTTCACCTCAACGGAGATACGACCATGACTTTCAAACTGCTTACCGTGGCCGCCGCGCTGGTCGGCGTCTCTGTCACCGGCGCCGTCATCCCCGGCATCTGCGACGAGGCGACGCCCGCGCCGGTCAAGATCGCGGCCGCGACCCAGGCGGCGACGGCGCCCGACTTCGCCGGGATCAGCAACTGGTTCAATTCGAAGCCGCTCAGCATCGCCGACCTCCGCGGCAAGGTCGTGCTGGTCGACTTCTGGACCTATGGCTGCGTCAACTGCGTCAACACGCTGCCGCACGTCACCGACCTCTATGCCAAATACAAGGACAAGGGCCTCGTCGTGGTCGGCGTGCACACGCCGGAATTCCCGTTCGAGCGCTCAGCCTCCAATGTGCAGGCCGCGCTGAAGCGCCACGGCATCACCTATCCGGTGGCGCAGGACAATGATTCCAAAACCTGGGATGCCTACCGCAATCAATATTGGCCGGCGCAATACGTCATCGACCAGAGCGGCAAGATCGTGTTCCAGCATGCGGGCGAAGGCCGCTATGACGAGATCGACCGCACTGTGGCCAAGCTGCTGAACGCCAGCAGCTGATGCCGGATGCGGCGGCTTTGTGATGCTGCTTGACTCCACGGACCCGTCCGTGGAGGTTCGCGAGCCTCGAACTCAGCCGCCGCAATGGACGACGCGACCGCCAGCAACGACATCCGCCTTCGCGAAGGCTCCTCGATCGCGCAGCGGCTGGTCGTGGCCGGCTCGGCGGCGGCCGTCGCGCTGTGCTTCACGCCGGGCCTGTTCACGCATGATGCGCTGGAGATCGTCATCTCCGTCGTCGCGCTGCTGGCGGGCACAGCGTTCGTCGGCGTGGTGATGCTGACGCCGGCGGTGGTGTGGATCATCACGCCGGAGGAGATCCTGATCGGACGGCAGCGTCCGTTCGGGAAG
The DNA here is from genome assembly GCF_028128765.1 of Bradyrhizobium sp. CCBAU 51627. Taxonomy (GTDB): domain Bacteria; phylum Pseudomonadota; class Alphaproteobacteria; order Rhizobiales; family Xanthobacteraceae; genus Bradyrhizobium. The sequence continues at coordinate 479,032 of NZ_LBJG01000023.1, forward strand.
CTCCAGACACGGGTCATCGCGAAAGATGACATCCTCGGATTACAGGTTCCCGGCAGCAAAACCGCGAAAGCCCGCTTCCAGCTGGCCTTTACGCTGGCCTCGGGCGAACGCCTGATCTCCCCGCCGCTCTCCGACGTCACCCATGTTCATGACACCGTGGCGCGGATCGCTGCGCAGTTCGACGTTCCTGATGTCGAGGCGCCCGTCAATCCGCTCGATGCCAGCAATCCCGAGATGCGTCTTGGCGACCCCGTCGAGCCGTTTTCGCAGCGAGACATCCGGATCGCGGCGCTGATCGTCGTCGCACTGAGTGTTGCGCCGTACGCCTACAGGCTTTGGCGCGGCCTGCAGCCCCAATGGATCGACGTCATGCTGCTGCCGCTTGGCGTGATCGCAGCGTTCGGCGTCTATCGATTTGCCAATCTCGTCACCGGTGCCCGCTGGATCATCCGGCGGGAGGATATTCGCGTCGAACGCCTATGGGGCGACGGCACGCCGCGCGAGGACCATATCGCTGGGCACGACGTCAAGGCGATCACGGTCGAGCGCCGCGGCCGGTCCGAGGACGAGCACTGCATCGTCACGATCCGCTTACGGTCCGGACGGAAGTTTCGCAGCCCCCGCATCGGTTCGAGGCCTGAGGCGCGCGCCGTGGGGGCCGAAATCGTCCGGCGCCTCGCAATCGCGCCGGAGAATAACGAGATCTGACGTCGACGCTTGAGCTGGCCGATGTGATGGGATCAATCGCTTCTCGCGCTCCGCGCGCTGAAGGCCCGCCATAGCCGAAAGGCGGATGGAACCCGGGAACAGGTGGCGCGTTACGACAACGACCGCGGATCAGAAAGCTGCGTGCGAACTCCAGCTTTCGCCGCCCGGGATCATCGAGAGTAGCTCGTCACCCGTCCGCATCATCGACCGGCATCGGCGCACCTCGGCGAAGGAGGTCCCATGTCAAATGGCACCGGTTCGAGATACGACGTCCAGGAAGCAGCCACCGGCCCGAGAGGGGAAAAACACGCCGGATGGAGCTGGTGGTACCTGCTCTTCCTCATTCAATTCGTCGCCGTGCTCTGGCCCCCCTTCTACAACGCGGCCGAACCCGAGCTCATCGGCATCCCATTCTTCTACTGGTACCAGCTGCTCTGGGTCATCCTTGGAGCCATCCTGACCGCGATCGTCTATTTCGCGACGGAGGATTAGCCCACCCGCGGGCACGATCATGCAAGAGGGGAGACGATAACGAGGGAGGCCAATCGGGAGGAATGCCGTGCAGGACGTCAACTGGACTGCCTTGATCATCTTCCTGGTGCTATTTGCCCTGATCACGTGGCTCGGTTTCGCCGCGGCGCGGTGGCGCAAGGGGGACCTCGACCTGTTGCACGAATGGGGACTTGGCGGACGTCGCTTCGGCACGATCGTCACCTGGTTCTTGATCGGCGGCGACCTCTACACGGCCTACACCTTCATTGCCGTTCCGGCGCTGGCTTTCGGGGCCGGCGCGGTCGCCTTCTTCGCGGTCCCGTATACGATCGTCGTTTATCCCATTCTCTTCCTGGTTTTCCCGCGGCTTTGGTACGTCTGCCACCGGCACAACTACATCACGGCCGCCGACTTCGTCCGCGGGCGCTTCGGCAATCGCTGGCTCGCACTGGCGATTGCGGTCACCGGCATCGTCGCAACGTTGCCCTATATTGCGCTCCAGCTTGTCGGGCTTCAGGTCGTGATCGGCGGGATGGGCGTTTCCGGCGAAGGCTACATCGGCGACCTGCCGCTGCTGTTCGCGTTCGTCATTCTCGCCGCCTTCACCTATTCGAGCGGACTGCGGGCCCCCGCGTCCATCGCTATCGTCAAGGACATCCTGATCTACATCACGGCGTTCGCCGCAATCATCGTCGTTCCCATCCAGCTCGGCGGTTTTGGAAATATCTTCGCAGCCGTACCGGCCGAAAAACTCCTGCTGACGGCTCCAGGCGACGACACGACCGGGGCCTACGGAGCCTACGCGACGCTGGCGCTCGGCTCGGCGCTTGCGCTCTTCCTCTACCCCCACTCAATCACGGGTATCCTGAGCGCCAGCAGCGGACACGCGGTCAGGCGCAACGCGGCACTTCTACCGGCCTATTCATTGATGCTCGGCCTGCTTGCGCTGGTCGGCTTCTTCGCGATCGCCGCGGGCGTCGGCAAGCTTCCCGAATATGCCTTCGGCTTCAAACAGTTCGGCAACAACTTTGCTGTGCCCGCCCTCTTCCTCCACAGCTTCCCGTCATGGTTTGTCGGCATCGCCTTCGCGGCCGTCGGCATCGGCGCGCTGGTGCCGGCTGCGATCATGTCGATCGCGGCCGCCAATCTTTACACGCGCAACATTCACCGCGAGTTCATCAACGGCGCGCCCACCGACAAGCAGGAAGCGCAGATGGCAAAATGGGTGTCGCTCATCGTCAAGTTCGGCGCGCTGGCCTTCATCGTCTTCGTGCCATCGAAATTTGCGATCTACCTGCAGCTCCTCGGCGGAATCTGGATCATCCAGACGCTGCCCGCCGTGATGCTTGGCGTCTACACGCGCTGGTTCAACGAGTGGGCGCTCCTGATCGGATGGGCCGCGGGAATTGTCGCCGGCAGCGCGATGTTCGTCGCAGCGAACCTCACGCCGACCTATGCCCTTGCTGTCGGCGCCTTCACCTTCCCCGGCTATTCGGCGCTGTACGCCGTGGTGCTCAATCTCGTTCTGACACTCGTCCTGACGCCGCTATTCAATCACGTGAGCAGCACCTCGGCCGACGAGACTCTCGCGGCCGAATATCAGGCACCGCTGCGAACCTGAGCGTGAGATCCGTTTTGACGCCGTTGTCCTGGAAGCGCTTCGCGAGCTGACCGGCATAGGCGAAGCCGAACGTCACGTTACGGGCGAACTTGAGATCGAGCCCCGGAATCTCGTTATTGCCGTAGAGGCCAACGGCAGGGCTTCATAATGAGCCGAAAACGGCCGATTGGGAAACCGGACCACATCTGCCGGGGCAACGACGCTGGCGTACAGATCCCGCCATTGTGAAAAGCGCGTTTGCTCATCGAGCTCTGCCGGCAGATCGTCTGACGCAAATGACTGTAGTCCCGCTACGGCTGCTCGCGCAGAGCGGCAATCAATACTGGCTGGGTTGTGAGGACTGACCGCAATCAATTGGCCAACAATGCAGGTGCCGGCAAGATAAATCCCTTGCCACGGGAAACGTAGATACCGGTTCGCGTCAGAAAACGTGTCAAATCACTCATGCATGCAGATTCGACCATTCCACCGCCAGGCGAGGATGTCCCGGGCGCTGCTTTTCGCGCCATCCCTTGGATGTGGCATTGCCGGTCCCGTCAAAAAACCAAAGCTTTCTCGTGACATACCAAATGGGCGCGCCTTGAACTTGCCACGAAGCTGCCCCTGAGTTCAGATGCAACCGAACGATTTGCGCTGTGGCAGCGGGGAGAGCTTGAAATGACGGATTTTCGTCGCCTGACCGGGACATTGTTGGCTGCGATGGGCCTGATCCTGTCCGCACCGCAAGCCTTCGCCCAGCAGCCCGACCGCGGCGACGAGCCGGGCTTGATCGCCGACGACAGCTACCAGCTCGATCCGGAATGGCAGAAGCAGGTCGTGTACTACCGCACGACCGAAGCGCCGGGCACGATCATCATCTCGACCGCCGAGCGTCACCTCTATCTGGTCCAGCCCGGCGGACGCGCGATCCGCTACGGCATCGGCGTCGGCCGCGACGGCTTCCAGTGGCAGGGGCTGGTCAACATCACCAATAAGAAGGAGTGGCCGGACTGGACTCCGCCGCCGGAGATGATCCAGCGCCAGCCCTATCTGCCGCGCTTCATGGCCGGCGGCCCCGGCAATCCGCTCGGCGCGCGCGCCATGTATCTGGGCACCACGGTCTACCGCATCCACGGCACCAATCGTCCTGATACGATCGGCACCAAGGTGTCCTCGGGCTGCTTCCGCCTCGTCAACAACGACGTCGCCGATCTCTATGATCGCGTGCCTATTGGGACCAAGGTGGTGATCCGGCAGAAGCCTGAACTGTAAGATTATCATTCCAGCACGATCCCTCGGGATCGTGCTTCCCGCCCTTCCAGAATTTCATTCCCCGATTTTTCGAGAGAGCAACATGATGCGCACATTTCGTGGCGGCCTGCTGATCGGGCTCGCGGTCGCCGTGCTGGTCGCTGCCTTGGCCATCACCTACGAGTTCTACGACACCCGGACCCTGAAGCGCACCGTGCGTCGCGGTGAAGTGCTGTGCGGCGTCAACAAGGGCCTGCCGGGCTTCTCGATCCCCGATGACAAGGGCAACTGGACCGGTTTTGACGTCGATTTCTGCCGCGCGGTGGCGTCGGCGATCTTCGACGATCCGAACAAGGCCAAGTTCGTTCCGCTCGACGCCAGCGAGCGCTTCAAGGAATTGCAGAGCCGGAAAGTCGACATCCTCTCGCGCAACTCGACCTGGAGCATGAAGCGCGAGCTCGACTACGATCTCTATTTCCCTGCCGTGGCCTATTACGACGGCGAAGGTTTCATGGTGCCGCGGTCGCGCAACAAGGAAACCTCGCTGGATCTCGCCGACAGCAAGGTCTGCGTGCAATCAGGCACCACGACGCTGCTCAACCTCGCCGATTACTTCAAAGCCAACAACATGAAGTACGAGCTGGTGAAGTTCGACAAGCTCGAAGACGTGGTGAAGGCTTACGATACCGGAAAATGCGATACGCTCACCGCCGACGTCTCCCAGCTCTATGCGCTCAGGCTGAACCTGTCCAAGCCCGGCGACCACATGATCCTGCCTGACGTGATCTCAAAGGAGCCGCTCGCGCCCGTCGTGCGCCAGCGCGACGACGACTGGATGATGATCGTGAAGTGGACGCTCTACGCGATGATCAATGCCGAGGAGTTAGGGGTCACCTCGGAGAATATCGACGAGGCGCTGAAGTCGAAGAAGCCCGAGGTGATGCGCCTGGTCGGCACCGAGGGCAATTACGGCGAGCAGCTCGGCCTCACCAAGGACTGGGCCGTGCGCATCATCCGCCACGTCGGAAATTATGGCGAGATGTACGAGCGCAATATCGGCGAGAAGTCGCAGCTGAAGATCCCGCGCGGCATGAACCAGCTGTGGAATGCCGGCGGCGTGCAGTATGCGCCGCCGATGAGGTGACGGGCAGCTCTAACCGCCGTCATTGCGAGGAGCCCGCGACAAAATTGCGAAGCAATTTTGCGCTGGTGCGACGAAGCAATCCAGACTGCCTCCGCGGAAAGACTCTGGATTGCTTCGCTTCGCTCGCAATGACGAGCTTGAGGTAGGCGCCTTCCACAACCTCGACTGTCATCGCCCGATCACTTGACGGGCGATCCAGTATTCCAGAGACGTCAATCGGGTACGGAGAGGCCGCGGCGTACTGGGTCGCCCGGTCAAGCCGGGCGACGACACCGAGGATGGGGCACGCGCTCGCGTTCCGCAGTCAGCCTCAATACCCTCGCGCCCGCGCGAGCTGCTCGGTGTGGTAGTTGGCGTCGCCGAACAGCTCCTCGCACACCCGGGCGCGCTTCATGAAGAAGCCGATGTCGAACTGGTCGGTCATGCCCATGCCGCCGTGCATCTGCACGCCTTCCTGCACCGCGCGCGTCGCGGTGGTGCCGGCGCGGGCCTTGGCGACCGCGACGCTTGATGCGGCCTTGGCGACGTCGGCATCCAGCGCCTGCAGCGCCTTCATTGTCGCGGCGCGGCTGATCTCGATGTCGACATAGAGCTCGGCGGCGCGGTGCTGCAGCGCCTGGAATTCGCCGATCAGCTTGCCGAACTGCTTTCTGTTCTTGAGATACTCGACGGTACGGCCAAAGACCTCGTCGCTGAGGCCGACCATTTCGGCGGCGACCGCGCCGCGGCCGATGTCGAGTACGCCGTCCAGCAAAGCAGCGCCCTGGTCGATTTCGCCGAGCACGCTGTCCGCGGTGACCTCGACATTTGCAAGCTCGATCCGCGCCGCATTGTGAGCGTCGACCATGATGGTGCGCTCGACCGAAACGCCCTTGGCCGCAGGGTTGACCAGAAACAGGGTCAAGCCATCGCGCTCGCCGGCGGAGCCTGCGGTGCGCGCAGCGACGATGAAGAGATCGGCGACATGGCCGTCCACCACCAGCGCCTTGGCGCCGGACAGTTTGAAACCGTTGCCGGCGCGCACAGCCTGCAGGTTGGTTCGGAGCGGGCGATGCTTGGCGCCTTCGTCGATCGCGAGCGTCGCCAGCAGCGAGCCGCTCGCGATCTTCGGCAGGTACTCCGTTTTCTGCGCGGCATTGCCGCCGCGATTCAGAGCCGATGCCGCGACCACGGAGGTGGCAAGGAAGGGCGACGGCATCAGGGTGCGGCCGATCTCCTCCATGACGACACCGGCTTCCATGAAGCCGAGACCGGAGCCGCCGAATTCTTCCGGCACCAGAAGGCCGGCAAAGCCCATCTCGGCAAAGGAGTGCCACAGCTCCTTGGAGAAACCGGTGGGATCCTTGCTGTCGCGCAAGTGACGCAGATGCGACACCGGCGCCTTGTCGCTGATCAGCCCGCGCGCGCTGTCGCGGAGCATCGATTGTTCTTCGGTGAGGATGAGGGCCATGTGCAAAGTCTCTAACGTCTGGCGAAAATACATGTTGTTGATGTCATTCCGGGGCACGCGAAGCGTGAACCCGGAATCTCGAGGTTCTCAGGTGCGCAATTGCGCACCGTAGTTCGATGCTGCGCATCGCCCCGGAACGACGGAAAGCCTTAAGCCCCCGGCAGATCCAGGATGCGCTTGGCGACGATGCCGAGCATGACCTCGGACGTGCCGCCTTCGATCGAGTTGGCCTTGGTGCGCAGCCAGGCGCGCGGACGGGCTCCCTGCTTCGAGCGCTCGCTCTCCCATTCCAGCGCATCGACGCCGCCGGCCGACATCAGGATCTCGTAGCGGCGCTTGTTGAGCTCGGTGCCGTAATATTTCATCGCCGAGGAGAACGCCGGATGCGCCTGCCCGGCCTTGGCGAGATCGACCGCGCGCTCGGCACAGGCGGCAAGGGCGGCTTCATCGACGTCGAACGTCGCGATCCGGCCGCGCAGCATGGAATCGTCAAGCCGCCCCTGCGCATCCGTGCCGACGGAATCAGCCGCAATCTGGCCCAGCGGACGGCCGACGCCGCGCTCGCCCATCCCTGAGATCATCGCACGCTCGTGCTGGAGCAGATATTTTGCGACGTCCCAGCCGCGGTTGACGGTGCCGACCACGTGCGACTTCGGCACGCGGACGCCATCGAAGAAGGTCTCGCAGAAAGGCGAATAACCCGAGATCAGCAGGATCGGCTTGGTGGTGACGCCTTTCGAGGTCATGTCGAACAGGATGAAGCTGATGCCATCGTGCTTCTTCGCCGCGGGGTCGGTGCGCACCAGGCAGAAGATCCAGTCGGCGTAGTTGGCGTAGGACGTCCAGATCTTCGATCCGGTGATGACGAAATCGTCGCCGTCGCTCTCCGCGCGGGTCTGCAGCGAGGCGAGATCGGAGCCGGCGTTCGGCTCGGAATAGCCCTGGCACCAGCGGATCTCGCCCGCGGCGATCTTGGGCAGATGCTCCTTCTTCTGCGCTTCGTTGCCGTATTTCAGCAATGCCGGCCCGAGCATCCAGATGCCGAAGCTCGACAGCGGCGGGCGCGCGCCGATTCTCGCCATCTCGGAGCGCAGCACCTTGTGCTCGGCCGCGCTGAGGCCCCCGCCGCCATATTCCTTCGGCCAATCCGGCACGGTCCAGCCCTTGTCGCGCATGCGCTCGAACCAGATGCGTTGCGGTTCGGATGAGAACTTTGCGTTGCGTCCGCCCCAGAACACGTCGGCATCCGACGTCGCGGGCTTGCGCATCTCCGGCGGGCAATTGGCTTCCAGCCAGGCCCGCGTCTCGTTGCGGAATTGTTCGAGTTCGGCGCTCTCAGTCTCGCTCATCGTCGTTTCCATCAATCACGTCGGATTTTGTTGGGCGCGACTCTGGGCCAAGCTCTCGCGGAATTCAACCACTTCCGCAATCCGTCATCGGCTATAGTCGCCACCACGACAGTGCTTGAAAACAAAGAGGAAACGCCAATGCGCCTGAAACTTCTTTCGCCTGGCGAAATGAACGAGAGTCAGCGGCAGACCTACGACGAGTCGATTGCCGGCAAGCGCGGCAAGCCGCCGGCGCCGATGATGGCCTGGCTCAACAGCCCCGACATGGCCCGTCACGCCACGCGGCTCGGCGAAATGCTGCGCTACGACACGATCTTTCCGGCAAAGCTCTCGGAGATCGCAATCCTGGTGACGGCGCGGCACTGGACTGCGCATTACGAATGGTACGCGCATAAACGCCTCGCCCTGGCCGGCGGCATGAAGCCGGACATTATCGACGCGATCCGCGACCGCCGCACACCCGATTTCGATGAACCCAAGGGGAAGATGATCTACGATCTCGCGAAGTCGCTGCATGAGGGCCACGGCGTCGAACAGGGGCTCTATGATGCGGCGGTGAAACTGCTCAGCGAACGCGGCGTCGTCGAGGTGATCGGGCTGTGCGGCTATTACACGATGGTCTCGATGACGCTGAACACGTTCGAGTTCGAGCTGCCAGAGGGTGAGGTACCGGAGCTGTCATAGTTTCGTATCCGGAAACGATGGGTTTCGGGATGGGCCGGTAGCAGCATCGCCAAGCGCGCCTTATGTGGAGTTGATCAACGGAGCCACACCATGTCGCAAGCCCCCGCCATTGCCGCCGGCACCCGCATCGGCCACGTCCATCTCAAGGTCGCCGATCTCGATCGCGCGCTCGGCTTTTATTGCGGCGTGCTCGGCTTCGAACTGATGCAGCGGATGGGCTCCGGCGCGGCCTTCATCTCCGCCGGCGGCTATCATCACCACATCGGGCTCAACACCTGGGAGAGCAAGGGCGGCTCGCCACCGCCGCCCGGCACCACCGGGCTGTTTCACACCGCGATCCTCTATCCGACGCGCGCATCGCTCGCGGATGCGCTGCATCGCGTGCTCTCGGCCGGCATTGCGCTGGATGGGGCCAGCGACCACGGCGTCAGCGAGGCGCTGTATTTGCGCGACCCTGACGAGAACGGCGTGGAGCTGTATTGGGACAAGCCGCGGGAGCAATGGCCGTTCGGGCCGGACGGCAAGCTCGCGATGGTGACGAAGCGGCTGGATGTGGAGGCGTTGTTGAAGCAGCGGGAGGCGTGAACTCCGCTCCCCCGCCATTGCGAGGGGCCCTTGCGACGAAGCAATCCAGACTGTCTGGAGAGATTCTGGATTGCTTCGCTGCGCTCGCAATGACGGAGTGTGTGGAGGCGACGTCGCGCTATCACGCTATCCTCGTCCGCGGCGCCCCCGCACCATGATCAGTGCCGCGGCCGCCACCTCCAGCACGATGCAGAGATAGAATGGCAGCGCATAGCCGCCGGACCAGTCGCGCAACGCCCCGACCACGCCCGGGCCAAAGGCATACGTCACCTGATTGATCGCGGTGTTCAGGCTGATCAGCACGCCGAACGAGCCCGAATCGAATTCCTGCTGCACGATCAGCGAGGGCAGCGTGATGAGATTGCCGACCGAGAAGCCGAACACGGCGCAGGCCGCGATCAGCACGTAATCATTGTGCATGATGATGACGACGCAGAGCGCGGCCGCCTGGCTGAGGAACGACAATGCGGACGCAAGGCGCTGATTGAGGCGATCGATCACGATCGAGAACAGCACGCGGCCGACCACCGCCATCGCGGTGAGGACCGCGACCGCCACGGCGGCCCGCTCGCGGCCGATCACGGGATCGAGGAACGAGATCAGGTGCACGATGAAGCCGACCTGCGCGAACAGCACCAGCGCGAACGCGATCGTGACGGTGAGGAAGCCGAAGTCGCGAAGCGCGCGCTTGCGAACCTCGGTCGAGGATTGCGGCTTTGCTTTCGCGGCTCCGCGCCAGCCGTGAAGATCGGGCGGCCGGCCGACGACGAGCAGGATCACCGGCACGAGCAGCACCAGCATGGCGCCGGCGGCAGCGTACATCGCGCCGGCGAAACCGATGTGGCTGATCAGGGTCACCAGCAGCGGCACGCCGACGATGCCGCCGAAGCTGGCACCGTTCAGCGCCAGGCTGATGGCCATGCCGCGCTTGTGGTCGAACCACAGACTGATGGTGTTGGTGATCATGGCGAGGCTGGTACCGGCCCAGCCGAAGGCGAGCACCGCGTCGGCCAGATAGAGCTGCCAGGGCTCCCGCACCGCGCCGATCGCGACGGCTGCGGCCGCCATCGCCAGCGTGCCGGAGGTCAGACAGATCCGCGGGCCATAGGTTCGAACGGCTTCGCCGACGAAGACGACCAGCAGCGCGCCGAACAAATAGAAGAACGTGGTGCCGGAAGAGATCAGCGAGGTCGGCCAGCCCCGCGCACGCTGCAGCTCGGCGACATAGACGCTCTGGCCGTAGAACCCGAGCCCCCAGCCGAAGGTCGCGAGCAGGAAGCAGACGGCAACGATGCGCCAGCCCTGGTAGCGGAGCGAGGATTCGTCGATCGCGGTGATGGAGCGGGGATTGTCGAGCATTTGCGCTTGTCCTTGAGCTCCCCCACGAGCGCTTTGCTTTACGCCCGTCTGTCGATGACGAACATCATGTAACGATCCAACTGCCGAAAATCACTTCGACAGCGATCGAAGTATCAAGACTACTGACAACCTCCTGCCAGTCAAATCGCGTCCGGGAACTCGCCCATGGCCGCCTCGAGCCGGGCCTTGCGGCGGCGGGCCCAGGACGCCAGCGAGAGCGCGATGAGGCCGAGCACCACGGGCGGGAACACCACCATGTTCACCGCGGACCAGCCGTAATTCGCAAGCAGCTGTCCGGAGGAGAACGAGCCGATCGCCATCAAGCCGAACACCAGGAAATCGTTGAAGGCCTGCACCTTGTTGCGCTCCTGCGGGCGGTGCGTCTCCAACACCAGCGCGGAGGCGCCGATGAAGGAGAAATTCCAGCCGACGCCCAGCACGATCAGCGTCGCCCAGAAGTGCATCGCGGTAATGCCGGAAAGACCGATGGTGGCAGCACCGGCTTCCAGCAGCAAACCCGCGGCCACGACCTTCGGTGCGTTGAAGCGAGAGATCAACGAGCCGGTGAAGAAGCTCGGCCCGTACATCGCGACGATGTGCCACTGAATGCCGAAATTGGAATCGGATACGCTTAAGCCGCACATCTTCATGGCGAGCGGCGCCGAGGTCATCACCAGATTCATCATGGGATAGGAGATGACGCCGCACAGCGCGGCCGCGATGAAGCGCGGCTGGGTCACGATCGTCAGCAGCGGCCGGCCGCCATGCAGATCGGCCGGCGCCGGCTTGGGTATGTCGACGCCGGCGACGATGCCCATCGCGACAAGCGCGACCGCGGCCTGGACCAGGAAGCTGAAGGCGAACAGATAGGGCGACCACACATCCATGGTCCATTGCACGAGCTGCGGACCGAGCACGCCGGCGAACACGCCGCCCACCATCACCCAGGACACGGCTTTCGGTCGATAGACGGCGCTGGCGCCGTCGGCGGCGGCGAAGCGATAGGATTGCGCCACCGAGCCGTAGAGGCCGCCGAGGAAGGTCGCCAGACAGAACAACGCGAACGAACCATGCAGGATCGCGAACGAGCCCAGCAGGCCGGTGAGCGTGCCGAGGCCGGTGCCGATCACGAAGGCCGCGCGACGGCCGAAGCGGCGCGAGATCGCGCCGGTCGGCAGCGTGCCGGCGGCGAGACCCACGACGTACATCGACAGCGGAACGGTCGCGAGCGACATATCAGGTGCAAGCGTGGCGCCGACGATCGAGCCGGTGGCGAAGATCACCGCCGAGTTGGCGCCGGTCAGCGCCTGCGCGGCGGCAAGGCGCACCACATTGCCGCGCGCGCGGACATCATCGGCGATCTCGTTGGTGGCAGTCACGTCAATCATCGGCATTCCCGCCCGAAGGACCTCGTTGATTCCCGGCACTATGGAGGGGCCGAAACGACCAGACAACCGGCGCTAAGGGGCGCAAGCCATGCCTCTGACGCAATCGGGCGGACGATATCAGGCCCGCGCTCTTGACGGCTTGCGTTCGATCAAATCCTATCCCGCCGCATTTTCACGGAGTTTCGCTCATGTCCGTCGACAGCAGGCCCACGCTCAGCGCTCCCGACGACGATCCATGGCTGTGGTTGGAGGAGATCGAGGGGCCGCGGGCGCTCGAATTCGTCGAGCGGCAGAACCACCTGACGCTGGAAAAATTCGGCGGCGCGCAGTTCGAACACGACCGCGATATTCTCGCGGCGATCTACGATCGGCCGGACAATATTCCCTATGTGCGGCGGCGCGACGGCTATCTCTACAATCTCTGGCAGGACGCAGAGCATCCACGCGGCGTGTGGCGGCGTACCACGCTTGCGGAATTTCGCAAGGCCACCCCGTCCTGGGAGATCCTGCTCGACATCGACCAGCTCGCGGCGAGGGAGGGCAAGGACTGGCTGTTCGGCGGCGTCGCCTCGCGGCCCGGAAGCGCGCGGGTCATCATGGCCCTGTCGCGTGGCGGCAGCGATGCCGTGACCTTGCGCGAGTTCGACACCGACACCAGGAGCTTCGTGGCCGACGGCTTCTTGCTGCCGGAGGCGAAGAGCAGCGCCGAGTGGGTCGATGCCGACACGCTGCTGCTGTCCAGCGCGCTCGGCAACGGCATGGCGACAAGCTCGGGCTACGCAAGGACCGTGCGGCTGTGGCGGCGCGGGACCAGCATCGAGCAGGCGGTGGTGGTGTTCGAGACGACGGCCGACCATATGCGCGTGTACAGCCACGTCGATGACACTGTGGCGGCACAACGCATCTGGTTCGTCGACCAGTCCGACTTCTTCAATTTCCGCACCTCGCTCGGCACCATGGCCGGCGCAACGACGACGCTCGACCTGCCCAGCAATGTCTGGATGCAGACCCACGGCGATTGGCTGTCTGTCAAGCCGCGCGAGACATGGTCTGTTGCCGGCCACACCTATGAAGCCGACGCGATGCTCGGCATTTCGCTGCCCGCATTCCTGGCCGGCAGCCGCGATTTCACGGTGCTGTTCGAGCCTGGCCCCCGGCGGGCCCTGCAGGGCTTCTCCTGGAGCGGCGGCAAGCTCCTGCTCTCCATCCTCGACGAGTTGCGGCCGGTGTTCGAGCTCTGCACGCCGTCGGCGTCGGGCTGGAGCCGACAGAAGCTGCAAGGACTTCCCGGCATCGGCGTGGTCGATGTCTGGAGCCTCGATCACCACGAATCCGAGAGCAATGGCGACCTGCTCGCCAATGTGCAGGATCCGCTCACGCCGCCCTCGCTGATGCTGATCGAGCGCGACGTCGGGAGCTCGTCCGTTCTGAAGCAGGCGCCGAAGACGTTCAACGCAGACGGCCTCATAGTGACACAGCACGAGGCGATCTCGGTCGACGGCGAGCGCATTCCGTATGTGCAGACCGGCCCGGCCGGCGTGTCAGGCGATGCGCCGGTCTATATGAGCGCCTATGGCGGCTTCGGGCTCGCGGTCAGGCCGCAATACAATTCCTCGCTCGGCAAGCTCTGGCTGGAGCGCGGCGGCACCACGGTGCAGGCCAATTTGCGCGGCGGCGGCGAGTTCGGCACGCGCTGGCACGATGCCGGCCGCTATGCCGGCAAGAAGCTGTCACACGACGATTTCGCGGCCGTGGCCGCCGATCTCGTCCGCCGCGGCGTCACGACACCGAAACGCATCGCCGCGCAGGGCGGATCGAACGGCGGCATCCTCATCACCAACATGCTGGTGCGTTATCCCGAACGCTTCGGCGCGCTGTTCTGCACCATCCCGCTGATCGACATGCGCCGCTACACCAAGCTGCTCGCGGGCGCGAGTTGGATCGCCGAATATGGCGACCCCGACAAGCCGGAGGAGTGGGAATGGCTGAAGACCTACTCGGCCTATCACAACGCAACGCCCGGCCAGGCCTATCCGCCGATCCTGATCGCCACGACGCGGCGCGACGATCGCGTTCATCCCGGCCACGCGCGCAAGATGGCCGCAAAGCTCCAGGCGATGGGCTATGAAGCCTGGTTTTACGAGCCGGCCGCCGGTGGCCATGGCTACGGCAAGGACAACAAGGAGCGCGCCGGCTTCCAGGTGCTGGGCTTCCAGTTCTTGAAGGAGAAGATCGGATGGGCGGATGGCGAGCCCTAACGGCCTCGCGCCTCACCCGCGCGCGAACACCAGCGTCAGATTGTTCGCGGGCATGTCGATCGTGTCGATGAGACGCAATCCCACACCGCGTGCGAGCGTCTCGACGTCGGCGAGGTCGCGCACACCCCATTCGGGATTTCCTTCACGCAGCGAGGTGTCGAACACGGCGTTGCTCAGCGCGGTGTGCTTGCCGTCGCGCTTGAACGGACCGTAGAGGAACAATTCGCCGTCGGACCGCAAGTAGCGGCCGGCGCCGGCGAACAGTCCCTCCGCCACCGCCCAGGGCGCAATATGAATGACATTGGCGCAGAACACGGCCGCGAGATCGGTCGGCCCCTGCCCGCTCTTCATCTCCGGGCACCAGTCGGGATCGGACAGATCGATCCGCAAGGGGCTGCGGATGTTTGTCAGGCCCGAATGCACCCGCCAGGCCTCGATGCTCTTCAGGTGGCGCTGGTTGAGGTCGCTCGGCCACCAGACCAGATCGGGCGTGTGGCGGGCGAAATGAACCACATGCTGGCCGGTTCCACTGCCGACCTCGACCACGTCGCCGGACCATCCGGCGAGATGCTTTCCGAGCGCGGCCCAGAGCGGTTCGTGATTGCGATGGAAGGCCGGCGCATCGAGGCGACCGTCAGGCTCGACCCTGCCGCCGTCCCTGCCAAATTCAACGACATATTCAGCCAATTCACGTCCCCGAAAATCGAGAAGGCAGACCAAAACGCCAGCAAGGACCAAAAGCCCCAAAACAAAGCCTGACAAAGCCGGCTTGATGAACGATCTATCTCTTCAGTTGCAATGCGGGAGATATTAACGCCATTTTGCGGCCTGCATAGTCTTGATTGTCAGGGCATGTCGTTTGTGCTTTGAGCACCATATTTCTGCTACGAGACCCCGACATCACGCCTCGGAACGACGCCTTGACCGCCTGTCCTCGCAAGCCCGCCCTGCTCCTCGCGCTGGTCGTCCTCATCGGCCTCGCCGCGCGCCCGGCATGGGCGCAATCGACCGTCGCCGAGGGCCAAAAGCTCGCCTTCGACCGCGGCAAGGGCAATTGCCTGACCTGCCACGTCATCAAGGGCGGCGATCTGCCGGGCACGATCGGGCCGGAGCTGAAGGACCTCAAGGCCAGGTACCCCGATCGCAACGAGCTGGTCGCGATCCTGTTCGACGAGACCCGGCGCAACCCGCAGACCATGATGCCGCCGTTCGGCCGCAACCGAATTCTGACTGAACAGGAGATCAACGCGATCGTTGATTTCCTGCAGACGCTGTAACGGCGGGCCAAGGAGACCCGACATGACTACGCACATCGGCCCTCATCCGACCCGGCGCCTGATCCTTCAGGGCGCTGTGACGGTCGCGCTGATCGGCCTCGGCAATTTGCCGTTCGCGCCCGCGCGCGCCGCGGCCAACGACAAATATCCGGAAGAGGCGTTCAAGCAGAAGAGCGAGGCCGACGCGATCAAGGCGCTCTACGGCAAGACCGCCGAGCCCTCCGACAAGGTCAAGCTCGATGCGCCCGAGATCGCCGAGAACGGCGCGGTGGTGCCGGTCTCCGTGACGACGACGCTGGACAAGGTCACCTCGATCTCGTTCTTCGTCGCCGAGAACCCGAACGCGCTCGCGGCGTCCTACAAGATTCCCGACGGCACCATGCCTGTCGTCGCCAACCGCCTGAAGATGGCCAAGACCACCAATGTGGTCGCGATCGTGGAAGCCGACGGCAAGCTTTTCAGCGCGACCAAGGAAGTCAAGGTCACGGTCGGCGGCTGCGGCGGCTGAGGCGCGAAAGGAGATCAAACATGGCATCCAGCATTCGCGTCCGCGCCATCGCCAACGGCGACATCACCGAAGTGCAGGCGCTGATCCAGCACCCCATGGATTCCGGCTTCGTCAAGGACGCCAAGGGCGGGCTGATCCCGCCGCATTTCATCCAGGAGCTGAAGTTCGCCTGTAACGGCAAGGAGGTATTCGTCGCCGATTGGGGACCGGCCGTCTCCAAGGACCCCTATATCAAATTCAGCTTCAAGGGCGCCAAGAAGGGCGACGATCTCAAGATCTCCTGGACCGACAACAAGGGCGCGTCCGACGAGACCACCGCGAAGATCGCGTGATGAAGGCCGGCTCCTCGCTCCTGCTTGGCTCGTTGAGCGCCGCGCTCGTGGCGTTCGCGCTTACTTCGCCGCGCGTGGTCGCGGCCGACAAGGTCGATCCCGCTGCCGATGCCAAGGCGTTCCAGAACTTCTTCTTCCAGAAGTTTCCAAACGTGAAACATGAGGATTTCGTCAACGGTCCTTATTCCATGAACGAGGACATGAAGCGGCAATGGCAGGAGAAGGAAGAATTCCCGCCTTACGAATTCGCGCTCGACGCCGGCAAGGAGATGTTCTCGACGCCGTTCAAGAACGGCAAGACGTATGCCGACTGCTTCCCGAACGGCGGCATCGGCATCCGGCAGAACTATCCTTATTTCGACACCAAGGAAGGCAAGGTCGTCACGCTCGAGCTCGCGCTCAACCGCTGCCGCGAGGCCAATGGCGAAGCGCCCTATTCCTACGTCAAGGACGAGATGGCCTCGCTCACGGCCTACATGGCTTTCACCTCGCGCGGCAAGCCGATGGACATCAAGATCCCCGATGATCCGCGCGCGTTCGAGGCCTTCGAGAACGGCAAGCGCTATTTCTACACGCGCCGTGGCCAGCTGAACTTCTCCTGCGCGAGCTGCCATGTGCAGAGCCCGGGCCAGCGCATCCGCGCCGAGATCCTGGCGCCGGCGCTCGGCATCCTGAACGCGATGCCGATCTATCGCTCCGAATGGAGCGGCATGGGCACCACCACCCGCCGCCTCATGACCTGCAACAGCCAGACCCGCGCGGTTCCGCTGGAGCCGCAGGCGGACGAATATCGCGACGTCGAATATTTCCTGTCCTATGTCGCCAACGGCCTGCCGATATCGGGCCCGGGAGCGCGGCCATGAAGCGGTCACTTGCCCTTGTCATGCTGCTCGCATCGAGCTTCGCGCCGGCAGCGCGCGCGGCAAATGAAGCGGACTACAAGGTGGCCTATGCTGCCGCGGAGGCTGCGTCCAAAGAGGCAGCCGGCATGCGCAACCAGTGGACTACGACGCTCTCGACGCTGGCGGCCGCCAAGAAGGCTGGCGATGGCGGCGACTTCGACCGCGCCGTGACGGCTGCCAAGGAAGCTGAAGCGCTGGCGAAGGGGTCGATTGTCCAGGCAACGTCGGAAAAAAACGCCTGGAAGGCGATGGAAATCCGCTAAACTGAACCAGTGAAACTGCCGAGAACCGGCGCGGAGAAAGTGTGATGGCGATCCGCCGCCGCGACTTCCTGAAGGGCTCAGCCATTGCTGCCGCATCGCTCGGCCTGCCGCGGCTCGCGCGCGGTGCTGAAGCCGCGAGCATCTACGATATCGAGCGCTTCGGCAACGCGCGGATCCTGCACCTCACCGACACGCACGCGCAGCTCAACCCGGTCTATTTCCGCGAGCCCAGCGTCAATATCGGCGTTGGCGAGATGGCGGGTCGACCGCCACATCTGGTCGCTCACGCCTTCCTGGAGCGATTCGGCATCCGGCCCGACAGCGCGGACGCCTATGCCTTCACCTCCGTCGATTTCGAAAAGTCCGCCGGCCGTTTCGGCAGGCTCGGCGGCTTCGCCCATCTGAAGACGCTGATCGGCCGGCTGCGCAACGATGTCGGCGAGAAGCATGCCATGCTGGTCGATGGCGGCGATCTCTGGCAGGGCACCGGGCTCGCCAACGTCATGCAAGGCCGCGACATGGTGGAGGTCGCCAATCTGCTCGGCATCGAGGCGATGACAGGCCATTGGGAGTTCACCTATGGCGAGCAGGTGCTGCGTGAGAATCTCGAGCATTTCAAGGGCGAGTTTCTGGCGCAGAACGTCTTCCTGACCGAGGAAGCCGCGTTCAACGACGCGCCCGCCTTCGACAAGGCGACGGGGCGCGTATTCAAGCCGTCGCTCATCAAAGAGCTGGGTGGCCATCGCGTCGCGATCATCGGCCAGGCCTTTCCTTACGTGCCGATCGCGCATCCCAAGCGGTTCACGCCGAACTGGAGCTTTGGCATCCGCGAGGAAGAGCTGCAAAAGCATGTCGACGCGTTGCGCCATAATGACAAGGTCGATGCGGTAATCCTGCTGTCGCACAACGGCATGGACGTCGACCTCAAGCTTGCAAGCCGCGTCACCGGCATCAACGTCATCCTCGGCGGCCACACCCATGACGCCGTGCCGCAGCCGATCCCGGTGAAGAACGCGGGTGGCACGACGCTCGTCACCAACGCCGGCTCCAACGGGAAATTCCTGGGCGTGCTCGATCTCGCGCTCGACAAGGGCAAGGTCGGCGATATCAGGTATCATTTGCTGCCGGTCTATTCGGAGCTGCTGAAGCCCGATCCTGCGATGGCAGATCTGATCGCAAAGCTGCGCGCACAGCATGTGACCGACTGGTCCGAGAAGATCGCCACGCCCGATCGCCTGCTCTATCGCCGCGACAATTTCGCCGGCCCCGTCGACGATCTGATCTGTACCGCGCTGCGGACCGAGCTCAATGCCGAGATCGCGCTATCGCCGGGCTTCCGCTGGGGCCTCACCGCTCTGTCGGGCCAGCCGCTGACGATGGAGGACGTGCTCGCGGAGACCGCGATCACCTATCCGGAGACCTATGTGCAGGAGATGACCGGCGCGCAGATCAAGGACGTGCTGGAAGACGTCTGCGACAATCTCTTCAACGCCGATCCCTATTACCAGCAAGGCGGCGACATGGTGCGCGCCGGCGGTTTCACCTACGCTTGCAGCCCGACGAATGCGATCGGCAGCCGCATCTCCGAACTGAAGCTCGCCAATGGCAAGGCGCTCCGCGCGACCAGGCGCTACAAGGTTGCGGGCTGGGCCTCGGTCAACGGCCAGCAGGGCGCGCCGGTGTGGGACGTGGTGGCGAAATATCTGCGCTCGGGGCGGATGATGCCTGAGCGGCTCGGCACCGGCGTCACGCTGAAAGGTGTCGACGGCAATCCGGGCATTGCAGGATAGCAATGATGCGGTCGCAGATCTTTGGCACGATGCTGGTGGCGCTGCTTGCATGGACGGCGATGCCGCTCGCCTTTGCGCAGCAGGTTCCACTCCAGGACAAGCCGTTCGCCGAGCACAAGATCGTGCTCCAGCTCTCCGATGGCGATGCGAAGAAGCAGACGCTGGTGCTGAGCATCGCCAACAATCTGCTGAAAGCCTACGACCCCGACAAGATCGCCATCGAGGTCGTTACCTTCGGGCCCGGTATCGATCTCCTGCTGTCAGGCAATGAGCGCCGCAAGCAGGTCGAAAGCCTGATCGCGCAGGGCGTGCGCTTCGACATCTGCCTCAACACGGTCGATACGATCGAGCGGGAGACCGGCAAGCGGCCGGAGTTCATCCCGGCCGCGACCCCGGTACAGGTCGGCGTGGGGCAGATCCTGTTCCTGGCGGAGAACGGGTACACGGTGGTGCGGCCGTAGGGGCGTCCGAATTTGTGGCACTCCGCTGCGCCACACTCGGTGTCATTCCCCGCGTAGGCGGGGAATCCAGTACGCCGCGGCCTCTCCGTATCTGGCGAACGTCTCTGGAATACTGGATCGCCCGGTCGAGAGCCGGGCGATGACAGTGGTGGATGAGGCGGTCGCACATGCAACAAAAATCTTCCAAATTCTCTCATTTCAGCAGCACATTACTTCTCCTCCTACCTTCCGGCGTAGTAGAATCCTCAAAACACGCCACGCCGGGTTCCTGCCATGATCTTCCGCCAGCTCTTCGACAGCGTTTCGGGCACCTACAGCTACGTCCTCGCCAGCCGCCCCGGCGGCGAGGCGCTGATCCTCGATCCCGTGCTGGAAAAGGTCGACCGGTATTGCCAGCTGCTGCGCGAGCTCGACCTCAAGCTGGTCAAGGCGGTCGACACGCATCTGCATGCCGACCACGTCACTGGACTGGGCGAGCTGCGCGACCGCACCCATTGCATGACCGTGATGGGCGACCAGACCAAGGCCGACGTGGTGGCGATGCGTGTTGCCGACGGCGACAAGGTGACGATCGAGGGCCTCTCGCTCGACGTGATGTACACGCCGGGCCACACCGACGATTCCTACTCGTACCTGATGGGGGACCGCGTCTTCACCGGCGACACGCTTCTGATCCGCGGCACCGGCCGCACCGATTTCCAGAATGGCTCGTCGCGCGCGCAATACGATTCGATCTTCAACCGCCTGCTCAAGCTGCCTGACGAGACGATGGTCTTCCCGGCGCATGACTATAAGGGCGACACCGTCTCCACCATCGGCGAGGAGAAGCGCTACAATCCGCGGCTGCAGGTGCGCTCAGTCGACGAATATATCGAGCTGATGGCGAATTTGAAGCTGCCCAATCCGAAGATGATGGACGTGGCGGTGCCGGCCAACATGCATGTCGGCCTGCACCAGGAAGAGCTGGAGAAAGAGGGCCGCGCGCTCAGCGCCATCGAAGCGATCCGCTCCCTGCACCGGCCCGACATCCTGCTGGTCGATCTGCGTGAGACCAGTGAGCGGGTGAAGCACGGCATGCTCGAAGGCGCGCTGCATACGCCCTATCCGAGCGTCGAGGAGAGCCTCAAGCCCGGCGGCATGCTGCGCGAGGTCGCCGCTGCCACGGGGCGCCGCGTCGTGTTCTTCTGCGCCTTCGGCGAGCGCTCGGCGATGGCTGTCGCCGCTGCCAAGGAAGCAGGCCTTGCCAACACGGCCCACATCGCCGGTGGTATCGATGCCTGGAAGAAGGCGGGCGGGCCGGTGGTGCACGCCTGAGTCCATCGTCGCAGCCTTGCGATAGGTCAGGAACCGGCTGGATTTTGCGGCCACAAGCAGATGAAGCATCACCATTCGGGACCAGCCATGGCCAAGATCGGAAAAAAGTCCGCAATGCCGAGTGAATCGTCGAAACCCTTGGACAAGAAGGCCAGCAACCTTAAGCCGCCACCCGACAGCGACGACGATTACGAAGACGGCGACATCGCCACCCCGAAGCGTGACCGTTACGGGACGGACGACGAGCCGTTGTGAGGCATAATCATGCCGCAGCGATGTGCCCCACTGCAGCACCTGCCGATCAATGAGCTCACGCCTTCACCCGCGCTACCTGCTATGCGCCTGCGTTCATGGACAAATAACCGCCGTCCTCGATAGTTTGCGCGCTTCCAGGACGTGAAACGGAACTGCAATGGTCGACGTTCTCGCCGCACCGCAACAAGGCAAGGCGGACAGCGCGCTGCGCACGCTGAGCGGGATTTCGATCGCCCATTGGGTCAGCCATTTCCATCTGCTGGTCCTGCCGATGCTGTTCCCCTTCCTCAAGAGCCAGCTCGGCGTCGGCTATGTCGAACTCGGCTTTGCCCTGACCGTGTCGGCGGTCGTCTCCGGGCTGACGCAGGCGCCGACCGGCTATCTCGTCGACCATTTTGGCGCGCGCAAAATCCTGCTCGGAGGATTGAGCCTCGGCGGGCTCGCGCTGATCATGCTCGGCCTGCATCTGAGCTATGCTTCGCTGATCGCCTGCGCCGTGCTGCTCGGCCTCGCCAACAGCGTCTATCATCCCGCCGACTACGCGATCCTGGCCGAGCACATGGACGAGGCGCGGATGGGCCGCGCCTTCTCGATCCATACCTTTGCCGGCTTTCTTGGCGGAGCCGTGGCACCGGCGATCGTCGCCGCGCTCGTGACCGTCTCCGGCGGCGCCGGCGCGCTGATGGCTTCGGGCGCGATCGGCGTGGCGGTGGCGCTGTTGCTGGTGATCATGAGCATTCCTGATGCCGGCGCTCACAAGGCAAAGCCCGGCGCCGAGAATGTACCGAGACAGGCCGTCATCACGCCGGCGCTGATCGCGCTCACCGTGCTGTTCATGCTGCTCAGCCTGTCGGTCGCGGGCATCAACAATTTCGGCGTGGTCGCGCTGATGAGTGGCTACGGCGCCTCCTATTCCTCGGCCAACGTCATGCTGACCGCGTTCCTTGGCGCAAGCGCCGCGGGCGTGCTCGCGGGTGGCTTCCTCGCCGATCACACCGAGCGCCACGGCTATGTCGCCGCCGCCTGCTTTGCCGCCAATGCCGCCATCGTGTTGCTGATCGCGCTGGTCGCGTTGCCCGGCTGGGCGCTCACCGCCACGATGGCGAGTGCGGGCTTCCTCTCCGGCGTGATCGCGCCGTCGCGGGACATGCTGGTGCGCAATGCGGCGCCTCCCGGTGCCGCAGGCCGCGCCTTCGGCATCGTCTCCACCGGCTTCAATCTCGGCGGCATCGTCTCACCGCTGCTGTTCGGCTGGATCATGGACCAAAGCGCGCCGCACTGGGTGTTCGGCGCCTCCGTGATCTTCATGGTTGCAACCGTGGTGCTGTCGCCGTTCACGGAGCGGAAGGCGCAAGCCAATGTTTGAGCGACGAACTTAACTGTCGTCCCGGCGAAGGCCGGGACGACAAAAGCACAAAACAAAACGGGAAGAGACACCATGAGCACCCCCGATCTCGTGATCCGCGGCGGCACCGTCGCGGACGGCCATGGCGGCGAGCTGCTCGAGGCTGACGTCGCCATCACCGGTGGCAGAATCAGCGAGGTGGGCAAAGTCTCGGCCAAGGGCCGCGAAGAGATCGATGCGCGCGGCAAGCTGGTGACGCCAGGCTTCGTCGACGTGCACACCCATTACGACGGACAGGTCACCTGGAGCCAGGACATCACGCCGTCCTCGCAGAACGGCGTCACCACGGCGATCATGGGCAATTGCGGCGTCGGCTTTGCACCCTGCAGACCAGCCGACCACACCCGTCTGATCCAGTTGATGGAAGGCGTCGAGGACATTCCCGAGCCGGTCCTGAGCGCCGGCATTCCCTGGGCCTGGGAGAGCTTTCCGGACTATATGGACTGGCTGTCGAAGCGCGACTTCGACATCGATGTCGGCGCGCAGCTGCCGCACGCCGCGCTGCGGGTCTATGTCATGGGCGAGCGCGGCGCGCGTCGGGATCCTTCGACCGCCGAGGACAACGCGGCGATGGCAAAGCTTGCGGGCGAAGCGGTGCGATCAGGCGCGCTCGGCTTCTCGACCTCGCGCACGCTCAACCACCGCACCTCGACCGGCGATTTCACCCCGACCTTGAAGGCAGGCGAAGACGAGCTCACCGCGATTGCGGGTGCGATGCATCGCGAGGGCCGCAGCGTGCTGCAATTCGTGCTGGACCTCTCCACCATCCACGAAGACCTGCCGATGATGCTGCGGGTGGCGGACTCCACAAGGTGCCCGATCTCGTTCTCGATCACGCAGAATGACAGGTCGCCCAACCGCTGGCGCCAGACACTGGACGAGATCAATGCGGCCGCGAGGCGCGGCCTCTCCATCACGGCGCAAATCGCGGCGCGCCCGGTCGGCCTCCTGCTCGGGCTCGAGCTGTCGCGCAATCCCTTCCAGACGCATCCAAGCTACAAGGCGATCGCGCATCTCCCGCTGAAAGAGCGACTCGCGCGGCTGCGTCAGAGCGAGGTACGCAAGGCGATCCTGAGCGAGACGGCGACATCCACCGACGACCCGCTGTTCTTCCGTCCCAACTACGACAAGATGTTCCTGCTCGGCGATCCCCCCGACTACGAGCAGCCGCCGGAGAACGCGCTGGGCGCGCAGGCGCGCAGGCAAGGACGCCAGCCGGAGGAGCTTGCTTACGACGCCATGCTGTCGGACGAAGGCCGCGGCATGCTCTACGTGCCGTTCCTCAACTATTCCGACGGCAATCTCGATGCGACGCGCGAGATGCTGATCGACCCGCAATCGGTGCCGGGCCTCTCCGACGGCGGCGCGCATTGCGGCATCATCTGCGATGCCAGCTTCCCGACCTATCTGCTGACGCACTGGACCCGCGATCGCACGCGCGGCGAAAAGCTGACGATCCCGTTCGTGGTCGCCGCGCAGTCGCGCAAGACGGCTCTGTCGGTGGGACTGACCGACCGCGGGCTGATCGCGCCGGGCTATAAGGCCGACGTCAATGTGATCGACTATGACAGGCTGCACCTGCATCCGCCGAAGGTGCATTACGATCTGCCCGTCGGCGGTCGCAGGCTGTTGCAGGATGTCGATGGCTATGACGCGACAATCGTGTCAGGCGTGGTGACGCGGCGGCGCGGCGAGGCAACGGGACGCCGTCCGGGGAAGTTGATCCGGGGTGCGCAGGCGGCAAACTGAGCTGCGTATGTGACGGGACGACCGCGCCTCACATTCAGTGTCGTCCCGGCGAAGGCCGGGACCCGACCCCCAGAGAGGGGCTTGGCGAAGACTCGGAGTGGGCGCTCTGCGTCCCAACTCCCTTTTGTGGTTCTGGGTCCCGGCCTTCGCCGGGACGATAATCGCGTTTGTGGTGGGGCTTTAGACCAAACCTTACGTCGGCGACACCGCACGCTTCAGCGCCGCTGTCTGCGGAGCCACACCACGCGTCAGCCTCGCCTTTTCCGTATTCGGCCACAACAGCAGCAGGCCGACCACGCCGGAGCCGACCATCACCACCGCGTTGATGGTGAAGCCGGTCATGTAGCCGTCGAGCATGCTGCCGGCGCGCTGGATCACGGTGCCCATCGCCATCGGCGCGATGATGCCGGAGAGCGTATAGAGCGCGCCGTAGATCGCGATGACGGCGCCGCGCTGCGACGCCGGCGTGAACTCGCCGAGCATCGGCGGGCAGACCACATAGATCGCGCCGCACAGGCCGGAGCCGACCACGAGCAGCGCGATCTGGAAGCCCGCCCCCGCGACATGCGGCATCATCGCCAGGATCAGACCGCCGACGATCAGCGGCACCGAGCCGAGCACACCGCGCGAAATGCGCGTGGTGTAGCCGCGCGCCATCATCAGCTGCGAGATCCAGCCCGTCAGGATGACGATGGTGGCGCCGAACACCCAGGGCAGGATCGAGATGAAGCCGGCCTGGCTCTGCGAGAAACCGAGGCCCTTGACGATGAATGGCGTGAACCAGGTGAGGCCCAGCGACAGCGCCCAATAGGCGCCGAAGGTCGCGATCACGCAGCCGAGGAAGGTGCGCGAGGTCAGAAGCTGGAGATAGGGAATCTTCGGCTCATTGGCGGCGAGCGCCGGCGTGTCCTCGAGCGGTCCTTCGATGCCGAGCGCGAGCCAGGCACAGACCCAGATCAGGCCGACGACACCGAGCGCGCCGAAGGCATAGTGCCAGGAGTGATTGACGATGACCCAGTTCAGCGCCGGCACGGCCAGGATCACGCCGAACGCCGAGCCCTGCGACAGGATTGCGGTCGGCAGCGTGCGCTTCTCGTCCGGGAACCATTTGTAGATCGCATGCGCCGCAACCGAGAAGGCCGGGCCTTCGCCCGCGCCCAGCACGATGCGGCAGATCAGCAGCGTGGTGAAGGAGACGGTGCCGACCATCGGAAACTGGGCCAGTGCCCAGATCACCGCCAAGGTCAGCAGCACATAGCGCGTCGCGACCTTGTTGACGATGAAGCCGACCACGATCGCCGAGATCGAGAACAGGAAGAAGAACGAGGAGCCAAGAAGCCCGAACTGCTCCGGCTGGAGTTTCAGATCGTTCATGATCGGCACGCCGGCGAGACCGACGACGATCTTGTCGGCGAAGTTCACGACCATGAAGAGAAAGAGGAGAAAGGTAACGGTCCAAGCGCCCTTCGGCGTCGCCGTCGTCCCCTGGGACACCCCTGCCGTCCTGCCCGCCGCATTGGGCGTTCGCTGAGCACTCATCATTCTCCCCGTATGTTCTTTTGTCGGCACTTTTGATTTGGCCGTCCCGCGAGCTAACAACGGCTTGATCGGCAACGCAACCCCGGCATTTCCACGCCAAGTGTGCTACGCAGCATTGATTTAATTCCGTGTGGCGCACTGATCTTGCTCAGCATCCGAAATCTTTCAAAGACCTTCACCACGGCCGGCGAGCCGGTCCATGTGCTGCGCGGCGTCGACCTCGACCTCAGGGCCGGCGAGCGCGTCGCGCTGACAGGCGAATCCGGCAGCGGCAAGAGCACGCTGCTGCATCTGATCGCGGGATTAGACGCCGCCGATGGCGGCTCGATCCGGCTCGAAGATACGGAGATCACCGAGCTGCCGGATGCGGGCCGCGCCGCGTTGCGCCGCGACCGGATCGGCCTGGTGTTCCAGCAATTCAACCTGATCCCGAGCCTGTCGATCGCCGACAATCTCGCCTTCCAGGCGCGGATCGCCGGACGGCACGATGCGGCCTGGACCAGGGAGCTGGTCGAGCGGCTCGGGCTCGGCAGCCTGCTCAAGCGTTATCCAGAGCAAATATCGGGCGGCCAGCAGCAGCGCGTCGCGATCGGGCGGGCGCTGGCGACCAAGCCGTTGCTGCTGCTCGCGGACGAGCCGACCGGTAATCTCGACGAGGCCACCGCCGACGACGTGCTGGCGCTGACGCGCGACCTCGTCGCGCGCACCGGGTGCGGCTTCCTGATGGTGACGCACAGCCTGCATCTGGCCGGCACGCTCGACCGTCACATCGTGCTGCACGCGGGGCGGATCGCATGAGGCGCGCGCTGTGGGTGCTGGCGGTGCTGCTCAGCCATTGGCGGCGACACGGGATGCAGTTTGCAACACTGCTGATCGGGCTGATCGCGGCGACCGCGCTGTGGAGCGGCGTGCAGGCGATCAACCAGCAGGCCCGTACGGCCTATGACCGCGCGGCGGCTACGTTCGGCGGCGTGCGCACGGCCACGCTGGTCGCGCCTGATGCGGCGACCTTCCCGCAAGACCTGTTCGTCAAGCTGCGCCGCGCTGGCTGGCCGGTTTCGCCGATGCTCGAAGGGCGGGTCCAGATCAACGGGCGATCGATGCGGCTGCTCGGCATCGAGCCGGTGACGCTGCCGGCCGATGTCGGCAACGCACCCCGCCTCGGCGCCGCGGACCTCAGCAGCTTCGTCGCTGCGCCCGGCCAGACGCTGGTGGCGCGGGAGACGCTGGCCGATTTGCAGGAGGACGAAGGCGCGATGCCGTCGATCAGCAGCGGCGCCAGGCTGCCGCCGCTGCATGTGCTGCCGCAGCTCGTGCCTGATGTGCTGGTGGTCGACATCGGCGTGGCACAGCGGCTGCTCAACAAGCCGGATCAGGTCTCGCGCCTTTTGATCGGAAAGGCGAAGGGCAAGCCCGCGCCACTGCAGAGCGTCGTCGGCGAGCGGTTGCAGCTGATGCAGCCGACCGCCGAGACGGAGCTGGAACGTCTCACCGACAGTTTCCATCTCAACCTCACCGCCTTCGGCCTGCTGTCGTTCTTCGTCGGCCTGTTCATCGTCAACTCCGCCGTCGGCCTTGCCTTCGAGCAGCGGCTGCCGATGCTGCGCACCTTGCGCTCCTGTGGCGCCTCGGCGCGGCTGGTCAACAGCGTGCTGGTCGTCGAGCTGGTCGCGCTGGCGCTGGTCGCGGGCTTGATCGGGCTCGTCTGCGGCTATGTCATCGCGGCGGCGCTGCTGCCAGATGTGGCAGCATCGCTGCGCGGACTCTATGGCGCGCAGATTCCGGGACAGCTCAGCTTGCGGCCCGAATGGTGGCTCGCCGGCATCGGCATCAGCGTCGCGGGCGCACTTGTTGCTGCGGCGACTAGCCTGATCAAGGCTATCAGAATGCCCGTGCTGGCGACGGCGCAGCCGCGCGCCTGGCAACAGCGACAGCTCCGCTGGCTCGTCCTGCAGAGCTGTGCGGCCTGCGCCGTGCTCGCGGTCGCGTTGCTCCTGCTACACTACGGGCAATCGCTGATCGCAGGGTTTGGCGTGCTGGCGGCGCTGATGCTCGGCGCGGCGCTGATCCTGCCCGCATTCCTCGAGATTCTCTTGCTCGCGGGCCAGCGTCTGGCGCGCGGACCGCTGGCGCTGTGGTTCTGGGCCGACAGCCGGCAGCAGCTCTCCGGCCTGTCGCTGGCGCTGATGGCGCTGCTGCTCGCGCTCGCCGTCAATGTCGGGGTCTCCACCATGGTGGAAACGTTCAGCCGCACCTTTGTCGGCTGGCTCGACGGGCGGCTCGCCGCCGACGTCTACATCAGCGCCGCCGACAACGCGCAGGGCGCCGCGATCCGCGATTGGCTGAAGGACCGTAGCGAGGTGCAGGCGATCCTGTCGGGCGGACGGGCGGAGACGCAGGTTGCGGGCCAGCCGGTGGAACTGCTCGGCCTGCCCGATCACCCGCTTTATCGCGAGCGCTGGCCGCTGCTGGAGACAGCGCCGCGCGCCTGGACGCAGCTCGTGCCGGGCAATGCCGCCTTCATCAGCGAGCAATTGAGCCGCCGCCTCAACGTTCGCGTCGGCGACGTCATCGAGGTGCCGGCGCCGGGCGGGACCTGGGAGCTCGACATCGTCGGCATCTATGCCGACTACGGCAATCCCAAGGGGCAGCTCGCCGTGAATATCGCGGCGCTGATCCGGCAGTTTCCACAGACGCCGCGGACCCGGATCGGGCTGATCGTCCCGCGCGACAAGATCGCCGCCTTGATCGCCGCCTTGCAGAAACGATTTGCGCTCGACGACCGCGGCGTCGCCGATCAGGCCACCGTGAAGGCGGAATCGATCCGCATCTTCAACCGCACCTTTGCGGTGACGTCGGCGCTGAACGCCTTCACGCTCGGCGTCGCCGGCATTGCGCTCTTGACCAGCCTGCTGACGCTCGCGAACTCGCGGCTGCCGCAGCTCGCACCGCTCTGGGCGATCGGCATCACGCGGCCGCGCCTGGCCGCGATCGAGCTGACCAAGACGCTGTCGGTCGCGCTGTTCACCTCGCTGCTCGCCGTTCCACTCGGACTCCTGGTGGCCTGGTGCCTGATCGCGATCGTGAATGTGAAAGCATTCGGCTGGCGGTTGCCGTTTCATGTTTTCCCGCTGCAACTGGTCGAGCTGGTTGCCGTCGCGCTGATCGCCTCGCTGCTGGCTGCGCTGCTGCCGGTCCTGCGACTGGCGCGGATGCAGCCGGCGAGCCTCGTCAAGGTGTTTGCCAATGAGCGCTGACAAGCTCTCGCGCCGCGCCTTCGCCGGCGGCATCGCCGCGCTGGCGCTCACGCGCCGGGCCCAAGCGCAAGGCTATGCCGGCCTCGGCGAGCGCGCCGACGGCTTTGCGAAAGTCGTGCCTGGAAAGACATTCGCTTTTCCAGCCGATCACGGGCCGCACCCTGAGTTTCGCATCGAGTGGTGGTACCTGACGGCAAATCTCGTCGATAGCAGCGGCGCGGCGTGCGGGCTGCAATGGACGCTGTTCCGCCAGGCCGCAAAGCCGGGCGCGCAAGGCGAAGGCTGGGCCAATCGGCAGATCTGGATGGCGCATGCGGCGGTGACGCGCGCCGACACCCACCGCTTCAACGAGCTGTTTTCCCGCGGCGGGATCGGCCAGGCCGGGGTCGACGCCAAGCCGTTTGCGGCGTGGATCGACGATTGGGAGATGAAAGGTGCCGACCGCACCGACGATCGCAGCTTGGCGCCGGTGACGCTGAAGGCCTCGAGCACCGATTTCAGCTACGCGCTGACGCTCGAGGCCGACCGCCCCGTCGTCTTGCAGGGCGACCACGGCTACAGCCGCAAGTCCGAGCGCGGGCAGGCATCGTACTATTACAGCCAGCCGTTCTACCGCGCGCGCGGCACCCTCACCATCGACGACATCCAGGTCGATGTGACGGGCCAGGCCTGGATGGACAGGGAATGGAGCAGCCAGCCGCTCGATACCGACCAGACCGGCTGGGACTGGCTGGCGCTGCATCTTTCCACCGGCGACAAGCTGATGCTGTACCGGCTGCGCCAGAAGGACGGCAAGAACTATCCGCTCGGCAACTGGATCAGCGCCAGCGGCGACACGCAAATGGTCGCGGCTGGCGACATCCAGATGATTCCGAAAGCCACGGCGGAGGTGGCAGGACGCAAGCTGCCGGTGGAATGGCGAATCGAAATCCCTTCGCGCTCGTTCTCGATTCTCTGCAAGCCGCTCAACCCGAAGGCCTGGATGGGGACCGGCTTCTCCTATTGGGAAGGACCGATCAGCTTCGCCGGCACGCATGAGGGCGTTGGCTATCTCGAGCTGACCGGGTATTGAAGCGCGACCCGTTTGAATGGACCTTGCAATGTATCATCTCACCGCCCTCGTCACGCTGCTGGCGCTTGCATTCTACTTCTTCACCTGCATCAACGTCTCGCGCTCGCGCGCCAGGACCGGCGTCAAGGCGCCGGCGATGTCGGGCCATCCGGACTTCGAGCGTGCCTTCCGCATCCAGATGAACACGCTGGAATGGATGCCGATCTTCCTGCCGGCGCTCTGGCTGTTCGCGATCTATGTCAGCAACATCGGCGCGGCGGCGGTCGGCGCGGTCTGGATCATCGGCCGCATCGTCTATTTCATCGGCTATTCGCAAGCCGCCGCCAAGCGCGGGCCCGGTTTCGCGATCCAGGGCATCGCCGCGATCGCCCTGTGGGCGGGGGCGCTGGGCGCGGTGATGTTGAGGCTGGTGTGAGGCACCAGCGCCCCTACACATTCCGCTGTCGTCCCGGCGAAAGCCGGGACGACATTGGTGCTTGGTAGCGGCAGCCTGAACCGCTACTTCGTCAGCGGGCAGCCACTTTCCTTGGCGGTGAAGAAGGCTTGGTCGCCGGGGACCACGGCGAGCTGCTTGTAATAGTCCCACGGCTTCTTGGATTCCGAGGGCTTCTTGACCTCGAACAGATACATGTCGTGGACCATGCGGCCGTTTGCGAGCACCTTGCCGCCTTGCGCGAAATCGTCGTCGACCGGCAGCTCCTTCAGCTTCTTGGCGACCGCATCGGGATCCTTGGTGCCGGCCGCCTTTACCGCCTTGAGGTAGCTCAGCGTCGCCGAATAGGTGCCGGCGTGGATCATGCTCGGCATCCGCCCGGTCCGCTTGAAGAAGCGTTCGCCGAGATTGCGGGTCTTGTCGTTGAGATCCCAGTAATAGCCCTCCGTGAGCACCAGGCCCTGCGCGGCCTGAAGCCCGAGGCCGTTCACCTCGGCCAGCGTCATCAGCAGGCCAGCGAGCTTCTGGCCGCCGGAGACGATGCCGAACTCCGAAGCCTGCTTGATCGAGTTGGTGGTGTCGAGGCCCGCATTGGCGAGGCCGACGATCTTTGCCTTCGAGCTCTGCGCCTGGAGCAGGAAGGACGAGAAGTCGGAAGAGTTGAGCGGCACGCGCACCGAGCCGACCACCTTGCCCCCATTGGCGGTGACGATCTCGCTGGTGTCCTTCTCCAGCGCATAGCCGAAGGCGTAGTCCGCGGTGAGGAAGAACCAGGTGTCACCGCCGGCTTTGGTCAGTGCACCGCCGGTGCCGACCGCGAGCGCGCGGGTGTCGTACGCCCAGTGGAAGCCGTAGGGCTGGCAGGCATCGCCGGTGAGGCGCGAGGTCGCGGCGCCGACGACGATGTCAATCTTCTTCTTTTCCCTGGAGAGCTCGTGGATCGCGAGCGCGACCGAAGAGGTCGTCAGCTCCGTGATCATGTCGACGTTCTCGACGTCGTACCAGCGCCGCGCGATCGAGGTGGCGAGGTCAGGCTTGTTCTGGTGGTCGGCGGTGACGAGCTCGATCTTCTGGCCGAGCACCTCGCCGCCGAAATCCTCGATCGCCATCTTGGCCGCTTCGACCGACCATTTGCCGCCGTAATCGGCGTAGACGCCGGACTGATCGTTGAGAATGCCGATCTTGACGCCTTGCGCAGAAGCCGGCGCGGCCAGCAACAGTGCGGACGTTGCGGCAGCGGCCAAAAGGACTGGTTTCATCCGTTATCTCCCAGCATTATTCTGTTTTGAAATCGCGCGGATATTATTGAAGAACGGTGCGCGTGCCCATCCATTTCGTGTTGGCCGTTAGTATGGAGGTTGGGTGCAGCATTCTCTGCAGCCGTTCCGGGGCGCGCGTAGCGCGAGCCCCCGACACCTAAGAGCTCACCACCGCCCCCTTCTCGTTCCGCCCCTCCGCCAGGTTCCGCACCACCACATAGAAGATCGGCGTGAACATCAGGCCAAACAGGGTGACGCCGATCATGCCGAAGAACACGGCGACGCCGACCGCCTGCCGCATCTCGGAGCCTGAACCGGACGAGATCACCAGCGGCAGCACGCCGAGGATGAAGGCGAAGGAGGTCATCAGGATCGGCCGCAGACGCAGCCGGCAGGCTTCGATGACGGCGTCCAGCCGCGGCTTGCCTTCGAGCTCGATGTCGCGCGCGAACTCGACGATGAGGATCGCGTTCTTCGCCGCCAATCCCACCAGCACGACGAAGCCGATCTGGGTCAGGATGTTGACGTCCTGGCCCATGATGCGCACGCCGATGGTTGCGGCGAGCAGGCACATCGGCACGATCAGGATCACCGCGAACGGCAGCGTCCAGCTGCCATATTGCGCTGCGAGCACGAGATAGACGAACAGCACGCAGATCGGGAAGACGTAAAGGCCGGCATTGCCGCCGTTGATCTGCTGATAGGACAGATCCGTCCACTCGAAGCTGAAGCCGCTCGGCAAGGTCTCGTCGGCGAGCTTCTTGATGGTGTTGAGCGCGGTGGTCGAACTCACGCCCGGCGCCGGCTCACCCTGAAGCTCGGACGCCGCGTAGAGATTGTAGCGTGCGACGCGGTCGGGGCCGGAGACATCCCGGAAGTCGACCACGCTGCCGAGCATCACCATGTCGCCGGACGCGTTACGCGTGCGCAGCCGCGCCAGATCGCTCGGTTCTTTCCGGAACGGGAAATCAGCCTGGGCGGTGACGTGATAGGTGCGGCCGAACAGATTGAAGTCGTTGACATAGGTCGATCCGAAATAGGTCTGGATCGTGTCGTTGATGTTGGAGATGGGAACGCCGAGCTTCTGCGCCTTGGTGCGGTCGATGTCGACGAACAGCTGCGGCGTATTGGCCGAGAACGGCGAGAACACCGTGGGGCCGAGCAGCAAGGGCGATTTGCGCGCGGCGGCGACAAGCTCGTCGGTCGCCGAGGCCAGCAGCTCCGGCCCACGTCCCTGGCGGTCCTGGATGCGGATGGTGAAGCCGCCGCCGGTACCGATGCCGGGCACCGCCGGCGGCGGAATCACGATGATGAAGGCGCCCTGGATCGCGGCCAGGCGCTTGCGCAGCTCGGCCGTGATGGCGTTCGCCGTCAGCCCCTTCTTCAGGCGCACCTCGGGCTCTTCGAATACCGGGAACAGCGCGGCCGCATTACCCGCCTGGGTGCGCGTGGCGCCGGAGAAGCCGGCAAAGGCGGCAACGCGGACGATGCCGGGCGTATCGAGCGAGATCCGCTCGATCTCGCGGACGATTTCGGTCGTGCGCGCGAGCGATGCCGCCCCCGGCAATTGCACCGAGATGATGACGTAACCGCGGTCCTGCGCCGGAATGAAGCCTTGCGGCGTGGTCCCGATCAGCCAGCCGGCGCTGCCGATCAGCACCACATAAATCAGCAGCATCACCACGGAATGCCGGATCACGAAGTCGGCGACGCCGGCATAGCCATGCGAAAGCCGTTCGAAAGCACGATTGAACGCACCGGTGAAAGCGCCCCAGCCGCGCGCGATCAGATTCCAGGCGGCGGGCGGCCGCCTCCCTTCATGAGGGGTGAGGATCTGCGAGGCCAGCGCCGGCGACAGGGTCAGCGAGCAGAAGCAGGAGATTGCGGTCGCAACCGCGATCGTCACCGCGAATTGCTGGAAGAATTGCCCGGAGATGCCGCCCAGGAACGCGGTCGGCACGAACACGGCGCACAGCACCAGCGCAATCGAGACCAGCGCGCCGCCGACCTCCTCCATCGTCTTCAGCGCCGCGTCGCGCCTGCTCAGGCCGTGCTCGAGGTGTCGCTCGACATTCTCGACCACGACGATGGCGTCGTCGACCACGATGCCGACGGCGAGCACGAGCCCGAACAGCGTGAGATTGTTGATGGAGAAGCCGAGCGCCGCCATCACGGCAAAAGTGCCGACCAGCGAGACCGGAATCGCGATGATCGGGATGATCGCGGGGCGCCAGCCCTGCAGGAACACCAGCACCACGACCACGACGAGCAGCATGGCCTCGTAGATTGTCTTGATCAGCTCGTGGACGGACTGCGCGATGAACTCGGTCGGGTTGTAGCCGATGTTGTAGTCGAGGCCCTTCGGGAAGCTCGCCTTGAGCTTCGTCATGGTGTCGGAGATGTGCTTCGCCGTCGCGAGCGCATTCGATCCGGGCCGCTGCGTCACCAGCATGGCGACTGCCGATTTGCGCAACAGAAAGCTGTTGGTCGAATAGGCGAGCGCGCCGAGCTCGATGCGGGCGACGTCGCGCAGGCGCACGGTGCGGCCGTCCGAGCCGGCCTTGATCAGGATATCCTCGAACTGCTTCTTGTCTTTCAAGCGTCCCGTGAACACGAGGTTCGGCTGGAAGGCGCGGTCGGCGATCGGCGGCTCGGCGATCTGGCCGCCGGCGATCTGCACGTTCTGGGCGCGGATCGCGGCCAGCACCTCGCTCGAGGTCAGACCGAGATTGGCAATGCGGTCCGGATCGAGCCAGAGCCGCATCGAATAGTCGCGCGCGCCGAAGATCTGGATGTCGCCGACGCCGTCGATGCGCAGCAGCTGGTCGCGGACCTGGAGCAGCGCATAGTTGGAGATGTAGAGCTGGTCGAACGTGTCGTCCGGCGACAGCATGAACACGACCATCAGGATGTCGGGCGAGTTCTTGCGCGTGACGACGCCGTTGCGCTGCACTTCGTCCGGGAGCTGCGGCTGCGCGATGGCGACGCGGTTCTGCACCAGCACCTGCGCCTTGTCGAGATCGGTCCCGAGCTTGAAGGTGACGGTGATGGTGAGCTGGCCGTTCGAGGTCGCCTGGCTGTAGAGATACAGCATGTCCTCGACGCCGTTGATCTGCTGCTCGATCGGAGCTGCGACTGTGTCGGACACGGTCTGCGCCGAGGCGCCCGGATATTGCGTGGTGACGACGACGGTCGGCGGCACCACTTGCGGATATTCGGAGACCGGCAGCGTGGAATAAGCGAGCGCGCCGACGATCAGGAGCACGATCGACAGCACCATCGCTAGGATGGGCTGGTTGATGGAGAGACGGCCAAGATTCATGACTTGTCACCAGCCTTGGCACCGGCCGGCGCTTGGGCGGTCTGCGGGGTGACCTTGGCGCCGACGCGGGCGCGCTGGATGCCGTTGACGATGACGCGGTCCTCCGCCTTCAGCCCTTCGCGGATCACGCGCAGGCCGTCCTCGAGCGGCCCGAGCACCACGGGCCGCGCTTCGACAGTGTCGTCAGGCTTCACCACGAACACGATCTTGCGCGACTGGTCGGTCGCGATGGCGGCATCCGGAACCAACAGCGCCTCGTAGGGCGCGCTGCCGATCAGCCTGACGCGGCCGAACTGGCCGGGCAGGATCGACAGATCGGTGTTCTTCACAACAGCGCGGCTGCGCAGCGTGCCGGTGGAGACATCGAGGCGGTTATCGAGGAAGTTGACGGAGCCTTCATGCGAGGGCTTGGTTTCGCCGGCGAGCGTCACCTGTACGGGGTTTGCGGTGTCGCGTGAGCTCGGGCGCTTACCCTCGAACCAGAGCTTGCTGTATTTGATGAAGGTGGTCTCATCCATGTCGAAATAGATGTAGATCGGATCCATCGTCACGATCGACGTCAGCAAGGTCGAGGAGCCGTTGTCGCTGCCCTGCACGAGATTGCCCGGGCTGACGAGATGGCGGCTGACGCGGCCGGTGATCGGCGCGGTGACATGGGTGAACTCGATGTTCAGCCGGGCGGCCTTCAGTGCACCCTCGGCCTGGGTCTCGGCGGCGTGCGCGGCCTGCAAGGCCTGGCGGCGCTGGTCGACAACCTGCTCGGAGACCGCGCTTGTCTGCACCAGGTTCAGGCCGCGGTCGAGCTCGCGCTTGGCCAGCTCCACCTTGGCGCGGGCGTCGGAGAGCTGGCCGTCCGCCTGCTCGGCCACCGCCTCAAACGGGCGCGGATCGATGACGTAGAGCAGATCGCCCTGATGAACGATCGCGCCGTCCTGGAACTCGACGGAGTTGACGAAGCCGCCGACGCGGGGGCGCACCTGCACCTCCTCGACGGCCTCGAACCGGCCGGTGTACTCATCCCAATCGGTGACGGTGCGCTTGACCGGTTGAGCCACGGTCACCGGCGGAGGCGGCGGTGCGGCCGCTTGCGAGGTCGGCTGTCCGCAACCGCTGAGCGCGAATGCCGCGGCGAGCAGGCCGGCCAAGGCATAAGGTTTGGCAAAAGGCTTGGGCTGAACGAAATCGTGCGTCTTGGCCAATTGCTCGCTTCCGTCCGGTCCGCTCATCCCAGGTCCTCGCATCAGAGCCGCAGAAAACGCAGGGTACGCTTTTACCTGCGGGCGCCACAAGATGGTTGGCAATGATGAACTCTTCAAGACCAAGAGATGTGCATTACTCCGGAGAACGCCCTGGCCGGATGGCGGGTTGACACGGCGCTTGTTCGCCTCACCCCGCATGCGGGGAGAGGGAGAAAGATCCGCCAGCGTCTTCGCACATGACGGGCTCTGTGAGCTCGGCTAGATTACTCCCTGCAAAACAAGACGAATTGTCCGGGAGGACAGGCGTGCATCAGGGACGTGTCGTTTACGGCGCGATCGAGGAGGTCGTGTTCGGCCATCCGGCGACTGAGGCGATCGTCGCGCAGATGGACCGGCTGAGAACGCAGCGCGCCTTCCTGATGGTCTCGGGCACGCTGAACCGGCAGACCAACGAGATCACAAAAATCGTCCAGGCGCTGGGCCCGCGCTGCGCCGGGCTGTTCGATGCGATGCCGGCCCACACGCCGCGCGAGGCAGTGATCGCGGCGACGAACGCGGCACGGGAGGCCGGGGCCGATTTGATCGTTACCGTGGGCGGCGGCTCGATCACCGACGGCGCCAAGGCGGTGCAGCTCTGCCTCGCCAATGGCGTCGACACGATTGAAGGCATCGAGCGCATCCGCGTGCACAAGGGCGTCGCGCCTGACCTGACAGCACCGACGGTGCGCCAGGTCAGCGTGCCGACCACGATCGCCGGCGGCGAGTTCTCATCGATCGCGGGCGTCACCGACCGCAGCACGCATGTGAAGCAGATGCTGCGGCATCCGCTGACCGTGCCGCGCGCGACCATCCTCGACCCTGCGATCACCGTGCACACGCCGGAATGGCTGTTCCTCTCCACCGGCATCCGCGCCGTCGACCATTGCGTCGAGGCGATCTGCTCGCGCGAGACGCATCCTTATGCCGATGCACAATCGGTGAAGGGCCTCGCCATGCTGGCCGACGCACTGCCGCGGGTGAAGGCCGATCCGGCCGATCTCGACGCGCGGATGGACGCGCAGATCGGCACCTGGCTGTCGATGGGCGCGCTCGCGGCCGGCGTGCCGATGGGAGCGAGCCACGGCATCGGCTACGTGCTGGGCAGCGCCTTCGACGTACCGCACGGCTATACATCCTGCATCATGCTGCCGGCGGTGATGCGCTGGAACGCAAGCGCCAATGCCGAACGGCAGATGATCGTCGCCGCCGCGATGGGCTTTCCCGGCCACAACGCCGCCGACGTGCTCGATGCCTTCATCCGCTCGCTCGGCATGCCGCGCAGCCTGGCCGACGTACGCGTCTCGCCCGAGCATTTCGACGCGATCGCCGAACAGGCGATGCGCACGAACTGGATCCCGCACAACCCGCGCAAGATCGAGAGCCCGGCGCAGATATGCGAAATCCTTGATCTCGCCGCATGATTTCTTAGCCCGGAGGACCGATGTACCCAGGTCTGCATGCTCGCCTGCGTCCGCTGCAACCCGCCTTCATCATGGCCGCAACGGGCGAGACCGTCACCTATCGCGAGTTAGACGCGCGCAGCAATCGCCTCGCGCATCTGTTTCGCAAGCACGGGCTGAAGCGGCTCGATCACTACTCCATCTTCATGGAGAACAATTCGCGCTATCTCGAAGCCTGCGGCGCGGGTGAGCGATCCGGCCTCTACTACACGTGCATCAACTCCTTCCTGACGCCGGGCGAGCTGGCCTATCTCCTGGTCAACAGCCAGTCGAAGATCCTGATCACGTCCGTGGCGAAGCTCGACATTGCGCGCGAGGCGATCCAGGCCTGCCCCGACGTCAGGCTCTGCATCGTCGCCGACGGCCCCGGCGAGAGCGACCGCATCGTTGGACTGGCTGATGTCACCGCGGACCTGCCGAAGATGCCGATTGCCGATGAGTGGCTTGGCACCGCGATGCTCTATTCATCGGGTACAACGGGACGGCCGAAAGGCATCTTGCGGCCGCTGCCGGAGGAGCCGCCGAAACACAATCTGCCGCTGTTCGATTTCCTGACCAAGCTCTGGCAGTACCGCGAGGGCATGGTTTATCTGTCGCCGGCGCCGCTCTATCATTCCGCGCCGCAGGCCGCGGTGAACCTGACGATCCGCATGGGCGGCACCGTGATCATCATGGAACATTTCGATCCGGAACGTTACCTCCAGCTCGTCGAGCAATGGGGCATCACCCACAGTCAGCTGGTGCCGACGATGTTCTCGCGCATGCTCAAGCTGCCCGAGGAGGTGCGCTCACACTACGACCTCTCCTCGCTCGAAATCGCGATCCATGCTGCCGCCCCCTGCCCGGCGCTGGTCAAGGACGACATGATCGAATGGTGGGGGCCGATCATCCATGAATATTACGGTGCGACCGAGGGCCTCGGATTCACCGCGTGCAACAGCGAGGAATGGCTCAGCCATCGCGGCACCGTCGGCAAGGTGCTGCTCGGCGACCTCCACATTCTCGACGAGAATATGCGGGAATGCCCGACCGGCACGCCCGGCCAGGTCTGGTTCAAGACCGCATCGCCGTTCGAATATTTCAATGATCCCGAGAAGACCAGGGAGGCGCGCTCGGCTGACGGCAGCATGAGCACGGTCGGCGATGTCGGCTATGTCGACGGCGACCGCTTCCTCTATCTCACCGACCGCGCCACCTTCATGATCATCTCCGGCGGCGTGAACATCTATCCGCAGGAGTGCGAGAATCTGCTGATCACCCACCCCAAGATCGCGGATGCGGCGGTGTTCGGCGTGCCCAATGCCGATCTCGGCGAAGAGGTGAAGGCGGTGGTGCAGCCGATGCCCGGCGTGGTGCCGGGTCCCGCGCTGGCCGAAGAGCTGATTGCTTTCTGCGGGCAGTCGCTGTCACGGCAGAAGGTGCCGCGCTCGGTCGACTTCGAGAAGGAATTGCCGCGGCTGCCGACGGGGAAGCTGTACAAGCGGCTGCTAAGGGACCGGTACTGGGGCAACAAGACGTCGAGGATCGTGTGAGCTCCACAGTCGTCCCGGCGAACGCCAGGACCCATACCGCGTGATCTATCGGTTGCGGAAGGTAGCAATACCGAACCACCAGTCTTCGCTAAACACCCTCCTGGATAATGGGTCCTGGCGTTCGCCAGGACGACGGCGGAGTTCGTTGGCGCAACATCGCGCGACATCCGCATCGGAACCCTTCGCACCTGCACTCTCACATTGTGAAAGCGTGAAATTCCTGCGGCATTACGTCATCCAAATTGCCGAGGCCATAAAGCGCGTTAGCCGGTTGCCTCCCTCCATGCGCGTCGGCTATCGTCGGAGACAAACAGGCCGCGAAAAGGCCGATGTCCAGGGAGGACGAGGATGCGGAGCGTGCGGGCGCTCGCCGCGACGGCGGCGCTATCTTTGCTGGCGTTTTCGACCATTGCGACCGCCGGCGAGCCCAAGCAGGGCGGAATCCTGCGGATGTACCACCGCGACAGTCCGGCGAATGCGTCGATCCTCGAGGGCGCGACCTATTCGGTCAACGTGCCCTTCATGGGCGTGTTCAACAATCTCGTCATCTACGACCAGCACATCGCGCAGAACAGTCCTGACACCCTCCGGCCTGAGCTGGCCGAGAGCTGGTCCTGGAGCAGCGACAACA
Organism: Bradyrhizobium sp. CCBAU 51627; assembly: GCF_028128765.1. Lineage (GTDB taxonomy): Bacteria > Pseudomonadota > Alphaproteobacteria > Rhizobiales > Xanthobacteraceae > Bradyrhizobium. The sequence continues at coordinate 519,299 of NZ_LBJG01000023.1, forward strand.
AGAAACTGACATTCAAACTCCGCCAAGGCGTCAAATGGCATGACGGCAAGCCGTTCACCTCGGCCGACGTCAAGTGCACATTCGATCTCCTGATGGGCAAATCGCAGCAGAAACTGCGGCAGAATCCGCGCAAGGCCTGGTACAGCGAAGTCAACGACGTCACGCCCAACGGCGACTTCGAGGTCTCCTTCGACCTGAAGCGGCCGCAACCTTCGTTGCTGGCGATGCTCGCCTCCGGTTATACGCCGATCTATCCCTGCCACGTCTCGCCGGCGGACATGCGCACCCACCCGATCGGGACCGGCCCGTACAAGTTCGTCGAGTTCAAGGCCAATGAATCGATCAAGCTGACGCGAAATCCGGACTATTGGAAGAAGGGCCTGCCCTATCTCGACGGCATCGAATACACCATCATCCCGAACCGCTCGACCGCGATCCTCGCCTTCGTCGCCGGAAAGTTCGATATGACTTTCCCGACCCACATCACCATCCCGCTGCTGAAGGACATCAAGTCGCAGGCACCGAAAGCGGTCTGCGTCGTCGAGCCGACCAATGTTTCGACCAACATCATCGTCAATTCGACCTCCCCGCCGTTCGACAACATAGATATTCGCAGGGCGATGGCCATGGCGCTCGACCGCAAGGCCTTCGTCGACATCCTGTTCGAAGGCCAGGCCGACATCGGCGGCACCATGCTGCCGCCGCCGCAGGGCATCTGGGGCATGCCCAAGGACAAGCTGCAGAGCATTCCGGGCTACGGTCCGGACGTGAACGCAAATCGCGAGGAAGCCAAGAAGCTGATGCAGAAGGCGGGCTACGGCCCCGACAAGCATCTCGCCGTGAAGGTTTCGACGCGCAATCTGGCGGAATATCGCGACCCGGCGGTGATCCTGATCGACCAGCTCAAGAGCATCTATATCGACGGCGAGCTCGACGTCGTGGAGACCGCCAACTGGTTCCCAAAAGTCGCGCGCAAGGACTACATGCTCGGCCTCAATTTGACCGGCAATTCCGTCGACGATCCCGACCAGTCCTTCTACGAGAACTATTCCTGCGGCTCGGAGCGGAACTACACCAACTACTGCAACAAGGAGATCGAGAAGCTGTTCGACGTGCAGTCGCAGGAGATCGACATCGCCAAGCGCAAGCCGCTGGTCTGGGACATCGACAAGAAGCTGCAGGAGGACGTCGCCCGTCCGATCATCTTCCATGCGCGGGCCGGCACCTGCTGGCAGCCCTATGTCAAGGGGATCACGATCATGTCCAACAGCTCCTACAACGGATTTCGATTCGAGGATGTGTGGCTCGACAAGTAGCGCGCCAGGCTGAAGACTAAGGGCGCGGAGGGCGAAGGATGTTTGCCTATCTGGTGCGGCGCCTATTCCTGATGCTCGTGACCCTGTTCGGGATCTCGATCGTCATCTTCTTCCTTCTGCGCATCGTTCCGGGCAACATCGTCGACATCCTGTTCGCGGCCGCGGGTTACGTCGATCCGGCCGACAAGGTCGATCTGGAGAAGCAGCTCGGCATCGACCAGCCGCTGGTGGTGCAATATCTGCACTGGATCGGCGGCCTGCTGCACGGCGATCTCGGCTACTCCTATGTCTCGGAGAAGCCGGCGCTGCAGGAGATCCTGCCGCGCATCCCCATCACGGCCCGGCTCGCCGGCCTTGCGCTGCTGTTCTCGGCCTCGATCGGCATTCCACTCGGGGTCATCAGCGCAGTGAAGCAGGGCACCAGGCTCGATTACGCGCTGCGCGTGGTCAGCCTCAGCGGACTGTCGCTGCCCTCGTTCTGGCTCGGTCTTCTGGTCCTCACCGCCTCGGTGGCGATGTTCGGACAGATGCCGATCTTCAATCCCAATCCACAAACTCTTGGCGAAGCGCTTGCAACCTACTGCATCCCGGCGATGGTGGTCGGATTCCGCAGTTCGGCGCTGACCATGCGCATCACGCGATCCTCGATGCTGGAGGTGCTGCGGCAGGATTATATCCGCACCGCCCGCGCCAAGGGCGCATCCGACGCCGCCGTGAACTATCACCACGCGCTGAAGAACGCGATCCTGCCCGTGATCACCGTGATCGGCATCGAGGCGGCATTCCTGATCGGCGGCCTGATCGTCACGGAGACCGTGTTCAACATCCCCGGCGTCGCACGCTTCCTGGTCGAGGCGATCCGCTGGCGCGATTATCCGATCGTACAGAACCTCGTGATGTTCATCGCGGTGGTCGTCGTATTCGCGAATTTCACCGTCGACATGCTCTACGCGGTGTTCGATCCACGGATCAGGTACACGGATTAGGAGATCAGCTTGGCCGCGATCGACTTCGACGTTGAACTGAGGCGGGCCGGCGCGCATGCCACCGGCGGCTGGCGGCGCGTGCTGTTCCTGGTGCAGCGGCACGTGCTGGGCGCGGCCGGGCTCGTCATCATGATGCTGTTCGTGCTGACGGCAATCTTCGCCGACTTCATCGCACGTTACGACCCGCTGAGCGTCGATGCCGCGCACGCGCTGGCGCGCCCGAGCTGGGCGCACTGGATGGGCACGGACTCGTTCGGCCGCGACGTCTTCAGCCGCATCATCCATGGCGCGCGGATTTCACTTGCGGTGGGACTCGGCTCGACCGCGCTCGGTGGGACGATCGGCGTCATCGTCGGCCTGACCTCCGGCTATCTTTCCGGCTGGGTCGACCTCGTGTTCCAGCGCGTCTCCGACGTTCTCCAGGCGTTGCCGCTCCTCGTGCTGGCGCTGGTCATGACGGCCGCGCTCGGGCCGTCGCTGCCGAACGTGATTCTGGCCATCGCCATTCCGCTGATCCCGACGGTGGCGCGTGTCACCCGTGCCAACACGCTGGCACTGCGCGAGCAGCCATTCGTCGAGGCCGCCAAATCGATCGGCATGAGCGAGGTCCGCATCGCGCTGCGCCACGTGCTGCCGAACACGCTGGCGCCGCTCATCGTGCTCGCCACCGCGCAGCTCGGCTCGACCATCCTGACCGAAGCCTCGCTCTCCTTCCTCGGCCTCGGCATCCCCGAGCCATATCCGTCCTGGGGGCGCATGCTGTCGGAATCCGCCGCGGAATATGTCCGCACCGCACCATGGCTGGTGATCTTCCCGGGCATCGCCATCAGCCTCGCCGTGTTCGGCGCCAACCTGTTCGGCGACGCGCTGCGCGACGTCCTCGATCCACGGCAGCGTGGCTGATGGCGCACAAATCCGATCTCGTGCTCGACGTGAAGAACCTGAAGACGGTGTTCTTCACCAATTCGGGGCTCTTCAAGGCGGTTGACGACGTTTCCTTCACCGTGAAACGCGGCGAGACGCTCGCGATCGTCGGCGAATCCGGCTGCGGCAAGAGCGTCACCGCGCTGTCCCTGATGCGGCTGGTGCCAGATCCGCCCGGGCGTATCGTCGGCGGCTCGGTCTCGCTCGAAGGCACCGACCTGCTGGCGCTGGACGAAGCTGACATGCGCAAGGTCAGAGGCAACCGCATCTCCATGATCTTCCAGGAGCCGATGACCTCGCTCAATCCGGTGATGCGGATCGGCGACCAGATCGTCGAGGCAGTGCGTCTGCACCGAGACATGTCGGCCAAGGAGGCCCACAACATCGCTGTCGAGATGCTGCGGCTGGTGCGCATCCCAGAGCCGGCGCGGCGTGCGCGCGACTACCCGCACCAGCTCTCCGGCGGCATGCGCCAGCGCGCGATGATCGCGATGGCGCTGGCCTGCCGGCCGGCGCTGCTGATCGCGGACGAGCCGACCACCGCGCTCGATGTCACCATCCAGGCGCAGATCCTGGCGCTGATCCTCGATCTCCAGAAGGAGCTCGGCACCGGGCTTGTGCTGATCACGCACGATCTCGGCGTCGTCGCGCAGACTGCGCAGCGCGTGATCGTGATGTATGCGGGGCGCAAGGTCGAGGAAGCCAGCGTCGAAGCGTTGTTCGCCGCTCCCAAGCATCCCTATACGCGCGGGCTGATGGCCTCGATCCCGGCAGTGCCTGCGCCGGGCGTCGCCGCACAGGAGCGCTTGAACGAGATCCCCGGCACCGTGCCGTCGCTGGTGCGGCTGCCGAAGGGCTGCGCCTTCGCGCCGCGCTGCAAGCTCGCGGTGAAGCGCTGCGAGGCGGAATATCCGCCGCTGACCGACTGGGGCGGCGGCCATCTCGCCGCCTGCTGGCGCGCGGCCGAAGTCGCGGAGGTGGCATGACCAAGGCGCTGCTCGACGTCACCGACCTCAAGAAGCATTATCCGCTGCGTGCCGGTGTGCTGCGCCGGCAAGTCGGCACCGTGCATTCGGTTGATGGCGTCTCGTTTTCGCTTGCCGCGGGCGAGACGCTCGGCCTGGTCGGTGAATCCGGCTGCGGCAAGTCGACGGTGGCGCGGAGCGTGCTGCGGCTGGTCGAGCCGACCTCGGGGCAGATTCGTCTTGACGGTGAGGACATCACGCATCTCTCCAAGACGGCGCTGCGCCCACACCGCCGCGCGATGCAGATCGTGTTTCAGGATCCGTTCGCTTCGCTCAATCCGCGCATGACCGCCGGCGACATCGTCGGCGAACCGATCGCGGTCCATGGTCTTGCCGCCGGCAAGGCACTGGAGGCGCGCGTCGCAAAGTTGTTCGAGCAGGTGGGCCTGCGGCCCGACCAGATGGGAAATTTCCCGCATCAATTCTCCGGCGGCCAGCGCCAGCGCATCTGCATCGCGCGGGCGCTCGCACTGGAGCCGCGGCTGATCGTCTGCGACGAGCCGGTCTCCGCGCTCGACGTCTCGATCCAGGCGCAGGTGATCAATCTTTTGATCGACCTGCAGCGACAGCACGGCTTCTCCTACCTCTTCATCGCGCATGACCTTGCCGTGGTCGCCCATATCAGCCACCGCGTGGCCGTGATGTATCTCGGCCGCATCGTCGAGATCGCCGACAAGGACGAGCTGTTCCGCAATCCCAGGCATCCCTACACCCAGGCGCTGCTCGCCTCCGTTCCGATCGCCAACCCGCTCGCCAAGAAGCTCGCGCCGCTGGTTGACGGCGACGTGCCGAGCCCCGTCAATCCGCCGCCCGGCTGCGCGTTTCACACCCGCTGCCGGTTTGCGATGGAGCGATGCAGGACGGAGCGGCCGGCGCTGCTGGATGCGGGCGGCGGGCACCGGGTGGCGTGCCTGCTCAATGAGGGGACGGGGCGGAGCAATTGACCCAGGTCTCGTGTCCTCGCGAAGGCGGGGACCCAGAGCCGCTTGTGTGCTGGGAGACATGGGTCCGGCTCGCGCTTCGCGCGTCCGGGACACGGGGCTATGCTTCAATCTCCACTACAATCCGTCCCGTCGTGACCTGCTCGCCCTCGGCGACATCGATCGCGGCGACCACGCCGTCGACGCCGGCCTTGTGGACGTGCTCCATCTTCATCGCCTCCAGCGTCAGCACCGGCTGTCCCGCAGTGACGCGCTCGCCCGGTTTGACCAGGACGGCAACGACGCGGCCGTTCATGGCGGCGCGGACCTTGCCGTCGCCGCCGTTGCTTGCGGCGGCCTTCGGCGCGGCCAGGGTGAGATCGGTGATCGCGAGCGGGACGCCGCGATGCTGGAGATGGAGCCGATCGCCGTCGCGCAAGAATCTTGCACTCTCCATCACACCGTCGTGGCGGAAACGGATGAAGTCGGGATCGAGCTGCTCAATCTCGAACTTTTCCCGGCAGCCGGACGCGGCAACGATGTAGCTGCCGTCACGCTGGCGCGTGACCTCGAGTTCTTGCGCGTGGCCTGCGATCTCGATCTTCACGGGCAGCGGGAACGTTGCCGACAGGCTCCGGCCGCTCCGCCATGCCGGTGCACGCGGGTTGGTGACGTAGAGCAGCAGGCCCGCGAGCGCCGTGTCGAATACTATATTCGCCGGCGGCGCCAGGAGTTCATCGCGATGCGCGCCAATGAAGGCCGTGGTCGCCTCACCCCTGGCAAGGCCGGGATGACGCAGGCACGACATCAGGAACGCCTGGTTGGTGGTCACGCCAAGCGCGGTCAGTTGTTCCAGCCCGACGATCAGCTTTCCCCTCGCCTCCTCGCGCGTGGCGCCATGGCTGATCACCTTGGCGATCATCGAATCATAGAAAGGCGGGATCTCGATGCCCGATTGCAGCGCGTGCTCGACGCGAACGCCCTCAGGCACCTGCCAGCGCGCCATGCGGCCGGACTGCGGCATGAAATCCCGCGCGGCATCTTCCGAGCACAGCCGCACCTCGATGGCGTGGCCGGAGGATTTGATATCCTGCTGCTTCACTGGCAGCGGCTCACCGCGCGCGACGCGCAGCTGCAGCTCGACGAGATCGAGCCCGGTGATCGCTTCGGTGACGGGATGCTCGACCTGGAGACGGGTGTTCATCTCCATGAAGTAGAACTCGCCGCTGGCATCGAGCAGGAACTCCAGCGTCCCGGCGCCCTCATAGCGCAGCGCCTTCACAGCAGCGACCGCGACCTCACCCATCTTCGCGCGCAGCCCCGGCGTGACCGCGGGCGACGGCGCCTCCTCGATCAGCTTCTGGTGCCGCCGCTGCACCGAACAGTCCCGCTCGCCGAGATGAATGGCGTTGCCGTAGCTGTCGCCGAACACCTGGATCTCGATGTGGCGGGGATTCTGGATCGCGCGCTCGAGAATGACTGTGGGATCGCCGAACGCCGCCTTCGCCTCCGACCGCGCGCTCCGCAATGCATCCGGGAAAGCTGCCGCGTCAGTGACCAGTCGCATGCCGCGACCGCCACCGCCCGCGACGGCCTTGATCATGACAGGGAAGCCGATCTTTATGGCTTCCGCGAGCATGATCTCGTCGCCCTGATCCGTGCCCTGGTAGCCGGGCACGACAGGGACACCGGCCTTCTTCATGATCTCCTTGGCGCCGGCCTTGTTGCCCATCGCCTCGATCGCCTGCGGCGACGGACCAATGAAGACGAGACCGGCATCCCTGCAGGCCTGCGCGAAATCCTCGTTCTCGGCGAGGAAGCCGTAGCCGGGATGCACGGCGTCCGCGCCGCTCGCCCTGGCCGCGGCAATAATCGCGGGAATGTTGAGATAGGATTGCGCCGGCAAGGCTTCGCCGATCCGCACGGCCTGATCTGCCTGCCTGACGTGGAGCGCGTCGCGATCGGCATCCGAATAGACCGCGACGACGCCCAGGCCGAGCTGTCGCGCGCTGCGCATCACGCGCAGTGCGATCTCGCCGCGATTGGCGACGAGGAGCTTGAAGAACGGCCGGTGCTGCGCTGATCCGTTCCTCATGGGCGGGCCACCGAAAACTGCATGCGCTGAGGTGTGCGCGCATCGCCCTCACGGCAGATCGCGAGCACCTCGGACAGCACCGCGCGGGTATCGCGCGGATCGATCACGCCGTCGTCGAGCACGCGCGCGCTGGTCGAGAACACGTCCATCTGGCCGTCGAATACGCCGATGATCTCAGCCTTCATCGCATCGAGCTTTTCCCGTTCAACCGGCTTGCCGCGGCGGGCGGCAGCAGCTTCGGTCACGATCGCCATGGTCTCGGCGGCCTGCTCGCCGCCCATCACCGCGGTCTTGGCGTTGGGCCAGGAGAAGCAGAAGCGCGGATGGAAGCCTCGGCCGCACATGCCGTAATTGCCGGCGCCGAACGAGGCGCCGCAATAGATGGTGATCTGCGGCACCGTCGCCGAGGTCACCGCCTGGATCATCTTGGAGCCGTGCTTGATCATGCCGGCTTCTTCATAGGCCTTGCCGACCATGTAGCCGGTGGTGTTGTTGAGATAGAGGATCGGCGTCCGGGTCTGGCAGCAGGCCTGGATGAAATGCGTCGCCTTGTTGGCACCGGCGGGATCGAGCGGCCCGTTGTTGGTGATGATGCCGATCGCCTGCCCCTCGATGCGGGCGTGCCCGCAAGCGGTGGCCGGGCCGTAATCCGGCGCCATTTCGGTGAAATCGGAGTCGTCGACGATGCGCGCGATCACCTGCTTCATGTCCACGGGGCGCTTGTGGTCCATCGGCATGATGCCGAGCAGCTCGTCCTGATCGTAGCGCGGTGGCTTGAAGTCCGACGACGTCCGGCCCGGCCGCTCCCATTCCAGCGCAGCCATGATCTCACGCGCGATCCGCAACGCGTCGCGATCGTCCTCGGCGAGATAATCGCCGAGGCCGGAGATCTGCGTGTGCATCTCGGCGCCGCCGAGCTCTTCCTCGGTCGCGATCTCGCCGGTCGCGGCCTTCAGCAGCGGCGGACCGGCGAGGAAGGCGCGGGTGCGGCCGCGCACCATGACGATATAGTCCGAGAGACCGGTCTGGTAGGCGCCGCCCGCGGTGGAGGAGCCGTGCGTGACGGTGACAACAGGCAGGCCCGCCGCCGACAGGCGCGCGAGATTGCGAAAGATGTTGCCGCCGCGGACGAAATCCTCGACGCGGTAGCGCAGGAGATTGGCGCCGGCGCTTTCGACGAGCTGGACATAAGGCAGCTTGTTCTCCAGCGCGAGCTCCTGCACGCGCAGCGTCTTGTCGAGGCCGAAGGGCTGCAGCGCGCCGGCATCAATGCCGGAATCGCTGGCGCTGACCATGCAGCGGATGCCCGAGACGAAACCAATACCGGCGATGACGCCACCGCCGGGTACGCTCTTGCTGGCGTCGGGCACGTCGAACATGTAGCCGGCGAGCGTGGAGAGCTCGATGAAGGGTGCGCCGGGATCAAGCACCAGCGCGACGCGTTCGCGCGGCAGCAGCTGCCCGCGCTTGTGGAAACGATCCTTTGCCACGGCAGAAGCGGCACGCGTACGCTCTTCCAGCGCGCGCATGCGATTGATCAAGCCAAGCATGCCGTCGCGGTTGGCGTGATAGGCGGCGCCGCCGGGGGAAATGATGTTTTCGAGTATGGACATGGCTCTATCCTACCCGTCATTGCGAGAAGCGAAGCTACGAAGCAGTCCAGAAATGTATCTGCCGAGACAGTCTGGATTGCTTCGCGTCGCTCGCAATGACGGCTGGGGCTACATTCAGCGATTCGTCCCAAAGATCTTCCGCGCCTCGGCCGGGCTGGCGATCTCCCGCCCCGCGCGCCTTGCGCAGGCGGCGATGGCCTCGATCAGCTGCCCGTTCGAAGTCACCTTCTTGCCGTCGGCGAGATAGAACGCGTCCTCGAGGCCGGTACGCAAGTGACCGCCGAGCTCGGCACAACGCTGGTGCAGCGGCCATATCTCTTCGCGGCCGATGGCCGTGACCTGCCAATGCGCTTCGGGGCGCTTCAGCTTGATCAGAATCGGCAGCAGCTCTGGATCGGCAGGCATGCCGGAGGCAACGCCCATCACGAAGTTGTATTCAAGCGGCCCTTTGTACATGCCGACCTGGTGGTACATGCCGACGCAGCGGACGATGCCGACGTCGAAGCATTCGAACTCGGGGATAGTGCCGACCGCGTTCATGACGTCGAGATAATCCTTCACCTTCTCGACCGCGTTGTCGAACATCATCGGCGGCCAGGCCCAGGTGTTGTCGGCCTTGACCTTGAGATAGTTCAGCGAGCCGGCATTGCAGGCGGCGATCTCCGGCTTGGTCTCGCGGATGCAGTCGAGCGCGCCAGAATAGTTCGGCCCTGATACGCCCGAGGTGTGGTTGATGATGACGCCCGGGCAGGCTTCGCGGATCGCCTGCTGGATCTCCTTTGAGACTGCGACGTCCCAGGACGGCAGGTGGCCCTTGTCCGGCGCCTGCTGGCGCAGGTGGATATGCATGATGGACGCGCCGGCATCGAACGCAGCCTTGGCCTCGCGCGCCATCTGCTCGGGCGTCACGGGCACGTTGTGCTGCTTCGGGTCGGTGAGCACGCCGTTCAGCGCGCAGGTGATGACGGCCTTGTCGCTCATGCCCCAGATGTCTCGCACGTTGAGAATTCAACGCCTGCGATCATGTGATGCGGGGCATGCGGCTTCTTGCGCGGAGAAGCTGGGAAAAACGACGAATTGTAGGCTGGGCATGGCGACTTGTCTGCCGTAGCTCGCAGCGCGATGGCGGAAGCCTGCCCACCATCTTTGCCAATTCCGAGAGATGGTGGAGCACGGCGCAAGAGCGCCTTTGCCCACCTTGCGAGAGCGGCGCTAGCCCGCTTCCGCCATCCGCACCGTCTCGGTGCTGCGATAGATCGCAAGGTCGCGCGAGCCGACGAAGATCGCGCGCGGCTTCAATCCGTAGAAGCGACGGATCGAGTGGCTGAAATGGGTGGAATCGGGGTAGCCGATATCCTGCGCGAGATGGGCGAGGTTGAGGTCCTGATTGGCAAAGTGCAGCAGGTGCCGCGCGCGCTTCCAGGCGCGGAAGGAGCGGAACGAGATGCCGGTCTCTTCCTTGAACAAATGCAGGAAGCGCGAGGCGGAGAGGCCGGCTTCCGCAGCGCAGGTATCCGCCGTCACCGGCTCGCCCGAGAAGCGCTCGATGCGGGCGACGGCGCGCGTGACGCGCGGGTCGAGCACGCGGCGCGGCAACGCCTCGCCAAAGCACATCTCGTCGAACTCGGCCGTGGTGATATCGCCATAGCGACGCTGACGCAGCAGCGCGTAGGCGGCGAGGATTTTGCGGGCATAGGCCGCCCGATCGGGCCCCATCAGCCGCTGGGCCAAGTCTTGCAGCACGCCGTCCGCCATGCTTTCCGGCTCGAGCGTCACGCTAATGGCGGTGCGATAATCACTGGCAATGGAATGCCGCTGGTTCGGCATGGTGACGAACAATTCGGCGGAGGCGAGAACGTCGTCGATGGTCAGATGCAGGCTGCCTTTCACCGCGACGTAGACGTGGCAGCAGCCCGGGGTCCGCTTGCGGGGGCGGCCAAGCAGGCCGGCATAGAAGACCCGCTCTGGTGTGATCAGCATCAGATGGTCGGATTCGCGACCGTGATATTCCATTGGGCTCCTCCTCGCGCGGCTCTCTGGCCACTGCGGATGGGGCTCACCTTAGCGGAAATTTGGGCGCTGTCACGACGAGGTAGCGCTGTCATCGCGCGCAAAAGACTACCGTCCGGGAGGCCCGATGAGCCGCGCCCGGAACCGCGATCAGACCATCATCCCATCCTGCGGAATGCTACGCCCTCACGCGTGGCGCAACATTCTGCTCGACGCCGGCCTTCTGCTCCGCCGCAACCGCGCGCTTGAAGCCGTCGCGCTGCTGCAAGCGTGCCCAATAGGCCGCGACATTCGGCCCAAAATCCTTGGCGAGACCGATATTGTCGGCGAGACGCAGCGCGTAACCGATGACAATGTCGGCGGCGGTGAAGCGGCCGGCGCACAAGGTTGCGGCATTGGCGGTCGCTGCCTCGACGGCGCGCAGCCGTCCCAAGAACCATTTGGCGTAGTCGGTGGCCACCTGCGGGTTGCGGCGCTCCTCCGGTTCGAGCTGGGTGTAGCGGAGCACCAGCGTTTGCGGGAAGGTTAACGTGGCGTCGCTGAAATACATCCAGTTCAGGAAAGCGCCATAGGCGGGATCTTCCGGGCCGACCATCAGCGGCGTCGGGCCGTAGACGACGCCGAGGTAATGGCAGATGCCTGAGGACTCCGTCATCCTGGTCTCGCCGTCGACCATGAACGGAATTGTGCCCAAAGGATTGAGCGCGAGATACTCCTTGGCGAAGACGCGCGGCGGGAACGGCAGCATCTTCAGCTCATAAAGCAGCCCCATCTCCTCCAGCATCCAGAGCGGGCGGAACGAGCGCGCGGCGTCGCAATGGTAGAGCGTGATCATGAGGCGTTTCCCTTACTACCCGGCAGCGTGCCCATCATCTTGCACAGGACCATCAGCATGACCTCGTCGGCGCCACCGCCGATCGAGGTCAGACGGCTGTCGCGATAGGCGCGGCTGACCGGCGTCTCGTTGGTAAAGCCCATTCCGCCCCAATATTGCAAGCAGGCGTCGGTGAGCTCGCGGCCGAGCCGGCCGGCCTTCAGCTTGGCCATGGTCGCAAGCTTCGTCACATCCTCGCCGGCAACCAGCTGCTCGGCGGCGCGATAGATCAGTGCGCGCAACAGCTCGACTTCGGTCTGCATCTCCGCGAGCTTGAAGTGCACGACCTGGTTGTCGAGGATGCTATGGCCGAACGCCTTGCGGTTGCGGGTGTATTCGATGGTCTCGTTGATGATGTATTCGTGCGCCTTGAGGCAGGCCGCTGCGCCCCAGAGCCGTTCCTCCTGGAACTGGATCATCTGGTAGGTGAAGCCCTTGCCCTCCTCGCCGATCCGGTTGCGCTTGGGCACGCGAACATTGTCGAAGAAGATCTGCGCCGTATCCGACGAGCGCATGCCCATTTTGTCGAGCTTGCGGGCAACGGTGACGCCCTTGCTCTTCATGGGCACGCAGATCAGCGATTTGTTGCGGTGAACAGGCCCATCGCCGGTGTTGGCCAGCAGGCAGATCCAATCGGCTTGGGTGCCGTTGGTGATCCACATCTTGCCCCCGGTGATGAGATAATCATCGCCGTCGGAGCGAGCATTGGTTTTGATCGAGGCAACATCGGAGCCCGCACCGGGCTCGGAGACGCCGATGCAGGCGACAAAGTCGCCTGATATCGACGGCGCCAGAAACTCGCGCCGCACCTCGTCCGAGCCGAATCGCGCCAGCGCCGGCGTCGCCATATCGGTCTGCACGCCGATCGCCATCGGCACGCCGCCGCAGGTGATGGCCCCCAACTCCTCCGCCATCATCAGCGCATAGGAATAGTCGAGACCGCAGCCGCCGAACTCGACCGGCTTGTTCAGCCCGAGGAAGCCAAGGCGGCCCATCTTCTTGAACAGCTCATGCGCCGGGAAGATGTCGGCCTTCTCCCATTCATCGACGTTGGGATTGATCTCGTTCGCGATGAATTTTTGCAAGGAGCGGCGGATCTCGTCGTGGTCGGCGGTGAATAGCATTTTTGTCAGCTCAACTCTCGGTATCTCTCATGCGCTCGTCATGGCCGGGCTTGTCCCGGCCATCCACGCCTTCGTCACGCGGCAGAAGAACGTGGATGACGGAGAACGCGGCTACAACCCCATCTGCCGCGACGCCAGATCCTTCATGATCTCCTCGGTGCCGCCGCCGATGGCGTTGACCTTGACCTCGCGATAGATGCGCTCGGCCTTGATGCCGCGCATGAAGCCGGCGCCGCCGAAGATCTGCACGGCTTCCGAGGCGCAAAAAGCCATGGTCTGCGTCGCCTGGTTTTTCATCATGCAAATTTCGGCGACCGGGCTCTCGCCCTGCTCCAGCCGCCAGGCCAGCATCTCCAGCATCGCCTGCGAGGCCGCGACCCTCTGTGCCATGTCGACGATCTTGTGGCGGATAACCTGGTGCTGGGCGAGCGGCTTGCCGAAGGTCTTGCGCTCCTTGGCGTAGGCGACGGCTTCGTCGAGGCAGACGCGGGCAAAGGCGGTGCAGCTCGCCGCCATGCCCATGCGCTCGCTGTTGAAATTCTGCATGATGATCTTGAAGCCGCGCCCCTCCTCGCCGATCAGGTTCTCGGCCGGCACGCGGCAGTCATCGAAATGCAGCGCCGCGGTGTCGGAGGCCCACCAGCCCATCTTTTTCAGCTTGGTGCGTGACAGGCCCGGTGTGTCGCCCTCGATCAGGAGCAGGCTGACGCCGCCGGCGCCCTCACCACCGGTACGCACCGCAACGGTCAGATAATCGGCGCGCATGCCCGAGGTGATGAATGTCTTCTCGCCGCTCACGACGTAGTGATTGCCGTCGCGGCGCGCCCGGGTACTGAGATTCGCGACGTCGGATCCACCGCCCGGCTCGGTGATCGCGAGCGCGGATATCTTCTCGCCTGCCAGCACCTGCGGCAATACGCGCGCCTTGACCTCAGGCCGCGCGGCGCGGGCGATCGGCGGCGAGCCGATGGTGTGGCTCATCAGGCTGGCCGTGACGCCGCCGGCCCCGGCGCGCGCCAGCTCCTGGCTCGCCACGATCTTCATGAACTGGTCGGCGGCGATGCCGCCATATTCCTCCGGGAATCCGAGCCCCAGCAGCCCGATCTCGGCCGCCTTGCGATAGAGCGCGCGGGGAAATTCGCCGGCCTCGTCCCACTCATGGGCGAACGGGGCGATCTCCTTGTCGACGAAGCGGCGCATCACGTCGCGGAAGGCGTCGTGCTCGGCGGTATAGAACGGGCTCTTCATTGCGCTTTCGCCTTCGACGACTCGTCTCGTTCCACCATGGCTGGAACATCGGCGGCTCACTTGCGCCGAGTAGCTGGCTGGGGAGCCGCCCAACGCGCCGCTGAGTTCTAGCAACTCAACGCAAGACGATTTTCACCCCGCGCAGGCCAACTCCAAATCAAAAAAGACTGCTGCACAAAACTCCGGCTGGCCTCCCAGGGCCATGCCGGGCATGGTGCACAGCAATAAGATTCAGGCAGGCGGCCCAAGACCGCCGAGGGAGGGAGTGTTGGCCGTCCGTTATTATGACTGGATCGCTCATCATGCACGCCGCGCGCCTTCCAGGCTCGCGGCCATCGATCTTTCCAGCGAGCGCCGCTTCACCTATGCAGAGCTCGATTCCCGCGTCTCGCGCCTCGCCTCGTTCTTCCGCCACACGCTGAAGATTGCGCGCGGCGACCGCGTCACAGTGCTGGCTCTGAACACAACCGATACCTTGGAGGTGCAGTTCGCCTGCGGACGATTGGGCGCCGTCTTCGTGCCGCTGAACACTCGCCTCACCGTCCCCGAGCTTCAGTTCATCACCGCCGATTGCGCGCCTGTTGTGATGATCCACGACGCTGATCTGGCCGAGACGGCGCTCACCGTCGCCAAACTCTGCAACGTCGCGACCAGCCTGCTGCTCGGCCCGGGCGGCTCTTACGAAGCCGGCATCGGCTCAGCAAAGCCGCTCGACCGCGCCGAAGAGGTCACGCTCGATGATGTCTCGACCATCATGTACACGTCGGGCACCACGGGCCATCCGAAGGGCGCGACCATCACCCATGGCATGACCTTCTGGAATTGCGTCAATCTCGGCGGTCCCGCCTGCATCGGACCGGCCTCGGTGCTGCTGACCGTGCTGCCGCTGTTCCACACCGGCGGGCTGAATTGCTACACCAATCCGGTGCTGCATGCCGGCGGCACCGTGATGATCATGCGCGCGTTCGATCCCGGCACGGCGCTCGGCTTGATCAACGATCCCGCGCAAGGCATCAACGTGTTCTTCGGCGTGCCTGCGATCTACCAGTTCATCGCGCAGCATCCGGCTTTCGCAACGACTGATCTGTCCCGATTGATCGTCTGTGGCGTCGGCGGCGCGCCGATGCCGGTGCCGCTTCTGAAAGTGTGGGAGGCGCGCGGCGTCGCGCTTCAGCAGGGCTACGGCATGACCGAGACCTCCCCGGCGGTGCTGGTGCTGGATCGCGAGGATGCGGCACGGAAGGCCGGCTCCGCCGGCAAGCCGGTGCTGCACACCGAGGTGCGCATCGTCCGCCCCGACGGCAGCGATGCCGATGTCGGCGAGCTCGGCGAGCTCTGGGTCAAGGGCCCGAACATCACCCCAGGCTACTGGAACCGGCCGGAGGCGAACAAGACCTCCTTCACCGACGGCTGGCTGCACACCGGGGATGCCACGCGCGTCGATGAAGAAGGGTTTTACTACATCGTCGACCGCTGGAAGGACATGTACATCTCCGGCGGCGAGAACGTGTACCCGGCCGAGGTCGAGAACGTCCTGCACCAGCTCACCGCGATCGCGGAAGCGGCCGTGATCGGCATTCCCGATCCACAATGGGGCGAAGTCGGCCTTGCCATCGTTGCGGTGAAGCCGGGCCAGCGGCTGATCGAGTCCGATGTCTTGGCGCATTGCGCGGCCAATCTCGCGCGCTTCAAATGCCCGCGCCAGATCCGCTTCGTCGATGCGCTGCCGCGCAACGCGACCGGCAAGATCCACAAGCCGACCTTGCGCAAGGAGTTTTCGGTCGCCTCCGAAGTCGACAAGAAAGTCGCCAACGCCTGATCAAAGCGCCCTCTCGCGGGCGCGTTTTTGTTTTGAAATGCTCCATCCAACAAGAAACCCAAGGAAGCATCCAAGGAATTTCCATGAAGAACAGGAAACTCTCCCTGCTCGCCGCCGCGGCGGCCCTGACATTGCTTTCGGTCCAGGCCGCCAACGCACAAAAAGCCTACGACACCGGCGTCACCGACACCGAGATCAAGATCGGCAATGTCGAGGCCTATTCCGGTCCGGCGTCCGCCTACGGCATCATCGGCAAGACCGAGGATGCCTATTTCAAGATGATCAACGAGCAGGGCGGCATCAACGGCCGCAAGATCAATTTCATCTCCTGAAGGCGTGCTCTCGGCCGGCTACCTCAAGGACGCCTCGGATCCGCAATGGAAGGACGACGCCGGCATGAAGAAGTTCATGGCCTTCATCGAGAAATACATGCCCGGCGCCAACATTTCGGACGCCAATCTGGTCTACGGCTATGCCGCAGCCCAGACCATGGTGCAGGTGCTGAAGCAGGCAGGCGACAATCTCACGCACGAGAACGTGATGAAACAGGCCGCCAGCCTGAAGGACTTCACGCCCGATACGCTGATCCCGGGGATCACGATCAACACCTCGGCCGCCGATTTTGCGCCGATCGAGCAGCTCAAGATGTGGCGGTTCAAGAGCGGCCAGTGGGAGCTGTTCGGCCCCATCATCAGCGCCGAGCCGAGCGGCTAGCTCGCGACGAGCCCGCACCTCTCAAGGAAAAAGCGGCCTCGCGGCCGCTATTTATGCGAGCCGCGAGGGCGGGCTATCCCGGCAGAAAGAGCGCGAACGATTCGTCGACCGTACGGCGCAAATGATCGCGATAGAGTGCATGGTTTGGGTCGCCAGGCGCGACCCGCCCCAGCGACGGCGTCGGGACATTCCTGAGCGGTACATAGGCGATCGGTGCCGCGACCGGTGTGAGTTGCGAGCCGGCGCCGGCGCGCAGCGTCGAGATGATGCCGTACATCGCGCCGGCCACAGTCGGCCGCGACACCGTGATGACGCGGTGCTGACCATGCTTGTTGATGACGAGGTAGATGAATCCGGATTGATGCGGCACGGCAACCTCGCCGGTGTGCTCATAGGCCGCATCGGTGCGATCACCCTCGCGGAAAACCAGCGAGGAGACCTTTGGCTCCCAGACGATCTCGGTGCGATAGGCGAAGATCGCATCCTTGTCCCCGAACGACGGCCGCAGCGTAATGTAGACACCCTCGAGCCAGGTGACGGCGCGATGCGAATAGGCGCCGAGACTGTCCGGCGCGACATCGCTGCCGGCCGTGGGCGACGGCACGATAGTGCTCTTGCGCAACGAGACGCCGAGCGCCTGCTCCAGCCGAACCGTGGTGGCCAGCGTGAACGGGCGGCGACCGCCGAGCGCCTTCTCCAATGTCGACAGGCTGAGCTTGGCCTGCTCGGCCAGCGCCTGCCGCGAAATGCGGCGCCTGGCGATTTCCTCCCGGATCGTCTCCGCGACCTCGCGGCTCTGCTCGTCGGAAAGCTGCCTGTCAGAGAGCTTGTCTTGCGTCTGCATCGTTAACCCTGCTCCACGGCCGTCAGTCTAGCAGGGCGGACAAGTCAGCACAAAACCGGACATATCAGCCAAAAGGGCGGTGCGGCCAGGCCGGCCGCGGCGGAACATTGCCGATCATTCCGCTCGCGAAACGAGGCCCTCCCAACCGATGCTCAGGGCCATCAAAAAGCTTTCGGGAGCAGGCCAAATGGACACTTACGAAACGGTCGACAGCCACGAACACCCTGACGAGCACCTTTGGCTCGACAGGCTCATCAAGGTCGGTCTGTTTCTCCTGGCGCAAAGCATTGCCGTGCTCCTGGTCAGCTTCGTGGCCCTGCTGGTGAGTTTTGAGACCTCCTGGTCGGCAACAACGAGCCAGCAGGCCAGCCTGCTCCAGCCCGGCGACGCCAGGTCCGGCACCCTCCTCCTGAAGGACGACGGCGGCACGATCGAAGCCATTCGGCTCGGGATCGACGTCGACGTCACGGTCTCGGGTCCGACGCTGCGCACGCGCGTCACACAAGTCTTCCGCAACCCGACCAAGGGCTGGGTCGAGGCGACCTATGTCTATCCGTTGGCCAGCGACGGTGCGGTCGACACGCTGAAGATGGTGGTCGGCGACCGCATCATCGTCGGCGATATCAAGGAGCGTCAGCAGGCCCGCGTGATCTACGAGCAGGCGCGCCGTGCCGGCCAGAAGGCCGCGCTCACCGAGCAGGAGCGGCCCAACATCTTCACCAACTCGGTCGCCAATATCGGCCCCGGCGAAACCGTGCTGGTGCAGATCGAATATCAGGAACCGGTGCATCAATCCGGCAATGAGTATTCGTTGCGCGTGCCGCTCGTTGTCGGGCCGCGCTACAATCCGGCGCCGATCGTGCAGAGCGTCGACTTCCGCAACGACGGCTCCGGCTGGGGCGCGACCACATCGGACCCGGTGCCCGACCGTGACCGCATCTCGCCGCAGGTCGCGGATCCCGCCAGGAATGCGCCGCTCAATCCAACCAGCATCACCGTGCATCTGAACGCCGGCTTCGCGCTGGGCGAGGTGAAGAGCTACCACCATAACGTCAAGGTCGAGAGCCCGGACAACATGTCGCGCGTCGTGACGCTTGCCGATGGCCCCGTGCCCGCCGATCGCGACTTCGAACTGACCTGGAAGCCGGCCGCCCAAAAGGCGCCGGCGGTCGGCCTGTTCCGCGAACATGTCGGCGACGCCGATTACCTGCTCGCCTTCGTCACGCCGCCGGCCGCCGAGCAGGCCACGCAGAAGCCGCTGCCGCGCGAAGTGGTGTTCGTGATCGACAATTCCGGCTCGATGGGTGGCACCTCGATCGAGCAGGCCAAGGCCAGCCTGCTTTATGCGCTCGGCCGCCTCCAGCCGAACGATCGCTTCAACGTGATCCGCTTCGACGACACCATGGACGTGCTGTTTCCGACCTCGGTTCCCGCCGACGCCGCGCATGTCGGTGAAGCGACCTCGTTCGTCAGCGCCTTGCAGGCGCGTGGCGGCACCGAGATGGTGCCGGCCATGCGCGCCGCGCTGACCGACAAGCTCGGCGACACCAACATGGTTCGCCAGATCGTGTTCCTGACCGATGGCGCGATCGGCAACGAGCAGCAATTGTTCGAGACGATCACCGCGATGCGCAGCCGCTCGCGCATCTTCATGGTCGGCATCGGCTCCGCGCCCAACACCTATCTGATGACGCGCGCCGCCGAGCTCGGCCGCGGCGCCTTCACCCATATCGGCTCCGTCGAGCAGGTCGAGGAGCGCATGCGCGGCCTGTTCGCCAAGCTGGAAAACCCTGCCGTGACCGGCCTCAGCGCGAAATTCAGCGTTGCCAAGGCCGATGTCACGCCCGCGATCATTCCCGACGTCTATCGCGACGAACCGCTGGTGCTGGCGGCAAAGCTCGACAAGCTCGCGGGCTCACTGGAGATCAAGGGCCGCGTTGGCGACCGCCCATGGTCGGTCACGCTGCCGCTGCAAGGCGCCGCCGAGGGCAAAGGCCTGTCGAAGCTCTGGGCGAGGCGCAAGATCGGCGATGCCGAGGTGGCGCGCACGCTTCGCGAGATGACGCCGGAGGATACCGACAAGACGATCCTTGCGCTGGCGCTCGACCATCAGATCGTCACGCGGCTGACCAGCCTCGTCGCGGTCGACAAGACGCCGAGTCGTCCCGAAGGCGCGCCGCTCAGGCTCAGCGAGTTGCCGATTAACCTTCCGGCGGGCTGGGATTTCGAAAAGGTGTTCGGCGAACGGCCGCAGCTGACGCCGACACAGCTGCGCGAACGCCGCGCCGATGCGGGCCAGCCCGCGGCAAGGCGGCCAGCTCCCGTCACGTCAGATACGATCCGCCTGCCCAAGACCGCGACCTCGGCCGAGCTGAAGATGATCGCGGGCCTGATCATGCTTGCCCTCGCCCTGATCCTGTTCGTGTTCAACCGGCGTCAGACCTTGCTCACTGACGCCGCTTGAGAGAGGAGCACCCCGAACTCCTCTTGCTTGGCGCGCGCGGCTGCCCGTCCCGAAACCAACGGCCGCGCGCGCATTTTTTCCTTGGTGGAATTCATGTCCCGCTTCATCTCCCCTCTCGTCCTGGCGCTGGTCGGAACGATCCTGTTCGGCGACGGCGCCTACATCCACGCCAAAGCCTGGCTGGCGCAGGTGCTGCTGGAGCGCGCATTCGACCGAAGCGTGGCGACCGGCCAGATAGTCAAGCCGTGGTCATGGGCGGATACCTGGCCGGTCGCCCGGATCGAGGTGAAGCGGATCGGCGCGAGCGCTATCGTGCTGGAAGGCACGAGCGGTCAGGCGCTCGCGTTCGGACCCGGTCACCTCGACTCCACGGCCGATGCGGGCGAGCGCGGCGTTGCCGTGTATGCCGCACATCGCGACACGCATTTCCGCTTCCTGCGGAATGTATCCGTCGGTGATGTCATCGAGATCACCCGCCGCGATGGCAGACATTTCCGCTATCGAGCGGATTCCTCGGCTGTCGTCCGTTTCGACGCATCCGGCATCGCCCCCTCGGCGCGGGATTTTGAACTGGTGCTCTCCACCTGTTGGCCATTCGATGCCGTCACGTCCGGTCCCGAGCGCTATATCCTCCATGCGACACTGATTGAACCGGATGAATAACCGCGACACAGCGCTCATTCCATCACGCGGCATACCACGTGGTTGCCACTGAGAAGAACTGGCCATAGAACAGAGTGACGCGCCACCAAGAAAAACAACGGGTGAGGTCACGCCATGGAAGCTCAGGTCTCTGCTGCATCGGTTCCTGCCCGCCCATGGTCGCCGCCGCCCGATGCCAGTGACGTCGTCAAGGGCATCCATGCCATGCTCCATCCACACAACATCGTGGTGGTGGGTGCGACCGACAAGCCGGGCAATTACGCCGAGCGCATCTGGAATAATCTGGTCAAATACGGCTACGAGGGCGGGCTCTATCCTGTCAACGCCAAGCGCGACAGCATCTGGGGCGTGCCTTGCTACAAGAATTTTGCGAGCCTCCCCGAAAAGCCTGATCATGTCCTCGTGCTGGTGCCCGCACGCTTTGCCGTGCAGGTGATCCGCGACGCTGCTGCCGCCGGCGCACGATCGGCCACCATCGTCACCTCCGGCTTCAGCGAGTTGCAGGATGAGGAGAGCCAGAAGCTCGCCGCAGAGCTGCAACAGGCCGTGCACGAGACGGGGCTCGCCGTCACCGGCCCCAATTGCCTCGGCAATTTGAGTGCCGGCGAAAAGCTCTTCACCAATATCGACGACCGCGTCGTCACCATGGAGCAAGGCGCGGTGGCGATCGCCGGCCAGTCCGGCGCCATCGTGATGGCGATCCGGCAGGCGCTGGAGGATCGTGGCGTCGGCGTCGGCTACATGGTGACAACGGGCAACGAGACCGGGCTCGAGACGCCGGACCTGATGCGCTATTTTGCCGAAGATCCCAGCATCAAGGTGATCGTGGTCTATCTCGAAGGCGTGCGCAACACCAAGGCGTTTCGCGATGCCTGCAAGGCTGCACGCGCCGCGCGCAAGCCGGTGATCGCGCTCAAGCTCGGATCATCGGAAGGCGGCCGCGCCGCCGCGATGGCGCACACCGGCGCGCTGGCAGGCTCGATCGAAACGTTTGATGCCATCGCAACCCGCGAAGGCGTGATCCGCGTGAGCGGGCTCGACGAATTGATCGAGACCACCGAATGCTTCGTCCACGCTGTCGTGCCCAAGGGCGACCGGCTTGCGGCGGTCACCCTATCCGGTGGCAAACGCGGCATGCTGATCGACGCGTTCTACGCACAAGGCCTCAACTTCGCGGCGCTGAGCCCGCATGTAAGCAGCGAGCTGGCAAAAATGCTCGGGCCGGGCTCGATCGTCGGCAATCCGCTCGATGCGGGCTTTGCCGCGGTGGTCGACCCCTCCGTCTACATGAAATCGATCCAGCTGATGATCGACGATCCCGATATCGACATCGTCATCATCGATTCCGAGCTTCCCAAAGCACCGCACGAGCAGCGCGAGCGCAATTTGCGGATCGTCAACGGGATGGCGAGCCGCGCTTCGAAGCCGGTGATCTACATCAGCGCGATGTCGATCGGCTTCACCGAATTCACCAAAGGCTTGCGCAAGTCGCTGCCGCATCTCGCGGTGATGCAGGGCATGGACCGCGCAGTGACCGCGATCAAGTCGCTGCTCGCCTATGCGAGGCTACGCAAGGAAGTACCCGACATCGTCTCGAGCTCGAAGCCCGCCGCGCGCGCCGTGCTGGAGAAGGCGCTGAGCTCGGCGAGTGGCGCCGCGCTCGACGAGGTCGCCTCCAAGAAGCTGCTGAAGGCCTATGGCATCCCGGTCTCGAAGGAGGGAATCGCGCAGACGGCGGCCGAGGCCGCGAAGATCGCCAGGCAGATCGGCTTTCCGGTCGTGGCCAAGGTCGTCAGCGCCGAGATCCTGCACAAATCCGACATCGGCGGCGTTGTGCTGAACCTCAATACCGCAGCCGGGGTGAAGAAGGCGTTTGCCGACATCACCGCCCGGGTGGCCAGGTTGAAGGGCAAGCCGAAGCTCGACGGCATCTTGATCGCACAGCAGGTGAAGGCCGACCTTGAACTCGTGGTCGGCGCCTCCCTCGACGCCGAGATGGGGCCGGTCGTGCTGTTCGGGACCGGCGGCATCGACATCGAGCTGATGAAGGACGTGGCGCTATCAGGCGCGCCGCTGGACGAAGCCGAGGCGCGGCTCCTGATCGGCCGCACCAAGGCCGGCATCAAGATGCGCGGCTATCGCGGCAAGCCGGCGCTGCACGAGGCATCCGCCGTCAAGGCGCTGGTCGGCCTGTCCAACCTGATCGCGGATGCTGGCGACCGCATCGCCTCGATCGACGTCAATCCGTTCCTGATCAATGCCAAGACCGGTGTCGCGGTTGACGCGCTGATCGTGTTGAACAACGCTGCGGCAAAACGCGCAGCCAGGCACTGATGTCGCGCAGGGCGGATCTGCGAACGCGTGATCCGCCAAATTCCGAGACGGCGTTGGCGAAAGCGCCGGTTACGCTTCCCTAACCTGCCCTGCGTACCTTTGCGACTCCTTCCAACCTCCCTGCTTTGGTCGTAAAATCGCATCCGCATGGCACGCGCGAGCAATCTGGTGATCGGAACGACGACGCTGACGGTGATCGCCGTAGCGTTCGGCGGCGTGCTCGGCATGCAGAAATGGCGCACCATCCAGAGTCGCAGTCAGTTGCGCGTCGTGTTCGAAGGTGGCTCCGCGAGCGGCCTGCGCCGCGGCGGCCCGGTCAATTTCGACGGCGTCCCCGCCGGCCAGATCCTGTCGATCAAGCTGGAGAGTCCGCGCAAGGTCGTGGCCCTGGTATCGCTCGACAACACCACACCGATCCGCAAGGACACGGTGGCCGGCATCGAGTTCCAGGGCCTCACCGGAGTCGCCGCGGTCTCGCTGATCGGCGGCGCGCCGTCCGCACCGCCCGTGCCGCTGGATTCGGACGGTATTCCGGTTCTGATCGCCGACCTCAGCGACGCTGAATCCATTGTCGACACGCTGCACAGTGTCGATCGTACCATCGTCAGCAACGCACCCGCGATCAAGGACGGCCTGCGCACGTTCGAGACCTATACCGCCGACCTCAGGAGCAAGGGCGACGAGATCGACGCGGTGATGCTCAAGGTCGACAACGCCTTTGCGGGTTTCGACAAGGCGGTCACGAAAATCGAAGGCGTGGTGCCCGGCTTCGTCGACGGCAAGGCGGACGAGCTGTTCGAGAAGATGAAGGGGCTGCACGAACTCGCCGACACCATGAAGAAGAAGTCGGCAAGCTTCCTCGAAGATACCCGCCGCTCGCTGCTCGATGTCAGCGAGGCCGCGAACAGGATGAGCGGAATACCAACGCCCGCGGCCGCCCCCCGCCCGCCACGCAAGCCAACGCAGCCGAAGCGGTAGAGCCTCCGG
Organism: Bradyrhizobium sp. CCBAU 51627; assembly: GCF_028128765.1. Taxonomy (GTDB): domain Bacteria; phylum Pseudomonadota; class Alphaproteobacteria; order Rhizobiales; family Xanthobacteraceae; genus Bradyrhizobium. Next base: position 543,259 of record NZ_LBJG01000023.1, read on the forward strand.
CAAGGCAAAGAGCCGACGCTAAAGCGCGATGAGATTTGGATGAATCGTCATCGCGCTTTAGCTCGTTGTTTGAGCATGATCTTCTCGGAAAACCGCTGCGCTTCCGGATCATGCTCTAGCCTCCCTCACCCATACACAAACGCCTTGTCATCGAGATCCGTCTTCGGGATCTCGTCCTTCTCGGTCCAGTAGTCCTGGCTGTGCTGCCATTCCGGCTTGTCGCCGCGCTTGGGCAGCAGATTCATGTTGCGCATGATGTAGCCGGGGTTGAAGTTTTCCGGATCGATCCAGGGCAGGATCGGCATGTTGTGGTCTTCGGGCCGCAGCTTGACCTCGACCTTCTTCGCCCCCTTCGCCTTCATGTGGCCGAGCAGGCGGCAGACGAAATCCGCAACGAGGTCGACACGCAGGGTCCAGCTCGCGCGGAAATAGCCGAACACCCAAACCATGTTCGGCACGCCCGTGAACATCATGCCGCGGTAGGTCACGGTGTCGCCGAAAGCGAGCGGCTTGCCGTCGATCTCGAAGGCGATGTCGCCGAGCGCCGAGAGATTGAAGCCGGTCGCGGTGACGATGACGTCGGCTTCGAGCAGCTTGCCGGATTTGAGCTGAATGCCGTTCTCGACAAAGCACTCGATCTCGTCGGTGACCACGGACGCCTTGCCGCTGGCGATGCCCTTGAACAGATCGGCGTCCGGCACGAAAGCGATGCGCTGGCGCCACGGCCGATAGCTCGGCGTAAAGTGCTTTTCGACATCGTAGTCCGGACCGAGCACGGCGCTGATCTGGCCGACCAGCTCCTTCTTCACCTGCTCAGGCTTGGAGAGGCAGAGCTTCGTGAACGCATCCTGCTCGAACAGGATCTTGCGGCGGACGATTTCGTGGATCCAGGCCTCGTCAACCTGAAGCCGGCGCAATTCCTCCGCGATCTCGATGGCGTTGCGCCCCAGGCGGAAATAGGTCGGCGAGCGCTGCAGCATGGTGACATGCGCGCAACTATCCGCGATGTTCGGCACCAGAGTCGCCGCGGTAGCGCCCGACCCGATCACGACGACCTTCTTGTCCGCGAGATCGATATCGTCAGGCCAGGTCTGCGGATGGACGATGCGCCCCCTGAAGCGATCCATTCCCTTCCATTCCGGTGTGTAGCCTTCGGAATGGCGGTAGTAGCCCTGGCACATCCAGAGGAAGTTGGCGGTGAAGGTCTTTGCCTCGCCGGCGTCGGTCGTCACGGCTTCGATGGTCCAGAGATTCTGTTCGCTCGACCAGCTCGCCGAAATGATCTTGTGCTTGTAGCGAATGTGGCGGGCGATATCGTTGTCGTCGATCACCTCCTGCATGTAGGCGAGGATTTCCTCGGCGGTTGCGATCGGCGGCCCGACCCAGGGCTTGAAGCTGTAGCCGAAGGTATGGAGATCGCTGTCGGAGCGAATGCCGGGATAGCGATGCGTGCTCCAGGTGCCGCCGAACGTCGCCTGCGTTTCCAGGATGACGTAGCTCGTGCCCGGAAGCTGCTTTTCGATGTGATAGGCGCTGCCGATGCCGGAGATGCCGGCGCCGACGATCAGTACGTCGAAATGCTCTGAAGCCTGTTGGGTCGTGGCGTGAGTGCGAACAGCGACATTCATTGTTGCTTCTATGCCTTGTCATTTTCAGGCCGCCTTTGACTGGCGACGCGTTTCCCCCGCGACGGTCATGTTCGCCCGCCGCGCTTCCCTCGCAAAATGACATAGATCAAGTCGCAATCAAACTACAACGCCGCGCCCCAGCTCCGCGCGGTCTGCAAGATCCAGTCACGGTACAGCGTCAGCGGCGTAACCCCGGTCAATCCACCGCAGCCGGCAGCGCCATTCGGCCCCGTCGACCAGCTGATGACGCCAACAAGCACCGCGCCATCAGGTCTGTCCTCGAATACGGGGCCGCCGGAATCGCCGGTGCAGGCGCCGATTCCATCGCGAACACCGTTGGTTACGGGATCAACCAGGCGGATCTGGAAAGTGCCGGGCTGCCCGGTCACGACGAGACCGGCAACCCGTGTCGCACCGCCGCTCTTGCCATCGCCGCGCACAGTGACGCCAATGCCCGCGATGGTAAAACGGCTGCCGACCCGGATCGGAATACTGGGCGAACCGACCGGCACGGTCGATTTTCCCTTAAATGGAATTTCAAGTTGCAACAATGCCACGTCGGCAGTGGCGCGATGCGCCTGCATCGCCTGCATGTTGAAGCCCGGATGGATCGCAGCGGTACGCACGTTCAGCAATTGCGGCTGACCGTCAGCGCCGCGATCGACGATCTTGTAGTCGGCGCCCGGCTGCACGCAGTGAGCAACCGTCAGCACGACCTTCGGGGCGATCAGAGTGCCGGTGCAGAAATTGCCACGCGAACCGACGATGGTGACGACCGCGTGTGCAACGCCTTCCGTCTGCGGCGTGCCGCCGCCGACGATGGCGTGAGCGGGCGGGGCAAGCAGCAAGGCTGCTGTGATGAGAATGACGAGCTTCTTCATGGGAACACGCTCTGGCGTCGGGACTGGCCCTTGCCGATAGCGCATGCTAGCCCTCTTGGGAAGGAATTGACGAGGGCACGACATTGGCGATCGAGGCTGTGATCTTTGATTTTGGCGGCGTGTTGACGAGCTCGCCATTCGAAGCGTTTGCGCGATTCGAGAGCGAGCGCGGTTTGCCCGTTGACATTATCAGGCGCACCAATGCCGCCAATCATCTGGAGAACGCCTGGGCGAAGTTCGAGCGCGCGGAAGTCGATATCGAGACGTTTGACGCGTTGTTCGCGGCGGAATCACTCGCGCTGGGCGCCGAAGTGCGCGGACGCGACGTGCTGCCCCTGCTCCAGGGCGACCTGCGCCCCGAGATGGTCGATGCACTGAAGCGCATCAAGGCGCAGTTCAAGACGGGCTGCATCACCAACAATTTGCCGGCCAACGCCATCGGCAGCATGACCGGGCGCTCGCTCTATGTCGCCGAGGTGATGGTGCTGTTCGACCACGTCATCGAATCCGCCAAGATCGGCCTGCGCAAGCCGGACCCGCGCATTTACCAGCTGATGGTCGAGACGCTGAAAGTTGATCCGAAGACCTGCGTCTATCTCGACGATCTTGGCGTCAATCTGAAGCCCGCGCGGGAGATGGGCATGACCACGATCAAGGTCACGAGCGGCGCGCAGGCAATCGCCGAGCTCGAAGCCGCGACGGGAATGAAGCTGGGGTAGTCTATCATCCTCGTCATTGCGAGCGCAGCGAAGCAATCCAGAGTCTTTCCGCGGAGAGATTCTGGATTGCTTCGCTACGCTCCCAACGACGGATGCGGCGAGAGATCGGTCGAATAGAGCCTACTCCGCTGCAGCGGCGATCCGCTCGGGAAACGCGGCGGCCAGCGAGGCGCGGTCGGGCTTCAGCACGCCGCGCTCGGTAATGAGGCCGGTAACGAGGCGTGCCGGCGTCACGTCGAAGGCGTAGTTCGCGACCGGCGAGCCCTCCGGCACGATGCGCACCGTCTCCAGGCGGCCGTCGGCGGTGCGGCCGGTCATGTCCGTGACCTCCACCCCGCTGCGCTGCTCGATTGGAATGTCGCGAATGCCGTCATCGACGGCAAAGTCGATCGTGGGCGATGGAAGTGCGACGTAAAAAGGCACGCCATTGTCGTGCGCGGCCAACGCCTTCAGATAGGTGCCGATCTTGTTGCAGACGTCGCCATTGGCGGCGACGCGGTCGGTGCCGACGATGGCGAGATCGACCATGCCGTGCTGCATCAGGTGCCCGCCGGTATTGTCCGGGATGACGGTGTGCGGTACGCCGTGATGGCCGAGCTCCCAGGCCGTAAGCGAGGCGCCCTGATTGCGCGGACGGGTCTCGTCGACCCAGACATGGATCTTGATACCGCGCTCATGCGCGAGATAGATCGGCGCGGTTGCGGTGCCCCAGTCGACGGTGGCAAGCCAGCCGGCGTTGCAATGGGTCAGCACGTTGACCGTCTCGCCCGGCGTCTTCCTGGCCACGATCGCCTCGATCAGCGCAAGGCCGTTGGCCGCGATGCCGCGGTTGATCTCGACGTCCTGCTCGACGATCTCGTCGGCGCGGACGTAAGCCGCCTCGGCCCGTTCGGCCGGATCGATCGGCGCAAGCGCCGCGCGCATCTCGTCCAGCGCCCATTTCAGATTGATCGCGGTCGGCCGCGCCACGACCAGGGTATCGTAAGCGCGCCTAAGCCCGGCGTCGGAGGCGTCCGCGCGCATCGCGAGCGCCATGCCGTAGGCCGCCGTCGCGCCGATCAGCGGCGCGCCGCGCACCAGCATGTCGCGGATCGCCACCGCTGCGTCCTCGCACGAGGTCAGCTTCGCAATGACGAACTCGTGCGGCAACCGGCGCTGGTCGATCGCACCCACCGACCAGCCGTCGCGTTCGCGCCAGATGCTGCGAAAATGCTTGCCGTCGACCTTCATGGCGTTCTGCCTTTTCGTTCTTCCCGCGTCTCAACCGCGCAAAATGCGCCCGGCCACTGCATCGAGCTTGTTCAGAAGTTCGGGATCGCGCGCCTCGGGCGCGGTGATCAGCGCGGTGTCCAGCGCACGATCCGAACCGATCGGGCACGGCTCGTGCTCGCGTGGAAACTCCTTCGCCAGCCGCGCCACCAGCGCCTTGGCCTTGTCGGCGTTCGAGGTGAGCACGCGGATGATATCCTGCACGGTGACCGCGTCGTGATCCGGATGCCAGCAGTCGAAATCCGTCACCATCGCGACGGTCGCGTAACAAATCTCGGCCTCGCGGGCGAGCTTTGCTTCGGGCATGTTGGTCATTCCGATCACCGAATAGCCCAGCGTCTTGTAGGTCATGCTCTCCGCATAGGTGGAGAACTGCGGCCCCTCCATGCAGACATAGGTGCCGCCGCGCGCGATCGCGATGCCCTCGGCCTCTGCCGCCGCCGCAAGATGGATCCGCAGCCGCGGAGAGACCGGATGCGCCATCGAGACATGCGCGACGCAGCCTTTGCCGAAAAACGAACTCTCGCGCTTATGGGTGCGGTCGACGAACTGATCGACGAGAACGAAGGTGCCGGGCGGCAGCTCTTCCTTGAAGGAACCGCAGGCCGAGAGCGAGATCAGGTCGGTGACGCCGGCGCGCTTCAGCACGTCGATATTGGCGCGATAGTTGATGTCGGAGGGCGACAGCCGGTGCCCCTTGTCATGGCGCGGCAGGAACACGATCGGCAGACCGGCGATGGTGCCACGCCGCACGGGCGCCGACGGCTCTCCCCAGGGGCTCCTGATCATCTCTTCGTGCGCGCCTTCGAGACCCGGCAAATCATAGATGCCGGAGCCGCCGATGATGCCCAATACCGCCTGCGCCATGCCTGCTTCACCCTATCCGCCACGTGCGACATGGTTAAGCTATGCCAGTTTTGGGGCGGATTTGGAACGGGGCTGATGGGGTCCCGCCGGGAGGCAGGTGGGCGCCTGATTAAGCCGCTTTCGCCAACTTCAGCTGGGTCGCAACCATGCGTTCCAGCGTCTCGACGGACTGGAAATTCTCCGGCGTGATCTCGGCCTGCGGAATGGTGAAGTCGAACTCGGCTTCGACGCCCAGCATCAGATTGACCATGTCCATCGAGGTCAAGCCGACATCGACGAGCCTGGCCTGCGGCGTGACATCGGCGGCGAGCGAGTTCTGCTCGAGGATGCCCTTCACCAGCATGGTGATGCGATGACGCAAATCGGTGTCGAAGGCCTGCATCGGCAAATTCCCATCCATCCATGAAAGTCGGGCCGGTGCCGGGCACGATGCGCACGACGGGCCGATCCCGCAATGGGCGCCACCATTACTTCGCGTTTCTTAGTAAACGATGACTCAGATTGTCTGGAATTCCAGCTTCTTCCAGAACCCTAACGCGATCGCCGAAATCCGGGCCATGCGAACAACTCGGCTTTAACTGTTCGTTCGGAATTGAGGTTCGTTTACCCTCTATTTCATCGACGAATTTGAATTAAATCCGTAGCCTCGTTTCACAAGCAAAGATGGTCGGAGGATCGCTGACGCGCATCGCGAATGATGCCGACGATCCTGAACGGCAAACCGGAGGCGGACGAGTATGAACGTGCGTGAAGCAGTCCTCACTGTCGACGAGACACAGACAAGCCTGCTCGAGCAGGGCCCTTCCCTCATCGAGCGCGCCGCTCGAACCGCCAGCGTGGCTGCAGCCGATGCCGACGGCGTCGATCGCGACGCTCGCTTTCCCCACAGGGCTTTCGATGCCGCGCGTGAGCAGAAGCTGCTTGGCGTCATGATCCCGGTCGAGTTCGGCGGCTTTGGCGCCTCGATCTACGACGTCACCGACATCTGCTACACGCTTGGGCGCGCATGCGCCTCGACGGCGATGGTCTACGCAATGCACCAGACCAAAGTCGCCTGCATCGTCCGCCACGGGCACGGTATTCCCTGGATGGAGACCATGATGCGCCGGGTCGCCCGCGACCAATGGCTGCTCGCCTCCTCCACGACCGAAGGCCAGAACGGCGGCAACATCCGCGCCAGCGCGGCAGCCGTCGACCACGCCGGCGACACCATCTCGCTGCTGCGCGACGCCACCGTGATCTCCTACGGCGCCGAGGCCGACGGCCTCGTCACCATTGCCCGCCGCGCCACCGAGGCCGCGGCCTCCGATCAGGTGCTGCTGGCGCTCGCCAAGGACGATTATTCGCTGAAGCAGACGCTGGGCTGGGAAACGCTCGGCATGCGCGGCACCTGCTCGACCGGTTTCGAGCTCAGGGTCGACTGTCCCGCCGACCGCGTCTTCCCCGAATCCTATGACAAGATCCACGCCCAGACCATGACGCCGTTCGCGCATCTGTGCTGGTCGTCGGCCTGGGCCGGCATTGCCGCCGCGGCGGTGACGCGCGCGCAGGCCTTCATCCGCAAGGCCGCTCGCAGCTCCGGCGGTCAGATGCCGCCGGCCGCCGCGCATTTCACCGCCGCAAAAATGTCGCTGGCAAAACTCCGCGCGCTCATCTCGGCCAATCTCGACGCCTTCGCCCGCCTCGAACATGACGAACGTGCGCTTGGGTCGCTCGACTTCCAGTCCTCGATCACGCTGTTGAAGGTGCAGGCCTCCGAGCTCGCGGTCGAGACCGTGATGCATGCGATGCGCACAGCGGGTCTCTCGGGCTATCGCAATGACGGCGAGTTCACGATGGGTCGCCATCTGCGCGACGTGTTGTCGTCGCCGATCATGATCAACAACGACCGCATTCTGGCAAACGCCGCCACGTCGACGCTGATGAGCGGCGTGCCGGCGAGTCTTCGTGACTAAATCAACAAGAACAATTTCAAGATAGCAGGACATCGAACCATGAACGTTGCCGTCCTCCCCAATTCGCCCGAGACTGCCCCCGAGATCGTCGATCCGCTCGATCATCTCGCCGACAAGCTATTCCACCGTATGGGCTCGGACGGTGTTTACGCCCGCACCGCGCTCTACGAAGGCGTGGTGGAGAAGCTCGCCGCGCTGATCACCAGCCACCGCGAATCCGGCACGGAAGCGCTGCGTTTCCCTCCGGTGATGAGCCGCGCCCAGCTGGAAAAATCCGGCTACCTCAAGAGCTTTCCGAACCTGCTCGGCTGCGTCTGCGGCCTGCACGGCACCGAACGCGAGATCAATGCCGCGGTGAGCCGCTTCGATGCCGGCGGCGACTGGACCACGTCGCTGTCGCCAGCCGACCTCGTGCTGTCGCCCGCCGCCTGCTACCCCGTCTATCCGATCGCGGCCAGCCGCGGACCTTTGCCGAAGGGTGGCCTGCGCTTCGACGTCGCGGCCGACTGCTTCCGCCGCGAGCCGTCGAAGCATCTCGACCGGCTGCAATCGTTCCGGATGCGCGAATATGTCTGCATCGGCACGCCCGATGACGTCGCCGATTTTCGCGAGCGCTGGATGGTGCGCGCGCAGAAGATCGCGACCGATCTCGGCCTCTCCTTCCGCGTCGACTATGCCAGCGATCCGTTTTTTGGGCGCGTCGGGCAGATGAAGGCGGTCAGCCAGAAGCAGCAGCAGCTCAAGTTCGAGCTCCTGATCCCACTGCGCTCGGAGGAGCAGCCGACCGCCTGCATGAGCTTCAACTACCACCGCGAACATTTCGGCACGACCTGGGGCATCCAGGATGCCAATGGCGAGCCGGCGCACACCGGCTGCGTCGCCTTCGGCATGGATCGCCTGGCGGTCGCGATGTTCCACACCCACGGCACCGATCTCTCCGCCTGGCCCGCCAAGGTGCGGGACGTCATGGGCATGCAGCCGCACGTTGCGACTGAGGCCCACGGCGAAGGCTGGCGTTAAGGTAAGAGGCCGACCATTTCCACGGGCGAGACGAGCGTGATCCATACCAAAGTCCGATGTCGCGAGATCACCGAGTCCGATGTTGACGCCATCGCGGACTTGCTGACGCGCGGCTTCGTCGGCCGGCCGCGCAATTACTGGATCCAGGGCCTGCGCCGGCAGGCCTTCCGGCCGGTGCCGGAGGGCTATCCGCGCTTCGGCTACATGCTCGACAACGACGGCGAGCCCGTTGGCGTGCTGCTGCTGATCTACACCGCGCGCAAGGACGGCGAGGAGACCGCCATCCAGTGCAATCTGTCGAGCTGGTATGTCGAGCCCGCCTACCGCAATTACGCGCCGCTGTTGACCAAAATTGCACAACGGCACAAGCACGTGACCTATCTCAACATCAGCCCGGCGGTGTGGACCTGGCCGATTATCGAAACGCAGGGCTTTCGCGCCTATTGTCGTGGCCTGTTCTTTTCGGTGCCGGCGCTGTCGCGCGCCCCGCGCTGGAGCAAGATTGAAGTCATCTCCCCGCACGCCAAGCAGATCGAGGGGTTGTCGGAGGCCGAGACGGAGCTGCTGACGCGACACGCGCGCTATAATTGCCTCAGCCTGGTCTGCCGCACGCCCAAAGGCGTCTTCCCCTTTATCCTGCAACCGGTGCGCATCCGCCGCGGTTTCATCGCACCGCCCGCGATGCAGTTGATCTACTGCCGCAGCGCCGCCGAATACGCCGCCTGCGCCGGGCGCATCGGCCGGCTGTTGCTGCGGCTCGGCAAAATCTCGGTGATCGTCGATTCCAACGAGCCCATCCCCGGCCTTGTCGGTCTTTATACCGAGCGGCGCGGCCGCAAATATTTCAAGGGTCCGCATCGCCCGCGGCTGGCCGATCTCGCCGACACGGAACTCGTATTGTACGGGCCGTAGGCGTACGGCCTTGCTATCACCTTGCGGACAGGCTGTTTGAGCGCTCGCTCCGTATCGCCAGTCACCCTCCGTAAACTACGGCGCTTAAGGGAATTTTCCCGCCTCTTCGCTACGCTCCGTGGCTGAATTACGTTGCGTTAAGTCCATTGCCGCCGAGATCCCGCTGATCCCATGACGTCGAGCCGCGACAACGAGTTCGGTGCGCGCCGCGAGCAAGGCCAGGAGGCCCTGCTGTCGCTGAGCCAGCTGGCGCTCGATCGCATGGAACAAGGCGTTTGCGTCTACGACGCCGACAACCGGATCGTGCTGATCAATACGCGCTACCTGACGCTGTTCGATATGTCGGCCGACATCGTCCGGCTCGGAACGAGCTACCGCGACGTGCTCGCCCACAGCGCAGCACGTGGAAACATCCCGGCGAGCGAGCTCGATGCGCTCTACGCTTCGCGGATCGCACTGATTGCGGCCGGCAAGCCGTTCCAGACGCGGCAGACACTCGCAAGCGGCCTCGTCATCACGCTGGAACTGAAGCCGCTCCCCGACGGTGGCTGGATGACGATTTGCGACGACGTCACCCGCCTCGCCCGCCTCGAGGCCGAGCTGCAACTGCAGACGGAGCGCAGCCAGCACGCGCTTGCCCACATGTCGCACGGCCTCATCCTGTACGACGCCGATGGCCGTGTCGTCGTCTGCAACGAGCGCTTCCTGCAACTCTACGGTCTCGACTCCGAGATCTTGAAGCCCGGCATCGCGCACGGCGCGGCGATCGACCACTGGCTATCGCGCGGCAACCGGGCGGAGATGTCCGCAAACGAGTTCCGCAACGCCCGGACCAGCGACATCAGGACGAGAAGCCCGAAGACAATTCTCGTGACGTGCCATGACGGCCGAAAAGTGCAGGCCGTATCCCGGTTCATGCCCGACGGCGGCTGGGTCACGGTGCATGAGGATGTCACCGAGCGGTTGCAACGCGAAGAGACGCTGAAGCAGCAGAACCTGATGCTGGATGCCGCGCTCGAAAACATGGCCCAGGGCCTCGCCTTCTACGACAGCGACATGCGCCTGCGCATCTGCAATTCCACCTATCAGGAGATCTATCGGCTCTCTCCGGAGGAGAGCAAGCCCGGAACGCACCTCTCCGAGCTGATCGAACGCTCGATGGCGAACGGCGCCTTCGTTTCCGAATACAGCCCGCAGCAGATCCTCGAGGCCGCCCGCGCCCGCGTCGAAAACAACGATACCTCCCCCATGCGCCGGCGCATGAGCAACGACACGGTGATCTCGGTGCGCTATTGCGCGCTGGCCGAGGGTGGCTTCGTCGCCACCTATGAGGACATCACCGAGCGCGAACGTGCGGTCGAGGAGCTGAGCGAGCAGTATCGCCGCTTCGACGCGGCGCTGAACAACATGGGCCAGGGCCTGTGCATGCTCGACGCGAGCCTGCACGTGATCGTCTGCAACCGCCGCTACATCGAGATGTATGGCCTGTCCCCCGACATCGTAAAGCCCGGCGTCTCGATGCGCGAGATCATGGAGCACAGCTGCGATCTCGGCATCCACCCCAACATGACCGGCGCCAAGCTTTACGCCGACTATGTCGAGCGGCTGCGCGAGGGTGAGCATACGCTGCATCGCCATTTGAGCGACGGCCGCATCATCAAGCTCAACCACAAGCGGATGGAGCATGGCGGCTGGGTCGTTACCTATGAGGACGTGACCGATTGGCACAAGGCCCAGGCCCGCGTCGCGCACATGGCGCGGCACGACTCTCTGACGGACCTGCCCAACCGCACTCTGTTCCGCGAGAAGATGGGCGAGGGGCTGAACCAGGTCGCGATCGCCGGCGGTGCCATGGCCGTGCTGTGCTTCGACCTCGACAATTTCAAGACCGTCAACGACCGGCTCGGCCACGCCGCCGGCGACCGGCTGCTACGCTGGGTCGCGGCGCGACTGAGGGAGAACGTCGGCGAGCACGACACCGTCGCCCGCCTCGGCGGCGACGAGTTCGCCGTGCTCCAGCGCGGCCCGCAGCCGCAATCGGCGGAAAAGCTGGCGCGACGCCTCGTCGAGATCATCGGCCGGCCGCCGCCGCTGGAAAGCCAGTCGATCCATATCGGGGTCTCCGTCGGCATCGCGATCGCGCCCGATCACGGCCTTGATGCCGATGAGCTGATGAAATGCGCCGACCTCGCGCTGTACCAGGCCAAGGCCAAGGGCCGCGGCGCCTATCAGCTGTTCGAGCCCGAGATGGAGGAATCGGCGCGCAGCCGGCACGCGCTCGAGCAGGATCTGCGCGGCGCGCTGGAGTCCAATCAGTTCCATCTGGTGTTCCAGCCGCAGGTGCGGCTCGACAGCATCGAGCTCACCGGCTTCGAGGCGCTGCTGCGCTGGAGACATCCCTCGCGCGGCTTCGTCTCGCCGGCCGATTTCATTCCGATCGCCGAAGAGAATGGGCTGATCGTTCCGATCGGCGAATGGGTGCTGCGCACAGCCTGCGCCACGGCCGCGTCATGGCCCGAGGTCACAGTCGCAGTGAACCTGTCGCCGGTCCAGTTCCGCTCGCGCGGACTGGTGGCGATGGTCACGAGCGCGCTTGCGGAAGCCGGCCTGCCGCCGCAGCGACTCGAGCTCGAAGTCACCGAGACCGCGCTGCTCGACGACAGCGAAGCGACGATCGGGATCCTGCACCAGCTCCGCGCCCTCGGGGTGCGCGTCAGCCTCGACGATTTCGGGGTCGGCTATTCCTCGCTGAGCTATTTGCGCAAGTTTCCGTTCGACCGCATCAAGATCGACCGCTCCTTCGTCGGCACGCTCGGCGAAAGCCCGGAGAGCGTCGCCATCGTCCGCACCATCGCGAGCCTCGGCTCCGTGCTCGGCGTCGAGACCACAGCGGAAGGGGTCGAGACGGTGGAGCAGCTCGACTTCGTGCGCGAATGCGGCTGCACCGCCGTACAGGGCTACTATTTCGGCAAGCCCTGCCCGGCCGCCGAGGTGGGGTTGACCATCGAAACGCTGAACGCGGTTCGCCGCGTGGCGTGAGCTTCTTGTCGTGAATATCCGCGAAAACAACCCCATGCACAGTAGAATGGGCGTTGATTTCAAGGGAGAAATTCGTTGCCTTCGGCCCGACATGGCGGGCACAGCGCAAGTGCGCGTTTGCCTACCCGACAGCTTCTCAGCTTGCCGCGGGCAGCGCGGTGTCCGGCGACGGACACCATGGGCGGTCGGCTGATGCCAGCCCGATCAGGCGGCCTTGGATGTAGTCGCAGCCCCAGTCGCGCAGCATGGTGGCGGCCTCTTCGTCCTGCACCCATTCGGCCACGGTCTTGATCTCGAGGCGGCGGGCGAGATCGATCAGGGTCTGCACAAAGGCGCGGTCGTCGGCCGAGTGGGTGATGTTCTGCACGAAGGCGCCGTCGATCTTGACGATATCGACGCCGAGCTTGCGTAAGTTGCTGAACGAGGTGTAGCCGGCGCCGAAATCGTCGATGGCGATGCGGCTGCCGAAATTCTTGAGCCGGCTGACGAAGGCACGAACATCGTCGATGTCCTGGATCGCGACCGTCTCGGTGATCTCCACGATCAGGCGCTCGGCGACGCCGGGATGAGCGCGCATCAGCGATTCGATTCCCGCCCACCAGTCGGGGTCCATCGTGGTATCAGGCGAGATGTTGAGACTGAGCCGGATATCCGGCGCGGCTGCGAGCTCGGCGACCACCAGTTCGAGCACGCGGTGATCGACGAGGCGGATGAGGCCGAGCCGCTCGGCGACCGGCACGATGTCGGGCGCGAGCAGCACCTGGCCATCGCCCTGATCCATCCGCACCAGACATTCGTGGAACGCGCCCTCGCGCGTCGCAGCCGACACCACCGGCTCGTAAGCGAGCTTGATGCGGCGCTCGTTCAGCGCCGTGACGATCTCGTCGGTGACGCGGATATTGACGCGGCGCTGGGCGTCGCGCTCGGCATTCGGACGCCACGCGGCGAACGAGCCGGCGCGCCGGCGCTTGGCCGCATCCAGCGTCTCGTGGGCGCGATTGATCGCCTCGTCGGTATTGCGGGCATAGCGCGGCAGGCTGACGGCGCCGATCGAGGCGGTGACGGACACCGGGCCGGATCGGGTCGGCACCACCTCGTTACGGATGCCGGCGAGAAAGCGCTCTGCGGCGACGTTCATGTCATCGACGGTGCAGTTCTTCAGGATCAATCCGAACTTGTTGCCGGAGAAGCGGCCGAGCACATCGCCGCCGCGCAGCCGCGCGCGAATGCGCTTGGCGACGTCGAGGATCACGGCATCGGCAACGTCGAAACCGAAGGCGTCATTGACGCGGGCGAGATGATCTATGCCGACCAGCATGAAGGCCGCGGTCGAGCGGAAACGACTCGTCTCCTCGATCGCTTCGGCCAGCGCCGCGGTCAGATGGGAACGATTGAGCTCGCCGGTGAGCGGGTCGAGCCGCGCGAGCTTCGTCAGTTCCTCGTCGCGGGCATGCCGCTCGTTGTTGATGCGCACGGAGCCGATCGCACGCACCGGGCGGCCGTCGGGGCCGGCGAACCAGCGGCCGGTCTCCTCGATCCAGACCACGGGATCGGAAGCGCTCATGCGCACACCATATTCGACCCGGTAGGGCGTGCCGTCGGCGCCGTGCACGGCTGAGGTCTGCGCCAGCGCCGCGCTCCGCAGCGTTTGCGCGGGCTCGATCAGCTTGGCGAACTCGGCACCGGTCGCAAGCCGCTCGGCGGGAATGCCGGGGAAGACGGCGCCCGCCTGCTCCCCCCAGACGATGGCGTCGCTGGCGAGATCCCAGACGAACACGGCCTGGCCAAGGGCGGCCAGGATCTCGGAGGCTTGGGGCAATGCTGGGGTCAAAAGCGCCTCGTTTCGGGACAGCGGGGGAGTCCTGAGCCGGCACAGAATACGGCCAGATTCGCCCTCGACCCTAGGCAAAGTTCATAAACAATTTGGAAACCACGTTTCCGACCCGCTTGGAACGAAATAGGCTCGACCGGCATAGGCCTTGCGAGACCATCACATGCACCGGCGCCAACGTCCCAAAACGCGCCAGTTCAACCGGATTAGCGGTGTTGCGATGGTGAATGTGGATCAGATCGACGAGACAACGCGGGAAGCCAGTACCGCGCTGGTCCCGCTCACGCCGGTTCTACAGCTGGTCCGCAAAGTGCCGCTGACGCGCCCCGATCCGAGCTTTGTCACCCAGCTGATCGCCAACGCCGAGCATCTGCCCCAGGCAAGCCGGCTGCGCCGCGGCTCGTCCGAGGACGCACGCATGGCCTATGGCAGCAAGCGCCCGCTGCCCAGTGTCAGTTCGCGCACGCGGCAGGTGGCGTAACCCGGCTTTCAGGACGATCGTCGCCGCGCGCTCACTGCGTCGAGAGATTCGTCATGGCCGGGCTTGTCGCGGCCATGACGCCGCGGAAGCTTCGGGGGTTCGATCACCGCGGCTCTTCGGGCGAGGGCGGCGTGCCGTTGCCCGGCTGCAAATGCGGCGAAGGAATTTCCGGCGATGGCGCGATCGTGGGCTTCGGCGCGGGGTGATCCATCAAGACGGATTCGGCAACCGATTGCGCCGAGGGCGTGGGCGGCTGCGGAGCGGGTTCGGGATATTTCGGCTCGAACGTGGTCACTGGCGCCGACGCCTCGGCCTGCCGCTTCGCCTTGCGTGGCGACACCACGGCCTCGGCAGCAACATAGGTGATGCGGCGGCGCGCGCGCTGGGCGATGCCGCCGAGGAAATCGGCCATCGCAAGGAGCACGAGCAGGAAGTAGGTGGAGTTGCCGAATTTGGGCCACATTACGAATTCGGCTGCGGCCGCGCCGAAGATGATCAGCGACAGCAGATGATCCATCAGGAATTTCGCACCGGGCCGCGCGCCCTTGACCACTTCGAGCAGCAGCAGCAGCACGCCGAGCGCGAGCAGCAGATCGGCAAGCGTGACCGGCCAGGTCTCGCCCGTGATCATCGGCACCCTGAACAGCACGTCCGAGAAGGACACGGTGGGCATCAGGAAGGCGATGATGTTGTACACCGCGAGCGGAATCAGAAGCAGCGGGAAACCGACCATCGGCAAAGCGCCTTCTCGATCAAGATGTTCGGGCAGGACAATGCGGCGGCGAAGCTTTTGCTCCGCCGCCGCCACTCTCATATCTCACGGGTTGGCCGAAATCAGGCAGGCTCAATCGACCTGCCCCAAAGAAAAGCCCCTGAGATCAGGACTCTTTCTTCTTCAGAACCTGACGGCCCTTGTACATGCCGGTCTTGAGGTCGAGATGATGCGGACGACGGAGCTCACCGGAGTCCTTGTCTTCCACATAGGTCGGCTTCTTGATGGCGTCTGCCGAGCGGCGCATGCCACGGCGCGACGGCGAAGTTTTTCGTCTCGGAACGGCCATTTCAATATCCTCTAGGGATTGGTGTTCATAGGGGCATCGTCCGCGGAGGGACGGCTCAGCACCCGCAATACGGGGCGAGCTGAATGCCGATCAAGGCCGGGCTTATAGAGGAAGGCTGGCCGTAAAGCTAGGGTTCAGGAGCGGAAAATGCGCTCGAAAAGGGCTCGAAATCAGCGATTTTCCCGCCAGCAGGTCAAAAGCGAGGAAGCCTGCGCCCTTGCCACATAGGTCCCGGCCAGCCGCCGGACACCCGGGCCCGGGGTCCTGGCGCTGCGTTTGACCGGATTCGGCAGGATCGAGGCCAGAAGCGCCGCCTCCCGGGAGGAGAGATTGGCCGCCGACCTGCCGAAGGCATAGGCGCTGCCGGTTTCCGCCCCAAACTGGCCCTGCGGACCGAGCTCGGCGATATTGAGGTAGATTTCCAGGATCCGGTGCTTGGGCAGCACAAAGTCGATCCACAGCGCCAGCGGGAATTCCAACGCCTTGCGGATGAAATCCCGCCCCTGCCAGAGAAACAGGTTTTTCGCCACCTGCTGGGTGATGGTGGAGGCGCCGCGGAAGGCGGTGCCGTCCTCCCTGGCATCGTCGATGGCCTCGCGCAGCGCGCCCCAGTCGATGCCATGGTGCTTGCAGAAATGGGCGTCCTCGGCCGCCACCACCGCGCGCGGCAGATAGGGCGACATCGCCGACAGATCGATCCATTCCCGGTGCATCGGTGCGCCCGTCAGCGAGCGCCACGCCATCAGCGTCGAAACCGGATGCCCAGTGCGGTAGAACGGCGCGACCACATAGGGCGCGAGAGCCACGACCGCGAGCGCTGCAAGCAGGATTTTAACGATGCGCAAATCGAACTTTCCGGCGCGAAATGAACGTGGCCGCGGATCCCGCCATTAAGTCTGTGATAATTCGGGCCTTTTCCAGCACTTTTTGGGCCTTCCAAACGATTGACTGGGGCGGGCGCATAAAGGATTGTCCCGCCGAATTTTAGTTCTGGAGCCTTTCTTGATGACCGGCACGCCACCGTCCGATTTTGCCAAGCGTCTGGACAAGACCGCTGATGACACCGAGGCCCTGCTCGGGCGTCTGTTGTCGGACGACATCCTGCACGATGAGATCGCTCGCCCCAAGCGACTGATGGACGCAATGCGCTATTCGAGCTTGAACGGCGGCAAGCGTCTGCGGCCCTTCCTGGTGGTCGAGAGCGCTGCCGTCTTCGATGTTCCCCGTGAAGCCGCGCTGCTCGTGGGCGCCGCGCTCGAATGCATCCACTGCTATTCGCTGATTCATGACGATCTGCCGGCAATGGACAATTCGGACCTGCGCCGCGGCCGCCCCACACTGCACAAGCAGACCGATGACGCCACCGCGATCCTCGCCGGCGACGGCCTGCTGACTCTCGCCTTCGACATCATCACCCGCGACGAGGTCCATCGCGACGCCAATGTGCGGCTATTGCTGACGCGCGCGCTGGCGCGCTGCGCCGGCATCGGCGGCATGGTCGGCGGCCAGATCCTCGATCTCGCCGGCGAAGGCCGCTTCGGCGGCAACGAGCCGATCGATGTCGCCCGCATTCAGCAGATGAAGACCGGCGCGCTGCTGCGCTACGGCTGCATCGCCGGCGCACTTCTCGGCCAGGCCTCAAGTGCGGAGTATCGGGCGCTCGACGATTACGGCCGCGCGCTCGGCGAAGCCTTCCAGATCGCCGACGATCTGCTCGACGTCGAAGGCGATGCGGCCGCGCTCGGCAAGCCGGCCGGCGCCGATGCCGTGCTCGGCAAGACCACCTTCGTCACCCAGCTCGGCATCGAAGGCGCCAAGCAGCGCGTGCGCGATCTGCTGGCGCGCGCCGACAGCGCAGTGTCGATCTTCGGCGATCGCGCCGCCGTACTGCAAGCCGCAGCGCGATTTGTAGCTGAGCGGAAGAACTAGCCCTGAGTTTCACCTCTCCCGCTTGCTTGCGGGAGAGGTCGGCGCGTCCCGGGGCGCTGCGAAGCATCGTCCCGCGCGCCGGGTGAGGGCTTCTCTCCTCTTGGGGGGTCTCGCTTGCGGAGAGACCTCTCCCCACCCCTCCCAGCAAGCGGGGGAGACCGCCGCTATGGCGACCAGGCGAGTTGATCGAGAGGGCTGGAGCCGACATGGCCACTGAAAAAGAAGATCCCGTCCTCGTCCACTTCCGCCAGATGTCACGGCCGGTGCGACTGATCTACGCGCGGCCGCGGACCTTCATCTCGCTCGCCGTCGGCATCCTGGTCTGCCTGCTGCTGCCGGGCACGTACCGACTGGTGACGCGGCTGCTGTTCGGGTGGGATGCGCTGATCGCGGTCTATCTTGTGCTGGTCTACAGCATGATGCTCTGCAACGACCACCAGCACATCCGGCGTAGCGCCGCGATGCAGGACGACGGCCGTTTCGTGATCCTGCTGGTGACGGCGATCGGCGCGTTTGCGAGCATCGCCGCCATCGTCTCGGAGCTCGGCACCCACCGCGGCGCGGCGGAGCTGACCATCGCCATCACCACCATCGCGCTGTCCTGGGCCGCCGTGCACACGACCTTCGCGCTGCATTACGCCCATGACTACTACCGTCCACCGCTCGGTGGCTTGCAGTTCCCGAGCGGCGACAAGGAAGACCATGCCGATTATTGGGACTTCGTCTATTTCTCGTTCGTGATCGGCATGACCGCGCAGGTTTCCGACGTCGGCATTACCGACAAGACGATCCGCCGCACGGCCACCGCGCACGGCATCGTGTCCTTTATCTACAACACGGCCCTGCTGGCGCTGACGGTAAACATCGCTGCGAGCGCGATCGCGACGTGAGCTCGTCCCGGCCTTGGGTCGTCCCGACGAAAGCCAGAACGACGTTGGGAATCAGTTGCACACCTCGGCATTGGCATCGTTGCCGGGGCCGCCACCGCCGCGATATTCGAGATGGCAGCCGCGGTTGACCGGACGGCAGCCGGTGCTGTTGCAGAACATCTGACCGCTGCCGCCCGGGGCGCGACCGGCGCCAGCGGCAGCCGCAATGCCAGCAGCGGCACCGGCCGCAGCGCCTGCGGACTGACGACGCTGCCGCGCGGGACGGTCATCGCTGTCGTCGCGCCTGGCGGCGGCAGGCTTGGCGGTTGCAGGTTTGGCCGGCTTGGCGGCACGCTGCTTTTCGCATTCGTTGTCGCTGTTGAGCACATAGCCGTCGCCGCAGACGATCCTGGTGCAGACGTCGCCGTCGGCCTTGAAACCGTGTGCGCAGATCAGCGGGCAGACGCGCGACCGCTTCGACCTGACCGCGTCGAGCGCATCCGTGCTCGCCACCTTCACGTCGAGCTTGGTGCCGGCATAGCGGTTGAACTGCGACAGCGATCGCTGCGAGGACGTATTCCAGTTGCCGTCAGGCTGACCCGAGAAGCAGCCGACGCGGCCGAGTTCGGTCTGCACCGAGCGGCTGAGATCGGCCGGCGTGGTGGTTGGCGTCAAGGAAGCGACATTGGTGCCGGCCGGGTTCGCGGTGCTGGCCGGCGCAGCGCCCGGCGCCGCAGCAGCGAGATCGACGCGCTGCCGCTCGGCGGCGGCGGCCTGCTGCTGCGCCTGCTCCTTGGCTTTCTGCGCGGCAAGCTGCGCCTGCTCGGCCGCTTTCGCATCGGCCGCAGCCTTGGCCTGCGCGTCCCTCTGCGCGCCAAGCGCGGCGAGACGATCGCGCTCGGCCTCGGCCTGCTTCGCCTTCTCGATTGCCGCGGCATGAACCTGCTCGGCCTGGATCTTGTCGAGCTGCAGCTTGGCAAGATTCGCATAGAAGCCGTCAGGATGCTGGGCCAGGAAGGCCTCCCAAGCCGGCTTGTTGCCGACCTGGAGCGCGAGCTCGTAATCGCGGCGCATGTCGGCCTGCGGATTGATCGCAGGCGTGGGCGTCGCAGACGCCGCGGGCGCGGCCTTGACCGGCACCAGCGGCACGTCGTCGCCACCAAGCGAACCGTAGACGAACGGCTCCTGCTTGTTGCCGGTCGACCTGAGCACGTCGTCGCGCACGAAGCCGAAGGCGCGGCGGACGTCGAGGCCCGGGGTGGTCAGATGCTTCGACAGCGCGATGGTGAACGGGCTGTTGGCGCCGTCGCCGTCCTGCGCGGTGAAGCCGGCCTTGGCCGAATAGGCGATCAGCGTGTTGGTACTGGTCGGCTCGACCTGCGCCAGACCGCGGCCGATGCCGCGCGAGGCGAGCGTGCGCTTCATGGTCCTGCCGAACGGATTGTCGCGGCAGGCATCGAGGATCACCAGGCGAAGCTGCTTTGCCGGCTCGACCGCGACCAGAACGCGATCGAGCGAGAGTGCCTCGTCATAGACGTCGGTGTCGCGCTCGAGCTTGGCATCGACCGGGATCAGGTAGTTCGAGCCTTCAACCTCGATGCCGTGGCCGGCATAGTAGACCACGGCGATGTCGGCATCGCGGGTCGCATCGGCGAAATCGCGCAGCACACGTCGCGTTTCGAGCGCGGTCAGATCGTGGCGGGACTCGACGACATCGAAGCCGGCATCCTTCAGCGTCTTCGCCATCACCGCACCGTCGTTGACGGGATTGGCGAGCGAAGGCGCATGCTGATAGGCCGAGTTGGCCAGCACCAGCGCAACGCGTTTCCCGGCGAAGGCCGGCCCGGCACCGAACATCAGCGCGAGACCGAGGAGCAACGGAGAAAGCCTGAACAAATTGCGCATGACACGACTTCCGATCTTCGGGGCAGTTCACACCCTCAGAGCCAGCCTTAGCAAGCTCCGCCGCTTGCGCTTGTGATGGAGGTCACGAAGCCAGCGACGGCGACGGGCCGGCCCCCTTTTATTAGTCGCCCCAGTGCGTTGCCGGTTCGCCAAACGCGCGCGGGCCGGTTTCCCCTAGGCAACCCCGACATGCCCCCGATACTGCGGCAGGTCATCCGTGATCTCATGCCATGGCGCCTTTGAACCGACGAAAATATGGGCCGTCGGGCGGATCGAGGGGGCATCGACCAGGGTTCCCATGGCGACATGAACCCATTTTCCTTCACGGACCCGGGAATACAGCAGCGAGCCGCAGCGGGCGCAGTGCGCATCATGGGTGGTGTCGTCCCCGTAAACCATCCGCTGGTCCTCGCCCCTGACAAGGCGGAGCTGGCTGTGCTCGATCCCGGCGAACGGCTTGAAGGCGGAACCGGTGGTGCGGCGGCAGTTCGAGCAGTGGCAGTTCAGCGCATAGGAGAACGCGTCCGCCACCTCGTAGCGGACCGCGCCGCAGCAGCATTCGCCGGCAAGGATGCGAGCGTTCTGAAGTCGTGAACCCGTCATGATGGCGCCCTCGCGCAAATGGCAGAATACAGCCATAGCGCAATTTGACGTGAGCGACTAAGTTTGCGCCCAGCCATCATTCAAAGGATGACCCATGGGCCAGAACCGGTCGAGCGTCGAAGCCGTCGTGCAAACCTATTTTGATGGACTTTACGAAGGCGACGCCGACAAACTCGGCGCCGTCTTTCATCCGTCCGCCGATCTGCGCTGGGTAGAAAAGGGCGAGCTGAAGATCCTGACCGTGCCGGATTGGCTCGCCTGGGTGCGCAAGCGACCCTCCGCCAAGGCGGAAGGCAAGCCGCGCGAGGATTTCATCATCACCATCGACCGCTCGGACGACAAGACCGCCTTCATCAAGGTCAAATGCCAGCTGCCGCCGCGGTTCTTCACGGATTACCTGGTGGCGATGAAGCTCGCCGACGGCTGGCAGATCGTGTCGAAATCGTACAGGTATGACCTGAAGGAGTGAGGCGCTTCCACCTTCCTCCGCCCGAAATCGGGCACACTTGTCCTTCATTCTCCGTCATCGCGCAGCTCTCGCCACACGTCATTGCTGTGGAGCTCTTGCGACGAAGCAATCCAGGCTGTCTCCGTGGAGAGATTCTGGATTGCTTCGCTTCGCTCGCAATGACGATGCAAGAAGCGCGCCCATCCCATCTCCCGAAAGTCCCCCATGCACCTCGATCGCCGCTCCCTGCTCGCCTCGCTCGCCTGGATGGCCGCTGCCCCCGCCCTCGCCGCAGACGCGCCGCCTGAACTCGAGTCCTACGAGCGCGAGAGCGGCGGAAGGATCGGGGTCCATGCGGAGAATCTGGCGACCGGCAAGCAGCTCGCGTGGCGCGCCGACGAGCGCTTCGTGATGTGCTCGACGTTCAAGGCTTCGCTGGCAGCCTGCGTGCTGGCGCGCGTCGACCGCGGCGAGGAGCAGCTGGCTGCGATGATCTCTTTCGGCAAGGCCGATCTGCTCGAATACGCGCCGGTCGCGAAGCAGAACGTGTCGGCCGGCGCGATGTCGGTTGCGGACATGTGCAAGGCAATCGTCGAACTCAGCGACAACACCTGCGCCAATCTGCTGCTGGCACGTGTCGGCGGCCCCGCCGCGGTCACCAAGTTCTGGCGGTCCATCGGCGACACAACCACGCGGCTCGACCACAACGAGCCCGAGCTCAATCGCTCGCCGCCAGGCAATCCCCATGACACCACCACGCCGAGGGCGATGGCCGGCACTCTGAAGCGACTGGTCACCGGCGAGGTGCTGTCGCCGGCCTCAAAGGCCCAGCTCACCGAATGGATGGTGAACTGCAAGACCGGGGCGAACCGGCTGCGCGGCGGCCTGCCGGCAGCCTGGAAAATAGCTGACAAGACCGGCAACAACGGCAAGGATGCGTCGGGCGACATCGCAGTCGCCTGGCCCAAACCTGATGCACCGATCCTGATTGCAGCCTACACCCAGGGCGGCACGCCAAGCCCGGCGCAGCTCGAGGCGGTGTTCGCGCGCATCGGGCGTATGGTGGCCGACCGACTGATGTAGGCCGCCCTGCATTGACCTGTCGGCCGCTTCCGGGCCAAGACAGGTCATGATCGTAGCGCAATTCCAGACCTTTCTCATCCTGCTGGCCGTGCTGGCGGGCACGGCGCTGGTCGCGCGGCGCTTCAACATGGCGCCTGCCATTCTGCTGATGCTGTCCGGGGTCGGCCTCGCCTTCGTGCCCGGCATGCCGCCGGTGGAACTGCCGCCGGAGCTGGTCCTGCTGATGGTGTTGCCGCCGCTGATCTATTCGGCGAGCGTCGCCATGAGCTGGCGCGAGTTCAGGAACAATTTGCGCCCGATCGTGCTGCTCGCGGTCGGCGCGGTGATCTTCACCGCGGCGATGGTGGCGACGGCCACCCATTACGTGATCGGCCTGCCCTGGAGCATCGGCTTCCTGCTGGGCGCCATCGTCGCGCCGCCCGACGTGGTGGCGCCGCTCGCGATCGCGCGCCGGCTGAACATGCCGCGCCGGCTCGTGGTCATCCTCGAAGGCGAAGGGCTCGCCAACGACGCCACCGCCCTGATCCTCTACCGCTTCGCGCTCGCGGCGATCATGGTCGGGCACTTCTCAATGCCGCTGGCAACAGGCGAATTTTCTCTCATCGTCGCCGGCGAGATCGCCTTCGGCATCGGCGTCGGCTGGCTGTCGCTGCGCTTGCGCAAATGGTCCCGGGATCCGCAGGTCGAGCTGACATTGTCGCTGATCACGCCCTACGTCTCCTACTGGCTGCCCGAGCATGTCGGCGGCTCCGGCGTGATCGCCACCGTCGCCTGCGGCCTTTATGTGAGCTGGAACGGGCCGCTGCTGATTTCGGCGTCGACACGCCTGCAAGGCATCTTCTTCTGGGACCTCATCATCTACCTGATCGAGGGCTTGCTGTTCCTGCTCACCGGTTTCCAGATGCGTGCGCTCTACGAGAAATCGAAGACGTTCCCGCTCGACGACATCATGATCGCGACCGCTGTCGTCGTGGCCATCATCGTGGTGGCGCGCTTCGCCTGGCTCTACCCCGCGACCTATCTGCCGCGGATGCTCAGCAAATCGCTGCGGACGCGCGATCCGTCGCCGCCGTGGCAATGGCCGTTTGCGCTCGCCTTCACCGGCGTGCGCGGCGCGGTGTCACTGGCGGCCGCGCTGGCCCTGCCGTTCGCGCTGCCTGACGGCGACGCCTTCCCGTATCGCGACCTGATCCTGTTCGTCGCCTTCGGTGTCATCTTCATCACGTTGATCGGCGTCGGCCTGACGCTGCCGCAGGTTGTGCGCTGGCTCGGCATCGCGGAAGCTGGCCGCAGCGAGCATGTCGCCGAGCACGCGGCCGAGATTGCGGCACGGCGCCAGGCGCTCGACGCCGCGCTGAAATCGCTGGATGCGCTGACCGCGGAGAAGGAAGTCTCCGACGAGGTGGTGCGGCTCCTGCGCGCCCGCCATGAGATCCGCGTCAACCAGCTTCCCGATTCGCTCGATCCCGCCCACCACGACGTCTCCGCCGCCGGCACCGCATTGACCCGCGAGCTGATCGAAGCCGAGCGCAAATTCATTCACGACCTCCTGCGCGACGGGCAGATCACGGACGAGACGCGGCGCAGGATCGAGCGCGACCTCGATCTGGAGGAGGCGAGCCTGGCGAACCGGGAGTATCAGCGGGCGCCGCTGTAGCGTTCCGTCGTTGCGGGCGCGGCAACCTGCCGCTTGCCGCAATATTCCCGCATTGCCGTCGTCACGGCCGACGCGATCAACTCCTGCCGCTCCGGCGAGTTCATGGCCATCTCCTCGTCGCGGTTGATGATGGAGCCGGCTTCCAGCAGGACCGCGGCGCTGCGGGTCTGCGACAGCACGACCAGCCCGTCATAGCGGTAGACGCCGACCTCCTTGTCGAGCAGCGGATGCTGGTAACGCCCCATCAGCGGCAGCGTGTATTGGCTCGCATAGTGCAGCCCGTCCGCTTTCAGCTCCTTGCCGAGCAGCCGGGCAAACGAGAGACTGTCGGTGAAGTGCGGATTGCGCTCCGATACGAACAGCGAATGGCCGCTGAAGCGGTCACTGAAATAGCTCTTGGCGCCGTCGAATTCCCACTCCTCGAGCATCTTGTCCGGCACGGAATCATGATGGATCGACAGGAAGAAATCGGCATGCGCGGCGTTGGCGGTGCCGACGCGCTTGAGCAAGCTCGGCTTCGCCTTGCCATCGGTCACCAGCACGCGGGTCGCGGCGAAGCCCGCCGACTTCAGATGCGTTCCGATCCGCCGCGTCAAATTCAGGTTGAAGCCGAATTCGACGTCGTTGCGGGCGCTGGTCGCCCCCTGCGATTCGGAGGTGTGTCCGACGTCGAGGACGATCTTGAAATTGCGGGGATCGCATGCCTGCGGCGCGACCGAGGGCTTGGGCGCGGTTTTGGCCTTCGCTTTCGCGAGCTTATGAGCCGCGGCCGCTTCGCCATGGTCAGTTGGCGAGGCCAAAAGCGGGATGAGCGAAACAGCAACAGCGGCAGTGATCCGCCACGATATTTTCACACCGGCCGCTCCCCCCTCACCGTCACGCGCGTGCCCGAGCGCGTGTGCGGCCAGTAGTCCCACATCGCGCGGTGCTGGGTGCAGCGGTTGTCCCAGAAGGCGACGGCGTTCTCGGTCCAGCGGAAGCGGCACTGGAACAGCGGGTTCTCGGCATGCTGGTAGAGATAGGCCAGCATCGCATCGCTCTCGTCGCGCGGGATGCCGTTGATGTGGCGGGTGAAGCCCCTGTTGACGTAGAGCCCCTTCTTGCCGGTGACCGGATGGGTGCGCACGATCGGATGCTCCGCGTGCGGATAGCTCGGCCTGTCCGCGACGCCATAGTTCGCGTAAAGGCCGCGATAGATCGGCTCGCCATCGTGCAGTGCGGTGAGGCCGTCGAGATAGGCCTTCATGCGATCGGACAGCGCCTCATAGGCCGCGTACATGTTGGCGAACAGCGTGTCGCCGCCGCGCGGCGGGCACTGCTTGATGTAGAGGATCGAGCCCATCGGCGGCTCGAGATCGCAGGAGACATCGGAATGCCAGCCTTCACCGTTGGCGCGCGGCGAGTTCTTGTCGGCATGGATCTTCATCAAGGCCGGATCTTCGTCCTCGTGCGGCGCGGCCGGATGGACATGCAGCTCGCCGAACCTGCGGCCGAAGGCGAGATGCTGCTTCGGCGTGATGGCCTGGTCGCGGAAAAAGATGACGAGGTTTTCGGCGAGCGCGCGATGGATCTCGTCCATCTGCCGGTTGGAGCCGGTATCGCCATCGACCAGCTTGCCGATGTCGACGCCGGATATTTCAGCGCCGATGATGGGGGTGAGCTTTTCGACCGCAATGGTCTCGTAAGGCGCACCGTCCTCGGCCATGTGGCGATAGCGCGGGCCCTGCTTGCCGGCGAGTGAGCTCATGGCGGTTCTCCCGATCGTTCTGATTGGGAGTCATCGTAGCGCGGACGGAGCCGAGCGCAATCCGGGAATGGCCGCGCAAAAGAAACAGGGCGGGCCGCTCTTCGCGGACCCGCCCCATCCTAACGATAATCAGGAGATGGCTACTCCGCCGCTGGCGCGGGCACCTTGGCGCCCTGGCCGTAGCGCTGGTCGATGTAGTCGATCACCAGCGCCTTGAAGTCGGCGGAAATGGTCGGACCGCGCAACGTGCGGAACTTCTTGCCGTCGACGAAGACGGGCGCAGCCGGCGCTTCGCCGGTGCCGGGCAAGGAGATGCCGATATTGGCATGCTTGGATTCGCCGGGGCCGTTAACGATGCAGCCCATCACGGCGACGTTGAGCTCCTCGACGCCGGGATATTTGCTCTTCCAGTTCGGCATCTCGTCGCGGATGAAGTCCTGGATCGAGCGCGCCAGCTCCTGGAACGTGGTCGATGTGGTGCGGCCGCAACCGGGACACGCCGCAACCAGCGGCACGAAAGTGCGGAAGCCCATGGTCTGCAACAGCTCCTGGCCGACCTGCACCTCCCGGGTGCGGTCGCCGCCGGGCTCCGGCGTCAGCGAGATGCGGATGGTGTCGCCAATACCCTGCTGCAAGAGGATGCCGAGCGCGGCCGAGGACGCGACGATTCCCTTCGAGCCCATGCCGGCCTCGGTCAGGCCGAGATGGATGGCGTAGTCCGAACGCGCCGCGAGATCCTGATAGACCGCGATGAGATCCTGCACTGCCGAGACCTTGGCGGAGAGGATGATGCGGTCCTTGGGCATGCCGAGTTCCTCGGCGCGCGCGGCCGAGAGCAGCGCGGACTGCACCATGGCTTCGCGCGTCACCGCGCGCACGTCACGCGGATTGGCGGAGGCGGCGTTCTCGTCCATCAGCTTGGTCAAAAGCTCCTGGTCGAGCGAGCCCCAATTGGCGCCGATGCGCACCGGCTTGTTGTTCTTGTTGGCGATCTCGATGATGTCGGCGAACTGGGTATCGCGCTTGTCCTTGAAGCCGACATTGCCGGGATTGATGCGGTACTTGGCCAGCGCCTCGGCGCAGGCCGGATAGGCCGCCAGCAGTTTGTGGCCGATATAGTGGAAGTCGCCGATCAGGGGCGTGGTGATGCCGCGCTTGGCGAGGCCATCACGGATGTGAGGAACGGCGGCAGCGGCCTCCTCGCGGTCCACGGTGATGCGGACCATTTCGGAGCCGGCGCGCGCGAGCGCTGCGACCTGGGCGATGGTGCCGTCGATATCGGCGGTGTCGGTGTTGGTCATCGACTGCACGACGATCGGTGCGCCGCCGCCGACGGCAACGTTGCCCACCTTCACCTGCGTGGTCTTGTGCCGCGGCGCGGGGCCCGCGAGGTCGGAATCGAGGGGATTTTCGAGCTTGTTCATGGGGTCCAAATATCAGGTTTTGGTGACGTTCAGCAATGCATCGCGAGGCGCCGCAGCACTTTGGCTCGGACGGTTAACCAGAAAAAGTCCAGCAATTACAAGGACGGCTGCCGCCCCAAAGGCCAGACTCAGGGTGTCGTGCATGATGAAATAGCTACCCACCACGCCAAACAAAGGGGTGATGAAGGTAAAAGCCGACAATTTGCTGGCCGAATAGGCCTTCACCAGCGCGAACCAAAGCGTGAACGTGGTTCCAACGACCCAGATCGCCTGGAAGGCCAGAAGACCAATCGAGAGCGGCGACGGGGTGTGGGTGATGGATTCCCCTGAGAGCAAGGCAGCCGTTCCCAGGATCGGGATCGAGGTCGCGACCTGATAGCCCAGCGCCTTCTCGGGCGCGGCGAAGCGCAGCCGTGTGCCCTTGGCGACCAGCGTGGTCGCGGCCCACAGCGACGCCCCGAGGACGATCATGAGATCGCCAAGCAGGACATGCGAATCCACATTGGCCTGCGGCACGCCGATCGCGAGCGCGACGCCGGCAAAGCTCACGGCGAGGCCCAGCCATTGCGTGCCGCCAAGCCGCTCGCCGAGCATCTGATAAGAGCCGAGCGCGACGAAGAACGGCGCGGTGTAGAGAAACACCACCGCGCGGGAGGCGGTGGTGAGCCGCAAGCCCTGGAAGATCAGCACGAACTCGATGCCGAACATCAGCCCGGCGATCAGGCCGGGCTTCCATGTGTCGTCATTCTCGAAGAATTTGACACCACGAAACGTGCCGATGAGGAACAGCACCGGCAGCGCGCCCATCGAGCGAATCATCGCCTGGAGCATCGGTGGGACGTCCGGCAGCACCAGCTTCACTGCGATCTGGTTGAAGCCCCAAGTCAGGCACAGCATCAGCATCAGGGCGATGGCGCCGGCACTCAGAGGGCGCGCGGCGGAGGGAAGCGTTTGAGGTGCGGACATGTCTTCCTGGGCCGGCTTTAGCGCCGTTGTTGCTTTAAGAGACTTTCTGACAATGGGTGCAGATGCCCGTGATCTCCACCACGGACAATTTCGGCGCGAAGCCTGACGCGCGCGCCGCAGCATTGAGATCTCCGGCAAAGGATCCGGATGGAATCTCGCCAACCAGGCCGCAGCGCTCGCAGATCAGGAACGCCACCGCCGAGGTGGCATCGTGGTCGTGGGCGGCGCAGGCGAGATAAGCATTGCGGCTTTCGATGCGGTGCACGAGGCCGTTCGCCATCAAGAAATCGAGAGCACGGTAGATCGTGATCGGCGCCGGCCGGGGCATCGACTTGGCGAGTTCGTCGATGACCTCGTAGGCCCCGAGCGGGCGGTGGCTGGAAAGCAGGGCCCCCAGCACATGGCGGCGGATCGGCGTGAATTTCTGCGCGCGAGCCTCGCAAACCGCTTCCGCATGCGCCAGCGCGTCCGCGGTGCAGCGGCCGTGATCATGGTCAGGGGTCGGAAATGCCGGCTTTGCGAGGGTCATCCGGCCTGCTTTCTAACATTTCGGCGGGGGAACCCAAAGCGCGACCGGCGCGGCGGCGGTCAGCCATGCTTTTGCGGCGGGACAGCGTCGCGTCGCGCCGCCATGAAAATTTCATAAGCTTGCTTATAATATTCTAAGCTTATTGGAGACCAAGCTCATGACCCGCGGGTCTGTCGACCAGAATTTCCTGTTCACGCTCGGCGAGCTCTACCGGCTGTTGCGCGTCTATGCCGACAAGGAGGCCTCGCGCTTCGGCATCACCCGCGCGCAATGGGCGGTGCTGTCCAAGGTCGAGCGCAGCGAGGGCATGAAGCAGTCGGAACTTGCCGAGCTCCTGGAGATGCAGCCGATCACGCTGACACGGCTGATCGACAAGCTCTGCGACAGCGACTGGATCGAGCGCCGCAGCGACGCCTCGGACCGCCGCGTCAAGCGCCTGTACCTCAAGAAGGCCGGGCGGCAATTGCTCGGCAAGATGAGCGGCCTCAAATCCGAGCTGACCGCGAATGCGCTCGACGGCATCAGTCCCGCGGACGCCCACCGTCTCCTCACCCAACTCGAAACCATGAAAGAAAACGTGCGGAACGCGATCCAGACATCCGGAGCGGAACAAGCACGTAAGGAGCAGCGCTATGGCTGATCAGGTTCTCAAATTCCAGCCCGAGCAGAAACTGGACAGCGGCAAGCCGACCAAGAAGGCCGGCACCGATCCGCGCCGCCGCATCACTGCCGGCCTGCGCCGCTATCGCCGTTTCCTGCTGATGGTGGTGCTTCCGATCGTCGCCGTGATCGCCGGCCTGACCTTCTACCTGAACGGCGGCCGCTATGTCGGCACCGACGACGCCTATGTCGGCGCGCAGAAAGTGCTGGTGACGCCGGATATCTCCGGCAAGATCCAGAAGGTGGTCGTGAAGGAAGGCCAGTCGGTCAAAAAGGGCGACGAGCTGTTCGAGATTGACCCCGTGCCGTTCCGCCTCGCAGTGGATGAAGCCAAGGCTCAGCTCGCGCAGGCCCGGACGACCTATGAGAATCTCGTCGCCAACATCAAGATTTATGGAGACATGCTCAACCTGGCCCAGCAGGGCGTCGATCTCAAGCAACGCGACGTCGAGCGCAAGCAGGCGCTGGTCAAGAACAATTTCGGCTCGCAGCTCGATCTCGACAATGCGTCGAATGCGCTGGTAACCGCGGCCGCGCAAACCCAGTTCATCAAGCAGCAGCTCTCGAACGCCAAGACACAATTGCTCGGCGATCCCTCCTTGCCGCTGGAGCAGTTCCCGCCCTACGCGCAAGCAAAGGCCAAACTCGACGATGCGCAACGCAATCTCGACCACGCCGTGCTGCGCGCGCCCATGGATGGCGTCGCGACGCAGGTCGAGCAGATCCAGCTTGGACGTTTCGTCGCGGCCGGCACGCCGGTGTTCTCGATCATCGATGTCGCCCATCCCTGGGTCGACGCCAACCCGAAGGAGAGCGACCTCACCTACGTCGCAGAGGGTCAGCCCGTCACGCTCGAGGTCGATGCGTTCCCGAACCATGTCTTCAAGGGCAAGATCGGCTCGCTGTCGCCCGGCACCGGCGCGCAATTCGCGATCCTGCCGCCGCAGAACGCCACCGGCAATTTCGTCAAGGTGGTGCAGCGCGTGCCTGTCAGGATCTATTTCGACGAGAGCGACAAATACGTGAAGAAGCTCAAGGCCGGCATGAGCGTCTATGCCACCATCGACACCGGCCATAAGCGTTCGCTCGCCGGTCTGATCGGCCTGTCGGCGACGGCCGGTCAGGATAAAGACTAAGAAGGACTGATCCGATGTCGGGCCCCCACGCCAACCTGATGGTCCCCGGCCTGCGCCGGAACATGGTGACGATCTGCGCCATGACCGCGACCATCATGCAGGCGCTGGACACCACGATCGCCAACGTCGCGCTGCCCTACATGCAGGGCACGCTGTCGGCCTCGCAGGACCAGATCAACTGGGTGTTGACCTCCTATATCGTCGCCGCTGCGATCATGACGGCCCCGGTGGGATGGATCGCCAATCGCTACGGCCGCAAGCGCATCTTCATCATCTGCTCGGCCGGTTTCACCATGGCCTCGGTGCTGTGCGGCCTTGCCCAGGACATCAACCAGATGGTGCTGTTCCGCCTGCTGCAGGGCGTGT
This sequence comes from Bradyrhizobium sp. CCBAU 51627, assembly GCF_028128765.1. Taxonomy (GTDB): domain Bacteria; phylum Pseudomonadota; class Alphaproteobacteria; order Rhizobiales; family Xanthobacteraceae; genus Bradyrhizobium. Next base: position 574,244 of record NZ_LBJG01000023.1, read on the forward strand.
TCGGCGCCGCGCTGGTGCCGCTGTCACAATCGGTCATGCTGGACTATTACACGCTGCAGGAACGCGCCAAGGCGATGTCGATCTGGGGCATGGGCGTGATGATGGGCCCAATCATGGGGCCCTCGTTGGGTGCCTGGCTGACCGAAACCTATTCCTGGCACTGGGTGTTCTTCGTCAATCTGCCGTTCGGCGCGATCACGGTGATCGGGCTCATCATCTTCATGGATGAGACCAGGAAGGACCTCAGTCTCAAATTCGACTGGTTCGGCTTCGCCGCGCTGGCGATCGCGATCGGCGCGCTGCAGCTCGCATTGGATCGCGGCGAGCAGCTGGGCTGGCTCGAATCAAACGAGATCGTTGCGGAGTTCATCGTCTCGGCCGTCGCCTTCTACTTCTTCCTCGCCCACTCCTTCACGACCTCGGCGCCGTTCATCCGCTTCGCCCTGTTCAAGGATCGCAACTTCGTCACCGGCTGCGTGTTCATGATCGTGATGGGGCTCGTGCTGTTCTCGACCATGGCGCTGGCCTCGCCCTACATGCAGAACGTGATCGGCTATCCCATCATCACCGCCGGCCTGTTGCTGGCGAGCCGCGGCTTCGGCACCTTCTTTGCCATGATGCTGGTCGGCCGCATGATGCGCTACTTCGAGGCGCGCACGCTGATCATTTCGGGCCTGACGCTGACCGCGGGCTCGCTGTTCCAGATGACCGGCTGGACCGATTTGACCCAGGTGCCGGAGATCGTGACCGTCAGCGTCATCCAGGGCTTCGGCTTCGGCCTCGTGTTCGTGCCGCTCTCGACCGTGGCGTTCCTGACGCTGTCGAACGATCTGCGCACCGACGGCACCGCGATGCTGACCCTGATGCGCAACGTCGCAAGCTCGGTCGGCATCTCCGTGGTGATCGCGCAGCTGACGCAGGGAACGCGGCGGACCTATGCGATCCTGTCCGAGCACATCAACCCGTTCAACCAGGCGCTGCAGATGCCTGACGTCAGCCGCATGATCGATCTCACCACCAGCGCCGGCCGCGCCATGGCGGACAGGATGGTCGGCGTGCAGGCACAGATCATCGCGTTTTCGCACGACTACCAGCTCGTGATGTTCTTCATCCTCTGCACCATCCCGCTGGCGCTGCTGATCGGCTCGACCAAGGCCGCGCTGCGCAAGCAGGCGGCGGGACCGGAACATGCGGTGATGGAGTAGCTACAGCTGTCATGCCCCGGCTTGACCGGGGCATCCAGGACGCCGCGGCTTCTCCGCATCCCACAAACGTCTCTGGAATACCAGGTCGCCCGGTCAAGCCGGGCGACGACAGCGAGTGTGTAGCGCGCTCCCTACAACAGCTCCTCGCAGCCCAGATCCTCGACGGCCATCATCACCCGCTCCAGATTGTTCCACCAGATGCCCGGCGGGAGGTCGATCGCCCATTGCCAGACCGGCTTGGTGATGTGCCAGAGCACCGACCAGCGATAATCCTGGTCGAGCGCGCCGCGCGTGTAGCCGGCGACACCACGTGCGAGCAGCGTCTCGTGGTAGCGATTGAGCAGCGCGCGCTCGAGGGTCTGCCGGCGCTCCGGATACCATTGGATCGCCATCATGTAGGCGAGGTCGTGGGTGGGCACGTTGATGCCCCACAGGTCGAAATCGAAGATGCGCACGGTGTCGGCCACCCCGGTACGCGGCAGCAGGAAGTTCCACGTATGGGCGTCGCCATGGACGATGCTGAGGTGACGGTGCGAATGATAGCGCTGCGACAGCCGGGCCGATTGTTCGATGAGGCGCCGATAGAGGATGCGTCGTTCCTCGCTCAGGCGATCGCCGAGCTGATCGGCGAAGCGATCGTAGTGACCGGCGAAGGTCTCCATGCGCGCGGTGCTATCCTCGATGCTCGCCCAGGTGCCGACGGTCTCGCCGAGGGCGGGATGATTCCACCACGCCGCGTGCATGCGCGCCAGGGTGGTGACGATGGCGATCGACTGATCTCGCGAGGGCGGCAGCGTCGGTACAGTCGCAAGTTCATGGCTATCAGTGAGGTCTTCGAGCAGGAGATGCCAGCTGCCGCTTTCGGCGACGAACTGTCCGTCGAAGCAGCGCGGCACGATTCCCGGCGGCATGTTGGGCGCGAGTTGCGTGTAGAAAGCGACTTCGTGCTCGCCGCGATCGGCAAGTGTTCCGGCGAACGCAGCATGCGCCATCTTCAAAATCAGCGTTTGCGGGGCACCGGCGGATTCGCCGACATAGCGCAGGCTGAGACGGATGATCTGCGACACGACCGTGTCGCGCTGATTCAGCACTTTCACTTCGCGCACGGCGCCGGCGTCCAGTGCGCCGGCTTTGCGCAGCGCAGCCGTCAGGTAACCGGGTTCAGCAACCGCCGGCAATTGTGAGGATGTCATGAATCGCGCCCCCCGGTGCCGCAGCCATACTGCATGATCTCACGGGGAAGTGCCAGTGCGCGACAACCGCCTTCACAGGAAGGCGGCGACGTCAAACGTCGAAGAACACCGTCTCGCCGTCGCCCTGCAGGCGCAGGTCGAGGCGATAGACCGGCTTGTCGGCCTCCCGCATCGCGATCAGAGTGGCGCGACGATCGGCCGGGACCAATCCCAGCACGGGATCGGCGGCGTTGCCGGCTTCGTCGCTGAAATAGATGCGGGTGTAGAGATGCCGCAGCATCCCGCGGGCGAACACCGCCAGAACGATGTGCGGCGCCTGCGGCTTGCCATCGGGATCGGGGACCGTGCCCGGCTTGACGGTGTCGAAGGAGTAATTGCCGTCCTTGTCGGTGCCGCAGCGGGCAAAGCCGCGGAAGCTCGCGTTCGGCAGCGCGCGCTTGTCCTGCGGATCATTGTAGCGCCCCTGCGCATCCGCCTGCCAGATCTCCAGCATGGCGTCGGGCACGGGGATGCCATCGCCGTCGAGCACCCGGCCCTCGATGCGGATGCGGTCGCCGGAGACGTCTGGCGTCAACGTCGAGTTGGTGAAGGCGTCATTCCAGGCGTACTCGCCAGTCGGTGTCAGGCCGTATTTGAAGAACGGGCCGACCGTCTGCGACGGCGTGATCCCATCGGGCTTCGCGGAATTCTGCACGTTAGTGGGTCTCCATGGGGGTGGCGTTCTTGCCGCGCAGCACGATGTCGAAACGGTAGCACAGCGCCCATTCGGGTTTGGTATTCTCCAGGTCGAATGACGAGACCATGCGCATCCGCGCCTTCTCGTCCGGCACCGAGTTGAAGATCGGATCGAACGGGAACAGCGGATCGCCCGGGAAGTACATCTGCGTCACCAGGCGCGAGACGAAGGAATGGCCGAACACCGAGAGATGGATGTGGGCAGGGCGCCAGGCATTGTGGTGATTGCCCCAGGGGTAGGCGCCGGGCTTGATGCTGACAAAGCGATAATAGCCGTCGGCATCGCTCACGGTGCGGCCCGCGCCGGTGAAATTCGGATCGAGCGGCGCCGGATGCTGGTCGCGGACATGGACGTAGCGGCCGCAGGCATTGGCCTGCCAGATCTCGACCAGCGTATTGGCCACGCCGCGCCCGTCCTCGTCACGGACATGGCCGTGGACGATGATGCGCTCGCCGAGCGGCTCGCCCTTGTGCTGGGTGGTGAGGTCGTTGTCGCCCTCGCGCACGGTTTCGTGGCCATAGACCGGGCCGGTGAGTTCCGACAGCGTGTGGCGCATCGGGGTCAAAGGCTTGCTCGGCGCGCGCTTGATCGAACTCTTGTACTCGGGCGACAGCGGCAGCGGATGCGCCCTGTTGCTGTCAGTGGGATAGATGAACGTCATTGGCGAACTCCTCCCCGGCCATTTTCGGTCCGGCCGGACACCATTTGCGCCAATCATTATAGAATATAACTAATTTAGGGAAGCCGCTTTTGCTGCTCCCCACCCGGATGGACGGCTCTCCTATTTGATCGGCGCACGCGGCAGCACGGCCTCCCCGGCTTCGAGCCGGTAGGTGTGGTCGAGCGAATACCAGGGCATGGGGACGTCACGCGCGGTCGGATGCGGCGTCTCGTGGCGCACGAACTTGCCGATCAGCGCCTGCGTCACGCCGAACTGCACGTCGCTGTCGATATGAGGGTCGTTGGGATCATAGACCTGCGAGATCAGCACCTTGAATCCCGGCTTGACGATCAGGGCGTGCAGATGCGCCGGGCGATAGGGGTGCCGGTCCTGCGCCTTCAGGAGGCGGCCGACGACGCCGTCGGTCGGAATCGGATAGCCGATCATCATCACCGAGCGGAACGCGAAGCACCCGTCGACATCGGTGGTGAACTTGCCGCGCAGGTTCATGTCGGCTTGCTCGGGGTCCTGGTTCTCGTAAAGGCCGACCGGCGAAGCGTGCCAGACATCGACCTCGGCGCCGGCGACCGGACGGCCGTCCTTGTCGATGACGCGGCCGGTGACGAACAGCGGCGCGCCCGGAGTTTCGGAGCGGACGATCGATCCGCCGTTCTCCACGCGCGGCGAGTTCAACCGCCAGAACGGGCCGAGCAGCGATTGATCGGTTTCCGTATTGCCCTGATCGCCATTGTTGAGCAGGCACACCAGCGACGAGACGCCGAGCGAGCCCGCCATCAGCACGACTTCGTTATGCGTGTCGGTGCTCAGCTTGCCGAGCTCCGCGATCACAGCCGCGGCGTCGCGGAATTCCTTCTCGGTCAGGCGGACGTCGCGAACGAAGCCGTGCAGGTGCTTCACCAGCGAGACCATGATCTGCCGCAGCCGCGGATCGGAGGTTCGCTCCATCACCGCCAGGGCGGCGGCCGTGACGTCCTGCTCGCGCGCGATGATCATGCTTCGTCTCTCACCCGGGGGGACACTTTCCCTCTCCCCGCACGGGGGAGAGGGAAAGGACAGAGTCTTAGCTCACCTTCTCGATCGCGACGGCGACGCCCTGGCCGACGCCGACGCACATGGTGGCGAGCGCGAGCTTGCCGCCGCGCTTCTCCATGCCGTGCACGGCGGTGAGCGCGAGGCGCGCGCCGCTCATGCCGAGGGGATGGCCGAGCGCGATGGCGCCGCCATGCGGATTGACGAAATCGGCATCATCGGCAACGCCGAGCTGGCGCATGCACGCGATGCCCTGCGAGGCGAAGGCTTCGTTGAGTTCGATCAGGTCAAAGTCACTGATCTTCTTGCCGAGCCGCTCCATCAGCTTGCGGGTCGCCGGCACCGGGCCGATGCCCATGATGCGCGGCGGCACGCCGGCCGAAGCGAGACCGAGAATGCGCGCGCGGGGCGTGAGGCCATGCTTCTTCACAGCTAGCTCGGACGCGAGGATCATCGCCGCCGCGCCGTCATTGACGCCCGAGGCGTTGCCGGCGGTGACGGTGCCGGGATTGCGCACGATCGGCTTCAGCTTGGCGAGACCCTCCAGCGTGGTCTCGGGACGCGGATGCTCGTCCTTGTCGACCGTGATGGGGCCGGCTTTGCCGCCGGGAATGGTGATCGGAGTGATTTCTTCGGCGAAATAGCCTGATGCGATCGCCTTGCCGGCGCGCTGCTGCGAGCGGATGGCGAAGGCGTCCTGGTCGGCGCGCGAGACCTGGAATTCCTCGGCGACGTTCTCGCCGGTCTCCGGCATCGCATCGACGCCATACTGCGCTTTCAGCAGCGGATTGATGAAGCGCCAGCCGATGGTGGTGTCGAAGATCTCAGCCGAGCGCGAGAAGGCTTCCTGGGCCTTGCCCATCACGAAGGGCGCGCGGGTCATGGATTCGACGCCGCCGGCGATCGCCAGCTCGACCTCGCCGGAGCGGATGGCGCGGCCCGCGGCGCCGACCGCGTCGAGGCCGGAGGCGCAGAGCCGGTTCAGGGTCTGGCCGGGAACCGAATCCGGAAGGCCGGCGAGCAAGAGCGCCATGCGCGCGACGTTGCGGTTGTCCTCGCCGGCCTGGTTGGCGCAGCCGAAGAAGACCTCATCGACCTGCGCCCAGTCGAAATTGGGATGCTTGGCCATCAGCGCCTTGATCGGGGCGGCGGCGAGGTCGTCGGCACGCACCTTGGCGAGCGAGCCGCCGAAACGGCCGATCGGGGTCCGCACGGCATCGCAGATAAAGACGTCTCGCATCGCTGTTCTCCCTGAATGCCGCGGTCCGGCCCAAATTCTTCAATGTCGGCGGAGTTTTAGGAGGGCGCCCGCGGCAGGTCAATTGACGGTTTCGCGTGCCATTTGCAGGGGCCTGCGGCCCGCAGCGCATGCCGCAATGCGGACAACGTGGAAAACCTCCCCTGTCAGGCCAAAGCGATAGGAGCTGATGGCGAAATTTTGTAGGTTGCGCCGCCCATGACGATGCAACAGCCGATACAAGCGCCACTTCCCGACGACATCCCCGCACAGCCGGCGGAAGCCGCTGCGCGCGTCACGCCGATGATGGAACAGTATCTGGAGATCAAGGCCGCGCATCACGGCCTCCTGCTGTTCTACCGGATGGGCGATTTCTACGAGCTGTTCTTCGAGGACGCCGAAATTGCGTCCAAGACGCTCGGCATCGTGCTGACCAAGCGCGGCAAGCATCAGGGCGCCGATATCCCGATGTGCGGCGTGCCGGTCGAGCGCTCCGAGGATTACCTGCATCGCCTGATCAGCGCCGGACACCGCGTCGCAGTGTGCGAGCAGACCGAGGATCCCGCGGCGGCCAAAGCGCGCGGCAACAAGAGCGTCGTGCGCCGCGGCGTGGTGCGGCTGGTGACGCCGGGCACGCTGACCGAGGACACGCTGCTGGATGCGCGCGCCAACAATTACCTGCTGGCGATCGCGCGCGCCCGCTCCTCCGCCGGCGGCGACCGCTTCGGGCTAGCCTGGATCGACATCTCGACCGCCGAATTCATGGTGACGGAATGCTCCAGCGGCGAACTCGCCGCAACGCTGGCGCGCATCAACCCGAACGAGGCCATCGTCACCGATGCGCTCTTTGGCGACAACGAAATCGCTCAGACCTTGCGCGAGCTGCCGGCAGTGACGCCGGTGACCCGCGACGTCTTCGATGGCGCGACCGCCGAGAAGCGGCTGTGCGACTATTTTGCCGTCGCGACCATGGACGGGCTGGCGCAGCTGACACGGCTCGAGGCCACCGCCGCAGCCGCCGCCGTCACCTATGTCGACCGCACCCAGGTCGGCAAGCATCCGCCGCTGTCACCGCCATCGCGCGAAGCCTCCGGCGCAACCATGGCGATCGATCCGGCCACCCGCGCCAATCTTGAGCTGACGCGAACGCTTGCTGGCGAGCGCCGCGGCTCGCTGCTCGATGCGATCGACTGCACGGTGACCTCGGCCGGCTCGCGCCTGTTGGCCCAACGCCTCGCCGCGCCGTTGACGGATGCGCCGGCGATCGCGCGGCGGCTCGATGCCGTCAGCACCTTCGTCGCGGATTCGGCCACGCGCGAGGACATCCGCAGCATTCTGCGCGGCGCGCCCGACATGTCGCGGGCGCTCGCTCGTCTCTCGGTCGGCCGCGGCGGCCCGCGCGATCTCGCTGGCATCCGCGACGGCATCGTCGCCGCCGACCAGGTGCTGGCGCGGCTCGGTGAACTCGACCAGCCACCACAGGAGATCGCCGCGGTGATGGCGGCGCTGAAGCGGCCGTCGCGCGAGCTTGCGGCCGAATTCGCCCGTGCGCTCGACGAGCAATTGCCGCTGATCAAGCGCGATGGCGGCTTCGTTCGCGCCGGGTACGAGCCGGCGCTCGACAAAGCGCGAAACCTGCGCGACGCCTCACGCCTTGTCGTAGCCTCGATGCAGGCGCGCTATGCCGACGACACCGGCGTCAAGGCGCTCAAGATCCGGCACAACAACGTGCTCGGTTATTTCGTCGAGGTGACCGCGCAGCACGGCGACAAGCTGATGTCGGCGCCGCTGAATGCGACCTTCATCCACCGCCAGACGCTGGCCGGCCAGGTGCGCTTCACGACCTCGGAGCTGGGCGAGATCGAAGCCAAGATCGCCAATGCCGGCGACCGCGCGCTGGGCCTCGAGCTCGAGATCTTCGAACGGCTCTGCGCCAGGGCGATCGAGATCAGCGACGATCTGCGCGCAGCGGCGCAGGGCTTTGCTCTCCTCGATGTTGCGACCTCGCTGGCCAAGCTCGCCGTCGACGAGAACTATGTCCGCCCGGAGGTCGACGGCTCCCTTGGCTTTGCCATCGAAGCCGGCCGCCACCCCGTGGTGGAGCAGGCCCTGAAGCGCAATGGCGAGCCGTTTATCGCCAATGCCTGCGACCTCTCGCCGGCACCAGCACAAAAGTCCGGCCAGCTCTGGCTGCTGACCGGCCCGAACATGGCGGGTAAGTCGACCTTCCTGCGCCAGAACGCACTGATTGCCTTGCTGGCTCAGATCGGCAGCTACGTGCCGGCCGCGCGCGCGCGGATCGGGATCATCGACCGCCTGTTCTCGCGCGTCGGCGCCGCCGACGATCTGGCCCGCGGCCGCTCCACTTTCATGGTGGAAATGGTCGAGACCGCGGCGATCCTGAACCAGGCCGGCGAGCGTTCGCTCGTCATCCTCGACGAGATTGGCCGCGGCACCGCGACCTTCGACGGCCTCTCCATTGCCTGGGCCGCGATCGAGCATCTGCACGAAAGCAATCGCTGCCGCACGCTGTTCGCGACGCATTATCACGAGCTCACCGCGCTCTCGGCCAAGCTGCCGCGCATGTTCAACGCGACGGTGCGGGTGAAGGAGTGGCAGGGCAATGTCGTGTTCCTGCACGAGGTGCTGCCGGGCTCGGCCGACCGTTCCTACGGCATCCAGGTGGCCAAGCTTGCAGGTCTGCCGCCGGCCGTGATCAATCGCGCGAAATCGGTGCTGGCAAAACTCGAAGCCCAGGACCGTGGCCAGACCGCACGCGCGCTGGCCGACGATCTGCCGCTGTTCGCCGTGCCCTCACGCGCCGCCGCCGAGGCTGCGCCACCAAGCGAAGCCGAGTTGTTGATGGACGCGGTGAAGGCGCTGCACCCGGACGAGATGTCGCCGCGCGAAGCGCTGGATGCGCTCTATGCGCTGAAGGCCAAGCTGGCGAAGCAGTGAGAGGTGCCGCGGGGAGGGTTAGCGCAGCTTACCCACCCTACGATTTCGGGCGCTTTGCTACGCCCGTGCCACCATTGCGGCCGCTTCCGCGGCAGCGCGCTGCATGCTGGTCGACATCTCGTTGGTGACCGTGCTCTGCTCCTCGATCGCGGCAGCGGTCGAGGTGACATATTCGCCGACGTTGTTGATCGCCTGCTTGATCGAGCTCAGCGCGCTGACGACATCGCCGGAAATGCCGTTGAGGCTGCCGATCTCCTGGCCGATCTTGTCGGTCGCCTGACATGTGACGGGCAAATTACCGTCGAGGAGCAAAGATTAAATTAACGACCATGTCAGAAACGCGCAGTCCAACTCCGGAGAACTACGGCGGCTGAGCGCGAGATCGCATGGGGAATGATCACGCCTCGACGCGCAATTTTCTGCGTCCGCCCCACCACAGCGTCAGATTCCACACCACGCAGGTTGCAAGCGCAAGACAAAGGCCTATCAGCGATCCAAATTCCACGACCGCAACGTGCATGACTGCGATCGCCATGCCGAATCCGAGCAGCCCCCAGGCGGAGTTGGCGAGCACGGCGGCGGTCGGCGGCCCGCCGATACGCGGATGCAGGATCAGCATGATGCTGGAGAACACCACCGGATAGAGCGCGATGACGCCGCTGATGCGCGGCCCGACCCAGCCCGAGGTCGAAACGACGATGGCGACAAGGGTCGCGACGAGCGAGGCCCGCATCGGAATGTCGTACCAGCGGCGCGTCACCAGCGGCATCTTCACGTGGCGATAGCCTGCAAGCAGGGGAATGCAGATGCCGAACGCAACGAAATTCACGGCGAGCCCGCCGACCAGGGTCCAGTCGAACATGCGGATGACCGAGGCCATCGCAATCCAGAGCGCGACTGCGCTGCCGCAACTCACAAGGAGGCTTTGCCGCTGCGCCAGCACGACATAGGTGAGACCCATGAAGATCGTCGCGGCGTTGACCGGAAGGCTCGACAGTGCACCCTGGGCGATGAAGGCAGCGTCATGGTCAATGGCGAGGAAGACGTAAGAAGGACCGGCGGAGACCGGCAAGGTCGCGATCAGCGCGCCGATCACGGGGCCCGCGCGCTCGGTGATGATTGATGCCGACACGACGAACGCCGCTGCGATCGCCATGCGTAGGACGAGAAAAACGATGAAGTGGAGGTCGAGGGGCATTTTTCATTCGTCGTTCTGGACAGGCGAACGAAGTGAGCGCCGATCCAGGACCCATAGCCACAGGCTTCGCCGTGTTAAGCGGTCGTAGTTGCCGGTAGAGTAAGACAATCGGCCGTGGGGGGTAACAGGTCCTGGCATTCGCCAGGACGACACCGATTATCAGGCTTCGGTCTTCGTCTCACATCCGTTGCATCGACACCGAAACCTTCGGGCCGTTCTTGATGGTCTGATAGACCACGCAATAGCGCTCGGTGAGCTTGAGCAGGAGATCGAGCTTGTCCTGCGGTGCATCGGTATCGACCTCGAAGCGCAGGCGGATCTCGGCGAAGCCGACCGGGGTTTCCTTGTCGATGCCGAGTGTGCCGCGGAAATCGAGATCGCCTTCGGCGTAGATATTACCGGTCTTCAACGGCACCTCGATCGCGGTCGCGACCGATTTCAGCGTGACGCCGGCGCAGGCGACCAGCGCCTCGAGCAGCATGTCGCCGGAGCAAAGTTCGAGACCGGAGCCGCCGGTCCCGGGATGCAGCCCGGCCATCGCGATGGCCCGGCCGGTCTCGACCTTGCAGGCGATGCCTTCGCTGTCGGTCGAGCCCTTCGCCTTCAGCGTGATCATCGCGGTCTTGGGATCGGTCTTGTAGCGCTCCTTGATCGGGGCCTGCATCTGGCGCAGCTCTGCGGCGTCCATCTTGTTCTCTCCCTGACGTACCGGCGAGCGGTATAGAAGGCGATCGGTCTCGTGTCAGCCCATGATTGGTGGAAGCTGTCATGAGCAGCTGGGAGCGCAACAGAAAAAGCCAAACATATTCATTATGTTACCTCGGAGGCCGGGATCAACATGGGGGCCGGCCGGCCTCCATGGCCGAACTTGCCCGTGGTCCGTCCACGAATGTCTCGTGACAGCGCCCGTCACCTCTTATATCCGGTGAGACATGGACAGCGTTGCGACTGAGCACAAACCAGAGGTGGACGATCGCTTCGACACCCCGCGAATCACCGCCGCGATCGATGCGCTCGCCGAGAAGCATCACGGCCGCGAGGACGCATTCCGTACGGCGACCGCGCAACTGCTCAAGGCCGAGCTGATCGCAGCACGCGCCGCCGCGCAAAAAATTCTCCTGAAAGACCGTCATGGCCGGCGCTGCGCCGAGCGGCTATGCCACGTCCAGGACGAGATCATCCGCATCCTCTATTCGGCCGCGACCCGTCATCTCTATCGCTCCCCGATCCCGAGCGGCGCCGAGCGCATGGCGGTGGTGGCGACCGGCGGCTATGGCCGCGGCCTGATGGCTCCCGAATCCGACATCGATCTCTTGTTCATCCTGCCCTACAAGCAGACCGCCTGGGGCGAGCAGGTCGCCGAGGCCATTCTCTATTGCCTCTGGGACATGGGCCTGAAGGTCGGCCACGCCACCCGCTCGGTCGACGAATCGATCCGGCAGGCGCGCGGCGACATGACCATCCGCACCGCCATCCTGGAGACGCGCTTCCTCACCGGCGACAAGCCGCTCTATGACGAGCTGGTCGAACGCTTCGACAGAGAGGTGGTGCAGGGCACCGCCTCCGAGTTCGTCACGGCAAAGCTCGCCGAGCGCGAAGAACGCCATCGCCGCGGCGGCCAGTCACGCTATCTGGTCGAGCCCAACGTCAAGGACGGCAAGGGCGCGCTGCGCGACCTGCACACGCTGTTCTGGATCGCCAAATACGTCTATCGCGTCCGCGACACCGACGAACTGGTCGAGCGCGGCGTGTTCGACGCGCAGGAGTATCGCAGCTTCCGCCGCTGTGCCGATTTCCTCTGGTCTGTGCGCTGCAATCTGCATTTCTACTGCAATCGCGCCGAGGAACGCCTCTCCTTCGACCTCCAGCGCGAAATCGCCGTCAGACTCGGCTACACCTCGCACCCCGGCATGCAGGACGTCGAGCGCTTCATGAAGCACTACTTCCTGGTCGCCAAGGAAGTCGGCAATCTCACCGCCATCCTTTGCGCCAAGCTCGAGGACCAGCAGGCCAAGCCCGCGCCGGTGCTGAGCCGGATGATGGCGCGGCTGCGCCCGACCCAGGCGAAGCGGCGTGTCCCGGAGAGCGACGACTTCATCGTCGACAACAACCGCATCAACGTCGCCGCGCCCGACGTCTTCAAGCACGATCCGGTCAATCTGATCCGCATCTTCCGCCTGGCGCAGAAGAACAACCTCGCCTTCCATCCGGATGCGATGCGCGACGTGACGCGCTCGCTCGGCCTGATCAACGCGCACATGCGCGAGAATCCCGAGGCCAACCGGCTGTTCATGGAGATCCTGACCTCCGACAACGCGGAGATCGTGCTGCGACGGATGAACGAGACCGGCGTGCTTGGCCATTTCATCCGCGCCTTCGGCAAGATCGTTTCGATGATGCAGTTCAACATGTATCATCACTACACCGTCGACGAGCATCTGATCCGCTGCGTCGGCTTCCTCCAGGACATCGAGCGCGGCGGCATCGAGGAGTTCGCGCTGGCCAGCGACCTGATGCGCAAGATCCGGCCCGAGCACCGCGCGGTGATCTACATCACGACGCTGCTGCACGACATCGCCAAGGGACGGCCGGAGGATCACTCGATCGCCGGCGCCAAGGTCGCGCGGCGGCTGTGCCCGCGGCTCGGCTTCAGCGCCGCCGACACCGAGCTCGTGGCCTGGCTGATCGAGGAACATCTGACGATGTCGACGGTCGCGCAGTCGCGCGACCTGTCGGACCGCAAGACCATCGAGAATTTTGCCGCCGTGGTGCAGTCGGTCGAGCAGATGAAGCTACTGACGATCCTCACCACTGCGGACATCCGCGGCGTCGGTCCGGGCGTGTGGAATGGCTGGAAGGCGCAGCTCCTGCGCTCGCTCTATTATGAGACCGAGCCGGTGCTGACCGGCGGCTTTTCGGAGGTCGATCGCGGCAAGCGTCTCATCGCCGCGCACGCCGAATTCCGCACCGCCTTCGCCGAATGGCCAGACGACGAGCTCGATGCCTATATCGGCCGGCACTATCCGGCCTACTGGCTCAAGGTCGAGCTGCCGCGAAAGATCCGCCACGCCCGCTTCGTGCGATCGAGCGAGCAGGCCGGCCACAAGCTCGCGATCAATGTCGGCTTCGACGAGGTGCGCGGCGTCACCGAGCTGACGATCTTCGCCGCCGACCATCCCTGGCTGCTGTCGATCATCGCCGGTGCCTGCGCTTCGGCGGGTGCCAACATCGTCGACGCCCAGATCTACACCACGACCGACGGACGCGCGCTCGACACCATCTCGATCTCGAGGGAATACGACCGCGACGAGGACGAGGGCCGGCGCGCCACCCGCATCGGCGAGATGATCGAGGACGTGCTGGAAGGCAAGCTGCGCCTGCCCGAAGTGGTGGCGCGGCGCACGGTGCGCAGCAAGGCGAAGCCCTTCGTGATCGAGCCGGAGGTGACCATCAACAACCAGTGGTCCGACCGCTACACCGTGATCGAGGTCTCCGGCCTCGACCGCCCAGGCCTGCTCTACGAGCTGACCACCGCCATCTCGAAGCTCAATCTCAACATCGCCTCGGCCCATGTCGCGACCTTCGGCGAGCGCGCGCGCGATGTGTTCTACGTCACCGATTTGCTGGGCGCGCAGATCAACGCGCCGACCCGCCAGGCCGCGATCAAGAGCGCGCTGACGCACGTCATGGCCGGCGACAAGGCGGTCCAGCCGGCGGCGTGATTCTCTTTCGTCATTCCGGGGCGTCGAGCCCGGAATCTATTCGTCGGCACCGTCGCTGCGGCCCGACGGATTCCGGGCTCGCGCTTCGCGCGCCCCGGAATGACAGTGGATAGAGACTAAACCTCCACGCCCTCATGCCGCAGCAGCCACCGCTTGCGCTCCAGGCCGCCGCCATATTTCACCATCGAGCCGTCGGCGCCGATCAGGCGGTGACACGGTAACACCACGCTGATCGGATTTGAGCCGTTGGCATGGCCGACCGCACGGATGGCTTTTGGCATGTCGATCTTTGCCGCGAGCGCGCCGTAGCTCATCGTGGTGCCCGCCGGAATCTTCGCCAACGCCGTCCAGACCTTTTGCTGGAACGGCGTGCCGGCGATCCGCCATTCGATGCGTGTGAGCTGGTCGAGATCACCTTCAAAATAGGCCGACAGCGCGGTCTTCATCGCGATCGGCGCGGACCGATCGACCAGATTCACAGCACCATGATGCAGGCGCAACAGCTCGCGCATGCGGGGCTCGTAGTCGTCCCAATCGAGCGCGCGCAGCGCACCGTCGGCATCGGTGACGAGCAGCGCGATCCCGATCGGCGTGGCCAACCGGTCGAGGCCGAAGCGTTCAGGCGTCCTGGTTGATCGGGCGGGCATTGCGGCACCATCACGTCGAAACACGCCATCGCACTTGCCATGCAGGCCATGCTAACGTCCACCCGAAAGCTGACGCTTTTGGGGGAGCTCAACTTGATTCTCATCGCCAATATCCTGGTGGCGCTGGTCGCCGCGCTGCACACCTATTTACTGATCCTGGAGATGTTTCTCTGGAACAAGCCCTTGGGCTTGAAGACATTCCGCAATTCGCCCGAGAAGGCCGAGATCACGAAGGTGCTGGCCGCCAATCAAGGCCTCTACAACGGCTTCCTCGCCGCCGGCCTGACCTGGGGCCTGATGCATGGCAATCCGGCCCTCGCGTTTCAGATCAAGGTGTTCTTCCTGCTCTGCGTGATCGTGGCCGGCGTCTATGGTGCGGCGACCGTCAGCACGCGCATCCTGATCGTGCAGGCGCTGCCGGCCGCGATCGCACTGGTCGCCTTGTTCCTGGCCTGAGACCTTGGTCTGAAACGCTACGGCGCAGTGCGCGATCCTTGCGCGGCGGCGAACGTTCCTCCACAATCTTCGACAGCGATGGCGACCGTTGCAATCAACGGAAAAAGACCATCGGCCGAAAATTCCGTCAGGAGGAACTACCCAATATGACCAGTCGCAGAGCCTTCCTAGCTGCCACCACGGCGCTCGCCGTCACCTTCTCCGCCAGCCAGGCCTTCGCTCAGAAGAAATACGACACCGGTGCGAGCGACACCGAGATCAAGATCGGCCAGACCGTGCCGTTCTCCGGCCCGTATTCGGTCTACGCCAATATCGGCAAGACCCAGGCCGCCTATTTCAAGATGATCAACGACCAGGGCGGCATCAACGGCCGCAAGATCAATCTGATCCAGTACGACGACGCCTATTCGCCGCCGAAGACGGTCGAGCAGGTGCGCAAGCTCGTCGAGGGCGATGAGGTCCTCTTCACCTTCCAGCTGATCGGCACTGCCGCGAACGCCGCCGTGCAAAAATATCTCAACAGCAAGAAGGTGCCGCAACTGCTCGCTTCGACCGGCGCCGAGCGCTTCAACGATCCGAAGAACTATCCCTGGACCATCGCCTACAATCCCAACTACGTGTCCGAGGGACGCATCTACGCGAAGTACATTCTCAAGGAGCATCCGAACGCCAAGATCGGCGTGCTCTACCAGAACGACGACATGGGTCGCGACTATCTCGCGGGCCTGAAGAGCGGCCTCGGCGACAAGGCCGCCAGCATGATCGTCGGCGAGGTGTCCTACGAGGTCACCGATCCGACGGTGGATTCACAGGTGGTCAAGCTGAAGTCGATGGGTGTCGACGTGTTCTTTGATGCATCGACACCGAAATTCGCGGCACAGGCAATCAAGAAGCTCGCCGACCTCGGCTGGACGCCGGTGCACATCCTCGACATCAATGCGAGCCCGATCTCGGCCACGCTGAAGCCGGCCGGCCTCGACATCTCCAAGGGCATCATCTCGACCCAGTACGGCAAGGAGCCGGGCGACCCACAGTGGAAGGACGACCCCGGCGTGAAGGCGTTCTTCGCGTTCATGGACAAATACTTCCCTGAAGGCGACAAGCTCAACACCGTCAACACCTACGCCTATTCGGTGGCGGAGTTGCTGGTTCAGGTGCTGAAACAGTGCAGCGACGACCTGACACGCGAAAACGTCATGAAGCAGGCCGCCAGCATCAAGGACTTCACTCCCAGCCTCGCGCTCCCCGGCATCAAGATCAACACGGGCGCCGACGACTACCGCGTCAACAAGCAGATGCAGATGATGAAGTTCAACGGCGAACGCTGGGAACTGTTCGGCCCGATCATCGAGGGCTCAGGCCCGGCGGGCTAGGCCCGAGCCAGCCGTCTCGACATCGCCGAAGCGAGACGGCGGATCGGGACCACGTCAGCCGATCATCGCGGCTGACGTGGTAGTCCGGCGTTGCTCAACAGCGCGACCAGATCAACTTGGCGTGTCAGGCCTGTCTTGGCGAACACGTTCTTCAATTGCGTGCGCACGGTTTCGCGCGACAATCCAGAGCGATCCGCAATCTGATCGATCGTCGCTCCACCGGAAAGCTCGCGGGCGACGCGGGCTTCCGCGGGCGTCAGGTCGAAAAGTCCTGCGATCAGCTCGGCGGTCGGCACGGCGCCCCGATCAACCGGCGTGAGAATCACGAGCGCGGATGCTTGCGAGAAAAGGTCCTGTGCAGCACGGCGCACCGGGAGCAGGTGAACGATCATCGGCACCTTGTCGTCGCGCGCTGGAATCGGAATCGAACAAACTTGCTGCGGACCGGGGCGGACGACCGCGCGCGCGAGTAGATCAATTCCATCGGCAAACAGACGGTCGATGATCGGATCGCTAAACGTCAGCCGCGCCGGCCGATCGTAACAGAGCTCCGGTATCAGGGCTTCGAAGAGCGGATTGGCAGCGTAGAGGCGGCCGGGCCCGCGCAATACGGCACCTGGCAAGCCGACTTCGGCGAGCGCCTCCGTCATGGCTCGCGCCTTCTCCAGGCCCAGGCGCGCGGCAAGGAGCGAGGCACGTCCAAGGTGAGGCCGGAGTTGGTCGAAGAAGTCGATCACCTTCCGTTCGATCGGGCCTTTCGCGTAGGCCTTCTCAAAGGAGAAAATGATGGAGTCGCCGCTCGGCACATTGAACATGGTGCCGGTGGCCCACCCGAGGCCACGCCTGCGGTAGAAGTCATAAACCGGATCGGTGTCGATCTCCTCCTGGGAGAAGTAGTCATGGTCAGAGATGAAACCGACCGGCGGAACCGCCCCCATTCGTTGTGGGCGCGGATTGATCGCAGCCCAGCCATCCCGAATGAATTCGATCATCGTCGGGTAAATGTCGGGCGATGCCGCCCATCGCATGCGGTCGAGATTGGCGGTGAACAACAGCCCGCCGGCCCCGTCCGCGAGGCCGGAGAGGCGACCGAGAAGCGTCGGCCACAGCTCGGGCACGACGGCGGCCTCATAAATCAGATCTATCAGGAGCTGAAATTCGTCAGCGGGGACCATGCGTTGGCTGGCGTCCAAGGAAGAGCGTTACCAGCAGAGGATTTAGTGTGATTCTCGTATCGGTTCCATCACCAATCTGAATTGGCGACGAGGGGGGCCGTTGGCTGATCGTCTGCGGCCAGACTGGCCCGTCCACCGGAAGTTACCATTTCAGCACTTTGGGAGACTGATCAACGCACATGGACATCGGCGAGCATGCGCTGGACCAAAATGCGCGAAACGTCTCGAACGCCCTCGATGTCGCATTTCGAAGTCCGCGTGAATGAAAATGAATTTCCTGCCTGCCTGAAATTGAACAAGGCCCGGCGGCCGTCGGACGTAAAGGCGATCGTCAGGGACGAATTCTCGCCGCTGGCCGGGGAGACATTCTTCATGGTGTAGACCGTCACATTGCCCAGCGACTGAAGGCTAACCCGCTTCGAGTCCGCCACGCCGAATTGGTCGACCGAATGACGTCCCAGATTCGACACGTAGATGAAGCGCTCGTCCGACCAGAGAACGAAATACTGGACCAGCGTCAGGAGCGCATTTTGGGCAGCCAACGCTCGTTCGGACGACATCGCCTTGGGGCCGACTTCGGCGCCTGCGGACACGGGGCAGGTGTCCGCCGCGAAATAGGCGCCCATGAAGCCGGCTAGCGGCCCTCGGGATCTGGCGGCCTTGTCGAGACGGTCGGGCACGAGCTTCGCCTCATCGCTCCAAGCTTGCATCTCGTTCCGGGATGCCTCATCGAGCAGATCCTCGCCAAGAACATAGCGCGGCTTCTTGTCGGCGTAGTCGACCACGAACCAGCGCTCCTCGCCCTTGTAACTGTTGCGGGTGCGGCCCGTCACCGTGACTTTGGTGCCCTGGGACAGGGTCGATTCCGTCGGCGCATCACGCCGTGGCTCGGTTTGTACGGGCACGTTGGACCGGACCGCATAGTAGGTCGACTTGGATGTCTGGATCGGCTCGATGCTGAAATTATCGGCACGGATCGCGAGCTGGTCCGCGACCGCCTTCCTGGCCTGGAATTCGCGAGCATCCGCTTCGGCCTTCGCCGTGTCTCCCTTCCTGTCCCAGAACCTGCTCCGCAATTCATAAGGATCGGCGGCAGACGGATCGAGCTGGACCAGCGAGTTCAAATCAGCGAGGGCGCGATCGAAATCGTTCTTGAGCTCGAAGACTTCAGCCCTGTTTCTGAGCGCCCACTTGTTCTTTGGATTGGCATTCAGGACGGTCGTCAAGTCTGCGATCGCCTCGTCATTTCGCTCCAAGGCCTGGTAAATCCGCGCACGCTCGAGATAGAGGTCGAGGTTGCTCGGAGCCAGCTTCATGGCGCGGCCAAGGTCATCGAGCGGCAGCTTCATACGAGCGGCAGTCTGGGCGTCATCCTCGTCGCCCATGTTCTTTTCATAGTAGTGCTTTGCACGTTCAAGATAGGCTCTCGCCCGAACGTCCGCCGTTTGAGCGGCGTCTTCTATGAGCCTCGTGCAGATATCGATCGCGGCCGCCGTGTCCCTGGAATACTGACAATGGCGCAGATCGTCCTCGCTGGACGCCGCCGTCGCGCGAGTGAGGCCGGCGAAGAGGGCAAGGGCGGTGGCCATCCACCCCAACGAACGCGCAATCGGCAGGAATCCGGACATCGAAGTCGCCTTGGTTATGAGCCGGCCAACCTACATGCTTGTCCGATGGCTCCATCACCCGGATGGGTGATGCAGCCCGGGAAGTTTCGACCACAATGGCAGCGCGTCGAACAGGGACAGCAATACGAAGCGCGTGATGTGGATCTCAGAACACCGGGCAAGGCCTCCCGGCGCCAAGCTCCCCCGGATTGCGGCTGCGAGGTGCGCGCTGCTTGCCGTGACGGCGGCGGGCGGCTTGCTGGCTTGCAGCGCTCCATTGCAGCCGGCCCGGGCCGGCTCCGAGCCGGAGTTCGCCAGCGTCGCAAAGCTGGAGGAAGCAAGATACGACGAACGGAAACTGAAGCGGCTGATCGACATCTGCGACCGCGGTTTCTGCGCCTCCGACCTCTACGCTGCGATCCAGGCGAGGCTTGCAGCCGTCGTGAAGGAACGGGAGCAGTTTTCCAATGCCCAAACCGAGGCAGACTATCGTGCCTATCTGGCACAGTGCGTTGCGTGCGCCTACCGGGAGCCGGCCGAGAAGCTGTTGCGAAATTCCACGCTCTCGACCGCAGTCCCTGCGCCATCTGCCCCACCTTCCCGTCAGCCTTCGTCCGTCGCGTCGCCGCCGACCGACACGGCGGGGTCGCCTTCCAGCGAAACCTGGAATGCCGTTGCCCATGTGATCTACCGGGTCCGCGGGTCGGTCCGCGTCGCAATCGGATATTCCGGTCCTCAACCCTCGGCGATCGAGGCGCAGCGCGCGGCGAAACGCAGTTGCGAACAGAACTCCGACACTCGCGAATGCGACGTCAGCCAGGCCTCAAACCAAGGTTGCTACTTCATCATCATCGGACGTAAGCGGGGCAACGTCACCTGGGTCTCGGGGGCGAGCAGCGACCAAGTCTACGAAAAGTGCAGCAATCAAGGCTATTCCTGCAGGTCCCCGATTGGCGGATGCGTCGACTGAGGACGGAAGAGCGTTTGGCAAGCGCGATGCCGGCGCGCGAGCGGTCCCGGTCCCCGGTTCGATCGGAGAAGGAAACACCCGAAATGACAGGACGCCGCACGCGGTGGATCGCGATGTGCATGTTCGCGATCATGAGCGCCGTCGCCGCACGGCAACCGGCTTCGGCGCAGACGGCCCAGGTGGAAATCGCTCCACACCTCGGCCATAGCGAGGATATTCGAGGTGCGGTGTTCACGCCGGACGGCAAATATGTGCTCACCGCAAGCTTCGACTCCACCGCGCAAGGATGGAGCCTGACGACCGGCCGCGCCATTCGTGTGTTGCGCGGCCATGTCGGCGCAGTGGTCGCAATTGCAGTGTCGTCGGACGGGGAGCTCGCCGTCACGAGCGGAATCGATCTCACCGTCAGGCTCTGGGATCTGACGAGCGGGCGCGAACTCCGGCGCTTGGAGGGGCATGCCGCACCCGTCGCCTCTCTCGCCTTCTCTCCGGACGGCAAGACGATCCTGACCGGCAGCGTGGACCAGACGGCGCGGCTCTGGGACGTCGGGACAGGCCGGGAGGTTCGCCAGATGCAGGGGCGGAGCGCGATTTTCGCCGTGGCGTGGTCGCCGGACGGCCTGAACTTCCTGACGGCGAGCGCCGACGGTGCGGTTCGCCTGTGGGAGACAGGATCGGGACGGGAATTGAAGCAATTCAAGGGTCACAGCGACAGCGTGAGAGGCGTGGTCTTCTCGCCCGACGGCAAGACCATCTTGACCGGAAGCGACGACCGCACGGCGCGGCTCTGGGACGTCGCCTCGGCGCAGGAGCTGCGACAGTTGAAGGGACACGACGGCTATGTCGTCTCGGTGGCGTTCTCACCGGACGGCAAGACCGTGCTGACGGGCGGATCGGATTCCGACAAGACCGCGCGGGTCTGGGACGTGGCCACCGGAAATCAGCTCCTGCTGCTCGCCGGTCATCGAGACAATGTGTGGGCGGTCGCCTATTCTCCGGATGGCAAGTCGGCTCTGACGGCAAGCGGCGACGCGATCGCGCGGATATGGGATCTTGCCTCGGGCAAGGTAGTGCAGCGGCTGTCCAGCCGTTCGACTGTCGTGTCGTCCATCGCAATCGCGCCCGATGGAAGCACGGTTCTCACGGCGAATTACGACCATCTGGCCCGGCTTTGGGATCTCAATTCAGGTATCCAGCTGCGGCAGTTTCGCGGGCACGAAAACCAACTGACCTCCGCGGTGTTCGCGCCGGACGGGAAGACGGCCGTGACCGCCAGCTATGACAAGATGCTGAGGCAGTGGGACGTCGCCTCGGGGCAAGAGCTGCATGCATGGAAGAGTCCATCGGGGACTGATTCTGATCATGCGCTGGCCATGTTGCCGGACGGACAAGCCGCCGCGATCGCGAGCAGCGACGACACGATTCACATGCTCAGTCTCGCCTCCGGCCAGGAGGTACGCCAATTCAAGGGACACGAGAGCATGGTGCAGGCCGTTGCGATCTCTTCGGACGGCGGGACCATGCTGACGGGAGGTTATGACCACCAGGCGCTACTTTGGGAGGTTGCGTCCGGACGTAGGCTGCGTGCGCTCACCGGCCACATGCGCAGCGTGACGTCCGTCGCCTTCTCTCCGGACGGCGCCCGGGCCTTGACGGGAAGCGAGGATCGAACGGCGCGCGCGTGGGACGTCAAGAGCGGTCACGAGCTGCGGCTGTTGAGGGGACATCTCGACCGCGTGCTTGCCGTCGCATTCTCGCCCGACGGAAAGAAGGCGCTGACCGGCAGCGCCGACAGCACGTTGCGGATGTGGGACCTATCGACCGGCCAGCAATTGCAGCAATACGTCGGTCACATCGGTTCAGTGACATCGGTGGCGTTTTCGCCGGACGGCAGACGCGTCATCAGCGGAGGGCGCGACGGGACTGTCCGGGTCTGGGACGCGGCTTCCGGCCAGCAATATGCAACCTTGATTGCCTTCTTCGAAGGGGAATGGGCGGTCTTGACGCCTGAGGGTTTCTTCGAGGTTTCATCACGCAAGGCTGCTCAATATCTCACGGTCATTCGCGGGGGTGCTTTGAGCAAGCTCTACAGCACGCTCAATCGCCCGGACCTCGTGCGCGAAAAGCTCGCGGGAGATCCCAACGGCCTCGTCAGGGCGGCGGCGGGGGAAGTCGGACTCGCGAAATAGACCGGCCGCGCCGGCTGGAGATGCTTCGCCTCACTCCTTGGAACCGTCTATTTCGGCACCTCCCCGAAATTCTTGCCCACCGGCAGCACCGCGTGCCGAATCAGCCGCGAATCCTCCACCGCGGCCTGACGATGCTTCACCGCCTCGCGATAGACGGGGTCGCGGATCATCTCGACGAAGGCGGCGACGCTCGGGTATTCGGCGATGAAGCAATGGTCCCAGCGCTCGTCCTGCGGACCGATCAGCATCAGTTCGAACCGGCCCTGCCAGACGATGCGGCCGCCGAGGCGCTCGAACACCGGCCCGCTCTCTCGGCCGTAGGCGGCATAGGCTTCCGCCCCGCTGGCCTTGCGGCCGTCGGGATAGGCCGCCTCCTTCCGCAGGCGCACCAGATTGAGCATGTGGATCGGACCCGGGCGGTCGTTCTCCCGGAATTGCGCGAAGATCTCCTTGGTCGGATCGATGTGGCCCATGCGAGCTCCCTCTGTTTATGGCCACGATCCTAGCGCTGCCGGCCCATGAGCGGAACTGCGGCTTGGGAATGCCGCATCTCCTAATCAGTCGTTAAGCACGGGGTAACCGGGCCTTAAACAGCGACCGGTAGCGTGCGGCGGGCGGGGTGAGCGGGCGTTTTGCGTATGGGATCGGCGAAGAAAAAGGGTGGGCGGAAAGAGCCGCTGTTCGGCTTGCCCGCGGCGCTCGCCGATCTGCGCCTGACGGCGGCAGACCGCATTCCCGGCGGCGGCGAGGACAAGCCGAAAAAAACTTCCAGCAAGCGCAAGAGTGATACGTCCGACGACGAGCCGCCGCGCGAGCGCAAGGCGCCGGCCAAGAGCAGCGGTGCCAAGCGTCGGTCTAAATCATCCATCGGCGCCGGCCTCGGCCGTTTCGTCTATTGGGGCGCGGTGCTGAGTCTGTGGGGCGTCATCGCCGTGATGGGCGTCGTGATCTGGGTCGGCGCCCATCTGCCGCCGATCCAGTCGCTGGAGATTCCCAAACGTCCGCCGACGATCCAGATCGTCGGCATCGACGGCAGCCTGCTGGCGCAGCGCGGCGAGATGGCCGGCGCCAACGTGTCGCTGAAGGATCTGCCGCCTTATCTGCCCAAGGCCTTCATCGCGATCGAGGACCGCCGCTTCTATTCCCATTTCGGCATCGATCCCGTCGGCATTCTGCGCGCCCTCGTCACCAATTTGCTCCATCGCGGCGTGTCGCAGGGCGGCTCGACGCTGACGCAGCAGCTCGCGAAAAATCTGTTCCTGACCCAGGAGCGCACCATGCAGCGCAAGCTGCAGGAGGCGGAACTCGCGATCTGGCTCGAGCGCAAGCACTCCAAGAACGAGATTCTGGAGCTCTATCTCAACCGCGTCTATTTCGGCTCCGGCGCCTATGGCGTCGAAGCTGCTGCGCAAAAGTATTTCGGCAAGTCGGCGAAGAACGTGACGATCGCGGAAGCCGCGATGCTGGCGGGCCTCGTCAAATCGCCCTCACGCCTCGCGCCGAACCGCAACCCGGAAGGCGCGGAAGCGCGCGCACAGGTCGTGCTCGCGGCGATGGCCGACGCCAAATTCATCACCGAGGCGCAGGCCCAGGCCTCGATCGGCCATCCCTCCTTCAATGTGAAGCCGGTCGGCGCCGGCACCATCAACTACGTCGCCGACTGGATCGGCGAAGTGCTGGACGATCTGGTCGGCCAGATCGACGACAGCATCAAGGTCGAGACCACGATCGATCCGAAGCTCCAGGCGGTGGCGGAGGCCGCCATCATCGACGAGCTCGCGGCCAAGAGCGTGAAGTTCAATGTCAGCCAGGGCGCGCTGGTGGCGATGACGCCGGACGGTGCGGTGCGCGCCATGGTCGGCGGCCGGAACTATTCCGAGAGCCAGTTCAACCGCGCCGTGACCGCCAAGCGCCAGCCAGGCTCCTCGTTCAAGCCGTTCGTGTACCTGACCGCCCTCGAGCAAGGGCTCACGCCCGACACCGTTCGCCAGGACGCGCCGATCGAGGTCAAGGGCTGGAAGCCCGAGAACTATACGCATGAATATTTCGGCGCGGTGACGCTGACGCAGGCGCTGGCGATGTCGCTCAACACCGTCGCCATCCGCCTTGGCCTCGAGGTCGGGCCGAAGAACGTGGTGCGCACCGCGCACCGGCTCGGCATCTCCTCCAAGCTCGAGCCCAACGCTTCGATCGCGCTCGGTACCTCGGAAGTCTCGGTGGTCGAGCTGGTCGGCGCCTATGCACCATTCGCCAATGGCGGCTTCGCCGCCGTGCCGCATGTGGTGACGCGGATCAAGACGCTCGACGGCAAGCTGCTCTACATGCGTCAGCCCGACGAGCATAATCAGGTGATCGAGCCGCGCTATGTCGGCATGATGAACACGATGATGCGCGAGACGCTGATATCGGGCACCGCCAAGAAGGCCGAGATCCCCGGCTGGCAGGCGGCCGGAAAGACCGGCACCAGCCAGGATTATCGCGACGCCTGGTTCATCGGCTACACCGCCAACCTCGTCACCGGCGTCTGGCTCGGCAATGACGACAACTCGCCGACCAGGAAGACGACCGGCGGCGGCCTGCCGGTGGAAGTCTGGACCCGCTTCATGCGCGCGGCGCACGAAGGCGTGCCCGTGGCGGCCCTGCCCAATCTGCAAACCAATTGGGGGCCGTCGAATCTCGTGCAGGTCTCATCGCAGGTCTCGCCGCCGACACAGGCGGCGCCTGGATCTGGCTCTGGACCTGCACCGGTCAGCAATGGCGGCTATCGCGCCCCGCCACCGACGCGCGCCAATGTGCGGCCCGAAGCGGCTGCGGGACTTGATGGCTGGCTGATGGACCGGCTGTTCGGCGGGAATCGGTAGGCGCCAGAACAAGAACGCGAAAACAACCCCATGCACAGTAGGCGGTGGGTTGCGGCGTGACACGCGGTGGGTCAGTCGAAAGCCTTGTTATGATAGTACAAAATGCGATCGCCCGCCTTCGCGGGCGATGACAGCATTTGCTGGGCTAATCCTCGACCCCATACCGGTGCAGATCATTCCCATGGGTGTCGAGCCACTTCTTGGCGCGCTCCATGGAGGGACAGATCTTGCCGCAGACCCGCCAGAAGCGGGCCGAGTGGTTCATCTCGACGAGATGAGCGACCTCGTGGGCGGCGAGATAGTCGAGCACGAAGGGCGGCGCGAGGATCAGGCGCCAGGAGAATGACAGCGAGCCGGCCGAGGTGCAGGAGCCCCAGCGGCTGGATTGATCGCGGATCGAGAGCCGCTTCACCTTGACGCCGAGCTCGGCGGCATGGGTCTCGGCGGAACGCTGCAGATCACGGCGCGCCTCACGCTTGAGGAAGTCGCCGACGCGTCGATCGACATACTCGAGCCCACCAGCGACGCAGAGAATGCGTTCACCGGACTCGCGCGTCTCGGTCCAAACCGTCCCGCGCTGCCCGGCGCGATGCACGATGCGATGGGGGACGCCACGCAGCGGTATCACTGTGCCAGGTTGGAACGGCGCAGCCTTCGGCAAGCGACCGAGACGCGCGGCAATCCACGCGCCGTGACGCTGCGCGAAGTCCT
The DNA here is from genome assembly GCF_028128765.1 of Bradyrhizobium sp. CCBAU 51627. Taxonomy (GTDB): domain Bacteria; phylum Pseudomonadota; class Alphaproteobacteria; order Rhizobiales; family Xanthobacteraceae; genus Bradyrhizobium. The sequence goes on from NZ_LBJG01000023.1 coordinate 600,193, forward strand.
TGGCGTCGGCGAGCGTGCCGCGCGGAGGCATGGTGAGAATGGCTTCGCGGTCGCTTGGATGAATTCTGAGAGTGTAGCGGCGCGCACGTCTGTGCCGGCGCAATCGGATGGCAAAAAACTGCGATCCATGGGTGATGACGAGGGTCTTCGGTTCGTGGGGCCGACGATAGAGAAGTGCGCGGGTGGCCATGTCTGTCAGTCCGGGGGGCAGGAGAGCGCCCGGATTCTGCCATAACCGCCGCCATGGAAAGCGCTCGGCGCAAAAACAAATCATTTGCCCAATATACAGCGGTCTGACGTCCGGGAGACCCTACAGACTGGGGTTGGAACCGGGTTTTTTCGCCCTCTCTGGACGCATGCGACACCCCCAAGGGCTGAGGGAAGACTCACTCCTATAAAGCTACCTAAATACCGCGAAGCTGGAGGGAATGAACCCCTGCCGGAGGCTTCGGCCGGGGTCGGATTTTCGACGGGAAAGCCGAAATGCGATCGCTATTCAGCCGCGCGAGCCTGCAACGAGCTCGGATTCGCCGCCGAGACCATGAAGTCATGGATGCGCGGCACGATTTCCGATTTGAAGCGGGATCCGTTGAACACGCCGTAATGTCCGACGCCCTTCTGCACGTAATGAACGCGGCGATGATCGGGAATTGCACTGCATAGCGAGTGCGTGGCTTCGGTCTGACCGAGCCCCGAGATGTCGTCTTTCTCGCCTTCGACAGTCATCAACGCGACGCGCGTCACCTTGGAAGGATCGACGCGTGTTCCGCGATGGGTCATCTCGCCCTTCGGCAGCGAGTGTTTCACGAACACGGTATCGACCGTTTGCAGGTAATATTCGGCCGAGAGGTCCATCACCGCGAGATATTCGTCGTAGAATTCGCGATGCTTGTCGACGAGGTCGCCGTCGCCCTTCACCAGATTGGCGAACAGCTGCTTGTGGGCATCCATGTGCCGGTCGAGATTCATGCTGATGAACCCGTTGAGCTGCAGGAAGCCCGGATAGACGTCGCGCATCATGCCCGGATGCGGGAACGGCACCTTGGTGATGACGTGATTGCGGAACCAGTCGATGCCGCGCTCCTGCGCGAGGTCGTTCACCGCGGTCGGATTGCGGCGCGTGTCGATCGGACCGCCCATCAACGTCATCGAAGTCGGCACGAAGGGATCGCGCCGCGCTTCCATGATCGAGACGGCCGCGACGACGGGCACGGAGGGCTGGCACACCGCCATCACGTGGGTGTTGCCGCCGAGGACGTGTAGCATCTCGATGACGTAATCGATGTAATCGTCGAGGTCGAAGCGGCCCTCGCTCAAGGGCACCATCCGCGCATCGGCCCAATCGGTGATGTAGACCTCATGCGCCGGCAGGAACGCTTCGACCGTGCCACGGAGCAGCGTCGCGTAATGACCGGACATCGGCGCGACGATCAGCACGCGCGGCTGCGGGCTGCGCAAGGGGCGCGCGAACTTGCGATCGAAATAGAGCAGCCGGCAGAACGGCTTTTCCCAGACCGAGCGGACCTCGACGGGGACGCGGATGCCGTTGACCTCGGTATCGTCGAGGCCCCATTCCGGCTTGCCGTAGCGGCGCGTGGTGCGCTCGAACAATTCGCAGGCCGCCGCGACCGACTTGCCGACCTCGGTGCGCGCCCAGGGATTGAGGGGATTCTGAAACAGGAGCTTGGTCGCGTCGGTGACCGCACGTGCCGGATTGAGAGAGGCGTGCGCCATCTCGTACATCCAGTACATCGGCGTGGTCAGAACCGGGCTGCCTTCTGCTGCCAGGGGCGGCGCGCCGCCAAACTCACCAATAGGCATCTCTATAACCCTCTTCGCATCGCAACATACTGCCGAATGCGTAATATTGCGTCAATGCATGGTTCCGTACATCTACGTAGCCAAGACCGACAAATCAGCCTGAATCCACGAGAAAGTGACGTTATTCGCCGCTCGACAGCAGCGAGCCGTGCATTTTGGCGCTGCGCAAAAGGGCAAGGAATGCCCAGAACGAAGCAGCCAGGAGACAAGCGTTGATCGCCAACGCCTCCAGCATCAGATCGGTCCTGAAGCTGTTCTCGATCAGCAGCGCGCGCATTCCCTCGAACACATAGGTCGGCGGCAGCGCCCAGGCGACGTATTGCAGCCAGACCGGCAGCACGCTGACCGGGTAATAGATGCAGGCGAGCGGCATGATCGCGAACATCAACGTCCAGACGATGCTCTCGGCGCCAAGGCCGTTTCGCAACACCAGGCCGGAGACGAAGATGCCGACCGACCAACTGGTGAAGATCAGGTTGCAGAAGAACGCGATCAGCGGCAGGCCGAGGCTGTAGACATTGAAGTGAAAGAAGATCAGCGCAAGCAGCGTCATCGGGATGATTCCGATCGCAAGCCGGATCAGGCTCATGACCGTCAGCGAGAGCAGAAACTCGATCGGCCTCAAGGGGCTCATCATGAGGTTGCCGAGATTGCGCGCCCACATCTCTTCCAGGAATGAGATGGAGAAGCCGAGCTGGCCGCGGAACAGGATGTCCCAGAGGATGACGGCGCCGATCAGCGTGCCGCCGGCACGCGCGAAGAAGCTGGCATTTTGCGCGATGTAATACTGGATGAAGCCCCAGGTGATGACCTGGAGCGCCGGCCAGTACAACAGCTCGAGCAACCGCGGCCAGGACGACAGCAGCAGGTACCAGTAGCGCAGGATCATCGCGCCGATGCGGTGAGCCGAGATGCCACGGTGGAGGGAGAGGTCGGTCATGGCTGTGACCCGTAGCCCGGATGGAGCGAAGCGCAATCCGGGGCCGGTCGAGCCAGGTGCGAGAATCCCGGATTGCGCTTCGCTCCATCCGGGCTACAAACGCAGCATCTCATCTTGCCGCCTCCTCCGCACCATTTGCCCGCCCGCGCGCGACATCCAGAAACACTTCCTCCAGCGTGGTGCGGTTGTAGCGGGCCATGATGGCATCAGGCGTGTCATCGTCCTCGATGCGCCCGCGCTTCATGATGATGACGCGGTCGCACAACCGCTCGACCTCGAGCATGTTGTGCGAGGCCAAGAGGATGGAGGCGTTGTTGTCCTTGCGATAGCGCTCCAGATGCGCCCGCACCCAGTCGGCCGTATCAGGATCGAGCGAGGCAGTCGGCTCGTCCAGCAGGAGCAGCTCGGGCTGGTTGATCAGCGCCTTGGCCAGCGCGACGCGGGTCTTCTGCCCGGCGGAGAGCTTGCCGTTGGCGCGGTCGATGAAGTCGTTGAGATCGAGTTCGTCGGCCAGTTTGGCGATGCGGTCGGCGAGGCCTTTCACGGCGTAGAGCTTGCCGAAAATGGTGAGATTCTGTCGCACCGTGAGCCGCATCGGCATGTCGACATAGGGGCTCTCGAAGTTCATCCGCCCCAGCACCTCGGCGCTCTCGTCCGGCATTTGATGCCCGAGCACGCGGACGCGGCCGGAGGTCGGCAGCACCAGCCCCATGATCATGGCGATGGTGGTGGTCTTGCCGGCGCCGTTGCCGCCCAGGAGCCCGGTGATGCTGCCGCGGGGAAGCGAAAAGGAGATGCCGTCCACCGCACGGGTCTGCTTGTAGACCTTGACCAGGCGATCGACCTCGATGGCCGCGGATGAAATGCCATCCGCGACAGTCGGCCGGCTTGAAGCGTTGTCATTCCCGGTCATGCTAGAGGCGTTCTTCTGCCATTGCGCGGTGGAGCGCAAGACTTGATGTGCAAGACTCGATTTCTATGGCTCGCAATTAGACCGAAGGTGCGGGCCCGCGTGTTTGTGATCGGACACGCGCACCGCTAGATTGGCCTGCCATGACCGAGACCGCGGCTTCCAACTTCCGCCCTTCGCAGCGACACATCCGCCTGGATACGATCCTGCGGCTGCGCTGGCTCGCTGTGCTGGGCCAGTTAGCTGCGATCTTCGTCGTGGCGCAAGGGCTCGAGTTCGACGTCGAGATCGTTCCCTGCGTCAGCATCATCGGCCTGTCGGCTGTGCTCAACCTGGTGCTCCAGACCGCGGTGAACCCGATGCGGCGCCTGGAGCCGATTCAGGCGGCCGGACTGCTGGCGCTGAACATCGTGGAACTGGCCGGGCTGTTGTTCTTTACCGGCGGACTGCAGAATCCGTTCTCTTTCCTGTTCCTGGCGCCGGTCCTGATCTCGGCGACCGCATTGCCGGCACGGCTGACGTTCGGCCTCGGCATCCTGGCCGTGGCCTGCGCCTCGATCCTGTTCTTCGTTCATTTCCCGCTGCCATGGGACGCGGAAGATCCCGTGGTGCTGCCGCCGATCTATCTCGTCGGCGTCTGGCTTTCGATCGTGCTCGCGATCGGCGTCACCAGCCTCTATTCGTTCCAGGTGACCGAGGAGGCGCGCAAGCTTGCCGACGCGCTCGCGGCCACGGAGCTGGTACTGACGCGCGAACAGCATCTGACCCAGCTCGACGGCCTCGCCGCCGCCGCGGCGCACGAGCTCGGCACGCCGCTCGCCACCATCTTCCTGATCGCGCGCGAGCTGGAGAAGACGGTGAAGGACCCGAGCTTCGCCGGCGACATTAAGACCTTGCGCGAACAGACGCAGCGCTGCCGCGACATCTTGGGCAAGATCACCCAGCTCTCCTCGACCGGCGCGCCATTCGACCGCATGAAACTGTCCGAGCTGATCGAGGAGGTGGTGGCGCCACACCGCGATTTCGGCGTCGAGATCAAGGTGCGGATCGCGGTGACCGCCGCAGCCGAGCCCGTCGGATCGCGCAATCCGGCGGTGCTCTACGGTGTCGGCAACATCGTCGAGAATGCCGTCGATTTCGCGCGCACCACCGTGGAAGTGAATGCGTGGTGGAACAACGAAACCATCGAGATCGTGATCTCCGACGACGGCCCCGGCATACCGCCCGACCTCATGAAACGGATCGGCGAGCCCTATCTGTCGCGGCGGCGTTCCCAGGACGCCGGCGGCGGCCTGGGATTAGGCGTGTTCATCGCCCGTACGCTGCTCGAGCGCACCGGCGCCAAGGTCTCGTTCACCAACCGGATCTTCCCGGAACACGGTGCAGTGGTGCAGATCGCGTGGCCGCGCGAACGATTCGAGGCTATCGAGAGCCTGGAGGAAACAATAGGATAGGCGCGACGTTCCGCCGCACGTGAGACCCGATCGACTATTGGCGACCTTGGCACCGCCTGATCGTGACGCCATATGTAGATGCGCAGGAGAGAGGACAAAACCTTGAACGCCATCGCCGAACTGAATGAACAGACCGACCGCTCGCTTCTGATCGTGGAAGACGACAAGCCGTTCCTGGAGCGCCTGTCGCGCGCGATGGAGACACGCGGCTTTGCGGTGACGTCATGTGACACGGTTTCGGACGGCCTTGCGCAAATCGGCAAGTCCGCGCCCGCCTTCGCCGTGGTCGATCTCAGACTCGGCGACGGCAACGGCCTCGACGTCGTCTCCGCGCTGAAGAAGAAGCGCCCCGAAGCCCGCGCCATCGTGCTCACCGGCTATGGCAACATCGCTACCGCCGTCACCGCGGTGAAGATGGGCGCAATCGACTATCTCTCGAAGCCCGCGGACGCCGACGACGTCGTCGCCGCGCTGCTCTCGACCAACGCTGAAAAGTCCGAACTGCCGGCGAATCCGATGTCCGCCGACCGCGTCCGCTGGGAACACATCCAGCGCATCTACGAGATGTGCAACCGCAACGTCTCGGAAACCGCGCGAAGGCTCAACATGCACCGCCGCACGCTGCAGCGGATCCTGGCCAAGCGCGCGCCGCGGTAATTCCCTCTCGTGCCCCGGACGCTGCGCAGCACGAAGTGATGCGCTGCAGATCCGGGGCCCATCTATCAGCAAACCGTGCGGCCTTGTGGGTCCCGGTTCTGCGCAGCAGCGTTTTCACGCTGCAGCGCGTCCGGGACACGAAACAATCACTCCCAGAAATCCGCGTGCCCTTGCGGATCGACCAGGCGGTTGATCCGCAAGGCCGCCGCCATGCCGAACCACACCGTTATCTGCTTGCGCGTGGCGGCTGCCAGCTTGTGCTCGGGCGCTTCGCAATGCATGTGCGCGCCATAGGCGTCGGCGATGATCAGGCCGGTACCTTCAGGAAAGATCTCGCACGGCAGATCCTGCGTGAAGGCGAAGAACAGCCGGTCGCAGTGGGCGCGGTATTCGTGCCATTTCTGGTCGGCGCGCAGATCTTCCACCGATGATTTGATCTCGACGATCCAGATTTCGCCGCGCTCGTTCAACGCCACGAGATCGGCGCGCCGGCCTGACGGCAGCGGCAATTCGCTGATGCAGGAGAAACCGAGCGAACGTAACAGCCGCGCCGTGCCGCGCGCGACCGCGAGCGCCGTTTCCGATTGGCGGCGGTCGGGGGGCGGAACGAGGGTAATGCGGGCGTGGTTATCCATGGGTGGAGATTAGCCGATTCCACCCCCGCTGTCGTCCCGGCGAAGGCCAGGACCCAGGACGACGGCGGAATGCGGAACCTCCCCTTCCCCAATCACTTATCACGCAGCCGCCGCTACCCTCGGCGGGAGCATCGAGGCTGCGGAGCATGATCGACGATCTCTGGTACAAGAACGCCATCATCTATTGCCTGTCGGTCGGCACCTATATGGATGCCAACGGCGACGGCATCGGCGATTTCAAGGGACTGCAACGCCGGCTCGATTATCTGCATGGTCTCGGCATCACCACGATCTGGCTGATGCCGTTCCAGACCTCGCCGGGCCGCGACGACGGTTATGACGTCGCCGATTACTACAGCGTCGATTCCCGTTACGGCACGCTCGGCGATTTCGTCGAGTTCACCCATGGCTGCAAACAGCGCGGCATCCGCGTCATCATCGACCTCGTCGTCAATCACACCTCGGACCAGCATCACTGGTTCAAGGAGGCGCGTCGCGACAAGAACTCACCCTATCGCGACTGGTATGTCTGGTCCGACAAGAAGCCCGCAGGCGCCAACAAGGGCATGGTGTTTCCCGGCGTGCAGAAATCGACCTGGACCCGCGACAAGGAAGCAGGTGCCTGGTACTTCCACCGCTTCTACGACTTCCAGCCCGATCTCAACACGTCGAATCCGCTTGTACAGGCGGAGATCCTGAAGATCATGGGCTTCTGGATCCAGCTCGGCGTATCAGGCTTCCGGATGGACGCCGTTCCATTCGTGATCGCCGCCAAGGGCGCGAAGGTGAGAAAGCCCGTCGAGCAATACGACATGCTGCGCATCTTCCGCGAATTCCTGCAATGGCGGGAGGGCGACGCCATCATCCTGGCCGAAGCCAACGTGCTGCCCGAAACCGACCTCGACTATTTCGGCCGCGATGCCGACCGCATGCACATGATGTTCAACTTCCAGGTCAACCAGCATCTGTTCTATGCGCTGGCATCGAGCGACTCGCGCCCCTTGGCGAAGGCGCTGAAAGCGACCAAGCCGCGGCCGGCCTCGGCGCAATGGGGCCTGTTCCTGCGCAATCACGACGAGCTGGATCTTGGGCGCCTGACCGAGGGCCAGCGCGACACTGTGTTCAAATGCTTCGGTCCCGACAAGAACATGCAGCTCTATGACCGCGGCATCCGCCGCCGGCTTGCACCGATGCTGGGCGGCGACCGCAGGCGGCTCGAGCTCGCCTACAGCCTGATGTGCACGCTGCCGGGAACGCCCGTGATCCGCTATGGCGACGAGATCGCGATGGGCGATGATCTCTCGCTGCCCGAACGCAACTGCGCACGGACGCCGATGCAGTGGTCGACAGAGCCGCATGGCGGCTTCACCAAGAACGACAGGCCGGCGATGCCCGTCATCGACAAGGGGCCTTACGGCTATCCGCACGTCAACGTCGCCAAGCAGCGGCGCGATCCCAACTCCATGCTGAACTGGACCGAACGCATCATCCGCATGCGCAAGGAGGTGCCGGAGGTCGGCTGGGGCGATTTCACGGTGATCCCGACCCGCGATCCTGCCGTATTCATCATCCGCTATGACTGGCGCAACAATTCCGTGCTGTTCATGCATAACCTCAACGAGAAGCCGCGCGAGATCGCGTTCTCGGCGGGGCTGCCGGGCGAAGCCGGCAAACACCTGATCAATCTGCTCGCGGAGGACCACAGCCACGCCGACAAGCGCGGCCAGCACCGCGTCGTGCTGGAGCCGTATGGCTATCGCTGGTATCGCGTCGGCGGGCTCGATTATCTGCTGAAGCGGAGCGATGTGGATGAGACTGGCGCGGGCAACAAGCATCCGGGGTGATGTCGCTTCGCCGTTTGTTCCGCTGCTTCAACGATCGTCATTGCGAGCGCAGCGAAGCAATCCAGACTGCCGGCGCGAAAAGATTCTGGATTGCTTCGCTGCGCTCGCAATGACGGGGAGAAAGCGCTGACCATCTCTGCCGCCTTTGTCCCGGCGAAAGCGATGGTTAAGCCGGCGGCCGGACGATCACCCCTTCATTCCCGCGCAGATCAAGCACGCCTTCCAGCCGTTCGCCCTCACGATCCAGAAATGTCGACAGCAATATCTCGCTGCCGAACTTGATCGCGCTGGTCGTCACCGCGATCGGCTCGGGGCCGAGATTCAGGGCGACGATGACCGCCCTGGCCTCGGCCTCGCGGCGATAGATCAGGAGATCACCTTGCGCGGCGATCGGATGATAATCGCCGGCGACCAGCGGCGGTGAACTCCTCCGCAACGCGATCAGGCGCTTGTAGAGGCTGAGAATCGAGCGCGTGTCGGATTCGAGGTTGACCACATTCTCATGGACGTGATCCTCGGGCAGCGGCAGCCAGGGCCTCGCCTCCGAGAAGCCGGAGAATTCGGAGCAATCCCATTGCATCGGCGTACGGCAACCGTCCCGGCCGACGCCGATGCCGGGCACGTTCTTCTCGAAGGGATCGCGGACATCCTCCGGCGCGATCGCGAGCTGATGCATGCCGATCTCGTCGCCGTAATAGAGCGTCGGCGTGCCGCGCAAAGTCAGCAACAGCATGGCGGCGACGCGTGCCTGTTCCGGCCCGACGCGACTCGCCACGCGCGGACGGTCGTGATTGCCGAGCACCCAGTTCGGCCAGGCGCCCCTGGGGAGCGCCTTCTCGTACTCTTCAACGATCTTCTCGATCGAGCGCGCGCTCCAGAAGGTCGACAGCAACGCGAAATTGAACGGCATCTGTGCACCGGTGAGGTCGTTGCCGTAATAGGCCACCAGACGATGCAGCGGCAGATAGATCTCGCCGATCAGAACGCGCGCTGAATAAGCATCCGTCACGCGCCGCATCTCGGCGATGACATCATGCACCTCAGGCTGGTCGGTGGAGTATTGGGTCAGGATCCTTTCGTTTGGCGGCCGGCCCTCGACGTAATGCGGATTGGGCGGATTGTCGCGGAATTCGGCGTCCTTGACCAGGTGCCAGATCACGTCGACGCGAAAGCCGTCGACGCCCTTTTCCAGCCAGAACCGCATCACGTCGTAGATCGCGGCGCGGACTTGCGGATTGCGCCAGTTGAGGTCCGGCTGCTGGGCGAGAAAGGCGTGATAATAGTACTGGCCCGTGGTCTCGTCGAAAGCCCACGCGCTGCCGCCAAATTCGGACAGCCAGTTGTTGGGCACCCCGCCACCCGCCGCGGGATCGCGCCAGATGTACCAGTCGCGCTTGGGGTTGTCGCGCGAAGAGCGGCTCTCGATGAACCATGGATGCTGATCGGAGGTGTGGTTCGGCACGAGATCGAGGATCAGCTTCAAGCCGGCCTCATGTGCTGCGGCAAGCAGCCCATCGAAATCCGCCATCGTGCCGAACGACGGATCGATGCCGGTATAGTCGGAGATGTCGTAGCCGAAATCGGCCATTGGCGAGGGAAAGATCGGCGACAGCCAGATCGCGTCGACGCCCAGCGACCTCACGTAAGGCAGTCGTCGCAAGATGCCGGCGAGATCGCCGACGCCGTCACCATCGCTGTCCTGAAAGGAGCGCGGATAGACCTGATAGAAGATTCCGTCGCGCCACCAATTGTCGCCGCTCTGAGCCATGCCGGAGGTCCCACCAATCATCTGCCCTGCGCGAGAGAACGCCACAGCCACGCCCCGGTTCAAATTGGCGTGCCAATTGGGACTGCGGTGTGACCGGAGGGGCGGCTGTTCCGGGCCCGGCGCCGAATCTTTTGCTTGGCGACATGGCAAAAATCGGCAATGTGGCGCCATGACCGAGCAAAATGACACGAAAGCCAAGGCCGGCGCGATCATCGTCCCCGTGACGCTGTTCGAGCAGAACTGCACCATCATCTGGGACGAACCCGGCAAGAAGGCCGTGGTGATCGACCCCGGCGGCGACGTGCCGAAGATCCTGGAAGCGATCAAGAAGACCGGCGTCACCGTGGAGAAGATCTGGCTGACCCACGGCCATATCGATCACGTCGGCGGCGCGGCCGATTTGCGCGACGCGCTGAAGGTGCCGATCGAGGGTCCGCATGTCGCCGACAAATTCCTGCTCGACAACGTCGTGGAAAGCGGCGCGCGCTTCGGCATGACCGGCGTGCGCAATTTCGAGCCGGACCGCTGGCTCGAGGAAGGCGACAGCGTGTCGATCGGCGCGCTGAGCTTCGACATCCTGCACTGCCCCGGCCACTCGCCGGGCAGCGTGGTGTTCTTCAACGGGGATCTGCGTTTTGCCCATGTCGGCGACGTGCTGTTCGCGGGCTCGGTCGGGCGCACCGACCTGCCCGGCGGCAGCCACGCCACGCTGATCAACTCGATCAAGACCAAGCTGTTGCCGCTCGGCGACGATGTCGGCTTCATCTGCGGCCACGGTGCCGGCTCGAGCATCGGCCAGGAGCGGATGACCAACCCGTTCATCACCGGCGAGATGTAGGGTTCACTCGGCGGCGTCCGCGAGCACCGCCGTCTCGCTCAGGTTACGCTCGCCCCATTCCCGGATCGCCGCGATCACAGGCACAAAGCTCTTGCCCTTGCGGGTTCGGCGATGCTCGACCTTGGGCGGCACCTCGACGAAATCCTTGCGATCGATCAGACCGCTCGCGGTCAGTGCCTTCAACTCTCGGCTGAGCACGCGCGGGGTGATCTCGGCGCTGCCGGTCGCGCCGCGCAGCAGGCCACTGCGGATCTCGCCATAGCGGCGCGGACCATGCTTCAAGTCCCAGACGATGCGCAGCTTGTACTTGCCGCTGATCATTTTCTGGAAGGCCGCGACCGGGCAGGCTCGTGTGGAAGCTTTTGCCATGCCGTCTCCTCCATGTGCGCGACGAAGATACGTGCAACAGCGGAAGTCCATACTATCAATTTTGTCCATACTTGCAGGATGGCGCACAAGCCGCAGATGATGGTGCACATGACGAACAGGGAGCGTCACATGAAGCACTTCATGATCAAGTATCAATTCAAGAACGGCACCACGGAAGAATGGCACCGCGAGGTCGGCCGCTTCATCAACGCGATCGACGCCGATCCGGAGCTGAAGGGACGGATCGGCTATCGCGTCCTGAAGAACCGCGACGACAACAACTATTTCCACCTCGCCAGCGTCGCCGACGAGGATGCGCAGAAGACGCTGCGATCACGCGACTTCTTCAAGCACTATTCTGCGATGACGCGGCAAGTCTCCGGCGGTGAAGTCACGGCGACGCCGATCGAGATGATCGACGCGACCGCTTGATCCTACTTCATCAAGCCCGCGGCGGTCAGCGCGCGGGTGATGATCTGGCCGAGATCGAAGCTGCGAGGCTCGCGTTTCGGCGCGGCCTTCTCTTCGGCGACCTTCGTACGGATCGAGCGGGCAAGGTGCGGCGCGGGCGAGCGCGCCGGCTTCTTCGCATCATGGATCCATCCCGTGAGGCCGAAGAACTTTGCGATGTGATAGGACGAGGAGATGCCGGCCTCGATCAGGAACGCGCCTTCGACGCCGTAGCGCTGGTCGTTGTCGGCAAGCCCGAGCGGCGTGCCGTGGGCCATGCCTGTAATGGCGTAGGACTCGACCAGCGTCTCGCCGTCCCTGTTCCACCAGGCCTGCCGCGGATAGCCATCGACATTGGTCTCGGCCATCGGTGTCGCCGGCAGATCGTGCAGATCAAGCCACTGCTTGACGATTTCGTTGGCGTTGCCGGGATTGACGGTGCGATCGGCGCTGCCGTGCCACACCGAAATCTTGGGCCATGGCCCGCGATGGCTCGAGGCCCGCCGCACGAGATCACCGAGCTCGCGCTCGGGTCGTTCAGGGGAATGGAACATGCCGTCCAGCGCTTCACGCAGGTTCGAGGCGATGCCGTAGGGCAATCCGGCAATCACCGCACCCGCCGCGAACACCTCAGGATACGTCGCGAGCATCACCGAGGTCATGCCGCCGCCGGCGGAGAGGCCGGTGATGAAGACACGGCTGGGATCGATGCGATGCGCCTCGGCCATATGCGCGATCATCTCGCGGATCGATCGCGCCTCCCCGCTGTCGCGCGCGGTGTCCTCGGGATTGAACCAGTTGAAGCAGGTGTTGGCGTTGTTGATGCGCTGCTGCTCGGGCATGACAAGCGCAAAGCCGTAGTGACGCGCCAGCGTCGACCAGCCCGCGCCGAGGTCGTAAGCCGCTGCGGTCTGGCCGCAGCCATGCAGCACGACGACGAGGGCGTGCGGCGTCTGCAATTGCGCCGGCACGAACGCGAACATGCGCAAGGCTCCGGGATTGTCGCCGAAATCAGTAACTTCCTGCAGCGGACTGGAGGCGCCCGCGCTCGCGCCAAAATCGGGCAGGCGCAGGCCGCCCAGCCTTGGGTCCAGCCTTGGCAGACGTCTCAAGAGGTCGACATTACGGGCAAGCGACACGGCAAATTCCTGGTGGGCGACGTTCAACGTTTACCCAGACCAGATAGTTGCTGCAGTGCAAAATGAAAAGACCGTGTGCTGCCGGTCGTGCGGAATCACGCAGAATCCACGCAGAAATCCGCATGAATTAACCGCACTGCCTCAACTTGGTGCAGCGGCGCGGCGCATCCACGACAGAAATGCGACGCAGACCATGATTAACGCCGCAAACAGCGCAAGCGAAGCGAGAAAAGCTGCGCGCGCTGATTGCAGCGTTTCGATCGCGAAGAACACCGCGCCGATTGCGGCCACTCCGGCCGCATTTCCGATCTGCGCAACGGTGCCATACATGCCAGAGGCAGAACCGGCCGCGGCAGGCCTCACAGTGGAGAGCACCGCCCCCGACAGCGGCGCCATCACCAGCCCCTGGCCATAGCCGAAGACGATCATGATGAGCGCGAGCATGACCGGCCTCGGCGCATCGATGTCAAATGCGACCAGCGCAAGCGCGGCGAGGCCTGCGATCTGCAGCGCGCAACCTTCGATCAACACCTTGGTGCCGCGATGCTTCGCGCGGGCGCTGCTGTGGCGCGAGGCCACGACGAAAGCCAGCGCGAGCGGAATGAAGGCAAGCCCCGCGGCGAGCGGGGCAATCTTCAAGCCGCGCTGCATGAACAGCGTCATTACCAGATAGAACGAGAGATTGGCGAGGAAGAAGAACAAGGTGGCGCCGAGCCCGCGCAGGAACGCGGCATCGGAGAGCAGCGTCAGATCGATCAGCGGCATGCCGCCGGCGCGCGCCACCGCGTGCTCGAGCCGCAGCAACGCGAACAGGATCGCGCCGCCGCTTCCCATCGCGGCCCACAACCACGGCGTCCAGCCGAGATCATGACCGAACAGCAGCGGGCCGATCAGGCACAACAACCCGGCGAACAGGACGACGCTGCCTTTGATGTCCAGCCTGGTGCCTGATCGCCGCGGCACCCTCGGCATGATGCGCCAGGCGGCGATCGCAATGACGAAGCCACAGGGCACGTTGACGAAGAACACCGCGCGCCAGCCGGTGTGGGCCAGGTCGATCGTGACGAGGAGACCACCGAGCAGGAAGCCCGCGGCGCCCGCAAGCCCGAGCACGATGCCGTAGATGCCGAAGGCGCGGCTGCGCGATTCGTCCGTGAAAAGCAGATGCAGCGTCGCCAGCACCTGCGGCACCATCAGCGCCGCGGTCGCGCCCTGTGCCAGCCGCGCGACAATCAGCTCCATTCCGGATTGTGCGAGGCCGCACCAGAGCGAGGTCACGGTGAATCCGACTACGCCGGCGAGAAACACGTTCTTCGTGCCGTGGATGTCACCCAGGCGGCCGCCGGTGACGACCAGGGTCGCATACGCGATCAGGTAGATCGCGATGACGGATTCGATCTGCGCGGGCGTGGCCTTCAGCTCGACCGCAATGGTGGGAATGGCGACGTTGACCACAAACGCATCGACGCCGAACATGAACTGCGCGGCGACGACGATCGCCAGCACCCACCAGCGGCGGGTCGAATCGACAGGCTTTGTGACGATCTGGTGCATTGGCGCGCGATCCCCGGACAATCGTGTCCCCGATGATTTCAGGCCGCGCGCGCCGGCGCGATTACCTCGGAGGTAGGTTTCGGGCGCCTCTCACCTCTCCCCCGTAAGAACGGGGAGAGGAAGACGAAGCACCTCGCCTCGTCTCCGCGCATGCCTGCATTCCACCGTGCGGGACATCGCGCGATTGCGTTCGCGTCGACCAGCACGTAGCCTCGCCATCTCAACAAACAGAAAATGACAGCCGGAGAGAACGCCATGGCGCGCCTGAAATTCGGAGCCTTCCTTGCCCCGCATCACCCGATCGGGGAGCATCCGATGCTCCAGTTCCGGCGCGATCTCGACCTGGTCGAGCAGCTCGACGCGCTCGGCTATGACGAGTTCTGGTGCGGCGAGCATCATTCCTCCGGCTGGGAGATGATCGCCTCGCCCGAGATGTTCCTGGCCGCGGCCGGCGAGCGCACCAAGCGGATCAGGCTCGGCACCGGCGTGGTGTCGCTGCCCTATCACCATCCCTTCAACGTCGCCCAGCGCATGGTGCAGCTCGACCACATGACCGGTGGCCGCGCCATCTTCGGTTCCGGTCCGGGCGCGCTCGCCTCCGACGCGCACACGCTCGGCATCGACCCGATGACGCAGCGCGACCGCCAGGACGAGGCGATCGGCGTGATCCGCCGCCTCTTCAACGGCGAGCGTGTCACCGCAAAGAGCGACTGGTTCACCATGAATGACGCGGCGCTGCAGATCCTGCCGTTGCAGGAGCAGATGCCATTCGTGGTGGCCTCGCAGATCTCGCCATCGGGCATGACGCTCGCCGGCAAATACGGCATCGGCATCATCTCACTGGGCTCGATGACGACGCAGGGCCTGATGTCGCTGCAACAGCAATGGCAGTTCGCCGAGGACGCCGCCAGGAAGCACGGCACCACGGTCAGCCGCGCCGACTGGCGCGTGCTTTTGACCTTCCACATCGCCGAGGGCCGCGAGCAGGCCCGCAAGGAAGCCGGCGCCGGGCTGATGCGCTGGCACAACGAATATAATGTCGGCACGCTGCAGCGGCCGGGCCTGACTGCATTCTCCTCGCCGGACGAGGCCGTCGACAAGACCGCGTTCGTCGAAGGCGCTGCGTCCACCATCGGCACGCCCGACGATCTCGTCAAAACCATCAAGAACGTCATGGAGGTCTCCGGCGGCGTCGGGGCCATCATCGGTTTCGTCCACGACTGGGCCAATCCGGAAGCGACGCGCCGGAGCTGGGACATGGTGGCGCGCTACGTCGTGCCCGAGATCAACGGCTACATCGACGGCCTGCGCAGGTCGCAGAAATTCGTGATCGAGAACCGCGCGATCTTCGAGCGTGCGGGCCAGGCCGTGATGGCCAAGATCATGGAGAACGAGAAAGCGGCCGAGGCGCTGAAGGTGACCGGCCCCGGCCGTGTCGCGATTCCCGCCGTCAACGCGCCGGATCTGCAGAAGGAAGCGGCGAAGCGGTAGGGCCAGGTCTGCCGGCCGCTGGAGCGGCGAAATCCGCCGCAGGATCGCGCCCGGCCTGTGCTATGCTGACGATGTCTGCTCAAGCCGTACCGCCGTCCGCGGCATCGTCGGCAAACCAAGCGGAGCAACTCATGTCGATGCAGGCCGGGCCGACCCCACCCAAGCGCAATCAGTTGAAGCACATTCCGGGAGATGAGGGCTGGCCGATCATCGGCAAGACGCTCCAGGTGCTGGCCGATCCAAAAGGCCATATCGAGGCGAACGGGCGGAAATACGGACCGGTCTATCGCACCCACGTATTCGGCGAGACCAGCATCGTGCTGCTCGGGCCCGAGGCCAACGAGCTCGTGATGTTCGATCAGCAGAAGCAGTTTTCGTCCGAGCACGGCTGGAACCCGGTGCTGGGACGGCTGTTTCCGCGCGGTTTGATGCTGCTCGATTTCGACGAGCACCGGCTGCATCGCAAGGCGCTGTCGGTCGCGTTCAAGTCCGGGCCGATGAAATCCTATCTCGACAATCTCGACCGCGGCATCTCCGCCCGTGTTGCGCAGTGGAAGGCGAATCCCGGCGAATTGCAGCTTTATCCGGCGATGAAGCAGCTCACGCTCGATCTCGCCGCGACGTCCTTTCTCGGCGCCGATATCGGACCCGAGGTCGACGAGATCAACCGCGCCTTCGTCGATATGGTGGCGGCTGCGGTCGCCCCGATCCGCCGCCCCCTGCCCGGCACTCAGATGGCGCGAGGGGTGAAGGGACGCAAACGTATCATCGCCTACTTCCGCGAGCAGATTCCGTTGCGACGCGGCAATCACGGCGGCGATGATCTGTTTTCACATCTCTGCCGCGCCACCCATGAGGATGGCGCGCTCTTGTCCGACCAGGACATCATCGACCACATGAGCTTCCTGATGATGGCCGCGCACGACACGCTGACTTCGTCGCTGACCTCCTTCGTCGGCGAGCTTGCGGCGCACCCGGACTGGCAGCAGACGCTGCGCGAGGAAGTTTTTGCGCTTGGCCTTTCGGCCGATGCGCCGACGAGCTTCGACGATCTCGACAAGCTGCCGCTGACGGAGATGGCCTTCAAGGAGGCGCTGCGGATCAAGCCGCCGGTGCCGTCCATGCCACGCCGCGCGGTACGCGACTTCACCTTCAGGGGATACGATATTCCGGCCGGTACCTCGGTCGGCGTCAATCCGCTCTACACGCACCACATGAAGGACATCTGGCCGGAGCCGGACCAGTTCGATCCCTTGCGCTTCAGCGAGGAAGCCCAGCGCAATCGGCATCGCTTCGCCTGGGTCCCGTTCGGCGGCGGCGCGCATATGTGCCTCGGCCTGCACTTCGCCTACATGCAGGCCAAGTGCTTTGCGCGGCACTTCCTGCAGAATATCGAGGTGTCGCTGCAAGAGGGCTACAAGCCGGACTGGCAGATGTGGCCGATCCCGAAGCCGAAGGATGGATTGAGGGTGCGGATGAAGGCGGTGTGATTATCGTGTCCCGGACGCGCGAAGCGCGAGCTTCGTAGGTTGGGCTAAGGCGCAGAGCGCCGTGCCCAATCTTTCTCTCGATGCAATTGGTGGGCACGGCGCGCCAAGAGCGCGCCTTTGCCCACCCTACGGACCTGCTCTGAACCCGCTACGCTCCTTGATCGAACGCCGAGCACAAGGCGCTCAAGCCCTATAGCTGCTGGCTCCAGTTGCGGCGCCCCGCGATCACAATTTTGGCACCTTCGGCAACGAAGACTTCCGTTATGCGCACCCAATCCCCCTCGTCGCGCCCGTGATCACCGCAAGCCTGCTGATGGAATGTTCCTCTTTTCGAACCACTTGATGCCAATGGCGGACGCCGATCGATGACGCCGCCGCGACAGCCGGTACCGCGATCGCTATTTCTGCCGGCTCCTGATAAGGCCAGCTATGCTTGCGCCTGCGAGATGCGTAACATCCTCGACCGCCACTCGATTTTCGAACGCATATCGTCACCAGGCTGCGCATGAGGAAGCTGATCGACGAATTCCGCAAGGGCTGGCAGGGCGTAGCGCCGCCATCGTTCGGCCTGAGCATTGCGTTTGCGGTGGCCTGCCTGCTGGTTTCGACCCTGGCCCGCTGGGCACTCGCGCATGTGCGCCCCGACGTCTACTTTACGCCGTACTTTCCGGCCGTGTTTTTTGCGGCCGCCTTCGGAGGTCCCCGGATCGGCGTGGTGACGGCACTGGTCGGCGGCGTGCTCGGCGTCATCGTGAACTTCAGCGATGCCTCCGTCGACCACGCGCGGTTCGCGCTGCTGGCACTCTATTGGGGCGTTTCGGCGCTCACCATTTGGGGTGTCGAGCACTACCGCACAATGCTGGCCGAGCAGCGACGGATATCCAGGCGCCTGATCGAGGAGGAGGACTATCGCAAGGTTCTGGTCGACGAGCTGCAGCACCGGCTGAAGAACAAGCTGTCGACCGTGCACGCCGTACTGCACCAGGTGCTGCACGACGAGCCGCAGGTCTGGGCCCGGATCGACCCGCGGCTGCGATCGCTGGCCGCAACCGACGACCTGATCTCCCGGATCGACAAGGCCGGCTGCGACATCCGCGACCTCCTGATCTCCGAGCTCGGCCCCTACGGCCATGTCCGCTTCACCCTCAACGGCGAGCGGGTGTTCCTGCCGCCGAAGCTGGCGGTCACACTGTCCTTGATGTTTCACGAACTCGCCACCAATGCCGGCAAATACGGCGCGTTCTCCTCGCCGCGCGGCTTGTTGCAGGTGTCATGGACCGTCAGCGATGATCGCCTGACCATCACGTGGGACGAAACCGAGGGACCGACCATTGGCGAAATCTCAGCGCCCGGTTTCGGCACCAAGCTGCTGAAATCGGCACTGTCCGCCTTCGACGGCAAGACCGAGGTCTCCTATTTGAAGACCGGGCTGCATTGCATCATGCAATGTCGCATCCCCAAGGGCGAGTAGAACTCAGTGCGACTAGGTTCAAGCGTCGCGATGTAGGAGGTATGCTCCCTCTCCCGCTTGCGAACCGCGCGCTACGCCCGCAGTTTCGCAAGCAGCGTTGACCTCCTGTTAATGACGATGGATGGCGCGCCTCACGTCGTCGCAAGTTTCTCGCAAAACACACCCGTATTTCTGCGGACCCCTTAACCAAACCTAAGAGGGAACTGCGCATGATCGCGCCCATTGCAAAGGCGCGCTGAAACAACAAGATTCATGACTTCTATGAACGACAACGCATATAACGGCGCGAGCGAAGCCGAACTCGGATTTCTCAAGGAAATCGTTAGAATGCTGCCTGCCGGCCTGACCGTGCAGGATGCGCAAGGCAAGCTTCTGCTGGTTAACGATGTCGCGGCCTCCCAGCTCGGCATGGACGGCAGCCGTCCCTCGCCCGATCTCGCGTCGCGCCGCGAGGCTTGCCAGCAGGCACTGAGGTCCGGTCAACCTGTCACCTCCGAGGAAGCGCTCCACGACGGCGCCGCACGCCAGGTGCTGTTGACCACCCATCGCCCCGTCCGCCTCGCCGGACGCGAGCTGTTGATCTCGGCCTCCTCCGACATCACCGAGCAGAAGAATTTTGAGGACCAGCTGTTCCGTTCGGCCTATTTCGACGAGCTGACCGGCCTGCCCTCGCGGCGCGTGATCGAGCATCGCGCCAACAGCCTCTTGGCGCGCGAGCAGGCTGGCGATCGTTTCGCGCTGGCCTTTCTCGACGTCGACAATTTCAAGCACATCAACGATTATTACGGCCACGCCGTGGGCGATGCGCTGCTGGTGGAGCTATCGAAGCGGCTCGGGCGCGACTTGCGCGATTCCGACATGCTGTCGCGCATTTCCGGCGACGAGTTCCTGCTGCTGCTCTCGCCGGTCCAGAGCCAGGAGGAGGTCGCCGAATTCATGCAATCGATGCTGGAACGGCTGACCGCCCCGTTCTTCATCGATCATTCGGAGGTGTTCGCCTCGACCTCGGTCGGCATCAGCCTCTATCCCGATCACGGCCGCAGCTTCGAGACACTGCGCCAGAATGCCGACATCGCGATGTACCGCATCAAGAACGACGGCAAGGGTTCGGCAACGTTCTTCAATTCCAGCATGGAGCGCGAAGCGCTGGCGCGGATGAAGATCGAGCAATCGCTGCGGCTCGCCATTCTCGAGAAGCGCTTTTGCTGTGCGTTCCAATCCAAGGTCGACATCCGCACACAAGCCGTGAAGGGCATCGAGGCCTTGGTGCGTCTGCGCGACGACGAAGGCGTGATCCAGGCGCCCGGCTCGTTCATCGATCTTGCCAGCGAGCTCGGGCTGATCGACGAGCTCACGCACCTGGTGCTCGCCGAGATCGTCAAATCGATCGACCCGATCAACGCCTCGTTCGGCGCGGACGCGACCATCAGCATCAACGTCGCCGCCAAGCAGGCCGGAAACCCCGAATTCATGCGCAGTTTTGCGCAAGCACTGGAGGACACCGGCTTTCCACAGCGCTTCATGATCGAGGTGACGGAAGACGCCTTCGTCGCCAAGAATCACTTCCAGGCCGAGATCCTGCCGATGTTCCGCAAACTCGGTGTCGGCATCTCCATCGACGATTTCGGCATCGGCTATTCCTCGCTCTCGGCGCTCGCCGACATCACCGCCGACGAGATCAAGATCGACCGCTCCTTCATCACCGACATCCACAAACGTCCGCGCAGCCAGGGCATCCTGCGCGCAATCGAATCCCTGAGCGAAGCCCTCGGCATGACCGTGATCGCCGAAGGTCTCGAATCCTTCGAGGAGCTCGCCTACCTCCAGGCCGCGACCAAGATCCGTTACGCGCAGGGCTATTATTTCGCGCGGCCCATCTTCCTGGAGGAGCTGAAGCTCGCCACCCCCGCCTCGAGCGAGTCTCGCGGCAGCGTATCCGCCCGCCCGATGCAGCAGAACCGTCAGGGCTATTCCCGGGCGAGCGGGTACCGGCGATAAGGCCGGCAGCGGCGGGACCATCTCGATGTCGTCGCCCGGCTTGACCTGGCGACCCTGTACGCCGGGACGGTTATGATTGAATCGATAGGCCGCGGCGTACCGGATGCCCCGGTCAAGCCGGGCATGACAGGAGTGGGAGCGGCCTCAGTCCCCCCGGTCCATTTCCTCCTTTGAAATTGCTGCCCTTTTGGTAATACACAGGCGGACCTCCCCGAGGCGCGCCATGTCCACCCCCAGCTCCGTCGTCAGCGATCCCGCCTATATCCGCGCACGCGCCATGGAGACGCTGTTCGAGCGGCTGGAGCATCTCTGCGAGGGCGCCATCGCGATCGATCGCAGCGGACGGGTGGTCTATGTCAACGAAAAATACGTCACCGCGATCGGCCTCTCGCATGAATCCGAGGCGCTCGGCCGCCCGATCGAGGAGGTCATCCCCAACAGCCTGATGCGCAGGGTCGTGGAGACTGGCGAACCGATCATCCTCGACATCATGGAGCTCGGTGGCCAACAGCTCGTCGTCACCCGCATGCCGATCGAGGACGAGAAGGGGAATGTCATCGGCGCGATCGGTTTCGTGCTTTACGATCGCCTCGAAGGCCTGAAGCCGCTGCTCGCCCGCGTCACTCAGCTCGAAAACGATCTGCGGCTGGCACGGCGGCAATTGTCGAACGCCCGCGCGGCGCGCTTCACCTTTGCCGACTTCGTCGGCAAGACCTCAGGGATCGTGCAGGCCAAGGAGCTCGCGGGCCGCGCCGCCCGGCAGAACGTCACCGTCCTGCTCACCGGCGAGACGGGTACGGGCAAGGAGATGCTGGCGCAGGCCATCCACAATGCCTCATCCCGCGCCGAGAAGCCGTTCGTCAGCGTCAACGTCGCGGCTATTCCCGACACACTGATCGAATCGGAGTTTTTCGGCACCGCGCCCGGCGCCTATACCGGCGCCGATCGCAAGGGCCGCGAGGGGAAGTTCCGGGTCGCGGACGGCGGCACGCTGTTCCTCGACGAGATCGGCGAGATGCCGCTGCAATTGCAGGCCAAGCTGCTCCGGGTGTTGCAGGAGCGCGAGATCGAGCCGCTCGGATCGGACAAGATCTCGAAGGTCGATGTGCGCGTGGTCGCCGCCACCAATGTCGATCTGCGCAAGCGCGTCAGCGACGGTGCGTTCCGGCCCGACCTCTATTACCGCCTCAACGTGCTCTCGATCGACCTGCCGCCGCTGCGCGACTGCCTCGACGATCTCCCCGAGATCAGCGCCCGGCTGCTCGAGGACATCAGCGCCACCGGCGACTATGTCAGCGCCAAGATCACGCCGAGCGCGCTGTCGGCGCTCGCCCGCTACGACTGGCCGGGCAATGTCCGCGAGCTTCGCAACGTCCTGGAGCGCGCGCTGATCCTGAGCGATTCCGGACGGCTCACCAGCGACGACTTCACCCGCATCCTCCCCGTCGGCACGGATGCGAGGCCGGCTTCGACGCTGCGGGCGGCCGGCATCGTGGTGCCTTATGCCGAAGCCGAGGCGGAGTTCGAGAAGCACACGCTCGAGCAGGCGCTCGCCGCCAGCAACGGCCAGATCTCCGAAGCCGCCAAGATGCTGCGCATCTCGCGCGCGACCTTCTACAAGAAGCTCGCCAAATTCGGCCTCGCCGCCGGACCGGCCGCCGTCTGAGTTTCGAGACTCATTCTGTCTGGAGTCTCGGAATCCGGACAGGTTGCGGAGGGCCGCGTTCGTCGGCCAGGCGTAGAAATTGCCGGCTTTTCAGCCACTTTGCACAGGGCCATGGCATCTGGCGCGGACCTTGCTCTTCGCTTTGCACAATGACGCATGCTGCACATGCGCATTCGCAACCAGGGAGGACGCAAGATGAGTGACGCGATCTCAGTCCATCAACTTCAGGCGAGACAGCCCTCGCACGTCACGGTCGCCACCGCGAGCCTGATCGGCACCGCCATCGAGTGGTACGATTTCTTCCTCTACGGCACCGCCGCGGCGCTGATCTTCAACAAGCTGTTCTTTCCGACCTTCGACCCGATGATGGGCACGCTGCTGGCGTTCGCGACCTATGCGCTCGGCTTCATCGCGCGCCCGCTCGGCGGGGTCGTATTCGGCCATTACGGCGACAAGATCGGCCGCAAGACCATGCTGTATCTGACGCTGCTGATCATGGGGGCGGCGACCGCCGCGATCGGCTTCCTGCCGACCTACGAGACCGCCGGCATCGGCGCTGCGATCCTGCTCGTCGCCTGCCGCCTGGTCCAGGGCTTTGGCCTGGGCGGCGAATGGGGCGGCGCGGTGCTGATGGCGGTCGAGCACGCACCGGCCGACAAGAAGGGATTTTATGGCAGCTGGCCGCAGCTCGGCGCGCCGCTCGGCCTCGTCCTCGGCACGCTGGTGTTCTCGGTGGTCTCGGCGCTGCTGACGGATGCCCAGCTCTATGCCTGGGGCTGGCGCATCCCGTTCCTGTTCTCGATCGCGCTGGTGCTGGTCGGCCTGTGGATCCGCTTCACCATCGCCGAATCGCCTGAGTTCCAGAAGGTCAAGGACACCAAGCAGGACGTGAAGATGCCGATCCTCGAGGCGATCAGGATGTATCCCAAGAACATCCTGCTCGCGATGGGCGCGCGCTTTGCGGAGAACGGCTTCTTCTACATCTACGCGACATTCGTGCTCGCCTATGCCACGCAATCGCTCGGCATGAACAAGCAGGACATGCTGAACGGCGTCTTGATCGCGGCCGCGATCGAGACCTTCACCATCCCCGCCTTCGGCGCGCTGTCGGACCGGATCGGGCGGCGGCCGATCTACATCTTCGGCGCGGTGTTTTCCGCACTGATGTCGTTCCCGCTGTTCATGCTGCTGTCGACCAAGAACCCGCAACTCGCCTGGATCGCGATCGTACTGGGCCTTGCCGTCGGGCATGCCGCAATGTACGGCCCGCAGGCGAGCTTCCTGTCGGAGCTGTTCGGCACCAAGGTGCGCTATAGCGGCGTCTCGCTCGGTTACAACCTCGCCTCGATCTTTGCCGGCGCATTGTCGCCGTTGATCGCGACGGGGCTGATGACGGCCTATGCGCCGGCAACCTGGCCGATCTCGCTCTACATGATCGCGCTGGCCCTGATCACGGTGGTGTCGGTCTACTTCGCCACCGAAACACGCAAGATAGTTCAGTCCTGAAAATTGGCTCTTGCCGCGGAGCGACCTGTTCCAAGGTCGCCCCGCGCGCTAGACTTCATTCAAAGCAAGAACGATCGCGTGCGATCGAAAGAGATCGGGAGGAATGCCGTGAGCCAGCATCCCGCGTTGCCCTATTTGCCGAACTCGGAGAAAGGAAAGGTCGTCACGGCGGCCGAGGCCGTCATGCTGATCCGCGACGGCGACACGGTCGCGACCGGCGGCTTCGTCGGCATCGGCTTTGCCGAGGAGATCGCGATCGCCCTGGAGGAGCTCTATCTGTCCCATGAGGGTGATGCACCGTACACGCAGGGCAAGCCGCGCAACCTGACGCTGGTCTATGCCGCGGGCCAGGGCGACGGCAAGCATCGCGGCCTCAACCATTTCGCGCATGAAGGCCTGGTCCGCCGCGTCATCGGCGGGCACTGGGGCCTGGCGCCCAAGCTGCAGCAGCTGGCGATCGCGAATCAGATCGAGGCCTACAATCTGCCGCAGGGCGTGATCACGCATCTGTTCCGCGACATCGCGGCACACCGGCCGGGCCATATCACCCGCGTCGGCATGGGCACTTTCGTCGATCCGCGGCACGGCGGCGGCAAGCTGAATGCGCGCACCACCGAGGACATGGTGGAGCTGATCACGCTGCGCGGCGAGGACTGCCTGCTGTATCGGACGTTCCCGATCAATGTCGGGATCATCCGCGCCACGACAGGCGATCCTGACGGCAACCTCACCATGGAGAAGGAGGCGCTGACGCTGGAAGCGCTTGCGATTGCCATGGCCGCGCACAATTCCGGCGGCATCGTCATCGCCCAGGTCGAGCGCGTTGCCGAGAGCGGCAGCCTCAATCCGCGCCAGGTCAAGATTCCCGGCATTCTCGTCGATTGCGTCGTCATCGCAAAACCCGAGCACCACTGGCAGACGTTCGGCACGCAATACAATCCCGCCTATGCGAGCGAGATCCGGGTGCGTGCGGCCTCGCTTCCCGAAATGCCGATGAGCGAGCGCAAGATCATCGCCCGCCGCGGAGCCTTCGAACTCAAGGCCAACAGCGTCGTCAATCTCGGCATCGGAATGCCCGAGGGCATCGCCTCCGTCGCCAACGAGGAGCGGATCATCGACCTGATCACGCTGACGGCTGAACCCGGGGTGATCGGCGGCATCCCCGCGAGCGGCATCGATTTCGGCGCGGCCATCAACACCCAGGCCGTGATCGACCAGCCCTATCAGTTCGACTTCTACGACGGTGGCGGTCTCGATGCCGCCTTCCTCGGGCTCGCGCAGGTCGATCGCGCCGGCAACCTCAATGTCAGCAAGTTCGGGCCGAAGCTTGCCGGCGCCGGCGGCTTCATCAACATCAGCCAGAATGCCAAGGAGGTGGTGTTCGTCGGCACCTTTGCCGCGGGCAAGCAGCGGATCGCGGTCAGCGACGGCAAGCTGTCCATTCTCGAGGAGGCGAAATCCCGCAAATTCGTCGATCATGTCGAGCACGTGACCTTCAGCGGGCCCTTCGCCGCCGCGCGCGGACAGCGCGTGCTCTATGTCACCGAGCGCTGCATCTTCATGTTGCGGCCCGACGGGCTCGAGCTCACGGAAGTCGCGCCCGGCATCGACATCGAACGCGACATCCTGCGCCTGATGGATTTCAAGCCGCTGATCCCGCGCGATCCGGCGCTGATGGATGCGCGCATCTTCCGCAACGGTCCCATGGACCTGCGCGAACGGCTGCTGACCATTCCGCTCGACCAGCGCTTCACCCTCGACGAGCAGCAGAACCTGTTCTTCGTCAACCTGGAACGCTATCCCCTGCGCAGCAAGGCCGAGATCGACGAGATCGCGCGGATTGTCGCGGCGCGGCTCACCCCGCTCGGCCGCAAGGTTTACGCCATCGTCAATTATGACAACTTCTCGATTCTACCCGAGCTGCTGGACGACTATTCGGCCATGGTCCGCAGCCTGGTCGACCGGTTCTATGTCGGCGTGTCGCGCTACACCACGTCGGGCTTCCTGCGCATCAAGCTCGGCGAGGCGCTGGAGCGCCGCGGTGTCGCGCCGCATATTTTCGAGAGCGCGGACGAGGCGCAGTCCGACTGGCGTCAGGTCGAGGGCGCGGGTGCTGCTCCGGTGTCCCGCGAGGCGCCCACTGCTCGGCAGGCCTAAAGATGATGCATGCTCGTCTACCGATACCGTCAACCGGAAGGTTGAATTGCAATGTTAGTACTGTTGTGCGATTCGCTATTGCCGAGAAACTTTAAATCAGGAGGGACCATCTTGCGTCGATCATTCATCATAACAACAACCATCCTCGCCCTTGCCGCGAGCGCCTCCGCACGGGCGGACGACCTCAAGGTCGCGCTGATCTACGGCAAGACCGGTCCGCTCGAAGCCTATGCCAAGCAGACCGAGACCGGCCTGCAGATGGGCTTCGAATACGCCACCAAGGGCACGATGACGCTCGACGGTCGCAAGATCGTCATCATCACCAAGGACGACCAGGGCAAGCCGGACCTGTCGAAGGCTGCGCTCGCGGAAGCCTATCAGGACGACAAGGCCGACATCGCCATCGGCACGACCTCATCGGCCGCAGCACTCGCCATTCTCCCCGTTGCCGAGGAGAACAAGAAGATCCTGATCGTCGAGCCCGCAGTCGCGGACCAGATTACCGGCGAGAAATGGAATCGCTACATCTTCCGCACCGCGCGCAATTCGTCGCAGGACGCGATCTCGAACGCGGTGGCGATCGGCAAGCAGGGCGTCACGGTTGCGACGCTGGCCCAGGACTACGCCTTCGGCCGCGACGGCGTCGCCGCCTTCAAGGAAGCGCTGGCCAAGACCGGCGCGACCCTCGCCGCCGAGGAATACGCCCCGACCAACACCACCGATTTCACCGCCGTCGGCCAGCGCCTGTTCGATGCGCTGAAGGACAAGCCCGGCCGCAAGGTGATCTGGGTGATCTGGGCCGGCGCCGGCAATCCGCTGGCGAAACTCCAGGACATGGATCCGAAGCGTTATGGGATCGAGCTCTCCACCGGAGGCAATATCCTGCCGGCGCTCGCCGCCTATAAGGGCCTGCCCGGCATGGAAGGCGCGACCTATTACTACTATGACATCCCGAAGAACCCGGTGAACGACTGGCTGGTCGCCGAGCACCAGAAGCGCTTCAAGTCGCCACCGGACTTCTTCACCGCCGGCGGCTTCGCCGCCGCCATGGCCGTCGTCACCGCCGTCACCAAGGCGAAGTCGACCGACACCGAAAAACTGATCACCGCGATGGAAGGCATGGCGTTCGACACGCCGAAGGGCAAGATGGTGTTCCGCAAAGAGGACCATCAGGCACTGCAGAGCATGTATCACTTCAAGGTCAAGGTCGATCCGAACGTCGCCTGGGCCATTCTCGAGCCGGTGCGCGAGCTGAAGATCGAGGACATGGACGTTCCGATCCGCAACAAGCGGTAGGCGCCTTACTTCACCTCCCCCGCTTGCGGGAGAGGCCGGGAGAGGGCTCTCACCCCTTGGCGGTTCTCGCCTGCGGAAACACCTCTTCTCCCCTGCCCTCCCCCGCAAGCGGGGGAGGGAGTGCACCGCCGGCCGCGGATATATCTCGTTTCATCATTTGCTAGACGGTCCATGACGCTCTCCCTCGAAACCCGCGATCTCACCATTCGCTTCGGCGGCCATGTCGCGGTCAACAATGTCAGCTGCACGTTCCGCCCGGGCGAGCTCACCGCGATCGTCGGGCCGAATGGCGCCGGCAAGACCACGTATTTCAACCTGATCTCGGGCCAGCTGCGTGCCACGAGCGGCAGCATCCTGTTCAACGGCACCGACATCACCCAGCACTCCGCGCCGCTGCGGACCCGTGCCGGTCTCGGCCGCGCGTTCCAGCTCACCAATCTCTTTCCAAATCTGAGCGTGGAAGAGAACGTCCGCCTCGCGGTGCAGGCCGCCGATGGCACGCACTACGACATGCTGCGGCCCTGGATGGTTCGCCGCGACCTGATCGCCCGCGCTGACGCCATCCTCGACCAGGTCGCGCTCGGCGGCCGCCGCAGCGTCGCCGCGACCGCGCTGTCGCATGGCGACCAGCGCAAGCTCGAGGTCGCGCTGATGATGGCGCTGGAGCCGAAAGTGTTCATGTTCGACGAGCCGACCGCCGGCATGAGCATCGACGAGGTGCCGGTGGTGCTGAATCTCATCGCACAGCTCAAGCAGGACAGGAGCAAGATCATCCTGCTGGTCGAGCACAAGATGGACGTGGTGCGTTCGCTCGCCGACCGCATCATCGTGCTGCATAACGGCCAGCTCGTCGCCGACGGCGTACCTGCCGAGGTGATCGCCTCGCCGATCGTGCAGGAAGCCTATCTCGGCGTCGCACCCAAGAACTCTGCAGAGAGCGCAGCATGACCGATCTGCTCAAACTTTCGGGCGTGCACACCCATATCGGCCGCTACCACATCCTCCAGGGCATCGACCTCGCCGTGCCGCAGGGGCAGGTCACGATGCTGCTCGGCCGCAACGGCGCCGGCAAGACCACGACGCTGCGCACCATCATGGGCCTGTGGCCGGCTTCTTCCGGCGAGATCGCGCTCGGCAGCGAGCGCATCGAGAGCCGCGCCACGCCCGACATCGCCAGGCTCGGCGTAGGCTACGTGCCGGAAAGCATGGCGGTCTTTTCCGATCTCACCGTGAAGGAAAATCTGGTTCTCGCGGCGCGCGACGGGCCGATGGACGACAAGCAGCTGGATTGGATCTTCGGCTTCTTCCCGGCGCTGCGCCGGTTCTGGCTGTCGCGCGCCGGGAGCCTCTCGGGTGGACAAAAACAAATGTTGTCCATCGCGCGCGCCATCATCGAGCCGCGAAAGCTGCTGCTGATCGACGAGCCGACCAAGGGCCTCGCGCCCGCGATCGTCATGGCGCTGATCGAGTGCCTGAAGGAGATCAAGCGCAAGGGTGCGACGATCCTGCTGGTCGAACAGAATTTCTTTGCCGCCCGCGAGCTCGGCGACAGCGTGCTGGTGATGGATAACGGCACCATCGTTCATCGCGGCGAGATGGCGGCGCTTGCCGCCGACGTGCCGCTGCAGGAGCGGCTGCTCGGCCTGAGCCTGGAGGCACATCAGTGACTGAACTTGCCGCGTCGGATCCGCTGCCGAAACCGAAGCGCGACATCGCGCCGATCCTGCTGCCGATCGCGCTCGCGCTTCTCATGATCCCGCTGGTCGGTTCAGCCAGCACCTGGCTGACGCTGACGGCCGCGAGCCTCGCCATGGGCATGATGATCTTCATCATGGCCTCGGGCCTGACACTGGTATTCGGCCTGATGGACGTGCTGAATTTCGGTCACGGCGCCTTCATCGCCGTCGGCGCCTATGTCGCAACGCTCGTGTTCGCACCGTTTGCGGCCTCCGCGCAGGCAGATTCGCTTCTAGTGAATCTCGCGGTGCTGGCGCCGGCGGCGCTGCTGTCGATGGCTGTCTCCGGCGCCCTCGGCCTCATGGTCGAGCGCGTGCTGATCCTGCCAGTTTACGGCCAGCACCTGAAACAGATCCTGATGACGACGGGCGGGCTGATCGTCGCGGAACAGACGCTCTATGCACTGTGGGGACCGCAGATCATCCCGATGCCGCTGCCGGCCTCGCTCCGAGGCTCCTTCATCCTCGGGGACGTCGCCATCGCCAAATACCGTGTGCTGGCGATGCTGATCGGGCTCGCCGTTTTCATCGCGATCCAGCTCGTGCTCAATCGTACCAAGCTCGGCCTCCTGATCCGCGCCGGCGTCGAGAATCGCGAGATGGTGGAAGCGCTCGGCTATCGCATCCGCCGACTGTTTCTCGGCGTATTCATGGCGGGATCGGCGCTCGCTGGCCTCGGCGGGGTGATGTGGGCGCTCTATCGCGAGCAGGTCCACGCCTCCATGAGCGACGAGCTCACGGTGCTGATCTTCGTCGTCGTCATCATCGGCGGGCTGGGGTCGATCGGCGGCTGCTTCATCGGCGCGATCCTGGTGGCAATGGTCGCCAATTACGGTGGCTTCCTGGTGCCGAAACTCGCCCTCGTCTCCAACATCCTGCTGATGGTCGCCATTCTGATGTGGCGGCCGCGCGGCCTCTATGCGGTGACCAGCCGATGATGATCCTGTCAGGCGACCCGCCGCGCAGCCGTGTGCTCACGCTCATTCTCGTCGTCGTCATCCTTGCGCTGGCGGCGACGCCGTTCCTGTTTCCCGGCGCAAAGGCGCTGAACGTCGCGGCCAAGATCTGCGTGTTCGCGGCACTCGTTGCCTCCTACGATTTGCTGCTCGGCTATACCGGCACGGTGTCGTTCGCGCACACGATGTTCTACGGCATCGGCAGCTATGCGATCGCGATCGCGCTGTACGGCATGGGCCCGAACTGGGCCGCGGTCGCAACCGGCATCGTGGTCGGCCTGCCGCTCGCCGCGCTGCTCGCACTCGCCATCGGCCTGTTCTCGCTGCGGGTCGCGGCGATCTTCTTTGCCATGATCACGCTCGCGGTCGCCTCCGCCTTCCAGGTGCTGGCCTCGCAACTCTCTTGGCTGACCGGCGGCGAAGACGGGCGCAGCTTCCAGCTCCCCGAGCTGCTGCGGCCCGGCACGGTGCTGATTTCGAAGAACCTGTTCGGCTTCGAGATCAACGGCCGCATCCTGACCTTCTACCTGGTGTTCGCGATTTCGGCCCTGATGATCCTCGTCCTGCTGCGCGTGGTGAACTCCCCGTTCGGGCGCGTGCTGCAGGCGATCCGCGAGAACCGCTTTCGCGCCGAGGCGCTCGGCTTTCGCACCGTCTTTCACCTGACCTACGCCAACTGCCTCGCCGCGCTGGTCGCCGCCGGCGCCGGCATCCTGAACGCGTTGTGGCTGCGCTATGCCGGCCCGGACACCTCGCTCAGCTTCTCGATCATGCTCGACATCCTGCTCATGGTCGTGATCGGCGGGATGGGGACGATCTACGGCGCGATCATCGGCGCCACCATCTTCATCCTCGCGCAGAACTATCTGCAATCGCTGATGGGCGTCGCCTCCAAGGCCGCGTCGGAGGCCGGTCTGCCAGTGCTCCCGGGGCTGCTTCACCCCGACCGCTGGCTGCTCTGGCTCGGGCTGCTGTTCATTGCCAGCGTCTATTTCTTCCCGAGCGGCGTGGTCGGACGGCTGCGCCATGGCGGCGGCGACAAGGGCGCGGGCACGTCGCATTAAGCTTTGATTAACGATGCAGCGCAACGAGTGTGATGACACAATCGTTGCACGATTCGCGCTGCGCTGCACACGAATGCGCTTACGCAACCGGATTAATGCTTAGGTAACTGGCTTTCCTAAGCTTTGCGCCATTTGTGCGGTGTATTTCTGTTCCCGCAGGGGCGAGGAAATGCGCGAGCTATTTTCAGGCATGGCATCCAGACTGTCGCAAGCCGCAAAGGGTGGTTGGGACGCCGCCACGCGGCGTGGCCCGGTGCTGTGGCTGACGCTCTCGGGCGCATTGCTGGTCGCCGGCATCTTCGCCGTGACCGCGATGGCCGTCGGCGAGTTTCGCGAGCGCACGCTAACCAATCGCGAGCGCGAGCTTGAGAACACCGTGCAACTGATCGCGCGGCACTTCGATCAGCAGTTTGAAGATTCCGACGTCGTCGCGGCCGATTTGATCGGACAGATGCGCCTGCCCGACATCACCTCGCCGCAGATGTTCCGCGAGCGCATGTCGGGGCCCGAGGCCAACCGGATGCTGAGGAGCAAGATCAGCGCTATCTCCTACCTTGGCGACATCGCGATCTACGACGTCAACGGCGACCTGATCAACTGGTCACGCGCCCAGCCGCTGCCCAAGATCAACATCTCGGCGCGGGCCTACTTCCAGACCTTCAAGACCGATCCGATGGCAGAGCCCGTACTGCTGGAATCGGTGCGCAGCTTTATCATCGGCAAGTGGACCACGATCGTCGCGCGCAGGCTGAGCCTGCCTGACGGCACGTTCGTCGGGGCGATGGTCCGGCGGATCGACCCGGACAGCTATCAGCTGTATTTCGCATCCGTGACTCTGGCCGAGGGGACTGCGATTTCGCTGTTCGACCGCGAAGGCAAGATGCTCGCCCGCTATCCGAACAATGAGCAACTGATCGGCAGGAGCTTCAAGGATGCGCCCCTGGTACAGAAGGTGCTGGCCAAGGGTGGCCGGCAGACGCTTCGTATCAAAAGTGTGCTCGATGGCGGGGAACGTCTCGGCTCGGCGGCATCGCTGTCGCATTTCCCTTTGATCATCGCCGCCACCAACACCACGGCGGCCGCGCTTGCAGACTGGCGGCAGCAGACCGGCTTCATGATCACGACCGCGGCGCTTTCGGCGACCGTGATCGCGCTGATCCTCTATCTCATCATTCGCCAGATCAACCGGCAGAACCGCGACGCCCAGCAGCGGCTTGAAGCGGAGCGGCTGCGGCTCGACACCGCCTTGAACAACATGTCGCAAGGGCTGATCCTGTACGATGCGAACGGCACCATCGTCACCTGCAACCGCCGCTACGCCGACATGTTCGGTCTCTCTCATGACGTGATCAAGCCCGGCTGTCATATCCTCGAGGCGATGTATCATCGCAAGGAGCGCGGCGCCTTTGATGGCGACGTCGAGGAATTCTGTACCGATGTGATGCGGGTCGTGGCCGAAGGCACAGTGTCCGCCAGAACCCATCTGCTGCCGAACGGCCGCGCGTTCCAGGTCATCAACACTCCGCTGGCGCAGGGGGGATGGGTCGCCACGATCGAGGAAATTACCGAGCGGCGCAGCCTGGAGCAGGAACGCGATCGCAATTACACGTTCCTCCGCGAGATCATCGACCACATCCCATCGCAGATCACGGTGAAGGACGCCCAGACGCGGCGCTACCTCCTGGTCAACCGGATCGCAGAGGACATCTTTGGCAAGGCAGGCAAGACGATCGTCGGCAAGACGGCGACCGATATTCTGCCCGAACCGGACGCCGATGTCGTTACGCGCGACGATGACGCCGTGCTGCAGTCGCCGGACCGATTGCTGCAAAGGGAGCAAAGCTGGAAAACGTTGACCGGCAGCCAACGCCATACCATTTCAAAACGCATCGGCATCTGCGACAAGGCTGGCGACCCCCGCTACATCATCAACGTCATCGAGGACGTTACCGAACAGCGCAAGGCCGCGGAGAAAATCGCCCATATGGCGCATTATGACCCGTTGACCGACCTGCCCAATCGCGCGCTATTCCGCGAGCAGATCGAGCGCGAGCTCGAGAAGGTCGCAGGCGGCGGGCAGTTCGCGCTGCTCTATATCGACGTCGACGAGTTCAAGGGCATCAATGATTCACTCGGCCACCATGTCGGCGACGAACTGTTGCAGGCTATCGCCGGCCGTATTCGCGCGTGTCTCAAGCCGGGCGATCTGATCGCACGGCTCGGCGGCGACGAATTCGCCGTGATCCAGAGCGGAATCGAATCGTCCGCCGACGTGCTGGCCTTCGTGACGCGGATTCACGAAGCGATCCGCCGCCCCTATCATTGTCTCGGGCATCAGCTCTCGACCGACGCCAGCATCGGCATCGCGCTGGCACCGCAGGACGGCACCGATCTCGACCAGCTCGTCAAGAATGCCGACCTCGCAATGTATGGTGCCAAGGCACAAGGGCGGCGCACCTATCGCTTCTTCGTGCCGGAAATGGACGCGAGCGCCAAGGCCCGCCTCACGCTGGAGCAGGACCTGCGCCAGGCGCTGGTCGATGGCGGCTTCGAGATCCATTACCAGCCGCTGGTCAATCTGCACTCTGGCGTGGTCTCCGGCTGCGAGGCGCTGCTGCGCTGGCGCCATCCGCAACGCGGCATGGTATCGCCGGCCGAGTTCATTCCGATCGCCGAGGACACCGGCCTGATCAACGAGCTCGGCGACTGGGTGTTGCGCACGGCCTGCAACGAGGCCGCGACCTGGCCCGCCCATGTCCGCCTCGCCGTCAACGTCTCGCCGGTGCAGCTCAAATGCGACACGCTGGCGCTCCGGATCGCCGGAGCGCTGGCTGCCTCCGGGCTTGATCCGCGCCGGCTCGAGCTCGAGATCACCGAGGCGGTGCTGATCCGCGACGACGAGGCGGCACTCTCGATCCTGCACCAGCTCCGCTCGATCGGCGTGCGCATCGCGCTCGACGATTTCGGGACCGGCTATTCCTCGCTGAGCTATCTGAAACGCTTCCCGTTCGACAAGATCAAGATCGACCGCTGCTTCGTGGCCGACATCGCCGATTCCGGCGGATCACCCGTGATCGTGCAGGCCGTGGTGAACATCGCCTCCGCCAGCAACATGACCACGGTCGCCGAAGGCGTCGAGACCGAGGCGCAGCGCGAGATGCTGCGCACGCTCGGCTGCACGGAAATGCAGGGCTATCTGTTCAGCAAGCCGAGGCCGGCCGCGGAAGTGCGCGAGCTGTTCGGGCCCCGTGAGGCGATGCCAGTGGCGGCGGTGGCCTGAGATGGCAAAGCTCAACAGGACTGCTGCCGTCGACGTGGCGGATTCCTACGCGGTGCGGCTGATGCAGCATCTGGTGGTGCCGACCTTCGTGATCGACCCGACGCGGCGCGTCGTGATCTGGAACAGGGCGTGCGAGCGGCTGACCGGGGTTGCAGCCTCCGAGGTGATCGGCACCAGCAAGCACTGGCAGGCCTTCTACGAGACCAAGCGCCCCTGCCTCGCCGATCTGGTCGCGCTGGACCGGCCCGAGCAGTTGCCGGAATTCTATCCGGAATATGCCGCGCGCGGCCACAACGGCCTCGGCTTTTCCGCGGAGAACTGGTGCGTGATGCCGAAGCTCGGCAACCAGCTTTATCTCGCGATCGATGCGGGCCCGATCCATGACGAGGCCGGCAACCTGATCGCGGTGGTGGAGACGCTGCGCGACCTCACCGACCAGAAGCGCGCCGAGACGGCGCTGAAGGAGCTCGCGACCAAGGACGGGCTGACGGGGCTGTCAAACCGCCGCTCGTTCGACCAGACGCTGATGAGCGAATGGACGCGCGCGCAGCGGACGCAGAAGCCGCTGGCGCTGCTGTTCGCCGACGTCGATCATTTCAAGCTGTTCAACGACGAGCACGGCCACCAGACCGGCGACGAATGCCTGCGCGCGGTCGCCGGCGTCGTCAGCCGGCATGCGGGACGCCCGCTCGATCTTGCCAGCCGCTATGGCGGCGAGGAATTCGCGCTGATCCTGCCCGACATGAGCTACGAGGGTGCCTGTGCCATCGCCGAAGAGATCCGCCGTGCCGTCATGGCCTTGGGGATCGTCCACGGCGCCCATGGGGCCGGCAGCCACGTCACCCTCAGTGTCGGCGTCGCCAGCCACGTCCCCCGCGAGACCGACAGCGCTCCCGACCGATTATTGGGCGCGGCCGACCAGGCGCTCTATGCCGCCAAGCGGCTCGGCCGCAACCGCGTCGTCTGCTCCGAGCGGGCCTTGGCCGAATTCGCGGACCTCGGACGGGCCGATGTGCCCGTCAGCGGTCAGGTTCCTGGCTCTGCTCCGCGCAAATCGGCCTGAAGCACGGCTCATCCCGCGGCAAGACCGGTTGCCCGCCCCTCGCCATTAGGCTAAATGAGGCCTCGTTGCGCCCGTAGCTCAGCTGGATAGAGCGTTGCCCTCCGAAGGCAAAGGTCACACGTTCGAATCGTGTCGGGCGCGCCACTTCGGTACATGCTATTGCAGCCTAAATCGGTCGCTTCTTCGATTTGATCCTGTCAATTGAGTGCACCGTAATCTGTCGTTTGCCGATCGGCGTCCTTGGCACCCATACGCCAAATCTAGCCAATCTGACGCCTTTGACGACGATACTGAACGC
This sequence comes from Bradyrhizobium sp. CCBAU 51627, assembly GCF_028128765.1. Taxonomy (GTDB): domain Bacteria; phylum Pseudomonadota; class Alphaproteobacteria; order Rhizobiales; family Xanthobacteraceae; genus Bradyrhizobium. Next base: position 636,044 of record NZ_LBJG01000023.1, read on the forward strand.
TGCCGCGCGATTATTTGGCTGGCATGGGATCTGGCACGGGAACCACGACCGCCGATGCGGCTTGGATCATGTTGAACCGCAGCACTTCCTCGAAAACGCGGTTGCGCGCCTTCGCGTCGGTAATCAGCGAGGCGGCCGGCAACACATGGAGGTGCAACGGGATATTGTCGTCTGAGCCAATGACGAAGTCGTCATAGACCACCCGTTCGCTTAGCGACCTCCGTCTCGACGCCGACCTCGCGGACGATCTTCGCTAGGGTCTCGTCGCTGTAGATGCTGGAGTAGGACAGGAATTTGTCGTCTACGAGCCAGACATTGTTCTCGCGTATATCCCTGCCGTCGCTGTGTTTTTTCGGGATGCGGTATGGACGGCCGGCGGTTCGAGTGCCTGTCAGGCACCTCTTTCATCCGCGACCGCAATCCGTACCTGCACGTCCCTTGGCTTGGCCAGATAAGGCGCTGAGGTCACCAGGACATCGGCGCCGGCCGCGGCATAGGCTGCAGCATTCGCCGCATTGACGCCGCCGGCAGCAGCGATGACAGGGCGCTCGCGCGCATAGGCCATGGACGCCATGCGCTTGACCAACGCAGCGACCTCGGCCGGTGAAAACTTCTCCGCCTGGATCACGTCGAAACCGGCGACCGCCGCAGCAAGCGCGGCATCGGCCGTCTTCACCTCGATCACGAGCTTCTTCTCCGGCGCGGCCTGGCGCAAACGTTCGACCGCCTGAAACAGCGGCAGCTCGCCGAGAAACGCGCGGTGCTCGGGAAACACCAGAACGGTCTCGGACAGGCCGAGCCGATGCATTACGGCGCCGCCGGCCTTCACCGCCGCGACGGCAAGGCGCTTGGTGCCGGGCACGTTCTTGCGCGTGCAAGCGACCGCAATCTGCGGCGCGACCGTCCTCGCCGCGTTGACGATGGCGCGGGTCTCGCTGGCGACACCCGACCAGATTTCGATCAGGGTCTGCGCGACCTTCCAGCTCCGCAGCAGGCCAGCGGCCGGACCGTGGGCATCGAGGATCGGCGCACCCTGCTCCAATGTCGCACCGGATGCGGCGAACAGCTCGACCTCGCAGCCGGCGAGCGCGATGATCGCGGCAGCATCCTCGGCGAGCGCCAGCACCATGGGCGAGCGTGCGGCAAATTGCATGACGCCGATGGCCCCGCCGATTCCGAGTGCTTCGGTGGTCAGATCGCCGTAAGGGACGTCGTCCTCCAGCAGGCGTTCCAGCTCGGCACGCGATGCGACGGTTGTCATGTCGCTCTTCCTTTCATTGGTGTCAGCTAGCCAACCCATTTGTCGCAAACCCGACACGGATCGTCGGCCCTGCCGTCGCAAGGGACAGGGAGTTGCGCTTTTTGACGATCATTTCTGCAAGGCGCACACCAGACTCCGCCTGCCCTATCCGGCACGCAGATTGCTGAGCCAATGATGATCGGCGCCTCGCGGCAATTGGGCTCGCGCGGAGGTGGTTACCGTCCGCTGGAGTTCATCATGAAACGGTTTCGTACGATCACCGCCGCCGCAGGGTTGCTCCTCGCGTGCGCCGAGGCGCAGGCCGCGCAGACGAACGTCGCCGTGGCCGCCAACTTCACCGATGCCGCGAAGGAGATCGCCGCCGTCTTCAGGCAGAAGATGGGACACGAGTCGCGCTCAACTTGTCAGCATCGCTGCAAAAAGATTCCGTCGCACTTGCACGCTTTGTCATCCGGTTCGCGGAATTTGGCTTCGGAATGGGCGTCACGCACGAAAGTGGAATTACCGCATTGATCCAGCGCAAATCGGCAAAGTTTCTTTGGCGATCGGCACCTGCCGCTGATCACACGTGCTGCCCTCCGTTGATCGGTACTTCCGCACCTGTGACGTAGCTGGCCGCATCCGAGCACAGGAAGAAGATCACCTTGGCAACCTCGTCCGGCGTACCGACACGATGCAGCGGGATGATCGGCGCCAGTTGAGCCTCGGTCTCCGGCGACAGGATATCGGTCTTGATCTCGCCGGGCGCAATGGCGTTGACGCGAATCCCGAACGGCGCGTAGTCGTGCGCCATCTCGCGAGTGAGGCACGCGAGGGCGGCTTTCGACGTCGCATAGGCGGTGCCGGCAAACGGATGCACCCGCGATCCCACGATCGAGGTGACGTTGACGATCGATCCGGCGGCGCGCTTCAACTCCTCCACGAGGCCCTGCGCAAACAGGATCGGTGCGAGCAGGTTGACGTGGAACACGCTCATCCAGGTTTCCACCGGCGTCGTCAGCGAATTGAGCCGCGAGCCATCGGCGGACTTGGGCGAGATGCCGGCGTTGTTGATCAACGCATGCAGCGGTCCGCCCTCGAGCCGCTCCTTGATCTCCGCCACCGCGAGCGGCAGCGCGCGATGGTCGCTCAATTCAACCTGCACATGGTTGTCCGTCCCGGAATCCCAAGGACATCGCTCGCCATCGAAGGGCTGCCGGGAGCAGGTGATGATCCGCCAGCCGGCCTCGGAGAAGAGCTTTCCCGTCGCATGGCCGATGCCCCGGGATGCACCGGTCAGTACGAGCGTCTTCCGCTCGCTGCCTCGTGCGCGCGACTTGTCGCCGTGAAACGGGCACAGGGCAACATCGGGCGCGGACCTACCGCCCGGCGCAGCATCGCGATCCAGCAGATCGAGCGTCACGTCAGCTCCTCACTGCGTCCGATCGGACGCCCGACAATTACGACAGGGCCAACTTTGCAGGAATTGGGCCATGCTCCAATCGTTGAGGCTTTTCCAGCTTGATGTCGGCTTTTCGACACGATGCAAGGTTTGCAACACGCTCGCGTGTGCTTTCGGACCAGATCGACGCCCGACGGCTTCGTGAATGTTGATCGGCAGTTGAGAGCTCTTTTTCAATCGTTCCAAATGGCCCGGCTCTTGCTCTTCCTGTTCCGAGCCGGCTCGCGCCTTGCTGCACAATTCTCTGCAACCGTGGTTTCAAATGTCCCAGCCGAACGACCAACGACTCTTTGTTGTTATCCTCGGCACCAACGAGATCGCCTCCGCGATCGGCATTCAACTCGTCCGCGCGGGATATTGTGTGGTGCTGTCCCACGATCCCGATCCACCTGTAATCCGACGCAAGATGGCCTTTCACGACGCGCTCTACACCGACACCGCACAGCTCGAGGAGTTCGTGGCGGAACGCGTGGACGACGGCGTGCAGGTCTATCAGGCACTGGGCCGGCCGCCGCACGTCATGGTCACCTGGCTCGGGCTGCTTGATCTGCTGCCGGTACGTCACATCGACCTTCTGGTCGATGCGCGCCTGCAGAAGCGTCGGATCACGCCCGACCTTCGGCGGCTCGCTCGCTTGACGATCGGGCTCGGCCCCGGCTTCTCGACGAACTTCAATTGCGACGTCGCAGTGGAGACAAGGCCCGGCAAGATCGGGCTCATCACAGACACGCGCTGGACCGATGCGGCCGACGGCGTCGCAAGTTCGCTGGGCGAGGTAGGTGCGGAACGCTTCGTCTACTCGCGGCTTTCGGGACGCTGGCACACGCCGATCGAGATCGGCACCCGCGTCTATCGCGACCTCGTGCTCGGCCATCTCTCCGGCGTTCCGGTGCTCGCGCCGCGCGACGGCATGCTGCGCGGCATCGCCCGCGACGGCACCGATGTGCCGGCCGGCGTCAAGCTGGTGGAGGTCGATCCGCGCGGCCGTGATGCCCAATGGACCGGAACGGACGACCGCGGACGCGCCATCGCCAACGCCACCATCGTCGCCGTCAGACTCCACGCCGCACGACGTATCACGCAACGGGATCCGGCATGATTGTCTGTTCCTGCAACATCATCAGCGATCACGACATCAGGGGTGTAGTCGTCGCGACGGACGACGCACTGTTTTCGCCCGCTCAGGTCTACGACTGCCTGGGATGCACCGTCAGTTGCGGACGATGCTCGCAATCCGTGAGACGGATCATCGAGGAGTTGCCGCCTCGTGGAGTCGAATACACGAAGTACCCAGGCGCGGACCCGCTGATATCAAACTCCTCGGTCATCCCGGCTATGATCGATTCTCGGATATAGTCCGACTCTCGGACAGAGTGTCTTTTATCCGTGCACACTTGAACCGACAATTTTTCTGAGGTTGCCCCCTTCATCGTCGGCGGCCGGATCGAGCGCCAGGGGATCCGCGAATGCTATCGCGCGCGATCGTTCAAAAAAGCAGTCTGGCGTAGAAAATCGCGCATGGCGTGCTCCTTGTCTTTTGGCGCCCCCTTGCCAGCTTCGCTTGCTGGCGGGGCAGGAGCACGGCCGGACCATCCCATTAGCGGATATTCCGAGGAATACTGAAGCCTCGCTTTCCGGCATATGGCTCACAGCAGCTTTGTCAGCACCGCGACCAGTTCCGCCTGCCGGTGCACGCCGGTCTTGGCGAAGATGCTGCGGAGCTGGCTCCGCGCGGTTTCCTTTGCGATCCCGAATTGGTCGGCGACTTTTTCCAAAGGCTCGCCGAAAGCCAGTTGGGTCGCAAGCCTGGCTTCCGCGCCGGTCAGGCGAAATGCCGACCGCAGGGTCATTTCAGGCGTTCGAGGCCTGGAGTCGGGATCGATCAGAATAACCATGGCCTGGCAATCGGCCAGGGCATTGGCAGTCGAGTTTGAAAGCCTCGCGGGGTACGCCAGCAAGGGCCGGCGTGACGCACGAGGCAACGCGATCGGAGCGGAAAGCCCGCCTGTCGAACGCCACAACAGACTCTGAATGGCACCGTCCAGGGCCGTCGTCGCCCGCGTATCTTTTGCAACCAGCTTGCCCCTTACAATCTTGACGTCATCGACCAAAAGGAGTTCAGCCGACCGATTGGCCTTGAAGACGTTGCCATGGCGGTTGACCAGAACCACCGCAGTGCCGCTCATCTCAAAGGCTTCCAACGCGCCGGCGGCGGCGGAAGCGCCCATAGCGCGAGCGATTGCGGCGCCGGTCGAAAGCCGGCTTGATAATCGCGCCAACTCGTCCTTCTCCTCTGCCGAAAATGGTCCTTGATCGATCGTTCGCTGGATTGCCACAGCCCACAGATCATCGCCGCAAGCGACCTTGACGCCGGCGTACCAGCGCAGGCGATGCGGTGCGAGGAACTCCTGGTAGAATGGATGTTTAGCTATCGTATCCGCGCTATGGCCGTCGAAGTCATCCGCGACCCCGCGTTTCGTAATGATCGGAATGGCGCGCATTCGCTCATCGCGCAGATGCCATCCGTCCCGAAAATACTCGTCCATCGCTCCCGAAACCGTTTCGGTAAATGGAACATTCGAAAGGACGCCGCCCGTAATGGGCACCAGGATCGCGCCGCGGCTCCCGGTGGCCAAGGCTATGGAATCGAGCGCCTTCACCCAGCGCGCGGGGTCAACGCCTGCCTCGACGAACTCCTGCTCGACAGGTTCGAAATTCCGGGCCGGCAAGGAATCTCCCGCACAACGAACTTAGATCCGTAGCATCTTTACAAAATAACCTTGGGTCAACCGGAAGGCAATAAACCATCTCGAAATTGCGCTCCCTCCTTAACCCAAACGGGTGAAGACCTCGCAATGGCCGGCAGGTGTGATCGGAGCCGAAATCGGACGGAGCGCTCGACCCGTTATTGTTGTCGAGCTCGATCCGGCCATCCTCGATGAAGCGCGTCAGGCCCTCCCAGCGTGAGAGCGCTTAGCGGAGGGCGTTGGCCACCTTGCTCTTTTGGCTGATCACGTGAGCTTTGCGCGGAGCCATCGTTCGAAGGCTTCCGCCAGCGGCCGGCTCTTCTGCTGGCGGACGCGGCGGCGCTCGTCGTCATCGTCGATCCGGAACAACGGCCACGAGGAAGTCAGGGCAAGTACGTCCTAGAATTTCGCGACAACACCAGGTGGGTTGAAGGCGACATTCAAGCCGACCTGTCCGCCATAAGTCATCGCGTTGTTCTGGCCCAACTGACCGGTCAAGGCCACATATCCACTGACGTCACTCGCCAGTTTCAACCTCGTCCCGATCGTTCCTGCCGCCCAGTCGCGTCCAAGGACGACTGCAGGCATCGAGAAAGCCGGCGCCACGATTGACGTCAAGGACGCACCAACCAGACGATTGAGATCGGCGAATTCGTGATCCCACGTCAGCTTTGCGTAGGGCTCCCAAATCCCGAACCTGAGGCTCGCCCGATAGCCAAGTTCCGTCACCGCTGAGTTGCGCGTCTGCGAAGTGAATGAGAGCGCGGTTGGCGCCCCACTTGTATTGGCTTCGGTGAAGCCGTCAACGTAGACCTGCTGGAGAATGATACCGGCCACCGGGCCGTGCATCAGCACGATAGGCGCGGCGGCCGCAACGGGCGCCTTGTAGGAGATGCCAGCGTTGGCCGGTGCCGGGCCAAACGGCATGCGGAAATCGTATCCAACCTCACCAGCGAACGAGATGTTGCTCCCGTTCGTGCTGCCCTGGTTCGATTGTATCGACGTTCCCAACGGGACCTGCCGATTGACGGTATCGCGCAGCGCTCCCCAGCTCCCGATCGCATCCGCCCAGAGGGCATTGTGGCGAAAGGCCGTGTAGAGGCTGACCGCGAACTCTTGCTGCCTGTAGTCGCCGCCCAGGCTGAAGGACTGTTTGGTCGCCTGGCCGGAGAACGCTGCGCCAACCAGCCAATTGGACGTGATCGCGTAGTCGAAGCCCGCCGTGGTTGCGAGCGGCGTACCCGGGTCGTCGGGAAATCCGTTGACGTTGTTTGTCATCTTCAGCCACGACACATCTCCACTCACCCAACCGTGGAATGCGCCAGCCTGGTCAGACGAAAGCGGGATCTGATTCTGGATCGAACTGATGACCCCGAGCCGCGTCTTCAAGGGCGCTTCGGCGAGAAACGATATCTCGCTGGGGGCAACGACGAGGCCGTAGAAGTAGTCGGCCACGATCTGCTGAACGGCCCCGGTCGTATGTCCGCCACCGTCAGGAGCCCCGGCGCCATCGGCCCAGAAATGGGTCTTGTTCGCATTCGGAGCGACATAGTTTGCCGGGGTGCATTGATAGGAGTTCACGTTGCCGCAGGCAGCGGTCAACGCGCTCGTCACCGTGATTCCGAACGACCCGGGATTGGTGAGGACGTAATTGTAGAGACTTGCAATATCCGCCGGTATGAACTTGATGCCCGCGGCCGAGAGGTCATTCCACAGTGCATGGTCGTAGATGGAGCGCGAGTCGACAAGCACGGAGCTATAACCTCTAGCGGCTGCAGCCGAGGCTGCCGCATTCAAGGCCGGCGTATTCGGCACCAGAATGTATCGGGCACCCGCGTTCCAGAGCTGGGTGACCTGGCTTGCCGCCTGCCCTGCTACGGCAAGGAGTTGGGGCACGTTTTGTGGGTTCACGATATTGCCGGGCGAAGAGCCGCTGGCAACCGTCGTGGTCTTCAGATCGTTGCTACCGGCCCAGTAGGTGTAGAATGCATTCGGATCAGCAACGCCACCGGTGCCCGCCAAATAGGTCGCGATCTGCGTTTGCGTCGACAGAATGTTGCCGTTCTGCGCTACGACGCGCGCGCCGCCAATTGCGTAATTGTTTCCGCCGACGCCGGGCGTGTCGGAAGGCGTCGCCGATCCTCCGAACCTGCTCGCGAAAATCTGGGCCCAGCCGGGATCCGGATTGGTCGTCCACGTTCCCGCACCGGGCGGCGCAAGACCGAATGGGGGCCCACCCAACGGTTTGTACAAAAACCAACCGCTATCGGTCAGGCTGTCTCCGAAAAAAAAAGGTCTTCGAAAAATTCTGCGCGCTCGCCGCCGTCGCGATCAACGAAAAGGCGATCGACAACCCACACTTAGTGCCCCGCATTCCAAATCCCCAAATTCAACTCAGTTAGCATGCGGCTTCGCTCCTCGTGCCGCATCCCCCAAATGGGTGGCTTTGGCGAGTTACTCTGAGGTGCGAGACCAGCCGCGCCTAGCGACGCGTCCTGCTACAGTGGATCGAAAAGGACCGGTATCGAAGGGTAACCGGACCACCTGCGAAATCGGGACACAGCCGCCTGTGAGGCATAGCGCAACATCGCAGTCCGTCGCGGGTTATCCGGCCGGATCGCTTGGGCGGCCGCAGCATCATAGCGCCACGGCGAATATCTTCATCGGCGGTGGCGCGCCATTTGGCTTTGCGCGTTTCACCTTCTTTGCTTGGCTAAGCCGTGGATGAGCAGGCTGCTTCGACCTTGGGTCCTTTCCTTTGGCCGATGATCGATGGTTCGGCGACCAGTTCCATTCCGGGCTTCAGAGAGCTGAGCTGGCGGGACTTGATGACCGCGCGATCTCAACTCATCGCAGCATCCGGAGGAGGGCCGCATGCGGCCCTCGTCCTTGCTGGATTCAATGCCTCACATGCTCGAACACGACGATCACGCCGGTCGGCTCGGGCTCGTGCGCCATCAGGCGCGTCAAATCCGCGTCGCTCCAGTCGGCGAGGCTGACGACTTCGCCGGTCTCGCGGTCGGCGCCGAGCGACGGGGTCGGCTCCAGGACTTTCAGTCCCATTTCGTCGACGAAGAAGGTATGTTCGCCGAACATGCTGTTGAGCTGCGGCATGGCCGGATGCTCGTCGGGCAGCACCTGCGCACCGAGCTGGTTGACGGTCTGCTTCACCTGTTCGGATGTGAGCTTCATGAGCTGCTCCGTTCTGTCATTCGCGTTTCATGGAACTGAGCCGGAGCGCGCGTGTTCCCGCGCCTGTTTTCGCCTGGCCCAACCTCCCGAACGGGTGCTGCGCACAAATGTTCCTGCGAAATGCATTTCGTGATCGCGCGCCGCAACTGCCGCGGTCACGTCGCGGGATCGCCGCAGGATCTCCACGATCCGCCGGGCTTCGCTACTCGCTCCGGTTTTCGCCAACCGAAAGCGCGCAGATGCGTGACAGATAGGTGTAGGGCAGGCCGGTCTCCTCGGCCCAGGCGTTGAACTGCGCCTGCACCTTGGCAAGATCGCCCTTCGACTTGACCTCTTCGGCGATGTCGAGGCCGGCATCGCGCAGGCAGACAACGACGTCCTTCGAGGTGACAAAGCCATCCCAGCCGACGAAACGCAGCAGCATCTGGCCGGTGTTGCCGCCGAGCCGGCTGCCGCGTTTGGTGAGGAGATCGAGCAGGCCGGTCTCGTTGGACGGCGGCCATGCCGCCAGAAACTTGCCGAAGCTACCGTGCTCCTTTGCAATCTCCTGCACGAAGGCAGCATTGTCGCGTACCGACATGATCTTGGCGCCGTTGCGCACGATCCGCGCGTCGCGCAGCAGGCCTTCCCAATAATCCTCGGGCTGGAAGCTGAGCTTGGCCGGCTTGAAGCGCAGGAAGGCGTCTTCGAAACCGTCCCATTTGGCGTCGATCGCGCTCCAGGCGAACCCTGCGCAAAACACCCGCTTCGTCATCTCGGCGAGGATGCGATCATCGCCGAGCCTGGCCAGGCGTTTCAGGTCCGGCTTCTCCGGCATCAGTCTGTCGAGCGCCTTGGGACCGCCCTTGCGCTTCTCGGCGCGAGCACGAATGGTCTTGAAGGAAATCATGCCGGCACCCGCGTTGAGGGACCGCCATGACACCAGAATTCGAGAATCCGGTCCAGTCCCGCAGTCTCACGCGGCGGCCTCACGCCCGCGACAGTGACGGCACCTCGTCCGGCAGAATGGCCTGAAGACCGCCGAAACGGCGCTCGCGGCCGTGGAAGGAGGCCAGCGCCGCCGCAAGATCGCCCGCATCGAATTCGGGCCACATCCGCTCGGTGAAATGCAGCTCCGCATAGGCGCCTTCCCAGAGCAGGAAGTCCGACAGCCGCTTTTCGCCTGAGGTGCGGATGATGAGATCGACATCGCGCAAGCCGGCCTCGCCGGTGACGAGCTGCGAGAAGGCTTCGCGGGTCAAGCTGGTCAGCGCGGCCGCCTTTGCCGCCGCGTTCAGGATGGCATCGCGCGCAGAATAGTCGACGGCGATCCGCAAATGCAGCGTGGTGCCGTGTGCGGTGGCGTCCTCTGCGCGCGCGATGGCAGTGGCGATACCATCCGGCAGGCGGTCACGGCGCCCGATCACGTTGAGCTTCACGCCATTCTTCACCAGGCTCTGCACTTCATTGGCGAGATAGAAGCGGAGCAGCGTCATCAGCGCGGCGACCTCGGCCTTCGGCCTGCGCCAATTGTCGGTCGAGAACGCGTAGAGCGTCAGTGTGCCGATGCCCTGCTTGGGTGCGGCCTCGACGATGCGGCGGATCGTCTCGACGCCGGCCTCGTGGCCGCGGACGCGCGAGAGGCCTCGCCGTGTCGCCCATCGTCCATTGCCGTCCATGATGATGCCGACATGAAGCTTGTCATTTTGGAACGTGACGTCACTTTGCATTGCAAAGTCTCCAGTCAAAAGGGGGGCGGTCAAGTCGGGAGAATGCCGAGCTGACCGAGCGGCGCTGCCTCACGGCCGGCGGCCCTGGCGGCATCGCGCACCAGCCGCTCGAGCACCGCGAGATAGTCGAGGAAGCGGCGCCGGCCGCTCCTGGTCAGACGGCAGGTGGTGTGCGGGCGGTTGCCCTCGTAGCCCTTGGTCACCTCGACGAGGCCGGCCTCCTGGAGCACGGCGAGGTGCCGACTGAGATTGCCGTCAGTAAGGCCGCAGAGCTGTTTCAGATGGGCAAAGGCAAGACCCTTCGGGTGAGCCATCAGCGAGGTCAGAAGCCCGAGCCTTGCCTTCTCGTGGATTACACGGTCGAGCCCCTCATAGGAGAAAGGCGCGCTGTCAGTCTTCGACATCATTGTCTCCGGACGCGAAATATAGAATGGCCGCCATCATCGACTGGCCAACCACGAAAGGCAGTCCCATGGTCCATGGCGACAGCATGTGGGTCCGACTCGCCAGCACCACCACAACAAAGCCGGAGATGAAGTACCAAGCTCCGGCGAAGGCCACGCTGCGCGGCAGCGAGCGGACGGACGCAAAGATGCCGAGCGACACCAGGATCTGCCACAAGCCCGGCAGCAGCCACAGCGTCTCGGCGGCGAACTTCCACATCACCACCGCAAGCAGCACGCCGGCGACGCCCGCGGGCAGGAACTGCTCGACCGCCTGGTGGATCATGGCGTCGGCAAGGCCGGAATGATGACGCCGCGAACGCGCGCGCATCTCGATCCAGATCATCAGGCCGGACAGCGCAGCCGCGACGAGCCAGCCGAAAAAGAAACCGAGCGGCTCGCCCGTGGGATCGCCGAGCAGCCAGAATTGCAGGATCGCAGTAACGAGCGCGACCGCGCCGGTGGCAACCATCGTCGCCGGACCGTATCCGCGGAACGCGGTGCCCGCCGCGATCTGGCTGCGGATCGCCACGATGTCGGCCAGCGCCTTGTCGAGATCCCGCATCGGCAACGCCAAAACTCCGCTCCACCCGAGTCACGGACCCGCTTGCCCAGTCACTTTGTATCGCAAAGTATACCGCGCTACAAAGTAAAGGCAAGCAGGGAAATCGCCTGTCGCGCACGAGGCCCAAGCAGACAACTGTCGGTTGCGTCTCGGCCGCCATCCCAGCTAAGATGCGACCAAAGTGCCCTTGGGGGAAAGTCATGTGGTTAAGGTCATTCGTCGCTGCAGCTCTGCTGCAGGTGTGTCTTGTTGGGGCAGCGGATGCGAAAGGACCATTTGGCACGGTCAATGTCGGCGGCTGGGTCGGCGGCGCCTTCAGCAACGACGAGACAGGCGCCTTCTCCCATTGCGCGGCGACGGCGCCTTATGCGAACGGCGTCATCCTCGTCGTGAGCCAAAACGCGGCCGGCATATGGTCGCTCGCCTTTGCCAGTCCCAGCTATCACTTCAACAAGGACGAGAACGCCGCGATTGACGTGACCTTCGACGGGCGGGAGCAAGCCAGGCTGTACGCCACGGCGTACCGGCCCGACATGCTCACGGCCGTCATGCCGCTGAATGTCGTGCATACGTTTCAGAAGGCGAGCCTGATGGTCGCGACGGCCGGCCACGCTGTCCTGAACTTCGATCTCAGGTCGACCGGCCCAGCGATCTCCGCCTTGGCCAATTGCGTGACCCGCGTGAAAGCCGACGGGCTCGACAAGGCCGGCGACTTCACCAAAGGCGCGGCGAAGCCGGCGGCTGCGGCGGACAAGCAAGGCTCACCGCCTCCCGCCAAATCCAGCAGAGGGACCAAGAGTGGCTTTGGCACCGGCTTCGTGGTCAGCGCCAGCGGGCACATCGTCACCAACAACCATGTGGTCGACGGTTGCAGCGAGCTCAAAGGCAATCTCACAGGCGAAGCCGCCATGGTGTTGCGCGTCGTGTCTACCGATGCGAACAACGACCTGGCTCTCTTGCAGGCACCGTCGACGGCGACGTTCAGGGAGTTCGCCCGAATCCGCGACCGCTCCATCCGCTCAGGCGATTCCGTTGTCGCGATCGGTTTTCCCTTTCACGGGCTGCTGACGTCGGACTTCACCGTGACGACCGGGATCGTGAGCTCGCTCAGCGGCATGCACAATGATTCGCGCTTTCTGCAAATCAGCGCGCCGGTGCAGCCTGGCAACAGCGGGGGCCCGCTGTTCGACACCTCCGGGCAGGTCGTCGGCGTGGTCACCGGCAAGCTGGACGGATTGCGGATTGCAGTCGCCACCGGCAGCATCCCCGAAAACATCAATTTTGCCATCAAAACAGGCGCGCTGCGCGATTTCCTCGACAATTCGGTGGTACCGTACCAGACGGCCGAGCCGAAGGGCGAGCTCAAGACCACCGACATCGCCGGCAACGCCCGCGCCTACACGATGCTGATCTCGTGCAACGGCACGGTGCAGGCCGACGCGAAGAAGTGAGGCCGCCACCGGCGTCTCCCCACCGCCCTGACAAAAGGACGCCCCCTTACCCGTGGCAGCACGCGCCCTTCGCCTGCGGCTCGTACTGATCGCGCAGGCGGACCCAGTCCATTGGATAGGGCAGGTCCTCCTCGTGACGACCGAGCGGGGTGAGGTCGAGATACTGATACGCCGCGTTCATCATGTCGAGGCCGCGGGCGTAGCAGGAATAGCTGTGGAAGATCTCACCAGCCTCGTTGCGATAGAACACGCTGATGCCGGGCAGCTCGGGCCCATAGAACGGCGTGGTGCCGAAATTGTATTTCGGCACCCCCTCTTCGATCTGCTCGCGCGTGAACGAGACTCCGTAGTCGTAGTTGAAGTCGTTGCCGCCTGAAGACACCCAATCGAAGGTCCAGCCCATCCGCTTCTTGAAGGCCTCGAGCTTTGCGACTGGCGCCAGCGAGATCGCCACCATGGTGGTGTCGCGAGCTGCCAGATGCGGCACCATGCGCTCGAAACCATCAGCCCAGAACGAGCAGCTCTTGCAGGCTGCTTCCCAGTCCGGCGCGAACATGATGTGCTGAACCACGAGCTGCGGCCGCCCCCTGAAGAGATCGCCGAGCGTCACCTTGCCGTCAGGCCCGTCGAATACGTAGTTTTCGTCGACCTTCACCCAGGGCAATGCGCGGCGTTCCTCGGCGAGGCGCTCGCGCGCCTGCGAAAGCTCCTTCTCGTGCGCCAGATGGACTTTGCGTGCTGCGATCCATTGCTCGCGCGAGACGATCTGATGTTGCTGCATGATATCCTCCTTTTCTACATGGCGTCAGGCGACGAAGGTATCGAGCTTGTCGAAGAACGAGCTCCATCCGCGCTGGTGGTTGTCGCGCGCGATCTCGTCGAAGAACTGGGCGTGATGGAAGATCATCAGCGTGCCGGCGCTGTCCGGCTTCAACGTGATCGTCACCAGCGATTCCCGCTCCGGCGTCGAATGCCAGGCCCAGGTGAAGACCAGCCGCTCGTTCGGCACCACCTCGCGGTAGATGCCGCCAGCCTCGAAATATTCGCCGTCGTCACGGGTGAACGAGATGCGGTAGCGGCCGCCCGAGCGAACGTCGAGCTCGGCGTTCAGCGTCGCCGGCTTCATATTCGGCGGTCCAAACCACTGCACTAGCTGCTCGGCTTGCGTCCAGGCGGCGAAGACCTTTTCCGGCCGCGCGCGGAGCCGGCGCGTGAGCGTGAGGCTTGGGCCCTCGATTGGTCGTCCGGCGGCGTTGACGGCTGCGTTGGCCACGGATTGTCCTCCACAAAGGCGGCAAGGCGGTCGAAGCTCTCGGACCAGAATTGCGCGTAGCGATTGAGCCAGTTCATCGCCCGCTCCATCGGCTGCGCGGTCAGCCGGCAGGAGACGGTGCGCCCGGTCTTCTCGCGCACGATCAGGCCGGCATCCGTGAGCACGTCGAGATGCTTCATGATCGCCGGGAGCGAGATCGAAAACGGCGCAGCCAGCTCGCTCACCGACAGGCTGTCCCGCTCGCCGAGACGTGCGAGCAGTGCTCGCCGCGTCGGGTCGGACAGGGCAGCAAAGGTGCGATCGAGCGCCTGGTCCTGATACTTAACCATAAGGTTTAGTATAGACCCGAACGCCACGGCGTCAAGCAGGAACCTGCACGACGGCTGCGCGGTCAGGCCGAATTCAGCGGAGCGCGATCAATACGGCGTGACAGGCCGCACACGACGAGGCGGTCGCGGCTGCGGCGTCAGTCCATAAGCGAAGCGCGGATTCGGACCGCAATACAGCAGCCGCCCGGAGACGCTGGCCTGGCATTGCTCGTAAGTGCTGTAGGCACATTCGCCGGGATAATCGAATTCCCCGCCCTGCGCGCACCAGGGGTAGTCCCGCGCCGCAGCAGGTGTCGCGGAGACGAAGCCGGCAAGGACCGTCGCGCCCAGGGTCAACAGCGCCAATTGCGTCGTGCGCATGATCCCAACTCCTCTCTTCAGGGCGCGAGATGCGCACCATGTAGCATTAGGTTTCGCCGCGCCGTCTTATTCCAGATCACCGCACAAGACTACGCAGGAAAAAGCCCGGCCATTCGGCAGGGCTCCATTCCCGGCGATCACAAGATCGCTACTCGACCTTGAGGCCGGCGAACTCGACGACCTTTTTCCATTTGGCGGTCTCTGCCTCGATCTCCTTGCCGAACGCTTCCGGCGTCTCGACCAGCGGATCGCCGCCGAGCTCGACCAGGCGCTTGGTCATGTCGGGCTCTTTCATCAACGTGTTGATCTCGTTATTGAGCTTGGCGATCAAATCCTTGGGCATGTTTTTCGGCGCACCAATGCCGAACAGCGCGCTCGCTTCGTAGTCCTTCACGGTCTCGCCTATCGCAGGCACGTCCGGCAGCTGCGGCGAGCGCTGCGCCGTGGTAACTCCGAGCGCGCGAAGCGAGCCGGAGCGGATGTGCTGGATGATCGAGGGCATGTTGTCGAAGATCACCTGCACCTGGCCGCCGAGCATGTCGGTGATCGCTGGCGCAGCGCCGCGATAGGGTACGTGCTGCATCTTGCAGCCGGTCATCGCCATGAACATCTCACCGGACAGATGCACCGACGTGCCGTTACCGGAGGACGCCATGTTCACCTTGCCGGGATTGGCCTTCGCATAGTCGATGAACTCGGCAACGGTCTTGGCCGGTACGTCCTTGTTGACGGTCATCACGTTCGGTACGCGCTGGAATGCGGCGATCGGCGCGATGTCGCGGACGAAGTTGAACTTGAGGTTGGCATAGAGTGTTGCGTTGATGTAGTTCGCCGGATTGATCAGCAGCACGGTGTAGCCGTCGGGCTCCGCGTTCACGACGGATTCGGTACCGATATTGTTGCCGGCGCCCGGCTTGTTCTCGACCACGAACTGCTGACCGACCCGCTCCGACAGACGTTGGCCGACCAGACGCGCCAGGATGTCGGTGGCGCCGCCGGGGGGATAGCCGACCACGAACTTCACCGGCCGGGACGGATAATCCGCTGCAAAAGCTTTCGACAGCGGGCCGGCTGCAAGTGGGGTGGCGGCGAGCAGGCCGAGCGCGGAACGGCGGGTGATCATCTCAAGGGTTCTCCCAGGTGTGTTCTTGATAGTCGCGTCGGCGGCGTTGTAACAAAGCCCGCCTGCTGCGGAAAGTGCGCAAGTTCCATGGTGACGAAAGGACAAGGCATGCCAGTCAAGGTTCAGGCCCTCGATCACCTCGTGATCAACGTCGCCGATGTCGCTGTCGCCGCCGAGTGGTATCGCAAGATCCTCGGCATGGAAGTCAAGGTGTTCGACCCCGGCGGCGGCAAAGCGCCGCGGACCTCGCTTCATTTTGGTCAACAGAAGATCAACGTCCGGCCGCGCGACGCCGACAAGGTGGAGTGGTTCACCGCCAAGCACGAGACTCCCGGCAGCGAGGATCTGTGCTTTCTCACCGCTTCGACTCCCGACGAGGTCGTGGCGCATTTGAGAGCACACGGCGTCGCGATCGAGGATGGCCCCTCGCTCCGGCAGGGCGCCCGTGGCACGCTGCGCTCGGTCTATTGCCGGGATCCGGATGGGAGCCTGATCGAGATTTCCTCCTATGAGGATTGACGCGACGGCGCCAGCCACACCCTCATTGCGAGGAGCTCGCGACAAGGTTGCGTAGCAATTTTGTGCTGATGCGACGAAGCAATCAAGACTATCTTCGCAGACGGATTCTGGATTGCTTCGCTGCGCTCGCAATGACAAAGGAGAGAGCATGCCGTCCTCCTCCCCGATTTGCGCGTGGCGCCATGTAGTGGCAGGAAGACGCAATCATTAAAGGGCAGTCAACGTCAGATTGCAGCTGCACGGGAGGATGCATGGCCATTCAACAGACCGCCGCCGGAATCGTGGGCCCGTTCGACGGGCTTGACGTGCCGTGGCTGCTCAAGCTGCGCGCCGAGCTGCGCCGCGATCATCCGTTCCTGATCTGGGCGCCGTTCGACGCGGCGGCGCGGCATTGGAGCTATGGCGAATTTCACGAGCGGGTCGGCGCGCTTGCGGCGGGACTCACCCGGCGCGGCGTGAAGCCGGGCGAGTATGTGCTCATTCACCTGGACAATTGCATCGAGGCGCTGCTGGCCTGGTTCGCCTGCGTCGAATGCGGAGCGATCGCGGTGACCACCAATACCCGCTCGGCGCCGGCGGAGATCGAATATTTTGCCGATCATTGCGGCGCGATCGCCGCGATCACGCAGCCGGCCTATGCGGAAGCAGTCGCGCAGAACTGCCGCAACATCCGCTGGATGGCAGTGACGTCACATGATGCCGGCGCCGCCCCCACGCAGAGCGTTTCGCGCGGTGATCGTTTTGAATCGCTGTTCGCCGACAGCGCGGACCGCCCGAAGCGCGCAAGCGATCCGCTGGCGCCGTGCAGCGTGCAGTACACGTCGGGAACGACATCGCGCCCGAAGGCGGTGCTCTGGACTCACGCCAACGCTCTGTGGGGCGCCAAGATCAATGCCGCACATGAGGACCTGCACGCCAGCGACGTGCACCAGACCTATCTGCCGCTGTTCCACACCAATGCGCTGGCCTATTCGATGCTGGCGACGCTGTGGGTCGGGGCGACCTGCGTGATCCAGCCGCGATTCTCGGCCAGCAGGTTCTGGAGCGTTGCGCGCGAGCACGGCTCGACCTGGACCTCGACGATACCGTTCTGCATGAAAGCGCTGCTCGAGCAGGGGATCCCGAAGGACCACAAATTCCGCCTCTGGGGCACCGCGATCAATGAGCCGCCGGCGTTTGCCGCGTTCGGTGTCAAGATCATCGGCTGGTGGGGCATGACCGAGACCATCACCCACGGCATCGTCGGCGAGATCGACCAACCCAATATCCCGATGTCGATCGGCCGCGCCGCGCCCGAGTACCAGATCCGCATTACCGATGATGACGGAAAGCCGACCGCAGTCGGCGACACCGGCAATCTCGCGATCAGGGGCATCCGCGGCCTGTCATTGTTCGCCGAATATCTGCACAACGAGACGGCGACGCGCGAGAGCTTCGACGAGCACGGCTTCTTCCTCACCGGCGACCGCGTCGAGCGGCTGGCGAACGGTTTCATCAAGTTCGGCGACCGCGCCAAGGACATGCTGAAGGTCGGCGGCGAGAACGTCGCGGCCTCCGAGATCGAGCAGGTGATCGCGATGGTGCCGGGCGTGCGCGAGGCCGCGGTGGTGGCGAAGAAGCATCCGATGCTGGACGAGGTGCCGGTCGTCTTCGTCATCCCACATGGCGGGGTCGCGGGTGCTCCTCCTGATTTTCACGAGCGCATCATGGCGGCTTGCCGCAACAGCCTCGCCGATTTCAAGGTGCCGCGCGAGATCAGGCTCGTCGACGACATGCCGCGCTCGACGCTGGAGAAGGTGGCGAAGGCGGAGCTGCGGAAAATGATCGAGTAGCAGCGGCGCCGGATCAGAACGAGCCCAGCGCCACGGGACGGAACGCCTGCAGCAGCTGCTGATCAAGCTTGCCGCCCATGCCTTCCATCATCGTGAACGCACGCGCGTGGGTGAAGGGCATGCGGTAGGCCCGCTTCTCCACCAGGGCGGCATAGATATCGACGATTGTCGTCAGCCGCACGATGTCGCTGATCTGGTTCGACGACAGGCCGTTGGGATAGCCGCTGCCGTCGAGGAATTCGTGGTGATGCAGCACCACGTCCAGCATCTCCGGCGGGAAGCCGCCCTGGGCTGCGAGCGCGTCATAGCCGCGGCGCGGATGCTGGCGGACTTCTTCCATCTCCTCGTCGGTAAGCTTGCCCGGCTTGTCGAGCAGCGCGGAGGGAACGAAGGCCTTGCCGACATCGTGCAGCAGCGCGGCGCGGGTCAGGCGGCGCTGGTCATCCTCGCGCATGCCGAGATGCTGCGCGAAGGCAACCGCGAAGCCGGTGACGAACAGGCAGTGGCGATAGCTGCCGACATGGTGGCAGCCGACCGTGGTGAGCCACTCGCGCAGCGAGGAGTGCTTGATCGCCTTCAGGATCCTGTTCTCGGCGGCGATGACGTCGTCGAAGGTCAGGGGGACGCCGAGTGGCAGCTTCTCGAACATCTTCGCGAGCACCGCATGCGCCGCCTCGACGCCGCGGTTGAGCGTCTTGCCGCGATCGGTCGCGTCATAGCTTGCAGTATCGGGAAACGCGGCGCGAATGCGCTGCAGGATCGCCTCCGCCTGCAGCGGCCGCGAGATGGTGTCGGTCGCGCCAAGCGCCCAGGCCTGCATGGTGCCGTGATGCAGCGCGTCGGCCAGCACGAACAGCCGCGGCATCGAACGATAGGCGTCGCCACGCAGCTTGTTGCGCACCCGCTGCACGCTCTCGGGCGAGCGCAGGTTGATATCGACCACGAGGCCGGAGAGATCGCGCGACGGCTGCTCGGGGATGCCCTCCGTCGTCACCGTCGAGACCTCGCCGACGGCCTTCAGGATGCCGGCAAGCTCGGTGCTCGCATCGCTGCGGTCGGAGGCGAGCAGAAGCCGGCGTTTGGCGGCGGATTTGGCTGGCGCGTTCATGGCTTCCCCAAAGCACGGGAGTGTCTTCAGCATCAGCCTAAGCCGGATCAGGTTCTCCGGCCCTTAAGAGGCGTGCTCAATGGAACCTGTCGGAATTGAGCGCAATTTTAGGGATCATGGTTCCCGTCGGACGGCGAAAACAACCCCACGCACAGTAGAACGGCCATTGAAAACAAAGGGGATTTTTGCCCCGCTGTCGTCGCCCGGCTTGACCGGGCGACCCAGTCCGCCGAGGCGGCGCGGCCGGGGCCGAGGCGGCGCGGCCGGGGCCGAGAAGCCGCGGCATGCTGGATGCCCCGGTCAAGCCGGGGCATGACACCGAGTGTGTGGGTGTAAACGCCCAAAGCAAATCCGCCGGAGGTGGCCCTCCGGCGGATCAGTTGTTCTTGCGCTGAAGCCCGGCCCTACGCCTTCATCGCCCCCTTCACGGCTTCCGCCGTGATCGGCAGCGCCCGGACGCGGGCGCCGGAGGCATTGAAGATGGCGTTGCCGATGGCCGGGGCGACGACGGTCACCGCGGGCTCGCCGACGCCGGTGGCCTTCTCGCCATTGGCGATCACGGCGACCGCGACCTCCGGCATCTGGCTCATCCGCAAGGGCCTGTAGCTATCGAAATTGGTCTGCTCGATGCCACCGTCCTTCAGTGTCGCCTTCTCATACAAGGCCAGCGACAGGCCCCACAGCACCGCGCCCTCGACCTGGGCGCGGATGTTGTCGGGATGCACCTGGGTGCCGACGTCGGTTGCGACCGTGAGCTTCTTCACGGTCACCTCGCCCGAAGGCGCGACGGCGACGTGCGCGACGCAAGCGGTCCAGCTTGCAGTCGCACGTTCCTGCGACGACACGCAGGCGACGCCCATGCCTTCTCCCTTGGGCAGCTTCTTGGTGCCATAACCGGCAAGGCCCATCGCCGCGAGCAGGGTGTTGCGCAGCCGCTGCGCGCCGCCATCGTTCTTGCCGGCACCGTCGAGCAGCGAGATGCGGAACTGCGCCGGATCCTTGCCGGTCGCAGCCGCAATCTCGTCGATCATGCTCTCGACCGCCCAGAAGGTCCAACCCGGCGCCACCGAACGGAGCTGACCCGACGGGGTGGCGTTGTGCGCCATCTCGTTCTTGATCGCCCGCACGTGATGGTTCGGCACGGTGTAGAAGAAGTCCGATCCGTTCACCGTGAAGCTGTCGAGCGGTCCCTTCTTGTCGACCGAGGGCGTGAGGAAATCAGGAATTCCCCAGCGCGCGGTCGGCCAGGCCGACACCACATCGTGGCTGAGCGCAACGAGCTTGCCGTCGCCGTCCACGCCGGCTTTCACCTTCTGGTAGGTGAGCGGACGCGAGAAATCCATCGTCATGTCGTTCTCGCGCGTGTAGATCACCTTCACAGGCTTGCCGACGGCCTTCGCCGCCTGCACCGCCGGCACCATCATGTCGGCATCGAGCCTGCGGCCGAAGCCGCCGCCCAGCCACATCTGGTGCATCACCACGAACTTCGGATCGATTCCGGCCGCCCCTGCCGCGATCGCGCCGGAGCGCGTCGCGAACTGGTTGCCGGAATAGATGTGGAGGATGTCGCCCTTGAACTCCGCAGTGGCGTTCATCGGCTCCATCGGCGCATGGATGTTGATGCTGGTGGTGTACTCCGCCTCCAGCACCTTGGCCGCGGTGCCGAGGGCGGCTGCGGGATCGCCGTCCTTGACGAAGAACTGACCGGAATCATCGAGACCCTGAAGCCGCTTGGCCTCGTCGAGCAGCGACTGGCTCGACAGTTTCGCATTCGGACCACCGTCGTAGGCGATCTTCAGCGCGGCCGCCGCCTTCTTGGCGTTGGCATAGGTGTTTGCGACCGCAACCACCCAGCCCGAAGTCGTCTGCGTCTTGTCGTCGAGGATGACGGCCTTGATGAATCCCGGCACGGACTTTGCGGCCGCATCGTCGACCGATTTCACTGTGGCGCCGAAGCGCACCGGCGGCGTCACGATGGCGCCGTAGACCATGCCCGGAAGCATCACGTCGATACCGTACTTGGCCGTGCCGTTGGTCTTGGAGGGGATGTCGAGCTGCGGCACCGACACGCCGATCATGGTGTATTGATCCGGCGTCTTAAGCTTGATGGCCTTGAGCTCGTCAGGTGTGAAGGTCTTTGTCGCCTTGCCGCTCTTGACGATGTCGGCAAACGACATCTGCTTCTTCGACTTCGGATGCGAGACCATGGAATCGCGAACGATGAGCTGGTCCTTGAAATAAGGCGGCAGGCCCATCGCCGCGGCAGCCGCCTCGGCGAGCGCGATGCGGCCGGCGGCGCCTGCGCGGCTCATCGCCTCGAAGTTCATCATGGTCGACCAGCTGCCGCCGGTGATCTGCGCACCCAGCACGGGGTCGTTGAACTTCGGGTCGTTGGAGGCGAGATTGACCCGCATGTCGCTCCACTTCGCGCCGAGCTCCTCGCAGACGATCTGCGCCATGGTGGAGGCGATGTGCTGGCCCATGTCGGCCTTGCCGCAGGTCACGGTGACGAGGCCGTCAGGCGAGATCGAGTACCAGACGCTCGGCTCGAAATTGGCGGGCGCCGCAGCGAGCGCCTCACCGACACCGGGCACGCCGGCATAGCCGAGCACGAGGCCGGTCGCGGCGGTGCCGACCAGGAAGGAGCGGCGGCTGAGATCGGTCGGCTCAGGGGTGACGTTCTTCACGTGCTGGTTCATGTGGGCCTCCGCTCGTTGCCGGCGGCGGATGCGGTGCGCATCTCGGTGGCGGCGCGCATGATTGCCTTCTGGATCCGCGAATAAGTCATGCAACGGCAGAGATTGCCGTCCATATGCGCGACGACCTCTTCCTTGGTCGGGTTGGAATTCTTCGCCAGCAGCGAAGCCGCCTGCATGATCTGACCGGACTGGCAGTAGCCGCATTGCGGCACCTGCTCGGCGATCCACGCCTTCTGCAAGGGATGATCACCCTTGGCGGACAGACCTTCGATGGTGGTGATCTTCTTGCCGGCGACGTCGCCGACCATGGTCTGGCACGAGCGCACGGCTTCGCCGTTGACGTGCACGGTGCAGGCACCGCACAGGCCGGCACCGCAGCCGAACTTCGTGCCGGTCATCTGCAATTGTTCGCGGATGGCCCAAAGGAGCGGCGTGTCGTTCGCCGCATCCACGGACATACTCCGCCCGTTGATCGTGAGCGTTGGCATAGGCGTCTTCCCCTGCCGGTGCATGAAGCCGCTTACGGCGGCAACTTGGACAGCGGACGCCCACCGGGCCGGCGCCCACCTTGCGCGGAAGAATGATCGCGTTCACGCGCGGAGGCAAATGCAATTTGGAAGCGATCGAAACTATCTCGGCATCTGGATGTTTTGCGTTGCGACAACGGTGCCGACGTTAGCGCGTGAACGCAACAATTGGCGCATTCAGACATGCGTGCCACAGCGCTCAGGCAGTTTCTTCGAGGTAACTTGGCGGAGTAAGGTGCATCCGCGTCACTAGAATGAAAGAACACGAAAGGGCAAAAGCAATGCCGAGGATCGATCGGGACGGCGTCGGGATCTATTACGAGATTCATGGCGATGGGCCGCCGCTGCTGCTCACGCATGGCTATTCCTCGACCTCGGCGATGTGGCATGGCCAGGTCGATGCGCTCGCGCGCGACCACAGGCTGATCCTGTGGGACATGCGCGGTCACGGCCAGTCCGATTATCCTGACGACCCCGAAGCCTATAGCGAGACGCTGACCGTCGGCGACATGGCGGCGATCCTCGACGCGGTCGGCGCGAAGCGCGCCATCATCGGCGGATTGTCGCTCGGCGGCTACATGTCGCTCGCGTTCTATCGCGCCCATCCGTCGCGCACGCGCGCGCTGCTGATCATCGACACCGGCCCCGGCTTCAAGAAGGACGACGCGCGCGAGGCCTGGAATGCGCGGGCGCTCGCCACCGCCGACAGGCTCGATCGCGAAGGCCTCGAGGTGCTGAAGGCGGCGACGCGGGAGCGTGCCACCGCCAGTCATCGCAACGCGAAGGGATTGGCGCTGGCCGCGCGCGGCATGCTGACCCAGCGCGATGCCAAGGTGATGGAGCTGCTGCCCAACATCACAGTGCCGTCGCTGATCGTGGTCGGCGCCGACGACACGCCGTTCCTGGCGGCGTCCGACTACATGGCGGCCAAGATCCCCGGCGCACAAAAGGTCGTGATCCCCGCGGCCGGACACGCCGTCAACATCGATCAGCCCAAGGCTCTTGTTGACGCCGTGGTGCCTTTCCTGAAGAACTTGCCGGAATAAACGGCGAGACGAGGGTCACGGCCATGAAACGGGCAATCCTGGCAGCGAGCGCAGCGCTTCTCGCAATGGCGGCGTCCGCGCAGGCCGAGCCGTTGGGCACGGTGCCGCTGCGCCGTCCCTTCGTCGACACCCTGTCCAACAACACGCCGCTGGCATTCGGGATGGATGCGGAGCAGACCGCGCATGCGCTCGGTCAGCCCCTGCAATATGTCCGGGGCCGCCCAGGCAACGAGGTCTATCTCGCCCTTCGCGACATCGGCGGTGGCGGATTGGTGCCGCAACGTCACCGCCTGTTCCTGCAATTCCGTCATGGACGGCTGGCAGGATGGAAGGAGGATTACGGCGAGAACTGGATGTGGGAGTGAGGGGCAAGAGCGAGCTCTCGCATTGACGATCAACCAAGAAGGACAACCCGCGTGGGACAAGACATCAAACTGACGGCCTCCGACAATTTCCAGCTCGGCGCCTATCGCGCCGATCCCTCGGGCAGGGCGAAGGGCGCGGTGGTGGTGATCCAGGAGATTTTCGGCGTCAATCATCACATCCGCTCGGTCTGCGACCGCCTCGCCGGCGAAGGCTATGTCGCGATCGCGCCGTCGATCTTCGACCGCACCACGCCGAACTTCCAGTCGGGCTACACGCCCGACGAGATCGCGCAAGCGCGCAAATTCGTCGCCAATCCCGACTGGGAGGCGATGCTGCGCGACACGCAGGCTGCGATCGACGCGGTCAGAAGCGTCGGCCCGGTCGGCATCATCGGCTTTTGTCTTGGCGGCAGCATCGCCTATGTCGCGGCAACGCGCCTGACCGGCCTGAAGGCCGCGATCGGCTATTACGGCGGCGCCGTCGTGCGCTTTGCGGACGAGAAGCCCAGGGTGCCGACGCAATTGCATTTCGGCGAGAAGGATGCCGGCATTCCCCTTTCCGACGTCGAGACCGTCAAGGCGAAACGGCCTGACGTCGAAGTGTTCATCTATCCCGGCGCCCAGCACGGGTTCCATTGCGACGAGCGGCCGAGCTACGACAAGACCAGCTCGGATATCGCCTGGCCGCGCAGCATGGCGTTCTTGACCAAGCATTTGACGAAGTAGCGGACAACTCCCCCTCCACCGTCATTCCGGGATGCACCGCGAAGCGGTGCAGACCCGGAATCCATAACACGGGGCCGGGGTTATGGATTCTCAGATGCGCAATTTGCGCATCGTAGCTCGCGACTTCGTCGCGGCCCGGAATGACGGACAGAAACAGAAATCGGGTGGCTGCATCACCGCGCGCGGCGATAGAGCTGGTTGATCAAGCGAGGTCACGCCGGGAGAGCGTCATGCAGCAGGCCAACACGGATATCGTCATTCGCAACCCGTTCGGCACCATGGATGTGCCGGCGCCTGATGATTCCGAAGTCTTGCACTATGCCATATCAGCCGCGCTCGCCGGCGATGCCGCCGATAGCAATGCGGCGCATTGGGCATCCATTCCCGCAGCATCCGATCCACTCGAGGGCGCCTGGGCGAGCCGCTGGAACGGCGGCGCCGATCCGACCATACCAGGCGATACGCCCGACACATGGAAGCAAGGCCGCGCGGAGGTTCGTGTGGTGAGCGACCGAATCTATCTGCGCTTCGACTGGGACGGCGGCCGACGCCACGGACTGATCGATGCTATCAGCGAGAGCGGCAATCGTCTGATCGGGAAGTACATCAACCTGACCGATCCCGCGATCACGCGGCCGTGGATCGGCCTCGTGGTCGACACCACGCGCATCGACGGATGCTTTCCGAACGGACGGCTTGATTTCAGGAGGTGAGGAAGGCCCGGCGCCCCACGCTCCGCTCTCGTCATTCCGGGATGCGCCCGCAGGCGCGGGCCCGGAATGACGAGGAGAGAGATGGGCGCTGACGTCTAGAACCAGCGCTCGCCGACGAACACGGTGTCGCCGGGGCTGACGGGCGTGCCGAGCGGCACGACGGCACGCATGGCGCCGCCGGCTTCGGTGTGGGTCACGGTGACCATGTCGCGCTTGGCGCGCGGCGAGAAGCCGCCGGCGATCGCCACCGCGCTTTCGACCGTCATGTTCGGTACAAAGGGATATTGGCCGGGGGCGGCGACTTCACCGAGAATGAAGAACGGACGATAGGATTCGATCTCCACGGCGACCGAAGGCTCGCGGATATAGCCGTTGCGAAGCCGCGCGGCGATCTCGCCGGCCAGCCCGGCGGTGGTGCGGCCACGCGCCGGCACCGTGCCGATCAACGGCATGGTGATGGAGCCGCCGGCATCGATGGCGTAGCTGTTGGTGAGACCTTCCTGGCCATAGACCACGACGCGCAGCTTGTCGCCGGCATCGAGGTGATAGGAGGAATCGTAGCGCATGGGCGCGACCACCGCCGGCCCCGCATAGGCGACCGGCACGGGCGCGGGACCCGAGGCAAAGGAATTGGTGAGCGCATCGATCGCGCCGCCGCCATTGGCAACGACAACCGGCTGCGGCGCGCCATAGGGCTGGCCATAGGCCATGGCGTCGAGATCGGGACGGGGCTGTCCGTAGGCGACGGGACCCGCGGTCTGCATGCAGCCGCCCAGGGTCAGCGCGGCGGACGCTGCCAGGATCGACCATCGAAACGCGCGCAGAACCCGCACTTGGAGCATCCCTACAAACGAGACAGCTCCAGTGATGCACTGGTTATGGTTAACAAAGGGTTGAGGGGGCACCCTCCCCTGGAGGGGAGGGTAAGCACGCGGGTCGCTTCGACTTACTACGCGCTCACACCGACGCCGATCGGACACGACACGCCGGTGCCACCTAAGCCGCAATAGCCGGCGGGGTTCTTCGCCAGATATTGCTGATGGTAGTCCTCGGCGAAATAGAACGGACCCGCGGGCGCGATTTCGGTGGTGATGGCCCCCAAGCCTCTTGCAGCGAGCGCCTTCTGATAGAGCGCCTTCGACTCCTCGGCGGCCTTCTTCTGCGCATCGGAGTAAGTATAGATCGCGCTTCGGTACTGCGTGCCGACATCGTTGCCTTGGCGCATGCCCTGCGTCGGGTTGTGGTTCTCCCAGAACGTCTTCAGGAGCTTCTCGTAGGAGATCTTGGTCGGGTCGAACACGACCAGCACCACTTCGGTGTGGCCGGTGCGTCCCGAACAGGTCTCTTCATAGGTCGGGTTCGGCGTGTGGCCGCCGGCATAGCCGACCGCGGTCGTATAGATGCCTTCGCCAAGCTCCCAGAATTTGCGCTCGGCGCCCCAGAAGCAACCGAGCCCGAACACGGCCTGCTCGAGGCCAGCCGGATAAGGCGGCTGCAATTTTGCGCCGTTGACGAAATGGGTGCTCGCGGTGGGAATGGCTTGGGAGCGGCCGGGCAGCGCGTCGGCTGCATCAGGCAGTGCGGTGGGCTTGCGCGTGAACAGCATGATCGGATCTCCGGGAAAACGAGCTGTGCATCGCCTGAACCAGGCGCTCAGGCGGCATGCTCGCGATCGAGTGGGAATATAGGTCTTTACGCAGCAAGGGACAGGCTTGTTACAGCGGCCTCGTTCGGGCGCTCAATCCCGGCGGGAACTGAAGGATCAATCCCGGGAATAGCCGATCAGCGGCTTGCGCGGACGGAACAGGATCATCAACACAATGCCGAGGAGGCCGAGGACGGCAAAAACCGGCTGGTCCAGCACGATGCGGATCACCGAGGTCCAGAGCCAGGGCGCCTTGGCCTCGACCCAAGTCCGGAAGGCCGATTGGCTGGCCTGGTTGATGTCGTTCCAGAACTGGCCGAACCGGGTGAAGCGCAGGGTCTGGTCGGCCACCCAGCGGGCGCCGTCATAGACCATGAAGAAGAACCCGCCGGCCAGCAGCAGCAAGCCAATCAGTCGGAAAAAGCCGCGGATCATAGCCCACCCCAGATGATCGTCCGATCGGACGATCTTCGAAACGCCGCCAGCCAATAGCCGGGAGACGGCAGAAATTCAACCTCATCAGGGCGTTACGGCCCTCCCTGGCGCGCCGGGAGCCCGCTTTTCCAGCCCCTAAAGCGTTGACGGTGCCAAAGACCCCCTCTATAAGGGCGCCAACTGGCGGCAGGCGCAATCCTGCCGCCGCTGTTCTTTGAGCAGTTGCAGGCTCTTTTGAGCCTCAGAGATAGCCGCAAGGCCTATCGCTCATGTTCCGGGAACGGCCCAGCAACCGAACACCCTAAATCAGAGCGTCGATTCCGCGGTCAAGCTGCCGGCGCTACCCGACCAAGACGCGACCGGTACCCGCAAAGGACATTGAGACCATGGCCAATACCACTTCCGCCAAGAAAGCGACGCGCAAGATCGCCCGCCGCACCGCCGTCAACAAGTCGCGCCGTACCCAGATGCGCGGCGCCGTCCGTAACGTCGAAGAAGCGATCAAGACCGGCGATCGCGCCGCCGCCGTCAAGGCGCTGGCCACTGCCGAGCCCGCCCTGATGCGCGCCGCCCAG
Organism: Bradyrhizobium sp. CCBAU 51627; assembly: GCF_028128765.1. Classification (GTDB taxonomy): domain Bacteria; phylum Pseudomonadota; class Alphaproteobacteria; order Rhizobiales; family Xanthobacteraceae; genus Bradyrhizobium. Next base: position 664,128 of record NZ_LBJG01000023.1, read on the forward strand.
CGCAACATCATTCACAAGAACAACGCCAGCCGCAAAGTCTCGCGCCTCACCGCGCAGATCGCCAAGCTCGCCAAGTAAGTCTGCGAAGCAACTTCGCGAGATCATTTCGCGAAGTAAAGTTCGCAGCGCGGCCCGGTCGCCTCATTCGATCGCGGTTGAAGCAATCGGACATCGCACACGTCAATCAGCCCGGCTTTCACGCCGGGCTTTTTTGTTGCCTGTCACAATTCACGCTTGCGGTCTCCGAGCGACAAGCTTGCGTTGGGAGAGTCTCGTCCCCTGCGCCAAGCTGCGTCCGTAGTTCTACCAGCCAGTGTTTTTGCAACAGCGGAAACTTTCACTGCGCTGCGAAAAACCGCTGCGGCACGGGCTTAAGTTGAATTTGCAGGCGCTGAAGTTCTGCACACCGTAGTTTTCCCGGAACACGGGTTACCCTGCAAAACGAGACTCGAAAAACGGTGTCTCGCTAATCACTTATCGACATAGCGCGGACAAGCATTTGGAAAATTCGCCCACAACTCGCGCGCGTGACGATTTTGTAAAAATTTTTTGGCGATGGGGGAGTCTTTGTCACATGACGCACCGCGTTTTCGAATCTGTGCACGAATCCAAAAACTTGGTCTCGAGCCTGTGCACAACTCGTGCGCGGCGTTAACGCTGGTCAAGTTTTTTGATGCCTCAAGTGTGAATCAATTTCGTTGCGAGTCTTTCCGCTTAGTGTATTCCTTAAGTCGTTCGCGGCGCCCACGATCTTGAGACCAGCGCGGTTTAAGAAACGGGGCGAGCGTGCAAATCGGCGGCGGTGAGCACGTAGGCGACGCTTCAACAAGCGATTGTCGGATCAAGCCCATAGCAATATGGGAACGGCAGGTCTTTGTCTTGATGTCTCCAAACGGGATTTTAGCGATCCCGTTCGCGCCAGACGGCAATGAGAGACACATCGAGGCTGCCCCGACATACGCGAAGACGAAGCCGAGCGGACGACACGAGCAGACGGGCAGGACATCCGCGACTTAAGGATAGCGCGGGAGTTCTTTTACGCAGGACCTTGCCGTGAGCGATCACGGCAGGACGGGGAGGTATCATGTCCTACGGATTCAACGCGGTATTGACTGTGGCTACATCGTGCAACGATGCCGTTTCCAATCCGTCCTGTGACCATCCTCCGTGTGAGAGCGCATCGAGTACGCGCTGACCTCGCGAACCCTCCATCTTCGACATCGCTGATCTGACCCGCGGCGCTGGCGCCGAACGGTCGAGCTGTGCCTGAAAAGATGGACTCGCTTGAGGTCGCGCCATGGCCGAGATCCTGGAGGAACTCCGCATGGCGCTCACCACGCAACCTTATCTCTCAAGAAAAGTTTTCAAATGATGACGAACCCGGAACAGGATCGCTGGTCACGTGTGAAGAATCGCTTGCGCTCGAACGTTGGCGAAGACGTCTATACGAGCTGGTTTGCGCGCATGGATCTCGAAGGCGTGCAGGACGAGAGCGTGCGGCTCTCGGTCCCCACGCGCTTCCTGAAGAGCTGGATCCAGGCCCATTATGCCGAGCGCGTGCTGTCGTGCTGGCAGGCCGAGATGCCGGAAGTACATCGCATCGACCTCACCGTTCGCTCCGCGGTGCGCCCCGTGGTGCAGGCGAAGGAAGCGCCCGTGCCGGTCGAAGTCCGCCGCGCCCCTGCGCCGGAATTGCGCTCGACCGCGACCGCGCCGGTCTCTGCCAATCATGACGCACTCGGCGGCTCGCCGCTCGATCCGCGCCTGACCTTTGCGAGCTTCGTCGTCGGCCGCTCCAACACGCTGGCCCATGCGGCCGCGCGTCAGGTCGCCGAAGGACGCCGCGGCGATCCCGTCATGTTCAACCCGCTCTACATCCACGCCGGCGTTGGCCTCGGCAAGACGCATCTGCTCCAGGCGGTGACCTGGGCCGGCAATTCCGGCAACGAGCGCAAGGTGCTGTATCTCACCGCAGAAAAATTCATGTACGGCTTCGTCGCCGCGCTGAAGACGCAGACGGCGCTGGCCTTCAAGGAAGCGCTGCGCGGCATCGACGTGCTCGTGATCGACGATCTCCAGTTCCTGCAGGGCAAGTCGACACAGGCCGAGTTTTGTCACACGCTGAATGCGCTGATCGACGCCGGCCGTCAGGTCGTGATCGCGGCCGACCGTCCCCCGTCCGATCTCGAAAGCCTCGACGACCGTGTCCGCTCGCGGCTCGCCGGCGGCCTCGTGGTCGAGATGGGCTCGCTCGGCGAGGAGCTGCGCCACGGCATTCTCAAGTCGCGCGTTGCAGCGGCCCGCACCCATCATGCGACTTTCGACGTACCGGAAGACGTGCTGCAGTATCTGGCGCGCGCCATCACCCATAACGGCCGCGACCTCGAGGGCGCAATCAATCGCCTGTTGGCGCATTCCAAACTGAACAACCAGCCGGTGACGCTGGAGATGGCCGAGCGCGAGGTACGCGATTTGATCCGCCCCTCGGAGCCGAAGCGGATCAAGATCGAGGATATCCAGCGCGTGGTGGCGCGGCAGTATAATGTCAGCCGCTCCGACCTCTTGTCCTCGCGCCGCACCGCGAACGTGGTGCGCCCGCGCCAGGTCGCGATGTATCTCGCCAAGACCCTGACCCTGCGCTCGCTCCCCGAGATCGGCCGCCGCTTCGGTGGCCGCGACCACACCACGGTGCTGCACGCCGTGCGCAAGATCGAGGCCCTGGTCTCCAGGGACAACGCGCTGTCCGAGGAAGTGGAGTCGCTGAAGCGCCAGCTTCAGGAATAAACGCCTAAGGCTCTCCTGCCATCCTGCCGCCGCCCGGCCTCGCCCGGGCGGCGGCTTTCGTCTGGGCGGTAAATCGTGGGAATCGTGCGGAACCGGCCGTCAATCCCTTGAACCGGATGGCTTTCCGCGCCACCTTGCGCGACCCTGACGGCTTTGGTCATATCGGCTCGATGACCCCGGCCTTCCGGGGTCTTCGGTGCCGCGGCGCGCTGTCCTCCGCCCGGCTTTTTCCATCTTTGGGGATCGGGCGAGTAGTGCAATGAAGGTTACGGTCGAACGCGCGCAACTCCTGAAATCGCTGGGCCATGTTCACCGCGTGGTCGAGCGCCGCAACACGATTCCGATCCTGGGCAACGTGCTGGTCCGCGCCGAGAACGCGAAATTGTCGCTGAAGGCGACCGACCTCGACCTCGAGGTGACCGAGACGCTGCCGGCGGAAACCGCCACGGCCGGCTCGACCACCGTGCCGGCGCACATGTTCTACGACATCGTGCGCAAGCTGCCTGATGGTTCGCAGATCGTGCTGGAAGCCGACGGCGACCGCGCCGTGCTGGCGATCCGCGCCGGCCGCTCGCGCTTTACGCTGCAGACCCTGCCGGAGAATGATTTCCCCGACCTCGCCGCCGGCGATCTGTCGCACGCGTTCAATCTCGCCGCCAAGGACGTCAAGCGGCTGATCGACCGCACCCAGTTCGCGATCTCGACCGAAGAGACGCGCTATTACCTCAACGGCATCTATCTGCATGCCGCGGGCACCGCGAAGGCCGCGACCCTGCGCGGCGTCGCCACCGACGGCCACCGCCTTGCCCAGCTCGACCTGGTGCAGCCCAAAGGCGCCGAGGGCATGCCGGGCGTGATCGTGCCGCGCAAGACCGTCGGCGAGGTGCAGCGCCTGATCGAGGACGCCGAAGCCGAAATGACGATCGAGCTGTCGCAGGCGAAAATCCGCTTTACGATCGGCAACGTCGTGCTGACCTCAAAACTGATCGACGGCACCTTCCCCGATTACGGCCGCGTCATCCCGCAGGGCAATGACAAGGAGCTCGTCGTCGACAAGAAGGATTTCGAGAACGCGGTCGACCGCGTCTCCACCATCTCCAGCGAGCGCGGCCGCGCGGTGAAATTGTCGCTGTCGCCGGGCAAGCTGATGTTGTCGGTGACCAATCCCGATTCCGGCAGCGCGACCGAAGAGCTCGAGGTCGAATATGCCTCCGACGCGCTCGATATCGGCTTCAACTCCCGCTACCTGCTCGACATCGCCGCGCAGATCGAAGGCGACGTCGCAGTGCTCCGCCTCGCCGACCCCGGCTCGCCCACCCTGGTGCAAGACAAGGACGACAAGAGCGCACTCTACGTGCTGATGCCGATGCGGGTGTGAGGGACTTGGTCCTCCTCTCGCGACACTTTCTGCGTGGAGACAACCCCTCACCCGGCTTCGCTGCGCGAAGCGACCCTCTCCCACAAGGGGAGAGGGTAAGGCGACAGCTTTCCCTGTTGAAACAAGCGCGATGCACGTTGCTGTGCCCTCTCCCCTTGTGGGAGAGGGCATCTCCACCAGCGGATACGCACTAGGTCGGGTGAGCGACTATCTCTGTTGTCAAGTTGCATTAGCGTAGGTGGTACGCGCATCGCGAGCTTTGGCGTTGAGGCGAACGAGAAGCTTTCGG
>NZ_LBJG01000024.1 GCF_028128765.1 Bradyrhizobium sp. CCBAU 51627
CCGGTCTTCCCTGCGCCCTCTTGGATCAGAGGGCGGCGAGATCAAGCAAAGCTCGGGCGAATTGAGCCGCGAGGCTGCGAAGGCGCGTCTGCGCCTGCCCACTCGCTGTCATCGCCCGCGAGGTGTTGCTGCGCTCGCAATGACGAAGGGAAGGAAACGTCAGGCACAGGTCGTAACGAGCCGCCTCAACCCTGGCTTGCCACGCGCGCGCGATCGAAATGCTCCTCGATCTTGGGACGGTCGCGGGTGCGCTCGAAGCTCGTGCAGAGCAGCTCCGTCTCCTCGAGCGAGACGGGGGCGCGGTACAGCCGGCACGTGAATTCGGCGGCGGTGCGTGCCTTGCCCGTACCCGGGCTGCGCTCGGCCAGGAACATGCAATCGCGGCAGATGCTGGCATCGAGCCGCTGATGGGCTGCATCGAGATGGTTGAGAATCTCGCGAAGCGAGTCGCGCAACCTGATGCACTCCTCGGTGCCGAGCGAATTGACCGCATTGACCACATGATTGATCGGATCGTGCTGGCTCAGGCATTTCTCACCCTGCGGCGTGACGTGCAGCACGACGGAGCGCTTGTCCTCCTGCGACGGTTTGCGCACCAGGAAGGACTTGCTCTCCAGCGTCTTGACGATCTGCGACGCAGTTGCCCTCGTCGCGCCGATGAATCCGGCGAGCGCCGACGGTGTGCGCGAGAAGCGATTGGCGCGCCCGAGAAAGCGCAGTGCCATCCACTCCCGATCGCGCAACCCGTGCTGATTGCCTTCGAAATACCAAGCTCGGGCCGCCTGGACCAGCAGCTCGACTGCTTCGCGTGCCGACGACATGAATTCCTACCTCGCTCCGGGAATCGCGTGTGCGGCATCCCGAAGCCGCTTTCCGCCGTGGCCCACCAGGGTCTCACGAGATGCCGGATGCTCAGCGATGTCCAACGCGTGCTTCGTGCCCGGCTTCAGCACGAAGGCTTGGACTGCAAGGCATTCGACTTGGACAAATGAGCGTCGCAGGAGTCTGCGCGAGAAACGAGACCGACGGCGTGCCAACCGCAGAGCCGTTGAACGAAAGCCCGAGCTGCCGTCACTGCTGGACGATGGATCGGAGTGGTTCAACCGAAGCCCCTGAGTTCAAAACACACGCAGACGTTTCTTATGTTCGATCGAAACGATGAATGAGCTTCTCAACAAAATCAAGTCAAGACAGTCATGCAGTCCGGGTGTCGTTGCAGCGGAATGTAAAGTTCAAGGCAATCGCCCTCTTCGGGACACGTGATGGTGAACGCCATGCCTAAAAGCCGGCATGCACGTAGTTCTACGCTTGCCTGATTGCACGGATATTGCTGTTCGTGTTGATGCAACCTGAGCAAAGCTTGTGCACGACGGGCGAGTGGATCACGAATTCATCCACAACTTCCACGTTCTGCTGTCAGAGGCGCCTGGAATACGGCAGGAGAACTCGCAAGGATTGCACGCGGAGGTTGTTGCGATGTCGTGCCCGGCTATCGCGCACACGTCGGCTTGCGTCCGATGCGGGGCGCCTCACCCGAATGGCTGAGATCGGCGTCGCGAACATTGGGGACAATCCAACGCGTGCGCCGCTCACGCGCGGTGATGACATGCATCCGTCATACGCGACGATGCCCGCTCACGCCGGCTCGCCGCGCTCCTCGTTCCTGCCGCTAGTCGCCCTTGAGCATGTCCCTGAGCTCGCGGAACGGATCGGCGCTCGGCGGAGCGGAGGCGTCTTGCCGCATCGCGTTGTAGATTCGCGGGACCATGTCGATGGCCTGGTCGAGCCCCGAATCACGCCCCGACTGGTATCCGCCCATCAGGCGGAGGTCGCGCGTGTCCTCGTATTTGGCGATCAGGGTGCGCAATTTGCTCACCAGCTCGCGTTCTTCGGGGTCCCAGACGTTGTGGGCGAGGCGGGAGACCGAGGCCAGCACGTCCACGGCGGGATAGCGCGTCTGGTCGGCAATGTGCCGGGAGAGCACGATATGCCCGTCCAGCGTGCTGCGGATGGTGTCGGCGATCGGCTCGTTGTGGTCGTCGCCGTCGACCAGCACGGAGAAGATGCCGGTGATGGTCCCGGATCCCTCCTCGCCGGGCCCGGCGCGCTCCAGCAGACGCGGAAGGTCCGTGAAAACAGTCGGGGCGTAGCCGCGCGCGACCGCGGGCTCGCCGGCCGCGAGTGCGACCTCGCGGGCGGCGTGGGCGAAGCGGGTGATCGAATCGACCACGAGCAGCACCGATTCGCCGCGGTCGCGGAAATATTCGGCCACCGCCATCGCGGTCTTCGGTGCCAGCCGGCGCATCATCGGGCTTTCATCGCCCGTCGACACGATGGTGACCGCGCGGTTGCGGTCGTTGCCGAACACGTCCTCGATGAATTCGCGCACCTCACGGCCGCGCTCGCCGACCAGCGCGAGCACCACGGTGTCAAAGCCCTGGCTGCGGGCGAGCATCGCGAGCAGCGTCGATTTGCCGACACCAGAGCCGGCGAAGATGCCGACGCGCTGGCCGGCGCAGATCGGGGCGAACAGGTCGATGACGCGGACGCCGGTGCGCAGCGGCTTGTGAACGCGCGCCCGCCTCATGGCCGGCGGTGCCTCCGTCTCGGCCGAAACGGCCCGCGAGCCCGGCGTGAGAGGGCCCATTCCATCCAGTGGTGCGCCGAGCGCGTTGATGACGCGGCCCTTCCAGCTCGGATCCGGCGCGAACGACAAGGCCGGCATGCGATAGGCGACCGAGCCGAGCCCGCCGGCGAATTGCCGATCGAACGGCTTGGCGACGATGCCGTCGCTGTCGATCCGCACCACCTCGCCGATCTGGGGCTTGCCGGCGGAGTTGACGCCGATCAGCTCGCCGAGCTTGACCGAACGCGACAGGCCGGAGACGCGGAAATGCGTCGGCGCGATCTCGGAGATTGCGCCGCTGATGCTTGCCAGTGGCGTACTCTGCTGAAGTTCGAGCAGCGCCCATTCAAGTTGGCGAAGAGCGTTCAAGGAAACCGTCCACCCAAATTACGCGCGACGCGCAGTCTACTTGCTGGGATCGCCCAGCGTCTGAATTGCATTCCGGAGCGTGCTCTCCGTGCCGTCGATCAGCGAGTTTGTGCTGTCGAAAGCGCGCGAGGCCGACATCAGCTTCGTCAATTCCATCATCGGATTGGCGCCGGAGCCCTCGACATAACCCTGCTTGAACCCGTCCCGGCTGAAATCGGCAATGGCGGTGGCGGGCCGGTCGGGCGTGACGCCGGAATTGCCGTAGCGATCGAGACTGGCGTCGGGGGGAATGTTGAACAGGCCGATGGTGCCGATCTCGTTGTTGTCCTGGGTGATCGCACCGCTACGCGAGATCGAGACCGGACCGCCGTTCGGATCGAGCGTGAGCTGCGCGCCGCCGGAGTCGATGACCGGGAAGCCCGACACCGTCTGAAGGTCGCCATTGGGGGCGATCTGGAGCCGGCCGTCGCGGGTATAGACCGTGCCGTTGGGACCGGCGAAGGCGATCCAGCCCTGTCCGACCACGGCGACGTCGAGTGGGTTGCCGGTCTCGGTGATGTTGCCCTGCTCGCGCGAGATGATGTTCTCGCCGGGCGAGGAGAACGCGACCGGGTTCGCGGCAGCCTTCGAGAGCACCGTCTCGAATTTCACCACGTCGGTGCGAAAGCCCGATGTGTTGACGTTGGCGACGTTGTTGGCGATCGTCTGGAGACGCTTCTCGATCGCGACCTGCGCCGACAATCCCACGTAAAGAGCCGATTGCATGGCTTACCTGTTGAACTTGATGTTCTGAAGTGTCGTGAGCATATTGGTGTCCATGCTGGCCGACCCTGCCGACGCGCCGGTGATCAGGACCAATGCGGGATTGGTCGAGGTGTCACTCTGGGCCTGGGTCGCATCCCACATCGCCGCGAAACGCTGCACGAATTTGGTGACCTTGGCCGGGTCCTTGAAATCGGCGAGATCGATGTTCTTCGTGATCATCTTGGCCTGGGAATCGATGTCACCCGAGCTGACGGTCGACGACCAGCCAAGCGCGGTCTGCACCACCTGGGTCAGGGCCTTGTCGGCGAGGATCTGGTAGGCATTGGTGATCGAGGAGGCCTTGCGGGTGAAATAGAGCGCGAGCCGCAGGCCCTCGTTCTGGTCGCCGGCGTTCTGCTCCATCGTCTGCGTGACGTATTGGGTGGCCGTGCCGGTGGTCGCCGCGGTGGTGGAGGTTGCGTTGGCGCCGTTCGCCGCGAAATTGAAAGCCGTGGCGAACTCGCGGTAGCGGGAGTCGCTCAGCTTGTTGGCGAAGGCGTCCTTGCTCGAGACACCTTCGGTCAGGACCTTCCGCATGAAGGCCTTGGCGTAGGTCATGTCGCTGAGGCCGTAGGCCTTCATTGCATAGGAGTAGAGCCGGTAGTCCGCCAGGAAGTCGTCGATCGTCTTCACGTTGCCGATATGGCTCAGGAAGTAGTCGGTCTCGCGGCTGACATCCGGCTCAGTCGCGACCTGGGTCATCGACTTGCCCATATTGCTCGTTATTCTGGTGTAGTCCGCGATGGTCGATAGCATGGCACGCGCCCCTTTGGCCGTCGTTGCGACCTCGTCCAAGCTGCCGCGAATTGCTTGCGCGGGGCTGTCGATCCCCAAGCCAGCTTCACGCAAGGCTCGCCCACTAGATATTGCCGGTGGGATCGGCGATGGAGTGGCGGGTTGCTCAGTTTCGTGGGGATTTTCATCACGGTGGTGGCACTGCTCGGCGGATTTGCCGCCATGGGCGGCCATCTGGCCGTGCTCATGCAGCCGTGGGAATTCGTGATCATCATGGGCACGGCGGTCGGCACCTTCATCGTGGCCAATCCCTGGAAAACGGTCGTGGATACCGGGGTCGCCTGCATGCAGGCCATCACCGGCGCGGTGCCGGGTGAGCGCTATTATCTCGATCTGCTCGGAGCGCTTCACGCCCTGATGCGCGAGCTGCGCGGCAAGGGCCGCAACGAGGTCGAGGCGCATATCGACGATCCTTCGTCATCGGAGATCTTCAAAGCGTTTCCGAGCGTGCTCGGCGATCCCGCGCTGCTCCAGTTCATCTGCGACTATGTCCGCCTCATCATCATGGGCAACGCGCGAACGCACGAGATCGAAGCGCTGATGGATGAGGAGATTCATACCATCGTGAAGAGCAAGCTGACGCCGTATCATTCGCTGGTGACGGTTTCAGAGGCGCTGCCGGCGCTCGGTATTGTCGCCGCCGTGCTCGGTGTCATCAAAGCCATGGGTGCGCTCGATCAGTCGCCGAAGCTGCTCGGCGGCTTCATCGGTGCGGCGCTGGTCGGCACCTTCGCCGGCATCTTCCTGTCATACGGAATCATTTCCCCCTTCGCGCTGAAGATCAAAATGACGCGCGAGAAGAAGTGCCGGCCCTACATCATCGTCAAGCAAACGCTCCTGGCGTTCATGAACGGCGCGATGCCGCAGATCGCCGTCGAGCACGGCCGCAAGATGATCGCAAGCGGCGAGCGGCCGTCGATCGACGTTGTCGAGAACGAGACCATCGCAGGTCCCAAGGCCGTCGTTACCGAGGCTGAACCCAAGGCTGCACGCGCATGACGATGGAAGACGTCGAGGTCGATCAGCGAAAGCAGCTGCCGAACTATCTGCTGGACGCGGCGGGCATCTCGATCGAACGCATGCCGATGCTCAATGTGATCTTCGATCGCATGGCGGCATCGTGCACGGACAGCTTGCAGCCGATGGCCGGCACGCCCTGCTACTTCTCGGTCAACGGCATCACCAACGACCGCGTCGGCGACATCATCAAGGACTATGAGGGCAATGCGGTCGCTGCCGTGCTCTACGCCGAGCAGTGGGACTCCCGCGTCATCATCGTGCTCGACCGCGACTTCGTGTTCACCATGGTCGAGGCGATGTTCGGCTCCGACGGTGCCGAGCCGCCGCTCGACGTCGAGCGTGCGTTCTCCAATATCGAGATCCGTCTGGTTCAGGCGCTGTTCGAGCGGTTCGCCAAGGCGCTGCAAACCGCTTTCGCGGGCACATCCAACGTCACCTTCCGTGTCGAACGGGTCGAGACCGCGATGGCGTCGCTGGCCATCGGGCGCAGCGGCAACATGTCGATCTGCGCGAATATCATGTTGCAGGCGCTCTATCGCGGCGGCCAGATGTTCCTGATCATTCCCCACTCGGCGCTCAACCCGCTCAGGCAGAAGCTGGCTCATGTCGTCGTCAGTGAGGGCGGCGCGGCCGATCCGCGCTGGCGCGAGCAGATGGAGAGCGAAGTCAACCGGACCGAGGTGACGCTGAGCGCGGTGCTGGACGAGAAGATGATTTCCCTCGAGGACGTCGTGAAGTTCAGGGTCGGGCAGGTCCTGGAGCTCGAGGCGACGCCGCGCACGCTTGCGCGGCTGGAGAGCAACAACCAGGTGTTGTTCTGGTGCCAGATCGGCCAGCTCGATGGCTACTACGCCATGCAGGTGGCAGATCCCGTCGATCAGAAGCGGGAGTTCGTCGATGATATCCTATCTCGTTGATGCGGTGTTGTTGATTGCGCTGGCCTTCACCAGCATGCGGGTGACCCGGATGCACCGCGAGCTGGCGAGGCTGCGCAGCTATCAGGGCGAGTTCTCGACCATCGTCCACGAAACCGCAGGCGCCTTCGACACGGTGATCAACGCGGCGCATGATTCCACCGCAAATTTGGGCCGGCTCGCCAACGTGCTGAGCACCAAGATCGACCAGGCTCACGAGGCGATCGCGGCGCTCGACGCGCGCAGTGGTCTCCTGCCCGCGGCGAGGGCGAGTGGCGCCGAGGTCAATAAACATTAGGGCCGGCACCGGCTGAAGAGACGGAACGGAACGTCGCGACGCTCCGGGAGCGGAAATACCAAGAGGCGATAACAAATGGCGCAATCCTTCGACTACGAGTCTGCAACCGCATCCGATGATGCCGAGACGTCTTCGCTGGAGCGGCTGGCGGAGATCGCCGCCCGCACGGCCGAGGAGACCGGCAAGTTCGCCAATGTCGATGCCATTCTTCGCATTCCCGTCACCATGCAGGTGGTGCTGGGGTCGGCGACGATCCCGGTCGCGAACTTGATGAAGCTCGGCCGCGGTGCCGTGGTTCCGCTGGATCATCGTGTCGGCGAGCCCGTCGATGTCGTGGTCAACGGCCGCGTCGTGGCCCGCGGCGAGGTGGTCGTCGTGGAAGAGGACAATTCCCGCTTCGGTGTGTCGCTGACCGAGATCGTCGGACCCCTGGGGCAGGGTGATTCCTGACCATGGCGGCACAGGTCGGCATCGCTCCCATCAAACAGCGAGGCGTTGCCACGCTGGGCGGAACGGAAAAGGTCGCGGCGCTGCTGCTGGCCATGGGCCGCCAGGCGGCCGCGAGCGTGCTTGCGCAGTTCGAGCCGCAAGACATTCGCATCGTCACCAAGGCCGCAGCCGAGCTGCGGCCGATCACGGCGCAGGAACTGGAGTCGATCGTCGAGGAGTTTGCCCAGCAGTTCTCGATGGGCGCGAATATTCTCGGTACGATCGGCGGCCTCGAAGCCGTGCTTGGCGATGTGCTTCCGGCCGACCAGGTCACTGCGATCATGTCGGACCTGCTCGGCAATTCGAGCCGCTCGGTGTGGGACCGCGTCTCGTCGGTGTCGGAAAACTCGCTGGCGACCTACCTCTCCAAGGAGCACCCGCAGACAGCGGCGCTGATCCTGTCCAAGGTCAAGCCGTCCTGCGCGGCCAAGGTGATGAGCCAGTTGCCGTCGAGCCTGCGCAACGAGCTGATGCGGCGCGTGCTCAGCCTCAAGCCGATCGTGGACGATGCGATGAAGGTGCTGGAGAAGACGCTGCACGAAGACCTGACGCTCAATTTCGCCCGCAACCTGGGGGCCGACACCTATGCCCGCGTCGCCGATATCATCAACAAGATGGAGCGCGGCCATATCGAGGATATGCTGAAGAGCCTGTCGGAAAAGCGGCCGAAGTCGGCCGAAGTGCTGAAGGAACTGCTGTTCACCTTCGATGATGTCGTCAACCTGACGCCGAAGGCACGTACCATGATCTTCGATCAGGTGCCGACCGACCGCATCGTGGTGGCGCTGAAGGGGACCGACAAGCAGTTCCGGGAGCTGATCCTGTCGTCGGTCGCCTCGCGCGTCCGTCGCGTCGTCGAGCACGAGCTCGCGATCGGCGAGCCGTCGAACCAGCGCGACGTGCTGGAGGCGCGCCGCGTGATCACCGACCTCGCGCTCGACCTCGCCGAAAAAGGTGAAATCGAGCTCAATCCCGAGCAGGAGGATGAGCTGGTCTTCCGCTGACCGCTGAACCGGCATGGCAGAGACATCCGACCAGGAGAGCAAAACAGAAGAGCCGACCGAGAAGAAAGTCCGCGATGCGCTCGAACAGGGCAAGATTCCGGTCTCTCGGGAGGCGTCCATGTTCGCATCCATGGCGGCACTGATGGTCATTCAGGCGTTCTTGATCGGGCAGGGCGTACAGCAGCTGACGCCGACCTTGATGGGCTTCCTCGATGATCCCGGCGGCTTTCGCCTCAGGACTGCTGCGGATGCGCAGAACCTGCTCACAGCAGTGGGCCTCGAGGCCTTGCGGTTCCTGGTGCCGCTGGTCGTGATCCTGGCGGTGTTCGGGCTGGCAGCCTCGCTGCTGCAGAATGCACCCCGTCTGGTGCTGGACCGCATCATGCCGGATTTCTCCCGGCTCTCACCCGTCAGTGGCTGGAGCCGCATCTTCGGCACGCAAGGCCTCGTGGAGTTCGCCAAATCGCTGTTCAAGCTTGCCTCGGTGACATCGGTCGTCTGTTTCGTGCTGCGATCCTCGGAGGCGAGAGCGTTCGAGGCGATGTACACCGATCCGGTTGCGCTGCCCGAGATGATCCTCACCATTGCGATGCGGATCGTATCGGCGATCTGCATCGCGACGATCGTGCTGGTCGCGATCGACCTTGCCTGGGCACGCTTCCATTGGCGTCGCGAGCTGCGCATGACCAAGCAGGAGATCAAGGACGAGCACAAGCAGGCCGAGGGCGATCCGTTGATCAAGGCGCGCCTGCGTTCGCTGGCGCGCGACCGCTCCCGCCAGCGCATGATCGCATCCGCAGCACGCGCGACGCTGGTGATCGCCAACCCGACGCATTTCGCGATCGCGCTGCGCTACCAGCGCGAAGAGAATCCCGCACCGCTCGTGGTGGCCAAGGGCATGGATCTGGTCGCGCTTAAAATCCGCGAAGTCGCCGAGCAGAACAAGATCCCGGTGATCGAGAACAAGGCGCTCGCACGCGCGCTCTACGAGGCGGTGCAGGTCGATCAGGTGATCCCGGCCGAATTTTTCCGCCCTGTCGCCGAGATCATCTACTTCCTGCAGTCGAAGCAGGCGCCGCGGCCCGAGAAGGTCCGGTAGATTTCCGAGGATGATGCTTGGCGCAACAGCTTGACGAAAGCTTAACGCCCTAGGGTTCTTTGCAATGAACCATAATGGGGCCGTCGTGGGACCGCTTTATCTTTTCGAACTCGCATCGTCGCAAGCGCGCTGGCTCGAGCTTCGCCAGTCGACCATCGCCACCAACGTCGCCAATGCCAATACGCCGGGCTTCAAGGCGCGCGACGTCGAGCCGTTCAACAAGGTGCTCGATGGAATGCCGGTCCGGCTCGCGACGACGTCGCCCGCGCATATGCAGCTGTCTCCGGCGGAAACCGATACGCACGCAACCGCGAAGAAGGATAGCTGGGACGTCGTCCACTCCGGCAACTCCGTCAGCCTCGAGCAGGAGATGATCAAGGGCAGCGACGTCAATCGCGACTATTCGATGAATTCGGCGATCGTGCGGTCGTTCAATCGCATGATTATGACCGGTGCGAAGACCTGAGGTGACCTGACATGCTTGACGCTCTATCGGCCTCATTGACGGTCGCGAGCTCCGGGCTCGAAGCACAATCGACCCGCATGCGTATCGTCTCGGAAAACCTTGCCAATGCGAGCTCGACCGGACGCACGCCTGGCGCGGATCCGTATCAGCGCAAGACGATTACCTTCGATGCCGCGATGGATCGCGCTTCGGGCACGCAGCTGGCGAAGGTCAAGGAGATCGGGGTCGACACCACGCCCTATCGCGTCGAGTACGATCCGGGGCACCCCGCGGCGGACAAGGCCGGCTACGTCAAGATGCCCAACGTCAACATGATGATCGAGATGGCGGACATGCGAGAGGTCAACCGGTCGTATGAAGCGAATCTCCAGGTCGTGAAGCAGGTGCGGTCGATGCTCGGCATGACGATCGATCTCCTGAGGAGCTGACAATGCTTGAGGCAATTTCGTCCACCGCGATCACCGCAGGGCAGGCGGCCTCCCGGGCCACTGAAACACAGTCCATAGCGCCGACAGCCACGTCCGCGGTTCAATCAGCCAACGACCTCGGCTTCGATTCCGTGATGAAGCAGGTGACCACCGATGCGATCGGAACGCTGAAGGCGGGTGAGGCGGCCTCGATCTCGGCGATGCAGGGCAAGGAATCGACACGAAAGGTCGTCGAAGCGCTGATGTCTGCCGAGCAGGCCTTGCAGACGGCGGTCGCGGTCCGCGACAAGGTCGTGCAGGCGTACCAAGAAGTCGTTCGTATGTCGATTTGATCTGAAGGAGTGACGATCGTGAAATCGCTCGCCATCGCGGCTACGGGCATGAATGCCCAGCAGACCAATATCGAGGTCATCGCGAACAACATCGCCAACATCAACACCACGTCGTTCAAGCGCGCGCGTGCGGAGTTCACCGATCTGTTCTATCAGATGGATCGCATGCAGGGCGTCGCGAACGTCAACGGCTCCTCGCCGATCCCGGAAGGCGCCAATCTCGGCCTCGGCGTCAAGTCGGCCGCGATCCGCAAGCTGCACATCCAGGGCGCGCTCACGCAGACCGGTAATCCGTACGACCTGGCGATCAACGGCCGTGGCTGGTTCCAGGTGCTCGGCCCGAACAACGAGGTGCAGTATACCCGTGCGGGCTCGTTCAATACCAACGCCAACGGCCAGCTGGTGACCATGGATGGCTACCTGCTGGATCCCGCCATCACCGTCCCGCAGGGAACGGTGCAGGTCACCGTCAACCAGACCGGCCAGGTGTTCGCCAAGCTCGACACGGAAATCAATCCGCGGCAGATCGGCCAGCTCAACCTTGCCAATTTCGCCAACGAAGCCGGCCTCGAGCCGCTGGGCAGCAACCTCTATCGCGAAACCACGGCGTCAGGCACGCCGGTCGTCGGTCTCCCCGGCGACGCCGGCTACGGCAAGATCAATCAGCAATATCTCGAAGCCTCGAACGTCGATCCGGTCAAGGAAATCACCGAGTTGATCTCCGCCCAGCGCGCCTACGAGATGAATGCCAAGGTGATCCAGGCGTCGGACGACATGGCGCAGACGGTATCGAAGAATCTCAGTCGCTAGTTCCGGTGTGTCGATGTTGAACTGGGTGGGCCTGATCGCACGCGGGTTGGCCGCCGCGCTGCTGGTACTCGTCTCCGCGCGGCTTGCCGCGGCAGACGAGCGGCGGCTTCCCGTGCCGGCGGTGGCGATCCGTGCCGGCGAGCTGATCAAGAACGACATGATCACGGAGCGTAGCTTTGCGCCGAACGTGCTCGGTGTCGCCCTGTTCGTCGAAGGCCGTCAGGCCTTGGTTGGCCGCATGGCGCGGCGCGCGCTGCTGCCGGGGCAGCCGATCCCGACCAATTCGGTGGAAGATCCCTGGACCATCGCCCGTGGCGCCACGGTCAAGGTCGTCGTCGAAGACTCGGGCCTGTCAATCGTGACCTACGGCGCAGCCATGCAATCCGGTGCGCCGGGCTCGCTCATCACCGTGCGGAACACCGACACGGGTGTGATCATCAGGGCGATCGTCCAGGCGGACGGCACTGTCAAGGTCGCGGATGGGTCATGACCAGACTCCTGCTCGCGCTCGTCCTCATTCTTTCCGCCGCCAGCGCCCAGGCCGCCGTCCGCATCAAGGACATCGCTGATATCAAAGGGCTGCGTGAAAACCAGATCGTGGGTTACGGCCTGGTCATCGGTCTCAACGGTACCGGCGACACCCTGCGTAACGCACCGTTCACGGAACAGTCCCTCCAGTCGATGCTCGAAAACATGGGCATCAATGTTCGGAACGAGACCACCAGCACCACCAATCCGCCACGCCCGACGACTCTGCGCACGCGCAACGTCGCGGCCGTGATGGTGACCGCGGATCTGTTGCCGTCGATCGGGCCGGGCGAACGGATGGACGTGACGGTGTCGTCGCTCGGAGATGCAACGTCGCTGCTCGGCGGCACGCTGGTGATGACGTCGCTGCGCGCCGCCGACGGCGCGGTCTACGCGGTGGCGCAGGGCGCGGTCACCGTCGCCGGTTACAGCGTCGGGGGCCAGGCCCAGAACCTCAGTCAGGGCACGCCGACGGCGGGCCGCATTCCGAATGGCGCGCTGGTCGAGCGCGAGATGCAGGGAAGCCTCCATGAAATGGAATTCCTGGTGCTGGAGCTGAAGAACCCCGACTTCGTCACCGCGACGCGAATCCTGGATGCCGTCAATCGCTATGCGGGCGGCCGCTATCGTTCCCAGATCGCCTTCGAGCGTGACTACCGAACCATCGTGCTGTCCAAGCCGCGCTATGTCGGTCCGGTCCGCTTCCTCGCCGAGATCGGGGAGCTGACCGTCGAACCCGACACACCGGCGCGAGTGGTGATCAACGAACGCACCGGCACCGTGGTGATCGGACGCGACGTGCGGATTTCGACCGTCGCCGTCACGCATGGCAATCTGACGGTCCGCGTCACCGAGCTGCCCGTGGTGTCGCAACCGGCGCCGTTCTCGCAGGGCCAGACGGTCGTCGTGCCCCAGACGGTCGTCGAGGCCAACGAAGCCGGATCGCAGGTGGCGATCCTGAGCGGCGTCGATCTCCAGCGCCTCGTGCGCGGGTTGAATCAGATCGGACTGAAGCCGTCCGGCATCATCGCGATCCTTCAGGCGATCAAGACAGCTGGCGCGTTGCAGGCTGAAGTCATCGTGCAATGATGCATAAGCGTCGTGCAAGCTTGGTCGCTCAATGCTCTGGTCTCGACCGAGAATCGCACGCCACCCGATGCTGAAGCTGGATCACAAAGCGCAACTCCTTCTCCTCGTCGCGACGTTCGCGCTCGCGGCCGGATCGCCGGCGCTGGCGCTGGACGAGCCGAAGCCATCGAGGCCGCTCAATTTGCTTTCCTTCGCACGCGCCCGCGCGCCCGGGCCGCAGAAGCCGCACGCACCGGCTCCGGGCGATAACACACGGGCAACGGCCTGGGTGGCCGAGGATACGGGGGGCGCGATCACCGGCGCCGTGCCGGCGTCGGAAGCACCGCCGCCTGCAGCGGCTCCCGCGCCCGTGCCGACGCGTCCGGCGAAGCCCGGCAGTGTCGCGGCGCCGCCGAGGCCGGCGCCCGCGCAAGCGGTCGCGCCCACCGACAACGAGGTTGCGCTGTTCTGCAGCAACGTGGCCGATCCCGCCGTCGATGCCAGGCTCGCCTGGCAATTGAAAGAGCTGGAAAAGGCCGAGAGCCAGCTGCGGGAGCGGATCGCCGAAGTCGAGGCCAAGCGGGCCGAATACGAGAAATGGATGGCGCTGCGCGACGACTTCCTGAAGAAGGCCGAGGCGAGCGTCGTCGAGATCTATTCGCGCATGAAGCCGGACGCGGCCGCTACCCAGATCGCCGGAATGGCGGACGAGACCGCCGCCGCGGTGCTCGCAAAGCTCAGCCCCAGGAGCTCGAGCGCGATCTTCAATGAGATGGAAACGTCACGTGCCGCCCATCTCGCCGATCTGCTCGGTGGAATGCGTCGCGTGGACGACGGAAAGACCAAGTGAATGAAGAAGCCGATCCTCATCCTGTCGCTCGTGCTTCTTGCCGGATGCTCGCACGATCCCGCCGAGATCCTGACCGGCCCGCAGGTGTCTCCCGTCGGTAGCGGCTTGCGGTCGCAAGCCGATCCGATTCCGGTAACGCCACGCATCCGCACGCCCGTGAGCTATCGCTCGACCTGGGACGACGGCACCGATCTGTACCGCGATCCGCGCGCCCGGCACACCGGCGACGTCGTGACGGTGATCATCTCGATGCAGGACAAGGCGAAGCTCGACAACAAGACCGGTCGTTCGCGCGATTCGCAGATCAAGTTCGGGCTCGACTGGCTGATGAATGTCGCCGGATGGAGCGACACAGGCCAAGCCAACGCCAACCTCTCGACCAATACCCAGATCAAAGGCAACGGCCAGATCGACCGCGCCGAAGACATCAAGCTCTCGATCGCCGCCATCGTCACCGACGTGTTGCCGAACGGAAACATGATGATCAGCGGCTCGCAGGAATTCAAGGTCAACACGGAAATGCGCGTGCTCAACGTCGGCGGCATCGTGCGTCCGCGCGACATCTCGCGAGGCAATACGATCTCCTACGAAAAGATCGCCGAGGCGCGCGTGTCGTACGGCGGTCGCGGAAATCTGTCTGACGTGCAGCAGCCGGGATGGGGACATCGGATCTATGATGCCGTGGCACCGTTCTGAGGCTGGCGCGCCGTGCGAGCAGGGGGCGTCATGCGCCTGATTGCAGCCATCGTCGTGCTGACTCTGGTCGCGATCGGCGCGGGCGCGCTTGCAGGCCTGCACCTGTTCGCCGCCGCCGAACGCGTCGCCGACGCGAGGAAAGGCGCCACACCGCCGCCGATCGCGTCGAGCTACGCCGGCAGCGCACGGCTCAGGAAGCTGTCGCCGATCGTGACCAATCTTGCAGCGCCAGCCAACAACTGGGCGCGGGTCGAGGCCTCCATGGTGACGGACAGCATGAGCGACGAGGATGCCGGCATCCTGGCCGCTCATATCAGCGAGGACATCGTCACCTATCTGCGGTCGGCCTCGGTCACGCAGTTCGAGGGCACGCGCGGGCTGCAGCATCTGCGCGACGATCTGTCCGAACGCGCCAGCATCCGCTCGTCCGGAAAGGTCCGAGAATTGATCATTGAGACGCTGGTGATCCAGTGAAATTGAGAGTCCTGCTACTCGCGTTCCTGCTGGTCGTACTGCCTGAGGTGGCGTTCGCCCAAATTCCGGACCTCAATTCGCTGCTGCCGCCGGGCAACGGCTCGACCAGCGGCCGCATCATCCAGCTGATGGCGCTGCTGACGGTGCTCTCCGTTGCACCGGGGCTGCTCATCATGGTGACGAGCTTCACGCGCTTCGCTGTCGCGCTGTCGTTCCTGCGCGCCGGCCTCGGCCTTCAGACGACGCCTCCGAACCTCGTGCTGATCAGCCTCGCGCTGTTCATGACCTTCTACGTCATGGCGCCGACTTTCGATCGCGCCTGGGAGACCGGGGTGCAGCCACTGATGAAGAACGAGATCTCGGAGGAGGAAGCCTACCTGAGGATCAGCGACCCCTTCCGAGAGTTCATGCTGGCACATGTCCGCGACAAGGACCTGCAGACGTTCGAGTCGCTTGCAGCGGAAAGCTTCCGCAAGAAGTTCGACGACAAGCGCATCGACATGCGCATCATCATTCCGGCCTTCATGATCTCCGAGCTCCGGCGCTCGTTCGAGATCGGATTCCTCATCATCCTGCCGTTCCTCGTCATCGACATGATCGTGGCGACGCTGACCATGTCGATGGGCATGATGATGATGCCGCCGTCGATCCTCGCATTGCCGTTCAAGGTGCTGTTCTTCGTGCTGATCGACGGCTGGAATCTGCTCGCCTCCGGGCTGGTGCGGTCGTTCTCGTAAGAGAGCATCGCCCTAATGATTGGTTAAGGTTATCAAGTAGTGATGTTAACCATATGATTTTACTATACAATTCCAGCTCGTATTAAGCCGGAAGCAAGATTCGGCGTGCTAGCAATGCAGCACGGCGGGTTGGACCCCACCCATATCAGTCCAAAGGCATGATGCCGCCCTGTCGTACCGGTGAAAGCCCGGTATGTCCCCTCGTGAAAATGTAACGCGTACATAAAGGGACATTCGCAATGTCAAGCCTGCTTACGAACTCGACTGCCATGACCGCTCTCCAGACCCTGCGGTCTGTGAGTTCGCAACTTGCCACCACCCAGACCCGGATCTCCACCGGCCAGCGCGTCTCGACCGCTTCGGACAACGCCGCCTACTGGTCGATCGCGACCTCGATGCGCGCCGACAACGCCGCGCTCTCCGCCGTCTCCGACTCGCTCGGTCTGTCGGCCGCGACCGTCGACACCGAGTACACCGCTTTGACCTCGGTCGTCGGTGACAGCAACGGCGGTTTGACCAAGCTGCAGTCGCTGCTGGTCGAAGCCAAGACGGCCGGTATCGACCGCACTAAGATCCAGGCGGACATCACCCAAATCCAGCAGCAGATGCAGGCGACCGCTTCCGCGGCGACCTTCAACGGCGTGAACTGGCTCAGCACCACGACGGCGACCCCGACGACGGTCGACCTGGTGTCGTCGTATTCCCGCGTCGGCAGCACGCCGACCACAGGTGCCATCACCCTGACCGTTGCCAACTACTCGCTCTATACCTCGTCCCAGGGCGGCATCCTGGACAAGGTGAGCGGCGGTGCGTCGGTCAACACGATCGACATCAGCACGCTGACCGACTCGGCGGCTGACCAGACGACGCTCACCGGCTACATCACGCAGGTCACCGCTGCGATCAACTCGGTGGCGTCGGCCGCAGCCGATCTCGGCGCCGTCAAGAACCGTATCTCGACCAATACGGACTTCGTGAAGTCGCTGATGGACTCGGTGAGCCGCGGTATCGGCCAGCTCGTCGACGCCGACATGAACCAGGAGTCCACCCGCCTGTCGGCCCTCCAGGTCCAGCAACAGCTCGGCGTTCAGGCGCTCTCGATCGCCAACAGCAGCAGCCAGAGCATCCTGTCGCTGTTCCGCTAAGCCTGAAAACCATCTGAGGGGGCCGCGCTTCGCGAGAAGCGCGGCCCTTTCGTTTGACGTGGCGTCGCGCGAACGCCGCAAATTGCGTGGCCCTGTTGCAATCAAGGCACAGAGCCACAAGCCTCGCACAAGCTTCGCGCGTTACGGTCGCCGTACGACAGGTTGGGCCCTAACCGGTTTTCCCGCAGCCCAAAGGCATGACGCCGCCCTGTCGTACCGGTGCAAGTCCGGTATGTCCCCAAATCAAATCGATCTTCAAAGGGACATCAAAATGGGTTCAAGCCTTCTCACCAACTCCGCTGCAATGACCGCGCTGCAGACCCTGCGCAACGTCAGCTCCAGCCTCCAGACCACCGAAAACCGGATTTCGACCGGCCAGCGCGTCGCCACCGCTTCGGACAACGCTGCCTACTGGTCGATCGCGACCTCGATGCGCGCCGACAACGCCGCGCTCTCCGCCGTCTCCGACTCGCTCGGTCTGTCGGCCGCGACCGTCGATACCGAATATACCGCTCTGACCTCCGTTGTCGGTGACAGCACCGGCGGTCTCACCAAGCTGCAGGCGCTGCTGGTCGAAGCCAAGACCGCCGGTATCGACCGCACCAAGATCCAGGCCGACATTACCCAGATCCAGCAGCAGATGAAGGGTACCGCCGGTGCGGCAACCTTCAACGGCGTGAACTGGCTGAGTACGACGACGGCGACGCCGGCGACCTTCGACCTGGTGTCGTCGTTCTCCCGCGTTGGTGGCACGCCCACCATCGGCTCCATCACCCTGACGATTGCCAACTACTCGCTCTATACCTCGTCCCAGGGCGGTATCCTGGACAAGGTCAGCGGTGGTGCTTCGGTCGACACGATCGACATCAGCACGCTGACTGACTCGGCGGCCGACCAGACCACGCTCACCGGCTACATCACGCAGGTCACCGCTGCGATCAACTCGGTGGCGTCGGCCGCCGCCGACCTCGGTGCCGTCAAGAACCGCATCGCGACCAACACCGACTTCGTCAAGACCTTGATGGACTCCGTGAATCGTGGTGTCGGTCAGCTCGTCGATGCCGACATGAACGCGGAATCCACCCGCCTCCAGGCGCTTCAGACCCAGCAGCAGCTCGGCGTTCAGGCGCTCTCGATCGCCAACCAGAACAGCCAGAGCATCCTGTCGCTGTTCCGCTAAGCCTGAAAACCATCTGAGGGGGCCGCGCTTCGCGAGAAGCGCGGCCCTTTTCATTTTGCTCTGCGTTGACTGTGCGCCAAGATCCTGGCTCGGCGCCTCGAATTCGCTCGCTTGGCTGTGGTCCGTCACTGAGCCACAAGCTTCGCACAAACTTCGCGTGCTATCGCCGCCGTTACGGCAGGTTGAGCGCGCTTCTCCGCAGCCCAAAGGCATGATGCCGCCCTGTCGTACCGGTGCAAGCCCGGTATGTCCCAACACATTCAATTCGTTTTCAAGGGGACGTCAAACATGAGTTCAAGCCTTCTCACCAACTCCGCTGCAATGACCGCGCTGCAGACCCTGCGCAACGTCAGCTCCAACCTCCAGACCACCGAAAACCGGATCTCGACCGGCCAGCGCGTCGCCACCGCTTCGGACAACGCCGCCTACTGGTCGATCGCGACTTCGATGCGCGCCGACAACGCCGCGCTCTCCGCCGTCTCCGACTCGCTCGGTCTGTCGGCCGCGACCGTCGATACCGAATACACCGCTCTCACCGCGGTTGTTGGCGACAGCAGCGGCGGTCTCACCAAGCTGCAGTCGCTGCTGGTCGAAGCCAAGACCGCCGGTATCGACCGCACCAAGATCCAGGCCGACATCACCCAGATCCAGCAGCAGATGAAGGCTACTGCCTCGGCGGCAACCTTCAACGGCGTGAACTGGCTGAGCACGACGACGGCGACGCCGGCGACTTTCGATCTGGTGTCGTCGTTCTCCCGCGTTGGTGGCACGCCCACCATCGGCGCCATCACCCTGACGATTGCCAATTACTCGCTCTATACCTCGTCCCAGGGCGGTATCCTGGACAAGGTCAGCGGTGGTGCGTCGGTCGACACGATCGACATCAGCACGCTGACCGACTCGGCGGCCGACCAGACCACGCTCACCGGCTACATCACGCAGCTCACCACTGCGATCAACTCGGTGGCGTCGGCCGCCGCTGACCTCGGTGCCGTCAAGAACCGCATCGCGACCAACACCGACTTCGTCAAGACCTTGATGGACTCCGTGACCCGCGGTGTCGGCCAGCTCGTCGACGCCGACATGAACGCGGAATCCACCCGCCTTCAGGCGCTTCAGACCCAGCAGCAGCTCGGCGTTCAGGCGCTCTCGATCGCCAACCAGAACAGCCAGAGCATCCTCTCGCTGTTCAAGTAAGCTTTCGGCATTAAACACGACCGTGCTCCCTCGGGAGCACGGTCTCGCCGTGACCGGCGGATGTAACGGCACATGATGTGCCCGCCATTGGCCTCCTGATCCTGACTTCTTGCTATGCGTGCTTCGCGCGGCAGTGAGCGCGCCCGCTTGTTGCCGTTGGACCGCTGGCGGCAGCCACGATTCCCGCAAAATTTGCAACGCCCTGCCTGCGAACTGACACATTCCTGTTTGCGCGCAACCTTCAGACAAGGTTGGCGGCGGAGTGTCCTGACCATTCGCATTGGTACGAGGTCACATGCTCAGTCGCGCGCAGCTACAGCAGCTGCTCAACAATCTGCTGGAACTTGGGCCGCGACGTCTGATGGCCCTGGGATTGATTGGCTTCGCGGTCCTCGTCACCGTGGTCGGGGGTGCCTATTATCTGAGCCGGCCTGAATTCGAATCTCTCTATACCGGCCTGACCCGCGAAGACGTGACACGCATTGGTGCTGCGCTGCGCGAGCAGAATATCGCGTTCGACGTGAACGCGGCCGGTGATACAGTCTCCGTGCGTCCGAGCCAGACCAGCCAGGCGCGAATGCTTCTGGCCGAGAAGGGCCTGCCGACCAGCGCCAATTCCGGCTACGAGCTGTTCGACAAGATCGGGTCGCTCGGGCTGACCTCCTTCATGCAGGAGGTGACGAAGCTTCGCGCGCTCGAAGGGGAGATCGCGCGCACCGTTCAGCTGATGAAGGGCGTCAAGGCGGCACGGGTCCATATCGTGATGCCAGTGCGTGGCTCGTTCCGCGCCACGCAGCAGCCGCCCTCCGCATCGGTCGTGCTGCGCACCGACGGCGCGATCGAGGCGCGCACGGCGCAGTCGATCCGCCATCTCGTCGCGGCCGCCATTCCCGGCATGACACGCGACAAGGTCACCGTGCTCGATGCCGACGGCTCGATGCTGCTGGCCGAGGAAGACGAGGCCAGCGCTGCGCCGACCAGGATGGCGAGCCTCCAGAAGACCGTCGGCGGCATGGTACAGGAAAATATCCGCAAGGCGTTGACGCCCTATCTGGGCCTGGACAATTTCGAGGTCAGCGTCGCACCGCAGCTCTCGACCGACAAGCGGCAGATCAACGAGACCGTTTACGATCCGGAGACCCGCGCCGAGCGCTCCGTTCGCAACGTCCGCGAAAACGAGAAGTCATCGAATGCAGATCGCTCGACGCCAACCACGGTGCAGCAGAACCTGCCCGATCAGCAGGTCAATGCCGGCGGCACCAAGAACTCCAGCGAGGACAAGACGCGCCGCGAGGACGTCACAAATTTCGAGGTCTCGTCCAAGACCACGACGACCGTAAGTGACGGTTACTCGGTCAAGAAGCTCTTCATCGCCGTGCTGGTCAATCGCGCAAGGCTCGTCGCCGACCTCGGCGACAAAACCAACCAGGCGATCGTCGATAGCAAGCTCGCCGAGATCAGCCAGCTCGCGGCGACCGCCGGTGGTCTGGACAAGACGCGCGGCGACCAGATCCAGGTGACCGCGGTCGACTTCGTCGAGGGCTCGCGCGATCTCGCGCCGGTGCCGCCGATCAGTTTCGTCGAGATGATGAACAAGCAGCTCGGCAGCGTCATCAACGCGGTGACGATCCTGGCGGTCGCCTCGATGCTGGTCTGGTTCGGGCTTCGCCCCGCGGTCAACGGCATCCTGACCCATCGCGCGCAGCAGGAGCAGACCGAGGCAATGGAGGCTGCTGAACTCGACTCTGCGGCGGCGCTCGCATTGGCGGACAGCCAGGATCCCGAGCTCAATCTCGTCGAGGATCTCGAAGGCAAGATGCAACGCACGCCGCAGAAGCGGCTGGAGCAGATCGTTCGCCTCGATCAGATGCAGGCGGCGGCAATCCTTAAAGACTGGATGCGACGCGAGGAGGCGGCATGAACGCGGCAATTGGAAAGCTCCTGACGCAATTCGACGCCAACGGTCGGGCCAAGTCGCCGCCGCCTCCGCCACTGAAGATCCAGGACGTTCTGGCAAGGAAGGAAATCCGGCGCGAGCCGCAATTGCCGCCGCAACATCAACCGCAGCGTCAGGAGCGCCAAGCGCAGTCGCAGCTTCAGCCGGCGCCGGCGGAAGCTGCATCGGCCAATCTCCTCGACGAGGCCTATCGCCGTGGCCATGCCGCCGGCCTTGCGGAAGGCGAAGCCAAGCTCGCCGAGGAGCGGGTCCGCAGCGCGATCCGGCTCGGCGAGGAACGGGCCAAATGGTCCGACCAGCAGGCGGTCGCGATCGTCAACGGCTTTGACGCAGCCTGTCGGGAGATCGAGAGCAACATCGCGAGCTCGGTTGCGCGGATCTTGCTGCCGTTCCTCGCTGAGGCGGTTCGCGACAAGGCGATCGGATCCCTGGTCGAGCAGATCTCGGCGCTGACTTCGAATTCTCCCGTGCCGGCGTTCCGCGTCACCGGCCCGGGCGAGCTCATCGATCTCGTCAGGACGCAACTCAATCGCGCCGGCCGCACCGGTGTCGAGTATCAGTCCGCCGACACCGTCGAGGTTCGCGTCCTCGCCGATCAGACCACGATCGAGACGCAGATCTCGACCTGGATGGATCGGTTGAAAGAGGCGCGCCGGTAGCTTCACCATGGAGGAGGTCAAGCACGAGCTCGTCATCATTCGTCGGCGGAGCGCCTTTGAGGACGAGAAGGCGCACGGCGGCGTCTGGAAGATCGCCTATGCGGACTTCATGACCGCGATGATGGCGTTCTTCCTGGTGATGTGGCTGCTCAACGCGCTCAACCAGGACCAGAAACAGGTGGTCGCGAGCTACTTCAACCCGATCAAGCTCGCCGAGAACGCGCCCGCGCCGAAGGGTCTGAAGGATCTTACCAAGAAGGAGCCGACGACGTTCGACGGTCAGGACGGCAAGCGTCAGCCAGCGGGGCCGAACGAAGAGCGTCGCGGCGACTCGCCGACGGCAGAGAAGCCGCCTTTCTATGAAGAGAAGGTGTTGTTCCGCGATCCCTACGCGACGCTGGCCGAAATCGCGGCGAGCTCGAACCAGGCTTCCGGCCAGCGGCGCGCCGGTGCGCTGACGTCCGTCGAAGAAGACGGCCTCAAGGGCGGCGATGCCTATCGCGACCCGTTCGATCCCGGCTATTGGAAACTCGCGCCCGAGGCTTCGAAGGAAGCCGACCGGATCATGGACGGCGAGCCGAAGCCGACCGCTTCCGCGCGTGACAACCCGGCGGATACAAATCAGGGCGAGCCGCGCCGCGGCAGGACTGATGATGCCGGCGGCAGCGTGGCTCCCGACGCGCAGGCGTCGTCCACGAGCATGTCGCCGCTGCTGCCGCCGGGACCGGCGCCATCATCGGCTGCGCGCGATGGCCGCGTTCAGCCGAACACGCAGGCCAATCTCAAGGCCAACGCGACACCGCAGGCGCGTCCCTCCGATTCGCCGAAGGAGCCCGAGCCGCGCGACACCGCCCAGACCCAGCAGCCGACCGTCAAGCAGCTTCAGTCCGCGATTGCCGATGCGCTGTCGGATATCAAGGCCGGAGCCGGGCCGGTGGCCGAGATTCGCCAGGTCGAGGAGGGGCTGCTGGTGAGCCTGACCGACGATGCAAGCTTCGGCATGTTCGCGGTCGGTTCGGCCGAGCCGCGGCCCGAGCTGGTCCGCGTCATCGACAAGATCGGTCCGATTATCGCGAAGCGTCGCGGCTTGATCATCGTCCGGGGGCACACCGACAATCGTCCATACAAATCGGAGAACTACGACAATTGGCGGCTGTCCACCGCGCGCGCGCAGATGGCGTATTATATGCTCGTTCGCTCCGGCATCGATGCGCAGCGGATCGAACATGTCGAAGGCTATGCCGACAGGCGGCCGAAACTTCCGAACGATCCGGCAGCCGCGCAGAATCGGCGGATCGAGATCCTGATCCGGGAGAAGCGCCCTTGATCAAGTCGTTGCTCCGTGCCGCGCTGCTGATGGTGTTGTCGCTTGCGGCGACGCGCGCATCGGCTGAAGCCGCGCCGCCGCCGTCCGGCCAGCCGTATGAGCTCGTCCGCGCGCTGCAGACCGTGCAAGACGGCATCGCCAATGGCGATACCGCGGCACATGGCAGCCACATCGCGCTGATCCGGCAGATCGGGGAAAAATTTCTTGCCGCCGATCCCAGTCTGTGGAGCAATCCGCAGAACGGCCAGGCGGTTGTGATCTATCTGCTTTCGGGCGGCGCGCCGCAGATCGTCCGCAGGCTGCCGCGCGACAAGATCAATGTCGATGCGCGGCTGTTCGACGGCGCGCTGGCTTATGTCGAGGGTCGTCAGGACGAGGCGAGGGACCTGCTCAAGGACGTCAAGCCGCGCACGATCTCGTCCGGCATGGGCGGGCAGGTGGCGCTGGTCCAGGGCGCGCTGTTCGCTCGTTCCGAGGCCTCGCTCGCGATCGAGCGTCTCGACGACGCGCGCCTGCTGTTGCCCGGCACGCTGGTCGAGGAGGCGGCGCTGCGGCGCGAGATCCTGCTGGTCGGGCAGGCCGAGGATTTCGACAAGTTCGAGTTCCTGACGCTGGCCTATATTCGCCACTATCACAACTCGGTCTATGCCGGCGACTTCTGGCAACGGTTCTCCACGGGCCTGACACAATCAAGCCTTGCCCTGGATGATCGTCGCTTTGCGCGGATCGCGGCGCTGCTCGAACAGGTCGATCGCGCCAGCCGTGTCAAGCTCTATCTGGTGATTGCGCGCGGCGCGCTGATCCGTGGCAAGCTCACTGTCGTCAGACTCGCGGGCGAGCGTGCTCTGACGCTCAGCGCCGATGCCACGGCCGATCGCGAGCGCGCCCATTTCTACCGGGGCGCATCCCGCGCACTTACCGACGAGTATGACGGCGGTTTTGCCGAGCTGAAGGCGCTCGACAGATCGAAGCTGGCCGAGCGCGACATCCTGCTCCTCAACGCAACCCTTCAGCTCGCACTCGACATCCGCAAGCCGATTACAGCCCCGCCCGCGGTCGCGTCGGCCGAAAAACCTCCACTCACGCCGGCGCGGATCGATCTTGCGTCATCCGACGCGACGCTCGCGCGCGCCAGGACGCAGCTCGGCGAACTGGAGCTTCTCACGAGGGATCGCCGTCCATGACCAAGCTTAGTGGAACCTCAGGACAGCTTTTCGCGGGTCTTGCCGAATCCCTAACCCGCGGGGTGTCCCGCTCGACGAAGGGATCGGCAACGACGGGGGCGAAAGCGACCGACGATTCCTCGTTCCACGATCTGCTCCACACCGTTTCGAACATGGCCAAGCGGGCCCTGGACGATCAGCACGGCGACACGACCACCAAGGCCGTTGCTCCGGTGCGCCCGCGCCTCGCCCAGCTTGCTGAGCGCGACACGTCGAAGGACGAGTCGGCGCACGGGCGCGCCGGAGAGACCAAGTCGTCGGGCAAGCAGGATCCGCTTGATCAGTCCGCAAAGGCGGAGGTCCCGAACCGGCCAAGCGTTCCCACGATCATGGGGCAGGAGCTCGCCGTCGCGCCGGCCGTGACGATGCAGGCGCCCCAGCCGTCGACCGAGAAGAAGGAGACATCGGCTCGGGACGAACGTCCCTCCGCAACGAAGCGCGAGGTACTTGGCACCGCAAGCACGACGGCGGCAGATGTCGCGAGATCCGCCGTCATGCCGTCGATCGTCGCACGTTCCGGGACCGATGCATCCGGGTCGCGCCCGCAACCGGCTGCGGACGCGCAGGCCGGCCAGGCGATGCCGCAGGGAAGCGACGTCGAGCCGAAAGGCGTACCCGTGACGCCCGGCTTCGAAGCGGTCGCAGCGAATGTCGAGCGCGCGGCAAAGTCCGCAGGCCGAGACGCGCTGCCCGAGACGACCAAGGTCACGGTGGTTCAGCAGGAGACGCATCTGCCTCCCGTGGCGCAGTTCAGCGCGACCCAGCAGGTCACAAATGCGGTAGTGTCGGAATTGAAAAGTTCGCCCGCGCCCGCTGCATCCGCCTCACCCGATCTCGTGGGCGCCCAGAGCAATTCGCCGGATCAGCCGCTCAGGATCCTCACCGTCAATCTCGAGCCGCCTGATCTCGGCAATGTCACCATGCGCCTCCGTCTCGTCGGCAACGAGGTCTCGGTTCAGCTGGCCGCCGAACGCAAGGACACCAGCACGATGCTGGATCAGCAGCGCGACCAGATCCGCGACCTGATGCAGTCGGCAGGCTATGTGGCCGACGTCGCGCCGGTGCAGCATGGCTCGCTCGACGGCTTCCAGTCTGGATCCGGCCAGTCGCAACCGCAGCTCTCGGGCCAGCAACAGCAATCATCCCAGTCGCAAGGCGCGTTCGGCGGCGCCGGCACGTCGTCCGGTCAGTCGGACGGCGGAGCCAGGCAAGCCCGGCAGGAACAGCAGCTTAACCAGGAGGCACGCCATGATCAGGACGTGGCGCCGCAGATTCGTCGCGGCCCTGTTTATCTGTAGCGCCGGCTCCGCCGCGGCGGCGACGACAGACCCCGCGCGCTCCTGCGAGCGCGAGATGGCGCGTGCCTCGCAGCAGCACGGGATTCCGCTCGGCATTCTCTATGCCGTCGGCCTCACCGAGACCGGCAGGCGCGGCGCGCTCTATCCCTACGCGCTCGGTGCCGAAGGACAGACCGTGTTCGCCAGGGACCTGGATGACGCGATCGCGAATTTCGAAGCGATGCGAGCCAAGGGCATCAAGCTGATCGATCTCGGTTGCATGCAGATCAACCATTATTTTCACGGCGACAAATTTCCATCGGTGCGGGCGATGTTCGATCCGGCCAAGAACGTCGACTATGCCGCGCGCTTCCTGAAAGAGCTGAAGCAGCGCGAGGGGAGCTGGACCATGGCGGTGGCCCGCTACAATGCCGGCCCCAACAATCAGCCGGCGCAGAAGCGCTACGTCTGCCACATCGTCGCGCATCTCGTTTCCAGCGGCTTCGGCGCATGGACCGACAAGGCGCGCTCGTTCTGCCAACCCAAGATGACGTGAAATGACGAAGCGCATCAAGTTGTGCATCGCCAGCAACCATCAGCCCCGCGCAAGCAAGACCCCCCATTGTAATTTCAATCTGCCAAAGGAGCCCACTACATGAGCCTGTATGGTGTTATGCGCACCGGCGTTTCCGGAATGAACGCGCAGTCCAACAAGCTGTCGACGGTCTCGGACAACATCGCGAACGTCAACACGGTTGGCTACAAGCGGGCTTCGACGGAATTCTCTTCGCTGATCCTGAAGAGCGGTTCCGGCAATTACGACTCCGGCGCGGTCGAGACCACGGTCCGTTACGCCATCACCGATCGCGGCAATCTCCAGTTCACGACCTCGGCGACGGACCTCGCGGTCCAGGGCAACGGCTTCTTCGTCGTGCGGGACGCCAACGGCAACAACTTCCTTACCCGTGCCGGCTCGTTCGTGCCTGACAGCACGGGCAATCTCGTCAACACCGCCGGCTTCCAGTTGATGGGCTACAACATCCAGAACGGCGCCGCGCCCAACGTTGCAGCCAACGGTTTCGGCAATCTCCAGGTCATCAACGTCAATCAGATGGCGCTCCAAGCTTCGGCCTCGACCAAGGCGACGGTTGCCGCCAACCTGGCGCCGAGCGCCACCAACCTTACGGCTCCGGCAGGCCCAGCCAATTATACGTCCAAGACGTCAATGGTGACTTACGACAATATCGGCAATGCCGTGACGCTTGACGTTTATATGGCCCAGACTGCAACGGACACCTGGGATATCCAGGTCTATCAGGGAGGGTCGCTGCTCGCGCCGACCGGCCCCAGTACCACGTTCACCTTTGACACGACTGCGGCCGGCAAGGGTGCACTGGCCGCAGCGAGCACGAAGTCGCTCTCGTTCAACGTCCCCAGTGCCGGCGGTTCGACCTACCCCTTCACGATCGATCTCTCGGCCATGACCCAGGTCGCCTCCAGCTTCGACTTCAAGGCGACAGTCGACGGCAATGCGCCGTCCGCCGTCGACAAGGTCAGCATCGACTCCAAGGGTGTGGTCACCGCGGTGCTCAAGAACGGCACCCAGTTGCCGAGCTTCCAGGTCGCGCTCGCCACCGTACCGAGCCCGGACCATCTGACG
Source organism: Bradyrhizobium sp. CCBAU 51627 (assembly GCF_028128765.1). Lineage (GTDB taxonomy): Bacteria > Pseudomonadota > Alphaproteobacteria > Rhizobiales > Xanthobacteraceae > Bradyrhizobium. The sequence continues at coordinate 27,433 of NZ_LBJG01000024.1, forward strand.
CCCGAAGTCGGCAACGTCTATTCGCCGAACCTTGACTCCGGAAACGTGCAGGTCGGCCTCGCCGGCCAGGGCGGTCTCGGAACCATCCAGTCGGGCGCGCTGGAGGATTCCAACGTCGATCTCGCCAACGAATTGACCTCGATGATCGAGGCGCAGCGCGGCTTCACCGCGAACTCGAAATCGTTCCAGACCGGCGCCGATCTGCTCGACGTCGTCGTCAACCTGAAGCGCTGAGTCCCTCAGCGCCGTTTGTGGGCAAGAGAACGTTCAAGAGCACGCCATGTCCCTTACATCAGCCCTCGACTCCGCCCGCTCTTCGCTTATGGCGTCGGGCATCCAGTCGTCGACCATCTCGCGCAACATTGCCGGCGCCAGCACGACCGGCTATTCGCGCAAGATCACCGTGCTGGACAATCTTCCCGGCGCCGGCGTCTATGTGGCGGCGATCCAGCGCGCGGCCTCGTCGGGCCTGTACAGCAACGTCCTGACCGCAACCTCCGCGGCGGCCACGCAGAGCGCGATCTATGACGGTCTCCAGAAGATCGCGTCCGCCACGGTGGATGATCCGCAACTCGACCAGTCGCCGACCGCCCAACTCAATGCGCTGAAGCAGGCGTTGCAGCAATACGCCAACGCGCCTGACAACACCACGCTGGCGCAGGCGGCCGTTACCTCCGCCAAGGACATGGCGACCGCGCTCAACCAGGCGAGCCAGACCGTGCAGTCGGTCCGCGAAGGCGCGGATGCCGACATGAACATATCGGTCCAGAACATCAACCAGTTGCTCTCCCAGTTCCAGACCGTCAACACGGCGATCGTGAAGGGAACGATCTCCGGCGACGACGTGACCGATTATCTCGACCAGCGCGACAACATCGTCTCGAAGCTGTCGCAGGAGGTCGGCGTCACGATGTCGATCCGCACCAACGGCGATGCCGCGCTCTACACCGACAGCGGCGTGGTGCTGTTCGACAAGACCGCGCGCACCGTCAGCTTCGCCCCGACCACCTCCTATTCGGCCAACTTCACGGGCAATGCGGTCTTCATCGACGGCGTGCCCGTGACCGGCGCCAATTCCGTGATGCCGATCAAGTCCGGCAAGCTGGCCGGTCTCGCCCAGTTGCGCGACAACGACACGGTCACCTATCAGAGTCAGCTCGACGAAATCGCCCGCGGCCTGATCAATGCCTTCAAGGAGAGCGATCAATCGGGCGCGTCGCTGCCCGACGTTCCCGGCCTCTTCACCTATCCCGGCGCGCCGGCGATGCCGGCGAGCGCCACCGTCTCGGTGGGTCTCGCCGCCACGATCTCGGTTGCGGCATCGGTCGACCCGGCGCAGGGTGGCAACCCCAATCTGCTGCGCGACGGTGCGATCAGCGGCAACGTCGCCTACAAATACAATACAGCGGGCAACGGAGGCTATTCGACACGGCTTCAGCAGCTCATCGGCAACATGGATGCCTCGCAGCCGTTCGATGCCACGACGCAAGGCAAGCCAAATGGCAGCTTGATCGACTACGCATCGTCATCGACGAGCTGGATCGAAAACCAGCGCAAGACAGCCAACGACAACTCCCAGTATCAGAACACACTGCTCAACCGCAGCACGACGGCGCTGTCGAACGTCAGCGGCGTCAACATGGACGACGAGATGTCGTTGATGCTCCAGGTCGAGCGGACCTATTCGGCGTCGTCGAAGATCATTTCGACCGTCGATCAGATGATGCAGAGCCTGCTGGCCGCCGTGGGGAATTAAGTCATGATGAGCGCAAACTACATTTCCACCCTGATGTTGTCTTCGTCATTGAGGTATTCGATCACGAACAACCAGGCTGCGCTGAGCAAGGCCTCGACGGAAGCAACCACCGGCCGCTTCGCCGATGTCGGCCTCGAACTCGGGGCCACGACGGGCGGCGACGTCACCCTGCGGGCGGACCTGAACTTCGCCGACCAGCTGGTCGACACCAACGGGCTGGTCGCGGGACGTCTGGATGTGACCCAGGACCGCATCACCCAACTCAGCACGACCGCGACGGATTTCCTCAAGGATCTGATCGCAGCCCGCAGCACCGACGGCGGTGGGCGGATCATCCTGCCGCCTGCGTCCTCCAACCTCCAGGATCTGATCGGTGCGCTGAACATCTCCTACAACGGCTCGTATCTGTTCTCGGGCATCAACACACAGACCCAGCCGATCACGGCTTACACCGCCGGCTCGGCCAGCAAGAACCAGGTCGACAGCGACTTCCTCGCGGCGTTCGGCTTCTCGCAATCCTCGGCCAGCGTGAGCAGCATTACCCCGGCCCAAATGCAGACGTTTCTCAACACCAGCTTCGACGCCGAATTCACGAGCCCGGCCTGGAACACCAACTGGTCGACGGCCACCGACCAGGTCATGCAAAGCCGCATCTCGACCACCGAGATCGCCGATACGTCCGTCAGCGCCAACCAGATCGGCTTCCGCAAGCTCGCCGAGGCCTACACCATGATGGCCGATCTCGGGAACGCGAACCTGAATCAATCGACCTTCCAGGTGGTCGTCGACAAGGCCATCGGCCTCGTCGGCAGCGCCATCACCGACCTTGCTGCGCTCGGCGGCAGCGTCGGCACGGTCCAGCAGCGGATCACCACCGCGACCGACAAGCTCAAGACGCAGAAGGATATTCTGAGCAATCAGATCGTCGGCATGGAGAAGGTCGATCCGGCGGAAGCCTCGACGCGGGTCAATGCCTTGCAGACCCAGATCCAGACCGCGCTCGCGCTGACATCGCAGCTCCAGAAGATCAGCCTGATCAACTATCTCTGAGCTCCGGCGACGGTCGCTCTCAATTCAGTTTCCTGCAATATCCTGCGCAGAGTTGGTCCGCATGACGTTTGAAGCCTACGAGACGGTCGTTGAAGACAGCGGGTACGAGGCGCGAGGGCGCGAGCGCCAGGCGCTCAGCCTCGGCATCGACCGGTTGGAGCGGCTCCAGAAGGAGCAGCGCTTCAGCATCGAGGACCAGGTTCAGAGCCTGCTCTACGTCCGGAGGCTATGGACCATCTTCATCGAGGATCTCGCCCACCCGGAGAACGGGCTGCCCGAGCAACTGCGTGCCGATATCATCTCCATCGGCCTGTGGGTGGTCAAGGAAGCCGATCGTCTGCGTGAAGAACGATCGAACGACGTGATGCAGCTCGTCGAAATCAACCGCCTGATCCGAGACGCGCTTTAATGAAGATTTCCCTGCGGGCCGGTGAACGAATCTACATCAACGGTGCGGTGCTGCGCGTGGATCGCAAGGTCTCGCTCGAGCTCGTCAACGACGTGATGTTCCTGCTCGAAGGGCAGGTGATGCAGGCCTCCGACGCCACCACGGCGATGCGCCAGCTCTATTTCATCGTCCAGCTCATGCTGATGAACCCGACTGACATCGCCGCCGCGGCCTCGCTCTATGCGCAGCACCACGCGGCACTTCTCGCGGTTTGCGAGAACCGCGAGATGCTGGACGGTCTCGCGGCGATCGACGAGATGGTCGGCGGCACCCGTTACTTCGAGGCGCTGAAGCGGATCCGAGCGCTGTTTCCGCTGGAGCAGGCGATCCTTGCCGGCGCCACCACGGAATCCCCATTCAAGGCGGCCTGACAGCGGAGAGCCACATGAACGTCACCAGCGCGACCGATACCACGAGCACGAATTCGACCGGCTCAACGTCATCCACCGGCTTGACCTCGTCGAGCAACGGCGTCGACTATAACACCTTCCTTCAGCTCCTCATCGCCGAGATGAAGAACCAGGATCCGACCAATCCGACGGATACCTCGCAATATATGAGCCAGTTCGCCCAGCTCTCGACGGTCGAGCAGGCGATGCAAACCAATACCAAGCTGGATTCGCTGCTGTCCTCCCAGTCCTTGTCGCAGGCGGACGGGCTGATCGGGAAGACCGTCAGCTTCACCGACTCGACCGGAGCGGCCTTCACCGGCAAGGTCGCCTCGATCTCGATCAACAGCAACGGCTCCGTCGCGACCCTCCAGGACGGCACCAAGGTTGCGGTCGGCCCTGGCCTCACGATCAGCGGCTAGCGATGAACGAGCGGGACGCGCTCGACATCGTCCAGGCGGCGATCTGGACCATCCTCGTCGCCTGCGGACCCGCAGTCGGCGCGGCGATGCTGGTCGGCATCCTGATCGCACTGATCCAGGCCCTGACCCAGATCCAGGAGGCGACGCTGACCTTCGTTCCGAAGATCATCGTCATTCTCGTTGTCGTGGCCATCTCCGGCTCCTTCATCGGTGCGCATCTCTCCACTTTTACCGAAATGGTCTATTCGCGGATTGAGCACGGGTTCTGATCCGTGGAGGGCCCGGCCACCACCTTCGCGTAAGCTTTGCGGGGCAGATTGCGGGGCGGACCCTGCTTCCGGTGACCCATGGCCGATACGTTAGCTGCTAGCCTGCCGAACCCGCGACGCTTCGGCGCGGACGCCTTCTTCGCGGGCGGCATCGTGACCATGCTCACGATCCTGTTCCTGCCGATTCCTCCTGTTCTGATCGACCTCGGCCTTGCCTTCTCGATCGCGCTGTCCGCGCTTATTCTCATGGTTGCGCTGTGGATCCAGCGGCCGCTCGACTTCTCGGCCTTTCCCACCGTGCTCCTGATCGCGACGATCCTGCGTCTGGCGCTGAACATCGCGACCACCCGCCTGATCCTGTCCCGAGGCGGGGAGGGCGAGCAGGCCGCAGGCCACGTCGTCGCCGGTTTCTCGAAATTCGTCATGGGCGGCGACTTCGTCATCGGTCTGATCATCTTCGCGATCTTGGTCACGGTGAATTTCGTCGTGATCACCAAGGGTGCGACCCGCATCGCGGAAGTCGGCGCCCGCTTCACCCTGGATGCCATCCCCGGCAAGCAGATGGCGATCGACGCTGATCTGTCTGCGGGTCTGATCGACGACAAGGAGGCTCAGCGCCGGCGCCGCGAGCTCGAGGAAGAGAGCGCATTCTTCGGTGCGATGGACGGTGCCTCGAAGTTCGTCCGTGGCGATGCCATCGCCGGCTTGATCATCACTGCGATCAACATTTTCGGCGGCATCATCATCGGCGTCACCCATCATGGGCTGACTTTGTCGCGCGCCGCCGACGTCTACACCAAGCTCTCGGTCGGCGACGGCCTGGTGTCGCAGATGCCGGCGCTGATCGTGTCGCTGTCGGCGGGACTTCTGGTGTCCAAGGGCGGCACCAGGGGCTCGGCCGAGCAGGCGGTGCTGCGGCAGCTCGGCGGGTATCCGCGCGCCGTGTCAGCGGCTTCCTTGATGATGTTCGTGCTCGCGTTGATGCCGGGGCTGCCGATGCCGCCCTTCGTGCTCCTTGGCAGCGTCATGGCCTTCGTCGGTTACTCGCTGCCGAAGCGGCAGGCGGCTGCGAAGCAGAAGGAAGACGCGCGCAAGGCCGAAGAGCGCGCGCAGAACGAAGTCAAGGAATCCGTCAAGGAATCGCTCAAGACCGCCGAGATAGAGCTGTCGCTCGGCAGCCATCTGTCGGTTCATCTGCTCGGTTCGCGCAACGAGCTGGCCCACCGCGTCAGCAAGATCCGCAAGAAATTCGCCAAGCAGTACGGTTTCGTCATTCCCGAGATCAAACTGTCGGACAATCTATCGATCGATCCCAAGGGCTACCAGATCCGCATCCACGACACCCGTGTCGCCCACGGCGAGCTCAGGATCGGCGAGGTGCTGGTGCTGGTGGACAAGGACGGCAAGCCCGACGTGCCCGGTGACGAGGTGATCGAACCCGCGTTCGGCATGAAGGCGCTGTGGGTGACGGAAGCCTTCACCGAAGAGGTCAAGCGGCAGGGCTGCAAGCCGGTCGACAATCTGTCGGTGCTGCTTACGCATCTAAGCGAAGTGCTCAGGGCGAATCTCTCCCAGCTTCTGTCCTACAAGGACATGCGCGGACTGCTTGATCGGCTCGAGCCCGAGTACAAGCGTCTGGTCGACGACCTCTGCCCATCGCAGATCTCCTATTCCGGTCTGCTGGCGATCCTGAAGATCCTGCTGGGCGAGCGGGTGTCGATCCGGAACCTTCATCTGATCCTTGAAGCGATTGCCGAGATTGCGCCCCACGTGCGGCGCTCCGAGCAGGTTGCCGAGCATGTGCGGATGCGCCTGGCCCAGCAGATCTGCGGCGACCTCTCCGACAACGGCGTGCTCAATGTCCTTCGTCTCGGCAACCGTTGGGATCTCGCCTTCCACCAGAGCCTGAAGCGCGACGGCAAGGGTGATGTCGTCGAGTTCGATGCCGATCCGCGGCTGATCGAGCAGTTCGCCACCGAAGCGAGCGCCGCGATCCGGAAATTCACCGAAGACGGCACCAGCGTGGTGCTGGCGGTGACCCCGGAAGCGCGCCCCTTTGTCCGCATGATTCTCGAGCGTGTGTTCCCGACATTGCCGGTCCTCTCGCATGTCGAGGTCGCCCGCAGCGCCGAGATCCAGGCGCTCGGAGCCATTTCGTGATCAGCGGCCTCGCCGACAGCGTGCTCGCCACGTTCATCGTATTCTGCCGTATCGGTGCCTGCCTGATGTTGGTGCCGGGCTATTCCAGCGTGAACGTCCCGCCGCAGATCCGCCTGTTCGTCGCGCTGGTCACGACGTTCGCGCTGACGCCGATCCTGCTTTCGATCCTGAAGCCGCTCGTGGATGACGCCTCGCCACCGACGCTGGCGCTGCTGATCGGCACCGAGTTGCTGGTCGGCAGCGTCATCGGCCTTGGCGGGCGTGTGTTCTTCCTCGCGCTCCAGACCATGCTCGCCGTGATGACGAGCGCGATCGGCCTGAGCAGCATCCCGGGCACGCCGGTCGGGGACACCGATCCGGCGCCCCCCGTGGTGCCGCTGATGATGGCCGCCGTCACCACGCTGTTCTTCCTGACCGACCAGCACTGGCAGGTCCTGCGCGGGTTGATGAACTCCTACGACGTTTGGCACCCCGGAGAGAAGTTGAGCGGCGAGATGGCACTGAACCAGCTCGTGAACCGACTGACGGACGCGTTCGTGCTGACACTCCGGATCACCAGCCCCTTCATCGTCTACTCCATCGTCGTCAATTTCTCGATCGGTCTCATCAACAAGTTGACGCCGGCGATTCCGGTCTATTTCGTCTCGGTGCCGTTCGTCCTGTTCGGCGGATTCCTGCTGCTCTACCTCACCAGCGATGAATTGCTGACGCAGTTCATGCTCGGCTTGTCGTCCTGGCTGGCGGGGTGATCGGCTATGGAATCGCGCGCGGACAAGCTCAGTCGCATCGTCTCGCTGGTGAAGCTCCAGCTGCGGCTGTCTGAATGGCAGCTCGCGCAATTGCGGCAGCAGCAGCAGGCCATGCAGGATGAGCAGGCGTGGCTGGTGGGAACTCTGAACGAAGGCAAGGCGCCGGCGGGATCGTCGAGCGCCTCGATCGCCCGGCGCCTCAACAGGACGAGCGTCGGCGCAAGCGCCGTGCAGGAGCGGGCTTCGATGCAACTCGACAAGGTCCGCTCGGAGACGCGCCGCGTAAAGCAGCTCGAGGAGGTCGCCAAGGTGGCGCTCGCCCACAAGGTGCGCGACGCCGAGAAGCGGTCGCTCGAGGACATGACGGGGACATACGCCGCCGTGCGCGATTTGACGCGGCGGCCAGCCAGCCGGAACGAGACATGATCGTGACACCGACATCCGACCTCGTTCTCGACGTCCTCGACGCGGCCGATCCTGTGGCGCAACGCGCGGCAACGGCGAAACTCGATGCGCTGAAATCGTCGAATACCGATTTTGCCGCCACGATGGACGCGGCCAGCAAGGCGGCAGATCAATCGACCGCAAGCGTCGCCGAGGCGCAATCGGGCCTGGTGAACGGGCCACCGGTGCAGGTGATCAAGAAGCCCGGCCCCGACGAGGTCTATCGCAAGTTCGAAGCCTTCATCCTCCAGACCTTCGTCGAAACGATGCTACCGAAGGAGTCGGAGGAAGTATTTGGCAAGGGCACAGCCGGCGGCATCTGGAAATCGATGCTGGCCGAGCAGCTTGGCGCCCAGCTTGCGAAGGGCAAGGGGATCGGAATTGCCAAGCAGCTCGCGGCCGCGCATCCGGCGCGCCCGGATGCGACGGGCAAGGCCGGATGATGAATCCAGACATAGATGACGAAAGTTGAGGGGTGAATTTGCTATGCAGGTAGAACAATGTGCGACGGCCCCGGTGATGGAGCAGCCGGTCGTGGACATCGAGGTCGAGGTTGCGCCGGGCGGGGTTCTGCTGCCCGCCCTCCTGCCTAGTGGCAGCGACGTGACACCCGACGATGCTGAAGCGGCAGGGGCGGAGGCGACGCGGTCCGAGGAGATCCGCGGCCTGCTGGCCGCGATTCGGCGGCTCGAAACCATCGTCGTGGAAGAGACCACTGCGCTCACGACAGGGCAGAAGGTCGATTTCGATGACTTCAGCGCCCGGAAAAGCCGAAGCATGCTCGAATTCGTCCGCCTGATGCGGGCTCGGATGCATCTCGGCGGTGAAACCGAGATCACCGAGGAAATCCGCCGGCTGCGCGAGAAGCTGGAGCGAAATCGCTCTCTCCTCGAGATGCACTACGACGCGGTGCGCGAGGTCGCGGCCATTATCGTCAAGGCGATCAAGGATGCCGAGTCGGACGGCACCTATACCGGTCGTGCAGCGCGAGATACAAAATGATCAAGCTGGTGCTGGCCGGGCTCTGGGTTTGCATCCTCACCGCGGGCACGAGCTACGGCGTGGCCTATTGGAAGGAAAACGGCAGCCTGCTGCCCGCCAAGGACGAATATCTCGACGGGCTGCAGTACCAGAAGACGCGGGCGCTGAGCGTGCCTATGGTCGAGGGCGGCGCCGTGCAGGGCTACATCGTCGCGCGCTTCGTCTACACAGTAGAGGCGAAGATCATGCACCAGCTCACCGTTCCACCGGAGCCGTTCGTCGTGGATGAGGCCTTTCGCAGGATCTATGCGGATGAGCGCCTCGATTTCAGGAAGCTCGCCCGCTACGACCTTTCCATCCTCACCACTGCGATCAAGCAGCGCGTCAACGAGCGGATGCAGGCCGATGTCGTCCAGGACGTGCTGGTCGAGGATTTCAACTACGTCTCCAAGGAAGAATTCCAGCAGAAGCCGTAACGCGACGGGCCGCGAAGCCGCGCCTGCGCAACGACATTTCTGCTCCCAATAGCAAACCGGCCTCTGCGGAATCTCCCGCAGAGGCCGGTCGTCGTTTGCGAGCCTTGCGCTCTGGCGCGTCAGTTGCCGGCCGGGTACGCCGCTTGGGCGGCATGGGCCCGGTTCAGCAGGATGCCGACCTCATCGAGGTCCTGCATCGGCTCGTCGATGGTCTCGTTGGCGGGGATATTGAGCCGGTACCCGACATAGCGCCGTGCCACGATGGCGTCGAAACCGAGGCGGTCACGGAGCTTCTTGCGCAGCTTGCTGACGTGGCTCTCGATCACGCTCTCGTCGAAAGTTGACTCGAAGATGCCGTAGACCGCGTTGAAGATCTGCGTCTTGGTAATCCACTTGCCGTGGTTGCTGACCATATACTCGAGGATGCGGAGCTCGCGGCGCGGCAAGGTCAGGGCGTGGCCTGCGATCTCGGGATCACGTCCATTGAAGAAGACCTGGATCCTGGTCTCGCAGGGCCTCGGCAACTCGCCCACCCGGCGGCGTGCGATCGCGGCCGTTCGAGCGAGGATCTCACGCAGGTGAATCGGAACGTGCACGACGTCGTCGACGCCCGATTCGAACAGCTCCAGCGTGTTCTTGAGCATCTTCTGGCCGCTCATCGCGATGATCGGAGCCGCGGACCGCTTGCGCATCGCCCGTGGCAAGCTTCCGCGGGCATCGCACTCCCCCAGAAGGAAGGCATCGACGGCTGCGAGGTCCGATTCGTTCGCGGAATGCAGCCAGTCCCAGAATTCTCCGGAGGAGAAGCCGATCGACGACACGCCCTCGCGAACGAGCCCTCCTACGTAGCTGTTCGTGACGCTCTCGCGATCATCAACGATAATATACATCAGTCAGTCGCCCCTGTTTCGCACTTGCCGCGGCCGGGAGGTTTATTGTGATGCCCCGGCTCGGCAGCCATGCTGTTTGACGATATTTCCCTCCCGCGAACCGTTGTTATGGTTTCGATATTCGCGGGCAGCCCTACGCATTCAGTGCCTGCGTGAGCAGGCCTGCTACTTCGACTCGATACTGAACGCTTACTGTGTGAAGCCCGGCGGGTGTCTTACGGATCACCTTGCGGGGCGGATTGAGAAAGCGACCTGGTACAGTGGCGTCACGTTGCATATCGCGTCCGAACACTACTGAACTCAGTCGATCTCCTCGCCAACGGGCGAGAATCACTTGATGTAGACCGTAACAATTGCCGATTTCCGATCAAGCGTGCGAAACAAAGCGTTTGCTACGTGTGCTTGATGCTGTTGATTCGTTTCCGGTTGTTTCTTTGTGTGTCGTTCCGCATCAGTTGATTTCAAATCCAAACTAGTTTTGCACCGTGACGGTTATAAAGTTCCATATGCCCGTACAAATACAGCTATTTTTGGTAGTGCTGTCGGATCGTCGCAGTGAGGGGTTTTCAACCCCGGATTGACTCTCCTGGCCGCGCAGCTTCGTGCGACAATTCGACTCATGTGCAGCGACGCGACTCCAACTTGGCGAAATCTTGGCGAGGGTGTGTCTTTCGAGTCGCACTTTTGCCTCACGCTCGATGCGTCTGACTCGCCCGCGATCATTCGCGGCGAAGAGTTTTCGATGCGCACGTTTCAGGCAAGCTTCACCAACTAGCTTCGCTCGAAGATCGAAACGAACGGAGCATTTTCAAATGTCGTCCGATGGAAAAGCGCGTCCCGCCGAAGCTGCGGATATGTCCGCTACGGCGAAGCCCGCTCCGGAAGTGCGCGACACGAAGCTCAACACGAATGCGCGCGCGGCCAGGCCTGCAACGGGCGCGAAGCCCGCATCGGCGTCGAGCGACGAAGTTGCAGCTAAAGAAGCGCTGGAGGGACTGAAGCGCATTCGCGCCAAGGCGCGTCTGGACAAGATGGCGATACCGAAGCCCGTGCCGACGGTGATCAAGCCGGCCGTGATCGTGGCCAAGCCGCCGCCGCCGCGTCCGACCTGGGTCGCGCCGCTCGCGACGTTGGCGGTTGCCGCCATCCTGGTCGTCTGCGCCTGCACCGGCGTTATCGCCTATCTCGCCACGCAGCCGAGCCAGACCAATGTCGCGGCGAATGCGGAGATCAGGAATCTGCGCGACACGGTCGCGCAGCTGCGCAAGCAATTGTCTGGGGTCTCCGAAAATCTCGATGGTCTGCGCACGGCAGTCGATCAGTCGAGCAAGGCAACAAGTGATCGCTTCGGCCGGTTTGCCGAAAATCTCGATCGCATCGAGCGGGTGAGCTCGTCGTCGACGGCGAAGCTCGACAGGCTGGCTCAGGCCCAGGTCCAGCCGCCGCCTCCCGTCGCGGCTCAGCCGCTTTCGCCGCCACCGGCGATGCCGATGATGGCCTCGATCACCGTGCCCGAAACCACCGGGTCGGTATCGCCGGTCGACCGCAGCTCGGTACCACGAAAGACGGTCAAGGGTTGGTCAGTGCGCCAGGCCTATGAAGGTATCGCGATTCTTCAGGGGCCAAACGGTGTCGTCGAGGCCGTACTCGGCCAGCAGGTCCCGAGCCTCGGCCGCATCGAGGAAATCAGGAACGAGAACGGCCGCCTGGTCGTGGAAACCAGCGGAGGCGTGGTCTATTCGGCGCGCAGGTGAGAGGCCGATAATGCTATTGGCGATGATGTTCGTAGCTGGTGCATAGCAGATCGACCTCAGTCTCCGCGATCGGTGCGCGAAACAGGCGGCAGGTGAACTCGGCCGTCTTGTTCTCGGAGCTGGTGCGATCCTCCCGAAGGAAGATGCATCGCTTGCAGACGTCGGTGTGGTGCCGCTGTTCGGCGGCATCCGCCTGGTCGAGCACGTGTCGCAAGATGTCGCGAAGGCGGATCTTGCTGTCCTCCTCGAGGACGGCGATGGCCTCGACCAGGCCATTCACAGGATCGCGCGCCAGAAACTTCTTGCCCTGCAGCGTCACACTCAGCATCACCGAGCGCTTGTCCTTGGCGGAGCGCTTCCGTTCCAGATAGCCGAGCCGCTCGAGCTCGCCGATGATGAATGAGGCGGTGCCGCGCGTGGTGCCGACATAGCTCGCCAGCGCCGACGGCGTCCTGGAGAAGCGGTTGGCACGCGAGAGGAAACGCAATGCCATCCACTCGCGGTCGCGCATGCCGTGCTTGGTGCCTTCGAACCAGAGGATTTGCGCCACCTGTCCCAGTAATTCAATCGCTTCGCGAGCCAAATTCATATCGGTGCCAGATCGGATAAAGCTTTATTCAATTGAGCCTTTGGGGCGCGATCGCTGCGGGTCACAGTGGAGCTGTCGAAGACAATTGCCGCGCTTGGAAGACACTTCTCCGTTCTGGAGATGGAACATTCGGGAGTGGAACTAGAGCGCCGCGAAGAAAGTTCGAGTAAATATGACGGTTCGACTGATCTGAAAATTTCAGTCAAATGGCGCGGGCTCGCGTCCGATTGTCGGGCGCTGTGCTGTGCCTGAGCGACATCATGTGTCGATGGGGACGTTCGAGGCTGTTTGTTGCGGTCAGGCGTTTCGAACCGCGCGAAACTGCACACAAGCTGCAGCAGGTATAGATGCGGCAAGGGACGGGATAACCCATTTGTTCGGCTAATGGATGTTGCGGCGCAGCGCGGTCACGCGGTTAAATCGTGCACATCAGCAGGTCGGGACTCCAAGAGTGTCGTCGGGAATCGAGCAAGCGGAGCCGTTCAGCGTCAAACGCCCAGCACTGGCCGCCACGGTCGGCAATATGCTCGAGTTCTACGACTTCATCACCTACACCTTCTTCGCCATCCAGATCGGCCATACCTTCTTTCCGACCGGCAGCGAGTACGGCAGCCTGATGCTGTCGCTGGCGACGTTCGGGGCCGGCTTCGTGACGCGTCCGATCGGCGGTATCGTGCTCGGCATCTATTCCGACCGGATCGGCCGGCGACCGGCGATGCTGCTGAGCTTCGCGCTGATGGGGGCGGCGATCCTGACCATCACGTTCACGCCGTCCTACAATTCGGTTGGGCTTGCGGCGCCGATCATCGTGATTGCGGCCCGCATGGTGCAAGGCTTTGCGCTTGGCGGCGAGGTGGGGCCGACCACCGCCTATTTGATCGAGATCGCGCCGCCGGAGCATCGGGCGCTGGTCGTGGTGTGGCAGCCGGCGAGCCAGGAGATCGCAGCGACGACCGGAGCGCTCGTCGGCGTCATGCTCAGCAAGACGATGGCGCCGGAGATGCTGGATCTCTATGGCTGGCGGGTGGCGGCGAATGCGTCGCCTGAAAGATCAGGGCAAGACACCAGGCAGGCATCAGGAAGGAACGACCGATGAGCATTGAAACCACCGTGACAGCCGACGTCGTCGGGCTGACTGGCGGAGTTCAAGATCTATCCGGAGGCGCCGCACGGCTTCCATGCCGACTATCGCAGCAGCTATCGCAAGGATGCGGCGGAAGATGGCTGGAAGCAGGCGCAGGCGTGGTTCAAGAAATACGGCGTGTTGAGCTGACGCAGAACTGCAAAGCGCGGCCGATCGGCAGCCCTTCTTGCTTTAGGGCGCAAGCTGCGCCTCGCCATCATGCCACAGCGCATCGAGGCCGTGCCGATAGGTCGGGTAGGCAAGCGTGACGCCCAGCTCGCGCTTCAGCCTCAGGTTGGAGACGCGGGCGCTACTGGCATAGAAACTGCGCGCCATCGCCGACATCTCGGCGGTTGCGAACGCTTCCTCGGCCGGCGGCGCAATGCCCATGAGCTGCGCGGCATAGGCGATCACGTCCTGCGGCGGCGCGGGCTCGTCGTCGCAGACGTTCCAGGTGCCGCCGCCACGACGGTCGATGGCGGCCATGATTGCGCTTGCGATGTCGTCGGCATGGATGCGGTTGAAGACCTGCCCGGGCTTGATGATGCGGCGAGCCGTGCCGCTGCGCAGCGTCACCAGCGCGTTGCGTCCGGGGCCGTAAATGCCGGCGAGCCGCAGGATCGCGACATTGCCTTGGGCCGTATCCATCCAGGCCTGCTCGGCCGCGACCCGCATCCGTGCGCGATCGAGCGCGGACTGTGGCGGCGTGCTCTCGTCCACCCATCCGCCGGCATGATCGCCATAGACACCGATGGTGGAGAGATACACCACCTTGCGGTGACCGGCCGCCAGCACGTCGCCGAGCGCCGCGAGCGCCGGATCGCCGGTGCGATCAGGCGGGATCGACACCAGCAGGACGTCGGCATCACGGATGCGGTTGACCGTCGCGTCGTCAGGACGGTAGCCGGAAAAGCCATGCAGCTCCAGGCCGGGAAGGTCGTCCCGCTTGGTGGGATCGCGCACCGTGCCGGCGATATGCGAGAAGCTGCCGCCGAACCTGCGAACGAAATGGTGGGCGCTATAGCCGAGGCCGAGGATGAAGAGCCGCATGCGTCTTCCGTGCTGGTCCGAGTTCCCGTTCGCGCTGTCAGCGCATCCTCGCTCATAAGAGATTTTTGGGGCCGGCAAAAGATATTGCGATTTTACTCACTCGCCACCTCAGGCGATGGTCGCCATCATAGGGAGGCGCCGACCATGCAGGCGGAAGCGGCAACCATCACGCCTTCGGGCGCGGCAGAGCTGATCCAGAACGCGGCCGCGCTGATCTTCGATGTCGACGGGACGCTCGCCGAGACGGAAGAGCTGCATCGGCGCGCCTTCAACCACGCCTTTGCCCGTCACGGTCTCGATTGGCATTGGGACCGGACGGTGTACCGGGACCTGCTGCGGGTGACCGGCGGCAAGGAACGCATCCGCGCCTTCCACACCAGGCAGTGGGTCGCGCCGTCCCTGTCGGACGCTGAGATCGCCGAGCTTCACCGCATCAAGACCGCGCACTACGCCGAACTGGTCGACACCGGCTGCTGCCGCTTGCGGCCCGGTGTGGCGGATCTGTTCACGGCCGCAAAGGGGCGCGGCCAGCGACTGGCGATCGCGACCACCACCTCGCACGGCAACATCGAGGCGCTGCTGTCGCGGGCGCTGGGGCCGCGGTGGGCGGCGGATTTCGAGGCGACCGTTGTCGGCGATGATGTCAGGCACAAGAAGCCGGCGCCGGACGTTTATTTGGAGATCCTGGCGCGGCTGAAGCTCGCGCCGCCCGACTGCGTCGCGATCGAGGATTCCGCCAACGGGCTGGTCGCGGCGACGCGGGCGGGCATTCCGGTGCTCATCACCCGCAGCATGTACTTCCGCGAAGACGACTTCCGCGACGCCCGTTTCGTGCTGGATGATCTGTCGGAACTCGCCATCCAAATCAAAAACTGAAAAACAACCCCATGCACAGTAGATCACGCCGGCGTGAGGGCCATCCTCAGTGCACCCGGTGGCTCGCTCTATCGTCCTCGGCCTGCTCGACAATTTGCGCGATCGGGCTCGACTGGTGGTGGACCATGCGCCAGCCGTCGCCGACGCGGCGAAAATGGTTGGCGGCGGCGAGCGCCGTGCCGTCGACGATCTCGATGCAGAGCACGCGGGCGCTGTCGCCGTCGACGATGGCCTGCGGCTCGGCGCAGACGATCTGCGGCCGCTCTGGATTTTGCAGAATGTCGCGCCAGCTCCCGATCACCGTGGCATGGCCGACGATGGCGGGCCAGCCGGGATGAATGCAGGAGATGGCGTCGTCATCCGCCCACATCCGCTTCATCTCATCGAAATCGCCCGCTGAAAAGGCGGCGTAAAAAGCCGCGTTCGCGGCGATGACCTTGCTGTCCTTTGCCATGCCTCTCGGGTGGGCCAATGGCAGGCAAAAATCAAGCGCGACTTCAGGCCGACTTTGAACGCAGTGCAGCATGGCTGCCCAGTTTGTGGTCACGCCGAAACCAGCGTCTCCACTGCGCGCCGCGCACCTTGCTTGTAGAGCCGCCCGAGCGCGGCGGTCACAGCCTCGCGCAGGCGCGGTTCGGCACCGAGTGGTCCGAACACCTTTGTGACGCCGAGCAATGCGGGTGCGAGCCGCTCTGCTGCCGGGCCGGCCTCGCGCGCCAGACCTGCAATCTCGGCGGCGAGGGGATCGCGCACGTCGATGGCGCGGTCCTGCTCGTCGCGCGCGGTCACGTAGCGCATCCAGCCCGCCACCGCGAGCGCGTGCGTCGCAATCGGCAGGTTCATGGCGAGGCGATCCTGTATGGCGCCGAGCAGGCGCTGCGGCAGCTTCTGCGAGCCGTCCATTGCGATCTGCCACGTGCGGTGATGCAGCGCCGGATTGGAAAAGCGTTCGAGAAGCGAGGCGCGATAGGCGGCAAGGTCGGTGCCTGCAGGCATCGTCAGCGTCACGGCGGCCTCTTCCATCACCCGCGCGCCGAGGCGCGCGAAATGCGGATCCTGCATCGTGTCGGCGATGGTCTCGTAGCCGGCGAGATAGCCGAGATAGGCCAGCGCCGAATGGCTGGCGTTGAGCAGCCGCAGCTTCATAAGCTCGAACGGCTTGACGTCGGTGACGAGCTCGACGCCCGCAGCCGCGA
This sequence comes from Bradyrhizobium sp. CCBAU 51627, assembly GCF_028128765.1. GTDB lineage: Bacteria > Pseudomonadota > Alphaproteobacteria > Rhizobiales > Xanthobacteraceae > Bradyrhizobium. Next base: position 44,055 of record NZ_LBJG01000024.1, read on the forward strand.
GATCCGGCCGGCCCGCGCAGAAGCGGTCCTCGACCACCCATTGCGTGAAGGGCTCGGTCATGACCGGCCAGGCGTCGCGCAGGCCGAGCGCTGCGGCGACCGTGCCGCGGTCGGCGTCGGTGGTTTCCGGCACGATGCGGTCGACCATGGTGCAGGGGAACGCGACATTGTCTGTGATCCACTTGCCGAGATCCTTCGAGCGAAGCGCGGCGAACTGGGTCACGATCCGCTGCACGGTGTGGCCGTTGGCGGCGAGGTTGTCGCAGCACAGCACCGTGAAAGGTTGAATGCCGAGCGCCCGCCGCCGCGCCAGTGCGGCCACGATGAAGCCGGGAGCCGAGCGTGGCGCGTCTATATTGTTGAGATCGTGAATGACGTCGGCATGCCGCTCGTCGAGATCCCCGGTCTGCGGTGTATGGCAATAGCCCTTCTCGGTGACCGTGAGCGAGACGATGCGAATGCCGGGATCGGCCATCCGTTCGACCAGCGCAGCCGGCTTTTCGCGCGCGACGACGCTGTCCAGCAGCGCGCCGATGACGCGGTGCCCGGTGCCCTCAGTGGCGCGCACCGCAACCGTATAAAGATGATCCTGCGGGGCAAGGGCGTCGCGGGTCTCGGGGCTGCGCAGGCTGGCGCCGACGATGCCCCATGATGTCGCGCCCGCGGCAAGGCAGTCGTCGATGACGACGGCCTGATGGGCGCGATGAAACGCGCCGAGGCCGAGATGCACGATGCCGGGCGTGATGCGCGAGCGGTCATAGGCCGGACGGCGGATGCGAGGTGCCAGCCGATCGAGAGTGGCGCTTTCAAGCCGCATGAACGTCTCCCCTTTGATTGGCCGCTGCTTGACATGACGGCCATATCAGGTCAATGCTCCGGTCAATTGGTAAGACCAATTTTCCAAAATTGGCGGGCCGCCGGGCGGGAAGCTTCCCGGCGAGACCCTCTTCGGGAGGACCAGCGTGCCGCTGGAAGCTGTGGAGGCGAGACGGCTCTATCGCCAGGTCGCCGATCAATTGCGAAGCCTGATCGACAGCGGCGAGTACGCGGTCGGCAGTCGCTTGCCGACCGAGCGTGAGCTCGCCGATCAGCTCAAGGTATCGCGGCCGACGGTGCGCGAGGCCCTGATCGCGCTCGAGGTGGAGGGGCGCGTCCGCATTCGGGTCGGCTCGGGCATCTATGTGACCGAGCCCGCCGATGCCAAGCCGGTTCCATCAGCCGTCATCGAAGGGCCGTTCGAGCTGCTGCGTGCCCGCGAATTCCTGGAAAGCGCCATCGCCGAGCAGGCCGCGCGGGTGGCGACCAAGGACGATGTCGCGCGCATCGACGCCGCGCTCGTCGCGATGGAGAATGTCGACCATCCCGGCGAAGCCTCGATGGTCCATGACCGGGCCTTCCACATCGCCATCGCCGGGTGCCTCGGCAACGCCGTGCTGGTCCGCGTCGTCGGCGAACTGTTCGACCAGCGACTCAATCCCTATTTCGCGCAGCTTGCGCATTATTTCGAGAACCCCACCACGTGGCGAACCGCGCTCGACGAGCACCGGGCCGTGCGCGACGCCATTGCAGCGCGCCGGCCGCTGGCGGCCCACGACGCCATGCGCGACCACCTCGCGCATTCGCAGGAGCGCTTTGCGCAGAACTTCGGCGCCGAAACCGGCGCGGCGGCGCCGGCGGCGCCGAAGCGGGCCACGCGATCCGGGGCTCAGCCGGCAAAACCAAAGCGACCGTCGAACAAAGCGGCCAAACGCGGCGATGGACGACGCGGATGAGATTGGGCGACCCGCCTCAATTCCAGGGCGGGTGAACAAGAAGCAGACTTAATCAGTGGAGGATAATCAGTGTTGAAGAAAATCACGATGGTACTGGCGATGTCGGTCGCCGCGACGTTTGCGAGCACCGGGGCCGGCATGGCACAGACCAAGCTGAAATGGGCGCATGTCTACGAAACGTCGGAGCCGTTCCACACCGCGTCGGTCTGGGCCGCGCAGGAGATCGGCAAGCGCACCAACGGGCGCTACCAGATTGACGTCTATCCGGCCTCCCAGCTCGGCAAGGAAGCCGACATCAACCAGGGCCTCTCCCTCGGTTCGGTCGACATCATCATCTCCGGCTCGAGCTTCGCGGCCAAGAGCTTTCCGCCGATCGGCGTGACCTATTATCCCTACACCTTCCGCGATGCCGACCATCTGCTCGCCTACACCAAGAGCGACATCTTCAAGGAGCTCGCCAAGGGCTATGAGGACAAGAGCGGCCACCACATTGTCGCAGTGACCTATTACGGCGTGCGCCAGACCTCGTCGAACAAGCCGATCAAGACCTGCGCTGACATGAAAGGCTTGAAGATGCGCGTGCCCGACGTGCCGGCTTACCTCGCGATGCCGCGGGCCTGCGGCGCCAACACCGCTCCGATCGCCTTCGCCGAGGTCTATCTCGCGCTCCAGAACGGCACGGTCGAGGCTCAGGAGAATCCGCTGACCACGATCGAGGCCAAGAAGTTCTACGAGGTGCAGAAGCACATCGTGCTGACGGGCCACATCGTCGACCACCTCAATACGGTGATCGCGGGCGCGCTCTGGAAGAAGCTCAGCGACGAGGACAAGAAGATCTTCACCGACGTCGCGCAGGAGGCTGCGGCCAGGGCGACCGAGGAGATCAAGCAGAAGGAGGCCAAGCTCGTCGCCTTCTTCAAGGAGAAGGGCCTGACCGTGACCGAGGTCGACAAGAACGAGTTCCGCGACACCGTTCTCAAGAACGTTCCGTTCGAGACCTTCGGCTATCGCAAGGCCGACTGGGAGCGGATCCAGGCAATCAAGTGACGGACGGTCATCCCGGGGCCTTCCATCGAGGCCCCGGGATGATGTTCAGGGCCTCTGAGGAGTAACGACATGTCGACCGCCGAGGTACACCGGCAGATTACCGGGGACGAAATCGCCCATACTTTCGAGGAGGAGGGGACGCCGAAGATCGATCTCGGCATCTACGCTTTCGAGGATTGGGTGGCGCTGGCGATCTTCTGGGTGATGGCGCTCGCCGTCTTCCTGCAGTTCTTCACCCGCTACGTGCTCAACGACAGCTATGCCTGGACCGAGGAGATTGCGACCTACTGCCTGATCGGCGTGGTCTTCATCGGCGCCTCGATGTGCGTGCGGCTGTCGCGGCACATCCAGGTCGACCTGATCTACCGGTATCTTCCGCGTCTCGTGGCGCGAACAATGTCGACGGCGATCGACCTGATCCGCATCGTCTTCTTCGGCTACGCCATCAAGCTGGTCTGGGTCTACATCCAGATCATCGGCGACGAGTCCATGACCACGATCAACTTTCCCAAGAACTACGTCTATTACGCGGTGCTGGCAGGCTTCGTGCTGATGTTCGCGCGTTCGCTGCAGGTCGCGTTGCAACATCTGCGGCAGGGCTATTCGATCCTCGAACGTCCCGGCGCCTACGACGGTTTTGAAGGGTAGTCCCATGCTGTTGTTGCTTGGCGGTTTTCTCGTCCTGATGCTGCTCGGCGTCCCCGTGGCGATTGCCATGGCCGCGTCGTCGCTGCTCTACATCCTGGTCAGCGGCGTGACGCCCGATGTCACGCTGGCGCAGCGCATGATTGCGGGTGTCGAGAGCTTTCCGCTGCTCGCCGTGCCGTTCTTCATCCTGGCCGGCAATCTCATGAACATCGCCGGCGTGACCGGGCGCATCTACAAATTCGCGGTCGCGCTTGTGGGGTGGATGCGCGGCGGTCTCGGCCACGTCAATATCATCGGCTCGGTGATCTTCTCCGGCATGTCAGGCACTGCGATCGCGGACGCGGCGGGTCTCGGCACCATCGAGATCAAGGCGATGAAGGACCACGGCTACACCACCGAGTTCTCGGTCGGCGTCACCGCGGCTTCCGCGACGCTCGGCCCGATCATCCCGCCGTCCCTGCCTTTCGTCATTTACGGCATGATGGCGAACGTCTCGATCGGTGCGCTGTTCCTGGGCGGTGTCATTCCGGGTGTCGTTTTGACGCTGCTGATGATGGCGACCGTCACCTACTTCGCGCACCGGAACAAATGGGGCAGCGATACGCCGTTCTCCTGGCCGCAGCTCGGCTCGGCCGGCCTCGAGATCGTCGTCGTATTCGCTTTCCCGCTCGCGATCTGGCTGATGACGCTGGCCGGAATGTCGACCAACCTTGCGGTCGTCATCGGTCTCGGCACGCTGCTCGCGATCGACTGGTACTTCGATTTCTCGGCGGTGATGGCGCTGATGGCGCCGGTGATCCTGATCGGCGGCATGACGCTCGGCTGGTTCACGCCGACCGAAGCCGCCGTCGCCGCGGTGATCTGGTCGCTGTTCCTCGGCCTCGTGCGCTACCGCACCATGACCTTGAAGACGGTGGCGAAGGCGACGTTCGACACCATCGAGACCACGGCCTCGGTGCTGTTCATCGTCACGGCCGCCTCGATCTTCGCCTGGCTGCTGACGGTGTCACAGGCCGCCCAGCTGCTCTCGGACTGGATGCTCAGCATCACCCACAACAAATGGGTATTCCTGGCGCTCGCCAACGTCCTGATCCTGTTCGTCGGCTGCTTCATCGACACCACGGCGGCGATCACCATCCTGGTGCCGATCCTGCTGCCGATCGTGCTCAAGCTCGGGATCGATCCCATTCATTTCGGCCTGATCATGACGCTGAACCTGATGATCGGCCTGTTGCATCCGCCGCTCGGCATGGTGCTGTTCGTGCTTGCCCGCGTGGCCAAGCTCTCGATCGAGCGCACGACGGTCGCTATCCTTCCCTGGCTGGTGCCGCTGCTGCTCGCGTTGATCGCGATCACCTACATTCCTGAACTGACCCTCTGGCTGCCGAAATACATGGGACTCTCCAAATGACCTCCACCTCTCTCGCCGCAACGCTGTTCGGGCCCGAAGACCTGCGTATGGTCGAGCATCCGCTCGGCAAGCTCACTGAGGGCATGGTGCGCATCCGCTTCGGCGCCGGAGGCATCTGCGGCTCGGACATGCATTACTTCCGCCACGCCCGGACCGGGGATTTCGTGGTGAAGTCGCCGCTGGTGCTTGGTCACGAGATCTCCGGCGAAGTCGTGGAGATCGCAGGCTCCGCGGCCAATCTCAAGGTCGGCGACCGCGTCGCGGTCAACCCGTCGCGCTGGTGCGGCCATTGCGCCGCCTGCCGTGAGGGCCGGCAGAACCTCTGCGAGAACATCTACTTCATGGGCTCGGCGTCGAAGACGCCGCACATGCAGGGCGGCTTTGCCAACTACTTCGACGCCGTCCCCGCGCAATGCGTGAAGATCCCGGATCACGTCTCCTATCAGGCCGCAGCGCTGGCCGAGCCGCTGGCGGTCTGCCTGCACGCGGTCGCGCGCGCCGGCAACATCCAGGGTAAGCGCGGAATCATTTTTGGGGCCGGTCCGATCGGGCTCCTGACCATGCTGGCCGCGCACCGCGCCGGCATGACCGACGTCACGGTCGCCGACATCGCGCCGGCGCCGCTCGCCTTCGCGACCAAGCTCGGTGCTTCACACGTCGAGAACGTTGCGGGCGGCGACGAAGGCCTGAAGGCGCAGGCGGCGTCGCGCTCCTATGACGTCGCGTTCGAGGTCTCCGGCACGGCCGCAGGTCTTGCCAGCGCGATCGGGATCGTCAGGCGTGGCGGCGTCGTGGTGCAAATCGGCAATCTGCCGGGTGGCCAGATCCCGACGCCGTCGAATGCCGTGATGGCCAAGGAGATCGACCTGCGCGGCTCGTTCCGCTTCGGGCTCGAATTCATGACAGCGGTGGAACTGATCGGGAGCGGCAGCGTCGACGTGCTGTCGCTGGTCACCGCTGAGCGGCCGCTCTCGACCGCGCCCGACGCGTTGCGTCTGGCACTCGACCGCTCGCAGAGTGTCAAGGTGGTTCTGACGGCCAATTGAATCTTGATTTAGCGCGTTTTCTTTACGCGAACCGGTACCCACTTCGCTGGAAAACGCTTTAGGAGAGAGCCAATGATGCTCGAGGGATGGCGCTGGTATGGGCCGGATGATCCGGTCTCGCTCGACGATGTCAGGCAGGCCGGCGCGACCGACATCGTCTCGGCGTTGCATCAGGTGCCGATCGGCGAGGCCTGGACGCGCAAGGCGGTCGAGGAGCGCAAGAATTTTATCGAGAACGATCAGCCGGGCCGCTCACAGCTGACCTGGTCGGTGGTGGAGTCGATTCCGATCCCGGACGACGTCAAGCGGCTCGGCGGCAAGGCCACCAAGTCCATCGACGCCTGGATCGCGAGCCTGGAGGCTGTCGCAGCCGCCGGCATCAAGATCATCTGCTACAATTTCATGCCCGTGGTCGACTGGTGCCGCACCGATCTCGAATGGGAGCTGCCGAACGGCGCTCGCGCCATGCGCTTCGACCAGGACCGCTTTGCGGCGTTCGAGCTGCATATTCTCAAGCGGCCCGCTGCCGTTCAGGACTACTCGCCGGAGCAGCAGGCGCGCGCGAAGGCGCTGTTCGAGAAGATGAGCCGGGCCGACATCGATTATCTCGTCATGGTCATCGCGAGCGCGCTGCCGGGCTCGACCACCGAGCCGATGACGATCCCGCAATTCCGCGACCGGCTGGAGACCTATCGCGACATCACGCCAAAGATCCTGCGGCAGCATCTTGCCGAATTTCTCACGCGCGTGACGCCAGTCGCCGAGCAGCTCGGGGTGTCGTTGACCTTGCATCCGGATGATCCGCCGCGGCCGCTGTTCGGCCTGCCGCGCATCGCATCGACCGCGGATGATTATCAGGCGCTGTTCGATGCCGTGCCGTCCAGGGCGAACGGCATCTGCCTGTGCACAGGCTCGCTCGGCGTGCGGCCTCAGAACAATCTGCCTGAAATGGTCGAACGGTTCGGCCCGCGCATCGCCTTTGCCCATCTGCGCGCCACCAAGCGCGAGGCCGACGGTCTGTCGTTCTACGAATCCGATCATCTCGATGGCGACGTCGACATGGTCGCGGTGCTCAAGGCGCTGTTGAAGGAGAACGCGCGGCGGGCGCCCGACAAGCAAATCGTGTTCCGCCCCGATCACGGTCACCGCATGCTCGACGATCTCGCCGCCACCAAGCGCACCAATCCCGGCTACACCGCAATCGGCCGCCTGCGCGGCCTCGCGGAGCTGCGCGGTGCGATCCGCGCGATCGAGCATCGGTGATCGGCAATTTCACGGTCGCCGCTGCTGGTGCTCCATTCACGGTGTCATCGCCCGACTTGATCGGGCGATCCAGTACGCCGAGGCGGTTGCGTGTCCTCGATAGGCCGCGGCGTACTGGATGCCCCGGTCAAGCCGGGGCATGACCGCGAGTGTGTGGCGCCACTGCCGTCTGTCTAGCGCGAGGCCGCGTGGCCTCACGGCTTACCCTTCTGCGTGCGGTCGAAAAAGCTGAGCACTTCAGCTATCACCTCGGGATTACTGCGGCCAAGCCGCACCTGTAATCTGCTTCACAGCCGGATGCGCCGATCCGGGCTAGATGAAGTCAGGCCCGCGACCACGCGGGAGGCTTCGGAGCTGGCGATGATTGCTGCACTGGCAAGGGCAATATCCCGCGCGACGGGAACCAACGTCGATATCGAAACTCTGAAGATCCTCGTGATCTTCTCGGGCGCGGGCCTCTTGGTCTCGCTCGTCGCCGCGATGATCTACGGACAGGCCCTCAACGCCGCTCTGTTTTGAGCCTGTTCCGATCGGTCAGGCGACCGGATCCCTGGGACGGCTCCGCTCGCGCGGCGCTAGCGGCGGCGCGCGCTTCGGGGAAGCTGCTTCGCGTGGCGCGGCGCTGTCCGAGGCGTGGGCGACCGGCGCGGGGCCGGTGTCGCGATAGGCGACGATCCAGATCAGAAAGCCAAGGACTGCCAGGGCGGCCCCGACGGGACCGGTGGAAGTCCAGCCCAGCCCCTCGCGAATGGCGAGGCCGCCGAGGAAGGGGCCCAGCGCATTGGCTGTGTTGAACGCCGAATGGTTGAGCGCGGCCGCGAGCGCCTGTGCATCTCCAGCAACGTCCATCAGCCGCGTTTGCAGCACGGCTCCGAGCGCGACGCTGGCGCCGATGGCGAAGATATCGATTGCGAGCAGCCAGGGATTGCCGGCGACGAGCGGAAAGACCAGCAGCGCCACGGCGGCAAAGATCAGGATGCCACCGGCCGTCGGCATCACCGCGCGGTCGGCGAAGCGCGGCACGAACAGATTGCCGAGCGTGGCACCGATGCCGAAGATGGCGAGGAAAAACGGGATGACCTCGGTGCTGACCTTGGTGACCTCGATCAAGGTGGTCGCGAGATAAGTATAGACCGCGAACATGCCGCCGAAGCCGATGGCGCTGATCGCGAGCGTCGTCCAGACGCGGCGGCTTTTGAGCGCGCCGAGCTCGCGCAGCGGGTCCGACCTTCCGGCCTGGTCGCGCGGCGCGAACAGCGCGCACAGCAGGACGGTGAGCAAGGCGAGCAGCGATACGAGGCCAAAGCTCGCGCGCCAGCCGACCAACTGGCCGATCAGATTGGCCAGCGGCACGCCGATGATGGTGGCGACGGTGAGGCCCAGCATGACCTGGCCGACCGCTTGCGAGCGGCGATGCTGCGGAACGAGCGAGGCCGCGACCAGCGCGGCGATGCCGAAATAGGCGCCGTGAGGCAGGCCCGAGAGGAAGCGCGCCGCGACCATCGAGCCAAAGCCGGGGGCCAGCGCGGTCAGGGCGTTGCCGAGCGCGAACACGGCCATCAGCGCCAGCAGCTGCGTGCGCCGGGCGAACTTTGCGCCGAGCACGGCGATCAGCGGCGCGCCCAGCACCACGCCGAGCGCATAGGCGCTGATCGCGTGTCCGGCGGTCGGCTCGTCGATATGAAGGTCAGCCGCGAAGAACGGCAGCAGGCTCATCGATGCGAATTCGGTCGTTCCGATCGCAAATCCGCCCATCGCGAGCGAGAACAGGACGATGGCGAGATGAGGCGGCGCTGAAGCTGATTTCGATGTCGTGCTTGGCGAAGTCGCGTGAGGCGAGCGCGTCATGAGTCCTGCATGGGGCAAGGGGAACCAGCCCAGCGAACGTCGCCACCCCTGCATTATTTGTCTCACCTACTTAAACCGGCGTCGGTCTGCGTCAACGGCGGAAGCGCTGCGTGGGCCCGGTGCATATCAGCGTCCCGGTTTGCTCAGGGCATCCGAACCGGCAACCGCCGTGCGCGCGGTGCAGAACGATGCCGGGGCAGCTGTGCAGCTGTTTCGGCTTGCACCTTATTTCCGCTTGTCTTACGCCACCTCGGAACAAACTCGCGCGAGGCCTTCAGCGCATCGCCAAAGCCTGCAGGGAGCTGTCATGTCCATCCGAAACACCCGCACCGGGGGCCAGATCCTGATCGATCAGCTCGTCGCCCAGGGCGTCGAGCGCGTCACCTGCGTGCCGGGTGAGAGCTATCTGGCGGCGCTCGACGCGCTGCATGACAGCCCGATCGACGTGGTGATCTGCCGCGCCGAGGGCGGCGCGGCAATGATGGCGGAAGCCTACGGCAAGCTCACCGGGCGCCCGGGCGTCTGCTTCGTCACCCGCGGCCCCGGCGCCACCAATGCCAGCCACGGCGTCCACATCGCGATGCAGGACTCGACGCCGATGATCCTGTTCGTCGGCCAGGTCGACACCGGCATGCGCGAGCGCGAGGCGTTCCAGGAGCTCGACTACAAGGCCGTGTTCGGCTCAATGGCGAAATGGGCCGTCGAGATCGATCGCCCCGATCGCATTCCCGAGCTGGTCGCGCGCGCCTTCCGCGTCGCCATGCAGGGCCGTCCGGGTCCCGTCGTGATCGCGCTGCCGGAGAACATGCTGACCGAAACCGCTGCCGTAGCGGATGCCATGCGCATCGAGCCGGCGATGAGCTGGCCGGCGCCTGGTGATATCGAGCGCGTCGGTGCGCTGCTTGCGAGCGCCAAGGCGCCGCTGGTCATCCTCGGCGGCTCGCGCTGGACCGAGGACGCCACCAAGGGCATCGCACGTTTTGCCGAGCGGTTCGACCTGCCGGTCGCGACCTCGTTTCGGCGGGCCTCGCTGATCGACGCCGACCATTCGCATTATGCCGGCGATCTCGGCATCGGGCCGAGCCCGGGGCTGAAGGCGCGCATCGACAACGCCGATGTCATTCTCCTCATCGGCGGCCGCATGTCGGAGATGCCGTCCTCGTCCTACACGCTGCTCGACATCCCGACGCCGAAGCAGAAGCTGATCCACGTGCATCCGGGCTCGGAAGAGCTTGGTCGCATCTATCAGCCTGAGCTCGCGATCCAGGCGACGCCGGCCGCGTTCGCCGCCGCGGTGGAGACGCTGAAGCCTTCGGGCGCGGTGGCCTGGAAGGGCGAGGCGGCCAAGGCGCATGCCGATTACCTCGCCTGGACCGACAAGGCGCGCGAGCTGCCGGGCACGTTCCAGTATGGTCAGGTCATGACCTGGCTGCGCGATCGCCTGCCGAAGGATGCGATCGTCTGCAATGGCGCCGGCAATTATGCCGGCTGGATCCATCGCCATCACCGCTTCCACAGCTTTGCTTCGCAGCTTGCGCCGACCTCGGGCTCGATGGGCTATGGCGTGCCGGCGGGCGTGCTCGCCAAGCGGCAATATCCCGATCGTGTCGTCGTCGCCTTTGCCGGTGACGGCTGCTTCCTGATGAACGGCCAGGAGTTCGCGACCGCCGTGCAATATGACGCGCCGCTGATCGTGATCGTGGTCGACAATTCGCAATACGGCACCATCCGCATGCACCAGGAGCGCGACTATCCCGGCCGCGTCGTCGGCACCCAGCTCAAGAACCCTGACTTCGCGATGTATGCGAAGGCGTTCGGCGGCCATGGCGAGCGTGTCGAGCGCACGGAAGAATTCGCGCCGGCCTTCGAGCGCGCGCTCGCCTCTCGCAAGCCGTCGATCCTTCACTGCATCATCGATCCACGCGCGATATCGGTCGGCAAGGACTTTACGCCGGCTGTGAAGGCTTAAGCGATGTCGGGAGGCCGCCACGTCGTCATCATCGGAGCCGGCGCGGTCGGCGTGATCAGCGCCATCGAGGCGCTGCGCGAGGGCCATCGCGTCACGCTGATCGATGCCGGCGAGCCCGGTGGCGAGCAGGCGGCGAGCTACGGCAATGCCGGCTGGCTGTCATCGCATTCGGTGATCCCGCCGGCGGAGCCGGGCGTCTGGAAGAAGGTGCCTGGCTATCTGATGGACCCGCTCGGCCCGCTCGCGATCCGCTGGTCCTATCTGCCGAAGGCGCTGCCCTGGTTGGTCAGGTACCTGCTCTCGGGCTGGACCGCGGCGCGGGTCGAGAAGACCGCTTTCGCCCTGCGCGATCTGCTCAAGGACGCGCCGCTGCTGCATCGCAAGCTCGCCGAGGAGGCGGGCGTGCCGGAGCTGATCGAGCGCAACGGCGTGATGCACGTGTTCCCGTCGCGCGGCAATTTCGACAACGATCTCGGCTGGCGCCTGCGCAAGAAAGTCGGCGTCGCATGGCTGGAGCTGAACGCCGACGAGATGCGCCAGCGCGAGCCGGACCTGCATCCGCGCTACACCTTCGGCGTGGTGGTGGAGGAGGCCGGCCGCTGCCGCGATCCCGGCGCCTATGTCGCCGCATTGGCCCAGCATGCGCTGGCGAGCGGCGCCAGGCTCGTGCGCGCCAAGGCGACCGGCCTCAAGCTCTCCGGCAACAAGCTCGTCGCCGTCCTCACCGAGACCGGCGAGATCGCCTGCGATGCCGCGGTGGTCGCCGCCGGCGCGCGGTCGAAGCAGCTCACCGCGTCGGTCGGCGATCCCCTGCCGCTCGAGACCGAGCGCGGCTATCACGTCGTGATCGAGAACCCTGAAACGGGTCCACGCAGCTCGATGATGGCCTCCGACGCCAAGATGGTGGTGAACTGGACCGACAAGGGCCTGCGTGCCGCCGGCACGGTCGAGATCGCCGGCCTCGAGGCCGCGCCGAACTGGAAGCGCGCCGAGATTCTGCGCAACCACCTGCTCGGCATGTTCCCGAAGCTGCCGAAAGACATTCCGGCCTCGCGCATCAAGACCTGGTTCGGGCATCGGCCGAGCATGCCGGACGGACGTCCCTGCATCGGCTATGCGCGCGCCTCGCGCGATATCGTTTATGCCTTCGGACACGGCCATGTCGGCCTGGTCGGCTCGGCGCGCACCGGCCGTCTCGTCGCGCAGCTCCTGAGCGGCAAGCCGCCGGAAATTCCACTGGCGCCGTTTTCGCCCAACCGCTTCCTCTGAGACCGCACCATGACCCACGCAGCCAACTCGACTTCCCGCATCGCCCGTGGCGGCAAGGCCATCTACGGCGCGCCGCTCGGCATCCTGATGCTGGAAGCGCGCTTTCCCCGCATCCCCGGCGACATGGGGAACGGCACGACCTGGCCATTCCCCGTGCTCTATCGCGTCGTGAGCGGCGCCTCGCCGGAGAAGGTGGTGCTGAAGGGCGCGGCAGGCCTGCTGCCTGATTTCATCGACGCGGCGAAGGATCTGGTGCGTCTGGGAGCCGAAGCCATCACCACCAATTGCGGCTTCCTCTCGCTGTTCCAGAAGGAGATCGCCTCCGCCGTCGGCGTTCCCGTCGCGACCTCGTCGCTGATGCAGGTGCCGTGGGTGCAGGCGACCTTGCCGCCTGGCAAGCGCGTCGGCCTCGTCACCGTGTCGGGATCGACCCTGACGCCGGCCCATCTCGAAGGCGCCGGCGTGCCGCTCGACACGCCGCTGGTCGGCACCGAGCACGGCAAGGAATTCTTTCGCGTCCTGATCAAGGCCGAGAAGGAGGATATGGACATCGCGCAGGCCGAGCGCGATGTGGTCGAGGCCGGCAAGGAGCTCGTCGCCAAAAATCCTGATGTCGGCGCTATTGTGCTGGAATGCACCAACATGCCGCCCTATGCGGCGGCGCTCCAGGCCGAGGTCGGCCTGCCCGTCTACGACATCTATTCCATGATCACCTGGTTTCATGCCGGACTGCGCCCGCGCGTCTTCGCCTGATTCCGCCTGTGACGCAGCTCTTCACAACCTCCGCTTTCGTCTGCATTGCAATCGTTCCCGCCGGCCCGGTATAGTTGGGCTGTGTTCGGCATGAATGCAGCTGATGATGACCAACGTGGAACTGGCTTCCGACAGTATCGTCGATCGCGTCTATGAACAGCTCAAGGCGATGGCTGTGAGCTACGAGTTCAAGCCGGGCGAACGGCTCAACGAGGGCGAGCTGGCAAAACGGCTCGGCGTCAGCCGCACGCCGCTGCGCGAAGCGCTGAACCGTCTCAACACCGAAGGCTTCCTGCGCTTCGCGCCGGGCAAGGGTTTCTTCTGCCGCGAGCTCGACGCGCGCGAGATCTTCGATCTCTACGAGCTGCGCAAGTCGATCGAGGTCGCCGCGGTCCGTCTCGCCGTCACGCGCGCCAGGGACGAGGACATCGATGCGCTGTTGAAATTCCTCGAAGCCACCGGTCCCGATCCCGGCGGGCGTTCATCGATCGAGCTGGTCGAGCTGGATGAGACCTTCCACGAGCGGCTGATGGCGATGTCTGACAATGCCGAGATGCTGCGCGTCCTGCGCAACGTCAACGCCCGGATCCGCTTCGTGCGATGGATCGACATGGACAGCATCAACCGCTCCAAGACGCAAGCCGAGCACCGGGCCGTCGTCGAAGGGTTGAAGGGCCGGGACGAAGAGGCCTGCGTTTCGGTGCTGGAGAGGCACATCGACCGCCGCCTCGACCGGATCACGTCGGCGATCAAGGAAGGCTACGCGCAGATCTACATGCCGGCCGCGGCGCGAACGGCGGCCAATTGACGTCCGGCAGGGCGTCCTGTTTTCGGGAGAGGCACACATGAAGCTCAACGGCAAGGTCGCAGCCATCACCGGCGCGGCGCGTGGCATCGGCAAGGCCTGTGCAAAGCGATTCCTCGACGACGGCGTCAAGGTCGTCATCTCGGATGTCGATGCCGAGGGCCTTGCGGCAACCGCCGCCGAACTCGGGCGGCCGGACGCGCTGCGCACTGTGGTCTGCAATGTCGCCAGGCGCGCGGACGTCGATCAGCTCGTCGCAACCGCTGTGAAGGAATTCGGCCGCCTCGACATCATGGTCAACAATGCCGGCGTCGCGCGCAACCGCGAGATCCTCGAGATATCCGAAGCGGAGTTCGACGAGATCATCGGTATCAATCTGAAGGGCGCGTTCTTCGGCGTGCAGGCGGCGGCCCGGCAGATGATCGCGCAAGGTGGCGGCGGGGTCATCATCAACATGTCCTCGGTGAACGCGCTGCTGGCGATTCCGGCGCTCGCGACCTACGCCATGTCGAAAGGGGGCATGAAGCAGCTCACCTCCGTCGCCGCCGTCGCGCTTGCCCCGCACAACATCCGCGTCGTCGCCGTCGGGCCGGGCACGATCCTGACCGACATGGTGGCGTCGTCGATCTACACCTCGGAGGATGCGCGCAAGACCGTGATGTCGCGGACGCCGGCGGGCCGCGGCGGCGAGCCGAGCGAGGTCGCCTCCGTCGTGGCGTTCCTTGCCAGCGACGATGCGTCCTACATCACCGGCCAGACGATCTATCCGGATGGGGGAAGGCTGATTTTGAACTACACGGTGCCGGTGAAGGACAAGTAGTAGCGCGGTGCCTCACTCCGCCGCAACCGTCATCCCGTGACCCAGCCGCTTCGAAATGTCGCCGGCGCAGTCGCGCAGCGCGTGTGCGATCGGGCTGTCCCAGCGCGCATCAAACGTGCCTTCCGGTCCCATCGCGGTGATGACCAGCGCGACGTGGCCGGCATGGTCGAATACGGGTGCGGAGAATGCGTTGACGCCGGGCAGGGGATCGCCGAGCGCGCGGGCGAGGCCGTGCTTGCGGACCTCGGTGAGCATCTCGGCAACCTTTGGGCCTTTCACGGCGCGCTTTGGATTGTAGCCGACGCCCTGGCGATCGAGCCCGCTTTCGAGTGCGGCGTTGATCGTCTTCTCCGGCAGGAACGCGGCAAAAGCGCGCCCCGTCGCGGTCTCCAGCAAGGCCATCACCGAGCCGGGTCGCATCACGATGTGGACGGGCTGGGCCGGCTCTTCGATCTGCACCACGGTCGGACCATGTGTGCCCCAGACCGCGAGTGAGACCGCGTGCCCGATCTGGCTCGCGAGCGCGGCGATCTTCGGCCGCGCGATGCGCACGCCCGAGAGACGGCGCAGGCTGATCAGGCCGAGCTCGAGCGCCAGCGCGCCGATCTCGTAGCGGCCGGTGGTCTCATCCTGCTCAATCAGTCCGATGCGGGAGAAGCTGGCGAGATACGGATGCGCCTTGGCCGGCGTCATGCCGGCCTCGCGCGCAAGATCGCGCAGCATCATCGGCTCGCCGCATCTCGCCAGTGCGCGGAGCAATTCTCCGCCGACCTCGATCGACTGGATGCCGCGGCTTTCTCTCTTCATACGCCTCCGATGCGCTTGGACTCTTGTTTGAGCATGGTCTTTTCGGAAGACCGCTGCACACTTTTCCGGATCATGCTTACGCCGCGTCACGCCTGGCGGCGCTGTCGGCGAGATGACGGCCGGCAATGTAGCCGAAGGTCAGCGCCGGCCCAAGCGTGATGCCGGCGCCGGGATAATTGCCGCCCATGATGCTCGCCATGTCGTTGCCGGCGGCATAGAGCCCTGGAATCACCCGGCCCTCGGCGTCGAGCGCGCGGGCGTTCTCGTCGGTGACGATGCCGGCATAGGTGCCGAGATCGCCGATCACCATCTTGATGGCATAGAACGGGCCATTCTCGATCGGGGCGACGCAGGGATTGGGCCCGTGCAGCGCGTCGCCCTGGTAGCGGTTATAGGCCTTCGTGCCCTTGCCGAAGGCGGCATCGTGGCCCAGCGGCGCGATCGCATTGAACTGCCTGACGGTCTCGACGAAGGCCTTGGCATCGATCCCGGCTGTCGCCGCCAGCGCCTCCAGCGTGTCGCCGCGCATGAGATAACCGGTATCGAGGTGGTGCCTGAGCGGCATCGGGAACGGCGGCACGCAGCCGAGGCCGTATTTGCGCAGCGTCTTGTGATCGCAGACGAGATAGGCCGCGATCTCCTCGCCGGGCCTGGCCGCCTTGACCATGGCCTGGACGAAGTCGTGATAGGAATTGCCTTCATTGGCAAAGCGCTTGCCGTCGCGCATCACCGCGATCACGCCGGGTTTGGCGCGGTCGATGAAATGCGGCATCACGCCTTTCGAGCCGTCCTTGCGCGTGGTCAGCGACACCGGGACCCAGGCCGCCGCGTTCGGCAGCCGATCCTCGACATGCCCGCCGGCGCTTTCGGCAAGGCGCAAGCCGTCACCGGTGTTGCCGCTCGGCCCTGGCGAAAAGTGCTCGTGGCCGGTCGGCGCATGCGGAAACATCTTCTTGCGCCGCTCGACATCATGCGGGAAGCCGCCGCAGGCGAGCACGACGCCTTGTCGTGCGCGGACACGCACCTCGCGTCCCTCGCGCGAGACGATCGCACCGGTGACCGCGCCGTTCTCGACCGTGAGCTCGCGCACCGGAGAGGACAGCCACATCGGAATCTTGAGATCCTGGGCGGATTTAGCGAGACGGCCGGCGAGGGCATTGCCGTTGGTCAGCGTCATGCCGCGACCGTAGCGCAGCACGTCCATCAGATGCCGCGACAGGCGCTTGGCCACGTACATCGCCGAGGTCAGCGACTTCGTCACCCGCATGAAGTGAATGATCTCCTTGCCTGAACCCAGCATCATGCCGAACACGGTGAGTTCAGGCAGCGGCATGCCGAGCGATTTGATGAGGTCACCGAGCTCGCGGCCGTCGAACGGACGCGTCACCATGGAGCGGCCGCCCTGCGCGCCGCCGGGTGCCTCCGCATGGTAGTCGGGAAACACCAGTGGCATGTCGAAGCGGAGCGCCGTCTTGCTCGTGAAGAAATCGACGGCCTCGGGGCCGGCGGACAGAAATGCATCGACGCGCGCGGCATCAAAATTGTTGCCGGCCTCGTGCCGCAGATATGTGCGGGCCTGCTCCGGTGTTTCCTGGATGCCATAGGCCTTCGCCAGCGAGGTGCCGGGAATCCACAGCCAGCCGCCGGAGCGGGCGGTGGTGCCGCCGAACCGCGGCTTCTTCTCGACGATCAGCACGCTTAGGCCGCGATACCTGGCGGTGATCGCCGCCGACATGCCGGAGCAGCCGGATCCGGCGACGAGCACGTCGCACTCGTAAGTCTCAACTGCGCTCTGCTCGTTGCCGGTCATGTCTCACCTCACTTCTTCAAGAGCGGACATTTGGACTCGGAGACCGGGCGGAAGGCGTCCTCGCCTTTCACCGTCTTGATGATCTCCAGATAGTCCCAGGGCTCCTTGGACTGCTCGGGCGACTTCACCTTGGCCAGGTACATGTCCCGGATGACGCGGCCGTCTTCGCGCAACTTGCCGCCATGGACGAATGTATCCTCGATCGGCAGCTCGCGCATCTTCGCCATCACCTTGGCCGGATCGTCGGTGCCGGCGGCCTTGATGGCCTTGAGATAGTGCAGCACCGAGCCGTAGACGCCGGTATGGATCATCGTCGGCATCACGTTGGTGCGCGCGAAGAATTTCTTCGACCAGGCGCGGGTTGCCTCATCCATGTTCCAGTAGGACGCCGTCGTCATGTAGGTGCCCTGCGCGGCCTTCAGCCCGATCGCATGCACGTCGGTGTCGAACATCAGGAGGCCGACGAGCTTCTGGCCGCCCTGGACGAGGCCGAACTCACCCGACTGCTTGATCGCGTTGTCGGTGTCCTGCCCGGCATTGGCGAAGGCGACGACGTCGGCTTTCGAGCTCTGCGCCTGCAGCGCGAAGGAGGAGAAATCTGCGGTGTTGGTCGGATGCTTCACGCCGCCGAGCACCTTGCCACCCATCTCGTTGATGAAGCGCGTGGCGTCCTTCTCCAGCTGCTGGCCGAAGGCGTAGTCAGCCGTGATGAAGTACCAGGACTTTCCGCCTTCCTTGATCACGGCGGAAGCCGTCACCTTGGATAATGCGTAGGTGTCGTAGGTGAAGTGCACGGTGTTCGGGCTGCACAGCTCGTCGGTCAGCGAGCTTGCGCCGGGACCGGAGAGCAGGGCGATCTTGTTGCGCTCGCGCACCATGTTGTGCACGGCGATCGCGATACCGGAATTGGGGATGTCAACGACCGCGTCGACCTTGCCGTTGTCGAACCACCCGCGCACGATGTTCACGCCGACATCGGTCTTCATCTGATGGTCGGCGCTGACGATCTCGATCGGCTTGCCGAGCACGGTCGGCCCGAATTCCTCCACCGCCATCTTGGCGGCCTCGACCGAGCCCGGCCCGGAATTGTCGCGGCCCCAGCTCGACAGATCCGTCAGCACGCCGATCCGCACCACGTCGTCGGAGACTTGCGCGGTGGCGGCCGTGGTCATGGCAGCAGACGTCATGGCCGCGAGCATGGCGGCGGCCAAAAGCCCTCTCATCGTCGTTCCCTCGTCTTTGGGCCGCTCGAGCGCGGCCGGTTATTCTGGAGACCAAGTTAGATATTAGCGAATAGATTTGTCAATAACGAATATGGGCGCGGATGGACCAGGCGACGGCCAGGCGACATCCGGGGGGGGGGGGGCGTGCGCGCAACCGCCGCAGCACGTCATTGCGAGCGAAGCGAAGCAATCCAGAATGTGTCCGCGGGGACATCTGGATTGCTTCGTCGCAAGAGCTCCTTGCAATGACGGGTGTGGAGAGTGGCGGTGCGAAAATCCCGCATTGTGAGCTCGGCGGAGACGGTACGCGGATAAGTTGCAACCGTCACCGCGATTAGCCATGATGCCCACTGAAATAAGGGGCGGATGGCAATGACTGCAGCAACGGGGGTCTCCGCTGCAGCGGAGAGGTCGACGACGGCGCATGTGGTGTGGGCGAGTGCGCTCGGCACCGCGATCGAGTGGTACGACTTCCTGATCTACGGCACCGCCGCCGCGCTCGTGCTCAACAAGCTGTTCTTCCCGAGCTTCGATCCCTTTGTCGGCACGCTGGCGGCGTTCTCGACCTATGCGGTCGGCTTCGTGGCGCGGCCGATCGGCGGCGCGATCATCGGGCATTATGGCGACCGGCTCGGCCGCAAGACCATGCTGGTCGCGACCATGATCGCGATGGGGCTCGGCACCTTCCTGATCGGCTGCCTGCCCACCTACGGCCAGATCGGCGCGTGGGCGCCGATCCTGCTGGTGATCCTGCGCTTCGTCCAGGGCATCGGTCTCGGCGGCGAATGGAGCGGCGCGGTGGTTATGGTGGTGGAGCATGCCGGCGTCAGGCGCGGCTTCTACGGCAGCCTGGTGCAGATTGGCTTTCCCGTCGGCGTTGCCGCTTCGACCGGCATCTTCGGGCTGATGACGCAATTGCCTGAGGCGGACTTCCTGAGTTGGGGCTGGCGCGTACCGTTCTGGATCAGCATTGTGCTGGTCGGCGTCGGCTTCATCGTGCGCATGAGGCTCGCCGAGACGCCGCACTTCAAGGCCGTGGTCGAGCGCAAGGAAGTCTTGGCGCAGCCGGTCTGGGATATTTTGATCCGCGACTGGCGCAGCTTTCTGCTCGCGATCGGCATCACGGTCTCGGAAGTCGGGCTCGCATATCTCCTCACCGTCTTCATCGTGGTCTATGCCACGACCAAGCTCGGGTTGCCGCGTCAGGTGATCCTGGATGCGGTGGTCTATGCCGCACTCGTCGAACTCGTGACCCTGCCGCTCGCCGGCTGGCTTTCCGACGTCTTTGGCCGCAAGGCGCTCTATCTGGCGGGCGGCGTCTTCTCGGTGGCGCTGGCGTTCCCGCTATTCTGGTTTCTCGATACCAGAGAGCCGGTGCGGATCACGTTGGCGCTGGTCGTCACGATGACGCTGACGCATGCGCTGCTGTTCGGGCCGAAGGCCGCGTTCATGCCGGAGCTGTTCCGCACCCAGGTGCGCTACAGCGGCGCCTCGCTGGGCGCAAATGTCGCAGCCGCCTTGAGCGGCGGCTTCTCGCCGCTGATCGCGGCCGCGCTGTTGGCCTGGGCCGGGACCTACTGGCCGGTGTCGCTCTACATCATCGCGCTGTCGATCATCACCATCATCGCGACTTTGCTGGCGCCGGAGACTGCGCGCGACGGCCTGAAATAGCGGCTTGCGTCAGCGACAGGCTGCGGCGTCCGGCATCACCAGAAAGGTGATGCTCGCCGGCGGTATCCGGAGCAGGCCGGCCGGCACGGTGTGCGCCGCAAGGCGAGGCAGGCCGTCATGGGCGCCCAATTCCAGCGGCTCGCCATTCAGCCGGACGGTCGGACTTTGCAGACGATCGGCCTGCAACACGTAGCGCTCGGCAGGGCCTTCCAGCGTCACGCGGCGCGTTGCGTTCGGCGACGTGCTGATGAGAAGCAGGGAGACGGCGCTCTTTCTCGCAGGATGACAATGCGCGTAGATGTGAAGGCCTGGCATCGAGGCGGTTCCCGCCTCGAGCACGGTCGTGCCCATGAGGCGTCGCCACAGCAGAGCGGCCCAATAGTTCGGCCGCGGACGAAACGACCGCTCGTCGAGCAGTCCGTAATCGCTGGCCGCCAGCGTGTTGTGCATCACCACCTGCACGCCGGATTTCGCAAGACGGCCGAGCTGATCAAGGTAGCGGAATGTATCGAGGAAGGTCGCATCCCAGGGATTGCCGCCGCAGGCTGCATCCGCCGTTTCCGTCAGCCAGATCGGCTTGCCCGGCTCGAACGCGTCGCGCAGCGCTCGGTAGATGGAGAGTGTGACGTCGCCGCGCGCCAGCCAGTCTTCCGACAGGGCCTGCGACGGATGGTCATGCACCCCACAGCGGGGCGAGAGCGTGTCGTAGTGATGATAGGAGAAGCGATCGAGACCCGGTCCCGACGCCGCGAGCAGATCGCGCGTGCGGATGCTGGTGGCGCCCGGAGCTGCCGAGTCGCCGGTCGAGGCCGGGCCGAGGATCAATGTCTCCGGAGAAGAACGCCGGATCCACGCGTGAAAGATCCTGAAGTCACGGCCGTAAGCCTCCGCGTCATATCCGGGCGGCGCGCCGTTGTTCGCTGCAAGCGTCGGCTCGTTCATGAACTCGGCGGCGGCGATGTGGCCGCCGAATGAGCGGGTGGCATCGACTAGGCGCTGCGCCTGGTCCGGCTTCCACGCGCCATTTGCGTCGCGGCTGCCGGGGCTGATCGCAAAGGATGTCACGATCTCCGCATTGGCGGCGCGGGCGAAGTCGACGACACCGCGCCATTGCGCGCGGCTGAGCGCCGTGTTGAAGCCGGCAGGCGGAGCGGCCGGCGCGCTCTCCGTGTCCGCAACATAGGTTGCGTTCGCCCAAGTGCCGCTGATGCGGATGTAGGCCGGCGACAGCGCTGCGGCGAGCTTGCGCAGGCGAGGATTGGCGAGGTCGATCGGAGGCCTGTTGCTGTAGCGATCGCGCTGCATGCGGCCTTGCGCGTAAGGTTTCCAGAATCGTCCGCCCGTCACCTCCACCATCTCGACATTGTAGGACTGGAAGCGCGCGTCGACCGTGCCGACCGCCTTCATGCGCGAGGGCGCGATGGAAATGTCGCCGGCTTGCGCAGCACACGCCGTCAAGGCGGCGAGCAGGATGCTCGTCATCGCGTCTGCTGCCTGACCGGCCCGGCGCGCTCGAGATCGCAGCTTGCTGTGTGCGGGCCGGTGCCTCGTCATGCGTCGCCAGTCAAAATGCATCAGGGCCGACCATGGGCTTGCGCAGATCGAGCATCCTATCTCCATTTTGCTTCCGTCGTGGCCGCGGGGAGCGTTCTGGGCCCCGCGTCGGGCCTCCCGGCAGCCGGCTTTCGCGAGCGCGAAAGGAGACGGTCCGGCGGCCGACGATCGATCGAGACGAAAAAAATCGACAGCCCCTCTTGAAACCGGTTTCCGATTTTCTAAGTCGTTTTTCGCCGCGAGAGCGGTGTGCCGGGCGCCACATCGGGTCCGGCGCGGGCGCCGGGCCGGTCTTCGGACCTCGTCTGATGACCCTGTCTTGCGCTCCTTCGTATCCATCTTGCTCTCAGGAGGACTTGGTTATGAGGACCAGTTTCGACTTTGCGCCCCTGTGGCGTTCCACCATCGGCTTCGATCATTTGGCCGACCTCGTCGACAGCACGTTGCGCCAGGCGACCGAGGACAATTATCCCCCCTACAACATCGAACGTTCCGGTGAAGATCACTACCGGATCAGCCTTGCCGTGGCAGGTTTCAGCCCTGGCGATATCACCGTGACGGCTGAGCAGAATGCGCTCACGATCGAAGGCAAGAAGCCGGAGACCACTGCGCGGGAGTACCTGTACCAGGGCATCGCCGCCCGGCCGTTCCGGCGCGTGTTCAATCTCGCCGATTACGTCCAGGTGAAGCAGGCATCCTTCCAGGACGGTCTGCTGATCATCGACCTCGTCCGCGAGGTTCCGGAAGCGATGAAGCCGCGTCGGATTCCGATCGCGGGTGGCACTCCTGCGGCATCGCAGATCGAGCAGAAGAAAGCAGCCTGAGCGCTCGATCGGTCCAGTGGCGGAACGCGGCGTGCGATGCGCGTCGCGCTCCCGATGCATCAAGGAGAGAAGCATGACTTTTCGTGATCTGATTCCCTGGTCGAGACACCAGGAGCTTGCGCCTGCGCGCGAGAATTTCGATCCCTTCCTGACGCTTCATCGCGAAATGAACCGTCTGTTCGACGACGTCTTCCGCGGCTTCGGCGGGACCAGCCTGTCGCCGCAGATGGAAGGCCGCTTCGGCTGGCCGAGGGTCGAGCTCAGCGAGACCGACAAGACCTTGACCGTCTCGGCCGAGCTTCCCGGCCTCGACGAGAAGGACGTCCAGGTCGAGATCGCCGATGGCGTCCTGACCGTGCGCGGCGAGAAGAAGGCGGAGCGCAACGGGGAAGGCAGATACTTCACCGAGCGCTATTACGGCGCCTTCGAGCGACAGATTCCGCTGGAGGGCGTCGAGGAGGACAAGGCCGAGGCATCGTTCAAGAACGGCGTTCTGACCGTGTCGCTGCCGAAATCCGAGAAGGGGCGCGAAGGCGTCAAGCGCATCGCGATCAACACGCATTAACATGAAGCCGGGCGGCGGCGGCTGGCGCCGCCGTCCTTGTCAACAATCCCGTCCCTTGGAAAGGAGCATGAGGGAGGCACCGTCGATGACCAACGTCAATACCAATGCCGGCACTCTCAATCCGCTGTTTCATCCCGCCGCCAATTACGACTCGCCTGCCGACGTCCTGAAGGCGCAGGAGCTCTCCACGCCGGAGAAGCGCATTATCCTGTCGTCATGGGCGTCCGACATGTATGCGGTGGAATCCTGTCCTGCCCTGCGCGAGATTCCGGGCATGAGCCACACGGTCCGGCTCGTCGATATCCTGTCTGCCCTGCGCCAGCTCGACGGGGATAACGACAATGACGACCCGCCGCGCGGCGGCGGTGTCCCGATGCGGCTGCGGCGGCCATGGGCCGCCGTAGAGGGGCGAAGCGCATGATGCTCACGCAGACCGTTCTCGGACTCGTACTCGGCCAGGTCTCGGCGGCTTGGGCCGTTCCGTTTCTGGCTCTGCAAGGCCTGGCCGCCGCGTCACGCGGCGAGACCTGAGGCCAGAGTTTTCCATTCCGATCCGAGGCGAGGTGGCAGGTGATGGCGATGCGCGGGCGCTCAGCCGGCCTCTGCAAGCAGGGCTATGCCCCAGCCGCCTCGTCCATTAGTCAAGTCAATCGAAGTGAATGAACAGGGAGCGTGCCGCGCGCAGCACGGTGGTCGCTCCCTCAAAAGGCGCGGCATCAGAGCCTTGCCGCTCAGGCCGCCCGGTGATCCAGCCCGTCCTGCAGGTCCCGGATCAACCGGCGTTCGCGTTCGATGCGCTGTCGGTAGAGCTCGCTCTCGTGCTCGTTTTTCGCGCTTGCAAGCAGGAGCTCGTAATGGCCGATGACCTTCTCGCTGCCGCGAATGAGCAGGTCTCGCTGACTGGTCATGGCACAGCTCCCCTCGTATCGATCGGCGCATGGGTGGCAGAGAAGGCAACGGGGAAGGTCGCTGCGGTCAGGCCCTCGAGCGCCGTCCGTTCTTCCGCAAGACGTCTCTCGACGAAGTGGCGCTCCAACTCCGACAGCCTGGTCTTGAGCAGCCGCCGGTAGCGGTGGATGTTGTTGCGGTGCGCACGAATGCGGGCCAGATTCTCATCGAGCATCGTCGTCTCTCCAGACGGTCGCGTTTGATCCTTTGATATTTGAGAGCGAGAAAGCGTGCTTTCCCGGCGAAAAAAATATGCAGCCGGAATCCCGTGTCAAGAGGTTTGCGACGCGTCCCATGATGTCGTGCGCGGGCATTGGCCCGCCCATCGTTTGGCTCTATGACTGTCGTCAAGAGGGGATCGGCGAATGCAGGGAGTGACGCCATGACAAGGACCAGCCGACGGAGCGTGCTCACCGTCGCAGCCGCGATGACCGCGGCGGGTATCGCCGAGGCAACGCCCGCCGCGGCGCAGGCCGGACCGAAGCCGATCTTTCCGGTGCCGATGGTCACGATCCCGATCGTCGGCGAGAGCCAGGTCTTCCAGGTTCGCCGCATCTACTGCATCGGCCGCAACTATGCGGCGCATGCGATCGAGCGCGGCTCGGATCCGAACCGCGAGCCGCCGTTCTTCTTCCAGAAGCCGACCGACGCGATCCAGAACGTCGCGATCGGCGAGGTCGCCGATCATCCCTATCCGTTGCTGACCAAGAACTATCATCACGAGGTCGAGCTGGTCGCCGCGCTGAAATCCGGCGGCACCAACATCCCGGCCGACAAGGCGCTCGACCATGTCTACGGCTACGCCCTCGGCCTCGACATGACCCGGCGCGATCTCCAGAACGGCATGGCGGCGGAGAAGAAGCCCTGGGAGATCGGCAAGAGCTTCGATCACGCCGCGGTGCTCGGCTCGATCCATCCCGCGAGCAAGACCGGCCATTTCGAGAAGGGCGCGATCTCGCTCGCCGTGAACGGCACCGTGCGGCAGAACTCCGATCTCAGCAAGATGATCTGGAGCGTCGCCGAGCAGATCGCAAAGCTGTCGGAAGCGTTCGAGCTCAAGGCCGGCGACATCATCTATTCCGGCACGCCGGAGAATGTCGGCCCGGTGGTGAAGGGCGACGTGCTTCTGTGCAAGCTCGAAGGCCTGCCCGACATGTCGATCAGGATCGTCTAGCTCGCGCCGGCCGGCCTCCGCTGGAGCCGTGATCGGCGGCGGAGGCCCTTGAATTGCCCGAGTTCCATCCGTGATTGCCCCGTCTTCGGCCACGAACAAACCCGCTGTGGCCATATTTGGGTAAGAGTGATCTCCCGGGAGGGAGACGCTTCGATGAACAAGGCTCTGATCATTGCCATCCTGCTAGTGGCTGGCGTGCCGGCAAGCGCCGTTGCGCAGGAGCGCGCTGGTTCTGCGGCGCTGGGCGCCCTGTCCGGGGCCGTCGTGCTCGGTCCGGTCGGTGCCGTCGCGGGCGCAGTGATCGGCTACACCGCCGGACCTACGATCGCCAGGTCATGGGGCCTGGGAGGGTCGCGGTCAGCAAGGCATCGGCAGCCGGCGCGTCGCGAGGCGTCCCCCGTCGCTGCGACCAACGCGCCGCCGCGCACGCGCCAGGCGGTGGAAGCCAACGGTCAGATGCGAGCTGCAAGCAATCCGCCGGTCCAGGCCGCCCCCGCGGTTCAGCCGGCTCAAGCTGCGCCTGCGGAGACCACGATGCCGCCGGTTCAGGGATTCGACTAAGGCGAGGCTCGCCTTCAGCTCTCTCGATTCAACAGATCTACGCTGCCGTCTTCGGCCGCAGCCGATCGACCGTTCGCGCGATCAGCGCCGCGACATCCGCGATCTTGGGGCCGATGCGAAACTCCGGTCCTGCGACAACGACCGAAAGCCTGCGGTCGCCGATCGGCAGCGGGATCGCCGCGCCGGCGAGATCGCGGCTGTAGTCGGCAAAACTCTGGCAGTAGCCGCGCGCGATCGAGTTGCGCAACTCGGTCTCGACGGCTTCGATGCTGATCGGCGTCGACGGGCCGTATTGCTTGAATTCGATCTTGCGATAGACCGAGTCGCGCTCTTCCGGTGAATATTGCAGCAGCAGCGCGCGGCCGCTGGCGGTGGCGTGAATCGGCACGCGGTGGCCGATGGTGGCAAAATAGCGGATCGGCGCCTGGGACTCGACGACGTCGATGAAGACAGCCATCACGCCAGCCGGCGCCACGATGGAGGCCGTCTCGCCGGTCTCGGCGGAAAGATCGGCGATCAGCTGATGCGTCCAGGGCGGCAGCGGCTCGACCTCGGAGATCATCTTTGCCATCGCCAGCCACCGCGGCGTCGGATAGAAGCCGGCGCGCGGTCGCGGTTCGTAGAGATAGCCCTTCTCCGACAGCGTCGCGAGCAGGTTGAAGGTCGAGGAGCGCGGCCAGCCGAAATGATCGGCGATCTCGGCAAGCGTCGCCGGCTTCCTCGTTTGCGCGAAGAATTCCATGATCTCCAGGACGTTGGCGGCTTGGCGAACGATCATGCTGGGGTTTTGCGTCCTGCTCTAGCTCTGGCCGAGGATTTTCTTCGCGGCGCGAAGGTGCGGCTTGTCGATCATCTGGCCGTCGAGCCGCAGCGTGCCGGAATTCGGGTTGGTCGCGAACGCCGCGATCACCTTCTCCGCCCAGATTCGCTCGGCCTCGGTCGGCTCGAACGCCGCGTTGACGATGTCGACGTGCTTGGGATGGATCAGCGCCTTCGCCGAGAACCCGTCGCGCCGGGCCGCGCGCGTTTCCTGTTCGAGTCCCGCGAGATTGTCGATGTCGGTATAGACCGTATCGATCGGCGCCACTTCCGCTGCGGCTGCCGCCATCAGGCAGAGATCACGTGCGAGGCGATAGGGGCTGTGGAACACGCCGCCGCTCGCTTTCTCGGTGGCGCCGAGCGAGGCCGAGAGATCTTCCGCGCCCCACATCAATCCGGCAAGGCGCGGCGAGCAGTTCTTGTAGCTGCCGAGGCCGAAGATCGAGCTGGCGGTTTCGGTGGCAACGCAGACGATGCGCGTCGCGCCGACCGCGATGCCGGCCGCCGCCTCCAGCGCTTCGAGCCAGGTCGCGACCTGCCGCACGTCGTCGCCGCCTTGCGATTTCGGCAGCACGATGCCGTCCGGGCGGCCCGGCATCACCGCGGCGAGATCGGCAAGCGTCATGCCGGTATCGAGCGCATTGACGCGGACATAGAGCTGGTGCGGGCCCGGGCGGCTCTTCAGCATCGCCAGCGTCAGGGTGCGCGCCTCCGGCTTCTTGTCGATGACGACGGAGTCCTCGAGATCGAAGATCAGCGTGTCGGCCTTGCCTTCGCTCGCCTTCTCGAATTTGCGCGGGGAATCGCCCGGCACGAACAGCATCGAACGCATCAGACCGGCCTCTTGTGCATCATCGCCATGCGGCGGCATTTGCCGACGATTTCGTCGTTCTGGTTCAGGGCGTGGTGCTCGAACTCGACGATGCCCGCCCTCGGGCGCGATTTGGATTCCCTCAACGAAAGCACCTTCGTCGTCGCCCGCAAGGTGTCGCCATGGAAGACCGGCTTCGGAAAGGTCACGTCGGTCATGCCGAGATTGGCAACGGTGGTGCCCAGGGTCGTATCATAGACCGTCATGCCGATCATGATGCCGAGGGTGTAAAGGCTGTTGAAAATGCGCTGGCCGAACTCGGTTTTCTCCGCGAAATGCGCATCGATATGCAGCGGCTGCGGGTTGAGCGTCAGCA
This sequence comes from Bradyrhizobium sp. CCBAU 51627, assembly GCF_028128765.1. Taxonomy (GTDB): domain Bacteria; phylum Pseudomonadota; class Alphaproteobacteria; order Rhizobiales; family Xanthobacteraceae; genus Bradyrhizobium. The sequence goes on from NZ_LBJG01000024.1 coordinate 71,849, forward strand.
GGCTGAACATGGTGTTGTCCATTTCCGTGACGGTTCGGGTCAAGGGATGCCTGAACTCCTGGCCCACGGAAAAGTCCTCGAAATAAAGTCCGGCCATCGCGGTTTCCTCCCTGTTGACTTGCGATTTGGCCAGCGCCTGCCTTCAGGGCGGCGCGGCCAGGTGAACAGCCTTTGTCTCGGCGAGCCGTTCGATCTCTTCAGCGGAGTAGCCGGCCTCGCGCAAAATGTCGCGGCCATGCTGGCCGAGCGTTGGCGCCGGACCGGCCGGCTCCGGCTGGGTCAGGCTCCAGGTCGAGGGCACGCGCATCTGGCGGATGCGGCCTTCCACCGGGTGATCCACCGTCCTGAAGAAGTCGATCGCCTTGAGATGTGGGTCGTCCAGCACGGTCTCCAGCGTATGCATCGGCATCACCGGAATGTCGGCACGCTCCAGCAGTTCGCGCCATTCTGCCGTCGTGCGCGTTGCGAAGATGTGGCCGATCTCCTCGTAGATCTCGTCGATATGCCTGGTGCGCGCGGCATGGCTGGCAAAGCGCGGCTGCTCGAGGAAATGCGGCTGCCCGATCGCCTCGAAGAAGCTGCGCCAGTGCTTGTCGTTGTAGATGAGCACGCAGAGATGGCCGTCGCTGGTCTTGTAGGGGCGGCGATAGCGCGAGAGAAGGCGGGCGTAGCCGCCATGATCGAGCGGCGGATCGTAAGTGAGACCGCCGAGATGATCGACCAGCACGAACTCGGTCATCGATTCGAACATCGGCACATCGATGCGCTGGCCCTGGCCGGTGCGCTGCTGGTGCATCAACCCACCCATGATGGCGTTGACCATCATCAGCCCGACAATGCGGTCGGCGATGGTGACGGGGACGTAGCGCGGCGTGCCGTCGCCGGCCGCCGCGAGCAGCGTCGGAATCGTCGCTGCGCCCTGGATCAGGTCGTCATAGGCGGGCTTGGCGGCATATGGTCCCGCCTGGCCGTAGCCGAATCCGCCGACATAGACGAGGGCCGGATTGACCGCGGCGAGCGTCTCATAGTCCAGGCCGAGCCGCGCCATCGCCTGCGGCCGCACATTGTAGACGAGCGCGTTGGCGGTCTTCGCCAGCCGCAACAGCGTGTCGCGCGCCTCGGGCTTTTTGAGATCGAGCACGATGCTGCGCTTGCCGCGATTGGCATTGTGAAACATGCCGCCCATGCCCGGCGTGCGGCCCGGACCGATCTGGCGGACGATGTCGCCCTCGGGGCTTTCGACCTTGATGACATCGGCCCCCATGTCCGCCAGCACCTGAGTGCCGTAAGGGCCCATTAGCACTGAGGTCAGATCGAGAATGATGAAGCCGGCGAGCGGTCCCATGGGGTCCCGTGAATGAATTCATATAGGTGGAGTTAGAGTTCACAAACTGACGGTGTCAATTCGGAAACTCGTCGGCATGGCGCATGACTCTATGCATAATTCATACGCTTGACAGATAAATTCACATATATGTACATTTTCCTCAAGCAAGAAACGGAGCGAGCGGCCGAACGGATTGGCAGCCAGGGGCTGCCGCCTTCGGTATGGGACGCGTCAGGGAGAAAAACATGAAGAAGAATTTGGTCCGGGCCGCAGCCGCGCTCGCTTTGTCGCTACCGGTCTCGGCGCACCAGGCGCAGGCGCTCGAGCTGAAGATCGCCGACAGCTTCCCCGCCGGTCACTATCTCGTCCGACTGATGCTCAAGCCCTGGATGGACGATGTCACCAAGCGCACCAATGGTGCGGTGACCTTCACGTATTATCCGAACCAGCAGATCGGCAAGGCCGCAGACATGCTGCGGCTGACGCAGTCGGGCGTCGTCGACATCGGCTACATCGGGCCGTCCTACGTCTCCGACAAGATGCCGCTGTCGGAGGTCGCACAATTGCCGGGCGCGTTCGCCACCAGCTGCCAGGGTACGCTCGCCTACTGGAAGTCCGCCCGCGACGGCGTGCTGGCCAAGCAGGAATACGCGCCGAACAAGATCAAGCTGCTGATGGCCGTCGTGCTGCCGCCGTATCAGGTGTGGACCGTCAAGTCGAAGGTGGAAACGGTCAAGGACATGCAAGGCCTGAAGCTGCGCACCACGGGCGGCGCGCAGGACCTGACCCTGCGTGCGCTTAATGCCGTGCCGGTGCGGATGGCCGCGCCCGATGCCTATGAATCGCTGTCGCGCGGCACCATGGACGGCCTCCTGTTTCCGCTCGACAGCGTCGTGTCCTACGGTCTCGACAAGCTGGTCAAGCACGCCACCGAAGGCGTCAGCTTCGGCAGCTTCATCGTCGCTTACTCCATCAACCAGTCGGTCTGGGACAAGCTGCCTGACGACATCAAGAGGGCGATGAACGAAGCCTCCGAAGCGATCACGCCGAAAGCTTGTGCCGATGTCGACAAGGAAGGCGAGGCGACCAAGAAGCACATGCAGGACGAGGGCATCAGTTTCGATCCGCTGCCGGAGGCGACCCGCGCCGAGATCAAGGACAAACTGAAGGGCGTCGGCAAGGAATGGGCGAGCGGGCTCGACAGCCGCGGCAAGCAGGCCTCGCCAGCGCTGAAGGAGTTCGAAGATCTGCTTGCCGCCGGCAGCAAGTAATCCGGGAAAGAGGGAGGCACAAAGTGATCGAACGGGCAGGGCAGATGCTCGGTGCGCTTGAGCGCGTGCTGACTGTGATCGCAGTGGTATTCCTGTTCGTGATCATGGTGCTGGTCGTGACCGACGTGTTCATGCGCTACGCGCTGAACAGCCCGTTCTCCTTCACCTATGATCTGATCGGGCTCTATCTGCTCGCCGGCGTGTTCTTCTTCACGCTGTCGGACGCCCTGCGCGAACATGCTCATGTCGGCGTCGATATCCTGTTGTCGCGCTTCTCGCCGACGGGGCGGCGGCTGTCCGAGATCGTCACCGCGCTCGCGGGCCTGTTCGTATTCGTCCTGATCTGCAAGGTCGGCTTCGCGCGCGCGCTGGAGAATTACGAGCAGCACGACGTGCTGTCGGGTGCCATCCCGTGGCCGACCTGGATTTCGGCGGCGCTGGTGCCGTTCGGCTGCAGCGTGCTCGTGCTGCGGCTCGCGCTTCAACTCGTCGGCAATGTGCTGAGCCTCGTCAGCGGACGCGACCTCTATCCGCTGCCGCCGGTGACCGGCGTCGGCGAAGCGCGCGGCTTCGAGTAAGGGCAGACATCCATGACACCCCTTATCGTTCTCGCCCTGCTGTTCGGCCTGCTCGCGCTCGGCACGCCCGTCGGTTTCGCCATGGCGTTTTCCGGCTCGATTGGCCTCGTCATGGTCGGCGGCTTTGCGACGCTGTCAGGCATCCTGGAGACCGCGCCGCTTTCGACGGTCTCGTCTTACGAGCTCATCACCATCCCGATGTTCCTGCTGATGGCGGACCTCGTTCTGCTCTCCGGCGTCGCGGATGATCTGTTCAAGACGGCCTCGGCCTGGGTCGGCCGCGTTCCCGGCGGCCTCGGCATGGCGACCGCGCTGGCCGGCGCCGGCTTCGGCGCGATCTGCGGCACTTCGACGGCGTCGGCCGCGACGCTGTCCTCGACCAGCTTGCCGGCGATGATCCGCCAGGGCTACGAGCCGAAGATGGCGGCGGGCGTCGTCGCGATCTCGGGCACGCTGTCGATGCTGCTGCCGACCAGCGTCGCGCTGGTCATTTTCGGCCTGCTGGCCGAGGTGAACATCGGCAAGCTTCTGATCAGCGGCATCATCCCTGCGATCCTCGTCACCATCACCATCATGGCGACGATCTACTTCCTGGTCTGGCAGGATCCCTCGCGTGCGCCGGCTGCCAAATCGGTGCCGTGGCGGGAGAAATTTGCGCTGCTCTGGCAGGTTTCGCCGATGGTAGTGCTGTTCTCGATCGTGACAGGCACGATCTATCTCGGCGTCGCGACGCCGACGGAAGCTTCCGCCTTCGGTGCGTTCGGTGCCTTTTTGCTGGCGATCGTCAAGGGCAAGATCACCCCAAGCTCGCTCTACAGGACGCTGCTGCGCGCCTGCCACGGCACCTGCATGATCATCATGATCCTCGTCGGCGCCTCGATCTTCGGCTATTTCTTCACGCTCACCCACGTCACGCAGGATCTCGTTGCCTGGATCGGCAGCTTGCAGACCTCGCGCTGGGTGATCATCACGCTGATCCTGTGCGGCTACATCGTGCTCGGCTCCTTCATGGACCAGATCGCGATCCTTGTGCTGACGGTTCCGATCGTGCTGCCACTGATCAAGACCCTCGGCTTCGATCCGATCTGGTTCGGCGTCATCAAGATCGTCACCGCCGAAGTCGGCATGATCACGCCGCCGGTCGGGCTGAACTGCTTCATCGTCGCCCGCTACGCCAAGCGGCCGGTGGCGGAGGTGTTCCACGGCACCTTCCCGCATTTCATCGCGCACCTGATCGCGATCGCGATTCTGGTGGCGTTTCCGTCTATCGTCCTCTGGCTGCCCTCGCAGATGGGGCGCTAAGATCGGAGCTCGCGGCTCCCAAGAAGGAGATCAAGAACATGGACTTCGCGCTCACCGATCAGCAGGAAGCCATTCGCGATGCGATTGCAAAGATCTGCGAAGGCTTTCCCGATGCCTACTGGCTGAAGAAGGACCACGACGGCGGCTTCCCGCACGACTTCCACAAGGCGCTGGCCGATGCGGGCTGGCTCGGCATCTGCGTTCCGGAGGAGTACGGCGGCTCAGGTCTCGGCATCACCGAAGCCGCGATCATGATGCGCACCATCGCCGAATCCGGTGCCGGCATGTCCGGCGCCTCCGCCGTGCACATCAACGTGTTCGGTCTCAACCCCGTCGTCGTGTTCGGTACCGAGGAGCAGCGCAAGCGCATGCTGCCGCCGATGGTCGAGGGCCGCGAGAAAGCCTGCTTCGCCGTGACCGAGCCCAACACCGGCCTCAATACCACCCAGCTCAAGACCCGCGCCGTCGCCAAGAACGACCGCTACATCGTCAACGGCCAGAAGGTGTGGATATCCACCGCGCAGGTCGCGCACAAGATCCTGCTCCTGGCGCGCACCACGCCGCTGGAGGAGGTGCGCTCGCCGACCCATGGCCTCAGCCTGTTCTACACCGATTTCGACCGCAACAGGATCAAGGTCCACGAGATCGAGAAGATGGGCCGCAAGATCGTCGATTCCAACGAGCTGTTCTTCGAGGATTTCGAGATCCCGATCGAGGACCGCATCGGCGAAGAAGGCAAGGGTTTTCAGTACATCCTCGAAGGCATGAACCCCGAGCGCATCCTGATCGCGGCGGAAGCCGTCGGCCTCGGCAAGCTCGCGCTGTCGCGCGCGACCGAATACGCCAAGACGCGCGTGGTGTTCAATCGGCCGATCGGCAAGAATCAAGGCATTCAGCATCCGCTCGCGGTGAACTGGGTCGAGCTCGAGGCTGCGTGGCTGATGGTGATGTCGGCTGCCTGGCAATACGACAAGGGCATGCCTTGCGGCGCTGCGGCCAATGCCGCCAAATATCTGGCGGGCGAGGCCGGCTTCTCGGCATGCGAGCAGGCCGTGATGACCCATGGCGGCTTCGGTTATGCCAAGGAATTCCACGTCGAGCGCTATCTACGCGAGGTGTTGATCCCGCGCATCGCGCCGGTCAGCCCGCAGCTTGCGCTCAGCTTCATTGCGGAAAAGGTGCTGGGGCTCGCGAAGTCTTACTAGCGGCACGGAGCGCTCGGCAAGGATCTCATGAGCCTCGATTTTTCCGGCCTGATCCGCGAGGACGATCTCGTCGTGTGCGGTCAGGCAACGGCCGAGCCGGTCACCTTGACTGAAGCGCTGGTGGGACAGGCGGCGCATCTTCCGCCATTTCGGATGATGGTCGGGCCGATCTTCTCGGAGACGTTCTCCGGATCCTGCGCGCCGAACGTCTCGTTCCAGAGCTATGGCGTGATCGGCCATGTGCGTCGGCTCGCCAGGGTCGGCCGGCTTGACGTGATCCCGAGCAATTACAGCGCGTTTTGCGCCGATGTCGCCTCCCGCCGTCATCGTGCCGATGTCGTGCTGGTTCAGCTTGCGGAGGCCAGCGACGGCCGGCTCAGTGCCAGCCTCTCCAACGACTACGTCATCGATGCCGCGCGCGGCGCCCGTCTCGTGATTGCCGAGATCAATCCGGGTGCGCCCTTTACGTTCGGGGCCGAATGGCCGGACGACCTGCCGATCCATATGCGCGTGGCGGCCCGCCGTCCGCCGGTGGAATTGGCCTCACCGCCGCTTGACGACATATCGCGGCGGATTGCGGCGCATGCCGCGAGCCTGATCTCCGACGGCAGCACGCTTCAGTTCGGCGTCGGCCGTATTCCGGATGCGATTCTCCCCTCGCTCTCGCACCTCCGCAATCTCGGTATTCATTCCGGCCTGATCAACGACGCCGTCGTCGATCTGATCGAGCGCGGCGCGGTCACGAATGCGGAGAAGGGCATCGATGCCGGGATCACCGTCACCAACCAGGTGATCGGTACTCAACGGCTGTATCGTTTCGTGCACGAGAACAAGGCGGTCGTGGTGCGGCCGGCATCTTACACGCATGCCCAAGGCGTGCTCGCGCGGATCAAACGGCTGGTCGCGATCAATTCGGCGCTTCAGGTCGGCCTCGACGGCAGCGTGAATTCCGAGACGTTGAACGGCGTCGCCATCGGTGCGATCGGCGGACAGCTCGATTTCGTGCGCGGAGCCAATGCGTCGGAGGGCGGCCGGGCGATCATCGCGCTGCCCGCGACGGCATCCGATGGGAGCAGCCGGCTCGTCGCCCATGTCGAGACGGTGACGACCCCTCGCGCCGATGTCGATGCGATCGTGACCGAATGGGGCATTGCCGAGCTGCGCGGCTGTGGTCTTGCCGAGCGCGCGCGCCGCTTGATCGCAATCGCAGCGCCCGAGCACCGGGATGTTCTGTCGGCGCAACTCCGCGGCAATCCCGCCTAGCTGGCTGAACCAGACGACGCGGGTTCGGCCGCGATCCGCTCCATCGCGATGGCACGGAGCTTTGCGCGCTGGATCTTGACGCCATTGGCGCTGTCGGTGACCGGGAAGGCATCCACGAAATAGATCCGTGCCGGCACCTTATAGCCGGCGAGCCGCTCGCGCAGACGTGCGGTCAGCGCCTCCTGTTGTGGCGGTTCACCTGCCGGGATGACGAAGGCAACGCAGCGGGCCTGGCCGTTCAGGTCGACCGCAACGACCTGGGCATCGGCAACGCCGGCACAGGATTTGAGCTCGTCCTCGATTTCGCCGGGCGCGACCAGGAAGCCGCCGAGGCGCATGGCATCGCCCGCACGGGTCTCATAGACAAAGGAGCCGTCGCCGCGGAGCCGACCGATATCGCCGGTGCGGAAGAAGCCGTCCGGAGTGATCGCTTCGCGCGTTGCTTCGGCGTTCTTGAAATAGCCGAGGAAGCGCGATGGCGCGCTGATCTCGATCTCGCCGGCGACGCCGGGAGCGGCAAGCTCGCCGGTCTCGGTGTCGCGTGCCCGGACCCTCGCGCCGGGTGACATCGGCCAGCCGCCGCCCTCGATGCGCTCGGCGAGGGCATCGCTGGCACGGCCGATCGAGAACAACGCCTGCACCTCGCTCGAGCCGTAGAGGCCGAACAGCGGCAGGCCGCGCGCTTCGGCTTCCGCAGCCAGTTCGCGCCAGCCGGGCTGGAACGCGGCGAAGCCGCAGACTTCGAGATGAGGGAATGGCCGCGGCGCGTCGGTGAGCGCGAGGATGCGGCGGAACATCTCGTCGGAGCCGAAGGTATGCGTGATCCCATCCTCGCGGAGGATCTTCAGCGCCGGCACCGCCTCGAAGGCATCGAGCACATGGATGGTCGCACCGGCTGCGATGAAGCCGAGCAGGCTCGTCATGCCGAAGGTGCCACAGAATGGCAGCATCGCCAGCAGCGAATGGCGCTGGGGGGAGAGCTGGAGCGCCGTGGCCACGGCGTTGGCGTGGTTCGCAAGCGTTCGCTGCGAATGCGCGACGAGCTTGGGCCCCTTGGTCGTGCCCGACGTAGTGTAGAGCAGGACCGGCAGGTCGATATCGTGCTGGGCAAGGACCGGCGGATAGGGCTTCTCGAACGCATCGAAACGCACGCTAGGCCATTGCGCGGGGATCGCATTCGGGCCGACCACTGCCAGCGTCTGCAGCGCAGGCACCTCGTCTTTCGAGATGTCGGCGAGAATCGCGGCGAAATCGATCGAGCGAAACGCCGCCTCGACCACCAATAGCTTGGCGCCCGACAGTGCCAGGAGGTGCGCGACCTCCGCGCTGCGGTAGCGTGTATTGACGGCGGCAACGATCGCGCCAAGCCGGGCGGCGGCGAACAGCAGCGCGATCCACTCGACGCGGTTGACCAGCCAGACCGCGACCACGTCGCCCTTGCCGATGCCTTGGGCGGCTAGCCAGGCCGTGGTCTGCTCGACCTTCCCAGTAAATTTCGCGCGCGAAACGGGAATGCCATCGAACACGAAGGCCGGCTCGGCAGCGGCCTCCGATCCGATCAGCGATTGCAGTGAAACATCGTCGGCATGCATGGCAACCGGAGTAGCCCGATCGCGCCAACCTGTCTACTTGGTGCCGAACATCCGGTCGCCGGCATCGCCCAAGCCCGGCACGATGTAGCCGTGATCGTTGAGCCGTTCATCGATCGCGGCGGTCCAGATCGGAACGTCGGGATGCTCGCTCTGGAATTGCGCGATGCCCTCCGGCGCCGCCAGCAGGCAGACGAAGCGGATGTCGCGGGCGCCGCGGTCTTTCAGCAGGGACGCGCCGGCGCAGGCCGAATTGCCGGTCGCCAGCATCGGGTCCATCAGGATCACGGTGCGGTCGGACAGGTCCTGCGGGGCCTTGAAGTAATATTCCACGGCCTGCAAGGTCTCCGGATCGCGGTAGAGCCCGATATGGGCGATGCGGGCCGAGGGCATCAGCGCCAGCATGCCGTCGAGGAAGCCGACGCCGGCGCGCAGGATCGGCGCCAGCGTGAGCTTCTTGCCGGCGATCTTCGGCGCCTGCATCGGCGAGATCGGTGTCTCGATCTCGACCAGCTCCAGCGGCAGATCGCGCGTCACCTCGTAGCCGAGCAGCATCCCGACCTCGTTCAGGATCTCGCGAAAGCTCTTGGTCGAGCGGTCCTTCTCCCGCATCAGGGAAAGCTTGTGCTGGACCAGGGGGTGGGCGACGACGTTGACGCTGCTTGTGCTCATGCGAGCGATCTAACACGGTTCCGCGAAACTGCGCCAGATCGGCCAGGCGTTTTCCGCAAGCAGCGGGGTGGCCGGGCCGGGGCCGGTGCGACCGTCGTTCGTCCCCGGTTGCTCGCCGCGTAGGCAGCCATGATCAATTCGCGGTCGATCGCGTGAAGTGGCGAGGTGAAGGTTCTAGACGCCGAGCCCGCGCGCCGCGAGCGTGATCACGATCGTCAGGATGCTGCCCCAGACCAGGCTCAATGTCATGGTCAGGATGGCCGTGGTGACCGCGTGCTCGAACTGTCCTCTGAAGGGTTTCATGCTAGGCGGGGCTGCCGGATTGGAACACCATAGCTTTGCATTCGCTCAGCTGAAATTCTCGCAAGACGCCGGCTCGTAGAGCGAAACCGCAGCGGGGCGCACGTTGGGAACGCTCGGCCGCGTCGTTTCCACGGCCCGCACCTGGACTTCCACGAACGCCGAAAGCAGCGCAATCGCGAGATCACCGTGGCAGCCTTCGGTCGCGGTGTCCAGCCAATCCGGCAGCTCGCGTTCGCGCGACAGCGCGCAATGCCATTCGCCTTCGTCATAGGCCATGCGGCGAACGTGCCACAACGGCAATTCCAGTTCCATCAGCGCCATCGCGGCGTCAGCCCACGCCTCCACGTCGATCAGGCGCATGAGGCGCGCGGTGCGCTCGGTCTGCCCGAGAGAAGGAAAGCGGCGGCAGGCCTTGTCGATGATCTCGAGCATCAAGGGCCGGGTCATGGCTTGCGCATTGCGCAGGCGATCGCTGAGCGAGGAGGGATCGTAATGTGGAAGCGTGGCGGACATTCAGCCTCCTGGAATGGACGTCGGTCAGTCGGCCGGCCTTCTCAGGGTGGCGGGAATGGCATTTGAAAACGAGAAGGGAAGGGGACGGGAGATATAGGAATCTCATAAAGGCGGGGCGCCGTGCGTGAGTTATGCAGTCTGGAACATCATGCTCCGTCGTCGTGCCGGCCCCCCGCGCGCAATTGCGCGCTAGGCCGGGCCGACGGCTGCGAACTGACGGAGCATCGTGGCCAGCCTTTATGAGATTCCTATAACTTCGCCATAGCCCTCGTCTCGAAAACCTATGCCCGGGATGGCACTTCAGCGCGGTCAAAAGTCCGGCTGATCCCTTACCGAATGCGCTTCGCGTCCTTCCGCAGGCTCCGCCGGCTCTCTCGAGAACGTGTTGCTCCCGCCATGGGGTGCAACGAGGAGCATCTCCATGATGGACATTCTGATGCTGGCGCTGGGCTTCGGCTTCTTTGCCCTTGCGATCGGCTACACCTACGTCTGCGAACGGCTGTAATGGAACGGATCATGATCTTCGATTATGCGCTCGCCGGCGCCGTCTCGTTCGGCCTCCTGATCTATCTCACCTATGCGCTGCTGCGGCCGGAACGGTTCTGAGCCGTGCTGCTGCTTGTCGAATTGCTGCTGGCGGACGTTGCGCTGGTCGGCTGCCTGCTCGTGGTGCTGCTGCCGCTGTTGCGCCGCGCACCAAGCCTGAAGGGTTGATTCCATGACCATGATCGGTTGGCTCCAGATCGTTCTCTATTGTGCGATCATCGTCGCGCTGACAAAACCGCTCGGCTGGTATATGACGCGCGTGTTCAACGGCGAGAGGACATTCCTTTCGCCGGTGCTGCGCCCGATCGAGGCCGGCATTTACTGGATCTCCGGCGTCGACGAGAAGCGCGAGCAGCATTGGCTCACCTATACGGTCGCCATGCTGCTGTTCCATGTCGGCGGCTTCCTGGTCATCTACGGTGTGATGCGCTTGCAGGCCGTGCTGCCCTTCAATCCGGCCGGGCAGGCGGCGGTCGCCGAGGATCTGTCCTTCAACACCGCCGTCTCCTTCATCACCAACACCAACTGGCAGAACTACGGCGGCGAGAGCACGCTGTCCTACCTGGTGCAGATGGTCGGCCTGACGCACCAGAACTTCCTGTCGGCCGCGACCGGCATCGCGCTGGCCGTGGCGCTGATCCGCGGCTTCTCGCGCGCCTCGATGCGGACGGTCGGCAATTTCTGGGTCGATGTCACGCGCTGCACGCTCTACGTGCTACTGCCGATCTGCGTCGTCTACACGCTGTTCCTGGTCTGGCAGGGCATGCCGCAGATGCTCGGCGATTACGTCGAGGCGACCACGCTCGAAGGCGCCAAGCAGACCATTGCGGTCGGCCCGGTCGCCTCGCAGGTCGCGATCAAGATGCTGGGCACCAATGGTGGCGGCTTCTTCAACGCCAACGCCGCGCACCCGTTCGAGAATCCGACCGCGCTGTCGAATTTCGTGCAGATGCTGTCGATCTTCGTGCTGGGCGCGGCGCTGACCAACGTGTTCGGTCGCATGGTCGGCAACCAGCGGCAGGGCTGGGCGATCCTGGCGGTGATGGGCGTGCTGTTCGTCGCCGGTGTCGCCATCACCTATTGGGCGGAAGCCAATGGCACCTCGACGCTACAGGCGCTTGGGCTTGCCGGCGGCAATATGGAGGGCAAGGAAGTCCGCTTCGGCATCGTTGCCTCCTCGCTGTTCGCCGTGATCACCACGGCGGCGTCCTGCGGTGCGGTCAATGCCATGCATGACAGCTTCACCGCGCTCGGCGGAATGATCCCGCTGATCAACATCGAGCTCGGCGAGATCATTGTCGGCGGCGTCGGCGCCGGCATGTACGGCATGCTGCTGTTCGTCATCCTGGCGATCTTCGTCGCAGGCCTGATGGTCGGCCGTACCCCCGAATATGTCGGCAAGAAGATCGAGGCGCGCGAGGTCAAGATGGCGATGCTCGCAATCCTGATCCTGCCGCTGATGATCCTGGGCTGGACCGCGGTCGGCGTTGTACTGCCGCCTGCAGTGGCCTCCATGAATAATGCCGGCCCGCACGGCTTCACCGAGGTGCTGTACGCCTATTCGTCGCAAACCGGCAACAACGGTTCAGCCTTCGCCGGCCTCTCCGGCAACACTCTGTTCTATAACCTGACCGGTGCCTGCGCGATGTTCGTCGGCCGCTTCCTGATGATCGTGCCGGCCATGGCGATCGCAGGGTCGCTTGCGGAGAAGAAATCGATTCCGCCGTCGATGGGCACGTTCCCGACCACCGGGGGCCTGTTCGTCGGCCTCGTCGTCGGCGTCATCCTGATCATGGGCGGCCTGACCTTCTTCCCGGCACTCGCGCTCGGCCCGATCGTCGAGCATCTGGCGATGAACGCCGGCAACCTCTTCTGATTGTCTGGAGCGACCTCCATGGATACGATGAAACTGCAAAAGCGTGCGCCGATGTCGGCGATGCTCGATCCGAGAATCGTGCTGCCCGCGATCCGCGCCTCCTTCGCCAAGCTCGATCCGCGGCTGATGGTGAAGAACCCGGTCATGTTCATGGTCGAGGTCGTGGCTGCGCTCACCACGGCGATCTTCCTGCGTGATCTCGTCACGGGCGGCGCCAATCTCGGCTTCACCTTCCAGATCATCGTCTGGCTCTGGTTCACAGTGCTGTTCGCCAATTTCGCCGAGGCGGTCGCCGAGGGGCGCGGCAAGGCCCAGGCTGAGTCCCTGCGCAAGACTCGCACCGAGAGCCAGGCCAAGCTCCTGACCGGCGCCGGTCAGGACTTTAAACTGGTGCCGGGCACGAGCCTGAAGGTCGGCGACATCGTGCTGGTCGAGGCCGGCGACATCATCCCATCCGACGGCGAGGTGATCGAGGGCGTCGCCTCCGTCAACGAAGCTGCGATTACCGGCGAATCCGCTCCTGTGATCCGCGAATCCGGTGGCGACCGCTCGGCGGTGACGGGCGGCACCCAGGTGCTGTCCGACTGGATCCGCGTCCGCATCACAGCCGCGCAGGGCTCGACCTTCATCGACCGAATGATCAGGCTGGTCGAGGGCGCTGAACGGGCCAAGACGCCGAACGAGATTGCGCTCAACATCCTGCTGGCCGGCCTCACCATCATCTTCGTGTTCGCGACCGTCACCATTCCGAGCTACGCGGCCTATGCCGGTGGCTCGATCTCGGTGATCGTGCTGGTCGCGCTGTTCGTGACGCTGATCCCGACCACGATCGGCGCGCTGCTCTCGGCGATCGGTATCGCCGGCATGGATCGTCTGGTGCGCTTCAACGTGCTGGCGATGTCCGGCCGCGCGGTCGAGGCCGCCGGCGACGTCGACACGCTGCTGCTCGACAAGACCGGCACCATCACCCTCGGCAACCGCCAGGCGACCGCCTTCCGCCCCGTGCGCGGCGTGACCGAGCAGGAGCTGGCGGACGCGGCCCAGCTGGCCTCGCTCGCCGACGAGACGCCGGAAGGCCGCTCGATCGTCGTGCTGGCGAAGGAGAAGTACGGCATCCGTGGCCGCGACATGGCCGAGCTTGGCGCGACCTTCATCCCGTTCAGCGCCCAGACCCGCATGAGCGGCGTCGATGCCGGCGGCTCGTCGGTGCGCAAGGGCGCGGTTGATGCCATGCTCAATTATCTCGGCGGCGGCGCGCCGACTGCGGTTGCGTCCGGCAACACGGCGCGGGCGATGCAGCCTGCCGCTCTTTCCGAACTCGGCCGTGAGATCCAGGCCATTGCCGATGACGTGTCGAAGTCCGGCGGCACGCCGCTGGCCGTCGCCAAGGATGGCAGATTGCTCGGGATCGTCCAGCTCAAGGACATCGTCAAGGGCGGCATCCGCGAGCGCTTCGCCGAGCTGCGCCGCATGGGCATCCGCACCATCATGATCACCGGTGATAACCCGATGACGGCCGCTGCGATTGCTGCGGAGGCCGGCGTGGACGACTTCCTGGCGCAGGCAACGCCCGAGGACAAGCTCAAGCTGATCCGCGACGAGCAGGCCAAGGGCAAGCTGGTCGCCATGTGCGGCGACGGCACCAACGACGCGCCGGCGCTCGCGCAGGCCGATGTCGGCGTCGCCATGAACACCGGCACCCAGGCCGCCCGCGAGGCAGGCAACATGGTCGACCTCGATTCCAACCCGACCAAGCTGATCGAGGTGGTCGAGATCGGCAAGCAGCTGTTGATGACGCGCGGTGCGCTGACGACCTTCTCGATCGCCAACGACGTCGCCAAGTATTTCGCGATCATCCCGGCGATGTTCCTGGCGTTCTACCCCCAGCTCAACGTGCTCAACGTCATGAACCTGTCGAGCCCGCAGAGCGCCATCCTGTCGGCGATCATCTTCAACGCGCTCATCATCATCGGCCTGATCCCGCTGGCGCTGAAGGGCGTTGCTTATCGTGCGGTCGGTGCCGGCGCGCTGCTTCGCCGTAACCTCTTGATCTACGGCTTAGGGGGCATCGTCATTCCCTTCATCGGCATCAAGGCGATCGACCTCGTCGTCGTTGCCTTGCACCTGGCATAACCCATGTCGTTGCGAGCGAAGCGAAGCAATCCAGAAATGTTTCGACGATTGGCAGCCTGGATTGCTTCGTCGCTTCGCTCCTCGCAATGACGGAAGAAATTGGAGAACCACATGCTCAGAGAAATCCGCCCCGCCATCGTCCTGCTGCTGGCGCTCACCACCATCACGGGCCTGGCCTATCCGCTCGCCATGACCGGCATCGCCGGCGCGATCTTCCCCGCCAAGGCACAAGGCAGCCTGATCGAGAAGGACGGCAAGGTGATCGGCTCCACCCTGATCGGACAGGAGTTTAGGGCCGACAGATATTTCCACGGCCGCCCCTCGGCGACGCTGGCGCCGGACCCCAATGATTCGACCAAGACGGTCCCCGCGCCTTACAACGCCGCCAATTCGGGCGGCTCCAATCTCGGCCCGACCAGCAAGGCGCTGGCCGATCGGCTGAAGGAGGACGTGGACAAGCTGAAGGCCGAGAACCCGAACGCCGCCGTGCCCGTCGATCTGGTCACGACTTCGGCAAGCGGTCTCGACCCCGACATCTCTCCGGAGGCGGCGCAATTCCAGGTGCCGCGCGTGGCCAAGGTCCGGAATATGTCCGAGGATGCGCTGAAGCAGCTCGTCGCCGCCAACACGGAAGGCCGTCTGCTCGGCCTGCTCGGCGAACCCAGGGTTAACGTTCTTGCGCTGAACCTCGCGCTGGATCGAGCATCCGCGAAGTAGCGCTCTAGGCTGAGAATGCCGGGATGATTATACTGAACTAATGGTTCAGCAGCGCCGCGATCCCGAACAACGTCCGTCGCCGGAGGCGCTGCTGCAGGCTGCGCGCCGGGAGGAGAGCGCGAGCGGCAAGCTGAAGATTTTCGTCGGCGCCGCCCCCGGCGTCGGCAAGACCTACGAGATGCTGCAAAGCGCCCATGCCAGGCGCAAGGCCGGCGTCGACGTCGTGGTCGGCTTCGTCGAGACCCATGGTCGCGCCGAGACCGAGGCGCTGGTGAGAGGGCTCGAGGTCGTCCCGCGCAAGCGGCTCGATTACCGCGGCCAGATCGTCGAGGAAATGGACCTCGATGCCGTCATCGCCCGACGGCCGCAGATTGCACTTGTCGACGAACTCGCTCACACCAACGCTGCCGGCAGCCGCCACCCCAAACGCTATCTCGATGTCGAGGAGCTGCTGTCCCACGGCATCGACGTCTACACCGCCGTCAACATCCAGCACATCGAGAGCTTGAACGACGTCGTCGCCCAGATCACCCATGTCCGGGTGCGCGAGACCGTGCCGGATTCGATCTTCGACCGCGCCGATGCGATCGAGCTGATCGATCTCACGCCCGACGATCTGATCCAGCGCCTGCGCGAGGGCAAGGTCTACGTCCCCAAACAGGCCGAGCGGGCGCTGGAGCATTATTTCTCGCCCGGCAATCTGACCGCGCTGCGCGAGCTTGCGCTGCGGCGCACGGCGGAACGGGTCGACGAGCAGCTGCTCACCCATATGCAGGCCAACGCCATCGCCGGTCCCTGGGCCGCGGGCGAGCGCATCCTCGTCTGTGTCAGCGAGGATCCGCGCGCGGCGGGGCTGGTGCGATACACGAAGCGGCTGGCCGACCGGCTGCATGCGCCGTTCACCGCGCTCTCGATCGAGACGCGGCGCTCTCTCCAGCTCTCGGACAAGGAGCGCGACCGGCTCGCCGATACGCTGCGGCTCGCCGAATCGCTCGGCGGGGAGGCGCTGACCATTCCGGCGGTCGGCCGCCGCATCGCCGACGACGTCATCAATTTTGCGCAAGGTAACAACGTCACCCAGATCGTGATCGGCAAGTCGACCCGCTCGCGCTGGTTCGAGATGACGCGCGGCTCGGTCGTGCACGACCTGGTGCGCCGCGCCGGCAACATCACGGTCCATGTCATCGCCGGCAACGAGCTGCCTGACGAGGCCGCGGCCAGGAGCGCGGTGCAAACCGCAGTGCGGTCCGAGCCGTTCGATCCGCTGCCTTACTTGAAGGCGCTCGGGATTGTGCTGATCGGTCTCGGCGCCGCAGAGCTGATCCAGCCCCATTTTGGCATCGAGAATGTCGATCTCGTGCTGCTGACTTCGGTGGTGGCGGTTGCCGTCCGGTACGGCCTGTGGCCGTCCCTGCTGGCGACGGTGGCGGCGTCGCTCTGCTACAATTTCTTCTTCATCCCGCCGATCTACACCTTCACGATCACCGATCCGACCAACGTCGCCGCCTTCATCCTGTTCACGGTGGTGGCGATGCTCGTCTCCAATGTCGCAGCGCGCGTGCGCACCCAGGCCGACACCGCGACCGGCCGGATCAGGATGACCGAGCAACTCCATGCGTTCAGCCGCAAGCTCGCCGGCACCGCGACGCTGGACGACGTGCTGTGGGCGACGGCCTATCAGATCGCGTTGATGCTGAAGGTCCGCGTGGTGCTGTTGCTGCCGGAGGACGGGCTTTTGACGGTGAAGTCCGGCTATCCGCCGGAGGACCAGCTCGACCAGGCCGACCTTGCCGCCGCGAACTGGGCCTGGAGCAATGATCGCTCCGCCGGCCGCGGTGCGGATACGCTGCCGGGCGCAAAGCGGCTGTTCCTGCCGATGCGCACCGGGCGCGGGCCGATCGGGGTGATCGGCATCGACAACGATCGCACCGGCCCGCTGCTGACGCCGGACCAGCGCCGGCTGCTGGACGCGCTGGTCGACCAGGGCGCGCTCGCGATCGAGCGCGTGCTGCTGGTCGAGGACATGGACCGCGTCAAGCGCACCGTCGAATCCGAGCGGCTGCGTTCCGCGCTGTTGACCTCGATCTCGCACGACCTGAAGACGCCGCTCGCCTCGGTGCTGGGCGCGGCCTCGACCCTGCGCGATCTCGCCAGCGCGCTGTCCGACACCGAGAAGCGGGACCTGCTCGCCACCGTGATCGACGAGTCCGAGCGGCTCAATCGCTTCATCGCCAATCTGCTCGACATGACCAAGCTCGAGTCCGGGGCGATCGTGCCCAACACCGCTCTGCACGATCTCGGCGAGATCGTCGGCAGCGCGCTGCGGCGGGCCTCCAAGATCCTGACCGCACACAGGGTGGAACTGCTCCTGGCCGCCGATCTGCCGATGCTCGAGCTCGATGCCGTGCTGTTCGAGCAAGCGCTCTTCAACCTGCTCGACAATGCCGCGAAATATTCGGCGCCCGACACGACGATCGCCATCAGGAGCCGGCGCGAACGTGACCAGGTGCTCCTGGAGGTCGCCGACGAAGGCGATGGCATTCCGCCGGACGAGCTCGAGAGCGTGTTCGACAAGTTCTATCGTGTGCAGAAGGGCGATCACGTCCGTCCCGGCACAGGACTTGGGCTCGCCATTTCCCGCGGCTTCGTCGAGGCGATGGGCGGAACGATCTCAGCTGCCAATCGGAGTGACCGAAGCGGCGCGATCCTCACCATCCGCCTGCCTGTTCCGGCGCAGACCCACGCATTGGATACCGCCGCATGAGCGCCGCCCCGATCAAGGTCCTGGTCATCGACGACGAGCCGCCGATCCGCAAATTGCTACGGATGGGGCTGTCGACGCAGGGCTACGAGATCCTGGAAGCGTCGAACGGCAGAGGCGCGCTGGAGAAGCTCACGGAGCAGCCGGCGCTGATTATCCTCGATCTCGGCCTGCCCGACATCCAGGGGCACGAGCTGCTGCGCACCATCCGCGCCCGCAATGAGAGCGTACCGATCGTGGTGCTGTCGAGCCGTGGTGACGAGGCCGGCAAGGTGCAGGCGCTCGATCTCGGCGCCGATGATTATCTGACCAAGCCATTCGGCATGGACGAGCTGCTGGCGCGCTTGCGCGCCGCGCTGCGCCATCAGCTCCAGGTGCAAGGCGAGCGCCCGGTATTCCGCAGCGGCGATCTCTCGGTCGATCTCGTGCGCCGCATCGTCAAGCTCGGCGAGCGCGAGATCAGGCTGTCGCCGAAGGAGTACGACCTGCTGCGCGTGCTGGTGCAGCACGCCGGCAAGGTGCTGACCCACAGATTCCTGCTCAAGGAGCTCTGGGACGAGCTGACCGACGCGCAATACTTACGCGTCTATGTTCGCCAACTGCGCCAGAAGATCGAAACCGATCCGGAGCGGCCGCAATATGTGTTGACCGAGACAGGGATCGGGTATCGGCTCAAGGCGGGGGATTGATTCCAGACCTGTAGGGGGGCAAAGGTGCAAAGCGCCGTGCCCACCAACTCTCTCGATCGGAAACGATACGTGGCACGCCTCGCTGTGCCCACCCCACGATGTCGAGGACTAGGCGGGCAGCCTCCTCAGCCCGCCTTCCGGTGCCGTGCCGTCGAGCGGTGGGTCTTCCTCGCAGCTTGCCGCCGTCCCGTCGCCCTTCTTGCGTGGGACTTCGCCGCGGTCTTCTTTCCGCCGCGGCCCTTCAGGCTCTGCTTCAGCGCATCCATCAGGCTGACGACGTTGCTCGGCCGCTCCTCCGGTTCGGGAAGCTCGATGGTCCTGCCGCTTGCCTTGCGTTTCACCAGGGCCTTCAGCGCGGTCTCGTACTCGTCCTTGAACTTGCTCGGATCGAAATGCGCCGCCTTGGTGTGCAGGATATGGCCGGCGAGATCGACCATGTCCCTGGTGATCTTCGGGCTCTTGATGTCGTCGAAGAACTGGTCCTCGTCGCGCAGCTCGTAAGGAAAGCGCAAAGTGGTGCCGAGCAGGCCCTTGCCGAGCGGCTCGATCGCGATGATGTGCTCGCGATTGGTGAGCACGATTTTTGCGAGCGCCACGCGGTCCTGATCCTTCATGGCGTCGCGGATCACCGCGAAGGCGTCGACGGCGGCCTTGCCGTCGGGTGCGATGTAGTAGGGGTGGTTGAGATAGCGCTGGTCGATCTCTTCGCTCGGCACGAAGCTCTCGATGTCGATGGTATGATTGCTCTCGATCTGCACCGCCTCGAGCTCCTCCGGCTCGATCGCGACATATTTGCCCTTGCGCAGCTCGTAGCCGCGACCCTTCTGTTCGCTCTCGACCACCTCGCCGGTTTCCGAATCGATCATCTGCTGCTTGAGCCGGTTCCCCGTCTCGCGGTTGATCAGGTGAAACCGCGTCTTCTCGGCGGCGGTGGTCGCCGGATAGAGCACGACCGGGCAACTGACCAGCGACAGTTTCAACGTTCCTTTCCAATAGGCGTGCGGGGCCATTCCATTCTCCAGCGATTTCAAGGCGTTTTGGAACCCCAACCGCGCGATCGGGTTTTGGTTCCGGGCGGGACTTTGGCCGTGATAGGCTGAATGCCGAAAGAGAAGCGGGACCGGTCGTGCTGCAAAAACTATCCACCTACCGCAAGAAGCGTGATTTCGAGAAGACGCCCGAACCGTCGGGCAGGACCGCCGTGGCGCCCTCGAAGCAGCGTCGCTTCGTGATCCAGAAGCATGATGCGACCCGGCTGCATTACGATCTCAGGCTCGAATTCGACGGCGTGTTCAAGTCCTGGGCCGTGACGAAAGGGCCCTCGCTCGATCCGCACGACAAGCGGCTGGCGGTCGAGGTCGAGGATCACCCGCTCGACTACGGCGATTTCGAAGGCACCATTCCGGAAGGCCAATATGGTGGCGGCACAGTGATGCTGTGGGACCGCGGCACGTGGGAAGCGGAGGATCCGGAGGCCGGTTTCAAGAAGGGCGACCTCAAATTCACCCTTCACGGCGACAAGTTGCATGGCAGCTGGGTGCTGGTGCGTATGCGCAACCGCGGCGGCGAGAAGCGCACCAATTGGCTCTTGATCAAGCACCGCGACGAATATGTTCGCGAGGGTGCGGATAACGATATTCTGGAGGAAGACAAATCCGTCGCTTCCGGCCGAGCGATGGAGCAGATCGCCGAAGGCAAGGGGCGCGCGCCCAAGCCGTTCATGCTGCCGAAGGGGGCGGGCAAAGCCAATGCCGTCTGGCAGTCCAATCGCACGGAGGAGACCAAAGGCAGGACCTTGCAGCCTGCGCCGCGCACGGCCTTGAAGGTTCGAAAGGCGGGAAAGAAGACGACGACGGCCACGAACGCCGGGAAGGTCTCGGCGATGCCGGATTTCGTCGCGCCGCAGCTCTGCACCCCGGTCGAACGGCCACCCGCCGGCGAAGGCTGGTGCCACGAGATCAAGTTCGACGGTTATCGCGTCCAACTCCGGGTCGAGGACGGCGAGGCGACGCTGAAGACGCGCAAGGGCCTCGATTGGACCGACAAGTTTGCGGGCATCGCGAAGGAGGCCGGCGCACTGCCGGACGTGATGATCGACGGCGAGATCGTTGCGCTCGACCACAACGGCGCGCCGAATTTCTCCTCGCTTCAGGCCGCGCTGTCGGACGGCAAGACCGAAAGCCTCATCTTCTTTGCCTTCGACCTGCTGTTTGCCGAGGGACAGGACTACCGCCGTCTGCCGCTCGGCGAGCGCAAGGCACGGCTCAAGGATTTGCTGGAGGCGCGCAAGCGGAAATCGGCGCAGATCCGCTATGTCGAGCATTTCGAGAGCGGCGGCGAGGCGGTGCTGCAATCGGCCTGCAAGCTCGAGCTCGAAGGCGTGGTGTCGAAGAAGCTCGATGCACCTTATCGCTCGGGACGAACGGAGAGCTGGACCAAGTCGAAATGCCGCGCCGGCCATGAGGTCGTGATCGGCGGCTACAAAACCACCAATGGCAAATTCCGCTCCTTGATGGCCGGCGTGCATCGCGGCGACCATCTCGCCTTCGTCGGCATGGTCGGGACCGGCTTTGGCGCCGACAAGATCAAGCGGATCATGCCGTCGCTGAAAGCCATGGAAGCCAAGGAGAGCCCCTTCGGCGGCAAGAATGCGCCGAAGAAGACCCGCGAGGTGCACTGGCTGAAGCCCGAGCTCGTGGCCGAGATCGAATTCGCCGGCTTCACAGCCGAGGGCAATATCCGCCAGGCCGCGTTCAAGGGCCTGCGTCAGGACAAGCCGGCTGAGGAGGTCGAGGCCGAGACGCCCGTCGATACCGAGCTCGCCGAGCCCTCGACCAGGGGGCGGGCGAAATCCCGGGCAAATGCGAAATCCGTTCGGTCCGCGAAGCAGGCAGGCGGCACCGCGGAGGTGATGGGTGTTGTCATCTCCAAGCCGGACAAGGAGCTTTGGCCCGACGACGGTGAGGGCCATCCGGTGACCAAGCTGGATCTCGCGCGCTATTTCGAAGCCGTCGGTGAATGGATGATTGTCCACCTGAAGGGCCGGCCATGCTCGTTGATCCGCGCCCCCGACGGCATCAAGGGCGAATGCTTCTTCCAGCGGCATGCCATGCAGGGCACGTCGAACCTGCTCGAACTCGCAAGAGTCTCCGGCGACCGCAAGCCTTACCTGCAGATCGACCGGATCGAGGGGCTCGCTGCCGTTGCGCAGATCGGCGGGGTCGAGTTGCACCCCTGGAACTGCGCCCCCAATGCCTACGACACGCCGGGGCGGCTGGTGTTTGATCTCGATCCGGCGCCCGATATCGACTTCGCCGCGGTCGTGCAGGCGGCGAAGGAGATGCGGCAGCGTCTGACCGGTCTCGGCATGGAAAGCTTCTGCAAGACCACCGGCGGCAAGGGCCTCCACGTCGTGGTGCCGCTGCTTCACGGCGCGCGCGACAAGGTGGACTGGAAGGAGGCCAAGGCATTCGCGCAAGGCGTCTGCCAGTGGATGGCGGATGACGATCCCGAGCGCTATCTGCTCAACATGTCGAAGAAGCAGCGCAAGGGAAAGATCTTCCTCGATTATCTGCGCAACGACCGCATGTCGACGGCGGTGGCCCCATTGTCGCCGCGTGCACGCGCCGGCGCCACGGTGTCGATGCCGCTGACCTGGGCGCAGGTGAAGAGCGATCTCGATCCGAAGCGATACACCCTGCGCACGGTGCCCGGTTTGCTACCGCGGTCGAAGGCTTGGGATGGCTATGACGATGCGGCCGCTTCGATCAAGGCGGCGATGAAGAAGCTGGCGGGAAAGATGAAGTAGGCCGGTGCTATGGGAGCAACTGCCGCAGGGTGGGCAAAGCGAAGCGTGCCCACGCTTTTTTGCGACCGGGAGAGATGGTGGGCACGGCGCAAGGGCGCCTTTGCCCACCTCACGAGATTCTCGCAGTGCCGCTAAATCCTTCCCATCAACAGCAGGATCAGCAGAATGATGATGACGAGCCCGAGGCCGCCGCCGCCGTAATAGCCGGTGCCATAGAACGGGCCGCCGCCGACGCCGCTGAAGCCGCCGAGCAGTGCGATGATCAAGATGATCAGAACGATCAGACCAATAGACATGAATTTCCTCCAGCCCTTTTTTCAAAGGGTCGCTTGAACCTGTCCCTGTGGTGCGGAGGCAACTTGGCCCCGGTTTTAAAGTTCCGGTCTTGCAACGGGGCCGCAGGTCCGACTTGCATGGAACCTTTGTTCGCCGAGCCGGCATGATTAGATGAGGATCACTCATCACGGGGCAAAGCCATGTCAGCACCGCTTGTCGTCTCCATTCCGCATCGCCTCGGCCGCGAGGAGGCGCTACGTCGCCTCAAGACCGGCCTCGGCCGCGCCGCAGCGAGCATTCCAGTCATGCAGGTCGAGGAGGAGCGCTGGACCGGCGACAGCATGAATTTTCGAATCCGCGCGCTCGGCCAGGTCGCGAGCGGTCAGGTCGATGTTGCCGACGATCACGTCAAGGTGCAGGTGGTGCTGCCCTGGCTGCTCCAGCGCTTTGCCGAGATGGCGCAGGCGACGATCAAGAAGCGCGGGCAATTGCTGCTGACCAAGGACGAGGGGAAGTAGGTTCAGGAGCTGAGGCGCTGCCGCGGAGCCCTGATGGCGCTTGCCGCACGAGCTTCGATGACGGCGGCGGGAAAATCACGGAAAACCTGCGCGACGGGGAGTTGATTGCTTGTCAGGTGAGGTGCGGTATAGCCGGTGATGTCGACCGTTGCGTCGAATCCTTCGAGCGTTGGCCATTCCCGACCCGCTTGCGTAAAAGGGGCGAACTGGCGCGCGACCACGACGATCGCCGCGGTTCGGCCACGGCGGCGAGCGAAGGCGATGACATGATCGGCGTGCGCACCTTGGACGTCGAGCGGCCGGTAGTCGCCCTGGGCAAAGATGTCGGGGAGCTCATTGCGCAGCTTGAGCAGGTGTCGCGTCCAGGCCAGTTTGATCTGGCCGTCGGGCCGCGACCTGGTCAGGCCGCGCCAATCCGGATTGTGCAGCGCGCCCAGCGCCGCCTCTCGCGCGGCAAAATCCACCGGCCGGCGGTTGTCGGGATCGACCAGCGACAAGTCCCAGAATTCGGTGCCTTGGTAGAAATCGGGAACCCCCGGCAGTGTGGCCTTCAACGTGAGCTGGCTCAGCGAATTCAGTGCGCCAAGCAGCGCAACGCGCCGGGCCAGGGTCCGGAGCGCGTCCAGGAATTCGCCCGATAGTGCCGGATCGAGGATCTTCCCGATGAAGCTCTTGATGCCGCTCTCATAAGCCTCGTGAGGGTTGAGCCAGCTCGTCTCCTCCTTGCCTTCGCGTGCGGCTTTCAGCGCATAGGCCTGGATGCGTTCGACGAAACCGGCATCCGGCTCCTCCAGCGGCCAGGCGCCGAGCAGGGTCTGATAGAGCATGTATTCGAAGGTTGCCGATGGCGCGCGCAGATGGCCGTGAAGCGCGAGGTGCGGCGCGTTCAGCACCTTCCAGCGTGCCACCGCGCTGGTCCATTCGCCAGGGATCTCGCTGAGCGCCGCGATTCTCGCGCGGGCGTCCTCGCCCCGCTTGGTATCGTGGGTCGCGGTCGCGGTCATCCCTTGCGGCCATTCCCTGGCGCGCGCCCGCATCGCCTCGTGGAAGGCGGGGATAGTGAGGCCCTTGCTCGCGGGATCGCCGCCGACCTCGTTGAGTGCGAGCAGTCGATGGAACTGGTAGAACGCCGTGTCCTCCAGCGACTTCGCCATGACAGGCCCGGTGAACTGCTGCACTTTCAGCGCGAAGCGGCGCACACGCGGGGCGCTGTGCGGTGGACGACCGGGCTTGAGCAAGTCCATGGTCAGGGCATCGCGCAGGAAGTCGAAAATGCCTTCGTCGGCGGCGAACCATTCGGCGCGGGCGCGCGCGATGGTGTCGTCGATCAGCTTGCGGTCGAGGGCGGTCGGGCCGCTATGCGTCAGATAGGTGCGGTAGACCGGGAAATGCAGCACGTATAATTCGAGTGCCTGCCGCAGGCTGTCGGCGGAGAAATCACGGGTCGAATAGTGGCCGTTGGCGATGCGTGCGAGCAGGCGCGTCAGCACGATGAATTCGCTGGTCAGCAGCGTTTCCAGCACGCGCCTTTTGGCCTCCTTGACGTAGGGCGCGAGCCGCGGCGGCCGGTTGCTGATCTGTCGCCAGGTCTCGTCCAGTGCGTCCAGCCCCTTGGCATCCACCAGCACCTGGGTGATCGCGTTCATCCACTCATAGCCGGTGGTGCCCTGCACGCCGGCGAAATGCGGCAGCTTCTCGTGCTCGCACAGGATCTTTTCGATCACGGTATAGAACGGTTTTGTGTTGCCCTGCGCGTCGCGCACCAGCCGGCGCAGCCGCTGGCAATATTGCGCGGGATCGCGCAGGCCGTCGATGTGATCGAGGCGGATGCCTTGCAGTCTGCCGTCGGCGACGAGTTGCTTCACCAGCCGATGCGTGGCGGCAAAAGTGCTCGCGTCCTCGACCCGCAGTCCGGCAAGTCCGTTGACGTCGAAGAAGCGGCGATAATTGATGTCGCTCGATGCAAGGCGCCAATGGCCGAGCTTGTAGTTCTGCCGCTCCAGCAGGTGATGCAGCGCCAGTGTCTGTGCCGGGCGATCCTTGCCGGCGCGGTAAGCGGCAAGGCCGTGGGCGATGATGCCGGCTGCGCCAGCGATATCCGTCAGCTCCGCCTTGAAGGCGGGGGCCTCCTTGCGGTTGGGACGGCGCAAGCCGGTGTAGCGCGCGGCGAGCGAGAGCAGGCGTCTGCCCCCTTCGGTCTCGGCGGCGTCTGCCTCCTTGACGATCATCCGCAATATCTCACCATAGCGCTCCGGCACGATCGGCAGCCGATGTTCGAAATACCAGGCTGAAAAGCTGCCTTCGCCGGGATCGTAGCGCAACTCGATATCGCCGCGCTCCAGAGCCTCGCCATAGGACGATCCGAGGATCGGCAGCAGCACGCCACCACGGGCACGGTAGGGCAATTGATCCCAGTCGATATCGAAGGAGACTGCGTGCGGCGAGGCCTGGCCCCATTCCAGCACGTCCAGCCACCAGGGATTGTCGGAAAAATGCACGCCGACATGGTTGGGCACGAAATCGATGATGAGCCCGAGGTCGTGACGTGCCAGCGCTTCGCTCAGCCGGTCAAACCCGGCTTCGCCGCCAAGCTCGGGATTGAACTGGCTGTGGTCGACCGTGTCGTAACCGTGGGTCGAGCCCTTGCGCGCCTTCATCACCGGCGAGGCGTAGAGATGGGTGATGCCCAGCGCCTTGAGGTAAGGCACCACGGCGGCGGCCTTGTCGAAATCGAAATCCGAGGTGAGCTGAAGCCGGTAAGTCGCGAGAGGAATCGCCGAAGGCATATCAACCTCCGAGATGCCAGATCACCGACCAGGGTGATAGCCGGTCGCCGGTCGCGCCGCCCCAGATCGGCGCGCCCGTCATGCTGTTGGAATACGCAACATCCTTGTCGGAGAGGTTGGCAAGGAGACGCAGGGTCGCGCCGTCAGCCATGCGCCAATGCGCGGTGAGCACGCCGTTGTCCGTTGCCTCGGCATTGCCGAAGCGCGCCCCCTTCAGCCGTGGCATGATCTCGTTGCGGCGGAGCACGAGGAGCTCGCGCACCAGCGCGAGCCGGGCATTTTGCTCCGGCGTGCGGCTGGTCCAGTCCAGCACCGCCGATTGCGGCGTGGCCGGGTCGAGCGGATCGGGCACCTCGTCGCCGTACTTCTCATAGGCCCACGCATATTCCTGCTTGCGGCCCTTGCGCACGGCCTCGGCGAGCCCGCCCTGGAAGTCGCAGAAGAACGGGAAGGGGACTTTCGAGCCCCATTCCTCGCCCTGAAACAGCATGGGTACCATCGGCGCGAGCAACGTCACCGCGAGTGCGGCCTCGATCTGCACGGGCGGTGCCAGGCTCTCGAGGCGCTCGCCGAGAGGCCGGTTGCCGATCTGGTCATGGTTCTGCAGGAAGTTGACGAAGGTCGCCGGCGGCAGCTCGCCGCTCGGTTCGCCACGCGGCTTCTTGCCCCAGAACTCCGAGATCTCGCCCTGATAGACGAAGCCGGAGGCGAGTGCACGCGCCAGATCCATGCGCGGCGTCTGATAATCGGCGTAATAGCCGGCGTGCTCGCCGGTCAGCATCACGTGCCAGGCGTGGTGATAATCGTCATTCCACTGTGCGCGATATTTGCCATTCGGCGGCTCCTGCGCAGCGTCGAGCAGGCTGGCGCGGTTGTCGCCGTTCTCCAGCACGAGATGGATGTGCCGCCCTGTGACCCGCGCGAGCTCGCCCGCGGCGACGCTGAGGTCTTGCAGCATCGACTGCTCGCCCGGAATCGCCATGATGTGGTTGGCGGCATCGAGCCTCAAGCCGTCGAAGCGATAGTCGGTGAGCCAGGACAACGCGTTCTCGACGGCAAAGGCCCGGACCTGCGACACGCGATAATCGATCGTGCTGCCCCAGGGTGTGTGCGCGTCGGTGAAGAAACCAGGCGCGTAGCGTCCGAGATAGTTTCCCTCGGGACCGAAGTGATTGTAGACGACGTCCAGAAATACCATCAGCCCGCGCAGATGCGCTGCGTCGATCAGCGTCTTCAGCTCTTCCGGCCGGCCATAGGCGCTGTCGGGCGCGTACCACAGCACGCCGTCATAGCCCCAACCGCGGCGGCCGGCAAAATCGGCCAGCGGCATCAGCTCCAGCGCGGTGATACCGGTCGCGACGAGATGATCGAGCTTGTCGATCATGGCGCGGTAGCTTCCTTCCGCCGTGAAGGTGCCGACATGGGCCTCGATCAGCACCGTCTCTTCCCAGGGACGTCCGCGCCAGTCCTCCGCGCGCCAAGCGAAGCCATCGTGATCGATCACCTCGCTCGGACCGAACACGTCCTCCGGCTGGAACGCGGAGGCGGGATCGGGCACGTCGATGTCGTCGTCGATCCTGAATTTGTAGCGGCTGCCGACGGGCAGGTCGGCAATCTCGGCGACGTACCAACCGTCCTGCCGGCGCTGCATCGCATGTCGTCGCTCGAGCAGGAGATCGACCCGACGCGCACCTGGTGCCCACAAACGGAACGACACGCCATCCTTGGTCGGCTTCGCCCCGAACGATGGCCTCATAGCGCCCCCGCGAAGGCGAGCACAGAGCGGGGCGGCGCCTTGCTGTCGCTTCCCGGCAGGAAGTCAACGCTGTTCAGCTTGGCATCCGTCGTGTTCAGGATCTGCTGCCAGCTCTTGTATTCGGGCATTTTGGGCAATTTGAATGCGATCTCTTCGGGAGCGGCGTTCAATACGATAAATATTGCCGCGCTGGCCGGTTCCATCGGTCCCATCACATAAGACAGGAACCGCCCGTCCGGGAATGTCCAGTCGCTCTCCGTCATCTCGTTGCCTTCGGGCGTCAGCCACAGCGCGCCGTAGGAAATGCCATCCTTGGGCCGGCCGTCGAGCCAGCGATGGCTGCGCAGCTGCGAGAAGCGGCGGCGGATGTCGGCGAGATCGGCGACAAACCTGACCATGTCGTCGCCCTCCTTGCCGAGATTCTCCCAGCCGACCCAGCCGACCTCGTTGTCCTGGCAGTAAGCGTTATTGTTGCCGGATTGCGTGTTGCCGACCTCGTCGCCGGCAAGGATCAGGGGAATGCCCTGCGCCAGCATCAGGCAGGCCAGCGCGTTCTTGCGCAGCTGCCGCCGCAGCGCTACGATATCGGGATCGTCGGTCGGACCCTCGATACCGCAATTGTTGCTGTGGTTGTCGTTGGAGCCGTCGCGATTGTCCTCGCCGTTGGCCTCGTTGTGCTTCTCGTTATAGCTGAAGAGGTCGGCGAGCGTGAAGCCGTCATGCACGGTGATATGGTTGATGCTGGCGCGGGGCCGCCGTCCGTCGTGGTTGAACAGGTCGGAGGACGCCGTCATGCGGCTGGAGATGTCGCCGATCAGGCTGCCTTCGCCGCTCCAGTAGCGGCGCATGGCGCTGCGATAGCGATCGTTCCACTCCGACCATTGCGAGGGGAATGCGCCGACCTGATAGCCGCCGAGGCCGAGGTCCCACGGCTCGGCGACGAGCTTGACGGCCGCCAGCACCGGGTCCTGCCGGATCGCGGTGAGGAACGAGATGCCGCGATCGAAACCGTTCGGGCCGCGCGCCAGCGTCGTGGCGAGATCGAAGCGGAAGCCGTCGACGTGACAGACCTCGACCCAGTAGCGCAAGCTATCCATCACCATCTGCAGCACGCGCGGATGGGTGAGGTTCACCGACGAGCCGCAGCCGGTGAAGTCGTCATAGTAGCGCGGGTTCTCGCGGTTCAGCCAGTAATAAGAGGCGTTGTCGATGCCGCGGTAGCACAGCGTCGGTCCGAGATGGTTGCCCTCGGCGGTGTGGTTGTAGACGACATCTAGCATCACCTCGATGCCGGCATCGTGCAGACGCGCGACCGTGGTGCGGAAGGAGTCGAGTGCATTGTCCTGAGCGTAGCGCGGCTCGGGCGCGAAGAAGGATAACGTATTGTAGCCCCAATAATTGGCGAGCTTCTTCTCGACCAGGATGCGGTCGTCGACGAAACTGTGGATCGGCAGCAACTCGATCGTGGTGACGCCGAGCTTCTTCAAATGCTCGATCATCGCGGGCGACGACAGGCCGCCATAGGTGCCGCGCAAATTCGGCGGCACGTCGTCGCGCTTCTGCGTCAGGCCCTTGACGTGGGCTTCGTAGATGATGGTGTCTTCCCAGGGGATGTTGGGGCGGATCTCGCGGCGGCCCCAGTTGAAGGTCTCGTCGACCACGACGGCCTTGGGCATGCCGCGCGCATTGTCGCGCCGGTCGAACGACAAGTCCTCGCGCGCCGAGCCGGTGCGGTAGGCGAAATGGGCGTCGCTCCACACCAGTCGCCCCGCGAGGCGCTTCGCGTAAGGATCGAGCAGCAGCTTGTTGGCATTGAAGCGGTGGCCATGCTCGGGCTCGTAGGGACCGTGCACGCGATAGCCGTAGAGCTGGCCCGGCGAGACGTCGTTGAGATAGCCATGCCAGACGTCCTCGGTACGCTCCGGCAACTCGATGCGCTCGAGCTCGCGGCGCCCTTGGGTGTCGAACAGGCACAGCTCGACCTTCTGCGCGTTGGCGGAGAACAGCGCGAAGTTGGTGCCGCGGCCGTCCCAGCTTGCACCGAGGCGGGCGGGCGATCCAGCAGTCAGGCGCATCGGTCAGCTTTCCGGAACGAGGAAGATCGCAGCGAGTGGCGGAATGGTGAGACGGAGCTCGGGCGCCTTGCCGTCAACGGTCTGGACCTCGCCGATGTTCCCGACATTGGTGCCGCCATAATGGGCGGAGTCCGAATTGAACACCTCTTTCCACTTGCCGGCGAACGGCACGGGGACGCGGTAGTTGCGATAGACATTGGGCGAGAAGTTGACGACCACGAGACACCGCGCGTGGTCGTCAAAGCCCTTGCGCAGCCAGGCGAAAACGTTGCGGTTGGCATCATCAGTGATCAGCCATTCGAAGCCGGCCTGGTCGCAATCCATCTGGTGCAGCGCCGGCACGGCGCGATAGAGCCGGTTGAGGTCGCGGACCAGCGACTGGATGCCCTGATGGTACTTGTATTCGAGCAGGTGCCAGTCGAGCGACTGGTCGTGATTCCACTCGCTGCTCTGCGCGATCTCGCCGCCCATGAACAGCAGCTTCTTGCCGGGATGGCCGAACATGAAGCTGTAATAGGCGCGCAGATTGGCAAAGCGTTGCCATTCGTCACCAGGCATGCGGCCGAAGATCGAGCGTTTGCCATGCACGACTTCGTCATGCGACAGCGGCAGGATGAAATTTTCCGAGAACGCGTAGTGCAGGCCGAACAGGATCTCGCCGTGGTGGTATTTGCGGTGGATCGGATCCTTGCTGATGTAGTTCAGCGTGTCGTGCATCCAGCCCATGTTCCACTTGTAGCCGAAGCCGAGACCGCCGAACTCCACGGGACGCGAGACTTGCGGCCAGGCGGTCGACTCCTCAGCCGCCGTGGTCGCCTGCGGAAAACGCGCGAACAGTTCGGTGTTGAAGCGGCGCAGGAAATTGATCGCCTCGATGTTCTCGCGGCCGCCGTACTGGTTCGGGATCCAGGCGCCGGGCGGGCGGCTGTAGTCGAGGTACAGCATGGATGCGACCGCGTCGACGCGCAGGCCGTCGATGGCATAGCGCTCCAGCCAGAACAGCGCGTTCGAGACCAGGAAGTTGGTCACTTCGGTGCGGCCGTAATTGTAGATCAGTGTGCCCCAGTCGAGATGGCGGCCCTGCAGCGGGTTGGCGTGCTCGTAGAGCGAGGTGCCGTCAAACTGGCCGAGCCCGTGCGGGTCGTCGGGGAAATGGCCGGGGACCCAGTCGAGCAGCACGCCGATGCCTTCGCGATGGCAGGCATCGATCAGCGCGGCAAAATCCCCAGGCCCGCCGAAGCGGCTGGTCGGCGCATAGAGTCCGGTCGGCTGATAGCCCCAGGAGCCGTCGAACGGATGCTCGCTGACAGGCAGGAATTCGAGATGGGTGAAGCCCATGTCGCGCGCATAGGCCGGCAGCTGCTCGGCGAGATCGCGATAGCTCAGCCATTCGTTGCCGTCCTTGCGTCGCCATGAGCCGAGATGGACCTCGTAGATCGACATCGGTGCCGCCAGCGCGTTGATGCCATCGGGCGCGGGGCGCGGCCGCGGCAAGTGCGCCTCGTCGAACACGATGGAGGCGGTCTTCGGCCGCAGCTCGCTCGCGAACGCCAGCGGGTCGGATTTCAGCGGCAGCAGGTGGCCGTGTGGCCCGATGATCTCGAACTTGTAATGATCGCCCGCCTTCGCGTGGGGAATGAACAATTCCCAATACCCGGCGCCGCGCACCCGCATCGGGTGACGCCGTCCGTCCCAGAAATTGAAATCGCCGACCACCGAGACGCGCCGCGCATTCGGCGCCAGCACCACGAAGCCGATGCCGTCGATGCCCTCCAGCCGCATCGGATGCGCCCCGAGCTTGTCGTAAAGGCGCTGATGCGTGCCTTCGCCGAGCAAATAAAGATCGAAGTCGGTCAGGATCGGCGGGAAACGATAGGCATCCTCGAATTCGACGACGTTGTCGCCGAATTTTGCCCGGAGCTGGTAGTGCCTGGAGCCGTTGGGCAATGCGCCGATGAACAGACCGGAATCGTGGACGCGGTCGAGCCTGGCGACCTCGCCATGTTCTCCGACCGCCTCGACGTTCGAGGCGTCGGGCAGAAACGCGCGCACGACATTCTTGCCGCCTTCGGGGTGGCGTCCGAGATAGTGGAAGGGGTCGGAGTGCCGGCCCTCGATGATCGCATAGGCTTCGGCAGGCAGTTTAGGCATGGGCTCCGCTCGCGGCACTGGACAGAATGCGAAGCAGGCCGGCCAGCGGCGCGTGGAGTCCCTCAGGCCGGTGGGACAGCTCGTACTCTACCTCGTCGAACGCTTGATCAAGCAGGAAAAACCTTAACATGCTTTCCGCGGAATGGTTCTCTTCCGGCCAGAGCCGCCGGTCGGTCATGGTCTCGCGGTAGGCGGACAGGAAGGTCGCGGTAGCGTGTTTGCGCCATTCCTCGAGCGCGGTGGTGATCCGGCCCTGTTCGTCGCTCCCGCCCGAGAGCGCCCGGGCGAGCGCCGCGTTAACCGAAAGATCAATCGAGCGGACGAGGCCCGCGACGTCGCGGGCCGCCGGCAGCCGGCGCCGCTTGTCGGCCAGCGCCAGATGCGGATCGCCGTCGAAGTCGATGATGAAGATGTCATCCTTCACGATCAGAGTTTGCCCGAGACGGAAGTCGCCATGATGACGGATGTTCAACCCGCCGATGTCGGATGGCAAGAGCGCGTTGATATGGTCCGGCAAGGCCGCGCGCACTGCGACCAGCCGATCGATCAGTGGCCGGTCGCTTTCGCGCAGGCCCTCCCTGATATCGGCGAGCCGCTCGAGGACGCGCTCCGCGCGCGCCCTGAGGTCGGTCGTCCAGCGCTTGATGTCCGCGGGACCGACAGGTTCAGGGGCCAGGTCGGCGGATTTTGCGGCGGCGAGCGCCATGTGCAGCTCGGCGAGCCGGCGGCCGATCTGGGCCATGAAGTGCAGATAGGGCGCCTGCTCCTGGGTCTCGCGCTGCGTTTCGCCGGCCGGCAACACCCGTTGCTCGTCGACATAGCGGTCGAGATAGCCCGTGGTGACGGCCCAGCCGTCACCCTGGTTCTCGACATAGGCATGCAGCACGCCGATCGCGCTGCTTGTGTCGCCCTCGACCAGCTCGATGCTGCCGAGCAGCGCCGGTGTATTGGGAAAGCGCGCGACCTCGGTGAGATAGCGGCCGATCTCGATCTCCGGATTGGCGCCGCTTTCGAGGCGGCGATAGATCTTGGCGACATATTGGTTGTCGACCAGCGCAGTGCTGTTGGACTGCTCGACCGCACGGATGCGCGCGGGCTCCTTCACGATGTAATCCGCGAACAGGCTGGTCGGCTTGAACTCGAGCCGCAGATTGTTTTCTTCCACCACCAGGTTCTGCGACAAGCCACGCAGGAACAGCCCGATGAAGATCTGGTCGGTGGCGACGTCGAGCAGCGTACCTTCGCGTGCGCCCTGGCGCACGGCGGCAAGTGCCTTTGGGTTGAACCGCTCGCGGTCGAAGCGGACCCACTCGATCTGCATCGGCAGCACGTAGCGGGTCGTGACGTCGTCCTGCGTCGTCTCGAAGAACGCGATCCAAGGCCTGTTGTCGCCGATGTCGCTGAAGGGCACCGCTGACGTCAGCGTCGCTTTGATATGCTTGGGATTGTGCTCGGGATACCAGCGCGTCCGCGACAGGAAACCCGGCAGCACGTCGCGCTCGAACACGCCGCGCTCGCGGGCGAGCGAGACCCAGTTCGAGTTCACCGGCACCACCAGGGTTTCGAACTCCGGCACCGCGCGCGGCGCCACCGGCTCGGACTTGTCGCGCTCCTGGAGCTGGAACCAGTAGAAGCCGTAGGGCCCCAGCGTGATCATGTAGGGCAGTTCGCCGATCGCCGGAAAGCGCGTGCGGCCGAGCATTTCCTGCGGGATGCGGTCCTTCCACGGCGACAGATCGAGCTCGGTCGCCTGCGCCGCGCGCGACAGATTGGCGACGCAGAGGATCACTTCGTCGCGATATTGCCGGACATAGGCGAGCACGGCGCGGTTGGCCGGGCGGATGAAGGTCATGGTGCCGCGGCCGAAGGCCAGCGTCGACTTGCGCACCGAGATCAGCCGCTTGGTGGCGCTGAGCAGCGAGGACAGGCTGCGCGACTGCGCCTCCACGTTGACGGACTCGTAGCCGTAGACGGGATCCATGATCAGCGGCGCGTAGAGGCGGGCGGGATCGGCACGGGAGAAGCCGCCGTTGCGATCCGGGCTCCACTGCATCGGCGTGCGCACGCCGTTGCGGTCGCCGAGGTAGATATTATCGCCCATCCCGATCTCGTCGCCGTAATAGATGATCGGCGTGCCCGGGAATGACAGCAGCAGCGAGTTCATCAACTCGATCTTGCGGCGGTCATTGTCCATCAGCGGCGCCAGCCGCCGGCGGATGCCGACATTGATGCGGGCGCGGGGGTCGTTGGCATAGGTAGTCCAGAGATAGTCGCGCTCGACGTCGGTGACCATCTCCAGCGTCAGCTCGTCATGGTTGCGCAGGAACAGCGCCCACTGGCAGCTCGCGGGGATATCAGGCGTCTGGCGCAGGATATCGGTGATCGGAAAACGGTCCTCCTGCGCGATCGCCATGTAGATGCGCGGCATCAGCGGGAAGTGGTAGGCCATGTGGCATTCGTCGCCGCGGCCGAAATATTCCTGCACGTCCTCCGGCCATTGATTGGCCTCGGCCAGCAAGAGCTTGCCCTTGGAGTAGGCGTCCAATTCCTGGCGCAGGCGCTTGATGATCGCGTGCGTCTCGGGGAGGTTCTCGTTCGAGGTGCCCTCGCGCTCGCAGAGATAGGGAATGGCGTCCAGCCGGAAGCCGTCGACGCCGGCATCCAGCCAGCGCTTCATCACCTGGATGATGGCGCTGACGACGCGCGGATTGTCGAAATTGAGGTCGGGCTGGTGCGAGAAGAAGCGGTGCCAGTAGAATGCGCCCGCCTCGGGATCCCAGGTCCAGTTCGACTTCTCGGTGTCGGTGAAGATGATCCGCGTGCCCTGGTATTTCTGGTCGGTGTCGCTCCAGACATACCAGTTGCGGGCACTCGAGCCGGCGGGGCTGCGTCGCGCGCGCTTGAACCATTTGTGTTGGTCCGAGGTGTGGTTGACCACGAGCTCGGTGATGACGCGCAAGCCTCGCTTCTGCGCTTCCTGGATGAAGCGCTTGAAGTCCTTCATCGTCCCGAAATCAGGATTGACGGCGCCGTAGTCGCCGATGTCGTAACCGTCGTCGCGACCGGGCGAGGGATAGAATGGCAGCAGCCACAGCGCGGTGACGCCGAGATCCTGGAGATAGGGCAGCTTCTCGGTCAACCCTGCGAAATCGCCGATGCCGTCATTGTTGCTGTCGGCGAAGGCCTTGACGTGGAGCTGGTAGATGATGGCGTCCTTGTACCAGAGCTCATCCACGATCTCGGCAGCCTCAGCCTTCTTGGTGTCGACGGAAGACAGAACATTCATGGCGTGACCCCTTACGCCAGGCAGCGGAACATGAGCGCCGGATCGCGGTCGGGATCGATACGCAACCTGATCCCGCCCCATTCGATGCGGGACTGTTCGCCCGTGATGAGATTTTCGATTGTCGTGACGTGGCGGCGTTCGCCGCCGACGTCGATGGTGAGGCCGCCGAGTGGCAACCAGAATTCACGCACGTGGCGCGAGAGGGCGATGACCGCGACAACGGTGTTGGCCAGCTCAGCTGCTTCCTTTACGAAGGCAATCGTCTCGCCGTCCTCGATGCCGAGGAAACGCAGATTGATGGTCTGCTGCAGCGCCGCGTTGTCGTTGCGGATGCGGTTGAGCGCCGTGATGTAGGGCTTGATGTTGCCGGGCTCGTCCCAGTCGCGCGGGCGGATCTGGTACTTCTCGGAATCCAGATATTCTTCGTGGCCTGGGAGGGCCTCATGCTCAAGCAGCTCGAAGCCGCCATAGAGACCGTAATTGCCCGACAGCGTGGCGGCCAGCGCAACGCGCGACTTGAACATCCAGGCTTCGCCGCTCTGGAGATGATAGGGCAGGAGGTCCGCGGTGTTGGCGAACAGGTGCGGGCGATAGAAGTCGCGCTCCGGATAGCCGGTCATTTCGCCGAGATATTGCTCCAGCTCCCACTTCCCGGTGCGCCAGGGGAAATAGCTGAAGGACTGCGAGAAGCCGAGCTTGGCGAGCCCCTTCATCAGCTTCGGTCGCGCAAAGGTCTTGGAGAACAGGATCACCTCCGGGTGTCGCGAGCGGATGTCGCGGATCAGCCACTCCCAGAACGGAAGCGGCGCGGTGTCGTGATTGTCGATCGCGAAGATGGTCACACCATGATCGATCCAGAACAGCATGGCATCGCGAAAGGCGTTCCACAGCCCGACCCGGTCGACGGAGGCGAAATCGGGAATCACGATATCGGAATAGGGACCATCCGCCGTCCGCACCGAACGGTCCGGCCGCCATTTGAACCATTCCGGATGCTGCGTCAGCCAGGGATGATCCGGCGAGCATTGCACGGCGAAGTCGAGCGCAAGCTCGAGGCCGTATTCGAGACAGGTCGCGACCAGCGCGCGGAAATCCTCGATGGTGCCGAGCTCGGGATGCAGCGCATCGTGGCCGCCTTCGGCAGCGCCGATGGCGTAGGGCGAGCCCGGCTCGCCTTCGGTTGCAACCGGCGCATTGTTGCGGCCCTTGCGCCTGCTGCGGCCGATCGGGTGGATCGGCGTGAAATACAGGACGTCAAAGCCCATCGCGGCGATATCCGGCACGCGCGCGATACAGTCGCGGAGCGTGCCGTGCCGGCCGGCAACTTGGCTCTGACTGCGCGGCATCATCTGATACCAGGCGCCGAAGCGCGCTCTGTCGCGGTCGATAACAAGCGGAAAGTTTGGCGAGCGGGTCAGGTCGGGGCGGGCCTGGCTCTCGGCCATGGCCTCGCCAAGGTCAGCCGCAAGCAGCGGCGCGACATCGCCGCTGCCGAGATAATCCTCGCATTGCCTCGTGATCACGGCCGCGGCGTCCTGCCGCGCACCATGCGCCTTGGTCAGCAGGCCCGCACCCTCGATGGCATCGAGCGTCACATCGCCGCCGGCTAGCTGCTTGCGTTCGAGTCCGTGGCGCCAGGTGGCGAATTCGTCGGTCCAGGCTTCGATGGCATAGACATATTGGCCTGCTTCGGTCGGCACGAACGCGCCGGACCAGCGGTCATCGCCGTGATGGATCATCGTCTCGCGTCGCCATTCCCGCTCCTGCTCGCCGCGCCAGACCAGCGCGGCGCTGATGGTCGCATCGCCGCCGCGATAGATGTCGGCCCACACCTCGACCCGATCGCCCGCAATCCGCTTCACGGCGAAGCGGCCGCCGTCGATCGAGGGATAGACGTCTTCGATCAGGAAAGCGCTGCCGGCAGCGGCACTCTCGACAGTTTGAATTGTCTTGTTCACGGTGATGCCATTGACAAGAAAGCAGGGGCCCGTTTCCCTTGCCGGGAACCTACGCTTGATACCACTATAGAAAGCCGCTTGTGTGTCATTGGTTCCCTGGGGAACAGCAGGCGCAGTTCGTGAGTTAAGTGCGACTAACCTCTTCCGCGACCACGTTAAAATCGATGCCACCGGCCTGATAAGGGCCTGCAAGCTGCGTGCCGAATGGACCTTTTAGCTCAAGCCCGGATCAAGGGCGTCCAATCCGAATTCGTCGATGCGCTCGGAAAGCTGCGGGTCACCGCGCCCGAGGCGCTCAAATCCATCCTCGAGGCCCTGCCGGAGAAGCGGGTCTATTGCTTCGCAAGCGGGCCGGTCGTGGTGCGCGCACTGGGCAATCCGCGCACCGAGCTTGCCTCTGTCGGCACTGCGCCGCTGAGGTGGAAAATCACCGCCAACGGCCAAGTCAATGACAAAGCCAATGTGATTGCACGGGGCGAGACGCGCGAGCCCGTGATCGCCTGGCCCGCCGGCCTGCCGCTCGGTTATCACCGGCTGACGCTGACTGACGGTGCGGGGGCGACGGAAGAGGTGCCGATGATCGTGGCACCCGAGCGGGCCTTTGGCGGCGAGTTCGACCGCGGCTGGTTGCTCGCCGTGCAGCTCTACAGCGTCCGCTCGAACCGCAATTGGGGCATCGGCGATTTCACTGATCTCGCCGGCCTCGTCAGGCTGGCAAAGCAATTGGGCGCTGACGGCGTCGGGCTCAATCCGTTGCATGTCCTGTTCGACGACCAGCCGGGCGATTGCAGTCCTTACTCGCCGAACAGCCGGCTGTTTCTCAATCCGCTCTACATCGACGTCGAGGCCATCCCGGAATTTTCGGCAGACCTCATCCCGGACGCGGCCGCCACCGCCGCGCGGCTGCGCGAAGGTGACCGTGTCCCCTATGCCGACATGGCGGCGCTGAAATGGCTGGGCCTGCGTGCGGCCTTTGACAGTTTCGTGAAAAGCGCGAGCGGCGTCCGCCGAAATCAGTTTGATGCTTTCCGCGCCGACCGAGGACCGCTGTTATCGCGCTTTGCCTGCTTCGAAGTGCTGCGGCATCGTTTCAATGCGCCATGGTGGGAATGGCCGGCGGAATGGCGGCAGCCGGACGATGCCAAATGCGCTGGCCTGCGCAATGGCCCCGACAGGCGGGAGGTCGAGTTCGTCGAGTTCGTGCAATGGACCGCTGACGCGCAACTGCACGCGGCCAAGCAGCTCTCGACCGAACTCGGCATGCGCGTCGGGCTTTATCTCGACGTCGCCGTCGGCGTGCAGTCCAATGGCTTCGATGCCTGGAATGAGCAGGCGGCGATCTCCCGCCACCTCGCGGTCGGCGCGCCGCCCGACGTCCTCAACACTGTCGGGCAGGATTGGGGCCTTGCCGGCTTCAACGCGGGCGGCCTGGAGGCGCAATCCTTCGTGCCCTTCGCCAACATGCTGGCCGCCTCGATGCGCCATGCCGGTGCCATCAGGCTCGATCACGTGCTGGGCTTGAAGCGGCTTTATCTGGTGCCGCGCGGCTTCAAGCCCGACAACGGCGCCTATGTGCAGATGCCGCTCGAGGCGCTGCTGGCCGCGGTGGTGCGCGAGAGCGTCATCCATAAATGCATCGTGATCGGCGAAGACCTCGGCACCGTGCCGGAAGGTTTTCGCGAGACCATGCAGGATTTCGGCATCTGGTCGTACCTCGTCATGATGTTCGAGCGCGACGATGCCGGCCATTTCCGCAATGTCGATCATTACCGCCCGAACGCGCTGGTGACGCTGAACACGCATGATCTCTGCACCTATGCGGGCTGGCGCTCATTCAGCGATCTCAAGATGAAGCGATCGCTGAGGCTCGATCCCGGCGAGGACGATCAGGCCCGCTGGAATGCGCTCGGCGGGCTCGACGAGATCCTGCGTCAGAACGGTATCAACGCCAACGATCTCTATTCGGTGCTGACCTTCCTGTCGCGCACGCCCTCGCGGCTGCTTGCGGTGTCGATGGAGGATCTGCTCGGGGTGATCGACCAGCCCAACATTCCCGGCACGATCGACGAGCATCCGAACTGGCGCCAGCGCCTGCCTGTCGCCCTCGACAAGATCGCGACCAAGATCGATCTCGCGGCTTTGAAGGCCGCGACGCGGGAACGTTCGCTGCACGGTGGGAGTT
Organism: Bradyrhizobium sp. CCBAU 51627; assembly: GCF_028128765.1. Taxonomy (GTDB): domain Bacteria; phylum Pseudomonadota; class Alphaproteobacteria; order Rhizobiales; family Xanthobacteraceae; genus Bradyrhizobium. Next base: position 111,390 of record NZ_LBJG01000024.1, read on the forward strand.
GATTCACCGGGATTTCCAGGGTTCGGAAAACATTGTCACAGAAGATCGAGGACTATGCGCTGATCGGCGACTGCGAGACCGCAGCGCTGGTGGGGCGGCACGGCTCGATCGACTGGCTGTGCTGGCCAGCCTTCGATTCCGACGCCTGCTTTGCCGCAATCCTCGGCACCCACAAGAATGGGCGCTGGCTGATCGCGCCGAGCGAGGACGCGACCGCGATTTCGCGCCGCTATGTTGGCGACACCCTCATCCTGGAAACGCGCTTTGAAACGAACAGCGGCATTGTCGCGCTGATCGATTTCATGCCGCCGCGCGGCAAGGCTTCCGACATCGTGCGGCTGGTGCGCGGCCTCGAGGGCACAGTGAAGATGCGGATGGAGCTCGTGCTCCGCTTCGGCTTCGGCGTCAATATCCCCTGGGTACGGCGGATCGACCATTCGCTGCTGGCGATCGCCGGCCAGGACATGACCGTGCTGCGCACGCCGGCCGAGACGCGCGGCGAGGACCTGACCACGGTCTCCGAGTTCGAGGTGAAAGCCGGCGAGACCGTGCCATTCGTGCTGACCTACGGCCCCTCCCATCTCGATCCGCCCGAGCCGATCGACCCGGAGACCGCGCTCCGGGAGACCGAGAAATTCTGGGAGGAGTGGTGCAGCCCTTGTACCCGCGACGGCCCGTATCACGATTTGGTCGTGCGCTCACTGATCACGCTGAAGGCGCTGACGTTCGATCCGACCGGCGGCATCGTCGCGGCTCCCACCACCTCGCTTCCCGAAAAGCTTGGTGGCAGCAGGAACTGGGATTACCGCTTCTGCTGGCTGCGCGATGCAACCTTCACGTTGCTGGCGCTGATGAACTCCGGTTACACCGAGGAAGCGTCAGCCTGGCACAATTGGCTGCTGCGCGCAGCGGCTGGTTCGCCCGCCAACATGCAGATCATGTACGGCATCTGGGGGCAGCGGCGGCTCCTGGAATGGGAGGCCGGCTGGCTCGACGGCTATGAGAGCGCACAGCCGGTGCGCGTCGGCAATGCGGCGCATGCGCAGCTTCAGCTCGACGTGTACGGTGAACTGATTGACGCCTTCCATCAGTCACGCATGGCCAGGCTCAAGCTGAACGAGGAGAGCTGGGCGCTGGAATGCGCCGTGCTGCAGCATCTTGCCGAAGTCTGGGACCAGCCCGATCACGGCATCTGGGAGCGGCGCGGCGAGCCGAAGCACTACGTGTTCTCCAAGGTAATGACCTGGGTTGCCTTCGACCGGGCCATCAAGAGCGCCGAGACGTTTGGCTTCAGGGCGCCGCTGCTGCACTGGCGCACCTTGCGCGAGGCCATTCATCGCGACGTCTGCAATAAGGGATTTGATGCGCAGGAGAAGACGTTCGTCGAATCCTATGGGTCGAAACTGCTCGATGCCAGCCTGCTGCTGTTGCCCGGTGTCGGCTTCCTGGCGCCGGAAGACCCGCGCATCCGGGGCACCATCGCGGCCGTCGAGAAGCATTTGATATGCGACGGTTTCGTGCTGCGGCATGATCCGCGCGAGCTGGCTGCGGGCCAGCCGCCGCTCGAAGGCGCGTTCCTGGCCTGCAGCCTGTGGCTCGCCGACGCCTATGTGTTGTCGGGCGATCCCGACAAGGCGCAGGCCTTGTTCGACCGCGTGGTCGGGATCGCGAACGATGTCGGGTTGCTGGCCGAAGAATACGACACCGTGGCCCGCCGCCAGACCGGCAATTTCCCGCAGGCGCTGACCCATATCGCGCTGATCAACACCGCGCACAATCTGTCGGCTGCACGGCATAAGAGCGAGAAGCCGGCGATGCAGCGGTCGAAATAGGGACGGTAGATTCTATCCGTTCCCTCCCTCCCTTGTGGGGGAGGAAACGTACTGTGATCGCGGCACCCGTTGAGTCTCGTCTTATCGATCCTCAACCCACCCCGTTGCGCTTCAAGATCATCTCCATCGCCTCGGCAAAACCGTCCTGCTCGTTGCTGGCGGTGACGTGCGTGGCTTGATCCTTGACGTTATCAGCGGCATTGCCCATGGCGATCGAGGTGCCGCTGACGCTGAACATGGCGAGGTCGTTCTGCATGTCACCGATGGTGGCGACCGCATCCAGGGAAATGCCGAGGCGCTTGGCCATGGCCTGAACGAAGGTACCCTTGTTGAAGCCGGGTGGGGTGATATCGAGATAATAGGTCTGCGAGCGCACCGCGGTCGCCTCGCTGCCGAGCGCCTGCTGCATCGCCTTCTCGCAACGTTCCAGACCTGCCGCATCGGCGCTGGCGCCGACGATCTTGCAGGCGCTCGAAAGGTATGGCGAGAAATCCGTGACGATGGTGGGGTCGGCGCGGATCGTGTGCTGCTCGTGGGCGACGTAGCTGCCGCGAGGGTTGTCGATCAGCCATTTGTCCGCCGTGAACAACCAGATATCGGCGCGGAAATCCCTGAGGATCTGCAGCGATCGTTGCGCGGCATTTGCCGGGATGAGGTGCTGTTCGACCGGCCTCATCTCGGGGTCGATGATCGATGAGCCGTTGAACGGACCGACCGGCAACCAGAGCGTCAGCGGGTCGATCAAGAAGCGCATGCCGATCGCGGGGCGGCTGGAGGTGATGGTGAAGCCGATGCCGGCCTGGTGCAGCCGCTGCACCGCGCCCCGCGCGCGTTCCGTCAGCGTCTTGTCCTTGGTCAGCAGCGTGCCGTCGACGTCCGAGACCACGAGTGAGATTTTCGTCATGTGATGGCCCTGCTTGTCCCGCTGTCGATTTTCAGCTGCCGCACGATGCCGTCCACGATCGCCTCGACGGTTTCGTCGATCGACGCGGTGATCACATGCTCGCCCGCTTCCGGCGGCTCGAGCGTATTGAACTGGCTGGTAAGGAGGCCGGACGGCATGAAATGGCCCTTGCGGTGGGCGAGGCGATCGGCGATCAGCTCCTGCGTCCCCTTCAGGAAAATGAAGCGGACGTCGTCGCGTCCGCGCAGCAGCACGTTGCGATAGGTGTGCTTGAGTGCGGAACAGGCGATGATGACGTGCTCACCCTTGTTGCAGACCCGCGCGATCTCGTCAGCGATGGCATTGAGCCAGGGCCAACGGTCCTCGTCGGTGAGCGGATGGCCGGCCCGCATCTTCTCCACGTTACTGGCGGGGTGAAAGCTGTCGCCGTCCTCGAACCGCCAACCGAGGCGCTCGCCGAGCGCCGCTGCAACTGTACTCTTTCCCGAGCCCGACACGCCCATCACGATCAAGGCACAAGGTGCTTTAACGCCCGCCACGAATTCCCTCCGGAAGCGCGGCCCTGTCAACCAGCCAGACGGTCTCACCATTCGAGCGCGCGCGTAATGCCGGCAGATTCTCGCCATTGAGCAGGCGCGTCAAGATCGGCTGCTTGTCGTGGCCTGCGATCTCGAACAGCATCTCGCGGCAGGAGGCCAGGGCGGGCAGGGTGAGCGAGACCCGCGGCACGAAGGGCGCGACGTTGGCCTTGGGGACACCGACGACCCAGCGCGTGATCTCCTCGACGGCAGGATAGCCTGGAAAGAGCGAGGCGGTGTGGCCGTCCGGGCCCGCGCCCATCAGGGCGAGATCGAACAGCGGACGCGCCGGATCGAGACTTTCAGAACCGTAGAAGGCCTTTAGCCCGCGTGCATAGGCGTCAGCGGCCAGATCGGGATTTTCCAGCGTCGTCGGGATCGGATGGATGTGTCCGGGCGGAGCGTTACCATCGAGAAACGCGGCGCGCGCGACCGCCATGTTGTTGAGGGGATCGCTCGCGAGGACAAACCGCTCATCACCGATGAACCAGTGCACGCGCGCCCAGGGGATTTTGCCGCGCCAGGCGTCGCCGCCGAGCAACTGGTAGAGCTTCTTCGGGCTCGAGCCGCCGGTGAGGCAGATCGCGATGCGGCCGGGATTGGCTGACATCCGCGCCATCACCCGTTCCGCTGCCGCTTGCGCCAGGGCCTCGGCGTCGGCGACGACGATCAGCTTCGGCTCTGCGGCCGCCGCCATCACGAGAACTTCCGCCAGCTGCGGCCGTCGCGCCGCAGCAGCTCGTCGGCGCATCTGGGGCCATCGCTGCCGGCCTCGTAGGTCTCGATGCCGTTGCTGCCGGCCGTCTTCCAGGCGTCCAGGAACGGTTGCACCGCCTGCCAGCCGGCCTCGATGCCGTCGGCGCGCTGGAACAGGATGTTGTCGCCGATCATGCAGTCGTAGATCAGCGTCTCGTAGCCGGTCGACGGATCGGCCCGGAAATAATCGCCGTAGCGGAATTTCATCTCGACGCCGTCGATGGTGATGCTCGGCCCCGGGATCTTGGCGTTGAACTGCAGCTCGATGGTCTCGGTCGGCGCGATGCCAATGGTGAGGAAGTTCTGCGAGAGACGGTCGACCGTCGTGCCCGAGAACATCGACAGCGGCGCCTGCTTGAACTTGATCGCCACCTCGGTGCGCTTGTGACCGAGCGCCTTGCCCGTGCGCAAATAGAAGGGCACGCCGGCCCAGCGCCAATTGTCGATCATCAGCTTCAGCGCGACGAAGGTCTCGGTGGTGCTGCCAGGCTTGACGTCCTCGGTCTTGCGGTAATCAGGAATGTCCTCGTCGCCGATCCGCCCCGAGAGATATTGTGCGCGCACCGAATTCCTCAGCGCTTCCTCCAGGCTCGGCTGCTGGATCGAGGTGAGCACCTCGGCCTTCTCCGAGCGCACGGAATGAGCATCGAAACGCGCGGGCGGCTCCATCGCGACCAGTGACATCAGCTGGAACAGGTGGTTCGGCACCATGTCGCGCAGCGCGCCGGTGGCATCGTAGAAGCCGCCGCGATGGCCGACGCCGAGCTTCTCCTCGACCGTGATCTGGATGTGATCGATATGGTTGCGATTCCAGATCGGCTCGAACATGCCGTTGGCAAAGCGCAGCACCAGGATGTTCTGCACCGTCTCCTTGCCGAGATAGTGATCGATCCGGTAGATCTGGTGTTCCTGCATGATCTTCAGCAACTCGGCGTTCAGCGCCTTGGCCGAGGCGAGATCGGTGCCAAAAGGCTTTTCGATCACCAGCCGTCGCCAGGCGCCGTTCTCCTTCATCATGCCGGTACGGCCAAGCTCGCGCGCAGTCGGTGCGAAGGCGGCCGGTGGGGTCGCGAGATAGAACAGGCGGTTGCCGCCGGTGCCTTGCGAGCATTCCAGTCCATCGAGATGCTCGCGCAGACGGTCGAACGACGGCGGGTCCTTCGCATCGGCTTCGACGAAAGTCACGCATTCCAGCAGCTTCTTGGCGATATCGTCGTCAATGGGCCGCGTCGCGAACTGACGCAAGCCCTTCAACAGACCGTCCCGCAGTTCGTCATCGGACTGGCTCCGCCGGGCTACGCCGACGACACAGAATTTCTCCGGCAGCAGGTGCTCGGCGGCGAGATTATAGAGCGAGGGCATCACGAGGCGATGGGTGAGATCGCCGGTGACACCGAAAATGACGAAGGCGCAGTTTTCCGGCTTGCGCTTGGCTTGCGGGTCTTTTGTCACGAACGAGTGGCCTTCGCGTTGTTGCTCTTATTTCGATTTCGAAGCGCCCGGCTGCTTCGGCTCCTTGTGGCCGCCGAAACCCGCGCGCATCGCGGAGAGAATTTTTTCGGCGAAGGTGTGTTCCTTGCGGGAACGGAAACGTGCGTAGAGCGCCGCGGTCAGCACCTCGGCCGGCACGGCCTCGTCGATCGCGGCGTTCACGGTCCAGCGTCCCTCGCCGGAATCCTCCACGAAGCCGGAATATTCCGCCAAAGCCGGGCTGTCGGCGAGCGCGGTCGAGGTGAGGTCGAGCAGCCAGGACGGGATCACGCTGCCGCGCCGCCACACTTCGGCGATGTCGGCGAGGTCGAAATCATAGCGGTGATCGGCCGGCAAAGCTTCGATATTGGCGTTCTTGAGAATATCGAACCCTTCGGCATAGGCCTGCATCAGGCCGTATTCGATGCCGTTGTGGATCATCTTGACGAAATGGCCGGCGCCGACGGGGCCGGCATGGATGTAGCCTTGCTCGATGCGGCGATCGCGCCCTTGACGTCCCTCGGTGCGCGGAATGTCGCCGGCGCCGGGGGCCAGCACGGCGAAGATCGGATCGAGCCGGTCGACGACCGCTTTCTCGCCGCCGATCATCATGCAATAGCCGCGCTCGAGACCCCAGACGCCGCCTGAGGTGCCGACGTCGACATAGTGGATGCCGCGCGCCTTGAGCGCCTTGCCGCGGCGAACGTCGTCCTGCCAGAAGGTGTTGCCGCCGTCGATGATGACGTCGCCCTCCTGCATCACGCCCGCGATCGTGTCGATGGTGGTCTCGGTGATATGGCCGGCCGGCAGCATCACCCAGGCCGTGCGCGGCCGCTCCAGTTTCGAGATGAACTCCTCCAGGCTCGCCGAGCCGACCGCGCCGTCCGCGGCAAGGCCGGCGACGGCCTTGGCGTCCTTGTCATAGACCACGGTCGAATGTCCGTGGCGCATCAGCCGGCGAACGATGTTGCCGCCCATCCGGCCGAGGCCGATCATGCCGAGTTGCATTGCGAAGTTCCCTTTAGTTCAGCGCGTCGTTCAGCGCTGCATTGAGCGCTGCCAGACCTTTCTTGAGCCCGCCCTTGAGGTGGACGCGAAGCGCGCGCCGGCCGCGCTCGGTGAGCACGTCGAAATCGCCGCGCGCCTGCGCCGCCTTGATCACGCCGAAGCTCGCCTTCTGACCCGGCACGGCAAGGTCCTTGGCATCGTCGGCGGTGATCTGGAGGAACACGCCGCTGTCGGGCCCACCCTTGTAGGCCTGACCTGTGGAGTGCAGGAAGCGCGGACCGAACTCGGCGCAGGTCGCGACATGCCGCTTCTCGCGCACGTCAAGGCGCATCGCCTGAAGCGCGTCGATATTGGCCTTGTCGCGTGCGATGTAACCGAGCAGGGCGACGTAATCGCCATGGCTGGAGCGCGACAGATGCGCCTTCAGCCAGGAGGTGAGGTCGCCATTGGCGCCCGCTGCGCGGAGCGCCGCGGCATTGGCCTCGTCGGTGTAGAGGTCGGCCTCTTTAGTGCTGACAACAGGCTGTTCGGCCGGCAGCGCGCCGGTCTTCTCATACGCCGACGTCAGCTCGCGCGTCTTGATCTTGGCCGCTTCCACGTCCGGCTGGTCGAACGGGTTGATGCCGAGGATCGCGCCCGCAACAGCGGTTGCCATCTCGAAGCGGAAGAACTCCTGGCCGAGATGGTCGATCGACTTCATGACAATGCGCACGACCGGGTGGCCGGCCGCCTCGATCCCGGCAAGCGCCGAGTCATGGGCGGCATCCGTTTCGCCCTCGGTACGGATGTCGATGAAGAAGCGGTCGTTGCCGTAAGCCGCGGAGTCGCCAAGCGGCTCGCCGGCAATCGGGATCAGGCCCTTGCCTTCCTTGCCGGTCGATTCCGCGATGAGTTGCTCGGCCCAGGCGCCGAAATCGGCGATCTTCTTCGACGACAGGATCGTCACCTTGTCGCGGCCTTCGAGGCCGGCAAGGCCCATGGCCAGGCCGAGCTGCACGCCCGGGTTTTCGCTCGGCGGCACGTCCGGTCCGCAGGAGCGGACCATCGAGAGCGCATGCTTGATGAAGGTCCTGACGTCGATGCCGGCGGTCGCCGCCGGCACCAGGCCGAACGGCGACAGCACCGAATAGCGTCCGCCGATCGACGGCTCGCCATGGAAGATGCGGGCGTAGTTCAGCTTTTTGGCCGCCTTCTCCAGCGACGATCCGGGGTCGGTCACCGCGATGAAGCGGAAGCCGGTCTTGGCTTTCGGGCCGAGCGCCTTTGCGACGCGTTCGTGGAAATAGTCCTTCATTGCGTTCGGCTCGGTGGTGCCGCCGGACTTGCTCGACACGATGAACACGGTGTTGGCGAGGTCGATCCTGGCCTCCATCGCTCGCACCTCGGCCGGGTCGGTGGAGTCGAGCACGTGCAGCTTCGGGAAGCCCGGCTTCCGGGCAAAGGTCTCGGCCAGCACCTCTGGCCCGAGGCTCGATCCGCCCATGCCGAGCACGACGGCGTCGGAGAATTTCTGGCTCTTCACGCGGTTCGCATAGTCCTCATAGTCGGCGACGTCGGCTTTCGCCGCGCTGTCGAGCCAGCCGAGCCATTTGTCCTCGTCCGTCCCGGTCCAGACCGATTTGTCGCGCTGCCACAGCCTGCGGATCTTGGCCGAGGCGCGCCATTCCTCGGTGCTCTTGGCCACCGCCTTGCCGAGCCCGTCGCCAAGCGAAAGCCGCTGGCTGTCGATCGCCGGCCCGAGCACAGTGGCGCGCTTGTGGGCGACGGCGCCGTAGAGCTTGTCGGCGGCGTCCGCGAACAGCTTGACGCCGTCCTTGACCAGCTCCTCGGTGATCGCATCGAGCGAGATGCCGGAGCGCTCCAGCTCGTCCAGCACGCGCTTCGCCTCGTCGAGGTTATCTTCCAGGCTGTCACGCAACCTGCCGTGGTCGCGGAAGGCATCCAGCGTTGCCGGCGGCATGGTGTTGATGGTGTCGGGGCCTATCAGCTCCTCGACGTAGAGGACGTCGCTGTAGTCCTTGTTCTTGGTGCCGGTGGAGGCCCACAGCATGCGCTGCGGCCTGGCGCCTTTTGCAGCGAGCTTCTCCCAGCGGGGACCCGAGAACAGCCGCTTGTAATCCTGGTAGGCGAGCTTGGCGTTGGCGATCGCGATCTTGCCCTTCAGCGCGGCGAGCCGCTCCTTTTCGGACGGATCGTTGGCACGGGCGATCTTCTCGTCGAGCTGCTTGTCGACCATGGTGTCGATGCGGCTGACGAAGAAACTGGCCACACTCGCGACATGCGAGGGATCGCCGCCGCCGGCGACGTATTTTTCGAGCCCCGCCAGATAGGCTTCGGCGACCTGGAGGTAGACTGCCCTGGAGAACAGCAGCGTAATGTTGATGCTGATGCCGTCTCCGATCAGCGTTTCGATCGCCGGCAGGCCCTCCGGCGTTGCCGGCACCTTCACCATCAGGTTCTTGCGACCAACGTCCTTCCACAGGCGCCGCGCTTCGGCGACCGAGCCTGCTGTGTCCATTGCCAGATAAGGCGAGACCTCGAGGCTGACATAGCCGTCCCCACCCTTGAGGTGGTCATAGACCGGGCGCAGCACGTCGGCGGCAGCCTGGATGTCCTCGACCGCCACGGTCTCGAACAAATCGGCCACGGTCCGGTCGCCGCGCTTCAGCGCCTTGCCGATCGAAGCGTCGTATTCGTCCGAGCTGCCGATCGCCTTCTCGAAGATCGAGGGGTTGGAGGTGACGCCCTTGACGCCGTCGCTGTCGATCAGCCGCTTCAGGTCGCCCTTGGCGATGAAGCCACGGGCCAGGAAGTCCAGCCAGACGGCTTGTCCGTGCTTTTCCAGTTCTTTGACGGGATTCATGATGATTATTTATCTCCAAGCCTTCGGGCGAGGGGTTTTCGCGCCGGTCCTGACGGACTATTCTTTAGCCGACATGCTCCCGGGAGGGAACCAATCAAGGGTACGAGCGTCATAGTCTCAGTCTAACTCCGTCGCGATCATGGCGATCCAGGCGGCAGCCGCTCTTATGCGTAATAATAATTTGGTCGGCTTGTTCGGCCCAAGCATTGTTGCGCGAAGCTTTGTCGCTTGAGGTTCAGATAGGTCTGTCGCAGTAGCCTTTGTGACGGCGCTGTTGCGCGCAAGCTTGTTTTCAAATCAAGCTTTGTTCTTGAATCAGGCCTTCTTCGACCGTGGGCGACGTCAGCAGTTACGACGCGACGATGGGCTATCTCGGTGTTGCGTGTTGCGCATCGCCGCCGGGCGATCTCGATACTGCCGACCGGTTCTCATCCGTTCGGAGGGGTTGCCGACCGATTTTGATACATTGCTGCGCGCTTGCCGCGATCATCATGCTGCAAGCTGGCCAAGCTGCTGCAAGCAGCCAAGCTCATCGCATTGCAGCAGGAAGATGAACGCGGCACGCTAGGGCGTCGCGCTGCCAGCGTCATAAGTTTGCCCTCGCGGGTTGTCATGTTGCAGTGCCGGAGGGCTTTGCCTCGGTATTTGCCCGGATGTGGCGAGCCAGTGACAATTTCTGGAAATAAGCCAAGATGGACGGAGATTCGCACAAATTAAGGGCAACTGCCTGTTCGTAATTCACGGAGTGCCTACCTTGTGCGTTGCGTGGTGTCGGCAGGCGGGTGTCCAATGATCGTCATGTGCTCACGCTGATTCGAAACGGCCTGAGGAACGGTCCGGTAACTGCTTTCGTTTCAGCTTGTAGCGGAACTCACGCGGAGAGGGATCATGTATAACGATTCTCTATTCAACGCTTTCGCTCGGTCGTTCGAGGCGAGAAGCCAGCACGACATGTCGATGGCGGAATACCTGGAATCGTGTCGAAGCGATCCCATGAAATACGCAAATGCGGCCGAGCGACTGCTAGCAGCGATCGGCGATCCGCAGACGATTGACACGGCCAAGGACCCACGCCTTGGCCGTATTTTTTTGAACCGCACCATCCGCACCTATCCGGCCTTCGCCGGCTTCTACGGCATGGAAGAAACCATCGAGCGCATCGTCGGTTTCTTCCGCCACGCGGCGCAGGGCCTCGAAGAGCGCAAGCAGATCCTCTATCTGCTCGGTCCGGTCGGCGGCGGCAAATCCTCGCTCGCCGAGCGGCTCAAGTCGCTGATGGAAGTGCAGCCGATCTACGTGCTCAAGGCCGGCGATGAACTCTCGCCGGTGTTCGAAAGCCCGCTCAGCCTGTTCGATCCCGATAATCTCGGGCCGATGCTGGAGGAGAAATACGGCATTCCGCGCCGCCGTCTCACCGGTTTGATGAGTCCGTGGTGCTACAAGCGGCTGGAAGCCTTCGGCGGCGACATCTCGCAATTCCGCGTCGCCAAGATCCAGCCTTCGCGGCTGCGCCAGATCGCGGTCTCCAAGACCGAGCCGGGCGACGAGAACAACCAGGACATCTCCTCGCTGGTCGGCAAGGTCGACATCCGCAAGCTCGAGACCTACGCGCAGAACGATCCCGATGCCTACAGCTATTCGGGCGGCCTCAACCGCGCCAACCAGGGCATCCTCGAATTCGTCGAGATGTTCAAGGCGCCGATCAAGATGCTGCACCCGCTGCTCACGGCAACGCAGGAGGGCAACTACATTGGCACCGAGAACATCGGTGCGATCCCCTTCACCGGCGTCATCCTCGCGCACTCCAACGAGGCGGAATGGGCGAGCTTCAAAGCCAACAAGAACAACGAGGCCTTCATCGACCGCATCTGCGTGATCAAGGTGCCTTACTGCCTGCGGGTCACCGAGGAGCAGAAGATCTACGAGAAGCTGATCCAGGGTTCCGAGCTCGCGTCTGCGCCGTGCGCGCCCTCGACGCTGGAAACGATGGCTCGATTCTCCGTGATGTCGCGCCTGCGCAAGCACGAGAATTCCACGCTGTTCGCCAAGATGCGGGTCTACGACGGCGAAAGCCTGAAGGAATCCGATCCCAAGGCACGCAGCGTCCAGGAATACCGGGATGCCGCCGGCGTCGACGAGGGCATGGATGGCGTGTCCACGCGCTTTGCCTTCAAGATCCTGGCTGCGACCTTCAACCACGATCCGCAGGAGGTCGCCGCCGATGCCGTGCACTTGATGTATGCGCTGGAGCAGTCGATCCGCCGCGAGCAGCTGCCGGAGGAAACCGAGAAACGTTACCTGGAGTTCATCAAGGCGGAGCTGGCACCGCGCTATGCCGAGTTCATCGGCAACGAGATCCAGAAGGCCTATCTGGAATCCTACTCGGATTACGGCCAGAATCTGTTCGACCGCTACGTGGATTACGCCGATGCCTGGATCGAGGACCAGGATTTCAAGGATCCGGACACCGGCCAGTTGCTCGATCGCGAACTGTTGAACCAGGAGTTGACCAAGATCGAAAAGCCGGCCGGCATTGCCAATCCGAAGGATTTCCGAAACGAGGTGGTCAAGTTCTCGTTACGGGCCAGAGCGCAGAACGCCGGCAAGAATCCGACCTGGACCTCCTACGAGAAGATTCGCGACGTGATCGAAAAGCGGATATTCTCCCAGGTCGAGGACCTGCTTCCGGTCATCTCCTTCGGGTCGAAGAAGGACGGCGAGACGGAGAAGAAGCACGGCGAGTTCGTCGCACGCATGGTGGAGCGCGGCTACACCGAGCGTCAGGTTCGCCGGCTCGTCGAATGGTACATGCGCGTGAAGCAGGCCGGTTGAGGCGGATGGGAAAGTGGCCATTCACATTATTGACAGGCGCCTGAATCCAGGCGGCAAGAGTCTTGAGAACCGGCAGCGGTTCTTGCGTCGGGCCAAATCCCTGGTGCAGGGCGCCGTCAAGAAGACCTCGCAGGAACGCGACATCAAGGACGTCCTGGAGGGTGGTGAGGTCACGATTCCGCTCGACGGCATGCACGAGCCGCGTTTCCGCCGTGAAGGCGGGACGCGCGACATGGTGCTGCCCGGCAACAAGAAGTTCATCGAGGGCGACTATCTGCAGCGCCAAGGCCAGGGCAGCGCCAAGGATTCCGGCCCCGGCGAGGGCGACAGCGAGGACGCCTTCCGCTTCGTACTTTCCCGCGACGAGTTCGTCGATCTCTTCCTCGACGACCTCGAGCTGCCGGATCTCGCCAAGCGCAAGATCGCGCAGACTGAGAGCGAGGGCATCCAGCGCGCCGGCTACACCACGTCGGGCTCGCCCGCCAACATCTCGGTGAGCCGCACGGTGAAGCTCGCGCTGGCGCGCCGCATCGCGCTCAAGCGTCCCCGCAAGGAGGAGATCGAGGAGCTGGAAGCGGCGATTGCCGCTTGCACCGACGAGGATGAACGGGCAGAGCTGGTCGCCGAGCTTGAAAGGCTGAAGGCCAAGTCCAAGCGCATTCCCTTCATCGATCCGCTCGACATCCGCTACCGCCGCTTCGAGATGGTGCCGAAGCCCGTCGCGCAGGCCGTAATGTTCTGCCTGATGGACGTCTCCGGCTCGATGTCCGAGCACATGAAGGACCTCGCCAAGCGTTTCTACATGCTGCTCTACGTGTTCCTGAAGCGCCGCTACAAGCATGTCGAGATCGTCTTCATCCGCCACACCGATCGCGCCGAGGAGGTCGATGAGCAGACCTTCTTCTACGGTCCGGCCTCCGGCGGCACGCTGGTCTCCAGCGCGCTGCAGGCGATGCACGAGATCGTGCGCGAGCGCTTCAATCCGTCGGACTGGAATATCTACGCCGCGCAAGCGTCCGACGGCGACAATTCCTATTCCGACGGCGAACTCACCGGCCTCCTGCTGACCGAGAAGATCCTGCCGGTCTGCCAGTTCTTCGCCTATCTCGAGGTCGGTGAGTCAGGCGGCAGCGCCTTCGATCTGTCCGATTCCTCGCTATGGACCCTCTACGAGCGCTTGCGCAACGGCGGCGCACCGCTCTCGATGCGCAAGGTCTCCGAGCGCAGCGAGATCTTCCCGGTGTTCCATGACCTGTTCCAGCGCCGCGAAACTGCTCAGGAGAAAGCCGCTCCATGACGGAACGTTTGTTCGAAGGCGCGGATTGGGATTTTCGCACCTTGCAGCGCATTACCGATGCCTGCGAGGAGGTGGCGTTGAAGGATCTCGGGCTCGACGTCTATCCGAACCAGATCGAGGTCATCACCGCCGAGCAGATGCTGGATGCCTACTCGTCGGTCGGCATGCCCCTGTTCTACAAGCACTGGTCCTTCGGCAAGCATTTCGCGTTTCACGAGGCCTCCTACCGCAAGGGCCTGATGGGGCTTGCCTATGAGATCGTGATCAACTCCTCGCCCTGCATCTCCTACCTCATGGAGGAGAATACGGCGACGATGCAGACGCTGGTGATCGCGCACGCCGCCTTCGGCCACAACCACTTCTTCAAGAACAATTACCTGTTCAAGCAGTGGACCGATGCCGAAGGCATCCTCGACTATCTCGATTTCGCCAAGAACTACGTCATGCAGTGCGAGGAGCGCTACGGCCGCATCGAGGTCGAGCGCACGCTCGACGCGGCGCATGCACTGATGTCGCACGGCATCGATCGCTATCCCGGCAAGAAGAAGCTGGACCTGCGCGCGGAAGAGAAGCGGGCAGGGCGTCGCCGCCAGCACGAGGAGGAAGTCTTCAACGACCTCTGGCGCACCGTGCCGGCGGGCAAGAGCAAGAGCCGTTCGACCCTTAGCATCGAGCGCCGCCGCAAGCTGCTCGGCCTGCCCCAGGAAAACCTGCTCTATTTCCTGGAGAAGAGCGCGCCGCGGCTGGCGCCCTGGCAGCGCGAGCTCTTGCGCATCGTCCGCCACATCGCGCAATATTTCTATCCGCAGAGCCAGACCAAGGTGATGAACGAGGGGACGGCGACCTACGTCCACTATCGGATCATGACCAGGCTGCATCAGCAGGGCCGCATCACCGACGGCAATTTCCTCGAATTCCTGGGGTCGCACACCAATGTGGTGTTCCAGCCCGAATTCGACGACCAGCGCTTTTCGGGCTTCAATCCATATGCGCTGGGCTTTGCCGTGATGCAGGACATCGAGCGCATCGTCGCCAATCCGGAAGATGAAGATCGCGAGTGGTTCCCTGACATCGCCGGCAAGGGCGACGTGATGGGCGTGCTGCGCGATGTCTGGGCCAATTACCGCGACGAGAGCTTCATCGGCCAGTTCCTCAGCCCGAAGCTGATGCGGCATTTCCGCATGTTCCACCTCCACGACGATCCCGAGGAGCGCGCCGGCATCCGGGTCGACGCCATCCACGACGAGCGCGGCTTCCGCCGCGTCCGCCGCGAGCTGGCGCGGCAACACGATGTCGGCTTCATCGACGCCAACATCGAGGTGGTCGACGTCGATCTCTCAGGCGATCGTCGGCTGATCCTGCACCATCACGTGATCAAGGGCTCGCAACTCAACGAGACCGATGCCAAGCGCGTGCTGCAGCATCTCGCCGATCTCTGGACCTACGATGTCGCGCTGATCGAGGTCGATGGCAACGACAAAGTGCTGCGCGAATACGTCGTCAGCCCGCGTCCGATCCCGGCGGCAGTGGCGTAGGGCGGCTACGCGAAGCGCTTGACGATGAGCCCCACCTAGAACTCCGATGAAGGTGTGTTCCCTCCCCCCTTGTGGTCCCACAAGGGGGGAGGGAGCCGAGAGAGTGTTGCTGCTAGCCGAACTCCATCTTCGGCTCGTCAGGCTTTCTTGGCAGGCTTCCTCTTCGCCACATTCAGCTCCACAGCCGCGCGGATCAGCGCCTTCAACGCCTTCTCGTTCATCTTCTCGCCTTCCCTGATATCGATCGCGCGCCGCACATTGCCCTCGAGGCTGGAATTGAACAGCCCGGCCGGGTCGTCCAGCGCCGCGCCCTTGGCAAATGTCAGCTTCACCACTTGCTTGTAGGTCTCGCCGGTGCAGATGATGCCGTCGTGCTCCCAAACGGGAACGCCGCGCCACTTCCATTCCTCGATCACCTCAGGTTGGGCCTCCCTGATCAGCTCGCGGACGCGCTTCAGCGTCTCGCCGCGCCAGTCGCCGAGCTCCCTGATCCGGCCGTCGATCAGCTTTGAGGGCGACAGCCCGTCCGCATTCTTTGCGGCGCCCGTCTTTGCAGTCACGGCTTTCTTCATGACCGCGCCTCGCTGCGACGGCCGAGATATGGCAGCGCGAACAGATAGAGGCCGGTCGCGAGCAGCGGTATCAGCGGCATGAAGGCCATCAGGCCGATCCACATGGCTTGAATCTGCATGGTCAGCGCAACGATGTTGGCGATCACGGCAAGTGTGAAAGCAATCGACAGCCAGCGATGGATTTGCCTGATCCACATGTTCGAGCTCATCTGGGTCTCCTGTGAAAATAGTGGGAATGGATATGCCTGGTCGGGCTATTCCGTCCGTGCCAGCAGCTCGTCCAGCTTGGTGAAGAACTGCTTCCAGCCGGCATGCGCGCCGCCATAGGCCTGCTTCTGCGTGGGGCGGAAGCCCGCTTGTTCGACGCGCAGATGCGTGCCCGCTCCTTGCGGGGTGAGCGTGAAGGTCACGATGCTCTTGAGGTCAAAGGCCGCATCCTCATGCGTGAAATTCCAGGTGTAGGCGAGGGTACGCTGCGGCTCGATGGCGAGCACCTCGCAATCCAGCACGCCGCCCCATTCGCCACGTAAGTTGAAGTGATGGCCGACCTCAGGCTTGAAGTCGTTCTTCATCAGCCATTCCTCGATCAGATGCGGCTGCGTCAGCGCGCGCCACAGCCTGTCAGGCGGATAGGCAAATTCGCGCTCGATGACCACGGAACGCGTTTCGGTCGCAGCCTCAGTCATTGGTCCATCCTCTTCAGGAGATCGTCGAGCGCATCGAGCCGGTTCTGCCAGAAGCCCGCCATCTGGCCGGTCCAGTCGGTCAGCGGATTGAGCGCGCCGGGTTGCGCGCTGTAGTGCGTCTGGCGTCCTTCGTGGCGGTCGCGCACCAGGCCCGCCTGCTTGAGCGCGCCGAGATGTTTTGACACCGCCGGCTGGGAAACGCCCGATCGCGCCGTCAGGGCCCCGACCGTCTGCTCGCCCTCGCGGCACAGCCGCTCGAAGATCGACCGCCGCGTCGGGTCGGCGAGTGTCCTGAACAGAAGGTCGTGCGCCGCGGACATGCGAAATCCATAACTCGGAAGTTATAGATAAATTCATAACCGTGGAGTTATGGGTAAGTCAAGCGGGATATCCCCTCCGTCGTCATTGCTTGCGAGGAGCTCTTGCGACGAAGCAATCCAGACCGCCTCCCCCGGAGGGTTTCTGGATTGCCGGTGCTAAACTCGCAATGATGGAGCACGAGATGGTCTGGCGGCGCTCCTACGGCCGCAAATACAGATACCCCTGCGACTGCAACTCGGCCAAACGCACCACGCCGCCTTTTTCCGCACTCACGAACCCCGGCAGCAGATCCTTCAGCGTGATGTTCTGCGCCTTCATCGTGTTGTCGCAGGCGGCGAGCTCGACTCCATCCTTGGAGAAGTCGCCGATCCGTTTGCCGACGTCGGGATTGGCCTGCGCCGAATGGAATGCTTTCAGCGCCGGCCCGTGGATCACCAGCGCGAGCGTGACATGGTCGGGGCCGCCGACGCCGTCGATGTGGTTCTGGATGTTGCCGAGCACGAAATTGACCTTCTCGGCGTCGCTGAGATGATAGACGACCTTGAGCTTGGGCGAAGGCGCGGCCTCGGTCGCAGCCTTGGCGCGCGAGGCGGCAAAGGCAGCGCCCAGCGTCGAGACGATGCTCCACAAGATGTTCCGGCGGTTCATGGCGATCTCCTTGCGACTAAGCCCGATTTCGCCGGAGACATATCACTTGTGGCGGAGCGCGGCGAGTTCCTTGCGGTCGGTCACGAGGGCGGCGCACTCGCTGTTGTCGGCCCGGTCGAGGCGGAAAATCGCGTCGTCGCTGCCGGCGACCAGCGATCGCTCGGCCTCGTCATCGGGCTTGTTGTGCAGCCAGACCCTGACGCTATCGAGCCGCACGATGGCCGACTTGTCGTCCTTCGACAGCGCAATACCGATGCCGCCGCCCTCGCAATCGACGCCGCAGCCGAGCCGCACCTCGTTGCCCTCCTTGGTGAGCACCGTGTGGTGGCACGAGCCGCTGGAGTCGAAATCGCCGCTGCGGTGGCGATAGCGGAAGCCGAGCCGGAAGGAATTGTGGAACTGCTTGTCCTCGCCGTCGGTCTCGGCCGAGACCAGCAGCTTCATCGAGGCGACCTTCTGCTTCGGATGCCGCGCCAGATGCTCGGCATCGTAGCGGCGAACGAAGCAGGCAAAGGCGGTCTTGCCAGGCGTGCCCGCATACATGCGCGCGTTGAAGGTCTCGGCTTCGGTCTTGCTCGCCTCGCGGATGTCGTCGGCCTCCTCGGCCCGGGCAACGCTGACAAAGGCCACAAGGGCAAGCGGAAGGGTAAGGGCAAGCTTCATGGTCGCATCCGGGTACTCAGCCATTGACGGCCCGTATCGCGCGCGGCGGGGCCAACTGGCGGTTAGTCGCAGGCCGATCCCCGCGCGTTCAACTGCGAATGCCTCGCACTCCCATGGGCAGCCTCGCGCAAGGTTCCAAGCTTACCCCCGAGATGGAGGGGCGCGCGGATAGCGCCCAGGTTGTTGCAAATGGCTGGAGGCGATTGAAAATGTCCGAAAGTCAGACCTTGCCCAACCTCGCGATCGGCTATTCCCGAGCCCGGCTGCTCACGTTATTCGGCGGCAGCCTGCTGCTGACGCTGCTCTGCGCCGCCCTCGTATTCCTTTGGCAGGAGGGAAATGACGTCACCAAATTCCTGGTCGCCATCTGCTATGTCGGCGCGGTGTTTTTCGGCCTCGCCACCTGCAGGATGCTCTGGCGGCTGGTCACCGCGAAGCAGCCGCTGGTCTTCATCAGCCGTGTCGGCATTCGCGACACCAGGCTTGCCGGCGAGACCATCGCCTGGAGCGCCGTGCGCAAGATTTTTCCATGGGAGCAGCGCGGACAGAAGTTCGTGGTGCTCAAGGTCGATCC
This sequence comes from Bradyrhizobium sp. CCBAU 51627, assembly GCF_028128765.1. GTDB lineage: Bacteria > Pseudomonadota > Alphaproteobacteria > Rhizobiales > Xanthobacteraceae > Bradyrhizobium. The sequence continues at coordinate 129,929 of NZ_LBJG01000024.1, forward strand.
CCTCATCGCCCAGCGATTCTCGAGGGGGTTTGCGACGCAGGCCCTGACGCTGTTGAACAAGGCGCTTGGCACTGACAGTGTGATCGTCAATGCGGGTGGCCTGACCATGGACACCGGAACATTGCTCGAGACCTGCAAGCAATATTGGGGTGCCGGACGACCGGCGCAGGCGGAGAACACCGAGCCCCAGCCTGAAGCCAAGCCGGAGCCTGTCAGCTAGATTTGGAGTCAATCTTACGCGGACATTGCGCTAGTTATCTTCGATTAGGAGCAGACCGCGTTTTTTGTCGCCGTCGAGGGTGTCCATCGCAGAGAACAGCCGCTCGCGCTGGATCAGCCAAGGCTTGTAACGTTCATTCACGTCAAGGACGAACACCAAATCCTCGGCTTCCAAATACCCTCCGATCGGGGAAAAGTGGCCGACGCCGGCGCCAAAAATGTTCTCTCGAGCAAAATTGATAATATAGCGCCGGCCGGGGTCGTTGGTTCGCTTCATATGCTCGCGGAATTCCTCGCCCGTGAGATTCCGAAGTACGGTGATCCTTCGACCGGCTTTGGCTCGCGCTACGTCTGCAAGCTCATCAAGTGTAAGTCCCATAAAGCAAATACCTGTCCAACACTTACCCGTTCCTTCGAGTACTTGGTTCTCGGTTGTCGTCCGCTCGCCCAGTGAGCGCAACGTGTTCGCGACGCTGGCTGGGCCACAGCGCGAGCTATTCGATTGCCACATGATTTCCGTGTTAAACGTAGTCGCGACCGGAAGTCGCCATGCACGATCGATCAGTTCTGGTCTGTGAATGACCGAAGACTGGATCGCCTCTGACGGCACACTCGGCCAACTAGCGATGAAATAGGTAGAGCCGCTAAGCAGAACGAAGCCGACTACTGCACCGAAACGTCCAATGCGTTTCATGGTAGCGCTCCTTAGAGCCCGGTAGAGGCCACAACGCTATCACACCAAGATGCATCCGCCAGGAACCTATCTCCAGCACGCAGCGACCAGGAGGATCGGGTCGGTCCTTTGCCAGTTCTTCCCCCTTCACTCCGGAAGACCCGCCTTGCGCAACCCCTCGGCGATGCGCTGAAACTCGGCAAGAAAAACGACGTTATCGGACCACGCAGACCCATCCTGCAACCAAAGGGCAACGGTGTAATTGGGCCTGAGCCGACGAAGCTCGGCGACGGCGGCGTGAGCTTCACGCTCATGTCCCGTCAATGCGTTAGCGGCGGCGAGATCTGCATAGGCAATCCAAAAGGGATTGACCGCGGTGGAGCGGCTGCACCAGTCGATCGCTTCATCATATTGAGCGAGATGGCTGTGCGCATGGCAGACGTAGAAGTACCACGTGCTTAGGAGCGGATCGCGGGGGCTGAGCTGGATCGCCATTTGGAGAGGTGCGAACGCCTCCGCGGAGCGGCCGACGCGTATCTTGGCAGCGCCTAGCGCGCCATGAGCCGGCGCGAGACTGGGATTTATCGCAATTGCCGCCATGTACTCGCCGACCGCAGTGTCGAGATTCCTGCCCTTCGCTCGTTGAATCTCGCCCTTTACAAAATGTGCCATTGCGTCACTGGGAAACTGGGACAGCACCTGATCCACCGCACTCTCTGCGCGCCGCAGCTTTTCGGCGGGGGCATCAGTCCAACGATAGTTCGCTTCTATCGCCAGCGTATCTGCCAAACCCACGAGGGCCTTGGGGTAGGCCGGGTCGATCTGCAGTGCATGTTCGAAGAGGGCACGCGACTGGGCCAACTGTTGACGCGAATAGGGCCGATTAAGCATGGCCCAGCCCTGCATTGTAAGATCGACCGCGTCAGGGTTGTTGGGCCGTGCAACCTCGGCATCGCGGCTTTCGTGGTTGGTCAGTTCGAGATCAAGACGCCGCGCCAGTCCACCCGTTATGACATCTTGAAGCTGCAACGATTTGGACCACTCACCGTCGACGCCCTCCGACCAGATCTGTGCGCCGGTCCGCGCATCAATCAGCCGGGCATTGATCCGAACAATTGATTGCGTTCTGCGCAAGCTCCCGTCGAGGATATAGCGCACGCCGAGTTCTCGGCGAATGCGCTTGAGGTCAACATTCTTGTAGGCACGGGCTGTGCTCGGTGCGATCACAAAGCTATCCTCAATGCGTGAGAGATCCGCGCTTAGATCGTCGGCAACACCTTCCGCAAAGTATTCTTGCTCGGGTTCGTTGCTCAAATTCGTGAAAGGCAGTACGACGATCGAGAGCCGATGGTTCAACAGCTGCGGCTCGTTCCAACGGATGTACCAATAACCCAGACCACTACCCATCATGAGCAGGAGAAAGGCCATCTTTAGGCCCATCCGATTTCGTCGCACTCGACCCAGCGACCTCAGACCAAACGAGAAGCGACTAATAATATTCAAGAACGAAGCGGTCGACGGTGTATCGGAGAGCTGCGGAGCATAGGCTCGGACTGGGAGAGCGATATTCTTGAGGTTCTGCTCGCCGAGATCCGCGAACTCAATCCCGACCTTGCCTCGGACTTGATCGTAGGCGGCGGAAGATATGCAGATACTGCCAGGCTCTGAGATGCCCTCAAGCCGCGCCGCAACATTCACGCCGTCGCCAAATATGTCATTCGGCTCGACAATTACGTCGCCGATGTTAATCCCCGCACGGAAGGCAATGCGGCTTGCTTCCGGATCATCGCATGTAAGTTCCTTGACGCGGTTCTGGAATTGTATCGCAGCTCGAACGGCTTCGACCGCACTCGGAAATTCAGCCAGGAATCCGTCGCCGGTGTTCTTGACAATACGGCCTCCGTGTTCGGCAATTGCCGGGGCGACGGCATCCGCCAGGAGTGCAGTCAGTTTGGCATGTGTAACCTCTTCGTCATCGTGCATGAGCCGCGAATAGCCGGCCACATCCGCGGCCAATATCGCCGATAGCCTGCGCTCCACTCGGGCGGCGCGCTCATGCACCATGGCTAGTACTCCAACCTGGCTCATTTGTACTGTACGATGGATCACAGCGCAGAGCCAATCGTGCATCCATTCAGGTCTGCTGCCGGTCGTCGCGAAGCGAAACGTCAGCTTAGATGACCGACCGTTAGCCACGACCTTTGAGAATGCCCATGTCGCCGATTGGCCCTCAGCTGCGCCTGTAACGTCGGTGCAATTTCAGTACGGTTTGAAGATGTACGAAGTCGTCTGGGGGCGTGCCGGCGAAACCTTTGCCCAGCACCCAAATCGACTTCGATCCGCACCACCAGCTCGACGGCCTGGCGCTTGTACTCTTCGGTAAACGACCGACGTTGACGTTCCATTCGACACCTCCGGGCTCATTGAGCCTGCTACAGGTGTCCACTCATTCGGAGGAGGTTCAGGTTCGGCGCGGGCCCAGACCCGAGTGCCGTGAGGTGGGCAAAGGCGCAGCGCGCCCCCACGATCTCCTGTGCAATCGATAGAATTGGTGGGCACGCTTCGCTTTGCCCACCTTACGGATTCTCACCGCAAACTGGCGTTGATCCTGTCCAGCACGGCCGAGCCCGGACACAGCGTATCCGCTTCCAGCGTGTTGAGCGGCGTCTCGACCGTGTTGAGATGGGCGTGCAGGTCTTCCGCGTCGGGATCGACGTACAGGAGCCCGGTGACGATCTGGCCCTTGGCAGCGTGCCTGGCGAGGAAGGTCTGGGCGCCCAGCCGGTCATGCGGATCGTAATCGGCGTCGATCTTGCGCAGCGCGATCTTGCTGCCGTCGTGCTGCTCGACGACCTGCACCGTGCCTGGCGCGTAGTCCACCGCGATCGGATCGCGGCCGACCAGCACGTCGAGCCGGTTCACCGCGTCGTTGTGCTCGCGGACATAGTCGAAGCTCTTGGTCGAACCGGCGTGGTTGTTGAAGGCGATGCAGGGGCTGATGACGTCGATGAAGGACGCGCCCTTGTGGCGGATCGCGGCCGCGATCAGCGGCACCAGCTGGGTCTTGTCGCCGGAGAACGAGCGCGCCACGAAGGTGGCGCCAAGCTGCAGCGCGATCGCGACGAGGTCGATCGCGTTGTCGGTGTTGGTCACGCCCTTCTTGCTCTTCGAGCCGCGATCGGCGGTCGCCGAGAACTGGCCCTTGGTCAGGCCATAGACGCCGTTGTTCTCGACGATATAGGTCATGTTGACGCCGCGCCGGATCGAATGCGCGAACTGGCCGAAGCCGATCGAGGCGGAATCGCCGTCGCCGGAGACGCCGAGATAGATCAGATCGCGGTTGGCGAGATTGGCGCCTGTCAGCACTGACGGCATGCGGCCATGCACGGAGTTGAAGCCGTGCGAATTGCCGAGGAAATAGTCCGGCGTCTTCGACGAGCAGCCGATGCCCGAGATTTTCGCCACCCGGTGCGGCTCGATCGACAGCTCGAAGCAGGCCTCGATGATCGAGGCCGTGATCGAGTCATGGCCGCAGCCGGCGCACAGCGTCGAGATCTTGCCCTCGTAGTCGCGATGCGTGTAGCCGAGATCGTTCTTCTTCAGACCCGGATGATGGAACTTCGGTTTGGCGATGTAGGTCATGATACGGCCTTCCGGAGCGGGGTCACCTTGAGCTGATCCTGGTGGTCGCCGATGGCTTTTGCGATGAAGCGGGCGGTGATGGGAGTGCCGTCATAATGCACGATCGGCACGAGGCGGACCGGATCGATGCCGTTCTCGTTGACGACGAGCTGCCGGAGCTGGCTGTCGCGGTTCTGCTCGACCACGTAGACGAAGTCGTGCTCGGCGAGGAAGCTCGCCACGCTCGAGTGGAACGGGAAGGCGCGAATGCGCAGGCGATCAAGCTGATGCCCGCGCGCCTCCAATAGTCCGATCGCCTCGTCCATCGCCGGTGAGGTCGAGCCGAAATAGATCACGCCATATTTGGTCGGCCGTTCCGCATTGGCCTGGAGCGGCCGCGGCACGAGGTCCTGCGCGGTCTCGAACTTGCGCACCAGCCGCTGCATGTTGTCGGCATAAACAGTGCCTTCCTCGGAGTAGCGGGCATAACGGTCACGCGAGGTGCCGCGGGTGAAATAGGAGCCCTTGGTCGGATGCGTGCCGGGATAGGTGCGGTAGGGGATGCCGTCGCCATCGACGTCGAGATAGCGGCCGAAGTCGCGCCCCTCTTCCAGCATCTCCGCGGTCATCACCTTGCCGCGGTCGTATTGCCTTGCGTCGTCCCATTTCAGGGGCCGGCAGAGCCGGTGGTTCATGCCGATGTCGAGATCGAGCATCAGGAAGATCGTGGTCTGCAGCCGCTCGGCGAGGTCGAAGGCGGCCGCCGCGAACTCGAACGCCTCGGCGGGATCTTCCGGGAACAGCAGCACATGCTTGGTGTCGCCATGCGAAGCATAGGCGCAGGCGATGATGTCGCATTGCTGGGTGCGCGTCGGCATGCCCGTGGAGGGACCGGCGCGCTGGATGTTCATGATCACGGCCGGGATCTCGGCGAAGTAGGAGAGGCCGATGAACTCCGTCATCAGCGAGATGCCGGGGCCTGAGGTCGCGGTGAAGGCGCGCGCGCCGTTCCAGGAGGCGCCAATGACGATGCCGATGGAGGCCAGCTCGTCCTCGCCCTGGACGATGGCATACTTTGCCTTCCCGGTCTCGGGATCGTGCCGGTACTTCTTGCAATGGGCGGTGAAGGCTTCCGCCACCGAGGAGGACGGCGTGATCGGATACCAGGCGCATACGGTCGCGCCGCCATAGACGGCGCCGAGCGCGGCGGCGCTGTTGCCCTCGATGAAGATGCGGTCGCCGACCTTGTCGGATTTCTTCACCTGGAGACCAATCGGGCATTTCAAATTCTGCAGCGCCCAGTCGCGGCCCAGATGCAGCGCGTGGACGTTGGAGGAGAGCAGCTTTTCCTTGCCCTTGTACTGCTCGCCGATCAGCTGCTCGATCAGCTTCGGATCCATATCGAGCAGCGCCGAGAGTGCGCCGAGATAGATGATGTTCTTGAACAGCTGGCGCTGTCGCGGATCGGTGTAGGTCGAGTTGGTGATGGCGGTGAGCGGCACGCCGATCACGGTGATGTCGTCGCGGAATTTGGTCGACGGCATCGGCTTGGTCGAATCGTAGAACAGATAGCCGCCGGGTTCGATGCCGGCGACGTCCTTGTCCCAGGTCTGCGGGTTCATCGCCACCATCATGTCGACGCCGCCGCGGGCGCCGAGATGGCCGGCTTCGGTCACGCGCACCTCGTACCAGGTCGGAAGGCCCTGGATGTTTGAGGGGAAGATGTTGCGAGGGCTCACCGGCACGCCATGACGCAGGATCGCGCGCGCGAACATCTCGTTGGCGCTGGCCGAGCCCGAGCCGTTGACGTTGGCGAAGCGGACGACGAAGTCGTTTACGCTGCTGATCGGCTTTTTGTCGGACATGTCGAACCTGCGTGGGTCATCTCGATGAAATATTTCTGCATGTCCCAGGCGCCGGTGGGACAACGCTCGGCGCACAGCCCGCAATGCAGGCAGACGTCCTCGTCCTTGACCATGACGCGCCCGGTCTTGAGATCGGAGGAGACGTAGAGATCCTGGTCCGGATGGGCCGAGGGCGCCTTCAGGCGATGGCGCAGATCATCTTCCTCGCCATTGGCAGTGAAGGTGATGCAATCCATCGGGCAGATGTCGGCGCAGGCATCGCACTCGATGCAGAGCGAGGTCGAGAATACGGTTTGGACGTCGCAATTCAGGCAGCGATGCGCTTCGCCGAGCGCGAGCTTGACGTCGTAGCCGAGCTCGACCTCGGTCTTGATGTCCTTCAGCGCGACCACCTTGTCGCGATGCGGCACCTTGAAGCGCTTGTCGATGGAGATGTCGTTGTCATAGCTCCATTCGTGGATGCCCATCTTCTGCGAGGAGACCTGCACATCGGGCAGCGGCCGCTCGGTGATGTCCTCGCCCGACAGCATCTTGTGGATCGACAGCGCGGCGTCATGGCCGTGCGCCACCGCCCAGATGATGTTCTTGGGACCGAACGCGGCATCGCCGCCGAAGTATACTTTCGGGTTGGTCGAGACGAAAGTCTTCGGATCGACCTTCGGCATATGCCATTTGTCGAACTCGATGCCGCAATCCTGCTCGATCCAGGGGAAGGCGTTCTCCTGGCCGACCGCGACCAGCACGTCGTCGCAGGGAATGGTCTGATCGGGATCGCCCGAAGGCACCAGATTGCGGCGGCCCTTGGCGTCGTATTCGGCCTTGACGTGCTGGAAGGTGACGCCGATCAGCTTGCCGGCGACATGCTTGAATGCCACCGGCACCATGTAGTTGAGGATCGGGATGTCCTCGTGGATTGCGTCCTCCTTCTCCCAGGGCGAGGCCTTCATCTCCTCGAAGCCGGAACGCACGACCACCGTGACCTTCTCGCCGCCCAGACGGCGCGCGGTGCGGCAGCAATCCATCGCGGTGTTGCCGCCGCCGAGCACGATGACGCGCTTGCCGATCTTGTCGGTGTGGCCGAAGGACACCGAGGAGAGCCAATCGATGCCGATATGAATGTTGGCGGCAGCCTCTTTGCGGCCGGGAATGTCGAGCTCGCGGCCGCGCGGTGCGCCGGAGCCGACGAAGATCGCATCGTATTTCTCCGCGAGCAGCGCCTTCATGCTCTCGATGCGATGACCGCCCTTGAAGTCGACGCCGAGACCCAGGATGTAGCCGGTCTCTTCGTCGATGACGGAATTGGGCAGGCGGAATTTCGGGATCTGCGTCCGCATCATGCCGCCGGCTTCGGGATCGCCGTCGAACACGGTGCAGTGATAGCCGAGCGGGGCGAGATCGCGCGCCACCGTCAGGGAGGCCGGACCGCCGCCGACGAATGCGACGCGCTTGCCGTTCCTCGGCGTTGGCTTCGGCAGGCGCTGCTTGATGTCGTCCTTGAAGTCGGCGGCGACGCGCTTGAGGCGGCAGATCGCAACCGGCGTTTCCTCGACGCGTCCGCGGCGACAGGCCGGTTCGCACGGACGATCGCAGGTGCGTCCCAGGATTCCGGGAAACACGTTTGATTTCCAATTGATCATGTAGGCGTCGCTGTAGCGGCCTTGTGCGATCAGTCGGATGTATTCGGGAACCGGGGTGTGCGCAGGACAGGCCCACTGGCAATCGACCACTTTGTGAAAGTAGTCGGGGGCCGCGATATCGGTCGGTTTCATTCCTACCCTCGTCCGCGCAGGCTCAAAGACCCGGCGGCCTCTTCTTGAGCTTGGCGGACGCTTAATGTGCGCCGATCTGGTTTCTGAATGACGTCATCAGGTTAGCTTATTAGAACCATCCCGGAGTACAACGGCAAATTTGCGCGCATCCCCTCTTTCATGGGAGCCAAGCGCGCACGGCATTAATAGCCGCGATCAATCATTGCGGCAGTGCAGCATCATGCATTGCGAGGAGCCCGTGCGACGGCGATGCCGCGGGACCGGTGAAGCGTTCTGCGATCGCGGTCGAGACGGCGCTGACCCTTGTGCCGTCGATCAGCACGAACCAGTCGCGTGCGCCTTCTTTGCGCACTGCCGGAATTTCAGGCGTCGCACCCGGCAATTCCGGCTCGCTTTCGAGCAGGTGCATCGAGATGATGCCTTCGCGATCTCGGTCGAATACAGGCAGAGATTGAAGTCCGCTTCATCTGAAGCGTCGATGTTCACCGACGTCAGCAGCATGCCTTTCCCGGCGAGCGGTATTTCTTGTGACCTCTTATCGCCCGATCTTCGACGCGAGGTCGGCGATCGACTTCATCACCGCATCCCGTACGCCGGCGTCATAGAGCGAATGCCCGGCTTCTTCCACGATCCTGACCTCGGAACCCGACCAAACTTTCGCGAGCGCGTGGGATGTCTCGGGAGGGCACAGCAGATCGTAGCGGCCTTGCACGATAATGCCGGGAATGCCGGCGAGCTGCCCCGCGTTTTGCAGCAACTGGTCTTCGCTCATGAAGGAATTGTTGGCGAAATAATGCGCCTCCATAAACGGCGTCGCCGGCAGCGTGCGCCAAACATTCAGCGACGCGAGGTCGAGGCGTGTCTTGGCCGCCTTATGCTCCGACAGAGCGCGCTCCGTGTCGTGCCAGGCGCGCGAGGCGGGGCCGTGGACGGCGGGATCGGCATCGAGGATGCGGCGATAATAGGCCTCCACCGGTCGCGCCCGCTCCTCCGGCGGCAGCACGCTCAGAAAATCCTCGTGCAGCGCCGGGTAGAATTGCGCCAGGCGCGTGGTGAAGGCGGTCTCGACCTCGGCTCGCGTGCCCAGAAAGGTCGCTCGCAGCGCGATAGCGGAGACGCGCTCGGGATGCGCCTCTGCATAAGCCAGCGCCAGTGTCGCGCCCCAGGAGCCGCCGACCACCATCCAGCGGTCGAAGCCGTACTTTTCGCGGATTGTCTCCATGTCCGCGACCAGGTGCGCCGTCGTGTTGTGCGCGCGCGAGCCCTTGGGCCGGCTGCGGCCGCAGCCGCGCTGGTCGAACAGCACCGCGTGCATGCGCTCGGGGTCGAACAGCCGGCGATGATCGGGCTGGCAGCCGCTGCCGGGCCCGCCATGCAGGTAGATCGCGGGGATCCCGTCGGCGCGGCCGACGCTCTCGACATAGAGCTCATGGCCGTCGCCGACATCGAGCATGTCGGAGGTCAGCGGCGCAAAGGGATCGGCGCGCCTCGCCGCTGTCCCAGCCTCGGCGTCAGGCCCCATTCTCGGATTCCAGGGTGCCGCCGGCGAAGTTGCGATAGAGGAAGCGGTTGGTCTCGCCCTCGGCCTCGGCTTCCGCCTGCTTGAAGATGGTCTCGTGCAGCGGCGACAGCGCGCAGGCCGGATCGGTGTTGGCGGCATCGCCCGTCAGCGCATAGGCCTGGCAGCGGCAGCCGCCGAAATCGATCTCGCGGAATTCGCAGGATTTGCACGGCTCCTTCATCCAGCCGGTGCCGCGATAGCGGTTGAAGGCCTCGGAGTTCTGCCAGATCCATGCGATCGAATGGTTCGAGCGCACCGATTCGAACTCGAGCCCGGTGATGCTCTCGGCGGCGTGGCAGGGCAGCACCTTGCCGGCGGGCGAAATGTTGAAGAACTGCCGGCCCCAGCCGCCCATACACTTCTTCGGCCGCAGCGCATAATAGTCAGGGACGACATAGTCGATGGCGAGCGTGCCCTTGAGCCGCTCGCGCGCTTCCTCGACGAGGCGGGTGCATTCGTCGAGCTGCGCCACCGTCGGCATCAGCGCGGCGCGGTTCTTCAGCGCCCAGCCGTAATATTGCACGTTGGCGACCTCGAGCCGGTCGGCGTCGAGATCGACCGCCATCTGGATGATCTCGGGGAGCTGATGCAAATTCTGGCGGTGCATCACCGCATTCACGGTGAGCGGCAAGTCCAGCTCGCGCGTCCATTTCGCGACTTCGAGCTTCTTGCGATGGCCGCCCTTGTAGCCGGCGACGCGATCGGTGAGGCCTTCCTCGATACCCTGGAACGAGATCTGCACGTGGCAGAGCCCGGCATCGGCGAGCTCGCCCAGCTTCGCGCGGGTCAGCAGCACGGCCGAGGTGATGAGGTTGGTGTAGAGCCCGACGTCGCTCGCATGCCTGACCAGCTCGACGAGGTCCTTGCGCGCGGTCGGCTCGCCGCCGGAGAAATGCACCTGGAGCACGCCGATCTCGGCAAGCTCGCCGAGCACCTTCTTCCATTCGTCGGTGGTCAGCTCCTTGGTGGAGCGATCGAGCTCGACCGGGTTGGAGCAATAGGGACATTGCAGCGGGCACCGGTGGGTGATCTCGAGCAGCACCGCGAGCGGAATGCCGAAGGTCTCCGCCGTCGAGCGCTGCTTCTCCAGCACCGCAAGGCTGTCGCTGGGCGGGGGTGGATTGCCGAGCACGTCGGTCATGACGTCTTCTCCCGCGCTTCGGTGAGAAAGCCCTTGTCGGCGAGATCCTGCAGCATGGCGATGACGTCGGTGAGGATCGCCTCGCGCGGCGCGGTGTATTTCGCCGCGAGTTGATCGGAGACGTCGCCGACGCTGCGCTCGCCGTTGCAGAGCTGCAGGACCTCGACCGCGATCTCGTCGGGCGCCAGCACGCGCTCCGGCGCGAGGATCACCCAGACCTTGCGCGTCTCGTCATATTTCAGCTTGGCATGCCGCGGCAGCACCGGGCGGCTTGCCTCGCTGACGCTGATGTGACGCGGCCCGGCCATTGCGCTATCCTTTAACTCGCTTTGGGCACGAACGCGCCCGGTGGAATGTTGCCCTCGACATAGGCGTAATAGAGCGCGTCGAGCTGCACCCACAACACGTTGGTCTTGAAGATCAGCGCATTGCAGACCGAGGCGCGCTCCTCCGGCGTCCGTGCATGCGTCCTGACATAGTCGAGCGCGAAATTGGCATCGCGCGGCGCCTGCGTCAGCCGCCGCTTGAAGTAGCTCATGATGTCAGGATTGACGAAGTCGTAATGCTGCAGCATGCCGGCGATGCGCTCTTCATGGATGCTCGGCGCGAACAGCTCGGTGAGCGAGGAGGCGATCGCCTCCAGCGGGCTCTTCTCGCGGCAATAGTGAACGTAGGCCTCCACCGCGAAGCGGGTCGCCGGCAGGATGCCTTCGGTCGATTCCACATAGGCGGTGTCGAGCCCGAGGCCTTCCGTCAGCTTGATCCAGCGCTCGATGCCGCCCTCGGAGCCGACATTACCGTCATGGTCCTCGATGCGGTGGCGCCATTCCAGCCGCGTGGCGCGGTCGCGGAAGCGCGAGATCACGATCGCGTCCTTGATCGGGATCGTGCTCTGGTAATAATAGCGGTTCAGCGCCCAGGCCTGCACCTGGCCTTTATTGAGCTTGCCGCCGTGCAGCAGCTTATGAAACGGATGCAGGCTGTGATAGCGCGTCGCGCCGATGTGGCGCAGCGTCGCCTCGAGCTCCTCGGCCGAGTTGAGCCTGATATCCTTGCCGATCGAGAGCGCGGTCATTCCAGTGATGGATGCGGCATTCACAGCACGATCTCCGTTCCGTCGGCGGGAATCTGCCATCCCGCTTGTTCAGCAGTCTTGCGTTCAGGCGAGGCTGGCAGCAGCGCCGGGTTCGAATTGTTGATATGCAGAAAGATCTTCCTGTCGATCTTGAGATCGGCGAGCCGCGCGATCGCGCCGTCCTCGCCGGCCATCGCGACATGCCCCATGCTCTTGCCGGTTTTGTGGCCGAGGCCGGCCCTGATCATCTCGTCGTCCTGCCAGACCGTGCCGTCGAAGAACACCAGCGCGGCGCCGTCGATCTCGGCCTTGAGCGCGTCGGTCACCTCGGCGCAGGCAGCGATGAAGTAGAAGCACTTGCCGCTCGACTTATCGGTGATCTTCAGGCCGAGCGTATCGCCGTCGCCGCTCTCGCCGCCGGGATGCACCTTGCCTTCCAGGTACCAGGCCGACTTGCCGGGCACCGCAAACGGCAGCACCTCGATCCCCGAGCGCGCGCCATCGGGCAATCGCGGCTCGAACGGCTCGCCAATGCCGATGGGCTGGCGCTTGACGTGCTTCTCGTTCAGCACATTGAAGATGCTGTTGCTGGCCAGGATCGCCAGCACCTTCTCATGCGCATAGACCGTGAAGGGCGAGCTCTCGCGCATCGAGAGCAGGCCTGCGACCGCGTCGACTTCGCTGTTGGTCAGGATCACGCCTGCAACCGGCGTATGGCGCAGCGCGCCTTCCTTGGGATGCAGCTGCGGCGTGGCGTTCAATTGCTGGCGCAGGTCGGGGGAGGCGTTGATCAGGAACCAGTGCACGCCGTCGCTGCTGAAGGCAACCGAGGCTTGGGTGCGATAAAGCTCATGTCCGTGGCTGCGGGCCGCCCGGCAGCCGTCGCAGCCGCAATTCCACTGGGGAACTCCGCCGCCGGCTGCGGCACCCAGGACGACGACGCGAAGCATGATCCGTCTCCTGGAAGGAACACGCGCGGTGGATCTCAAGCCGACGCAGCTGCCGACATAGATCCTTTCTTTCGGAAACGCGTCGTGACCGAAAAATCCACCGGCGCAGAGCGCGAGATCGCCGGCCGCTTACTTGCGGGTGGCGCTCACATACATGTTGATTTCCATGCCGCACGGCACTTCGACGATCTTCGGGGCTTTCCAGGCCATTTTGGCTCTCCATCGTTGCGAACTCGGACGTATCCGCCCGACCGCTAAATTAGTGCGGGCGGAAAAGTTCGCTAGTGAAATTTTCCCGGACATAGGTAGTAGGCCGTCGGAATTGCTGCACTGCAAGGAGAGCGTATCACCGCCGTAAAGATGAACGAATGCCATGCGCAAAAGCGTTGATAGGTCGTGCTCTCTGCCGGGATAAACCAGTTGTGAGCATAGAACGGCTTTCAATCGCCTGCAGGCGACCCCATTGGATCAGGCATGCCCAGATATTTCTTCAACACCCGCATCGGCGACGAATTGATCGTGGATCCTGACGGCGAGGATCTGCGCAACCCCGATCGTGCCTGGGAGGTCGCCCGCCAGATGATCCTGGAGGTGGTGAAATCCGAGGGCGCCCAGCCGGCCCTGCTCGAGGCGGTCATCGAGGTCACCGACGTCGCCGGCGAGATCGTGCTGGAGTTTCCCTTCAGCGAAGCGCTGCTGGACATGCCGGACCAGTCCGCGACGAGGCATTGAGCCGGACCGCGGACGCGGCCCCGCTCTCTCCACGGCAATGACGCCTGCGAAATCCGCATGGCTTTGACGCGTTCCCGGCGCTAAAAGACGCCAGTCACACGGAGCACGTCATGCAAGATCTCTGGCGCCTGTCGGCCGCCGACCTCGCCACCCTCGTCAAGACCAGGAAAGTGTCCGCCCGGGAGGCCGCCAAGGCCGGCCTCGACCGCCTGGACGCCGTCAATCCCAGGCTCAACGCCGTGATCGACCACCGGCCCGAGGACGTGCTCAAGCAGGCCGACGCCGTCGATGCCGTCATCGCAAGGGGCGAGGATCCCGGCGTGCTCGCCGGCGTGCCCGTCACCATCAAGGCCAATGTCGACCAGGCGGGCTTTGCCACCACCAACGGCCTCAAGCTGCAGCGCGATTTGATCGCACGCGAGGACAATCCCGTCGTCGCCAATTTCCGCAAAGCCGGCGCGGTTCTCCTCGGGCGCACCAATTGCCCGGCCTTCTCCTATCGCTGGTTCACCACCAACCTCGTGCATGGCGACACCAAAAACCCGCGCGATGCCTCGCTGACGCCAGGCGGCTCGTCCGGCGGCGCCGGCTCGGCGGTCGCCGCCGGCATCGGCCACATCGCTCACGGCACCGACATCGCCGGCTCGATCCGCTATCCCGCCTATGCCTGCGGCGTGCACGGCCTGCGCCCGACCTTGGGCCGCATCCCCGCCTTCAATCCGGCGCTGCCGGAGCGTCCGATCGGGCCGCAGATCATGGCGGTCTCGGGCCCGCTGGCACGTACGGTCAACGATCTCAGGATCGCGCTCGAAGCGATGGCGGCTCGCGACATCCGCGATCCCTGGTTCGCACCAGTGCCGCTGCAAGGCCCCGCGCGTCAGAAGCACGCCGCGCTCTGCCTCGATCCGGACGGCCTCGCCACCACGCCGGAGGTGAAGGCAGCGGTGAGCGACGCCGGCAAGCGGCTCGAGCGTGCCGGCTGGACCGTCGATGTCATCGAGAACACCCCGCCGATGCGCGAGGCTGTCGAGTGGCAGATCAAGCTTTGGCTCGGCGACGGCTATGAGGCACAGTTGGAGGCGGCGGAGCGCGAGGGCGACCCCGGCGCGCTGGCCTGCCTGCGCGGCAACCGCGCCAGGGTCACGCCGATGGACCAGCCGACTTACGCCAGGGCGCTGACGAGCCGCGCCACGCTGACGCGCGAGTGGATGCTGTTCTTCGAGACCTACGCCGTGCTGCTGACGCCGGTTTCCGGCGAGTTGCCGTTCCCAGATCATCTCGATCGCAAGGACGATGCCTCCTTCAAGCGCGTCTGGGAAGCCCAGCTGCCGCAGATCGCGATTCCCTTCATGGGCCTGCCGGGCCTCGTGGTCTCCACCGGCCTCGTCGGCAAGTCGCCGGTCGGCGTGCACATTGTCTCCGGCCGCTATCGCGAGGATCTCTGCCTGCTCGCAGGCGAGGCGATCGAGGCCGGCGGCGTGCCGCCGTCGCCGATCGATCCAGTGGGTTAGCGATGTCCGACATCTACGACTTCAAGGCCAATTCGCTTGCGGGCGAAGAGGTGTCGATGCGCCGCTTCGAGGGGCAGGTGCTCTTGATCGTCAACACCGCGAGCAAATGCGGCTTCACGCCGCAATATCGCGGGCTCGAGGATCTGCATCGGGATCTGTCGCCCCGCGGCTTTTCCGTGCTCGGCTTTCCCTGCAACCAGTTCGGTGCGCAGGAGCCGGGCCAGGCCAGCGAGATCCATGCGTTCTGCTCGACCAATTACGACGTCACCTTTCCCTTGTTCGAGAAGATCGACGTCAACGGCGCCCACGCGCATCCCTTGTACGAGTACCTGAAACGCCAGCAATCCGGTCTGCTGGGTGCCTCCATCAAATGGAATTTCACCAAATTCCTGGTGGACCGTGCCGGCAAGGTGGTCGCCCGCTATGCGCCGACCGCGCGGCCCGAAGGACTGCGGCATCAAATCGAAACACTGTTGTGAGCGAGACATCAATGAGCGACGAATTCCCGGACCGCCTGTCGGTCGATCCGAACAGCCCCTATTACAACGCGGACATCCTGTCGCGCGACGTCGGCATCCGCTTCAAGGGCATCGAGAAGACCAATGTCGAGGAATACTGCATCAGCGAAGGCTGGGTCCGCGTCACCGCCGGCAATGCCAAGGACCGCTACGGCAACCCGCTGACCATCAAGGTGCACGGCCCGGTCGAGCCGTATTTCAGGGATAAGAAATAGGCGCAGCGTGAACTCTCTCCTCGTCATTGCGAGGAGCTCTTGCGACGAAGCAATCCAGATGATTTCCGCGGAGACAGACTGGATTGCTTCGCTTCGCTCGCAATGACGACAGTGAAAGGCCACCTTATGTCCGTCCGCATCGTCGACGTCCGCGAGATCACCAAGCCGATCTCGTCCCCGATCCGCAACGCCTATATCGACTTCACCAAGATGACGACCAGCCTCGTTGCCGTCGTCACCGACGTGGTGCGCGACGGCAAGCGCGTCATCGGCTACGGCTTCAACTCCAACGGCCGCTACGGGCAGGGCGGCCTGATCCGCGAGCGCTTCGCCTCGCGCATTCTCGAGGCCGATCAAAAGAAGCTTCTGAACGAGGTGGGCGACAATCTCGACCCCGACAAGGTCTGGGGCGCGATGATGACGAACGAGAAGCCGGGCGGCCATGGCGAGCGTTCGGTCGCGGTTGGCACCATCGACATGGCGGTGTGGGATGCGGTGGCGAAGATCGCGGGCAAGCCGCTGTTCCGCCTCATCGCCGAACGTCACGGCCGGCAAGCCAATCCGCGCGTCTTCGTCTACGCCGCCGGCGGCTATTACTATCCCGGCAAGGGGCTCTCGATGCTGCGCGGCGAGATGCGCAGCTATCTCGATCGCGGCTACAACGTCGTGAAGATGAAGATCGGCGGTGCTGATATCGACGAGGATCGCATGCGGATCGAGGCGGTGCTGGAAGAGATCGGCAAGGACGCCCAGCTCGCCGTCGACGCCAACGGTCGCTTCAACCTCGAGACCGGCATCGCCTACGCCAAGATGCTGCGCGATTACCCGCTGTTCTGGTACGAGGAAGTCGGCGATCCCCTCGACTACGCGCTGCAGGCCGCGCTCGCCGAATTCTATCCGGGTGCGATGGCGACAGGCGAGAATCTCTTCAGCCACCAGGACGCTCGCAATTTGATCCGCTACGGCGGCATGCGCCCGGATCGCGACTGGCTGCAATTCGACTGCGCGCTGTCCTACGGCCTGTGCGAATACCAGCGCACGCTGGAAGTCCTGAAGACCCACGGCTGGTCGCCCAGCCGCTGCATCCCGCACGGTGGCCACCAGATGTCGCTCAACATCGCGGCCGGCCTCGGCCTGGGGGGCAACGAAAGCTATCCCGACCTCTTCCAGCCCTATGGCGGCTTCCCCGACGGCGTCCGCGTCGAGAACGGCCACATCACCATGCCCGACCTCCCGGGCATCGGCTTCGAGGGCAAGTCCGATCTCTACAAGGAGATGAAGGCGCTGGCGGAGTAGGCGGCGCGCTGACGCGTACTCCATCATTGCGAGCGAAGCGAAGCAATCCAGAATCTTTCCTCTGAGGCAGTCTGGATTGCTTCGCTACGCTCGCAATGACGGTGTGACGACTATCCCGCGATTTATTGCATTCGTCGAGTGTTTTGCTCGCAATCATCCCGTGGTTGTGCTATCATTAAAATTCGCTCAAGATGAATGTATTCATGAAGCAGCCCTGCGTCTACATGTTCGCCAATCGCCGCAACGGGACGATCTACGTCGGCGTCACCTCGAATCCTCCGCGTCGCGCGTTCGAGCATCGCGAAGGTCTGGTGAGGGGCTTCTCCTCGAAGTACGGCTGCAAACTCCTCGTCTGGTACGAACTGCACGCAACCATGACCGATGCGATCACGCGCGAGAAACAGATCAAGGGCGGCAGCCGCGCAAAGAAGCTCGCGCTGATCGAAAGCGTCAATCCGGACTGGAAGGATTTGTACGAGACGCGGATCTGACTGCCGGAATACGCGCGATGACCAAGCGACCGACGGCCGCGCCACACACTCCGTCATTGCGAGCGCAGCGAAGCAATCCAGAATCCCCCCCGGAAAGACTCTGGATTAGTTCGTCGCATCAGCGCAAAATTGCTTCGCAATTTTGTCGCGAGCTCCTCGCAATGACGGTGGAGAGAGCCCTCAGTCCGCCCCTTACGACAACCGCATATCCAGCAGCCTGCGTCCTTCGCCCTTCAAGAGCTTCTTCACCGCGCTCGAGGCCACGACCTCGCCGTCGTTGGCGTAGGCTTCGTGGTTCTTCTCGATGTCGTCGAGGCGGTAGAGATAGTTGACCATCACGCCGGCCGATTCCCGCAGGCCCTTGGGCGAGAGGTCCCCGAACCAGTTGATGCGCTCGAGGCGGGCGCCGTTGCCGAGGTGGAAGCGGGCGACGGAGTCGATCAGGCGGCCCTTCGGCGTGCGCGCCTTCAGGAAGTAGTGCGCGGCGAGCGGCTCGATCACGCCGCGCAGCTGCGCGGTCGTCTCGGGGTTCTCGAACCATTTGGGATCGTCGAGCCGCTTCAGCAGTTCGCGATCCTCGTCCGACAGCGGCAGCTCCTTGTCCTGCTTGATCCATGGCATGAAGCCCGGCACCGGCGACAGCGTCACGAAGGTGTCGAGCTTGGGCAGTTCGCGGCGCAGCTCCTCGACCACCTGCTTGATCAGGAAGCTGCCGAAGGAGATGCCGCCGAGGCCGCGCTGGGTGTTGGAGATCGAATAGAACACGGCGGTGCGTGCCTTCTCGGTCGGAAGGTACTGGCGATCGACCGCAAGCAGCGGCGCGATCGCGCCCGGAATCGTCTCGGTCAGCGCCACCTCGACGAAGATCAGGGGTTCGTCGACCATAGCAGGGTGGAAGAACGCGTAGCAGCGGCGGTCGACCGGATCGATGCGGCGGCGCAGATCGTCCCAGTCGCTGATCTCGTGCACGGCCTCATAGCGGATGATCTTTTCGAGGATGTTGGCCGGGGTCGACCAGTCAATCCGGCGCAGCACGAGAAACCCCCTGTTGAACCACGACGAGAGAAGATGCGAGATGTCGCGATCGAGCGCGGCGAGATCGGTGTGTCCGTTCATCATGCCGAGCAGGTCGGCGCGCATGGCGACGAGATCGCCGGTGCCGCCCGGCGCGCGGTTGAGGCGGCGGATCAGCTCCTGCCGCCGCGGTTCCGAGGCGAAATGCAGCGCGCTCGCGTCCTCGTCGTCAGGCTTGGTGCGCCATGCCTCGATCGCCTTGGTCAGGCGCTCGCGGTCCGGGCCGAAATCGCGCACCAGCCCTTCGAAGAAGGCGCGGCGTCCTGCCGCGTCCAGCTCCCGGTAGATGTCGAGCACCTCGCGCGCCATGGCGGTGCCGGAGGCCTCGCCCCGACCCGACAACAGCGCGCCGCAGAGCGCGATCAGCCCGTCGGCATCCTGTTTGGTGTCAGCGGAATCCCCCCGTCGCAGCAGCGTGCGGCCGCGCTCGGAAATTGTGGCGAGCAGGTCGGAGAAGAAGGCATTGGCCATCTGGGCTTTTCGAATCCGGGTTTGTGCGGTGCGGAAGCTTACACGGGATTTAGGCGGAAGCCGATCACAATCAAGCGGCGGAATGCGGCATCTTTAGTCGGGCTGTGCATCCCCGATGACGCTGTCATGCCACGGCTTGACCGGGGCATCCAGTACGCCGCGGCTTGACGGTTCTAGCCGCGCCGTCTCGGAGTACTGGATCGCCCGGTCAAGCCGGGCGATGACCCAGAGTGTGTGACAAACTCCGTCGGCGTCCGCCCGGTCACTTGCCGGAAGGCCGCTGAAAACGCCGAAACGCTGGCATAGCCGAGCTGGGTCGCGAGCTGCTTCACCGAGAAATTGTTATCGGTTGATAAAAGCAGGATCGCCGACGCGATGCGGGCGCGCTGGCACCAGCTCTTGAAGCTGAGCTGCGTCTCGGTCGAGAACAGCCGCGACAGGGTCCGGGCGGAGGTTCCAACCTCCCGCGCCAGGGTGTCGATATCGTGGAGCCCGGTAGGATCATCGAGCACGATCATCGCGGCGCGCCGGCAGCGCGGCTCCTGCGGCAGCGGCACGAAGGTCGCGGAATCCTCGGCCTGATGCAATTCCAGCATGACCAGGCGCACCAAGAGCGCGGTGCGTTCTTCGGTGTTGCGCGGGTCGAACAGCGCCAGGATCGCCTGGTTGAGCAGCGGCGACACCCGCACCACGAATTCCCTGGTCAGTCCCTCATGGCGATTTTCGCGCTTCAGCCAGGCGAGATCAAAATACAAGGTGCGCATCTCGATGTCGGCAAGCAGGTCGATGGCATGCTCCAGCCCGGCCGGCACCCAGACCGCGCGGTCCGGCGGCACCAGCCAGCGCCCGCCGGGCGTCGTCACCTGCATCGTGCCCTTTGCCGCATAGATCAGCTGCGCCTCACGGTGCATGTGCGGATCGATCCGCATGCCTCGCGGATAATCGCGCGCGACCAGGTGCACGCCCGCCGGCGAGCGGTGATTGCTCCGGACCTCCCGCAGGATTGGCGTTTCCAAGACAGTCATTGGCAGCATCCCGTGATGGCCATGACATATAACTCATTTCGGAACAGGAGAGGATTCCGAATGAACAGCCCTGTCAGGGTCATCAGTTTCGTCAACGCAGGCCATTTCATCGACCATTATTCGATGCTGATCTTCGCCGCCGCCGTGATCATCATGGGGCCGGCGCTCGGCATGGCCTATTCGGAACTGCTTCCCTACGCGACCCCGGGCTTCATCGCCTTTGGCGCCGGCTCGCTGCTGACGGGCTGGCTCGGCGACCGCTGGAGCCGCCGCCACATGATGCTGATCTTCTTCGTCGGCATCGGCGTTTCCATGATCTCGGTCGGTTTCGTGCAGACGCCGCTGCAGCTCGGCGCCACGCTGCTGGCAATCGGGGTGTTCGCCTCGATCTATCACCCGGTCGGCACTGCGATGATCGTGTCCTATGCCGACCGGCTCGGTCGCGAGATGGGCATCAACGGCGTCTGGGGCAATCTTGGCGTCGCCTCGTCCGCGCTGGTCACGGGCGTGATCGGGCAATATCTCGGCTGGCGGTTTGCCTTTATCATTCCCGGCTTCGTCACCATCCTGATCGGCATCGCCTTTGCGATGCTGGTCGTGCATGAGGACCGCAAGGGCTCACGGCAGGCGGCCGCACAGGCGCGCGTCGCCAAGCAAGACATGTGGCGCGTGGTGCTGTCGCTGCTGATCGTGGTGATCGCGATCTCGACCACGTTCAATGCCGTCACCGTCGCGCTGCCAAAACTGTTCGCGGAGCGGCTCGCGGACCTGACCAGGAGCCCGGCGCTGCTCGGGGTCATCGCGGCCTGCGTCTACGTGTTCGGCGCAATGACGCAGTACACGATCGGCCGGCTGCTCGACCGCTATTCGCTGAAGACGGTGGCCCTGCCGCTGTCCCTCATGCTGGCGCCGTTCCTCTATCTGGCGGCGAGCCTGAACAATCTGCCGCTGATCCTGGTCTCAATCGGCATCGTCATGGGCGCGTTCGGCCAGGTCACGGTGAACGATGCCATGGTCGGCAAATACACCAGCGAGGAATGGCGCTCGCGCGCCTATGCCGTGCGCTATTTCATCGGCTTCACCGCGGCGGGCGCCTCCGTCGGCCTCGTCGCCTGGCTCTACGAACAAGGCGGTTTCGTCACCATGCTGCACGCCTTTGCGGCGCTGTGCCTGCTCGCGATCGCGGCGGCGATCATCCTGCCGCGTGAGATCCGCTCGCCTGCGGCGGCGTGAAGGTTCATGCAACCTGCTGCACCACATCCTGCGGGATGGCGAGGCATGATCTGACGCAGGCCTGCGCCAGCAGGTCGGTGGGGTCCAGCAATGCCGCGCCCACATCGTTGTCGAGCACGGCCAATGCCAGGGGAATTTCCGTGCAGGCCATGGCGATATGCGAACAGCCCCGGGCCGCGAGCGTCTTTGCCTCCCGGCCAAGGATGTCGGAGGCACTGCCAGTATGTCCAGCTTTCACCAGTCGGATCGCGCGCATGATTTCGGCTTGCGCCTTCGCATCGGGCACCACGCACGCATAGCCGCGTTCGGCCAGACGCTGCTGGTAGATTCCGGCCTGGATAGTGCCATCAGTCGCAAGCAAGCCGATGGTCGGGGTCGTCCGCTGCTCGGCGAGCGCATCAGCAACGGCGTCGACGATGTGGATGATCGGTACCGACGTCTCCGCCTGCAGCGCGCCGTGCCAATGGTGAGCCGTGTTGCAGGGAATGGCGATGCGGGTCGCGCCTGACAGCTCGAGCCGGCGCAGGGCATTCAGCATGGCGGGAAGGGGATCCGAGCCCTGGCCGAGAATGGCGGCGGTACGGTCGGGCACATTGGTCGCCGAACAGACGACCATCTGGATGTGGTCCTGGTCGCAGGATGCGGGGGTGTTCCGGACGATCTTGCCCATGAAATCCACGGTCGCCATCGGGCCCATGCCGCCCAGAATTCCAAGCATCGTTGTCTCCTTGTCGGAGTCATGGTGCAAGGTCGCTTCGGGCAAATCCAATGCCGGTTCAGAACGGCATATGCGCCTTCTACATAGTTTTGCGGGCGGCCGATTGCGCGGCGTTCCAGACTTTCTCCACAATGGGCCGGGTTCGCCGTGCACTTCGATAGAGCCGGACTTCCAGAGGAATCTCCGGTCCAACGATGGTGAGGGTGCCCTCATCCAATTCCCGGGCAACGAGACTGCGCGGCAGCCACGCCAAGCCATAGCCCTCCAGCGCCATGAACTTGAGTCCCTCCGCCATGGCGTTCTCGTTGGTATGGGTCGCGTGCGCCAGAGGCGAGCCGGCCTGGGCCTGGGCGAAAGTGGCGACCCGGCCCAGAAACGAGTTCGAGGCGTAGCTGAGCAGCGGAAGCGAAGCCGTATCGTCCGCCCCGTCAGGCAAATTTGCGCTGCGCACGGCGACAAAACTGTCTCTGCCGACGACGATATGGGGGTAGAGCTCGGGCTCGAGCAAGATCGGCACATTGGCGTGATGGAAGGTGAGCAGGAAGTCATAGCTGCCTTCGACGAGGGCCTGCAGGCAGCTGTGAAAATCGTCGGGCAGCAACCGGCTGCCGATGGGTCCGACGTCCTTCTCGATGGTCCGAAACCATCGCGGGAAGAAATGCAGCGACAGGGTGTGAAGAGCTGCGACCGAGACCATCTGGGTGCTCGGCCGTTTGCTCGCCTGAAGTGCGAGACGGCTCGCATACAGCATCCGAACCGTTTCTTCCGCAGTCTCCAGAAACTCGCGCCCCTCGGCGGTCAGCGTCGTCGGGTAGTTGCTGCGATCAACGAGGGAGACGCCGAGCCACAGCTCCAGGGCCTGAATTCTGCGACTGAACGCAGATTGCGTCACGTGCCGCTCATCCGCCGCGCGTGAGAAGCTGCGGGTTCGCGCGAGGCTGAGAAAATCTTCCAGCCATTTCAATTCCATCGTTTCCGCTCCGGTCTTCGCGAGTGCTCGGATTGGAGAGGCTCGCCCCTGGGGAAGATGCCCCGATCTTCTAGGGAAATCTATGCAAAATCGGAATAGAGCTTGCCGGCATAACATTGGACGGGCCTCGGTCCCCGAGCGCATGCATCCCCGAGCGGCCGGAAGCCTCAACGCGATTAGCGCGAGGCTCACGACCGGCGACACTGTCTCCGAACAACGGAGCTGACGAGCGGGAGATAAACGTGCGGACGGAACATGACCTGCTGGGCGAGCGCGAGGTGCCCTCCGAAGCCTATTACGGCGTCCACACGATGCGCGCCGTCGAGAATTTTCCGATCTCAGGCATCGCGATATCGGGCTATCCCGAACTGATCGGTGCGCTCGCCGCCATCAAACAGGCGGCGGCCCTGTCCAACATGGAGCTCGGTCTTCTCGACGAGCGGCGCGGACGGGCGATCGTGGCGGCCTGCGAGGAATTGCGCGCTGGCCGGCTTCACGATCAATTCGTGGTGGACGTCATCCAGGGCGGCGCCGGCACCTCCACCAATATGAATGCCAATGAGGTGATCGCAAATCGTGCGTTGGAGCTTCTCGGCCATGTCAGGGGCGAGTACGCCGTGCTCCATCCGAACGAGCACGTCAACATGAGCCAGAGCACCAATGACGTGTACCCCACGGCGTTGAAGATCGCGACATCTCATGGCTTGCAGAATCTCATCATGGCGATGGACGTCCTGCGCGGCGCTTTCGCTGACAAGGCCGAGGCGTTCAAGGACGTCCTGAAAATGGGGCGGACCCAGTTGCAGGACGCGGTGCCGATGACGCTGGGGCAGGAGTTCAACACCTATGCCGTGATGATCGGCGAGGATCAGGAACGCTTGCGCGAAGCGGGGCGCCTGATCCACGAGATCAACATGGGCGCGACTGCCATCGGCACCGGCATCAACGCGCACCCGGATTACGCGCGTCTTGTCTGCCGTCATCTGAATGCGATCACGCGATTGCCGCTGGTGACTGCCCCCGATCTGGTCGAGGCGACGCAGGATTGCGGTGCGTTCGTTCAGATCTCGGGCGTGCTGAAACGCGTTGCGGTCAAGATCTCCAAAATCTGCAACGACCTCCGGCTGCTCTCGAGTGGGCCGCGGGCCGGGTTCGGCGAGATCAACCTTCCCCCCGTCCAGGCCGGCTCCTCGATCATGCCCGGAAAGGTCAATCCGGTGATCCCGGAGGTTGTGAACCAGGTCGCCTTTGAGGTGATCGGCAACGACGTCACGGTGACGATGGCCGCGGAAGCCGGCCAATTGCAGCTCAATGCGTTCGAGCCGATCATTGCGCACAGCCTGTTCAAGAGCATCAGCCACCTCAGCCGGGCGTGCCTGACGTTGCAGCGGAGCTGCGTCGCGGGCATCACGGCCAATCGCGACCGTCTTCGGGCCGATGTCGAGAACTCGATCGGCCTGGTGACGGCGCTCAATCCCTATATCGGCTATGCCGCCGCAACGGCCGTCGCCGTGGAGGCTCATGCCTCCGGCCGCGGCGTTGCCGAGCTCGTGCGCGAGCGGGGACTGCTCACCGAGGCCACGCTTGCGGCGATCCTCAAGCCCGAGATGCTGACGCGGCCGCAAGGTCTAGCCGTTGCCGACCGGGGCGGCCGCCAGCCACAGCCGGTCCGCTGAAGCGATCACAGAAACTCCGCCAAGCACGCCAATTGGGCCGCGGGGGCGTGGCCCAACCGTCGTGAACCCACGCAGCCAAGGGAGGTAACAGATAAATGACGATAAGTGCCGACAATTCACCTGCGCGATCCAACCGCCTCACCAATGCTCTCGTTGTCAGCCTTCTGCTCGGTATCCTGGCAGGCTACGCTTGTCATGAGCTGGCGCCGACACCAGAGATGGCGAAGACCATTTCCGGCTATTTTTCGATCGTCACCGACGTGTTCCTGCGCATGATCAAGATGATCATTGCGCCGCTCGTCTTCGCCACGATCGTCTCAGGCATTACCAGCCTCGGCTCCGAAGGCGGAGCGGTAGGCCGCATTGCCGCCAGATCCATGGGCTGGTTCGTCTCGGCCTCCCTGGTCTCGCTCGGCCTCGGCATGGTCTTTGCGAACCTGTTCGCGCCAGGGCACGGCTTGCAGCTGCCGCTTCCCAATGCAGATGCCTCCGTCAACTTGCAGACCGCCGGCTTCAATCTGAAAGACTTCATCACCCACGTTTTTCCGACCAGCATCGCCCAGGCCATGTCGACAAACGAGATCCTGCAGATCCTCGTGTTCGCCGTGTTCTTCGGGCTTGCTCTCAGCAGGCTGAAGACGAGCCATGCCAGGACCATCGCTGCGTCCGTCGATGAGCTGGTCCACATCATGCTGCAGATCACGAACTTCGTGATGCAATTCGCGCCGCTCGGCGTGTTCGCGGCCATTGCGGCGGTGATTACCACGCAGGGACTTGGCGTGCTCCTGACCTACGGCAAGTTCATCGCGACCTTCTATTTCAGCCTCGCGGTGCTCTGGAGCGTCCTCGTTCTCGCAGGTCTCGTGGCCCTCGGCCGACCCGTTCTTCATCTCATCGGCCTGCTGCGCCAGCCGATGCTGCTCGCCTTCTCCACCGCGAGCAGCGAGGCCGCCTATCCCAAGATGATCGAGCAATTGACGAAGTTCGGTATCAGCGAGCGCATCTCGGGCTTCGTGCTGCCGTTGGGCTATTCGTTCAACCTCGACGGCTCGATGATGTACCAGGCCTTCGCGGCCTTATTCATCGCGCAGGCCTACGGCATCGAGCTGAGCTTCACGCAGCAACTCGTCATGCTGCTGGTGATGATGGTCACCAGCAAGGGGATCGCCGGCGTGCCGCGCGCCGGGCTCGTGGTCGTTGCCGCGACCCTGCCGATGTTCAACCTGCCCTTGGGTGGCATGCTCCTCGTCATGGGCATCGACCAGTTCCTCGACATGGGCCGAACCATGACCAACGTCATCGGCAATGGCATCGCGACGGCTGCCGTGGCCAAGTGGGAAGACAAACGAGGTCTGATCGAAGAGGGGGCATCCGAGACAGCAGTGCCTGATGTCGCCGTCGCCGGGGCGACGGGCGGATGAGCCGATGGGTTCGCCACTCTTGAGAAAACCCTGCTCGTGATCCTAAGGCCCCGGGAGATGTCCCCGAGGCCTTTGAGCTCAGCGCCGGCATATCCGCGGGCATAGCCACATCAGAGCATCATCAGGCTGATGAAAGGCTGCGCTCAACGTTTCGGGGTGCGGCCGCGGATGTGGTCGAAGCCCTGCTTGATTGCGGCGAAGCGGGCTTCGACAATCGGCTCGAATTCGAGGTCGGTGAAGATATAGGGCCAGTCGTTTTCGACGCCTTCGCGGACGAGTTCACCTACATAGAGGGGATCGATGCCCTGAGAGACGCGTTCGCGAATCTGATTGATCCGCTCGGCAATCGGGCCTGACGTCGGCGGGGCTCGGACTCCGCCCTCGAAGCGCTTGGGGAGGTTGCGACTCGAGTTCATGATTTGCGTGCGGATGAATCCGGGACACAGCACCGATACGCCAATCCCGCGGGGCGCGAGTTCCTGCCGCAGTCCCTCGGACAGCGCAACAACGCCATATTTTGAAACGTTGTACGAGGTGCTTCCCCCCGAAACGAGGCCGGCGATCGACGCTGTGGAGACGATATGTCCACCCTCGCCATGCTGCTCGATCAACGGCCCGAAAATCCCGATTCCCCAGATGGTCGCCATCAGATTGACGCCCAGGGTCCAATTCCACGACGCCTCGGTCCAGCTGCCATAGGGCCCCCCGCCGCCGACGCCCGCATTGTTGACGAGGATATGCACCTTGCCGTAGCGGGCAGTCGTGGCTTCGGCGGCTGCCACGAGTTCGGCCTTGAGCGAGACATCGGCTTTCACGCCCTCGACATCGACATTGGTGAGCTTCAGATGCTTGAGCGCCGCGGACAAAGCCTCTTCTTCGATATCGCAAAGCATCACTTTCGCCCCTGCCTGGGCGAAAGCGGTCGCGATCCCCAGGCCAATGCCTGACGCTGCACCGGTCACGAACGCAGTCTTTCCAGCGAGTTCTTTCACGTGCACTCTCCTCCGGCAAGCCGAGACTCTTGCGCCTAAACTTCAAGTTGTTCCCGCACGGCATATGATCGCACTTTCGAACGATTTGGAAGCCTGCCGGATGTCTGTATCTGGCCCCTCGCGTCATTTGCTGGGCCGACAAGGGTGGCACTACCGGGAGCGCAGCGGACGTGGTCAATTCATGGGCGCGCGCCCCATTTCCTTTTTATCACTCGGACCGTAGTCGCGCCCCTTCGTTCCGGCCGGCGTGACATCTCGCTCCGATGCAAGATGCGACTAGCCGATGCAAATTACGCATAACATTCTGCGCATAGCCTCGCGTTCGGCGCCATCAATGAAAGTCCTCGTCAAGCTTTCGATCGCAAGCTTCGGCATTGATTGCAACGACTGGGGATTTCGCATGAAGAAGATCAAGATCGCATGGCGGCTGGGCCTACTCACGCTTGGCAGTGTTCTCGCGATGATGGTTCTCGTTGGCGTGTCCCTCGTCCAGCTGCGCGATCAGATGGAAGCCGAGAGAACGCGGGCGTTGCGTGGCGCCGTCGATGTGGTGGCATCGCAGATCTCGGCCTATCAGCAAGAGGTGCTGTCAGGCCGCATGAGCCGCGACGAGATCATTGCGAGGATCAGGGAGATCGTCGCGAAATCGCGATATGACGGTAACAACTACTTCTTTGTGTATAGTTGGGACGGGCTCAATCTCGCCGACGGCGGCACGCCTGAAAACGTCGGCAAGAACTTGACCGACAAGGGCGACGTCGTTGGACATTTGTTCCGGCGCGAGATCGTCGATCTCGCGCACAGCGCCGGTGCCGGCACCGTCACCTACTATTTTCCCCGCAGCGGCCAGCCGGAGCCACTGCGCAAAAGGGCCTTCGTCAGGGCGCTTCCGGACCTCAAGTTGATGGTCATCAGTGGAATGTATGTCGACGATCTCGACGAGTCGTTCAAGGCCGCGGGGCTGCGGCTCGGCGGTCTCGCCTTGCTGGTCGTGCTCATGAGCGTTGCGTTTGCGGCTTTGATTGCGGGAACGATCTCCCGGCCGCTGCGGCGGCTCGAGGAGCGCCTGCGCGAGATCGTGTCGGGTGGGATCGAAGGGCAGATTCCGGGGTTGGACCGGCGGGACGAGATTGGTTCCATGGCCGCGGCCGTTGCCGTCTTGCGTGATCATTCGGCCGATCGATTGTCGCTTCAGGCTTCCCAGGCGAAGCTCAAGATACAGGCGGAAAGCGAGCTGAGGGATGTTCTTGCGCGGGCGACCTCGTCCTTCGAGGAATCGGTCGTCGGGTCCGTGGATGAGGTCGTTGCGGCGGCAAGGCACATTGCCGATGCGATCCAGGAGCTGGAGCGGTTCAACGCGGACAACATGCTGTGCAGCCGCACGGCGTCGGCGTCCGCAGGGAGCATTGCCGGCAGCGTGCAGGCCATGGCTGCCGGGGTCGAGCAGCTCGATGCTTCCACCCGCAACATCAACGGGCGGGCCCAGGAAGCAAGCCAGGTGGCTGATATCGCAAGCGGGCGCGCAACTCAGGCCGGATTGATGGTGGAGAGCATGGTGCAAGCCGCGACAAGAATTGGAAGTGTCGTGGAATTGATCAGCGATATCGCCGGCCAGACCAACCTGTTGGCCCTCAATGCGACCATCGAGGCGGCGCGGGCGGGTGAAGCGGGCCGCGGCTTTGCGGTCGTGGCGGCGGAGGTCAAGACACTTGCGACCCAAACCGCGCGAGCGACGGAAGACATCTCCTCCCAGGTGCTCGGCATCCAGTCGGCGACACAGGCCGCGGCAAGCGAAATCGCCGCGATCGTCGATGTCATCAGGGACATTCGCGAGCAGAGCGCGACGATTGCCAGGGAGGTTCAGGAACAGAGCGGCGCCACGAGCGACATCAATCGCGCGGCCAGATGCGCCGCAGAGGGGGCCGAGCATCTCCAGAAGTCGGTCGAGGACGTTTGTTCAAAGGCTGTCATGGGTCAATCGATTGCCCAGGGCGCGGGCACGCGTGCAGAGGCGCTGAGAAGCAGATTCGGCGATTTGAACGAAGCGGCGTTGGGATTCGTCCGCAGACTTCAGGCCCTCCAGTCGGCGGCGTAGAAATTTTGCCACCCCCGCCTGCGTCCATAATGCCATTGTGCCGGTGTTTTGCCCGACGGTGCAAGCGATTTCGGTTTGAGCGAAATTTATCGCGCCCCTTCAATCCGATCTCTACTGTGCATGGGGTTGTTTTCGAGTTTGGTTTCCCCGGCCTGGCGCGAGGGACGGAACCCGCTTCGCCCCTTGCGGGTTCTACCCCTGCGGCCCCGGCACCTTGCCAGGGCTGGTGAAGGGGGAAAGACACCTGCATGTGCATGCTGTGGAGCCTGCTCCGACCGGCCGGCCTTGTCCCCGCGGCGCTTGTCCTCACGACCATCGCCGCCGGCGCCGAGGGCGGCAAATCGGCCGGCCCGTCCGAATTCCTGCTGGTGACGCAGATCGTGCTGCTGATCGCAATGGGCCGCGGTCTCGGCGAGATCATGCAGCGGATCGGTCAGCCCTCGGTGATCGGCGAATTGCTCGCGGGCATCCTGCTCGGGCCGTCGCTGTTCGGCTGGCTCTGGCCGGAGGCGCAAGCCACGATCTTTCCCAAGGCACCCGAGCAGAAGGCGATGCTCGACGGCATCGCGCAAGTCGGCATCCTTCTGCTGCTTCTGCTCACCGGCATGGAGACCGACCTCAAGCTGGTCAGGAAGATCGGCAAGGCTGCGATCGCGATCTCGATCGCCGGCATTTTGGTGCCGTTTGCCTGCGGCTTCGCGCTCGGCGAATTCCTGCCTGATGCGCTGCTGCCGAAGCCGGAGCAGCGCCTCGTCGCATCGCTGTTCATGGGCACGGCGCTGTCGATCTCCTCGGTGAAGATCGTCGCGGTGGTCGTGCGCGAGATGAACTTCATGCGCCGCAATGTCGGCCAGATCATCGTCGCGACCGCCGTGATCGACGACACCATCGGCTGGATCATCATCGCCGTCATCTTCAGCCTCGCCGCGCAAGGCACGCTGGACATCGGCTCGGTGGCGAAGGCGGTGCTGGGCACGCTCGCCTTCCTTGCGGTCAGCTTCACCATCGGCCGCCGTCTGGTGTTTCAGCTCATTCGCTGGGCCAATGACAACCTCGTCAGCACGGCGGCGGTGATCACCGTGATCCTGCTGTTGATGGGCGTGATGGCGCTGATCACGCATGCGATCGGCGTCCACACCGTGCTCGGGGCCTTCGTGGCCGGCATCCTGGTCGGCGAGTCCCCGATCCTGACGCGGCAGATCGATGAGCGCCTGCGCGGGCTGATCTCCAGCTTCTTCATGCCGGTGTTCTTTGGGCTTGCCGGCCTCAGCGCCGATCTCTCGGTATTGCGCGATCCCAATCTCTTGATGCTCACCGGGCTCCTGGTCGTGATCGCCAGCGTCGGCAAGTTCGGCGGCGCCTTTGTCGGCGGCACCGTCGGTGGCTTGAGCACGCGGGAGTCGCTGGCGCTGGCGAGCGGGATGAATGCGCGCGGCTCGACCGAGGTGATCATCGCCACCATCGGCCTCTCGATCGGCGTGCTCAGCCAGAACCTCTTCACGATGATCGTCACCATGGCGATCGTGACCACGATGGCGATGCCGCCGATGCTGCGCGCGGCGCTGGCCGGGCTGCCGATGAGCAGGGACGAGAAGGAGCGCCTGGAGCGGGAGGAGTTCGAGAAGCGCGGCTTCGTCGCCAATCTCGAACGTCCCCTGCTGGCAGTCGACGAGAGCGTCAATGCCACCTTCGCTTCGCACGTCATCGGCCTGATCGCCGGGATGCGCGGCCTGCCGATCACCGTGCTGCATATCGGCAACCGCGCCAGGGAGCAGGAGAGGGGCCGCAACGAGGAGGAGAGTCACGAAGCTGTGGTGAAGAAGGCGGCCGAAACCGTCTCCACCAATGGTGACGGCGAGGCCGGCAGTGTCGATGTCGTCACCCGTGCCAGGCGCGCCGAGCTCGGAGACGCCATCGCCGACGAAGCGCGCAAGGGCTTTGATCTCCTCGTCGTCGGCATCGACAAGGTCGCCGCCAAGGACCGCTTCGACGGGAAGATCGAAGACATCGCCGCAAAATTCGAGGGCCCGCTCGCGATCGTGGCGGCGAAGGGCAAGCACCTGAAGCAACCGATGCCGGATGCGCTCAACATCCTCGTCCCGGTCTCCGGCAGCGGTATTTCCAAGCGCGGCGCAGAGGTCGCGGTCGCGCTGACGCAGGCCGGATCAGGCTCGCTTCGCGTGATCTATGTCGCGACGACGCGCGACAAGGGCGCGCAGCGCGGTGCCTCTCGCGGCCTGAGCCGGGAAGCCGGCATCCTCAAGGACGCCAGCGATCTTGCCGCCCGCTACGACGTCGACATCACTACGACCTTGCGGGTGGATCGGGCGCCTGAAGCCGCGATCCTGCGCGAGATCGACACCACCGATGTCGATCTCGTCGTCATGGGCGTCGACCGCATCCAGGCCGATCACCTCTCCTTCGGCGGCGTCGCCGACGCCGTGCTCAGGCAGTCGAAGGTGTCGGTGCTGCTGGTGTCGAGCGGCGAGACGGGGCGCGTGCCGGCGGAGAAAGCCTAGCTCTGCCGTCATTGCGAGCGCAGCGAAGCAATCCAGAATCTTTCCTCGGAGGCAGCCTGGATTTAGGACTTCACCTCCGCGACCGGCTGCGCCTTGGGTACCTTCTTCGAATTGCGCCAGTTCTCGAACCGTTGCACCACTACGAAGAAGGCCGGAACGAACAGCACCGCCAGGCAGGTCGAGGCCAGCATGCCCGAGAACACGGTGATGCCGATCGACTTGCGCGCGCTGGCGCCGGCGCCTGTTGCCAACACCAGCGGCACCACGCCGAGGATGAAGGCGAACGAGGTCATCAGGATCGGGCGGAAGCGGGCGCGCGCCGCCTCGATCGCGGAGTCGATGATCGGCTTGCCGTCGCGGCCGTGCAGCTCGAGCCCGACCTCGACGATCAGGATGGCGTTCTTGGCCGACAGTGCGATCAGGAGGATCAGGCCGATCTGGCAATAGAGGTTGTTGTCGATCTTGAGGCCCGAGAGGATCAGCATCGGCCCGAGCAGCGACAGCGGCACCGCCAGGATCACCGAGATCGGTGCGTACCAGCTCTCGTACTGGCCGGCGAGCACCAAATAGACCAGCAGCATGGCAAGGCCGAACACCCAGTAGATCTGGTTCGAAACTGCCTTCTCCTGATAGGACATCGCGGTCCATTCATAGCCGGTGCCCGGCGGCAGCGTCTTGTCTGCGATATCCTCCATCAGCTTGAGCGACTGGCCGGAGGAATAGCCCTGCGCCGGCAGGCCGATCACGGTCGAAGAGAGATAGAGATTGTAGAGGCTGATCAGCGACGGGCCGGTGGCCGGCGTGATGGTGGCGACGGTGCCGATCGGGATCATGTCGCCGTTCGAGTTGCGCACCATCATGTTGGCGATGTCGCGCTCGGTGACGCGGAAGGCAGGATCGGCCTGGGTATAGACCTGGAACACGCGCCCGAACTTGTTGAACTGGTTGACGAAGGACGAGCCGAGATAGGTCGACAGCGCCGCGAACACCTGGTCGGTCGTCACGTGCAGCGTCTGGGTCTTGATGCGGTCGATCTCGACGTTGAATTGCGGCACCGACGAGCGGAACGAGGACTGCACGCGCTGGAGCGCGCTCTGGCTCTGGCCGTTCGAGACCATCGCGCCCGTGATCGCCTGGAGCTTGGCGAAATCGCTGTTGCCGTCGCGTAGCTCGACCTGCATCGAGAAGCCGGCGGCATTGCCGATGCCCTGGATCGGCGGCGGCGGCAAGACGATCGTGCGCGCCTCCATGATCTCGGCGAGCCTGTCGTTCAGTCCGTACACGAGCGAGCGGAGATCCTCGCCGGGACCCTTGCGCGCCTCCCAGTCCTTCAGGATGATGTAAGCGACCCCGGCATTGGCAAGGCTGGCACTGTTATCCAGCGCGGAGATGCCGGCGATGGTGATGACCTGCTGGACGCCGGGCGTGTCCTTGATCAGTCCGCTCGCTCTGTCGAGCACCGCCTGGGTCCGCTCCAGCGAAGCGCCGTCGGGCAGTTGCACGGCCGCGATCAGATAGCCCTGGTCCTCGATCGGAAGGAAGCCGGTCGGCACCCGCGACAGGCCGTAGCCGCTGGCCCCGATCACGAGCAATGCGAACGCGACCGAGACGATGGCGTGCTTCACCAGGAACGTGATCAGCCTCGTATAGCCGCGCTCGACGCGGTCATAGACTGCGTTGAAGCCGCGGTAGAAGACATTGCGCTGCTCCGGTGGCACCGCCGGCCGTAGCCACAGCGCACACTGTGTCGGCTTCAGCGTCGCCGCGTTGATGGCGGACAGCAGCGCGGTCGCCGCGATCACCAGTGCAAACTGCGAATAGATGCGCCCGGTGAGGCCGGCGAGGAACGAGGCCGGCAGGAACACCGAGATCAGCACCAGCGTGATGCCGACGATCGGCGCGAACAGCTGGTCCATCGCCTTGATCGCGGCATCGTGGCCGTTCATGCCTCGCTCGATATTGTGCGCGGCGCCTTCCACCACGACGATGGCGTCGTCGACCACGATGCCGATGGCGAGCACGATCGCAAACAGCGTCGACATGTTGATGGTGAAGCCGAGCGCCGCCATCGCCGCGAAGGCGCCGATGATGGTGACAGGCACGGTGGTCGCCGGTACCAGCATCGCGCGCCAGTCCTGCAGGAACACCAGGATCACGACCAGCACCAGGAGGCCGGCCTCGATCAGGGTCATATAGACCTCGTGCACCGAGGCGTTCACGAATTTGGTGGTGTCGAACGGCGTGTCGTACTTGATGCCTTCCGGAAAGCGCTTGGCGAGCTCCACCATCTTCTTCTCGACGGCCTGCTCGACTTGAAGCGCATTGGCGCCGGGCGACTGGAACACGCCGATGCCGGTCGCAGGCTGTTTGTTGAGCGAGAAGAGCTGGCTGTAGGTCTGGGCGCCGAGCTCGACCGAGCCGACGTCGCGCACGCGCGTGACGTCGCCGCTGCTGCCTGTCTTGACGACGATGTTCTCGAACTGACTGGCATCGTCGAGCCGGCCGTTGACGTTGAGCGTGTACTGGAACGCCTGTCCCGGCGGCGTCGGCGGCGCGCCGACCTGTCCGGCAGAGACTTGCTGGCTCTGCTGCTGGATCGCGTTGATGACGTCCTGCGGCACGAGGCCTCGGACCTGCAGCTTGTTCGGATCGAGCCAGACCCGCATCGAATACTGTCCCGCGCCGAACACGGTGACGTTGCCGACGCCGGGCAGGCGGGAGAGCTCGTCGCGGACATTGATGGTGGCGTAGTTGCTCAAGTAAAGGCTGTCGAAGGTCTTGTCGGGCGATGTCAGCGTCACGAACAGCAGGATCGAGGTCGACCGCTTCTGCACGGTGACGCCCTGGTTCTGCACGGCTGACGGCAGCTGCGACAGCGCGCTGGAGACGCGGTTTTGCACCAGCACCTGCGCGAAGTTGAGGTCGGTACCGATCTTGAAGGTCACCGTCAGCGTGTAGGTGCCGTCGGAGCCGCTGTAGGACTGCATGTAGAGCATGTCCTCGACGCCGTTGACCTGCTGCTCGATTGGCAGCGCCACGGTGTCGATCACGGTCTTGGCGCTGGCGCCGGGATAGCGCGTCGTCACCTGCACCGTCGGCGGCACCACATCGGGATATTGCGCGATCGCGAGGTTGAACAGCGCGACGCCGCCGATCAGGATCATCAGCAGCGCGATGACGTTCGAGAGGACCGGCCGCTCGATGAAGAATTTTGAGATCATGGCTGGCAGCCCCTACTTGCTCGAGGCCTGCGGTTGCTCGATCTTGGTCTGCTGCGGGTCGATCTTCTGGCCCGGGATCACGCGCAGCAGCCCCGAAATGACCACGCGATCGCCAGGCGTCAAGCCGCTTTCGATCACGCGCAGGCCGTTGTCGACGGGCCCGGTCTGCACCTTGCGCTGCTCGACGACGTTGTCCTTGTTGGCGACCAGCAGATAGCGTCCGCCCTGGTCGCTGCCGAGCGCCGTATCAGGAACGAGGAGGGCGTCCTTCTCCTGGGTGAAGGGCACGCGGACGCGGACGAAATAGCCGGGGAGCAGCACCCTCTTGTCATTGGGCACGAGGCCGCGCACGGCAAGCGTGCCGGTCGATGAATTGAGCGTCGGCGCGACGTAGTCGAGCTTGCCCTCATGCGGATAGCCGGTCTCGGTCTGGAGACCGATTTCGATTGGGAATTGCTTGAGGTCGGCCGCCGTCAGTCCACGACGCGCGGCTTCGGCGCGGATGCGCAGCACGTCCTGCTCGTTGACGGTGAAGTTCACGTAGATCGGATCCATCGCGACAATGGTTGCGAGCTGGGTCGGGGAGGAGACGCCGACGAGCTCGCCGATCGAGATCATGTGCGCGCTGACGATGCCGTCGAACGGCGCGGTCACCTTGGTGTAGCCGTAGTTCACCTCGGCGAGCTTGGTGTTGGCCTGGGCCTGCTGGAGGTTGGCCTGGGCGTTGTCGCGGGTCGACGTGGAGGTGTCCAGCGTCGCCTGCGAGACGGCCTGCCGCTGTACGAGATCGCTTTGGCGTTTGAAGTCGGCTTCGGCCTGCCGGAGCGAGGCTTGTGCGCCGGTCTCGGCCGCCTGCGCCTGGTCGAGCTTGAGCTTGTAGGTCTCGGGCTCGATCGTGAACAGCTGGGTCCCCTGCTTGACGAAGGTGCCGTCAGTGTAGTCGATCGTTTGCAGAAAACCCTGCACGCGCGCGACCAGATCGACGCTCTTGATCGGGGCGGTGTTGCCGGTGGCCTCGACGTAGCGCGTGATCGGACGCTGCACCGGCGTTGCGACATCCACCTTCGGCGGCGGCGGCGCGACGAACGTGTTCTTGTCCTCGCAACCGGCGAGCGCAACCACGGCTGCTGCGGCGGCCATCGCCCACCCGCTACGCTTCCACGTACCGCGAGATTGCGTGAGATCGGCGGGATTCGCTGCGGTCATTCGGTGCCCCCGATGATTGTCTGTCGGTGCGGCAGGCTACCAACAAATACCGGGTCGTGAAACACCATAGCCATGGCAGTCACGGCCCTTGCACTGCAAACAGCGTCGTGGCCTCTGACAGGTTTGTCGCGACAAATCGCTTTTCATCGCGGGCACGATCAACCAGAATTGTGTCAAAGGCTGCGTGACGGAGCCAGGCGGTCGGAAGAAGAAAGGTGAGGAGAAGGTGACATGTCCAGGCTCCTCCACCCGGCTCTTGCTCGCCGCGTTGTCGCCGTTGCGGGGCCGTGACCACCGGCGTCTTGCGCCATGCCTGGGACAATAACCGGAAGGATGCGCCGATCCGTAGCGAGCGGCATCCCCGGCGGCGGCCATTTGCTGCGGCTCCCTATCGAGCGGTGGCGCGGATAGCCGATCAGTATCTCAGCTCGCTCGATCGACAGCGTCCGCGACAAGGTCTGCTGCAGCCGAGGCCTGCAACATTTTCTGTCCGAACAACAGCGCAAGATGTCTCTTGCGTTAAACTGACACAGCTCTGTCACCCGTGATCGCTACGGTTGCGCGGTCAATCCTTCGGGGCAAACAAAAATGAAATCCAGATATTTGACGACGGTCGCGATTTTCGCGGCCGCGACGACCCTTGCGTGCAGCATTCCCGTTTTCGCCGACGACTTCGGCCGGAGCGGCGATCGCGACGACAATCATCGTCATCCGCATGACATTCATACGGAAACACCGATCAAGCACCTCGTGATCATCTTCAACGAGAACCGTTCGTTCGACCATTATTTCGCGACCTATCCGCACGCGGCCAATCCACCCGGTTCGATCCCCTTCGTGCCGAAGCCGCATACGCCGAAGGTGAACAACCTCGCCAATGCGAACCTGCTGGTGAATAACCCCAACAACAACCCGGCCAACGGCGCTGGCGCGACCGATCCGTTCCGTCTCGACCGCACCCAAGCCAACACGCGCTCGCAGAACCACGCCTACACGCCCGAGCAGGAGGCCGTCGACAACGGCAAGGAAGACCTATTCCCGAAATTCACTGGCCGCGGCACTGCCGGCGGCGCCGGCGCGTTTGGCACCAATGGTCAGGTGATGGGCTATTTCGACGGCAACACCACAACTGCCTTGTGGAACTACGCCCAGCACTTCGCCATGAGCGATAATGCCTGGACCGACACCTTTGGTCCGTCGACGCCCGGTATGCTCGAGGTGATCTCGGGGCAGACCAACGGCGCCGTGAACGTCGTCGGCACCTCGACCCAGACCGTTCCCGATGGCCAGGGCGGCCTGACGCTGATCGGCGACACCGACCCGGGCATCGATGTCTGCTCGAGCACGACCAGCACCGTGCTGATGAACGGCAAGAATATCGGCGATCTGCTCAACGACGAGCACATCAGCTGGGGCAGCTTCATGGGCGGTTTCGACCTGACGCTCAAGAACGCCAACGGCACCACCGGATGCGCGCGCAGCACCTTTTCAACCGTCGTGGGTGCCGCCACTGCGGACTACATCCCTCACCACGCCTGGTTCCAGTACTACAAGTCGACCGCCAACCCGACTCATGCCCGGCCGAACTCGGTGCGCGCGATCGGCCATACCCACGACTTCAACGGCAAGGTCGATCCGGCCAACCACAATTACGATCTCGAAGACTTCTACGCGGCGGTGAAGGCCGGCAACTTCCCGGCTGTCTCCTACGTCAAGCTGTCGGCCTATCAGGACGGTCACGCTGGATACTCCGATCCGCTCGACGAGCAGGCCGGCACCGTCGAGGTGCTCAACTTCCTGCAGAAGCAGCCGGAATGGCGCGAGACTGCCGTCATCATCACCTACGACGATTCCGACGGCTGGTACGACCATCAATATATCGCGCCGAAGTCCGCCTCGTATGATCCGACCGCCGATCAGGTCACCGGTCCCGGCCTGTGCGGCCTCGGTCCGACCAAGCAGCCGGCGCCAAACGGCCTCGGCGGCAAGCCGGTCAACGGCCGTTGCGGTCCGGGCACGCGGATTCCCTTCATCGTGGTCTCGCCCTACGCCAAGACCAACCACGTGAGCAGCACCTACATCTCGCAGGCTTCCGTGGTCCGGTTCATCGAGGACAACTGGCTGCGCGGCAAACGTCTCGGTGCAGGCTCGTTCGATGCGACCTCGGGATCGATCATGGACCTGTTCGACTTCGAGCACGATCACAGTCACGATTTCCGCACCGACGCGCTGTTCCTCGATCCGACCGCCGGCACGGTCATCGTCAGTCCGCCGGACGAGCACCATCACCACTAGTCCGGCAAGGACATCCTATGCCCAGCCGCACCTTGTGGCTCCTCGGCGCCGGCCTGCTCTCGCTGGCCGGCGCCGTCTTTGCGGCCGAGACGCGAGGACTGGCCGAGGCGACCCAATCGGGCGTCAACCCGAACCCGGTTCAACTCTACCGTCCACAGGCCGCGCCGCTCTCGGCGATGGCGCAGCTCGGCAAGGCGATCTTCTTCGACGCGTCGTTGTCGTCATCCGGCGCGCTGTCCTGCGCGTCCTGCCACAGCCCGGATCATGCCTATGGCCCGCCCAATGACGGGCCGGTCATGCTCGGCGGCGCCGACCTGACGCGGCAGGGCGCGCGTGCGGTGCCATCGTTGACCTATCTGGAGCGCCAGCCGAATTTCAGCATCGGCCCCGACAAGGGCGACGACGACAACATCATCGACCTCGCGCAGATGGCCGCGCTCGGCCAGCAGGCCGCGCGCGCGACCAAGACCGCGGGCGGCACCAAGGCCTCGGCCAATATCGTACCGCAGGGCGGCCTGTTCTGGGACGGCCGAGCCGATACGCTTCAGGACCAGGCGCTGTTTCCGTTGCTCGATCCCAACGAGATGGACGGCGGCAGCGCGGAGATCGTCGTCGAGAAGCTGCGCCACGCGCCCTATGCCGAGCGGTTCGTCGAGCTGTTCGGCGCCGGCGTGCTGAAGAATCAGCGGCTGCTGATCGCGGAGGCGATGTTCGCCGTCGCGCGCTATCAGGTCGAGGAGCCGGGCTTCCATCCCTACACCAGCAAGTACGATTATTGGCTCGAGGGCAAGGCGCGGCTGTCCGAGAGCGAATTGCGCGGCCTGCGATTGTTCAACGATCCCGACAAGGCGAATTGCGCCGGCTGTCATACTTCGGCGCCGACCCGCGACGGCTTGCCGCCGATGTTCACCGACCACCAATATGAGGCGCTCGGCGCGCCACGGAATGCCGCGCTCGCCGGCAACAAGGATCCCGGCTATTTCGATCTCGGCATCTGCGGTCCCCATCGCACCGACGTCTCCGAGCAGACGCAATATTGCGGCATGTTCCTGACGCCGACGCTGCGCAATACCGCGACGCGTCACGCCTTCTTCCACAACGGCGTGTTCAAGACCCTGGAAGAGGTGCTCGAGTTCTACAATTTCCGCGACACCAATCCGGAGAAGGTGTTTCCGCGCGCGGCCGACGGCACGGTGCGGAAGTACGACGACCTGCCGCAAAAATATCACGGCAATGTCGATGTCATCGATCCGCCCTTCAACCGTCGCCCCGGCGACAAGCCGGCGATGACGGAGCAGGACGGGGCCGACATCATCGCGTTCCTGAAGACGCTGACCGACGGATACCAGGTGGAGAACTAGCGCCCTTTGATCTCCGCATACTTCACCATCGCCTTGTCGAACTTGCGCTTGAACAGCCACATCGCGCCGAGGATTTCGCGGAAGCTGGCCGAGCTTCGGGCCCGGTCAGTCTTGCCGAAGGCGAAGATGCTGTTGTTGCGCAGGTGCTTCATGATGGTGGGATTGGACACGCGGTAGTTCAGGAGGTCGCCCGAGCTCAGCGCGGCGCGCGTCGGCGTCGGGATGATCTGGATCAGCTCGAACAACTTCATCTGCTCGATTGGATCGGGCAGCGTCTTCACGATTGCGGGGATCTCGCGGAACAGATCGGCGTGCGCGTTCATGAGCCCGTCGCGCACATTGGTCCAGTGATTGAAGCGGCGGTCGGTGCCGCGCGACCGCGCCTCCTCCTTGTCGTCGCGGGCGTTCAATGCGGGATCCAGCGTCGCGATCGTACCCTTGATGGCCTCCCATTTGCGCTGGCCGTTGCGGTCCTCGGAGGGGCCGGTCTGGAGACTGCCCATATAGGTGTTCGAGCGCGCATTGCGGACGTTCTGCTTGCCGTTGGTCTCGGCGTAGAACAGCCCGAGGCTGATGCGGCCTGCGGCGGCAGCGTCAGTCGGCGCAAGGCCTTTCGCGCGCGCAATCGCGGCGCCGAGATCGACGACGTCCCTGAACGGCGTTGCCGAATCCTGCGCGCTCGCGGGCGGCGCCTCCATGATCTCGAAGATGTCGGCATATTCGTCGACCAGCGGCTCGATCGCGGCATCGAAATAGGCCGGCGGAATCCCGAACTTGTTCGGCTTGCCGATCCGCGACGGCATGGCATCGGTGAGATCCTTGTAGGTGCTGATAACTGCGACACGGGCGAGATAAAGCGCCTGGCCCGGCAGGTTCGGCAGCTTTTGCTTCGTTTCGATCTGGCGGCGCCGCTCCGCCAGGATCGCTTTGAAATCGGCGAGCGCGCGATCGTAGGCGGCTTGCGCTTCCGATTGCGCCGGCGTCGGGGCCTGCGCCCGGCTTGCGGCGGGCGCCGTGAGGAGGAGCGCAAGCGCCGCCACGGCCGCGGCGGCGTGACATCGTCGTCCCATGACGAGTTCCCATGTCCCGGAGATTCGTCGATCATGGGATCGTAAGCATCAAACCTGCGACCTGGCGAGTTTCAAATCGGGTTGTCCGATCTCATATTGCCGCCCGGTACTCCGGCGCCGAAGCCAGGAAGCTGGCATAGGCGTCCGCGTCGGGCGGTTGGAAACGCCCGGCGAGCCCGACGCGCTTTTGCTGCTTCGCACCGATATCCGCCATCAGCTCGTCGAAATGGCGGTAGTGATATGGCGCAACGCAGAGGCCGCCATAGACGCCGGCGGCCGGCCGCTCGACCCGCTTGAAGTGCAGCATCATCTCGATGTTGTCGCGCATCTGCTGCGCGGTCGGCTGCCGTGCGAGTTGTCCGTCGGCATAGCGCACCAGCCAGTTCGCGGCGAGGTCGGCGCAGAGCACGGTGCAGAACGAAGAGTTGAAGCCGACGAAGCCGAGGTCAGGCAGGTCAGGGTTGGCGATCAGACGGTAGAGCCGGTACTGCCCGTCGGCATCGACCAGCTTTTGCTGATAGGCCTCGGGAAGGAAGGGCACGCCGAGCTTGTAGCCGATCGCGAGCACGGCGACCTCGGTGCCGACACGCTCGCCGCCGCTCATCACGATCGTGTCGCCTTCATAATGATCGAACGTGCCGAACACCGCCTTGATCCGGCCGTCGGCGACCATTGGATAGAAGCCCGGCGTTGCGATCGGCACAGAGCAGTTGACGCCGTCCTCGATCCGCTCCTTCGGCACCATCTTGCACTTGTTGAGCTTGAGCTGCGCCTTCAGCAGGCTCTCCAGCCCGCGCCAGTTCGCCCAGGCCAGCGGTGCGGAGATGCGGTGCGCGAGCCGCGCCATCGTGCTCGCATCCCAGCCCTGAAACATCTCCTCCTGCGCGCGGATGTAGAGGATGCGCTTGAAGTTGACGAGCCCGCCGATGAAATAGGGGATACGCCACACCGGCTCGCGCATCACGATGGTGACCTCGCGCGCGCCCGACTTCACCGCGTTCACGGCGATGTCGGTCGCCGATTTCGAGCCACCGAGCACGACGACGCGGCGTCCCTTCGCCAGTGCCGGGTCGCCGTATTTCGATGAATGCAGGATCTGCCCGCCCTGCGCCAGGAAACCGTCTTCGCCGGGGCAATGCAGTTCGCGGGGCTCGTTGAACTGCCCGATGCAGACCGCGACGAAATCGAAATCCTCGTTGGTGCTCGCGCCGTTCTTGGTCGTCAGCGTCCAGCCTGGCTTGCCGTCGGCGCGCCGCGCCATGCCGGCGACTTCGGTGTTGAGGCGCAGCATGTGGTCGAGCCCGAACCTCCTGGCGTAGTCTGCGAGATAGGCATGGACCTGCGGTCCCGTCGGCCATTCCGGATAGGTTTCAGGCATGGCGAGATCGGTGTAGCGGTAGAGCTCCTTCGGGCTCTGGGTCTGCACGTCGGGGTAGGAGCGTGCCGGCTCCCAGACGCCGCCGAGATCGCCGCTGCGCTCGACGATGGTGACGCGGTGGCCGTGGGCGGAGAACGCCTTTGCGGTGGCGAGGCCGGAGACGCCGGCGCCGATCACGCAGACATGCTTGGGGCTGACCATGGGAGGGCTCGCAATCGATGTGGTTTGCGCGCAAGCGGCCTCGTGCGGCCGCAAGGCGCGGCCGGCGGAGCTGCAAGCTGATGAAGGGTGAACGAGGAGGCGGGATGCCTAGTCGTTGGCCTCGGGCGGCAGGAAGTCGACCTCATGCAGCGCCGAGATGCGCACGACCTCGGCGGGGTCGGTCAGATTGTGGAGCTGATTGAACAGCGCCTCCAGCTTCTGCATCGGCGAGACCCAGAACAGCGCGCGGCACGGTTTGTCGGACTTGTTGAAATAGCCGTGCGGAATGCCACGCGGCATGCGCACGAGATCGCCGGCATGGGCCTTGACCCAGACGCCGTCGAGCTTGAGGTCGAGCGTGCCTTCCTGCACCAGGATGAACTCGTCCTGGGTCGGATGGATATGCACCGGCACGAACTGGCCGGGATCGCTGTTGGTCTCGAACGCAAAGGTGGAATCGGTGACGGCCTTGGGGAAATAGACCTGGCCAAGGATGT
This sequence comes from Bradyrhizobium sp. CCBAU 51627, assembly GCF_028128765.1. Classification (GTDB taxonomy): domain Bacteria; phylum Pseudomonadota; class Alphaproteobacteria; order Rhizobiales; family Xanthobacteraceae; genus Bradyrhizobium. The sequence continues at coordinate 172,989 of NZ_LBJG01000024.1, forward strand.
TCCAGCTCTTGCCGCCATAGCCCGTGCCGTTTGCGGTAATGCCCTTTTCGAGTGCAGTCATGGCTTGCTCCTCATGGATTCCGGCGGGGACAGAGCTTCGGACAGCTATGGCCCCCTGTCTATCCGCTAAACGAATCCGGCGAGCCTATTGCCATGCAGCACGACGATTTCGCGACACGGCCCTTTTCGCTTTCGGGCAATTATTATAGGCTTAAAGCAATTCCGGGACGCCAAGCGTGGTCGAAATGTCCGCAGCCGTGCAGGAAATGAGCGCAAGGGTGTCCCAAGCGGAACGGCTTGCGGCCTTCGCGCGCGTCACCACCGATGATGTCGATGAAGCGGCCGAACAGATCGGGCGCATCTTCTGTCCGCACGATCTCAAGCCGGCAGGTGCGCGTGCAGCCGGCTTCTCCGCGCGGCACAATTGCGCTAATTTCGACGGCTTTTCCATCAACTACGTTGCCTATGGCGGATCGGTCAGCATCGATCCCGGCTGCCTCGACCGCTTCTTCCTGGTCCAGATCCCGCTCTCGGGAGCAGCTCGCATTCGTGTCGGCGCCGGCGAATTCGATGCTGCCCCTGGCCGGACCGCCTCGCTGCTATCGCCAACCATCCCGACCCGGATGATTTGGAGCGACTGTGCGCAGGCGATCCTGCTGCTCGATCGTCGCATGGTCGAACAACGTGCTGCGGCGCTGTCCGGCTCGGCGGCCGGCCCGGTCGAGTTCGATCCCGCGGTCGACCTGAACACGCCCTCCGGCCAGGCCTTGCGAACCAGTCTTGCCGAATTGACGACGCTTGCCGAACGGCTCGGACCATCCGGCCTGACGTCGCCGATCGCCATGGCCGATTGGCGCGAGATGCTGCTCGATCGTCTTCTCAACGGCCTGCGGCATGGCCGGTCGGATGCGATCAGGACGTTCTCGGGGCGAGCCGAGCGTTTGCCGCGCGCGCTCCGTGCCGCGCGCGACCATCTTGCCGAAAATGCCGGCGAGCCGCTCGACCTCGCGCAACTTGCCGGCGCGGCGGGGATCGGCATCCGTGCGCTCCAGCTCGGCTTCCGCCGTCACTTCGGGCTATCGATTTCGGAGATGCTGCTCGACATGCGCCTCGCCGGTCTGCACACGCGGCTCGCGCAGGCCTCACCCGACGTCTCGATCACCGACATCGCCTTCGACCTCGGCTTTACCCATCTCGGCCGCATGGCCGGGGCCTATCGCGAAAAATTCGGCGAGACGCCGTCGGCGACGCTGCGGCGGCGGATGAGCTGAAGTCGGGCGCGAGCGGTCGTCTTCACCTCTGCCCGTCGTGTCCACCTCTCCCCGACGGGGAGAGGTGAACCCTCGGCTGGCACTGGTTCCACCGAGAGGCGGGCGCTACTTCGAGCCGCGGTCTTCGGCGGCCTGTCTGCGCAGAAAACCCTCGAGGTCTGCCTGGACCGAATAGGGCGTCGGGATCGCATCGCCCACGGCGTCGACGGCGGTGTCGAGCGAGCGGCGCAGCAGGCGAGCCAGCTCGGCCTTGCGGTACGGCTTCGTCAGAAGCGGCGCGCCCATGGTGACGCCTCCCTGCGCGTGCTGGGAGTCGTGAGCGTAGCCCGACGTGAACAGCACGCGAAGCGAAGGACGTGCGGCCACCATCCGGTCGGCGAGCTCGCGCCCGTTGGCGCTTCCGGCCATCACGATGTCGGTGAAGAGCAGGTCGAACGGCGTGCCGTCGGCTGCAATCGCCAGCGCTTCGGCCGCGTTGGCGGCGGGGAGGACCTTGTAGCCGAGGCTCTGCAGCTGGACCGTGACGTATTGGCGGACGTCGGGGTCGTCCTCGACGCATAGGATGGTCTCCGTCCCGCCCACGACCTTGCGCGCATCATAGCTTGCGGGGCGAAGCGCGCTGGTCTCGGCCTTCGGCAGATAGATCGTGAAGACCGTGCCGTGGCCTTCTTCGGATTTCACCTTGATGCCGCCGCCGGATTGCTTGACGAAACCGAACACCATGCTGAGTCCGAGACCAGTGCCCTTGCCGACCTCCTTGGTCGAGAAGAATGGATCGAAGATGCGTTCAAGGATCGCCTGCGGAATGCCGGTGCCGGTGTCGGCGATCTCGATCTCGACATAGTCGCCAGCGTAGCCGGCGCCGACGGCGAGGGCCTCGCGCACGCCGAACACCACGTTGCGTGTCGTCAGCGTCAGGCGCCCGCCGTCCGGCATCGCGTCGCGGGCGTTGATCGCGAGGTTGAGCAGCGCTGAGGAGAGCTGTCCGCGGTCGGCGAACGCCAGCCGGACGCTGCGGTCGAACTTCCTGACGATCTCGATCTTGTCGAAGGTCGCGAGCAGCAGCTTCGCGAGCTCTTCGAGCAGGTCGTTGACGTCGATCTCGGCCGGCTGAAGCGCCTGCTTGCGCGCAAAGGACAGCAGGCTCGAAGTCAGCGCCGCGCCGCGATCCGCGGCCTCGCTGATCAGCTTGGTGATGGTGGCGAGGGGCGGATTGTCCTTCACGGCCTCGGCGAGGATCTCGATCGTGCCCGTGATCACCGTGAGCATGTTGTTGAATTCATGCGCGATGCCGCCGGTGAGCTGGCCGATTGCTTCCATCTTCTGGGCCTGGATCAACTGTTCCTCGGCCGCGCGCTTCTGCGTCAGATCCTTGACGAAGACGTTGACGATGGTGCGACCGCCGAGGCGAAGCGCCGTGCTCGACGCCTCGACCAGCATCGCATCGCCGTTCCGGTGCACGAGGCTCACCTCGAAACGGATGCCGATCGGCGTATCGGACAGTTCCGGCAACATCCGCATCATGCGTTGCCTGAAGCGCGATCGCAGTTGTTCGGCGACCAGCAGATCGACGACGTCGGCGCCGATCGCCTCCGGCCGTGACCATCCGGTCAGCGCCTCGGCCTGCAGGCTCCACTCCAGCACGATGCCGGCATCGTCGGTTTGAATGAAGGCGTCGAGCGCGCTCTTGATGATGGCTTGGGTCATCTGGGCGCCATCCGCACGCGCCTGCCCGGCCAGTTGTGCGGCGGGCTTGTCCTGAGATCTTGCGATCCTGTCTGCGCAGAATCGCGCGAGCAGCACCGCAACGGCGGCGCTTGCGAGCAGGGCGATGATCTGGGCAATGCCGAACCCGGGTCCGGCTACGGCATAGCAGACGAGGAGAGCCGCAGCGGTCACGACGGTCTGCACCGTCATCGCGCGTGTCAGAAGCCCCCTGAGTTTCATGGTCTCGCACCGAGGACGTTAGCCGCGGACCCCAAGGGACCTTCAAAGGGACTTCCAAGTCCGCCCGGTCAAATGAGTCCGGCCCCAGTGAGCTACAGGCTCGCTGCGGCGGCGTCGAGGCAATTTTTAGCGGGGCGCGGGTCGATCAACCAGCAGGCGAATCGGTCTGGCGCAGCGTCGTGACCCAGATCACGCGCGCGGTCTGCTGGGTCGGGTTGTCGAACATGTGCGGCACGATGCTCGGGAAGCGGAAGCTGTCGCCCGCTTCGAGCATATGGGCCTGGTTGTCGAGCCACAGTCGCAGGCTGCCGGAGAGGATATAGCCGGCCTTCTCGCCGGTGTGTTGCAGGAAATCGGTGCCGGAGGAAGCACCGGGATTGAGCGTGAGCTCGTAGAGTTCGAGCTGGCCCTTGCCCTCCGGCGTCAATGCTTCCTTGACGACACCGCTGGCGGTGAGGCGCAGCAGGCGCCTGGCGTTCTTGCGCACGATATAGCGCTGCACGTCGCCGGAATCGCTGCTCTCGAAGAAGTAGGAGATCGGCACGTCGAGCGCGATGCTGAGCAGCCGCAGCGTGCGAATCGACGGCATGGCGCGCGCGCGTTCGAGCTGGCTGATCATGCCGGTGGAGAGGCCGGTCTTGTTGGCGACGTCCTGGATCGACAGACCGGCGCGCTGACGCAGCAAGCGCACGGTTTCGCCGAGGCGCTGGTCCACGGTATCGTCGGTCTCCGTTGTCGAGACGTCCTTCGGAGCGTTCGTGTCGCCGCGACCGTCCATGTCGCTCTCCCATGCATCGTCCGAAACCCGGAACGCATCGGTCCGTGGCTTTCAGCCGGAGTGAAAAGGTCGCGCATATTAGCAATGCGATTGACAGCTGTATTTAGTCATGATGAAATTTTGGCTGAAAAATTTAGAAGCACTAAAGCCCACTCCTGTCCCCTTGCCGGGGTTTCGGGGGCGCGGGAGACGGTGCCGCGTGCGGGAACGGAGACTGGTCATGGCAGACAGCACCGGCAAGCTCGGCGTTGGGGGACTGCATCACTTTGGCATTCCTACGCGCCGTCAATTCTTCCAGCTTGGCGCAGGCGCGGCGGCGGGATTGACGCTTCCAGGCAACGCCTTTGCGCAGACCGAGCGCCCGACCAGTCCGCCGGACAAGCCGCGGGGCCAGGTGATCGCGGCGCTGTCGCAGGAGCCGACGCTGTTTCATCCGCTGATGCCCGGCATCGAGGTCGATCAGGGCGTCTGGTGGCAGGTGTTCTCGCTGCTCTGGTTCATCGATCCCGAAGGCAATTTCGTTCCGGATCTGGCGCGTGAGGTCCCGACCATCGAGAATGGCGGACTGTCGGCCGACGGTCTGACCTGGAAGATCAAGCTGCGCAGCGACGTGAAGTGGCACGACGGCACGCCCTTCACGGCGGAGGACGTGAAGTTCTCGCTCGAGCTGATCAACGATCCCAATTTCCGCGCCCGCAGCCGTGTCGGCCACAGCCTCGTCAAGGACATCAAGGTCGTCGCGCCGGACGAGATCCACTGGCGCATGGAGGCGCCCTATTCGCCCTACATGTCGATCCTGGGGTCGCTGACCTTCATCGTGCCGAAGCACATCCTGGAGAAGGTCTCCGATCCGAACGCCTCGCCGTTCCACAACGCGCCTGTCGGTACCGGCCCGTTCCGCTGGGGCGAGCGCGTGCCCGGCGACCACATCCTGCTGAATGCGCATACGGGCTATCACGGCAAGGGACCCTACGTCGAACGCGTGGTGTTCAAATACATTCCCGACCTCACCGTGCTCTACACCCAGTTCCGTACTGGCCAAGTCGACTACACCGGTTTGCAGGGCATCCTGCCGAACTTCGTGCAGGAGGCGAAGACGCTGGAGGGCCGCAAGATCGTCGTCTCCTCGACCTCCTCGGTGGAGCACATTGCGCCCAACCTCGAATTCGGTCCCTTCGCCGACCGCGCGGTGCGCGAGGCGCTTTACTTCGCCATCAACAAGCAGGCGATCATCGACGCGCTCTATTACGGCCTGCCGACGCAGACCGAGAGCTTCGTGCCGCAGCAGGCCTGGTCGTTCCAGCAGGGGCTGCCGCAGCACAAATACGATCCGGCGAAAGCCAATGCGCTGCTCGACGCGGCTGGCTGGGTGCGCGGCTCCGGTGGCGTGCGCGAGAAGGGTGGCATCAAGCTCGAATTCACCAATTCGACGACAGCGGGCAGTGCCGTGCGTGAGCAGTGCCAGCAACTCCTGATCCAGGACTGGCGGGCCATTGGCGCTGCGATGCGCGTCAACAACATGCCCGCGGCGGTGATCTGGGGCGACTTCTGGCAGCAATCGAAGTTCAATTCGGTCATCGTCGGCGTGAACTTCATGCTGGGCAGCGATCCCGACGTGACGCCGCGCTTCGGCTCCGGCGCCATTCCCGCCAAGGGCGGCCGCGGCTACAACACCTATCAATACCAGAGCGCGGAGGCCGATCGGCTGCTCGCGCAAGGCGCCAAGCAATTCGATCTCGCTCAGCGCAAGACCACTTACGGCGAGCTGCAGAAGCTCATCCGCAATGACCTTGCGATCCTGCCGCTGTTTCAGGGCTTCATTGCCGAAGGCGTGAAGGAGGGGCTGCAGGGCTTCCGCCCCAACATCAACACCTCGATCAACAGCTGGAACATGCGCGAATGGTACTGGGCCTGATCAGGATCGCCTGAGGTGGCCCGCTACGTCCTCAATCGCCTGGCGCAGGCGGTCATGCTGCTGGTGATCGTCTCGGCGATCGGCTTTGCCATCCTGCATCTGGCGCCCGGCGGTCCGCTCTCGCAATTCGCGGCGTCGGCGCAAATGACGCAGGAGGACCTTGACCGCGTCACCAAGCAACTCGGCCTCGATCGCCCGCTGCCGATCCAGTATCTCGACTGGTTCGGCCGCATGTTGAAAGGCGACTGGGGCAGGTCCTATCGCGACGGCGAGGCGGTGCTGTCGGTGATCTCCTCGCATCTCGGCGCAACCCTGGAATTGATGACGACAGCGACCATCATTGCGGTGCTGCTCGGCTGCTGGATCGGCATATCGGGCGCGCTGCGACGATACTCGTTGTTTGACTCGCTCGCGACCGTCGGCGCCATGATCGCGCTCTCGATCCCGACCTTCTGGTTCGGCCTCGTCGCCATCTACGTGTTCTCCGTGAAGCTCGGCTGGCTGCCGGCCGGCAACCGCGAGACCGTCGGCGACGGCTCCTTCCTTGACCTGCTGCATCATCTGATTGCGCCGGCCATGGTGCTGGCGCTGGTCGAGACCGCGATGTGGGGGCGTTTCATGCGCTCCTCCATGCTCGAGGTCATCAACCAGGATTACATCCGCACCGCGCGCGCCAAGGGCATGCCGGAATGGCGCATCCTCACCGTACACGCGCTTCGCAATGCGCTGCTGCCGATGATCACGGTTGCCGGTCTTCAATTCCCGACGCTGCTCGGCGGCGCGCTGGTGGCCGAGACCGTGTTCACCTGGCCCGGCATGGGGCGGCTGTTCCTCGATTCGATCGGCTATCGCGACTATCCCGTGGTCATGGGGATCCTGATGTTCTCGGCAATGATGGTGCTGATCGGCTCGCTGCTTGCCGATATCCTCTACGCCGTCGTCGATCCGCGCATCCGGGTGGGCTAGGCGATGACGGCCGCGACACTCTCCACCGTTCAACTCGCGCCCGGCCAGGCCGCATGGCGGCGGTTCCGCCGGCATCGGCTGGCGCTCGCCGGTGCCATCATCATTCTGGTGCTGGTGCTCGGCTCGGCCTTCGGTCCCTATCTGCTGCCGTTCGACGACACCTATATCGACATCATGAAGCGATTCGCGCCGCCCCTCTCCGGCGCGCATATTCTCGGCACCGACGAACTCGGCCGCGACGTGCTGGCACGCCTGATGATGGGTGCGCGCATCTCGCTCTCCATCGGCTTCGTCGCGATGGTGATCGCGATGGCGGTCGGCATCGTCGTCGGCGCCTTTGCCGGATTTTATGGCGGAGTGGTCGGTGCCGTCCTGATGCGGCTGGTCGACGCGGTGCTGTGCTTTCCGACCATCTTTCTGCTGCTGGCACTGGCCGCGCTCACCGAGCCCGGCTTCGCCACCACCACCGTGCTGATTGCGGCGACCGCCTGGATGTGGGTGGCCCGCGTCGTCGAGGCCCAGGTGCGTTCGCTGCGGGAACGCGAGTTTGCGGTGGCCGCGCTCGCCTTCGGCTCGTCCAATCTGCGCATCATGTTCCGCGAGCTCGTCCCCAATGCGATCGCGCCGATCGTGGTGGCGGCGACGCTGAACGTCGCCAAGGCCATCCTGCTGGAATCCTATCTCAGCTATCTCGGCTACGGCATCCAGCCGCCGGCCGCGAGCCTGGGCAACATGCTCAACAACGCGCAGATCTATCTGACCAGCGCGCCGTGGCTCGCGATCGCGCCGGGCGTCGCCATCACGCTCGCGGTCACGAGCTTCAACTTCCTCGGTGACGGCCTGCGCGATGCGCTGGATCCGCGAATGAACATCCCATGACAAAAAGACTTGAACCGATCTCCAGGAGTGCATCATGTCCCCGCCGCTCAACCGTATAAACAGCGACGAACGCCTGCCGGCACGGGCGGACGTCGTGGTCATCGGTGGCGGCGTCATCGGCGTCTCCGCCGCCTATCACCTCGCCAAGAAGGGGCTCTCCGTCGCGTTGGTCGAGAAGGGCCATGTCGGCGGCGAACAGTCCAGCCGCAATTGGGGCTGGTGCCGCCAGCAGGGCCGCGCGCGTGAAGAGATTCCGCTCGCGCGCGAAGCCTTGCGTTTGTGGGAAGACATGCAGAACGACGCCGGCGTCGATGCCGGCTTCCGCCGCACCGGCGTGCTGTTCCTGACCAAGAGCAAGGACGAGCTCGCAAGCTGGGAGCGCTGGGCGGCGGTCGCGCGCGAGATGCAGGTGCACTCGACCGTGCTGACGCCGGCTGAGGTTGCCGAGCGCATGCCCGGCAATACCGATCAATGGGTCGGTGGCCTGCACACCCCGAGCGATGGCCGCGCCGAGCCATCGATGGCCGTGCCCGCGCTCGCGACTGCCGCGCGGAAACATGGCGTCACCATCCACCAGGGCTGCGCCGCGCGCGGGCTGGAGACGTCAGGTGGAAAGGTCAGTGCCGTCGTCACCGAAAAGGGCACCATCTGCACGCAGGCGGTGCTGCTGTCCGGCGGCGCATGGTCTTCGCTGTTCTGCCGCCGCCACGGCATCGAGCTGCCGATCGGCCTCGTCAACGCGACCGCATGCCGGACCACGCCTGGGCCGGAGATCACATCGGGGGCGCTCGGCACCGATTTCTATTGCATTCGTCGTCGCCTCGATGGCGGCTTTACGCTGGCGCTGCGCAACCGCGGCACGGTGGAGCTGTCACCCGACCTATTCCGCTACGCACGCACCTTCTGGCCGACCTACCAGCATCGCAGGAACGGATTGAAGATGTCGTTCGGCAAGTCGTTCTTCGACCAGCTCATGCGCGGCACCAGCTGGAGCTTTGACACGCCGTCGCCGTTCGAGGCCGAGCGCGTGCGTGATCCCGCGCCCGACATGTCCCTGGTCAACGCGGCGCTGGCCTCGCTGATCAAGGCGAACCCGGAGCTGAAGGACATCGAAATCGCGGAAGCCTGGGGCGGCACCATCGACTGCACGCCTGATACAATTCCCGTGATCTCGCCGGTCGATGCGCTGCCGGGCTTCTTCCTCGCCACCGGCTTCTCCGGCCATGGCTTCGGCATCGGTCCCGCAGCCGGTAAGCTTGCTGCCGACATTGTCACGGGTGCGACGCCGCTGGTCGATCCCGCCGCCTACAGCCACAAGCGCATGATCGACGGCCGTCGGCTCGCGCCGGTCAGCCCGTTCTGAGGATTGCATGACGGTCCTCTACAAGGCCAACATGGTGCGCGGCGCCCAGTGGGCGCGCTTCTTTGCAGAGCGCGCGCCCGATGTGCCGTTCCGGCTGTGGCCTGACATCGGCAATGCTGCCGAAATTCGTTATCTCGTGGCCTGGGTCCCGCCGGACGAGATCGCGACGACCTTTCCCAACCTCGAGCTCGTCTTCTCGGTCGGCGCGGGCGTCGATCAGTTCGACGCCACGAAAGTGCCTCCGCATATTCCGCTGGTCCGCATGATGGAGCCCGGCATTGCCGAGACCATGGTCGAGTACGTCACCATGGCCGTGCTGGGCTTGCATCGCGATCTCCTGCATTTCATCAACCAGCAGAAGCAGCAGGTTTGGCGCGAAATCCGGATTAAGCCTGCCAGGCGGCGGCGCGTCGGCGTGATGGGGCTGGGCCAGCTCGGGCAGGCCGTGCTCGAGCGTCTTAAGCTGTTAGGCTTTCCGCTGCTCGGTTGGAACCGCTCGCCCCGAATGATCGAGGGCGTGAGCTGTTACACCGGTGTGGAGACCTTGCCGGAGTTTCTCGCGCAGACTGACATTCTCGTCTGCTTGCTGCCGCTGACTGAGGAGACCCGCGGCATCCTCAACGCCGATCTGTTCGCGCGATTGCCGCGCGGGGCAGGGCTGGTCAATGTCGGGCGCGGCCCTCATCTTATCGAAGCCGACTTCCTTGCGGCGCTCGACAGCGGCGCGCTGTCCGGGGCCGTTCTTGACGTCACCGATCCCGAGCCGCTACCTGCGGGTCATCCGTTCTGGACCCATCCACGCATCCTGCTGACGCCGCACAATGCTAGCATGACGACGCCGGATACGGCCGTCGATTTCGTGCTCGACGTCATCGCGCGTCACCGCCGCGGCGAGGAGCTGCCGGGCTTGGTCGACCGTAGTCGTGGCTATTAGGACATTCGCATGAGCATGGGCGTAAGCGGAGCGAACCGGGTGATCGCCGAAGCGCAGTCTCCCGTGCTGTCCGTCTCGGGCCTCACCACGTCGTTCATGCTCGAGCGCCGATGGGTTCCCGTCGTCCGCAACATCTCGTTCGACATCGCGCCCCGCGAAACCGTGGCGATCGTGGGCGAGTCCGGCTCGGGCAAGAGCGTCACCGCGCTCTCGATCATGCGGCTCATTCCCAAGGAGATCGGCCGCGTCGAGGGGCGCATCATGCTCGCCGGCCGCAATCTGCTGGCGCTGCCCGAGACTGATATGAAGGACATCCGCGGCAACGACGTCGCGATGATCTTCCAGGAGCCGATGACGAGCCTCAATCCGGTGCTCACGATCGGTTTCCAGATTGCGGAAGCGCTGATCCAGCATCGCGGCCTGTCGCGCGCGGCGGCGGAGGCCGAGACCGTCCGTCTGCTCGATCGGGTTCGCATTCCCGCGGCAAAGTCGCGCTTCCACGAGCATCCGCATCGCTTCTCCGGCGGCATGCGCCAGCGCGTGATGATCGCGATGGCGCTGGCCTGCAAGCCCAAGCTCCTGATCGCGGACGAGCCGACCACGGCGCTCGATGTCACCATCCAGGCGCAGATCCTGGAACTGCTGAAGGAGCTTCAGCAGGAGGAGGGGATGGCAATTCTTTTCATCACCCACGACATGGGCGTGGTCGCCGAGATCGCGGACCGCACGGTCGTGATGTATGGCGGGCAGGCAGTGGAGACCGACGCGACCGCGCGCATCTTCGCTTCACCCGCGCACCCCTACACCCGCGCGCTGCTCGCGGCCGTGCCGCGGCTCGGCTCGATGGATGGACGCGTGCGGCCAATGCGTTTCCCGATCGTCGACAAGGTGACGGGCACGTCGGATGAGCCGGCGGAGACGCCCGATACGGTCTCGGCCGCCGAGCGGCCTCTCTTGGAGGTCTCTAATCTTACCACGCGCTTTCCGATCCGCTCGGGCCTGTTCGGGAAGGTCTCGGGCCGCGTTCATGCGGTCGAGAACGTCTCCTTCACACTCCGCGCCGGCGAGACGCTGGCGCTGGTCGGCGAGTCCGGCTGCGGCAAGTCGACCACCGGCCGCTCGATTCTCAAGTTGACCGAACCTGACAGCGGCACCGTGCTGATCGACGGCCACGATGTGCTCGCCATGAACGGCCGCGCCTTGCGCGACTTCCGCAAGCACATGCAGATCGTGTTTCAGGATCCCTTCGCGAGCCTCAATCCGCGCATGTCGGTGGGCACGGCGATCGCAGCCCCGCTGCTCGCCAATGGGCTCGCCACGGCCGCGCAAGCGCGCGACAAGGTTGCTGGCCTGCTCGAGCGCGTTGGTCTTTCCGCCGACATGGCGGCGCGCTTTCCGCACGAATTCTCCGGCGGCCAGCGCCAGCGCATCTGCATTGCGCGCGCGCTCGCGCTTGGACCGAAACTGATCGTCGCCGACGAAGCCGTCTCCGCCCTCGACGTCTCGGTCAAGGCACAGGTCGTCAATCTGATGCTCGACCTTCAGGCGAGCATGGGCCTTGCCTATCTCTTCATCTCCCACGACATCGCGGTCGTCGAGCGCATGAGCCATCGCGTCGCGGTGATGTATCTCGGCGAGATCGTCGAGATCGGCCCGCGCGCGGATGTGTTCGGCAATCCGCAGCATCCCTACACGAAGAAGCTGATGGCCGCCGTGCCGCTGCCCGATCCTGCACGCCGCGGTACCAGGCGCGAAGCTTCGAACGAGGAGATCAGAAGCCCGGTGCGCGCGCCGGGTTACCGGCCGCCGGTGCGACAATATCGCGAAGTCTCGCCGGGGCATGTCGTGCAGGTCTGGGGCGAGGAGTGGTCGGCCTGACTGCGTAGCTTCGCACGTCCTCCGGAGATTGTGACCGGATGAAGCGGCAGAGAACAGCAATCTGTGAACCGCTTCATAGTCCTTCCGTGACGTTTTGAACTACCACTCCCGCAAGAAATTGCCGCACCCGGCGCTAGCTGACAGACACGGGTGAGTTGCAATGTCTGCGCAGCCGCGTGCTCGCAGCTTTGGATTGGCTCTCGCCTTCGCGAGCAAGTCAGTCCCATCACTCAGCAAAGATCTTTCTGAACTGGAAGGGCATCGAGAACCGCGTCCCGGCAGATTCTATTCGGGGTCGGCCAGTAGGCTGCCAATTACTCAGAAGGAGCCCCCTCATGAAGGTAAGCAGCACAATTTTCGGCGCATTTTCCCTCACACGTTACGTGGGCGGTCTTCGGATCGCCCGCTCCAGTCTGATCAAGTCGGCCCATATCCTTGAAAGAATCGGGCTGGCGGCCGTAGGAGCGTCCTGCGGCCTCTATGTGGGTGCGACCCTGTTGCGTCAGAAGGACGGACTGTTTGAAAGCGGCTGGATCGTGCTGATAACAATGCTGTTCGGCGCTCTGAGCTATTATGTCGGGATAGACCTGTCCGGCAGCGTCGCACGGCGGCCAAACTCGGGTATCTCGGAAGAATGGAACGGTTCCGAGCCGGCTGAAATTATGAGTGCGGCCGGAACGTTCGGCGCGGCGATTGCCGCGACTCTGTCCGTCAGCATTCTTGTCCTTGATCAGGATCTATCGAACGCTCTGACAGGCTTTGTTGCGGGCTGCTGGGCAGTCGGCTCTTCGCTTCAGGTTGCGGCGGGGACTATGGCTCGCAGCCATGAAGCGCCGACGAACGAGTGATTAAGGTATTGCGCTCACGAAAGATGGTCGCGTGGCGTTGTACGCGACCACAAACCAGCAGTGCTGATTGGCTTCGGATCTGGAGTGAGTCGTGACGAATTGCCGCAACCCCTGCCGTCAAACGCTGCGCGCCAGCAATGTTGGTCGCGCAGCCGTTCGCATCGAGCCGCGTCTCGACGGAAGCGTCATCGGTAACGAGTAACCTAATTTTCGCAAAACAAAACAAGGCGTGCCATCATAGTGCCGTTGGCATATTGTCTCGGCGCGGCCGTGGTCCAAGTGTCTGCTAATCGCCAGCCATGAGATGGGTGAGCCATGCAGATTGCGGAGTGGCTCGGGAAGCTGGGGCTTGGGCAATACGCGGAGCGTTTTGCCCAGAATGGGATCGATGTGGACGTCCTCCCCGAGCTGATGGACGAGGATTTTGACAAGCTTGGGGTCCTGCTCGGTCATCGCCGCAAAATGCTGCGTGCCATCGCCGATCTCGATCCGGCCGCATTGATCGCATCGCCGGCTCCCGCTCACGACGCCGAGCGGCGCCACCTCACCATCATGTTCTGCGATCTGGTCGGCTCGACTGCGCTCTCGGCGCGTCTCGATCCCGAGGATATGTGGGAAGTGATCCGGACCTACCGCGCGGCGTGCGCGCGCGTCGTTGCCGCTTATGACGGAAGGATAGTCAGGTTCGTCGGTGACGGAATACTGGTCTATTTCGGCTATCCGCGAGCCCACGAAGACGATGCGGAGCGCGCAGTGCGCACCGGTCTCGACATAATCTCCGCAATTCGTCAGCTCAAGACAGGCGCCGGCGAACGGGTCGAGCTGCGGATCGCAATTGCGACCGGGCTTGTGGTGGTGGGCGATCTCATCAGCGGAGATGCGTCAGAGGAGAACGCGACCATCGGCGACACGCCGAACCTCGCTGCGCGGCTTCAGAGCCTTGCCGAGCCGGGGGTGGTCGTCGTTGCGTCATCCACTCGCCGGCTGCTTGGGGATCTCTTCACTTTTCGCAATCTAGGCCGCCGTGAAGTCAAGGGGATAGGCGAGCCCATCGCGGTGTGGGCGGTGGAGGGAGCGACCGCATCCGAGAGCCGCTTCGAAGCGGTCCGTGCCGCGCGCTCGATCGGCTTTGTCGGCCGCAAGGATGAGATCGAATTCATCCTCTCGCGCCAGCGGGAGGCATGGCAGGGCCAGGGCCAGATCGTACTGATTTCCGGCGAAGCGGGCATCGGCAAGTCTCGCATCGTCGCAACGCTGTCCGAAAGTCCCTCGTTGGGGAAGCATCGTCGGGTTCGGTATCAGTGTTCGCCTTACCATACAAACAGCGCGCTTCACCCGTTCGTCGCGCAGCTCGAACGCGCCGCCGGAATCCGCTCGCACGACACGCCGGAACAAAGGCTCGACAAGCTCGAGGCCATGCTGGCGCTTGGAACGCGGCAGGTCGCTCGGGCGACACCGCTCATTGCGGCTCTGCTTTCGATTCCGACCGGCGACCGTTGCCCGCCGCTTGGCTTAAGTCCGGCGCAGCAGCGGCGACAGACATTTGCCGCCCTTCTCGATCAGCTTGAAGGGTTGGCGCGAGGTCAGCCTCTACTTATCATCTGCGAGGATTTGCATTGGGCCGATGCCACGACTCTCGAGCTGTTTGATCTCGCGGTCGATCGGATCAGGGCGCTGCCGATCCTCGTGCTCATGACATCCCGGCCGGAATTCGAGCCTTCCTGGTCGGGCCTTGCCAACGTCAGCCTGCTGCGGCTCGACCGGCTCGATCGGCAGGACACTCGCGCGCTGGTGGAACAGGTGGTTGTCGGCCGCCAGCTGCCGCGCGAGATGATGAAGCAGATCATCGACAGGACGGATGGCGTCCCGCTATTCGTCGAGGAGCTGACCAAGATGGTGCTGGAGTCCGGCCTGCTGGTTGAAGATGCCGGGCGCTATCGCCTGAATAGTCCGCTCCCGCCGCTCGCTATTCCCGCCACGCTACAAGACTCGCTGATGGCGCGACTCGACCGGCTCGCTCCAGTCAAGGAGGTGGCGCAGATCGGCGCCGCCATCGGCCGCGACTTTTCATACGCGCTGTTGAAATACGTGGCGGGACGCGATGATCTGACGCTGAGTGCTGCGCTGGAACAACTTGAAGAGGCCGAACTGCTGCTGCGCCGTGGATCTCCGCCCGATGCAAACTATAGTTTCAAGCATGCCCTTGTTCAGGAAGCGGCCTATGAGAGTCTGCTCAAGAGCAAACGGCAGCTGCTTCACACGAGAATTGGCGAGGTCCTGCGTGAGAAGTTTCCCGTTGTGGCAGAGACCGAGCCGGAAGTTCTGGCGCGTCACTTCAGTGAGGCGGGGGTGAGCGAGGTCGCCCTCGAATGGTGGCGCAAGGCGGGCCAGCAGGCGCTGAAACGCTCTGCCTATTCCGAGGCGGTCGCTCATCTAGGCAAGGCCGTTGCGATCGCTGACGAGCTGCCTGACGAGCCCCGCCGGATGATGACCAGGCTACATCTTCAAATCTCATATGGCCGTGCACTCAGGGGGAGCCTCGGGCACAGCGCTCCCGAAACGATCTCGGCATGGACGCGTGCGCGCCAGTTCGCCGCCGACATTGATGATCCCGTTGAACTTGCGCCGGTTCATTCGGGCCTCTTCAATGCCTGCCTGACGCATGGCGAATTCGCTCCGATGCGGGAGCTGGTGGATACCATCAGGAGCGCCGCTGACCGACGACCGGACTCGTCGGTGGCGGCTGTAGTTGCCCATTGGACGGACGGCGTCACCTGCTGGTTCGGCGGCAAATACGTGAATGCGCGAACGCATCTTGAGCAGGCGCTGGCCATCTATGGTGCCGAACCGGATCCCGCGACATTCCGAGCCTCGGCGTTGGATCTTCCGTTTGTGATCATGAGATTCCTTGCCCTGGTGCTGTGGCCGCTCGGAATTACGGCTCGCGCACGCAAGCTCGCCGCCGAAGCGGTGGGTGCCCCGGGGGAGACCCGGGCGCTTTCCCGGGCCAACGCGCTGGTTCATCGCGCCGTGTTCGATGGGGTCTGCGGCGGCATGTTGCAGCAAACAGAGACGATCCTGGCGCTCGGTCTCGCGCGCGACCACACGATGCCGCTGTATGTGGCCGCGGGCACCTACCTGAATGGCCTCGCCAGGTGGCGTGCCGGCGACCGAATGGCCGGACTGGCGGACATGCGTCACGGCTGGACTTTGCTGCACGAGAACGATTGTTACCTCTGCGAACCATTTTGGGGGATGCACGTCGCCGTGGCGAATGCAGAGGTGGGCGGGGTCGGAGCGGCGCTGGAAATCCTGAACGACGTGATCGACCGGACCGCACAGTCCGGCCAGCATTGGCTTGATGCCGAGCTGCATCGTGTCCGCGGAAGACTTTTGTTGCGCTATGGTTCTTCAAACGAATCCAGCGCCGAAGACGACCTCAAGCGATCGATCGAGATCGCGCGACACCAGCAGACGAAGACCTTCGAGCTGCGCAGTGCGATTGGACTTGCCCGCCTGCACAAGGCAAATGGCCGGGCAGGTGAGGCATCCGAAGTGCTCGCGCCCGTGCTCGCTCAATTCGAAGCAGAGCACGGCCTTCCTGAGCTCGTGGAAGCGAAAGAGCTGCTCACGCAAGAGCATTAGGCACGCGTCGTTTCCCTGGCAGGCCGTCTTGGCGGCTGGGAATGATGGTCACGAATTCACGTGCACGAAATCCCGCAGCAGCGGGTAGATCTCGTTGTTCCAGCGTTTTCCCGAGAACACGCCGTAGTGGCCGACGCCGGCCTGCATGTGATGGACGCGGCGATAGGCGCGCACGCCGGTGCAGAGGTCTTGCGCGGCCAGCGTCTGCCCGATCGAGCAGATGTCGTCCTTCTCGCCCTCGACGGTCATCAACCCCATGCGGCTGACGGCCTTGGTGTCCACCGGGCGGCCGCGATGCATCAGCTTGCCGAGCGGCAAGAGGTGCTCCTGAAACACGTCGCGCACGGTCTCGATGTAGAACTCGGCCGGCAGATCCATCACGGCGAAATATTCGTCGTAGAAGGTCTTGATGGTCGCGGCCTTCTCCGTCTCGCCCTTGGCGATGTGGTTGGCGAGATCCATGTGCTGCTTGATGTGGCGCTCGAGATTCATCGAGACGAAGGCGGTGAGCTGCACGAAGCCGGGATAGACTTTCCGGAACGCGCCGCGGCACTGCACCGGCACGTAATTGATCAGGTTGCGCTCGAACCATTCGATCGGCTTGCTCTTGGCGAATTCATTGACCTTGGTCGGCTGGATCCGCGTGTCGATCGGCCCCGCCATCAACGTCAGCGTCGCCGGCCGCGAGGGATGGTTGCCCTCGCACATGATCGCGGCGGCTGCGAGCGCCGAGACCGACGGCTGGCAGATCGCGACCATGTGCGGGCGAGGGCCGAGCTGGCCGAGGAAGTCGATCAGATGCTCGGTGTAGTCGTCGAGCCCGAAGCGGCCTTCGCTGCGCGGAATGTCGCGCGGATTGTGCCAGTCGGTGATGTAGACGTCGTGGTCCTGCAGCAGCGTCTTCACGGTGCCGCGCAACAGCGTTGCGAAATGGCCGGACATCGGGGCCACCAGCAGCATGCGCGGCTGCTCGGTCACGCCGTGTTTCCTGAAGTGCAGCAGCGAGCCGAACGGCGTCGCGTAGGCGATCTCCTCGCTGACGCCGACCTCGCGATTGCCCACCATCACGCTCTCGATGCCATAGGCCGGACGGTCATAGGTGAGGGTGGAGCGCGAGATCAGCTCCAGTGCCGCCGAGAGCCGACCGACGACCTGGTCCGACATGCCCTGTGGGACCAGATTGAGGAATTTCAGCGCGGACGAGGCGCCCGCCCGAAATGGCGCGGTCAGGTCCATCTGGTTCTGAAAAGCCTGATAATACATCGACATCATACGGAAGCGCCCACCTGTCCCCTGCCGTCATGCAATATCGGAGCCAGACGGGAGATGGAGCGTCCTCGAATTGGCACGTCGCTTGCTGCTCGTTGGGCCGGAAAACGTGAGGGAAGAGCCCGATGGCGAAGGCGACACTGACCATCAGCAGCAAGAACTACTCGTCCTGGTCGCTGCGTGGCTGGCTGCTGACGAAATTTTCCGGGCTCGATTTCGAGGAGATCGTCACCGCGCCGGACGATCCTTCCGCGCGCGCCGAGATCCTGCTGCTGTCGTCGTCGATCCTGGTGCCCTGCCTGCGGCACGAGGGCGCCACCGTCTGGGATACGCTCGCCATCGCCGAATATCTCAACGAGGTGATGCCCTCGGCCGGCCTGCTGCCCGACGACCGCGTCCAGCGTGCGCATTGCCGCTCGATCTCAGGCGAAATCCATTCGGGCTTCACCACGCTGCGCGCCTCGCTGCCGGTCAATCTGAAGGGGCATTTTCCCGGCTTCAAGATCTGGTCGCGTGCGCAAGCCGATATCGACCGCGTCTGGTTCATCTGGCGCGACTGCCTGGAGAAGTCAGGCGGCCCGTTCCTGTTCGGCGACAAGCGCACCATGGCGGACGCGATGTACGCCCCCGTGGTGACGCGCTTCGTCACCTATGACGTCAAGCTCGAGCCGCGGCTGAACGCCTATGCCGACACCATCATGGACATGCCGGAGATGAAGGAGTGGATCGCGGCGGCGAGGGAGGAGCCGGCCGAGATCGAGGAGCTCGAGGTCGAATATTAGGCAGGGCCCGCAGGTAGCTGCCTGTTTCCAGAGCGGGGCCAGCGACGGTCCTGGCCGGCCGCTACACCATTGCCATCGTTAACTTTTGAGGCCAGCTCTCGGGGTTGGGCAGCAGTCGCGTTGCGCAGATCTTGTGCGTGACGGCGGCGGCTTGCCGACATCTAGCCGTGAACAGCCGCGTACGACGCCCTCAGGCTGATTCGGACGTGATTCGTTCAGGCCGCGTTCCGTTCGTTAAGCTGGAGACGCGGCCCCGTTGCATTTTGGCACAGACGCACGCCGTCAGGCCGCCCCTGAATGCTTCACGCGCGGCACGCGCCAGCCGATGACGGTGGCCTCCACCGCGATGCCGGCCTCGTGGTTCTGCCAGCGTCCCTCGACATAGCGGCAGGCGAACGGCAATTGGTACGTCCCGCTATGGTCCTCGCACAGTACTTCCAGCGGCAGCCCGGGCGGTGGTTCTCCGGCGCCATCGAATTCCGCCAGACGTCTTTCGCGCGTTGCCATTCCAAAAATCTCCCCTAATCAAAGCCGCGGAAAGAACGCCCACTTCTTCCGCGCGCGGTTTACCGCTCCCTGTCCCAGGGAACACGCCAAGCTCAACGCGAGAATGCGGTACGAGTGTGGTAGCCCTTGGCGGCTGTGCGCAATCGGCGCACATTGCCGTGATCGATTTGATGAGGAACCTTTAATGCCGCGCCGGATCGTTGCCGTTTGTTTCGTTGTGCTACCGTTCGTCGTGCACGCGCCGGTACTGGCGCAGGACGTCCCCGGCATCGAGATCTGCACGGTCGAGAAGACGATGGAGCGGCGCACCAGTTGCCTGCAGAGCAATGTCGAGTTTCTCCAGAAGACCATCACCAAGCTCAATCTCGATCACCAGCAGAAGCTGGATGCCGCAGCCAGGCAGATCGACGCCCTGAAGGTGACGCTCGCAGGCCTGCAGAAGACCATCGGCGATCTCCAGGCGGCGCAAGCGAAGCAGGCCGACGATCTGAAGAAGAAACAGGATGCGCCGCCGCCAAAGGATGCGGCGAAGTAGGCGGCGCCGTGTCCCGGACGCGGCGCGGCATGCAATGACGCGACGCAGAGCCGGAGGGGCCGCTCGTGACATAGTGAGATGGGCCCCGGTTCTGCAGCGCATCACTAACGTGCTGCGCAGCGCCCGGGGCACGAGAGCAATGGCGATCAAGCGGCGTGCCTCGTGTTCGCTTAAACTATCCCCGCTTCGAACGAGAGCCTTGGATCATGAACCCAGCCCAGCGCGCACTCTGGTACATCGAGAGCCATCTGGCCGAGCCGATGACGCTCGACGAGATCGCCGCGATTTCAGGCGTGTCACGGTTCCACATCGTGCGTGCGTTTGCCGCAGCCATTGGCTTGCCGATGATGCGTTACGCGCGCGCACGGCGGCTGAGCGAGGCTGCGCGCAGCCTTGCCAAGGGCGCGCCGGACATCCTTAGCATCGCGCTGGAGGCGGATTACGGCTCGCACGAAGCATTCACCCGCGCGTTCCGCGACCAGTTCGGCACCACGCCCGAAGCGGTCAGGGCCGCGAAATGCACCGACCATCTCAAGCTGCAGGAGCCGATCCTCATGGACTCCACCATGTCAGACAATCTCAAGGCCCCGCGTTTCGAAACCGCCAAGGCTTTTCTCGTTGCCGGTCCCGCCGAGCGCATCTCCTGCGACAACGGCGCGGCCATTCCCGGCCTGTGGCAGCGCTTCCACCAGGAGGTCGCCGATATCCCCGCACGCGTCGGCAACCTCGCCTACGGCGTCTGCTGCAACGGCGACGATGCCGGAAATCTCGATTACATCGCGGGCGTCGAGGTCGCCGATTTCTCCGATCTGCCGCGCCGCTTCGGCCGCATCCGCATTCCCGAGCAGCGCTATGCGGTGTTCACCCACACCGAACATATCTCCTCGATCCGTCGCACCGTCAGCGCGATCTGGAATCAATGGCTGCCGGCTTCCCGCCTGAAGGCCGCGGACGCGCCGAACTTCGAGCGCTACGACGAGACGTTCGACCCTGTCACCGGCAATGGCGGGCTTGAAATCTGGATACCGGTGCGGGAGTAGCGCGCAACGCAGCATTGCGCCCGCTTGCTTGGCAAGCGGAAGCGACTTTGTCATAACCGCTGGCAAACCTTGCCAGCGGGGCCCGTGCCGGACATCCCGCGCAAGCCATAACAAGCAAGCCGGGAGGGCCCCAAATGTCCACTGCCACGCCCAACGTCCGCGTTCTCGCGACCGACCTCGAGTTTCCCGAAGGGCCGGTCGTGATGCCCGATGGTTCCGTGGTGCTGGTGGAAATCCGGGGACAGCGCCTGACCCGCGTTTACCCCGACGGTCGCAAGGAGATCGTCGCGAAGGTGCCGGGCGGACCAAACGGCGCAGCGCTCGGTCCCGACGGCAAGATCTACATCTGCAACAATGGCGGCTTCTCCTGGATCCCGACCCGCAACATGATCATGCCGGGTCCGCAGCCCGAGGATTATCTCGGCGGCTCGATCCAGCGTGTCGATTTGCAATCCGGCAAGGTCGAGACGATCGTGACCAAGTGCGGCGAGCACGATCTGCGCGGGCCGAACGATCTCGTGTTCGACAAGCAGGGCGGCCTGTGGTTCTCCGATCTCGGCAAGCGCCGCGCGCGCGAGATGGATGTCGGCGGCATGTACTATCTCAAGCCCGGCATGACCGAGATCGTCGAGGTCGTGCACGGCATATTGCCGGCCAATGGCATCGGGCTGTCGCCGGACGAGAACACCGTCTATATCGCGGAGACGCCGACCGGCCGACTGTGGGCCTATGAGCTTTCCGCGCCCGGCACGCTGAAGCCGCGCGACGTGATCTATCGCGGGGAGCGGGGCAAGCCGATCTGCGGGCTCGGCGGCTACCAGATGTTCGACTCGCTTGCGGTCGAGGCGAACGGCAATGTCTGCGTCGCCACGCTCGTCTCCGGCTGCATCTCGGTGATCGCGCCCGACGGCACCCTGGTCGAGCAGGTCCCGACCGGCGACCGCGTCACCACCAATATCGCCTTCGGCGGCCCCGAGCTGAAGACCGCCTACATCACGCTGTCGGGCAAGGGCGAGCTCATCGCCATGGACTGGCCGCGCAGCGGTTTGCCGCTCAATTTCCTAAACAAATAAACGGTGCTAGTTACCGTCATCGCGAGCGAAGCGAAGCAATCCGGGAATGCGTCCGCGGTGACAGTCTGGATTGCTTCGTCGCTTCAGTGCAAAATTGCTTGCAATTTTGTCACGAGCTCCTCGCAATGACAACGGAGAGAGACTTCAATGCCCTGGCCTGATCCCATCACCCTGCGCGGACAGCACGCCCGTCTCGAGCCGCTGTCGAAACAGCATCTTCCGGGGCTGACCGAGGCGGTGAAAGACGGCGAGCTGTCAAAGCTCTGGTACACCGCGATCCCGCTGCCGGAGAACATGGGCAAGGAGATCGACCGCCGCCTGGGGCTGCAGGCTGCGGGCTCGATGCTGCCGTTCACCGTGTTCGATGCCGGCGGCGGCATCGTCGGCATGACCACCTACATGAACATCGATGCCGCCAATCGCCGCGTCGAGATCGGCTCGACCTGGTATGGCAAGAGCGCCCAGCGCGGCCCGCTCAACACCCAGTGCAAATTGCTGCTGCTGCGGCACGCCTTCGAGACGCTGAACTGCATCGCGGTGGAATTCCGCACGCATTTCTTCAACCACCAGAGCCGCCGCGCCATCGAGCGCCTCGGCGCCAAGCAGGACGGCATTCTGCGCAGCCACCAGGTCGCGCCGAACGGCACGCTGCGCGACACCGTCGTCTACAGCATCACCGCCGCCGAATGGCCGACGGTGAAGGCGCATCTGGAATATCAACTCAACGACAAGCCGCGCTAGGGGCGGCCGAGGCACCATGGATAGATTTGACTACGTCATCATCGGCGCTGGCTCCGCCGGCTGCATCCTCGCCAGCCGACTCAGCGAAGATCCTGATGTCAGCGTCTGCGTGCTGGAGGCGGGGCCGTCCGACTGGCACCCCTACATCCATCTGCCGGCGGGTTTCATCAAGACCTTCCACATGAAGAGCATCAACTGGGCCTACCAGCAGGAGCCGGGCCCTTACACCGGCGGCCGCAGCATCTACGCGCCGCGCGGCAAGACGCTGGGCGGCTCGTCCTCGATCAACGGCCACATCTACAATCGCGGCCAGCGCATGGACTTCGACACCTGGGCGCAGATGGGCAATCGCGGCTGGGGCTATGCCGACGTGCTGCCCTACTTCCGGCGCCTGGAGAAGCGGGTCGGCGAGGGCGAGGCGCTCTATCGCGGCCGCGAGGGCAGCCTCACCGTCACCACGATGGACTGGCGCGATCCGCTCTGCGAGGCCTTCATGGAGGGCGCGGTCTCGCTCGGCATCCCGCGCAATCCCGATTACAACGGCAAGACGCAAGAGGGCGTCTCCTACTGCCAACGCACCATCAACAACGGCCTGCGCGTCTCCGGCGCCACGGCGTTCCTCAAGCCGGCGATGAAGCGGCCGAACGTGCATGTCCACACCCATGCGCATGCGACCGAGATCATCTTCGAGGGCAAGCGCGCCGTCGGCGTGCGCTACATGAAGGGCGGCCGCGGCGGCACGCCTGTCGAAGTGCGCGCCAACAAGGAAGTGATCCTCTCAGGCGGCACCTATAATTCGCCGCAGCTGCTCCAGCTCTCCGGCGTCGGCTCCCCTGATCTGTTGCAGCAGCACGGCATCGCGGTGCGGCACGCGCTGCCGGTCGGCGAAGGCCTGCAGGATCACTACGCCCCGCGCACCGTTGCGCGCGTCAAGGATATCAAGACCATCAACGAGCTCCGCCGCGGCTGGCGTCTCTGGGTCGAGGCGATGAAATGGGCGACCCAGCGCAAGGGTCTGCTCTCGCTGTCGCCGACCATGGTCTATTGCTTCTGGCATTCCGGCGAGAGCGCCGAAAGCTCCGATTTGCAGCTCACCTTCACGCCGGCGAGCTACAAGGAAGGCGTGCAGGGCCAGCTCGAGGACGAGCCCGGCATGACCGTCGCCTCCTGGCAGCAGCGCCCGGAGAGCCGCGGCTATGTCCGCATCCGCTCGGCCGATCCGTTCGCGCCGCCGATCATCCAGACCAATTATCTCGATGCCGAGCTGGATCGCCGCGTCATCGTCGGCGGCATGAAGCTCGCACGCCGCCTTTTGAAGTCCGCGCCGCTCTCGCCCTATTACGCCTACGAGGATTTTCCCGGTCCCAACGTCGTCTCCGACGACGAATTTTTGCACGCGGCCACCGAGCGCGGCACCACCACCTTCCACCCCGGCTGCACCTGCCGCATGGGCCCGGCGGACTCGACCTGGGCGGTGGTCGACGACCAGCTCCGCGTTCACGGCCTCGAGGGCCTGCGCGTCATCGACGCCTCCGTCATGCCGCGCATGATCTCGGCGAATTTGAATGCGTCCACGATGATGATCGCCGACCGCGCCTCGGACCTGATCCGCGGCAAGGCCCCGATGGAAGCGGCAAGGATTCCGGATACCGCGGTAGCATAGGGCGGTCTCGTGCCCCGGACGCAGTTTCGTAGGATGGGTAGAGCGCAGCGAAACCCATCATCTTGCGGCGTTCGCGGAAAGCGTTTGATGGGTTTCGCTGCGCTCTACCCACCTACAAGCGCTCGCGCGACCCGTCGGGCAAAACACCCAACCACCCCGTCAACCCCTTCCTCCAAAAATATTCCACTTTACCGAAATTCGGAATTGCGGCATAAGTCGAAACAGCCCGGCCCATCGAAGAGGGGCGTCTCGTTTGTCGTTCGAAACGTGGGTCGGGTTGCGGTGGACGCGGCAGCGTCGGCACGAGACGGGGCGGGCAGGGCGGGTAGTCCCTGTGAGCTCGCAACCCGCGTGCGAACGAGCGGCGCTGTCAAGTTCATCTCGCCAGCATTCCTTCGGCGCGTGTGCACACAGCCGAAGGACCCTGTGGCGTCGATGAACGCGCGTACGGCAAAACCGTGTGGTCCCGGCCGTCGTCGCTACGGTCAAGCCTTCGCGGAGGTGCAGGGAGCCCAACCGGGTGAAATGCATCGCCAATCTGCGGGGCGAGGGAGGCCAGAAGGAATTCGGCTCCCGGGAGAGCGCGGCATAAGCCGTCAAGCCACTGCGCAGGGAAGGCCGTGTGTTCGGCTACACCTGTATGCTGCTGTGCGGTTTTTCTGCGCTACATCTCGCGCAGCAGACCGCGGGTGCCAGTCAGCACCCGGCCTTCCCTGCGCCCTCTGTTCAAAGAGGGAGCGACAGATGAAGCAAAGCTCGGGCGGGATCAGCCGCGAGAATGCGGAGATGTGTCTGCGATTCAAAATCCGAAATGGAGGACGATGTTGTCGCCCCTCGCGCCGTCATTGCGAGGAGCCCTTGCGACGAAGCAATCCAGACTGTCTCGGCGGAGGGAATCTGGATTGCTTCGCTGCGCTCGCAATGACGAGGAGAGAGCGTATGCGTCACATTCCACTCGCGTGCCCCGGACGCAGCGCAGCGCCCCGGCGATGCGAAGCATCGTCCGGTGCGGTGCGCTGCAGAGCCGGGGCCCATGTCTCCAGGTAATCCGTGTCGCCTTCTATTGGGGTCCCGGCTCTGCGCAGCAGCGTGGCACGCTGCAGCGCGTCCGGGACACGAGACGCCTCACACTTCCCGTCGGCTCAGGAACGCCAGCCGCTCGAACAGATGCACGTCCTGCTCGTTCTTGAGCAGCGCGCCGTGCAGCGGCGGGATCAGCTTGCGGGGGTCGCGTTCGCGCAGCTGCTCGGCGCTCATATCCTCGTTGAGGAGGAGCTTGAGCCAGTCCAGCAGCTCCGAGGTCGACGGCTTCTTCTTCAGGCCGGGGACCTCGCGCACCTCGAAGAAGATGCGCAGGGCTTCCTCGACCAGGCGCTTCTTGATGCCGGGGAAGTGGACGTCGACGATACGGCCCATCGTGTCGGCGTCGGGGAATTTGATGTAGTGGAAGAAGCAGCGGCGCAAGAAGGCGTCCGGCAGCTCCTTCTCGTTGTTGGAGGTGATCATCATGATCGGGCGCTGCTTGGCCTTGATGGTCTCACCGGTCTCGTAGACATGGAATTCCATGCGGTCGAGCTCGAGCAGCAAATCGTTCGGGAATTCGATGTCGGCCTTGTCGATCTCGTCGATCAGGAGCACCGGGCGCTGGTCGCTCGTGAAGGCTTCCCACAGCTTGCCGCGCTTGATGTAGTTCTTGATGTCGGACACCCTGCTGTCGCCGAGCTGGCTGTCCCGCAGGCGCGACACCGCGTCGTATTCGTAGAGGCCCTGCTGCGCCTTGGTGGTGGACTTGATGTGCCAGGTCAGCAGCGGCGCGTTCAGCGCCTTCGCCACTTCCTCCGCCAGCACCGTCTTGCCGGTGCCGGGCTCGCCCTTCACCAGGAGCGGGCGCTCCAGCACGATCGAGGCGTTGACGGCGACCTTGAGATCGTCGGTCGCAACATAATCCTTGGTGCCCGTAAATTTCATTTCGCGTCCTTGTTGGTCGTCGGCCGGGACATTGTCCCGGTCGCGACAAGGGAACGGCCGCGCATAGCGGCCGTTCCTGGTTCGGTCAGGCTTTCAGACCCGTCTTATCAGCGAAAGGATGACCAGCACAATCACCGCGCCGATCGTCGCATCGACGATGGCGCCGAACGTGCCGGTGGCGAGCTCGATGTGCAGCTGGGGCAGAACCCAGCTCGCCACCAGCGCGCCGATGATGCCGACCACGATGTTGCCGATCAGGCCAAATCCCGCCCCGTGGACAATCTTGCCGGCCAGCCAGCCGGCGATCGCGCCGATGATAAGCGCTGCGACAATTCCCATTGCAAACGTTCCCCAAACAACCCCTTGAGGCGGTCAATTCTAGAGCAAAATGCCTGCCGGTCCAGCGTCCCACGCCGGTCTCCGCCCCTTGACGTCCGTCCCCCGACGGGCAATCTGTCAGCCATGTTCCTGCAATTCTTCACCTCTCTGCGCGATGCGCAGGTCCCCGTGACGCTGCGCGAATACCTCACGCTGATGGAGGCGCTCGACGCTGACCTCAGCGACTATTCGGTCGAGAATTTCTACTATCTGTCGCGCGCCTCGCTGGTGAAGGACGAGCGCAACCTCGACAAGTTCGACCGCGTGTTCGGCACGGTGTTCAAGGGGCTGGAAAGCCTGCTCGATGCCATGGAGAAGGCGGAGATCCCCGAGGAGTGGCTGAAGAAGCTCGCCGAGAAATACCTCAGCGAGGAAGAGAAGAAGCAGATCGAGGCCATGGGCTGGGACAAGCTCATGGAGACGTTGAAGAAGCGGCTCGAGGAGCAGAAGGGCCGGCACCAGGGCGGCTCGAAATGGATCGGCACCGCCGGCACCTCGCCGTTCGGAGCACACGGCTACAATCCCGAAGGCGTTCGCATCGGCCAGGAGAAGAACCGCAACAACCGCGCCGTGAAGGTGTGGGACAAGCGCGAGTTCAAGGACCTCGACGGCAATGTCGAACTCGGCATTCGCAACATCAAGGTGGCGCTGCGCCGCCTGCGCAAATTCGCGCGCACCGGCGCGCCTGACGAACTCGATCTCGACACCACCATTCGCGAGACCGCCAATCACGGCTATCTCGACGTCCACATGCGCCCCGAGCGGCGCAATGCGGTGAAGCTGCTGGTGTTCTTCGACATCGGCGGCTCCATGGATTCGCATATCGAGCAGGTCGAGGAGCTGTTCTCGGCGGCGAAGAGCGAGTTCAAGCACATGGAGTATTTCTACTTCCACAACTGCCTCTATGAGGGCGTGTGGAAGCAGAACAAGCGCCGCTTCACCGACCGCACGCCGACCTGGGACGTGCTGCACAAATACCCGCACGACTACAAGGTCGTGTTCGTCGGCGACGCCTCGATGTCGCCTTACGAGATCATGGTGCCCGGCGGCTCGGTCGAGCACGTCAACGAGGAGCCGGGCTCGGTCTGGCTCGACCGCATCATCCGCACCTATCCGCACACGGTGTGGCTCAATCCGGTCGCGCAAAAGCACTGGGATTATTCGGAATCCACCACCATCATCAAACGCATCTTCGCCAACCGCATGTATCCGATCACGATCGAGGGGCTGGAGAATGCGATGAAGGAATTGACGCACTAGTTGCACGCGCCCCCGAACGACGACAAGAGGGAGAACCATATGCCCCAGAACATCACCCGCGGCATCAAGGCGCTGATCGACGAGGCCAATGCCGAGATCGAGACCCTCTCCGCCAAGGACGCCATCGAGATCTCCAAGAATGGCGATGTCGTCATCGTCGATATCCGCGACCCCCGCGAGATCGAGCGCGATGGCCGCATTCCCGGCGCGTTCTCCTGCACGCGCGGCATGCTGGAATTCTGGATCGATCCGCAGAGCCCGTATGCCAAGCCGATCTTCCAGGAGGACAAGAAATTCGTGTTCCACTGCGCCGGCGGCCTGCGCTCCGCCCTCGCGGCCAAGACCGCGCAGGACATGGGCCTCAAGCCCGTCGCCCACATCGCCGGCGGCTACGCCGCCTGGCGCGATGCCGGCGGCCCCACGGAGAAGTGGGAGCCGAAGAAGAAGGGGTGATACGTGCTGCGGTGTCGCCCAATCTCCGCTGTCATTCCCCGCGAAAGCGGGGAATCCAGTGCGCCGCGGCTTCTCGGCTCAATCATAATCGTCTCTGGAATACTGGATCGCCCGGTCAAGCCGGGCGATGACAGCGGAGTTTGAAGCGCACTGCTTCAACTTCGGAATGACAAGAAAGATCTCAGCATGACCGCCACCGATCCCCTCGTCTCCACCGAATGGCTCGCCGCCCACATCAACGATGCCAACGTTCGGGTGCTCGACGCCAGCTTCAAGCTGCCGGGCGTGCTGCCGCTGCCGAAGGATGACTATCTCGCGGCGCACCTGCCGGGCGCCGCGTTCTTCGACGTGGATGCGGTGTCGGATCATTCCAACCCGCTGCCGCACATGTATCCGAGCGCCGAGCAGTTCGGCCGCGATGTCGGCAATCTCGGCATCTCGAACGCCGACACCGTCGTGCTCTACGATGCCGGCGGCTGGGTCGCCGCGCCGCGCGCCTGGTGGATGTTCCTGGCCTTCGGCCACAGCAATGTGCGCATCCTCAATGGCGGGTTGAAGAAGTGGCGTGCCGAGGGGCGCCCCGTCGAGAGCGGCGAGGTGAAGCCGAAGCCGGCGACCTTCAAGGCAAGCTACGATCCGAAGCGCGTGCGCAGCATGCAGCAGCTGATTGCCAATCTCGAAAGCCGTGCCGAGCAGGTAATCGACGCGCGTGCCGCCGACCGTTTCGAGGGCCGTGCGCCCGAGCCGCGCGCGGGCATCCGCTCCGGCCACATCCCCGGCGCGCGCAACGTGCCCTACAATCAACTGTTCGATGCTGCGACCGGCGTGATGAAGCCGCTCGAGGAGCTGCGCGCCGCCTTCACCGGCGCGGGCGTGAAGCTCGATGCGCCGATCGTCACGAGCTGCGGCTCGGGCGTCTCGGCCGGCGTGCTGACGCTCGCGCTCTATCGCCTTGGGATTGCCGACACCGCTCTCTATGACGGCTCATGGTCGGAATGGGGCCAGGAGGGAGGCCCGGCGATCGCGACCGGGCCGGCGTAAGACTAGCGCGTGCGGGCGGCGGTTGTGGCCAGCGTCTGCTGTGGCTGGCCGAACGGATCGAGGGCCTGCCGCAGCTGCTGCGGTGGCGGACGTCGCACGATGCGGTGACGCTTCTTCGGCTTGTGTGCGCGCGGCTTGCTCTCCTGCGTCGCGCTGCTGGCCTTGGGCTTCGCCGGCGCAAGCTCGTTCAGCGCAGCCACCCTTGCCGCCGCAAGGTCGCTCACGCGCGAGGCCGGCGCGGGTGTCATCGTGCGCGGCAGGTTGATGGCGGACATGGCCGGCGCCGGCGGAGGCGCGACGATGGAAACGGTCGTATCGGCCGCGGTGAGGGTATCGGTCGGCACGGGATCCGCAGCCTGAATCTTGGCCGGTTCAGGGGCCGGGGCTTCGGTGACGGGCGGAGCGGTCTCGACAGGCGGCGCGATCGCCGCGACCTCGACCTTGGCGTCGACCTCGGGCTGGGATTCGGGCTGGGATTCGAGCGTCACCGCCGCCATCTGCTCGGGATCGGTCTCGACCGCGGGCAGGGCGATGCTCGGGATCTGGTCCTGCACCGCGGGCGTCGCGTCATCGACGACCGGCGCGACCTGCTCGACGCGCAGCGCCGCGAGCACCGGCTGGGCCGGTTCGGGCGCTTGCGCGAACACCTGCTCCTGCGGGCCGTTCCGCCAGGCCGGGTTATTGACATACTGCTCGTGGCTTGCCCGGAGCAGCGAGGCGGCGCCCAGGCCGAATACCAGGATGGAGGTAGACAGCAGGATCGCGGCAAGCAGGAAGCGGAAGCCGGGAAGCATTGACGGATTACGAATTTCCGCCCCGGCAGCGGGTGGCCAGGGCCCATGAGCCATCTGAACGCGGTGACGGTACTGCTTGCCGCGTTCGCCACGCGGGGATTCGAGCTCAAAGCGGTGGCGAATCAGGCTGATTCGAACATATCGCAACGTCTCCGCGCCGTTCCGTAAAAAACGGGGTGGAGGACACCGGTAATCTACGGCGTAATGCGATTTCCCCCCCCCGTGATGCAACGGGGCAACTGTGTGCGATTGCATCACAAATCGCAAAATCCGGCACAGATCCACCTGTTATGTCTTGAATGTGCCGCTATCTTCGGTCATCTGGCCGGTAACGGCTTGGACGGGGCCCGGGACCACACAAGAGCGATGATGATCAAACATTTTCTGACGATATGCGCTGCCGCAACGGTCGCTGCGGCGGGAACCTCGCTTGTGCAGGCCCAAAGCTATCCGGTCCAGCAGGCGCCGAGCTATGGCGCCCCTGCTGAATACCGGCCCGGTGACCGCACGCCGAATTTCGACGCGCTGGAAGACGATGACGACGCGACGCCGCACGCTTCGCTGCCGCCGCCGGGGCCGAACGGCCCGATCATGTCGCCGGACGATCCGCGCTACGGCCGCCCGGCCGGCGCTCCCCCGGTCTATTCCGCTGCCCCGCCGCAGGGCCCGGTGATGTCGCCGGACGATCCCCGTTATGGCCGTCCGGCCGGCGCTCAGCCTGTTTATTCCGCCGCCCCCCCGCAGGGGCCGGTGATGTCGCCCGATGATCCCCGCTACGGCCGCCCCGCGGCTCCGCCTCCGGTGATCTATGCCGACCGTCCGGGCCAGGCGCCCGCCAACGACGGCGTGCGTCCGCCGGAAGCCGTCGGCGGCCCGGCCGCGACCGGCGCGGTCTCGCCGCAGCAGGGCGCCGATGGCCGGCCAATGTCGGTTGCTTCGCTGCCGCCTGAGGAGCAGCCCGACGCCGCGCCCGCGCAGCTGGCGCCGAACCTGCGCCGCCAGGAAGTCGCGTTCCAGACCAAGGAGCCCGCCGGCACCATCGTGGTCGATACGCCGAACACCTATCTCTACTACGTCCTCGGCAATGGCCGCGCGATCCGCTACGGCGTCCGTGTCGGCCGCGACGGCTTCACCTGGACCGGCGTGCAGAAGATCACCCGCAAGGCCGAGTGGCCTGATTGGCATCCGCCGGCGGAAATGATCGAGCGTCAGCCCTATCTGCCGCGCTTCATGGCCGGCGGCGAAGGCAATCCGCTCGGCGCCCGCGCCATGTATCTCGGCTCGACCGTCTACCGTATCCACGGCACCAACCAGCCCTCGACCATCGGCAAGTTCGTGTCGTCGGGCTGCATCGGCATGCTGAACGAGGACGTCTCGGACCTGTTCGATCGCGTCAAGGTCGGCACCCGCGTGGTGGTGCTGCCCGGCGGTCCGGCGCCGGGAACGGCGACTGCCTCCGCGGCGCCGACGCCGGGCGCTGCCGGTCCGGCTCCGATGGCCGCCCAGGCCGGCCCGGTCCCGGGCACCCAGCCGACCGTGGTCCCGCCGCTGCCTGCTCCGGTCACGGTGCGTTAAGCGCGGCGAGACAATTGAGATTGCGAAGGGCGTGTCGTCGGCACGCCCTTCGTCGTTTCAGGCGAGCTTGCGCGGCAATTCATTGCCTTTGGTCCAGGCATCGATAGCCTCGACCATCTGGCCGTAATGGATGCGCAAGCCGTCCTCGGTCGCGTAGCCGAGATGCGGCGTCAGCACGAGATTGTCCAGCTTGCGGAAGGGATGGTCCACCGGCAGGGGTTCGACTGAGAATACGTCCAGGCCGGCGCCGGCGATCTTCTTCTGTTGCAACGCCTCGAGCAGCGCCTGCTCGTCCACGATCGGCCCGCGCGCCGTGTTGACGAGGAAGGCGGTCGGCTTCATCCGCGCGAGATCGGCGCGGCTGACGAGGCCGCGCGAGCGATCGCTCAGCACGACATGAATGGTGACGATATCGGCCTTGGTGAACAGCTCCTCCTTGCTGGCGTAGCCGACACCCGCGCTTGCACACTTCTCCGGTGTCAGGTTCGGGCTCCAGGCGATCACGTTCATGCCGAAGGCCTTGGCAATGCCGGCCATCTTGCTGCCGAGCTTGCCGAGGCCGACGATGCCGAGCGTGAGGCCCTCGATCTCGATGCCGGCAAAGGTCTGCCACGGCTCGCCCGCATGCATGCGTGCATTCTCGCGGCCGATGCCGCGAGTCAGTTCGAGGATCAGGCCCATGGTCAGCGGCGCGGTCGGGTCGCGCGAATATTGCGTGCCGCCGATGGCGATGCCCTTTGCCTTCGCGGCCTCCATGTCGATCGCGGCGTTGCGCATGCCTGACGTCAGAAGCAGCTTCAGCTTCGGCAGCTTGTCGAACAGGCCTTTGGGGAACGCGGTGCGCTCACGCATCGCGCAGATGATGTCGAAATCGGCCAGCGCGCTGGCTGCGGCCTTCTCGGAGGCGAAGGGGTGGCTGAACACGGTGACGTCGATACGGTCGGACAGTCTCATCCAGTCCGCGACGTCGAGGGCGAGGTTGAAATAGTCGTCGAGAATTGCACAGCGCAGCCGGCTCATCAGCATTCATCCATGGCGAGGGGTGAAGGCGCGCGTGGGCGCCACCGTTGGACCGGGCCATGGTTGCGCGCATCACGGCTGCGCGCAAGCAGCTTGCGTCTTCAAAAATCCGGCAAAAGGCGCTCAGCGGTCGCGGCGCTTGAGCCGGATCGGCGCATCCATGCCGTGCTTGGCGCGCCAGGCGGGGCCGGGGCCGCGCATGTAGTGCAGTTCGGGCCGGTAGGGGCTGAAGGCAGTGGTGAAGAAGCGCTTCCAGAAGCCCTTGGCCTCCGCGACGAGTCCGGAGACGTGTCCGGCTTCTACCGGAACGGGATGAGAGGTGGTCTCGATCAGAGCCATGATGCGGCCTCGCTGTGCTCCCGATCGTTCTGAGCGGGTGGCGCTGTTTCCGCGCGAAAGCGAGCTTTGGCCTGATTTATTAAAAGATGGTTTCAATTGTCCGGATCGGTGGCCGGATGGTGTCCGTTCCGTATTCATCCGTGGTGAACGGACGGAAAACATTGCCCTTTCAGGGCGGGATCGCTACATCGGCGGCAAGCAAATTTCCTCAAATCGAAGGTTTCACGGGACCGATGGCGCGCCAGTTCATCTATTTCATGCAGGGCCTGACCAAGAGCTACCCGACCCGGAAGGTGCTCGATAACATCCATCTGAGCTTCTATCCGGACGCCAAGATCGGCGTGCTCGGCGTCAACGGCTCCGGTAAGTCGACCCTGCTCAAGATCATGGCCGGTCTCGACAAGGAGTACACCGGCGAGGCCTGGGTCGCCGAGGGCGCCCGCGTCGGATATCTCGAGCAGGAGCCGCAGCTCGATCCCAAGCTGTCCGTGCGTGAGAACGTCATGCAGGGCGTCGCCAAGCAGAAGGCGATCCTCGATCGCTACAACGAGCTTGCGGTCAATTATTCCGACGAGACTGCAGATGAAATGACCAAGCTGCAGGACGAGATCGAGGCCCAGGGCCTCTGGGATCTCGACAGCAAGGTCGACCAGGCCATGGACGCGTTGCGCTGTCCGCCCGACGATGCCGATGTGACGAAGCTTTCCGGCGGCGAGCGCCGCCGCGTCGCGCTGTGCCGGCTGCTGCTCGACCAGCCCGAGCTTCTGCTGCTGGACGAGCCGACCAACCATCTCGACGCCGAATCCGTGTCGTGGCTCGAAGGCCATCTGCGCAACTATCCCGGCGCCATCCTGATCGTCACCCACGATCGCTACTTTCTCGACAACGTCACGGGCTGGATCCTCGAGCTCGATCGCGGCCGCGGTATTCCCTACGAGGGCAACTACTCGTCCTGGCTGGTGCAGAAGCAGAAACGGCTGGAGCAGGAGGGCCGCGAGGACGCCGCGCACCAGAAGACGCTGGCCCGCGAGCAGGAATGGGTGGCATCCTCGCCCAAGGCACGGCAGGCCAAATCCAAGGCGCGCTACCAGCGCTATGAGGAGCTGCTCAAGAAGGCGAGCGAGAAGCAGACCCAGACCGCGCAGATCATCATCCCGGTCGCCGAGCGGCTCGGCGCCAACGTCGTCGACTTCGAAGGCCTCAGCAAAGGCTTCGGCGATCGTCTCCTGATCGACAATCTCACCTTCAAGCTGCCGCCCGGTGGCATCGTCGGCGTGATCGGCCCCAATGGCGCCGGCAAGACCACCTTGTTCAGGATGATCACCGGCCAGGAAAAGCCCGACGCGGGTACGATCACAGTCGGCGAGACCGTTCACCTCGGCTATGTCGACCAGTCGCGCGATGCGCTCGACGGCAAGAAGACCGTGTGGGAGGAAATTTCAGGCGGCAACGAGCTGATCCTGCTCGGCAAGAAGGAAGTGAACTCGCGCGGCTATTGCTCGGCTTTCAACTTCAAGGGCGCGGACCAGCAGAAGAAGGTCGGTGCACTCTCCGGCGGTGAGCGCAACCGCGTGCACCTTGCCAAGATGCTGAAGTCCGGTGCCAACGTGCTGCTGCTCGACGAACCGACCAACGACCTCGACGTCGACACGCTGCGCGCGCTCGAAGAGGCGCTGGAGGACTTTGCCGGCTGCGCCGTCATCATCAGCCACGATCGCTGGTTCCTCGACCGTATCGCGACCCACATCCTGGCCTTCGAAGGCGACAGCCATGTCGAATGGTTCGAAGGCAACTTCCAGGACTACGAAAAGGACAAGATGCGCCGGCTCGGCCAGGACAGCATCATCCCGCATCGCGTGAAGTACAAGAAGCTGACGCGGTGATAGCGGCATGATGCGGCGGACGCTCATCGCTGCGGTGATCGTGGTCACCTGCGGCTGGTCGTCCGCCCACGCCGCCGACGCCGCTTTCGCCCAATTCATTGCCTCGCTCTGGCCGGAAGCGCAGGCCGCGGGCGTCTCCCGCGCGACGTTCGAAGAACAGACGCGCGGGCTCGAGCCGGATTACAAGTTGCCTGACTTGATCCTGCCGGGGCGGCCGGCGACTGGTGCGCCGTCGCAGGCCGAGTTCGTGCAGGTGCCGGCCGACTACATCAAGGAAGCTTCGATCGCGCGGCTCGCGGGTGAGGGGCAAAGGCTGCTCCAGAAATACAATGCGGCGCTGACGAAAATCGAGAAGAGCTCCGGCGTCCCTGCCACCGTGATGCTCGCGATCTGGGGGCGCGAGACCGATTACGGCCGCTACACGCTGCCTTACGATCTGGTCCGCGTGTTGGCGACGCAGGCCTATGTCGGCCGGCGCAAGGACACCTATCGCAATGAGTTCATCCTCGCGCTCAAGATCCTCGGCGAGGGCGTGGTGACGCGCAAGGAGATGCGCTCATCCTGGGCAGGCGCCACCGGGCTCACGCAATTCCTGCCTTCTGAATACTACAAGCACGGCGTCGATTTCGACGGCGATGGCCGCATCGACATCTGGCACTCGGTGCCGGATGCGCTGGCGTCTGCCGCGCAGCAGCTCGTCAACAAGGGCTGGCAGAGCGGGGTGCGCTGGGCTTACGAGGTGCAGGCGCCGGCGAAGGTCGATTGCACGGCGGGCGTGCCCGAAGTGACCAAGCCGATCGGTCAATGGTTGCGAGAAGGCTTTGTGCCGGTGCGCGGCGCGAGGCTGAGTGCCGCCGAGCAGGCGCAGCCGGCCTCGTTGCTGCAGCCGGAGGGCATCTATGGTCCCTCGTTCCTGGCGACGAAGAACTACTTCGTCATCAAGGAATACAATTTCTCCGACCTCTACGTGCTGTTCGTCGGTCATCTCAGCGACCGCATGACGAGCCCGCTGCCGTTTGCGACGCCCTGGTCGGCGTCGAAGCAGCTGCGAACGAAGGACGTTGAGGCGATGCAGCGCGGGCTCACGCGCGTCGGGCTCTACAAGGACAAGATCGACGGCAAGGCCGGCATGCAGACGCGCGCGGCGCTCGGTGCCTATCAGAAGTCGGCAGGGCTTAAGGTCGATTGCTGGCCCAGCGAAGAAGTGCTGCGTTCGATCCAGGCTGCGCGATAGGGCGGGACCAAAAGAAAAAGCCCGGTCGAGGGTGCTCGACCGGGCTTCGATCGGGGCGCTCAGATACGCCGTGCGATCAGATCAGTAGCAAACGCGAACCGGGCGGATGACCCAGCCGTAGCCGTCCCAATAGCGCTGGCGCTGCCAGTAGCAGGGCGGGGGCGGCGGGCCAGGCTCGGCCACGTAAACCGGGCCACCATAGGCCGGACGGCTCGAGGCGATCGCACCGCCAATGATCGCACCGCCAAGCAGGCCAGCTGCGATACCGACGCCGACGCCGTCACCGGCTTTGGCGGACGGCGTGGCGGTCACCAGCGAACCGGCGATCGTCGCAACCGTGAGGGCGGCAACAATAGTCTTCTTCATGCTCTTGGCTCTCCTGGGAGAAGGACGTCCCTTGTTAGGAGCGTCCGGGGTTCAAAGGTTCACGCACACTCTGATGGAATTGGCCTTGCAGCTAGGAAGCGCGCAAATGGTCAATCCACGGTAAACGCACACGGAGCTGTGACGAGAAAAAGCGGTCTTTTTCAGGCCCTGAGATGAACGGCCCATCCGTAGTGAACCGGCCGTTGCGGACTCAGCCGCAGACGCGGACGCGGCGGACGCGCCAGGCATAGCCGTCCCAGAACCGCTGTTTCTGCCAGACACAGCCATCGCCGTAATAGTCGTCGGCAACGTAGCCAGGGCTAGGCGCGTAGTAGCCGGGTTCATAATAGCCCGGGCCGGGTCCGTAATAATACGGAGATGCCAACGCGCCGCCAACAATGGCGCCACCGATGATCCCGGCGGCGACGCCTGCAGCGACACCGCGCTGTGCATGGGCCGGCGTTCCCGCCGTCAGGACCAGGGTGGCGGTGGCAGCGAGTGCCATAAGCAACTTCTTCATGGGGCGACCTTTCACGGCGAACGCGGAACTCTTACGGCCAAAGTTCCATATTTCGTTTGAACGATCAATGAACGGTTCATCTGCCGGGTGCGACCAAATGCTAGAAGTCACCGCTTTTTGCCCAGGAGAGGACGATGAACATCCTGACCGATGCCCTGATCGCCTTCGGGGCGGTCGGCGTGATCGGCTATGCCCTGATGACCCATTTGCAAAGCCGGGAGCCGCGTCCGCGCGCCAGAGCCGGGAGCGATGGCGGAGCCAGTGACACCTATTCGGATACGACGAACGACGGCTTCTCGCTGGGAAGCTGGTTCTCGAGCGACAGTTCCGCGAGCTCTACCGACAGCAGCGGCTGCTCGTCCAGCGATAGCGGCGGGAGCGGCGATTGCGGTGGCGATAGCGGCGGAGGCGGCGGCGACTAGGACCGATTTGGTCATGACCTTGCTTGATCCAGCGCAACGCCCTGGCTTAGAGCCGTTCTAAGCTATCGATGGGCCAGTTTGGAATAGCTTGAAATACCGGTTTTTCCTTTTGCATCCGGCTGGCCCGTTAAATATCGATGATGGTGCATCACCGAAGGGCCTACCACTTCCATGATCGTTTGTTCCTGTAACGTGCTGAGCGATGACGACATCCGCGCCGCCGTCGCCGAGTCCGACGATGCCGTGCGTCATGCCAAGCAGGTCTATGGATGTCTTGGCTGCAGTGCCGAATGCGGCCGCTGCGCGCGCACCATCAAGACGATCATCGATGAAGCGCTTGGTCCTTGTGCCGAATCCTGCTGCGCTGGTTGCCCGCACAGCCACGCGGTGGCGGCGAACGATGAGATCGCCGAACCCGTGCAGTTCGCCCTCGCGGCCTGCTGAAAACGTTCCCGCCAAAGGCTTTTCCCCGGCTGCGTCCCCGTAGCCGGTTGCCCCCACGTTTGATCTGACTTAGAAGCGTTCTAAAGTTGTGGGACCGATTTGAACTGCGAACACTGGAGTGGATCATGCAGGGCGACGCAAAAGTCATCGACTATCTCAACAAGGCGCTGCGTCATGAGCTAACTGCGATCAACCAGTACTGGCTGCATTATCGCTTCCTCGACAATTGGGGCCTCCTCGACATGGCCAAGGTCTGGCGCAAGGAGTCCATCGAGGAGATGGAGCACGCCGACAAGCTCACCGCGCGCATCCTGTTTTTCGACGGCTTCCCGAACATGCAGGTGCTCGATCCCCTGCGCATCGGCCAGAACGTCAAGGAGATCATCGAGTGCGATCTCGCCGCCGAAATGAGCGCACGGGCGCTCTACCAGGAAGCAGCGACCTACTGCCACGGCGTCAAGGACTACGTCACGCGCGACCTGTTCGAGAAGCTGATGAGCGACGAGGAGCACCACATCGACTTCCTCGAAACCCAGCTCGACCTGATCGGCCGCATTGGCCTCGAACTCTACACCCAGAGGCACGTCGGCGGGCTCGAGGGCGAGGGGCACTGAGCTCCGCCGCCAATTTCAGCAGCACACCTCAATGTCGTCCCGGCCTTCCGGGACGACATTCTAGTTTGGGCACCAGTTACAGCTGCGTCTTGTATCGCTCTTCTGCGATCTCCTGGCTCCCCGGTTCGCCGAGGCTGGTCTGGTCGTGGACGATGTGACTGATGCTGGGCATGACCCAGCGCTGCACCTTCTCCGGCGACCATAGCCTTGAGCGCATCAGCGTCTTGCAGCAGTGGAAATAGATTACCGTTGATAGCGACGCTCAAGACGCGGCGAACTCGACCATCGAGGCGAGCAGATCTGGATTGGCCTACATGGTGCGCTGCGGCGCGGTTTGCAGCAATTGACGCACCTGCTCGCTGTAGAACTTCGCGTTGCCTGTGGTGCCGTGACCGCGCGTCTCTGTGCTTGCGGGAATGAGATACAGCTTGCCGTGCTTGACCCGCTTCATTGCCGCCTCCGTGAGGCCGGTCTCGGGCGGATTGCGCTCGTCGTCGGCGGAATTGATCAGCAGTAGTGTTGCCTCGATCTGCTCCAGCTTGTCGCCCGCGTTGTAGTCGTGCGAGGACTCCCACTGGTAGACGTAGTCGTTGGCGTCCGCCGTGATCGGCGTCGCCAGCCGCTCGTCGACGATCTTGTCGGCCTTGGCCGCGGTCGGCGCCTGTTGTTGATAGGCGAGCGTCCCGCCGATGCTGGCGATGCCATAGGCCGTGATGGCGTATTTCATCATGCGCGGCTGGCTGGTGTAATTGCCGCCATTGTAGTCGGGATCGTTGCGGATGGTGTCGAGCATGATCCGCCGCATCATCCAGTTGCGCGATGCCATCTCGGTTGGCTGTGAGGCCATCGGCACCAGCGCATCCATGTCCTTGGGATATTTCTCGCCCCACAGCCAGGTCTGCATGCCACCCATGGAGTTACCGATCACGAGCCGCAGATGCTTGACGCCGAGGCCTTCGGTCACGAGGCGATGCTGCGCTTCAACCATGTCGTCGTAATTGTATTTCGGAAAGCTCGTCTTCATCCCATCGGATGGTTTTGACGATTTGCCGTGGCCAATCGCATCGGGAAGGATGATATAGTATTTGGAGGCATCGAGCGGCTGTCCAGCGCCGAACATCTCGCCGGCGAAAGCGGGCGTCAGCATGCTTGCGCCCGAGCCGCCGGTGCCATGCAGCACCAGCACAGGTTGTCCGGTCGGGTCGCCGATGGTGGTGTAATGCAGCTTCAGGTCCGGCATGACCTCGCCGGTGTGGAATTTGAAATCCTTCGCGATCCAGTCGCCTTGCTTCGGCGCCGGGTAATCGGCCGCCATCGCCGGAATCGAGAAGGATACCAAGACCATGGCAAGGAGCGCGCTCGAGATTTTCATGATGTCCTCCCCACTGCGGCCGCCGGCATCCGGGCCGCTTCGCGCTCGATCTTATCAGGGGCGCCCGAGGGATCGAGAGCGGATATGGCGCCGGCCGCCAAAACATTTCGCTGATGGTGCATCGCGCAAGCGGAATATTCCGAAGCCGGCGAGCGAGGCAGCCTAATGCTCCCGGAGCAGACTGAGCGCATACCAGCCCCAGTAGACCCTGTGACGCTTGATCAGTCCCTTGTCGATCTCCATGATCTCGACCAGCTCCATCTGCTCGCCGTCGGGAGCGACGCGCGGATATTCCCAGGTGATGGTCCGGCCGTCGGTGAAGAAGCCCTGCTTGAAGCGCTTTCGCTGCGGCGGATTGGTCTGGAACACGCGCGTAATGAAGATACGCAGATTGTCCCTGCCTTGGACGATCCCAGTGGTCGTCTTCATGAGATGCTGGACCAGCGGGCTTTCGATGGATGCGTCATCGGCATAGAGTGCAAGGGACGCCTCGAGGTCCTTGTTGCCGAGGGCTTCATCCCACAGCCTGCAGATGCGTTCTGCCTCGCTCCGGTCGGCTTCGTTGGTCATTGCTGTACTCCTCTGGATTTGGCGGCATCTCGGGGGCATCGCAAAGAACGCGGCCTCGAGGTTTCACCGAATTCTGAAATGACCGGCTTTGCAACGACTGCGATGATGTGACGGCAGACCCACTCGGAGCGGAAGGTTTTGATGGTCGCCGCCAGACGAT
Source organism: Bradyrhizobium sp. CCBAU 51627 (assembly GCF_028128765.1). GTDB lineage: Bacteria > Pseudomonadota > Alphaproteobacteria > Rhizobiales > Xanthobacteraceae > Bradyrhizobium. The sequence continues at coordinate 213,436 of NZ_LBJG01000024.1, forward strand.
CGATACAATCGGGATTTTCGCGACTCACAGATGCCTTGAGCGATCCGGCGCGCGAAGCCATGGTGAGTGCTCTGTTCGGCGGCAAGGCGCTGCCGGCAGGCGAACTGGCACTGTTTGCCGGCGTGTCGCCGCAAAGCGCCAGCGCGCATCTACAGAAGTTGACTGAGGCGCGTCTGCTCTCGGTGTGGCAGCAGGGCCGGTTCCGCTACTACCGGATCGCGGACGATGAGGTCGCAGGCCTGATCGAAAACCTCGTCAATGTCGCGGCCAGGACAGGGCATGCGGAACGCGCGCGAGGCGTGCCGGCGCCGCTCCGTCAGTCGCGGACCTGCTATTGTCATCTCGCCGGCCAGCTCGGCGTGGCGCTGAGGGACGGCTTGGTAGGCAGGAAACTGATCGCGTTGCGCGGTCGCGAGGCGAGCATCACCGACGAGGGGCTCGCCTGGTGTGTCGCGGAGGCGATCGACTTCAAGCCGGGCCGTGATCCTCAGATGCGGCTCTGCAACGATTGGACCGAGCGCGTTCCGCATCTGGCAGGTCCGTTCGCCAATGCGATCCTGAAGCGGCTGATCGCGACGCATGCGCTGGTCCCGCACCGCCTTCCACGCGCGCTTCGTCTTACTCCTAAGGGGCGGGCGTTCTTCGAACGGCTCGGCGCTTCGATTCCGTTCTGAAGCCTGCGCCCGATGACGATGACAGTGGCAGATCCGGCATGTAGCATCCGGCGGCCGCCGATCGTCCTTGAAAAGGATTCCCCTTCAGGAGGAACTTATGTGCCGCAATATCAAAACGCTGTTCAATTTCGAACCACCGGCGACAGAAGATGAGATCCACGCCAGCGCGCTTCAGTTCGTGCGAAAGCTTTCCGGATTCAACAAGCCATCGCAGGTCAACGAGGCGGCATTCGACCGCGCGGTCGCCGAGGTCTCGGAGGCGGCGCGAAAATTGCTGACCTCATTGCACACCCACGCGCCGGCGCGCGATCGGGAGGTCGAGGCGGAGAAGGCGAAGGAACGCTCTCGGCTGCGCTTTGGCTAGAGGTCGGCAAGTCTCGGCCGTGATCTGCCTCACGGAAGCGGCGGCCTTTCACATGCGATGACGTCCGCCGGGGTTTTGACAACCCGGAGCAGGAATATGAACCGCCCCCTTCTTCCGCTGAAAGCAGGTGCCATCGTTTTCACGCTGTTATGGACCGCGTGGATGATGTGGTGGAGCGGCTCGTTTTCGAGCGCGAATGTGGTGATCCTCGCCTTTTGCGGGGCAGCGGTCGGCTATCTCTGGTACCGCGCCATGCGCTGGCAATTCGAGCGCATGGGCATGCTGTCGCGGCGTGAGGACCGGGCCAAGTAGACCAGCTAGTCCTAGTGGCCGTGCTTCTTCTTTTTCTTCTTTTTCTTGCGCTCGTCGCCCTCGGCGTCGTCGCTCTCGTCGCCTTCTTCGGAGGAGGATTCGTCGGGCTCGTGCACGGCGGCTTCGAGGGCCGCGCGTTCGGCGGCCTCCTGCTCGCGCTGGCGGCGGCGTTGGTCCCAAGCATCAAACAGCTGCTCAAGCCACGGCAGCACCTGCTCGATCGACGGCAATTGGCCGGGCGGACCGGGCTCGCCGCGCGGGCCTTGGGGGCCGGCGGGTCCCTGCGGACCGACGGATCCTTGTGGACCAGCAGGGCCCTGTGGTCCAGCTGCTCCCCGCGGGCCGGCTTCGCCTGGCTTGCCCGGCAGGCCTGGTTTGCCCTGCGGGCCAGCCTTTCCGGTCGGCCCCGGTTTTCCCTGCGGTCCCGGCTTGCCACGTGCGCCGTCCGGGCCACGCTTGCCAGGATGACCCTGCGGTCCCGGCCGTCCCGGTTCGCCCTGTCGTCCGCGCGGACCTTGAGGTCCCGGCCGTCCTTGTTCGTCTGCCACGCCGCTGCTCCTTCTGCGCACGCAAAGCTACATAGCGGCGTTTGACGACAGCAGCAATTCCGCCGGAACATCATGTCGGGCTTGATCAACATCAATCGGCGCCAAGGCGCGCCGTGTGATTGATGACGCGCGGCCACAATCCTTGCGGGGAGCGACCGATGCGCGCGGCGTGGAAAGTCTTCTGTCTGTCGGCAATCATCCTCGCAGCGGCGATCGGCCTCGCTCATCTGCTCGTGCCTGATGTCGTGCCGGTCGGCTACGCCGAGGAGCCGCAGGCGTCATGGGCGATCCTGACGGCTTTTGCGCTACGCGCAATCGCGCTGACCGCGGCCTGGGTCGCGATCATCACGTTGTCGGTGCTCGTCGGCGCCAAACTCTATCAGATGATCTTCCGTGCGGACCGCGCCCGGAATGATCGCACCATCATGCGCTAGTCATGATAGGCCGGCACCTCGATGCCGGAAGCCGCGTAGAGCCTGATCTTGTTGCGCAGCGTGCGCACCGAGAGGCCGAGCACGCGCGAGGCACGCGTGCGGTTGCCGTCGCAGCGTGCGAGCGTCTGGAGCACGAGCTCACGCTCGACCTCATCGACGGTCGCACCGATCAGCAGTGGAACGATCTCATTCGGTGCAAGGAACTGCGCGCCCGGCCCGGACGCCGCGACATGAACAGTGGTCATTAACACACTCCCCGATCAACGCCCGCCTCCATCGTTGGAAGCGGATCGAGAACAATCACCCCCAAGCCGTGGATTTACGGTGGGCGGGTTTGGTTAATGAAAGGTTAATTCCGCGCGCTCGCACGAATTCACCTCAGGAATGCCGCCGCGTTGCCGCGATTGGTACGAGATGCCTCGTCAAGCGGGCCTATCTCGCTCACACCGTGCGATATCCACCGTCCACCATCACGATCGTTCCTGTGACGTAAGATGACAGGTCCGAGGCGAGGAAAATCGCGGGGCCCACGATGTCCTCGGGCTTGCCGGTGCGTGCGAGCGGAGTGTGGTCGACGAAGGCCTGCACCAATGCGGGATTGGTGGCGCGCACATTGGCGTTGATGTTGGTTTCGATGAAGCCCGGCCCGATCGCGTTGACGCGCACGCCTTCCTTTCCGAGCTCGACCGCGAGCGCCTTGGTGAAACCGAGCACGCCGTGCTTCGACGTGGTGTAGGCTGCCGAGCTCGGTGTGCGCAGATGCACGAAAGACTGGATCGAGCCGATATTGACGATGCGGCCTTTGCTGGCGCGCAAGGGCGCAAGGAAGGCCTGCGTCATGTTGAAGACGCCGTTGAGGTTGAGCGAGATGATATCGTTCCAATCCTTCGCTACCGTTTCGGTCTCCGCGGTGAAGGCGTTGCGGCGGGTGATACCGGCGTTGTTGACGAGGATCGAGACCTGCCCGATCTTGTCTGCGACCTGCTTGGCCAGCGCGAAGCAGTCCTCGCGCCTGGTGACGTCGAGCGCAAAGCTCTCGGCCCTGCCGCCCGACTTTCGGATCTCCTGGGCGGCCTCCGCGGCCGTGTCGGCGTTGACGTCGAGCAGCACGATTTGCGCGCCCTCGCGGGCATAGCCGGCGGCGATCGCACGACCGATGCCCGAGCCTGCGCCAGTGACGACGGCGATGTGGTTTGCGAGCAATCCCATGGCAATTTCCTCCCGGATTCGTTTCTAAGTTTCATGAAAGGCTAACTCGAAATTAAGGGGTCGGAAACGGCGGCCTTGGCATACTCTTCTTCATTGCTAAACGTTGCGCGCATGATGGAACGACTTGAATCCTGGAAACTGGCGCTCGAGCGCCTGCGGTCGGCCAACCAGGCTGATTGGGCCGAGGCAGGCCGGCTCGTGGCCGAGATCGTCCGAATGAGCACGGATGCCACGTTGCGGCAGGCTGCCGAGCAGGCGCTGCCGGTGCTGCGGCAAGCCGCGGACAACGACGATCACGGCATCACGCTGGCCGCCCGCCGCCGCGTCGGCGTGATCCTCGATGTCGTTCATGATCTGACCGCGCCGCGCTTCGGCCGCCGCAATGCGGCGCCGAAAAAGCTGTCCAGCGAGGATCGCGCCCGCAAGATGCTGGGCCTGCCGCTCGCGGTACAGCTCACCTGCGACGACATCAACCAGGCCTATCGCCGCGCTGCCAAGGGCATGCATCCCGATCAGGGCGGCAGCGCGCAGGCCTTCATCGACCTCTCCGCCGCGCGCGACGTCTTGATTCATCCCGGCGCGCACAAGGACGCCTGACGGCGCTCAGCTCCTGTTCACGCAGCTCGGATAGGGCGCATCTTCGCCCGCGACGATCGGGCAGAGATCGATCGGGCCGAGATCGCGCAGGCGCGCTTGCCAGCGTTCATCGTTGATGGGCGGCTCGTCGCTTTCGGGGCCGCGCTCGGCCCATTGGATGGTGTAATAGTCGGCCGCGCCCTTGACCGTGATCAGCAGCGCGGTCTCGCTGTGCCGCGTCGGGCCGCTGTCGATGCGGCCGCAACCGATCACCGCGACGAAGGCCTCGAAGCGGCCGAATGTCGTCTCGCCGAGAGACTTTGCGGCAAAACTGTCGGGGCAAGCCGACCTGAATCCGCCGGCGATTGTGCTTGCAGAAATCTGCGGCGAGTGACCTGGTGTCAAGGTCATGCCCTTCTCGCCGGTGACCGTAATCATCTGCGTCCAGCGCTCGGGCGTCTCGCCCTTCAGAGCGGCTTCGCGGATGTAATGGCCGCCCTTGGTGTTCTCGAACACCACGGCGAAATTCGACGGCATCGCGAAGCTGACGAGCTGGCCGAAGATCGGCGAGATCACGCGGAAGGATTGCGGGGCCTGCGCTTGCGCCACGGCGGCGAGCAGGAGCGAAGCGGCAAGGGCTGAGGCTGTCGTCACGCGCATCGATCTGCTCCAAATCGGCGAGGTAAAAAAACGACCGGGCAGGGATGCTAGCACCGCATCCTTGCCCGGCCCTGTCGTCCGCCGATCGAATTCTTACCAGCTGCAGTGACCGGCCTTCAGCGCGTGATCCTTCAGCGCGAGCGCGTCGAGGAAGGTTGGCACGGAGGCGCTGGCACGATGGTATCCGGCCGGCCACGGCGTGGTCGGGATGCTCTCGTCCCAGATCTGGCACACGCCGCTGTCGTGCCAGCGGATCAGGTGATAGCCGGCCTCGGCCGGGCTTGCGGCGGCGAAGGCGGCAGCGGCAAGACCGGCGGCAGCGCAGAGCATGGAAATACGACGCATGGATCAGCTCCTCAAATTGAAAGATGTGATGCACCTCCCGGCAATGCGGGGAGGAGGGTGCGGGACGCTTCTGGGCGTGCGCCCCGGACAAGGGATGAGTAGTTCCATGCGCCGATCAGGTTCAAAGCGTGCCTGCGGGCCGCGGCAAAAGAAAAAGGCGGGCTGCTCGCGCAGGCCCGCCCTCAGGCATTGGATCGAACTGATAGCTCAGAGCGTGCAGCGATGCTCGGCGCGCATCTTGATCTGCAGGTCGGAGGCCTGCGTGAAAGTCGGGAGCGGCTTGCTGACGACCTTGTAGGTCGACACGCCCCACTGGAACGGCTTGTACTTCAGGTCCTCGTTCCAGACCTGGCAGATACCGGTGTTGTCCCAGCGGATCACGTAATAGCCGACCTTCGCGGAGGCGGGCGCGGCGAAGACGGAACTGGCGATGCCGGCAACGGCACAAAGGGCGAGAACGCGACGCATGAAATATCTCCTTGTGGGGAAGGGTGAGCCGAAAATTCGTGCGGTAAAAACAGCCCCTTTGCAAGCCGTGGGGCCGGCTTTCACGGACATGTCAGGCCGACGCGGCCACTTGGTTCGGCTGCGTGCCCCCCAGGCCACACACGTTCACCTCGCCAGCGACGCAACCGCCTCGATCTCGATCAGCATCTTCGGATCGGGCAGCGCGTGCACCACGCAGGTGGTGCGTGCAGGGTAGGGCGGCGGGCCGAACGCGCCGGCATAGAGCGCGTTCATCGCGGCGACATCGCTGGCGCGCGTCAAGAGCACATTGACCTTGACGAGGTCGCGCGTCGTGGCGCCGGCCTCGTCGAGCACGCGCCTGATGTTGGCGAGGACATTGGCGAACTGGGCCTCGAAGCCGTCAGGCAGCATGCCGTTGGCGTCGAAGCCGGGAATGCCGGAGACGAACAGCAGGTCGCCGACGCGGGTGGCAAAGGACAGCGGCGGCGCCTTGACGTGCGGCGGCGGCGCGAAATGCTGGATCGGCATGGGAGCCTCGATGCTGATGGAGCCTGCAGGCAGCGTAGCGATGCGCAAGGTCCGCTCCAACATAAATCGCGAAAACAACCCCATGCACAGTCGAAATCATTGGCAGACTTGAATTCGGGAAGGCAGAAATTCGGGTTGACCCGTCGGGCAAAACGGGAGCATCACGATGGGGTGTGCGGGTGCGTGCACCCGTGAACATCAAGCCGGGCGATGACAGTTGAATGCGGTGAGGCGCCTCACGTCTCGTACCGCGATCATGTTGCCGCCGCGTTCGATCGGATAGATTGCGGCGTCTGATTCGCCTTCCCTCCCTTGAAAAATGGCCCCGGAGACGTCCCATGAAGATTGCTTCCACCTTGCGCGCCGCGCTCGTCGCCATTGCCGCGCTGGCCGGCCTCTCGACCGCGGCGCAGGCCGACAGCGGCACCGTGGTGCTGACGATCTACAAGGCGGGCTGGATCATCGGCGGCTCGGGTGGCTCGGGCGTTCTGAACTTCCGCGGCCGCTCTTATGCGCTCGCGACCGGCGGGCTCGATTACGGCCTCGTCTTCGGCGGCTCCAAGACCGTGCTGCGCGGCCGCGTCTCCAACATCTTCAGGCCCTCCGACGTCGCCGGCGTCTATGGCGCCGCCGGTGCCGGCCTCGCCGTCGGCCGCGGCGCCCGCGCCATCGTGCTGACCAACCAGAAGGGCGCGGTGCTGGAGCTGTCGGGCTACCAGACCGGCCTGATGGCGAATGCCGATCTCTCCGGGCTCGCGATCACGATGCAGTAGGACACATTGCTGTAGGATGGGTTAGCGTCACGACGGTGCGAAGCGCGGTCGCGATGCGTAACCCACCTCTTTGGTTTCCGCAGTGCCAGAAGTGGTGGGTTACGTCCCGCGGTCTGCGCTTCGCGCATCCGCAGGACTAACCCACCCTACCAGACTGCTTGGCCGTGTCGTCAGTCGTGCTCGCCCGCGCGCGTTTTCCCGAGCGGATCATCAGGAACGATCCTGACGTGCCGGGCAGCCGCCAGCGCCCGTCGATCTCGGTCGCCTCTCCATTCATGATGCCGTCGTACTGGACGACGTCGAAGCCGTAGCCCGGCGGCTCGTAGCGCTTGACGAAGGACACGACGCTGCCGGCGCGATGGCCCGTGATCGAGGCGTTGTGGGTGCGCACCGGGCAGCGCGGATTGGAGCAGGGCTCGGTGACGCTGCCACTCAGCGCGCCGCCGGCCTCGATCAGCGTCGCCGTGAACGTGACCATTCCGGTGCCGGGTTGGATGTAAGTGCCGTCCCAGACACCGGAGAGATCGTCGCTCATGGCAGCGGCTTCCTCGACATGTGCGCCGGTTGAGGTCCGGCTCCTTGACGTCTTGAGTTCCACTCAAAGTCGTATCGCTGCCATGACGCCCTTGCAATAGTCCGCGTGCGACGTCGATCGGTATCAACCGTTTGGTGGAGGGCTGCCGGCCTGATCGGCAGGATGGCGTACCCCATCCTGCCGAACGGCTCGGGCCCGAAAAATCCCGTGCCGCTGTCGGAATGACGTAGCCGGCCTCGTCCTTGGGATTGCGCCTTGCAATCGCGCGCCCGCGCCGAGATGAAAGGAAATCCCGATATGACCTCCATCACGCCGTTTCTCTGGTTCGATAACAACGTCCCCGAAGCCGTCGCGTTCTACAAATCGGTGTTCCCGAACGCGAAAGTCGGGACGGTCAACGACTTCATGGCGGTGTTCGAGCTCGAAGGGCAGCGCTTCCACGCGCTCAACGGCGGACCGCAACACCGCTTCAACGAGGCGGTGTCCTTCTTCATCAGCGTCGAGACGCAGGAGGAGGTCGATTATTTTTGGGGAGCGCTCACCGCCGGTGGCGGCGCAGAGTCCCGCTGCGGCTGGCTCAAGGACAAGTTTGGCGTGTCCTGGCAGGTGGTGCCGACGGCGCTCGGCCGCTATCTCGGCGATGCTGACAGGACGAAGGCGAACCGCGTCATGCAGGCGATGATGGGAATGAAGAAGATCGTGATTGCGGATCTGGATAGGGCGTATGCGGGGTGAGGAGCTGACGGTCCCGTGGATCACGGTGCCGTAGGGTGGGCAAAGGCCGCGCCCTTCGCGCACCGTGCCCACGTCATGCTGGATTCGGAGAGAGATCGTGGGCACGGCGCTTTGCGCCTGCCGCCCTACGAGGCGAGCGTTCCGCATCGCCAATTCGCGTGAGGTCGCTATACTGCCAGCCTCAAGCGAATGGTGATCTCATGGCAAGAGCATTGGACGGCAAGGTCGCGGCCGTGACCGGGGCCGCGTCGGGCATCGGGCTGGCGAGCAGTGAAGCGATGCTGGGTGCGGGCGCGCGCGTGGTGATGGTCGACCGCGACGAGGCCGCGCTGACGGCGCTCCGTGACAAGCACGGCGACGCCGTGATCCCGCTGGTGGTCGATCTCCTCGATCCCAAAGATTGCGCAACGCTGCTGCCGCGCGTCCTGGACAAGGCGGGCCGGCTCGACATCCTGCATGCGAATGCGGGCAGCTATGTCGGCGGCGACCTGGTCGATGCCGACACGACGGCCATCGACCGGATGCTGAACCTGAACGTCAACGTCGTGATGAAGAACGTGCACGACGTGCTGCCGCACATGATCGCGCGCGGGAGCGGCGACATCATCGTCACGAGCTCGCTGGCGGCGCATTTTCCGACACCATGGGAGCCGGTCTACGCGTCGTCGAAATGGGCGATCAACTGCTTCGTCCAGACGGTGCGGCGCCAGGTCTTCAGGCACGGCATTCGCGTCGGCTCGATCTCGCCCGGCCCTGTCGTCACCGCGCTGCTCGCGGACTGGCCGCCCGAGAAGCTGCAGGAAGCGAGGGATTCGGGCAGCCTGCTGGAGGCCAGCGAAGTCGCTGAAGTGGTGATGTTCATGCTGACCCGCCCGCGCGGCATGACCATCCGCGACGTGGTGATGATGCCGACGAATTTCGATCTGTAGGCATGCTGTCGTAGGGTCGGCAAAGCCAAGCGTGCCCACGATCCCTTTCCATAACGGAGGCACGGCGCTGACGCGCCTTTGCCCGCCCTACGGCACTGTGCCTAGCCGCTTGATGCCGCCGTGAATACCGCGAGCTGCGCATCGAACGCGCGGCGAAATGCCGGGCGTGCTTCGCCGCGGGCGACGTAGGACGACAAGGTCGGATAGCCCTCGAGGATACGCGATGCATTCAGCCGGCGCAGCGCCGTCACCATCAGGAGATCGCCGGCGCTGAAGGCGCCGTCGAGCCAGTCGGCGCCGCCGAGGTGGCGGGACAATTCGTCGAGCCTGTTACCGAGGCGATTCCTCAGGATCGGCAGCCGCGCCTCATACCAGCTCTCGCCGCGTTCGAGCAGCGTCGCCATGCCGAGCTCGACGATCGGCGGCTCGATCGTGTTGAGTGAGGCAAACATCCAGGCGATCGCGCGACACCTCGCATTCGCGTCCTTCGGCAGCAGCCCGTCATGGCGCTCGGCGATATGGAACACGATCGCGCCGGTCTCGAACAGCGCGAGATCGCCGTCCTCATAGGTCGGGATCTGCCCGAACGGATGCAGCGCCAGATGCGGCGGCTGCTTCATGGCCGCGAACGAGAGCAGGCGAACGTCGTAGGGTTGGCCGACCTCCTCCAGCGCCCAGCGCACCCGCATGTCCCGCGCCTGTCCCCGGCCGCGGTCGGGGGAGCTTTCGAAGGCGGTGATGGTGGGCATGGTGGGCTCCGGGGTGGAAGTAACTCTGCACCTAGGACGAACGAGCGGAGCGAATTCCGACAGTGCCGTAGGGTGGGTTAGCCGAAGGCGTAACCCACCACTTCTCCCGCCGCGGAAGCCAAAGTGGTGGGTCACGCTACGCTAACCCACCCTACGAACCCATCCACCTCGCCAGTTCCCGCCACGGCTCTAACGTCCAATGCCCGGACGCAGCACCGGATGGCGATGGCAGCACGAAAATCTCCGGCAAGCTCTCATCACGCGCCTGCCGCCCCAGCGAAATCGCAGCTGACGGCCGGCCATAAAACAAGCTCGCCGCCTTCTTGCTCGTGAGCGCAATCGTCCGCGGCCGGTATTTTTCGATCTTGGCCCTGAAGCCCGGCACGTCGATTGTTGCAGCCGCGATCTGGTGATCCATCCCAGCGTCAGACTTGGAGAGATCGGTGAAGCCGATCCCGAGCTCCATCAGGGCCGCGAACTCTTCAGGCTGATAGCGCCGCGGCGTGATCCCGGCCTCATGGATCGCGCGCCAGAAGCGGTTGCCGGGATGGGCGTAGTAATGCCCGAGCTCGGCCGACCGCGTCGAGGCGGCGGTGCCGACGAAGACGAGGCGGAGGTTTTCGCGGAGCTGGTCGGGGAGGCGGTGGGTTTCAAGCAAGTCAATCGTCTCTCTGGCTACGCTCACTCGTCCGTCTTGCGAACTTCGCGGCCGTGCCATATCCGCGTAATCAGAATGTCCCGCGCTTGCGCCAACACGGCATACCGCACGATGTAGCCGGAGGCGCCAAAGCGAACCACGATCTGGCGAAGCTCGGCATCTTCGGTCTGCATGCCAAGATTGGGAAACTCTTCCAACCGTTCGATCGCCCGCCAGATCGATGCGAGCGCGCGTTGCGCGGCCGCCGGGCTGTGTTGATCGAGAAACCGACGCAATCGTTCGACGTCCTCGACGGCGTCGGGCGAAAGCAGGATCATCCGATCCTGCGCGCCACCGGCCGCGGCAGTTCCTTCGGCGACCCCCAGCTCGCGACCCAGTCCTTCACCTCGTCGAGCGGCACGGCGGCGCGGCTCTTGCGGAAGTCATCCAGCCGCCGGCGATCCTCGGCGATGTCGGGGCCGGCGATATCGACCACGGAATCGAGCAGAGCCACGGCTTCGGCGAGGACGGCGGCAACATCCTGCCCGCGCTCGTCCGCCATCTCGCGCAAACGCGCGTCCGTGTCGGCGTCGATCTCCAGCGTGCGGCGGACGATGTTCATGTCATCAGGATAGGCGCGGAGGAGGATTTTGTCGAGGCGCCCGATTTGGAGAGATCGGTGCAGCCGATCCCGAGCGCGATGTAAACTCGCCCGGCTGATAGCGCCGCGGCGTGATCCCGGCCTCATGGATCACGCGCCAGAACCGGCTGCTGGGATGCGCGTAGTAATGCCCGAGCTTAGCCGAGCGCGTCGAGGCGGCGGTGCCAACGAAGACGAGGCGGAGGTTTTCGCGGAGCTGGTCGGGGAGGCGGTGGAGCACAACAGGAGACAAATGGTGTCCGTGGGATAGATGCTGAAACGAGACCTATTGTTTGGGAAGACTGGACAGCAGCATCTCTAAGACTTCAATCGTCCCCTGATCAGGCGCTCCTCGGAAGTCTTTGACCTGAGCTAAAGCTTTTTCCGCGACCTGTCGCAGGTGAGCTTTCTGTTCGATTGTATTGCTGACATTCGCGGCGTTCTGCAGAGCTAACGAAGCATGATATAGGAGAAACGGCTGCTGCTCGACTTCAAAGCGTGCTGCCAACCAATCGAGGTCTGCCACGCTTGGCACCATTTGCATCATCGCGATAGCAGCAAGCCGGCTTCCCGGCGATCCAGAACCTTTGTACACGTCGATAAATCCCTTCGCGCTGGGTGCAAGAGATCGCATTTTTACTACGACTCGAGTCATTGCTCGTGTCCGTTCGACTCCGGATGGTAGGGCGAGCCTTAGCGAATCGTACTCCAGGCAGAGTCTATCGAGTTCGTGAGCCAGATCGTCTTGACCAATCCCCTTCGCTTGTACCGAAATTCGTGTGGCAGCTTCGATTTGCCCCGGCGTTATCTTGTTGCCCTTGTCTTTGTCTGTTTCCGCGTCTGCGATGCGATCGAGTTCAAGGGCGACGCCTGAAATCGTCGCTTTCCTCACTCTGTCCAGGAGCAAAGGAAGCGTTCCTAGTGTGGCTTTCAGTTCACTGCGGAAGAATGAGACGATTGCCAAGATTGTCACGGGCCAAGCAAAAGCCCCAATAAAAGCAGCAATAGCTTTTAGAAGTTTGGAATAGTCTTCCATGACAGACCAAAGGTGTTCTGAAATTCGTTGGAGAGTACTCTACCAAAGGTAGCGAAAAATTTCGAGAGATAAACAAGAAAGGCCGGGCTTTTTGCCCGGCCTTGTTCAACGAATGCCGGGGAAAGCCCGGGCAATACGAGCAAAGCGCTCACAGCACCCGATTACTCTCCTTCACCTTCTCCGCATCCAGATAAACGCTTGATCCCATCTCCTTGAACTTCGCGCTCATCCTGGCCATGCCGTCTTCGGCCGTGCCCTGCATCGACATGCCCACCGAGTTCGGATCATTCAGCGTCGCCGCGTAATCCCGCACGTCCTGCGTGATCTTCATCGAGCAGAACTTTGGGCCGCACATCGAGCAGAAATGGGCGACCTTGTGGGCTTCCTTGGGCAGGGTCTCGTCGTGGAAGCTCTTTGCGGTGTCCGGATCGAGGCCGAGGTTGAACTGGTCGGTCCAGCGGAATTCGAACCGCGCGCGGGAGAGGGCGTCGTCGCGCAACTGCGCGGCGGGGTGGCCCTTGGCGAGGTCGGCGGCGTGGGCGGCGATCTTGTAGGTGATGACGCCGGTCTTGACGTCGTTACGGTCGGGCAGGCCTAAGTGCTCCTTCGGCGTGACGTAGCAGAGCATTGCGCAGCCGAACCAGCCGATCATGGCCGCGCCGATGCCCGAGGTGATGTGGTCATAACCCGGCGCGATGTCGGTGGTCAGCGGTCCAAGCGTGTAGAACGGCGCCTCGCCGCATTCCTTGAGCTGCTTGTCCATGTTGATCTTGATCTTGTGCATCGGCACGTGGCCGGGGCCTTCGATCATGACCTGGCAGCCCTTGTCCCACGCGATCTTCGTCAGCTCGCCGAGCGTTTCGAGTTCGGCAAATTGTGCGCGGTCGTTGGCGTCCGCGATCGAGCCTGGACGCAGGCCGTCGCCGAGCGAGAACGAGACGTCATACTTGCGCATGAGGTCGCAGATCTCGTCGAAATGCGTGTAGAGGAAGCTCTCCTTGTGATGCGCCAGGCACCACTTCGCCATGATCGAGCCGCCGCGCGAGACGATGCCAGTGACGCGGTTTGCGGTGAGGTGGATGTATTGCAGGCGCACGCCGGCGTGGATGGTGAAATAGTCGACGCCCTGCTCGCACTGCTCGATCAGCGTGTCCTTGTAGAGCTCCCAGGTCAGCTTGACGGGATCGCCGTTGCACTTCTCCAGCGCCTGGTAGATCGGCACCGTGCCGATCGGCACCGGCGCGTTGCGCAAAATCCATTCGCGGGTGGTGTGGATGTTGCGGCCCGTGGAGAGGTCCATCACGGTGTCGGCGCCCCAGCGGATCGCCCACACCATCTTCTCGACCTCTTCCTCGACCGAGGAGGTCACTGCCGAGTTGCCGATATTGGCGTTGATCTTGGTCAGGAAGTTGCGGCCGATGATCATCGGCTCGAGCTCGGAGTGGTTGATGTTCGACGGGATGATGGCGCGGCCACGCGCGATCTCGTCGCGGACGAACTCCGGCGTGATGAAGGCGGGCACCGAGGCGCCAAAACTTTCGCCGTCGGCAAGGGCTGCTTCCGCACGCTCGAGCTGTGCCTTTCGGCCAAGATTCTCGCGCTCCGCGACGTAGATCATCTCCTTGGTGATGATGCCGGCGCGGGCGAACTCAAGCTGCGTGATCTTGTGGCCGTCGAGGCCGCGCAGCGGCTTGTGATAGGCCGAGAAGGCGCGCGCGGCGTTATCGGTGGAGACGCTGCCGTTGTCCTCCGGCTTGATCTGCCGGCCCTCATATTCCTCGACGCCGCCGCGCTCCAGCACCCATTGCTTGCGGTTGCGCGGGAGGCCGGCGTTGACGTCGATGGTCACGGACGGATCGGTGTAGGGGCCCGAGGTGTCGTAGACCGGCAGGTTCGGTTCGCCCGCGCCTTCGGAGAGGATGATCTCACGCAGCGGCACGCGGATGTCCGGCGCGGCGTCGGGGCACGCGAAGATCTTTCGCGAGGAGGGAAGGGGGCCGGTGGTGACGGCGGGGACGGTCTTGTCGGGGTTGGAGCGGATGTTCATGGAATCCTCCGGTTTAATTCTGCTGTGCGTGCGTTTGAGCGACGGCGGTGAATTCTTGCTCCGTCATTGCGAGCGCAGCGAAGCAATCCAGAATCTCTCTGCGGAGGCAGTCTGGATTGCTTCGTCGCAAGGGCTCCCCGCAATGACGAGTGGTGAGAGCGGGACATGCATCATGCAACCTCCGCTGTCTGGCCGAGCCATTGCCGCACGCGGGCATCCGGGTCGGCGTTTTGGGTAACATCGGAAACCACCGCGATCGAATCCGCGCCCGCGGCAAAGATCTCCGCGGCGTGCTCGAACTTGATGCCGCCGATTGCGACCAGCGGGATGTTGCCGATGCGCTTCTTCCATTCCGTGATCTTCGGAATGCCCTGCGGTTCGAAGCGCATCGATTTCAGCGTGGTGAAGAAGATCGGACCGAGCGCGACGTAATCGGGCATGGCTTTGAGCGCGGTTTCGAGCTCTGCATCATCATGGGTGGAGATGCCGAGGAGCAGGCCCGCCTCGCGGATCGCCTTCAGGTCCGCCTCCGCCAGATCCTCCTGGCCGAGATGCAGATACTTCGCGCCGGCGACGATCGCGGCGCGCCAATAGTCGTTCACGATCAGCTTGGCTTGCGTGTCCTTGGTGATCGCCAGCGCGTCGGTGACGATCTGGAGCGCCTCGGCGTCGTTCAGCTCTTTCGCGCGCAGCTGGATGGTGCCGACGCCGAGCTTGGTCAGGCGTTCGACCCATTGGAGGCTGTCGACGACGGGATAGAAGTGATCAGGAAACGGCATGCCAGAACGGGGTCCCAACGACAGGGGTGGAGGGGGAGGCGAAGTCGCGGGCGTTCATCAGCCCGGCCTCGTATGCAGTGCGGCCGGCCTCACAGCCGAGGCGGAAGGCGTTAGCCATCGCGACCGGATCGGCAGCCTTGGCGATCGCGGTGTTGAGCAGCACGGCGTCATAGCCGAGTTCGAGCGCTTCGGCGGCATGCGAGGGCGCGCCCAGGCCGGCGTCGACCACCAGCGTGATGTCGGGCAGCCGCTCGCGCAAGAGCTTCAGTGCGTCGCGGTTGATGATGCCCTTCGCGCTGCCGATCGGCGCGGCCCACGGCATCACCACCTTGCAGCCGGCATCGACCAGGCGGTTCGCGACCGAGAGGTCTTCGGTGCAATAGGGGAACACCTCAAAGCCGTCCTTGATCAGGACGGTGGCGGCTTCGACCAGGCCGACCACGTCGGGCTGCAGCGTGTCGTTGTCGGCGATGACCTCGAGCTTGATCCAGGACGTGCCGAACAATTCGCGCGCGAGCTTGGCCGTGGTCACGGCCTCGCGCATGCTGCGGCAACCCGCGGTGTTCGGCAGCACCGATACGTCGAGCTCGCGGATCAGCTTCCAGAATGCGTCCCCGGTCTTGCCGCCGGCGGATTCGCGCCGCAGCGACACGGTGACGATGTTCGCGCCGGAGGCGCGGATCGCCGCCTGCATGATCGCGGGCGATGGATAGAGCGCGCTGCCGATCAGGAGGCGGGAGGAAAAGGTCTTGCCGTAGAAGGTCACCATGTTGGAGGTGTCTCCTGAGTTGGCCCTGTCATCCCCGCGAAAGCGGGGATCCGGTATTCCAGAGGCCGTGCCGTGATACGGAGGAGCCGCGGCGTACTGGATCGCCCGGTCAAGCCGGGCGATGACAGCGGAGTGTTTGCCGAGAGCATCACCATCACCCTCCCTGCCGCGGCGTGATGATCTCGATCTCGTCGCCGGCCTTGAGGTGGGTTTCTGCCCAGCGGCTCTTCGGCACGACGTCGTAATTGAGCGCGATCGCGAAATGGGTGCCCTCGTAATCGAGCTCGGAGAGCAGCGCATCGACGCTGGCCGAGCTCACCTCGCGCTGCTCGCCATTGACGATCACAAGCATTGCATCACCTCGTTGTCGATCTGACCGCGCTCGACGTAATTGAGCGTCAGCTCGGCCAGTGCCGGCGCGATCAGGAAGCCGTGGCGGTAGAGCCCGTTGATGCTGATCTTGCCGCCGCGGACGCCGATGCGCGGCAGATTGTCCGGAAAGGCGGGGCGCAGCCCGGAGCCGAACTCGACGATGCGGGCTTCGCCGAACGCCGGATGCACCGTGTAGGCCGCACCCAGCAGCTCCAGCGCCGAGCGCACGCTGACGCCGGTGTCCTCGGCCTCGATCGAGGTCGCGCCCAGCATGAACAGATTGTCCTCGCGCGGGATCACGTAGAGCGGCCAGCGCGGATGGATCAGCCGCACCGGGCGCGCAAGCTGCACCTCGCTCGTCTCGATCAGGATCATCTCGCCCTTGACGCCGCGCAAGTCCGGCTGCTCGTCGCGCGCAGCGAGGCCACGGCAGTCGATCACGATGCCGTCGAGATCCTCTTTCGCGATGTCGCTGTTGAACTTGATGGTGCCGCCGGCAGCTTTGATGCGCTCATGCAGCTTCGGCAGCACGCGGCGCGGCTCGACATGGCCTTCGTTCGGGAAGAACAGCGCATCGCGGAAACGCCCCTCCAGCGACGGCTCGAGCTCGGCGAGACCGGCGGCGTCGAGCCGGCGGTGCTCCTCGGTCATGCGCGCAAACCGCTCGAAGTCGTTGCGCTCGCGCGGATGGGCCACGACCAGCGAGCCGTTGAAGGGCGTATCGGGCAGCTCGCGCCGCCAGATATCGAGCGAGCGCAGGCCGAGCCTGGAGATGATGGGTTCGGCGACCTCCGCCTCGCAATAGGGCGCGAGCATGCCGCCGGCCCAGTGGCTGGTGGCATCGGTCATGGTGGCGTCACCGCGCTCGTGTAGTGTCACGGCGTGGCCGGCCTGCGCGAACAACAGCGCCTGCCATGCGCCTGCAATGCCTGCGCCGATGATGGATACCGGTGATCCCGGTCGTTTGGTCGTCTGCAACATCCCTGTCCCTTCGCCGGCATGACCCGGATCAGGTTCAAAGGGTCACCGCGGTCTTGGGCCGGCTTGCTGAAGTGCAGGCTTGCCCATTTAGCGGTATCTCAGCTCCTCCTCGGAGCACCCCTCGGAACGGTGCCAATGTAGGCGAGTAGGGCGGGGTGGTCAACGCGTTTGGCTGGAACAGGGGACTAGTTGGACGCCTGCGCCCGCGCGTTGCGGACGCGCTGGGCCAGCTTGCGGTGCGGCGCCGTGCCGAACATCGGCTGCGGATTGCCGTTCGGCTCCAGCCAAAGCTCATTGCTGGCTTGCTGGATCATCGCGCGCTGCTGCTGCTGGCGCTGCAGCTTTGCAGCGTAGTAATAGCCGCCCGCGAAATAACGCACGGCTCGGTCGTGGTCGCCATTGGCGGCGTGATAGGCGCCGGCGAGGTATTTGACCGCATAGGTGAGGTTGGTGTTGGGGTCGCGCAGGCCGGCGGCATCGCCGGTGTAGCCGAGGCCGCGGGCGGTCGCGAGCTTGATCTGCATCAGCCCGATCGTGCCGCCATGGCCGACGAGACCCGGCTGATAACGGCTCTCGCGCATGATGACGCGATGCACCAGCGCTTCCGGCACGCCGTTGGCGCGCGCATGCATCGCGACCATCTCGGCAAATTCGGCCTGGCCCGCGAATGCGGCCTGCGATGACATCAGTCCGGCCGCAGCGAGAACGGCAATGCCCAAAGTTTTCATCGAAATATTCCTCGGCAGAACTGACCTGCCCTCGTGCGCGTTAGGCCGTGGGAACACGGCGATGATGTGGCGAAACGCCGCCACCGGCGATTTTCGCCAAGCCGTCGCTTTTACGACTCAAACATGGGTTAACTCTGGGGCTGGCGGAGCGCCTTACGCGACAGCAGGTCTGTCCCTTCGTGCATTCGCCCAAAAATCGCACCAGCAGCATTCGGGAGGACGTCCATGACCCGCGCAGACATCGGCGACATCCCCACGCAGAATCCGTGTGCACAATGCGGGACACCGATCCCGTTCCCGGACTGGATCGAGCCGGGCGAGGGACGCGTTTCCTATCTCTGGAAGTGCCAGGCTTGCGGCTATTGTTTCGAGGCGATCGCGGTCTTCGACGAGCGCGCCGTCGAGCATCCGCCGCTCGCAGCCTGAGGCGAAGGTCAGGCGGGTGCGGGCATCGTCGCCGCGCACCAACGGCTCCAGCATCTCCTGCTTGCGCGCATCCGAAATGCCGGGGCCGTCATCCTCGACGTCGATGACGAGTGTCGTGCCTGGTACGTCGAGCCGGATCGTCACCTCGGCGCCGAAGCGCACCGCGTTCTCGACCAGGTTGGTGACGCCGCGATGCAGGTCGTCGGGGCGCGCGGCCGCGGTCGCAGATAGCGGTCCTTCATAGTGCACGACATGGCCCATGTCGCCGAACTGAAGCGACATCAGGCCGGCGCGTTCCTCGCCGCGATCTGCTTCATGCCAGGCCGCATGATCGCCGGCGAGAGACGTTGCATCTCGCTCGTTCCTGGCAGGAACCTTCGTCGCACCGCAGCGCCGCAATGGGGCAACGAAATTGCCGCACGCTAGGAACCGCGAGTGTTCGTAATGGTTCTTTCCGCACGAGATTTCTGCTGAAGGAGAGGACAACAATGTTGATGAAATCGATCGCCGCCGGCCTCGCCGGCACGGCTCTGCTTGCGACCGTTGCGTTTGCGCAGAATCCGACAGCCACCACCGACAAGACTCCGCCGGCGGCCGCTGCAACGACGTCGACCACGAGTGCATCGGGCGAATGGCGCGCCTCGAAGATGGCGGGCGTGAAGGTTTACAACGAGGCCAACGAGAACATCGGCTCGATCAACGACCTGCTGATGGACAAGAGCGGCGCCGTGAAGATCGCTGTGATTGGCGTCGGCGGCTTCCTGGGCATGGGCGAGCATCTCGTCGCCGTGCCGTATGAGAAGCTTAAATTCGTCAACGAAGCCGTCGCCTATACCACCACGAACCCGGCAAATCCGAACGCCAAGCCGGCCGCGACCACGACAACCGGCGCTGCGACCGGCACCGACAAGACGGCGACCAGTTCGTCCTCGTCGAAATGGTATCCCGATCACGCCGTGTTCAATGCGACCAAGGATCAGCTGAAGAACATGCCCGAGTTCAAGTACTCGGAGTAATGCGGATCGCGTGAGTGCCTAAGCGAAGCGCGCCCGGATTTCACCGGGCGCGCCGTCGTGTCTGTTGTCATTGCGAAGGAGCCTGGATTGCTTCGCCGCGCCCGCAATGACGGAGGATAGAGCGAGCCTCACTTCACCAGCGGGCAGCCGCCCTTGTCCAGCGGGCGGAAGGCTTCGTCGCCGGGCACGGAGGCAATCAGCTTGTAGAGGTCCCACTCGCCCTTGGATTCTTCCGGCTTCTTCACCTCGTACAGATTCATGTCGTGGACCATGCGCCCGTCGATGCGGATCTTGCCGTTCTTGGCGAAGAAGTCATTCACCGGCGTCTTGCGCATCTGCTCCATCACCTTCGGCGCTTCGTCGGTCTTGATGGCCTCGATCGCCTTCAGATAGTGCATGGTCGCCGAATAGAGGCCGGCCTGGATCATGGTCGGCATGTGGCCGACCTTCTCGTTGAAGCGCTTGGAGAAGGCGCGGGTCCCGTCGTTTGCATCCCAATAGAACGCGTCGGTGATGATCAGGCCCTGTGTTGCCTTGATGCCGAGCGAGTGGACGTCGGTGATTTCCATGAGCAGCGCGATCATCTTCTGGCCGCCTTGCGCGATGCCGAACTCGGCCGCCTGTTTCAGCGCGTTCTCCCTGTGTATTGTTGTTTGGGCTTTGTTGCGGGGAGAGTATTAACGACTATCCGCAGTCGCAGCTAAGCGATCCCCGTCATAGCGGAATGCAAAATCAGAAGGGGAAGGCAGCGGGAAAGAAAGAAGAGCGCCGCGCTCAGCCGCCACCCTTCAGGCGTTCGTTGCGTCGGCGCAGGCCTTCCAGGGTGGCGAGGAGGATCACCGAAACGGTCGTCAAAATCACCGCAGCGGCCGTGATGGTCGGGCTGATGTTCTCGCGAATGCCGCTGAACATCTCGCGCGGTAAAGTGCGCTGCTCGGGACCTGCCATGAACAGCACGATCACCACCTCGTCGAAGCTGGTCGCGAAGGCGAACAGTGCGCCCGATGCAATTCCGGGCAGGATCAGCGGCAGGATCACGCGGCGGAACGCCTCCAGCGGCGAAGCGCCGAGCGAGGCGGCGGCGCGCGCGAGGTTGGTGTCGAAGCTTTGCAGCGTCGCGCCGACCGTGATGACGACAAAGGGCGTTGCGAGCGCGGTGTGAGCCAGGATCAGGCCGAGATAGCTGCCCGTCAATCCGATCGGTGCGAAGAAGAAATACAGGCCAACCGCGGTGATGACGCCGGGCACGACCACCGGCGACAGCACGAAAGCCAGCACGAGTGGTTTGAACCGGCTCTTCCATTGCGCCAGGCCCAGCGCGGCGAGCGTGCCAAGCACCATCGACAACGCCGTCGAAGCGACGCCGATGATCATGCTGTTCTTCAGCGAGTTCATCCAGCGCGGCGAATTGAAGAAGTCGCCGTACCAGCGCAAAGAAAGGCCGGGCAGCGGATAGGTGAGGTACGAGCCCGAGCTGAAGGACAGCGGCATGATCGCAAGGATGGGCGCGATCAGGAAGATGAACACGAGTATGGAGACGAGGATGGTCGTGGTCCAGGCGATACGCTGGCTCGGCGTGCGAAGGGAAGGGCTGTCGCTCAATTCTTCATCCCTCCCGTGACCTGCTGGCCCTGCACCAGCTTGCCGTAGACGAGGGCGAGCAGAACGGTGGCGAGCAGCAGCACGGCCCCGAGTGCCGAGGCGAGGCCCCAATTGGCTGTCTCGGTGGTGTAGAGCGCGATGAAGTAGCTGATCATCTGGTCGGCGGCACCGCCGACCAGGGCCGGCGTGATGTAGTAGCCGAGCGCGAGGATAAAGACGAGCAGGCTTCCCGCGCCGATGCCGGGCAGGGTTTGCGGCAAATAGATGCGCAGGAAGGCGGTGAGAGGCGGGGCACCGAGTGAGGCGGCGGCGCGCATATAGGCCGGCGAGATCGCCTTCATGCTGCTGTACAGCGGCAAGATCATGAAGGGCAGCAGCACGTGGGTCATGGCCACGCAGACGCCGAAGCGGTTGTAGATCAAGCGCAGCGGCTCGTCGATGATGCCGAGCCAGTGCAGGCTGTCATTCACCACGCCCTTGCTCTGCAGCAGCACGATCCAGGCGCAGGTGCGGACCAGCAGCGAGGTCCAGAACGGCAGCAGCACGAAGATCATCAACAGGTTCGACCGTCCGGGCGGCAGCGCCGCGAGCAAATAGGCGACCGGAAAACCCAGGATCAGGCACAGTGCCGTGACACCGAGGCTGATGAGGAAGGTGCGGGCGAAAATTTCGCGGTAGATGGCCTGATCCGGCGCGGCCGCGACGATCGCGCCGTCCGCGTTCCTGACGAGGTCGAGCGCCGCCAGCAGGTAGAAGCCGGTCACCGGACCTCCGGCATCCCTGATCGTCGTCCAGGTGGTTCGATCGCGCCAGGCCCGGTTGATCTTGACCAATGTCTCCTTGGCCGTGCCGGGCTCCGGCAGGGACTTCAGATTGCGTGCCGTGCCGGTGAGGATCGTGCGAAAACCGTTCAGGGCATAGTTGAGCCGCTTGGCTGCGACGGCGATGGTGCCGGCGGCGCGCGCGGCCTGGAGGTCGCTTGCCAGCGCCGCGTAGGCCGTCTCGTCCGGCAGATCCTTGCCGTCCCAGTTGGCGAGGGCGGTGATGGTTTGCGGCAGAACCTGCCGAACCTCGCGATCATCGACCGCACGCCACAGCATGCCGGCGATGGGGCCGGCGAAGGTGAAGAGCAAAAACAGCAGCAATGGCAGCACCAATGCCATCGCCTTGAGCTGGCGTGCGCGCTCCGCCTGCTTCAGGCGGCGCTTCAGCGGCACCTTGGTTTCGGCTTCGGACACTGCTGTCATGCGGTGACTATTTCACATAAGGGGCGCGGCACAGGCGAAGGGCTCTCGCCTTCCGCCTGCGCCGCATGCCGGTTTGATCGCGCGTTACTTCGCGGCCCATTTGTTGAAGCGCTCTGTCAGGCGGTCGATGTTCTCGAGCCAGAAGGCCACGTTGATCTCGACCGCGTTCTTCATGTTGTCAGGCGCGGTCGGCAGGTCCTTCAGAACGGCGGGCGGCAACAGGCCGGCGGCGTCCTTGTTCGACGTGCCGTAAGCGATGTTCTCTGACAGTTTCGACTGGTTCTCCGCCTTGCCGGCGAAGTCCAGGAACTTGTAGGCCGCGTCCTTGTTCGGGCTCCCCTTCAGGATGACCCAGCTGTCGAGGGTGAAGAGCGCGCCGTCCCACACCATGCCGAAGTTCTTCTTCTCGTTCTTGTTCGCGGTGTCGATGCGGCCATTGTAGACCGAGGTCATCACCACCTCGCCGGAGGCGAGCAGTTGCGGCGGCTGGGCGCCGGCCTTCCACCAGACGATATCGCCCTTGATGGTGTCGAGCTTCTTGAACGCGCGCTCGACGCCTTCGTCGGTCGCCAGCACCTTGTAAACGTCTTTCGGCGGGACGCCGTCGGCCATCAGCGCAATTTCCAGGGTGGTCTTCGGGCCCTGACGCAGGGCGCGCTTGCCCGGAATCTTCTTGGTGTCGAAGAAGTCGGCCCAGCCCTTGGGCGCATCCTTCAGCTTGTCCTTGTCGTAGCCGAGCACGAAATCGTAGAGGATGGCGCCGACGCCGCAGGGATTGACCGACGGCGGGATATAAGCGCCTTCGCCGCCGATCTTGGAATAATCCATCTTCTCGAACAGGCCTTCGTCGCAGCCGACCGCGAGCTCATCGCTTTCGACCTGGACGACGTCCCAGGTGGCGGCGCCACCCTGCACCTTGGCGCGCAGCACGCCGATGCCGCCATCCCAGGACTCGTCGTTCATCGCGATGCCGGATGCCTTCTTGAACGGCTCGAAATAGACCTTCTTCTGGGCATCCTGGTAGGCGCCGCCCCACGACACGACGGTGAGGTCACGTGCCTCTGCGACCGTAACCAGCGCAGCGCTGGCGCTGAACGCCGCGGCGAAACCCAAAGCAATGTTGCGCTTCAGCATGGTCCTAGTTCCTTCTTCATATGCGTTGCGTTGAGGTTGACCGATTGGATCAGACGGAATCGAGGGCCAGACAGTCCTCGGGGCGAAAGGTGATGAAGACGCTCTCTCCGTGTTTCAGGCTGTCATGCGCTCCAGGCTGAAGCTTGACCATGAACTCGGCGTTCCCTGAGACCTCGAGCACGGCCAGCGCGTGATCGCCGAGATAGATCGTGCTCTGCACCTTGGCCGGTAGCCGGTTCGGGCCGTCGCTGGAGGCGCCGTCGGGGGCAATGGCGATGCGCTCCGGCCGGACCGACAGGGAGGTCGCAGCGCCCGCGCCTGCGATGTTGACCGCACGGGCCATAACGGTGCCGCCGGCCGCCAGCGCAACGCGGCAATAGTCCTTGTCGACTGTCTCCACGGTGCCCGAGAGCACGTTGTTCTCGCCGACGAAATTGGCGACGAAGCTGTTCACTGGGCGCTCGTACAGCGCGTCGGGCCTGTCGATCTGCTGCACGACGCCGTCGTTGAACACGGCGATGCGGTCCGACATGGTGAGCGCTTCGCTCTGGTCGTGGGTGACATAGACGATGGTGATGCCCATCGTCTCGTGCAGTTGCTTGATCTCCAGCTGCATCTGCTCGCGCAGGCGCTTGTCCAGGGCGCCGAGCGGCTCATCCATCAGCACGAGCTGCGGGTTGAAGACCAGTGCGCGGGCCAGTGCCACACGCTGCTGCTGACCGCCGGACAGCTGCCCGGGCCGCCGCTGCGCCAGGGTCTCCATCTTGATCATCCGCAGCGCCGCTTTGACGCGCTCCTGCGTTTCCGCCTTGCCCGTCTTGCGAACGGACAGCGGGAAGGCGACGTTCTCCTCGATCGTCAGGTGCGGAAACAGGGCGTAGTTCTGGAACACCATGCCGATATCGCGCCTGTGCGGCGGCATGTTCTTGATCGGCCGGTCCGCGAGGTAGATTTCGCCCTGGGTTGGAACCTCGAAGCCGGCCAGCATCATCAGCGTGGTCGTCTTGCCCGAGCCCGACGGGCCGAGCAGGGTGACGAACTCGCCCTTCCTGATGTCGAGGTCGAGATTCTTCACGACGAGGTGCTCGCCATCGTAGGTCTTCTGAATGCCGGAAAAACGCACCAGCGCCGGCGCAGGCGTGACCATGCCGGCTTCCATGTTGTCCTCGCTGTGTCCCCTATAGTGCCGCCAGCACCTCGTGTGAGGTTGCGACGATCAGCTTAGCATCCTCCAACGAGAATGCCAGCGACGCAAGCGAGAAGAGACTGCGCGGTTTTCGTGCATGAATGCGTGCTACATCCCCGTCAGCTTGGTCACATACACGTTCAGTGTGCCGCCGGCTTCCGCCACCACGCGCAGCGTCTTGGAATCGAAGGCGATCTCGGCCAGCGTCAGGCTGCTGATGACGGCCTCGACCTTGAGGCCATCCTCGCTCTTCTGGTAGTCGGCGATCGCGGCGGCGATCTTCTCGCGCGCGTTGGCAGCGATCGGTTTCAGGTCGAGCGTCGCCTTCCGCACCAGCGCCTGCTGCATCTGCGGTACCACCGCGCGGGCCGCTGCGCCCAGCAGGCCGAATGCCGCCTCGGATTCCACTGCGAGCTGGATGTCGGCGAGCCGCAGCGTCTGCTGCTCCTGGTCGAGCATCGGCCGGCCCCAGATGTGCACCGTCGCCTCTGCGCCGAGCCCGAGCCAACTCTTCTTTTCCTTGGCGCGCACCAGCAGCGAGATCAGGAGCCGCTCGCCCGACGGGACGACGTTGACGTTCTTCACCGTGACCTCGACCGGGCCGGAGCCGTCCTCGGGATAGGTGTGCCCGACCATTTGCGCCGCGATCAGCTTGTTGATCTCGGTGAAGGGCACGTCGATGGGAACGCCGATGTTCACGCCGGTGCCGGTCGGCGGCACGATCGAGATCTTGTCGGGGAACGGGCAGTCCGGCTTGGTCGGCGTCGACGTCACGCGCGTCTCGGCCTCGAGCCCGAGCAGCAGCGTCACGGCCTGCGCGTCGACGCGCGGTTGCGCCGCGATGGCGCGAGTCGGCTTCATCTCGAGCCAGAGCGGCGGCAATGCCGACGAGGAACTGCTGCCCTGCAGCGGGATCGAGCGGCAGGCCTTGGCCCATTGCAGCTTCGCGTTCTCGCGCAGGCTGGGGTCGTTGCGGATGCGCTCGGCGACGACGTTGAGCTGATCGCCGACCGTCTTGTCGATCAGCGGCTTCACCTGCGCGGGAACGTTGACCTTGGCGCCGGCGACGTTGACGTTGGTGTCGCCGAGATTGACCTGCGCGCCGAGATTGGGCTCGAGATGCCAGGCGGCCGCCAGCTTCGGGCGCGAGGTGACGACCACGTTGCCCTTGATCTCGGCGCTCGCGTTCAGATTCTTGATGTTGACCGCGCCGATCCGTTTTGCCGCGTCGCCGCCGAGCACGCTGCTCAGCGCATCGCCGAGTGCGCCGGTGGCTTTCGCCGACAGCGAGCCCGTCACGTTCAGCTTGCCGCTGATCGGCGTCGACAGCGTCAGCACGTCCTTGTCGCCGGTCGTCGACATCGGTCCGCGAGTGGCGGTCCAGCCGATATCGGCGTTTTCCAGGATCTGCGAGATCGGGTTCTCGGCCTTGCCGGCGAAATTACGCGGCGCCGCCTTCTCGGCCTGCTCGCGGATCGCCGACAGCGCGATCGCCACCGGTGCCACCACGATCGAGCTCTTCGACGCCGGCGGCAGCGGCGGCAGCTCTGCGACGGGCGGCGCCGAATTGGTCGCGCGCGGCGACAGCAGGTCCATGACCTTCAGGCTGATGAAAAACGACCCCGCGAGCACCGCAACGGCGATCAGGACAGTCTTCAAATTCAACGTCAGACGCATCAATCCCCCAGGCCGCCCCAGGAAGGATTTTACAGGGCAGGCGAGCAGGGCGCTAGAGCGTACCGATGGGGTGGAATTGCGGCAAACGGGTTAACGGCTGTGGCCGCGCAGCTAGCCGCGCTTCTGACGCCGCACGGCTCTCACCTTGCCGCTGGCGCCGCCACCGCAGAACAGACGATCGCCGCCGTCGGACTCCAGACCCGAGACCATCGTCCCCTCGGGCATATCGAGCTGCTCCAGCACCTTCCCGGTCTCAGGATCGATCCGCCTGACGTCGCTGTCATCACCTTCCCAGGTGCCATGCCAGAGCTCGCCGTCGACCCAGGTCACGCCGGTCACGAAGCGCTTGCTCTCGATGGTGCGGAGAATCTTGCCGGTGTCGGGATCGATCTGATGGATCTTGCGGTCGCGATATTGCCCGACCCAGAGCGAGCCTTCGGCCCAGGCCAGACCAGAATCGCCGCCACCCCCGGGCGCGGGGATCGTGCTGACGATCGCGCCGCTCGCCGCGTCGATCTTCTGGATGCGATCCTCCGCGATCTGGAACAGGTGCCGGCCATCGAACGCCGTGCCCGCATGGGCGGCGACATCGAGCGAGCGCGCGATCTTGCCGTTCGCGGGGTCGATGGCATTCAGCCTGTCGCCCGATGCGAACCAGAGATGGGTGCCGTCATAGCTGACGCCATGTACGGCCTCGACGCCGGGAAAGGGGCCGTACTCGGCGACAATCTCTGCCGTGGAACGCTTCATGTGCTCGATCCCTGTGATGCGGCTTTATTGTTTACGCATGATCTTCTCGGAAAACCGCTGCACACTTTTCCGGATCATGCTTTAACCTACGCCTTTAACAGCGGCGAGGGGAGTAACAAGCCTGTCGGGAAACCCGGCACGGGCGGGGTCATCCAGCGCCGCGCCCTTCCGTGTCCGAACGACTGTACCTTGTTCGATCGCGCCAGCTCTTCGAGCGCCCGCTGCACCGAGCGCGCGCTCATTTGAAGGGCGAGTGCGAGCGCCGAGCTCGACCACGGCTCGCCATCGGCGAGAATGGCGAGCACGGCGGCGTGCTTCTCCTCGACCGGCCGGGCCAGCACCAGGACGTCGCGCGTCTTGCGCGGCGCGAGCTCAAAGCCCTGCCTGGTTGCGCTGATCTCGGCCAGCGGCCTGAGCTGGGTGCGGAGCCGCCCGATCTCGACGCGCAAGCGGGCGCGATGGGACTCATCGACGTGCCTCGCCTGAAACGCACCTGCGATCAGCGCCTCGCGCGAGACATCGGCGGGCCAGGCTTGCGCCAGCAGACGGGCGAGCGCGAACAGCACGGGCCGCGTGCCCAGCGAGACGGCAACGCCTTGCCTGCGCACGACATGATGAAAGGTATCGACGACAAGCGCAGTCGAGGTCGCCAGCCGCTCGACCTCGCCGAGCAGCAGCGGGTGCTCGCTGCCGCGTGCGATCAGTCGCGCAGCCGGCGTGTTCAGGATCAGGTTTGCGCTGTCGACCTCGGCCACAAGCGCCGGAATGCCGGATTGCCGCGCGGCCTTGCCTGCGCGATCGAGCGCAGCGCGAGCGTCCTGTGTTCTTAGTCGTCTGATGGCGATGCCGACGACCACCAGCTCGCGAACGACGAGAGACGCGGCCGGAAGCGGAGAGGCGCCGATCTCGGCCAGCGTGCGCTCGGCCTCGTCGATCCTCCCGAGCAGGAGCAGGCGGCGCGCTTCGATGTGGCCCGCATGGGCGGCATTGGCGACATCGCCATGGCTTGCGAGTGTCGCCCGTGCGCCCGCGAGCGCCCTGGGCGGCCAGTTCAGCTCGCGCGAGACCAGCGCGATCTCGGCCTCGGCGACCACGCATCTGGCGCGTGCGACGGCTTCCCGCGGACCGAAGGCGCGCGCGGCGCTGCGCAGCAGCGTCTTGGCTTTGGCGAGATCGCCGAGCTGCGCCATCGCGATGCCGCGCAGCGCCAGCGACGGCGCATCGTTGCGCAGTGCGACGCGGTTGAGGGCGCCGAGCGGATCGCCGGCCTCGAGCGCCCGCGCGGCGGCCGTGATCAGCGAGTCCATGAAAATCCCGCCACACTTGTTACTCCCACCGCGCCCTCATCCGGTGCGAGAACTCGCTCACGACCGACGATGTGCGGTGACGGGCGAGTGGTTCCGCAAGAGGCGGAGCGATCGTTCAGGCAAGAGGTTTGGAGAGCTATCATGACATCAGCAGACAAGGCAGGAAGTAACGGACAGGTTGCCATGCAAACACCGCCAGTGGTGTCGCCGCAGGAGTGGGAAGCAGCCCGTCAGCAACTGCTCGTGAAGGAAAAGGCGCATACCCGCGCCCGCGACGCCCTCGCCGCCGAACGCCGGCGCATGCCGTGGATGGCCGTAGACAAAACCTACGCATTCGAGACGCCCTCGGGCAAGGCCAGTCTGCTCGATCTATTCCAGGGCCGCCGCCAGCTGATCCTCTACCGGGCCTTCTTCGAGCCCGGCGTGTTCGGCTGGCCCGACCATGCCTGCCGCGGCTGCTCCATGGTGGCCGACCAGGTCGCCCATGTCTCGCATTTGAACGCCCGCGACACCACGCTGGTGTTCGCCTCGCGTGCGCCGCAGGCGGACATCGCGCGGCTGAAGGCGCGGATGGACTGGACCATGCCGTGGGTCACTATCACCGACAGTTTTGACGCCGATTTCGGCGTCGGCGAGTGGCACGGCACCAACGTGTTCTACCGCGACGGCACTCGCATCTTCCGCACCTATCTGATCAAGAGCCGCGGCGACGAGCAGATGGGCGGCACCTGGAACTATCTCGACATTACCCCGCTCGGCCGGCAGGAGGTCTGGGAGGACTCGCCGAAAGGCTATCCGCAGACGCCGACCTACAAATGGTGGAACTGGCACGACAGCTACGAGGATGGCGCGGCGCCCGACAAGAAGTGGGTCGAGGTGTCGGATGCCGGCGAGATCGCGCTCCGCGCGGCGGGCGCGCAGTGAGTCACGTTCATCTCGCTGATGCCAGCCGCGACGGCCGCGAAGCCGCATCTCACCTCGCCAGATGGCTGGGTCTTGCGGCCACGCCCACCTTCGCGGTGATGGCCGTGCTGACGGCCGTCTTCAGTGGCGGCCCGGCGGACATGCTTTGCAACGCCGGGCACGGGCTGTCGATGGGCGGGATGGTGCCGATGTATCTCCTGATGAGCGCGTTTCATTCGGCGGCGTGGCTGCGGCTGATCTCGGGGCGGCGACGCGCTGGGCGGGTCTAAGCAGTTCGTCGGCCCAAATCGAAGATGGCCCTGGGTCTCACCTGGGCCGTCTTTGCTATTTGCCGCTGCCGTCGACGAACAGCTCCATCAGGACTTCATCGAAATATCGGCCGTTCTGCTTCAGCGCCTTCACCTCGCGGCCGTATTCGACGAAGCCGGCGGCCTTGTAGAGGCGTAACGCCGCTTCGTTCTGGCTCGCAACCGAGAGTTGGAGCTTTTCGACGTGCTTTGCGGCATGGGCAATGACGGTGTCGACGAGGCGCCGGCCGACGCCGGCTCTTCCCGCCGATGATCGCACATACATGCCCCAGAGATCGGCCTTGTGCATGGTCTGGGGACCATCCTGCCGCCAGAACCCGGCGACGCCGACGAGTTCACCTGCGATGAAGGCGCCGAAGACGTCCGAGATGGCGAGGCGCTCCTCGAACCATGGGAGAGGCTTTTCTTGTTCGCGCGCGAAGGTGCTGGCGAAAGCCTCGGGGTGCGCCGCGAGCGCTTCCAGCCCGATCTGTCGGTAAATCGCGGCGTCTGCGCGTGTGAGTTGCCTGATGTCGAGAGTGCTATGCGGCACGTGTCTCAAACCTTTTGTCTCTCACGGACGAACTGACTATGCCGGTTGCGTCCGGGCAAGCTTTGTTCGTACATGGATCGCAATAGACACACCAAGGGAAACGTCATGGCGAGCACCGTTTTCGATTCCGTCCTGTTCCGCGACATGTTCGGCACCGCCGAGATGCGCGCGGTGTTTTCGGACGAGGCCCTGGTCGGGCGTTACCTGGAAACGGAGGCGGCGCTCGCCCGGGCGCAAGGCCGTGCCGGCGTGGTGCCGAAGGATGCGGCCGCGGCCATCGACGCCGCCTCGCGCAACATCAAGCTCGATTTCGACAGGCTGCGCCACGAGACCGAGATCGTCGGCTATCCGATCCTGCCGCTGGTGCACCAATTGTCCGCAGCCGCCGGCGAGGCCGGCCGCTACGTGCATTGGGGCGCAACCACGCAGGACATCATGGACACCGCCAACGTGCTCCAGATCCGCGCCGCGCTCGACATCGTCGCGCGCGACCTGAAAGAGCTGCGCGCCATTCTCGTGGATCTTGCGCGCAGGCATCGCGATACGCCGATGGCCGGCCGCACCCATCTGCAGCAGGCGCTGCCGGTGACGTTCGGCTACAAGGTCGCGGTCTGGCTATCCTCGATCGACCGTCATATCGAACGTGTCGAGCAGGCGCGGCCGCGCATCCTGCTCGGCGAGTTCTCCGGCGCCGCCGGCACGCTTGCCTCGGTCGGGGAGGGCGGCCTGGACATGCAGCGGATGTTCTGCGAGGAGCTCGGCCTCAACCAGCCGCCGATCACCTGGCACGTCGCGCGCGACGGCATTGCCGAGGCGGTGACGCTGCTCGGCCTGATCACCGGAACGCTCGGCAAGATCGCCACCGACGTGATGCTGATGTGTGCGACCGAGTTCGGCGAACTGTCCGAACCTTTCGTGCATGGGCGTGGCGCGTCCTCCACCATGCCGCAGAAGCGCAACCCGATCTCGAGCGAGCTGATGCTCGCGGCCGCCAAGGCCGTGCGTCAGCACGTCGCCGCCATGCTCGACGGCATGATCCACGATTTCGAGCGCGCCACCGGCCCCTGGCACCTGGAATGGGTGTCGCTGCCGGAGAGCTTTCTACTGACCGCGTCCTCCCTTGCGAACGCGAAGTTCATGCTCGCCGGCCTCGTCGTGCATGAGAGCCGCATGCGCGCCAATCTCGGCCTGACCCACGGCCTGATCGTCGCCGAAGCCGTGATGATGGCGGCGGCGCCCAAGCTCGGGCGTCAACACGCGCATGACGTCGTTTATGATGCCTGCCGCAAGGCGATCGAGCATGGCGGCGATCTCGCCGATATCCTGTCCGGCGCCCCGGAGATCGTCACCGCGCTCGGCGGCGTCGATGCCATCCGCCGCCATTGCGATCCCGCCAATTATCTCGGCCTCTCCGGCCGGATGGTCGATCGCGTGCTCGGCGGCTGAGCTGATCGCCTTTCCTGAAACGAAAAAGGCCCCGGTGACCGCGGCCTTTTGCATTGAAAGCGACTTGCCGTTTCGCTTACCGAAGCTCGGCCCGCCGCTCGGTCATCGGCAGCACGATCACCTTGGTGCCGACGCTGACGCGGGAGTAGAGGTCGGTCACGTCGTCATTGGTCAGGCGGATGCAGCCGGAAGAGACGTGCTTGCCGATGGTGTCGGGGGCGTTGGTGCCGTGGATGCGGTAGACGGTGCCGCCGAGATACATGGCGCGGGCTCCCAGCGGATTGCCGGGGCCGCCGGCCATGTGGCGTGGCAAGTACGGCTGGCGCTGGATCATTTCCGGCGGAGGAGTCCAGTCCGGCCACTCGGCCTTCTTGGTCACCGACTGGGTGCCGGACCAGGTAAAGCCGTCGCGGCCGACGCCGATGCCGTAGCGGATGGCCTGGCCGTTACCGAGCACATAATAGAGATAGGTGTTGGGCGTATCGATGATGATCGTGCCCGGCGCCTCGCGCGTCGCATAGGAAACAGTCTGGCGGCGGAAGCGCGCCGGTGTTTCGACGGCGTCCTGATCATCGGACGGCGCGGTCTGGTAGGCCGGGGCCTGATAGGGCTGGTATGGTTGAAGCGGCTGCGGCGCGAAGAACGGGAAGAGCTGAACCGGCGCGGCCTTGGCCGGGCCAGTGAGCGCGATTGCGGAGATCGCGGCTGCGCCAAAAGCAACGGCGCGCGAATACGTCTTGAACGTGTCCAGATTGAACATGTGATCGCCCCTGTTTGCTCGGTGTTTTCAGACCACCGCGGCACCATTTCGGTGCTCCGTTGCCTAAAGTCCTAACGGCAAAAAGTTTCGGGACGTTTCCGCGGAAAACCGAAAACGGTTTCGTCGCGGAAAGGAATGTTTCATGACAGTTTCGTGGCCGCACGGCTCCGTTAACGAACAAAACAACGGGCCGACACTTCTGTGACGTCACACGCCTGAAATATCCTTCGTTGATGGTCGGTGCCTGAGAATCATCAAACTCTCGGGATTTCCCCATGCGGGTATTAATCGCGACCGACGCCTGGCATCCCCAGGTCAATGGCGTGGTGCGGACACTGACCTCGCTCGCAAGCGCGGCCAAGGCCCTCGATGTCCAGATCGACTTCCTGACGCCTGACGGCTTCAGGTCATGGCCGCTGCCGACCTATCCGGGCCTGCGCATCGCGCTGCCCTCGGCCAAGGAGATCGCGCGGCGGATCGAGAGGTGCGCGCCGGACGCGCTGCATATCGCCACCGAAGGCCCGATCGGCTGGGCGGCCCGGGCCTATTGCCGCCGCAACCGGCTTGCCTTCACCAGCTCCTATACGACGCGCTTTCCCGAATACGTGTCGGTACGGACCGGCATTCCGGCTGCTGTCGGCTATGCCGTGCTGCGACATTTCCACGACGCCGCCGCCATGACCATGGTGGCGACCCCGTCGCTGCGGCAGGAGCTCGCAGGCCGCGGTTTCAAGCGGCTCGGCTTCTGGACGCGCGGCGTCAACACCGAACTGTTCCATCCAGATAGCCCGGCAAAGCTCGACCTGTCGGGTCCGATCTTCATGACCATGGGCCGCGTCGCCGTTGAGAAGAATCTCGAGGCGTTTCTCTCGCTCGATCTACCCGGCACCAAGGTTGTCGTCGGCGACGGTCCACAGAAGGCCGCGCTCGAGAAGAAGTATCCTGATGTGGTGTTCCTCGGCGAGAAGAAAGGCGCGGATCTGACCGCGCATCTCGCCGCCGCCGACGTTTTCGTGTTTCCGAGTCTCACCGACACCTTTGGCGTCGTGCAGCTCGAGGCGCTTGCCTGCGGCACGCCCGTTGCGGCGTTTCCAGTGACGGGTCCGAAGGACGTCATCGCCGATCACCCGATCGGCGCGATCGACAATGATCTGCGCGCCGCCTGCCTGCGCGCGCTCACCATGTCGCGTGAGACGTGCCGCAACTTCGCGCTGGAGCGCTCCTGGGAGAACAGCGCGCGCCAGTTCGTCGGCAATCTCACCTCACTGCAGCCCAGCCGGGCCTTGCGCGTCTCGCCTCGGATGGCGCGGCGGCCGGTGCGCGGCTGATCCATATTTTGACCCACAGCGAGAACCTCATCGATGGCTAAGATCATGAACCTTGACGGCACCGAGCAGCTCGACCTCACACGTGGCTCGGTCGAGCAGGCCTATGACCGCTGGGCGCCCGTCTACGATCTCGTGTTCGGCGGTGTGTTCGCCAAGGGCCGCGCGGCGGCGATCGCCGCCACCAACAAGATCGGTGGCCGCGTGCTCGAAGTCGGCGTCGGTACCGGCATCTCGCTGCCGCTCTATGCGCCAAACCTGCGCATCTTCGGCACCGACATTTCGGACGCGATGCTCGACAAGGCCCGCCGCCGCGTTCGCGAAGGCAATCTCAAGAACGTCGAGGGCCTCGCGGTGATGGACGCCGAGAAGCTCGAATTTCCCGACAATTCCTTCGACGTCGTGATGGCGCAGTATGTCGTCACCGCCGTGCCGAATCCGGAGAAGGCGCTCGACGAATTCGCCCGCGTGCTGCGGCCGGGCGGCGAGCTGATCATCCTCACCCGGGTCAGCGCCGACACCGGCATGCGCCGCTTCATCGAGCAGAAGCTGCAGCCGGTGGTGCGTCCGCTCGGCTTCCGTACCGCCGAGTTCGCCTGGTCGCGCTATGCCAAATGGCTCGCCGGCGCCAAGGGCATTGAGCTCGCCGAACGTCGCCTGATCCCGCCGCTCGGCCATTTCTCGCTGGTGCGCTTCCGCAAGGTCGAGATCGCCAAGGCGGCCTGAGCAGGGCTGCAAGAGCGTCGGCTCCGTCCGCCGCTCACGCGTTCGCGTGCGTCACCGCGTCGCTGCGCATCGTCACATGACAAAATGATGATGTCACACGGCGTACACCGAATCTCTGTAAATCCTGAACCCGAAGCATTTTGGGGGAGAGCATGATCAAGAACTACCTCGAGCAGCTGCGGATCCAGCGCTGGGACGACCATCGCTACTATCACCACAGCCGCATCAATCAGAGCCTGCACTTCGTCAGCGCGCTGAGCTTCCTCTTTGCTTATGTCTGGCTGTTCGTCGATCCCATGATCTCGGCGCTGGTCGGCTGGCTGGTGTCGATGACCTCGCGCCAGGCCGGTCATTTCTTCTTCGAACCGCACACCTACGACCACATCAACCAGGCGACGCACGAGTACAAGGAAGAGATCAAGGTCGGCTACAACCTTCAGCGCAAGGTGGTGCTGATGGCGATCTGGGCACTGTCGCCGCTGGTGTTGGTCGTCGATCCCACGCTGTTCGGCCTGTTCACGCCCTGGGCGAATGCCACCGACTTCGTGCGGCAGGTTGCCAAGATCTGGCTGGCGGTTGGCGGCGGCGGTCTGTTGTTCCGCACCGTGCACCTGTTCTTCATTCGCGACGTCGAGACCGGCCTCGTCTGGATGACCAAGATCCTGACCGATCCGTTCCATGACCTGATGCTGTATCGTAGCGCGCCGCTGGCCCTGATGCGCGGCGAGCTGATGGACCCCGGCCTGCACCTCAATCCCGAGCATACGCTGGGCCTCATCTCGGAGCCCATGCTCGAAGAGCAGCACGCCTGATACGGCCGTCGTCCAGATCGCGAATGTCTATGGTTTACGTCATGCCCGGGTTTGTCCCGGGCATCCACGTTTTGCAGCCGTTGCGCGGAAACGCGTGGATGGCCGGGCACGAGCGAACGGAAGCGACGCCGTCCTTCGGACGGCTATGCCCGGCCATGACAGCGTCGGAGAAACCAGCCTCAGCGCCCGAAGCGTTTGGCCAGCATCTCTTTCAAGATCTGCCGCTTGATGGTCTTGTTGGTGAGCGCACCGTCGTGCCACCAGAAACCGTCGGCCTTCATCTTCTCGGCAGCGCGGACGAAGCGGTCGGCGACTTCAGTGAAGTCGGCGTCGGTGTAGTTGAGGCTGAAGATCAGCCGACCAGTGCCGACCCAGCTCAGCGCCAAGCCTTCGGCACGCAGGTAATATTGCAGCATCCAATTGTAGCGCGACGGGATGGTGTATTTCACCGTCCAGATCGACGAGAAGTTGGCGAACTGCACCGGGAGCTTGGCGTCGGTCATCATCTTGTTGAGCTTTTCGACGCGGCCATTCCAGGTCGCATCCAGCCCGTCATAGATGGCGCGGAAGTTCGGGCTGGCGAGCCGGCTCAAGAACTCGTCCATCGCTGTCATGACGTAGGGATGCGAGTTGAAGGTGCCGCGGGCGAAGCAGATGTCGGCGGGACGATCGTCGCGGAAGCGGCGCATCAGGTCCTTCTTGCCGCAGACCACGCCGACCGGCAAGCCGCCGGCAAGGCTCTTGCCGTAGGTCACCATGTCGGCCTTGACGCCAAAATATTCCTGGGCGCCGCCGGCGGCGAGGCGGAAGCCGACGAAGACCTCGTCGAAGATCAGCACGATGCCGCGCTGGTCGCAGATCTCGCGCAGCTTCCTCAGCCATTCGGTGTAGGCCGCGCGATCGAAATTGCCGCCGCGCGAGCTGTCGACCAGCGAGGAATCGCCGGGCGCGTTGGCGTTCGGATGCAGGCCCTGCAGCGGATTGACCAGCACGCAGGCGATGTCCTTGCGCGTGCGGAGCACGTGCAGCGTCTTCTCCGACATTTCGGAGAGGGTGTAGGTCTCATGCGCAGGAATCGGATTGCCGACGCCGGGCTGCACGTCGCCCCACCAGCCGTGATAGGCACCGGCGAAACGGACGAGATGCGTCCGCTTGGTGTGGTAGCGCGCCAGCCGCACCGCCTGCATCACGGCCTCGGTGCCGGACATGTGGAACGAGACCTCGTCGAGACCCGAGATCTTGCAGAGCCGCTGCACATTCTCGAGGATAACAGGATGGTAGGGACCGAGCACGGGGCCGAGCGCATGCGCGCGCTTCTCGGAACCCTCGATGCACTCCTTGTAGAAGTCGTTGCCGAAGATGTTGACGCCGTAGGAGCCTGTGAGGTCGTACGACGTGTTGCCGTCGACATCGGTCACGGTGACGCCGCTCGACGACTCCATGAAGGTCGAGGTACCAAGATGCTCGCGAACGAGGCGCGAGAACTGGAACGGTACGCGGTAGCTTTCGGTGAAGTTCAGGTCGGAGATCATCTCGGCCGCTTGCCTCGTCATCGCGCGGCCCTTGGGGTAGCGCTCGGCGTAGAGAGCTGCGAGGCGGAAGAAAGCGTCCTTGCGCTGCTTCACCACGTTGTCAGGTGCGCCGTCGCAGCCGAAATATTTGTCGCCGTCGAACTCGTAGAACGGCAGCAGCTTGGCCACCCGGCGCGACATCTTGGAGTGTCCGGCGAGCGAGCGGTGCTTGGCGCGGGACAGTTCGACCCGCGCCTTGATCTTCGGAAGGACAGCGGCAGCGGATGCTGCGGCGGCCACGGACATCGAGAGAATCGGGAGTGTCGTTTCCATGACAACAAGCGCTAATACTGTGAGCTGACAGATTCATGACAGTCAAAGCCCTCATCGCCTCTTTCACCCAGCAGGAAGACCTCAACTTCCTGCTGACCAACCGCATCCCCCGCGCGGGCCTGACCCGCTTCATGGGCTGGTTCTCCAAGATCGAGAATCCGTTGGTGCGAGATTCTTCCATCGCGCTCTGGAAGCTGTTCTCCGACCTCGACCTGTCCGAGGCGAAGAAGGATCATTTCAACAGCCTGCACGACTGCTTCACGCGCGAGCTGAAGCCGGGCCTGCGACCCTTTGATTCCGACCCGTCGGTTGTCGCCAGCCCGTCCGACGGCATCGTCGGCGCCCACGGCCGCATCGCCGATACCGAGTTGTTCCAGGTCAAGGGCGCGCCCTATTCGCTGCTCGATCTGCTCGGCGATCCCGCATTGGTCGAGCAGCACCGCAATGGCAGCTTTGTCACGCTGCGTCTGACCTCGAGCATGTATCATCGCTTCCATGCGCCCTATGACGCGCATATTGAGCGCGTCACGCTGATCCACGGCGATGTCTGGAACGTCAACCCGATCGCCTTGAAGAGGGTCGAGCGCCTGTTCTGCAAGAACGAGCGCGCGGTGATCCGCACGCATTTGTCCAGTGGCGAAGCGGTGACGCTGGTGCCGGTGGCCGCGATCCTGGTTGCCAGCATCCGGCTGCACTTTCTCGACATGGTGCTGAATGCGCAGACGAAAGGGCCGGTCATTTTCCCTTGCGATGTCCACGTGAACAAGGGCGAGGAGCTCGGCTGGTTCGAGCACGGCTCGACCATTATCATTCTAGCGCCCGGCGACTTTTCGTTCTGCGACGGTATCTCCGAGGGGACGCGCATTCGCGCAGGTCAGGCCCTGCTGCGGCGGAACTAGTCTTCATTCCGCCGCGTGGTGCGCCTATATCGTTGGCGGGGACGAGTCGATGATGCGACAGGATTGATGATGACGCGGGCGCCGGTGATGGCAGCAGGTGGGATTGTGCTGCGGCGTGGCGAGGCGCCGCTGATTGCCATCGTACGTCAGCGCAAGCGCAATGAATGGGTGCTACCCAAGGGCAAGCTCGACGACGGCGAGACGCCGAGGCAGGCGGCGCACCGCGAGGTGCTGGAGGAGACCGGCCACGATGTCGCGCTGCACGAATTCCTGGGCACGCTCGTGTACCAGTCGGGAGGGCGTTCGAAGGTCGTGCATTTCTGGCGGATGGAGGCCGAGGGCGGGCCGGTTCGCAAGCTGATGAACGACATCAAGGCCGTCGACTGGCTGACGCTGGACGACGCGCTTGCGCGCCTGTCGCGCGAATATGAGCGTGCGTTCCTCACCCAGGTCGGTCCGATCGCCATCGCGGCGGCCGGGCTTACGGTTGCGACCGCCACTGAGCCAACGCCAGCGCTGGCGGCCGATGATATCGATGCCGCCTTGCAGACGTTGACACCTGCCGAAGCCGCTTCGGTCGACGAACTTCGGCATGGCCTGTTGCAGAAGGTGCGAGCCTGGCTGCGCGGCGAGGCGTAGCCTTTCGGTTCGTCTCTCTCCACCTCGTCATTGCGAGCGCAGCGAAGCAATCCAGATTCTTTTCGGGGAGGGACTCCGGATCGCTTCGCTTCGCTCGCGATGACGAAGAGCTCAGCTCTCCCGGTCTACCGCTGCTTCTTGTCCTTCGGAGCCTGAACTGGCGCAGGTCTGCGCGGCACGATGGGGCGTTGGGCGCCGGGCAGGCGCTGC
Source organism: Bradyrhizobium sp. CCBAU 51627 (assembly GCF_028128765.1). Classification (GTDB taxonomy): domain Bacteria; phylum Pseudomonadota; class Alphaproteobacteria; order Rhizobiales; family Xanthobacteraceae; genus Bradyrhizobium. The sequence goes on from NZ_LBJG01000024.1 coordinate 252,034, forward strand.
TGCAAGCCGGGCTGACGCTGCGCGCCGCCTTGTTGCGGCCGGGCGGCCGGCTGTGCGCCAGGCTGCAATCCGGTGCGCGGCGCTTGCGGCTGTGGCGTCGTGCCCGGCTGACGCGTGTCCGCGCCTGGCCGCTGCGGAAGCTGTCCGCCGTGCGGTGGCTGTGTCTGCGGCGTTGCGCCGGGCTGCGGCCCTTGTCCAGTGCGCGGCTGGGCAGCCGGTTGGCCTGGAGCCTGCCGCCGGCCGGGTTGCTGCGGACCTTGGCCCGCGCGCGGCGTGCCCGGTTGAGCGGCGCCGCCTTGGCGTTGCGGCGTCTGCGCGCCAGGCGGCTGCTGACCCGGACGGTTGTTCTGGCCAGGCTGACCCGGCTGGCCGTTCGGCCGTTGCGGCTGCTGGTTCGGCGTCGTCGGACGCAATTGCTGTTGCTGCGGCGGCTGCGCCGGGCGCGGAATGCGGCTGACCGCACCCGGATTGCTGCGGCGGAAGTCGCGCTGCTCGGTGACGATCTGGCGGCCGGTGGCCTGCGCCGCGTGCACCTGGTTGACGAAGCCGCGGTCGCGCGCGATCTGCTGCGGTGGAATCGTGATCGGCACGGCGGCGAAGCGCATGCCGCCTGGGCCGCCCGCGCCGGGCCGGATCGCAAAGCCGCTCGATCCTTGCGTGAGCGAGCCGAGCCGGGTGCCGCTGGCGCGATCGTTGACGTCGATATGGCCGACCCGCCCGTCGGCGTCGGGATAGAGCTTGATGTTGACGTTGTTGGCACTGCTCGCGGCCGCGTTCTCGGGCACGTCGACGACGCCGGTGGTGCCGCGAATGCCGAGCGTCGCGGTCGGTGTTGCGATCTTCATGTCGCCGGTCTTCGCCACCGCCGCGGCAACGAAAGCGACGGTGCCCTTGCCGATGTCGAAGATCGCCGAATTCTGATTGCCGCCATCCTCGTAGACGTAGTTGTCGATGGTGATCTTGGAGCCGGCGGAGAGATTGAACGTGGTGGCGTCGTTGAAGGTGATGCCGAGCGAGGAGTTCGAGGACGTCTGTACGACGTCGTTGAGATAGATGTCGTCGCGCACCTTCAGCGGATAGGAATTCTTGTCGCGGATCACGGTCGCGATTCCGGTCACGGTCGCGACGTTGCCGATCGGCTCCACAGCGGCGGGCTGTGCATCGCTGGCCGGTGCGGGCGAGGCCGGCGGCGTGGGGGAGGGAGCAGGCGTTGGCTGTGCTTGCGGCTGCGCCTGCGCGAGCTCGATTGTTTCGGATGCGCACGCATTATCCGCGCCGGCCAGCGGCAGCGCCAGCAGCGGCAAAGCGAACACGATGCGGCGCCAAGCCACCATCAAAGCCACGAATGAGGTCCCGGTGAGAACGCAAGGCGAGGTCGACCGATATCAGCCTGACATGGCTGAATGGCGGATGAACGTCTGTCGCACGGGACGGGTGGACGTTCAACGCCACGTCCTGTGATGCAGGACGTGGCGCCATCTGCTTGATCGTCATTCCGGGGCGCGACGAAGTCGCGAGCCTCAGATTTGCAATTGCGCGATGGGGATGACGCGCTTTGCGCGTCAGCTCACCCGCTTCCAGGTCTGGCCGCCGCAGAACAGGCCGCCGAAGGCGCAGCCCTGCACGCGCATCGCGTTCGGGCCCTTCATGGCGATGGTCGAGTCGTAGTTGCGGCCGGAGTTGGGGTCGTGGATGCGACCGCTCCACTTGGCACCATCGGGCCTCATGTTGATCAGGATCCGCTCATTGGTCTTCTCGGCATAACCGCAGAGATTGGTGCCGCACTGTTCGACACGGACGTTGCCCTTGTTCTCTTCGGTTGCCCAGACGCCGATCGGCGTGTTCGCGGCCTGCACGGGCGCGACAGGCGCCGGAGCGGGCGGCGGCGCATAGGCGGGAGCCGCGGCAGCGGGCGCGGGCGGGGCAATCGGAGCAGGAGCTGCGACCAGCGCCGGCGGCGTGGTCGTGTCGACGGGCGGCACGGCAGCAACGTTTGCCGGAGTGGCGGGGGCGGCAGCGGTCGGCGCTGCCGGAACGGGGGCGGTCACCGGCGCTTGCGCCACGGGCTGCTGCTGCACCGGAGCCGGCGCAGGCTGCGCCGTCGGCGCCGGCGGCGTGGTATCGTCGTTCTTGGAGCCGCCAAGGCCATTGAGACTGATGTTGTTCAGCTTGATTGGCTTGTCCGACAGGCCGGGCGCCACGATGGTGACGCAATCGAGCCAGGCGCAATTGCGCGGCGTCTCGATGCGGATACGCTGGCCTTGGATCTGGAGCGAAAGCGAACTGCCGGCATGCGCGGCGGCGGTCGACGCGAGGAGGAGCGCGGCGGTGGCGACGGTGAGCTTGTTCATGACAACCTCCGAAATGGCGTGGGTCCCGAGCTGGATTGAAGTCGGTCGCGGACCGGATGTGGTTCGACCTTATGCGCGCGCGGTCGGGACTTCTGTGATGGACCTCACAACGGCTGCCTGGGTCCGGCAGGGTTAAAGAACACTGAAATCCACACGTTGAAGAGTCTTTAAGTAAATTCACCGAACGTGCGCGCATGACGCGCGGAGTTCGTTTGTATCTCGTCGGCTCCATCGTCCTTGTTTCGCTCGCGGGTTGCGGACGCGGCTGGTTCCAGGCCGAACGCGAACCGTGGCGGGCCGAGGCCGAAGCGGCGTGCCTGAAATCGGGCGCCGTGAAAGAGAGCGCCGACATCGTCCGGATCGATCCGATCTCCGGTCCCGGCATGTGCGGGGCCGAGTTTCCGCTGAAGGTCGCCGCCCTCGGTGAATCTTCCGGCAGCTATGGCTTTGCCGATGAAGACCTGCGCCCGCCCGGCAATGTCGGCAATCAGCCGCGCTGGCCGGTCAGCCAGCCGCAATCGAATTATCCGGCACCCGGCTATCCGCAGCGGTCGAACTATCCTGAAAGCGCAGTGCGCCAGGGCGCCGGCTATGGTGCCTCCTCCGGTCCGGTGTCGCTCAGCGCGCCGGGCGTGGCGCCGCAGGAAGACGAGATCGACTTGCCGCCCGACGGCACCGATGCCGCTGGCGCGGCGCGCTACATGAATGCGCCGAGCTATCCGGCGCGGCCGGCGCCTTATTCGCAGGCTCCGTATTCGCAGGCGCCTGCGCAACAGCCGCTGCCGCGGCTCGGTCCCGCGCAAGGCAATCCCGTCACCGCGGTCGGTCCCGTCGCGATCAAGCCGACCGCGACGCTTGCCTGTCCGATCGTCTCCGAACTCGACCGCTGGCTTGCCGACAGCGTGCAGCCTTCGGCGATGCGCTGGTTCGGTGCCCGTGTGGTCGAGATCAAGCAGATCTCCGCCTATTCCTGCCGCGGCATGAACGGCAATCCGCACGCCCACATCTCCGAGCACGCCTTCGGCAACGCGCTCGACGTCGCCGCCTTCGTGCTTGCCGACGGCCGCCGCATCACCGTGAAGGACGGCTGGCATGGCATGCCGGAAGAGCAGGGATTCTTGCGCGACGTGCAGTCGGGCGCGTGCGCGCACTTCACCACCGTGCTTGCGCCGGGCTCGAACGTCTATCACTATGATCACATTCACGTTGATCTGATGCGCCGCGCCAGCCGCCGCCTGATCTGCCAGCCGGCCGCAGTCTCCGGCGAAGAGGTTGCCGCGCGCGCCCAGCAGCGCAACCCGTACGCGGGCAGGCACGATCCCTACGTGACCGGCTCGCTCGGCGGGCACAAGAGCAAGCGCGACAAGATCAACGAGGAAGACGAGTTCTCGGACGACTAGGGTCGCGGGGCCGCCGGCCACGTCTCGTCGAGGCGGTCATCCTCAGCCTGAGGCTGGGCTGTTCAGCCCGCGCTGCGTCTCCGGCAGAGCGCATCCCGCGCGCAAAAACTCGCGCAGCAGCCCTTTTCACCCAAATGGGGGATGACACAAGCGGTTCCTGGGGGCTCAACTCCACCCAGATGGGGAGCTGGACGAAAAGCCGCACGGATGCAGGGACCGGAGTTTCCGTTTTTTGAAGTAGCCTTGGCGCAACGCCGGCGCAGGACATGGGCGTGGAGCATCTGCACCAGGCAAGGAGAGGTCGTCATGCGGGGCCGGGAAGCGAGCCGGCCTGCCGCAAAGTACCAAGCCGACAGAGCGCTGTTCCTGCTGCTGCTGACCGCTCCCATTCGATCGCGGCTGTCGGTTTGCGGACGCCCCTCGTTCGGGAGCGCAGCCGCGACACGGCAGCGCTGTCGGTAAGGTCAGGTCGAGGTCTGCTTCGACGATGCAGGGGCCAGCCCCATGCAGCGCTGCACCTCGGCCGGGACGTTGTAGGTGCGCATGATATGGCGGCTGTCGCGCAGGCCGGTCGCCTCGCGTTGCACCACGAACATCCAGAGCGCCTGACCGGCTTCCGTCACCAGCTTGCGCCGCGCCGGTTGGAGCGAGGCCGGCATTTCCGCACGCGCGTGGGCGGCGTCGAATTCGCGCAATTGTGCGAGCGCCTGTTCGAGCGTGCGGCCCATTCGTCCAAGTGCTGAGGCCTGTTCCTGGACGATCTCATAGTGAAGGATATCGACGGGCGGGCGAAGATCACGGGGCATGGCGCTCAATATAATGGCGCGCGTCCCGGATGCGCAACGCAGAGCCGGCTGCTGTTACTTTGCCTTGTAGGCGGCAAGGAACATCCGCGTCGCGCTGTCGACGACTTCCGTCATGCGCTGTTCCGACGGCGGCGGCGCGGCCTGGAAGACGAACGGCAGGAAGAGCGAGGCCTTGCACAGTTCCATGAACTGCGAGGCGGCGAGGTCGCAATCCTCGATCTCAAGGTGGCCAGAGGCGACATGGGCTTTGAGATATTCGGACAGCCGGTTGATGGTCTTGTCGAGCACGCGCAGATAATAGCGGCGGCCGACGTCGGGCATGCGCTCGGCGATGGCCATCACGGTGCGAATCGCCGATCCGCCGCCGGGCCGGCAGAGCAGGTGGATGTAGGCCTGGCCGAAATCCTTCAGCGTGGTCTCGGCGTCGCGTGCGGGGTCGAAGTTGAACGCAACCTGGCCATGAAACAGCGCTTCCTCCTCGAGGATGGCTTCGAACAGCGCGCTCTTGTCCGCGAAGTAGACGTAGAGCGTGCCCTTGGAGACGCCGGCCGCGCGGGCGATCTCGCCCATGCTGGCGCCGTCAAAGCCCAGGTCCATGAACACCTTACGGGCGCCGGCCAGGATTTGGCGGCGTTTGGAACTGTCCTCCTCCTGGAGGACGTGCAGATGTTCGCGACCGGCAACAACCATTGGTTCAGCGTCTCGGAAGGTTTTCGGATCGGGCTCGCGGCATGAAACCCAAATAAAGGATTCGGGCCAGTAGTGTGGGTCCGGGAACATTAAGTATATTGACCGAACCGTTCGGTCAATGGTATTTGGGGTGGGCGAGCGGGAAAGCGGCCGTGCGACGGCTGCCCCGGATCGCATTTTATGGGGGAGGCCGTTATGGCCGCATCGAGAGACCAGGCTGCGCGCGTCCTTCGCCAGGAAGCGGTTGAGACGGCGCCGGCGAACGGCGAAGCTGCGACCGGAACGTCCGCAGCCTTGGCCGAGCAGTTGCGCCCTCATGTGGTTGAAGAAGCCAAGCGTCGCACCAGCGAGGCGCCGGAGAAGCCCGTGACCGAGCAGCCGGCTCCGACTGCATCCGCGCCCGCCGCTGCCGCCCCCAAGTCCGGCAAGCGCAAATTCGTCATGATGGGCGTCGGCCTCGTGCTGGCGCTCGCGGCGGCAAGCTATGCCGGCTACTACACGCTGGTCGGCCGCTTCTTCGTCTCCACCGACGACGCCTATGTGCGCGCCAACAACACCATGCTGGGCGCGCGCGTGGCCGGCCACATCTCCTCGATCCTCGCTCGAGACAACACGCCGGTGCACGCCGGCAACATCATCCTGCGCATCGACGACGGCGACTACAAGATCGCGGTCGACGCGGCCGCGACCCGGATTGCGACCCAGCAGGCCACCATCGATCGCATCGGCCGCCAGATCGCGGCGCTCGACAGCCAGGTCGCCCAGGCCAAGGCGCAGCTCGTCTCGGCCGAAGCCGGCCTCAAGCGTGCCGATCTCGATTATGAGCGCCAGCAGGAGCTGAGCAACAAGGGCTTTGCCTCGCGCGCCACGTTCGAAACCTCGGAAGCCGGCCGCGACCAGGGCGCCGCCGCGGTCAAGGCTGCGCAGGCCGCCTACGACGTTGCCGTCAGCAACGTCGACGTCGCCAAGGCGCAGCAGGCCGAAGCCCAGGCGCAACTCGCCGAGCTCAAGACCTCGCTCGCCAAGGCCGAGCGCGATCTTTCCTTCACCGCGGTGCGCGCGCCCGTCGACGGCATCTTCTCCAACCGGCTCGTCAACGCCGGCGACTTCGTCGCAGTCGGCCAGCGTCTCGGCAATGTCGTGCCGCTCGATGACGTCTATATCGATGCCAACTTCAAGGAGACCCAGCTCAAGCGCATCCGTGCCGGCCAGCCGGTGACGATCAGGGTCGACGCCTACGGCATGCGCAAGTTCTCCGGCGTGGTCGACAGCATCGCGGCAGGCGCCGGCTCGGTGTTCACGCTGCTGCCGCCCGACAATGCCACCGGCAACTTCACCAAGATCGTGCAGCGCGTGCCGGTCCGCATCCGCGTGCCGAGGGCGGTCGCCAGGCAGAACCTGCTTCGGGCGGGCATGTCGGTCTATGCGACCGTCGACACCAACAAGGGCGCAGCCGACGCCGACAGCGAAGTCGATCTCGACGATCCCACCATGATCCATCCGCAGTAAGCGCGCCTGGGCGCTGCGAGATCAGACCATGGCCACCGCCACGACTGCTTCACCTGCCATGATGGCATCAGCCGCATCGGAGCGCATTGCGCCGAAGCGGCTGTTCGCCTTCATCATCATGGTGTTCGGCATGTTCATGTCGATCCTGGACATCCAGATCGTCTCGGCCTCCTTGAGCGAGATCCAGGCCGGCCTGTCGGCGAGCTCCAGCGAAGTCTCCTGGGTCCAGACCGCCTATCTGATCGCAGAAGTGATCGCGATCCCGCTGTCCGGGTTCCTGTCGCGCGCCTTCGGCACGCGGCTATTGTTCGCGATCTCGGCGGCCGGCTTCACCGCATCGAGCCTGCTCTGCGGCTTCGCCACGACCATTGAGGAGATGATCGTGTGGCGCGCGCTGCAGGGCTTTCTCGGTGCCGGCATGATCCCGACGGTGTTCGCCTCGGCCTATACGGTGTTTCCGCGCTCGAAATTCCACATCGTCGGTCCCATCATCGGGCTCGTTGCGACCTTGGCTCCCACGATCGGACCGACGGTCGGCGGCTACATCACCGATTTGATGTCCTGGAACTGGCTGTTCTTCATCAACGTCGTGCCCGGCATCGGCATCACCCTGGGCGTGCTGGCCCTGGTGGATTTCGACGAGCCGCATTTCGAATTGCTTGATCGCTTCGACTGGTGGGGCCTGCTGTTCATGGCCGGCTTCCTCGGCACGCTGGAATATGTGCTGGAGGAAGGCCCACAATATGAATGGCTGCAGGACAGCTCGGTGGCGATCTGTGCCTGGATCTGCTCCGTTTCGGCGATCGCTTTCTTCGTGCGCGTCTTCACGGCGGCTGAACCGATCGTCAATCTGCGCACCTTCACCAACCGCAATTTCGCCGTCGGCTCCACGCTGCAGTTCTGCATCGGTATCGGCCTCTACGGCCTGACCTACATCTATCCGCGTTATCTTGCCGAGGTGCGCGGCTACAGCGCGCTGATGATCGGCGAGACCATGTTCGTTTCCGGCATCACGATGTTCCTGGTCGCGCCGCTGGTGGGCCGGCTGATGGCGAGCCTCGACATGCGCTACATGATCGCCTTCGGCCTGATCGTGTTCGCGATCGGCTCCTACCAGATGACCTGGATCACGCGCGACTATGATTTCTACGAGCTGCTCGTGCCGCAGATCCTGCGTGGCATCGGCATGATGTTCGCGATGGTGCCGACCAACAACATCGCACTCGGCACGCTGCCGCCCGACAGGGTGAAGAATGCCTCGGGCCTGTTCAATCTGATGCGCAATCTCGGCGGCGCGGTCGGCCTTGCCGTCATCAACACTGTGCTCAACGATCGCGCCGATCTCCACATCGCACGCCTGCAGGAGCGCGTGACCTGGGGCAATGCGACCGCGACCGAAACCCTGACCATGCTGGCTCAGAAGTTCCAGGGGCTCGGCGACTCCACGCTGATGGCGATGAAGCAGCTCAGCCAGATCGTGCATCGCCAGGCCGTGGTGATGAGTTTCGGTGATGCCTTCTTCGTGCTGACGCTCTTCTATCTCGGCCTCAGCCTGCTGGTGACGCTGCTCAACAGGCCGGCTTCGCCATTCGGCGGCGGCGACGCGCATTGATCGGCCGCGTACCAGTGTGATTGCCCGGCTGACCGGACGGGGCGCACCAAAATGCAACACTGGTGCGTGATCTCGCGCGAGGCCCGTTGCAAATCGCCGATGATGCATCTATAAAGCGCACCTCATTCAACCGAACCGGGGAGGATTTGCATGATTTCGTCGCATTCGCAGATCGTGCGCCCGCGCTCGGTTTTCTGGCTCGGTATGTGCTCGGCCCTTTAGAGGCCATTTCCGCCAGCTTCGATTGGGTTCTCAGTCCCGATCGCACCACTTCCCGATTCAAAGCCAAGTTTAGCTGACGCCGTCTCGGCCCCGCGGCCGGATTCGCGTCCATCGATGGAGCCGGCCCGCGCCATCAGCGGCCGAATGATGTCATGACCACTCTGTCAAGAAAGCCCGCGGCGATCCGCGTGGTTCTGCCCTTCGTGTTCCGCCACTGGCTGAAGCAGCCAGGGCGCACGCTGGCTATCGCTGTCGGGCTGTTAGGAGCGACCGCCGCCGATCTGTTCATGCCGGTGTTCTCAGGACATCTGGTCGATGCGTTGACGCAGGGCCCATCCAGTGCCGAGGCGCGCCACGCCGCGCTCGTGGCGCTCGGCGGGATCGTGGTGCTGGGCGCGGCGTCGATGGTGCTGCGCCTCACCGGGCTGCAGGTGATCGTGCCGTTCACGCTGAGGATCATGTCCGACGTGGCTCAGGACGCTTTCCTGCGCGTGCAGCGCTTCTCGACCGATTGGCACGCCAATTCCTTCGCCGGCTCGACCGTGCGCAAGATCACGCGCGGCATGTGGGCGCTCGATCTGCTCAACGACACGCTTCTGCTGGCCCTGCTGCCGTCATTGGTCGTGCTGATCGGATCGATGATCCTGCTCGGTGTCCACTGGGCTTCGCTCGGCGCGGTGATCGCGCTCGGCGCGCTCTTCTATGTCACGATGACGGTGCTGTTCTCGACGCGCTATATCGCGCCGGCCGCGCGGATCTCCAATGCCTGGGACACCAAGGTCGGCGGCACGCTGGCGGATGCGCTGACCTGCAATGCCGTGGTGAAGTCCTTCGGCGCCGAGGCGCGCGAGGATGCGCGGCTCGCCCGCGTCATCAAGCGCTGGCGCGTGCGGGTGAAGCGGACCTGGTTTCGCTACAACTACACCGCGATGGCGCAACTCTCGCTGCTGCTGTGCCTGCGGGGATCCGTGATCGGCGGCTCGGTGCTGCTGTGGATGTACGGGCATGCCTCGCCCGGCGACGTCACCTATGTGTTGACGAGCTACTACGTCATCCACGCTTATTTGCGCGACGTCGGCATGCACATCAACAACCTCCAGCGCTCGGTCAACGACATGGAGGAGTTGGTGGCGATCCATGACGAGCCGATCGGCATTGCCGATGCCGAAGGCGCGCAGCCGATCGCGATCGACGGTGGCGAGATCGTGTTCGACGACGTCACGTTCCACTACGGCGGCCATCGCGCGCCGCTATATGACGGGCTGTCGGTCAAGATCCGTGCCGGCGAGCGCGTCGGCCTGGTCGGCCGCTCCGGCTCCGGCAAGACGACCTTCGTCAAGCTGGTGCAGCGGCTCTATGACGTCACCGGCGGTCGTGTGCTGATCGACGGGCAGGATATCTCGAACGCCACGCAGCAATCGCTGCGCAGCCAGATCGCGATCGTGCAGCAGGAGCCGATCCTGTTTCACCGCTCGCTCGCCGAGAACATCGCTTACGGCCGGCCCGGCACCAGCCTGGAGGCGATCGAGCAGGCGGCGCGGCTGGCGAATGCGCACGACTTCATCCTGCGCCTGCCGAAGGGTTATGGCACCCTGGTCGGCGAGCGCGGCGTGAAGCTGTCGGGCGGCGAGCGGCAGCGCGTGGCGCTGGCGCGCGCCTTCCTGGCGGATGCGCCGGTGCTGATCCTGGACGAAGCGACCTCGAGCCTGGACTCGGATTCGGAAGCTCTGATCCAGCAGGCGATGGAGCGGCTGATGAAGGGCCGCACCTCGATCGTGATCGCACACCGGCTGTCGACGGTGCGCAGCCTCGATCGCATCCTGGTGTTCGACCGCGGCGAGATCATCGAGCAGGGCACGCATGCCGTGCTCGCGGCCAAGCCGGGCGGCATCTATCGCAGCCTGTTCGAGCGCCAGGTGGTGGAGCTCGGGCTTATCGCAGCAGCGGAATGAGGTCGTGGAATGGCGCGTGGTCGACGGGCGATCGTCGGCCACGCCGCCGAAAGGTGGAATGAGATGAAGGACCTGACACACGGCTCCATCGTGAGCCATATCCTGAGCATGGCGCCACCAATCGTGGTCGGCATGATCACGATCATGATCTGCCAGCTGGTCGACCTGTACTTCGTCTCGGGCCTGGGCGAGGCGGCGATCGCCGGTGTCGCAGCGGCTGGCAATGCAGGCTTTCTCGTCAATGCGCTGATGCAGGTGCTGGGCGTCGGCACGGTGGCGCTGATGTCGCATGCCGTAGGGCGCAAGGACCGCAGCGATGCCAATCTCATCTTCAACCAGTCGGTCGTCCTTTCCCTGCTGTTCGGCTTGCTGACATGGGCCGGGGGCATTGTCCTGTCGCGCCCCTACATGCGCGCAATTGCAGCGGACGAAGCCACGATCGAGGCCGGTACGACCTATTTGCTCTGGTTCATGCCGGCACTTGCGCTGCAGTTCGCGACGCAGGTGATGGCGTCCGCATTGCGGGCCACCGGCATCGTGCGGCCGAGCATGCTCGTGCAGGCGCTCGCCGTGGCCATCAACATCGCGCTGGCGCCGGTGCTGATCACGGGGTGGGGGACCGGGCATGCACTTGGTGTCGCCGGAGCGGGCCTTGCAAGCTCCATCGCGGTTTGCGTCGGCGTGCTGATGCTGCTGGTCTATTTCCACAGGCTGGAGCGTTATGTCGCCTTTCATCCGGAGCAATGGCGTCCGCAGCTTCGGCAGTGGAAGAGAATCCTCAATGTCGGGCTGCCGGCCGGCGGCGAGTTCGTGATGGTCTTCATCGTCATGGCGGTGGGCTACTACGTGCTGAGCGTATTTGGCCCGGCGGCGCAGGCAGGATTTGGCATCGGGACGCGGCTGCTCGGCCTGATCCAGATGCCGGCGCTCGCCATCGCGCTTGCTGCGGGGCCCATCGCCGGCCAGAATTTCGGCGCCGGCAATGGCGCGCGCGTGCGGGAGACCTTTGTCAAGGCGTCGCTTATAGCGACCGCCGTGATGACGGCTTTTCTGATCGTCGCCCAGTTCGCGCCGGGTCTGCTGCTTGCGGGGTTCTCGAACGACCCCGAGACGATGGCCGTTGCGTCGCTTTTCCTGCGCATCGTCTCGTTCAACATGGTGTCGCAGGGGCTGATCTTTGTCTGTTCCAGCATGTTTCAGGGGCTTGGCAATACCAAGCCGGTGTTGTGGACCTCGGCAATGCGGATCTGCACCTACTCCCTGCCGTCGATCTGGCTCTCGACGTGGCCGGGCTTCCGGATGGAGCACGTCTGGTACCTGTCGATCGCAACCAACTCGCTGCAGGCCGCCTTGAGTGTGTGGCTGTTGCTGCGCGAGTTCAGGAAGCGACTTGCGCCGGCAGCCCAGCAGAGAGTGACGGAGCCGCCGATTCCCGAATCCGTTGCGCCGCCGTTGCGCGAGCCGGCATAACGGCTCTTGCTTTGTCACTCACGGTTCCGGCTAGTCTGCCGCGCCGTGAGAAACGAAGACTAGTGGGCGCCGAGGCTGTTCCATACCAGGGCGGCCCCCGACAGGAACAGCAAGCCGAGCACGACATCGCCAAAGTGCTTGTCGCTGAGTGCGTGATAGACGCGCGCACCGGCCCATGCGCCGACCAGCGTACCCGGAAATGCGACCATCGCGAGCCAGACCACCTTGAAGGCGACTAGGCCCGAGGCCGTCTGCAGCGCCAGCGCGGTGGCGAGCACCGTGAAATTGAACAGCTGGAAGATGCCGCGCCGCTCGTGCTTGTTCCAGCCGCGGATGTTGGCCCAGAGGATCGGCAGCGGCCCCGACAATCCGGCGAGGCCGCCCAGAATGCCGCCGGCAAAGCCGATGGCGCTGTCGGCGATGCGGCCGCCGAACTTGATGGCGAGCGGCTTCTTGTTGAGGTACAGCGCGGTCGGGAAGATCAGCAGCAGCACGCCGACACTGAGCTTGAACACTTTGGGATCGGCGGAGGCGACCAGCATGGTCCCGAGCGGGACGCCGATCAGTCCGCCGATCAGGAACGGCCATACCAGGGAGAGGTCAAAGCTCTTCCACATCGACGGCAGCGTGGAAGTCTGCGCGATCACGGAGCAGATCAGCACCAGCGGGACCGCGAGCGAGGGCGGCAGCACGTAGAGCCAGATGCCGAGCGCCATCAGTGCCGTGCCGAACCCTGCCAGCCCCGAGACGAAGCCGCCGGCCAGTGCGCCGAACAGGATCAGGGCGTAGGAGGACGTTTCCACCGGTAAATTCCCGTCATGACCTGCGATCCCGAAACCGTGATCGCTCATGGCGCATAGCACAGATGCGGCGTGGCAGGTCAATTTCAAAAACCACGCAAGCGTGATTCCGGATGGTGGGCATTCCCGAAAGGCGCGCCTACATGCTGATCGTACTGCGATTTGGGAGGCCTGCCGCAAGCGATCCGCGCTTCGAGCCGCCTAGCCCGTGACATGATGGAGCTCCAACATGACCCGCATTCGTCTTGCCGTTGCGGCCGCGCTGCTCTCTGCGGCGAGCCTGATGCCGACCTTGGCCTTGGCGCAGTTTTCCGAGCCCGCGGCCTATCAGTCCATACATCCCGATCGCGACGTGCTGAACGGCGGACAGCTCACGCCGGCGGGACGTGCAGCCCGCGGCGAGCCTGTCGTGTCGGGCGATTCCTACGCGGCCTATCCATCGCCTGCGAACCCGGCTGTCCGCAGCCGCCATCGCCGCCATCATCAATAGAAATGGGCTAGACGATCTGCCTTGTGTCAGCAGGTTTGTGCAGCGCGCCGACGAGGATCCTCAGCGCCTCGCTCAATTCCGACCGATTGCGCGCTGCGCCGAGTGAGACCCGTGCCGCAGGCGGCGAAGTTCCGTCGACGGTGAAGGCGTCGCCGGCAACGATCGCGAGCCCGTTGCGCAACAGATGCGCGGCGACGTCAGGCCGTCCCGCGGGCAAGCGGAGCCACAAATGATGCGCCGTCGGCTTTGCCAGGAATTGAAACCCCTTCAACGCGCGCTGCGCCAATTGCTGGCGGCCAACGGCCTCGTTGCGGATCGCGGTGATGATGCGATCGGCGACGCCGCGCTCGAGCCAGTGCGTCACCAGCGCGACCATCAGCGGCGCCGGCATCTGCACGGTGGCCTGCAACAAGCTCCGCATCCGCTGTTGCATTGTGCTGTCGGGCGTCAGCAGATATGCGACCCGCAACGCCGGTGCGATGCATTTTGACAGCGTGGTCGCGAGATATGTCCGCTCCGGGATGAGGTTGCCGATCGGCGAGGCCGAGCGGTCGAGCAGCCCGTAGGCATCGTCCTCGATCAGAACAGTATCGGCATCGCGAACGATCTTGGCGATTGCGCTGCGCCGCTCGGGGGCAAGCGTTGCCGTGGTCGGATTGTGCAGGGTCGGAATGAGATAGACCGCCTTCGGCCTGTGCACGCGGCAGGCCTTCGCCAGCGCATCAGGCAATATGCCGCGGTCATCCATGGCGACGCCGACGAGCTTGACGCCGAGCTGAGCCGCTGCGGCCTTGATGCCGGGGAAGGTGAGGGCCTCCGTGAGCACGATTTCGCCGGGCCGTACAAGGTGCGCGAGCAGGTTGAACAGGATCGTCTGCGCGCCGGGAAAGATCACGAGCCTGTCGGCCTGCGCGTGCGGAACGCGCGCTCGCATCCAGCGCGCGGCGACCTCGCGCTCATGCGCGCTGCCGCCGGGCGGCTGGTAGTTGAGGAAGGCGGTCAGGCCGGATTGCGCGCGAATGGCTTCGAGGCCCGCGATGATGCGCTCGTCGAGCTGCGCTTCGAGCGGATGCGGCGGCACGTTCATGGAGAGGTCGATCGCGACCGGGTGCGGAAGGTCGACCGCGCGGCGCGCGCTGGTCTCCGACACGAATGACCCCTGTCCGACCCGGGCTTCCATGATGCCGCGACGCCGCGCCTCCGTGTAGGCGCGCGTCACCGTAGTGAGGTCGATGCCGAGCGCTTTTGCCAGCGCGCGCTGCGTCGGCAGTTGTTGACCCCGCACCAGCCGTCCGGCGGCGATGTCGGCTTCCAAGGCATCGACGATGCGCTGATAGCGCGGCCCCGATAGCTCCGAGATTGTAGGGGTCCAATCCATGCAATTTAAGCCCGTATCTTTGAATGTATGGATGCAAGATGTTATTGTATGGATCGTTGGAAGGGAAGAGGTAAGGGTCATGGCAACCGGGTCAGTCTCTTTGGCAAAGGCGATGTGGCGCGGCTTTCGCGGCAAATGCCCGAACTGCGGCGAGGGCCATATGTTCAGTCGTTTCCTGAAAGTGGCGGACGCTTGCGATCATTGCGGCGAGGAGCTGTTTCACCAGCGCGCGGATGACTTCCCGGCCTATCTCGTGATGGTCGTGGTCGGCCATCTCGTGGTGCCGGCGATCCTCGCGGTCGAGACCGCGTACGCACCGCCGGTTTGGCTGCAACTCGCGGCGTGGCTGCCGGTGACGCTATTTGCTTCGCTCGCGCTGCTGCAACCGACCAAGGGCGCCATCGTCGGGCTGCAATGGCAGATCGGCATGCATGGCTTTGAGGCGAGCAAGCTGCGGCGCGGAGCCGGACAGCTTGCCCCCGTGCTGGTGAAGGCGCAGCGCGCGGCCTGAGGCAGCTCGCGGCGTTTACATCGCCCAATCCATCGCTACACTCCATCGCATTAAAACAAGAACGATGGAAACGCCAATGGCCGCACGCGCAAAAACCTTCCTGCTCTGTCACGGCGCGTGGTCCGGGGGATGGTCCTGGCGCAAGATGCATCCGCTGATGACACAGGCCGGCCACCGCCTGGTCGCGCCCACCTGCACCGGGCTCGGCGAGCGATCGCATCTCGCAAGTCCTGCCATTGATCTCGAGACGCACATTCAGGACATCCTCAACGTCATCAAGTTCGAGGATCTCGACGACATCGTACTGCTCGGCCATAGCTATGGCGGCATGGTCGCGACCGGCGTTGCGGATCGCGCCCGTGAGCGCATCACGCAGTTGATCTATCTCGACGCCTTCGTGCCCCGGGATGGGCAGTCACTGTTCGATCTCAACGAAGGCGGCCGCGAGCCGATGCGCAAGGCGGCTGCCGCAGGTGACGGCTACCGTATCCCGCCGAACCCGCCGCCGCCGGATACGCCGCAGGCCGATCTCGACTGGCTCAACACACGCCGCATCAACATGCCGCTCAAATGCTTTGAGACCAGGCTGAAGCTTCAGCACGGTGAACCGGCAATGCCGCGGAGCTACATCTACTGCAAACGCATTCCGCCGGGCGATGTTTTCGGGCAGTTCGCAAGACGCACGAAGAGCGAAGAGGGCTGGCGCTATTTCGAGCTCGATGCCAGCCACGCGCCGAATGTGACGGCGCCAGAGGCATTGATGGACGTATTGCAGGAGATCGTTGCCTGACTCGCGCCCGTCATTCTGGCTCTCGCTTCGCGAGCCCCGGAATGACAGCGGTGAAATTGGTGAGGGGTCCGATGCGCTAGCATCGAACCCCTCGTTGCAAGATATCAGCCGGCCTGTAAGCCGGGTTCTGTAGGGCACCGCCCGCTTGCGCAAGCGATACGTGACGGCCATTCCTCTGGGACCACGTTTGCACATGGCCTCGAGCAACCTACCCGGACGGCGGGCCTGACATCGCCCCGCGGCGTTATCGCTTTCGCGAACAGCCCGCTTAAGCCGTCCCTATTCGGTTTTGCTCCCGGTGGGGTTTACCATGCCGGCTCCGTTGCCGGACCCGCGGTGCGCTCTTACCGCACCTTTTCACCCTTACTTCCTCCGAGGAGGGAGCGGTTCGTTCTCTGTGGCACTTTCCCTGGGGTCGCCCCCGCCGGACGTTATCCGGCACCGCATGTCAAGGGAGCCCGGACTTTCCTCCCCGGCGGCCTTTCGGCACTTGCAGGGGCGGCCGTCCGGCCGACTGACAGCCTAGGCAATGAGCATTTGTGACGGTTTCGTCAAGGCAATATCCCGGCGTAACCGGGCCTCAAATAATTTATCCTGAAGATGTCGTTGGGCGCGGCCCCCGTTCGACTGGATGCGGCGATCCAGCCGAGCAACAGGAGTTGAGCAATGCAGTATCTGCTGCTGATCTACCGGAACGAAGCGCAACAGAGTCAGATGGCGCCCGCGGATTACCAGAAGCTTCTGGCCGAGTATTCCGCCTATACCCAGGAAATCGCCCAGAGCGGCCACTTCAAGGCCGGCGACGGGCTCCAGCCGACTTCAACTGCGAAGACCGTTCGCGTTCGCGACGGCAAGGCTATGACCACCGACGGTCCCTTCGCAGAGACCCGCGAGCAGCTCGGCGGCTACTATCTCGTGGAGGCCAAGGATCTCGACGCGGCAATCGCGTTGGCGGCGCGGATTCCCGGCGCCAGGGATGGGTCGATCGAAGTCCGGCCGGTCATGATCAACAAATGATCTCAAAAATAATTCGCGATGATGTCGTTTGACGTCGGTCCCGTTCGACTGGTGTCGGCGATCCAGCCGAACCACAGGAGTTGAACCATGCAGTATCTGCTGTTGATCTATCGGAACGAAAACTACATGACCGACATGAGCGCCACGGACCGCCAGAAGCTGACGGGAGAGTACGGCGCCTACACGCAGTCGATCATTCAGAGCGGCCATTTCAAGGCCGGCGACGGGCTGCAGCCGACGACGACGGCGACGACGGTACGCGTTCGCGACGGCAAGACCATGACCACCGACGGTCCGTTCGCAGAAACGCGCGAGCAGCTCGGCGGTTATTATCTGGTCGAAGCCAAGGATATCGACGACGCCGTGGCGCTCGCGGCGCGCATCCCCGATGCCAAGCGAGGATCGATCGAGGTCCGGCCGGTCATGATCTACAAGTGATCGCGGCCAGCGACATCGACAAGATCTTCCGCGACGAGGCGGGGCGGGCACTGGCCACCCTGATCCGCCTCGTCGGTGATTTCGATCTCGCCGAGGACGCGCTCCAGGATGCGTTCGCGGTTGCGCTGGAACGCTGGTCGGCGGGCGAGCTTCCCGACAATCCGCGCGCCTGGCTGGTCAATGTCGGCCGCAACAAGGCGATCGATCGTGTCCGCCGCCAGGCCGCCTTCCGCGGTAAGCAGCAGGCGCTTCTGCATGAACTCGAGCTCAACGCGCAAGCGCCGGCCGAGCCGCCGGCGATGCTCGACGACGACATGCTGCGGCTGATCTTCACCTGCTGCCATCCGGCGTTCGCGTCAGAAGTCCAGGTCGCGCTGACGCTGCGCACGGTCTGCGGCCTCTCCACAGCTCAGGTCGCGCGCGCTTTCCTCGTCAGTGAGGATGCGATGGGACAGCGCCTCGTTCGCGCCAAGCAGAAGATCAGGCTTGCCGGCATTCCCTATGAAGTACCGGAGCGCGACGCGCTGGCGCCGCGGCTCGATGGCGTGCTCGCCGTGATCTATCTCGTTTTCACGGAAGGCTATGTCGCAACCTCGGGCGCGGACCTGATGCGGCCCGATCTTACGGCCGAAGCCATCAGGCTCGCGCGCTTGCTCGACCGTCTGATGCCCGATCGTGCCGCGATCAAGGGCCTGCTGGCGTTGATGCTGTTGCACGATGCGCGCCGCGCCGGACGCGAGACCGCGGCCGGCGATATCGTCCTGCTGGAAGAGCAGGACCGCTCGCTCTGGGACCGCGCGCAGATCGAGGAGGGTTCGCGTCTTGTCGATGAGGCGCTGCGCGTGCCGGGGCGGCCGCAGTCTTATGTGGTGCAGGCCGCGATTGCCGCGCTGCATGCTCGTGCCCCGAGCTACGGTCAGACCGACTGGCCGCAGATCGCCGGGCTCTACGAAGTCCTGCTGCGCATCAATCCGTCGCCGGTGATTGAGCTCAACCATGCGGCCGCGGTCTCGATGGTTGACGGCCCGGCGCGGGCGCTCGACCTCGTTGACGCGATCGCAGCGCGCGGTGGGCTGGATGGCTACGAACTGCTGCCCGCAGTGCGCGCTGATTTGTTGCGGCGACTGGGGCGGAAGCAGGAAGCGCGGGAAGCCTATGCCGCGGCGACCGAGGCGACGCAACTCGAGCCGTTGCGACGGTTGTATGCGCGGCGGGTCGGGGAGATGGAGTAGGTGCCGCCACACACTCCGTCATTGCTGTGCAATCCAGACGGCCCCAGTTGGGACTGTGCGGATTGCTTAATCGCAAGGGCTCCTCGCAACGACGGTCGGGTGGCGTTCGCCGTCACTTCGACGCGACGTTCGTCCCGTCCGTCGGCAGGCTCGCCAGCAGCGCCTGCAAGGTCGTCAGCGTCGAGTGATCCGCAACGCCATCCAGCCGCGCGGGACGGAAGTGACGCTGGAATGCGGTGACGACCTCCATCGTCGAGGCGTCGTATTTGCCCGTGAGCGGCACGCCATAGCCATAGCGGGCGAGCGCCTGCTGCAGGCTCAGCACTGCGTCGCTGATGGTACCGAGCATCAGGGTTTCGCCGCGCACGACCGGCGCCGGCGTCACCCAGTGGCCGACGCCGGAATTGGCGAGCGAATGCCAGGGAAATTTCTCGCCGGGATCTTTCTTGCGCGCGGGCGCGACGTCGGAATGGCCGAGCACGCGCTGCGGCAGGATCTTGCGGCGGAGGATGATGCCGCGGCATAGCGCGATTACCGCCGCGATCTGGCGCAGCGGATATTCCGGATAGCCCCAATCGTGGCCGCGGTTGATGATCTCGATCCCGATCGAGCAGGAATTGATGTCGTCCTCGCCGGCCCAGGACGAGACGCCGGCGTGCCAGGCGCGCCGCGCTTCCGGCACGCATTGCACGATGCGGCCGTCCTCCAGCACGACGTAATGGGCCGAGACTTCGGTACCGGCGGTGCACAATCGGGCCAGCGCGCCCTCGACGTCGGGCATGCCCGTGTAGTGCAGCACGATCATGTCGGGCTGCCGGCCCTTGTTGCGGTCGCCATGATTGGGGGAGGGGATGACGTCCGAGACGATCGACGAATCCGGGTCGAACGTCCGCATGGTCGCCGCCGCTTTGGGAACCGGCAGGGCGCGCTGACGCTTCGAATCAGTACCAGACGGCGTGGACGGACCGGACGACATGAACAACCCAGAATCGGACGAGGAGTGGGCCAAGCCCTTCTCTTTACTATTCCTTTACCCTCCGGTCAGCGCAACCGCGCGGTTCGGGTAACGCTGCAATTTGGGCTTAGTGTGTGGATGAGGCATCACCTCCCCAGGACCTTTTCGAGATGTAACGAGCCGATCAACGCTTTCTTAACGCTAAGCGCCGTTACTGAGAGGTGAAGAGCCGACCCGCGTCCGGAGGCGGCCAAAAAAGCGTTTTTGGCTCGAAATCCCATGGCTGCCCGACATATTCCACTGGGAACACCGGGGTTGCCGCCCGGGACGACCGGGCGCGGCCGGCATGCTGGCAAGTATGCTGAAGAGGGGCTTTGTCGTGGAACCACCGCGACGCGGAATTATTCGAGACGTGATGGGCTGCTTCGCCCCCGATTTGACGTGCCAGCTTTCCTGCGCACCCGGCAGGCGCGAGGCATGAGCGACGCGCCGCACATTCCCGTGCTCGGCCGCGAGGCGATCGCGCATCTCGCGCCCCGCGAGGGTGGCGTCTATATCGATGCCACTTTCGGCGCCGGCGGCTACAGCCGCGCCATCCTCGATATATCAGGAACACGCGTGATCGCGATCGACCGCGACCGCACAGCGATCGCGGGCGGCGCCGAGCTGGTCGCGGGCGCCGCGGGCCGGCTGACGCTGGTCGAGGACCGCTTTTCGAATCTCGCCGAGGTCTGCGCTTCGCAAGGTGTCGATACGGTCGACGGCGTCGTGATGGACGTCGGGGTGTCGTCGATGCAGCTCGACCAGGCCGGTCGCGGCTTCTCCTTCCGCCTCGATGGTCCGCTCGACATGCGGATGGGGCAGACGGGACCGACCGCAGCCGATGTCGTCGCCCGCGCCTCGGAAAGCGATCTTGCCGACATCATCTATCTGTTCGGCGAGGAGCGGCAGTCGCGGCGCATCGCCCGCGCCATCGTCGCCGACCGGCAGGAGACGCCGTTCACCACCACGCGCGCGCTGGCCGACCTGGTCGGCCGGGTGGTGCGGTCGAAGCCGGGCGACATTCATCCGGCAACACGGACGTTCCAGGCCCTTCGCATCTTCGTCAACGAAGAGCTCGAAGAGCTCCAGAGCGCGCTGGCTGCTGCCGAGCGCGTGCTCAAGCCCGGCGGGCGTCTCGTGGTGGTCTCGTTCCACTCGCTGGAAGACCGCATCGTCAAGAATTTCCTCACCGAGCGGTCCAGGACCGGCGGCGGCTCGCGACATCTGCCGGAGGTGGCGCAAACAGCGCCGAGCTTCCAGCTTCTGACGCGCAGACCCGTGATCGCCGGCGAAGAGGAGGTCGCGCACAATCCGCGCGCCCGGTCCGCGAAGCTCCGCGCCGCCGAGCGCACCTCGGCGCCGGCTCATGCCGATGACGAGCGCCCGTCCTGGCCAAAACTCTCCGACGTGATGAGGGGCGGCTAGCACAATGCGCTTCATCCACCTTCTCGTCATCGGCGCACTGATCTTCGCGGCCGCCTATGTCTACCGGATCAAGATGGATTCCACCGCCCGCGTCGAAAGGGTGCTGCGGCTGCACGCCGAGATCCGCGAGCAGCGCGATGCGATCGCACAGCTGCGCTCCGAATGGGCCAAGCTCGATGCACCCCTGCGTCTGCAGGGCCTCGTCGAGCGACATCTGGCGCTCAAGCCCATCAACGGCACGCAATACGATTCCCTGAAGAACCTGCCGGACCGCCCGCCGCGGATGTTCAGGCCAGGCGAACCTGATCCGATCGGGTCCATGATCAGCACCATCGAAGCCGCGAGCGATCCGGACAGCGTCACCGGCTCCGTGCCTCAGCCCGAGGACAAGCAATGAGCGCCGTTCCGGCCAAATCCACCGTGCGGCCACCTGAACCCTGGCGGCAGCGGCTGATCCGCAGCCTGCTCTACGGGCGTAATGTCGATCGCGCCGCGAAGGCGCGCGCGCGCGTTGGCCTCGCGATGCTGGCCTTTGCCACCGTCTACGCCCTGATTGGCGGCCGGCTCGTGATGTTCGCGATCGGCGCCGATGCGCATAGTGCGCGGCGCGCCGCCTCGCAGGAAGTGGTGGCGACCGCACGGCCTGACATCGTCGACCGCAACGGCGCGATCCTCGCGACCGACGTCAAGGCGTCCAGCCTGTTCGGCGAGCCGCGCCGCATCATCGACAAGGATGAGGCGATCGAGCTTCTGACCGCGACGGTGCCCGATCTCGACGAGGCCGAGGTGCGCGAGCGCCTGAGGACGCGCAAGGGGTTCGTCTGGCTCAAGCGCGAGATCACGGCGAAGCAGCAGCAGGACATCCACAAGCTCGGTATCCCCGGCATCGGCTTCCTGCGGGAGAACAAGCGCGTCTATCCGACCGGCAACGAGGTCGCCCACCTCATCGGTCTGGTCAACATCGACAACCAGGGCATTGCCGGCATGGAGAAGTGGCTCGACAACCAGGGCCTCGCCGATCTCCACCGCGCCGGCTTTGCCATTGACCGGTTGCAGAAGCCGATCGAGCTGTCGGTCGATCTGCGCGTCGAGCACGCGCTGCGCGACGAGTTGCTCAAGGCCAAGGAGAAATTCCACGCCAAGGCGGCCTCCGGCCTCGTCACCAACGTCAACACCGGCGAGATCGTGGCCATGGTCTCGGTTCCGGATTTCGACCCGAACAATCCGAAGGAAGCCCACGATCCCGACCGCATCAACCGCCTGACGACAGGCGTCTACGAGATGGGCTCGACCTTCAAGGCCTTCACGCTCGCGATGGCGCTCGATACCGGCAAGTACGGCCTCGATTCGCTGTGGGATGCGCGCGGGCCGCTGCACTACGGCAAGTTCGCGATTCATGACGATGAGCCGAAGGGCCGCTTCCTGAACATGAAGGAAGTGTTCACCTTCTCCTCCAACGTCGGCGCGGCGCGGATCGCTCTGTCGCAGGGCGTCGAGGCGCACAAGGCATTCCTGCGCAAGATGGGCCAGCTCGAGCGGCTCCGCACCGAGCTTCCGGAAAGCGCCTCGCCGATCGTGCCGCGGCATTGGGGCGATCTCAACACCATCACCATCGCATTCGGTCACGGCATTGCGGTCGCGCCGCTGCAGGCGGTGATGGGCGTCAGCGCGCTCGCCAATGGCGGCCTTCTGATTCCGCCGACTTTCCTGAAGCGCTCCGAGGAGGAGGCGCGGGCGATCGCAAAGCGCGTGATCAAGCCCGAGACCTCCGACAAGATGCGCTTCCTGATGCGACTGAACGCCGAGATCGGTACCGCCAAGAAAGCCAACGTCCCCGGCTATTATATTGGCGGCAAGACCGGCACCGCCGAAAAGGTCATTAACGGCCGCTATGCCAAGAAGAAGGTGCTGACGGCGTTCACCGCGATCATGCCGGCGGACAAGCCGAAATACCAGCTCCTGATCATGCTGGACGAGCCGCAGCCGCTGAAGGAAACCTACGGCTTCATCACCTCGGGCTGGAACGCCGTGCCCACGGCCGGCAATGTCATTGCCCGCATCGGACCGCTTTTGGGCATTGAACCGCGCTTCGATCTGCCGCCTGCGGACCGCCTTATTCTTGCGGCATCCAGGACAACCCAGTAATCAATTGGGTAGGCCGTAGCCGCTGTTGAGTCGGGGATTTTCCGTTGGGATTCGGCTTTTTCGGCACGGCGACTGGAAGACCATGAAGCTGCGTGACCTCCTTGGCAATGATGCCGCAATCGAGCCCGCTGCCGCGGCGCTCGAGGTCACAGGCGTTGCGCTCGACAGCCGCGTGGTCAAGCCGGGCGATCTCTTCTTTGCGCTCGCCGGCAGCAAGACGGACGGTGCGCGGTTCATCGATGCGGCCATTGCGGCCGGCGCGGTCGCAGTGGCGGGCGATCACGCGCCTGATGGCTGCAAGGTGCCCTTTATCGCTGTCGCCAACCCGCGCCGCGCGCTGGCGCTGGCTGCCGCAAGTTTTTTCCGGGCGCAGCCTGCGACCATTGCCGCGGTGACCGGAACCAGCGGCAAGACCTCGGTCGCCGCGTTCACGCGCCAGATCTGGGAGCGGCTGGGGCATGCCTCGGCCAGCATCGGCACCATCGGCCTCGTCTCGCCGAAACGCACCGTCTATGGCTCGCTGACCACGCCGGATCCGATCGCGCTGCATCGGCAGCTCGACGAGATCGCGCGCGAAGGCGTGACGCATCTCGCGTTCGAGGCGTCGTCGCACGGGCTCGATCAATATCGCCTCGATGGCGTGCGTATCTCCGCCGGCGGCTTCACCAATCTCTCGCGCGACCACATGGATTACCATCCGACCGTCGGGCATTATCTCGCAGCAAAGCTCAGGCTGTTCCGCGAGCTTGTTCCGCCTGGCGGCGCGGCCGTCATTTCAGCCGATCATGACTGCTCGGCCGAAGCGATCGACGCCGCGAAGTCTCATGGTTTGCGTGTGATGGCGGTGGGGCGTAACGGCGATGGGGCCGGCGAGGGGATCCGTCTCACCGAGGTCGTGGTCGAAGGCTTTTCACAGAAGCTTGGCCTCGAACACCGCGGCAAGACCTATGCGGTGCGGCTGCCGCTGGTCGGCGAATTCCAGATCGAGAACGCGCTGGTCTCGGCTGGCCTTACCATCGGCACCGGCAGCGATGCCGCAGGCGTGTTCGCGCATCTCGAACATCTCGAAGGCGCCAAGGGCCGGCTGGAGCGCGTCGGCGAGCACAATGGCGCGCCTGTTTTCGTCGACTATGCGCACAAGCCCGACGCACTGGCGAAGGCGTTGCAGGCGCTGCGCCCCTATGCCAGGCGCAGGCTGGTCGTGGTGTTCGGCGCCGGTGGTGATCGCGACGCCGGCAAGCGGCCGATCATGGGCGAGATCGCGGCTCAAAATGCCGATCGCGTCATCATCACCGACGACAACCCGCGCAGCGAGAAGCCGGAGGCCATTCGCGCCGCGATCCTCGCCGCCGCCAAGGGCGCGCGGGAAATCGGCGATCGCGCGGCGGCGATCCGCACCGCGGTCGAGGAGCTCGAGGAGGGCGATGCGCTGCTCGTCGCCGGCAAGGGGCACGAGACCGGGCAGATCGTCGGCGGCGAGGTCCTGCCGTTCAGTGATCACGAGGCGGTTGCTGCCGCATTAGCATCGAGGGGCGCATGAGCGGGCCTTTATGGACGGTCGCCGAGGTAGCGCGTGCGCTGGGCGTGACAGGATCATTCCCGGACACTGAAATCGACTTCGTCACCCAGGACAGCCGCCTGGTGAAGCCGGGCAGCCTGTTCGTCGCGCTATCAGGCACGCCGAGCGGCGGCTTCATCTCGGCCTTCGCCAGCGCGCGCGACGGTTGGGAATTCGCAGACCAGGCGGAGGCGTCAGGCGCGGTCGCGATGATCGTGCCGCACGAGATCGCGGGCATCCGCATTCCGCAGATCGTTGTGAAGGACACGCTGATCGATGGTCTCTGGGGCCTCGCCCGCGCCGCGCGCGCGCGCTTCAAGGGGCCGGTGATCGGCCTGACCGGCAGCGCCGGCAAGACCAGCACCAAGGAGTTCCTCGCGGCCTATCCCCATGCCTATGCGAGCCCTTCGAGTTTCAACAACTTCTGGGGCGTGCCGCTGACGCTGTGCAATGCCCGGCCGGACGCCAGCCTCTGGGTCATCGAGATGGGCATGAACCAGACTGGCGAGATCGCTCGGCTCAGCGAATTGACGCGGCCGACTGTCGCGCTGGTCGTCAACGTCCAGCCGGTACATCTGGAGAAGCTCGGCTCGCTCGATGCCATCAAGCGCGAGAAGGTGTCGATCGCGCACGGACTGCCCGAGCACGGCGTGCTGGTGCTGCCGGCCGGGATCAGGGCGCCCGACTGGAAGGGCAAGGTGGTGCGCTTCGGCGAGAAGGCCGAAGTGCACGAGATCGCCCACGCGCCGCACGGCGAGAGCTGGCAGGTCGTGGCCGGCATCGGCAAGAAGGAGATCGCTTTCAGCCTGACGCCGGGCGCCCCGCACCGCGTGCAGAATGCGCTAGCCGCACTCGCGTCGATCCATGCCGCCCATCTCGATGTGGCGACGCTTGCGATCAAGCTCGAGCGGGTGGGCATCATGACCGGCCGCGGCGTGGAACAGGCGGTCGGTGGCGTCACGGTGATCGACGACAGCTTCAACGGCAATCCGGCGAGTGTTACGGCCGCGCTGCAAAGCCTTCAGGCGCGCAGTACGAGCGGCGGGCGCCGCATTGCGGTGCTCGGCGACATGCTGGAACTTGGCGACGATGCACCTCACTACCACACCGCGCTCGCCGCGCATCTCGACGGCATCGATGGTATCTATTGCGTCGGGCCTCTGATGCGCCACCTTTACGACGTGCTTCCCCCCGGCAAGGGGCTGGGCTGGCACGACGATCCCGCCACGCTGAAGCCGGGCGAGGTCGCAGGCCTGCTGAAGGCAGGCGATGTCGTGGTTGTCAAGGGCAGCAAGAAGATGTTCTGGGTCAACAAGTTTGTGCCGGGCCTGGTGGCCGCCTTGCAGGCAAAGGCGTAAACTGCTTGGAAGGCGCAGTTCCCGAATCCCACCCTTTGCGGCGCGCCGCCGTTCGGTTTCTTGAGGTCGCTCGGCCCCATGATCAAGACCCGCGAATGCGCGTGCGACGATGAGGCCTGAGCAAGCCCGCGTGCGAAAGGCGCCATAGGACCGACTGAATGTTTTACTGGCTGATCGACCTCTCCAACACATTTCCGGGCGTCGGTGCCGTGCGCACCGTTCTAAACGTCTTCCGCTACATCACCTTCCGCACCGGCGGCGCCATCGTCACCGGCGCGCTGTTCGTGTTCCTGTTCGGGCCCTGGATCATCGATCATTTGCGCATCCGCCAGGGCAAGGGCCAGCCGATCCGCACCGATGGTCCGCAATCGCATCTGGCCAAGAAGGGCACGCCCACCATGGGCGGGCTGATGATCCTGTCCGGCCTTACGGTCGGCACCGTGCTGTGGTGCAATCCGCTCAATCCCTATGTCTGGATCGTGCTCGCGGTGACGCTCGGCTTCGGCTTCGTCGGCTTCTATGACGACTACCTCAAGGTCACCAAGCAGACCACGAGCGGGTTCGGCGGCAAGCTGCGCCTGTTGATCGAGGGCATCATCGCGCTGGCCGCCTGCTATGCGCTGGTGCGGCTGAACCGTGATCCCGCATCGACCGCGCTGACGATTCCCTTCCTGAAGGATACCGTGCTGCATTTCGGCTGGTTCTTCGTCGTATTCGGCGCCTTCGTCATCGTCGGCGCCGGCAACGCGGTGAACCTCACCGACGGTCTCGACGGCCTCGCCATCGTGCCCGTGATGATCGCGACCGCGAGCTTTGCGATGATCGCCTACCTCGCCGGCAATGCGGTGTTCGCCGACTATCTCCAGATCAAATATGTCGCCGGTACCGGCGAGCTTGCCGTGCTCTGCGGCGCGCTGCTGGGGGCCGGGCTCGGCTTCCTCTGGTTCAACGCGCCGCCGGCCTCGATCTTCATGGGCGACACCGGCTCGCTGGCGCTCGGCGGCATGCTGGGATCGATCGCGGTCGCGGTGAAGCACGAGATCGTGCTTGCGGTGATCGGCGGCCTGTTCGTGCTGGAGGCGGTCTCGGTGATCGTGCAGGTGGTGTCGTTCAAGCTGACGGGCAAGCGCATCTTCCGCATGGCGCCGATCCATCACCATTTCGAGCAGCTCGGCTGGACGGAGCCGCAGATCGTGATCCGCTTCTGGATCATCTCGGTGATGCTGGCGCTCGCCGGCCTCTCCACGCTGAAGCTGCGGTGACGGTATCACGATGGTTCCGGTCACATCCTTCGCCGGCAAGACGGTCGCGGTGTTCGGCCTCGGTGGCTCGGGGCTCGCCTCCTGCCACGCGCTGAAGGGCGGCGGTGCCGAGGTGATCGCCGCCGACGACAATGCCGACAACGTCGCCAAGGCGGCACAGGCCGGTTTCATCACCGCGGATCTGCGCAACGTCTCCTGGGCGAAATTCGCCGCGCTCGTGCTCGCGCCCGGCGTGCCGCTCACCCATCCGGTGCCGCATTGGAGCGTGCTGAAGGCGCGCGAAGCCGGCGTCGAGGTGATCGGCGATATCGAACTGTTCTGCCGTGAGCGTCGCCGTCACGCGCCGGATGCGCCGTTCGTCGCCATCACCGGCACCAACGGCAAGTCGACCACGACGGCGCTGATCGCGCATCTGACGAAGGTTGCCGGCTATGACACCCAGATGGGCGGCAATATCGGCACCGCGATCCTGTCGCTGGAGCCGCCGCGCAGGGGCCGCGTCCACGTTATCGAGATGTCGTCCTACCAGATCGACCTCACGCCCTCGCTCGACCCGTCCGTCGGCATCCTGCTCAATGTCAGCGAAGACCACATCGATCGTCACGGCACGATCGAGTGCTACGCGGCGGTGAAGGAGCGACTTGTTGCGAACGTGCAAGGCGGGGGCACCTCGATCGTCGGCGTCGATGACGGCTATTGCCGCGACATCGCCGATCGGCTCGATCGCGCCGGCAAGAATGTGGTGCGCATCTCCGTGAAGAATCCACTGGCGAGCGGCATGCATGTCGAGTACGGCACCATCGTGCGTACGTCGGGCGGCGCGCGCAGTGAGATTGCCACGCTCGGCGGCATCGGTTCGCTGCGCGGCCTGCACAACGCGCAGAACGCGGCGTGTGCAGCCGCAGCGGCGCTGGCGATGGGCATCAGCCAGGACGTGTTGCAGAATGGCCTGCGCAGCTTTCCCGGGCTGGCGCACCGCATGGAGCAGGTCGGCCGCCGCGGCCACGTCCTGTTCGTCAACGACTCCAAGGGTACCAACGCGGACGCCACCGCGCATGCGCTGTCGTCCTTCGCCGACATCTTCTGGATCGCCGGCGGCAAGCCGAAGGCGGGCGGCATCACCAGCCTGACCGGCTTCTTCCCGCGCATCCGCAAGGCCTATCTGATCGGCGAGGCCGCGCAAGAATTTTCCGGAACGCTCGGCAGCGAGGTCGCGCACGAGATCAGCCAGACGCTGGATGTCGCCGTTGAGCACGCCTCGCGCGACGCGGAAGCGTCCGGCCTCACGGATGCGGTCGTGCTGCTGTCGCCGGCCTGCGCCTCGTTCGACCAGTACCGCAACTTTGAGATCCGCGGCACCAGGTTCCGCGAGCTGGTGCAGGCGCTGCCGGGTGTGAAGCCGGTAGTGTGAGGATGTCGCGGCGACGCTGGATCGGACTCGTCGTCGCTCTTGCTGTTCCGGTCGGCTTCCTCTGTGTTGTCCTGATTGACAATGTCATGAGCGGGTTCGGCGCATGCCGCGTCGTTCGTCAGCGGGCATTCGCCTCCCCGAGCGGCAATCAATTGGTTGTCGTGGTTTGGAAGACGTGCGGAGCGACGGTGCCCGACAGCACGCAAGCCAGCATCATCGCTCGCGGCCGGACGTTCTCGCCCGAGAGCACGCCGACCTTCGTCAGCGTTCGCGGGCATCTCGAGGTCGTCGTCGCCTGGAGCAGCGATCGGGCGGTGAGGATCGGTTTCATTCCCGAGCCAGGCCAGATCGACAAACGCGATCAGCGCGCGGGGGACGTCGCGATCAACTATGAATAGGGCTCTCGTGTCCCGGACGCGTTGCAGCGCGTAGCGCTGCTCCGCCGAGCCGGAACCCAGAAGCGGTCATGGGCCCGGCTCTGCAGCGCACCACGCCGCGAAGAGGCGGCGCGCTGCGCTGCGTCCGGGGCACGAGACTCTTCAAAACTTGAACGATCCATTAACCCCCCGGTAACCAACCTCGGCGACCAATGGACGGACCTCTGTCCGAAAGCGGCCGCACATGCTCTCCCGTGAAGAACGCACCCCCTTTACCGAGTGGTGGTGGACCGTCGACAAGCCGCTGCTCGGCGCCATCCTGGTGCTGATGCTGACCGGCGTCATCCTGTCGCTGGCGGCGAGCCCGCCGGTCGCGACCCGCATCGGGCTCGATCCGTTCCATTTCTTCAATCGTCACGTGATGTTTCTGGTGCCGTCGTTTCTGGTGCTGATCGGGGTGTCCTTCCTGTCGCCGCGCTCGATCCGGCGAAGTGCGCTGATCATCTTCACGATCAGCATCATCCTCATCGTGGTGACGCTCGCCGTCGGTCCAGAGGTGAAGGGCTCGCGGCGCTGGATCACCCTCATCGGCGTCAACATCCAGGCCTCCGAAATCGCAAAACCGTCCTTCGTCGTCATCGCAGCCTGGCTGTTTGCGGAATCGACCAAGCGGCCCGAGATGCCGGCGACCTCGATGGCGCTGGTGCTGCTCCTGATGCTGGTTTCGCTGCTGGTGATGGAGCCGGACTTCGGCCAGACCATGCTGATCCTGATGGTGTGGGGCTCGCTGTTCTTCATCGCGGGCATGCGCATGATCTGGGTGTTCGGCCTCGCGGGCCTCGGCGCGGCCGGCCTGTTCAGCGCCTATCTGTTCGTTCCGCACGTCGCAGGGCGCATCAAGCGCTTCATGAATCCGGCCTCCGGCGACACGTTCCAGGTCGATACCGCGATGGAGGCCTTCTACAATGGCGGCTGGTTCGGGCTCGGGCCGGGCGAGGGCATCGCCAAGCGCAGCCTGCCGGACAGCCATACTGACTTCGTGTTCGCGGTTGCCGCCGAAGAGTTCGGCATCATCCTGTGCCTTGCCATGCTGGCGCTGTTCGCCTTCGTCGTCATCCGCACGCTGTCGCGCGCCTATGCCAATGAGGACATGTTCTCGCGGTTTGCGGCCTCGGGCCTTGCAATCCTGTTTGGCGTGCAGGCGGCGATCAACATGTCGGTCAACCTCCAGCTCATCCCCGCCAAGGGCATGACGCTGCCGTTCATCTCCTACGGCGGTTCCTCGATCGTGTCGCTGGCTTACGGCGTCGGCATGATGCTGGCCCTGACGCGCCTGCGCCCGCGCACCGAGGTTGAGGCCAGCGGCCACGCCGAGGCGATGCGGAGCTACGCGTAAGCTCGCAATGACGGGAAAGACCTTGTAAAAGGCCTCTCCATGGACACGTCCCCCTTGATTCTTCTCGCCGCGGGCGGCACTGGCGGCCATCTGTTTCCGGCGGAGGCGCTCGGTGTCGAGCTGATCCGGCGCGGCATTCGCGTGCGCCTTGTCACCGATGACCGCGCGTTGCGCTACAGCGGGCTGTTCAGCAAGGACATGATCGACGTCGTCGCCAGTGAGACCGCGCGCGGGCGCAATCCGCTCCAGCTCGCCTATGCCGGCCTGACGCTCGCCACCGGCACGCTGTCCGCTTACCGGCTGATCAAGCGATTGAAGCCCGTGGCCGTCGTCGGATTCGGCGGCTATCCGACATTGCCGCCGCTGGTTGCGGCAAAATTCGCAGGCGTGCCTGGCATCATCCACGATGCTAATGCCGTGCTCGGTCGCGCCAACCGTTTCCTGTCGAGCCGCGTCCAGGCCATCGCAACGTCGCTCCCGGGTGTGCTCGACCGCGATCCCGCGCTGGCAGGCAAGACCACGACGGTCGGCACGCCGATGCGTCCCGCGGTCCTCGCCGCGGCCGCCGTGCCCTATGCCGCACCCGAAGCGAATGGCCCGCTCCGCCTGCTGGTCGTCGGCGGCAGCCAGGGCGCGCGCATCATGGCCGACATCGTGCCCGGCGCGATCGAGCGGCTCGAGCCCGCGCTGTGGGGACGGCTCATCCTCACCCAGCAGGTCCGTGAC
This sequence comes from Bradyrhizobium sp. CCBAU 51627, assembly GCF_028128765.1. Lineage (GTDB taxonomy): Bacteria > Pseudomonadota > Alphaproteobacteria > Rhizobiales > Xanthobacteraceae > Bradyrhizobium. Next base: position 283,357 of record NZ_LBJG01000024.1, read on the forward strand.
GAGGACATGACCCGCGTGCGCGCGATCTACGACAAGCTCAAGATCAAGGCTGAGCTGGCGCCATTCTTCACGGATCTGCCGGCGCGGCTTGCGTCCAATCATCTCGTGGTATCGCGCTCCGGCGCCGGCACGGTGGCCGAGCTCGCCGCGATCGGCCGGCCCTCGATCCTGGTGCCGCTGCCCGGCTCGATCGATCAGGACCAATTCGCCAATGCGGGCGTGCTGGCCAAGGTCGACGGCGCCATCCGCATCCCGCAGACCGACTTCACTTCCGACCGGTTGGCATCCGAGATTTCCGCCTTTGCGGCCGAACCGGCGCGGCTTGCTGCAATGGCGGCTGCGGCAAAACGGGCAGGGCGGCTCGACGCCGCCGAGCGGCTCGCCGATCTGGTGGTCAAAGTTGCGGGAATCTGACGCGAAAAAGCCCTTGTCTTCGTCTTCCAAAGCGGGGCATCCAGTAGGAACGGCGCGGCTGATTTGGCCGTGATGTCGGCCAGGTGCCGCCGTGTCAGGCGGCGAGGGAACAAAGCATGAGACTGCCGCGCGAGATCGGACCCATCCACTTCGTCGGGATCGGCGGGATCGGCATGAGCGGCATCGCCGAGGTGCTGGTCAATCTCGGCTATGCCGTGCAGGGCTCGGACGCCGCCGACAATTACAATCTCGATCGACTGCGCAAGAAGGGCGCAAAGGTCTCGGTCGGCCACAAGGCCGAGAATGTCGGCGGCGCCGAGGTCGTGGTCGTGTCGACCGCGATCAAGCGCGACAATCCGGAGCTGATGGCGGCGCGCGAGCGGCGCATTCCCGTGGTGCGCCGCGCCGAGATGCTGGCCGAATTGATGCGGCTGAAGAGCTGCGTCGCGATTGCGGGCACCCATGGCAAGACGACCACGACCACGATGGTCGCCACCCTGCTCGATGCCGGGGGGCTCGATCCGACCGTGATCAACGGCGGCATCATCAACGCCTATGGCTCCAACGCGCGCCTTGGCGCAGGCGACTGGATGGTGGTGGAGGCCGACGAGAGCGACGGCACGTTCCTGAAGCTGCCGACGGACGTGGCTGTTGTCACCAATGTCGACCCCGAGCATCTCGACCATTTCAAGACATTTGACGCCGTGCAGGATGCGTTCCGGCATTTCGTCGAGAACCTGCCGTTCTACGGCTTTGCCGTGATGTGCATCGATCATCCCGTGGTGCAGAGCCTCGTCGGCAAGATCGAGGATCGCCGCATCATCACCTACGGTGAAAATCCTCAGGCTGATGCGCGTCTCCTCGATCTCACCCCCATGGGCGGTGGCTCGAAGTTCAAGGTCGCGTTCCGCGATCGCAAGACCGGCGCCGTGCACGAGATCGCCGATCTCATGCTGCCGATGCCGGGCCGTCACAACGCCTCCAATGCGACGGCCGCGATCGCGGTCGCCCGCCAGCTCGGCGTGTCGGACGAGGCGATCCGCAAGGCGATCGCCGGCTTCGGCGGCGTCAAGCGCCGCTTCACCAAGACCGGCGAGTGGAACGGCGTCACCGTCATCGACGATTACGGCCATCACCCCGTGGAGATCGCGGCGGTGCTGAAGGCGGCGCGGGAATCCACCAACGGCAAGATCGTCGCGGTGGTGCAGCCGCATCGCTTCACCCGCCTGCAATCGTTGTTCGAGGAATTCTGCACCTGCTTCAACGACGCCGATACCGTGGTCGTCGCCGATGTTTATGCCGCCGGCGAGACGCCGATCGACGGCATCGACCGCGATCATTTCGTTGCAGGCCTGCGCGCGCACGGCCATCGGGAGGTGATACCGCTGCTGGCAGCTTCCGAGCTTGCGGGCATCGTCAAGGGATTGGCCAAGTCAGGCGATCTCGTCGTGTGCCTGGGCGCCGGCAACGTCACGCAATGGGCCTATGCGCTGCCCGATCAGTTGAAGGCGCTGGGGTAGGGCGGTGAGCTTCCCCGACATCACGCCCTCACTCAAAGCCGCAATGTCGGAGCTGCGCGGACGGTTGCTTGCCAACCAGTCGCTGGCGGAGCTCACCTGGTTTCGCGTCGGCGGCCCGGCGCAGGTGTTGTTCACGCCGGCCGATGAGGACGACCTCGCTTACTTCCTCGCCCATCTTGCACCGGACATCCCGGTCTACGTCGTCGGCGTCGGCTCCAATCTGATCGTGCGCGATGGCGGCATCGCCGGCGTCGTGATCCGGCTGGCACCGCGCGCTTTTGGTGAGACGCTTGCGAGTGGCGATACCGTCACGGCGGGCGCGGCAGCGCTCGACAAGCGCGTCGCCGAAGTGGCGGCTTCGGCCAATATCGGCGGGCTTGAGTTCTATTCCGGCATTCCCGGCACGATCGGCGGCGCACTGCGTATGAACGCGGGCGCCAATGGCGGCGAGACCAAGGACGTGCTGATCGAGGCTCGCGGCGTCGGGCGCGATGGCACCAAGCATGTCTTCTCCAACGCCGATATGAGATTCGTCTACCGCAACAGCGGCCTCGATCCGTCCATCATCTTCACTTCCGCGCGTTTTCGCGGCGAGGTCAGGGATGCCGAGGCGGTCCGCGCGCGGATGGCCGAAGTGCAAACTCATCGCGAGACGGCGCAGCCGATCCGCGAAAAGACCGGCGGCTCGACCTTCAAGAATCCGCCCGGTCATTCCGCTTGGAAGCTGGTCGACGCTGCCGGCTGCCGCGGCTTGCGCGTCGGCGGCGCGCAGGTCTCCGAGATGCATTGCAATTTCCTGATCAACACGGGCGATGCCACCGCGCACGACATTGAGACGCTGGGCGAGACTGTGCGCGAACGCGTGAAGGCGAATTCCGGAATTGAGCTACATTGGGAAATCAAGCGGATCGGAATTCCCGGTTAACCAGGACAGGCGACGAGAGAACATGCGCACCACCATCCTCTTCGGCGGCTCCAACCGCGAGCGTCTGGTTTCCGTGGCATCCGCCCAGGCGCTGCATCAGGCGCTGCCCGAGGCCGATCTCTGGTTCTGGGATATCGAGGATAAGGTGCATGTGGTGCAGTCCAGGCAACTGCTCGAACATGCCCGTCCTTTCGAGGACGAGTTCAAGCCGGGCACATCAGGCATTCCGCTCGCGCAGGCGCTGGACCAGGCCAGGACGGAAGACCGCGTGCTGGTGCTGAGCCTGCATGGCGGGTGCGCCGAGAACGGCGAATTGCAGGTGATGTGCGAAGCGCGCGGCGTGCCGTTCACCGGCTCCGGCTCGGCTTCCTCGCATCTCGCCTTCGACAAGATCGCGGCCAAGCGCTTTGCCGCGCTCGGTGGCGTGACGCCGCCTGTGGGCATCGCGCTCGATAATGTCGATGACGCGTTCGCCGAATATGGCAGGCTGATCGCAAAGCCTGCGCGCGACGGATCGAGCTATGGGCTCATCTTCGTCAACGCCAAGCAGGATCTCGTCGCCGTCCGCAATGCGGCCAAGCACGAAGAGTATGTGATCGAGCCCTACATCGCCGGCGTCGAGGCGACCTGCGGCGTTCTGGAACGCACCGATGGCTCGATCATTGCGCTGCCGCCGATCGAGATCATTCCGGGTGAGGGCAATTTCGACTACGCCGCAAAATATCTTTTGAAATCGACCCAGGAGATCTGCCCGGGCCGCTTCACCCCCGAGGTCACCGCCGCGCTCAAGACGCAGGCCATGCTGGCCCATCGGGCGATGTCCTGCTCCGGCTATTCCCGCTCCGACTTCATCGTCTCGGAGAAGGGGCTGGTCTACCTCGAAACCAACACGCTGCCCGGGTTGACCAGGTCCTCACTCTACCCCAAGGCGCTGAAAGCCGAGGGCATCGCCTTTGTCGACTTCCTCCGCGATCTGATCGAGCTGGCCGTGCGGCGGGTGCGGAAATAATTAGGATTGGTTAACGGGCGGGCCGGCCAAATTGGCCGATTTGGCGGCTAAAACCGGTAAAATACCGGACATCGTGGCGCAACTGCCTCACTTGCCTCGGCAAAAAGCATCCCGCGTTAACGAATTTTACCTTTTGTTTACCAGGACGTCCGAAGGTTAACGCTGGCGGCGCATATGGCGTTTTGGCTGCCGGCGCGTGAGCCGTTCGGATGTATCCGGCCGGCGAACGCTTTGAAGGGGAGCGGTTTCTTCCACCGAAGACCATCACCCGGCCCGGCACGACCGAGACGTCATGTTCGCCAGGACCCGCGCGGTGTCGTGGGCAAACTGTTGACGAGCTCGTGCAATGGATGGTGCAGGAAGCCTCACCCGGTCGTTTGTGAGATCGCTGAGGCCCCAAGCTGATCTGAAGGCGGCCGCTATCGGAGCGGTCGTGCTTCTGCGCGAGTGGGTGCAGGACAAGCGCGCGGAGACGCGTGCCGCCGCCACGATCAGGCAGAAGCTCAAGGCCAAGGCCGTCGTCGAGCGCGAGCCGCCGCCGCGCATCGTCGCGCTGGTCGAGCGCTATCTGCCGCGCCGGGTCGGAATCAGCTTGACCGTGCTGCTGCTGATCGGCAGCTGCGGGCTCGGCATCGTCAAGGGCGGCCATCTGCAGGATTTCATCACCGCCGTCAGCGATGCGCGCAACGCTATGGCCAATTCGGCCGGCTTCCGCATCACTTCCGTCGTGATCAACGGCCGCAAGCAGCTCAGCCAGGACGAGATCCTCGCGATCGGCGGCGTCAGCGGCCGCTCCTCGCTGCTGTTCCTCGATGCCGACGACGTCCGCGACAAGCTCAAGGCCAATCCCTGGATCGCGGACGCGACCGTGCTGAAGCTCTATCCAGGCCAACTGATGATCGAGATTACCGAGCGCAAGGCGTTCGCGTTGTGGCAGGAGGCCGGCCGGCTCTCGGTCATCGCCGACGACGGCGCCGTGCTCGAACCCTATGTCTCGCGCCGGTTTCTCACGCTGCCGCTCGTGGTCGGCAAGGGCGCCGAGACCCAGGCCCGCGACTTCCTGGCACTGCTTGCTCGCTATCCGCAGGTGAATTCGGTGACGAAAGCCGCGATCTATGTCGGCGAGCGGCGCTGGAACCTGAGGCTGAAGGACGGTCTCGATGTCCGCCTGCCCGAGCAGGATGTCGGCAACGCGCTCGCGGCGCTCTCCAAGCTCGACAAGGACGACAGGCTGTTCTCGAAGGACATCGTCGCGGTCGACATGCGTCTGCCCGACCGTCTGGTTGTGCAGCTGTCCGATGACGCCGCGAAGGCGCGCGAAGACCTGTTCAAGGACAAGAAGAAAAAGAAGGCCGATCCCGTATGACCGGTCTAGATCGCACCCAGACGCCGAAGACGCGCCCGATGCCGCACAAGCGTGGCGGCCTCGTCGCCTGCCTCGACATCGGCACCAGCAAGATCGCCTGCATGATCGCGCGGCTGAAGCCGTCGGCGCCCAGCGAGGCGCTGCGTGGCCGCACCCATGCAGTGGAGCTGATCGGCTACAGCCAGATCCAGTCGCGCGGCATGAAGGCCGGCGCGGTGGTCGATCTCGGCGAATGCGAGCAGGCAGTGCGCCAGGCCGTCGGAATTGCCGAGAAAATGGCCAAGGTGCGGGTCGAATCCGTCTTGCTGTCGGTCTCCGGCGGCCGGCTCGCGGGCCACTTGGTCGAAGCCGCGGCCGACATTCGCGGCGGCGCTGTCACGCCGGCCGATGTCAGCCGCGTCACCTCCACGGGCATGCGCCACGCCACCGGCGAGGGCCGCACCGTGCTGCATGCGCTGCCGGTCGGCTACACGCTCGACGGCGTCAAGGGCATTCGCGATCCGCGCGGCATGGTCGCGCATCAATTCGGTGTCGACATGAACGTCGTCACCTGCGACGCCACCGTGGCGCGGAATCTGATGCTGGCGGTAGAGCGCTGCCATCTCAACGTCGAAGCCATGGCGGCGAGCCCCTATGTGGCCGGGCTGTCGGTGCTGACCGATGACGAGGCCGATCTCGGCGCTGCCGTGGTCGAGATGGGCGCGGGCACCACCACGATCGCGGTCTATTCCGGCGGTCGCTTCGTGCACGCGGCCGGATTTGCGGTCGGCGGGCAACATATCACGATGGATCTCGCGCGCGGACTCTCGGCGACCATTGCCGACGCCGAGCGAATCAAGACGTTATATGGCACCGTCATCACCGGCGGATCGGACTCGCGTGAGCTGATGTCTGTGCCGACAGCCGGTGACGACCAGGACCTGCCGCAGATCGTTTCGCGCGCCACCATCGCCAATATCGTCAAGCATCGTGCCGAGGAAGTCTTCGAAATGGTTCGGGACAAGCTGAAGGATTCGCCCTTCGCGGCAGAGCCCAAGGGCCGCGTCGTGCTCTCGGGCGGCGCCTCGCAGCTCACCGGTCTCGTCGAGCTTGGAACGCAGATTCTCGGCCGGCCCGTTCGGGGCGGACGTCCGCTCGGTTTTGGCCGGCTGCCCAACGAGGCGAAGAACGCCGCGTTCGCGGTGCCGGCCGGACTTCTCGTCTACCCGCAATATGTTCACCACGAACATGTCGAACCGCGGCATACGCGGCAGCAGGTCAGGACAGGGACCGGCGGTTATTTCGGAAGGGTCGGACGATGGCTACGCGAGGGCTTTTGATGACCGCTTTCCGCACATGTCTGATTTCACCAACTCCCGCGGCCGCAGGCCGGGGCGAACCCACGCGCGCGTGATCGAGAGGCAAACATGACCATCAGCATCAACGTTCCTGATATTCACGAGTTGAAGCCCCGCATCACCGTGTTCGGCGTCGGCGGCGCCGGTGGCAATGCCGTCAACAACATGATCACGGCCGGCCTGCAGGGCGTCGACTTCGTGGTCGCCAACACCGACGCGCAGGCGCTGACGATGTCGAAGGCCCAGCGCATCGTGCAGATGGGCACCGCCGTGACGCAAGGCCTCGGCGCAGGTTCGCAGCCGAACGTCGGCGCCGCCGCCGCCGAAGAGGTGATCGACGAACTGCGCGACCATCTCTCGGGCGCCAACATGGTGTTCGTGACCGCCGGCATGGGCGGCGGCACCGGTACCGGTGCAGCTCCCGTGATCGCCAAGACCGCGCGCGACATGGGCATCCTCACCGTCGGCGTCGTCACCAAGCCGTTCCACTTCGAGGGCGGCCGCCGCATGCGCACCGCCGAGGCCGGCATCGCCGAGCTGCACAAGGTGGTCGACACGCTGCTGATCATCCCGAACCAGAACCTGTTCCGGGTCGCCAACGAGAAAACCACCTTCGCCGACGCATTCGCGATGGCCGACCAGGTGCTCTACTCGGGCGTCGCCTGCATCACCGACCTGATGGTCAAGGAGGGCCTGATCAACCTCGACTTCGCCGACGTCCGCGCCGTCATGCGCGAGATGGGCAAGGCGATGATGGGGACGGGCGAAGCCTCCGGCGACAAGCGCGCGCTGACCGCCGCGGAAGCCGCCATTGCCAACCCGCTGATCGACGATTCCTCGATGAAGGGTGCCAAGGGCCTCTTGATCTCTATCACCGGCGGCAAGGACCTGACCCTGTTCGAGGTCGACGAAGCCGCGACCCGCATCCGTGAGGAAGTCGACCAGGACGCCAACATCATCGTCGGCGCCACCTTCGACGAAGCTCTCGACGGACTGATCCGCGTTTCGGTCGTCGCCACCGGCATCGAGCAGGCTGCAATCGCCCGCAACAGCCAGGCGACCTCCGCTCCGGTCGCGAACGCCGCGCCGCAGCAGCTCCAGCAGGCTCCTGCGGCTCCGGCCGCCGCTGCCGAGAGCCGTCTCGCCGACCTGACCGCGCGCCTCCGCGCCGACAACCAACGCCTGGCCGAGCGCGCCCAGAAGCTTGAAGCGCAGATCCCGGCTGCCGCACCCGCCGCCGCGCCGGTCGCGCCGCGTCCAAATGTCGAGCGCGCGGCGCTTGCCGCCATCGCCGCTGCCGTTTCAGAAGTCCCGTCGACCCCCGCGCCGCAGACCTATGGCGACGTCACCGTGCGCCCGATCGCACAGAAGCCCACGCTGTTTCCGGAGCCCGAGCAGGCACCGCTCGCCATGCATGAGCCGATGACGCCGGAAACCTTCATCCCGCCGCAGGCCGAGCGTGCCCCGCCCCGCGCGCCGCGCATGCCGCGCCTCGACGAACTGCCGATGCCGGCCCAGGCCGAGCTTCGTCAGGCCCGCGGCGAGGCTGAAGAGGAGACCCCGCAAAAGACCCGCCTGTCGCTGCTCCAGCGCCTCGCCAATGTCGGCCTCGGTCGTCGTGATGAGGAAACGGAAGCCCCGATCGCCGCCCGCACCGCCGGTCCCGCCATGCCGGCGCTGCCCGAGCGCAAGGCGCAGCGTACTGTGCAGCAACAGATTGCCGCCAGCGAGCCGGTATCGGAATATGCCCGCCGGCCAGCGCCGCAGGGTCTCGATGCCCATGGCCGTCCCGCACCTGTTGCGCCGGCGCCACAGGGAGACGACCATCTTGATATCCCAGCCTTCCTACGGCGGCAGGCGACCTGAGGATTGTTACAATAAGGCAGACGCAAAAAGGTCCCGGCGAGACGCTCGCCGGGACCTTTCCTTTTGTCCCCTGCATGTCCGGATTGCGTATTCAAGCAACTGATTTTAAATCATTAATTACCTGTTGGGTGCTTCACTAAAGCTGCCGTCATCGGTCCAAAACCCCGGCGCAATTTGGTTAAGCCTTGGCGCGAATACGGCGGGTTTGGGGTAACAATCGGTAAAAAAGCGTGAGTTGGCGCTGTTTGGGGCAGTGACTATGGTTCGGGCGTGACTTGGGGATACGGAGATTCGGACGGTCGATCTCGATCGATTAGTCGGGTTCAGTATAAGTCGCAATGGGTCGTAGTGGGGCGGGTTCCTGATGAAATTTAGCCGGCAAACAACGCTTCGTGCGCAAGCCACCGTGGCCGGCGTCGGCGTTCATTCCGGTCTTCCCGTTAGCGTAACCCTTGGGCCTGCGCCGATCGACGCAGGTTTTGTTTTTGTCCGGACCGGCCTCGATGGCTGCGACCGCGAAGTGCAGGCCAGGGCCGCGCAGGTGGTCGCGACCGACTTCCAGACCGTCCTGGGGGACAGCGAGGGTCCGCTCGTTTCAACCGCCGAGCACGTGCTGGCCGCCTTGCGCGGTATGGGCGTGGACAACGCCACCATCGAAATCGACGGTCCGGAAGTGCCGATCATGGACGGCAGCGCGGCGCCCTTCGTCGCGGCCATCGACCAGGCCGGCATCGTAACCCAATCGGCGCCGCGCCGCTTCATCCAAGTCCTCAAGCCGGTCTCGGCGGCAATGGGCGATTCGTTTGGCGAATTGCGCCCCTACGCCAACGGCTTCCGCGCCGAGATCGAGATCAATTTCGCTAATCCCGTGATCGGCCGGCAGAGCTACGCGCTCGATCTGTCGCCCGAGCGCTTCCGCCGAGAAATCGCACGCGCCCGCACCTTCGGCCAGATGTGCGATCAGGCGCGGCTGTGGGGCGCGGGCTATGCCCGCGGCGCTTCCTTCGAAAACACCGTCGTGTTCGACGACGAGCGACTGCTCAATGCCGAGGGCCTGCGCTACGCCGACGAATGCGTCCGCCACAAGGTGCTGGACGCGGTTGGCGATCTCGCGCTGGCCGGCCTGCCGTTGCTCGCCGCCTATCGCTCGATGCGCGGCGGCCACAAGCTCAACCACGCCGTCCTGACCACACTGCTTGCCGACCGTACCGCTTGGCGGGTGGTCGAGGGTGAGGCGGCTCGCCGCACCACGCGTCCCGTGGTCGAGGTTGGCAGCGGGATCGTCGGCGGGAGGATCGCCGCGGCCTACGGCCCGGACGTGTCCTGACGCTCTGCTGCCGCAGGCGGCCAAAGCGGCGCTTTCTCCGGGAAACTCCTGGTAACCAGGATCGACTAGGATTGCGGCGTTTTCGCCTTAATCCGGGCGGAATGCCTGCCTATCCGATGGGTTAACAATCGATTTTCGGTTACACCGACGTGGTCGCGTGGCAGGCACCACGATACATTTCGCACCCATGATGGGGATCATGGGCTGGCGGGCACCGCATCACAGGGCGTCAGGTCTAAAATTCATGTCGGCACAGCGTATGACGCGCGGATATCTCTTGGTTTCTCCGTTCGGAACTCGTCGGCTGCTTCAGGCGGCAACTCTCTTGCTGCTCGCGGTACCGCTCGCCGGCTGCGGTACAGGTGCGCTCTGGGACAAGTTCACCCAGAAGGACGACACCTTCGTCGAGGAGCCTGCGGACAAGATCTACAATGAGGGCTTGTACCTCATGAACGAAAAGAAGGACATGAAGGCGGCGACCAAGAAGTTCGAGGAGGTCGATCGCCAGCATCCTTATTCCGACTGGGCGCGCAAATCGCTGCTGATGTCGGCTTACGCGTCCTACCAGAGCGGCGACTATGACGGCTGCATCGGCGCTGCGACCCGCTACGTCACTCTGCATCCCGGCAGCCCGGACGCCGCCTACGCGCAGTACCTCATCGCCGCGTCGCATTACGACCAGATCCCGGATATCAGCCGCGACCAGGGCCGCACCGAGAAGGCGATCGCCTCTCTGGAAGAGGTGGTGCGCAAATATCCGAATTCCGAATATGCGACTTCCGCCAAGGCCAAGATCGAGGGCGCACGCGACCAACTCGCCGGCAAGGAAATGGCGGTCGGCCGCTACTACATGCAGAAGCGCGACTACACGGCCGCGATCAACCGCTACAAGACCGTGGTGACGCAATATCAGACCACGCGCCACGTCGAGGAGGCGCTCTATCGCCTCACCGAGGCCTATATGTCGATCGGCATCGTCGGCGAGGCCCAGACCGCCGCCGCCGTGCTCGGCCACAATTTTCCTGACAGCCGCTGGTACAAGGACGCCTATAATCTTGTAAAATCCGGCGGTCTCGAGCCGAGCGAGAATCAGGGGTCCTGGATCAGCCGGACCTTCAAGAAGATAGGCCTCTAGGTCTCGGCTAGGAAATTTGGTTCCATGCTGGCGCGTCTGTCGATCCGTGACATCGTCCTGATCGAACGGCTCGATATCGAATTCGCCACCGGACTTGCGGTTTTGACCGGCGAGACCGGTGCGGGCAAATCCATCCTGCTCGATGCCTTTGCGTTGGCGCTCGGCGGCCGCGGCGACGCCGGCCTCGTGCGCCATGGCGCGGAGCAGGGTCAGGTCACCGCCGTCTTCGATATCCCGAAGAATCACCCCGCGACGAAGATCCTCGCCGAAAACGGACTCGACGATGCGAGTTTTGCAGAATCTTGCGAGATGATCCTGCGCCGGGTCCAGCTTGCCGACGGTCGTACCCGCGCCTTCATCAACGACCAGTCGATCAGCGTGCAGACGCTGAAGGCGGTCGGCACCGCGCTGGTCGAGATCCACGGCCAGCATGACGAGCGCGCGCTGGTCGATGCCGCGACGCATCGCCGCCTGCTCGATGCCTTTGCCGGCCTCGAAAGGGATGTCGCGGCCGTCGAAGCGCTCTGGGACGCGCGCCGCTCCGCCAACACCGAACTGGAAGAGCATCGCGCCGGCATGGAGCGCGCCGCGCGTGAGGCCGATTATCTGCGCCACGCCTCGGCCGAGCTGAAACAGCTCGCGCCCAAGGACGGCGAGGAGACTTCACTGGCGCATCGCCGCACCACCATGATGCAGGGCGAGAAGATCGCCTCCGATCTACGCGAGGCACAGGAGGTCGTCGGCGGCCATAATTCGCCGGTTGCGGCGCTGTCGGTTGCGGTGCGCCGGCTGGAGCGCCGCGGCGTCAATTCGCCGGCGCTGGTCGAGCCCGCGGTGAAGGCGATCGACGTCGCCATCAACGCGCTGGAGGAGGCCGACCAGCATCTCCAGGCCGCGCTTGCCGCGATCGATTTCGATCCCGCCGAGCTCGAGCGCATCGAGGAGCGGCTGTTCGCCCTGCGCGCCGCCTCGCGCAAATATTCGACGCCGGTCGACGGCCTTGCGGCATTGGCCGCCAAATACGCCGCCGACGTCGTGCTGATCGATGCTGGTGCCTCGCGCTTGAAGAAGCTGGAGCAGGCTGCGATCGAGGCCAATGGGCGCTACGCGACTGCCGCGAAAAAGCTCTCCGCGGCGCGGCAGACATCCGCCGAGAAGCTCAACAAGGCGGTCAACGCCGAGCTTGCCCCGCTCAAGCTCGAACGCGCCAAATTCATCGGCCAGGTTGCGACCGATGAGGCAGCTCCGGGTCCGCAGGGCTTCGATCGCGTCGAGTTCTGGGTGCAGACCAATCCGGGCACCAAGCCGGGTCCGATGATGAAGGTCGCCTCCGGCGGTGAGCTCTCGCGCTTCCTTTTGGCGCTCAAGGTGGTGCTGTCCGACCGCGGCTCCGCACCCACGCTCGTGTTCGACGAAATCGACACCGGCGTCGGCGGCGCGGTCGCGGACGCCATCGGAGCCCGGCTGGCGCGCCTTGCGGGCAAGGTCCAGGTGATGGCCGTGACCCATGCCCCGCAGGTGGCCGCCCGCGCCGACCAGCATCTGTTGATCTCCAAGGATGCGCTGGACAAGGGCAAGCGCGTGGCCACCCGTGTCAACGCACTCGCCGACGACCACCGCCGCGAGGAGATCGCCCGCATGCTCGCCGGCGCCGAGATCACCGCCGAGGCGAGGGCGGCCGCGGACCGCCTGCTCAAGGCGGCCACGGCTTAGTTGTGTGTCCCGAACGCAGCGCGCTGCCCTGCATCCGGGGAACAAGCTCCAACGTGCCTTTACCGTCCCGCCCGCACCGTCGTATCCAAGCACCATGGCCAGAGCAACAAAATCCAAGACGCTTCGTGACGTCGCCGATCTTACCAAGGCACAGGCCAAGGTCGAGCACATGCGGCTCGCGCTCGAGCTCGAAGAGCACGACCGGCGCTACTATCAGGAAGATGCACCGACCGTCACCGACGCCGAGTACGACGCGCTGCGTCAGCGCTTCAACGCGATCGAAAAACGCTTTCCTGAATTCGTCAGCGGGGATTCGCCGTCGCAGAAGGTCGGTGCGGCGCCATCCGGACGGTTCAGAAAGGTGCGGCACGCCGTGCCGATGCTGTCGCTCGACAACGCTTTTGCCGAGGAGGATGTGCGCGACTTCGTCGGCCGCATCGTTCGTTTCCTGAAGCTCGACGACGACAAGGTCAATTTCTCCGCCGAACCGAAGATCGACGGCCTGTCGATGTCGCTGCGGTATGAGGGCGGCGAGCTCGTCACCGCGGCGACGCGTGGCGACGGCACGGAAGGCGAGGACGTCACCGCCAATATCCGTACGCTCGAAGACGTGCCGCAGAAGCTGAAGGGGCGCAACATCCCCGATATCTGCGAGGTGCGCGGCGAGGTCTACATGACCAAGAAAGCCTTCCTCGCGCTCAATGAGCGGCAGAAGGCGGAAGGCGCCACCATCTTCGCCAACCCGCGCAACTCGGCCGCGGGCTCGTTGCGGCAGAAAGATCCGACCATCACCGCCTCGCGTCCGCTCGGCTTCTTTGCCTATGCCTGGGGCGAGATGAGCGCGATGCCGGAGGATACGCAGAGCAGCATGATCCACTGGTTCGAACGCTGCGGCTTCAAGACCAATCCCCTGACCAAACTCTGTCACTCCGTCGAGGAGCTGCTCGCCTTCCATCATTCCATCGAGGAGCAGCGCGCAAAGCTCGATTACGACATCGACGGCGTCGTCTACAAGGTCGACCGCATCGACTGGCAGGAGCGGCTTGGCTTCATCTCGCGCACGCCGCGCTGGGGCATCGCACACAAATTCCCGGCCGAGCGGGCCATGACGGTGCTCCGCGACATTGAGATCCAGGTCGGTCGTACCGGCTCGTTCACGCCGGTCGGCAAGCTCGAGCCGGTCGGCGTCGGCGGCGTGATCGTGCAGAACGTCACGCTGCACAACGAGGACTACATCAAGGGCATCGGCAACAAGGGCGAGAGCTTGCGCGATGGCCGCGATATCAGGATCGGCGACACGGTCGTGATCCAGCGCGCCGGCGACGTCATTCCGCAGGTGGTCGACGTCGTCATCGACAAGCGGCCGAAGACGGCCGGGGAATTCCACTTCCCGAAGAAGTGCCCGTGCCCGCTGCACACCGACGTCGTGCGCGAGGAGACGGCGACGGGCGAGGAGGGCTCGCGTGCCCGCTGCACCGGCGAGTTCGCCTGCCCCTATCAGAAGATCGAACACCTCAAGCTGTTCGTGTCGCGCCGCGCCTTCGACATCGACGGTCTCGGCGAGAAGCAGCTCCAGTATTTCTTCGACGAAGGATGGGTCAGGGAGCCCGCCGATATCTTCACGCTGGAGAAGCGCAATGCGAAGCTCAAGCTGGAGGAGATCGAGGGCTATGGCGCGACCTCGGTGCGCAATCTGTTCGGCGCCATCGAGAGCCGGCGCAGAATCGCGCTGGAGCGCTTCGTCTATGCGCTCGGCATGCGCCATGTCGGCGAAACCACCGCGCTGGCGCTGGCGCGCGGCTACGGCTCCTGGGACGCCTTCCACGACGCCTGCCTCAAGGTCGCCAAGGGCGACGAGGAGGCGATGGCGGAGATGGACGCGCTCGATCAGATCGGCGACACCGTGATCAAGAGCATCGCCGACTATTTCGGCGAGAGCCACAACCGCGGCATCGTCGAGCGGCTGACCAAGGAGGTCGAGATCGTCGACGCCGAGAAGCCGAAGAGCAACTCGGCGGTCGCCGGCAAGACGGTCGTGTTCACGGGCTCGCTGGAGAAGATGACGCGCGACGAGGCCAAAGCGACCGCGGAGCGGCTGGGCGCCAAGGTCTCCGGGTCGGTATCGAAGAAGACCGATCTCGTCGTCGCCGGCCCCGGCGCTGGCTCGAAGCTTGCGGACGCCAACAAGCACGGCGTCAAGGTGCTGACCGAGGACGAGTGGCTGAAGCTGATCGGGGAGTGAGTGAGGATCCTTTCCCTTCTCCCCTCACAAGGGGAAAGGGGAAGGGGCGCCCCTCATATCATCCCCGTCTCTTCCTCTTCCGCCTGCTCGATCAGCGCTTCGCTCACCGCCGTCTCGCGGCGAGGGACGACGAAGATCATCATGCAGGCGCAGAGCAGCGAGATCGCAAGCACCGCAGAAGTCAGAGGCAGCGTCGTGGCCGAGTGGCCGCCGAGATAGGCGCCGAATTGCGACATCAGCGCGCCGATGCCCTGTTGGAGAAAGCCCATCGCGCCCGAGGCAGTGCCGGCGGCTTCGGGGCGGATGCTGATGGCGCCGGCCGCGGAATTCGCCATCACGAAGGCATTGCCGACCATCACGATCATCTGGGTGCCGAACAGCCAGCCAGGAGCTTCATTCCAGCCGGTCAGACTCCACATCAGGTTCAACAGACTGCCGCAGAGCTGCAGGCAGAGCCCGAACCAGATCAGCTTCTGCAGCGAGTGCCGCGGCGCAAAGCGCACGCAGAGGAGATTGCCGACCAGATACGCAAAGCCCGTCGTGGCGAACCACGCGCCGTATTCGGCGCTGGTGCGGCCCATCTGGGTCACGACGATATAGGGGCCGCCGCCGGCGAAGGTGAAGATGATCTGGGAGGCCAGCACCTGGCACATCACATAGCCGATGAAGGCGCGGCTCTTGATCAGGGTGCCGACGTCGCTGCGAAAGCCGCCGCTGCCGACGGCACGGTCGCGGCGCGTCTCCGGCAATGCGATGGCAATGCCGACGGCGACCGCGAGCGCGCCGGCCGTCACAGCGTAGAAGATCGCGCGCCAGCCGAACGCGGTCTCGATCAGGCCGCCGGTGAGCGGCGAGACCATCTGGCCGATCATCAGGGCGGCGACCACGAGGCTGATCATGGAGGCGACGC
This sequence comes from Bradyrhizobium sp. CCBAU 51627, assembly GCF_028128765.1. Lineage (GTDB taxonomy): Bacteria > Pseudomonadota > Alphaproteobacteria > Rhizobiales > Xanthobacteraceae > Bradyrhizobium. The sequence goes on from NZ_LBJG01000024.1 coordinate 299,121, forward strand.
GGTCGCGCTCATAGATGTCGCGGATGATGGCGCGGCTGATCACCATGCCGGAGGCGCCGCCGAGCGCCTGGAAGAAGCGTGCGGCGATCAACTGCGGCAGGGTCTCGGCGAACATGCAGGCGACGCTCGCCGCGACCATTAACGCGAGGCCGCCAAGCAGCACCGGGCGCCGGCCGAATTTGTCCGACAGCGGCCCCATGATGAGCTGCGACAGGGCGATGCCGACCATGTACAACGACACGGTCATCTGCGCGATTGAGATGTCGCGGCCGAACGTCGTTGCCAGCACGGGCAGCGCCGGAACCAGGATGTAGAGCGAGATCGGCGCGATCCCGGTCATGACGACCAGCAACAGCAGCACCACGCGCGCGGTCGCGATGCTCTTCGTCGCCGCCTCGGGCGGCCTGCTGATCATGCCGTGCATGCGTGTCCGTCTTTCAAATTCGAATCGGACTGTAGCGTGCCCGCACAAGACGGATATCGGCGTTTCGGAATGCGGCTATACGGGTTCCGGGAAGGTTGTGATGAGGACTCGACGGCACCCGATTGGGCGCGTGGATTGTGCCACATCAAAGGTGTCATTCCCCGCGAAAGCGAGGGATCCAGTACACCGCGGCTTCTCCGCATGCGTTTGCTGTCTCTGGAATACCGGATGCTCCGCTTCCGCGGAGCATGACAGTCACGTTGGAGAGGCAGCGTTGCGCAAATCGCCTGGTGCTATGCGCTAACTCAGTTCCGCAGTTGCCTGATCGAGCCAGGCCTTCGTCGCCTCATCCAGCGCCGGCCCCACTTCAGCGCGGACACGCGCGTGGTAGGCGTTGAGCCAAGCCAGTTCCCCTTTGCTCAGCATCGCGGTGTCGATGAGTCGGTGGTCGATCGGCGCGAGCGTCAGCGTCTCGAAGGCATTCATCGGCTTCTCGGCGTCCTTGATACTGGCTTCGACCACAAGCTCGAGATTCTCGATGCGGATGCCGAAACCGTCAGACTTGTAATAGCCGGGCTCGTTGGAGAGGATCATGCCGCGCTTCAGCGGCGTAGTGCCGAGCTTCGAGATCCGCGCCGGCCCTTCGTGCACCGACAAATAGCTGCCGACACCATGGCCGGTGCCATGCTCGAAATCGACGCCGACGGCCCAGAGATATTGCCGCGCCAGTGTGTCGAGCTGCGCGCCGGTGGTGCCGTCGGGGAAGACGGCGCGCGCGATCGCGATATGGCCGCGCAGCACGCGGGTGAAGCGGTCGCGCATCTCCGCCGTCGGTTCGCCGACCGCCATGGTGCGGGTGACATCGGTGGTGCCGTCTTCATATTGTGCGCCGGAATCGATCAACAGGAGATCGCCGGGCACGATCCGCCGGTTGCTCTTGCGGGTGACGCGGTAATGCACGATGGCGCCGTTCGGGCCGGTGCCTGATATGGTCGGGAACGACACGTCCTTCAGCGCGCCGGTGTCGCGGCGGAACGTTTCCAGCGCTTCCACGGCGTCGATCTCGGTCAGCTTGCCGCTTGCCGCCTCGCGATCGATGTAGGCGAGGAAGCGGGCCAGCGCGATTGCGTCGCGGCGGTGTGCCGTCTGTGTGCCCTTGATCTCGGTCGCGTTCTTGACGGCCTTCAGCAGCGCGATCGGATCGCTGCCGCGCACGGGCTTGCCGCCGCCGCCGGCGATCAGACGGCTCAGGGCGTCGGCTGCTGTGGCGCTGTCGAGCGCAATCGCGGCGCCGCTTCTAGCGAGCGCCATCAGCGTCGGCGTCAGCGCATCCGGCTCGCGCACGTCGGCCGACTGCTCGAGATGATCGCGCGTCAGGTTCGAGAGCTTGCGGTGGTCGATGAAAACAGTGGGCCGGCCAACCTTCGGCACCAGCGCGTAGGACAGCGGCAGCGGCGTATGGGCGACGTCGGCGCCGCGGATGTTGAAGGTCCAGGCGACCGCATGGCTGTCGGACAGCACCAGTGCATCGGCGCCCAACTTCTCGATCTCCGCCTTGATCTGCGCCACCTTCTCGGCCTCCGCGACCCCGGCATATTGCAGGGCGTGGATCGTGACGGGGGCGACCGGCGGCTGCGGCCGGTCGTGCCAGACCGCATCGACCGGATTGCTGTCGACCGCCACCAGTTCGGCATCAGCCTTGGCGCAGGCGGCGGAGAGCCGCTCGGCTGCCGCAAAAGTGTGCAGCCACGGATCAAATCCTAGGCGATCGCCGGATTTCAAATGCGCCGAGACCCAGCTCTCCGGTGGCGGATCAATCAGCGATTCCACCGCCCACGCCTTGGCATCGACCTGCTTGGCCGCCTGAATCGTGTAGCGGCCGTCGACGAACAATGCGGCTTCCTGGGCCAACACCACGGCGAGGCCCGCCGAGCCGGTGAAGCCGGTCAGCCAGGCGAGCCGCTCTTCGGAGGGCGCGACATATTCGTTCTGTTGCTGATCGGCACGTGGAATGACGAAGCCGGTCAATTTGCGGCGTGTGAGTTCTTCACGGAGCGCAGCCAGGCGCGCCGTCAATGCGACGCCGGCCTCGGGCTCCTCGAATGTCTGGAAGTGTGCTTCGAACATGCCTCAGTTTAGGAGTATGGGGATCAGTCCGCAATGTAGACGCAATTGCCGTCTCATCTGGCATGGACTGTGCTTGAAAATGTTCCATTCGAATTTGAGTGGAGTAATGGATGCGGCAGTTGCGCTCCGTCCGGATAACAGGGAAATTCGAGCAAGTGGTTCATCTCAACGGCGAGGGGACACACGATGCCAGCGTTCACCTTTGAGAAGATTTCGCCGCCGGTGCGCCGCGCTCCGGCCGCAACGACACCGAAGAAGCCGCGCGGCCTCATCAGCCAGATGATCGACCGCGTCGCCGAGCGTCGTGGTGCCAGGCGCGCCCTGCAGGGCAAGCGCGCGATGCGCCGGGACGACAAGCCGGCGGAGTGATGGTCTCGTCGCATGGGCAAAGGCGCAACGTGCCGTGCCCACATCTCTCCCGGATTCGCCGACGAAATGGTGCGCGCTTGCGCTTTGCCCACTCTACGAGAGCTTCCGCAACAACAGGCTGCTCCAGCCCTCGATCCGCAGATGCCGAAGCGGCACAAGACCGCGCGCGCGATAGGCGGCGATCACGGCGGGAGCCTGGTGGGTCAACAGGCCGGAGAGGATGACGCGGGCGCCGGGCGCGAGATGCCGGACCATCGGCCCCGCCAGTTGCCGCAGCGGATTGGCAAGGATATTGGCAAGCACCAGGTCGAATGGGCCGCGCTTGGCAAAATCTGGCGCAGCAAAGCCGGTCGCGCGGATCACTCGCACATATTGGCCCGTTTCGTTCAGGGCCGCGTTTTCTGCGGCGACCCGCACCGAAGGCGGATCGATGTCGGAGGCCAGGACCGCGCGATGCAGCGCCTTGGCGGCGGCGATCCCCAGCACGCCGGTTCCGGTGCCGAGATCGAGCACACGCTTCGGCCGCATATGTTTCAGGATATGGTCAAGCAGGAGTAAACAGCCACGCGTGGTGCCATGGTGTCCGGTACCGAAGGCAAGTGCCGCTTCGATCTCGATGGCGAGCTTGTTGGGCGCAACGCGGTCGCGGTCGTGGCTGCCGTGAACGACGAAGCGTCCGGCCGGGACCGGGACGAGATCCTCCAGACTCGCCTTGACCCAGTCCTTGGCCTCGACCGTGTCGAAGGCAAGCTTGGCAGCGACGTCATTTCCTGCTGAATTTGCAACGAGTTCGCGCAGTAGCGCCTGATCCGGCGCATCGGCAAAATGCAACGTGACGTCCCATCGCCCGTCCGGCCGCTCGAAGGCGGCGACCGCGGCATCGCCCTCGAAAAAGACCTCGGTCAACACATCGACCACGCGCTTGGCCGCGGCTTCAGTGCCGATCGAAAAGCTGGCGCGATGGGTGGGGGAAGGCTGCATTATAGATTTCCGTTGGGTTCAATTTTGGGAACTTTTGCTCCCGATTTTCCAGATAAGTTGCGGTTCCCGCCTTAACTCGATTGTAGGCCGTCGTCCGTACATTTTCGGATGTTGGAGCCATTCGGCACATCCTTGAGTGGAAATGGAGGCGAGTCTTGAAGCGCATAGTTGCGAAATTCTGGTTCGATGAGTCTGGCGCGACTGCGATTGAATACGGTCTGATTGCGGCCGGTATCGCGCTGGCGATCATCACCGTGGTGAACAGCCTGGGCACCACGCTGAACGACAAGTTCACTTCGATTAGCAGCTCCTTGAAGTAATTTCTGCCTCCATTTTCTACCGGGGGCGCTTTCTTCAGAGACGGCATTTCGACGATCAGCCCGCTGGGGGAATTGACCCTTGGCGGGCGAAATCGTTTTGTAGGTAAGCGAGGCAGTGATCTCTGCCGGTTCACAGGTTGTCCTCTCGTGATCCGGGGCCCGTCCACTGCCTTACACCCGACTTATTCAAGCCCTGCCCACACAGCCCTTGTTCGCGCTCGTAGCCACGGGAGCGCAACAGGCTTCCACCGCTTCATCACAACCTCGCAAACAGGCCTGTCCACAGCCCATCCACAGCCCTATCCACGGGTTGCGAACAGGCTGCGGTGATCTCTCAGAATTGCCTGCGCCGCGTTGTGACCGGGGGCGCCGGTGACGCCGCCGCCGGGATGGGCACCGGAGCCACAATGATAGAGGCCCTTCAGTGGCCCGCGATAATCGGCATGGCCCAGCATTGGCCGCGCCGAGAACAGCTGGTTCAGCGTCAACGCGCCGTGAAAGATATCGCCGCCGAGCAGGCCGAATTCTCGCTCGAGATCGAGCGGCGAGAGGATCTGGCGGCCGAGGACGCTTGCGGCAAATCCGGGAGCGTAGCTGTCCACCGTCGCGATCATGAGATCGGCGACCTCGTCGCGATGGTCATCCCAGGACCATCCATCAGGCAGTACGGGCGCGACATGCTGGCAGAACAGGCTCGCGACATGTTGTCCGGCGGGAGCGAGCGTGTCGTCGAGCGTCGAGGGAATCAGCATCTCGACGATCGGCTGACGGCTCCAGCCCTGCGCCCGCGCATCGAGATAGGCGCGGTCCATATAGCCCAGGCTCGGCGCCAGGATGATGCCGGAGGTGAGGTGATCGCCGTCGCCCGGAAGCGCGGTGAAGGAGGGCAGGCGGTCGAGCGCAACGTTCATGCGGAAGGTACCGGAGCCGTTCTTCCAGTGGCGGATGCGAGCGAGGAAGTCCTGGGGCAAGGCGTCCGCCGCGATCAGTCGCGTGTAGAGCAGTTTTGGATTGACGTTGGCCGCCACATACCTTGCGCGAATGACTGTGCCGTTCTCCAGCACCACGCCGACGGCACGGTCGCGCTCGACGATCACCTCGCGCACGCCGGCATCAAGGTCGATCGTGACGCCCTTGGCACGCGCGGCCCGCGCCATTGCCTGCGTGATCGCGCCCATGCCGCCGACGGCGTGACCCCAGACGCCCTTCTTGCCGTTCACCTCGCCGAAGGCGTGATGCAGCATCACATAGGCGGAGCCGGCGGCGTAGGGGCTCGCATAATTGCCGACAATGGCATCGAAGCCGAACAGTGCCTTGACCAGATCGTGCTCGAACCGCTCGTCCAGCATCTCGCCTGCCGAGCGGGTGAAGAGATCGAGGAGGCTGCGGCTTTGCTCAAGCGTCAGGCCGCGCAGGATATTGGCCGTGGTCAGCGCGTTCGCGGCCTCTCGGATCGCGCGAAGGCCAAAACCGGCGAGCAGATTCGGCGGCGCGCGCAGCACGAACTGCCTGAGCACGTCGGCGATGTCCTCGAGCTCGCGCGAAAAGCCGTCGAGCGCGTCGGCATCGCGCGCACTGAGCCGTGCGACGGAGGCTTTGGTCCGGCCTTCGCCGGTGAGGAGATAGTTGCCGTCGGGCGCGGGCAGGAAATTCTGCGCGCGCCGCTCGACCACATTGAGGCCCTGCTCTGCAAGCCCGAGGTCGCGGATGACCTGCGGATTGAGCAGGCTCACGGTGTACGCCGCGACCGAGTTGCGGAAGCCTGGATGAAACTCCTCCGTGACCGCGGCGCCGCCGACCACCTTGCGGCGCTCGACAACACGCACGCGCAAGCCCGCACCCGCGAGATAAGCCGCGCAAGTGAGGCCGTTATGGCCAGCGCCGATGACGACGACGTCGGTATCGATCATGATGTCCCTGGCGTCATTCCGGGGCGATGCGCAGCATCGAACTATGGTGCGGGCTCCGCACCGGAGAATCTCGAGGTTCCGGATTCGCCTCTTCGAGGCGCCCCGGAATGACAGCTGTATATCAGGCATTTCTCGACGCAACATCACGAGACCATTTATTGCCCGTTCAGGCGCGGTGTGCTCCATTGCGCGCGGCCGGCGCCCGCCGGAAGCAAGCCGGAGCTCCCATGGATTCGATCGCGCAACCCGCCGCCGCGGAGCAGCCGTTCGCCTCGCGCAACCGGCTGCTGCTGACAATCTACACGGCCGCGATCTTCGTCAGCGCACTCCTGCTGTTCTCGGTGCAGCCGCTGTTCACGAAAATGGTGCTGCCGCGGCTCGGCGGCTCGCCCGCAGTGTGGTCAGTGGCGATGGTGTTCTTCCAATCGCTGCTGCTGGCGGGCTATGCCTACGCGCACCTGCTCATGCAAATCAAGAACCGTGTGGTCCCGGTTGTGGTCCATCTGGTGCTGCTGATCGCGGCCTTCGTCACGCTGCCGCTCGGCATCGCCAGTGCCTATGGTGAGCCGCCGGCGTCCGGTTACGCGTTCTGGCTGCTCGGCCTGTTCGTGACCTCGATCGGCCTGCCGTTCTTCGCGCTCGCTGCCAACAATCCGCTGTTGCAGGCATGGTTCGTCCGGACCGGTCATCCCGATGGTCACGACCCGTACTTTCTCTACGCCTCCTCCAACATCGGCAGCTTCCTGGCGCTGCTGTCCTATCCGTTCCTGCTGGAGCCGATGTTCACGCTGCATGCGCAGAACCGGCTCTGGACCGGCGGCTACGGTCTTTTGATCGTGCTGATCGCGGGCTGCGGCGTGCTTCTGCTGCGGTCGCCGAAGGTTGCGGTGGCCGATACACGGACCGATGACGCAAATACTGCGGCTCCAAGCGTGCTGACGCGGCTGCGCTGGATCTTCCTCGCCGCCGTGCCGTCCGGGCTGCTGATCGCAGTCACGGCCCATATCTCCACCGACGTTGCCGCGGCGCCGCTGCTGTGGGTGCTGCCGCTGTCGCTGTATCTGCTCACCTGGGTGGTGGTGTTCCAGTCGCGGCCGCTCTTGCCGCACAAATGGATGCTGATGCTGCAGCCGGTCGCGATCGCGGGCGTCGTCATCCTGCTCGCCTTCGGCGGCGAGCAGAATCTGCTGCTCACGCTCGGCGGCCATCAACTCTGCTTCTTCATCATTGCCATGGCCTGCCATGGCGAACTGGCGCGGACCCGCCCCGCAGCCAGATATCTGACCGGGTTCTATGTCGCGCTGTCGTTTGGCGGCATGGTCGGCGGCCTCTTTGCCGGCCTCGTGGCGCCGTTCACGTTCTCCTGGATCGCCGAATATCCAATTCTGGTCGCGCTCGCCGCACTGTGCCGGCCCCCGGCGAACGAGCGACTCGCTCGCATCGTGGGATGGTACTGGCTGGCGCTCGCCGTGCTGGCAGCGGCGCTCGTTGCGCCGACCTACATGACAGGCGATCTCTTCACCTGGTTCGAGGATCACCGCGTCTGGGTTGCCGGCGCCGTCGGCGTGCTGGCGGCGCTTCTGGCGCTGGCGCTCAATGCCGATCGCTGGAAGATATTTGCCACCGTCGCGCTGGCGCTGGTCTTGACCCGGATCTATCCGGCTGACGAAGGCCGCGTCACCACCGTGCGCAGCTTCTTCGGCGTACACAAGATCGTGGTGACGCCGGGCGGATATTTCCATGTGCTGATGCACGGCACCACAATTCACGGCGCCGAGCGCTTCCGCAACAATGACGGCACGCCCGTTACCGGCCGGCCCGAGCCTATCACTTATTACCACAAGGACGGCGGCATCGGTCAGGCCATCACTGCGATCCGCGAGCGCAAGGGAGCGCCATTGAACGTCGCGGCAATCGGCGTCGGATCGGGTACGCTTGCCTGCGCCGCCGAGCGAGGGGAGAGCTGGAAGTTCTTCGAGATCGACCAGTCCATGGTCGATGCCGCGCGCGATCCGAAGAACTTCCGCTACATCTCGAGCTGCCTGCCGGACCTGAAGCCGGTGATCGGGGATGCACGTCTCACCTTCGCCAAGGAGCCAGACGGCATCTACGACCTCATCATTGTCGACGCCTATTCGTCGGATGCGATCCCGATTCACCTGGCGACCGAAGAGGCGATGAAGATCTACAAGGACAAGCTCGCCCCGCACGGCGCCGTGGTGATGCACGTCTCCAACCGGCATCTCGATCTCGAGCCCGTCGTGGTCGGCATCGCCGATGCCAACGATCTCAAAAGCTGGGTCTTCGATGAGGATTCCGGCCGCGATGCCGATTACATCTTCGCAACCGACGTCGTCATCTCCGCACGCGAGGCCGAAGATGTCGGCAAGCTGGCGTCCTCCAAGCAGTGGGAGGAGACCGACGCGGACGAGAAGGTGCGGGTCTGGACCGACGACTATTCCAACATCCTCGGCGCGCTGTATCGGCGCTTGCGGTACGGCGAGCAGTAACGCTTTCTACGGTTCGACCGGCGTCCCTGCCGGCAACGCAAGACCCTTTTGGCCGGCGACCTGCCGCAACAGGTCCGGCCGATCGGAGATGATGCCGTCGACGCCGATCTCGATCATCCGCGCCATGTCGTCGGGCTTGTTGACCGTCCAGACCACGACGCGCAACCCCTGCGCATGGGCCTCCGTGACAAGCAATGCGGTCACGTCGCCGAAATAGGGCGACCACACCGCGCCACCCGCGGCCTTGATCGTCCGCGGCAGCGAGCCGCCGTGATCGGCGGGGCTGAAGCCCGCCGTCCAGCTGGTGGCCTTGTCGAGGGCGATCGTTGGTGCCGAGCCGCGCTGGACCGTCAGGTACACGGTCGGAATGGTCGGGGCTTGCTGCTGGACGAGAAGCAAGGTCCGCCAGTCGAACGACTGGATCATGACCCGGTCGGAAAACCTTTCGTCTGCGATCACTCCGAGCAGCTTGGTGACGAAAGCCTGCGGCTCAAGCGATTCATCGGGATGATCCGGATCGATCTTGGTCTCGATATTGAAACGCACGCGCTCGTTGCCGGATTTGCGCACCAGCGCGAACAGCTCCTTCAACGTGGGAATGCGGGTGCCCGGCACTGGGTGCTGGTCGGGAAATTGCCTGGCGTAGGCGCTGTCGGGCCGGATCCGGCCGACATCGTAAGTCCTGACCTCGGCGAACCGCAGCTTGACGAAAGGTGTGCCGGGGGCCGCGACATAGGCGCCGTTCGCAGCCCGCGCGAGATCGGGATTGAGTCCGCGCTCATGCGACACGACGACTTCGCCGTCGGCGGTCACGCCGACGTCGAGCTCCAGCGTGTCCACCCCCATCGTGAGCGCATGGGCAAAGGCCGGCAGGGTGTTTTCCGGCATCAGCGCCCGCCCGCCGCGATGCGCCTCGAGATCGAAAGCCATCGCTGTTCCGGTCATGGCTTGCCCTGTCGTGAGAACCGAGAGCACGGCCAGAATTGTCGCAATGCGTGACGGCATCTCGGTTCGCGGCCCAAATGAAAGGAAAACCATATGAAATCTTCGCTCGTTTCGTCCAGTCCCGCGGTTGACGGCGGCTGAGGAAAGCCGAAACTCATCGGCAAAAAAGATCGGGAGCGATTCACATGCGGCTCATTGTCCTCGCAACGATGGTGGCTCTGATGGTTGGACAGGCGGCGGCCAAGGATCTGTTGTCGGGCGCGAGCCTCTATGCCGACGTGGCGCGCTACGCCGCCTTCGGCCTGCACCGCTTCGGCTCATCGGGCGATCGCGCGACGGCCGACTGGATCGCGGGCGAACTGTCCGAGGCCGGCTTCGCCATCAAGTTTCAACCCGTCGTGCTCGGTCGGCAATATGTCGTGGAGCGCGCCACCGCCGAGGCGGCCGGCACGGTGGTCGAGGCGACGCCGTTCTGGTGGCCGCCGGAGGACAAGGCCAGCTTCCATCTCTCTGCGCCGCTTGTGCGGGAGGGCGATGCGGCCGGGAAAATCCTCTGGGTCGATCTGCCGTTTGATCGCGGCGCCTATCTTGGGCCGGCCCATCGCGCGGCGATCTCGGACGCCGCAGCCAGGAAACCCGCCGCCATCCTGCTGATGATCGGCAATCCCGCCGACGATCGCTTTGCCTACAATGTCACGCAGGAGGATGCGCCCTGGCCGGTGCCGGTGATGGTGGTCGGCGCCAGGGCGCGTGCTACGTTTGAGCGTGCGCTCGCCTCAGGCCTGCCGGTGACGTTCGATGCTAAAGGGCATTACGACCGCAACGTCTCGGGCCGCAATGTCGTCGCCGAAACCGGCATCGGCCGCGGACCGACCATCGTCGTCTCCACGCCGATGACCGGCTGGTACTCCTGCGTTTGCGAGCGCGGCCCCGGCATCGCCAATTTCCTCGCGCTGGCGCGCACGGCGGCGGCGGAAAAATGGCCGGCGCATTTCGTCTTCGTCGCGACAGCCGGTCACGAGATCGGCCATGGCGGAATGGAGTTGTTCTTGAAACACGGGGCGCCTGCGCCGAAGGACACCTTGGCCTGGATCCACTTCGGATCGTCGAACGCGTGTTATGCGTTTGCGGACGGCGCGCGCACCACCAGGCCCGAGGAAGCGCGCTATCTGGTCCTGAGCAAATCCGCGGTTGCACTGATCGACGAGGCCTTCGTCGCGGTCGCTGCGAAACGTCTGGTGACAGAGAAGCAGGCGGTCGGCGAGCTGCGCGACGTGCATGCGGCGGGTTACGCCAATTTCCTCGGCATGGCCGGCCACCATCAAACCTTCCACACGCCCGCTGACGATCTCGGCACGACCGGCCCCGAGATTCTCGAACCGGTTGCCCGCGCCTTCGTCGATGCCGTGCGGAAAATCGTCGAACGCGGCGACGCCGCGTTCAGATAGCGTCAGTTCTGGTAGAAGTAGTCGCGCGGTTGATAGTACTGGCGCGGCTGCGGCTGATAGTAATAGCCCTGCTGGCCATAGCCCTGGTCGTAAGTTTGCTGCGGCTGCGGCAGTTGCTGGTAGACCTGCGCGCCATAGGGGCGGGTGATCGGGCGCGGCGCCGGGTAGCGCGCGCCGGTGTCGCTGCCGTCCGCGGGATAGATGTAGTTGTCATCCTGCGGCATGTAGCGCCGTGCGGGCTGCATCGGCGGCGTCAGGTTCACGGGATCGCCTGACGTTGCGTATTGCTGCTCGTCGGCGGGCTGCTGAGCGCGCGCGACCGCAGTGTTGGCGCGGCCGCGTGGGTTGCGGGCCAGCGCCACCTGTGACGAGCCGGTCAGCGTCACCGTGGTGTTGAGCACGCCCTGCTCCTGCACCAGCGCATAGAGCGTCGAGGCGTTCTGGCGCGACAGCCGCACGCAGCCATGCGAGGCGGGCGTGCCCAATCGTCCGACCGAGTCGGTGCCGTGGATGGCGTGCCCGATCTTGGTGAAGAAGATCGAATGCGGCATCGGCGCGTCGTCGAATTCCTTGGAGTAGTGATCCTCCTCCATGCGGAAGGCGCGGAACGTTCCATTCGGCGTCTCACGCGAGGGGATGCCGGTCGACACCGGCCAGTGGTAGCGCGTGACGCCGTCGACCGCGACGGTCATCTGCTGATTGTTCTTGTCGATGGTAATGTCGACTTTGGCCTGCGCGGCGCCCGCGCCCAAAAGCATCAGCGAAGTGAAAGCGATAAAAAATGTACGCATCTGACGTCTGGCCTCCGGCCTGTTCACGCTAGACCATGATCCGGAAAAGTGCGTAGCGGTTTTCCGAAAGGACCATGCTCAAATCATAACACCGCGGCTCTCCGTCCCCGGCACGCACTATGCCTGCAATCCGGCTTTCGTTCCAGCGGCCTGCCTGCCCATCGTTAACGTGATGCCGGGCGTAAGCAAGGCCGCTTCGTGCCGTGCATGTCTCGGCGACGCTGACATTTTCGCGAGCGGGAGGTGTGTTCACGACGCCGACAATTCGTCACAAAGGCGCAACCATTTCGCCGCTTCGAACGTTGACCATGCCTGCCCGACAGGTGGCTTTCGCCGCCGTTATTCCCGCCGTTATTCCCTTGGGATTGAAAATGAACAGAGCCCGTACCGCCGCCGCAGCCTTGCCGGCCAGCTTGCCCGTCGGCCTGCTGTTTGCAGCCGCTGCCGTCCTTCTCGCGCTGCTATCTCTGCCGCACGCCAGTCACGCCCAGGGCATCGTGCGCGGCGCCCAGGAAGGCTCCTATGAAGGCAACCGGATAGCCGGTCCCGTGGGCGGCGCAGTCGGAGGCGTCGTCGGTGCCGGTGTCGGTGGCGCCGTTGGCGCGGTCGAGGGCGTTTTCGGCATTCCCCACCATCGCTATCACCACTGCCGTGGGTACTACGATGGTTATCGTCACTTCCACTGCTATCGGTGATCGTCATTCCGGGCCCGCGCTACGCGCGCCCCGGAAGGACAATCGGGCTCAGTTCTTCAGCCGGTATCCGGTTCGGAAGATCCACCAGATGATGGCCAGGCACACCACAAGGAACGCCGCCGTCATGCCGATGCTGACGGACACGCTGACATCGGCGATCTCGTAGAAGCTCCAGCGGAAGCCGGAGATCAGGTAGACGACCGGGTTGAGCAGCGCGACCGTGCGCCAGGTCGGCGGCAGCATGTCGATGGAATAGAAGCTGCCGCCGAGGAAGGTCAGCGGTGTCACGACCAGCATCGGGATCATCTGTAGCTTTTCGAAGCCGTCGGCCCAGATGCCGATGATGAAGCCGAACAGGCTGAACGTCACCGCCGTCAACACCAGGAAGGCCAGCATCCAGACCGGATGATGGATGTGCAGCGGCACGAACAGGCCGGCTGTCGCCAGGATGATCAGGCCGAGGATGATCGACTTGGTCGCGGCGGCGCCGACATAGCCGAGCACGATCTCGAAGTAAGAAATCGGCGCGGACAGGATCTCGTAGATCGTGCCGGTGAATTTCGGGAAGTAGATGCCGAACGAGGCGTTCGCGATGCTCTGCGTCAGCACCGAGAGCATGATCAGGCCCGGCACGATGAAGGTACCGTAGCTGACGCCCTCGACCTGGCTGATGCGCGAGCCGATCGCAGCGCCGAACACCACGAAATAGAGCGAGGTCGAGACGACGGGCGAGACGATGCTTTGCAGCAGCGTGCGCCAGGTGCGCGCCATTTCGAACAGATAGATGGCGCGGATGGCGCGGTGATTCATGACGTCCTCACGAGGTCGACGAAGATGTCCTCGAGCGACGATTGGGTCGTGTCGAGATCGTTGAAGCGGATGCCGGCGGCGCGGAGATCGCTGAGCAGGCTGGTGATGCCGGTGCGCTCGCCCTTGGTGTCGTAGTCGTAGACCAGCGTTGCGCCGCCGTCGCAGAGGTCGAGCTCGTACTGGGCGAGACCGTCGGGCAGCGCGCCGAGCTTACCCTGCAAATGCAGTGTCAGCCGCTTCTTGCCGAGCTTCTGCATCAAGGTCGTCTTGTCCTCGACAAGCACGATCTCGCCCTTGTTGATGACGCCGATACGGTCGGCCATCTCCTCGGCTTCCTCGATGTAATGCGTAGTCAGGATGATGGTGACGCCGGACTGCTGAAGGGTGCGCACCACCTCCCACATGCCCTTGCGCAGCTCGACGTCGACACCGGCGGTGGGCTCGTCCAGGAACAGGATCTGCGGCTCGTGCGACAGCGCCTTGGCGATCATCACGCGGCGCTTCATGCCGCCGGACAGCGTGATGATCTTGTTGTCCTTCTTGTCCCAGAGCGAGAGGTCCTTCAGGATCTTCTCGATATGGGCGGGGTTCTTCGGCTTGCCGAACAGGCCGCGGGAGAAGCTCACGGTCGCCCACACGCTCTCGAAGGCGTCGGTGTGCAATTCCTGCGGTACGAGGCCGATCAGCGAGCGCGCCTTGCGGTAGGAGGTCTGGATGTCCTCGCCGCCGACCAGGACGCGGCCCTCGCTGGGATTGGCGATGCCGCAGATGATCGAGATTAGCGTGGTCTTGCCCGCGCCGTTCGGCCCGAGCAGCGCAAAAATCTCGCCGCGCTTGATGTCGAGATTGACGTTCTTGAGCGCCTTGAAGCCGGACCCATAGGTCTTCGACAGATTGGCGACGGAAATGATGGAGGACATGGTGGCCGGTGAGGTGGGGAAGGGGGACGCCGGAAACCGCCCTCTGGCGGGCGGAGACAGCGGAGCCCTGAAATAGGAATGGCGTTGCCCGCCCGCAATTGCCCGGAGAAAAATGGTCTCAAAACAGGCCATTCGGTGGCAAGCTTCGGACAAGTGTTGCGCGATGGTCACGGATTGCGGCGAAGATCGCCGTTCACGCGGCTCTTTGTTGCGTCTGCGAGCAGGCCGTGGCTACGATTCCGGCCAGTCGCGAACGTATGTCCCCAGGGAAAACAATCGATGAGACCGAACGGCCGTCACACCGCCGGCGCCAGCCAGTTGTCCACCTTCGGCCTGTGGGCGATCTGCCTGCTCCTGCTGTCAGCTGTTGCCATGAACCCGACCACCGCCAAGGCCGCGCCGAGCCAGGCGGCTGCGACCACCCACGTCTATCTGCTGCGCGGCGTGCTCAACATCTTCTCGCTCGGGCTCGATACGATCGGCGCCCGGCTCGAGGCCCAGGGCATCCCGGTGACGGTTGCGAATTTCGTGTCCTGGTCCTCGCTCGCCGATGAGGCCGCAGCGAATTACAAGGCCGGCCGCATCAAGACCATCGTGCTGGTCGGACACTCCTCGGGCGCGACAGCCCTGCCCGACATGATCGCCAAGCTCAACCACCTCGGCGTTCCCGTGAAGCTCGCGATCGGGCTCGACTCCGTGTTCAAGACCAAGCTGTCGACCGGCGCCGAGCGCTACATCAACATCTATATTGGCGACGGTCCCGGCGAGCCGGTGCGGGCCGCTGCCGGTTTCCGCGGCAAGCTCGACAATGTCGACGTGCGCGGAAGCGGCGTCGGCCACATCACCATTGACAAGAACGAGGCGATCCAGCGCCGCGTGATCGCCGAGATTGACGCTGCGATCACACGTTCGCGCGGCCCGGCGGCCCCAATCGCCGCACCCGTTGCCGCCCCGCGGACCGCGCGCTCCGCGGCGGCTGTGGCCCCGACGAGGAACTGACGGCGGCGCGCGGCGCCGGATCAGGTTCCGTGCCCCAAATTCCACCCAATCGAGGGTCACTAAGCGCCGCGGTGGAGGGCGTTTGCCCTGCTGTGGTGGGACTGCGGACTTGATGATTGATCCAAGGCGACTTGTGGTGTTGGCGGCGGTCGCACTGCTCGCCTTGCCCCCCGGATTGGCCGCGGCCTCGCCTGCCAAGTCGAAGCGCGCGGCCCTGACCACCGTCGCGTCGCCGCCTCCCGCTCCGCTATTCGAGCCGCTGCCGCCACCGAAGATCTACCTGTTCCGCGGCGCGATGGGGCCGATCTTCTCGACCGGCATGGATCGGCTCGGCGAGAAGCTGACAAAGGCCGGCCTTTCGGCCGACGTCTACGAATTCACCCTGTGCCGGCTGATCGGCAACCGCGCCATCGCCAGCTACAAGGAAAGCCCGGCGCCGATCGTGCTGATCGGCCACTCCATGGGCGGGCTGTGCTCGGTGATCATCTCGGAGATGGCCGCCAAGGAGAACATTCCGATCAGCCTCGTCATCACCATCGACCCCGCGCATGCGACCGATGACGTGCCGCTCAATGTCGAGCGCTTCATCAACATCTTCCTCTCCGACAGCGTGCTCGGCGGCGGCGACGTGGTGGCGGTGCCCGGCTTCCGCGGCCACTATGCGAGCTACGACCTGAAAGAGAACAGCCGCGTCTCTCACATCAACATCGAGAAGTCGGACGATATCCATCGTCAGATCGTCGAGATGGTGACACAGCTGCCACGCATACCGCCGCAGACGCAGGAGGATGCGGTGCCGCTGCGCTATCTCGTGCCCGCCGATACTCTGGTCGAATTGTGGGACAGCGGCGTGCGTTTGCCGGTACGCGCGGGAGACACGATGGAAAGCATCGCCGCAGCCAATCGCGTGCCGGTCTGGGCGATCGCGCAAAGCAACTCGCTGCCCGAGAACGCAACGCTCACCCCGGGGCAGTCGATCATCGTGCCGCGGCACTTGACGCCGCCGGATGCCGCGGCTGCGATGGCGGTGCCGCCGCCGGCGGCACCTTCAGGGCGGAAGAAGTAGGTTTTTACTCACACGTTCGAACCGTGGATCGCGTCGATCACGGCGTCGGTGACGTCCTTCGTTGTCGCCTTGCCGCCGACGTCAGGCGTCAGCACGCCGGCCGCGCAGACCTGCTCGACCGCCTTCATCAGCCGCGCGGCTGCATCCTTTTCGCCGAGATGCTCGAGCATCTGCGCGCCGGTCCAGAACGTCGCGACCGGGTTGGCGATGCCCTTGCCGGTGATGTCGAAGGCCGAGCCGTGGATCGGCTCGAACATCGAGGGGAAGCGGCGCTGTGGATCGATGTTGCCGGTCGGCGCCACGCCGAGGCTACCGGCCAGCGCGCCGGCGAGGTCGGAGAGGATGTCGGCGTGCAAATTGGTCGCGACGATGGTGTCGAGGCTCTTCGGGTGCAGCGTCATGCGCACCGTCATGGCGTCGACCAGCATCTTGTCCCAGGTCACATCGGGAAATTCGGCCGCGACCTCGGCGGCGATCTCGTCCCACATCACCATGCCGTGGCGTTGCGCGTTCGACTTGGTCACGACGGTCAGGAATTTGCGCGGGCGCGACTGCGCGAGTTGGAAGGCATAGCGCATGATCCTGCTGACGCCGACGCGGGTGAACACCGCGACTTCCGTGCCGACCTCTTCCGGCAAGCCCTTGTGCGCGCGACCGCCCATGCCGGCATATTCGCCTTCCGAATTCTCGCGCACGATCACCCAGTCGAGGTCGCCGACCCCCACATTGCGCAGCGGCGAGGCCACGCCCGGCAGGATCTTGGTCGGCCGCACGTTGGCGTATTGGTCAAAACCCTGGCAGATCGGCAGCCGCAGGCCCCACAGCGTGATGTGATCGGGCACGTCGGGAGCACCGACCGCGCCGAAATAGATCGCGTCGAACTTCTTGAGCTCGGCGAGGCCGTCGGCCGGCATCATCACGCCGTGCTTCTTGTAATAATCCGAGCCCCAGTCGAACATTTTGACGTTGAAGGCGAGGTCGCCGCTGCGCTTGGCCAGCGCCTCCAGCACGCGCACGCCGGCCGAGATGACCTCGGGGCCGATGCCATCGGCGGGAATGGCTGCGATCGAATGAGTGCGCATCAGAATGCTCCGTTTGACAGATCAGTGGGATTGCGGGACGGGTGCGACGGGCGCGGTTTTCGCGCGCGACAATAGCAGGGTCAGGACCGCGGAGAGAACAAGCAGGCCGCTGACGAAATAAAGCCCGCCGACAAAGCTGCCGGTCCGATCCTTGATCCAGCCGATCATGGCGGGACCGACGAATCCGCCGAGATTGCCGATCGAATTGATGGTGGCGATGCCTGCCGCGGCAGCTGGGCCGGACAGGAACAGCGTCGGCATGCTCCACAGTGGCGGTTTTGCCGAGGAGATGCCGATGTTCACGAGCGTCAGCGCAGCGAGGACCGCGACCACTCCGGCCGCAAGGCCCGCATAGGCAAGGCCCGCGGCCGAGAGCAGGCAGGCAAGCACGACATGCCAGGTGCGCTCGCCGGTGCGGTCCGAGTGCCGCGCCCACAGCACCATGGCGACGACGGCGGCGGTGGCCGGTAGCGCGTTGAGGAAGCCCACCTGGAGCGAGGACAATCCGAATTGCTTGATGATCTGCGGCGCCCAGACGCCAAGCGTGTAGAGGCCAGCCGAAGTACCGAAATAAATCAGCGACAGCGCCAGCACGCGCGGATCGGCAAGCCCGCGCCAGATACTGTGGCTCGCAGTCGCGGCTTTGCGGGTGGTCTCTTCGTTCATGGTCTCGACCAGCCAGCGGCGCTCGTCTTCGCGGAGCCATTTCGCCTTCTCGGGGCGATCAGTGAGAAAGGCCAGCACGACGAAGCCGAGAAGCACGGCCGGCAGCGCCTCCAGCAAGAACAACCACTGCCAGCCCCTTAAGCCGAGCATTCCGTTCATTTCCAAGAACGCCCCGGAGACCGGCGAACCCAGCACGGTCGAAAGCGGTGCGGCGGCCATGAACAGCGCCGTCACGGCGGCGCGCTGGCGCGCCGGGAACCAGTAGGAGAGATAGAGGATGATGCCGGGAAAGAAGCCGGCCTCGGCGACGCCGAGCAGAAAACGCAGGATGTGGAAGCTGGTCGGCCCTTGCACGAAGGCCATCGCTGCCGAGATCAGACCCCAGGTGATCATCACCCGCGCGATCCAGATCCGCGCACCGACCTTGTGCAGGATGATGTTGGACGGTACCTCGAACAGGAAATAGCCCCAGAAGAAGATGCCGGCGCCAAAGCCGTAGACGGTCGGCGACAGGCCGATGTCCTTGTTCATCGTCAGCGAGGCGAAGCCGATGTTGACGCGGTCGATGAAGGCCACGAAGTAGAGCAGCATGATGAAGGGGACGATGCGCCAGGTGATTTTGCGCAGCACGCGCGTCTGAATCTCGCTCGTCACCCCTGGCTTCCTCCAATTCCGGCTTCTCGTTGTGAGGCGGCAAGCCTAGACGGGAGCAGCAGGGGGACTCAATCGGCGCTGGTTTATACAAAAAAATGATATAATCCTTCTTAGGTCGCCCCGACGTCATGGCGGGGCTTGACCCGGCCATCCACTCCTTTCCCGCGCCGCAAGAACGTGGATGCCCGTGACAAGCCCGGGCATGACGATCGCGTGTAGACGAGAGGATCGGCGAATGGAATTGCATCAGCTCCGATGCTTCGTGGCGGCGGCCGAGCAGCTGCATTTCGGCCGCGCCGCGCAGCATCTCCAGATGCTGCCGTCCGCGCTCGGGCGTCAGATCAGGCTGCTGGAAGAAGATCTGGGTACGCGGCTGTTCGCGCGCACGACGCGGGCGGTCTCGCTCACCGAGAACGGCGCGACGCTGCTGCGCGATGCCCGCGCCATCCTTGCCAAGGTCGAGGCGGTCGAGAGCAACTTGCGCAACCGCTCGCGCGCGGGCGCGGCGCGGCGGCTGCGGATCGGCGCCATCGACAGCGCCGCAGCAGGATTGCTGCCGCCGCTGCTGCGTGACTTCCGCGCTGCGCATCCCGAAGTTTCGGTCCAGCTCCTGGAGGACAAGACCGTCCGGCTGTTGCCGAAGATCCTGACCGGTGCGCTCGATCTTGCCTTCGTCCGTCCGCCCGACCGGCCGGACAAGCGGCTGGAGTTTCGCCCTTTGCTCCAGGAGACCGCGATCGTGGCTTTTCCACGGCGTCACGCGCTCGCCGCGCGCAAGTCTATCGCGCTGGCTGACATCGCTGATGAGCCCATGCTGGTGCCGGACCGGCGCTCGCGGCCGCACAGCCACGACCTTACGGTCAAGCTGTTCGAGCAGGCCGGGCTGACGCCGCGCATCGTTCAGGTGGCCGATGAGAAGCAGACCATCATCAACCTGGTCGCCACGAAGCTCGGCGTCGCGATCGTGCCGCGCTGGACCACACGGATGGCGGTCTCGGGCGTGCGCTTCGTGCCGCTCCGTCCCCGGCAGAGCGGCCCCGTCGGACGGCTGCCGCTGGCGGCGGCCTGGCTGCGCGGCTCGCGCGATCCGTCCCGCGATGCCATGCTCGCAGTGCTGGAGGCGCGTCTGCGCAGCTATGCGCGGGAGGCGTGAGCGGCTATGACACTGGCCTGGGCAAGTGGTGGGATATGATGACGGATCAGAATGCTTCGAGCGAATTGCGGGTGGCGATTGCAGGCCTCGGTTCGATCGGCACAAAGATAGCAACCGCGCTCGATGAGGGCATCGAGGGCCTGGCGCTGTCGGCCGTGGCCGTGCGTGACCCTGCCAAACATCAAGCTTTCCTCGGTGCCCTGCGCCATCAGCCGCAAATCCTGCCGATCGATCGGCTCGGGGACGCCGCCGACATCGTGGTGGAATGCGCTCCGAGCAGCCAGTTGCGCGCGATCGTCGAGCCCGCGGTGAAGCGCGGCAGGTCCGCGGTCGTGGTCAGCGTCGGCGGGCTGCTCGACAATGATGATCTGTTCGATCTCGCCCGCGCCAATGGCGGTCGCATCCTCGTGCCCACAGGCGCGCTGATCGGGTTGGATGCCGTCAACGCCGCCGCGATCGGAACCATCCATTCGGTGAAGATGGTCACGCGCAAGCCGATCGACGGGCTGAAGGGCGCGCCGTTCATCGTTCAGAACAACATCGACATCGACAATCTGCGCGAGCCGCTCAAGCTGTTCGAGGGCAGCGCGCGCGATGCGGCGAAGGGTTTTCCGGCCAATGTCAATGTCGCCGTTGCGCTGTCGCTGGCGGGGATCGGACCCGATCGTACCCAGATCCAGGTTTGGGCCGACCCCACCGTGACGCGCAATGTTCATCGCATCGAGGTCGAAGCGGATTCGGCGCGGTTCTCGATGGCGATCGAGAACATCCCGTCCGAGAATCCAAAGACCGGGCTGATCACCTCACTGTCCGTGATCGCGCTGCTCCGCAAGCAGCGCGCCACGCTTTGTGTGGGGACGTAACCCTCACGCCCCCGTGACGCGCCAGATCACGTTGCCGACGTCGTCGGCCATCAGCAGCGACTTCTTGTCGGGGCCGATCACGACGCCGACCGGACGGCCGTAGGATTCCTTCTCGTCCGGGGACAGGAAGCCCGACAGGATGTCGCGCGAGGGGCCGGACGGCTTGCCGTTCTCGAATGGGACGAACACCTGCCTGTAGCCGGACAGCTTGCTGCGATTCCACGAGCCGTGCTGGCCGATCACCATGCCGTCTCCGAAGCCGGGCAGGGTCCCTGCAGGCATCCAGCACAGGCCGAGCGAAGCGGTGTGGCCGCCGAGCGCGTAGTCCGGCTGCAATGCTTTCGCGACCATCGCCGGATCCTGCGGCACGCGGTCGTCGACCGTCTTGCCCCAATAGCAATAGGGCCAGCCGTAGAAGCCGCCGTCGCGCACCGAGGTGAGATAATCCGGCGGCGTCTCGTCGCCGAGCCCGTCGCGTTCGTTGACGACGGTCCAGAGCACGCCCGCCGTCGGCTCCCACGCAAGTCCTACGGGATTGCGCAGGCCGGCGCCGAAGATGCGATCCGTGCCGGCAACGAGGTCGAGCTCGTAGATCGCGGCGCGGCCTTCCTCGACCTCCATGCCCATCTCGGCGATGTTGCTGAGCGAGCCGACGCCGGCATAGAGCTTCTTGCCGTCGGGGCTGGCGAGCAGGCTGCGCGTCCAGTGGCCGCTGGGTTTGAACGTGGTGAGCCGCTTGCCCGGTGCAGTGATGCGGTCGGCATCGGCGACATAGGGGAAAGCCATCACGCCATCGGTATTGCCGACATAGAACGTGTCGCCGACCAGCGCCATGCCGAACGGCTGGTTCAGGTTCTCCATGAACGCGCCGCGGACGTCCGCAACGCCATCGCCGTCCTTGTCGCGGAGCAGGGTGATGCGGTTGGCGGAGACGCCGAGTGCCGCGGCGCGCCGCATCGTCGCCTGCATCGCGTAGTGAAACACGCTGCGCGGGGGACCCGCGATCTGCGTCGCTTCCGCGATCAGCACGTCGCCATTGGGCAGCACCTCGATCCAGCGCGGGTGGTCGAGGTCGGTGGCGAACGCGTTGACCTTGAGCCCCGGCGCGGCCGTCGGCTTCTGGCCGGCGCTCCAGCCGCGCGCGGTCGGCATCTTCAGGGTCGGGATCGCGCCCTGTGGCTTGGCTTGGGGAATGGCGGGTGTCTGGCCCCAGGCCGGCGCAGGCTCGATGCCGGTCAGCTTCCGCCATTGCAGCGCGATGCCGCCGAGGACTGCGACGAATTGCGCGAAGATGCTGGAAAAGGTCATGCGTAGCCCCTGTTTGCGCGCGCATCCAACTGGCTGTCGGGGCAGACGTCAACCTGTGCGGCGCGCCGATGCGGCCTATTCCCTGGGGATGGCAGGTGGCCGAATTTGCATGGAGAAGCGCGAAGCGGTTCCTGACCCGCCATCACCGCGGCGAGAGGAACGGGATGATCATCGGCACGCGGCGGCAATAGGCGCCGTAGGCGTCTTCGCCGAGCTCTTTCGACAGGAACACCTCTTCCATCCGGCCCTTCTGCCACATGCCGAGCGAGATCAGGATGGCACCCAGGATCGTCGTCACCAGGCCGATCGCGATGCCGGTGACCAGCATGCCGAAGATCAGGCCCGTGTAGATCGGGTGGCGCACGAGGCCGTAGGGGCCGGTGTCGATGACGCGGTGGTCTTCCTTGTGGGTGATGGTGTTGGACCAGAATTTCCCGAGATGCAGCCGGCCCCACCAGGCGAAGGCGATGCCGGCGACCGAGAGGACCGCGGCAATGGAGATGCCGGTGTTGCCGAGCACCCAGAGCGGCTTCCAACCCAGGATCTCCGCAATCCACGGCGTGTACAGGATGCCGCCGACCAGGATCGGCAGCCGGTAACGCTGCGACTCCAGCGTCATGACCTGCTTCTTGGTCTGCCCCTGCCAGAACGAGGCGCCCACCCAGCTGGCGAGAAAGGCAAGCCATATCAGGGCCAGGAGTTCGGTCGGCCAGGTTGTGGTCCAGCCACCCCAGGCCACGGAGAGAAGCTTGCTGAAATCGAAGGACATGCGGAAAGGTTCTTTGCTTTGGGCGGCAGATCAGCTCGCGCGCGAGGAGAGCGCGTGATGCTTGATGGCATTCGACGCAGCCTGGCCGTTCCGGGCGAGTAGATGGGTGATGGTTTCCCGCAGGACCGGTTCGATCGGTCGCGGAGCATAGCCGAGTTCGGTCCGCGCCTTGTTGATCGACAGGTCACTGGCGGCAAGCGCGATGCGCACGCCTTCGGCGGTGCCGTTGGGCGGCCGGCGCGTGAAATGGTCGGCAACGAACTCGAGCATGATTGCGGAGAGCTCGGCGAGTCGGCCGGGCACGACGATCGGAAACTGCCGGCGACCGCTCATCGCTGACATCATCCGCAGGATGCGCCCGAGCGGAACACAGTCGCCGCCAAGAATATAGCGTTGGCCGATGCGGCCGCGTTCCATGGTCAGCACGAGGCCCGTCGCGACGTCACGCACGTCGACGAGGTTGACCAGGAAGTCGAGATGCGGCTGTACCTTCTTCTGGAGGAAGTACCAGAGCATCGCGGTCGGCGGCGTCAGATTGTGGTCGGCGGCGCCGATCGGCATGGTGGGCGTGCCGATCACGAGCGGGAAACCGGCCGCGGCCGCTTTCGCGACCTGATGCTCGGCGAGCGACTTCGATCGCGTATAGGCGCCGGGCATCGCATCGGCCGGCTGCAGAGCTTCTTCGGCGGCAACGCCATTGAGGTTGGAGTAGGGGAACAGGATCGATTCCGTCGAGCAGTGCAGGAAGCGCGACACGCCGCGCTTCATCGCCGCCGCCAGCACGATCTCGGTGCCGCGACAATTGACGTCGTGAAAGTCCTGCTTGTTGGCGACCCACATCCCGGGCAGGCCGGCGAGATGATAGACCTGATCGACGCCGGCGAGCGCAGCATCGACCGCGGCGCCGTCGAGGACCGAGCCTGTCACGTAGTCGACGTCGGCATGGGGGGCGGCCGGCGGTCGCACGTCGAGCACGCGCACCCGTTGCTCCCTGCTGCGGAGCGCTTCGACGAGATGATGTCCGATGAAGCCGCTGCCACCGGTAACCAGTACGAGAGCCATGAAAAAGGTTGCTACTATTCCGCTTCGTGAAGCCTATCGGGTCGAAAGGGAGTTGGTCGGAAGAGGCGCGAGAATCGCGGCAAGGTCACGACGAAAACCCAGTGCAATGAATAATTTTGCCATGACGAACATGGGTCCGAGCAAAAGGTGCGACGGAAACGTGAACAACGAGGCCTCGCGCCCCTCAAATACCTTGTGGCCGATGGTCTGCGCTGCGAGGCCGAGCACGATCAGGGCGGTGAAAATCGCCCACATTGTCGCGAGGCTGACTTGCGCGGCAATGGTCGACGCGATGGAAAACAACATGATGGAAACGGCCAGAATCCCGAGCCCGAGCGCCGCGTCGAGCAGCAGCCAATAGATCAGAACCGGCAAGGCCAGGATCACCGCCAGGCTGATCTCCATACCGAACAGCGGCAGCTTCACCAGCGTCAGCGGCATCACGGCGCCGGTGAACAGCAGGAGGATGCCGACGACGTGCATCGCCGTGTTCCGGGGATCGCGATGGTACTCGACATAAACGGCAAGTTGGCGTTGAAAAAAGCCACCCATCTCGGTCTCATGCAGCACAGGGTCGGGGAAGGACGAAAAGAGCCTATAGCACCGGATGGAGCAGTGCACAAACCGGCGCTTTTGTCGCGCAGGGCCACGCCGTCGCGTCTTGGGACTGCTCACAAAACAATCGGGACTCCAAAGGGTTCCCGTAGTGGTGGGGTTGTTCGCGCTCAGTGCCTCTTGGCGGGCTTTTTCGCCGCAGGCGCAGGGGCGGCCGCAGGATGCGCCGGCGCGTCTTCGGGCACCCGGGCAAAGGTCATAATCTGCAACTGCCCGTTGACGGCCGCGGTCGGTTTCGCGCGATCGAGGAATTGCTCTTCGCCGAGGCCGATCGGCTGAAGCCGCTTGGTCGAAATCTTGAACGTGTTCACCAGCACGTCGCGGATCGCGTCGGCCCGGCGCTGGCTCAGGATCGCATTGGCCTCCCGCGTCTTTGAATTGGACTCGACATGGCCGACGATCAGGAACGTGTAGGGCAGCAGCGAGGCGTGAACCAGCGCATCGGCGATCCGGCCGACGGTCTGGTAGGACTCCGGCTGGATGATCGGCGTGTCGGCGTCGAACTGGATCTGGGCGTTGAAGGCCGGCAGCTTGGCGAGGTCAGGCGCAATCAGGGGCCGGTTCACCGGGCCGGGATCGTTCTTGATGCGCGCCCGGGCCCGTTCCATCACCTGCTGCTTCAGTGCGGGAATGTCGACCTCGGCGGCTTCCTCGAAATGGTTCAGCTTGCCGATGATGTCGTCGCGGGTCGGCGCGGTCTGCGCGCCGGCTCCGCCTGCGAGCAGAGCGAGACCCAATGCAAAACCGATTGCAGTGGTGACGTGGCCGGTTGCGCGCATCAGCGGTACCCCGCGTCGTCGACGGCCTTCAGGCAGTTGTTGCTGATGCCCTTCGGCGTCGAGATCAGGCAGGGAATCGACTTGCTGGTCTCCTTGGTCGAGCCGCCGCAGACCTTGACGATTTCAC
Organism: Bradyrhizobium sp. CCBAU 51627; assembly: GCF_028128765.1. Classification (GTDB taxonomy): domain Bacteria; phylum Pseudomonadota; class Alphaproteobacteria; order Rhizobiales; family Xanthobacteraceae; genus Bradyrhizobium. Next base: position 324,514 of record NZ_LBJG01000024.1, read on the forward strand.
GCTGGCACGCGTTCGCGACCGTGACACGGGCGGCGATGCGCTTCTGGATGGCGTCGAACGTCGCAAGGTAGTCGCTCAGGCACTGCTGGGAGAGCACGTCCCGGTTGCGGGAGAGACACTCCTTCAGGCGGGTCGAATCCGGATTGACGCCGCGGCAATTGGCGACGATGTCCGCCCCGCAGCTCGCCGCGAGCTTTCCGATCGAATCGCCAAAGCTCATGGTCTCCGCCGCCGCAAGCGACGGCATCCCCAATGCCAGCAAGATCAGTGTGATGGAGCCCCGGACCATGGCTGCATCTGATACGGGGAAGTTCGCGATGGTCAAGGCCTGATCAGGGGAGAACTGTCGAGAGTTCGGCCAGTGCGGCGAACAGTCCTCACTCCGCGGCGTCGTCGCCCGGCGGAAATTCGATCAGGACGGCCGTGTGGTTCCGGATCGCGTCGGCAAACTCCGGGTCGGCTTTGAGTTCGTCCAGCGTGCGCGGCGGCGGAAGCTGGCGGCCTTCCGCAGTCAGCTCCTCCGCGTAGAACGCGATCGCCTCAGGCGCATTCTCCAGGGCTTCGTCCACATCGTCGCCGCCGGAGATGCAGCCGGGCAGGTCCGGAAACCACAGGCTGACGTCATCGGGGCCAGCGTCCTCGATGATGGCGACGTAGTGGGGCATGCCTCACGCCCGCTGCACAAAACTGTCCACGACCTTCTTCTCACCGGCCTTGTCGAAGGCGATGGTGAGCTTGTTGCCGTCGATCTTCGTGACGCGGCCGTAGCCGAATTTCTGGTGGAAGACGCGGTCTTCGAGCGAAAATTCCGAGGTCGTGCCGGTCGATTTGGCGACCAGCTCGCCCTCGATCGTCAGCGGTCCGCGCCGGCGCGAGGAGAAGCCGCCGAAATCGGGGCCGGATGACGATGAGGACGAGAACGCGGCGGCTTCTTCCTCGAAGCCGCCGCGACCACCACCGCCATTGCGGCCGCCGCCGCGGTTGCGGTTCGCCTGGGCGCGCTGCCAGCCCGGCGTCGTGTAGCTGGAGCCGAACGCCTCCATGTCGTCGAAGCGCGATGCGCCGTAGCCGCCGGTGCCGCCCCAGGCCGAGCCGCCCTTGGATTCGGTGATCTCGACATTGGCCGCGGGCAGCTCGTCGAGGAAGCGCGAGGGGATCGTGGTGGACCAGGTGCCATGGATCCGGCGGTTGGTGGCGAAATAAATCATGGCGCGGCGGCGGGCGCGGGTCAGGCCGACATGGCCGAGCCGGCGCTCCTCCTCGAGGCCGGCGCGACCTTGTTCGTCGAGCGTGCGCTGGCTCGGGAACAGGCCTTCCTCCCAGCCGGGCAGGAACACGTTGTCGAATTCGAGCCCCTTGGCCGAGTGCAGCGTCATCAGCGACACCGCATCGTCCTCGGCGCCGCCCTCGCGGTCCATCACCAGCGAGATATGCTCGAGGAAGCCTTGCAGGTTCTCGAACTCCTCCATCGAGCGCACCAGCTCTTTCAGGTTCTCCAGCCGGCCCGCGGCATCCGCCGAGCGGTCCTTCTGCCACATCTCGGTGTAGCCGCTCTCGTCGAGCACGATCTGGGCGAGGTCTGTATGCGCGGTGACCTCGCGCTGGGCGCGCCAGCGGTCGAACTGGGTGACCAGATCGCGAAGCGACCCGCGGGCCTTCGGCTTCAGCTCGTCGGTCTCGACCACCGCGCGCGCGGCCTCGAACAGCGGGATGCGGCGCTTGCGGGCATGGTCGTGCAGCATCTGCACGGTGGCGTCGCCAAGGCCGCGTTTGGGCACATTGACGATGCGCTCGAAGGCGAGATCGTCCGCCGGCGAATTGATGACGCGCAAATACGCCAGCGCATCGCGGATTTCGGCGCGCTCGTAGAAGCGCGGACCGCCGATGACGCGATAGGGCAGGCCGAGCGTGACGAAACGGTCTTCGAACTCGCGCATCTGGTAGGACGCGCGCACGAGAATGGCGATCTCGTTGAGCTTCTCGCCCTGGCGCTGCAGCTGCTCGATCTCCTCGCCGATGCCGCGGGCTTCCTCTTCCGAATCCCAGGAGCCGGTCACCGTGACCTTCTCGCCCTCGACGTCCTCGGTGCGCAGCGTCTTGCCGAGCCGGCCTTCATTGTGCGCGATCAGGTGCGAAGCGGCGGCGAGGATGTGGCCGGTCGAGCGGTAGTTGCGCTCGAGGCGGATCACCTTGGCGCCGGGAAAATCGTGCTCGAAGCGCAGGATGTTGTCGACCTCGGCGCCGCGCCAGCCATAGATCGACTGGTCGTCGTCGCCGACGCAGCAGATGTTCTTGGTGGGGCCGGCTGGAGCAGCTACGATCGCCGCGCTCTCCATCATTCCGGGGCGATGCGCAGCATCGAACCCGGAATCTCGATCGATGGACCCACTGCTGGATTCCGGGTTCGCGCCTTCGACGCGCCCCGGAATGACAGTGGGTGTGGTCGGCTTAGACGGCGCCTGCGACAGCAGGCGCAGCCACAGATATTGCGCGACGTTGGTGTCCTGATATTCGTCGACCAGGATGAACTTGAAGCGCTGCTGGTACTGCCTGAGGATGTCAGGGTGCTCGCGGAAAATCCGGATGTTCTCCAGCAAGAGATCGCCGAAATCGGCGGCGTTGAGGATCTTCAGCCGTTCCTGGTAGCTCGCATACAGCTTGCCGCCCTTGCCATTGGCGAACATCGCCGCTTCGCCGGAGGGCACCTGCGATGGCATCAAGCCGCGGTTCTTCCAGCCGTCGATCAGGCCCGCCAGCATGCGCGCCGGCCAGCGCTTGTCGTCGATGTTCTCGGCCTGCAGCAGTTGCTTGAGCAGGCGCACCTGGTCGTCGACGTCGAGCACGGTGAAGTTCGACTTGAGCTGCGCCAGCTCGGCGTGAAAGCGCAGGATACGGCCGCCGATCGAGTGGAAGGTGCCGAGCCACGGCATGCCTTCCACGGCGTGGCCGAGCATCTGGCCGAGCCGGTGCTTCATCTCGCGCGCGGCCTTGTTGGTGAAGGTCACCGACAGGATCTCGGCCGGCCGGGCGCGGCCCTGGCTCAGGATGTGGGCGATGCGCGTGGTCAGCACGCGCGTCTTGCCGGTGCCGGCGCCGGCCAGCACCAGGACCGGGCCGTCCAGCGTCTCCACGGCCTCGCGCTGCTCCGGATTGAGCCCTGAGAGGTATTTCGGCCCCACCGAGGCGCGCGCACGCGCGGCAATGCCGCCGGCTGCGGGTTGGTGGTCGGGGACGCCTGTGATCTTGCTGGGCTCGGTCATACGAATCATTGGCCCCACGATGGCACCGCGGGGTAGCGGAAGGGAGCCTTCTTAACAGGGATTGGAGCCTATATGGGGCGCCCCGAAGAGGTTTTCCACGTACGCGGCGGGCCGATTTGTTCCTCAGAACGGCATTAAATTCCAGCCAGCCTGCACCGGAACCATCGTTCCCGGGTCGAGATTGTCAAGGCATGAGGCGCGGCCAGCCGCGTCGAGCGCAGACAGACATCAAGACAGAGGTTTCACCAATGCTAGGCTGGGTTGTAACGTTTCTGGTCATCGCACTGATCGCCGGCATCCTGGGCTTTGGCGGCATCGCCGGCGCTTCCGTCGAGATCGCCAAGATCATCTTCTTCATCGCTGTCATCCTGTTCCTGGTTTCGGCCGTGGTCGGCCTGTCGCGCGGGCGCAGGATATAGCTAGCGGCTCGAGGGCATCGCCACGTTCCGGCCGATGCCCTCGGGCCGCGGCACGGCGCCGTGAGCCCTGACGACGGCCGCAATGCGCTCGCGAATGTCGGGCGGAAACGCCGCCACCTTGCGCGAGCCCATGTCGACGTGCAGCGACATGTTCTCGGAGGTGGCAGACAGCCATCCTTCGGTGGCGTGCCGCAGCTCCTCGAAGGTGTGAAGCCGCTTGTCGTCGGCTTCCAGCAGAAAGACCGAGACCTGCACGGGATCGCCGAGATGGATCTCGCGCAAGTACCGGACGTGGCATTCGGCCGTGAAGGTCGAGCCGTTGCGCTCCTTCATGTAGGTGGGCCCGATCCCGAGCTGCAGCCACATCTGGTCGATCGCGCGGTCGAACATCACGTTGTAATAGGCCATGTTGAGATGGCCGTTGTAGTCGATCCATTGCGGCTCGATCTGCATGATCGAGGAGCGGAACGGCTCAGACGTAGGGGCTGCGACGGCACTCTCCGGCATGTGTCCTTCCCAAGCTATGCGTCCGGTCGCTTGACTTGACCGGCTTTATGTCCTTTGCCACGGTTTCTTCTGTCGGGAGGAATGTCCGTGGGTACGATCATCACCAATAATCCGCCGCGGCCGGCGCCGGAAGCCCTCGCAAGCACGCTGGAGCAGCTTGCCGCACGGTTCGGCAACCGTCTGATCACCTCGCAGGCCGTTCGCGAGCAGCACGGCCATACCACGACATGGATCGTCAACCAGCCGCCGGACGGCGTGGTGATGGCACAGGAGACGGCCGACATCCAGGACGTGGTGCGGATCTGCGCCAAACACGGCGTGCCCGTCATTCCCTTCGGCACCGGCACCTCGCTCGAGGGCCAGGTCAATGCGCCCGCCGGCGGCATCTCGATCGATTTGCGCGACATGAACAAGGTGCTTGCGGTGCATGCCGAGGATCTCGACTGCGTGATCCAGCCCGGCGTCACGCGCAAGGCGCTCAACGAGCATCTGCGCGACCAGGGCCTGTTCTTCCCGATCGATCCCGGCGCGGACGCCTCCCTCGGCGGCATGGCCTCGACCCGCGCCTCCGGCACCAATGCGGTGCGCTACGGCACCATGCGCGAGAGCGTGCTGGCGCTGAAGGTGGTGCGCGGCGATGGCGAGATCATCACCACGGGCACGCGCGCCAAGAAGTCGTCGGCCGGCTACGATTTGACCCATCTGTTCGTTGGCGCCGAAGGCACGCTCGGCATCATCTCGGAGCTGACCATCCGCCTGCGCGGCATCCCGGAGACGATCGCGGCCGGCGCGGTGTCGTTCGAGACCGTGCACGGGGCCTGTCAGGCCGTGATCCTGGCGATCCAGACCGGCATTCCCGTGGCACGCATCGAGCTGCTCAACGCCGCGCAGGTGAAGGCCTGCAACTCCTATTCGAAGCTGACCTTGCCGGAGACGCCGCTGCTGCTGATGGAATTCCACGGCAGCGAGATCGAGGTTGCCGAGCAATCCAAGGCGTTCGGCGAGATCGCAAGAGAGTGCGGCGGCGGCGATTTCTCCTGGACCACCAAGCCGGAGGATCGCACAAAGCTGTGGCAGGCGCGGCACGACGCCTATTGGTCCGTCAAGGCGCTGCGCCCCGGCGACAGCATCGGCGTGGTCGCGACCGACGTCTGCGTACCGATCTCGCGGCTTGCCGATTGCGTTAGCGAAACCGAGGAAGATCTCAAGCGGCTCAATCTTTTGTCGCCGATCGTCGGCCATGTCGGCGACGGCAATTTCCACTGCTCGCTGGTGTGTGACACCAACGATGCCGCCGAGATGGCGCGCGGCGAGGAGTTCATGCATCGCCTGGTCGAACGCGCCCAGGCGATGGACGGAACCTGCACCGGCGAGCACGGCATCGGCCAGGGCAAGCAGAAATACCTCAAGGCCGAGCTCGGGCCAGAGGCGCTCGATGCGATGCGTGCGCTGAAAAAAGCACTCGATCCGCAGAACATCTTCAACCCCGGCAAAATCGTGCCGGAGGTGTAGCGCGGTCTGCCGCGTCGCGGTCGCGGGAACTTTCGGCAGCCAGGCCGGTTCCAATTCCCGACAATTTCCGATGCCTTAATGGCGCGGCTTTGCGGGAGGATGCGATGTTGCGACCGGTCATTGGAATCGCCGTGATGGTGCTTGCCTGCCTGCTGGCGGGGACGGCTCTGGGCAAGGGCGGTGGCGGCCATGGCGGCGGTCACGGTGGCGGGCATGGCGGTGGCCATCATGGCGGCGGCCATGGTGGCGGCCACGCGCATGGTGGCGGCCACCATGGCGGGCCTCGCTTTGCCGCAGGCGCCCGGCATGGCGGCCCGAACTTCGGTCAGATTCGCAATGCGGCCGTTCGCCCGGCGAATTTCCACAACGCCCTCAATTTGCATTCCAGCGCCTTCCGCAACGGCCGTCTGATCAGCAATCCCGCGGCGCGCGCCCAGATCGCAGCGGCGGCGGCCCTCGCCGGCTGGCATGGTGCGAGCAGCGGATGGTGGCAACATGCGGGAGGCGGTTACGGCTGGGTCGGACCACTGTTCTGGCCGTTCGCATACAACGATCTCTACGACTACACGATCTGGGGCGACGGCCTCGGCTTCTGGGGCTACGGCTATCCGGACATCTACGCCGGCATCTTCGGGCCCTATGGCTATGACGGCCTCGCAACCTATCTGCCGCAGCGTGGACACGAACGGCGGCAAGCGCGAGGCGTTGCGCTCGATCAGCTTTGCGGCAGCGACCGACGTGAAATCGTCGGTCTGCCGATCGATCAGATCGCAGAAGCGGTGCAGCCGACCGAAGCGCAAAGCGCTAGCCTCGACGAACTCGGCAATGCCTCGGTCGATGCGGCCGGGATGATCCGCGCCTCCTGCCCGACGCAAGTCGCGGCGACCGCGCCCGGCCGGCTGATGGCGATGCAGCAACGTATCGAGGCGATGGTGAAAGCCGTCGACCTCGTTCAGCCCGCCCTGGACAAATTCTATGGCTCGCTCACGGACGAGCAGAAGGCGCGCTTCAATGCGCTGGCCGAGGATCAGCGTCGTGCAACGGCTTCCAACTCCTCCGGGGGATCGCTGGTGCAGAATTGCGGCGCGTCCGCTGCGCTCGATTGGCCTGGCACCGACATCGAGGCGAGGCTTCATCCGAGCGACACCCAGCGCGCGGCGCTCCAGGTACTCCAGGATACCAGCGCCAAGGTCAGCGCATCTTTGAAGGCGGCGTGTCAGCCAGCTGACGTGATGACACCGCCGGCGCGCATGGCCGCGGTCCGCAAGCGGCTTGATGTCATGCTCGACGGCGTCAAGTCGGTTCGCGCGGCGCTGGAGGATTTCTACGGCACGCTCAGTGACGAGCAGAAGGCGCAATTCGAGGCCATCGGACCGCGTCGAACGTCCTGAACGCGTCTTGCGAAAAACTGTGACATAAAAATCGTCTCGCCGATCTCGTTTGGGCTCTCTACACTGGGTGAGCCTGAAGCGTGGTCAATCGGCGGTGGGGCGATGAAGTGGTTCGCGAAGCAGAGGCGGGCAGACATCTGGGACGAGGCGGTCGAATGGCCGCTCGGCGACATCGAGGCTGCCGCGCGTATCCGCGCCATCTGTGACGCTGCGGGCCAGAACGCCATCGCCGCTGCGCGAAACGACAAGGGCGAGAGTGCTCGCTATGAGCGCGCGGCAAAGGTCGCGATGGAGATCGCGATGAAGATCTCCGACGGTCTGATGCGCGACGACGCCGTGCATCGCATCGTCGACCTCTGCATGAGCGCAAACGACATCAAGACGGCGCAGATCCTGTTCCGCGCGATCCACGCCGGCTGGATCCGCGAGACGGTGCAGCGGGATTATCCGACGCTGGCGCAGTAGCGCTGCTATCGCCGCATCGAAGGTGGGCTCCCTCTCCCGCTTGGGGGAGAGGGCTGGGCAGAGGGTTCAGGGACAATCTCCAAGAGGAGGAAGCCCTCACCCGCGCCTTCTCTACTTCGCCAGTCTGTGCACGGCCTCATCGACGCTGTGAAAGACGTGCTCCCTCGGCAGGGCATCGAACAGGCGGAAACGCTCGAACGCGTCCTGCGCGCGCACCGATTCCAGCCGCGCCAGCGCGATCGTGACGCCCTGGGCGTTGCATACCTTGAAGATGTCGAGCAGGATCTGCGCGGCGGTGAAGTCGATCTCGACCATGCCGCTCGCTTCCAGCACCAACAGTTGCGGCGCTGTCGTGCCGAGCACTTTCGCCACGTCGCTCCGGAAGCTCGGCGCATTGAGAAAGGACAGCGGCGCCTGAAGCCCGATCACGGCAACGCCCTTGATGCGCTCTCCGGTCATATGCGGATGCGCCGGCCACCAGATCGTGGTGCCCGGCACGCGCTCGAATTCGACCAGTCGTGCGCGCGTCGTGCTCCAGATGCCGTGCAGCAGCGAAAGCACGATACCGAGGAACGCACCCTGCTGGATTGGCAGCACGATGATCAGCGCGGCGGTGGCCAGGATCAGAAGAAACTCGCTGAACGACTGGCGATAGATCGTGACGATCTGCCTGGTGCGGATGATCCGGAGCGCCACGAACAGCAGAATGCCGCCGAGTGCCGCGTCCGGCACATGGCGCAACAATCCCGTTCCGAAGGCGAGCAGCGCCAGCACGATCACCGCCGCCGCTAGGCCTGCGAGCTGCGATTGCCCGCCGGTCTCGGCGACGATGCCCGTGCGCGGTGGGCTGGCGTTGACCGGAAATGCGCCAAACAGGCCTGATAGAACACTGCCGGCGCCGGCGCCGAGGAAGTCGCGGTCGACATCGGCGGGCTTGTCGGGATCGGTCGGAAACGACCGCGTGGTGGCCGCGGTTTGCACCATCACGACCACGGTGACCACGAAGGCGAGCGGCACCAGCCGCACCCAGAACTCCGGCGCAAGCGCAGGCAACGTCGGCCGCGGCAGCGTGCCTGGTACGCTGCCGACGACGTTGACGCCCTTGCTCTCGAGGCCAAGTGCGATCGTTGCCAGCGTTGCGGCAACAAGCCCGATCAGCGCGCCGGGAATCTTGGCGCTGACCTTCTCGGAGATGAAGACCACCGCGAGCACGCCGAAGCCGATGCAGAACGTGACGGGATTGGTGCGGCCGATCTCGGTTGCAAGCACGCCGATGCGATCGAGTGTCGGGCCGTCAGGCGAGTCCAACCCCAGCACACCTGGTAATTGCGACACGATGATGTGGACGGAGATGCCGGCGAGGAAGCCGACCATCACTGGCATCGACAAGAGGTTCGCGATGCCGCCGAGCCGAAACGCGCCGCCCGCCAGCATCATGGCGCCGACCATCAAGGCCAGCGCGATCGCGAGTCCCTGATATTCAGGTGAGCCCGTGGCGGCGAGCGCCGCTAGGCCGCCGGCAAAGATCGGTGTGATGGTGGAATCGGCGCCGCAGGACAGGAAGCGGTTGCCGCCGAGCAGCGCAAAGCCGAGCGAGCCCGCCATGAAGGCGAAGAATCCGATCTGCGGCGGAAAGCCGCCGAGCCGCGCCGTCGCCATCTGCTCGGGGATCGCGATCGCTGCCAGCGTCAGCCCCGCCATCAGATCGCCGGCCAGGGAAAAGGACGCAAGCGATTGGAACAGCGGCCATGCAGGCTTGGCGTCGGCGTCGTGCGGCATCGAGGTCCTCGGACAGGTGCGTCAAACGACGACACTACAGCATTTCCGGACTAGAAGACGGCAGACGCGATTTCTCCACATCCTCCGTCATTGCGAGCGGAGCGAAGCAATCCAGGATACCTCCGAGGCAAGACTCTGGAACGCTTCGCTTCGCTCGCAATGACGGACCAAAAATGCGTGCTCCTGTTAGGCGCCTCAGTACCGGCCGCGCTCATTGCGATAATCGCCGCCGCGACCTCCGCTGCCCATTCCCATGCCAATTCCAATCCCGATGCCGATGCCTTGCATGACGGCACCGGGCGGCGGCCCTGGTGGCGGCGCGTGCTCGACGACGATTTCGTCAGGCGGCGGCGGCCGGCGCCTCGGCGGCGTGTCGGCCACCTAGCGCTTTGGCGTCGTGTCGTCGACGCGCTTCTTGATCACAGGCGCAACCGTTGGATTGATCGGCGTCGCCGGCGGCGTCGGTGTCGAGCAGGGACAGGTCGGCGCCATGGCGACGGCGACCGGGACCGCGGCGGCGGCAACCGGCAGGGCGTAATTGCGGTTCTGCACCCGAAGCAGCAGTCGCCGCGCGGTTGCGGCGAGATCGCTGTTGCCCCAGTTCGCGAGATAGGTCTCGAAGGAGGCGCGGGTGTTGATCGCCACCGCCCGGTCCCACGCCAGCATCTGGCGACGCCGCTCCAGCACGGTGCGCAGGCGCGGCGTGTATGAGGCCTGTCCGTAGAGCTCGATATAGGCCTGATAGGCTTCCACGGTGTCGTCGGCGATCACGAGATCATAGGCCGCCCTGGCGTCCTTGCCCTGCAAATCCTTGCGCCAGTCCGCGACGCTGCGCGTCGCGCTGGCGAGCGCCATCGCATTTGCGGTCGGCGCAGGCGGCTGGCGGCCGCCGTCGCCGAAGAACTTGAAGTCGGTCGTCAGCGACGAGCTTTCCCACGGAATCTGCCGTCCGTCGGTCGATTGCGCCACCGCGATGCGGATGCGTTTGAAGACCTCTTCGATCGGGATGTTCGGTTGCTTGGCGACGGTCAGTGCCGCCGTCGTGTAGGGACTGTCGGCGCCGGAGCCGTCCTCGGCCTCGGCACCGGGTGAGGTCGAATACGAAATGAAGGACCCGGGCGCGCCAGCCTTGGTGTCGACAATGGCAAGCCCATGGCCGGCGCCTGACAGCGCCGGGAAAGGATTGTTGCGGCAGGCATCGAGCATGAAGATGCGCGCGCGCGTCGGCAATGCGCCGAGCGTGTTGAGCAGATCGTTCAGCCGCACACCCTGAAGCGGAATGTCGGCCTCGCGCTTGGGATCGAGATCGACAGGCACCAGATAGTTCTCGCCGTCGATTTGCAGGCCGTGGCCGGCATAGAACACCAGCGCGACGGTGTCGGCGCCGCTGGCGCTGACCTTGTCGGCGAAATCCGAGATCGCCTGGCGCATCTCGATCTGCGCGAGGTTCGGCGCCGCCGTGACGGTGAAGCCGGCATTGCCGAGCAGCTCGGCCATGCCTTTGGCGTCATTGGCGGCGTTGGGCAGCTCCGGCACCGTGCGATAGGCGGACTGGCCGATCACCAGCGCAAGCCGCGCTTCGGCCGCAGCCTCCGTCGGCGTCATCAACTGGGTGAGGGCAAAGAGGCCGGAGGCAAGAATTAAATTGCAAAGGGGTGGACGGCGCATGGTGTCACCTCCATCGGCAATGGCGCGAGGATGTCACGTTTTCTAGTGGTCCGCCACGGCTCCGTCTGTGCGCTAGCTCACGGACGCGCGTGCGGCAAAATGGGGCAGAGCCTCTGCCGGGGCCAGCGCATCATAGTCCGCGATCCCATGGAGGATCTGGCGCGAAACGCGCGGCAAGGAAATCGATGAAGGCGCGCACCTTGGCCGGCGGACGACGATCGGGCAGGTAGACCGCGTGCACGGCGGAGGACTGCATCTCCGGCTGGTCGAGCGGCAGCGCGACCAGGGTGCCGGCACGCAGATCGTCGGCGATGATGAAGGTCGGCTGCCGGGCGAGGCCAAGGCCGGCCAGCGTCGCCGCGCGCAGCGCGTCGCCATTGTTGGCGCGCAGGTTTCCCGACACCTGGACGCGAATTTCTCCATCCGCGCCGAACAGCCATTCCGCCGCGCTCGCCTGCTGCGAAAGCGTGTAGCCCAGACAATTATGCGCGGCGAGGTCGGCCACGCTGCGCGGCGTGCCGTGCTTCGCCAGATATGACGGCGCGGCGCAGACGACCAGGCGGTTCGGCGCGAGCTTGCGCGCCACCATGCTGGAGTCGCGCAGCTTGCCGATGCGGATCGCGAGGTCCCAGCCTTCCTCGGCGAGATCGACGAGGCGGTCATTGAGGCCGAGCTCGAGCGTGACTTCAGGGTGGTGCTCCGAGAATTCGGCAATCAGTGGAGCGATCTGCCGCGTGCCGAACACCACGGGCACGTTGACCCGCAACAATCCGCGCGGTTCGACGCGCTCGCGCGCGACCGCGGCATCCGCCGTCTCCATGTCGGCAAGGATCCGCTCGGAGGATTCCAGATAGAGGCGGCCGGCCTCGGTGATCGACAGCCGCCGCGTGGTGCGGTGGAACAGCTTGACGCCGAGCCGTGCCTCTAGCGACGCCACATGCTTGGTGACCATGGTCTGCGACAGCCCCATCGCCCGTGCTGCGCCGGAGAGGCTGCCATTCGCTGCCACCTTGGCAAAGACTTCCAGGCTGGTCAGCCGGTCGAGCATTTATTTCACTCCAATGGTGTGAGGTATATTTCCAAAATAGCTTATTATCATTCTAATGAGAATAGATCATGGATGTCGCCAACAACGGAGACACCGATGATCGATTCCCGTACCGCCCCATACGCCGCATTGGTGCTGCGTGTGACCTTGGGCGTGCTGTTCCTGGCCCATGCGAGCCTGAAACTGTTCGTTTTCACCCCCGCCGGCACTGCAAAGTTCTTCGGCAGCCTCGGCTTCCCGCCGGAGCTCGCCTATCTCGTCATGACAGTGGAAGTTCTCAGCGGCATCGCCCTGATCCTTGGCATCTGGACCCGCTATGCGGCACTGGCCGGCATTCCGGTCCTGCTCGGCGCGATCTTCACGGTGCATGGCGCGGCGGGCTTCTTCTTCACCAACCCGAAGGGCGGCTGGGAATTTCCCGCGTTCTGGGCCATCGCGCTGGTCGCGCAGGCGCTGCTTGGCGATGGCGCCTTTGCACTCCGGCCCTCGCGCGACGTCGAGGCAGCGAGCGGACAGCTGAGCGTCGCGCCGTCGCGCTGATTGCATCAATCGTTTGAAATGAGAGAGCTGCGGGATTCCGGTCCCGCAGCTTTTTGCTGCGCATCCATCAATATGCGTTCGGCATTGATCCATACCTGAATTGGATCGATCTGCACCGATCTCGCATGGCCGGCTTTGTCGTTGCCGCGCGGCATGGTCGAAAACACCGGCAAACACAGGCGTTGCGTTGCAATCTCTGCCGGCGCGCCTGCCGCTCCTGCGCTCGCATGGCTCCGGCTGCAAGCCTTGCCTGCCCCGTCGCTTTGGCCATACAGTTCGCGCAACAGGCCGTGGCGACGACTGCGGCTGCAAACAAGAATATTGGGAGAGAACCATGACCCTCGTGCCCGTCAGCCGTCGCACGTTCCTGAAGTCGTCGACCGCAGTGACCGCCGGTCTCGTCCTCTCGCCCGCCATCATCGGCCGTGCCGAAGCCGCAACACTGAAGCTGAAATGCTCCTCCTCGCTGCCGAACGATCCCAAATTCGCCAACGGCCGCGTTTATTACGACAACCTCGTCAAGAATTTGAAGGGCAACGGACTCGGTGAGCAGGTCGAGGTCGCCTTCTTTCCGGATAACCAGCTCGGCCAGGAAATCGACGTCATCAATTAGGTGAAGCTCGGCGTCATCGACCTCATGGTCTCGGGCTCGTCGATCTCGGCCAATCTGGTGCCGCTGGTCGGCACCTACGATCTCGGCTTCCTGTTCTCGAGCTTCCCGCAGCAGACCAAGGCGTTCGACGCCGGCGCTGCCAAGCCGATCGAGGACGCGCTGCTCAAGGGCAGCAACATCCGCATCATCGCCTGGGCCTATAATTTCGGCTCGCGCAGCGTGCTTGCGAGGAAGCCGGTGAAGACGCCGGAGGACCTCGCCGGCCTCAAGATCAGGACGCTGCCGAACCCCGTCATCACCGAATGCCTGCGCCTGATGGGCGCCGCCGCGACGCCGCTGGCGTTCGGCGAAATCTACACGGCGCTGCAGGCCGGCGTGCTCGACGGGCTCGAACACGATCCGCCGACGATCCTCGCCAGCAAGTTCTACGAGAGGCAAAATTCTACGCGCTGACGCAGCACAATTTCTCGCCGCTCGCGATCTATTTCAGCGACACGACCTTCAACCGGATGGATCCGAAGAAGGCTTCCTCGACGCTGCCAAGAAGGCCGCGGCCGACACGCGGACCCACGGCCTCGCGGTCGAGAAGGAGGCGTTGGCAGCGCTCACCGAGAAGGGCGTGACGGTCGCCGAATGCGACCGCGAGGCGTTCAAGAAGCGCGTGGCGCCGCAGACCGAGAACTTCATCAAGGCGCGGCCGGAATCCAAGGCGGTCATCGACATCATTCGCTCGACGCAAGCCTGAGATGGCCAAGACCGAGATGGCGATGACCGGCGCCTTGTCCCTCCCGGGCGGCCGTCACGGCAGCATCGCGCTATTGCTTCGCCTGAGCGACGCGATCGCAGCCATCTTGCTGGCTGCCGATCTCGCGGTCGTCTGCGGCTCGGTGCTGCTGCGCTTCTTCTTCAATGCGCCGGTCGAATGGTCGGACGACGTCGCGCGCGGATTGATGGTCGGCTCGGCCTTCTTCGGCGCGGCGAGCGCGCTCGCGCGCGGCGAGAATGTCGGGGTGTCCTTCATCCGCGATCTGCTGCCGCAGCAGCTGCGAACGCTGGTCGATGCAGCAAGTGCGGAGCTCGTCGTGCTGATCTCGGGCTACGTCGCCTACAACGCGATCAAGCTGGGCACGCTGACATCAGGACAGACCACCGGCTCGGGCCTGCCGCTGGAGCTCACCTTCTATCCGATGGGCATCGGCGCACTGTTCATGACGGTGTTCGCGATCGATCATCTCTGCGCGCGCCCGCTGCCGGAGATCGTCCGAGGCCTCGTTGCAGTCGCCGTCGTCAGCGGCCTCTACCTCGCCTGGGACTATCTGTCGCCGTCCTCGGCGCCGTCGGCGGGCGTGCTGATGTTGATCGGCTTCTTCGCGACGTTGTTCGGCGGCTTGCCGATCGGCTTCGCGCTGGCGCTGGCGGCGCTGATCTTCATCTGGGTCGAGGGCGCGCTGCCGGGCGTCATCTTCGCCCAGCAGATGGCGCGCGGCATCGACAATTTCGTGCTGCTCGCAATCCCGTTCTTCATCCTCGTCGGCTACCTCATGGAAGCCAACGGCATGTCGATGCGCCTGATCGAGCTGCTGCAGCGTGCGGTCGGGCGCATGCGCGGTGGCCTGAACGTCGTCATGGTGGCCTCGATGGTGCTGTTCTCCGGCATATCAGGCTCGAAGATGGCCGATGTTGCCGCGGTTGGCTCCGTGCTGATTCCGGCCGCGCGCCGCTCGAGGCAGAATCCGGGCGGCGCCGTCGCGCTGCTCGCGGCGTCCGCGGTGATGGCGGAGACCATTCCACCCTGCATCAACCTGATCATCCTGGGGTTCGTCGCGAACCTGTCGATCGGCGGCCTGTTCGTCGCGGGCCTCTTGCCGGCGGTGCTGATGGCGGCGGTCCTGATCGCCTTCTCCATCATCTTCGGCAAGAAGCCGGCGAATCACGAGGAGGTCGAGCCGCAGGTGGCGGTGTCCGGCCTGTGGAGCGGCGCGATCGCCTCGTTCGGCCTGATCTTCATGATCTTCTTCGGCTTCAAGAGCGGCTTTGCCACGGCGACCGAAATATCGGCCTTCGCGGTCGCCTATGCGCTCGGGGTCGGCAGCGTCGTGTTCCGCGAGCTCAGCCTCAGATCGGCGGCGCATAGTTTCGTGCAGGCGGCGACGCGCGCGGGTCTCGTGCTGTTCATCGTCGCCGCCGCGCAATCCTTGGCGTTCACGCTGACCTTGCAGCAGGTGCCGCATGCGGTCGGCGATCTCATGCTTTCATTGTCCAAGACCTCGGGCGTCTGGCTGTTCATCCTGCTCGCGATCGCCGTGCTGATCGTGATGGGCTCGGTGCTGGAAGGCGCAGCCGCGCTCATCATTTTCGGACCGCTGCTGCTGCCGGTCGCGGTGCAGCTCGGAATCGACCCCCTGCATTTCGGCGTCGTCCTAGTGATCGCGATGGGCATCGGCCTGTTTGCGCCGCCGCTGGGACTCGGGCTCTACGGCGCCTGCCTGATCGGCAACGTGCCGATCGAGCAGACGGTGAAACCGATCCTGGGCTATCTCGGCCTGCTATTCCTTTGCCTGCTCGTCATCGCCTTCGTGCCCTGGCTCTCGACGGTGCTGCCGCGCGCGTTCGGCTATTGAAGGAGTGCTGCCGTGAAAGTCCTGCTCGCCCACACGCCGGAGATGCGCCGCAACTATTACGGCGATCGCAGCCTGAATGGCCTGTGCGCGATTGCTGACGTGATCCTGCACGAGGGCGACCAGGCGCTCGATGCCGCAGGCCTCGTGACTGCGGCAGAGGATGCCGACATCATCGTCGCCGATCGCATGACCGAAGGCCGTGGCGAGATCTTCGCGCGGCTGCCGCGCCTGCGTGCCCTCGTTCGCTGCGCCGTCGATATCCGTAACGTCGATGTCGAGGCGGCCTCGCAAGCCGGCGTGCTGGTGACCCGCGCCGGTCCCGGTTTCGTCCAGGCAGTGGCCGAGCTCGCCGTCGGATTCATGGTCGATTTGTCGCGCGGCGTGTCGCGGACGACGGCGGATTATCAGGCCGGCCGCAAGCCGGAGGCGCGGATGGGCCGCCAGCTCGCCGGCAGCACCATCGGCATCATCGGCTATGGCAGCATCGGGCGTTACCTCGCCGAGATCGCCAAGGTGATGCGCATGAAGGTGTTGGTCGCCGATCCCTTCGCTGATGTTACCGACAGCGCGATCCGGCAGGTCGGTCTCGATGAGCTGCTCGCGGCCTCCGACTACGTCGTCTGCCTCGCCGTCGCCAACGAGCAGACCGAAAAGCTGATCGGAGAGGCGGCCCTGGCGCGCATGCAGACGCATGCCGTCTTCATCAATCTCTCGCGCGGCAATCTCGTCGACGAGGCCGCGCTGGCGCAAGCTCTCTTGGAGAATCGCATCGCCGGTGCGGCCATGGATGTCGGCCGCGCGCCCGACCAGATGCCGACGCCGGAGCTGGCGAAGCTGTCGAACGTCGTCGCAACGCCTCATGTCGGCGGATTGACGCCGCAGGCGATCGAGGATCAGTCGCTGGAAACCGTGCGGCAGGTCGGGGCGATCATCAAAGGCGAGGTCCCGCAGGGTGCCGTCAACGCCGAGCGCTGGACGCGACGCCCTTGAACGGCCGCTACAGCCGGTCCACCGCCCTGAACGTCCCGTCCTTCTGGATCACCGTCAGAAACACCTTTGGCGGCGAGCCGAGAGCGCGTGCGCCGACGGTGACGAGGCTGCCGCTGATTTCGAAGCGACCGGTCGCGTTGATAATGTCCAGCAGGCCGGCGCGCGTCGGATTCGGTCCGGCTTTCTCCAGCGCCGCAGCCACGAGCCGGCCGGAGATGTAGCCTTCGAGCGACACGAAATCGGGTGCCCGCGTGGGATCGAGCGCGGTCTGTGCCGCCTGGTAATCGGCGACGAGCTTGATCGAACGATCCCAGGGAAACGGCACGACCTGGGAGACAATGACGCCGTCGCCTTCGGGGCCGAGCTCGCGGGCAAGCGCGGTGGCGCCGACGAAGGAGATGTTGACGAAGGTGGGATAGACGCCGCTGCGGTGCGCGAGCTTGATGAACTCGGCGCTCGGGCCGTAGGTGCCGACCATGACGATGGCCTCGGGCTCGGCGCGCTTGATGGTGTGCCAAGCCGCACTGACCGCACGGGTGTTGCGTTCGAAGGTGCCTTCTGCGGCAAGTTCGAGCCCGCGCTTGGCAAGTGCGCTCTTCACGCCGGCAAGGCCGTCGCGGCCGAAGGAGTCGTCCTGGTAGAAGATGCCGATCCGGGTGAAGTGACGATCCTCGGTGAGATGCTTGATGAGGGTCTCCGTCTCGGCGCTGTAGCTGGCGCGAATGTTTACCACATTCGAGAGTTCGAGGTCGCGCAGGAATTCGGCGCCACTGAACGGTCCGATGAAGGGGATGTTGCGAGCGCTTGTCATGGGGATGGTCGCGATCGCGGTCGGGGTCCCCACGGCGCCGATCAACGCGAAGACCTTGTCGTCCTCGATGAGCTTCAGCGTTTGCGCCACCGAGCGGTCGGGATCGTAGCCGTCGTCGCGGCTGATGAGCTGGAGCTTGCGACCGTGGACGCCGCCCCTGGCATTGATCTCGGTGAACGCCGCGACGATGCCGTGCCGCATGCGTTGTCCGAGCACGGAAGAGGGGCCCTCGAGCGCCGCGGCCTGGCCGAACAGGATTGCGCCCTCGCTGACGCCGATCTCGTCGCCGCGTGCCGTCAGCGTTGCCATCGCCAGCAAGGCGGCGACAAGTGCGACGCCTATCGCTGTGCGCGATCGTTTCATCAAAGAGCTCACCGGATGCAGGAGTAGTTGCGGCAACGATAGGTCCGCAGGCTGAACAGGCCGCTAACCGGCGCCGAGAGAGTGCTCCGTATGACTCCGGGTGAAAGCGGCAATCGGCCACCAGATTGCGGCAACGCGAAGGTCAATCGTTAACTACATCTCGCGATGCGGGACGGGCCGGTTCCAAAGTTGTACGGTTTTTAACTCCAATCCTTGTCCGATAGTCGCCTCGGTGGCTCAACCCTAAGTTCGGCCGCCGCGCCGAGGGGACGAGCGGAATTATGGGCGATCGCGATCAGAACGATCCGGGCAGAAGGCGTATGGCCGGACGCTGGCGCGTTGCGGCGCTGCTCGGCCTGTATCGCCCTGCGCTGGTCGCGGCTGCCGTCGGATTGCTGTTCTCGCTCGCAGGCGCCGCGGCGGTGGCGCGCTGGGAAGACCGCGTCAACAGGATCGAGTTCGAGAATGCGGCCGAAACGCAATCCATCGTCATGCAGAACGGCATGAACGAATATATCAGCCGGCTCGTGGCGCTGCGGACCCTGTTCGAATCGTCCAACGAGGGCGTCACGCGCAGCGAGTTCGAGATGTTCAGCGGCCGGCTGTTCGAGCGTTATCCCGGCTTGCTGCGCGTCGGCTGGCTGCCGCGGATCACCCGCAAGGAGCGCGCTGAATACGAGGCTGCGGCGATTGCCGACGGCGTGTCCGGCTATCGCATCAAGGCGCTGGATGGCAACGGCTTCGTTACCGCGCCGCAACGGGAGGAATATTTCCCCGTCTTCTATTCAACGCAGCCGAAGACATCGCCCGTTTACGGCATGGATTATATGAGCGTACCGGACCGCAAGGCGGTGCTCGAACGTGCTCGCGACAATGACAACATCGCCGCCATCCGCACCGAGCTCTATGCCCGGAACGAAGATAGCAAGTTGCCGAACGTGCTCGTGATCGTACCCGTCTACGCCAAGGGCACCTCGCGTGACACCATCGTGGATCGCCGCCGCAACATCACGGGCTTCGTTGTCGGCATCTTCGACCTGCCTCTGTTGATGCAGGCCATTCGCGTCAGGACCGGGGCGAGTCCCGCCGTCAGCGTGAACGTCTATCAGCCCTACAATTCGCGTACCATCAGCCTGGAAGACATGCTGCCCGACTACGCCTCCGCAACGGCCGCGCCGCAATCGGTAAGCGATGTTGCGCGCGGCCGGCACTGGTCGGGCAACCTCGGGATAGGCGACACCGATTGGCAGGTGCGGGCGGTTCCTACCGCCGGCGGCCCGCTGGAGACGAGTTATGACCGCGCAGGCGCCGTGCTGACCGTCGGCATGCTGCTGACGCTGTCGCTTTCGACCTATTTGATGCTTGCAAGCCGCAATTCGCGGCGCCTGTCGCTGGCCAACCGGCGCGTGCTCGAGCTGGCACAGACCGACGTCCTCACGGGTTTGCCGAACCGCGCATTCTTCCTCGCCCGGCTCGACGAGATCAACAGCCAGCTGAAGGACGGTGGCTGGACCTTCTCGATCCTGATGCTCGATCTCGATCGTTTCAAGAACGTCAACGACTCGCTCGGCCATGGTGCCGGCGATGCGCTGCTGCGACTGGTGGCGCAGCGGCTGAAATCCGCCCTGCGCGCCACCGATGTGCTGGCGCGGCTCGGCGGTGACGAATTCGCCGTCATCCAGGAAGGCTGCGATGACCAGCGCGCCTCTTCGACCGAGCTGGCGGCGCGGATCGCCAAGCTGGTCGCCGAGCCGTTTCTGCTGCCGGGACATCGCGTCGAGATCGGCACCAGCATCGGCATTGCGATCGCGCCGGATCACGGCAGCGACCAGGAGCAATTGCTGAAGAAGGCCGACCTTGCGCTCTACCGGTCGAAATCGGCCGGCCGCAACTGCTTTACCATCTATGACGAGGCGATGTCGGCCGAGCTCGAGGCGCGCAATACGCTGGAGGGGGATCTGCGCGATGCTATCGCGCGCTGTCAGCTCGAGGTGCACTACCAGCCCTTCATGGATGCCGGCACCGGGGTGCGGCGCGGCTTCGAGGCGCTGGTGCGCTGGCGCCACCCGGTGCGCGGGCTGATCCCGCCGGATCAGTTCATCGCGCTCGCCGAGGAGACCGGGCTGATCGTGCCGCTCGGTGAATTCGTGCTGCGCCGCGCCTGCGCGGATGCGGAGAACTGGCCGTCCGACCTGATGGTCGCGGTGAACCTGTCGCCGATCCAGTTCAAGGAAGCCGACCTGTTCGATGTCATCTGCAGCGCCTTGCGCGATTCCGGCCTGTCGCCGCATCGGCTCGAGATCGAGATCACCGAATCCGTCCTGCTGGAGCGCGGCACCGAAAACCACGCCTTCATGAAGCGGTTGAAGAGCATCGGCATCGAGCTTGCGCTCGACGATTTTGGCACCGGCTACTCCTCGCTCAGCTATCTCACCGCGTTCCCGTTCGACAAGATCAAGATCGACAAATCCTTCATCCGCAACCTCACGCACCAGCCGCGCTCTTCCGCCATCATCTCCTCGATCGTGACGCTGGCGCGCGGGCTCGACATGTCGGTCACCGCCGAGGGCGTCGAGACATCGGAGGAGTTCGAGCGGCTGAAGGCGCTCGGCGTCAACTTTGCGCAAGGCTATCTGTTCGGCCGCCCGCTGCCGATCGACCGGATCGAACTCGATGGGTCCGCCGATGGCTCCCGGCGCGACGCGGCCTGAGCGCGCGCCTCGATGGGCCGCGACGTAGCTGTCTGCCACGCTCAGCTGCCATTCGTGAAAACGGCTTGACCCGTGTTCCCCGAGATGGTCCGAAGGATCGTCCAGGGATGAAACACAAAAATGCGGCTTCCGTTCTTCTACGGCTGGGTCGTGGTTGTCGTGACGTTCGTCACCATGGCCATCGGCGTCAACGCGCGCACCGCCTTCTCGCTGTTCTTTCCGCCGATCCTCTCCGAATTCGGCTGGGAGCGCGGCGTCACCGCGGGCGCCTTCTCCTTCGGCTTCGTTGCCTCGGGCATCGCCAGTCCGCTGATCGGACGGCTGATGGATCGCGCAGGCCCGCGCGCGGTGATGGAGCTCGGCGTCGCGCTGATGGCCGGCGGGCTGCTGCTCGCGCCGCTCACCAGCCGGCCCTGGCATCTCTATCTGACGCTCGGCGTCATGGTCGGCGCCGGCTCCGTGTGCCTCGGCTATTCCGGCCAGTCGCTGTTCCTGCCGAACTGGTTTATCCGCAAGCGCGGCTTTGCCATCGGTATCGCCTTTGCCGGCGTCGGCATCGGTTCGATGACGCTGCTGCCATGGGTGCAGCACGTGATCGAGCAGACCGGCTGGCGCACCGCCTGCACCGCGATGGGCCTGATGATCCTGATCGTGCTGGCGCCGATCAACCTGCTCCTCCACAAACGTCCCCAAGACATTGGCCTTCGGCCGGACGGCGACGCTGCGCCGGCCGCCGGCGCCGCGAAGCCGCTCTCCAACATCGTCGATCCAGCCTGGGCCAGCACCGATTGGACGCTCGCACGGGCGGTTGCGACGGCCCGGTTCTGGTGGATCGCATTTGGCTATTTCTGCGGCCTGTACATCTGGTACGCGGTGCAGGTGCATCAGACCAAGTTCCTGCTCGACATCGGCTTCAGCCCGAGCATTGCGGTCTGGGCGCTCGGCGCTGTCAGCCTGCTCGGCATTCCCGGCCAGATCTTGCTCGGCCACGTCTCCGACCGGATCGGCCGGGAATGGGTCTGGGCAATTAGCTGCGCCGGATTTGCAGTCTGCTTTTCCGCGCTGATCGCGCTGAAATATCAGCACTCGCTCTGGCTGGTCTGGCTGATGGTGTTCACGCAAGGTGCGCTCGGCTACGGCCTCACCTCGATCATGGGGGCGGTGGTGTTCGAGATATTCCAGGGCCGACATCAGGGCAGCATCTTCGGCATGATCATGCTGGCGGCGCTCGCGGGCGGTGCCGCCGGTCCCTGGTTGACGGGCCTGCTCTACGATCGCGCCGGCGACTACACGCTCGCCTTTGCCATCGCCATTCTTGTGAGCCTGCTCTCGGCGCTGTCGGTCTGGCGCGCCTCGCCCGGCAAGGTACGGACGGTGGCCGGCCGGCTGCACAGGCTTCGCGCGACAAATTAGGTTCCTTCTGCAACGGCTTACCCTCGCGCCTTTCAAAGAATGTTAAGCATGTCGCGGCTTGGCGGAACCCACGCCAGTCGTAAGAACGTCTTGGACACCATCGAAGCGCTAGCTTTGGAGCCGATTGCCTGATCTTCCCGATGCTGCCGGGTCCAACGATGTCTGCCTCCGACGCCTCAGTGACCGATATGCCGGACGTATTGCGCGCGGTGCTCGAATGCGCCAATGACGGCATCGTCATCGTCGATGACGCGCATCGCATCACCCATTTCAACGCCGGCGCGGAGCGGATCTGGAAGCTCGCGCGCGCCGACGTGCTAGGTCGCGACGCTGCAATTCTCACCCTCAAATGCCTTCAGGCCGATCCGGTCGCGGATTTTCGCGACGAGATCAGCCTGATGCGACGCGACGGTAGCCGGATCAAGGCACGGATTGCGCTGTCGTCGACGACCATCGATGGGGCGACCCACCACATCGTGTTCGCGCGCGACGTCACCGCCGATGCCGAACGCCGCGTCAGGATCGGGCTGCTCAACGCTGTCTCCGACCAGACCAACCGCGCGGTCATCATCACCGATGTCGAACAGAACATCGTCTACGTCAATTCGGCCTTCACGGGGCTGTTCGGCTACAGCAGCGGCGAGGCCGAAGGTCGCCGCGCCGGCGGGCTCATCGCCGGCTGCCATACCGATCGCAAGTCCGTTGCGAGGCTCATCAAGCGTTTGATACATGATGGCCAGCGCGGCGAGGCCGAGGTGCTGGTCTACGACAAGTCCGGCGAGGAGATTTGGGTCTGCGCCCGGATCGATGCCTTCCGCGACAAGAAGGGCCGGGTCAGGCATATCTTCGCGCTGCTCGAGGACATCACCGAGACCAAGCAGCTGCGCTCGCTCCAGCAACTGATCATGGGTGCGCTCGCCGATGAGTTGCCGATCACGGAAATCGCCGACAGGCTGTGCCGCCACGTCGAGGAGATCGCGCCCGACGTGGTCTGTTCGCTGCTGCATGTCGATGCCGCCGGCCTGATCCATCCGCTCGGGGGGCCAAGCCTGCCCGACGATTATTCCCGGGCGCTGGAAGGCATCGCTATCGGCCCCGATGTCGGCTCCTGCGGCACAGCCGCCTTCTATGGCGAGCCGGTGCTGGCGACCGATCTCGATACCGATCCACGCTGGCAGCCCTACAAGGCCATGCCGCTTGCGGTCGGCCTGCGCGCCTGCTGGTCGACCCCGGTCAAGGCCAAGGACGGCCGGGTCATCGCCACCTTCGCCTTCTACTACCGGGAGCCACGCGCCCCGAGCAACTGGCACCGGCGTATCGTCGAGGCCTGCGTCGCCCTCGGAGCTTTCGCGATCGAGCGCAAGGAGGCGCGCGCCGAGATCGCGCGGCTCGCCTATCACGACATCCTCACCGGCTGTCGAACCGCGCGCAGTTGCGGCACCTGATCACGACCGCGATCGATGCTTGTCCGACTGGCGGCCATGTCGCGCTGGCTTTCCTCGACGTCGATCATTTCAAGGATGTCAACGACACGCTCGGCCACGCCGCCGGCGACGAGCTCCTGGTCCAGCTCGCGCAGCGCCTGCGCGAGCAGATCGGGCCCGAGGACATGCTGGGCCGGCTCGGCGGCGACGAATTCGTCGTCCTGCTGCCGCATCGGAACGCGCAAGATGCCGAGCGCGTCGCGGCCGGCATCACCGAGGCGCTGGCCGTGCCGCTACGGCTCGGATCGAAGCTGATGCCGATGTCGGCCAGCATCGGCATCAGCCTTTATCCCGACCATGCCACCGACATCGATACGCTGATGCAGCAGGCCGACGCCGCCATGTACATGGCCAAGCAGGCGGGCCGGTCGACGCATTGCATGTTCAGCGTCGAGATGAACGGGCTTGCCGAGCAGCGGCTGGCGATGATCGCGGCACTGCGCCGCGCCATCGCCGACAACGCACTGAGCCTGTTCTATCAGCCGCAGATCCGCAGCTGCGATGGCGCCATCCACGGCGTCGAGGCGCTGGCGCGTTGGCACGATGCTGCCCTCGGCGACGTCTCGCCGGCCAAGTTCATTCCGCTCGCCGAGGAGTGCGGCCTGATCGAGCAGATCGGGCTGTGGTCGGTACGCGAGGCCTGTCGGCAGATGGCGACCTGGCGCCGCGCGGGCCTCAATATTCCCAGCGTGTCGGTGAATTTGTCGCCGCTCAATTTCCGCAATGTTGCGCTGGCCGCGCGGCTCAAGGACGTCCTCACCGAATGCGCGCTGCCGCCGCACGTGCTGATGCTCGAGATCACCGAAGGCACGTTCATGCAGGACGGTGCTGCCGCGCTGGAGACGATGCATGCGATCCGCGAGCTCGGCGTCGGGCTTTCGGTCGATGATTTCGGCACCGGCTACTCAAGCCTCAGCCGCCTCGCGCATCTGCCGATCCGCGAGCTGAAGATCGACCGCAGTTTCATGCGCGATATTGACAGGAATGCCGGGGCGCTCACGATCGCCACCGCCGTGGTGCGCGTCGGCCAGGGCCTCGGGCTGACCGTCGTCGCCGAGGGGGTCGAGACCGAAAGCCAGCGCAAGATGCTGGCCGAGCTCGGCTGCGACGTCGTGCAGGGCTTCCTCTACGCTCCCGCGCTCGCGCCTGTCGCCTTCGAGCGCTGGCTGATCGAACATTGCGCCGAGCAGGCGAAGGCAATGCTGGGGCGGCTCGATCTCAACCCGGCCGGCGTAGCTGCCGTGAAGCGCTCGGCCTAGCGCGCGGATTCCAAAATGACACCGGCGACCGCAAGATCGCCGGTATATTCGTTCAGGTCTCTGCGCCCGGCACGGGGCCATCCGCGATTCAGGCAGCGCGGATGAGGCCGAGCTGCTGCAGGGCCGTGACTCCGTCATCGAGACCGATTTCCTCGAGGATCTTTCCGTCCTTGAGCTTCAGCACGGTCGTGCCGGTGAACTTCATCTTGCGGCCGGTGTTGGCCGGCAGCGATCCCGCCAGGAAGTCGCCGAACGCCGGCCCGGTATGCGTTCCTCCGCCCTCCCATCGGCCGACGACGTAGTCGCCTTCGGCGATGAGATCCGCAGCGCCCCAGAAGTTGAGATCGGGGAACGCTTTCCGAAAGTCTGTCATGAACGCCTTGATGTCGTCGTGGCCCCGGCGCGGCTCGTGCAGCGAGTACTGCAGCAGCATGTCCGGCGCAGCGAGTTGATCGACAATTCCGAGGTCGCAAGTTTCGCCCCAGAATTTCGTGAACCACTGGCCTACGATGGCTTTGTTGTCTTCTTCAATCGACACGATCATTTCTCCCGTTGTGTACTTTGATGTCCACCACGAGTAGCTATGACCATCACACCGCTGTCTTCCCACCCGATTCCCGACGACGGGCCGCACTCCTACTCTGGCGCCAATCCCGTCCGCCGGCGCAAATCCGTGATCGCGCGCAAGAAGCTGTCGGCCGGTGTCGTCTCGGGATCGATCAGGCGATGCAGGCGAAATCCGTCTTCAAGCGCGAGCACGACCGAGGCCATCCAGGGTGGATTCAGCCTCTCGCCCCCCGCGTTACCCTTCAACGTCGCCTCGACGATGTCGGCGATCAGCTTGCGCCGGGCGCGCAGGCGTTTGGCAAGTTCGGGACGGCGCTTCTCGGCGCGCGCGACGAACAGGATCATCTCGATATGCAGCAGCGGCGAGCGGGCCAGTGGATCCTGCCGGCCGCGGTCCATCGATTTGAGCGCCGCGATGAAGTCGTCAAGATTGTCGTGCCGCGCGAGGATCTCCATGTTCCGCCGGATCGATTGCTCGACATGGTCCTCGAGCATGGCGAAGATCAGCTCGTCCTTGCTCCTGAAATTCGAATAGAACGCGCCGCGAGTGAAGCCTGCCTCCGCCGCGATGGCCTCGATGCTGGCACCGCCGATGCCGTCCTGCTCGAACACGCGTGCGGCCGCCTCGAACAGCGCCTCGCGCGTGTCGTCCCTGGTCGGCCTGGTTCTCACCCTTGACATCGGCGCAGGTTAGGGCAGAATGCAACTCGATACAACAATGTATCGAGATGATAAATCACAGGGATGGTTACGCCGGGGCTTCGGGGCTGCCTCGCGTATCGTGTCATGCGGCAACCGATGCGAGGTCCACCATGAACGAGCAAGTGCAACCCGCAGGCGATCCGCTGTTCAATCCGCTGGCGCCGGACTTCATCCGCGATCCCTATCCGCACTATGACCGGCTGCGCACGATCGATCCGATCCATGTGACGCCGTTCGGCCAGTTCGTCGCCAGCCGTCATGCCGACGTCAGCCTCGTGATGCGCGACAAGCGCTTCGGCAAGGACTTTGTCGAGCGCACGACGCGCCGCTATGGCCCGGACATCATGAAGGAGCCGGTGTTCCGCAGCATGGGTCACTGGATGCTGCAGGCGGATCCGCCCGATCACACCCGCCTGCGCGGCCTCGTCGTGAAGGCCTTCACCGCCCGCCGCGTCGAGGATATGCGGCCGCGGATTCAGGAAATCGTCGACCAGGCGATCGATGCCGTGATCGAGCGCGGCCACATGGACCTGATCGAGGATTTCGCCTTCCGCCTGCCCGTCACCGTCATCTGCGAGATGCTCGGCATCCCCGAGGATCATCGCGAGGTCTTCTACAAGAGCTCCCGCGACGGCGGGCGGCTGCTTGATCCGGTGCCGATGACATCAGAGGAGATCGCCAAGGGCAATGCCGCCAACATGATGGCGCAAATGTACTTTCAGCAGCTGTTCGAGCTGCGCCGGCGCAGTCCCGGCGACGATCTCACGACACAGCTCGTGCAGGCCGAGGAAGACGGCAACAAGCTGACCAATGAGGAGCTGACCGCCAACATCATCCTGCTGTTCGGCGCCGGACATGAGACCACGGTCAATCTGATCGGCAACGGCCTTCTGGCGCTGCATCGCAATCCGGACCAGCTTGCGCTTCTGAAGGCGCGGCCGGATCTGATCACCAACGCGATCGAGGAGTTTCTGCGCTACGATTCCTCCGTGCAGATGACCGGGCGCGTCACGCTGGAGCAGATCGACGATCTCGGCGGCAAGAGCATCCCCAAGGGGGAGACCGTGCTCTGCCTGCTCGGCTCGGCCAATCGTGATCCGGCGGTCTATCCCGATCGTCCCGAGAGGCTCGACATCACGAGGCCCAACGTCCGGCCGCTGTCGTTCGGCGGCGGCATCCATTTCTGCCTGGGCGCCCAATTGGCGCGCATCGAGGCCGAGATCGCTATCGCCACGCTGCTGCGGCGGCTGCCTGATCTGCGCATCGACGACGTCGAAAACCCCGAATGGCGGCCGACCTTCGTGCTGCGCGGCCTGAAGCGGCTGCCGGCGAGCTGGTGAGGCCGGACGGGTTAACCTCCGCGCGCAACAGTCGCTGTGACTTCGCCACACTTGCCCCTATATAAGGGGCAGTTCCGGCGCGCCTGAAGCTTGGTTGTCAGCTTGGGTTTGACCCCGGTGCCGGCTTGGCCGAGAGGAGACCCGTGCAGACGACGCTGCTCGGATTGGCGATTGCCTTTATTCTAGCGCTGCTGGCCGCGCTGATCGGGCCCTACTTCGTCGACTGGAACCAGTTTCGGCCCCAGTTCGAAGCGGAGGCGACCCGGATCATCGGCGTGCCGGTGCGCGTGGCGGGCGAGCTGGATGCGCGGCTGTTGCCGGCGCCGACGCTGCGCCTGCGCTCGATCACCTTCGGCGGCAACAACGATCTCGGCCGCCTGCGCGCCGACAAGCTCGACGTCGAGTTCAGCCTGGGCTCGCTGATGCGCGGCGAATGGCGCGCCACCGAGCTTTCGGTCGGCGGCATGGCGGTGGATATCGGCCTCGACGCCAAGGGGCGGGTCGATCTGCCCTCCACCGCGAGCGGCACCTTCAATCTGGCGTCGCTCGCCATTGACCGGCTGAACCTCACCGGCCGCATCGCGCTCCATGACGCCGCCAGCCGCTCGACGCTGGAGCTCAACGATATCGTCTTCTCCGGCGATGTCCGCTCGCTCGCGGGCTCGGTGCGGGGGGACGGCAATGTCACCGCTGCCGGCACCCGCTATCCGTTCCGCATCTCCTCCGGCCCCAGCGCCGACGGCAGTGCTACCCGCGTTCACCTCAATATCGATCCCGGCGAGCGCGCCATCCTGGCTGATCTCGAAGGCGTTCTTGCCTTCGATAACCGCCAGCCGAAATTCGACGGTGCGCTGACGCTGGCGGTGCCGCCGACCAAGAAGCCGGGCGAGGCGGGGCCGACGCCGTGGAAGCTCACCGCAAAACTCAAGGCCGATCCGGCCGGTGCCAAGTTCGACCAGATCGACGCGAGCTATGGCGCGGAAGATACCGCGCTGAAAGTCGGCGGCGTCGGCGACCTCAGGTTCGGCGCCTCGCCGCTGCTGCGCGCGGTGCTGTCGGCGCGGCAGGTCGATGTCGACAGGCTCGCGGGCCGTGACGATACCGAGCCGCTTCGCATCTTGCCGGCCCTGCGCGCAGGCCTTGCCGCGATCCCGCAGGCGCCGATCCCGGCGCAGATCGAATTCAACTCCGACCAGATCATGCTGGGCGGCCGTCCGCTCCAGAACATCACGACCGAGCTTCAGACGGACGGCCGATCCTGGACGTTCCAGCGGCTAGAGCTGCGTGCGCCCGGCATGACGCAAGTGTCGCTCAACGGCGCCACGCCCGGCGCCGACAGCTTTAGCGGCCGCCTCAGCGTCGAGTCGTCCGATCCGGATACGCTGGTGGCCTGGCTCCAGGGTCGCAACGAGGTGGTCAGGCGCAGCACGCGGCCGCTGCGCCTTGCCGGCGAGGTGACCATCGCCGCGAACCATCTCGCCATCGACAAGCTGAAGGCCGACATCGAAGGCGGCGCGCTCGAGGGGCGCATCGCCTTCGTGCAGTCAGGCGCGAGCAAGGGCTCGCGCATCGATGCCGACCTGAAGGCGGACCGTCTCGACCTCGATGCCGCCGCGAGCTTTGTCCGCGCGCTCGCAGGTCCCCAGGGCGAATGGCCGGAGGAGGCAAAGCTCTCGCTCGATATCGGCCGGGCGATTTC
Organism: Bradyrhizobium sp. CCBAU 51627; assembly: GCF_028128765.1. Taxonomy (GTDB): domain Bacteria; phylum Pseudomonadota; class Alphaproteobacteria; order Rhizobiales; family Xanthobacteraceae; genus Bradyrhizobium. Next base: position 353,676 of record NZ_LBJG01000024.1, read on the forward strand.
GGCCGGCCAGGAACTGCGGCCGTTCGCGGCCAGGCTCGGTTACGGTCCGACCTTGCTGTCGCTGGAGCAGTTGCGGTTCGGTCAGGCCAGCGGCGTCACGACGGAGGCGAGCGGCAGCTTCGATCGCACCAAAGCCACCGGCAAGCTTGCGCTGAAATCCTCGGCTAATTCGCTGCGCGATCTCACGGCGCTGCTGGAGCCGATCGCGCCGGCGGTGCGCGCACGCTTGGATGCGATCACCCCGTTGCCCGGCGCAACGCGTCTGGCGCTCAATCTCAGCCTCGACAAGAATGCCGAACATGCCGATCGCAGCGACGCGCGCGCCGTGTTCGAGCTCGATGCGCCGCAGCTCAAGGCCGCCGCGACACTCTCGGCGCAGACGCCGGTGTCAGCCATCAACGGCATCGACATTGACCGTTTGCGCAACAGCGACTTCACGCTGGAATCGAAAGTGTCGGCACCGCAGGCCGCCGCGCTGACCGCGCTGCTCGGCATCGATCGCATGGTCGCCGCAGGCGAGGGCGCCTCGCAGGTCGAGGGCAGGCTGAGCGGTGCATGGCGGAAGCCCTTGCAGCTGAACGCAAAGCTCAGCGGCGGCGGGTTGGACGCGGACGCGCAGGGCAGCGTCGAACTATCGGGGGCGGAGCCGAAGGGCAGCGTGAATCTGCACGTCCGCAACGCCAATCTGGCGCCGCTGCTCGGCACCAGTCCCGCCGACAAATCGGCGCAGAATGTGAGCCTGTCTTCGCGCCTCACGCTGTCAGGCAATCGCCTGTCTTTTGACGATCTCGACAGCTCCTTCCCTGGCTCGCATCTGCGCGGCCATCTTGCCGTGACGCTCGATCAGGAGAAGAGCGTTGACGGCGAAGTCGGGCTCGACACGCTCGATCTGATGCCGGCGCTCGCGCTCGCGGTCGGTGCCGCCGGGCGCGACAGCGGCGAGTCGCTCAGTGCGGGGCTCGTCAGCGGCTGGCGCGGGCGCGTTGTGTTCCAGGCCTTGCGCGGCAGCCTGCCTGATGGAATCGAGCTGCATCCCTTCAGCGGCACGCTCAGGGGCGACGGCCAGTCGCTCGCGCTCGATGCGCTCAAGGGCGGCCTCGGCGGCGGCGAGATGACGGCAAGCCTGGACGCGCGCAACGGCGTCAACGGTCTGGCACTGAACGCGCATCTCGATCTCGCCAATGTCGATGCGACCTCGCTGCGCTACCATGGTCTGGCGCTGCCCAAGGGGCGCGCCTCGGTGCAGATGGCGCTGACGAGCCAGGGCCGGAGCGTCTCGGCGCTGACAGGCGCGCTCGCCGGCAATGGCACGGTGACGCTGGACTCGGCCGAGATCAGCGGCCTCAATCCGCGCGCCTTCGAGATCGCCATCCGCGCCAGCGACAGCGGTCAGGTCAGTGATGATGTCAGGCTGCGGCAGCTGGTCGAGCCCGCGTTGTCGGCTGCTCCCATTACGATCCCCTCGGCGCAGATCGCGTTCACGATCCGCGATGGCCGGCTGCGCGTCGGCGCGACGCCGCTGGAGGCCAAGAACGCGCGTGCCATCGTCTCCGGCGGTTACGACATTCCCGCCGACCAGGCCGACATCCGCGCCAGCCTGACGCCGATCATGACCGGCCTTTCCGGCGCGCCACCGGAGATCCAGCTGTTCGCGGCCGGCCCTCCCGACAAGCTCAGCCGCACCGTCGATCTGACGCCGCTGTCATCGTGGCTTGCGGTGCGCACGATCGATCGCGAGACGCGCCGTCTGGACGCGATCGAGCGGGGCGAGCCACCGCCGGCGACCGCCGCGCTGCCGACGCTGGTCTCGCCCGAGCCCGCGCCGGAGCCGGCGCTGACCGACGTGCCGCTCCCCGGCCGCGATCCGCGCCGCGCGCTGCCGAAGGTTGGACCCAAGGCCGTTCCGACGCCGAAGGCGCCACTCGCCGCCCCCCCGGTGCCGAGCCCGCCGCTTGCAAGCCAGCAGGCCGCGCCCCTGCCGCCGCCGATCGACGTGCGGCCCGCTCCCGGCCCGCCGCCAGCAAGGCCCCGGCCGAAGCCACCGCTGGTGCTGACGCCGCAGAATCCGTAGCGCGCCGCGGGGGCGGTTGCGCACCTCTCCCTACGGGAGGGGTGTGGCAGCTTACGCGACGGTAACCACACTCGCTCGCATTTGAATGAATTCTCGACAGCAAAACTGATATGATGGTTTTACTGGATTCTCGCGTTTGTTCCCTAGCGTTGGTCGCAGAGGAATTCGAAGTCCTGCCCGCACACGCAGGATGGCGGCAAAGAACTTCCAGGAACTGGGGTTACCGAGATGGATGGGGCAAAGACGCTTCTGCAGGATCTGGACGACGCAATCGCGCGCGGCACCGACGAGAGCCGGGCGAAGGCGCTGTGGCATGCGACCGACCTTCTGATCACCGGTCGTTACGTCGACGACGAGATCAGCATGTTCGGCGAGGTCATCGGCCGCCTTGCCGACGAGATCGAGGTCGCCGCGCGGGCCCAGCTCTCCGAATTGATGGCGGGCTGCGATCATGCTCCGCTCAACGTGATCGAGAAGCTCGCTTTGGACGACGAGATCGAGGTCGCCGGCCCCGTGCTGCGCGACTCGAACCGGATCAACGAGAAGGTGCTGGTCGAAAGCGCCATGACCAAAGGCCAGGCGCATCTGCTCGCGATCTCCCAGCGCGAGGCGATCGGCGAGGCCGTGACCGACGTGCTCGTCAAGCGTGGTAACCAGGAGGTTGTCACCTCGGTCGCCAGGAACGAGGGCGCGCGCTTCTCCGGCTCGGGCCTGCTGCACATGGTCCGCCGCGCCGAGGGCGATTCAATTCTCGCCGAACAACTCGGGCTGCGCAAGGACGTGCCGCGCCACATCTTCCAGCAGCTCATCTCCAAGGCGTCGGCAGACGTCCGCCGCCGGCTCGAGACCGAGCGTCCCGAGATGATGTCGCAGATCCAGAGCTCGGTGACCGAGGTCACCGGCGATTTGCAGTCCAAATTCGGCCCGTCCTCGCGCAGCTACTTCGTCGCCAAGCGCGTGGTGACGACGCAGTACAGGGAGGGCAATCTCAACCAGGTCTCGATCTCGAACTATGCGCGCCAGCACCGCTTCGACGAGGTGCAGATCGGCCTGTCGCTGCTGTCGTCGCTGCCGGTCGACGTGATCGAGCGCGCGCTGATGGACCGTAACCGCGAGATGATCCTGGTGCTGTGCAAGGCCCTGGACTTTTCCTGGGACACGACGATGTCGCTGTTGTTCCTCGGCGCCAAGGATCATCTGATCACGGCGCGCGAGCTCCACGACAACGAGCGCGATTTCGGCCGGCTCAAGATCGAGACCTCACGCAGCATTCTGAAATTCTACCAGTCGCGCAAGAACAGCGCCGGCGCCGATCCCGCGACGGGTCGTCAGCCCGAGCTCCAGGTTCACTGAACGGGACATCGAGGGAGTATTTGCAATGTTGCCTCAATTCGGCACCGCGGTTCGCAAAAACAAGAGCCTCACCAAGACCCTCGTCGTCGAGACGGGCGGATCGGCTCCGGAGAAGGCCACGGTCGACGCCGCATGGCTCGTGCTGGAAGCCGCCAACGACCTCGGTGACCACGCCGCGATCGAAGCCTGCCGCCGCGTCATCGACGCCGAACTGAACGGCACGGTGCCGGGGAGCGCGGATACCGATCTCGTGCTGGGGTATTTCCGGTAAGCTTCGGCGGCCTGATGCCCGTCCCGGTCGCGGCCATATGCCGACCTCTTCTCTACCTTTGCGATAATTTATGATATGATGTAGCCTTTACTTGCAGGCACCGGTAGGTGCCGGCAGGCAATGGGGCTGGAGCGGTCGCGAGGGGGCGGCGTGCCTTCGTTGTGATCTGTTTCACGCGGACGGACGTGCCTACGGGCTATTCTGCATGCGCTCGGGACGCGGCCCTCTGCGAGTCGCGGTTGTCATTTGCTTGAAGATGATTGAAAGGCTTCCGGTGCAGGGCGCGCAGCCGCATCAGAGCTGCGAGATTGCCGATTGCCTGCACAGCGAACGCATTGACGTCATTGCTTGCAGGTGCCGGACGCGAGACCGCGCTGATTGATCGCGGCACTGGGGGCCGGCTGGAAGTCCGTATTGAGCGCTTCACAGCATTGGAGCCGAACATGAAATTCAATGTGCGCGTAGCATTGCTTGCCGTCATGACCCTTCTCGGCGTTTTCATTTTCGCGGCCGCGGAAGATAAGGCGCCGTCGGGCTATCCGCAGGGCTGGAGCCCTGAGACCGCCAAGCGCTGGCACTTCATCTCGCAGGGCACGGCGATCTTCCCGTATGAATGGTTTCTTGGGCTCGAGCAGCCGGGTCAGCAGCCCGGGCAGACCGAGCTGATCAGTGCGCCCGCGAACTTGCAGCGGCTCGGCTTCCTCGCTGATCCTGCGGACCCGACCAGCAATCCGGACGGGCTTCCCATCGGACTTTACGAGACGCAGGTCGATTTCCCTGATGCCAAGCACAGGTGCTGGAAGGGCAATTGGCTCGGATTGGGCTGCGCGGGCTGTCACACCGGGCAAGCGAGCTACCGCGGCCAGCAGATCCGCATCGAGGGCGGGCCGTCTCATCTCGACATCGCTGGCCTGACCAATCAGCTTTTCGGGGCTCTGCAAACGCTCAAGACCGACGAGCAAGCCTTCGCGCGCTTTGTCGCACGTGTGCAGCATCCGCTCCCCGAAGTGGGAGCGGCGTTGGGATGCTTTGCGGCACTCCCATCGTTTCCGCCGGATCCGCAGAACCCGGAGACATCCGCGGGGGCCGGCAGATTGGACGCGCATGGAGAAGGGCTGAACCAGCTGCTTGCCTATCCGATGAACGAGGCCAGGAATTATGCGCCTCGGACCGCGCCGGTGAGATATCCGCCGCTGTGGGATACGCCGCGGTTCAGCTGGGTGCTCTACAATGCTTCCATCCGCCAGCCGCTGACGCGCAACCTGATAGAGGCGCTCGGCGTCCAGGCGCCGATCAGGCATGACGCCACGATGATCACGAACCAGGTGACGCATGCGGTCGACATAGACAACGTGATCTGGGGGCAGCGGGCGCTAATGGATCTGCGATCGCCGCGCTGGCCGGACAAGATCTTCAATGCGCCTGACGCGAAGCTGGCCTCAGTCGGCGCGTCGCTGTACGCAAGGGCGTGCGCGAACTGCCACGATTCCGCTCCCGCGGCAGCGGCTCCCGGGGCTTGTGACGAGATTCAGATCCGGACGTACGATCTCAAGGAGATCGGCACCGATCCCGCGCAGGCGACGACGTTCGCCGAGCGCAGAGTCACGCTGTCGAAGATCGGTGGACCGGACGATATTGCCAACTACGAGGCCGCACAGATCGTCACCGGCAAAATCGCCGATCAATGGATCGCCAAATCCAGGGACAACGCGGCGGCCGCGGCGGCGATCAATTGCGGACGTCCCAATGAGTACCGCGGCGAGCTCAAGTACCGCGCAAGGCCTCTCAACGGCGTCTGGGCGATGGCGCCCTATCTGCACAACGGTTCGGTTCCGTCGCTCCATGATCTCCTGCTTCCGCCGGAGCAGCGGCCGAAGACATTCTTTGTCGGCAATTGGGAGTTCGATCCGGTCAACGTCGGATATGCGATGGCCAGCGAGACCCTCGGCGCATTCAAATTCGACACCACCATCCGCGGCAATTCGAATGCCGGGCACGTTTACGGAACTGATCTGACCGAGGACGACCGCAAGGCGCTGATCGAATATCTCAAGACGCTGTGAGCGGAAGGGTCAGTCCTTGCGGCAGGTGAAGCTGTAATAGGGGCAGGTGCCGTTCGCGAAGGAGGCATGCAATTGCGTGCCTGGAATGCCTGCGAATTCGTGCGAGACGCCGAGCAGCACCCGCGGCACGATCTCGTCCGCCAGCGCCGTCCGTCGCGCACCGTCCAGCTCCAGCGCGCGCGCGACATTGGCGGTGATGTCGTCCTCGCGCACGAGGCGCAAGCGCGACTTCCCCAGGGACTCGCGCGGATAAACGTCCTTCGACCGGTCTTCGAAACACGCCATCAGGAACGCGCCGCCGGGTCTCAGCACACGGTGGACTTCGTCCAGAAAGCGTCCCATGTCGCCATAATGCTGTGCGCTCTCGACGTTGACCACGACGTCGAAACTCTCGTCCGCGAATGGCAGGCTGAGCGCGTCGCCGACGCGGAATGCGAGGTTGCCCTGGTCGGCATAGCGCGCCTTGTTGAAGCGGATCGCCGGCTTGCAGATGTCGAGCCCGATGTAGCTCTTCGGGTGGAGATAGCGCGCGATGTAGGACGCACCGCCGCCGCGGCCGCATCCGACCTCCAGCACGTCCTTGCCGGCGATCGCAGCCCCCGACGCGACGTGATGGTAGAGCTGGATCGCATAGCGATCCCCTTCGTCGACCGCCTGCAGCTCGACTTGCTCGCCGTTCAGCGAGGCATAGCCGTAGTTGAGGAATCGGATGGCGGCGTCCCTGTCGAGGTTGCTGAGCAGGGAATACCAGGCGTTGGTAAAAAGTTGGCGCGCGGCGCGCGAATAGAACAGTTTTACGACGGCCTGATGTATCGGACTTGCCGCTGACGGAGACGGATCCTGCTTCACGAATGAATACTCTCACGCGAAAAGGGGCAACGCTTCCACCATCAAGCATGGGCCAGTGCTTTCGATGCGTCAACATTGGCGACGCTTGCCTGCCACGATTGACTTCATTCCGACGGGGGATGTATCTTAGGTTTAGTAGAGATAATGCTGGACCCGCGTGATGACTGGGCAGGTTGCTGCCTGGTTGGAGAAGGTCGGCCTCCCTCAATACCTGAAGTCCTTTTCCGACCACGGCATTGATTTCGATATTCTTTCCGAGATTACGGATCGCGATCTCGCGACCATGGGCGTGGTTCTCGGGCACCGGCGCCGGCTGCTGCGTTCGATTGCCGAGCTGGACGTTCCGAAAGCGCGTTTCGTCGCTCCTGAGATCGATGCCGGTGCCGAACGCCGCCAACTCACGATCATGTTCTGCGATCTCGTCGGCTCGACCGCGCTATCGCAGCAGTTCGATCCCGAGGAGATGCGCGAGATCCTGCAAGCCTATCGTGAGGCCGCGACGGCGGTCATCGCGAGCTATGACGGCATCGTCTCGCGCCTGGTGGGCGACGGCATTCTGTCGTACTTCGGCTATCCGGCCGCGCATGAGGACGATGCCGAGCGCGCAGTCCGCGCCGGCCTCGAGATCACCGCCGCCGTCCGGGCCATCGACATCCAGCCGGAGTTGCAGCTGGAGGTGCGGATCGGCATCGCTACCGGCCTCGTCGTCGTCGGCGATCTTATCGCAAAGGGCGCCTCCAGCCGGCTCGAGGTGATCGGCGAGACGCCGAACCTTGCCGCGCGAATGCAGGCCTTTGCCGAATCCGGCTCCGTCGTCATCGCGGCCTCGACGCGCCGGCTGCTCGGCAATCTGTTCCAGCTGCGCGAGCTCGGCACGCGCGCGGTCAAGGGATTCAGTGATCCGGTCGAGATCTGGGCGGTGGACCGTCCGTCACCACTTTCGAGCCGCTTCGAAGCCTATCGTTCCGCAGGCCTCGCGGGCTTCGTCGGCCGCGAGCACGAGCTCGCGCGCCTCGCCGAGTGCAAGCAGCGGGCCTGGCGCGGCCAGGGCCAGGTCGTGCTGATCTCGGGCGAACCGGGCATCGGCAAGTCGCGGCTGGCAGAGCATTTCCTCAACGAGCGGATCGGCGCGGAGCCGCACATCCGGCTGCGCTATCAATGCTCGCCGCATCATCGCGCCAGCGCGCTCTATCCCGTCATCACGCAGCTCCAGCGCGCGGCCAAGATCGGTGCCGGCGACGGCAACGCGCAACGGCTGCGCAAGCTCGAAGCGCTGCTTGGGCGCAGCGACCTGAAGACGCCGGCTCTGGTGCCGCTGTTTGCCGATCTCCTGTCGATCGTCCCTGACGGACGCTATCCGCCGCTGGACTGGACGCCGCAGCAATTGCGGCGCAACACGCTTGCCGCGTTGATCCAGCGCTTGCAGCGCCTCAGCGCCGAGGCGCCGGTGGTCTGCATCGTCGAGGACCTGCACTGGGCGGATGCGACCTCGCTCGAGCTGCTCCAGCTTGCGGTCAGGCTGGCCGACCAGCTTCGCCTGCTGCTCGTCCTGACGTTCCGCGACGACTTCACGCTGCCATGGATGGGCCCGGCGAATTTGACGACGCTGGAGCTCGGGCGGCTCAAGGAGAGCGACGTCCAGCGCATGATCGCCGACGTGATCGGAAGCCGCGCGGTTCCATCCGAGCTGGTCATGCAGATCGCGGCGCGAACCGACGGCATTCCGCTGTTCGTCGAGGAGCTGACGCGCACCGTGCTCGAGCTGGGCGTCCTCGAAAAAGGGGCTGGCGGCCGCTACCGGATCGCCGGCGGCCTGCCGATCCCCACGACGCTGCAGGATTCGCTGATGGCGCGGCTCGACCGCCTCGGTCCTGCGAAGGAGGTGGCGCAGATTTGCGCCGTCATCGGCCGCGAGTTCTCGGGCGAGCTGCTGCGCGCAATCGCCGACAAGGACGATGCCGAGCTCCACGCCCGGCTTGCCCAGCTCGAAGGCGCCGAGCTGGTCTTCCGCAACAGGTCCGCGGGCGAGGGGGTCTATACGTTCAAGCATGCGCTGGTGCAGGACATCGCTTACGAGAGCTTGCTCAGAAGCAGCCGGCGGCGATTGCACGAGCGGATCGCGGCTGCACTCCAGGAGAAGTTCCCGGAGACCGCCGCCACGGCGCCCGAAATCGCCGCGCATCACTTCACGCAGGCCGGTCTCGTCGAGGACGCCGTCGAATGGTGGGGCAAGGCCGGGGATCGATCCTTGCGCAGCTCAGCCTATCCCGAAGCGATCGCGCATCTGACCAAGGCCATCGGCCTTGCAGAAGGGCTGACTGAAAGTCCGGCGGGGCAGAGCCGCCGGCTGCAGTTGCAGATCGCCTATGGTAACGCGCTGATCGCCACGCGCGGCTACGGCGCGCCGGAGACGTCGGTAGCTTTCGCCCGCGCGCGCGAACTTGCCTCCGGGCTCAAGGGCGCACCCGAACGGTTCGCCGCCACTTACGGCCTGTGGGTCGGAAGCCTGGTGCGCAGCGAGCTCGGATCCATGCAGGAGCTCGCGCAGGCGTTCCTGCACGATACCGCCGACCGGCCGGACGCGCCGGAGGCGGGGATCGCCCATCGCGTCTGCGGCATGACGCGCTGGTTCGAGGGCAATTTCGTCGAGGCCAGGCAGCATCTGGAGCAGGCGCTCACGATCTACCGCGATGAGCACGACCGCAATCTCGCGTTTCTGTACGGCCACGATTACGGAATCGCGGCGGCGATCTACCTCACGCTGGTGCTGTGGCCGCTCGGCGAAGTCGATCGTGTCGAGCAGCTGGCGCAGGAGGCGATCCGCCGCGCCGCCGACAGCGGCCATATCGCGACGATGGTCTACGCGCATTTCCATAAGGTCGTGCTCGAGGCCATGCGGGGCAACCCTGAGGGCGCGAGGCCCCATGTCGATGCCGTCATCGAGCTCAGCCGCGAGCACGGCCTTCTGCTCTACACGCGGGCCGGCAAGTTCTGGAACGGATGGATCCGCTGCCATCTCGGCGAGCCGGCGGCGGGGCTTCAGGAAATGGAGGAGTCCATCGCGCTGCCGCTGGTCGGAAAGATGGCGACGGGACTTTACGTGCCCTTGACCTGGACGCTGCTTGCAGAGGCAAAGGCTGATCAAGGCCGGTTCGACGAGGCGCTCGCGATCCTCGACGAACAGCTCGTCGAGGTGGAGCGGACGGGACAGGAGTGGTTCACCCCGGAGATGCAGCGGCGGCGTGGCGAGCTGCTGCTGCGCAAGGATCCCATCGATATCGTCGCCGCGGAGAGGGCCTTCACCAAGGCCATCGAGACCGCGCGGGCGCAGCGGACCGCGATGTTCGAACTGCGTGCCGCGCTCTCGCTTGCGAGACTTTATCGGGCGAGCGGAACGGATGCGCAGGCGCGGAGCGTGCTCGATCCGGTGATCGGGCTGTTCGATGATGCAGGGGAATTGCCGGAGATTCTTGAAGCACGGGCGGCCATGGAGCGGTCCAGCCAGACAAGCCCATGCGCAATCCCATGCGACTGAAAACCTTCTTGTACTTTGCCGATTTCGTATTCTACCCCCTCGCAAGCGCTGCGCTGGTTGCGGTCGCGCTGCTGCTGAAGGAGCCGCTGCGCTGGGGCGAAGCGGCGATCGGCTTCGCGTGCGGGCTGTTGCTCTGGAGCCTTGCCGAATATGTCATTCACCGCTTCGCCCTGCATGGACCGGCCTGGCTCGCCGCCCTGCACGACATGCACCACGCCGATCCGCGCGCGCTGGTGGGCTCGCCGCTGTGGCTGAGCCTGGGCTCGATCTGCCTGGGGTCGCTGCTGCCGGTCTGGCTGCTGGTCGGGTTCGGATCCGCCTGCACTGTCACGGCGGGACTGATGCTAGGCTACATCTATTTCGGTGCGCTTCACCACATCATTCACCATTATAGCCTGAAGCGCGGCGGCTATCTCTGGCGCCTGAAGCGCCGTCACACCCGCCATCACTACGGCAAGACGCCGTGCAATTTCGGCGTGGTCACCAGCATGTGGGACCGCGTATTCGGAACGTATTGTCCGGAATAGCGGGCCCAGCTTGATTGAGGCGCGATGGGACGATTGGCCGTAGCCATCGTAGGGCGGGCAAAGCGGAGCGTGCCCACGACGTTCCACCGCAGCGCCGGATTCGTGGGCACGGCGCAACTGCGCCTTTGCCCACCCTACAAAGCGGGCCTGCGAATCAACCGCAATTCCAGATCGCGCCGATCGGTGTTCGCGTCCAGCACGGACCGAAGCTGCCGCCATTGTAGCGGGGGCCGCCGAAGCCGGGCCGGCCGAAATAATGCCATTCGCCGTTGAAGTAGCGGTAATAGACCGGCACGGGATCGATATACCAGGGACGCTGGTTCTCGCGCGCGTAACGCCGAAACCCGTTCTTCTGTGCATAGAGCGGTTGGCTGTTGCTCAGCGGCTGGCGATAGCCCGGCAGGAAGCCGTAGCCGTGCCAGGCTTGCGCGGGCTTCCTGTGGGCGGACGCGGCCGGCGCGGTGACCGGCAGCAGCGACAGAATGGCAGCAACAAAGAGACACAGAAGGTGCGACATGGATAGACCATAGACAGTCGATGGCGGGAAAGCCATTCAAATCCGGGTGGGATGCGTTCTGTGTCCGATACAAAAAGGCCCCGCCGAAGCGAGGCCTCCTTGTCTGACGGTGCTGGTCCGACTAATCGTCGTAATCCCAGTGATGGCGGCGGATCACGATGCCGCGGTCGTAGTCGCGGTCGTGATAGTACCAGCCATGATGCCAGCCGCGGTCATGTTCATAGATGCGTGCGCGGGGGCCATAATAGTCATCTCCGCCGATATAAACGCCGAAGCCGGCCGCATTGGCGATCGTCGGGGCACCGATGGCTAGTGTCGTGACCGCTGCAAGAGCGTAAATCAGCTTTCTCATTTGTTCCTCCTTCCGCATTGTCGGGGAGTCAACTGCTGCGGCGCTGGCCTGTTTCTGGAACGGGCAAGAAACTTTCTTGAATGGATGTTCAGGTTTCAGGCGTTCCGTAGCGAGAAGGATAACGCGAGTTTTACCGGGCATCTGGAACACTGGTGTCGCTTCCGCGCTCATGACGTTGTCAGTCGCCGGCATTCAGCATGACCGCCGGGTGCGGTAGATCACGACAGCTTCGCCATGGTGAGTCGTGGTCTTCTCGAACAGATAGTTGGCCTTTTCCAACACCCGGCGCGAGGCGCCATGTTCGACAGAGACGAGACCGATGAGCGAGGATAACGCCAGCCGCGACAGCCCGATCTCCGTCAGCGCGCTCGCGATCTCGCCGGCAAGGCCTCGGCCCCAGAGATCACGCTTGAACGTGTAGGCAATCTCTATCTCGTCGATGCCGTCAACGAGGATGTGCCGGATGCCCGCGCGTCCGGCAAACGTGCCGTCTTTCGTGCGCAACGCCCACAGCCCATAACCGTGCTGGTCCCAATGGGCCATGTTGGTCGCGAGGTAGGTTTTCGTCGTCTCCGCCGAGCGCACGCCGCCGAGAAAGCGGGAGACTTCGGGATCGAGGTGGAGCGCGGTGAGATCGGCGAGGTGCTCACCGCGAAGCCGCTCGGCGGCGAGTCTGTCGGTGCTGAAGTGATCGATGAACACGGTGGCCGCGTTGGAACTGGTTGCGATCTTGATGCCGCAAGCGTTGATGATGCCATCATGCCAGTGTTTTGCCCGACGGGTCAACGGATTTTCCGAAGTTTGACGTGCGGGGTCAGCGTCGCATGGATTTTGCGGATGCTAAACCCTTGATCTCACAGCCCCCGTCTACTGTGCATGGGGTTGTTTTCGCTATTTTGGTTTCGAGAGAGGTTAGCCGGCCCCGAGCGCGACCGCGACATTGTAGGTCAAAAGGCTCGCCGCGTAGGCCAGCACCAGCATATAGCTGAAGGTCACGGCCATCCAGGTCCAGCTTCCGGTCTCGCGCCTGATGACGGCGAGCGTGGAGGCGCATTGCGGGGCGAAGATGTACCAGGCCAGCATCGACAGGGCGGTGGCGAGCGACCATTTGGTTGCCAGCACCTGACCGATCTGCTCGGCCGCTTCCTTGCCGCCCTCGATCGCATAGACGGTGCCGAGCGCTGCGACCGCGACCTCGCGCGCCGCCATGCCCGGGATCAGCGCGACCGCGATCTGCCAGTTGAAGCCGACCGGGGCGAGCAGGGGCGCGATCGCCTTGCCGATGATGGCGGCGAGGCTGAAATCGATGGCCGGCTCGGTCGTGCCCGCCGGCGGTTGCGGGAACGAGGCCAGGAACCAGATCAGCACCATCATCGAGAAGATCGTGGTGCCGGCGCGCTGCAGGAACATTTTTGCGCGGGTGTAGATGCCGATCGCAATCGATTTCAGCCTGGGCACCTTGTAGTCCGGCAGCTCCAGCATGAACGGCGCCGGCGCATAGTCGCGCAGCATGAAGAACTTGATCAGGAACGAGACCACGAGCGCGCTGGTGATGCCGGCCGCGTAGAGGCCGAACATCACGAGGCCCTGCAAGTTGATGAAGCCCCCGATATCCTTGGCCGGAATGAAGGCCGAGATGATCAGCGTGTAGACCGGAATGCGCGCCGAGCAGGTCATCAGCGGCGCGATCAGGATCGTGGTCAGCCGGTCGCGCTTGTTGTCGATCACGCGCGTCGCCATGATGCCGGGAATGGCGCAGGCAAAGCTCGACAGCAGCGGAATGAAGGCGCGGCCGTGCAGGCCGGCGCCGCCCATGATGCGGTCCATCAGGAACGCGGCGCGCGCCATGTAGCCGAAATCTTCCAGCAGCAGGATGAAGAGGAAGATGATGATGATCTGCGGCAGGAACACGATGACGCTGCCGACGCCCGAGATCACGCCGTTCTGAAGGAAGCTCTGCAGCAGGCCGGCGGGCAGGGTGGCATGCACGAAGTCGCCGAGCGCATCGAAGCCCGATTGCAGCAGCTCCATCAGCGGCTGCGCCCAGGCGAACACCGCCTGGAACATCACGAACAGGATCGCCGCGAGCACGATCAGCCCGCCGACCGGATGCAGCACCACGGCATCGATGCGCGAGGTCAGCGTGTCGGGCCTAGCAGGCAGGCTGACGCAATCGGCGATGATGCGGTCGGCCTCGCGCTGGGCGGCGCGCAGCTCGGCGACGCTGAGCGCGCGCCAGGTGTTCTCGGAAGGCTCAGCGGGGATCTTGGCCGAGATCTCGTCGGTCAGTGCCAGCAGATCGGCCGTGCCGCCCTTGCGCACCGCGATCGAGGTGACGACGGGCACGCCGAGCTCCTTGGCGAGCCTGTTGACGTCGACCGAGACGCCGCGGCGGCTCGCGATGTCGAACATGTTGAGCACGAGGATCATCGGCCGGCCGGTGCGCTTCAGCTCCAGCAGCAGGCGGATGGTCAGCCGCAGATTGGTGGAATCGGCCACGCACAGCACGAGATCGGGCAGGATCTCGCCGGAGGCTTTGCCGAGCACGAAGTCGCGGGTGATCTCCTCGTCCGGGCTGCGGCCGCGCAGGGAATAGGTGCCGGGCAAGTCGACGACCGAGACCTGGCGTCCCAGGGGCGTGACGAAAAAACCTTCCTTGCGCTCGACGGTGACGCCAGGATAGTTCGCGACCTTCTGCCGGCTGCCGGTCAGAGCATTGAACAGCGACGTCTTGCCGCTGTTTGGCGTGCCTACCAGGGCGAGATGCAGAAGAGGTAATTCCATGGATCAAATATCCGGCCGCGATGTCAGGCGACGATGATGGCCATGGCCTCGCGGCGGCGCACCGCGATGGTGATGTTGTCGACCCGCACGGCGATCGGATCGCGCCTGACCAGCCCCTCGTGCAGGACCTCGACCCGGGCGCCCTCGACGAAGCCGAGTTCGATCAGCCGGCTCTCAAGCTCGATGTCCGAGAGCGCCGATCCCGCATCCTTGGCGGACAGGTGTTGAATGACGCCGGTATAGCCGCGCTGGGCCAGGCCCAGCGGCATCTCGCGGCGCATGTCATGGGTCTCGGTCATGCCCTGTATTTTCAATGCAGGGCATGGAGGTCAAGCGCGCACCCCTGCTGAAACTGCACCTTAGAGTGATTTTAAAGTGCAGATCACGAAGCCGTGGGCGGCGCGCCCCGGCGCTACTGCGCCGGGACCTTTTCCGGCTGCATGGCGGCCATGGCGCGGCTCTTGAAGTAATCGAGCACGAACAGCCGGATCGCCGAGGACAAATTGCCCTGCTGGCGCGCGCCGTCGATCTCGCCGACGAGCTCGGACAGCGTCATGTTGCGCAGGCCCGAGATCTCCTTCATGCCGTTCCAGAACGCCTCTTCCAGGCTGACGCTCGTCTTGTGGCCGGCGACCACGATCGAACGCTTCACGACGGGCGACTTCATGGCTGGTCCTCGCGATCGATCCGATGCTGGTCCAGATGCGCCTTCGCCTGGTCCGCCTGCTTCTCCTCCGCCGATCGCTCGGCCTTCGTGCGGCCGAACTTCGTTCGGTTGGCGCCCGCCTGCTTCGCCGAGGCTTCCCGCTCGGCGCGCTTCCTGAAACGATTCAGGTTGATGACGTTCCCCATGCCGCGTCTCCATCATCCGATCCTTTCCAGGCAGGATGAAACATTCAGAAACTGGGTGCCGCGTTGCACCCCACAAGACTTGATCGTCATTAGCTCGTCCTCGTCAATCGGCCTCAGGGCCATCAAACGATGAATTCGCCCCGTCAAGGGGCAGAGGGGCTTTGCGTAGCACGCGCCCCGGCCGCCACTTTGACGGTAATCAAATCCTGTCCTCTAAACCTTATAATTATGAGCTTTTGGGGCTCCGTATCATTACGGATGACTATCGGAATTCGGAATTTTATCCGGGCCGCGTCATCTTTTCCGGCTGCACCAGGCGGTCGAATTCTCCGGCGGAGACGAAGCCGAGCCGCAGCGCCTCCTCCTTCAGCGTGGTGCCGTTGGCATGCGCGGTCTTGGCGACCTTGGCTGCATTGTCGTAGCCGATCTTCGGCGCCAGCGCAGTCACCAGCATCAGCGAGCGCTCCATCAGCTCCTTGATGTGCTTCTGGTCGGCGCGGATGCCGCTGACGCAGTGTTCGGTGAAGGAGCGCGCGGCGTCCGCCATCAGGCGGATCGAGTGCAGCATGTTGTAGGCGAGAACGGGCTTGTAGACGTTGAGCTCGAAATGGCCCTGGCTGCCGGCGACCGTGATCGCGGTGTGATTGCCGAACACCTGGCAGCACACCATGGTCATCGCTTCGCATTGCGTCGGATTGACCTTGCCCGGCATGATCGATGAGCCCGGCTCGTTCTCCGGCAGGATCAACTCGCCGAGGCCCGAGCGTGGGCCCGATCCGAGCAGGCGGATGTCGTTGGCGATCTTGAACAGGCCCGTCGCGACGGAATTGATGGCGCCGTGCGCCAGCACATAGGCGTCGTTCGATGCCAGCGCCTCGAATTTGTTGGCGGCGCTGGTAAAGGGCAGCCTCGCGATCTTGGCGACGTGCTTGGCGAACAGCTTGGCGAAGCGCGGCTTGGAGTTGAGGCCGGTGCCGACGGCGGTGCCGCCCTGCGCCAGCGGATAGAGGTCCTTCACCGCGACCTTCAGTCGCGCGATGCCGCTTTCGACCTGGGCGGCATAGCCGGAAAATTCCTGGCCGAGCGTCAGCGGCGTCGCATCCTGGGTGTGGGTGCGGCCGATCTTCACGATGTCAGCAAACTCCTTCTCCTTCTTGCGCAGCGCGCGGTGCAGCTCGCCGAGAGCGGGAACGAGATCGGCGGTGATGCGGCTTGCGGCCGCGATATGCATTGCCGTGGGGAAGGAGTCGTTCGACGACTGGCTCATGTTGACGTGGTCGTTGGGATGCACCGGCTTCTTGGCACCGAGCTCGCCGCCGAGCAGCTCGTTGGCGCGGTTGGCGATGACCTCGTTGAGGTTCATGTTGGTCTGGGTGCCCGAGCCGGTCTGCCACACCACCAGTGGAAAGTGATCGTCGAGCTTGCCCTCGATCACCTCGTGCGCGGCGCGGATGATGGCGCCAGCGCGGCGCTTGTCGAGCAGGCCGAGCTCGAGATTGGACTGTGCGGCCGCAAGCTTGACGATGCCGAGCGCGTGCACGAGCGAGATCGGCATGCGGTCCGTGCCGATGCGGAAATTCTGCCGCGAGCGTTCGGTCTGCGCTCCCCAATAGCGATCGGCAGGGACCTCGATGGGACCAAAGCTGTCGGTCTCGATACGGGTTGCGGAGCTGCGCGGGGGGCGGGCGGTTTTGGCCATGAGCACATCCATTCTGCCGCACGAAACGCCGCGCGGCTTTTTGATATGCTTCTCTATACAGGCAGTTTGGTCGGCCGCGATGCCTTCGCGCCCAACCTAGATCATTTCTTGCGGAATCGGTCGAGCCGAACGACTTCGGCGCCGCCCTGGTTCGGCGGAGTCGGCTCGTCCGCGGTCGCTACGGCTTCAGTCGCCGGCGCAGGCACTGCGACGGCAGACGGGGCAGGGGTCGTCGGCAAATTCTCGTCCGCGACCTCGGCGACATCCGAGGTGTCGAACTGGAGGCCGAATTTCACGGACGGGTCGAGGAAGCTCTTGATGGCGCTGAACGGAACGACCAGCCGTTCGGGAATGCCGCCAAAGGACAGGCCGACCTCGAAACGATCATCGAGCACGGTCAGGTCCCAGAACTGATGCTGGAGGATGATCGTCATCTCTTCCGGATATTGGGCCAGCAGCCGCGGCGACAGCTTCACGCCCTCGGCCTTCGATACGAAGGTGATGAAGAAATGATGCTCGCCCGGCAGGCCATGGGCTGCGGCATCGGTCAGCACTTTGCGCAGCACGCCGCGCAGCGCGTCGCGGGCCAGCACATCGTATCGGATATGATCGGTCGCCATGGTGGTCCTGTTGCATTCCAGGAGACGGGCCCTGCCGGCCCGACTCGGCAAGCTGCAATAGTACCGCGCCTGACGGGTCAGCAGGAGTCCCCGCCGGGGAGGAAATAAAAAGCAAAGTGGAGGCTTCTGTTGCCAGGTGCCTCCGAACCCCGCCTAACGGAGCTTAACCCGTTAGGACTTTAAAGTGGTCTTTCAAACTGCGTTACGCAGCCTGAGCAACCGGAGCAAAGTTGTCGTTGGCAACTATTGCAGTAGCCCGATAACGGCGGAACAATACCGGGAAAAAGTACGCCCTTTACGCCCTCGTCGATCCTATTTCGCCCCCGCCAAAGCCCCCTTCCAGGGTCTGCCATTGGTGGGCTTTGGTGGAGGCGCCGGGTACCGCCCCCGGGTCCGAATGGTTTATTGCGACGACCGTTTATTTCCATAGCCGGCGAACCGGCATCCCCAATATAGGGGGCAAAGGTTTCAAAAAACAGAGGTTTCGAGTGGGTAACGCACGGTTCCCTTTGGATAGGTCGGGGATGGTGGAAGGCCCGGTCTTGGACGCATCGCGGGCCGCGTTCTAAGCTCCTGACATGTCCCCGGATTCAGCACCGGCCGTCCAGGAGCCGGATCACGGGCCAGATGTGGCGGCCGCCGCCTCGCCCGGCCTGCTCGCCCTGTTCCTGGCCTTTGCTCGGATGTCGCTGGCCGGGTTTGGCGGTGTCCTGGTCTTTGCCCGGCACGCCATCGTGGAGCAGCGCCGCTGGATGACGGCGGACGAATTCAACGAGAGTTTTGCGCTCTGCCAATTCCTGCCGGGGCCCAACATCGTAAATTTGTTGATGGTGTTCGGATCGCGGCTGCGGGGTATCGCCGGCGGCATTGCCGCCTTCACCGGCCTGTTGCTGCCGCCGACGCTGATCATGACCGTGCTTGCGATCATCTACGCCCCGGTTCGGCGACGTGGAGGTGCTGCGTCGTAGTCTTGCGGGCGTCTCCTGCACCGCGGTTGGCCTCCTGATCGCGGTTGTCTTCCGGATGATGACGCCAGCTGCTCAAGCGAAGGGACATCGTCGTGCTCATCTTGATGCTGGGCGTGTTCCTGGCCATCGGCGTACTGCGCCTGCCGCTGCAGGCGGTGCTGCTGGTCGCGATCCCGCTCAGCATCGGCGTCACCTATGGAGTGCGACGGAAAGTAGCAGTATGATCACCGAGAAGCCGATCTGGGCGCTGATATCCACCTTTGGTCTGATGTCGTTGTTTGCGGTTGGCGGCGCAGCGGCTGCTGTGCCGGAGATGCATCGCATCGCCGTGGATGTGCACCACTGGATGACCGACAAGCAGTTCACCGACGCCTATGCGATCGCGCAACTCTCGCCGGTCCGAACGTACTTATCGTCACGTTAATTGGCTATGCCGTGGCCGGCATTGCTGGCGCGCTGGCGGCAACGCTGGCGATGTGTCTGCCGACTGCGCTGCTTGCCTATTGTGTCAGCCGTCTGTTGAACCGGCCGAGCCAGTCCCGCTGGCCTGGCCTGATTCAGGCTGCACTGGTTCCGCTCTCGATTCGGATTGATGGCAGCCAGCGCTCTGATCCTGGCCCAGTCGACAGATCGCACCATTGGTGCGCTGGTTCTGATCGTGATGGTTGCGCTGATCGCCTCGATCTCGCGCGTTAATCCTTGTGGCTTCTGCTCGCAAGAGGTCTGTTGGGTTTTGCTGGCATTGTGTGACGAAAATCGCTACGCAGTGATCCGGGCGGGTATCCAGTTCCAGCCGATTTAGAACAACAGTGCTCGTGACTTGCGGGTCGCGGAGGAGACAAGCATGGCCGATGCGATGGGCCACTCAGCGGCGGCCAGCCGAAACACCTCGGTGGCGCTCGGCTTCTGCCTATTGGCGCTCGCGCCGCAGATTTTCGAATTCATCTGGTCGATCGGGACCCTCTTTGGCTGGGGTGCCGGACGCGGTCCGGCCACGGTCCTGATCAGCCACGCGACGGCGCTGGTTGTCGGTGGTCCCGCCGCACTGCTCGGCGCAGTCGGCGGTGAGACCAAGAAGACGTCCTCGGACGTTCTGCTGGCGCTGATCTATTCCTATCCGCTGTTTGCGGTCGCGATCGTCACGCTGTTCATGACGATCAGGTCGGGCCAGGACTATATCGGCGGCGTCATCCTGATGGCGCTTGCGCTGTTCGCGCTATGGGCCTCAAGCGATTTGCAGGGCATGCGCGGCTTCTCCTTCGGTGCAGGCACCGCACCGCGCATGTTCGGCGGACTGCTCGTGGCGTTGTCCGCCGGCATCGCCTTGACCGGCCTTTTGAACGAGGGGCCGGCGCTCGCACATTACTCCTGGCGCGGGCCGCTGTTCGTGATGTGCGCGATCTTGTTCTTCGCTCTGGCGATCCGCCCGCTTGGCCTCGTGGTCTCGGCGTTCGTCAGCTTCATGATCGCCGCGCTCGGATCGCATGAGACACGCTGGCTGGAGGCCGCCCTCGTCGGCATCTGTCTGACGGTCGGCTGCGCGCTGCTCTTCCCCTACGTGCTCGGTTTGCCGATGCCGATGTTTCCGCGTTTCCTGGCTCAGTGAGGCTGTCATGGAGCTCTTTGCCAACCTCGCTCACGGTTTCGCCGTCGCTTTCTCTCCGATCAACCTTCTGATGTGCCTGATCGGCGCGCTCGTCGGCACGCTGGTCGGCGTGCTGCCGGGCATCGGCACAATCGCCACCGTCGCGATGCTGCTGCCGATCACCTTCGGACTGCCGCCGGTCGGTGCGCTGATCATGCTCGCCGGCATCTATTATGGTGCCCAGTATGGCGGCTCGACCACCTCGATCCTTGTGAACATCCCAGGCGAAGCGACATCGGTCGTCACCGCCATCGACGGCCATGCGATGGCCAAGCAGGGCCGTGCTGGCCCGGCGCTGGCGATCGCCGCGATCGGCTCCTTCTTCGCCGGCTGCGTCGCGACCGTGCTCATCGCAGTGCTCGGCGCGCCGCTGACCAAGTTGGCGCTCGCGTTTGGTCCGGCGGAATACTTCTCGCTGATGGTGCTCGGCCTGATCTTCGCGGTCGTGCTTGCCAAGGGTTCGGTGCTGAAGGCGATCGCGATGATCGTGTTCGGCCTGCTGCTGTCGATGGTGGGCTCGGACATCGAGACCGGTGCCTCGCGCATGGCCTTCAACATTCCGGAGCTTGCCGACGGTCTCGGATTCGCGACGGTGGCGATGGGCGTGTTCGGCTTTGCCGAGATCATCCGCAATCTCGACGCCGGCGCCGAGATGAACCGCGATCTCGTGCAGCAGAAGATCACCGGTCTGATGCCGACGAGGAAGGATCTGATCGACTCGGCGCCCGCCATCGGACGCGGCACCGTGCTCGGCTCGATCCTCGGCATCCTGCCGGGCGGCGGCGCGGTGATCGCCTCGTTCGCGGCCTACACGCTCGAGAAGAAGCTCGCCAAGAATCCGTCGCGGTTCGGCCGCGGTGCGATCGAGGGCGTAGCGGCACCGGAAAGTGCCAACAATGCCGCAGCACAGACCTCTTTCATCCCGCTGCTCACCCTCGGCATCCCGCCGAATGCGGTGATGGCGCTGATGGTGGGGGCGATGACCATTCATGGCATCGTGCCGGGCCCGCAGGTGATGCAGAAGCAGCCGGACCTGGTTTGGGGCATGATCGCCTCGATGTGGATCGGCAATCTGATGCTGATCATCATCAACCTGCCGCTGGTCGGAATCTGGGTCCGCCTGCTGCGCGTTCCGTACCGGCTGATGTTCCCCTCGATCGTGATCTTCTGCGCGATCGGCATCTACTCGGTGAACAACGCACCGGTCGACGTCATCCTCGCCGGCGTGTTCGGTCTGGTCGGCTACTGGCTGATCAAGCACGATTTCGAGCCGGCGCCGCTGCTGCTCGGCATGGTGCTCGGACCGCTGATGGAAGAGAACCTGCGGCGCGCGCTGCTGATCTCGCGCGGTGACTGGAGCGTATTCCTGACGCGACCGCTCTCGGCGGTGTTGCTCGCGATCGCGGCCTTCCTGCTGGTGCTGACGCTGCTGCCGATGCTGCGCGCCAAGCGCGATGAGGTGTTCACCGAATCCGAGAACTGAGCGTGCGTTGCATCGCGCGCCGTGGCCCAAAGCAACTTGGCTAGTATTTTCAACGCGATAGGAAAGGGGCGGGACGCGAGTTCCGCCCCTTGCCGTTTGCGTCGGGAGCTCTCACTTTTCCGGGTATAATCGAGGGAGGCAGCGAATCGCCGCTGTCGCAGTGCGGGGGTGGCCGTTAAGTTCGCCGCCTCCCCAAGGGCTCATTGGCACATGCACCAATATCAGGACCTGCTCGAGCGGATTCTTTCAGACGGCGCCGAGAAGACCGATCGGACCGGCACCGGCACTCTGTCGGTGTTCGGCCATCAGATGCGCTTCAATCTGTCCGCCGGCTTCCCGATGTTGACGACCAAGCGGCTGCCGCTGAAGGCAATCGTCCATGAGCTCCTGTGGTTCCTGAAGGGCGACACCAACATCAAATATCTGCGCGATAACGGCGTCACCATCTGGGATGAGTGGGCCGATGCGAACGGTGATCTCGGTCCGGTCTACGGCCATCAATGGCGCTCCTGGCCGGCGCCGGACGGACGCAGCATCGACCAGATCGCCAACGTTATCGACATGATCAAGCGCAATCCGGACTCGCGCCGACTGATCGTCTCGGCCTGGAACCCGGCCGAGGTCGACAAGATGGCGCTGCCGCCTTGCCATTGCCTGTTCCAGTTCTACGTCGCCAACGGCAAGCTGTCGTGCCAGCTCTATCAGCGCTCGGCCGACGTGTTCCTCGGCGTGCCCTTCAACATTGCTTCATACGCTCTGCTCACCATGATGGTCGCGCAGGTCACTGGCCTGAAGCCCGGCGATTTCGTGCATTCGTTCGGCGACACCCATCTCTATTCCAATCATCTGGAACAGGCGCGGCTCCAGCTCACCCGCGCGCCGCGCGCGTTGCCGGTGATGCGGATCAACCCTGGTGTGAAGGACATCTTCTCCTTCCGCTATGAGGATTTCGAACTCGTCGGTTACGATCCGCATCCGCACATCAAGGCGGACGTCGCGGTCTGACGCGCATGGCGTTGAACATCCGCCGCGCACGTTCTGGCGAAGCCGGGCTCGTCCTTGATTTCGTCCGCGAGCTTGCCGCGTACGAAAAGCTCTCGCATGAAGTCGAGGCGAGCGAAGCTGATATTGCAGATGCGTTGTTCGGCAGCGATCCCAGGCTGTATTGTGCGATCGCCTGCTGGGACGGCGAGCCGGTCGGTTTCGCGGTGTGGTTCCTGAATTTCTCCACCTTCAGCGGCCGCTACGGCATCTATCTCGAAGACTTGTACGTGCGGCCGTCGCACCGCGGCAAGGGTCTCGGCAAGGCGCTGCTGGTCTATCTGGCCAAGGAATGCGTCGACAATGGCTGGCCGCGCCTGCAATGGGCGGTGCTCGACTGGAACGCGCCCTCGATCGCGTTCTACAAATCGCTCGGTGCCGTGATGATGGATGACTGGACGCTGTGCCGCGTGAGTGGTTCAGCATTGACGCGGCTTGCGGGGAGTGCGTCCTGATGGAGATCGTGTTCGTCGTGGCGGTCGCGGAGAACGGCGTCATCGGCGCCGGTAATGCGATCCCCTGGCGGTTGAAATCCGATATGGCGCGCTTCAAGGCGCTCACCATCGGCAAGCCGGTGATCATGGGCCGCAAGACCTTCGAATCCCTGCCCGGGCGCCGGCCGCTTCCGAACCGCACCAACATCGTCATCACGCGCGATGCGGACTATCGCGCCGCCGGAGCCATCGTCACGACATCGTCGGCGGACGCAGCTTCGGTTGCGCGCGGCGATGCCCTGCGGCGTTCGGTCGCCGAGATCGCGGTGATCGGCGGGGCAGAAATCTACCGGCAATGGCTCGACCGCGCCGATCGCCTCGAAATCACCGAAGTGCATGCGCGGCCCGACGGCGACACGCATTTCGACATCGACAAGGCGCAATGGGACGAGACGGAGCGCGTCCGCCATCCGGCCGGGCCGGACGACAGCGCCGACTTCTCCTATGTGACATATCGTCGGCGGCCCTCCCATTAACTGCATTCGCCAATGTTAACATTGACTTTTCTACCCCCAAGCTTAGCTCGGAGGGCGGTCAGGCTTGCGTTGTAAGGGTCCTTTCGGTCCCCTATAAAGCCGGACCGGACAATGCGGGCCGGCTGAAGTTCTAGTCCCGGTCTGCCGAGGAGAGCGTCGAATGCCGTGGAAGAATCAGGGCGGTGGTCCGTGGGGCTCGGGTCCGAAAGGACCATGGGGCACAGGCCCGCAACCGGTCGGGCCGAGGCCGCCGGATCTGGAGGACCTTCTGCGGCGCGGCCAGGACCGGCTCCAGCAGATCATGCCGGGCGGCTATTTCTCCGGCGTCGGCATCACGCTGATCCTGCTGATCATCGTCGCGCTCTGGCTGCTGTCGGGCTTCTTCCGGGTGCAGTCCGAAGAGCAGGGCGTCGTCTTGCGGTTCGGCAAGCATGTGCGCACCGTCGACCCCGGCTTGAACTACCATCTGCCCTATCCGATCGAGACCGTGCTGCTCCCGAAAGCCCTGCGCGTCTCCACCATTTCCATCGGCATGACTTTGATCGATGATCCGGCCCGGCGCGGCCGCTCGATCCGTGACGTGCCGGAAGAGAGCCTGATGCTGACCGGCGACGAGAACATCGTCGACGTCGACTTCACCGTGTTGTGGCGCATCAAGCCCAACGGCGTCGGCAACTTCCTGTTCAACATCCAGAATCCCGAAGGCACCGTGAAGGCGGTCGCCGAAAGCGCGATGCGCGAGGTGATCGGCCGTTCCAACATCCAGCCGATCCTGACCGGGGCGCGGACGCAGACCGAGACCACCGTGCAGGATTTGATGCAGAAGACACTCGACGGCTACGGCGCCGGCATCCAGATCACCCAGGTGCAGATGCAGAAGGTCGATCCGCCGGCGCAGGTGATCGATGCGTTCCGCGACGTGCAGGCGGCCCGCGCCAATCTCGAGCAGTTGCAGAACGAGGCGCAGACCTATGCCAACAAGGTCGTCCCGGAAGCCCGCGGCCGCGCTGCCAAGATCCTGCAAGACGCCGAAGGCTACAAGGAGCAGGCGGTGGCCGAGGCCAAGGGCCAGAGCGCGCGCTTCCTGAAAGTGTACGAGGAATACAAGAAGGCGCCCGACGTGACGCGTGAACGGATCTATCTGGAGACGATGGAGCGCGTGCTCGGCGGCTCAGACAAGCTGATTTATGACGGAAGTTCATCGGGCCAGGGCGTCGTGCCCTATCTGCCGCTCAATGAATTGTCGGCCAAGAAGCCCACGATGACCGGCCAGCAGCCGAGCGGAGGTACCCGATGAGGTCTCCGGTTACAGGCATCGTCGCGCTGCTTGCGGCGCTTCTGGTCGTGATCGTCGGCTACATGTCGCTGTTCACGGTGCAGCAGACCGAGCAGACCATCGTGCTGCAATTCGGTAAGCCGGTGGATGTCGTCACCGATCCCGGGCTGCACTTCAAGGCGCCCTGGAACTCGGTGATCAACATAGACAAGCGGATTCTCGATCTCGAGAACCCGTCGCAGGAGGTGATTGCCTCCGACCAGAAGCGGCTCGTGGTCGATGCCTTTGCCCGCTACCGCATCAAGGACGCGCTGCGCTTCTATCAGAGCGTCGGCTCGATCCAGGCGGCCAACCTCCAGCTCACCTCGCTGTTGAACGCGGCTCTCCGTCGCGTGCTGGGTGAGGTCAATTTCATTACGGTGGTGCGTGATGAGCGCGAGAAGCTGATGGGGCGCATCCGCGACCAACTCGACCGCGAGGCCGACGGTTACGGCATCGAAGTGGTCGACGTCCGCATTCGCCGCGCCGACCTGCCGGAGCAGAACAGTCAGGCGGTGTACGACCGGATGAAGTCCGAGCGCCAGCGCGAAGCGGCCGAGTTCCGCGCGCAGGGTGGCCAGAAGGCGCAGGAAATCCGCTCCAAGGCCGACCGCGATGTGACTGTGATTATCGCCGACGCGAACTCTCAGGCCGAACAGACGCGCGGCGTCGGCGATGCCGAGCGCAACCGCCTGTTCGCGGAAGCCTATGGCAAGGATGCTGACTTCTTCGCTTTCTACCGGTCCATGACCGCCTATGAGAACGGGCTAAAGAAAGACGACACCCGCTACCTGCTGCGGCCGGACTCGGATTTCTTCCGGTATTTTGGTAACCCGTCCGGCAAGACGCCAGCCGAGACGCCGGCGAAACCGTAAGCTAGACAGGGGCGGCGGCCTTGGCCGCCCTTGTCCAAACAAAGAACAGCACCACGGGAGGTTCCAATCCGATGAGGTCCATTGCGTTCGCCGACTTCCTCATCGGCTTAGGCATCCTGTTCGTGCTCGAAGGCTTGATGTTCGCGGCAAGTCCGGCCTGGATGCGCAAGGCCATGAAGAGCGCCATTGCCACGCCGGACAATATCCTCCGGGCGGTCGGAATCGGATCGGCCGTGGCCGGCCTGATCCTGATCTGGGTTATACGACGTCCGCTTTAAGCGCGGCGCCCAACGCCAAAGTGAAGGCGGGGGACGCGTTTTCGCCGTATTATCGGGGACTTGAGGGCCGTTAAGCTCCGCGCTTGCACCGTGCCCCCCTTCGAGCGCAGTCTTGGCGCCGAATCCTTTTCTCTGGAGACCACAATGACCGCTGCCACCATTGTCCCGACCCGTTTGCGCCAATACGCGCGATTTGGGCTGGCCGCGCTCGCGCTCAGTGCTTTCAGCGTGTTCGGCTCGCCGGCACATGCACGCGGACCGGAGGGCATTGCCGACGTCGCCGAGAAAGTGATCGACGCGGTCGTCAACATCTCGACGTCGCAGACTGTCGAGGCCAAGGGCAGCGGCAGCAACACCATGCCGCAACTGCCGCCTGGCTCGCCGTTCGAGGAGTTCTTCGACGACTTCTTCAAGAACCGCAAGGGTCCCGGCGGCGGCAGCAAGGGCGGCGACAATGGCCCGCCGCGCAAGACCAACTCGCTCGGGTCAGGCTTCATCATCGACACATCAGGCATTGTCGTGACCAACAATCACGTCATCGCCGATGCCGACGAGATCAACGTCATTCTCAACGATGGCACCAAGATCAAAGCCGAGCTCGTCGGTGTCGACAAGAAGACTGACCTCGCCGTGTTGAAGTTCAAGCCGCCGAAGCCGCTGATTGCGGTCAAGTTCGGCGATTCCGACAAGCTGCGTTTGGGGGATTGGGTGGTCGCGATCGGCAACCCCTTCAGCCTGGGCGGCACCGTGACCGCGGGCATCGTATCGGCCAAGAACCGCGACATCTCCTCGGGGCCTTATGACAGCTACATCCAGACCGATGCCGCCATCAATCGCGGCAATTCCGGCGGCCCGCTGTTCAACCTCGAAGGGGACGTCATCGGCGTCAACACCCTGATCATCTCGCCCTCCGGCGGCTCGATCGGCATCGGCTTCGCCGTGCCCTCGAAGACGGTCGCAGGCGTCGTCGATCAGCTCCGCCAGTTCGGCGAGTTGCGTCGCGGCTGGCTCGGCGTGCGCATCCAGAGCGTCACCGACGAAATCGCCGAAAGCCTCAACGTCAAGCCGGCGCGCGGCGCGCTGGTGGCGGGTGTCGACGACAAGGGTCCGGCCAAGCCCGCCGGCATCGAGCCTGGCGACGTGGTCGTCAAGTTCGACGGCAAGGACGTCAAGGATCCGAAGGACCTGTCCCGCGTCGTTGCCGATACCGCGGTCGGCAAGGAGGTCGACGTCGTCATCATCCGCAAGGGCGAGGAGCAGACCAAGAAGGTCACGCTCGGCCGACTGCAGGATCCGGACAAGGTGCAGGCCGCGGTGAAGACCGATGAGCCTCCGCCGGAGAAGCCGGTGACGCAGAAGGCGCTCGGCCTCGATCTCGCCGTGCTGAACAAGGATCTGCGTACGCGCTACAAGATCAAGGACAGCGTCAAGGGCGTGGTCGTCACCAATGTCGACGCCAATTCGGATGCTGCCGAGAAGCGCCTCTCCGCCGGTGACGTCATCGTTGAAGTCGCGCAGGAGGCCGTCTCGAGCGGCGCCGACGTCCAGAAGCGGATCGACCAGATCAAGAAGGACGGCAAGAAGTCCGCGCTGCTGCTGGTGTCGAACGGTGACGGTGAGCTTCGGTTTGTGGCGCTGAGCGTGCAGTAGGTCGCATTCTCAGTCCAGCACTCACTGTCATGCGCCGGCTTGACCGGCGCATCCAGTACGCCGCGGCCTCTCGGTTCAAGCACTGCCGCCTCTGGGATACTGGCTCACCCGCTTTCGCGGGTGATGACAGCAGAAGGAGGCTACCCCTCCACGAACTCGTCCCGCCGATACCCCTGCGCATACAGCAGCGCGGTGAGATCTCCATGATCGATCCGTGCGGCCGCTGCCGCAGCAACCGACGGCTTGGCGTGATACGCCACGCCGAGCCCCGCCGCCTGGATCATCGCCAGATCATTGGCGCCGTCGCCGACGACGACGGAGTCGACGTCGTCGAGATCGAACGATTCCATCAGATCCACCAGCGTTGCGAGCTTGGCCGCGCGCCCCAGGATCGGCTCCTTCACCTCGCCGGTGAATTTGCCGTCGCGCACGACGAGCTCGTTGGCGCGGTTCTCCTGAAAACCGATCTTGGCGGCGACCGCGCTGGTGAACAGCGTGAAGCCGCCGGAGACCAGGCAGGTATAGGCGCCGTGGCCGCGCATGGTCGCGACCAATTCGCGGCCGCCCGGGGTCAGCGTGATGCGCTTGGCCAGCACTTCGTCGACGACGCTGGCGGGCAGGCCTTTCAGCAGCGCGACGCGTTCGCGCAATGCCGGCTCGAACTCGATCTCGCCGCGCATCGCGCGTTCGGTGATGGCGGCCACATGGGCCTTCATCCCGACCAGGTCGGCGAGCTCGTCGATGCATTCCTGGCCAATCATGGTGGAATCCATGTCGGCGAGAAAAAGCTTCTTGCGCCGGAAGCCGACAGGCTGCACGACGATGTCGATCGGCAGGTCGCCCCGAAGCTCGCGGAGCCGCTGTTCGATAGCGTGGCGGTCGCTTTCGAGGTTACTGTCGGCGCCAAAGGGAATGTCGACTGCAACCCCGTCGAACAGCCAGTGTGCCGGTTGCGCCTTCGGCAACACGGCGCGGGCGCCATCGACGATGGTAGAGTCGAGCGCGGGATTGGCGGGATTGCAGATCAGCGTGGCGACGAGGGACATTTGAGGTTTTCGTGAGCGAGGGGTATCCGATCAAGGCCGTGCTTATCGCAGGCCCGACCGCCAGCGGCAAGTCGGCGCTGGCGCTGGAGCTTGCGCTGAACGCGGGCGGAATCGTCATTAATGCCGATTCCATGCAGGTCTATCGCGACCTCCGCATCATCACCGCGCGTCCCATGCCGGATGAGGAAGCGCGCGTGCCGCACCGCCTCTATGGCCATGTCGATGCTGCCGTGAATTTCTCGGCGGGGGCCTGGATGGCTGATGCCGCGAAAGCGCTGGAAGAGGTGAAGGCGGGAGGCCCCCTGCCGATCTTCGTCGGCGGCACCGGACTGTATTTCAAGACCCTGACAGCCGGCCTCTCGGCGGTCCCGCCGATCCCAGCGGAGGTGCGCGAAGCCGTCCGCGCGCGACTGGAGCGGAACGGCGTCGAAGCGCTGCATGCGGAACTGGCTCGCCGCGATCCGGGTGCGGCCGAGCGGCTGAACTTGCGCGATCGCACCCGGATCGCGCGTGCGCTCGAGGTGATCGAGGCGACCGGCCGCTCGCTGCTCGACTGGCACCATGAGGGGCAGCCGCCGCTGTTGCGGAAGGAAAGCTTTCGCGCGGTGTTTCTCGCCCCCGAACGCGACGAGCTCTATGCCCGCATCGACGCCCGATTCGACGCCATGCTGGGCGCCGGCGCCCTTGATGAGGTCGAGCGGCTCGCTGCCCGCGGCCTCGACCCGCTGCTGCCGGCGATGAAGGCCCATGGCGTGCCGGCCCTGATCCGTCATTTGCGCGGTGAACTCAGCCTGGAGGAGGCCGCCGCCATCGGCCGCGCCGATACGCGCCACTATGCCAAGCGGCAATTCACCTGGTTCCGGCATCAACTGCCAGAGTTCGAATGGGTGAAGCCGGGAGAGGCGGGGGGATGGCTTGCAGCGGCCATGAGTGCAGAGCAGCACTCCAGCTGACGCACTTTTGTGCCCGGGTTCCCGATTTTACCTCTCGCCGAACCCTGGGAACACCGCTACACTGCCTAAATCGCGCGGAAGCGGCCGCTTCGCCTTGACATCGAGGCTTTGGTCGTTATGTTTCGCGCAACCTTTGGGAAGCCGAGCGTCTACCGTGCGCAACATTATTACCGTACTCCTTATCGCCGTCGTACCCAGGCACACCGCCGGGGGTGGCTAGCTGCCATCCACATGACAGGCGGTGTGCAGGGTCCCTCTTCGGGGCCTTTTTTATTTCCCGAAACCGACACGAACGAAGCCGCTGACAGCAGCGCATCCGGAGCAAGCCAATGAGCGACAAGAGCCACGATCCGAACCAGATGACCGGCGCCGCGATGATCGTCCGCGCGCTCATCGATCACGGCGTGACCGATATTTTCGGCTATCCCGGCGGCGCCGTGCTTCCGATCTATGACGAGATCTTCCAGCAGAGCGAGGTCCAGCACATCCTGGTCCGCCACGAGCAGGGCGCGGGCCATGCTGCGGAAGGCTATGCCCGATCGACCGGCAAGCCCGGCGTTGCGCTTGTGACCTCGGGTCCCGGCGCGACCAACATGGTGACGCCGTTGACCGATGCGCTGATGGACTCGATCCCGCTGGTCTGCATCTCCGGCCAGGTGCCGACGCATCTGATCGGCAACGACGCGTTCCAGGAATGCGACACCGTCGGCATCACGCGCCCCTGCACCAAGCACAACTGGCTGGTGCGCGACGTCAACGATCTCGCAAAGGTCCTGCACGAGGCCTTCTACGTCGCAACCACGGGCCGTCCGGGCCCGGTGTTGGTCGACGTTCCCAAGGACGTGCAGTTTGCAACCGGCACCTATCATCCGCCGCGCAAATCCGACGTGCATCGCTCCTACGCGCCGCGCGTCAAAGGCGATGCAACCCAGATCCGCAAGGCCGTGTCGCTGCTCGCCAGTGCCAAGCGCCCCGTGATCTACAGCGGCGGTGGCGTGATCAATTCCGGCCCCGAAGCGACCAAGCTGTTGCGCGAACTGGTTGAGGTCACCGGATTCCCGATCACCTCCACGCTGATGGGCCTCGGTGCGTATCCGGCCTCGGGCAAGAACTGGCTCGGCATGCTCGGCATGCACGGCACTTACGAAGCCAACATGACCATGCATGATTGCGATGTCATGCTGTGCGTCGGCGCGCGCTTCGACGACCGCATCACCGGCCGCGTCGATGCATTCTCGCCGGGTTCGAAGAAGATCCACATCGACATCGATCCGTCCTCGATCAACAAGAACATCCGCGTCGACGTCCCGATCATCGGCGATTGCGGCAACATCCTCGGCGACATCCTCCAGGTGTTCAAGGCGGAGGCGAAGAAGCCCGACATCAAGGCGTGGTGGCAGCAGATCGCGCAGTGGCGCGCGCGCAACTCGCTCTATTACAAGAAGAGCAACGACGTCATCCTGCCGCAGCACGCGATCCAGAGCCTGTTCGAGGCGACGCGCGGCAAAGACACCTACATCACGACCGAGGTCGGTCAGCACCAGATGTGGGCGGCGCAGTTCTACGGCTTTGAGGAGCCGCATCGCTGGATGACGTCCGGTGGTCTCGGCACAATGGGCTACGGCCTGCCGGCCGCGGTCGGCGTGCAGGTGGCGCACCCTGACAGCCTCGTCATCGATATCGCGGGCGACGCCTCGGTGCAGATGACGATCCAGGAGATGTCGACGGCGGTTCAGTACGAGCTGCCGATCAAGATCTTCATCCTGAACAACCAGTACATGGGCATGGTGCGGCAATGGCAGCAGCTGCTCCACGGCAACCGCCTGTCGCATTCCTACTCCGAGGCGCTGCCGGATTTCGTCAAGCTTGCAGAGGCCTATGGCGCGGTCGGTCTCCAGGTCACCAAGCCTGCCGATCTCGATGGTGCCATCAAGGAGATGATCGCGGTGAAGCGCCCGGTGCTATTCGACTGCCGTGTCGCGGCGCTGGAAAACTGCTTCCCGATGATTCCGTCCGGCAAGGCGCACAACGAGATGCTGCTGCCGGAGCAGGCCAACGACGAGGCGACCGCAAGAGCATTCGCTGGCGGCAAGGCGCTGGTGTGATTGCGATAGATTTGAGGGGACGACAATGAACCAGCCCGCATCCGCGTACTTCATCGAAGAACGCCACGATCCCAACGAGACGCACACGCTTGCCGTGCTCGTGCAGAACGAGCCGGGCGTGCTCGCACGGGTCATCGGCCTGTTCTCCGGCCGCGGCTACAACATCGAGAGTCTCACGGTGTCGGAGACCGAGGCGCAGAAGCATCTGTCGCGCATCACCATCGTCACCACGGGCACGCCGATGGTAATCGCGCAGATCAAGCATCAGCTCGACCGCATGGTTCCGGTCTACCAGGTCGTCGACATGACGCAGACCCGACGCTCGATCGAGCGCGAACTGGCGATGGTGAAGGTGCGCGGGCAGGGCGAGCATAGGGTAGAGGCGCTGCGGCTGGCGGATGCTTTTCGTGCCCGCGTGATCGACGCCACCACCGAGAGTTTCGTGTTCGAGCTCACAGGCAATACCGACAAGATCAATCAGTTTATCGACCTGATGCGCCCGCTCGGCCTTGTCGAGGTGTCGCGCACCGGCGTTGCCGCGATCGGTCGCGGGCCTGAAGGGATGTGAGCCATGCTGGCGCGCGACTGGTACTATAACGAGCGGAACCGAATGGGCATCGAGCCCGCGGTGGCGTCGATCTACGACGCCCACGACGATGCCGATCTGCGGGCGCGCGCCGCACTGAGGATGCTCGGAGTCCAGCGCGGTTGGCGCATCGCCGATATCGGCTGCGGCAACGGCGTGCTCGCCACCGAAGCCGCGTTGATGGGTGCCGAGGTGGATGCCATCGACATCTCGCCGGCGATGCTGGCGCTCGCCGAGATCTATGCGCGCGACCGCAAGGCGCCCGTGCGCACCCAATCCGCCGGCCTGCTCAGCTTTGCCTACCGGCCCGAATCCTACGATTTGATCGTCAGCGAGTTCACGCTGCATCATCTGCCGGACTTTTGGAAAGTGGTGGCGATGTCGCGGATATTTCGTGCGCTGAAGCCCGGTGCGAGCTTCTACCTGCGCGACATCGTCTATGCGTCGATGCCCGATGCGATCGAGCGCGACATCGAGCAATGGGCCGACTACCAGATCAAAAATCACGATTTTTCACGCGGGGGCGTGGTGACGCATATGCGCGACGAATATTCCACCTTCGGCTGGGTGATGGAGCGGATGCTGACCGATGTCGGCTTCACGCTGGTCTCCGCCGATTATCACGCGCCGATGCACGCCACCTATCTCCTCCGCAAACCGAAAGCCGGCGAGCAAGGCTAGACGAGAAGAACAAGCAGGGCTGCACGACAGGGCAGAACCGGGAACAATGAAGCCGGCCGACATCCTTATCGCCCTCATGGTAGCGATCATCTGGGGGGGTGCCTTTGTGGCGAGCCGGATCGCGCTCGACGAGTTTTCGCCGGAACTGATGACGGCAATGCGCTTTTCGATTGCCGCGCTACCTTGCCTGCTCATTCCCAAGCCGAAGATCGCCTGGTCGCTTCTGGTCGCGATCAGCTTCACGCTGTTTCTTGGGCAATTCCTGTCGCAGGCCTACGGCATTGCCCATGGCGTGCCGGTAGGCCTGACCTCGGTCGTTGTACAGAGCCAGGCGCTGTTCACCGTCGGTTTTGCCGCGGTCGCCTTCGGCGAGCGTTCGACGCCGGCGCAGACGGTGGGCATCGTCATCGCAGCAGTCGGGCTGCTGATGATCTGCGGCACCGTCGGCTATGATTTCAGCGTTGGCGCTTTCGCCGTGCTGATGATCTCGCCGGTCAGCTTTGCCGTCGGCAATCTGCTGCTCCGCGGCGCCCGCGGCGTGCCGATGTTCAACCTGTTTGCCTGGCTGTGCCTCGCCGCGGCCGTGCCGTTGTTCGTGCTGGCGCTGATCGCCAACGGGCCGGCGCCGACCTGGACGTCGCTGACGCACATGTCGCTGAGATCAGCGCTCTGCATGCTGATGCTCGGCGGCATTTCTACCAGCATCGCTTATTGGCTGTGGGGCCGCCTCTTGCGCGACTATCCGGCGGCTCAGGTGGTGCCGTTCGCGCTGCTGGTGCCGTTCGTTGGCTCCGCCGCCTCCAGCGTCGTGTTTGGTGAGCGGTTCGGGCCATTGCGCCTCGCCGGCATGCTGACCGTGATCGGCGGCATCGCGGTGATGGTGCTGGCGAAGCGCCCGCAAGTCCTGCCAAAGACCGCGTGAGGTGACTATGGCCTACTCGCTCTTCTATGCCTTCCTCGCTTTCATGGTGGTGATGTATTTCACGCCTGGGCCGAACAACATCATGCTGTTGTCCTCAGGACTGACTTACGGCTTCCGCCGCACCATTCCGCACATCGTCGGTATCGTCCTCGGCTTTGCTTTCATGGTCGCGACTGTCGGCCTCGGGCTCGGCACCATCTTTCTGGCCTATCCGATCCTCCAGACCATCCTCAAATATGCCGGCGCCGCCTATTTGATTTATCTTGCCGTCGTGATCGCCTTTTCAGGCCCGGCCAAGCCGGGCGATGAGGATGGCCGCGGCCCAATGACGTTCTGGGGCGCGGCGATGTTCCAGTGGATCAACGCCAAGGGCTGGGTGATCGTGATCGGCACCATCACAGCCTATGCGGCGATCGCCCAGTTTCCCCTGAACATCGCGATTCAGACCCTGATCAGCCTAGTGGTCGGCACCGCCTCGACCGTGGTCTGGGCTTTCTTCGGCACTGCACTACGACCGGTGCTGACCTCGGAGCGGCTGGTTCGCGCCTTCAATATCCTGATGGCGCTCCTGCTGCTCGCCTCCCTTTACCCCGTTTTCATGGATGCATGATGTCGCGGATTTCCATGCAGAAACGGGTTTCCCTCAGGGCTGAAAATGCTCTAGACAGCCCCCGAAATCCGCAAATTCCACCCTTCGGACACTGACCATCGGCCGATTTTGGCCCTCAACGAGGAAACGACTATGCGTGTTTATTACGATCGCGACGCCGACCTGAACCTGATCAAGGGGAAGAAGGTCGCCATCGTCGGCTATGGCAGCCAGGGCCACGCCCATGCGCTCAACCTGAAGGACTCCGGCGTCAAGGAAGTGGCGATTGCGCTGCGCAAGGACTCGGGCTCGGTCAAGAAGGCGGAAGCCGCCGGCTTCAAGGTGATGGAAGTCGCCGAAGCTGCCAAATGGGCCGACCTCGTCATGATGCTGACCCCGGACGAGCTCCAGGGCGACATCTATCGCGAGCACCTGCACGACAACATGAAGAAGGGCGCCGCTCTCGTGTTCGCACACGGCCTCAACGTCCACTTCAACCTGCTCGACCCGCGCGCCGACCTCGACGTGCTGATGATCGCGCCGAAGGGCCCCGGCCACACCGTGCGTTCGGAATATCAGCGCGGCGGCGGCGTGCCCTGCCTGATCGCGATCGCCAAGGACGTCTCGGGTAACGCCCACGACCTCGGCCTGTCCTACGCCTCGGCCGTCGGCGGTGGCCGCGCCGGCATCATCGAGACCACCTTCAAGGAAGAATGCGAGACCGACCTGTTCGGCGAGCAGGTCGTGCTCTGTGGCGGCTTGGTCGAGCTGATCAAGGGCGGCTACGAGACCCTGGTGGAAGCCGGCTACGCACCGGAAATGGCTTATTTCGAGTGCCTGCACGAAGTGAAGCTGATCGTCGACCTGATCTATGAAGGCGGCATCGCCAACATGAACTACTCGATCTCCAACACCGCGGAGTACGGCGAGTACGTCACCGGTCCGCGCATCGTCACTGCGGAGACCAAGGCCGAGATGAAGCGCGTTCTCGCCGACATCCAGGGCGGCAAGTTCGCCCGCGACTGGATGCTCGAGAACAAGGTCAACCAGACCTCGTTCAAGGCGACCCGCGCCAAGCTCGCTGCACACCCGATCGAGGAAGTCGGCGCGAAGCTGCGCGACATGATGCCCTGGATCAAGAAGGGCGCGCTGGTCGACAAGTCGAAGAACTGACGGCTTGCGTGCCCCGGATGCAGCGCAGCGCTCAAGCGGTGCGCTGCTGATCCGGGGCCATTGCCGCCTTGGTCCCGGCTCTGCGCTGCGCTTGTCGGGGGCAAGAGCGAAAACAAAGAGCTCCGCTCGCCAAAACCAATTCTTAAATCTTCGCGGCTACATCTGGGCGAGATCGCACACAGCGAGCTCGCTCCTTTCATCTCGCGCGAAGCATTGCTGCTTCATTCAAATTCTTCGCGCGTTGAAGTGCTCCTAGAGAGCCAAGAACTGACGCTTAAACCACATTCTTGTCTTCGCCTCGATTTCCAGATTTTTTCAAAGACCGTGATCGCCCAAAAGCGCAGTGCGTTCAGAGTCTAGGATTCGGCTCTTCATCCGTACTCTCAAGGCATCGTCAATCGCCATTTGCGACGCTCGCGCACTGCTTCATCTTAAGAACAGACACTCGATGCGCCTTCTTGCGAGCCCTGCTTAGCTCGCCGCGATGGCTTGCCCGCGCGGGTGGCGAGCCATTGCGATCAGCCGCAGCGCCATCGTCGCAAGCAGCGGAAGCAGGAATGCCGCATAGGCCGGCATGTGCGGTACGCGCTTGCCGAATGACACCATGAACTGGAACCAGAGATAATAACCACCCACGAGGTGCAGCGCGCGCCAGGCGCGCGGGCCGATCAGCGCGGCCGTGCGGTCGAGCGAGGTCGCACTCATGGCGATGATCACGGCATAGCCGATGCCGCCGAAGACGTAGGAGGCCCGTGAGGTCGCCTGCGCAAAGCCCTCCGGGTCCATGTTGGCGAAGACGACAATCGCGATCGCGTGGATGGTGTGGGAGGCGGCAAAGCTCATGCCCAGATAGCGTCGGTTGCGGCGCTGCCAGCGCGTCCAGGCATTGGGCCACAGCCGCGCCAGCGCCGCTGCACTGAAGGTCAGGCAAAACAGCAGGAACGAGCTACGCGCCGTGAAGCGGATCACCATGCGAATGCCATCAACCTCAAACCCCCGCATCGATGCGATCCAGAGGCTTAAGGCGATCAGACTCAGCGTGAGGGCGGCGAGCAGCCGCCATCCCTCAAGCCAGCTTTGACGTTGCGGCATGGTGGTCTCCTTTATTAGTTATGTAATCAACGATTACATTGAGATGTGGCGTGGTCGTCAATGGTGTAATCGCTGCTTACATTCACGTTGGAGTGATGCTAGAAGGCGCCATGTCTCCCCGTCAGACATCCAAACCTCGCGCTCGCCAGACATCCGAAGCCCGGCCGTATCATCACGGCGACCTTCGTCGCGTGCTGATCGATGCTGCGTTGCAGCTGGCTGCCGAAGGTGCAGAGGTCTCAGTGCGCGAGGCCGCGCGCCGGGCTGCGGTGTCGCCGGGAGCCCCATTCCGACATTTTCCCAGCCGCGACGCCTTGATGGCTGCCGTGGCCGAGGAGGCGCAGCGGCGCTTTCGGGTCGAGATCGAAACCGCGCTGGCAGATGCTTCGCCCACCGACGCCCTGGCACGCTTCCGCGCCTTCGGCCTCGCCTATGTGCGATGGGCCATGCGCAACCCCGCGCATTTCGAGATCATCTCGACGGGGCGCTATTTCGCCCACGGCAGTTCGGCCGAGCTGACGCGCGACAACGCCGAGCTGGTCGCGCTGACCGAAGGGAGGCTCGCTGAGGCGGCCGCTCAGGGCCTGCTGCGGTCGACGGATCTAAGGCGCGTCCTGATCGCTGGTCGCGCCCTGATCTACGGTTTCGCCCGGATGAACCTCGACGGCCATTTCCCGCGTTGGGGCGTGGAGGAGGCCGAAGTTGAACAGATGGCGGAAGGTGTGATCGACCTGTTCATCAGCGGGATCTCGAAGCCCTAGCGTTGTCCGAAAAAGGCTCTTCGCCGCCCGCTAACATTAAGCGAAGGTCGGACGCCGGATCGCGTTGCCTGCGCGCGATCGTTCCATTACAGATTTGTGACACGGTGCAGCCGGCTGCGCCGGACGCCCTGGCCGTCTTGAGGCCGGCCAGACGGCTTGGCATCATCGTGCCGGAACGTGTTCAGCGTGTCCTCGATGGCGTCCGCGCCCAATCCAGGTCCTTCCGCCACCACCGCCGTTCTGGCGAACGTCGCCGCGCTCGGCATCTGGCGGCTGCTTGCGGTGGCCGCGCCGCACGTCGCAGCGCTATCGCTGATGTACGAGACCGAGACCGATTTCGCCTCGCGCCTTTCCTTCCTGCTCGCCTGGGGAATTCTCAACTTCTTCTGGATCGCGCTGTTGGGCCGGCCCGCCCTGTCGGGGGCGCTGTCGCTGACCATGGTCGTGGTGCTGGTGCTGCTGTCGCGGCTCAAGCACGACGTTGCGCAGATGACGGTCAACTTCATCGACCTGATGATGATCGACCGGGATACGGTCGCGTTCCTGTTCACGATCTTCCCGAACTTGCGCTGGTCGGTGATCGGGGCGGGTCTGCTCACGCTGCCGCTGATGTATGCGCTGTGGTGGCTCGATCCATTTCGCATCCGCCGCCTGCCGGCGCTCACCTGCAAGCTCGCCTGCCTCGCCGCGCTGGTCTTCTATTCGCTCTACCATCCGGACGAGGCTTGGCGCGGCTATTACGACGACGGCTACCTCTCGAAATTCTTCCGCTCCGGCGTCACCGCGGTGTCCGATTTCGTGCAATACGGCTTCATGGAGTCGGCTGTTTCGACCGACGAGCGGCTCAACCTGCCACTGATCGATGCCTGCCATCCTGCCGGCCGCCGGCCGAACATCGTCATGATCCATGATGAATCGAGCTTCGATATCCGCGCCGCGCAGGGCATCAAGGTGCCGCCGGGTTACGGCAGCCACTTCAAGTCCTGGGACGGCAAGGAGCGCACGTTCCTGGCCGAGAGCAATGGCGGGCCGAGCTGGTTCACCGAATACAACGTGCTGGCCGGTCTCTCCTCGCGTTCGTTCGGTCGCTTCGCCTATTTCGTGACACGCATCGCGTCGGGCCGCGTCGAGCGCGGTCTGCCGCTGGCGTTGCGCCGCTGCGGCTACGAAACGATGTCGCTCTATCCTGCCTATGGCGGATTCATGGGTGCGCGCAGCTTCCAGATCACGACCGGCATCGAGCGTTTTCTCGACGCTCATGATCTCGGCGCCAGGGACGTCGAGCCCGACAGTTTCTTCTATGAAAGAGCGTTGCGGTTGATGGGCGAGCGGGCGCCGAACAAGCCGCTGTTCACCTTCATCTACCTCGGCGCCAATCATTTCCCCTGGGAGACGCGCTTCCGCCCCGATCTGATGCCGAACTGGCGCGCGCCGGGCAACGTGCCGTCCATCGACGAATATCTGCGCCGGCAGGCGATGAGCGCTGAGCAATACAAGGGCTTCATCGCAGGCTTGAAGAAGACTTTTCCGGGCGAGCCCTTCCTGATCGTGCGCTACGGCGATCATCAGCCCGAATTCGCTCCTGCTATCCTCGAGCCCGGCCTCGACGAAGGCGCGATCGGCAGGAAGCTGGATGCTTACGACCCGCGCCTCTACGCGACGTATTATGCAATCGATGCCGTCAATTTCGAGCCTGTGAAAAGCGACGCCGTGATGGACACGATCGACGGTGCCTATCTGCCGCTGGTGATCCAGGAGGCCGCCGGCATTCCGCTCGATCCGTCCTTTGCCGAGCAGAAGAAGATCATGCTCCGCTGCAAGGGTATCTTCTACGGCTGCAGGGGCGGTGCGGAGGCGCGGCGGCTGAACCGGCTGCTGATCAATGCAGGGATGATTCACGGCCTCTAGCGATCCTGCTTG
This sequence comes from Bradyrhizobium sp. CCBAU 51627, assembly GCF_028128765.1. GTDB lineage: Bacteria > Pseudomonadota > Alphaproteobacteria > Rhizobiales > Xanthobacteraceae > Bradyrhizobium. Next base: position 393,222 of record NZ_LBJG01000024.1, read on the forward strand.
TCGTGTTACGATATATTAATCTTTCCGGCGTGAACCCCTCAAACTAAAGTCTGAGCCGAAAAACGCCTGAAATCACCGACTTGTAATTGGTGCGGCGTCTCGCTTCCCAAACTTTGTCACGATTGGTCCCATCATCCCACACGCCGCCACCATGGTCTTTCCGGCGGTAATGTTGCCGATCCCCGATCCCCCTTCTTGCAGGAGAACATCCATGCGAGCGCTTGATGCCGCGCGCCTTGCATTCGCCCTCATGCTGCTGAGTCCAGCTGCTCATGCCCTCGAACCGGCGCACGACATCAAGGGCCTCTTTCTCATGACCGACTATCCGGCGGTCACCGTGCGCCCCGGCACGACCAGCAACATCTCCCTGCGCCTGCAGAACTATGATCTGTCGCCTCAGCGCTACCAGCTTTCGGTCGCGGGCGTGCCGAGCGGCTGGACTGCGACCCTGCTCGGCGGCGGCCAGCCCGTCGCGGCGGCGATGCCGGCCCCCGATGGCAGCGTCGCACTTCAGCTCAGGCTCGATGTTCCCGCCGGCAACGATCTCAGCGCGCACACGCTCACGGTGAAGGCCGAGGGCCAGGGCAGCAGTGCGGAGCTTCCGATCGCCGTGTCGCTCGCCAAGGAGCTGCCGGCAAAACTCACGGTCAAATCGAGCCTGCCGTCCCTGCGTGGCAGCCCCAAGTCCAATTTCGATTACACGCTCTCGATCAAGAACGATTCAGGCCGCAATCTCACCGCCAGTTTTGCCGCCGAAGCGCCGGCCAATTTCGAGACCTCCTTCACCGAGGCCTATGGCACGCAGGAGCTCTCCTCGATCCCGATCGATGCCGGCCAGTCCAAGGACGTCAAGCTGAAGGTGCGTCCGCCTACCACGATCGATGCCGGACATTTCCCGGTGAAGGTGACCGTGAAGGCAGAGGACGCCTCGGCCTCCACCGAGCTCGCGCTCGATGTCGTCGGGCAGCCGCAGCTCCAGATCTCCGGACGCGACGGCCTCTTGAGCGCCCGCGCCGTTGCGGGCAAGCAAAGTTCGATTCCGATCGTCGTGACCAACACCGGCACTGCGCCGGCCGAGAACATCGCGCTGGCGGGCACCGCGCCGAACGGGTGGAAGGTGACGTTCGAGCCGGCGACGATCGATCGTCTCGTGCCCGGCAAGGACAGTGAGGTGCAGGCGCTGCTCACTCCCAGCGACAAGTCGCTGGCCGGCGACTATCAGACCACCATCCGCGCCTCCTCGCGCGGTGAAAGCGCCTCGAGCCAGTTCCGCATCACTGTCGCCACCTCGACGGTGTGGGGCGTGGCGGGCGCCGGCGTCATCGGCGTCGCGCTGTTGTTGATGCTTGGTGCAGTCGCGAGGTACGGACGCCGATGAGCGAGCAGCAGACCGAGGTCAACAGCGCGCCCCGCGATCTCGTCATCAGCGCGCGCGGCCTTACCAGGCACTACGGAAAATCGATCGCCGTCGATTCCATCGATTTTGGCATCGCCCGCGGTGAGGTATTCGGCCTGCTCGGCCCGAACGGCGCCGGCAAGACCACCACCATCCTGATGATGCTCGGACTGACCGAGATATCGTCGGGCGAGGTCAGCGTGCTCGGCTTCGATCCGGCCCGCGAGCCGCTGAAGGTCAAGCAGCGCGTCGGCTATCTGCCCGATGCCGTCGGCTTCTACGACCAGCTTACGGCTACGGAAAATCTGGCCTACACCGCCAAGCTGATGGGACTCGCCCGCGCCGAGCGGGCGGCCCGGATCGAGTCGGCGCTCGCCCGCGTTGGCCTTGCCGAGGTGGCCGAGAAGCGTGTCGCGACCTTCTCGCGCGGCATGCGGCAGCGGCTGGGTCTGGCCGAGATCATCATGAAGCGCGCCGAGATCGCAATCCTCGACGAGCCGACATCTGGCCTTGATCCGCAAGCGACGCAGGAATTCCTCGGATTGATCCGCGAGTTGAAAGCCGAGGGCGTCACCGTGCTGCTGTCGTCCCATATGCTCGACCAGGTCCAGCGCGTCTGCGACCGGGTCGCGCTGTTCCGGGGCGGCCGCATCGTGCTCATGGGCGCGGTGCCGGAGCTTGCCGTCAAGGTGCTCGGTGCGGGCTTCGTGGTCGAGGTCGAAGCCGAAGGGCCCGGCATCGCCCGGCGGCTGGCGATGATCCCGGGGGTGACCCAGGTGGAGACCCTTGCCGCCGATCGTTTCCGCATGACGGCCGAGCGCGACGTGCGGCCGGATGCGGCGCGCGCCGTCGTTGCGGGCGACGGGGCGCTGCGACGGTTGTCGGTCGACGAGCCGAGTCTCGAGACGATCTATGCGCGCTACTTCCAGGCACAGCCCACGGGGGACGTTCGTCATGCGGCGTGAGGGATCACCGTTCCAGGGCTTGTCGACCGTGTTCGTCAAGGAGCTCTCCGACCATGTCTCCAGCATTCGGATGCTGATGCTGGAGCTGCTGATCGTCTCCACGGCGCTTGCCGCGCTCTATGAAGCGATCAGCAGCCTCAGGCAGAACACCGCGGAAGATCCGTTTCTCCTGCTGCGATTGTTCACCATCGACCAGGCGCCTTTGCCGTCCTTTGTCGCCATCCTCGGCTTTCTCATTCCATTGATGGCAATCGGGCTGGGTTTCGATGCCGTCAACAGCGAGCACAACAGGCGGACGATGTCGCGTATCCTGGCGCAGCCGATCTATCGTGATGCGCTGTTGATGGGCAAGTTCCTTGCAGCCCTCGCCACCATCGGGATCAGCCTTGCCGCCTTGTGGCTGCTGGTGATCGGCCTCGGACTGATCTTCCTCGGCGTGCCGCCCGGAGGCGAGGAGATCGCGCGATCGGCGGTGTTCCTGATCGTGGCGATCTTCTACGCCGGCGTCTGGTTGTCTCTGGCGATGTTGCTGTCCACCGTGTTCCGGTCGGCAGCCACCGCAGCGCTGGTCGCGCTGGGCATTTGGCTGTTCCTGACGGTGCTCTGGCCGATGCTGGCTCCGGCGCTGGCGCAGGCGATCGCACCTGCAGACCCGCGCTACGTGCTGCTCGGCCTGAACGATCCGGCCACCGCGATCTGGACGCAGGAGCTGCTCCGGCTGTCGCCGAACGACCTGTTCGGGGAAGCGATGCTGGCGGTGCTGTCACCGACGACCCGTACGCTCGGACCGGTGTTTCTCGATCAGCTTCGTGGCGCCGTCATGGGCGCGCCGCTGCCGTTCGGCGAAAGCATCATGATTGCTTGGCCGCAGACCGTCGGCCTGGTCGCCGGCACCATCATTCTGTTCGCGTTCAGCTATGTGCTGTTCCAGCGGCAGGAGGTGCGGGCGTGAATTGATTGCGTTTTGCCCATCTCGGCCTCCAGAGACGGGCAGGAGGGGGTAGCCGGACGTCCCCTGCGGCTAACCCCCTCAACTCTTCTACGGTCGTCCGACCTTGCCCCACAACCACTTTGCCACCGCATCCGGCGATGAATTCGCGTCATTACCGCTGGCGCGCAAATTGGCCTCACGCATGGTGGCAATATCGATCTTGCCGAGCAGCGGGCTTAGCGCCGCCTTTAGCTGCTTGTCGCCGGCGCGCTTCGGCGCCAGCAGCAGGATGGCGTCATAAGGCGGGATCGCCTGCTTGGGATCGTCGAGCGCCACCAGATCGTATTTCGCGATCAGGCCGTCGCTGGTGTAGCCGGCGATGACGTCGACCTCGCCGCTTGCGACCGCCGCATACATGAAGTCCGGCTGCATCTGGCGCTGGGCGCTGAACTGAAGACCGTAGGCCTTTTGCAGCGCCGCCCATTCCGGCCGCGAGAAGAACTCGTAGTCGCCGGCGATCGACAGCGTCGAAGCGTGCGCGGCGAGGTCTGCGATGGTGTGGATGCCGAGCGCGTCGGCGCGCTTTTTCGGCATCACCAGCGCATAGGCATTCTCGAATCCGAGCTCGCCGAGCAGGGTGATGTTGTCCTTCGCGAGGGACGTCTTCAACTCCGCCACCAGCTCCGCGCGCGGCTTGATGTCGGTGCGGTGCAGCTGGTTGGTCCAGAGCGTGCCGGAATAGTCGACATAGAGGTCGATGTCGCCGGCCTTCAGGGCCTCGAAGATCACGCTCGAGCCGAGACCCGATCGTGCTGTCGCGGAAAGGCCGGCCGCCTGGAGGCGGTCGCGCAGCAGCGCCGACAGCACATATTGCTCCGCAAAGGTCTTGGCGCCTACCACATAGCCGGATGACGAACGCCCCATGGTCGGGATCAGCGTCGCCGCAACCAGTGCCGCAATACCGATCGCACCGAGTCCGGCGCGCAGGCGATTGCGGCGGCGCAGCCCACTCTCGATCAGCCCAAGCAGCTGATCGACAGCGAGCGCGAGCAGGGCTGAGGCAAAACAGCCGAACAGCACGAACACCCAGTTCTGGGTCTGCAGCCCTGCAAAAATGTAGTTGCCGAGACTAGTCTGCCCGATCGGCGTCGACAGTGTCGCAGTGCCGATCACCCACACCGCGGCGGTACGGATGCCGGCCATCATCACCGGCAGCGCCAGCGGCAGCTCGACCATGAGCAGCGACTGTCGCGGCGTCATGCCGACTCCCTTGGCAGCTTCGATCAGCGCAGGATCGATGCCGTTCAGCCCGGTGATGCCGTTGCGCAGCACCGGCAGCATCGAATAGAGGGCCAGGGCGAGCATCGCCGGCAGGAAGCCGAACGCGGAGAAGGAGACGCCGAACCAGGCAAGCGTCAGGGATGCACCGAGCAGCAGCAGCGGATAGAACAGCGCGAGCAGGGCCAGCCCCGGCACGGTCTGCACGATGGAAGCGAGCGCGAGCAGGATGGCGCGCGGTGCCGGGCGATTACGCGTGACGATCGCCAGCGGCAGGCTGACGGCGAGGCCCAGCGCGAGTGCGGCCAGGCTCACCCGCACATGATTGCCCAGATAGTCGGGCAAATGCGACAGCGCCTCGCCCCAGCGCGGATCCTTGAAGAGGCTCATGCCGCACCGCCCTGTGGCAGCAGCAAGTTCAGTCGTTCGACCTGGCGCCGGGGCGTGCGCAACAACTCCAGCACATAAGCATCGCTGCTCTTCGAGAGCTCCGCCGGCGAACCTTGCGCCAGCAACTGTCCGCCGCGCATCACCGCGATGCGATCGGCGAGTAGGATCGCCTCCGTCATGTCATGCGTAATCATCACGGTGGTCAGCCCGAGGCGGCGATGCAGCGAGCGGTAGTCGTCGCCGAGCGCGTCGCGGGTGAGGGGATCGAGCGCGCCGAACGGCTCGTCCATCAGCAGGATGCGAGGCTTGGCAGCGAGCGCCCGCGCCACGCCGACGCGCTGGCGCTGGCCGCCGGAGAGCGCCCCGGGCAGCCGGTCGCGATGCGAGGCCCGGTCGAGTTGCACGAGTTCGATCAGCTCGTCGACGCGCGCGGCAATCTCGGCCGAGGGCGCGCCGAGCAGCTTTGGCGTGATTCCGATGTTGTCCGCGACGCTCAAATGCGGAAACAGCCCGCCGCTCTGGAAGACGTAGCCGATCCGGCGGCGCAGCGCGACCGGATCGATGTTTTGGACGTCCTCGCCCTCGACCGTGATGGTGCCGCCGTCGACCTCGATCAGCCGGTTGGAGAGCCGCAGCAGCGTCGTCTTGCCAGATCCCGACCCGCCGACAATGGCCAGAAACTCGCCTTCGGCGATGTCGAGCGACAAATCGTCGACGGCCCTGAGGGGGCCGAAGCTCTTGGTGACGTGGGTGTAGCCAATCATCGGTCTGGAAGGCATCAGACGTGCACTCAGCTCGCTTGCCCTCCAGAGGGAGGGTGGATGGTCGAGGCCCATGCGTAGCACGCTTGGCCGGTTGATTGAACTTGGCCGCGCGAGCGGCTAAGGCATCAAGCCAAGTTCGGAGGAAACACATGACAACGCCCACGGCAGTGGCGCTGGAAGATGCCAGGGTTGCGTTCCGGCTGGGGGACGGCCGGGTCTATACGGCGGTGGAGAAGGCCCATCTAACGGTCGCGCAAGGCGAGTTCGTCGCCATCGTCGGTCCGACCGGATGCGGGAAATCGACACTGCTCAATGTCGCCGCCGGGCTGCTCAAGCCCGCCGCCGGTAGCGTCAGGATATTCGACCGGCCGCTTGCGGGGCTGAACCGGGACGCCGGTTACCTGTTCCAGGCCGATGCGCTGTTCCCCTGGAAGACCGCGCTCGACAATGTCGCAATTGGGCTCGAGATCAAGGGCACGCCGCGCGGTGAGGCGCTGCCGCAGGCGCAAAAATGGCTCACCTCCGTCGGCCTCGGCGCCTTCGCGGGCCGCTATCCGCACATGCTTTCCGGCGGCCAGCGCAAGCGCGTCGCGCTCGCGCAGGTGCTGATCCGGAATCCTAAGATCCTCTTGATGGACGAGCCATTCGGGCCGCTCGATGCGCAGACGCGCCAAGTGATGGGCAATCTTCTGCTAGATCTGTGGAACGCCGATCGCAAGGCCGTGCTTTTCGTGACCCATGATCTCGAAGAGGCCATCGCGCTCGCCGACCGCGTCGTGATCATGTCGGCGGGGCCGTCCTCCCGCATCATCGGCGATTGGCGCGTGCACCTTGCCCGTCCTCGCGATATTTTCGAGGTGCGGCTTGACAAGGAATTCCATGCGCTGCATCGCGAGATCTGGAGCGTGCTCAAGGACGAGGTGATGAAGGGGTACGCGCAATCCATCCAGCCGGCGGAGGCCGTGTGATGTCGCGTGTCACGCTGTTGGCGCTACAGGTACTGGTCGCCGTCGTCTGCCTTGCGCTGTGGCAATTTTTTTCGAGCGTCCCTGTGTTCGGCAAGATTTTGCTGCCGCCGTTCTTCTTCTCAAATCCCGTCGACGTGTTCAGTCAGATCGTGAAATGGTTCGCGAGCGGGGTCATCTGGAAGCATCTGGCAATCACGCTCTGGGAATCCATCCTCGCTTTCGCGATCGGCTCGCTCAGCGGCGTGCTGGTCGGATTCTGGTTCGCACGGCAGCCGCTGGTCGCTGCGGTGTTCGATCCCTACGTCAAGATGGCCAATGCGCTGCCGCGCGTCGTGCTCGCGCCGATCTTCGCGCTCTGGCTCGGCCTCGGCATCTGGTCCAAGGTCGCGCTCGGCGTGACGCTGGTGTTCTTCATCGTGTTCTTCAACGTCTATCAGGGGGTGAAGGAGGTCAGCCGCACTGTGCTCGACAATGGCCGCATGCTCGGGATGAGTGAGCGGCAATTGATGCGGCATGTTTATTGGCCGTCGGCGCTGTCGTGGATGTTCTCCTCGCTCCACACCTCGGTCGGCTTTGCGGTCGTCGGCGCCGTCGTGGGCGAATATCTGGGATCGGCGGCGGGGCTCGGCTATCTGATCCAGCAGGCCGAAGGCGTGTTCGACGTCGCCGGCGTGTTCGCCGGCATGTTCGTGCTGTCGGCCTTCGTCATCCTGATCGATTTTGGCGTGACGCTGGTGGAGCGGCGTCTGCTGGTGTGGCGGCCGGCGGTAGATGGGCACAGCTAGCGGAAAAACGGCCCGCGTATGGGCGCGTGCCCTGATCGCTTGATCTCAATCCAGCAGCTTGACGTCGTCCGGTGCCTGGGGCGGCGTCTTGATCGCGATCGCCTTGACCAGCCCGCTGATCGGCTTGGTGCCGCCGTGCGGCGTGCCCTTCGGAATGATGACGAGGTCGCCGGGCTTCACAGTCACTTGCTTGTCGCCGAGCCAGATCGTGCCGGTGCCGTCCAGGATGTACTGGATCTCGTTGGTGTTGGGATGCGAATGCTTCGGCACATTGCCGACCTGGATCGAGACGGTGGCGCCGTCGGCGGTCATGAAAGTCTTGGAGCGGTAGCCGACCTTGTTGGCGGGGCCGAGCGCGTCGCCTTCCATTTCGCCGGTATGGATGATCTGAGCGGTGCTGCTTTCGGCGGCCAGCGCCGGTCCGAACAGATAGGTCGCGCCGCATCCGGCGACAAAAGCGGCTGTCATCGACAGCCCGGCTGCAAGGCGATTCATGGACGATCCTCCCCGTCAGGAATTGTTGTTGTCCACCCATGCTATTGCTCCGAAAGGCCAATGGCCAGTGCCCCTTAAGCCGTGCTTCTCAAGCCAGTCCCGCTGCTCTATGGTGCCGCCAGCCGAACGGAGGAAACTAATGAAGAACACGATTGCCAGGCTCGCTGGCGCGCTGCTCGCACTGGCGCTCAGCACCTCGCTTGCCACGGCGCAAAGCAAGGTGACCATTGCGGTGGGAGGCGGCGCCTGCCTGTGCTATTTGCCGACAGTGCTGGCCAAGCAGCTTGGCGAGTACGAGAAGGCTGGCCTCAATGTCGATCTGGTTGACCTCAAGGGCGGTTCGGACGCGCTCAAGGCCGTGCTCGGCGGCAGCGCCGACGTGGTCTCAGGCTATTTCGACCATTGCGTCAATCTGGCCGCGAAGAAGCAGGAGCTGCAGGCCTTCGTGGTCTACGACCGCTATCCCGGCCTCGTGCTGGTGGTTGCACCCTCGCATACAGGTGACATCAAGTCGATCAAGGATCTGGCCGGCAAGAAGGTCGGCGTTAGTGCGCCGGGCTCTTCCACCGATTTCTTTCTGAAATATCTCCTGAAGAAGAACGGGCTCGATCCCGCCGGCACCGCCGTGATCGGCGTCGGCCTCGGCGCCACGGCGGTGGCCGCGATGGAGCAGGGGCAGATCGATGCCGCGGTGATGCTCGATCCCTCCGTCACCGTGCTTCAGGGCAGCCACAAGGATCTGCGCATCCTCAGCGACACCCGCACGCAAAAGGACACGCTCGAGACCTTCGGCGGCGAATATCCTGGCGGTGCGCTGTACTCGACTGTAGCCTGGATCAACGGACACGAGAAGGAAACGCAGGCGCTGACCAACGCGATGCTCGCCACGATCGCCTGGATCCATTCGCACTCACCCGAGGAGATCATGGCGAAGATGCCCGACGAGATGGTCGGCAAGAACAAGGACCTCTATCTCGCGGCGCTGAAGAACACGATCCCGATGTTCTCCGAGACCGGCAAGATGGATCCGAAGGGCGCGGACGCCGTGCTCGCCGTGTTCAGTATCGGCTCACCCGAGGTGGCCAACGCCAAGATCGACGTCAGCAAGACTTTCACCAATAAGTTCGTCGAACAGGCCAGGAAGCCCACGGGGAGCGCCAAATAGTTGGCGCGGAGGCTTGGTAGTCAGTCGTCATGACCTCATCGAGCATTCATCGCGTCACGACGCTTGACCTTGCCGTACGCCCCGTCGTCTGGCCCTTTGCCGAGGAGCGGCGCGCTGAGATCGCCGCGCATTTCGCCGAGCAACAGCGCGCGCGGCCGAAGCTCTGGAACGGCCGTGTTCTGCTCGGGCGCGATGCCGCCTTCACGGACGGTCGTCTCGCTGCCACCTATTTCGAGACGGATTTCGCCAGCTTCCTGGCTTGGCGCGACTGGGGCTTTCCCGATCCGGCCGTGTTCAACGGTTTCGGCATGGGAGCGCTACGCGCTTCCGATGGCGCCTTCGTGATGGGCGAGATGGCGCATCACACAGCCAATTCAGGGCGCATTTATTTCCCGTCGGGCACGCCCGACCTGGACGACGTCAAGGACGGTACGCTCGATATCCCCGGCAGTGTCGTGCGCGAGATCGGCGAGGAGACTGGCCTGTCGCCAGCCGATTATTCGGCCGAGACGGACTGGCACTGTGTCGTCACCAGCCATTCGATAGCAATGATGCAGATCCTGAACCTGGATATGCCCGGCGAGGCAGTTCGCGCGAGGATAGAGGCCAATCTGGCTGATCAGGACGAGCCGGAACTCTCGGCGATCCATCTCGTTCGCAGAATGGATGATCTCACGCCGACCATGCCGCGATTTGTCACGGCCTTCGTCGCGCAGCAGTTCGCCTCGCGCTGACGCGCAAGGCTTGACATCGCGCGGTCCAGCCCATGTGATGGGTGGAAAGAAAAGCAAAAAAACTGCAATGCACAATCGTCCGGGGAGGTTCAAATGCGCCTGCGCATGGCTGCCCACTTGGTATGCGGGCTGTTGATCGCGATTGCAGCGATACGTTCGGCCGCTTGGGTGTGGCGCGAGTCCATCCTGTCACCCGAGGAAGGCAGCTAGCGGAGCGGGGCGGTGCTGGAGGTCAGCGGGCTGGTGAAACGGTTCGGCGGCGGCTTCACTGCCGTCAACAACGTCTCGTTCACCGTCAATCAAGGCGAGATCCTCGGCCTGATCGGCCCCAACGGATCGGGCAAGAGCACGATCTTCAACATGCTCTCCGGCACGCTTTCGCCGAGCGGCGGCTCGATCATGCTCGATGGTTCCGAGATTGCGGGGCTGGCGCCGCACCGGATCATCAACCGCGGCATCGGCCGCACCTTTCAGATTCCGCGGCCGTTCCGCCGGTTGACCATTTTCGAGAACGTCGCGCTCGCCGGCTTCTATGGTCAGGGTCGCCATAGCCGAATCAGGGCCGAGGAGGCGGCCGAGCGCGCGCTTGCGATGGTCGGCCTGCCGACTGATCGCCACGCCAACGTGGACGGCTTGGGCGCCGCCGGCTTGAAGAAGCTCGAACTTGCGAAGGCGCTCGCCACCGCGCCAAAGCTGCTGCTCGCCGACGAAAGCCTCGGCGGTCTCGACGAGGCCGAGATGGACCAGGCTGCGGACATGCTGCGCAACATCCGCGACGAACTCGGCATCACCATCATCTGGGTCGAGCACATCATGGGCGTGTTGATGCGCGTCGTCGACCGCGTCATGGTGCTCGACCATGGCGAGAAGATCTCGGAAGGATTGCCGAGCGCCGTCGCCGCCGATCCGCGCGTGATCGAGGTCTATCTCGGCACCGATGCCGAGACCACGCAGGCTGCGGCCGCCGAAGCGCGCCGCCGCGCGGGAGGCCAATGATGCTGGAGCTTCGCGGCGTCAATGCCGGTTACGGCACCTTCCAGGCGCTGTTCGACGTCGATCTCGACGTCAAGGCCGGTGAGGCCGTCGGCGTCATCGGGCCGAACGGCGCCGGCAAGACCACCTTGATGCGGGTCATCTCCGGCCTGATCCGTCCTTCGCGCGGATCGATCCGGATGGAAGGCGCCGACGTCCTGGCGACGCCAGCGCATAAGATCGTCAGCCTCGGGATCGCGCATGTACCGGAGAACCGACGACTGTTTCCGCAGCTCTCGGTCGACGACAATCTCAAAATGGGTGCATTCATGAAGGAGGCGCGCGCTCATTATGCCGAGCGGCTGGAGGTCGTGTTCGACCTGTTTCCGCGGCTGAAGGAACGCCGCCATCAGATGGCCGGCACCATGTCGGGCGGAGAGCAGCAGATGTGCGCGATCGGCCGCGCACTGATGTCCAATCCCAAGCTGCTCCTGCTCGACGAGCCCTCGGCGGGTCTGGCGCCGGTGGTGGTGCAGCAGGTGTTCGAGCTCGTGAAGCGGATTCGCGCCAGGGGGCTGACGGTGCTGATCGTCGAGCAGAACGTGCAGCAGGTGCTGCGCGTGGTTGACCGCGCCTATCTGATCGAGGCCGGAACGATCCGTGCCTCAGGCACCTCGGCCGAGATGCTCGCGAGCGACACGGTCAAGGAAGCTTATCTCGGGGTGTGAGTGGATGCAGGCGTTCCTGGACATTTTCGACATCTATCTGCTGGAGGCCGTCATCAACGGCATCCTGCTCGGCGGCGTCCTGGCGCTGCTCGCGCTCGGGCTGAACCTGATATTCGGCGTCATCGACGTGACCTGGATCTGCTACGCCGAGCTCGTCATGATCGGCATGTACGCGATGTATTTCTTGGTCCAGTATTACGGCATCAGCTATTTCATCGCGGCGCCGCTGACCATCCTGCTGGTCGCGATCCTCGGCGCCCTCCTGCACTATCTGGTGATCGCGCCGCTGCTCGCCGCACCGCCGGTCAACCAGTTGCTTGCGACCGGCGGGGTGCTGTTCGTATTGCAGAGCTTTGCCACCGTCGCCTTCGGGATTGACTTCCGCAACCTCGGCATTCGCCTGCCGGTGCTCGCCCTTGGTGACATGAACTTCAGTTACGCGCGATTGCTGTCGTTTCTGGCGGCGCTGGTCGGCATGGTTGCGGTCTATCTGTTCATGACCCGGACCTTTACCGGCACTGCGATCCGCGCCATCTCGCAAGACCGGCAGATCATGGCGCTGATGGGCGTCGACACCAAGCGCATCTATCTCATCACCTCAGCCATTGGCGGTGGGCTGGCCGGGCTCGCCGCCTGCCTGCTGGTGCTGCAATATGACGTGCACCCCTTCGTCGGCCTCTCGTTCGGGCCGATCACTTTCCTGATCTGCGTGCTTGGCGGGCTCGGCAATTTCATCGGCGGCTTCATCGCCGCCTTCGTCTTCGCCGAGATCATCTCGCTCGGCGGCCTGTTCTCCGATCTCGAATGGGGCTATGTGCTCGCGTTCGCTTTCTTCATCGTCATGATGTTCATCCGGCCTGCGGGCCTGCTGGCGAGGCGCCGATGACAGGGCGCGGCCGGGTCGTCGCTTCGGGAGCAGGACTGGCGGCACTCGTCGCGCTGCCGTTCGTCTATCGCGATCCCTATCATCTGCACATCCTGGTGCTGATCCTGATCTGGTCGTTCGCCTACACATCGTGGTCGATGATGGGGCGGTTCGGCCTGGTCTCGCTCGGCCATGGCGGCTTCATGGGGATCGGCGCCTATGTCACGGCATTAATGTGGAACCATCTCGGTCTGTCGCCGTGGGTCGGGATTCCTGTCAGCATGGTCGCAGCCGGTGCGCTCGCATTGATCGTCGGCTATCCCTGTTTTCGCTTCCGTATCACCGGGCACTATTTCGTGCTGGTGACGCTGGCGCTGTCTGGCATCGTGCTCCAGGTCATCACGGCGACACGCGACTACACCGGCGGCTCGCTGGGCTACACGCCGAACCGCGCCTCCGGCAACAAGCTTCTGGCTCTCCAATTCGACGACAAGACCACCTGGTATCTGATCGCGCTCGGGGTCTGGCTCGTCGGCATCGTCGTCTGGCACCTGATCGATCGCGGCATGAGCCGCTACGCGCTGGAGGCGATCTCTGAGGACGAGGACGCTGCGGCAGCCGCCGGCGTCAACGTCACCGCGGAGAAACTCAAGATCACCCTGATCAGCGCCGTGATGACGGCGCTGGCGGGTGCGATCTATTGCCAGTACCAGATGTTCATCACGCCCGACACGGTCAGCGGCATTGCGGTGTCGCTCCAGATGGTGTTCGCGGCCATCGTCGGCGGCCTGTTCGTCTCGCTCGGTCCGACCGTCGGTGCCGTCATCACCATCCTGCTCGCGGAAACCTTGCGCATCGGCTTCGGCACCAACGCGGTCGGCTGGGACAATCTCGTTTACGGCGTGCTGCTGGTGCTTTTCATCATATTCCTTCCCAAGGGCATCCTTGGTAGCCTGCTCGACCGATTGAAGCCGCAACGCAAGGTGTCCCGCGCTCATGAGCAAAAAGCCGTCCAAATCGCTCGCCCAGGAGCTTGACCGCTACATCACGCCATTTCGGCACGATGGAGCCGGCAAGTTTCACCTGAAGGACTACAAGACCAACGAGAGGGGCGATCTGGACAAGGAGACGGCGCAGGAGATTCTCGACGCCAACAAGAAGCGCCTGATCACGTTTCAGGAGAAGCTCTACGCTCAGGACCGCTGGTCGCTCCTGATCGTCTTCCAGGCGATGGATGCCGCCGGCAAGGACAGTGCGATCAAGGCGATTTTCGAGGGGATCAACCCGCAGGGCTGCGAAGTCATGGCCTTCAAGGCACCGAGCAGCAAGGAACTCGACCACGACTTCCTCTGGCGCCATGTCGTCGCGCTGCCGGAGCGCGGCCGGATCGGCATCTTCAATCGCTCCCATTACGAGGAATGCCTGGTGACGCGCGTGCACCCGGAGATCCTCGCCAAGGAGAAGCTGCCGCCAAGGCTGGTCACCAAGAACATCTGGAAGGAGCGGTTCGAGGACATCAGCGCATTCGAGCGCTATCTCTGCCGCAACGGCACCGTGGTGCTGAAGTTCTTCCTCAACGTTTCCAAGGAAGAGCAGCGCCAGCGTTTCCTCGACCGGCTGGAGGAGCCGGCCAAGCAGTGGAAGTTCTCCATGGACGACATCAAGGAGCGCGCCTTGTGGCCGCGCTATCAGGCGGTCTATCAGGACATCGTGCGGCATACTGCTACGCCTCATGCGCCCTGGTATGTCGTGCCGGCCGACCACAAATGGTTCGCCCGCGTCGTGATCGGCTCGGTGATCGTCGCAGCGCTGGAAAAGCTGGACCTGCGCTTTCCGCGCGCGGACAAGGCCTCGCTGGCGGAGTTCGACAACGTGCGCAAGGCACTGGAGCAAGAAGGGCAGGGGAGCAAGAAGCGGGCGAAAGGAAAAACGCGAAAACAACCCCATGCACAGTAGCCGGCGGCAGCAGAATCAACCGCTTGTTCCGACTATTCGGATTTTATGAAATTTGGTTGACGCGTCGGGCAAAACAGAAGCATAATGCCAACATCCGCACGTGTCGTGATGGCGACTGTCGCGGAACAGGCGTGCAAATGTGATGCGGCAGCCCATTGATCCGCGCTTGACAGTTTTGTGTCGGGGGAGGACCATGCGTGCGGTCGCAACCAAGCGACGCGTAACGTCCACTCAAGAGCAAGGGGAGGTCTATGACACCACCTCCGCAAATCCAGCCGCGTTAATTGCGATGGAGCTCGTTCGGACTATCGCATAGCGGCGGAAACCGCGAACGGCACGCCGGGTCAAGGTTTAGAGGGCTGCATCAGTGAGGCAAAGCCCCTACCTGCCCGGCGCTGTGCGTTTGGGACCCCCCAAAGCGGCAAATGCCAAGACATTGTCGTCTGGTCGGCAAACTTCCGACACAGGATCGGGGCGAATAGCGCCGATCCGACATGACGCAGTGCTTCGCGCGGTCACGATTCCGCCGGCGCATTTCATTTACTTTTGGGGAATCCGCGTGTCGCATAAGCTTGCCTCGGCGTTTCTCGCTGTCTTCTTTCTGGCCATTTCGTCATTCTCTTCAGCCCACGCAGAGCCGCCTGCGCCGGTCGCCAACAGCGCTGCCGCGCTCTCGCCTGACGAGGCCAGGCGCGCACTGGAAACGCTTCAGGACGACCAGAAGCGCGCACGGATGATCGACACGCTGCGCGCGATCGCGAATGCGTCGGGTCCGCAGCAGCCTGTGCCCGAACAGAAATCGCCGATCCCGCTGTCGGCTGATGGCCTCGGCGCGCAGCTTTTGCTCACGGTGTCGGAGGAGATCGGCGAAATTTCGCGCGATGTCGCGGACATGGCGCGGACGCTTACGCATTTTTGGGCGTTCTATTACTGGATCGTACGGACCGCCAATGATCCCGAGGCCTCTAATCTCCTGATCGAGATCGCCTGGAAGCTGGCGCTGGTGTTCGGCTGCGCGCTCGCGGCCGAATGGGTTGGCGTCCGCCTGATCCGGCGTCCGGTCGCTTTTCTTGAAGGGCACGTGCCGCAGAGCGCACGGCTGGCGGCGCGGACGCTGCCCATTGCCGATCCGCCGCCCTCGGTCGTGGATGTCACCCCCGAGCCTGAATTGCACAAGCACCGGCACAGTCTCGCGCGCGTCTGGCAGCTGTTGCTGCGGCTGCCCTTTGTCCTGGGACGGCTGTTGCTCGAGCTGCTCCCGGTCATCGTTTTCGTCGGTCTCGCGACCGCTTTGCTCGGCACGGAAATCGGCGAGCCCGCCACGGTTCGTCTCGTCATCCTCGCGGTGGTCAACGCCTATGCATTCTCTCGCGGGCTCATTTGCGTGGTCCGTGCGCTGGCCGGGCCGTTCGGCTTGTTTCCGGTGCGCGCCGAGACGGCCGCTTATATCGAGATCTGGGCGCGCCGCATCGTCGGCGTCGCCGTATCAGGCATCGCCTTTGCCAATGTGGCGCTGCTGCTCGGCCTGCATCGCGCCGGTTACGCTGCGCTGGTGCGCATGGTGATGCTGGTGGTGCATTTGTTCGTCGTCGTCATCATCCTGCAATGCCGCCGCCAGGTCGCCGATGCCATCCGCGCGCCGGCGGAACGGCAGGGCATGGCCGCGCGCCTGCGCAACCGCATTGCCGGTGGCTGGCATTATCTGGCCATCGCGCTCGATCTGGCGCTGTGGGCGGTCTGGGCGCTGAACATCCATAACGGCTACTCGCTGCTGTTGCAGTATTTCGTCGGCACCATCGCGGTCGTCCTGATCACGCGGGTGGTCATCATGGTGACGCTGAGCCTGATCGACCGCGGCTTCCGGATCCAGCCGGAGATCCTCCAGCGCTTTCCGGGACTGGAGGTCCGCGCCAATCGCTATCTGCCGCTGCTGCGCAAGATCGTCTCCTCAGTGATCGCGTTCATCGGCTTCGTTGCCGTGCTCGAGGTCTGGGGCATCGACGCCATTGTGTGGTTCTATGGTGGTCAGATCGGCAGCCGCCTGCTTTCGGCCGTGGCGACGATCGGCGTCGCCGCGGTGATCGCTGCTGCAATCTGGGAGGCCAGCAATGCGCTGCTGGACCGGCAGATCAATACGCTGTCGCGCGATGGACATTATGCCCGGGCGGCACGCCTGCGCACCTTCCAGCCGATGCTGCGAACCGCGCTGCTGTGCCTGATCGCCACCGTGGTCGGCCTCACGGCGCTGAGCGAGATCGGTGTCAATGTCGCGCCGCTGCTCGCAGGTGCCGGCATCGTCGGCATCGCCATCGGCTTCGGCTCGCAGAAGCTGGTGCAGGATCTCATCACCGGTCTGTTCCTGCTGCTGGAGAACACGGTCCAGGTCGGCGACACCGTCAGCGTGTCGGGGCTGTCAGGTGTGGTCGAGAACGTCTCGATCCGCACCATCCGCCTGCGCGCCGGGGACGGCGCCGTGCACATCGTGCCGTTCAGCGCGGTGACGACCATCACCAATGCCAGCCGCGGCGCCGGCAATGCGTCGGTGAGTGTCAATGTCGCCTACAAGGAAGATACCGACCGCGCCGGCCAGATCCTCAAGGAGATCGTCGAGGAGATGCGCCGCGAGACGGAATTCCGCCCGCTGATCCGCGGCGATCTCGAGCTCTGGGGCATCGACAAGGTCGACGGTGCGATGGTGTCGATCGTCGGCCAGATCCGCTGCACCGAGGCGGGCCGCTGGCCGGTGCAGCGCGAGTTCAACCGCCGCATGAAGCAACGCTTCCAGCAGCACGGCATCGAGGTCGCGTCCGCGACCCAGACCATCTTGTTGCACGTCGCGCCGCCGGCAGATCATGCCGCAAGCCTCACGCCGCGGCGGGCCGCCGGATAGCGGTCCGGTCAACTGCCTTGCCGCGGCGCGGATCCTGCCATCATCGATCTCGTCGCCGGACAGATCGATATCATGACCTCGCCGACGCGCCTTGCGCCCGACATCCCGACCGTTGATGAGGCGGGCCTGCCCGGGCTTTATATTTCCTATTGGCACGGCATCTGGGCACCGAAGAACACGCCGAAGGAGATCGTCACAAAGCTCAATGCGGCGATCGTCTCGGCTCTTGCCGACCCGTTCGTGAAGCAGCGCTTTGCCGAGCTGGGCCAGGAGATTCCGCCGGCGGACCAGCAAGCACCAGCCGCGCTCGGTGCTTTTCAGAAGGCCGAGATCGAGAAATGGTGGCCCGTCGTGAAGGCGGCGGATATCAAGCCGGAATGACGCTGTTGCGGCATATCAATCCCTCATCCTCCCGCGAAGCGGGCGTCTCGAAGGATGCGCCACAGGAGAAATAGGGGCCTTTCATGGTTCGAGATGGCGCTGACGCGCCTCCTCACCATGAGGAGTAAGAGTTAACCTTTTGCCGCGCGCGAAAATCTCGCTGCGGTGCGAGATCACAATCATCCCGCGCCTCGCTCGGTCCTTGATCTCAATTGAGCGGTGGCCGACAATGTTGTGGTTCAATGTGAAGCTTCCTGGGGGAATTCGTGAATAGACCTGCCCGCGTCCTTGCCCAACCGACCTTGTCCGATTCTGCACGTGGCATGACGCTGCTGCGCGATCCCTTGCTCAACAGGGGCACGGCCTTCACCGAGGCGGAGCGCGCCAAGTTCGGCCTGCGCGGTCTGCTGCCGCCTTGCGTGCTGACGATGGAGACGCAAGCTCAGCGCGTGCTGACCAATCTGCGCGCGCTGCCGACCGACCTTGAAAAATACGTCGCTCTGAATGCGTTGCATGACCGCAACGAGGCGCTGTTCTTCCGCGTCGTCGTCGACAATCTCGACGAGATCCAGCCGATTATCTACACGCCGACGGTCGGGCTCGCCTGCCAGAAATACGGCCTGATCTTCCAGCGTCCACGCGGCATGTTCATTTCCTCGCGCGATCGCGGTCAGATCGCCGACATCCTGAAGAACTGGCCTTATCCAGCCAAGCTGATCGTCGTGACGGATGGTGAACGCATTCTCGGCCTCGGCGATCTCGGCGCAAATGGCATGGGCATTCCGGTCGGAAAGCTCTCGCTCTATTCGGCCTGCGCCGGTGTGCATCCCGAACAGTGCCTGCCTATCGTGCTCGACGTCGGCACCAACAACGAAGAGCTGCTGAGCGATCCCTATTATCTCGGCCTGCGCGAGCGACGCCTCACCGGGGACGCTTATGACAGCTTCGTCGACGAATTCATGACCGCCGCGCGAAAGACCTTTCCCGGCGTGCTGATCCAGTTCGAGGATTTCGCCAATCATTCCGCGTTCAAGCTGCTGCACAAATACCGGGACGAGACTTGCGTCTTCAACGACGACATCCAGGGCACCGCGGCGGTCGCGCTCGCCGGCCTGTTCTCGGCGCTGAAGGTGAGTGGCGGCAAGCTCCGGGACCAGCGCATCCTGTTCCTCGGCGCGGGCGAGGCGGCGACCGGCATCGCCGATCTGGTCGTGTCGGCCATGATGGCGGAGGGCGCGACGGAAGCCGAGGCGCTTCGCCGCAACTGGCTGGTGGATTCCCGCGGCCTGGTCGTCAGCGGCCGCGAGGGACTCTCCGGTCACAAGCTCCGTTATGCGCATACGGACCAGGCTCCGATCGCCGACTTCCTGACCGCGATCAAGACGCTGAAGCCGACGGCGATCATCGGCGTTGCCGCGGTCGGCGGCGCCTTCACGCCTGATGTACTCAAGATGATGGCGGAGCTCAATGAGCGGCCGATCGTGTTCGCCCTGTCCAATCCGACCTCGAAGGCCGAATGCTCGGCAGAGGATGCTTATCGCTACACCGAGGGCCGCGCATTGTTTGCGTGCGGCAGTCCCTATGATCCGGTCAAGCTGGACGGCCGCATCTTCGTGCCGCGCCAGGGCAACAACTCGTACATCTTCCCCGGCGTCGGTCTCGGCGTGATCGCGAGCGGATCGCGGCTCGTGACCGACGAGATGTTCATGGCGGCGGCCCATACGCTGGCCAATTGCGTCGGCAGGGAGGACCTGGATCAGGGCAGCCTCTATCCGGCGCTGCCCCGCATCCGCGAGGTGTCGGTGCGCATTGCGGCTGCCGTCGCGGACGTCGCCTTTCAGCGCGGGCTCGCCGACGGACCTGCGCCCAACGACGTCAAGGCCTTGGTCCAATCGCAAATGTACGAGCCGATGTATTGAGGCTCGCGATTCTGGCGTGGACTCGTAAAGGCGCAGACGTCCGGGCTGGGATCTAAGCAGAAATGTTTGGTCAAGCAGAGCATTGCCGGTTTTGGCCCATCGTGTCGATATCGGAAGGTCCGCTCTTCCGGCGAATAGGGGAAAACCGGACGACATCTCTAATGAAAGCACTCCCGTCGAGCAGCTCGACGGGAGTTGGCACTTTCAAGAACGACGATCGGCCGCCGATTTACGGCACTCTGGCATCCATCTCGGGATACAGAACCACACTTTCCTGTGCAGTGGGTTCGTTGCGTGTACCGATACAGACCGCAGGTTTCTCTCCCCGGTTCACGGCAACATGCAGCACGTTGGCCGGAATGTAGATGTAGTCGCCCGGCCCCACCAACTCGCGATGCTGTAGCTGATCTCCGGTCCATACCTCGAGTTCGCCGTTGAGCAGATAGAGCGCAGTCTCGTGGCGCTCATGCACGTGCGCTTTGGTTCGCGCACTTGCCGGAAGCGTCACGATTCCGAGAAACAGGACCTTCGAGCCGACGGTCTCCGCGCTCACGCCCGGTTCGTAGTCAGATCCCTGTTCCGACCTGTATTTGGCACCTGACCTGACCACGGACGCCTTCTGGGCGGCCCCGACCCGCATGCCTTCTGACCTGGTGATTTCGCTTACCGATGCCATGAAATCCTCCTGTTCGGTGTCATGGAAACAACGAGCACAGGATCGCTGAGCCGCTCACTAAAAGTCTTGAATGGATCGCCGAAAACTTCCGAAATCTTGCGAACTTAGCTAAACTGCGCGAATGTCTACCAAGATCGCCTTTGGTCCGTTCGTCCTCGACGTGGATCGCGGAACGCTTGTCCGTGAAGGCCGTCCAATTGCCCTGAGCAGCAAGGGCCTGCAGCTGTTGCTAACGCTTCTTCGGGCCCCCGGCCAGGTGATATCCAAAGCCGATCTGATGCGGGCCGCCTGGTCAGATGCTGCGGTCGAGGAAAGCAATCTCTCAGTTCAGATTGCAGCGCTTAGGAAACAACTGGGTCCGTCGCCTGATGGAGGGGACTGGATCGCAACGATCCCGCGTGTCGGATATCGGTTCATCGGTAGCATTGCTGCACAAGCTGGCGCCGACGGAGGCAATGCGCCGAAGACCGAGCAGGAGCACCGCCCATCAATCGTGGCATTGCCATTTATCAATCTGGGTGGCGACAAAGAACAGGAGTATCTCGCGGACGGCATTACCGAAGATATCATCACTGCCTTGACGCGCTTTCGGTGGTTCTTCGTGATCGCGCGCAATTCCAGCTTTGCCTACAAAGAGAGATCGGTCGACACAAAGCAGGTCGCACGTGAGCTTGGCGTCCGATACGTACTCGAAGGAAGCATCCGCAAGTCAGGCCCGCGCGTGCGGATTTCCGCGCAGTTGGTCGATGCCACGACGGGCAGTCATATCTGGGCGGAACGATACGACCTCGAATTGACAGAGCTTTTCGCCATTCAGGATGAGATTGCAGAGCGTGTCGCGGGCGCGATCGAACCGGAGCTGCTCAAGACCGAAGGAGTCCAGGCCGCGGCTCGTCACACCGGCAATATGACGGCTTGGCATCTGGTGCGTCGCGGCACCTGGCATTTCCATCAGGTCACCCGCGAGAACCATCTCAGAGCACGGGAACTGTTTCGCGAGGCCTGCAGGCTCGATCCCGAGCTGCCGGAGGCGCATATCTGGCTCGCCCGCGTCAGTGGCGGCGTCGTTCCTTATGGTTGGGCGGAAAATCCTGGCCTTGAGCTGCAGGAGGGGTTGCAGGCCGCGCTCAAGGCTATCTATCTCGATGAGCGCAATCCCTACTCGCACTACGCCTTCGCAATCGTCAGCATCTTCTCAGGACAACTCGAGCAAGCGATCCGAGCAGCTCGCAAGGCCATCGAAATCAGTCCGAGCTTTGCGCTCGGGCATCTCGGTTTGGGAATGGCCCTCCTTTTCAATGGACGCGCGTCAGAGGCGATCTCTCCCCTTGAACACGGGTTGCGACTTAGCCCTTACGATCCGCAAAACTTCGTATGGTTCAATATGCTTGCTTTGGCCCGTCTTTTTGCCGGAAGGCCAGAAGCGGCGCTTGAAGCTGCAATCCGAGCTCTTCAGGTTCGACCGGACTGGTGGACCACCTTGGAGATTCTCGTTTGTTGTTATGCTGAGCTGGATAGATGGGACGAAGCACGCGACTGCGCCAGCAATATGAGGAAAGTCGACAAGCAACCGGGAGATGTCCTGGCCGTTCTAAGGGCGAAGAATCCGAACTGGACAGGGCAAATGAGCGATATTCTGCGAAAAGCTAACGAGTAGCCGCGGCGTGCAGCTGTTGGTCCAGGGCTGCGGGCCAGATTATAAAGTCCGCCCGACTCCCAGGCCTCCCCAACCCAGCGTCATGTCCGATTCAATCGCCGTTGCTCGGCACGGCCTCATGTGCGACGCTCTGTAGCGTTACTAGAACCTCAACAGGTAAGCCGCCATGGACGATCGTTTGCGCGGCCTGGGCGATCTCGAGCACGAGGTCATGCAACTGGTATGGGCCCATGGGCCGGTGACCGCCGAAATCGTGCGCGAGCGGCTGTCGCGGCATCTGAAGGAATCGACGGTGCGCACGGTGCTGCGCCGGCTGGAAGAAAAGGGCTATGCTCGCCACACCGTGGACGGGCGTACCTACGTCTACCATGCCACTGAGGCGCGCGCCCGCGTTGCCGCCAAGGCGGTGCAGCGCATCGTCGACTGGTTCTGCAACGGCTCGATGGAGGAGGTCCTCGTCGGTATGGTGGACACTGCGATGCTCGACCAGCAGCAATTGCGCACGCTGGCCGACCAGGTGGCCAAGGCGAAAAAGGCGAGGGGAGTGAACAAGGGATGATCGTCCTCTGGCTGAGGCGGCGTTACGCTCCTTCGCGCTGGGAGGCGTCGTCTGGATCGGTCTCAGCCTGTTTGTTTCGCGTGCGCAATCCGCACGTCATATGACGGCGTGGATCGTCGCGCTGCTGGCATCGCTGGCGATGCCGTCGTGATGCATTGGCCGACGCCCACCATCGACCGGCGGCCCTTGTCCGTGCCGGGGCCGGACGAGTCCTGGCCGGCCGACATTTCGATGCTGGAGCGGCTACAACCGTCCTTGCCGATCGCGCTGATGTGCGTGTCAGCTGCGACGCCAGCCGACGCAAACGGAGCTCGACTTTCTCGCCAGCCTGAAAACCGGGTGGCGGCTGCTCTATCGGCGTGAACTGATACCGCTCGTCAGGGGGTGACGCCGAAATCAGAGACGCGCGGGCCCGAGATGCGCCGATCGTCTGGTGTGTCGTATCCAGCTGATTTTTCGCTATTCTGTGTCGATTCAGGACACGTGAGTGTGATGGATTCATCACACCCGGCGCGAAACGAAGCTGGCCGCAAGGCCGCTTTTGTTCAGCCAAGGTTCTGCCCTCATTGACCACCGAAACTTGGGGTTGTTCGGAGGGCGTATCATGTCTCGCTTCGCACGTGCCGAAAGTGCCCTGATGTCGCTGGCAACCTCAAGCCGGTTGCTGCTTGCCATCACCGGTGCCGCTTCGCTCGCCGCCTGCGCGCAATCACCGGTTGGCCGCCAGAGGGCCGATCTTGCCGCCACCAGCCGGCAGGCGGCAATCGAGCGGCCGCACCGCGTGGCGGCGCTCCATCCGCATCCCGTCAGCCGGTCGCGTGCCCCCGATGAGACCGCCGACGCCAGGCCGACGGCCTTGCACGGTGTGGCGAGTTTCTACTCGGACACCGAGACTGCGAGCGGGGAGAGGTTCGACAAGGACGAGATGACCGCGGCTCATCCGACGCTGCCATTCGGCACCAAGCTGCGCGTCACTGACGTGTCCTCCGGCCGCTTCGTGACCGTCAGGGTCAACGATCGCGGACCCTTCGTGCGCGGACGCGTGGTCGACGTCTCGCCGTCGGCGGCCGAGGCGCTCGGCATGCGCGACAAGGGTGTCGCCAATGTCCGGCTCGACGTCGTGCAATAGAGCGATATCGGCGCCCTGCGCTTAACCGGCTGTTAGCGGCTCTCCCGCACTATGAGCGTCCGGCAATTCCGGACTTTGGGGGAGACGGCGGTTGAACACGATCCAGTATCTCGAAGATCAGGCTGCGCGCGCCGAGCGGCTTGCCAAACGGATCACGGATACGCCGACGATCGAAAAGCTCCTGACCTTCGCCGGCGACCGCCGCCGCGAGATCGAGGTCATTTCAGGCGGCCGGCGTCGCAACTAAGCCCCGCGTTCCATGTCCTGATTGCATTCGCCCTCGCTGCGAGGCGCGGAACTTCTCTTTTTTCCGGGCGTCACACCCGCGATGCAAGAGGAGGAAGGACATTATGGGTTTTTGACGAGGTGCTTTGCTTTGGCTGCTTGGCGTGCCGCTGCCGGTGATCCTGCTGTTGGCGTTGTTCTGGCACCACTGAGCGCGTGACACAAAAAGCGCCGCGGAGGCGGCGCTTTTTTGTTGCCTGCGACTCGACCCGCCGCGACGGCGATGCGAGATCAGCTGTGGCTCTCCACGAAATCGCTGAGGTAGTCGGGCAATGTCACGCCATCGATATCGCAGCGCGCCTGGATCTCGTCCGCGACATCGGTCGAAATGTCGTGCATCCAGTGTTCGAGCGTGTTGAACGAGATCACTTTGACCGGGTCGTTGAAACAGCCCGCAACCATTTCGCTGATTGCGGTGTCGAGATCGTTTCGTTCGATGCGGATTTCGGTTGCCTCGTCGAGGCGATCGATCACCACGAACATGGTCTGGTCGGCGCCATAGGGCACGACCGGGGATGGCACGCCAGCATCAAGCATGTGAGAAGCTCACGTCTTGGTATTAACTCTTGTCGTCCTGTTAACGGGAAAATTCGGAAGAAGGTTCCTGTCAAGTTGGCGAGCCCGAAGTCACAGCTTTGTGGTTCGGCAGTTGCGTGCAATCGCCATCAGAGAAAGTCTCTCAGCCGCGACAGCTCGATGATGTGCTCCGGCGAGAGGATGTCCGTGACCAGTGGCGGTTGCGCCGCCGTGCGGATCTCGTAGAGATGCCTTGATGGCGCGGGTTTTTCCATGAAAGCCGAGATGCAGGCGTCGAGCGTGCCTTCGCTGACCTGATAGGGTGCGCGGTCCGGCCGACGCTGATTTCCGAGCGACGGCCATTTCTGCAGCACTGCGGGCGCGCCGAAATCGACCTTTGAATCGGTAGCAGTTGCGTCGCCCATATCGTTCCTGCCTCACGCAAACAGAACCCCGGCACGCAAAGGCCTGCGTGCCAGGGCCCATAGCCATCGCTGCATCTCAATGCCACGGCTCGCTAACGCAGCGGCCGGCAAGAGGTTCCCGGCCGATCGCCGGCTAACTCGCAGCCGCTGCGATCTTGTGTCCGGAGCTGGCAAGGCCTTGGCTGGTCTCGTCGCCGCGGCTGACCTCCGGCGGAATTCCTGCAAAACGCCGCAAGGCTCCGGCCATCTGAACCCGACCCTGGACCCCGGTGATCACCACGTCGACCATCGTGAAGGACGAATGGAAATGGCCGTGCGCCTTCAATTGCTCGACCGGGACGCCGGCGGCGGCCATCGCTTCGGCATAGGCGATGCCTTCGTCGCGCAACGGATCGAACTCGCAGGTGACCACGAAGGCCGGCGGCAGGCCGGCGACCTTGCCGCGCAGCGGCGAGACGCGCGGGTCGGTGCGGTCATCAGGCGAGCAGTAGAGGTCCCAGAACCAGTACATCAGCGACCGCGTCAGGAAGTAGCCGGTGGCGTTGTCGTTGTAGGACGGACGATCGAAGCTGCAGTCGGTGACCGGACAGACCAGCAGCTGGCCTGATATCTCGGGCCCGCCACGGTCGCGCGCGAGCTGGCAGGTCACGGCGGCGACGTTGCCGCCGGCGCTCCAGCCCGCGACCAGCACCGGGCCCTGGATGCCGCCGAGTTCGGCGAGATGCTCCGAGATCCAGCGCGTCGCTGCATAACCGTCCTCCGCCGCCGCCGGGAAGCGATGCTCCGGCGCGTGGCGATAGCCGACGCTGACGAACATCATGCCGGTCCGCCGCACCATGTCGCGGCAGAATGGCTCGTCCGACTGCTCGTCGCCGAGTACCCAGCCGCCGCCGTGGAAATAGACCACGACGGGATGCGGTCCCGGTGTGGCCGGCTTGTAGACGCGGTACGGCAGCGGCCCGTTGGCGCCGGGCAGGGTGCCGTCCACGATGTCGCCGATCGGCCGCCCTGCCGGACGGGCCTTGTTGAACTCGTTGACGAAAGCGCGCGCGCCTGCCGCTCCCATCGACTCGATCGGCGGCAGGTTCAGCGAGGCCAGCAGGCTCAGCACCAGCCGTACGTCCGGCTGCAGCCGCACCACCTCGCCGTCATTGCATTGCGTTGCGACGTCGGGGCCGCTCAGCCTGAAGCCGAGCATGCCGCGGCGGACCACCTCGTCGCAGATGCTGCGATAGGGGCCGACGCCGCCGGTATAGGGCATCAAGCCCTGCACCTTGCCGGGCACGTTGGCGCCCGTGTACCAGGTGTTGGCGAGCCGATGCAGCGTCAGCATCGAACAATCCGCCATGTGCCTGTTCCAGCCGGCCTGCGCCGTCTCGGTCGGCTCGATCGTGGTGAAACCGGCATCGCGCAGCGCTTTGAGGCGATCCACCACCCAGTCGACATGCTGCTCGATCGAGACCGCCATGTTCGACAGCACCGACGGGCTGCCGGGCCCGGTGATCATGAAGAAGTTCGGAAAGCCCTCGACCGTGAGGCCGAGATAGCTCTGCGGCCCCTGCGCCCAGACATCGCTGAGCGATTTGCCGCCGCGCCCGGTGATCGGATGCACGGCGCGGATCGCGCCGGTCATGGCGTCGAAGCCGGTCGCGAACACGATGACGTCGACATCAAAGTTGCGCTTGCCGGTGGTGATGCCGCTTGCCGTGATCGCCTTGATCGGCTCCTGGCGCAGATTGACCAGCGTGACGTTGGGCCGGTTGTAGGTCGCGTAGTAGTTAGTTTCGAGGCAGGGGCGCTTGGCACCGAACGGATGGTCGTCCGGCATCAGCGCCGCCGCCGTCTCGGGATCGTTGACGGCCGCGCGGATCTTTTCGCGGATCAGGTCCTGGACGATCCTGTTGCCGTCGAGGTCGACCGCCTGGTCGGCCCAGAGCTGCGACAGGATGTGGACGAGGTCGCCGGCTGCCCAGGCGCGTTCGAACCGCTCACGCCGCTCGGCATCGCTGAGCTGCCAGCTCACGGCGGTCTGCTGCGGATAGGGCACGCCAGCCATGGATTGGCGCGCCTGCGCGCGATAGGCGGCGCGGTCGCTCTGGAACAGCTCCCTGCGATCGGACGGCGAGGGGCCGTTGTGCGCTGGCAGGGCGAAATTCGGCGTGCGCTGGAACACGGTCAGATGCGCAGCCTGCTCGGCGATCAGCGGGATCGACTGGATGCCCGACGAGCCGGTCCCGATCACGGCGACGCGTTTGCCGGCGAGATCGACGCCATCATGCGGCCAGCGCCCGGTGAAATAGACCTCGCCCGCGAAGTCCTTGACGCCATCGATCTCCGGCGGCTTCGGCGCGGAGAGACAGCCGGTAGCCATGATGTAATGGCGGCAGGAGACCGGCGCACCATTGTCAGTGGTGAGCAGCCACCGTTGGGCTGTCTCGTTCCATTTGGCTTCGGTGACCTTGGTCTTGAAGCGGATGTCGCGGCGCAGATCGTAGCGGTCCGCGACGAAGCCGAGATAGCGCAGGATTTCCGGCTGGGTCGCGTATTTCTCCGACCAGGTCCAGGCCGTGTCGAGTTCCGGATCGAACGTATAGCTGTAGTCGATGGTCTGGATATCGCAGCGCGCGCCGGGATAGCGGTTCCAGTACCAGGTGCCGCCGACGTCGCCGGCTTCTTCGATCCCGACGGCCGAGAGGCCGGCCTTGCGCAGGCGATGGAGCAGATAGAGGCCGGCAAATCCGGCGCCGACCACGGCGACGTCGACCTGCTGAGCGGTTCCGGGTTGATCGGAGACACGTGTGGCAACCATTGCGTCAGGCATGGTATTCCTCCCGTATGTTTTGTTTTGCCGGCAGGCTATCGCCGCAGGTTCAGCTTGTCATTAGAGCATATGCAATCTTCGGTAGTCGTTTGCGGCGGCATCGTGGCCAGGTGAATCTTGGGGCGCTACACGCATGGCGACGCACAATGGCCGTGATTACCCGGGCTAATCATGTCCGATCCGTCTGTGTATGCTTGCGGCTACAAGCCACGCGTACCGGCCCGGCGTCATGATAGAGTTGAGTGAGCGAACCAAAGCCAACATGGACGTCGTCCTGGAGGAGACGTGTCGCCAATTGCCGCATGGCGGCAACCACGACAGCCGCAGGTTCATTGCCGAGCGTCTGATCGAGGCCGCGAGGGCCGGCCACTCCACGCTCGGCGAGCTCGGCATCATCGCGCGGCGTGCACTGGCGGAGATCGTCGCCAAAGGCAGCTAGTTCTCCACGCGGGGCGAGGTAAGAGGTCGCTTGCCTCGCTGCGCGTCGCGGTCGTAACCTGCAGGGGAACATTTTCGCGCATCGAGATCTCCCGAAGATGCGATCCCTGCTTGCACTCATTGCAGCTTTTGTTTTGCTCTGCACTGGTGCCGCCGTCGCGCAGGCGGTCGGCCAGTACCCGTTTGCACTGACGCGCGAAGGCCAGATGCTCGGCGCCGTCGAAGGCGAGGTGGCATCCTTCAAGGGGCTGGCCTATGCAGCGCCGCCGGTCGGCGGCCTGCGCTGGCGTCCGCCGCAGGCCTTGCCCGAGAGTTCGGAGATGAGCACGGCCTATGAGTATGGCGCGCCATGCCTCCAGCCGTCGCTGCCGGTCGCGCGCGAGGATTGCCTCACGCTCAACGTATTTCGTCCCTTCGGCGTCGACGGGCCGTTGCCGGTGATGGTGTTCATCCCTGGCGGCGGCTTTGTCGCGGGCACGGCCAACGATCCGTTGTTCGACGGGGCAAGGCTCGCGCTGGCCGGACTCATCGTGGTCACCGTGAACTATCGGCTGGGCGCGCTCGGCTGGCTCAGTCATCCCGCGCTGTCGGACGACGGCTCCGGCAATTTTGGCCTGATGGACCAGATCGCAGCGCTGCGCTGGGTTCATGACAACATCGCGGCCTTCGGCGGCGATGCGAACAACGTCACGCTGTTCGGCAACGGGGCCGGCGCGACATCGATCGCGCTTCTGATGCTGTGCAGCCAATCACGCGATCTCTTCCAGAAAGCGATTCTGCAATCGGTGCCCGGCCGCGCGCGCCTGCTCTCATCGCAGGAGGCGGAAGCCATGGGCCAGCAGTTCGTCGCCACCCTCGGGCAGGCGGCGGATTTGCGCGCCGTCGCGCCTGCGCGTCTGCTCGCCGCTGAAAAGCGCCTGCTGGAACGATCTCCGGGCAGGTTTGCGCCGGCGGTGGACGGAAACCTGGTCACCGAAGACATCGCAGCGGGATTTGCCGTGGGACACGAGAGCCGTATTCCCCTGATCATCGGCTCGAATGACGATGAGACCCGCTTCGACAGCGAGCTGGAGGTCAAGGAGGCGCTGTCATCATCGGGTGAGAGCATCGACGAGCTGCGCAAACTCTATCCTGATGCCGCAAGGGCGGCTGATCTTGCAGCGCGCTTCTACACCGACAAGGTCTTCTCCGAGCCGGTGCGAATGCTTGCCCGCCTTCATGCCGCAACCGGCGCGCCGACCTTCCGCTATCGCTTTGCCTATGTGCCGGAATCAAGCCGCGCCAATCCCGACGAGGGCCACGGGCGCGAGTTGCAGTTCATCTTCGGCGCAGAGGGGATACCAGGCGCCGGCATCTTCTCGCGGCGGGATCGCGAGGTCGCAAACAGTCTGCGAGCCTACTGGATCAACTTCGCTCGGGGCGGCGATCCCAACGGCGCAGAGCTGCCCCATTGGGACGCGACTGCGGACCGCGACCATTTGTTGCTGATCGGGAATGATCACATCGCGAGTGGCGACGATCCCTTCGCGGCGCACCTGGACCGACTCGCGCCAAAGGGCGGGAAATGAGTTGGGATTAGGCCGCGAGTTCGACGCGCGGCGCCAGCGTCAGGCGCTCTTCCTCCAGATAGTCCATCGCGCCGTCCTTCTCGACGGCGTAGAACTGCTGGCCTTCCTTCGACCGGTAGGCGGCGCGAACGACGCCGCGGCGGCCCTTGTCACTATTGACGACGTCCCCCAGCGCAAACTTCTTCATCTCACAACCCGCTTGTCTTCTGGCCGATTCTTCGGCCACATCGGGATTTTGGGCGGCAAATCGTTAACGACTTGCTAACCATGCCGGTTTGCCTATGCTCGCCGCGAAGCGCGGGCGTTTAAGCCGCGCATGTTGTCTTTGAGACGAGCCGGCACATATGACGCGATTTCCGACCCTGTTCCTGTCCCATGGCGGCGGCCCCTGGCCCTTCATGGAGGACCGGCGGGTGCAATATGCCAAGACCGCCGCGGAGTTCGCACGGCTGCCGCAGCTTCTGCCCGCGCGGCCGAAGGCGGTTCTCGTCATCACCGGGCATTGGGAAGCCGATGCTTTCACCGTGTCGACCTCGGCGCATCCGCCGATGGTGTACGACTATTACGGTTTCCCCGAGCATACCTACCACATCCAATATCCGGCGCCCGGCCAGCCGGCGCTCGCAGCAGAAGTGAAGGCGCGGCTCGCGCACGCCGGGTTCGACTGCCGCGAGGATCCCAATCAGGGCTTTGACCACGGCACCTTCGTGCCGCTCGGCCTGATGTATCCGAACGCCGACATGCCGATCGTGCTGCTGTCGCTGAAGTCGAGCTACGACGCGGCCGAGCACATCAAGGTCGGACAGGCGATCGCCTCGCTCCGCGACGAGGACGTTCTGATCGTCGGCAGCGGGCTCACCTATCACAACATGCGCGGCTTCGGCCGTGCGGAATCAAAGCCCGTCTCCTACGATTTCGAGGCCTATCTCAACGAGGCGATCAGCAACCCGGATGCGGCGCGCCGCAACACGATGCTCGTCGACTGGGAGAACGCGCCGAGCGCGCGTCTCGCCCATCCACGCGAAGATCATCTGCTGCCGCTGATGGTCGCGGCCGGCGCGGCCGGTAACGACGTGGGCAAGCGTGTTTTCGTCGACGAGGTCGCGAGCGTCGCGATGGCGTCGTATGTGTTTGGGTGATCGTCTCTTCTTTCTCTCCCCGCTTGCGGGGAGAGGCCAGGAAAGCCTCATCCGTATCGCAGTTTCATCACCAGAATGCCGCCCGCGAGCAGCATGGTGACGGCGTTCGAGGCGATCAGCGGGCCATCGCCCGAGAGCAGGCCGTAGATGAGCCAGAGCGCCAGGCCGAGGACCATGACCAGGAACATGCCGAGCGAGATGTCGCCGGTGGAGCGCGTCTTCCAGACCTTGATGGCTTGCGGCGCGTAGGCCACGGTGGTGCAGGCGGCGGCGGCAAAGCCGATCAGCTTGATTGCGAGGGGTTCCATGGCCGCTCTATAACATGGA
Source organism: Bradyrhizobium sp. CCBAU 51627 (assembly GCF_028128765.1). Lineage (GTDB taxonomy): Bacteria > Pseudomonadota > Alphaproteobacteria > Rhizobiales > Xanthobacteraceae > Bradyrhizobium. The sequence continues at coordinate 424,344 of NZ_LBJG01000024.1, forward strand.
TTCGAGGGCCGTCATCTTCACGCGCGGCGGGATGCCATCAGGTCGCGATACAGTGCGGCGTATTGGCCCGCGCGATTGCGCCAGGACACGTCGCTGGCCAGGCCGTTTCTTTGCAGCCGTCGCCAGGTCGCCTTGTCGCGGAAGGCGGCGTTGGCCTTGCGCAAGGTGCCGGCGAGAGCGTCGGCCGTCACCGGACCGAATTTGAAGCCGGTGGCCTCACCTCCGGCTTCGCCGACATCGACGATGGTGTCCTCGAGACCGCCGACGCGGGAGACGATGGGGATCGCGCCATAGCGCAGGGCGCAGAGCTGGGTCAGCCCGCACGGCTCGAACCTGGAGGGTACGAGCAGCGCGTCGGAGCCGGCCTGGATCAGATGCGCCAGCACTTCGTCATAGCCGATCATGATGCCGATCCGGCCCGGATTGGCGCGCGCGGCGGCCTGATAGCGGTCCTGGAGATCGCGGTCGCCGCTGCCGAGCAGCGCCAGTTGCATGCCCTGATCCAGGATCGTCGGGATCGCCGCGAGCAGGAGGTCGAGCCCCTTCTGCCAGGACAGCCGGCTGATGACGCCAAGCAGTGGCGCTTCGTCGGAGGAATCGAGATTGAACTGCTGCTGAAGCACCGCCTTGTTCGCGGCCCGGAACGCCAGGTCTTCGCTGCTGAAACGATAGGCGATGTGTGGATCGGTTTGCGGATTCCACACCTCGACGTCGATGCCATTGAGGATGCCGCTCAGCACGCTTGAGCGCTCGCGCAACAGGCCGCCGAGCCCCATGCCGCCTTCATCGCTCTGGATTTCATGCGCGTAGGTCGGCGAAACCGTGGTGATGCGATCGGCCAACTGCAGGCCGGCCTTCAGAAAACTGATGCCGCCGAAATATTCCAGACCGTGGACGTCGAACGTGGCATTCCGGGGCAGGCCGATCGCGTCCGCCAGCCCGCGGTCGAACTTGCCCTGATAGGCCATGTTGTGAATGGTCATGACCGTGCCCGGTCTTGGTCCGCCGTCGTAGTGCAGATAGGCCGGCGCGAGCCCGGCCTGCCAGTCATGGGCATGCACCACGTCGGGCACGAAAGCCGGGACGAGGCTGCGGCCGATGTCCGCCGCCACGCGCGACAACGCCGCGAAGCGTACGCCATTGTCCGGCCAGTCGAGGTTCTTGGCGGTGACGTAGGGATTGCCGGGCCGTGCGTAGAGATGGGGCACGTCGAGCACGAACAGGTCGAGCCCGTCGTGGGAGCCGGCGAGCAGGCGGCCTGGGCCACCGAAATAATCCGGCCAGCTCCGGATCTCATCCGCACCCGCGAGCCGCCGCATCACCTCAGGATAGCCCGGCATCAGCGTGCGCATCTCGACGCCGTGCGTCTTCAGCGCAATCGGCAGCGCGCCGGCGACATCCGCGAGGCCGCCTGTCTTGACGATGGGGTAGACTTCAGAAGCGACCGCCAGGACGCGAACAGGCGTCATGAATTGAGCCTGTCGAGCATCGGCTGGGTGATCAGCGAGATACCCTGCTCGGTGGTGCGGAAGCGCTTGGCATCGAGCTCCGGATCCTCGCCGACCACGAGGCCTTCGGGGATCTCGACGCCGCGATCGATCACGACGTTCTTCAGCCGTGCGCCGCGTCCGACATTGACGTAAGGCATGATCACCGCGTTCTCGACATTGGCATAGGAGTTGATGCGCACGCCGGTGAACAGCAGCGAGCGGCGCAGCGACGCGCCGGAGATGATGCAGCCGCCCGAGACCAAGGAGCTCACGGCCTGGCCGCGCCGGCTCTCCTCGTCGTGGACGAACTTGGCGGGCGGCGTGATTTCCGCATAGGACCAGATCGGCCAGGCGCGGTCGAACAGATCGAGCTCCGGCACCACGTCGGTGAGATCGATATTGGCGGCCCAGTAGGCGTCCACCGTACCGGCATCGCGCCAATAGGCGGGGGAGTCGCTGCCCGAGCGCACGCAGGAGGTCGAGAACTGATGCGCGATGGCGCGGCCGTTCTTGACGATATAGGGAATGATGTCCTTGCCGAAATCGTGGTTGGAGTGGGGATCTTCCGCGTCGCGCTTGAGCTCGTCGAACAGGAATTTCGCGTTGAACACATAGATGCCCATGCTGGCGAGCGAGACATCAGGCTTGCCGGGCATCGGCGGCGGATCCTTGGGCTTCTCCAGGAATTGCTGGATCCAGCCGTTCTCGTCGACATGCATGATGCCGAAGCCCGAAGACTCCGCGCGCGGCATTTCGAGACAGCCGACCGTGACGTCGGCGCCGCTGTCGACGTGCTGCCGCAGCATCACCTCGTAGTCCATCTTGTAGATGTGGTCGCCGGCGAGCACGACGATGAAGCGGCAGGCATGCGACTCGATGATGTCGATGTTCTGGTAGATCGCATCCGCCGTGCCGACATACCACATGTTCTCCGAGACGCGCTGGCTTGCAGGCAGGATATCGAAGCTCTCGTTACGTTCGGGACGGAAGAAATTCCAGCCCATCTGCAGATGCCGGATCAGGCTGTGCGCCTTGTACTGGGTGGCGACCGCGATGCGGCGGATGCCGGAGTTCACCGCGTTGGACAGCGCGAAATCGATGATACGGGATTTGCCGCCGAAATAGACCGCCGGCTTGGCGCGCCGGTCGGTCAGCTCCAGCAGCCGGCTGCCGCGACCGCCGGCCAGGACAAATGCCAAAGCCTGGCGGGCAAGCGGCTCATTTCCGGCGGCACTCATGTCATCCTCCCACTTGTCCGGCGCAAGCCAAATTCTGGCATCAACCAACGTCTTCGCGAAGTGCCTTCCGGCCGCGCACCATTGGAACCGATAGTAACGGTACGAATAGTAAATCGGGAAGATGCTTGTTGGTTGCGAACGGATGGGAAGCTTAACGGTTTGGCGCGGCGCGCGGGCCCTCCCGTGCCGTTATCATAACGTCACATCGGTGTGGGCGAGAGACGTCCTCGGCTGATCACAATTGAGGCATGCGAGATGTCTTGTGCGCTGCACGCTAATTCGAGCCTTTGACTTGGCGCAAGGATGGCCGATCATACGCCTGCGATGCTCTTTTGAACGCAACGTCAGACAAGGAGTAGCACGATGAGTATCTGGAAAATGGCAATTGCCTGCTCGCTGACGGTCGGGGTCATGGCCGGCCAAATCGGACAGGTGGCAGCGGCGCCGATGCCGACCAATGTTGCGACGATGAAGACCGCGGCCGGCGGGGACGTCACGCAGGTGCATTGGCGCGGCGGCGGTTGGGGATGGGGGCTGGGCGGCTTCGCGGCCGGCGCCCTCATCGGCAGCGCCATCGCCGGCGCACCGTACGGCTATTATGGCGGACCGTATTACGGCGGACCATATGGCTACGGTTACGGCTATGCGCCTTCCTATTATGGCTACGGGCCCTATGCATATCCCCGCTACTATGGCTATCGTCATTACTATCGGCATTACCGCCCGTATTACGGCTACTATCGGCCGTATTACCGCGGCTACTGGTGATCTCGGGCCAAGCGAAAGTCGTATGATCAGGCGCGCGCAGGCGTGACGCGCGCAGCCTCGCGGCGAGATGCGGCGCGCCAGCTTCAAGACCACGCTGGCGCCTCTTGTCGCCGTCATGCGCCCGCATCGAGACCGTGATAGTGTGACGGGCGGAGCACGTGACCTCACGAGTTCTCGATCCGTGACATGAGAAGGATGCTGCTGTCACGATCGGCGTGTTGGAAAACGTCCTTCCCCGTATCGCGCCTGGCTCGGTAATCCTGTTGCTATTTACCTCGCCTCCCTTGCGGCGTGTCCCGTCCCCTCAAAAATCATCCCGACGAGCACATCGGGAGACCGGCCATGGGCCTGCAAGAAAAAAGAATCGAATCGCTTCCCTTCGTCACCGCTGAACTCAACTATCTCGCGCCGATGTCGGGCAAACCGCGCACCTACGCCTTCGATCCACCGCCGGGTGAGGCCAAGAGCACCTCGCTGCCGGAGCCGCATCTGGTGCCGATTTTTGATGCGCGATTGATCGCCCAGAACTTCTCGCTCGACCGCGAAGGCTTTGCGCTGGTGCGTCATCCCATCAGGGTGAAGGACTTTTACAACGACGCGGAAATCCGCTCCGTCTACTATCCCGCCGTCGAAGCTTTCCTGCGCGCGACGCTGAAGGCCGATCGTGTCGTCATCTTCGACCACACCGTGCGCAAGCGCGTCGAGGGTGCCGCCGACATTCGCGGCGCAGGGCCCCGTCAGCCTGCGACGCGCGTGCATGTCGACCAGACCGCTGTCTCGGGCGCCAACCGCGTGCGCGAGCATCTGCCCGACGAGGCGGATGAGCTGCTCAAGGGCCGCGTTCAGGTCATCAATCTCTGGCGGCCGATCCGCGGTCCCCTGCAGGACTCGCCGCTCGCCATGGCCGACGGCACGACGGTCGCGCCCGAGGATCTCGTCGCCTCCGACCTGATCTATCCCAATCGTCGCGGCGAGACCTACTCGGTGAAATACAATCCTGATCATCGCTGGTTCTATTTCCCGGAGATGACGCGGGACGAGGCTCTGCTGATCAAATGCTATGACTCGGCAACCGACGGCCGCACGCGCTTCGGGCCTCACACGGCCTTCGTCGATCCAACCACGCCTCCCGATGCGCAGCCGCGCGAGAGCATCGAGGTCCGCACGCTGGTTTTTCACAAACAGTAACAATGTGTGATGGCACAGCCGGGCATTGCCCGGCAGTGCGCGGGAACCAAAGGGAACCAGCGACGTTGCAGCGCGGGCAGGGCCAACCGGGGAGCGGTGCCGTGCGAGCGCAGCGGACACTCTTGTTTTGTCTGACCAGTTTCTCGCTTTCTGCAATTTCTGTCGCCAACGCTGAAAGCGGACTTGCTTCATATTATGGATACGGCAAAGCCGGCAAAGGCGGCGGGATGACCTGCGCCCACCGAACGCGACCGTTCGGCAGTGTTCTGAAAGTCTCCTACGGCGGGCGCTCGATCCAATGTCGCGTCAATGATCGCGGTCCCTTCATCCGCGGCCGCATCGTCGATCTCTCGGTGCCCGCCGCCCGCGCGCTCGGTATGATGAGCGCCGGCGTGGTGCGCGTCTCGGTGGAATAGCTCCGTCGCCGCGCTATAGTGCCCTCAAAAGAAGGGGGCGCTATGGCCAGGATCAGGGTCGGACTCGTCGGCTGCGGCTTCGTGTCGGAGCTGCATATGTATGCGTTGCGGCGCGTCTACGGCGTGGACGTCGAGGTTGCGGCTGTTGCCGCGCGCGGCGAGCACGTGGTCGAATTCGCCGCCCGGCATGGCATCCCGCGCGTCTATCGCAGCTTCGCTGAACTGATCGCCGACGGCGCGCTTGACGTCGTCGACATCTGCACGCCGCCCAATCTGCATGCCGAGATGATCGTGGCAGCCATGCAGGCCGGCAAGCACGTCATCTGTGAAAAGCCCTTTGCCGGCTATTTCGGCCGTCACGGCGACGGGCAGCCGATCGGCAAGCACGTGCCGAAGGCGCTGATGTACGAACGCGTGCTCGAGGAGATGGACGCCACCCGCGCCGCAATCGAGCGCACCGGAAAGCTCTTCATGTATGCCGAGGACTGGATTTACGCGCCAGCGGTGACCAAGACCGCCGAGATCCTCAAGGCGACGAAAGACAAGATCCTGTTCATGAAGGGCGAGGAGAGCCATTCCGGCTCGCATGCGGCGCACGCCGCGCAATGGGCGATGACCGGCGGTGGCTCGTTGATCCGAATGGGCTGCCATCCGCTCTCGGCCGTGCTCTATCTCAAGCAGGTCGAGGCGCGCGCGCGAGGGGAGAGGATCCATGTCGCCAGCGTCACCGGCGATGTCGGCAACGTCACCGCCTGCCTCAAGCCGGAGGAGCGCAGCTACATCAAGGCCAATCCTGTCGACGTCGAGGACTGGGGCACGCTGACTGCAACCTTCTCCGACGGCACCAAGGCCACCGTGTTCTCCGGCGACATGATCATGGGCGGTGTGCGCAATCTGATCGAGACCTATACCTCAGGTGGCTCGTTGTTCGCCAATATTACCCCGAACAATCATCTGATGAGCTACCAGACGAGCGAGGAGAAACTGGCTCCGGTCTACATCACTGAGAAGGTCGACCGCAAAACCGGGTGGCAATATGTCTGCCTCGAGGAGGAGTGGACGCGCGGCTATCTGCAGGAGATTCAGGATTTCATGGAATGCGCCGCGACCGGACGGCAGCCGCTGTCGGACCTTGCGCTCGCTTGCGAGACGATCAAGGTCAATTACGCCGGATACTGGGCGGCGGAAGAGGGGCGAAGGGTAGTGCTGTAGTGGCCAGAGTCGCAGATGAGCTGCTTCAGCGCTCGCCCCGCTTGCGGAGAGAGGGTTGGGGTGAGGGAGGAGTCTCCGCTGGGTTGGTGACAGGGGAGTTTGCGGAGAGTCCACAAGCGGGGCGAAGAACCGCGCCTCACGCCCCGTAGGTCGATCCCTTCGGCAGCGGAAACACCGGATCCTGCGTGCGGATGTTGGTCGGCCACACCACCGAGATGTGCTCGCCAGCGTTCTGCATCACCACCGGCGTCGAACGTTCGTTCTGGCCGGAGAGCGGCGTGCCCGGCGGGAAGAACTTCACGCCGTAGCCCTGGATGGTGCCGCCCGCGGGGATGTCGACGTCGAGTGCGGCCTTGCGAATGGCGTCCGGCTCGAAGCTGCCGTACTTCTCCTTGGCCACCGGCAGCACGTTGTTGAGCAGCACCCAGGTCTGGTTGAAGCCCATCGAGCAGTGCGGCGGCACGTCGGTCGCCCCGGTCCTGGCCTTGTAGCGCGTGACCATCGCGTTGATCAGATCGCCCATACCGGGCGCGAGCTTGGACGGATCGAGCAGCTGCGCCGGGACCGGATCGATATTGCAGAAATGGTCGATGTCGGCGCCGAAGGTCGCGCGCAACTTGTCGAGTTGGCTGTAGCCGGCGCCGGCGCCGAACAGCATCTTGAACCGAAGTCCGCTCTCGCGCGCCTGGCGCAGGAACAGGGTGATGTCGGGATTGTAGCCGGCGTGCGAGATCACATCGACCTTGGCGCGCTTGAGCTTGGTCACAAGCACGGAAAGATCGGGCGCGGAGGCCGAATAGCCCTCGCGCAGCACGACCTGGATGCCGGCCTCCTTGGCATAGGCCTCGTCGGCCGCGGCGACGCCGACGCCATAGGGGCCATCCTCGTGGATCAGCGCGACCTTGACGTCCTTGGGCTCCGTGCCGAGCTTGGCCTTCGCGTGCTCGGTGAGGAAGCCGGCGAACGCCTGTCCGTATTGATCCGAGTGGATCTGCGCGCGAAACACATATTGCAGGTTCTTGTCCTTGAACACGGCGGTCGACACCGCGGTCGTGATCCAGAGGATCTTCTTCTGCTGCTCGACCTTCGCCGCCATCGGCACTGCATGGGCGCTGGAATAGACCCCGTCGATGATGTCGATCTTTTCCTGGCTGATCAGCCGCTCGGCCTCGTTGATGGCGACATCCGCCTTGCTCTGGGAGTCGGCGGCGACGGGCACGATCTTGGTCTTGCCGCCGATGCCGCCCTTCTCGTTGACGAGATCGATGGCGATCTGCGCGCCGACCGAGGAGGCGACCGAACCGCCCGCCGCGAATGGTCCGGTGAGATCGTAGATCAGGCCGATGCGCAAATTCTCGGCTTGCGCCTGGGCCCGGGTCCAATCGAGGCTGAATGTGGCGGCGGCAGCCGCCGTACCCTTCAGCAGCTGCCTGCGTGAAGTCGGCATCCTATCCCTCCCTCCGAACGGTCGTTTGCGACTGGCCTTATTTTTTCGGCGAGTATTTGGAGGCCGTGCATGAAAGTCAACATGCGCCGCACCAGGCAATTCGGACGCGCAGCCGTCCATGGTCGCATCGGCATTTTTCCCTGAGTCTCATTTTTTTGCGCTGCCGGTCCCTTGGTTCGCAATCATTCGATCGCCCTGCATCAGGCCGGACGCGAACATCCGCTTGTGACGCGTATGTTTTCGGCTCTCATCGCGACGCCACATCGTCTCCCGCAATTGTGATGGTTTTGCTCCCTCAGCGTTCGCTGCAGGTCGGACGTACACCCGAATTCGGCTTGTGCGCATCAGAGGCCGCGTGCCATCCTAGCCGGGCAAATTGCACGGGAAGCCCAATTCCCGGCTTGGCGATCGCGCCGCGTTAAGGGTGGAACACAAGAGCTCAGGAGAAGAGATATGGTGTGGACGCTTCGTTTGGCGGGGCTGGCTTGCGTCGGCCTGTTGCTGTCTCCGGTCTGTGCCCTGGCCGGGCCGAAGGTCGTGTCCGGCCCGGGCGCCGATCCCGCATGCTTCAAGCCCTGGTCGTCCCAGACCAAGTTCTTCCAGTGGCCCAAGAAGGCCGGCCCTTACAAGATTGCGCTCGTCAACGGTTTCGTCGGCAACACCTGGCGCATCCAGATGGTGAAGACAGCCAAGGCCTTCGCCGCGCAGCCGGGCATCAAGGAGAACATCAAGGAGTTCAAGGTCGTGTCGACCGGCACCGATGTTGCAGCGCAACTCGGTGCGATGGAGGACTTCATCAATCAGGGCTTTGACGCCATCGTCACCATCGCGGTGGCGCCCGATGGCTTCGACCGCATCATCCGCCTCGCCGACAAGAACAATGTCGTCGTGGTGCCCTTCGACAACATCCTCGATACCGACAAGGTGATGATGGTCAACGAGGACCAGAAGGAAATGGGCCGGATGTCGGCGAAGTGGCTCATCGACGAGAGCGGCAAGAAGAGCGGCGACATCCTCGAGGTCCGAGGCCTGCCCGGCAATTCGGTCGATCGCGACCGGCATCTCGGCTTCCGCGAGGTCATGGAGGCGCCGGGCAACAGCTTCAAGATCACCGAAGTGGTCGGCAATTGGGACACCGGCACCTCGCAGAAGGTGACGGCGGACGCGCTCGCCGTGCACGGCCATTTCGACGGCATCTTCACGCAGGGCGGCTCCGATGGCACGGTCCAGGCCTTGATGGCGGCGAAGCACCCCTTTGTGCCGATGTCGGGCGAGGGCGAGAACGAGTACCGCAAGCAGATCGCCGATCACGCCAAGGACGGCCTCAAGGGGATGTCCTACGGCCAGTCGCCGGCGCTGGTCGCGATCGCCACCAAGGCGGCGATTTCTGCGTTGCAGGGCAACGTCATGCCGCAGCTCATCTCGATCCCGATTCCGGTTGCGACCTACAAGGACCTGAAGCCCGGCGTCAATTACTGGCCGGACCTCAACGCAAACTTCTTTGCGCCGAACCAGTTCACGCCCTGCGGCGTCAACTTCACGGCACCGGAGATCATGTCGCAGAGCGAAAAGAATACGCAGTGACCACACTTCGGATGTCCCGATTGCGGCCCGGCCTTGGCCGGGCCGCCGCTGCGTGAGCCCCCGCCATGCCGGATGCTGCCCTGACTCGATCTGCCTTCCTCACGCTGTCAGGAATTTCCAAGCGCTACGCCGGCGTGCGCGCGCTCGAAGGCGTCGACTTCGCCTGCGAGCGCGGCAAGATCCATGCGGTGCTGGGCGAGAACGGCGCCGGCAAGTCGACGCTGATCAAGATCATCGCCGGCGTCGTCCAGCCCGATAGCGGCACCATGCGCCTCGGCGGAAGCCAGGTGAGCTTCGCAACGCCGTCGGCGGCCAATGCCGCCGGCGTGGTCTGCATCTTCCAGGAGCTCTCGCTGATGCCCGACCTCTCGGTCGCGGACAACATCTCGATCGCCGCGCCGCCGCGTCGCTTCGGCCTCATCGACGCGCGGGCGCAACGTCGCCGTGCCGAGCAGCTGCTGGCCGAGATCGGTTGCGAGGACGTCAACCCGCTGATGCGCGTGCGCGACCTGCCGCTGTCGCGCCGCCAGGTGGTGGAGATCGCCAAGGCGCTCGGCAAGAAGCCGCAGCTTCTGATCCTCGACGAAGCCACATCGGCGCTCACCAGCGCGGACGTCGAGAAGGTGTACGCGATGCTGGCGCGGCTCAAGGCCGAGGGCGTTGCCATTCTCTACATCTCGCACCGGATGCACGAGGTCGAGGCGCTCGCCGACCGCGCCTCCGTGTTTCGCAACGGACGCCATATCGAGACGTTCGACAAGGGCCGGCGCTCGACCGCCGATATCGTTCAGCTCATGATCGGGCGCGATATCGCGGCCCAGTACCCGCCCAAGCCCGCGCGCGGATCACTGAGGCCGATGCTCGCCATCGAGAATCTGAGCTGGGACAGGCGCCTCGATCGGATCTCGCTGCGCGTCAGCGCCGGCGAGATCGTCGGCCTCGGCGGGCTCGACGGCCAGGGGCAAAAGTCGCTGCTGCTGGCGCTGTTCGGCGTGTTGCGCGGCGTCTCCGGGCAAATCACGGTCGAAGGCCGTGAGATTCGCCCGGCTTCGCCCGCGGCGGCGAAATCGGTCGGCATCGCGCTGGTGCCGGAGGACCGCAAGACCGAGGGCCTGATGCTGCCGATGTCGATCGCGGACAATCTGGTGATCGCCTCGCTCGACGCGATCTCGAGGGGACCTCTGGTCGACCGCGCGCGCGAGAACGAGGCGATCAAGCGCGCCATCGCGCGGCTGCAGATCAAGATCGGCGCGCCGGGCGACGCGGTCTCCACGCTCTCCGGCGGCAACCAGCAGAAGGTCGTTCTCGCCAAATGGCTGATGACCGATCCACGGATCATCCTGCTCAACGATCCCACGCGCGGCATCGACGTCGGCACCAAGCAGGAGCTGTACCGCTTGATGCGCGAGCTCGCCGACCAGGGCGCCGCCATCCTGTTCTACTCGACGGACTATGACGAGCTCATCGGCTGCTGCGACAGGGTGGCGATCATGTATGACGGCCGCATCGTGCGCGAGCTTGAAGGTGACGAGCTGACCGAGACCAACATCATCGCGAGCGCGCTGAACATCGACGCGGCGACGGCGGACGCTCCCGGAGCCGCCCATGCTTGACGATATCGCCATCAGGCTTCGCCAGAACATCGGCATCGTCACCGCTGTTCTGCTGTTTTCCATTCTCTATCTGCTCTACAATTTCGCCCACCCCAGGGGCTTCTCGTCGGCGGTTCTGGTGCAGAACGGCGACGAGATCTTCGCGCTCGCCATGCTGGCGATGGCCCAGACCGTTCCGGTGCTGGCGTCGGGCCTTGATCTCTCCGTCGGCGCCGTCATGACCATGGTGGGGTGTTTCGCGAGCTATCTGCTCACGGGGGCCGCAGACGGCACGCCGCTGCATCTCGACATCTTCGGCCTGCAACTCGGCCTTGGCTCCTTTCCGGGTGGGGTGAGCGGCATCCTGCTCGGGATCGTCGTGTGCCTTGCGACCGGCACGCTGGCCGGCTTCATCAATGGCTGCATCGTCGTCTATGGACGCATCCAGCCGATCATCGCGACGCTCGCGACCGGCGCGGTCTATATCGGCATCGCGCTGTTCCTGCGGCCGACGCCGGGCGGCAAGATCGACGAGGATCTCAACTGGGCGATGACCAATTCGCTCGGAGACTTTGCCGCGACCGTTCATATCTTCGATGACGGCGCCGCGAGCTGGTTTGCGCCAGTGGCCTGGATCCCGGTGCCGTTCGTGCTGCTCATCCTGATCGCGCTGCTGGTCTGGGTGCCGTTCCGCCGCTCGGTGCTCGGCCGCGCCGTCTATGCGGTCGGTTCGGCCGAGGGCGCCGCCTACATGTCGGGCCTGCCGATCGACCGCGCCAAGATCGCGGCCTTCACGCTCGCCGGCTTCTTTGCCGGCTGTGGCGGCCTGTTCCTCGCCATCCAGACCTCCTCAGGCAATGCCGACATCCCGCAGGCCGGCGCCTACACGCTCAACTCCATCGCCTCCGTCGTCATCGGCGGAACATCGCTGCTAGGGGGCACCGGCAGCGCGATCGGCTCGATCTTCGGCGCCATGGTGCTGCGCGTCATCTCGTTCTTCTTCCGCATCTTCGACATCGCGCCGCTGTTGCAGCCGTTGTTCGAGGGGCTGATCCTGCTGGCGGCGGTCAGCATCGGCGCGCTCGGCGTGCTGCGCGTCAAGAATACGCTGGAGCTGTTTCGATGAGTTCGGCCTCCCTCAGCCTCTCGCGCGACGACCGCCCGATCCTGATCGCCGCCCTGTTCATCCTCGTCATCCTCGTTGCCGGCACGATCTATACCTTTGCCCGCTTCGGCAGCGCACCGCTGTTGTCGCCGACCTATTTGTTGCAACAGCTTCAGATCGGCGCGTTCCTCGGCATCGTCGCCGCCGGGATGATGATGGTGATCCTGATCGCCCAGATCGACCTGTCGGTGCCGTGGACGCTCGCCGCGGCCGCCATGATGGCAACCTCGGTCGGCGGACCGCTCGCTATTCCGGTCGGGCTCGGCGTTGGCCTCTTGGTCGGTCTCATCAATGGCATCGGAGTCGCGTATCTGCGCGTACCCTCGATGATCTTCACCCTCGGCGTCAACGCGGTGATGCGCGGCCTGATGGTCGCGCACACCGGCGGCTATGCGCCGCAGACCGCCGCCACCGACCTGATGCGGATGCTTGCCGGCGATCGCACGCTCGGCATCCCCAACGCCCTGTTCGTGTGGGCTGCCGTGTCGGTGCTGGTCGCTGTCATGCTCCAGCGCACCGCGCTCGGCCGCTACATCTATGCCATCGGCAACAAGGAGGCAGCGGCGTACCTGGCGGGCGTCGATACGCGTCGTATCACCGTGATCTGTTTCGTCCTGTGCGGTCTCGCCGCCGCGCTCGCGGGCGTCCTGCTCGCAGGTTATTCCACCAAGGCGTATCAGGGCATGGGCGATGCCTATCTGCTGCCGTCGATCGCGGCGGTCGTGATCGGCGGCACCAACATCCTCGGCGGCCGCGGCCGCTATCTCGGCACGCTGATCGGCGTCGTGCTGATCGTGCTGCTCAACAGCGTGCTCTCGATCATGGACATGCCCGAGGCTGGCCGTCAGGTGATCTATGGCCTCGTCATCATCTTCATGCTGCTGGTCTACGGCCGCGGCGAGCGCGTGACGAGCTAAACCGCCGCGCGCGTGTTGAGATAGATCGAATACAGCGAGGTCTGCCCGCAGATGTAGAGGCGGTTGCGCCGTGGACCGCCGAAGCAGACATTGGCGACGATCTCGCCGATCGGGACCGTGCCGAGATGCGTGCCGTCGGGCGCGTAGCAGAATACGCTGCGGCCCGCCGACGTCCAGATGTTGCCATGGACGTCGACGCGAAAGCCGTCGTAGAGCCCGTCCGGGCACGTCGCGAACAGCGAGGCTTCCCCGACGGATTGTCCCTTGACCTCATAGGACCAGATCGTCGGCGGCAGCCCGCGGACATGCGTCGCGCCGGTGTCGGCGACGTAGAGCCTGGTTTCGTCAGGCGAGAAGGCGAGCCCGTTGGGCTGCACCCGGTCGGATACGACGCGCGTGATCGCCTTGGTGCTGCCGTCGATGCGGTAGACGTTGGAGGCGCCGATCTCGGACGGGCTTTGCTGCCCCTCATAGTCGCTGTCGATGCCGTAGGTCGGATCCGAGAACCAGATCGAATTGTCCGATTTGACCACGACGTCATTGGGCGAATTCAGCCGCCGACCCTCGAACGCATCCGCCAGTACGGTGATCGAGCCGTCATGCTCGGTGCGGGTGACGCGCCGCATGAAATGCTCGCAACTGACCAGTCGTCCCTGGCGGTCGGTGGTGTTGCCGTTGGAATTGAAACTCGGCGAGCGGAACACAGACACCGATCCGTCGGTCTCGTCGAAGCGCATCATCCGGTTGTTCGGGATGTCGGACCAGATGAGGTAGCGCCCGGCCGGAAAATAGGCGGGACCTTCGGCCCAGCGGCAGCCGGTGAAGAGCTTTTCGAGATTGACATGGCCGATGACCAACCGCTCGAAGCGGGGGTCGTGAACGACATAGGGGAGCATGCGTCCTCCGTGATGGCCGCAGATTCTTGGAGCTGCCTGCGTGCGATCCCTACTGTGATCAACCCTGCCGGATTTGCAAGCGTGCTTCGCTTCAAGGGTGCAAAGCGAAATGCCCGGGACGGGCCCGGGCATCACACACGTTTTGCGACGGTGTATTTCCGCTTCTTACTGCGACAGCTTCACGAAGTTCGGAAACTTCAGCTTGCCTTCCGCAATCTTCGCGGGCCAGACCACGACCTGCTTCTCGTCCTGCCACTGGAAGACGAGCCCGGTGACGAAGCCGGGGCCGGACTTGATGCCATGGGTGAACTCGTCGTTTTTGCCGTAGAACTGAATCTTGCCGATCGTGCCCTCGTAGTCGGTCTTCTCGAGTTCAGTGACCATCTTGTCGGGGTCGGTCGAGCCGGCGCGCTTGATGGCGTCGGTAATGATGTAGACGTCGTCATAGGCGGTGTAGCCGGTATAGGCCGGCGGCGTGCCGAACTTGGCCTTGAACGCGGCGGCGAACGGCTTGGTCTTCGAGGTCACGGCAACGTCGGGCGTCGCGACGGCGAGCGAGGGCACGCCGTCGGCCGCCCCGTTGGTGTCCTTCCAGAAGGTCGGGCTCAGCGCTTGCGCGCTGATGCCGAACATCGGCACCGGCACCTGCTGGTTCTTCCACTGCACCGTCGGTTGCACGCCGACATGGGAGATGCCGGTGACGATCACGTCGGGCTTCTTGCCTTCGATGTTGTTGAAGATCGGCGTGAAGTCGGTGGTGTCAGGTGAGAAGCGCACGTGCTCGACGACCTTGAGGCCCGCCTTGGGCAGGCAGGCCTCGTAACCGACGTCGAGCGGCTTGGTCCAGGCCGCGTCCTCGCTCATGATCGCAACCGTCTTGAACTTGAGCTTGTCGACGAGGAGATCCTTGGCCGCGTCGCAGACGAGCTGAGCCTGTGCGGCCGAGGTCAGGTAGCCGTGGAATGTGTATTTGTTCTTCTCATAGTCGTTGTGGATCGCCTTCGTGATCTCGTTGGAGGCGGCGCCGGGCGTGATCAGCGGCATCTTCAGCCGCGCCGCCCAGGGCTCGAGCGCCAGCACGACCTCGGAGATGTAGCTCGCGATCACCGCGGAGACCTTGTCCTCGCTCACGGCGCGCTGGAAGGCCCGCACGGAATCGGCCGAGGAGCTCTTGTTGTCATAGGTGACGATCTCGACCTTGCGGCCGAGAATGCCGCCCTTGGCGTTGATCTCATCGGCGGCGATCTGTGCGCCGCCCGGGGTTGCCGCACCTGCGATCGACTGCACCTCGGCGATGACGCCGATCTTGATCGGGTCGTTCGACTGCGCGCAGGCGGGCGCGGCGAGGCAGAGCGCCAGCGCGGAGGCGAGGAAGCTGCCGCTGAGAACTGAAGGTCGCATGGTCGTTTCCCTTTCTATGCTTGTTGTTGCTTTTATGGACTCACAGAAAATCGGCGCCGGCTTCGCTAGCGAAGCGGGCCGGGTCGCCTTCCCAGACGATCCTGGCGTGCTCCAGCACATAGACGCGGTCGGCATGCGGCAGCGCGAAAGTGACGTTCTGCTCGCCGAGCAGCACCGTGATCGAGGTGGTCTGGCGCAGCTTTTCCAGCGCGTTGGAGAGCAGTTCGAGAATGACGGGCGCAAGCCCCAGCGTCGGCTCGTCCAGGATCAGGATCTGCGGCTGCATCATCAGGGCGCGCCCGATCGCCAGCATCTGCTGTTCGCCGCCGGACAGCGTCTGCGCCAACTGTCCCTGCCGCTCTTTCAGGATCGGAAACAGCTCGAACAGCCAGGTGAGCTGCGTGGCGCGCTTGTCGTCATCGAGATGCTGGCCGCCGAGATCGAGGTTTTCCCGCACCGTCATCTCGCCGAACAGCTCGCGCGATTCCGGACACTGCACGATGCCGCTGCGGGCGATCTTGGCAGGGCTCGTGCCACGCAGCTTTTTGCCGCCGCGCATGATCTCGCCGGTGTAAGGCAGGAAGCCGGAGATGGTGTTGAACAGCGTGGTCTTGCCGGCGCCGTTGAGGCCGACGATGGAGACGAACTCGCCCTCATGGATGTGGATCGAGACGTTCTCCAGCGCCTGTGCCTTGCCATAGTGCACGCTGACATTCTCGACCTGGAGCAGCGGCACCTTGTCCTTGAAGCTGGTCTCGGGCCGCGCATGGGTCTCGATAGCGCCGCCGAGATAGACCCGCCGCACGGTCTCGTTCTTCATGACTTCGTCGGCTTTGCCGGTGACGATCTCCTCGCCGAGATACATGGCAAGCACGCGGTCGACCAGGGCGGCGACGCTCTTGACGTTGTGATCGACCAGCATCACCGCCCGGCCCTCGTCGCGGAAGCTGCGGATCAGGTCGGAGAAGACGTCGACCTCGGCGCGGGTGAGGCCGGCGAAAGGCTCGTCCACCAGCACGACTTTCGGATCGCGCGCGATCGCCTTGGCAAGCTCGAGTCGGCGCAAATCGGCGAAGGGCAGCGTCGGCGGGCGGCGGTTCATGACGCTGCCGAGGCCGACGCGGTCGGCGATCCATTTGGCGCGCTCGACCAGCGCCTTGTCCGGAAACAGCATGAACAGGCTGTCCGGCAGCAGCGCCACCATGATGTTCTCCAGCACGGTCTGCCGGTTCAGCGGCCGCGAGTGCTGGAACACCATGCCAAAGCCCTTGCGCGCGATCTTGTGCGCGGGAAGGCCCGCGACATTCTCGCCCTCGAAGACGACTTCGCCCGCGGTCGGGCGCTCGATGCCCATCACGCTCTTCATCGCGGTGGACTTGCCCGAGCCGTTCGGCCCGATCAGGCCGAAGATCTCGCCGCCATTGACGTCGAACCCGAGATTCTTCACCGCGGTCAAGCCGCCAAAGCGCTTGGTCAGGCCGCGGACTTCGAGCACGGGCCGGTTTGAAAGCCGCTGATCCATTACGAGCGAGCCTCGCGCGAGAGGGCCGCCCCTAAGAAGCCGCCGGGGAAGAACAGGACGACGAGGAGGGCGACCGCCGAGACGATGAAGGTCGCAAGCTCGCCGGTCGGGCGCAGGAATTCGCCGGCCACGATCAGGAAGATCGCGCCCAGCGCGGCGCCGAGCACGGTGCGCCGGCCACCGAGCACGGCCGAGACGATGACGTTGACGCCGACTGCTACGTCGACGACGGTGCCGACCGAAGCGGTGCCGAAGTAGAACACCAGCAGCGCACCTGACAGCCCCGAGAAGAACGCGCTGACGATGAAAGCGGCAAGCTTATGCTTGACGATGTTGAAACCGAGCGCGCCGGCCTGCACGGGATCCTGGCCGCTCGCCTGCAGCACGAGGCCGACGGGCGATTGCGACAGGCCGTAAAGGATCGCGGCCGAGATCGTCATGAAGCCGAGCGCGATCCAGTAATTGGCGCCGGCATTGATGGTGATGACGTCGGGGATGGTGAGGCCGATCTCGCCGCCGGTCAGATCAGCGAACACGACCACGAAGTTCTGCAGCATCAGCACCGCGACCAGCGTGGTCAGGCCGAAGTAAGGCCCCCGTACGCGTAGCGCCGGGAGCGCCAGCACGAGCCCCGCGATGACGGAGGCGAGCGCGCCGAGCACGATGCAGAGATAGACCGACCAGCCGAACTGGGCATTGAGGATGCCGGCGGTATAGGCGCCGACGCCGATCAGGAAGGTCGGGCCGAAATTCACTTCGCCCGCAAAGCCGAACAAGAGGTCCCAGGCCATCGCGAACACGCCGAAATAGAAGGCGACGGTGAGGAGCCCGAGCACATAGCCGGAGACATAAAGCGGCAGCGTCGCTGCGATGATGACGAGCGCCAGCGAGACGAAGAACAGGCGCGAGGTGAAGAAACCGGCCATCTCAGCGCCTCCCCAGCAGGCCCTGCGGCCGGATATACATCACGAACACGAGCAGCAGCAGCGCTGGAATGGTGCGATAGGCCGGCGAGACCAGATAGGCCGTCAGTGTTTCCAAATAGCCGACCACGAAGGCCGCAATCAGCGAGCCGGAGACACTGCCGAGCCCGCCGAGCACCACGATCGAGAACGCGCTCGCGGTCAGCGGCCCGACGCTGTAGGAGCTGACGCCAAGGAACATGCCGAGCAGCACGCCGGCGATGCCGGCCAGAATGCCGTAGATCGCCCACACAACGATATAGATGTTGGTAAGCTCGAGCCCGAGCAGCGTCACGCCGCGCGGGTTCATCGAGGCCGCCAGCACCGCCTTGCCGGTGCGGGTGCGGTTCACCAGCAGCCATAGCAGTGCGATCACGAGGCAGCACACGATCGCAGTAAAAATCTCGTTGCTCGGCGTGCGGACGCCGAGGATGTCGACCACGCCCTCGACGATCGGCAGCACCGTCTTGGCGTTGTTGGTGAAGAAATAGGCGATCAGCTCCTGGATCATGATGCCCCAGAGCAGCGTTCCCGTCAGGACGAAGATCTCCTTCTCCTCATTCGGGATGCGCCGCGAGTCCTGGATCGGCTTCACCACCGCGAAGTAAGTGGCAAACGCCGTGAGTAGCGCAACCCCGACGCCGATCAACGCGCCGGCGTAGGTGCCGACGCCAAGGATGCTGGCGGCGGCCCAGGCCGCCACCGCCGCCGCCACCATGATGGCACCGTGGGAAAGGTTGAGCACCCCGGAGACGCCGAAGATCAGCGTGAAGCCGGTGGCGCCGAGAGCGTAGAGAGCGCTGATGGCAAAGCCATCGATCAGAATCTGGAAAGCTCGCATCTATGTCGGGACTGCCGCTGTGAGGGAAGGTGCTGCGTACGCCGCATGCGGAAACTCCCGGGAGGTGGTCCCGGGAGTTGTTCCGGCTAGTTCGAGAGCTTGATGAAGCTCGGGAACTTGATCTCGACCTTGGCGACGTCCTTGGGCCAGACCGCGCTCTGCTTGCCGTCCTGCCATTGCAGCATCAGCCCGGTGATCAGGCCCTTGCCGTATTTGAGCGAGTGCGTGAACGGATCGTCCTTGCCGTAGAACTGGACGCGCCCGATCGTACCTTCCCAGTCGGTCTTCTCCAGCGCATCGACCAGCTTGTCGGCATCGCTCGAGCCGGCGCGCTTCACCGCGTCGGCGATGTAATAGACCTCGTCATAGGCGGTGTAGCCGGCATAGGACGGGTAGTTACCGAACTTCTTTCTGAAATTTTCGGCGAACGGCACCGACTTCGGCGTGACCGCGACGCCGGGTCCCGAGACGCCCTGATAGAGCACGCCTTCGGCGGCCTGGTTGGTGTCCTTGCCGAAGGTCTCGTTGGTGGCCTGCGAGGAGATGCCGAACATCGGGATCGGCACCTGCTGGTTCTTCCACTGCACCGTCGGCTGCACGCCGACATGGGAGATGCCGGTGATGATCACGTCGGGCTTGGCACCCTCGATCTTGTTGAAGATCGGGGTGAAGTCGGTGGTGTCGGGCGAGAAGCGGATGTGGTCCAGCACCTTCAGCCCGATCTTGGGGAGGCATTCCTCGTAGCCGATGTCGAGCGGCTTGGTCCAGGCGGCGTCCTCGCTCATGATCACGGCCGACTTCATGTGCAGCTTGTCGACGAGGAGGTCCTTTGCGGCATCGCAGACCGAAAGCGCCAGCGCCGCCGAGGTCAGGTAGCCGTGGAAGGTGTACTTGTTCTTCTCGTAGTCGGCATGGACGCTCTTGCTGATCTCGTTGGAGGCCGCACCCGGCGTCACGAACGGCGTCTTCAGCCGCGCCGCCCAGGGCTCCAGCGCCAGCACCACCTCGCTGATGTAGCTGGCGATAACCGCATTGACCTTGTCCTCGTTCACCGCGCGCTGGAAGGCGCGCACCGAGTCGGCGGAGGAGGAGTGGTTGTCGTAGGAGATGATCTCGATCTTGCGGCCATCGACGCCGCCGGCGGCATTGATCTCGTCAGCGGCGAGCTGAGCCGCTTGAGGGATCGACGCGCCGGCAATCGCCTGCGCTTCCGCGATCACGCCGATCCGAAGCGGATCGGCGGCAAAGGCCGCACCTGAGGCTGCCAGCGATACGGCCGTCGCGGCCGCACCAAACGCAATTCGCAATACACCAGAGAGTGGTTTAATCATTTTGTTCTCTCCCTTGAACCAAGCTTCTTTGAGCTATTGGGCCGCGACTATAACGGGGAGAGAATCCTCGGCAAGCAAAACTGTATTCAGGATTGTACGATGGGGACTAAAGTCTAGCGCTTGCGCAAAGACCGGGCAGTGCTGGTTTATTTCGGCAGGTCAGGCATGCACTGGCTCTTGGAACAGGGCCGATCTGCCAGGAGCGTGTTCACGCCGGAATCGAGCATTCAACCCGATGAACTTCACGGACGGCATCGCGATCCGCGATCCGCGCGTGATGTGTGATCAGGTGCGGGTAGGCGCGCATATCGAACCCGACACGAGACGTCCAGCCCATCATCGCATACAAGCCGACGTCGGCAATCGAGTAGTCCTTGCCCAGCAGATATTCACGTGTCGACAGATGCTGCTCGATGAAGGCGAAGCGTTCCTTCAGGCGTTCCCGGAAAACATTCTTCGCTGGTTCGTCCAGTCCTGCGTAAAACAATGGACCAAGGCCTCCCTTGTGTAGCTCGCTGGACAGGAAGTTCAACCAGGCTTGAAGTCTTGCCCGCTCGATGGTTCCAGGCGGTGGCGCGAGGCCTCCGGTCGAGTCGCGGTCCGCGATGTACTGCGCGATTGCAGCGGCCTCCAGAAGCAAGCTGCCGTCATCGAGCAGTAAAGCCGGCACGTAGCCCAGCGGGTTGATGGCCCTGTAGTCTCCACCATCCGCCATCTTCTTGCTGGCCTCATCGACTCTTACGGCGACAAAGCAAAGGCCGCTCTCAAGCAAGGCGACATGGGGCATAAGCGATATCGTGCCCGGCGCGTAGTACAGTTTCATGGCACTCTCGCCGCCAAAAGCTCGCGGGCGCGCTCGAGATCGGCCAGCGTGTCCACCCCGAGCGGCTCGGTCTCGATCACCTTGGCGTCCATCCGCATGCCGTGCTCGATTGCTCGGAGCTGTTCGAGGCTTTCGCGCTGCTCGAGGACGCCCCGCGGCAAGTCGACATATTTCGCCAGCGCCTCACGGCGATAGGTGTACATGCCGACGTGATGATAGTGCTTGCCGACGCCCGAGGGGATCACGGCCCTGCTGAAATAGACCGCGCGACCGACGGTCTCTCCCGGCTGGATCGCAAGGGCGATCTTCACGACGCTGGGTGCCTGGAGCTCGATGGGATCCTCGATCTCGGTGGCGAGCGTCGCGATCGAACAATCGGCATGCCGGGACAACGGCTCCATCGTCGCCCGTATGGTCGCCGGATCGATGGTCGGCAGGTCGCCCTGAAGTACGATGACGACATCATATGCCGCGTCCGCGTCGGTCCGCTGCAACGCCGCGTACGCGCGATCGGACCCCGTCGGGAGGTTCGGGTCAGTCAGGACCGCGTGGCCGCCCAGGCCGGCTATGACATCCACGATCGCCTGATCTCCACAGGCGACGACGACGGGGCCGATGTCGGCCTCGAGACCGCTTCGCCAAACGTGGGCGATCATTGGCTGACCGTTGATCTCCGTCAGCGCCTTGCCTGGGAGCCTGGTCGAACCCAGCCGGGTCGGTATGATGACGATCGGACGCATTGGAACCCTCTTCGTGAAGAGCCGGTTTGGCTGGCAAGTCAAAGGCGCCAGCGGGACACGCTGGCGCCTCGTCGCAATTCGATCGCGGGCCGCTCAGCCCGGACCCGCCCCCTGCGTCGCGGTGTACACTGCGTAGAGCGACTGGCTCGCGGCCATGAACAGGCGGTTGCGCTTGGGGCCGCCGAAGGTGATGTTGCCGCAGACTTCCGGCAGGCGAATGCGGCCGAGCAGTTTGCCCTCCGGCGACCAAACCGTCACGCCATTATAGCCGACGGCGCGGCCGGCATTGCTGGATGCCCAGACATTGCCGTTGACGTCGCAGCGCACGCCGTCAGGCCCGCACTTCACGCCGTCGATCATGAAGTCGCTGAACCTCTTCTGGTTCGATAGCTTGTTGTCGCTGCCGACATCGAACACGAAGACATCGCCCTTGCCGCCGGGGCCGGTGTCGCCCGGGCCCTTGCCGGTCGAGACGACGTACAGCTTCTTGTAGTCAGGCGAGAAGCACAGGCCGTTCGGGTCGGGCACCTGGTCCTCGCTGACGACGAGATCGACGCGGCCCGAGGGGTCGATGCGATAGCAATTGGTCGGCAGTTCGCGCTTCTTCGGCATGAAGTCGGCCGGCTGCCCCATCCTGGGATTGAGCTTGCCGCCCGAATCGGGCTCGCCTTCGTAGAGCTGCCCGCCATAGGGCGGATCGGTGAACCAATAGCTGCCGTCGGGATGCGCGACGACGTCGTTCGGCGAGTTCAGCTTCTTGCCGTTGTAATTGTCGCACAACACGGTGGCGGTACCGTCGTTCTCGTAGCGTGTCACCCGCCGCGTCAGATGCTCGCAGGAGAGCTGGCGGCCCTGGAAGTCGAATGAATTGCCGTTGCTGTAGTTCGACGGCGCGCGGAACACGCTGACGTGGCCATCATCCTCGCTCCAGCGCATCTGCCTGTTGTTGGGAATGTCGCTCCACAAGAGATAGCGGCCTTGTGCGCTCCATGCCGGACCTTCGGCCCAGAGCACGCCGGTGTAGAGCCGCTTGATCGCGGTGTTGGGCTGGGCAAGATTGTTGAAGGAAGGATCGACGGCGATGATGTCGGGGTCCCAGAAATAGGTGGTCGGCGCGCCGCGCGGACTGAAGTCGCGCGGGGGTGTCGTGATCGTCGTCGGTGGCGCAGCGGGACCGGTCTGGGCCAGCGCGGTGCCCGTTCCGGCCATCGTCGCTGCGGCACCGAGCGCGAGGCCCTGAACCAGCGTCCGTCGTGAAAGCGCAAGCTCCTGCTCACGCTGCTGTTGGCGTGTCATTCGCGTCCTCCCAGTCTTGTTCGGCTGGCCGGTTGATCCGGCCGAGCAAAGCAAAGGTTAGTCCGGTCTGCGGCTGGTTGCGAGCGCTAGACTTGCAGCCTCTCCGCGCGATTTCCTTGATGTTGCCAAATTCGTTCTGCGCCAGCTGAGTGATGTCACGTATGATGTCGGGACATTTGCGCATGGCTGTTCAGCTGTGCATGAGGCGACAATTCGCCTCGTTCGGCGAGGTTTAACCGGGCCCCACTTTAGACCCTGTCAAGCCTTGACCTTGCCCCTATTGCTGCGCAGAAAACCTGGGAGAGAGGTTGCTGCCAATGGTACAAGGCATCATCACATTGATCGTGTTGCTCGGGATCGCCTATGCGGCCGGCTATTTGACGCGCGATCTGAAGTCGCGCAGACGGCGTGCCGCGGCGCGCCGCTCAAGCGGCTACACCCAGCCGGACTGGCTCAGCCCTACGGTCCCCGCCAACACCAATGAGACGCCATCCCGCGCCGTCGGTGAACTCGGCCAGATGCTGGATCGCTGGGAAAGTAGAGCGCGCTTGCGTCGCGCGGGGTAGGCGGTCTCGATCCTTCGTGACCCGGCTGCGAGCGGCACAATCCCTTGCATTGCCGACGGGCAGAACACCCACCCGCAAGGTCAGTCGCTTCGTCGCAAGACATTTCCACTTTCCCGAAATCTGGATTGTCGCGTGGCTCGTCCATCCTGATCCGGCGAAGCGGGAGGGCGTGCCGCACGCCAATCAGGTCAGCCCCTCTGACCATCTTTTGGCGTTGCGGTTGCGGCCGTTTCTCGTCTAGAAACGACGCGCTGAGCCTTCCCGGCAACCAACCGTCAACGGTTTTGACCGAGGATTTGGGGCTCAAAAGGGTCTGGTAATGCTGATTCGCGGCCAAATCGATGGGATTTCGGGGGAGGTGGCTCTGGCCGCCGCCACGATCCCGGCCGCGCTGTTGCCCACCCTCCTTCTTGGCGGCCTTCTTCTTACTTGCCCCTGAGGGCCGGCTGGGCGCCACGCGCCTGGGCACTCAGGGGTTGGTCGAGATCACCGGACACCTCAAGCGCCCTTAAGACTGACGGCGCGAAAGCTCAAAAGGAAATCTGATAATGGCCCCCGCGAACAAGTCCGATAAGGACCGCGTCATCATTTTCGACACCACGCTGCGCGACGGCGAACAGTGCCCCGGCGCCACCATGACCTTCGAGGAGAAGCTCGAGGTCGCCGAACTCCTGGACGATATGGGCGTGGACGTCATCGAGGCCGGCTTCCCGATCACCTCCGAAGGCGACTTCCAGGCGGTGAGCGAGATCGCCCGCCGCTCCAAGAACTCGATCATCGCCGGCCTGTCACGGGCCCACCCGGCCGACATCGACCGCTGCGCCGAAGCCGTGAAGTTCGCCAAGCGCGGCCGCGTCCACACCGTGATCGCGACCTCGCCGCTGCACATGCGGGTGAAGCTGAACAAGACCCCGGAGCAGGTGATCGAGACCTCGGTCGCCATGGTCGCGCGCGCCCGCAACCAGATCGACGACGTCGAGTGGTCGGCCGAGGACGGTACCCGCAGCGAGATGGACTATCTGTGCCGCATCGTCGAGGCCGTCATCAAGGCCGGCGCCACCACGGTGAACATCCCCGACACCGTCGGCTACACGGTGCCGGAGGAATACACCCATTTCATGAAGACGCTGATCGAGCGGGTGCCGAACTCCGACAAGGCCGTGTTCTCCGTGCACTGCCATAACGACCTCGGCATGGCCGTTGCGAACTCTCTGGCGGGCGTCGTCGGTGGCGCGCGCCAGGTCGAGTGCACCATCAACGGCATCGGCGAGCGCGCCGGCAACGCCGCGCTCGAAGAGATCGTGATGGCGATCAACGTGCGCAACGACAAATTTCCGTACTGGAACAGGATCGACACCACGCAGCTGACCCGCGCCTCGAAGCTGGTATCGGCGGCGACCTCGTTTCCCGTTCAGTACAACAAGGCCATCGTCGGCCGGAATGCGTTCGCGCATGAGAGCGGCATCCACCAGGACGGCGTGCTGAAGGATGCTTCGACCTACGAGATCATGCGGCCGGAGATGGTCGGGCTGAAGCAGTCCTCGCTGGTGCTGGGCAAGCATTCCGGCCGCCATGCCTTCGTGCACAAGCTGGAGGAGATGGGCTACAAGCTCGGTCCGAATCAGCTGGAAGATGCGTTTACGCGGATGAAGGCGCTCGCCGACCGCAAGAAGGACATCTACGACGAGGACATCGAGGCGCTGGTCGACGAGGAGATGGCGGCCTCGCACGACCGCATCAAGCTGACCTCGCTGACCGTGATCGCCGGCACCCATGGCCCGCAGCGCGCGACCATGAAGCTCGACGTCGACGGCCAGACCAAGATCGAGGAGGCCGAGGGCAACGGTCCAGTGGATGCGGTGTTCAACTGCATCAAGCGCCTCGTCCCGCACGAGGCCAAGCTCGAGCTGTACCAGGTCCATGCGGTCACCGAAGGCACCGACGCGCAGGCGGAAGTGTCGGTGCGGCTGTCGCAGGACGGCCGTTCGATGACGGCCCGCGCGGCGGATCCGGATACGCTGGTCGCCTCGGCAAAAGCCTATCTCGGCGCGCTCAACAAGATCGTCATGAAGCGCCAGCGCGACACCGTGACGACCGCTGCGGCGAGCTGACGGTTGCCTGCTTCGCCTCTCCCGCATCCGCCTTCGCCAAGGCTTCAGCGGACAAGAGCGGGAGAGGAGCGCAGCGGCGTTCACATGAATAGCTGCCCTGCTAACGACCGATAGCGGCTCGATGCGTGAGCCGCTATTGATGTTTCCGGCTAGAGGATAGGCGGCCGTGTTGGGCTGCCCAAAACAACAACAAGGGAGACATCATGCGCACCTTCGCGATCGCGGCGTCCGTCGCCGCACTGGCATTTGGCCTTGCCGGCCCAGCCAGCGCCGACCCGATCATCATCAAATTCAGCCATGTCGTCGCGACCGACACGCCGAAGGGCAAGGCGTCCGAGAAATTCAAGGAGCTCGCCGAGAAGTACACGAACGGCAGGGTCAAGGTCGAGGTCTATCCGAACTCGACGCTGTACAAGGACAAGGAAGAGCTCGAGGCGTTGCAGCTCGGCAGCGTGCAGATGCTGGCGCCGTCCAACTCGAAATTCGGTCCGCTCGGCATTCGCGAGTTCGAGGTGTTCGATCTGCCCTACATCCTCCCTGATTTGAAGACGCTGCGGAAGGTCACGGAAGGCCCGCTTGGGGCCAGGCTGCTCAAGCTGCTCGAACCGAAGGGCATCACCGGGCTCGCCTATTGGGACAACGGCTTCAAGCAGATGAGCGCCAACAAGAAGCTGATCGCGCCAGCCGACTACCAGGGTGTCAAATTCCGCATCCAGTCCTCGCGCGTGCTGCAGGCGCAGTTCAAGGCGCTCGGCTCGCTGCCGCAGGTGATGGCGTTCTCTGAGGTCTACCAGGCGCTGCAGACCGGGGTGGTCGATGGCCAGGAGAACACCTGGTCGAACATCTATACCCAGAAGATGCACGAGGTGCAGAAGTACATCACCGAGACCAATCACGGCTACATCGGCTACGTCGTGATCGTGAACAAGAAGTTCTGGGACGATCTGCCGGCCGACATCCGCGACGAGCTGTCGAAGGCGATGAAGGAAGCGACCGACTTCAACAACGCGCAGTCGCAGAAGGAGAACGAGGACGCGCTCGCCGAGATCAAGAAGAGCGGCAAGAGCGAGATCATCAAGCTCACGCCGGAGCAGGACGAGGCGATGCGCAAGGCGATGGAGCCGGTCTACAAGGACGCCGCAAGCCGCGTCGGCCAGCCGCTGATCGACGAATTCCAGAAGCAAGCCAAAAGCACGACGAACTGATCTTTACGGACGATGAATGAAGGCTTCCGCGCGGGCTGCACGGAAGCTTTTTTGTTGCGAATGATTTCCGGTTGCGGCTGGAGGTAAAATCGAGCGTTACATCTTCGTAAGATCGTCCTGTCTGTCCAAGTTGTAAGTTGCACGTCAGCCCGCCGGCGCCCATCTTCGGAACATCCTTCCAGAGGAGGTTCTCATGAGGAAGTTCACCATCGCCGCCATTGCCGTGCTCAGCATCGCCGGCTCGGGCGCGGTCTACGCCCAATTTCATCGTCCGTGGATGGAGCACTTCCACCACATGCGGATGAACCCGGAAGACCGCGCCGCCTTCGTCGACGCGCGGATCGCCGCCGTCCATGCCGGGCTGAAGCTCAACGCCGATCAGGAGAAGCTGTGGCCGCCGGTCGAAGCCGCCGTGCGTGATTTCGCCAAGCTGCGCATCGACCGTGCCAATGCGCGGATGAACGTCGCTCCTGCTGACGCCGACAAGCCTGACGATCCGGTCGCCCGCCTGCGCCAGCGTGCCGACGACATGGCTGCGAGCTCAGCGGCGCTGAAGAAGATCGCGGACGCCGCCGACCCGCTCTACAAGACCCTCGATGACGGCCAGAAGCGCCGTCTCGCGGTGCTGACCCGCCACCGCGGCCCGTTCGGCGACGGCGAGGACGGCCCGCGCCACCACTTCATGGAGCGCGGCATGGACCGCATGATGGAGCGTGGCATGGACCACTTCCGCGGCGGCGACCGCGATGACGGCCCGGATCGGGAGGGGCGGCTTTGAGCCGCCCGGGATTTTGCAGGTATCAACCCTGGAGAAGCCGCTGGAATCCAGCGGCTTTTCGCATTTCCGGGGCTGTGGAAGAACCTTGGAAAACATGCGCCACATCGCTTGCCAGACCCGGATCGCTTTGCTAAACGACCGGCCTCGCAAGGCATTGACCGCCTTTCGGGCGCATAGCTCAGTTGGTAGAGCAGCTGACTCTTAATCAGCGGGTCCCAGGTTCGAGCCCTGGTGCGCCCACCACTCTCAAGGGATTGGCCCGCAAGGGCTTTTTTCATTTTTACGACAGAACAAACCGGGTCTCGTGCGACGCTTTTTGTGGTCGCACGTCGCACGCCGTGCGACGAGTCTGTATCGTTCTCTGAATGTTCTTTGTGGCACTTTGTAGGAGACGGTTGCAACCGGCGAGGGTATCACCGACATAAACAGAGCACACGGGCTGTCGCCGAACGAGGTTCGGCCGGTCCCGCAGTCAGCCCTTCATCCCTTCCTTGCGTACCTGCAATTCGAGCCGGTCGATGCCGGCGTCGGCGCGATCGGCATTTCGGGCGCGGTAATGCTTCACGATGGTTTGCGCGCTTCGATACGAGTGCCCGGTGATGTCGCAGATGGTCAGCAGGTCGCAGCCGGCGCGATCAAGCAGCATCACACAAGTATCGCGCAGGTCCTGGTCGTGTTTCTGGTCGAGTTCGCCGGCCACATTGACAAACATTAGCGACGGGCAGGGCTTCAGGCGCCACGCCGCCGTCTCCCCATTGCTGTCGCGCGTTGCCTGCGCATCCAGCCATCGCGCCAATGCACCCGCGCGCTGATCGACCGCGCGGGCCCGTTTCGCTTTGTTTTCTGAATCGAGTGAGAAAGGCGCGAACAGTGTGTCGACGGTATTGATCAGTTCGGAGGTCAGCCGCTCAGCGCGGACGACCGCCTGACGCGCGGTATGACTTGCGAGAAAGCCGAAGACGGCGACGGCCCGCGCGGTTGATACCCAATGGCGATAGGTGCTCTCGTCATATGGCTCGCCATTGTCCTCGTTGATGACAAGTTCGAGCGGTACTGTCTCAAGCTGAAGCCGCAGCTTGAGCGCCTTTATCCTGGCGCGCGAAGCGCTTAGCCTTGCGCTAAGTTGTGGCGCCTCCTTGATGTCGACGAGTTCGCCAGTCTTGCTTTGCCGGAACGCGTGCCGTCCCTCGACGTCACCCTCGTCACGCATGATCAGACGATCGGTCTGGCGCTGCCCGGTGAACAGGGCAAGATAGAAGCTGTCACCAATCGAAGGCCGTTCGATTGCATCGGCTGCAGCCACCCATGCCGAAAATTCTCGCATCGCTACCAGCACGATCCGGCCGTCCGGATGATCGAACTCCATGCCCTCTCGCGGGTTTGGTCCGAGGCGCCACAGGATGCTTTCCTGACCCCAAGTGAACGCGGCAGACAGCGTCGCGATCATCGACAGCGCCATGTGATGCCCGCGCACTGATTTCGCATA
Organism: Bradyrhizobium sp. CCBAU 51627; assembly: GCF_028128765.1. GTDB lineage: Bacteria > Pseudomonadota > Alphaproteobacteria > Rhizobiales > Xanthobacteraceae > Bradyrhizobium. Next base: position 453,319 of record NZ_LBJG01000024.1, read on the forward strand.
GTTATAGAACGCGCGGAGCTCCGGCTTTCCGATCGAAGATGGCGTCGCGGTCGCGATCGCCTCGAGCTCTCGCGCGGGCTCCGCCAGGCCGAGCAGTCGGGCGGCTCGGATCTCCGCACGCATCCGTGCAGCAGCCTCGCGCGTCTGCGGTCGGTACAGGATGGCGGAGATGCACTTCCGGTAGGATGATTGCGAGGCGGCCGACAATGCCTTGAACTCAGCCGATTTGCTCCAGTCGTCTAGAAGATCTCCAATTGTGGTACGCTTCCTTACAGTTATCTTTTTGGGCAGTTTGCCAGCGCGCCGCGCCGCATCGATTTCCGATCTTCGTTTATCTGAAAAGTCAGAGGCCTCCTGGAGATTGAACCATGCACCGACCGGACGGCCTTTTTCATCGTGGGGCGGATGGCGCAAGTCGGAATCGAGGAAGCCAAGTGCTCTGGCGTAAGCGCCATGCGATGAACGCGGGCGACCGTCACGCCACTTCACGTACGGAAATTTCTGATCCGCCATAGCAAACCTTGGTGCCGAAGTAAGAAAGCACCTATTGGACTCTGGGGCGATCTACGATGTCAAGCGCGATGATTGCCATAGGCCGTTCTCAGCCGCTCGCGATGTTCTGCATCGGTTGCTGCTGGTGGTGGCACGAATGTGTCATTGGCGATCGTCTTCGGACGCATGGGGTGATGTCGGGTCAGCCAGGCGTCGAAGCCCGTGCGCTCCCATTTGAGCGGCCCCCGCGCGCTGATCGGCGCTGGCAAGCCGTCGCGCTCGTGTCGGATCTGACGCGTGCGATAGAAAGTGTTCAGCGAAATGCCCATCGCTTTTGCGACTTCAATTGAAGAATAGGGCGGCTCCATGCTCTGTGCGCTATTTGGCGAGCGCAGCTGCATAAGTCCGCAACGCCGCGTCACTTTTTTGCTCCGTTGAACGATTTCGATACAACATGGAAGCAGACAAGAACGAACATGAAAAGCGTGCCCTCCTAATCGTAGCGAATTCGGCTAATTTCGCGTGCAAAATAGAATGCAAGGGTCCTCTCGCGTCGCGTCTTCACGCACCATGCTGGGGGAGAACATTCATGAGAGGAGCCCAAAGACCGCCGATGCGATTGCAAACCGGATAGATGGGGCTTCTCAGTCGCGGAGTTTATCGTTCCGTGCGGTGATACATTCCCAACAAAAATCAATTATCGGGCGGCACGAATTGAAACAGGCATTCTTATTTCGTCTGCATGGTTGACGCTGGTCGGCTACTCAACAATGTTGAAGTGCCATGACGGGTTCATGGCTACCGAAAATTGAGAGGAGCGCGATGACGTTTTTGAGCTTCCGGTGCACCTCCACTCGAATCGCATGTGCCGCGTGATGACGTCAGCGCTTGAACGTGAGCTTCACCTTGGTTTGAACCTGCATGGCGCTGGGGGACATGCAGCGGCGTGGCGGTGGCCCGGAAATCCTCCCGGGGCATTCTACGACGTTGAACATTACGTACGAGCCGCAAAGCTCGCCGAGCGTGGAAAGCTCGACGCGGTTTTCCTCGCCGATACGCCAGCGCTCAATCCAGCAATCGACAAAAGCCCGCCGCTCAATGGCATCGAGCCGACGATTACGCTTGCCAGCATCGCACGAGAAACAAAATTTGTCGGGTTAATCGGCTCGGCATCCACCACCTACAACGAACCCTATAACCTCGCGCGCCGATTTCAGTCGCTTGACGTTGTCAGTGGCGGCCGTGCGGCCTGGAATGCAGTTACGACATCCAATGTCTATACGGCCAGGAGCTTTGGCGGCCAGGAGCAATCACGTGATGACCGTTATCGCCGCGCTGAAGAATTCGTGGAGGCCGTGCGAACCCTTTGGCAGAGCTGGGGAGAAGGCGCTCTTATTCTGGACCAGGCCTCGGGGCGTTTCGGTGATCCGAGCCGGCTGCAGAGGGTAAGACATGCCGGCGAGTTCTTCGACATCAGCGGGCCACTGACACATCCGGGCTCAAGACAGGGACAGCCGGTTATCTTCCAGGCAGGCGGATCGGATCAGGGGCTTCAGTTCGCTGCCCGAAGCGCCGACGCCGTGTTCTCGTCGACAGGCAATCTGGAAATCGCCTTGCGCGAGGCCGATCGCCTCAGGTCGTTTGCTTCTCAACATGGACGACGGGCGCCCCTTGTGCTGCCGGGCATCGTCACTTTCATTGCCGGAACGGAAGAGGAAGCAATCAAGCGCAAGGCAGGGCTTGACGAGCTTATCAACTTTGACGTTGCCCTTGATGTGCTGTCCGGTCGTTTCGGTATTCCTGCCGAAAGGCTGAAGATCGACGAACCAATCGACCCCAACTTACTGCCGCGACATGCGGACGCGGCTTTTTCCATCGGCCAGTATCGCACTGTGGAAGCGCTCGTGCGCTCCGGCAAAACGGTCCGCGAGATCATCGTCGAGGCGCCTGCTTACGGTCACCGGGTGCTGGTTGGATCGCCGGAGCAGATTGCCGCTTCCTTCGAAGAGTGGTTCCGGGCTGGCGCAGTGGACGGGTTCAACGTCATACCGGATGTTCTGTCCGACGGCACGCCTGCGTTCGTCGACCATGTTGTTCCCGTTCTGCAGCGGCGCGGCTTGTTCCGTTCGGACTATCGCGGCGAAACGCTGCGCGAGCATCTTGGCATTCCTCTGCCGGGCGAGCGCGCCGAACAGGTCTCCGCCGCCTAAGTTCTTCTCCCTTCATATTCGGAGCTTATCATGTCTAAGCCGGCTGCCGTTCGTTCGGCGTTTCTTCTCAAAAGTATGAATCGTCGTCTGAAGTCTCACGCCGCAATCATCGCCATCGCGATGTCTGGCCTTACCATAGCGGATGCCGTGAAGGCGGAAGATGCTTCTGCTGGCAAGCCGAAATGGGGCGGGATCATCCGGTACGGTCACTTCCAGGAGCCGCCGTGCCTCTATGGTGGCTGGGTGCAGCAATGGTACCTGCAGCGTCAATTCAGCGACAATCTGGTCGCCAGGGCTGAAGACGGAAGAATCCTGCCTTGGCTTGCGACCGCCTGGAGCGTTTCGGATGACCGCAAAACCTACATTTTCCAGATCAAGCCCGACGTCAAATTCACGGACGGGACGCCTCTGGACGCCCAGGCGGTCGTCGATAACATCAATGGATGGCTGAGCGACAATCCGGAGCTGGAGAACCCCACAGCCGGCCCTTATCTCAAGGGCGTCTTCGAGTCCGCGGCGGCGGCTGGCCCGCTGACGCTCAAGATCACCTTGAAGACGCCATTCGAGCCGCTGCTGAATGTCTTTGCGCAGTCCTCGCAAGGTATCCTATCGCCGACGGGGCTGAAGCGTGGCAAGGCCGTGAACTGCGAAAGCCCTGTCGGTTCGGGACCGTTCATCGTGGAGAAATGGAACCGCGGCAAGAACGTCATATTCCGTCGAAACCCAAACTACAATTCGGCCCCGGCCACTGCCAAGCATCAAGGCCCAGCCTATGTCGAAGGAATCGAGTGGCGTTTTCTCGCTGACCCCACGATACGCTACGGCTCGCTTCTGTCCCGCGAATCCGACGTTGTCTATCATATCCCGGCCGTCAACTGGCAAGACGCCAATTCCCGCTTCAAGATCGTGCGTCACCTCACGGGCGGAACGCCGCTTCGGCTTGCGTTGTTCTCCGAGAGACCGCCGTTCGACGACGTGCGTGTCCGGCAGGCTTTTGCTTATGCCTCCGACCGGCGTGCTGCCGTGCAAGCGGCGTTCCTTGGCTCGCTGCCCTATGAGGGCAATTTCGCTTTGAGCCAAAGCTCGCCTGAATATGTCGGCGAGCTCTCAAAATCCTATTCTTATGACGTTGAGAAGGCGAACAAGCTGCTCGATGAGGCCGGGTGGACGGTGCGCGATGCAAACGGCATTCGCAGCAAGAACGGCAAAGCGCTGATCATACGCATCACCTACACCAACGCCTTTTCGCCTCCCGATGGCGATCAGGTCCTGCAGATCATCCAGCAGCAAGCGAAGGCTGCAGGCTTCGACGTGCGCCTCCAGCCCACCAACCAGGCTGATTTCTGGGCCGGAAAGAATCTTGGTCCAAATGACTATGAGATCGTGCCCCTATATTGGGTTGCGCCCGGCGCCGAGATCTATCGCATCTCGTACAAGCCCGACCTGAATGGTGTCCGCAATCCTTTCAATCCATCCCGCTATCAGGATCTGCCCCTGTGGGACATCATCCAGAAGGCCGAACAGACCGCTGACAAGGAGCAACGCACCGCGGTTTATCAGCAGGCGGAGCGCCGGATCGTCGAGAACGCGCCGTCCCTGAGTTACACGGTTTTGGATGTCACCCTCGCTTTAGCCGATAATGTGAAGGACATCTGGCTCGACAGCGGGTCGGTGGGCGAGCCCGTTTTCTCGGACGCATATTTCACCGATAAGAAATGAATGCGGCGAAGATGATAGGCCATCAAAGCCTTTGGCTGGCGCGCCGGCTCTTGTCCGGCGTGATCGTGGTCTGGGCCGCGGCGACATTCACCTTCTTTGTGCAGTTTCTGATGCCCGGGGAACGCGCCCAGATCATCTTCAATGCAAATAGCGGAAACGTGGGAGAGATTCCTCGGGACCAACTGCTCGCCATCAACGCCAAATATGGCTTCGATCAACCCGTCATCGTGCAATATGGAAGGTATATAAGGGACGTGATGCACGGAGACCTTGGGCAGTCTTACGTTCAATATCAACCTGTCACGGACCTGATTGGGCGCCAGATCGGACCGACGATTGCGCTCGCCTTTGCCGCCGTGTTGACGGCCTGGATCATCACCATCACAACCACGGTTCTTTTCGCTGGGCGTGACAACATATGGTCCAAGGCGCTGGGCGGGCTTCAGGTCTTCTTGGCAACCCTTCCGCCTTATTGGCTGGCGACAATCCTGTTGGTCGTTTTCGCGATCCAGCTTCGCTTGTTTCCTGTCGTAGGCGGCAACACCCTCATGGGCCTCGTTCTGCCGACGATCGCCCTGGCCTTGGAAATCTATGGCTTCCTTGGTCAAGCGGTTTTGAGTGAATTCACGCGGGTTCTTGATCAACCTTTCATCACCTCATCGAGAATGCGCGGCACAGGGGATCTCGGTATCCGTCTACGTCACGCTCTGCGCCATGCTGCCTTGCCCGGGATCACCCTTTCCGGCTGGATTATAGGCAAGCTGCTGTCCGGCGCGGTATTGATCGAAGCGGTCTTTGGCCGTCAGGGGCTGGGCGGCGTTCTCGTCGCAGCAACCTCCACACGCGATGTCCCGGTCGTGTCAGGGGTGATTCTGGTTTCGGCTGCGCTGTTTGTCGCTACCAGCTTGTTCGTGGATCTCACGGTGCAGCTCATCGATCCCCGGATGAAAGAGGCATGAGTTTCGCCACTAGCTCCGCCGGACATGCAAAGGCGTTCATAACTGCAAGAGTGCTGACGGGCGCCCGTAGATTTCCAGTTCGGGTCTATGTCGCGGCTTTTTTTATGGCGTTCTTCCTCATCGCGGCGATTGAGCCGAAACTGCTTCAGACGCATGATCCTTTAGTGCTGAGCCTGACGTCACCTCTGAAGGCCCCTTCCTTGACGCATTGGCTGGGGACGGACCAGTCCGGACGGGATCTCTATTCCCGCATCGTGGCGGGGACAAGTCAGTCTCTCTCGATTGGGCTGGGTGCGACTGCGCTCAGCCTTGCCCTCGCGCTTATACTCGGCGTGACGGCGGGCCTGTCTGGCGGCTGGATCGATAATGTGCTCAGCCGGCTGTTCGATGCCTTGTTCGCTCTCCCCACTCTGTTTCTTGCGCTTCTCTTCGTTTCGTTGTTGGGCACCTCGGTCCCGACGCTGGTTATCGCCGTCGGCCTTGGAACATCGCCCGGATATGCGCGGATGGTGAGGGTGCAGGTTCTGAGCGTTAAAGCGACCAGTTATGTTGAGGCGGCAAGAGCGCTAGGACACTCGCCGAGACGCATCCTGTTCAAGCATATTCTCCCCAACGCAATCAGCCCACTTGCGACAATGTTCACGCTCGGTGTCGGGCAAGCCATCATTTGGGCATCCGGCCTTTCCTTTCTAGGCTTGGGAGTTGCGCCCCCGTCATCGGAATGGGGCGCGCTGCTCAATGCCGGCCGTAACTACGTGATCTATGCGTGGTGGCTCGAGGTCATGCCCGGTATTGCCATCGCTGCCTTAGCACTCTCAGTTACTGTTGTCGGCCAGTACGTGCAGCAACGCCTGGAAGGAAGGATCGAGCTTCCATGAACGTGACCTATCCCACAGCCTCCTTCCGGCAAAATGCCACACCGCCCGCGGCTAGCGTCCCGTTGCTCAGGGTACAAAACCTCAACGTTTCCTTCGGGCCGGCGCATTCGCGGCGAGATGTGGTAAAGAGTGTCTCTTTCACGGTTGAGGAAGGCCGGTGTGTCGCGATCGTTGGTGAATCGGGATCAGGCAAGAGCGTTACGGCCCGGACGTTGGTTGGTCTTACCGGCGCGCGTTCTCATGTCCAAGCTGACCGCCTGACTTTTCAAGGGAAGAGTATCGATCACCTGGGTGACACGGAATGGAGAGCCCTGCGCGGCAAGGGTATCGGCTTCGTGTTACAGGACGCACTGGTGTCGCTCGATCCGCTAAGACCGGTTGGCAAGGAGATCGGTGAAGCACTGACTGTTCACCGCGCAATCAGGACAGGCGGAGAGTTGACAGAACGGGTGGTTGAGCTTCTGAAGCTCGTCGGCGTGCCCGAGCCGGCGGTCAAGGCGCGGCAGCTTCCACATGAGCTGTCAGGCGGACAACGACAACGAGCCTTGATTGCGACGGCGATCGCTCTCGATCCAGCTCTCTTGATCGCAGATGAGCCCACGACGGCGCTGGACGTTACGATCCAGGCGCAAATCCTGGATCTGCTCGGCGAAACCCGCGAACGCGGGAAGGCCGTGATCCTCATCAGCCACAATCTTGCCGTGGTATCGCAGATGGCCGACGAAGTCATCGTGATGCGACACGGTGAAATCGTAGAGCATGGCTCATCAGAACAGATTTTTGGCAATCCAAGACACGATTATACCAGAAGCCTTCTTAAGGCGATCCCATCCGTCCGGTCACGCGGCAGCCGTCTTTCGTCCTCTAAGGCGCCGCGCTTCATCTCGGCTGAACGCGACGTGACCAAAGCGCTGGCCCAATCGGATATCGCACAGCGTAGTAGGCCGCTGCTTGAAGCGGAAGGGCTCGTCAAGCACTTTCGTGGACCGGACGGCAAGCTGCGTACCGTTGTCAATGATGTCTCGTTTCGCCTCGGCCATGGAGAGACGCTTGGTATCGTCGGCGAGTCAGGGTCTGGGAAGACGACCGTGGCACGCATGGCGCTCGCGCTCGAAAGGCCGGACCTGGGAGAGGTGACGCTCGAAGGTGCGCTGTGGACTGCAGCGACTGAGAAAGAGCGCCGCCAGCGGCGATCGGATATCTCGGTCATCTACCAGGACCCACTAAGTTCATTCGATCCGCGCTGGAGCATCGAGCGCGTCATTGATGATGCCTTGGCAAGGCGCCGCGGAGATCCCCTCGACAGAGCCAGTCGACGATCCGAGGTCAGCGAGTTGCTCGATCTTGTGGGGCTTTCATCAAGCTTCAGGAACAGGCGCCCACTCGAACTGTCGGGAGGTCAACGCCAACGGGTTGCGATCGCCCGCGCGATTGCTCCGCGCCCCAAGATCATCGTGTGTGACGAGCCGGTCGCGGCACTTGATGTATCCATCCAGGCGCAAATTCTCGATCTGCTTGGCGATCTCAAGTCTCACTTGCGCGTCAGCTATCTATTCATCTCGCATGATCTCGGCGTCGTGCACCACCTGAGCGACCGTGTTCTTGTCATGAATCACGGCGTGGCCGTCGAAGCCGGCGGAGCAGACGACGTATTTTTACGGCCTCGGCAACCCTATACGAGGAAGCTGGTTGCAGCCGTTCCACAATTGCGCTTCCAGGCGGCTTAAAGTCTCAAGGCCAGCCACTCCCCGTCGGCTCAGCGCGAGGCTGAGCGCACGGACCAGGCGCTGTGCAAGGCAGCCGGTCCGACTGTGCTTAAGCCATAGCACGCTACGCCCACAATACCGATCGCCGGGTTTGCTGCAGGTACTAGCTCCTCTGGCAGTAGACGAGTCGCGTCCCTTGTGATGCTGAACATGACATTTACGGCTTGGCAGTTAAGAAACGCGCTACCCTGCTCGTCGCCCCGTGGTAAAGCGGCGCATCAAACGGAATGCCTTTGTGCTGCAATCCTCCTGCTTGTTCTACTCTATGATGTGAACTCAACCTTCACATCGCTAGCGGATCCTCAGGCCAGCCGAGATTTGTCGGGGCGAGTAGGATGGCCGCGCAGCCACTTTGGCGATTGCCGATTCGCGTACAGATAATCATAAAAGAGCGACGGCCGTAGCCGACGGTGACGTTTTCAGCCGGAATGACGTGCATTAATACGTACCTGCGGTCCTTCCATGTCTGTGTCGTAGTCGTGGAATAGAACGGGCGGACAGCCTGCCGACTCATGTTCGGGGAAGACTTCGCCAAGCGCGCGGAGAACATCCGCGCGCTCACTTGCGTCACGCAGGTATCCCGTCCTGGCAACGCCCCGCATTCCATCGTCGCGCATCTTACGTAGAGCCTCAGCCGGACTTTCATCGTCTGCCAAGAGATTGGGCAGGAGCGTAGACATGCGGTTGCAGATGCGCTGGACGCGCAGCAACAGGGCGCCTGCAACAAGTCGCGGGTCTTGCCGCTCGCTTCGATGCGGAGCGCGTTTTCGTACGATCGCTGTCGCTGCTGTCGATCAGGTTGGCACCAGCCCTGTGCACTCCACGACAACATTTTCCGGAATGCTGTCCAGCGAGAAATTGCCGACGGCCCGATAATGCCAACGGGCGATCGAAGCGCTCATCCCTTCTGGGAGTAAAGAGCCGGAATTCGGTGGAGGAACTCGCCCGGACGTCAACAGCGGAAATCAATGGGGCCGCGAGACGATGCAGTCCCGCGGCCTCGCCACCGGAATTTAGTGAAAAGACAGTTTAAGTATGAAATCCTCAGCCGGTGTTCTTACAGTAGAACAACCTGTTCCGACACTTGACAATCCGGACGGTTACGGGGAAACGCGTGCAACCGCAGACCAATGCGGCCGCGAGATCGATGAAGAAGCCGGCTAAAATTGACGGTTCGCCTGTCCTATTCGCCTGTCATAACGGGTGCCAAGCGTCGAAAGAGTGTTCAGCGAAGAAGCAGCGCTCGATGCTATTGCGCTGTTCGTAGTCGTCGGCTTCGTGCAGGAATGGTGATCCTGCGGGTACCGTTTGAGCGTATCATTGCTGTTGCGCTGATTGCGCCGATGTTCGTGCATAACTGCCGGTTGCCGAGGCCCGCTTCAGCGTCATACGGCTTCCGTTCGCTTAAATCATTTCCTCGGTAAGCCAATGCGGTAGCTGCGCCTGATCTCGAACTGCAACTGCACGCTGCCGCGAAGGCGATCTCCGATAGGTTCCAGCAACCGCCTTGCGTAGGACGGACGCGGGTGCCGGTCAGATCATCAGTTAGTGCCAACCCGACCAACCCCTGTAGAGGCCGACAAGCACGATCTGGCGGCGGAGAACGTTGGCACACGGTGCGCGAAGCGGCTGAAGACGCTCCAATGGAGCTCGAGCCGGCGAAGGCTGAGGGGGGGGCGGCGACGCCGACCGAAACCATCGTGATTGCAAGGAAGCAGAGGACCATAACTGAGCCGAGGCTGAACTGCTCCAACTAGATGCAAAGCAGGAGCACGGTGATCGCGGTCGGGCACGGGATCAGGCGGCAATTGGGAGTTTGTTTCGTTCGTTGGCCCACGGGTCGCGCCGTCTCCAAATGGCTCGAAGCCGAGTGAGATTGACGTCCTGCCGGCGATTCCTTGCTGAACGCATCCAGCACGGGCTATTACATCTGCCTCGTGCGGCAGCTCTCGGGCGCGCAGAGTAACGAGGCTGCCGCGGCGATCATGTCGGCATGCCGCGCGTCCAATCCGCTTTGATCCCCCCGCTCAAGCCGCATTCAGCGCCTGGGCGAGGTCCGCGATCAGATCCGACGGGTTCTCGATGCCGATCGACAGCCGGATGGTGGAATCGAGCACGCCGATCTTTTGGCGGATGTCGGCGGGAACGCCGGAATGGGTCATCGTCGCCGGCAGGCTCGCGAGCGACTCGGTGCCGCCGAGGCTCACCGCCAGCTTGAGGATCTGCAGCGCGTTGAGGAATTTCACCGCGGCGTCCTTGCCGCCCACGATGTCGAACGAGAAGGTCGATCCCGCGCCCAGGCATTGCTGCGCGAACACGCGGCCCGAGGGCGAGCCCTGCTCGTGATGACCGAGATAGTGCACCTTGGCGACCTTGGGATGGTCGCGCAGATAGCTCGCCACCAGGCGCGCATTCGCATCGGCCTTTTCCATGCGCAGGCTCAGCGTCTCGAGCGAGCGGTGGATCATCCAGCACGAATGCGGATCGAGCTGGGTGCCGATGGCGCCGCGCAGCGCCTTGATGCCCTTCATGATCGCCTTCGTTCCGAGTGCGGCGCCCGCGATCAGGTCGGAATGGCCGCCGACATACTTCGTCAGCGAATACAGCGACAGGTCCGCGCCGTGCTCGATCGGGCGCTGAAACACCGGGCCGAGCAGCGTGTTGTCGCAGGCGATGATCGGCGTGTGTCCCTGGGCCTTGCCGACGGAATCGGCGATGCGGCGGATCATCGCGACGTCGACGAGGCCGTTGGTCGGATTGGCCGGGGTCTCGATCAGGATCATCGAAACCCGCCCCCTACCCATCGCCTCCTCCGCGGCCTGCCTGACGGAGGCCTCATCGATGCCGTCGGCAAAGCCGACCGCGCCGATCGACAGGCGCGCCAGCGTGTTCGTCAGCAGCGTTTCCGTACCGCCATAGAGCGGCTGGGAGTGCAGGATGACGTCGCCGGGCCGGACGAAGGCGAGAATCGTGGTCGCGATCGCCGCCATGCCCGAGGAGAACAGCGCGCAGCTTTCGGTGCGCTCGTAGACCGCGAGCCTGTCCTCGACAATCTCGCTGTTGGGATGGTTGAAGCGCGAATAGACCAGGCCCGCACCCATGCCTTCCGGCGGCTCGCGCCGGCCGGCGACGTAATCGAAGAAGTCCTGCCCGTCTTCGGCGGTCTTGAACACGAAGGTCGAGGTCAGGAACACCGGCGGCTTGATGGCGCCTTCCGACAATTGCGGATCATAGCCATAGGTCAGCATCAGGGTTTCCGGATGCAGCATATGGTTGCCGATATGGGTCTTCGACGGGAACGGTTTTGCCATGGCCTGTCTCGCTGTTCTGATGCTCACACCGCGGTGGTCACAAAATCGAGCCTGTATGCAGGTTCGTCGGCACCTGCTCCGGCGGCGGATTTCCAGACACATCTAACTCAGCGCCAGCGCTCAAATGCGTCAGTAGGTTCTCGGGTAGGCTGGTTAGCTGGTTATGGTTAGCGAGAAGGGGCACGAGCCCGGGCGGGAGCGCCTCAGGTAAGCTGGTTAGCTGGTTGCTCCTAACGGCGAGAGTATGGAGCATAGCGGGGAAGCCCTTCGGCAGACTCGTCAATTGATTGTCGCTGAGCTCGAGATACTGGAGCGAATCAGGGCGGATCTCCGCTCCTGCCCCTTTTGTTCGTTCGAAGAGATCCCATCGCCGCGCAGAATCTGTCCTGCCTCAAAAGGATCCATTCCATACTCCCTTGTCAGGACTGAGTAGACTTAGTCCATACGATACGTTGTATACCTGTCGGTAAGCTGACGAAGAAGCTATCGCCAGGTGGCGACCATAGGAGTTGGAAAGGCGGTGATCGTTGCGCCTGCCCGAAGCTGCTCGACCATTTCGGCACGATCATCATATGACAGGGACGTATCCGCGTGGAGGCGTCTGATTTCCTCCTCGCCGTCCGACCGTGCCACCGCCGCCTTGGTCTGCGCGGCCGTCCCCTGTCGCTGCCTGAACTGTTCGGCTGCCCGCGCCGCACACATCGCGCGCTGGCTCTCGGCGAAAACGAGGCCGGGGCGCAGTGGGACGGAGTGCTCACAGTCTATGACGTGGCAGATTCAGCTCATGCGGAGGATGACGTAGACCAGAGGGTTGAAAATTGGGCTGCCGAACGGGACGTGGGCCCGCTCGAGGTTCGAGAAGACCTAACGCGATTAAATCTCTCCGAGAGAGATCAACATCTTCGATCTCGGATCGTTGTCGGTGTCGACGCTTCAAGTTGTCAGGCTGATGACGTATCCCAGCGGATCGTCACCGTAATAGTTGCGCGTCGGATGGTACGTGTCGATTCGAGCGCGATCTCCTCGAGCTCCTCTTTCGAGACCTAGATGTACTGACCCTTCTCGAGCTCGTAGCCCCTGACGATTCTTCGTTCGGCACCTCGTCGCCGGTGTCGGCGTCGCCCTTCACGTACTTGATGCGGTGTACCGTCTGGCGGTTGAGCTGGTTGAAGGCGATACTGTGTTTCCCAAACCGAAGGACCAGGCCTTCTTCCTCAGCTCGCGAGGCTGCCGTCTGTCGGCGACCCGCCTGCAGAGCGTCAGCAAAGATTGCGTGAGTCAGCCACCACATATGATTCCACGGCGCAGCCAAAATGAATGCGAGCGACGATAGCCGACCCATACGCTACTCGGAAGGAGGCAATCCGCACCGCGGTCGATGCCGCCCACGCGAACGGAAAGGCAGGGCACGACGCTTAGTTCTCGTTCAAGGGGAAAACCACCAATTTAGAATCGAGTGGACACATGGCCACGACCCATACCACACCAGCCGGCTAATCGCGGGCCACATGAGATCGGCGCCGACCAATCCTGGTAGGTGCCTTGCAGTCCTTCTCCGCGATAATTGGCAGCACCCTTTGGGAGTTCAGCCTCTCGGGGGCCGAGGTGGCCAGCCTTGCTAACTCCGAGGGCGACGGCTGGTGGTAGGGACAGTGCTTTCGGGGGCGAGCGCCGAATGACGTCTGCGCTGGCCGTTTTTCGGAGCGGCAAGCCGCTTGAAGTCCCCGCCTTTCCGCTGAATCTTCACCAACGGTGCGAACTGGAATAGCTGCTTCCAACCACAGTCCAAAGGAAACCTGATATGATCCCTATTGAGCAGTCCTTTATTCGAGCGATAACGTTGCTTGACGGACCAAAACCGACCGAGCAACGGGCTGAAATCGTCGCCCACCTGGATACTATTGTAGACTATGCACGCGACGATGCCGAGGAGCGCCTAGCCCATAGTTTCAAAGCGATGGCCCTGAACCACCTCGACAGTATCGGTCGAGATACGTCGACTATTGTTAAGGAAAAAATGGAGCTGGCTCTGATCGCCACTGAAGAATTGATTATAGCTATCGTTGAGCGCAACCGGCGGGGAATAATATTCGAGCGACGTCCATGCAGGAACGTTGCAACTGGGCAATACGCCGGCCGGTGGTCGCGATCAGATAAGCATGACCGATGACGACCTCCACCGGCGCTTCAGGTCTTCCTGGTAAAACTTCACCGCCAGATGGATCATCCTTCCGGCGACCGCGATCGCATCCGTTTCAGACGGTTTTATTAAGATCTACGCGAGTGGACATATCTCATCACGGGGCAAAGACCATCGTCTGGTATTGACAATCAACGGTGACTATCAAAGCTACGTCCTGATGAGTGGTCACGCCAGCGCAGGTGAATCGGACGATTGCGGCATCCTATCTTGGAGGAGTGGGTTGGGGGCAAGAAGCAGATTTCTCAACGGAGATCACCGCTGCCATCCATCGCTGGCGTAAAGACGCTCGGCAGCAGAACCTGTGGTCGTGATGAGCGTCAACAACATCTTTCCCTCTTTTTGTGCTAACTCGCTGACAGCCGAGAGCAGCCAGCGCCCGATACCGCGACGGGTGCACTTCTTCCAACCAGGAGTTTGACGACTTGAGCGCTATGCATCTGGTTCGCAGAGGCGGCAGGTACCATCTGGACTGTGCCAACAATCTGACCTGTGCTATTTCCGCAGCTAGCAACACGCGTTCATTGCAAATGACCGCGTCCGCAATGCTACGCCAGTACACCAGCGCACGTCGTCGAGATACAAGCTGACTGAGTCGCCGTGGGCGACGCAGTCGATGAGGATGTCAGCGAGACCCTCCAAACGCCTATCGACTTCGTCGGCGCCGATGCGCTGTACCTGGATATCGTCTGTCATCTGATTCTGGAGAGAGCGAGCCGATCACCCTCGGCAAGGCCTCACGCGCTTGCTGCCGGTGGCCTCGAGAACGGCCGAGGCGAACAGAACTGGATCTTCACTTTGAGGTCACGGTCCAGTTATTGAACTTGAAGTCCATTCCGCCTGGGGACGAGGTGATCTCGACGCCGTATTGGACGCTACCGACGTTTATGTCGCCGAAGTAGCCTTTCGACTTGATCCACTCTAGGATGCCTTTGATGTCCACTGTCCCGCTATTGCTCTTCGAAGTGGGCACGAGCGAGATGACGTTGTGACCATTGTTCCCTTCAAACACGTTCCAGGTCGTCCCTCCCACCTCGACGTTAGTGTAGACCGGGATCGCGGCCCCGGAGGGATCCTGCCGATAATGATAAGAAATCGGCTTAACGTTGCCGCTACCGTCCGAGTTTCCAGTGTAGTTTGTCCAGATCATGATCTCGTGCTGGTTTGAGCTGTCCCAAATATCATAGGCGGTGTCCCAAGCGCCGCTTTTAGGAACGTCCTGATTGAAGGTCGAGCTCAAGGTGTTGATTGCACTGAGCGGCTTCCCGATATGGACGGCCTCATGCGGATAGCTCTTGATGCCACCAGTTCGAGGCTGGTTCGACCACACGCTCCACCGGTTCGCTCCATACACCGAAATGGTCTGAGGCCCGGCACCACTGCCCCACACGTCGTTGTTCCAGGAGTAGCCATCGCGTGCAAAGTTCCCGTACGGAGCGCTCGAACTCCAAATCGGGGGCTTTGCCGGTACAGCGGCGACCGGCCGCCCGACGTCGTTTACAGCTTGCCTGAAAAGCTCATGATGCTCCTGTGAGTGGGCGTACCCCGTTGGGGACTCTGGCAAGCCGGCACCGTTTATCCGATTGGAATCCATTATGCTCTCCCTTGCTCCTATGAGAACAAAGCCTCTTCGGTTGGCCCTTAAAGATCGGCTTCGAATTCTAGGACGGTTGGCTTTCGAGAAGCTGACTAGTGCGCGAGTGCACGGTACGCGCCTGGCCGCTACTTTTCCAACCCACGCACGTGGCGCAACGAGAAGGATTTCCCGATGGTCATCGCGAGCCCGCCGGGATCATGATCGGGCGCGACCCTGGCGCCATCTGAGTGACGCGGGCAATTGGTCAGGCCGCGCTGCTTCCATTTCCAGCCCGTTGCCGACCACATGCGCCGCCATCTGGCAGCGGCGGATCGCTTGTTCATGGATTGAAACCACGGCGCCGGTGCTCGATCGCGGGCGTGGTCAAACGAAGAATGGCTGCTTCTGGGCGATCGTCTCCGACGACCGCAGCCATAGTGGCCAAATCCGCCGATCGTGCCGTTCCGATATGCCCGGATGCCTCCGCTGAGCAGTTCCTGGACGCTTCAACGGACACTTCCTGCAACGCGATGCCTATGACGGTTATGATCGGCTGATCGAAGTTGTCCGACCGCAAGGGCCGTGGTGCTCGTACATTGCTGGAGCCATTTGCGCCGGCGCTTCGTCAGATTGGCCCTGGCTGACGCGCTTCCTCGATGACGAGCGTCTCGAGCTCGACACCAATCCGGTTGAAAAGGCGATCCCGCCAATCTGCTTGACCAAAAAAAACGCGCTCTTCGCCAGTCATGAGGTCGGAGCCGAAAACTGGGCCTTGCTCGCACCCATCGTGGCGACCTGTAAGCTCAACGACATCAACCCGGTCGCCCACATCGCCAAAACGCTCACGGCGATCATTGCCGACCATCCCCAAAGCGAAATCGACGACCTCATGCCATGGCCCTTCCGCAAAACGTCAAGCCAGCATCAATAGGGTTGCGGCTAAGCGCTTACGATCATCGAGCGCGGCGAGCCAAAAATGGTGGTCAGCGACAACGGCACTGAATTTACCAGCAACGCCATCGTGACATAGGCCGGTCGGAGCCGCGTCGCCTGGCACTACATCGCGCCCGGCAAGCCGAGGCAGAATGCCTTCATCTAAAACTTCAATGGCCGTCCGGGATGGCCATCTCGAAGTATACGTTTAGACGCCTCTCCTGCGTTCGAGCGAGCTTTGCTGAGCGCTCAAAAAGAATATCAAAAACGCTCCGGTGCAAGCCCCAAATCATCTCGTCCGGATCTAGGTATGTGCAAAGTCCTCACACCACATCGCATATGCGTAGTGCTTTGCGGCAACCGTTAGCGGCATCACGTGCGTGCGGCCGTTCTTGGTCACTTCGCTCGGAAGTGTGATGTTCTCTGTGATCCAGTCTTTGGCTATCGACCAGTCGTTGCGGGACTGGTTTCGCGGCGCCTGACCATGCGCCTGCACTTGATCATCTCCCACCGCTTCGTGAAGCGGCTCGTGCGACGTTGTCTTCTTGACTTACCCAATGTTACCCAACTTCGATCTGAATGGGCGTATATGGGCCGAAAATGACGGTTAGCGTTCCCGATACTCGCGACCCCGGAAGAGGAGGGGTACGCGAATTGGCGGGCCAAAGAGCCCGAAGGAGGGATTAATGCCAAGGACGCAAGCCGCTTTGCGCGGCCATTCGGCTCATTTGTTCAAAGCCGCTCTGATTTGCTCAGCTCTCTTGGCTGGGGCGGCCGCATCTTTCGGCCAGGCCAAAGGGGACGATATCAACTGGCGCCAGTTCGAGGGCGCTTCGATCGTGTGGGCATATGACATCCATCCCTATGCTGACGCGGTCGCAGCACAGCTGCCTGACTTCGAGAAGTTGACAGGCATCAAGGTGACGCCCGAGCTTTATCCGGACGACGCCTACTGGAATAAGCTGACCATCCAGCTGAGCACAAAGTCACCCTCGTGGGACATCGTCGGCACGGGGATTCAGCCGGCTTGGGATCTCGCCCCCGGTCAACTGCTCGAGCCGCTCGATCGATACCTGAACGATCCCAAGCTCACCTCAGCAAGCTATGATTACAAGGACTTCTTCCCCGCACTACGTGATGCGCTGACATGGGAGATCAACGGCGGGCAGATCGAGGCCGGCCGGGGCCAGGTGTGGGCCATCCCGCACGGTTTCGAAAACATCCAATTGTTCTACCGCAAGGACATTCTGGACAAACACGGTATCAAGGTCCCCACAACTCCGCCGGAGATGTCCGCGGCATGCGAAAAGCTGAAATCTGCTGATCCCGCGATCACACCCCTGGGCGTGCGGGGAGTGCGCTTTTGGAGCAGTATCCACACGGCCGCAATCTCGATTGCCAAGTCCTATGGTGTGCACGACTTCGTCGTCAAGGACGGCAAGTTGGAAACCGGTCTTGATTCGCCCGAGTCGATCGCCTTCCACGAGGACTATGTGCAGATGATCAAGAAGTGCGCTGCTCCGTCCTTTGCCAACGACAACTGGTACCAGGTGGTCGATGGCATCAATTCGGGCCGGACCGCGATGGCGATCGATTCCAACATGTTCGGATTCTGGAACGATGTTGCCGGCAAGCCCGCTTCGGGCAAGATCGCATTCGCTCCCCCGCTGCGCGCTCCGAATGGCAAGAATTTCGAATCGAACATCTGGATCTGGTCCCTGGCCATGAATGCTGCCTCCCAGAAAAAGGGAGCGGCCTGGCTGTTCATTCAGTGGGCGACGTCAAAGCAGGTCGAGCTGAACGGAGCCGTCGCCGGGAAGCTCGTCAACTCTCCACGCGCTTCGACCTGGAGTGACAAGGCTTGGCTCGACTATGCGGCTAAACCGGAATTCACGAACTTCGTGGATACCTTCAAAAGCGTGCAGGACCGGGCAGCGCTCGCCTTTACACCGCGCGTAGGGTTTGCCGAGGCCATGAACGCCTGGGCAGTCGCCATGCAGAAAATGGTCAATGGCGCGGACGTGAAGGCGACGTTGACCGACCTCGCCTCAGAGATCCGCTCCTCCATGTAAGGCGATCGGGGGCGGCATAAGGGTTTGCCGCCCCCATCACGCCCGAGTAGCTTTTGAGAAGTGAGCGATGGACCTTCGAGGCACCGACGCAACCGTGACGTTACAATCATCGGCAGGCCAACTGGCATCGTCCAAAGACGAGCAGGTGCAAAACGCCGAGAAGCATGCGCTTGACTGGTGGAGCCTTGCTGCGATTGCGCCCGCGATCATTATCCTGCTTGGATTTCTTTTTCTGTTCTTCTATGGCGTCTTTCAATCGCTGACCGATCTCAAGTTTGGCCGTCCCCTGGTTCGCTTCATTGGATTCACCAATTATGAAGCGGCGATCAAGACCCAGGATTTCTGGAACAGCGTGCGGGCGACCATGGCGTATGCCTGCTCCGCGGTGCTCGCGGAGGCGCTGTTTGGGCTTGCGCTTGCGAAATTGTTCGTAAGTGGGGTGTTCCTTGCCCGGCTGATGCGACCCGTCATTCTCCTTCCCTTGGTTCTGCCGCCAATGAGCGTCGCCTTGATGTGGACCACAATGATGGATCCGCAGTCCGGGATCCTGAACTATTTGCTTTCCCTTGTTGGGATAGGCCGGTTGGCATGGATTTCGGACGCCAGCACAGCGATGTTGTCGCTGGTTCTCATCGACATATGGACTTACACGCCATTTTTCGCGCTGATCATCTTCGCCGGCTTGCAGGGGATCGACCATGAGGTCAGAGAAGCCGCGCGGGTCAATGGTGCGAAGGGTTGGGCAACCTTCCTCCATATCGAGCTTCCGCTCATCGCGCCATACATCCTGATCGCCGCTGTATTTCGGCTGATCGAATCGCTCAATCAGTTCGATATCATCTTCGGGACAACGCAAGGAGGCCCGGGTGACAGTACCGCCGTGCTCTCGGTCCGCGCCTACATCACGGCCTTTCAAAATCTTGCCTTCGGGCGTGGTGCCGCGCTCATGGTCGTCAACTGGTTGATCGTACTTCTCGGGACCTTGGCCATGGTAAAATTGTGGCGCTTGGTCCGGCAGCGTGTCAGTTAGGGGAGGCTTGAGATGCGTTTAAATCGCTCAACGCCGGCAAGCTTGTTCCTCAATCTGCTGGTTGTCGCCTGTACGCTGATCCTGACATTTCCGCTGATCTGGATCGTGATCATGTCGCTGAAGCAGCAGGCCGAGGTCATGACCTGGCCACCGCGCTTCATCTTCACGCCGACTTTCGAAAACTTCCGCGTCTTGTTCGATGCAGCACGGGCTGGCGCAACAAGCTACGGCACCATCAAGGTTGATTTCCTGACGCCGGTTACCAATAGCGTCGTGATCTCGCTTGGTGCGGTGCTCGTATCGCTGATCGCCGGGGTGCCTGCAGGCTACGTCCTGGCGAGGCGTGATATCCCCATGAAGGAGGACATCGCATTCTTCATTCTGGGCTTCCGCTTCGCGCCGGCGCTTCTTGTGGTCATACCGCTGTTCAGCGTGTTCCAAACAGTCGGCCTTTATGACACCTATTTCGGTATGATCTGGGTCTATCAGGTCGTCACGCTGCCGATGATCATTTGGCTCAGCCGTTCGTATATCGAGGACATCCCAAAGGACATTGAGGAGGCCGCCGCCATGGATGGTGCAAAACCATTCCGCGTGGTCTGGCACATCGTCCTTCCGCTTCTAAAGCCCGGCTTGATAGGCGCTTCATTGCTCATTTTCCTGCTTGCGTGGCACAACTTCGCTCTCGGCCTGATCCTCAGTTCGACAAAAGCGCCCGTCACCGTCGCTCTCCTCAAGCTGCTCAATCCGGGCGTTCAGTTCTATCCAGTCATGGCCGCGGGTCTGGTGGTGACCATGATTGTGCCGGTCGTCTTGATCATCCTTGGCCAGCGTCATCTCGAACGTGGTCTTACCTTCGGGGCTGTGAAATGAGCCCGAGACCCTTGATGTTCTTTGGAACGACCAATCTCGACCTCTGCTTCACCGTCGAGCGGCTTCCAACGCCCGGTGAAAGCCTGATGGGAAGCTTGAAGCGGAATGCGGGAGGCAAGGGCGCCAATCAGGCGGTCGCCGCCGCTCGATTAGGCCTTCGGCCGAGCTTTTACACCCGGCTTGGCGATGACGACGCCGGTCGATCTTTGCTGCAAGCGCTGCGTGAGGCAGGTGTCTGTCTCGATGCAGTTGCGGTTTGCCCAGAGGAGATATCGGGTTCAGCTCTCGTCCTGGTCGGTGACGACGGCTCCAACATGATCGTCATAGATGCCGGAGCCAATGCAAATGTCACACCAAGCATGGTCGAAAAGGCCGCCGAATTCATTGCGCGGGACGCAATTGTAGTTGCCGAGATGGGCATGCCGGTCGGCGCACTCAATCACCTCTTTGCAATGAAGAGCGTCAAGGGATTCGAGCTCATTTTCAATCCGGCCCCCGTGAGGGCCGGCCTGTCGGCGGCGGCGTGGAGAAGTGTCGATTTCGTCACTCCAAACCAGACCGAGGCTTTCGAGCTCACCGGCGTCGAGGTGCACGACTTCGACAGCGCCGCTCATGCGGCCGGAAAGCTCCTCGATCTCGGCCCGAGAGCAGCCCTGATTACGCTTGGTGCGCAGGGGGCCTACTACGCCGATGCCAGCGCGTCTTTTGCGCTCCGAGCATTTCCTGTGAAGGTCGTTGATACGACTGCAGCGGGCGATGCCTTCAATGGAGCCTTCGCAGCCTCCCTTGCTCAGCGCCTACCGATCCGGCAAGCGGTCAGGAAGGCCCTTGCCGTAGCGGCGCTGTGTGTAACGCGACGCGGCGCGCAAAGCGCAATGCCAAGCAGCGAAGCCGTCGACGAGTTTCTCAAGTCTCAAACTATCCTGGAGTTGGAATGACCGAACAGTTCTCAGTTGCAGACAGGACCGTGCTCGTGACCGGTGCGGGTGGAGGCATTGGCTCAGCCATTGCAAATGCTTTCCGTCAAGGCGGTGCGAACGTCCTGGCAACCGACGCAAATGTGGAAAACCTCCGGGACATTCTGACGCGCTTGCGGTACGGCAACGGCATCCTGCCGATGAGCATGGATGTGTCACGAGAAGACGATGTCGGCAGGGTGCTTGATGAGATCGCCAAGCGCTTCGGTAGGCTCGATGTCCTGATCAACAACGCCGGAATAAAATCGGCTCAGCCGCTTCTGACCGGCAATGCCGATCGAATCGAAAAAACCATCCAGATCAATTCCGTCGCGGTTCTGCGCTGTGCCAAGCTGGCGATCGAGCGCTTCATGAAGAGCAAGGGCGGCCGCATCGTCAATGTCGGGTCCTCGTTGTCATCTCAAGGCGCAGTTTTCAACTACCAGGCTGGCGGCGCCGACTATTGCTTGTCAAAAGCCATCGTTCACGATGTGACAAAGCTGCTCGCTTATGAATGTGCTCCGCTCAAGATCAACGTCAACGCAATTGCACCGGGGATTATCGATACGCCCATGCATGGGCGTCCGCGAGAGGAGACCGAAGCGCGTCATAGTGGCCGGATTCCACTGGGCCGGGTCGGATTGCCGGAGGATATCGCAGGCCTCGCGGTTTTCCTGGCTAGCCCCGCAGCCTCCTATATGACCGGGCAGATTGTCCATGTGAATGGCGGGATGCTGATGAATGGTTAGCAACGGCTCCGACATCGGCTGGCCGCCAATAGAAGGGATCATCTCCGACCTGGATGGCGTCGTCTATCGCGGCAGCACCGCAATCGCGGATGCGATAGAAGCGTTCACGCGATGGCAGAAAGCCGGCGTGCCGTTCTGTTTTGTGACGAACAATTCCACGCATACCCCGGAGGACGTCGTCCGCAAGCTGACAGGATTTGGGCTTGTGATCGCGCCGTCACAGGTCGTGACAAGCGCTATCACGGCCGCAGAACTTATTCGAACGAATTATCCGCAATTGACGCGCGTCTATGTCATCGGAGCTCCGTCGCTTGTCACGGCCATGCGCGATGTCGGGCTGGAGGTCACTGAGCGAAACCCCGAAGTTGTCGTGATGGGGCTTGACAGAGATATTACTCACGAGAAGATGCGAATTGCCGTTGAGGCGATCCTCAACGGCGCTGTCTTCGTCGGAACCAATCCTGATCTTCTCTTGCCCACGGCCAGCGGGTTCGAGCCTGGGGCAGGAGCTGCGATTGCGGCTGTGGCTGCCGCGACGCAAGTGCAGCCTTCGATCGTCGGAAAGCCGCAAGTGCCGATGATCGAGACAGCGCTCTCACGCCTCGGTACGAACCGCGTTTCGACGATTATGATTGGAGACCAGATTCCTACGGATATTCAAGCCGGAAAGAGGGCGGGGCTTGCCACGGTGCTGGTTACAACTGGTGTGCCGATGCGTCATGACCCGTCCCTAATGGCCCCCGATTTCACCGTAACGACCTTGCGCGACGTTGAGGTAAGTGTCGCGCGCTCGGGTCGCCCGCAACAGAGGAGGGCATAATGGCCGATGTTCGCCTGGAAGGCCTCAGGAAGGCCTATGGGACGATCGAGATCCTGCGCAATATCGACCTTGCGATTGATCACGGCGAATTTGTCGTCTTCGTCGGTCCATCCGGGTCAGGCAAGTCAACGCTTTTGCGCATGATTGGCGGGCTCGAGCCCATCAGCGGTGGGCGGCTCCTCATCGACAATGAGCTCGTCAACGACATCAATGCGGCCGATCGCAACCTCGGCATGGTCTTTCAAAGCTACGCTCTCTATCCGCATATGTCGGTCAGAGAAAATCTGGCCTTTCCTCTGCGCATGGCGAAAGCGTCGAAAGCCGAGATCACCACCAAGATAGCCAAAACTGCCTCGCTCTTGCAGATCGACCATTTATTGGATCGCAAGCCTCGACAACTTTCAGGCGGGCAACGCCAGCGCGTCGCAATCGGGCGCGCCATCATGCGCGAACCAAAAGTTTTCCTGTTCGATGAGCCGCTCTCGAACCTCGACACCGATTTGCGCGTGCAAATGCGAGTTCAGATTGCCAAGCTCCACAAGCAGCTCGGAAATACTATGATCTACGTGACGCATGACCAGGTCGAGGCGATGACCATGGCTGACAAGATCGTCGTGCTCAAGGACGGCAACATCGAACAGGTCGGCAGCCCGCACGATCTGTATCACAATCCGGCCTCGCGCTTTGTGGCCGGATTCATCGGCTCGCCCAAGATGAACTTCCTGGGCGGCAACGTCGAGGCAGCTCATGAACATGGCATGGACGTCCGGTTGGACGCCGGTCCGACGATCTCCGTTCCGGTCCACCCTGACCAGATGCTGGTTGGCAAACCGGTCGCTGTCGGAATTCGCCCGGATGACTTCTCCTCGTCCGCGCCTGGCCAGAAGGAGATCTCGATTGAACTCGGGGTCGATTTCGTCGAGCATCTCGGCAGCGTCACGTATATATACGGCAATGTGGGAAACGAAACGGTCGTCGCCAGGGCACCACAATCCGGTTGGCCCAAAGGCGCTAGCCGGCTCACCCTCACCGCCGCTCCAGCCGATTGCCACTTGTTCATGAGCAATGGAAGGGCGGTACGACGGTTGCACGCACCGGCGAGTTGGAGCTAGTCTTGACGTAGAGCCGTGCGATGATGCGCGGCTCAGAATCGACACGCGGACGGCTGAGGTGAAGGGAGCCGGTATCAGGCAGTTCTTCCGCAATTCCCGTTCGTTTGTCCTTGGTGCGGGGATCGGGTCGG
This sequence comes from Bradyrhizobium sp. CCBAU 51627, assembly GCF_028128765.1. Lineage (GTDB taxonomy): Bacteria > Pseudomonadota > Alphaproteobacteria > Rhizobiales > Xanthobacteraceae > Bradyrhizobium. Next base: position 477,106 of record NZ_LBJG01000024.1, read on the forward strand.
GCATGACGGCCAGGGCCGCCGAGCGGGCGGGGGCCGATTTCGTGCTCGCGCTCAATGCGGGCCGTTTTCGTGCCATGGGTGGGGCCTCGCCTGCCTCGATTCTCCCAATCCGCAACAGTAATGAATTCGTAGCAAGCTTCGGACGGACCGAAATCCTCCCGAGTACCAAACTGCCAGTCTTCTTCGGCACCTGTACCTTCGACCCCGAGCTTGATCTTGATCGTTGGCTCGATCGGATCATCAAATGGGGATTTGCCGGTGTGACCAACTTCCCATCGGTCATCCACATCGACGATGAGCGCAGGTCATTGCTCGAGAAGTGTGGTCTTGGTTACGCCCGGGAAATCGAGCTCCTCGTGAAAGCTGCAGAACGCGGCCTGATGACGATTGCCTATACGCGCAGCCAATCCGAAGCGCGTCGCATGGTCGAAGCCGGCGCCGAGGCCATTTGCATCAACTTCAATCTAAACCGCGCGGTTGAAAGCGGAGCCGATCCGTCGCTCAGCCTATCTGAACTTACAGCGCGTACGAGCGCCGTTGCGCGCGTTGCTCAATCCGTCAACAAGAGCACCATCTGCCTGCTTGGGGGCGGCCCCATTACGAAGCCGGACGAACTCCTCGACATCTGCCGCGAGACTGGAATTCAAGGGTTCATTGGAGGCTCCTCGCTGGACCGCGTGCCCCTCGAGATGTCGGTACTTGAGGTGACATCAGGCTTCAAGACCATCCACCTGTTGCGCGAGAAAGTGGATCTGCTCGAACGACAGCTACAGTTGAGTGGTTTCAGGCACGGTGTGATCGCGCAGTCCTCGGCAATGAAGCGCATCCTTGAGATCACCAAACGCGTAGCGGCGACCCCACGCCCGGTCCTCATCTGGGGGGAGGCTGGCTCTGGCAAGCGTAGAATAGCAACCCTGGTTCACGCGTTTAGCGACCGCAGGCACGCCAAGACGGCGTTGTTTCATTGCCGCCTCGGTCCGGCGATGAATATACTTGGCCCGTTGTTCGGCGCCGAGCGTCTTGAGAGCGGCAGACGCCAATTGTCACTCCTGGAGGCGTCGAGTGACGGTGCCGTCGTGCTACTGCATGTCGACCAACTTTCGCGCGACGGACAGGAGCGGCTTGCCGATTACCTCGAGACAGGCGGATTTACCCCTCTGAACGGGGTAACTGTGATGCGTTCCAATGCCCGGATCATTGCGACCGCCACGGTCGAGCGCGGCGCTGGCCTTGAAACGGTTCTGTGCGCGCGGCTTCTCGCCCTTTTTACCGGCCTCGATGTCCAATTACCTTCGCTGCCCGACAGGCTTGAAGATTTGCCGCAACTCATTCAACACTTCACGGTCGAAGCAAAGGGGGATTCCAGCGCCCAGACGCTCACAATCGAAAACTCTGCATTTCTCGCGCTCGCCGGGCACGACTGGCCGGGCAATTTGCGCGAGCTGCGGCAGGTCGTGAACCAGCTCGTAACCCTTCCAGCAAGTCACATCACCGGTGAGGTGCTAAAGCCGCTTTTGGACACAGCCTCACATGCAAGGCCGCCCGTTTCTCTTTCGGAGCGAGACTGGATTATTGAGGGCTTGAAGAGAAACAGGCTTCACCGCGGCAAGACTGCCCGCTCTCTCGGGCTTTCGCGAAAAACCCTCTATAATAAAATCAAGAAGCTGCGGATCCTCGAATAACGCCTCATGCTCGTCGAAGCGGCTGTTTGGATGTGGCTGCATGCTCCAGCGCGAATTTCGGTACGGACGCTCCTTGAGAGCCAAGGCTTACGAACGTTATGTCCGCTCCAATCGGCAGCGCAAGCGCATCGGGACGCAGATAGACGAACCCACCCAGCTGCGAACCCAAGCGTTGTTCTGCTGCTCTCATCTCCGACTCGTTTGCCGCGACAAACAGGACTTTGAACCCGCGATTTGCAAACCACTCCATTCTCCGAAGCTCGAGCTCCTGACCGCGATCGATCGGCGCTCCTGCCGGTGTCCGTTCAATCATGGAGGCAGGCGGAAAGTTTGTCACTCCGGTCATCTTTGCATCCTGTAACAGATCTACCAGGTCTTCCCAGCAGGCAAACGGATCGATCATGACGATCGCCGCGTAGCAGGAAGGGGGCGCTTTGGGGCTCGTTTGCAAGTCTCGCAGGAGACAGTCGTTCCAGTCGATGACGGGAAGTGTAGCCATGACGAACATGGCATTCTGCGGAAGGGTCCGCAGTGACGGAGCATAGATCGTCATCTGATCACCGCGAGACGAGGAGAGACTTGCGACAAGGCGACCTAAGACATTGGCTCTCACGGTTCTACCCAATTCTACCCATTTGAACGTTTCGCCGATCTTACACGCCGCTCCATCGAGGTCTAGACCACCACTGTCGATCTTGGAGGAGCAATGTCATGTCTTCCCTCGGCGAGGGAGCCAGGCTCGGCTGGAAGCGATGGATGCTAAGGGCCGTCATCGCTGTTCTTGCTTGCGGTATGCTTGAGTGGCCTTTCCGCGTCTGTCCTCGCCTGCCGGATACGATTTGCCGATGCTGGCCCGAGCTCGGCTCGTTCTGAAAAAGGGCCCGTGAAGCGTCTGGGGGGAGCTATCGCTGCGCCTGACGAATCCGCTAGCAGACCGGTCGTCTGCTTTCCTCCCTGACTCAGCGCCGCTGCTGGAAAACTCCGGCAGCGGCATCTTTTTGTCTCGGAGCGCGCCGCCATGCGGGGGAGCCCAAACCATCAAAGCTTCGCCAGCTGACGCTCGCCTCAGTCCATCCAAATGGGAGGCGGCTTCCATCGTCACACGGCCCTCAATCACCTCGCTTCGAAACCGCTGTACCTCATCGAGGCACCTTCATCGAAGCACAGGGGAAGCCTTCTGCCCGCCCCATTGCCTGTGATCCTTCTCAAGGATGCGGCAAGCGCCGGAGCGCTCTTGGCTCGCCAAGGACGTCGCCTTGGTCAGCGCTCTCAGCGCTGTACGGCTATTCAACGCCACCTGCAAACTTCTGGACGTGCAATCTGCTGTTAATCGGACCTTGAGCCTCTCGGGAAGCGGCTGCTGCTGCTACGGCCGCTTTGCACCTACCCAACTTTACCCAATCGCGCTCGTATCCGGGCTTATGTGCCATTTTACTCCGATCTAGACCTCCAGGTGTCCAAAAACGTCCAGGAGGAAGATCGTGTCTCACCATTGCGCGGACGACCAGAGGTCAGTCCGGGATGGTCACCCGTCCGATCCTGCCGGCAAGGTCGCGATCGTCGCAACCCTGGACACAAAGGGCCGCGAAACCGCTTATCTCGCGCGCGTCATCGAACAGTGCGGCCGCAAGACTCTCACGATTGATGTAGGCACATCAAACAGGACAGGCAGAAGCGCGTCGGACTGCAGCGATGCACGGGTGGTCGCACCCGCCGAACTCTTACGGGAAATAGCTGCAAGTGCGCGTGAAGAGGTGAAGGAGCTCCTGCGATTAGGTGCGATCGACGCCATCGTCGGAGTAGCGGGCGGCAAAGGCAGTGCAGTCTTCGGTGAAGTTGTTTCGGAGTTGCCGTATGGATTCCCGAAGCTGCTGGTGAGCAGCGCAAGGCCAGCCCTCCTGGCCGAACTGGCCCTCCAAAACGACGTCATCCTCTATCCGACCCTGGTCGATCTCTTCGGAATCAACGCGTTCACCGAACGCGTTCTGGACAATGCCGGGCGGGCCATTGCGGCGATGCGTTATGTAGCGGCTCAAGGTCGGCAGAAGAGAAAGATTGTTGCGATCACGGCCTTTGGGGTCACGACGCCGGCGGCAAATCGCTGTGTCGCGCGGCTGGCAGAGGCAGGCATCGACGCGATCGTCTTTCCGGCCAATGGCGCGGGTGGACGCAAGATGGAGCAACTCGTGTCCGCCGGTGAGTTCGATGCGGTGCTCGATCTGACCACAACCGAGCTTGCTGACGAGCTCGTCGGCGGCACCGCCAGTGCAGGTTCGGATCGGCTCAAAGCAGCTTCTCACCGCATGATTCCGCAGCTCATCGCGCCGGGGGCCGTCGATATGGTGAATTTTGGCCCGCCCTCGAGCGTGCCTGCCGAGTTCAAAGGGCGCCAACTCTATGCGCATACCCCCTTCACGACGCTCATGCGCACGACCGTCTCGGAGAACGAGCGCATAGGAAGGCTCACAGGCGCGCGCCTTTCGCAAGCAAAGGCGCCCGCTCTCGTTTTGTGGCCGGCCAAGGGGGTGTCTGACTATGACCGGGACGGCGGCATCTTTCGAAATCCTGAAGCCGATAGAGCCTGGTTCGACGCGGTCAGGCGGCATCTGCCGCGCTCGATCATCGCTCGCGAGCTGGATTGTCACATCAATGATCCGGAATTTGCGGAGGCGGCCGCATCGTGGATCGTCGAACAATTGACACAAGGAGATTCATCCCGTGCGGATGTTTGATCGGCCCGAAATACTTGCAAAGATCACAGCTCAAGTTGCGGCGGGGAAGGCAGTGCTTGCCGCGGCAAGCAGTTGCGGCCTCGTCGCAAAATGCGCAGCTCTCGGCGGCGCCGACATGCTCGTGGTCTACAGCACCGGGCTGTCGCGGTTGATGGGGCTGCCGACGAGCCGGATCGGTGATTCCAATGCACGCACGCTCGGGCTCGCGGCGGAGATCCGCAACGTCGTCTCCTCCGTTCCTGTTATCGGCGGTATCGAGGCCTGGGATCCCCTCCGGCTCGATCTCGATGATCTCTTGGACAAGTTCTGGGCTGCCGGCTTCTCCGGCGTGATCAATTACCCGACCATTTCAACGATGGGTGAGAAATGGCGAGATCGTCGAGGCCGCGTCGGGCTCGGCTTTGAACGTGAGGTCGAGATGATCGCAGCGGCCCGCAGGAAGAGCATCTTCTCGCTCGCCTATGTCGCAAGCGCGCACGATGCCAAAGCGATGGCAACCGCAGGAGCCGACTGCCTCGTCCCACATGTCGGCGCAACGCGCGGCGGGCTCGTTGGTCATGAGGAGGGACAGTCGATTGAAGAGGCCATCAGGCGCATCAACGAGATCAATGCTGCGGCTCAGGCCGTTCGCCCGGATGTCATCCTTCTCTGCCATGGCGGGGCAATCGCTGAGCCTCAGGATACCTCGGAAGTCTACCGATCGACCGGATGTGTCGGCTTTGTTGGCGCCTCCTCCATCGAACGGATCCCGATCGAGCGGGCGGTGAAGGCTGCAGCCGAAGAATTCAAAGCCGTTCCGCTCCCGCGAAAGCGACAGCATTCACGGCAGAGTCTGCACCGAGGCACGAATGAATAACCAGATCACTAAATTGAAGCCCAATACCGCTTCCTTCTCCCAAGCGAGCAAGCCAACGCATGATTGGGAGACGGACGTGCTCGTGATCGGCAGCGGCGCGGCCGGACTGTCGGCGGCGCTCTATGCGGCAAAGGCCGGTCTTCGCGTGACCGTGTGCGAGAAGTCTGCCCGGCTCGGTGGCACCACCGCCCTGTCGAACGGCATGATCTGGGTTCCATGCTCAATGCAGGCTCGAGCGGCAAAAATTGATGATTCGATCGCGAAAGCGAAGACCTATCTGCAACACGAACTTGGCAACTATTATCGCGCTGAGTTCGTAGACGCCTATCTTGAAGACGGCCCGACAGCGCTCGCCGGCCTGGAGAATGGGAGTGAAGTCAAATTCACACTGGCCTCCGCCCCCGATTATCATTCGAGCCAGATCGGCGGGGTTGACAAGGGCCGGGCGCTGAGCCCCGCACCTTATGACGGACGGCTTCTCGGCAAGGATTTCGACCTGATAGGTGATCCGATCCGGGTCGTGCTCGGCGGGATGATGATTTCATCCAGCGAGGTCAGAAGCTTCCTCAATCCCTTCCAGTCGGCTGCCGCGCTCAAGCACGTCCTGCGCCGCGTCGGCCGCTACGCAAGCGATCGGCTGCGCTACAGGAGAGGCACTGAACTCAGCGGGGGCAATGCGCTGATCGCGCGGTTACTGGTCAGCCTGCGCAGATATGGCGTTGAAATCCGGCCAAGCTGCCCAGCGGTTGATCTGACGAAAGAGGGCGGGAGAGTCACTGGCGCAATCGTCAAGCGTGATGGCGCCGATCTCCGCATCCGCGCCTTTCACGGGGTGATCCTGGCAACTGGTGGCTTTGCGCGGAACGGTCAGTTGAGAGCCCAGCTCAGCCGAGCCCACCAGCACAATGATACGCTGGCTCACAGCGATGTCACTGGAGACGGCATTGCGCTCGCAGGCAAGCTCGGAGCTGCGATCGATAATGACGTTGCATCGAGTGGATTCTGGACGCCCGTGTCGATCCTTAGGAACGGCCGCTCCTCGCAAGTGGTCCCGTACGGCTGGCTCGATCGTGGCCGTCCAGGTGTCATCGCCGTAGGGCCAAACGCCAAGCGCTTCGTCAATGAATCCAATTCCTACCACGACATCTGCCTTGCCATGTTCAACAACGGCTATCCGGCGGACAAGCGGTTCTATTTCATCTGCGACAAGGAATTCGTCCGCCTCAGAGGCATGGGACACCTGCTCCCCTGGCCCTGGACTTTGAGCATCAAGAAATATGCCCGCATGGGCTACATCGAAATTGGCCGGACGATTGCGGAGCTTGCGGCGGAATTGGGGCTCGACCCGAAAGAGCTGCAAAAGACCGTTGAAGAACATAATGCCCACGCAGCTGAAGGAAGCGATCCGCTCTTCAAACGCGGTGAATCGGCTTTCAACCGAACCCTGGGAGATCCGTCGGTCGGAAAGAAGAACCCAAACCTTGGGGCTATCAAAAACAGGCCATTCATCGCGCTTCCGATTGTCCCGGCAACCCTCGGAACGGCGACCGGCCTGTCAACGGATCCTGGCGGAAGGGTCCTGAATGGAAACGGCGTGCCGATCGCAGGTCTTTATGCCTGCGGCAACGACATGACCTCACCGATGCGTGGGATCTATCCTGGGGCAGGCATTACGATCGGACCGGCCATCGTGTTCGCCTACCGCGCGGTGAACAGCATCGTACAATCCACTCATCAAGGACAGACCGCGGCAGCATCCGGAGCGTAAGTGCAGTGTTTTCACCTCTTGGTCCAGAAACGACGGACGGCAACGTCGGCCAGCTCGCTTTGAATATCTTATGGGCGGCCCTATCTCGTTTGATGCCGAGCTTATCTTCTGACCTGCAGAGGCACGATGCGCCGCTCACGCCATGCCAAGATTGTCGCAACCGTTGGGCCGGCAACCGCATGACCTGAAAAGCTTTGTGCGCTCTATCTTTGGGGGGCTGATACTTTCAGGCTGAACTTCAGCCACGGGACCCATGACGATCACGCCCGTGTGCTCGCCTCGATCCGTGCGTTGGAGCTGGAATTAAATCGGCCGATCGGCGTGCTGCAGGATCTGCAAGGCCCGAAGATCCGGATTGGCCGGCTCGATGAAGGGCCAGCTCGCGCTGGATGCCGGGGAGACGGTCTGCTTCGCGCTAAGAAGGACAGGCGGGAAGCAGTCAATCCCGCTGCCGCGCGGCATGAAGGGTACCTATCAGCATTGCGCCGAGAAGCATTTGCACCGATATTTGAACGAGTTTGATTTCCGCTGCAGCAATCGCGTTGCTCTTGGCGTGAACGATCTCGACCGTGCAGAAGTGCGTTGAAGGGTGCCGCTGGAAAGCGCCTCACCTATAAGACAACTAACTAGCCAAGAGGCGCCCTACGGCAAAAGCCGCCGCTCCCCCAAAAGGGAAAAAGGCAGAGCCAAAAACGAAACTGACCGACAAAGAACAATCCGAGCGATTCATGCAAACCGCTCGTGAGCTTGGCGTTGACGAGAGTGGCGAAAAGTTTGAGCGGGCCCTAGGAAAAATCACTTCGTCAACAGCCGCGAGGTCGGGTCGGGCAAAGTCATCCTGACCCCTTCACGTCGCCGACTTAGCCACCGCGCCGCATCTTGCGGTCCGGAGAAAGCACTCATCACGGATCTGGTGAAAGGCATCTTTTTTATTGCATCAGCAAGAGTCCTGCGGATGCCGCTTTCCTTCAGGTCTATATGGATTTGAGGTATGTCTCTCTTACATCCCCAGGGAAACTGATAGCTCTGGATAGCCTCTCGATTCCCTTCATTGTGCCATTTCCTGATCCACCATGCGTACAGGTCAGCGGCTTGGAGCGGCATAAATCTTTCATCTGGTCTGAAGATTGGCGTGCTGCCGATACGGCCTTGCGCCGCTGGATTCATCAATACCTTCATCCAGTCCCACATCTCCAAGATATGAACCTTTTCCGACTCGTCATCGAAGATGAAATCTACTGGATCGTTCAACTGCATGAATTTCTGCTGATGTATGGCCAAAATCTCAATGAGGCCGCGCGATGCGATGTAATATGGATTTTCAAGGTTTTCTCGCCCGAGCACGGTTTCTGTAACCAATTCGCGAACGGCCTTCTTGAGGGCGGCCGTATCAACCGCAATTGAGATGGCTGCTTGTATGTTGTGCTTTTCAATCAGTCGGTAAAAGTACGCAGCTATTTCTAGCCGCTCTTTCATCTCGAACATTTTGAACCGCGCCATTTGGGCATGGTCCAGTTGCGCTTTCCATTCATCTGAAAAGCTGGCCCACGTGTCAGCATCGGCAATATAGCCGGCCAAAACAAGCGACCGCTTATCGCCGGTACCACTGCCATCAATGTACGCCTGAAGCACCATCAGATGACGCGAGGGGCTTCCATTCTGGGCAAGCCGCTGACGAGGGCCCATGCATCTGCGGCGGTATGCCGGGCAGCCTTCATGGCCTACCCCGGGCCTGCATACCACTTGGGTACGGCAACTACAATGTGCCCAGACCGGCGGCCCTTCCTCGATGGACAAGACATGAAAGTGTCCGCAACTGATTGCAGTTCGCCTGATCAGAAGCCCACATCGCTTGAGCGCCGGCAGCATCAGCCTGGCCGATATACTTCTCTTTATCGAAAAAAAGTCGATCGGCCTGTGGCGGAGCAATGACAGTGGGCAGATGCAATGGTCTCCCGGATTCTACGAAGTGTTCGGACTGGACCCGCGTCAAACGGAACCGTCCCCTGCCGAGATCGACAGGAGAATTCATCGCGAGGACGGCGGCTGCGTCCGCAGGTTCGGACAGCGATCAATCGCCCATGCGACACTCGAGGGTGAATTTCGGATCATCCGGCACAACGGCACCTTGCGCAGGATTTGCGCCCGAGCCGAGCCGAGCCGTTGTCGGACCCGACCGCAAGCCGCAATGGATGCTTGGCCTTGCTACCGATGTCACGGAAAAGCAAAACTTGTCCAAGGCTCTCAACATTGCAACGGAGCGCTCGAGAGCTCTGGCACGGATCGTTCGGGGGCTCGTATGGGACAGCCAGTTGTGATGGTCACATCAGCGCGTTTTCCGATCCAGACCCCCTGCGTGGAATACAGCAATCCGGGAAAGTGGGCGGACCTTCTCCATGACAAGGAACGCGAACCCGTTTTGAGGGACTGGCAAGTCTCCTTAGCGACGGGACAGCCATACGAGGTGGAGGCCCGGTTGCGGCAGGCAGATGGAGCTTACCGTTGCCATCAATGCACGGCTGTACCGCTCGGCAACAGCAATGGCGGTGTAAGGGAGTGGCTCGGCTTGTGGATCGACGCGCATTAGAATAACTCGCAAGGGAGCGGAAAGGCGCATCGAAGCTCACGTGGAGGCAATTGCGAGCCGCACGGGGGATGCTGAACTGGTCGGTGAAGCAGTTGGCCGAGCGAAGCGGGTTGTCATGCGCCGTCATCAGGCGGCTCGAAGAGTACAATGACACGCTTCCCGCATCCGACGATCTGCTACAGACTCTGTTGGCCACGTTTGCGGGTGCGGGAATTGAATTCACATTTCCGCTGGTCGGCAAGCAAGGTGTTCGGCCACAATGACTTGATACCTTCTCGGTGCCGAACTCACTGCCTGCGGCCATCGTGAAGTGGTGCGTCAGCTCGTCTGGTTTCCTCCGATAGTTCGGCAAGCGCTAACGACGCGCGTTTGCGAGCGTCTGCGGTGACGGCATGCGGATAGCTCTCTATCGCTTTTGGCTGCATCGAAATTGGGCTGGCGAGAACGGCCGGCGACCCGGCGGGGCCTCTTTAACGTGTCCCGCAATGTCGGTCGCCTGGCCAACATTACCCAACATTACTCAAATCTTCCTGCGTTGATCTAGGCAATCTCGCGCCGCATGTCGTGAATGAAGCGCCGACAGGCGGGCCGCCCAAGAAGCTCACCATTGCCTGCAACTCCCCTTGTCGGGATGACCTTCCAGGAGCGCTCTCGTGTCAGCAGCCCTTCGCATTCCAACGTGCAGCTCACGCCTTCGAGCGCTCGGCGTGAAGATGATTTGCTCCCAAGCCCAAGGAATGTGACGCAGCAACATGGATACGCTACTTATCGCGGCCTTCGAGATTTTGAGCTTTGGTGCCATCGTTGTGCTGGTCGTGCTCGGGCTCGGGATCATTGCCAGCATGATGGGCATCTTCAACTTCGCGCAAGGCGAGTTCGTCCTGCTCGGCGCGTACGTCACTTATCTCGTGCACAGCGTCGGTTTACCGGTCCCGCTCGGCATGCTTGCCGCGCCCGTCGCGGTCGGCACGCTTGGCTTCGTCCTGGAAAAACTGGTCGTACGACGATTCTATGCCGCTCCAATTGTCGCCATGCTCGGCACCTATGCGCTCGGGCTGATCATTCGCGAAGCCGTGCGCGGCCTGACCGGGGGGCTTTATCTCTCGGTCCCGGAGCCAATCAGTGGCTCTATTACGATCGGTAGTCTGCATTTCGCCTCCTGGCGCGGCGTCATCGTCGTCATCACTTTGCTGGTCATGGCCGCGAGCCATGCACTGCTCGCCTACACCTCGTTCGGCCTGCGAGTCCGCGCCTCGCTGGAGAACCCACAACTGGCGCGTGCCTCAGGCATCTCCACGGGCATGATCTACAGCGTCACCTTTGCCTTTGGTGCGGCGCTCGCGGGTCTCGCCGGCGCGCTGATCGTGCCGGTCTTCTCGCTGTTTGCAGATCTCGGCATCCGCTTTCTTATCCAGGGTTTCGTTGCCGTGATGGTCGGTGGCGTCGGGTCCTTCGCGGGCTCGGTCGCTGGCGCCAACGTCATCGGTACGTTCAGCGCTTGGCTGCCTTGGCTGATGTCACCGGTCATCGCCGACGTTCTGGTGTTCGTGCTCGCCATCATTTTCATCAAGTTCCGGCCGCAAGGCCTTGTTTCGGGAAGAGGGGTCAATCGATGATCAACGCCAGCCGTCAACTGAGCCGCCGCCGCTTTCTCGGCAATCTCGCCTTCACCTCCGCCGCCATCGCGGCGGGTCCGGGCAGCTGGGTGATCCGTCCGGATTGGGCAAATGCTGCGGAAGGTCCGATCAGGCTCGGCATTGCGACCGATCTTACGGGGGCACTCGGCTTTGCCGGCAACACCGACGCCAATGTCGCTCGCATGCTGGTCAAGGAGATCAATGACTCCGGCGGCCTGTTGGGACGCCCGATCGAACTCCTGATTGAGGATACTGCCTCCGACGAATCCGTCGCCGTAGGAAATGTGCGCAAGCTGATCCAGCGAGACAAGGTCGATCTGGTGATCGGCGGTATTTCGAGCTCGATGCGCAATGCGATCAAGGACGTCATTATCTCTCGCGGCAAGACGCTCTATATTTATCCCGAGGGTTACGAAGGTAAAGAATGCACACCCTATCTGTTCTGCACCGGCCCGGTACCGGCACAGAATTGCGACCAGTTCATTCCCTGGTTGGTCAAGAATGGTGGCAAGCGCTTTGCGCTGCCTGGCTCCAATTATGTCTGGCCGCAAACGATCAACGCCTATGCGCGCAAGGTGATCGAGAGCAGCGGTGGCGAAGTCGTCTTCGAAGAATACTACCCGCTCGATCAGATCGACTTTTCGTCGACGGTCAGCCGCATCATATCCAACAAAGTCGACGTGGTGTTCAACGCCATTGTGCCGCCGGGCGTGAGCCCGTTCTTCAAACAGCTTTATCAAGCCGGCTTCTCCAAAAACGGCGGGCGGCTGGGGTGCGTCTATTACGACGAAAATTTCCTGGAAATGAACCAGGCCCAGGAGATTGAAGGGCTTGCGAGCAGCCTCGACTACTACAAGGTGCTCGCGGCGGAGGATCCGGTGAGCGCCAGGATTCAGTCGGCTTACGACAAGCAGTTCCCTGCCAAGTTCCGATTCTCTGCAGGCAGCGCCGCGACCGGCACCTATCGAGGATTGAAGCTGTGGGAGGCTGCAGTGAAGGAGGCCGGTACAATCGACCGTGACGCGGTAGCCGCAGCCCTCGACCACGCGAAGATAGCGGAAGGGCCGGGCGGGCCTGCCGAAATGGCGCCCGGCAAGCGCCACTGCAAGATGAACATGTACATTGGAGTGGCGAAGGGCGGCCAGTACGAGATTGTCGCCCGTAGCGCCGGCCTGGTCGAACCGAAGGAGTGCTGATGTCATCGACCGGCACTGACATACAGCCCCCGCCACACGTGATTGAAGCTGCTCGTTCGCCCGCCACGGCATCTGCCTTCGCCGGGCGAATGAAGGTGCTCCCGATTCTCGAAGTGGCATTGCTCATTGCAGCTTCGATCGCACCGCTCGTCCTGCGGGATTACATCACTGTCTATGCGACGCGAGTGCTCATCCTGTGCCTCTTTGCGTTGTCGTTCGACCTGGTGTGGGGCTATGCCGGGATTTTGAGCTTGGGTCAGTCGTTGTTCTTCGGCATGGCCGGCTACGGAGTGGCGCTGCTTTCACGCGACTTCGGAGTCGGATCGATTTTTGCCGTCCTCCCGGCTGGAACCCTGATCGGTTTTGTGGCGGCATTGTTGCTGGCTGGTTTCCTGCTGCTTGGCCGTCACCCCTCCAGTGTGGTCTTCGTTTCGCTTGGTACGATGACCGGAGCTTACACAGCTGACCGGCTTGCGAGAGGCTCTCATTACCTTGGCGGCCAGAACGGTATCCCTTCGATCCAACCGATGACAATCGGCTCATACCAACTGAGCGAGGGACCAGGGTTTTATTACCTGGTGCTCGCCACTCTGGTTCTGATCTACCTTCTGTCGCGCTTTTTGTTGAGGTCGCAGTTCGGTCTGGCGCTGGCGGGATTGCGAGAGAACGAACAGCGCATCGCCTTCTTCGGGTACAAAGTGCAACATTTGAAGGCGATCATATTCGCAATCAGCGGCGCGATCGCGGGGACTGCCGGTAGCCTCTATGCGTTTCACGAGGGGTTCGTCTGGACCAACATGCTGGGCGTCGTCATGTCGACCCAGGTCGTGCTCTACGTCCTGTTCGGCGGCTCCGGGACATTGATCGGCGCGGTCATCGGCACCGCGATTGTCGAGGGCCTCAGCTTCTGGCTCTCCGACAATTATCGCGATATCTGGCCGATCATTCTCGGCGTTCTGCTGTTGCTCGTCATTCTGTTCCGTCCGCTAGGCTTGATCAGCCTGGTGCTGGGCGAACGGGAACGTGTCGGTAATTTCGGCCCGAGCCTGAAGGAGAAGCGCAATGCCGCTCCTTGAAGCCGTGGGCATCTCCAAGGTCTTCGGCAAGCTCACCGCGCTGGACGGAGCGGCGCTCACCGTCGGCGAGACAGAGTTTCATGGCCTGATCGGGCCGAACGGCTCGGGCAAGAGCACGCTGATGAAGTGTCTTGCAGGTGCGCTAGTGCCGACGCAAGGCAAGGTGACGTTCATCAATACTGACGTCACCTCGTTGACGCCGCCAGAGCGTGCGCGAGCGGGCATGAGCCTGAAATTCCAGATCACCGCTGTGCTACCGTCCCTCACGCTTTACGACAACATCCTGCTCGCGCTGCAGGCCCGGTCCTCACTGCTGGATCTGGCGTTCTCGCGCAGTCGGGGACGACTGCACGAGGAGGTCATGACGCTGCTCCTCCAGTTCCGGCTCGCCGATCGCGCCTTTGATGCTGCGGCGACCCTGTCTCACGGGCAGCAGCAATGGCTGGAGATCGCGATGGCGCTCGCATGCCGGCCGCGCCTTCTGCTCTTGGACGAGCCGACCGGTGGCATGAGCCTCGAGGAGCGCCGCGTCACGGGCGAGTTGCTGCAGCCGATCAAACAGCATTGCTCGCTCGTCATCGTGGAGCATGACCTCGATTTCATCCGCGACATGTGCGACCGGCTAACGGTGCTCGATCAGGGCAAGGTTCTGGCGTCAGGGACGGTTGCCGAGATCCAGGCCAACAGAAGCGTCCAGGAGATCTATTTGCGCCGTGCCTGAATTCCTCAATATCAAGCATCTCGACGCCGGCTATGGACGCAGCCAGGTCTTGTTCGGCGTCAATATGGCCGTCCCGCCGCGCGGCGGTGTGGCCGTCCTTGGCCGCAACGGCGCCGGAAAGAGCACGCTCATGAAGGCGATCGTGGGTGAACTGCCGGCATGGAAGGGCGGCGTGCAGTTCGGCGGCCGGGACATCGATCGCCGCCGCACCGAAGAGCGGGTGCGGGCCGGTATTGGATATGTGCCGCAAGAGCATTCGGTGTTCGCGCGCCTGTCCGTGCGCGACAATCTCGCCGTCGGATCGCTTTTGCACCGCGATGGATCGGCAGTGGACCGGGTCATGAGGATGTTTCCAAAACTCGGCCAGCGCCTGGATCAGCCGGCCGGAACGCTGTCCGGTGGCGAGCGCAAGATGCTCGCAATCGCCCGCGCGATGCTCGGAAACCCTAAGCTTCTCCTATTGGATGAGCCGACCGAGGGTGTCTGGATCGGCGTCATCGAGGAGATTACCGAGCGCTTGATGGAGCTGGCCAGAGAGATCGCCATCATCATCGTTGAGCAACATCTCGATCTTGCAATGCGTGTCGCGGAGCACGCCTATGTGCTCGATCGCGGCCGTGTCGCGCTGTCGGGCCCCTCGCAGCAATTACGCGACGACCCGCGGCTCCTGACGTATCTGGCGCCGTAGAGGCGTCCCCGGCTGCCATCACAGCCCGGAAGATGGCGCGCTGAAGTTCCTTGAGATGACTGAACAGAGAGGAACGATGTCCAAAACCATGAGTGATTTTGTGAATGCGTGCCAAGTCGTCGATGTCCATGAACATCACATGCCCGAGGTGGCACATAGCCGGGACGTAAATCTGTTGAAACTCTTCCAGCAGAGCTATGCGGCTTGGACAAGCAACGTCCTGCCATCCGAGCCCAAGGCGACGGGCGACATGTTATCTACCGCTACCGAGCCGACCACCTGGGAAGCCCTTGCGGCGTTCCTGGAGAAGAGTGGATCGAACGCATTCGTTCGCAACCTCGCCGGCGGTATAGCCGAGCTTTACGGCGTCGCCGAAACCGGAATCACGCGCGACAACTGGGAGGCGGTAGACGCTTCCGTGCGCTCGCGCCACAAGGAGGCGACATGGCCAAGTGAAGTGATTGGGCGCGCCGCCATTGGGCGGATCGTAACGGACCCTTTTCTCGATCCGTTGATGGATCCGCGCCCGGGTCTTGGACAAAACTACGATGCGGTCCTCCGGATCAACGCATTCGCCCTCGGCTGGCACCCGGAATCCCGCGATCACAATGGAAATTGCGGCCATACGTTGCTGCGGCGCCTTGGCATGGAGGTGAAAACCTTTGACGATTATTGCGATGCAATCCGCGAGCTCGTATCCGGCTGCGCCTGGCGCAATCACGTTGCGCTCAAAAACGCGCTCGCCTATGACCGGGATCTAAGCTTTGACGAACCGAATGAGGACCTGGCTCGGCAGGCCTGGGGACAAAGGTCTCCATCCCCTGTGGCGCGCAAGGCTTTCTCTGACTTTGTCGTCGACTTGTTTTGCCAGCTCGCAGGCGAGGCCGACCTGCCAGTCCAAACTCACCTTGGAACGGCAATCATAAGCGGCTCCCACCCCCTGCGAATGACCGGGTTGATTGAGCGTCATCCCCGGACGCGCTTTCTGCTGATGCATTTGGCCTATCCCTGGAGCCGGGACTTGTTGGGAATGGCCTTTGTTTACCGAAATGTCTGGCTTGATTTGTGCTGGTCCTTTCTGTTGAGCCCGTCACATTTCAAGCTCGCCCTGCACGAGGCTATCGAAGTCTTGCCGGATGAATCGCGAATGATGATCGGAGGAGATTGTCTTCACGTTGAGGAGACGTTTGCCGCGATACAGGGCGCGCGCCGGCTCATCAGCGAGGTTCTGAACGAAAAGGTCGCGAACGGTTACTTTCGATCACGAGACGCAGAGCGCCTGGCGGTCAGAATCCTAGGCGAGAACGCGAGGGAGTTCTTCAGACTGTCCTGAAGGCTGCCCGTTACGCGATTTTACCCAAACGCGAGCGGAAGAGGCTGCTTGAACCCAATAAGGACGGATAGCTTTCCGGCTACCGCGCCCAGAGGAAAGAGCAGGGCGCTCGGATTTAAGGCCATGAGCCAAGGGGAGGCCAGTTCGATGTTGAATGATCACCGGCAACTCAGCCGCCGCCGCTTTCTCGGCAATTTCGCCTTTGCGTCTGCGGCCATTTGGGCCGGCCCGGGCAGCTGGATGATCCGTCCTGACTGGGCCAACGCCGCCGAGGGCCCGATCAGGATTGGCATTGCCACCGACCTTACGGGGGCACTCGGCTTTGCTGGGAATACCGACGCCAATGTCGCTCGCATGGTCGCGAGCGAGATCAACGAGAACGGTGGTCTCCTGGGACGCCCGATCGAGCTCCTGATCGAGGACACTGCGTCCAACGAGTCGGTTGCTGTCGGCAATGTCCGCAAGCTGGTTCAGCGAGACAAGGTCGATCTGGTGCTCGGCGGCATTGCGAGCTCGATGCGCAACGCCATCAAGGACATCATCATCTCTCGTGGCAGGACGCTCTACATCTATCCGCAGGCCTACGAAGGCAGGGAGTGCACGCCCTATCTGTTTTGCACCGGACCGGTACCGGCGCAGAATTGCGACCGGTTCATTCCGTGGTTGATCAAGAACGGTGGCAGACGCTTTGCGCTGCCTGGCTCCAACTACGTCTGGCCGCAAACAATCAATGCCTACGCGCGCAAGGTGATCGAGAACAGCGGCGGGGAGGTGGTATTCGAGGAGTACTACCCGCTCGACCAGATCGATTTTTCATCCACCGTGAGCCGCATCACGTCCAACAAGGTGGACGTCGTATTCAACAGCATTATCCCCCCGGGCGTCGGCTCGTTCTTCAAACAGCTTTATGAAGCGGGCTTTTCCAGGAATGGGGGACAGCTGGGCTGCGTCTACTATGACGAGAACACGCTCGAAATGAATCAGGCTCATGAGATCGAAGGCCTCGCCAGCAGCCTTGACTATTACAAGGCGCTCGCGGCGGAAGATCCGGTGAGCGCCGAGATTCAGTCGGCCTACGAAAAGCAGTTTCCAGGCAAGTTCCGGTTCTCAGCAGGCAGCGCCGCGACCGGCACTTATCGAGGACTGAAGCTGTGGGAAGCCGCAGTGAGGGAAGCCGGTACAATTGACCGCGAGGCCGTCGCTACCGCGCTTGACCACGCCAAGATTGCGCAAGGGCCTGGCGGGCCGGCGGAGATGGTGCCGGGCAAGCGCCACTGCAGGATGAACATGTACATTGGTGTGGCAAAGGCCGGCCAATACGAGATCGTAGCCCGTAGCGCCGGCCCGGTCGAGCCGAAGGAGTGTTGAACACCGCATGTTGCGCGGGCGAGCTTCGCCGGCGCCGCGTGCGAGCCAGTCGCGGTGGCTAGGTCCTGCGATAGTTCGGCGGCCTCTTCTCAAAGAAGGCGTTCATGCCCTCCTGCTGGTCAGCTGTGCTGAAAGCGTGACGTATCGCTTGCCGCTCGAACTCGAGGCCGGCGTCCAGCGTGGTCTGAAACGCAGCGAGAACGGCCGCTTTGGCAAGTTCAGCTGAACGGGGAGGCTTTTGCGCAATCAGATCGGCTAGTTCAAGCGCTCGCGTCTGTGCCCGGCCGTTTTCGACAACTTCCGCGACAAGGCCTGCCTGCATCGCCTTGCTGGCCGTAATGGACTGGCCGCTCAGGATCATTAGCATGGCCAGAGATTTGCCAGCCACACGTGTCAGCCTTTGCGTTGCGCCGTCGCCGGGCAATATCCCGATGTTGATCTCAGGCTGCCCAAAGACCGCCCCTTCGCCTGCAATCACGATATCCGCGAGCAGCGCCAGTTCGTGGCCGCCGCCGAAGCAAATCCCCTCGACCGCGGCAATGAGAGGCTTGGGGAAATTGGCGATGTCCCGCCAGGCAGAACGCCGGGCGAAATTGTCGATTGCCTCAAAGCCGCGCTCCCGCATCTCCTTGATGTCGGCTCCGGCAGAGAAGAACGCATCGCTGCCACAAAGCACGACACAGCGGACATCCTCATCGACTGCGGCACGGCGCAAACTGGCGCCAAGCTCCACGATCAGCTCGTTGCTCAGGGCGTTTCGTTTCGATGTCCTGTTCAGCGTCAACAGGCGCACGTGGGGCGGCACAGATGTCGAAAGGATGAGATTGGACGTCTCGGTCATGGGCCGATTCTCCGGAAGGAATATGAGAGGACGCCTTAGACTGAAATCGATTTCTTGGCAACGAGGCTTTTCGAAGCCTCATTTTCGCTAGTTTAGCTCTTGCAGCACTGGCTCAACACGCTCAACGCGGCTGAAAGTGCGCGGTGCGGAGACCCGCCCCTTAAAAAGGCCTTGACTCACAGTTCCAAAAACGTTTTGTTATGAAATCGATTTCAGCAGTCGATGTAAGGACACTGCGGGAAACCGGAAGCGTGCGGCCGGCGAGAGTGGGCTGCATCTGAGGGATTTCATTGACGCTGCGACGCCTCTTCTGACGCCGAGCTGTCCAACACAACAAAATCAGCTTCTTCAGAAGCGCTTGGAGCAACAGGAGGAAGGCTGGCCATGGGGATGGCATGGAATCTGGCGCGCGCTTCATGCGAGCCGCCGCGCGAGTCGCAAGCAGCGATGGAGGCGTCCTGCGCGACCGAGGTCGTGCAATGGTCACTCGTGAGGCGAGGCCCGCAAGTCGGCGGGCGCAGTTGAGCCCACGAGCGGTTGCTCGTTCTCGCCCGACCCGCAACACCATTCACGTCATCAATAGAGCCCGAGGACCCATGAACATTGTTGCTCAGCCCAGCGCTGCATCCATCCAGCTTGACAGTCCAGTTGCGAACAGACGGATGACCGCCAGCCTCGGAGGAGGCGTAGCTCTGGAGTGGTACGACTGGAATATCTATGGCGCGATGGCGGCGTTTCTCTCGCCCCACTTCTTTCCTTCTGATGATCCGACGACCTCGCTGCTCGCGGGACTGGCCGTATACGGAGCGGGCTTCTTCGCGCGGCCCCTGGGCGCGGCGCTGCTGGGCCCCGTCGCCGATCGCATCAGCCACAAGCGTGTCATGCTGATCTCGGTCACGGCCATGGCGGTTTGCTCGCTATTGATATCCTTATTGCCGACCTACAAGGACATCGGCGTCATGGCGGCCGTGGCGCTGCTCGTCATGCGACTGATTCAGGGGCTTGCAACCGGCGCTGAAGCTGGTGTCGCCAACGCCATCGCGATTGAACTGGCGCCGCCCGGCAAGGAGGGACGTTTTCTTGGTCTGATCGGCGGCACGTTCATCCAGCTGGGAAACCTCGGATCCAGCCTGGTTGGGTTCCTGGTGAGTGCCTCGGTGGCTCCCGATGTGATGCGCGAGTGGGCTTGGCGCATACCCTTCGCGGTCGGTGGCGTCCTGGGTCTGTTGATCATCTATCTGCGCACCGCGGTGCCGGAAACCTTGATCCATCGCGCCATGCATCGGCAGGATGAGGCTTCGCGCATTCAGGAAACGACGGGCGGGGTGTGGAAGACGCTGTGGAGCGTGCGGCTATCCCTGTTGACTGTCATCCTCGTCATCGGGTCGATGCAGATTGCCAATTATGCCTGGAATGCCGGGCTGCCCAACATGGCCAATACTGTGTTCAAGGAGAACAGCACCTCTGTGTACGGGATCATGACATTGATGGTCCTGACCTGGATGCTGTCCGCGCCTTTTGTCGGCGCCTTCGCGGACAAGGTACGGCCCTCGCGTGCCTTCACGCTGCTGCGGCTGCTGCTCATCCCGTGCTTCTTCCTGACGCTGCTCTACTCCGAAAAGAGCATCTCCACCTTCTTCTTTGTCACGGTGTTCGGCGGCGCCATTGTGGGCTTTAACATGGCTCTCTACAACTTCATCGCGACCACGCTGATGCCGCGTTCGGTACGGACAACGGGAGTAGCTCTTGGTTATGCACTCGGTGTTTCGATGTTTGGCGGAACGTCACCCTACCTGATGGTCTGGCTGCAACGCGAGCAAATTGCCTGGATGTTTCCCGTGTACGGCTCGTTGGTCGCGCTGCTCAGCGTCGTCGTCTACCAGATCGCCAAGAAGCGCGGCCGCGTCTACATCGGTGATTGAAGGTGCTCTGCCTGCTGCATTCCGCTGCACCAAGGCAGACGCAAGTGTTTTGTGTTCGATGCAAGGCAATGATCGCGGCACACCTCGCTTGCGGACCGGCGAATTCCTGAACTGGAGTCCAACGAATGAAAACGCCTTCATCGCCGCACTTCACGCCCGTGGACTTGAAGCCATATTTCAACGCCAGGCGTGCAAATGCCGGTGAGGGTTTTGCCAGCCGCCCGGGCGACATTGGCTGGATCGGTTCGCTTCGCGGGCTGAAGACCCATCGCGGCATGCCCTTTCTCTTCGGCAGCGAAACAGGGGCGGACGTGCTGGAGCTGCGCCCCGGGGCACCTCCTGTTGCCATCGCGCTGCCACCGAGAATGGCGAGCTATGTGCTGTTCGTGCTAGTGGCGGCAGACCGACCCAGTGCAAGCCCCGTGGGTTTCGGAGAGATCGGCCCGGCTACGCTGCCTGTGGAAGGCAATCCACTTGGCGATCGGGTAGCCACTTATGGGCTCCGCTATGCCGACGGCAGCGAGACCGACGTGCCGGTGCTGCGCAGGTTCGCGATCCAGCAGAACCACATCTCCTGGAGTGCGAGTGCGTTCGCTGCCCTGCCGCTACGCGCCCCGATCGTGCACGCAAGCACCGGCGAGGACTATGTACTCGGCAGAGCGCCGGGGGCGAGCTTCTTCCTGGGCGAGGCCCGCACCGAATCGGGACGCATGGATCGGCAAGGCGAGAACCTGTGGCTTTACGCGCTCCCGAACCCCTATCCGGACAAGGAGCTTTCGGCGTTGAGTTTGCGCGCGGAACAGGAAATCTCGCTTGTCTTTGCGGTGACCACGACAACGCTCACCCAGCATCCGCTGCGCCTGCAGTGCCGCCGCAAGCTCAAGGTGCGGCTGCCGCCCGGGGTCCATCTGAACAAGCTTGGCGAGCTCGATGTCGACGATCGGGGCGAGCAGATCGGCATGGACCTCGGCACGGTCATCTCGGCCCGCGCAGTGCTCGAGTACTCCAGAGCGGATTGGCTCGGCGCCAAGGTTGATGTGCAGCCCGTCCGCTCCGGGAACGAAGTCATCGTCGAGTACTCCGCGCATCCGGACGCAAGGCTCTATCTGCGCTCCGACGATGGCCGCTTGCATGTCTTCGAGCTTCGAGCGCTGGAAGCTGCCGGCAATGCAGGAGGCGCGCCGCTCAATGTGACCACAGTCGAACCGGCCACAAGGCCGGTCAGGATCCGCATCGTAGAGAAGGGCAGCGGCGTGCGTGTTGCCGCGCGCCTGCATCTGCACGGTGCGCACGGGGAGTATCTGCCGCCCAAGGGACATCACCGCAAGGTCAACACCGGCAGGTTCGAAGACTTCGCCGGCGAATTTGCCAACGGGCTGAACCAGTACGCCTATGTGGACGGCAGTTGCGAGGCGGACCTGCCGCTCGGACCCGTGTTCGTCGAGATCTGCCGGGGTTTTGAGGTGCATCCGCTGCGCACCATCGTCGAAATCACTGCGACCACCGACAATCTCATCTTTGAGCTCGATCGTGTGCTGCGCTGGCGCGAACAGGGATGGGTCAGCTCCGATACGCACGTCCATTTCCTGAGTCCGCAGACAGCGCTGCTCGAGGGCAAGGCTGAGGGTGTCAACGTCGTCAACCTGCTCGCGGCACAATGGGGCGAGCTATTCACCAACGTCGCTGATTTCGACGGCCGCACGACGATCGGGGCAAAGGATTTCGGTGGGGACGGAGAATTTCTGGTTCGGGTCGGCACGGAGAACCGAATGCAGGTTCTGGGGCACATATCGCTGCTCGGCTACGAAGGCGAGATGATCAATCCGCTCTCTTGCGGCGGGTCCAACGAAGCTGCGATCGGCGATGTCCTCGAAGCGACCATGGCTGCCTGGGCGGAGCGCTGCCGCCAGCAAGGGGGACTGGTCGTGATGCCGCACGCGCCGAACCCCCAAGCCGAGCGGGCGGCCGACATTGTGCTCGGCCTTGTCGATGCCATCGAAATGATGTCGTTCAACCCGCGGACCGCGCAGATCAGCGCGTTTGGCCTGGCCGACTGGTACCGCTATCTCAACATCGGATACCATCTGCCGCTGGTAGCCGGCTCCGACAAGATGGACGCGGCCGCACTCCTCGGCGGTTCGCGGACCTATGTGCGGCTGGGCGAGCGCGACTTCACCTATCGCAATTGGATGGAGGCCGTGCGTCGCGGGGATACGTTCATCACGGTCGGGCCTCTGGTTGAGATGATCGTCGAAGGCCAGCGTCCCGGGAGCACGATCCCGCTTTCCCGTTCAGGCGGCACGCTTGGCATCGACTGGCGCATCGAATCGGTCAGCGTTGCACCGACACGGCTGGAGCTGATCCGTAACGGCACGGTGGTCGAGGAAGTCCGATGTGCCAGCTTGTCGTCCAAAGGTCAGCTCTCGCTGCACGTCACCGAGTCCTGCTGGATCGCGCTACGCGTGCGGGGCAGTGTCGCTGGACGCGAGGCTGACATCGCGGCGCACACCAGTGCTGTCTACGTCACAGTTGGCGAGATGCCCATCTTTGCCACTGCGGACGCCGTGGCGGTCCTTGCGCAAATCGAGGGATCGATCGCCTATATGGATACGCTTGCCCCGAAGTCCAATGAGGCGCGGCACGCGCGGCTGCGAGCCACCCTGGAACTTGCGCATCATCGCCTGCATCACAAGCTGCACGAGCTCGGCGCCAGCCACCACCATGCGCCCGTTCACTCCGTTCACGTTGAACGCGAGCATTGAAAACCTCTGTGCCGTCGTCTCTTGGGAGGTGTCATGGCATAGTCACCGATCTACTTTTCGCGCGACAATGAAATGGGCGAACAGCACTGCGTTTCGACCGGCTCCTGGGGCCTTGGGGAGGTCAAACTACCTCCTTATATGAAATCGTTTTCAAATGGTGGTCATACATCTCGGCTGCGCCGCCGGCGGGCGGGCCCTTCGCCAGAGCGTGGCGGCGCGCTCGATGAGCGCATGACCAGGCGGTAGGGCAACAGGACGCTTTTGGGAACCGGGCTTCCGGCGATGGCATTAATTAGGTAATCGGCGGCCCCTCGGCCGATTTCAGCTGCCGGAACACTGACGGTTGTGAGCGGGGGGTCCATTTGCGCCGCGAGCTCCACATCGTCAAATCCTGTGATGGATAGCGCGGTCGGAACGATCAGCCCCATTTTTCGAGCCTCTGCCATGGCACCGATGGCAAGCGTGTCGGTGGTGCAGATCACCGCTGTCGTATCAGGGTGGTCGGTCAGGAGTTGACGAAGGGCGCTGCGGCCCTGGGCAAGCGAATAATCGGCCTTGATGATCTGGGTCGGCTTGAGCGGCAGGCCGGCGTCCGAGAGCGCGCGCTGAATTCCCTCGAGCCTGGCGCGGGATCTGTCGTTGGAGGTTGCAACAACGTTGGCGATCGCGCCGAATCGGACATGTCCAAGCCTTAGGAGATACTCGGTCATTTCCCGGGTCGCGCTTTCGTTATCGATCCCGATCGCGGGGATACCGCCACCTGCCTTGGAAACATAGGTCGTGATGACGGGTACGCCGGCCTGTTCGATCAGGCTCCTCAGTTCACGTCCATGGGAGCCGCCAACCAGCACGATTCCATCGATGCCGCGTTCGACAAGGCTCTGCAGTTCCTGGAATTCCCGCCGTTGGTCATACTGGGAATTCGCAATGAACAGCGTGTAACCGCTTTCGCTGAGGCGGTTCTGCAGCGCCTCCACCCCTTCCGCAAAGATGCCGAGCGCCAGCGTCGGGACGATGACGCCGACAGTCCGCATGCGTCCCGATTTCAAGGCCCTGGCCGCGCTATCGCGCGTATAGGAGAGGTCATTGATATGCCGCATGACCCTGTCGCGAAGCTCCGGCCGCACGATATCGGGATGATTGAGGACGCGCGAGACGGTCGCCGGTGAGACATTTGCCTTCCGGGCGACGTCCTCGATCTTCACGCGCGGTTGCTGGCGGCCTTTGGGGTCGATGACAGGTTTCTTGTCCATCTGCTCTGGTCAATCGCGGAGAAGGAGAGGGTCTCCCGCTCAAAGCTTTAACCATCCCGAGCACCACATGCTCAAGTCCTGTGTGTGACGATCCCGCGCTATCTGTGGTCCTCCCAGCGCGGACGGCAGGTGAGCTGGTCGGGCGGCATTCGAAAAATCTGTTGATCCGCTTGACTCCGTTCAAAGGAGGGAATAATTCTGAAATCGATTTCAGAAATGAAGTAAGAAAATACCGTCATCTTCACGGAAGCCGAAGGCACGAACGTATGGTCGATCTATTGAAGGGCATTCGTGTCCTGAGCTTCAATCACTTCCTGATGGGTCCGGTCGGGGTGCAGTTTCTGGCGGACCTCGGCGCTGACGTGATCGCCGTAGAGCCTCCCGGCGGGGCCTTTCAGAGGAAATGGGGCGGAGCGGACAAGCGGGTCGACGGCCAGTCGATGTTGCTTCTCACCGGAAACCGCAACAAGCGCAGCCTCACGCTAGATCTGAAAAAACCCGAAGCCGTGGCCATTGCCAGGCAATTGATCGCGCAATCGGATGTGATCACAGAGAACTTTCGCCCGGGCGTGCTCGACAAGCTGGGCCTTGGCTATGAGAATGCAAAGAAGATCAATCCTCAGATCATCTACGCTGCCGCCTCCGGCTACGGTCCTGACGGGCCCTACGTCAATCGCCCCGGCCAGGATCTTTTGATCCAGGCGCTGTCAGGACTTGCGATGATCACCGGAAGTCGCGAGCAAGGGCCGCGGGCTGTGGGCGTTTCCGCCATTGATCATCACGGCGCTGCGTTGTTTGCGGCGGGGATCCTGGCTGCCCTGGTGAGAAAAGCGCGCACGGGGCAGGGCTGCCGCGTCGATGTCAGCCTGCTGTCGGCAGCGCTCGACCTGCAGATGGAATCTTTTACCTGCTACCTGAACGGCAAAAGGCCTGACGACGTCCGTCAGCCGGGCCCCGTAGCCGGCTGGTACTACGGAGCACCTTACGGCATCTACGCGACGCGCGATGGACACATTGCGATCTCTCTGGGATCGCTGGAGGCGCTCTCGGACGCGCTCGGCCTGCCTGCCGATCAGCGAATTCCTGACCAGGAGGCCTATCGCCGGCGGGATGAAGCCTCGGCCCTGATTGCCGCCAACGTCGCTAAGCGCTCAACCACGGAATGCATCGTCCTGTTCGAAGCGCACGGAATTTGGCACGCCGCCGTCAACGATTATGCCGAGGTCGTTGCCGATCCGCAAATCGCGCACAACAAAAACTTCCAGGTCGTCGCTGGTGCAACGGGGACTCCCATCACGCTTGTCAGCCATCCCGTGCGCTACGACGGGGAGCTGCCGGATGTGCGTTTGCCGCCGCAAAAGCTTGGTGCGCAAACGGAAGAGATCCTGAAAGAGCTCGGCTATGACGCCCGGCAATTGAAGGATCTCTACGAGACGGGCGCCGTCGGCGCTGCAGAATAGCATGACCAAAGAAAAATAAGCTTCGCGAAAGAAGCGCGCTTTCACAACAGGAGGGACCATGGGAATGGGACATAAGCCAACTCGCGCGCGCTTTTTCGGCGACGCTTCCAGCAACGTTTACTCTTCGACGTCAGCGCAAGCGGCGATGCCGCTTGGCGGAGAGGTGAACACCTTCGTTCACGTCAGTCCCGTGTCCGATGCGCCTGAGGGGCAAATTGCCACCAGGACAATGACGGCAGGTCTCGGAGGAGGCGTTGCGCTCGAATGGTACGATTGGAACGTCTATGGCGTGATGGCGGCGTTTTTGTCGCCACATTTCTTCCCGTCCAATGATCCCACCACCTCGTTGCTCGCGGCACTCGCCGTCTACGGAGCCGGCTTCTTCGCGCGGCCGCTGGGCGCGGCCCTGCTCGGTCCGGTCGCCGATCGCATCAGCCACAAACGAGTGATGATGATCTCGGTCACGGCGATGGCGCTGTGCTCGCTCTTGATCGCGCTTCTGCCGACTTACAGGGATATCGGGGTCACCGCGGCGGTTGCGCTGCTTCTCCTTCGTCTTGTTCAAGGACTGGCGACCGGCGCTGAAGCCGGCGTCGCTAACGCCATCGCCATCGAGCTGGCGCCGCCCGGCCGGGAAGGGCGTTATCTGGGCCTGATCAGTGGTTCGTTTATCCAGCTCGGCATCTTCGGATCCAGCATGGTCGCCTTTCTGGTGAGCGCGTCGGTCGCCCCCGAGGCGATGCGCGAATGGGCTTGGCGTCTGCCATTCGCCGTGGGCGGCGTGCTTGGCCTCTTGATCATTTATCTGCGCAGCACCCTTCCAGAAACCTTGATCAATCGCGCGATGCACCGGCAACATGAGCTGTCGCGCATTCAGGATACGACAGGCGGAGTCTGGAAGACGCTTTGGAGCGTCCGGCTATCGCTGCTCGCCGTCATTCTGGTAATCGGGTCGGTGCAGATCGCGAACTACGCCTGGAACACCGGCCTGCCCAACATGGCCAACACCGTGTTCAAGGAGGATAGCACGTCAGTCTACGGCATCATGACGCTGATGCTCCTGATCTGGATGTTTGCCGCACCGTTGGTTGGTGCGTTCGCCGACAAGGTCCGGCCCTCGCGCGCTTTCACGCTTCTGCGGCTGTTGCTCATTCCGTGCTTCTTTCTGACACTGGTCTATTCGCAGAAGAGCATCTCCACGTTCTTCTTTGTCACGGTGTTCGGCGGCGCCATAGTCGGCTTCAACATGGCCCTCTACAACTTCATCGCCACAACCCTGATGCCGCGTGCCGTGCGGACCACAGGGGTGGCCCTCGGCTACGCGTTGGGCGTGTCGCTGTTCGGCGGGACGTCACCCTATCTGCTCGTGTGGTTACAACGTGAGCAGATCGCCTGGATGTTTCCTGCCTATGGATCGTTGATCGCGCTGCTCAGCGTCGTGGTCTACCAGATCGCAAGAAAGCGTGGCCGCGTCTACATCGGCGACTGACCCCAGCCTGCCTCCCCACTGCGCCTCGTGGCGTAAAGAGAAACCCTGTCGGACCAAGAATAATGTCGAGAAGCGAATATCTTTCCGCGCGCGAGCGCATGCTCACGCGCATTGCACAGACCCGGGACGCTGCACGCTCCGGCCTGCCACACTGGGCGAGTACCGTGGACGGAACCTGGACGTTCACGCCCGACGGTGATTGGACTGGCGGAGCGTTCGTCGGTGAGCTCTGGCTTGCGCATCTCGCTGACCCGAGGCGGTTCTCAATCGACGATGCGCATGCAGCGCTAAGTCGGATGTTGCCACGTGCCGAGCGGCTTACGGCCTTCAAGGGTTTCGGATTCTATCATGCTGGCGCCCTCGGCAGCATTCTTTTTACGGATGAAACCGCGCGCGCGGCGGCTCTGACAGCAGCAAGGTCGCTTCGGGACATGTATGATCCACGCCTCGGACTGATCCCGTTGGGCGGGGATGCCGAGGAGGCAAGCGCAGTCGGGGCCTCCGAGAGCAGCATCGACTCCCTCCAGGCGATAGGCCTGCTCTATTGGGCCGCCGACGAGGTTGGCGATGCCCGGATGGAGGAGGTTGCCAATGCGCATATGCGGCGCGTCCTGGAGATCCACGTGCGGCCGGATAATTCGGTGATCCAGTCCTCCACGCTCGACCCGCACACCGGCAAGGTTCTCAGAACACACACGCACAAGGGATATAGCGATATCAGCACCTGGGGCCGGGCGCAGGGATGGGCGATGCTCTACACCGCTCACGCCGCCATGGTTCGCCCGAAAGAGCCGTTATGGCGCGATTACGCCGTGCGGGTTCTTGGCTGGTGGATCGACCATGTCCCTGCCGACCTCATTGCCTACTGGGATTTCGACGATCCGGCGATCCCCAACACCAGCAG
The DNA here is from genome assembly GCF_028128765.1 of Bradyrhizobium sp. CCBAU 51627. Taxonomy (GTDB): domain Bacteria; phylum Pseudomonadota; class Alphaproteobacteria; order Rhizobiales; family Xanthobacteraceae; genus Bradyrhizobium. Next base: position 505,381 of record NZ_LBJG01000024.1, read on the forward strand.
GGATACTGCGGCCACTGCTATCGCCGCTGCCTCGGCGCTGCGTCTCGCATCCGCACTTGGTCCTGAGGAGGGCGCCAAGTATCGAGTGTTTGCGGAGCGCACAGTAACGCAGCTGTCGAAATACCTGACACCGACTGCTCCCGAAGACCGGCGCCCGCCCGGAATGCTCACCGGCGGCTGCTTCACCCGAAAGGCAATCGTGCGCGATATCGATGCGGCGGAGAACGTCGAGTTGATCTTCGGAAGCTACTTCCTGTTTGAATGTCTTGCCATCCTGACGGGGCTGCTCCCATCTGGACGGATCTAGTCCCGATGAGCGAAACGTCCGACCTTGATCGATAGCATTTTCGAGCAGTCTTGCTCGGCGACGCGCCGCTCGATCTGTCCAGGAAGTTCGACGGCATCGGCTCTACTCCTTGAATGTTCCGATGGGTCTGATCGAGCCCGAGACAACTGACTGCCTCCTGTTTGGAACCCTCTGCATGAGAAATGCGAAAACTCCCGTCTATCGCGGCCTGTTCCCGGTCGCTCCGACGCCCTTTACGGAATCCGGAGCTCTCGATCTGGAAGGGCAGCGGCGCGTGCTCGATTGCATGATCGATCAAGGCGTCGACGGGATCTGCATTCTGGCCAATTATTCCGAGCAGTTCCTGCTGTCGGATCAGGAGCGCGATATTCTGGTCGATCTTTGCCTCTCGCATGTCGCGGGCCGCAAGCCCGTCATGGTGACCTGCAGCCATTTCAGTACGCAGATCGCAGCGCAACGCGCCCGCTATGCGGCCGAACGTGGGGCAAGCCTTGTCATGCTGATGCCGCCTTATCATGGCGCAAGCCTCAAGGCGGATGAAAGCGCCATGATCGCGCATTTCGGCCGCGTCGCGGACGCTGCCGGGATTCCAATCATGGTCCAGGACGCGCCGCTCTCCGGCGTTACATTGACGGTCCCTTTTCTCGTCCGGCTTGCTTGCGAGGTGCCGCTCGCCAGATATTTCAAGATCGAGGTCCCGTTTGCGGCTGCCAAGCTGCGCAGCCTGATCGACCTCGGCGGTGAGGCCATCATCGGTCCATTTGACGGGGAAGAAGCCATCACCATGATGGCAGACCTCGATGCCGGTGCGACCGGAACGATGTCGAGCGCGCTGCTGCCCGATCTGCTTCGCCCCGTACTCAATCATCACAAAGCGGGACGCCGGCAGGAAGCCGCTCTTGCGTATGCAAGGGTGCTGCTCCTCATCAATTTCGAGAACCGCCAGTGCGGCCTGCGCGCAGCCAAGAGCGTGATGGCTGAAGGTGGTGTGATCAGATGCGAAGCCGTGCGCCATCCGCTCGAGCAGCTCCATCCGACGACGAGAGCTGGATTGATGGAGCTTGCGCATGAGCTCAGCCCGCTGGCTCTTCGCTGGGGACATTGAGGCGTGGACAATCGAGAAGAAGCGGTGCGGGCACAAGTTGTGTACCCCCAGATCAGGATGTTCATCGCCGTGGAGTGGACGGCGGATCGCTCTGAAGAGATCCTCAATCCCGCGACCGGACAGCCCATTGGCGAGACTCCTTATGCGTCCCGCGGCGATCTTGATCGCGCCCTCGCAGCCGCCGCGGAGGGCTTCGAGATCTGGAGAAAGGTATCGGCCTTCGACCGGTACAGGATGATGCGCAAGGCCGCCGATCTCATACGCTCGCGCGCAGCCGACATCGCGTCGATCATGACGCTCGAACAGGGTAAACCGCTGAGCGAGTCGAGCGCTGAAACGCTCCTCGCCGCCGATATCATCGACTGGCTCGCCGAGGAGGGGCGCCGAGCTTATGGGCGGATCGTACCGGCGCGCTTTGGCAATGTTGGCCAGCTGGTGACCAAGGAGCCGGTCGGGCCGGTTGCGGCATTTACGCCGTGGAATTTTCCGATCAACCAGGCCGTGCGCAAGATATCCGCGAGCCTTGCAGCCGGCTGGTCCATCATCGTCAAGGGACCTGAAGAGACGCCGGCGAGCTGCATGGGCTGGTTCGTAGCTTCGCGGATGCGGGCTTGCCGGCGGGCGTCGTCAATCTCGTCTTCGGGGTGCCGTCCGAAGTGTCAGACTATCTCATCCGCCATCCCATCATCCGCAAAGTATCCTTCACCGGTTCGACCGTGGTCGGAAAGCATCTCCCAGCCCTTGCCGGCGCCCATATGAAGCGCTCCACCATGGAGCTTGGCGGGCACGCGCCTGCCATTGTTTTCGCGGATGCCGATGTCGGGAAAGCCGCCAAAATCCTCTCGGCGAACAAGTTCCGTAACGCCGGCCAGGTCTGCGTCTCGCCGACGCGTTTTGTGGTGCATGAGAGTATCTATGAAGAGTTCGTCGACAGGTTTGTTGCCGAGGCCAGCGCGATCAGGGTTGGCAATGGCCTCGAAAGGGATAGCCGGATGGGACCGCTCGCCAACTGGCGGCGGGTCGACGCAATGGAAAAGCTTGTCGCGGACGCTCTTGGTCGCGCCGCACAGTTGCGCATCGGCGGCAAGCGTATCGGCAATGCGGGGTACTTCTTCGAGCCGACGGTCCTGACCGATGTTCCACTCCAAGCGCGCATCATGAATGAAGAGCCGTTCGGCCCCGTCGCCCCGATCGCGCGGTTTAAAACCTATGACGAGGTTGTCACGGAGGCCAATCGACTGCCTTACGGGCTCGCCGCCTACGCCTACACGCGATCCGCCGCTACGATCGCCGCGATCGGGGCCGATCTTCAATGCGGCATGCTGTCGATCAATCATCATGGACTTGGGCTTCCCGAAGTGCCTTTCGGAGGAACGAAGGAGCCGGGGTTCGGTTCGGAAGGTGGCCTCGAGGCAATCGAGGGCTATCTTCACACCAAATTTGTGAGCCAGGCGAGCTAAAACCGGAACATTCAGGCGGGAGCAGAACGAGATACTTTGTCCAGTAAATCAGCCCGTCGTGGACAACAGTTACGTGTGCAGGAGCGCTCAAGTATTCCCGCCAATGATAGCCGGCGAGCAACCACCAATACCGACGTTTCTGTTGCAAGCGTGACGCGTTCGAATCCGCCTTCCTTGGCCGTAGGAGGCAAGGAAGCATCCTTAAGCGATGTGAGCTATTCCTTGCCGTCCGCGTGTCGCCCCAACCAGCGCAGGTTTGGATTACTCTCCAAACGCGTTCCGGCTTCGAGCGCGCGCTTCATGATCGCTAAACCACCGCCTGCAATCGCCGGCGCCCTGGCTCAGTTCGGTGCGCTGCCACCTCCTGACGCCGCCGCCGGATTCGCTTGCGCTGAGGCCTAATGTCATACTCATCGAACACAGGGCGGCACCCGCCGAAACACGGACACCAAAGGCACGCGGAAAGATGGCCCCGCGCAGACTTATACCAAGCCGTTTACGATCGCCAAATGTGGCAGGGTCAGTCCACCTTTGCCTGCGACAACCGCGAGGTTGAATTCCTGCGCGGCAGCATCCAGGACCGGCACGGAAACGGCTCTCTCGCGCGCCAGGCGCACAGCACACTCGATATCCTTTGCAGCATTTGCAATCGAGATTGCGAGTGCATCTGGTTTCTCGCCCAACAAAAAGGCGGCGAAGGCTTGGAATATTCCACTGTTAGTCGAGCCGCGACCGACCAAAGAGCGTAGCGTCACAAGATCTATCTCTAGACTATCCGCGAATTGGCAGACCTCAGCGGCGACGGCAGCTATGCCCATCGTCATGCTGTTGTAAACAAGCTTGAGCTTGTGGCCGTCTCCGACATCTCCAACATGCAGAACGGTCTCGCAAAACGCAGCAAGAATGCGTTCGGCGACGGGAAAGAGTGTTGCATCCGACCCAACCATCGCGTTGAGAAGGCCCAGCTCTGCTTGCTCGGGGCTCCGTGTTACCGGAGCATCAATAAAGTTTAGACCCCGGCTTCGCGCCTTTCTCGCCAATGCAATGGTCGAGGTAGGATACGAGGTCGTGCAATCAATTATCAGGCCTCCTCGGCACATGTGAGCAAACAGTCCATCGTGATCGAGGCACACCGTCTCAACTTCACGGCTGGACGGTAAGGATAACACCACGACACTTACGTGCTGCGCCAACTCTGCGATCGATGTGTGCTCGCGGGCTCCTCCACCTGTCAGGCGATCAGCACCGGACCGGTTCTTGTTGACTTTGATGTGGAGCTCGCTTTGGCGCCGCAACAGGCTAATGCCTATACCTGTTCCCATGCGCCCCGCTCCGATAAGCCCTATGCTCTGCTTGATCGTTTTGGGAGCCGCGTTGGCTGATGATCCCTTGCTCATGATTTAGCATTCCGAAAAGAAGCCATGCTTTTGTAGGATGGGCAACAGCTCGTGATGGTTGTTGATCGTGTAATCTGGACGCGCGGCTTGCAGGCGCGAGGTCGAAACAAAGCCTCCGGTAATGGATATGCTTGTCAGCCCGAGATTACGCGCAATATCAGTCTCGACGGGCATATCGCCGATGATGAAGGTTGACGACGGATTCAGGCTGTACTTGTGCATATAAAGGCGAAGCCGCTCTCCTTTGCTCATCGATTTGTATTGGGTGGCGCGGCTTTCAAAGGCGAGCACATCGGTGATGTAGTCATCCACGCCAAGTCTCCTCAGCTGGGACTGTAGAGGCGCGACTATGTGGTTGCTGACGATGATGAGTAGAGCCGATTCTCGGCGCGCCAACTCGAACACTCTGCGAGCGCCCTCACGTAAATCGGCTTTATCGGCAAGAGGCTCGTACGTGTCATGAAACAGTGCGCCCTCGTCACGCTCTATTGCCTCCATCTCCTCCTGCGACATTCCAAGGCTATGAAAGAGACGAGAGAGGGGAACATCACAATGCTCTCGTAAGGTGTCTATATTGATGCGCGGACGACCAAAGCGGTTCAAAATTGCGTTGGTCGTATCGAGCAGCGCGTACGTGTCATCCAGCAATGTTCCGTTCCAGTCGAATACGAGAGCGGGTTTCATGATCCTGACCTCAGACGGGGATTGACAGAAAGAGCGGCCAGCAACGCCTCCAAGCTTCTGTCCGCGCGCTGCCGTCCAGCGGGCGTTGGCATCTCGAATGTGAAGGGTGACAAATCGATGCTGTCTAGCCTGTCAGCCAATATGGATACTAGGGCGCGGAAGGGCAGATAAGTTACCGTCGCTGCTTGGATCGCTCTCGCAATGTTGGTTTCAATGGTTCTGAGGGCTGGCAAGTCCATCCTGTGGAAGCGAAGGCACTGGGCGCGCAGTTCAGGCGGAAGTCGCTTCAATGCCTGCCAGAATGCGAGCTCATCTGGCGTGTCAATACCCATGCCGTAGTAATTCGGAGCAACTATAGGCGGCGAACCAATCGCCCAATGTACGGCTTTGGCTCCAGCGGCAAGAAGCATGGTTGTGACGGCTTGGCTGGTATCGCCTCGAATGAGTGCCTCGTCAACAACAACGATGGCTCGTCCAGCGACGGCAGCTTCCGCCACTCGATACTTTTGAGCTATGCGAGATTGGCGGCCCCTGGGTCTGCCGAGGAGCGTTCGCTCAAGAAATTGCGTTGCCACTACGTCGCCACGCTCGGCACGCACGCCCTGTTCGGCGAGAGAGTCAAACAGACCATCGGCGTACGGCCCTCCAGTATTTGGCATGGAGGACACGATTGGCGGCATCAAGAGTGCCTCTGCTTGAACTCGCTCGGCAACAATTCTCCCCAAGGCGAGCCCGATGTTGTAACGGGTTTGGAGATGTGAATGGCCCTCGACCGAGGTGTTCGGACTTCCCAAATATAGAGTTTCGTAGGCGCAGAGTTTGGCCTTATATCGTCGGCTGTTCAGAGCATGGTCAACGCTGCCGCCTGTCTTCGCGTCCACGCGCCGTATGCTCCCCGGCAAGAGCTGCTGGGTCTTACCTTCCGAGCCGGCGAAGGCACAATTTTCAGAAGCAAAGAGCAACAATCCATTGTTCGTCCACATAGTCTCCAATGGGCGCAAACCGCTTCGATTGCGGTATGCAACAAGATCTCCGTTCTTATCTAGCAAAAGCGCGCTAATGGCACCGTCTATACGATCATCAAGCTCGCGAAAGATGGCTTCGTAGTTTGCGGGCAAGCCGTGACGCCAATATTCTCGTTTGCAAGATCGTTCAATCCACCTCAGCAAGAGCTCGGCGTCAGTGTTGGTGTCTATCAGTTGGCCTTGAGCGATTAGTTCGCTTCTGAGTTCATGAGCGTTGACCAAGGCCCCATCCAGAGAAATTGCAAAATGGCGGCTAGTGCCTGCAGCGGCGGGAATTGACTGCACATCGCCGTCACCCCCACTTCCACAGGATCTGCTACGGATCTGCGCGATCGCAACATGAGGCCGAAAGCGCGACTCCTGTTCGATGCGGTCAATGCGTACTGAACTATCGGCCGTTTGAAATGCCCTGCCATATCGGATCCCGCGCTTTTTCATGAAAGCAGCGACTAGGACGCCTGCTTGCCCACGGAGTGCAAGTGTCGGAATCATTTTCTTCAGCTGATCAACAACACGTGGCGATGGTTCGTTTGGAGAGCAGAGAAATGCACCGGCGACACCAGACATATAACACCCAACTTCTTAAGGAGCCGATCTGGCGGGGCGCCTCCCATGTGCATATGAGGGCGGGACTTCGCTTCATCCTTAAGCAAGTGTCGTACCAGCCCTTTGGACGCACTGACTGGCATTTCTGGAGCGAGGAGAATTGGAGGAGAGCCATTCTAGCCGTCAGGGAGGCTTCGTTCAGGCCCTCACACGTTTGTTCAAGATGCTACGGCTGTGTGCGAAAAGCGCTACACCGGAGCGCGAAGGTACGAAGGCGTCAAGTCGGCGAAGGCGCTCCAATCTTCACTTATGCCCTCCGTTCTGCGGCCAAGCGAGCAAAGCGGCTCTTTACAGACGACGAGCACTAGAAATGGCTCTAAGCAGGTCTCGTTGCGGCGCGCTCGCATTTTCAGGATTTGCGGGTAAGATTCGGCAGATGATGCAGAGCGAGTGCATCGCGCGATTGCGGACACACCGACGAGCCGGGTCCTCGACAGCCCAAGTGCGCCCGTCCGTCTGCGCGACAGAGTAGCGTGGAGTTATAGGCACCTGGCCCAGCGTTCTTTAGCCAACTCACATGTTGGTCGCCGCCGTGTGCACGCTGCTCCGAACAAAGTTTGAACTAGGGGGCGCCCCGCTTACTAGGGACTCTCGGGCGTAGCGCGCCGCCTGACCGATCTCGCGGCCCATGTTTTCATTGCTTGCGTTAAGAGCCTTCAGGCGCCTCCGGAACGGCCGCGCCATCAACCACTACCCCAAGCTAGGGCTCTCTTTCTCCATTGACGATGGAGCCTGCGACCAAGAGCCGACCTGCGGCGCCAGCAGAAAGGTACTTAACGCGTAGGCGGCCTCCGCTTAGCTGCTAGAGCTAACGCTGGGCGATGTAGTGATAGCTTGCGGGCGTTAGCGTCTCGTCGGGCCGCTCAGAAGTGTCCGCGTCTGATTGCCTGGATCGGTCGCAACATCTTAGCGGTTTTTCGATGCTCGCCGCATCAACTACTAACACTGGTGATTGATTGGGACCTAGTTCCTGGCGATGACACACCGTGTCGCCTGTGCGCATCGGGCGCATGACGATGCACCTTCAACAAGTTTGGCAAGAGCGACTGCATTATGTCACCGTCAACGGCTCTGTGGCGAGGCGCGCGGGCTAATGCTCGCGTTTACGGTATCCTTTTGAGTCCGAGGTCAGTATCACGTGCTGGCGGCAAAACGCTTCACAAGTAGGACGATAGCAGGAGCCCGTGCTCGCAAGCAGTCCGGGATGGCCTATACGCCGATAGTCGAGCCGAAGATCAGTCGGTTTGATGCCCGGCCAAAATTGTCTCACCAAGCACTCAAGGTGGAGCGACTGCAATTAGGCTGCTAGCGTTGTGTGTTGGGGGGACTGTGTTGGTCTAGGTGAGATCGTCGGCCTCGCCGGATATGGATCGATGGCTAAACCGGGAGCACACGGCGGTTGCGAGCTTTGGCTCGCTTTGAGTTCGACGACCGTGGGAGGTCACTTTGCCGTCACAGATATCGTTCGGTTCTACAGAGCGTGCGCCAGGCGCCCAGGGCGCGGCCACCGGTTCTGTCGGTGGCGGAGATCAGTTCATCGATCTTGCGAACGAGGAGATCATCCAGCCACTCTCATCAGTGCACGAGAGGGCGATGGTTACCGTCGATTCTGGGTCGAGCGGCGTCGTGGATCCCATTGGCCTTATGCCGCTCCGCAAAGCTGTTGCCGAAAGGCTCGCGGCCCAGACAGGCCTCGATTGGATGGCGGAGGAGATCGCAATCACTGCCGGCTCAAGGGAAGCACTGCTTTATGCGGCCTTGGCGATTTTAGAGCGGGGCGATGAGGTTATCATTATCCGCCCCTGGCAACCGTGGGTCCCAGCGCTGGTTCAGGCCGCTGGCGCAGTACCGGTGTTCGTCGATGCTCAGCGCCCGCGATATACTCCTAATGTCGGCTCAATCCGAGCTGCCGTTACATCGCGGACTAAAGCGATGATTATCAATTCACCCAACAATCCGACGGGCGCAGTCTACAGTCGAACAACATTGCAGGAGCTCGGCGAGCTTGCTGTCGAATTCCGAATATGGATCATTTCGGACGAGCGCTACTCAACATTAGTATTCACCGGTTTACACCGCCATGAGTCGATCGTCGTGGCGTACCCCGCCGTGCGGCCGCGAACGATCATAGTCAATCCATGTTCGCAGGCGCTGGCGATATCAGGCTCTCGCTTGGGTTATTTCGCGGCTCCCAGCGCCATCGTTTCCGCCGCAAGAAAGCTTCAGGGCTATGCAGCGATAACACCAAGTCGAGAGGCGCAGCAAGCCACGCTGAGCCACTTTCAGGTCGCCGGCGGCCGGATTGAGCGGGAGACATACCAACGGCTTTTCGGCGCTCGCGACATGGGTCTTAACATCCTTTCTAATCTACGTGATGTAACCCCACCTCGTGCCGACGGGGCATTCTTCTTCTATCTTGATCTGAACAGGCTTGCATCTGCTTTGCAGGACGAAGGTCGCGTTGGAGTGACGGATGATTTTGCAGGCTGGCTCCTGAAGCATACTAATGTGGCTTGCCTTGCGGGAAACGCGTTTGGAGACGTCAACGGCCTGCGACTCTCATTCGGCGCCCCACCTGGGGCATCGGCGATCGGACTGAAGCGCATCGTCCAGGCGTTAAATAGCCTTAGGATCAGATAACCGCCGGTCCAGTCCCAGACGAACGGCATGGATATGAATATCTGCGCTTCAGCTGATGATGGCACTCCGCAATGTAAGCAGCTCCTATGTCCGTTGACGGCGAGCATCGGTTGAATTGTGACATCAAAGACCGCGATTCGTCGCCGCCTCTGGAGGTCACGTCTCCTGAACTGGTCTGGAAAGGATCGGTTAACGATCTCACTATCCGAAGAGTTCCGCTGCACTCGTTCGCTCGACGTCGGAGAAGGCACAAAGGGCCGCAGGTCGCATGTACGCAAATTGTCGCCGTAGGCGGGAGTTCTTGGTCCGAAACCGAACGCGTCCGGTGTCACGAATCGGTCAAGTCGCTTCAAACTTCGACTTTGATCAGACGATCGCCAGCGATTCCTCTGATTGGAACTGGCCCATAGCGTGCATCGTGACAGTGGGAGCCCATCTGAGCCTTGCGACACGAGCAATAGTTGCGGCGCCTTCAAATCGGGTGGATCACCGACATTAGATTCGGAGACAGTATGCGCATCTGCGGTATTAAACTGACCCATGACGGAGCAGTCGCCCTTATCGAGGACGGACGGCTTGTCTTTTGTGTCGAGCAGGAGAAGCGGGGCAATAATCCGCGATATCAAAAAATCAACAATCTCGATGCGGTTGTTGTCGCCTTGGCAGAGCACGGTTTAGATCCGCGGGACGTTGATCGGTTCGTCATCGACGGATGGTGGGGCGAGGTCGAGTCACAATTTGAGGTTTTGAGTGGGACTGCACCCATTACCCTTAAAGGGGCACCGTATGTTGAGGGCGATGCCGAAGGCCTCCTCATAGCGCACGACGGCTCTGGGCTGCTGCTCAACGAGAGCGCCTTCCCTTACAAAAGCTATCCGCACGTCACAGCCCATGTGGCTTCCGCTTTTTGTACCAGCCCCTTCGCCAAGGCCGGGCAGCCCGCGTTCTGTCTGGTGTGGGATGGAGCTTCCTTTCCACGTCTCTACCATGTAGAGCGCCGCGCCGCCAGGTTCCTCGAGTGCCTCTTCCCGCTGATCGGGCATGCTTATGCTGCCGCGGGCTATCACTTCGGACCATACAAGCAGGCGAACCGGATCAAGTGGGACCTCGGTGTTGCGGGCAAGTTGATGGCCTACATCGCGCTCGGTTCAGTCGATGAAAGCATTGTCGGGGTGCTTCAGGAGCTCTACGAAAAGCACTTTAGCACGTTTACGGAGCCAGTCGGTCGTTGCAGCGAGGACGCCGCGCTTGAGCCTGTCCACGAGTTCTTCGATGCCAGCGCGCTACGGTTCAAAGCCAAAGCTCCCGAAGACGTGCTTGCTTCCTTTCATTGGTTCCAAGAGCGTCTGCTCGTTACCAAACTCGCGAGTGCTATACAGAGACATTCGAGGCTTCCCGTGCGCAATCTGTGCATCACCGGCGGCTGCGGTCTCAACATAAAATGGAATAGCGCACTACGAGCTGCCGGCTTGTTCGATGCTATCTGGGTGCCACCCTTTCCGAATGACAGTGGCTCGGCAATAGGTGCCGCTTGCTCCGCATTGGCGGCGGACCAAGGCTTTGTACCATTGGAATGGTCCGTCTATAGTGGTCCAGCCGTGGAACGAGGCGGGGTGCCGCCCGGATGGGGCGGCTCACCATGTAGCATGCGTGAACTTGCTACGATTCTCGCCAGCAACAAGCCCGTGATTTTCCTTGCTGGCCGCGCGGAGCTTGGACCTCGGGCTTTGGGTAGCAGAAGCATACTGGCCGCGGCGACATCGCCGCGAATGAAGGACCGTCTCAACGACATCAAACTTCGCGAGCGCTTCCGGCCTGTAGCGCCAATATGCCTAGAGGATCGTGCGCCGGATATTTTTAGTCCTGGAACGCCAGACCCTTACATGCTCTTCGAGCACCTAATACGAGCAGAATGGCGGGACAAGATCCCCGCTGTTGTGCATCTGGACGGATCTGCCCGATTGCAGACGATTTGTCGGACCTCTCAGCACAAAATCGCCGAACTTCTCGTCGAATACGAGGCCCTCACGGGCATTCCGCTACTATGCAACACAAGCGCCAATCGCAATGGACGCGGGTTTTTCCCGAATGCGGCATCTGCCTGCCAGTGGGGCCGCGTTGACCACGTGTGGTGCGATGGTGTGCTGTGGACGAAACTCGCGGGCGGAGACTCAGCGCCGGCCAACGGCATCTTTCTCTCTCAGCGCGCGGAGGCGGGACCGTACGACGAAGAGCGGATAACTCCCGCCACAGGCCGCCTTGTTTGACGAATGCGATCGCCGCCGGCCTAGGGTAATCTTGGGAGAAGCGCCACGACGATTTCGAGGGTCGAGATGATCACCTCGCTAGAGGGGCGGCGCGGTGATCGCTGAATAAGAAGGAGCGGCTTGTTGCAGTATCGCCCGCGCCCGGCGCCAGTTTCCGAGGCAACTCGCATCGTCGGTTTCATGTGAGCCAGCTGTTCAGGTGGCGCCGGAGCTTTGGAAGCCGTTGAAGAGAATATAGCGCCGTTCGTGGGGGCGAGATTGGATCGTCTGTGCCGCCGCGGGAAGAGGCCGAAGCTCCATGGACGATGACGGCGGCGCGTCGACGAAAGGGCCAGGGAGTCATCGTGATTGATCCTGGTACCGGGCCCCGCATCCGGATCGATGGCGAGGTCGGCACAGACGCTACTTCGCGTTCTCCAAGGGCGATATCAGAAGGCGCGCTCTCGTACAGGCGGATCGACGCGGTCCTATCTAACCGTGCTCCTCGTACTCGCAAATGGCGCCCCCTTCCTGGAGCACGTGGATCGCCTATCCCGCAGCGTCCGTGTGTCGGCCTAGCTCAACAGTCATCAGCATTGAAATCGACCCCGAATACGACGAAGCCTGCGTTTGCTCCGGCTGCCCCGATCTAACAAAAGATCGTCAACCACCTAGACGCAATAGACGGACTCTTCGTCTCGGCGCTCGATGAATAGGCCCCGGCTCCCGCCGATCGTGTCGCTCGACGCGAAGACGAACGCGACAAGCAGCGATCGATGCCCTCGCCCTTGCGGTAGGGAGGGTACGTCCGCCGATACCCGCACCGTCGCCGGATTCAAGGACGGCCGGGGCTCAGCGCGCCTTGTATCTCCAGTGCCATTGGGCACGGCGAAGCGTCAATCCCCACGGTGCGCCGATCACCGCGCTCGGGGAGGTGGGACTAGCGCGGTTTGGCGACTCACGTTACCCATCATTTTGAGCCACCTCACTACACAATGGGAATGAAATGGTTGCAGCTACCCGTGAACCGCCTGCCTCAGGTTACGCACTCGAAGTGGATGGCCGACTCAAAGCCGAATTTGCAACCAGGGACGGCGCCAGGGCAGGTGGAGAAGAACTAAAGAAACGTTTTCCCATGCTTCAAATCAGGATCTATGACGCGCAGACGCATGCGCGCGAGGAAATCTAGATCTTCAGGCTAGCGGATTTTTCCGCTTTGCGCGTGCGGCTTCCGCCGCACCGGGCTCTCGTGAACCGAGCCGCTTTGCGTCTCGGCCATCCGGCTTCGATCCCTCGCGCAAGGACTGGGGAGTTCCTCGCCGGGGGCACTCGGGAAAGGGGCTCGCCTCTCGGCGATCGCTATCGCTGCCCCGTTCCCGGGTGCCGCTATTGAACCGGTCTCGTCGCTGCACTCGGACCCGCGTGCCCCTTCGGGTCGCTATGCTCACGCTCTCCGGGTGCCATTTTGCGTTGAGGCGATGCGCGCTTGGCGTACGCCTGTTGGGGCCTGCGGCCCTAAACCCGAAGAAAGGAACGAAAGACGGAGCGCGTCTCAGATTTCGCATTCTGTCATTTGTGCGGGTGAGGAGCTCTCGCAAATCACGCGGCCTCGATTTCCCCTGAAAGAGCTTAAAGTGAGAGTGCCGGCCGGGTTTTGCCGTGACGGGTTACAGGCTGCGAGAGAGGCTCGCGGCGCCCGTCGCGGAGATCCGTTATGTCCAGACACTATCTTCGGGCACGCGCCGGCGAGGACCGGACCAGCCTTTATGACGAAATCACCAACAAAATTATCGGCGAGCTTGAAGCCGGCCGCGTCCCGTGGGTACAGCCTTGGGGTTCGGCGGCGGCGGCGGCGTCATTGGCCATGCCGAAAAGCGCCGCCACTGGCCGTCAATACAGCGGCATCAACGTCCTAATCCTTTGGGGGGCTGCCACCGAACACGCATTCACCGGTCAGAGCTGGCTCACCTTCCGTCAGGCGCTCTCGCTCGGCGGTCACGTCCGCAAGGGCGAGCGCGGCACGAGCGTCGTCTATGCCGACCGCTTTGTGCCGGCCGACGAAAAGCGGCGCGCTAGCGAAACAGGTGACGAAGCGCAGGCCATCCCGTTCCTCAAGCGGTTCACGGTCTTCAATATCGATCAGTGCGAGGGCTTGCCTTCGGAGATCGCAACGACGCCATCTCCGCCGCCTGGCCTGATCGAGCCAAAGATTGAATACCTGATCAAGGCGACCGGGATCGACTTCCGCATTGGCGGCAACCGCGCCTTCTACATGCCGGCGGAAGATTATGTGCAGGTACCGCCACCACAAGCCTATTTCGAGCCGATCAACTGGCATCGGACGGCCCTTCACGAGCTGGCGCATGCTAGCGGCCATACATCGCGTCTGAATCGCGATTTGTCGGGAAGCTACGGAAGCAAGAAGTATGCCTTTGAGGAATTGATCGCGGAGATATCATCCGCATTCGGATGCGCCTCGCTCGGCATCGTGCCGACGGTGCGGCACGCCGACTATATCGGCTCCTGGCTTGAGGTGCTGCGAGAGGACAATCGTGCTATTGTGCGAGCTGCCTCGCAAGCCAGCAAGGTTGCGGACTATCTCCTTGGGTTCTTGCCGGAGGAGGTTGGCGACATGACGACGGAGAGAGCGGAACAGGAGGCAGCCTGAGGGTCTCCTCGGCCACCGCGAGTAAGCGAGTGAGAGGGCAGGGTCGTTTTTCGCGACGGGTTGAAGGCCGAGAGAGAGGCTCGCGGCTGCCCGTCGTGGAGACTCGACATGACGAAGGCTGTCCAGAAGATCACCCTGTCGCCCTCACGCGACATTCCGTTCAACAAGCTGGTGCTGAGCCAATCCAATGTTCGCCATGTGAAGGCGGGCATTTCGATCGAGCAACTCGCCGAAAGCATCGCGGCGCGCACGCTCCTGCAGAGCCTCAACGTCCGTGCCGTCGTTGATGCCGAAGGGAACGAGACGGGCATGTTCGAAGTGCCTGCAGGCGGCAGGCGCTATCGCGCCCTCGAACTGCTTGTAAAACAAAAGCGCATGGCGGAAACGCAAGCGGTTCCGTGCGTCGTTCGGGACCGGGGTATCGCGGAAGATGACTCGCTCGCGGAGAATGACGAGCGAGTCGGCCTCCACCCCCTCGATCAGTTCCGCGCGTTCCAGCGCCTCCAGCAAGGTGGCATGAGTGAGGAAGACATCGCTGCCCGGCATTTTGTGACGCCGGTTATCGTGAAGCAGCGACTTCGACTGGCCTCGGTTTCGAGCAAGCTGCACGAGATCTATGCCGAGGACGGTATGACGCTCGAGCAACTGATGGCGTTCTCGGTGACAGCCGATCATGCTCGCCAGGACCAAGTCTGGGAGCAGGTCAGTCGTTCGGGCTACGACGAGCCATACCAGATCCGGCGCTTGCTGACCGAGCTAACGGTCCGCGCGTCCGATCGCCGCGCTCGGTTCGTGGGCCTCGAGGCTTACGAACAGGCAGGCGGCGGCGTTTTGCGGGATCTGTTCGAGCATGACGATGGCGGATATTTGCAGGACCTTGCCTTGTTGGACCGTCTTGTTACCGACAAGCTGAAGCTCGAGGCGGAAAGGATCGCGACCGAGGGTTGGAAGTGGATCTCAGTGGCGGTCGATTTCCCCTACGGCCATACCAACGGCCTCCGCGAACTCGAGGGCAAACCTGTGGATCTCACCCCGGAGGAGCAGGCCACCATCGACGCACTCAACGGCGAGCATACTAAGCTTGAATCGGATTATCAGGATGCCGACGAACTGCCCGATGAGGTCGACCAGCGGCTCGGCGAGATCGAAGCGGCACTGCTCGCATTCGAACACCGATCGATGATCTACGAGCCGGCCGAGATCATCCGCGCTGGCGTCTTCGTCAGCATCGATTCCGAAGGGCGCCTGTCGGTGGATCGGGGCTATGTCCGGTCGGAGGACGACATGTCCGCGATCGATCCTGAAGTTGGGCAGGGCACCGATGCGCAGCCGGTCGATGGGAAGGAGGGTAGCTCCATTCAGCGCACGGTCATCGCGGTCGCAGGTAGCGCTGCTGACGCTGCAGAAGATGATGAGGACGCGGCCAAACCTTTGCCGGATCGGCTGATGATGGAGCTGACGGCGCATCGCACGCTGGCCTTGCGGGATGCGCTGGCGGAAAATCCGGCGATCGCGTTCCAGGCGGTACTGCACAATTTCGTGCTGACCGCCTTTTACCGGTTCTCGTCGACGGGGAGCTCCCTTGAGATCGGGCTTCGCACGCCGAACTTTCCCGCTCAAGCCTCCGGCCTGAGGGAGAGCGCGTCCGCGAAGACCGTCGAGGCGCGGCATGAGTCTTGGAAAGCACGGTTGCCGAAAGGTGAGAAGGACCTGTGGGATGCGCTCACAGCTCTCGACGGTGCCGCTCAGGCATCCCTGTTCGCTCACTGTGCGTCATTTGCGGTCAACGCTCTCTACGAGCCTGCCAACCGCTACGATCAGGGCCGTGTCTCCGCCCATGGTGTTCGCGCGCGTCTCGACCAGGCCAATGTGCTGGCGCGCGCGGTCGGGCTCGACATGGTGCAGGCCGGCTGGCGACCCACCGTCGACAACTATCTTGGCCGGGTCACCAAGCCTCGCATTCTGGAAGCCGTGCGAGAAGCAAGGGGCGAATCTTCCGCGCAGTTGATCGACCACTTGAAGAAGGCCGACATGGCCAAAGAGGCCGAGCGTCTTCTTGATGGTTCAGGCTGGTTGCCGGAACCGCTGCGTCTCGTCGATCCCAATGCGGCGCCAGTGGAGCGGGAGGTTGAAGCAGGCCCGCTACCCGAATTCCTCGCCGGCGATGAGGATCGGGAGAATGCCGGCGACGATGACCCGCAACAGCTCGACGCGGCTGAGTGACACAGAGCGGGACGGCTCCGGCCGTCCCGCAGTTGCTTGGGGACCGGTGTGCCGCGCCGGGCCCCATTTTTGTGGGCGAGCGCCGAGAGGGAGAGCCGGGCCGGGAAGGGTTTGAGCCGTCGGGGTCAGAGGAGGGCGCCTGATGGTTCGACCCGTTCCCGCTCTCCGAAAGAAATCCTGCCATGACCGAATTTCTTGCGGGCGGCGCTGCCGCCGCGCCGCTCTCGATGCGTGCCGCTGCTACTGTCACCTCTGCCGCCCTCAAGGCCGCCCGACAGATCTTGACTGATCTCGAACGCGGCCGTCGCATCGATGCGGCTGTCCTGCGTAGCGCCATGGAGGCTGCCTTTGGCGCCTCGGACGCAGCCGGCGCATGGAACTGGAAGACCGCCTGTGACGTCTGCGAGGCGGCAACCGTTCTCTTCCTGCGCAAGTTCGGTCCGGCCATGCGCGCCAAGGCTGGCTCGACGGCTGCCATGCTGCCAATGCTCGCGAGAATCGCGGGCTGTCTGCCGACGCATACGCGGCGTTCCGAGGACAGTCAGGTGCTCCAGCAATTTTCGACGCCGATCCCGCTTGGGCTGGCCGCATGCACCGCAGCAGGCATTACGCCTGCCGATCGCGTTCTGGAGCCATCCGCGGGGACCGGCTTGCTCGCCATCCTGGCCGAGCTCGCCGGCGGCTCTCTGATGTTGAACGAGTTGGCCGAAGGCCGCGCGGCGCTGCTCGATCATCTGTTTGCCAAAGTTGAGGTTACGCGGTTCGACGCAGCGCAGATCGATGATCACCTCGACGCGAGCGTCGTGCCGAGCGTCGTTCTGATGAACCCGCCGTTCTCCGTGGTGGCCAATGTCGATCGACGAATGGCGGACGCCGCTTTCCGGCACATCGCTTCGGCCCTCGCGCGTCTTTGCGATGGTGGGCGCCTCGTCGCCATCGCCGGCGTGGGCCTTGCGCCGGATAACCCGGCGTGGACCGGTGCCTTTGTTCGGCTCCAGGAGCGGGGACGGGTCGTGTTTTCCGCCGCGATCGATGGCGCCGTCTACGCCAAGCACGGGACTCACACGGACACGAGGCTGCTCGTTATCGACAAGTGGCCGGCTGCCGATCCAAAGGGTTTTCCCGCCTCGCAGGGCATGGCCGGCGATGTCGCCACCTTGCTAAACTGGGTGACCCAGCACGTGCCTCCGAGGCTACCTGTCGCCGCGCCGGTCGTGGCCGACATCGTTAGGCGTCCTGCAACGCCCCGACCGGCCGGCGCCATTGCACCAAGCCCGTCGCTCAGTTCGGGGAGCGCGCCCGAAGGTGTGGAACTTGCGTACGAGACCGTCGACTGGTCGCCGCCGGAAGGCGTCCGTCTCAGCGATGCGCTCTATGAGGAGTACGGATTGCAGTCGGTCCGTATTCCCGGATCGTGCGCACATCCGACCAAGCTCGTGCAGTCCGCTGCGATGGCGTCCGTTGCGCCACCGAAGCCGTCCTACCGTCCGCACCTGCCTTCAAGTCTGCTGGCAAACGGAGTTCTGTCGGACGCCCAGCTCGAGAGCATCATTTACGCCGGCGAGGCTCATTCTGAATTTCTCACGGGCTCCTGGACGGTCGATACGACGTTTGATGTTGTGGCCGCCGCGCGCGACGACGCCGAGAATGTCGTCCGCTTTCGCCGCGGCTGGTTCTTGGGCGATGGCACCGGTGCGGGCAAGGGGCGCCAGGTCGCCGGGATCCTGCTCGACAATTGGCTCAAGCGCCGCCGCCGTGCGGTCTGGATCAGCAAATCCGACAAGCTGATCGAAGATGCTCAGCGCGACTGGTTCGCGCTCGGCATGGAGCGGCTGCTTGTCACGCCCCTGTCCCGGTTTCGCCAGGGCATACCGATCCGGCTTTCGGAAGGCATCCTTTTTGCCACCTACGCCACGCTACGCACCGACGAGCGTGGCGAGAAGCTTTCGCGTGTCAGGCAGATCATTGAATGGTTGGGCTCCGACTTCGACGGAGTGATCATCTTTGACGAGAGCCATGCCATGCAGAATGCGGTCGGCGGGAAGGGCGAGCGCGGCGACCAGGCGGCCTCTCAGCAGGGTCGCGCGGGCCTGAGGCTCCAGCACGCGTTGCCGAATGCTCGCGTGGTTTATGTGTCGGCGACAGGCGCCACCACCGTTCACAACCTCCCTTATGCCCAACGCCTGGGTCTTTGGGGTGGCGCCGATTTCCCATTCGCCACACGCGCCGAGTTCGTGGAGGCCCTCGAGGAGGGTGGAGTCGCGGCGATGGAGGTGCTGGCGCGCGACCTCAAGGCGCTCGGTCTCTATGCCGCCCGCTCATTGTCCTATGAGGGCGTCGAGTACGAGCTTGTCGAACACCAGCTTACGCCGGAGCAGGTTCGCATCTACGACGCCTATGCCAATGCGTTCAGCATCATCCATAACAACCTTGACGCGGCGATGCGGGCCGCCAACATCACCGGCGAAACCGGAACGCTGAACGGGCAGGCAAAATCCGCGGCCCGATCCGCCTTCGAGAGTGCCAAACAGCGCTTCTTCGGTCATCTGCTGACCTCGATGAAGACGCCGTCGCTCATCCAATCGATCGACCGCGATCTCGACGCCGGCCATGCCGCTGTCATCCAGATTGTCTCAACGGGCGAAGCGCTGATGGAGCGCCGGCTCGCCGAGATTCCGACCGAAGATTGGGGCGACGTCCAGGTCGACATCACCCCGCGCGAGTATGTGCTCGACTATCTCGCCCATTCCTTCCCGGTTCAGCTCTACGAGCCCTTTACAGACTCGGAGGGCAATCTCTGCTCTCGGCCTGTCTATCGCGATGGCCAGCCGGTCGAGAGCCGGGAAACCGTCGCACGACGCGGTCGCCTCATCGAGAAACTCGCCTCGCTGCCTCCGGTACCCGGCGCGCTCGATCAAATCGTGCAGCGCTTCGGCACCGACATGGTCGCCGAAGTGACCGGCCGCTCGCGCCGTATCATTCGGAAGGGCGACCGGTTGGTGGTCGAAAACCGTGCCGGTTCGGCCAATCTCGCTGAAACCTCGGCCTTCATGGACGACCTCAAGCGCATCCTCGTGTTCTCCGACGCCGGCGGTACGGGGAGGAGCTACCACGCCGAACTCTCAGCCCGGAATCGCCGCTTGCGGGTTCATTACCTGCTCGAGCCCGGATGGAAGGCAGATGCTGCGATCCAGGGGCTCGGCCGGACCAACCGCACCAATCAGGCTCAGCCGCCGTTGTTCCGGCCCATCGCGACCGACGTGAAGGCGGAAAAGCGCTTCCTCAGCACCATTGCCCGTCGGCTCGACACATTGGGAGCCATTACGCGCGGCCAACGCCAGACCGGAGGGCAGGGGTTGTTTCGGCCCGAGGACAATCTCGAAAGCCAGTACGGGCGTGACGCGTTGCGTCAACTCTACGCACTGCTAGTGCGAGGCAAGGTCGACGGATGTTCGCTCGAGAAGTTCGAGGATGCGACCGGCCTGAAACTGACAGATGCAAACGGGCTCAGGGATGACCTGCCGCCGATCACGACCTTCCTGAACAGGTTGTTGGCGCTCACCATCGACCTGCAGAATGTTCTGTTCACTGCCTTCGAGCAGCTCATGACCGCTCGGATCGAGGGAGCTGTCACGTCGGGCACCTATGACCTCGGGCTGGAAACCCTCCGCGCCGAAAGCTTTGTCGTCAGCGAACGGCGGTCGATCTATGTCCATTCGCGCACAGGCGCCGAGACGCGGCTGCTCACCATCGTCCAGCGCCAGCGTAACCATCCTGTTGGTTTGGATGACGCCCTTGCACGTTTTTCCAATCATGCGGTCCTGCTGATCAACGAGCGCTCGGGCCGGGCCGCCGTGCAGGTTCCGGCCCCGAGCATTATGCTCGACGACGGAGAGATCGAGCGCCGCATCCGCCTGATCCGGCCTATGGAGCAGCACCAGGTCCCCTTGAGCATGATGGTGGAGAGCCATTGGGTTGAAGCGGATCGCGAACGTTTTGCCGCGGCCTGGCTGGCGGAGCTTGCCGAGGTGCCCGAGTTCACGGAAAGCACGATCCACGTCGTTGCGGGATTGCTGCTACCCATCTGGAAGCGGCTGCCGAACGAATCGACCCGCGTCTATCGGCTCCAGACCGATGCGGGCGAACGCATCATCGGCCGCAAGGTTTCTGCTGCGTGGGTCGCAAACGTCTTCTCGGCGGACGCGCCCACGCTGACGCCGGACGCTGCCTTTGCCGCGGTTATGGAGGGACGCACCGTCCTCGACCTCGCGGAGGGGCTCCAGCTTCGCCGCGTCCGGGTGATGAGCGCATTCCGCATCGAGCTGTCGGGATTCAACGACACGATGCGCGATCGCCTCCGCGCTTACGGCCTCTTTGGAGAGATCATCTCCTGGAAGCTGCGGATGTTCGTGCCCACGGACGAAAGCGGCGTCGGGATCCTGACAAAGGTGCTCGACACCTATCCGGTCGCGCGCGTCAGTGAGCGGGAGGCCGCGTGATGTCCCCCGCGCCTTCCGAACTGGCACGCCGCCTCGCGCGCGAGGCCGAGGCAGTGTGCCGATACTATCTCTCCAATGGCAAGCGGTCGGGGCGGTACTGGCTGGTCGGCGACGTCCGCAACACGCCGGGCCGCTCGATGTTCGTGCGGCTTCAGGAATCACCGAAGGGCCCCGCCGGCAAGTGGACTGACGCTGCGACCGGTGAGCATGGCGACCTCCTCGATATCATCCGCCAATGCCGGGGGTTACGCGATTTCAGCGAGGCCGCCGAGGAGGCGCGACGGTTTCTGAAGCTTCCTCGTCCTGAGCCGCAGCCGGCCTCGAAACCCGTTCGTTCGGTGGCGCCGGCTGGATCGCAGCAAGCCGCGCGCCGGCTCTTTGCGATATCCAGCCCGATCGAGCGGACGGTAGCCGAAACGTATCTGCAAAGTCGCGGCATAACACGCATCCACCATGGTGGCAGCCTGCGCTTCCACCCTCGTTGCTATTATCGGCCGGACGAGCATTTGCCGGCCGAAAGCTGGCCGGCGATGATTGCCCGCGTCACGGACCTTGAGGGGCGGATCACCGGAGCGCACCGAACCTGGCTCGATCCAGACGGCTTTGATCGCATTCGTCTAGGCAAGGCTCCAATAGACACGCCACGACGGTCCATGGGCAACCTGCTCGGCAACGCCGTTCGCTTCGGCGTCGTGGACGACGTGCTCGCCGCCGGCGAGGGGATCGAGACCATGCTGTCGCTGCGCTACGTGCTGCCGACATTGCCGATGGCAGCTGCGCTTTCGGCCAATCATCTCTCGGCCATGGTGCTACCGGCTGGCCTGCGTCGGCTCTATATCGCCCGCGATGCCGACGCCGCGGGAGATGCCGTACAGGCGTCTCTCGCCCAGCGAGCAAAAGACGCCGGCATTGAAGCGATAGCGTTGTCACCCCGGCTGGGCGATTTCAACGAAGACCTGCACATCTTCGGTCCCGAGACTCTCCGAGCAGCGTTGCGGCTTCAACTAGTACCAGAGGACGTCGTTCGCTTCCTGCGTTTGTCGACAGTAGCGGCAGAATAGGTCGGTGCTTCGATCGACGTTGATAGGTCGCTCATAACGAGGCCATTGCCGGAAGAGGACGCGACCTCGGCCTTCTAGAGGGCGATCGGACGGCAAGCGGACCAGGCCGGCAATGGCTGCGCCCGGCTATTTTCCGCCGCGCGCCGGCGATGAGCAGACACAACAGCCATCAAACCGGCGCGCTTTGCATCGCGAAGCAAAATAGCCGGCCTCCGCCATCCTCCGCTGCCGCTTCGGCCCTTGCGGGTTCTGGCCCGTTCCGCCCGCCGTCTGAGTGATCGCCACGAAGGCCGCGATGGGCGCGGCCGATCCGGCAAAGGATCCCTCCAATGACCGACCGTGACGACATCGAACCTCCGCACGCCTCTTCTCCAACTGACCACGTCCTCACTGAACTACAGCTCTTCGGCTACCGTCCCTTCGACGACCAGCCCGACCCACGGCCGCTTCCCGAGGCCAAGATCATCGCGGGTGCCGTCGCCGACATGTTCGACGCCCTGGTCGCGACGTTGAGCGATACCCGGCTCGAACCGGACCTTGACGATCTGCTCTGGTCGACCGTCAACCTGTTCCATCGTGCCGTCGACCGCATCGAGCGCCACCTCGACGACAACGAACAGGCGCAGCAGAAGAGCCAGCGCGAGCAGAATGGCTCTGAGGTTCGATCGGTCGAACTCGAGCGCCTGACGGCCGAGGGCATCACGCTGATCGAGCGCCGCAACTGCCTGGAGCTCTTCCGCGACACGGCCATCGAGCGCTTCGAGACTCACACCGGATCGTCCTGGCGTCCTCGATCGGGATCGCTGGTAAACCACCGCGCGCTGACCGCCGCGATGATCGACTCCCGCGACTTCATCGCAGCGAAGCGTCGCGCTGAAGCCGAGGTCTTGTTGCCGGAAGGACCGAAGATCGCACTCACCGGCGGGCTCGACTTTAATGACCACCACCTCATCTGGGACCGCCTCGACAAGGTCTATGCCAAGCATCCCGACATGGTCCTGCTCCATGGCGGCTCGCCGAAAGGTGCGGAGCTTATCGCCTCCAAATGGGCGACTAATCGCAAGGTGCCTCAGATCGCATTCAAGCCTGACTGGACCAAGCACGCCAAGGCGGCCCCCTTCAAGCGCAACGATGCTATGCTCGAACTCCTGCCGATCGGCGTCATGCACTTCCCGGGCACAGGAATCCAGGACAACCTCGCTGATAAGGCGAAGCGGCTCGGTATCCCTGTCTGGAGGTTCGGCGGCGCGTGAGCGCCGTCTTCTGCCTGCAAACCGAAGTGGGGTTGCATGCGCCGCAACTCCGCCTCGTTTCGGTCTCATGTTCACAGATGCGCCGTGGTGGTGGTGGAAGGCGCGACTGGTACATCTATGCACATGGAGCCACCACCATGCTTGCCCTTGGGCTTGCCATCAACACACTCGGCATCGGCTTGTTCTGCTGGGCGATCTTTGCGCTCGCTGTGTATGCACTGCCGTTTTTCGTCTCTCTCAGTATCGGAATGACTACGTTTCGGAGCGGCGCCGGCCTCATTGGTGCGGTGCTTATCGCGACGGCCGGCGGTGCGCTGACGCTCGTCCTCGGCCAAGTCGCCGTCGCAATTACCCGGTCCTTGGCTTTGCGCATCGCGATCGCGACAGCATTTGCTATTCCCGCCGCCGTTGCCGGCTATCATGTGGTGTTCGCCCTGTCCCAGATTGGGGTGCCTTCGTTGGTTTGGCGTGAAGTCTTCGCTTGCCTGGGCGCGGTTTGCATTGGCGTCACGTCATGGACGCGCTTTATCGTTCCGGCGGAGACGCGCCCGTTCGAGCCGGGTAGGGTGGTGGAGAGTCCGTCCTAACCAGTTCTTACGGCCGGAAGGCCTGAGAGATGACCATTTACCTCCTTCATCGTCGAACAGGTTCGCATAGATCGGCGCGCTGAACGGGGATGATCGAGCGCGGAAGAGGCAGTCCGCCTCGGAGCTCTCGATCCAGCCGCCGGCATTTTTGGTCTAGCCCACGCAGCCGCGGCGGAGCGGTGTTGCGCCGATCCATTCATGGGAGACGATACCGCCCTTTGCAGCAGTTTGTTTCTCTTTCTGCGCTGAATCGTTCCGACCTCTTGTTCAGCAAAACCGATATGAGTCATGTCTTCTCCTGAGATTGCGGTTCAGCACGCGGACGCAGGTGGCCTCATGGATGGCTTGATCTGGCCGAAGACCGGCTTCGCCTCGATCGTCTGAGCCGCAACGCCGTTGATGCGACTTTCTTCCCCTGGGCTTCGCCCATTCCTCGCGAGTCAAGAAAGTCGCCACAACGGCGTCCTCCGCTGCGCTCCGGCCCGCGGGCGGGTGCGTCGCCGATCGTCTTCGGCCTGCAGATCGCCATCGAGGCCGCGGTGGTCGCGGGCTCGAAACACAACAGGAGAAGTGACATGGCTAACATCGGTTCTTTCAAGAAGGTCGGCAACGATTTCCAGGGCGAGATTGTCACCCTGAGCCTGCAAGCGAAGGGCGTCCGCATCGTCGCCGAGACCAACCGGTCCAACGACAACGCCCCCAGCCACCGCATCTATGTGGGGCGCGCGGAGATCGGCGCAGCCTGGTCGAAACGTTCCGAGGAAGGTCGCGACTACCTCTCACTCAAGCTCGACGACCCCTCCTTCAACGCTCCGATCTATGCGAACCTCTTCGAGGACGAAAGCGGCGAAGGCTACACGCTCCTCTGGTCGCGGCCGCGTAAGAACGGTGAGTAAGCTCGCTCAATCAAGCCCCGCCCGGTTCGCCGGGCGGGGCACTTCGCGCCCGGGCTGAGGTGCGGATTACGATTTGCTAAGCCGCGCAGCCCCTTTTGAGCGGGTCTTCCGGCTCGCCCCCTAATGCTTCAGCAATCTGCCCGAGCATGGTAACGCTTGCTGTTGCGTCGCCGATGGCGGCGACATACCGGCGATTAAACCCGCACGCTCGGCCAGCCCCTCCTGCGTCATCTGTAAATCGTGGCGTTTCCGACGCGGAGTCACAGCCATGATCTCGTGAGATCCATGGCGATATGGGAAACTGACCGGAACGATCGTTCTAGCAAACGATCGTTTCTATTCGTGTCCGAACATGCTATCGGATGTGACGGCGCTACGTGCGCGACCGAGCTCGGCCGTCGTGTCTGCCGAAGGAATATCCAGGTTTCCAACCGGCAACGGAGACCATGGCGTAGCTTATAGGCGTTCTAAAAGCGGTATGATGCAGAAGCCATCCCCAGATCCAGACGTAGCTGAGAGTGCGCCGAACCAGCCGACGTTGACGGTCTATGACGAACAGCATGTCGTCACGTACGTTCGCCTTCTGCACGGCCGACGGTGAGGGGGCGGACTGGCGCGCTTGCATCTGGAACGCGACCGAGAGCCGGACCGTGCGCGGCGCGCATATCAGAGTCATCTTGCTCGTGCCAAATGGGTGACTGAGCAAGGGCGGCTCTTACGCGGCGCCTGCTCAAAATAGAAGAACGTCGCCGGCCGACGACTTGCAGGAAGAACTATTTCCTTTTGCTAATCGGTGGTCATTCCGAAGTACCACGTGGTGCCAAAGTAGCGACTTCCTACAACCGCCTCGTTCATACCTATTTGCGCCGCAATACTTGTTAGTTGCGTGCAATGGGGCGGAAGCAATGCCTGAATTCGACTGGCGGTCGCCGGAATCTTACAAGAGCCTACAAGACGCGGAAGTCACCGACATCGCCTGGGAATCTCTCCGCCGCAATGCCGACTATCGGCGTGAGTACGAGGTGATGATCGCAAGCAGCCCAGATGGTGCGGTGACCGCAGAATTCAGGAGGAAATGGGGTATCTGCTTTCGCCCATGACCCACGGAGGTCCTTCGACGAGCAGACAATCTTTTGGGCGCTGCGGCGGTCGTTCCGGTCAAGGTTGCCGGGGCTGCCGATCGCAGTTCAGCGTCTCAACCGCTGCTTGACCTTGCAGGAGGTCAGGTGCGCCGCGCCGCCGACGGCTGGCACGCCGTGCTGCGCATCGGTTCGGCGGACCACCGTGACTGGTCCAAGGGCCCGCCGGTGCTCGGCGCGTCATATGCAGCCGACTTGCCGTTCGACGGCGATTTCGACGCGCGTGCTTATGCAGCCCGGCGGCTGTGGCGCGCGATGAATGGACGCGCGCCGGGCCCTGCCTTTCATCAACTGTCGAAACAGCGGCGCGAGCGCTTGAGGGCTGCGATCCGTGCGCTCGACGCGCACGGCGCGGGCGCAAGCTATCGCGTTATCGCCGAAGTACTGTTCGGCAAGAAGCGCATCCCCGATCGTGCCTGGAAGACGCATGATCTGCGCAATCGAACGATCCGCTTGGTGCAAGGCGGCCTCACGTTGATGCGCGGTAGTTACCGCAAACTTCTGCGGCCCGGGCGCAAGGACGAGTAGTGCCGCCCCGGAGGGGTGCCGAAAATCGCCTCCTGAAACTTCGGCATCCCCCTCCGAGAACCTGCTTCTCCATGATGACCGCACACACGCCGGCGCCGCCATGCGTGGTGCGCTGTCATCCTGGAGTCCTCAAATGCCCGATCCGATGGCCGGTCTCCCCCCGCGATTCCTGCGTACACCTGAGGCCGCGCGTTACCTTGGCCTCTCCGGCCGCACGCTGGAGAAGCACCGCACGTACGGTACTGGACCGACGTATCGGAAGATTGGCGGACGTGTTGTCTACGCTGTCGATGACCTGAAAGCGTGGGCCGACCGCGGCGCCAAGACGTCGACATCCGATCCCGGCAAGGGGACCGTGCTGCCCGCCAAGAAGCATCCGGCCTTGCGTCCCTATGCAGGTCAGGAACGTCGCTGATAGCCGCGTGAGAGCAGTGACTATGCGGCGCAAACACCATTCCGAGCGCAACCAGCTTGAGCTCTTTCGGGCGCTACCCGGCGATCTTGCGCCCCGCGACGCGCAAGATCTGATGGCCTATCCGTTCTTCTCGCTCGCAAAAACGAAGCGAACTGTGCCGATCGATTTCCGTGCCGGGACGATCGCAATTCGGGTCGAAGCAGTGCCGGAACACGGCATGGCGACCATTTGGGATGCAGACGTTCTGATCTGGGCTGCGTCCCAGATCGTCGAAGCGCGTGACGCTGGCTTGAAGACGTCGCGCCTGATGGCCGCAACGCCCTATGAAATTCTGACGTTTGTCGGCCGCGGCACCAGCGCACGCGACTATGACCGGCTGAAGGCGGGCCTCGACAGACTTCAGTCAACGACGGTGATGACGTCGATCCGCCAGCCGACAGAACGGCGGCGGCATCGCTTCTCGTGGATCAACGAGTGGAGGGAGACGGCCGATGCAAATGGTCGTCCATTCGGGCTAGAGCTGATTCTGCCGGATTGGTTCTACGCTGGCGTCATCGATGACGCGCTCGTGCTGACGATCGATCGCGCTTATTTCGATCTGACGGGTGGGCTTGAGCGCTGGCTTTATCGTCTTGTACGCAAGCACGGCGGCCGACAGGACAGCGGCTGGAGCTTTGATCTTCTGCACCTCCATGCCAAATCCGGCATCCTCTCGCCGCTCAAGCACTTTGCTTACGACGTCCGTCAGATCGTCCAGCGCCAGACGTTGCCCGGCTATCAGCTCGTGCTTATGCGCGATCCTGATGGCGCCGAGCGGCTGAAGTTCACGCCTATGCCTGTTGATCCCTTAACGGCACGCCTGCGCCGCCGCGGTCTCATTCCAAATTTGGAGGACAACCTGTGAATCAGCTCGTGCTATCGAGGACCGCAACCCTCGTGCTATCGAGGACCCGATCCTCGTGCTATCGGGGACCGAAATCGAGCTTAAGAGCTTGTTTCTCCGCTCTTTCCGGCCGCTCTAACTTTACTAACCAGAAATCCTTCGGATTTCTTCTAACGGAGCAGACCGCAACTTGCATGGGAGGTGACCGGGAACGCCGGGCCGCCCGTCCTGCTGGCCTTCACAAGCCGCACAGGCACTTTACCGCCCTCCAAGCGCTCGGCGCCCAGTTCGAGCTTCAGGGAGCGGCGGCATGAGCGATCTCACCGAAGTGGAAGTGTTGTGGCTTGAGAAGCGTATCGAAAACCGCGTTCGGTTCGGTCGTGTAGCTGAGGAGCGAAGGCTTGATCGCCATCGGCGCGTCCTGTCATTTGCGCCCGGCAGCATCTTTGCCTTCGTCCGATGGACCTCCAATGACTTTGGGACAATCATTTCGCGGATCGACATCTTGCGTGCGGTTGCACCGGGACAGCGCTGCTCGACCATCCCTTATGTGACACCCGGCGGAGAGATTCTGCTGCGCTTGTCCGGCTGGCCGAAGGTCGAGCGAGTGCTGCAAATGACCGATGCCGTTGAGGCGCTCGGCATCGATCCAGCCGATGTCGCGCCTGATCATTGGCATCACGTTCATAACCGCATGTCCGTCAACGAAAACCCCCGCCCGTATACGAAAGCGCGCCATCAGGCCTGGCTTCATCGCCAGAAGGTGATGCGATGACGGGTCGTCTAATGATGCTGGCCGTGACGATTGGGGTCGCTGCTGCGCTCATCGCGACGATCGTCCTTGAGCCGCTTCCGCTTTACATCTGGAACGCATCCGCGAGCGTGCCGATCGGTCTCTACCGCCTACGATCTGCGGACCAATTTCAAGTCACTGAATTGGTCGCCGTGCAGCCGCCGGAGCCGCTCGCGACCTTCCTCGACCTTAACGGCTATTTGCCCATTGGCGTCCCCATGCTGAAGCGCGTGCTCGCCCTTCCCGGGCAGACCGTTTGCAGAACCGGCCCCACGATTTCGGTCGACGACGTCGCGGTGGGCGAGGCGAAGGATCACGACAGACGAAGCAGGCCGCTGCCGAAATGGCAGGGCTGCCGCGTCGTCGGCGCGGGTGAGCTGTTTCTGATGAACTGGCAGTCAGACGACTCTCTTGATGGCCGGTATTTTGGATCTCTTCCGGCGTCTAGCGTAATCGGCCGTGCGATGCCGGTGTGGACCTGGGAGGAGTGATCGTGCGTATTCGACGTATTCTCCTCGCCATTCCCTTGTTCGATCGGTCGCGGGATCATTCCTCCGTCGCGAGCGATTTCTGCAACGCTGGTGCGAGCCCGACAGCGTGCTTGGGTCGGTTGGGCACGCGCGTTTGTGCTGTCGTGCCCTTGCTGCTTCTTCTGACCGCGTCCGACAGTGATGCTTTTGCCCAGAGCGCATCAGAGGGACATTCGGCGATCAGTCAGACCGCTCACCCATTTGCCGGCTTCATCAATGAAGCCTCACTACGCTTTGCAATTCCGCTGAACTGGATCCGATCAGTCCAAAGCATCGAGAGTGCTGGTGACGTGCACGCCAGATCGCCAAAGGGCGCAATGGGCCTGATGCAAATCATGCCGGCGACTTGGGCGGAACTTCGCGAGCGCTACAATCTCGGGAACGATCCCTACGACCCGCACGACAACATTCTGGCCGGCACGGCGTACTTGCGCGAGCTGCTCGACCGGTATGGCTCGCCTGGCGTGTTTGCCGCGTACAACGCGGGACCATCTCGCTATGAAGAGCATCTCGCAGGAGACTCTTTGCCAGACGAGACGCGAGCCTATGTCGCAAAGCTTGCAAATCTGCTTGCCATCGAGCTGCCGCCGAGGTGGTCGTCCAGCGGACAGTCATCAGCAGCTGCCACGCTAGTCGCTACGCGATCCGATCTCATGAAAACGCGAGATCGGTCGCTGGCACTCATGCCGTCGAGCGGTGTCACGACCGCAATCTCGGCGCCCGATGTTTCGCCCATGGTCCCTCGGCCTGTTGGCGTGTTCGTCCCTCGATCGGATTCGGGAGCATCGCAATGACCAAGTGTGCGGGTTCGCAAGCTGATGGCGTTTGGGCGATGCCTTCGGCCCGCGCTCTACTCGTCGCTTCGCTCCTCACCGAGCCACCCTACGGGTGTCTCGGCCCTTCGGGTAACGATCGCTATCGCAAGCGCTCGGAAGCAGTCGGGGCTTCGCGAGTTGGCTGCCAAGTTGCGGCGGCTCTTTGGGGAACCGGGGACCGGGAGACCACGACGGCAGGACAGCGAGATAAAAGGGGCTCGCCGGTCGAACCGCAAGCCATTGGCATGGCTTGGGTTCTTGCGTGCCGGTCGGTCGGGGCGCGTGCCGCGCCTGGCATTTTGACGAATGCAATCAAAGGCGTTTTCGGCACCGTGCGCGCTTTTGATCGTTGGGAGGCCCTGCCGTGAGCGTGGGCGACAGCGACCTGCGTGTTCGGCCTGGGCGCATCCGCAGCACTCGCTCGCCTAAGCCGAAGAGCTTCATCAACCAGGTGCTGCGGGCGGCGAACAAAGCAGGACACACCTCGGGTCAGACCGGGACCGGCAGGCGTTCGGCGGCCTATGGGCGCTCGACGTTTGGCCGCGGGCGCCT
This sequence comes from Bradyrhizobium sp. CCBAU 51627, assembly GCF_028128765.1. GTDB lineage: Bacteria > Pseudomonadota > Alphaproteobacteria > Rhizobiales > Xanthobacteraceae > Bradyrhizobium. The sequence goes on from NZ_LBJG01000024.1 coordinate 535,693, forward strand.
CGCATTTAGCCGCAGCCGATTGTTCAGCCCGACGCGGCGCGTCGTGGTGAAGGCGCGTGTGGTTCGTCACAAAGGGCGAGCCTTCCGTTCAGCGCCACTGACCGCCCACCTCTCATATTTGAAGCGCGACGGCGTGACCCGGAGCGGCGAGCGGGCCGAGATGTTCGAAGCTGGCAGCGACCGCGCCGACAGCGCGGCTTTCGCGGACCGGTCCAAGGACGACCGGCATCATTTCAGGTTCATCGTCTCGCCTGAGGATGCGGCGGACATGACTGACCTGAAAGCCTTCACGCGCGATCTCGCCAGACAGATGGAGAGTGATCTCGGCACGCGGCTCGATTGGATGGCTGTCGATCACTGGAATACCGACAACCCTCATGTTCATCTTCTCGTTCGTGGAGTAGATCAGGAAGGTGCGGATCTCGTGATCTCTCGCGACTACATCAGCCGAGGCCTGCGCGCGCGCGCCGAGGAATTGGTCGCCATTGAACTCGGTCCAAAACCGGAGCACGAAATCCGCAATTCGCTGGAGAGCGAAGTCACGGCGGAACGATGGACGCGGCTCGATCGGGAGATCCGGCTGGCGGCCGATGAGACCGGCCATATCGATCTACGTCCCGAAAATCCCGGCAGGCCCGATCCCGAGATCCGGCGCCTGATGGTCGGTCGCCTCCAACACCTGGAGAAGATGGGCCTTGCCGCTTCCGCCGCACCAGGGGAATGGATGGTTGGGCTTGAGGCCGAGCGTAGCTTGCGCGACCTCGGTATGCGCGGTGACATTATCAAGACGATGCACCGCGCCTTCACAGAGCGTGGAGAAGTCCGCGGCGTTGCCGATTTCATCATCGAGGGAGGGCAGCCGACGTCCCAGATCATCGGACGGCTGGTCGACCGTGGACTGCATGACGAACTGACCGGAGAGGCCTATGCCCTGATCGACGGAACAGACGGGCGGGCGCACCATGTGCGCTTTCGAGGCTTAGAGGCTTTCGAACATGCACCGCCGGCCGGCGGCATCGTCGAGGTCCGACGCTTGGGTCAAGCAGGCGGTCCGCGACCGATCTTGGTGCTCGCGACCCGTTCCGATCTCGATCTCGGTGGGCAGGTCACCGCAAAAGGGGCCACGTGGCTCGACCACAGGCTGGTCGAACGCGACCCGATACCGCTCGCCATGGGTGGATTTGGCCGCGGGACCCGCGACGCCATGGAAGCCCGTACCGAGCATCTGATCCAGGAGGGCCTGGCGCGGCGGCAGGGCCAACGCATCATCCTGCAGCGCGATCTCCTGGACACGTTGCGCAGACGCGAACTGGACGAGGTGGCAGCAAAGGTCTCGGCTTACACCGGCCTGCCTCGCGTGAATGCCGCCTCCGGGGAGCATGTGGCGGGCACGTATCGCCAGCGCCTGACGCTCGCCTCGGGACGCTTCGCCATGATCGATAATGGGCTCGGGTTCCAGCTCGTGCCCTGGTCGCGCGAACTCGAAAAGAGGCTCGGCCAACACGTCACCGGCGTCGTGAAGGACGGCGGCGGCATCGAATGGGGCTTTGGTCGGAAGCGCGACCTCGGCCTCTAGCTATCTCGCCAATTCAGTTGCAGAAGGGCGCTCAGAATGTCCGGAACCAAAATCCTCTGGGGACAGGTGATCGTTGTCGGCCTGATCGTTTTGCTGGCCATCTGGGGAGCAACCGAGTGGACGGCCTGGCGACTTGCCTACCAGCCCGAGCTTGGACGGCCTTGGTTCGAACTGTGGGGCTTCAAAGTCTATTATCCACCGATCTTCTTCTGGTGGTGGTTCGTCTTCGATGCCTATGCCCCGCAGGTCTTTGTCGAGGGGGCCTTCATTGCGGCGTCGGGGACCTTCGTTTCGATCGCGGCGGCGATCGGCATGTCGGTGTGGCGGGCGCGCGAAGCCAAGAACGTTGAGACCTATGGTTCGGCGCGCTGGGCTGGCGCGGAAGAGGCTCGAGCGGCCGGACTTCTCGGTCGGGATGGTGTGGTGCTGGGCAAGCTCGATCGCGACTACCTCCGCCATGACGGGCCGGAGCACGTGTTGTGTTTTGCTCCCACCCGGTCCGGCAAGGGTGTCGGACTCGTCGTTCCCTCGTTGTTGGCATGGCCGGGCTCGGCCATCGTGCACGATATCAAGGGTGAGAACTGGCAGCTGACCGCGGGTTTCCGCTCGTGGCATGGCCGCGTCCTGTTGTTCGACCCGACCAACCCGGAATCCTCGGCTTACAATCCGCTGCTCGAGGTCCGGCGAGGGGAATGGGAGGTTCGCGACGTCCAAAACGTGGCCGACGTCCTGGTCGACCCTGAAGGCTCCCTCGACAAGCGGAACCATTGGGAGAAGACTAGTCATTCGCTCCTGGTCGGCGCCATCCTCCATGTCCTCTATGCCGAGGCAAACAAGACTTTGGCCGGGGTCGCCGCCTTCTTGTCCGATCCGAAGCGGCCGATCGAGGCGACGCTGAAGGCGATGATGACAACGCCGCATCTTGGCGAGCAGGGCGCCCATCCCGTGGTCGCCTCGACCGCGCGCGAACTCCTCAACAAATCCGAGAATGAACGTTCCGGTGTTCTGTCCACCGCGATGTCGTTCCTCGGACTTTACCGCGATCCGGTCGTGGCCCAGGTGACCTGCCGCTGCGACTGGCGGATCGCCGACCTGATCGCAGATAGCCGCCCGACGACACTTTATCTCGTGGTGCCGCCCTCCGATATCTCGCGCACCAAACCGTTGATCCGCCTGGTGCTGAACCAGATCGGCCGGCGCCTGACCGAAGATCTGCACGCCCGCGACCGCCGGCATCGAGTCCTGATGATGCTCGACGAGTTTCCCGCACTTGGGCGGCTTGATTTCTTCGAATCCGCGCTCGCCTTCATGGCTGGGTACGGCATCAAGAGTTTCTTGATCGCGCAGTCGCTCAATCAGATCGAGAAGGCCTATGGGCCGAACAACGCAATTCTCGACAATTGTCACGTCCGCGTCAGCTTTGCGACCAACGACGAGCGGACCGCCAAGCGGGTGTCCGACGCGCTGGGCACGGCGACCGAGATGCGGGCGATGAAGAACTATGCCGGACACCGGTTGAACCCTTGGCTGGGGCACCTAATGGTTTCGCGGCAGGAGACGGCAAGGCCGCTCTTGACCCCAGGTGAGGTCATGCAGCTTCCGCCGATGGATGAGATCGTCATGGTGGCGGGGACGGCGCCGATCCGGGCGAAGAAGGTCCGCTACTACGAGGATCGGCGATTCACAGAGCGGGTACTGCCGCCGCCTGATCCGGCGACGGCTGGCCAGTCATCGCGAACGGACGGATGGTCAACGTTCGGAGCGTCAAAGCCGGCGGGGAGTCCAACTGAAAAAGCCGCGAAGGCCGAGCAGGACACGGCGAATAGCGGACTCCGTCGTGAGCCCGAACTCCCCGATCACGTCGCGATCGCCAAGGAAACGAGCGAGCCAACGCCAGCCGAGGAATTTTCCGCCGTGCTTGACGATGACGAGGACGCGGTCCGCCAGTCCCGGCTTATACGTCAGATGCGCGGTGTCGCCCGTCAAGTCGCCATGGATCCGAATGACGGTATGGAGCTCTGAGGCATATGCGCGACCGGATGAACGTCTACTTCCCACCAGAGCTTCTGAAACAGATCTCGGAGCTCGCCGATCGCAAGAAGCTTTCCCGGTCTGCCATTGTGGAAGCTGCGGTCGCCTCCTTTCTTTCACCCGACGGAGTGGACAGGCGGGAGGCAGCGTTTACCCGTCGCCTGGATCGGCTTTCCCGTCAAGTGCAGAGGCTGGAGCGCGACGTTGGTTTGACGGCGGAGACCCTGGCTCTTTTCATCCGCTTCTGGCTAACGATCACGCCACCATTGCCAAACGAGGCGCAGGCGGCCGCACAAGCCAAGGGCAGGGAGCGCTTTGAAGGCTTTGTCGAAACGCTCGGGCGTCGGCTTCAAAAGGGACAAGGCTTCTTGCGCGAGATTCCTGAAGATATCCTCCGTGAGGAACCGGCCGGCGAAACGTGACCGAGCATCCCGGGTATGTTATCACGCGCCTTCCCTTCTTTTCCACACCAACCTGCGACCACAGGAACCGGGCGTAGCTGGCAATGAGCTCGACGCGCTATCGGCTCGAACAATCCGTGCTTTGGTCGCCAATCAGCTCGGTTTTGGTGCTGCTGTTCCTGGGGTGCCTGCCTAAGTCTGTTTGCCGATGTTTCGTGGCTGCTCAATCCCTGCCGGCATTTTGTCGGAGCATTATTGCGCCCGTCGCGCGCCCAAGTGTCGCGGTCGATCTGCGTCTGCGTCGACAAAAATCATTAGACAAACTCCAGATCACAATTTAGAATTGTAGTAAACGATCGCATATTGGACGGGCTAACTCCTGAATTGTTGGTTTGCTGCTGCTTTGAAAGTCTTTGAACTTCTTTGAGCGTTGATGGCTGGTCGCTACGCGCGCTGATGTTGAATTGCTTTGCTTCCGAACGGACAGTGCGACGCCGAATGCTGTGATCGCTGATCAGGATAACGGCGCTCGATCTTACTGACAGATATTCGGCGGTTGATCCGTGAGTAATATTTTGAATCTTCGGTACGGCGGCGGCTCGCTCGCTCTGAACAAGAGCAGCACCCTCGCAGCTGTCCATTCCGGCTCGTTGCTTCAGCCCGCTGCAGAAAATCAAATCGCTTCTCGCTCCGGTTCGTATCAAATCCGGAAGCGCAGCGACCTTGGAACCATCAAGGCGCTCGGAGACGAAACGCGAAGGGATTCGAAGAGCCTCGAAAGTACGATCGGCAGGCTGTCACGTCCCGCGGAAATTACCAACGTCTATCACAGCTCTCCCGATATGGTGCCTTTCGTTCCGACCGGAACGGTCTATCTCGAATTTCATGAAATGGCCGATGAGCAGACGAGGAATGAACTGATCACCCGGCACCACTTAAAGCTGGTAAGACGGGAATTCGACGGCGGGTTGACGCTTCGTGTGGACGATCATCGACGGGACGCAGTCGAAGTCTGCACCGCCTTGCAGCAGGAGCCATCAGTCAGGATCGCCGAGCCCGACCTGTCGACAGAGGGTGAGGTGAAGGGCTTTGCCGTCCCGAACGATGCCCTGACGGATCACGAGTGGTACCTCGAAAATACCGGCCATAACGGCGGCGACGCTGGCAATCTGAAAGCTGGCGCCGATGCGCGAGTGATTGCCGCATGGCGTCTGCTTCAAGGCTTCGGTTCTCCCGATGTGGTGATTGGAATTATCGATGACGGCTTCGACTTGAGCCATCCCGATCTTGCGGATCGATCGGTGCATCCCTGGGACTTTGCGCGCAATGCGGCCAACGTCGCTCCCGAACCCAACCTCACGTCGCCGCAGTTGGGAAACTGGCATGGCACGGCATGTGCCGGGATTGCCATTGGGGCCGTCGGCGCCGGCAAAATCGTTGGCGCCGCTCCTGGATGTTCCTGGATACCGGTGCGCTGGTCGAGTCTGGAGCCGATAGAGATCGCGAAATGGTTTGACTATATGCGTGAGCACGGAGCATCGATCGTCAGTTGCAGCTGGGGCGCTCGGGCGACCAACTACCCACTGTCGACGCGGGTTGCCAAAGCAATCAGCCGTTGTGCCACCGAGGGGCGTGAAGGCAAGGGCAGCATCATCGTCTTTGCCGCCGGTAATGAAGGCCGTGACGTCAATGACCCGGCCCACAGCAGCGTGAATGGATTCGCCATCCATCCAGAAGTCATAGCGGTCGGCGCTTCCGACAGCCTGGATGAATATGCTTCCTATTCGAACACCGGCAAGGAAATCTGGATATGCGCGCCCTCGAGTAGTGACAGCGGTCGTGGTGTTACGACTGCCGACGTGACCGGAGAATTCATCGACTCGATCGGAGCGACGCGCCCTTTGGGCTATGTGCCAGGTGATTACAACGAACACTTCGGCAAGACGTCGAGCTCCTGTCCGCTGGTTGCCGGAATCTGCGGGTTGGTGCTGAGCGCCAATCCAGGACTGACCGCGGCGGAGTGCCGCGAGATCCTCAAGCAGACCGCGCGTCGGATCGGTGATCCTGGTTCCTACGATGCTGATGGCCATTCACGACTCTTTGGATACGGATGTGTTCACGCCGAGGCGGCGGTTGCCGAGGCGAAGGCCCGGTTGTTGCAGGCTTAAGCCAATCCGCTGCCTGCAGATCAAGTGTTTGCCCCAAGGGCGCGAGTTGTAATGCAGGAGGAAGTTATGTGGGCATTCCGGGCTTTCGCGATGATGATCGCCGTCAACGCGAGCTTGCATTCGGTCAGCGCGATGGCACAGGAGGCATGGAAGGAACCGCAAGATTCCGCCGCCGCGGTCACCGATCCGGACCGGTACGCCTGGCGGCTTTTCGTGGCCCTCAATTGGCCGGCAAACGTTAAGCAGAGGGCACCGGATTCAACCAAGAAGTTCGGAGATGCGGCACCGGGACCGGTCGTTTGGGAAACCTGGCGGAGCGCCAATAACAATGCAGCCGATACGGCTTACCCCATCGACGGTTCTGACCCCGGCACCTGGCTCGACAAAGAAACGCCCGCCGACAAACCTATCGCTGGTCTAGACCGTGGCGCGGAGCAGCAACGAATCCTGCTGGAGTCGATGAAGCGGGGGAATACACCGCTGCCGGCATTCGAAGAGGACATCGCAAGAGCCTTAGAGAACGAAGAGACCGTCAACGAGACCAGATTAAATCAGGCAACGTTCGAATTTGTGAGGTCAAAGAAGCTCTACAACGTCGACGAACAGATCAAGCTGTTTACGAACCGGGTCCAGACCATCGACTTTCCGCTGGCAGCCAAGGAAGTGAAGGCGCAATGGCGCGAGATCCAGGAGGCCGACAAGCCGCGCTACCACTGGGTCAAGTCCGACAACGGCAAGATCTATGGACTGACGGCGCTCCATATCACGACAAAGGATTTACCGAAATGGCTTTGGGCGACCTTCGAGCACATTGACAACAAGATTCCGGAATCCCAGGGCGGGCGCAAATTCAATATTGGCTGGAATCTGAAGTCGGTGGATCACTTTGCTTGCCCTCAGGCGCCGCATGATTGTGAACAAGCGCCGGCCAATATCGGTCTCGAAGGCACCAAATGGGCAAACTACCGGCTTCGCGGAACGCAGATCGATTTCGTCGACAGCCGCGGCAACATCACGCTGCTCGCGAATTCGCAGCCCGAAGGCGGCTTCCAGAACACGTCGTCCTGCATCACGTGCCACGCCCGGTCGACGATCGGCGCAACGGCACGCATGTCGGTCTTCAAATGTCAGGGGCAGGGTTCGACGGGTATGCCCAGCCCGGCGTGGTTCGTCGACCCGGCCAACAATCTCAAGTTCGTGCAACTTGACTTTGTCTGGTCTCTTTTCCGAGCTCGACGGGCAAATCATAGCGGAGCTCCCCCGGCTCAGGACCCGCTCTGCTCGAATTAGATCGTTTTGCCTAGGGAGAATGAGATGACAACGAACATTCCCGGTTTCGTACAAACCATCAAAGTCAACGATTTCCTGCCGGGTGATCCACCAATCGACATAACTGACATCGTTCGTCAGGCGGATAGCGGCGCAACTCCGCGGATACTTGCGCGGTTAGAGACGGATAAGCCAGATGGAGAGCAACCGCCGTCACCGCCAAAGTTCTTTTCGATTGCACGGCGATGCACGCATGCCGGCTGCAATATCCTCAAGGGCAGTCCGAACTGGGCGACGGCTGACCGGCCCATTGTGTTCAGCATGCTTGGGGAGGGTGCTACGGCTTATCCGGTCATCCAGTGTCCGTGTCATGGCAGCAGATTCGATCTGACCAGTGGCAAGCGCTTGCTGGGTCCGGCGCCGCCCGGTGCCAATCTGGCTCAATTTGAAACCAGGATCGAGACGGTGGGCGAAGATTCCTTTGTGTTTGTGGCGATAAACGCCATGCCCTGACGGGACGAGTTGGCGGTATTTGGAGGAGGCTGACAATGGCAGCAGCTTTGAAATGGACGGCGACGGGGGCGACACCCAGCCAGCGTTACGACGATGTCTGGTTCTTCAATCCCACTGTCGGATGGGCGGTCAACAGCTCGGGATACGTCCAGAAGACGACCAACGGCGGACAGACATGGGAGACCAAGTTCAAGACACCTATCCTCCCCGGGACTAATCGGCCGGTCTACCTTCGCTGCATGGCTTGGCCGAGCGAGCAGGTGGGGTGCGTCGGAACGCTGACAACCGAGCTCCGCCTCTATCGCACCACGGATGGTGGCGAACACTGGAATCCGGTCACTCTACCGGCCGCCGCGCCAAAGAAGGTCTGTGGATTGTATGCGGTAGATCAGTCCGTCATCTACGGTTCGGGGACCAACGATCCCAGCGACGGAGCTGCAGTGATCAAGAGCAGCGACGGAGGAAATAGCTGGATCGCGATCGACATGTCAACGCACGCGTCGAATTTGATCGACATTTACTTCCAGACCAGGGAACGCGGCTGGGTAGTCGGCGGCTTCTCCGACAAGGCGCAGCCCACATATGATGACGTCAAGCCGGTGATCCTCTTTACTGAGGACGGGGGTGAGACATGGGTCGACCGTCTGAAAGACATGCGCTCCCAATTTGTGGAGGGCACCTGGGGATGGAAGATTCAGTTCCTGAATGACCGGCTCGGATTTGTCTCGCTGGAGAACATGACACAGGCCTTCATTCTCAAGACCGAGGATGGCGGCAAGACTTGGTCGAAGTTTTCGGTACACGGCAATGCCAATATTGAAGGCATTGGCTTCCTCGATTCATCCACCGGTTGGGTCGGCGGGTGGGGCGATGAGGACTTTGCCTCGGGCAAGAGCAGCGTCACGAATGATGGCGGCCAGAGCTGGCAGAATGCGGATTCGATCGGAAAGTTCATCAATCGATTTCGCTTCTTCGGCAACCCCGTCAATCTCGGATACGCCGCGGGACGGACCATCTACAAATATGCACCGGACGTGGCAATCGAAGGCGTCGCACCGGTTGCCGTTGCCGCCGCCGCCCGCGCGGAAACCGAAAGCACTCCGTCCTACGACAAGCAGGTGCCGATCAGATTCCAAGTCCCCGCCGGGAGCGAGCGCGCAACGCTCCATATCTGGAATCGCTTCGGCAAGGAGATGCGAACGCTGATCGATGAAAAGAAGCCCGAAGCAGGGTCTCGGGAAATGGTGTGGGACCGCAAGGACGACCGCGGAGAGGCGGTTCGCCATGGCGTCTACATCTATCGCGTGACGGTCGACGGGAATGCAGAGAGTGGCGTGTTCGCGTTGCGCTAGCCGAGATATCACGCGGAAGGCGTAATCTGTATCTGTGTCGGGCGATTGTGTAGTGATGATCTAGGGAGGGATACGTGATGCAAACGCGCTTTGTCGCTGCCGGAGCTCTCCTTGCCACAATTCTCATGAATGCTCACGCCGCATCGGCGCAGGGAGCGCCGGATGTAACGCCCAGGGTGCTGCCGGACCGGATCGACGATGTACCGGACGCTGATGGGAGCCCGTTTCCGCGCTTCGACAATTTCAGTTGGCGGGCCTTCATCGCCCTGAACTGGCCGGCGCTTGAGGGGCCTGAAAATCGCGGCATGCCGGACCGGACCAAAAAGCCGGGTAGTAGCGGACCGCGCGTGTGGGAGACCTACAAGGCGCGCTACGAGGTTTTCGCACCGGGGGCGCCAGAACCGAAGGGCTGGACCAGTTACGAGGGGGCGAATCCGTGCGGCGGGGTCGACAACAAGACCAAGACACTGAGCGCATTCAGTCATTTTGCGGACTACAATCAGGCATCATTCGTGCTGGGGAGGCTGGCTAATCCGCTGATCGACCAGAGCAAGATGTATACGCGTTATGAGGTCCGCTTTAGCCGCGAACAGTTTGAGTCGATCGTGGATCCGAACAACAAATGGTACATCAAGCAGAATTTGCCGACGGCGGCGAAGCCTGGGACTTTCAAGGATGGCTCGGTTGAGATCAAGGCCGCCTGGCGCGTGCTCAATCCTGGTGATGGCACCGTTCGCAGCCGCTTCTACATCAACAAGGCGATGGTGTTCGATCCGGTTGCGACGGATCAGCAGGGGACAGTCGTCTGCAATGAACATGAAATTGCGCTGGTCGGATTTCATATCGTCATCAAGACGAAGTTGAGGCCACAATGGATCTGGAGTTCTTTCGAGCACGTCGACAATGTGCCGCCCAGGACTGACGAACCCGATGCCAAGGCCGTGCCTGTCCGATACTCATTCAATTCCGGGTTGCCGCCGCAGGTAGTGTCGCCGATGCCGGCGCCAGGGATGATTTCCGAGACCAACCGGCCCGACCCGAATTTGAAGATGCAGGTTATCCGCGCGCAACCGATTCAGCCGGAAACGATGCAGATGAATCGGAATTACTGGAATCTCCCTGACATCAAGGAGACCGTTTGGGCCAACTACATGCTGGTGATGACGCAGTGGCCGAGAGTACCGGGCACGCCCGGCATCGGCAACGCGGGAACGCCATTTCCGACCGGTGTTTCATCCACCCTCGCGAACACGACGATGGAGACCTATCAACAGAGAAACGGCAGAAGCTGCATCGAGTGCCATCAAGAGGTTTCCAACTCGCTGGGCAGGGATTTCGTTGCCTTCATGGGCTTCGACGCTACAGATCCTGTGCAGCAGGCGATCGCCGCGACAGCATTCCGGGCCAGTTCCATCCGTGCTGCGAATGCAACCAGGAACTCGCCGAGCCTGGAATCTGTAAGGGGTCCGTCGCGAACTGCACTGGATGATGATCCATCGGTGCAGGCTTTGGTCCGGGTCCTTCAGGAGCCGTGAGATAGAACGCCGTGATGTGCTGAACAGGAGGGCGAAGAATGGCCGGCAAGATTAATACATACGGGGAGTTTCAGGACTTCATGGACGCCTGCTGCGTTAAGGTCCAGGCCGATCCAGACCTCTCGGGGCATGGGCGGTGGTGGCGGCAGATGGATCACAATGAGTTTGTCACCACCGGCGAGGTCAAACATCGGCGCGTAGTGGTGGTTGGCGATCCCGACAATTCAGTTATGGTCCAGGCGCTGCGAGGCGTCCCGCCGGACTTTGCCGACGATCCCGGCGCATTGTTTGGCCGTATGCCGCAAAATGCTGCGGCATTTTTCGATGTGGCCGATATCGACGAAATCGCAGACTGGATCAAACGCGGATGCCCAAACGGCGGGGGTGGCGTACCGGCTTCCTGACATGGTGACATTTCTCGGGAAGGGCTGCTCCGGGCGAGTCCGTTCGTGTGCTTCAGTACCTTATTGAGCGCGGTCCAGGCCGGACGGAGGTCGAGCTGGCCAAGGCAATTCATGGTGACAAAGGATATCAGCGACAGGTCAACCAGGACCTGGTGTTGTTGCTGGGAAAAGCAACCGTCACTCGGCGCGGTGAACCATGGCGATACTATCCCGCCTGACTTTTTCCGCTTCGGAATGCTTCAAGGCCAAGGTAGCTGGTTCTGCCTGCGGTCTCAGTAGCCCGGCACGCGATCCGTCCTGCAATCGTATGGACCGTCCTTACCCGTACCCTCAACCCTCGTATCGTAGAAATGGCCCGTGGACGGAGCGGCGAGCCATTCGTCAACAATCGGCTTCGGCATTTCGAAATAGTGGTAGTAGGTCGTTTTGAGCCGGACGACGACGTACTGATTTGAAGCGTCGTAGCAGAGCCTGTTGACGACACTGCTCCGGGTGATGTCCTGGCAAGTGAAGGGTTTGAGTTCAACCGGCCCGCGATACTTCACATCGACAGACTCTGCATCGGCCCAGGTGGCACTCATCAAGAGGAAGATCAGAGACAGGTGGCGCATTGATTTGCTCATTCATTCGAGTGGGCTGCGACTGTAAGCCTCTGGCCGCTGGCAACGTGATCGGCCCATCCGATGCACGTTTTGTCGCCCTCGATTGCTGGGAATCTACGGTGACAACCCATTCCATGCTGTTCAGTTGGAGGCGGAGATCTTGCGCCGCGCGCACGCTCAGCAGCGCGCTGGGCCGCACCGCGTATACGTGGACGACGACGCAATTCGTCCAAGTCATGCTGAACCCTGACGATCGGCAGTGGATCAACGAGCCTTGGCAGGCCGAGTGAAAGAAGTGAACGGTTCTGCTGCTGACAGCGATCGAATCCTTGACGTGGTGAAGCACGATGTCGGGCGAAGGTCTCACTGGGACCCCGTTTACAAGAGCGGCAGGCTTGTCGGCTAGATCTGGGAGATATCTTTCGTCACATCAAAACAGCGGCCTGATTGCCCACGTGGACGAGTTGCTTCGCCGGTCCTTTCTTTTTCTACGCCAGCCTACGACCGCCGCAATTTAGCCAAGCCGACAAAAAGCTGGACGCGCTATCGGCTCGAATGAGCAGAGGAGCAAGAAGGGCTAGCATGCGGATTTCAGGGACATGGCGTCTCATCGCGCGCGTTTTTCTCCCATTTGCTGCTGGATACTATCTTTCCTACCTTTTTCGAACGATCAACGCTCTGGTCTCTGATCATCTCGTCTCGGATGCCGGGTTCGGTACTGCCGACCTCGGGTTACTCACGTCGGTCTATTTCCTGGTGTTCGCAGCGGCCCAGATCCCAATCGGTATATTGCTGGACCGCTTTGGCCCGCGTCGTGTGCAAAGTGCGTTGCTCTCGGTCGCCGCCGCAGGTGCTGGCCTATTCGCGATATCCACGGGATTGCCGTCACTCTTGATTTCACGAGCAATGATCGGTCTTGGGGTAGCGGCAGCGCTGACCGCTGGGTTGAAGTCCATTGTTCTTTGGTTTCCCAGAGAACGAGTGGCCTTGCTGAACGGTTACATGATCATGCTGGGCTCCCTCGGAGCGGTAACCGCCACGACTCCCGCCGAGCATCTGCTCACCTGGATCGGCTGGCGCCAGCTCTTCGAAATCCTGGCGGCTGCGACTGGTGCCACGGCCGTTCTCATCTATGTGGTGGTTCCTGAACGAGTCGTCGCCTCATCAACAGTACCAACGCACGTCACGCTAAGCTCCGTTTTTGGCGACAGGCGTTTCTTGCGAGTTGCTCCGTTATCAGCGACTTGCGTGGGATCGGCCTGGTCCCTGCAGGGGTTGTGGGCCTCGCCGTGGCTGACGGACGTGGAGCGGCTCGATCGTGCGAGCCTTGTCGGGCAACTCTTCACGATGTCGATCGTGCTCTGCGGTGGCGCCTGGTTGTTCGGTACGATGGTCCATTACATCAGACGAAGAGGAGTGAAAGCGGAAACAGTATTAGCGATTGTCGCGGTGCTGTTCATCGCTGCCGAGTTTACCTTGATTCTGCGCGTGCCTCTGCCGTCCATTCTGCCTTGGTCCGTTGTCGCAATTGTCGGAACTGCGACCGTGGTCAGCTTCGCGGTCATCGGTGATTACTTTTCGCCAGAACTCACCGGTCGTGCAAACGGTGCCTTGAACGTGCTGCACTTCGGTTGGGCATTTCTGGCCCAATACGGCACTGGCTTGGTCCTGGAGCAATGGCCCACTGACGATGGTCATAAGTCCGTCCTGGCCTATCAAATTGCCTTCGGTCTCAACGTAACAGTACAGATCGCGGCGTTCGCATGGTTCGCGCTGCCGTGGCTCCGATCTCTCAACCGGTGGATGGGTTCGGTTCCACTCTTCATGCCGGTTGGCGGTTCCGACGCACTCGAGCCTACCATCTCGAACGAGCAAGCGGTAGTACTAGTGCCCGCTGACGACGACGCCGAGTGGTGAGCAGCGAACTGCAACGTTTAAGCTTTGCCGACGAGCATTGATCAACAACTCTCCGAACCGAACGCGTCCGGTCGAGCAGTTGTAGTATGCTCCCAGTCCTTCTTTTTCTACGCCAATCTACGATCCCCGTAAGCGCTTGTTGCGCCAAGTCAGTCGGTGCCTTTTCTAATCATTCCCATCTGAGGACGCTCTTTAATGCCCTCATTCGGTGGGGACGACGGTGGCAATCCATTCCTTTCAATCTGAGGCGAATTCGCGAGGTGCGCGAATGCTTCGTAGCGCGCTTGGCACAGCCATTGCGGGCTACTTGGAAGACGACGCGATCATCGAAGTCATGCTCAATCCGGATGGTCGGTTGTGGATTGATCGACTGTCAAGTGGGTTGGTTGACACTGGAGAAACTCTGTCTGCGGTCGACGGCGAGCGCATCGTTCGTCTGGTGGCACACCATGTGGGCGCCGAGGTGCACGCCGGAGCGCCACGGGTTTCGGCCGAACTGCCCGGGACAGGCGAGCGCTTCGAAGGTCTCTTGCCTCCGGTCGTTGCAGCACCGGCCTTTGCTATCCGCAAGCCCGCCGTCGCCGTGTTTACGCTCGACGACTACGTCGCCAGGGGGATCATGACCTCGGAGCAGGCGAAGATCCTGAGGGCCGCGGTCGATGCACGGAAGAACATCCTCGTCGCCGGCGGGACCTCGACCGGCAAGACGACGCTGACCAATGCCCTCCTGGCCGAGGTGGCGAAAACCTCCGATCGGGTCGTGCTGATCGAAGACACGCGCGAACTGCAATGCAAAGCGCCCAATCTCGTGGCGCTGCGGACCAAAGATGGTGTGGCTACACTATCGGATCTCGTTCGGTCCTCGCTGCGACTGCGTCCTGATCGTATTCCGGTTGGCGAGGTCCGCGGTGCGGAAGCGCTCGATCTGCTCAAGGCTTGGGGTACAGGCCATCCCGGCGGCATCGGCACTATTCATGCGGGCACCGCGGTCGGCGCGCTACGGCGGCTCGAGCAACTCATCCAGGAAGCCGTCATCACAGTTCCGCGGGCCCTGATCGCCGAGACGATCAACGTTATCGCCGTACTGGCGGGGCGCGGCGCTGACCGTCGCCTCGCTGAGCTCGCCACGGTCTCAGGGCTCGGTACCACCGGCGACTACAGCCTTTCAACAGCAGGAGACTGACATGCGTCAGCAATTTCGCTTTCTTCGAGGTACGTCGTTGGCCGCCTACGGCGCCTTGTTTTTGGTAGTTCAACCCGCATGGGCGGCTGGTTCGAACATGCCGTGGGAGCAGCCGCTCAATCAGATTTTGCAGTCAGTGGAGGGGCCGGTCGCCAAGATCATCGCCGTCATCATCATCGTGGTGACCGGGCTCACGCTCGCGTTCGGGGATTCCTCGGGCGGTTTCCGCAGACTGATCCAGATCGTGTTCGGTCTGTCGATCGCGTTTGCGGCCTCAAGCTTCTTCCTGTCGTTCTTCTCCTTCGGCGGTGGCGTGGTGATCTGATGGATGAGCCGATCACAGGCTTTGTCGTGCCCGTTCATCGCGCGCTCACTGAGCCAATCCTGATGGGCGGCGCGCCGCGATCGGTTGCGATCGTCAACGGCACGCTTGCGGCAGCCCTGGGTCTGGGGCTGCGGCTCTGGATCGCGGGTCTGGTCCTCTGGTTCATCGGCCACATGGCCGCCGTCTGGGCCGCCAAGCGCGACCCCGCTTTTGTCGATGTGGTGCGCCGACATCTGCGCATCCCCGGTCATCTCAACACCTGAGCTCTCGGTCATGATGAACCTTGCTGAATATCGCCATTCCAACGCGCGGCTCGCCGACTTCCTGCCCTGGGCAGCCCTGGTCGACGAGGGAATCATCCTAAACAAGGACGGCTCGTTCCAGCGGACGGCGAAGTTCCGGGGGCCTGACCTCGACAGCGCAGTGCCGGCTGAACTTGTCGCCGTCGCCGGTCGCTTGAATAACGCCTTGCGTCGCCTGGGATCCGGCTGGGCCGTGTTCGTCGAGGCGCAGCGACATTTTGCAGGAGCCTATCCTCCGAGCACCTTTCCGGATGTCGCATCCGCGCTGGTCGACACGGAGCGTAGAGCTCAGATTGAAGAGGCGGGCACCCACTATGAGTCCAGTTATTTCCTGACCTTCCTCTATTTGCCACCGGAGGAAGGGGCTGCCAAGGCAGAACGACTTCTCTATGAGGGGCGGGATCGCACCGTTGGAGCAGACGCGCGTGAGGTTCTCCGCGCATTTATTGACCAAACCAACCGCGTGCTTCAACTGGTCGAAGGGTTCATGCCGGAATGCGCCTGGCTCGATGATCAGGGCACGCTGACCTATCTGCACTCGACGATCTCGACCAAGCGTCATCGCGTTCGAGTACCCGAAATTCCCATGTACATCGATGCGCTGTTGGCCGATCAGCCGCTTACCGGCGGGCTCGAGCCGATGTTGGGCTCAGCCAACTTGAGGGTTCTGACGATCGTCGGCTTTCCGGGAGCGACGACGCCGGGGATCCTGGATGACCTCAATCTACTGCCGTTTTCGTATCGTTGGTCGACCCGCGCGATCATGCTCGACAAGACCGATGCCGCCAGGCTCGTGACCAGGATCCGCCGGCAGTGGTTCGCCAAGCGGAAATCCATCGGCGCCATCCTCAAGGAGGTCATGACCAACGAGGCCTCGACGCTGCTCGATACCGACGCCCACAACAAGGCGCTTGATGCCGACGCGGCGTTGCAGGAACTGGGGTCCGATCAGATCGGACAAGCCTTTGTCACTGCGACCATCACTGTCTGGGACCTTGATCCCAATGCCGCTGATGAAAAGCTGCGCTTAGTCGAGAAGGTCATCCAAGGCCGCGATTTCACCTGCATGATCGAGACGGTGAATGCCGTCGAAGCCTGGCTCGGTGGCTTGCCGGGCCATGTGTACGCCAATGTGCGGCAGCCACCGGTGTCGACCCTCAACCTCGCCCACATGATTCCGCTGTCGGCCGTGTGGGCGGGCGAAGCCAGGGACCTGCACTTCAAGGGGCCGCCGCTCCTGTTCGGCAAGACCGAGGGATCCACGCCTTTCCGGTTTTCGCTCCACGTCGGTGATGTCGGCCATACCCTTGTGGTGGGACCGACGGGTGCTGGCAAGTCGGTCCTGCTCGCGCTGATGGCGCTACAGTTCAGGCGTTACCCGGACTCCCAGGTCTTTGCATTCGACTTCGGTGGTTCGATCCGGGCGGCCGCGCTCGCCATGGGTGGTGATTGGCATGATCTTGGCGGTGCACTGTCTGACGGGAACGAAAACCCTGTCGCCCTGCAACCGTTGGCCTGGATCGATGATCCCTCAGAGCGCGGATGGGCCACCGAATGGATCTGCGCGATCCTGGCACGGGAGAAGGTCGAGATCACCCCGGAGGTCAAGGATCATCTGTGGTCGGCGCTGACGTCTCTCGCTTCAGCGCCGAGGGAGGAGCGCACCCTGACAGGCCTGTCCGTCCTGCTCCAATCGAGCTCTCTGAAGCGCGCCTTGCAACCTTATTGCCTCGGCGGTCCGTCCGGGCGCTTGCTCGATGCAGAATTCGAGCGCCTCGGCGAGGCGTCGGTCCAGGCATTTGAGACCGAAGGCTTGATCGGAACGAGCGCTGCCCCAGCCGTGCTGGCGTATCTCTTCCATCGTATCGGTGATCGTCTTGATGGTCGGCCGACACTCCTCATTGTCGATGAAGGCTGGCTTGCCCTCGACGACGAGGACTTTGCCGGCCAGCTCCGCGAATGGCTGAAGACGCTTCGGAAGAAGAATGCGTCTGTCATCTTCGCTACCCAGTCGTTGTCGGATATCGACGGCTCCGCGATCGCGCCGACTATAATCGAAAGCTGCCCAACTCGACTGTTACTACCGAACGAACGGGCAATCGAACCGCAGATCACCGCCATCTACCGCCGCTTCGGTCTCAACGATCGCCAAATCGAACTTCTGAGCCGGGCAACGCCGAAGCGCGACTACTACTGCCAGTCGCGCCGGGGCAACCGTATGTTCGAACTTGGGCTTGGTGAAGTCGCGCTCGCCTTTACGGCAGCTTCTTCCAAGACCGACCAGGCTGTCATCGCGCAACTTTTTGCCGAACATGGACCTGACGGCTTTGTGCCGGCTTGGCTCCAGCACCGCGACGTCGCGTGGGTCCTCGACCTGATCCCCAATCTCGTCAATCTGGAGAAATTGATATGAGGCGTCTTGGTCTATTGGCGGCTGCTGGCACGGTCGCGCTGATCCTGGGCGTCACGGCGCCTGCAAGGGCGCTGATCGTCTTCGATCCCAATAACTACGTTCAGAACGTCCTGACTGCCGCACGAGAGCTGCAGCAGATCAACAATCAGATCACCTCGTTGCAGAACGAGGCGCAGATGTTGATCAGCCAGGCGAAGAACCTGGCAAACCTGCCGTACTCGTCGATACAGCAACTGCAATCTTCCATCCAGCGGACTCAGCAATTGCTGGCCCAAGCCCAGCGCATTGCCTACGACGTCCAGCAGATCGATCGTGTCTTCTCGACGAGCTACGCACCAGCTACCAGTAGCCAGTCGGATCAGTTGCTGATCGCCAATGCTCAATCGCGTTGGCAGAATTCATATGCCGCAACGCAAGACGCGCTTCGTGTCCAGGCAGGCATCGTTGGCAACCTCGACACCAACCGCGTCCAGACCTCCGCGCTCGCTAGCTCGAGCCAAGGCGCTATCGGTGCCTTGCAGGCGACACAGGCCGGCAATCAGATTCTGGCATTGAACGCGCAGCAGCTCGCCGACCTCACGGCTGTCGTGACGGCGCAGGGCAGGGCGCAAAGCCTTGAAGCCGCGCAACGCGCGGCGGCCCAGGACCAAGGCCGCGAGCAGCTTCGGCGGTTTCTCACGCCAGGGCAGGGCTATCAATCATCCAACGTGCAGATGTTCCACTGATGACCGATATCCGGGCATTCACGGCGTTGTCGCTGCTTACGACAATCGGCGTCCTGGTCGTCACTGCCTGCACGATTCAGCTTCGCGGCGGAGACGGTCCTCCGCCGCCGAAGGCGGAGCAAACGGCAGACGCAACCAGCTCAGACCTCGCGCCCTGCCGCAGCGTCACTGCGGAGCAAGCAGAGCGTTATGAGCGTTGCAAGCAAGTTTGGGCCGAAAACCGCCGTCGCTTCTTTGGCAAGATGGACGGTGCCGCAGTTCCAGGCCGCGACGAATCCGCCGCCGGCGTGGCGCTCGCTCCAAAGGATCAAAGCCGGATCCCCCAGGGATATCCGAACCTGGCGACCCCTGAGGCGAGCAAGCCATGACAGGTACGGGGATCATTGACCAGTTTCTTGAAACGTTCACGCGTTATATCGACAACGGTTTCGGACTGCTCGGTAGCGATGTCGGATATCTCGCAACGACTCTTGCGGCGATCGACATCACGCTCGCCGCATTGTTCTGGAGTTGGGGAACGGACGAGGACGTCATCGCGCGCCTCGTCAAGAAGACGCTCTTCGTCGGCGTCTTTGCCTACCTCATCGGTAACTGGAACAGCCTGGCACGCATCGTCTTCGAGAGCTTCGCTGGTCTTGGACTGAAAGCATCGGGCGCAAGCCTATCTGCATCGGATTTCCTAAGACCTGGAAAGATCGCTCAAGTCGGCCTTGATGCCGGCCGACCATTGCTCGACTCGATCTCCAACCTGATGGGCTACATCAGCTTTTTCGAGAATTTCGTCCAGATCGTCGTTCTCCTGTTCGCGTGGGTCGTGGTGCTGCTCGCCTTCTTCATTCTGGCGATCCAGCTCTTCGTCACCCTGATCGAGTTCAAGCTCACGACGCTAGCCGGCTTCGTGCTCATTCCCTTTGGCTTGTTTGGCAAGACCGCCTTCGCGGCGGAGCGAGTGCTGGGCAACGTGATATCTTCCGGCATCAAGATCCTGGTCCTGGCCGTCATCGTCGGCATCGGCTCGACCCTGTTCTCGCAGTTCACCGTAGGTTTCGGCGATGCACAGCCGACCATCGAAGACGCGATGACGCTGGTGCTCGCGGCGCTTTCCTTGCTGGGCCTCGGCATCTTCGGCCCGGGTATCGCAAACGGCCTAGTGTCGGGCGGACCTCAACTCGGCGCCGGGGCCGCGATTGGAACAGGCCTTGCTGCTGGCGGCATTGTTGCGGCTGGCGCGGGACTCGCCGCTGGCGGTGCCGGTCTCGCTGGCGGTGCGGTTGCAGGCGCCGCGCGCAGTGGCAGCGCTGTCCTAAGCGGAGCATCAGCCGCATATCGAAGGGGCGGCGTTGCTGGCATCGCGGAGGCCGGCAGCTCTGCTGTGATGAGCCCTTTGCGTCGAGCCGCGGCTGCCTTCGGAGGAGGGCGAGCAGGCGAGCAAGGCGCGAGCACCTCGGCTGAAGGGCAGCCTGATTGGGCGCGCCGCATGAAGCGTGCTCAGACCATTCGGCATGGTGCCTCGGCCGCTGGCCACGCTGTCCGCTCGGGCGATCACGGTGGCAGCGGCTCCTCCGTCGATTTGTCCGAAGGAGAACGCTGAGACGCACCACTGCATCTCCGCCGCACAGCAGCGCCTCAAATCCACCTAGCGCACGACTTGAAACCGATCACTCGATATCAAGGGCAACCCGATGTTCAAACGACCATCAGTTCACTACGGGCGCATGCCCGAGCCGATTACGCCATATCAAAAGGCCGCACAGGTTTGGGACGAACGCATTGGATCGGCGCGCGTGCAAGCCAAGAACTGGCGCCTAATGGCGTTTGGCTGTTTGATGCTGTCGGCCGGTCTCGCTGGCAGCCTTGTCTGGCAATCGAGCCGGGGATCAATCACGCCGTGGGTGGTGGAGGTCGATCATCTCGGCAAGGCCCAAAGGGTCGCGCCGGCAAACATCGACTATCAACCGACAGATGCCCAGATCGCCTACCATCTGGCGCGCTTCATCGAGGATGTCAGAGGCCTGCCGGCCGACGGCATCGTTCTGCGCCAAAACTGGCTCCGGGCCTATGATTTTACGACCGATCGCGGCGCCGCTGCGCTCAACGACTACGCGCGCAACAATGATCCTTTTGCCAGACTTGGCAAGGCGCAAATCTCCGTCGACGTCTCGAGCGTCATTCGCGCGTCGTCGGAAAGCTTTCGGGTCGCGTGGACCCAGCGCATCTACGACAACGGCTCGTTGAGCTCGACTGAGCGCTGGACTGCAATCCTAACGATCGTGATCGAGACGCCGCGCGATGCCGAACGTCTGCGCAAGAATCCCCTTGGCGTCTATGTCCGCGCCATCAACTGGTCAAAGGAGTTGGGTCAGTGACCAAGACGCCGTCTGACGTTCATTCGAAATGTTCCATTCAGAAAAGCAGGCTCAATTCGGCTTGGCCGGAGTTCGTGAGCTCGAAGCGTGCACTTCTATCCGCTCTTCTGCTTTGCTCGTCCGTGCTCGGTGGGTGCGCGACCTACATTCCGCCGGAGATCAGCTATGACGCTGAAGTTCCTCCGCTGCCGGCGACGCCCGTCGCTCTCGACGACAGATCGCGACCTCTTCACGTTCCGCCCCTCTGGAAGCCTGCTCTCGGCGGCAAGTCGGGAGGGAAAGAAGACGCTGAACCCGTGAGCCGGGTTGAGACCGCAAACGGCGCAGCCCGCGTGGAACCGCGCAAGCGGGGGTATTTCAACGCAGCGCAAATCTACGCCTATAGTCCTGGGGCGCTCTATCAGATTTACGCAGCGCCGGGGCAGATCACGGATATCGCGCTCGAGGAGGGGGAGCAGTTG
Organism: Bradyrhizobium sp. CCBAU 51627; assembly: GCF_028128765.1. Taxonomy (GTDB): domain Bacteria; phylum Pseudomonadota; class Alphaproteobacteria; order Rhizobiales; family Xanthobacteraceae; genus Bradyrhizobium. The sequence goes on from NZ_LBJG01000024.1 coordinate 557,236, forward strand.
ACGGGATCGGGGCCAATCGCGGCCGGAGATACCGTACGCTGGGTCGTGGGCGATACCGAGAGTGGAAGCGGCGACACGCGGCGCGTCCATATCCTGGTCAAGCCGACCCGCGCTTCGATCGAGACCAATCTCGTCGTCAATACCGACCGGCGCACCTACCTGATCGAGCTCCGCGCCCGCGAACGGCCATATATGCCGTCTGTTGCCTGGTACTATCCAGAAACTGCACGGGAACGATCGCGTTCGGTCGCTCTGAAGCCCATTCTTCCGGACCCGGCGCGGCGCATCTCCCGCTATGCCATCGAAGGGGACAGTCCTCCCTGGCGTCCGATTGCTGCATACGACGATGGGCGCAAGGTCTATATCGAATTCCCGCAAGGCATCGTGCAAGGTGAGATGCCTCCGCTCTTTGTCATCGGTCCGGATGGCAAAACCGAGCTCGTCAACTATCGCGCTTACACCAACGTATTGATCGTCGATCGGCTGTTTGCTGCCGCTGAACTCAGGCTAGGCGGTGAGCACCAGCAGAAGGTCAGGATTGTCAGGACTGACGGGAGGCCGTCGTCATGAACACCCGGAATGTAAACGATGGGGAGCAAGCAGTTCCCCCGGAGACACAATGGGAGCAGTCAGAAAGTTTCCGCTTGAGAGCAGAGCATCCGCGCGTGACAAGATTGTCACGAAAGGTCTTGGCCGGCGGGATCGCGTTTGCCCTGCTTGTCATCGGCGGAGCGGTGCTGTGGTCGCTGCAGAACAATCGCTCCCGTAATCAGGCGGCCGATGAGCTTTACGGTACCGACCATCACAATGTTGCCGACGGAATTACGACGCTGCCGAAGGACTATGCTGGCGTTCCGCGCCAGCCAATACCGCAGCTTGGCCCGCCGCTCCCCGGGGATCTCGGTCGACCGATCCTCGCGGCCCAGGGCCAGCCGCCGACGATCGGCGCTGATCCGGACCAGCAGCGTCGAGAACAAGAGACCGAAGCTGCGCGTATCAGCCGTTTGTTCGCTTCGACCAATGGAAGAGACGTGCGTCCGCCCGTCCCTGCGGCGGTTGGAAGTGACCGCGTGGTGCCACCGAACGCAACGAGCACTGGCGACGATGGATCTGCGCAGAACGGCCAGGACCGCAAGCTTGCCTTCGTGAACGCCTCTGTCGACCGTCGCACGGTAAGCCCTGACCGTGTCACCAGACCCGCTTCACCATACATCGTGCAGGCTGGGACGATGATTCCAGGGGCGCTCATCACTGGAATTCGATCGGATCTGCCAGGCCAAGTTACAGCGCAGGTAACCGAGAATGTTTTTGATACGCCGACCGGCCGCTTTCTTCTTGTGCCTCAAGGAGCGCGCCTGATCGGGATTTACGATAGCCTGGTCACTTTCGGCCAATCCCGTGTGCTGCTTGTCTGGACCCGGCTGATCATGCCGAATGGACGTTCAATCGTTCTGGAGCGGCAGCCTGGCGCTGACACCGCAGGATATGCAGGCCTCGAAGATCGGGTTGACAATCACTGGGGCGAACTCTTTAAGGCTGCGGCACTATCGACGTTTCTGGCGGTCGGGACAGAACTGGGGGCCGGTTCGGACTCCAACAGCAACGACAGCGCCATCATCCAGGCATTGCGACACGGCGCCTCCGACTCATTAAGCCAAACTGGACAGCAGGTCGTTCGGCAGAGTCTCAACATTCAGCCTACTCTGATCGTGCGCCCCGGGTATCCGGTTCGCGTTCTCGTCAATCATGACCTCATACTTACGCCGTATAGAAAGTGACAACATGCCGAAACTCAAAATAGGAGAGCTTCCAGACGACAAGCCCGTCAAAGTGAGCACAGAACTGCCTGCGGCCGTGCATCGTGATCTCATTGCATATGCAGAAGCGCTTACGCGTCAGGGTGGTCAAGTGGTCGATCCGACTAAACTCATCGCGCTCATGTTGGCGCGCTTTATGGCGACGGATCGAGGATTTTCTAAACTGAAACGTGAAGGCCACGCCCCCTCCACTGACGAAGGACAGTGACGCTTAAGCGTCCCCGAAGCTGTTGGTCGACGCAAAATAGTTCCGTAATCAACCCAGGCGCTGCCGAGTTGGCGCTAACAGCTGGATATCGTATCGGAAAGTGTGTTCCCGCGTCTGCCCGGAACAACTCCGATTAGCGGGTTCTCTCTGTTTTCAGACGCGAGAGTGCTGGAGTCTAAGTGCGGCTATTCGTTACCTTCAGGCGCGTTACACTACTCCGGCCATCGACGCTGACAGGCACGTCACCCTCGATCGTGGCCCGACGTACGATGCGACGCTGGTCCCCGTAGTCGTTGACCGCGTAATGCTGCGTTGCCCGGTTATCCCATATCGCAATATCGTCCTCTAACCAATTCCAGCGCACGGTGTTTTCGGGTGCGGTGATGTGCGACTGGAAAAGATCAAATAGTTTTTGTCCGTCGTATTTGGAGACCCCAACAAAGTGCTTCACCAAGGCGCCGAGCACTAGCGTCCGCTCGCCTGTTTCGGGATGGACGCGTACGACGGGATGCTCGGCCTCGAAAACTGTTCTGGTGAACACCTCGTCAAAGTGTTTTTTGTCGACATCGCGGACACGTGCCATCCCGGCGTAATCGAAAACATTGCTGTGAACGGCCCATAGGCCCTCGGCAAGCCGTTGTAGCGGCGGCGGCAGATCAAGATAAGCGGCAGCTGTGTTCGACCACACGGTGTCGCCTCCGAACGTTGGCATTACTACTGCCCGTAGGACCAAAATCTTGGGATAGGCGTCGGCGAAAGTCCCATCTGCATGCCAAACGTCGGCGCGACCGCCGCCGCGAGTGGAATCCAACTCGAGGAGCGACGCCATCCCCTTGGTAGCACCGAGCATCGGATGTGGCACTAGCTTTCCGAGACGAGCGGCAAAGCGCTCCTGCTCGGCGTCATTGAGATGTCCTTGATTGCGGAAGAAGATCACCTTGTGCTCGAGCAATAAGCTGCTGATCGCGGCGATCGCGTGATCCGGTAGATCGCCTGATAGTTTGATATTTTTGACTTCGGCACCGATGCGCGCTGCACGTTTCACAACATCTGTGCTCGGGATGAAGCCACCGATCAAAGCCATTGCGCTCATCTTGCTTTTCCAAGTCCTGGCCGTTCTTCCTCGCCTCTTGAAGCGAGTAATCTTCAGCAAGCATCGTGCCAAGTACCCGTCAATGCGCACTGAACGAATGGTGGTATTTGGCGCGAGCCATAAACTGAGCCGATGGTTGGGCATGCCAGGCGGCGCTGGGAAAGCTATGCCGAATGGACTTTAGCTTACTATGCGCGCTGTACTGGATCTGACACCAGCTTGTGCCTCTGTCAGAATACGGACAACTGTCTCTAAACAGCGCGGTAAGTCCGAGCTGACTGTTCCGTTAATGAATTTCGCGAGGCAATCGATGGCCCGACCGCTGGAGCCTGGGAGAGCTGTAGATGCAACATCAGGTCGAGCGGCGCTGTTGGCTGGTCATGCACATTTGTGTTTCAGTCCTGAATCGGGATAAGAGCTGCAACTTCCTGGTCCCGTGCCAGTTTGCTCGCCGCTAGGCCGGTGGCGACACCAATGCGATCTGGCGCGGGGCGGTTTTGGCTCATCTTGCGCTTGCCTTCGACTTTGGTGATCGGGATGCGCACGCCGACGATTTCACGCAACTGGGCGGCTATGAAATCCGCGGGCGCATCGCTGACCGCCCAGGGCGTCGCACGTGACGTCTCATGGATATTCGTCAGACGCGTCACGATCTCGAGCAGGCGATTGGGATCCTCGAAGAACTCAATCGGCCCATGGGCGTGGACCGCGATGTAATTCCATGTCGGAACCACATGTTCAGCTTGTCGCTTGCTGGGATACCAGGATGGCGTCACATAAGCGTCCGCGCCAGTAAAGATCGCCAGAGCTTCTCCAATCGGGGCCGTGCGCCATTGTGGATTGCCCTTCGCCAGATGCCCGTACAGCGCGCCGTGTTCGCCTTCGCTCTCATTGAGGAAGAGCGGAAGAGGGGTCGCAAGTGGCCCATCTGATGTCGCCGTGATCAGGTTGGCCAATCGGGCGCAGCGGATTGTCGCTCGAATGTTCTCGATGTCGTCGTCTCGAAACGGGACTGGTATGTACATGAAGGCTCTCCACTGGCAGCGTGGAGATAAACCTAAATCAATATGCTAGAAAGCTGCCAGTTTCAGTCGTTCCCCTAACCGTGTTGCAAAACCACTACGTCCTGGCCCCGTCGAGTTGAGCAATCAACGCTGATTATCGTCATTGCTGCAGTGCTAGCAGAGCTTCTTCCGATCAGCTGGGGCAAGCTGGGTAAGACTATCCGCGGCTCGATCGCGGGCACGGCCACCGCGATTCATCACCTGCGCCCACCCGGCGGGCCACATCGGATCTGCCTTCCGCGTTGTTCACATATCTTGCAAATGAATTGAGGTCCTAATGTCGTTCACTTATCGCCCTATGCTCAAGACGCAAACGGGTGAGGTTGCTGCCCTGCTCCAGTTGGTCGCGCCCCAACGCGGCGCCTTGCGGCGCGACACTCGATGTACCCGGGCCGCATCGCCGAAATGATCCTGAACGGCGCGCTGAAACCGGCGACACGTTTTGCGAGAACCTCTTGGATCTGGACGACGAGTAATGACGTCGTCGCCTGTAACTCGGCAGGCTGAAACGCGGCGCACGCCAGGTCGGCAGTAAGCATACGATGAAGATCGCCCGATTGACGCGTGCGCGCGGGCCCGGCGAGCTCTATGATGGCGTTGCGTGAAGGTCAGGCGGCCTGCTGACCGGCGGGCTTGCCGGCTTGGCCCAGGAGCTTCCATTCCCAGGGCAGCAGTTCGTGCAGACGCGATGTGGGAAGATCGGCGATACGGGCGAGGACGTCGGCGAGCCAAGCCTTGGGATCGACCTCGTTGAGGCGACAGGTCGTGATCATCGTCAGCATGATGGCGGCACGGTCGGCGCCACGCTGGCTGCCGGCGAAGGTCCAGTTCCGCCGTCCCAAGGCGATGCCTCTCAATGCGCGCTCGGCACAATTGTTGGTCAAGCAGATCCTGCCATCGTCGAGGAAGCGGGCGAAGTCGTCCCAGCGCCTGAGCATGTAATTCATAGGCTTTTGGACCTCGGAGGAGCGCGAGAGGGTTTCGCGCTCACGCAGCAACCAGGCGTGCATGTCCTCGAGAAGCGGCTTGCTCTGTTCCTGGCGCACGGCACGCCGCTCCTCGGCGCCGCGGCCGTTGATGGCGCGCTCGATCTCGAACAATGCATCCAGGCGTCTGACCGCCTCCAGCGCGATCGGAGAGACCGGTTTGCCCTTCTTACCTTCCCGAGCATTTTTCTCGATGTCGGCCAGCTCGAAGAAGCCCCGTCGTGCGTGGGCAAAGCAAAATGCTGGCGTAATCGGCCGTGCCTTCTTCTGCGGATCGAACAGCGGTTCGAATCCGCTGTAGCAATCGGCTTGCAGGATACCACCGAAGGCGACCAGATGCTTCTGGGGATGCTCGCCTCGTCGGTCGCTCGAGGCGTAATAGACCGCAGCCGGCGACGCGGGCCCAGCGAAGGGCCGGTCATCCCGCACATAAGTCCAGATCCGTCCGGTGGTACACTTGCCCTTCGCCAGGATACGGATGGTGGTGTCATCGCCATGAAGGCGCTCGGCCGCGAGCGCATGGCGTTCGATCAAATGGAAGAGCGGCATGACGGCGAAGGTGCCGTGGCCGACCTGGTCGGCCAGGGTCGACAACGACAGGTCGATCCTCTCGGCCTTGAAGCGCGCACTCTGGCGGTTGAGCGGGATATGCATGCCAAACTTGTCGAACAGGATCGTCGCCAGCAATTGTGGGCCAATGAAGCCGCGCGGCGTGGCATGGAACGGCGCGGGTGGCTGGCTGATCTTCTCGCAATCGCGGCAGGTGAACTTCTCCCGTACCGTCTCGATCAACTTGAAGCGGCGTGGGATCTCCTCCAACGTCCTGGTCACATCCTCGCCGATCTTCGCCAGCCGCGATCCACCGCAGCAGGCGCAGCTCGTTGGAGCCTCCATGACGACGCGCTCGCGTTCGATGTCGTCCGGCCATGGCTTGCGCACCGGCCGCTTGCGCGTGAAGGAACGGACGTTCTGCGTCTTTGCTGCTGCAGCCCGCGCGGCAAGCTCATCCTCGCTGGCTGTGGTAACGAGTTCCTCGAGCTCCAGCTCCAACTGCTCGAGCAGCCGTGCCGTGCGCTCGGAGCGCGGCCCGTACAGTTCGCGTTTGAGCTTCTCGATCCGCAGCTCAAGATGCGCGATCAGCGCCTCGTTGTCCGACAGCTCCGCCCGCACACTGGCAGCCACCGCCTCGGCGTGTAGCCGCGCCTCACGCTCGGCCTGCAGCGCCGCCAGGGCACTCGCAAGGTCCGATGGAAGATCGTCCGGCTTCGACATCATGAAGCCAGTGAATCAGATCAAGCCGCAGATTCAAACCATAAAACGCTATCCGACCCGCGTTGGACGCTGGGTTTCTTGTGGGTTGCGCCAATCGATCCCGGACAACAGATAGCTCAACTGCGCCGGCGAGATCGTTACTGATTCACCGGCAACCGATGGCCAGATGAACCTTCCTCTCTCGAGTCTTTTGGTAAACAGGCATGCTCCCTGGCCATCGTGCCAGATCATCTTCACAAGATCGCTGCGGCGACCACGGAAGACGAACAGATGACCGTTGAGCGGGTCTTTGTGCAGCACCTCCTGCACCTGGAGTGCCAACGACGGAAAGCCTCTGCGCATATCGGTGTAGCCTGTCGCGAGCCACACTCGCGCGCCGGTCGGAACCGGGATCATCGGCGCACCAGGGCATCGACAACGCGACGCAGCGCGTCTCCATCAACCTCGCCATCGACCCGGATGCGGTGCCCGCTACCGAGATCAATCTCGATGATGCCCTGGCTCCTCCGTCGACGCGCCGGCGCCGTCGTCAATGGCACTTCGGTCAGGTGCCGCGGCGGCACAGACGGTCCGATCTCCACTGGCACGAACGGAGCTATACTCGTCTCACCGCGCTTGCAAAACTCTTTGCGCCACCTGAACAGCTGGCTCACATGAAGGCCGGCCATGCGAGCCACCTCGGAAACAGTGGCTCCGGGCTCGAGCGATGCTGCAACCAGCCGTTCCTTCTCATCTCGCGACCACCGCCGCCGCCGCTCGACCGATGTGATCACCTCTGCCCGCGAAATCGTCATAGCGCTTCTCCTAGGATTACCCCTAGGACCTGCAGCGCTCGCCTCCGTCAAACAAGGCGGCCGTCAACGGAGGCGTACGGTCGGCATCGCGGCCGTTCTGGCTTATAGTGAGCCTATACTCTATCGCGCACTCACGGGGCGACGTTTAACGCCAAAATTGCGATCACCGCCGTCACCACTGTGACCGTCATGGTCACGGTTTCGAAGCCGATCCCCCAGCTTCCGTTTTCACCAAGGTCCACCACAAAAGAACCAATCCAAATAGTACGCACGCGCCGCCGTTAACGACGACGCGATTAGCTCTTATATCGACAACGAAGGAACCAAGAATGGCTATTCCCAAAATGAGAAGCGCTACTCCTGTTGCGGCAGTCAAAACGTTAGAACCGTTTTTTCGGGGCATCGCTGCTACTCCGATCTTAGTTAGTCCGAATGGTGACAAGCCTGCTTGCAACTTCGGAGCGTAATTACACTGCGCTAAATGTCTAACCGTTTCCAGTCGCAGCGAACGGCAGCAGAGCCGCCGCCATCGAAGTCTGCTGCAACCGTCTCGATGCTGAACGGCCGCGGATCCGCCTCATCCGCCGGGCTGTTGGTCCTTCGCCGAACTCCAGTCAGGACCGTGGATGCGGACCATCTCGCGATGGGACCACTTGATGAAGGCACGCTCAACACAAAAGGCGGCGGCGACCCCAGCGGCCAGCGCAAGGCCGCAGGCGATGTAGTCGTTCGTGAAATTCCAATAGATATTGCTGCCGGCGACCACGACAAAAGTGAGTGCCATCGCCGTATTGCGAAATGCCTTGACCATTTTGCCCCCAGCAAATTGCCTACGAACTTCCTAGCATTGCGACCCTGAGGATCAGCAGCGTCGATGGGGCGTCCTGCGCCGTCTTTCTGCACGGACCCCAGAAAGCCACGCCCGCATGCGAATGCCGGCAGCGGCCCGGCGATGGTTTCGCCTCGGTCGGGCAGCGCCGCTAGGCGTCCACTTGGGCGCGCTTGTGCAGCGACGTCCCGGCGATACGGTCCAGATCGGGGCCTAGTTTCCGGCCGCGCGTAATATCGCGCTCGACGGTCCGAGGCGGTGTCCTGCTCTTTGCCGGTATCCATCACGCCGATCAAACCGCCATTTTGGCGGTTTGATCGGCGATGGATCCTCGCTGTGCTGCGTCTCCGGATGCATCCCTTCATGAGCCGCCTTCCGCTTCGCGATCAGCTTCGCGCTGCGCCGACGTCAGGTCGCGGCGGATCAGGTTTCGTCGGTTTCGGTTAACGCTGCTTGCCTCGTTATCGCACGAACTAAATGGACGTCCACAAGAATGCGCCTCTGACCCAGAAAGGTCGAGAGGCCATGGTGTAGGGTTGTTGAAGGAGAGGTACGGGAGATTGCATCGATGGAAACGTGGTGTCCAAAGCCAATGGCGCGTTCCCCGACCTGGGGCAGGGGCAACTCGCCTTGGACAGCTTCAGCTACACGATCTCCGACGGTACGCTGGGCGATACGGCAAGCACTAGATGATCTTGGAATCGCGGTCGCTGAGAAGAACCTCGTAGAACAGTTGACCTTGGTTACTCTTCAGGCGCGGCCCACCATTGATTGACCTCGTCATGATTTGCGTCAACACAAGGGAATCACGCTCGCCGGCTCGCCTCGGCCGAGGGAATATCCGCTCCCCGGGGAGGACCGGAGTTGATCGATACAGACCCAAAACGACACGATCGACCCGTTCGGACCTTCGATCGGCACCGGAACTACGGGCGACAATGACTTTGGTGAGCGTTGTTTGAGCTGCTCTGGCTTAGGCGCAGGACTTGATAAGGTATCTTAGGTGTGGTGAGTGTGGGGAAAGGCGGTAGCGCTCCCCCGCTACCAACGATCCCCCCGACATAGCCATGTTCGGGAATAGGGCTGGATTGCCGCAGAGGGCCGCTAGCCGCCCCTTGATATCAATCCGCACACTCCGGTCATCCTCGGCATTAGCCTTTGTCCCGGCACCGCCCGGTCGGCTGGGACTGGCATGCACGACAATGGCCGTCACCAATTCGCGGATGGCCGCGAACTCGGTCGGGGCACCGCGCTTCAACTCTGTAGCCAGTTCCACAACGGCGCGCTTGTAGCGGTCGAGCGCCTTGGGGGCAGGGCGATGATGTTGTCGCCTTCTTTGGCGCTTTCGAGCCCGGCTGCGACCATGATCTTCTCTGCCTCAAGTTCCTGCATGCGGGCGACGAGCTGCTCCGGCGGCATGCCGGCAACTACGAAGCAGTCAACGATCCGCGGCCGAGTTGGCGGCCGAGCGCTTTCGTGCAGCATGTGATCCACGCTGATACGGCAGCCGTGCGACGTTCTGCACCAGATCGCGTGCGGTAATCGACGACATCGGGGATCAAAAGGCACAGCGGATGTAACCGGCTTGATGACCTTGAAGGGCCCCGACGTGCAATATCGTCGGGGCCGTTGCCTAGGAAGCACGCGCAAATCCGTTCTTCATCTATTCAGCGGCTCTAGGAAATGTTTCGTTCGCTGTGAGGCGGCCCTGCGCGCATTGAGTGACTTCGCAAGCACCCGTGCTTTGCGTTATTTTGACGCAAACCTTTGCTGGGGTATCCTGATCATATTGCTCGGAATACCGCCCCGGGTCGGAACTCGAAAACTGCGTCACTGAGCGAGTTTTTTGAACAAAGTAGCCGCCCGGGTGCTTTGGATGGATGCAGTCCCCCACCTGTCCGGCGCTGCAACCCGGGTTGGGGCCGTGCGAACAGGTCTTCATTACGGTATCCGAGGTTACAGGCTGAGTATCCCATACAACCTGGGGCGGATCCCTTACGATGACCTTGGAGTTCGTTTCACCGCCGACCTTTAGCTGAAGAAAAACATCGCCGTTGCCAGTACGCTCAATGACTATTTGCTCCGTTTTTCCCTGAGTCCACTTCTCGGGCTTGCTGACTAGGGTGCCACCTTTTACGAGAGGTGGTGCATCATAGTTTGCATTTGCATCGTCGAGGTTTCTTCCAACCCAGAACGCCTCGAACGTGAGAAAATCTCCCTCTCTACTGCGCAACCAGATAGGCAGCCCCGCCGATTTGTGATTGAGGCAGCTTTCGTAAGCGGCTATGGCCCGCGCCGAGTAAGTTTGTGAAAAATAGCTTGTCGCATAGGAGCTGCGGTAGTCAAATTTCGTAGCTTGAGCTATCCGAACAGCTTTTTCCTTGGCTTCAGCGTAGCTGCCCGAGCCGGAAATCAACCCATAGGAACCACTCAAGGCGCCGCTCTTTTTTGCTTGATCGAATTCCTCCTGACTTGCGGTAAGAACAAAGGCCAGCTCGGTTTCTCCCGTGGCGCGAATGTCCTTCATCTCTTGAACCAAGAAAGCTCGCGGGTCACATTGCGCTTCTGCGTAGTTTGTGAAAGCAAACAATGCGACGGCGCTTGCGCACATAGCGCAAAGGAACGCACTGAGGCGGGTCATTTTCCTAACCTCCGCATGAGATGATTAAACAACCAATGCTTGAGCGCCGCTCACCGCTCGTCAAGGGCGAAAGTAACTATTCTTAGTACTTGACATTGCGGCAACGGATGCGTGTACATCAACGGCAGGTCGCCCCGCGTGTTGGAAAAATGCCGCGAACCCAAAAACTCGCCCCAGGGATCGACTGGAAGACCTCATCGCAACACGCGCAGCTAACGCGCGCGTCCCATGCGCGTGATGAGGCGCACGCGATCGCCGTCGCGCTCCATGCGGAGGCGATATCCGTCGTACTTCACCTCATGGAGCCAATCTGGGCCGTTCGGGACCGTGGTGCCTTTGGTTGGCAGGCAAAATTCGAATGAACGCATGCGGGAAAAATAGGCATTCTCGCCTGATTTGCGAGGGCGACTTCGTGAGCGCGGACTAATGGGCTGTGGGCTAGGCTCCACAACCTCGGGCAGAGACATTGCTACCAAGCTACTAGGAATAGACTTTTTTCAGTCAGACGCTTTTGTATAGCACTTCCTTGGTTTGGCCATGCCGCACCTTCCGAACCTCAATCCGGTTCGCCCCGGTCCCGGTCCTGAACAGCGACTGCGCAACTTGCAGCGCAGGTTCCGTGCGGTGTCGTCGCGTCATGATCGTGCTATCAAGCTGCGCCGTGTCATGAACGCGGCGATGGCGATCTCAGCCGTTACACTAGCTGTTGCGGTCTTCGGGGTCTTGGCTTCGAGCCCTTGGCCGGTCACGACAACGCTCAGACATATCGCGTCCGCGCCCAACTGTGAGTTTGCCCGCTTGTTTGGCTTGGCACCGGCGAGGCTGGGAGAGCCGGGGTACTGGAGACATCATGATCGCGACAGGGACGGAGTTGCTTGTGAGCCATGGCCGTCGCGGTAGTTTAAGGTTCGTGTTTCGGCCAATTCTCTAGCGGCCCAAGGCTGAGCTCCAAGACATTTAATGGGGCCCCCAGCCGGAAACATGTTGAAACGGGAGGAGGTAAATGTGGGAGCTTACCTACGAACTGATAAAAGCGCTGATCGTTGAGGCTTTGAAATGGGGAATTCTCGCCCTTGGCGGCTGGCTAATCCTGAATGTTGCGCCAATCACAAGATCGATTGCCAAGAAGGGCATTCCTCGCTCTATGGTCATCACCATCATTGCGGCTGTGACCATATCTGGCTTCCTGAATGGCGCTATCACAATACTCTACAACGATTACCAAATAGCTCGCCTTGGCGAGTGGGGCCAGGATCCTGGTCCCTTGGACCCCAAAAACGTCAACGGCGGTTATGGGCCAGTCACGGCGACTTGTCCAAAAGGCTCTTACGTCGTGGGCGTCCGCAACTACGGTAACACGGCTAAGCCATATTGCATCGGGTGCTTCGTGGCCGTTCAGGTATTGTGCCGAAAGCTGAATAACTGACCTTGTTGTTTGCCCACATGTGCAACCTTTACAGCATCACCACCAACCAAGCCGCCATCCTCGCGCTCTTCCGCGTGGTCAACCGCTACGTCGGAAACCTACAGCCAATGCCCGGCGTCTTTCCGGACTACCCGGTGCCGGTGATCCGCAACACGGAAGGCGGGACTGAGATGACGCTCATGCGCTGGGGCATGCCGCCGCGCGCGGGTGGCCCGCCAGTTACTAACATCCGTAATACGTCATCACCACATTGGCGCGGCTGGCTAAAGCCCGAGAACCGTTGCCTTGTGCCGTTCAACAGCTTCGCCGAATAACCGCTTCCGACGAAGCCGCAACTGAAATCTATCGACGGCTGATGGGGCAACTACAGCGGGCGGGATTGCGGCGGAGCGGTTACATTATTTCCCTCATGATCTGGGCGATAAAGAACAAATCGCAAAGTGAGATATTAAACGAGGCGGTCCTTTTGCAGAACTTGATCGACTATGTTCTGGGGCGCATGGATTACACATCAGTTCTGCGACGAGAGTTTGATTTCCACTCTAAGGGCATGCTCATCTCTAAAGTGAAGAAGAAGGCGTACACAGGCAGCTCGAAGCAGCCTGAGGATTAGGCGGGTTTTCTATCCGATCGCGCCGCCCTCGATCCGGTGTGGACGTCATTCACCGATGGATACCAGATACTCAGGTTAGCTGTGTCGGGGGGAACGCAGGTAGCGCTCCCCCGCTACCAACGCTTCAGTATGGCGTTCACTTCGATAGTCCGTCCGATGCTCAGACAAAAGCGACGCATCTTAACGACCTCGCTGCGGTGGCGACGAAGAAATCGAACATGACGTTCGAGGACGTTAAGGAGTTGCCGTTCCCGCTCATGCAGGGTTACCGCATCATGCGCCTTTGCAATCGCGCCCTATATGAAGTGAGGGACGCGAAGCCCGATGGTGTTTCGCGGATCGAAGTCAACGTGGTTCAGCTCGGCATTGCAAAGGGGGAGTTCTAGTGGAGCGAATCCAGTACGCGCCCCGGCGGGGCGCAACGTATGAACCGTCGCTGGACATCCTCGTGCCTGCGCTCGCGAGGCTGCGTGAATGTCAGACCTCGATTGATGCTCTCGTGCTAATTGACTCGCTGCCGGACATGATCTTGCCCGGCTTGGCTTACGTGGCTTCGCGCCGACAGTACGTTCCGCGCGACGCGGTGCAGGCCGTGGTGACGTACTGCGGGCCGTTGTTCCTAGAGCGGTGCCCTGGGGCGTCGTCGTTCGCGAGAACTGCTTAAGCGCTACCCCAAGCGGGCGGCATGCTCAGGCCTCGTGAGGTACGATGCCTGACAGTCTGTAAGGTTTGTCGCCTCACAAACCTTACGTTCTGGGCGCCTATTATCGTTGTGACACGCGCGTCGTCTAGGTAGCGAAGCCCTCGCACGCGAAAAATAAAGCCGTTGTCGATCCGGGTCAGTTCGCACAAAAGTCGGTCGAGCCGCTGATTCCAGGGCGGGTCATTTATCAAACCGAGGGTATGGGGCAAGGGGAATGCAACTAATCGCTACAAGGCACTACCACGACTGTAATCCCGTCACGCGTGAAGAATACGAGCTGCAAGACCGGATGTACCGTAAGTCTGACGTTGATTTCGTCCTGAGGGTGGCAGGCTCCCTGCCGGGCGATCCCGCAATCGAACAGTCGTACGGTCTCGAATGTGTATTTGAGTGGCTGCGAGAATGTCCAGAGCAGATCGAACGGACGGTAATCGAGAAGACCTAGCTCGACTCATGGAGCTGGTAGTCACGCGGCACATATGGGGCCGGGGCCTGACCGCGGAGCAGATGCAAGACACCCTTGCGTCTGCTCTCGACGAAGGCCGACGCCACTTAGTGCGCGTCCGCAAGGGACCGGACGAGCAGATGGAGATTGAATTTAAGGCTGAACTAGGGGATGTGGGACGCGCGTTCGTTGAAGCGTCCAAGAGCGCTCCCGACAACCGGCCTAGTTGAACGCCATGAGCTTTGACGGGTTACCGGCGCTTTCGCACTCGCGGTAACAGGCGGGTACGCGATTGTCCCGAGCAAAAATCGCTCGCCGCAATTGAAGGCGAGGCCTCCGTAAGATAGGCTACGCGAGCAGCCATCCGGGAGGCGGCCCATGACAGGCAAAACCTTCAAGCAGCAAGTCATCGGAACGATCTTAATAGTGCTCCTACTTTCCCTACTTTCGTTAGCCGCTAGTTGTTGGGGTAACCCAAATGCTAGCGACCCATATAGCAGCGCCCTGCGGGTCGTTCCTGCGGTTTTGATTCCTATCGGGGCTGCTTGGCTCGCGTTCTGCGTTCAGCGGAGGGTTGCTTTCACGAAAGCCCTCTTTGATGTGTGGCAGAAAATTGTGGTTACAGTTCAGGACGCAATACAGTACACGCATTCGCCAACGCACACGCAGGCTGAATACGCGAAGGTCATGCACAGCCTAAGTTGCCGAATAGATGATGTACGGGGTGCGTTTCGGAATGTAGGGGAAGAGCGCACAGCTTTGTCCCATGAAACCAGAAAATTCGTTTTGGCCATTCAACATGCTAAATCACTAAGCGCCTGCGCAAGTGCGTTGGCGACGTACGGCTTCCCAGAAAAGAAATCTATCGGTCTTTATCCATTCGAAAGTCTAAAGCAGATTTCTTCCGTCATCTCACGCTTGGGCTACGGCAGTTCGATAACGTCGCAAGACTCCGAAATCGCACGGGATACAATATTAGCACTCTGGGGGATACTCCGTGGAGAGTTGTTGAAGGAGCTCGACAGAGATTATCCTGATTACCCTGATACACCGTTCAAAGCTTAGTGGCCTCATCGATGTCACGCTTCATGTGCTCAGCCCGAATATGATGGATTGGACCGACCTTTCCCAAAAAGCAGAGTGCAACCAGTAGCTAAGCCTTGTTGGCAACCACTCGCGCAGTACCATACGCAGTACCGTCTAATCGACGCCGTCCAGTTGGCCAGACCGAGACGGCCACGCATGTTCTAGCGCAGCCGTCAGTCACTCTTTGTCCCCAACTGCAATTCGCCACGGAAGGATGAAGCCGGCATGATGACATTCGGCCGACAAGCGACTTTGGGAAAATTCCTGATCAAGAAGCGCGACGAGACGATCAAGGAATTGAATAAGGCTACAAGCTATTTGGCACTTACTTCGTCGTGGAGTTTGACTCCAGACCATGAGACTTTCCACCATCAGGCGTACCTTGGCGCAGTGTATAGCGCGTTCGAAGGCTATCTTTTGGATATCGCCTCGGAAATGCTTGAGTGCTTCCCTGACAAACTCAAGGACAGTGACATCAAGCTGCAGGACTATGTAAAGAACGCCAACGACTTTATTGTCACGATGGTGGAGAAGCAGACTGACAGCCTCGGATACAAACGTTTCGAGGTGATCTCCGAAACAGTCATGAAGTATTTTCAACCAAAGCCCTTCAAGAGTACGGCTTTGCCCGTCGTTCAGGAGTTCAAAGCCACTCGTGACCTGTACGTTCATAATGGCGGCAGGTGGAACGCAATCTACCAAAGCAAGGCGGGGCCAAATGCTCGAACCGAACCAAGTTCGGGAAAACCCTTGCCGCTCGACGTCGCGTATTTGAAGGCAGGCACAGACGCCGCAATCACCTTTATCAACGATTTCCATGCGCAAGGGCCTCGGCAATACGAGCGCTACACCAGAGTAAAGGCCTTCGAGCAGATGTGGACCACATCCGCGCTAGAATCAGTAATGAAGTTCACAGATGCTTGGTCTGTCGAAGCGAAGATAGATATGGCGCGACCAAGCGAACTTGCGCTGAGTTGGGCATGGTCGCATTCAGAGAAGCGCTTGTTTGATTTTTTCCTCGCGATCTACGCTCCAGATCATCCGGACGTGAAATATACCATCCAAGAGGCCATTGCGCGCTGGCCCGTCGAAACAGACTCTGGGCAGGTTATGTTGAGCTGGCTGCGCTCTCCGTTCTATTTTTGATCGGCTGCCGCGCCGCGCCGCTAGCGGACCATCTCGGCAAGGGTCGAAATACATCAAGTGCCCGACTAGCGGTTAGATGCACGAGCTCCTTATGCTGGCAGCTTGCAAGGACTCGTGAGCCAATCTACACTACGACCATAGGTTTTATCAGAGAGCGCGCGCAACCGGCCCTTTGGAGAGGAGGAAGGCGAATGACCGAGGCCCGGAAGCATCACTACGTGCCACAGATGTACTTGTCAGGTTTCGCGAACTCAAACGGCCAATTGTGGGCCAGCGATGCCTCGATACCGAAGACGTTTGCAGTCGGCCCCACCAACATTGCCGCGGAGCGCGATTGGAATCAGATCGACATTAACGGAGTACCGAAAGACGCTCTAGAAAAGGAGCTCGGTAAGCTTGAAGGCCTCATAGCGCCCGGCATTAAGAGGGTTCGCGAAACAGCATCCTTCGGGACGAATGACGAGGATCGCGAAGACGTCATCAATCTCGTAACGCTCTTGGCGGTACGGAATCCGAGAGTTCGCGAAGGCATACAACGGCTCGAAACGGATCTTTTGCGCGCGATGCTCGTCGCGCCGTTCGAGGATCCGAAGCGTTGGGAAGCCGTTGTGAAGCAGATGAAGGAGATGGGCCAGTGGCCCGAAGGCCAGTCTACTGATTTCGAGGGCTTCAAAAAGTATGTCGAGGAGAATAAGGACAAGCTCTACGCGCATAAAAACCTTACGCTCGAGATGGAAATTGCGGCCTTAGAAAAAATGTACCCGGTCTTCGATGAACGCCGATGGCGTATTTTGAAGGCGAAAGAGGGGACCGGTGGCTTCGTGACCACTGATCATCCTGTGTGCGTGCACAAGCCGGAAGCTCCGGTAAATTATGGACAGCTCTATGCTCCCGGCTTCGGACTAGCGGATCGCGACATCCTATTTCCGCTGTCTCCTCTCGTTTGCCTGATTGGACGGCAGGAAGGCGAGGAGGACGTTATTGAGGTCGATCTTCATACCGTTGCCAGCGCCAATGCAACGGTGATGGGCTTCGCGTTGAAGCAGATATATTCGGTGGATGATCAGTTCTATTACACTCGCTCTCCCCACGTGCCGATCGGGCGAGGCTTCGCGCTTCTGAGGGACCCCCATTTTCTTCCTCGTGAGGCGTAACCATCCAAGTATCGAACGCGTTACTCCGGCTAGTCGAGGCCTCTTACATGTCGTGGAGGACCTTGCGTCAGCAAGTCTTGTCGGCGGCGCTTTCACACAACCGGACGAGTTCTGGCTGTCCACCTTTTTTCATCCCACAACGCTTCCACAACCCTATTGCCAGCGGCGGACCAATTCGAGGGATTCGGCCACGACCCGATCTAATGGTTGGTTGGCGTCGATAACGGCATCGGCACGTCGCGGGAGCTCATCTTGCAACTCAGTTTCGACGCGATGACGGGACGCGCGGGCGAAGTCTTCGGCATCGTCCCTCGATTGGACGCGCGCATTGCGGGTGGCTGCAGGGGCACCAAGAAACAATAACCGTGGCTGAGATGGCTTACCTACGGCGGCAAGGATATCAAATATGGCAACGTGCCGGATGCCGTCGATTACAAAGTCGTCGCCGGGGTGAAAGCCTCCCGAAGCGAGCACACAGCGGCAGAACGCCGCAGAATCGTCCTCGACGAGCCTTTGACCCAGGTCCTGCAGCGCTTTGCGGTCATTCGGGTCGCCGCCGAGCCGAGCGACCTCGCTTCGCAGATAGTCGCCAAAGCCCGCCCGGCGCCAGCCGAGCGCTGCGGCAATCGCTGTGGTGACGGAGGACTTGCCGCTGCCGATCTGGCCGGAAAGACAAAGTAGCAAGCTCATGTGAAGTTGAATGCCATCTGACGCGATCGTAGAGAGACCCAGCCTCGCCGGTCACGCTTGTCGCAACTGACTGGCTCAGTTGAAGCGGGCGCATCGAGCTCTATCAGGGTCGCATACAGCGCATCGGCGCGAGAGGACCAGAATTCATCGTCGGCTCTGATTCCTGGGCCAAAGCGATGCCGGATGCGGTCGATCGGTTCGCTGCTGAGGTCGTAGCTCCAGATGCGTCGGGCAAGCACAAGGCCACAGATCGGGCCGGCTACCTCCTTGAGGAGAATAATGTCACCATCATCGATCTCGCCGTAAGGCGCGCATCGGTTGCGACTGAAGCGCGATTCGATTGTCTTTTCGCCGGAGAGAACCATGGATAAGAACGGCTCAGCGAAGATCGCAAGATGCATACCGATCCGGCTCCCAGGTCGGATCGCGTCCGACAAATAGGTCAGCCAGAAATGATGGCCGTCGACCTGCTCCAGTAGTTCGTCGAGCTCGACCTCCAAGCTACACTCCGTTCCGTCGCTAAGCTGGGCGCTTTGCCCTCTTCTTGTTCCTCGATTGCCGCTAGCGCTCGCAGTTCGGCCCCGACTCGCTCTAACGCTTCGCGCTCGCGAATAGTGCCCCAGAGATCAGGCTGGACACCAGAGCCCATCGTCTCGCCAGCGCACGAAATTGCTGCCTCGAGGACAAGCTGTGGATTGCGGGTACGAAAGATACGATTACCCGAGGTCCAGACGTTAGCCAGCCGGCGCCGCGGATCCCGGCGGCTTACCGTCGGGAGGATATCGTCGTCGACTAGTGATATCAAACCTGCTTCATCGGAGCTTACTTCATCCGCGCCTTGTATGAATAAGCGCATGCGGCCAATGCCCACCTCAGTCCAGAAACGACTGCGGTTTGAGGAAGCAGGTGGTGGCCTAGTCGATGCGCGCTCTTTCCTAAACACGACTAAATCGCCGCGGCGCCATTGCGGCGGTGGATAGATTTGAGCGGCCGCTAACGCGTTGCGCTCGAAGAACGGCGTTTCATAGCTGATGGATAGGGACGAGTGCTCGATAAGGGTAAGCCCAAGTCGTCGCGCGAACGCGATTGTAGCTTGCCTGTCGGCCGCAGCGCTCGGCCGCGCCCCGTCGGGAGGCAAGCTGATCAGCGCAACGCCTCCAGGGCGGCACGCATGCGCGGCGGCAGCAAGCATGGGACGCACGAAGTCTAGATACCAAGGCGGATCGAGCAGAACGGCGTCCGCGCTTTCGCGCGGCAAGCCACCGCTGCAGAGCGCGATGGAGAGCGGTGTCCCAGTAACTCGGTTGAGCGCGAGAACCCGATCCGTGACACTGTTGCTCTCCGCAAGAAACGCAATGCGTCGACCGACAGGCAAGGTCAGCGCCTCGACCGCGAGGCCCGGGGTGCCGAACAGTAACAGATCGCCGCCCATGTGCGTCATATCGACCGCACGATTGAGCAGTAAGCGAGCCGAGTCCGGCGTGAACCGCCATTCGTAGTCCAGAGGGTGCGGGAGCGGCAACAGGGATCGCCCCTCGGCCACGGGGGAGCCGTTGGCAGCCGCCTGCCGGCGGATTGATGCCGCTGCAACTGGGCATATTGCCTTGACGTCTAACAGGCGATCGAGTGCCGCCAGGGCCTCGGTCGGATAGACGCCAGGGAGACGATGCAGGAGCGCCGCAAAGCAAGTCGTGCCATCGATGATGGCAGCCTTAACGAGGTCATCGACTCGTGCCGCGAAGGCCGCCTGAGACAATGACCGTCGCGCAGCGATCATGCCGGCCTCGTACGCAGCGGTACGTCGCAGATCTGCAACGCGCGCAGGTTCGGGGAGAAGCGGCGTTCAAGCTGGCCTAACCACGCGGCGATAGCCTCCTCCTGGACGGCCAAGCTTCTCTCTCGTACGTCGTCGCGTGCAAGTCGCTGTTCGACCGGCGTGAACACCTGGATCTGCAAGGGAATGACGCGGAGCGGATAGTTTGGGTCAATTGCCTGGAGTCGATCCATGAGGTCGGCAACGCCCTGAGCGATGCCATCATCGTGGGAGGAGGTTAATGTCACATAGCCGTAGACGTCTAGGCCCAAGTCCAGCACGCGCCGCAAGACCTCAAACTGGCGGTCATAATCCTCCGGCGCGGCGCGCGTGTTGAAAGCGAAAGAGCGGGCGTCGAAGCCTTTCACGCAGCAGACGCGACCATAGTTATGGTAGCTGCGCAGGAGCGCGAGATCGGAGGGCGGAAGCGCGTCAAAGAGATAGGTCGTGCTGAGGTTGTCGTCCGTCCAAAGATAGGTTGTTTCGGCGAGACCAGCTTCGGCGAGTGCTCGCATCATCCACGGAGTCCATTCCGGCACCAGGTCCGGCGATCCTCCCGAGAGGTCGATAATGCGAGGAGCGTCCGGAATCTGCCGATATAGGTGGACGAGTTCGGCGGCTGTGAACCACGCCGAGCGGCTGAGGTCGGCTTTAAGAAGCTCCTCCGGCACAAAACAGTACCAGCAGCGCCATGCGCAAGCAGCGTTCTGAAATACCAACGCGGTCATCACCTCTGGAACCGGCGTGATGCCGAGCGCGCGGCAGGCCGGCGCGATCGGGAGTGGATTGGCTGGCCAACCGTCGGCAGTTGCCATCCGGAAATGGCGAACGCGCCCGTATCCGTCGCAGTTGGCGGGAAGGGTGAGGTCGACCTCTTGGCCCGAGCCAGCGAGGCGAGAGATCAAGACGCGGCCGCCCTCGATGTCGACCGCGCGCGCGCGCAACTGCGCAGCGAAACGCTCAGTATCAATGGGCTTGGCTCCACGCATCACGGATGTGGTCCCTCCGGTTCGGGCGGCAAGCCACGGCGGCGCGGAACTTTGGTCGGCTCATCCGCCAGTTCGGGCAGCTTTTGATCGAGGAAGAGGTCCACAAGGGTAGCGCAGTAATTGAATTCTTCAGCGCGCAACGGTCGGCCCTTGGGGATGTCATGCCAATATTCGAGACAAGTCCGGCAGCATGTCGCCGTCGCGTGCTGCGCGTAATAGATTGCATTGCCTTGGAGAGGAGTCTGACGACCGTCACGGGGCGGCTCGGCGACGGCGAGGTATTTCCGGAGCCGGTCTCGGGCGGCATCCTTCAGTGCGATGCGCCCTTTGCGTTGGGCGTGGCGCATTGCGTCCTCGTCAACCGGACGGTGGAAGAAGTGGTGCCGTATCAACTCGTGCTGAAGAGACTCAAAGGTATGCGCCGCATCGCCCTTGTCACGGCGATGTAAGCGCTTCCAATCGACTAGGTCAGCCCCGCATGCTCGGCATTTGCCGCGCTGGTCAGGCGTCATCTTCTTCAGTTGTTTAAAGCAGTGCAGGTCGTTGTCGCAGTCGGTCGACGTGCATTTGATGTCGAGCGGCGGAGGTTTCTGGAATTCGGGCATTGATGACCTCAATGGAGCGCTCGATCGAGCAACTGCCGATCAAGCTCGTTGTCGATGTCGTAAGGGAAGCGTTCGACGAATACGTCGCGTGCGATTGTCCAAGGATCGCTGTCATCCGATTGCAGGTTGGCGGCTGTGCCCCACCAATTCACGCCTTGCCAGGAGAGACGAAAGGCGAGGTAGTTTGCCAGCGCGCCGACACTCACGCCGTTCTTGGCCGCAACCGCCGGGACGACGCCCTTCAACCGCTCGATCGATTTGCGCGCGGCTTGGACACATGCCTGCGCTAAGGTCTCGGCCTTTCCGTTAAGCACAACATCGCCGGCAAATTGGCTCGCGGCGATTTCCTCATTCGAGTTTCGCCGTTCGGCTGAGGTCTCATCCGCTTCTATGACCTCCAGTGTTTCGGCCTCAGGGTGTTGGCCAGCATGAAAGAGCTCATGCAGCAGATCGAATAGCCACCGGGCCTCATGCTTCGACGTTTGTTTCAGTACGACCGCGTTGCGTCCTTCATAACGCCAGCAAGCACCATGAAAGGTACCACGGTCGCGAAG
Source organism: Bradyrhizobium sp. CCBAU 51627 (assembly GCF_028128765.1). Classification (GTDB taxonomy): domain Bacteria; phylum Pseudomonadota; class Alphaproteobacteria; order Rhizobiales; family Xanthobacteraceae; genus Bradyrhizobium. Next base: position 579,164 of record NZ_LBJG01000024.1, read on the forward strand.
CGGCAGAACGACGACGCCAAGGTCCCAAGCGGTGTGAAGTGCGCTCTTGAGATCGACAGACTTGTAAGCGTCCTGAATTCGGTGATGCATAACCGCTGGGTCTGTTGGGATTTCGGCCTTGGAAAGCGATCGCGCTCCCTTGAGCACGACGACGGCAAGATAGTTCGCGTAGGCAGCATAAAGGCTGGTCGATGCCTGTGCACGATTAGCGGGCATTTTGAACCGCGCTTCGGCCGCCGCGAAGCGAGGCGCGACCAACGCCTGCGCGCCGAATACATTGTCTCGCGTCCAACCAAATACCCGTTCGAGGACCACGCCTGCCTTCGCGGTCAACGCATAGTCGTCATCGTCGGTGGCTACCTCGCCGCTGGCACGCGCAGCGTCGGCCGACGGCAATAGGCGCGACAGCAGAAATTCACGATCAAGTCCAACCTGGCGTAGCTTGCTGACGAGCCCGCCAAAGCTGTCGGGAGCTACTGGCAGGAGAATGTCGTTCTTGATGCGCACGCCAAGCGCGCTGGCGATCTCGCGCAGGCGCTGATAGCTGGCGGACGAGTAGCGCTCCGACTCGTAGCGCTGGATTTGCTGTTCCTTAAGGCCAAGTCGATCGGCGAGAGCCTTTTGGCTGAGTCCGCTCGCGATCCGTGCCTGGATGAGGCCGTCAGCTAATCCGTCGAACGAGCTGATCGTGATCACCGAAAGGTCGGCAGACCTCAGGCGATCATATTCTGCAAGCTCAGCCTGCAGGTCCGCAAGCTGGCTCTCCATGGCCTCCCGCTCGGCTTGGCGCAGGCGTGGATGCACATCCGTCGGCAATGGGCTTTTTGCAAACTCGCTGATCGCTTTGCGAAACCGGTCAGCCTCGCTTCGAGTGATCTTGTACTGCCGTTCATTGGTGATCATGGCAGGCTCCCAAGGTCGATGTTGACGACGCCTTTGGGCACGCCGTTGCGGTCCTTCATAAAGAAGTCGCGGTAGAGCACGCCAGGGGCGGCGAGGTACGATGCCGGAAAGAGTTCGCCCAGGTATTTGGATTTCATGGCCGCTCGAGCGTTAGTGAAATCAAGCAGCACGGGGTCGAGGCGAAACGGATCGACTCCTCGCGTGTCCCAAGCTCCGTCATAGTCGTCCGGCAGTTCCTTCTGTGAAACGAAGCTTCCATCGAGGAGGACCGACCGGCAACTTGCACCAGCGAGATTTTGCAGGGCCGCGAGGAGGCCTCCGACGAGACGGGTTCGGTGACCATTGCAGCTGAAGCGCGGCGCAACTTCGCTCCAGGGTGCGTCATGCACCCCCGGGGGCAGGTACCCAGTCGATGAGTCGACATCCGGTAGCATGACACAACAATATCGTTGTGTTACTTGTTCGTCAAGTGTTCCTGTCTGATCGGCTCTCTTCCATGAGTGGAAGGTGATAAGCGCACATAAGATATTGAATTAATTAGTGAATATTGTTTATTGAAGTAGTCTAGATCGCTAATCCGAGCGAGCCGCCCTTCTCTGCCTCTCCGCGCAATTGGGCGGTTCCGCTAGGGTGGGCAGGGACCGCTAGCTCTCAAGAACTCACTTATTCCGCTTCATCTTCATTCTGGACGCGCACAGGAATCTCGACCAGCGGGACCAGGGCTTCAAGCTGCCCGCGGTAGCGCCGGACGATGCGTTCGTAGAGATTGGCGACGCGCCTTGCGGTCACGGACACGACCAGCGCGTATTTCAGCTCCAGCGACTGACGGATGCCGTGCCCTTCGGCGCGTGCGTTGTAGTGGATGTCGAATACCGGACCATCTAGGGATCGGCCGCGGAAATTGCTTTCGCCATGCAGGCAGTTCTCCCATTTCCATGCGTCACGGCGCAGCTCTTCTTCGGTGACTTGCGGTCGGTTTTTGCCGAAGAACGGCTTGCTGGCCGCATGCGCGGCATCGTCATCCTTGAACACGGTCTTGTTTGGACGGAAGACGACGTCGAGGCCGGCGCGCGTGTAGTTGCTTGGGTGATGCGGATCGACCTCAGTCGTGTAGCAGAGGGTCGCCTTGACCTTGACCATGCCTTTCAGCTCTTCGTCAGGCATCGGGATTGGCGCGCGAATGTACTTTGAGGCGGTAACGGTGCCTTGGTAGACGACACGCACGGTGTCATCATTGCAAATGACGATATCGTCGAGATGATGGGGGAGGCGCCCCCAGCCGATCTCGGCATGCGGAATATCTGCGGTCTCGACGCAGTGGACCAGCAGCGCGCGGATGGCGAGCGGACTGAGGAGGGAGCCGAGATGCGCTCGGACGCCGGAGCCCATGCGCAGCACGGAGGGAGCGGCAAAGCTGGTACCGCCTGTCGGTTCGATTTTTGGAGCATCCTTGGTGCGCAGGACCAGAAACGGTCGCGCTGTCGATCCACCGAATGCGACAAGATCGGGTTTGATGAGACCCGGGCTGCGTCCCGGACCGACTGAACTGTAGCCGGCGCGAAGCCATCCGTCGTCGGGGCTGTCGGCCGCGCCCACGGCCAAGGCGTTGACGCAATCGGCCGGGACCTGCACCCGGTTGGCGCCGATCATTTCGTCGCCTTCGCCGCCATTGCCAGCCGCCACCACGGCAAGGCAATCGCCCTTGGACAAACAGTCATCGAACACCGCAGTCCAGGCATGGACTTCGTTGTCGTCGATGGGGAGCTCAGGGCCGAGGCTAAGATTGATGAAGTCGTACTTGGTGCTGGCCAGCACGTTTTTGATGCGGTCAAGCACCTCATAAAGCTCGTAAGCGTTTTGGCCGGGCGTTGTATCGACAACCCGGTAATGATGTACGGGCGCGAACGGCCGCGGCGCGGGCTTGTTGGGCTGAAGGTGGCCGAACAAAAAAGCGGAGGTGACGCCGACGCCGTGGCGAAGAAGCGTATCCTCTGGTGCGCCAACGCCCGGCGCATCAATGGGTGTTGCCCATTTCGTCAGCGGATGTTTCGCTGGTAGCCCACCATCGAAGATCGCGGCGCGGATCTTGGGGTCGATTGGGCCTTCCTTCGGCAAGATGACGGAGTCAGAGCCAACGCCGGCCGTGCGGATGGTCGGCCGCAGCATCCGCAAGGGCGGCATCGGACGGATGGCGCGCACAAGGCTGAACGCAGCAACATCCTTCATCTTGTTGCGCGGCGCCTCAAGTTCGAGGAAGCAAAGGCCGCCGGCATAGAATCGCTTCTCGAGCGGCGGCTGCAGGCCAAGGGACTCCAAATATTCCTTGAACAGCGGAACGTAGTCGTCCTCGCCGTCATCCTCGTTGGCATGAAGGACTACTTCGAAGACGCCGGTCTTGCCGGCTTCCTCGATATGGATCAGCTTTTCCGTCGCGGTGGGGACGTTGACCTCCTCGATGGTCGGCAACTGCTTGGCACCGTCAGTGTCTGGCCGCCAGCCTTCGACCTGCTGTGACCAGCGGCGGAACGTACGTCGCGAGCCCATGAGGAAGAGCTCGGTGGTGACGGTCTCGGTGGGCTCCCGGCCGCCGCTACGCTTTTGCGGCGTAATGCTCTTGGGCCGGCTGCCGACTGAAGTCAGCCCGACCGACCGCAGAAGGTCTCCCGGGAAATAGGATTTGGCGATGTACTCCGGGTTCAAGGTTAAGGTCGCAACAGCCTGATCGTTCGGGCAGGCGGCCGCAGGCAGGGCATCCAGCTTGCGCGCGACAGTGGCCAGCATCGGCGCGATTCGGGATCGGGCTTCCGCGAACGTGTAAGGGTGTTGCTTCTCGGCTCCGCCGGACTTGATCTCGATGCGGTGCGCAAGGCGTTCGCCCCGAGCCAGCAGAAAATTGCGATTTTTCATGCGGTCACCTTTCGACGGCGGGCACGGCTGGATGTCGGAGCCTCTTTGCGGATCGTGTCACGGGACACACCTGTGATGCGTTGCGCCTCGCGCTGCGACGTCACGCCGGATTGCTCCAGAAGCCGGGCGAGATCGATGCGCTCGGAACGCGTCAGCTCGTCAGCGCGTACAAGCGCCTTGAGCTGCTCATCGAGCGGTGCCCCGGAGGTCACTGACGAACGGCGTGCAAGCGTAATCGCGCGCTCGACGTCATTGTGGGTTTTTCCTTTGAGCGCGAGCGAGAGAACTTTGCTCCACTTGTCGGCTTCGTCGAAGTACGGCTTCAACAGGGTCTTCACTAGCTGCTCGATTTGGAGCGGGTTTGGCACGCTGAAGGCCACCGCCATCTCGAACCGCCGCCATACGGCCGGGTCAAGAAGTTCGGCATGGTTGGTAGCCGCGACTAGGATGCCGGTGGCTGGCCAATCATCGACCTCCTGCAGGAGCACCGTGACGAGCCGCTTCAGTTCGCCGACTTCGCCGCGATCGTCGCGGCGCTTAGCAAGCGCGTCGAGTTCATCGAGAAGAAGCACGCATTCGATGCTCTTGGCGTAATCCAGCACGTGACGGAGATTGCTGCCCGTGCGGCCTAGAAAACTGCTCATAACAGCCGCAAGGTCCAGAATGAGGAGCGGGCGGTCGAGTTCGCGGGCGAGCCATCGCGCCGCCATGGTTTTGCCCACGCCGGGGGGGCCGGTGAACAAGATCGTGCGCGTGGGATGCAAGCCTGCCTTCTGCAGCGCCTCCGGTTCGCGGCGCTCGACGACAAGCTGCTTGAGGCTGGCTTCGATGTCCGGCGCCAGCACCATCTCGTGATCGAGCGAAATCGAATTCTCCACGCGCAACAGATGAAGCCGGGAGTCCGCGTCGACTGGAAGTGGCACCTCGGATTGCCGGCGCAGCGGGGAGGCGCGTGTCGGTGACTCCCGTAGAAGCGCGGCGAGGTTCGCCGCCATTTCAGGGAATTCGGGTTGATACCGTTTGACCGCCCGGTGGACGAGCAGCTGCACGTCCTGGGGCCTTCCGGTCAGCGCAAGCCGCGCCAGATCGACGAAATCTCCGGTTATTTGTTTTGTTCGTTCCGCCATGGTCCTGCCGTATGAGAGAAGGCGGATAATGTAATATAGGGTGGGCTAATTCACAATTAATGTGTGAGGTCTAGTCCACTGAATAAGAAAATTCAATAAAATCAATGTGTCATGTTGGATATATGGTGGGCTATTACGGTCTAATGGCTACCTGAACCGGGATTCCCAAGGGGCTTCGGGACCAGAATCGCCGTTCCCGTCATCCAACGCGTCCACTGTGGTGATGACCGTGAGCGAACGCCCGTAGCGCCCAAGGCCAACGACCTCCTCGTAAAGCTCGATATCCGGAAAAGCACCGAACCAGTCAGTCGCGTGCGCCTCTTCGTTGAGGCGCTCGGCTCGCAGGATCCGATCCGGGGCTGCGTTGAGTTTATGGGTTTCGGAACGCCGCGGTATTGGATCCCCTTTGCGTGGCCATCGTCCCGGTTTAAGGGAGAGAAACTGGTCGGACATAAAGCAGAACTCAATCCGGTGTTCGCGTGACTGGATGATGGCAACGGCCTCGTCAGTGAGCTGCTGATAACGGATGGCTGTCGCCGTGAGCGACGTCTCGCAGCGCGTCTTGAGATGCTCGATGGCGTCCAGTCCATCGCCGGCCGTCTCCATCGCCCGCGTGAACAGGCGTGCCGGCATCAGAAGGCCAGCGGCAAAATGATCGGCTTCCAGTTCGTAGCGGTCGTCCGATACAAAGCCACTTCGGGAAAAATGTTCGGTTGCACCGTTGGGCAGGATCGCATCCATATGGCCGGGCAGGTAGCAGTGCCCGATTTCATGGGCGACGCTGAAGTGCTGGAAGCCCTTGCTCTCGATGTGGGTCGCATACGCGATGGCGGATTTGCCGTGGGCGTGAATAAACATGCCGGAGACGCCGTCATGGTCCTTCGGCATTGGTATGACGCGGATACCCTGGCTCTTGGCGAGCGCGATGGGCTTGACGGGCAGCTTGTCGATCTTGAACTGGTCGCGCAGCAGCTTCTCGGCGAAGGCGGTGGCGAAATCGTATGGCCCCCGCCGTCCCATTAGCTTTCGTCCTCGGTAGGGAACGCCAGTGATCGAATGATTTGGCTGGCGAGGTCGCGGTTCTTTTTGTTGAGCCGCTGGACGTCACGATAAAGCGGATCACTCGGTGCCGCATATCCTTCCGGATCATCGGACCGCCCGAGAAGATAGTCGGTGGTGACGCCAAGCGCATCGGCAAGGCGGCGGAGATTGTCGAACGACGGCTTCCGGGTGCCGGTCTCGAAATGAGAGATGGCAGAGCCCTGCAGGCCGGAGCGAGTGGCCAGCTGGTCCTGGTTGAGGCCGCGCAGGTTCCGCGCGGATTTCAGGCGATCCGGGAAAACGGCAGACGGAGCCGGGCTTGACGATGACATGACGAATACGTATAGTTGATAGTTGACGGGATCGTAATGGGCTTTGGGCCCTATTTTTGGACCCATGACTTGACGACTTCGTCATAAACATACGCGACGATATCGGCATATTCAAGCAGAATCGTCGTGGAAACATCTGAAAACACGAGGTTTTGCTATGAATACCCATACCAACCACCAGCATCCGGAGGGCCGGCCTCACGACGAGGCGGTCCATGTCGAGGTCGAGATCGAGGACCGCGTCGAGGTCTTGGTGATCCCGATCACCGATAACATGGTACTGGTGGAGCTGATCCGCACTCAGCTTGAGCTCGATGCCGACGTGCATCTGTTCGAGCGCGACCATGACCAGCCCCTCCATCATCATCCGCAGGGTCGCAAGCACCTGCGGATTGTCGGCCATCGTTGCCACCAGGTGACGCTGGAGGTGCGTCAAGAGCACCTCGTCAAGCATCACCATTTCCCGCCGTCGACGACGGTGTTCCGTGCTCTCCAGTGGGCGGTCGGAAAGCACGGCTACAACCTTGATCCGATGCAAGCCGCCAAGGCCAACTTGATCCTGCCGGGCGCCGATCAGCCGCTGCCTCGCGAGGATGTCCTCGGCAAGTACGTGAAGCATGGTCACTGCACGCTGGTGGTCGATCTGACGCTGAAGGACTTCACCAATGGCTGATGAGACCCTCTCGGCCTCGCAGCGTTCGCTGGAAGCGCACCTCAATTCGGTGCGCTTCCAGTGCGGCATCGAGGAGGGGCGCTGGACCCTCCTTCGCTACGCATTTCCCGTGCTCGATGTTCGGGTGACGGGCTGCGAGCCCCACAGCGGTACAAAGGCCAGCTTGGAGTTCCAGTTCGTCTGCGACAATTTTCCTGCGCTGGGCCCTTTCGTTCAGCGCTGGGACTTTGCGCGGCAGACACGGCCGCCGGCACCCGCCAACGGCACCACATCGCCCGGCGTCGTCGATGCGTTGAAGGACTGGACGCGCGACGGTACCAGCGACCACGGCGGGATTTACCGCGCATGGCAGCGCTACGCGGCGCTACACAACGGCTGGGCGGCAAAGCGCCCGGACGAAGTTTGGCGGCGCGACCGCCACATCACCTTCATCATGGAGCATCTCTATGGCCTCGTTTCTGAGCACGCTGCTTGGTTGGCTCGGTCTCGCGCCGCCTAGGCTGCGCTGCCGCGCCTCGATCTGGAACGATGGCGTGCAGCAGCTCGCGCGGCGCACGCTCGGTGCAAGGCGCGAGAGCGGCGCTTATCTCCTCGGCACGCATCGGCCGGATGGCAGCCGGGACGTTCTCGACTTCATCTATTACGACGACGTCGATCCGGAAGCGCTCAGCACCGGCATCGTGACGATCCGCGAGACCGCGTTGCCGCGCTTATGGGAGATTTGCCGTGCGCGCGGCTACGGGGTTGTCGCCGACGTTCACGTGCATCCCGGCGGTTTTGGCCAGAGTGAATCCGATATGGCCAACCCCGTCATGCCGCGCGCGGGGCACATCGCGTTGATCCTTCCTCACTTCGCCCGCAACAATCCGCAGCCAGGCTCGATCGGAATGTTCGAGTTTCTCGGCAACGGACAGTGGGTCGAGCATAGCGGCAAGGGCCACAAGTTCTTTCGTCTGGGAGGTTAGCGATGACGAAGTTTTGGAAGCGCTCGCGCGTCACGAAGGCGCTGACGGACGGCGGGCGAGCTGGGTCCTTCGAGGAAGCGGAGGCACGGCTGAACAAGGTGCGCGTGGATGTCGTGCTCGGCGATGACCAATTGGCCACCGCCGCCGGGCAAGCCGCGGCATTGACCGCTGTCGCGACGGCCCGTAAGTGTTTCGGTCGGGTGACGCTGGTGATGGCTGGCGACGCGCCTCTGATCACCATCTTGCCGATCGGTGAGACGGTCAAGGCGGCGGCACGGCGCCTTGGCGCCCGGGTCGACACGCATGCGAGCAAGCTGGCGACGCACACGATCCGCATCGGAAATACCCCGGCTGGTGCCAGATGGAATGTCCGGTGCTGGTGGGATCGCTGGTTGGCCGGGACGCGCGCGTTCGATGACGACAGGATCGGGGACAGCCGTCTATCGGTGTCGGGCGTGTTCGCTGGCGCGGTTGCCGTGCGACAGGTCTTTGCCTGTGTTCTGGCAGGACGTGACATCCCCGTGCGCGATGCGACGGTTTCGCTATGGACCTCCTGGCAGCGGGCGAGCATGGATGAGATCGGACCCGAGCGCTTCGATGTTCCCGACAAGCTCTGGTTACTCGGTCTCGGCCATCTTGGCCAAGCCTTCGTATGGACGCTCTGCTTCCTGCGCGGGGAGGGCGAGCGCCTTGTTGTGCTTCAGGACAATCAGAAGATCAGCGAAGAGAACGAAGCAACGAGCTTGCTGGTGCTTCCCGGTGATGAACAGCTTGGTGAGAAGAAGGTGCGCGTCGCCGACGTCTGGCTCAAGCAGGCTGGCTGGGAAACGAGCTTGATCGAACGCCGCCATGTCGGTGATGTCGCCCTCGGCGACGATGATCCGCCCATTCTGCTTTCGGGCCTCGACCGGCTGAAGCCGCGGCTGGTGCTGGCCAAGCATGGTTTCCCGTTCATGATTGACGCCGGCATCGGGCATGGGGCCGGCGACTTCGAGGGTATTCAAATGCGCACCATCGTGAACGGGAAGCCGCCCGCGGGTCTCTGGAGCGAGCCCGCCAAGGCGGAGGAGATCGAGGACGGGACGAAGGGTCTCTTGGATCGGCCGGCCTATCTGGAGCTCGAGCAGCATGTCGGCGAATGCGGCAAAGTGAGCTTCGCCGAGGCGAGCGTAGCCGTCCCATTTGTCGGCGCGGCCACCGGCGCGATCGTCATCGGTCAGGCGATCCGACTTGCAACGCTGGAGCCGGCCCCAGTCTTCCTTCAGATGGAGCTCGGCGCGCCGGACATGGCAACGTTGGGGGGGCTCACCGAGGCGCCGCATTCTAATCTAGGAAGCTTTTCGATGCGGCTTTAAGCGAACATCGCTTCGTCTAGACGCGGCGCAGTTCGACAGCGCTCGGGGAAGCCGGAAGTTCCGGCCACTTCCAGCTTTCAGAACATCGACGATTGCTGCTATGAGACCAATAACGTAAGCACAGCCATGAGCGGTTGCGGCGCGGGAACTTGCACAGCGCCACCGAAGCGTGATCCAAAGAGCCGCGCTGCTTACCGCGGCGGCTTTGCAGGAGGTTGGGGCGAATGTCGAGGCCGGGGGGCCAGAACACAATCGAGAAAGGCAATGCCTTTCGTGACTTGGTCGCGTCGATGCTCGAATCGGCGAGCTTTATTGCTGAGACCGAAACGCGCGAAAACTTCAAAAAAGTCGACGTCCGCTGGCGGCGTGAAGACCTCGATGGGCCTCTCAGATACTTTGTTGAGGCTAAGGATTACGAGGGCACGCTCGGTCTCGCGGAATGCCGCGAATTCGTTTCCGATTATGGTGCGCTAATTGAAAGCAACGATGCTGATCGCGCCTGGCTCATTTCCAAGGGGCCGATTAGCCCAGATGGCCGAGCGTTAGTCGACGCAAAGCGTGGCTGTAAGGCGATGACATTCGCCGAGTTTCAGCGTCGCCTGCTCGGGCTCGATAGCTATCTTCACGATCTAATCGCGTCGTTCGATGCTGAGCAGATTGCCGATTGGTATATTCCACTACATACCGATGATGACGCTGATCTGGAGAGAGTCGTACGCAAATGGATTGAGGAGGCTGATGCACTTCCCATAGCCATTGTCGCGGGCTACGGCAAAGGAAAGTCCACATTTGCTCGACACCTAGCGTCTGTCTTGGCTCGTGAGGCTCTAAAGGAGCCTTCGCTTCGCGTACCGGTGCTTGTCCCGTTGGGTGATATTGTCGATGAGCAATCGCTTGAGGGGCTATTGGGAAAGGTTTTCACGACCCGTCCCGGTGTGCGCGGCTATAACTTTGGCCTGTTTGAGAAGCTCAACAAGGCTGGTCGGTATGTCGTGATCTTCGACGGTTTCGACGAGATGAAGCATGGGATGACCCTCGCTCGCTTCGAGGCCAACATCACCGAATTGATGCGACTAGACAAGAATGCAGCAAAAATCATCATTCTTGGTCGCGACACCGCGTTTCAGGATGACTATGAATTCAAGTCAATCATTCAAGGACGTCAAATTACTGCAGGCGGACAAGAGATTGCTGCCCGAGGGCGGCGCGCCTTTCGTGAGTTGACCGTCCGGAATTTCACCGCGAGCGAGGCTCGGAGGTTCGTCAAAAGTTTTTTTCCAGTTGTCGCGCGTGAGGCCGTGCGCGGATCGGGGAAGCCTGTCGATGAAGCCTGGATCGCAACGCGGTTGGCCGAACTACTGAGCGATGCTTTCGACGAGCTACTCAAGCGGCCAGTGCACGCGCAGATGTTGTGCCAGATCGCAACCGATCCGAGTCAATCGCTTACCGATCTTTCGAAATACCGCTTGTTCGATCGGTTTGTTCACTTCCTTATCGATCGGGAAGTAAACAAGCGTGGTCGAGACCCTCATTTTTCGCTGGAGGTCCGACGAAACTTCAACCGAGCTCTAGCGTTTTGGTTATGGGAGCAAGGCGGTGTTTCAACGGTTACGCTCGCATCCGTCCCTGCCGAAATTTGCCGACAGGCCACATCCGACGTTCGGCACGATTATGATGATACCGCGCTGCGCAAGGAGCTGACTGCCGGCTGTCTCATCGAAAAAGGCGCAACCGGGACAATTTACTTCGGTCATCGGTCGCTGCAGGAATTTCTTGTTGCCGAACACCTGATCGCAACGGACTTCAATGGAGTGTCGAGCGAGGATAAGAGTGCCGCGGTGTGGACGCTTGCCCTGATAACGCCCGAGATTGGCAGTTTCATCGTGGAAGCCGCGAATTCCGCGAGCCAAGTGTCCGAAGCCGTATTGATGTGGTTCGATATTTTGAAGGACCTTCGACGCAGGGGCGTCCCTCGTTCTGGGGTACGTTTCTTGTCGGAATTGTATCCGCTTTTTTCTGAATCTCTCGCGCGTGCGCATGATCCCTGGTTTATCTGGCTTCGCTACTTTGCCGCAAACAAGGCCGCCGAGTTTGCTCCGAAAACGTCGGCAGCCGCTGAGCAGCTCGCAGCGTCATTCCGGTATCTTGCCGGCAACCGAGAGCAGCAGGCCGCTGCGCTAATGCTCTTTGCCGAAGTGTTCGCGCGGCATTCCGATGTGCGTGGGAAGCTAGCCACCCAATTCATTGCGAAATGGCTCGATCCCGGTGGACTACGAGCTGCGGTGCAGACAGCACGAGAGATCGGGCGCAACAAGCCGCACTATATTCCAATAGACGACAATTTTCCGCTTTGGTGTTTTCTGCATGCAGCCAAAGTGGAAGGGAATCCACTACGTGTGACGATTGATCTCGTTGAATTGAGAAAGCGCGCTGGTTTCGCAATGCCGATGGGATTTGCTGACGAACAAGACGAAAACGTGCCTGAAGATGCCCGTTATTTCTCCGCGCAAGTACAACCGATCTATCGATCATGGGGGGTAAGAGAATCTGAGCTGGATAAAATTCGACCGTTCTTTACTGATGAAAAGGTTCGCGGAAGGATTTTGCCGCTTGAAGTCGTGCGGACTGCCCGCGAGGATTTTGATAAACCAGCAGCCAGCGCCAAGTCGGTCAAGAAGGCGACCTTGAAGTTGAAAAGGCGATCTCCGCCTCACTTGTGAGGTCGAGGGGCCAATTTTGTCGTTGCTGGTTGAAGAATCTGACAAGTTACTCTAGCGGGTCACACCCCGTTCCTGCACGTTGCTTGTGCCGGGGGAGCAAAACTCGCCCAAGCCATTGTGACGATTTCGGCTGTCCCCGAGCCTTGAAGCGTGCCGTCTTTATCGGCTCATTGTCGCCAGCTCCTTCCTTGCCGCGGCTATCCGTCCGTCGAGGTAGTTGGCCAGATCCACGAGATAGATGCCTTTCGCGCATTTTTGGCTTGCCTCGATGCGGACCAAGGGAATCGGAATCTCTCCGAGGCTCAGTTTTTGAATCAGCTTGTTGGCGCTCAAATGCGTGAAATAGTCTTGGCAGGCCTGCTCGACGGGAATGATCGCCTTGCCTCCGTACTGAGCCATGAGAAGAAAGGTAGTGTTCATCCAATGCTCCCGGATCGGCCCTAGGAGTAGAATGGTAGACAAGACCATGCGGCTTGTTCAGGCCCGAACTAGGCCCGGTGCGGTATTCGGCGTCTTTCGCGCATAATTAGGAGCGCCGCGATCGCCTCCCGGAAGCGGCAAACAGCGGCGAGCGTCTGCCGCCAATCGCTCAGTTACGTAAACTGGTGCAGGACGGCTTTTGCGACAGCAATTGGGACCTGGACGTCCGAACTCTGGCGCCGTCGAGCACATTACGATGAGAAATTGGGCGAGTTTCTCGACACCCGTGTGTCCCGAAGCAAAACAGACTTTGTGCTGTTTACTCCACCCCAGGTCATTTCGCTCGGTTGCCCACAGTCTGTTCCATTTGTGGTTCGAATTTTAACCCAGGAGACCGGCCCTTTCGCACTGGATCAGCCGTTGAACGCGGTATACGCACAGCTGCCGGGACGTACAATACTCCTCAACTTCGCTCACTACCGGTGTTGGGAGCATCAATACTTTAAGTTTGTCATCAATCCCGAGACAAGCTGCAGCAATATCGATCTGATATTTACTCAAGGGTTGGGACACGCCGTCGGGTTAGGCCACTTCAATGAGGCAAACTCCATCATGAACGCGGTCATCCATGTGATGCAGCGGCTCGAGGCGGACATTGATCTGGCCGCCGGTCGGGTCATGCGCTCGGTGCAGGGGGACAAGCCGGGCGTATTTGAATTCACGCGTGACAATGGCGTTCCCGTTGAGTGAGGCTTTATCGCTTCTACATTGATGGCCCAAAGATGGCTCACTTAGGTGCTGATGGCTCCGGTGGCTGTCCTGCAGGTTGGCCGGAAGTTAGTGCACGAGGGCGAATGTATTGCTCAAGCCAAATCTTGGCTCCTGGTGACATCACACGCTGAAATCCGGCGTCAAATGCGTTCTTTCGGGCAGCCAGGATTTGTGTCGCTCTCCAAATGCGCAGCGTTTCAGGAGTTTGCGCGAGTTCTTCCTTGATCCGCCTTTGTTCCGCTGTTGCGATTGAAATCAATCGAGCCAGGGACGGCGTCCACGTGCTCGACGCAGCCGCGGCAGTCTTGGTGGCGGTCGCAGTTGCTAGGGCTTCGAGGTCCGTTCGCGCTGCAAGATAGTCCCGCAGAGCGCGTTGGGTATCCAGATCAGCATGATCGGATAACGCAGCCAGATCCTGACGCTCCCCATACATCACAAGTGCCGCAACCGCCCGCTGTTTCGCCAGCACGCCCGTTTGGGACAATCGCCGTACCTCCGACAAATCCAAGCTCTTGGAAGGTACGAGGGATATCAGTTCAGGCCAGTCGAGCAGGTCTGCGTCGTTGATTCTGGCCATTAAAGATCCCGCCGTTCGATCTGGCCGAAGGCGAGATAGACACTCGTATGCCGCGTATCGTAGCTCCAAAGAGCTCGAAGTCAGCATGTCCGAACTCGGGACCAAAGGGCGGCGAGCATCGCTTAGCGCCATCATGGCGTTAGCGCGGGTCGCGAGATCATTGTGTTTCGATGCGATGAGTTGAAGAACTGCCTGAATGTTCTTGGCGGATGGGTCGGGTGGCTCAGATGCCAGCCACTTTGAGAGGTGATCAATCAATGGCGCAGGGATCGGTCGCTGCGCGTCGAACGGCATCTGAATGTCGATCGGACGGCTGTCGCCATCTTCCATCGCTCGGAGTAGAAGCGGACCGTCTCCGGCGGGCGCCTCGACAACGACACGAAGCTGTGACCTGCATGCGTTGCTTGTCAGTTGAAGCTTCAGGCGATCGCGAGCAACCGCTGTATTTGCCGAAGAGGCCATTGTCCGCACAAGGGGCGTCATACAATTTGGATCGGCACCGTCCGCGCGAAAGAGCATTAGGTTAGGAAGCCGATCGGGCGTATCCAGTTCTTGCAGGCGGGGCGGCTTCACTCCGAACAGATCTGCGTAGCGGGCAAGATCCTCGAGCTGGTAGCTGGGCCAGAAGCCGATCAGATGATAGATCGCCGATTGATCCAGATCACATTTGGTTCTAGCGGCAACGTCAGCTAGCGTCGAATAAGCACCATTGAACAGAGCGCTACGAGCCGCAGCAGAGAAATAGCTTGCTCCGCCGTCAGGGCAGGGAGCCGCAATGTGTTGGATGATTGCTCTCTGGTCAAAACGAGTGTGATCGCCGAGCGATTGCTCAAGGGTGCTGAATGCTTCCCGGGGCACAAGCCTCAATAGCCCGACGATAGCCATGGAGCGGACCTCGTTTCGAGGCGCATTCGCCAAATCGCGGAGGCGAGCCAGATCGTCCTTTGTTGCAACTTGGGGAAACATGACTCTGACATAGTGAGCCCGTTCCGGATCGAGAACTGGAGCGTCGAGGAGAGGCAGTAAGATTGCGCGAGCCTCTTGCTGTCGTCCCTGCTCAATCATGCGCCCAATCGTGCCGATATCATTGAGTTGTGACTCAATCAGCGCGTCGATCGATTTCCCCGGGGGCGCGACAAGAGGCTTTCCATTTCGCAAGGGGCTGTCTGCCCTGAGCGCGGGCGAAGCAAGAGGAAGCTCTCTGACCAGACGCGGATAAGTTGGAGCGCCGAAATCCGGGTGGCCTTGAAACACGCGGACGGAATTTGCATCGATTGCCTCGGCATAACGCGTGCCATTAACAATGCTGAGATAGCTCAGCCCCAGAAAAGCCGTAAGACCGAGAAATCCGAGAAAGAGATTTCGAACGCTCTTTCGGTGGAGCCCTCTACTGATCCGTCCCGCATCGACGCTTAGCCCGGCCGATTTGTTTCGCCGGTGAATGAAGAGAAGTGGATCTCCGCCATAAGAGCCCGCAACGAGCGGCCGTTGTGGCGGTACGTCCGGATGCAAAACCTGCAAGTCTTCGTTGAGGCCAAAATCGATCGCATCCACAAGCCCCGCAAGTTTGATGTTTCCTGGTGTTACGCCGACAGGCGTCCTGCCGGACAAGACCTCGATCAAATGCTTCGAGAACAGAGTTCCGCTGTGGTCCGCCAATTCCCAAGAGGGCTCGTTTGAGCGAGATGCCGCGAAAACAATTCGAAACTCACTGTTTTCGGCTCGCCGAAAGAAGAGAGGGGCTTCTTCTGCAAAGCCGGCGCTTACGCAGCAATCAAGCACAAGAAAAACGCCGCGCGCACGATTGGGCTCCAGATTTGCTGCAAATGCTGCGGCCGATATCCCCGTTCCTTTTAGATCATTCCTGAACGTGTCTCGGCCGCAAAGATATATGTCACCTGCCGGACCGTCCCGGTATGCGTGACCCGAAAAGTAGATAAAGAGCACATCGTCAGCCTGGGCGCTCGCGGTAGTGCGCTTCATCGCCTCCACTATCTCTGACGTTTTGGGCGAGAGTCTTCCACCGAGCAGCTCGACCCTGGTCGGATCCAGAGCACAACCGTTCGGATCAACAAGGGCTCGGTACAAGCTCGCTGTCTGCCGCGCCGCTCCGTCTAGCGTTGCGATCTCGGGATCATCGAAACGACTGACGCCAATGCACAGCGCAGCCGTCACACCGGTTTGTTCGTCGGTGTGAGGCAGGTGCAACCCGAGGGGCATTCGTATCTCGGTTAGAACCAGGATGACCAGAAGCGCCGGCGAGTTTCCAATTTACGCCCTTGCCTGATGTCGTCTGCGTTCAAGACGTCGCCGCGCGGGGTTGCCCCCTCGGAGCCGCCAGCCGATGAGACTCCCGCCGCGGTGCTGAAGATCAAAAATCCGTTGATCACGCCCACGAAATAGTCCATGCCGCCGCCACCGCTCAGTGTCACTCCGATGGCCGCGACGACTTGAGCAATCGCCAATCCCATCCACCGAGGCGCAAGATTGAAGGCTGTCTTAAGCCCGTTCGTAACGACGAACACAATTCCCGTTGCCCCCGTCAGGGTGAGCATGCTTTGCGGCGTAAAAAATTCGTTTGGCAGCATCCCAGCCATGATCAATCCCACTTCAGATCGTGATGGTCATATGTACCATAAGTTATAGGAGTGCCAAGGCATACACTGTCCGTTGCGCCCGACGCAGAGACCCAGGCCCCAACCTTGTCATCCTTGTCGGGCATCACGATTGTCAGCGCATCATCGGGCAAGGGGCGTGGTAGCCTCTTGGCCTCGTCCCACGGAGCGCGCATCCAAACGTGCGCTCCTATCCGGTGGTCGGGATCACCGCGGTGGGTCTTCCTTGACGCCGCAGGCGACGATCCGGAGTGCTCCGTCCGGCAGCGGCCTTTGCAATTTCAGAGCCTCGTCGGGAGGAGCCGTCATCCAGGTCTCGACTTCTTCCGGCGTTGTCAGGATGACGGGCATTGCCTTCGGATGGATGGCGCCGACCTCGGCGTTCGGCTCCGTCGTGAGGAACGCATAGAGGTCGTTGGTCGTCTCACCTTCCTTGACCTTCCGGACCGACGTCCAACTGGTCCAGATGCCGGCGAAGCAGGCAAGGGGGCGGGTATCATCGAACGCGAACCAGATGTCGCCGCCCTCACCCTTGTTGAACTCGCTGAACGAGTTGAACGGCACCACGCAGCGATTTTCAGTTCCGAGCCATCGCGTCCAATGCTTGCTTTTTACGTTGCGGATGTTGGTCGTGCCGCTGTCAGGCTCCATCCGTAGCAGTTCCTTGAAATCGACCGGCTTACCCTTCGCCTGCAGCTTCTCGGCTCGTTTCTTCGTGGCGTCCATCAGCGCTTTTGATGACGATGGCATTCCCCATCGCGCAGTAGTGAGTTCGCGGCCCTCGGCTCCGTTTCGCACGATGGGTGCCTTGTAGTCGGGAAATACTCCTGGCATCGGCGCTAGATTTCCAACGTATCGGTTCACGACACGAAACAACGCGCTGATCGCGGCCTGGTTGGTCGTGATTGAATAAAGATTGCACATCGGTCAAGATTCGGTTCGAGGGTGGCGCGGCTGCCACGTCAATTGTAGCAGAGTCGCGGATGGACGCCGGCCCGCCTTGGCGCATTTGCGGCAGCGCAGCCGGCTGGCGAGATCGTGCACGAAAGTGGTCGGCGGGTGCTTCATCGCCGCGAGGTCCACGTCGCTCGGCGTCTTGCAGCGCGCGCATCTGATCTCTAGCCAGGGGAAGCCTCCATTCACAGCCTGATCGATGGTCGGCGACGGATCGATCGGTTCGCCGTCACTCCACATCCGCTCATTCCAGCTTTCGCAAAGCAGCCTATCGGCTTGCTGAATCATCGCCTCGCCTTTGGCCCGCATCTCCGCCGACTGGGTAGCCAGGATGTTAGCCATTGCGCGTGCCTTGCCGAGCTCTTTTGCCAGAGCCTTGCGATCGCCGCCCGACAGGGGCGTAGGGTGATACTTCGGGGCCATCCGGACATCCAGGCGCAAAGAGATCGGATCGGCAAATCCAGAGCGACTACGGCGTCTCGAACGCTGGCCAGCACCCGTCTTCTTCATGCCTGCCGGTGCGTTGCTGGCAGGTGTTGTCGAGCAGCCGCTGCGCCACGTCCTTCCAGACCGCGTTGGCGCCATACAGGCGAATGGCATCGGCGGTCTGGATTTCCACGGTCCGCTCGCAGCGACGGCAGGAGACGCGGAGTACGTGGCGCTGAATTTCGGAAAGACACCGCTGCCGCATTTGAGCCCCGGTCGTGTCGGCGCGAGGGTCTCTGAGGACGGATTCCCAGTATTCGGCAGGAAGCGGCGCCTCTGGAGCCGCAGCGGAAGGGCTCGGCCTACGGGCGGCTTCGGCGGCCAGCTTTTCCATTTGCTTGGTGGTCGGCATGCGCCAGCTCGCGGGTCGGTCGGTCATCTCTCCATTAGAACATAACATGAACAAAAGTCGAGTCCGTCCATTGGCCTAGGTGGAGAAAAATCGGCCTGTCGGACGGGGCGCGATGTCGGAACCATGGCGGGCCCTTCGTCTTGAATCCGGCATCAGTAATGGAGTTCCCCCGCGATGGCCCCCCGCGCCAACTGGAAAGGCTTCCTGCGTCTCTCCCTCGTCACCTGTCCGGTCGCGCTCTATCCGGCCACGTCGGAATCCGAAAAGGTCTCTTTCAACCAGCTGAACCGAAAGACTGGCCATCGGATCAAGTACGCCAAGGTCGACGCCGACACCGGCGAGGAGGTCGACAACGAGGACATCGTCAAGGGCTACAAGGTTGATACCGATACCTTCATCGAGGTGACCAAGGAGGAGCTTGAGAACGTCGCGCTGGAATCGACGCGAACTATCGAGATCGACGAGTTCGTCGACCGCAGCGAGATCGATCCGCGATATCTCATTCGCCCCTACTACCTGCGTCCTGACGGTAAAGTCGGGCACGATGCCTTCGCCGTCATTCGGGAAACCATCCGCGAGATGAACAAGGTCGCAATCGGCCGTGTGGTGCTGACCAATCGGGAGCACATCATCGCGCTCGAGCCGTTAGACAAGGGACTGATGGGGACGCTGTTGCGCTATCCTTATGAAGTCCGTTACGCGGACGAGTATTTCGACGACATCCAGGATGTCAAAGTGACCAAGGACATGCTCGATCTCGCCAAACACATCGTCAATCAGAAGGCGGGCCATTTCGAGCCGGACAAGTTCGAGGACCAGTACGAAACGGCCCTCATCGATCTCATCAATCAGAAGCGCGCGGGCAAACCCATCACCGCCAAAGCGCGTCCTCGAGGTGAGAACGTCGTGGACCTGATGGACGCACTGCGCAAGAGCATCGGACGAGACGCGATGGGCCCGACAGAGGCGCCGAAGAAGACGGCCAAGAAGCCGCGCAAGGCGGCGGCAGGGCAAAAGGAAATGCTGATGCCGATTGCCGGCAAGAAGCCAGCGAAGGAAGCCGCGGCAAAGAAGCCGGCGGCCAGACCGCAGCGGAAGTCAGCCTAGCGCGTCGTGAAGCGTCCCTTGATGCCAGACGGCCGTTAGTTCGTCGTCCGCGGCAAGGAGCGATATGGCTGCGCTGAAAAAGACTTCCGGGAGATCGATGTTGAGTGCGGGCATTCTCGCATACCGCAAGGGCACTCGCGGGCTCGAGGTTCTGCTCGTTCATCCCGGCGGTCCGTTCTGGCGCAAGAAGGATAATGGCGCTTGGTCCATTCCGAAGGGCGAAATCGATGGCGCGGACGCTCCGGAGCAGGTCGCGCGGCGCGAGTTCGCCGAAGAACTCGGCTCGAGTGCTTCGATTGGACCGCTCCGGGCGCTGGGAGATATCCGACAGCGAGGAGGAAAGCGTGTCATCGCGTTCGCCGGCGAGGGGCATTTTGACCCGGCGGCTCTGACCAGCAACACCTTTGATATCGAATGGCCGCCACGAAGCGGTCGACGGCAGAGCTTTCCCGAAGTAGACCGCGCGGAATGGTTCGATATCGAGTTCGCACGGACCAAGATACTGTCCGCTCAGGTCGAACTTCTCGATCGTCTTTTGGCGATCGCGGCTGAGAGCGACAGAAAATGATGTTCAGGATTGGAATCATTTCGGACACGCACGGCCTGTTGAGGCCCGAGGCGGAACGAGGCCTGACGGGCGTCGATCACATCATTCATGCCGGAGACATCGGGCGCCCCGAGATCGTGGATGCGCTTCGTCGGATCGCGCCCGTCACCGCCATCCGTGGAAACGTGGACAGTGGCGAGTGGGCCGGCGAATACTCCGACACGAAACTCGTGCGCCTGGCGGGAAAGTCGATCTACGTTCTGCACGACCTGAAGACACTCGAGGCCGATCCCGGCGCCGGCATCGACGTGATCGTCTCTGGGCATTCCCACGTACCGAAGATCGACACGGTCGGCGGCATTCTCTACCTGAATCCCGGCAGCGCGGGGCGGCGGCGCTTCAAGCTGCCAATCACGGTTGCGACGCTCGAAATCACGCCTGAGGGGATGCGACCGGAGATCCACGACCTTGGAGGCGATTGAACGCAACGTCGTGGAGGGAGTGCGCGAGGCATACATAGCCGTCACCCCACACGAGGACCGGAAGCAAGAGATTCGAGACGCGAGCGATACCGATGTGGTGACAAACGCACGGCGCCATTGCTGCGGCTTCATCGTAGTGGCTACAGAAGCCAAGGTGGCCGCGAACAAGAGAAAGGCTAAAACGACGCCGGGATAGGGGGGCGGTGAACCGTCGCCAACGTTGTCACTTTCCGCTCCTCAGGAAACCGCTCCAGGGTCATCAACGCCAGCTCGACGAGGCGAGGCAGCGGCTCGGTCGACTTCTCCCAGGTGATGATGGTCTGGCGCGATTTGACGCCCAGCGCCATCCGCAACGTGTCTTGTGTGAATCGGTTACGGCTGCGCCATTCCGGGAGTTCAGTGCCGAGCATCGGTCGGCTCCACAGTGGTGACGGTTTCCTCCGCGGCGACATGGCCGCTCCACCAATTCAGCTTGACCTTACGAGTCCGCACGACCAGGCGGTGCAGGCCAGTGGCCATCGCCTTGCGAATGACGTCCAAAGTTTGGACGTCAATTTTTTGGACATTTCTTGGTGATTCGCTCATCGATGCCTCTGAAACTGCGGGTGAAACGGGAATTTGGCACCGTCACCATACGGGCAGATGGTTAAATTCAACTTAAACGCCGAGAACTTAATTTCTTGCGGACATCCGGCTTCAGCCGCTTGCCTGACACGTAGGCAGCAGCAAGCTCGCCAGCGACCAAAAGGACGAGCGCTCCGAAGGTGTAGGCATCGTGAACGGTGTAAATAATTGCGGCCCAGCCGATGGTCTTCATAGGACAATCCCCACGTACCCAGGCTTTTCGCCAAGGCCAGTTACGTGTTGGGATCATCCCTGTGCAATCGAGGCCCATTGCGCGTGGTGCACAGCGTGCGCACCAGGAAGATCATTCTAGATCCGGCGGCGTGCCGGTAGCCATTGTTGGGATCGCTAGTCCCTATTCTCCTCGTATTACGATCCGAGGTGCGAGCAATTGTCGCCACCGGGCTGTGGGTCTGACTATGCTCTGATGCGGAGTCCTGTGTCCGACCGATTCATGGCGGATTCGCGGCAGCTCGCGCGCCGCCGACTCAATTCGTTACGTTCGCCGGTTAGGTACGAAGGGGTCGCTATTTGCGCGAACGTTCTCGTTCGCGCACGACATCCTTGGCCCGCTTGTCGGACCTGAGCCCGAGATAGACCGGCTGGCGCAGTTCGCCCTTGCTTGTCCACTCCGCGAATTTGACCTCGGCAACCAGCGAGGGCCTGACCCAGGTCTTGGCGGCCTAGTCCTTCACTTTGGCAAGAAAGGGTGACTTAGAGACCCTCAGCTTCAAGAGCTTGGCATAGAGGTCTTCCAGGGCCTTGTGGGTGAAGCCAGTGCCGACATGCCCGATGTAACGCCATGCGTCGTCTTCCCGCACGGCGAGGACCAGCGCGCCAAAGAACGGCCTGGTGCGCCTGGGCGCCGTGAAGCCGACGATCACCACTTCCTGTCGCTTTGCCATCTTGATTTTCAGCCAATCCGGGGTCCGGCTTCCCGACGCATACGAACTGTCGGCGCGCTTTGCCATGATGCCTTCGAGGCCCTTCCGCTCGGCCTCGGTGAAGAATCTCGTACCGTCCCCTTTGCGGTGAGGGCTGAAGGCGATCAGCTTGTCGCGCGGCAGGATTGCCTTCAACCGTTTCTTGCGCTCGAGAAGAGGCCGCTTGCGCAAGTCTGTTGCGTTCTCAAACATGAGATCGAAGGCGCAATACACGAGCTTCGCCTCATGGCGCAGCGCGTTTTGAAGCAACTGGAAATGCGAGACGCCGTCCTTTCCGATCGCGACGAGCTCCCCGTCGATCACGGCATCGCCCTTCACCCCCTCTAGCGCTTTCGCGACCTCGATATAGCTGCGGCTGATGATCTTGCCGTTGCGGCTGTAGAGCGCAACCTTGCCTCGCCGGATTTCCGCAATCATGCGGAAGCCGTCGTACTTGTCCTCGAAAACCCAACCAGGGTCGTCGAACGGCGCGTCGGTGAGCGTAGCGAGCATCGGCTGCAGGCGTTTGGGCAGGGTCGACGTCCGGCTCATTCGAGACCAATCCTTAAGAGCACGTTGCGAAATGCATGGACGTCCTTCAAGGATTAGGGAACGGTTCGGAGCCGCGTCGTGTTCCGCAGACTCCGTGGCATGCGACGTTGACGCTCGATTAAAGGAGGGCGGATCAGACCGATGGCGAGAAAACTGAAAACCTTTCAGACTTCGCTGGGCTTCTTCGATCTCGCGATCGCCGCTCCTTCCATGAAAGCGGCCCTCGAAGCCTGGGGCGCCAACAGCAATCTCTTCCACCAGGGCGCGGCGAGGGAAAGCGACGATCCGGACATCATCGCTGCGGCCATGAAGAAGCCTGGCGTCGTTCTCAAGCGCCCTGTCGGATCCGACCGATCCTTCAGCGAGCAAGCCGAACTGCCCTCTGATCTCGGCGGGGACAGAAGATCGACGAACGCCCCGCGCAAATCGAAGGGCCAAACTGCGAAGAGGCCTTCCTCACGTCCCGTCGACAAGACGGTCGAGCGGAAGGCTGCACTCGCCTACGAACGGGAGGAGAGGCGTCGGGAAGGTGAGCGGGCGAGGGAAGAGGCCGCCAGGCAGAGAGAACGTGAGCGCCGTCAGCAGGCGGTCGACAAGGCGCAGGCTGCGCTGGACATGGCGGAGCAGGAACACGCGAAGCGGGCCGCCGCCATCCAGGCCGAGGTTGAGGCTCTCGCGAAGAGATCGCAAGCCGAAGACAATCGCTGGAATAAGGAGAAGGAGCGCTTGGAAGCTGCGCTGCGGCGCGCCCGGAGTTAATCTCTTGACGGGTTCTTGCTCCGTGGCACCGAGGAAAGCCCAGAGGTGCCGTCATCATCGTTCGGCGTCTGGTATGCGCGCTGCGGCTCGGTTCACCGCGGTGCGGTGTTGTCGGTCTTCAGGAGCGATCTCCATGACCGCTCGATGGAGCTCGGCCGGAATAGTCAGTGGACTTTCCGGCGGCTTGTTCGCCCATTGCCAGAAGCGATCAAACGCATCCATTCATAGGTCCTCCCGCAGGCCCCGGAAGAACGGGTGCCGGACCTTGCCCTCGGCCGACTTCGCGCGATACTCGATCTCGGCCAGAAGCTTGGGTTCGACCCAGATGCCCTTGTGACCGATGCGCTTGGTGTAAGGCTGGGTCTTTCGGATGAGGGGTCTAAGCCGTCTCTGCAGATCGGCGGCCGAGACCTTGTCGAAGCCGTGGTCGACCTTGCCAGCGTAGACCAGATCATCACCCTTGCGCCGGCCGACGTAGATGCCGTCCCACTTCGTCCCATCGAGTGCGAAGCCGGCAATGGTCAACGTCTCACGCTGTACGCAGGTCTTTTTGACCCAATCATTCGTGCGTCCCGTTGGATAGGCGCTGCCCCGGACCTTCGAGACGACGCCTTCGAGGCCGAGCTTGCAGGCGTGCGCGAACATCTCGCGGCCGTCTATCTCGAAGCTTTCGACTGAACTGGACGTCGGTGCCGCTTAGAATCTTCTTGAGTTCGGCTTTGCGCTGAGAGAGCGGTAGCTTCCGGATATCTCGGCCGTTCAGATAGAGCAGATCGAACGCGACGAGCACGATGCTCTTCGATTTGCCCTTGAGCTCGTTCTGCAGGACCGAGAAATCGGTCGTGCCGTCGGCGGCCGGTACCACGATCTCGCCGTCCACCACCGCCGAGTTCGCCTTGATCCGCCAGGCGTCATGAGCGACCTTCTTGAAGCGATGCGTCCAATCGTGGCCGCGCCGGGTGAAGATCTTCGCCGCCTCGTTGGCCAGATGGACCTGAACACGGTAGCCGTCGAACTTGATTTCGTGAATCCAGCGCTCTCCGGATGGCACCTTCTCGATCGAGGTGGCCAGGGCCGGTTCGATAAAGCCGGGGAAGGGCGCCTTGACGCCGATAGCCGCCGGCATTTTACGCTGAAACGCCTCTGAAGAACTCCACGCTACAGCCGATTCAAATTGGCACAGATCGAATCGTTCCGGAACCTGCGAATCAGTATCGCGTTGCTTCGATGTCACAACAGGAGGCACCGATGGCGGTAGCGAAGAAGAGCAAGACGGCGCGCGGACGAAAGCAGGACCGGGCGCGGGTGGCCGGCGGGCAGGACTACGAAGTACAGTACGAGGCGAAAAAGACGGGAAAGTCGGCGCCGGCGGTGAAAAAGGCCGTCAAAAAGGTCGGCAACGCGCGGAAGCGCGTGGAGAAACGGCTAGGCCGCTGACCTCGGAGACGGGCTGGCGTCGATGTTTAGCGCCGGTCCTCCTCGTCAGGGGCGCATTCTGGGCAGGTATCACCAATTGAGTCCAGCACGTCGCGAACCGCGGCCTCCGCTGCTTGAGGGGAGACGTCTGCTGGCGGGTCCTGACGGGCGATATCGAACGCGCGCTCTCGTGCGTGCGGCTCGGCGCGGTCCTGCATCCAACCGTGCTCCTCGCACTCGCGGATGGCGCCCGCTTCGTTCAGCACGTGGATCGCCCAGCCGCGCAAGGCGCGGATCGCCGGCCGTCTCTGCTTGGTCATCAACATTGAAATAGACTCCGAATACGACGAATCCTGTGGCGCGTCGTTTGTTCCGGCTGCTAGCACAAGGCTGGGATTCTGGGTCGTGGGATCTCGTGGTTTTTCGAAGGCCGAATTTTCCGCCCGGGCAGGTGCTAGGGTGGGCAAGAACGAACTGAAGAAGCGGTTTTTCCGATACTTCAGACGTCCGAGCTCAGGTGGTCAGTCCCTATCCGATTAGCGCGCGCGGCCGTCGCCGCACCGGGCTCTCGTGAACCGAGCCGCGCTGCGTCTCGGCCTTGCGGCTTCGATCCCTCGCGCACGGGCAGATCACGCCCTCCGGGGCAGAAACGAAAAACCGGACCTTTATGCAGCAGCCACCTGCACAAAGGTCCGGCCTTATCTTAGCGTGCCGCGATACCAAACGGCTGCAAAGGACGCTTCATATCCTTTGGGAGGTCTCGCTCTTCATCCGGGTTTTCGACCCGGAGGCGGCAGTACATCAGCAGCCGATACGGCTACTTCTTTTTCTTTGAAGTCTTCTTTGCCACCTTCTTGGTAGCTGCCTTCGCGGTCTTCTTTGCCTTCTTCGCTTTCTTGGCCATGTCGTCCTCTGTAAGAATTGGCTCTCAGTGAACATGCCCACGCCGTGCATAGACATGCACACGAGTGAGACGATATCACAAAAGCAAAATTGATACCAAGCAGACGTGAAGCCGCATTGAGTCGCTCGCCGGAGGCACTCGCTCTCGGGTCCCGCCGTCATTGCATTCCGGCGTCGCTATCACTGTCTCGGGCTCGGGTGGCTTCTTAACCGGTGTTGGTCCGAGTCCCGCCGCTACGCGTCGACGCTATCCTGACTCTCCTGCTGGTGCCTCTTTCGCCGCGTCCGCGAGCGGACTTCGCTTTCGCTCCGCCCACAGGCTTCTCGCCTGCATCACGTTCGCTCAGGTCTTGGCACGTGCGGCAAGAGCCGCACCGGGCTCTCGTGAACCGAGCCGCGCAGCGTCTCGGCCTTGCGGCTTCGATCCCTCGCGCAAGAGCTTTGGTGCTCCTCGCCGGGGGCACTCGGGAAAGGGGCTCGCCTGCGGCGATCGCTATCACTGCCCCGTTCCCGGGTGCCGCTATTGAACCGGTCTCGTCGCTGCACTCGGACCCGCGTGCCCCTTCGGGTCGCTATGCTCACGCTCTCCGGGTGCCATTTTCCGTTGCGGCGATGCGCCCTTGGGCGCACGCCTGATCGCGAATGAGGCTCTCGGTAGATGGCGCAAGGGCTGAGAGTAAGAGTGCAGGTTGGTTTTTCCGTGACGGGTTGGATGTTGCGAGAGAGGCTCGCGGCGCCCGTCGCGGAGACCCGCGATGTCAAACACTACTGCTCGCGCGCGCGCCTGCCAGGACCGGGCAACCCTCTATAACGAAATTACCGACAAGATCATTGCCGAGCTTGAGGCCGGACGCGTCCCCTGGGTTCAGCCCTGGGGTACGTCCGCGGCGAAAGCGCCGCTGGCCATGCCGAAAAATGCGTCGACTAACCGGCAATACAGCGGCCGCAGGGAGCGCGCCTGATCGGCATTTACGATAGCCAGGTCACTTTCGGCCAGTCCCGCGTCCTGCTTGTCTGGACGCGGCTGATCATGCCCAATGGACGTTCTATCGTTCTAGAGCGGCAGCCGGGTGCGGACACCGCTGGCTATGCCGGCCTCCAAGACGAAATCGACAATCACTGGGGTGAGTTATTCAAGGCTGCCGCGCTATCGACGTTCTTGGCGGTCGGTACGGAACTAGGCGCAGGCTCCGACACCAATAGCAACGACAGCGCCATCATCCAAGCACTGCGACACGGCGCCTCCGACTCACTTAATCAAACCGGACAGCAAGTGGTCAGGCGCAGTCTCAACATCCAGCCGACCCTGACCGTACGTCCCGGTTTTCCGGTTCGCGTTCTCGTCAATCGTGACCTCATACTTGTGCCTTACGGAGGGTAGCGGGATGCCCAAGCTTAGAATCGGAACTCTGCTTGATGACAAACCGGTCAAGATCAGCATTGAACTCCCAGCATCAGTGCATCGGGATCTGGTCGCCTATGCAGAGGCTGTGGCACGCGAAAATGGGCAGCGCATTGATCCTGGAAAGCTGATCGCGCCCATGCTGGCTCGCTTTATGGCCGCGGACCGCGGATTTGCAAAAGCGCGTCGAACCGGTCACTCCCCGAGATCTGGCGGAGGTGAGGGGTAGCGTTCCGCCAACAGATTCAGGAAACGCTTCAGAACCGGATTTTCATTGTCATCGCGCCATTGTGCATAGAAGTCTAACCGGCTTGGCCCCGTTCCGTCCTGCAACTCTCGGTACGCCGAGCCGGAAAAGCTCGCTCCAATATCCGACTCCATCACAAGACTTAGCCCAATGCCCATACTTATCAGGCTTTTGATGATGTCTCGGCTAACGTCATGGCGCTCGATCCTGGGACGGTCCTCGGGTATTGCGAGCTTCGATATCAAGAGATCTTCAAGCTCGCGTCCCGGATCATACTGACTTAAGAGAAGCGTTTCGTTACGCAGATCAGTCCAGTAGACGGTTTCGCGTGCTGCCAAACGGTGAGCCTGGGGCAGCGAGATAAGGATGCGTTCGCTCCAGAGAGGTAGTGCTTTGGTGTCTTTCGAATAGAAGCGCCCTGGGGTGACGATTACATCGACGGTGCCGCTACGAAGGGCGGTCATTAGACGAAGGCGAGAGCGTTCTACTGTCGCCAATTCGATTTTGGGAAACTGCTTTTTGAACTCCGCTAATGTAGCTCGCAAATTGCCGGTGGAAATGGACGTGCAGAAGCCTATCGCAAGATGACCCGCTTCACCTCGGCCATTAGATCTACCGGTGTCGACGAGCGCATCGACTTGCTCCAGGATTAGCCGAGCAATTCGCAGGACCTTGCGGCCGGCGCTAGTAGGCTTGATCCCTCCGCTTGAGCGCTCAAACAATGACGTTCCGACCAGATATTCGAGCTGGCTAATAGAACGACTGAGGACCGTGTGCTTGATTGAAAGCACCTCTGCGGCCCGCCGAAAGCTTCCATAATCACAGGCGGCAACGGCCAGCCGAAGCTGTTGCAGGTCAACAGCAATTCCGGCGCTCCGTCGATCGTTCCTAATCTCGATTTCGGTCATGCTTGTCGCTCGGTAGAAAACCGCAAGACACAGCGTCCCCGCTCCGCGCGGGGACGTATATCACGTCTGTTTCGTGAAACGTCTCTACGCTGCCGCGAAGATGACTGGTGTCCAAAGAGCCGGCCTCGAAAGATCACCAGCCTTACGAAGGTTAGAGAGAATCTCTCTTGTAATCGCAAGATAACCTGCCACGGCTAGCGTATTGCCAATAGTGGAGGGACTGCCAATGCGTCGCAGGGGCCAACCGGCTCGACGGAGAACTCTCTCCATTCGGACGTCCGTGACGGTAACGATATCAGTGAGCTGTCGAGAAAGCCCGAACTCGACCATTCCGGCAAAGAGTTCGTAAGTGGCGCGCGCGATACCGTGATCCCCTTTTGGATCATTGGGAGCTACATCAATTGCGAATCTACTGCTTTCCCAAACGAGAGATGTTGCGGGCGCCGGTTGGCCTCCAAGAAGCGCGGGAAAGGTATCGCGAAGCATCGTCGGGCCAAGGGTTGGGAGCAGGCGGACGCAACCTTGTACTTGGCCGCTATCAGATACTTGGGCCAAGTAGGCGGGATGGAGTGCGTCAAAATCATCAATCTCCATGTCGCTGCTGGTTTGAACGTCCCATTCCATTCGAAGCTTGAAAACGCGATGCCGCAACCGATGCATAGCAACGAGAGTATCCGTAAAGTCGCCGTACGAAGCCGGTGTAATCAGCTGGATCATAGGTCCTCCAAAAAGGTCTGGCGCCTCCTTGGAGCGGAAATATCGATCGAATACACCACCTGTAGTCGCAGGGGATATTCACCCTAATTTTGCTTATCTTTCTTAGCAGCGGCCAAGCGCGTCGCGGCCTGGACGACCGTTCGAACCCCCAGCTTTTCCTTCGCGTTCTCTAAGTAGTATGCGACGGTGTTGCGTGATATATTTAGAATGCGTCCAATTTCCCAGGCGCTTTTGCCCTGTGCCGCCCATTGTAGGCACTCGAGCTCTCGGCGGGACAAGCCATTAATTATCAGTTCATTCGAGAGTTTACGCCGAACATGTGCATGGAAATACATCGCCATAAGTTGGAGTACTCGACCGTGCGAGGTCACGCAGGCTGCAAATGGCGCGTGTCGTTGATCGGCAGCAAAGGTAAGGGCGGCAATGGGACTGCGACCATCGTGAATTGGGACAGTAAATCCGAACCGAATTCCGAATTGTGCTGCCTCATCGAGGAGCCGTTGCTGGTCCAGTGATGTACCCTTGGCATGAATCCCCCATGTGAAGGGTTCAGGATCTTTGAGGGCCTGCATTACTACAGGATCAATATCTTCGTAGTGATTCTCCAGATAGCGAGAGGTCCACCTAGGCGGATAAGTCGAGATCAAACGCGGCTTTCCGCGCTGTCCTTGCGGCAAAGCCAGGTAGGCGAAACAGGATAGATCCAAAGCAGCAGCCGTCACTGACATTGCGTGGGAAAAGTCAGCCGCAGATTCGGCGCTGGAGAGGAGATCAATGAATCTTTGGAAGATCCGGTGCATGTGCGAAACGCGAGTGTGTTGGGGGAGAACTCTGCAAGTAAATTGAGGGAAGTCTCAACCGGGTTTCGTGCGAGCGCCATTGCGGTTCAATCGCGGGGTGCTTCAATTGCCGATGCGTAGCGGACAGAGGCCTCCGCAAATGACCTGCCTCCTGGGGACGGCTTTCGCGCGTCAAGAAGGGATGCGTCCAGGACCTGCGGCGCGGCCCATGAGGGGTCAAGCCAAGTCGCCTCCCTATTCAAACCAAGGCTAATTCGGCTTGGCGAGTTCCTTCTCGTGCAGCCAGGCGTTGTGACGAGGCGCACGCTTGGTCAGCGACCACTCGTCAATCATTTCTTGGGCGACCGATTTCATGCGAGCGATTTGGTCGTTCGTAGCCGTCCAAGCCGCGATTTCGAGACGGTGACCGCTGGGATCGCGAAAGTAGATCGACTTGAAGATCGTGTGATCCGTGACGCCGACGACCTCGAGCCCAGCAGCCTCAGCTCGTGACTTGGCCTCGTTGAGTTCTTTGAGATCGGCGACCTGAAAGGCAATGTGCTGCGTCCATTCTGGCGTATTGACGTCCCGTCCCATCGGCGGAGAGTTCGGCAATTCGAAAAAGGCCAATATATTCCCATCGCCCGCATCCAGAAAAATGTGCATGTAGGGATCAGGCTCCTTTGTCGAGGGGACAGTGTCCTCCGCGATGGCACCGAGAAGGTCCATATTCAGTATCTTTTTGTAGAACTCGACGGTCGTTTTGGCGTCGACGCAGCGATACGCGACGTGGTGAATCTTCTGGATTTTCATTGTTGGCGGCTCCAATTGATCAGTTGGCCAGGTCGAAAGAGGATGTTGTCCGTTTGATCCTCTCCAATCCCAGGTAAGTGGAAGCTAAATGCGAGCGTTGGGCGGGAGATCGACGCCGAGAAGCGCGCGTCCGTAGAGCTCGCCGGCGTGGTTCGCTTGCATCAGGAAGTGGGCGGCCATGCTATGGAGGTCGCGAAAATATCGCTCGACTGGGCCTCGTGGTAAAAGGCTTCCGCCCACAATTCGGGCGAGATCGTCACCAGAGGCAAGAGCAGTGTCACAGATCGTCGCGCCGCTGATGCGGTAGCGTGTGCGTTGCTCCGCTGTGAATGGCAGCTCGGCAACCGCCTGGTCCCACATCTCATCTACATCATGCATGAGCTGATTGAATGCCATGTCAATCTTGCTCGCCGCTTTTCCGAGTTCAGCGACCGAAAACCGGTCCTCGGTCTGTGGTGCGCTGGTGCCGGCAGGGAAGCGCTTCTTCATCGCCTCAATTGTATGGTCGAGCAATCCATACGACACGGCGACGATCGGCGCAGCGACTGACATCACGAACAAGCTCGTGTGGGGAATACGAAACATTGGGCCGCGATTTCGCTCGGTGCCGGGTACAATTCCGCGCTGCAGGTTGCTCCAACTCAGCGTGCGATAGGCGGGGACGCGCTCGTCTTCGAGATATACGTCCTTACTGCCGGTTCCTTGCATGCCGAAGACGTTCCAACTTTCGTGGTCGATGCGGAAACTGGATTTCGGCACGAGCAACAGGCGCAATTCCCGAGATCCGCCAGTTGTCGGAACATCGACCAGGACGGACGCCCAGTCAGCTACATCGATGCCCGACGCGTACGTCCACTTCCCTGTCAGACAGTAATACTCGCCGTCGAGTGTTGCGTTGACGCCCCGGCCAACGTTGCCTGTCAAAGCGATGACGACCGCGTCGCGGCCGCCCTCGAACACATCATCCTGAGCAGCCGGCGGAAACATTCCCGCCATCCAGGGGTGCAATCCCGCCAAAGCCACGATCCATGCCGTGGCGCTGTCACCGCGAGCGAGTTCTCGCGTTACCCGCCACAAGGTCGATGGGCACAGGCCGTAGCCTCCGTTCTCTTGCGATTGGCAGATGCGGAAGAATCCTGCGTCGCGTAGCTTCTCAGCGACTCGATTTGAAAGACGCTTCTCTGTGTCATGACTGCTGCCGGCATCCCTCAAGAAGGGAATTAGATCGCGAGCCGCACTAATCAACGCGGTCTCCGTCGGGATTACTCTTATCTTTTCCTGCTTCATCGTTTCCTCGCAAATAGTGGCGGACATCGAGTCACAGCGCCCAGTCGGCAATAAAGTGCATGTGGAGCGTTGCAACGTGATCCAACGCTTAGAGCCTCGCGACGGAGTAGGTCTGTATCCGTCGATACGATCGTGCGCCTACGTTAGATGCTCGTGGAGCGGGGCATACGACAGCCTCACGCTCACATGGGTGGCGACTTGATTGGGAAATATATTTGCCGAAGCGGCGATATGGTGTGTCAACTCAGCTTAGGCGGGACTGTTCATTTCGGTTCTGCAGTTGGCGGGAGTCGATGTGATCGGACCACATGGCGGCTGCCGCGGCGAGCGGAGGGACAAGGATTGCGGCCGATCGCGTTGTTACTAGCTCTTTGCTCTGCATCTGAGGATAGCAGTCGCGCGAGCGAGCATGGTCCGATGTCTGAACGGAGGGCAGAGTACCGTGCGCAATTCAGATTTTGTGGGATAGCGTCCCTGACATAGCGCCCTCTGACGGCGGCCTTTCCCTTCCGACCGCAAGAAACCGACGACCGCGGTCCAGCCGACCGCGTCATTCTGTACTCACGGCCTAGTGGTGATTGGGATCCGCACGTGCAAACGCGAATCACTTCAGTTCGGTTGTCGAATTGATGCATCTGTATCGCCGGATACAGCATTATCCCCGCACCACTGAGAGACTCCGGGCGCTATGGCTGCGGTTTAGCTTGCTCGGCGCTGGAAGGACGTCAACCTGAAAGTCACGCTATCCTTGTCCAAGAGGAGTCGGGAATCACAGGTGTTGGCTTGAGATGCCGGGATCGCCTGCTGTCCACTAGCGGGAGCGAAGCGACTTGTCCGTCAGCTCTTTGTTGGTATCAGCGCAGGTTGCGTCGCGAACACCGAAATTTCGAGAAGTGGCGGCTGATCGATCGCCGTTGGTGCGTGCTGCATGAAAGCGGCTGCGGCTCGTGCACCGGATGCTGTCCTCCGCAAACAGTACCGATGTTAGCTGGGTCTATGGCCGGGCACTCCAGAAATTTATACCGCTACTACCCATGAAAGTCGGGCCGCTTCGAAAGCGCAACCGCCGCTGCGCGACTGATGCCTCCGAATCGTGAGTCGTTCTTTTGGTTGAGGGGAACAAGCACTTGATCATTTCTTTCCAAGCCATGGCAGGTCACCGAGTCCTTTTCCGGCTCTTTACCGACCGCAGGATCAGCACAAAAATAAGGATTGGATACCTCGCCGTACTGATGCTGACGGCGATATTGGCGGTCACATCCTATCGCAGCTTTAGCAAGGTCTCGGAGGGGTTCCAGACGTTCAATCAGCACATCAACGTAGCGACGATCGCTCGCGATGTTGATCGCGGCTTTATCGAATTCCGCCGGTACGTGCGCGAATTCTCCCTCTCAGGCGATGCAGGTTTGCTTGAAGAGGCGCGTAGACGGCAGCAACTCCTGGTTAAGGATATGAGGCGCGGTCTGGACGAGATCAAGAACCCCGAGCACCGCCAGATGATGACGGATTTGATTGGGCAATTCGAGCCTTATATCAACGATTTCGACAAGCTTGTCGCTCTGAAGCAGGAGCAAAATACACTGGTTGAGGAAGTCCTCAATCCTCTTGGCTTGAAGTCTCGCGCTAAGATCGAGGAGCTTCAGGCGATGGCAAGCAACGGGGGTAACTCGAGCACACTGATCTTGGCTGACGAGGCCTTGAAGCAATTGCTGCTGTTGCAGCTCAACGTCAACAAGTTGTTGGTTCGCTATGAACAGGGTTCGGCCGAGAGAGCGGACAAGGCTCACTCGGCGCTCAAAGTCGCGATGACCAGCCTCGACGGGAAATTCGTCAATGACGATGTCCGCAAAATATTTGCCGACCTAGCGGTCAACATCCAGAGATACACCGATGCCTATCGCAAGGCAGCGCATAATGCGCACGAAGCCGAGGTACTCGCCAATGGAGAAATGGCATTGATGGCGCAAATGATCGGCGCCGCCGCTGAAGCGATCAAAGAAGCCGGCCTAGCGGACGAGACAGAGGTCAAAGGCGAGACGGAAGCCCTTGTCGCGTCAACCGAAAGCTTCATTCTGATCTTATCGGTTGCATGCTTGAGTGTTGGTGTGGTCCTTGCTTGGTTGATCGGACGTGCGATCTCGAAGCCAGTGGTCGGTCTATGTCGCGGTATGCGCGAACTCGCCGACGGGAATTTCCAGGTCGTGCTCCCCGGCCTCGGCCGTGGCGATGAAGTCGGTGACATGGCGCGGGCGGTCGAGACCTTCAAGATCAAAGCTGAACAGAAGGCGCGCGATGAAGCCGAAGCGAAGATGGAGCAGGATCAGATCGCTGCGCAACTGCGCAAGGCCGATATGATCAGGCTTGCCGACTCGTTCGAAGCCGCCGTCGGCGCGGTTGTCGAAACCGTGTCCCTAGCCTCGATTGAGCTCGAAGCATCCGCCGGTATGCTGACTGCCACGGCGCAGCGGGCGCAAGAGCTGACCACGGCAGTCGCTATAGCATCCGAAGAGGCATCGACCAACGTTCAGTCTGTCGCTTGCGCCACCGAGGAACTGTCATCATCAGGTAACGAGATCAGCCGTCAGGTGCAGGAGTCGGCGCGGATGGCCGGTGAGGCCGTTGAGCAAGCGCGCAGGACCAATGAGCAGGTCAGCGAGCTTTCGAAGGTTGCCAGCCGTATTGGAGATGTCGTCGAGTTGATCAGCACAATCGCGGGACAGACGAATCTCTTGGCACTCAATGCCAATATCGAGGCGGCCCGAGCGGGTGAAGCCAGTCGCAGCTTCGCAGTTGTCGCGACGGAAGTGAAGGCGTTGGCGGAGCAGACCGCCAAGGCCACTGAGGAGATCGGCCAGCAAATCAACAGCATCCAGACGGCGACCCAGACATCCGTGGGTGCGATCAAGGAAATCAGCGAGACCATCGAAAAACTGTCGGAAATATCGTCCATCATCGCCGCAGCAGTGGAAGAGCAGGGGGCCACCACACTAGAAATATCGCGCAACGTCCAGCAGGCAGCGCAGGGTACGCAGCAGGTCTCCACTAATGT
The DNA here is from genome assembly GCF_028128765.1 of Bradyrhizobium sp. CCBAU 51627. Classification (GTDB taxonomy): domain Bacteria; phylum Pseudomonadota; class Alphaproteobacteria; order Rhizobiales; family Xanthobacteraceae; genus Bradyrhizobium. The sequence continues at coordinate 613,877 of NZ_LBJG01000024.1, forward strand.
CATCGACGTACAACGCGGCGCTGCCGAGGCTGGAACGGCTTCGTCTCAGGTGCTCTCTGCAGCGCAGAGCCTCTCAAGCGAGAGCAACCGTCTCAAGAGCGAGGTCAATAAGTTCCTCGAATCCGTTCGCGCCGCCTAGCCTCAAGAGTGCGGGCTACTGGAGACAGAGCGGTTCGTCGGATCTCAACTTGCTCAAGCTGAACCGGGCCTACGCAGAACCGGCTGCGAGGCGCGCGTCACTTTGCGGGTTATCATTGTTGAGCGAAGCAGGCCATTTGCGGAGTGGTTGCGCGGTCTCTCTGCGCACTTACGTACGCAAATTAAACACGACCGACAGAATACGAACTGTCGGCGTCAGCAGGTTTTCATGACCGTGGACAAAATTCGCATCGAAGACGAGCGTATCTCCGGGATGCAGCTCCATCACCGCATCTGCATAACGGTAAATCATCGAGCCTTCCAGCACATAGATCAATTCGATCCCGGTATGCTGAAATCCGGGGTTGTTTGCGCAATCACTTGTCAGCGTCACGAGATACGGTTCGACATATTTCTCGCCGGACAATAAATGCCCGAGCAACTGATAGTTCAGGCCGGATCGATGAGCCTGTCGCTGGACGTTGATGCCCTTACCCGACCGAACGAGAGAATAGTCGATGGGCTGATTATAGGCGGCGAAAAGTCGTGACACCGGAACCTTGAGCGCGACTGATAGTGACACCAGTGTCGTGAAGGATGGCGTGGTGGATCCATGCTCGATCCTAGAGAGCATGGCGTTCGACAAGCCTGCGGCCTCGGCGAGTTGGTTTGCCGCCATATTCAGGCTCAGCCTCAAGCTTTTGATCTCTTTGCCAACGGCCAATGCCAGAGCACCTCCTTTCTCGGAGTTGTACTGATCGGAATCGGCCGAAGCTTCGGATTGCACCGGCGTCGCAGATTGGGTCGGCCTGGTCATAAGCGAGAGCGCCCCCCTGCGGACCCGCTTACCCCCCATCGGTCTCTTAGTGCGCGTGCCACCGGACAATTTACGCTCCCTTCTTCCACGTAGAAAAACATCACAATATTCGATCTGGTCGTCCAGGCAAAAAGGCGGATTCGGCACGCGCCGTGCCAAGTGCCGAAGCGCCGACCATGCCGCCTGGTAGCCCGATTTGCATGAGATTAAAATATTCTCAGCGACGTTGACGATCGAAGCTCGCAGCCGGACACTTGATTGAACAAGCTCTCTACTTTGAGCGCTCGACGCGGGACAGACATGAACCATTTGAGTTGTCGGAACGTGGCACTTAGCTTTGCGCTTTCTGCGCTTGCTGCATCAGGTGCAATTGCTCAGGACCTACGCATCGCCACCGAAGGCACTTATCCGCCGTGGAGCTTTGTCGACGCCAAGGGTACGTTGACCGGCTGGGACGTCGATATTGCAAACGCCCTTTGCGAGGTCATGCAGGTCAAATGCAAGATCGTTGCCCAGGAATGGGATGGCATTATTCCCGGCCTGAACGCAAGAAAATACGACATGATCGTCGCCAGCATGGGCGTGACCGAAAAGCGCAAGCAACAGGTCGCTTTCACCAAAAAATACAAGAACACGTCCAGCCAGTTTGTTGCGCGAAAGGGCGCCTTCACTGACACAAGCCCCGGCGCGCTGAAGGGTAAAACGATCGGCGTACAGCGCGGCAGCATTCAGGATGCATACCTGACGGCGACTTATCCCGATTCCCAGATCGTTCGCTATGACAAGACCACTGACGTGGAGATGGACCTTAGTGCGGGTCGTATCGACCTGCTTCTCGCGAACCGTGTGACGTCGTTGCTGGGCTTCCTCAAGAGCCCGCAAGCGGCTGAGTATGAGCTCGTCGGTCCGGAATATTCTGGCGGTCTCCTCGGGGAAGGAAACGCGATTGCCTTGCGCAAGGATGACACCAAACTGCTCGAGCAAGTAAATTCCGCCATCGATACGATCTTGTCGAACGGGACTTACGACAAGATTGTAAAACGGTATTTCGACTTCAAACTAATGTAGCGATTAAGCGTTTCGGCGCGGCAAAGACGACGTTCAACGCTTTTAGGTACGCGGGCAGAATTCGATGATCACCTTCGCAACGCTCGGCCCGGCCGGGACCAACCATGAATTCGTGACTAAGGAGTACATCAAGTTTCACGGCATCCCGGAAGCAAAGATTGTACTCGTGCCAGATTTCGACGTCGCCATGAAGGGGCTGATCAACAGTGAGTACGATTTCATCTTACAATGTGCCGTGCATCCTGACACGCCTTCGACACTCGGTACGCACTTTAGAAGAATGTTCGCCGTCGATAGCTTCATTTGCCGCAGCAAGGAGCTGGCGATTCTCACGCGCTCGGATGTCGAAACACCGAAATCAATCGGTCTTTTGGCTCCTGCGACCGAGAGCTACATCGATGTCAGCCGATGGCAGACGCGGGTGTCCGAGCCGTCACTCCCGATCATTTTCGAGAATCTTCTCAAGGAAAAATACGATTCTGCCCTCGTTTACCTCGAGTACGCAGAACAGTATCCGGATCGGGTGCGGGTGGATCAGGTTATCGGTTCGCCCGATGACGTCTGGATCGTCTATGCGAACGAGAGAACATCCAAGGGAAAGCTTCAGGCCTGGCATGAAGGACCTGTCCGCGAGTTGATCCGCCAGAAGGTGGAAAGCGATGGCTTACGAAAATCTGGCGGGTCCAACCTGTGACGGCGGATTGGGTTTCTGGTTATGGCCTGCAATTGCTTTGGGGCGTGGTCACGACGCTTTCGGTGACGCTCATGGCGCTCATTATCGGAACCGTGTTCGGCATCTCGCTCGGTGCCGTTAAAATTTATGGCGCCAAGCCGTTTCGCTACAGCGCGGAAGTATACACTGCCCTCGTTCGGGGCGTACCCGATCTCATCATCATCTACTTGATCTATTTTGGCGGTACGGTCGCGCTGACCAAGTTGACCGGACGGTATGTGGACATCAACGGCTTCGCCGCTGGTGTTGCATCGCTCGCTTTCATTTTCGCGGCCTACGCGAGCGACATTTTTCGAGGGGCTATAAAACAAGTCCCGCGCGGCCAGTTTGATGCAGCGCATGCGCTTGGTCTCTCGCGACGCGCCGCCTTCCTTCGGATCATCTTGCCCCAGGCATGGCGGTTGGCGCTACCAGGCTTCGGAAACCTCGCCATCATCCTGATCAAGCAGACGTCATTGATTTCCGTGATCGGACTTGAAGAGTTATTGCGGGCGTCGTCCGTAATTTCCGGCGCAACCAGACAACCGTTTCTCGTCTATTCGGTGACTGCGATCCTATACCTGATCATGACGAGTTTTGCGTCCTGGGGTTTTCGCCACGCCCGTATTTGGTCCAATCGGGGCTTTGCGTGAGGGCGCCATGCTAGAATTCTCGATCATGGCAGACGCGCTTCCGAGCCTGCTCAAGGGGGCGGGTTTGACGGGGCGGCTGGCCGTACTCATTTTGCTTCTCGGGATGACGATAGCTGTGCCGCTCGCCTACGCGCGGAACGCACAATCGATTTGGCTCCACGGTCCGGCGAAGATCTACATTCTTGTCGTTCGCGGAGTTCCGTCTCTGCTGCAAGTCTTCATTGTTTATTACGGACTTGGACAGCTAAGCTTCGTACGAAGCTCGGTTTTGTGGCCGGTTCTTCGCGATCCGTTTTGGTGCGTTATCATCGCACTCGGTCTGAATTCGGCCGCCTACACCGCGGAAATCGTCGCCGGTGCGCTGAGAATGGTGCCAAAGGGGCTTCTCGAGGCTTCGCAAGCCCTCGGTCTCTCGTGGTTTCAGACGCAACGCAAGGTGGCTATTCCGCTTGCCGTTCGCGCAGCGCTGCCGGCGTATGAAAGCGAAATCATCCTCACGATCAAGGCGACTTCGCTCGCCAGTACGATCACTCTCCTCGATCTGACAGGTGCCGCCCGGCTTGAGGTGTCAAATACCTTTGCGCCTTACGAGGTCTTTCTGACAGCAGGAGCAATCTACTTCTGTATCACCACCAGCTTGAGCTGGCTGTTGCGCAGATTTGAGGAGCGGCTGTCCACCGACCACCGGACTGGGGAGCGGAGCGCCAAGAAGCTTCAACCCGTCCTGCCGGCCCTCACCAACCATTAGTGATGCCGAATCCGGGCGACGTCTTTGTCGCTAATTCCTGGTCTAACGCGCGAGAAGTGGAGATGAGCGTGCGAACGATGGAAAGTGGCTCATGTGAAGGTGGCACCGTGGTTATGTCCGCAGTCACCAAGCTTTTCGGCTCGTTCGCCGCGCTCAATGGAATAGATCTGAGTGTGGCTCGCGGCGAGAAGGTCGTTGTCTGTGGTCCGTCGGGGTCTGGGAAATCGACGTTGATTAGATGCATCAACCACATCGAGAAGCATGATGGCGGATCGATCGTGGTTGACGGATGTATTCTCGACCATAAAGCTGCGAATGTGGACAGGGTCAGACGCGAAGTGGGAATGGTGTTTCAGAGTTTCAATCTCTTTCCCCACATGTCGGTGCTCGCGAACTGTATGCTGGCGCCGATGCTTGTGAGAGGTTTGAAAGCGGTCGAGGCTGAGGAGGTCGCCATTGGTTTTTTAAGACGGGTAAGGATCGCCGATCAGGCTACCAAATATCCCTCTCAACTCTCCGGCGGGCAGCAGCAACGCGTCGCAATTGCAAGGGCGATGTGCATGAGGCCGAAGATAATGCTTCTCGACGAGCCGACCTCAGCGCTCGACCCGGAGATGGTCAAGGAAGTCCTAGACACGATGATGGAACTTGGCGCGCGCGCCTCCGTCGATGGCATGACGATGATCTGCGTGGCTCATGAGATGGGATTTGCGAGAGAGGTCGCCGACCGAGTAATCTTCATGGATGAGGGCGCTATCGTGGAGGAAGGCGCGCCAGAGCAGTTCTTCTGTCAGCCCAAGACGCAGAGAGCGCGGAATTTTCTGTCGCGGATTTTGCATTGATCGTGCCATGCGGACATCCATACGGTCGACAGTCGGCTGAGCCTCTTAATCGCCGAATGCAGCAGCTTGGTGTTAGAAGGAAAGCTCATGGTTCTCGGCGCACCGTGGTGTCGCCTGGAACCCTCTCAGGGCCGCTCCGCGAGTGCAGCTCGCGTGTGAGCGCCTCAGATCGAGCCACTCGTGCTGGGTGGCCTGCGGTCATGGTCTCAATAGCCCGACGCCTATCATGGGATCGCAATTGCATAAGCGCGAAGCTAACTTGGAGCGCTACTCGACTGGGAGGACCGTAATGAAAGTACGCTTGTCGAAGAGAATTGCTGTCTTCGTGATTCTCGCCTGCACGTCGCTGACGCTCCTTGGGCGTGCGACAGCGCAACAGGCGCTCCGGCCACAGCTTGCGGGCGGTTTAGTGTCGGACGTGCCGATCGGCATACAGAACCTTCGCTTTGCAATGCTGGACGCCGAGATCAACGCGCTCACCTTCCGCAGCATGGACGCGCTGTTCACCACGCGCACGGTCGCACGTTCCGGCTCCGTCTGGCAGCTTCCGCGGGACGATCACGCACTCGATTTCGACTATCAGTACGATGGGAAAACGTTTCAGGCCAATCAGTTTCTTGACCGATCCTACACGAACGCGCTCCTCATCCTGAAGAATGGCAAGATCGTCTTTGAAAAATACCTTAACGAGTCGAGCGATCGAACTCGCTTCATGGGCTTTTCCATGACGAAGTCGATTACGTCAATGCTCATCGGCTGTGCACTGGCCGAACGCCGAATCAAGTCGCTGGATGAGAGGATCGACATCTATTTACCGGAGTTGAAGGGCGGCGGTTACGAAGGCGTGACGATCCGGCAGGTCATGCAAATGCGATCGGGAGTCGACTACGAAGAGCGCTACGATTTTCAGAACCCGGGAGTAGCAGCCAGAAATCACATCGATGCGCTAGTCAAGAACGTGGTACGCTTCGCAGATGTGGCCCGAAGTATTGAGCGAAAGCATCCGCCGGGCGAAGTCTTCCAGTACAAGACTTTGGATACGGCGGTGCTTGGCCTTCTCTTGGAGCGTGTGAGCGACGGTAGCAATTTGGCCGCCTACATGGCGAAGCACCTCTGGGAGCCTATCGGTGCAGAGTCCGACGGCTTCTTCATCATGGATGGAGCGCCAGGCGTAGGTCGAGAATTCAGCGGTGCTGGCTTCAACGCTACGCTTCGCGATTTCGCCCGTTTGGGCCTCATGATGCTTAACAAGGGCGCCGCCAACGGACATCAAATTCTTTCTTCTGAGTGGGTGACGGAGTCGACCCGTCCTACCGATCCAGCGCATTCGGAGCCTCGTGGCTACGGATACCAGTGGTGGACTATCGGCAACGAAGGCGCCTACACGGCGCTTGGACTGCAAGGGCAATACATCTTTGTTGACCCCGCAACGCATACGGTGGTCGTCAAGCTGAGCTACTTCCCACCAGGCGAGAAGCGCGCCTCTGATGAGACTGTAGCTTTTCTCAAGGCGGCTTCGGCTTGGCAGCCACATTGAGCAAGGCTGTCTCCAAAACCAGGGATGCTGACAGGACATACCTCCGGCCATCGATCGGAGGGCTAGTACGAATTGAAGAGAGCTCTTAAGGAGGTTACCAAAATGAGCCACATGGCAAGGACTGCGGCAGTTCTTCTCCTGTCGCAGGTTGCGACGGCGCCCATCCAAGCCGCACAAACGGCAACCCCGAGCGTAAAAATTGGCACGCTGGCTCCGGAAGGCACCAATCATGATCTGAATGTCAAACGCTGGATCGCTTATCGCAAGGTCGCCAACCCCGAGATCGTGTACTACGATAGTTTCCTCATCGCGGGCGACGACCTTGCAAATGGCAAGATCAACTACGTCATCGTTACGCCGGCGCACCCCCAGCAGAAGGAAATGGCGAAGCAAGGGGAGAATAAGATCTTTCTGGAAGAATGCTTCAAAGGTGCCACGTACGAAATGGGTTTGCTGACGCGTGAGACGGTGCAAACTCCAAGGTCCGTGGCCTTCATGCCGGTAACGGCAAAAGTCTTCGACGGCATGTCGTACGAAGTCAAGATTTCGGTCCGTTCAAATGTGGACGCCGGTAGGAAACTGGTCGCTGGCGAGGTCGATTCCGCGGTAACGTTTACATCATTCGCCAGCGAGAACCCTGGAAAGTTCAAAATTCTGAAGCTGATACCTATCCATGACGTCACATGGCAGGTCTATTCCACCAAAAAGCCGACAACGTCTGATATAGGCTGTGAATTAAGCTTGAAGTAGAGCAGGTGTGGATCGGCGGCACCTTCACGTGAACCCGCAGCAGACGAGCGGAGATCAAGTGCCTCGAGATTGGGAAAGTAATCGGGCGACTGATCATCCGCGCCGGCGGTAACTTTAGCTGGCCCGAACCGAGTCGGTAGTGTGGGCGGCAGGCGTGGCGCGGAATGCCCCACTACTGTTGGCCGGAAAAGCCGACAGTCCAGTATACCGAGATACAATTGTGGGAGGAGGCCGACCCTAGACTTCGGAGTGAGCAATTACCTTGAGCTGAGGGTTCATGCAGCGCTCTGTTTCTCCTTCTGGCGGTACGTGCACATTGTGCTGGCCCACCCGGGCCGACGGAGCGCGAAAAAACGGCCAAGTGGGGCTCTCGTTCAAGTCGTCACCAGCCAGGTTGCTCCGATGCTGATCCTGATTGCACTGCGCATTGCTGCGGCAATTCCGGTCATCTTTGTCGTTGCGACGGTCGTCTTTGCGCTGCTTCGCTTCAGCCCCGGTGACCCTGCAACCATCATGGCCGGAGACGCCGCCTCGCCAGAGCGAATTGAGCAGTTGCGAGCCGCCCTTGGATTAGATCAGCCGATCTATACGCAATACAGCATCTGGCTCGAGGAAATGGCCAAGGGCAATCTCGGCGTCTCGATCCAATCGAAGCAGTCTGTGTTGACCTTGGTGCTTGACCGACTGGAGCCAACCCTTGTGCTCGCTGTCTGCTCAATTGTCCTTACTGTCGTTATCGCGGTTCCGCTGGGTACAATCGCTGCTTGGAATCACAATCGTTGGGTCGATCGAGCCGTCATGGCGCTGTCGGTCGCCGGCTTTTCCATGCCGACCTTCGTGACTGGCTATCTGTTGATCTTGGCCTTCGCAATGTGGGCCGACCTGCTACCGGTCCAAGGCTACGTAAGCCCATTTCAGGACCTCGTCGGAAGCATCAAGCACTTGGTGCTGCCATCGTTGACGTTGTCCTGCGTCCTAATTGCCCTGATCTCGCGCGTCACGCGATCGAGTGTCCTCGATGTGCTCGGCGAAAACTTCATAAAGACAGCACTCGCGAAGGGGAGCAGCGGAGCCCGCATCCTCTGGCGCCATGCGCTGCCGAACGCGGCAATACCAATTATCACTGTCGTTGGCGCAGCCGTGGCCCTTGTCATCAGCGGTGTTGTGGTCACCGAGAGCGTATTCAACATCCCTGGCCTAGGACGGCTCACGATCGATGCCATTCTCAGTCGAGACTACCCTGTCGTCCAGGGGCTCATCCTTCTCTTCGCGCTCTTCTACGTCGGCATCAACCTTGTCGTCGACGTGCTCTACATCGTGGTCGATCCTCGTATCCGGTACTGACGACAATGCTGATGACCCAACGCCTCCTCATCAGGCGATTTCCAGTGATGAAGATCAACATGGCAATCGGCATCGGGGGAGGCCTGTTACTCGTCCTGATCGTTCTGTCGCTCGCCGCGCCGTTCCTGCATGGTCTGGATCCGGCGCAAATCAGGCCCCGTCTTCGTCTTAAGCCTCCAAACGCTGAACTCTGGTTTGGAACGGACGCCATTGGAAGAGATGTTTTGAGCCGCGTTATTTTCGGTGGAAGAACGTCACTTCTTGTAGGTGCGACCTCGGCGCTCGCCGGGGGCGTCTGCGGAACTGTCATCGGATTGATTGCAGGGGCTTCCCGCGTTCTCGATGCAATCATTATGCGAATTATGGATGGCGTGATGGCGATCCCGGCGCTGCTCCTGGCTATTGCCATGGTTTCGTTGCTGCGGCCGAGTCTTTTTACGATTGTTGCGGCGATCGCGTTCGCCGAGATTCCGCGAGTGACCCGCCTGGTCCGTGGTGTCGTCCTCACAGTACGCGAAGAAGCATTCGTTCAGGCAGCACAAGGGCTCGGACTACCCCGCCGGATTATACTTTTCCGCCATATATTGCCGAGTTGCATGGCTCCCCTCGTGGTTCAGGCAACCTACATGTTCGCGGCGGCCATCCTGTTTGAAGCCGTTCTCGGCTTCTTAGGAGTTGGCTTCCCACCAGACATCCCGTCATGGGGCAACATCCTGGCGGAAGGCCGCGCGGTGTTCCAACGGGCGCCTTGGACGATCATTTTTCCCGGCCTTTTTCTCGCGATCACGGTCCTGGCAGTCAACATACTTGGCGACGGCTTACGCGATCGGCTCGATCCGCGACTGTCCCGAATGACGAAGGTCTCGGCATGACGGAGCCATCGATTCTTCTGAAGGTAAACCAGCTCACGGTCGCGTTGCCCGCGGGCATGGACCGCGAGAATGCGATCGAAGATGTGGATCTCGAAGTGCGCCAAGGGCAGATCGTCTGCCTGGTGGGCGAATCCGGCTCGGGCAAGTCTGTTACGGCTGCCTCGGTCATGGGTGTCTTGCCAAGGAAGCTGCTGACGATTTCTCGCGGCTCAATTCTCTTGGAGGGTGAGGAAATCGCCGTCGCAAGCGATCGGCGACTTTGCGAGTTGCGGGGAAGCCGGATGGCGATGGTCTTCCAGGAGCCGCTGACGGCGCTGAACCCGGTCATGACAATCGGGGCACAAATTGCCGAGGTCATTAAGATCCATGAACCGAATTCGCGAAAACGCGCGATCGATGACCGCGTGCTGGAATTGCTGACAGACGTTCACCTGCCGGATCCGGCCGGCATCCGTCATAGCTACCCACACCAGCTGTCGGGCGGACAACGGCAGCGCGCCGTGATTGCGATGGCCTTGGCTCTTGAGCCGGCCCTCATAATTGCCGATGAACCGACCACAGCGCTCGATGTCACCACGCAAGCTCAGATCCTCAAGCTCTTTCGGGAGCTCTTATTCAAACACAAAAGTGCGCTCTTGTTGATTACGCACGACTTCGGCGTTGTGGCAGAGGTCGCCGACGAAATTCTTGTCATGCGGCACGGTCGAGTCGTCGAGCGTGGCGGCCCGCGCGATGTGCTGGACAATCCGTCGCATCCCTATACGCAGGCGCTCGTTGCCGCAGTGCCGAGCTTTCGGTTTCGTAGGTCAGTCGAGGGCACGACCGAACCCGTGCTCAAGGCCGACAACCTCCACCTTACCTACCAAAGTCGCTCGCTCAGTGGAAGAAAACGTGAGACGAGAGCATTGAACGGCGTGTCTTTTGAAATTGGCAGGGGTGAAACGGTTGGCATTGTGGGCGAATCCGGCTCGGGCAAGACGACGCTGGCGAAGTGCGTCATGCGATTTGAAGTGCCGGATAGGGGACGCATCTCGATCAATGGCCACAATATCGAGCTATTGAGCGGCGCAGGCTTGCGAAACTTCCGGCGGAGGATTCAGATGATCTTTCAGGATCCATACAAATCGCTCAATCCACGGCGCACCGTCGGCCAGGCAATCACGGAAGGCCCCATATACTATGGGACCAAGTACAAGGAAGCTGTTGATCAAGCTGGCGGTTTGCTTGAACTCGTAGGCCTCCGGCGTCACGACCTCGATCGCTTTCCACATGAATTCTCCGGCGGACAGCGACAACGTATATGCATCGCAAGAGCGCTGGCCATGGAGCCAGAGATAATTGTCGCTGACGAGCCGGTCTCGGCGCTAGACGTTTCGGTGCAGGCCCAGGTGCTGGACCTATTTGAAAGTCTGCGCAAAAAGCTGAACTTCTCGATGCTCTTCATTACGCATGATCTGCGCGTCGCCTCCAATATCTGTGATCGAGTGGCCGTAATGAGCCGGGGGCGGATCGTCGAAATTGGTGAGACGGAGACCGTTTTTCGCAACCCTCAAGATGACTACACCGTCTCGCTCCTCGCCGCGGTTCCAGGTGGCCTCGAGCTCACGGTACAGGCTGCGAGAACCGACAATAAGTTCGCTGCGGAGAGGAGATGACCGGACGGGCGGCCAGAAGCCTGGTTTGGCGATGGTTGGCCCATAACCGTCGTCGGGAGTGCAGGGGCTTGAGCGCATGTACGCTGTATACGTAAATGGCCGGAAGGAGCTGCTGGTCCTTCCTGGTGCCGCGTCTATTCCATCTCAATTCGTCGGGATCTGGCGACGGAAGAGACGGACGCATTCCGTGAGCGACCAGATTCGAAAGGATATCGAAGAGCGGGGATATCATTGTCGAAATCTCCGCTCGCAACCCGCAATCAAAACGTGAGCCAACTGCGAAGACTCTAGCAATTTCTCGAGCCGCGCTTTTGGGGCCTTGGATAGATGAGAATGACCAATCGTCTTGATGCCGTCCTCTACGGTTATTTCCGTTCGACCGCTGCCTATCGCGTTCGAATTGCCCTTGGCCTCAAGGGATTTGATCCAGTCAGCCGCTTCGTACATCTGCGGAAGGGAGAGCAGTCCGAGCCCGCCTACCGGACCATCAACCCCGCAGGTCTGGTACCATACTGGATCGAAGGCGATTTGCATCTCGCCCAGTCACTCGCCATCATAGAGTATCTCGACGAGATGCATCCCCAGCCACCGCTCTTGCCGAAGACGCCGGCCGGACGCGCCATCGCGCGTGAGATTTCTCTCGTTGTCTGCTGCGATATTCATCCGATCGGGAACCTGAGGGTGCTCAATCGTTTGACAGAGATGGGGGTTGACGAAACGCTTCGCGCGAGATGGTCCCAATATTGGATCGAAGCTGGCTTCGAGGCCATCGAGAGACGATTGGAGCAGCTTGGCGCCGGCCCGTTCTCGTTTGGCGAGGAGCCGACGCTCGCGGACATCTGCATCGTTCCGCAGATCTTCAATGCGCGTAGATTTGGGGTGGATCTTTCGCCTTATCCCAGGATTCTTGCCATAGAGACCTCGGCATCGAAAATGGAAGCTTTTGCACGGTCCGAGCCCGGCCGGCAGCCTGACGCAGAATGAGGTGACTACTTCCAATTCGGGGGGCGGCCGGGGCAGTTTCGTCTTTCGTACCGTTTCGGGAAAGCCCGTGAGCGTACAATCGGTCGCGGTCGGCATCGGCTCATCGTAGCTTGTCTGCGGCGGCTTAGCCGGAGCGGGCAAACGGAGCTTTGCGCGGGTCGCTCCGTAATCGGCGAGGTCAGTACCCTCATCGTACGCCAATAGCTGGCGGCCGGTGCCTGTCCAGCCCGATGGCGATGTTCTTCTGCTCCATGTAGGTGTCAAAAGCATAGTCGCCTCCGTCGCGTCCGATGCCACTCGCTTTGACGCCACCGAACGGGGTCGGCAAATGTCGCACATTCTCGGAATTCACCCAGACCATGCCGGCTTCAACATCTCGAGCCACTCGGTGAGCTCGTCCGACATCGCCGGTCCAGATATAGGCGGCGAGGCCGTACTTGACGTCGTTGGCGATGCGGATTGCATCGGCCTCGTCATCGAACGGTATGACCGTTAATACCGGACCGAAGATCTCTTCCTGCGCAATCCTCATCGTGTTCTGAGCGTCGACGAACAATGTCGGCTCGACAAAATTACCCTTACCGTTCAGTGCGCGACCACCGCCGGTGGCGATCTGCGCGCCATCTTGCGCGGCACACTTGGCGTAGCTCAAGACCTTTTCGGCGTGACGTGGATGGATGAGCGGCCCGATCTCAGTCGAAGGGTCTAGGGGCTGCCCTACCTTGATCGACTTAACGCGTGCGGCGAGGTCTGAAACGAATCGATCGTAGACGGAACGTTGAATGAGAGCACGGCTTGATGACGTACAGCGTTGTCCGTTCAAGCTATAAATCATGAAGAGAACCGCATCGCGCGCCCGTTCGAGATCCGCATCGTCAAACACGATGACCGGGTTCTTGCCGCCCAGCTCGAAGTGAACGCGCTTCAGGGTTGGCGCGCCCTGCGCCATGATATGACTGCCGGTGACCGACTCGCCCACGAACGCGATTGCCCGGATGGATGGATGCTCGGTCAGGAGCTTTCCGGCTGTTTCGCCAAAGCCGTGCACAAGGTTGGCGATGCCAGGTGGCAAATCAGCCTTCTCGAACACCTCGGTCATGATCTCCGAAAGAATGACCGCGGACAAGGGACTCCATTCCGCCGGCTTGTGAACGATCGAGCAGCCTGCTGCCAACGCCGGCGCGATCTTCCACGTGGATAGCATGAAGGGGGTATTCCACGGCGTTATGATTCCGATAGGTCCGATAGGTTGACGTAACGTGTAATTCAGGTGCGTCCGGGTCGGGAGCGATTTGCCGTCGGAGACCTCCGGTGCCTTATCCGCATAAAATCGAAAATTCTCAGCCCCACGCAGCGCAGCCTTGGCCATGTAGCGAATGGGCTGACCGCTATCGATGCTCTCAACGAGCGCGATTTCCTCAGCTCGAGCTTCGATCTGGTCCGCTATCTGATGAAGCAGCGCGCGCCGCCGATCTCCGGGAACGTCTTTCCAGATCCTAAAACCGTCTTCGGCAGCGCGGGCAGCACGATCGATTTCGGCTTCGCCGCCTGACGCGACCATGCACAGAACCGAATTGTCGGATGGATCAAGATTTTCGAAGGTTTGATCGCTCAACCCTGGATGTCCGCCAATTCGGTGTGGCACGACCTGTGATCGAAATCGCCGCAAATATTCGCGCGCTTTATTCATATTGTCCGAGAGAAGCGCGCTCGTGGGTAGTTGGTTCATGGCATCACCATGTGATTGGATGCGTTCGTGGTGAGGGCAGCGGTCTTTCGATCTCACCTAAACGGCATCTTTCACGACCGCGATCATGTCGATTTCGATTTTCAGGCCGACGCGAGCGAGATGAGCGACCCCCACCGTTGTTCGCGAAGGTGGATCCTTGGGGAAATACTCGCGGAATACCTCGTTCATCGGGGCGAATTCGTTGAGCATGTCGGTCATGTGGATCGTCATCTTGAGCGCGGTCTCAAGCGAGGCTCCCCCGGCCTCGGCCAAGGCCTTGATGTTGTCGAGGGCGATCCTAGTCTGAGCCTGGATGTCTTCGGGAAATTCGCGGGTCACAGGGTGGGAGCCCGTCTGTCCGGAAATAAAGAGGAGCCTGTCCCAGCGTATGGCGGGCGAATAAGGAATGCCGGGGCGCAAACCGGTCGGGGGAATGATGACTATACGTGGCATGGTAACCTTGAAGATTAAGGGTGAGTCGATGGTGGCATGATCAAGGGGCGATCGTGCTTCAGTCGGCTACATAACTAGGGATGGATTGCATCAGGGCCGGCCTCGTTTCTTTCGTGGAGGCACCGTCGAACGTCTCCACGGCCATGGATTCTTCGAACCATCGGCGCGGCGGAGGTGCTCCCCAAAGCGTTTGGCGAACGGGATTGTTGAGATTCCAACGGATCGGTTGAGCAGAGGTATTTCCGGTCAGATAGTCGCCGGTGTAGAGCTCAAATCGGTTTCCATCGGGGTCGCGAACATAGACAAATAACGCGTTCGAAATTCCGTGCCGCGCGGGACCGCGCTCGATATTGCCGGCGTAGCCGGCGCCCGCGAGCAGGTCGCAGGCGCGGATAATTGAAAGCGGATCGCCCAGCGAAAAGCCAACGTGATGTGCAGCCGGACCCGCGCCTGTCATCACGGCGATGTCATGTACCGTAGACTTTCGGAACAGCCAGCTTGCCCAAATCCGCTTCTCGGGGGGATCGGATTCGGTCAATTCTGCGCAACCAAAGCCAAGTTCTTGCGTGTACCAGTCATACCCGGCTTGGGCATCGGGCGTGAGGACATTGACGTGGTCGACACGTGTTGGCGAGACCCCTCTGTGGAGATGATACTGCTGTACGAGCCATGGCACGCTTCTGATGTCGGCGTAGTAGTCGATGAGGAAGCCGAAGGGATCCTGGACGCGCAGCGTTCTGCCTTGCCCCTTCATGTCGTTGTCGGTCCACCGGGTTGGCAGGGCCAGCTCATCGAAGCGCGCTTTCATGTTGTCGAGCTGGTCGTCTCTTGCAACCACGAATCCGATATGCCCGACACCGGCGGACTCCGCCTTGCGGAGTATGAACGTGTGATGCTGCTTGTCCTCCGTGCAGCGAAGATAGATGCGGTTGTCGTCGCGTTCTGTCTCGTGCAATCCGATCAGATTGACGTAGAAATCCCTTGCGCGCTCCAGATCCGTCGTGCGGAACTCGATATGGCCGAGCTTTCGGATGTCGGCGATATCCCTAATTCGTCTACTGTTCATGGGGTGGCTCCGTCTTCGGGTGAGACGGGCGTGAACTTAGCGATGGACCTGAAATCGTCTGTATCAACCGCTACAAAGGAGGATGATCCCGCCAGTCACAGGGGGCAGGTCAGTTCCGCGATCATGCCGGGGCTCGTGTCAGCCGGTAGCGACCACGCTGGCAGGTGATGGCGCCGGTGCGGCGAAGCTTTTGCATTGCCCGCGTCACTGTGATCCGCGATGCGCCGATCAGATTGGCGATCTGCTGATGAGTGAGCAAAACGTCGGGCAGCTCAGGCCGGGCGATCTGCGAGAGGAGCTCCGTAATGCGATCTTCGGGAGAGCTCTGCGCGAGCTGGACGAGGCGACCGGCGAGTGTGCGCTGCTTCAGCGCGGTGGCGTGCGCAAGCAGAGATGCAAGCTTGGCGTCGGCCGAAATCAATTTGAGAAACTCCTTCCCTGGAATCGGGAGGACTTCGGTCGCTTCGATGGCGCTTGCGCTGGAGAAGCGCGGTAGGCCATCGAATGCGGCTCCCTCGCCACAGAGCGCGCCGGGACCAACGATATCGATCAGCAACTCCTGCCCCGCCTGTCCGATCATTGTGATACCGAGGCGGCCGGACACAACCACATAGGCATGCGTCGCCGCTTCGCCCTGACGGTAGACGGATTGCCCTTTGGTGATTCTCCGGCGGGATAGGGAGGGCGCAATTTCGATCAGGCGCTCCAGCATCGATCGAGGTACGCGCAACGTCTCGCTGACCTCGGACCGGCCGGCTTTTGAGCAAGTGTTCGAAGACCGCGTCCTAGGCATCGGATTCCGGAGGCACGAGCTTCCCGAATTTAAAGGAAAGTCTCACTCAGAAAAATGGTCGGGGCCGTCAGGCCCCGACCCAGTCTGGGAGGAAACGTAGACGGTCTTGCCTAGTTGCGCGCAACGGCAACCGCCTTGATCTCGATGATGAGACCAGGACGGGCTAGGCCGGCGATGTCGAGGATGGTCCAGGTCGGAAATGGGGCCGGGACATACTTCTCCTTGACCTTCATGAAGTCCGCCAGGTGGGAGCTCAGACCGACGTGATAGGAGACGAGTTCGACCAAGTCGCTCATCTGGCCGCCGGCCTCTTCGAGAACGAGCTTGAGCCGTTCAAACGCGTTGACGAACTGCTGCTCGGGTTTGTCCGGCATCGATCCATCGGGATTGAGGCCAATTTGTCCTGCGATGAAGATCAGGCCGCCGGCCTTCACGGCCGAGGAATACTGAAACTTGTCGAAAATCGAGCCGCCGCCCGCTGCAGCGAACATGGAATTCTTCGAGCTGTAGGTCGTCTTTGTCATCAGGGATCCTTTCCTCGTTGACGTCAATCAGAGACGCGTTCCTGGTGAGAGTTCGAGTCCAAGCAGCAATCGTCCATATGCCTCAGCGATCGGCTCGGGCTGCAGCAGGAAATGCGAGCTCATGGCGTGAATATCGCGGAATAGGCGTTCAATCCGAGTTCCTTCCGGGAGCATGGACCCGCCAAGTGCCGCAAAAAGGCGCTGCGCGGAGGTCAAAGCCTGGCGAGACGCGATCGCGACTTTCGTACGGCTCAGGCCTCGTTCTTCCAGCGAAAGAGTTCCGCTCCGGAGAATCTGCTCTTCGATTGCTGCGGTCTCGGAGAGCAGGAAGTCACGCAAGAAGCTCATTGTGGCGGCGCTCGTACCTGCGTCGACTTGTGCGATCTTGTCGTTGATCTGCGCCTGCTGGTTGCCCGAACTGACGCGAGCGCGAATGATCTTGATGCTCTCTTCGCTGCATGCGGTTGCCACGCCGAGCGTCGGCGCCAGCACCGACATCGCGTTAGCCGTATTCAATGGGAAGTCGTAAACCGGTTCGGTGTTAGGACATGTGGGGTGCTTCTTGCCCGCCTGTAGTTCGGCCCAGTTCATGAACCGATGAGACGGAACGAAGGTCTTGCCGAGCGTGATGTTCTTGCTGCCGGTGCCGCGCATCCCCATAACGCGCCAGCTTTGGTGATCGATGGAGAACTCGGATTGCGGGACGAGCACCACATGCGGAGCGGGCGCATCGCCCTGGGCGGGAATATTGATGAGAAGGCCCAACCAATCCGAGACGTCGACGCCAGAGGCATATCTCCATCGTCCGCTCAGGACGATGCCGCCTTCCGCCGGTTGGATCTTGATGTCCTGGCCCACACCGCCCGTCAGCATGGGAACAATCGGCGATACGCCCGGCGCAAAGATTTCCTTCTGGGCTTCGGCCGAGAACTTGCCAAGCATGATAATGTTCGCGCTCGTCAGTCCGGCGAGCCAGGCGCTGGATGAGCAGCCCTTGGCGACGTGAAAGGTCGCTTCCCATGCGAAGCGAGGGGAGACGCCAAATCCGCCAAAACGTGAGGGGCGCATTAGGTCGAAAAGCCTAGTGTCGAACAGACGTTCAGCGACATCTTCGGGAATGCGCCGCGCCTCTTCAACCCGGCTCGCCTGCTCGCTGAGCCACGGCACGAGGGCGGCCGTCCTTTCGACGGCCATTTCCGCCCCACGCACGTCCGAATCCACCTCGTCGGCGGTCCGTTGAGCTAAACCCATTGCGATTGCCTCCTCTGGCGCTATCATCGACCTTGGCGTACCGTGCACTGCTCGTTGAGCGCTGTATCGCCGGATACGACCGGGTCATTCCTTCGAAAAATGAGCGGTGAGAATGACAAAAAAAGCCGCCGCCACTTGGCGGATGACGGATGCCCTCGCAGCCAAACTTGTATCCTTCGAGGGTAAAGTGCGGACTCGTCGATTTGCCGAAGGAGAACAACTTTATCGGCAGGACGAGATCAATACCTGCTTCTATTTCATCAAGTCAGGTTTGGTGCAGGTGTCGATATTCAGGCGAGACGGCACCGAAGTGGTTCTCGAGAACATGGGCCCGAACGCGCTATGTGGAGAAGGCTCAGCGTTCGATGGGCTGCCTCGATTCTCTACGGCGGTGGCCGTCGAACCTACGGAAGCGCTTGAGTTCGACACGACTCGTATCGAATCCTTGTTGCGAGCCGATCCTGAATTGGCCTTGGCCATGCTGCGGCTCACCAGTCTCAAGCAGCGTATTCTCGCTTTGCGACTTGAGCACTTGGTGTCGAATGACCCTGAGGACCGGATCCTGGAGCTGCTCCGCCGGCTGAGCCAGATGTTTGCGATCGATCATGAACGGGGGCGCAAGATCATCACGCACCTGACCCATGAACAGATCGCTTCGATGACTGGCACGTCTCGCGTCACCGTCACACGAACGATGGGCAGGCTCCGGGAAAAGGGGATGCTGTTCATCGAAGACGGATTTACAATTCTCGCCAACGACGAGGACAGCGAGGAAAACTAACCGGTCCACCAGAGATCCTCTGTTCGCGGAACGTTAGCGACGTCCCCGTCCTCGTACGGCAAGCGGGCATACTGTCCTCCGTGATAAAGCAGAGGCGTCGCGGCGGTCTCAGGTCCGAACATCTCCTCGATCTGGCCGATAAGGATCCGGTGGTCGCCTCCAGGGTATTCCTCGACGAAACGGCAACGAAAGACGGCATTTGCGCCGTCGATCCAGGGCACGCCGTGACTTTCGCGCCAGCACCAGGTAGGCGTCGCAAGAGGCCGGCCAGCATGATGCATGGAGACGTCTTGTTGGTGACCAGCTAATATATTTACAGAAAAGGCGCCGATCGTCGCTATGCGCTTCGCCGTGGCGCTCGAGGCAGACGCACAAAACAGCAGCAGCGGTGGATCCAAGCTTACCGGCGTGAGTGAATTGACAGTCATGCCTGCGGGGCCGTTTTCGCCATCGACCGCGATCAGGGTGACACCGGTTGTCAGGCGTCGGAACAACTTGCGAAAATCTTCAGCCTTGATGCCATTCATTTGTGCGGCTCTTCGGTTTGGTGAGGTGACAGGAGAGCACGACTACCCGTTGAAAAACCGCGCGGCTGTATCTGGCAGCACATAGTCGTAGATCTATCGATTGCGGATGTATCCGCAGATACAGCCCCCGGGAGCTGCCGGTGTCACTTTGTGACGGTAGCAGCAACCCCGAGGGATTTCATGACCAAGACCGTGACGCGTGACCGCATCGCAACAAGCTTGTGCGGGTTCATTTCCGCTGGCGCTATCGCTCTTGCAAGTGTCCAGCCCGGGTTTGCCGAGGACAAGCCGGAGCTGCGTATTGCAGCAATCGTCTCGGTGACGGGAGCAGCCTCTGCGCTGGGAGCTCCTGAGCGCAACGCAGTCGAATTGTTCGACAAGACCTGGTCGACCCGTACCGATCTGCCCTTCAAGGTCAAGGTCATCTCGTACGATGATGGATCCGATCCAACGAAGGCGGTCAGCCTGACGCGGAAAGCGATCGAAGAAGACAAGGCTCATGTCGTCGTTTGCTGCACCACCACGCCAAGTTCGATGGCGATCCTGGACACCGTGAAGGCCGCGAAGATTACCATGATCTCGATGGCCTCGAACGCGGCGATCGTTGAGCCCGCCAGCGAGCGCCCATTCACGTTCAAGACGCCGACGTCCGACAAGTTGATGCTTCAGCGCACCCTCAATTACATGAAGCGCCAGGGCATCAAGAAGATCGGGTTCTTCGGGCTTGAAGATGCCTACGGCGAGGGTGGCCTGAAGGAGTTGCAGCCTGTCGCCAAAGAAGTCGGGATCGATCTCGCCGGAACCGAACGCTTTGCGCGGCAAGACACGAATTTTACGCCACAGGCGCTGCGCCTCAAGCAAGCGGGCCTTGATGCAGTCTACATTCATGCCATCCCGCCGTCCGCGGATCTTGCGCACGAGGCGCTCAAGCGGGTTGGGTTCACGGGCCCGATTTATCATGGCGCCGGCTCGTCGATCAACGCGTTCGTCGACATTGGAAAGGCGAACGTCGAGGGCGCGATAGTCGGTGTGGGTGCGCTCAACGTCTACGACCAGATCGCGAAGGATAATCCGCTTCGTCCAGTCCTTGCCAAGTTCGCCGAGCTCTATGACGCAGCCTACGGCAAGGGAAAGGTCGATCTGTTCGCCGGTCAGTCTTGGGATGCGATGCTGCTCACCGTGAATGCCTATCAGCATATGGCGGAAGCCAAGAGCGACGATCTCGCCGCAACCCGCATCGCGATCAAGAATGCGATGGAGCAAACGCGCGAGTGGCCCGGCGTGAACGGCGTCTACAACATTACGCCGACCGACCATCTCGGACTGGATAAGCGATCCACCTTCTTGTCGCAAATCAAGGGCGGACGTTTCGTCCTGATTGAGGAATAGAACGTTGATCGACACGCTCCTATTCCTACTCGTGGATGGCATCACCAACGGTGCCGTTTACGGTCTCGTCGCGCTTAGTCTCATCGTGATTTATACGGTGACGCGGGTCGTCAATATCGCCCAGGGCGAATACGTGACGTTGGGAGCGCTGTCGTTCGCGAGCGCGCTTTCGGGATACTTCAGTCCGTTCAGCTGGCTTGTTGCCGGCGGCCTCGCGGCCTTCGCTGTGCTGGACGTGGCCGATCGACGTCTGTCGAATTCGGCGAGGATTCGCATGCTGCTGATCCGCTCGATTTGGATCGCTGGTGTGCTCGCCACAGCGTTCGCGGCGAACAAGTTTCCAGGATCATATTGGTTCGCTGTGCTGGCCGCGCTTGCTGCCACCGCATCCCTTGGAGCGCTGACCTACCGCTTGACAGTGGAGCCAGTATCGGGTGCGTCTCCTATCGTGCTGCTTATCGTCAGTGTTGGTGTGTACATGGTGTTTCACGGCGCGGCGGTCCTGATCTGGGGCGCTGAGCCGCAATCGGTGCCGCCGGTCGTCGACGGCGGAGTGTCGCTCGGGCCGGTATTCATCACCTACCAAAGCCTCTGGATCTGCTGCTTTGCTGTCTTGGCGATGGCCGGCCTGTACACAT
Source organism: Bradyrhizobium sp. CCBAU 51627 (assembly GCF_028128765.1). GTDB lineage: Bacteria > Pseudomonadota > Alphaproteobacteria > Rhizobiales > Xanthobacteraceae > Bradyrhizobium. The sequence continues at coordinate 635,148 of NZ_LBJG01000024.1, forward strand.
TTTCGGAGAGAACGCTGATTGGTCAGGCCCTTCAGGCGACGGCCGTCAATAGAGTAGGGGCGCAGCTTTGCGGCATCCCTGTGCGGGTCGCAGGGCAGCTTAGTTTTTCGATTGGGGCCGGATTTAGTGCTCTTTCAGGGCTACTGCTGGCGCCGCTCATCACAGCAAATTATGACATGGGGTTTCCGATCGGCCTGAAGGGATTTGTCGCCGCAGCACTCGGGGGCATCGTTGAGTACCCAACAGCGCTGGTGGGAGTGGCGCTGGTTGGGCTTACCGAGTCCTTCTCAGCATTTCAGATCAGCGCGTTCAGAGACGTCATTGTCTTTCTGATGGTGATACCGATCCTTCTTTGGCGAAACGCTGTTCGTCCGCCAGAAGCACACGAGCATTGATCATGACCAAGAGTGCCATTTCGTCATCGCGGCGATCACCCGCGACTGCATCGATCATTGTCGCCTTTGCAATGTTCGCGCTGGCTTGCGTCGTCGCGGCCATTGGTCCTCAATACGACGTCACGTTGCTCGTCACGGTCGGGCTGACGTCGATCGCTGGGATGGGGCTGACGCTCTTGTTGATCGCTGGGCAGGTCTCCCTCGGTCAGGCAGCGTTCATGGCGATTGGGGCCTATGTTTCGGCGATCTTGGCGCGGGATTTCGGCATTCCTCCCTTTATAGCGCTTGTTCTGGGCGTGGCCGCCTCGGCTCTCTCCGGTGTCATAGTCGGGGCCATCACACTGCGACTAAAAGGGCACTTCCTTCCACTTGCCACGCTCGCGATCGGAATTGCCACGAGTGCCGCGATTGTCGCTGCGGGCGGACTTACCGGGGGAGCCTCAGGGCTCGGGCAGATCCCGCCACTTGCGATCGGTCCCTTGGCACTGACCGAGGATCGGGGCTTTGCCGTTGTCGTCTGGCTGCTTGTCGCAGTGCTCGGTGGCGGGTTCTCCCGCCTGCTGTATTCTCGCGCGGGACGGGCGATCGCGGCGCTCAAGACCGACGCGGAGATGGCAGAAATCTTTGGAGTTGATGCCACGCGTTTGCGCCTGATCGTTTTCGTTGTGGCGGCGACGCTGGCCGGACTTTCTGGAACGCTTTATGCTTACTATTTCAAATTTCTCAGCCCAGCGCCCTTCGGCCTGACCGCCAGCATAAACCTCTTGATCGCGTGCATTTTCGGTGGGATGGCGCATCCCTTCGGCGCGGTCCTCGGTGCGACGGCCATCACCGTTCTTGAGATGCTTCTACAGAATACGGTTGCTCGTATGCTGGGTCTTTCGGGGAACGTGGAGCTGATCGTCTTTGGGCTTGTCCTCATCTGCGTGCTGCTGCGCTGGCCGGGAGGAATTTGGTCGGCACTGCAGCGCGTCTGGCCGCGGTTCTCTGCGGTGCGACCGGGTCGCAATATCGAACTGACGCCATCCAAGCGCAGCACAGCCGGTGAGGACCTTCTGACCGTCACCGGTATTTCGAAAAACTTCGGGGGGCTGAAGGCGCTCCAGGGGATCTCGTTCAGCGTGGGACCCGATCAGATCGTTGGTTTGATAGGGCCCAATGGTGCGGGCAAATCCACGACGTTCAACATCGCCACGGGACTTCTCGCACCGTCGGAGGGCGCTGTTCTTCTCATGGGCGAAACACCGCCCAAGCGAGTGTCCGAGCTCGTGCATCGTGGCGTGTCTCGGACGTTCCAGCACGTACGAATAATCCCCGAGCGAACCGTACTGGAAAATGTGGCCTTCGGCGCCTATGCGCAAGGTCGCGCGGGCATGATGTCTGGGATGTTCGGCTTCGATCGAAAGGAAGAGGCAGCGACCTTTGCGAAAGCCTGGCGCGCTCTTGAGATCGTAGAACTGGACGGCCTCGCGCACGAGCCTGCATCGCGAATGGCAATGGGACAGGCGCGCCTCGTAGAAGTCGCTCGCGCCTTGGTGAGCCGGCCCAGATTACTGCTCTTGGACGAGCCTGCTGCCGGGCTACGAACTGGTGAAAAGCTGAAGCTGGTAACCTTGTTGCACCGGCTGAAGCGCGCGGGGATGTCCGTCTTGTTGGTTGAGCATGACATGGATCTTGTCATGAACTGTGTGGATCGGGTGGTCGTTCTGGATCGGGGGCAGAGCCTTATGACCGGCCTTCCAGACGAAGTGCGGCAGGACGAGCGAGTGATCGCCGCCTATTTGGGGACCTGACAATGCCAAATCTGCGGATCAGCGGCTTGAAGGTTGGTTATGGCCGAGCAACGGTCCTTGAGGACCTGGATCTCTCGGTCTCGCCCGGCGAACTGGTTACAGTGCTCGGCGCCAATGGCGCCGGAAAAACGACGCTGCTGAACGGCATTATGGGGCTGGCGCCCCCGCGCGCGGGATCCATCCTCTTGGAGAATGAAGAACTTGTCGGCCTTCGTCCCGAGCAGTTGGTGGCCCGGGGTGTCGTGCTGGTGCCGGAACGTCGCGAGTTGTTCGGAAACCTGACGGTAGAGGTGAATCTGCGCCTGGGCGGCTATCGAACTGATGCGTCCTCGAAGTCGCTCGATCGCATTTACAGCCTATTCCCGATTCTTGCTGAGCGTCGCAAACAGAAGGCTGCGACGCTATCGGGCGGCGAACAGCAGATGCTCGCAGTCGGGCGCGCTTTGATGGCCGGTCCTCGATTGCTCATGTTGGACGAGCCGTCGATCGGACTTGCTCCGCTGATCGTTCAGGAAATCCTTCGTGTCATTGGTCAGCTCAAGGCCGACGGACTGACCATCATTCTGGTCGAGCAGAATGCCCGGCTGGCGCTCTCCGTGGCGGATCGTGGATACGTGCTCGAGGTTGGAAAAATTGTTTTGGAAGGCCCCAGCACTTCACTCTCAACTGACCCCAGGTTGAGCCAGGCCTATCTGGGAGGTGCTGCGGACTACGCTGCTGCGCGGGATCAAGTCTATGTCGATTGATGGCGAAATACTTCGGCTTCACCAGAGTTTCTCGAAAGGCGAGCTCTCTCCCGTCGAGGTCGCTCGCGCTCAGCTTGACGACGCCAGTTCGACGACCAATTCGGAGGTGAACGCATTCACATTGGTCGACGAGGCGGTTGCGCTCGAGATGGCGCGCGCGTCCGAAGCACGATACCGCCGTGGCGAGTCGATCGGCCCTCTGGATGGTATTCCGACCACGATCAAGGATACACTGAACGTCGCTGGTTGGCCGACCAGACGCGGATCGAGGACGACGTCCAAAGCGCCCGCGACGGTCGACGCAGTCTCGATGGCGCGGCTTCGGAGCGCCGGCGCCGTGTTCCTGGGCAAAACGACGACGCCGGAATTCGCCTGGAAGGGGCTCACCCAAAGCCTGCTCAATGGGCAAACTCTGACACCATTGGACAAATCCCGTCATGCCGGCGGGAGTAGCGGAGGCGCTGCTGCGGCGACAGCACTCGGGATCGGTATCATCGGTGTGGGCACCGACGCAGCTGGGTCGGTCCGGATTCCGGCCGCTTTCTGCGGCGTGGTGGGGTACAAGGCCACGTTCGGCGCAATCCCGCTTGATCCGTTCCCGGCGGCCTTCTGGCAGCTTCCCCATATCGGGCCAATAACCAGAAGCGTCGCAGATGCTGCGCTGGCGGCGGCAGCGATGAGTGGACCAGCTGCGTCGGATTGGATGTCGCTGGTCCAGACCCCGCTATCGCAGCGCCTGGAGAGGAATCTGACGTCGCGCACGCGTATCGGCATCCCCAATGATTTGAACCGCTACCTCGATCCCGCTGTGAAGAGAGGGTGGGAAGAGGCGGTCAAGGCCCTGGGATCGCGGGCTGAAATCAAGCCGGTCGAGCTTCCGCTTGATGAGGCTCGAGACATCGTCGCAACGTTCTATCGGCTCGGATGCGCGTTTGCTGTCTCCCTTGTTCCGGAAGACAAGCGCTCTGATCTTGACCCGGGGATACTGGAATTCATTGAGCCTGTCCGCAACTTGTCCGCGGAGGCCTTGATCGGCCTGCAGCGCCGCCGTGAGGAAATTGCCAGCCGGGCAGCAGTGGTTTTGGCTGATGATGTCGATGTCCTGCTGACCCCGACCATGCCTTGTCTCCCGCTACGCGCGGATGCGGCGGATGCCCAAGAGGTCGACTGGTTCAAATGGTGTCCATTCACGCCACTGTTCAACCTTACACGTGGCCCGGCGATTTCGGTGCCGTGGCCAGCGCAGGACAGGAGCATTCTGCCAATCGGTCTGCAGATTGGCGCCGCCCCTGGAAGGGATGATGTCGCCATTGCAGCGGCAACGATGATCGAGAGCGTGGCCGGTCAAGATCGCGCCCTTCAGTCCAGAGCCTCAAGCCATGGCAACTGAACGACCGCGACGCTTTTCTATCGAGGTCGATGGTCTGGCGGATGGTCAACCCGCTCATCTATCCGTTCTGCGAGGCGGCCGTGAACGCCGTCGCGCCTTGCTGCTGCACGGATTTGCCTCGGACGCCAACGATGACTGGATCGAGACAGGCTGGTTCGAAGCGTTGGTCGCCGCGGGCTATGATGTCGTAGCTCCGGACCTTCGCGGCCATGGGCTTAGCACCAAGTCTCAAAATCCGCGCGACTATCAGCTAGAGGCCTTCGCGGCCGATAGCCTTGCGATCAGTAAGGCCTGCTGGGGCGATTCGAGCTTTAGTGTTGTTGGCTATTCGATGGGCGCGCATATCGCGATGACGCTCTCGCTCGCGAGCCCGAAACGGATTGCGCACCTCGTTCTCGGCGGTATGGGTGAGCGGATCGCCGCCACCGTCGGCCTGGCGCCCGAATTCGCAGATGCGCTCGACGCCGCGGCCGAACAGAGCCTGGATACAAGTGCATTTCCGCCATACGCAGTGCGATTTTGCCAGCACGCAGCACTGAAGCCGCATAACGATCTCGCCGTACTTGCGGCATGTCTCCGTGGGCAGACTGCCGTCTTTGATCTTGCCAAATTGGCGCAGATTGCGGCGCCGACTCTGGTGATGGTCGGAGAAGACGACAGGCTCGCAGGAGCTCCCTACCGGGTGGCTTCTCTCTTTCCGGCGGGAATTGCTGCCACGATACCAAACGCAAACCACGCGTCGGCACTTGCCAGCGATGCATTCCGGGCGCGTGCGCTTGTTCATCTGGACATTGCAGAGCCGTTTTGCTGCCACGGAGGACCGTCATGAAGTCAATAGCGAGCTCTCGTACCTATGCAGCATTGCCTCCGCCATTCGGCAAATTCGCACACGCAAGCGTTCTCAAGCTCGCCGGCGCAAAGCTCGTTTTCGTTTCGGGGGTGACCGCGCGAGAATCTGGTGCGCAGGACACCGAGGCCCAGACACGGGTGATCTATGAACGTATCGGAGCAGCGCTGGAAGCCGAGGGTGGCGGATTTCAGCATGTCATGAAGATGAATGTGTTCCTGCTCGACATCCGCGACTATCCGGCAACGAACAAAGTTCGCGAGGAATTTTTCGAAGGGATCGATGCGCCGGCGAGTACGCTCGTGGAAGTATCGAAATTCGTTCGGCCTGAAGTGCGCGTCGAGATCGAATGCGTGGCGGCCATTCCCGAAGCATGAGTAAGACAATGACGAGCAAGACTGTCCTTCGCGAGGTCACCCTTGCGGACAAGTTCGACCTGACACAAGGGACCATCTACATCACGGGCAAACAAGCCCTTGCTAGGGTTCCTCTCCTGCAACGAGAGCTTGATCGTCAGCGAGGGCTGCGAACGGCCGGGTATATCTCGGGGTACCGAGGCTCTCCACTTGGGACTGTGGACAACGAGCTTCTGAAGATCAAGGATCGCCTCAGTGCGTCCGACATCGTCTTTCAGCCTGGCTTGAACGAAGATCTTGCCATGACGGCAGTCTGGGGCAGTCAGCAGCTCGATTTCGTGCCTGGCCGCAAGTACGACGGCGTCTTTGCGATGTGGTATGGCAAAGGACCGGGCGTCGATCGGTCTGGCGATGCCATCAAGCACGCCAACATGTCGGGCACTCATCCCAACGGGGGAGTGCTGCTCGTGTTCGGCGACGACCATGCCGGCAAGTCCTCCTCGCTTGCGCACCAAAGCGATCTAGCTCTGGCGGCGCACGAAGTGCCGATCCTGTATCCCTCGGACGTGAACGACATCTTTCGGTTCGGCTTGGCAGGCTTCGCGCTATCTCGCGAGTGCGGACTTCTTGCGGGATTAAAGCTTGTCAACGAGACCGCGGACTGCACCCAGGCAGTCGACTTCTCTCTGGATGAACTTGTCCCGTTGCTGGCCAAGGGCGCCCCGAGCGCCGACGTCAGTATTCGCGTCGAAATGCTTGCGGTTGCCGCTCAGGACCAGCGGATGGTCCGGAACAAGCTGCCCAGAATCCACGAATTTACCCGCCGCAATGCCATAGACCGAGCCGCCTTCGGCGCGGCGAAGCCCACCCGTCTCGGCATCGTCACAGCAGGCAAGGCGTTCCAGGATGTCATCGATGGACTGAGGTGGCTGGGGATCGACCACGCCGAGGCGCAGCGGCTTGGCATCGGAGTGTTAAAGGTCGGATTGATCTATCCGCTCGACCCTTTGCCACTGACGGAATTCGCGAGTGAAGTCGGAGAATTGCTGTTCGTCGAGGAAAAGCGTCCGCACATGGAGCTTCAGGCGGCCGCCCTGATGTACCATGCGGCCCGCCGGCCGGACATTTCCGGTAAACACACGCCCGACGGAGCTGCTCTCCTTCCGTTGGATGAGCCGCTCGATCCGGCCATGGTCGGACATGTTGTCGCGCGGCGCCTCCTGGCAAGATCACCGCAAGATCGCGAGCTCAATGGGGTCCGAGCGGCGCTCGAGGAGCTCGAACGTCGCAGTTTAGCATGGAAGCAGGTCGCTCCCGGCCCGCTCGCGCGACGACCGGTCTTTTGCTCGGGGTGCCCGCACAATCGCTCGACAAAATTGCCCGAGGGCTCGTTCGGGGTCGCTGGAATTGGCTGCCACGGGCTCGTGCAATTCATGGATCGCAGTCCGTTGCCATGCACTCACATGGGCGCCGAAGGAGTCAACTGGATCGGGCTGTCGCATTTCACCAGCACCAAACATGTCTTCGTCAACCTCGGAGACGGGACTTTTTCTCATTCGGGCTCCTTGGCAATCCGCGCGGCGGCGGCGTCCAACGCGAACGTCACGTTCAAGATCCTTGCGAATGACGTGGTCGCGATGACCGGAGGCCAGACTGTAGAGAGCGGCCTGTCCGTTGGCGCCATGGTCCGTCAGGTGCTCTTGGAAGGGGTCAGGCGCGTTATCGTCGTCGCCGAAGACCCGGATGCCGTCCGTGCCGGGCAGTCACTGCCTTCCGGCGTAGAAGTTCTCCATCGCACCGAGATGGAGAACGTGCAGAAGGAACTGCGTGAGACCCCGGGGACGACCGTCATCGTTTACGTCCAGATCTGCGCCACGGAAAAACGCAAGAGGCGCAAAAAGGGCCAGCTGGCCGCCGCGTCAAAGCGTGTCGTCATCAATCCCGCGGTGTGTGAGGGATGCGGTGACTGCTCGCGGGCCTCGAATTGCATGTCGGTTCAACCGCTTGAAACCGAATTTGGCCGCAAGCGACGTATCGATCAGGCCAGCTGCAACAGCGATCTGTCGTGCCTGGAGGGGTTCTGTCCATCTTTCGTTTCGCTCGAGGGAGCGCGTCTGAAGAAGCCGGCACCACCCAAGTTGGATGACGCGGTAGCTCGCCTCACCGTCCCTGTGTCCAAATTCGAGCACCAGAAAGCGTTCGGCATTATGCTTGCCGGGATTGGCGGGACAGGCGTCGTCACCGCCACCGCCGTGATCGGGATGGCCGCTCACCTGGAAGGACGGGGGGTCGGCATTTATGACATGACCGGGCTCGCCCAGAAGGGCGGCACGGTCTATAGCCACTTGCGCATTCTTCCCACTCCGGCGAGCTTGGCACCCCTGCGTTTGGGGTTCGAAGATGCCGATCTTCTAGTCGGCTCGGACCTCGTCGCGGCGAGCCAAATTGAGGCGTTGAAAACAGTTGGTGCGTCCACGACCGTAGTGGTCGACGATCAGGTTGTCGCGACGCAATCCTTCCACGAGAATGCAAATATCAATCTCGACGCGGAGCGCCTCATTCGGCGGCTCGAACAAAGGTCCGGTCATCAGCCTACCCGCATTGCAGCGAAGCAGTTGGCCGAGCGCGCCAACGGCGATCCCATTGTCGCAAACATGATCCTGCTCGGCTCCGCCTTCCAGATGGGTGCGTTGCCGCTGTCGCTGGAATCGATCGAGCAAGCCATTCGCCTGAACGGCGCTGATGTCGCCGCGACGCTTCGCGCATTTCATCTCGGCAGGCTTGCGATTGCCGAGCCCGAGACGGTCGCGAATTTGCTCGTCGACGTCGATACGCCGATCGCGACGTCTCCCAGACCGGTGGCGACCATAGATGAGAAAATCGCGCTTCGGATCGGAGCTCTCCGTGCCTATCAGGATGACGCCTATGCGGATCGTTTCCAACAGGTGGTGGATCTTGTCCGGACGGCGGAGGAGAAGGTTTGCTCCGGATCGACACGCTTGACCGAGGTTGTGGTCGAGAATGCCTTCAAGCTGATGGCATACAAGGACGAGTACGAGGTGGCCAGGCTGTTGACCGAACCGTCGTTCTGGCGGAGCGTGGACGAAAGGTTCGAAGGCGGATCACTAAAGCTACATTTGGCGCCGCCAATTTTAGCAACACGGGATACCGCGACCGGCCGCCCGCGGAAGATGGCGTTCTCTGCACGCTATATGCTGCCGGCCCTGAGATTGCTCGCTCGGTTGAAGGGCTTACGAGGTTCGGCGTTTGATCCCTTCGGTTGGATGCACGAAAGGCGGATGGAGCGTCGGTTGCGCGACCAATATTTGGCATTCGCGGAGGAACTCGCCGCGCGACTTGATGCGTCGAATATCGAGGCGGCGGTTGCTTTCGCCTCATACCCTGGCGAGATCCGCGGCTACGGACCTTTGAAGGCGGACTCGATGGCGCGAGTCGAGCCTCGCATTCAGGCTCTGCGCGCAGAATTCCTTGGTGGGGCGCGACCTGCCATTACAGACGCCGCCTAGGCATGAGGCAAGGAGTCCGAGCCCGATAGCTGGTCAAGAGGAAAAAATAATGGTCCCAGATCGTAGAAAAGTTCTCGCCGGCGCCACAGCTTCGCTGATCGGTTGGAATATGTCAGCATCCGCGCAGGACGCACCCAAGGCGACGAACACCTCGGGGACGGATCGCGCTCGTGTGGTCCTTCTGGGGACAGCTGGGGGCCCCAGTCCGAAAGTATCTCGTTCTGCGCCGGCCAGCATGGTCGTGGCCGGTGGTCGCCTCTATGTCGTGGGTTGTGGCAATGGTGTCGCGCGACAAATCGTGCGAGCGGGCTTCGCCCTAGAGGATCTCAACTCGATCTTCATCACGTATCACTGAGCGTGCAGCAAGGTGGCGAAGTCGAAGATGAAGTCGATGTCATCAATCATTTCGTGCCGGGAGATGCTACCGTTCCAGAACACGCGTGGCTTGAGACCGCGCCGCAGTCGTTCTCTGGCGAGGTCATCGTCGGGCGAGATCTTCTTGAAATCTGATCTGAGCGGACGCGACGATCAGCCCTTGCAGTGGGACAGCTCGAAGACATGGCTAATGCAGTACATTTTTCTCGCCAGAACGCCGTTTAGACCAGTTGTCTTGGTCGAGGCGGCGGCACCATCGCATGAGTTGGGATCGTGACATCCGGGAAGGAGGGCCCACGACTATGTTGTCAAGGATCGCGCGGTTATTCTTAAGGACGCTCCGCCTCATCGCAGCGGCAAGTGCCGCACTCCATATGCTCACCTTGGCAGCTGCGACGGCGGGTCAGATCGGCTATCTTGGGCCGGCCGGATCATGGACGCACCAGGCGTGCCTTGAGCTGTTCGGTCCCTCTGACCTGGTCCCGCTATCCCAAGACGATCTGCTTTCAGCATATCAGAGCGGGAAGATCGACCGCGCTTGCTTGCCGGTTACGACCTCGCTGGTGGGAGCGACCCCGTATCTAGATCCGATCCTGGACCTGCCCCAGGTAAGGATCGTGGCCGAGTATCCAAAAATGCTCGGCTATAGCCTGCTTGCGCGTCATGGAACGCGACTGGGGGATATCAGAGAGGTTTTCGGGCATCCGGTCGCCTTTGACGAGGTCAAGCCTTGGCTGGACCACCAATTGCCGCAGGTTCGTCGTACCGCGGCGGCAAGTAGTGGCGCCGCGGCGCAGGCCGTTGCCAACAGCGAAGCCCTAGACAAGGCATCTATTGGCCCAAAAATTGGCTCTGTGATTTATGGGCTGGATTCACTCGTCGATGGGATCGAAGAAGGTCCGCACAATGTCACGCGTTGGTGGGTGCTCGGCAAGGACAGCCCCGCGCCAACCGAGAAAGACAAGACGTCGTTGGTCGCGACTGTTGGTGATGCGGATCTTGCTCCCTTGCTTGCTTCATTCGCGGGCGCGGGAGTCCAGATCCTGACGATTTACGAGCGACCAGCCAAAACGGCGCTCGACCGACATCGATATCTGATTGAAGTCGCGGGGCATGAGACGACGGAGAACCTTGCCGGGCTGCTCCGCAAGCGTCCTGAGATTCGCGTGCTCGGGTCATATCCGCGACGGTACTGAACGCTTCTACTAGGCGCGATCCGAGGCGTTTCGGAGTTGTTCAGTCGCTCGACGAAGCAGATCGTGGAACCACTCGTGTGAGGGATCACCCGATACTCTTTCGTGCCAAAGGAGCCTCACTTCGAGAGCCGTGGTCGCATAGGGCAATTCGCAAATCCCAAGTGCATAGGTTTTTTGAAGAACCTTGGCCAACGGGCGAGGAACGATCGCTGCCAGTCCAGTGTCCTCGAGAAGCGCCGGAAGGGCCAAAAAATGAGGCAGCGAGACTGCGATGCGCGGCGGATGCGAGCTGTCGGACAGGGCGCGTTCAAGGCTTGCCCTGTCGAACATTTCCGATCGTCTAGCCAAGCCTCGTTCCGAGATGAATCCGTCTATTGCGCCTTCCTGCTCGCCTCCAAATGAGACAACGACCAACGGAAGCTCGGCAAGCCGCATCGCGTCCAGGCGGCCGAGCTTGCGCTTTCGGCTGACCATCAGCACGTCGTCATATTCGAACAGAAGGCTGGACTTGAAACGGCTTGGCGGGCTCGAGAACACGCCAAGCGCCGCGTCAATTCTTCCGAGGTCGATCTGTTCTGCAAGATCTATGCGAGTGACCGGCTTGATCTTGAGATCGATAGAGGGAGCTTCTTGGCCGAGAATTCTCAGTAATGGTGAGGCCAGTACCATTGTGGTGAAGTCGTTGGCCGCAAGGGTGAATTGCTTGGTCGATTGACCGGGGTCGAAGGTTGGCAGTTCGACAGCGGCCTCGAGAGACCGGAGGGCTTCGCGAATCCGTGGGGCCATCGCAAGCGCCCGCGCCGTTGGCTGCATGCCCGACACCGTGCGGACAAACAGCTCATCGTCCAGCATCTCGCGAAGCCGGGCAAGCGAATGGCTGACTGCGGACTGGCTTAGGGCGACCCGGTGGCTGGCTCGGAGGACGCTTCGCTCCTCCATGACCGCATCAAAGACCCTGAGGAGGTTCAAATCCAGCGTGTTGAATGGAATGGACACGAGCACGATCTCATCGCTTTGCAGAATGTCTACCTGGCGGAGCCAAACCCGCGCCTCAGCTCAACGCTGGAGCGACTCGCAGGGCGCACGCGTGGGAAACGCTGGTATCCCGCTATACTGACCGGATGGGGCGTATCGTTCAAGGTTTCGAGTAATGAATACGCTGCCGTTCCGGTGGTTGAATGCGCGCTGTCAGACCACTTCGAGCCGCGCTCGGATGAAACCGAGCAGCCTGAGCCGCGTGTCTTACCAATCTGAACACCATTCATTTTGATGTTGCGAGAGTTTCACTTCCGCCACGAATAGTCCCGTCAGTATCCTTTGGCGTTTTCTGGGGGCGATCAAATGGAAGCGATGTATTTGGTAAGACGTTCGCTAGGTGGGTTGATCGGACTTGTTTTGCTGGCTGCGCCTGCCACCGCTGAAAATGGACCAGTTAAGCTTGGCGTTCTGAGCGACATGTCTTCGCTCTATGCGGACAATGGCGGGCAGGGATCGGTTGTCGCGGCGCAAATGGCAGTCGATGACTTCGGCGGTAAAGTCTTGGGCCGAGATGTTCAGGTGGTCTCTGCCGACCACCAGAACAAGGCCGACGCGGGAGCAACGATATCTCGACGCTGGCTAGACAGCGAGAGCGTCGAGGTTATTCTCGATGTGCCGAATTCGGCAGTCGCCCTGGCCGTGCAGGGCATCACCCGTGAGAAGAAGAAGGTCTTCCTGGCAACCGGTGCGGCAACATCTCGGCTGACGGGCGACGAATGCTCAGGGACTGGAATTCATTGGACCTACGATACTTACGCTCTTTCCCAAGGCACCACAAAGGCGATCGCGAAGCTCGGCTCCAAGACCTGGTTTTTCCTCTCGGCCGACTACTCTCTCGGTGCGCAACTTGAGGCGGATAGTCGTAAGGTTATCGAATCGACGGGCGCGCGCGTGGTCGGTGCGGTGAAGCATCCGATCAACACGCCTGACTTTTCTTCGTTCCTATTGCAGGCACAGTCATCGAAGGCCGAAGTGATCGCTCTCGCAAACGCGGGAGGCGATTTCATCAACGCCGTGAAGCAGGCTAGCGAATTCGGCATCACAAAGGAGCAGAAGCTTGCGGGCCTGATCGTTTTTATCGCTGATATTCACAGTCTCGGCCTTCAGAGCGCTCAGGGCTTGCTCCTCAGTTCAGCGTTTTACTGGGATCTGAATGACAAGACGCGAGCCTGGTCCAAGCGCTTCATCGAAAAGACCCAGAAGGTGCCGACGATGATCCACGCCGGCACCTACGGTGCGGTCATCCACTACCTGAAAGCGGTTCAAGCCGCCGGTACGCTCGACGGCCCTATTGTCGCGGCCAAAATGCGCGAAATGCCGGTGAACGACTTCATGACGGAAAATGGCAAGATCCGCGAAGACGGTCGCCTGGTCCGCGACATGTATCTCTTCCGTGTCAAGTCGCCGCAGGAATCCAAGTACAAGTTCGACTATTACCAGCTGCTCGCCACGATGCCCGGCGAAGAGGCATTCAGGCCCATGGAGGAGGGGGGATGTCCACTCTTGAAGAAGCAGTAGAGATGGCTCGGATACCGGACGATTCTGCCGCGGTCATCATCGACCGCACGATCGGGGGCCGCTATGCCTGCCGCGATTTCAGCAACGATGCGGTATCGCGGGACACGATCGAGGAGATACTCGAGGTTGCGAGGTTTGCCCCGAGCGGGGCCAACATTCAGCCCTGGCATGTCTACGCGCTGGCCGGCGAGGCAAAGCGAAACCTGTCGGCTCGGCTGCTTGACGCCCACCGAACGGCGCGGGACGAACATTTGTCCGAGTACAAGTACTATGCCGATGAGCTCCCATCTCTCCACGCCGCCCGACGGAAGGAGTTCGGAGGGCTGTTTTATGGATCGCTTGGAATCGAGCAGGCGGATATCGAGGCGCGAGCGAAACAGACCGCGAAAAATTACGGCTTTTTCGGCGCGCCGGTTGGACTGATCGTCACAATCGATCGGCGATTAGAAATCGGCAGCTGGCTGGATCTCGGGATGTTCGTACAAAATATACTCTTGGCCGCGGCGGGGCGCGGCCTGCAGTCCTGTCCGCAGGAGACCTTTGCCAAATATCATCGGATCATCCGGCCGCTCCTGTCCATTCCGCAGGAGCAAATCGTCGTCTGCGGCATCTCGATCGGCCGCGCCAGAAGCCCTGGCGAACAGCGCTTGATGCCTCGCGATCCCGTCAAGGCGTTCGCGTCATTCTCGGGATTTGAGGAATAGCGAAAGGAAAATGACAATGGGACATCGCGAAGAACTCATCCGGTGTAGCATTCCGTTTCTCCGTGAGGTTAGGGACATGACTCCGGGAGCGGCGATGGAAGCCTGGCTGAACCAAACCTACGGTCGGGACAGCGACTTCTACAAGGAGCTGTCGCGCCTGATCAGGATCGGCGTTCAGGAAGGGTGGGCTGCGAACCAGGAAGTAGATGGACCAGACTACAGACGCAGTCGAATTCTCGAGCCCTCGCCGGAGACATTCCACTTCAGCATCACGGCTGTGTACATGAACAGCAAACATCCCCGTCGCTTCAATGACGAGGACGACAATGAAGTCATTCGAGGACAATATCATGGACACCCTTACGGTGAGATCAATCTCGTCGTTCCTCTCGACGAAGGGGCCGAACTGAAGGGCCTGCAGGGCTGGCAGGGGCCGGGTTGGACCGCCCCCGATCCCGGCAGCCGGCACTATCCGGAGGTCAAGGGCGGAGCGCTCATCGCGCTGTTTTATCTTCCCGCCGGCCGCATCTCGTACGATTTCGAGCCTCCGGCCCAATCGCCTGCTTAGGCGCATTCGCCGCAGTTTTCGGTCGACCCGCGATCTGAAAATATGTGTCCATGAGCGCCGGAGCCAGAGGAGGTATGCATGTTTCCACCACCGCTAGTGAAGCTTGAAGAGGTCACCACCCGGCTTCGCGAGACGCAAAAGCGTGTCGAGGTGTTGTGGCAAGAGCCCGAATCGCTTGCGTTCGTGGCCCGAGGACGGGAGTACAGGAGTGAATTTCACATCAATGACAGCGATGAATTCACCTACATGATCCGCGGTTCGATGAACCTTCACTACAGAACGCCGGAAGGCAAGGAGGAGGTCATCGTGATTCCCGAAGGATCCGTGAACTTCATGCCGGCAGGTACGCCGCATTCGCCTCGATTTCCGCCCGATGCGTTCGCCCTGATCGTTGAACGTGGCCGTCGGCAAGGCGAGATCGACAAATTCCAGTGGTTTTGCCCGAAGTGCGACCATCTACTGCACGAAGAGGAATTTGTCGTTTCTGATTACCGCGCCGATCCGGTGTCGCAAGCTTACAAGAACTTCTTCGAGAGCGAGAAGGCGCGCACCTGCAAGGCCTGCGGCAATTTGATGCCAAAGCCATAAGAGAGCAGTGCTCTGGCGGTGTTAGCCGTGTGGTTGACGGAGCAGTCTGGCCTGCTGCCGGTGGCAGCAGGTACGCTGCAATCACGGTGGGGCCGGCTCGGGGGAACATGCGCTCGCGCGCCGCAATGCTTAATGGGTTTCTACGAACCACTAGATCGACGGCGGACTTAGTTCGCAAAAAGACGGCGGTTCGTGGCTGCGCGTCGGCGAATCCGAGCGTTTCCAGTCGAATAGTCAAGGTTGGGTGTGGGTCGATGACCGTCATTTCGGGCCATCGAACATGGCGACGCAGTCGATTTCGACATTCACGCCATCCCGATGTGGCGTTCCGCCGACGCAGGTTCGGGTGACCCGTTCGTCGCCAATCTCGCGACGAAAGACCTCGTTAAACTTCTTGAAATCACGTACGTCCCGCAAAATGACGCGCATATTGACGACATTTGAGAAGTCAGCCCCAGCTGCCTCCAGGACGCTGCGCAAGTTGGACAAGGTTCGCTGTGTCTGAACCTCAATATCTGGTCCAACCACTTGCTTAGTCGTCGGATCGAGAGGTCCTTGTCCCGACACGAACAGCATATCGCCGAACCGGATCGCCTGAACGATGGGCGAGGGAGTCGACTGGTCGGTGAAGCCAGTCACCGGCGCGCTGTTTGACGTAATTACAGTCTTTGGCATCGCAGCAACTGCTCCAGAGCAACCGAGGGAACGAGGTCCGATATCAGCGAAACGGTGCGCGAGACGCTAGTTTCGGATCGGAAGAGGTTGCACCATTGCTCTGACTTGCCGTTCCTCGCGATTAGCCGCCTCGTCCGGCCGAGGAGGCAATTTGTCCGGGGGCCGGCAGTATCGCCGTATACCGACATAGCCTTTGATCCACCGGCAGTCTTACGGACGGTAGGAGCGGTTTGGCTCGACTGGGTCAATTGCGCGCAAGAGAAAGGTGCCGTCATGTTGCTGAACCGCCGCGAGGCTGGATTGATGTTGGCGAGCGTCCTTGCATCTGGACCAGCCTTTGCGCAAGGTGGCACCGGCCAGGCGAGCCGGACGCTGAAGATGGTGCCCCATGCTGTCCTGCGCCTTTTGGATCCGGTGGGGACGAGCGCATACATCACCCGAAATCACGGCTATCTGATCTACGATACGCTCTTCGGGTTTGACGAGAAATTTAGGCCCCAGCCCCAGATGGTTGGAAACTGGAACGTCAGCGGGGACGGGCTGGTTTACACCTTCACACTTCGCGACGGTCTGCGTTTCCACGACGGAGCCCCGGTGACATCGGACGACTGCATTGCTTCGCTCTCACGCTGGATGAAGAGCGACATGACCGGCGAACGCCTGGCGCGGTCGGTGAAGGAGATGGTGGCGGTCGACACAAAAACGTTCAAAATCGTCCTTAGCGCGTCTTTTGCCTCGATGCTTGAGGCTCTGGCCAAGCCAAGCACAAACGTGCCATTCATCATGCCGAAGCGAGTTGTCGAGGCCGCTGACAAGGGGGCTGGTATCACGGATACGACCGGCTCGGGTCCGTTCAAGTTCGTTGCCTCGGAATTTCGTCCCGGCATCAAGGTCGTCTACGAGCGCAACGCAGACTATGTGCCTCGTTCGGAGCCGGCCAGTTATCTCGCGGGCGGCAAGATCGCAAAGCTTGATCGCATCGAATGGCTGACATTTCCCGACATCCAGACGGTCGTGAACGCGATCAAGAAGGGAGATATCGATCTTGTCGAATGGGTAACCGCGGATACATTGACGCTATTGCGCGGCGCGCCGGGCCTCGAAATCCAGAAGCTCGCCAGCGCAAATTGCCCGTTCCTAAGGATGAACTGGCTCTATCCACCTTTCGACAACGTGAAGATTCGCCAGGCCGCCCAGCTTGCCGTTTCGCAACGCGACGTCATGGATGCGGTTGTCGGTGATCAAAAAGCCTACGAGGTTTGCGGCGCCTTGTTCGGTTGCGGCTCTCCTCTTGAGACGAATGCCGCGTCCGTGGGTGTGGAGAAGGCCGATCCTGCGAAAGCGAAGGCGCTTCTCAAGGAAGCGGGCTACAAAGGGGAGCCTGTCGTGTTCATCAACCCCGGAGACCTTACCGTCTGGTCGGCCGTAAGCTCGGTGACGTCGGAAATGTTGAAAGCGGCCGGCTTCAACGTCGACTTCCAGACGATGGACTTCGCCACCTTGCTTGCTCGGCGAAATCGACAGACGCCGCCTGCTGAAGGTGGCTGGAATATCATGGCGACGATCAACAGCACGCTGGATCTGTATTTCCCGTTAAGCAACGTGAACTTGGATGGCCGCGGAAAGTCGGGCTATTCCGGATGGTCTTCCGATTCCGAAATGGAGGCCCTCAAAGAGACGTTTGCGAAGGCATCGGATCCGGCTGATCAAAAGGCCATCGCCGAGAAGATCCAGAAACGTGCCTATGAGCAGGTCCATTACATCCCGCTTGGCATGTACAACAATTTTTCGATCAGGCGCTCGAACGTGTCGCCACTCCTTGCAGCTCCCGTCACGGTCTACTGGGGACTCGAAAAATCGGCGTAAGCGCTGCCATCGCGCATGATTTGTCAAAAGAGCTGCGACCAGAAGCCGCCCGAGAGGGCCGGCCGTCATGTGAGGCTGCCTGTCGACTGATCGGTGAAGGCGAGTTGCATTTAAGGCCTGATCTGTATCCTCCGATACAAGCGCCAGCAGAGATCGTCAGCATAGTTTGGATCCTCCGACGAACCCCAATGTCTCAGGATGTCACCGATGCTTGGATCAGATTACGTAGGCTACGATATGATCGGGCTCGCCAACCTGATCAGAACAAGGCAGATCGGGGAAGAGGAGCTCCTGGAGTTTGTGATCGAAAGGATCGAGGAGTTCAATCCGAAGCTCAACGCCGTCAATCACAAGTTCTACGACAGGGCCCGGATCCAGATAAAGCATGGGACCGCCGCCGGTCCCTTCCAGGGCGTGCCCTTTCTCCTCAAGGATCTGGGATCGGATTACGCCGGCACCCCGATCACGAACGGCAGCCAAATATTCAAGGGCTACGTCTCCACGTTTTCGAGTGCCGTGGTTGATCGCTACGTTCGGTCGGGCCTGGTTATCGTCGGAAGGACGACTAGCTCGGAAATGGGGCTCGGCGGCTACACCGAAACGCAATTGGACGGTCCGACCCAAAATCCGTGGAAGGCCGGGTATAGCGCTGGAGGATCGTCGGGAGGAGCCGGTGCCGTGGTGGCTGCGCGAATTCTGCCAGCGGCACACGGCAGCGATGCTGGTGGTTCGATCAGAGTCCCGGCCGGGTGGTGCGGTGTCTTTGGTTTGAAGCCGTCCCGCGGGTTGGTGCCAAACGGCCCGGGTAAGGGCGAGGGTCTTGGAAACTTCATGCATCACGCACTGAGCGTCTCGGTACGGGACAATGCCGCGCTACTGGATGCAATCACGTCCAACGATTCCGGTGCATCTTATCACGTTCGACAACCTTCCCGTCCGCTCCTGGAGGAGGTCGGAATCGCGCCCGGTCGACTGCGGATTGGCTTCGTCAAAGACGCGGAAGGCGTCGAAATGAGTGCGGACGCCCGTGCGGCAATCGATCAGACAGCAAAGCTGTGCGAAAAGCTCGGACATTACGTTGAATATGTGAAGTGGCCTGTGCCACTGGAGCAATGGTGGCAAAGCCAACGGGTTGTGTCGGCCAGCGATACACATTTCCGCATCGCTTCCTTTGAAGCTCAGACCAAGCGCACTGTGGTGGAAGGAGATTTGGATCGCTGGACATGGTTCAGCTATCAGGCCGGCAAGAGCGTGACGGCTGCGGCGTTGCTGCAGGCCTTGGCGGCCATGCAGTCGTTAACTCGGCGGTTCAACCAAAGCTTCGGGAACTATGACGTCATCGCGGCGCCTACGGCTTGTCGCAGCGCCATGAAACTTGGAACCATCGGGATGTTGCCGGATCTTCAGTCCATACACGACTATCAGCGCCAGTCACATCCCTTCACCTCGATTTTCAATTGGGCGGGTGCACCTGCCATGAGCGTTCCGCTGTTCTGGACATCTGAAGGACTTCCTTTGGGCCTGCAATTCGGCGGGGCGTGGGGGCGCGATGACGTTCTGTTTCGACTTGCGGGCCAACTCGAGGTGGCCGTGCCCTGGTCGCATCGACGTCCACCGACCGCTGTAGGTTAGAAGCAGACCATAAGGTCCTTACGGAAACCCCCTATGCGTACAACTGGCTTCGTGAATGGAACGATCTACCAATCTTGGGGCGAAGGCATTCCCGTCGAAGCTCTCGTGATCAAGGGCGATCGCGTGGCATGGTCGGGTGAGCGTTCCGCGATGCCGAGTGTCGACAGGATCGTGGATCTCAAAGGTGCCGTGCTCGGTCCCGGTCTGACCGATGCGCACGCGCACTACCTGCATGTCGCCAACTCACGGCTCGAGATCGCGGTCGATCAGGCGGACGTCAAATCGATCAATGACGTCCTGGAGCGGCTGCGCCGAGGCATCAAGGGTCGATCCTCGGGCGAATGGGCGGTAGCCGCGGGCTTTGACGAAAATCGGCTTCAGGAATTGCGCTATCCAAGCCGGAAAGAGATCGATGCGGTGTTTCCAGACCGTCCAGTTCTCATTCGCAGGTTTTGTGGCCACGTCACGATCGCGAACTCGGCGGCGCTCGCGGCCCTCGGCATCGACGACTCTGTATCCGATCCGGTGGGAGGCGTCTTTGGGCGTGATCCATCTGGCCGGCTCGATGGCAGCGCTCGCGAGGCGGCCTCTGGCATGATCATGAGAGTGATGCCGCGAGCCGCTATCGGTACGCGCGTATCAGTGCTTGGAGACGTGCTTCGCGATGTGTCCGGAATGGGAATTGTTGCGGGCGTCGAGGCTGCCGTTGGCGGCGGCGGTGGGGACAGCGATCGATTTGACGATGAGCTCGCGGTCTGGAATGCGCTGCGACAGAATAATGAGAAGTTGCCGATCCGGCTCGGTTTCATGTGCAGGCTGGATGCAAAGGACGCGAAGCGACGCAAGCTCGAGCCGAGGCGTGATCCCAGTTTCCAAACAGCAACGTTGAAATTCTTTGCGGACGGAATTATGGGCGCCCGCACCGCCGCTGTTAGTCATCAATATGCTGACGGGACGGGATACGGTCTCTTCATGCGGGACGAAGCCGAGCTGAGTAAGGCTCTAATCGACGCGCACTGCGCAGGTTGGCAGATCGCGGTGCACGCTGTGGGCGACAGAGCCATCTCTCTTGTGGTCGATGCCTACATCGAAGGACAACGAATCGCTCCCCGTCCGGATGCGCGCCATCGCATTGAGCATGCGTCGTGCTCCAGTGCGCAGGACTACATGAACATGCGAAAGCTTGGCGTCTCGATTGTCACCCAGCCAAGCTTTCTCTCACGCATGAATCGCTCAAAGCGCGCGGCTTTCGGCGATCGCGTGCACGGGTACTATCAGGCCCGAACAATCATCGAGGCTGGCGTCCGCTACGTGCCGAGCTCGGACGCTCCGACGGGATCTCTGTCGCCCTGGGACGGTGTCGCCGATGCGATGGACAGGGGAGCCACGACAGGTGAGCCTATCGGGCCGAACGAGGCGCTTCCTGCACGTACCGTACTTGCCGGCTATGCCGAAGGCGGCGCATTTGTGATGGGACAAGAAACCTGGCGCGGACGGTTGCTGCCGGGAATGGCTGCAGACATGATCGTCCTCGACCGAGATGTGACTACGTCAACGCCCAAGGACGTTCGCGAAACCAAGGTGCTCCTCACCATGGTAGACGGTCACGTTGTGCATGATCGTATGTCCTCGACGTCGCCTTGGAACGAGTGACGTGCTCTCCGGACACTCGCCCACTTGCTGGGACAGCAAAACCCGTCCAGCAGGTGCAATGCGAACAAAGCCCTAACGCTTAAACGAAGTGTTCCGCTCCGCGCGAGCCACACAGTGCGGATGCAATCTGTCGTTCCAAAACATCGCTGGAGCATTGTCTTTTTGACAATTTCGGACCGGAAGCATAAAAATCGCGCGATGATACGAACTATTGTTCGGTAGTCGAACAAACGAGAGAGGGAAGATGGTGGAGGCTCGTGGCCATAGGACCCGCGGCGCGAACCGTACCGACTCCATCGGCGCGCCCGACACGATTTACACCAACGGCAAATTTCTCAAAGTTGACCCGCTGTTTGGCGTGGCGAGCGCCGTAGCCGTGCGAGACGGTCGTTTTATCGCTGTTGGTAAGATCGATGAAATCTCGGCGCTCGCAGGCCCCAATACGACCGTCGTTGATTTGGACGGCCGAACTGTCCTTCCGGGTCTTATCGATACCCATGCTCATGTCGAGCGCGCGGGACTGATCAAGTACACAGTGCAGCTAAACGACGTCGCCACGGTCGAGCAGGCGTTGGCCCGCATAGCGGAGCACGCCGGCAAGTTGCCGAAAGGTCGATGGGTGCGTGGCGCACAATGGCACCCCGTCTCGCAACTGGCCGAGAAACGCTTACTGACGCGCGAGGAACTCGACCGCGCCGCCCCCAACAATCCGGTCTGCTTGCCGATTGGCCACTTCACCCTCGTCAACTCGGAGGCACTGGCACTTGCGGGGATAACAAAGGAAACTCCTGATCCGGATGGTGGGATCATCCATCGCCACAAGTCCACCGGGGAGCCAAACGGTACATTGGAGGAGGCGGCTGAGGACCTTGTTCACAACCTTCTGCCCGAATGGTCAGATGAGGAGCGGGATGAGCAACTGAAGTTCGCAATGGGATACTTCAATCAGTTTGGGCTGACCTCTGCAATTAGCGCGGCGGTCGATCCCGCAATCTTCCGCGCCCACCAACGGGTCCGGCGCGGCGGGCAGGCGTCACTGCGCATCAGCGCCATGTACGCGCCGACGGGTGGACTGAATCCCAGTATGACAATCGAAGAATGGGAGCTGTTCTTTTCTCGCATCGGAGCAGCGTCAGAGTTTGGCGACGACTGGCTCAGCTATTCCGGCGTCAAGCTGCAGATCGACGGCGGGATGACATTGCGAACTGCCGCGATGCGGGACGGCTACCCCGACGATCGCGATTACAAAGGGACCATCGTTATCGAGCCATCCAGATTCAATGCCTTGGTGGCAACGGCCAACCGTTATGGTTGGCGCGTCGGTGTCCATGCCGTCGGGGACGCCGCCGTCGACCGCGTCTTGGATGCCTACGAGCTGGCGGATGCTGAGAGATCTATCAAGGGAAGGCGCTTTATCGTCATCCATGGCAGCCTTATGCGACCGGACCAAATGCAGCGCGCACGGAAGCTGGATGTGCGCGTCGACGCGCAGACCTCGTTCCTCTGGGACAAGGCGGCCGTCGTAGCGAAATTTCTCGGGAAAGACACCGCCGACCGAGCGTTCCCCATGCGAACCATGATCGACATCATGGGCCTGAATTTGATCGGGCAGGGGACAGACTATCCCATCAACCTCCTAAATCCGTTCGTCAATATGTACGTCATGGTGACCCGCCGCGACAAGCATGGCGACGTGTATGGAGAAGGCGAACGGATCAGTCGGAAAGAAGCTATCCAGCTCTACACGAGCGCAGCATCTCGATATTCGTTTTCGGAGGACAAAGTCGGATCAATAGAACCGGGCAAGTATGCCGATATGGTTGTTCTGTCCGACGATATCATGACGATTCCGGAAGAAAGCATAAAAGACATCACGGCTGTACGGACCATCGTTGAGGGGCGAACGGTCTACGACGGAGACGTCATCTCATGAACGCGACCCAAAAACGAGAATAACGTCATGCCGCATTTGGTGATCGAATATTCGGAAGGGGCGCTCGCTCGCGACGACGTAACAGGCCTGATGGAAGCGCTCTTTGAAGCCGCTTGGCGAACGGGGATTATGAAGGCCGAGGACGTCAAGGTTCGGGCGTGCGTCTACAACGATTTCCTGGTTGCCGGCAAGCGTGACAGCTTCGTGCATCTGTCGGTCTATTTGCTGGAAGGTCGATCGCCCGACCAGAAGGTTGAGCTGAGTGCGAGCCTTCGACGGACGATGACAGAGCGATGCCCGGATGTGGTCAGCATAAGCGTGGATGTCCGTGACATGGACCCGGTCGCCTACAAGAAACGGCTAAAATGACCGGTGCTTGCCAAAAGGGGGCAGCTGGGCAGCTTCTCAGACGAGCAGGGGCTGCGCGGCGAGGGACATCTCTTTGAGGAGAGGCAGGAAGCGATCGATCATCTCACCGGTCGTGATGCGATCAACATGAGCGCCAATATTTGCGGCTGCGATGACGACGCCATCGTAGCGGCGAATTGGCACCGATATTGATCGAAAGCCCTCTTCGGCTTCCTGATCGACAAGGCTATACCCTTTGGTGCGGTCGGCAATGATTGTCGCAATCACTGCCGATTTGTCGACCAGCGTCGACTGGGTCTGAGCCGCCAGCTTCATGCCGTCGATCGTTCTCGTCAACTCGTCGTTTGCCAACCTGCCCAGCAGAACCCGTCCCACTGACGTGCAGAAAGCCGGCAGCCGATATCCTATGTCCAGTCCGGTCGAAAATACCCGCGCCGGACTCGAACGGGCGATAAAAACGACCTCTTCGCCATCCAGGATCGCAAGGGAGCAGACCTCCTTGGCCTTGCCGGCGACCTCGTCCATCAACGGCTGCATGACGGTGCTGATTTGGTTCGACGTCAAATAGGCCGAAGCCAAAAGCAGCACCCTGGGCGTTAGTGAAAACAACCGCTCGTCGCCCACGACGAATCCAGATTTCACCAAGGTCATCAGGATCCGGCGCACCGTTGCTCGCGGAAGGTTTGCGCTTTTCGACAGGTCGCTGAGGGTCATTGGACGGCGCTCGATGCCGAAAGACTGTATCACGCGAAGACCCCGATCCAGGGTCTCGATGAACTCGCCTCCTTCTCGTGCCTTTTCCTCTTCTTCCGTACGTTTTAGTCTCGGCATTCTATTGGGCGGTCCCTGTCGGCGGCCTCTCGAAAGTGAGAACCATCACAAATCCGTGGGTTAGGCGCCAGCCTTGTCTCCGGCTGTCACCAGGGATTTGAGGTCAAAAGAAGGGTCTGCGGCCTCCTCCGGTGTGGGGGAAACCCCTCCGGCAATGAGGCGTCGAGCCGCCATTTGCTCGCCTGGCCGGTTGACGCTGTCTACGGCGACCAATCGCCCCTGGCGATAGTAGAACACCGAGAATCTTCCGTCGTCGATTGAACCTCGGACTGCGTGCCGATCATACTGTCCGGCCAACCCGACAATCTGCAGCTTGACGTCATATTGGTCGGACCAGAACCTGGGCACACTCTCATAGGGCCCTCGAGCGCCGGCGATGGCCAGCCCAGCGGCCTTCGCTTGATCCTGGGCGTTTTGCACCGATTCTAATCTGATCCAGCTTTCGCAAAAGCGGTTGAAGTGGTTGGCGCAGTCGCCGGCCGCGAAAATGCCCGATGTCTCGGATTGTCCGTGCTCGTCAACAACAATTCCATTCGTGCACTTGAGCCCTGCTGAGCTGGCGAGCTCATCATTGGCGATACCGCCGATTCCGACCAGCACTAGGTCGGCGCGGACGCTGGCACCGTTGCCCAGCACAACGGAGGCCACTGTTCGATCATCGCCTTTGAAGGAAGTAACCGCTTCATTGAGCAACACGTTGACGCCAGCCTGCAAGTGCGTATCGAGAAGGAAGGTCGACACCATCGGCGAGACGGCGCGCTCAAGCAGGCGCTTGCTCGCTTCCACGACGGTGACCTTCTTGCCCAGCTTTGCTGCGGATGCCGCAACTTCCAGTCCTATGAAGCCGCCCCCGACGATCACAATCTCCGCCGCATCGGCCAGACGGACCTTCAAATCGATCGCGTCGGTCACGGAACGGAGATAGCAAATTCCGTCCAGGTCAGCGCCTGGAACCGCGATTCGCCGCGCGCGCGAGCCTGTGCCGATGACTAGTTTTTCAAACCTCAAAGCGTTGTCACCGGGCAGGGTGACACGTCGCGCCCGCAAATCGATCGCGGTGGCTCGGTGCCCAAGAACGAGGTTGATCTGTTTGCTTTCGAAAAAGGTCTCGTCGCGTAAGATCAGGTTTTGCTCGCTGATGCGTCCGAGAAGGAAATCCTTCGATAGGGGCGGCCTCTGATACGGCAACCAGTCTTCATCGCACACAATGGTAATGGGCTGAGAGTAGCCGGCGTCACGAGCAGCGAGTGCGGCTTGAACCCCGGCGTACGAGGCGCCGATGACGACCAGCCCCGTCATGACTGCCTCGCCGGCACACGGACCACCAGCTCCTTGAGTGGGGCCAGCACCTTCAGCTGGCAACTCAGCCGACTGTTCGGCTTCCGCTCTCCCGATACGGCGGACAGCAACTCAAGCTCTTCCTCGCTCGGTGGAGGGACTGAACTCGCTTGCCCTTCATCAACATAGACGTGACAGGTCGCGCAATCGAGGCAGCCGCCGCATTCACCATCGATGCCACGGATCCCGCTTCGAACGGCCGCAAGCATCACGCTGACATCGCGCTGGACCTCGACGCATTTTTCGCTGCCGTCATGTTGCACAAATCTCACTTGCGCCATCCGCGCGCCTCCCTCGTCTGTTCGCTCAAAGAACATTAGTTCGCTTAACGGTTACAACAGCTCCTTTAATCCCTCAATATGCTTGTTGGTTTGGTGCCGATTGGTTCCATGCGCGGTGATTATGCGGAAATATTTTGCTTGCCTGCATGTCAAATTGGAGTCATTCTTAGAAAATCGGACGATTGTTCGTCTACCGAACATCAGGGAGCGGCGCGTTTATGAGGCTGACAACAGCAATCGTAGGACTAGTTCTGACGTCGAGCGCGGCGTTCGCCCAGCAGGCTGAGCCCAACGCTCCCTCGCTTGCCTTGATCAACGGCAAGTTTCTCACATTGGATGGTCAGTCGACGGTTGCTGAGGCGCTTGCCGTCCGCGACGGAAGGATCTTGGCCGTCGCGGACACGGCGACGATCAAGGCGTTGGCCGGAAATCGCACGCGTACAATCGACTTGCAGGGCAAGACTGTCGTTCCCGGACTGATCGACACGCACGCTCATTTCAAGGCTGCCGGTCTGTCCGACTATGTCGTCAACATGAGCGGCGCCAAGACTGTCGCGGACGCTCTCGCAAGCATCAAGCAGTTTGTGGCGAAGAAGAAGCCCGGCGAGTGGATTATCGGAAGTGCCTGGCATCCCCCGTCACAACTCGCGGAAAAGCGCTATCTGACACGCCAGGAAATCGATAGCGTCGCGCCGAACAATCCGGTCTATCTCCGCACCGTTGGCCATTTCTCGATGGCCAATTCGATGGCTCTCGAGAGGGCCGGGGTAGCGAAGGACACTCCGAACCCAAGCGGTGGATCGTTCGAGCGTGATGGTGCTGGCGACCTGACGGGCGTTCTTGTGGAGACGGCGATCGACAAGGTTGAGAAGGCCGTTCCGGAGTGGACAGCGGACGACGAGTTCCGCCAATTCAAGCTCGCAGAAGGAGTTCTGAACTCGTTCGGGATCACCAGCGCCGTGGAAGGTGCAACGCCGGCCAGGGACATTGCGGCCCTTCAGCGAGTAGCTCAGGCCGGCGAAGCAACGTTGCGGGTCGGTCTCATGTGGCGACCCGAGCCGCCCGCCGAGAATTCGGCCTGGGAGGCAACTATGCGAGGCAACGGTGCTTCGTCGGGCTTTGGTGATGACTGGCTGAAGTTCGCCGGGATCAAGATCCTTTACGATGGCGGCATGACGCTCAAGACGGCTCTGATGCGCGACGCCTATCCGGACTCGCATGATGGCTACCACGGCATCGCCCAGCAATCGCCGGAACGCCTCAAGGAGCTCGTGTCCATTTGCAATCGATACAATTGGCGCGTGGGTGTCCATGTTGTCGGTGACAAGGGCATCGATCAAGTCCTCGACGCATTCGAGGCGGCCGATAAGGAAAAATCGATCAAAGATCGGCGCTTCGTCCTGATCCATGGAAGCTTGATCTTGCCCGAGCAAATGGAGCGCGCGAAGCGCCTCGGTGTCAGGGTCGACTTTCAGAACGTGTTCATGTGGGACAAGGCTGCCACCGTTGAGCGCTTCCTAGGTGCGGCGGTCGCCAATCGGGCTGTGCCCACGAAAACTCTCATCGAGAAGGTGGGGTTAAACAGCCTCGGCGCAGGCACAGACTTCCCGGTGAACACGATCAATCCCTTCATCAACATGTACATCATGGTGACCCGCAAGGATCCCACCGGACACGTTTATGGAGCGAACGAAGCCGTCAGCCGCGAGCAGGCGCTGCGCCTCTACACCAGCGCGGCATCGCACTACATGTTTGAAGAGAACGAGAAGGGGACGATTGAGGTCGGAAAAGTCGCGGATCTGACCGTGTTGTCGGCTGACCTCATGACGGTCCCCGAGGAGCAGATCAAAGACATCAGAGCCGACCTGACGATTGTCGGCGGCAAGATCGTGTTTCAGCGTTAGTCCGCGTCCAGATTGCCCGAGGACGCATCTCGAAGCCGGAGAGAGGAAATCCAAGTCATGATGAGCCAAGAGCAGAACGACCTCATTACCCGTGTCGGACCAAAGGCGCCCGCAGGAAAGCTGATGCGGATGTATTGGCAGCCAGCTGCGCTTGTCGACGAACTCGAGGAGGGACGCCCCATCAAGGCGGTTAAGCTTCTCGGTGAGAACTTCGTTCTCTTCAAGGACGAAACGGGTCGCTATGGCCTGCTCGATCGCGATTGCCCGCATCGGGGCGCCGATCTTGCGTTTGGTCGGCTCGAGAACGGTGGCCTGCGTTGCGCCTTCCACGGGTGGCTGTTCGACACCTCGGGGCAGTGCCTTGAGACGCCCGCCGAGCCCGCAAACTCATCGCTCTGCAAAAACATCAAGCAGCGGTCCTACCCCGTCCTGGAGAAGGGCGGGATCCTGTGGGCGTATTTGGGTGAAGGCGAGCCGCCGGCGTTTCCGGAGATCGACTGCTTCGCGGCGCCGGGCGAATACACCTTCGCCTTCAAGGGCCTGATCGAATGCAATTGGCTACAGGCCCTGGAAGTCGGAATCGATCCGGCTCATGCGTCGTTCCTTCACCGGTTCTTCGAGGATGAGGATACATCGGCGGCCTACGGCAAGCAGTTTCGTGGTGCGTCGGCAGATTCGGAAATGCCCATGACGAAAGTCCTGCGCGAGTACGACCGGCCGATCATCAACGTCGAGCACACCGAATACGGCCTGCGGCTCATCGCCTTGCGAGAGATTGACGAGCAGCGCACCCACGTTCGCGTCACCAACCAGCTGTTCCCGCATGCGTTCGTCATTCCGATGAGCACGGAGATGACGATTACTCAGTGGCATGTGCCGGTCGATGACGAGAATTGCTATTGGTACGCGATTTTTACCAGCTACGCCGCGCCCGTCGACAAGGCGAAAATGCGCGCGCAGCGCCTCGAGCTTTATGAGTTGCCGGAATACCGCTCGCGAAAGAACAAGTCGAATGACTACGGCTTCGACCCGCACGAGCAGGCGACCGAGACTTACACCGGCATGGGCGCGGATATCAACGTCCACGACCAATGGGCCGTCGAGTCGATGGGGGCTATTCAGGACCGGACGCGTGAGCATCTCGGGCAATCCGACAAGGCGATCATTCAGTACCGCCGGCTGCTTCGCCAGGAGATCGAGAAGGTGGCTTCCGGGGGCAAGCCGCTGCTGTTCCTCGACGCTGCCAGCGCGCGCAGCATCCAAGGGCCGGCCACAATGGACGGCATCGGTCCGACGAAGGGCTGGGAAACCTACTGGATGGAAGTGGACGTCAAGCGTCGTCGGGGCGCTCCCTGGGCCGCGCCGGTGCCCGCCGAGCTCGCCAAGAAGGTGCCTCACCTGACAGCCGCCGAGTAACCCGGGCCGGCCCAGCTCAGCAAAGGAGATGTCGTTGAGTTTCGTCGAAAAGCACGGTCTCTGGTCGGCCGAACAGAAAGAGGCTGCCATCCGCATGCGGCGGATGGCGGAGGAGCAGGAGTTGCATACGATCCGGCTCTCCTTTCCGGACCAGCACGGCATTTTGCGCGGCAAGGCGCTGGTCGCTTCCGAGGCGCTCTCGTCGATCGAGAGCGGCTGCTCGATAACGACGACATTGCTCGCGAAAGATACCTCTCACCGCACGGTGTTTCCCGTCTTCACCGCCGGCGGCGGGTTTGGGATGAACGAAATGCAGGGGGGAGGCGACGTCATGATGGTCGCCGATCCCACCACCTTCAAGGTTCTTCCCTGGGCACCAAAAACAGGGTGGGTGCTTTGCGATCTCTACTTCTCAGACGGACGACCCGTGCCCTTTGCCTCCAGGGGCTTGTACCAATCCGTGCTGGGGCAGCTCAAAGACCGGGGCTATGATTTCAAAGCGGGCCTCGAGGTCGAATGCCACATCTTCAAAGTCGAGAATGCCCGACTGGCGCCTTGGGACGCCGGCAGTCCCGGCGAACCGGGTGAGCCTCCGGAGGTCAGCCTGCTTTCGCAGGGCTATCAGTACCTGACGGAGCAACGTTATGACCAGATGGAGCCTGCGCTCGAGCTGATCAGGCAAAACATCGTGGCGCTGGGCTTGCCGCTTCGGTCGATCGAGGTGGAATACGGGCCGAGCCAGTGCGAGTTCGTGTTTCAGCCCACCGTCGGCATTGAGCCGGCGGACACCATGGTGCTGTTTCGTACGGCAGTGAAGCAGATCTGCAACCGCCATGGCTATCACGCGACCTTCATGTGCCGGCCGCGGATACCGAATGTGATGTCATCGGGGTGGCACCTTCACCAATCGCTGGTCTCCCGAAAAGACTGCGTCAACGCGTTCATGACGAGCGAGCCGGCCGGTCTGTCGAAACTCGGCAAGCACTATATGGCTGGGCTGCTGGAGCATGCCAGGGCATCCGCGGTCTTCTCGACGCCGACGATCAATGGCTACAAGCGCTACCGTTCCTATTCGCTGGCTCCGGACCGGGCGATCTGGGGACGCGACAACAGGGGCGTCATGATCCGCGTGCTCGGCGGTCCCGACGATAAGGCCACTCGGCTCGAAAATAGGATCGGCGAGCCGGCCGCAAACCCTTATCTCTACATGGCGTCCCAGATTTTGGCCGGTCTCAACGGCATTGATCGGCAACTCGATCCCGGTGCGTCCGCGGACACCCCATATGAGACCAAGGCAAACCTCCTACCGACCTCCTTGCGCGAGGCGGTGTTCGCGTTGCGTGATGACCCCTTCTTCCGCGAGGCTCTCGGAGAGAAATTCGTCGACTACTACGTTTTCATCAAGAACGCGGAAATCGAGCGCTTCCAATCGACGGTCACCGAGTGGGAGCAGCGAGAATATTTCGAAATGTTCTGAAACAGCATCACCGAAGCGGGAGATAGAGAGACATGAGTTTGAGGTTTGGACTTGCTGGGGCCGTCGCGATTGCTACTGCCTGGATGTCGCCGGCGCAGAGCGACACGATCAAGGTGGGGATCATCGGCACCATGTCCGGTCCGTATGCGTTGTTCGGCCAGAACTTCAAGTACGGCATTGACACCTGGGTGGCCAAGCATGGATCGAAAGTCGGCGATCATCAGATCGAGTTCGTCTATCGCGACGAAGAATCGCCGAACCCCGCCAAGTCGAAATCATTGGCGCAGGAGTTGATCGTCAAGGAGAAGGTTCAATACATCGCGGGGCTGTACTTCACTCCCGACGCCCTGGCCGTCGCTCCGCTTCTCGAGGAAGCGAAGGTGCCTATGATCGTCATGAACGCCGCTACGTCCGCGATCGTCGAGAAGAGCCCCTACATTGTACGGACGTCCTTTACGATGTGGCAGAACACGGTCCCCGCGGCAAAAGTGGCGAAGGCCAAGGGGGCCAAGAAGGTGGCGATCGCCGTAAGCGATTACGGCCCCGGCATCGATGCTGAAGCAGCCTTCAAAAAGACGTTCGAGGCAGATGGAGGCACCATCGCCCAATCGATCAGGATGCCGCTCAATACGACCGACTTCGGCCCAATCATGCAAAGGATCAAGGATTCCGGCGCAGACATGATCTTCACGTTCTTGCCGGCCGGTCCGCCAACCCTGGGGTTCGTCAAGGCCTATATCGACAACGGACTGAAGGCGTCTGGGGTGAAGTTGTTGTCCACGGGTGATGTCGTGACCGAGCCCGATCTTCCGAATATTGGTGACAGCGGCGAAGGCATCTTGTCGACTTACCACTACGCGGTCTCGCACGACTCTCCAGAGAACAAAACCTTCCTGGCCGATATGATCAAGGCTGGCGCCAAGCCTGACGAAATCACCATGGCGTCGGTCGCGGCCTATGACGGTGCTCGGCTCATTTACAAGATGGTTGAGGCCACGAACGGTCAGAAGGATCCGGACAAAGCCCTTGCGGCCGTGAAGGGCATAAAATGGGTCAGCCCGCGCGGACCCGTGTCGATCGACCCGGATACCCGAC
This sequence comes from Bradyrhizobium sp. CCBAU 51627, assembly GCF_028128765.1. GTDB lineage: Bacteria > Pseudomonadota > Alphaproteobacteria > Rhizobiales > Xanthobacteraceae > Bradyrhizobium. The sequence goes on from NZ_LBJG01000024.1 coordinate 666,659, forward strand.
ATATTCGTCAGAACGTTTATCTGCGCGAAGTCGTGAAGCAGGACGGGAAGCTCCTCAACAAGGAACTGCAAACGTTCGATGCGCAGCCGGACTGGGGCCTGGCGAAGAACTAGAGCGGATTGCTCGCGAAGTAAATCTCGCGAGCAATCTCTTCATCGTGTCGGAGAAGGGCCCAGAATGAGTGGTCGGTCGCAGTCTATTCGCTTCGTCAACGGTCGCATCTATCGCGATGCCAGCGACCGGATTCCAGCCGATACGCTGGTGATGCAAAATGGCGCCATTCATTTTGTCGGCGCTCAGGACGAGGCCCCCTGCGCAGACGTCACCGTCGAACTGCGCGGAGCAACTGTGATACCCGGCTTGACGGACGCACACATCCATCTGTTCGGGATCGCTGCCGAGCGGCTCCAGATCGCTCTCGATCCGGCCTCGGTGAAATCGCATGCCAAGCTGCTCGAGAGCGTTTCGTCGGCAGCGCGCCGCGGCTCGAATGGGCAGTGGATCCGGGGTGTTGGGTTTGACGAGAACGGTCTTCCGGAGCATCGCTATCCGACCCGCGATGAGCTCGACGTTGCTGCTCCCGAGAACCCGGTCGTGATCCGCAGATTTTGCGGTCACACGGCGATCATCAACAGCGCCGCCATGCGAGCACTGGATATAGAGGAGGGCGCACCGGACCCGATCGGCGGTTCGTTCGGTCGCGATGCGAAAGGGCGGCTGGACGGCGTCGTCAAGGAAAGTGCCGCGGACGCTGTATTTCGAAGAATGCCGAACGTGGAGCGGGCCTTGGTCGCCAACTCACTTCGGACGACCATCGCTGACGCAATGAAGCTTGGGCTGACGGCGGCCGTCGAGGCAGCCGTCGGCTTCACCAGCGGCTTCGACGAGGAGCATGCAACCTGGGAGCTGCTCCGATCCGACAAGACGCTGATGCGTCTCGGTTTCATGTATCGGCTGGATCCAAAGGAGGCCATGGCGCGCAAGCTCGTGCCACACCGCAGTCCCGACTGGCAAACCAGCACTTTGAAATTCTTCGCAGATGGCATCGTTGGTGCTCGTACGGCTGCCGTCAGCGTTCCATATCACGATGCCGCCGGCACAGGCTTCTTCGTGCGCGACGAGGACGATCTCGAGCAGGTGATCGTCGAGGCGCATCTCGATGGGTGGCAAGTGGCCGTTCATGCCGTCGGCGATCGGGCGATCTCGCGGGTCATCGGAGCCTATGAGCGTGCCCAGAGGGTCAAGCCCTGGCCTGAGGCGCGTCATCGTATAGAACACTACACCTGTCCGCCGGAAGGCGGGTTAGCGCGAATGAAGAATGTTGGAGCGATCGTGGTTTCGCAACCGAGTTTTCTTTCGGTGATGCATCGCTCGACCTTCCAAGCGTTCGGTCCGTGGGCCGTGACCAGATACCCGGCTCGGTCGGTCCTGGAGGCGGGAGTTCCCTACGTCTCCAGCTCAGACTGTCCGACCGGCGACTTTTCCCCTTGGGTCGGGATGGCGAATGCCTTGGATCGAGGTGCCGCGATGGGCAAGCCAATGGGTGCGGACGAGGCCCTCTCGCGCAGCCAGACGATCGCGAGCTACACGCAGGGCGGCGCGTATGTGATGCGACAGGAGAGCTGGCGGGGCACTCTCCGCGCCGGCTGCGCCGCGGACCTGATCGCCTTGGACCAGGACCCGTTCGACTCGTCCGTCGACCTGCGGTCGGTCAAGACCTTGATGACGGTAGTCCGCGGGACCATTCAGCATGACGTGTTGGGATCGCAACATTTCAAAGCTGCAGAAGTATTCAACTAATGGCGTGGACGGGTCTCAGCATCGGGCTAGATGCCCTTTCGTACGGCATGGTGCTCTTCATCATCTCCATCGGGCTGTCCATCATGATGGGCCTGATGAGGGTAGTGAACCTTGCTCATGGCGCGTTTGCGATGATCGGGGGATATCTCGCGTCTTTCGCGCTCAAGAACGCAGGAGTTGGATATCCGCTCGCGATTGTCCTGACAGTCCTGGGCACCATCGCGATCGCCTTTCCACTTGAGTTTCTTCTCTACCGCCGGATTTATCGCAAGTCCGATGAGCTGACCCAGATTTTGCTCACAATCGGAATTGCGTTCGTCATCATCGGCGTTGCCAACTACGTTCTTGGTCCGACAACCAAACCCATTCCGCTGCCTCCACTGCTGAGCGGTCCCGTCGACCTTGGCTTCCGAATGATCCCAGCTCATAGGATTTTCGTGGTGATTTGCGGAGTGTGCACAGCAGGCTTGCTCTGGCTGCTGATCGACCGCACCGAGTTCGGGATCCGGCTGCGTGCCGCGGTCGACAACGGTGATATGGCCGAGTCGCTCGGAATCAAGACGCAGATCCTTTTTTCCGCGACATTCGCGCTTGCGGTCGGCTTGGCGGCGTTCGGGGGTGTGGTGGGCGCCGAGCTCTTGCCCGTCGAACCATTTTACGCGCTCAGATATATGGTGACTTTCCTTGTCGTCGTCTCGGTCGGCGGGGCAGGATCGATACCAGGCGCCGTGGCGGCATCGATATTGCTTGGCCTTGCAGACACGACCGGCAAATACCTGGCGCCCGAATATGGTGAGTTCTTCTTCTATCTTGCGGTCATCCTGGTCGTGTTTCTGTTCCCGAACGGCCTTTTGGGCAGGAGACACTGACGTGACCGATCGAACCATGGTCGATGGCATGAGCGCGCCTCGTTTAACCCTCCCGCTCGAGCTGCGCGCTGTCGCAATCACGCTGGCGCTCGGAGCGCTCGGGTACGCGTTATTTCCGGACGACCTCGCGTTTCTGACGCGACTGATCAGCATCGCACTTCTGGTGCTGTCGCTCGATCTGGTCACGGGATATTGCGGTGTCGCCAGCCTTGGACATGCGGCGATCTACGGTGTGAGCGCCTACGTCGTGGGTAACGCCTGCCTTGCCGGACATTCCGACCCCCTGCTGCTGTTGCTCGTGGGGGCAGTGGCCGGTGCCGTGATGGGGCTGGTCTCAGGGGCCCTTGTCACGAGGTTCAAGGGCCTCCCCCAGCTCGTGCTGTCCATTGCCGTCGGACAGCTCGTTGCAGCATTGGCCAACAAACTGTCCACCCTCACCGGTGGAAGCGACGGATTGTCCGGCATATCGCCAGGACGGATATTCGGTATCTATGCATTCGATATGTACGGCCGCACCGGCTACGTATTTTCGGTTGCGGTTCTGTTGATCGTTTTCGTGGTGCTGCTTAGAATCGTGCGCTCGCCTTTCGGCCTGCTTTGCCAGGCGATCAAGGATGATGGCCTTCGGGCACGCATGATCGGCGCGCGCGTTTATCCTCGGCTCGTGCTGATGTATGGCGTGTCGGGCGTTGTTGGCGGAATCGGCGGGGCTCTCAACGCCATCAACACGGGCGTCGTGGGGCTGGATAGCGTCGGCTTTGAACGCTCGGCTGAAGCTCTTGTCATGCTCGTCCTGGGGGGCGCCGGAAGTCTCTGGGGAGCGCTGATCGGATCCATCGTCTTCCAAGTGTTTGAGCACTATGTGTCGGCTGCGAATCCATTTCACTGGATGACGATGGTCGGTGCTTTGCTGATCGCGGTCGTGTTGTTCGCTCCGAAGGGCCTGGTGTCCCTGGGGGGCTTGCTTGCCGGTCGCACCGCCTCGGTGCTGCGGAGGCGCCCGTGAGCCAGTCCCTGCTCGAACTGCGAAACGTTTCGATGTCCTTCGGCGGGATGAGGGTCAACGATGATATTTCCTTCAGTATCGGGAAGGGAGAAAGGGTCGCGTTGATTGGCCCGAACGGCGCGGGCAAAACCACGCTCGTCAACGTCATCTCCGGTGACTTGACCCCTTCACAAGGCGCCGTACAGCTCGCCGGGGTTGATGTGACCGGGCTACCGATTTCCGATCGCGTCGATGCTGGCTTGATTCGAACATTTCAGATTACGAGGCTCTTCAAGAGCCTGACGGTCGCACAGAACGTCGCGCTCGCCGTGATGCAACGAAAGGGGCTCACGAGACAAATCTTTTCCTCGCCGATGGATCGGCCGGACGTTCGCCGGGAATGGGAGCGGGCCCTTGGAACGCTCGGTATCGCCCATCTGGCCGACAGGCAGGTCTCGAAATTGGCGTACGGCCAGCAGCGCCTTCTTGACCTGGCAATCGGGCTTGCTCTCGAGCCGAAGGTCCTGCTCCTGGACGAGCCCGCGGCAGGGGTGCCGTCAGAGGAGTCCTCCAAGATCATCGAGGCGATCGACAGATTGCCATCTGATATCGCGGTTTTGATGATCGAGCATGACATGGACCTGGTCTTCAAATTTGCCCGCCGTGTGCTCGTTCTCGCCAACGGAAAGCTGATCTTCCAGGGCGATCCGGCAGAAGTCACGCACCATCAGGAAGTCCGTCGAGCTTATCTAGGTAGCTACGCAGATGCCCGCCACGCGTCTTGAAGTCAAAGGTCTCAGTGCTGGGTATGGCCCCACGCGTGTCGTTGATGACATGTCTTTCGAGGTCTTGCCCGGAGGTCGTCTCAGCGTCCTTGGTCGAAACGGAGTCGGCAAGACGACCTTGCTCGCATCGCTCATGGGTCTGACGACCCATCATGGCGGGCAAGTATTCCTGGGCGAAGCAGATCTCACGGATTCCAAGGCATCTACACGCGCTCAGCGAGGTCTCGGCTACGTACCGCAGACACGCGACATTTTTCGGTCGCTGACGGTGGAAGAAAACCTGGTCGCAGGTCTCAAAGATCGAGGTCGAGAGGCGCTAGAAGAGGTCTACGTGATGTTCCCGAGGCTGGCTGAGCGCCGGCGCCACTTCGGGATGCAACTGTCGGGCGGCGAGCAACAGATGCTTTCGCTTGCCAGAACGCTGTTGGGGAGACCCTCGGTTCTCCTCTTGGACGAACCGCTTGAGGGCCTCGCCCCGGTGATCTGCGATCAGATCATGGACATCATCACGGCGTTAGCGAGCTCTGGCGAGATGACCATCGTTTTGGTCGAGCAGCAGATCGAACGAGCGCTACGGTTTGCCGAGCAGGTCATGGTGGTTGAACGGGGCAAGGCGGTCTGGAGTGGGGAATGCGCGGACTTGCGCAACGACCCCAAGATGGTCGAGCGGCTGCTCGGCGTCGGATTACATTAAAGTATGCGGCGTTCCTGCCGAGTGAGCCAATGGACGTGCCATATCGGCCGCCTCTCGCAAACCGCGAGCTCGCGAGAGGCAGAGAACATGCGCCATGTCAGTGCTTGGCGGTCCCTTCTCTTAACAGGATGAATCGACCACCACGGACTTGGGCCAGGAAGTTCGATCTTCCGTCCAAACCAAGGTGATCCGTGGACGTGAAATTGAAGACGCCGTCGACGCCCGGAAACTCCTTTATTCGCTGCATTGCGTCATTAACGGCGATCCGCATTGCCGGCAGATCGTCCTTTTGTACCCGCGTCTTCAAAGCGTCCTGGAACGCCGTTGCGGCGAGGTTCATTGCGTCCCAGGCTTGTCCACCGAACAAGTCGACCTTGCCTTTTCCATAGGCTCCATCGTAAATCGCAGCAAATTCCTCCAAGGACTTCCGCATCGGATTGTCTTTGGAGATCTGATCGTAAACGTTCAGGCCGCCGACGGCGACGACGGCGTTCTCGATTGAGCTCTTGCCTAGTTCAAGAAACGCGTTATTTGCCGAGCCTCCACCATGATAGAGTGGCCCCTGGTACCCAACGCGCCTGAGCGCCTCGTGAGCGAGGTTGGCGGACGGAGGGGTCGAATAGACGACGATCGCATCCAGCTTTGTCTGTTTCAAGCGTAGGGCTTGCGGGGTGAAGTTCGTATCTTGGCGTGAGAAGCGCTCCGTGGCGACGACCTCAAGTCCATCCGCCTTGGCCACATTCTGAAGCTCCTTGAGGCCGTTTTCGCCGTAAGAATCTTCGGCGCCGAAGAAGCCGACCAGCTTGATGCCATGGCTCTTCATGTAGCCGAGCATCTGCTGAAACAGAAGGTTGTCCGAGATCGGCGTCTTGTAGGTAAACGGTCTGCTGGACGCCGGTGAAGCGACACTTGTCGCCGCGCCCATCGAGATGTTCGTAACCTTCGCGGCGGTTACCGTATCGATGATGGCCAAGGATGCAGGAGTCGTCGTACAGCAGATGACGACATGCGCGCGGTCCTCTTCTATGGCTTTTCGCGCAATGCTCAACGATTTCGTTGGGTCCGATGCGTCGTCGTAGATCGTCACTTTGGGCCTGTAAGGTAAATCCGTTCGGGCCGAGAACTTTTTTTCCCAAAGGTCGGCAGCCATGCGTTCGGGGATACCGATCGGAGACGCAGCTCCCGTCGACGAGATGATTGCCGTGATTCTAAGCTCCGGCTTTTCCTGGGCCACAGCCGGCTGAACGATGAAGATGGCTGCGGCCGCGGCGCTCGCACAACACAGCTCTGAAGCAAAATTGCGCATGATTTCCCCCGTTTTGACGTAAGTGCAATGATGCTTGCACATTGGGGGACAGGCGCCGGTATACGGAGTTACAGACCTTGTCGAGCCCGGCCGCTTTGGACGAACAACGGCAGGGGCAACGTACGATCGTCCTGACACACGGTCACTGAGCTAGCAATTTTTCCGAATTTACAATGCGCAACAGGCCGTCCGGCTCGACCGCGATTACGCCGCTCTCACGCAGGCGCTTGAGCGTACGCGTCACGGATACGCGCGTTGTTCCGGTCATGGCAGCGAGCTTGGCATGTGAGAGCCGCGTTCGCACCAGGCCATCGCTGTGTTCGCCGTCCTCGAAATTGTTCGCGAGACGAAGCAACGTTTCCGCTATTCTATCCTGAACTGATGAGCTTCCTAGGAACTGAAGCCGAGTCGCGACGACCCGCAGCTTAATGCTGGAAATTTGCAGGAGCGAAAGGGGTAGATCAGTATCCAGTTTGAAAATGCTTGGTAGGTCACGGGCGTCGAAGCGCAAGAAGCTGGAATCGCGCGTCGCCTGTCCCGCGGTAAATCTTGGCTTACCATCCAAGGCCGGACCATCGCCGCAGAGAGATGTAGGACCGAAGACATCCACCACGATCTCTTCGCCGTCCGGGCGAGTCATAGAGACCTTCATCTCGCCTTTGATCAGAAACCAGAAGTAGGGGCTAACCTCTCCCTGATCGTAAAGATGTTGCCCTTTGCGTAGATCGATTTTCTTGGCGCGGTTGGCGACGCGCAACCATGGAGCAACCAGCTCCTCCGTCAGGTGCCAGGTTTCAGTGAGTTCTCGGCTCATGGGCAGAACTTGGCACTCGCCAAAGGCAGTTGCAAGACGGACCTCTCCGCGACCGAGCAGCGCGCCAGCTTGTCGAGCCGAGAGAGGATTCTCGGCAAATTGGCGGGCAAGAAGTCAAACGACGTTGGCCGGGACCTGATCGCGACCCACGGCGTTGATGGCATGCAGGCCCGGTCCACGCTCCGCGCGCAAACTCCTGTGCGAGCTTCTGATGAACCAGGAGCCTACCGCTCGCAGTGCAGATCGGGGCCGGCGATTCCGATTGCGGCGACGACCTTGCCCTTCCCAGGCTCACGCACCTCAATGTCAGCCTTGGCGCCGGTCCACCATTGGAAATAGCGTTGCCGTTGCCATCCCTGGTCGCAATCTAGATCGATTGTCCCGTGCATGGGTTCATCCCGCTGCTGCCGGCCCGAGTGGTGCTCAAAGTGCCTGCAGCCAAACATCAAGAACGGCACATCGCCGCTCGGTTCGAACGACGTCAAATGCTTCATCAAGTGCCTGATGAAGTTCGCCAGCTCGCTTGATGGTTCGCGCAAACGCTCCCCCGGCGGCGGCAGCGATCCCCGCATAATCCGGCGGAGGATCGAATTCGACACCAATGCCGTCGCGCCGTCCGGCGGCCCCATTCGGCCGAAGCGCCTGCGTCGAGAGTTTCGGGCTCTTCCAACCTCGATTGTTGTAGATGACCTGAAGGAAGGGCGTCTCATAGTGCCTCGCCATCCAATGGACGGTTGACGGCGCCGAAAACATGTAGGACCCATCTCCCGTCAGACACGCGACGAATTGGTCCGGCCGCGCGAGCTTCGCCCCGATCGCTGCTCCGCCATTATAGCCGAGTGAGCCTGCTCCACTGCAGAGCATGCTGCCGGGACGAGAAAGCTCGAGATGATCGATGATGGTCTTGTAGTTTGAGATGCCCTCGTTCACGACGAGGGCATCCAAATCCAGCCGTTCGCGAACAGCGGTGGTCAAAGCCTCAGGTGTTACGACGCCGGCCGGATCGGCGAGGGGCTCCTTCGCGCGCAGAAGCCGACGCCGCTCGTTATGTGCCGTCACGAGGCGGGATCGTCGCCGATCCACCTGCGGATTGACGGGCATGGCTTGCAATATGTCGTTGATCTGTCGAAGCGCGGTCGCCGCATCGGCCCGATAACTGCGCTCCACCGGGAACGACCACAGAGGCATACGCTCTTTCAGCGGGTCGACGTCGATGTGAACGATGCGAGCCGACGGCGAAGGCTGATTGATGGTCGGGATCCAAGGAACATCGCTATCGATGATGAGTACGACATCAGCCTCGGCGAGGAGGGGGTTCTGCAACGCCTCATTCCATTGATTGGCTTGGTACATGGGGTCGTTCTGCGGATAGTTCATGCAGCACGGCACGGACTCGATCACGCCCACGGCAAGACGCTGGCAGAGCGCGACCAGTTCTGGAACGGCGGCTTTCCTTCGTCCTAGATACGAGGTGACCACGACAGGCATCTTGGCGTCGGTAAGCATGTTCGCCACGTATGCAGCGTCCGCGGGGGCGAGTGCCGAAGCCGACAGCGGAATGGAGTGAGATTCACGTTCCTCTTCGTTCAGCGGCTGCTCCATCACCTCTCTGGCCCCTACAAGATAGACTGGGCCTTGAGGATCGCTGTGGGCCGCCTGCATCGCGCGCCGGACAATTTGCTTCACATTGTGGCCGGTCCGAATTTCATTGTCGTGCTTCACATAGCCGCGAACGAGCCCGCGTTGATCACGCACGTCCTGGATCCAGTGGATGTATTCGTTGCGGCTTCCGAACATCTCTCCACGCTGCGTGAAGGGCGATGCGCCAGCAAAAATCAGAGCAGGTATCCGCCCGTTGGCTGCATTGTGGACCGCGCCGCCGAGAGATTGGGTGCCGCATTCGACATGGACCACAACAGCTTGGGCGCGCCCGGTAACCTGCGCGAAGCCATGTGCGGCAGACAGCGCTACCATTTCGTTGGGACAGGTCACCAAGCGAGGAAGGGAACGGCCTCGGGCCTTGGCGTTCGCAAGGGCTTCAATAATGGCCGGGTGATCGCTGCCGAAATTGGCGAAGATGTATGACACGCCAGCTTCCTGCAAAGCATCCAGAAACGCGGTACTCGTCGTATACAAAGGCCCTCTCCGATCAAATCGGGCGTCAATGCCCCGTTGGACATCGTCGCTCATTGACGCCGAAGACTAGAACCAACCGAAAAGCGACGCTGGTATACGGTGCTACAGAAACACGCCAAATGCGGTGGTAGAGGCCTTGGTAAGCCCTTGGCAAATTGCAGAAGGTCAAGAAAGATTTGTCTGGGGACACCGATAGAGCCGCTAGTTGGGTCGTGGCGAACCGGGCGGGCGTCAACGACCGGTCGCTCAGCGTTCGGCAGCAAAAAAACCACTGAATTAAAGGATGACCCGATGGCGAAGAATTTCGCATCCACCGGCGATCTCGCTGAGAAGACAGTCACCTTCTCCGAGATCGGCACCGATCTCTACGCCTTCACCGCCGAGGGCGATCCCAACACGGCCGTGATCGTCGGCGACGACGGCTGTCTCGTGTTCGACGCGCAGGCAACGCCGGCGATGGCGAACAAGGTGATCGAGCGCGTACGCGCGGTCACCGACAAGCCGATCAAATATGTCGTGCTTTCGCACTATCACGCCGTGCGCGTGCTCGGCGCTTCCGCCTACAAGGCGCAAGGCATCGTCGCCTCGCAGGAGACCTATCGCCTCATTGAAGAGCGCGGCAAGCAGGATTGGGATTCCGAATACGGCCGTTTCCCGCGCCTGTTCCAGGATGCGCAGAGCATCCCCGGCCTGACCTGGCCGACGCTCACCTTCGAAGGCGAGATGTCGATCTATCTCGGCAAGCGCGAGGTCCGGCTGATGCAGCTTGGCGCCGGCCACACCTCCGGCGATATCGTCGCCTGGGTGCCGGACGCCGAAGTCATGTTCTCCGGCGACCTCATCGAATACCATTCGGCCTGCTATTGCGGCGATGCGCATCTGCGCGAATGGCCAATGACGCTGAACGAGATCCGCAACTTCAATCCCAAGGCGATTGCGCCGGGCCGCGGCGACGCGCTGAAGGGCACGGCCACCGTGCGCGAAGCCATCGCGATGACGCGCGATTTCGTCACCTCGCTCTATGGCGCAGCCGAAATCTCGGTCGCGAAAGGGCGTACGCTGAAGGAATCGATGGCCGCGACCCGCGAGGTGATGGAGCCCAAATTTTCGAGCTTCGCCATCTACGAGCACTGCCTGCCGTTCAACGTGTCGCGCGCCTATGACGAAGCGTCCGGGATCGACGATCCCGTGATCTGGACCGACAAGCGCGACCAGGAAATGTGGGCCGCCCTGCAAGGAGGAGGATAGTCATGAACATCAATACCTCGCCTGACCAGATCATCCGCAGCTCGGCCCAGGTGACGCCGGGCTACATGTCCGGCTTCGGCAACAGTTTCGAGACCGAGGCGTTGCCGGGCGCGCTGCCGATCGGGCGCAATTCGCCGCAGCGCTGCGCCTATGGGCTCTATGCCGAGCAGCTTTCCGGCTCGCCCTTCACCGCGCCGCGCGGCACTAACGAGCGCTCCTGGCTCTATCGCATCCGGCCCTCGGTGAAGCATTCCGGCCGCTTTGAGAAGGTCGATGCCGGCCTGTGGCGCTCGGCGCCGTGCCATGAGTACGAGCTGCCGATCGCGCAATTGCGCTGGGACCCGACGCCGCTGCCGAAGGGGGAGGTGACCTTCCTGCAGGGCGTGCAGACCATGACGACGGCCGGTGACGTCAACACGCAGGCCGGCATGGCGGCGCATGTCTACCTCATCACCAAGTCGATGGTGGACCAGCACTTCTACAATGCCGACGGTGAGCTGATGTTCGTGCTCCAGCAGGGCAATCTGCGCCTCGTCACCGAGTTTGGCCGCATCGACGCCGAGCCCGGCGAGATCATCGTGATCCCGCGCGGCGTCAAGTTCCGGGTCGAGATTCCAAATGGCCCGGCGCGCGGCTATCTCTGCGAAAACTATGGCGGCGCCTTCACGCTGCCGGAGCGCGGCCCGATCGGTGCCAACTGCCTCGCCAATGCGCGCGACTTCCTGACGCCGGTCGCTAACTACGAGGACAAGGACACGCCGACTGAGCTGTTCGTGAAATGGGGCGGCTCGCTGTTCAAGACGCAGCTAACCCATTCGCCGATCGACGTCGTCGCCTGGCACGGCAATTACGCGCCCTACAAATACGATCTGCGCACCTTCTCACCGGTCGGTGCGATCGGCTTCGACCATCCCGATCCCTCGATCTTCACGGTACTGACCTCGCCGTCGGAGACCGCGGGCACCGCGAATATCGACTTCGTCATCTTCCCCGAGCGCTGGATGGTGGCCGACAACACCTTCCGTCCGCCCTGGTACCACATGAACATCATGAGCGAGTTCATGGGCCTGATCTACGGCGTCTACGATGCCAAGCCGCAAGGCTTCGTCCCGGGCGGCATCTCCTTGCACAATTGCATGCTGCCGCACGGCCCCGACCGCGACGCCTTCGAGCACGCCAGCAATGGCGAGCTGAAGCCGGTGAAGCTCACGGGCACCATGGCCTTCATGTTTGAGACCCGCTACCCGCAGCGCGTCACGGCACATGCCGCGAAGTCGTCGACATTGCAGGACGATTATGCGGATTGCTGGAAGGGGCTCGAGAAGCGGTTCGATCCGAACAAGCCGTAGTGTCTCCGCTCGTCATTCCGGGGCGCCGCATAGCGGCGAGCCCGGAATCCATAACCACGATCGTGAGTATGGATTCCGGGCCTGCGCCTCGCGGCGCATCCCGGAATGACGGCGGATAGATTGTCAAAAACATCCGGCAGGAAACCAATGCCCCACCCCAACGACCCCAGCCTCCGCTCCTTCATCGACGTCGATCCCGCCTCCGACTTCCCGATCCAGAACCTGCCCTACGGCGCGTTCTCGACCGCGGCGAATCCGACGCCACGGGTCGGGGTGGCGATCGGAAATTACGTGCTCGATCTCTGGGAGCTCGAGCAGGACTCGCGGCTCGATGTCGGACCGCTCGGCGTGTTCTCCGGACCCTTGCTCAATGCTTTCATGGCGCTCGGGCCAAAAGTCTGGAGCAAGACCAGGGCGCGGATCAGCGAGCTGCTGCGCGCGGATCATCCGGAGCTGCGCGATAACGAGGAGCTGCGCAGCCGCGCGCTCGTGCCGATGCGCGAGGCAAGACTGCATCTGCCGTTCGCGGTCTCCGGCTACACCGATTTCTATTCGTCGAAGGAGCACGCCACCAATGTCGGCGTGATGTTCCGTGGCAAGGACAATGCGCTGCAGCCGAACTGGCTGCACATGCCGATCGCCTATAATGGCCGTGCGTCCACCGTTGTGGTCTCCGGCACCAAGGTGAAGCGGCCGCGCGGGCAATTGAAGCCGCCGAATGTCGACGTGCCGAGTTTTGGGCCATGCAAGCGGCTTGATTTCGAGCTGGAGATGGGCGTCGTGATCGGCCAGCCGTCGCCGATGGGCGGCATGCTCACCGAGAGCCAAGCCGAGGAGATGATCTTCGGCTTCGTGCTGCTCAACGACTGGAGCGCGCGCGACATCCAGCAATGGGAATATGTGCCGCTCGGGCCGTTCCTGGCGAAAGCTTTCGCGACCTCGATCAGCCCCTGGGTGGTGACGCGCGAGGCGCTGGAGCCGTTCCGCCTGAAGGGGCCGGAGCAAGAGCCGGTGCCGCTGGATTATCTCAAGCAGGCGAAGCCACAGAACTACGATGTCGAGCTCGATGTCTCCTTGCGCGCCGCCGGTGCCGACGCGCCTGCCAACATCAGCCGTACCAATTTCAAGTACATGTATTGGTCCTCGGTGCAGCAATTGATGCACCATGCGTCGAGTGGTTGCGCGATGAACGTCGGCGATCTCCTCGGCAGCGGCACCATCTCCGGCCCGGAGAAGAATCAGCGCGGCAGCTTGCTGGAGATCTGCTGGAACGGCACCGAGCCGGTCGAACTGCCCGGCGGCGCCAAGCGCTCGTTCCTGGAAGACGGCGACAGCCTCGTTATGCGCGGCTGGTGCCAGGGCAACGGCTATCGCGTCGGGTTTGGCGAGGTCGAGGGGAGGATACTTCCGGCGGAGCGAGAGCACAGTGTCCTAACGGTAAGCAGCATGGGCACAACGCGCTAGCATCCCTTGCCTGTATCGCCAGATACAGCCCTCCCGAGTGCCTTCAGCTATCTACTCGCCAGGAGCAGATTGTGCCGGCCTCGAGTGCTCAGAGCGCAGTCATCTGGAGAGAAACATCATGGGTGGTTACGCTTGGAAGAAAAGCGCTTTTGCAGTCGTCGTCGGAGCGTGGGCCTTAACGACGGCGCCGGCTGTTCACGCCGCAGAAAAAGTTAAAGTCTACATCACCGCCATTGTGCAGCATCCGCAACTCGATGCCGTCCGTGACGGTGTCGTCGAGAAGCTCAAAGCCGCTGGCTATGGCGAAGATCGCCTCCAGGTCGTCTACGAGTCTGCACAAGGCCAAGCCGCCATCGCAGCGCAAATAGCGAGGAAGTTCGCAGGCGATCGCCCCGATGTAATTGTCGCCATCTCCACTCCCTCCGCGCAGGCGGTCGCCTCGGCCACGAAAGACATTCCGATCGTATTCAGCGCGGTCACAGACCCCGTGGCGGCAGGCCTGATCAAGTCCTTCAAAGCGTCGGGAACGGGAAATATCGCCGGCGTTTCGGACATGTCGCCCATCAAGGAGCAGCTCCAGCTGGCAAAGCAGATCATGCCAAACCTGAAACGTGTTGGAGCCCCGTACAATCCAGGCGAAGCTAATTCGGTCGTGCTCGTAAAACTCCTGAAGCAGTATGGCGAAGAAATGGGGATTGAAATTGTCGCGCCCCCCGCGAACGGAACTGCTTTTGTAAAGAACGCTACTCAAAGTCTTGTTGGTAAGGTCGACGCGATCTTCTCGCTTGCGGACAATTCTGTCACGGCGGCGTCAGCTACACTTTTGCAAGTGGCCGGTGAGCACAACATTCCAGTGTTTGGAAACGCTGCCGATTCCAATTTCGATCAGGGCACGCTCGCCGCGCTTGGATTTAGCTATCTGAGCATCGGCCGTCAGACCGGCGATATGGTCTTGAGGATCCTCAAGGGAGAAAACGTCGGCAAGATCGATTCCGAGACTACCAAAGAAACAGCTGTGGTCATCAACAAGAAGCTTGCCGATCGTCTGGGCATCGGTATTCCGGACGGCCTGCTCAAGAACGCTGCCGTCAAAGTGATGAATTAACTGCTCTCGCAGGTTCAAATGAGCATTATCTCCGTTGCGGGTGCGGTTGAAGTCGGTTTGATCTATTCGCTCGTGTCGCTTGGAATCTTCCTGGCTTTTCAGGTCCTCAGCTTTCAGGACCTGACGGCGGATGGAAGCTTCTCTCTCGGCGCTGCCGTTGCAGCAACAATGATCGTTGCTGGCTATAATCCGTGGACCGCGACGGTCGTAGCTGTGCTTGCTGGCTTTGCGGCAGGCCTTGTCACCGCCTTTCTCAGCATCCGCGTTAGGATCGTGAACCTGATCGCCAGCATGCTGACGCTGACGGCGCTGTTCTCGATTAACTTGCGGATCATGGGTGCGCCAAACGTTGCGCTGCTCGGCAAGAACACGATTTTCACGCCTCTAGGCACGACCTTCGGCTGGCCGGCCTGGCTCGGCAATCCGATTGCGATTTTCGTGGGCGTATCCGTGCTTACCGCCTTGTTTGCGTGGTTCATGAAGAGCGAGTTTGGGCTCGCGATGCGCGCGACAGGTGCCAATCCGCGAATGGCGCGTTCTTCGACCAGCCTGCATATTTATGTGGGGCTGGCGATTGCCAACGGGTTCATCGCGCTGGGTGGCTGTCTATTTGCTCAAAGCAACAGCTTTGCGGATATCACGGTCGGCGTGGGGTCTATCGTGGCCGGCCTTGCCGCCGTCATCCTGGGAGAAGCCTTGGTTCGCTCCGGCAACATCGTGTGGGTGATCGTCGGAACCGTGATCGGCTCGGTGCTCTATCGATTTGCGGTCTCGATCGCCTTGGAATCGGAATGGATCGGACTAAGCGCCGGCGATCTCAACCTTGTGACCGCGGTTCTGGTGGCTGTCGCGATGATGCTGAGAATACCGCGCTTCCGAGCTCTTTCGAGGAAGTTGATGCAGCGCTTCAATCAGAAGGCCGTTGCTACTCAAAGGAGCGGCGCGTGATTCGGCTCTCCAACGTCCAATGCACATTCAACCGGGACACGGTTCTAGAGACGAGGGCACTCCGCGATATCTCGCTAAGCATCGCTGCCGGAGAGTTCGTTACCGTCATCGGCAGCAACGGCGCCGGCAAATCCACATTGCTCAGCGTTATGTCCGGTGAAGCGCCGGTGACGTCGGGCAAGGTCGAGATTTTCGATGTCGACGTAACGAAGCTGCCCGCGCACCGCCGTGCCAGCTCGATAGCCAGGGTGTTCCAGGATCCGCTGATGGGGACGTGCGCCGGCCTCACCATCGAGGAGAATATGGCGATGGCGGCGAAGCGCGGTCAATTGCGCGGGGCTGCTCTGGCATCGAACAGGACGTTGCGATCGCTCTTCCGCGAGGAGCTGTCGAAGCTGGGACTTGGGATCGAGAACAGGCTTGGCGAGCTCATGGGCATGCTCTCCGGTGGGCAGCGACAAGCTGTGAGTCTGATCATGGCGTCACTCGCAAAGTCGGACATCCTGCTCTTGGATGAGCACACATCAGCGCTCGACCCCGGAAGTGCCAAATTCGTGCTTGAGCTGACCGACAGGATCGTCTCTGAGAAGAAGCTGACGACGTTGATGGTAACCCACTCTATGGGCCTGGCTCTCCAACATGGAACGCGAACGATCATGCTCGATGCAGGCAAGATCATTATGGACCTCTCTGGCGCCGAAAGAAGGTCGGCCACGGTAGAGGACCTCCTGAGCATGTTCACCAAAATCCGCGGCAAGGTGATCGACGAGGATGCGCTGCTGCTCGCGTGACGATTTTAGGACGCAAAGGTCAGCGTTCGTCGTTGCTGGTTAGGCAGTAGCCGCCGGTCGCGGAGTTTCTTGCTTGCCAGGCCTCCAAGACGCATCCCAACGGCTCGGCACATAGGGGCAGAAGCGGCTCTCTCAGGAATACAGGTAAGTGACAGAAGGCAAAAGTGAAACGACAGGGCGAAAGATCGCACGCGCATTGGTAGCGCACGGGGTGGATACGGTCTTCGGAGTCCCGGGGGCCCATACCTACGATCTTATGGACGGGCTGTATGCGGAGCGAAATGCGCTGCGCTTCATCTCGACGCGCCACGAGCAGGGGGCCGGATATATGGCGTACGGGTATGCCAAATGCTCCGGACGTCCCGGCATCTACACCGTAGTGCCGGGGCCTGGCGTTCTCAACTCCGGCGCCGCGCTCTGCACGGCGTACGGCGCAAATGCGCCCGTGATGTGTATCACGGGAAACATCATGTCCCATCTGATCGGCCGCGGGCGTGGTCAGCTTCATGAGCTGCCCGATCAACTCGCGACGCTTCGCGGACTGACGAGAGGCGCCGAGCATATTGATCATCCAAGCGCCACCTATGCCACTATGGCGAGCTTGTTTGCACGCATGACCTCGGGGAGGCGCGGGCCGGTCGCTGTGGAGGCACCTTGGGACGTTTTCGGGCAGAGGGCGCTGATCGAAGAGCCTATGATCGGAACGGCATCGCCGGCACCGGCACCTGATCCGGATGCGATCAAGGCGGCGGCTGCGCTGATTGCCGGCGCTCGGAATCCCCTGATCATCGTGGGCGGCGGCGCCGTTGATGCAGCCGACGAGGTGCGCGCGCTCTCGCATCATCTGCAGGCCCCCGTAACGTCTTATCGCTCAGGAAAAGGTGTGCTCTCGGCAGACGATCCCAATTGGCTCAACTTTGTCGCAGCATCCTCTTTCTTTCGCAACGTCGATTTGCTGATCGGGATTGGGAGCCGGCTTCATATGACCTGGCGCTCTCATCCGCCGCGGCTGAAGACAATCCGGATCGATATTGATCCGGTCGAGATGGTCCGGCTGAAGCCCGAAGTTGGCATAGTCGCCGACGCCTCAGAAGGGATCCGGGCCCTTCTGAAGGACCTCGATCGCACGCCGCGCGCGAGAAATCGCGGCGACGAGTTTCGTGAGCTGAACCGGAAGGCCGAAGCTGCAATGGGCGGCCTCCAACCGCAGATGGAATATCTCAAAGTTCTGCGTGAGGTGTTGCCAAAGGACGGCTTTCTTGTTGAGGAGGTCAGCCAGATGGGTTTCGCGGCTCGTCTGGGTTTTCCGGTCTACGAGCCCCGAAGGTACGTGACCTGCGGATATCAAGAGAACCTCGGCTTTGGCTACAACACCGCCTTAGGGGTCAAGGTCGCCCACCGGGACAAGGCTGTTGTTTCGATCTCTGGCGACGGCGGCTTCTTGTTCGGAGCGCAGGAGCTTGCAACCGCCGTTCAGCATCGCATCGGCGTGGTGTCGGTCGTCTTCAACAACTCCGCCTACGGAAATGTCCTTCGCGACCAGAAGCAGTCGTATGACGGCCGATTTATCGGTTCCGATCTGACGAACCCCGATTTTTGCAGACTTGCGGAGTCCTTTGGCGTGACCGCGCTCCGGGCGGGATCGCCGGGCGACTTGCGGATCGCGCTTGAGAAGGCATTGTCGCTCGATGCACCAGCGTTGATCGAAGTTCCGGTTGAAAAGGGGTCTGAGCCCAGTCCCTGGCCATTTATCCGTGGGGATGCGTCGATCGACTAGGGAAAAGTGAGACATCCGTCATGTTTGAAACGCTGACCCCAGCTCAGCCCGACAAAATCCTAGCGCTGATCGATCTGTTCAGGGAGGACCCTCGAACCAGAAAGGTCGACCTTGGGATAGGGGTCTACAAAGATGCGGCGGGTCGAACGCCGGTCTTCGGCGCAATTCGCGAGGCGGAGCGGCGCCTTCTCGCTGACCAAGAGAGCAAGAGCTATCTTGGTCCCGTCGGCGACGTCGGCTTTACGCGCGCGATCGTGAAGCTTCTGTTCGGACCGTCTGCTGACACTTCACGTATTCGCGCCTGCCAGACGCCTGGAGGTATGGGCGCGTTGCGAACGCTCTTGCAATTGTTGCATCGTGCCAAGCCGGAAGCCACCATCTGGACCCCCCAGCCGAGCTGGCCCGGGCATGCCGGACTAATCGCGGCGACGGGGCTTGCGACACGGAGTTACGCGTACTTCGACGCCGAGACCCACGACGTTCGTTTCGACGCAATGATCGCATCGTTGAAGACTGCCGCCCCTGGGGACATCGTTCTTTTGCATGGATGCTGTCACAACCCGACCGGCGCCGATCTTGATTTGGCGCAGTGGGGCGAGTTGGCGGACGTTCTGACAGATCGGGCTTTGCTGCCCTTTATCGATATCGCGTATCAGGGGCTCGGGGAGGGGCTCGAGCAGGACGCGGCGGGGCTTAGGTCTGTTTTTGCGCAAGTCCCCGAAATGGTTGTTGCCGCGAGCTGCTCCAAGAACTTCGGTGTTTACCGCGATCGCGTTGGAGCGGCGGTCATCGTCGGACGCACATCAGGACAGAGCGAAATCGCCGCGGCTCAACTCCTTGGGGCCGCGCGGAGCCTTTATTCGATGCCACCCGACCACGGGGCAGCCGCTGTCCGAATTGTTCTTAGCGATGCTGGGCTCAGAGGAGATTGGGAGGCTGAACTCGAGGGCATGCGTCGGCGGATGGTCAGTCTGAGGCTCGGTTTCGCCGAGGCTCTGCAGCGACAGTCGAATAGCACTCATTTCGCATTTGTCGCTCGACAGAGGGGCATGTTCTCACGAATTGGGGCAACCGCGGACCAGGTGTATCGACTGCGCAAAGAGCACGCGATCTACTTGGTCGAGGACGGACGTATTAACGTTGCAGGCTTGCCGGAACAACGTTTGGATGAGGTTGCGCGGGCATTCGTGACCGTCTTGGGCAAACCGCCTGCTTGACAGCCGGTCAACTGCGGTGGCCGCTTTCGGAGTTCGATCTGGAACGTTCATAACCGGCGGAGACTTCGCATGATCCGTCCAAGCGACCTTACTTCCGTCGAAGCTCGTCGACTGATCGGAAGCAGACAACTTTTGCCCGTTGAGTTGCCGGAATCCTGCATCGAGCAGATGAGGCGATTGATCCCGCCGTGAACGCGATGGTTGTTCGGGATTATGAGCGGGCGCGGACCGAAGCAAAAGCAGTTGAGGCCGCGGTCATGCGCGGCGACGTCCTCGGCGCGCTTCACGGACTCCCCGCGGCGATCAAGGGTATCCAGGCGATGCAGGGTATTTTAAGACCTATGGCTCGAAGAAGTTCGAAAACAACATTCCCGTGGCCTACGACGACATCACGGCGATTATCCGCAGCGCCGGAGGCATTGTTGTCGAAAGACGAACCTTCCGGAATTGAGCATCGGTGCCAACACGGTGAATCGTCTCTGCGGCGCGACCGAAAACCCGATCGATGTAACACGAACGTGTGGGGTCTTCGGGCGGAGCCGCAGTGGCCGTGGCAACAAACATGGTGCCTTTTGCGACCGGTTCGGACCACCGCGGTAGCCCGCGCATCCCCGCCCGCTATTGCGGTAGGAACGTGGTACCATCAAGCGTCGCTTCTTTCCATTGTGCATCACTGACGCGCATCCGCTTTGCCTGCGCAAATCGCGCGCCCGTCTGCAAGGCACACGATAATAGATCTTCCAAGGCTGTCGAGATATACTTCGCGTAGTGCCGCTCGATCATCTTCAGAGAAGTGTTGTTCAGTTTAGCAACGTGCTGAATAGGGAGGCCGTTTCGCAAGCCTCGGACGATGCTAGAATGTCGTAACGCTTAAGGAATGGCTTCCGGCACCCCTGCGCGCTCGCGGATGGCATGCCACGGCCGAGAGAGGCGAATACGTCATGGGCGTGATCGGCGATCGTGGCGCCGGCCTTTCGGTAGTGATCGGTTGTCGCTCCCGCACCGGCCTTGGTTTCCGCTCGGCGTCAGCCAGACACGGCACTTTTGAAGTTTAATTTCTTTGGACGCCGACCTTCGCAATCTCCGTCTGTAGCCGTAACCTTCTATCCGAAGGGCGGCGTGGATATTGTGAGGCGATCGAGTGCTTGGCGCAGGAATTCGAAAAGTATTTCGAGTTTATGCGGGAATTTGTCCTTCCCGCCGAAGGGCGGCCGTTCGCCCGCCTCCGCGCTGATACATGGTCTGTGATCCTTCAACCTGTTCGCACATCAAACGAAGGTGCGTCGGCGGAGCCAGAAGCAAGGCGAAGAAGGGCGTCATGTCCGTTCTTTGAGCGCTGGGGCCGCACCTCAAGCCGAGAAGCTCCGGTCTCGAATTTTCGACGAACAGCAGCGGCGCGAATGCGACCCAAGGTCATGCTGTTCGATGAAATGGTCTCCAATGTGCTCGATGTCATGCGCAGCGCAGCTTTGAGCGGTCAGACGACTAGTTTTATTGCGAACGCTACGGCGCTCCCGCGCCTCGATCTGCACTGGCCGATATCACCCGTATTTGTCGTGACCACGACCACATTGTGATTGGATGAGCCTGCATCGCAATGTGCTTGCCCTCTCTGTCGAGGGTAGATCACGGAGCGGCCCCTGCTTTTGGTTCCGAGGAGACGGGCCCTGCGCGTGGCCACCTTGACTTCGCCTCGAAAATCAGTCTACTTATGCAAGTGACGATAGGCATTCGGCCCAAAGGTCGTCTGTTCGGGAGGAGAGGCCTTCGTGAAAGATATAATCGTGGCGAAAAGGGACGGCATAGCGCGGGTCGCATTGAACCGGCCCTCGGCGAGGAACGCCGTCACGCTGGCGATGTGGTGTGAACTCGCCGACATCTTCTCGCACTTCGCGAGCGACCGGGATGTTCGAGCGGTCGTGCTGACGGGTGAGGACAAAAACTTTTCCGTCGGCGCCGATATCTCCGAGTTCGACAGTATTCGGGACGACAAGCGACAGAGTGCCGAATACGAAGTCGCCGTCGATTCCTGTTCAGGCGCGATCGCGACGCTGGGAAAGCCCGTTGTCGCAGCCATTTCCGGCTATTGCCTTGGGGGCGGTTGCCATCTCGCGTTGGCATGCGACTTTCGCTTCGGCGATCGTACCGCAACGATCGGGATTCCCGCGGCAAAGCTCTCAATCGTCTACGGCGTTCGAAGCGTGCAGCGGTTGCTGGCCCTGACGGGCATCGCAAACGCCAAGCGCATCCTTTACTCCGCGGACCGCTATCCGGCCGAGCAGGCGATGTCGATGGGGTTGATCGACGAGATCCACGACGATGCGCCGCTCGCCGCCGAGCGCTTCCTGAAACGGCTGGCGGACAATGCGCCACTTTCGATCGCCGGTGCGAAATACATGCTGAACGGGCTTTCGATGGGGGCCGGCGGCCTCGATTTGGCCGGCGCGCAGCAGCTGGTCGACATCGCGTCCGACAGCGAGGATTTCAGGGAAGGCCGTCGCGCGTTTGCGGAGAAGAGAGCTCCGCGGTTTCGTGGCGAATAGCGATGGCAAGCGCGGACGCGGTCTTGGAGGGCAAATACGATGAAGCCTGCCAAGTTTGACTATGTGGCGCCGACAACGGTGGATGCCGCAGTCGAAGCTTTGCGCGCGGCCAATGGTGAGGGCAAGGTTCTCGCCGGTGGCCAGAGCCTGCTGCCGCTTCTTAACTTCCGGATGACACGGCCTGCGGTGCTGGTCGACCTCAATGGCATCAGGGAGCTGTCATTCATCGAGCTGAGAGGCGATCGCGTCGCGATCGGCGCATTGACGCGCCATCGCGAGATCGAGCAGTCGCCGCTGATCGCATCGAAGCTGCCCGTGATGGCGGCGGCCATGCGTCACGTGGCCCACCTCGCGATCCGCAATCGCGGCACGATCGGCGGTAGCCTGTCCCACGCGGATCCCGCCGCAGAACTGCCAATGCTATCACTGCTTTACAGCGCGAGCCTATCGGTTCAGGGACCGTCCGGCCGACGGACGATCGCCGCCGAGGACTTCTTCGTCGACGCGCTGACGAATTGCCTGGAGCCGGAGGACATCGTGGTGGAGATCGAATTTCCAATCCTTCAGCAAAACGGATGGGCCTTCGAGGAAGTCGCTCGTCGCTTCGGTGATTTCGCGCTCGCCAGTATCGCCGTCTCTGTCCGGCGCGGTGCTTCCACCATCAAGGACGCGCGCGTGGCCGTGATGGGCGTGGCCGACACGCCGCTCCGGCTGAAAGAGGTTGAGGGACAACTCCGCGGTATCGCCATAGACGACCAGATGCCGGATCGATTTTCCGAGCTTGTCACGTCCAGCGTGTCTGCAAACGGCGATCTTCACGCTTCCGCCGAGTACCGCCAGCACTTGCTCGGGCAGCTGGCTAGGCGTGCCATGCAGACGGCCCTGGCCGCGGAGAGTGATCGGCGATGAGCGCGACAGTATCGGTGACCGTCAACGGAACGAAGTACGACGTACAGGACGTCGAGCCGCGGCTCCTGTTGTCCGACTTCCTGCGTGATATGCTCGGACTGACAGGCACTCATGTCGGATGTGAGCATGGCGTTTGCGGCGCGTGCACGGTGCTTGTCAACGGCGATAGCGTCCGCTCCTGCCTGATGCTCGCCATTCAGGCCAACGGCGCGGAAATCACGACCGTGGAAGGCCTCGGGACGCCGGAGACACTCAACGTTTTGCAGGCCCAGTTTCGCGAGCATCACGGGCTTCAATGCGGGTTCTGCACGCCCGGCATGTTGATGACGGGCGAAGACCTGCTCCGGAAATATCCGCTCGCGACCGACGACGAGATCAGGGAAGGGCTGTCCGGCAATCTTTGCCGCTGCACCGGATACCAGAACATTGTCGCCGCGATCAGAGCTGCGGCGGGCAAGCGCGCGGAGACCGTGCCATGAAACTCAATTTTCTCCCCGCCGGTCGCCTTCGGATGAAGAAGAGCATCTACGTGTCGGACGCCGACCGTAGTGAAACGATCGATCTTCCTGTCAGTAGCGCCTTGATTCGGCACAAGCAGGGCAACGTGCTGTTCGATACCGGCTGTCACCCTTCCGTGGTCGATCACGCCGAGGCGCGTTGGGGCACGCTTGCGAAGGTCATGAAGCCGTTGATGGGCGCGAATGAAACGCTGCTGCCAAGCCTGGCCTGCGTCGGAATGGAGCCCGGTGATATCGATATCGTCGTGAATTCTCATTTCCACCCCGATCACTGCGGCTGCAATCAGTTCTTCCGGAAGGCCACGATCCTGGCCCATGCCAAGGAGATCGAAGCCGCGCAGGCGCCGGGTGCTGAAGCGGCCGGCTATCTCCGCGCGGATTGGGACTACGGCCAGCCCATCGAGGCGCTGAACGGAGAGCGGGATCTTTTCGGTGACGGCAGCGTCGTGCTGGTGCCGTTACCGGGCCATACGCCGGGAACGCTCGGTGCGCTGGTCGGCCTCGATCGCGACGGACAATTCTTGCTGGCATCTGACTCGGTCAGTTTGCGTCAGAATCTGGATGCCGATACCGCGCCTCGCAACACCTGGAACGTCGATGAGCAATTGAAGACGTTCGCAGAGGTGCGGCGGATCGAAAGGGCGGGCGCGACGGTGATTTGCGGCCACGATGACCAGCAATGGCAGAGCCTGCGTAAGGGAAGCGAAGGCTATGAATAGCGAAACGCGCCCCCATTCGTCGGACGTCTTGCGACCGCGCAACGTTGGCGCGGCGATCAAGCGTACTGAAGACCCGCGGCTCTTGACCGGGCGCGGCGAGTATTCGGCCGACCGGAAGCCGGACCGGCCGCTTCACGTTGCGTTCCTTCGCAGCGGGCAGCCGCATGCGCGGATCGCCCGGATCGATACCGTTGCTGCGCAGGTGTCGCCGGGGGTGGTTGCGGTCTTCACCGCGGAGAATCTCGCCGGTGACTTCAAGCCGGTGATCCCATTCTCGCGGATGCCGAACTATTACGCGACGCCAATCGTGCCCCTGGCTACCGGCAAGGTCCGATATGTCGGCGAAGCCGTCGCCGCCGTGATAGCCACCTCGCGATATCTGGCCGAGGATGCGCTCGAGTTGATCGATGTCGACTACGAGCCGCTTGGCGCTCTCTCGCGTGCAGAGACCGCCATCGCAGGCGACGCGGCACTGCTGCACGAAGAGGCGGGCACCAATGTCCTCATCGCGCGCGAGTTCAAGAAGGGCGACGTGGCTGCCGATCTTAAGGCCGCTGCGGTCAGGGTGA
This sequence comes from Bradyrhizobium sp. CCBAU 51627, assembly GCF_028128765.1. Lineage (GTDB taxonomy): Bacteria > Pseudomonadota > Alphaproteobacteria > Rhizobiales > Xanthobacteraceae > Bradyrhizobium. The sequence continues at coordinate 691,205 of NZ_LBJG01000024.1, forward strand.
GCGGCCGGTTTGAGATGACCCGCAAGGCGCCGCTTGCGATGGAGCCCCGGAGCTACACGGCCGAGTACGACAAGCGACGAGATGCCGTTACGCTTTATACGTCGTCGAACATTCCGGGCATTGTGCGGGACGCCATTTGTGAATCGCTCGACCTTCCAGGCCACCGCTTGCGGGTGGTGGCGCCCGATGTCGGAGGCAGCTTCGGATCGAAAGGGTCGCTCTATCCTGAAGAGCTCCTGATCTGCATCGCGGCACGCAAGCTCGGCCGCTCGCTGAAGTGGACTGCCGATCGACTGGAGGACGTCAGCAGCTCGAGCCAAGCCTTCGCCGAAATCGTCGATGCCGAGATGGGCTTCGACGCCAACGGGATAGCGACTTCGTTGCAAGCAGACGTGATCGGTGACGTCGGGGCCTATTCGATCTATCCCTGGACGTGCGGGCTGGAGCCAGTCCAGGTCGTCAGCTTCCTTCCTGGACCGTACAAGATCGCGTCGTATCGGGGTGCGGTCCGCGGCGTCGCCACCTGTAAGCCGCCGACTGGTCCGTATCGTGGCGTCGGCCGGCCGATCTCGACCTTCGTTGCAGAGCGCCTGATGGACCTTGGCGCCAAAGCACTTGGTCTTGATCCCCTCGAGATTAGGAGGCGCAACCTGATCCCGGCCGAGGAATTCCCGTACCGGATTGCATCCGGAATCATCTGGGACAAGACAGGATTTGTTGAGTGCCTGGAAGCCGCTGCGGAAGCTGTAGGTTACGAACAGCTTCGCGCTCAGCAAGCGGACGCGCGCAAGCACGGGCGTCTGTTCGGCATCGGGATCGCCTCCTATGCGGAATTGACCGGCATCGGCTCGCGGATCGCCGTCGCGCCAGGAATGCCGATCAACACAGGCTCGGAGACGGCGAAGATCACCATCGACTCCACCGGCGCCATTACCGCTGCGTTCGGTGTAGCTTCACACGGGCAGGGACTGGAGACGACGCTGGCGCAGATCGTCGCCGATGATCTCGGTGCCCGCTTCGAGGACGTCCGCGTCATTCAAGGCGACAGCGATGAGGTCCCAATGTCGACCGGGACGTATGCGAGCCGTAGCGCGGTGCTCGGCGGCGGTGCTGCCAAGCATGCCTCGCGCATCCTCCAGGACAAGATCAAGCGAGTCGCGTCTCATCTCCTGGAGGCCAATCAGGACGACATCGAGGTTTTGGACGGCAAGGCCGTGGTCATCGGCACTGACCGTGCGGTGACATTCAAGCAGGTCGCCAAGGCTGTTTATTCCGACATGAAGACGCTGCCCGTCGAGGCACGCGAGGAACTGACGGGGACATACACCTACGACCCTATCAACGGGACGACTGCGGCAGCCACTCACATCGCTGTGGTGGAAGTCGATCCCCTGACCTGCTTCGTCCAGATCCTGAAATACGTCGTCGCGGAGGATTGCGGCAGGATCATCAATCCGATGATCGTCGATGGCCAGGTCCACGGCGGCGTCGCGCAAGGTATTGGTGCGGCGCTGTTCGAAGAGCTCGTCTATGACGACGACGGCCAGCTCTTAAGCGCGAGCCTCGTCGACTATGTGATCCCCTCCGCACCCGAAGTGCCGGCCATGGACGTCGTCCACATCGAAAGCGAATCGGCGGTGGCCGGTGGATTCCGCGGCATGGGCGAGGGCGGCACGATCGGCGCGCCGGCCGCCATAGCCAATGCGATCGCCGACGCGCTGTCGCCGCTCGGCATCGACGTATCCATTCTTCCGATGACTCCGGAGCGCATATTCAAGCTCATGGAGCAGACCAGACTCAACGCGAGAGGAAAAGCAGATGAGTGATCTCAAAGGACGTGTCGCGCTCGTGACCGGCGGCGGACGGGATGTGGGGGCGGCGATCGCCAAGCTGCTGGCGGAACACGGCGCCAGCGTTGCGGTCAACTATCACAGCTCGAACACAGAGGCCGAGGCGGTGGTCGCCGAGATCGAGAATGCCGGCGGCAAGGCGAAGGCCTATCAGGCCGATATCTCGGACGCCGACGTCGTTCGGAAAATGGTCGCCGGCATCAAGAACGATTTCGGCGGGCTCGACATCCTCGTCAACAACGCCGGGCTGGTGTTTCGCAAGCGCTTCAGCGAAAGCACGCCCGAGGACTGGAAGAAGCAGATCGACACCTGCCTGTACGGTGCGCTGAATTGCTCGCACAGTGCCGGGCCGCTGCTCGAAGCGTCCGGCCGCGGCCGCATCATATCCATCATGGGGGACTCATCGAGGGTCGGCGAATCCGGTCTTGCGCTCGGCGCGGCTGCGCGCGCCGGCACTATCGCGCTGATGAAGTCGCTGGCCCGCGAATGGGGACGCTCGGGCGTGACGGCCAATTCGATCTCGCTCGGCCTGATCGAAACCGCCCACGACAGGACCTGGGTCAATGCCAACCGTGACAAGCTGGTCAAGGCCTATGCGATCCGGAGGCTGGGCTTGCCGTCCGACGTTGCACCCTTGGTCGCCCTGCTGGCCTCCGATGCGGGAAGCTGGATCACGGGGCAAGTCATCAGCGTGAACGGCGGATACAGTATGGTCTAGGGGATACGACGATGCTGCACGTTGATCTGATTGCGCCGATCGCGACGCTCCTCGATCGTCATGCCAAACAGCGGACCGGACAGGTCGCGTACTGGGATTCATCGCGGTCCGTCACCTATGCGGAACTTGCGACGCGTACCGCCTCGATCGCGGCAAACCTGGCGAAGGCCGGTCTGCGAGAGGGCGACAAGGTTGCGATCTATCTACCCAATGGCGTCGACTGGATCGAAGCCTGCTTCGCGGCATTGCGTGCCGGGGCGGTCGTCGTGCCCATCAGCTTCGACGCTGCGGAAGGAGAGATCAGTTATCGCGTGACCGATGCTGGCTGCAGCCTGATCATCACAGCCGCGTCGAGGAAGGAACTGATCGCGAAAATCTGCGGTGACGCCGGAATTGCGCCGACAGTGATCTTTGCCGGCGCCGAAGCGGCTCGGGCCGGCATCGCGCTGGCGGACCTTGCAACAGAGAGCGCCGCGAAGCCGCTCGACCCCGACGATATCGATCGTTCCTCTTTTATCATCTACACATCCGGTACCACGGGCCGCGCCAAGGGCGTGCTGCTGTCGTTGCGTGGCATGCTGTGGATCGCCGCGGCGTGCTGGGCGCCGATCTGCGAGCTGACCGAGAAGGATGTCGTTCTGTCGCCTCTCCCGCTGTTCCACTCCTACGGTCTCAATCTGTCGGTGCTCAGTGTGCTCGCGGTCGGCGCGAGCGAGCACATCATGGAGAAGTTTTCGCCGCAGCAGGCGCTCGATCTTTTGCAGACGGGAAAATACTCGATCCTGCCCGGCGTGCCGACGATGTTCCATTATCTCCTGCATCGCGCGCAGGAAGCTGGCATCGAACGCCTCGGCTCGGTCCGGCTGTGCATCTCCGCCGGCGCCATCATGCCGGCCGCTCTGAACGACGCCTTTGAGAAGCAGTTCGGAACACGGCTGCTGGACGGATACGGCATCACCGAGACGTCCACGATGGTCACGATGAACTGGCTGCACGGCGCACGGCCGATGGGATCGTGCGGATTGCCGGTACCGGGTCTTGCCGTGCGGATCGTCGATCCAACCTCGCTGGAGGATGTCCCGATCGGTGAAGAGGGCGAGTTGATCGTGCGCGGGCCGAACCTGATGCACGGCTATCATAACAAGCCAGCGGAGACGGCCTCCGCCCTGCGAAAGGGCTGGTACCATACGGGCGATCTCGCGAAGTCGGACGCCAGCGGCTATCTGACGATCACCGGCCGGATCAAGGAGCTGATCATCCGCGGCGGCCAGAATATCGCGCCGGCCGAGATCGAGGAGGTTGTGGTGCGGCATCCGCAGGTGACCGATTGTGCCGTTGTCGGCATCAGGCACGCGACGCTCGGTGAAGTGCCGTGCCTGTTCGTGGTGGCCAAGGCCGACGAACTCGATGTCGCGTCATTGATGGACCATTGCAGGGCCCATCTTTCATCCTACAAGATTCCCGAAGCGACCCATCTCGTCTCGGAGATTCCACGCACAGGCTCGGGGAAGATCATGCGCTTCAAGCTGGTCGAGGCGTTGCGCACTTAGGACAGAGGGCAGGCTATGAATCGACAGAACGCGGTCCCAGGGCGCCAAACGCCTTGGGATCATATGTCAGCCTGTAGCGCATGTCGGCGGCCACAATCGGCTGCTTGCAGCGGTCGCAATTCACCGACGCATGGAAATCGTGCCCGCAGGTGAGGTGGGTGAGTAGCAGGGGCGGCTTGCCCTTGGAGAGCCAACGATCGCCCCACTGCAGCATCGTGATGAAGGGTCCGTACAGGTCGCGCCCCATGTCGGTGAGAAGATATTCATAGCGATCCGGCGAGCTCTGGTATTGCCGGCGGCGCAACACGCCGCTGGCGACGAGACGGTTCAGTCGATCCGTCAGGATATTCGGCGCGATCTCGAGTTCGGTGAGGATCTTGTCGTAGCGCCGATTGCCGAAGAAGCCCTCGCGCACGACCATGAAGCTCCATTTGTCGCCAATGATCTCGAGCGCTCGCGAGACAGAGCTTGGGCGGCCGAGCTGAAAGCGGTTGCCGTCCGAGGCTCTTCTTGTGTTGCGGCCGGCCTTGGCGGGGTGGCGCCCGGCGCCCGGTCCGTCGCGGTACCTGGCATCGCGCGCGGCGACGCTTTCGCCACAATGCGAGCAGGCGACGATCGGGTGACTGTCGCAACCGCAGCTGACGTGGACCAGCGTCAGTGGAGCGGGCTTGCCGCCTGCGAGCCAGCGATCGCCGAACTGCATCAGGGCGATGAAGCTCGGATAAAGATCGAAGCCCATTTTGGTCAGGCGATATTCCTTGCGCAGCGACGATCCGGGCGCGACCTGCCGGAAGATTGCGAGCTGCGTGAGTTTCCTCAGACGATCGGTCAGCGTTGCCCTGGGAATGCCAAGCGCCGCACGGAATGCCTCGAAGGTTTGCGTGCCGAAGAACGCCTCGCGTATGATCAGGAAAGCCCAGGCGTCGGACACGATATCCAACGTGCGCGCCACAGAACAATTTCGTTCGCGCCTGATAGCGCCGGCCTGGCTTTTGGCCGGCTTCGGCGTCGCTCGGGGGGATGGTTTCGTGGGCTGGGCCTTGGCGGCGGCAGGCATGTCTCGGAAATCCGTATTCGCAGTCACCATTCAAGGGCCGCTTCGCAAGCTTGGCTCGTTTAACACATCGCTGCGATTGACTCCCACGAAAAATTAGTCTAGTTACGCATGTAACAAAAGTCTAGTTATGCATGTAATGAAGCGGATCGCGCCGCGCCGCATTTTTTCTTGGGAGGAGCGTCATGAAGGCTGGAGTGCAGACAATCTTGATCGCAGCCGCAGCGGCGGTCGCCTTGGCAAGCCATGTCGCCGCGCAGCCGGCTGCGGTTTCCGACGATGCCGTGAAGATCGGCGTGCTGACCGATATGTCCGGCCAGTTCTCTCACGAATCCGGTGAGGGGTCCGTGACCGCAGTGAAAATGGCGGTCGAGGATTTCGGCGGCAAGGTGCTGGGCAAGCCGATCGAGGTGCTGGTGGCCGACCACCAGAACAAGCCGGATACGGCCTCGGGGCTCGCGCGCAAATGGTTCGACGTCGATCATGTCGACATGGTCGCCAATTTGATCAATTCCTCGATCGCGCTCACCGTCTCCCAGCTTGCACAGCAGAAGAACAGGATCGCCATCATCAACGGCTCCGGTTCGTCGCGCCTCACCAATGACGCCTGCACGCCCAACAGCGTTCACTATGCGTACGACACCTACGCGCTCGCCCGCGGTACGGGCAGCGCGCTGATGAAGGCCGGTCAGAAGAGCTGGTACTTCCTGACGGCGGACTATGCCTTTGGACACGCACTGGAGGGCGACACCACTGCGGTCGTGAAGAGCCTGGGCGGCGAGGTGATCGGATCGACCCGATACCCGGTCGAGGCGTTCGATCAATCCTCATTCCTGCTCCAGGCACAGTCGTCAAAAGCGCAGGTCATCGGCCTCGCGGGTTCAGGCAATGTCCTTGTCAATTCGATCAAGTCGGCACAGGAGTTCGGGATCACGAAGGGCGGCCAGACGCTTGCCGGATTGCTGGTATGGATCACCGATATCAAGAGCCTCGGCCTGCGGACGGCGCAGGGGCTCGTGCTGACGAATGCCTTCTATTGGGATCGCGACGACGAGACGCGCGCATGGTCGAAGCGCTTCTATGAACGCATGAAGCGGATGCCGCACATGGGCGACGCCGGCGACTATTCGTCGACCATGCACTATCTCAAGGCGATCGAGGCCGCCGGGACCGACGAGGCCAAGGCCGTGATGAGCAAGATGCGCGAGATGCCGATCAACGACTTCTTCGCCAAGAATGGTCGCATCCGCGAGGACGGGCGCATGGTGCATGACATGTATGTGTACGAGGTGAAGCAGCCGTCCGAGTCCAAGAGCGAATGGGATTTCTACAAGCTGCGCGAGGTGATCCCGGGCGAGCAGGCGTTCCGACCGCTCAAGGACAGCCTCTGCCCGCTGGTCAAGAAGGGGTGACCTTGATGGATCAGGATGTCGCTGTCGATGGTCTTGCCACACTCGCTCGGGAGCCGATCCGCAGCGGCGCCGATTATGTCGCAAGCCTGAGGGGCCGGAAGCTCAAGGTCTATCTGATGGGCGAAGAGGTCGCCGAACCGGTCGACCATCCGATCATCCGGCCCTCAATCAACGCCGTGGCGGAGACATACGATCTCGCCAACGACAATCCCGAGCTGGCGTCGGCGACGTCGCCACTGACCGGCGAGCGCATCAACCGCTTCCTGCATATCGCGACCAGCCCAGCGGACCTCGTCATGCAGAACAAGATGCAGCGCCGGCTCGGACAGTTGACCGGCACCTGCTTTCAGCGCTGCGTCGGCATGGACGCGCTGAACGCGCTGCACTCCGTGACTCATGATCTGGACCGGAAGTACGGCACATTCTACCACGACCGCTTCAAGGACTTTCTCGCACGCGTTCAACGGTCAAATCTTGTGATCGGCGGCGCGATGACCGACGTGAAAGGCGATCGCGGTAAATCGCCTTCACAGCAAGCAGATCCCGATCTCTTCGTGCATGTTACGCGGCGTACCGCGCAAGGGATCTATATCAGCGGGGCCAAGGCGCATCAGACAGGCTGCCTGAACTCGCATTGGCTGATCGTCATGCCGACAATGAGATTGGAGCCGGACGACAAGGACTACGCCATCGTCGCTGCGCTCCCGGTCGATGCCGAGGGCATCACCTACATCTACGGCCGGCAATCCTGCGATGTGCGCAGCGCTGAAGAGGGCGACATCGACGCGGGCAATGCGCGGTTTGCCGGCCAGGAAGCCATGATCGTCTTCCAGGATGTGTTCATCCCGGCCGAACATGTCTTCATGGACGGTGAAGTGGAATTCGCATCTACGCTGGTCGAACGCTTCACCTGCTATCATCGCCGCAGCTACGTCTGCAAGACCGGCGTCGGCGACGTCCTGATCGGCGCGGCGGCGACGATCGCAGACTACAATGGCGTCGAGCGCGCCTCCCATATCCGCGACAAGCTGGTCGAGATGACCCATCTCAACGAAACCATCTATGGCGCGGGCATTGCCGCGAGCCATCAGGGGATCGCGATGGATTCCGGGGCGTTCCTGCCGGACGAGATGCTCGCGAACGTCTGCAAGCATCACGTCACGCGCTTGCCTTACGAGATCGGCCGGCTGGCGCAGGATCTCGCCGGCGGACTGATGGTGACCTTGCCGTCGGAACGCGAGCTGCGCCATGAGACGATCGGTCCTCTGATTGAAAAGTATCTGAAAGGCCGGCCGGAGATTGCGACGGAGGACAGGATTCGTGTTCTGCGCCTGGTCGAGAACATGACGCTGGGCAGGAACGCGGTGGGATACCTGACGGAATCCATGCATGGCGCGGGTTCGCCGCAGGCGCAACGGATCCAGATCGCGCGCTCGATGCAGATCGAGTTCAAGAAGGAGCTGGCCAAGGCGCTTGCGGGCATTTCGTCGACATCGCGGGCGGAGATCGAAAACGATCTTTCCACCTACATGGCCAGAGTATTTGCGCCAGTTCGCGATTGAGGGGCGAGAGCGGGTTCGGCGCGACCTTTTGGGAGACGACAATGGCTATGACAATGACAGGTGAAATCCAGCTCGCTGCCCCAAGGGAGGTCGTTTGGGCCAAACTGAACGATCCCGCCGTTCTGAAAGCCTGTATTCCCGGATGCGAGGAACTGGAGGAGATCGACCGCCAAGGATTTCGCGCCGTCGCAAAGATGAAGGTGGGGCCTGTTTCGGCGCGGTTTAGAGGCAAGGTCACTCTGACCGACCTCGACCCGCCGAACAGCTACAATATCGCTGGAGAAGGCGAGGGCGGCGTCGCGGGCTTCGCAAAGGGCGGCGCAAAGGTCAGGCTTCTCGAGCGAGACAATGGCACCCTTTTGACGTATCAGGTCGAGGCGCAAATCGGCGGAAAGCTTGCGCAACTGGGGCAGCGACTTGTCAACGGTTCGGCCAAGAAACTGGCAGATGAGTTCTTTACCAATTTCGCGCGGTCACTTCAGTTGAGTTGACGGCCACCCGTCACCTGAACAACCGTAGTTTGCGATAGCTTGCCAGCCGAATGTTCTCTGCATAGGGGGGAATCTTGGATGGCGACAAGCATGCCTCCGCGCCAGCGGCATTGCGAGCGGCGAGGTCGCCAACGTCTATCCTTCGAGACTAATCATTTCTCCTGCTGCCTTTGACGCTTCAAGCTGCACGTCGACACCCACTGGCATCGACAATCAGTGCAGCAGCAATGTTACCGCCAGCGGCACCAGCAACGACGTTACAAGCGCATTCAGACCCATGGCGATGCCAGAAAAAACGCCGGCCACTTCGTCGACTTGAAACGCGCGTGCTGTGCCGATGCCGTGCGCCGCGATGCCGACCGCGAAACCGCGAGCGCGGAAATCAGTGACGGCTATCCGATTCATAAGCGGAGTGACAATGATGGCTCCCATTATGCCGGTGAGGACGACGGACACCGCCGTCAGAGATGCATCGCCGCGCAGGGATTCGCTGATACCCATCGCGACGCCGGCAGTGACCGATTTCGGCGCCAGCGAGAGGATGACCGCCTGTGGCAGACCAAAGGCCCGGGCCAACAGAACGACGGAGACGATGGCTGTGATAGAGCCGGCGACCAGTGAAATCAGCATCAGAACGATCGCAGCTATGACACGTTTGCGGTGGTCATAGAGCGGTATCGCGAGTGCCACTGTAGCCGGGCCGAGCAGGAAATGCACAAACTGCGCGCCGGAAAAGTACGTGGTGTAAGAAGTGCCCGTCATGATCAGGAATCCGCCGATGATCCAGATTGATTGAAGGACCGGATTTGCCAGCGGGTGGCGATGCGTCGCAAGCGAGACTGCATCTGCTATGGCATAGACGGAGAGCGTAAAGGTCAGCCAGAGGAGAGGCGACTGCGAGAGATACACCCAAAGAGAGAATGGATGTTCGTTCATTGCTTTGCCTGTCTTCTCGCGAGCAGGCGGCTGACCGCGAGGAATGTGGCGACTGTCACGAGCAAAGTAACGACCACCGACGCAGCCAGCGTCAGCAGGATTCCGACACCATGTTCGACAACCAGGTCGAGCCTCTGCACAACGCCGACGCCGGCAGGAATAAATAAAAGAGATAGATGCGCGAGCAGGCCGCGGCCCGTGCTCTCGACGGCATCGTTGTGCAAAGGGCCTCGGCGGAGCGCCGCGTAGCGATCGCGCGTCAAGAGAAGAAGCAGCAGGAATGAGAGGCCGAGCACCGGTCCCGGCATCGGCAGGTTGAGGCCTCGCACAATCGCTTCGCCGGCCAGCTGGCAGAGCAGAATTAAGCTCAGGCTTGCGATCATGAGAGATGTCCGTTGCGTAACAGATGACGGAGCCTGCGTGGTCGTCTTTGCGGAGCGATAAATCGTTAGAGCGCGCTCTTACCGAGCCAGGCGCGGGTGGCCGAAGCGCAACCTGACTTCGCCTGAAGTTACGCTGTCGGAATCTTCAGGGACGACATGAAGTGCTCCATGTTCGCCTCGACGCTTTCTCGGCTGAGCAAACCTGTCTTCTGATCGCGGATCATTGCATACATCTTCTCGTGCAGCCCAACGGCGCGATAGCGCCCGCTGACCTCCAGCGATTTGCGAACCCAAGGAGCGACCATGTTCAGGACGAAGTCGGCGATCACCACGATGAGTTTGTTGCCCGCTGCCGCATAGACAGCGCGATGAAAATCAAGGTCGGCCTCCAGCAGCTTCTCGATTGGCGAGTTGGGATCCTCGGAGAGAGCCTTCAGGCGGTCGATGCTTTCGCGCATAATTGCCAGATCACGATCTGTGCGCCTGATCGAAGCCAGTTCTGCGCAGTTTCGATCGAAAATGTAGCGGAGCTCCATCAGCATCTCAGGTGAAGAATCCTGAAGATAGAGCTGGAACATCATCAGCGGCATCACGGCGGTGCCTTCATCCTTGCGAATGTAGTTGCCGTGCCCATGCCTCGTTTCGATAAGTCCTGAGACCGCAAGCGTCTTCATGGCCTCGCGGATAGGGGTGCGGCTGATGCCGAGCTTTTCTGCAAGCTCCTTCTCGTTGGGCAGCTTGTCCCCTGGGTTCAAATTTCCCTTGGCAATTTCACCGGTGATGTAATTCAGCGCGACTTCGACACGCGTGGGTAGCTTCTTGTTCTCCATCTGCTCCATCGGTCGCTCGCAGCTCTCATTTTCCGCCGTCGCATTGCGACCACATAAGCCGTCGCGCGACCAGATCAAACCAATGAACATCCACAAGGTAGGAGGTATGATCTCTGTTGACAACAAGTATAAGGTATGACCTCATATCTCCAGCGCAGACGCAGAGACGTCCGCTGGAGGAAATCAATGCGTTCGTTGTCCGGGGCAGGAGCGGAAGCGCGCGATGACGCGGCCATCGGGCTGCACGATCAGCCGCTGCTGGTTGCGGAAGGAATCGCCAAGTCTTTCAACGGAGTTCCGGCGCTGCGTGACGGTCGGCTGACCGTCAAGCGTGGGACTGTGCACGCCCTCTGCGGTGGCAATGGCGCCGGTAAGTCGACGTTTCTGAACATTGTGATGGGTTTGCTGCACCGCGACGAAGGCAGCATCCGCATCGAGGGAGTCCCCGTCGACTTCAGAAGTGCCGCCGATGCTCTCCGGCATGGCGTTGCGATAATCACACAGGAACTGTCTCCAGTCCCCGAGATGACCGTTGCCGAGAACATCTATCTCGGGCGGGAGCCGAAGATCGGTGGTCTCCTCGTCGATTTTCCGAAGATGCGGCGCACCGCAAAGCAGCTTCTCGACGACCTCGAGTTCGACGTTCCAGTCGATGCCTGCATGCGAGACCTAAGCCTGGCCCAGGTTCAACTCGTCGAAATCGCCAAGGCGCTTAGCTATCGAGCGGACATCGTCATCATGGACGAGCCGACCTCGGCGATCGGCGAGCACGAGGTACACATCCTGTTCAATGCGCTCAAGCGGATAAAGGCGCGTGGATCTGGAATCGTCTACGTGTCGCACAAGTTGACCGAGATCTTCGAGATCGCGGACGAATACACAGTCTTTCGCGATGGGCGCTTCATCGAGAGCGGTCCTATTTCCTCGATCGACCGAAATCATCTCGTTACGCAGATCGTCGGTCACGAAATCAAGACGGTCGAAAAGGGGCAGCCGAACGAGGGCGCACCGATCCTGCTCGAAGTGCGTTCGTTGTCGCGCGGGTCTCACTTCAAGAATATCTCCGTCAATGTTGCCGCCGGAGAGATTTTGGGCATCTACGGTTTGCTTGGTTCAGGCCGGACGGAGTTTCTGGAAACCGTCTATGGCATCCACGCCCCGTCCGAGGGGGAAGTGTTCCTCGATGGGAAGAGAGTGGATCCAGGCAATCCCAAGAAATGCATCCGGCAGGGCATGGCCATGGTCCCCGAGGATCGGAAGGACGTTGGTCTCGTCCTTTGCGGATCCATCGCGCACAACATCGCCTTATCGTCGCTGGCACTCCGCGCCGTGAGCGGCTTCGTTCGCCGCAAGGCGGAGGCCGCGGCGACCGATCGGATGATGCGGTTGAACCGGATCAAGGCGGCTTCCCCACATGTCGCTGTGGAAACGCTCAGCGGCGGAAACCAGCAGAAAGTGGTGTTCGCCCGCTGCCTCCTCACCAACCCGCGCTTGCTGATCTGCGACGAGCCGACGCGTGGCATCGATGAGGGGTCCAAGCAGGAGATCTATGCCTTTCTCCGCGAGTTCGCTGCGAAGGGCAATGGGGTGCTCGTCGTCTCATCGGAAGCGCCGGAGATACTCCAGATCAGCGATCGTATTGCCGTCTTTCGGCAGGGGCGGCTCGAGCATGTCGTGGACGGGCGCGAGACCTCCCAGCAGATGCTGACCGACCTCGCGAGCTAAGGCAGATCGATCAGTTCTCGAAAACTGGCACGTGTGCCGTCGAAGCGAGGAGTGGACATGGTGGCCAACACAATGAGCAACGTCACAACAGATGTCAGATCCAGAAAGATAGCGGCTGTGGGGCCCTATTTGAAATCGTTCAGCATCGTCATCGTGTTCGTGGTGATCTCGGCGTTCTTCGCCGTAGCCAACGAATACTTCATGACCTGGCTGAACTGGGTGAATCTGTTACGGCAATCGTCGATCAACGGCATTCTGGCGATCGGTGTGACGTTCGTCATTCTCACAAAGGGCATAGACCTTTCAGTCGGCTCGGTAATGGCTCTAGCCGGCATGATCGCTGCCAGCCTTGTGACCTCGACCAACCAACATTTTGTGCTGTGGGCGATCCTGGCAGGAGCGGGGACCGGCGCGGCACTTGGTTTGGTGAACGGGGTGATCGTGACAAGCTTCAACGTGCCCCCATTCGTCGCAACCCTTGGCATGCTGAGCATGGCCCGCGGCATGACCCTCATTTTTTCCGACGGGCGCCCCGTTCCCAACCTTTCCGAGTCGTTCCGCTGGATCGGTGGCGGCAGCGTGGCGGGCGTCCCCGTGCCGGTCTTAATCCTCTTCCTTGTGTTCGCCATCGGGTGGATCGTCCTCTCTTACACGACCTTCGGACGCTACGTGTACGCGGTTGGAGGAAACGAGAAGGCGGCCAGGACGAGCGGCATCTCCACGCGGACCGTGGTCGCATCCACCTACGTCATCTCGGGCCTCCTCGCCGGATTAGCCGGCCTGGTGCTCACGTCCCGTACCACCGCCGCACTTCCTCAGGCTGGCATCGGTTACGAACTCGACGCCATAGCGGCGGTGGTGATCGGCGGGACCAGCCTTGCGGGCGGCCGAGGCTCGCTGGTCGGGACGCTGTTCGGCGCTCTCATCATCGGAACGATCAACAACGGCATGGACCTGATGGGAGTGTCTTCCTACTACCAGCAGCTTCTCAAGGGCGCGATCATCATCGTTGCCGTCATGCTTGACCAATTTCGCAAGTGATACTGCGAAGACGATTACAGACCGTGGAAAGCGGCTGTAACGCCCACACGGGCAATTGTTAGCTGACTACATCTCAATCGGAGGAGACGATGAAGGTTACGCGTAGATCGACGTTGGCGGGTTTTGCCGCTGCTGCAATGATTCTGTCGACCGGTACGGCCTTTGCTCAAAGCAAGATTCGGATCGCCGCCTTGTCGTTCGGAGAATCCGGCGAGTACATGAAGGCCTGGTCCAGCGAGATACAGAACCATCCTGCGATCAAGGATGGCTCTGTTGCAGTCACGATTTTCGACGGCAAGTACGATCCACTCGTCCAAGCGAATCAGATCGATACGGCCATCACGCAAAAATTCAATGCCATCATCATGGCGCCATTCGATCTCCAAGCGTCGGCGCCGGCTATCGACAAGGCGATCGCCGCAGGCATTCCGGTGATCGTGTCGGCCCTGAAGACCGCGTCGAAGGGCTATACCGCCTCCATCATTGTCAACGACACCGAGGGAGGGCGTATCATTGGGGAAGAACTTGGCAAGCTGCTGCCCAACGGCGGCAATGTCGTTCTTATGGAGGGACCGATCGGCCAATCGGCACAGATCGAACGTAAGGCCGGTGTCGACGCGGGCTTGGCCAAGTTTCCGAAGCTGAAACTGCTCGCCAGCAAGTCCGGAAACTGGAGCAGAGCCGAGGGCCAGGCTCTCATGGAGAACTGGTTGCTCGCGCACCCCGGCAAGATCAATGCCGTGCTCGCCGAGAACGACGAGATGGCGCTCGGTGCGATCGAAGCCATGAAGAGTGCCAAGGTTGACTTCAAATCGGTTCCGGTGCTTGCGATCGACGGCATTCCCGATGGCAAGCGCGCCGTGCAGAAGGGCGAGATGACCGTGACACTGTACAAGTACGCGCGCGCTGAAGGCCAGGGCGCGGTCGATCTCGCTCTGCGCGCCATCAAGGGTGACAGCTACAAGCCTCAGTCGGAAATCTGGAACTCGTTGATGGAATGGAAGGGCGGCACCGAGAAGGACTACGTCGTTCCGTGGCTGCTCTTGGATTCGTCGAACGTCGCCAAGTACATGTAGCTTCGATTGGCGCGCATGCGGGACGCCGTCGTGCGCGCCAATCCTCACATAGGGATTTTTCGATATGGTGGCTCTGGAGAAGAGAGCGCTTCCGAACGGACGCGTGAACTTGACCGCGCTTGGGCTCGGAACCTCGCCGCTCGGCGGCTGCGGCGTGCCGGTGAGCTTCGAGACGTTCGAGGCTGTGATCTTGAAGGCTTACGCGCTGGGTGTACGGTACTTTGACGTTGCACCGCTCTACGGCCTCGGGAAGTCCGAGCATTTCCTCGGCCATGTGCTCCGCGTTCATGGCCTGCGCTCCGAGGTGGTTGTGAGTACCAAAGCCGGACGGCTCCTGAAGCCGGCCAGCCGCTCCGCGCGTGCGGAGAGCCTGTATGGAATCAATTGGGTCGATCCGCTGCCTTTCGTCGATGAATATGACTACAGCTACGACGGCATCATGCGGTCCTTCGAGGACAGCCAGCAACGCATGGGGCTCGACCACATCGACATCCTCTTCCTGCACGACGTCAGCGGAGTCTGGCATCGCGAAAGCTATCCGACATACCTGAGGCAGCTCCGCGAAACCGGATACCGCGCGTGCGACGAACTCCGTCGCTCGGGAGCGGTCAAGGCCATCGGCCTCGGCGTGAACGAAACGGCTTCGGTGCTTGAAGTGGCTGCGGAGTTCGATCTTGATTGCTCGCTCGTAGCGGGACGTTACACGCTCCTGAACCATGCACCGTTGACCGACTTCTTCCCGGAAGCCCAGCGTCGCGGCATCGGCATCATCGCCGGGGGCGTCTATAATTCGGGTATCCTGGCAGAAGGAAGCCGGGGAAATGCGCTGACGCGCACATACGACTACCAGGCCGCGCCTGAATCCATCGTGCGCCGAGTAAAGGCGCTGGAGGTTATTTGCGAGCGCCACGATGTGAGGCTCGCCAATGCGGCTTCCCAGTTCGTCTATGCGCATCCGGCCGTCACTTCGGTGGTTCAGGGCGCGCTCACCACAGCGCATGTCGAGCAGAACGTGGCTTCGATATCGGCGCCAATTCCGCAAGCGTTCTGGACGGATCTCAGGAGCGAGGGCCTGATTCCCGGCGAAGCTCCACTGCCGAATCGGGCTTCCTCGGTGCTGTCCGACTGACATTCCAAGACAAACAGGAGAAGAGCTATGTTCCCGCTCGAAAGGCGAACTCTAGGCGCCACCAAAGTTTCCGTCACAGCCGCAGGGCTCGGGACGGTGCCTCTTTCCGGATTCAATGTCGGGGTGTCTTATTCCGAATTTGAGGCTGTCATCAAGGCCGCCTTCGATCTAGGTGTGCGCTACTTCGATTGCGCACCGATGTACGGTCTCGGAAAGTCCGAGCATTTCCTCGGCCGCGCTCTCCGCGACCTCGGCATCCGCGATCAGATCGTCGTGAGCACGAAGTGCGGCCGGGTGCTCAAGCCAGCCAGCCGGACACCGAAGCTCGACACGGTCTACGGCATAGAATGGGTCGATCCGTTCCCGTTCAGAGACACCTACGATTATACGTACGACGGTGTGATGCGCTCGTTTGAGGACAGTCAGCATCGTTTGGGTCTCGATTACATCGATGTACTTTTGGTCCACGACGTCGGCCGCGCATGGCACGGCGATCAGGCAGAATTCTACTGGAACCAACTCCGCGAGAGTGGGTACCGTGCGCTCGACGAGCTGAAGAGTTCGGGTGCTATTGGTGCGGTCGGTTTGGGAGTGAACGAGACCGACTCGGTTGTTGGAGTAGCGCGCGAATTTCCAATTGACTGCGCGTTGATCGCAGGTCGATACACGCTGCTCAACCACGCCTCCCTCGACGGGCACTTCGACGAGCTGCGGTCCCGGAATGTCTCGGTGATTGCGGGCGGCATTTACAATTCAGGCATCTTAGCCGCTGGATCGAAGGCGGCGGCCTCGACCTATGACTACCAGCAGGTCCCGAGCGCCATCCTGGAGCGCGTCCGATCAATCGAGAAAGTGTGCGAACGACACGGTGTCGATTTGCCCACCGTCGCGACCCAGTTCGTGCAAGCGCATCCCGCCGTCGCCACCGTTGTTCAGGGCGCGAAATCCACAAGCGAGGTTACCCAGAACGTCCACGCTGTCTCGGCGCGGATACCCGCTGCTCTCTGGCAGGACTTGAAAAATTTCGACCTAATCCCATCGAATGCTCCGGTTCCGGAAGACGGGCAATCCTCGTGAACGGATTTCTAAGCGCACAGTTCCGTGCCGACGATCCCTTCGAGGGGATTGCACCGGGTTCAGCAGTCGCCGAATACGATGTCGTCATCGGGCCGGTCGTCCACTATCTGCGCGATGTTGTGACTGACCGCTCTGTTCGTCTTCTCGCAAACTTTATTGGGACGTCGCGTCTGGAGGATGAAAGCAAGCCTGACGCCGGCGATTCGGATCATGTGTACGAGATTCTTGCAGCCGTTCGGGTGCCGGTGCAGCGGCGGCACGAGCATCATCATGTGAAGCAGGCGGCGCATCTGCTGCTGCCGCCGCGGGCGGCCCCCGTGGCCCCGCATCAGCGCTCGTCCGAGGTGAGCTTGCTATCAGGGGCTTGGCGCCATCTGCGCCGGGTGAGCCCGACCGGTTGCGGTAGCTTGATCGACCTGCGGCAGTGCTGCGGTCAAATCAACCTTGGTGCTGACTTTCTGATCGGAGCGTCCGAATGACAAGATATGCCATCAGCGTACTTGAATACGCAGCCAGTCCCAAACACCCGACAAGCGGGGTGCTGTACGGCCGGCACAATAGGGGGAGCATGAATCTGCCGTTTGCCTATGTGCTTCTGCGCAGCAGCGACACGATCGCTTTGGTTGATACGGGCTATGATCAGTCGGATTTCGGAGGCGAGATCGCCAATAGTATCGGCGTCGCCGGCTGGTCCCCGCCCTCTGAAGTGTTGGGAGCCGTCGGCATTCGTCCCGAGGATGTGCAGCACGTGTTCCTGACTCACGCTCATTTCGACCACATGGGTGGGCTGGCCTACTTCCCGAACGCCAAGTTCTACATCCAGAAGCGTGAGATCGAGAGCTGGATTTGGGCCCTGTCCAAGGGACGTCGTTTTCGATCCCTCCTCGGCGGCATCAACCCTGCCGATGTCCTGAAGCTCGTGGATCTCGGAATGAACAATCGGCTGGTCGTGCTCGACGGTGCGTCGCCTGACGTTCTGCCGAATGTCGATCTTCTTCCCGCCTTTGACACCCACACGGCAGGTTCGCAGTACGTGGTGGTCCGCAACGGCGGAAGCTTGGAGGACCGATGGGTCCTTACCGGCGACGTTGTCTACACCTACGAAAACCTGCATGGAGGAGATCGGGATGATCCATGCTTCGTGCCACCAGGGCTGGCTACGGGAAGTCAGACCAATCTCATTCTCGCGGCGGAAGAGATGCTCGACAGCGTCGGCGGCGACATGTTGAGGCTCGTCCCCGTCCACGAGGAAAAGCTCAAGGATCACTTCCCATCGCGGGTGAGCGATCGGGGACTGAGGATCATTGACATCGCGACACTTTGAAACAGCCCAGGGGCTGGCGAGACAGCGAGGGTATCGCTCATGGATTACATACGTTTGGGCCGTTCGGGCCTCAAGATTTCGCGGATTGTACTTGGCTGCATGAGTTACGGGGTCGGGGAGCGAGGGAATCATCCTTGGACCCTAGGCGAGAGCGATAGTCGGCCATTCATACGCAAGGCTCTCGATTTCGGGATCAATTGCTTCGATACGGCCAACATGTACTCGGACGGTACGAGCGAGGAGATCGTCGGCAAGATTCTCAAGGAAATGGTATCGCGAGACGAAATCGTGGTCGCTACGAAGGTCTACGGCCGCATGCGTCCGGGACCAAACGGGATCGGCCTTTCACGAAAGGCAATTCTTGCCGAAGCGGAAGCAAGTCTCCGGAGGCTCGGCACCGACTATATCGATCTGTACCAGATCCATTTCTGGGACAACGACACGCCAATCGATGAGACTCTCGAAGCCTTGAACGACCTCGTACGAAGCGGAAAGGTGCGCTACATCGGTGCCAGCAATGTCTATGCGTGGCAATTCGCCAAGGCTTTGTACCGATCTGACGCGAATTCATGGGCTCGTTTTGTCTCCATGCAGTGTCATTTGAATCTTCTTTACAGAGAAGAAGAGCGAGAAATGCTTCCGCTCTGTCGGGACGAAGGCGTCGGTGTGATTGCGTTCAGTCCGCTTGCCCGGGGCCGGCTCACCCGCCCCTGGACCGAGAGAAGCTCTCGCTCCGATACTGACAACGTAACGGCACAGTTCTACGGCCATGCCGAAGCTGCCGACCGGAGCATCGTCGACGCAGTTACGGATATTGCGATGGAACGACGCGTGGCGCCAGCGCACGTGGCGCTGGCATGGGTCGCTGCGAAGGCCGGAGTGACGGCACCAATTGTTGGTGCGACCAAAACGCAGCACCTTGACGATGCGATTGCAGCACTCGGCCTGAAGCTGACATCCGATGAAATAGCCAGATTGGAAGAACGCTACGTGCCTCATACCGTGGTTGGATTGAAATAGGGCGTAGCTCAATCGGACTTCTTTATTCGGCATTAAGGGAGAGGTACGCCCGCAAGCGCACCAGCCGCAAAAAAAGTGCCGGGATCTATTGGATCCCGGCACAGTCAGGGAGAACCTAGGAGATGTGCAGAATTCCTGGCATCGTTAGCTGATTTTTACC
This sequence comes from Bradyrhizobium sp. CCBAU 51627, assembly GCF_028128765.1. Classification (GTDB taxonomy): domain Bacteria; phylum Pseudomonadota; class Alphaproteobacteria; order Rhizobiales; family Xanthobacteraceae; genus Bradyrhizobium. The sequence continues at coordinate 710,543 of NZ_LBJG01000024.1, forward strand.
GAAGGGCGTTATCCGGCGCCGATCGCATCGAGATGCGCCGCATCAGGAGATTTCGAGGATCTCGCGGACGTCATCTGGCGAAGCGATCTCCCGTCCGCATCCTCTCGCGATTGTGCAAGTGCGGCGGACGAGTTCCTCGTTGGTCGGGCGACCGAGCTCAATGTACGGGTAGTCTCCAATCCCCGGAGCGATATTGCCGCCACGCCTCGCGACGCCCTCGCACAGATCCAACAAGTTTCCGCCGACAATATTGGCAGTCCAGCTGTGCCTGACGGTCTTGGGCAGGAACGGCAAGAATGCGTCCAATCCTTCGAGCGTACCGGGATGGCCGGTGAGATACGGCCCATCGGTCATGTTGAGCAGGAAGTAGCCGGGCTCGGCCACGAGGCCCATCTCCATGAATGCCAGCGCGCGTCGCACAAAGCCGATCGACCAGCAGGTCATCTTCGGTTTGATGCCGGCATTCTTCAGGCAGCGAAAGTAATGCTCCACTGCGTTGGTTCGGTTTTCGTAAACGCGATCGGCGTGCGAAAAACCGAGCTTCTCACGGTCGAATACGTCGAGATTGGTGCTGCCGGTGTCAATCGGAACGATGTCCGGTTTGGTCGCCGGGTCCTTGGCAAGCTCGAGAATGCAGTTAATCCTCGCATTCGGGTCGGTGTCGTTGGCGAAGAAGCCGAGCGTTGGCAGTATCAGCATGTCGCACTTCTGCCGAACCTTTCGGATGATCTCAGCGTTCCTTTCGGCGGTATGGAGCGGCGCTCCGTCGTCCGCACGAGCGTGGAAGTGAAGAATTGAAGCCCCAGCTTCGCGGCAGCGAACTGCCGTCTCGGCGATTTCGTCTGCCGTCCAGGGAACGTGAGGGTTTCCATCCCGCATCGCGTATTCGTTCACGCGAGCCTCGACGATCATCTTCTTGTGCGCCATTCTTGATGCCTCATGCCAACGATCGGGCAGACTTCAAGGCCGTCCGCAGGGGTTGGGCAAGCCATGATCGAGCGTCGCGCCAGCTTAAGACTCCGGCGCAGAACCCCCAAACGACTTTTAACGCCACCCTTGTGATAAAAGCTCACAGCCGCTAGAGTTGTCGTTTGGAGGGTCGGATGGCGCGTCCAAAGCCTTCGCTCAATGCGTTACGTGCTTTCGAAGCAACGGCGCGGTTGCGCAGCATGACTGCGGCTTCGCTCGAATTATCGGTGACTCATGGAGCGATCAGCCGCCATATCCGGTCGCTCGAGGAATTGCTTGGCGTTCCGCTCTTGGTGCGAACGTCCTCCTCGACAGATCCGACCCCTGAGGGGAGTCGCCTGGCCGAAGGCCTCACCGCTGCATTCAATCTTATAGATGGTAGTGTCGAGCAGATATTGCCTGGACCGCTGACGGTCTCCTGTTCGGCGACCATCATGATGTATTGGCTGATACCCCGCCTCGCGGGATTTCACGAAGCTCACAGGAATATCGATCTCCAATTCAACATGAACTACGATCAAGTGGATTTCATCCGTGACAAAGTGAGTATCGCGATCCGCTCCAGCACCATCACACCACCCAAGGATGTTGTCATAAAAGAGCTTGCGCGGGAGTGGATTTCGCCCGTTTGTGCGACGTCTTATGCGAAGGCTAACAGGCTCAGAAGGCCAAGCGACATCGCGGATTGCCGATTGTTGGGGACGCGGACGCGGCCCGAGGCCTGGTCGGACTGGCTCGACGAGTTGGGGCTGCGGCAAGATGTCCGCATTCAAGAATCCTACGAACACTTCTATTTGCTCATCCAGGCCGCGCTGTGCGGGCTTGGCTTGGCCCTCGTCCCCACGATGTTTGTCCTCGAGGAGATCAATAGTGGAAGACTGGTCGCGCCATTCGGCAGCATTCCCGGCAAGCGAATGTTGATGCTTTGGACCGCTCCTCACGTGGCGACCCGTCCTGAAAGTAGGGCGGTTTCCAACTGGCTCACGCGCGAGATGTCCGCCACCGCGGAGATGTGCGCGGCCCTGGGCAGCGTGCACGCCTAGTCCAGTCCTTCGAAGCCCCGAGCCGTGTTGGATCCGCGGATCTCATGGTGTGAGTTTTTCTCACATCTCGCTTCATCAATATCGTTTGCTGCCGCGGGGTACTCAAGGTCAGATGTGCCCATCCATCATACGAACGGTGCTGTGGGCCGTCCGGATGAAAGAGACGAAATTTCGGAAGAAACGCAGCAAACCTCGACAGGGCGTACCATGCGCAGCGATAGTCCGCGATCCGAGTTTACCGCCCGATATCTCGTCGAGACCGGCGATAGCGTGGCGAGGGCAGCGGAAGTCATTGCCGGGGAGCAGTCGAGCGGGACGTTCCTTGCGTTACCCGGGGAGACCGATGAGCTCAAAAAGCGATCGCGAGCCCGGGTGATTAGCGTCACCGAGCTTCCGCCTGTCGATAGCCCGACTCTGCGCAGTTCCTTCTTCGAGAAAAAGGATCGTCCAAAAGCGTTTCATCGCGGCGAAATCGAAATCGCCTTTCCGGTTGATAATGTAGGCTGCAATATTCCGACGCTATTGGCGACCGTTGCGGGCAATCTGTTCGAACTCGGCGAGACGACGGGTCTCCGGCTCCTCGACATCGAGATGCCCGTTAGCTACGCCGCGGGCTTTCCAGGTCCGAAGTTCGGTGTTGACGGGACCCGACGTTTGGCCGGGGTTATTGATCGGCCATTGATCGGTACGATCCTGAAACCCAGTATTGGTATGTCTGCGACCGAGACCGCCGTGCTCGTCGATAAGCTTTGCGAGGCCGGCATAGACTTTCTCAAGGACGACGAACTGATTGCCGATCCGCCGTATGCGCCCTTTGAAGAGCGTCTGAAGGCTGTGTTCCCCGTCATCGAAAAGCATGCCGATCGGCTGGGTCGAAAGCCGATGTACGCAATCAACATCAGTGGCTCGATCGACGACATGCGGCGTCGCCACGACCTGGTGCTGGAAGCCGGCGGCACGTGCGTGATGGTGAGTGTCAATTGGTGCGGATTCTCGGCCATTGAACATCTGCGAACATACACCGATCTGCCGATCCACGGTCATCGCAACGGCTGGGGCCTGTTCACGCGCCACCCGTGGCTCGGCTTCGACTTTGCCGCGTTTCAAAAGCTATGGCGCCTGACCGGTGTCGATCATCTGCATGTCAACGGCCTGAGGAGCAAATTCTGGGAGCCGGATGATTCCGTCGTTGCTTCGGCCAGGTCTTGTCTGGCGGCCTTTTCAGGGGTCAAGGCGATGATGCCGGTCTTCTCGTCGGGGCAATGGGCGGGACAGGCAGGTGACACGTTTGAGCGGCTCGGAAGCATCGATCTGATGCATTTGGCCGGAGGTGGCATCATGGGCCATCCGGGTGGCATTGCTGACGGCGTCATGAGCCTGCGCGAGGCTTGGGAAGCCGCAGTTCAAGGCGTACCAGTTACCGAATACGCCAAATCCCATCGGCCATTGCAGCTCGCTATCTCAAAGTTCGGAGGCGCGGCGTGACGCAAGGTCGATACCGGCTCGCCTTCTACGGCGACGATTTCACGGGGTCGACTGACGCCCTTGAGGCCGTGGCCTTCGCTGGGCTGCGTGCGGCACTTTTTCTACGTCCCCCGACGCCCGACGTCTTGAAGCATTTCGGCGACCTAGAGGTTGTTGGCCTCGCGGGAGTAAGCCGCGGCATGTCGTCCGCGGAGATGACCGAGCACCTGCCGGGCGATTTCCGATACCTTGCATCGCTCGGAGCGCCAATTGTGCACTACAAGGTGTGCTCCACTTTCGACAGCTCGCCCGAGATCGGCAGCATCGGCCGGGTGATCGAGATCGCCAAGTCCGTGTTCGGCAACGATCCGATCCCGATCGTCGGCGGAACGCCTTCGCTGCAACGATACTGCCTCTTCGGCAATCTATTTGCCAGATCCGGGACGGACGGGAACATCTACAGGATCGACCGTCACCCGATCATGAGCGTTCATCCCGTGACGCCGATGAACGAAAGCGATCTGGCTGTCCATATCGGTCGGCAGGCAGCACTCAAGATCGAAAAACTCACGTTGCCCTTCCTCGATCAGGATTATGCGAGGGCCGCCGACCGGTTCGCAGAACTGGCGAAATCTGCGCCCGACGCGATATTGCTGGATTCCGTGAATGCGTCGCAACTTACGCAGGTCGGCCGACTGATCGCCGATCGCGCGGCCGGTAATCGAAGCACGTTTGTGGTCGGCCCGTCAGGTGTGGAATATGCTTTGATGCAATGGTGGCGTGAGGCCGGGATAATTCCTCCGCCCTCTGAAAGCTATGGTAACCCGTCCCCGGTTGACCAGGTGCTCGCCGTATCCGGCAGCGCTTCCTCGCTGACGGCCTTGCAGATCGACGCAGCCGTCCGGGCCGGTTTTGCCGAGGTCCCTCTTGATGCAGCCGACTTGCTTGATCCCGACAAGCATGGCGCGGTCGCGACCCAGGTCGTCCAAAGCGCCACTTCTCTTCTCAAGGAAGGGCGCAGCGTCATATTGCATACGGCCCGCGGTCCGGATGATCTGCGGATCGGAAGGATGATCGAGAAGTTTGTCGGCGGCGGAATGTCTCGCGAGCTCGCCAAGCATGAAGGCGGCCGAAATCTTGGCCGGAAGCTTGGACAGCTCGTCAGTGACATCCTCGAAGTGGTACCGTTGAAAAGATTGCTGCTGTCGGGCGGTGATACGTCGAGCCAAGTCGCGCAGTTGCTGGACATCGACGCCCTCGAGATTGCGGCCCGCGTAAGTCCAGGCGTTCCGCTCTGCAGGGCCAGAGCGACACGCGGGCGGTTGGACGGACTTCAGATAGCGTTCAAAGGCGGTCAACTCGGCGAAGAAAAGTTCTTCGAACACGGGTGGCTCGGTAAAGTCTGATAAAAGCGAAACAGGGAGGATGCCGTGAGTGTGCCATCGATGCCCTCGGGCGGCGTGGTTACGCACGATGGTGCGGGCGACGCCATGTCGTGCGCGGCTCTGCCGAGAGCCATGGAGAACTCAAGCAAGAACGTCGCGCTTGCCGCTGCGGACAGCGTCGACCGACTGATCGGTCGACTGCTCGAGGTTTGCGTCTCCATACTGCTTGCCGCCGAGATCCTGCTGCTGTTTGCGGGAGTTCTGGCACGCTACGTCTTTCTCAAGCCCATCATTTGGTCGGACGAACTCGCGTCCATGCTGTTTCTCTGGCTCGTAATGCTGGGCTCTGCCATCGCGTTGCGAAGGGGCGAGCACATGCGGATGACGGCCCTGTTCGCTTTCGTATCGCCGCGGATGCGAGCGCAACTCGACGCAATCGCATTGGCGGCATCGCTCGGACTGGTCGTCCTGCTATTCCCGGCCGCGCTCGAGTACGCGATCGAGGAAACGATCGTCAGAACTCCGGCGATGGACCTCTCCAATGCGTGGCGCGCCACCGCTGCACCGGTTGGCTTCGGGCTGATGGGCGTATTTGCACTGCTTCGGCTCGTTCGCCTCGCTGACACCAGACTGATCTTTTCTTCGCTCGGCACTGTCGCGTTCATTGTAGGCCTGTTTTGGTTGCTCCAGCCCCTCTTTGGGCCGCTTGGCAACATCAACCTCGTCATCTTCTTCGTCGTTGTGGTGGCGAGCGCCGTATTCACCGGCGTGCCGATCGCCTTTTCGTTCGGTCTGGCGACGTTCGGCTATCTCATGCTCACCACGAGGACGCCGCCGCTCATCATCGTGGGCCGCATTGACGAGGGCGTCAGCCATCTGATCCTGCTGTCGGTTCCTCTGTTTGTATTCCTCGGCCAGCTCATCGAAATGACCGGTATGGCGCGGGCCATGGTTGCGTTCCTTGCCAGCCTGTTGGGCCATGTGCGTGGCGGACTGTTGTACGTCCTGGTCGGAGCGATGTACCTCGTCTCCGGCATCTCGGGATCGAAAGCTGCGGACATGGCGGCGGTTGCGCCCGTTCTATTCCCTGAGATGAAGCGCCGCGGCGCCAAGGAGGGAGACCTCGTGGCGCTGCTCGCGGCAACGGGCGCCCAGACCGAGACAATTCCCCCGAGTATCGTCCTCATCACCATCGGGTCGGTTACCGGTGTCTCGATCGCAGCCTTGTTCACCGGAGGCCTGCTCCCCGGCGTCATCCTGGCGATCACGCTCTGTTGCGTCATCGCGTGGAGGTACCGCAACGAGGACCGCAGCCTCGCCCGTCGTGCCTCCGCCAAGGAGATCGGCAAGACGTTCTTGGTCGCCGTGCCGGCAATCGCATTGCCGTTTGTCATTCGCTCTGCGGTCATCGAGGGCGTGGCGACAGCGACCGAGGTGTCCACGATCGGCATATTCTATGCGATCGTCGTTGGAGCTGTGTTCTACAGGCAATTCGACTGGCGGCGGATCAAGCCCATGCTGGTCGAGACTGCCAGCTTGTCCGGCGCAATTCTGTTCATCATCGGCACTGCGACGTCGATGGCATGGAGTTTGACGCAATCGGGATTCTCGCGCTCGCTCGCCGTGGCGATGAAGCAGCTGCCGGGCGGGTCGATGAGTTTCATGGCGGTGTCCATCGTGGCCTTCGTCGTACTGGGTAGTGTGCTCGAGGGCATTCCGGCGATCGTTCTCTTCGGGCCGCTGCTTTTTCCGATCGCTCAAGCGCTCGGAATCGATCTCGTGCACTATTCGATGGTCGTCATATTGGCGATGGGCGTCGGTCTGTTCGCACCGCCGTTCGGCGTTGGCTACTACGCGGCTTGCGCGATCAGCAGGGTAAGCCCGGACGCTGGAATGAGACCTATCGTGGGTTACATGACGGCCCTGTTGATCGGGCTCGCGATCGTGGCGCTCGTCCCGTGGATATCGACGGGATTCCTGTAAGCGCTGGCGCCCGGACCATAAGAGTACAAACCACGTAGAGAATGGAGGGAAGCGATGAAACGGACTTTCAATCGCAGAAAGTTTCTGCAGGGGACCACGGCAGCAGCTCTGGCCACTGGCATTGGATATCCTATCAAAAGCGCTCGGGCGGCCGCGGAGTTCCGCCTTCGCTGGGGTTTCAATCTCGCCGAGTCTCACCCGATTACGACGCGCGCCAGAGAGGCGGCTGAACGCGTACTGACGGAAACGAAGGGGCGAGTGGAAATCAACGTATTTCCCAATAATCAGCTCGGAGGTGACACCGACATGCTGTCGCAACTGCGCGCCGGCGGGCTCGATTTGTTTCTGAATTCCGGGATCAATGTTCTGTCGACGATCGTTCCATCGGCATCGATTTACGGATTGGGGTTCATCTTCCCGGACTACGACGCAGTCTGGAAGGCGATGGACGGAGAGCTCGGCGATGCGTTGCGGCTCGCTATCGGAAAAGCGAACCTCGTTCCCATGGGCAAGATGTGGGACAACGGGTTTCGCAACATCACGACGAGTGCAAAGCAGATCAACACACCGGCCGATCTGAAGGGCGTCAAGATCCGCGTGCCTGTAGGTGCGTTGTGGACGTCGATGTTCCAGGCGTTCGGCGCCGCGCCGACGGCGATCAACTACAGTGAATTGTATTCTGCGCTGCAAACGAAGATCGTCGACGGTCAGGAAAATTCGTTGGCGAATATCTTCACCGCAAATCTGTTCGAAGTGCAGAAATACTGCGCTTTGACCGGTCACATGTGGGACGCCTTCTTCTGCGTCGCAAATAAGCGGAACTGGGAGGCTATTCCCGAGGATCTGCGCAAGATCATCGCTGCCGCGATCAACGATGCCGCGATGGCTGAGAGAAAGGATATGGCCACGCTCGCGACTTCCCTGCGTGGAGATCTGTCCAAGAAGGGTCTCATATTCAATGAGCCGGACGTCGCGGCCTTCCGGGAAGCGCTTCGCACTGCGGGATTCTACAAGGAATGGCGTGCAAAGTACGGCGAGGAATTGTGGACGACCCTTGAGCGCACCACTGGAAAGTTAACCTGAGACGACGAAGCGGGAGCTAGATCGATATGAGATTGAACAAGAAGGTGGCGCTCGTCACCGGTGGCGCGCGCGGTATCGGCTTCGCGATCTCCAAGGCGCTGGCGCGAGAAGGGGCTCGCATCGTCATCGCGGACCTCAACGTGGATGGCGCGAAGACATCGGCGTCGATGCTTGAAAACGCGAGTCGCGAGCATCTCGGCTTGAAGGTGGATGTCGCGAACCAAGAGTCCGTGACGGAGCTGTTGGATGAAATCGTCCAGCAGTGCGGCGGATTGGACATTCTGATCAACAACGCCGGCATCGGGGGCAATACGCCCTTCCTCGACATCAAGCTCGAGGATTGGCAACGAATGATCTCGATCAATCTGACTGGTGCATTCATTGTCGCGCAGGCCGTTGCGCGCCAGATGGTCAATCAGGGGCGCGGCGGCAAGATCATCAATATTGCGTCCCTTTCGGGACAGCGCGGCGGGAACGGTCGAGGCGCATATGGCTCGGCGAAGGCCGGGCTGGAGCTGCTCACGAAGGTCATGGCGGTCGAGCTCGCGCAGCACCGGATCAATGTCAACAACATCGCTCCAGGAGCGATCGAAACCGAGATGGCCAAGACGGCACACGATCCGGCGACGCGGAAAGCCTATGAATATCTCATCCCAATGGGCCGCTATGGCCTTCCGGAGGAAATTGCCGATGCCGCGGTGTTCCTGTCGTCGGACGAGAGCCGATACGTTCACGGCCACACATTGAACGTCGACGGAGGGTTCCGCGAGGCCGGCCTGATGTTCGGGCCGGACAAGACGCCTCCGCGGTAGCAGGGAACAAACCTGTCCTGAGGACCCCCTTCATCAAGTAGGGCCCCGATTTGTAGACGGAGGAATGACCAACGTGCGCCGAAACCGACGAGCAAAAATCGTAGCAACCGTTGGGCCGGCGTGCTGCGAGCCAGAGATGCTGCGAAAGCTGTTCGAGGCTGGGGTCGATACGTTTCGTCTCAACTTCAGCCACGGTGCGAAGCAGGACCATGCCAAGGTCCACGCCGCGATCCGAGCTCTGGAGATCGAGATGGGCAGGCCGATCGGTATCCTGCTCGACCTCCAGGGACCCAAGATTCGTATCGGTACGTTGCGCGAAGGGAGTCTGACGCTGGCGGCGGGCGAGACCGTCCGCTTCGTTCAGGAAGGCACCGAGGGTGATCGGGATGCGATCCCGCTGCCGCACCCCGAGGTGTTTGCAGCGGCAGCACCGGGGCACGATCTATTGATCGACGACGGGCGGCTGCGGGTTCGCGTCAAGTCGCTGGATTGCAATAGCCTCGAAGCCGAGGTGATCATTGGTGGAAAGCTCTCCAACCACAAAGGAGTCAACCTGCCGGGGACGATCCTCGATCTGTCGCCACTTACTCCGAAAGACCGTTCGGACCTCGACTTCGGTCTTCGACTGGGCGTCGATTGGGTGGCGCTGTCGTTCGTGCAGCGGCCGGGAGATCTCATTGAGGCGAGGGGACTGATCGGAGATCGGGCGGGGCTCGTCGCGAAGATCGAGAAGCCGGCGGCCCTCGATCGAATTGATGACATCATGAGCCTGTCCGACGCGGTCATGGTGGCGCGGGGCGACCTTGGGGTCGAGATTCCTCATCAGGACGTTCCTGGCCGGCAGAAGGAATTGGTGCGAGCCTGTCGATTGGCGGTAAAGCCGGTCATCGTGGCCACGCAGATGCTCGATTCCATGGTCGTTTCGCCGACGCCGACCCGCGCCGAGGCATCGGACGTGGCGACGGCCATTTACGATGGAGCGGACGCGGTCATGCTGTCCGCGGAGTCTGCCGTAGGCCATTACCCGCGTGAAGCAGTGGAGATGATGGATAGTATTATCCGCAGCACCGAACGTCACAAGATGTATCGTTCTATCGTCGATGCGTTGCGTCCGGAGGAGGAGCAGACGGCTCCTCACGCGGTGGCCGCGGCGGCTGCGGGATTAGCATCCGCGATCCATGCCTCTGCGATCGTCGTCTACACATCTGGAGGCACGACCGCGGCCCGCATTGCCCGTCGCCGTCCGGATGTGCCCCTTCTTGCCGTAACCCCGAGTATTGAAACTGCCCGTCGGCTTTGTTTGCTCTGGGGCACGCACAGTGTGTCGTCAACCGACGTGAACGACTACGAGGAGATGGTGTCTCGGGCCGTCTCTACCGCGGTCGGCGAGCAGTTCGCTGAAAGCTTGGATACCGTGGTTATAGTTGCGGGAATTCCGTTCGCGCAGCCCGGAACCACTAACAACATCCGCGTAATTGGCGTGACATAAGCTGCCCTGGACGCTTGCGTCTCGCGCCGAAGGCCTGTGGAATGCGCCCGTACTCACGAGCGCGCGATAGCCTTCGGGGTTACCGCGATACGACGCCCTATCTACTTGCGAGTCGACCGGGAGAACGTCATAGAGATAGTGTCACGAGCGCTCCGATCATGATCGTCGCGCAGCGGCCTGGCTTGCCTCGAAGCTCAGGTCACCGCGATAGATGAATCGGGATCATCTAAATGCCGAACTAATTCTTTTGCCGTATTCGCCCGGACTTATATTGCTGTTGGCAATCGCGGACCGAAGAGCCGCGTGAATCGGAGAAGCGCCTGGATCGAGTGCGTAACGGAGGACTCCCGTTTGCCTGGTCTCGTTCGCTGTTCGACAGGAGCGCGCGTCTCGCGCCTTCCGTAACAACAAGGATCCGGCGACATGACGGTTCAGGGCCACAACGTTTCACTGCACGAGCGAGCTCGTCGCATCAGATGCCATGCGCTCCGAATGGGTGAAGTGCAGGGGCAGGGTTACATCGCCCAAGCCCTGGATATCGCCGACGTGTTGGCGGTAGCATACTTCCACGCCATGCGGTATCGGCCGGAAGATCCCGAGTGGGAAGGGCGGGACCGCTTCCTCCTCTCCAACGGCCACTATGCAATTGCATTGTACGCCGCGTTGATTGAGGCGGGCATCGTTCCCGAGGCGGAGCTGGAGACCTACGGCTTCGATGATAGCCGCCTGCCGATGTCCGGCATGGCAAGCTACACACCGGGGATGGAAATGTCGGGCGGCTCGCTGGGGCTCGGTCTTGGCATCGCGGTCGGTCGATGCCTTGGATTGAAACGGAAACGATCCGACAGCGTCGTCTACACGTTGTTCTCCGACGGTGAGCTGGACGAAGGATCGAAGTGGGAGGCGATGATGTCCGCTGCCCACCACAAGTTGGACAATCTCATTGCCGTGGTCGACGTCAACAATCAGCAGGCGGATGGCCCTTCCGGTCAAATGATGGGCTTCGAGCCTCTGGTCGACAAGGTGCGAGCATTCGGCTGGTTCGTTCAGCGTGTGGACGGCAACGATCTCAATGCCGTCGTTGCGGCATTCGATGCGGCAAAGACGCACGAGGGAGCCGTCCCGCGAATGATTATCGCCGACACGGTCATGGGAAAAGGCGTGCCGTTTCTTGAGACGCGTGAGCGGAATCATTTCATGCGCGTCGATGCTAACGAGTGGAAGTTGGCGCTCGCAGCGCTGCAGGATGGGAGCCGGCAATGAAGCCAACCTCGAGCACCACCACGCCGAAGCCGCGCCTCACAACGTCGGCAATGATCGCTTCAATTGCCGCAGAGGGACAGCCAACAAGGCCGGCGCCGTTCGGCCATGCCTTGATCGAACTCGCGCGCCGGCGCCCCGAAGTCGTCGGGATGACGGCTGACCTCGGCAAGTACACCGATCTCCATGTATTCGCGAAGGAGTTTCCGGACCGCTACTACCAGATGGGCATGGCGGAGCAGTTGTTGTTTGGCGGCGCGTCGGGCCTTGCCGCGGAAGGCTTCATGCCGTTTGTGACAACTTACGCTGTGTTCGCTTCTCGGCGCGCCTATGACTTCATTCACCAGACCATTGCCGAGGAAGATCGCAACGTGAAGATCGCATGCGCGTTGCCAGGGCTCACGTCCGGCTACGGCCCAAGTCATCAGGCGGCGGAAGACCTGGCGCTGTTCCGCGCGATGCCGAACATGACGGTTATCGATCCATGCGATGCCTTGGAAATTGAGCAGGTGGTGCCTGCCATGGCGGCGCATCGTGGTCCCGTCTATATGCGTCTGCTGCGAGGGCAGGTTCCGCTCGTTCTCGACGAGTACGGCTACAAGTTCGAACTCGGAAGAGCGAAGCACTTGCGAAGCGGAGATGACGTCCTCATCATTTCTTCCGGCTTACTCACGATGCGGGCGTTGGAAGCCGAAAAAAAACTTGAGGCAGAGCGTGTTGGCGCGTCGGTCCTTCACGTGCCGACCATCAAGCCGCTTGATGTCGAAACCATTGTGGCCGCTTGTAGAAAGCCGGGGCGAGCCGTCGTCGTCGCGGAGAACCACACCGTGATTGGTGGGCTAGGCGAAGCAGTCGCCGCTGTTCTGATGAGGGAGCGCGTGCATCCTGCGTTCCACATGATCGGCCTGCCGGACGAATTCCTGGCCGCTGGCGCCTTGCCTACGCTTCACGATCGATACGGAATTTCGACGGATGCGATCGCTAGCAGCGTCAAGTCCTGGCTGTGACGGCTAGGTAGCACGACGCGCGGACGCGAGCCTGGCTTGTCGGCCTTGAAGGAGTCGCCCTAGCAGGTTCGTCCGCTACGGAAAGCGTAGGTCAAAACCTGCGCGGCAGGTAGCCTCCCATGGGATCCAGGGGCTCGGGGCCATAGGTTTGTCCTCGTAAGCCAGGGAGCTTTAGCGTTCCCGCGATTGAAGAAGATCGCGCGCATAGCGGACGCGCCTGTCGGCGGCCGCTCAGGCATTTGGCATTCTGCTTGGCGTCGAAACAGACCCGAGGAAGCCAATCCGACATCCTCCGGTTCGCCTGTTTGCTGCCGACGCCATCGCGAACCTCTCGCGTGGGAGATTGTAGAACGTAACTCCCAAGTGGCCGCCTCGATTGAAGTTTGTTCACCGCTCCAAACCGCCATCTGGATGAGGACAATTCACTCGATGAAGCACGCAATTCGTTTGATCTGCCGATCGTATTTCTTATCGTCGGAAGCATGAGGGCGACCGCAATGCACGACGGCGCCGGCACCGGGAGGAATTCATGTCTGCGCACCAGACCGCAACCGCACACGATCGACGTCCAGACGCGGCCGCTCACTCCGTGGGAGCTGATGGGAGTGGAGTCCTTGCGAACCTCAAACCCGAGGTCTTCTTTCGTTACTTCGAAGAGATCAGCCGCATTCCCCGTGGGTCATATAATGAGAAGCAGGTCAGCGACTATATCGCCAATTTCGCGCGGGATCGCGGCCTCGAGTGCTATCAGGACGACATTTACAATATTCTGGTCAAGAAGCCGGGGACAATCGGCTACGAGAACGCGTCGCCGGTCATCTTCCACGGTCACACCGACATCGTGTGCGAGAGCGATGAGGGCGTGGAGCACGATTTCGCGAATCAGGGCATCACGCTGCGGATCGATGGCGATTTCATTCACGGCGCGGGCACGACCCTCGGCGCAGACAACACGGTAGGTGTTGCGCTTGCGCTGTCCGTACTCGACTCCACGGACATTCCACATCCGCCGCTCGAGGTCGTGCTTACCGTTCAGGAAGAGGTGGGAAAGGGAGGCGCTCAACACTTCGACGCATCCCGTCTCGCGGGAAGGCGGCTAATCGATTTCAATTGGCACGATCCCAAGAGTCTGTTCGCCGGCTGCGCGGGCGATATCTCGGCGCGCTTTCGGATCCCGGCCGAATGGCAGAAGGCGCCGGCTGGTTTGACTGCGATGCGATTGTTCGTGAAGGGACTGAGCAGCGGCCACTCGGAGTTCGACATTCATCTGGAGCGTGCAAACGCGATCGTCCTTCTGGCCCGGGTCCTCGGTGCGCTTCTTGACGACCTGCCGGTCCGGCTCGCATCGGTCAAGGGAGGCGTCAACCGGTACGTCATTCCCGGAGACGCCGAAGCAGTCATGTTGCTTCATCAAGCGGATCAAAAGCGTGCAAGCGAGATCGTCCAAAATGTCGCCGCAGAAATCAAGAAGGAGTTCGCAGTCAGCGACTCGAAGCTGGAGGTCGGTTTGGAGCCGAGCGCGGGCCGTGTCGATCGTGTGCTTTCGGACGTGACCGCCAATTCGGTCGTCCAGGCGGTCACGCTTACGCCGAACGGAGTCCAGAGCATGAGCCTTACCATCGCGAATCTGGTGGAAAGCTCGAACACCATTGCGTTGTTGTCGACCGGCGAGGAGGAAGTCGAGATTCTCTCGACCATTCCGAGCGCCGTCAGCTCGCGGCGCTACGCCATCCTCAAGCGAATCGAGCGGCTGGCCGAGCTAATGGGGCGCGGTACAAAGGTTACCACCTTTGCGGATTGCCCAGAGTGGCCCTACAACAAGGACTCCAGGCTTTTGGCCGTCGCCACCCGCGCGTTCGAGGATACGTTCAAGGCCCGGCCTCACGTTGAAGTATCTCACTCGAGCCTCGAGTTGGGTCTTTTTAACAAGAAGATTCCGGGAATCGACATGATCTCGATCGGACCGGAAGCGTTCGACGTGCACACGACCCGAGAACGTCTCAATCACACCACCGTCGAGCCTATCTGGCGGCTTCTCAAGGAAATACTCCGCAATCTCAGAGATTAGCGCGGCGTCGCGCGTCTCAGCGGCCTGATCGTTGGCAGAGCTCCATAGCGACTGGAGCCCTGGACGAGGCTGCTCGCGCATGCGGGCAGCAAATGTTGCACCAGAAACAAGTAATTGGAGGGGAAACATGAAGCGATCTTTTTGTAATTTATTGGCGGCTGGGTTGCTCGCGGCCGCCGTCTTGCCCGGTGTGGCTTTCGCCGCCGACCCTGGGGCGGTTTTTCCAGGATTCCTCATGGACAAGGTCATTCCGCCGACCGGCAAAGAGGCGAAACCCCAGGTGAAGACCAACCGTCCCCTGAAGGTCGGTTTCCTGCCGACGGCAATGGATACGTACTATCAGCGTGTGCTGGCTGGAGTGAAGGAGGAGATCGACCGAGCCGGGGGACCTTCCGCGATCCAACTGCTCGTGCAAGCGCCGAAGAGCCAATCCGCGACGGACGATCAGGTCCGCACGATGGAGGCCTGGATCAACGAACGCGTCGACGCGATAGCGGTCGCGCTCTACAACGAAGGCGCCTTGGAGCCGTTGATCCGGCGTGCGACCGAAGCGGGAATCCCGGTGTTCCTGTTCAACTCACCTGTCGCCGACGACCCCTACTACGTCAGCGATATCGGATACGACCAGAGCGACGGCGGTCGCGCCCAGGCGCAGTGGATTGTCGATAACTACAAGGACAAGGGGGAGGTCAAGATTGCCGTCCTGGAAGGCTTGCCCGGTCCGCACACTGCGCAGCGCATGAAGGGCTTCAATGAAGTCCTCTCGAAGTACCCGAACCTGAAGATTGTGGCCAAGCAGCCGGCCGGTTGGGTGCGCGCGCAAGGTCTCACCGTGACCGAGAACATGCTCACCGCGCATCCCGATGTTGATATTCTCGTTGCGCTCTACGATGAAATGGCCCTGGGAGGCCTGCAGGCCTTGAAGGCGAGGAAGCTGAACGGGAAGATTGCGATCGTAGGCTACGAGAACATGAAGGAAGCCAACGACGCGATCAAGGTCGGCGATTTCGCAGCCACTGTCGATACCGGGGCCAAGGAGGAAGGCCGCAACATCATCCGCGCGGTCGAGCAATTCGTCATGAAGGGCGAAGGCGTCCCCAAGAAGATCTTCGTCGCGCCGAAGACGTACGATGCCAAGAACATCGGCACGTTTGACCCGGCCGACTACATCTACGTCGCGAAGAATACGAAGTAGACGGTCAGGAGGAGCCACGCTCGCCGCTCGAGCGTGGCTCCATCTGCTGTTGCGAAGGGGGCGACATCAATGGACCGGTCGGAACTGGCGCTCAAAATCACAGGCGTTGGCAAGCGCTTCGGAGCGACCAACGCGCTGTCGAGCATTTCGATGAATCTGGCCAAGGGTGAGGTGCTGGGATTGGTGGGCGAAAACGGGGCCGGAAAATCGACCCTGATGAAGATCCTGTCTGGGGCCCATGTGCGTGACGAGGGCGAAATTGAGGTCGATGGGGTGCGCGTGGAGATCCGGGAGCCGGCGGAAGCGCAACGGGTAGGTATAGGAATCATCTATCAGGAGCTCAGTCTGTTTCCGGACCTCGATGCGGTTGAAAACATCTTCATCGGCCGGGAGATGTCGTTTGGAAAATCTCCGAACATCACGGCGCCGCTTCGAAAGAAGGCCATGCGGGAGTGCGCCCGTCAAATCCTAAATGAAGTGCTTAGCGTCGAGATTGATCTCGATTGCCCGGTTGGCGCGCTCACCCTTGCTCAACGGCAGATCGTCGAAATCGCCAGGACGTTGAACTCGAACGCAAAGATCCTGATCATGGACGAGCCGACCGAGGCTCTCGAGAAAGCCGAACGAGAACGGCTCGTCAGAATCATCAACGATCTCAAGCAGGCCGGGAAGTCCGTCATATACGTGTCCCACAAACTGGATGAGGTCTTGAGAATCTGTGACCGCGTCGTCGTGATGCGCGATGGAGCGTGCGTCGCCGACCTGCCGACGTCGACGCTCGACGTGAACAAGATGATCGGCTTGATGATCGGCGGCTCGCTGGCAAAGCAATTTCCGACGAAGACAAGTCCAGGCGCCGATCCTATCCTCAAGGTGGAAGGGCTATCCCGACGCGGAGCATTCGACAACGTCAATTTCGAATTGCACGAGGGGGAGATTCTGGGTGTTGCGGGACTCGAAGGATCGGGGAAGAGCCGCCTTCTGAGGGCATTGTTCGGTGATGGTGCGGCGGACTCCGGCAGAATCCTGCTGAGGGGACGATCGATCTCGATCGGATCGATATCGGGCGCGATGAACAACGGGATCGCGTTCCTTCCGGCTGAGCGCAAGACGGAAGGCATCTTCGCCGAACATAGCGTCGGCTGGAATTTGACCGCCTCCAGCTTGAGCAAATTCGGCGGCGTTCGCCTGGATCGTCGAGCGGAACGCTTTCAATGCGTCAACCATATCCGGAAGATGGGAATCAAATCGGAAGGGCCTCAGCAGCCGATCGGCAAGCTGAGCGGCGGCAACCAGCAGAAGGTTCTGTTAGCGCGATGGCTGCTGACCGAGCCTGACGTATTGCTTCTCGAGGAGCCGACGCGGGGGATCGACATCAAGGCGAAGGGCGATGTCTACCAACTCATCGCCAGCAGCGCGCAGAGCGGAAAGGGGATCATCGTGGTCTCATCTGACAACACCGAGCTGCTGGGGTTGTGTCATCGGATACTGGTCATGTTTGAAGGCGAGGCGGTCGGAATACTGGACTCGGCTTCCGCAAGCGAAGAAACCATCGCGTCGCTTTCGATTCAGCGGACCTGAGAAAAACAATGGAGAACAGAATGTCGACTCAGGCCTTGGATGCAAAGACCTCGGTATCGAAATTCAGGCTGTCCGGGGGAGCGAGCGGCATCGTGATCGCGCTGATCGTTCTCATAGTGGCACTTGGAGTCGCATCGCCACGCTTTCTAAGCGTCGGTAACCTCACGGATATCACTCGGCAGGCGGTCTTTGTCGCCATCATCGCCTTCGGCGCGACCCTCGTCATTGCCATGCGAGGCATTGATCTCTCGGTTGGGTCGACGCTGGCATTCACCGGCCTGATCGCTGCGGACCTGATGAACTGCGGGTTCAATCCGTTTGTCGGCGTCGCCGCGAGCCTGGCTGTCGGTACGCTGATCGGCATTGTGAACGGCGTTCTGGTTGCAAAAGTCAGGATAGCCGACTTCATCGTCACCATGGCGATGATGGTTATCACGCGTGGATTGATCATGGTCTACACGGAGGGCATTCCGCTCACCGGCTTGTCGAATCCTTCTTTCCAGGCCTTCGGCCAGGGATTCGTCGGGTTCGTGCCGATGCCGGTGTTGGTCACAATCCTGACTTTTGCAGCCGTCTACTTCCTGCTTTATCAAACGCGCTTCGGCCGCTACACGCTGTCGATCGGTAGCAATCCGGAAGCGGCGCGGCTGGTCGGAATAAGAATCGATCGCGTCAAGATTGCCGTGTATGCACTCACTGGCTTTTTGGCAGCCCTATCCGGTGTTCTCCTGACCTCACGGCTCGAAGCGGCAATGCCGGAGGCTGGCGAGGGCTATGAGCTGGATGTCATCGCGGCGGTAGTCATGGGAGGCACGAGCCTCGCCGGAGGCAAAGCGTCCCTGTTGGGAACTGCTGCCGGCGCGGTCCTCATGGCCGTCGTGCGCAATGGTCTCAACATTCTCAACGTCAACACGTTTTGGCATCAAGTCGTGATCGGCGCGATCATTCTGTTGGCCGTGTGCGCCGACAAGTTTGGTGGCCGCTCGCGAGATACCTGAGCGCGGGAGGCAGCTGTGGGTTTTGGCCTAGGCCCAATCGAGAACAGCTTGCGATATCCCGTCGAGGGCGTCGAACCGCTCGACCGACGGTTCACGTACAAGATCGGAAACGCACCGATCGAACGTCTCGCAACGGGCTTTGGATGGGTGGAGGGACCTGTCTACTTCGGGGACAATGGTAGTCTTCTCTTCAGCGATATTCCAAACAACCGCATTTATCGCTGGCTCGAGGCGGATGGACACCTGGGGGTATTTCGAAACCCTTCGAATTATGCGAATGGGCATACCCGCGATCGCAATGGGCGCCTTGTCAGCTGTGAGCACCTTAGACGAGTTACTCGCACCGAGCTGGACGGGACCATCACCGTCCTGGCGGACCGGTATGAGGGGAAACGCCTCAGCTCGCCAAATGACGTGATTGTGGCCTCGGACGGTGCGGTGTGGTTCACCGACCCCGGGTACGGCATCGACAGCGACTATGAGGGCGTCAAGCAGGAAGCCGAGCTTCCCCGGGCTGTCTACCGATTGGATCCCGCCGGATCGCTCAATGTGGTCGCTGACGATTTCGTGCGGCCCAATGGCCTGGCTTTGTCTCCGGACGAATCGCGGCTGTATGTCGTCGACAGCGGGATAACGGACGGCGGCCCGTCGCATATCCGCGTCTTCGACGTGGTCGACGGACGCTTGAGGAACGGCGCTGTGTTCGCTGATGATTTCGCTCCGGGGTTCACCGACGGCCTGCGCGTCGACCTTCATGGAAACGTCTGGTGCAGTATGGGGTGGGCTGATCCCACCGATGATGGCGTCCGCTGCTACTCCCCCGAAGGCGCCTTGATCGGAAAGATTCATCTGCCGGAGACCTGCGCAAATGTTTGTTTCGGGGGGCGTCGTAAAAACCGGCTTTTCATGGCGGCGAGTACGTCGATCTACGCGGTGTGCCTCAACACGACGGGTATTTGACGCGCGCCGAAAGCGCGACGGGACAAGACGGGGAGATTTGAAGTGCTTGTGGGAAAGGTTGCTATCGTCACGGGGGCTGGCAAGGGAATGGGCGAGATCCATGCCCGCGAATTCGCAGCGCAACGTGCAGCAGTGGTCCTCACCGATGTCGACACGGAGAATGGTCGTCGTGTTGCCGACGAAATATCAGCTTCCGGCGGCAAGGCAATTTTCGTCAATCACGATGTGGTTGATGAAGCCGCGTGGCGCAACGTCGTGGATCAGGCGGAGCGATCCTTCGGATATGTCAACGTGCTCGTCAATAATGCAGGAATATTCATCCGCGAGTCGATCGAGAAGCTTTCCGTCGCGGACTTCCGAAGGCTGTACGAGGTGAACGTCACCGGTGCGTTCCTCGGGTGCAAGCTGGTCGCCCCCAGCATGAAGCGGGCGGGCGGAGGTTCGATCATCAACGTGTCATCGGTGTCCGGAATCGTCGCGAACATGCCTGGCATGACCGGTTACTCCGCAACCAAAGGAGCTATTCGTATGCTCACCAAAGCCGCGGCCGTCGACCTGTGGCAGCACGGCATCAGAGTGAACTCCATACACCCGGGCACGATCAGGACACCCCTCAACGAGAATTACTTCTCTGACCCGGAGAAGACGCGGCTCATCCTGGGAAGCACGCTCATGGCAAGACCCGGAGAGTGCTCGGAAGTATCGGCAGCGCTCACGTTTTTGGCGTCCGACGGATCGAGCTACATGACGGGTTCCGAATTGGTGGTCGATGGCGGTATGACTGCGGTTTGAAGGCCTGCCGGATATCAGCCTCAGCCAGAACGCGATCAAACCCCGAGAGAAGTAGGATAAGGCTCAAAATGCCATTTCAGTCGCAAGGGTTCACCAGGCCTGATCGACAGGAGTGACAATGACCTCGTTGATTGCGACGCTTGGCGGCTGGTTCAGCGCGAAAACCACCGCTTAGCGCGACGCGCCGGTGATGAACCATGTCTTCATGAGATGCTCCTCAAAACGCTGGGCGGAAGCCGTCTCAGACGTAGGAGACGGAGTAGCGGAGGTGGACGATGCCATTGCGCCGCATTTCGTACGCGCTGATCGAGAGGCGAACATGGTCGGCAAGCCCGTCGGGACCGGCCTCGAACAAGGTCCGACCGCCACTGCGCCCGCCGATCGCAGGGAAGAGAAGCAGGCTGATCTCGTCGACGAGCCCGGCCTTGAAAAACGTCCCGTTGGTGTGGCTACCGCCTTCCAGGAGCAAGCGCCTGATCCCGAAGCGATCGGCGAGGATCTCGAGGACCGCGGCAAGGTCGATCGTCTCGTCTTCGGCGACGATGTAGGAGATGCCGTCGGCGGCGAGCTCCGCCAGATGCGTGTCCGATACATCGCGGCCGAGAACCATGATGATCGGCGCGCCGTAGGTCTCAGGGCTCGTCCAGTGGAGCTTGCCATCCTGATCGATCAGGATGGCGTAATCATCGGCACCGGTACGGGCGACGTGGACCGGCCTTCCGACCTCGCCATGATCGCTCGGTGGATGGGGCTCGCCATCCGCGAACTCTTCACCGACCGCGCGCCCGGCGATCCAGGCATCACATTTGAGCTCGTCGTGCACCCGGTCATATTCGGCAACCAGATCGTCCGACGAGCGGCCTGTCGACGGGCTCCACTGATCAACGACGAGCTGACCGTCGAGCGGGCTCATCATGTGGCAGATGACGTGAGGCTTCATGTTTCCTCTCCTGGAGAAGGGGCAGCAGCACCGCGCATCAGCAGCACCGAGATTGTCATGATCCCCAACTCGCCCGCCGCCAGCGCGGCACCCACGAGGCCGGTCGACGCCCAGCCGTAACCGGCTGCGATCGCGCGCCTGCCCGCCCACGCGCCGATCGCGTTGGACAGGTTGAAAGCCGAATGGTTCATCGCGGCGGCCAAGGACTGCGCTTGGCGTGCAACGTCCATAAGCCGCGCCTGAAGCGCAGGCACGAGCGCGAAGCCGATGCCGATCATGAAGAGCGACGCGCCGGCCAGGATCGGGTTGGGTGCGGTGAGAAAGAAGAGCGCGAGGAACACGATGTTCCAGACGATGATGCCGAAAATCGACGGGATCAGCGCCCGGTCCGCGAGCCACCCGCCGGTGATGTTGCCGACGATCATGCCCAGGCCCCACAGCGCGAGGAACAGGGGCACCGTGCCCTTGGTCACGCCGGTTTCCTGACCAAGGGTTGGCGTGATGTAGCTGTAGACAGCGAACATGCTGCCGAACCCGATCGTCGCAACCGCGAGCGTCAACCAGATCTGCGGGCGGGGGAAGGCGGACAGCTCGCGCCGTGGACTTGCGTCCTCGTCCGCTTCGATCACGGGAATAAGAACGCGCAGCATCACCAAAAGCAAGGCACCGCCAACGGCGACTAGTCCGAAAGCCGACCGCCAGCCAAAGCTCTGGCCGAGCCACGTCGTCAGCGGCACGCCGACGAGGTTCGCAGCGGCCAGCCCCAACATGACGCGGCCAATCGCCTGCGCGCGCTGGGAGGGCGGCGCCATGGCTGCCGCCACGATTGAGGCCGTCCCGTAATAGGCGCCATGGGGGAGCCCCGCAAGGAAGCGCGCAGCCGCGATGCCGAGATAGTCCGGAGTGACCGCGGAGGCGAGATTGCCCACCAGTACGATCGCGGCGAGCAGCAGGAGCAGGTTTCGCTTCTCCATGCGCGATGTCGCAATGGCAAGGACCGGCGCGCCGATAACGACGCCGAGCGCATAGGCGCTGATGAAATTGCCTGCCTGTGGGATGGAGACGCCGGCCGACTGCGCCATGCCGGGCAGAAGTCCCATGGCGGCGAACTCGCCGGTTCCGATAAAGAGGCCACCCAGACCGAGCGCGATCTGCGCGAGCGCCACGCCCTGCGGGGCGGCGACAACCTTGTCCTGTATCATGATCCTTGTCTTTCTCGTGCTGCCCGGATCACAGACCAAGCATGTCCCGGGTTTGCGCGACTGAAGCCACCTCGCGTCCCATGGCGCGTGACAGGTTGGCGATGAACTGGATAACGGCGCCATTATCCGGGCAGCCGAGTTCCGGCCAACCATAGTCGCCGAGGCCGGCCGAGACGTGGCCGTCGCGCTCGATTGCGAGCGCGGCCTGACTGGTCACGTTGCCGATCTTGTTCGAGACGGACCATTCGAGCGGTCCGCCGGGAAGGAAGCGTAGATGCGCCTCCAGGCCGTCGATAGTGCCCGGGTGGCCGCCCAAAATACCGCCACCCGTCAACTCGAAGACGAACCAGGCAGGGGCGTCGACGAGGCCAATCTCACGAAGTGCCTCGAACATACGCGTGAAGGGGACAGCCCAACTGACGAACTGCGGTTTGACGCCAAGCGTGCGCAGCCGTTCGGCGAAGAAGCGCAGCGTCTCGGTGCGGTTCACATAGGTCCGGTCGCCGGAGCGGAACCCGCCGTCCTCGAAGCGGTCGATGTTGGTGCTGCCGCTATCGATCGGCGCGATATCGGGACGTGTGGCGGGATCGCCCGCTAGCGCCTGGATATGCCTGATCCGATCCTCATCCTCCCAGCCCGCAGTGATCTGACCGAGCGTTGGATAGACCAGGATATCGCACCGCTCGCGGATGGCGCGGATCGCCGCTGCATAGGTTTCGGCACGGTGGTCGGGTGAGCCATCGTCGTGACGTGCGTGGAAATGGACGATGCTGGCGCCCGCCCCGCAGGCACGCGCAGCAGCTTCGCCGATTTCCATTGGCGAGAACGGGATGTGCCTGTTCTCGCTGCGCGGCGTGTACTCGTTGATCCGAGCCTCGATGATGAGCGGTTTGCGCGCCATCGCTGGTGGCCTACTTCTTGTCGGTCCAGCGATGCTGCGGCTGATAGCCGAGCACCCGCTTGGCCTTCTCGTTGGAGATGACCACCTCGTTGCCGCTGAACGCCTTGCGGCGCTCGATATTCGGAAAGTGCCTGTCGAGCAGCTCGGTGGTCGGCGTCCGCATTACCGTCTCATCGTTGGTGATGAAAAACTCGTCCTTGCCGCGGACATCATGTTCGATCGCCAGCGCAACCGCCTGAGCTACGTCGCGATTGTCGATGTAGGTCCAGAAATTCCAGAGACGCTTGGTGGAGTCGTCCTGCCACTCCTCGAACCCCTCATACTCCTCGGGGTTCATGACATTGGAGAGACGAAGGCAAGTGATGCGCATCTCGGGATCGTTGAGACAGAACTGGCGTGCCATCTCCTCACCGAGCACTTTAGTCAGCGAATAGACGTTGTAGCCTCGCATCGGATAGGCTTCGTCGACGGGCACATAGGGAGCGCCGGTCTTGTCGTATGGTATGCCGGTGGCGACCTCGCTCGCGCTCCAGATTACGTTCTTGATGCCGAGACGGCGCGCGGACTCGAACACGTTATAGGTCGCCATCATGTTGATGCGCAGCTCTTCGGCATCCGGCTTCATGCGCGGGTGGGGCATGCTGGCCAGATGCACGATCGCGTCAAATGCCTTGGGCTCCGCGCGAGCATAAGTATCGGCGCCGATCGACGATAGAGCGTCGAGCGCTTGGCCGAAGTCGGTGAGGTCGGCGAGAATCGCGGATTCCTCCGGATCGGATGGCGCGATGTTGTCGATAAGGAAAACCTCATAGTCCTTGTCCCGCAGATAGGGGACGAGGACCTTGCCGATCTTGCCGAGTGCGCCGGTGACGGCGACACGCTTGCCGTTAGCCATTGTCTATCTCCGAGTGTGCTCGGGGCCGGAATGTCGTTCCGGAGTCCACAACCCGTTAGAATGGCATCCGATGCGAAAATTGCGCTCAACACGCTGTGCGATCTGGCTCACACCGCATGGCCACGTGGCGCTTTGATTCGCGAGGGCGCCCCATCACGAGAAGGACTCGCCGATAACCTAAGGCTCTCTATGATTTCGATGAAACGCCAGAAGCTCGGTGCCGTACAACTTCGATACCGTGTCCATTACCTCGCGGGAACGAACGTGGCGGTCCATCGACCCGAGGAAGGGAATTGTGGTTTAGGGATTGTGCTTTCTCGATCATTGGACTGTTGAGCACCGCTGCACAACGGGTCGTACTGCCAGGTTTTTGACCGAGATTTGGGTCGCAAATGGCGAGATTTGTCTGCCGCTCTGGAATTCGTGCGATATCCAGCTCCAAGTGACATGACCTGGCAATCGACGCTCGATGAAATTTGCTTAAAGCAGGCTAGTACAAGAGCCGCGAGCGATTGACGGTCTCAGCTCGCGCGCATTAATGTATTCATTAAGGGACGCAAAGATCCTGTCGATGCATTTGGGCGCGGCCCATTCTTGGGAGGGATCACCATGTCTAGCCTGATTAAAACCCTTAGCGCTGCGATAGCTGCTTCTGTCGCAATCATAGGCTTGGCCATAGGCCCGTCGACGGCGGCGGATGTTGCTGCGGCATTGAAGGAGATCGAGGAGCATCCCGCGTCCGGTCCGCACGGGGAAAAGCCCGTTCTCGCCAGCGATCTGGGGCTAACCACGGAGGAGATCGCAAAGATCAAGTCGATGAATGCGACTGCGGCCATCGTCATGCACTACACGGCCTCCGATTGGGCGAAGGCGCAGATGGCGGGCCAAAAGGCTGCTCTCGATATGCTCGGAATCAAGATCATCGCTGTCACGGACGCGGGATACAAAGCCGAGCAACAGGTCTCCGACATTGAGACGGTCATGGCCCGCAAACCGAACGTGATGATTAGCGTTCCTGCTGAGCAAAACGGCACGGCAGCCGCGTACAAGCGCGCGGCGGCTTCCGGCATCAAGATCGTGTTTCTCGATCAGACCGGCGCCGGAATGTCGCCTGGGACGGAGTATGTGAGCCTCGTGTCTTCCGACAATCGAGGCATGGGCAAGGCTGCGGCGCTGCTTATGGCGCAGGCCCTGAACGGAAAGGGCAATATTGGATTGATTCCGCACGCTTCCGACCTGTTTGCGACCGTCGAGCGCGTCATGGGGTTCAAGGAGGCGATCAAAGCCTATCCTGACATCAAGATCGTGGCCGAGCAGGGCGTTGGTGGCCCCGACTTTTCCGGTGAGTCCGAGCGTATCGCCTCCGGGATGCTGACCGCCCATCCTGAACTGAACGGGATTTGGGCTGTCTGGGATGTGCCGACAGAAGGCGTGCTCGCTGCCGCGCGCACCAGCGGACGCGGGCCAAAGGATCTCGTAATCACGACCTGCGATCTTGGCGTGAACATCGCTATCGACATGGCGAAGAATGGTTACGTGAAGGGGACGGGATCGCAGCGGCCGTACGGCGCAGGCTATGCGGAAGGCATTTTGGCGGGCTATGCCCTGCTCGGCAAGTCGGCGCCGCCCTATGTCGTGCTTCCCGCACTGGCGGTGACCAAGCAGAACTTGATTGCCGGCTGGCCATTGTCCAATGGGACGCCGCCGCCCCAGGTGGTGACGGACGCCTTGAAGTAGGACCGGTGGGCCCGGGAGTTTGTCCCCGTACGTGAGCTATGGGTCATGATCGAAGCCAGCAACGCGGTCGAGATGACCGGCATCAAGAAGTCGTTCGGAGGGCTGCACGTCCTCCGCGGGGTCGACTTCGCGGTCAAGCAGGGAACGGTCCACGCGCTGATGGGTGAGAATGGCGCCGGAAAGTCGACGCTGCTCAAGATACTTCAGGGAATTCTGACGCCGACCGAAGGCTCGATAACCGTCTTCGGTCGGCAGATGAATAGCTTTAGTGCCGCGACATCCCGCGCGTCGGGGATCGGGATGATATTTCAGGAGCTCAGCCTGATCCCGAGTCTGACCGTCGCCCAGAACATCTTTCTGGCTCGAGAGCCGAGAAAATTCGGGCTGCTCGTCGACGATCGTACGGCGTGGGACCGATCGAGGGTGATCATGTCCGAACTGGGCATGGATGTCGATCCGGCGACGCCTGTTCAGAAGCTCAGCACTGGCCAGATGCAGATGGTCGAGATCGCGAAGGCGATCTCGCAAGACGCTCGCATCCTTATTTTGGATGAGCCGACATCCGCATTGACCGGCGTCGAAGTCGAGCGGCTCTTTTCTCTTCTTAAACGGCTGTCGGCGGATGGGGTCGCGATCGTCTACGTGTCGCATCGGATGGACGAGATATTCGAGATCGCCGAGGAAGTGACCATTCTCAGGGATGGTCGGAACGTCGCGACAGCACCATTGCGGCACTTGGAAATCCAGGACGTCGTCGAGCATATGATCGGCAAGCGGGTTGGAAGTTTCAGCTGGCGGCCGCGCTCGGTCGACCGCACGCGTAGCCCGGCTCTCGAGGTTCAATCGGTATCCGGGCCGAATAAGCCGATAAACGCCTCTTTCGAGGTTCATTCCGGTGAAGTGCTCGGCATTGCAGGACTGTTGGGTTCCGGCCGCAGCGAACTGGCTCGGGTCATGTTTGGTATTGATGCAATGACCTCGGGCGAAATTCGAGTGAAAGGCCAAGCTGTCAGAATTCGCAGTCCACGTGAAGCGATGGAAGCTGGAATCGCCCTCATACCTGAAAGCAGGGCTCGCGAAGGCCTGATCGCAGCCCACAGCATACGCACAAATCTCAGTCTACCCCGGCTAGGCGACCTCACTCGTGGACCGTTCCTCGACGGCACGAAGGAAGCCGCTTCTGCGACTGGTTTGATCCAGCGACTGCGCATCAAGGCAACTTCCAGCTCGGTCCCGGTGCGAACACTCTCGGGCGGCAACCAGCAGAAGGTTGTGTTGGGGAAATGGTTGGCCATGAACCCCGAGATACTCATCCTGGACGAGCCCACGGCGGGCATCGACATCGGCAGCAAAACGGAGATCGTCGATCTCATCCGCGAACTTGCGGATGAAGGACGAGCCATCATCATCATTTCTTCCGAGCTCGCCGAACTTCTGGCGGTTAGCGATCGAGTGCTCATCATGAGCGACGGAAGCATTGCCCGTGAGGTGTCCAGGGAAGAGATTTCCGTGGCGGCCGGCGAGCCGAACGTAAGTGCAGACGAAGGAGTGCAGATCGCGAAGGCGGAGCACAACCTTCAAGTCCTTATTCAGGAGGTGCGGCTCAATGCTCCGGCGTACTGATGGAAGTGGAACTGCGGCGACGCAGCAAGGTCCGTTGGCCATAACGAGAGGCGGTTCCATTGTCTCGGACTGGCGACAATACGTCGTCTATATCGGGTTCGCGCTGATTTTCGTGATCTTCGCGATCACGCTGAGTGATCGCGGCTTCCTGTCAGCCAATAATCTGCTCAACATCGCACGACAAACCGCGATCATCGCCATCATGGCGATGGCCATGACCTTCGTGTTGTGCGCCGGGGAGATCGATTTGTCGGTTGGAGCCATTGCAGGCCTGGCTTCCGTGACCTCTGGCCTCGCTCTTAGCCGTTACGGGCTTGCACCTGCCATTGCGGCCGGACTCTGTACCGGTCTCCTTGTGGGAGCCGTGAATGGAAGCTTGACCGCCTGGATCGGCATTCCTTCGTTTCTGGTCACGTTAGGTATGATGGGCTTTGCCCGTGGGCTTGGCATGTGGATGAGCGGAACCTCTCCCGTGCCGGTGATCGATGACACCTTCATCGCCGTTTTCGGATCGGGGAATATCGGCCCCGTCCCAATCCTTGTATTGTGGGTCGTGATCCTCGGCGCGCTGGCTCATACGGCCCTGCGAAAGACTCCCTTCGGACGAAAGATCCTGGCCACTGGCGGTGGTGAGACCGCAGCGCGCTACAGCGGCATCAAGACAAGAACCGTCAAGTTTCAGGCGCTTCTGCTGACCGCCACGGCGGCTTCCGTCGCCGGTATGCTTTACGCGGGACGCCTGCACTCGGGGCGCTTCCAGTTGGGCGAGGGCGACGAACTGTCGGTTATCGCCGCCGTCGTTCTTGGCGGCACCAGCCTGTTCGGCGGAGCCGGAACGGTCATTGGATCAATCGTGGGGGCGCTGCTGATCGGCGTTATCAACAATGGTCTTATTCTGCTTGGGCTCGACTTTAGTCAGCAGCTCATGGCGCGGGGCGTTCTCATAGTTCTGGCGGTGGCCTTGGGCCGCAGCCAGCGCGCGTGACTGAGCAGAAACTCCAAAAAAGAAGGACTATCGCATGACCTTGGTCATCGTCACTGGTGGAAGCGGCAAGCTCGGCCGAGCTTGCGTAAAGGATCTCTTGGATCACGGCTACAACGTGGTCAACGCGGATGTCGCACCTCCTGCGGTGGACCTTTGTCCTTTCGTGCAGGTCAATCTCACGGGTCTCGACCGCACGATAGAGCTGCTGTCCGGCATGGAATGGTATCACAATCGCGGAGTGGACGCAGTCGTTCACCTCGCTGCCGTTCCAATGCCCGGAGTTGTGGCTATCAGCGAGGTATTCGGTATCAACACGGCCAGCACCTACAATGTCTTTGAGGCGTCGCGGCGCCTTGGCATACGCAATGTGGTCTGGGCCTCAAGCGAGACCTTGCTCGGTCTGCCATACAAGGATCCGCCGCCATATCTTCCAGTCGACGAAGACTATCCGGCGAGGCCCGAGACGGCTTACTCGCTCTCCAAAGCGGTCGGCGAAGAAATTGCACGTCAGTTTTGCCGGTGGGATCCCCTGCTGAAGATTGCGTGCCTGCGGTTTTCGAACGTGATGGATCCGGCCGAATACGCGCAATTTCCGTCCTTCGATCCGGAAGATCGAAAGTTCAATCTGTTCGGTTACATCGATGCACGTGATGGGGCTCAGGCCATTCGATTATCGCTGGAGGCGGATATCAAGGGGGCAGAAGTCTTCGTAATTGCCAATTCCGACACGGTATCGCCGACGTCGAGTGCGGAGCTCGCACAGAAATATTTTCCTGGCGTACCGTTCAAGAGGAAGATCAGCGGACATGAGACGCTGCTCTCCATAGACAAGGCACGTCGAGTGCTCGGCTATTCGCCGAAGCATAGTTGGCGGCCGGCTCAAAAATAGGGTTGGACAAGAGCTTCTCGTTCAAAAAAGTCGGGGCGCTGCGTTTGGTTGAGATGAAATGGGATCACCTATCCACCGCCCATTTCGTTTGTGGCCTTGTGCTGGCACGCCCTAGCCTTTCGACGTCCAGCCTAAACTAATAAGCCGCGTTCATTGGGAGGAGCAAATGGAGTCAAGAAAGACTCGTTCGCAAATGAGGCGCCGGGATCTCGTCAAGGGAGCTGCCTTGGTGAGCGGTGCGGCGTTGACCGAGGCGGTTGCTACGCGCAGTGAAGCAAAGGAACCGAAGTCCGATAAGCAGGCACCGTCGTATTATCGATTTGCATTGGGGGAAGCACAGGTCACTGTCGTATCGGACGGACCGCTGCCGCTCGGAGACCCGAGCGAAAGCTTCCTGGGTGTGCCGAAGGAGGAAGTCGTGCGCATGCTCGACAGGAGCTTCCTTCCGACAAAGGAAGTCGTGCTCGAGCAGAATGCGCCGGTTGTCAACTTTGGAAACAGGCTGGTCCTGTTTGACACCGGAATGGGATCACTCAAGCAGTTCGGGCCCACCACGGGGCGCCTGAAGAGCAGCATGGCCGCTGCCGGAATTGCTCTTGAGGACATCGACGCGGTGGTCTGTTCGCACGCGCGCTGAGATCACATCGGTGGTATCTGGGGGGATGATAACAAGCCGACGTTCCCGAATGCACAGATCTACATCAGCCAGACCGACTACGACTTTTGGACTGACAAGAGCAAGCTTGGCGGTGATCTCGACGGTTTGGTCAAGGCGGCGATCCACAACTTGCCGCCCGCGCGCGACCGCATCGTTTTCTTCAAGGACGGCGAGCAGTTTCTGCCGGGAGTGAATGCGATCGCATCGCCCGGTCACACACTCGGTCATCACTGCTTCATGATCGAGTCGGCGGGGAAGTCGTTTTGCTATGTCGGGGATCTGACACACCATCCCGTGCTGCTGTTCGAAAAACCTCGAATGGAGTTTGTGTTCGACACGGATTCCAAGCTGTCGGTGAAATCACGCGTGAGAGTGCTGGATATGTTGGCCGCGAACAGGACGCCGCTGATGTCATATCATTTCCCCTGGCCCGGCCTCGGTCACGTGGGGAAGGATGGTGACGGCTTCCGCTATTATCCTGAGCCAATGCACATGTCCTCTCTTTAGCTTGCGGGGTGGGTCAAGTCGGGCACTGCCAGATCCGGACTCGTCAGCTGAGTTCGGCCCCGGACTTCCCTACGTCTCAGTCTCGCGTAAAGCCTGCGACATCCATTTCCGGAACGTGGCGATCTTCGGTACGTTGGTGCGGGAGCGGCGGTAGACCAGGCTGTGACACAGCATACGAGCGCCATTCGGTCCGAAAGGCATGACCAGGCGACCGCTTTCGAGCTCGCGTTGGACTAGCAGTCGGCTCTCCAAACAAACACCGAGGCCGTCGACGGCGGTGCTGATAGCCATGAAAGAGCGGTCAAAACGAGGGCCGCGCTCTAGATCCAGCTCGACCTTTGCGTCCTCTGCCCAGTGCTTCCATCGGTAGAGGTTGACTTCGGAGTGGATCAAGACGTGCTTCTTTATGTCGCCCGGCGTCCGAATCCGCGATGCGCCTTTCATGAGCTTGGGTGAGCACAACACGACGATCGTCTCAAGCGGGAACGAATCAACCCCGAGGTAAGCTGCAGGCACGAAGGTGCCGTATCGAATATCGATGTCGACGGCGTCGCCTCCGAGATCGGCAGCGTCGCCCGACGCATTCAATCTCAAATCAATTTCCGGATTGAGCGCGCCGAATCTGGAGAGCCGTGGCATCAGCCACTGGCTCGCAAAACTCGGGACCGAATGTATCGTCAGGATGTCGCTTTTACCTTTTCTCGCGACAGTCTGGCTTGCGGCTTCAATTCGCCCGAGCGCCTCGGATACTTCGTCGGCATACCTTCGACCGACGTCGGTCAGCATGACCGCGCGGTTGATTCGATGAAAGAGCTGTACGCCCAAAGTGGTTTCCAGTGATCTGATCTGGTGGCTCACGGCGGAGGGCGTCACCATCAATTCGTCCGCGGCGCGAAGGAAGGAGCCAAGGCGCGCGGCGGCTTCGAAAATCTGAATGGCGCGCAAATGGAGCAGGTGGGTCATGGTTCACATGAATACAGATCATCTAACTTGGACTTTAATTCCTTTGTTGGGGCCGGGCAAGATTACTAGGCTCAAGCGATAGAGAATGCGGACAGACAACCGCAAGATCCGGAGGTACGTCCACTGTGCTCTCATTGCGAGAGTCCTCCGCTCCTTCTTGCTCGGTCAGCGCTCCCTTCGCGAAGGCGAGGGAGGCCGCGTGCTCGAAAGGAATACGAAGGGACACCATCGCGATATGAGCTTGACGCGGGACAGCAAGAGCACGGATCCATCCAAGGCAATCAACATCGGGTTTATCGGCCTCGGATCCATGGGCTCAAGGATGGCCGCGCATCTCTGCGCTCGCGGCTATCGCGTGAGGGGATACGATGTCAGAGCCGAAGCTCGCGCCGCTTTCGAAAAGGACGGAGGTATCTGGGCCGATGCGGCGAAGGATACCGCGCTGGGAGCGGATTTTCTCGTGCTCATGGTGGTGAACGTTGCCCAGGCGGAGCAGTTGCTGTTTGAGGCGGGCGTTCTTGACGCTCTGCCAAAAGAAGGCGGCGTTGTGCTCATGGCGACCTGTCCAGCGGCGGACGTCGAAAGAATATCAAAGGCAGTCGCCAAAACCGGCCGCAGCTTCGTTGATGCTCCCGTGTCCGGAGGAGTCGCGGGTGCCGCCTCAGCTACGCTCACCATCATGGCGGCTTGCAGTAACGAAACATTTTCTCGCGTGGAGCCGCTTCTTCAGGCGATGGGAGACAAGGTGCATCATGTCGGATCGAGTCCTGGGCAGGGGGCGCTGGTAAAGACAATCAACCAGCTCCTGTGCGGCGTGCATCTGGCGGCAGCTGCAGAAGCGGTCTCGCTCGGTGCGCAGGCCGACATAGATCCTCAGATCCTGATCAACATCTTCTCTGAATCCTCGGCGTCCAGCTGGATGCTGCGCGACAGGGGCTCCCGCATGATCGCGGGCGAACCTCAGGTGACGAGCGCCATCGATATCTTCGTCAAGGACCTCGGAATCGTCCTGGATGCCGGCCTGCGTCTGAAAGCGCCGACCCCGCTGGCGTCGATCGCACAGCAGATGTTTTTGGCGGTTTCAGGCCAAGGCTTTGGCCAGGTCGACGACAGTCAGGTCGTAAGAGCGTATCGCGCAATGACCGGCATGTCGGGAAGGTGAGATGATGCGCCAGACAAACAGTCAGTTCGCCGATCTGACCGACGTTTCGCTGCATTACTTGACCGCCGGCAAGGGGGATCCCGTGGTTCTCCTGCACGGGATCCCTCAGTCCTCGCATGAATGGCGGTTCGTCATGCCACGGCTCGCCGAGCGATATTTCGTGATCGCTCCTGACCTTCGTGGACTGGGAGACTCGACCCGTCCGCCATCGGGGTACGACAAGAAGACCGTAGCCGAGGACATCTGGCAGCTTGTCAACGGCCACTTGGGAATAAAGCGCTTTCATCTTGTCGGTCACGACTGGGGCGGGCCGGTCGCGTTCTCGCTCGCTGCACATCACCCGGAGGCGGTCTCGAGGCTCGCGATTCTGGACGTGACGATTCCGGGCGATGGCGGGGAGATGTCGCAGGGCGGGCGGCGATGGCATCACCCCTTCTATCGCACGCCGGATCTTCCGGAGGCACTCTGCGCGGGGCGTGAGGAACTGGTGCTCAACTGGTTCTTCGAGAACTACGGCCATCGCGCGAATTGCCTCTCGGAGGACGACAAGCAGGAATATTACCGGACCTACAGGAAGCTCGGGGCATTCCGGGCAATGTTCGGCTACTACCGGGCGTTTGCTCAGGATGTCGCGGACAATCAGGCGATATTGGCATCGCAAGGCAAGCTCAAGATGCCGGTTTTGGCGCTGGGCGGCGAGAAGGCATTCGGACGCGGGCTCGAGACCATCGAGTCGCTAAAGCGCGTCGCTGAAAATGTGCGGGGCGGCACGATCCCGGACAGCGGACATTGGGTGGCCGAAGAGGCGCCGGAATTCATCTCCGAGGCGTTATTGGGCTTCTTTGCAGAGAAGGAATAGGCGCAGGCGTTCGCCCGCGCAGAAATCGACCAAAAGAAAATACCAGTAACATTGTGGAGGAGGAGACGATGAGAAAGTTGTCGCGACGCGGCGTGCTTCACGGGGGCGTTGGTATTGCACTTGGTCTTGCATATCCCTCGATTGTCAGGGCCGAGCCGCAGTTCAAGTTGAAGTTCGCCAATATCATGCCGAAGGATCATCCGCTCAACACGCGGATGACGGAGGCGGCCGAGACGATCCTGAAGCTGACCGACGGACGTGTCGCAATCGATGTCTTTCCGAACAGTCAGCTTGGCACCGACGCAGATATGCTGAGCCAGCTGCGGTCGGGCGCGATCGAGTTCTTCGCATCATCGGGCCTGATTGTAGCCACCCTTGTGCCGGTCGCCGCGATCACCGGAATCGGATTTGCCTTCGCGGACTATTCCCAGGTCTGGAACGCCGTCGACGGTCCTCTTGGAAAACACATCGTCGCGAGCTTCGCCAAGTCGAACATCGTTGCCTTCGAGAAGATGTGGGACAACGGCTTTCGGCAAACGACCTCGGCCAAGAGCCCGATCAAGACGCCCGATGATCTAAAGGGCTTCAAGATCAGGGTGCCGCCGAGTCCGTTGTGGACGTCGCTGTTCAAATCCCTCGGCGCGTCGCCGACCTCGATTCCGTGGGGCGAGACTTATTCCGCGCTCCAGACCAAGGTGGCCGACGGCCTCGAAAATCCGTTGGCGGGAATCTACTTCGCCAAGATGTACGAGGTCCAGAAGTACCTCTCCGAAACCAACCACATGTGGGACGGCTTCTGGTTCCTGGCAAACAAGCGGGCGTTTGACGGTATCCCGGCCTCGGACCGCGATGTCGTCGTCAAGACGGTCAACGAGGCTGCAGTCAAGCAGCGCGCCGACGTCGCGGCGCTCAACAACTCGCTCCAGGGCGAATTGAGCACGAAGGGCCTGGAGTTCATCAAGGTCGATACGGCCGCGTTCCGCTCCAAGCTGCAGCAGTCCGGCTTCTACGGCGAATGGAAGGCCAGGTACGGGGACGAAGCCTGGTCTCTTCTTGAGGCAGCGAGCGGGAAGCTCAGCTGAGGGCACGATGGCGGTGACCGACGAACCAGTGATGATCAGCGTTCGGCCGGGTCTTGGCCCAAGGCTGATAGCTTGCCTGATATCTCTCACCGAACTGTTCGCGGCCGCCGTCGTTGCGGTCGAAGTCGGAGTGTTGTCGATCGGCGTGATTGCCCGGTATGTCTTTCACGCGCCGATCGTCTGGACCGACGAACTCGCTCAGATCCTGTTCGTGTGGCTGTCCATGCTCGGCTCCGCCATCGCGCT
This sequence comes from Bradyrhizobium sp. CCBAU 51627, assembly GCF_028128765.1. GTDB lineage: Bacteria > Pseudomonadota > Alphaproteobacteria > Rhizobiales > Xanthobacteraceae > Bradyrhizobium. The sequence continues at coordinate 745,281 of NZ_LBJG01000024.1, forward strand.
GCACCGCGGCCAGCACATGCGCATGACGGCCCTTGTCGATCGTTTCGGCCCTTCGGCGCGGGCAAACTGCGAAACGGTGGCGTTGTTGGCTTGCGTCGCCTTCATGGTCCTCATGCTCTGGCCGGCGATCGACTACGCGCATGAGGAGTCGTTTGTGATTACGCCGGCGCTGGAGTTGCCGGGATCGATACGCGCAGCGGCGCTGCCTGTGGGCCTCGTCCTGATGGTCGTCTTCGCGCTCGCAAAGGTCGGTTCGATTGCACGACAGCGGTTGGTGACCGCCTTTTGCCTGGTGGCCGGCGTCACTGCGCTCGTGTGGTTGTCTCGCGGCTTCTTCCTGGGCCTCGGAAACCTCAACCTCGTGCTGTTCTTCGTGGGCCTGGTCGGCGTGGCCGTGTTTCTCGGCGTGCCCATCGCATTCGCGTTCGGCACGGCTGCACTCGGATATATCGGCCTTGCAACCAATTCGCCCGTTCTGACGATTGCCGGGCGGATGGACGAAGGGATGTCGCATCTGATCCTGCTCGCCGTTCCGCTCTTCGTGTTCCTTGGATACCTGATGGAACTCACAGGGATGGCGAAGGCGATGGTCGACTTCCTTGCTGCATTGCTCGGGCACGTCAGAGGGGGGTTGAGCTATGTGCTGATCGGCGCGATGTACCTGGTTTCCGGTATCTCCGGTTCGAAGACCGCGGACATGGCTGCCGTCGCACCCTCGCTGCTGCCCGAAATGAGGAGGCGGGGGCAAAAGAGCGGCGAACTCGTCGCCTTGCTCGCCGCGACCGGCGCCCAGACCGAGACCATCCCGCCCAGCCTCGTGTTGATCACGATCGGCTCGGTAACCAGCGTGTCGATCGCGGCGCTCTTTACAGGGGGCTTGGTACCGGCGGTCGTCCTCGGTCTCTTCCTGGCCATGGTCGTTTGGTGGAGGAACAGGCGAGAGGATCTCTCGCACATCTCGAAGCCGCCGCGGCGGGATGTTCTCCGCGCGTTTCTCTTCGCGCTCCCCGCGCTCGCGCTTCCGTTCATCATCAGAGCGGCGGTCGTCGAGGGCGTGGCCACGGCCACGGAAGTCTCGACCATCGGTATCGCATACTCGGTCATCGTTGGCCTTTTGATCTATCGCCGGTGCGACTGGTCGAAATTTCCAAAGATGCTGATCGACACGGCCGCGCTATCGGGCGCCATTTTGTTCATCATCGGTGCCGCGACAACCGTCGCCTGGTGTTTGACGCAGTCGGGGTTTTCGCGCGATCTCGCAAAGGTCATGGCGTCGCTTCCCGGCGGCGGCCCGACCTTCATGGCCGTGTCGATCCTGATGTTCATCGTCCTGGGGAGCGTGCTGGAGGGAATACCGGCGCTCGTGCTTTTCGCTCCTCTTATGTTCCCGATTGCGAAGGCTGTCGGGCTTCACGAGGTGCACTATGCGATGGTGATCATCCTGGCGATGGGAATGGGACTCTTCCTTCCGCCATTCGGCGTCGGCTATTACGCAGCTTGCGCGATCGGTCGCGCCGATCCGGCGGAAGGCATTCGTCCCTTGATGGGATACATGCTGGCGCTGCTTGCCGGCCTCGTCGTGGTCGCGTTCATCCCCTGGCTCTCGATCGGCCTTCTTTAGCGCCTTAGCCTCGCATGATCTGATCGGACGGCGAAGGAACATTCACAGACGTGAACACACAAGGGTTAAACATGACTATCGTGCCGCAAACACCCGTATCTCGAGATCAAGACCTGGATCGGGCGATGGCCAATGCAATCAGGATGCTCTCTCTCGACGCCATCGAGAATGCCAGCGACGGTCATCCTGGTGCACCGCTTGGTTGTTCCGAGATCGCTACCGTCCTGTTCACGCGCCATCTCAAGTTCAACCCCGCCGATCCGACCTGGATCGATCGCGACAGATTCATCCTGAGCAACGGTCATGGATCGATGTTGCTCTATTCGTTGCTGTACCTGAGCGGGTACGAGGCGATCGACATCGAGCAGATCAAGCGCTTCCGTACGCTCGGCTCCATCTGTCATGGTCATCCGGAATATGCGGTCGAGCACGGTATCGAAGTCACCACCGGGCCTCTGGGGCAGGGATTCGCCAATGGCGTGGGCATGGCCATCGCCGAAGAATATCTGCGCCGGATGCTCGGCTCCGACCTGCTCGAACACTTCACTTATGTCATCGCGGGTGACGGTTGCCTGATGGAAGGGGTCGCCCAGGAAGCGCTCGCACTGGCTGGCCATCTTCGTCTCGGAAAACTAGTCGTTCTCTGGGACGACAATTCGATGACCGACGACGGCAGCACGGACCTGTCGACCAGTGAAGATATTCGGACGCGCTTCCGGGCGGCGGGTTGGCAGGTCCTGGATGCGAACGGACACGATTTCGAATCGGTCGACGTCGCGATCGCGCACGCGAAATCCGATCCGAGGCCCAGCCTCATTGCATGTGCGACGGTGATCGGACGCGGGTTCCCGCGGCTCGAGGGAAAGCGGGGCGCGCATGGCGGGCGCGTTTTCAAGGAGGATACGCAAGCCGCTCGCGCACGACTTGGCTGGACCAGTCCGCCCTTCGTTGTCCCTTCCGAGGTCCTGAACGGCTGGCGGAGCCTGGTCAGCGCGCGCAATACGGAACGGTACGATACCTGGAAGTCGCGGGTCTGCAAACTCGCGCCTGAGCGACGCGCGCTTTTGGAACGCCTGGCGCGCCGCAAGATGCCTGCGGACTGGCAGGCTCCCTTGCGGCAATACAAGAAGTCCGCGCTTTCCTTGCCGGCCCAACCATCCATCCTGTCGTCCGGCGAGGCCGTGGCGACGTTGTTCGACGTATTTCCGGAATTGCTGAGCGGCGCGCCGGATCTCGAGGGGCCGACCTGTCACAAACGAGACCTGCAGGCGTTCACGGCGACTGAGCGCAGTGGGCGCTTTGTGCATTATGGCGTCCGCGAACACGCGATGGGATCGATCATGAACGGGATGGCCGCTCACGGCGGAATCATGCCGATCGGGGCGACCTATCTCGCCTTCTCCGATTACTTGCGGCCCGCCATTAGGATGGCAGCCCTGATGGGGTTGCCCGTCGTCTTTATCAACAGTCACGATTCCATCGGTATCGGGCAGAACGGCCCGACGCATCAGCCGGTCGAATTCCTGGCCTCACTAAGGGCCATCCCCAATATTCTGGTGCTCCGTCCCGCGGATGCCGTCGAGGTCGCGGAGTGTTGGGAGATGGCGCTGTCGCGGCGCGATGGTCCTTCGTCCTTCATCCTGTCACGGCAAGCCCTGCGGCCGGTAAGGACCGCGCACTCGAACGAGAATTTGAGCGCGCGCGGTGGCTATGTTCTGGCCGAAGCCACAGGCGGGGCACGGCGGGTTACGCTGCTGGCGACCGGGTCCGAGGTCGCCGTCGCGCTCGATGCGAAGGGACTTCTCGAGAAGCAGAACATTCCGACCGCGGTGGTATCGATGCCGTGCTGGGAGGCATTCGAGCAGCAAGAAGTGAGTTATCGACAAAGCGTTCTTGGAAAGGACGTGCTGCGCGTAGGCATTGAGGCCGCCGTCCGGCTCGGGTGGGAGCGCTATATCGGAGACGCCGGCATCTTTGTCGGCATGTCAGGCTTTGGAGCCTCGGGGCCGGGCGAGGAACTGTTCCGCCATTTCGGGATTACGGCGGAGAACATTGTGACCAAGGTCCTGCAACGTCTTGAGTCCGGCAAGCAATCGTGAGGGCCGATCCGGCCGTCAGTTGAGCGCGACGCGGACGGCCGGGAAACGAGACCAGCACACGATCGCGCCCGGCGAGGTTTGCCCGGCCGATCCTCCAGTTTCCCGTGTTCCTCTCCTGCATGCAGGCTGTCTGTCGATCTACTGACCGGCAGCCCGGAGGCGCCTTTAGGTCGCTTTCGTTCCACGGGTAAGGGGCGGTCAAGTCACGCGGCCGGTCCGGTCGCGAGGCTTGACAGAAATAATGCATACATTAATAAATTCAAAGACGCGTTTGGCGGATTTGGGACCCTGGCCGCAGCTGAGGGAGCCGGTGATGAAGAGTTCGATCCAGAGAGTGAAGGCGATCGTGTTCGATACGTTCGGCACGGTGGTGGACTGGCGTGGAAGTATCATTCGCGACCTCTCGGCGTGGGGAGAATCCGAAGGGATCAAGGCGGATTGGGCCGCCTTGGCCGACAAGTGGCGGGGACGGTACGAACCCGAGAAGGATCGGGTCAGGACCGGGGAAATCGCCTGGACCAATCTCGACGAGCTCCACGCTCATGCCCTCGATCAGGTGCTGGCTGAACTTGACCTGGAGATCCTGTCAGCGGAGCAGCGCCGGCACATCAACCGCGTATGGCACAGGCTCGAAGGCTGGCCCGATGCGGTCGAGGGGCTCACCCGTATCAAGCGCCGCTACGTCATCGGCCCATTGTCGAACGGGAATGTTGCGCTGCTCGTCAATATGGCGAAGCATGCCGGACTGCCGTGGGACAATGTCTTCTCTTGCGAGCTGTTTCGGCACTACAAGCCACATCCCGAGACCTATCTCGGCGTGTGCCGGCTCATGTATCTCGATCCGGCGGAGGTCATGATGTGCGCGGCGCACAATGGCGACCTCGCTGCTGCCCGTGCGGCTGGCCTGAAAACGGCGTTCATCCCGCGTCCGACCGAGCATGGTCCGGGCCAGAAGACCGATCTCGAGCCGACGCAGGATTGGGACGTCGTGGCCAACGACATTATCCAGCTTGCCGAGCGCGTCGGCGCTTAGATACACGCCAGTCTGCGGGCCCAGTTGAGAACAGGATAGAGCGCAATGCAATTCTACAAGATGTTCATCGGCGGCGAATGGGTCGAGGCGGTCGGCGGCGAACGCTTCGAGTCTCTCAATCCTTTCACGGGCAAGGCCTGGGCAACGATCCCGCGGGGAAAGCCTGAGGATGTCGACCGGGCCGTGGAAGCGGCCAAGGCGGCATTCAGAACGGGGCCATGGCCAAAGCTGACGGCCACCGAGCGCGGACATCTCCTCCGACGCCTCGGCGATCTCGTCGCCGAACACGCCGAGCAACTCGCTCGAACCGAGGTGACGGACAACGGCAAGCTCATCAACGAGATGGCGTTCCAGCTGAAGTACATTCCGCAGTGGTATTACTATTTCGGGGGCCTGGCCGATAAGGTCCAGGGCGCTGTCATCCCGATCGACAAGCCGCAGACATTCAATTTCACGCGGCAGGAGGCCCTCGGCGTATGCGTCGGCATCACCGCCTGGAATTCGCCGCTTCTGCTTCTCGCCTACAAGCTCGCGCCGGCGCTCGCCGCGGGAAACACCTTCGTCGCAAAGCCGTCTGAGTTCACGTCCGCCTCAACGCTGGAGTTCGCGAAGCTTGTGGACAAGGCCGGCTTTCCGCCGGGCGTTTTCAACGTGGTTACCGGGTTTGGAGGTGAGATCGGCGATGCTCTGATCTCGCATGCCGATGTTGCAAAGATTGCTTTCACCGGAAGCGAGGCCACCGGGCGCCGAATCGGCGAGCTGGCCGCACGCAGCTTCAAGAAAGTAACGCTCGAACTCGGCGGCAAGTCGCCTCACATCGTGTTCGACGATGCCGAGATCGACAACGCGGTCAAAGGCGTCATCTCGGGGATTTTCGCTGCGACCGGTCAGACATGCATCGCCGGTTCACGTCTCCTCGTTCATCGGAGCATCCACGACCAGTTCGTGGAGCGCGTTGTCGCGTTTGCCGGACAGGCCAAGAAGGGCGATCCGCTGCTGGCCAGCACTCAGGTCGGTCCCGTCACGACGCCGCCTCAATATCGAAAGATTCTCGATTACATCGATGTCGCGAAGGGCGAGGGCGCGACCTGCGTGCTGGGTGGCGGGCCGGCGACCGGGCCCGACATCGGAGAGGGCGGTTGCTTCGTCGAACCGACGATATTCACCGGTGTGCAAAACCGGATGCGCATTGCCCAGGAAGAGGTCTTCGGTCCCGTTCTGGCGTGCATTCCCTTCGACGACGACGAGGAAGCGATCGCGATCGCGAACGACACGACGTTCGGCCTTGCTGCGGGATTCTGGACGCAGGACATTCGAAGAGTCCTCCGGGTCTCGGAGCGACTTCAGGCTGGCACGGTGTGGGTCAACACCTATCGTGTGATCAGCTATCTCTCGCCTCTCGGCGGCTACAAGCATTCGGGCATCGGCCGGGAGAATGGACTGGATTCGATCCAGAACTATCTCCAGACCAAGAGCATCATGATTGGGACCGCGGAAGACGTGGTGGATCCCTTCGTGATGCGCTGACAGGCGTTGCGCCTCTATCACCCGGCCTGATTGTTTGGCGGCTGTCGACCTCGGATCATGTCGGCAGCCTTTTCTGCGATCATAAGCGTCGTGGCGTACGTGTTCGCAGACGGCATCGTCGGCATGATCGAGGCGTCAACGATCCGCAGGCCGTCAAGTCCGTGGACCCGAAGCTCGTTGTCCACGACGGCATCCGGATCGGTTGCCGGTCCCATGCGCGCAGTTCCGATGAGATGGTAGCAGGTGGTCCCGTTCCGATAGCTGTAGTCGAGCAGTTCGTCGTCGGTGGTCACGTCAGGGCCGGGCAGGGTCTCGTTCTGGAGATACTGCGCGAGTTCGGGCATCGACAGGAGTCGGCGGACCAGGCGGAGGCCGCCGATCGTGGCACGTCGATCCTGCGGGTCGCTGAGATAGTTCGGCTGAACGACCGGGTCCTCGAAGACGTCCGTGGAGCGGGCGCGCACATATCCCGTGCTTTGCGGGCGATGCGGCCAGGCGCCGGCCGACACGCCGGGATAGTCGTCCAGCACATAGACGGCGCCTTGCTTGTAGGAGCCGGGCGTGAACACGCATTGGAGGTCCGGCGCATCGAGTCCTTCGAATGATTTCCAAAACACATGGACTTGCGACGGGGACGTCGCCAGAATGTTGGGCAAGCCCATAGCCCAGCGGGCGATCTGCCCTCCAAGGCGTAGCCCGCGCGACAGTTCGTTCAATGTGACGACGTCGGGCCGGGCTTTCATGACAATCCGCACCGCATAGTGGTCGCGAAAGTTCGCTCCTACTCCGTTCAACTCGTGTCTCAAGGGGACACCCAAGGATGCAAGCGCGGGCGCCGGGCCGATGCCGGAAACCTGGAGCAGCCGTGCGGTATTGACGGTCCCCGTCGACAGGAGGACTTCGCGTCTCGCGCGAACTTCGTTTGGCGCGTCGCCGCGTCGACGCAGATACCGCACCGCCACTGCGCGACGCTGGTCGAGCACAATTTCGCTCGCGCGAACGTTGGTGCGGAGCTCCAGGTTTGACCGAGACAGGGCGGGCTTCAGGAATGCGCGCGCGCTGCTGACTCTCCAGCCCCGGTCGATCGTGCGCTGGAAGTATCCCACGCCCGCCTGATGGCCGTCATTATAGTCCGGATTTTGCGGAATGCCCGCGTTGATGCAACCGCGAATGAAGGCCTCGGAGACGGGGTGAAGCCAGTCCATTCGAGTGACCGGAATTGCTTCGCCTTGCTCGAGCCCCTTCTCGATATCCAACCGCCGCACCGAGCGACGGAAGTAGGGGAGGACGTCGTCCCAAGCCCACCCCCGGTTGCCCCGTTGGGCCCATCCATCGAAGTCAGCCGGTTGTCCGCGGTTGTAGACCATTCCGTTGATGGACGAGCCGCCGCCCAACGTGCGGCCCTGCGTTGTCGCGATCGGTCGGCCGCCGGTCCGCTCGGTCGGGTCCGTCTTGAACTGCCAGGTGCAGGTCGGATCGAACAGCGTCTTGATGAAACCGGCGGGCAGGTGGATGAAGGGGTTGCGATCGGGCGGCCCCGCCTCGAGCAGGCAAACCGTGGTGACGCCATCGGCCGTAAGCCGGTTCGCGAGGACGCATCCAGCGGCGCCGGCGCCAACGATCACGTAGTCGAATTCCTCGCTCATCGATCCATTCCGGCGCGTTTCGGCGTCGTCGACCCACGGTTTTCCCGACGGGGACCAAAGATGCAGTGAAAACAGCTTGATTTCCAGCCTTACATTTGTAACGGTCGCATTAATGCATGCATTAATGAATGCCGTAAAGAAGGAGGAGGGGGCCATGGGTGAGGAAACGGGGCGATCGAAGGCCGGGAGCGATGACGCTCTCTACCGGAAAGTCACGCTCTATCTGATGCCGCTGCTGATCACCTGTTACACGGTGTCGTATCTCGACCGGATCAACATCAGTTTTGCCAAGCCCCATATGATGGGTGATCTCGGATTGAACGAAGCCGTCTATGGGCTCGGCGCGGGACTCTTCTTCCTCGGATATGCGGCATCGGAAGTCCCCAGCAATCTTTTGATGCACCGTTTCGGCCCGCGGCGATGGCTGAGCCGCATCCTGATGACCTGGGGCCTCATCTCGATGGGGATGATGCTGGTTTGGTCCGAATATTCCTTCTATATCTTCCGCATCGCGCTGGGGATCGGAGAAGCCGGGCTATTTCCCGGCGTCATCTTCTACCTGATGCGATGGTATCCGACCGAGCGTCGCGCCACCGTCACGTCGCTCTTCTACCTCGCTGCACCTCTTGCCGGCATCTTCGGTGCGCCGATTTCCGGTCTGATCATCGCCCACATGCACGGAGCTGCGTCACTCGCCGGCTGGCAGTGGATGTTCTTGCTAGAGGGTCTCCCGGCCGTCCTGCTGGCATTCGTGGTCTGGTTCAAGCTGAGCGACACCATCGAGGGTGCCTCTTGGTTGTCTTCATCGGAAAAGGTGCGCCTTCGCGCCAACATCGATGCGGAGAACGTCAGGAAGCCCGAGATGGGCATTCTTGACGTCTTCAAGAACGTCGACGTGCTCCTGCTTGCTGCAATTCTCTTTGGGATCGTGCTCGCCCAATCGGGGATTTTCTTCTACCTCCCGTCCTTGATCAAGGGGGCAGGGGTTACCGACACCGTTCAGCTCGGCATCTATTCGGCGGTGCCTTACGCCGGAGCGGTGATCGTGATGCTCGCGGTCGGTCGCAACTCCGATCGGAAGCGCGAGCGCTTCCTGCACTTCGTCGGAAGCTGCCTGTTCGGCGTTGCCGGCTTCCTGATCAGCGTCTGGTTCAAGCACAACCTCGTTCTGGTCCTGATCGGGCTGAGCATGGCGCTGGGCGGAGTCATGGCGGTGCTGCCGGTGTTCTGGAGTCTGCCGACGGCTGCCCTCAAGGATGTTTCGGCCGCCGCTGGAATCGCCTTCATCAATTCGATCGGATTGACGGCCGGCTTCTTCGCGCCCTTCATCATCGGCTTTCTCACGCAATCGACATCCACGCTGGACCTGGGCATCTACTGTGTGGCCGGAATCTGGACGGCGTGCGTGGCCGTTTCGGTGGTCTACTTCACCCGGCAAAAGTCCCGCAGCGCGCCTGCGACAGTTGGGGCCTCTGCCGGTGCGGTTCGTTGAATCGAGGGCAAACAAGCGGCAGCGCTATCCGCGGATAGCGCTGCCAGGTACGAAGTGCGAACTGATTGGCGGCTCAGGGCAGCTTCGAGAGCAGATCGGTCAGGAGCCTTCCCGCACGTTCGCGGTGCTCCTGGTGCAGGCGCATGGCGGCTTCAGCGTCGCCCTTGGCGATCGCCCGCACTAGAGCGGCATGCTCCCGGTTCGACTGCGTCGGCTTGGGGCGAAGGCGCAGCGTCAGCAGACGCGCGCGGTGCGCCTGCGACCAGAACTGATCGACGGTTTGAATGATGCGTCGATTGCCGCAACTGTTGATCAGTGTCCGATGGAACGACTCGTCCGCTTGGGCCCACGCCTCCAGGTCGTCCCGATCCAACGCGTCGTCCATGTTGGCGACGGCCATGTTGAGAGAGACCAAAGCCTCCTTGGCGATCCCACGCCTCGCGACGAGACCGGCCGCGGTCGCTTCCAGGCTCGTGAGCACCTCGTAGATCTCGCGCATGTCGTCCGCCGACACCGGAAGGACGCGCATGCCGTGGCGCGCGCGGATTTCGACGATGCCTTCGGCGCGCAGCCTCACCATCGCCTCCCGGACAGGGGTCCGGCTCATGCCAAGCCGGGCCGCCGCCTCAAGTTCGAGAACGAAGCTGCCGGGGGCGATCGCGCCGCTCAATATCAGCTCGCGCAGCCGGGCATAGGCGATATCTGCTTGATTGGGTTTGCCGCTCGGGGACGCAACGGGAGCAAGGCGCGCCCGTGTCGGCGCTTTTCGGGGCACAGCCTTGAGGTCTGGCGACTTTTTTCGAGGCTTGGTTGTCATTGCGGTCAGTTCTTCTCTCCCTGGTCTTACCACTATCGCCGTGAGCAACCAATTCTACCGCGACCATGCGTCGGAAGCGATCGACGCCGGTTCGGTTGTGGAACGATCCCAGCCAAATCCGTCACTTGCCAAAACCTAGCCCTGGCCCAGGTCGAATGAGAAGGGGAGGCTCGCCGCTTGCTCCAAAAACTCGTGGATGAGGGGCGGTGCCTGCTGATCGCCCTTCGACCGGACGGGACAAGGATTCTGCGTCAACCTTGCAGCTTTCGTCATATCGGACTAGTGTGCAAGTAATGCATACGTTATTGAACGCGACAATGACGCCGTTTACATACCGATGGCGATGCGATCCGCAGCCTAAGCAGAACCCACCTGGAGATGCAGCGTGACAGTCTCTTCCAACGAACTTGATATTGCGGTCCTGCCCGGCGATGGCATCGGGCGGGAAGTCATGGCCGCCTGCCTCGAGCTTCTCGCCGCGGTGGAGGCCAAGACCCCCGGCGCGCCGATGCGAACGACGACCTGGAAGGCCGGGGCACAATATTATGCCGAGAGCGGCGAAGCACTCCCGGACGCTGCCCTCGAGGCTTGCCGCCGGGCCGATGCAGTTCTGTTCGGCGCCATGGGGTGGCCGGACATTCGGCATTCCGACGGTACGGAAATCATTCCCCAGCTCGATCTCCGCATGGCGCTGGATCTCTACGCCGGGGTCCGGCCGATCCGTTGGTTTCCGGGCCTCCCGCGGATCCTGTCGGACGAGCGCGTCCGTGACATCGATTTCGTCCTGGTCCGGGAGCAGACGGAGGGGCTTTTCCATGCCCGGGGCAGGGGCAAGATCGTCGGTGACGATGAAGCTTACGACACGATGTGCATCACCAGGAGCGGCACCGCGCGGGTGAGCGATTTTGCCTTCCGGCTGGCCCAACGTCGCAAATCAAGGCGCGGCCAGGCGCGGGTGACCTGTGTCGACAAAGCGAACGTGTTCACCTCCATGGCCTTCTTTCGCAAGATCTTCAATGAGGTCGCGGCGACACATCCGGCGATCGGAGCCGACCACGCCTATGTCGACGCCATGGCGCTTACCATGGTGAAAAAGCCATGGACACTCGACGTCATGGTCACCGAGAACATGTTCGGGGACATTCTGTCCGATCTCGCCGCCGGACTCGTGGGTGGAATGGGCATGGCTCCGTCAGCCGACGTCGGCGATAAGCATGCCCTGTTCCAGCCTGCGCATGGTACAGCCCCTGACATTGCCGGACAGGGAAAAGCGAACCCGTGCGCAATGTTCCTCTCGGCCGCGATGATGCTTGATTGGCTCGCGGAGAAGCATAGCGAGCCTCAGCTGGAGGTTCGTGCTCGTCTCATTGAAGCATCGGTACAAATGGCGCTCTCTTCCGGGGCGGTGCCGATCGAGCTCGGCGGCACGGCGGGGTGCGCGGCGGTGACGCGCGAAACCATTGCAGCTCTTCCGCAAGCGATGAAGGCGGTGGCGTGATGGGCAAGTTCGTCGTGACAGTGACCTTTTCGATCAAGGCGGGGCACACGGTCGAGTTTCGCGAGGCGATGCTGGCGAACGCCGCCGATTCGGTCGCACTCGAACCAGGGTGTCGGCTCTTCGATGTCTGCGAAGCAGCCGACGGCGCCGAGATATTCCTTTATGAGATCTATGACGATCAAGCGGCATTTGACGCGCATTTGGCGACTGAGCATTTTCGTCGTTTCGACAGGCTGGTTGCGCCCTGGGTGATCGACAAGCGGGTCGCGACATACGTGCGGCTTGGGGTCACGACAAAGTCGCACAAATTCGCTCATTAGCGATCAGGGATCTGGGATCTTGGGGGATGTTATGAACTCCGATCAGCTGAGATTGCTGTTTCCGGACGCCGGTGACGCAGGCCTGCGCGAATTTGCGATCGCGCCGATCGAGCAGCGTCGCATCCTCGTCGGTGGTGAAATCCGCGATTGGGCGGGGCCAACCAAGGATGTGCTCTCGCCGGTGATGGTTCGTGACGACGACGGGCGTTTGATGCAGGTAAGGCTCGGTAGCCACCCGTTCGGAAATGTCGACTCGGCGCTGGTCGCTCTCGATGCCGCCGTTGCCGCATACGACAACGGTCGCGGCGTATGGCCGACGATGCGCGTCTCCGACCGCATCGCCGCGATGCAAAAATTCCTGGCCCGCATGAGCGCGCGCCGCGCGGAGATCGCGCGTCTCATCATGTGGGAGATCGGCAAGACCCTGAGCGAGTCCGAAAAGGAGTTCGACCGCACGATCGACTATATCAGGCAAACCATCGAGGCGCTGCGAAACCTCGACAACGCGAACTCCCAGTTCGAAATCGTCGACGGAACGGTCGGGCTCATCCGCCGCACACCGCTCGGGGTCGTGCTGTGCATGGGTCCCTACAACTATCCGCTCAACGAAACCTTCGCGACACTGATTCCGGCCCTGATCATGGGCAATTCGGTCGTGTTCAAGCCGCCGCGCAACGGGGTTCTCCTGTTCGAGCCGCTGCTCAATGCCCTTTGCGAGGCGTTCCCCCCGGGGGTCATCAACTTCGCCTACGGTGATGGCGCTGAGATTGTCCCAGCACTTCTCAGCACCGGCAAGGTCAACGTCTTGACCCTTATCGGCTCAAGCCGTGTGGCAGACCACCTCAAGAAGCTGCACCCGAAGGCCAATCGTCTGCGTGCGGTGTTAGGGCTCGACGCCAAGAACGCGGCCATCATCATGCCTGACGCAGACATCGCGCTTGCCGCGCGTGAATGCCTGGCGGGGGCTCTCTCGTTCAACGGACAGCGTTGCACCGCTCTGAAGATGCTGCTCATCCATCGAGACGTTGCAGAGGCGTTCATCGCCGAATTTCTGCGGCTTCTCGGCGATCTGAAGATCGGAATGCCGTGGACGCCCGGCATAAGCTTGACCCCCTTGCCCGGCACGGGGAAGGTCAGGCAAATGACCGAGCTTCTGGATGACGCCGTCGCCAACGGTGCCGAGGTTCTCAACGCCGGTGGCGGCATGGTTGAAGGCACCTTGTTCTATCCTGCGGTGGTATACCCGGTGACGTCGGCGATGCGGCTTTATCGCGAGGAGCAATTCGGTCCCCTGGTCCCCATCATGAGTTTCGCAGACCTTGACGTTGCGCTCGATTACGTTGCCGCCTCCGAACACGGTCAGCAGGTGAGCCCTGTTTGCCCGCGATCCCGACATGATCGGCCGCATGGCCGATTCGCTGGTCAATCAGGTGTGCCGGGTGAATATCAATTGTCAGTGTCAGCGTGGGCCCGATGTCTTCCCGTTCACCGGAAGGAAGGACTCGGCCGAAGGCACGCTGTCGGTCACCGATGCACTGCGTTCGTTTTCAATTCGTTCGATGGTGGCGACGAAATACACGCAACCAGCGCGCGAAATCCTCAATGCCATTGTCGACGGTCACCACTCGAACTTCATCCACACCGGCTTCATTCTCTGATCTTGAACAACACCCGAGTCGTTCGTAGCGCCGGTGGGCTGCGATCCGCCTCAATGGGCACGAGGTGTTGGTTCCAGTCTTCGGTATGCACGTGAGCGAAACCAGACGTCGAGAAGAGATTTGCCGGTTCGGCCGATCGTTATTCGAGCGGGGGCTGACGCCGGGCTCGTCGGGTAACATCAGCGTCCGACTGGAAGACGGCGGGTGGTTGGTAACGCCGACGAATGCCTCTCTCGGCTTTCTTGATCCTGCCCGGATATCGAGAATCGACGCGCAGGGGCGCGTCGTTTCCGGTGATCCTCCGACCAAGGAAGTGCCGCTCCATGCTGCGCTCTACGACACCCGCAGCAGTGCCGGGGCTGTCGTTCACCTGCATTCGACGCATTCGGTGGCCCTCTCGATGCTGCCAGAGATCGACCCGCGCGCGGCCCTGCCGTCGATGACGCCCTATTACTTGATGAAGTGCGGTCAGACCGCCCTGATCCCGTACTATCGTCCGGGAGACCCCGCGGTTGCTTTGGCGATTACGGGGCTCGCGGGGAAATACTCTTCAATCCTGTTGGCCAATCACGGGCCGGTCGTCTGTGCCGAAACGCTCGAGGCCGCCGTATTTGCGACCGAGGAACTCGAAGAGACCGCCAAACTCTATCTGACGTTGCGGGGGCTCAATCCTCGCTTCCTGTCACCAGAGCAGGAGAAGGATCTGGTCAAAACATTCGGATTGACTTTGCCGGGATCGGAACCCTTGCACGGCAAGACCTGATGCGAGTCTCACTTAAGGAAGGACGAGAGATGAACGCCGACATTATCGCGCGAGGGCGCGTTGCAGTTGTGACAGGTGCGGCGAACGGAATCGGCGCGGCTGCGGCACGGCGTTTTGCCCGCGAAGGGATGCGCCTCGTGCTGTTCGACAGGGACGAGGATGCGCTTCGGATGCTCGCCGGCACGCTCGATACCGAAATCGTCGTCGTGCCGGGCGATGTATCCCGCGAGGCGGATCTGGAAGCTTTGAGGGATGCGGCATACGGACGGTTCGGCGAAGTTGCTCTGCTGATGAACAATGCAGCAATCATCGAACGCGCGGGCCCATACGAGAAAATCGGCGCATGGCGGCACGCGCTCGACATAAATTTTTTTGGCGTGCTCGCTGCCCAACATCTTTTCGTTCCGCGCATGATCGAGGCGAAGACACGAAGCGCGATCGTCAATCTCGGGTCCAAGGAAGGTATTACCACCCCTCCCGGCAAAGCGGCGTACTCCGTCTCCAAGGCTGCCGTGAAGGTTCTGACCGAGCAACTCAGCCACGAGCTTTTGAAGGCGGCTGAAGGTCGTGTCACGGCGCACCTGCTGGTGCCCGGGTACACATGGACTCCCATGAACTTTCCGGGCTTGAAGCCGTCGCAGGACGTCAAACCGGAGGAGCCCTGGACGGCTGAACAGGTAATCGACCTGTTTGTCGAACGGTTTCGGCGAGGCGATTTCTACATCATTTGCCCTGACAATTCCGTCACATCCGAGATGGACGCGAGACGAATTCGCTGGGCGGCCGACGATATGGTCCAAAACAGGCCCGCGCTTTCTCGGTGGCATCCCGATTGGGGGCCGCGGTTTGCCGCCTGGATGTCAGGACCGCCGGAGGCGGATTGAGATATCGTTGAATGGCGAAGTTGAGCGATATTCATGTGTTCGACTATCTTTTTCATTTTCCCGGTTCGCAGCGTTCTCTCATAACTGCTTGAAGTCATTTTGCAGGAGATTGGCGGTCGTTCATCCGTCGCGTGCGGAAGGGGAATGTACGGGCGCGTTTCGATGTTAGCATCGGCGGCTCGAAGAGAATGCCACGCCTGGACGGAGTTTCAACATGAGCAAAACCATCGCAACTGCAAAAGTCGTGTTTCTGGATAGGAGCACGATGCTGCCTGACGTTGTTTTGCGCCAACTGTCATTTCCGCACGAGTGGATTGGGTATGAAACCACGCGAGCCGAGGAGGTGAGCGATCGGATTGCTGATGCCCATGTTGTGATCACAAACAAGGCGCCGGTAACTGCAAAGGCGATTGCCACCGCACGCCACCTGAAACTGGTGGCAGTCGCTGCGACCGGGACAGATGTGGTGGATATTGCGGCCTGTGCTGCCAGGAATGTGCTCGTATCGAATATTCGGGACTACGCGGTCGACACGGTCCCCGAACATACCTTTGCTCTCTTGTTCGCGCTTCGCCGCAGCCTCATTGCCTACCGCGACTCGGTGCGGACGGGACGTTGGGCTGACTCGGGGCAGTTTTGCTATTTCGATTACCCGATCCGGAATATCGCAGGTTCTGTACTTGGGATCATTGGGGATGGCGCGCTGGGACGCGCCGTCGCGGACCACGCGCGAGGCTTTGGAATGCGCGTCCTCTTTTCCTCCTACAAGGGGGTGCGGGGGATGGGGCCGCTCTATACGCCGTTTGAAGATGTGCTGCGCCTCAGTGATGCGATCACGATCCACGCTCCGCTGACGCCGGCAACGCGCAACATGATCGGGGCGCCCGAGTTCGCGCTCATGGAACGCAGCCCGATACTCATCAATACGGCCAGAGGCGGTCTGGTTGACGAGATCGCCTTGGGCGAGGCGCTTCGTTCCGGTCGCATATCGGGCGCCGGCTTTGATGTGGCGACCGTCGAGCCGCCCTCAGCAGATCATCCACTTATGCAACTGATCGGGCTGCCCAACTTCATTCTGACCCCTCACGTCGCGTGGGCAAGTCAGGAGGCGGTGCAATCGCTTGCTGACCAACTCATGGATAATATCGAAGCGTTCTGGAGTGGGACGCCGAAGAATGTCGTGTCTCACCAGGAGACGGATCGAGGAGTTTCCCGCTAAGCGATGTAAGCGGACCGCGCGTCGCTCAAGCTCCATCGACGGCTTTTGACCCACAGCGCCCTTGAGCCCGTGCCAGTGCTTCGACCGCTTGAACCTGGGTACCCCGTTCCACCGCTCCGTCGGCTGTGGAATTTGGAGACACGGTAGAAACGGTATCTCTCCCCGGTTTGCGCTGCGCAGGATGACGTCAGCGGCTTCGAGCTGGAGGTGCTGCCCGGCTACGCCATCGAGGCGGTGAAAATCCCGCTGTCGGGATCGGTGACAGGCGCCGTGGCGACATCGGGCGCGGTGCTGACGTTGCAAGAAATTTCGACTATTCTCCAATGCAGACCATCAAGGCGGGAAGGACAGGGCCCACGAGGGGAGATCGATGAGCACAGTCAAAAGCGCTCTGGCTCAGAAGAAGGGCGCCCTGACCAATGTTCGTTCCGGCGACATGGTCGTCGAAGCCTTGCGCCAGATGCGCGACAATCGGGTCCGGTCGGTGCTGGTCATCGACGACGACGTGCTTGTCGGCATCGTGACCCAGGGTGACTGCGCCATCAAAGTGCTGCTGCCCGGGCTGGATGCGAAGACGACGCCCGTGGGCCAAGTGATGACAAGCAACCCGGTGACGGTCAAGCCGGACGATCCGCTGGAGGGCTGCATGGCTGTGATGGCTAAGCGCGGCTTTCGCCATCTGCCAGTGCTGGACGCCGGCAAGGTCGTAGGCGTGATCTCGATCGGAGACGTCGTCAAGAACATCATCCGGGATTTAGAGCACAACGTGGACGACCTGATGGGCTACATCATGAAGGACGGCCCCGGGGGTTGACAGACGAACTGCGACGCCGTCGCCCCCGATATCTGCTTGTGGCCCGTGGCTGCCTGGCTCGGTCGCGGACAGAGCGCCAAACCACCACTAACCCCTGAGGTGGTCCAAGAACGCTCGCAGCGCTGACGGGACTTGACGGTGAGAAGAGTAGTAGGCGTGGAAGCCCGGTCCAGGCGAAATCCACTCGGGGAGCACCGCGACCAGTGAGCCGCTCGACAGCTGCGCGTCGACCCTGGCCTTCAGGCAATAGAACAGGCCAACGCCGGCCTCTGCCATGCGGATCGAGAGCTCAGAGTCATCAAGGATGATGGTGCCGGGAACGTCGATGGCGAGACGCTTCCCTTGATGCTCGAATTCCCATTCATAGATCCGGTCGGTGCCCAGGCGGATGCGTATGCACTTATGGCTCGCGAGATCTTCCGGGTGTCCTGGATGCCCATGGCTTCTGAGATAACCGGGTGAGCCGACGATGACCCATTCGAGACTGTCGCTCAGTCGCGAGGCAATCATGCCTTCGGGCACGGTTCCGCCGTAGCGGATGCCCGCATCGAACCCCTCGGCGACCATGTCGATGAACTTGTCGTCGACGGCAATCTCCACTTCGATCTCAGGGAAAGCCGCGAGAAACGCCGGGAGCTTCGGCGCGAGAAGCAGGCGCGCAGCATCGCGCAATGCGGTGATTCTGACGCGGCCCACAAGATGGCCGCGGAACTCATTCAGGCCCTCGATGGCATCTTCAATCCCGCGGAAGCGAGGCTCCAGTTCACGCACGAGCATTTCGCCTGCGGCCGTGAGATGCACGCTCCGGCTGGTGCGATGCAGAAGGCGTACGCCAAGCCGTTCCTCGAGACTCCTCATGGAATGGCTCAGTGCAGAGGCCGAGACACCCCTGATGGTCGCGGCGCGACGGAAGCCGCCTGCACGTACGATCGCCAGGAAAACTTCCAACTCAACAAGGTCGGTTCGGTTACTCATATTGAGATCGATGCATTTGGCTCAACAAACAGTCAATTCCTGCTCAACGATCCGGTCCTCGCAAGCGGGCAGAACTCTCGTCCGCACATCCTCTACCAAAGCACCGTCTGAGAAAAGGGTTGGTCTTCAATAGTTTCCGACGAGTTCGCCGGATCTCCTGTGGCCAGGCTGGACGATGTCCGCGCCTCTGTAGTGACGCAGGCCGTTCTGCTGCAGCGACAATGTATGCATCGCTCGGTAAGTCGAATTTACCTAACTTTGACCTCTCTCCACTCATTTCAACTCTGTCCGGGAATCCCGGACCGCTGGGCGGGCCGGTGCGAAAACTTGGGGGCGAATGAGGATGGCTGGGCATATCAAGGGGAAGCCAACGCGCAACCGCATTCCGACTCTGCGATTTCGTGCGAAGATCGTGGCCGGCTTCGCCACGGTTCTCGTCATCCTGGCCGTCAGCATGGCCTTCGCCTATTTCGGGTTCGAGCGCGTCTCCGATGGTGTCGGATCCTACCGGGGCAGTGTTTCGGAAGCTGATCTCGCGCGCAATATCGATCATGAACTGCTGGCCTATCGCTCGAGCGCTCGATACTTCGTGGTCACTGGCAAGGAGGATGATGCGAAGGCCGCGCTGGATGCCGAAGCCAGCTTGAAGAATGCCATCGATCAATCGATCAAGAACACCAAGGCACCTGAGCGCCTGGACAGTCTCAACAAGCTCGCCAAGGAGTTCTCCAGCTTCTCGGCGACATTTGCCAGAATCCTCGAACTGAAGCGCAGCAGTGCGCTGATCGTGCATGATCAACTCACGCCCAGCGCGAGCCTGCTGAAATACAAGCTGGACGATATCCGTCTTGGTGCGTCAGACACCGAGACCCAAGCTATTGAGTTCGGTACCAAGCAGGTCAACACGCAGTTTCAGGCCGCGAACGCAGCCGCCAGCAATTTCTATCTCAGTTCGGATCAGTCGGTCGCAGCAAGCGCGCTCGGTGGGCTGAAACTGGTCGAGAATTCGTTCAAGGCGATCTATTCGGCGGACGAGAAGGTTGTCGCCGGCCTCAAGGAGGCCAAGGCGTTGCTGCAAGCTTATCGCGAGGCGCTGGAGAAGCTCATAACGAATGCCAAGTCGGTCGATGAACTTGTGACGGAGATGGGCAGTTCGGCCGGCACGATCATGCAAGGCTCGGCCGCCATGAAGTCCAATCTGCTTGCCGAGCAGCGACGGCTGGAAACGGAGTCGGAACGGGCAGCCGGTCGGACCGAGCAACTGATCCTAATGCTGGCCGCCGGGGGAATACTTTTTGGCGCGGTGCTCGCTTTCCTGCTCGGCGCGGGCATTTCTCGCCCAATGATCGCAATGTGCAACGCGATGCGAAAGCTGGCGTCGGGGGATTTTGACGTGGTGTTGCCCGGACTGGGCCGCAAGGATGAGCTCGGTGAAATGGCCGCGGCGGTGGAAGAGTTCAAGCTGCAGGCGATTGCCAAAGCTGAGCGGGACGCCGCAACAGCCGAGGCGCAGAATCGGGAGCAGGCGGCCTCTCGCCGCGCCGAGCTGATTCGGTTCGCCGACCATTTCGAGAGTGCGGTCGGCTCCATCGTATCTACCGTCTCTGCCTCCGCGGCGCAGCTCGAGACCGCTGCGACGACACTGACTCGAACCGCAGAGACCACACAAGGCTTGTCGAGCCAGGTAGCTAACGTTTCCGAGGAGGCTTCCTCCAACATGCAATCGGTCGCTACCGCGACGGAAGAGCTTTCAGCTTCGGTGGAGGAGATCGGTCGGCAAGTCCAAGGTTCCAACCGCATTACGGAGGCCGCCGTTGTACAAGCCAAGGAAACTGATGATCGCATAGCCAAGCTGTCTCGCGCGGCCCAACAGATCGGTGACGTCGTGAAGCTGATCACAGCGATCGCCGAGCAGACCAATCTCCTGGCCCTCAACGCCACCATCGAGGCGGCGCGTGCGGGTGAGGCAGGGCGAGGCTTCGCCGTGGTCGCGAGCGAAGTCAAGTCGCTCGCGAGCCAGACAGCAAAGGCGACTGACGAGATCTCGGCCCACATTACCGCAATGCAGGGCGCCACAAGCGAGTCCGTCGGGGCGATCAAGGAGATTGGGACGACGATCGATCAGATATCGGCGATTGCAGCCTCGATCGCGAGCGCGGTCGAACAGCAGGGAGCGGCGACTCAGGAGATCGCGCGGAGCGTCCAAACCGTCGCGCAGGGCACGCAGGCTGTGGCCGTCGATATTGGACAAGTCAATCGCGCTGCGACCGAGACCGGAACTGCTTCGGACGAGGTGCTGAGTTCGGCCAAGACACTATCGACTGAGAGTGTGCGTCTGCGGACCGAGCTCGATCGCTTCATGGCCAACATACGGGCGGCTTAGCCCGAAAATGATTGGCTCACTGTTAGACCGCGCCTCATGTGAAAGGTGCTCGGTCGGCGGTTGTAGTGTGGTTCGCCGCCCGGATTTGAACCTACCCCGCGACATCGCCTATCGGTCAAGCAGGTTTTGATTCCGCCATTCCCATGTTCGGCCGGTGTCCCTCAGCCAAGACTGAAAGCGTTGTGCTTGTTACGATAAAGACCGACGCATCGGGGCAGAGTTTTGAGCGCATTTGGAAGCCGCCGCGGATGCTCCTCTTTCCAAGCGGATCTAGCGGTGTTGATTTCGAACCTACTCAGGTTGCGCTGGCACGATCACGTCCGATGTCTCAGCGAGCGCCGTTCTCGTTGCGAAAGACCGCAATGAAATCGCAACGAATTGGGTGAAACGACCGTGAACAAAACGGGACGGAATGGGTCACCACACCAAGAAAGATCAATAACTTAGAAGATACTCACTGCGTTCGGGACGCAGGGGTCGCAGGTTCGAATCCTGCCACTCCGACCAGCCATTTCAATGGCTTACCAAGATCACCGGATCCGTTCTCGGGTGCGTTTTGCACGCAATTTGAACGCAGGTCCATCATCTAGTTCTCGACGTAGCTCGGCTTGACGCAATAGGGGCGCAGCAGGTCCCACTTGCGGGTATGCTTGTTGATCTCGCGCACGAACGCCTCGGCCGCCTCTCGGCAGTTCTCCAGGTACTCCGGTTCCCAGGGGCAGTAGATCAAGGTGGTCTCGGTCTCGGGATCGTGGTTGCCGTGTCCGAGATAAATCCCGATCTCCTCGAGGTCGACCCTCTGTTTGCGCATGTAGCGCGAGAGGCTATGCCGGATCGAATAGGTGTTGGCCTTCGGGCCGATCTTGGAGCGGACCACGGCGCTGTTGAAGCCGGTGTCGGCCTCCGCGATTGCGACGCCGCGGTACGTGATGAGCGGGCCGTCCGGGAGGTCTTCGAGCCACGGGCGCAGCGTCGCCGGGATCGGGAGCACGGGCCGGCCCTTGTTGGTAGTCTCGCGACCGGGCGGATTGAGATCGAACAGGTTCTGCTCGAGATCGATCTGCGCCTTGATCGCGTCGAGGATGGCGCCGACCCGGGCGCCCAGATGGATGAGGAGGACAACGAGCAGCAGCAAATGCAGGTCGTTGATCTCGTCGATGATCGCCGCGATCTCTTGGCAGGTCAGCAGTGGTCCCTTCTTCTTCAAACCCTTCTTCTTGCTACGCGGCTGATATTCGGGGACCTTCAGCTTTACGGTGGTCTGCTTGTTTTCGAGCGCCCGGTTCGCTGAGCTCCGAAGAACCGACAGAATCCGCGACACGTAGCCGATGGACTTCTCCTGCGCCGTCAGCAAGTCGCGGAAGCCGTCGTAGTCGCGCAGAACGAGAGCGGCGAGCCGCTTGTCGCCCATCTCGCGCTTCAAGATATCGCGCGCGACGCCGGCGGCCTCGGCGCTCGGCAGCTTCTGCAGATAGTTTTCCCAGGCGTCGTCGAGCAGCTCGGCGACGGTCGTCACCTGCTTCTTGTTCAGATACTCTGTCGGGTCGCCGGTAACGCACAAGTCCGCGAGGAAACGCATCTTCTCATGAGCCACAGACGATTTGTTCGTCCGCAGCGAGCTGCGGCGCGTCTGGCGCTGTTCGGCGTCGTACCAAGAGACGTAGTACCGACCACTCGCACGGGCGCGGACGAGCTTGTAGAACCCGTAGCTTTCCACGAGTTCGTAGGCCGCCTCCTTATGCGCCGGCGCGTGCTGGTCCACTACTTGTCCTCGTCGTCGAACAGCGCGAGGATGGCCTCCCGGCGATAGCGCTTGACGCGGCGCAGGCCCGGGATCGCCTGGATCTCGCCGGCGCGTTCCATCCGGTGGATGGTCTCGGTGCAGGTCCGGAAGAAATGGGCCACTTCCTCAGTCGTCATGATCGGCGGCAGTTCGTAGGGCACGGCCTCATCCTCAACATGTTGCAAAATAACAACTGTGTTGCTAACTTATTACTAGTAACAAATCATACCTCATCCTTCGGCTTCGTCAAGCTCGCGAGCTCTTGCTCCACCTCGCAATCCTAGCCGAAGGTGTCGTCGTGAGTCGGAGGGGCGAATGACGGATGTGAGGGGTTGGGCGAAGCTCGCTGCCGACGCCCGTCACAAAGCCGAGCGGTTACCGTTCGGACAACGGGAAGCCGGGCTCGGGGAAATCGCCAAGAGCCTGCCTGGTGTGACATGGTCAAGCCAAACCTTGCGGCGCGCCGTGGCAGCATTGGAGGCCACTGAGCGACTTCAGGCGGAGGCCGGGTTCGCTGCGGCCGACCTTCAGGCCTACCCGCTGGCCGCAGTGGAGTACGCGAGCCGCCTTTTCAGGCGGGATCCGGAAGGAGCCAAGGCCGCGATTGGTCGGCTGCTGAAGGGTGAAATTACGGTCGCCCAGCTTAAGCGTTTGGATGAAGAGCTGCAGCCTCTCGACCGCGAAGTAGGCCGGGGGCTAAAGGCGCGTTTTCGGAAGTCGATGGAAAAAGTTATCCTGAACGCCATCGAGGAGAAGACCCACGCTCATCTGATCGCCAATCCTCTTACCTCGGAGGTTCGTAAGGGCGCACGCGAAGGTGGCGAAGACCCTCTTCGGATCCCCGACTTTCTCTCGGGCGGTACGGATCGGAGCTCGGTCATTCCGCTCTACGGTTCGATCGAAGGCGGACGTCATGCGGCGTTCATTGTGGGTCCATACGGCGATCCTAGCACCTATCAATCCCAAGCCTTCGACTGGGTAGCGAAGGCGAAGGCGCTGCTCGCCGTGTTCCGGTGTACGATCCTGGTGCTTCCTGAAGATTGCCCGGTGAAGCCCTACCAATACTGGCGAGCCATGTTGCGGGCGCGGGACTACGAATTGATGCTCCTCAAGATTTCATCCGACGGTCGCGGCGAGTTTCTCGAAGATCCTCTTGGCAGGCCCTTAAGAGAGCGATAGCGAGACTTCGAGGGCGTGACCCTAATCGAAGTGCGGTGTCTGTCGCGCCGGCCGCGAAGCTGCGAGGCCTGAGCGTCCTCCGCCTGCAGTTCGGTGCCGCAGCCACCCGCACCTTCATGGCCTCATTCGCAATCCGTGGGATTGGCTTAGTCGGCAGGGGCCGGCGATGAGGCCCTCAAATTCGTCCGGTCTTTGGCCAATGATGGCGTTGTTGGTGGGGTCAACAGCCTATTGCGCGTTGGGGCCTTCATTAGCTCCTAGCGGCAGAACCGAGATATTGGCGGTGGTTTGGTCGGCGGAAGCTAGAGGTAGCCAGCGTCAGTTCTGTGCCGTCCATCATTGCGGCAAAGATTGCTGGAGATCAGCCGCCCATCGGCCAGCGTTTTGTCGTCAGAAGACGAGGGTGCGGACTCCCCCGTTACTCCGAAAGTAACGAACGCATAGTGCGGCCGCTCGCGGCAGGCTGCAGCAGCGTGCGGCGGATGACGGCCTTAGATCTGCTGCTACCCATCCAGCTCTAGTTAGGGATCGGCGGGGAGATCGCGCATCGGGCGGCGATGCATCAGTTCGGGCTGCCATTTTAGGAGCAGATCACTTTCCCGGAGCTGAGGCGCGGCGAGCCGGACGATACGACAAGCTGACGGTACCTGCGGGAACGTAGCGCGAGGGATCATCAACTGAAGTCCGGGACTTCGGCCCGGTGCGCGGCGCGCGCATAGAGCGCGGTCGGCGTGCCGACGCGCCTCGAAGCCTTGCTTTCCCATAGGGCCGGTCTAAATCGGATTCATGGACAAGGAGACCAGCTACGACGACCGACACGCGCTGCCGCCGCCCCTGATGGCGGCGGTGGAGAAGTTTGATGCTTGGTCGAAGAAGCAGCTGCTGGTCGAGCAGAACGCGGCCACCCCGACTGTGCCTTTGTATCACTACACGGGCGAAGAGGCGCTGGTCGGCATCCTGCGGCACGAGAAGCTCTGGTGCTTCAGCCATCTTCACCAGAGCGATCCGAAGGAGTTCGAGTACTCGCTGGCGGGCGCCCTGGACGTCATTCGACAGGTGGGCAAGTCGGAGGACTTCTGGGTCAGGCATTTTTGCGGCTGTCTTGAGGACATGCTGGTGACGAACGGGCTTGCCAGTCCGTTCGACTTCTACCTGTTCAGCCTCAGCCGGCATCGCGACGACGCGGGGCAGTGGCGCCTGTACGGCAAGAACGGCCAGGGCTTCGCGATTGGCGTGGCGCCCTTGCTGCTGCAGCCGGACACCGATGTGCTCAGCTCGCAGGCGAACGAGAACCTCCACATCGGCCGGGTCATCTATGGCGATCGTGAGACGAATGCCCGGCACCGGCAGGTGATCAGGAAGGCGGCAGCCATTACCAGCCAGGTCGCCCGCCGCAACCGGCAATGGTTTGACCTCGTGCGGCCGGTGCCTTACTTGGCGGCGATGGCGCGTGAGGTTCTGGCCTCTCAGCTCATCTGGAACTGCCTGACCGCCAAGGAATCGAAGTTTGCCAACGAACGTGAAGTTCGCGGCATCGTGATGGGGGTTCGCGACCGGTTCGACCTGCACCGGAAGATGCTGGGCACGCGCGCCTACATCGAGGTGCCATTGCTCTTGAGAACCCCGGGCGGGATTGCGGAAATCTTTGTCGGCCCCGAGGCACCGGCCGACGCCGAGGGCAAGGTCAGGGCCCTGCTGAAGGCAGAGGGTTATACGGATTCGATTCCCGTGATCCGCTCTTCTGCCGTTATTTAAGGCGGGCTGGGCTACAGCCAGTACCACGGCCACCCGATCACCGCGACGAGGTGTGAAATCCCGATCCCCGTATTGCAGAAGATCGAGATGATCGTCTTGGTGGTCGTCGCGCAGGTCACGCGGCTGACGAAGAGCGAAAAGGCGATCGAGTGCAGCACGCCGATCATCACGTAAACCGTAAAGACGCCATAGGCGCCCATGGCAGCCAGATCCGTGAACCGCACCCGCGAATGCGCAACCACCTCGAGCACCGGCGCTGCAGCGGGCGGCCTTTCAGAAGGTGAGCTGCCACCCGCGGGCTGCGGCCGAGCTTGCGGACTGACGGGTGGCGAAGGGCGAGGCCGCGGCGCGGGCGAAACGGGCGGCTCCTTCGGACGCGGTGGCGGAGATGGGTGCACGATCGGCTCAGGCGCGGGCGGCGCAGGACGCACAGGTTCAGCGACATTGTCCGGGATAACGATGTCCGGAAAATCGGGCGCATCAATGGGCACCGGTCGCGGCGGTGCAGGCCGTTGCGGCGGTGGCGCCGGAACGGCGTCGCAGTTGTGCGGTTCGTTGTGTTCGAACGCCACCCATTTCCCGTGCGGCATCTGGCGCATGGAGATCCAGCGCTGGCAGTGCTTGCAGCGGCGACTGTAGGAACTAGCCATGCAGACCCGCCTGGGCCAGGAACGTGCTCGGTGGGACGCGGGTTTTGCAGGAAGTCTTGAGATAGCTGACGATCAGATTGGAGGAGGCGCGGGTCAGCGCGACGTAGAACAGGCGCCGCTCATCCTCGACCGGGGCGCGCTTGTGCGGAATGAGCCCCTCGTTGCAACTAGTCAGGATGACCGTATGCCACTGCAACCCCTTCGCCTTAAAGTACGTCGCCAGGGCGACCCCATCCTTCTCGTCGCCCGCGTTGGCCTCCTTGGCACGCTTGAGCGCCCCGTCAACCGTATCCACGAAGGCGTCAACCCGACCGCGAAAGCTGGCCGCCAGCTCGTAGACCTCGCCGAGCGGCACTTCGTTGTCGACGACGTCTTCGAGGCTGCCGACCATGCCGCGCAGACCCCGGAAATCCTTGGCTAGGATGTCGAGCGTCTTGAACAGGGAGGGCGCCTTGACGACCTCCTGCATCACCGCGGCGAAGCGGCTCTCGCGCAGTTTGGGCAGGAGTGCCAGGACTGATCGGCCGGAGAGGGCATCGAAGAAGGACGGAGTAGCGCCAAAGGCTCGCTCGAGCCGCGCAAGAATGCGTTCATCGACATACTGGAAATAGGATCGCAAACAGAGCACTGCGTCCAGCGAGTCAGGCTGCTGGCCCTTGTTCAGGGCAAGCTTCGCGCGCAATACCCCGAGGAGTTTTTCCAGCTCGTCGTTGTGCAAGATGTTGTCCTGCTCTCGGACATTGTAGGGAATGTCGCGGAGGATGAACTGCAACTGGATCGGCAGGCTTTGGGCGTTGGTGCGGTAGAGAACCGCGAAGTCCGAAGGTTTGAGGTCCTTGTTGCGCTTGTGCACTCGTTCGATCGTCGAGGCGATCATCTTGGCTTCGGCGGTGGCCGTGGTCGATTCGATGACTTTGATCGAGGCGTCATCGGCGCGGTGCGCAATGGGGTTCTTCTCGATGCGCCACTGATTGTGCCGGATCAGGCGCGTTGCGTGGTCGACGATGTTGCGCGGGCATCGGTAGTTGCGCTTGAGCTCGAAGCTCTCGACCTGACGGTCGAGGTGCTTTTCCAGCTCGATGATGTAGCGGGGCGTGCAGCCCCGGAAACCGTAGATGGCTTGGTCGTCGTCGCCCGTGATGACCAGGCGGGCCCGTTGCGCGATGAGCGCTACGAAAGCGAAATCCAGCTCGTTGATGTCCTGGAATTCGTCGACGATGATCTCGTCGAACTGGCGCTGCACCAGCGGCAGTACGCTGGTGGAGGCCTCCAGGCATCTGAGGGCGCGAAGCTTCTGGTCGTCGAAGTCCATGCGCTGCTCGCGTTGAAGCAGACGCTCGTATTCCTTGAATAGCCAGTGCACGGCCTGGATGACGAACTTCTTCTCTTCGGAGGTCGACCCAGCCTGGAAGAAGACCTGGGCGCTCTTGCTCGTGAGCATAAAGTCGGCGAGTTTCTGGGGTGCGGCGGCACGGGGATCGAACAGGGCGTTTTTCAGCAGACCGAAGAACTCGCTATAGAACCGGAATCTCAGCGACGCCGGTAGGGCATCGTGACGTTTACGCCCCTCATCTGTCGACGCCAGCGTCTCCTTCAGTTCCTTGATCAAGCGCCAAATGCGGGACGTCTCGATGATCTGCTTATGCTCGGCATGAAAGTGTTCGCGCAACAGTCTGTAACCGAAGGCATTGAGCGTGCTGATCTGAAAGTTTTGGTGGGGCGCGGACAGAGCGGTGAGCTGTTCGGTGACCTTTTCGCGCAGCGCGGTCACCGCGGAATTGTCGAACGTCAGACAAAGGATGCGCTCAGGCCGGGTCCCTTTCTTGGCGAGGTGCAGAACCCGGTTGATGATGGTCTGGGTCTTTCCTGACCCGGCCGGTGCGATCAGCCGCAGCGTCTGGTGCGGCGCGTGAATCAGGGAAAGTTGGTCGTCATCGGCCGCGGGCTGAAAGGCCTTGAGGGCGGGCCGGGCGTCCACGTCGATTTCCCGCAGTCGTTGCTCGAGCTGGCGTTCGAGCTCCTCTCGGACATCAAAGTTAGCGAACTCATCGTCCAGCGACAGCGTCGGCCTGATGTTGGTGACGGTACCCATGGTAGTCTCTCGCAACCGGGCAAAATATCGATAAGCGCATGAGAAACAGTAATTTAGATCAACCGGGCGTTGTTTTGGCAAGCCATTTCCCACGCCTGACGCGAAGCCAGCCGTGAGCACTCGAAATGGTGCGAGAGCCGCGGGGAATCCGACGGTGGGCAAACCGCATTCGCCGGGTCAGTTATTCGATCGCCGCACTCGAGCAAGGAATGGAGCCTGGTGAGCCAATTCATTGACTCATTGACCTCTATCGACGAGTCCTCGTCGAGGCGAAACTGGCTTGAGCTTGCGTCGGGCTGATCAATCTGACGCCGGGACGCGGAGTATCGTGATGGGATCGGGGCGCTGGACGATCGGGGGTGCGATTACTTGACCTCGAAAATTCAGTCGCATTAAAAATGAATCTCACCCTTTGAAAGAATGCGTGTGCCTAAGGACTCTTGGGGAAGCCGCTGCCCGGTAGAAAACAAGGCTTCGACTGGGTCACGCAAATCTTGGGGTAGCCAAGCGAGGTCGCTTGGCGATGCGCGTTCGCCCGATCGGAGTGCGGTCCGCGTCCCGTGCGAAAGGAGCCACGCGTAAAGGGTCGCCATTGGCCGAAGTGCGAGGCCTCCGCGCCGGGCACGGCGCTCAGCAGCGCGGCTCGCAATACGTAACCCCGCGGGGTCGATGTCACCGAAATAGAAGAGCTGCGTGGCCTGAAAGCGATCAAGCAGTTCGTCAATAAAAGTCTCGTCGTAGCCGAGGCTTTTGCCATGACCGCCACCGGCGTAAGCGACGACGGCGAAACGTCCGGCACGGCGATTCCATTCGGAAAACGACGCCCACGTATCGTTGTTCTCGACGATGAGAATCGGCTGGCCGCGCGCCGAGGCTGGGCCGGCTTCGAAAGGCAGCGGAATAGGACAAACGCGGCAGCCCAACGCCGCGAGCGTCAATTGGCCGAACAGCGTCGTCATGCCGCCGCGCAATTGATCGAGGCGCTTTTCATCGCCGAAAATCTCAAGGGAGCGTTCCTTGATCGGAACGACGACGTTCAGGTTGGGATCGGTCTTAAGCCATTCATTGATCCGCTTGGCGGATTGAAGGCGTAGGCGGTTACGCTCTCCGGCCGCAAAAGCCAGCAAAGGATGCCATCCATAGCCGGGCAAAACGACGGGCAAAGGTTTTGATCGCGGTGTCGCGAGCAGAACAAATCCCGGCAACGCGGCGCCGCCCGTCCGGTCCCAGCTCCGCGATTGTTTTGGAAGCAAGATCGCGCCCGAATCGGCCGCGCTGCGCAGGGCGTCGGCCAGCCGCATCCGCCGGTCCGGCTGCTCGGCGAGTTCAGGACAGGCCATTGCAAATTGCTGCCGGAGCATCTCCAGAGCAATGCGCCGGCGGCCCGTCTTCTTGAGTGCCCGGACCAGACGGTCGGCCGGCTCAGGCGGCACGGTCAGTCCCCTTGAGGCGATAGTCGCCGGAGCGCACGCGAATGTATTTCGGCTGGCCATCCACCAGAACGCGTTCCCCTTGGACGAGGCGCGTGATGGTCGGGAACATATTTAGGACGTGCTTGTCTTCGCTGCACGTGGTGACAAAGAGCTGGATGTCGAGAAGATCGGCCATCGTCTTCTGCAAGATGATGTGTTCCATCATGTTCGACATGCCGTAGGTATTGTCGAGCATCAGAAAGCCGCCGGACGCCGCGTTTTTACCGTCCGTGCGCTCGTCCATAGCCATCTTCTGGATGACGGTGTAGAGCATCATGGCAACCGTTACGCCTTCGCCGCCTGAAAGACCCATCCTGTCAACGCGCATGTAAGGCTGGATGGCGTCGCGCTTCGGCTTAAGAATTTCGATTTCGAGGGCGCGGCCGGCATGCACGCGGCTAAGGAGCTCGGCGGCGAGCAAAGCACCGTCGGACGGAACGCGCCCGGTCAGCACCTGTTCATCGAGCCACATGGAAAGCTGGTTGCGCACCATCTCGACCGGCACGTCACGCAGGCGTCGTTTGATCTTCAGGATGCGCTCGCCGCCGTAGAAGGCGATGTGATCCGGAATCTTCGAGCAGCGGGCGGCGCGGAGCAACAGGTCATCGGCGTGGATGACATGAAGGCGAAGCTGTTCAAGGCACGCGTTCTGGTCGCGGACCTGATTTTCAATCTCGCCGTGAACGATGCCGATACGTTCGGCGATCCGCCCCTGAAGCGTTGCGCGCTCCGCCCCCGCCGTCCGATGCGAATAGCGGCGCAGATGGTCGGCGACCTGAGGCTCAAGACGCCGGAAATGTTCGCCTTCGATCAATTGGCGAATTTCCTCGAAACGCTTTTCCGCGTCGCCTTCCAGACGGCTAATTGTGGCGCGTGCCTCGCCAATCCGTCCGATGGTCTGGTCCAGCGTCGGCTCAAGCTCGTCGTGAACGATACTCAAATCCGGCAGTTCGTGACGGTTCGTCTCCGGAAGATGTCCTTCGGCACGTTTGGCGAGCGACTGGACGCGGTTCAGCTTTTCCTTGATGCTGTTGTGACGCGTGCGAAAGCCGCCGCATTCGCGGTCCATGGTACGGATGTCGGTTTCAAGCGTGTCGGCCTGCTGTTGGCGGCGTGCGGCTTCGCTGGCGCAGAATTCGGCCGGCTCTTGTGCAAATTCCGGCAGGGAAATGGGTTTGATCCCGTTCTTTTTCTCCATCCGCTCGATCTTGCCGCTGACGGGGCCGAGCGCTGACTGCGCCGATGTCAGCGCGGCGTCGGCCTGAACGACGGCAGCCCGGCATTGCTGCTCATTCTGTTCGGACTCTTTGATCGCGCGTGCGAGATCGGCGATCGCGACAAAGGGCTCTAGGTCCAACTCCGTCAATCCGCGGCTTGCCGTCGCATATTCCTGTTCGAGCTTGAATATACTTTCCTTGACTGCGTTGAGCTGAAGCGAAACGGTCGCTTGACGGGCGTCGCGTTTACTCGACAGGGCATTCTCCGCGATTTTGTACTGGCTGCGGAGATCGTCGAATGTCCCGCTGCGATCAGCGGCCCCGCCGTCCGTCTCCGGATAATGCGCCCTATCGGATCGGCGCGCCTCAGCAGTGGCGCGCAACGCCACCATCTCGCTTCGTTGCCATAGTGCCGCCGCTCGTGACTTGCCGGTCGCGGCACGTGCTTTGAGTGCTGCATCCTCCTGCTGACACTGTTCGGCCTCGGCAACCGGAATCCGCGCAGCCGTCTCGGCGATATCCACATAGCGGCGCGCGAACTGCTCGACGGCCTGTTTTGCCATTTTCAGCCGGCTGATCGCGTCGGCGCATGTGCGCAGGCTCTTACGACACGCTGCGCGTTCCTTGGTGATGGCTTCTTGACGCGCCACCGCATCCGTGACCTGCCGATCGGCGCGCTCCTGATCGGCCTTGAACGCTGCGGAACGTCGCAAGACCTCGTCCGGCCGGTCGTCCCGATAAGCGGCGTGCAAGTCGCGAAGATTATCGATGAGGCTGCCTAACGCCGCGACCTGCACCACGCATCCCTCAAGCTGCGTCTCCTTCTGCCGCAAGGCGTCGGCCAGTTGTGTTTTTTCTTCAAGGGCAGCTTGTTTATTGACGCGGGCCGCGCTGAAGGGGCCGAAGATAATGCCTGTTTCGGTCGCGGGCACGGCGATCGATCGTAGGGTCGCTTCCGAGACGACCACTGGGCCTTTCAATTTCAGGCGGCTATCGTTGGCGAGCTCCGAAAGTCGCTTGCGGTCAAGACGCGCGACGAACACGCCGCCGAAACGCGCCGGGTCGTTGCGCAAGAGTTCGATGGCCTGTTCGGCATCTTGCTTGAATTGCGCAAGGTAATGTTCGGCGGGCTGCGCATCGCCAATGCCGGCTTCCTTCAGCGTGCGCGCTACAAGAGCGACATCAGGCGGCACGGAAGAGACGCCTTCCACATCAAGAAAGTTCAACTCGGCCGCGATGACTTCGCGCTCGGTCGCGAGCTTGCGGTGCGTTTCCTCGCCGAGGGCGCGAGCGGCGCGAGTCCGCTCCGGCAAGTCGAGCCGATGCGGATCTTTGTCCTCCCCGGCCAAGATCGGCGCCAGCGCCTCGTTGTCGAGGATCGCCTTCTCCAGAGCGCGACCCGCCTCGCCGAATTTGGCGAGACGCGCTGCTTCTTCGGCGCATCGACTCGACGCTGCCAGCGCGCCCGTACGCACGCCTTCAAGGCCCCGCGATTCCTTCTCGCGCTGCTCGTCCTGCAACTCTAGTTCGGCGGCGGCATCGCCTTCGGCTTGCAGCTCGCTGTCGATCCGGATGATCGCCGCGCTTGGGCTTTCGCTCGGTTTGAATGCGGTCATCCGCTCAAGCTCCTTGCGCTCACGGTCGTGATCGGCCACTCGCACGGCGAGACGCTGGATCTCCGCCTTCAGATCTCCGGCGCGGCGGGTCGCTTCGCGGTCGGCGGCATCATGCAGATCTGCCTGCTGCTGCGCTTCCATGGCCTGCTGTTCGTGCTTGGTGGCATCCCGTTCGGCCTCGTCAGCAAGCCGCTCCAGCAAGGCATGCAGATTGGCTCCGGCGCGCGCGAGGAGGGCGCGATCAGGAGCCAGATCGCGCTCGATGCGTTCCAGTTCGGCCTCAAACGCCAACTGCTGCGCTTGCGCGGATGAAAGGCGGCGGCTGATATCGGCGGCACGCACCGCCTGCAATCGACGGCTAGAGGCCGTGAAATTCGTGTTCGAGCGCTCAACCTCCGCCTTGGCGTCGCTAAAGCGTCGGTCGGCGGCGGACTTTTCGAGGAAGAGAATTTCGCCATGAAGCCGGCGCTCGCGGTTGCGGGCATCCTCAAGCTGCTGTTCCTTGATCGCGATCTCGCCGCCGACGGTGTCGCGTTCCACCTCCAGCTTTGTCTGGTCGAGCTTGAAGCGGGAGAAGAGCCGCCCCAAAAGCTTGAAATCCTCGGCACGTTCCGTCTCGGCGGTCTCCAAGTCTGCGGCGGCGGAAAAAAATGGTGCGAAGGCATCGGCGAGCTGGGTCAGAACTTTGAGCTGGTCTTTGCGCTGCGGCAGGCCGCGGATTTTCGCAAGGCCGGTCTCCAGGGCTTGGATGACGCTCTCCGCGGCGTCGGTCGGAATCATGAAGGAAAAGATCTTTTCGAGGAACTGTTGTTCGGATTTGAAATCAAGAAAGGCCGCGCCGATACCGCCTTCGGCCGCGCAGAACCGGCGCTGCACCTCGATCACTTTCAATTCTACGCCCAACTCGGCGGTCAAATGCCTACGCCAGGCGGTCAGCGAGTCAGTGGCAAAGAAGGTCGGCTGCGCGCGCATCTCGCGCGCCCAACGCGTGAAATCATCAAGCGAACGCAGCGGCGCCTCGGCGGAAAGCCCCCGGAAGGGCAGGGTGTCGAGGGAGCTCGCGGCATCGGATTGGAACGCGAAGAAGCGCCTATGTCCGGGCTCGCCTTCTTCGCCCTTTGAGGCTGGCGTGAGCCAGAAAACCTGTCCGATGACGTGGCGAACCGGCTTGTCGTTTACGCCGGGCTTGACGAGTTCGAGCGCGACGACGCCAAGGCGCCCAGGCATGAAATAGTGCTCGATCTTGTGCTGGCGGTTGATCTCGGTACGCAGGAACTTGCGGCGGTCTGGTTCAAAGAGGCTGAAGAGGAGGGCCAGAATGGTGGTCTTGCCGACGCCGTTCGGCGCGTGAATGACGTGATGCAGGACCGACCCGTCGGCATCCGCCGGCTTGATCAAAAGCTCTTCAAAGACGCCATCAACATAGCCGCAGGCGTCGAGATAGGCGCGGTTGATCTTAAGCACGGACGGCCTCCCTGGCGGCGCTCGCAGCGCGGGCGATATCGAGAAGCGGCACCGCGGCATGCTCGGCGAGCATCATGCGGAAGCGCGGCGTGGCCACATAGAGGTGGTTGCCGTCTTGGCGCTCGTCGACCGCCACGAAACCCGTCTCGAAGAGATGGTTGAGCGCGAGGCCTACGAGGCCGTGCAGGTGGCTGCGCGCGGCGCGCCGTGCATCCTCGACGATCTCCGGAAGCGCTCGGATATATTGCCATCCCTTGCGCCAGCGGACGGCAGTCGCATCGCCGGCCCGATCCTGCGATTCGAGCGCCTGGCACAGTTTGCTCAAGCGCTCGCGGATTTCAGACAGGGTTGCGCTCGGGGACACGATCTCGTCGCTATCAAGCGAGTCCTGCGCCGGATAGAAGGTCGCGCAGGTGGCAACCAAGACCAAGGCCACCACGGCGGCATCCTCGTTGGAGACATGGCGCCGGAAACGGGAGATATTGTATCCGAATACGGATTCGGATTCGGCGCCGAGCACGATGCCGGTTCGCGTGCTGACGCCGACAACCCGCAGCTTGAGTCCTTCGGCGACGGAAGCGACGATCGTCTTGAAAGCGCCGTCGTCCATCCAGCGCCGTACCAGATCTCGGTATTCCGGGTGGGCTTCGGGAAGTGCGCGCGGATGCAATCCCCATTCGACGAGGCGCGAAGCGTCCTTGACATCATTGGGAAGCATGGATGCCGCCTCCGGTCGCCGCCGCGCGCGAAAACCTCACATCGGTGCCCTCGACAAACCCCGCATCGAAACGCGTTGCTAGGATCGACGCGTCCCCGGTAACATCCGTGGTGCGCGGATCAATTGCCTGCTCCAAAATAAAAAAGAGGCAGCGCTGAAAGGCATCATCCTCGGGTCTGGCCCGAGCCGCGCGCTCAAGGATTTCACCAAGCGTGATGGCACCCGCGGCGAGAATCGTCTCACGCGCGAATTGCTCGGAGCGCGCGATCGTCGCCTCGTCAAAGGGCAAGGCGATTCCTGCGGTGGGATCGTCGAACGCGTAGTCCGGATCGATGGCGTCGATGTCCTCGATGTCGGGCTGGAAGGCAGCGATTGTGGTCCCAAGATCAAGCACGAGCGGCGGCAGCGTCCCGGAGATGGCGCCGAAAAGACCGTCCGCGTTCTCGATCAGGAAGCTGTCCGGCGCGCGCAACAGAGGGTCGAGAATCTCGTTTTCGAGATCGGGCAGCCGCGCCAAGGGCCGTAGCTTGAGGGCGTCCGCCTGGAGGTGAAGATATTCTTCAGCCGTCTTCTGCACCACGACAATCAGCTTGCGATGACGTGTCTGCACATCGAGCAATAGGTTACGGATGCGCGAGAGATGACGGCGGTCCGTTTCATCTGTGACATCAGCGGCCGTGTCGCTAAGCTGGGCAAGCATCGCGCCCTCGCGCATGATGGACGCATCGAGCAGGCTGCGGGCCTCTTCCATCTTCGGGCCTAGTTCCTGATGCCACATGACTTTCAGGATGGCGCGACGCGCTTCGGCCATCAGTAAGCGCAGCGCCTCGGCCAGGCGAATGCTGTTGGTCCGCGTGCGTTCGGCGGCGGACACCGCGTGATCATAGAGTCCGCGTTTGAGAAACTCGCCGACGATAATCTCGCTAACCTGCGTTGCGGTGAGCGGATCATGCGCCAGCAGGCTGAGATGGATTTCAATGGCCTCCTGAGTAAGGCGATAGCCCACGGTGCCGTCGGGTAGCGGCTCGGCCCGTAACAACGCAAACTCGAAAATGACGCCATCCGCCTTGTCGGGATCGAACAGGCGGACCTTGAAGCGCGCCCTGCGGTCGCGGGCGTTGGTCAGCCCGTCGAACACATGTTCCGCCAAAGCTAGGGCGTCTGTGCCTGAAAGCCCTCGCGACTGAAGCCGCGCCAAATCGGCGAGGTATTCGATCAATTCGGCGCGGCTGGCGGTGCCGCCCGCACCCATCCGGTCGATCAGCAACTCAATGGCGGCGAGTGCCAGATACCGCATGTCGACGCGCTCTGCAGCCTTGGCGGCGACATGCAGCATTCCTTTGTTATCCTCGGCCCGCTGCAAGGGTGCGATCAAGGAGAGCGCCCGCAGATGGCTGGTCAGGCGCGGTGCCGCTTCGGCTGATGTAGTACGCTGGTCGGACATGAACTCGGTCGTTTCCGATTCTCGATTCCCCGCTGCGGGATCGTGCGTCGCAACTTGCGATCATCCTCTTCGATCCGATCAGCACACACCGAGATTGGGGCGGCGTCCACCGCGTCAGACCCCATGGCCGGCTGCTCCCCGGAAAGTTTCCCTATAGAACAATCAGCGAACATGTGCAACCCACGCGCGCGACGATCGGCAACACCCTCAGTTGCGCCAGCACCTTCTCAAACCTTTTCGGGCAAAGCCTTTGTGCGCGAAGAATAGCCGAGGGCTCGCCCAACAACATTGGGTCACCTCGCTCAAGCTGCCATCATACGGGGCGAGGGCATGACGGTGATGATCGCGCCGCTGGTCATCATCACGATCAGACCACGCTCGGCGCCGGTTACGTCAAGATAGGCGCGAACCTGCGAGCGGTAGTGCTCGATCGACTGAACATCAGGGTTCACGTCGCTTTTCCAATCGACGATCACGGCGGGGCGACCGTTGCTGACCGTCAGGGCATCCGCGATGCCTGCTGTTGCCACAAGGTCGGTGTCGTCGCCCCGAATGGCATAGACCGGAAACTCGGCAAGCAGCGCGGGCCGGAGAACGGCGATCTGTGGAAGCGCAAGCGTTCGCGCGACACAGCCCGCCAGTTCTTCTGGAGCAAGTCCGGCGGCCGAATCGCCCGCAGGAATCTTGCCGAGGGCCCGGATAAGCTCCTCAGCCCGTATGGCGAGCGCCGGCAGACTCTCATCGGTCTCGCCGGTCAGGATTTCTTCCATCATCTTATGCAGGATGA
Source organism: Bradyrhizobium sp. CCBAU 51627 (assembly GCF_028128765.1). Classification (GTDB taxonomy): domain Bacteria; phylum Pseudomonadota; class Alphaproteobacteria; order Rhizobiales; family Xanthobacteraceae; genus Bradyrhizobium. The sequence goes on from NZ_LBJG01000024.1 coordinate 782,207, forward strand.
GGCCACGTTCACGGCCTCCTTGCGCGGGAGTGGGGGCCTCAAGCTCAGTCGGAGGACCATCGTCCGAGCTGGTCCAGATGTCGGCTTCTTCCTGCTGCGATACCGTGCCGACCGCATCCTCGTCGCGGCTCGGTGCGAGCCAGATCAATCGCACTTGCCGCTCGGCGATCGCCTTCGCCTCGGCGGCGAAGCTCTCGCGCGTCTGATCGTTACCGGCGCTGGCCACCGCGACGACGGGTTCGAGCGGCAGGTGTGAGGCATCGAAGGCGGGGAGCGCGTCAAGTGACAGATCGACTAGGCCGATCCACGCAGACTTGGAGGGCGTGACGTCGAGCCGGGGCAGAACCAGCAACTCCCTGGCGCGCGTTGCCGCGACATACCAGAGGCGGACGCGTTCGCGATCCAGTTCAGCCTTCTCGCTCTGGCGCGCGACCTCGTAACCCGAGGGCGCGACGCCGAGGACTGGGCAATAGAAAGTGTCGGTCTGGCGATCGATCACGGCGCTGTCGGGCGCCATCACTCCGGTCATGGTATTGATGGGAATGACCACCGGCCATTCGAGGCCCTTGGCGGCGTGCATGGTGAAAAGCGCAACGGCTTCTTCCTGCGCGTCGGGTCGACCTTCGACCGCGCGGGCCTCATCGGTCCAGGCCGCCGTCATCGTCTCGGAGAAGGCTCGCAGGCCACGCACGGCGTAGCTGGTCGAGAGACTGAGATAGAGGTCGACATTGGCGAGCGCGCGCTCGGCCTGACCGCGATGACGGTCGAGCAGAATGGGTCGCAGCCGCAGGACATCCACAGCTTGCGAGAGCAGCTCGTGCGGCGTCGTGCTGTTGCTGCGTCGATAGAGTGCCTGCAGCTTTTCGACCACATCGCGCGCTAACGGATGAGCGATCGTCGCCGGATCGATCCCAAGGTCGAGGCGGGGAATGCGGTCAGGTTCGTCCTCAGACCGCGGAAGCGCCCAGACAATATCCAACAATTCCTCCTCGCTGAGCCCGACCAGCGGGCCGCGCAACAGCGCGCCAAGCGCCAAGGTGTCGCGGCGATCGGCCAGCACGCGCGTTAGCGCAATGAGGTCCTGCACCTCCTGCCGGCGGAACAGACCCTTGCCGGCCTGGGTTGCCACCGGAATGCCGCGCCGTTCGAGGGCTTCCTCATAGCGCCACAGATCCGCGCCGGTCGGCGCAAGAAGGGCGATGTCGCCCGGCTGACAAGGGCGTTCCGCGCCGGCTTTGCGATCCAGAACCGGATGGCTGCCGATCAATCGGGCACACAGATCCGCCACGGCATCGGCTTCGGCGTCGCGCTGCCGCTCGGCGCTGGCCTTGCCGTCCTCGTCGGCGACGGCGATGTCGAGTGCGGCGACGCATACGCCATCGCCTCGATCGTCATGGAAGGGGTCGAGCGCAGTGAAGCCGGGCTGACCATCCGCTGACAGGATCGCCTCGAAGCACTCGTTGACGAACGTGAGGATCGAGGCGCAGGAGCGGAAATTGGTCGAGATTGACACGACGCCGTCCGCGCCGCGATCCGCGAAGGCGGTACGCGCCTGGACATAGGCTCCGACGTCCGCGCCGCGAAAGCGATAAATCGCCTGCTTGGGATCGCCCACGAGGAAAAGCGCGCCAGGCCGGATCCTGAAGCCGGTCCAATCCTGCGGATTATCTCCGGGGTCACCGCACAGGCGCCAGAAGATTTCCGACTGGAGCGGATCGGTATCCTGAAACTCGTCGACGAGGACCTTTGCGTACCGCTTCCCGAGCGCGAGCCGCACCGACTCATGGTCGCGCAGCAGATCGCGGGCGGCATAGATAAGATCGTCGAAATCGAGCTGGGCGCTGGCGCGCTTGTGCTCGTGATAACGCTGAAGGATCGGTTGGGCTTCGCCGATCAGCGCGGCGAGAACGTGACCGGAGGCTGCCTGAAGAAGGGCGTCCCAGGCCGAACAGCAAGTCTCGAAGAATGCTTGGGCAGCATCGTTCAGCCGGTCGCCGTCCGCCTTGGAAAGACCCGCCTGCTTGGCCGCGGCCACCCATTTACCCTTCTTGCGATAGGAGGAAAAGGCGCCGGCCTTGGTGCAGAGGTCAGGATGCGGTCGCGAGATCAGCAGCCCGACCAGGCCTGCGGGCGTGCCGACTTCCGCTAGGGTCGGGAGAGCCGCCGCCATTTCGGAAAAGCGCTCCGCGTAGACCTCCGTCTCCGGCTCGCTGACACCGTTAGACCGCATGAAGGCGGAGAGATCGTCTGCCGCCTGCCGGAAGGCCTGCAGATGATCGGCCAGCGACATCACCGCAGGCGCCGTGAGGCTCCTGCGCCGGCGCAGCGCTTCGGCGATCTTGTGCATCAGCGCCACGGTCTCGCCGGGACTGTGCAGCACCATCTCGGCCAGGATGCCGCCATGGTCGCCGGACAGGCGCTCGCGCAGCCAGTTATCGACAATTTCGATGAAGGCGAGATCGGCCTGATTCCGATCCATGACGGCGGCACCGGGATCGATATCTGCCTCAGCCGGATAGGGTTTGATGAGGCGCTGGCAGAAACCGTGGATGGTCGAACATGTGATCTCGTCGATCGCGGCGGTCGCCGCGATCAGATTGTCCCGCTGTGCCTGCGACAGGCCGTCGGGCAGCCCGACAGCGAGCTCGGGTGCGATGTGGCCAGCGGCGAGATCGGCGACGAAATCCCGGACGCGCGCGAGGAGTTCGCTTGCCGCCAGTTCCGTGAAAGTGACCGCGGCGATGGCCCGCGGTGCAACGCCCTGCGCCAGCATGACGGCGATGCGGCCGGCCATGACCGCGGTCTTGCCAGATCCCGCGCCGGCCTCGACGAGGATGGATCGGTCATGACGGCTGATCGCGTCACGTCGGGCGCCGACATCCTTGAGGGTCTTCACGCTGCTCATCATTCAGCCTCCCAGACCTGAGCGAAATCACCAAGCCGTTCGGTCGCGGCGGATCGCTTGCGTTTGCAGTAAGTGGCGCCAGCATTGGCCGGCAGGGCGAAGGCGAGATCGTCATAGTCGCCGCCCGTATCCGGACCGGGCAATGCCGCGCCGCTCGCAAGCGCCGTGCGTGCGGCCAGGAGATGGCCCGTGATATCCGCAAGCGCGGCTTCCGGATCATCAAGTTGAAGATCGAGCGGTTCGCGCGGATAGAGCAACGACGCGCTGATCGCGACATGGTCGCCCAAGAGCGCCTTGACCGCGAAGGCATAAAGACAGCGCTGGAGTTCGCGTCCGCCGTTCAGACGAATCTCGCCCTTCGGTGGTCTGCCGGTCTTGTAATCGCGCACGAGCGCGCGGCTTCCATCACCTGCGATGTCGAGCCGGTCGATATAGCCTGCGATCCGAAAGCCAGTATTTGGGATCGTGACGGGCAAACTTGCATCCCACGGAAGCTCCGCCGTCGATTTGGGGTCGGACCCTCCGAAAGGCACTTCGCCATAGGAGCGGCTGCCCGGCAGATGTTCGTCACCATAGGCGAGCGCCCGACCAGCCAGACTGCGTGCATCGCCGAGCGTCCGGCCCCAGATGACATCAGGCGGAATGGGGCGTTCACTTTCCCACTCGGCCGCCACTGCGGCCGAAGCCTCGGCCACGGCGGCTTCGATGGCAGACGAATCGGCTGCTGCTAGACCTCCGGCCGCTTCGAGATTTCGCAGAGCGCGATCCAACACCAGATGGATGAGGTCGCCCGCCGCGAGCGCATCGAGCACGAGGGGCTCGGCGCTGCTTTGCGGGGCCTTCCATCCGAAGGCATAACGCCAGACAAAGCCGAGCGGGCTGCGCAGCAACGTCTTGAGCGAACTGGCCGACTGGGTTCGCGCAAGGATCGCGACAATGAGCGGATGGTCAGACCGCACGAGGCCGTCATGGGGCGTGACTTCAGCCAGACGCCAATCACTCCAGCAGGCGCGCGCGCCGATCGCCTGGGGATCGGCGGCGAATTCGCGAGGCCGGGCCATGAGCCGGTCGGTTTCGCCGAAGGCGTGCGGCGGCACTGCGTTGCGGCGTAAGTAGGTTTCGTCGCCATAGGGGGCGAGCAAGGGGCTGCGGCCGAGCAACCGGCCGTCGCTGTCGCGTCGGGCACGTGAAAGAACCACCTGGTCAGAGGTAGTCGCGAGGATCGTCTCGAAGTCACGACGGTCGGCGAGGCCGACGGGGAGCGGGTCGAGCTCGGCCGCCGAAATGATGTGATCCGGGATAAGCCGATCTTCAGCGATGCCACGCGGCCAGCGCGAGGAGTTCAGCCCGATCAGCCTGACAAAACGGCGAGGCGATGCAGCAAGGGCACTGGCCGGCATCCAGGCGACTGACACGCAGGCTTCCAGCCCGTCATCCTGTTTCAGCGATTCAAGCGTGACATCGATCGAAGCGGCAGGGCCGGCAAGCAGCGCCTTGTGCCAGATCGACAAGGCCCGGCCCTTGAGGAAGGCCTCGCCGATCTCTTGCGCGGCGTCCGGCCCCTTTGCAAGCAGATCGACCGCAGTACGCAGCGTCGGGGCATGGTCCATACCATCGGGCCAGTCGTCCAGCTTGAGGCGCGTCAGCAGGCGGGTCCAGGCTGTCAATGTGGACAGGGGCGCATCGCTGGGCAGAAGCCGCACCCAGCCTTCGGGAAGCGATGCCAAGTGCGCGGAGTCGCGGCACAAGGCGGCAAGGCGGCGCAGCCGCGACTGCGAGAGCCCTCGGACAACGATGTCCGCCAGCGCTGCCGCCGCCTGTCCGTCCCGCGTCGTTGTGGTCCGCACGCCGTGAACGAAGTGCAGATCGATATTGGCATCGGCTCGCAGCGCCAGGAAATGGTCGTCGTAGTCCGCCGGCGAGGCCGTGGCGATGGCGATATCGGAGGGGGAGACGCCTGACGCGAGCAACGCGCGTGTCCAGCGCATGGCCTCGATGGCCTCGTGATAGGCTGTCGCGGCACTCACCGACCCTACCGTCGGCGCTTCGGCCTCGCCTTGCATAATAACGACGCCGCAATCGTCCAGCCATGACGGGACAGAGCGGGGGCCCGCCCTCCACCGCACCGGAATGCGCGCGGCGAGCGCCTTTAGCAGGGGACGCCAGCACGGAGACAATTCGGTCAGGCCGACGATCTCGATCGCGCCGAGAACGGCCGGCGCGTGGGCGATACGGCTGTTGGCTGCGGCGACGATATCGACCGGCCGCATCATCCCGTCCGGAAGCTGGGCAAGAACGGCTGCCTCCAGGCGGGCGATCGCGTCGAGGCGGGGATGATCTGCCGTCCGAGCGGCCAGATCGATGCCGGCGCGCCAAGCATTGTGCAGCGTGTCTGCGGCCGCGCGGATCATGCCCGGCAGCATCTTGATGCTCTCCAGTTCACCCATCGGCGTGGCTGGGAGAACCTTCTGAATCGCCGCACGCAAGCTTTCGTCGTCGATTGGTTTGGCGAAGCCGCCGGCGAGCCGGGCCGCCGCTTGCTCAAACGTCATGATCTGGACGCCGTGATGACGCTCTCGGGCGGCGGACAGACGGTTTTCGCGCGTGGCCAAGCGGCCATGCACGACCAGTGTTGAACGACACGCGACGGACATGGCCCTTTGCCCGTGACTACTTCATGTTCGGACGCTGGGTGAGGGCCGAGCCCGCCGCGGTCTTCGCCGCCTTACTGCTCTTGGGGTCCCGGAGAACCTTAGAGGCGGCGCTTGCTGCCTTCTTGCTTGTGACCTCTTGATTAGATCCGCGCTTTGCCATTGTATTTCCTCATGTTTTAGGTCCGTCAGCTGACGAATCTTGATAATTAGAATATTTTATATACTGATCTAATTTAGATGTCCATATATTTTTTATCCCTATCGACTTTCGGCGTCCATATACTTCTTATGCATATCGGCACCGGGAGGGCTGATTGATGAAAGAAGGCGCTGCGGCACTAAATTGGGGGGTAGAGCGCCGGCTCGAATTCATCGAGTTTCGGCTGTTCTGGGAGGGCGGGGTAAATCGCTCGGACATCATCGAAACGTTCGATGTGTCAGTCCCGCAGGCATCGAAAGATCTGACGCTCTATCAGGAGCGTGCCCCTCAGAACGCGATCTACGACAAGAGCGCCAAGCGTTATGTGGCGAGCGGGCATTTCTCGCCGATTTTCCTCAAGCCTGATCCCGACACTTATCTCTCGCGCATGCGAGCGATCGCCGAGGGGATCACGGAACCTGAAGATTCGTGGATCGCCAAACCGCCCGAGATGGATATCGCTCTAACTCCGCGGCGATCTGTCGATCCAATCGTACTGCGGACGATCATTGGTGGGATTCGCGAGAACCGGTCCATCGAGATCCACTATCAATCGATGAATCGAGAGCGAGCCGATCCGATGTGGCGGCGGATGACGCCGCATGCATTTGGCTATGACGGCTTTCGCTGGCACGCTCGCGCCTATTGCCATCTCGACCATAAGTTCAAGGACTTCTTGCTGCCGCGCATTCTCAAGGCGGGTGACATGGGTGCGCCGGGGCTGGGCGGCGAGCACGATGCTTTGTGGCAGGAAACGTTCGACATAGAGATCGGCCCCCATCCGCGTCTGACACCGAGCCAGCGCTCTGTGGTGGCGAAGGACTATGGGATGATCAACGAGCGCGTCGTTCTCACGGTACGCTACGCCATGCTGTTTTACGTCCTAAAGCGTCTCGGCCTTCTCGGCGACGCAAGTCAGTTGGATCCCCGCAGCCAACATATCGTCGCGCTAAATGGGGCGGAGACTTCGCGCGCGCTAAAGCGGGCCGAGATCGAGTTTGATGAAATCGACAGGGTGCCAAAGATCGCGGGAGCGCCTGATGCTCCGTCGCCCAACAAGACGGATGGTCGCCCGAAGTGATTGATCATGTTCATTCTTTTTGCTTCGGTCTTGACGGCAAGCGCAGGTTGCAATGATATCGGTCTATCGAGTGCCCGGGCAGTATCGGCGCGTCGAGGTTGAGGCGGTTCCGCCAAAGGACGCTTCAGAGTTCTTTGCTTTTTTGCATTTGAGGTTCCCGGCTCTTTGCCAAGGCCGGCGAGGGTTGAACGGAAGTTCAGTTTGTCTATCGAAAATGGAAATGTAGTTTTCGCGATCATCATTGGGGGCAGGGGTTGAGTTTTCTAGGTTCATCGTTGTTTTGGCGTAGCTGGTTCCGCATTGCGCTCTTTTGGGGCACCTTCGCTGCTGCTCTGACGATGTCGACCCGAGTTGCGCCTTTCTCGGCGTGGAACCACGTTCTGGAGGTATTCCGCGAAGTCGCCGATGGCGACATTGAACACGTCGCGGAGCGGAGCTTCGCGTTCGCGCTGTCTTCGGGAATAGCTCAAATCGCCATCGCGTTGGCCGTGGCCTTCTTCGTCTCTCACGTACTCCTGCTGCGCGCCACTCTGAGCGGTGCCAGAGGCTTTCTCGGACGTCCCGGTGATTTCGCGGGCTTCGCGCAGACGTTCGACAAGATATCCGGCCGGCTGGAGCGCAACGCCGTGGTGGGCCATGGATGGCGCCAATTCGCAGCGACGATTATCCGCGAAGACAACGTCGTACGATATACCGTACGTCCTCAGACCTACATCAACCTGGCCGATGCTCGCGGTGAGCTTTTCGGACTCAAGATGATGGGCTCGATTCCGGGATACTTCGTCGGGCTCGGATTATTGCTGACGTTCATCGGACTCGTCCTGGCGTTGAATCTCGCCGCGGGCAGCACGGCCGCAGGCTCGGCAGAGGCGATGACGGCTTCTCTGAACGAGCTGCTTGCCGCGGCCACGTTCAAGTTCTCGACTTCGATCGCGGGCTTGGGTGCATCGTTAGGTCTGGCCCTGGCGTTCCGGACTTATCAGATCTGGATCGAAGGTGCCTTCGAAGGGCTCGCCCGCTCTATCGAGCAACGAATGCTCTATTCTCCACCTCAGCGCATCGCAGAGGAATCCCGTCAGATACTCGCCGCGCAACGGGATCAGTTGAAGGAGATAAACAGCGAGCGCTTCTTCGCTCGTCTGGGAGAAACCGTAGCCCCGGCGCTAGGAAACGCGATAACTCAAGCAGTAGGTCCGCTCTCCGATCGTCTCGAACGTACGACGGAAGAACTCGCGCGAACTTCTCGAACGGGCGCGGACGCCTTGGTCCAGAACTTCGTCGACCGACTCGACCAAGGCGCCAGCCGGGAGATGCAAGAGATCGTCGGCGCGCTCAAGAGCCTCCGTGACTCGCTGGACAGAACTCAAAACAATTTGTCGGGCTCAGGAGAGGACTTCTCAAACAAGCTGACGCAAGCAGCGGAAGCGATCGGCAGCGTGCTTGCACAGGCCGGTCAGAACCTCAGCGGTTCCGCGGCCGATGTCGCAAAGTCGGTCCAGACCGGCCTGGCTCAGGTTATTGGAAGCCTCGAAACGCAATCGCAGGGCTTCGGAAATACGCTTACGGACCTGCAGAAACGGCTTGCCGAGCAGTTCGAAGAAAGCACTCGGCGATCTGTAACGGCGGGACAGGACGCAGCCGCGGCCGTACACGCGGGAACAGAGGAAGTCGTTAGAGTGCTGCGGGCCGACATCGCCGCTCTTTCCGAAACCTTGCGATCAGTGTCGTTGGCGCTTTCCGGACAAACCACACAAATCGAAACCATCAGCGATCGTTCGAGAGACACGGCTGATGCCTTTACGCGGGTGGCGAGCGAAGTACGGTCGGCAAGCCAGCCGCTCTTGACGAGTTCGGCTCGAGTCGCCGATTCGACCGAGCGGATGAGCGCGTCCATGGCGGAATCCGTGCAGGCACTTTCAACCTCCCAAAATTCTGCCGACAAGCTTGCAGAGAAGCTGTCGGAGCATCTCGATCAGATTGCGCGGGTTTGGGACCAGTACGAAGCGCGATTCAAGTCGGTCGATGAAGATCTGGGAAATGCCGCAGACCGCTTCCACGAGGAAGTATCAAGGCATCAGGAAGCGATGCGCGACTTCGTCAAGCAGATCGACGATCACACCGGAGCAATTTTGGGCAAGATCAACGCCGCGGTGGGCAATTTGTCGGAAAGCGTCGAGACGCTCAATGAGACGCTCGATGGTTTTGTGCACGCAATGACGCCCCGTGAAGCTGCCGAGTAAGGCGACATGACCTATCACGAGGCAACAGGCGAATTCGTGTCCGAAAGGTCATCCGACACGCACGGGGATGACGAGAACTACTTCATATCGATGACGGATATGATGGTCGGGATGCTGTTCATCTTCATCATCATGCTGATGAGTTTCGCCCTCCTGTTTCGTCAACAGACCGACGTCCAAGTGGCGAAGACGAAGGTGCAGGCGACGAAGATCGAGGTGGCGGAATCGGTAGGACGAGAGCTCGACGAAACGGAGTCGCGTATCCGGAAGCGGCTTGACGAAATCCGCGAAGCGAGTGCGCTGCGCTTGCGTCTTCTTACCGAAGTCCGGGATCAATTGAGCAGAGAAGGTCTTACCGTCGAGATATCGCCGTCTGGCGACGTCCTCCGCCTGACGGAGGCTGCGGTCCAATTCCCAGTCAATAATTTCGCCCTTCTCGGAGACGCCAAGAAAAACGTCGGAAAGATCGCCAGGGTGTTGGCTCGAGTTCTGCCTGGCTATTCGATTTGTCCGCGCTCGCGCGCGAGGTCAGCGTGCCGGTCCTCGGATCAAGCCTCGGTCGAAACCGTCTTCATCGAGGGGCACACGGACGAAACGGGGAATGACGATCAAAATTGGTCATTGTCGGCTCAGCGTGCTGCCAGCACCTATCGCGAGCTCACCGCGATCGCCCCAGAACTTCGCAAGTTAATCAATCGGCGCGACGAAGAGATTCTATCGATTTCGGGCTATTCGTCGACCCGTCCGATCGATCCTTCCGGTACAGCAGCTGCCTGGGGAAAGAATCGAAGAATAGACCTGCGGTTCGTCATGGATACCGATCCGAGCTCCGGGTTGGAGGAGGTGCGAACTCTGCTTCAGAAGATGAGGATCGCCATCCAGGAGCTGAAAGGGCGGTCCGAATGAGCCTTCGTGCCGCTTTGACGACGAGGAAAAGGTCTCTCCCGCTGCTGACCGAACCGACCGCAGTGTCGCGGCTTCTCGCTGAGCTGTCGTCGATGCCGACGGGTGAATCCGCGAAGCCGGACGTCGATCTGAACACGGTGGCTGAGAGGTTCATGCACCAACTCTCCCGAGGCAGAGAGCCGACGGTCGGAGACTGGAACAAGATCATGTGGTGCATTTGGAGCACGGAGCCGGCCATAGCCGAGCATGACGAGGCGCTGGACAGCGTCCTTGCTCGAGTCGCGGAGATGCGGCGCAAGCGTCCCTATCGCCAGCTCGCCTCCGTCTACCTGTCCGAGTTCGCGCCGGATCGCCCGCGGCTAGACCGTATATCGTACGTTCTCAGCAGCTTCGCGCCTGTCGCGGGAGAACCTTGGACGGGTCTCAATGCCCGATATGACGTATTCAACGGACCCGCGCCGATCGTCCAGATGGCGCGCGTCGCGCTCGGTAGGCAGATGAGCGTGCAGACGTTTCTGCAGGCGGTAGGGCTCTCGAATTCGTTTGCCGGGAGCGGCTTCGCAGGATTCATGCACGGTGCCGGGCTAACCGTATTGCGCGGTACTCCCATCACGGCGGCATCGGAGCGGCTCGATACCATCCGGCGGTGGTGCCTTGGACCGGATGAGAAGCTCCTCTTCCCGGTCTGGGGAAAGGAAATGGCACGCGCGCTGACTTTGCCATTCGGCAATATGATTCCGGCTCAGGCCGACCGTGACCTGATTTCCGGTTTCCTCACCGCGCGCTTCGGCGATCCTCGCATCAATAGGGCGTCCTGGATCGGCTTGGATGATGTCTCGGATATTTTGAAGCGGTGGTTGACCGAGCAGTCGTTGCGACAGTTCTTCGACGTCGTCGACAGGATCGCGCCCGACGGTGCCTGGAAGTACAGGCGCAAATTCTGGCTGGCATTTCACAACCACGGCCTCATCAGGAACGCGTGGGTGGTCTTCGGCGATGACGGCGCGTTGGAAGCGCGAAGGGCATTCGGACGCGAAGCACTTTTCGGGGTGTTCGATAGGAGCGGTCGGAAAAGCATCCAACAGGGACATGCCGTGCTCCTGCTGGACTTCGGACAATGCATCGTCGCGGATTGGAGCTACAATGGATTTTGCAATATCTGGTCCAACAGCAACGCCACCAAGACGCCGAGCTTGAATCTTTCGTCATATAGCTCTGACGACGTCAGACGCCCTTTGCCGGCCGATCGCACCGAGCAGAATCTGAGACAACATGACATCTTCGGCCATGGTGGTTCGGAGAACTACGTCTGGCAAAATCGCGTGGCTCGCAGATTACAAGAGCTGACGGGCGTCCGCATCCAAGAAACCGAATATACGATACGTTGAGATGACGGCGATCTTCAAAACGATATTCGAGACGGACCGGGTCCGGGTTCGAGCGTTCGAAAAGCGTAGCTTCGGTCGGGTGAACGACATTCCACGCTCGAGTTGGTCCGTGGCCGGCTTGGACCAGGAAGCCCTTCTGGAATTGGAGGCTCTGGTCGACAACGGCGCGGCCAGATCGACGGACCTGGAAGTCTGGATATCTCCTACGGACGCGGCGTCGTTCACGGACCGAATTTCTGTCGCACTCGGATTTCCGCCGCCCGCCGCGCTCGGACTATCGATAGCTTTGGATGGAAGAATCGAAGACGCCCGCGGCTTGCTGAAACCGCGTTGGACCGACAAGTGGGGGAGCGAGGTCCGGCCGAAGAGGGCGGGCTTGCTGTTGCAGTGGGGGGAGCAGGTTGGCCGTCTCACTTCCACCTTGTTTTCTCTGATCGGAGCGGTGGACGGCTACAATGAGACCGTCGGACGCGATCTCGAGCAGAGGGTGTCTGCCTGGCTGCCGGTGCAAGACACGCTAAGGAGGATCACGGGAGACGAAGTACAGCGCGACGGCTTCCTTGAGACATTTACGCTTTATCAGGCCGGTGCCTTCGCTCTCGATGTCCGCGAGACCTCAAATGGAGTGGATTTCACTCCTGTGCTGATGAGCCGGAATCTGGCTTTCGCTCTACAAGACGACGAGCCTAATGACGCCGCCGACATTGATCCCGCCTTGGATCAATGCCATGAGGCAGTGGGGTGGAATGAGGCTTTGCTATCCGCAGAAGATCAGCGCTCGTTCGTCGAGCAAGCGATCGATGGAATGGGTTCGGCGAGGGATGCCTATCAGGTCGGTCGAAATCGCTTCGTCCTCGTCGATCCGGCGCTGAAGCTTGCGCTGAACGTCCTGAAGAAAAAGCGAAAGGGATCTGAACAGGAGCGTCGCGAATTCGTTCGCAACCCCCGCGCCGCCATCGCTCACGCATTGGAAAGTGTCGACGAAAAGGTCGTGCCTGGACAATTGTTCGTCGAGACCAAGCACTATTCGGACCGCGTGGAAGGGCTCGGGCTTTGGGAGCGCCCTCAACTTCCCTGGTTGACGCGGCGCCCCAATGCATGGCTGCCCGAAGCAGGATGGATCGTAGACGGGCCGGTCGAGGAACTCGCGCCACTGAGCGTGGAGGAATTGGAGCAGGTCGAGAGGGATATTCAATCCGCCGAGATTCGCGGCGATGCGCACGTCGTCATTCGCGGCTGTCCCATTCCAATCGACTTTGCCCCGGAAGTTCTCGCGGATGAGCGTCGCCGATCGGCGGCGGGGCCGCACGACGACGACTCAACGTCGACAGGGGAGCCCGCGGAAGACTCCGGTGGGGACCACAAACAGCGACTGGTCCTCCTGATCAAGAAGACAAACTTCGACGGCGTCGAGTATGAACTCGAACGGAGGCAACGGACGGCGCTGATTGACGTCGATGCGCCGCCGGCGGTGCGGATGGGGTCGACACCTCTCAAACCTCATCAATCCGAGGGCTTTCAGTGGCTGGTCCAGGCTTGGAAAGCCGGCTGGCCGGGTGTCCTCCTGGCCGATGACATGGGTTTGGGCAAGACATACCAGGCGCTCGCGTTTCTCGCCTGGCTCAAGGCCAACGCAGCAGCATCGCGTTCTAGGGTCCAGACGCATGGTCCGTGCCTCATCGTGGCGCCAACGGCTCTGCTCAGAAATTGGGAGAAGGAGAGCCTCGACCGACTTTCCGACCTCGGCTTGGGACAGCGGATCGATGCCTATGGCAGCGCGCTCAAGCAGCTCAAGTTGCCGCGCTCAGCAGAGGGGAGGGATCAAGACACGCTTGACGTCGTTCGGTTGCGTGAAGCCGACTGGATACTGACGACCTATGAGACCCTGACAGATCACGAAAGATCGTTCGCGCGGATCGCCTATCCGGTCGTGCTTTTCGACGAGATGCAGAAGATCAAGTCGCCGGATACCCTCAACACGAAGGCGGCAAAAGTGCTGAATGCCGATTTCGTCATCGGCCTGACCGGTACGCCGATCGAAAATCGAATGGAAGATCTCTGGTGTTTGTTCGATCGACTGATCCCGGGATTCCTGGGTGACCTGAAAAGCTTCTCAAAAGCATTTCAGAAGGAGAATCGGGAGAGGCTGAGCGAATTGAAACGGTCGCTTGATTCTCCCCAGCAAGCGGTGCCCCCGGTTATGAAGCGTCGGATGAAAGCCGATATCTTGGAAGGGCTTCCAGCGAAGCAGGAGAAAAAGTATCCGACCGCGATGCCTGCGGCACAAGCTCAGGCATATCGAGAGTTGATCCAGGAGGCCCGCGGCAGCCGAGAGCGCTCCCCGGGTTTCATGCTCAAGGTGTTGCACGGAATGCGAGGCATTTCCCTGCACCCGGACGATCCCGCTTCGATCGATGTGACAAACAAGGCTCGGTTCGACATGTTCGTGCGCGGATCCGCTCGCCTGTCGACGACGGTCAGACTGCTGGAGCAGATCGCCAGCCGAAAAGAGAAGGCCCTTCTTTTCATAGAAAACCTGGCCATGCAGGAAGTTCTTGCGCGGGGACTGGCTATTTCCTTGGGTCTGGACAGAAGGCCCCCGATCATCAATGGCACCACGCCAGGTGAGCGTCGCTTGGCGATAGTCGAAAGCTTCGAGAAGTCGGCAAACGGGTTCGGAGTACTAATTCTCTCTCCAAAAGCGGCTGGCGTGGGTCTGAACATCGTTGCGGCAAACCACGTCATACACCTCAGCAGGTGGTGGAATCCCGCCGTCGAAGATCAGTGCAACGATCGTGTTTATCGGATCGGGCAAACGAAACCAGTCAACATCCACATCCCGATGGCTACTCACCCGGATTTGCCCAACGAGTCGTTCGACGAGGTCCTGGACAAATTGCTTGAGGCCAAGCGCAGATTGTCGCGCGACATGCTGACGCCGCCGACAAGCGACAGCGATATTGAGAGCTTGTTCGGCGAGACGGTCAGGAATTGATCGCGCTCTTATTTAACAGGATCGAGAAATCTCGATCGGGTGCCGGACCAGGTTATCAGCAGTTGATCCCGAGCTCTGGTGCAGCCTACGTACAAGAGGCTCAGCTCTCGTTCTCGGGTCAAGCGCTTGTCGTCCGGCTCACTCGCCAGATCCAGGGCAGCCTGAAGAGGAGCATGTGAACCGTCACAAGCGACGATTGCAACAGCTCGAAACTCGAGGCCTTTGGCCGAATGAAGTGTGCCCAGGATGATCTTGCCTTCTTCAATATTGTCGGGAGCGAGCCAAGTACCGCCGAAGCCGGCTCGTTCCAAAGCGGGGCCGGCTCTTTCTTGAAGCGCTCGCCGCGTGCGCGCAAATATGGCGATCTCGCCGGGGGCGAACCCGCGTTCCCGAAGACCGATCAGCCATTCGGCTAGGATCTTCACTTCTCCGGCGAGGTCGTTCGCTCCTTTTAAATCCGGCTTGGGGCCGTGCAACAAGGAGACCGCCGCGCGCTCTTCCGGCTCTCCATCCAGCTCGGTCAGACGAGCCGGCAGGAGGTGGTCCGAGAATAGGCGTATTTCTGCAGTCGTTCGATAGTTGACTTTGAGCCGGTGAGAGCGTCCACGAACATCGATCCCCGCGCCGAGCCAAGAGAAGGGCCAACGGAAAACTCGCTGACCGACATCGCCGGCAAAGGTCAGCGGGCGGGAGCCGGCCGGTGCAAGGGCCGCGATCAACCTCAGTTCGCGCGGACCGAGGTCCTGAGCTTCGTCCACTACGACATGCGTGAACGGTCGAGTTTCGTCCTTCTCGATCCTTTGTCGCAACCGATCGCAGACCTCGCCGAACGTATGCAATTCGCTTGCAGCCAGTTGCCGCTGCACACGTTCGAAAACGTCCCACAATTTGCGACGAAGGGTGGCGTTCAAAGCCATACCGCGGCCGTTACGAGCGATCACCTTGTATTCGTCGAACGTTTTAATGCCCCAATAATCGACGATGGCATCCCATTCGGTTCTTAGGAAGCTATTCGTGATGCCTGGATCCAAGTTGTCCCGAGCATTTTCAATGACACTGTCGATTGTCCGATCGTCGGCAATTGCCAGCGGCTTGAGCCTCGAGGCGTGACTATGGGCGTACGCATGAAGGTGGACTACCTCGACTCTTTGGCGCGCTTCAGATGAAGATCCCAGAAGGGTATCCATTCCCTCGGATAGGTTCTCCGACAGGATCTTCGAGAATGTCGTCAGCAGGATTCTTGCGGAAGGGGTTTGGCGAGCCAGGTGAGCAGCGCGATGCATGGCAACGACGCTCTTTCCCGTTCCTGCCGATCCGGATATTCGTGCCGGCCCGTTGACGTTCCTTTCCACGGCGGCTCGTTGAGATGGGTGGAGAAAAACGAGCCACTCCGCCCACGGCTTCTCAAGCGCCTGAGCAACCATCTGTTCGTCGCTGGCAACCCAGAAACGCCGTTGAGCATCGGGATGCGTGAATGGGTCAGCTTTGTTGTCGACGTGCAAGACCGGTCGAGGCTCAGGGCGCTCACCGGTCGCGATTGCCATCAAAGCTTCTTGTGCCTCTTCCGGTAGCCGCGGGAGCAGTTCAAGCAACCCATCTTCATCGACCTGGAGCAGCAGCTCGAGGTAAGTTGCGGGTACTCCGAGTGAGAGGAGGTAATCTCGCTCCTCGCCCGCAAGTATGCCGCGCCTTGCTGGCGTACGAGCAACGGTTCTAATTTCCTCTCGAACGACTTCAACTAGTTCGATTATTTGAGCGGCGCCGGTGACAGGGTGAATCTCGAACCGTCTGCGTTGCGCCCAAGAATAGGCATCGTCGTGATGGGCTACATAGCAAAAGACCGACTTTTGACTCTGCTTATATACGACGATCCGCAAGTCGCGGTTGACCCTGATTGTCCAGAATCCCTTCTCCCGGGCCTTGTCTACACGGTGTAACGACAAGCCCGGCCGCGATGGGTCCGACATATAATCGAAGATTATGGTCTTGGTGGCCGTCTGCTCGGCGTTAGTGAGCCGATTTAGGCTGCGATGAAAGGTGTTCGCGAGCTCAAGCACGTTGTGCGCTTCCCACGTCGTTAGTCCCTGCGTGTACCGTTCCACGCCCAAGGTTCGCTCAGGCGAAAAATCTTGGCAAGACTTAAAGCAATCCAACGATAGCCGAGCAAGTGTTCCCCTGACCGATGTCCGGCGAGACGACCTTTTGCGGCCAGAACAGCGGTCGGGCGGATCGTTGAGATGGAGCCCCGCTCTCAATCATTCGGACGGCGAAACGGCCTCATCTTCACGCACTGGCGCTTCCAGGCTTCGGACCAAAACTTAGCCATTGGGCTGCTTCTCGGCAATGCGTTCTGGAGGCGCTAAACGAATTTGTAAGTCATTCAGATCGTCCGCGCCAATCCCTTCACCAGCGAGCTTGGCCAGATACTCCAGTAGATCGTCCTGTCGCGGCTGTCCGAATGCGAGCCGATAGACGGTCAAACTTTGCTTGAGCCACTCCAGCCGAGTGACTTCCCGGCTGAAGGGCAGCATCGGGACCCGTCGTTCGATGCGAACCGCACCCTCATAGATCCAATACGGGACGATATCAGCATGAGCGTCTGACTCGGATCTTGCCCGCTCGAACATGTAACTCCATGGATCGAGCGGAGCCGTAGCGCTCGCTCTTACGGCCCCGATCTGATGCTCGGCCAAGTTCAAACGGACGGCGTGGTTCTTGAAACGATGGATGCGCTCTTCACGCTGCTCCAGGTCGACCGGATTGCTCGGCAAATTTCAGTGGTAGATGCGGTAGCAATATGGATGGAAATCGAGACCTTCCTGCCCGACCGAAGTCGTAGCCAGAACGAAGGGCTTGAAGGGCGAATTGAAAGCCTCTCGCACCCCACTAAGTCGAGCCACAGTGCCTTCCTCATCGCGATAGTCGGCGAGGCGCATCGCGAACCGACCACGCATTTGGAATTTTGTCAGCTTGACCGAGTCGCCGTCGAGTTGAACGTCATCCACGTCGATCTGCGAAGGCCGCACTGACAGCGTTGATGCCATGGCGCGTGATACGCCTAGGGCCCGCTCCTCGGACCCGAGCGAGCTCAATCCCTCCGCGTCGATCAGATAATGTGCGTACTCGTCAAGGACTGCCTGGAGATTGTGATCCAGGCCGTACGTCAGCACGCGATGCCAATACCGGTCTTCGGTGCCTCGGCGAAGCAGAGCGATGGCATCCGGTTGATTGAACAATGAGCGAAATGCCCAGGCGATCTCGGCCGCTCGCCGTGCCCGCGAGTGAGCTTCGGCTGGTAGTCTGTCCAGAGTGAACAGTCTTCGGGCGACCAACTGTCACCGACCTGGCTCGCTGTCTTGGATTGGTCCCTGATATTGAGCCGGGCTCTTATTTCGATGTCGCGGTTGTAGGCTCGGGCCCGGCAGGGCTCGCCGCCGCGGTCTACGCCGCATCCGAGGGGCTCTCAATCCTTGTGCTCGATTCAGATTCGTTCGGAGGTCAGGCAGGCGCATCCGCCCGCATCGAGAACTATTTCGGGTTCCCGACGGGGCATCTCGGGACTGGCGCTGACGGCGAGAGGTTTCGCTCAAGCTCAAAAGTTCGGCGCAACGATCGCGATCCCGATGGCAGTCAAGAGCTTAGATTGTGATCGATCATCAGATCGCCTGGTGCATGTTCTCACTCTTGCGAACGGTATTCAGGTTCGAGCCGGGACAGTGGTGATCGCGAGCGGCGTCAGTTACCGTCGGCCTGAAATCGAGGCGCTCGAAGATTTCGAAGGGAACGGCGTGTCTTATTGGGCTTCCCCGATCGAGTTGCAGGAGTGCGCGCCAGGATCGCGACCTTGGCCTTGGCGATGAACTCGGCGACCAGTTTTCCGTTCGCATCCGTGTCGCCATAGAGCGCCACATAGAGTTTGCATTGCGTCAGCAGCTTTTCGATGTCGGCAAGTTTCTTGCCATTCGGGATGATCCCCAGCACCTTGTCGAAGGCTGCGGCACCCATGGCGGCCTTCGCCGCGTCGAGGAGATCGACCAGCCCCGGGGCGGATTTTACCTTCAGCTTCGATCCCGCGCCATTCGGAACGCAGAATGATGACCCGGATCCGGTCAGCAGCAGAAGGTTCGTCGCGTTCAGCCCATTGAGCAGGAAACCTTCAATCGCCCGCGACGCGCCACGTTCCTTAACTTCGCCCGTGGTCGCGTCGATTTCGTCGCCATAGCGCCGCCATGTCTTCGCCGCCTCAAACAGCCGGATGTTCTCCTTTGCAGGCCCGCGCCCATGCGGCTACACGTTTTTCTTGTCTGCCGATCGCGACCGGCGTCTCGGGCCTCGACGCTCCGTTTGGACAGGAGGCATTTAGCTTGTCGGCAGCGGCGGTAGTCTTCGCCGAGCGGTCTGCCGTCAGACTTACTTATCCAAGGATCGCCGCCAACACGATGCGCGCGCCCTCGCGAAATTTCTGCCGATCGCTCGAATGCGCGGCGCCGTGTTCAAGCCATGACGTTGCGAGCTCGACGGCTTGCGGAGGACTAACGTCGCCAAGTCCGATGAGCTGCGCCAACACCAATGCAGCGGATGCATTGCCGGACAATGCGCATCGGAGAAGGGCGGTTGCCGCGATATCGGCGTGCAGGGTGATGCGCGAGATAGTCATGAAGGAGTGTGCGACGGCGATGGCTGCAGCCGCGTCTCCGCGCACCGCGCTGGCGAGTTCGTCGCCGCAGTTGACGACCGCGATCTGACGCAACGTGGTATCTACGATCGAGCGCTCCTGGTCCTTGAAGGACTGGGCCGGTGAGCTGCGCCACCAGGTCAGCGGATTATCATACTGCGGCCTGAACGTCGGTCGCTTCGCCTTCGCGAACCCCCAGACCTGATCGTCCAGACGGGGAAGGGGCCAGTCGGAAGCGCGATGATGCAGCGGAAGCTTGCCACCGCTGCCGCGCTCGCGATTTCCGGGGACGTCCTTCAGATCATCCATTTATTCCGCCAGATTTGTTCGATGGGGGCGTTGCCGAAGTCCAAGGACCTTCCCATGCCCCGCGAAAGATGTCATTTGGTTCGACAAATTAACCTTAATGGGTTGCTTCGGTATGATCTCGGTGGAACAGGTTCGTGCCGCGCGGGCGTGGCTCGGCATCTCGCAGCAAGAGGTCGCCGATGCCGCCGGCATCGAGGTGCGTACCATATATCGGATCGAAAATGGCTTCAGAGGCGCAACTGAGCGGACGCTCAGGCGTATTAAGACTGCGTTCGAAGCCAAAGGAATTGTGTTCTTGTTCGATTGTAGCAGGCCGATTGGCATCTCCATACGAACGTAGAGATTTCGCGTGGATCGATTGCATGGAACGCGATTTCGTAAGCACTTCGTGTGTTCATCGGATTGCGAGCTTCGTTAGCGGCGCTTAGCTTGATGGCGTGGAAGAAAGGCCGGCGCCGCCGAACTAGTTTGCGTCCTCGAACCCGCTTGTTGCCTACCGCGGTTAAGGCATTTTAACTGAGTTTGGCGGGCGGACTTGCGAGCCCACCAACGCACAACTAACTATTACATGTCCACTGCTCACTGAGGGGCAGGCCGGTCCATGGAGGGACCTGGACCTCGCCGCGGCGGCTTCTCCACCACGCAGTCCGCTACTGGCACCAATTGCGTATGCACCCCCGGAAAATTTGAAACCGACGCCATCGGCAATCAGTCGACGCGCGCTCTCTCGCGCAGACGCCTGCTGTCCCGATTCCGGCGACAACCTCAGGGAGACTCGTCGCGGGACGGGTCAAGCAAATGGCAGTTCATACGAGCAACGGCCTTGGCGGCGCTAATCATGGCCCGGGATCGGGCGCTGGCGCCGAAAAGTTGTCGAAGGAGGAACTCAAAAAGTACCGCCTGAAGAAGGCTATTGCGTACGTCGACGACGACGAGCACAAGCCTTCCGAAGCGGCCAAAATGAAACGCGAACAGCGAGAAAAGCGGGAAAAGGACAAGAACATCGTCCAGTGCGGCGTCGAGGTGCCCAAGGAGGGAAGGCCAACCGTCCAGGCGCTGGCCGCCGCAATGCGCGCTGACAACAATCTGCATCCGGTTATCTCGTTAGTCGTTTCGAACGACGACCTGCGAGATTTCATCCGCGGGTTGCTCGCTTCGGGGCGTGACGTCGCATCAATCTCAAAACTGGTCCAACAGGAGAAGTTGCTCGCTCTTCTGATCGCCTGCACCGCAAATCCGACGCTCACCGAAAGCATCTCGCTGCTGGCGAAATCGGACGCGCATGTTCAGAGTGTATTGGCGGAAGTCATTCGAGCCGTCGTGGAAGATCCGCGAGATACACCGGCAACGCTGGAGGTCATGGCGGCCAGTCTGCGAGATCCCGAGGCGGTACTCAACATGACGAAGGTGCGTAAGGCGGGCGGCATCCGAGCCAGGATTTTGATGTGGGCTCTGGGCCGGTCCTGAAGATCGAATTCGGACCGGCGAGACAATCCTTGTGGTCGGTCTGATGCGCCTGGCAACTGCACATGGGGCGCTCGGTGTTGAAGGTGCAAGGAAGGCGCCGCTGAAACCATGCAAGTCACTTTAGAAGATCGTGTTCTGGCGATCATCGTGGCAATTGGTCCACAATGCGGTGCCCCTTGCGCGGAGGGCGCCGACTAGTCCTTGGTCTTGTCGTGGGCCAGGAAAGACTAGGCCGCGACTAGTCTTTGTCTCGCTGGAATAGCGCCAGGACTAGTCGCCTACAGCACCGACATGTCCCTGAACTAGTCGTTGCTTCGTGTAGCGCGACATCCCAAGCGAAGAGGCAGTCGGCGTGACCTGCAAATAGGTGTTGGTAATGGGGTTATGCCGCAGTGCACAAACAAAGCGCCTCGCTTCTTCCTCGCGTTTCGTGCATTCTAATTTGGTACTCATGATTGCAATGAGGATTTGCGATGGAAACCATCGGTGACAACTACGTTCGGTTGGTTGGCGGCGATCTGGTGTCCTCCATCATCACCAATACGCCGAGCATGCGGATCGAAATTCTTCGCAGGGAGACGGTCGGGCGCATGCATTGGCATTTTCGTCAGCCTGAGCTGTCTTTGTTCTGGTTCGGCAAGGGGGCCGAACGCTTAAGAGCGACGATTGACGGGCGTCCGGTCGAGCGCCGATTCCCGGGAAAATCGAAGCTCGCAATCTTTCCTGCCGCAACCGAGATCGAAGGTGAGTGGAACGTAGGACCGACCCTCGATTACACCGTGGTGTTCTTGAATCCAACTTTCGTGGGCGAACGCCTGCAGCACGCGATCACGAACTGCACGATCGCTTTTGAGCACGATGGATTGACGCGTGGCCTCGCCGAACTTTGCCGCGAAGCGACCTCGCCGGACAATGTTTTCAGTCTCATGGCGGAAGGATGGTCGATCCAGGCGCTGGCTCACATTTCTCGCGTCAGCGAGCGAAGTCAGCAGCCATGCAACAAACTGCGCGGTGGTTTGCCAGGCCGAAGTTTGCGGTATGTCGAGGAGTATGTGCGCGAGAACCTTACCCAGCCGATAACTCTCGCCGAACTCTCCGAAATCGCCGGCTTAAGCAAGCGGCACTTCCTGCGCGCATTTCAGGAAAGCGTCGGGCTGACGCCATACAGCTACGTTCTTTCGCTTCGGATCGACGAGGCGAAGCGGCGGCTGTCGGAAACGGAAGACAGTATCGTCGATGTAGCCCTTGCGATCGGTTTCAATGACGCCCAGCATTTCTCGACGCGTTTCAAGAAGGCGACCGGCATTACTCCATCCGCATTCCGTCAGCGTTGCCTGTCATAGGCAACACCCCGCTTCGGCTTTCGGGTCTAAATGGCGCTTTTACGGAAGCCCTGGCGCTATCCTGCAAGTCAGGATCAGATTCGCGATCTAACACTCTCCCATAAGAATCACGCAGACCGCGGCCGCTTTGCCGTGGCTCAAGCGGGAGTTTGCGGGCGGAACCGGCCGGCACAAGGGAGAGCAGAATGGCAATTTCTTTCAAGGGGTATGCGCTTATTGGGCTCACCGGAGCGATCGGTCTCGCCGCATCGGCCGGCGTGCCGACCTACGCGCAGGAGAAGGGCGCCATCAAGATCGGCCTGATGCTGCCATACAAGGGCGTCTATGCAGTTCCGGCGGAAAGCATTGATCGCGGCTTTCAAATCGCACTGGAAGAGTACGGCGGCAAGATCAACGGCCGTCGCATCGAGATCATCCGCGCGGACGACGAATTGACCCCGAGCGTGGGCGTTCAGAGATTCAACAAGTTCGTTCAGTCGGACAAAGTCGATCTGGTTGCCGGTGTCGTCGGCTCGAATGTTGGCATTGCCGTCTCGGAGCTCGCCGACAAGAACAAGATGCCGATGGTGTTCGTGAACGCTTTTGCGGACGAGATCACCGGTAAGTTCTGCAGCCCATATATTGCGCGTACCTCGTTCAGCGCCAACGGATTCGAATATGCCTCCGGCAAGTACTGGGCAAGCAAGGGGATCAAGACCGCCGTGACGATGGGGCCTGATTACTCCGCCGGCCGCGCATTCATCGGTGGCTTCAAACGCGGCTTTGAAGACAACGGCGGAAAGGTGATCGAGGAAATCTGGACGCCGTTCCAGAAGACCAAAGACTACAGCGCCGCACTGACGCAGGCTGCCAACTCCGGCGCGCAAATCATCTACGCATTCTATGCGGGCGCGGAAGCAATCCAGGTCGTCAAGCAGCACGCGGACTTCGGCCTGCGGAGCAAGATCCCGTTCATCGGCGATCACTGGGTTTACGACGAAGCGTTGTGGCCCGCACTCGGCGATCTCGCGCTCAACGCCCAGCACGTCGCCACGCACTACCCCGGCATCGAAACCGAGGTGAACCAGAAGTTCGTCAAGGCCTACAACGCGAAGTACAAGCAGGATCCCGACGTGAGCGCAGCGCTTGGTTACGACAACGGCAAGGCGATCATGCTCACGCTCGAAACGCTCGGTGGCGAGATGCCGGAAGACCGTGCGAAGTTCATCTCGACCATGCGAGACCTGACGTTCGATTCACCGCGCGGGAAGATCAAGTTCAATGCCCAGAACAGCGCATTGCTCGAGAAGGTCTATGTGGTCGAGATCGTCAAGGGTCCCGATGGCAAGATGCAGCGTAAGCCCCTGGACCAGTTTCCGGGCGCCGGCGATCTGCCGGGTTGCACGAAGTCGTTCTGATCCGAGGCGGGCTTCGCCCCGGCGGGGCCCGCGTCTCTCGAATTTGGGTGAAGCATGCAGCCTTTCCTGATCCAACTTCTCAACGGCGTGCAATTGAGCATGTTGGTGTTCCTTCTCGCCGTCGGCCTTACGTTGATCTTCGGGTTGATGAACATTCTCAATTTGGCTCACGGCGCCTTCTTTACGATGGGGGCCTATTTCGGTTTGGTCGTCGCCAACGACACGGGTTCGTTCTGGCTCGCGCTGCTCATAGGTCCGCTGCTGCCGTTCGCGGCCGGCTTCGTCCTGCAGTTCTTCGTCCTGCATCCCCTGGCTCAGCGCGGCCGCTCGACGCATCTCGATCTCGCGCTGCTGACGTTCGGCCTGCTGTTCGCGACTGCCGGGGCAGTCGAGCATGTCTTCGGATCGGCGTTTCACAGCATTGTCACGCCTGACCTCCTGAAGGGCCGCGTCGGCCTGCTGGGAATGGAGTATCCGATCTATCGGCTGTTCATCATCGCGGTTGGCATCGCCATCGGCGTCGCACTCGTCCTGGTAATCGACCGCACCCTCGTCGGGGCCACGCTGCGGGCCGGGGTCGACAACCGCGAGATGGTCACGGCCCTCGGCATCAACATCAACATGTTGTTCGCGCTGGTATTCGGATTTGGCTCCGCACTCGCCGGATTTGCCGGAGTCGTCTCGGCCCCGGTCATGAGCATCTATTCCAGCATGGGCATCGGAATTGTCGTTACGACT
This sequence comes from Bradyrhizobium sp. CCBAU 51627, assembly GCF_028128765.1. Lineage (GTDB taxonomy): Bacteria > Pseudomonadota > Alphaproteobacteria > Rhizobiales > Xanthobacteraceae > Bradyrhizobium. Next base: position 806,504 of record NZ_LBJG01000024.1, read on the forward strand.
TTTGTCGTCGTGGTGGTGGGCGGTCTCGGCAATCTCAAGGGGTCGTTCTACGCCTCACTCATCGTCGGCATGACGGATACGTTTGCCCAGGCCTACCTTCCGGAAGCCGAGCTGTTTGCGATCTATATTCTTCTGATAGCCGTGATGATCTTTCGTCCGCAGGGTCTTTTTGGCGCGGTCGGGAGGGTTGCATGAGCGCAGATGTCGCCCTCTCGAGCGAGCAGAGAATCGGCGTGCTGAAGCGTCTGCCGCTTCCAGCTTCACGTCGTGCATACGCTGCCTTGTTCGCACTTTTTGCCGTCAGCTTGTGCGCGCTGCCATCGTTCGTGTCTGGCTACGTCATGACACTGGCAGTTGAAGCCATGATCGCGGGGGTATTTGCATCCGGCATCAATCTTCTGACCGGATACACCGGTCTCGTATCGCTCGGACAGGCGATGTTTCTCGGGTTCGGTGGATACGGCATTGCGATCGGAACGGCGCTGTTGGGCTGGCCGCTGTGGATCTCTGCCCCCGTCACGCTCGTGGTCGTGGCCGCGATTGCGGCGCCAATCGGTGCGATTTGCACCCGGACGCGTGGCGTCGAATTTCTCCTGATCACACTGGCGTTCTCGCAGATGTTCTATGGCGCCGCAATCAAGCTGCGCTGGACCAACGGGTCGGATGGCATGACGGGAATCCCGCGGCCTGATCTGTCGCTGCTCGGCGTGAGCGCAGACAACCCGACCGTCTTTTACTACTACGTACTTGCTGTCGCGGTCCTCTCCTTGTTAATGCTGTGGCGGATCGTAACGTCGCCGTTTGGCAGCGTTCTCGTCGGCATTCGTGAAAACGAGCGTCGCATGATGTCGATGGGATATTCGGTAGCCAACTACAAGATCGGATCATTCGCGTTGGCCGCGGTGATCTGTGCGGTCGCGGGTATTCTTCAGTCGCAGTACACCTACTTCGTCAATCCCGACGCAATGAGCTGGCAGATGAGCGGTGAGGGCGTGCTGATGGTCATCATCGGCGGCGCCAATGTCGTCCTTGGGCCGTTTGTTGGAGCCACGGTCTTCGTGGTGGTCAAGCAGGCGCTGAGCATGATTACGGAAGAGTACAATCTGTTCTTCGGCATTTTCTTCATGCTTGTGGTTGCGCTTTTTCGTGGTGGTGTTCTCGGCTTTATCAGCACGCCGATCGGAAAACGGCAATGAGCGCGCTCGAGATCAGAAACCTGCGCAAGGCTTTCGGCGGTCTCCAGGTCATCAGTGACCTCGATCTTAAGGTACCGCCTGGCCAACGCCATGCGGTGATCGGCCCCAACGGCGCCGGAAAGACCACGCTGTTCAACATCATCACGGGATGGCAGCCGCCGACCAGCGGCGAAATTCTCATTCAGGGCGTTCCAGTGCAGCAGGGGCGACCCGACCTCGTCACGCGGGGCGGCCTTTCGCGCTCCTTTCAGAAGAACATGCTGCTCGAGAGTGTCACGGTTCTGGAGAACCTGCGCGTTGCATGTCAGGCCTTCGATGCGTCGCGGCATTCGGTGTTCCGGTCATCCTGGTCGTTTTCCGACGTCATTCGGAAAGCGCGCCGCGCGGCCGAGCAGATGCATTTGGACACCGTGCTGGATCGGAAAGTCAACGAACTATCCTACGGACAGAAACGTCAACTCGAAGTGGCGATCGCATTATGTGCGGAGCCGAAGATCTTACTGATGGACGAGCCGGCGGCGGGCACGTCGCCTGACGAGCGCAACAGTCTGATCGAGCTGATCAACGGCTTGTCACCCGAATTGACCATTCTGCTTGTGGAGCACGACATGGATGTCGTGTTTGCGATCTGCGACATCATCACAGTGCTGAGTTACGGCAGGGTGCTCGCAACAGGGACGAAGGACCAGATCCAGTCCAATCCTCAGGTGATCGAGGCTTATCTGGGGCGGCGCCATGCTTAAGGTCGAGCAACTTCACACCTACTATGGCGAAGGCCATATCCTGCAAGGCGTTGATCTCTCTGTGACCACCGCGCAGTGCGTGGCGGTCCTCGGCCGTAACGGTGCGGGCAAGACGACGACGCTGCGCTCGATATTGGGGCTGACGCCCGCGCGGCGTGGCCGCGTCGTCTTCAATGAAATTGATATCACACGGCTGTCGACGCATCGGATTGTGAAATCCGGCATTGCTTTCGTGCCGGAGGATCGCGGCATTTTCCCGACCGTGACTGTCGAGGAGCATCTTGCCATTGCCTATGGCGCGTCAAAACACCGGCCCGGACGTAAGCCCATCGAGTATGTGTTCGAGATCTTTCCCCGCCTCGCCGAACGGCGCAGGAGTCTCGGCGGACAATTATCTGGCGGTGAGCAGCAGATGCTGGCTGTTGGGCGGGCGCTGGTGGCTGGTCCGGACCTGATGATACTCGATGAGCCGAGCGAAGGCCTGGCGCCGGTGATCATCGAGAAGCTCGAAGCCGTGCTCAAGAACATCAAGGCATCCGGGACCGCCCTTCTACTGGTGGAGCAGAACTATCACCTTGCGACCCAACTGGCTGACTATGTCTACGTGCTCAGTCAGGGACGGGTTCAATTCGCCGGCGACACGGAATCGCTGATCGCAAACGACGATATCAGGCGCACGTATTTGAGCGTGTGAGATTGAAGCTGAAGACCAAGCATCGACGGAGGAGGTGAAGAAATGCCAGGGCCTTTGAGTGGAGTGCGCGTCCTGGATCTGACAGCTGTGGTGTCGGGTCCATATGCGACCATGTTTCTGGCGGATCAGGGAGCGGATGTGCTCAAGATCGAGCCGACCAGCGGCGACGGTACCCGCCGGAGCCGGACGCTGATCGACGCGGCCGGTGAATTCTCGGCGCTATTCGTATCGTGCAATCGCGGCAAGCGCTCGCTTTCGATCGATATCAAGAGCAAGACGGGCCGTGAGGTGCTGGCAAAGCTCGCGGCACAAGCGGACGTACTGGTGCAGAACTTCCGTCCCGGCACGATGGAGCGCCTCGGGCTTGGCCAGGAGGAACTGCGCAAGAAGTATCCGCGGCTGATCTATGTCTCGATCAGCGGAGTCGGCGACTCGGGGCCGTATGTGAAGAAGCGCGTCTACGATCCGATCGTCCAGGCGCTGTCCGGCTTTGCCGACATCCAGTCGCAGCCGGTGACCAATCGCCCGCAGATGATCCGCACCATCGTCTGCGACAAGACAACTTCGGTGTTCACAGCGCAGGCGGTGTCCTCGGCGCTTTATGCGCGGGAGAAGACCGGGCAGGGGGACCACATCCAGGTGGCAATGCTGGACGCCATGATCTCGTATCTGTGGCCGGAGGGTATGATGCAATACACGGTGGTCGGCGCGGAGGCCACGACCACGGATCCCAACGACCGTCCAGACCTCGTGTTCAAGACGCTCGACGGCTATATTACCTGCGGCACAATCTCGGACTCGGAATGGCAGGGCTTCTGCAAGGCGTCTGGCGATCCGATGCTGGCCCAGGACGAGCGGTTTGCCACACCGGGAGCGCGCTTTGTAAACGCCACCGCGCGCATCAACAAGATGCAGGAATACATCGGAAAGCACACCACGGCCGAGTGGCTTGAGCGGTTCGACGAGAACGACGTGCCTTGCGCGCCGATCTTGCGCCGCGGCGAAATCGTCAAGAACGAGCAGGTCGTGGCGCGCGGTCTGATCGAAGAGTTCGACCAGCCGACTGTAGGGCGGGTGCGGCAGCCGAAGCCTGCGGCCATCTTCGAGGTCAACAAGGCCGTCATCGGTGGTCCGGCGCCACGGGTGGGTGAACACTCGCGCGTCGTGCTGCGCGAACTCGGTTACAGCGATAGTGCGATCGACGCGATGATCGCAGACAAAGCTGTCCGCGCGGCGTCCAAATAGATCTGGTTTTGGAGATAGCAATGGTGAATCCAAGCGGGGTGGCCCTACTGGTCGGTGCAGGGGACGCCATAGGCGCAGCCGTGGCGCGCCGTTTTGCGCGAGGCGGATACAAGGTTTGCATCGCACGGCGCGAGGCTGCCAAATCCCAAGCACTGGTTGACGAACTCGGCGCCGCTGGACATGACGTCCGCGCTTACAGCGTCGATGCGCGCAAGGAAGAGGAAGTTCAGAAACTATTCGCGGATGTCGAGAGAGATGTCGGTTCGATCGAAGTGTGTCTCTTCAACGCTGGATCGAACGTGAACAAGCCGTTGCTGGAGACGACGGAGAAGCTGTTCTTCAAGGCCTGGGAACTTGCTTGCTACGCGGGCTTTCTGGTGGGTCGCGAGGCGGCGAAGCACATGTCCAGACGTGGACGGGGTACGATGCTTTTCACCGGCGCGACCGCCAGCGTACGAGGCGGAAAGGGTTTTGCGGCGTTTTCGGCGGCGAAATTCGGCTTGCGGGCCGTCGCCCAAGCGATGGCCCGTGAGCTTGGGCCGAAGAACATTCACGTCGTCCATCTCTTGATCGACGCGGGCGTTGACAGCGAAGCCATTCATCAGCGCATGAAGGCGGCAACTGGAATCAGCGCCAGCGAAATTCCGCCCGATACCCTGACCAAAACGGAGTCCATCGCCGAAGCGTACTGGTTTGCTCACCAACAATCCAGAGACGGCTGGACACACGAGCTCGATCTGCGTCCATCGGTGGAGAAGTGGTGATGACAGATGATCTCATCCTGTGGGGTATCGGCACGTCGCGCACCATTCGCGCGCATTGGGCGCTCCATGAACTCGGCCTTCCGTACCAGTCTCGGCCGATCCTTCCGCGATCGGGAGAGACCAAGACGGCGGAATATACGGCCCTGAATCCGCGACAGAAGATTCCGCTTCTGCAGGACGGTGACCTGACCATCGGGGAAAGCGCTGCAATCGTAGCATATCTCGCCAGTAAGCACCGGACGTCCAATGGCGGCCTCGTTCCGAGCTGCCCGAACCTTTACGCGAAGTGGCTGGAGTGGTGCTTTTTCATCGTAACCGAATTGGATTCAACGAGCCTGTATGTCATGAGGCGGCATGGCACCAACAAGGGGCTGGCGCACATCTACGGCGAAGCTCCTCAGGTCGTGACCCAGGCGGCCGAGTATTTTCGCGGGCAACTTCGCCATGTCGATGTTGCCCTGTCGGACGGCCGTCAGTACCTCATGGGAAACCAGTTCACTACGGCCGACATATTGCTAACGACCTGTCTGACATGGGCGATCGAATACGGCGTCGGCATCTGCGACAGTGCCGTCCCGTATCTTGAGCGCGTCACCTCGCGCGAGGGATATCGGACCGGAGAAAGGGCAAATCTCGCACAGATCTAGGGAGAGACAGAAGGGCGATGACCACCTCCGGACCATTTTTGGCAAAGGAGGACGTCGAGAGCGATCTCTTGCACCGACGCAGCAACCGGGAAGTCGGGCTCTCCCGGACGTGCAGCCGAAGTCGATGGCACTGGCTCCAGCTCTGAGACATCCCTCCGAAGTGAACCTCGACCGTACGGACTAGCTCGGAGGGACGCATGTCAGCTTAGAAATCGGATTTCCTTCAAAACCTCGGCCGAACTGCCGCCGCGGCGATAGTGGGCATAGCCGGGACCTCATTTGCAAGTGAGGGTCCGTCGCGGATCGCGATCCCAACTGGATCGCCGTTTCCGGAAGGTCTGACAGCGACAACGGATAGAATGCTCTATGCCAGCATCCTGCGCAAAGCCCGGTGCCTCCGAGGCTGAAGCCTGGATTAGGCCCGGGACATTCGATACCCGATCAACGTTCGGCATTCGCGCCGACGAGAAGTCAGGCCTTCTCTGGGTCCCTTCGGTCGACGCCACGCCGCGGGCGTCAAGGGTCCAAACACAGCCGTAGATCCTTCGCTTCAAGAAGGGATCTTCTGAGCTTGAAGTCTGGGTCCAAGACGACAGGTTGAAGGGTGGTCTTGATGGCATTGCGTTCGGACAGGATGGACCTTTGTACGTCAACGCCTTCCAGCGGCGAACTCTTCCGCATCTAAGCCAAATCGGGAGTCGCCGGCACCGTCATGAAGCTTGAGACTGACTTATCGATCTTGCCGCAACGCGGCGATTGGATCCCGCGGTTGGACGCAGGAAAACTCGCGAAATCTGCCGGTAAGAGTCGTGAGTCCGGCGTGGCTGAATGAGACGCCGTCTTGCTTTTCGGTGCCGGCTGGTCAGAAGCAGAAGCGGCCAGTAAGCGGTTGTACAAATTGCAGGCCATGAGCCGATCCTTGATTGCGGAAGGAGCTTGGTCGCTGCGGCAGCCTCGTTCAAGGCGTCAGGTCTTGAGGGCTACAAAAGTCAGAAAAACTCTGAACAAATCAGCGTCCCTCGTAAACGGGTGGACGCTTCTGAGCCTCGGCGTCCCGCCCTTCCTGGAAATCCCTCGTCGTAAGCAGCGCGCGATATTGTTCGCCCAGCCCGGCCAGCGCCGCGCTCTCCGATCCCTCGAGTGCCATGTGAGACGTTGCTAGGGACGCCTTGGTGCCGAGCGGACCGCTCGCAGCGATCTTGTTGGCAATTTCGATCGCCATCGCGAGCGCCGCTTCCCGGTCTGGAGCCAATTCTTGAACAGTACCCATCCGCAAGGCCTCTTTGGCTCCCCAATGGTCACCCGTTAAAATGTATCGCATGGCATTTCCCCAGCCGGCTTCCCTGGGAAAACGGACCGTCGCGCCGCCGCCGGGAAATCGGCCGTGCGTGTTCTCGTCCTGACCGAATTCTGTGTCTTCCGAAGCGACGCGTATGTCCGCAGCAAGGAAAAGTTCATGTGCCAGGTTCCAGGTATCGCCATGAACCGCGACCACCAGCGGCTTGGTGAGCGTTGGCTTGGTCCGACCCATCGGATCGATGAAGCCCGGCCCATCCATCAATTTCCTTCCGGATTGGGAAAACGACTTGGTAGCCTCGACATCGATGCCTTTGGAGAACCGCGGGCCGTAACCGAACAGGACCGCGGCGCGGAGCGAAGGGTCTCGGTCATAGTCGTAGTATGCCCTGGCGAGGCTCTCCGTCGACTCTGGATCCACCCGGTTGTCGATATATGGCCGATTGATGCCTATCAGTACGATCTGTCCTCGGCGTTCAACGGTGATTTTCGTCTGAGGACCATAGGGAATATCCGCCATACGATCGGTCTGTGATGTCGACAGCGCGCCCCCATTTTGCTGCGCCTGTAAGGGTGGCAGCCAAAGCACGGCGATTGCAAACGCGATCATCACGTTGTCAAAGCGAAACATCCTAATTTCTCCACCAAGACGACAGTAAGTGTTGGAAGCGGCGGCGGTTGGTGAAAGGCTGGGCGGTCTCAGCTGCACCTCATAACCCCCGGACATCACTTTTTCGGAAGCGCAATTCACTCATCAAGCGAGTACGAATGAGAGTGTCCCAAGTCCCTGGATTGTGCTTTCGATCTTATCGCCCGCCTTCAACCAAGTCTGCTTCTCCTTGGGATATCCTGCGATTACCCCCGAGGGTGTCCCGGTGAAGACGATGTCCCCTGGTTCGAGAGCGAACAGCCGCGACGCGTAGGCGATAATCCTTTGAGGATTGAAGATCAATTTTGCGGTGTTCGACGATTGTCGCACCTCTCCATTCACCCGGGTTTCTAGATTCAGATTGTTGGGATCGATCTGATCCGCAGACACGAAATATGGGCCGATTGGAGCGAAGCCGTCGAGCGTCTTGCCGACCATCCACTGACCGCCGGCTCTCTCCAGCTGCAGATATCTGGACGTGAAATCGTTACCGACGGCGTATCCGGCAACGTATGAGAGAGCATCGTCGATGGAGACGTTGCTCGCCTTCCGGCCAATCACGACGACCAGTTCGGTCTCATAGTCGAACTTGTAGCAAACGTCGCGGGGCGGGAGTTGAACCGTCGCCATATGCGGCGCAAGCGAATTGTTGTACTTGTTGAAGAGGATGGGTTGAGGAGGCAGTTTCTGGCCCGTTTCCTCGATGTGTTCTCGGTAATTGAGCCCGAGGCAGACGATTTTTCCGGGCCTGGTGAACAGACGTCCGAACTTGATCTTCGACTCATCGAGGAATGCCGCTTTCGCATTGGGCGCCTTGAGAGCAATCTCTACGAGAGTGTTCACTTCCGCATTGGCCGCGTTGATGAGGAGCTCCTCCAGCGTGAGCGGTGCCGAGAGTCCGAGGAGCTTGGTCGCGGCGACAACGTCGAGCACACCAGCTGCGGTCTTCACGCCCATGGTTTCGCGCCCGTCCTCCTGGCGGATCGAAACGATAGTAAGCTTGTGAGGTAGCTCGCCGCTCCCGCTGCTCCGCGACGCCGTTTCGTGTGCGGTCTGCGCACTGACGTTGGTAGCGGCGAACGCGGCCGCAGCAAGGCCGGCCTTCATCAGTTTGCGACGCGAGGGCATGATAAGTCTCCCAGGGTGTTATGTTGGTGAGCGGGTTTCTGGCGTTGCTCAGTTGCCTCGAGAGGAAGCGTTCGGCAGCGGACCTTGCCGAACGGAATCATCATAGGACCGAAGGCCTCAGCGGCTCCAATAAGTCGGTCATGGGAATAAATAGGGTTGGGTTATTACCGCGGACTGTTGCCAATTTGGCTAGGAGTTATTCAACGGCGAATGACTTGGTCGGCTGAACGTTGCACGCAGAAGGTCTAGGCTGCCATGGGAGACTGAGAGTGGAACTGCGTCGCTTGAAATACATGTCTGTTCTGGCCGAGGAATTGCATTTCGGTAGGGCAGCTGAGCGCCTGGGCATTGCGCAGCCGGCACTCACGCAGCAGATTCGGGCACTCGAGCGCGAGCTCGACGTCGAGCTCTTCCACCGGACGAAGAGATCGGTGAAGCTCACGGTAGCCGGTCGGGTCACGCTGAACGAGGCGATCAGAACCCTTCAGCAAGCTGAAAAGACCGCCCTGGTGGCGCGCCAAGCGGGTCGCGGCGAACTGGGGCACATCGAGATCGGATATGTGGGGTCGGCTATCTTCACTGGCGTCCTGTCGAAGGCAATCGCCCGGTTTCGCGTCGGAAATCCTGTCGTGGAATTTCGCCTGAACGAAGTCGGGATCGTCCAGCAATTGGACGACGTCAGCAGCGGTCGCCTTGATCTTGGCATCCTTCGTCTTCCGGTGAAGTCAGTGCCGACCGGCGTCGGGATCATGTCGCTGCACCGCGAGCCGATCATATTGGCGATCCCGCGCGGGCACCGGCTCGCGCGGCAAAAGGACGTCGCGCTGAGCGCGTTGAAGTCCGAGCCTTTCGTCGCCGTGCAAATTCAGGAGGGTAGCGGCTTCAACGCGCAAGTTGCCCAGATATGCGCCGCAGGCGGGTTGTCACCTCAGATCACGCAACGCGCGGGACAATTCACGGCCCTTGCCGGACTGGTTGCGGGTGGTCTCGGTGTGGCCTTCGTGCCCGATTCACTTCGAAAGCTGCGGATTGACGACGTGGTATATCGGCCGTTGGCGAAGGTCAACCAGCAGTCCGATCTCGCCATGGTCTATCGCAAGGCAGAGCGAGCCCCCGCCGTCGTCGCATTCCTCGATCAGTTAAGGAAGCTGGCGCGGCCGGCGCCATGACGATGATCCCGGCTGATACGATCTTCTTATTAAATTGGAGGGAATCATTATTGGCTGCAACAACGCTCCGCTCGGTAGTCTCCTTTGAACGCCTCTAAGCGACGGGGAGGATGACTGAAGGGGACAAAGTGGCGGTAAGGCCCATCACCCGGCGAGACGCGCTGGCTTTGATATTGTCTGCAGCCGCCGGAGTACGATCCGTCCGGGCGGAGGGAAGATCGTCGGATCGTCCTCTTCGAATGGTCGTTCCTTATTCGCCGGGCGCTTCCACCGACACCGTGGCGCGCCTCGTCGCTCGTCATATGGGCGACTATCTCAAACAATCGATCGTCGTGGAGAACAGGTCTGGTGCCGGGGGAACGATAGGTACGGGAGAAGTTGCCCGATCGGCAGCAGATGGCTCCACGATTCTGTTGGGCAATCTCAGCACGCTGGTACTCAGCAAATTCCTGTTTCGAAACTTGAACTACGCGGTGGGTCGAGACCTCGTTCCGCTCGGCCACATCGCCTATATCCCGAACATTCTCGTGGTGAACAGGGACGTCCCGGCGACGAACCTGCGCGAGTTGATTGCTTATCTGAAGGCGAGTCCTGGCCGCTACAGCTTTGGCAGCGCCGGCCAAGGCACCATCATGCACTTGTCGGGAGAGCTGTTTCAGAAGCTTGCCGGCGTCGAGATGGTACATGTCCCCTATCGCGGTACGCAGCCGGCGCTGCAGGATCTCATCGCCGGGAACATCATGATGATGTTCGACAACGTCCCCGGCACAATCGGCCTCATTCAGTCGAATACGATCCGTCCGGTTGGAGTATCCACGGATGTCAGGGTGCCGGCGCTGCCAGGCGTTCCAACGATCGCGGAGGCGGGCCTTTCAGAGTTCGTCAACAAAAGCTGGTTTGCGGTATGCACGCGCGCCGGGATTGCCGCAACGGCGAGAGCCGAGCTGGAATCTGCAGCTCTTTACGCGGTGAACCATCCAGAGACCAAAGCCCGACTGACTGATCTCGGAGCGATCCCCGCTCCAATGAACGGCTCGGATACAGAGAAATTGTTGAAGAGTGAGGCCGACTATTGGGAGCCCTTTGTGAAGTCCTTGAACATAACGCTCGACTGACCGGAGACTGACGCGGCGCCGAACTGCCATCCTATTGATCAGTCAAAGTGGAGTACGCCTTGAAAAGATTGGTCCTGGGTTTCCTTGTTCTTGCGCTCGTCGGTCAGGTGAGCGCCGTCCGAGCCGCGACGTTTCCGGCGCGGACTGTTCGGTTGATCGTGCCGAACCCTGCCGGAGGCTCAAACGACGCCGCAGCGCGCTTCCTGGCGGAAGCGCTCAGCGAGCTTTGGCAACAAAATGTTGTCGTAGAGAACAAGCCGGGAGGGGGCGGAAATATCGGGACCCAGGCCGCCGCGTCTGCGGCGGCAGATGGATACACCTACCTGGTCTCCTCGCCCGGTCCAATCGTCATAAATCCATTGCTCTACAGGAAACTGCCGTTCGATCCGCCGAGAGACTTCACGCCCGTCGCGCTGCTCGCAACCGTTCCAATCGTGCTGATCGTCAATCCGGGGCTGCCGATCTCCACGCTCGACGAGCTCTTGGAGTTCGCCAGGAAACAATCGGATGAACTCAACTACGCTTCCTCCGGAATTGGATCGACGCATCATTTGTCGGCGGAATTGTTCAAGAAGATGACGGGCCTCAAGCTCAGGCACGTGCCGTATCGTGGCGCCGCGCCGGCCATGAACGACATTATTGCCGGCCACGTTCCCATTCTCTTCGACAATCTGCCTACCGTCATTCCACAGGTGCAGGCGGGCACCGTTCGCGCTCTGGCCGTTGCAAGCCCAAAACGTCTGGACTCACTGCCCGATGTTCCGACGTTTGAGGAGGCCGGATTGGCTCACTTCGAGGCATCTTCCTGGTTCGGCGTGTTGGCGCCAGCGGGAACGCCGACCGATATCGTGTCAAAAGTGACAGCCGACATAGAGCGGGTCATGTCGAACCCGCGCTTTCGAAAGAGCCTTGAAGCGACGGGCGCGCAAGCGGGTTCGATCTTCGGTACGGAGTTCGGCCGATTCATGAAGGACGAAACCGAAAAATGGGGAGACGTCATCAAGAGTTCGGGGATATCCATCATAGAATAGGCGACACGAGCTTAGCGGTTGTCGGCCGTCCTGTGCTCAATCGTCACCATTTTTCGACCCACGGCCGAAGCACCACTTCGAACGCCCAGGTCGATCGATGTTGGCGATGCAGGTGCAGATAGGTTTCGGCGATACGATCCGGATCGGCCATGTTGTCGTCGACGGTCGTTCCGGCCAGCCGGTGAGCGCGGGTCCCGTCCTCCTGGGTCCAACCGATCGCGGCGTCAATGGGCACATTCGCAACATGGATACCTTGCGGCATCAATTCTCTCGCCATGCTTTGTGCGAGCCCCGATTTGGCATGACATGCCATCGCGAAGGCACCGCTCAATGGGAAGCCTTTGAGCGCAGCGCTGGCGTTTGTGAAGATGATTGTGCCTTTTGCCCCGTTGGCGTCGGGCTTGTTTCCAAGCATGACCTTGGCAGCCTGTTGCCCCACCAGGAACGCACTGAATGCAGCGTTGCGAAGCGTTTCCAGCGCCATGCTTGGGTCCGCTTCGATCAAGCTTTTGCGGAAAATGCCGGGGACGCGGCCATCAATGTTGTGAACGACAAGCCTCGGTGTCCCGAGGTCCTGCACGACCTTCGCGAACAACCGATCCACAGCGACCGGTTCGCTCGCATCGCAGGCATAGCGATGCACCCCATGCATCTTTTCGAGCTTCTCTAGGACCGCTTTTTCGGGATTCCTCGCCGCTACGGCAACACGCATGCCATTCTCTGCGAACAATCTCGCGCAACTTGAACTAATTCCCGGACCGCCGCCGACTATGAGTGCAACATCTTGAATGGAAGGTTGAGTGGACTGAGCCATGTCGCTTGCTCGCATGTGTGCTTGGTGATCAATTCCAAATCAGAACTATATGCGGGTGTCGGATTGTCGCCAAATGGAAAGATTGGCAGATCGAGAGCGGTTACAAAGCCGAGACTTCGTCGCCACTGCCGGATCGGCCATCGGCGCAAGGCGCAAAGCCATGACTTGCAATCGAGAGCGTCTCCGGTGCCGTCTAGTTCTGCGCCCAACCGGTCGAATCCGATGCAGATTGGTGATAGCGAGTGCTTATCAATACAGCGAAATAATGTATTGGAGCTCGGCGAGAGCGATACCTAGTATTCCCGAAAGTCTCTGAAGTGGACGAAGCGGGAGCAATATCGCATGTCGCCAACGGTTCAAGCAGGCCGCAACGAAGCATCGGAATTCCGATGGCCGCCGCAGGGCGTAACCCGCGCGCCATATCGTCTGTTCACCGATCCCGAAATCTACCAGCTGGAGCAGGAGCGGATCTTCAGGGGAAAGACCTGGAATTTCCTGTGCCTGGACATCGAGATCCAGAATGCCGGCGACTACCGGACCACGACCGTCGGCGAAACGCCGGTTGTCGTTACACGCGACCGCGACGGCAAGATACATGCGATGGTCAATCGTTGCGCGCACAAAGGCGCTCTGGTTTGCCTGAAGAAGAAGGACAACGTCGCGAGCCTCTCGTGTGTCTACCACGCGTGGAATTACGAGCTCGACGGCAAGCTCAAGGGCGTCGCTTTCCGCAACGGTGTGCGCGGTCAGGGTGGCATGCCGGAGGATTTTGATCCGGCGCAGCACCGGCTCCGCCCCTTGAGGGTTGAGTCGTTCTGCGGGATGATCTTCGGGACCTTTGCGGACGAGATCGAGGACGTCGAGACCTATCTCGGTCCCGAGATGGCATCGTTCATCAAGCGAAACCTCGGCCGACCGTTGCGCATCCTCGGAACGCACAGCCAGATGATCCACAACAACTGGAAGCTGTACGCCGAGAACCTGCGCGATTCCTATCATGCGACCCTGCTGCATACGTTCTACACGACCTTCAAGGTGAACCGGCTCGACATGGACGGCGGCATCACGCTGTCCGAGCGGAAATGGCACCATCTGAGCTTCGCGCGCCGCGCGAAGATGCAGGAGGCAGCCGAATATGCGGAAGCGAAGGTGCATTCGGCAAATTACGAATCCGCTCTCGATGGTCCGGGGCTGCTCGAGGCCTGGGAGGAGTTCGACGACGGCATCACGCACAGTATCCAGACCGTCTTTCCCAACATGTGCATTCAGTTCACGCTCAATTCTCTGGCGATCCGCTTTTTCGCTCCGCGCGGCGTGGATCAGACCGAGTTGTTCTGGATCTATCTGGGCTACGAGCGGGATACCGATGAACAGTCGAGCATGCGGGTGATGCAAAGCAATTTGACCGGCGCCGCTGGCCTCGTCTCCCTGGAGGACGGCTGCATCAACGAATTCGTGCAGCGCGGAACGCGGGCCGATCCTGATCAGTCGTCGTTCATAGAGATGGGGGGGCGTGAAGTCGAATCCGAAAGGAATTCGCGCGCGACGGAAACCGCGGTTCGCGGCTTCTGGCACGGCTATCGCCACATCATGGGCTTCTGAGGAGAGGCGGGATGCACAAGGTTCTCGATAAATCCTCCAAGCAGATGGGCGCACCGACGCGCGACCAGGTCGTGGACTTGATCGCGGCCTACGCACATTCGGTCGACGACATGAGGTTGGATATCTGGCCGCAGTTCTTCACGTCGGACGCGTTGTATCACGTGACGACCCGCGAGAACCATGAGGCGGGACTTCCGATCGGCGTCGTGCGTTGCGTCGGAACGGGTATGATGCAGGACCGGGTGAAGGCATTCTACTCGGCCAACATTTTCGAGCCGCATACCTATAGCCACATCATCGGACGATCGGAGTTTCTGGAGCAGACATCGGACATGGTGGTTTCGGCTCGGTCGAACTTTCAGATCGTGCGAACCATGGAAACCGGTCGCATGGACTTGTTCGCGGTCGGTAGATATCTCGACGAAGTCGTGATTGAGGATGGTCAGCCCCGCTTCCGGAAGCGAGTGGTGATCCTGGAGTCCCGGAACGTCGATATTTTGATCGTTATTCCGTTGTGACACCGATGACGACGGAAATTTCGCCGCGACAAGCATGGGACTTATTGGCTGCCGACAAGCACGCGCGGCTCGTCGACGTGCGGACGGAGCCGGAATGGGCCTATGTCGGAGTGCCGGATCTTGCGGATCTCGGAAAGGCGGTTGCCAAAATCTCCTGGCATGTCTTTCCGGAGATGCGCGTCAACCCAGAGTTTATCGGGAAATTGAAGGCGACGTACGATCCGGCCAACCCGGTGATTTTCATGTGCCGCTCCGGCGGCAGAAGCCTCGCTGCCGCAAAGGCTGTCTTCGAGGCGGGTTTGCGCGGTGCTTCAGTCTCGCCGGCGGCTTCGAGGGCGATGCCAACGAAGAAGGACATCGCGGCACCAAGGTCGGTTGGAAGGCGGAGGGACTACCCTGGAGACAGCCTTGATATCGCGTTCCGGTGCGCGGGTGCGGCGGCAACTCAAATTCCGAGGAGATCAGCTTGGCGAAGAAGCGTGACATCGTCATAGCGGGCTATTCCGAAACTCCTGTCGAGTTCAAATCCGGGCGTAGCGCGTATGACTTCGGCGGAGAGGCTCTAGCGAAGCTTCTGCAATCCACGGGCATCCCAAAATCCGAGATCGACGGCATGGCGGTCGCTGCGCCGCTCAGCGAGTGTCCGAATCCGTTTTCCCCGTGTATATGGCTGAGGGGTTGGGGCTTTCGCCGAAATGGCTGAATTATAGTGGCACCGGGGGATGCTCCGCCACGGGGGGCATCGCGAGGGCTGCTTCAGCCATCCGAGACGGCTTGTGCGAAACTGTCGTTGTTCTTTGCGCGGATGCCCCGAGCACGGCCTGGCGAGCGAATTACGGAGCATATCGAGGGGAGTTTCAGGAACCCGTAGGTGTTCAAGGACCTCCTGCGAGCTTTGGCTTGTTGATGAGCCGATATCATCATCAATATGGGATCAAACCGGAAGCCCTTGGAAAAATCGCGGTCATACAGCGTGAACACGCGCTGCATAACGAAAATGCGCTCGCGAAGTTCAAGACGCCTCTCACGATGGAGGACTACTTCAACTCCCGTGTGATCGCAGACCCGCTTCGGTTGCTGGATTGTGTGATGTTCTGCGATGGGGCGAACGCCTTCCTGGTGACGTCCGAGAAGCGCGCGCGAGCACTGGGCTTGCGCAAGATGGTCTACCCCACGGCGTACGCCGAGATTACCAATCTGCACGGTGACCGTTCGTGTCCCGACATAACGGAGACGGGCTTTTCTGTCATCGCTCCCTTGATCTACAAACAGAGCGGCTTGTCTGCCCGGGACATCCGGATGTTTCAGCCGTACGACGATTTTACGATCGCCGTCATGATGCAGTTCGAAGATTTCGGTTTCTGCGAGCGCGGGCAGGGCAGCGGCTTCACTCTGGCCACGGATCTCTCGCGCACCGGCACATTGCCGCTGAACACGGGAGGCGGTCAGATCTCGGCCGGGCAACCAGGATTGGCGAGCGGCGGGCTCAATCTGGCTGAGGCTGTCCGACAGATGTTTGGAGAAGGAGGTGGTCGACAGGTGAAGGATGCCAGGAACGCCCTGGTCACGGGAATCGCCGGTATCCAGCGTTCCGGACCGTTTGAGGCTTCGATGCGGCTCGACACGATCTTCCGAGCACAAGCGGTCCGCCATCCCGAAGAGACCGCACTCGTGTGTGGACGCGATCGTCTCAGCTACAGCGAGCTCGACCGCCGGGTACTCAATCTCGCGGCCGGACTGCTCAAACTCGGCGCAAAAACCGGAGACCGGCTGGTCATCTACCTGCCGAATGGAATCGAACTGGTCGAGCTTCTCTACGCGGCCTTCTCGATCGGTGTGATCGGTCCCGACAAGGCTCACCGCCCTCGAGCTGCAATACATTTGCCGTGACAGCAAACCGTTCGCGGTCGCTCTGGAGGCGGACTTCGCTCTGCGCGCTGAAGTCGCGAAGGACCTTCCGGACGCGGCCTTCATCTCGACCGGGGCGAAGATTTCCGGCACGATCGGCCTGGCCGAGTTGCGTGCCAACGATCTGGCCTCTCTGCATCCCCTGCCATTGGCCGACGATGCATTGGTAATGTACACGTCAGGCACGACCGGTGCTCCCAAGGGAGCAGTTATTGCCCATTCGAACCTCATCGTGCAGAACTATTTCGTGCACGCTGTCGAATGGGGCATTTCGAGCGACGACAACTATCTGGTTACAACGCCTCTGGCGCATCGCGCCGGGTTGGCGCGACTGGCGAACGCGCTGAGTCTCGGGGGGACTTTGGTGATCCTCAAGACGTTCGATCCCGTCGCGGCTGTCCGGGCGATCGAAGATGAGAAGATCACCGTGGTCGGAATGGTGCCGACCGTCTGTCGCATGATGCTGCCTTCGATCCAGGAAGACCCGTCGCGGTGCGCCTCGTTACGGTGCATTGTCGTGACCGGGGAGGCGTTCCCGGTGGAGCTGAAACGGAAGTTTCTGTCCTTGCTTCCGCACGTCCGCCTCGTCTCCTTCTTCGCCATGACGGAAGCCGGAGCGGTAACGTCGCTCGTGCACGAGGAACAGTTCGTCCGGCCGGAATCGATCGGACGCCCGACACCGGGCGTGGAGATCAGGATCGTCGATGATCGCGGGGCCGACACCCTGCCGGGACAGCCGGGCGAGCTGCTCGTTCGATCGGGCGAGCCGGGGCGTTTCACCGTCATGCGGTGCTATTACGATCGGCCCGAGGAGACGGCGACGGCGCTGCGCGACGGCTGGTTGCATACCGGCGACATCGCAAGATGCGACGAGCTTGGATACCTCTATATCGTGGACCGCAAGAAGGACATGATCATAAGCGGCGGCTTGAATGTCTACACAAAGGAAGTCGAGCAGGCCCTGCTGACCAACCCCGGCATTTCGGATGCCGCCGTCGTCGGAATTCCGGACGATGTCTACGGCGAGTCGGTTGTTGCGTTCGTCGAGCGCTCGGCGGATAGCTCGTTGACGATCGAAGATGTGATCGCGACCGCTCAAGGGCGAATCGCGGGCTACAAGAAGCCCAAACACGTCTTCCTGGTCGATGACCTCCCGCGAAACGGTACCGGCAAGGTCCTGAAACACGAGCTGCGGCTGCGCGCTAAACGATTGCTGCGTCCGTCGCCCGAAGCAGCCGGGGCTTGATCATGCGACAGTCGATGCGCCTATCGCCGCTCGGAAATCAACTGTCGAGACCTTGAAGGTTCCTCGCTCTTGAAGAGTGGGTTCCTGAATCTTGAAATAAGAAGCTCCTTGATTCCGAACAACGGGTGTCGGGCGTCAATCCGGTGAACGTCGCGAGCGGCGCGGCGAAGGCACGAGAGGCGGCTTCGACCCGACAACTCATGGACCATCTCATCCAAGTAACAGCTGATCGGTTATGAGGGCTCGCTAGGATGAGGAAGTACAGCCGTTAGACCGCCGTCCACGCTTAGGATCTGACCGGTGATATGTTTGCCGGCTTCGCTGGCGAACAACAGGGCGGCGCCTTTCAGGTCGTCTTCGTCACCGATGCGCTGAAGAGGCACGCCTGTCGTCAGTTTCTCCATGCCGACCTGCTCGATCGTGCCCTTGGTCATTTTCGAAGGAAACATGCCCGGCGCCAACGCGTTCACCGTTATGCCGTAGCGCCCCCAGCCGCCGGCGAGTGCTCTGGTGAAGTTGACCACTGCGCCCTTGCTCGTGTTGTAGGCGATCGTTTGAGTCGTGCTCGTGCTGCCGAGCAGGCCTGCGATCGACGCCAGATTGATGATCCGGCCGTATCGGTTCGGAATCATCGAGCGTTTTCCGATCTGCTGGCTAAGGAGGAAGAGCGAGCGAATGTTGAGGTTCATGACCTTGTCCCACGCCTCGATCGGGTGGTCCTCGGTCGGAGCCCCCCACGTCGCTCCCGCGTTATTGACGAGAATATCAATTCGCCCGAGCTTGCCGAGGGCCTCGTCGACAAGACGTGAGATGTCGTCGTCCCTGGAGTTGTCCGCTGCGATCCATTGTGCTGAGATTCCGCGGCCGGCGAGATGCGCCTGCGCCTTTTCAAGATCCGAAGCCTTCCGCGACGACAATACGATCTCCGCTCCTTGTTCGCCCAGTGCTTCGGCGATTTGAAGCCCAAGCCCGCGGGAGCCCCCGGTCACGAGGGCTTTCTTTCCAGAGAGATCGAACAAGCTTTTCAAGCTGACCATTTTGAAGACCTGATGTTCTGTTGAAGGGGCGGCGCCGGGATCTCAGCCGTGAATGGCAGTCGCGCGCGATCCGACTTTACACTTAACAAACATACTGTATAGTCAGAATGTTTCTCAAAGCCGAGAAAGCGATGAAAACCACGGCTCAGCCTCATGGAGGAGGTGGGCCATGTCAAAGCCGCGAATTCGCGGCGGGGGTGGCAACCCTCCGCGCGCCGATGGAGCAAGAACATGGTACGCGACAGCGCCTGCGATTTGATTGTCATTGGCGCCAGTGGCTTCACGGGTCGACTCGTGGCCGAATACCTCGCGGCGAGATACGGAAAGAAAATCAAATGGGGAATGGCGGGCCGCGACCCCGAGAAGCTCGGCGCTGTCCGCGCCGAGATCGGCGCCCCCGACGATACATTGCTGATCAAGGCTGACTCGGACGACGAAGCCTCGCTGCAGGCGCTGGCTCGCTCGACCCGCGCCGTGATCTCCACGGTCGGCCCCTTCCAGCTTTTCGGATCGAAATTGGTGGCCGCATGCGCTCGCGCGGGCACGGACTATCTCGACTTGAGTGGCGAGACCGTCTGGATGAGGAGCATGATCGACACCCATGAGAAAGATGCCCGATCGAGTGGGGCCCGCATCATCTTCTCGTGCGGCTTCGATTCCGTGCCGTTCGAACTCGGCGTCTTCTTCCTGCAGGGCGCCGCCAGGAAGGCGTGGGGAGAGCCGGCCGAGCACGTGAAAGGCCGGGTCCGCGTGATGAAAGGCACTTTCTCGGGTGGAACAGCAGCCAGTTCACGCGCGACGATGGCTGCTGCGATGAGTGATCCGAAGGTGCTCGATCAGCTCAAGGATCCTTTCCTTCTGACACCTGGCTTTGTCGGGCCGAAGCAGCCGCATGGGATGAAGATTGAGTTCGACGAGGACCTCGGCGCCTGGGCGGCGCCATTCATAATGTCGCCGATCAACACCCGCAACGTCCATCGCTCCAACTTGCTCATGGGGCACCCTTACGGGACCGGCTTCGTTTACGACGAGATGATTGTCGCCGGTCCCGGCAAACAGGGCGAGGTTACGGCCGCCAAGATTGCGGAGGATAACAGATCGTTCGGCGGAGAAGGTAGTCCGAAGCCGGGTGAGGGCCCCTCAAGGGCGGAGCGTGAGGCCGGTTGTTACGACATTCTGTTCATCGGGAGCAGCAAGGATCGCGGCAAGATCTCGGTCGCGGTTCGAGGTGACAGGGACCCAGGCTACGGATCGACGTCAAAAATGATCACCGAATGCGCGATCTGCCTCCTGCAGGACGCGAGCGACGTTCCTGCTGGCATCTGGACTCCTGGCGCTGCAATGGGCGAGAAGCTGATATCGCGGCTGGTTCGGAACGCCGGGCTCACCTTCAAGGTCGAGGGCTAGGCGGGGCCATTGCAGGCCAAAATTGTCATTGGGAAATGAAGCGGATGGCCGGTAGAACCCGGGGGAGTGCTCATGGAATGTGGTCTGATCGCGATCGAGTTCATTCCTGATCTGAACGTCGCTGAAATCAGAATGGGTCAGCTTCTCGTGTTGTTGTTCGGGCTGCCTCTAGCGCTCATCGTCCAGCTTGTTCTCCTGATTACACTGTGAAGCCGGCCGGGCGCAGGCTTTGATTTCTCCCAGACTGGTCCGGGAACTCGATCTCGGGCCACTTTTTTTGCTCACAGTTTGTCGCGCGACGCTCCTATCAAAATGGGTCGGCAGTCATCCTCAGCAGACGCACGTGAGCGAAGCGCCAACAGCCATCTTGAGATCTCTGCACATCGCTCAATAGAGCAGCTTGATGCAGACCAGGCTAAAAACACCGATAAAGATCGAGGCAAGAGAGCCCAGGAGGGCCGGCCCAAAGCCCCTCTTTTGCAGGTTTGCCAAGTCCGTATGCATTCCCATTGCGGCAAGCGCGACCGTCAGCAGGAAGGTCGTGAACCAAATGAGATTCGATTTCAGTTCAACGGGAATGATGCCGATGCTGTTGATGCAGGTGGCGACGATGAAACCGAGCACAAACCAGGGCGCCGCGGGCGTGCGCTTTGACATTTCCGCCGCTTCTCCCACCGCGCCGCTTCGCGACAGCAGATCCATGGCAAGCACCAGAGGCGCGAGCATCATGACGCGGGACAGTTTGGCGATCGTGCCCGTTTCGCCGGCGACCTGCCCACGTTGAAACGATGCGGCAACCACCTGTGCAATCTCGTGAACGGAAGAGCCCGTCCAAAGTCCGAACTCTCGGGCATCCAAATGAAGAAGGTCCGGCAAAAACGGAAAAAAGAACATCGCGATGGTCCCGAAGATGGTGACGCATGCGACCGCATAGGTTACGTCCTCTTCCTTTCCGCCCACGACAACGTTCGTTGCAACCACTGCCGACGCGCCGCACACACAGGTGCCCGCGGCAATGAGCTTTGCAAGCTTTTCGTCCACGCGCAGGAATCGTGCGGTGTGCAGCGTGAACACGAAGGTGGACGACAGCGCTGCAGCTAGAATAACGAAGCCTGTTACGCCTAAACTGGCTATGTCGGCGAACGTGAGCTGAAGACCAAGCAGCACGATGCCGATCCGAAGCAATCGCCGCTGGCTGAATAAAATGCCGCCTCTCGTCCAGCTAGGCTGGCCCACGACATTGTTGAGGGTTATCCCGATCAGCATTGCGAGCATCATCGGGCTAATGACGGACAGCAGCGGTAGGGTCCGCAGCCAACCAGCCAACGCTGCAATCAGAAGGGCGGCAACCAAACCCGGCACGATAACGGCAGTGCTATCGATCCATGACTTGATCATTGAAGAGTGGATTGCTCCAGCGGATACACGCCTATCCCCCAAATTATTCGCATGTTTTGGCGAGTTCGCCGGCGTCTCCGAAGAAAGTGCTTCGGGCAATTTCTTCTCCACTGGTTTGAAAAGTAGGTGGCTATGGTCAAGGGCCGGACCGGTCTCTCAGCGATGACGACGGTCCGGCATTTGTCAGATCGGGATTTCGATCGATTGCGCGAGATGAAGCGGATCACCACTTCTCGCCGTAGGGTCGGAGTTCGTAGTTGAACGACCATGCCGAGCGAGGCTGATGGCAAATGTGCCAGATCTCATCAGCGATCGTTGTCGGCTGGGCGAAGAACTCTTCCGGCTTGTCCTGGAACATCTTGCGCGCCCAGGGCACGTTGATGACTGCATCGATCATCAGAAAGGCGACGTGGACGCCCTTAGGACCCAGATGCCGCGCCATCGATTCGGCGAGGATGCGTTCTGCTGCCTTCGACGGCGCAAAGCCGGCGTAACTCTCGACTCCGCGATAGGCTGAGGTGTTGCCGGTCGCGATGATGGCGCCGCTTTGCGCCTTGATCATTGCAGGAGCGACCGCTCTGGCAAGATAAAGCAGCCCCATGGTGTTGACCTTGAAGTTCGTCTCGAGAGCCGTGGGATCCATCTCCAAGAAATTGCCGAACGTTCCGCCTACGGCGTTATGGATGGCGATCGCAGGCGCGCCGTGGTCACGCGCGATTTTTGCGACGGTTTCGTTGACCTGATCCTGCTGCGTGACATCGCAGATGTGGGCGGACGCGTCCGGCAGCTCAGCTTGCAGCTTCGGAATGCGCTTCTCAGAGCGCGCCAGGAGGGCGACATGATAGTCGCCGCGAGAGAAGCGACGCGCGAGCGCGCTGCCCGTGCCGGGACCAACCCCGGTAATAATACAAACTGGCTTCGTCATAATCATGCCTGCGCTTTTGCTGCTGCTTCAACGAATGGGAGCCGATCGTTTCCGAAATAAAGCTCCTCTCCGATCCGAAACGTCGGCGTACCAAACAGGCCGGCTTCTTCGGCTGCCTTGTTGCGGGCCTTCAGTTCCTCGTAGATCTCGTCCTTGGCCATCAGCTCGAGGATGCGATCCGCAGGAAGCTCGTTCTTCTTCAGGAAGTCCTTGAGGATTTCGGCGTTGCCGAGGTCAAGCGCCTGAGCGTAGAGGCCGGTGAACACCTTAGACACGAAATCGGGACCCACGCCGAGCTTGATCGCAGCGATAGCCCCGCGAAGCAGGAAGTTGAGGTCGATGTGCCGGAAGTTCTGGTTGGGCTCCCAGCCGACGCCGTACTTTTTGACCCAGCGCTGCAGATCGCTCTTTGCGTATTTCCTCTTTGCCTTGCACTCGATCGTCGTCGGGGTGTTGCCGGTTGCCTTCATCAAATCCAGCACGTTGATGGGCATGTAGACGATGGTGGCCTGCGCGTCCGCCGCCAGCTTCTTGAGCTGAGTCTGTGCGAGGTAGCTGTAGGGGCTACCGAAGTCGAAATAGAACTCAATCTGTTTGGTCATCCCTGGTCCCTTCTCCCTTGTTGGTCGCTCGCGTTGGCTCGATTTGGTTCTCAGCAGCTGCCGAGCCGAGCCGCAGCCTTCATGTATCTCATTGGATTCTAAGATAAAAATCTTGTTTCTCCGGCGCGGTCACAAAGTTATTGACTGGTAAGTAAGTTAAATGTACATGACTATCAATGTCAACTGCTAGTCGCTTCGAAGAAGACTTCGCTGGGCCATGAGCATGTGTATCTCCGCTGCACTGTCAGAGGTTCTCGACGCCAGGTACGGCTCCGCTGAAAGGAGGGAGTGTGCGTCCAGCGGTGCATTAGGCACGCGCGAGGCTTTACCTCGTGAGTCCAGTGATAATACGTTCGAGCGCATGAAAAAGCGCAAGAAACGACTGACAAATTCCGAACATCGCGAGTTGAGCATGTCGGCAGTGTTGGCTGCCGCCGAGTTTCTCTTCGTGACCCAGGGCTACAACGGTACGACGACGGAGCAGATCGGACAGCTCGCAGACCTGACCAAGGGCAGCGTCTATTTCTATTACGGCAACAAGGAAGGTGTCCTGCTTGAGCTGCTCAATCGCGTGCAGGCCAACGTCATGGAGCCATATCTCCAAATACTGCAAGATGAACGTCTTTCGCCCGTCGAGCGCATGACGAGATATCTGGAGAGGGCCGGCGAGGTCGCCCTCGACCATCCAGGCTCGATGTTGCTGCCGATCGTCGTCTCCATAGAGATGGCCGGGACTGAATCCGAGGCCGCGCGTAGAGTAAAGGCCGGCTACAATCGGATCGCACGAGAAGTACGAAACGTCCTGGAGCTGGGGCAGGCGTCCGGAGTGTTTCGCTCCGATCTGAGCAGCAGCGATATGGCTCGGCTCCTGATCTCGACCGGCGACGGCATCATGCTCGAGTGCCTCCGTCAGAATCTCCGCATCGACGTTCACCGTCTGGTTCGCACGCTGAAGGCTGTCGTGCTAACTGGTCTTCAAATCGCGTCGGAGATGCCGAGCGACATCGAGGCCGATGATGGGCCGTCCGTTATCGATGTCTTGCGGGGCAATCTTCGGGACCACTCATGAACAGTCAGCGAATTGTAACGACGGAAGGTTCGACCATGGCTCAAGCGGCAGTTGCGCGTGAAAACGCCGAAGAGGCAACCGAGGTCGCCCTGCAGACCCGAATTAAGGCTGGTGCAACGCTGGAAGATATCAGCGAGATGACGCCGCGCTATCGTGACGTGCTCGTCGCGACCATGGCGATCGCGGCCGATCTGGAAATCATGACGTTGCCTCTCGACTTTGATGCCATAGCATTTGCACCCAGTATCAACGACCGAATTGCCATCGCGTCGGCGCTGCAGGACGAGATGGGGCACGCCCAGGTCATGTTCCGCATGCTCGAGGATTTCGGCTTCGACTCCTATCACCAGGTGTTCGAGCGTGATCCCAAGAATTTCAAGACGTTCTTTCTGCTTGAGTTTGGAAACTTGAGTCCGATCGATGTGGGGCTCGGCCACCTCGTCGGCGATCAGGCCGGATACATCACAACGTGTGATCTCGAGCAAAATTGTTCATTCGGGCCGTATAGCCGATCGCTGCGGAAGGTGAACTTCGAAGAGAACTTCCACGTCAAGCGCGGCGAGTACATGATCCGCCACTACATGCAGCAGGGTCCCGAGATACGGAAGCGTGTCCAAGAACGGATGGATTTCTGGTTTCCGCTGGGGGCCGAGTGGTTCGGCGCGACGGATGATGTCAAGTCGAGGACCGACCAGCTCCATTACAAGATACGCGGCAATAGCAACGACCAGCTCAGGCAGATTTGGCTGCAGCGCCTCGTTCCATTCTGCGAGCAGGTTGGTTTGAAGGTGCCGGCTCACTTCGACAGCGAAAAAGGCATTTATGTCCTCGATTACCAGATGCCGATCCTGCTGAATCTGGAAACCATGAAGTGGGATTTCCGTACGGTGACGTGGCCCGAGAAGTTGGCGCAGTGGAAGAAAGGCGGCCCATTGAAGCTTCCGGGCTTGAGCCGGATGCAGACCGAGCTGTGGGGGCAAGATCTGTGGTGACCGAGCAGCAGGTCCGGGAGGCGCTCCTCGCGGTGAATGATCCGCATATACCGGTCAGCATCGAGAGCATGGGAATGTTGCGCGGAGTCACGATATCGGAAACGGGGGTGGTCGATGTCGAGCTCGCAATTCCATGCTTGGCCTGCCCTGGCGTCTCGATGTTGAAGCAATCGGTCAAGGACGCGGTGGGCGGCCTAAAAGGGGTCAGCGAGGTCAACGTCCTTGAAGGTTGGCATCACGATTGGACCACTCAATCCATTGAGCCCAATGCCCGACAACTGATGCGCCGCTTTGGAATACAAGTCTAAGGGTGCGATGATGAAGAAAGTTATCGATAGGCAATTGGAGTTGGGTGGCGACAAGCCCGAATTCTACGAGGTATTTGCGCGCCGAGATTCCGCAGAGCCGCTGACTCATATCGGTTCGGTCGAGGCCCCCAACGAACAACTAGCGGAGGCGCGCGCCTGGTTCGTCTACGACCACCATACTTGGCGAGAGATGTGCATCGTACCGCTGTCGGCGATCGTCACGATTACGGAACGAGATAGCAAGTCGAAGGTGAAGGTGGTGTGATGGCTGTCATCAATTCAATCGAAGGCCTTTCGGAAGCAGATCGGTTCCTGGGGGACGAGTTGTATTGCATCGCGGACGCCAAGCTGGTGCTCGCCGGCTGGTACATGATGGTGTTGCAGAACGGGCGTTCCATTGCGGACTTCACGTCCATCTGCGCGATGATGCAGGGGCAGTATGGGCACGCCCGCGCGCTTTATCAGCATCTGGGACGTTTCGGAGTCACGCTTGAGGAGGTGGAGTGGACGCGTGGGGCGAAGGACATTCGCTCGCCAAAGCTGCTCGATCGGCCGCCGCAATCCTGGTCCGATTTTGTCGCGGCGATATTCATGGCCGAGCAGGCAATCTCCACGCAATTGAGCGCCTACAGAACGAGCCTGGCGGACAGAACTCTGGCACGTCTCGCTGACAAGATCCTGAAGGAATCGCGCTTTCACCTGAGCTATTCGGTAGGCTGGATCAAGGCGTTACGCAAAGATCCGGCGTCCACCGTCGACGAAGATGCCCGTCGCCGCCTGGTCGAAGCGTTGGACTGGTGGGGCGAGCCGGACCAGCCGGATATCATTTTCTCAAGCGGCTATCGGGATGCGTCGGATTCGGACCTTCGCGAGCGCTTCCTCAACGTGGTCGGCACAACATTCGATGTTCCCGACGGAATTGCAGGCCCTGCAAAGTCGTGGCGGCCGTCCATCCGCCGCACCGGCAGCCCGGGAATCCCGGAAACGCTGTTCGAGAAGATTCGATTCAAGAATCGCGAACTGGCGATGCCGTGAATCAGGGCGAGCCAAGCTTCGAGTTGCCACTCGATGTTGGCAAGGTCATTTGCCCGCACTGTGAGAGCAGTGCGGTGGAGATCGAATCGCCGTTCGGCGGAAGCGTTTCGGAAGTGTTGTTCCGATGCCTGCGCTGCAAGTCATTCTTTCACTGGGTAAAGTTGCAGCCTGAGCCACCACCTGAGTAAGGCAAACAAATCCAAAAGCAGCACAAGCTGCGATGAACGAAGGAACGGGGAGGATCATCGTGCTCGATCGAGCTATTTCGGTGTCCGATATTCTTCGGACGACGTCCCGTGCTTTGCCGCAAAAGACCGCTATTGTCGACGAGATCGGCTCGCTGAGCTATTTCGAATTCGACGCGACCGTGGATCGACTTGCGGCCGGACTTCAGAGACACGGAATCACAACAGGCGACAGAGTAGCTTATCTGCTTTGGAATCAGCGCGAGCTCCTTTTATCCTACTTCGCGATCGCGCGGCTTGGTGCGCTGACCGTCTCTCTGAACTTCCGTCTGACTCCCGAGGAGTTGTCGTATCAGCTCGTCGCGGCGGAGTGCAAAGCGATCATCGTAGACCGGGATCTCGCGGAACTGGCATCAAAGGCGATTTCCATTTCCGAACTCTCGATCCTCCAGATCGTGGCCGGAGCAGAGGCTCGCCCCGGCCAGCTTGCTTTCGTCGACCTTTCGCATGGCGTTGCTGATGATATCCCACAGTTTCCGACCGTCAGCGCCGACGCCGATAGCGGCATCTGGTTCACCTCAGGCACGACCGGCCGGCCAAAGGGGGCAGTGGTAAAGCATCGATCGGCGGTTGCCGCCGCGACGCTCAGCGCCATAGCGCTCGGCTTCCCGGAAGAAGTCAGATCGCTGGCGGTCGCTCCTCTCTTTCATCGCGGAGCAACGGAAAACTTCGCATTGCCGGTGATCCTGTGCAGGGGAACAAATTTTCTGCGCAAAAGGTTCGACGCGGCTCAAACCCTGGAAAACCTGGAGAAGTACAGGATCCAGCTTGCTTTCATCGTTCCAACGATGGCCTGGCAGCTCGTTCAGGAGCCATCCGCAGAGAACAGGACCTTGCCGCACCTCACGCACTGGATCTCTGCTTCGGCGCCGCTGCCCCCGGTGCTTGCAGAACGGATCCAGGAGAGATTCAAGCTGCCAAATGGGGTGACAAACGCTTACGGCATCACCGAGATGTTGTTCGTCTCGAGATGTCCGTCGGACATGCTGACCAAGAAGCCCGGCACTGCCGGGCTGCCAGCGCCGTGTACGCAGGTAGTCATTCATGACGAAAAGCGCGGCATTCTTCCGAATGGCGAAGTAGGTGAGATTCTTATCAGCGGACCGACGGGGTTCTCTCATTATTTGAATAATGAGGAGGCAACGCGTGAAGCGATCGTCAGTTTGAACGGAGCTGCCTGGTATCGAAGCGGCGACGTTGGTGTTATCGATGCTGACGGCTACCTTGCGATCAAGGACCGGAAGAAGGACATGATAATCTCCGGCGGCGAGAATATTTATTGTGCTGAGGTGGAATTGTTATTGATTGACCATCCCTCGATCCGGGAAGTCGCGGTGGTCGGGGTCCCCGATGAAAAATGGGGCGAGATCGTCGTTGCCGCGATCGTCACTGCTACGGAGACCGTCGTCGATCTTGATCAGATCGTAAAGAGCTGCTCCTCGCTGGCAAGCTACAAGCGGCCGCGTGAAGTCGTCTGCCTGGAGACACTGCCGCGCAACAGCTTCGGCAAAGTACGCAAGGATTTAGTTCGGGAGATGGTCCGCGAGCGGCTCCAAATATCAAGGCAGGCACGTCGCGCTTCCTAGTCAACCTTGTAGGGCCACATTCACAAGCGTCAGTTTTCGAAGAACCAGGTCGTTTCACTTGGGAGGGATGCTATGTTTAAAATCGTCAGACCTGCCTTTGCATTGATGCTGTTGACGCTGGGGTCAGTCGCGTATGCCGCGGATACTCCGGGGGTGACGGCGACCGAGATCAAGGTTGGAGGGGTCTTTCCCTTCAGCGGGCCCGCCTCGTCGCTTGGCATCATCGGCCGAAGTATTCAAGCCTATGTCCAGTCGATCAACGATCGTGGCGGCATAAACGGACGGAAAATAAACTATATTGCCTATGACGATGCTTACAGTCCGCCCAAAGCGGTGGAGCAGGTGCGCAAGCTCGTCGAAAGCGACGAGGTCTCATTCTTGTTTGGTCAGCTCGGCACACCGGGCAACACGGCGGTGGCGAAGTATCTGATATCGAAGGCCGTGCCGTCTATTTCAATCGTCTCGGGGTCGAACAAGTTTACGAATGTGGCCGATTTTCCGCTGACGACAACCGGCATCGTCAGTTTCGATACCGAGGGAAAGATCTATGCCAAGTTCCTGACCAAGACTTTGCCAGATGCCAAGTATGCCATTCTCTACCAGAACGATGATCTGGGAAAGGATTACCTGAACGCCTTCAAGGCGATCCTTGGCAGCCGCTTTGACAAGAAGGTCACCGCTATCCCCTATGAGCTGAGTGATCCGACGGTGGAGTCTCACATCGTCAACTTGAGGAGCTCAGGGGCCGATGCGTTGCTGCTGGCAGCAACGCCAAAATTTGCCGCTCAAGCCATCCGCAAGGCTGCCGAGATTGGCTGGAAGCCGGCGATCCTGCTGAACTACCCCTCCAGTTCGGTTGGCGCGACTCTGAAGCCGGCAGGCCTCGACAAGGCGATCGGGGTGATGGTCGGAACAAACATGAAGGATCCCAGCGATCCGCAGTGGGCTCACACCGAGGGAATGAAGAACTATCTGACCTTCATCGACAAATACATGCCCGGCGTCGACATTGCCGATTTCAACATCTTGTATGGTTACACGCAGGGCATGCTGCTCGAACATCTGATCAAGCAGTGCGGGAGCGACCTTTCCCGCGAAAACATCATCAGGCAGGCGAAGAGCCTGAAGAACGTGGTGCTACCGACACTGTTGCCCGGCATCAGCGTCAACACGAGTGACAAGATCAACATGAGCTACACCCAAATGAGGCTGCAACGCTGGAGCGGCACCGCGTGGGAGCTTTTCGGGGAAGTGCTTGACGCTTCGTCGGAATGAGGAGGACAGAGTGCAGGCTTTGCCGTCCACACGATGGCGAGTCCTGGGACAGCTGTAATCCGCCGGCGCAGAGCCGTCGCGTACCGCTGAACACCGCCGCACATAAAAGCTACCGTATCGAGAGCAGAAGATGGGGTTTAATCGTTGACCAGCGACTTGTAAAAAACAAGTCGATAAATAAACGCAACCAATGTAGCTTTTGAGCCATCCGCACTTCGAGCCGGACGGAGAAGGCCTGGTTCGGCCGCTCTCGCGAGAAACTCGAGGTTGCTTGATGTCGATGGAGCCATGCCTCCCAAACCAGGGGGCGAGCAAGATAGGAGAGGCCAGAGATGCCTGAGGCATATATCTACGATCACGTTCGCACGCCGCGCGGCAAGGGAAAGTCCGACGGCTCGCTCCATGAAGTGACGGCCCTCGCGTTGGCCGCTGTTCCGTTACAGGCCCTGAAGGAGCGCAACAATCTGGCGCCCGATAGCGTTGATGACGTCGTGCTCGGCGTTGTTGATCCGATTGGCGAGGCAGGGGGCGACATCGCGCGATTTGCGGCACTGAAGGCCGGCTTCGACAAGTCAGTGCCGGGTATTCAGGTCAACCGCTTCTGCGCGTCGGGCCTGGACGCCGTCAATATTGCAGCGGCGCAGATCATGTCGGGGCAGCACGAATTGACCATCGGCGGCGGCGCGGAGTCCATGAGCCGGGTCGGGATCATGTCCTCGGGTTCGGCGTGGCCAACGGACCCTTCAATGGCGGTTCCGAGCTATTTCATGCCTCAGGGCGTTGCTGCGGATCTAATTGCCACCAAATATGGTTTCTCACGCGACGATGTCGATACCTATGCCGTTCAGAGCCAGGAGCGCGCCGCCCGGGCCTGGGACGAAGGACGGTTCAAGAACTCGGTCGTGCCGGTGAAGGACGTCAACGGCATCACCATTCTTGCCAAGGATGAGCACATCCGGCCGGGCACGACTATGCAATCGCTCGCCCAGCTGCAGCCGTCATTCGCGACGATGGGTGCGATGGGCGGTTTCGACGCCGTCGCAGTGCAGTCGCATCCGGAAATCGAGGCGATCAATTACGTGCACCATGCAGGTAACTCGTCGGGCATTGTCGACGGCGCGGGAGCCGTTCTTCTCGGCAGCAGGGATGCCGGAAAGAAGCATGACCTCAAGCCACGTGCGAAGATTCGCGCTTTCGTTAATGTCGGCTCCGAGCCTGCGATGATGCTGACCGGTCCGGTCGACGTGACCAAGAAGGTGCTCGATCGCTCCGGCATGAAATTGTCCGACATCGACCTGATTGAACTGAACGAGGCGTTTGCCTCAGTGGTCCTGCGATTGATGCAGACGTTCCAAATCGACAGGGACAAGATCAACGTCAACGGCGGCGCGATTGCGATGGGTCACCCGCTCGGCGCCACCGGTGCGATGATCCTCGGCACGGTCCTCGACGAACTCGAGCGTACCGACAAATCCACCGCGCTCGTGACTCTGTGCATCGGCGGCGGCATGGGGACCGCGACCATCATCGAGCGGGTTTGAACGTTCGTCCCCGCGAGGGACGCGATCCAATCGAGAAGCTCAGTCATGACATCCTCGGGAGCCTCGCGACCAGCGAGGTGACCTCTGGACGACGACAAGGAATGGAACATGGCCTACAAGAATTTCAGGATCGAGACCGACGTCGACGGCATTGCGCTGGTGACTTGGGATGTCCCCAGAAAATCGATGAACGTCATCGATGAGACGTCGGGAGCCGAACTTGGCTTGATCATCGAGCAATTGACGTCGGATGCTGCAGTCAAGGGCGTCGTCATCACTTCCGGCAAGGACGCGTTCTGCGCCGGTGCGGACCTGACGATGCTCGAGGCTATGAACCGCACTCACGCGCAGATGCTGAATTCGCAAGGCGAGGAAGCGGCGAACAAATACTTGTTCAATGAGGCCCGTAAGTTATCGCAATCGTTCCGAAATATCGAGGTCGGTGGCAAGCCTTGGGTTGCCGCGATCAATGGGACGGCGCTCGGCGGCGGCTTCGAACTGGCGCTTGCTTGTCACCACCGCATTGCGTCCGACAACCCGAAGACCCGTGTCGGGCTGCCCGAGGTCAAGGTCGGAATTTTTCCCGGCGCCGGCGGCACGCAGCGGTTGCCGCGCCTGATGCCGACTATAGACGCCATGCAGATGCTGCTCAAGGGTGAGGCGATCGATGTCAAGAAAGCTCAAGCCCGCGGCATCATCGGAGAGGTGGTGCCTGCCGGGAGTCTGATTCAGAAGGCCAAGGACTGGATCAAAGCCGGCGGCAAGGCCGTCGCGCCCTGGGATCAGAAGGATTTCAAGCTGCCTGGTGGCGCGGTCTATTCGAAAGCGGGATTGCAGTTTTTCCAGCCGGCGACCGCGATGCTGCGTCGGGAGACTTACGACAATTATCCGGGCGCACGGGCGATCCTACAGTGCGTCTACGAAGGCCTGCAATTGCCAATGGATACGGCGCTTCGCGTCGAGTCGCGGTACTTCTCCAAGATTCTGCGTTCGAAGGAAGCGGCGGCGATGATCCGCTCTCTCTTCATCTCGATGCAGGACCTGAACAAGGGCGCGCGCCGTCCGGCGAACGTGCCGCCTGCCAAGGTCAGGAAGATGGCCATCATTGGAGCGGGCTTCATGGGCGCGAGCGTCGGCTTCGTGTCGGCGCAAGCCGGCATCGACGTGGTGCTGATCGATCGCGACCAGGATGCTGCGGACAAGGGTAAAGGTCACTCCAAAGCTAACGTCGACGCCGCGGTCTCCAAGGGCCGCATGACTCAAGCCGAAGGCGACGCGATCCTCTCGCGGATTACCGCCACAACGGATTACAATGCGATCAGCGATTGCGACCTCGTGATCGAGGCGGTGTTCGAGGACCGTAAGGTCAAGGCGGAGACCTACGCAAAGGCGCAGCCGTTCTTGAAGAAGGGCGCGATCTTCGCGACCAACACCTCGACGCTGCCGATCAATTCGCTGGCCGAGGAGTTCAAGGATCCGTCGAAGTTCATCGGGATTCACTTTTTTTCTCCGGTCGAAAAGATGATGCTGTCGGAGATCATCGTCGGCAAGAAGACCGGAGACGTCGCGTTGGCGACTGCACTCGACTACGTACGTCAGATCAAGAAGACACCGATCGTCGTCAATGACTCGCGTGGCTTCTACGCCAACCGTTGCGTGATGCTCTTCCTCTTCGAAGGGTACGAGATGCTACTGGAAGGCGTGCCGCCTGCGATGATCGAGAACGTGGCCAAGATGGCGGGCATGCCGGTCGGGCCGCTCTCGCTCAATGATGAAACCGCTCTCGATCTGGGGCTGAAAATATTGAGGGCCACTGAAGCCGACGTGGGCACACAGGCGATCAATCAGGATCACAAGAAGTTGTTGATCGAAATGGTGGAGAAGCGCGGACGCCTCGGCCGGAAGAATGGCAAGGGCTTTTATGACTATCCAGAGAAGGGCAAGGGCCAGAAGAAGCTATGGCCGGAGCTGACCGTGCTGCAGCCCAAGCTTCTCGATCCAGATACGATCGATGTCGAGGAGTTGAAGCAGCGTTTTCTCGTGGTTCAGGCGGTGGAAGCCGCCCGCACAGTGGAGGATGGCGTCGTCACCGATCCGCGAGAGGCGGATGTCGGTTCGATTCTGGGATTCGGCTTCCCGCCATTCACCGGGGGCACGCTGTCGTACATCGACTTCATGGGCACGAAAAAGTTCGTCGAGCTGTGTCTGAGGCTGGAGAAGAAGTATGGTTCGCGCTTCACGCCGCCAAAGCTATTGATCGAAATGGCGGCCAAGGGCGAAACATTCTACGGTCGCTTCACGTCTAAGGCGACCGCGGCATAACAGCGTCGGCGATTCAGCGGTTGCACGCGTACGACGGGGCAACCGCGAAACCGGTGCCCTATCGAAGGAAACTCCCGTCGATGGTCATGCTTGAGGGAGACAGTCGAACGTGTTCCGCTTGGGCCGCGTTGGAGATGACGAAGGAGCGGCGGTCTTGATCGGGACGTGGAGCGAGCACATCACTGGGCATACTGGCCGTGGACGGGGCTCATTATGCCGCTTAATGCAGCGCTTAGGCGGTGAGGCCAATCGCTGACGAACCGCAATTCATGAATGAATTGCGCGGCACCACAAATTGATCTGTTCAGCCTTCTGCGGGCTAAATATTGATTCGTAGTGGAAAGTCCTACTTTGCCGACCCGTGAGCACCGGGCCGCCGTTGAAAGAAGGCTAGTGGGTGCGTAGATGAGCCATACTTCCGAGGCGTCCGTCCGGCGGGTCACGATTCCAATGCTTGAGTTGTGGAAGCGGGATGGCCGACGACTGGTTATGACCACCGCGTATGACGCGGTGACCGCCCGCATAGCAAGTCCTATCGTCGACGTTATTCTTGTGGGCGACAGCGTGGGTAACGTCTGCCTCGGGTTCGACAACACGCTGCCGGTCAGCGTGGCAATGATGAACCACCACGTCGAGGCGGTTGCGCGATCGAAGCCGAGAGCCCTGCTGGTGGCCGATATGCCGTTCCTCAGCTTCCATCTCAGCATCGAGAATACAATTCGCAATGCCGGCGGGTTTCTGCGGCGTGGTGCCGACGCCGTGAAACTCGAGGGCGGAACGAAGCGTCTCGAAATGGTTCGCGCTCTGGTCGATTGCGAGATCCCGGTTATGGGTCATCTCGGCCTGACCCCGCAGAGCGTGAACGTGATGGGCGGATTCAAGGTGCAAGGTCAGAAGGCCGACGATGCTTTGCGTCTGCTCGACGACGCTCACCATCTGCAGGAGGCTGGCTGCTTCGCGCTCGTTCTGGAGGGAATACCGGCCGAGCTGGCGGCGCGAGCGACCGAAACGCTAACGATTCCTACGATCGGTATCGGAGCGGGACCGGCCTGTGCGGGCCAGGTTCTCGTGCTCCATGATTTGCTCGGCTTGGTCGAAGGCCGCCGCCCGAAGTTCGTTCGCTCCTATGTCGACGGCTTTGACCTGTTGCAAACGGCACTGTCACGATGGGCTGCGGATGTTCGCGAAGGCGCATTTCCCTCCGCAGACGAATCCTATCGCCTTCCTGAAAGCGCCGGCCCAGCCGTCGCCAACTGGACACCTTCCCACGCGCGTTAAGACGGGTGAGACAATGCGAACGATCAGATCTGTTGCCGAGCTTCGCGGTGCACTCGCTGAGTCTCGTAAGACCGGCAAGCGGGTGGGGCTGGTGCCTACGATGGGCTACCTGCACGATGGCCACCTTTCTCTGGTTGAGGCAAGCAGGAGGCAGTGCGACGTCACCGTCGTGAGCATCTTCGTGAACCCGACCCAGTTTGGCCCGAATGAGGATCTCAGCACCTACCCTCGGAACTTTCTGCGCGATGAAGAACTCTGTCGAAACGCGGGCGTCGCCATCCTCTTCGCGCCGGACGTCAACGAGGTCTATCCGGCTCACTTTGAGACCTTTGTCGAGCCAGGCGAACTCGCGAAACCGCTGTGCGGCGGCTTCAGGCCCGGACATTTTCGCGGTGTCGCGACCGTAGTTTGCAAGCTTTTCAATATGGTGCAGGCGGATGCGGCGTTTTTCGGCCAGAAGGATTTCCAACAGTGCGCGATTGTGCGCCGTATGGTCACCGATCTCAATCTTCCTATTGACATCGTCACTCTGCCGACGGTCCGGGAACATGATGGACTCGCCATGAGCAGTCGCAACAGATATCTCGGCGAGGAGGAGCGCAGACGCGCCCTTGCCATCAATCGGGCGCTTTTTGCCGCGGCGGACGAATTTCGCTCGGGAATGCGCGACGTACAGGAGCTGATTGCGGTCGCCAAGCAGCATCTTCAGCCCATTGACCGGCTACAGTATCTCGAGCTTGTCGACAGCGAGACTCTTAAGCCCGCGGAGAGCCCTCTGCACCGCTCAGCCGCGCTTTGTGTCGCCGGCTATGTCGGCCCGACGCGGCTCATCGATAATGTGATAATCGAAATTCCCGTTCCCCTTGAGCGCGACGAGGAATAGCGTGGCGGTTTCATCTGGTCGATGACCGCAGTCGGAGTCTGCCTGCCAGGATCATGGTTCGGGGTGGCTTATTCATTGGTGAGTAGGGCGATATGCAGATTTTTGATTGTCCAGATTTCCGCCAGGCCTTTAGTCCTCTGACATGTTCTAGGGGACCGTCTCCCTCAGTGGCTTACAATGGCTGACCTTCGCATTTTTTCATATCTGCCTAACCCAAGGGTTTGGAAGGCGACCATTGCGGGCAGATTCGCGGGAGTTGAAATCGAGATCAAAGGTGCTCCCGCCAACGAACTGAAGAGCTGGCTTTGGGATTACAATGCCGCCCCCGTGGCCTCCTACGAATGGCACGCGTACTCGCCGCTCGCTCGGACTGGCAGGGTAGGGCTGGCAGGAGAGCGCCTTTTCAAGACAGAAGCATTCATGGATGCCCACCCGTTCGGTAACGTTCCGGCTGCGTTCGCTCCCGGCGGAAAAATCGGCATCTTCGAATCGAACAGCATCATGCGAGCGGTGGCACGCCTCAGTAAGACCGATTTCCCTCTCTATGGGCACGATGCTTACGAGACTTCCAGGATCGACAGCTTCCTGGATGTGAGTCTGATTTTTGCCCGGGACGCTCAGATCTACCTTCTCGCGCTGTCAGACGGGACGCTAGACGCGGCGATCCACACCCGAGCTCAAGAGGCGTTCGCAGTCTACGCCTCGGGACTTGAGCAAGCGCTCTCGCCCGCCCGCCAGGTGCTGGTCGGCAACAACATTTCCCTTGCCGATATCTGCTTCGCCACCGAGCTCGCGCTTTTCATGAATGAACATGCACGGGGGCGTCAGCTAGAGGACAAAGGCTTGAGCAAAATACTTCATCGTGGTGTCCGCGACGAGTACCCACGCATGATAAGTCATTTCGATCGTTTGCTAAGACACGAGCATTTCGCCGCGGACCTTGAGCCATACGTACATAAGCTGTCTGCAGCGGCAACCTGATGCTGCGCCATGCGACTCGTTCGCTATGTCTTATGAAATCGTGTTCTAGGACGATACCGGAGACCTCATGAAGATCGCCGTTGCCAAGGAAATCGATCCGTCGGAGCCGCGGGTCGCCGCTTCGCCTGATACGGTGAAGAAGTTCAAAGCGCTTGGCGCCGAGGTCGCCGTCGAGCCGAGCGCCGGTATCAAGTCGGGCCTGCCGGATTCCGAGTTCACCGCGGCGGGCGCCACCGTCAGTGCCGATGCGCTGAAAGACGCCGACATCGTCATCAAGGTGAAGCGCCCCGAGGCCTCGGAGCTTGCGCAGTACAAGCGCGGCGCGCTCGTGATCGCCATCATGGACCCCTACGGCAACGAGGCCGCTCTGAAGACGATGGCGGATTCCGGTATTGCGGCCTTCGCGATGGAGCTGATGCCGCGTATCACGCGTGCGCAAGTGATGGACGTGCTGTCGTCGCAGGCAAACCTTGCGGGCTACCGCGCCGTCATTGAGGGCGCCGAGGCCTTCGGCCGCGCCTTCCCGATGATGATGACGGCGGCCGGCACCGTGCCCGCCGCCAAGGTGTTCGTGATGGGCGTCGGCGTTGCCGGCCTCCAGGCGATCGCGACCGCGCGGCGCCTGGGCGCGGTCGTCACCGCGACCGACGTGCGGCCTGCGACGAAAGAGCAGGTGGAATCGCTCGGCGCCAAGTTCCTCGCCGTCGAGGACGAGGAGTTCAAGAACGCGCAGACCGCCGGCGGCTACGCCAAGGAGATGTCGAAAGAGTACCAGGCCAAGCAGGCCGCGCTCACCGCCGAGCACATCAAGAAGCAGGACATCGTGATCACGACGGCGTTGATCCCCGGACGTCCCGCGCCAAAGCTGGTGTCGGCCGAGATGGTCAAGTCGATGAAGCCGGGCTCGGTGCTGGTCGATCTCGCCGTCGAGCGCGGCGGCAATGTCGAGGGTGCGAAGGCCGGCGAGGTCGTCGATCTCGATGGCATCAAGATCGTCGGCTACACCAACGTCGCCGGCCGCGTCGCGGCTTCGGCGTCCAGCCTCTACGCGCGCAACCTGTTCTCCTTCATCGAGACCATGGTCGACAAGAAAGAAAAGAAGCTCGCCGTGAACTGGGACGATGAGCTCGTCAAGGCCACCGCGCTGACCAAGGACGGCGCCGTCGTCCACCCGAACTTCCAGCCGAAAGCGTAAGGAGAGAGCCATGGAGCATGTTGCACAGGTCGTCGATCCCTTCATCTTCCGGCTTTCGATTTTCGTGCTGGCCGTCTTCGTCGGCTATTTCGTGGTGTGGTCGGTGACCCCGGCGCTGCATACGCCGCTGATGTCGGTCACCAACGCGATCTCCTCGGTGATCGTGGTCGGCGCGCTGCTCGCCGGCGGCGTCGCGAACGTGTCGAGCGGCTCAGGTTGGGCGCGCGCCTTCGGCTTCGTCGCGCTGATCTTTGCCTGCATCAACATCTTCGGGGGCTTCCTTGTCACCCAGCGCATGCTGGCGATGTACAAGAAGAAGTCGAAGTAAGCGGCACCTCGGGGTGAAGAGGCGAATGGGGACCTGAGATGAACGCCAATCTGTCTGCATTGTTGTATCTCGTGGCGGGTGTGCTGTTCATCCTGTCGCTGCGGGGATTGTCGAGCCCCGCCACCTCGCGCCGGGGCAATCTGCTCGGCATGATCGGTATGGCGATCGCGGTCGCCACGACGCTTGCCAACCATCCGCCGGCCGACGGCCTGGCCTGGCTGCTCGTGATCGTCGGCATCGGCATCGGTGCCGCGATCGGCGCGGTCATCGCCCGGCGCGTGCCGATGACGTCGATGCCGGAGCTGGTCGCGGCCTTCCACTCGCTGGTCGGCATGGCCGCGGTGCTGGTCGCCGCCGGTGCGTTCTATGCGCCCGAGGCCTTCGACATCGGCACTCCCGGCAACATCCACACCCAGAGCCTGGTCGAGATGTCGCTCGGCGTCGCCATCGGCGCGCTGACCTTCACCGGCTCGGTGATCGCGTTCCTGAAGCTGTCGGCGCGCATGAGCGGCGCGCCGATCATCCTGCCGGCGCGGCACCTCATCAACATCGCGCTGGCCGTTGCGCTCGTGGTCTGCATCATCGGTCTGGTCATGACCGGCAGCGCGGTGTTCTTCTGGCTGAACGTCATCCTGGCGCTCGCGCTCGGCGTGCTCATGATCATCCCGATCGGCGGCGCCGACATGCCGGTCGTGATCTCGATGCTGAACTCCTATTCGGGGTGGGCCGCGGCCGGCATCGGCTTCACGCTCGGCAACTCCGCGCTGATCATCACCGGCGCGCTGGTGGGCTCGTCGGGTGCGATCCTGTCCTACATCATGTGC
The DNA here is from genome assembly GCF_028128765.1 of Bradyrhizobium sp. CCBAU 51627. GTDB lineage: Bacteria > Pseudomonadota > Alphaproteobacteria > Rhizobiales > Xanthobacteraceae > Bradyrhizobium. The sequence goes on from NZ_LBJG01000024.1 coordinate 845,500, forward strand.
CACGCGATGAACCGGTCCTTCATCTCGGTCATCCTCGGCGGCTTTGGCGGCGAGACCGCGGCCGCCGGCGCGGCGACCGGCGAGCAGAAGCCCGCCAAGCTCGGCTCGGCGGACGATGCCGCCTTCATCATGAAGAACGCCTCCAAGGTCATCATCGTGCCGGGCTACGGCATGGCGGTGGCGCAGGCCCAGCACGCGCTGCGCGAGATGGCCGACATCCTGAAGAAGGAAGACGTCGAGGTGAAATACGCGATCCACCCGGTCGCAGGCCGCATGCCCGGCCACATGAACGTGCTCTTGGCCGAGGCCAACGTGCCCTATGACGAGGTGTTCGAGCTCGAGGACATCAACTCCGAATTCGCGCAGGCCGACATCGCCTTCGTGATCGGCGCCAACGACGTCACCAACCCTGCCGCCGAAGAGGACAAGACCTCGCCGATCTACGGCATGCCGGTGCTGCAGGTCTGGAAGGCGGGCACGGTGATGTTCATCAAGCGCTCGCTCGCCTCCGGTTACGCCGGTATCGACAATCCCTTGTTCTACCGCGACAACACCATGATGCTGCTCGGCGACGCCAAGAAGGTCACCGAGAACATCGTCAAGGCGATGTAAAGCCATTGGCCCGGAAGGCGTCCCAGCCGAGAGCGAGCTTTGACCGAAGGGCCTCCGAAGACTAACGTCCAGAAAAGATCGGGGGGCGCTTTTCGATAAAGGCGCGAACGGCTTCCTTGTGGTCGGCTGTTTGACTGGCGCTGACCAGGTTGGCTGCTTCGTGATCGAGTGAATCCAACAGAGTCGCTGTCATCGCATGATCGAGATTGTCCTTGATGCAGGCAAGCGAAAATGCCGGACCATTCGCGAGCTGCTTGGCAAGCGAGAAGGCGACATCCTGTAACTCGCCGTCCTCAACTACTCGATTAATGAGCCCGAGTGCTTCGCATCGTCGCGCGTCGATCCGCTCGGATAGAAACATCAGCTCTCTCGCGCGCGAGGTGCCCACGAGACGCGTCAATAGCCACGAGATGCCATAGTCCCCGGTCAAGCCGATGCGAGCATATCCCGTGACCATGCTCGCGGATGCGGTAGCTATCCGTATGTCGCAAGCGAGCGCAATGGACATTCCGGCTCCCGCTGCCACACCAGGCAAAGCGGCAATAGTGGGCTTCCGAAGCGCAGTAAGCGTCCCCGTGAGGGTACGCTGTTTTGTCCGCAGGTCAGCGAGCCGCTCATCGAACGTCAACTGCGCCTTGTTAGACCCATCACCCATTCCTTTTACATCGCCACCGGCGCAAAAGGCGCGTCCTGTCCCGGTGATCAGGAGCGCGCCGACATCGGCGTCCTCGCCGCATTGCTTGATCATTCGTCGCAATGCCGGCGTGAGCTTGTCCGAAAGCGCATTTCTTGCGTCGGGCCGATTCAACGTTATGACTGCCACTTTATCTTCGATTTCGCAAAGCAGCTCCGTGGTCCCGGTGTCGACGGACTTCCTCATGAGATAGCTCTCCAGCATTCGAAGGGATTCGCCTTCCGTATTCTCCCTACCGGCAGGACAACTCTTATTTTCATCGCCCCCCGGCATAAAAATGAATCGTGGTTCAGATACTTCCGTGGCGTCTGTTGCCTTTTCGTGTGCAAATCCGAGCTTGACGTTCTGTATGATAACTATCATGCTGATTAAAAGATGACGAGCATCATTTTTCGTCCGCTCGAAGGCTGCGCGTTTGGGGGTGGAAATGACTGCGGAGGGTCTGACGAACGTCAAGCGCGCCCGGAGCGAGGGCTGCATCGAGACTGGAGTGCGCGATCTCCCGCACGAGCAAGCCGCGGCAAGCCCGCAAAGGTCTCGATTGGCGGAAACAAATTGGGATCTCTTCAGGCTCTTCTTTTCGGTGGCGCAGAGCGGAAGCGTCAACAGGGCGGCGCGGGCATTGGGAATGAGCCAGCCGACCCTTAGTCGACGACTAAAGGAGCTGGAACGCAATGTAGGAGCGCCCCTGTTCTTTCGGGTGTCATCCGGCGTGAAGTTGACCCAAGAGGGAGAGGAGCTTCATCGTTCGGCCGAAGAGATGGTTCGCTCGTTTGAGGCGTTTCACAGGGATTTGTCTCTCCGAGTCGGTGATAGATCCACTGCAGTGAAGATCTCCGCGACCGAGGGATTGACCAAGCACTGGCTGTTGCCTCGCGTAAAAAAGTTGCGCGCGTTGAACGCTCAGATCCGACTTGAGATCAATTCGACCGTCGAACAACAGAACTTGGCAGCCAGCGATCTCGACCTGGTCATACGGATAGGTCACCCGGGTGACAATGAGCTCGTCGGTCGACGCGTCGGAACGATTGCTTTTGGTTTGTTCGCTTCCGCTGGATACGTGGAAGAGCACGGTGCACCGAAGACCTTAGATGACCTAGTTGATCACGACTTGATTGGAAGGCCCGTTGATTATGTAGAAGCACATAGGGCGCGCACTGGACCTATCAAGCTGCTGAATGCCTTCAATGCAGCACAGAATGCTCGCAACACGTTGAATTTGATGCCGGTCGCCAATCACTTCGCTGCTACAGCAGAAGGGCTCGGTTTGGCGTTCCTGCCGATCCCTTTTGCGGTGGCGGAAGGACTGGTGCGTGTGCTCCCTGAAGAGACCGCGATTCTGGACCTATGGCTGTTGCGTCGCCGAGAAACGGATCTTCGAAGAATGACGAGGCAGGTGTGGCGGTTCCTGGAGACGGAATTCGCGAATACAAAATCCTGGTTTGCAGCTCACAAAACCACTCAGAAGCGTCTTCACCAAGTTGCTTGAACGCGCTCTGAGCACTCGATAGGAAGAGGTCGTGACGTGCCTGCAGACCTCGGCGAACGGTCGTGGCAGTCACGGGCAAGTTCGTCTGGAGCGCTTCCTGGTTTGATTATCGTTACCAGACCTCGCCGAAGGGCCGCAATTCGACGAGGAATGACCAGGTCGACCGATCCTGATGGGCCACACGGAACATTTCCTCCGCTATCGCAGCGGGCTTCGCAAAGAAATCGTCCGGCTTATCGGCTGCCAAAATCGGACGGGTGCGGGGAGTGTCGATTGCTGCGTCGATCATGAAGTAGGCTACATGAATTCCCTTCGGCCCGAATTCGCGCGCCATGGATTCAGCCAAAATACGTTGAGCCGCTTTGGTCGAAGCGAAGAAACCCCAGTTGACCTTTCCACGGAAGGCCGAGGTGTTGCCCGTTACTAAGATCGCACCCTTCCCGGCTCGTAGCATCTCAGGAATTGTTTCGCGGGAGAGATGGAGTAGCGCAGTGGTATTGACGCGGAAATTTCTCTCCAGATCTTCGGGGTCCATGGACAAGATGCTCCCCCTCGTCGCACGTAAAGCATTGTGAACTACGACTTCCGGGGCGCCCATCTCCGTCTTGATGAGTGCGATGGTTTCGGCCAAGGCCTCAAGGTTACCGACATCGCAGGGATAAGCGCGCGCACCATCGTACTTCGCTGCCAGAGTGCGGAGGTTCTCCGCATTTCGGGCGATCATCGCGACCCTGTAGCCCCCCTCGCTGAAGCGCCTGGCGATCTCGGCGCCGGTGCCGTGCTCGGGTCCAACTCCGGTGACGAGACAGACTGCATTGCTCATATGAGCCTCCTAGAGCCGAAAGGAAGGGCGGGCAGACACCTTGGCGAACCACGCGGCCACGGACGGATACCGGTCGCCGATGTCCATCTTCAGCGTGGCGGCCGATCGTATCGCGAAGAACCCGGTGATGTCGGCGATACTGAAATTAGGGCCAGCGACGAATTCGTTCTTGGCCATATGCGGCTCCGCGCGGTCGAGAAAAATTTCCATCATTTCGCGTCCACGGGTCACCAGTTCAGGCAGCTGCGGCAGATCGTTGCGCGTGCCAGGCACCACTCTGTCAGCGAACATGGGCATGGAATTGCGTATCGCGTGCAGTGTCGGGACAAAGCCGTCGAGCTCGAAGCGCCGTAGCCACATGTCGACCACCGCACGTTCGGTGGCCGTGCGCCCAAACAGCGACGGGTGCGGGTGGAGTTCTTCGAGGTAGCGGCAAATCGACACGGATTCCGCGATGACCGTGCCGTCGTCCAACTGCAAGAACGGGACGCAGTGAAATGGGTTCATCTCCGTGAGGGCAGGGGTGAATTGCGCGCCTTCCCGGACGTTCAACTGTTCGGTCGGAAGTTCAATGCCTTTTTCGGCCAGAAAGACCCGGACGCGTTGAGCACTCGTCGCTGGTCCGAAATCGTAGAGCTTCATTTTTCGTTTCTCTCCGTCTCAGGTCGCGGCGAGTCGCGAGCCGGCGGCTCGGTCAGGATAATTCGGTTTCGATGGCAGCGCGCTCACCTGTGGATAAGGACCGTGCTCCAGTATTAGGCCGATTTCCCGAACGTTCGGGTTTTACCGAGCCCTATCATCCGTCCTCTGCCCGCGACATTCTACGAGATCGAGAATGCTTCGTTGCGCCGCGCGCAGTATCTTATCAGACATCGAAAGGTCTCTCGCGACCCGCGCGAGAGCGACCGCTCCGACCATCGTGCACACGATAGCAATGGCCGATTCGTCGGGATGATCATCTTCCAGCAAGTCGGCCACATTATCGAAGTAGTTCGAAAGATAGTCCGTCATGACCTCACGGGTCTTTCGGTCGCTTCGCGCGACATCGCCCGCCAAGGCTGCCACCGCACATCCCACGCTCGGGTCGTCCCGATGTGCCTTACTGAGATAAGTGTTCAGCAGTGTCTTAAGCGTCCGCGGTCCGCTCGTGCCTCCCAAGCGCACAGATTCCGGACCGCCCTCCGAGAGAGCTTTCGCCAAAGCCTCTGAGATCAACTGATCGCGCGAGTCAAAATGACCGTAGAACCCGCCGTGGGTCAACTTGGCGGACTTCATAAGTTCGGCGATGCTGAGGCCATCCAGTCCCAGCTCGCGGATTTGGACTGCCGCTGCATCCAGTATTCGCTGCCGGCTTTTTGCCTTGTCCGCTTGGGAATAACCCATCTAGTCGGCTCCAGTCCAAATATCACCGAGGATCTGCATATCAAGGTCTTCGCACGACATCCAATATCCAATCACTAGGTGTCCCTTCGAGCCTTTCCGCAATTCGGTGAGACGGTTCTTTGCTACTTAGCGGAGGTGATGGGACGTGGATGACAAAAATCGCGTTGTTTCAACAGTTTCGCTCGCTCCCTGTCATGAATAAATTGGGTTAGTATGATCAAATTCAACCATGCCGCTTGCGGGCTATTCATGGCTGAAGCGTCCTTAGTCCGTTTTGGAGATGTGTCCAGTTCGACGAAGGAAGACCGCCCGCTATGAGCGGCGTGTTCTCGCCCTGCGGGTGGAGGATTCGCTCCGCAGCCTTGGTCGGCGCAATCGCGAAGATAAGGCGCTCTCCTCGAGCCGAGATGGGTCCAGTCGCCCCACCTTCATCTCGGCAACATCTAGAGCCGCTGGGGATGTGTATCTGGGGCGACCGGTTAGTAAGTAAGTCTATGTCGATCTCGCGACACAAAATCCGGCGTGCCTCAAGGCTCGAAAATCTGCCGCTAGACCTCTCGCCGGCTAAGGAATGACAGTCGCTCGAACAGATGCACATCCTGCTCGTTCTTGAGCAGCGCGCCGTGGAGCGGTGGGATCAATTTGCGTGGGTCGCGTTCGCGCAGCTGCTCGACGCTCATGTCTTCGTTGAGCAGGAGCTTGAGCCAGTCCAGCAGCTCCGAGGTCGACGGCTTCTTCTTCAGGCCGGGCACCTCGCGTACCTCGAAGAAGATACGCAGCGCTTCTTCCACCAGGCGCTTCTTGATGCCGGGGAAGTGGACGTCGACGATGCGGCCCATCGTGTCGGCATCGGGGAACTTGATGTAGTGGAAGAAGCAGCGGCGCAGGAACGCGTCCGGCAGTTCCTTCTCGTTGTTGGAGGTGATCATCATGATCGGGCGCTGCTTGGCCTTGATCGTCTCGCCGGTCTCGTAGACATGGAATTCCATGCGGTCGAGCTCGAGCAGCAGGTCGTTCGGAAACTCGATGTCGGCCTTGTCGATCTCGTCGATCAGCAGCACCGGGCGCTGCTCGGCGGTGAAGGCCTCCCACAGCTTGCCGCGCTTGATGTAGTTCTTGATGTCGGAGACCCTGCTGTCACCGAGCTGGCTGTCGCGCAGGCGCGACACCGCGTCGTATTCGTAGAGGCCCTGCTGCGCCTTGGTGGTGGACTTGATGTGCCAGGTCAGGAGCGGCGCGTTCAGCGCCTTCGCCACTTCCTCGGCCAACACTGTCTTGCCGGTGCCAGGCTCGCCCTTGATGAGGAGCGGCCGCTCGAGCACGATCGAGGCATTGACAGCGACCTTGAGGTCGTCGGTCGCAACGTAGTTTTTCGTTCCGGTGAACTTCATGGGCATTCGACTTGCTTGAATTGCAATACGCAAAGGCTGATCTGAATAGCGGCAGCGCGAGAGCGGAATCAAGTCTCTACCGGTCATGCCGACCGCCGTCCGTCGCGAATAACGGTTTAACGAGGGGAGCGCAAAACCGGCGAAGCCGTATGCTAACGGTGCCAGCCTCGGTCGCTGCCGATCAAAGCCCCATGATTTCAATCTCTTCGATACGGTCCTGATGACCGAGATCCTCGGTTCGAACAGGAGCGCTAAAGGATACTGCGCCCGCTATTCATCGTTGAGGTGTGCTTATTCTTCTTTGTCGATCGGACGCCGTGAGAACCGAGATACTTTGCCGGCATCCCCAGGACGATCCATCGATCATGCTCTTGCAATTCTTTACTTCACTGCGCGATGCGCAGGTCCCCGTGACGCTGCGCGAATACCTCACGCTGATGGAGGCACTCGACGCCGACCTCGCGGACTACACGGTCGAGAATTTCTACTACCTGTCGCGCGCCTCGCTCGTGAAGGACGAGCGCAACCTGGACAAGTTCGATCGCGTCTTCGGCACCGTGTTCAAGGGGCTGGAAAGCCTGCTCGACGCCATGGAGAAGGCGGAGATTCCGGCGGAGTGGCTGAAGAAGCTCGCCGAAAAATACCTCACCGAGGAAGAGAAGAAGCAGATCGAGGCCATGGGCTGGGACAAGCTCATGGAGACGCTGAAGAAGCGCCTCGAAGAACAGAAGGGTCGCCACCAGGGCGGCAGCAAATGGATCGGCACCGCCGGCACCTCGCCGTTCGGCGCCCATGGTTACAATCCCGAAGGCGTTCGCATCGGCCAGGAGAAGAACCGCAACAACCGCGCCGTGAAAGTGTGGGACAAGCGCGAGTTCAAGGATCTCGACGGCAATGTCGAGCTCGGCATCCGCAACATCAAGGTGGCGCTGCGCCGCCTGCGCAAATTCGCGCGCACCGGCGCGCCGGACGAACTCGACCTCGACCATACGATCCGCGAGACCGCCAACCATGGCTATCTCGACGTGGTCATGCGCCCGGAGCGGCGCAACGCGGTCAAGCTTTTGGTGTTCTTCGACATCGGCGGCTCGATGGATTCGCATATCGAGCAGGTCGAGGAGCTGTTCTCGGCGGCGAAGAGCGAATTCAAGCGCATGGATTATTTCTACTTCCACAACTGCCTTTATGAAGGCGTGTGGAAGCAGAACAAGCGGCGCTTCACCGACCGCACGCCGACCTGGGACGTGCTGCACAAATATCCGCACGACTACAAGGTCGTGTTCGTCGGCGACGCCTCGATGTCGCCTTACGAGATCATGGTGCCGGGAGGCTCGGTTGAGCACGTCAACGAGGAGCCGGGCTCGGTCTGGCTCGATCGCATCGTCCGCACCTATCCGCATGCGGTGTGGCTCAATCCGGTGCAGCAGAAGCATTGGGACTATTCGGAATCGACCACCATCATCCGCCGCATCTTTGCCAACCGCATGTTCCCGATCACGATCGAGGGGCTCGAGGGCGCGATGAAGGAAATGGCCCATTAGGCCGACCGGGTCCGGGCCGACTTGTTAGGGCGAAGAGAAACGTAAGAGCTCCGAGGCCGCCTCTACCAACGTTTGAAAATGACGCTGGCGTTCACACCGCCAAATCCAAATCCATTCGAGATCGCGTGATCCATCATCATCCTTCGGGCCTTTGGTCCGACGAGATCGACGCCCTCCGCGGCGTCGTCGGGATTTTCCAGATTGAGCGTGGGCGGAGCTATCTGGTCTCGGAGTGCGAGTATCGCGAAGATGGCCTCGGCGCCTCCTGCGGCACCCAGCAAATGACCGGTTGCCGATTTCGTCGCGCTCACGGCGATGCCGCCGTGGGCTCCGAAAACGGATTTGATGGCAGCGAGCTCGGAGATGTCGCCCACAGGGGTGGAGGTCGAGTGAGCATTGAGGTGCTGCACGTTGCGCGGATAAAGTTCGGCCTGCCGCAAAGCTGCTTCCATGGCTCGCCGGGCGCCAGAGCCGTCCTCAGGACCCGAGGTGATGTGATGAGCGTCAGCGGAAGTTCCGTAGCCTACCAGTTCGGCGATCGGCCGCGCCCCGCGGGCTTGGGCGTGCTCGAGCTCTTCGATCACCAAAATTCCAGCTCCTTCGCCCATGACGAATCCGTCGCGGTCACGATCGAAAGGGCGGGACGCTTGCGAAGGCCGGTGGTTGAAGCGGGTTGAGATTGCGCGGGCCGCCGCGAACCCTCCGAGGCTGACCAGGTCGATGCAAGCTTCAGCACCCCCGCAGACCGCCACGTCGGCCTCGCCCGAGCGGATTAACCGCGCGGCGTCGCCGATCGCCTGTACGCTGGCGGCGCACGCCGTTACCGGGGCGCCGATTGGCCCCTTGAAGCCATATTGTATCGAAACGTGGCCAGCGGCGAGATTTGCCAGAAAGGACGGTACGGTGAACGGCGACAGGCGCCGGATGCCACGTTGATCGGTAGTCCGGACCGCTTCGACAATCGCCGGAAATCCGCCGATTCCAGAAGCGATGATCGTCGCCGTTCGCTCCAAAGAAAGTTCGTCCGCAGGAGACCAGCCGGCTTGAGCGATCGCCTCCGCAGCGGCGACCAACGCGAAGTGAATGAACCGATCCATTTTCCGCTGTTCTTTAGGCGGAATGGTCAGATCGGGATCGAAGCCGCCATCGACGTCATCCTCTTTGGTCGGCACAAGCCCGGCAACTCTCCCCGGAAGCGAGGAAGCCCACTCGGGCAGGATGGTCAGCCCGGACTTGCCAGCAAGCAGCCGAGGCCATGCCACCCCTGTACCGCAGCCGAGCGGAGACACCAGCCCCATTCCTGTGACCACTATTCGTCGCATGTAAGGATCCGATTCTTGAAGATGTGATGGTCTGATGCCAAGAGTTGAGGAGATCCCGACTCCGCGACAGCAGGATCGGTTCCTCCTGAACTTCATCTCCGGAGACGAGGAGATTTTCAGCCGTGATAGGGAGCAGTGCTCTACCCCAAGCAACAGCTACGCCAGCCTAAGCTGCCAGAGTAGCTACTAAATTTCAAGTAACTATCCGGGAAAAATGAACGGCCCAAGCCCTCCGGTGCCTGGGCCGCCTCAGATCTAGGCGATAGCGTGGACCATGGTGGCCAACTTCGCCTGCAATCCCGCCGGGTCCGCCTTGAAGGCGGTTGCGGCGCCTTCGGAAAGCGCACCCGGAAAGACTTCGTCCTGCCCTGCCTCGAGAGCGTCCAGAGTATGGATCGCAACTTCACTGGGCTTCAGCTTGGGGTCCGGCATGGACTTTCCGAGCGGTGTATCGACCTGCACCGGCAATACCGCCAAAACCTGAGATCCACGGGTCTTCAATTCCGCTCGGAGGACTCGCGTCAAAGATAGTGCCGCCGCCTTCGAAGCTGAATAGGTCCCTGCCAGAGGGATGGTCGCTAAGGCCAGGAAGCTCAAGATGTTGATCACTGCGCCTCCTCTCAGCGCGGGCGTGTTCTTGAATGCTTGAGCGAGAGCCAAGGGGCCGAAATAGTTTACTTCCATCTCTTGGCGCGCCATCGCAAGGTCGTTCACAGACAATGCGCCGTGGCCTCCGAAAAATCCTGCATTGTTCACGAGCAAGGTCACATCGGGTGCCGTCGCTGCCGCCTTGGCGATCTGGTCGGGCTTGCTTACGTCCAGTTGGACCGGAATCACACGCGGCTGGCCCTTGAACAGCGCCTCTGCCGAACTCGTATCGCGCACTCCCGCGTAGATTTTCGAGGCGCCACGTTTGAGCAACTCCTCGACGATAGCTCGCCCGATTCCGCCGTTCGCACCGGTCACCAGGGCGACTGAACCTTCAACCTTCATTTTCGATCTCCAAATTCCGCGCAAGCGCCGACAAGCACTTAGGCAAGCGCCGTTAATCATTGCATTTGCAATGAATGCTTTAATTGCGTACGTAATCTTTGGATGTCAAGGACCCGATGAACGGCCGAGCCAGCAAAAATGAAAGTGTCGAAAGCCCAAGCGGCCGAAAACCGAGCTTCAATCGTCGAGGTCGCATCCAGGCGGATGCGCAAAGGCGGTTTCGGGGCCATGACCGTGGGAGAGGTCGCTAAAGCCGCAGGCCTTACTCATGGTGCGCTCTACAGTCATTTTCCTTCGAAAGAGGCGCTGTCGTCGGAAGCTCTCGCGGAGAGCTTCCGCCAATGTCATTCGGACTTCTCCAAGTTGAGCCTTGATGACTTGTTGAGCCAATATCTATCAATGCAGCACCGGGATTACCCGGAGAGCGGCTGCCCCATGGCTGCGCTGGTCTCGCAGATCTCTCAGCAAGATGAAACTATCCAAGAGGAGTTCGCCAATGGGTTCGATGGATTCGTGGTCCTAATCAGAAATGGGCTGAAAGCTACCGGCAGATCGAACTCGGACACTCGGGATCTCTCACTTTTCGCTGCCGCAGCGATGGTCGGAGCACTCGCTATTTCGCGAGCTTTGAGAGACGCGAAGCCGACGGCTTCTGAAACGATGCTTGGCGTAGTTCGTCGGCAGCTACAACGGCTCTTGGGCTCGCCATAGCACGACAAACGTGGCATGCCACCTCGGCTAGGGACTCATGGCATGACTAAAGCTGAATCGGTTTGCTGCCGCGCTGCCGATCGGCGAACGTGAGCAGCAAGACCGTCCGTATGTAGGCGCCTATTTCAATCCACCGGATTTGTCGCCCTAAAGGCGTCAATAGGGGGCCTGCTGAGGCATGCGCAACGGTGGGAGAGGTTAGTGGCGAACCCTTCGTGTTTCGCTTCTGTATCGATGGTCAGAAGCACCGATGCGTCGGGGAGCAACGCCACCGAGTCCACGGCTTCATCGAACGCGATCTTTACCGCGACAACCGTCTTTCCGATGCTTGCGCTGTCCTGCCCGGAAATCAGCGTTCTTGCCTCAGAACGCTTCTCCGATACCTCGACAATGTGACCATGAAACGTATGATCCGCCAACAAGTCGATGTCGACGGTAGCGGGCTGTCCAACATTGATTTTGCCGGGTTGTTGATCTTCGAAGTAGGCGATTGCGTAAGCCGTACCGGAAGTCGTTTCGACATTGATGCGAGCGTTTACCGTCGAAACCAGATGGGAGGAGCCCATCCCGGATTCCATCCAAATCCAGGTTCCCGCCAGCAAGAGAACCGTGGCAGTGCTCGCCGCGCGAATCCAGCGTCGATTGGAATTCAGACCGGATGCGATGCGGGCGGCGGTCCGCTTCCGATTGCCGGTGAGATGAAATGTTTGCGTTTCGGACATGGAAGCCTGCATTCGGATGAACAAATATCGCCCTGACGTCCGGAGCCGAGCTGCGCGAAGCGCCGGCATGCCGAGCTCTGATGCTCATGCATTTGGGTGGATGTTTCCGCTTTGATAATATAGGTCAGTAGAAACGGGGTATTTGGCTTTTACAAACAATGGCTCGCGTTCAGCTCGCAGAACTCACTGCATTCGTCACAGTGGCTGAGCATCTCAGCTTCACGAAAGCGGCGCTCCAACTCGGGATGGCCCTGCCAACCATCAGCCAGACGATAAAGTCGCTGGAAGAGAATTTGGAAGTCAGACTTTTCAACCGCACGACCCGCAGCGTTGCGCTTACGCAGGCTGGAGAACGGCTGTTGGCCGAAGTACTGCCGGTCCTCGAAGGCGTCGACCAAGCGCTCGAAAGTATCAATCTATTTCGCGAGAAGCCGATGGGTACCCTACGTCTGGTGGTATCGCGATCTTTCGGCATGAGGGGATTGGCGCCCCTGATAAGGCCATTCCTAGCCGAGTATCCGGACGTTCGACTCGAATTGGCTCTCGATGATGCGAACCTCGACATCGTGAAACACCGATTTGATGCTGGTATTCGAGCGGGGCACAGAGTAGAGCGCGACATGAAGATCGTGCGTGTCCTTGATGACTTCCCGTTGCTTGTCGTCGCCGCTCCCGAGTATTTGGGACGCCATTCTCCGCTATCGACTCCTAACGATCTCCACAGTCATAACTGTCTCAAGTACAGGTTGCCGGGGGACAATTCTATACAGCAATGGACGTTGAACAAGGATCGCCAACGCGTCGAAGTCCCGGTGGAGGGCTCGCTGATTGCGAACGATCTCGACTTCTTGCTCGAGGCGGCGCTGGATGGCGTCGGACTGGCGTACCTGCCCCAACCTATAGTCGAGCCATATCTCGCCGACGGACGGATGGTGCGCGTACTTCCCGGCTGGGATTACACGTTACCGGGCATCTTCCTTTATCATCCGAGCCGTCGCCAAACTCCATTGCCGCTTCAAGTGTTCGTCGGGTTCATAAAGAATTGGCGCAAAAAAACGTCGGCTGGCACGCGCCGAACGCCCAACACGGTGGAATAAGACATTCCAAACCGACAAGACACGGCAGTATGCGTTTATCCTCGTGCCCGGTCGCCGGTTCGCGCCGTGCCTATCAGGTCGGGTTGGCCCCGAACGCGCGTTTCTCTTTATGAAACACGATCGGGGCCTAGCCGACGACAGAGTTAAGGCGAGATGGGCCCGTAAGCTCGCTCCTCGGATGGTTAGATCAGGTGAATTTCGCGTTCTGATCGGCCAATGACTTCAGCAGCGGAGAAGGCTCGAGCGAAGGATCGTTTGCTTCTCTCGCATAGTACGAAAGCCTATCGACGATCTTCTTCAACCCGACGTGGTCGGCGTAGTACATCGGACCTCCGCGATAGACGGGCCATCCGTAGCCATAGAGCCACACAACGTCGATATCGCTTGCCCGAGCCGCAATTCCTTCTTCAAGGATCCGAGCACCTTCGTTGATCATCGAATAGGTCGTTCGCTCAAGGATTTCCTCATCGCTTACCGAGCGGCGCTTCCGCCCAAGACGCTTCAAGGTCTGATCGATAAGCTTTTCGACCTCGGGATCGGGCAGGGGAGCCCGCGAGCCGTCCTCGTAACGGAAGAAGCCCTTTCCCGTCTTTTGCCCGAAACGACCGGCCTCGCAAAGGGCGTCCTCGATCTCCGACTTGATGCCACGGTCCTTCCGCGAACGCCAGCCGATATCCAGGCCCGCGAGGTCTCCCATGGCAAAGGGCCCCATCGGCATTCCGAACTTGGTAAGAGCAGCATCGGCCTGCTGTGGAAGTACTCCATCGAATAGCAGCTGACTGGCCTGCCGCTGCCTGGCCATGAGCATGCGGTTGCCTACGAAGCCATCGCACACGCCGACGACTACGGGCACCTTTCCGATCTTTCGCGCCAGTGAAACGGCGGTTACGAGCGCGTCGGGCGCTGTGGCCGAGGCCCGAACGATCTCACAGAGCTTCATGACATTGGCCGGGCTGAAGAAATGCATGCCCAGCACGTCCTGGGGGCGTGTGGTTTCCTTGGCGATTTCATTGATGTCTAGGAAGGACGTATTGGTGGCCAGGATGGCGCCTGGCTTTGCGAATTTATCCAACTGTCGGAAGACCTCCTTCTTGACCGCCATGGTTTCGAACACGGCTTCAATGATGAGGTCTGCTTGCCCGATACCCTCGAGGCCGACAGTTCCGCTGATGAGCGACATGCGCTTGGCGGGGGCATCCGCAGGAATGCCGCCGCGAGCAGCGGTCGCCTCATAATTCTTTCCGATAATGCCCAAGCCGCGATCGAGCTGTTCCTTCCCGGTTTCGACCAGTATGACGGGGATGCCGGCGTTCGCGAAAGACATCGCGATTCCCCCACCCATGGTGCCGGCTCCAACGATCGCCACGCGGTCGATCGACCGAGGCTTGGTCCCGGCGTCGACGCCCGCGATCTTCGCCGCTTCTCGTTCAGCGAAGAACGCGTACCGTTGAGCCTTGGATTGATCGCTCGCCATCAATTGCAGAAACAATTCTCGTTCTTTTTTCAGGCCCTGATCGAACGGGAGATCCAGTGCATGACCGATCGCGTCGGCAGCGACAAATGGGGCTTCCACTCCCCGCATTTTCTTGGTGATCGCGGCCACGGCTCCCGTAAATACGGAGCGGTCCGCTCGTGCCGCGGCGAGTTTGGTGTCGTCGTCGCGCAGCCTCCGGACCGGACGTCCTTCCGCGAGAATCTTTCGAGCAAAAGCTTTGCCGCCGGACGACGCCTCCTCGACCACTTCCTCTATCAATCCGTTCTGAAACGCTTCGACGGCTCCAATGGGGGCGCCTCCGATGATCATTTTGGCGGCAAGCTCGGGGCCTACGGCTCGCGGTAGACGCTGCGTTCCGCCGGCACCGGGCAAGAGCCCCAGTTTGACTTCCGGCAGTCCAAGCTTCGAATTCCTGTCCGCTACCCGGAAATGACATGCCAAGGCGACCTCGAGGCCCCCACCGAGAGCAGTCCCGCGGATTGCAGCGATTACGGGCTTAGGGCTGCTCTCTATCGCGGTCAGGACCTCATCGAGGCCCGGCTTCTTCGGAGGCTTGCCGAACTCGGTGATGTCGGCTCCGGCAATGAAGGTCCGTCCGGCGCAGGTCAACACGATCGCCTGAATGGTGGGGTCGGCGATAGCCTGTCGGACACAGTCCAAAATGCCGCCGCGTACAGCTGCACTGAGCGCATTGACTGGAGGGCTATCAATCGTGACGATGCCTACGGCGTCGTGGGACTTCAGGCTTACGACAGTGCTCATCGATCTCCTCCATGTCGCCGCCCTGGACGGCGCTTGCGGTTGAAATTGCCGAGTAGGTACGGGTCACATTTGGCGCGCCGGACAGGCGGTATGGCCTCCGCCACTCCACTACTTGCCGAGTTCGGCCGTCAGCTCCGGAACCGCCTGGTAGAGGTCCGCGACCAGCCCGTAATCGGCGACCTGGAAGATCGGCGCGTCCTTGTCCTTGTTGATCGCGACGATCACCTTGGAGTCCTTCATGCCGGCCAGATGCTGGATCGCGCCGGAAATGCCGACCGCGACATAGAGCTCGGGGGCCACGACTTTGCCGGTCTGGCCGACCTGCCAGTCGTTCGGTGCATAGCCAGCGTCCACCGCCGCGCGCGAGGCGCCGACGCCGGCACCCAGCTTGTCGGCCAGCGGCTCGATGTACTTGGCGAAGTTCTCCCGGCTCTGCATGGCGCGACCACCGGAAACGATGATCTTGGCCGAGGTCAGCTCGGGACGGTCGCTCTTGGCGACTTCCTCACTGAGGAAGGTCGACAGGCCCGGATCGGCCGCGGCCGAGGCGTTCTCGACCGGTGCGCTGCCGCCCGCGGCCGCAGCCGCGAAGGTGGAGGTGCGGACCGTGATGACCTTCTTGGCGTCCTTCGACTTCACCGTCTGGATGGCGTTGCCGGCGTAGATCGGACGCTCGAAGGTATCGGACGCCACCACCTTGATGATCTCCGAGACCTGCATGACGTCGAGCAAAGCCGCGACGCGCGGCATCACGTTCTTGAAGCGCGAGGTCGCGGGCGCCACGAAGGCGTCGTAGCCGGAGGCCAGCGACACGACCAGAGCGGCGAGCGGCTCGGCGAGGTCGTGGGCGTAAGCATCGCCCTCGGCCAGCAGCACCTTGGTCACGCCGGTGAGCTTGGAGGCGGCGTCCGCCGCTTGCTTGGCGCTCTGGCCGGCGACCAGCACATGGACGTCGGCGCCGAGCGCGGCGGCCGCCGTCAGCGCCTTGTTGGTGGCGTCCTTCAGCGACGCGTTGTCGTGTTCAGCAATGAGCAGCGTCGTCATCAGATCACCCCGGCTTCGTTCTTGAGCTTCGACACCAGCTCGGCGACGTCCTTGACCTTGACGCCCGCCTTGCGGCCCGGTGGCTCCGATGTCTTGAGAATTTCGAGGCGCGCGGCGACGTCGACGCCGTAGTCGGCGACGGCCTTCTCCGCGATCGGCTTCTTCTTCGCCTTCATGATGTTCGGCAGCGAGGCGTAGCGCGGCTCGTTGAGACGCAGATCGGTGGTGACGATCGCCGGTCCCTTGAGCTTCACGGTCTGCAGGCCGCCGTCGACTTCGCGGGTGACCTTAAAGTCAGAACCTTCGACCTCGAGCTTGGAGGCGAAGGTCGCCTGCGACCAGCCGAGCAGCGCGGCCAGCATCTGGCCGGTCTGGTTCGAGTCGTCGTCGATCGCCTGCTTGCCCAGGATGATCAGGCCCGGCTGCTCTTCGTCAGCAACCTTCTTCAGGATCTTGGCGACCGCGAGCGGTTCGACATTGCCGTCGGCCTTCACCAGTATGCCGCGATCGGCGCCCATGGCGAGACCGGTGCGGATCGTTTCCGACGCTTGCGCCGGACCGATGGAGACGACCACGACCTCTGTGGCCTTGCCGCCTTCCTTCAGGCGCAGCGCTTCCTCAACCGCGATTTCGTCGAATGGGTTCATCGACATCTTGACGTTGGCGAGTTCAACGCCCGATCCATCGCCCTTGACGCGGACCTTGACGTTGTAGTCGACGACCCGCTTTACCGGCACAAGAATTTTCATCGACTTTACTACCCCTTGTGAGAAGTGTTCGGTAAGTTCTAAAATTGAACTTGTCAAGTCAAGCACGACTGTGGAACGCACTCCGCGGAGGATCGGCCAGGTATCTTGATTTCGGGCCGGGCCGGCTCGAACTTGTCTTCATCGCGAACGGACCCGTCCCGATCCGTCACTCGTCGGCGCCTATTCATTATTGAAGAGGTGGTGGTTCAAATTCGCAGCTGCGCTTAGCCGCCGGAGAGCATCAATTATCGTGAGAACCCGCGCACCTATATCCTGGAAGTCTTCATTCCGAGGCAAAGGCACGGTCGCTCTTTGCTCGATGACGGAGGTGAGATCAGAAAATCTTGCGGCGAGATCGAAAGAAAGAGGCAAGTCGTTACATTGCCACGTCGCCAATCGCGGCACACATGTCGCTCGATCTGACGCGAATGGTCGACGCATTGGCGATCGGACTTGCTATCGAGATCGATCCGACGGTCGTTGAAAACATCCGAGCTGCAGCGGGCCGACACGAGCAGCCTCTTATCATGAAGCTTCCGAACGCTACGGCCGGCATCGAGATCCAACCATCCGGAAGATTACGTCCGGTCCGCATGTACGATGCTGCGAATGGCGAGGACATGGACGCCCTGCTACCTGCGGACCTCATGCGCCAAGTGCAGCTCCTGACGGTGAAGAGCCGAGATCACGCCGCAGAACTACTCGCGCCAATGATAACTCCGGGCGCATACCCCTCGAGATCCGAATTTCAGTCCGTCTTCCGATGGTCCGCTCTTGTCGAAGGGCTTTCATACGCGCTCGGTGCCGGCTTGCTCGCGAGCCTGGACCAACTGCGGGAACCAGCAAGAGTGGAGGCTTACGATGACCTCTATTCAAGCAAAGTCGTGCAACGGTACTACGAGATAAGTCATATCATGGCACATCTCACGCTCATGAGCAGCGACGCCACTGCCATGCCCGAGATGGCCGCGCCCGGGGCTTGCCAAGAAGAATGGACCCCGAGCCTCGGATTCACGCGAGAGCGCACGGTTTGGCTGGCGGCGGCCGGGGCAAAATCAGCGGCCGCGTTCGGGCCCGCCATGATCGAGTCCTATGTGCGCGCGCTCGGCGCGTCCAGACATGCGATAAGGATATTCGATGCGCTGTTCGGCTTGGCTGCCATCGCTCTCAGACATGAGGATGTTCGAGAAAGGGTACTGAGAGCCGTCATATCCCACGCTGAGATATCTGCCCGTCAACTTGTCGACGATGTGGCAGCGGCAGCTCTCGCCTATCGATCAGCAATCGATATCCTTAAGTGTCCCCCGCGTGATCGCCAGGTCACGGCGGCGCTCGCTCGAGTAGGTTGGAAAGGTGACAACGAGGGAGATGGACTCGCTTCGCCGGAAGCGTTCCGCCTCGATCCGATGGAAGTCGGCCCGGACGGAAAAATGCTCGGTTTCAGCGTGCTGCCTTCGATGCTGAGCGCTTCGCCTGGCCAGCATTATCCCCGATCGAAGTCGCGCGTATTTCGCCTCAAGCTCAGCGAAAAAGAGCTGTCCCGAATAATGAGACGAGCCTGGCCTTCATCATAAACCGCGCGTCAACGGAAGCTTTTGGTTTAGGGATCTTGCGAGAGTCTCACCAAAAAAGAACCGGCTGCTTTTTTAGCAGCCGGTCTAGTAGTCCGTGTCCATAGCCTCGCCAACCTGGACCGGACCGGGAGGTTGCACGATAGAACATCTTTAGCAGCTGGCAGTCAATTCGAAAAAAGAACTTGATGAAAGTCTCCTTTGCGACATGCTTTTCTGATGGGCGGAATCGCCCGGCACTGCCGATGCGCGGTCATCTGCGCACTGACGGTCAATCCGTCGTTGGTTTATCTCCGAGCCAGTGCATGAACTCGGCGACATGCTGGGCCCAGAAACTGGGCCGTGTCATGGTTAAATGGCCCGGCGATGATGTTGTGCCCTCTTGAACCAGGTAACGCCCTTGTTCGAGCTTTGGCACCGACTTTTCGAGAACGCGCAACTCGGAGGGATTGAACTCGTCGTCGGAAAAGTTGAGGGCGAAGAGCTTCGTCTTGATCTTCGATAGTTCTGGCTCAGGATCGTAGCTGAATGATGATCCGAGCGAATAGAGCATGTCGTTCGCGTCGACATGCTCGGCGGCAACTTGGTTGGTTCTAAAAAACTTATCCACCGCTTGCCCCGTCGGGACTTCATGCTGAAGAGCGGAGGCGCTGTCGATCATTAGGCGCAGAACGTTGTAGCCCAAGATCCATCCGCGCGGAGTGGCCGTATAGTTTCCGTTGTTCCATTCGGGGTCGGAACGTATTGCGTCAATTACCATGCGCCTCCAGAGCAAGTTTCGGCCCGAAACGGCAATCGGCAGCGAAACTACAGGCATCACGCCGTCCATCATATCGGGATAGGCCTCGGCCCATTGCCAGGCGTTCATGCCTCCCATCGATATGCCCAGAATTGCGTGAAGGTGTTTTATGCCGAGAGTCTCGGTTACGATCTTGTGCTGGAGATCGACGATGTCTCCATAATCGTACTTGGGGAATTTCGTTTTCAATCCGTCGCTCGGTTTGCTCGACTGGCCGTGACCGAAGCTGTCCGGAAACACGAGGTAGTATCGGCTCGCGTCGAGCGGACGTCCGTCGGCGAACAGTGCGTCGTGAAAAGTCGGGCTCAGCAGCACGCGGCTATCCGCGCCTGTCCAATGCAGAACAAGGACGGCATTATCGATTTCACCCTTGGCATTGAGGTGCGGTGTGCCGAGCGTCGAATAGTGGAGTTTGAGGCGAGCCAACGTCTCGCCGCCGCGGAATTTATAGTCGTCGAGCCACACATCAGCCGACACCGCGGCCGAATTTGTCGCATCGCCGGCGCGCGCCGCGAGCTGGGAGTCCGATTGCGCGGACCCCGAACCTAAGAACATTGTGCTGGACAATAGAAGTCCGAGCAGCAGGCTGGCTGCTGCGCGAACAGTTTGGGGCTTCATGACATTCTTCCTCTTTTGTTGGTGTTCAGAGCGGTCAGCCGGGAACGTTGCCCCTCGCGTGGCGGACGGCAAAGCCCGACAAGCGAATGGGGCGGCCAGATGGATTCACTCAACTGGGAAAGCAGGCGCCGAACGCCTTGAGCAGTTTCAGCGGGCCCTTTAGCCGTATCTTCCGTTGAGCGAGTGCCAACACGACGGACAGCCGCCCGGTGAGCGTCTGTAACCATGCCGTTGAGTCGGCTTGGATTCGCAGGTCGGCAGTCCCAATCAGGCCGTTAGTGACAGTGAGCTTCTGATTCTTTATGACCACTGTGGCTTCTGCAGGCTGTTCGCCCGTGAACACGAAGTGATAGGTGGCGTTCAAACCTTTGGACTTGCCCCGCTGGAAGCTGAGACCCATCCCAAAAAGAAACGCGCCGATACTCGTGGCTCGGGCGCTCGTTCGCACGAACCGGAGAGTCTTGTGCGGGAACATTTTCGCGGCATGGCCGGCTGCGTCTGAGTCACGGACGACGTAGAGGGGCTCGACTTTCTCCTGTAGCGGTTTGAGAATGGTTTCCACGTGGGCCTTCCGATCTGCCAGGTAGTCCGCCATGACGTGCTCGCCCGCGGGGCAGACTGCAACGCAATAGGCGGCGTTGTAGTTGGGGCCGTACGAGAGACTCTGCCAACGCTTCACGGTCTCCGCCAGCGGTTGACGATTCTGGTAGTCTTTGGCCGATTTCGCGTCGGCGATGTCCTCGATCCAGTGGGCGAATCCGCCCATGAATTGCTGATAGTTGTGGTTTAGACAGGACGAGAAATCGAAGTATCCATCCGGTTTGATCGCGCCGACCGGACAGGCCACGACGCATAGCTTGCACTCGAAGCACGGATTGTAGTCGAGCGTCACCGCAGGAGCTTCGATCTCTAGGTCGACTAGGACCGTGCCCAACAGGATGAAGCTACCGAACTTTGGATGAATGACGCTACGATGGATCCCACGCTTGCCCATTCCGGCCGCCTCGGCGACCAGCTTGTGCGAGACGACCCAGGCCCGTTCAGGATAGCGATCGAACTCCATCGGAAAGGCCATCGGCGGGTTCAACGCCGAGATGCCCATATCCTCCAGCCGACGAACCAATTCACGGGCGATGTCGTCCACGTCGTGGCTGACTTGGTGGAATTCGTTGTTGGCCGCCGAACGTGTAGGCGAGCGAATCGGGGCTCGATGTGTTCGGCCCACGATGCTTACCGCCAGCTTAGCTCCCGCAAAAGCGCGGCGAGCATGGACCGCTTCGTCCTGCAGGCGGGGATCGTCAAGGCTGACGACGCCGCAATCGTCGGCGCCGCACTCCATCACCAGCGCCTTGAGGGCATCGAGGCTCAACTTGGCCGGCGGCGCCGGCGGATTGAGCCGAATGCGTTCGGCAATCGGATGGTCATTCAGTCCCGCCATATTGGCCTCCTGTTGTTTGGGTGCGTACCGCCGGCCCGCGCGCCGGCATTACTGGCTTTCCGGTAGACTGACGCGAAGGCCGTCGAGTGCGACCGTGACCTTGATCTGGCAGGATAGACGGCTGTTGGAGGCCGTATTGCTCGCGCACTCCAACATCTGCTTTTCGATAGGCGACTTGGGAGGCAATACGCCGAGCCAACCGGCGTCCACGTAGACGTGGCAGGTGGCGCAAGCGCAGGCTCCGCCGCAATCGGCATCAATGCCCGGAACTCCGTTTTTCACGGCTCCTTCCATGACGCTGAGGCCGGACGAAATATCGAGCGTGTGCTGCTTTCCGTCATGTTCGACGTAGGTGATTTGTGGCATTAAACCGTTCCTCTCAGAAAAAAGCATGGGAACGCGGAGGGCCGCGCGTCTTCGAGCCTCGCCTCCGCTCCTGCGGTGGTCGGGCCTCAGGCACGCCGTCGCTTGAAGTCCTTCAGGTCGCGATGCTGAAGTTGGTTCGGCGCATCCTGCTCGAAGCGCCAGGCCTCTGTCTCGATGACGGCCCGCAATGAAGTCGCGGGCCGCTTGAGCAAACGCTCTACGTCTTCGGTGACCTCGGTGATGTACTTGTCTCCGCCATTCTGAAGGGCGAGGTTCTCAAGGTGTAGTGCGATATGCTCGGGAAGACCGGGCGCCAGCGTCCGCAGTCGGCTGCGAAAATCTTCGATCGTTGAGGGCACATACGTAATCTTGCGGCCGAGAGCTGCCGAGAAATCCTCGGCGAACTCGTACCAGTTCCTCCGGGTGGGACCGGTGAGCCTGTAGGACTTGTTCTTGTGGTCCTTGGGGTCGGCTAGGACGGCGACACAGACCTCGGCGACGTCGACGGTCGCGACCGGAGCAGTCTTGGCGTCGCCGAACGGCAACCGGATCGTACCATCTTCCTTGATGGTCACCGCCGGCATCCATAGCGTGATCGGGTTCTCGACGAACATCGCAGCCTGAATGTGGCAGACGGGAAGGCCGGACCAATCAAGGGCACGCTCCGCCGCCCAGTGCACGAACTGCTGCGGCGACCATTGGACGTCAGCTCCTAGGATATTGATCCGTTTGGCATCGGGTAAGGACATGTTGTCCAGCGTCATGTAGCTTTGCTCGACGTCCGACATATTCACGAAGATCTCACAGCGTCCTTCGCGCTTCGCCGCGGCCGCTACGAGAATAGTCGCGTCTGCGTAGTAGGGATTTAGGCTCATGCTGAAGTAGATGCGCCTTGCCCCTTGGACAGCTCGGGTCACGTCGCGTGGATTCAAAAGATCGCCGACGAATACGTCAGCGCCCATTTCCCGCAGGTCCTGGGCGCGTTGGTCGTCAGTACGAACGAACGCGCGGACCGGCAAATTTCGCTCACGAAGGCCGCGCACGATGCTTCGCCCGATAGAGCCGGTGTGACCGGCGGCGCTCGTTACGAGGATCGGTTCGTCGCTCATAGGTTCAGTCTTTCCCCTTTGACGGTGAAAATTCTTGCGGTGGCTGGGTGCCCTTCGGTGCCCATGCATTGCGTTCGATGGGTCGTCGGATAGGGTTGTCGGCCGTGGGGCTATCGCCACGTTCGCGCGGCGGGCTCGAAAGCCGAGAGCGAGGGCGCGCAGGCCGGATCGAGGTGAAAAGTGAGCGATCGCGGAACAGGTCGCCGACGAGATCCACTCCGGTATTGCCGGCGTAGTTCATCGCCCGCGCAGCGGCGTGCCGCTTAAACGAACTCGCATTCTCAGCCTTTTCAGACGCCATTTTATCCAGACCTGGCCCTCTGTGTGCGACGACACCTGACGCCGAACCTCGATCGCGCCGGCGTCGCCCTTCGAAATAGGGGCATATGAGACTATCATCCGACATGCTGCCGAGCAACGCTGTTTTAGCGACGGTTCACTTTGCACGATTTGGTGCTAAAGCTCGTAAGGAAGCCTGGACAATTCAAGGGATATATTCGTGGTACGTCGAACCATCGATATCAGGGATTTCCCCGAAAACTGCACCTGCAGTCAGTTGAGGAGGGCTGCGCGACGCGTGTCTCGCTATTACGACCTTTGCCTTGCTGCTACGGGGCTAAAATCCACTCAATATACGCTGCTTGGATTCCTCGGTTCGGAAGGCCCGATGACGATGGCAAGTCTAGCGAACGCTATGACGATGGACCGAGCGACCATTGGGCACAATCTACGGCCCTTGGAACGCGACGGGCTGGTCAGGATCAGGATCAGCGAGGAAGATCGCCGGGTACGCCAGGTTACGATCACCGATCGCGGCGAGTCGGCTCTGCTGGCTGCCTACCCGGCCTGGCAGCGTGCA
Organism: Bradyrhizobium sp. CCBAU 51627; assembly: GCF_028128765.1. Classification (GTDB taxonomy): domain Bacteria; phylum Pseudomonadota; class Alphaproteobacteria; order Rhizobiales; family Xanthobacteraceae; genus Bradyrhizobium. The sequence goes on from NZ_LBJG01000024.1 coordinate 869,088, forward strand.
CGGTCGGGGTTCGAGTCGGCATTCGGCGCACGCGAGGCGAGGCACCTGAGAGATCTCATGACCCGCGTTATTGAGGCGCCGCTGCCGAGAGTGGATTTCGAACCGACTCAATCTTCTTCGGGCCAAGGCCGCCGAAAACAGAAGTAGGGTCCATCCGGGCGCTCCCAGCGCGAAAGCCCTCCTTCCTTCCGGAGCGCTTTCTCTTAGACGGGGGGCGGCGGTGAACGCCGTGTGACGCTCGATCGTCGCTGCGCCGCGATCGCCAACCAACCTTGACGAATTCCAAAAAAGAACGCACTAAGTGGCTCCTTGTCATTTTCAGGCTGGCTATCGCGGCATACGAGGCGGTCGATGAGAGACCATGATGAGCTCATGCACGCGGCTTCTCCTCGCGTAGTGATCGTGGGGGCAGGTCACGGCGGCGGTACAGTGGCTGCGCTCCTGCGCCAGTATGGTTGGAAAGGTCCAATCACGCTCGTCGGCGAAGAGCCAATCCCGCCATACCATAGGCCGCCTTTGTCGAAAGCCTGGCTAAAGGGCGAGGCCGATGCAGCTTCTCTGGCGCTCAGGCCGCTAGAATTCTACGCCGAGAGCGGAATCGACTTTCGGTCAAGCGCGACAGCAACGAGCCTGAACCGCAACGACAGGGCAGTAACACTCTCGGACGGTACGCACCTCAACTACGATATATTGATTCTTGCTACGGGTGCCCGCGCCATCGAGCTTCCAATCGAAGGCAATGACCTATCAGGTATCGTTTCTCTGCGCAGTGCCGAGGATGCCGAGAAACTGAAGGCCCATCTCGGCCGCGGAAAGAAGCTCGCCGTCGTCGGCGGTGGGTACATTGGATTGGAAGTCGCGGCCTCAGGCCGCGCTCTCGGTGCAGAGGTTGTCGTGCTCGAACGCGAGACGCGGATACTCGCGCGCGTCGCTTGTCAGGAGCTCTCCGACTTTTTCACCAGCTACCATCAGAAGCAGGGTGTCAGCTTCGAACTGGGGTGCTCCGTGACGAGCTTCGAGGGCCATGACGGCCGCGTCACTGGCGTGAAGCTCGGGGATGGTCGAACCGTCGAAGCCGATGTTGTGGTCGTGGGTGTGGGTGCCCAACCGAACGACGAACTCGCAAAGCAAGCTGGCCTGGAATGCGCTCGGGGCGTAGTTGTCGACCTCGACGCACGCTCCGTGAGCGATCAGGACATCTTCGCCATCGGCGACGTTACTCACCGACCGATGCCGATCTACGATCGCATGTTCCGAATGGAGAGCGTGCCCAATGCGCTCGAACAGGCCAAGCAGGCTGCCAGCGCGATCACCGGCCGCGCACGACCGCCGGAAGAATGCCCTTGGCAATGGTCGGACCAGTATGATCTGAAGCTACAAATCGCGGGCTACGCCTTCGATGCGACGGAGATCCTAGTCCGCGGCGATCCTGCGGCAGCGAAGTTCGCAATATTTCACCTGAATGGCGAACGTCTGCAATCGGTGGAGGCGATCAACGCGCCACAGGAATTCATGGTGGGAAAGCGGCTCATTCTCTCCCGTCAGCCGATAAACAAGACCAAGCTTGGAGACCCAACGATCCCGATGAAGGACATCGCTTCGTAAGACGCCAAACGCTTGCTCATCCTCATCAGTGCGGATTTCGGCCGGCGTAGATCCGTCGAAGTTTCCGCTTCAAGTCGAATCCGCCGCGTGCCGGAAATCGAACCGGTATTGAGACGGAGTACAGCCTCGAACTCGCCGGAAGCTTCGGGTGAATCCGGCCTGATCGCTGAAGCCGATCTGCTCAGCTATCTCCGAAAGCTGCATATCCGATCGGCGTAGGAACCAGCAGGCCAACTCTGTGCGTACCTCGTCGAGCAGGAACTGATAGCTTAGTTGCTCGGATTCGAGGCGTCTGATCACGCTTCGCTTCGACATCGCGAGCTTGTCGGCCACGTCCTGGAGAGAAGGCCACGTCGCCGTCTTCTGCCGCAGCAAGTGGCGAACCTTGGCTGCTGTGCTGCCCATATGTTTGGACAGTTCGTCCTCTCCCGCCATCTTGAGCCGGTCGCACAGGTCGGAATCTGCGCTATGGGATGGCCTCATCGCGAGGTCCAACGGCACCCGAACGCCCAGGCAACGACTATCGAAGTCGAACATCGCCGCTACGTCCGAAACCGGCGACCGAGTAGGCGCTGTCCATGGAAAGGTGAGCCGGATCCGATCTTCCAACGCGTTTCCCGAGATTGCCTTTAGGACGTTGTAGACGGCGAGGACAGTGGCGTACCCCATGAACTGGTCAAATTCGCCCAATTGCAGGCGCGGCTTCATTTCGATGATCGCCTGGTCGCCCTGCTGTAAACATCGGTGAGTGAACATCGCGTTTCGGACGGGTGCATAGCGCACCATCGCGACCATAGCGTCCCATAAGGTTTCGCTCGACATGGCGGAAAGCCCCATCGATCCGTGTGCGGCCGCCGGAATCGCCAAGCCCATATCGATACCGATCTCCGGCTCGTCGGCGGCATGACACTCCTCGAGCATGGATAGAAAATCAGAGATAGGCAGCAGGCGGGGTGTTACCGGTGCGGCAGCCGCGCTCGCGGATAAGAAACTGGCAGAGACGTGGAAGTACGCGGAGTGGAGGCACGGCTCAAACCAAGACGGAGATAGCTCGCGGCAGGTGCTGCGTATTGCCCTACTGATTCCGGCCATGGACGGTCATGCCCCGCTTGGAGATGGCATCCTAAGACAAATAATTGGCAACTTCAACAATGGCCCACTGTTGACCGCTTCTCTAAGCAGATCGTACCGGATCGCTCGATGAATCCGCGACCATAAATGACAAGAGGAGACGGCAGCATGATGCTTCAGGGAGAACGTACGCGCTTGGAGGTAATCAGCAATGTCCTCTAACGCTTCCGCCCGATACCCGGTCAGAGTGCCGCCGGAGAAACAGGCCGAACTCTATCGTCTCACCAACCCGCCGAAAGTCGCCTGGCCGACCGTGATGCTTTTGATCTACGTCGTCGGAGGAGTCGTCGCGGTCGATGTCGCCGCGATATGGGGGATTATTCCTCTCTGGGGCGGAACGATCCTGAACATCGTGGCCATGTACCCGTTCTTCCATGTGATGCACGACGCGTTTCATCGCGCTGCATCATCGAACGTCAAGCTCAACGACTGGATCGGCAGGATTGTCCTGTTCGCAATCGGCTCCCACGCCACCCTGGAGGCCTCGCGCTACGGGCATATGATGCACCATCGTTTCACCAACGGTCCTCAGGATCCCGACCACTACTTCCATGGCAGCTGGTGGACGCTGCCGTTCCGATGGATGACCATCGACTACTACTACGTTTGGTACAACCTCCAAAGCAAAGACCCTCGTGCGTGGAAGGTCATGAAGGGAACGCTTCCGTATACGATCGGCACCACTGCGGCCGTAGTGGCATTGTTCTCTATGGGTTACGGATGGGAGCTCCTGATGCTTTGGTATCTGCCCAACCGCCTCACTTGGGGACTGATCTGCTGTGTATTCCTGTGGCTGCCGCATCTGGACGGCGACGAGAACGGCGAGCTTGCGCACATCAGGGTTGGCACCCCTTCCGCGTCTAGCGGTGACAATCTGACGGCGGGCACCACCATGCGGCTCGGCTTCGAAAGGATCCTTGCTCCGCTAATGCAATGGCACAACTATCATCTGATCCACCATCTGTGGCCGACCACGCCGTCGTACAATCACGCCAAGGTCTGGAAGCTCATGGAGCCGGAGCTGCGCGAGCGAGACCTGCGGATCCAGAAGGACTTCGAGCTGGTTCCCACCCTGCACATCGGCGGCACTACTGCCGTAGGCGCGCAGTAGGCCCCGCATTGGCGGAAGATATGCCATGAGAAAGTATCGCTGCGCCTACTGTGCCCACGTCTACGACGAAGCCCAGGGCGATCCGGACTCCGGGATCGCCCCCGGTACCCGCTTCGAGGATATTCCCGACGATTGGCAATGTCCCGAATGCGGGGCGGCCAAAGGCGACTACCACCTCATCGAAGATTGAACTCGTAAGAGGTCGCCTTCGGCAGAGTCCGATTGCTCGCTGTTATTCACGAATGCGGTGAGGTCATTCGAATCTGAATTGGCGGTAGCCTTCGCAAGGCTCTAATCATTGCACAAAAAATGATTAGGTCGGGCTTGTGGAACTCACCTTGTCGAAATTCGCCGTCGCGCCGGCGGCGACTCGATTTCGACAGAACCGGACAAGAGGGCGGATGGTCGCAATGAATATCGATAGCCGAAACGAAGTGCCGCCGCCCAGCTTCATCCGACGAAGTTGGACGGCTCTCATCGACTTCCTGCGAAACCTCGAGCCCGACTACTCGGAGGCGGACTACATTCTCGAGCGTGTCTCCCGGCTTGAACGCGATTTCGCCGAATTCAAGCAAAGCCTATCCGAGAAGGGCGCCGCGACATCGACTGGTGGTCTCTCGTTGAGAGACGTACGGGAGGATTCTTGAATCTCCGCGCATCTCTAGACAGCAACCTCAGCAATCCAGCCGTCGATCGAGGGGACCGCCTTCCATTTCCACGCGACGAACGTCGGCTGCCTGCCAAGTTCGGGCATCTCATTTGGTCGGTTGCGATGCCGGGAGGAGCAGATAGGTCTCGGCGTCTTTCTTTATCACAGGAGCACTCGCAATGCAGTTGACCGTCAACGGCAAGAATCATGATCTGGACGTCGAACCTGAAATGCCGCTCCTTTGGGTGCTCCGGGACGAGCTTGGCATCTTGGGGCCGAAGTACGGCTGCGGCGCGGGCCTTTGTGGCGCATGCACCGTTCATGTCGACGGTTCTGCGGTGCGCTCTTGCTCGATCACCGCGGGAGAAGTTCGCGGCAACGTCACCACGATCGAAGGCCTCGGAACGCCGTCGAACCCGCACATTGTTCAGCAGGCCTGGATCGACCATCAAGTAGCGCAATGCGGCTACTGTCAATCAGGACAGATGATGACAGCAGCCGCCTTTCTGTCGAAGACGCCGGAGCCCTCCGAGTCTCAGATCTCCGATGCGATGAGTGGGAATCTCTGCCGATGCGGAACCTATACCCGCATCCATAGCGCCGTAAAAACTGCAGCTCAGATGACGAAGGGGAAGTAGCGTGGCTCGTCTCAAGACAATTGCAAGGCGCACATTTTTGGTCGGCTCTGCTGCGGTCGTCGGCGGGGTCGCCTTCGGCTATTACAGCTTGCGCAAGGAGCCTCCGAACCCGCTTCTGAAAGGTCTGAAGTCGGGCCAAGCGGCGATCACGCCCTACGTACGAGTAGACTCTGAGGGCGTCACGCTGATCACTCCCCGCGCCGACAAAGGGCAAGGCGCATACTCGATTCAGGCTCATCTGATCGCGGAAGAACTCGATGTGGATCCGCACAAGGTCCGCATCGATCCCGGTCCGCCAGATACAGCCTACTTCAACAGCCGGATCATGGATGATAGCCTGCCATTCGCGACCATCGACGAAGGCGTCATGGCTCGGGGGGCGCGGGGCGGCGGCGAAGTGCTGAGTCGCCTACTCGGCATGCAGATCACTGGCGGCTCGTCTACCGTCCCCGACGGCTATCATAAGCTGCGCGTGGCGGGTGCCGTTGCGCGCGAGACCTTGAAGGAGGCGGCAGCCAGAAGGTCGGGCGTTCCCCGGTCGCAACTCAAGACCAGCGACGGCAGGGTCATCCTGCCCGACGGGAAGTCGGTCTCATACGCAGAACTGGCCGCCGAAGCGGCTCAGATTGCTCCGATCACGGATGTCGCGCTCCGACCGGAGAAAGAATGGCGCTACATCGGCAAGAACATGCGGCGGATCGATATCGTCGCGAAATCTACCGGTACTCAGCGTTATGGAATCGATGTTCGTCTGGACGGCATGGTTTACGCGACCGTGCGGACAAACCCGGGCATGGGCGGGACAATCAAACGATATGACGCCTCAAATGCGGAAAAAATGAGAGGCGTCAAAAAGATCGTTCCGATCAAGGACGGTGTTGGCGTAATCGCCGACAACACCTGGAGAGCCTTCCACGCTGCAGAAGCTATCAAAATCGAATGGAACGATCCGCCCTATCCAGCCGACTCGGCGGGCATGTGGAAGGTGCTCGAGGGTTCGTTCTCGAAAGACCAGCAGGACAGTCGGCTTCGCAACGACGGGGATGTCGAAAAGGCGTTCGCCGGCGCTTCCAAGTCGATTGAAGCGGAATATCGGACACCGTATCTGGCACACGCGCCGCTTGAGCCGATGAATGCGGTGGTCCTCTACACGAAGCAAAGGATCGACATCTGGACGGGGACGCAGATCCCGGTTTTCTTACGAGCCCATGCTGCGAAGTTGACGCAACTGCCCGAAGAAAAGGTTTATGTGCATGCTCAGCCGATCGGCGGCAGCTTCGGAGCACGCCTCGACGATACGTATGCGCTGCAAGCCATCGAGCTTGCGATGGCCATGGAGGGCGTTCCAGTCAAGATGACGTGGAGCCGTGAAGAAAACATGGCGCACGACTACCCCCGCCCGATCCAGCTCTCCCGCGCCAAGGGAAGCGTTCGCGACGGCAAAGTGGAGAGCATGAGCATCGATATCGCCGGCCAATCGATGGGAGCATCCTGGTTCAATCGTCTGCAGGCGCCCGTTCCTCCCGGTCCCGACACCACAAGTGTCAACGGTATTTGGGACCAACCCTTCTCAATTCCGAACTATCGCGTGACAGGTTACCGGACGAAAGAAATGGTGCCGGTCAGCCCCTGGCGGTCGGTCGGAGCCTCCGGCAATGGCTTCCATCACGCGTCCTTCCTGGACGAACTGATATATGCCGCCGGCGCGGACCCGATGTCCGAATTAATTCGTCTGTGCAATCACGAGCCGTCGAAGGCCGTTTTGCATACATTGCGAGATATTTCCGATTGGAAAGGTGTCCGCTTAGACGATCGGCGAGCTCGCGGCGTTGCGCTTACGTTGTCGTTCGGTGTGCCGATGGCGCAGGTCGTAGAGATCAGCGACACCGCTCAAGGAATAAAGATCGAGAAAGTCTTCGCGGTTTGCGACGTGGGGCGCATTCTCGATCCTATCAATTTCGAAGCGCAGGTTCAGGGCGGCATCATATGGGCCCTAGGACATGCCATGAACTGCGAGCTGACATATGAGAACTTTGCGCCCAACCAGACGAACTTCCACGTTTTCGAGGCCATGAGATTCCGTCAGGTGCCGGAAATCATCATCAAAGGCTTGGAACTCGGGAAAGAAGTGCGAGGGCTCGGTGAGCCTCCCGTCCCGCCGGCGGCACCCGCCCTGGCCAATGCGATCTTTGCTCTCACCGGAAAGCGAGTGCGCGAATTGCCTCTGAACAAAAGCGTCAAGTTCGCTTGATTGCGCGATTGACAAGAATAAGTTGCCACGACGGCCGCGCGTCGGCCGTCGCTTCGCCGAACTTGCGGCCGTATGAAGGGCCGAGCAGCGGATTTCGGGCGCGCTTCTCCGGCATGTCCTACGATAGCTTACGTCATCGTGCCCGGAATGAAGCAGCGAATGATTGGATGCCCGTCGAGATAGTAGGGCCATACCATGGTCTTTCCGAAAAGATTCGGCTGCGTGAGCACTGCACCGTCCGGGACGTCGACCCACTCCCCGTCGATGTAGACCCTGTAGTGCTTGCCGTCCGAGCTCGTCTTCCATTCCACGTCCTTCAGTACGCGTCCATCCGCATCTGAACAACAAGGGCCCTTCTCTGAATGCAGGCTCTCGAACCAGTCATGGAGAGGAGAGTTGGCGTAGCGCCCGTCCGGGTCGCGGGCGTGCGCGAAACTCATGCTGAACACAAGTGCCGCGAGAAGACCCGCCGTCGCGAAGGTGCCGATAGCCGCATTGAGAGCATTCCTCATCACGCCGCCTTTCAGAAGCAGAACGTTCAGATCGCGAAGCGAAACGGTGCCGGACGCGCGTGCTCGCAGCCTCTGATCGGCGCAGCAGCTAGTGACTTGTAATTTAGAAGTTACGTGGAGTTTTTCAATGGTGGGGACGAATGCCTTAGCGAACAGGCAAATGGAATGGAACCGCGCTCGGCGAGCGAAGCAGCGACAGGGACCCAAAAGCGCCTCTTGCCGCCCTGGTCTCCCAGGGCGGCGTCCGTCCAGATTTCGGCTGTGCATCCTATTCCGCGACGCTCCCGGGCCGCGGCCGGTACTTAGACCTTCAATTGGAACGGCGCTCGACGGCAATGGCGGTAGCTTCGCCGCCTCCGATGCAGAGCGCCGCCACCCCACGCTTCAGATTGTTCGCCTCGAGCGCGTGCAGCAGCGTCACGATCAGCCGCGCGCCGGTGGCGCCAATAGGATGGCCCAGCGCGCAGGCTCCACCATTGATGTTGAGCTTGTCGCGGGGAATGCCGAGGTCGCGCTGCGCCGCCATCGCCACCACAGCAAAAGCCTCGTTGATCTCGAACAGGTCGACGTCGCCGGCGCTCCAGCCGACCTTGTCGAGCAGCTTGCGGATCGCCGGGATCGGCGCCGTCGTGAACCACTGCGGCTCCTGGCTGTGGGTGGCGTGCCCCCTGATCTCCGCGATGGCAGGCAGGCCATTGCGATCCGCGAGCGAACGCTTCGTCAGCACCAGCGCCGCAGCGCCGTCGGCATTGGCAGAGGAGGCCGCCGGCGTGATAGTGCCGTTGGCACGAAATGCCGGCTTCAGTCCTGGGATCTTTGCGGGATCTACCTTCAACGGATGCTCGTCATTCGCAATGATGCGCGGACCGGCCTTCTCGGTCAGCGTGATCGGCGCGATCTCGGCCTTGAACGCGCCGTTCTCGACCGCCTTGCGGGCGCGGCTGAGCGTTTCCATGGCATAGGCGTCCTGGTCCTTGCGCGCGAATTGATAGGCTTCCGCAGTGGCCTCACCGAAATCGCCCATCGAGCGGCCGGTCTCGTAGGCGTCCTCGAGTCCGTCCATCATCATGTGGTCGATGATGCGATCGTGGCCGGCGCGATAGCCGCCGCGCGCCTTGGCGAGAAGATAGGGCGCATTGCTCATGCTCTCCATGCCGCCGGAGACCACGATCTCGGCCGACCCGGCGCGAATGATGTCGTGCGCCAGCATGGTCGCCTTCATGCCGGAGCCGCAGACCTTGTTCACCGTGGTCGCGCCGGTCGCATCAGGCAGCCCCGCCGCGCGCGCGGCCTGGCGTGCCGGTGCCTGCCCCTGGGCAGCCGGCAGCACGCAGCCCATGAAGACCTCGTCGACCTTCTCGGGCGCAAGCTTGGCGCGCTCGAGCGCCGCCCCGATCACATGCGATCCGAGCTTGTGTGCGGCCAGCGGCGACAATTCGCCCATGAAGCGGCCGAGCGGGGTACGGGCGGCGGAGACGATGACGATTGGATCAGTAACTTCGGCCATGGAGAAGCTCCTCGCTATTCGATGTTGGCTGATGGTCATCATATTATTTGTTGCTCGAATTGCAATGCGCCGACCTTTGGTGCCCTCCGCCGGTTGAGGTGCGCCACGCATCCTGATGGCGCGCTTTTGCGGGTAATCGGAGCTCGGATGCGTGAAATGGGGCCATACGTGCCGCGACATTTGTCGGTCTACTCAAGGGAGCAAGGACACGATCGAGGGACAGCGTTTCGCCGTCCATATGCTTCGGCGGGACGGGGGGGCGCGAAGGCCAAAGAAAGGAGGAGAGACAATTCCCGCGACGGTCGGATGGAATGTCAGAACGTCGGATGGGTTTTCGCAATCATCCATCTCGCTGACGAGAAACAAAACTCGCGATTTCCCACGGTGCGTCGCTCGCAAATCTCATCGGTGAGATGCTGGATGCATCCGCGGGCCGATGGTCTGGGCGCAAAATACAGCTCGCAACTGACGGAGCTTGCCGAATGCTAGTGTGGGCGCGTCAAATCAAGGCCGGACGCTCTCTTATCGGCTGGGAGCAATTTCAACTCGCGTTGAAAGCTGGTGTGGGCATTGCAACGATCCGCCGACTCGAGCGGATGAGCGGACCCATCAATGCGCATTTTGAGACAATCGCGAAGATCAGGCGCGCGCTCGAGAGTGCGGGTGTCGAATTCATCGGCGAACCGAAGCCTGGCGTCTGTGTGCGATTAGATTGCGTCCGAAGTACAACGGATGGCGAGCGAGGCAATCAGTAATGAGTCAAGGTATATCGCATTTAATATCTGAGAGATCAGCGGTAATATCCATGTACCCGTTTCATCACGATCGATGAAATACTTGCGTTTATTATCGCTGGTACATTGTCAGCAGGATATTTCTCCATTTTGATCAGGTGAGCCGATTTCGGCGCACAAGCCAGCAACAACAGACAATCGTTGGCGGACATCCTAGGGGGAAAGATGATTGCAAGGTCAGCAACGGCGGGCATCGCCGCGCTCATCGCAACTATGTCCGCAATCTCCAGCGCGAACGCATACGCGCCCGAGACTCCCTCACCGACCCTACCCAAATTCCACAAGTGACGGTCGGCGACAGCCCGTCGTGATCTACAGCAGCAAGGGACTTGCCGCCTGGCGCGAAGCGCCGAGTTGCCACCGCTTTTTCGCGCAAGTTGCCGCGTGGGAGCACCCACAATCATAGTCGATCAGCTACTCCGGAGAATTCGATGAAGAAAATTGGAGCGATCTTGGCCGTCTCGTGCCTGGCAGTCCTAGCGGCGCGGCCGGGTGTCGGCGCCGAGCCGTTGGCCGCCAACGTCTCCGCCGAACGGCTTTCCAAGGCAACCGCCGAGAACGGCAATTGGATGCTACACGGGCGAACATACAAGGAGGAAAGGTTCAGCCCTCTCGATCAAATCAAGCGGGAAAATCTCGAGCAGCTGAACCTCGCTTGGCACGCCGATCTGGATTCGGAGCGTGGTCAAGAGGCCACGCCGATCGTCGTCGACGGCATCATGTACGTCAGTACGGCGTGGAGCAAAGTGTTCGCGTTGGATGCGGCCAGCGGCAAGCAACTGTGGTCATATGATCCTAAGGTTCCCGGTGAATGGGCCGTGCACGCATGCTGCGACGTCGTCAATCGCGGAGTGGCGGTTTGGGAAGGGAAGGTCTTCGTCGGGACGCTCGATGGCCGGCTGGTCGCCCTCGATTCCAGGACCGGGATGCCGGTCTGGGAGACGCTGACGATCGATCGGAAATATCCCTACACGATTACAGGTGCGCCGCGTGTCGTCAAAGGGAAGGTCATCATCGGAAACGGCGGCGCCGAGATGGGCGTCCGCGGCTACGTTACCGCCTACGACTCCGAGACCGGCAAGCAAGTGTGGCGCTTCTACACGGTCCCGGGCGATCCTTCGAAACCGTTCGAGAGTCCGATCCTCGCATCCGCCGCAAAGACTTGGTCGGGTGAATGGTGGAAGTTCGGCGGGGGAGGGACCGTCTGGGATTCGATGTCCTACGATCCCGAGCTCGACTTGCTCTACATCGGCGTGGGCAACGGCAGCCCTTGGAATCACAAGATCCGCTCGGAAGGAAAGGGCGACAACCTCTTTCTATCCTCGATCGTTGCACTTCGTCCGGATACCGGGGAGTACGTCTGGCACTACCAAACGACCCCCGGCGATTCCTGGGATTACACCGCTACTCAGCACATGATTCTTGCGGACATGCAGATTGAGGGACAAGAGCGCAAGGTGCTGATGCAGGCACCGAAGAACGGTTTCTTCTACGTCTTGGATCGAACCAATGGGAAATTGATTTCGGCGGAGAAGTACGCGGCGATGAACTGGGCAACCGGCGTCGACAAAGAGACAGGCAGACCGATAGAGAACCCCGAAGCTCGGTACGCGAACAATCCAAACGGCCTCTTCATCGCTCTACCTGGGCCAAGCGGAGCCCACAACTGGCATCCGATGTCCTTCAGTCCGCGCACTGGTTTGGTCTACATCCCCGCGCTTACGCTCGGATTTCCGTTCTTGGCCGATACCAGCATGACGGCCGACCGCGAACAGGGATGGAACGCTGGAGTGCGGATGGGAGTAGGGCTCCTGCCGACCGATAAAAGGACCCGAGACGAAATGAAGGCCAATGTTTTTGGCCAACTACTGGCCTGGGATCCGATCCGTCAAAAGGCAGCTTGGGCTGTCCGTCATCCTGGAGTTTGGAACGGTGGCGTTCTTTCGACGGCCGCGGACCTCGTCTTCCAAGGAACGCAGCAGGGCGAGCTCGTGGCCTACAGCGCGGCCGACGGCACCAAGCTTTGGTCGCGCAAGACACTGTCCGGAGTGATCGCGCCGCCGATCTCGTATGCGGTGAATGGGGAACAGTACGTCGCGGTTCTTGTCGGATTCGGTGGGTCAATCGCCCTTACTGGAGGCGAAGCTGCGCTCGGTACTTTCCCACAACCCAACAAACCCCGTCTGCTGGCCTTCAAGATTGGCGGTAAAGACGTGCTGGCAGTCGGGGCCGAAAGGACGGCGGTTACCACCACCTCCGTGCCGCCGAAGATCGGCGACGTGCAAACGGTCGCAAATGGCAACGAGCTATACCACCTCTACTGCGGAGCCTGTCATGGTATCGGTGCGATCAGCGGCGGCGTACTCCCTGATCTGCGTCATTCCGAACTGGTTGGAAGCCGGGACGCGTTCAATTCAGTCGTCAGAGAAGGCGCACTGAAATCCAGGGGCATGGCGCCTTTCGCAGCTGTGCTTTCCGATAGTCAAACCGAAGCGATTAGAGCCTACGTGATCGATCGGGCGCACAATCCCATTCCCGAGGAAGTTCAATAGTAGCATCCATCGGTCGGTCCGCCTGGAGTTCGGGCGGACCGACGCCGAATGCAATAACTCAGACCGCCTCTGCAGCGGCTCAAATTACCCCCCAATGCATGGCGGGCAGGTGCAATTCTGGAACGGCGGCATTCACTGCTGAATAGGCTCGGCACAAGATTGTTGTAGCCGGTTCCCGACGCCCATTGTCAACTCGTCGAAAAGAGAACGCTCTTCGGCGACGAGGCCGCCGCCGTTTCTGCGACTGGAGGATGCAAATGAGCGACCGCAAGGCCTCACCCGGCCGGATCCGCACAGAGGTTCATGGCCGAGTATTCAAGATCATTATCGACAATCCCGCGAAGAAGAATTCGTTCACGCCCTCAATGATGGTGGAGATGTCGAACGCCATCACGCTCTTGGACAACAACGACGAATATTGGGTCGGCGTCCTTTGTGCCGAAGGCGCTGATTTCACGTCGGGTCTCGACATGCCAAGGTTCTTCGGCCCGAACGCCGAAAAAACCGAGATTTCTCCGAGCAACATCGATGCGTTCGCGCTCAAAGGACGTTGCCGCAAACCGATCGTGACAGCCGTGCAGGGCATTGTCTATACGATCGGGATCGAGATGATGCTTGCCGGAGACATCGTCGTAGCCGCTTGGGATAGCCGCTTCTGCCAGATGGAAGCAAAGCGGGGAATTGCACCTCTCGGGGGCGCTCACTTCCGATTCTTGACGCGAGCAGGTTGGGGAGATGCGATGTACCACCTCTTCCTTTGCGACGAGTTCGATGCAGAGCGGGCTCGCGCCATCGGTCTAGTGCAGGAAGTCACCCAGCCCGGCAGGCAGATTGAGCGAGCCATGGAGCTGGCGCAGACCATCGCCAACAATGCGCCGCTCGGAATCCAGGTCACGAAGCACGCTGCGCTAAAGTATATCGAAGCGGCCGAGCGAGATGCGATCGACTTCATACCCAAAATCAAGGATCGGGTTCTCAACAGCGAAGACATGATGGAGGGGATTCGATCGTTCGTGGAGCGTCGCCCGGCCGTGTTCAAAGGTAAGTAGCCCGCCTGGCAATGCGCCCGGGAGAAGCCTGAAGTCGCCCCCTGAATGGAATGCACGTAATGATCGATGCTCGCGAAACCTTCAACGGCTCATGGCCCTTCCAGCCTCGCTATTTCGAGGGCAATGGCTTTCGGATGCACTACGTCGACGAAGGCAGTGGTGACCCTATCGTCTGCCTGCATGGTGAGCCCACCTGGGGCTACCTCTATCGTCGCTTCATTCCGCCGCTCGCCGCTTCGCACAGAGTGATCGTCCCTGACCATATGGGCTTCGGCAAGAGTGAAACACCTTCCGGCCGCGAATATTCGCTCAGAAGCCACGTCGAGAACTTCACCAAGCTGGTCGAAGCCCTCGATCTCACGAACATCACGCTCGTCGTGCAGGATTGGGGAGGGCTCATCGGGTCTGCGTTCGCACTGCGACACCCCGATCGAGTCAAACGGCTCTTTCTCCTCAATACGGTCAGTGGGTACGGCAATGCGCCGCCGGGTCTGACCCCATGGTTCCAATTCGTCCTTAATCATCACAAAGGTGGCACGCTCGGCGAAGTCTTGGGACATCTGAACGTTAACATCCTGAGCGTCATGAAGATCCAAGGCCTAGAAAACCTCTCGGCTGTGAATTCGGATTGGCTTGCGGCTTACGGCTCTCCATTTACGACGAAGGAGGAGTGTATCGGGGCGATCGAATTTCCGCTCGATGCGCTGCTCGGAAGGATCCAGCCCTATCTCGCGGAGGGTTTTCCGCTCATCCAGAATCTCAAGTCCAAGCCGGCGATGCTTGCGGTTGGCATGAAGGATCGCGCCATCTTGCCCGACACACAGATCGCGGATTTCAGCGCGGTGTGGCCGGGTAGGCCGATCATCAAGCTCCCGCATGCAGGACACTTCAGCCAAGAAGATGCACCCGACACAGTGATCGCGCTTATCGAGCTATTCATTAGCAGTACTAAATGACGCGTCCTCGCCTCGGACTCCATGCGCGGAGCGCCTTCGGTTCGCCAGGATAACGCGCCATGATGTGTCGATATAAGTACTAAAATGAAATGAAGAGGCGCGGATGGATATGTGCTGTCCGTTGGGCGTCTGTCGTAGGCTTCCGTAGTTGTCAGCAATGATGTCGCAGACGATCGTGCGAGCGAAGCGCTTGACTAGTTCCAAAAAAGAACGTTAGGGTGGGAATAGATTGTCATGGTTAGACCTGCAGTCGTCGGAGTTCTGCCGAGGACTGACAAGCGAGCGCGCAAAGCGAAGCGAAGGTCAACTAAACTTAGTTGCGCGCCAGGGAAGGCGCGCGGGGAGGATATCGATGTTAGCGAAATGGAAAATCGCGATAGCCCTAGCTGTCCTTCTGGGCGGTCCCGCGTACGCGGCGGAAGAGCCCGGCGTTTCCGATACCGAAATCAAGATCGGCGGTGTTTTCCCCTTCAGTGGACCGGCATCTTCGATCGGACTCGTGGGCAAGGGCCTCATTGCCTACATCCAATCGCTGAACGATCGGGGAGGCGTCAACGGCCGCAAGATCAACTACATCGCCTACGACGACTCGTACAGTCCGCCCAAGGCCGTGGAGCACGTGCGCAAGCTGGTCGAGAGCGACGAAGTAGCCTTCATGTACGGCCAGCTCGGTACGCCCGGCATCTCGGCTACGGCAAAATATCTCAGGGCGAAGGGGGTGCCCAGCGTCGCAATCATCAGCGGCGCGTCAAAGTTCACGGATATCGCAAATTACCCGCTGATCACGACCGGTCTCGTCAGCTACGATACCGAAGGGAAGATCTATGCCAAGTATCTGATGAAGACGCTTCCCAACGCGAAATACGCAATCCTCTATCAGAACGACGACCTCGGCAAAGACTACGTCAATGCCTTCAGGTCGTATCTTGGGAGCGATTTCGATCGGAAGGTGGTGACTGCGGCCTACGAAGTCACCGAGCCAACCATAGACTCGCAAATCACAAACCTGAAGAGTTCGGGGGCCGAAGCGCTGGTCGTGGCTGGGACGCCAAAGTTTGCGGCGCAGGCGATCCGCCAGGCGTCTGTCATCGGTTGGAAGGCGACCGTGATCATCAACTTCCCATCGAATTCGGTCGGCGGAACGCTGACGCCGGCCGGGCTAGACAAATCCGTTGGCGTGATCGCCGGCACGATCACCAAAGACATCGCAGACGAGACGTGGAAGGACGATCCTGGTCTGCAGGACTATAGGAAGTTTTTCGAGAAGTATTTGTCCGGCGCCGACATCACGAACGGGAGCTACGCAGTAGGATATCAGCAGGGAATTCTGCTCGAGCGAATCTTGAAGCAATGCGGCAATGATCTTTCCCGCAAGAATATCCTGGCGCAAGCAAGGAATCTCCAACACGTAATGGTCCCCATTGCGCTGCCGGGAGTCGAGGTCAATACCAGCGAAAGCGTGAACATGATGTGGTCTCAAATGCGGCTCCAGCGCTGGACAGGTACCAATTGGCAGTTATTCGGAGACGTGCTCGACGCGAAGTCCGAATAGCCGTCTCGCTGGAAAAGGCAGGGCAGCGCATGATCGAAGGCGCCGCCGAAACCTCAGTTCAGTGGCCGCGCGGATCGCGAGGCCGGCAATTAGAAGCTAGTTCACGCGCGAGCCTCTGAGATCGCTCCGCGGCAAGTCATGGGATCACGGTCGATGTCAACGAACGCTCCGGTCTTCGCGCCCAAGGAGGTCTCTCTGCAGCGGCGGAGCGACGGTTCGCTTATCTTGAGTTCGCCGCTCGAGCTCGGAAAGTGCGATTGGCGCATCACTGACTTTCTGCCGACGTGGGCGAACGCAGCTCCAGATCGCGTCTTCTTGGCACAACGCAATTCAGACGGAGGCTGGGACCAAATCACGTACAGCCAAGCCTGGGCTTTGGTGCAGGCGGTTGGTCAAAGTCTGATCGAAATGAATGCGAAGCCTTCGGACAGCCTCGCCATCCTTTCAGGGAATTCCATAGAGAATGCGGTGATTTCATTTGCCGCAATGTCCATTGGCGTAACTTTTGCGCCAATCTCGCCGAACTACACTTTGATGCCCGGCGGCCTGGCGCGGCTGAAGGATATCGCGGAGGTGCTGCGTCCTAAGTTCGTGTTCGTGCAAAGCGGACGCGAATTCTCCGCAGGCCGGTCCATCCCGGAACTGAAGGCGGCAACCTGGATCAGCGTGGACGGTGCCCCCGAAACGGTCCGCTATGCTGACCTCACGAGGAAGCGGAGCGGTTATGAAGGCTTCGAACAAGCGTCCCGTTGTGTGTCGTGCGATGCCGTTGCGAAAGTCCTCTTCACGTCCGGCTCGACGGGCCTTCCCAAGGGCGTTCTGAATACTCACCGAATGATGGCGAGCTCTCTACAAATGGGCAGCTTGCTGGTGGCCCCGTCCGAGGCGCCTGTCCAGGTCGAGTGGATGCCATGGCACCACACCATGGGAAGCAACGTCATTTTGCATGGCATCCTCAAGAACGGAGGAACGCTCTACATAGACGATGGTCGGCCGTTACCGCAGCTCTTCCACAAAACGCTCCGCAATCTCAAGGAGGTCTCGCCGACCGCCATGTTCAACGTTCCTGCCGGCTATACTTTCCTTTGCGACGCGATCGAGAAGGATGCCGAGCTGGGCGCGGGCATACTGAAGCGGGTGGATAGGATGAGCTATGCCGGCGCTGCCATCTCTCAGAACACGCTCGAGCGTCTGTATCGTTTGACGTCATCTATCACCGGCCGGCGAATTCCCGTCATGTCGGGCTACGGTACTACGGAAACCGCCCCAACGATCAGTACGACCCATTGGGCCACCGACCGCCCGGGGGAAATTGGCCTTCCAGCGCCGGGCTTGCAGCTCAAGCTGCTTCCCGTTTCGGATACGTACGAGGTGAGAGTCAAAGGTCCCAACGTCACCCCGGGTTATCTCGGAAGACCGGATTTGACAGAAAACGCCTTCGATGAAGAAGGCTTCTATCGCATCGGGGATACGGTCTCGTTCATGGATCCCGAGAAGCCAGAAGCTGGACTCCGCTTTACGGGCCGAATTTCCGAAAACTTCAAGCTCGCCAACGGGACCTGGGTATCGATCGGGAACATGCGGGCCGCGGTCTTGGCAGCCGCTCGGGGCGTGTTGTCGGACGTCGTCATCGCAGGTGAGAACCGAGAATGGTGCGGTCTCCTTTGCTGGCTGAACCCGACGGAAGCGGCTCGGCTTTCGTCGCAGCCGCCCTCCGACTCGAACAGCGATCCCGTTGTCGTGCAGTTCCTTAAGGATCGCTTCCAAGAATACAATCGGACCGTCGGAAGCAGCGAGAGTGTGCATTCGTTCGTGCTGCTCAAGGAGCCGCCATCGATCGCCGCCGGGGAAATCACCGACAAGGCATATGTCAACCAGCGTGCTGTCTTGAGGTGTCGATCGGACCAGGTCGAATCTCTCTACAGCTCCGCACCGGCGTCGAGCGTGATCCGGGTTTGAGAACCTCTGCTCAAGCGCTCATCGATGCGGTAGCTAATCGCGGCGGGACAGCCGGCTGCTCCATGTCCCCGTGCAGGCAACGTGGGCGTGTCGCAGCCCAGGCGATCAGGCCGCTTTACGCCGTGGCTTAGCTTTCGGTGCTGGCTCCGGCGTCTCTTTCTTCGTCAGTGTGCGCCTGGCGCCCGGTCCGGGATGCGTATGAACCTCTTTGGCCAGAACCGGCTCGCCGCACTCGGAGCAGACCATGACGGGGTCGAAGTCCTTGCCGCAGTTGCGATGCTGATGCAGAAGCGGTCGTCCGCGCTCGTCCACCATGTGGGTATCGCCCCAATGGACGATCGCCATCATGATCGGATAGAGGTCGAGGCCTTTCTGGGTCAGGATGTACTCGTGCCGCTTCGGCGATTCCTGATAGGGCACGCGACGGAGGATGCCTTGCCGGACAAGCTTCTTCAGTCGCTCGGCAAGTAGATGGCGAGTGATGCCGAGAGCAGACTGGAATCCCTCGAAGCGACGAGTACGCAGGAAACATTCGCGCAGGATAAGCAATGTCCATCGGTCGCCGATTACCCCGATGGTCCGGGCCATCGAACATGGCTCTTCTTCAAGTTCTTTCCACTTCATCCGCGGTCTCCAACTGGCCCAACCATTCTCCCACGAATCCGCCGGGGGACGATAAGTCTTACCATTCTAGATAGGTACTGAGCCCCAAACAATACCACCCTCCGGAAAATCTGCCAAAACGAGGCGCTTAAGTTTGACAGTTCAAAAATAGAACTATAAGAAACGGCTACGCTTACCGAACGTCACCCATCATCGAGTTGTTTCCGGAGATCGCCGATATGACACCGAAAGTAGAATTCCTGTTCGATTTCGGCAGCCCGAACGCCTACTTGGCCGAGGTCGCGATCCCAGGCATCGAACAGCGCACCGGAGCCAAGTTCGAGTATGTTCCGATCCTTCTCGGCGGCATCTACAAGGCTACCGGCAACATGTCGCCCTTCGATTCTCTCCGAGGGATCAAGAATAAGCCCGAGTACCAGGCGCTCGAGACGCAGCGATTCATCCGCCGGCATGGCGTGACGAAATTCCGCCTCAATCCCTTCTTCCCTGTGAACACTCTCATGCTGATGCGCTGCGCAGTCGCGGCCCAGTCCGAGGGGGTGTTCGAGCCCTATTTCAGGGCCGCCTATCATCATATGTGGGAAGAACCGAAGAAGATGGATGATCCGGAGGTTTTCCGGAGTGCATTCGCTTCCTCGGGCATCGATATCGATCGCATCGCGAAGCGTGCCCAGGAAGACGACGTAAAGAAGCGACTCATCGACCTGACGAACGACGCCGTAAGCCGCGGCGCGTTCGGATCGCCCACCTTCTTCGTCGGTAAGGAAATGTTCTTCGGTAAGGACCAACTGCGTGACGTGGAGGAATCCATCGTCGAACAATCCGGCGGGGTCACTTCGAAGACCAAATGATAACTGCGTCGAAGGGCGGCGACACCAATGTCGCCCCCCGCCGCTCGGCGAGGCTCGGCAGCGAGGTCGTTGGGGTCGTGTAGGTTGATCCCGACGGCGATCGCCGATTGCGTCCGACAGCAAAAATTGCCCAAGTCAGCCGGCGACGCTTGCGCTGGCCAGGCCGAATTCGTCGAAGCTCGCCTTCAATACAGGACAGAGGGACAGCGTTGATGTCCTTTGAATTCGCGCGTGGCAGCGGCCGGTCGTGGCATCCAGGCTGCGAATTCTACTTTGCTAGGCTGTCCGGCTCGCATCGAAATTCAACGCATCGGACCGTCTCTTGCCTCGGGCCGTCGAGGCTACTTCAAATATCAATTGACGAGTTCTAAAAAAGAACGTTATGTGTTTTCCGTGGTGCTGAGGCCGCGTCGCCGATCGTCCATCGGTGCGCGGCAGAATAGTTCGCAAGCGACGTAATAACCTCACAGGGAGCAAGCCCGTGCAGAAAAGAAACGCAACCGTGGCTGTCATCGGCGCCGGCGATTACATCGGCGGCGAGATCGCCAAAAAGTTCGCCTCGGAAGGATTCACGGTCTTCGCGGGCCGTCGCAACGGCGAAAAGTTGGCACCGCTCGTCAAGGACATCGAGGCCGCCGGGGGAGAGGTTCATGCCCGTTCGCTCGACGCCCGCAAGGAAGATGAGATCATCTCCTTCCTCAACGATGCCGACAAGCACGCGCCGCTGGAAGTCTGCATCTTCAACATCGGCGCGAACGTCAACTTCCCTATTCTGGAAACCACCGAGCGTGTTTTCCGGAAGGTCTGGGAAATGGCCTGCTATTCCGGCTTTTTGGCAGGCCGCGAGGCCGCCAGGTTGATGCTGCCGCGCGGGGGCGGCAATATCTTCTTTACCGGGGCGACCGCTTCGCTCCGCGGCGGCAGCGGCTATGCCGCCTTCGCAAGTGCCAAGTTCGGCCTTCGCGCGGTTGCGCAGGCGATGGCGCGCGAGCTCGGCCCGAAAAATATCCACGTCGCGCATCTCATCATCGATTCCGGGGTGGATACCGAATGGGTGCGGCAGCGGCGGCTGGAGGCTCTGGGGCCGAATGCGCTGGATGATCCGGACGCCTTGATGCCTCCGTCTTCCGTCGCAGCGTCCTACTGGCAGCTCTACCAGCAGCCGAAAAGCGCATGGACGTTCGAGCTTGAGATTCGTCCCTTCGGCGAGAAGTGGTGAGGAGCAAGTAGGATGGAGCTGGCGCTTTCTCCAGAGGATGCTGCATTTCGTGACGAAGTGCGCGCTTTCATCGCGGAAAACTATCCGGCGGAAATGCGCGTCCCGAACCCGGAGACCGACCTGACGAAGGAGCAATCACTGCTCTGGCATCGCATTCTGCACAAGAAGGGTTGGATCGCGCCTCTCTGGCCCAAGGAGTATGGTGGGCCCGGTTGGTCGATTACCCGCCGCTTCATCTTCGAACAGGAGACCAGCCGCGCCGGCACCCTGCCGCCATTGGCATTCAGCGTCACCATGGTGGGTCCAGTCATCTATACCTTCGGCAACGAGGCGCAGAAGAAGAAGTTTCTTCCGCGCATTCTGTCCGGCGAGGACTGGTGGTGCCAAGGCTACTCCGAACCGGGCTCCGGTTCGGATCTTGCAACCGTTCGTACCAAGGCCGTGCGTGAGGGAGATCACTATATCGTCAACGGCCACAAGACGTGGACGACGCTCGCTCAGCATGCGGATTGGATTTTCTGCCTGGTGCGGACTGATCCGAATGCGAAACCTCAGTCGGGCATCTCCTTCTTGCTGATCGATATGAAGTCCCCCGGCGTAACCGTGCGACCGATCATCACGATCGACGGAAGCCACGAAGTCAACGACGTCTTTCTGGAGAACGTTCGTGTTCCCGTCGAAAATCTGATCGGAGAGGAGAACAAGGGATGGACCTACGCCAAGTTCCTGCTCGGCAATGAGCGCACGAGCATGGCCGGCATCGGCCGGTCGACGCGCTACATCAACAAGCTGAAGCAAATCGTAAAGGCCGAGATTCCTTCCGACGATCCGGCCCATCTCGACTTCGTGCGCGAAATCGCCCACGTGGAGCTCGATGTCCTGGCGCTTGAGGCGACCGAGCTGCGTGTTGTGGCGCAGATGGCGCGCGGAATCGATCCGGGACCGGCGGCATCACTATTCAAGATCCGCGGCACCGAGATATTTCAGAAAATCACCGAATTGACCCATCGCGCGATCGGCAATTCCGGGCTCGCCCTTCGAGAGCAACCGGTCAGCGCCAATCACTTCATGCCCGGCCCCGAGTATGGGCACACAGCAGCGGAAAAGTACCTGAATTCGCGCAAGCTGAGCATCTACGGCGGGTCGAACGAGATCCAGCGCAACATCATCGCAAAAGCGGTTCTTGGTCTCTAATCGAAGCCTATCGAGAGGGTCGGATGGACATCCAATTCACGGAAGAGCAGGAGTTGCTGCGGTCCAGCATCCAACGCCTGCTACGCGACCAATATGATTTCGAGGCGCGCCGCAAGATCGTCGCCGACGAACAGGGCTTCAGTCGCAAGCAGTGGGAGGCGTTCTCGGAGCTCGGCCTGTTGGCTGCGCCGTTCACGGAGGACGCCGGCGGCCTCGGTGGCGGTCCGCTGTCGACCATGATCATCGCGCACGAGTTCGGCCGGCATCTTGTCGTCGAGCCGTTCGTCGAGACGGTCGTTTTGGCCGGTGGTCTGATCGAACAGTTAGGCACCGTCGAGCAGAAGCGAAGCTTCATTCACGACATCATCGACGGCAAGAAGATCTGGACGCTGGCCTGGACGGAGAAGGGTGGGCGGTTCGACCTAGCAAACGTCGCGACCACGGCGCGGCGTGAGGGCGAGGACTATGTCCTGAGCGGCGAAAAGACTGCGGTGATCGCGGCACCATGGGCCGATTACTTCATCGTCTCCGCGCGCACCTCGGGCAACCGTCGGGACCACGGCGGCGTCAGTCTGTTCGTGGTTGACCGGCGCGCGGCCGGCGTCGATCTGAAGAGCTTCAAGACGATCGATGCCCGTCGAGCCGCCGAGATCAGCATGCGCAACGTTCGCGGCCAGTTGCTCGGTAATGAAGGCGAGGGCGTCGCGGTGCTGGAGGCCTGCCGCGACCGCGCCATCGGTGCGCTTTGCGCGGAAGCAGTCGGTGCGATGGGCGAGCTGAATTCTGCCACGCTTGAATATTCGAAGACCCGCAAGCAGTTCGGCGTCACCATCGGTTCATTCCAGGTTCTGCAGCATCGGATGGTCGACATGTTCATCGCCCATCAAGAGGCACTCTCCCTGATGCAGCACCTCAATCTCAGCATCAGCGGCGGCGAAGCCGGGCTCTCGCGGCTCGCCTCCGGCGCCAAGACGAAGATCGGCTATGCGGCCAGGTTCGTCGCCGACCAGGCGGTGCAGCTTCACGGCGGCATGGGCATGACCGACGAGCTCAATGTGGGGCACTATTTCAAGCGGATCTCTTCCATCAACATCCAGTTCGGCGACCCCGCGTTCCACGTGCTTCGCTATGCACGCCTGGACGCGGCCGCGTAAGAAAAGAGGCAAGTATGACGAATGATGCAGTAATCGTTTCGACCGCCCGTACCGCGGTCGGCAAGGCCTACCGTGGATCGCTCAACAACACGGAAGGGCCGACCCTTGCCGGGCACGTGATGGCGGAAGCGGTGAAGCGCGCCGGCATTTCGCCCGGAGAGGTCGAGGACGTGGTCATGGGCTGCGCGATGCAGCAGGGCACCATGGTCATGAACGTGGCCCGCAAGGGGGCAATCCGCGCGGGGATGCCGGTGTCCGTAGCCGGAACGACGATCGATCGGCAATGCGCCTCCGGGCTGCAGGCTATCGCGGTTGCCGCCCGCTCCGTCATGCTCGACGGCGTGGACATCGCAATCGGCGGCGGCATTGAGTCGATCAGCCTGGTGCAGAACGAGCACATGAACAAGTTCCACATCGTCGACGACGAGTTGATGGCGGCGAAGCCGGCGATGTACATGTCCATGCTCGAGACCGCCGAGACCGTGGCCGAACGCTACAAGATCGGGCGCGACAAGCAGGATGAATATAGCCTCGAGAGCCAACGGCGTGTCGGCGCGGCTTTGCAGAGTGGTCGCTTCGATGACGAAATCGTCCCCTTCACGACCAAAATGGCGCTCGTGAATAAGGAAACCAAGCAGGTCACCTACGAGCAGGTGACTCTGACCAAGGACGAGGGGCCGCGGCCCGACACGACCGCCGAGGGGCTCGCCAAGATCAAGCCCGTGTTCGAAGGCAAAACCATCAGCGCGGGGAATGCGAGCCAGCTTTCGGACGGGGCTTCGGCTTGCGTGATCATGAGCGATAAGGTCGCCTCCAAGAAGGGGCTCAAGCCGCTCGGCATCTTCCGGGGCTTCGTTGCCGCGGGCGTCGAACCGGACGAGATGGGCATCGGTCCGGTCGTCGCGATCCCACGCTTGCTGAAGCGCCACAACCTGAAGATCGACGACATCGATCTCTGGGAGCTCAACGAGGCCTATGCCGTTCAGGTGATCTATTGCCGCGACAAGCTTGGCATCGACCCGAACAAGCTCAACGTAAATGGGGGCTCGATCGCGATCGGCCACCCCTATGGCATGACCGGTTCACGCCTCACCGGCCACCTTCTGATCGAGGGACGTCGACGAAAGGCAAAGTACGGCGTCGTTACCATGTGCATCGGTGGCGGCATGGGCGCGGCGGGCCTTTTCGAAATCATCCATTGAACGGAACTGCGGGAGATCATCGTGAAGACAGCGATCACTGAACTGTTCGGTATCGAACATCCGATTATTCAGGGCGGCATGCACTATGTCGGGTTCGCAGAGCTCGCAGCCGCAGTGTCGAACGCCGGCGGTCTCGGCGTCATTACCGGCCTTACCCAGAAGACGCCCGAGCTCCTGGCCAAGGAAATCGCGCGCTGCCGCGATATGACCGACAAGCCGTTTGGCGTGAATCTTACGTTTCTGCCGAGCTTCACCGCGCCGCCCTATCCCGAATACATCGCCGCGATCAAAGAGGGCGGTGTGAAAGCGGTCGAGACGGCCGGCCGTAGCCCGGAGGAGTACATGCCGGCGCTGAAGGCTGCCGGGATCAAAGTGATCCACAAGTGCACTTCGGTGCGGCATTCGCTGAAAGCCGAGAGAATCGGCTGCGACGCGGTGAGTGTCGACGGCTTCGAGTGCGGCGGTCATCCTGGCGAAGATGACATGCCGAACATGATTCTGCTGCCTCGCGCGGCTGATGAGCTCAAGATCCCCTTCGTTGCATCGGGCGGCATGGCGGATGCGCGAAGCCTAGTTGCGGCTCTATCCATGGGCGCGGCGGGCATGAACATGGGCACTCGCTTCGTTGCAACCAAAGAGGCGCCGGTTCATGAGAATGTCAAGCAAGCGCTGGTCAAGGCAACTGAACTCGACACCGTCCTGGTCATGCGTGCGCTGCGTAACACCGAGCGCGTGCTGAGAAACAAAGGGGTCGATGAACTGCTCGAGATCGAGCGCGAGAAGGGCGCGAGCCTGAAGATCGAGGACATTCTCGACCAAGTCGCCGGTGTCTACCCGAAAGTGATGGTGGATGGAGACATGGACGCCGGCGCTTGGAGCTGCGGCATGGTGGTCGGGCTGATCAACGACATCCCGACCGTCAAGGAGCTGATCGATCGCATCATGGATGATGCCGAGCGCATAATCCGGCAACGGCTCACGGGCTTCCTCGACGGCGTAGGCAAGGGCTCCGTTCCCGCTCGCGCCATCGCCTGATATCTTTTGGCAACCTCTCCTCGGCTCACGAAAAGGCGGACGCTTGATTTAGCGTCCGCCTTTTCTGTGTGCGCTGATTAAAGCGCGCTGGTGACAGCCTGGTCGTTGAATTTCTAGCCGCGAGCCGTCAACTTGCGCATCGGATAGTGCTCATAATGTCCGGCGCCGTTTTTCACGATGGGATCTTGGGACGTGATCGTCTCGATGTCCTGATCGTCTGCGATCTGATACAGCGACACACCATATCCTCCGTTCGGATCCATGACGGGGCCGTGGGCAACGACCACGCCATCGTCGATCAGCCTATCCAAAAATGCTCCATGTTGCTTCATCCACTTTGCTTCGTCAGACGTCATCGTCGTCAGAAAGTCGGCGCGCGGCGGAATGAACTTGCAGAGGTAGGCCTTCATCTAAGGGCTCCATGCTCGAAGTCGGGCCGAGCTTCAACTGTCCAGACCTCACTCCTGTGTCCTGGGAATAGCTCGACCAAATGGATTGTAAAATATAAGTGACTATTAAAAAATAACCAAGTCAGTTCTGGTCCTGGCTCCGGAAAGGTTAGTCGGGCCGATCGTGCCCACGCCTTGGGCGAGCCCGACTTTGCATGCGGCCCTCACAACGGTTTGCCTAACCTCCAGTCGTATAGAACCCAGCGTTGCGCAGAACGAAGTCGTACACGCTTTGCGGCGACTTGCCGGTGATCACCTCGACGTCTGTGGTCAGCCGGTCATAGCGATTTTGCTGTTTGAGAAGAGCCATCGTCGCAAGGTGCGAAAGCACGTGCGGTGGCAATTTCCCGCTATCCTCCAGTTGCTTACGCCAGGGACCCCAGGGCACGTCCACGTAAGTGATGGGGCTTCCAAGAGCCCTGGAAAACTCTTCGGCGACTCCGTGCATGTCCTGTGAGCGCGGTCCTGTCAGCTCGTAGACTTTGTCGATATGTGGGCCTGGCTCCTCGAGGATGGCTGCAATCACTCGTGCGACATCTTCGCTCGCGATCGGGGAGGTCTTTCCATTTCCGAAAGGTAGACGAATTTGGCCATGGTCGCGGATGGAAGCTGCGGAAAGCCGAAGGAAAAAGGTATCCAGGAATGCCGTTGGACGGACATGGACGACAGGCAGCCCGGACCAGTTCAGAGCCTGTTCCGCGAGCCAGTGCAGCTTCTGCTGCGGGCTGTCGGTGGTCGAATTGATGCCCATCTGGGACACCGTCATCTGAGAGATGTTCACGAACGCGCTCACCCCGTGGTGCTTCGCCACCGCGGCCGCGTTGACGGTCGCCTCCAAGTAGGAAGGTGAAACGGCCATACCGAAGTACACTCGCTCGCAGCCCTCGATCGCCCGATGCATCGCGTGCAGGTCGAGAAGGTCACCCACGGCAATCTCGCCCCCCAATTTAGCGAGCTTGGCCGATCGAGCGTCTTCGCTGCGGACGAGAGCTCGTACCTTCGAGCCACGTTCGATCAACAGCTTGCATACTACATGGCCCACGGTTCCAGACGCGCCGGTTATCAATATGGGAGATTGCATGTCTTCACTCCTCGTGGACCGTGTGAGCTCACCGCCGACGGTACTAGGGGCATATAAGACCAATTCTTCTGTTAGTAAATCAGGCTCCGCTCCTTCTCCATGTGGGTCACGCCGGAGCTCCGCGTATCGTGAAGGTCTTGCCGCGCCACAACCTGTTGAGCGAGTGGCCTTGGCCCCCAACCATCTCCCAAGGGTCAATAGCGCCTGCCGATCGGGCACGGTGCACGACACCGAAGCCTCCGGGAGGGGGCCTGCCTTGGCGTGCTCGCTGCTGTTTCAATGATGACGCTCGGAGACGCGCGATTCCACTTTGCGCAACGCAAGCAGCGCGCATTAATAGTGACTTGCAAAACAGAAGTTATTCGGTAAGCTCGGGTTCAGGCGTTGCCATGCTCGATCGGGGAGGGACTCTTGAAATTAGCTACGTACCGATCCAACGGTCGAAACAAAGTCGCCTTGGTTCATGCCGGCGATACACGGCTATTCGATCTCGCTTCCGCATCAGAGCGTGCCGGACGGCCGAATCCCGCCTTCAATTCGATGCTTGAGTTCGTCGACGAAGCAGATGCGTCCCTCGACGCGGCATCGGACATGTTTCGCCGCTACGGTCAGGATCAAGATCTGTCGTCCGATGTCCCGGCAGCCGATCTCCTCGCGCCGCTGCCGGAGCCGCGCCAGATGCGAGACGGCATGTCGTTTCCAGTGCATATCGTTCAAGGTCCGATCGGTCACCTAAAACTACAAGCGCGGAAGGCTGGAGACGCGGCCGAGCTCGCGCGCCTTCAGGCCGCGCCTTTGCCCGAGCTGCCGGAGGTCTATCGCAAGCAGCCGATCTACTACATCACCAATCGTTTCAGCGTCGGGGGTCCCAATACGACCGTAAGGTGGCCGCGTTACAGCCAGGTGATGGACTACGAGCTGGAGTTCGGCATAGTCACCAAAAACAAGGGAGCGAACATCGCAGCATCCAAGGCGGGCAATCACATATTCGGTTTTACGATCTTCAACGATTTTTCTGCACGCGATGCCCAGCGAGTGGAGATGGAAGGAAGGCTTGGGCCGGCCAAAGGCAAGAGCTTCGACGGAGGTAACGTGCTCGGGCCGTGGATCGTGACGCCTGATGAAATAGGGGATCCCTACAAGCTCACTATGGAGGCGCGCATCAACGGCGAGACTCGTTCGCGAGGCACCAGCGAAGGCATGCTGTTTTCGTTCGAGGAAATCATCGCCCACATAACTCGAGACGAAACGTTGATGGCCGGAGAGTTTATCGGCTCGGGTACGGTAGGCAATGGCTGTGGTCTCGAGCTCGGATGGTATCTCGAGGACTCTGACACTATCGAGCTCGAAGTCGAGAAGATTGGGGTCCTGAGGAACCGTGTCATCCGGCAGAGTACCTTCGCCGAAAAATGATACTTGCAAAATGCAAGTCACGGTGTGAAGATCGTCTCATCCGACAACAAAGGCCGTTGCAAAGCGGCGTCGAAAGCAGGGAGGCCGCGTGTGTCTGACGAGGCATTGGTGACGCGCGACGAGCGCGGAAATATCTCGGTGTTGACGATGGTCTACAGGCCGTACAACCTGCTCGGCCCCAAGTTCCTGAGCGCCATCGTTCAGCAGGTCGAGGCAGCCCACAAGGCAGGAAGCCGTGCGATCGTCATCCGAAGCGGGTTGCGACACTTCTCCGCCGGCGCGGATCTGGATATTTTCGAAACGCAAGTCGCGTCTGACAGTGCCGAAGAGAGCGGCGCAAATCTGCGGCGTACCAACGTCGAATTCCTTCGATTCATGGAATTGCTGCCGATTCCGCTGATCGCGAGCATTCACGGCGTCTGCCTCGGTGGCGGGCTTGAGCTCGCCCTATCGTGCGACTACATCATCGCGGCTTCGTCGGCCAAGATCGGCTCGGTGGAGGCAACGTTAGGGCTGCATCCCTTGCTGGGAGGGATCCAACGCCAAGTGCAGCGGATCGGCGCGCAGCGCGCGAAAGAGATGTCCATGTTGGCCCGCCGGTACGATGCACCGACACTGGAAAAATGGGGGTTGATCAATCTTACGGTCCCGGAAGAATCCCTGGAGGCCGCGACGATGGCAATCGCGGAAGAGTTTGCGCAGGGGCCCACGATCGCGCATGCGGCGACCAAGGAGCTCACATATATCGCGGTCAACGAGGGTGTCGCGGCCGCCGACGAAGCTATGGCGAGAGTTCAGGCGCCGATTTGGGCGTCGGAGGACCTGAGGACAGGTCTTGTGTCGTATCGCAAGAATGGTCCAGGCCTCGCAAAGTTCGCGGGACGCTGACATGAGTGGCCCCCTCAGTGGAGTTCGAGTCGTGGATTTCTCCCGCGTCCTGGCGGGGCCCTTGTGCGCGAGGACGCTGCAGGATCTCGGCGCCGAGGTCATCAAGATCGAGCCGCCGAGTCCCGATGTGAGCCGGTTCGCGTTTCCGTCGACGGATGGCATGTCCGGCTATTATGCCCAGCAGAATGCCGGAAAGCGTAACGTCAGTATCAATCTGAACCTTCCAGGCGCACTTGAACTGGTCCTCAAGCTCTGCGATACCGCCGATGTCGTGGTCGAGAATTTTCGGGCGGGTACGCTGAATTTCTTCGGTCTCGACTACGGTACGCTCTCCAAGCGTAACCCCAAGTTGATCTATGCGTCCATCACCGGGTACGGGCAAGGCGGACCCTGGCGGAGCCGAATGGCGTATGCTCCAACCGTGCAGGCCGAGGCCGGCTTTACTCATAACAGCATTCGTCACTATGGCGAGGCGCTGACAGAACCGCGCACGGATAGTCTTTCGCATGCGGACGTATACACGGGCTTGCAGGCGGTGATCGCGATCCTAGCGGCTCTCAATAGCCGCCAGAAGACCGGGCATGGCCAGTACGTAGACGTTGCTATGGCTGCGACGCTGCTGGCGGTCAATGAACGAGCCCATGTCGATCTCTCGGACGATGACATTGGCGCAGAGCCGGCGGTGTTGGGAGCCACTGACTGCTCGTTTTTCATCGGGCCGCAAGGAGAACAGTTCACCGTAGCGACGAGCATCATCGGGAGCCTGACATTTCCGTCCTGGCTGAGAGCGATGCGTCGCGTCGATTTGATGGATGATCCGCGATTCGCCACTGCAGCTGCTCGCCGGTTGAACTTCGGGCTGTTGCACCAGATCATCCAGTCTTGGATATTGACTTTTCCTGACATGGCGACGCTCGATGCTCAGTTCGACGAAGCCAAAATCGCGATGGGCGAAGTCCGTTCCATCAAGGAGCTCGCGGCTTCCGAGTGGAGCGACTACTGGGGTGCGGTTCAACGCGTTTCCGATCGAAACGGTGGAGAATACCGATTGCCTGGCAGGCCATGGCATTTCTCAGTCGACGAACTGTCGCCGATCGGAGCGCCGGCCTTTCAGGGAGAGCATAACTTCGCGGTTTTCGGCGAACTCGGCATCAGCCCAGAGGAGCTGAAGCGGTTCAGCGAAGCAGGTGTTCTGGTGTCCCATAAGCGCGCCTCGGAGCTTATGGCGACTGCTGATACCAAGGGCGAGCCTGGACAAGCCGCCTGACGAATAGACGCGGAAAGCTGGTCTGGACATACACGAATCCCGCTCGATCTGGTATGGGCTGGGTTTGGAGATGAAAACTATGTCCAGTGCGAAGCAAGGCCGGCTGGCCAACAAAGAGTGCTCCGTCGCGCGCGCGATGGAGCTCGTTGGGGATCGCTGGTCTATCCTGATCCTGCGTGAGGCGTACTACGGCGTGAAGCGCTTCGACGAGTTCGAGCTGTACGTCGGAATCGCTCCCAACATTCTGAGCGCCAGGCTGAAAAAGCTCGTGAGCGCCGGCATTATGAGGCGAGTCCCTCTGCCCGAACATTCAGGACGATATGAATATGTCCTGACCGAAAAGGGCCGAGATTTCTTTCCAGCTTATCTTGCGTTGAAGAAATGGGGAGACGACTGGCTTGCGGACCCGGCGGGACCGCAGGTCGTGTTTCGCGACCGCACAGCGGGACATCCGATCAAATATCCCGAAATCAGAGGGGCGGACGGCGAGCCCTTGCGGCTCGAGGATGTCGAGGTCGTCGCCGGCGCCGGCGCCGTTCCGTTCAATCGGATTCGATTCGGCGGTACTTCGCCAGGTCGCAAAGCCGCAGGACCGGTGCGTTCTCGAGTGAAAAGCGGGATTACAAGCCGCGCCGGTCGAACGATCCCATAGGGCCCGACACTTCGAAGCCGTCTAAGAAGCTGTCGGTCTCATTGAGAAAGCTCAAGCAGAGCTCGTCCGAGCTCGACCCGAACTAGGTTCGCGCGGTATTCGGCCGGCGCGTAGCGGTCCGAGAGACACTCGGTGTTCTCACTAAGCATTCGCGCAGCCTCGTCGATGTTGTCTCGCGTCAAGGCCTTGCCGGTCAGAAATTCGGCCGCTTCCTTACCCACAAATGCGTGGTTCGTGGCACCGGTGATTCCGATGGAAGCTTCGTCGACGACGCCATCTAGCATCCGCACGGCTATCGCGACTCCGACCACGGCGAACCCGCTGGCCGGGTGCCGGATCTTCCGGTAAGCGTAGCGTGTGCCGGTTTTCGGTTTGGGTATTTGGATCGAAGCAAGAATCTCATCCGGCGCCAGGGTCGTGGTGAAGATATCGAGAAAGAAATCCTCCGCTGGGACCGTGCGCCGTCCTGTCGCCCCTACGATTTCTAACTGCGCGCCCAGGGCCAGAACTACTGCAGGCCAGTCTGCCGCGGGATCGGCATTCGCAAGTGATCCACCGATCGTACCGCGGTTACGTACCTGGGGATCGGCGAGCAACCTGGCCGTCTCGCGGAAGATCGGAAATACGTTGTTCAACGGTTCGGAAGCGGACAGTTCGGAGTGGGTCGTCAGCGCACCGATCTTGACATGAGTTTCGCCGATCTCGATCCCCTTGATCTCCGCGACGCTCCTGATGTCGATCAAGAGCTCGGGCGCAGCCAGCCGCAACTTGAGCGCCGGAAGCAGGGTGTGCCCACCGGCCACCAGTTTCGCTCCGTCTGGGTTATCGCGCAGCAGTTCGATCGCCTGTGTAAGTGAAGATGCGCGAACGTAGTCAAAAGCCGCGGGGATCATCGGGCGTCTCCTTCGCGAACGCTTCGAATTGCCGCCCATATCCGGGGGGGCGTCAGGGGCATATCGAGATGCTTGATCCCGAACGGCGACAATGCATCTAGAACGGCGTGCACCATGCAGGGCGGGGCTGCAATCGAGCCGCTCTCGCCAATGCCTTTCA
Source organism: Bradyrhizobium sp. CCBAU 51627 (assembly GCF_028128765.1). Classification (GTDB taxonomy): domain Bacteria; phylum Pseudomonadota; class Alphaproteobacteria; order Rhizobiales; family Xanthobacteraceae; genus Bradyrhizobium. The sequence goes on from NZ_LBJG01000024.1 coordinate 901,436, forward strand.
CGCCGATCGGATTGGTCGGTGACGGAGTTTGCTGGAATGATGATCGGATGTTCGGTACGTGCTCCGCGCGGGGAACGGCATAGTCGAGCAACGACCCGGTCAAAAGTTGTCCGCTCTCGGAATCGTAGCTGACTTCTTCGAAGAGAGCCTGAGCGATTCCCTGAACGACGCCGCCGTGTATCTGACCAGCGGCGAGACGCGGGTTGATCAGCGTACCGACGTCGTCGACGGCGACGTAGTCCAGAATATCGACAATTCCTGTCTCGGGATCGACTTCGACGTAGGCCATGTGGACGCCGGACGGTGCCCCCATGCCGGTAGGATCGTAGAAAACCGTCTCGTCGAGACCGGGGGCAACGCCATCGGGCAGCTTGTGGCCGACGTACGCCATGCGGGCCACCTTGGAGAACGTCAGCGGAGCGATATCGGTGCCGGGAACGGTGAACGCACCCGCAGAGTAGGAAACATCCTTCTCGTCCACCTCCAGCATACCGGCAGCGATCGTCTTGGCCTTCGTGATCACCCGATGGGAGGACACGTGCACGCTCGATCCGCCGACGGCCATCGAACGTGAATTGAAGGTCCCATGCCCTGCCTGCACTTGGCGCGTATCGCCCTGGACGATCTCGATGTCCTCGAGGGGAATCTGCAGGACGTCTGCAGCGATTTGCGCGAGAGACGTGGCATGACCTTGCCCTTGGCTCATAGAACCCGAGTAGATCGTGGCTCGCCCGCTCGAATCGATGCTGACGCGGGCGCTTTCCCAACCACCCCGGTCAAATCCGCCGGGAGCCAAGCGGCGCGATGGAGCCATGCCGCACATGTGGGTGTAGGCGGCGACCCCAATGCCGCGGTAGATGCCATTCCCTCGCAACGCCTCGCATTCTCCACGTCTTCCTTCGTAATCGAATGCCTCTAGGGCCTTGTCCAGCAACGCCTGATAGTCGCCGCTGTCGTACATGACGCCGGTGCTGCCGTAGGGCCGATAAGGAAAATCGGAGGCTTGGATGAAGTTTCGCCGACGCACCTCGACCTGATCGAGGTTCAGATGGCGAGCCACCGCATCGATGGCCCGCTCCGCGATGTAAGCTCCTTCTGGCCGCCCATAACCGCGATAGGCGTCGACAGGCACCGTGTTGGTGACGACCACCCTGGAAAGCGCCTCGTAGTTTTCGATTTTGTAGGTGCCCGTCCCGAAGTTGACCGTGTTCACGGTGGGCCCGCCGGTCGCCATGTTGGAAAGATAGGCTCCGACGTTCCCCAACGTGCTGACCTTGAGGCCCAGGATGCGGCCGTCGTTATTGAAGGCGATCTCGAGATCCTCGGTATGGGCGCGGCCATGGCTGGTCGATTGATGGCTCTCGGAGCGCGTCTCCCACCACTTCACGGGTGCGTTCAACTCGCGAGCGAGGTATGGGCAAAGCAGATCTTCCGGATACAAATGCATCTTGGCACCGAACCCCCCGCCGATGTCGGGTGCTACTACGCGCAATTGATGTTCCGGAATGCGGACCGTCTCCGCGATCCAGCGGCGGTGCATATGGGGGACCTGGCTGCCGATATAGACCGTGAGCGTGCCGTCGGGCTCCGGTGCCGCGACGATCGCGCGCGTTTCCATGCACGTCGGAATAAGCCGGTTATTGACGACGCGGAGTTTGACGACCTGGTCGGCTTCCCGATTTGCCTTCTCGTAGTCGCCCCCCTTGACCTTGTAGAAAGTGGTGATGTTGCCTGGTACGTTTTCGTGAAGCTGGGGCGCGTCGCCCCGGACGGCGTCCTGCTCCTCGGTCACCGCGGGCAGAACATCATATTCGACCTCGATCAGGCCGATGGCGTCGTAGGCTTCCGCCAAGCTCTCCGCCACCACGAGGGCGACGCTCTCGCCGACAAACCTCACTCGGTCGGTAGCGACGACCCGACGTACCGGGACCTTACTGCCGGGAATGATCCAGTTGGGCACAATAGGGCCGATCCTATCCTCGAGCGCCGAGCCCGAGAGAGCCAGCCGAACCCCGGGAGCGGCCCTTGCGAGCGACAGATCGATGCTGTCGATCTTGGCGTGAGCGTGCGGCGACCGGAGTATCGCCATGTACAGCATGCCAGGCAGCTTCAAGTCGTCGACGTAACGGCCTCTTCCGGCAAGCAGTTTGAGGTCCTCTCGCCGTTTGAGAGGTTGGCCTACGTGTCGAGTGCCCTGAGAGATGGTCATGCCACGCTTCCTTCCGATGCGAGGCTTTCGACGGCGCGAACAATGTTATGGTAACCCGTGCATCGGCAGATATTTCCCGCTAAACCGTGCCGGATCTCACGCTCGCTGGGATTGGGGTTTTCCCTCAACAAATTCCTCACACTCATCACCATGCCCGGCGTGCAGAAACCGCACTGAAGCGCGTGATGGTCGTGGAAAGCCTTCTGAACGCGGCTGAGCTCCCCACTACCGTCGGTCAGCCCTTCGATTGTGGTGATCGACGCGCCATCTGCCATGACGGCGAGAACCGTGCAGGATTTCACCGCTACTCCATCGATCTCGACGGTGCAGGCGCCGCACTGCGAGGTGTCACATCCGACATGCGTGCCCGTAAGGCCGAGGTCCTCCCTAAGGAAATGCACCAACAGCCGACGGGCCTCAACAGTCCCCGTCCGACGTAACCCATTGATTTCGATCGTCACTTCGCGGGTGCTTGCTGTGGCAGGCATGATCTCCTCCGGGCATGTGCTTATTTACTTATAGTAACTCTAATAATAATAGTGACTTTCAGCAAGTTGTTTTTGCCGCCCGTCATCGTTCCCGAAGCCGGCGGCCCCCCGAGAGTCTTCTATGAGAGCTTTGCTCGGAGCGATCGCCGATGCGACTTAAAGGTTTTGAGGGCATGACGTGCTCGATCGCCGGCGTTCTCGAAGCAGTTGGTGACCGCTGGGCTTTCTTAATATTGCGCGATCTAACGTTGGGACTGAGCAAGTACGAAGATCTGAAGAGATCGACCGGCATCACCGATGCCACGCTGTCGGCTCGGTTGAAGCATCTCGAGCAGAATGGTCTCATCGAGCGCCGCGTCTATCGAACGCGTCCCGCGCGCCACGAATATGTTCCATCCGCCAAGGGATGGGACATGGTCCTCGTGATTCAGGCCTTGGCTCAAGTCGGTGACAAGTGGGGGGTTGCCAGCAGCAATGGACCTCCGCTCGAATTCGTCAACACGCACGGAGGAGGCCGGGTGAGGTTGAGGATCATCGACGAGCAAACGGACGCCACCGTCCGCTTGCGGGATGTTCGACCGAAGGCGGGCCCGGGTGCAGATGAGAAAGTGAGATGGCGGGTAGGGAAATTTCCGCCTTAGGGAATCCGACCGAGAGTGCTGTCTTCCTGTGCGCAGGCGGCCTTATGCCATGAGAGAGTCGTCATATGGCAGGACGTTCATCATGAGATAAGGGCGTTCGTTCGTTCCGATGAATAGTTTTCCGACGAGCGTCGATGGGAACGCTTGCGCAACACCTTGGGACGAAAGCACAAGAGCGTGCGCTCGGATCGGCATTTTGCGCCGCGCCTGAATTGCGATTTGGCCGACGAGCGGATACTTCATTTTTGAACAGAGAGTCTACGATGAATCAGCTACCCGAGAGCAATGATCCAGCGCTTGAACGGGCCTTAAATCCGATTTTGAGCAATGCAATTGCCGAGCGGCGAGTGGCCGGTGCGGTGGTTCTGGTTTCGAGGCGCGGCGTGCTGAGCTACGCCCGAGCAATCGGCTTTGCGGACGTCGAGGCGAGGCGGCCGATGACTTTGGATACGATTTTCCTGGCGGCGTCTCTTACGAAACCGATCGTGACCGCCGCCTTTCTCTCGCTCGTCGACGAGGGCACGATGGCCCTGGACGACCTCGTCGCTCGCTATCTGCCTGCATTCTCTCCGAAGTTCAACAATGAGGCGCTGCCCATCACTCTCAGGCAGCTTCTGACCCACACCGCCGGTCTATCTTATGGTTTCTTGCAGCCTCTGGACGGTCCATATCAGCGGCTTGGCGTGTCGGACGGTGTGGATCAGCCTGGCCTTTCCATCGCGGACGAGCTGGCTCGCATCGTCGAAGCCGGCCTGTTCTTTCCGCCGGGCCGAGCGTGGGTCTATTCAGTCGGCATGGACGTGCTGGGCGCTGCAATAGAGTCGGCCACCGGAAAAAGCCTGCCGCAAGTCGTCGCGGAGCGCGTTACCAGTAGACTCGGTATGAGCGACAGCGGTTTCGCCGTCGTGGACCCGTCGCGCTTGGCCACGCCGTACGCGGACGGGAGACCACCGGTTCGAATGGGCAAGACCCATCTCCTGCCGTTTGCTGGTCTGTCGGGAATTCGCTTCGAGCCCGATCGCATTTTCGATCAAACCTCGTTCGCTTCCGGCGGCGGAGGCATGGCCTGCACCGCGTCTGATTTTCTGGCCTTCCTCGAAGCGATCAGAAACGGTGGTGGGGCCGTCGTTGCCCCCGATACCGCTCGGGAGATGATGAAGAACCAAACGGGCTCGCATCTCATCGTCATCCGAGGTCCCGGCTGGGGGTTCGGCTTCGGCGGCGCGGTGTTAACCCACCCAACCGTCGCCGGCCTGAAGCTTCCAGGCGGGCTTTGGTCTTGGGGCGGCGTCTACGGCCATAGCTGGGCCGTCGATCCTGAACGGGAAGTGAGCTACGTGCTTATGACAAATACTGCCGTCGAAGGGATGAACGGTCAGCTCTCAATGGAGCTGATGGCAGCAGCCTTGGCGTCGTGACCCGCGGTGCAAGCGCTAGTGCGAAACTTGCTCCGCTAACAGCAACTGCTGCAGTTCGCCAGATTGGAACATCTCCGCAACGATGTCGCAGCCGCCAACGAATTCGCCACGTACATAAAGCTGCGGAATCGTCGGCCAGTCAGAATATTCCTTAATTCCACGGCGCAATTCCTCGGACTGATAGATGTCGTGCGACTTGAACGTCACGCCGAGATGATCGAGGATTCTCACGACCTGCGCCGAGAATCCGCAAGCCGGAGACCGAGGCGACCCCTTCATGAACAGTACGACCTCGTTCGTACCGACTTCGCTTCTGATGAACTCAGCAATACTCATATCGTCCTCCAGGCGCTATTCCAGCTCGCCATCGTACGAGCGCTGCGCGAGCTTCTGCCGTCGGCCGGAAACTCAGTCCGGTAAAGCGAACAACAGACCGAGGTCACTTGAATTTTGATAGAAAGTCAATACTAAAAAGGAACTAAGTGCGTTGCGGGCGTGGTGAAGACCCAAACATTGGCGAGGCTCCGTAAACGTGCCGATCGGCAGTCGGTACTTAGGGACTGCGCTCGCGGTCGGCGTCCACGGGGCATCGGAGGGTATCGATCGATTGGATCATCTGGGCCTCGGCAAACTGGACCGAAGCTATCCAGGCATTGTTTTCTCCGACGAGAGTGCGAACTAGATGCCCGCCCGCTACAAGGTCAGCTGGGTTTAACGTCGGCCTCAATGGTCCGGCTTTGGCAAGATCCCCGAAAGAACGACGCCAAGGATCTGGTCTGATCTCAATTTAGGTATTGCCGGCACGGTCGCCGCTTTGGGGGGCGGCAAGGGGCGGACGGGTTCCAGATTGCGTCGAAAGATCAGGACATCGAGGCCTTCCGGACTCGTTTTCATGACGAAATCATAGTTTGCGAGAAGGCGCGCGGCGACTTGGCGCATATGGCCGTTGTAGGTTCCGGTCACGGACGAGTCGAGCCCACTATCCGCCCGGTAGCGCAAATTGAATTTTCTCTGCATGGCACCGAGCAACCGTCCGAGCGGAACGTCGCGGACCTCCAGGTGCACCGCACTCTCGTCCCCCTCGATCAGCAGGTCGTTACAAAATGCCTGCCTACTGCTGATCAACAGCAATCCCGATAGAACCAATATCGTCAGGAGGACGTTCGAAGACGAGCATATCCGGCTTCGTCGCATCACACATCGACGGACACCCATGGTCATCCTAGCCGAACCTCGATCCAGATAAGGTATGTGTGCGCAGCTTATGAGCAAAAGTACGGGCCGGGAGTGCGCCCATGGCGTGCTCCCGGCTCTCGATCAGCGATTGTCGGCCCGCTCGTCGCGGCCGTGATGGCCTTCGTGGTCGCCTTCGTCACGGGAGCATTCGAAGCTCGACGCATCGGTCGTGATTGCGCCACTCCCTTCATATTTCGCCGTCTTCGGGAAGGGGCACAGTGGCCGCTGAAAAGCGACGCCTTGGGTCCGATCGTCGTTACGGTACTTTGTCGCGATTATCTTTTCCGGAGCTCTACCGAATTCGACCCAGCGATCGAGAGCCGAGAGGATATCACTCTCCGGATCGGAGGGGTTTGGCCCGGTAGCACCACCTTGCCCGAATGCGTTCGCGCCTGGTCCGCCGCCACAATGAGCCATGCCCGGGACCATGAATAGCCGATAGAATTCGTTGGTGCGCTTCGGTCCACCCATCGCTTCATTGACTGCCTTGAAGTAGTCGATGTCGCTTTGCGGAGAAATTGCGGTGTCGGCCCAACCTGTGTATTGGATCAGTTTGCCACCGCTTTGCGCAAAAGGCTGCAGGTTCGGGTCGACGGAGTTCAGGATCGCGCCAGTTCGGATGTGAGCCTGGCGGAGATTCTCTTCGATGCTGAAGGTGTTGGGATTCCATCCGGAATTGGGAAACACCATGTTCTGGAAGTAGCTGTTTCCGAACAAGCCCTGCAGACTTAGAGCCGGATTGCCGGGACCAAGAATCCAGAGCGGCCAATCGACTGCAACGTTCGCTTCACCGCCCGGGCCGTAGCCAGGGAAAATTCGCGGCGGACCCGAGAAGATCTTCTGGATAGCCTCTAGCTTGTCGGGTGCGAGACAACTTACCGTGTTGGTTGCCCCGCAAGATAGCTTTTCCAGCTTGAACTTGCACGCCAACGGGTTGTTCAGAAACTTGTCGGTGCTTAAGCCGCCGTCGTGGCCGGCGCATTGTGCGAGCACGGCATTGCTTACCAGGTCAACATCTGCTTGGGAGAGATCGCCGGCCTTGGTGGCGGACAGGGCTCGTTCGTTCCACAAGAAGCCGGTGAAAAGGTTGGTCCAGTTGTTTGCGGGCGCGCCTGCAACGATGCCGTCGAAATCGCGAGGAAAGCGCTGTGCTTCCATCAATGCTTCGCGGCCTCCGTCCGAACAACCCATGAAATAAGATCGCCTGGCGCCTGCGGATTTGAAGGCTTGGATGATCGCTTTGGAGACGTCCGTCGTCTCCTTCAGAGCGCGATAGCCGAAGTCGATAAGCTTTTCCGGATGCCCGGCCGCCCCGCTCGCGTCGACAACACTGGCCTGGTGGCCGTCATCGGTTGCTGCAACGGCGTAACCCCGCTGCAGTGGGTCGGCCATTTGCTGATAGGAGATCGCGCCGCAGAAGCCACCGCACCCCACCTGGAGATACTTCGAATTCCATCCCGTCTCGGGGATCCAGACCTCGAAACCGATGCGCGAGTCGCTCGTGGGCGTGGTAAAGCCTGCGACGCGACAGAAGTCCGGTAGGCCGGTGATGGATTGAGACGGAGTCGTCGGCGTGACGAACGTTCCGGCCGGAACACTCTGTGCCGTCGTTATGGTCGTATTCGGTCGATGAAAGCTGCTCGCCAGCTGCGAGCAACTCGTCGTCGCCGAAGCCGGTGACGCCGCGAACCCGATCACAGCGATCACAATGGCGGCCGGCAAGCATCTTGAAGCTAGTCGCCCGCGTCGTTCACTCTCGGTCATTTCTTATCCTCCCTTGCTGTGGAATCAATTTGGAGCCGCCAGTTCGACTACGTGACAGCGGCACATGAGCGCGCTTCGTACCGGTCGCGCCACTGTCTTCACAAACTGGCATTCGAGCGAGAGTCGTCCCGTGGCTCGCGCTGCTGCGCACGCTCGTTCCTCCCTCGAACGCCTGCCGTTGAGCAGGCTTCCCGATCGATTGTACGATCGATGTTTTGAGGTCCATATGATGGACCTTGATAGAATGCTTCTTGATGCTACGAAGCGCCAAAACGTCTCGCAAGACAACGCGCCGGCTGAGGGCTTCTATTTCATTCTCTGCTGGTCCAGCATATGGACTTCGCAATGATGAAGCGATCGCCCAGGGAGGAGTGCACATGCCTGATGCAGATGCCGCCGAAAGCGGGACGGGAACTCAGAGCCTCCAGAGAGCCGTCATTCTGCTGCGAGAGGTGGCATCTCATGGCAATCGTGGTGCACGTTTGACCGATCTCGTCGCCGACTCCGGATTGAGCAAAGCGACGGTTCGTAGGCTGCTCGCCGCTCTCATCAGAGAGAGTCTCTTGGAGCAGGACGAAAGCACGCGTCGTTATTATCTCGGAGCCGACACCTTCGTGCTCGGCACGATCGCTGCGGCACGATTTGGCACGCACAATCTCAGTCCGAACGCAGTTGCCCGACTGTCGGCTCTGTCGCACGCCAAATACGTCGGAGAGTCGATCCCGCTCGCGGCGCTGCTGTGCGATCGGCACAAGATCTCGGAACGGGGATCAGCGGTGGCCCTCGTGTACGAAAGCGCAGCCGGGCACACCTCCCGGCTCACTTATGCGGAGTTGTCGGACTATTCGCGGCGTTTCGCAGCGGTCCTGCGCGGCCTCGGAATAAGAAAGGGCGACGCCGTAGCAACTCTCCTTCCGAAAGGTCCGGAGCTGCTCATAGCGATGCTCGCCACATGGCGCCTGGGAGCCATTCACGTTCCACTCTTCACGGCCTTCGGAAGTCCCGCGATATCGTTTCGGCTAAACCATAGCGGAAGCAAGGTGCTGATCACCACACGTTCGCTCCGGAGCAGCGCGTCGGCGGAAGTTGCAGGTGGTTTACGCGCCGTCGTTGTCGAGGGCTATGGAGCTGTGCCTGGGCACACCAAGGATCTATCGTTCTGGTCCAGTCTCCATATGGCTACACCTCTGGACAACGTCGCCTCCCTCCGCGGAGAGGATCTCTTCGTCCTTCTTTACACATTGAGCATCGGCGGCACCCCGAAGGGTATTCCTGTTCCGGTGAGTGCCTTGGCCGGGATCGAGGAACACATGCGTCTCGGGCTCGATCTGCGCGATGACGATGTCTATTGGAATCTCGGTGATCCCGCTTGGGGCGGCGGTCTCTACTACGCGATCATAGGCCCTCTTCTGCTTGGACGGGCCACCGTGCTTTGCGACGGCCCCTTTGACGCTGGTCAGATCTATCGGGTGCTGGCGAAGCACAAGGCCACGAACCTAGCGGCGTCCCCATATTGGTACAACGCGATGCGAAGCTTCGAGAAGATACAGCCCGGATCTGCTGAACTCCGGCTCCGCGTCGCCTCCAGCGTCGGCGAACTCCTCCCGGACGAGCTGATAAATTGGGCCGCCGAACGGCTGGGCGTACGGCTTCATGACCATTATGGGCAAGCTGAAACGGGCGTGTTCGTCTCCAATCACCAAGCTGTGACGCTACAATTCCGCCGCCCGCCCGGTTCGATCGGCCACCAGGTCCCGGGCTTCAAGGTGGTCATCCTGGACGCTGCAGGTCGCGAATGCCCGATAGGCCAGAAAGGCGAAATCGCCATCGATACCGAAAAATCGCCTTTGCACTGGTTCGACCGATACCACAACGAAAGCGAAGGCACGTCTGTCAGGTATAACTTCGGGCGCAGGTACTACCTCACTGGAGATGTCGGCCGGATGGACGCGGAGGGAAATGTCTACTTCCTGGGAACGAAGGAAAATGCGATCAGCAGTAGTGGCTATCTGGTCGTACCTAGCCAGCTCGAAGCGGCGTTGACGTCGCATCCGGCCGTGGCGCAGGCCGTAGTCGTCGGAAGGCCCGATAGGCTGCGCGGTGAAGTCGTGAAGGCATTCGTTGTTCTCAATTCCGGCCGGAGACCATCAGCTGATGTCGCGGAGGAGATCGCCCAGCATGCCCGGGGGCAGCTTCCGCCATATTCGCTGCCGCCTGAGATAGAATTCGTCGCAAGAATGCCAAGCGCCCTCGGATGGAAATCTCGTCAGCCAACCGAGAGCGGCGTCGCCGGGCGCAAATGAGGTTTGCGCTTCTAGGCTACCAGTTGCCGATGTCGGCGGTATGCTCGGCAAAGGGCGCCTCGTTGGCCGGGGACATTAGCGTTCTCCGCCTCGGGACTTCGCGCAGATCATGAGATGAAGAGCGAGCCTACATCGGACTGCTGCCCGCATATCTCGTCGCAGGACGACCCGATTTCATGAGCGCTCGGCTCAACGCGACGCGAGCGTCCTCGAAAGCCGACCAGTGCGCTTCGTCCTCCAATGACGGGAAACAGATGAGCTCGCGTCGATCCAGGGAAAGAAGGGCGGATCTTACCAATTCTTCCGGAGACATGAACAACTCATCGGGAAATGGAGCTTTGGTAAGCCCCGAGGCTTCGAAGAATTCCGTGCGAACAGGGCCGGGGAGTACCGCCTGCACGAGTACGTTGGTCTTGGAAAGCTCCATCTGAAGCGAGCGCGTGAAATTCAACACGTAAGCTTTCGTAGCGGAGTAGCCGGCGCCGGAAGGTGTCGGCATAACAGCGATCATCGAAGCGATATTGACGATGGAACCGGAATTCCGCTTCAGAAGGCCAGGAAGGACTGCGTGGGTCAGTCGCGTCAACGCGAGAACGTTGATCTTGATGAGATTCTCCAAGGCATCTGCGGTCACGTGGGAGGTCGGGCCAAGGGCGCCTAGACCGGCATTGTTGATGAGGACTTCCACGTCGGCGCGTTCCGCCAATAATGTCTCGACACGCGATAGGTCCTTAGCATCGGCCAGATCCGCCACAAAAGCCTCGACGGATCGCGCTGTCTTGGTCTGTATTTGGCGTGCGATCTCCTCCAGGCGATTTCGCCGGCGAGCGACAAGGATCAAATCGTAGCCGCGCTCCGCCAAGTTTTCGGCGTACGCGAGGCCGATCCCCGACGACGCACCCGTGATGACTGCGAGACGATGGTCATTGCTCATGTAGTCGATGCCTCCGCTGATCAGCCTGGATTAATCCGCTTCCTCGATTGGGTAGGGCACTGGCTTGTTCTCTTCCAGCCAGATCCTTTCGTATTCGGAGTTCGGTGGTGGCGGAGGCATGCCTTGGACCTGCCAAAGATCGAAAGGCGTCTCGTCGATATGGATTTCCCAATCTCTCCCGCGGTCCTTGACGAAGGGCGCCAGTGCCTTTTCGGCCCGGGCCAACCACTTTGATTTCAGCTTTTTGGCGTCCGGTGGGAAAGATCTTGCGATGTGATCTACCCAGATCCGAACGAAATTATTCGCCGGTTCACCCCCCATATAGAACGAGTCCGGCGCCACCTCCTGGAAAACGACTATGACGTAGAACTTCGGCAGCACCCGATAGAGTTCGGTGATGCGCTGTGAAAGAGCGTGCTTGTCGGCAGCGCTGAACGCGCCTGCCGGATGATAAATCTTCCAAAATGGCATGGGTTCTCGCGGCGCTCGAAGTCTCAATAATAATGATTGTCGTCATCAATGAGGGTGTTGTCAATCCATAATGATGATATGTATCATCGTTGAGGCCAACCGAGCGGAGACGGGCAGTGCGCATTTCGAAGGAGCAAGCTCTCAAGAACCGGCAAAAGGTAGTGGCCAGGGCCTCGAGGCTTTTCCGGGAGCAGGGCTTCGACCGGACGTCGGTGAACGACCTGATGAAGGCAGCGGGGTTCACACACGGGGGATTCTACAACCATTTCGCATCGAAGGACGACTTGGCCCGAGAGGCCTTGGATCACGCCTTCCGCCAGCTCGATGGTGTCCGGGAGCAAATGCCTAATCTTGACGAGTTCGTTGCGTCGTATCTGTCCGAGGATGCGCGCGACGCCCCGGGCTCGACGTGTCCTGCAGCTGCGCTCGCGGGGGAAGTGGCCCGCCAGCCGGATGCGGTAAAGGCCATATTTGCCGACGGCTTGGAGCGAATGATCTCGTCTATCGTGAAGCTTTTGCCGGATAAGGAGTCTGCACGCGGCGACGCGACGGATATCGCTTGTCGCATCGTCGGGGCTTTAACGCTTGCCAGAGCGATGCCGAGGTCGAGCGAGCTCGGCCGAGAATTGCTCGAGACGGCGACGGAGCGCTGCCGGAACGAGCGATCGGCGGCGATGAAGTCCCGCTCTAAGAGACGTACTTCGAAATGACAGGCAGGCGGCGAACTCGGGTCAGTCGCGGACGGGCCGACTGATTGTAATTCGGCCTGGACAGGCACGCACGTCATGCAGGCTGCGGCGGATCAGGCGAGCGAGACCGCTAAAGCGGTCCTTATCGGGGGAGGGAGTAGCGTGGAACGGTTTTGGCTGGGGCAATATCCCCACGGGGTGCCGGCGGATGTCGACTTCGATCAGTTTCCTTCATTGATCGAAATGTTCGAAGAGAGCTTCGCGAGGTTTGGAAGTCGCAAAGCTGCCATTTGCATGGACAAGGCAATCACCTACCGCGAGCTCGATGAGATGTCGGCTGCGATCGGCGCTTACCTGCAGAGTAAGGGCCTGGCCAAAGGGAGCCGCGTTGCGGTGATGATGCCGAATGTTCTCCAAAACCCGATCGCCGGCGCAGCCGCTTTGCGGGCGGGCTGCACGGTGGTGAATGTCAATCCTCTCTACACGCCTCGGGAACTCGAGCATCAACTGAACGATTCCGGAGCGGAGGCGATCTTCATACTTGAGAACTTCGCGGCCACTTTGGAGAAGGTGCTGCCAAGGACCAATGTCAAGCATATCATCATCGGTTCGATGGGGGAGCTGCTCGGCATGAAGGGCCATTTCGTCAACTTTGTCGTGCGCAAAGTGAAGAAGATGGTTCCCGCCTACGCTCTGCCGGAAGCCGTCTCCTTCTATGAAGCTTTGTCGACCGGCCGGCACATGACACTGAAGAAACCTGATATCGGGCCCAACGACGTGGCCTTTCTACAATACACGGGAGGCACCACCGGCGTCTCGAAAGGAGCGACCTTGCTCCACCGCAATCTAGTAGCCAACGTGCTTCAGATCAGTGCGTGGAGCGAGCCTGCCTTCCGCAACCACCCGCCGGGGGAACCTCTTCTTACGGTCTGTGCGCTGCCGCTTTATCATATATTCGCGCTGACAGTTTGCTTCTTGTTCTCCGTCCGGGTCGGCGGAGTCATTCTTATGATCGTAAACCCGCGCGACATTGATGGATTTGTCAAAGAGCTCCGTAAGCACAGAATTCACAGTTTTCCTGCCGTCAACACCTTGTTCAATGCCCTGCTCCGCCATCCCGGCTTCAAGCACGTGGACTTCTCGGAGCTGCGGATGGCCATCGGTGGTGGCATGGCGACTCAAAAAGTCGTAGCGGACAAGTGGCTCGCAGTCACGGGCTGCGTTCTTTCCGAAGGCTACGGGCTGTCCGAGACATCGCCGACCCTGACGTCCACATTGCCGAATATGACGGAGTTTTCCGGAACCATCGGTCTGCCCCTTCCATCAACCTATATTTCTATCCGCGACGATGAAGGAAACGAACTGCCGATTGGCGAAGCCGGAGAGATCTGCGGAAAAGGACCGCAGGTGATGCCTGGCTACTGGAATAGGCCGGACGAGACCGCCCGAGTGATGACGAATGACGGGTTCTTCCGAACAGGCGATATCGGGGTCATGTCGGCCGACGGCTTCACCAGGATCGTGGACCGCAAGAAGGACATGATTATCGTTTCCGGCTTCAATGTGTATCCGAACGAAGTCGAGGCGGTCATATCGAGCCACCCCGGCGTTCTAGAGTGCGCCGCCATCGGCGTGCCGGATCCTAAATCCACCGAAGCAGTCAAAGTCTTTGTGGTTCGTCATGATCCTCAATTGACGGCAGGGGAGCTCGTCAATTTTGCGGGAACGCAGTTGACTGCTTACAAGGTTCCTAAGCAGATCGAGTTTAGGTCTGAACTTCCGAAGAGCAATGTCGGAAAGATCTTGCGTCGCGAGCTGAGGAGCGGCGCGCAATAACTTAGCGGGCCGCCGACTCGCTGAAGATATGGACAAGAGCGAGCGGATGGTGCGTGCGGTTGTCACGAACCGTCGTCGAGTTGCTGCGAATTGACTGAGAGAAGGAAGACCCATGAAGATCGGGATTATCGGAGCCGGAAATATAGGTTCGACTCTCGCGCGGAAGCTGGCGGCCAGCGGGCATGATGTCAAAATTGCCAACTCAAAGGATCCAGCGACCATCCGCGATATTGCCCGCGAGGTGGGCGCTACGGCCGTGTCCGCGGACGTCGCTGTACGAGGCGCAGAGATGATCATTCTTTCGATCCCATTCGGGAGGTACCCAGACATGGCCTCTCTCCTTCACGCCGTGCCGCCGGAAGTCCCTGTAGTCGACACAGCAAACTATTACCCCCTCCGAGATGGTGCGATTGCCGCAGTCGATGGCGGCACTCCTGAGAGTGTCTGGGCGAGCGAGAAGATCGGCCGGAGGGTCGTCAAGGCCTGGAATGCAGCGCTCGCTGAAACGTTGGCCAAGAAGGGGCAGCCGCGGGGGGCGCCGGGACGTATTGCTATTCCTGTTGCCGGCGACAACTCTCAGGCCAAGACCATGACCGCTGCCTTGGTGGATGCCACGGGGTTCGACGCGCTGGACGCAGGCGATCTCGACGATTCCTGGCGTCAGCAGCCGGGTACCCCGGCGTACTGCACGGACTTGACGGTAGATGAGCTGAAATTTGCCCTCAGGCGGGCCAACCGGCCCCAGGCACCGGCGAACAGGGACGCGCTCTTGAGGGAGTTTATGGCTGGAGGCGGCAAGCTCGCCCATGACCACGTCATCGGACGCAATCGGGCGGTGACCGGCTCGTAGGTGCCTTTCGCAGCGGGTTGCGTTGGCAAAGAGGCATCCGCTCGCCGCGGGGTGTGCAGCGCCGTCGCTGATGGATCGCGGCGCGCCCGGTGCACGTCAAACCGGGCTGCCATCGAATCATGCCCCTGCGCGATTCGCGCATAGTTCCAATTCCCGGAATATTGACTATATTTGAACAAGATACTCGATTCTAGGAATGCTTTGATGGCGAAAAACAGTCTTGATGAAACTTGTCCCGTCGCTCGGACGCTGGATATTGTCGGCGCGCGCTGGACACTTCTCATAATCCGGGACCTGCTTCCTGGCACCATGCGTTTCCAGGATCTGCAGGAGCGGTTGCCAGGGATGGCGCCCAATGTTCTCTCCGATCGCCTCAAAACACTCGAAGAACACGGCCTCGTCCGGCGCGAGTTCTATAGCGATCATCCTCCTAGGGCGGCCTACACTCTGACGGACGCCGGCCAAGAGCTCGGCGTCGTCGTCTTGGCCCTGGGTCGGTGGGGCCTCCGGCACGTCAGCGGGAAATTGAGCCGTGGCCTTCAACATGACGAATGCTTTCGCCATCTGAACCAAGCCTCCGAGGCCCTGATGCGCCGTCCAGTTCAACGTGTGAAGGCCGCTGCCAAGTCGGCAGCGAAAGGCTCTCGGAAGGTGGGGGGGAAGGCCCGAGCTGCGATTTAAGCGCCCGGACTCTCAACCTCGCGGTCTACGCGTCGCCCCGCGCTGCGCGGACCCGTGGGGATCGCTCAAGCGCCCACCTGAAGTCCTTGGGAGCGCGCCCGAGAAGCTGTTCGAGCTCGCCGGTAACGCCTTCGTACCGTCCACTCGCGGCCAGGCGTGTGATAATTCCTAAGTGCTCTGCGGTATGGGGGATACGTGCTGCCAGGGCACCATTGATGTAAGCGTCGATCCAAGCCTCCAAGTCTTGAGGCACATACGAAACCGGCTTTCCCAAGGTCGCGGCGTAATCCTCCGCGAACCCCTTCATGTCTTTCGCCACCGGACCGGTGAGTTCGTAGGTCTTCGAGACATGGCCCGTAGGGTCGGCCAGGATCTTGGCGCAGACCTCCGCCACGTCATAAGCGGCGATCGGCGCGATCTTCTTGTTGCCGAAGGGAAGATGAAGCTCGCCCGCGCCCATCAGTTGCTTGAGGGGAAACCAGGCGAGGATCGGGTTCTCGATGAACATGGTGGCCCGGACATGGACGACCGGCAGTCCGGACCAATTCAGCGCCTGTTCCGATGACCAATGGGCCCGCTGTTGCGGCGACCAGTCCGTAACCAGTCCTCCCAACCATTCACGCCTCGCCTCACGGTGAGCCGTCATTCTCGCGAAGTTCATGTAAGACTGCTCGAACTCCGAAATGTTGACGAATACTTCCAGGTCTCCTTGCGCTCGCGCGGCGGCAGCCATCAAGATGGTTGCATCGGTGTAGTAGGGGTTCAGGCTCATGCTGAAGTAGACCCGGCGACAGCCCTTCAGGGCTGCCGCAACGTCGGCGATGTTGAGCAGATCGCCAACGAATACCTCGACGCCCAGCTGTCGGAGAGCTTGCGCCCGCTCGTCGTCCTTACGGACGAAGGCACGCACCGGCTTCTTCGCTTCGATGAGCATATTGATTATCGTCTTGCTCATGGAACCGACGTCTCCACCGGCGCCGGTAATCAGAATGGGACTCGGTTTGGCCATTGAAGTATCCTTTTGCTGACTTGATTGAGCGTTCTTTGAACGGAACAGCAGGCCCGCCGGGACAGTACCGCGCGTTGCAGCTCAGCTTCTGAGGAACGGCAGAATGTGGCTCAAAACAGCCTCCGGCTTTTCCAGATGAAGGAAATGACCGACGCCCGGCATGACGACGCGCTCGAAGCCTTTCGTGAAAGCTGCAGCCATATCGTCGCTGAGACGCACCGACATGCAGCCGTCCTCCTCGCCGTGCAGATAGAGTGTCGGGACGGCGATCGGGCCGTTCGCGCGAGCTTCCAGGGCTTGCGCCTCCGCTTCGGGCGGCGGAGTGAACAATTGCCGATAGTAGGAGAGCGTCTGAAGTAGTACTCCGGGTTGGCTGAACGCTTCGATCAGCGCCATGCGATCCGAAGCCGGCATCTCATAGCCCGGGGACCACTCCCGCCAGAGCCGATCGAGGAAGGCGAAATCGTTCAGCTGAACGGCTGGCTCGGCAAAACGCGAGTGAAAGAAGAACATATACCAGCTTCGTCGCTGTTGATCGCCGTCGGCGACGAACGCCTGCGGCAGGCCTTTCCCATAGGGGACAGCCAGCCCTACGAGCTTGCGGATTCGCGACGCGTCGAGGCTTGCTGCGGAATAGGCAGCTCGAGCTCCGAAATCGTGACCGATGACGTGAGCCTGTTCGGCGCCCAAAGCTTCGATCAGTGCGAGGACGTCTTGTCCAAGTGCCGCCGCACGGTAGGATCCGTCAGGCGCAGCACCACCAGCCCAATATCCGCGCAGGGATGGAGCAACCGCCCGATATCCCTCCTGCGCGAGGCGGCCAAGGACGTGAACCCAGCTTTGCGAATGATCGGGAAAGCCGTGCAAGCACAGCACAAGCGGCCCGTCCCCGGCTTCGAGGACCGGAAACTCCAGTCCGTTGGCCGAAACCACCCGTTTGCGGATCTCATGCGATTCGGAGTTCTGGCCGATCCGCCCTGGAATGCCGGGGCGATCGGGCAAATGCGCAGCAGTTCTCGTCATTGCCAAGGCTCCTCGTGAAATGTAGATGATGAGTATCATCCAGAAGCGGAGCTACGTAATTCAATGTTGAATAAGTGTGGCAGCAGCTTTGCCGTGTCAGGCTGCCTTGGGTTGGACTACGATCCAACGGAGTCGCGATCGAACCAAAGGAGTGACCCGAGGGGGAGATATGGTTCCGCGAGTTTTTGATCGGCGGTCGTCCGCAAATGGCGAGACATAATGCGATACGAGAAAGGTCATAGAGCCGGAACGTCGGCTCGTATCGTCGAGTGCGCCTCGGCTCGTATCCGCGAGAGGGGAATCGAAAGCATCAAAGTGGCCGGACTCATGAAGTCCGCCGGCCTAACGCACGGCGGCTTCTACCTCCATTTCAAGTCTCGTCGTGATCTGATCGAAAAGGCCTTCGCTCAAGCCATGGGCGGATCGGTAGAGAGGTGGCGGAAGGTTGCGGATGGATCGAGCCCCGACGAGCGCCTTCGGAGGATCGTCGATTGCTACTTGACGCAGCAACACCGGGAAGACGTTGGCCATGGTTGCGCTCTACCATCACTCGGAGCCGAGGTTCCTCGGGCCGGCGCCGCCATAAGGAAAACGTTTTCCAGCGGCTTGCGAGAGATGATTGCGCTCTTGGCCGAAGACCCGCGCGGCATTTCGAAGCGAAACGCGATCTCGATCGTATCGGAAATGGTCGGGGCTCTGCTTTTGGCCCGGGCAGTCGATCATCCCGAGTTCGCTTCGGATATATTGAGTGCGGCGCGCGCGTCCGTCCTTGGCGCCGATCCGCAAACGACCGGAACGTCCGAAAGGCAGCGCAAATCTGCGCAAAGGACCGTCCGACAAGGGTCAAAACAGGCTCGCAGCCGGAAGAATTCCAAGCAATCAGCCTGAGCTGCCGCGGGCGGGGCGGGAACGCGCTAGAAGGTTCAAGCTCCCAGCTTCGTGGCATCGGCTTCCAGGGCCTTGGCAACCCCCTTAAGCCATTTGTGGACCGCCTTGATCTTCTCGGACGAATGATCGAGTTTTCGATGCGTAAAGTAGAAGTCTCTGAGGGCCACGCTCTTAGAGGACCAATTCTGTATGACAGTTAAGGCGCCGCTGCCAATCAGCGGCGCGACCAAGGGAAACGGCGCCAGTATTGCGCCCATCGATGACCTGGCCATCTGTATGGCCGTCAAAAGACTGTCCGCGATCAGCTCAGGTTCTTTCGACTGAACCTTCGGGTCGTATTCCTCGAACCATCGTTGCCAGAGGTCGGGTGCGGTCGCGAATTTTATCAATGGCAGCTTCGTCAAATCATTCGGTTGCTGAATGGGAGGGAACCGATCCAAGAGCTTCTGGTCGGCGCAGGGGACAGCGCGTGACCTGAGCAGCCTATGATAGGTGAGGCTGCCGAAGGGAGGGTCGCCGAACTGAACCGCAGCATCGATGTTGTCTCTCTCGAAATCGGCCGGAGTGTTCTTTGCCTCGAGCCTCAAATCGAGGCCCGGATTGTCGATCCGGAATTTCTCGATGTGTGGCAGTGCGGCGAGCATGGCGAACGTCGGGGTAACGCTTACTCTGACGGTGGGGCCTCGCTTTCTGTCCTCGAGAAGGTCGCTTGCGCGAAACAGTTCGTTGAAAGCACTGAGCACGGCAGCGGCATAAATCGCGCCACTTTCGGTGAGCTCGATATTCCGGCCGCTGCGCTGAACGAGCTGAATCCCGAAATGCGCTTCGAGCGTGCGTATCTGATGCGTAATTGCGGACGGCGTGAGGTTCAGACTCTCGGAAGCAAGTTTGACGCTGCCCGAACGTGCGAGAGCTTCGAATGCGCGAAGGCTGGCCAAGGGGGGAAGGGTTGATGGTGCATTCGACATCTTTGCCCTGAGCCTGATTCAACGATCCACAATCGATTTCAATTGTTTTCTTCCCGTTTGCTGGTCAGCTTAGTGGAAGCAAGTGACGCTCCATAGCACGATTTGGGCTTCGGGCGGCGTCGGAATGTTGCGTAGCGCCAAGCTAACGCACATCGATAGGGAGGTCGGAAGAATGAACGTTGCCCAGCGACAGGATTCGCATTCAGAGGCTGTGACGAAGATCGGAGTTGGGTTGCCGCAGCCCCCCGTCTTCAAGAACTTGGCCGAGGAGAGGCAGCACCGAAAGGAACGGCTTGCAGCCGGCCTCAGGCTTTTCGCGAAGTTCGGGTTCGATGAGGGAGTGGCCGGTCACATAACCGTACGCGATCCGGAATTTACGGATACGTTCTGGGTAAACGGCTTCGGAATGAGCTTCGGTCTGATCAAGGCGTCGGACCTCATCCGGGTCAATCACAAAGGCAAAGTTGTCGAAGGAGATCATCCTGTCAACGCGGCGGCATTCGCGATCCACGCGAGCGTCCATGCTGCTCGCCCCGATTCCGTCGGTGCGGCACATTCGCACTCCACGCATGGGCGTGCATTCTCGACGCTTGCGCGGAAGCTCGAACCGATAACCCAGGATGCATGCGCTTTTTACCAGGATCATGGACTCTATGAGGATTACGGCGGGGTCGCGGTCGAATTGGACGAAGGCCAACGTATTGCTCAGGCTCTCGGCTCACAGAAGGCAGTCATCCTGCAGAACCACGGACTTCTGACCGTCGGACAAACGGTCGACGAGGCGGTTTGGTGGTTCATCACGATGGAGCGGTCGTGCCAGGTGCAGTTGCTTGCCGAGGCCGCGGCGGCGCGCACGGGACAGGCTCTGAAGACTATACCTGAAGAGTCCGCAAAACAGGCTTCCGCGATCCTGGGCTCTCCGAGGGCCGGATGGTTCCAATTCCAGACGCTGTATTCGAAGATCGTGAAGGAGCAACCGGATCTACTCCAGTGAGAGGCTTTCGCCGGAGGGGAGTCCACGCATGAATATCCAAAATACGACCCATACCGTCAGCGGCGCCGGCACAAATGTCGAGCTGCTCGTTCGAGAAGATCTCGCTGCGCTCTACCATATCTTTTCCGACAGAGGATGGTGCGAGCACATATATAATCACATCACGGCTCGCGTTCCGGGCCCGGACAAACAGTTCCTGATAAATTCGTTCGGCTTGACCTACGACGAAGTCACGGCATCCAATCTCATCAAAATCGATCTTGATGGTAACAAGGTCATCGATGTTCCGGGGCGCGTCAACAAGGCGGGGTTCGTTATTCATTCCGCGATTCACGCCGCTCGGGAAGATGTCCACTTCATCGCCCATACGCATACGACCGCCGGGGTCGCGGTCGCGTGCAGCGATCGGGGGCTGTGTCATGACAGCTTTTACGGAGCGATGCTCTACGAGCAAGTCGCGTATCACGAATTCGAGGGAATCTCGACCGACCTAGGTGAGCGGGACCGTCTTGTGACGGCGCTCGGCGAGAAGAACTACATGATCATGAGGCATCATGGGCTGTTGGCATGCGGATCGACAGCTGCGGAGGCCTTGTTCCGCATGTCGATCCTGCAGCGCGCGTGCGAGATACAGCTCGCAGCGGCGACCTTCGGGAAGGACTGGCGGCCGCTGTCCGAAGAAGTGCTGCGCCGTACCGCTCGGCAGTTGAGGAGCGAGATCGCGAAGGGCTTCGACGATAACGTCGCGTTCGGCGAAGACGCCTTTGCGGCCTATCGGCGCAGTCTCGATGCAAGGGGAGCCCGATACAGGGATTGAGCTCGATCGACGCCTCGCGAAATTGGAAGGCGTGCTTTGATGGAACCCGCGTTGGAGGGACGCTCATGCTTCTGAACAGGATGTTTGCCGCGACGTTGCTTCTCGCGATCGCGGCGTCGCTGACTTCGAGAGCGGCGCAGGCAGAAGATGCGATCGGAGTAACCCCGACGGAAATCAAGATCGGAACGACGTTCCCATTCAGTGGTCCCGCCTCGGTGTTGGGAAACGTTGGCAAAGCTCTGATCGGTTACGTGAACTATATCAATGATCGAGGGGGCGTTAGCGGCCGAAAAATCAATCTTATCGCGCTAGATGACGCATACACACCCAGCAAATCGGTGGAGCTGAACCGCAGACTTGTGGAGAGTGACGAAGTCGCATTTCTCTTCAGCCCGCTGGGTACCGCGAGCATCTCGGCCGTCCTGAAATACGCGAACAATCGTAAAGTACCGCATCTCTTCGTGGTATCCGGTGCGAACAAATTCACGAACGGCGCCGAATTTCCCTACACGACCACCGGCCTTCCGAGCTTCGAAGTCGAGGGCAAGGTCTACGCGAGGTACATCAGTCAGAATAAGCCTGGTGCGCGAATTGCCGTCCTGTACCAGAACGACGACATGGGAAAGGACCTGCTGAAGGGAGTGCGCTCCTACCTGAAGGACGACTTCGACAAGTTGGTGACGGCCAGGTCCTATGAGATCACCGACCCGACGGTCGATTCCCAGATCGTGACCTTGAAAAGCACGGGGGCCGAAGTGATCTTCTTCGGCGGCTCTCCGAAATTCGCAGCGCAGGCATTAAGGAGAATTCGGGAGATCAACTGGAATCCTTTGATCGTTCTCAATCTTGCTGCGAGCACGGTCGCCGGCGCACTCGTCCCGGCGGGGCTGGAGAACGCTAAGGGTGTCGTTTCGAGCACTTTCTTCAAGGATCCGATGGACCCGAATTGGGCGAACGATCCCGACGTCATCGCCTACAAGGCCTTCCTCGCGAAGTATATCCCTGGCGGAGATGTCGCTGAGCAGACCTATACGGTGGGCTACGTTCAAGGGGAAATTCTGGCGCACGTGCTCGAGCAGTGCGGAGACGATCTGTCCCGCGAGAACATTCTCAAGCAGGCACTCAACATCAAGAGCTTTTCGCCGTCCCTTGTTCTGCCTGGAATTTCGATCAACACAAGCGCTGAAAACCACCAGGCTTGGACGACTCTTCAGCTCCAGCAGTTCAATGGCACCACCTACGTTCCGGTAGGCAACCTCATCAACGCTGACTGATGTCGTAAGCTCGATAGCAGCCCTAATGCGGGCGTTTTCTCGACGGAGCGGGTGTCATGGTTGGCGCCCGCCGATCGTGTAACCACAGGAGAACGAAATTGCGAATATTGGTGATCGGAGCGGGAGCCTTGGGCGGCTATTTCGGGGCGAGGCTCTTGGCTGCCGGGCGTGATGTCACGTTCCTCGTGCGGCCGGCCCGCGCAGAAGCGCTCAAGAAGAATGGGCTTGCCGTCAGGAGCCCGGCCGGCGATCTCAATCTGCCGTCGCCGCCAACCGTGACATCCGAACGGCTGAAAGGCCAGTATGATCTGATATTGTTGAGCTGCAAGGCCTATGACCTCGAAGATGCCATTCAGTCTTTCGCGCCCGCGGTCGGAGACGACACGGTCATCATTCCCTTTTTGAATGGTCTGCGTCATATTGATGTGCTGAACGCCCGCTTCGGGAAGGAGAAGGTGTTTGGGGGCCAATGCGCCATCTCGGCCACGCTGTCTGCGAACGGCGAGATCCTCCATCTTGTCGATTTGCATACGCTGAGTTTTGGCGAGCAAAACGGGGCGCGATCGAAACACCGCGATGAGATCATCGCGGCATTGTCAGGCGCCAATTTTATTGCCGAGGCCAGCGACAACATCCTGCAGGACATGTGGGAGAAATGGGTGTTCATCGCCACGGCCGCCGGCTCGACCTGCCTGATGCGAGCGTCGATCGGGGATATCGTCGCCGCCGACGCATCAGACCTTGTGATGAAGCTTTTCGACGAGTGCAGCGGGATCGCGGCCGGGGCAGGGTTTGAACCACGTCCTGCCTATAAGGAACGCACGCGGTCCATCTTTACAATGCCAGGCTCGCCGCTCATGGCGTCCATGCTGCGCGATATCGAGAAACGATCACGGACAGAAGGCGACCATGTTCTGGGCGACCTCCTCGGCCGGGCCAAAACAGGAGAAATTCCTGTCCTTCTGAACGCGGCCTATGCGCATGTGAAGTCTTATGAGGCGCGTCGCGCCAGAGAAGCTGGTAAGTAGGAACGAAACTGGAGGCCGGAAGCAAGCTCGCGCGTTCTCGCGGTCGTCTCGGACCCGGGGGGATAAACCCGTCTTCCAGCCGCTTCGAGGGGCGGTCGAGCGCGTGGGCGT
The DNA here is from genome assembly GCF_028128765.1 of Bradyrhizobium sp. CCBAU 51627. GTDB lineage: Bacteria > Pseudomonadota > Alphaproteobacteria > Rhizobiales > Xanthobacteraceae > Bradyrhizobium. The sequence goes on from NZ_LBJG01000024.1 coordinate 925,068, forward strand.
CTTCAGTCTGCCTGCCGGCATAAATGAAAGAGCTGAAAACGTCGGGCGCTATGCCAAACACCTCGCGAAAGCTGCGGCCGCGCTACCCAGCTATCGCGAGGAATAGGACTCCGGGAGGACACGTTGGGTCACTACGGCGACTACCAGACAGAAATCTATGTTGGCGGCCTCAGCGGAAAGCTGCCGAAACTGCCGGTCGACTTCCGCGAATTGGAAGCCCGCGCACATGCTGCGATGAATCCCAGTCTTGTGGCCTACGTGGCCGGAGGTTGCGGCAACGAGCATACGCAAAATGCAAACGTCTCGGCATTTGAGCGGTGGGGTTTGATGCCTCGTATGTTGGTTGGCGCTGCGAGCCGAGACCTGTCGATCGAACTTTTCGGAATGCAGCTTCCCACCCCGCTTTTCATGAGCCCAATCGGCGTCATTGGCTTATGCGCGCAGGACTTACGCGGCGACATTGCGACGGCGAAGGCTGCGTCAAAAATCGGCGTACCGATGGTGGCGTCAACCTTCAGCGTCGATCCCCTCGAGAACGTGGCCGCCGAACTTGGGAATACGCCAGGTTTTTTTCAGCTCTATACGCCCACCGATAGGGAGGTCGCCGAGAGCCTGGTGCGCAGGGCCGAGGCGGCGGGATTCAAGGCTCTCGTGGTCACTTTGGACACATGGATCACGGGGTGGCGCCCGCGAGACCTCAATTTGGCGAATTTTCCGCAGTTTCACGGACATGTTCTTAGCAACTATTTTTCGGATCCCGTGTTTCGCGGTAGGCTGCAAAACCCTCCCGAGGAGGATCTTCGGGCCGCAGTGATGCAATGGGCCAAAATATTCGGAAATCCTTTGACCTGGAACGATCTTCCCTGGTTGCGCTCGCTGACCAAACTTCCGCTCGTCCTGAAAGGAATCTGCCACCCCGATGATGCCCGGCGCGCGATCGATGCGGGGGTTGACGGCATCTTTTGCTCCAACCATGGGGGCCGCCAGGCGAACGGCGGCATCGCCGCGATCGACCTCCTGCCGGGCATTGTCAAAGCCTCGGGCAGAACGCCCGTTCTATTCGACTCCGGGATACGTTCGGGAACTGATGTGATCAAGGCGTTGGCCATGGGAGCCAAAGCCATCGGTGTTGGCCGACCGTATGCTTATGGGCTGGCGTTGGATGGCGTAGAGGGTATCGTTCATGTGCTTCGCTGCATCCTTGCGGAGGCAGACTTGCTCATGGCCGTGGACGGGTACCCGCGGTTGTCCGATCTCGACCCGTCATCGCTGCTTGCTCTCCGTTGAGGCCGTCACTAAGCCGACATCCAGGCGAATGAAGGTGCATAGAAATAGGGCCCGCAAGCTTAAGCTTGCGAGCCCGATAGCACTCATTAACGGACAGCTCGACCGACTAGGCGGCCATTCGCAGCAGGTCGATGATATCGGATTCGCTCTTGAAGGGCCGCGGATTGGCTTGAACGAAGCGGTGATTGATCGCAATTTTGCTGATCTTCTCGAACTTGTCTTCGCCGATGCCGACGTCAGCCAGACGCGTAGGTAATCCGAGGGCCTTGACGAAATCAGCGAAGGCATCTCCAGCTTCCATATCCGGGCTGCCGAGCGCTGCCGCCAAGCGCTTCTGAGCATCTTCTGTAAAGGCCTTATTGTACCGAAGAAGACTCGGCATGATGACGGGCGTGCAGTAATAGTGGGGAACATCGAAAGTGCCGCCGAGCACGTGTCCGATGCCGTGGCTTGCCCCCATCGGAACGCGTGCCTGTAGACCGAAAGCGGCGAGCCATGAGCCTTGTTGCGATTGACGTCGTGCTTCCAAATCATCCGGGTGCTGCAAGGTGCGGAGCATACCCTCGCGCAAAAGACGAATGCCCGCCAAGACCACTTCGTCGGCCAATGGCGTGCCGGCTGGCGAGCACAGTGCCTCGATGCCGTGATCCATCGAGCGTGTCCCGGATCCCATCCATAAGTTCATGGGCGTATGAAGGCTAAGGTCGGGATCGAGAATGACCGCCACGGGTGACATCTGTGGGTGGAAGAATATCTGCTTTAGCTTGGTCCGCTCGTCCGTGACGAGCGCACCGGCATTGTATTCGCCGCCATTCAGCGTCGACGGCACTGCGATCTGCCGGACTGTGGGCGCACGGAATGGAGAGAAGGGCACGCCAGGCCCCATAACGAACGGATCGAACCCTGCTTCATCGCGGATATCGTGTTCCATGGCCATGATGACGATCTTCGCGAGGTCGATGGCAGAACCTCCGCCGACGGCAACGACCAGATCAGCTTGCGCTTCGTTTGCTTGACGCGCGACTTCCGCAGCCTGTTTTCGAGTCGTGTGCTGCGCAATTCCGTCGAAGGTAGCCACATGCTTGTTGCCGAGCGCACGACGAATCTTTTCGATCTCATCGGTCTTCGTATTCAAGGTCCGGCTGACCAAGAGGAAAACGCGGTTGGCGTTCAACCGCACCGCTTCATCATTCAAAGCCTCGGCAGCGGACCTGCCATAGACTACTCGATCGATCTCTGGAAAGTTATGTATACCAGCCTTGCGCATTTGTTTCCCCTAGGCAGTTGATTGAGAAGTCACTTTAGAATTTATAGTTACTAGGTGCAATAACCATCTTGCTGCGCCGGTAGGTTGGTACAATGCGCTTGGTGCCGCGCCGGCTCAGCCGACGTGCTCAATTGCGGGGATAGATCTCGCGGGTTGCAGTAAAACCTCGGCTGGTTAGGAGCTGCGAGCGCAGCTACCACCGCGCCCCGAAATTACGGCGATGCATTTTTCGATCGTATCGAAGCTGCATTTTCGCGTGCCTGACGAATAGTCCTCTAGGCAGTATCCGTAGTTGTTTGTTGTGCGGGTCGGCGCGACGCTCAAATGATCCGCGCCGGCCAAGCCGGCACAGACGATTGAGAGGAGAGTGAATAGTCTGCTCAAGTTGTTCTCCGTGGACTCTGGATGTCATGCGTTTCTTGCGTCGACGGGCGGCGCGCCTACGGATCGCGCACCACCAAGGCCACCGTCGTCGACGACCGCGAAAGCGAGGTTCGGACATCTCAAGGATGTGCACGAGAGCTTTCGCGGGAAGTCTCCGGTTCGAATTCGAATAGTCATGAGTTCAACGAGGCCCTATTCGGCGGCCATTGCTTCACGCACGTGAGGTTCTGCCGTCGCCGAATTCTCAGGCGCCTCGTCTTTTGTCGGCTTGATCCTGAACCACGCGGCATAGAGCGCCGGGAGGAACAGCAGAATAAGCAGCGTTCCGACCGCCGTGCCACCGATGAGCGTGTAAGCCATCGATCCCCAGAACACGGAATGCGTGAGAGGAATGAAGGCCAGCACGGCAGCAAGTGCGGTCAGGATCACGGGCCTTGTACGTTGCACCGTCGCCTCGATGACGGCGTGATAGTCATCGAGACCGGTAGCGAGGTTCTCCTTGATCTGCTCGGTCAGGATCAGCGTGTTGCGCATCAGAATCCCCGCAAGTCCGATCAGGCCCAGAATAGCGTTGAACCCGAAAGGCTGGTTGAAAGCGAGCAACGCAGGCACGACTCCGACGACACCGAGGGGTGCGGTCAGCAGGACGAGTGCCATCATCGAGAAGGATCGCACCTGAAGCATGATGACGATTAGCGTCGCGGCGATCATGGCGGGGAAAACAGTCGCCAAGGCGTCATTGGCCTTGGTAGCTTCCTCGATCGAGCCACCCATCTCAATGCGATAGCCCGCCGGCAGAGATGCGATCAGCGGCTGAAGGGCCGTCTTGATCTGCTTGGAAACCTCTGGAGGCTGGGTCGCCTCATTGATATCCGAGCGGATCGTGATGACCGGCGTGCGATCGCGGCGTTTCAGAATCGGCTCCTCCATACGGATTTCCGAGTGGCCGATCTGGTCGAGCGGAATCTGTCGGCCCGCCCGGCTGATGAGCGAGAAATCCGCCAGGCGGGAGGGGTCTAACCGCTCGCCACCACCGCTGCGCATCATGATCGGGACATTGCGAATGTCCTCTCGTACCTGCGTAACGGCGACGCCGGTCAGGAGAAGTTGGAGTTGCTGGCTCATCTCCGTAGGCGAGAGGCCGATGAGGTTCAGTCTATCCTGATCCGGGATGAAACGGAGCACGGGCGTCCGATTGCCCCAATCGCGGTTCGGCTGGCGTACATCGGTCACGCCACGCATGACGCCGAGGGCTTTTTGAGAGATATCGTACAGCTGCGCCGGATCCGGCCCCATGATCCGGAACTCCACAGGGAACGGCGTGTAGGGCCCAAACACCAGTTGTGTGACACGCACATTGGCCTCTCTCGCAAGTCCCTTTGATACGGCTTCTCGGAGTCGATGCTTCAGGGCTTCGCGCGCCTCCGCATCCGGTGTCAGTACGACGATCTTGGAGAAAGCCGGATCGGGCAGCTCGGGCGCCATCGCGAAGAAGAAGCGGGGAGCGCCTTGGCCGATATAACTCGTGACGATCTTGGCCTCGGGCTGATCGTGCAGCCAGCGTTCGAGCTTCTCGACTGTGGCTGTCGTCGTCTCAATGCTGGTACCTTCCGGAAGACGAACCTCCACCAGCACTTCGGGGCGGTCTGAGGTCGGGAAGAACTGCTGTTTGACAGCGGCCATCCCGGCGCCGGAAAGTGCGAAAGCGACGGCGACGATGCCGACGGTCACGAACTTGTGTCGCACAGCGAAGGTGATGAGCCCGCGCAAGCGCCGATAGTTCGGTGTGTCGTAGATCGCGTGGTGACCGCCCTCGACCGATTTGATTTCAGGCAGCATCTTGACGCCGAGATAGGGCGTGAAGACGACCGCAATGATCCAGGAGACGATGAGCGCAAAGCCCACCACCCAGAAGATGTTGCCGGCGTATTCGCCCGCAGTCGAGCGCGCGAAGCCTACCGGCAGGAAGCCGGCGATCGTCACGAGCGTTCCGGACAGCATCGGCGCCGCAGTGTGGCTCCAGGCGTAGGCCGCGGCCTGGATGCGCTCCATGCCCTCTTCCATTTTCACCACCATCACCTCGATGGCGATGATGGCGTCGTCGACGAGGAGACCGAGTGCCAGGATGAGGGCACCGAGCGTAATGCGATCGAAGAATCGGCCGGTTTCCAGCATGATCAGGAACACGACCGCAAGCGTCAGAGGGACGGCAGCCGCAACAACGATTCCGACGCGCCAGCCGAGGCTGAGAAGGCTCACCAGCAGCACGACACCGAGCGCCATCGCAAACTTCAGCATGAATTCGTCGACTGCCGAGCTGATATTGACTGCCTGATCGGTCACTTTATCCAGCGTCATGCCAAGCGGCAGCGTCTGCGCGATAGCCGCGGACCTCTCCTCCAGCGCCTTGCCGAGCGCGAGACCATTCCAGCCTTCCTGCATAACGACACCGAGCAAGATGGTGGGCTCGCCCTGGTGCCGGATGAGGTAAGTGGGAGGATCCTCATAACCGCGACGGACTTCGGCGATGTCGGAAAGCTTCAGCATCCGCCCCGCAGCGACAATTGGCGTGTCGGCGATCGTCTGGAGGCTGTCGTATGCGCCGTCGATCCTGATAAAGACCTGCGGACCCTGGGTGTCGATCGAGCCGGCAGGCATCACTGTATTCTGCCGTTGCAGGGCGGCAATGATGTCCTGTGGCGACACGCCGAGAGTGGCCAGTTTGGCATAGGAGAAATCGACAAAAATCTGTTCGGGTCGTTCGCCGAGGATGTTGATCTTCTTAACGCCCGACACGTGCAGGAGGTCCTGGCGAATGGACTCGGCTTTCCTGGCCAACTCGCGCATGGGCATACCCTTCGCTTTGAGGGCATACAGAGCGAAGCTCACGTCAGAATATTCGTCGTTCACGAAGGGGCCGAGCACGCCGGCCGGCAACTTGCGCGCCTCGTCGCCCAGCTTCTTGCGCGCCTGATAGAACTCCTCCTGCACGCTCGATGGCGGTGTGCTGTCCTTCAGCGTGACCGTCATGTAGGCATAACCCGGGCGCGTTGTCGTCTCCACCCGGTCGTACCAGGTCAGCTCCTGAATCCGCTTTTCCAAGGGTTCGGCGACCTGGTCCTGCATTTCCCGCGCAGTAGCGCCGGGCCAGACGGTCGTGACCGTCAGGGTTTTGATGGTGAATGAGGGGTCCTCGGCGCGCCCGAGCATGAGGAAGGCGTAGGCGCCCGCGGCGGCCAGCAGTAGGATGAAGAACAGGGTGACGGCGCGTTCGCGAACGGCAATCGCGGAAAGATTGAACTTCATCAGCTGCTCCTGTTCTCAGAGGCTGTCCTGACGCTGGCGCCCTCCTGAAGAAGATGAGCACCGAGCGAAACAACAGATGCACCAGAGCTCAGTCCAGAGACCACCGCGTTTTCGCTGGTCACACGCAGAAGCTTGATGGACTGAAAGCGCACGGTCGAGGAGGTGCTGTCGAAGACCCAAACGCCCGTCGTTGTGCCGTTATCGAGGACAGCACCCAGCGGCACCTGCGTTTCCTGCTGACTGTCTTGGCTTGCAAGTCGAATGGTGACCGTCGCGCCAAGCGGAGCCGCCGCGGCCTCGCCGTCGAGCACGTAGCGGGCTTCGTAGGTGCGGGTCTGGGCATCGGCGGAATCAGACAACTGGCGAAGATGCGCTGCGAAGCGGCGTCCATCGCTTCCGTACAGGCTGGCCTCGGCGAGCGAACCGATCGCCGGCCGGATCGTTTCGGGAAGCGCGACCACAGCTTCGCGGGCACCGGCCTGAGCAAGCCTGACCACAGGCTGACCGGCGGATACCACTTGGCCGGGCTCGCCTAGCGTTTGCATGACCGTTCCGTCCGCGTCCGCCACCAGGACGGAATAGGTTGCCTGGTTCTCGGCGACACCGGCGTCGGCTTCGGCTGCAGCAAGTTGCGCTTTGGCGGTATCAGACGCGGCCTTCGCTTGCTCGTAGCGCTGTTTGGATGCCCAACCGTCGTTGACCAGATTGGCGTATCTACGTTCATCCGCATCGGTCTGCACGACAACCGCACGCGCTGCAGCGACGGCGTTGCGCTTTGCCGCAAGCGCGAGGCGGAGATCGGTTTCGTCGATCCGCATCAGCGGCTGCCCGGCTTTGACCTGCTCACCGACGTTGACGAGCCGCTCGACGATCTTGCCGGCGACGCGAAAGCCAAGGTTGCTTTCCACCCGCGCGCCGATGGTGCCTGTGAATCCGCGCTCGGATCCGCTCACCCGAGCCGCCTTCACCAGGCTGACGATCGGGGGGGCCTGCCTCGGGTCGCGAGCGGCCGAAGCTTCGTGGGTCGGGATAGTAAGAGTAACGAATGCCGCCGCTCCGAGCGCGGCGACCGCGATACCGGCCAAAGCCAGAAGTTTTCTCTTTTTCATTGCCGTCTCTCCTACAGCCTTTAGATTTCGTTCGAACTCTATAATCCAGTTTAGAGTTCGAACGCAATCTAAAAAATGACGCTGACGGGAACGTGATAACGGTATCATGGTAACGTGGCGCCTTCCGTCGAGGAAAGCCGGGCTCTTGATAGATTGTGTTCGGACGCTAAATAGCATATAGCTTTCGTCCGAACTCTAAGAGGGAGCTCCATCGATGCGTGTCAGCCGCACTCAGGCAGCGGAAAACCGCGAAACCGTAATCAATGTGGCAAGTCGCTTATTTCGGGAGCGCGGCTTCGACGGGATCGGACTCAAGGATCTGATGGAGGGCGCCGGGTTGACCCAAGGCGCCTTCTATAAGCAGTTCGCATCAAAGGAGGATCTGACGGTACAGGCGTCCCGGCGGGCACTCGAGAGCGCGTCCCGCCGCTGGTCGGACGCTGCTGCTAAAAATCCTGATGATCCGCTTGGCGCCGTGATCCGATTCTATCTGAGCTCCGACCATCGCGAGGAAAAGATGGACGGGTGCCCGATCGTGGCACTCGGTTCGGACGCGGCCAGACAAGGTCCCGAGGTGAAAGCGGCATTCGAAGAGGGGATCAAGGCGCATCTCGACGTCATCGGCCGCTTCATTGCCGAGACCGACGTTGAAGAGCATAGCGGCAAGGCAATGGCTATTCTCTCGACCATGGTCGGTGCGGTTGTCCTCTCGCGAGCTGTCAACGACGAGCGCCTGTCGACACATTTGCTGCAAGCGGCCGCCGAAAGCGTGCTGAAGGAGGCGTCCGAACGCGATAGCCAAGAAAATCCGGTCTAATGCCGCTGGAGGGGGCCGAACGCCGGCTGACCGGAGGAATTCTGTTCCTGCTCGCCGGCTTGTCGGCGCTAGGCGCACTTGCCACCAACATCATTCTTCCTGCCTTTCCGCGGATCGGCGCCAGCCTCGGCGTTTCTTCACGCGAACTAGGGCTCACGTTGAGCAGCTTCTTCGTTGCCTTCGCGTTTGGACAGCTTCTGGCCGGGCCGCTCTCCGACGTCTTCGGCCGAAAATGGTTGGTCTTGGGCGGTCTTGCAGTCTTCGCCGCGGGAGGCCTCCTTTGTGCCCTCGCCGACACCCTTTCCTTCCTGGTTCTTGGCCGAGTGATCCAGGCGCTTGGGGCTTGCACTGCATCTGTCCTGTCACGCGCCATCGCGCGGGATCTCTTCGACGGCGAGCCGCTCGCGCGCGCTCTGGCGCTGACGATGATTGCGGGAGCGGCTGCCCCGGGATTCTCTCCTCTGCTGGGAAGTGCGCTCGATGGTCTACTGGGTTGGCGGTTCAGTTTCCTTGTGGTCGCTGCGTTTGGGATAGTGCTCGCGCTCCATTACTTGGTGCGCGTCGACGAAACTCATCCGACGAACCGCCGGGCCGCGCCGGCAGCTCTGGACGTGGCATCCGCCTACGGCCGCCTGGCCACCGATCCCCGCTTCCTCCTTCCCGCCGCCTCGGTAAGCCTTATCATCGGCGGGCTTTACACCGTCTTCGCCACTGCACCCGCGATCCTGATGATCGAACTGGGACTCACCGCGTTTCAACTCGGATCATCCTTCGCGACGACGGTTCTGGTCGTGTTCGCCGCTGGATTTCTGGCCCCGCGCCTCGCTCAACGCTTTGGTCAGCGTACGGTCGGCTTGATCGGCCTCTTGTTCGCGCTTGCTGGCGGCCTCTCAATGTTCGTATTCGCGGCTCGACCGACCTTCATGTCGTTCACTGCCGCCGTCACGCTGTATCTGCTTGGTATGGGGTTGATCAATCCCCTCGGCACCGCGATCGCGCTTCATCCATTTGGACGTCAGGCCGGATTGGCGTCAGCCCTGCTGGGCTTCCTCCAGATGGGGTGCGCGGCCCTCGGCGCATCGTTCGCAAGCGCTCTGCCTCTTGAGCCTTCCGCTTCTCTTGCTGTCATCCTGAGTGGCCATTCGATGCTTGCGCTTCTTGTCTTTCTTCCGGTCGCGCTGCGCCGGTCCAAATGAGCGCGAGGAGATCAGCGGATCACCCTCCGATGGATGCCTCACAGCCCAGCGCACGCCCAGTAGGTCGAGTTGACAATAAATTCCAAAAAAGAACTAATTATACGTCGGAAAAATAGCCGAACAGTTGGGCATCTGTTTGTTGACAGTTCTAATTAAGAACTATACGATCATTTGCGCCCTGTTGAAGGGCTAAGGGGAGGTATCCCTAGGCAAAAAAGGCGAGCGAAGAATTCGCCATTGGGAGGGTGAGGAAATGATCGTTGATGAGCGCACATCGGATTGCGGCCGCGGTATCAACTGCTCGCACCGACTTCCGCTGGCTTGAAGCGAGTCTGGAGCGCACATGGCTTTCGACGCCCTTTTCCGACCGTTTAATTTCAGGGGGCTGAGCCTCCCAAATCGAGTCGTCATGGCGCCAATGACGCGCTCCTTCTCTCCGCATGGCGTCGTTAGCGAGGAGGTGGCGCAGTATTATCGGCGCCGGTCCGAAGGACAGGTTGGCCTTATAATTTCGGAAGGGACCGGCGTGGATCGCCCGGCTTCCTTGAACGATCCCAACGTCCCTCGTTTCCATGGCGAAAAGGAGCTCGCCGGCTGGCGTCACGTAGTAGACGAAGTGCACGCGGCTGGCGGGCTGATGGCGCCTCAGCTATGGCACGTCGGCGCGGTACGCACTCGGGAAAAAAGCTGGGAGCCGCCAGGTGCGTACGACACGCCGTCGGGACTGTCGCGACCAGAAAAAACGTTCGGCGAGCCGATGAGCGCCGAGGCTATCGCCGATGCCGTCCGGGCCTTCGCCGACGGCGCGCTGGCGGCGAAGAGCCTGAAGTTCGACGCCGTCGAATTGCACGGCGCGCACGGTTACCTGATCGACCAATTTTTCTGGGAGGGCACCAATCGCAGGGAAGATGCGTACGGCGGCAAGAGCTTGCCTGGCAGAGCGCGATTCGCGGCCGATATCGTGCGAGCCGTTCGCGCGGCGGTTGGCCCGGAATTTCCGATATTGCTTCGCATCAGCCAGTGGAAGCAACAAGACTTCGCCGTGAAGCTGGCTAAAACACCGCGCGAATTGGAGGATTGGCTAAAGCCTCTGGTCGATGCCGGCGTTGACATTCTGCATTGTTCGCAACGGCGCTTTTGGGAGCCAGAGTTCGAGGGCTCCGATCTGAATTTCGCGGGATGGGCGAAAAAGGTGACGGGCTTGCCCACGATTTCCGTGGGCTCGGTAGGCCTAACGGGTGAATTCATCGCCGCCTACGGCGGAGAGAGTTCGCAACCCGCATCGTTGGACGAATTGATCCGTCGTCTCGATCGGGAGGAATTCGACCTCGTAGCGGTTGGTCGGGCGCTACTTCAGGATCCGCAATGGCTTGCGAAGGTGCGTGATGGCCGAACCGATGAATTGATGGCTTTCGATCGTTCCGCATTCGCCACCATGAGCTGAACGTCGGAACGTGTCGGGCGCGATCAAAAGACCTGCCGCGCCAAATGGACACGGAATTGTCGGCGCTAGTCATGTCCATCTGACTAGCTCCGTAGAGCAGTCGAAGATACTGCGACCGGAGGAGATGCTGCGCGAGCCGCGGCATCAAATCTCAAAATGCAAGGGCAAAATCGGGAGGGGAAGTTGCGCGTGAAGCGGAGGGCGGTAGATCGCCGTTGCGGAGCCTGGGCCCGGACGCCCAACCGATCGTCGATCGAAAAAGGCGGAAAGACATGACGCAGATCCAGCTCGCGCGGGGGGCATCGCCCCTGCTCACGGTGCGTGGCGTCAGTGTCGTGTTCGGTGGAATCATCGCGCTCAATCGCGTGTCCTTCGATATGCATAAGGGTCAGATCCTCGGATTGATCGGCCCCAACGGCGCCGGCAAGACCACGCTCTTCAACTGCCTCTCGCGGCTGTACCAGCCGTCGTCCGGCGACATCCTGATGGAAGGCGTGAGCATCCTGTCGCGCCCGCCGCACCGCATCGCCGAGATCGGCATCGGCCGCACCTTCCAGAACGTGGCGCTGTTTCCGAACCTGTCGGTGATGGACAATGTCCGCGTCGGCGCCCATTCGAAGACCTCCAGCGACATCATCAGCGACTCCCTGAGACTGGCGTGGGTCCGGCGCAGCGAGAACGACGTGAACAAGAAGGTGCATGAGATTCTCGCCTATCTCGACCTCGAGGACGTCGCGCATACCACCGTGTCCGGCCTGCCGTTCGGCACGCAGAAGCGCGTCGAGCTGGCGCGCGCGCTGGCTGCCGATCCCAAGATCCTGCTGCTCGACGAGCCTGCCGGCGGCCTCAACCACGAGGAAGTCTATGTGCTCGGCGACCTCATCCGCAAAATCCGCGACGAGCGCCACATGACGGTGCTGCTGGTCGAGCATCACATGGGCCTCGTGATGTCGATCGCCGACCACGTCGTCGCGCTCAATTTCGGCAAGAAGCTCGCGGAAGGCACGCCGGCCCAGGTGCAGGCGGACCCCGACGTCATCAAGGCCTATCTCGGGAGCAAGGACCAATGACGATGCTGCTCAACGTCAAGGACCTGCGCGCCTATTACGGCCAGGTCCAGGCGCTCCACGGCCTGTCCTTCTCGCTCAACGAGGGCTCGCTGACGACGCTGCTCGGTGCCAACGGCGCCGGCAAGACCACCACGCTGCGCGCGATCTGCAACATGGTGCGCTCCACCGGCGGCATCGAGTTCGACGGCAAGCCGCTGAACAACCGCTCCACCGAGAGCATCGTGCGGTTCGGCATCGCCCATGTGCCGCAGGGCCGCGGCACCTTCACCACCATGACGGTGGAGGAGAATCTCCAGTTAGGGGCCATCACCCGCAAGGACAGCGCCAGCATCGTCTCCGACATCGAGCGCATGTATGCGCATTTCCCGGTGCTGAAGCAGCGCCACACCCAGCAGGCCGGCACGCTCTCCGGCGGCGAGCAGCAGATGCTCGCGGTCGCTCGCGCCCTGATGCTGCGGCCGCGGCTGATGCTGCTGGACGAGCCCTCCTTCGGCCTCGCGCCGCTGGTGGTGCGCGACCTGTTCGGCATCCTCGGCAAGATCAACCGCGAGGACAAGGTGTCGATCCTGGTGGTCGAGCAGAACGCCCAGCTCGCGCTCGAGCTCGCCGACCAGGCCTATGTGATCGAGACCGGCCGCATCGTGATGTCGGGCAATGCCAAGGACATCGCGAACAACGAAGAAATCCGCAAATCCTATCTGGGCTACTGACGGAGCCGGGACAATGGAGCTGTTCACCAACCAAGTCCTGGCCGGCATCGCCACGGGCGCGATCTACGCCTGCATGGCGCTCGCCGTGGTCATGATCTACCAGGCGATCGACCATCTCAACTTCGCGCAGGGCGAGATGGCGATGTTTTCGACCTTCATTTCCTGGCAGCTGATGCAATGGGGCGTGCCCTATTGGGCCGCCTTCGTGATTACACTGGCACTCTCCTTCGTAGCTGGCATCGCGATCGAGCGCATCCTGTTCCAGCCGCTCGCCAAGGCGCCGATATTGACCAACGTCGCCGGCTTCATCGCGCTGTTTGCGATCCTCAACTCGTGCGCCGGTCTGATCTGGGACTTCACCATCAAGCAGTATCCGACCCCGTTCGGCTCCGCGCCGTTCCTGGGCAGCCAGCTGATCTCGACCCACCAGGCCGGCATGATCGGCGTCACCGTGCTGCTGCTGCTGGGTCTCTACTTCTTCTTCCAGTACACCCGCATCGGCCTTGCGATGCGCGCGGCCGCCTCGGTGCCTGAATCGGCGCGGCTCGTCGGCATCAACACGAGCTGGATGATTGCGCTGGGCTGGGGCATGGCGACCGCGATCGGTTCGATCGCCGGCATGCTGATCGCCCCCGTCGTGTTCCTGGAGCCCAACATGATGGGCGGCGTCCTGATCTACGGCTTTGCCGCAGCGGTGCTCGGCGGCCTCACCAGCCCGTTCGGCGCCGTGGTCGGCGGCTTCCTGGTCGGCATCTTCGAAAACCTCGCCGGCACCTACATCCCCGGCGTCGGCAACGAGCTGAAGCTCCCGATCGCGCTCGCGCTGATCATCTCCGTCCTGGTCGTCAAACCCGCTGGCCTGTTCGGCCGGCACATCGTCAAGCGAGTTTGATCATGAGCGCAGCAGAAGAAGTCGTCGCAGAAGGCCACCAGGCGGTCGAGGCCGTTCCGAAGCGGGCCATGACGCTGGCCGCCCGCACCTCGTTCGTGGTTCTCTTGATACTGCTTATCGTGCCCCTGTTCGCCAAGAACTTCATCATCTTCCAGATGACGATGCTCCTGATCTATGGGCTGGCCGTGCTGGCGCTGAACATCCTGACCGGCGGCTCGGGCCAGTTCTCGCTCGGCCAGAGCGCATTCTACGCGGTCGGCGCTTATACGACCGCGGTGCTGATGGAGCATTTCAACGTCAACTACGCCCTGACCTTGCCGATCGCCGGCGTGGTCTGTTTCGCCTTCGGCTTCCTGTTCGGGCATCCGGCGCTGCGGCTGTCCGGCGTCTATCTGGCGCTCGCAACCTTCGCACTCGCCACGGCCACGCCGCAAATTCTAAAGTTAAACCTCCTCGAGCACTGGACCGGCGGCGTGCAGGGCCTTGTCGTCACCAAGCCGGACGCGCCATTAGGCCTGCCGATGTCGCAGGACATGTGGCTCTATTATTTCACCCTCCTTGTGGCGATGATTGTTTACATCTTCTCTGTGAACCTGTTGCGCTCTCGCTCCGGTCGCGCCTTCATGGCGATCCGCGACAACGAGATCGCTGCCTCCGCAATGGGCGTCGACGTCGCCCTCTACAAGACCCTAGCGTTCGGAGTGAGCGCCGGCATTACCGGAGTTGCTGGAGGCTTAAGCGCCATTACGGTGCAATTTGTCGCGCCTGACAGCTTCACCATCACGCTCGCGATCTCGCTGTTCCTCGGCATGGTCGTCGGCGGGGTCGGCTGGCTGCCCGGGTCCTTCGTCGGCGCGGCCTTCATCATCTTCGTCCCGAACATGGCAGAAAGCATCTCGAAGGGCCTCTCCGGGGCGGTGTTCGGCGTGCTCCTGTTCCTCGTCATCTACCTCGTGCCGCACGGGGCCCGGCAGGTCGCATTCCTTGCTCACAATCTACTCCCGAAACGAACGAAGAACTAGGGTGTCTATTCCTAAGAACGCGGATGTCGATATGGCACCTAAGCAGACATCTTCTTTTGGGCCTGAGCATCTCATCGGTCATAGCGTATGTTGCACAGGGGGCGATGTATTAGCGCCCCTGGCTTACCGGCGTGTCACAGACGCGACGGAGCTTCTGGAGAAGCGGCTGAAGCGTCGATATGAGAACATGTCCCGACGTCTGACAGCAATACCATCGAGAAACGAGAACCTCTGGATTACAGTAGTTGGCATCGGCGTCATGGCATTGATGGCCGTACTAATATTGCTGATCGGAAGGTAGGGCTGACGCTGGCGGGTTTGCTAGGTTTAGTACTCCTGAAATCATGATCGGCGCCCTTTGCCACGGGCCACTTTCAGGCGGCACCATAGACATTGCACATCCTGACCGGGTCCCTTTTTTGCCTTAAGCGCACGACGACTGGGAAGAGACATCTAGAAGGATGATTCTCGACAAAAGGAGAACTGTGGCTTCCCGGACGGTCATACCGTACCCTCCAATTCGGTATCCTCCTCGGACGTTCTGCTGCGGAGGTCTCATCATCGCAGACAGCGCGAGCCGATCCTCGTGCCTTATCCAACAAGCAATCCGCTCGACGCCGTCCTTTGGGGAGTGGAAATCGACATCATTGGTCGTGGCCAGCCGACATGCTATGAATAGGAGGGCGACCCCCGGAACTCGAGTGGCGAGACCGCTGTTCGTCGTGGATGATGCGCTCCCTAGGCTGGAGTGCCGGCTTTAAGTCCTCGGACTTTAGCCCGTCGATAGTCGCGCAAAGCGAACTCATGGTGTTGAAATGACATCTGAGTCCTTCGAAATACTTGATCTTGTCGAGCAGGCCGTCTTCGTCCGCGACCTGCATGGTCGCATACAAGCTTGGAATAAGGCCTCGGAGACCTTGTACGGCTACTCTCGTGACGCTGCCCTCGGCCAGTTCGCGGATGACCTTCTCGGTAGCGAATATCCTATATCGGCTGCCGACCTACTAGCTAGTTGCGTCGCGGCCGGCCGTTGGCGGGGAGAAGTCAAGCGGGTATCGGCACAAGGTAGCGCGATATTGGTGCAGGTTTGCCTGTCAGTGCGCTACGACCCCTCGGGTAACCCGATCTATCTCGTGGAGACGGGGAGGGAGGTCAAAGCGACCAGTTTCGAGCAGGAGTTGAAGCTTAGTGAAGCTCGCTATCGGAATATCTTCCAAGCCATGGCGGCTTCGTTCTGGGAGCTGGACTTCTCAAACGTAAATCAGAGATTGCGAGCGCTGAGAAAATCCGGTGTCTCGGATTTCCGGAAGTACTTCTTTGACAACCCTGATGTCGTCTGCGAGCTGATGAGGGTCGCGCGCGTGGTCGATGTCAACGATCATACCGTGCAACTTTTCGGTAGGGGTAACAAGGCCGAGTTGCTCGGCAATCTCTTGCCGGTTTGGCCCGACGAAAGCGTTCACGTCTTCGTGGAGGCGATGCTGAGTGCCATCGCGCGGAAGCCTCATTATTGGACCGAATGTAAGATGCGCAGGATCGATGGCAGTATTTTTGATGCGCTCTTTACGATTGCCTGGCCGTCCAAAGACATGGGCGGTGCGACTAGCATGGTCGCCATTATCGACATTACGGAGCGCAATCGCGCACAGGAAATGCTGCAGCGTGTGCAGAGCGATTTCGCGCATGCAGCCCGCGTTTCGATGCTGGGCGAACTCACGGCTTCCATTGCTCACGAAGTGAACCAACCTCTTGCGGCCATTGCTTCAAATGCAGACGCTGGTTTGCGCTGGCTTGAAGCGGCTCACCCTCAAATCGATAAAGCGCGAGAATCGATCGGATGGATCTTGGAGGATGCGCATCGGGCTGCCGACGTGACCGCTCGGATCCGCTCCATGGCCGCGCATCGCGCGCCTGAGCGAAATTTCGTATCTCTCGACGGGATAATCCAGGAGGCGCTCCTTTTCATTCGACACGAATTACAAGCGCGCTCCGTTGCCGTGGTTCACAACACGTCTGTTGAACCCCCCATCGTCCTTGCGGACCGAACGCAACTTCAACAGGTGATCGTCAATTTGACGATCAATGCAGTGCAAGCACTGGCGCACAACGATTGCTCTCTGCGTAAAATTACGATTCAAACGAATGTCGCGAACGATAAGATTACCTGCAGCGTCGAAGATAGCGGCCCCGGTATCGATCCCGACCACCTTGCTCACTTGTTCGACAGCTTCTTTACGACGAAGCAAGAGGGCATGGGCATGGGACTTCCGATCTGCCGCTCGATAGTAGAAGCGCATGGCGGATGCATCCACGCGGAGAACGTCTGCCCCGCGGGAGGGGCGCGTTTCTCGTTCGTCTTGCCTGTCCCGGACGGAGAGCCGTGCGCCCCAGAGGGCGCGCTTAGCCAACTCGGTTAACGGAAGGCATTGTCCGGAGCAGCTGGATCACTCAGCTCACCGTCGACGCCGCCTGAAGCCGAAATCATTAGCTAAATTCAATCGCAATGCGGTCAAAGCTGCGAACGGCTCCAAGATCCGGGCGCCGGCGCCATGACTGTTATTTTACTAGTCACTTGCAAAAACCAATGAAACACATAATTGACTGATAAAATCGGCAGGGTCGATCAGGGTCCTCTGAGCGTCCTGCTGGCCAAGTGGCTACTGAACGACAGTTCCTTGAAGCTCGTGCAAGTTCGCGAGAAGGATCAACCGGAGTCCGTCATCTCCGGCGACCGTGCCCGTCAAAAACGCCCCGTCCGGGAGGAGGGAGGCCGGCCCCAACGGCGAATGTCTGAGAAGTAGACACGCGACAGTCTGCGGGCATCGGATTCGCATTGTATCGCTGGAGAAATCGAATGCTTAGTGTGACAGTAGCCGAACCACGTGTTCTCAAAATATCGGAGAAGCTTAGCCTACGTTTTCAAAAGATCGGCAATGGGCCTCCGTTGCTCCTGATACATACGATCCGAACGCAGCTTGAATACTTTCGCAGTCTGGCGCCGCTGCTCGCGGGGTCGCATACGGTGTACACCATCGATCTCCCAGGCCACGGACACTCCCCCATCGATCTAAGTGCGAGGTTCGACGAATCCTACTTGAGACAGGCCGTCATCCGCTTCATCGAGGAATTAAACCTGTCGGAGCTCACGGTTGTTGGCGAGTCTATCGGCGGCGCGCTGGCACTTACAGTGGCGGCCTCCCTTCCCCAGCGGGTGAAGCGGGTCTACACGATCAACCCGTACGACTACGAGACTCGCTACGGGGACGGTATTCGACGCGGCAACTGGTTCGCAAATTTTATCATAGGAAGCTTGCAGATCCCGGTGCTTGGCGCGATCAATGCATCGCTCGAAAACCAGATGGTCCTCGGCAAGATCATGGGCGGGGGATTTCACGACCCGCGCAAACTACCTGCTGATTTGCTTGCTGAGTTCGGTCAAGCGGCCCGTCGCCCGGGATACAAGCGGATCGCGCGCAGGGTGCTGGCAGGCTGGCGATCCTGGAGCAAGGCACGCGACTACTATGGACAGGTCTCGGCTCCTGTAACGCTCATTTATGGAGATAGCGATTGGTCGCTGCCAAGCGAGCGCGAACGCACACGGTCGCTCATTCCCACCGCGCAGATCGTTACCCTCAGAAATACCGGCCACTTCTCGGCTGTTGAGAATCCGTCGGAGTTGGCTCGCGTGATACTGGGGCCACAATGGTCGCAGTAATCGACCCCGGGACCGTACAACGTTGTCGAGCGCGGTTCACGGAATGATGACCATGCCAAAGTAGCGGAGCGCTCGGCCAAGCGCGGCATCGACACACTAAACTGTCTGGAGCAAGCATGAGCGAAGTTATTCAGTTTGTATCAAAGTCGGAGCGCGAGCGAGATCGTCTCATTCGAGAAGCGCGTGCGATATACGACAGCATTTTCCCGCCGGGCGATTCAGTCGGCGAGAAGCAGAACAATGCTCCGGGAAGCCATGCGGTCGGCAGAGCCGGTAGCTGTAGTACTGACTAGACGACCGATTCCATGAACTTGGCAGTGATGGAACGGGACGTTTGTTTGTGGATTCCTCGTTTGCGATTGACTGAACGAGGAGTTTCACCATGGCGGGATGGCGGCAAGCGGTCGAGTTGGCAATGACCGATGATGAGATTGAAGCGTTGACGGCTCTTTCGCGGTCGAGGACGGAACCGGCGCGCCGGGTGTCGCGGGCCGCGATGCTGCTGGCCTACCGCGAGAACCCGTCGTTCTTCGCGGTAGGACAAAGACTTGGCGCCCATCATCAAACGGTGCAGCGCTGCGTCGAGCGGGCGGCGGCTGAGGGTGCATTGGCGGCGCTCGACGAGCGCCCGCGACCAGGCAAGGAGCCGGTGATTACGCCGGAGGCCAAGGCGTGGCTGGTCTCTCTGGCGTGCGACAAGGCCAAGGATCATGGCTATCCGCATGAGTTGTGGACGACGCGGCTCTTGGCGCGCCATGCGCGCGAACAGGGGCCGGCGGCAGGGCATGCGTGTTTGGCTAACTTGGTCCAGGGAACGGTGTGCAAGATTCTCGGCCAAGAGGAAATCAAGCCGCACAAGGTGAGCTATTACCTTGAAAACCGCGACGCCGAGTTCGAACGGAAGATGGCGGAGGTCCTGTGCGTTTATCGTGAAGTCCAAGTCCTGAAGAAAGCCTCTGCCAAGGGAAAGCGGCGGGCAAAGCCGGTGACGATCGTCTCCTACGACGAGAAGCCGGGGATCCAGGCCATCGCGACAACGGCGCCGGATCTGCCACCAGTGCCGGGCGTGCATGCGACCTTCGCGCGCGATCATGAGTACAAACGTCATGGCACGCTCAGCCTGCTGGCGGGGATTGATCTGCTCACTGGAAAGGTCCATGCGCTCGTTAAAGACCGCCACCGCAGCCGAGAGTTCGTCGAATTCCTCAAGCTTCTCGATGCCGCCTATCCGGCCGGGACCGCGATCAAGTTGATTCTCGACAATCATTCCGCACATATCTCGCGAGAAACCAGAACCTGGCTCGACACGCGACCAGCAGATCGCTTCCAGTTTACCTTCACGCCCAAGCACGGCTCCTGGCTCAACCTCGTCGAGGGCTTCTTCTCCAAGTTCGCCCGCTCCGTCCTGCGTCACATCCGTGTGACCTCAAAGCACGAACTCAAAGAGCGCATCATGGCCGGAATCGACGACGTTAATCGCCATCCCGTCGTCCATACCTGGTCCTACAAACTCGCCGAGGCCGCCTGATATGATTCAAACCAAGAAAACGCTGACCTAGTTCCTGTCACGGTTGCCGATTTTTCAGTCTCTCGTGTCCGATGCATTGCTGCGCGCGGCTGGTTACAATCTCGGAGTTCTCTGCGCTGCCGGGGCGCCCTGTCTGGTGGGCGTCCCGCAGCGCCGAATGGATGAGACAGCCAGTTCTCCCGACCAGTTTGCTTTTTCGCTTCGTTCTTGTTGGCCGAACAGAGGGCCTGAGCATGACCTCCGATTGCCGATCGATAATCGATGGAACAAGCGTCGATTGCAGAGTAGTTCGGTCGTGTCCCCGGAGGTGGTGTAGCTCGGTAGAGCAAAGCCGCCCGGACGCGCGCTCTCACATAGCGCCGTAGCGGGCGGGCGGCTTTGCGGTGGTCACCGGCAGTTCGCCGGTAGGGTCGGGTTGCTGACACCAACCTGATTCGAGGAACCACCGATGACCGATGAGATGATGAACCTGCGCACGCTCGTGGAGAAGACCCCTGATGCGGATCTACTGCGCGAGATGATCGGCTTTGCTGCCCAGCGCCTGATGGAGCTGGAAGTGGAAGGCCAGACCGGGGCCGCCTACGGCGAGAAGAACCCCGAGCGTCTGGCCCAGCGCAACGGCTACCGCGACCGGACCTGGGAGACCCGCGCCGGCACGGTCGAGCTGCGCATTCCCAAGCTGCGCAAGGGCTCCTACTTCCCGGGCTTTCTGGAGCCGCGCCGGATGGCCGAGAAGGCGCTCACCGCCGTGGTACAGGAAGCCTATGTGCAAGGCGTCTCGACCCGCTCGGTCGACGATCTGGTCCAGGCCATGGGGATGAGCGGCATCTCCAAGAGCCAGGTCTCGCGGCTGTGCGCGGAGATCGACGACAAGGTGAAGGCCTTTCTCGGCCGCCCGATCGAGGGCGACTGGCCGTATTTGTGGATTGACGCCACCTACGTGAAGGTACGCCAGAATGGGCGCATCGTGTCGGTCGCGGTGATCGTCGCGGTCGGCGTCAACAGCGATGGCCGGCGCGAAGTTCTCGGCATGGACATCGGTCCCTCCGAAGCCGAGACGTTCTGGACGGCGTTCCTGCGCAAGCTCGCCCGCCGTGGCCTGCGCGGCGTCAAGCTGGTCGTCTCCGACGCCCATGAGGGCATCAAGGCCACCGTCGCCAAGGTGCTCAACGCCTCCTGGCAGCGCTGCCGCGTGCACTTCATGCGCAACGCACTGGCCCATGCCGGCAAGAGCGGCCGGCGCGTCGTCTCCGCCTTCATCGCCACCGCTTTTGCCCAGGATGATGCTGAGGCTGCACGAGCGCAGTGGCGCAAGGTCTCCGACCAGCTCCGTCCCAAGCTGCCCAAGTTGGCCTGCTTCCTCGACGAGGCCGAGACTGACGTGCTGGCCTACATGACGTTCCCGCCGCAGCACCGAACCAAGCTGCACTCCACCAACCCGATCGAGCGTCTCAACGGCGAGATCAAGCGCCGCACCGAGGTGGTCGGTATCTTCCCCAATGAGGACGCCATCGTCCGCCTCATCGGCGCGATCCTGCTCGAACAGAACGATGAATGGGCCGTCCAGCGCGCCCGCTACATGACGCTGGAAACCATCGCGCCGTTGAGCGATGATCCAACCGTCAGCCTCCCGGCTATCGCCAGCTGACCAGTCCGGCTCTTGCCGGCGAACGCGGTGACCCGCCGCCAGCTACACCACGCTAGGGGACACGATCAGTAGTTCTGTCCTTGCCAACTGTGAGTCACTAGCTACTTGCAACGCTTGGTGTTTCAGAGAAGAGTGCTGGCGAATTCGAATAGGAGCTCTTGCGAGCTTCCAAGTCATTTGAGCCGAACGGTGCCATCTATGATACTCGCTGTCCCACAAATCACTAGTGGTGTCCGCTTCATTGAGCCGAGCGTTCTCGAGCATTCTCCGCGTCCAAGAGTTGGGAACGACAACTGGCGCAGACCCGCCGGCCTGACGGCGCGCGCTTGGTTATGGTGCGTGCTAGATGCATATAGCGCGATTGCTTCCAGCTACTTCGACTATCGGGATTACAGTGTGGAAAGGGCGTGACGCTTCCGGTCCGCCGAAAGCGAGGAAACACAAGCTCCCGGACTGACTTGTTTCGGCCGGGAGTGAGCGAGCGGCCTGGCGATGGGCCCGCTACGCCGCCCCCGTCCCAATTGTCGCGCGCCGGTCGGCGGGACCCCGAATCCGCAGCGCGAAGCTCCGGGTGGAGTGGCCACGAGCAAGTTCCGCGCAAGGACGAGGTCTGTCATTTGCCTGAGAAACGCCGGCAATCCATCGCTTCTCGAATTCATCTCTGAATAGGCGTTCTTCAACATTTCGTTTTGAGGCACGATCGCCGCATGCTGCAATCGCGTCCAATAGCGCCGACCGTCGTCCGATTAGAATGTAGCAGACGCGTCCACTAAGTTTCGGGGAATCCCGTGCTGGGCTTAATGCAAGAGTGGCCGTTATTGTGCCACCGCATCATCGATCACGCGGCAACGTGTCATCCGGACCGCGAGGTGGTGACGCGATCTGTCGAGGGGCCGATCCATCGAACCAATTACGGCCAGATCAGAAAGCGCGCGCTAAAGGTTGCCCAGCGGTTGGACGGCGACGGCATTTTGATTGGCGATCGCGTCGCGACCCTCGCCTGGAATACTTGGCGACACCTAGAGATCTGGTACGGAATTATGGGTATCGGCGCTGTCTGTCACACCATAAACCCTCGCCTATTTCCCGAGCAGATTGCATGGATCATCAACCATGCTCGTGACAGAGTTCTTCTCGCCGATGTTTCCTTCGTGCCACTTCTTGAGAAGCTCGCATCGCAACTCGAGTTCGTGGAGCGCTTCGTCATATTAACGGATTGCGACCGAATGCCGATCACTTCATTACGGGGTGCGATCGCGTACGAGAGCTGGATCGATAGCGTGAATGGCGACTTCGCCTGGAAGAGCTTCGACGAAAACACCGCCGCTGGCCTATGCTACACGTCAGGCACTACCGGAAATCCAAAGGGCGTCCTGTACTCGCATCGGTCAAATGTACTCCATTCACTAATGATCGCACAGGCAGACGTAATTGGCCTTAGTTGCAACGATACGGTCTTGCCAGTTGTCCCGCTATTTCATGCCAACAGTTGGGGCCTCGCCTTCCACGCGCCGATGGTGGGCAGTAAGATCGTCTTTCCCGGTGCAAAGCTAGATGGCGCATCCGTATACGAACTTCTGAGGGACGAGAAGGTAACGTTTACGGCGGGTGTGCCGACCGTCTGGCTAATGCTTCAACAGCATATGGAATCAAACAATTTGCGTTTGCCGGCGCTTCGGCAGCTAAGGATCGGCGGCGCGGCGCCACCACCTACCATGATTGAGGCCTTTGAACGCATGGGCATTGCTGCTACGCAAGGGTGGGGTATGACGGAGATGGGGCCCGTCGGCTCGATGGGAGCCCTGAAGCACCCTTTCGAAAAGTTGACGGGTGCGGAGAGAATCGCCCAGCTTTCCAGCCAAGGCGTTGCACCGTTCCTCGTTGAAATGAAGATCACTGATGACTCCGGCGAGCGGCTTCCTCACGACGGAAGAGCCTTTGGGAGGCTGAAGGTCCGTGGTGCAAGTGTTGTCAAGGCCTACTATGGGTTGGATGATAGAGTCCTGGACAAGGAGGGTTATTTCGACACCGGCGACGTCGCTACGATCGACGAGCACGCCTATATGCGCATCGCGGATCGATCTAAAGACGTCATTAAATCGGGCGGCGAGTGGATATCTTCCATCGAAATCGAAAATGTCGTTACAGCTCATCCTTCGGTCCTGGAAGCCGCAGCGATCGCGGTTTCGCATCCGAAATGGGGCGAAAGACCGCTTCTCATCGTTCAGCTTAAGCCGGGCTTGGCGGCGACTAAGACCGATATTCTTTCATTTCTTGAAGGCAAGATCGCTAAGTGGTGGATGCCCGATGACGTCGTCATAGATTCAATTCCCCATACAGCGACAGGAAAGATCAGGAAATCGGAGCTGCGTGAACGCTACAGAAATCACTCGCTGCCCGGTACATCGGATTCGTCCGGCAATAGTTGAGGGGCCGATCACCCTGTTCTAGGCCATGAACATCTTCACCGTATCGTTCACGGGATTAAAACGGCGGCGCAACTGCGGTCTCATGACGCTGGACCAGCCTCCGATCGAGCTCGTCGATGGCGACCTGTCGCGGAACATCGGCAAGCTCCTTGAAGAAGCCGACGGCTAGGTACTGCTAACTGTACCGCTTCGCACGAAAGACTCCAAGACGGGGCACCTGTCCGATGATTGTGACTTCGAGAGATGCTGCGCTAAGCCATCGACACTACCGTTCTATGGCTCCGATGACTTCCATGCGACGGTGAGAGCTGAGATCGAGTTTTCCACTTCCTGCCGGCGAGTGGCCCGAACCTGCCGGACAAACCCAACCTAAAGCCGCGAGGCACCGCCATGACGTTCAAACTCCCCGAGAACATCGCCACTCGTCCCATCGCCATTCTGGGCGCGGGCACGCTGGGCCGCCGCATCGCACTGATGCTCGCGACGCGCGGTGCCGAAGTTCGCGTGTATGCCCGCAGCGCCGAGACGCGCGATGCTGGCGTCGCCTTTGCCAAGGAGCAGTTGCCTGCCGTGTTGGCCACGCTGCCGGGCAGCAAGGCCGGTACCATTGTGGCCGTTGATGACGTGACAGCCGCGCTCAAAAATGCGTGGCTCGTCGTGGAGTCGGTGCCCGAAAATCTTGAACTGAAGGGAGATATCTTCAAGCAGATCGATGCGCTCTCCGAACCCGACGCCATCCTGGCCAGCAACTCCTCATCCTATTCGTCGAGCGCCTTTTCCGACAGCGTGAAGAATCCAGCGCGCCTGCTGAACATGCACTTTCTGATGCCGCCGGCGATCACGCCGGTGGAACTGATGTCGTGTGGTCACACCAATCCAGCTGTGATCCAACTTCTGGTCGACGTACTGCCCGGCTATGGCCTGACGCCCTATGTGGTGCAGCGCGAGAGCATGGGCTTCATCTTCAACCGAATCTGGGCCGCCATCAAACGTGAGACGCTTGCCGTGGTAGCCGAGGGTGTCGCGTCGGCGGAGGTGGTGGATGCCATCTACAGCCAGGCCACCGGTTCGCAGCGGGGCCCTTTTCGCCTCATGGACGCGGTGGGACTGGACGTGGTGCTGAGCATTGAAGAAAACTATGCCCAGCATCGGCTCGGCCTGCCCGAGGGGCCGCGCATCCTGCTGAAGAAGATGATCGCTGAAGGCCGTCTTGGCATCAAGAGCGGTCGAGGATTCTACGACTACCAGTAATGTAAGATCCGTCAGATCTGGAGATCTTGACGCTATTGATTTCGTGGAGCTGGCTGTTGCCAAATACTTCGCAGGCGAAGGGATGAGGCTTGCCAGGGCAGGCTGGGCCCTAAGGCCAGCCATAAAGGTTCGACTATGGCAGCGATCGATATGAACGAACATGCCACCGTTGTAGACGGAAGTTGGCGTCTCTCGCTGGTTCGAGATCGATCAAACCCGGATTGATAAGTTCGCGGATGTGACCGAGGACTGGCCGTTCATCCATGACGACTCGGCACGGGCGGCTAAGACGGCGTTCGGTGGCACCGTGGCCCATGGCTTTCTCACGCTGTCCATGCTGACAGTTATCGCCTATCACGGCTTGCCCGCGGGGCCGACCTGCGGGCGCAGGCTCAATTCAATTCTGAATAATGGCTCGTCAGAAGCGCTCTGGCCAGCGTTGGCCGCCCCAACTAGCAATATCGTCAACGAGACAAGCAATGCAGGCTCCGGAAATCTCAGATGAGAGGCGTCATCGCTTCGGCGGGGCGGACGCTGACTGGTACGTCCTATAGCGACGCCGTAAAGGTGCTCGGCGCACGCGACCAGAATTCTCTCGACGAATCGATTGCCCGTGCGCTGCGAGAGCTGGCACGCGGAGAATCGCCAGTTTCGCCGCCTGAGCAGACGGCGATGTCAGCCGCTCCGGAACCGAAATCCAGCCCCGGTGCCTCCGGAGCGGCTGACGAAATCAATGAGGGCGTCCTAATTTTCGAGACTGGGGATCGCAGAGCGGGCGAGCGACATCGATCCGGCCTGGCTTCACGGATACGGCTGGCCACATCAGACCGGCGGCCCGATATTCTTTGCGGACCAGGTGGGGCTGCCCGTGCCCGTGTCCGAGCGGCTGGCCCTAGATGGCCGCACTTAACGAGGATGAAACAACCCGGCCGGCGACGCTGTCACGTCGCCTGGCCAGTGAAACGTTCGAGACTCTCAGATAGCCACGACAGGACGCGCGCGCGTCGCGAAGGGACAGGAACAAGATGATCTACGTGATAGCAACGCTCACGGTGAAGCCGGAAATGAAGGCGGAATTGTTCCTTGCGGCAAAGGAGTGCATTGCTGCCACCCGTCAGGAAGAGGGATGTATTTCCTACGAGCTCTTTGAAAGCACCACTGATCCGAACAAGCTCATATTCGTTGAAGAGTGGCAATCGGCCGAGTGCCTCCCTCTGCATTCCAAGAGCGACCACATGAGAGCATTTGGCCGGGTAGCGGTGAAGTGTTTCGCGGCCCCCGTGCAGGTCCAGATCATCACTCCAGAAAAAGTCGAGAAGCGATAGCATCTCAGGCAAGCGCCAGGTCGCGGCCGGTTCTCGACGGTTGCGAGCCGCCCGTCGTGGCCCGCAAACTCTTGTCGAACTCGAGGTCCAGTCAATAGTTAAAAAATAGAAGCTATTAGTTCTTTATTAGAACGTTAGATGTCTAGTGGGCTCTGGAAAATGAGGAGCCACGGGCGATGCTAAAGCATGTGACGATAACGGCCGTTCTAATGACAATAGTTTCGGTTGTATCCGCGTTCGTCGCAGTCGTCCTATCGTTCGACCTGTACGATTCTTATACGAAGCTGAAAACTGCTGAGCAACTCTCCGCAGTTGCCCAAGCCTCATCTAGTGCCTTCAGAAGTATGCACAACCTGCGTACGGTCCGCGCGATAACGACAAGGTATCTCGACTCAGGAGATATCGTCGATTCGGACTTGGAAGCTGGTCTCGCAAGGACTCGTTTAAGTCTTCAGCAAGCCTTAGCCGCGTTGCCTCTGGATCTCGAAGCCATCCAATCAGGAGCGCCGAACTCGGCGGCTGCCGTACGTTCCGAGATTGGAGCTTTCGTACAGCTCGACGAAGCTGCCTTCAATGCGATCAAAAAACCTCCATCCGAACGCCGCCCCGAAGCCATCGCAAGGCAGTATGCGGACATGACCTCTCTTTTGCTGGGCCACCTTGAGAGCCTCTCAGGTGAACTTGTTTCGGAGGCGAGATACAGAGATCCCGTCGTCGACCAGTTGATGTCGCTAAAACAGCTGGTCTGGTTGCTCCGTAATGCGGGCGGCGAAGCGACGGTACTCGTGTCTCAAAGCCTGGAAGGCATTTCACCCGGTAAGGATCAAAGGCTGACCTATGCCCGCCTGCAAGGGAAGATCGAGGCGGCATGGTCTTCGATCGACAGCCTAGTCTCGGGATCCGCGCTTCCGCCGGCCGTAAGTGATGCAATTGCCGCGACCAAATCCGGCTATTTCGACAGCAATTATCTAGCGCTGCGCGATCGGCTTTTTGAGGCCCCCTCGAAGGGAGAAAAGCCCGAAATGAGTGTCGCGCAGTGGGTGAATTTCGGTGTGAAGCGGCTCTCCACAGCCGTTACCCTTGCCGAGCGCGCGCTTCAGGCGGCTCAAGATCACGCTGCAGAGCGGAGGGCATCAGCCCACCGCAATTTGTTGCGGGAAATTGCGCTTCTTGCCGCCGCGACAGCGTTCGCGGTCGCATGCGTTGTCGGAGTCCGCGGAAGCACGATCCTTCCGCTCAGGAGAATACGGGACGCCACAATCGAGCTGGCGAACGGTAACAACACTGTCGAAACTCCCTTCACAGCTCGCAAGGACGAAATTGGCCAACTCGCGGGAGCGCTCCAGATATTCAAAGAAAATGCCCTAGCGAAAGCGCGGATCGAGGAGGAGCAACGGCAGCAAGGGGTGATTACAGCCGAGCGTCAACGCGAAATGGAGCAGCAGATTCAACGGTTTGAACGGCAGATGGCGGGTAGCTTCGCTTCGCTGGCAGCCGCATCAGATCAGATGCGAGACACTTCCGCCAGCATGTCCTCGATATCGAAGGATGCAAGTGCACAGGTAAAATCGACGGAACAGGCCTCAAATCTGGCCTCGCTCAACGTTCAGAGTGTTGCGTCCGCCTCCGAGGAGCTCAGCGCGACCATTGCCGAGATCAGCCGAAGGGCATCGCAGGCCGCGGGTATAGCAGCCCGGGCGGTAGAACAAGCGAACAAGACGGACGCCACCGTTCAGGGTCTGGCAGAGAGTGCGGGTCGTATCGGGCAGGTGGTCGAGCTGATCACAACCATCGCCGGTCAAACCAACCTGCTCGCGCTGAACGCGACGATCGAAGCGGCTCGGGCTGGTGACTCGGGAAAAGGCTTTGCCGTAGTGGCTTCGGAGGTGAAATCGCTTGCCAATCAAACGGCCAAGGCCACCGAAGAGATCTCCGGACAGATTTCGGCCGTCCAGCAGGTAGCGGCTCAAGCCGTTCATGCGATCAAGGGGATTGAGGAAACCATCCGGCAGGTGAGCGAAGTTGCTTCCTCAATCGCCGCTGCGGTCGAGGAGCAGGGAGCAGCTACTCGCGATATAAGCGCCAACACGCAACTCGCGTCGGAAGGAACTCAAAAAGTACTGCAGAACATCACCCGTGTGAGCGAATCTGCAGAAGCGACAGGCCAGGCGGCCCAACATGTTACGGCCGCGGGGAAGGTTCTGGATTCGGAAACGCGCGAGCTTCAGGAACAGATCAGCACGTTTCTAAGCGGGATCCGCGCCGCCTAGTCCACGCACTCGACTCCGAGCCGGCCGTTTGTGAGCCGCCGGTCAGGAGGGCGTTTTGGGTCGCCGACCGGATCGCTGGCGGCTCGTTGGTCAGACTTTTGGAAGGCTGCAAACGGCCCGGCAGCCTCACCACTTCTCTCGGAATGCGCAGCTTCGGCCAGTGTCGGCGCTGCGGTGGGCTGAATAGCGTCAGCCTCTTCGCAGTTGCTGGAGGCTGTTAAGTCGTGAAATGCCATTTATCTTTCCGCGTCCTTTCGGCGCTCTGCCGCAGGCGAGGTGTGGGGCTGAATCGATGGGCTTACTTTCGCGAGCGCGCGAAGCATTTTCCTTGGGCGACATCGCCGATCCGCTCGGCCGTTCGTTGCTTGTCGAACAAATCACCATCCTTCGGAAACAGGTGCCGGTTCTCTACGCGGTCCTGCTGGTCGATACTATCAGTGTCGGGCTGGTCCTCCCGTCCACGGTGTCGCCATGGCTGCGGTTCGCCTTGCCGGCCGCGCTCCTTGCAATCTGCGTCGTCCGGCTGGTGCAGTGGGTACGTCTGAAGCCGAGCCAGTTCACTCCGGAAGTGGCGCATCGCCAACTTACCAGAACTCGCCTCCTCGCAGTCGTACTCAACGCAGGATTCGTGTTCTGGATCCTGGCGCTGTTGGTGGCCGTCGAACCTAATCTGCGCGCCCCGGTCGCTCTGCTCGTCTACATGGGCTGCGTCGGCGCCGCCTACTGTCTCGGCAGCTTCCCGCCTGCGTCCCGCCTAACAATGCTGATCGCCGCCGCACCGATAGCTACGGTGCTGCTTGTGTCCGGCGATGGCATGATGATTTCGCTGGGCATTAACCTTCTGCTGCTCCTGGTGCTGCTCGGCCGGATGATCAACACCAACTTCCGTTCCTTTGTCCGACTGGTCCAGACCCATGGCAGGCTAATTGAAGAAGGCGCACGCGCAACAGCCTATGCAGAACGGTTCGACACCGCTCTCTACAACATGTCGCAGGGACTGTGTTTTTTTGACCAAGACCAGCGCCTAATAGTCTGCAACCGCATGTACCTTGAGATTTACGATCTCGATCCTGAAGTGGTCCGGCCGGGCATGAGGCTGAACGACATCGTGGATCTTCGCTACTCGGCGGGCAGCGCCCCGAAGATGTCGAAGCAGGAGTATCTGGTCTGGCGTAACAGCGAACCCGTGTTTTCCGAAGATTCCGATACGATCGTCGAGCTGACGAACGGTCGCGTCGTGCGCATCCGGCATCGGCCCATGGAGGGTAAGGGTTGGGTCGCGACTCACGAGGACGTTACCAAAAGGTACTGGACCGAAGCCGCGCTCACAGCTGCAAAGGCCGCGGCCGAGCAGGCCGAAGCCGCCGCGCGTGCGGCGCACACCCACCTCACCGAAGCACTCGACGTGGTCCCGGAAGGGCTGGCCGTGTACGACAAGGACGATCGGCTGGTTCTGTGGAATCGGCAATATGCGGAGTTTTACTCCGCCAGCCGGGAGGCACTCGCGACGGGAACACCATTCGAGACCATCCTCCGCATAGGATTGGCCCGGGGGCAGTACGCCGAAGCTGTTGGACGAGAGGAAGAGTGGCTCGCCGAGCGCATGGCGCACCATTCGTTGCCACGCCACTCTCACGAGCAGCATCTAGCCGGTGACCGGTGGGTGCGTGTCGAGGAACGACGCACGGCAGATGGAGGCAGCATCGGCGTCCGGATCGACATTACGGATCTGAAGCGGCGCGAAGCCTCCTTCCGCCTTCTGTTCGAAGAAAATCCGCTACCAATGTGGGTGGCCGACGCGAAGACGCGGCAACTGCTTGCGGTGAATGGCGCCATGTGCCGCCACTACGGATACGCTCGGGAAGCTCTCCTCGGCATGTCCCAGCATCAACTTGAGTGTGTCGAATCATGCAGCCGAAGCGAACGCGATTTCGAGTTGCACAGGACCTCAGACGGCGAGGTGATTCAGGTCGTGATCGAGTGCCGGCCGCTCGTCTATGATGGACGCGCAGCCCAGGTCAGCGTTGCGTTCGACGTCACCGACCGCAACCGCACGCAGGAGAAGATCAGCTATCTGGCTTGCCACGATGCTCTCACGGAGCTGCCGAACAGGGCCGCGCTGGATCGGTATCTCGTTGACGCCATCGAGCGAGCGCAGGCCACCGACAGCGGCTTTGCGGTGCTCTGGATCGATCTGGATCACTTCAAGGAGATAAACGACGTCTTCGGCCATGCAATTGGAGACGCTGTCCTGCGGGAAGGGTCCCGGCGGCTCCAGGAGGCGGCGCAAGGGTCCTACGTTGCCCGCGTCGGCGGCGACGAGTTCATTTGCATCACAGATCAACCGCCTTTGCCAGCAAGCGCCGAACTGGTAGCCACGAGAATGCAGGCCGCTTTCGAACGCCCGATTGAGGTTGACGGCCACGCTCTCAAGGTTGATCTCTGCGTCGGGGTGGCCCTGTTTCCCAGAGACGCCGACAATGCCGTCACCCTGCTGGCGAACGCCGGCGCCGCGCTTTACCGCGCGAAGCACGAGGGTAGAGGCGCGATCCGTCTGTTCACGAGCGCGATGGACCAGCAGTTGCGTTACCGCCGCGCGATGGAGCACGACCTGCGGCTTGCCGTCGACAGAGGTGAGCTCTACCTCGATTATCAGCCGCAGCAGGGTCGAGATGGAGCGACCAACGGTTACGAGGCGCTCGTACGCTGGCGACATCCGGTTCGCGGCATCGTTCCTCCCGGAGAGTTCATCCCGGTTGCGGAAAAGAGCGGCTCCATCGCGGAGATTGACGACTGGGTCTTGATGGAGGCGTGCAAGGAAGCCGCTTCATGGGCCCAGCCCCTCAGGATTGCCGTCAACGTCTCCGCGGCGCAATTTCGCCGTGAAAACCTCGACGTGCAGGTCCGCAAGGCGCTGCGACAGAGCGGGCTTTCGGCCTCACGGCTTGAGCTTGAAATCACGGAAGGGGTCCTGATCGAGGATCTTTCGCGCGCCAAAAAGACTATGCAATCGCTCAAGGCGCTTGGGATCCTGATTGCACTCGATGATTTCGGAACAGGCTACTCGTCCTTGTCCTATCTGGAGGCGTTTCCCCTCGACCGCATCAAGATCGACCGATCCTTCGCGGCCTCGCTAGGGCAGAGCGAGCGGGCGTTGGCCATCGTGCGTGCCGTCATCGGCCTCGCCCACGGGCTTGGCGTGCCGGTCCTCGCCGAAGGAATCGAAACCGGGGCTCAGATGTCGCTCCTGCTGCACGAGGGCTGCGATGAAATGCAGGGGTATCTGATCGGGCCGCCCGGCAGTGTCGCGGCGACAAAGCAGAGCGGTAGGCTTTTGATGCAAGCGGTCTTCTGAAAATCGAAACGCCTCGTCATGAGCGACGCCCGGCGAGCTGAACGAAGATGCGGGCGCTGCCTATATCGGAGGTTGGGGCGCACTCGAGTGGGATTGCAGCCAACGAATCCAATATGGTTCTGCTCCGCACATCAATTCCTGTCCGGCGCTCAAATTATCGCGCGTTCGCGTTTGGGTCGATAGTTGCAGAACTGCTGCGACGGAATTCTCAAAAATCCGTTGGGTTGTCCGTTCAGTGTTCAATACCTCCTATATAGGTTGATATGCCCCTAATTGTGGTGTTGATGTTCCTAGCGGGCAAGCTCGGCTCGTAGGCCGCGAGGAGGAAGATATGGGATCTTCGACTCTAGTCACTGACGCCGCGGGGGCCGTTGGTCACGCTGTTTTGCGAGATGCTGATCGGGCGAGGATGCAAGGTTAGGGCGCTGGTCCACAAAGCGATGAATCAGTCATGCCAAGGGGATCGCAAAGAATGATTATCGGCATCGGTTCCGACCTGATCGACATCACGAGGGTCGCCAAGGTGATCCAGCGGCACGGCGATCTTTTCCTCGACCGCATCTTCACCGACGTTGAGCGCGCCCGGGCCGCGCGCCGCGCCAAGAGCGAAAGGATAGTGGTTGCGACCTACGCCAAGCGGTTCGCTGCGAAGGAGGCTTGTTCCAAGGCGCTCGGCACCGGGATCCTTCATGGGGTGTGGTGGCGAGATATGGGGGTGGTGAACATGCCGGGCGGCCGTCCCACCATGAAGCTGACCGGCGGAGCGCTGGCCCGGCTGGAGAAGCTGACCCCGCCTGGCTTCGAGGCCCGGATCGATCTTTCCATTACCGATGACTGGCCGCTCGCGCAGGCCTTCGTAGTCATCTCGGCGGGTCGCCCACAGCGGCCGTGCGAGTACTCCATCTCTCCCTAAGTAGCCCGCAACGCACCGGGCACTAACGCCGCACTAAATCCCTCATCGCGGATCTTTGCTCTTCGGTAAGCGACACTTTCGCTCGCGTGTCGGCGTCGACATAGACATGCGTGAATTTGCAGACAGCTGATGCCTTGTCGGCGGCATCGCCGAATATCGCCAGCTCGTACGTGATCGAGCTATTTCCCAATCGTCCCAATCGAATGCCGATGTCGACGGTTTCCGGAAAGCCAACGGGAGCCAGGAATTCGCATTCGCTGGATATACAAAGCCCGATGGATGTCTGACGGGGCGCGCGTAGAATTCCGCGCTCGATGGCCAGAAGAGTAAGGGCCGTATCAAACCAGCTATAATAAGTCGCGTTGTTGACGTGCCCATAGGCGTCACAATCGGCCCATCGGCTGGAGATTTTCGTCCACCAAAGAAAGTCTTTGCGGCGCTCGTCCCGCGCCAAACGCTCAGACATCGCAGAAGCCTCCACTTGCGCCTTCCGGTCTACCTCCTTATACATGGAACTTGAAGCGCTTCAAGTCGAGAAAAATCGAAGATATGCCAGATCGAGTCGACGCTATTGTGGTGGGAGCGGGAGTGGTGGGAATCGCCATCGCCCATGAACTAGCCATGTGCGGTCGAGAGGTCATCCTGCTGGACGGCGAAAGTCATTTCGGTAGTTGGACGAGCAGCCGCAACAGCGAGGTCGTACACGCGGGACTTTACTATCAGGTCGGGTCGAACAAGGCGAAATTGTGTGTCAAAGGCAAGCATCTGCTTTACGAATATTGCCGGGCGAGAAACATACCGCATCGTCGGTCCGGAAAATTGGTCTTCGCGACCACTCAGACGCAGATTGCCGTGCTTGAAGAGTTGAAAGGCAAAGGCGAGGCTGCCGGGGTGGACGACTTGCACCTGCTGGACCCAATGGGCGTGCAGGCGCTGGAGCCCGCGCTGACATGCGCGGCGGCCCTTCATTCGCCGTCGACCGGAATAGTCGATTCTCACGTGCTGATGCTTTCCATGCTGGGAGAGGCGGAAGAAAGGGGAGCAGTTTTCGCTCGCAACACGCTTGTCGAGCGCGTCGGCGGGCGAGGCGACGGTTGGGATGTTTGGATCCAAGGTGAAGACGATGCGGTCGTCTCGGCCCCGATCCTCGTCAATGCTGCGGGGCTCGGCGCCCAAAAGCTCGCCACCGCAATCGAGGGGGTCGAGGCAAAGTACGTGCCTCCATTGCGATTGGCGCGCGGAGTTTATTTCGCCTACGACGGACGAGTGCCCTTTTCACGCCTCATCTATCCGGTGCCCGAGGCGGGCGGATTAGGCCTGCACCTTACCCTCGATATGGCAGGGCAAGCTCGCTTCGGGCCTGATGTCGAATGGATCGACGAGATCGACTACGACGTCGATGCCGGCCGCAAACCAGCGTTTTTGGCTGCGGCACGCGCCATTTGGCCGAATATCGAGCCCGGGCGCCTACATCCCGCCTATGCGGGCATCAGACCCAAAATCTCCGGCCGCGGCGAGCCGGCCGGAGATTTCGTCATCTCATCGGAAAGCGAACATGGTCGTCGCGGTTTGGTCAATCTGTTCGGGATCGAATCCCCGGGTCTCACAGCTTCGATGGCTATCGCTCGGTTGGTGCTGGAAAAGCTGTCATGAGCGAAATGGAAACGTTCGACTACATCGTCGTAGGGGCGGGGAGCGCGGGTTGTGTCCTCGCGAACCGGCTCAGCGCCAATCCGAAAAACCGTGTTCTTCTACTCGAGGCCGGACCGGAAGATAGGAATCTATGGATCCACGTGCCTCTCGGCTACGGTAAACTATTCAAGCATCCTGGCCTCAATTGGCTATATGAAACGGCGCCCGAACCGCAGATGCACGAGCGTCGCATCGCTCAGCCACGTGGACGTGTGCTCGGCGGATCCTCCTCCATCAACGGATTGCTGTACGTCCGAGGTCAGCGGGAGGACTTCGACGCCTGGCGAGCGGCCGGCCATGTCGGCTGGGGGTATGACGATCTGCTACCGTATTTCATTCGCGCCGAGGACCAGCAGCGGGGAGCATCCAGCTATCACGGCGTCGGGGGACCCCTAAGCGTGTCTGATCCGACGGAACCGCATCTTTTGTGCGACGCGTTCATCGCCGCAGCGAGGGAGGGCGGGCATCCGGTCAATCCGGATTTCAACGGCGAGAGTCAAGAGGGTGCCGGCTATTACCAAGCGACGGCCCGCAGAGGGCGGCGCGCGAGCAGCGCGGTCGCATATCTGAGGCCCATACGAAGCCGCAAGAATCTCAAGGTCGTAACCGGAGCTCTCGCTCGAAGGATTATCTTCAACGCGAGGAGGGCGACCGGCGTCGAATGGACGCGAAAGGGCCGCGTAGAGATCGCCTCGGCGCGGCGCGAAATCATCATCAGCGCCGGAGCCATCAACACGCCGCAACTTCTCCAGCTCTCCGGTGTTGGCGACAGCGGTCGGTTGAGCAGGTTCGGCATCGACGTCGTCCATCATCTCCCGCACGTCGGCGAGAATTTCCAGGATCATCTGCAGGCGCGGGTCGTCTATCGGGCATCCAAGCCCGTGACCTTGAACGATGATCTCAAATCCCCGCTTCGAACTCTTCGGCTGGGGCTGAAATACTTGTTGCAACGAAAGGGAGGGCTGACCGTTTCCGCCGGATACGCGGGAGGGTTCTTCTGCACGGAACTAGCTACCGACCGAAGACCGGACATCCAGGTGCATTTCATCACGTTCAGTACAGACGCGATGGGGACGCGGCTGCACGATTTCTCCGGCTTTACCGCCTCGGCCTGTCAACTGCGGCCGGAAAGTCGCGGATACGTGCGGATAACCTCTCCGGATCCATCGGTCGCTCCTGAAATCTCTGCCAACTATCTAGGAACGCAGGGGGACCGCGAAGCGGTCGTCAGCGGACTGGGCCTGATCCGATCGATCATGCGCCAGCCTGCAATGGCTCCATTCGTCGCCGCAGAGGAGATGCCGGGGTCGTCGAACACGTCGGCCGAGGAACTGCTTGAGTACACGCGCAGGACCGGCGGCTCGTTGTACCATGCCAGCTGCACCGCCGCATTGGGACTCGTTGTCGACGATCGCTTGCGCGTCAAGGGCATCGATGGCCTGCGCGTAGTCGACGCCTCGATCATGCCGGCCGTCATTTCAGGCAATACCAACGCCGGGGTGATCGCCATTGCGGAAAAAGGCGCCGATATGATTTTGGAGAGGATATGACTACAGCCGATTATGGCACCTTATCACTTTGGATCGATGGTCGCGAGCGAGGCCTCGAACACGGACGATCGAGCGAGCCAGTCTTCAATCCAGCGACGGGGCAGGTGCTCGCGGAGCTTCCGCATGCGACCGCCGCCGAGCTGGACGAAGCGGTCCGCGCGGCCGCGAAGGCGTTCGCCGCCTGGCGTGCAGTCTCGCCCTTCGAGCGCAGTAAGGTCCTGCGTCGAGCGGCGGATCTCATCCGCGAGCGTCTCGACCGCATTGCTGCCATCATGACGTTGGAGCAGGGCAAGCCGATAGGAGAATCGAAGAGCGAGATAATCCATTCCGCGGAGCTCTTCGACTGGTATGCCGAAGAGGGGCGACGTGCCTACGGGCGGATCGTACCGGCTCGCAACGAGAGCCTGGATCATTTCGTCGTAAGCGAGCCCGTCGGTCCGTGTGCAGCCTTCACGCCTTGGAATTTTCCGGCCCTGACTCCGGCTCGCAAACTGGGCGGCGCTTTGGCGGCGGGATGTTCGGTCATTCTGAAGGCGTCCGAGGAAACGCCCGGTTGCGCCGTCGAATTGGTGCGCGCCTTGCATGACGCTGGCCTTCCTCGCGGGTGCGCCCAGTTGGTATTCGGCGTGCCTTCCGATATCTCTAGACACCTCATAGCCCGACCCGAGATCCGCAAGATTAGCTTTACAGGGTCCACGGCCGTCGGCATTCACCTGATGAAGCTTGCTGCGGACGGCGTCAAACGCGTGACGATGGAATTGGGAGGCAATGCGCCGGTCCTTATTTTCGATGACGCCGACTACGATGCGACCCTTCGGCTTCTCGCCGGCGGAAAGACTCGAAATGCCGGACAGGTGTGCGTCAGCCCGGGCCGTTTCTTCGTGCACGAGAGCCTCTACGAGCGCTTTACCCGGGATCTATCCGAACGATTTTCGTCGATGCGCGTCGCGAGTGGGCTCGATCCGGAGGCTGATATGGGGCCGCTGGCCAACGAACGCCGGGTAGACGCGATGCAGCGGTTCGTGGAGGACCCACAGAAAGGCGGCGCGCGTTTGATGACCTGCGGCCGCCGGCTGGGGAACGTCGGCAATTTCTTCGCGCCGACCGTCCTTTCCGACTTGTCCGACGATGCTCTTCTGTTGCGAGAGGAATGTTTCGGTCCGATCGCGCCTGTCGTGTCGTTCGCCAACGACGACGAAGCAATCGAACGAGCGAACGCGGTGGACGCCGGCCTGGCGGGCTACGCCTTCACGTCGAGTTTGAAGCGGATCCGCGACATAGGCCGTTCCATCAAGACGGGCATGATCGGCATCAATTCGCTTGTGGTTTCGACCCCGGAAACCCCCTTCGGCGGCGTCAAGGCAAGTGGCTTCGGGTCTGAGGGCGGGATCGAGGGGCTTCAGGCGTACAGCGATACCAAGCTGATCACGATGGGTTAGTCCGGCGCTCGGCCCGTACTCTGGCGGACGATCAATTCTGTGGGTAGCGACAGGGACTTCGGGATGCCTTCGCCCTGCAACATGCCTATGATCGCATTGCCGGTCGTGACCGCCAGTTCTGCGATGGGCGCACGAATGGTCGTGAGCGCCGGGGAGAGGAGCGCCGCCATCTCGATATCGTCGAACCCGGTGATCGAGAGCTGGTCGGGAAGAACCACTCCCTCCGTGCGGGCGGCATGCAAGGCGCCGGCCGCCTGAAGGTCGGTGCCGCAGATCAACGCCGTGATCTTATTCCGGACCGGATCGATCTGGCGATAACCGATTTGTCCCCCCGCGATGGTGAGCGGCACGGTCGCGACTTCGACCAGCTCGATCTTGTGGACGGCTGCCGCCTTCTTGACTCCTCGCAGGCGCCACTGAGCGCGCTCGTTGTTCCACGTCTCGCCGCCGACCATCGCGACCCGTTTGTGGCCAAGGTCCGCAAGATGATCGACCACCTTGATCATCGCCGCCTGGTTGTTGAATCCCAGTGCACCCTGTCTCGGGGCCTTGTCGCTGGACCAGCAATGTACGTGCGGCATGCCGATCTTTTTCAGGAGCGATGTCGTGCGGTCGTCGTGGTCTGTCCCGATCATGATGAGAGCGTCGACGCTGCGGCTTACGAGGCGTTCGATGAGTCGGATCTCGCTTTCCCGGTCGTATTCGTGCGCCAGCGCAAGCAAATGCAGGCCTTGCCTGGCGAGCGTCTTCTGAAGCTCATGCACGAAGGTCGCGTACACGGGATTGTTGATGGTCGGAAGCACGACGCCCACCATCCCCGTCGACCGGCTGGCAAGCGCGCGAGCCGCGCCGCTTGGAATGTAACCCAACGATTCCACGGCCCGCCGAACGGCTCGAAGCGTGGCTGGACGGACGGCGTCCGGCGCCGACAAGGCCTTCGATGCGGCGCCCAACGAGACGCCTGCTGCGTTTGCGACGTCCGAAAGGCGTGGCCTTGACGCCAAATTGCCCTTGCTTTTCTTCATTGGTCCGGATGCGGCGATTTGTCCGAAGCTTGCCTAGCGCGTAAGACGGAGGGAGGCAATGAATTGCCTTCGAGCCGGGAGCGCCTTCCCAGCTCTCCCTCAGGGCTCGTCGGAGAAAACGAGGGCGTCGGCGCTGCCAATATCGATCTCTAGGTAAAGGGGCACGTCGGGTTTGGATCGCGGCCGTGATCCCCGTTTTTGCCGACGACAAGGCTGGTCGTGGCTCGAAGTCACACCCTCCACCCGCGGACAGGAGATGCTCACTTGGGAGACGGCGCCGCTCCGTCGGTCGTCCGGCTTACAACAGGCCAGTACCAACCTTCCGGACCCATGATCCTCATGGCGTCGCGGATGCCTTCCAGCTCAGACGCCGAAAAGCGTTCGAGAAATTCCAGAGCCGGCATTCCACAAGGAAGGAGCGTGCCGGCGAGATCGACGAGAAACCATTCTCCTTTGGATTCGGTCCCTCTGGGGCCCTTTCCGCTGGCGCCGCGTTCGATGAGATGCTTCCAACGCTCCGCAGCTCGTACTTTCGCGGCTGTGCGCTCCTCCTCGAGCTGGCTCAGGAGGACGGAGCCTCGCCCCAAAGCGAGAGCCCGCTCCCCTGCCTCGATCAGATCGATGTTCTTGCGCGCGACGAAGATGCCGCCTTCGAAAACCTGCGTGACCGACGAGCAGGCGCGCCACACGTCGTTGTCCAGCCGCAGCAGGACGCCGCGCTCGTCGTCGGCGGCCACATAGAACACGTCGGGGCCGATCCAGGTCGCCGGCATGATGGAGTGAACCTTGTAATCCTGAACGGAAGTCATTCGTGAACTCTCCGATAAGTTTGGTGATGGTAGGCGGTACGGACGAAATCAACCGTACATGCTCGGCCCGTCCCACTTCGCGTCTCGGAACGTGGGATTGTAGTTTCGCACGATCTTGCGCTGCCGCATGTCCAAACGGTCCCAGGCATCCTTCTTGGCGCGGTAAGGGTCTGGAAGTTCGTCGTAACGGCCCAGAGCTAGGCACACGGCGACGATCTCCGAGGTCGAGCCGCAGGCGGTCTCCATCGTGACGCTTCCGTCGAGCAAACTCGTGATCAGATTCTCTTCGACGCTCATTCGCACTCTCCCACTGTTGTTGGCCGTGCGGGTAATTTGGGAGCCGTATCCCGCGGCGTCA
Organism: Bradyrhizobium sp. CCBAU 51627; assembly: GCF_028128765.1. GTDB lineage: Bacteria > Pseudomonadota > Alphaproteobacteria > Rhizobiales > Xanthobacteraceae > Bradyrhizobium. Next base: position 964,879 of record NZ_LBJG01000024.1, read on the forward strand.
AACGGGGCCGAGCGTTCACGACCGAGCTTTCAAGGACTCGTTCGATCAACGAGGGCGTAACAGATTGCATTCAATCGGAAAAAATATTTGGGCGAACGATGGTTAACGAACGCGTCCAAACCTTTTGGAATGACGGCACGACGTTCGCCACATCGACGGCACCACGGGTGCTGCAGGTTTCCGAGCATTGGGCCAAGCGCCGCATGGTCAAGAACCTAGGGCTCTTGATCCAAGATTTTTGAGAGCTGCGAACAAACTTCATCGGCGGCTTCTTTGATTTTGGCCAATTCGACGCGCGCAGAACTGTCTAGGAGGATATTGACGCCCCCTCGGGCTTCTACCTTCGCGTTATATGAATCAACGCGCATGATAACTCCCGGCACGACTTTCCGCAGATCAGGAGCCAACAACACCAGGGCGCTACCTGCGGATCGCAAATCGGGAGATACTGAGATTATGGCCCTGCCAATGTCTAATGTACCCGCTCCCGGCGTCGCTCTCGCTCCTGCCGCAGAGGATATTCTGGCCATCTCGACATAGAGGTCCAAAGCGGCGCCGTACTTGCGACCATATTCGATGCCGCGCCGCATGAGGTCGCGAACATCGTTGTCGCGGATCGGCTCCGACTTGAAATTGAACCGCTTGTAGTATCTGAAGTCGGGCGCTTGGTGCGGCCCGCGAGACTTCGCGGCGGGTATCTGTAGAACGTAGGCGACCTTGCCAGTACCCTTGCTGGTCAGTTCTACGGGCTTGATGAACAGACCTTCGATCGGCGGATCGATGTTCGACATCAGGACGTTTTCGATTTGCTCCCTCGTCACCACGTTCGGATCGAGACCGTCGTCGGTACCATCAGGCTTCTGATCGATTTCCTTCATCCCGTAAATGATGATGCCACCCGAGCCGTTCGCCATGGCCGACACGTCTTTGAACAGCTCCCTCCTGTGCTCCTTGTCTTTACTCAACGCGTCGGAGCGCTTGTACTCCAGCGTGAGGCTTTCCTCGATCTCTCCGTGATAAAGGTCGTCGATATCTTTCTCTGTCCATTCGCTGACGGGCCGCATTTGAGAACTCCCTCCAACGAAGTTCTAGAGGATTGCTTGCAACTTGTCTTTTAGGTTGTTGGCTTCAAGGTCGGAGCGGGAGAGCTCGGCAAGAACATCACCACTGCCGGCTTGGCCCTTGAGCGATTGCCGCTCGGCACGCTCATCGAGCTCGGACCCGCGGCGATCATAGAGTTGACCGGCCTCCGAACGCCCTGCGTCCTCATCGAGCGCTTCCTTACGGGCATGAAACGGGAGGTGCTCTCGTCGGCGGAAACCGGCCCGCCATTCAAATGCGGGTGTTAGGCGTGGTGCGGGCCGGCGGATCGGTGGCGGCGGGCGATACCGCGCGGGTTCGACTTCCATCCTCCGCCTTTCGCGCCTTACCGCCTCTGTAGGACCGGTGCACAACTGTGCTTCTTTCTTGGCGTCCCGGTCTATCTTCAGGAAGCGTTCGCCCTAGCTCGTTCGCGAGCCTCCCGACGACGTTCGCGGCGTTCGCGTCGCCGCTTCGCACGGTCAGCGGGCTGCCGAAGCGGAGGAACCGGCGCTGGCGCGGACACCGACCCGGTAGCCTCATCGGCCGAAGTCATTTGGATTGGTTCGGGCGCGGCCGGGCGGCCTTCCATGAGCTCGAGCACGTCCCGTCCCTTGGCCGTGATCATCCACCCTCCGCTTATGCGTTCGACCAGTCCTTGTGAAAAGATGTCGAGGCCCGGCGCCCGCGCCGCCAGGCGCTTGGTCCGGTCCGCCCAATCGCGGCCGCTGGTCGCCAGGATGGCCATGTCCCGCTTGAGGTCCTCCATGACGGCGAAGCCATCCGGATAGCTCACCAGAATCTTCAGGACCGTCACCTGGAAGTTCACGCTCCGCCCCAGACTAATCAGCGCCACATCGTGGGGGCGCGGGACAGGGCTTCACGGCCGACCTGACTGAGAGCATCTGTCGAAAGTTCGCCTCTCGTGGCGGCCTCCAGAATCTTGGACGCGACCTGAGTACGTGCTCCGATCTCGCGGCGCGAGACGCTTTCGCAGACTTCGTCGAGAATCGCGCGCAAAATCGCGGTGGTTGCAGTGTCGAACATGAGTTGCCCCCATGAGGGAAAGCCTCATTCTAGCGGGGTTTCCCGGTCGGGCAATTCAGGCATGTTAAGCTTTGCGAAGAATACGCTCCGAACCTAGGGAAGTGGCGGCGCGGCGGGCGTCCAGAGATGCGAAGACGACCTGAAGCCAAGGCTCCGAGAAGGAGGCGCACGTCGCTTGCGTGCGGCATTGGCGAGGATCTTCGGAGCAGGGCCCGCAACAATTCCGCTAGAACGGCCCTTGCCAGATTGAGGATCCGGCGTAATAATTATAAAATATAATCAAATGGGAGGCCGCCGTGAGGTCTAGCTTGGTATCGGCAGTTACGCTGGCTGCTCTTTTGGGATCGACGGCATTGGTCCGCGCCGATGGCGAAGCCTGCTCGCCGGTGACCTCCGCGTCACTGGCCACATCCGGCGTCGAGATCGCGGCCTCCAAGCTACAGGAGGCCGCCAACGGCCTGCCCAAACATTGCATCGTGACGGGGCTTGCCAACCAGCGCATCGGCGCGGATGGAAAGTCCTACGCCATCCAGTTTGAACTCCGCCTTCCGGTCGACTGGAACGGCCGCTTCCTGCATCAGGTGAACGGCGGCAATGACGGCGTGGTCGTGCCTGCACTAGGTCCCAAGCCCGACGGTCTTGCATCGGACGGCGCGGTGCCGCTGGCGCGAGGGTTCGCGGTGCTGTCGTCCGATAGCGGGCATTCGGGCTCAGATCCCGCGAACAAGCCCTTGGGACTCGCGGCCGGTGCGGCTTTCGGGCTCGATCCGCAAGCGCGACGCGACTATGGCTATGCCGCGGACATGACGCTCTCACCCGTTGCGAAGAAGGTGATCGCGCTGCACTACGGCCGCCAGCCGGTACGTTCCTACATGGCCGGGTGCTCGAACGGCGGACGCCATGCGATGGTCGCCGCCTCCCGCATGCCCGAAAATTACGACGGCTTCCTCGTCGGCAATCCGGGCTTCGACCTGCCGCGCGCGGCGATCCAACACGCATGGGACGTGCAGGCTTTTCTCAAAGCCGATCCGGATCTCCGCAAGTCGATCACCAAAGAGGATGCGCAACTCGTCGCCTCGCGCATCACGGAGGCCTGCGACGCGCTGGACGGTGCCAAGGACGGCCTGACCGCCAATCTCGCCGCCTGCCAGAAGGCGTTTGATTTCAGGAGCCTCGTATGCACATCGGCGCAGACCAATGCTTGCCTGCCGGAAGCCAAGGTCGAGGCGCTGAAGACTAGCCTCGCCGGGCCAAAAAATTCAAAAGGCGAGGCGCTCTATTCGGACTGGCCACTCGACGGCGGCATCGGCACCGGCAATTGGCGCGCCTGGAAGGTCGAGAGCCCGGTGGGGCCTTGGAACAACTACCCGATCATCGCCACGATGGGTGCGGCATCGCTGAACTACATCTTCTCGACGCCGCCGGTTGCGGTGGAGGGCAGCAATGACAAGCTGATCGAGGCCCTGAAGGCGTATGATTTCGACAAGGACGCGCCAAAAATCTTCGCCAAGGACGGTACGTTCACCGAATCGGCCGTGGACTTCATGACGCCTCCCGACATTGACGACCCTAAACTCACAGGCCTGCAAGCCGCTGGCCGCAAGATGCTCATCTATCACGGTCATGCCGATCCGGTGTTCTCGGTCAACGACACGATCCGGTGGTATGACCGGTTGAATAAGAACGCGCAGGGCCATGCAGATGGCTTCGTCCGCCTCTTCACCATACCGGGCGGGACACATTGCGGCGGTGGAGTTGCGCTCGATAAGTTCGATGCGCTGACGGCGCTGACCGATTGGGTGGAGCAGGGCAAGGCGCCCGAGCGGATCGTTGCCTCCATCGACCCGGCCAACAAGGAAATCCCGGCCTCATGGAGCCCGAACCGCACGCGGCCGCTGTGTCCGTATCCGGCCTATGCCGCTTATTCGGGGCAGGCCAATATCGAGGACGCCGCCAACTTCGTTTGCAAGGCGCCGTAGAGCGGCCGAAGCGCCTGTCTAGTCTTCGTCCGGGGACAGGTCGGACGCGTTGTAATAACTGATCCGGCCAATTCTCGATGCGATTGAGCGTTCGCTTCGAGCAGCGTCGGAGCCATTCGCTGATGTGGATTAATGAATTCTGGTTGCCGCAACGGCGCCGAACTCTGGCGCCGTTTAACAGGCCAAGGCTTTCACTACGCGGATGCGACCGGGGTCAGGTCCAGGGGATACGGACGCGTCGCTCTTGGCCCCGGCTGGGGAAAAGGTTCGATTTCGAACCGGGCTTCGTGAAGCGCGGTCGTCTGCCCACCAATTCCCAGATACTTCCTCGTGCGGCGGGGAGGTCGACCCGCTGCTAAACAAGACTTCTGAGGGGGCGTCCGCAGAGGTGGTCCCTTAAGAGCCGTCGCGCGGCGGCGGCCTCTGGGAGCTGGCGGTCAACAGGCCTCCAGACGGCCGTATCGGTGCGCGCAACGCCACGCGATCTCGTCCAAATGCCGCCGGGCCATTTCCTGATGTTTGCCGTTGCCACTCTTCTGCATAGCTCTCGAAAAGTTGCCGGCGCTCTATGCGGGCAAGCCACCATAAAGAGCCCAGAGCTGGCCCACGAGCGTGCCTGCATCCACTGGCAGAATGCTGCCTGTAATCGAACGCGCTTTTTCCGACAGCAGGAATGCGACCGCGTGGCCGACGTCGCGGGGATCGACCAGATGCCCGAGCGCCGTCTGCGCAGTCATGACATTGGGGTCGCGTTCACCTCTGGCGTAGCTTGCCTCGACGGCAGGGGTCCTTGTTGGACCCGGACACACGCAGTTGACCCGGATTCCTCTTCGGCCCCAGGCGCCTCCGAAATCGCGCGTCATCGCCAGGATGGCGGATTTGGATGGTCCGTAAGCGACGAGCGGGGATGAATTGAGCGCCGTGATGGACCCGATGGTGACGATCGAGCCGCGGCCGCGTCGCAGCATGCTGGCGCCGAACGCCGTCACCGTCAGGAACGTTCCACGGATATTGGTTGCGATGATGCGATCGAACTCGGCGATGTCCTGATTTTCGGGCCGGTGCGGATTCTCGAGATGCGCGGCGCATGCGACGAGAGCGCCGCAGGGGCCGACGTCACGTTCGACCCACGCGGCGGCCTCCTCGATCGACTGCTTGCTGGAGATGTCGATATGGCAGGCTGTTGCACCGATACGGATTGCCTCTGCCTCGGCGCGGGCCAGATCGAGATCCGCGATGACCACGCGCCAGCCGTCCTCTTGCAAGATTGCCGCCGTGGCGGCGCCGATGCCGCCAGCGCCACCGGTGATTACGGCTACGTTTTTGCTTGTCGAGCGATCCACGTCAAAACTCCATCAAAGCGATGCGTACACGGCTTCGATCAGCCGCCGTGCGCGCGGGCCATTGTCTCCGCGCGCATGCATGCGATTGATGCTGTAGGAAATGCCGAGTTTTGCTTCGGGGTCCGCCATTCCAATTGATCCGCCAATCCCATGATGGCCGAAGGCCTTGGGATTTGGCCCCATCCAAACCGCCTCCGCGGTGTTGAGGAGAACGCCAAGGCCCTGGTGATATGGGCGCTGTTGCATGACCTCGGTCATGTTGTGCTGTTCGGTACGCATGCGCTCGATCCCCGCAAGCGAGAGCAGGCGAACGCCATCGAGTTCTCCGCCCCTCGCCACCACGCCGTAGATGCGCGCGACCGCGCGTGCGTTTCCGTGGCCATTGGCGCTGGAAATCTCGGCTTCGCGCCAGGCTTTCGAGTTGAGGGTCACCGGCCACGGTTCGTCCGGGTTCTGGGCGAATGCCTTGCCGAGGAGCGTATCCGGCTGCTTGTCCTTGACGGCGAACAGCGTGCCTTCCAGGACGGGCTGAAGTTCTGCGCATCTCATCTGATCGGCATCCGACAAGCCGCCGATTTGGTAGTCGGCTGCGAGCGGCAACGCGACCTCATCGCGGAAGAAGCGGGCAATCGTCTTGCCGGTGACGCGACGGCAGAGTTCGCTGAGAAGGAACCCCTGGGTGTGAATGTGATATCCGGCTTGCGTCCCGGGCTCCCATAGCGGGGCCTGGGCGGCCAGCGCGTTTGTCATTGCCTCGCGATCGAACATCGCGCCCTGCGGAAGGGGTGCGGTGACCACCGGGAGTCCGGCCCGATGATCGAGCACAAAGCGGACTGGGAGCGCTTCCTTGCCGTTCTCCGCGAATTCGGGCCAGTATCTCGCAACAGGCGCATCGGGATCCACGAGGCCCCGATCGATGATCATGTTGAAGGCGATGCCACTGAGGCCTTTCACCACCGACATCATGCACACGATGGTGTCGCGCTCCCAAGGCCGCGTACAGGACGCGTCACGCCAACCGCCCCAGAGATCGACGACTGCCTTTCCATTCTCGACCACACTGAAGGCCGAACCGACCTCGTCCTCGAGACGGTAGTTCTCCATGAACGCGTCCCGCACGCCTGCGAAGCGGGGCGCGCAGAACCCGTGAATTGCGAACGTCTTGCCGCGGGCCTGCACAGTTGTGGTCTCGATCTCCATGAGCGATCCTTCCGACACGTTACAGCACCTTGTGGCCGACCTCGTCGGCAAATCGGTGGGTGGGGCCCGACCAGACGATCTGTCCTTGTTCGAGCAGGTGAATCGAATTGGCGTGACGAAGCGCGAAAGTGACGTTCTGCTCGGCAATGAACAGAGACAATTCCCCGGAGGCGCGCAGCCTCTCGATCGTCTCGGAGATGAGATCAAGGACGACGGGTGCGAGCCCGAGCGTCGGTTCGTCGATCAGGAGCAGCTTCGGCTTCATCATCAGCGCGCGGCCGATCGCGAGCTGTTGCTGTTCGCCGCCCGACAGGGTCCGCGCATTCTGCTTGCTGCGTTCGGCAAGACGAGGAAACAAGGTTTCGACGAAATCAAGCCTCTGCCGAAAATCCGGCGCCGCGAGATGGCTGCCGCCCATCCGCAGATTCTCGAACACTGTCATGTCGCCGAAGAGTTCGCGTTTCTCCGGGCACAGGACGATCCCCGAGCGCGCGATCTGGTCGGGCCTGTCGGCAACGGCTTGGCCGCCGAAGCGGATGGTTCCACTGCTTTGGACCAGCCGGCAGACGGCGTGAAACAGGGTGGACTTACCAGCCCCGTTGAGTCCGACGATGGCGGTGACCGCCCCCCGTTGCGCCGTCAAGGCGACCTTGTCGAGCGCCGTGGCCTTGCCGTACTGGACAGAGAGATCCGCGATCTCGAGGATGGGTTCGGAACGGACTTCGGCCGTTGCGACTGCCGCACTGGACTCGCGGGACCCGAGATAGACCCTGCGGACCTGCTCGTCCGCGAGCACGTGATCGGGGCGGTCGTCGGCGATCTTGGTCCCGCTGCTCATGGCAACCATGCGGTCGACGAGCGCCTGTACGCCCTTGACGTTGTGATCGACCAGAACGACGGAGCGTCCCTCCTCGCGCATCGCGCGGATCAGGACCGAGAACTCCCGAACCTCCTTGGCACTTAGTCCCGCAAACGGTTCGTCGAGCAGCATCAGCTTCGGCTGCGCGGCGAGGGTCTTGGCGAGCTCCAGCCGGCGGAGATCGGCAAAGGCCAGCTCTCCGGGAAGCCGGTCCGCCGCCTCGGCGAGCTGAACTTGTGCCAGGATACCGCGTGCGCGCGTCACCAGTTCAGGAGAAAAGCGAAAATTGAACATCCTGTCGGGAAGCAACGCGAGCAGGACGTTCTCCAGAACCGTCTGTTGGAGCAATGGACGGGAATGCTGGAACATCATGCTGATGCCCGATCGCGCGATCTTGTGCGGCGGCCAGCCCGTGATGTCCGTTTTTCCGATCCGTATCGTGCCGCCATCCATCCGATGAATACCCATCAGAAGACTGAGAAGCGTTGACTTGCCTGATCCGTTCGGTCCGATCAGGCCGACGATCTCACGTTCGCCGACGGCGAGATCAACCCCGCCCACGGCGTGAAGACCGCCAAACCGCTTGCGCAGATCCTTGGCTTCCAGGAGCATCAGTGAGCCCTTCTCTTCAGCTTCACGAGGCCGAGCAGGCCGTTCGGAAGGAACAGCAGGACGAGCAGGGCGACCACGGCAACGACCAGTTCGCTCAACCGGCCGAATGGGCGCATATATTCACCCAGCACGATGAGGAAGACGCCGCCGATCGCGGGCCCGATGATGGTTCGACGGCCGCCGATGATTGCAGCGATGATGATCTGAACCCCGACAGCCGCATCGACGAAGATGTTGAGCGATGCCGTTCCCATGTAGAACGTCATCAACGCGCCGGCCAGCCCGGAAAACAGCGCGCTGTAGCAGAAGGCTGCCAGCTTGTATTTGACGCTGCTGAAACCCATCGCCTGGGCATTCAACGGATCTTGCCCGATGGCCTGGAGGATCAGGCCAAATGGCGACCGCGCCACGATGATGAACACCCCGGCGCTCACGATGGCGCAGCCGAGGGCGATTTCGTAGTTGGCGATGGGGCTCAGTGCGAGTACCTCGGGCACCGCGATGCCGATTTCGCCGCCGGTCTGATGCGAGAACAGGATGATCAGCTGTCGCAGAATGAGCACGGCCACGAGCGTGACCAGGCCGAAATAGGGACCGCGCAACCGCAGGGCCGGTAGCGCGAGAAGCACGCCGGCCGCCACGGACATCGCCGCTCCTGCGAGGATACAGATCCAGGGTGGCGCAATCCCGTTGCTGTTGAGCATCGCGGCGGAATAGGCGCCGACGCCGATCAGGAACGTCGCGCCGAAGTTCGGTTCGCCCGCGTAGCCGAACAGCAGGTCCCAGCCCATTGCGTAGACCGCGAAGAACAGGCCGAGCGTGAAGATGCCGATCGCGTATTCGGATATGCCAACAAAGGGGAGCGCGATCAGGCACGGCACGGCGAGCCATGCCACGCCGGATGTGGGGACCGAAAGACGTCTGAGGGGGGAGGGAGACGACACTGTCAGATCATCCATGGGTCACCGGCGGCCGAACAGCCCCTGGGGGCGGAAATAGAGCACCGCGACCAGGATGATCAGGGATGGCAGGCTCCGCAGCGACGGCCCCACGAGATAGGCGGTCGCCGTTTCGATGTAGCCGATGACATTGGCGGCAATCAGCGATCCGGTGACGCTGCCGAGGCCGCCGAGAATGACGATTGAGAAGGCGGTCGCCGTCAGCTCGAGACCGCCGCTGGGTGACACGCCATGTACCATCGCGATCAGGACGCCCGCGACGCCCGCCAGGAGGCCGTAGATCGTCCAGACGACCCTGTGGATCAAGGCAAGATTGAAACCGCACAACACGAGGCCACGGGGATTGATCGAGGCGGCCAGCAGCGATCGGCCGGACTTGGTGAATCCGACATAGAGCCACAGCGCTCCGAGCAGGCCCCAGGAGATGGCGGCAACCAGCAGGCTCGAGATCGGTGTCCGGACGCCAAAGATATTGACGACGCCACTCACGAACTGCGGGACGCTGACCGGAACGTCGCCGAAGATATTGGCGAGTGCTTCCTGAAGAATGATGGTCCACAACAGGGTGCCGACCAGCATGAAGACGTGCTCGTCGGTCTCCGACAGTCCCAGCAAGCGCTGGATCGGGCGTACGATCAAGGCATATGTGAGCAGGCCCACAACGACTCCCGACGTCACGCCGGCGAGGATCACCTGAACCGGGTCGAATGACGTCAGGCCTGCGACATACCAGGCGACGATCCCGGCCGTTGCCAGCGTGGTGCCGTGGGCCAGGTTGAGAATTCCGCTGACGCCATACAGCAGCGTGAATCCCGTCGTCGCCAGCGCGTAGATGGCGCTGATGAGAAATCCGCTGATCAGCAGTTGAGTCAACATGGGCGGCCTACTTCACGATCTGCGCGCAACCGCTCGTCGAGCGGCTGGGCAGAACCCTGCAGAGAAAGCTATTTCGATGCGAACGGAGAACTGACGACCTTACCCGTCGCGGCGTTCTGCGGCCAGATCGTGACCTGCTTGCCTTCCTGCCACTGGATGTTAACACCGGTGACGAAGCCGTTGCCGTACTTCATGTCGTGGGTCAGGGGATCATCGGGGCCCTGGAACACGATGCGGCCGCTGGCGCCGACATAGTCGGCTTTTTCAAGCGCGTCGGCGACTGGATCGGCATCCGTCGTGCCGCTGCGCTCGATCGCATCCTTGAGCAGGTAAATCGCGTCATAGGTCGCGAAGGAGTGCGCCGCTGCCGTGGTGTTGAAGCGCGCGAGATAGGCCTTTGCAAAGGGGACGGTCTTCGGCGTCAGCGGGGAATCCTCCGATGCGGCCGTGAACGTGACGACGCCGTTCGTGGCACCGCTGGTTTCCTTCCAGAAGGCGCTCGCACCCGCCTGGGCGTTGTATCCCATCATGAGGAGAGGGACCTGCTGATTGTGCCACTGCACGACCGGCTTGTTGCCGATGATTCCGACGCCGGTGACGATGACGCTGGGTTTGGCGGCCTCGATCTTCTGGAAGATCGGCGTGAAATCGCTGGTATCGGTGGCGACCTTGACCGTCTCCACGATCTTCAAGCCCACCAACGGCAGGCAGTTTTTCAGGAATTCGTCGTAGCTCTTGGTCCAGGCCGCATCCTCGGTCATCAGCACTGCGCTGGTGTAACCGAGCTGCTTGACCGCCACGTCGGCGATCGATTCACAAACGCCACGCGCGGTTGAACTCGCCGGAAGTATCGAACGGAAGACATATTTGTAGGCGGGATAATTCTGCTTCACGAGCAGGCCGACTTGATCCGCACCGGCGCCGGTGACGATGTAGGGCACCTTGAGGCGGGCGGCCCATGGGGTCAGCGCGATCGCGATCTCGCTGAGGAACGTGCCGACGACGGCATGAACCTTGTCCTGTTTGACGGCGCGCTGAAACGCCAGGACGGCGTCGCTGGCCGAGCCTTGATCATCGTAGGTGATCAGCTCGATCTTGCGACCCTTGATGCCGCCGGCGGCGTTGATTTCCTCCGTCGCGAGGGTTGCGCCATTGAGAATGGCAGCCCCGTTGATTTGCGCGAACTTCGCCATGACGCCGATGCGCACGGATGGCGGCGTCTGAGCGTTTGCGCTCGAAAGCACGCCGCCCAAGGCAAGCCCCACCGCCGCCAACTTCAGCTTGGCCGATTTCATGTGTTCCTCCCCTGGTCGTCTGACTTTCAAGAACAAAAACATATTGTATGATAGTCAGTCAATACTGATCAAAGCGGAGGGAGGATTTCCATGAGTTTGTCTGACCAGGTCGTTCTCGTGACCGGGGCAGGTCGCGGGATTGGGCAGGCGGCCGGCGAGCTGCTGGCCGCCGCCGGCGCAACCGTCGGGATCGCGGATATCGCGGGAGACAGCGCGCAGGACGTCGCGCGTCAGATCCGCGATCGGGGCGGAAACGCCGTGCCGCTGGCCGCCGATCTCGCGACCGAGCGAGGGTTCGCGGACGCTGCCTCGGAGCTTGCGCGCTGCTGCGGGCGCATCGACGCCGTGATCAACAACGCGATGTGGATTCGCTACGAGCCGATCGAGCAGGTCTCGACCGAAACCATGGACCGGATGCTGGCAATCGGATTGAAGGCTCCGGTCTGGGGCGTCCAGGCCTTGTTGTGTCACCGCGATGCTGCGCGTCTGGCCTCGGTGATCAATCTCGCCTCACCTGCGGCGGATCAGGGCTACGCAAATACTGCGATCTATGCTGCGGTGAAGGGAGGGGTGGTCGCGCTGACGCGCGCGTTGGCCGTCGAGCTCGGGCCGCAGGGCATTCGGGTCAATGCGGTAGCCCCCGGAGCGGTGCCGACGCCTGGCGCGCGCGCTGTCGTCGACGCGCAGGGCTATGAGATGCGCAAGAACAAGACCCCGCTTCGCAGGCTCTGCACCGAGCAGGACGTCGCGCAGGCGATGCGCTTTCTGCTGACACCGGAGGCAAGCTTCATTACCGGGGAAGTCCTGCACGTCGACGGCGGAATTTCCGTGAGTGCGGGGTAATAGCGCGCGAAAGAAGAAGCCCGGAATCGCTACGACTTGCGCGATTTGCGTTTGGCCGCGGCCTTGTCCTGTCCCGCTTTCGAAGGATGCTGGACCGCCAGTACCGAGAGGGCAGCTTCCGCCGCATTCTCGATATGCCTCACGCATTTGTACCAGGCTGCCTCGGCGTTTCGGGATTCGAGGGCCGCTACGATCTCGCGAATCTCGGCGATCGATGGCTCAGCCCGCGAGGGATTCGAATGCGACGTGGCGCGAAGCTGCGAGACCCGGGTGTGGATGATGCGGAGCATGTCCGCGACAATGGGATTGCCGGATCCTTCGAGCAGGATCCGGTAGAACTCGGATTTTGCGCTCTTTAAGCGTTGCGGCGTGTAGTTCGTGTACACGGAAGCGAGTTCGTCGACCGCCTTCTTGAGGTCTTCGATCTGGTCCAGGCTGGCGCGGCGGGCAAACAGGCGGGCGGCCAGTCCCTCGAGCGCGGCGCGAACCTCGTAGATCGAGCGCGCCATTTCCGGCGTGACGACCGACACGATCGAGCCCTTGTTGGGCAAGGTCGTGATCAGCCCGGCCGCTTCCAGCTCTCGCAGCGCTTCGCGGATCGATGTGCGCGACACGCCCATGCGCTCGCACAATTCGCGGTCGATGAGGCGCGCGCCCGGCGGAAACTCGCCAAGCTCGATCGCCTCCTTGAGGCGTTCGACGATCTGGTGCCGGAGCGTCGGGGGCGTGGCGACACGCAGGGATGGCTGTTGCGGCTTAGCTGCGTCCGTCGCCTGATCCGCTTGGCGTCTGGTCGACCGATCCATCCCCTCAACCCTTAGAGTCGCGTGAAAAACACCCTAGTCGACGCATATCCGTCTTGCAAGGCGGTTGAATGATTGTCATTCTGTATGACAAAACTTGGTGGAGGACCGGATCATGACAACGCAAGCGGCGCTCGACGACCTCTTCGACGAGGGATTGGAGCTCAGACGGGAAGTCCTTGGGGCTGACTATGTCGACAAGTCGTTGGCCAATGCCAACGACTTCATGATGGCGTTCCAGCGCGTCACCACGGAGTGGTGCTGGGGTTACGCCTGGGGCAGGCCCGGCCTCGATCGCCGGACGCGCAGCCTGCTCAATCTTGCGATGCTGACGGCGCTGAACCGCGCTCCGGAAATCAAGTTGCACGTGAGAGGGGCCATCAACAACGGGCTGACTGTCGACGAGATCAAGGAAGCCCTTCTTCATGCGACGATCTACTGCGGAATTCCCGCGGGGCTCGATGCTTTTAAGGCGGCGAACGAGGTGCTGATCGAAATGGGCGCACTTCCAGCCAAGGCGTCCGAACCAACTCCGAAGGCGCCATGATGTCATCGTCATCCATCGGATTTGTTGGCCTGGGCGCCATGGGCTGGCCCATGGCCTCGCGGCTTCTGCCGGCGTATCCGCTCTGCGTCATTGATATCGATGCGGCCCGCGCCGCGAGCTTCAGCGAGCAAATTGGCGGTAAGCGCGCTCGATCTTTGGCCGAGCTTGCGGCGGCCTCCGACATCGTCATCACCATGCTGCCGACCAGTCGCGAGGTCGACGCCGTGCTGACAGGGGCGACCGGCGTACTGGCACATTGTCGAAAGAACACGCTCATCATCGAGATGAGTTCTGGCGCGCCGGCGCAGACGAAACTGTTCGCTTCGCGCGCGGCTGAGGCCGACTGCAGCCTGATCGATGCACCGGTGTCCGGCGGCGTGCCGCGGGCCCGAACAGGAGAGCTGGCGGTCATGGTCGGCGGCGATGCCAGGGACATCCGGCGGGCCGAACCGGTCCTGAAGCTGATGGGATCGACTGTGCTGGAGACCGGGCCGGTGGGCAGTGGGCACGCGATGAAGGCGCTCAACAATCTTGTGTCGGCCTCGACGCTGCTCGCGACGATAGAGGCCGTGAGAGTCGGAGAGCGTGCCGGCCTCGATCCGGGCCGAGTGGTCGATATCCTCAACGTATCAACGGGTATGAGCAACTCATCGCTCAAGAAGATGCATCAGTTCGTTTTGTCGCGAAAATTCGATTCCGGCTTTGGTCTTGATCTCCTCGTTAAGGATCTCAACAATGCGAAGGCCATCGGGAGTGAATACGGCCTCAGCGCGCCGCTTTCGGATCGTTGCATCGAAGTCTGGGAAGAAGCTGCGGCGACGCTCGGCCGTGGTCAAGATCACACCGCGATGGTGAAAGCGCTTGAACTGAAAGATGCGTCACTGCCGCCGCTCTAAACGCCAAACCCATTACCAACGGACTCGATCTCAGGGCGCACCGCTTCACATCGTTGCGAAAACCTATTGAGACAGGCGACACATCTATCCGGGCGAGGGGCAGCAAATTCGACGCTTCCCGGCTCGCCTGGGGGCTGTTGAGTGGACGTGTCGCCCGGTCGCGCGTGCCGTCGGCTGATGGAGGAACGGCACTTCGGACGGTCCCTCCCAAAAAAAGTCTTCCGAAAGCCGCGAACGGGAACGGAGGCCCTAAAGCGAATGATCGCCCCGGACCGCGCGTCCATCGACTCGAATGGAGGCTGGCATTCAAAGAGCATGTAGGCTCTTGATTGGACTACCTTCCAAAGGTCGTGTGGTCGTTTTCAGTCCCCCGCTCCAACACGGTAATCGTCCCGGGCGCGGTTAGAGCAGTGGACCGCTTCTGTCGGGCCTCCGTGCGTCGAAAACTCTCCGGACCGAACGACGGTGGCGAGCGGAATTCCCTATAATTTGCTCGGGACCTTGGTCGAAAGCCGACGAGCTCCGCACGCGCTCGCGACGTTCTTCGTGCAGCCAGAGCGGAATGCTCCGCGCGGACGGAAACGATAGTCCTAGTCCGGGTAGATGCCGCCTGCCGCTCGGAACGCTTTCAGGAGCGCCTCGGACCACAACGCCATCGCCGCCGTCTTCTCGGGGATTCGCTGCGCCTGGAAGTACCAGCGCTTACCCGTCTGTCCCACTCGGTCGAGCTCGTTCCTGCGGTCGCCGGCGATCTCGTGCCCGATCATCAGAGATGCCGTGCCGGGCGGGAGTCCGGTCTCGTCGAGGATGTAGTCCCCCATGGTCGAGCGGATGATGTGCATGGAGAAGGGCGGGATTCCGCGCAGCACGTCGCGATGGTTGCCCTCGCGCAGGCCGCGCATGTTGCGCAGATGATTGCCATCGCGGACCCGGAGACGGCGATGTCTCCGGCCTCTGACTGCATCACGCGCGAGGCGAACACCCATTTGCTGGTCCGGTTCCAGATGCCGGCCCGTTCGGCCGCCCGCTTCCAATCCCGCATGCAGCAATCGGCGATGTGCAGTCCGAACTGCGGAATCGGCAGCGTGAACGGGTTCTGCGTCTTCATGACTTCGGGCTGCCACGTGGCTAGGCCCCAACCGGGCTCGCCGCGCGGGTCGGTGTGGTCGAGATCCTCCTGGGCGATCCACGTGCCCGAGCCCCGGCGGTGGCCGGTCAAGGCGTCCCACCACAGCCCCCAGCGCACGCCCGGCGAGATGCGTTCGTTGCCGGTGCGCGAGGCGCAGAAGCGTTCGTGCTCGGCCAGCAGCATGCCGAGGTGCTCGACCTTGAAGTCCTCCTTCTTCTTCGCCCGCGCCTTGTCGCGCACGACCTTCTTTTCGATCTCGTCCTTGGTGCGCCGGCGTCGCTCCGCGAGCAGCCACCATTTGCGGCCGATGAGGCCGCTCTCCTTCCGCTTGAACGCCGCCGCCCAATTCAGGGCCGCCTGGGCATACGCGCGAAATTTTCTGTAGGCGTCGTAGCCGTACTCCTCGTGCAGGGCCTCCTGGACCTCCTCGAACCAGTTCTCGTCGAGGGAGGCGAGCAGGCGGGTCTCGTGCTTGACGACCTCCTTGCGGCCGAAGATCTGCCGAACGTCGCTCTGGGTCTCCGCCGAGGGATGGATCGGGCGGCCGGACGAATCCTCGCGCATGCCGGCGATGTGGGTCTTGTACTCCTCGGCCAGTCTGCCCCAGGTCCATCCCGCCGGCGCCTCGGCCGCGTCCGTGGGATTGCCCATCTTGGCCCATTCGCGCTTGGCGGCTTCGCGCGCCTCGCGCAATCCAAGGATTCGTTCGCCTGCGGCGCTGCCGCGCTTGCGCCGCTGCGGGAGCTTGGCCGCGACCGCCTCGGGCATGGCGTCGCCGATCTTCAGCGTCCGGTCGCGCGTCTTGACCAGCCAGGACGCGGAGTTTCCGCGGATCCGCAGCACCAGGTAGGGCTGCAGCCTGTCGCAGAAGTCATGGATTCCCTTCTGGCCCTCGAGCGCGAACCTGAGGGCCTTCTTGGCGACCTCCGGGGTGAGGTCGAGCCGTTCGGACGCCATTTCGATTCCTTTCCGGACCAAGGATCGGCCTCAAATACCACGGTGGTACCAGCGAAGTCCAAGATTCCGGAGGACTGGGAGGGGGTCAGGAGAGGTTTGGCGGGGAAAATTTAGATTTTTTTGGCCGAAACCGCTGTGCGTGTCCCCCAGACCATAAAAGTCGGGTAATCATAATCCTGGGGTCGGGGTGTGCCAAATTCAGCTGAAGTTCGGGACGGATTAGCGGAGATCGTTGTTCGAAGCCGTCCCTCACCGGCCGAAGGGCCCGCTCTTGTGAGCCATAGGGGCTCGCCTTCATGCGCGCAAGCGCCCTTCCTTATTGGATGATCGTCAGACGTTTACCCGTGTTGCGGAAATGCTCTTCGACCGTACCAATTGCCAATGCCTCAAGATTGGCAGATCGCGAAGGTCGTGAGAAACTAGTTCACGACGGAGGGCGCTTGGCACGTATACGTCACATCGAAATCAAGAATTTCAGATCCATTCGCGAATTCAATTGGTGGCCGTCGCCGGTATTAATTGCCTAATGGGGCTAGGGGATGTCGGCAAGTCTCGATCCTGGACGCAATCGACTTGTGCCTTGGGGCAGGCCGTAATCTCCAGTTCACCGATCAGACTTCTATAATCTTGACGTCGAGAGCCGGTCATTGCGCTCGGCGAACTCGACGATTGTATTGACCGATGATCCTCGACCAAGGAAGTCAGGACGAGTCTCTGTCAAGACCGAGCAGCGTGGCGACAAGAACATCTGTCGTTCACCATCTTCCCGAATACCGGTCCAGCGCGGTGAATTCCTGCCGTTCGATGTCGATGTCGCGCTGGTAGATCTCGGTTCTGAGGAAGCGTAACTCTGCCTCCAGTTCCGCCTCGTCGATGTCCAGGTACCAGGACTTCGGACGGCCATCGGCGCCGTCGCACCAACGGTAATTGCGCTTTTTCAGGATATCCTTCAGCTGGAAGGGAGATTGCAGCGCCCAGATCCGTACGGTTTTGCGACGCGCGCGCGCGAGCAGAACGGACAGCACCGTCGCAGACGCGCGCGGCAAGCTTTGGCTGAGCAGCGCCACGAGTGCGTCGCAGTCGTCGGTCGCCCGATGGGCGTCGTAGAACAGGCCGCATCGCGCCAGAAGGTCCTCGAGCTTCGCTCCCGAGAAGCCGTGCTCCTTCCAGGCGACGCCGGTTGCGGTACAAGCCCAGGGCTTGTGCACGAAGGTCGGCCAGAACCGTTCGGCAATTCTTCTGTCGAAAGAGGCGTTGTGCGCAGCAATTATTTGAGCGTTTTCGACGAATCGAACGACCGCCCTTGCGTCGATAGCTTTGCCTTCCACCATGGCGTCGGTGATGCCGGTCAGCTCGACGATCTCCGGAGCGATCGGGTGGGAGGGTTGCTGGAAGGCTTGGAAGACATCGACGACACCGAGGACCCGGTCGTCGGCCGAATAGGCGAACTTGACCATGGCGAGTTCGATGACCTCGTCGCGCGCGACGTCGAGACCGGTCGTTTCGACGTCGATGGCGACGCCGATCCTCGCGCACCCGTCTGGCCGCAGGTTCGCGGGATACGGCACGAGGCGGCGTAGGACCCTGTAGTCGCCCGTCGCTTCGAGCTGCTTCGCCAGCTCTTCGTTCGCATCCGTCGGCATCGTCTCTTCTCTTCGTTTGTACATCGACTGGTCACCGGAGCGCGGGATCGGAGGCCGTGGCGCCGCCGTTCTGGATCGACGATGCGAAGGTCCGCGGGAGGACGCTTGCCACCAAAGCGGACTCGAGCGGGTGCCTTGCGACGATGGCATCGATCTCGCCGCGATCGAGATAGCCCGAGGCAAAAAGCGCCTGAGCCAGTGCGTCCACCGAACGCCGATTGCGTTCGAGGAGGGCGAGCGTTTTCGCGTAGGCCCGCTTCAGGGTCTCGTTCGTAGCCGATCGGAGAGGCTCCGTCATGAGCAGGTAGCCGTCGTTGAGATGGTCTTCGGCGAGCGTAACGAGGCCAAGGCATCCGAAGCCGTATGACGTTTCCATCCGCAACGCCAGGTTGGTCGCCCTGGCAAGATCGCTCCGATCGGAAGGTCCGCCAGAGCCGGTCGTCGTTTCGGCGAACTTCAACTGCTCGGCCGCGCGGCCGGCGAGGATGGTCGCGAGCAGATCCTCGAGGTGCGCCCGGGTCGGCACCTGCGGCTTCGCCGCCGACGTCTCGGCGTAGCCGCCGTTGCCGTCGATCGAGAGCGATTTCGGCATGCCGATCCCCAGGGCCATATGTGCGATGGCATGGCCGCTCTCGTGATAGGCAACGCGCCAGCGCAGATCGTCGGGCCACTCGGGCTCTCCGTCCCGAACCGCATCGACAAGGTCCTTCACGGTCACAGCCCGCTTATCCTTGCGCGCCGCCTCCCGGGCGATGCGCACCCACTTCTCCACGTCGGCGCCGGTGCGCCCACGCGCGGCAACGGCCGCTTCACGCAGGTCTGTGCCCGCGCAGTCCGATCCGAGATGCGTGCGGAAGATGCCGACAAGGCCCGGCACATCGGGCAATCCGATCTCGATGTGATGGTCGAGCCTTCCTGCGCGGACCAAGGCGGGGTCCAGACGAGCCGGATCGTTGCACGAGGCGATCAAGAAGACGCCTTCCGTCCTTTCGAACCCATCGATCATTTCCAGGAGCGTATTCACGATCGCCGTCCACCACGAATCGTGGTCGCGACCGCCGCGTGCTGGAATAGAGTTACACTCGTCTAGGTAGATTATGCACGGTTTACGCCGTGCGGCTTCGAAGAAGGTCTCTCGGATCGCAGCGGTGACATCGCCCAGGTGCCCGGTTTTGTGTGATTGCCAGGCAGCATAAGACGTCGCTATGAAGCTCACGCTCCCGGAAAGCTCGCGGCACAGCGCGCGGGCCAGCGAAGTCTTGCCCGTGCCGGGGGGCCCGCTGAGCAGCAGTCCGCGTGGGCATTGGTGCCACGGCCTTGCTCCGGCGAGATACTCGCGCATCGATTCGACAACCTGTGTGCAATAGACCTTCGCCTCTCCCAGCCCGGAAAGCTCCGACAGACGCGGACCATCGTCGGTCGGGATCTCGACGAGGCGCTCAAGGCGAGCCAGCGAACGTTCCGCGGAGAGGTCCTCGCGCACGGCGATCGCGAGATCGCTGAGGCCGATGCGCCGGCTCGTGGACTCGTCGATCGAGGCTGGCCGATTGCCGGTCACGGCCTCGATGACGCCGGCCACCACGTCGGCGTCGATAGGGGGAACGACGATGCGGTGTTCGGCGATGCGCAGCAGCGCACGAGGCAGCCGATCGCCGGGCCGCGCGATTCCGATCACCGCGCATCGCAGCCTCATCGCGGCCGCGACCGCCTCGTCGTCCTGCGTGGTGACCTTCGATTTGCCGCTATCCGTGAACACGACGACGGAGCTGGTCGCCGGCGAGGAGCGAAAGCGGTCGGCGAGATCGTCGCCGTCGATGAGGGTCGCATCACTCGCCAACAGCATGCGCAGCATGCTCCTGATCGGCTTCACCAGATCCGGATCGGCCACCTGAATGATGGCGACCATATCGGGCGCCGTCAGCTTGGCGAGGATGTCACGCGAGTTTTCGAACGCACGCCCGAGCAGGATGGCCGACGCCGCTGCATCGGGGGATGGAGGGCGCGATTTCGTGCGGCGACGCTGGGCGTCGTCGCGGTCTTCGTCGGGCAATTGACTTTCGTCGTCCTCGACCGCCGGAAGTTCGCCGGCGAGCCGGGAGAAGCCGGCACCGCTGCGCAGTTGATCAAGAAAGGTCTCGGCGAGGGGACGAGAGGAAGCGGCGAGGGATTGCAGGCTCATGCCGGATCCTCGCACGTGCCGGGATTGGCCTTGTTGCTGGGCGCATCGGCCGCGAGCCAGGCGTCTTCGTCGAGGTGCTCGCCCGAGAGCAACTTGGCAGCGAAGGCTCCGCTCCTGCACCGGAATCCGAGTTGCAGCGTCATCTTGTCCTTGGCGCCCGGGACTGCGCCGACCCATTTCTCGGCCTCCATCAGCTCGCGCCGCCTCCGATGATCGTCCGAGAGACCGCCCCGCGTCCGCCGCGCGTAGTCGGCGCCCGGCAACACGTAGAAGCTGCCATTCCACCGGTAGGCGTCCGCCTTCAGTTCACGATGCGAGAGGCGGAAGCGATCGCCTTCGCGCGGTACGGCGATGGCTTCCGTCTCGCTCATCACCACCATCTCGTCGAGGTCCGCGGTCACCGACAGCCTGTGCCGGACGGTCGTAGGGGTGCGCCGGGCATCGTCGATGCAGGTGAAGCCGGCCGCGTGCAGCAGCAGCTCCGCATGGCCAACGAGCTGCTCTGCCTCGGCGCGTACACGAAGGCCGCCTCCATAGGGCCTTGCCGAGTTGAGGAGCTTGATGTTCAGGTCGGTGCAGATTTGGATGAAGCGCGCTTCGATGTACGACGCCATGACCTTGTCGAGCGTCCCCCCGTCGGCGGTCAGGATGTAGATCTGCGTCGTGCCCTTGATCTCCGGGGGAAGCCTGTCGCCCCACCTGCGCTCCTTGTCGCTGTGCCCGAAATAGGGGGGCTGGTCGGAACCGGGCGCCGGGTCCGCGATCGCGTAGACGACGTAGGCGGCCGAATCGAGGAACGCGCGCAGCCGGCCGGCGTCGGTATACGGGCCGGCGAACAGCGACAGCCGCGACCCCCAGGACTCGATCCGACGCAGGCCGGCGGGGGGACCGTCGAGATAGATCGTCGTGGCGGCGAACGGCCGCTCGAGAGCGTACGGCGCAGGATCGTTTCGCCCGGAGGCGGTGGTCTCGTTCGAAAAAGAAGATTGTACAGGCGGTTTCACGCGATCGGCCTCGTCTTGCTGGAGTGGATGTTCGTCATGTTAAGTATCACTTAAGTGACACCTGACACATATTGGCTATCTGGCACATAAGTGTCAAGTGCCACTTAAGGGACATTTTTCCTCGCTCGCTCACTAGCCGGCAGCCGGTGTATGGTTACTCGCAATTCGATTCGGAGAGGGCCGTGGCCGACAAGATTCCCAGCGGGCGCATGATCAGGGCCGCCCGTGGGCTATTGGGAATGGAGCAGCGGGATCTGGCGAGTGAGGCCGGCGTCGACCGGCGCACGATCGCGCGGCTCGAGGCCGAAACCGACCCTTCGAGCAATCCGTTGCGGGTCTGGACTTATGAGCAGGTGCGCGACGTTCTGAAGAAGCGCGGCATCATATTTCTCTACCCGACCAAGTCGCACGGCGAAGGCGTGGCTATGAAGAATTGAGACCGCCGCCGACTACGCCGGCGGCCGTGCTTGTTTCTTGGCCTTGGATTCCCGCATGATTTCCCGCCAATCCAGCCTGATGACTTGTCGCACGTTCTGCACCTCTGCCGGGTCGGCTGCCGGCACGAGGCCCTTGCCGGAAGCCGCATTTGGCCGGGCGTAATGCGTGCTCGCCGTCTCGTCGCTTCCGTGGCCGGAGAGCGCGGCGATGATCGCCAGGGCCTCAAGCCGTTCGGTGGGGCTCTGACCTTTGCGAACGTAGAACGCCTTCCAGGCGGCGATGGCGACGTGGCGGGTCGAGTACAAGGTCGGCCACTCGTTGCGGCGAGGCCACAGTTCGCGCGTGATCTCCCAAAGCGCGTGGCCGACGGTGTTGAGACGGCGATCGTAGTCGCCGTCCTTGGCGATCTTGATCCAGGCGAGGATGTCCTGCACGACTTCGGGCTCCAACTCTTCCCAGTACAAGGTCCGGGTTGGCCCGTGGGCGCGGCCGTTCGTGGCCTTGGCGTTCTCGACGACGAGCATCCAGCGATAGCCGTCACGCTTCGACCTGCCGAAGTGCGCGCGGGGCCATTCGCAGGGGCGCAGGCCCGTAGGCATCGCAGCCTTGAAGTATAGGACCAGGTCAATCGCGCCCTCCGTCTGCCTGGCCAACGCTGCGTGCCTGATCCGCATCAGGTCCTTCTCGGTCGGCGACTTGTCCTTGGTGCGCGACGTCACCGGCTTCTTCTCCTTCTCGGGAGCCGGCTTCTCCTGCTTGAGCCGCTCGACCACGGTCCTGATCTCCGTGGCGACGGTCTCGTCGACCAGAGTGGCTCTGTTCTCCAGCGTGCAGATGACGGCGCTGCGCACCACGCGCCACGAATTCGCGAGATAGTTGGCTTTCTTGCCGATGACGAAGTCGACGAGCATGGTCGGCGTCAGGTCGATGGTGTCCGCCCGCTGCCCCGTCGCTTTGGCGAGTTCGCGTTGCGCCGCCGCCGCGAGCTGCCGGCAGCGACGCGCGTAAGCCTTCATGGTGCCGGGAGATTGCGTCGGCGAGACAGAGCCATTCGACTTGGACATATTCACCTACCAGTGCAGCCGGTCGCGCACGGCGGCGGCATGACGACGGAGCGCGACGAGGCGTAGAAGAAGCGGAGCGAGCCCGAGCCGATGCTCGAGCTCGCCGAGGGAGATCAGCGCGTAGACGCGGCGCCGCGGAAGTAGGCAGGTCACCGCGGAGTGCGGAGGCCTGCGATGGAGGCGGTAATGTTCGCGGATCCACGCTTCGGCCCGGCGCCGCAGCGCCGGCGCCTGGGACTCGATTGCGGCAAGACGCTTCAGGAATCTAGCTCGTCGGGTCCGCATCCGTGCCCGCCAGAACCTGCAGCATCTCTCTCTCGGCGACCTTCCAGAACGCAGCCACATGCAACTGGAAGGCACGTACGAGGCAGCGGTTTTCGCTTCCGAACCGCCGCCGGAGCGCGGCCGGCTCCATGTTGATGACCTCATGCATGGTCAGGCCCGCAGCCTGACAGGCCTGCCAGCTCTCGCCGGCGACAGCCGGCACCTTGATGACAGGCAGGCCTTTCACCGCTTTCATGAGATCCCTGAAGACGCGCTTCTCTTCGGTTCCGTCCACGAAGCCGAAATTGCCGTTCCGGCGGTTGAGCAGCAGCGCGACGCCCATGCCCGGCACGATGTCTCGGGTCAGTTCGATCAGTTCGCGCGCCTGAGCCATCCGGTCCGTCAGGCTGTTCGTCATCACCACGCTGAGACCGCGCATGCCCAGTTCCGAGAGCTGAGCGTCGAACTGCGTCGCCGCGTAGATCTGGGCACGCAACTGGGAAAGGCCACCGCCCCAGTCCAGAACGATCACCGGACGTGCCTCGTCGAGAGCTGCCTCCTCCATGATCTCGAAGACCGGCCGAAGCACGGCTGCCTCCGCACCGGCGAGCCGCGCAGCCGCCGCGAAATTCTCCGTGTCGATGTGGACGACGTCGCCCGACTGCCGCGACCGGGCCGCCTTGGACTCGATCCGGATGAACCTGATCGGGATGCCGAACTGGACGAGCAGCTGCTTCGTGAAGTCCGCCAACGTCGACTTGCCGACGTGGGAGGCGACGGAGACGAACTCGAGGAAGCGATACGCGGGAACGAACTCGGTGACGGCGGCGGTCGAAGTCTTAGGGGCGTTGAGAGTGATGGTGTCGGTCATTTAGTCCTCCATGGCGCGAGCGAGAAAGTCGATCTGCCGCCCTCTGTGGTCGGAGCGGCGGACTTCGGGGGCCTCATGGCCCGAAGAGGAGACTTGCGCGCCGACCACCAGGTCAGCGTCGGTCGGCGCGACGGTCCGCGGCGGCGGTGCGGCCTGGCTCGCAAAGACGAGGTCGGGCTCCGGCTCGCCGACTTCGGCATGCCCGCGAGGACGCTCCGAAACGGGGGAAGGGGCAGCGGCTCTCGCAGGGGACGCGGTGCGGGCTCGGGACTTGGAGGCGCCGATCTTGGGGGCCCCGACCTTGGGGGCGCCGACCTTGGAGGCGCTGACCTTGGACTTGGCCCGGGCCCGGCTGATCGCCGACGACAACGTGGCCGCGGTCAGTGCCGCGCCGCCCGGCCCGGTGATGCCGCAATGGCCGAGCACCGCGACCAGGTCGGCGTGGGTGGCGTGGTACTCGCGCCGGAGTCGAACCAGGAGGCCCAAATGGTCGTCGACGATCTGCTGGGTCTGAGCGTGGCGGAACGGACCGCGGCCAATGTCTCGAATGTCATCGAGCTCCTGCCGGATGTCCGGAGGCAGGGCGTCGAGGCACGCTTGAAGCTCCGGCGCGGTCATGACCCGACCTCGCCGAAACGGTCTGCCGGCCCATACACCGCTGGGTGACAGGGGCGCCGGCACCTTCGATCCACTTTTGCACGCAACCTGCACGCAGGGGCGTTCGAGACCCGATTTTCCCGGAGTCTCGGGTCGTGCCGAGTAGTGCTAAGTGGTTGAAAGTGCGGGGAGTGGTGGTCTGGCTGGTGCGTTCGGGACGCAGGGGTCGCAGGTTCGAATCCTGCCACTCCGACCATTCTTCCAAAAGTTGACGTTTTCCAAAGGCTTGGCGGACCGGCCGCCAGCGCCTCGGGATGCCTTTTTGCAACGATTTTGCGGGCGGGTCCACGGCCGATTTGAGTGGGGCGGAGGGGGCTACCGGAACGGCATGGCTGGCGGAGATTGAGCGCTGGCGGTCTGCAGCGCCGCCGAGAATCGCGTCCGGCCTGGCTTCTCTCACCCTGATCGGTATTCATCGACGCAAACGGCGCGACCGAGATCGACTGCGCCGTTGTGGTTTTCGCGTGCGGGACGTCAGCAGGATCGCGATTCCGCGAGCAACGAACCTGCAAGACGGGCAACGCGCAGCGAAGCCGATCCTCCAGATGCCGCCTATCGCCGCGCCACCAGCACGCCCAGCATGAATGCCACCATCAGCGACGGCAGCGGCGCCTCGCGCACCATGCCGCGGACGATCTCGGACCAGTGCTGCTCCGGGACCAATCTCGGTGATCTGACACGAGCCGCCGGCGCAATGTCCCAATGTGATGCGAGCTCGGCGATTTCGCTTTGTGCGAGCCGCACGCCGTCCCGGACACGGAAGATCGCGGCCTCCGCGCGCTCGCGCGGGGCAAGCTGCATCACCGTTGCGATCGCGGTCCGCAACGTCATCTCGCCGAAGCCTTGCAGCCTCACCGACTCCTCGGGGTCGGACGTCATGCGAAAGTCCTCACAGCGCCAAATTCCTCACAACGCGAAGTGGTGCGCGATGCTGAAAGCTGCCGTCGCGCACAGGACCAGCGTGGAAACAGCGCCGGCCACACCACGCGCGAAATGGGCTCGCGTCAGGTGCCTGCTCATGATTTTGCTCCATGCTCACCATGGAAATGGCGGGCGCGGGCGTTGGTTCCGCAGCCAGCGCCGCGAGGCCAGGCTACTTCCGCAGCAATTCCCGCAAGGCGGCCGTGGCCTCGGCGCAGCGGATGTCGTCGATCTCCCGCGACAGGCTGAGTGCGCTCGATTTCAACTCGTCGATTTTCGCGGTATCGGGATGCTGGCCCTCGAGCTGGCCAAGACGCTTGTTCAAATCATCCAATCTGGACTGGAGCTGCCCGATGCTGGCGGCTCCCGTCACGTTCCAAACCCGTTGTGCACGCATCGTCGTTCCCCTGACTTGTCTCACGGCGTTGTGAGCAGGGTTCGTGGCCGCAATGGGCGTTTCTTTTGACCAGTCTTAGAACGTTCGGAACCGTTGCAGATTGGCAACGAAAGTTCCTGGAACGCCTGCGCGCGCCAATCCACGCTGGGAAGCCGCCCCCGTCAGGCGCAGAACCTGCATAGGCGCATCGGCCCGGATCAATTCGGGAAACGAAAGAGGGACAATTCGTGGCGAGATTTGTGACTGTCGCGGCCGGCCAGTTGGGACCGATTGCGAGGACCGAGAGCAGGGCGGACGTCGTGGTGCGGCTGATGGCCTTGATGCGCCAGGCCAAGGCCAATGGCTGCGATCTGATCGTCTATCCCGAGCTCGCGCTGACCACATTCTTTCCGCGCTGGTATTTCGAGGAGCAGGCCGAGATCGACCGCTTCTTCGAACGCGAGATGCCGGGGCCGGAGACGCAAGCGCTGTTCGATCTCGCCCGCGAAGCGGGAATCGGATTTTGTCTCGGCTATGCCGAGCTGACGGTCGAGGCCGGTGTCGTGCATCGCTACAACACGTCGATCCTGGTCGACAGGAGCGGCACGATCGTCGCGAAATACCGCAAGGTCCATCTGCCGGGCCATGCCGAGCACGAGCCCTGGCGCAAGTTTCAACATCTGGAGAAGCGCTATTTCGAGCCGGGAGGCGGCTTCGGCGTGGTCGATGCGTTCGGCGGCCTGATGGGGATGGCCATCTGCAACGACCGCCGCTGGAGCGAGACCTATCGGGTGATGGGCTTGCAGGGCGTCGAGATGGTGATGATCGGCTACAACACGCCGGTGCACAATCCGCCCGCGCCCGAGCACGACGATCTCTCGTTGTTCCACAATCATCTGGTGATGCAGGCAGGCGCCTACCAGAACGGCACCTTCGTCGTCGGGGTCGCCAAGGCCGGCGTCGAAGAGGGCGTCGACCATATCGGCGGCAGCTGCATCATCGCTCCGTCGGGCGAGATCATCGCGCGATGCACGACCAAGGGCGACGAGCTCGCGTTCGCCCGCTGCGATCTCGATCTCTGCAATTCCTACAAGCGGACGACATTCAATTTCGACCTTCACCGCCAGCCGCGGGCGTATGGGATGATCGTGGAACGGAAAGGCGTGGCGACCCTGGCGGACGGCACGCCGGTGCGGCCGAAGGGATGATCGCGCCCCCTCGTCATTCCGGGGGGCGATGCGCACAATCGAGCTCCGGAATCCATCGGGCCGGGCAATCCGTGTGCGCTGCGCGTTGCGCCACGGGACGGACGGGGCCACCAGCCGTCCTTCTCCAATCACAGCGACGTGTCTTTATTCGGAAACGATCATTCCCTATTATCCCGCGATGCAAAAAGCCGCCCGACGATCCGAGCCTTCCGCCCATCCTCCCGGCCGTCCCCGGGAGTTCGACATCGATACCGCGCTGGACGGTGCCATCAGGGTGTTCTGCGAGCGCGGCTATCATGCCACCTCGATCGGGGACCTCACCGCGGCGATGCGGCTGGCCACGGGCAGCGTCTACAAGGCATTTCGCGACAAGCACGCGGTCTTCCTCGCGGCCTTCGAGCGCTACACCACGGTGCGTGGCGAACAGACCCGCGCCGCGGCCGCGCGAGGCGCAAACGGTCGTGAGCGCGTGCGCCATGTGCTGATGTCCTATGTCGAGCACTCCCAGGGCAGCGAAGGGCGCCGCGGCTGTATCGTGGTCGGCACTGCGGTCGAGCTGTCAGCGGTCGATGCGGTGATGCGGGCCCGCGTCACGGCGCAGCTGAAGACCAACGAGGCCTTCATCGCCGGCCTCATTCGCGAAGGGCAGGCCGATGGCTCGATTCCCGGCCATGTCGAAGCCGACGACACGGCGCGGCTGATGATCTGCATGACGCAGGGCCTGCGCGTGGTCGGCAAAGCGCGTCTGCCGCTCGACGGCGGGCGCCTGATCGGCGTCGCGATGAAGCTGCTTGCTTGAGCTTTTGTCAAATTAGGAAATGATCGTTTCCTATATATGGAGACATTTGGAATGTCGGAGAGTCTGGAATGACGATGAATGCCACGATCGAGACCGCGCCGGAGACGGATGCGGTGTCGCAACGACTGACCTTCGTGCTCGCCGCGGCCTGTGGCATGGTCGCCGCCAATATCTATTATGCACAGCCGCTGATCGCTCCGATCAGCGCCGCGCTGGGCCTGTCGCATGCAGCCGCTGGCCTGATCGTGACCATGACGCAGATCGGCTACGGCACCGGGCTGCTGTTCATCGTGCCGCTCGGCGATCTCGTCGAGAACCGTGCGCTGATCTGCACCGTGATCGCGCTGGGCGCGTCGGCGCTGCTTGCGGCTGCGTTCGCCACCCATGCGCTGCCGTTCCTGATCGCGGCGCTGTTCATCGGCCTCGGCTCGGTCGCGGTGCAGATTATCATTCCCTACGCCGCCCATCTCGCGCCGGAAGCCATTCGCGGCCGTGTCGTCGGCAACGTCTCGACCGGGTTGATGCTCGGCATCATGCTGGCGCGCCCGGTGTCGAGCTTCGTCACCGCGGCGCTGTCCTGGCACGCGGTGTTCTTCTGCTCGGCCGCGTTGATGGTCGCGCTCGCGGTCGTGCTGCGCATCACGCTGCCGAAGCGCACACCGGTGGCGCGCATGCATTACGGCGCGCTGCTGCTGTCGATGCCGCATCTGGTGCGTACCACGCCGCTGCTCAGGCGGCGCGCGCTCTACCAGGCCGGCCTGTTCGGTGCGTTCACCCTGTTCTGGACGGTGGTGCCGCTCCAGCTCGCCGGCCAATTCGGCTTCACCCAGCGCGGCATCGCGCTGTTTGCGTTGGCCGGTGTGTCCGGCGTGTTCGCGGCGCCGATCGCGGGACGCCTCGCCGATCGCGGCCACAGCCGGATCGCCACGTTCGCCGCGATGCTGTTCGTTGCCCTCGGTTTCATGGTGACGCATGTCGGCGCGGCCGGATCGATGCTCAACCTCGCCTGTCTGGTTGTCGCTGCGATCGCCATCGATTTTGGCGTGCAGGGCAATGTGGTGCTCGGCTTCCGCGCGATTTTCGTGCTCGGACACGAGCATCGAAGTCGCCTCAACGGGCTCTATATGGCGACGTTCTTCGCCGCCGGGGCAGCCGGATCCGCGCTCGGCGCCTGGGCCTTCGCGCAAGGCGGCTGGACGCTGGCCTCGGCCATTGGCCTTGCGCTGCCCGTCGCCAGCCTGATCTACGCAGCAACCGAATAGAGGTACGATTGTGTGCCGTGGTCCCGTTTACCAGCCTCGCGTGGGGCGATCGGGACGGCGCGATTTCCGTCTCGCAGATTCCCTGCTGCTGTAGTACTTTGGTCGCAAGCCGCCTGGTTAATGGCGGCAGGGAGGCCCTATGAGGCGTGCAGAACTGGTGGGCGTACCGCGGTTGCGGCCATGGTCGTGGCAGGCGTTTCTGCTCGGATTTGTCGTGGTTGCAGCGTCGGCTGTGCTTCAAGGCGTCTGCGTTGCGCTCGGCGCAAAGCTCTATTTCGCAGCGTTCCTGCCCAGCCTGTTCGTGCTCGGCATTGTTGCAGGCGCCCCGGCCGCCCTGTTCGCCGCGCTGCTCACCATTCCCCTGGTGTGGTGGGCGTTCATCCCGCCGTTCTTCAAATTCACGGCGCTGTCCAGCGCGAGCGCGGATTCCGTCAATCTGTTCTGCCTCCTGGCCGTGCTCGTGATCGGCCTTGCCGATCTCTGCCGCGCGACGATCACCATCAACAGGAGCGGCGGATTGAAGTCGTCGGGCGAGCGCGCGGCAACGAATTCGCAATAAACAGGTGCTGCACGGAGAGCGCTCGTTGCGCGCCGGCAACAGTCCGGCAACCATCCGTGCGCTTGGACCGCGCCGCTAACTTTTCAAAAAAGATTTGGCCGCAATTTCTCCCGCGGGAATACGAGGGAGTTTTCGACATGACCGGCCAGATCAACGGACACGCCATCTTCGAGAACGTGCGCCGCTACCGCGGCATCGCATCGCTCTATCGCCAGACCGCGGCGTTTCGGCCGGCCCAGCGCTGGTCGCTGCTGGAGCAGGCCAGCGAGTGGGAAGCTCGTGCGCTGTCGGAGCTGGAAGCCTATTTCGCGGCCCGCGCGGATCACGTCGCCCTGCGCGCGGCCTAAGCCTGGTCGAGAGCGGGCCTCGGGGCGACTACGGAGTTGCCCTGTCGCTCGCGTGTGCTAGCAATTCGTCCAGATTTCGTTCACGACGGCCGGGGCGCGCGATGACCACTTTCAACCGCATTTTCACGACAGAGCGTCTGCTCCAGATCATCGTCGTTCTGGCGGCGACTGTCGCGATGAAGCTGATGGCCTGAACGCTAGCCGCGCTATCGCTTGCCGAAATCGGGCACTTCGGGCAGATAGTTCGAGCCCTCCGAGCCCAGAAAATCGAACATCGCCTGCGCCGGCGGCAGCAGCACCTTGTCGCTGCGGCGGATCACATACCATTGCCGAACGATCGGCAGCCCCGCGACGTCGAGCGCGATGAGGCGGCCTTCGGCGAGCTCGTGCGCGACCGTGTGCGCCGAGATAAAGGCGATGCCGAGGCCCGCAATGACGGCCTGCTTGATGGTCTCGTTGCTGCTCATCTCCATGCCGATGATCGGCTCGAGATCGGACTTCTGGAACATTCCCTCCATCAGCGTGCGGGTGCCCGATCCCGGCTCGCGGGTGAGGAAGGTCTCGTGCACGAGATCGGTCAGGCTGAGCCCTGAATCCTTCTCCAGCCAATGTCCCTTGCGCGCGACGATGATGTGCGGATTGCGCCCGAGCTGGCGGACGTCGACGCTGACGTCGGCCGGCGGCCGACCCATCACGGCGAAATCGAGGTCGTAACCATGCATGGCCTCGCGGATCTCCTCGCGGTTGCCGATGGTCAGCTTGATCTCGATCTTCGGTGAGCGCTTGGAGAAGGCCGCGATTGCATGCGGCACGAAATACTTTGCGGTCGAGACTGCGCCAAGATTCACCGTGCCGCCGGTCCTGCCCGCAAGCAGATCGAGTGCGCCCTGGCAGTCCGCAATGGCGGCTTCGACGCGCTCGGCGAGCGCCAGGACTTCCTGACCTGCTTCCGTCAGCAGCATGCCATCGCCGGTCCGCTGCACCAGCGGCAAACCGGCAAGGTCTTGAAGCTGCCGCAACTGCTGCGTCACGGCCGGTTGTGTCAGTCCGAGCTGGTTCGAAGCTGCCGTGACGCTGCCCTTTGCCGAGAGCGCCGCAAGCGAGCGCAGCTGCCGGATCGTCAGATGCCGGAGCTGGGCCGCGGCATGGCCAGGGCCATTATAAGAAAATTCTTTGGCTACCATTATGAATAGAAATTTTCCTTATTTTATCTCCCCTGTCAATCTCATCGTGCTGGGACAGACCGCACCGACCTCCGCCGGGGAGGGAACTGGATGCAGGACCCACGAGGGGATGGACGCAGATGATCGGGCAACTCAGGCTGGACGACCACCTTCAACGCTATTCCGAGACGGCGCCGCATGCGCTGGCCGTGGTGGCGGCAGTTGACGCCATCGCTGCGGCGGCGATCGAGATCGCTGACCTCATTGGCACCGGAGATCTCGCGGACGCCTCGGGCCTGACCACCGGCCGCAACAGCGATGGCGACGTCCAGCGCGACCTCGACGTCCAGGCCGATGCCATCCTGCGCCGCTGCCTCGGCAAGCAGCCGATCGCGGCGCTCGCGTCCGAGGAAATGCGCGAGCCTCAGATCTGCGATCGCGAAGCAAAGGTCTGCGTTGCGATCGATCCGCTGGATGGCTCCTCCAACATCGACATCAACATGACCGTCGGCACGATCTTCTCGATCCTGCCCGCGCCTGACGATCTCGCGCTCGCTTTCCATCAACGCGGCTCGGCGCAGCTCGCGGCGGGGTTCGTCACTTACGGTCCGCAGACCTCGCTGGTGCTGACGCTTGGCGAGGGCGTCGACATCTTCACTTTGGACCGCAAGGCCGGCTGCTTCCGCCTCTCGCGAAGCGGCGTGCAGATCTCCGAGGCCTGCGAGGAATTCGCGATCAACGCGTCGAATCGCCGGCACTGGGACGTGCCCGTGCGCGCCTTCATCGACGAATGCCTCGCCGGCGTCGACGGGCCCGCGAACCACAATTTCAACATGCGCTGGATCGGCTCGCTCGTCGCGGAGGCCTATCGCATCCTAACTCGCGGTGGCGTGTTCCTCTATCCCTCCGATGCGCGGCCCGGCTATGGCGACGGGCGTCTGCGTCTGGTCTACGAGGCGCACCCCATGGCCATGATCATCGAGCAGGCCGGCGGCTCGGCCACGACGGGGCGCGAGCGCATCCTCGACCTCTCGGCGCAGAACCTGCACCAGCGCGTGCCCCTGATCATGGGCTCGAGCAACGAGGTGCGGCGCGTCGAAGAGCTGCACTGCGACCCGCTGCTCGTCGCCAGCGTCTCCGCGCCGCTGTTCGCGCGCCGCGGCTTCTTCCGGCTGTGAGGGAGGTCATCCATGTCCAGGAAGCATCCGATCATCTCGATCACCGGCTCTTCAGGGGCCGGCACCACGTCGGTGAAGAAGACGTTCGAGCAGATATTCTTCCGCGAGAAGGTCAACGCCGTCTACATCGAGGGTGATGCCTTTCACCGTTACGACCGCGCTGAGATGCGCGCGCAGATGGCCACGGAGGCCGAGCGCGGTAACAAGCACTTCAGCCATTTCAGCCCCGAGACCAATCTGTTCGAGGAGCTGGAGCGGGCCTTCCGCGACTACGGCGAGACCGGCACGGCGACGACGCGGCACTATGTGCACGACGCCGAGGAATCCGCGCTGCATGGGGCCGCCCCCGGCACCTTCACCGAATGGAAGCAACTGCCGGAAAACTCCGACCTGTTGTTCTACGAAGGTCTGCATGGTGCTGTCGTCACCGATAGAGTGAATGTCGCGCGCTACGCCGACCTCAAGATCGGTGTCGTGCCCGTGATCAATCTCGAATGGATCCAGAAGCTGCACCGCGACCGCAGCGCGCGCGGTTATTCGACCGAGGCCGTCACCGACACGATCCTGCGGCGGATGCCTGATTACATCCACTACATCTGCCCGCAATTCACCGAGACAGACATCAACTTCCAGCGTGTGCCGACGGTGGACACCTCAAACCCGTTCATCGCACGCTGGATCCCGACGCCGGACGAATCGATGGTGGTGATCCGCTTCAAGAACCCGCGCGGCATCGACTTCCCCTATCTGCTGTCGATGCTGCCGCAAAGCTGGATGTCCCGCGCGAACTCGATCGTGTGCCCCGGCGCCAAGCTCGACCTGGCCATGCAACTGATTCTGACGCCGCTGATCATGCAGTTGATCGAGCGCAAGCGCAGCTTGAAGTGAGCAAGGAGAGTACCCGATGAACATCTCCGTCCACGCCGAAGCCGACCTCACGGCGGTTACGCATAACGATCTCGCCAACGCCGTGCGCTTCCTCGCGGTCGATGCCGTCGAGACCTCGCAGTCCGGCCATCCCGGCCTGCCCATGGGCATGGCCGACGTCGCGACCGTGCTGTTCTCGCGCTTCCTGAAATTCGACTCGGCGCACCCGAACTGGCCGGACCGAGACCGCTTCGTGCTGTCGGCTGGCCATGGTTCGATGCTGCTCTATGCACTCCTGCATCTCACCGGCGGCGACGTCAGCCTGGACGACATCAAGGCCTTCAGGCAGTGGGGCTCGAAGACGCCGGGGCATCCGGAATACGGGCACACGCCAGGCGTCGAGACCACCACCGGTCCGCTGGGGCAGGGGATTGCGACCGCCGTCGGCATGGCCCTCGCCGAGCGCATGGCCAATGCGCGGCATGGCGACGGTCTTGTCGATCACTTCACCTATGTGATCGCCGGCGACGGCTGCTTGATGGAAGGGATCAGCCAGGAGGCGATCTCGCTCGCAGGCCATCTGGGGCTCGGCCGCTTGATCGTGTTGTTCGACGACAACGGCATCTCCATCGACGGGCCGACCTCGCTTGCGACTTCCGATGACCAGCTCGCGCGCTTCGCCGCGTCAGGCTGGTCGGTGCGCCGCGTTGATGGACACGATTCCGAAGCTGTCGCGCAAGCGATCGCGGAAGAGCGCGAAACTGCAAAGCCGTCGCTGATCGCCTGCCGCACTATCATCGGCTATGGCGCGCCGGACCGGCAAGGCACGGAAAAGGCGCATGGTGCGCCGCTCGGGGCCGAGCAGGCCGCGGCGGCGCGGCGGACGCTGGGCTGGGACTATCAGCCTTTCGTCGTGCCTGTCACCGTCGCAAAGGCGTGGCGGATGATCGGGCAACGCGGGCAGGTCGAGCGTCTGGCCTGGCTCGATCGTTACGAAAACGCCACGCCCGAGCAGCGCGAGCTGTTCATCGAGGGCAAGTCGGTTGCCCTGCCGGACGCCTATGCCCAGGCCTCGGCGAAATTGCGCGAGCGATTTGCCGGCGAGCGTCCGAAGCTCGCGACGCGGCAGGCCTCGCAACAGGTGCTCGACGGCATTGCAGGGACGATTCCCGGTCTTGTCGGCGGCTCCGCCGACCTGACGCATTCGAACCTGACACATGCCAAGACGCAGGCTCCCGTCCGGCGTGATGCGTTCGCCGGCGATTACATCCATTACGGTATCCGCGAGCACGGCATGGCCGCCGCGATGAACGGCCTCGCGCTGCATGGTGGCTTCATTCCCTATGGCGGCACCTTCCTCGCCTTCTCGGACTACAGCCGGCCGGCGATCCGCCTTGCCGCTCTGATGCGGCTGCGCGTCATCCATGTGATGACGCACGACTCCATCGGTCTCGGCGAGGATGGTCCGACGCACCAGCCGGTCGAGCACCTTGCGGCGCTCCGTGTCATTCCCAACCTGCTGGTGTTCCGCCCCGCAGACGCGGTCGAGACGCTGGAAGCCTGGGACTGCGCGCTCGAGGCAAAAGACCGGCCCTCCGTGCTCTGCCTGTCGCGTCAGGCGCTGCCGACCTTCCGCAGTGACGTCCGCGGCAAGAACCGGGTCGCCCGCGGCGCCTATCTCATCGTATCGCCGGACGGTGGCCGCGACGTGACGCTGATGGCAACCGGCTCGGAAGTCTCGATCGCGCTGGAAGCCGCCCGCCTGCTCGCGACCGAGCACGTCCGTGCGGCCGTGGTCTCCGCGCCGTGCTTTGCGTTGTTCGAGGAGCAGCCGGACGATTATCGCGCGGCGGTTCTCGGGACCGCTCCGCGCGTCGGCATCGAGGCAGCCGTCGCCGGCGATTGGCATCGCTGGATCGGCGCGGACGGCGAATTCGTCGGCATGCGCGGCTTCGGCGCCTCGGCACCGGCGCCGGTGCTTTACCGCGAATTCGGCATCACGCCGCAAAGCGTGGCCCAAGCCGCCCGCCGCGCCATCGCCCGCGTTCGCAAGCAATAACAGGAGGACTCGTCGTGGCCCGTATCACCCTTCGCCAACTGCTCGATCACGCCGCCAGTCACGGCTATGCGGTGCCGGCGTTCAACATCAACAACATGGAGCAGGGCATCGCGATCATGCAGGCGGCGGCCGAGGTCGATGCGCCCGTCATCATTCAGGCCTCGCGCGGTGCGCGCAGTTATGCCGGCGATCTCATGCTCTCGCACATGATCGATGCGCTGGAGCGGACCTATCCGGACATTCCGATCTGCATGCACCAGGACCACGGCAATGACGAGGCGACCTGCGCCTCCGCCATCGCCCATGGCTTCACCTCGGTCATGATGGACGGCTCGCTCAAGGCCGACGCCAAGACCGCGGCCGATTACGATTACAACGTCGCGATTACGCGCCGCGTCGTCGATCTCGCCCATTGGGTCGGCGCGTCCGTTGAAGGCGAGCTCGGTGTGCTCGGCTCACTCGAGCATGGCGGCGGCGAGCAGGAGGACGGGCACGGCGTCGAAGGCAAGGTCAGTCACGACCAGCTCTTGACCGATCCCGACCAGGCGGTCGACTTCGTCCGGGCCACCAAGGTCGACGCGCTCGCGATCGCGATGGGCACGTCGCACGGCGCCTACAAGTTCAGCCGCAAGCCCGACGGCGATATCCTGGCGATGCGGGTGGTCGAGGAGATTCATCGCCGGTTGCCGAATACGCATCTGGTGATGCACGGCTCCTCCTCGGTGCCGCAGCCGCTCCAGGACATGTTCAATCAGTTCGGCGGCGAGATGCCGCAGACCTGGGGCGTGCCAGTGGAAGAGATCGTCCGGGGCATCAAAAGCGGCGTGCGCAAGGTCAACATCGACACAGACTGTCGCCTGGCGATGACCGCGGTGTTCCGGAAAGTTGCTACGCAAAGCCGCAACGAGTTCGACCCACGCAAATTCCTCAAGCCCGCGATGGATGCGATGCGCGAGCTCTGCCGCGACCGCTTCGAGCAGTTCGGCACCGCGGGGCACGCCAGCAAGATCAAGGTCGTTCCCTTGAGCGAGATGGCGCGGCGCTACCGCACCGGCGAGCTTGACCCGCGCACCGGCGCTCGCGAGCCGGTGGCAGCCTGATCATTCAGAGAGAGAAAGCAGGAGAGAGAGCCATGAACGCACATGCTGGAACGGTCCGCGGCAAGGAGCGCTATCGCTCGGGTGTGATGGAATACAAGCGTATGGGCTATTGGGAGCCCGAGTACACGCCAAAGGACACCGACGTCATCGCCCTGTTCCGTGTGACGCCGCAGGAAGGTGTCGACCCGATCGAGGCGTCGGCGGCCGTCGCCGGCGAATCCTCGACTGCAACCTGGACGGTGGTGTGGACCGATCGCCTGACGGCGGCCGAGAAATATCGCGCGAAATGCTACCGCGTCGATCCGGTACCAGGCACACCGGGCTCCTATTTCGCCTACATCGCCTATGACCTCGACCTGTTTGAGCCGGGCTCGGTCGCAAATCTCTCGGCGTCCATCATCGGTAACGTGTTCGGCTTCAAGCCGCTCAAGGCGCTACGGCTGGAGGATATGCGCTTCCCGGTTGCCTATGTGAAGACCTTCCAGGGGCCGGCGACCGGCATCGTGGTCGAGCGCGAGCGGCTCGACAAGTTCGGCCGGCCGCTGCTCGGTGCCACCGTGAAGCCGAAGCTCGGGCTTTCGGGGCGCAACTACGGCCGCGTGGTCTACGAGGCGCTGAAGGGCGGGCTCGATTTCACCAAGGACGACGAGAACATCAACTCGCAGCCCTTCATGCACTGGCGTGACCGCTTCCTCTACTGCATGGAGGCGGTGAATCGGGCGCAGGCGGCCTCGGGCGAGGTGAAGGGTACCTACCTGAACGTCACGGCGGGGACGATGGAGGACATGTACGAGCGCGCCGAATTTGCGAAAGAGCTCGGCTCCTGCATCGTCATGATCGATCTCGTGATCGGCTACACCGCGATCCAGTCGATGGCCAAATGGGCGCGGCGCAACGACATGATCCTGCATCTGCACCGCGCCGGGCACTCGACCTATACGCGGCAGAAGAGCCATGGCGTGTCGTTCCGCGTCATCGCCAAATGGATGCGGCTCGCAGGTGTCGACCACATTCATGCCGGCACCGTGGTCGGTAAGCTCGAAGGCGATCCCAACACCACGCGCGGCTATTACGACGTCTGCCGCGAGGACTTCAATCCGACGAGGCTCGAGCACGGCCTGTTCTTCGACCAGCACTGGGCGAGCCTGAACAAGATGATGCCGGTCGCCTCCGGCGGTATCCATGCCGGTCAGATGCATCAGCTGATCGATCTCCTCGGCGAGGACGTCGTGCTGCAATTCGGCGGCGGCACCATCGGACATCCCATGGGTATCGCGGCGGGCGCGATCGCCAACCGCGTCGCCCTGGAAGCGATGATCCTCGCCCGCAACGAGGGT
Organism: Bradyrhizobium sp. CCBAU 51627; assembly: GCF_028128765.1. GTDB lineage: Bacteria > Pseudomonadota > Alphaproteobacteria > Rhizobiales > Xanthobacteraceae > Bradyrhizobium. The sequence goes on from NZ_LBJG01000024.1 coordinate 1,002,600, forward strand.
CGCGACTACCTTCACGAAGGCCCGGAGATCCTGGCCAAGGCCGCGCAGACCTGCACGCCGCTGAAGTCGGCGCTCGAGGTCTGGAAGGATGTCACCTTCAACTATCAGTCCACCGACACGCCGGACTTCGTGCCGACGGCGCTGGAAACCGTCTGAGGAGACAGAATATGAAACTGACCCAGGGCTGCTTCTCGTTCCTGCCTGACCTGACCGACGACCAGATCACCAAGCAGGTGCAATACTGCCTCGCCAATGGCTGGGCGGTGAATATCGAGTTCACCGACGACCCGCATCCCCGTAACACCTATTGGGAGATGTGGGGCTTGCCGATGTTCGATCTCCAGGACGCTGCCGGCGTGATGATGGAGCTAGCGGAATGCCGCCGGGTCTATGGCGACCGATACATCCGCATCAGCGGTTTCGATTCCAGCCATGGCTGGGAATCGGTGCGGATCTCTTTCCTGGTCAATCGGCCGAAGCAGGAGGCCGAGTTCGAACTGGTGCGGCAGGAGGTCGGCGGCCGCGCGATCCGTTACAGCACCGTTCGCAAGACGGCCGCTCACGTCTCGCAATAGCGATTTCTTTCCGCGCGGAGCGCTCCCTGCTCCGTATCCTTGGCGGACCACTGCTTCGCCGCTTCCCCCGCGGCGAAGCTCTTTTCTTCGAGGGTAGCCATGCTCGACGTTCCCCACGCGACCACCGCTGAAAGCAACGAGACCAGCTTCGATCTTCGCAAGGAGGCCGAAGCGGCCGGGATCACCGACACGCTGCAACAGCTCGAGCGGGAATTGATCGGGCTCAAGCCGGTCAAGAGCCGCGTGCGCCAGATCGCCTCTCTGCTCCTGATCGAACGCATCCGTCAGCGGGCCGGCCTGGCATCAGCGCCGCCGACGCTGCACATGTCGTTCACCGGAAATCCCGGCACCGGCAAGACCACGGTGGCGCTGCGCATGGCAAAGATCCTGCATGGGCTCGGTTTCGTGCGGCGCGGGCAGGTGATCTCGGTGACGCGTGACGATCTGGTCGGGCAATATATCGGTCACACCGCGCCGAAGACGAAGGAGATCCTGAAGAAGGCGATGGGCGGCGTGTTGTTCATCGACGAGGCCTATTATCTGCACCGTCCCGACAACGAGCGCGACTACGGCCAGGAGGCGATCGAGATCCTGCTGCAGGTGATGGAGAACCAGCGCGAGGACCTCGTCGTGATCCTCGCCGGCTATGGCGAGCGGATGACAAGCTTCTTCGCGTCCAATCCCGGCTTCCGCTCGCGCATCGCCCATCACATCGAATTTCCGGATTATGCCGAAGCCGAGCTGCTGATGATTGCCGAGTTGATGCTGAGGGAGCGCGGCTATCGCTTCTCGGCTGCGGCCCGCGAGGCGTTTGAGGCCTACATCGCGTTGCGCCGCACACAGCCGTTCTTCTCCAATGCGCGTTCGATCCGCAACGCTGTCGACCGCATTCGCCTGCGGCAGGCCGATCGCCTGATGTCTGATCTCGATCGCATGCTCGATGTCGCCGACCTCGAGACGATCGATCCCGCCGATGTCCTGGCGAGTCGCGTCTTCAGTGGCGGTGCTGATGCGCGGAGTGTTCAATGACGACCAAAGAGATCATCATCGCTCCCTCGATCCTCGCTGCGGATTTCTCACGTCTCGGCGAGGAGGTCACGGCAATCGACGCGGCCGGGGCCGACTGGATCCACTGCGACGTCATGGACGGCCACTTCGTGCCGAACATCAGTTTCGGTGCCGACGTCATCAAGGCGCTTCGGCCGCTGACGAAGAAGGTCTTCGACGTGCATCTGATGATCGCGCCTGTCGATCCTTACCTCGAAGCGTTCGCGAAGGCCGGAGCCGACATCGTTACAATACATGCCGAAGCCGGCCCGCATCTCGATCGTTCGCTCCAGGCGATCCGCGCGCTGGGCATGAAAGCCGGGGTCAGCCTGTGCCCGGCAACGCCCGAGAGCGCGATCGAATACGTGCTCGACCGTCTCGACCTCGTGCTGGTGATGACGGTCAATCCCGGATTCGGCGGCCAGTCATTTCTCGAATCGCAGTTCGAGAAGATCGCTCGCATCCGAACCATGATCGGCGAGCGGCCGATCCGGCTCGAGGTTGATGGCGGCGTCACGCGCGACAACGCGGCGGCGGTTGCAGCTGCCGGAGCCGATGCGCTGGTGGCGGGGTCCGCCGTGTTTCGCGGCAAGAGCAGCGCCGACTATGCCGGCAACATCGCGGCCATTCGCGTTGCTGCGGAGGCCGGCCGGGTTTCGAAATTGCAAGATAGTTCCGCGCGGCCGATGCGTGCCGGAGAACGCGCGCTCATCCGGTAGATTACGGATGAGATACGTGGCTATGCTGGTGTGGTTCGACTTGTACCAAGGCGCGCCACTTTCCTCCGGGGTTTCACGGAGAATGCCGCGCAAACCGGTCGGCTTTTTCAGGCCGGAGTAACCAACGCACCCGAGACAGGGTTTCGATTAACGCCCGCGCAATGCTAAGCGTCTCAATCTGCGGTTTAGGAATGCTGCGAGAGCGCGGGGATGGGGATCGAAGATATTTGCGGGCATGAGGCCTGCATGTGGCGCCGAGCGGTGGCATGATGCATCGCTTGTTCGCCGAGCAGGTCCGCTGCGCTACCGATGCCGCCGGACAGGTCGATCTCGTCAAGCTTGGCGAGCTTGTCAGTGCGGCCTACGAGGCCGGCGACCGCGACCGTCAAAGGCTGACGGACGTGCGCGGGCACACGCACGATGAGGTCGAGCAGGATCTGCTGCGGACCCAGGAGTTCCTCGATACCATCGTCGAGAACATACCGATCGCCGTGTTTGCGAAATGCGCGAAGGATTCGCGCTATATCCTGCTCAATCGTGCGGGCGAGGCCTATTACGGCATGCCGCGCGAGCAGATGCTGGGCAAGACTCCCGAGGAGATTTTCCCGGCCGACGTTGCCCGCATGGTCAATGAGCAGGACCGCCGGGTGGTCGCTAGCGGCATGCCGATGGTCTTGGAAGAGCACCTGCTCGAGGTCGGCGTCAAAGGTCATGATCGCGTCGTCAACTCGCGCAAGATGCTGATCACGGACGGTGCCGGCGAGCCGCAATATCTGGTCGGCGTGATCGAGGATGTGACCGAACGCGTCAACATCCAGCAACGCATCAGCCATCTTGCCCACCATGACGCGTTGACCGACCTGCCGAACCGCATCGCTTTCAATGCGGCGCTGAACGAACGGCTTGAGCGGGCGCAGCAAGCCGCGACCAGCTTTGCGGTCCTCAGCCTGGATCTCGACCGCTTCAAGGATGTCAACGACGTGTTCGGTCACCCCGTCGGCGATATGATGATGCGGGCAACCGCCGAGCGTCTTGTTGCGGAGGCCGAGGGCGCCTTCGTCGCCCGCATCGGCGGCGACGAGTTCATGGTCCTGATGGCCGACGAGATCAGACGTGACGATGTGCTCTCGCTCGCCGAGCGCCTGGTCGAGGTGATCGGCAGGGAGCTCGAGGTCGATGATTTTCTTTCCCATGTCGGCCTGAGTGTCGGCATCGCGATCTATCCGGACGATGGCGTCGATGCGGCGACGCTGGTTGCGAACGCCGATTCGGCGCTCTATCGCGCCAAGCGCGAGGGCCGGGGCAGGGTCTGCTTCTTCGAAACTGCGATGGACCGGGAGTTGCGTGATCGCAGGCTGTTGCAGCGCGATCTGCGCCAGGCGCTCGAGCAGAACCAGTTTCAAGTCCACTTCCAGCCGCAGGCCCGGATGGACGGAGAAATCATCGGCTTCGAGGCGCTGGTACGCTGGAACCATCCGATGCGGGGCTTTGTACCGCCCGACCTGTTCATCCCGCTTGCCGAGGAGAACGGGCTGATTATCGAGATCGGCGAGTGGGTGCTGCGTGAGGCTTGCCGCGAAGCAGCCTCCTGGCCGCGGCCCTTGCAGGTTGCGGTCAATTTGTCGCCGGTCCAGTTCCAGACCGGCGACCTCGAACGCTCCGTCCACCAGATCCTGCTGGAGACCGGACTCGCGCCGACGCGGCTCGAAGTCGAGATCACTGAGGGCGTGTTGATCGGAGATTTCACCTGCGCGCTCAATCTGCTGCGGCGGCTGAAGGCGCTCGGCATCCGAATTGCGATGGACGATTTTGGCACCGGGTACTCATCGCTGTCCTATCTCCAGTCGTTCCCGTTCGACAAGATCAAGATCGACCGCAGCTTCGTCCTGAACCTCGGGGCCACGCCGCAATCGGCCGAGATCGTCCGCGCGGTCCTCGGTCTCGCACGCGCGTTGCACATTCCGGTGGTTGCGGAAGGGGTGGAGACGGAGGCGCAGCGCACCTTCCTGGAACGCGAGGCTTGCGAGGAGATGCAGGGCTATCTCATTGGGCGCCCCGAACCGATCGAACGTTATGCCAGTTTGATCGGCATCAACGTCGAACGCCGCCGCTATGCCTAACAAGTTCCCTGGCGAAGTTCGCCGACAGGAACTAATGTTCACCTGTCCATTTTCTAATAATTAACCTGGGTTAAGCGGGGTTGTTACCCGCAAGAAAATGTTTTGCAGAACTGCCATCGGCATGACGTAAATCAGGGCAATAAGCCCGAGTGAATGCGAGGGAGGTCTCATGGAGAACGTACGTCGCTACCGCGCACTGGCGTCGCTCTGTCGTCAGCAGGCGGCCTATCGGCCGCTTCAGAACTGGCAGCTCCTCGGCCAGGCCGAGCATTTCGAACATCTCGCCGAGATCGCGCTGAAGGCGCATTTCGACGCGTGCAATGCGCAGCGCGAGGAGGATGCCGTCGCAGCCACCACTTGGGAAACTCCCGCTGCGGCTTGAGAGGTGCCCCTTGCCCCTTCGCTAGTGCGACATCAGCGTGGGCGTGGTCATGGCTTCCAGCATTGCCCGGGTGACGCCGCCGAGGAAGCGCTCCTGCAGTCGGGAGTGGCCGTAGCCGCCCATCACCAGCACGTCCAGATTCTCATCGGCCGCCAGTGACAGGATGGTCGGTTGGATATCGGCGCGCGTGGCCGACATGCTGACGGTGCGGGCCGACAGGCCGCGCCGTCCGAGATGCTTGGCAAGATTGTTCGCTGAGACATCGCTGGAAACGGTATCGGCCTCGTTGATCGCAATGATCACGATCTCTTTGGCGCGCGCAAGAAATGGTGCTGCATCGCGCACCGCGCGCGCCGCGACGCGGCTGCCGTCCCAGCAGATGCCGATCCGGTTCGCCCCAAAGGTCCCGCGAAAGGTATAGGGCAGGAAAAGCACCGGCCCGCCGGCCTGGAACAGGATCTCGCGGGGCACATCATTGTCGAACGACGTCTGCTCGGGATCGGGCTGAAGCACGACGCTGAGATCGTGGAGCCGTGCCATCTCGCCGAACGAGGCGGCCGCATCTACCGGAATCGCGCCGAGCGCGTGGCAGGTGCATGAAATATCTGCGTGTGCCGCTTCGCTCTTGAAGACTGCGAGCGCGGCCTCGGCCCGCTCCACCGCGCGCTCGCGTTCCATCTCGAACACGGCCGCCACGGCAGCGCCGCCTTCCATCACATAAGCGGTGCTGCTCGCGACATAGCCGATTGCGACCGCATCGACATGGGCGTTGAGGGTGGCCGCGAGCGAGATCGCGCCATCGACCACTGCGCGCATCGGCCGCTCGGTCGGGATATGGACGAGAATGTCTTTGTACATGGCGGCGCCTCCGCTGGACATCATTGGATCGGCGCAGCTTTTCATGAAGCGCAGGGCTCGTGTTGAGCTGCATCAAAGGTGCGGCGAGGAGTTTGCCTGCGGCCGCCAGACGCACCTACTTTGCCAAGATTTAATCGGGTGGACGGGACGTCGTAAGGTGGCAATGACCATGTTGGGTGCAAGGCGACTTACCAACATGGACATTTCGACATGAAAGATCCCGTCAATTCCAACATCACGACATCCCGCAGGATCTTGAAGCCGCGCCGGCTGGCGCTGCTTGGCACCGTGGCCGCGCTTGGTGCGGCCGTGCTGGTGGCTTCTCCTGCATCAAAGCAGATCGGCATGAGCTCCCTGATTTCGCCTGCGCAGGCCACCGAAAGCGCGGCAACGCCGGCTGGCTTCGGCGACCTCGTCAGCAAGGTCAAGCCCGCCGTCATCTCGGTACGGGTGAAGATCGACGAGGACAATGACAAGAGCGCGATGCTGCAACAGAACCGTATGAACCAGGACGAGGATTCCCCGTTCGACCAGTTCTCGCGGCAGTTCGGTTTCCGCTTCCCTGATGGCATGAACGGCATGCCGCGCCAGCGTCACCAGGTGATCACGGGCGAGGGCTCCGGCTTCTTCATCTCGGCTGATGGTTATGCCGTGACCAACAACCACGTCGTCGACCACGCCGAATCCGTGCAGGTGACGACGGACGACGGCACGATCTACACCGCGAAAGTCGTCGGCACCGATCCGAAGACCGATCTCGCGCTGATCAAGGTCGACGGCAAGAAGGATTTTCCGTTCGTCAAATTCTCCGACCAGAAGCCCCGGATCGGCGACTGGGTGGTTGCGGTCGGCAATCCCTTCGGCCTCGGCGGCACCGTGACCGCCGGCATCGTCTCGGCCAGCGGCCGCGACATCGGCAACGGCCCCTATGACGACTTCATCCAAATCGATGCGCCGATCAACAAGGGCAATTCCGGCGGTCCCGCCTTCGACATGAATGGCAACGTGATCGGCGTGAACACCGCGATCTTCTCGCCTTCGGGCGGATCGGTCGGCATCGGCTTCGACATTCCGGCTTCGACCGCAAAGCTCGTCGTTGCCCAGCTGAAGGACAAGGGGTCCGTGACCCGCGGTTGGCTCGGCGTGCAGGTGCAGCCGGTGACCGCAGAGATCGCCGACAGCCTCGGCCTGAAGGCGGCGCGCGGCGCGATCGTCGACACCCCGCAGGACGGCAGTCCCGCGGCGAAGGCCGGCATCGAAGCTGGCGACGTCATCACCGCCGTCAACGGCACCGCGATCAAGGACTCCCGCGATCTCGCCCGCACCATCGCCGGGCTGGCGCCGGGGACATCCGTGAAGCTCGACGTCATTCACAAGGGCGGCAGCAAGACCGTGACGCTGGCCCTCGGCGAGTTGCCGAACGAGCGGCAGGCCAAGGTTGACGACGGCAAGACCCAGCAGGCCCCCGGCACGCCGCGTCTCGGCCTCAGTCTGGCCCCGGCCGGCGACGTCCAGGGTGCCGGCCAGAAGGGTGTCGTGGTCACCGAGGTCGATCCGCAGGGTCCTGCGGCGCAACGCGGCATCCAGACCGGCGACGTCATCCTCAACGTCGGCGGCAAGGCGGTCGCCAATGTCGGCGAGGTCCGTTCCGAGCTGGCACAGGCCAAATCGTCCGGCAAGAAGAGTGTGCTGTTGCAGGTGAAGAGCGCGGAGGCGACCCGCTTCGTCGCAGTGCCGCTCGCCTGATTCTTCAGCCGACGCAGCTCAAAAGGCGGCCCGCGGGCCGCCTTTTTCATGAGCACCTGCGAGATACCAGCAGGCCTTCGATAACATTCTCGTCAACGGCAGCAATAGTGACGGGTTCGTCCGAAAAAGCCGCGTTCGCTCGTCAGACTTTGGAATTGTGTATTGTGCTTTGGCGGCAACGAAGCCGCCGAGGCAAACTGCTGGAGTGGAACTTCGGACGCCCGGCCGCTTTGTGGAACCGGCCGGTAGTTCACATTTGATCGGTGCCGACATGGATCGATTGAAGCTCTCGCTGAAGCTTGCGCTGCTCGCGGCGCCTCTCGTACTGGCGTCCGGAAGTGCTATCGGGCGCGATGATGGCCGCTTCGCCAACTCGCCGCTGAAACCCTGGTTCGACAGCCTGCGCAGCCATCTGGGTCCGTGCTGCTCGGACGCCGACGGCGTTGCCGTGGCCGACCCGGACTGGGATTCGCTCAATGGACATTACCGCGTCCGGCTGGACGGGGAGTGGGTGGATGTGCCCGACGAAGCCGTGATCACTGAGCCGAACCGCGCCGGCCGCACCATGGTCTGGCCGGTCAAGACGGCGTTCGGCGTTTCGATTCGATGCTTCATGCCCGGCAGCATGACCTGACGCCGATCGGCATCAGCATCACCGCTTGGCGGATTTGCGCTTCGAACTCTTCTTCCTCGATGTCTTCTTGGGGGTCTTTCGCTTCGAGGCCTTCTTCGGCACCTTCTTGCCCTTCTTGCGCGCCTTCGAGAGGCCAATCGCAATTGCCTGCTTGCGGCTCTTCACGCGTCCGCCGCGACCGCCCCGTCCGCTCTTGGCGGTGCCCTTCTTGTAGCGGCGCATCTCGCGCTCCACATCACTGCCGGAGCTGCGCGAATAACGGCGCTTCTTTGCCTTGCGTGCCATCAAGTCTCTCCCTTGGCCCTGGGAAAGAACTGTATTCCTGACGCAACGTTCCAAGCGGGCCGGTCACTGGCTCCTCAGAAGGAGTTCGCGAGCTCGATCTCTGCTTCCAGCACTCGGATGCGGCGCGCGGCTTCGGCAAAGGAAAGACCTCGATCGTATTGTGCGGGCTGGTAGGCCTCCTCGCTCAGCCGCTTCAGCCGCAGCCCCTGGGCGCGGGTCATCTGCTCCATGAGAAAAGCCTTGGCGTCGTATTTACCCTGAACCTGCATGTTCGCTCTCCATCCTGAATTCATGACTTGACTATATGTTCTCTTTTTGTTCTAACAAGCCATGGACAACAGAATTAATGAAATTCGACGTAAGATCAGCGCCTTGAGGCTGGAAATGGCCGACGTCGAGGCATCCGTGCGCGATCTCGTCAATCGCGATCGCGACTGCACTGAACGGGCTCAGGCGCAGATGGATCTGCGCCGGAAAATCAACCTGCTGATCAGCGAATGGAAGGCTGCGGGGGGAGGCGAGGTGCTGCCTGACATCCGCGACAGAGTGCGTCTTCGTCCGATGAAGCGTGACGGCAGGATTGCGCGCCGCTGAGGCGCCCGAAACGACGGATGGAGGGCGGCGGTGGTGGACGAAGAGCCGGACCCCTACCGGATTCTGAAGCTGCGCGCCGAGATCCTCGAATTGGGCTCCGCCATCCGGCAATTGCAGCGCGAGGGCCTCGATGATGCTGCAGCCCAGCTCCTGATTGCGCGCAAGCGGGCTCAGCTCGACCTCCTCGTGAGGACGGGCCCCGCGGGCAGCCGTCGTAGCGTCGCTGACATCCGACGCAGCTAAAGCGGTCGCGCAACGCGACATGCCGGAGTTCGTCCATGTCGGATGCCGAAATGGCCGCCCTGATGCGAGCGGTACTTGATGATGTTTGTGCCGGCCTTGCTTTGTCCGAGACCTCGACGCGCGAGCGCGTCGCGGCGGGATTGTGTGATCTCATTCAGTCAGGGCGCTGCTCGGTCGAGGAATTGAAGCGGGTTGGCCGGGATGCTTTGACCCCCGCGCCGACCATGTGGACCTGGGAGGAGTCGAGCCTGAAGTGAAAGGCCCCGCTTTCGCGGGGCCTGAGCTTCCCGCGGCCTTACTTGGTGTTGCTCGGGGCGCTCTTGTTGTTCATCATGGTACCGCCCTGATCAGAGCCTGGGCCGGAGCCACCCTGTCCGGACGCATCGCTGCCCTTGGATTTCATGTTGGCGCCCGTCGTCGTCTGCGACATGGACGAGTGATGATGCTTCTTGTGCAACTTGGCCTGCGCGGCGAACGGCGCGGCGGCAAGGCCGGTTGCCAACATCACGGCGAGAGCGAGCTTGGTCGTCTTCATGTGGGGGAACTCCCTGGGTTGAATTGACGCAGGCAGCCAACCGCTATGTGCCTCAGGAGTTCCCAGCAAAGCGCTGCACGCCTTTAATGCGCTTCAAGATTGCTTGTCCTCGTTGAGGATGAAGACGACGCCCGTCAGTGAGGCACCGATGGCAAATGTCGTCACCATCGTGAGGACAAAAACGAAGTCGGCCGAGCGGCCGCCGTGATTCAGCAATTCCGCGACCGCGGGATTGGCCAATATCAGCGCGAACGTGAAGACCAGACCGAGCGCCGCGCCCATCATTGCATGCGTCATCAGCTTGATCATTCCGGTCGGAGAGATCAGGTTTTGCGACTTATTTGGCGATTTCTTTGCGCGCATGGAGCTGCCGATCGATTTGGCATGCCAACGCGCGCGGTAATCGCCGGTTCCATCCGGCATGAAGGAATTGTTATCCGCCGCTTCATCCGGCGTTCATGCCCGATTTGCGAGGATGAGTGTCGTCAACACGGAACGTTCGCTATGGGTAAAGTGGTCTTTCTCTATCGCTCGCTGGCCTATCGTAACGCGGCGGCCGACATGTTGCGCAAGGCGCGCAAGCTTCCGCGCGGCGCGGAACGCAGCGCCGCCCGCCGCTACGCCACCGCGTTACGCGATCTCGCGCAAACGGAGGCCTGGCTCGAAGGGCGTGTCGCCGATGAACCGCGGCCGATCCCGCGACTGAAGGTCGCTGCGTCGCGCTAACCGGATGCGCGCTGGAGCTCGGGAGAGGTGCTGGCCTCGAACTTGTCCTGCGTCGCCGATGTCGCCGCGCTCTTGCGCGTCAGCGGCACTTCGAGAACGCAGAGCAGGCCCTCCGACCGCCAGTCAAATTGGGCCTGTCCGCCGAGTTGGGATTCGACGCTGGCCAGCAGGCTTCTGGTCCCGAAGCCACGCGATTTCGGCGTCCTGACCAACGGCCCGCCGGTCTCCTCCCAGGTCAGCGTCAGAAGATCGTTCTCGACCTGCCAGCCGATCGCGAGCCGTCCCGACCGCGTCGAAAGCGCGCCATACTTCGCCGAATTGGTGAAGAGCTCATGCAGCGCCAGCGCCAAAGTCTGGGCGGTCGCCGGCACCAACTGTACCGCGGGACCCGCCAGCCTGATCTGTCCTCCAGGAGAATAGGGCGCAAGCTCTTCGTCGATCAGCTTCGAGAGCTCGGCGCCCTGCCAGCTCGACAGCGATAGGATCGTGTGGACGCGAGCGAGCGCATTGATGCGCCCTTCGACGGCATCGACATAGGCTTTCACCTCGTCGGCGCGGGTGAGACGCACGATCGATTGCGCCAGCGCCAGCGCGTTCTTGGCGCGGTGATCGACTTCGCGCGCGAGCAGGTTCTGCCGCTCCTCGGCGCGCTTGCGTTCGGTGATATCGACGGTGACGCCGCTCACCCGCACCACGCGACCGTTCGGATCCGCGGTTGCCGCCGCAGTGCCCACGCACCACCGCACCTCGCCGTCGGGCCGAACGATACGGAATTCCGTCTCGTAGGCGCGCGTGCCTTTGTTGAATTCGGCGATGGCCTTGCGCAGCTGATCGACGTCGTCTGGATGCAGCAGTGCCTGAACGTTGGCCGGGTTGACCTCGAAGTTCTCGGGACTCACGCCAAAGATGCGATATTGCCCCTCGTCCCACATCCAGTCGCCGTTGACCCAGTCCCAATCCCAGGATCCCATCTTGCCGGCGGCAATCGCCATGCTGCGCCGCTCCTCGCTCTCGCGCAGCTTCGCGGTGGAGTTCTCCAGCTCAGCCGTGCGGGCGCGGACACGATCCTCGAGATCCTGGTTGAGCCGTTCGAGCTCCCGCGTCTTGCGATAGAGTTCGGCAAACACCTTGACCTTGGCGCGCAGCACCTCCGGTACGACGGGGACGGGCACGTAATCCACCGCGCCCATCTCGTAGCCGCGCAGCCGGTCGATATCGCTGACTTGAATCGCCGAGATGAAGATCATCGCGGTCTTCTGGAAGCGCGGATGCTCGCGGATCATCGCTGCGAGCTCGAAGCCGTCGAGCTCGGGCATGCAGACGTCCACCAGGATCACCGCGATCTCGGTCTTGAGCAGAACCTCCAGCGCCTCACGGCCGGACGAGGCGATCACGAGGTTCTCGCCGAGTTCCTTCAGGATCACTTCGTAGGCGAGCAGCTTGGCCGGCTGGTCGTCTACGAGGAGGATATTGACCTTCTCATGGTCCATTCGCGGATCCCACTCAGCGATGCAGCCACATGCGGATCGCAAGCAGCAATTGATCGGTGTTGACGGGCTTGGCGAGATAGTCGGATGCGCCTGCCTCCAGGCATTTCTCGCGGTCGCCCTTCATCGCCTTCGCCGTCAGTGCGATGATCGGCAGGCGGAGGAAGGCCGGGTTCTCCCGGATCACGCCGATGGTCTGATAGCCATCCATCTGCGGCATCATGATGTCCATCAGCACGATAGCGATTTCCGGGTTGGATGCGACCAGTGCGACCGCCTCGCGGCCGGTGGTCGCCGTCAGCACCTTCATGCCGCGCCGTTCCAATACGCTCGACAGCGCGAAGATGTTGCGGGCATCATCATCGACGAGCAGCGCGGTCTTGCCGATCAGGTCCTCGTCGGAACTGTTCAGCTTCTCCAGCATACGCTGCTTCTCGACCGGCAGCTCCGTGATCACACGATGCAGGAACAGCGCGGTTTCGTCGAGCAGGCGTTCGGGCGACTCCACGCCCTTGACCACAATGCTGCGCGCCATGGTGTGGAGCTCAGCATCCTCTTCGGCCGATAGCTCGCGACCGGTGAACACCACCACGGGAACATTGGACAGCGCCTCGTCGCGCCGGATCTGATCCAGCACCTCGAAGCCGCTCATGTCCGGCAGCCTGAGATCGAGGACCACGCAATCGCAGGGCGCTTCGCGCAGGGTCGAGAGCGCGCCGGCACCGGTGTCGGTGGTCACGATCTCGATGTCGTCGTGATGCAGCAGCTCCCGGATCGACAGCTGCTCGGCCTCGTTGTCCTCGACGATCAGGAGCCGCTTGCGCCGCGGCCGCGCATATTCCTTGATCTGCGCCAGCGCAGCCGCCACACCTTCGGTCGTGGTCGGCTTGTTGACGAAGGAGAATGCGCCGCGGGCCAGCGCATGCTGGCGGTCCTCGTCGAGTGTGATGATCTGCACCGGGATGTGTCGCGTCAGCGGATTGTGCTTGAGCTGGCTCAGCACCGTCCAGCCGAGCATGTCGGGCAGGAACACGTCGAGCGACACGGCGCGCGGCTGGTATTGCTTGGCAAGCTCCAGTGCTTCGGCGCCGCGCGCTGCGACCAGGACCTTGAAACCCTTGTCGCGCGCAAGGTCGACCAGGATCCGGGCATAGTGCGGATCGTCCTCGACGACCAGCAGAATACTGTCACCGGGCTCGAGATTGAGCCGGTCGTCGGGCAGCTGCTCGATGATGCGCGGCTGCTCCGGTGCGGCCGACTGGAGTGCGGGCGGCTGATTTTGCGGCGCCGGTGCGGCGCGTGGCGCCAGCGTCGGGCCGGAATATTTCAGCGGCAGATACAGCGTGAAGCTCGAGCCCTTGCCGGGCGCGCTACGCAGGTGGATTTCGCCGCCGAGCAGGCTTGCAAGCTCGCGGCTGATGGCCAGGCCAAGACCGGTGCCGCCATACTTGCGACTGGTGCCGGCATCCGCCTGCTGGAAAGCCTCGAAGATCAGCTTCTGCTTCTCCAGGGGAATGCCGATGCCGGTGTCGGAGACCTCGAAGGCGATCACGGCCGGCGCGGAGTTCAGCACCGGATGATCCGTGCTCCAGCCGCCGAGCGCACCGGCGACCTTCAACCGCACTTCGCCTTCGGCGGTGAACTTGAAGGCGTTGGAGAGCAGGTTCTTCAGCACCTGCTGCAGGCGCTTGGAGTCGGTGACGATGCTGCGCGCAAGGTTCGGATCGACGTCGATCTTGAATGACAGATTGCGGTTTTCTGCCTCATGTCGGAACGGCCGCCCGACAGTTTCGAGCAGGTTCGCGGTCAGAATTTCCTCGGCATCGACCGTCACCGTACCGGACTCGATCTTGGAGAGATCGAGAATGTCGCTGATGAGGTTGAGGAGGTCGGTGCCGGCGCCGTGGATGGTGCGGGCGAATTCGACCTGCTTGGCGGAGAGGTTGCCGTCGGGATTGTCGGTGAGCTGCTGTCCCAGGATCAGGATCGAGTTCAGCGGCGTGCGCAGCTCGTGGCTCATATTGGCCAGGAATTCGGACTTGTACTTCGAGGTCAAGGCGAGCTCGGTCGCCTTTTCTTCCAGCGCGCGGCGGGCCTGCTCGATTTCCTGGTTCTTGCGCTCGACCTCGACGTTGCGTTCGGCGAGCTGCTGCGCCTTCTGCTCGAGCTGGTCGTTGGTCTGCTGCAATTCGCGCTGTTGCGTCTGGAGCTCACCCGCGAGCTGCTGCGACTGCTTGAGCAGGCCTTCGGTCTGCATCGTCGCTTCGATCGAGTTCAGCACGATGCCGATGGAATCGGTGAGCTGCTCCAGGAAGTTCATCTGCGACGTCGTGAACGAGGTGAGCGAGGCGAGCTCGATGACCGCCTTCACCTGTCCCTCGAACAGCACCGGCAGAACCACGAGGTTCTTCGGTACGACGCGGAGCAGCGCGGAATTGATCGGCACGACGTCGGAGGGAATGTCGGCGACCATGCGTGGACGCCGGTCGACCGCACATTGGCCGATCAGGCCTTCGCCGAATTGCAGCACGCGCTGATACGGGTAGACGCCATCGCCGGCATAGGAGGCGAGCAGCAGGAGCTGCGGATCGTCCTCGTTCTCCACCTGGTAGATCACACCGGTATGTGCGTTCACCAGCGGCGACAATTCGGTGAGCAGCAGCCGGCCCACGGTGGCGAGATCGCGCTGGCCCTGCAGCATGTTGGTGAATTTGGCGAGGTTGGTCTTGAGCCAGTCTTGCTCGGTATTCAGCTCCGTCGTCAGCCGGAGATTGGTGATCATCGTGTTGATGTTGTCTTTCAGCTCGGCCACCTCGCCGCGGGCGTCGACCTGGATCGACCGCGTCAAATCGCCCTTGGTCACGGCGGTCGCGACTTCCGCGATCGCGCGCACCTGCGAGGTGAGGTTCGCCGCGAGCAGGTTGACGTTGCCGGTGAGGTCCTTCCAGGTGCCGGCCGCGCCGGGCACGTCGGCCTGACCGCCGAGACGTCCTTCGACGCCGACCTCGCGCGCCACCGACGTCACCTGATCGGCGAAGGTCGCGAGCGTCTCGGTCATGTTGTTGATGGTGTCGGCGAGCGCGGCGACTTCGCCCTTCGACTTCACGGTGAGATTTTGCTTCAAATCACCGTTCGCAACAGCGGTCACCACCTTGACGATGCCGCGGACCTGCTCGGTGAGGTTCGCCGCCATGAAGTTGACGGTATCGGTCAGGTCCTTCCAGGTGCCGGCGACGCCTGGCACCTGGGCCTGACCGCCGAGTTCGCCTTCGGTGCCGACTTCGCGCGCGACGCGCGTGACTTCGCCGGCGAACGCGTTGAGCTGGTCCACCATGGTGTTGATGGTGTTCTTGAGCTCGAGAATTTCGCCCTTCACGTCCACGGTGATCTTGCGGGACAAGTCGCCGCGCGCCACGGCGGTCGTGACCTCGGCGATGTTGCGGACCTGCGTGGTGAGGTTCGCGGCCAGGAGGTTGACGTTGTCGGTGAGATCCTTCCAGGTGCCGCCGACGCCGGGCACCACGGCCTGGCCGCCGAGCCGGCCTTCGGTGCCGACCTCGCGTGCCACGCGCGTCACTTCGGCGGCGAAGGAGCGGAGCTGCTCCACCATGGTGTTGAGGGTGTCCTTGAGCAGCAGGATCTCGCCGCGCACGTCCACCGTGATCTTCTTGGAGAGGTCGCCGCCGGCGATCGCGGTCGCGACCTCGGCGATGTTGCGGACCTGCGCCGTCAGGTTCGAGGCCATGAAGTTGACGTTGTCGGTGAGGTCCTTCCAGGTTCCGGCGACGCCTGGCACTTCGGCCTGGCCGCCGAGCTTGCCTTCGGTGCCGACTTCGCGTGCGACGCGCGTCACTTCGCCGGCAAATCCGTTGAGCTGGTCCACCATCGTGTTGATGGTGTTCTTGAGCTCGAGGATTTCGCCCTTCACGTCGACGGTGATCTTGCGCGACAAGTCTCCGCGTGCGACGGCAGTCGTCACTTCGGCGATGTTGCGGACCTGGGCGGTGAGGTTGCCTGCCATCGAGTTGACGGAGTCGGTGAGGTCCTTCCAGGTGCCGGCGACGCCGGGCACGTTGGCCTGACCGCCGAGGCGGCCTTCGGTGCCGACCTCGCGCGCCACGCGCGTCACTTCGCCCGCGAAGCGGTTGAGCTGGTCGACCATCGTATTGAGAGTGTCCTTCAGCTGAAGGATCTCGCCGCGCACGTCCACCGTGATCTTGCGCGACAGGTCGCCGCCGGCGATCGCGGTCGCGACTTCGGCGATGTTGCGGACCTGGGCGGTGAGGTTGCCCGCCATCGAGTTCACGGAATCCGTCAAGTCCTTCCAGGTGCCGGCGACACCGGGGACGTCGGCCTGACCACCGAGCTTGCCGTCGGTGCCGACCTCGCGCGCCACGCGCGTGACTTCGCCCGCGAACGCGTTGAGCTGGTCCACCATGGTGTTGAGCGTTTCCTTCAGCTGAAGGATTTCGCCGGAGACGTTCACCGTAATCTTCTTTGACAAGTCGCCCTTGGCAACCGCGGTCGCGACTTCGGCGATGTTGCGGACCTGCCCGGTCAGGTTCGAGGCCATCGAGTTGACCGAGTCGGTCAAGTCTTTCCAGGTGCCGCCGACACCACGCACGACGGCCTGGCCGCCCAGCTTGCCTTCGGTGCCGACCTCGCGCGCGACGCGCGTAACCTCGCCGGCGAACGCATTGAGCTGGTCCACCATGGTGTTGATGGTGTCCTTCAGCTCGAGGATTTCGCCACGCACGTCCACGGTGATCTTCTTCGATAAGTCGCCGCCAGCGACCGCCGTCGTCACCTCGGCGATGTTGCGGACCTGGGCGGTCAGGTTCGAGGCCATCGAGTTGACGCTCTCGGTGAGGTCCTTCCAGGTGCCGGCGACGCCGAGCACGTTGGCCTGGCCGCCGAGCCGGCCTTCGGTGCCGACTTCGCGCGCCACGCGCGTGACTTCGCCGGCAAAGGCATTGAGCTGGTCCACCATGGTGTTGAGCGTTTCCTTCAGCTGAAGGATTTCGCCCGAGACGTTGACGGTGATCTTCTTCGACAAGTCGCCGCCGGCGATCGCGGTGGCGACGTCGGCGATGTTGCGGACCTGCGCGGTGAGGTTCGAGGCCATGAAGTTGACGTTGTCGGTGAGGTCCTTCCAGGTGCCGGCGACGCCGGGCACCTGGGCCTGACCGCCGAGCTTGCCTTCGGTGCCGACCTCGCGCGCCACGCGCGTCACTTCGGAGGCGAAGGAGTTGAGCTGGTCCACCATGGTGTTGATGGTGTCCTTCAGCTCCAGGATTTCGCCGCGCACGTCCACGGTAATCTTGCGCGAGAGGTCGCCGCGCGCCACGGCCGTGGTGACGTTGGCGATATTGCGGACCTGCGCAGTCAGGTTGCCGCACATTGCGTTCACGGAGTCGGTGAGGTCCTTCCAGGTGCCGGCGACGCCGGGCACGATCGCCTGGCCGCCCAGCTTGCCGTCGGTGCCGACCTCACGCGCCACGCGCGTCACTTCGGAGGCGAAGGAGCGGAGCTGGTCCACCATCGTGTTGATGGCTTCCTTGAGCTGAAGGATCTCGCCGCGGACGTCGACCGTGATCTTCTTGGACAAGTCGCCGTTGGCGACCGCGATCGTCACCTCGGCGATGTTGCGAACCTGGTTCGTCAGGTTGTTCGCCATCGAGTTGACGCTCTCGGTCAGATCCTTCCAGACGCCGGTCACCTCGGGCACCTGGGCCTGACCGCCAAGCTTGCCTTCGGTGCCGACCTCGCGCGCGACGCGCGTCACCTCGGAGGTGAACACGCCGAGCTGCTTGATCATCGTGTTGACGATGGTCGCCGATTGCAGGAATTCACCACGCAACGGACGGCCCTCGACGTCAAGCTTGACGGTCTGGAGCAGATCGCCTTGCGCCACCGCCGCAACGGCGCGGGTCACCTCGCGCGTGGGCCAGAGCAAATCGTCGATCAGCGTGTTGACGGAGCCTTCCATGTCGGCCCAGGAGCCCGAGGCGAGGCCGAATTTCACGCGCTGGCGGGTCTTGCCCTCGCGTCCCACCACCTGACCGACCAGCTCGAGCTGCTGTGCCATGCGCTGGTTGGCTGCGATGATTTCGTTAAAGGTGTCGGCAATCTTGCCGTCCATGCCGAGATAATCGCCGCTCATCCGCACGGAGAAATCGCCGCTGCGCATGGCTTGGAGCGTGAGGAGCAGTTCTGCCCGGGAATCTGCCTCTGACATGCCATTGGGTTTTGGTTTTGGGATGCGACGGCCGGAGCGTGATGCTGTTCCGGGATCGAGGTCGCTCATACTGGTTCCCCCGCAGGCGTCGGCCGATTCCTACGGCGCGACGCGACTATTCAAAATAGAGCGTCAGCCAAATTCGAAATCAAGCGCCAAGGTCGCGACGCGAGGAATTGGAACCTGCCGTGCTCAGCCCAACCGAGGTAACGGCGAAGTTCGTCGGGAGTTCCAATGCGGTTTCAGAAAGTCCCGAGGGGGATGCCGGTCTCCGTCCGGAAACGGCAAAGGGGCTGAGGAACGCCGGGGCAGGCCCAGAGGTTAGCTTCGAAGGTCAGCCCTTGGCGAGACAGGGAGAGTGCAGATGAAAGCTGGATTGGCCATCTTTGCCGCCGCATTGGTCGCCACCGGATCGGCGCTTGCGCAGGGGGCGCCGAGTGGGCGCGGCGCTGTGACGGGCGATCCGGCTGCCAGCTCTGCTACACCGCATGCGGGGTCGCAGACGACAGGGGCCGCCACGAAATCAAATCCCAGCGGCAGCGGCACCTCGACCTCGGGCGGCAAGGATGCGAATGGCGATGCTGGACGGGACAAGATGCCCGACAGCGATCGCACCGTCCGCCCGATGGACCAGCAGCATCATCCAGAGGACAAGTGAGACTGCTATTTGTCGGCCATCGTGCGCTCCGCGTTTTTCAACTGCGTACGGAGTGCCGGCAGTTGATCGCGCGCGAAGGCAGCAAGTGCGGGATTGTCGGGCGTCCTCAGATAGCGCTCCAGCAGGCCGATCGCGGCCTCGTATTCGGGAATCTGGGCCGCATAGAAACTTCTGACATAAGCTGGCCCGTCCGCATCATCGGGCTTGGCGAGGCCGAGGCCGGCTGACGAAGTCTTGCTCACGCGCGGTTCCGCACCAATGGCTTGCTGAATCTCCTTGAGCCTCTTGTCGCGCCTGGCTGCCTCTTCAGCGCGCAAAGCGGCGAGGTTCTTGACCTCCGCATTGCCCTTCAGGTCTGAGCTCTCCAGGAGGCCCTGCTGGAAGCGGCTAAAGGCATAGAGGCCGCTGATGACGTCGGCGGCGTCGGGTGCACGGTCGCCGCCGGTTTGTTCGCCCGTGCTGTCGGCGAGCGCCGCGGTGCTGATGAAGGCCAGGAGGATTGCGGCGAATATCTGCATGAATGGTCAATGGCCTGTTGCGAGCGAAGTTCCGGTAGAGGTTAAGATCCTGTAAGGGGCGGTTGCAGGGCCGTGGTTCCATGCCCACGTCTGGTCTATGAAACAGTCTGACATCTTCAGGGATAACGCCGAGAACTGCCTGCAATTGGCCGAGCGGTCGGAAGGGCGACCCGCCTATAATCGCTATTCGCGCATGGCGGATGCCTGGACGGCTTTGGCGAAAGAGCAGGATTGGCTCGACGGCGAAGTTCCGCCTGTTCAGGTCAGCGTCCTGCGCAGCAAGGGTGCCTGAGCGCTCCCTTTTTCGTGACTCCGCGTGTGAGACCGCTCACGGTATCGGCGGGATCAAGCAACGATCATACGGGAATAGTCGATCGCGCTGATTTTTCGAATCCAGAAGGAGGTTTTGCGATGGCTCCACGTCTGGCACTTCTCTCACTCGTTTTAGCCTTTGGCGTCTCGGTCGCGTTCGCGACGGTGACGACAGTTCGGCAGATGCATCAGGAACACGCAACAGTGGGGATGCATGCGGCGCATAGTTAGTGCCGCGCTCTTCTCGCCCATTTCGGAACATTCGACGCAGCCGAGCGTAAGCGCTGCGAGGCATCGGAAGAGGCGAGAAGGCAACATGGTACATTCCGACCAAGGCATCGTCAGGGACAAGCGCGCGGAGGAGCAGCCGCGTGACAAGCGGCGTGCGCAGACCGTCCACAAGACAGACCAGAAGGGATCGCCGTCGCGAGAGGCGACGCGCGATCCCAAGCTCAACGACGACAGCAAGACGCCGGGCTCCGGCATGACCCCGGACGATTCCGCCGCGGCGCCGAGCGGCTGATAAACGAGGAACGAATCCGTATACGAGGAGTCGACAGGTTGCTTCCGGTTGGCATGCCCCCGGTGCTCCGGAAGCAATCTCCAAGAGCGGCCCTGGCACCCACCGTGCCGGGGTCGTTTGCCATTCCGAGAGATCGCACGGATCAGTCGTCTTTGCCGGTGTCAGGATCGCCTTGGATGTGCCCATCAGGGCCGCGGCCGAACACGCCGAAGCTGCTTGACTTCACACCGGCTGTCGCATCGACGCCCGCAGCGGCCAGTCCGAATTTGAGCAGTTCGCGAACCGCTGCCGCTCGCGTCGGCATGCGATGCTTAAATCGAAAATCGTCAATTGCAGCCAGCTCTTCCGGTGAGAGCATGACCTGAAGGCGCTCCGCGCGAAGGTCGTTCATGGTCGATCACGCAAATTGAGTAGGTTGAGTAGCTTACTCAACGAGCGAGGCTGGCGGGAGTTCCACATGAATCGCCAAGATCGCCAAATGAGTAAAAATACTCAAATAAGTCAATAAGATAAGATTGAAACGACTCCCGCGCTGGCGCATTTGAGTGAAAAGGGAGAGCCGCCATGACCGATGAAGTCAGGTTACCCCGCAAACTGTCGGAAGAACCCGAAGCATCGAAACCGGTGCGCCCCAGCCACCAGAAGGTCATCGATCAGGTCGAGCGTTGGGCCAACAGCCCCGGCCTGCAACCGCCAAGGACGGAAGATGCGAAAACGATCTGAGCCCCATACCTTTGAACAGCGCCTCATGGAGCAGAAGCGGCGGCTCGAGCATGAGCTATCGCGCCTGCCGGCTGGTCATCAGCGTGACTCCGTCGTTGCCCGCATCGATCAGCTGCACACCGCGGCCGAGATGTATGGTTTCCTGATGCTGCGGGAAGAGACGGCTTCTCGCTGATCGCCCTCAACGCTCGGTCTGCATGGCATGAGACGTGCTGCGGAGCTTCCGCCTCAGCCACCAGGCCGATACCGACACCGTAGCCCACACGAGGATGGCGCCGGCGAATGCCTCGATCACGCTCGCCGCAACCAGGGCATAGAAGGTAGCGGCGAACGCCGCAAGACCGATGCTCCCCAGGCCGGCGCCCGCAGCATCGAGAGCTGCAGCCTGCTGTCCGCGCCTTCGTCCCGAGAGACCCGCCTTCTCTTTGGTCCGGCGCTCGTGGCTTTCGATCAGCGTCGCGCTGGCGCAGAAGATGGCAGGGAGCGCGAGGAAGAGCCCGCCGACGGCGACGCCGCAGCGCGCGCTCACGAAGCCCGCGAACACCGTGGCCGCTCCGCCGAGCAGAAAGCGAACGCCGAACTCGTACCAATGCGTTTGCTTCAGAGCAGACCATGATAGCCGGACCGGCATCATGCGGCACCTCCGAAACCCGCGAGCAGGACAAAGGCGACCACAAGCCATACGACGAAAGCGATGATGGTCGCCGGTAGCGCCGTGATACGAAACCTCATCAGGAGATGGCAGACCGCGAGGCTGTAGCAGGCGAGAGCTGCCGCACCATAGATCATGGTCCAACTGGCTGCGGCAGCGTATTTTGTGCCGTGCTGAACCACGGCGATGCCGAGCGTGGCGAGCGCGACGGACGGCGCCGCACCGAGAAGTCCGGCAAAGCTCTTCGGCTTTAGCATGTCACCGAGGATCGCGAAGGCAGAGACGACAACGCCACCTGCGATAAAGCGGACAAGGTATTCCGTCATCGCCGCGTCCGGGATGCCATGCGCGCCCGGCTGAGCGTAAGCGGACGGAGAAGTCTCTCGATGGCAATGCCCAAGGTGAAGCCGGCCAGCACGTCACTCGCCCAATGAGCGAGCAGGACGATGCGTGTCAATGAAAGCCCCACGGCGAGAGCGCGAACGACACGGCGCGGCTTCGTTGGAAGCCGACCTGCGGCGGAGGCGAGGGCGCCCATGTGCACGGCATGGCCGGACGGAAATGCGTCTCGGGACCGCCCTGATATCGGAATGCCGCGGCAGTGGCCGACGGCCGTCAGCCGGTCCGGTCTCGTTTGGTCGAACACGGATTTTAGGACGTGCGGAAGCAGGGCCGTGACCAGCGATACCAGCAACACGTGATTTGCAGTCGGGCGATGTGTCGGCTGCCGCAGCTGGGCGTAGATCCATCCTGCTGCGGCAAGTCCTATCAGAATATGCTCGTCGGCTCCCCAGGTCAGTGCCTCGGCCGCATGCTCTAGCCGCGCGTTGGTGTGCTTGGCGATCTCGTTGGCGATCGCATGATCAGCGTGGGTCGGTTCTACACTTACCAGTGCCATGGGCCGTTGCTGACGAGCTATCTTCCTGGCGATTTTGTTGCGCTCGTATGACAACGAATATTCCGGCCCGACGGTTCCGAATCTCCCGGTCCGGTGGTTCTTAAGGCTGGCCTGATCCGCCGGCGGCGCCGTACACTTGGCCGGTCGCATAGCTGGCGTCAGCCGCGGCGAGTTGTACGTAGATCGAGGCGAGCTCTGCAGGCTGACCGGGGCGGCCAAGCGGTGTCATGCCGCCGAACTTTTCAAGTTTCTCCATCGTGGCGCCGCCGGAGACCTGGAGCGGCGTCCAGATCGGTCCGGGCGCGACGCCGTTGACGCGAATGCCCTTGGAAGCGAGCTGCTTGGCCAGTGACTTCACGTAGTTCATCGTCGCCGCCTTGGTCTGTGCGTAGTCGTAGAGATCGGGCGAGGGATCGTAAGCCTGCTCGGACGTCGTGCCGACGATGCAGGATCCCGGCTTGAGATGCGGCAGCGCCGCCTTGATGATCCAGAACGGCGCGTAGATGTTGGTCTTCATGGTCGCGTCGAAATCTTCCGAGGAGACATCGAGGATGGACGCGCGTGTCTGCTGGCGGGCGGCGTTGTTGACGATGATGTCGAGCCCGCCGAGGCCTTGCACGGCCTGCTCGACCAGCTTCTTGCAGAACGCTTCGTCCTTGAGGTCGCCGGGGATCGGAAGGCCCGTGCGGCCTTCCTTCTTGATCAGCGCGATGACCTCCTGCGCGTCTGGCTCCTCCGCCGGCAGATAATTGATGGCGACATCGGCGCCTTCGCGCGCATAGGCGATTGCGGCCGCCCGGCCCATGCCGGAATCGCCGCCAGTGATCAGCGCCTTGCGGCCCGCGAGCCGGCCGGAGCCCTCGTAGCTGGTCTCGCCATGATCGGGGCGCGGCTCCATCTTGCCGGCGAGGCCCGGCCAAGGCTGCGACTGCTTCTTGAACGGCGGCTTCGGATGGCGGGCGACGGGATCGATCAGGTCTTGCTCGGCCATATCAGTGTTTCCTTTCGCCGTCGATGGTGCCAGCGGCGAGCGTTGCGCTTGCCGCGTGAACGATGCGCCGACGGGTTACTGAAGTCTCGTCGTGATGTGCCATGAAGGCCTCCGCGATTTTGCGATCTCAACCAGCGGAGAGGGGCATCGTTGCTAACGAGGACGCCGGCAGAACCGGCGTCCTCGGAAAGTCTCACTTCGATTGTCCGACGCTCGGCGCTCTGCCAAGTTCCTTGGCCATGTCGAGATGATGCCTGAGTGCCGGCAGCGTCTTGTCGGCCCAATCCTTCAGCGCGGCGTTGTCACCGCCCTTGGAATAGCGATCGAACAGCGAGATCGCAGCTTCGTGCGCGCTGACCTGGTAGGAATTGTAGTCCGAGCTGAAATCCCTGCCTGAGGCGTTCTTGAGCTTGTCCAGCTTGCTCTGGTGCGAACTGTCGACCGCGGTCGGCAGTGTCGCCTGCACCTTGCCGTCACCGACAAGGGCTTTGAGCTCGCCGCTGGTTCTGGTGTGGTCGGTGATCATCTGCTGCGCGAAATTCTTCTCCTGGGCGTTGCCCTTCTGCTCGGCAAGCTTGCTCGACTCGATCTCGAACATGTCGCTGATCGCGACCTCCTTGACGAAATCGGCGGTCTTGGGTGCGACGCCGAGCGCCGAATTGACGCCGGTCTTCTCCCCAATCGACTGGGCGAGCGCGGGGCCTGCGAAGAGCACGCAGGCAAAGACGATGACGGCACGTTTCATGGTTCGGTCCCTCTGTGTGGTCGCGCGGCCTTGCCGCGCCAGTCCTCGCGGCGACCAACACAACCTTGGGTCCGAGGTTCCTAATCCCTGGGATTGCGGCCGGTGCGAGGGTTGATCGGATCGGTCGGCTTCCGACGCAACCGTTCCGGCAGGAACGGCTCGGAAGGCGAGGCCGAGGGATCGGCGCGCACGTCGGCATGATGTTGTGCCCGCTCATGCGGCGTCTGGTTGGCGTTGATCCGGTACTTCACATCGACGCCGTCGACAGGATCGTTGACGCCATGCTGAATGTCACGGAAGTCGCTCATGGTTCACCTCATCTCGGTTTCCTGACGCGAACACTGAGAACCGTACGTTTCCGGCGATGTTCCTGTTCAGCCGCAAGATCCCGCCCCCTGTTTTCTGGAACGATCACCCCTTCGAGCCAGTTGGTTCACGTATTGGCTGAGTGGAGGATTGAGATGTTGAACCAAGGTGAGCTGGACCGCAGCGAGATGGGACGGCTGATCGGCAGCGACAAGGTCGAGGGAACATCGGTTTACGGTTCCGATCGCAACCGGATCGGTTCGATCGAGCGCGTGATGATCGACAAGGTGAGCGGCAAGGTATCGTACGCCGTGCTTGGTTTCGGTGGATTTCTGGGCCTCGGCAACGATCACTATCCTTTGCCGTGGCAGTCGTTGAAATACGACACCGAGCTTGGTGGCTATGTCACCGGCATCACCGCCAAGGCGCTCGAAGGCGCGCCGAAATATGGCGAGCGCAGCGATTGGAACTGGGGCGACGAGGCGGCCACGCGCGGTATCAACGCCTATTACGGCGTTCCCGTCGCTTGACGGGGGCACAGACCTTAACGGTCAGCGAGAGGGAATTCGATGAGCCAGGAAAAGCCCACCGATGATCCCCGGCAGCAGAATGACTGGGGATCGCACGCCCAGACGGACAAGCCCTGGAAGGGCAATCCAGAGAAGGAACAGAAATCCGGCGACAAAAAGCCGGATCTGGAGAAGTGGAACGAGACCAAGACGCACTGACCGCGTGCGGGCGATTCATGAAGCGCGGCGCAGAAAGCACCGCGTTTCTTTTTGCGCAATGCATTCACGAATGACGGCGGTGCTTTTGCAACCCGGAACCATGCCCCAGGCCTGCGGTTAGGCTCCGGCGTGTGCGCGTGGCCAAGCCGTTCGCCGCAGCCATAATCCCGATCGAGGTGTTCGCAGTGGATGCTCAAACCCGGGAGCGTGGGCCGTCTGCGGAGCAGCCTCAGAAGGTGGAAGCTCCAAAGAATTCGCCTGACCCCAAGCACCAGACCAGAGAACAGTCCGGGAAATCGGACAAGGCGCCGTCGCTGCGCGAACGACTTCGCGCGCACTGGCTGCTGTCGGTCGTCGGCGCGATCGTGCTGGTCGTCGCTCTGGCCGGCGGTCTGCTCTATTGGCTCGAGGTCCGCCACTATGAGTCCACCGACGACGCCTTCGTTGCCGCGCGCAGCTTTTCCGTGGCCTCGAAAGTCGGCGGCTACGTCACCGATGTCCCGGTTACCGACAACCAGCATGTCAACGCTGGCGATCTCCTCGCCAGGATCGACGAGCGTGACTATCGCATCGCCGTCGACCAGGCCAATGCACAGGTCGAAGTCTCCAAGGCCAATATCGGCAATGTCGAGGCGCAGATCGATTCCCAGCAGGAGCAGATCAAGCAGGCCCAGGCGCAACTGGAGCAGGCACAGGCGCAGCTCCAGTTCTCGCAGGAGGAGTTCAACCGCGCACAGGATCTGGTCGAGAAGGGCGCCGGCACCGTGCAGCGTCAGCAGCAAACCCGGTCCGATCTTCAGGCCCAGCAAGCCAACACCGAGCGCGCCAAGACCGCGGTGATCGCCGCGCAGGTCGGCATCAAGACGTTGCAGGCCCAGCTCGAAGGCGCCAAGGCGCAGCTCCAGCAGTCGCAGGCGCAACTCGATCAGGCCCGGCTGAACCTGCAATACACGAGCGTCGTGGCCGCGCAGTCCGGCCGCGTCGTCAAGCTCTCGGGCGCCAAAGGCACGTTCGTGACCGCAGGGCAGAGCCTGATGATGTTCGTGCCCGACGATGTCTGGATCGTCGCCAATTACAAGGAGACCCAGCTCGACGACATGCGGCCGGGTCAGCCGGTCGAGATTCGCATCGATGCCTATCCGGGACGCAAGCTGACCGGCCATGTCGATTCCGTGCAGCCGGGCTCGGGCACCGCCTTCAGCCTGCTGCCGGCCGAGAACGCCACCGGCAACTATGTCAAGGTGGTGCAGCGCGTGCCGGTGAAGATCGTGGTCGACAACTGGCCGGCTGATCTGCCTGTCGGTCCCGGCATGTCGGTCGTGCCCTGGGTCAAAGTGCGATGACCGACGCCACCCAGGACGGCGCCTCCGCCGGAGGCTGGTCGCCGGAGCGTTCGGCCGCCGGCGGCCACAATCCATATCTCATTGCCTTCGTGGTCTCGATCGCCACCTTCATGGAGGTGCTCGACACTACGATCGCCAATGTCGCGCTGCGCCACATCGCCGGCGGACTTGCCGTCGGCATCGACGAGAGCACCTATGTCATCACCAGCTATCTCGTCGCCAATGCCATCGTGCTGTCGATCTCCGGCTGGCTGTCGACCGTCATCGGCCGCAAACGCTTTTACATGATGTGCGTAGCCACCTTCACGGTCGCCTCGTTGCTGTGCGGTTTTGCCTGGAATTTGCAGGCGCTGGTGCTGTTCCGCATCCTGCAAGGCCTCGGCGGCGGCGGCATGGCCACCAGCGAGCAGGCGATCCTTGCCGATTCGTTCCCGCCGCAGAAGCGCGGCCAGGCCTTTGCCATCTATGGCATTGCCGTGGTCGTCGCGCCGGTGATCGGCCCGACGCTCGGTGGCTGGATCACCGATACCTATAGCTGGCATTGGGTCTTCCTGATCAACGTGCCGATGGGGCTGCTGTCGCTCTTCCTGGTCGGCACGCTGGTCAAGGAGCCGTCGGGCGCGGAAGAGGAGAGGGAGAAGCTGCTGAGCAAGGGGCTGCGCGTTGACTACATCGGCTTCCTGCTCGTCGCGATCGGGCTCGGCGCGCTCGAATTCGTGCTCGATGAAGGCCAGCGCAACGATTGGTTCGGTTCGAACATGATCGTGTCCTTCGCGCTGCTCTCCGCCTTCTGCCTGCTCGCGCTGATCCCATGGGAGTTGACGCGGGATGATCCCATCGTCGACATCCGCCTGCTCGGTAGATGGCAGTTCGGGTCCTGTTTCCTGGTCATGCTCGGCACGTTTGCAGTCCTGATCTCAACGACGCAGCTGTTGCCGCAGCTCTTGCAGACCGAGTTGGGCTACACCGCGATGCTGGCGGGACTCGTGCTGTCGCCGAGCGGCGTCGTGACAATGATGTTGATGCCGGTGGCGGGGCGACTGGTCACGATGGTGCAGCCGAAATATCTGATTATGTTCGGCGCTGCAGTCGCTGCGCTTTCAATGTGGCACCTGACCGGACTTACCGCGGACATCACCTATGGCTATGCCGCGCTGGCGCGGATCTATCTCGCGGTCGCTCTTCCCTTCCTGTTCCTTCCGGTGACGACGGCATCCTATGAGGGCTTGCCACCCGAGCAAACCAACCAGGCCTCCGCCCTGATCAATGTCGGGCGCAATATCGGCGGCTCCATGGGGGTAGCGCTGGCGCAGACGCTTCTCGCCCAGCGCCAGCAGTTCCATCAGAGCCGCCTGATCGAGCACGCCGCGCCATCCGACCTCGGCTACCAGCAGACCATCGACGCGATGACGCGCTACTTCCAGGGCCAGGGCTCGAATGCGAGCGATGCGGCGTCGCAAGCGGTGGCTTGGGTCGGCAAAACCTTGCAGCAGCAGGTCGACTTCCTCGCTTATATCGATGTGTTCTGGACCCTCGCGATCGTCGCCGTGCTGATGATCCCGGCGGCGGCCGTGCTGCGTCCGATCGATCTAGGTGCACCTGCGCGGGGCCATTGACAAAACCGCCGCCACTCTCGTCATTGCGAGCGCAGCAAAGCAATCCAGACTGCCTCTGCGGAGGGACTCTGGATTGCTTCGTCGCATCAGCGCAAAATCGCTTCGCGATTTTGTCGCGAGCTCCTCGCAATGACGATGTCGAGAGGCGCACCCGCCTGATTCACCCCGTCGCTTCCATCCGCCCCGGCCCCGGATGCACGTGCACCTGTTTCGCATGCAGCGGCTCGCCGCATTCCGAGCACACCATCACCGGATCGAACAGCTTGCCGCAACTCTTGTGCTCGTGCAGCAGCGGGCGGCCGCGCTCGTCGCTCATGTGGGTGTCGCCCCAATGCACCATCGCCATGATGACCGGATAGAGGTCGAGCCCCTTCTGCGTGAGGATGTATTCGTAGCGCTTCGGCGTCTCGGAATAGGGCACGCGGCGCAGGATGCCGAAGCGGACCAGCTTCTTCAGACGCTCCGACAGCAGATGCCGCGTGATCTGGAGTGACGACTGGAACGCCTCGAAGCGGCGCACGCGCAGGAAGCACTCACGCAGGATCAGGAGCGTCCAGCGGTCGCCGACCACGGCCACGGTGCGCGACAGTGAGCACGACTCTTCCTCCAGCGTATCCCACTTCATGGTCCTCTCCGTCTTAGGTCTAAAAAAGGAACTGACTTGAATAGACAATGATATTTCACCGTCGAATAGCATTTCGCTGCGCCGTTTGACAGTTCTATTTTAGAACTATAGCCTTCGGCACCAACGATGCTCTCACCGGAGGAGGCAGCCTTGCCCAAGCGAAATGCGACTGCGGCCGTGATCGGAGCCGGCGATTTCATCGGCTCCGAGATTGCCAGGAAATTCGCCGCCGAAGGCTTTTCGATCTACGCGGGCCGACGCAACGGCGACAAGCTCGCGCCGCTGGTCAAGGACATCGAGACGGCCGGCGGCGAGATCCACGCGCGCTCGCTGGACGCGCGCAAAGAGGAAGAGGTCATCTCCTTCCTGAACGACGCCGATCAGCACGCTCCGCTGGAGGTCTGCATCTTCAATGTCGGCGCCAACGTCAATTTTCCGATCCTCGACACGACCGAGCGGGTGTTTCGCAAGGTCTGGGAGATGGCCTGCTATTCCGGTTTCCTCGCTGGGCGCGAGGCGGCGCGGCTGATGCTGCCGCGCGGCGGCGGCAACATCTTCTTCACCGGCGCGACCGCGAGCTTGCGCGGCGGCAGCGGCTTTGCCGCCTTTGCCAGCGCCAAGTTTGGCTTGCGCGCCGTGGCGCAGGCGATGGCGCGCGAGCTCGGACCGAAGAACATCCACGTCGCCCATCTCATCATCGATTCCGGCGTCGACACCGAATGGGTGCGGCAGCGCCGGCTCGAGGCGCTCGGGCCCAACGCGCTGGACAATCCCGATCTTCTGATGCCGCCGTCGGCCGTCGCCGATTCATATTGGCAGCTCTATCAGCAGCCCAAGAGCGCCTGGACCTTCGAGATGGAGATCCGCCCGTTCGGCGAGAAGTGGTGACTGCGGCGCAAAAGTCCGGCTAGACTGATTTCGAGCAAATCCGGGAGGATATGTAAGTGAAGACCGCGATCACCGAACTGTTCGGCATCGAGCACCCGATCATCCAGGGCGGCATGCATTTCGTCGGCTTTGCCGAGCTGGCGGCCGCCGTCTCCAATGCCGGCGGGCTGGGCATCATCACCGGCCTCACGCAGAAGACGCCGGAATTGCTCGCCAAGGAGATCGCGCGCTGCCGCGACATGACCGACAAGCCGTTCGGCGTGAATCTCACCTTCCTGCCGACCTTCTCGGCACCGCCTTATCCGGAATACATCGCGGCCATCGTCGAGGGCGGCGTCAAGGCGGTGGAGACCGCGGGCCGTAGCCCGGAGCAATACATGCCGGCGCTGAAGGCGGCCGGCATCAAGGTGATCCACAAATGCACCTCGGTCCGTCATTCGCTGAAGGCCGAGCGCATCGGCTGCGACGCCGTCAGCGTCGACGGCTTCGAATGCGGTGGCCACCCCGGCGAGGACGACATTCCCAACATGATCCTGCTGCCGCGCGCGGCGGAGGAGTTGCAGATCCCGTTCGTGGCCTCCGGCGGCATGGCCGACGGGCGCAGTCTCGTCGCAGCCTTGTCGCTGGGCGCATCAGGCATGAACATGGGCACGCGCTTCATCGCCACCAGGGAAGCACCCGTCCATCAGAACGTGAAGAACGCGCTGGTCGCGGCGACCGAGCTCGACACCCGGCTGATCATGCGTGCCTTGCGCAACACCGAGCGCGTGCTGAAGAACGCCAATGTCGATCGCCTGCTCGAAATCGAGCGCGAGAAAGGCGCCAAGCTGAGCATCGACGACATCCACGACCAAGTCGCGGGCGTCTATCCCAAGATCATGCTGGACGGGCAGATGGATGCCGGGGCCTGGAGCTGCGGCATGGTCGCGGGCCTCATCCATGACATTCCCAGCTGCAAGGAACTCGTCGATCGCATCATGACCGAGGCGGAACATATCATCCGCAGCCGCCTGATCGGGTTCCTGGATGGGACGGGTGCGACGCGAAAGGTCGCCTGACACCGCCAACTTCTTAACCACGGCGGCAACTGGCCGCTGGAATTGCGCGCGACGCCTCCTAAATAGCAGTAAATTACTCCTTAACTAATCCATTTCAGGAGGCGTCCGTGGTCCTGAAAAGCGTTCCATTTGCGGTTGCCATTGCCTTCGTGCTTGCAGTGGGTGGTATCGCGCGCGCTGACGAGTACAAGCCCGACGAGTATCTCGGTCTCGATCTCTCCAAGGCCGTCCTGTCGCCGAAGCGGCTCGGACCCGAAACGCATTTCGCGCCGGTTGCGCTGGAGGCGAAGGGGGGCGGCGAGGCGCAGGCGCGTATCGAACCGATCGACGTGCCGAAGAAAGTCGCGGCCGAGCGCGTGCACGAGTCCGAGCCGAAGATCGCTCACACGAAGAGGGTGCAGCCGCGCGGCGCGGCCCGCACCAAGCTTGCGCATCGCCATGGCAATCCGCTTAATGCGCAGGCCATGGATACGCGCATCCAGACCTGGCCGTGCCGTTCCGGCGGCATCTGCAACTGGAAGCGCTGAGCTGGTTCGAGATCGTCACCATCGCGTCGCAAAAGCGTCGGCGCGGAGTCAAGGAAACGTAAGCTAGCTGTCAAACGGAGCAGGCACCTTCCGTCGCGATTCGACGAAGGTCTCCTTGATGGCAACGCTCCGCGCCCCGCGCGCATGGACCCGGCGGCAGTTTTTGGTTCGCTCCACCTCTGCTCTGGCGACCGCCTCGCTCGCAAAGCCCGGCATCAGCCGTGCCGCCGATCGCCCGGGGATCGCCGCCGGAATCCAGTCCGGAGACGTCTCGGCAGGCTCCGCCGTGATATGGGCGCGCGCGGACCGGCCGGCGCGCATGCAGGTCGAATGCTCGACCGTCGAGAGTTTCAAGACCATCATCGCGTCGGCGTCACGTGATGCGCTGCCCGATACAGACTTCACCGCAAAGCTGCAGCTCGGCGACCTGCCGCTCGGGCAGGACATCTTCTATCGCGTCGGCTTCGAGGACATCGCGACCGGCATCGCCGGCGAAAGCCGCATCGGACATTTCCGTACCGCGCCGGCTACAGGGCAGTCGATCTCGTTCCTGTGGTCTGGTGATGTTGCGGGGCAGGGCTGGGGCATCGACATCTCGCGTGGCGGTTATCGCAGCTACCGCACGATGCTCGAGAGCCATCCGGATTTCTTCATCCATTCCGGCGATCACATCTATGCCGACTGCGCGATTCCCTCCGAGCAAGAGCTGCCGAACGGCGAGATCTGGCGCAATCTCGTGACCGAGGAGAAAGCGCAAGTCGCGCACACGCTCGCGCAATTCCGCGGCAACTACAAATACAATCACCTCGACGAGAACTTCCGCACCTTCCATGCGCAAGTGCCGATGTTTGCGCAATGGGACGACCACGAGGTCACCAACGACTGGTCGCCGACCGGCAGCTATGACGCGTCCGGCTATGAGGATGACGGCACGCCGCGCCTGGTTGCGCGCGCCCGCCGCGCCTTCTTCGACTTCATGCCGATCCGCGACCGCGGCGCACGGCAGGGGCGTGTCTATCGCAAGATCGGCTATGGTCCGCTGCTCGACGTCTTCATGATCGACATGCGCAGCTATCGCGACGAGACCTGGAACAAGGGCCGCGATCACCGCGGCTGGATTCTCGGCGCCGAGCAGCTTGCCTGGCTGAAGCGGGAGCTCGCGGCCTCCCGCGCGACCTGGAAGGTGGTTGCGGCCGACCTGCCGATCGGGCTGATCAGTCTCGACGCCATCGCCCTCGGCGACGGCCCGCCTGACAGGCGCGAGCACGAGATCGCTGATCTGCTCGCCTCAATCAAGCGCGCTGGCGTCCGCAACATCGTCTGGCTCACCGCTGACATGCATTACACCGCCGCGCATTACTACGATCCGAACAGGGCGCAATTCCAGGATTTCGAGCCATTCTGGGAGTTCGTCTCCGGTCCACTCCACGCCGGCACCTGGGGCCCCGGCGAGCTCGACAACACCTTTGGCCCGGTGGCGATGTACCGGAACGGTTGCAGCGAGGCTCAGGGCGAGAATCTCGCGCCGTGCTTCGGGCTGCAGTTCTTCGGGCGCGTCGATATCGACGGCCGGAGCGGCGTGATGACCGTAACCTTGAAGGACGTCGACAACCGCGACCTCTGGTCAGTCGACATCGTGCCCCAGCCGCGGGCGCGCCCCGCGGTCGTGGCGCAGCATTCGTGAGGGAAGGGCAACTCCTAGCCCAGTCGTCATGCCCGGGCTTGTCCCCGGGCATCCACGTTCTTCGTGCCGCAAGGCGTGGATGGCCGGGACAAGCCCGGCCATGACGCCGGGGATAGCTCGTGCGTCCCGAGCTAACCCGATCTTGATTAGCCGCGGTGCGCCCGCCGCGCTATGATGTCTGCTCCCGCCACCTCTTTTCCATGACCGAAGAGTCTGCTCTCGCGGCATGCCGCGCGTATCCGGCGGGCTGAAATATCTCAGGAGCCCATTCCATGGATCATCTGAAAACACAGGGCATCAGCATGCCCAAGCTCGGCCTCGGGACTTTCCGGATGCAGGGCGACGTCTGTCGTGAAGCTGTCGAGAGCGCGCTGTCCATCGGCTACCGCCACATCGACACCGCCGAAATGTATGCCAACGAGGAGGCGATCGGCGCCGCGCTCGCCGCTAGCTCCGTGCCGCGCGGCGAGCTGCACGTCACGACCAAGGTCTGGCACGAGAACCTGGCGCCGGATGCGATCCGCCGCGCCTTCGATGCCAGCCTGAAGAAGCTCAGGCTCGACCACGTCGACCTTTATCTGGTGCACTGGCCGTCGAGCTCGGCAAACTGGGGCGCGGTGTTCGAGAGCTTGATGAAGCTGAAGGAAGAGGGGCGCACGCGGGCGATCGGCGTCGCCAATTTCACCACGGCCTTGCTGAAGATTGCGGTCGAGGACGTCAGGGCACCGATTGCCTGCAACCAGGTCGAATATCACGCGATGCTGGATCAATCGAAGCTGCTGGCCTATCTCAAGGCGAAATCGATCCCGCTGGTCGCCTATTGCCCGCTCGCGCAAGGACGCTTTGCCTCCGACCCGGTGCTCGCCGAGATCGGCGCGAGGCACAATGCGAGCGCGGCGCAGGTCGCGCTGAAATGGCTGCTCGACCAGGATGGCGTCGCCGCGATCCCGAAGGCCTCGCGCCGCGAGAGCCAGCAGGCCAATCTGGATGCGCTGAAGATCGAGCTGGATGAGGCCGATCGCAAGAAGATTGCCGCGCTGCCGAAGGACAAGCGCTGCGTTAACCCCGGCTTCGCGCCGGCTTGGGACTAGGGTTGTGCAAGTGATCGGGGACTACTAGCGCACTTTCGCTGCTTTGCTTTCATAAACCGTTAGCCAACATCATGGCCCAACCAAGGTAACGATGCCTGCCGAGAGGAGCATTTTGACCCCGAGCGCACGTCACAGGTAGCCTCATCCCCTCGTTAGCGCCAAGCCGCTAAACCATTACTAACTGGTGCTGCGTAGCTTATCCATCACAGGAATAGGAGCACGCGCGGAATGGATCTGGTTGCCATGTTCGACGATTGCGCGGCCGCCCTGGAGCTGGGCCTTCGCGAAGCGCGCGCCGGCAATCCGAAGATGATCGACGTCTTCGACGCGATCCTGACCCAGCTCGAAACGCGCGACGATGCCGACGCCCGCGAAATGAGAGCCGCCGCGCATTTCGCGGCGGCAACATGCCACGCCGCGTGCGGGCAAAGCGGGGCGATGGGAAAGCGCGCCGCCAAGGCCATGGCGGTGCTCAAGAGCCTCACTGAGCCGAGCCGGACGCTGGCGAGCGTCGACGTGATCGCTGACGCGCTCATGGACCGAAACGAACATCGCCGCGCACTGCCCTATTGCCAGCAAGCCGTCGCCCTGACCCGTCGTCATCCCGAAGCAGTGGCCGGTCGTCTTTGGCGCGCTGGTCGCTGCCTCGTGCGTCTCGGCTTCTCCGCCGAAGCGGCGGTCGTGCTACGCGAGGCGATTGACCTGATCCGCGGCTCGGGCCCGGACCTGCTGCTCGCTCACGCCTTGCTCGATCTCGGCAACGCTATCCTCAGGTCCCAGCCAGACGATGCATCGCCGGCGTTCCGTGAGGCCGCGGACATTTTCGCCGCGAATGACCATAGCAACCAGGCCGCGACCGCATGGCTTAACCTCGGCGTGCTGGCGAGCCGGGCGAACCGCCTCGAAGAGGCGCTCGCATGGTATGAAAAAGTGCGCGAGGCGCGCGAGCGCGACCCGAAAACGACGACGACGCAGCGAGGCAACCTGCACAACAACATCGCCAATGTCTACCGCCGCCAACGCGATTTTGCGCGCGCCCGGGCCGAGGCCGACCGCGCGGTCGAAATCCTGACCCCGGTCGGCGGCGAGTTTCTCGCCCACGCCCTTGGCACACAGGGTGAAATCCGCCGCGATGCCGGCGAGAAGGAAGCCGCGCTGGAGTGGTTCGGCCGCGCCCGCGCCGTCATGGAGGCGCTTCCAAACGTCAATCGAGAGAAGCTTGCAGAAAAGCTGAGCAACGAGGCCGAGGTGCTCGAGGCCTTGGACCGCGCCGCCGAGGCCGCCGCGCTGCGCGCACGCGCAGCCGCCTTGCTCGAGACCAAGGCACCGCCGACCCCGCGCGCGGCTCCGAAACCCGCCAAGCAACCCGTCAAGCGCAAGTCCAATGGCACCGTACTCGTCACGCTGGACGGCATTGGCCTTCCCGCCGAGGTCTATGCGCAATGCGATCTGCACACCCTTGAGGTCAGGCTCGAACGCCGGCTCGACGAGACGGATGCGGGCGAACTCGACGGTCACGAGCACGGTCCGGAAAATGTGCAGCTTTTCCTTTATGGCCCGAACGCCCGCGCACTCTTTGATGCGATCCGCCCGGTCCTGACGGACTATGCGCTCTGCCGCGGCGCTGCAATCGAATTGCGCCAGGGACGCAAGGTTGAGCGCTTTCCCCTGAGCGCAGCCTGACCTTGGTTCGCGAGGCCTAACGCTGAGCTTCATCGGGAATTGGCTCACCGTTGCCGCATCCCACGGCCAAGGACATGTCGGCTGTCAGGGAGAGACCGGACCTAACTTAGGCCGGGCCAAACCGTCGCGTCTGACCCATTGCAGACCTTCCTCTTCAAGAGGCAAGCAGGTTCTTGTGGGTTCTCAAGGGACCGTTACCACCGGCCAGTTACCGCCGAAGGCTTTTACGCCCCGGCCCTTGGCCTCGCCAGGCGCCTCGTCCCGCCAGAAGTAGTACAGGGGGGCGCCCTGAAATGTGACCTGCTTGATGTTGTGCAGGTCAGTGCGGACTACCACGCCCAACGTACCAGTTACTCCCGGTGGAGTGGT
This sequence comes from Bradyrhizobium sp. CCBAU 51627, assembly GCF_028128765.1. Lineage (GTDB taxonomy): Bacteria > Pseudomonadota > Alphaproteobacteria > Rhizobiales > Xanthobacteraceae > Bradyrhizobium. Next base: position 1,038,727 of record NZ_LBJG01000024.1, read on the forward strand.
CGGCATATCCGACGTAAGAACGGGCGGCCAAGCCGTGATGCACGTCGCGATTTTGCCTGTCGGGGCTCGACCGAGCTGCGGACCGTAGGGGCAGCTTAAGGGGTCCTTCGCGGCTGCGGAGGTTGGATCGTCATAGTAGTACAGGGTGTAGCCCCTGGCGTCGGTCAGGATATTGCCCAGTGTGGGGTTGGCGGTCACCGTCAAATTCGCGACGCAGTTCGGCGGCTGAGCTCCGGGTCCCAGAATGCAATTCTCCGGCGCTGTTTTGCCGGGGGCCGGCTGGGCGTGGACGGTGGCGACGAGGAAGAGCTGAACCAGAAGGGTAACAACCCCTCCAGTCCACGCGGGTCGAAGGGAACGCCACGGGGGCCGAGAATGAATCATCGCGCAGCTCCTTCCAGATCGCTCCTCCCGCAAGGAGCCTAGCCACGCCTGAGATAACCTTCAAGATACCCTCAGCCCGCCCATCGAGGGCGCCGGTACCCGTCAGAGAGGCGCCGAAGAGGCGGTCATCGTCCGCAACTATGCCCTTAGCGTCGAACCTCCGTACTCGCGTTGACAGTCAGCTCTTTGGGGTAGACCGGACGCGACCGCAGTCACAGCCGATCGACGCGAATGACCCAAGGCGGACGCATGGGTCCTTGTCTCCGTTCGTTTTGTTCGCTTCAATACGCGTGTGCTGGGTACGCACGAAAACGCACCGTCAGCACTGCTTGCTAGCCGACGAGGTGATCGATGAAGCGGCGAGACTTCGTTGGCGGCCTAATGCTTGCGACGGCGATGCGGCCAGCGGTGGCGCAGCAGACCGCAAAGGCGAAGCGCCTCGCGTATGTAAGCCAAGCATTCAATGTCGCCGACCAAAGGGCGGATGCGGATCGATACCATCGCGCTTTTTACGAGGAATTGAACCGCCGCGGCTACTTCGAGGGCCAGAACCTCGTGACCGAGCATTACTTCGAGGCTCGACCGGAGCGCCTTGCGGAACTGGCCCGGGACGTGGTGGGCACGCGCCCCGACGTGATATTTGCCGAGGGGAGCCTGCCGACGCTGGTCTTGAAAACGCCGGCCACCGAGATTCCCGTCGTCACACTAGCTGCCGATCCGATTGCTCAGGGACTCACCCAAAGCCTCGCTCATCCCGACGCAAACATCACCGGCACAAGCGCCGATGCTGGCATCGAACTCTATGGTAAGTTGATCGAGCTTCTCAAAGAGCTCGAGCCAAAACTGTCCAACGTGTTTTGTCTGGCATCGGAGCGGCTGTGGAAATCCCAATATGGCGTTGCAGCCCAAGAAGCAGCGAAACGTGCGGGCATTTCATTGATCCCTGTCCTCTTGACGACCTTCGACGAGGCAGCATACGAGCGCGCCTTCAAATCGATGGACCAAGATCGGGCGGATGCGCTTCTTGTCTCCTTTGATGGCCTGCACCTCGTCCATCGGACTGCGCTGGTCAGATTGGTTGCGGAACGTCGGTTGCCGGCGATCTTCCCCTTTCCCATTATTGTCGATATCGGCGGACTGATGTTTTATGGAGCCGACTATGTGGACATCTATCGCCGCCTCGCCGGCCAAATCGCCGACATCCTCAAGGGCGCGAAACCGGCAGATATTCCGTTTCAGCAACCGACCAAATTTGAGCTGGTCATCAACCTCAAGACGGCCAAGGCGCAGGGGATCGACGTGCCAGCCACGATGCTCCTCCGCGCTGACGAGGTCATCGAATAGGGACGCAATTGCTGCAGCGCATGAGTCCGCAAGTGTGAAGGGTTTCGGATGCCGGCCGCATCACTGACGGGGCGGCACATTCGGCGGCCGGCGTCCGAAAGCCTCCAAGGGAGGAAACCGCGCATGAGGGAACGTGGGGCGGTGCGGCAGGAGCTATGGGGATTTAAGCGCCGCGGGCGGGCCGGCTGATTTGGATGGAGCCGTCGCAACGAGTTGTGTGACAGCGAAGCGGCTGACGAATGCGCGACGGATGGCGTCGAACTGCAAAAGTTGCCGGACGATGTGCGAAGGCAGGCGGATGTCTGAGCGCGCCCTGCCGTGGCCGGTCGAGAGGCGATAGGCGCAATGAACAGATTTGCCGGATCGTGACGCGGTCATGAGGTATCGATCCTGATGACAGTTGCTGGACTTGTCGGCCGATGCCGTGGCGTTGCGCCGCGCGCGAACAACTCGATGATGATCATGCGACCGCCGCAGCATGGACAGGCGGGCTTGCTGGGATCGACGGCTGCAGCGGTAGGGTGACCGTCAGGTTTTGCAGCGGCGAGCAGCTCCCGGGCATGGGCGATATTGTCGGCGCAAGAGCCTTTGGCAAACAGGCCGTAGTGGCGAATGCGGTGCAGGTCTTCTGGCAGTACGTGGATGAGGAAGCGGCGGATGAACTCGAAGGTCCCGAGCGTCATCTGCTTGTATCGATCGCGCCCTTCGATACGATAGTCCTTCCACTTGAAGGTGACGCCGTGCTGGTCGAAGGCGATCAAGCGGCGGTTGGCGATGGCGACGCGGTGAGTATACCGCGACAGATAAGCCAGCACTGCCTCTGGCCCGCCGAACGGCCGCTTGGCGTAGACAACCCATTCGGCCTTGCGCAGCGGTGCGAGATAAGCCGCGAAGGATTGCGCCTCGGCGAGATGGGCGTGTTCGCCGAAGAAGCTCAGGCGGCCGGCTTGGTGGGCCGCGACGAGCTTCTCCAGGAACACTCGCCGGAACAGGCGGGAGAGCACGCGCACGGGGAGGAAGAACCCTGGTCGGCAGGAGACCCAGCGCAGGCCGTCGGGCGAGATGCCGCCGCCTGGCACGATCATGTGCACGTGGGGGTGATGGGTCATCGCCGAGCCCCAGGTGTGCAGCACGGAGGTGATGTCGATCCTGGCCCCGAGGTGCTTCGGATCGGCGGCAATCGTCAGCATGGTCTCGGCCGAGACCTTGAACAGGAGATCGTAGAGGATGGCCTTGTTCTGGTAAGCAATGTCGGCGATGGCTGCCGGCAGCGTGAACACGACATGATAGTACGGCACCGGCAACAGCTCGGCCTCGCGGTCGGCAAGCCATTCCTTTGCGGCCGCACCCTGGCACTTCGGACAATGCCGGTTGCGGCAGGAGTTGTAGGCGATGGCCGTATAGGCGCAGTCCTCACAGCGCGCGACATGGCCGCCGAGGGCTGCCGTGCGGCAGCGCTCGATCGCCGACATCACCTTGAGCTGGTCGAGGCTGACATGGCTGGCGTGGGCTTGGCGCCATGCCGGGCCATGGTCGCGGAAGATGTCCGCAACCTCCAAGGCCGGGCGCGACACGGGTGCGTCAGCCGGGCGGCCGGATCTCCTTCAGCTTGAGCGCAATGTGCTCCAGCGGGCTCATGACCGCGCTGATGGTCTTGGTGGCGACGCGGGTATAGAGCGCCGTGGTGTCGAGCTTGGCGTGACCGAGCAGCACCTGGATGACGCGGACGTCGATGTTCTGCTCCAGGAGGTGAGTGGCGAAGCTGTGCCGCAAGATGTGCAGCGAGACGCGCTTGTTGATCTCCGCCATCTGGGCGGCGGCGTGACAGGCGCGATTGAGCTGACGCGTGGTCATCGGCTGGGCCGGATCGCGGCCGGGGAACATCCAGCCCTGCGGCCGCGCCGCCTTCCACCAGGCGCGCAGCAGTTCGAGCAGGTATGGGGACAGCATCAAGTTGCGGTCCTTGCCGCCCTTGCCCTGCTCGACGCGGATGATCATCCGCTTGCTGTCGATGTCGGCGACCTTGAGTGAGACGACCTCGTTGGCGCGCAGGCCGGCGCCATAAGCCACACTCAATGCCGCCTTGTACTTCAGCCCCGGCGGAGCATCGAGCAGCCGCGCCACCTCCTCGACGCTGAGCACCACCGGCAGCCTGCGCGGCTCGTGAATGACATGGGTGTGCTCGACGATCTCGTGGCGCCTGAGCGTGACTTTAAAAAAGAACCGCAGGGTCGAGACGGTCTGATTGATGGTCGGCACGCCAACGCCGCTCGCCGCCAGATGCAGCTGGTAGCGCCGCACGTCCTCGAAGCTCGCCGTATCGGGCGAGCGACCGAGAAACGCCGCGAAGTTCTTGACCCTTTGCACGTAGTCATGTTGGGTCTTCGGGGCCAACTTGCGGATAGTCATGTCTTCGATCATGCGCCGGCGCAACGGGCTCATTGCCTCGTCGGTCATGGGGATGCTCCTGTCTTGAGTGAGGTTGTTGCAACCCCTCGATCTCAAGACAGGACGCCCCTTGGCGCTATCGGCTTGACCGCGCTGCCTGCCGCACCGGCCTACCGCGCGAGCGGTTTAGTCCTGTGGCCCATTTGCGAAGTTGCGCTGCGTCCGACGGCGGCCCGCTCATCGCGCCAGAGCGGACCAGATTTGCTCAACCTGAGTTCTTCGCGTTTTGACCCAGATCGGCCGCCCTCACTTAGGACGGCATCGAGTTCGCGGACCAAAATCCTTCTGTGATCGGAGTCACTGCTCTCATTTCTCGTTCACATATGATGAGTCCATCGAAGGCGGGACCTTCGATTTCAGCAACAAACGGAGGTTACCATGAACAAGTTGCTTACTTGCGACGAGAACATCTCAGAGCTCGCGGACGCCGAGCTGGGCGCAGTCACGGGCGGCGCCGAGGCAGTGTGCAGCACACAGCGCCAGGATTACGGAGCCTGCAAAATTGTCTTTAGCGGAGCCGAGGTCTGGAACCAGTTTGCTACAACGGCCGGAGTCCCCGGCGCAAGAATGTAAGCGCCAACACTGGCGTTCCTCAGGCGTAAGCCACGGTCGAGGAGGCCACGAACAAAGTGGCCTTCTGCTTTTGCTATCGACACGCCATTTGCGATTGCGCCACTGACACCATCGCGGCGAATGCAAAGTTAAACCGTGCATCCGCATGAACGTTCCGGAGGAGCGGGAAGAGAATTCTGAATGGATGTTCAGGGTCAGGACGATTGTTCAGAGCAGCGCTGCTGCGAAGGTGTTGGTGCGCCGGTCTTCACGTTCTTGCCGTCCTTGATCGTGTACTCGCCGCGCTCGTTGCGATTGTAGATCGCGCGCAGGCTGCCGTTCTCGGCAAGCATCAGTCCGAATTCGCGTGTCTGCCGAAGCGACGGGAAGTAGACCATCACATTGAGCAGGCCTTCGGCGTTGACGGTGGCGGACACCACCTCGTTCTCGTCCTTGACGTCGCCGAAATCGCGCCGGTACATCACCCGGCCATCCTTCCGGATTTCGTAAGTAAGCAGGGCACCCGTGTTGCGGTCGGGCTTGGCCGCGCAATCGACCGCCCATGAGCCGAGCAAGCCCCACTGCGCGACCGTCGCCGCAAGCGTCTCGGCACGCCCGGGGAACGTGAACGCAATCCAAAGCACCGCCGCCGCAGTCCAGCGGCTCAAACAACGCGTCATGTTTCAAAAGGCCCCGCCTCGAGAAATTCCAAGTGTAAGCATCCCCGTCGCGGTCGTCCACGGCAGCCGCCGATCGCGCGTGAATTTGATCCGCGTCAATGAGGCCGGTCGCGTCGGGGGTAAGATGGCGCTCCCGAAGGCGAACGTGGTGAGAGCGATGCTGAATCAAGTGATGGATTTCGCGGGCGAGGTGCTGCCGGGGAGCTGTGCCGTACCGCCTTATTCCGAGACTGCGTTTCTGGCCGAATTGGGCGAGCGGTTGCGATCGTCGCGCGCCCGTTGCGAGCTGTCGCGCCGGGAGCTGGCCCGCCGTTCCGGGATTTCAGAGCGCTACATCGCCCAGATCGAAGCCGGTAAAGGCAACGTTTCGATCGTGCTGCTGCTGCGGCTCGCCTCCGCGATCCATGGCAGCCAGCCCCAGGCCGCTTAGGCCCGTTTCTCCACGTTGGCACTGCGGGCCGGCACGCCGAACTCCTTGCGGCAGATTTCGGCGAGAACGGCGACGCCCTCGCGGATTTGCTGATGCGAAGGGCTCGCAAAGCACAGCCGCAGGCGCGAGCCTGAATGGCTCTTGTCGGTCGACCATTCCGGTCCGGGATTGATCGAAACACCGGCGGCAAGCGCAGCCTGGTAGAGCTTGAGCGTATCGACCTGGTCGGGCAGCTTGACCCACAGGAAGATGCCGCCTTTGGGCTCCCTAAACTCGGCCGCCGTCCCGAACTGCTCGTTGAGGGCTTCCATCAGTGTGTCGAGCTTGGTGCGCAGCGCCCTGGTCAGCGCCGGCACGTGGCTTGTGAAATGCTGATGGCAATAGGCGGCGAGCACCATCTGCTCCAGCGCGCCGGAGCCCGCGTCCGTCTTCAGCGCCAGCATCCGCGACATCACATCCCAGGGTGCGACGATGAAGCCGACGCGCAGCGCCGGCGCGATCGACTTCGAGAACGAGCCGATATGGATGACGCCGCCATTTTGGCTCATCGCGTAGATCGCAGGCGGGCGCTCTCCCGACCAGACCAGGTCGGCATAGCAATCGTCCTCGAAGATGGGCACGCCATATTCGGCCGACAGCCGCAGCAATTCGGCGCGACGGTCCTCCGGCATGATGCTGCCGGTCGGATTCTGCACGGTCGGAATGGTGTAGATGTACTTCGGCTGGATAGCACGGCTCTTGAGGTCGGCGAGCGCGGAGGCCAACACATCCATCCGCATGCCGTCCCGGTCGAGCGGAATGCCGACGGTGTTGACGCCCAGCCGCGTCAGCCTCTGCAGCGCCCCCTGATAGGTCTCCTGTTCGACGATCACGGTGTCGCCGCGCGTCAGCAGCGTGTTGTTGACGAGGTCGAGCGCCTGGAGCGAGCCGGAGACGAGCAGGAGATCGTCGACTGTGCAGACGATGCCGGCATCGCGTTTCAGTTTCGTCGCCAGGAACTCGCGCAGCGGCACATAACCCTGAGGGCCATGCGCCAGTCCGTAGGTGGCGAGCGACCGGCCCTCGCGTTGCAGGGCCTGATTGGCGGCCTCGATCAGCTCGTCAAGCGGCACCTGCTCGGAATCGTTGTTGCCGCCGACGAAGCTGTATTTGGCAAGGCCCGTCCAGCGCGCGGAAGGGGCCGGCAGCCCTGCGGGAAACAGGGGCGCGAAATCGAAGCTGGACGTCATGGGAGCGTTCCTCGTTGTTTTTATTGAGCGTTGTTCTTATTGAGCGGCCGGCTTGGTGCCGGCCTGCCTTACTTCCTGCCTACCGTCCGGGTCGGTCGTCCCTGGCTGATGAAAGCGTAATGCGCATTGGCGACGCCGCCAACCATCAGGGCCTCGACGACAGGCTCGGCGATTTCGCTCGCTGCGGCCCAGTCGACGATGAAATTGGCTCCGGTCCCGCCGCGCACGTCGTCTGTCGGAATGAACACCGAGATGGAGGCGAGCGGCTTCACCGCGACCGGCGCCTTCAGATAGCTCTCGACTTGCTTGCCTGCAGTGTCGAAATAGGCAATGCGCCTGACCACCAGGGCTTGCGTCTCGGAAGCGTTGTGGACGCTCAAGGTCACCGAGAAATCGACGCGCAGCTTGCCATGGCTCATCGCGACGCTCGAATAGGCCGGCACGTAGAAGCCGCCGGAGACGGCGAGCTCCTCCTTCGGCATTGCTTGAAGCGAATCGGCGAAGGTCTGCTCAAGATTCGCCTTGGGCTGCGCGGCCGCCGGCCCAATGAAGGCGAGGGGGCATAGCAGCATTGCGGCAACGATGCCTGCTGACATGTGACGAATTGCTCGTTTGCCGCGCTGCACTCGGTCTCTAGGGTGCGACAAAACGGACCGGTCTGGCATGCACGAGCTCATTCGCGACATCACTCTCTGTATTCTGTTCGCCTGGATGCTGGGCCTGCTCGCCCATTTCTCCCGGCAACCGCTGATCCTCGCCTACCTTATCGCCGGCTTCTGCATAGGTCCATTCGGCGCCGGCTGGGTCAAGTCGCAGGAATCGATCAGCGTCATCTCCGAGCTCGGCCTGATCTTCATGCTGTTCATGATCGGCCTCGAGATCGACCTGAAGAAGATCGTGCGGGCGGGCAAGGTGATCCTGTTTGCGGCCGGCGGCCAGTTCCTCGGCGGCTGTTTGCTCGGCATCCTGTTCTTTGCGGGGCTCGGTCTGTCGCTCGGCGGCGGCCATTTCGATGCCCTCTATCTCTGCATCGCCTGCGCGCTCTCCTCGACCGTCATCATCGTCAAGGTGCTCTACGAGAAGCGCGAGCTCGACACCTTGCCCGGTCGCATTACGCTCGGCGTGCTGGTGCTCCAGGACATCTTTGCCATACTGTTCCTGGCGGTGCAGCCGAGCCTTGCGAACCTGCAAGTCGGCGTCATCCTGCTCTCGATCGGGCGCGCCGTGGTGTTGGTCGCGGCCGCGCTGCTCGTGAGCCGCTACGTGCTGCCGCGGCTGTTCCACCAGATCGCCCGTCGTCCCGAGTTGATCCTGCTCGGTGCGCTTGCCTGGTGCTTCCTGGTCGCCGAGACTGCCGAGCAGCTTGCGCTCTCGCGCGAGATGGGCGCTCTGATCGCGGGCGTTTCGCTCTCGACCTTCCCTTACGCGCTCGACGTCACGGCCAAGGTGACGACGCTGCGCGATTTCTTCATCACGCTGTTCTTCGTGGCGCTGGGCATGACCATTCCCGTGCCCGGCCTTTCCGTGATCGGGCTGGCCCTGATGATTGCAGCCTTCACGGTGGTGAGTCGCCTCGTCACCACCTTCACGCCGCTCTATCTGATGAAGCAGGGCCTGCGTGCGAGCCTGCTGCCCGCGATCAACCTGGCGCAGATATCCGAGTTCTCGCTGGTGGTGATCCAGACCGGCGTCACCGACAATCATATCGCGCCGGAGACGGCGAATGCGGCTTCCTTCGCCTTCGTGGTCCTGGCGGTGCTCTCGACCTTCGTCATGACCCGAAGCGACGAGATCACCCGCTGGGCGATCGGCCCCCTCAAGCGGATCGGCCTGCGCGATCTCGACCATGACAACGGCCACACCGATGAGGGGCATGAGGGCGGACATGGCGAGGCGCGCCGCATCGTCATCCTCGGCTTTTTCCGTGCGGCGAGCGCGCTGCTCGCCGAGATCGAGCGCCAAACCCCGGTGTTGCTGGAGCAGATCACGGTGGTCGACTTCAACCCCAATGTGTACCAGACCCTGCTTTCGCGCGGCCTGCACGTGATCTATGGCGACATCAGCAATGTCGATACGCTGCTCCATGCCGGGATCGGCAAATCCGAGATGATCATCCTCAGCGTGCCGGACGCGCTGTTGAAGGGCGCCAGCAATGAGAAGCTGGTCCGCCACGTCCGAACCCTCAACCCCAAGGCCCTGATCGTGGCCACGGCCGATCTCCTGTCCGACGTCGGCGAGCTCTATGCGGCTGGTGCCAGCTATGTCACCGTGACCCGGCTCAGCGACGCTCATGAATTGTTTACGGTGATCGAGGCCGCCCAGGCGGGCCTGTTGGCCGACAAGCGCGCCGAGCTCGATCTGCGGCTGAGCGAACGGCGCGAGGTGCTGCCCTGACTGGCGTGCAGCCGGCTTCCGTCCGGGTAAGGCGCGCCTATATCGCTGGTATCTTCGGTGCAAGCCTGAAAGCTCGCCTGGAAGCGGCCTCCGGGCATATGCGATTGCATCAAGGACACTAGCGCTGGGGTCCAAGTCCGGCTAAGGCGTCCGGCTAAGGCGTCCGGCGAAGCCTCCGGCCCATAATTGATAGAGATTGGGACATGCCCGATACCGTCCAGGAAGTCTTGCAGGCCTTTGCCCGGGGCGAACTCGTCGTAGTGACCGACGACGAGGATCGCGAGGGGGAGGGCGATCTGATCGTCGCCGCCTCATTCTGCACGGCGGAAAAGATGGCCTTCATCATCCGCCACACCTCCGGCATCGTCTGCGCGCCGATCACGACCGAGGATGCGCGCCGGCTGCGGCTCGATCCGATGGTCGCCCACAACGATTCCGCCCACACCACCGCGTTTACGGTGTCGATCGACTACAAGCCCGATGGCGGCACCGGCATCTCGGCCGAAGAGCGCGCCTCTTGCTGCCGGGCGCTGTCCAATCCCAATGTGGGCGCCAACGACTTCGCCCGGCCCGGCCACATCTTCCCGCTGATCGCCAAGGACGGCGGCGTGCTGCTGCGCTCCGGCCATACCGAAGCCGCGGTCGATCTCTGCAAGCTCTCCGGCCTGCCGCCGGTCGGCGTCATCAGCGAGCTCATGAACGACGACGGCAGCGTGATGAAGGGCGAGCAGGTCTCTCAGTTCGCCGCCAGGCACAAGCTCAAGCACGTCACCATCGCCGACATGATCGCCTACCGGCAGGCCCGCGAGAAGCTGATCGAGCGGGTCTCGACCTTCACGACCGACAGCCCGATCGGTCCGCTTCAGGGCTATGCCTACCGCTCGCCGTTCGATTCCATCGCCCACGTCGCTTTCGTCTACAACGGCGTCGGCGACGGCAAGAACGTGCTGACGCGCTTCCACAAGCCGAACATCGTCAAGGACACCTTCACCGGCCACAAGCGCATGGCGGCCGTGCTCGAGCACTTCAAGAAGTCCGGCCGGGGTGTATTGGTGTACTTGCGCGATGGCGCGGCCGGCGTTCCCGTGTCGCCGCTGCCGGATGAGACCGCGACGGAAGCGGACCGCAACCGCCAGTGGCGCGAGGTCGGTGTTGGTGCGCAGATCTTGCGCGATCTCGGCGTCACCTCGATCCGCCATCTCACCTCGTCGGTGCACGACTACAAGGGCCTGTCGGGCTTCGGCATCGAGATCGTCGCCAACGAGCAGCTCGAAAGCTGACACGCAGTGTCATTCCGGGTTCGCGCTTTTGCGCGCCCCGGAATGACCGAAACCAGGACGCAATTGCACTTGTTGCCGCGGCGCATTAATTTGTCCGGCAATTTTTAGACGGAACCAGACGCGAAAGGACGTTTCATGAGCGTGCGCCCTCAGACCAAGGACAAGCCGGCTGCGGCATCCTTCCAGTGGGACGATCCGTTCCTGCTCGACGAGCAGCTGACCGAGGACGAGCGCATGGTGCGCGACACGGCGCGCGCCTACGCCCAGGACAAGCTGCTGCCGCGCGTCACCAAGGCCTATCTGGAAGAGAAGACCGACCGCGAGATCTTCAACGAGATGGGCGAGCTTGGTCTGATCGGCATCACGCTGCCGGAGGAATATGGCTGCGCCAATGCGAGCTACGTCGCCTATGGCCTCGTCGCGCGCGAGATCGAGCGGGTCGATTCCGGCTATCGTTCGATGAACTCGGTGCAGTCCTCGCTGGTGATGTATCCGATCTACGCTTATGGCGACGAAAACCAGCGCAAGAAATACCTGCCGAAGCTTGCCAGCGGCGAGTGGGTCGGCTGCTTCGGCCTGACCGAGCCCGATGCCGGATCCGATCCGGCCGGGATGAAGACCCGCGCTGAAAAGGTGTCGGACGGCTATCGCCTCACCGGCAGCAAGATGTGGATTTCCAACGCGCCGATTGCCGACGTGTTCGTGGTTTGGGCCAAGTCGGCCGAGCACGACAACCAGATCCGCGGCTTCGTGCTGGAGAAGGGCATGAAGGGCCTCTCGGCGCCGAAGATCGGCGGCAAGCTCTCCCTTCGCGCCTCGATCACCGGAGAGGTCGTGATGGACGGCGTCGTGGTGCCCGAAAGCGCGCTGCTGCCCAACGTCTCCGGCCTCAAGGGCCCGTTCGGCTGCCTCAACCGCGCCCGCTACGGCATCTCCTGGGGTGCGCTCGGGGCCGCCGAGGACTGCATGCATCGCGCCCGCCAGTACACGCTCGATCGCAAGCAGTTCGGCAAGCCGCTCGCGGCGACCCAGCTGGTGCAGAAGAAGCTCGCCGACATGGAGACCGAGATCGCGCTCGGCCTGCAGGGCTCGCTTCGCGTCGGCCGCCTGATGGATGAGGGCAAGTTCGCCCCCGAGATGATCTCGATCATGAAGCGCAACAATTGCGGCAAGGCGCTCGACATCGCCCGCACCGCGCGCGACATGCATGGCGGCAACGGCATCTCGATCGAGTACCACGTGATGCGCCACGTCCATAACCTCGAGACGGTCAACACTTACGAGGGCACCCACGACGTCCACGCCCTGATCCTGGGCCGCGCAATCACGGGCATTCAGGCGTTTTTCTAAGTGACTGACCGCCGCGCGGGTTGCGACTGAACTTTCCAAGTGCGTCATGGCCGGGCTCTGTCCCGGCCATCCACGTCTGGCCACCAGAAAGAACGTGGATGCCCGGCACAAGGCCGGGCATGACGAAGTCAGCAAGGTATGAGCAAGCCATGTCCGACAACGACGATGTCCCGTTCAACCGCAACTTTCCGCTGAAGGCCGGCCTTGTCGAGGAAGTCCGCCCCGGCGTGCGACGCGTGCTCTGCAACAATCCGAGCCCGTTCACCTTCACCGGCACGGTCAGCTACATCGTCGGCAAGGGCAACGTCGCGATCATCGATCCCGGTCCGGATGACGAGGCCCATGCGGCGGCGCTGCTCGATGCCGTCCGCGGCGAGACGGTGAGCCATATCTTCGTCACCCACACCCATCGCGATCACTCGCCCAACACGGCGCGCATCAAGCAGGCGACCGGGGCGGCCGTCTACGCCGAGGGCCCGCATCGCGCCTCGCGGCCGCGCTTCGAGAGCGAGAAGCACAGTCCGGAATCGGGTTCTGATCGTGACTTCGTACCCGACATCAGGATCGCCCATGGCGATGTCGTCGAAGGCGCAGGCTGGCGGCTCGAGGCCGTGGCGACGCCCGGCCATACCGCAAACCACCTTGCCTTTGCCTGGCCCGAGCGAAAGTTCAACTTCGTCGGCGACCACGTGATGGGCTGGTCGACCTCGATCGTGGCCCCACCCGACGGCTCGATGATCGACTACATGGACTCGCTCGATCGGCTCGCCGCACGCGAGGAAGATCTGTATTTCTCCGGTCACGGCCCTGAAATTCCGGAGGGCCAGCGCTTCGTGCGCTTCCTGATCCGCCACCGCAAGGCACGCGAGGCCTCGATCCTGCACCGCCTCGCCAAGGGCGAGACCGACATCCCGACCATGGTGCGCGCCATCTATATCGGCATCGATCCCAGGCTGACCAAGGCCGCCGGTTATTCCGTGCTGGCCCATCTGGAAGACCTCGTCGCGCGCGGCGTTGTCGCGACGGACGGCGATCCGGTGATCGGCGGGACCTACCGGATGGCAAGCGCCTAGTGCGCCGCTACTTCTTCACCGTCTTTGCCGGCGCCTTCGGCGGCGCCACCGGGGTCTTCTTCGCCGGTTTGAGGGCATCGGCGTCGGCTGCGGTGTTGAGATCATCGATGAATTTGGTCACGCGCGCGGCATTGCTGCCGAGATCGCTGTCGAAATAGCGCGAGGCGGAACGGATATCGACGCGGGAATCGTCGCCGTCGGGCACGACCCGGATCGAAACGTCCTCGCGAAAGCCCATGATCGGCGTGCGCGCCACCGCCTCGATGCGGCCGATGCGGCGCGGCGGCTGCGGCTCGCGTTCGTCGATGACGGTCCATTTGCGCTTGATGACCAGCTGGCGCGCGATCGCATAAGCGCGGTCGACTGAGATCTCGAGCTCGATCGGCTCGATGTCAGGATAGAACCGGCGCTGCTGCTCGGCCGAATAGAGACCGGCATAAACGGCGGTGTTGGTGCCGTCCCCGGTGCGCAGGCGCGACAGCGCATCGAAGCGCGGCGGGTCGATCGGGTCGGTGGTGACGTCGTAGATATGCGGCAGCGTGCGGTACAGCAGGGCCTGATAGGCAGGATAGGCGAGGATCGCCCCGTCGATCAGGAAGGCGAGCAGGATGCGCGCCATGCCGCGCGAGCCGTTCTGCCAGATCGCGGCAAAGCCGGCGAGGCCGAACAGGATGGACAGTCCAGCGATCGCGAGCCCGCCGAAGAAGGTGGCCAGCGCCGGTTTCATCTCCAGGAAGTCGAAGCGGACGATGATGACCGACACCACCACCGCCACCACCGCGAACACGGCCAGATTGCGCGCCCAGGTCGCGAGGCTGGACACGGGCTCCGACTGATAGGGAGCGGAAAACCTGCGGGCCATGTCGTTCCATCACCGATATGAGTCGCCGGCAAGGGCAGGGGCCGACGGCAGCAAGCTGACCTAGCGCATTTTCCGCTTGGCTGGAAAGCGGTTTATCCCCCGTTCTGAACACGTGAAAGGCCGGGGCAGCCTGCCAGCAGAAAGAGGCGCCCCGGTGGGTGCGCCTCTCATGTGACGCCTGATTTCGGGGGCAGGCTCAGTGCGTGACCAGCGGGCAGGCCGAGTCCGACAGCTTCCCGAAGGCCTCCTCGCCGGACATGGCCTGCACCAGCTTGTAATAGTCCCAGGGCTGCTTGGATTCGTCGGGCTTCTTCACCTGCATGATGTACATCTCATGCTCCATCAGGCCGTCGGCGCGGATCTTGCCGTTGCTGGTGAACATGTCGTCGATCTTCATCTTCTTGAGCTCGGCCATCACCTTGTCGGCGTTGGTCGTGCCGGCCGCCTTGACCGCGTTGAGATAGGTCATGGTGGCCGAATAGTAGCCCGCCTGGTTCATGGTGGGCTCGCGCTTGGTCTTCTCATAGTAACGCTTGGCGAAGGCGCGGGTCTTGTCGTTGAGATCCCAGTACCAGCCGGTGGTGAGATAGAGGCCTTGCGCGGTCTTCAGCCCGAGGCTGTGGATGTCGCTGACGAAGGCGAGCAGCGCGGCCGGCTTCATCGTCTTGCCGATGCCGAATTCGTCGGCGGACTTGATCGAGTTGGTAAAGTCGTTGCCGGCATTGGCGAGGCCCAGTACTTGCGCACCCGAGTTCTGGGCCTGAAGTAGATAGCTGGAGAAGTCGGAGGTCGAAAGCGGCACGCGCACTGCACCGACCACCTTGCCGCCATTGGCCTCGACGACCTTCGAGGCGGAATCCTGCAACTGCGTGCCGAAGGCATAGTCTGCCGTAAGGAAGAACCAGGTCTTGCCGCCCTGCTTCACCATCGTCTTGGCGGTACCGTTGCCCAGCGCCGTGGTGTCGTAGACGTAGTGCACGGTGTAGGGTGTGCAGTCCTTGCCGGTCAGCGATGCACCGGCGGCGCCGATCGCGATGAAGGGGATCTTCTTCTCCTTGGCGACATTGTTCATCGCCAGGCTGACGCCGGTGTTCGAGCCGCCGAGGATCATGGTGACACCATCGCGGTCGGCCCATTCCCGGAATTTCTGCGCACCGACGTCGGGCTTGTTCTGATGGTCCGAGACCATGAATTCGATCTTGTTGCCGAGGACGCTGCCGCCGAAATCGTCGATCGCCATCTTGGCTGCTTCGACGCCGCCAGGGCCGATCACGTCGGCGTAGAGGCCGGACATGTCATCGATATCGCCGATCACGACCTTGTTATCAGACGCCTTTGCGGCTGTGGTGGCCGCCATCGACGCGGCCAGCAGCCACGGCAGCATTCGCAGCGCAGACATTTTCATTTTGAGCGTTCCCTCTATTGGCTTGAAGTGCGGCGCGACGTTAGGGAGCCGCCGGGTCGGCTCCAATTGGTCTTTGGTCGCGTGAGGGCAAACGAAAAAGGCCCCTGCGCGATCGGGCAGGGGCCGATGTCAACCGGGCTGGCCGTGGGCTTTACGCCGCCGCGTTCGGGAAACGATATTCCTTGAACTGGTCGCGTAGTGCGGTCTTCAGGATCTTGCCTGTCGCGGTGTGCGGGATGCCTTCGACAAAGGCCACGTCGTCGGGCATCCACCATTTGGCGATCTTGCCGTCCATGTATTTCAGGATGTCCTCGCGCGTGGCCTGCTGACCCTGCTTGAGCTGCACGATCAGCAGCGGACGCTCGTCCCATTTGGGATGGAAGACGCCGATCACGGCGGCCTCCGCGACGGCCGGATGGCCGACCGCGAGGTTCTCGAGGTCGATCGAGGAGATCCATTCGCCGCCGGACTTGATCACGTCCTTGGAGCGGTCGGTGATACGCATATAGCCGCCCTCGTCGATGGTCGCGACATCGCCGGTGTCGAAGAAGCCGTCCTCGTCGAGGATGTTAGTGTCGATCTGGTAATAGGCTTTGGCGACCGCGGGGCCGGAGACCTTGAGGCGGCCAAAAGTCTTGCCGTCCCAGGGCAGCTCCGCTCCGGCATCGTCCGTGATCTTCATTTCGACGCCGAAGGGCGCGTAGCCCTGCATCTGGAGCACGTCGAGCCTGGCATCGCCGGTCGCGTCGTTGAACGGCGGCTTCAGCGCCGAGACGCTGCCGATCGGGCTCATCTCGGTCATGCCCCAGGCATGGCGGACGTTCGAGCCCATATCGAGGAAGGCCTTGATCATGGAGCGCGGCATCGCCGAGCCGCCGCAGATCACCATCTTCAGGTGAGGCAGCTTCAGATTGTTGGCGCTCATGTGCTGGAGCAGCATCAGCCACACCGTGGGCACGCCGGCGGTGTGCGTCACCTTCTCGGTGGCGAGCAGCTCATAGACCGAGGCGCCGTCGAGCTTGGGTCCGGGCATCACCAGCTTGGTGCCCTGCGAGGGCGCGGAGAAGGCGATACCCCAGCTGTTGGCATGGAACAGCGGCACCACCGGCAGCATTGTCTCGGAGGCGCTGGTGCCGAGCGCATCGACATTGTTGGCCATCAGCGCGTGCAGCACGTTGGAACGATGCGAATACAGCACACCCTTCGGATCGCCCGTCGTGCCCGACGTGTAGCACATCGCGGCCGCCGTGTTCTCGTCAAAGTCCTTCCATTTGAATTTGCCGTCGGCCTCGGCGATCCAGTCCTCGTAGGCGACGACGTTCTTCAACGCGGTCTCGGGCATATGCGCCTTGTCGGTGAGGATGACGTACCGTTCGACGCTCGGCAGCTTGTCGGCGAGCTTCTCCAGCACGGGGACGAAGGTGAGGTCGACCATCACGATGCGATCCTGCGCATGGTTGATGATCCAGGCGATCTGTTCGGGGAAAAGCCGAGGATTGACGGTGTGGCAGATGGCACCGATGCCCATGATGCCGTACCAGACTTCGAGGTGGCGCCAGGTGTTCCAGGCGATCGTGGCAACGCGGTCGCCGAGCTTGATGCCGTCGCGCTCCAGCATCTGCGAGACCTTGAGTGCGCGCTTGTGGATTTCGGCGTAGGTGGTGCGATGGATCGGTCCCTCGACCGATCGCGTGACAACCTCCTGCCTGCCGTGAATCTTGGCGGCGTGTTCGATGATCCGGTGGCAGAGCAGGGGCCAATCTTGCATCAAACCGAGCATTCAGACGTTCCTCCGAGAAGTCGCTGGGCGCATTGTCGCTCTCAGCGCAGGGCCAAAGAATTGTCATGAGTTTTAGCCTGCCGGACTTTCGCCGCAAATGGTCTTGTCGCGGCAATATGTCCGCGGGCGCGGCAATGGTTACCGCTGCGGTGGGGCTTGCGTTTGTTCTCGCGGATCGGGCGGAGGCACGAACCCATGGTGCGCCGTTCGATATCTTTGGTTTTGGCGCGCCACGGCCACACCGGAGCGTCCACGCCACCAAGATACCGCTACCAAAGCCGCGTCCCCAGGAGGCTCCGAAGGCGACGGACGAGGCCGCGCCGCAGGCCGAAGGCAAGCCTTCCCTGGAGAAGCCTTCCCTTGAGAAGCCTTCCCTTGAGAAGCCTTCCCTTGACAAGGCTTCCCCGGACAAGCCCGAGAAGCCGGCCGAGGCTGCGCCGCCGCCCGAGAAGCAGCTCTCGGCGTGCCGTCTCGCGCTGACCGAGGAGATCGCGATCGCGCCGTCCATCCCCGATATCCGCGGCCCAGGGGATTGCGGCGGCGTCGATCTGGTGCGGCTGGAAGCGATCGTGCTGCCGGACAAGCGCAAGGTCGCGGTCAAGCCGGCGGCGATTCTCCGCTGCACCATGGCGACTGCAATCGCCGACTGGGTCCGCACCGACATGGTGCCGCTGGCCGCAAGCCTCGGCTCGACCATCACCGACCTCGACAATTTCGACAGTTTTGAGTGCCGCGGCCGCAACCGCGTCGCCGGCGCAATGCTGTCCGAGCACGGCAAGGCCAACGCACTCGACGTCCGCGCGCTCAAGCTCGCCAACGGGCAATCGATCGGCCTGACCGACCGCACCATCGCGCGCGACGTGCGCGAACGCGTGCTGCATTCGGTCTGCTCGCGCTTTTCCACCGTGCTCGGCCCGGGCTCGGACTGGTACCATGAGGACCACGTCCATCTCGACCTGGCGCAACGACGCAACGACTACCGGATCTGCCAGTGGAACGTCTGGGACCCTTTGCCCCAGGTTGCGCCTCTGCTGCCGGCCCAGCGCCCCGAGGAGGCGCCGCCGCGCGATGTCGCGGCCGAGCCGGAATCGAAAGAAGAGGCCGATCAGCAAGGGGCAGAGAAGCCGGCCGCGCCTGAGGACAAGTCGACGGATAAGATCCGGATACGGAAGCCTGCAACAAAAAAGCGCCGGTGAAATCGGCGCTTTTGAAATAGCAGATCGGCAGTGTTCAGTAGCTGCCGGCCTGGCCGGTGCCGCCGCCCTGGAGCGCGAGGCGCGAATTGTAGGGCGAGTCGCCGTGCTTCGGCTCGAGCACCACGACGATGGTGCCGACCTTGACGCGGTTGTAGAGGTCGATGGCGTCCTCGTTGGTCAGGCGGATGCAGCCCGAGGAGATCGAGGCGCCGATATATTCCGGCTGGTTGGTGCCGTGAATGCGGAACAGCGTGTCCTTGCCGCCCGAATAGAGATACATCGCGCGCGAGCCCATCGGATTGTCCGGACCGGGTGCGACGTAGGTCGGCACGCCCAGACGCGAGATCTCGCCGGGGGTCGGGTGCCAAGCCGGCCATTCGGTCATGCTGCCGACCTTGGCGATGCCGGACCAGGCCATGGCCTCTTCGCCGACAGTGATGCCGTAGCGGATCGCCTTGCCGCCATCCATCACGTAGTAAAGGTAGTGATTGTCGGAATCGACCACGATGGTGCCCGGCGACTCCTTGCGGTGATAGTCGACGATGGCGCGACGGAACGGTTCCGCCACCGGGGTATTCTCGTACCGGATCTTGGCAAGCAGTTCCTTGTCCTTCGGCTTGAAATTCTGAGTGTTGGTGGCTTCGTAATGCGTGGCCTGCATGCAGCCCGACAGCATGAAACCGGCGGCCAAAACTCCCAACATAACTTTCAGCGACGACATGGTTTGGTTCCAATCAAAACAATACCGCGCAGGTCCTCAAAGCGTAGCACCCGAGGCCTTCGACTCCGTTGATTTCATTATCGTTGAAATCTGCCACAATTCCAGCATTTAGGGGCTTATCCCGCGCTGCGAGACCTGACCTGTGGCTTTTTTGCCGCAAGTTTTGCGTCATTCGGCCGGTGTTTTGGCGCGAAAAGCACAGTTGTCGATTTCGCGCCACAGTTGTGACACGCAGCCGCCACAAATGCGAACTGTCCGTTAATGTGGTTGTCATCATGAACTTGTCAGAATCGCGCTAAGGGGCTGTCATTCTGTCGCAGGCCCCTGCTGGAGTTGTTCATGTTTTCTGTGTTCGTTCCTTCCGACTCCTCGCTGAAGAAGGCCGTTGTCGACGATCTCGCGGCGGTGCCGGAGCACGCGGTGTGGGTCGACCTGGTCAATCCGACCGCGGCCGAGGACAAGGCGGTGGAACGGCTGCTGGGGATCGCGATCCCGACCCGGGAGGACATGCAGGAGATCGAGATTTCCAGCCGCCTCTATATCGAGAATGGCGCGCGTTACATGACCGCAACGCTGATGTGCCACTCCGATACCGATATGCCCCGGACCACGGCGGTGACTTTCATCCTCGGCGACCATCGCCTTGTGACGGTGCGCTACGACCAGCCCAAGCCGTTCGTGCTGGTCGAAGCCAAGCTGGCCCGGTCCTGCACCCCCGCCGTCACCGGCGAGATGGTGCTGATGGAGCTCCTGGACGCCGTGATCGACCGCTGCGCCGATATTCTGGAGCGCTGCGGCATGGAGATCGACCAGGTCAGCCACGACATCTTCGAGCCCGAGAGCGAGCGCCACGGCCACGCCAAGCAATACTCGCAGATTCTGATCTCGATCGGCCGCAAGGGCGACTTGACCTCCAAGGTCCGCGAGAGTCTGGTGTCGATCGGCCGCGTCGTCACGTTCCTCTCGGCGGTGGTCGAAGGCGTGAAATGGTCCAAGGACATGCGCGAGCAGCTCAAGACCATGCAGCGTGACGTCGCCTCACTGACCGACCACGCCTCTTATCTCTCCAGCAAGATCACCTTCGTGCTCGACGCCATGCTCGGCGTCGTCAATCTCGAGCAGAACAACATCATCAAGCTGTTTTCGGTCATGGCCGTTGTCCTGATGCCGCCGACGCTGATCGCCTCGATCTACGGCATGAATTTCAAGGTGATGCCGGAACTCGAATGGACGCACGGCTATCCGATGGCGATCGTGATGATGCTGTTCGCGGCGATCGTCCCTTACTGGATCTTCAAGTGGAAGAAGTGGCTCTGAGCCGGCCTGCGCTTTCCGAAATAGTGACCGAGACCTTACGCCGGTCGCAAAGACAAGGCTGATGGTGTCGCAGAATAGATCGCCATTGCGGCTGTGCTGTGATGCGTGTGCCGTGCTGCAATTCCTCCGGTAAAATTTGAGCGGTGGGCTGAACGTTTGCGCGAAACTTCTCTGCGATAAGCAGCGGGTTAGCCGCGAGGAACAACCATGGTTGAAAAACACATAACGACGCCCCGCAACGTCATCGACCTGACGAGTTATCGTCGGATCGTGGCGAGCGGAAAGGCGCCGGCGTTGTCCGCACGCATGTGCCGGCACTGTGGTGCTCCGCTGCTCGATGGCGAGAACGACGACGACTGCTCGACTGCGTTCAGCACGGCCGCTCCGCGGTCACGCAAGAGGTCGCGTCGGATTCGGCTGGACTAAGGAGCGGAAGGAAGAGCGGGCGATCCAGTCTTGCGGCGGCGTTGTCTGGATCGCCTTGCTTCCCGGCATTCTTTCAAATTCAGTCGCTGTCTCCGCGAAGCCGATGGCTTCATCAAAGCTGAGGGGTGCCCGACAGGCAAAACACCTGCATGGGCGTCAAGCGGCCTTGACGAAAATATTCCACTTTACCGAAATTCGGAAATCGCGTATGTTTCGCCCATCCCGGCTCATCCTTGAGGGGCGGTCTCGAGTCGTCTTGATTGCGAGCCGGGTTTGCGGTGGACGCGGCAGCGTCGGCACGAGAGGGTAGCGGGCAGGGCGGGTAGTCCCTGTGAGCCCGAAAACCGCGTGCAGACGAGCGGCGCTGTCAGGTTCGTTCTCGCCATCATGCGTCCGGCAACGTCGACGAAGCCGGACGATCATGCGGCGATCAAGCGAACCGTGCGTACGGCAAAACCGTGTGGTCCCGGCCGTCGTTGCTACGGTCAAGCCTGTCGCGGAGGTGCGGGGAGCCCAACCGGGTGAAGCGCATCGTCAATTCGCGGGGCGAGGGAGGCCAGAAGGAATTCGGCTCCCGGGAGAGCGCGGCATAAGCCGTCAAACCATCGCGCAGGGAAGGCCGAGTGTTTGGCCACACCTGTATGCTGCTGTGCGGTCTTTTTGCGCTACATTTTTGCGCAGCAGACCGCGGGTGCGAGGTCAGCACCCGGTCTTCCCTGCGCCCTCTCGGTCCGAGAGGGCGGAACGACAACGCACAGCTCGGGCGAAACGCGCCGCGAGGCTGCGAAAGTGTGTCTTGCGATTCAAAATGTGCACTGGAGGAGTGATGCCGTCACCCCTTACTCCGTCATTGCGCAGCGAAGCAATCCAGAATCCCTCAACAGAAAGACTCTGGATTGCTTCGCTGCGCTCGCAACGACGATGCGGAAGGGTCGTGCGTCAAAACTTCGCTCGTGCCGCGGAGGCAGCGCCCCGAGCGATGCGAAGCATCGGATCAGACGTGCTGGCCGCCGTTGATATGGATCTCGGCGCCGTTCACGTACGAACTTGTGTCCGTGCACAGCACGTAGATGATCTTGGCGACTTCGTCGGGCGTGCCGAGCCGATGCATCGGAATCTGCTGCTCGACGATCTTCTCGGTGCCGGGCGACAGGATCGAGGTGTCGATCTCGCCCGGTGCGATCGCGTTGACGCGGACGCCGACGCGGCCGAAATCGGAGGCCATCTCGCGCGTCAGCGCGGCGAGCGCCGCTTTCGAGGTGGCGTAGGCCGCACCCGCAAAGGGGTGCACCCGCGAGCCCGCGATCGAGGTGACGTTCACGACGGAGCCCTTGGCCGCCTTCAACTCCTCGATCAATCCGCGCGCCATCATGATCGGTGCAAAGAAGTTGACGTTGAAGACGTGGGTCCAGGTGTCGAGGTCGGTGTCGACGGAGCCGAGCCTGGCACCGCCGGGGCCCTTCGGCGAGATCGCTGCGTTGTTGACGAGCGCATGCAGCGTGCCGCCTTCGAGCCGGTTGCGGATCTCGGTGATGGCGCGCGCGGTGTCCTCGGGGTCGCCGAGGTCGACCTGGATGTGATCCTCAGGCCCTGCGTCCCACGGGCAATCCTCGGGGAAGGGATGCCGCGAGCAGGTGATGACGCGCCAGCCCGCCGAGGAGAAGCGGATCACGGTGGCGTGGCCAATGCCGCGGCTCGCTCCGGTCAGGAGCAGCGTGCGGCGCGGCGCATTGGACGAATGCGGCATGGACATCTTTCAGGTCGGCCCAAAGATCGAGAAAAGACTCTAGGGATACATCCGCGTCTTGGACCATGGTTGGCCGGTCGCGTCACGGCGAAATTCGATGCGGTCGTGCAAACGGAACGGGCGGTCGTGCCAGAACTCGATACGTATGGGTGTGATGCGCCAGCCGCTCCAGCCGGGCGGCCGCGGCACCTCGCCGATCACGTGCTTGGCGGCGACCTTGGCGATGGCCTGCTCGAAGGCGAAGCGGCTCTCGAGCGGCTGCGACTGCTTGCTCGCCCAGGCGCCGATCTGCGCCTGCTTCGGCCGCGTGGCGAAATACGCGTCGGCTTCGGCGTCGGTCACCGGCGTCACGTTGCCGCGGATGCGGACCTGACGGCGCAGCGACTTCCAGTGAAAAAGTAACGCTGCCTTAGGATTTGCGGCGAGTTCGCGGCCCTTCTGGCTGGCGATGTGGCTGTAGAAGACAAACCCCTCGGTATCGAAGCCTTTCATCAGCACCATGCGCACGTCGGGCAGGCCGTCAGGATCGACCGTTGCGAGCGCCATGGCGTTCGGATCGTTCGGCTCGCTCTTGATCGCCTCGTTCAACCAGGCCTCGAACAGCGCAAATGGCTCATCGGCGGCGGTGAAATCACCGGATGTTAAGGGTGTCTGGTGTTTCATCGAGGTCGTGTCGGTCATGTCTGGAGTCCGAATTGCGTCCCGCGGCCCAAAGCGCGCTGTTGTCTGCTCTTGCCCTATATAGGGCATGGGGACGCGTTGGCCTATCGGCGATGCGGCCGTCGGGCCTTGCCATGACAATGATTCTGATCGGACTGGGCGCTGGCGGCTGCAGCCTGTCCCGCCCAGACGCCTACGCCAAGGCCGACGACAATGACCTCACCGGGTCGATCACACGGCCGGCAAAGGACGCGCCGCCGACCGAGACCGATCTGGCCTTCGCCCGCAACGCCGCCTCCGACGTGCTGAGCATGGGTGACAAGGACGCCAGCCAGCACTGGGAAAATCCGGAGACCGGTGCGCGCGGCTCGGTGACGCCGATCGCGCAATCCTACGCCGCCGAGGATGGCCGCAAGTGCCGCGACTTCCTGGCGAGCTACGTCAACGGCGCTACCGAAAGCTGGCTCCAGGGTGCCGGTTGCCAAAGCAGCCGTGGCCGTTGGGAGATTCATACGCTAAAGCCGTGGCGTCGCTAGGATTCGGCTGAACTGACTAGTTGCAAAAATGCCACTCGCCCCCACATGAGGCTCAGGTGGGGCGGGGTGCCCTTTGAACATTTCGATTTCTCGAGAGGAGACGTGACGGATGCGCGACCCCTATGAGGTCTTGGGGGTGCCGCGGAGCGCTACCGCTGCCGCGATCAAGAGCGCCTATCGCAAGCTGGCCAAGAAGCATCATCCAGATAGCAACAAGGGTGATCCCAAGGCCGCCGAGCGCTTCTCCGAGATCAATTCGGCCAACGAGATCATCGGCGACGAGGACAAGCGCAAGCAGTTCGATCGCGGCGAGATCGACGCCGAGGGCAAGCCGCGCTTCCAGGGCTTTCCTGGCGGCGGCGGGCCGCGCGGTCGCGCCGGTCCCGGCGGTTTCGAGAGCTATAGCTTCCGCGGCGGTGCAGGTCCCGGCCAGGGCGCGGGCGCGTTCGAGGACATCCTCAACAGCATGTTCGGCGGTGGGATGCGCGGCGCGCGGCCCGGTGCCGGCGGTGGCGCCCAGTTCGAATTCGACACCGGCGGGATTGGGCTCGATCTCGACGTCAACGTCGCCATGTCCGTCTCGTTGGAGGAATCCGTCAAGGGTGGCGAGAAGCGCGTCCGGCTGCCGAATGGCAAGGAACTCAATGTCAAGATTCCGGCCGGTGTCATCGAGGGTCAGCAGATTCGTCTCCGGGGGCAGGGCGAGACTGCCCAAGGTCACCCGCCCGGCGATCTCCTGATCACGATCAACATCGCGCCGCACCCGTTCTTCAAGATCGAGGGGGCCGACCTCAGGATCGACCTGCCGGTCACGCTTTATGAAGCTGTGCTCGGCGGCAAGGTCCGCGTGCCCACGCTCGGCAACGCCGTGGAACTATCGGTCCCGAAAAACACCTCCAGCGGCCGGACCTTCCGCCTCAAAGGAAAGGGTCTGCCGAAATCGGGTGGAACCGGGGATCTCTTCGTGACCATCAGGATTATGCTACCGGACGGGAACGACGCCGAGCTTGAGGCATTGATGGAGAAGTGGCGGGACCAACACCCCTACAATCCACGTAGCGGGCTTGGCTAAAGCATGAGCCGGACCCGGAGGACCGCGTTAGCGCAAAGTGCGGAGCAGTTTTGCGGCGAGATCATGCGCGAGTGACAGGCTAAAGCGCGAGCCATCGCGCTTTAGGGCGAGAGATTGGAACTGAAGGGGGCCTCCTAAAAGCCTAGGGCGTCGTCGAGGAGATGATGCCCATCATACGCCTGAAGCGTGGTAGCGCTTCAAGTGCCTGTCGTATCGACTGTCCGGCGGGGCAGCCGATAAAAAGGTGCGGCCTCGAGAGGGGGACCAGCGCGGTACCAAAAACCCCAATCGAGGCCGCCCGCGTCGATCGGCGGATCGAACGCTACTCATAATCGCGTGAACACCCGGTGCGATAATGAGACGCGCCGATGTCCTGATTCCAGATTTTCAATGACGGAATCGAGGCACCGCAGTTGCGCGGCTGCTTAGCCGCCGTTTTTCTCGGTCTGGTCGTACACGGCCTGCGCCACCTTGGTCAGGCGATCGCGGTCGGTGCCGCCGCTGACGACGTAGCCAACGCCACGCTCGGCCCAGAACAGCGCCTCGTCCTTGTTCGTCCTCGCGTACCGCATCTGCGTTTCGCCGGTCTCGGTCTTGGCGGTGTAGATCGTGTAGCGCTCGCCCGAGGTGCCCTCATACATCAGGAATGAAGCCGGGCCGCTGGGTCCCGGCAGCAGCCGTCCGCCGACCAGCTTCAGCCCGCTCGCCTCCAGGTTCGGCGCGAACACGGTCCAGCCGCAGCGACGGGTCAGCCACGCCTGGAGATGGTCACGCTCATTGCCCGGGACCTCGACGGGGTGGCGGACCTCGACAACATAAAGGCGGTGCGCGTCGAGCGCGTCCGCTGTAAAGCTCTGGAAGGTCGAGGGCGCATTGGCGGCGCCATGCGCGACCCAGCCGGCCGTGCCGCCGGCGACGAAGGCAACCAGCGTGGCCGCCACCGCCCCGTAGAGCCATTGCCGCGGACGGCGCTCCAGCCGCTCGAGCTCGAGCCGGGCCGGCACCGCCTCCTGGGCGACGCCGTCGTAGCGGGCATGCAGCATCTCGGCCATGATGCGCCAGGACTGCACCCGCTCGGCATCCTCTGGGTGCGCGGCAAGCCAGGCCTCGACGTCGACGCGGCGCTCGGGCGGCAGCTCGCCATCGACAAAGGCGTGCAACTCGTCTTCGGTGACTGGAATCTTACGGTCGTTCATATCGGTCGTCTCTGGCTCTGCGGCCCAAAATATCTCACGCGGTTCAACTGCGCTGCTTCTCGCTCCGTGCAGGAGGCGCGGCACGCGCGATGCATCAATCCTGCCATCATTTTACCCGCCTGAGCGCCGGCCGCTCACCCTCCAGCGACGCTTTGACGTGTGCGCGGGCACGCGCCAGGCGCGACATCACGGTGCCGATCGGCACGCTCTGGATGTCGGCGACCTCGCGGTAGCTCATGCCCTCCAGCATCACCAGCAGCAGCACCGAACGTTGCTCCTCGACCAGCGTCGAGAGCGCCTTCTCGATGTCGCGCCCCTCAGCCTCCGTCCCGCTGGCATCCGGATTGTTCTCCGTCAGTTGCATGAATTGCGGGCGCCTTGCCAGCGAGCGCCGCCGGTTCTTGTTGAGGTTGGTCAGGATCGTATAGAGCCAGCTCCTGACATCGCCTCCCAGAAACAATCGCTCCGAACGCAACGCACGCACCAGTGTGTCCTGCACCAGGTCGTCGGCCGCATCAGCATCGCGCGTGAGCGCGCGGGCGTAGCGGCGCAACGCCGGGATCATGGCTTCCACGCTCTGGCGAAACGCGCTCATGCCGTCTTGACGTCCTTCACATCAGGCGCGAGCGCCTATAGCCATCATAACACCCGAACGGAACGGCTATTCCGGCGCTGCAAACAGCGTTAACGCCGCGTATTAGGACTGTACCGACGGGGAGGGCTGGTGTACCTCCAGACCTTGATCCAGTTCGACGGGACGTGAAGAAATGGCGCAGAATTCAGCTCTGATGCAAGGACTGATGCAAGGCAAGCGCGGGGTCATCCTCGGCGTTGCCAACAACCGCTCGATCGCCTGGGGCATCGCCAAGGCATGCCAGGCCGCCGGTGCCGAGCTCGCCTTCACCTATCAGGGCGATGCGTTGAAGAAGCGCGTCGAACCGCTCGCCGCCGAAGTCGGCGCGCTTGTCCTCGGTCATTGCGACGTCACCGACGCCGCGACGATCGATGCGGCCTTCGACGCCCTCAAGGAAAAGTGGGGCAAGATCGATTTCGTCGTGCACGCGATCGCTTATGGCGAGCAGCTCGACGGCCGCTACGTCGACACCACGGCGGAAAACTTCTCCAAGTCGATGCTGATCTCCTGCTACTCGCTCACTGCGCTCGCGCAGCGCGCCGAGAAGCTGATGGCCGATGGGGGCTCGATCCTCACGCTCAGCTATTACGGCGCCGAGAAATGGATGCCGCGCTATAACGTGATGGGCGTGGCCAAGGCGGCGCTCGAAGCGAGCGTGCGCTACCTCGCCGCCGATCTCGGCGAGAAGGCGATCCGCGTCAATGCGATTTCCGCCGGTCCAATCAAGACGCTGGCCTTCGCCGGCATCTCGGACTCCCGCCTGCTGCTGAAGTACAACGAGGTCAACGCGCCGCTGCGGCGCAACGTCACGATCGAGGAGGTCGGCGACAGCGCGGTTTATTTCCTGTCGGACATGTCGCGCGGCGTCACCGGCGAAATCCATCACGTCGATTCCGGTTACAACGTGTTGGGGATGGGCCGGCCCGAGACATCCGGCGCGGCGCCGAAGGACTGATCACCACCCGCAATGTCCGTGCCCACGATCTATTATCTCCGCCACGGCGAGACCGAGTGGAATGCGCTCGGCAGGCTTCAGGGCACGAAGGACATTCCGCTGAATGCGCGCGGCCGCGACCAGGCCGTGCAGGCAGGCCTCATTCTCGCCGACCTGCTCAGGCGCGACGGCCGCGACAAGGCGGCGCTGCCCTATGTGTCGAGCCCGCTGGGCCGGGCGCGCCAGACCATGGAACTCGCGCGCGGCAAGCTCGAATTGCCTGTTATGGATTACGCGCTGGATGATCGCCTGCGCGAGATCGGTTATGGCGTCTGGGAAGGGCTGACGCTGGCCGAGAGCCAGGCGAAAGATCCGGAGATCTATGCCAGGCGCCTCGCCGACAAATGGACCGTGGGGCCTGCGGGCGGCGAGACCTATGCCGACGTCCAGGTCCGCGTGCGTGCCTGGTACGACCAGCTCCGGACCGACACGGTCGCGGTTGCCCATGGCGGCACCTGCCGGGCCCTGATGGTCTCGCTCGGCCTGGAGACGCCGGTGAGCGCCGCCGAACTCTATATCGAGCAGGGCGCCGTCTACGTGTTCCGCGACGGCCGCCTAGACAAGTATGGCTAAGCCTCGAGGCCTCCGGGTGGCGGCGGGGGTTTGACCCCCGGGCCCCCGCGCGTTACCACACGCCGGAACCGAGCCAGCGAGCAACAATGTCCTTCAACACCTTCGGCCACATGTTCCGCGTCACCACCTTCGGCGAAAGCCACGGCGTGGCGATTGGCTGCGTGGTCGACGGTTGCCCGCCGATGATCCCGCTCACCGAGGCCGACATTCAGCGGGACCTCGATCGCCGCAAGCCGGGCCAGTCGCGCTTCACCACCCAGCGCCAGGAGCCGGACCAGGTGAAGATCCTGTCCGGCGTGATGGCGCATCCGGAGACCGGCGTGCAGGTGACGACGGGCACGCCGATCGGGCTCCTGATCGAGAACACCGACCAGCGCTCGAAGGACTATTCGGAGATCAAGGACAAGTTTCGCCCGGGCCATGCCGACTTCACCTATGAAGCAAAGTATGGCCTGCGCGACTATCGCGGCGGCGGCCGTTCGTCGGCGCGCGAGACTGCGATGCGCGTCGCCGCCGGTGCGATCGCGCGAAAGGTGCTGCCTGACGTCAGGGTGCGCGGCGCGTTGGTGCAGATCGGGCCGCACAAGATCGACCGCGAGAAGTGGGACTGGGACGAGATCGCCAAAAATCCGTTCTTCTGTCCTGACAAGGACAAGGCGGCGTTCTTCGAGACCTATCTGGACGGCATCCGCAAGAGCGGCTCGTCGATCGGCGCGGTGCTCGAGATCGTCGCCGAAGGCGTGCCGGCAGGCTTCGGTGCACCGATCTACGCCAAGCTGGATTCCGATCTCGCCGGCGCGATGATGACCATCAATGCGGTGAAGGGCGTCGAGATCGGCGCCGGCTTCGGTGCAGCCGAATTGACCGGCGAGGAGAACGCCGACGAGATGCGCACCGGCAATGACGGCACACGCTTTCTCTCCAACCATGCCGGCGGCATTCTGGGCGGCATCTCCACCGGGCAGCCGATCGTGGTGCGTTTCGCGGTGAAGCCGACCTCGTCGATCCTCCAGCCGCGCCTGACCGTCGATCGCCAAGGCGCCGACACCGAGATTTTCACGAAAGGCCGCCACGACCCTTGCGTCGGAATCCGCGCCGTCCCGGTCGGCGAAGCCATGATGGCCTGCGTGCTGGCCGATCATTTCCTGCGCGATCGCGGCCAGGTCGGGCGCTGATTTAGGTTAGGGCGGCTCTCGCCAAGGCGCGCATCCCGCTACTTGCGCCGCGCCTCCGCAGCGTCGCTTCGCGCCTGGTTGACAAGGGCCCTCGCCGCCCAGCCGGCGGCAGCAAGTGCCTCGTCGATGCTGGCGCCCCCGATGTCGCGTATCGCCAGGGCGGCCTCGCTGCCCATCACCATCGACAGCGCGTGCGCGAGGCGTCGGCGTGCGGCGGATGACAGTTCCCCCTTCAGCGCTTCGACCATCGGCAAGATGAACTTCATGCGCCGGCCGGGCCGCGGTGGCCGCGCGCCTGGATCGTTGTCGAGCCATACGGCCATGAACGAGCGTTCCATCACATGCAGGCCGACCTCGTCAGCGAGCATCAGCTTCATCATTTCACGTGAGGCCCGCGAGATGCCGTCGGCCGGATCATCGCCGGGCCGCCAGATGTGCTCCAGGGGCACAAGGCCGCGCTCGGTCGCCGTTTCGCTGATCAAAGCTTCGAGCGAGGAAAAATAGCGATATGCGGTGGCGCGCGAGACCAGCGCGCGCTCGGCCACCTCGGCAAAGGTCGGGTTGCGTCCTTCATCCCGAAGCGCAATTGCAGCGTCCATCAGGGCTTGGCGCGTGCGGCGCTTCTGGTTTGCGCGGCCATCGGTCTCGATCGGATTCCGATCCGCGCTTCGGCTTGACTTTCTGTCGGGCATATGTGAGACACGTGTCTTATTAAGGGACTGTGTCCCATTATAGACAATTGTCCAGCAAAGGGAAACCCATGAACGCCGAATTGAAGAAAACCTTTGATCGCATGATCGACCGCCACTTCCGTTTCGAAGCCGAGGACGACGTAGACGGTGTGTTGAGCACGATGGTCGACGACGTCGAGCACGATGTCGTCGGGTATCCCACCGGCCCGGTCCAGGGGAAGGCGGCGGCGCGCGGCTTCTACGACGCCCTGTTCGCAGACCTCTCGGGCGAGAAGGTCACCACGTTGCGGCGCTACTACGGGCCGGATTTCGTGGTGGACGAGAGCATGTGGGAAGGGACGGCGCCTGGCGCGCCCTTCGGGATTCCAGGCCATGGACGCAAGCTGAGCTTTCGTCTGCTGCACGTGTTCGACATGGCGCCCGACGGCCAGATCAAGCGCGAAAACGTCTGGCTCGATTTCCCGGCGATCCTCGGCCAACTCAACGCCCCGCATGACGCGTGAACACGCCATTGATCGTCGAGGAGAACGTCATGAAGGACAATCCACGCGCCCGCATCTGGCTTCGGCTGGCCGCCCTCTATTTCGCCGCCGGAGTGCTTCTCGGCGTGATGATGGGCGCATCTGGCGACCATTCGCTGTTCCCGCTCCACGCCCATATCAACCTGCTCGGCTGGGTCTCGATGGCGTTGTTCGGGCTGACCGCCACGGCCTATCCCTCGGTCGCCGCGGGGCGCATCGCTGGCGCTCAATTCTGGATGCACAATATCGGTGTCCCGGTCATGTTTGGCGCCCTGCTGCTCAAGCTCCGTGGTGTCGAGGCCGCCGAGCCGGTACTCGGTATCGCATCAATTGTCGTCGGCTCGAGCGTGCTGCTGTTTGCATGGCTCGTCATAACTCGGATCGGCGAGGATAGCCGCGATGCGCGAGCACACCGTTCGACCGGCTTGACGAGGCCCGTCGTCCATCCCCAAATGGACTCATGCAAAGCTCCGAGTTCCAGCGCATCACCAACTGGCTGATCGACGGTGCGCGGTCGTCGGGGAACCCGGCCGAGATGATCGCGGACGTTTGCGAGTATCTGGTCGAGGCCGGCCTGCCGCTGTGGCGCTTCGGTATCTTCATCCGCACGTTGCATCCGGAGATTTTCGGACGCAACTTCATCTGGCGGCAAGGCCAGGAAGTCGAGATCGGTACGGTCGATTTCGAAATCCTGGACTCGCCCGAATTCGCCAAGAGTCCCCTTCGGATCGTGTTCGAGCAGGGCGTCGAGGTCCGCGGTCGCATCGACGATCCCAACAGCAAGCGCTTTCCGTTCATCGACGATCTGCGTGCCGAAGGCGCGACCGACTACGTCGCCGTCCCGATGCCGTTTCTCGACGGCTCGGTCCACGCCACGAGCTGGACGACGCGCCATCCCGGCGGTTTCACCGATGCTCACATCGCGGCGATCCGCTCGATCGTGACTCCGCTCGCCCGCGTCAGCGAGATCATCAGCCTGCGCCGCACCGCCGAGATGCTGCTGGACACTTATGTCGGCAACCGCGCCGGCGCACGCATCCTCGGCGGCCAGATCCGCCGCGGCCACAACGATACCATGCAGGCTGCGATCTGGCTGTCGGATCTGCGCGGCTTCACCGCATTGTCGGACCGGCTACCGGCCGAGACCGTGGTCGAGATCCTCAACGATTATTTCGATTGCCAGGTCGCCGCGATCCGCGGCCACGGCGGTGAGGTCTTGAAATTCATGGGCGATGGTCTGCTCGCGGTGTTTCCGATCGATGAATATATCGGCGATGCCGCGCATGTCTGCACGCGCGTGCTGGAGGCCGCCCGCGAATCCCGCGCCAGCGTCGAGGCGCTGGCGTTTCCGGTCGGCGATGTCATCGAGCGCTTCCGCTTCGGCGTCGCGCTGCATGTCGGTAACATCCTCTACGGCAACATCGGCGGCGGCAACCGGCTCGACTTCACCTGTATCGGTCCCGCCGTCAATCTCGCGGCGCGGATGGAAAAGATCGCGGGCCGCCTGGGGCGGACAGTGGTGGTGTCGGAGGGCTTTGCCAAAGCCTGCCAGCACGACTGGCGCGAGCTCGGCGATTTTCCGATCGCGGGATTATCCAAGACGCAGCGCGTGTACGGGCTGGCGGAGGAGACGCCGGTGGTGATGGCGTGATGAGCTGAAGTTTATTTTCGCAAGATGAGCCTTATTCCTCCGGCTCGGTTGTGAACAGCAGCGGATAGCCCTTGGCGCGGCCGGCGTCGGTGGCGCGGGTGGCCTTGGTTTCGGCGACGTCCTTGGTGAATACGGCGACGACGCAGGCGCCCAGCTTGTGCGCCGTGATCATGACCTTGTAGGCCTGATCCTCGGTCATGCGGAATTCGGCCTTGAGGACCATGGTGACGAATTCGCGCGGCGTGTAGTCATCGTTGATCAGGATGACCTTGTGCAGCTTGGGCCGCTCGACTTTGGTCTTGGTCCTGGTTTTCGGCGTGGTGACGGTGTCGCTCATTCCGCCTCCTGGGCACGGCGGGCTTGGGTTCCCGGCCGGAGCGATCAGCTCGCGGCCTTCGCACCATATTGCAGGACCTGTACCTTCTCCAAGGTGATCAGGCCGCTCGACATCATGCCATCCAGGATGGGCAGGAATGCGTTGATGTTGTCCTCGCTGTCGACGATCTCGATCAGCAGCGGCAGGTCTTCCGAGAGCCGCAGGATCTTCGAAGTGTGCAGCCGGCTCGACTTGCCAAACCCCATCGGGCCGCGCAGTACGGTGGCACCGGCGAGATGTCGCTCGCGCGCTGCCAGCACGATGGCTTCGTACAGCGGCTTGCCGTCGTAATGGTCGCTTTCGCCGATGAAGATCCGGAGCAAGACAGCCTGATTGGGGATTTGCATGGTCAACTCCTGGTCAAGCGGTTGTAGCGGCTCGCGATCATATGCCCTGCCCATACGGATGCCAGCCAGCAGACGACGGACGTAGCGATATAGGCGAGCGCGGCATATTTCATGCCGGCATGGATCAGGCGGAAGGTCTCGAGACTGAAGGTCGAGAAGGTGGTGTAGCCGCCGCAGAAGCCGGTCATCACGAACTGCCGGTGCTCCGGCCGCGCCAGCATGCGGCCGTCGGGGCCGGTCAGTGTGGCGTAGAAGCCGATGATGAGCGAGCCTGTCGCGTTGATGAACAACGTCGCGAAGGGAAAGCCGGGGCCGGTATCGAGAGCGAGCCCGACCAGATAACGCGTGAGTCCGCCGACCATGCTGCCGGCAGAAACCCAGGCGTAAAGCAGCGCCGTGCGCCGGCGGTCCGCGGAGGAGGGCTTCATCTGCCGCTAGCCTCCCAGACTGTCCGCAAGCAGGAAGCCGCAGCTCACTGCCGCGAGGCACAGCCCGACAGAGACCACGACATTGCCGAGAGCGTGCAGCGGCTCGCCGTTGCGTGCCAAGGTCAGCGTTTGCAGGCTGAACGAGGACACCGTGGTGTAACAGCCGAGGAAGCCGGTCACCGCGAACAGCCACGGATTGGGCGTCGCGAACACCGAGCCGGGATGAGTCGCCAGCGCGCCCAAGGTGCCGATCAGGAAGGCGCCGGTGACGTTGATGGTCATTGTGCCCCAGGGAAACGTCTCGCCCAGTCGCCGCGCGATCGCGCCGGAGACGAAATACCGAGCGCAGCCACCCAGCGCGCTGCCGGCCACGATTGCGATCACTCCGCTCAGCACGATGAATAGCTCCCGGTCATCCCTTGTCCTCCGCCGCCAGACCGTTGCCGATGGCGAGCAGTCCCACCAGTGCGGCCAATGCAAAGCCGAGTCCCGCGAGGAACGTCCCTGTCGGACCATAGGCGTCCCAAAGCGCACCGGCGATGACGCTCGCGGCCAGCATCGCAAGCCCCGTGAACAGATTGAAATAGCCGAATGCGGTGCCGCGCAGGCTTGGCGGTGCGGTATCGGCGACAAGCGCCGATAGTGAGCCTTGGGTCAGTCCCATATGCAGTCCCCACAGCACGACGCCGAGGGCGAGGCCGGCCAGGTTCGGCAGCAGCGCGAGGGCGAGGTCGGCGCCGGCGAGAACGACGAGTCCGATCGCGAGCAGGGCGGTCCGGTTGATCCGGTCCGACAGCGCCCCGGCCGGATAGGCCGAGAGCGCGTAGATGATGTTCATCAGCACCAGCACTGCCGGAACCCACATTGCATTGAGCCCGATGTTCTGGGCGCGAAGGATCAGAAAGGCCTCGCTGAAACGGGCAAGCGTGAAGACGACGCCAACCGCGACGACGCGCCAATAAACCGGACCGAGCTGCCGCATCGCGGCGATGCTGAGCGGGTTCTTCGCGGGCTCCCGACTCGGGTCCGGCTCTGGTTCGTCGACGGCGAAGGTGATCAGTCCGAAGGACAGAAACGCCGGCACCACGGCCACCCAGAACACGGCGACAAAATGATCTGATGTCCACCACATCAGGCCGATCGCGACGAGCGGTCCGACGAAGGCGCCGACCGTGTCGAGCGACTGCCGCAGGCCGAAGCTCGCGCCGCGCAGGCCAGCGGGCGCGATATCGGCAATCAGCGCGTCGCGGGGCGCGCCGCGAATGCCCTTGCCGACGCGATCGATGAAGCGCGCCGCGACCAGCCAGCCGACGCTGGGCGCGAGCGGGAACAACGGCTTGGTCACCGCGGCCAGCCCATAGCCGAGGGCCGCAAGCAGCTTCCGGCGGCCTAGCCAATCCGACAGCACTCCGGAGAAGATCTTCGTGATCGCGGCGGTTGCCTCCGCGATGCCCTCGATGAAGCCGACCTCGAGCGTGGAGGCGCCGAGCACGGTGACGAGATAGACCGGCAGCAGCGCGTGGATCATCTCGGAGGAGACGTCCATCAGCATCGAGACGAAGCCGAGCACCCAGATTCCGCTGGGCAGCTTGGCGCGCTCATGATGTGTCGTCGTGGTCAACGTCCTGGCCTTGTGTTTCAGGCAACAAAAAACCCGCCATCGGCGGGCCTCTCCATGCTCCCACCAAAGGCAGAGGCTCATTGCCTCACCTCGAGCAGGAGTCATCAGCCCACTACGGTTGTTCGACCGCCGGGCGGTTGTCGGGGGACTCCATCCCCATCTGTGTCGTCAGCCTAGCATGGAAATCACAGGGAACAAGTGGGGCGGCACGCTGTTCCTCGTCGCGAAGGGGTCGCGGCGCAAGCGTGGCGACATGGCGGCGATATCGCGCTGGTGCGCGAAAACTCGAGTCTGCAAATCCCTAACCTGAATGTGAAGCACAAGCGATCTTCGCGCTTTCCGGCAAGACGTTTGCATGTCACCATCGCGTCATACGACGGGAGGCTGCGATGCGCTTGCTTTTCTCGATCGGGGCTGTGCTGGTGACCGGTATACTTGCCGGAGGGGACGTCGCGAGCATCGCGGCACCAAGTCCCAAATCTGGACCGCCGAAGTTTGAATCGTCGCGGCAGCGGCAGGCGGCGGACGGCGATGCCCAGTCGGTCGACGTCGAGCTGATCCTCGCAGTCGACGTCTCCTATTCCATGGACATGGACGAACTCGCAATCCAGCGCGAGGGCTATGCGCTGGCGATCCAATCCAAGGAGTTCTTGCAAGCGCTGAAGGCCGGCCCCTCCGGCAGGATCGCGGTGACCTATTTCGAATGGGCGGCGTCCAACGACCAGAAGATCATCATCCCCTGGCGCCTCATCGACGGACCGGAGACAGCGGATGCGGTCGCGGGCGAGATCATGAAGACGCCGATCCGCCGCGCCTCGCGTACCTCGATATCGGGTGCGATCGGATTCGCGATGCCGCTGTTTGACGAGGATCCCTATCACGGCCTCCGTCGCGTCATCGACATTTCCGGCGACGGTCCCAACAACAATGGCGGCCCGGTCACCCTGGCGCGCGATGCCGCGCTCGAGAAGGGCATCGTCATCAACGGCCTGCCAATCATGGTCAAGGAACCATCCTATTCGACCATGGATATCGACAATCTCGATTACTACTACGAGGATTGCGTCATCGGCGGTCCCGGCTCCTTCGTGATTGCGATCAAGGATCGCGAGAAGTTCAAGGAGGCCATTCGCACCAAGCTGCTGATGGAGGTCGCCGGCCGCACGCCCGATCGTCCGGTGGTGCACGTTGCCGACAAAGACAAGGAGCCGCGCGTGAGTTGCACGATCGGCGAGAAGATCTGGTCGGACCGCTGGGGTCGCTGAGGCGCGCGTCAGCCGAGATTTTTCGCCTCGTTTCGGCCGATGATGAACTTAACCGCCTGTTAACCGACGCATGGCCCTAATCCGACCGTTTCTCTTTGTTTCCGTCCGGCGCCTCGGAATCGCTGGCCAGCAAACGAAAGCGGGGTTTGTCGCACCCGTTCACGAGCAGCCCGATGGCCATCCTCCCATCCAGTACCAACCAGATCTCGCCGGCCAACGAGCGACTGTATCACCAGAGCGCCCTTGTCGGTGATTGGAAAGGCAGTTGGGTCGGCAACAACCAGGCCGTCGAATTCAAGGTGGTGAATATCCGCGGTCCCCGCGCGCAGGTCGAGTACACTCATAACGGCCACACCGAGCGGGGCATTGGCGAGGTCCAGGGCGGGGTCATTAGCTTTGGCGGGGTCTCGGTCGGTACCAAGGATGGCAAGAACCTGGCGCTGGTGTTCTCGGTGGGCGGTGCCGGCAAGCAGACCGCGACGCTGACAAAGCAGGCTCCGCCGGCTTCCGACAGTCGATTGGTGGGAAGCTGGGGCGGCTATGCGGCTGACATCGGCAAGAGCGCAAGCTTCAAGGTGGTCTCCGTCAGCGGCAATGAAGCGCAGGTCGTGGTCACCACCGACGGCATCACCCGCCAGGGCACCGGGATCGTTTACAAGAACGTCATCATGTTCGGGCAATCGCAGATTGCGACGGACGACGGGCAGAACGGCAAGATCATCTACCAGGTCGGAACCAAATCCTTCATGGTGCCTGTGACGAAATATCCGCCGGCGGATTCGTCATCTTCGGTGGACCGGACGGCATAGCCGGTTACGGCTGCTTCCCGCTCGACTGCGTCAGCCTCAGCAGCTTCCGATCGATCTCCCGCAACGCGCCGCAGGCAGATACAAGGTCGCCCTTGCCCAATAATTGCCAGGCCCGTTTTGCCTGCTCTACCAGACGCGGAATCGTCAGCGGCAAGTGCGCCGCTTCCTGCAGCCCTCCCTTTTCGTTGATGAGATAGCGCTCGTTCAGCGCGAACAGGACTTGAGCGGTGCAGGCGAGAGATCGGTAGATGCATCCGGCGACATGGGCCTGCTCGCCGCGCGTGATCGCAAGCTCGGCGTTCTCGATGCTAAACAGCACCTCCCATTGAAAGCGCCGTATCAAGGCATCGCGCAGCGGTCGCGGATAGGGCTGCGCGATCGATTTTAGCCCGGCGATCAGGGCCCGCGGATCGTGCAGCGCCTGGCAATAAGCAATCTCGCCCATCCAGATCGCCGAGCAGAAGCCGTGCGGATGGCCGGGCTGGTAGTCCATCGTAACGATGCCGGCCTGGCAGGAGTCCATCGCGGCCTTGACGGCATCGGCGTCGCGGTAGAGTAGATCGACCTTGTGCCCCTCGACGGAGAGCCACGCACCGCCGACGATCCAAGGCCCCCATTCCCCGATTGGCGTCACCGAAGTGGCCGCGGGATTGTCGGCAATCGCCCGCGCGGCCGCGAGCAGCCGATCCGTATCGAGCGGCACGGCCGCCGTAAAATAGAGTCCGATATCGTAGTCGGAGGCCGGACGCGCGCTGCCCCGCGCACGTGAGCCGCCTAGCACGATGGCCTCGATGCCCGGCACCTCAGCAAAGGCGGAAGTCAGGCGCATGAGCAAGGGATCGGGCGGCATGAACTGTGTCTGTTGTCTTCTATGTTTGCCGGGCGCGGCGGCAGCGGCGCCACGCTCTCGTTCGGCGCTCTCGCGACCAATGTCATCGAGACCGGGTCTCAATAGCCGACCAAACCGATCATATCCATCATGCTGCCGAAACCAGGTCGCTGGCCAATTGAGAAACCCATGGCCGTCGAGCATCCGACGGCAACCAGGTCACATTCCGGATGAGTGGCTCGGGAACCGGGTGAAGCGCATGCCGACCGGCTGGAATTTGCCGCCTTCGTCGCGTATAATCTATCGATCATTCCGACGGTTACCCGAATGCCCAGCCTTACTCGTTTCAGCGGTCTTGCAGCTCTCGTGGCTGTGCTCTGCGTCAGTGGAACGCCGGCTCGTGCACAAGTCGCCCCCCTGCGGTATTGGATCCCCGGCGGGGCTTTTGGCTATGGCGGCCGCGCCGACAGCTACGGCAATTTTCCAGGCTTCAATGCCGGTGATGCCAATAGTGGCTACGACTTTCGCTCCGGTTTCTTTGTCGGAAGCCAGAGCGGCAGTCTCGGTCCGAGCGGTTTCACCCAGGCGGGACCCGCGAGCAGTTTCAGCGCGCTGTCCTTCGACAGCACCCAATTCGGCTACAACATGAAGACGGCGGGCGGCTCGCCTGTGACGTTCTTTGCCGGCTTCGACACGCTGAAATACGGCAACGGGATCGGCAGCTCGGTTGCGCCGTTGACCTCCGCCGCCGCGCCCGGCTACGGCGCGTTTGCCGGCGTCGAGGTCAAGCCGACGTCCAACCTCAGCCTCTCTTTCGGGGCCGGCTTCACCCAGCTGGACTCGGGCCGGATGGACAGCGATATCCGATCGAACATGCTGCCCGGCGAGTCACCGGCACTCGGGGCGCTGCGGCGGTAGCTAGCGCGTGAACTTCGCCACCAGCTCGACATGTGGGGTGTGGCGGAATTGATCGACCGGAACCACCGCATCGATCTTGTAACCACCGTCGATCAGCAATCGCGCGTCGCGGGCAAATGTCGCGACGTTGCAGGACACTGCGATCACGACCGGCACCTTGCTCGCAGCGAGTTTCAGCGCCTGCGCCTGGGCGCCCTGGCGCGGCGGATCGAACACCGCTGCGTCGAAGTCGCGCAGCTCCGTGGGGACCAGCGGACGGCGGAATAGGTCGCGCGGCTCGGCCTTGATCGGCTTCAGTCCCGGTGTGCGCGCAGCCCTTGCCAGTGCGGCGATGGCGCCGGAGTCGTTGTCGTAGGCGGTGACGCGCGCCTTCTCTGCGAGCCTGAGCGCAAACGGACCGACGCCGCAGAAGAGGTCGACAACCTCTTTGGCCTTGCCGACGCGTTCGCCAACCAGGGCGGCCAGCGTCTCCTCGCCCGACACGGTTGCCTGCAGGAACGAGCCCGGCGGCAGCGTCACTTCGGCACGGCCCATCTTCACCGTCGACGGCAGGCGTTGCAGCACGAGCTCGCCATGTCGCGTCAGCCGCGCCAGACGGTGCTGCTCGGCAACACGCGACAGCGCCGTGACCAGCGGTGTCGGCAGCGGGCCGGAGCCACGCACGTCGATGTCAAGGCCGTTGGCGGTCGCGGTGACCTGGATGTCGAGCGGCTTCGTCACCGGCATTTTGGACGTCAGGAGTTCGGCGAGTGCCCAGGCGGCGTCGAGTGCGCCTTCAAGGGCAGGATCGAGGATCGGGCAGCGATGGATCGGGATGACGTCGTGCGAGCTCGTGGCCGAGAAGCCGACCTTCAGAATATCATGCGTGCCGAAGCGGCCGTGGAGCGTGACGCGCCGGCGACCTGCGCCGTGAGCATCGACCAGCGGCGCCACCTCGCACTCGATGCCCGCCTGCGCCAGTGTCTCGACCACGATGTTGCGCTTCCAGGCATGATACGGCTCCGCTGCCCAGTGCTGGATCGCACAGCCCCCGCAGACGCCGAAATGCGGACAGAACGGTTCGATGCGTTCGGGACTGGCGACGTCGACCGCCAACAGCTTGCGGCGGTCGGGATGATGGCCGGCGACATGATCAACCTCGACGCTCTCGCCGCCAAGCGTGTAGGGCACGTAGACCGCACCGTCCGTCGTGAGCGAGACGCCATCGCCGCGATGGCCGACGTGATCGATTGTGATGCGCTCAACCACGGCGCGCGCCCAGGAAGAATTCGACGTTGCCGTCGCCCCCGGCGATCGAGGATGGAAAGACCTCGATGTCGGTGCAGCCGAGCGATGCCGCGAACGCCGCGATGTCGTCGCAGATCTCCTGATGCACGGCGGCATCGCGGATGATGCCCTTCTTGTTGTGCTTCCGATCGGCTTCGAATTGCGGCTTGATCAGCGCCAGCAGGCTCATCGGCGCCGCGGCCAGCGACAGGGCCACGGGAAGCACCGTCTTGAGCGAGATGAAGCTGACGTCAATGACGACGACATCGGGCCGGGCCGGCAGCCGCTTGCCCTCATAGCTGCGGATGTCGGTCTCCTCCATCGACACGATTTTCGGATGGCCGCGTAACGAGGCGTGCAACTGGCTGGTGCCGACATCGACCGCGAACACCAGGCTCGCCCCATTGGCCAGCAGCACCTCGGTGAAACCGCCGGTGGACGAGCCGACGTCGAGGCAGACATGATCCTCAACCTCGATGGGATAATGCTCGAGTGCCCCGGCAAGCTTGACGCCGCCGCGCGAGACGTAGGGATGCGCCGGCTCGGCCTGGATCACCGCGTCCTCGGCGATTGTCTCTGAGGGCTTTGCGACCCGCTTCTCGTCGGCCGTGACGAGCCCGGCTTCGATCGCCGCGCGCGCCCGCGCCCGGCTCTCGAACAGGCCACGCTCGACCAGCAGAACATCCGCGCGCTTGCGGGCTGGGGACATCGGATCTCCGAAAGAGGATAGAAGTGCTTATGTAGCGATCCATCGCGCGGCTGCCATCCGGACGCAAGTCTCGAACGCGGCGAGATCATGCCAGACGTCGACCGGCTGCTCTGCCGGCGTCACCAGCGGACAGCCGTGCAGTTCCAGCGCATGGATCATCATGAGGTTGTCGACAAGGCCGAAATCCTCGACCGTCAGCCCCTGGGCATCGACCAGCCGCCCCATCTTCGGAGGTGACGGCCACAAAGCGGCGGAGACGGTCGGCATAAGTGGTGCCATCGTTGGAATAGGCCAGACAGAACTTGCGGCGGCCGGCCATGTAGCCGAACTCGTAGACGGTGCCGGGATCGGCGCCGGCGCCGCGGAACGGGGTGAGATTGGCGATGATGGCATCGGCCGCATCCATCATCGCCTCGTTGCCGCAGAAGATCCGGCGCGAGGCGTCGGGCGCCGTGAGGTCGACCGCGTTGTCGAGAGGATAGAGACCGGTCAAGCCGTGTGCGACACAGATCGCGGCCTTCTGCCGGCCGATCTCAATGGCATCCGGCAGGAACACGTCAGGGCCTGCCAGATAGATTTTCATGGATGACTGCTTCTTTTCATGGATGACTGCTTCGGAGAAATTCAGGCGAGCTGCCTGGACGATGCTTCGCATCGCCAGGGGCGATCCGACCTCTCCCGCAAGCAAGCAGGAGAGGTGAACACATTTCAAGCCAGCTTGACCGTCTCGGTCTTGACGTCCTTGCCGAGCGCCTCGAACACCTTGGCGACGATGCCCTTGGCGTCGAGACCGGCGCGCGCATACATCGCAGCGGGCGTGTCGTGGTCCAGGAACACGTCGGGCAGCACCATGGAACGGAACTTGACCATGCCGGTGTCGAGCACGCCCTGATCGGCCAGGTACTGGGCGACATGCGAGCCGAAGCCGCCGATCGAACCTTCCTCGATGGTGATCAGGACGTCGTGGTCGCGGGCAAGCTTGAGCACCAGCTCGGTGTCGAGCGGCTTCATGAAGCGCGCATCCGCAATCGAGGTCGACAGGCCATGGGCGGCGAGCTCGTCGGCCGCCTTCTCGCATTCGGCCAGACGCGTGCCGAACGAGAGCAGGGCGATCTTGTTGCCCTGGCGGATCATGCGGCCTTTTCCGATCTCGAGCGGAATGCCGACCTCGGGCATCTCGACGCCGCGGCCTTCGCCGCGCGGATAACGCACCGAGCTCGGACGATCGTTGATCGCGACCTGGGTCGCGACCATGTGCACAAGCTCGGCCTCGTCGGCCGCCGCCATGATCACCATGTTCGGCAGACAGCCGAGATAGGCATTGTCGAACGAGCCGGCATGCGTCGCGCCGTCGGCGCCGACGAGGCCGGCACGGTCGATGGCGAAGCGGACGGGGAGGTTCTGGATCGCGACGTCATGCACGATCTGGTCGTAGCCGCGCTGCAGGAAAGTCGAGTAGATCGCGCAGAACGGCTTGTAGCCCTCGGTCGCAAGACCGGCGGCGAAGGTCACGGCGTGCTGCTCCGCGATGCCGACGTCGAAGGTGCGGTCAGGGAAAGCCTTGTTGAAGATGTCGACGCCGGTGCCCGACGGCATCGCCGCCGTGATGGCGACGATCTTGTCGTCCTTCTGGGCTTCCTTGACGAGGCTCTGGCCGAACACGTTCTGGTAGGCCGGCGCATTCGGCTTGGCCTTGGCCTGGGTGCCGGTGGCGACGTCGAACTTGACGACGGCGTGGTACTTGTCGGCGGAGGCCTCCGCCGGGCCGTAGCCCTTGCCCTTCTGCGTCACGACGTGGACCAGGATCGGGCCGGTCTCCATGTCGCGCACGTTCTTCAGCACGGGCAGCAGATGGTCGAGATTGTGGCCGTCGATCGGGCCGACATAGTAGAAGCCGAGTTCCTCGAACAGCGTGCCACCGTCCATCATGAAGCCGCGGGAATATTCCTCGACGCGGTTGGCGCGGTTGGCGATGATCTTGGGCAGGCGCTTGTTGATCTGCTTGGCCGCCTCGCGCAGCGTGCGGTAGGTCTTGCCGGAGTAGAGCCGCGACAGATAGGCGCTCATGGCGCCGACCGGCGGAGCGATCGACATGTCGTTGTCGTTGAGGATGACGATGAGGCGGGAGTTCATCGCGCCGGCATTGTTCATCGCCTCATAGGCCATGCCCGCCGACATCGAGCCGTCGCCGATCACCGCGATCACATTGTTCTTGCCGCCGGAAAGGTCGCGCGCCACGGCCATGCCGAGGCCGGCCGAGATCGAGGTCGACGAGTGCGCGGCGCCGAACGGATCGTAATCGCTTTCGCTGCGCTTGGTGAAGCCGGACAGGCCGCCGCCGGTGCGCAGTGTGCGGATGCGGTCGCGTCGTCCCGTGAGGATCTTGTGCGGATAGGCCTGATGGCCGACATCCCAGATCAGCCGGTCACGCGGCGTATCGAAGACGTAGTGGATCGCGGTGGTGAGCTCGACCACGCCAAGACCCGCACCGAAGTGACCGCCGGTGACGGAGACGGCATCGATGGTCTCTTGACGCAGCTCGTCAGCGACCTGGCGAACCTGCTCGATCTTGAGCTTGCGCAGGTCTTCCGGCGTCCGGATGGTGTCGAGAAGCGGCGTCTTGCTGTATGCGTTCACGGCGATTTCCAATTTTTCAGCGCCGGAAAGTCATTCCGGTGCGCGATGGGTTTGCACAATATCGGCGCAGCGCGAGTCCTTAAACCGTCGGAGCCACCTGCATGGGGCAATGCCCCGTCTTCAAGCTTAGGTGAGCCAAAGTGCGCTCCGGTTCAGTCTCTGTGATCCCTGTCACGTAGATCGGCTTCGTCCGTCCAAGCCAATTTCATTAGCGATTCGAAGCGCTTGTCGTTGGTAATCGGTCCCCACGTCAAGGCTAACAAAAAGCCACACTCCGCGCAGCTTTACACCAAAGCTTGGGCCAAAGCCAACCCGCCGGGCTGATTAGGGGTATGCAGGTGCAACCGGCGGGCCAATTTGGTTAATCGCGGCCCCGGAGCGGAGGTTCCAATTTTTGCCCGGTTCCTTGGCAGGATTCCGGGTGAAAGAACAGATATTTTAGCGGATTCGCGGCTCCGGAAGGCGCCGTCGACGCGATTTCAATTCTGGTGCCGCCACCCGGCCTCCAAGAGGGCAGACGGTCGGGTGCGATCTTGCGGGTGCGAACTTGCGGGAACTGAGGCGACCCTGCCCCGAAACGGGCCGCTTTTGGCCGCCGCCCCTTACTGGACGTCGAGCGGCGCGATGCCGGTGGCTTGGCCACCGGCATCGGTGGTGATCTTGTCGACGCGCGCCTCGGCCTGGCGCAAAAGCTCCTCGCAACGCCGCTTCAGGGCTTCGCCGCGCTCGTAGATCGTGACGGATTCCTCGAGCGGCACCTTGCCGTCCTCGAGCCGCTTCACGATTGTTTCGAGTTCCTCGATCGCGCGCTCGAAAGTGAGCCTGCTGACGTCGATTTGGGTATTTTCGGCCATATAGGTTTCCGATTGCCCGATTCGCTTCTGCTGCAAAGCAGCAGAGTTTTGCGGGCTTAATGTGGCGGGTCCGTCAGGCGCCCATCAGGGCGCCGACATGCGCCGTAACAGATTCTTTCAATCCTTGCAGGTCATAGCCGCCCTCGAGCACAGAAACAACGCGCCCCCCGGCGGACTTGTCGGCGAGGTCCATCAGCTTGCGCGTGACCCAGGCATAGTCCTCCGCGCGCAAGTTCAGCGAGGCCAGGGGATCGCGGTAATGCGCGTCGAAGCCTGCAGAGACGATGAGAAG
This sequence comes from Bradyrhizobium sp. CCBAU 51627, assembly GCF_028128765.1. GTDB lineage: Bacteria > Pseudomonadota > Alphaproteobacteria > Rhizobiales > Xanthobacteraceae > Bradyrhizobium. The sequence continues at coordinate 1,083,400 of NZ_LBJG01000024.1, forward strand.
CTCGGGGCTGAACTTTTCGAGCTGCGGCAAAATCAGATTCTCGAACGCAGAGCGGAATTCCGGCCCGCCGTCTTCCGAGGCGAGCGGCGCGTTCACGATGGTGTCGTGGTCGCCACGTTCGCCTTTGGCGCCGGTGCCCGGAAACAGCGGCATCTGATGGGTCGAACAGTACATTACGGTCGGGTCCGACCAGAAGATGTCCTGCGTGCCGTTGCCGTGATGCACGTCGAAATCGACGATGGCCGCGCGCTTGATACCGTACTTGCGCTGCGCGTGCCGCGCGGCGATCGCGACGTTGTCGAAGAAGCAGAAGCCCATCGGCTTGCCGATCTCGGCGTGGTGGCCAGGCGGGCGCACCGCGACGAAGGCGTTGCGATGCTCGCCGTTCATCACCGCTTCGGTCGCCGCCACCGCGCCGCCGACGCCGCGCATCACCGCTTCCCAGGTACCTGGGGACATTGAGGTGTCGCCGTCGATATAGACTTGGCCGCTCGTCGGCGCGATATGACGAAGCTCCGTGACGTAATGCTCGTTGTGACAGAGCGTGACGAGGTCGAGATCGCCCTCCGGCGCCAGGTCGCGCACCAGGAACTGGAAGCGCTCATGCGACAGCGCTTCCTCGACCGCGCGCAGACGGTCCGGCCTTTCAGGGTGTCCCGCCGGCGTGACGTGGTCGAGGCAGGCCTTGTGGGAGAGGAGAAGCGTGCTCATCAGGTCGGCCTCGCGGGGAACGAACTCTCAGGTCGCTTGGCGCATCCGGCGCCAAAACGCAATGCAAAATCCAATCTATGCGTTCCCCAGGGAATGGCAAAGGGTTGTCCCGGGCCTCACCGTTTGATCCGGATCAATTCACGCGCAGGATGCGGGTTGGCGGCAGCGGACCGATCGGACCATGTGCCCTAAAGAAGGCAAACAGCGCATCGGCATCGTAGCCGCCATATTGCGGCGAGGTGCCCTGCTTGGCGACGGTAAAACCGTCGCCGCCGACGGCGAGGTAATCGTTGACGGTGACGCGGTAGCCGGTAGCCGGCTCGAGCGGCCTGCCATTGAGCGTCATCTTGTCGGCCATCACACGTTCCCCGAACGGTCTGGACGCATCCCAGCTGTAGCTGAACCCGTTCGACACCTGAAGGATCCGCGGCCGCTTCGGATCAAGCCATTGCTGCTCCAGCATGTCCTTCAATTGGCTGCCGGTGAGCGTCATGGTCACGAGGCGGTTGCGGAACGGTTGGCTGGCGAACAGTTCGCCAAAGGACACCGCGCCGTTTTCCTTCGGCACGATGTCGGTGCGGATGCCGCCGGGATTGGTAAGCGCGATGACAGCGCTGCCATTCTTGGCATCCTTCGTGGCGGCAAGCTGCGCATCGGCGATGACGTCGCCGAGTGCGCTCTCGCCGGCCTCGTTCGGAATGCGCGACAACGTCTGCGTCACCGATCCGGCCGGCCGATTGGCGATCGGTGCAGAGAGTTTGTCATAAGCGTCGATCAGCGCGGTCTGCTCGGTATCCTTGGCAAGCGAGGCGTTGGCGACGATGACGTTCTCTCCCTTGGCGCTGATGATGTCGCGGGTTGCAGGATCGAGCTTGAGGTCGATTGCGGTGACGAGCGTGCCGTATTTGTCGCCGCTGGTGACGAGCCGGCCATCGATGTCGCAGACATAGGCACGATGGGTATGGCCGCTGACGACGACGTCGACAGCCCGGTCGAATTTCTTCACGATATCGACAATTGGCCCCGTAATCTCCGGGCATTCATTGTAGTCGCCTAAGGGCTCGCCGCCCTGGTGGATCAGCACCACGATGGCTTCGACTCCCCGCGCCTTCAGTTGTGGCACGAGCGCGTTCACGGTCTCGGCCTCGTCGCGGAATTCGAGACCGGCAATGCCCGACGGCGAAACGATGCCGGCGGTTTCCTTCAAGGTCAGCCCGATGAAGGCAACGGGGATCCCCTCGAACTCCCTGATCTCGTAGGGCGGCAAAATACTCTTGCCTGTCGCGCTCTCGACGGTGGACGCCGCGAGATAGTGGAATCTCGCCCCGGTGAAAGGATGCGGCCCCTGGCAGCCGTCCTCCGGATGGCAGCCGCCATTCTGCATCCTGAGCAGCTCGGTCTTGCCCTCGTCGAATTCATGGTTGCCGACCGATGTGATCGCAAGCCCCATCATCGAGAGCGACTCGATCGACGGCTCGTCGTGAAACATCGCCGACAGGAACGGGCTCGCCCCGATCAGATCGCCGGCAGCGACGAAGATGGTGTTCTTGCGCCCCTCGCTCAATCGCTTCACCAGCGTCGCCATGTACTCGGCGCCGCCGGCAGCCACCGTCACCTTCTTGCTCTTGTCTTCTGGGTCAGCGATGCGGATGCCGCCCGGCGGCGGACGAAGATTGCCATGAAAATCGTTGATCGCGAGAATGCGCAGTTCGACAGGGGCTGCGGTCTCGGCCGCGGCGGGCAGGGCGCAGAGCGCGAGCGAAAGCGCGGCAAGGATGGGTTGGGATCGCATGGAAACAAGATTAGTCGTTCCGAACGAAGATTTCACGAACGTTCTCGTCGTCTACTTCTTCTTCCTGTTTGCAAACGCATTGAACGCCGCGATCGCCTCGTCGGATTTCAGTCGTTCGCCGAACAGATGGCTTTCCTGGTCGATGCGCCGGGTGAGGTCTTCCGGTGAAGCGCGCAAAAGCCTGCGCGAGGTCGCGACGGCCTCGGCCGGCAGCCGGCAGATCTCGCGCGCCACCTTGCGGGCCTCGACCTCGGTATGTCCAGGCGACACCACGGTGTTGACGAACCCGGCGGCATGGGCTTCGGCGGCGGTGAAGCTGCGTCCCATCACCAGCATGGCGAAGGCGCGTTGGTAACCCATCGTGCTCGGCATCAGGAGGCTCGCGGCGCCCACCGGGACCAGCCCAAGATTGATGTAAGGCGCGGAGAAGGTGGCGGCGTTGGAGGCGAGCACGTAGTCGCAGTGAAACAGCATCACGGTGCCGATGCCGATCGAGGCGCCGTCGACGGCGGCGATGATCGGCTTGGCGTTGAGCGCCAGCGAGTAGAGGAATCTGGCGCCATCGGACAGCGTCTCGGGACGCGACGCGTCGGCCCTGATGAAATCGTCGATGTCGTCGCCCGCGGTGAACACGCCCGAGCCGCCGGTGATGATCATGCAGCGGATGTCAGGGTTGTTCTGCGCGGTGTCGATCGCGCGGCTCATCTCGCGATACATGTCCTGGGTGATCGCGTTCTTCTTGCCCGGGCGGCGCAGGGTGATCACGCGCGTGGCGCGGTCCTCAGTGACGATGATGTTGCCGTTCGGCATAAGTACTCCCCGCGGCCGCCGTGGCGTCTGCCATCGGCGAGTCTTGCAGGACTTAGCCTACATGATCCGGCAGGCGTGCCAATGCCGTGGCTCAATCATTTCGGCCATGATCCCAGTGAGCGGTTGCATGACACCCGCCCAATGATTGCGTTCGTCAGGAGGAACCGGGGGACGAAGCTCGTCAAATCTCCCGCGGTTTTGCGCGTTGCAACAATCGGCTACAATGTTTCATTTGAAAAACCGGTGGTTGTGCGGCACGATCGGCCGTCTCGTTCCATATGGCCCATATTCGATCGATGATTGCCGCAACGGGCACTGACGAATCCTCGCTGCATTATCGCGGCTGGCGCGTGGTGCTGGCCTGTTTTCTGATGGCCTTCTTCATGTTCGGCTTCGGCCTTTACGGCCAGGGCGTCTATCTCGCCGAGCTTCAGCGCATCCATGGCTGGCCCGGCACGTTGGTGTCGGCGGCCAGCACCTTCTCGTTCCTGCTGACCTCCGTCCTCGTCATTTTCACCGACGATCTGCTCGTCCGCATTGGGCTGCGCACGCTGATCCTGTCCGGGCTGATCGCGCTTGGCGCTTCGACAGCGTTATTGGGACTGATGCAAGCGCCCTGGCAGCTCTATCTTGCCTATACGCTGATGTCGGTCGGCTGGACTGGTATGGGTACGGTCGTCATCGCGACGGTACTGAATTCGTGGTTCGAGCGGCGGCGCGGGCTCGCGCTCAGCCTTGCCTTCAACGGCGCCACTTGCGGCGGCATCATCCTCGTTCCGGTTCTGCTGGCGCTGAGCGGCAGCATCGGTTTCCGCTCGGCCATGCTGGCGACCACGATCGCGATGGTGGTGCTGGTGTTGCCGGTGGTTGTCGTTTTCACCGGCTGGCCGGCCGATGCGGCGCTGAATTCAGCTGAAGGCTCGCCCCGCAGCGGCGGGCCGGCGCGTCATTCGCGGAAGGAGCTGCTCGCCAATGCGTCGTTCTGGACGATGGTGCTGCCGATCGCGATCGCGCTGCTGGCGCAGATGGGTTTCATCATTCATCAGGTGACGTTTCTCGAGCCGCTGATCGGCCGCGCCAGCGCGGGCCTCGCCGTCACGATCATGGCGGCGATGGCGGTGGTCGGCCGGCTATCGCTTGGCATGTTCGTCGACCGGCTCGATCCGCGGCTCGCCTGCGCGGTGTCGATGATCAGCCAGGCGGCGGCGCTGCTGGTTCTCCTGCAAAGCCGTAGCCCGACCGTGCTGCTCATGTGCAGCGGCGTTTACGGCTTCTCGATCGGCAACATGATCACGTTCCCGCCCCTGATCATCCAGCGTGAGATCGGTGGCACGGCCTTCGCGGCCGCGATGGGGCTGGGGACGTCGATCAGCGGCATCGTCAGCGCGTTCGGTCCCGGCATCGTTGGCCTCGTGCGCAGCGCGGGAAGCGATTACTCGATGGCGTTTGCGCTCTGCGTGGTGCTCGATGTCGTTGCCGCCGGCATCGTGCTGTGGCGACCGGGGAGAGGGGCGAAGCTCGCAGCTTCGTAGCCAGCATGGCTCCAAATATTCGGTGTCGTCCCGGCCTGGTTGCGCAATTGCGCACGGGGGCGGGGACGACACCGAATGTGAGGCGAGCAGCGCGGTCACCTCACCCCAACAGCACCGCGTCCGCCGCCGCGACCGACTCTGCGCTCTCCGTCACGGTGCGCTCGAGCGCACCCGCCTGCACGGTGATGTTTTCGGCGAAGAAACGCGCCAGCGAGACGTAGCGCGCGGCGTCCGTATTGCCGCCAGCCTTGGCGGCAAGCGCCTCGGAGGCCAGCAAGCAGCCGCCGAGCGTTGAGCCGAATTGCTGCAAATACGGCGTCGCGCCGGCCAGCGCCTCGTTCGGCGCGGACGTGACGCGTTCGAGCAACCACTTGCTGCTGCGCGCCAGCGCCTCCAGGGCTTCGCGCAATTTCACGCCCGTGGTGCCGAAGGCGGGATCGTTGGAAGCCTCGACCTGGCTGACGGTGGCGGAAAGCTCATCGAGCAGCGTCCACACCGACGCACCGCCATTGGCCGCCAGTTTGCGCGTGACGAGGTCGATCGCCTGGATGCCGTTGGTGCCCTCGTAGATCGCCGTGATGCGCGCGTCGCGATAATGCTGCGCAGCGCCGGTCTCCTCGATGAAGCCCATGCCGCCATGCACCTGCACGCCGAGATAGGCGACCTCGTTGCCGATATCGGTCGAATAGCCCTTTGCCATCGGCGTCAGCAGCGCCGCGCGCGCGGCCGCATCGGCGCGCACCTTCGGGTCCTTGGCGCGCATGGAGACGTCGAGCGCGACTGCGGTCGCATAGCAGATGGTGCGCGCGGCCGCTGTCTGCGCCCGCATCCGCATCAGCATGCGCTTGACGTCGGGATGCACGAAAATCGCGTCCGACCCGTCGCCTTTCTTGCCGACGGCGCGCCCCTGCTTTCGCTCCTGCGCGTAGGACAATGCCTGCTGATAGGCGCGGTCGGCGACGCCGACGCCCTCCAGCCCGACGCCAAGGCGGGCCTGGTTCATCATGGTGAACATGCAGCGCATGCCCTGGTTCTCTTCGCCGATCAGAAATCCGATGGCGCCACCATGATCTCCCATGGTCATGGTGCAGGTCGGTGAGGCGTGCATGCCGAGCTTGTGCTCGACGCCCGAGGCAAAGATGTCATTGCGCTGCCCCAGCGAGCCGTCGGCATTGACCATGAACTTCGGCACGAGAAAGAGCGAGATCCCTTTGGTGCCGGCCGGCGCGTCGGGCAGACGCGCCAGCACGAAATGCACGATGTTGTCGGTCATGTCGTGCTCGCCATAGGTGATGAAGATCTTCGTCCCCTTGATGCGATAGGTGCCGTCGGCCTGCTTTTCGGCGCGGGTGCGGAGCGCGCCGACGTCTGACCCGGCCTGCGCCTCGGTCAGCTGCATCGTGCCGGTCCATTCACCGGAGACCAGCTTTGCGAGATAGATCTTTTTCAGCTCGTCGCTGCCATGTGCGTCGAGCGCTTCGATCGCGGATGCCGTCAGCAGGGGGCAGAGACCGAAGGCGACGTTGGCGGCGCTCCAGATCTCGGTGCAGGCAGCGTTGATCGCCAGCGGCAGGCCCTGGCCGCCGAAATCCTCCGGGCCCGAGACCGCATTCCAGCCCCCCTCGGTCCAGCGCTTGTAGGCATCGGGCCAGCCGGGCGCGGTGGTGACCTGGCCATCGTCAAGCTTGATGCCGTGCTCGTCGCCGACCTTGTTCAGCGGCGCCAGCACGTCGGTCGCGAATTTGGCGGCTTCCTCCAGCACGGCTGCGGTAATGTCGCCGTCGAAATCGCCGTAATGGCCGGCTTCCAGGGCGGCCTTCAGCCCGGCGCCATGGTTGAGCGACAGCAGCATGTCAGAGATCGGTGCGCGGTAGGTCATGGCTCACTCCCAAGGACAGGTTTGGCGCCGTATTCCCATGAAACGGGAGATGTCTCAATGGCTGCGATACGGTACCGCACCGGGCTTTAGCCGGGACCAATAATCATAACAAGGTGTGGCCGTGCCGCATTCCGGGCTGTGGTATTTTGTCCCTCCGGGCGGTTGAAATGCCGCGCCGCTCCCTATAGACCGGCTGCGACCAGAGGGAATCTGCGGGTGCCGGCGCTTCGCCGTTCCCTCGGTCACCTGATGGGGCGTAGCCAAGCGGTAAGGCAGCGGATTTTGATTCCGCCATTCGGAGGTTCGATCCCTCCCGCCCCAGCCAGTGTTTAAGCTGTTGAGTTCGTTCGTTAAGCAGATCGGTCTCAGTCAGGTCTTTTGGACGCGTTTGGAAACAGAGACTCAGTCCAGAATCGAACTAAACGGCGTGGCCATTCTGGCTTATCTCCGAGGCTTCCATTCCAACAATATACCGCGGAAGCTGCTCGGGAAGGTCTGTTTTGCCCTCATCGTAGAATAGGGGGCTACGGCGAACGAAGCGGACAACCGGTCGAGATGCGGTTTTGCGGAATTGTAGCCGTGCCGCAGTCCGCCCGGTGGTCGTTGCCCGCTATCGAGGACCACTACGACTGCAAATCGCGTGGCTTTCGTTTCCTTGCCCGACCGGAACGATGTAGACCTCGCACTTCCTGCTGTTGAAAAAGCTCCGCGCATAAATCGCGCAGCCATTGGCTCGCCGGGTCGTGATGGAAACGGGCGTGCCAATATTGCTTGACCGTAAATCCGGCGATCGCCAGCGGGCAATCGAGCACGCGCAGTCCGTAATAGTGAGCCAGCGTTTCGCCGATGTGCCTTGGCAGGGTGGCGATCAGGTCGGTCGTCCCGACGATTGCGGGTAACCCCAAAAAGCCCGGCAGCTCGAGCGCAACGTCAAGGACCATCCGCTGCTCCTGTAGTGCGTCCGCGAGTAACTGATGTCCGGTGCCGGAGCGAATGAGGACGTGTGCTTCACGCCTGAAATCCTTTGTGGCGATGCGGTCGCGGATCCGGGCATGTCTTGCGTTCGCCAAGCAGACCCAATCCTGCGGAAAGAGCGCCTGCTGGAAGTGTCCGGCGTCGAGATCCGAGATGTAGCCGAGCGCCAGATCGGCCTCGCCGGATTGCAGCATCCGCGGGGTGTCGGCGCCGATCTGCGCCGCCTCGATGCGGATGCCCGGCGCAACGCGGCGAACGTGGGCGAGGATGGCGGGAAGCAGCGTGATGTGGCTCGCATCCGTCATGCAGATGACGAAGCGGCGTTTTGCAGTCGCCGGATCAAACTCAGGACGAAGCTCCGCCAGACGTCGCAACATCTCCAATGCCTGCCGGGCCGTGCCGATGAGCGCCTCGGCTCGCGGAGTCGGCAGCATTCCCTCAGCCGACCGAATAAAGAGCGGATCGTCCAGTTCCTTTCGCAGGCGTGCCAGCCAGATCGAGATGGTCGGCTGACTCTGACCGAGTTTCTCGGCTGCCTTGGTGACACTGCCCGTGGTGAACAATGCATCGAAGAGCCGGAGCAGGCGCGGCTCCAGCAGAGTCGTCTCGGGGAGGTCTCGCTGCTTCATTACGATATTCAATAATGGTTATAAGGATCATAGCATATCCAAATACAGGGCAGCCTGCTAGCACGCTTCCAACGCCAAGATTGGCGAGGGAGAAGCGTTCGGATGAGGATCTGCTTTATCGGAGCGGGAGCCCTGGGCTCGACCATCGGCGGCACGCTGGCGCGCGGGGGGGCCGAGGTTTGGTTGATCGATCCGTTTCAGGGCCATGTCGACGCAATCAATGCCAGTGGCCTGCGGATGCTCGAAGGCGACGCCGAGACCGTGGTGAAGGTCTCTGCCTGTACCTCCGCGGACCAGGTCGGCATCGTGGCGGACCTCGTCATCGTCCTGGTCAAGTCCTATCACACGCGGGAGGCGATCCGGGCGGCCGCGCCGATCATCGGACCGCAGACGGTCGTGATGTCGCTTCAAAACGGTCTTGGCCACGAGGACATCCTGTCGGAGGAAGTTGGTCGTGACCGGGTCATGGCAGGCAAGACCTATGTTGGCGGCGTGCTGCTTGGCCCCGGTCATGTTCGCTCCGGCGTCATCGGCAAGGAAACCATCATCGGCGAACTCGACGGACGCTTGACGGAACGTGCACGGCGGATCTCCGAGACGTTCAATCGTGCCGGCATTCTCACGCTGCTCAGCGACAACATCCTGGGCACGATGTGGGACAAGTTGTTTATCAACGTCGCCGGGGGAGGAATCACTGCCGTTACCGGCCTGACCTATGGCGGCCTTTATTCGCTGCCGATCCTGGAAGATTGCGCCCTGGCTGCAATCTCGGAGGGCATTGCGGTAGCTCGGGCGGCCGGCGTGAAGTTCTCCATTGCCGATCCGCGCCGGGCCTGGACGATGGCGTCTGCCGGACTGCCGCCCGAGTTCAAGACCTCGATGTTGCAGAGCTTGCAGTCCGGCCATCTGACCGAGGTCGATTACATTCACGGCTCCGTCGTACGCTGGGGTGCCAAGCTCAACGTGCCGACCCCCGTCAACTCGACCCTGGTCGCGTTGGTCAAAGGGCTCGAATACGCCCGCACAGACTATCCGGGAAAGGCCTGAGACGATGTCGTTGCCCCGCGCCTATGTCGAACACGTCGCGATCCGTGTGGCGGACGTCGATCGTCACGTCGCGTTCTTTCGCGAGGTGCTTGGTCTCACTATTCGCGACGAGCAACCCGCCGATGGTGCGCGCCCACGTCAGGTGTGGGTGCTCGGAAGCGTGCAACTGATTGAGGATCCGGACTTTGTCGGACCGGAGGGGCGTCTGGCTCATCTCGGCATCATGGTCGATGATTACGAAGGTGTGCTCGCTCGCGCCGCCAGATGGGGCGCCAAAGCACTGCCCGCTGGGCCGAACTGGCTCGAACTGCCGGGCGGCCTGAACGTCGAAATCTTGCAAGCCAGCGCGGGTGCCGTGGAAGCGGCGCTAGCGATCAATCCACGGGCCTAAGGAAGACGCGACATGACCGATGAGCGCTACTGGGACGATGCCAGGGTCGGTGACGAATGCGTCACCCCCTCGGTGACGGTCACCGAAGCGATGGTGAATGCCTATGCCGAGCTGACGGGTGATTTCACGCCTGTTCATGTCGACGAGGAGTACGCCAGGACGACACCATTCGGCACGCGCGTGGCGCACGGGCTGTTTGGCCTGTCGCTGGCCGACGGTTTGAAGACCCGTGCCGACTACCGCTTCCTACCGGGAATGTCGTTGGGCTGGACGTGGGATTTCAAGTTGCCGATCAAGCTCGGCGACACTGTGCACGTGAAGTTTCGCGTCGGTTCGATGCGCACCACGAAGCGGGAAGGGTGGGGCATCGTGGTGCTGCCCTCGGAACTGATCAATCAGCGCGGCGAAGTGGTGCAGCTCGGCGAGCACCGGCTGATGATTCCGATGCGCCCGAAGACCGGCGTCGTGGGAGAGCAGGCATGACCGCACAAGAGCTGCCGCGCCAGGACCTGCCTCTCAAAGGCATTCGCGTCATCGACTACAGCCATTTCCTGGCAGGCCCGTTCATGGGCCGCTGCCTCGCCGCGATGGGTGCTGAGGTCATCAAGGTGGAACGTCCGAAGCAGGGCGATGCGGGCCGCGCCCATGGCTATTTCAAGGACGGGCAATCCGGCTACTTCCTCCAGCAGAACATGGGCAAGCAGGGCTTGTGCATCGATCTGCGCGACAAGCGCGGTCTCGACATGATGATGAAGCTGGTCGATACGGCCGACGTCTTCATCGAGAACTACCGCCCCGGCGCCCTCGATCGACTCGGGCTCGGCTACAAGGCGCTGTCGGCGCGCAATCCCAAACTGATCTACTGTTCGGTCTCCGCCTATGGCCACACCGGCCCGTATGCCGGCCGCCCGGGCTTCGGCCTGATCGCAGAAGCGATGTCGGGCGCCCTGGCGCAACTGGGCAATCCTGGTGAAGCGCCGCCGCTGCTGCGGATGCCGTTGGCCGATATGTACACCGGCATTCACGGCGTGGCTGCCATCAATGCAGCGCTGGTCGGCCGCGCTTCATCCGGGCGCGGCCAGCATATCGATCTGGCGCTGTACGACTGCATGGTCTCGATGCACGACTATGCGGTTCAGCGCTACTTCCTCTCCAGCGGCACCGATCTGCCAAAGCAGACCGGCAGCGGACAGCCGGACTCGACCGTTTACGGCGTCTTTCCGGCCAAGGACGGCAATCTTGTCATCGCCGCGCAAGTCGATGATGCGTGGCGGCGATTGGCGATGTTGATCGGGGGAGGCAGCTTGTCGTCCGACGAACGCTTCACCACGCCTGCCGCGCGCAACGCCCATTATGCCGAAGCGATGGACATCGTGCGCAACTGGACGCTGTCGCAGCCGTCTCGGGATGCTTGTCTGGCCGCGCTCGAGGAAGCAGGTGTGCCGTCGGCTCCCGTGCAGACCATCGAAGAGGTCGTGAACGATCCGCAGATCCACGCGCGTGGCATGCTGGTCGAGCAGGAGCATCCCGTCCTCGGCAAGGTGACGTTGCCGAACTTGCCATTCCGCTTCTCCGACTGCGACACCACGGTGCGCACTCCGGCGCCCCTGCTCGGCCAGGACAATCGCCGCATAGCAGGGTCGTTGGGATTGTCGGCCGAGCTCGTCGAGGCGATGGTGCGCGACGGGGTCCTCTACAACGAAGCCGCCGTGCAGGAGTGAGCCATGAGCGATCGTTATGCGGTGATTGGCAATCCAATCGGCTTCAGCAAATCCCCGCTCATCCATGGCACATTCGCCAAGATGACGGGACAGGATCTCGTTTATGAGGCGATCGAGGGACCTCTCAATGGCTTCAACGAACGGGTCGATCAATTCCGGACCGAGGGCGCCAAGGGGCTGAACATCACCGCGCCGTTCAAGCTCGATGCCTTCGCCTACGCAAACGAGCTTTCAGAGAGCGCCGACCGAGCTGGCGCCGTAAACTGCCTGAAGTTCGTCGGCGATCGGATCATTGGCGAGAATTTCGACGGGATCGGACTCGTGCGCGACATCACCGTCAATCTCGGCGTCAAGATGGCCGGCCGCCGCGTCCTGATGCTCGGCGCCGGAGGCGCGGCGCGTGGCGCGCTGCTGCCGTTCCTGCGCCAGGAGCCGTCCGAGCTGGTTCTCGTCAACCGAACGCTGTCGAAAGCAATCGCATTGGCCGAAGAGTTCGCCGGTTGTGGTCCCCTCATCGTCAGCGGCTATGCTGAACTGGCCGATCTTGCCGAGGGCTATGACGTCGTCGTCAACGCGACGTCGGCCAGCCTGCGCGGTGAGATGCCGCCGCTTCCAGGCAACGTCTTCCGCGGTGCGGAGCTGGCATACGAACTCGCCTACGGCAAAGGGCTGACCCCCTTTCTGCAAGCGGCCCGCGCCGAAGGCGTAGCCAAGCTGGCCGATGGCGTCGGCATGCTGGTCGAGCAGGCGGCCGAAGCTTTTGCCTGGTGGCGCGGCGTTCGACCGAGCACGGCTCAGGTCATCGCCGAACTGACCGTTCCACTGAGCTGACGGGCGATGGCGCGCATGCATCCGAAGTCCAGCTTTCTCGTCGGCCTGATCGGCAGCGGCATCGCGGCGTCCCGCACGCCGGCCATGCACGAAGCGGCCGCTGATGCCGCCGGCATCCGCTATCTCTACAAGAAGATCGATCTGACGGAGCTGAAGCTCGGCGTGGAGGCGTTGCCCGAATTGCTTACGGCCGCAAGGCGCATGGGCTTTGACGGGTTGAACGTGACCCATCCCTGCAAGCAGGCGATTCTTCCACTCTTGGACGAGCTTTCGCCTGACGCGGAGGCGCTGGGTGCCGTGAACACCGTGGTCATCAGGAACGGTCGAATGACCGGTCACAACACCGATTGGTTCGGCTTCGCCGAGAATTTTCGCCGCAACATGCAGGGTGCACCACTCGGTCGGGTGGTCCAATTCGGCGCGGGCGGCGCAGGCGCGGCGGTTGCTTTCGCGCTCATGAAGCTCGGCGCGCGGGAACTGACCATTATCGATGTCGACCTGGCCAAGGCGCAGAGTGTGGTCGAGAGCTTGTCCCCCCGATTTGCGGAAGGGCGCTTACAGGCAGGCCAGGATGTCGCCGTGGCCGTCGCTGCCGCCGACGGAATCGTAAACGCGACGCCCATCGGCATGGACAAATATCCGGGGACGCCGCTGCCGACGGAGCTGCTGCGTTCCGATCTGTGGGTCGCTGAGATTGTCTACTTCCCGCTGGAAACCGCACTGTTGCGCACGGCGCGTGCGCTCGGGTGCCGCACGGTCGATGGCGGTGGCATGGCGATCTTCCAGGGCACCGAAGCATTCCGCCTGTTCACGGGCATCTCACCTGATCCCGACGTCTTCTTCGCCACGTTTGCTTCCCTGGGAGGGTGACGTCAAGCCGATGGGCGAGCGGCACGCACAACGCCCGAGAGGAAACGCAAGATGGGCTACACGCTCGATTTCTCGGTGGTTTGGCATGCGATGCCCGCGCTGCTGTGGGGCTGCGTGGGTACCTTGGGCCTGGCGCTTGCCGGCATGACGCTCGCGATGATGATCGGTGTCGCGGGAGTCGCGGCACGCGATGCCGGGACGGTTTGGTTGCGTGCCATCGTGATCGGCTTCGTCGAGATCGTACGCAACACGCCTTTCCTGGTGCAGATCTTCTTTCTGTTCTTCGCCCTGCCGCTCATCGGGCTGAAGCTCAATCCGACAGCGACCGCCATTATCGCGCTCGGTGTCAATGGCGGCGCCTACGCCATCGAGATCATCCGTGGCGGGGTCCAGTCTATTCACAAAGGACAGGTGGAGGCCGGCTACGCGCTCGGACTGCACAAAGGGCAGGTGTTCCGGTTCATCGTGCTCAAGCCCGCGCTGCGCGCGATCTACCCCTCGCTCACGGGTCAATTCATCATGCTGACGCTGACCTCGTCGATCTGTTCGGCGGTGTCGGCTTATGAATTGACGTCGGTCGCGCAGCGCATCGAAAGCGACACATTCCGTAGCTTCGAGGTCTATTTCTCGGTCACCTTGCTCTATCTCGCGATCTCCTGGCTGTTGATGCTGGGCTTCGCGGTCGTCTCTCACCGCTTCTTCTCTTATCCGACACGCTGAGAGGAAGGTCATGACGCCGCATTTTGGTCTTCCTGAGTTCGGTTTCCTGCTGCGTGGGCTGCAATGGACCGTGCTGCTGACGCTGGTCGCATTCGCAGGCGGCTGCTCGGTGGGGTTGGCCGTCGCATTGCTGCGCACCTGTGGTCATAAGGGCGTGGAACGGATCACCCGCATCTACATCGGGATATTCCAGGGCACTCCGCTGCTGCTGCAACTCTTCGTCGTGTATTACGGATTGGCGCTCACCGGGCTGAAGCTCGACGCCTTCGTCGCGGTGGCGATCGGTTTCACCGTGAATGCCTCCGCGTTCCTGGGCGAGATTTGGCGCGGCGCGATCCAGGCGGTGCCGCGCGGCCAGACCGAGGCGGCGATGGCGCTCGGACTGCACTATTCGTCCCGGATGCGCGACATCGTGCTGCCGCAGGCAATCCGCATCTCGCTGCCGGCGACCATCGGCTATCTCGTGCAGCTCATCAAGGGCACTTCGCTCGCCGCCATCGTCGGCTTCATCGAGCTCGCTCGCGCCGGTCAGATCGTATCGAACCAGACCTTCCAGCCGTTGCTCGTCTTCGGCGTGGTCGGCGCAATGTATTTCATCCTCTGCTGGCCACTTTCATGGTGGGGCAGTCGGATGGAGACCAGGCTCGCCCTGGCCAATCAAAGGTAGGAAACGGCGCACCTGCCCAGTCAAATACAGCCATCACCAGGAGGAGGAATTTCATGTCGTTTTCGTTTAATCGTCGCCAGCTCGGTATCGCGCTGCTGGCGCTGGGGGCCATCGCCGTCGCAGGCAAGTCGCAGGCAGGCACTCTGGAAGACGTCAAGAAGAAGGGCGTCGTCGTCATCGGGATTCAGGGCGACAATCCTCCCTGGGGCTATGTCGATAGCTCGGGAAAGCAGGATGGCATCGATGCCGACATGGGCCGCGCCTTCGCTGACTATCTCGGCGTGAAGGCCGAGTTCGTCCCGCTGGCGGTGGCCAATCGTATCCCGGCGCTGACGACTGGCCGCGTCGACATTCTGTTCGCAACCATGGCCATGCTTCCCGAGCGCGCAAAGGCGGTGCAGTATTCCAAGCCATATGTTGCCAACGAGATCACGCTTGTCGCTGCCCAAGCGACCCCGATCAACAGCAATGCGGATATGAGCAAATACGTCATCGGGGTTCCGAGGTCGTCCACGCAGGACACCCAGGTCACCAATAGTGCTCCGGCGGGCACGGAAATCCGCAGGTTCGATGATGATGCGGCCACGATCCAGGCGCTGCTCTCCGGTCAGGTGCAGGCCGTCGGAGCTAACAGCTTCTACCCGCAGCGACTGAACGCCGCAAAGCCGGAGCTCGGGTTCGAGCCCAAGCTTCACTTTATGGCTCTGTACAACGGCGCCTGCACGCGTCTCGGCGAGAAGGAGTGGAACGAGACGGCCAACAAGTTCATCGACCAGATCAAGTCGAACGGCAAGTTGGCCAGCTTCTACGCCAAATGGATGAAGGCGCCCGTGCCGGTCTTCCCGGACTCTGTCCCCGGCGTTCCCTTCACAGTCCAGTAGCCACCGCGAGCGGCCGACGCGCGATCCGCGTTGGCCGCCGCTCCGACAGCGGAGACCAGCATGCAGGACCAGATCCTGATCGAAATGAACGGCGTCCAGAAATGGTATGGCGGGTACCAAGCACTTCGCGATATCGATCTCATCGTTCGCAAGGGCGAGAAGATCGTGCTCTGCGGCCCGTCTGGCTCAGGCAAATCGACGCTGATCCGCTGTATCAACCGCCTCGAGGCGATCCAGCAGGGCAGCATTGTGGTGAACGGCCATCGCCTGGACGACAGCATCAAGGCGATCGATGTCGTGCGTCAGGACGTCGGCATGGTCTTTCAGAGCTTCAATCTCTTTCCGCATATGACAGTGTTGCAGAACTGTATGCTCGCCCCCATTCGCGCGCGCCGCATCGGCAAGACCGAGGCGGAAGCGATTGCGCGAAAATATCTCGAGCGCGTGCGCATCGGCGATCAGGCCGAGAAGTATCCGGCTCAGCTCTCGGGCGGTCAGCAACAGCGCGTCGCGATTGCGCGCGCGCTCTGCATGCAGCCCAAGGTGATGCTGTTTGATGAACCGACCTCGGCTCTCGATCCTGAGATGGTCAAGGAGGTGCTCGATACGATGATCGGCCTCGCCAATGACGGCATGACCATGATTTGCGTCACCCATGAGATGGGCTTTGCCCGCCAGGTTGCCGATCGCGTCATCTTCATGGCCGAAGGACAGATCATCGAAGAGGGCGCGCCCGACGCCTTCTTCCGGAATCCTCAGCAGGCCCGCACCAGGCAGTTCCTCGGCGAAATCCTTGCCCACCACTGAACGGAGTTCTCTTATGAGTCGTCTTGTCTACGTCCTCAACGGCCCAAATCTCAATTTGCTCGGCAAACGCCAGCCCCACATCTATGGTCACGAGACGCTTGCGGATGTGGAGCGAGACTGTCGGGCGCTGGGCAAGGAGCTTGGCCTGGAGATTCGCTTCCATCAATCCAACAGGGAATACGAGCTGATCGACTGGATCCACGAGGCGCGCGAGACGGCTGCCGGGATCGTGATGAATCCCGCGGCTTTCACCCATACGTCGGTCGCCATCCTGGATGCATTGAACACGTTCGAGGGGACCGTGATCGAGGTGCATATTTCCAACGTGCATAAGCGCGAGGAATTCCGCCACCACTCGTTTGTCTCCAAACGAGCTGATGGGGTCATCGCGGGCTTCGGCACCCAAGGTTATCTGCTCGGCTTGCGTCGTGTGGCCAAGCTGCTTGATGAGACGAAGGGATAGCATGTTATGAGTGCACCCGTCCGCCTGTCGGTGATGGGAGCGGGTCTCATTGGAAAGCGACACATCGAGCATATTCTCGCACGGCCGGAGGCGATGCTGTCGTCGATCGTCGATCCGGCGCCTGCGGCCCGAGAGTTGGCGATATCGCTGAAGGTAGACTGGTTTCCGTCCTTTCAGGACATGCTCTCCGAAATTCCGCCGGAAGGGGTGGTTGTCGCCACGCCCAACCAGATGCATGTGGCCAACGGCATGGACTGTATCGCAGCGCGCATTCCAGCGCTGATCGAGAAGCCATTAGCGGATGACGTCGTCGCTGCACAGGCCCTGGTCGAAGCCTCCGAGCGGGCCGGCGTGCCGTTGCTCACCGGCCATCATCGCCGGCATAACCCGATGATCCAACGCGCCAAGGCGGAGATCGACAGCGGCCGACTCGGCCCCATCGTATCAGTGCATGGCATGTTCTGGCTGATCAAGCCGGACGATTATTTCGACGCGGCATGGCGTCGCGAAAAGGGGGCGGGTCCTGTTTTCCTGAATCTCATCCACGATGTCGACCTGCTGCGGTACCTGTGCGGGGATATCGTCGCGGTACAAGCCGCTCAATCCAATCGGCTGCGTGGAAATGCAGTTGAAGAAACTGCCGTGATCATCCTGCACTTCGCCTCGGGCGCGCTGGGAACGGTCAATGTCTCCGATACCATCCAGTCGCCTTGGAGCTGGGAATTCACGGCCGGTGAGAACCCGGCCTACAGTCATACGCAGGAGGCCTGTTACCAGATCGGCGGCACGAGGGCAGCGCTGGCTGTTCCGCAACTCGACCTGTGGCATCACCCAAGCAAGGCCAGCTGGTGGGCGCCGATTGAGCGCGAGCGGCTTAGCCACGAGAAGGAAGACCCGCTCGCCCTGCAGATTGCCAATTTCTGCGGGGTCATCCGCGGTACGGCCGAGCCTGTGGTGAGCGGGCGCGAAGGGCTGAAAACCCTTCGAGTGATCGACGCGATCAAACGCGCGGCGGAAAGCGGAGCTCTCGTGTCGGTTTGATATTCGTAAGCCCTGATTTCATTTGGACGCAACCCGCAGACGAAACCGGCCTGGCTGGGGAGCTGCTGCACAGCTCTGCGACACATCGCTCTGGATCCAGCGCGTGACGACGCTTTGAGAAATCGTCCACCGTCAGGTCGCGGACAGATAGCGGAACAGGACGAAAATGGCGACCGCGAATATCAGCCCGGCGAAGACGGAGGTCAGAGCACCCCGGCGGGAGCCCAGCGACTTCGCCAACCGCGCTCCGATCAGCCCGCCAAAGATTCCCCCTCCAACGAAGAGGACGGCAATCTGCCAGTCGATCAGTCCGGAAAGGGCGTAGTTCGCGGCAGTGGTCAGTCCGAATGCGGTCACCGAGACCAGCGACGAGCCGATGGCGTTGAGCATTGGCATGCCGGTCGCAAGCATGAGCGCAGGGACGATGAGAAAGCCCCCGCCAATCCCGAAGAACCCTGACAGCACACCGACCCCCAGACCCGATACGACCAGTTTCGGGAGATTCTCCCGGGACAAGCTGACCGCCGAGTTGCCGACGTGGGCGCGGTTGCGCAGCATCAGTCCGCCAACGACAATCATCAACACGGCGAAAAGTGCGAGCAGTCGCTGTCCGTCCATGATCTTGCCGAGTGCGGACCCGAAGTAGGCCCCGGCGACTCCGGCGACAGCAAATGTCGTGGCGCAGCGCCATTTCACATTGCCGCTGCGAGCATGTGCCCCGAGGTTGGCGCCGGCGTTGACTGCCACGGCGATCGCGCTCGTACCGATGGCCACGTGCGGATCGCTTAGACCGACCACGTACACAAGGAGTGGAACAGCGAGGATCGATCCGCCTCCGCCGACAAGACCGAGTGAGAAGCCGACGATAGAGCCGGAAGCCGCCGACAGGGCGGCTTGCGTCAACAGTGAATGCATTGCGAAACTCCAAGGTCGGCTCGTGCGGGGCAGCGGCTTGGCTTCGAGGACGTGCTGCAGACCCCTACGGACGCGCCGGCTTGGGCGGTATCATTGGCCTGTCAGCCGGGGTGTCCCGATCGCTTCCAGGCATCCAGCCCGCCGTCGAGAATGTAGGCTTCGCAAGCGCCGTTCACTTTCGCTGCGAGACGAGCGGCGTTCATCGAAGTCCTTGCGCCGCTCTTGCAGTGGAAGATCACGGCTTTTCCGGCTTTCACAGCCAAATTCGCTTCGTTCAATCTGGACAGCGGAAGATGGTGAGCGCCTGAAATGTTTTCGCGAGCAAATTCCTCTGCTTCGCGGATATCGACGAGGAGAGCGCCCTCCTGGATGAGGCGGCGCGCGGCCGCGGGATCGATTTTCGGAAGTGACATGGTCTGCTCCTGTTCAACGTCGTTTGGTCGGTTTGCAGTACAATTCGTGCAGGGTTGCCAAGAGCCGCTCGATGCGCGAGTCGGCGATCCGGTACCAAGAGGTCTGGCTTTCGCGGCGGTAGGTCACCAGGCCTTCGTCACGCATCTTGCCCAGGTGCTGCGACAGCGCCGACTGGGACAGGCCGACGGAATCGGCGAGGGAGTTCACGGTCGCCTCTCCCAGTTCCACGAGCCTGCAAAGGATCAGCAGCCGCCGCTCGTTGGCCACGGCTCGCAACAGGGCTGCGATTTCCTGGGCCGCATTTTCGATGCCTTGCGAGTTGAAGACGACTGCCGGCACATCCGACTCACATGTTATTTAGACGTTGCTAAATTAGGAAGTGCTAATATATCTGTCAAGAACCGAGGCATCGAAACGAGATGGGAGTGAGGCGATGGCGAAGCCGATCATTAAGGCCTTCTTCGACGAGCCGACGAATACGATCAGCCATCTGGTTGCCGATCCAGCGACCCAGCAGCCGCCGTCATCGATCCCGTGCTCGCGACTACGACCACAACGCGGGCACGGTCGATACGCGTTCCGTCAGGGCCATTCTTCACGCGGCCGAAGAGGCGGGTTATCGCGTGATGCGCTCGTTTGGGGCGCTGGCCGGGCGAATCTAGGCGGGGCGGTTCCTAGTGGTCCAGATTCCGTTTATCGCCCAGCATCCGCCAGTCGCGGCCAGCTTGCGGTGACCCCGGTCCGGCTGGTTCATCATGCCGATGATCTTTTTCCTTCGTTGGCTTCGGTTGCCTTTCGCCATTCGTCAGAGTTGGTTGATTCTGCTCAAGCGACGAGCCGGCTCTCGTGAGAGAGTGACGCCGGTGTAGGTATGGAACGAAGCCATGTCGTTTGAGCGGGTCCTGCGATGGGGTCTGGTTGCGATTGCAATCGCAGGATTGGCCGCGGGTCTTCTCGCGGAAGTAGCGGGCCGCGCCGATCTGGCGGATCTTGCGTGGGAACTCGGCACCGCGCCCGTGATCGGCGGGCTGGCGATCTCGATTGTCAGGGATCTTCTGAGCGGTCGCTTCGGAGTGGATGCGATTGCGCTGCTGTCGATGAGCGCAGCGTTGGCGCTCGGCCAGCCACTTGCAGGAGCCGTGGTTGCGCTGATGTATTCCGGCGGCAACGTGCTGGAGGATATTGCGATCGCACGGGCGGAACGCGACCTGCGCTCCCTGGTCGATCGGGCACCGCGGCAGGCGCACCGCAATAGTAACGGCGGGATCGAGGACGTTCCGGTTGACGCAGTCTTGGTCGGCGAAGAGCTCCTCGTAAGGGCGGGCGAGATCGTGCCGGTCGACGGCATCGTTGGCTCCGTCGCGGCTACCATCGACGAATCCGCGGTTACGGGCGAGCCGATCCCGGTCGAGAAGACACGTGGCAGTGCGGTTCTCTCCGGTTCGCTGAATGCGGGCGAGACTTTCGAGTTGCTCGTGACGGCGCCAGCCGGCGAGAGCACCTATGCCGGCATCGTGCGCATGGTGACGGCCGCGCAAACCGCGAAGGCTCCCTTTGTGCGGATGGCCGATCGTTTTGCAGTGATTCTTCTCCCGGTGACGCTCGCGGTTGCTTTCATGGCGTGGCGCATATCCGGTGATCTGACGCGCAGCCTTGCTGTGCTGGTGGCGGCGACGCCTTGTCCCTTGATCCTGGCCGCACCGGTCGCCTTCATTGCAGGGGTGGCGCGAGCGGCTCGCCGCGGCATCCTTGCCAAGGGGGGAGGGGCGCTGGAGGCGCTGGCCCGCGCTCACACGGTGCTGTTTGACAAGACCGGTACCCTGACCGTCGGAGGGGCACGGCTGCTTTCGATCGAGGTTGCTCCGGGGGAGGACCCTGACGAGGTCCTCCGGCTCGGCGCATCGCTCGAGCAGGCCTCGCATCACGTGCTTGCCAAGACGGTCGTCGGCGCGGCTCTCGATCGCGGCCTCAAGCTCAGCGCACCCGAACAGGTCAAGGAGACCATGGGCAGCGGCTTGTGCGGTCTGGTCGATGGGCGCCGGGTCACCGCGGGCTCGCGCGAGCTGCTTCGCTCGCATGGCGAACCGTCGCCTTGGGAGCTGCGGGCGATCCGGCGCGCTTCATGGCGCTCGGCACTGATCGTCTTCGTCGCCGTGGATGGCCGTCCGATCGGCGCGCTGCTGCTGGCGGACGAGTTGCGGGCTGATACGCCGCGCGCAATCCGCCTGCTGCGCGATGCGGGCATCGCGCGAATGGTGATGGTCACGGGCGATCGCGCCGCGGCAGCGCAAGCCATTGGTGCAGCGCTCGACCTCGACGCCGTGCTGGCCGATCGTGTTCCTTCGGACAAGGTCGAGGCGGTGCGCACCGAACAGCGGCTGCATCCGACCATCATGGTCGGCGATGGCATCAACGACGCCCCGGCACTGGCCGTGGCCGATATCGGGGTCGCGCTCGGCGCGCGCGGCGCGACCGCGTCGTCCGAGGCCGCCGATGTCGTGATATTGGCCGACCGGCTCGATCGCGTCAGCGAAGCGATCATCATCGCGCAGCGGGCACGACGTATTGCCTTGCAAAGCATTGTGGTCGGCATGGGCTTGTCATTGGTGGCAATGCTGGCTGCCACCGTTGGCTGGCTTGAACCGGTGCCTGCGGCCATCGTCCAGGAGGTCATCGACGTTGCAGTCATTGTGAATGCCCTGCGGGCACTCACTCCGGCCTTTGCCAGGGGCAGCGCGCATATCACCGCGGAGCAGGGGTTGGCATTGCATCACGATCATCAGGCCCTGTTCAAGGACCTCGATCGCTTGCGCAAGATCGTCGATGCGCTGGATGACGCAGCCCCCGAGTCCGCCGCGGCTTTGATTGGCGATGCTCAGCACATCGTTCAGAACAGCGTTGTCATGCACGAGCGGGCGGACGAGGACAGCGTCTATCCGAAGCTTGCTGAGGTGCTCCGCGAACGTCACGGCCTCTCCGCCATGAGCCGCGCGCATCGCGAGATTCTGCACCTTACCCGGCTGCTCGATCGGATCGTGGAGGATCTACCGTCAGAGAAGGTCGATCGCTATCTGGTCCGAGACGCTCAACGGGTGATCGAGGCGATCGAAACACTGGTGCGCATGCACACAGCCCAGGAGGAGGATATCTACGAAGCGGTGTCGGCGTAGGCGACGGCCGTTCTGTTCGGTCCACACCGAATGTACATTGCCGCGCTCTAGGTCGGATCGAGTTTCGCCCAGCATTCCTGACCCATTGATCTGCATCAGTGCGTGGGTCGAATTCTTTGCTTCGATAGAATTTCCTCAAACACGGGTCACGTGGGAGGAAAATCATGATCATAAGATATGTTTTGGCAGGAGCACTTGTGATCGCGTTCCTGACAGACGGCAGCTTGGCTCAGAACTCGCTTCGCATCGATGAGCACGTCTATCAGGGCGGCCCGAAATCGAGCGTTCCCCATGCAAGCCGGGTGACTGGCCCTTACAGCGCTTACGGAATGGCAGGCGTCGAGAGCGGCCCCGGCGCGGTGACTCCAACCGGCCGGACGCCCCATCGTTATCGAGGAGGCCCGCAGACGGTGGTTCCGCATGCATACTGACCTTCGTTTCGAGTGAAGCGTCCACAGCGCTTCGGTCGGGCTGCGCAAGAGCCCAAACGTGATCGAGACCCCACCCGCATGCTGGACGTCGATTGCCTAAGGCCGAACGGAAGGATCAGCACTTTCTTACGCTACACGAAGCCGGAGGAGCCCCATGCGACGCCGAACCATTTCTATAGCGCTGTTATTTGCCACCTTGAGCTATCCCGCTCTCGGCCAGTCCGCAGCCGATCACGAGGCCCACCATCCCGGACAGGACCAAATGTCGACTCCCGCTCAGACAAATTCTTCTTCAAACCAGTCGGAACAGCGACAAGGGATGAGCAGCGGAGGCATGATGGGAATGATGGGCCCCGGAATGAAGGGCCGTGGCACGATGGGCAGGGACACGGTGGGGCCACCCATTATGTTTCGGATGATGTTTGCGCTGATGGATGCTGATGGTGACGGTACCGTCTCATTGGCGGAGTTTCAGGCAGCTCACGAACGAATTTTTAAGGCAATGGACAGCAACAAGGATGGCAAGCTGACCTTGGAAGAAATGCTGGCATTCATGCACGGGACGAGGAGCTCGGTCCCGCAGCAATAGAGCCATTCGGGCAGAAGAGCATAGGTCTCGCGGCGAGCCGGCCTCGGCTTGCGGGACGCTTCTGGACAATGCGCGCCGGCGAGCGGTGCTTCCGCCGCCAGCGTCGATAGAATTTCAATGTTCCAGCGACTGCCAGCCTGCATGGTCAAAATATTTGCCGTATTGAGCAAGCGCCCGCACGATTTTTATCGTCCCCCGATCGCGGCCAACCTCGGTCTTCATATCGGCCGCACCCTCGATGACCTGCTCGAGGACCAGGTGAAGTTGCTGGTCGGCCTGCTCGGGCAGCTTGCAGTTTCCGAGCACATCGTCGATCTGCGTCTGGATGCGCGTTGCCAGGGCTTCATATTGCGCAGGCGTGAACACATTGTTGTAAATGGGCGCGAACGATTGCGCCATAGCGATACGGATTTCGTCCATGCCGCGGCGCAGGGCATCTTCCGTCGACCACTTCTTGCCGTGGTCTAGCCGAAGCTGGACTGTCGCGGGTGGTCCGTCATGCACGTACGGTCCAGCGGCGAGGCCAAGTGGCGCCAGGGCAAACCCGAGTGCGGCGACTAGGGGTATGAGCGACTTGGTCAGAAGTGGCACCGGCTTTCTCCGAAGAATTTCTTTGCTCGCAAATAGGAGGACGCGACAGCCAGGAGCTTGCGCTGGAGCAAAGTCCGGGCGAATGAGCTGCGGCCCCACGACGCAGTATGCCTCGCAGGGGCGGTTACGGCGGCGGTCGTTAGCCAACTAGCTGAAGAGAATACTCTCCGGGCCTGCTTTGATTAGGTGTGCAACACCATGACAAGCAGCCTTGAGTCAGCTCAATGCAGCGCTGCTCAATGAGTCCAAGCTGGTGCTCGTATCGTCGTGAGCGAGGACTACATGCAAAATCTCAAGCGAGCATTTTGGGGGACACTCGCTGCTCTCATCCTGCTGTGGCTGGTGGCTGAGCCGCATCCGTTCGGGCCGGGCCCCTTCTTCCCGCTCCGCGAAAGAATGGTGCAGCTGAGCGGCGTCCTCGCAATCGGTTGTATGAGCTTGGCGACAATCCTCGCCCTGCGGCCGCAGCAAAGCACCCGCTTCTAAGCCATGCGAGGCACAGAAATTCGTATCAATCGTCGCACGGGCCATAGTAGCGCTTCGCAAGACGATAGTGCTTTCCCTGCGCAACATACTCCTCGTGCAGGCAGCTCTCGCCCCTCCGGAATGCCTTATCGCCATCGCATCGCACGTTCTCGAAATGGAGCCTGACCGTCGTTGATTGGTTGAGATAAGTCCCAAAGTAATGGAGAGCTTGAGCGCGCCCGCCACACCTCTGGAGCACGGTCTCACGAACCTCGGGCGGCAGCCGATCGATATGATCGGGATTCCAGGGGCCGTCGTGCGAACTGGAGCTTCCGAGCGCTAACGCGGTGCCTGGGAAGCAGGCCGCTTGCACCAGGAAAACGATCGCGAACAGCGACAGCAGGTGCGGCTTCCATTTGCGCATCGCGGCACCGAGCGGACATCGATCAATGGATTGATCCTATCAGAAATCCGCGGTGCAAGGCGAAAAGAAAATCAGAACTGTGCGTGCAGCCGAGTAGCGATGATCGAGACCGGTCCACGATCGCGGTTGTAAGCGGGATTGGTGATGAACTGATAATCGAAGCCGAGCGTCCATGTCGCGATCGGAAGCGTGTAGTATATTTCCATGATCTTCTCGGCGCCCGGATGCGGAAGCTGTCCGTCGCCGATCAACGCGCTGTAGCCGCCTGCGGCGAAATAGGCTTGGTGCGTTGCGAAAATCATGTTGCGAATGCCGGCTATTCCGAGCGTGTCGTTCGGCCTGTTCCAGAATTTGCCCGAGATCGAGGCGCCGCCTGCGAGCGTGGCGTCGGCGTCGGTAAATGCGTAGGCTTCCAACTTGCCGGGCGTGTAGCCAGCCCGCGCGAACAGGCCCAGACCGGGGATGATCTGCTGCTCGATGTTGCCGGCAATTCCGAGC
This sequence comes from Bradyrhizobium sp. CCBAU 51627, assembly GCF_028128765.1. Classification (GTDB taxonomy): domain Bacteria; phylum Pseudomonadota; class Alphaproteobacteria; order Rhizobiales; family Xanthobacteraceae; genus Bradyrhizobium. Next base: position 1,108,664 of record NZ_LBJG01000024.1, read on the forward strand.
TTGCTCGTATAGGTGCGCACCAGCGAAAGGTCCGGCGCCGCGCCGGTCAGGTTGGCGAAATCGACGGCATCCTGGAAATTTCCGATCCGTGCGCGCGTCAGATAGCCGGTCACGGCGATCTTGCCGGGCTGGTCCGCGAGCTCGTAGCGACGCTCGACCTCGCCAACCATCTGGAATTGGCCGAAGGCCGGATCGAGATTCGTGCTGTTCGGTACCGCGGGTCCGTCGAACACGCCGGCGCGAAAGGTCCAAGGCCCGGTGTACCACTCGGCAGCGGCGCCATAGGTAAAGGCCCACGCATCCGCGGCGTAGTCGAATGCGCCGGTGTTGACCAGCGTCCAGTTGAGGAAATCGCCGCGGGGGTCGTGCGCATATTTGTTGGAGTCGAAGATGTCGACGACGCTGAACTTGCCGACGGTGAGCACGAGGCGATCGCCGGTCTGGGAGCCTGCGAACTGCATGGGCCCGGCCTCGACCTTCTGCACCTCGCCGCCGAGGTCGATCGTCTGCCGCAGAAATGCGCGCGGAATCCTCGCATAGGGATAGGTGGCCCCCACCTTGTACGCCTCCGCGCTTGGGAAGCCGGCCACTCCGAACGTGCCGTTGAGGCCGAAGCCCTGGTCGATTTCCGGATTGATCCAGATTTCGCCGCCGTCCCAGGGGCGGAAGCCGACGAAGAGGTCGGCATCGAGGGTTTCCCGCACCTGATTGGGTGAGAGGCTGTTCTGACCGGCATAGGGCGCGCGAAACGGCAGCGCATATTGGGTGACGATCGTCGTCTGCCCGTGTACGGCGAAATTGTCGGCCTCCACAGGCGAGATGCCGTTGACGGCAAAATCGGTGTGCAAGGGGTCGGGACCAAGCTGATAGTTCAACCCGAGCTGGAGGCGTTGGACCGAGAGGTTGGAATTGAGCTGCTCGACCGAAGCGGCGAGGCTTTTGCGATGATCGCCGAAGCCCGAGGCAAGATATTCGGCCTTGGCCGTCCAGTGCGGCGCGATCGGCATCTCGGCCCCGATCCCGGCGGCCCAGCCAAGGCGCCACGTCAGCGCGGTGTCGAGCGTTCCGACAGCGGCATTGCCGACCAGCGGCGTGCCGGCAAGTTGCGTGCGCTCCAGCCGGTCGTAGGACCAGGCGAAGCCCCCCGTCGCATAGAACAGCCAGTGATCGAGGGCATAGCCGAGCCTGCCGCGCGCCGTCCCCATGCCCAGCACAGTGTCGCGATAGCTGGCCGTGCCGCCAGAGACGGACGTTACGGTTTGTTCTCCCGCAAGCATGTTGGGGGCGGAAAAGTCGGCCTCGAAACCCATCACGAGGCGCGACGGCAGCATCAGATTGTAGCCGCCTTGCACGCCGAAGAGGTAGCTGCCGGTGCCTTTGAAAGCATCATAGGAATTGAACAGGTCGGTCGACCCTCTCTCAGTCGACAGGGCACTGCTCGCGCTCCAGCGCGACGAGCCGCCGGCATATCCGAAATGGCCGCCCAGATAGAATCCGGTCCAATCCGCAATGGCGGGCGTTGGAGCCTTGAGTGGCGACGACTCGGCCGCGCCGCCTGCACTGGGCGCGGCGAGAGCGAGGCTCACGACTGCGCCTGCGAGACGTATCCGTTTCATCTTCGTTCAACAGCCCTATTCAAAACTGCGGTCAAGCAGCAATCGCCGGCGTCGTAGCTTCTGTCATTCGCAAGTGACGGATTTGCAACAATGACTTGCTGGAGCCGCAACGTTCGTGCCCATGAAGGTGATGGTCTCCGGCTCCAAAGCGCTCCGAGCCGGGCTCTCAGCGTGACCTCAGGCCGTACTGCTCCTGCGCGCTTCAACCCGGTCCTCAGGCGGGCGACGCTGCTGCCCAGCAAAATTCGGCAACGATGTCGCGAATGGAATTTGTCGCTCGGAGGTGCGCCCTTACCCGAACAGATGCGCGAGCCAATACGCCGCTCCGGCGGCCAGTCCGCCCACGAGCAGCGTTTGCAGCGCCGACTTGATCTTGTTGACGCCTGTGAAGTGTCCTTTGACAGCCCCGAAGCAAAGCAGGGCCGCACCGGTCGCGGCCACCGAGATCTGCAAGGCTGTCCCGATGTTCCGGGTGAACATGTAGGGCACCAGCGGAATCAAACCGCCGACCACGTACGAGCCTCCGATCGTGGCGGCGCTGATAGGGGCACGTTTCGGATCCGGACGCTCCAGCCCCAGTTCGAATCTCATCATGAAGTCGACCCATCGCTGCCGATTTGACGCGACCGCACCGATAACCGACTTGAGCGCATCTCCCTCGATGCCATACTCGCGGAAGATCTGCTCGACCTCGTCGATCTCCCGTTCACGCATGTGATCGATTTCATGGTGTTCGCGCTGTTCTTCAGCTGCGTAATGCTCTGCGTCCGTGCGCGCGGCGAGATATCCGCCAAGGCCCATCGCGATGGCGCCGGCGACAACCTCCGCCAACCCGGCAGTGACGATCACGTCCGTGTTGGTAACGGCCGCGGAAAGACCGGCTGCCAGCGCGAACGGGACCGTCAAGCCGTCAGCCATCCCGATCACGACGTCACGGACGCTTTCCGAGGCGGTGAAGTGCTTTTCGATGTGAGGGGTGGCTGGCACAGGGCGCTCCTGGTTGCAGTTTGGGTTTTTGAAGAGAGCTGCCTAGTCAGTAGCTCTCTTGCGGCCGGAGATCATGGACGCGACCAGGTTCTCGCGATGCTCGAAGCTTGCGATCAACACGCCAAGGACATGCGCCACGACCAGGCCGACGGTCAGGTTGGCCAGGAATTCGTGAACGTGTTCGATCAGCTTCGAGCCCCAGTAGGCATCCGTCGTCATCATGTAGCCCGTCGCACAGGTGCCGGCCAGCGCGACAATGAGGGCGATGATCATGGCACCGCCAGCGGGGTTATGTCCGATGTAGCGGGGCGCCCTGAGCAGAGCGACATCGCGAAGATAGGCGAGCACCTCGCGTGGCGGACGAACGAAGTTCGAGAAGCGCGCATGTCGCGGGCCGACGAAACCCCAGACGATGCGGATCGCGAGGAAGCCGGCGATGGCGTAGCCGGCCGCGACGTGCACCCGCTCGATCTCGTCGCCGGTGGCGTAGGCCAGAACGAACAGGCTCGCCAGCGACCAGTGGAAGATCCGGACGAACGGATCCCAGACCTTGACCGTGGCCGGCGGCATCGCGCCGCCGGCTCCGATCGTGTTGCTCACGGTTCTCATTTGCGGACGGCTACATCTGGCCAATGATCTGGCCGTTGGTCGGGTCCACGAACAGCTCCACCCGATTGCCGTTCTTGTCGAGCGTATAGAGTTCGCCACAGGCGTTCTTGAGCTTGGCCTTCTGGACCTTGTAGCCCTGGGCCTCGACCTTGGCCTGCAATTGAGCCATCGGCAGCCACTGGGCCTCGGGGGCGGACGTGCACGGTTTGCCGAGGCTGCCGGCCTGGGCGGACGCCGCCCCGAGGATCACGGCGGCGACGGTAAGAATGGCGATCTTGCGCATAGGTCTCTCCTGACAGTGGCCGGCCGCACCACGCGCCGGCGATGCGGGGCAACTTGCCAGAAGCGGCCTGACCAACGCCTGTTGAGCCAGGTCAGCTATTTGTCAGGTGATATCTGGCATCCATATCTTCCGGATGACGAGCTTCTTCATGTGTCCAGGACTGCGCCGAATTGGTACCCTGATCCTTGCGGCTGCCCTTGTGGCCGCAAGCAGCGGTGCGCCGTCCCTTGCGCGAGATCACGATGATGCTCGGCAGGCCGTTGAGGCCGGCGAGATCCGTCCGTTTGCCGACATCCTGAACGTGGTCAAGGAGAAGCTTCCGGGCGAGGTCGTCGGTGTGAAGCTCGAACGCGAAGCCGGCGCCTGGATGTACGAGCTGCGCGTTGTGGACGACCAGGGACGCCTGTTCGAAATCCACGTCAATGCCAAGAGCGGCGAAGTCGAACGGGCCAGGGAGAAGTGATGCGCGTGCTTGTTGTCGAGGACGACCCGCGGATCGCGTCGGACGTTACGCGCACGCTCGAAGCGTCCGGCTACGTGGTCGAAACGGTTGCGAACGGCGAGGACGCCTGGTTTCTCGGCGATACCGAGGACTACGGAGCCGTCATTCTCGATCTTGGCCTGCCCGGGATGGACGGCCTCGCGGTCTTGAAGCGCTGGCGCGCCACCGGGCGCCACATGCCCGTTCTCATCCTCACCGCGCGTGGGAGCTGGGCCGAGCGGGTCGATGGCATCGATGCGGGTGCGGACGACTACTTGCCGAAGCCGTTCCGGATGGAGGAGTTGCTGGCGCGGCTGCGGTCCGTCGTGCGGCGATCGGCGGGACACGGCTCCTCGATCATGACCGCGGGAGAGATCACGCTCGACGAGCGACAGATGAAGGTGACGCGTCGCGGCGTGCCGATCACGCTTTCGCCGCTCGAGTACAGGCTGGTCGCCCATCTTCTCCGCAATCGCGGGCGGGTCGTCTCGCCGCAGGAGATCGACGAAAATGTCTACGGCCACGGCGAGGAGCACGACTCGAACACGCTCGAGGTGCTGGTCGGCCGCGTGCGCAAGAAGCTGGGCGCGGATGCGATCGAGACGCGGCGTGGGTTCGGTTATCTGGTGCCCGGGGCCTCCGAATGAGCCGGCATTCGCTCAAACTGCGACTTGTCGCCGGCGGCATCGTCGCGATCCTGATTGCGCTTGGGATTTCCGGCGTCGCGCTCGTCGTCGTCTTCGAGCGCCACGTCTCGCGCACGCTGGCCCAGGATCTCGAGGTCCATCTAAAGCAGCTTCTCGCCAATATCGACGTCGACCCCCAAGGCAAGCTGGTCTTGACGCAGACACCCGTCGATCCACGGTTTGCCGATCCCCTTTCCGGACTCTACTGGCAGGTCGGCGATGATCATGGACAATTGCTTCGCTCGCGCTCGCTGTGGGATTCCGCCATGGAGTTGCCGGCGGATCGGCTCGCACCCGGCGAAACGCATCAGCACGAAGCCGCAGGACCTGGTGGCCAGCGCGTGTTGGTGACCGAGCGCGCAATCACGCTTTCTGCGGGCGGCAAGCCCGTGACCATCCGCCTTGCCGTCGCTGAGGATCTGGCGAGGGTTTCGGAGGCAAGCTCCGCGTTCGCCAGGGATCTCTCGATTGCGCTCGTCCTTCTCGGCTGTGTGCTGACCCTTGCGACCTGGATCCAGGTTGGCGTCGGCTTGCATCCGCTGATCGCGCTGCGCCGCGGAGTGGCCGATATCAGGGCCGGGCGAATTCGCCACCTGCCGTCCTCGGTCCCGGCCGAAGTCCACCCCCTTGTCGAAGAAGTCAACGCGCTCATCGATGCGCAGGAATACGAAATCGAACGATCCCGCGGTCGCGCTACGGACCTGGCGCACGGACTGAAGACGCCGCTTGCGGCGCTTGCGGCCGATGCGTCGCGCCTCCGAGAGAGGGGCGAGCGCGACATTGCTCGAGACATCGAAGCCGTAAGCGATGCCATGGGTCGCCATGTTGACCGCGAACTCGTGCGAGCCAGGGTCCGCGGGCACAGCAGAGGCAACGCTGCAGCATCCGGCCATGTGAAGCCGCTCGTCGACTCGATCGTCACGACCGTATCGCGCACTCCCGACGGCGGGCGCGTGAGTTTCGAGAACCTTGTCGGCGACGATTTGTCCGTCCCGCTCGATCGGACCGACCTCGCGGAGGTTCTCGGCAATCTGATCGAGAATGCCGCCCACCATGCTGCAGGATGTGTCCGGATCACGACCGGTGAAAGCGGGCCATCCCTTGTCGTCGAAGACGACGGCCAAGGCATCGAACCGGCCCTCTTGTCACACGTGCTCGAACGCGGCGTCCGTCTTGATGAGCGGGGCGCTGCGGGCCTGGGTCTGGCCATCGTTCAGGACGTCCTTGATGCGTATGGTTGGGAACTGGAGCTCTCGATCTCCGAGCTCGGAGGCCTGAAGGCGGCAGTCGCGCCGAGATCGACATCGATCGAAAAGCCAAGCCGTCGTCCCGCCGAAAACTCGGTGCCGTCCGCGGATGATGCTCCTGTCGGAGGTAGGCACTGAGAATGCAGATCGCTCTGGATTGCGGTTCGGTCGTGAAGTTCCGGGCTTGACACTGCCGGGCGAAAAAGAACAGATGTCGAACATGCACGCTCATGAATCAAGGATGGCCGGCGCCTCCGCCGTCCGCGCAAATTTGACCAAAGCTGGATTTCGCTCCACCGCGCCGAGAGCGAAGCACTGATGAGCCTGCCAGTCCTGCCGGTCTACTACTATCACGACCACTTCAGGGAGATGTTGAGCTTCGTTTGCGAGACTTACGGTCCGGTGCTGACTGAAAGGCACCACGCGTTTGTCGCTCGATTCTCGTCGCTGTCGAAAGACGCCCAGTGCCTGTTCATCCGAATGGTCAATCGGAACGGCACGGTCTTCAATCCGTCGACGTTCAAGTACACGGAGATCGCGGACCCGGTCGGCGCGCTGGGGGAGCTTGCTGCCTCCGCTCATGTTCGAAGCCTGGTCGAAAAGGATTACGCTGCGTTCGTGGCGTGCCTCGCCAAGCCGGTACTGTTCGATGGTGCGAAGGCGGCCGGCATGAGCGATGTCCGGGCGTCGTGGTCGAAGGGCAAGCTGGCGGAGTATTGTCTCGCTCATTTGTCGTTTGGCACTGCATTCCGGCACTGCGGTGGTGATGCGTTCATCGCACTCGGTGACACCGAGCCGCTGGAGTTTCTGCTGTACCTCTACTTTGGCAAGACTGAGCACAACCTCAAGAACTTCGCGTTGCGCGACCTCGGCATCCTGCGCACCAACGACCAGGCGGATTTCAGCGCCCGGTTTGCCGACGCGGATGAAGCGAGGGCCTGCTTCCACTACGCCCGCCTGCTGCGCCGCCTCGAGACCAAATCCGACGAGGTCTATCGCGACTCCGTTGCCGGCATTCTCGGCGGCCCGCTCTGTCCGACGGACTACGCGGGCGATCTGAGAAGCCGCGCGGCGCACAAGGCGGGTCTGCATTTTGAAAAGAAGGGGGAGGCCGCGCTCGCGATCCAGCTCTACCGCGCCGGCTTCTCCGCCGAATGCCACGAGCGCCTCGCGCGCTTGCTTTATGCGGAAGGCGACAGGGACGCCGCCGAAGCTCTGCTGCGCCGTATGATCGACGATCCCGCAAGTGACGACGAATTCGTCTTCGCAAGCGATTTCTATGCCCGCAAGTTCGATGGGCGCCGGACGGGACTGTGCACCGAGCTGCTGCGCGCGGGGCGGACGCTCAGGGTCGACGATATCTGGCGCGGTCGTCCGGAGGCCGGCATTGCGGGCGTCTTGCGCCGGCAAGGCCTCGAGGTCTTCCACGCCGAAAATACGCTCTGGCATTGCCTGTTCGGATTGCTGTTCTGGGACGAGCTGTTCGAATCCGGGCAGCTGCACAGCGGCTTCGACTGGATGCCGCATTGCCTGAAGGACAGAACCTTTGCGCTGATGTTCTCTCCGCAGATCGAGGCGAAGCTCGAGGCCGTTGCGTCGAACGCCGCGCTCCCCCAGATCCTGCGGATCGTCGCGGCGAAATGGGGAAAGCCGAACGGCGTGTTCGCCTGGGACCATGTCGATATGGCTGCGCTCCGGGCGCTGCTTGCCGGCGCCAATGCTGCCGGTCTTGCCACCATGCTTCGCATGATGTGCGAAGACTATCGCGCCATGCGCGATGGTTTTCCCGATCTCATGCTCGTGGCCAATGGTGCCGTCTCGTTCATGGAAGTGAAGGCCGAGGGCGACGTCATCAGGCGCAACCAGCTGACGCGGCTTCGCCAGCTCGATAACGCCGGCATTCCCGCGGAGATCGGCCGCGCCGACTTCCGTTTCGATCCGGACCAGGATTATGTCGTCGTGGACATCGAGACCACCGGCGGCTGGACCGGGGGCGATCGCATCACCGAGATCGGCGCCGTCAGGATCCGCAATCATGAGATCGTGGCGGAGTGGCATTCGCTGCTCAATCCCCAGCGGTCGATCCCGGCCAAGATTGTCGCGTTGACAGGCATCACCAACGACATGGTGCGGAGCGCGCCGTTATTCGCAGAAATCGCTGACAGCTTCATGCAATTCATGGGCGACGGCATTTTCGTCGCCCACAACGTCAACTTCGATTATGGCTTCATCGCCGCGGAATACGAGCGCCTCGAACGGCGCTTCCGCTTTCCAAAATTCTGCACCTGTGCAGGCATGCGCCGGCATTACCCAGGTCACCGGTCTTACGGTCTCGGCAAGCTCACCCGTGCCTACAATATCGAGCTGAAAGACCACCATCGCGCGCTCTGCGACGCCCGCGCGGCCGCGCACTTGCTCAACCTGATCAATGCAAAGCGCGACGAGGGACAGGGCAGCGCGGAAGACATTGCGGCCTGATCGCGGTCGGCGCGCGGCGTCCCTCAAATCCCCAGCGTCAGTTGCGGTTCCACATCGTTGCCGGCCTGGAGGGAAGACAGCGATACGCCGAGCAGCCTGACCCGCTTCGGCAGCGGCATCTCGACTTCGAGCAAGCCGCAGGCGAGGCGCTCTAGCTCGTCTCGGCCCGTGACCGGCGCCAGCGCGGACCTGCTGCGCGTGATGATCTCGAAATCGGCAAACTTGATCTTCAAGGTGACGGTGCGGCCTCGGCTGCCCGTCGTCTCGCAATGACGCCAGACCTTCTCGACAAGAGGTCGAAGCCTGGCAACGAGCGCGTCGAATTCGGCCAGATCGGCCGAGAACGTGGTCTCGGCGCCGATGGACTTGCGAATCCGGTTGGCGCGCACCGGCCGTTCGTCGACGCCGCGCGAGATCCAGTAATAATAGGCGCCCGACTTGCCGAAGTTGGCGTTCATGAACTCGAGCGTCTGGTTGCGGATGTCGAGACCGGTGAACAGGCCAAGCGCGTTCATCTTCGCACTGGTCGCCGGTCCGATCCCGTGGAACTTGCCGACGGGCAGCGTCTCGACGAAGGCGGGCCCCATCTCCGGCGAGATCACGAACTGGCCGTTGGGCTTGCGGTGATCGGAGGCGAGCTTCGCCAGGAACTTATTGTAGGAAATGCCCGCCGATGCATTGAGGCCGGTCTCGGCCTTGATCTTCTCGCGGATCAGCCGCGCGATGTCTCGGGCGAGCTCGATGCCCTGCAGGTTTTCGGTCACATCGAGATAGGCCTCGTCGAGGGACAATGGCTCGATGATATCAGTGTGTTCGGCAAAGATCTCGCGGATCTGCCGGCTGATCGCCTTGTAGACCTCGAAACGCGGCTTCACGAAGACCAGGTCCGGACATTGCCGCTTGGCGGTGACCGATGGCATCGCGGAGCGAACACCGAATTTGCGCGCCTCGTAGCTTGCCGCCGCGACCACGCCGCGCTCGGCCGAACCACCGACCGCAACGGGCTTGCCGCGCAGCTCCGGATTGTCGCGCTGCTCCACGGATGCATAGAAGGCATCCATGTCGATATGGATGATCTTGCGAACGCGGGTCGCATCGCCTCCGGTGGGGTCGGATTCGCTCATACCGAATGATACAACTGGGCCGGAAGAATCGCGAGGTCGAAGGCCCTGATCACCTCGAGCCCCCCGGGGCGACGGCCATTGGCCGATCGGCCAGGAGCGAAACTCCACCGTTGTGAGCGTCACGCATCCTGCGGCGCCGTTGCGGTGGCGAGGGGGCGCCGTGCCGGCAGGAAAAATCCCGCAATTGCGCCGGCCAACGACAGCGTTGCGGCAAGGCTCATCGCCGCAGCAAATCCGCTCTCGAAATGCGCGGCCGAATCGACCGCACCGTTGGCCGAGAAGGTCGCCACCAGCGCGGCGATCCCGAACATGCCGCCGAGAAAGCGGCCCATGTTGAAGACGCCGGACGCCTTGCCCATTTCGGCCACAGCCACCGAGCTCAGGATGGCGTTCTGCGCCGCTGGCATCGCCATCGAGACGCCGACGCCTGCCAGCACCAGCGGCGCGACCAGCGCGGAGTAGTGAACTGCGGGACTCGCGATCTCGGCGATCCAGCCAAGGCCGATCGCCTGCATCAGCAATCCCGTCACCACCAGCGGCCGCTCGCCGAACCTGTTGACGACTGCGCCGGCGATCGGGGCGGTGACGAATAGTGTCGCGGTCCAGGGCAGCAGGCGAAGTCCGGCGCCGAAGGCGTCGAAGCCCAGCGTGGTCTGCAGGAATTGCGGCAGCAGGAACAACACGCCATACATCGCCGCGTAGAACAGCACGCTTGCGGACATCCCGGAGGCGAGCGCGCGCGATGCAAACAGCCGCATCGGCACCATCGGCGCGGCCGCGCGCAATTCCCAGAACACGAAGCAGATTGCCAGCGCCAGACCTGACATCAGCACGCCCACGACCTCGGCGCTCGCCCATCCCACAACGTTGCCGCGCAACAGGCTCCAGACCAGCGCCAGCGCCGCGAGGGCGACGAGCGTCAGTCCGGGGAGGTCCAGTGTGGCGGCCGGTCCGAAGCTCTCGCGCAACCGTCGCAGCACCAGGGCGATCGCGATCAGGCCGATGGGCAGGTTGATCCAGAAGACCCAGCGCCAGCCGAGGTGTTCGGTGATAAAGCCGCCGATGGCGGGGCCTATGATCAGCGCGCATCCGGTGATGCTGCTGAAAATGCCGAGTGCGCGGGCGCGCTCTTCTCGGCCGAACGTGCCACTCAGGATCGCCATCGCGAGCGGCATCACCAGCGCGGCGCCGGCGCCTTGCAGCGCGCGGGCGGCAATCAGTGCGGTGGCGCTGCCTGCGAGCGCGCAGGCTGCCGATGCCACGACGAACAGGGCAATCCCGGCTGCGAACATGCGGCGGCGCCCGAAGCGGTCGCCGAGCGCGGCGCCGGTCAGCAGCAGCACGGCGAACGTCAGGTTGAAGGCGTTGACGGTCCATTGCAGCGTCTCGACCTGGCTGCCGAATTCGCCGCGGATGGCCGCGAATGCCGTTGTAATGATCATGGCGTCCAGCGCCATCATGAAGGATGCCAGCGAGGTGACGCCAAGCACCCAGTTCTGCTCGGCGCGATTGGTCGGGGTCTGCATCGCCCTCTCTCCGTGCGTCGCGCCACCCTGTCGCAGCGCGTTCTGCGGGCTAGACGAGGTCGGAGGCGCAAAGGATGCGCCCGGAAATAATTTTCTGAGAGGCGAATCCTTCGGCGGCCGGCAAACGTCCTTGGGGAGCTGAAGCGGTCATTCGCTCGAGTGCGATCCGGGAAAGTCGACACCGGTTTTCGGGAAGATCATGCTCGAGCAGAACGATGGGGCGCGATGACGCGCTCTCGGTCGCGGCAAAAGCAAGGAGCGTGCGATGAGAAGGACTTTGATCAGATACAAGGCCAAGCCGGAGCTGGCCGACAGGAATGCTGAACTGGTTTCGGCAGTGTTTGCGGAGTTGAAGGCGGCCGGCCCTGACGGCGTTCGCTATCTGACGCTGCGGCTGGAGGACGACACCTTCATCCATTTCGTCGAGACCTCCGCCGCGGACGGCTCCAGCCCAATCCCGAAGCTCAGGGCGTTTCAGGCATTCCAGGACGGAATCCGCGACCGCTGCGCCGAGCCGCCGCTGGTTCGTGATGTGAAAGTCGTCGGCAACTACCGTATGCTGGAAAAGGCCTGAACAGGCGAGGAGCAGGAACAATGGCGCCAGACCCCCTGGCCACCATCGATATCGAGGCCCTGATGGGGGAGATAAGACCGAAGCTCCATCGCTACTGCGCGCGCATGGTCGGCTCGGTCATCGACGGTGAGGACGTGCTTCAGGACGCCCTGATCAAGGCGATGGACGCGCTGCGATCGGCCACGCCCGTCATCAATCCGGAGGGCTGGCTGTTCCGTATCGCGCACAACACTGCGCTGGATTTCCTGCGCCGCCGCAACCGGCAGGAGGCGCTGCATTCGGCTGAGGAGGTGGAGATGATTGCCGACCAGCTCGATGATCTGGAAAGTCGTCAGATCGCTGCGACCAGCTTGCGCACCTTCATGCGGCTGCCGGTGTCGCAGCGATCCAGCGTGATCCTGATGGACGTGCTCGGCTGCTCGCTTGCCGAGGTCTGCGACATCATGGATTTCAGCCTGCCGGCGGTGAAAGCCGCGCTGCATCGTGGGCGCACGCAGCTCCGCGAACTCGCGGAGGAGCCGGACGACGCGCCGCAGTCTCGCTTGTCGGAAGCCGATCGCAGGAGGCTCAATACCTATGTTAGCCATTTCAATGCCCGCGACTTCGACGCCATCCGAGCCATGATCGCAGACGACGTCAGGCTCGATTTGGTCAACCGGAAGAGGATGAACGGCAAGACCGAGGTGTCGAAATATTTCGGCAATTACGCGAAGGTCAGCGACTGGCACCTGGTGACCGGACAGGTGGAGGGACGTCCGGCGATCCTGGTGTTCGACCCGAACGAGCCGAACGGGCGGCCGAAATATTTCATGCTGCTGAACTGGTCCGCCGACAAGCTCGCCACGATCAGGGATTTTCGTCACGCGGCGTACGTCATCGATGGTGCGGAGTGCGTGGTGGACAGAAGGTGAGTGGACCCGTCGGCCGTGCCTGAACGGAAAGACGGTCGCATTCACCTTCGCCTGGACGGCGATGACGCGGGCGAGTAGTGCGCGGCACCCGAGCCGGGCGCTCTGTTATCCGTCGTATTGATCCGGCCCCATCGCCCACGACGCCTGATCGTGGCCGAACGCGTAGTTACGATTGTTGACCAGGGGATTGCGGTTGACCATCGGCCGCATGAACATCGGATGCGTCGCGCTACGCACCTCGTGCTCGACGGTGAAGACAGGCTTGCCGGTGTCGAGATCGATGATGTCGCAGAAGCGGTATTGGTACTGGTTGTCCTCGCGGGAGATCAGCTCGCGCGCCAGCAGCTTGCGGTAAGGGCCGGAGAAATCGGTGATGTACATCTGCACATGGTGGCCGTCATAGCCTGCTTGCTGCCGGTCGGTCTCGCGGAACAAGAGATGCTGGTCGCGGCCGGTCTTCACCGCCGCCACCTTGTCGTCGCCGTTGCGCAAGGCCGCCGGCATGCCCATGATGTCAGGATAGAACGCGCAGATCGCCTGGGCCGATCCGGCCGGCACGTCGAACTCGACATAGGGGATTCCGAGCGTGATGCGGCCGAAGCGCGCCGCGTCCGGATCGTGGATGCGCAGGCGGTTGCCCCACGGGCAGGTCGCTTCGACATAGTCGTTGTGCTCGGCGTAGGCGAAGGCGGTGCCTTCGAGCTTCTTCGCAACCGAGGCCAGTCGCGCCAGCAGCGCCTCGCGTCCCTCGATGACGAGGCCGGTGCGGCCGCGCAGCACCTGCGCCTTGCCGCTGGGGAGATGAAACTGGCTGCGACCGACGTTGATCCACATGTTGGTGTCGGACACCATGAGGTAGGGATCGCGGGTCAACCCGAGGCCGGTGACATAAAATAGCGTGGCGAGGCGCTGGTCAGGAACCTGGATGTTGACGTGCTCGAAATGGATGGCGTTGCCGAGATCTTCTGCGGATCGATCGAATTGTTGCGGCATGGACGTGCCTCTGGCTGGAGGGCGGATGATCCATACTAGAGCAGAATTTCCGCCGGCCGAAACGCCTGGCCGATCACATCTTGCAAGGCAGAGCGTTGCATGTGCTGCCACCTTGCCGCGGCACTCATTCCCTGTAATCTGACCGGAAATGCTGGAGGAATGAGGTCGATGGGGGGAGTTCTGGAAGGCGTGCGTGTCCTCGATTTCGGGCGCTATATCGCAGGGCCCTATTGCGCGACATTGCTGGCCGAGTTCGGTGCCGAGGTCATCCGCGTCGAAAAGCGCGACGGCAGCGAGGACCGTTTCGTGGCGCCGGTCGGTGAAGGCGGCGAGGGCGCACTGTTCCTCCAGGTCAACCGCAACAAGAAGTGCATCACGCTCGATCCAATGACGGCGGAGGGGCAGGAGGTGATGCGCAAGCTGATCGCGACCGCTGATGTCGTGGTTGCCAATTTGCCGCCGCAGACCTTGCGCGCAATGAAACTCGATTACGAGCAGCTGAAGGCGATCAGGCCGGACATCATCCTGACCACGGCAACCGCCTTCGGCGGGCCGGGACCCTGGTCCGACCGCGTCGGCTTCGACGGCGTCGGGCAGGTGATGTCGGGCTCGGTCTACATGACCGGCGCCGGCAATCCGCCCTATCGCGCGGCGGTGAACTGGGTCGATTTCGGCACCGCGCTGCACTGCGCGTTCGGCACGCTCGCCGCACTGATCGAGCGCGGCAAATCCGGACGCGGGCAAATCGTCGAGGGCGCGCTGCTGGCAACCGCCCTGTCCTTCACCAATGCCACACTGATCGAGCAGGCCGTCATCAACGTCAACCGGGCGCCATCAGGGAATCTCGGCCAGACCGCGGCGCCTGCGGATATCTATCGCACCAGGGACGGCTGGGTGCTGTGCCAGGTCACGGGCCATCCGCTGTTCAAGCGCTGGGCAAGGCTGATGGGCGAAGAGGAGCTTTGGCTGAACGATCCGCGCTTTGCCGACGATATCAGCCGCGGCAACAACGGTGCCATCATCAGCGAGCGGATGGCGCGCTGGTGCGCCGAGCGCACCACGCAGGAGGCGGTCGACACGCTCGGCGAGGCGATGATTCCCACCGGACCGGTTTTGAGCCCGCAGCAGGCGCTGGATCATCCGCACATCCGCGCCGCAGGATTTCTCCACGAGATCGATTATCCCGGCTTGCCGAAACAGGCACCGGTGGCCCGCGCCGCCATCCGCCTGTCGGAAACGCCGGGAGAGATTGCGGCACGTCCGCCGACACTCGGCGAGCATACTGATTCCGTGCTGGCGGAACTTGGCTATGACGCTGCTGCAATTGCAGCGCTCCGGCAGGGCGGTATCATTTAGTCGCTGCATCGAGACAAGAGTGGAAATGGGCCGGCGCGTCTGCTAGACGACTGGCGGCCTGTCCTCGCGCTTTTGCGTTGGCCGACGACCTTTGTGTCGTATGAGGTTTATGGGAGGCGCATGTTCGTGCGCCTCGTCCCATATGCATGTCCGCGGTCGAATCAACAAGAGCTCGGCTGCGCAGGCATTGACGACCGCTTACGACCAGAAACGGATTCACGTGCGTCATTCCAGGAAAGTGCGGCCAGCAGCCAAGAACTCGCCGGTCAAGAGTTCGCCCAAGAAGCGCTCGCTCGCCAAGAGTTCTACAAAGAGCCCGAGCAGCAGGCGCATACCAAGCAAGTCTCCCCCGAAACCGAGCAAGAGCCCGCAGCGCGCTGCGATCTCGTCGTCGTCGCCGCTCGGAATGATGGCGCTGCATCTGCTGGCGCAATGGAAGGACTCTGGCCGCAGCGGCGTCGTATTCCTCGCCGAGAACGAGAACAGGGCGGAGCGGCTCGGCAGCGTCATTCATGCGCTCGACCCCTCCTGCGAGGTCCTGGTGTTTCCGCGGCTGAACACCTTGCCGTTCGATCAATTGGAGCCCTCGCGCGAGATCGCAGGCCGCAGAGCTTCGGTGCTGCGGCGTCTTGCAAGATCCAGGCAGCCGATCTTTCTCATCTCGACCGCGGAAGCCGTCATGGAGCGCTTGCCGCTCCCGACGAACCTGTTGCGCCTGAACACGAGCCTGAAGGTCGGTGGCACGTTTTCGGAAGCCGAGCTCAGCGTCCGTCTGGAAGAGCTGGGCTATGATCTCGACGACGAGCCGGATTATCCGGGCGGCGCCCTGTTTCACGGCCAGACCTTCGAGATCTTTCCCGCAGGCGCGTTGGGGCCGTTCCGGGTGGAGCATTCGGCGCGCGCCATCAAGCGGATCGTGGCGTTCGACCCGCAAGAACACGACATCATCTTCGAGACCAGGGAGCTTCTCGTCGATCCCATGTCGGAACGAACAGCCATGTCAGGTCCGCGGGCCAGGCGCGCGACGCTGTTCGATTACTGCGGAAAAGCCAAGTGGATCGCCGATGCCGGTGCTCCCGTGCATGCCGATGCCTGGCTGAGCACGATCGAGGAGGCCGCCGGCCGCTCGGACCGAGAGCGCGAATATCTCGGGCGGAGCGACTGGAAGCAGGCGGTCCGCGGCATGAAAGTGCTGCCGCGCAGCGCGCCGTTCCAGCCGACGCCCGAATTCTCCAAGCTGACTTCGTCAAGGAAAGCGCTGCGCGCCTTCGTCGAGGATGTCAGGCGCGCAGGTTCGCGCCTGATCTTCGTCGCGGCGTTGGAGGAAGATCTGCGCGTGATGGAGCGGATGAGCGGCGTCAAGGCGGAACGCGTCGGGAATTGGGACGAGGTCGAGAGCGCGCGCCAACGCGACGTGGCGCTGCTGGCCGATCTCGACGCCGGCTTTGTCATTCCAGGCAAGAAGCCTGCCGTCGTCCTGACCGCGAGCGACGTGCTCGGAAGCCGTGCGCATCACCCGCAGCCGATGGCGCGAAGCTGGGGCGCCGCCTTCGACCATGCCGACGTGCCGGAGCAGGGCACGGTCGTCGTGCATCTCCAGCGCGGCATCTGCGTGCTCGACGGTCTGCAGACCGTCAATACCGGCGGCGGCGCGATGCGCGAGATGGTCAGGCTGTCCTTCGCCGGCGACGACGCTGTCCTGGTGCCGCTGCCTGATCTGGCGTTGATGTGGCCGTACTCGACGGAGCGCGGCAAGCTCGCGCTCGACAAGGCGGATGGCAGCACATGGTGGGCCCGCCGCGGTGAGGCCGAACAGGAGATCCAGGCCGCCGGCAAGGTGCTTGCAAGGCACATCAGCCAGCGCAAGCGGCGCAAGGCGGCAAAGCTGGTCCCGCCGGGGGCGCCTTACGAAAAATTCGTCGCGCGCTTCCCCTATTTCACGACCATCGACCAGGCCAAGGCCATCAACGACGTGCTGGATGATCTTGCATCCGGCCATCCCATGGACCGGGTGATCTGCGGCGACGTCGGCTTCGGCAAGACCGAGGTGGCGCTGCGCGCGGCCGCCGCCGTGGTGCTGTCGGGCAAGCAGGTGGCGATCGCGGTGCCGACGACCGTGCTGGCGAGGCAGCACGTCGCGACCTTCCGCAAGCGCTTTGCGCCTCTTGATATCGAGGTCGGCAGCCTGTCGCGCGCCACGTCGGCCGCGGAACTGCGAGAGACCAAGGAAGGCTTGCGCAGCGGCCGGATCAAGGTGGTGGTCGGCACGCAAGCGCTGACCTCGAAGGACGTGAAGTTCGATGATCTCGGCCTCGTGATCATCGATGAGGAGCAGCATTTCGGCGCCGCCGAGAAGGCAAAGCTGTCCGGATTGGCCAAGAATGCGCATACGCTCTGGATGAGCGCCACGCCGATTCCGCGCACGCTCGCCGCGGGTCTTGCCGGCTTCAGGGATCTCAGCGTCATTGCGTCGCCGCCCGTTCACCGCTTGCCGGTCGCGACCAAGATCGCGCCGCTGTCGGACGCCGCGATTGCCTCGGCGCTGCTGCGCGAGCAGCGTCGGCACGGACAGAGCTTCCTGATATGCCCGCGAATCCACGATCTCGAGCCCATGCTGGCGCGCGTGCAGGCGGTGGCGCCCGATCTCAAGATCATTTGTCTGCATGGCAAATTGCCGGCGGACGAGATCGACGAGCGCATGATGACCTTCGTCGAAGGCAAGGCCGACGTGCTGCTCGCAACAAACATCGTGGAGAGCGGCCTCGATATCCCGCGCGCCAACACCATCGTGGTCTGCTGGCCCGAAAATTTTGGCCTGGCCCAACTGCATCAGCTCCGCGGTCGCGTCGGCCGCGGCGGCATCCGCGCCTTCGCCTATCTCTTGACCGAGTCGGCGTCGGGGCAATCCGAGAAGCGGCTGGCGGTGCTGGAGGAGTTCAGCCGGCCGGGCGCGGGCTTTGCCATCAGCGAGCGCGACCTCGATCTCCGCGGCGCGGGCGATCTGTTCTCGGAGCAGCAATCCGGTCACGTCCAGGTGTTCGGCCCCGTGCTCTACAGCCACCTCTTGAAGATGGCCTCGGAGAAGGTCGACGACGGCAGGTCCGTGGTGTGGGTGCCCGACCTCAATCTGCCGGTCGCGGACATGCTGCCTCCGAGCTATGTGCAATCCGCGCCGGTGCGGCTGGAACTCTACGCCCGTGCGGCGCGCTGCGCCAGCGACGACGAACTCGAGGATCTCGAGGAGGAGACCTCGCGTCGCTTCGGACCATTGCCGCAGGCGGCCCGCGATTTCTTTGCGGCTGCGCGACTGCGGCTGGATTGCAAGCGCAGAGGCATCATTCGTCTCGACGTCGGCCAAAGCGCGGTGGCTGCAACGTTCCTGCCGGGACGGTTGCGGAAATCCAAAGGGAAGTCGCTGCAACGCGACGGCGATCGCGTCGTCTATCACGCACCGCTGCGCCATGCCCCATTCGACCGGGTCGAGGAGCTGCTGGAGCTTCTGGACGAAGCGTGATCGCGTCACGCAATCAGGCGTTATCGCCCGACCGATTCACATAGCCTAATGCGGAAAACACCTGGACAAGCCACAATTGTTCCGGGACCGGGGCTACGACGGCAATGGATCGCGTCGAAAAAGTATTCGTCGGCACGGCGATCACGGGCTTTCTCATTATGCTCGGGGCGATCATATGGATGATGTTGAGCTAGCGGGCAGGGCGGCCTCGGCCCTGCGTATCGGGCTGCCATTTCTCGCCATCTTCATCTGCATCGCCGTCGCCGCGTGGCTGACCTGGAGCAGGTTGCTCTAGGCAGGCCCGAAACCTTCGGGCAAACGAAGCGCGTCAAATCTGGCGTGGGCCGATCAGCCTGCCGAGCCCGCGGATCATGGCCGCAACGTCGATCGGCTTTTCCCAGAGCAAGACGTCCTGGAATTCAGGTGCGATGCTGACCGGGTCATAGCCCGTCGTGAACACGAACGGCACATGGCGCGCCCTGAGCTCCTGCGCAATGGGAAACACCATTTCGCTGCGAAGGTTCACGTCGAGCACGGCGCCGTCGAGCACCGAGCCGTCATGGAGGATGCGCAGCGCGTCCTCGACTTCACCGACCGGTCCGGCAACATCGGCGCCAACCGATCGCAGCACGCGGCTGATGTCGTCAGCGAGGAAATATTCATCCTCGACGACGAGAACCCGGCGTCCGGACAGAGGCGCACGCTCACGTGACAACGTTTCCGATATCACCCTGTCTCCTCCAGCGGCCGAAAAGCATAGGAACAATACGGCGAAGGGCCGCCTTGGTACAAACGAAGCATGCAATGGTGGGTTCCCCATGAGCAACCGCGATATCATTGTGATCGGGGGCTCCGCCGGCGCCACTGCGCCGCTGAAGCATATACTGGCCGCGCTTCCGCTCGATTTGCCGGCCGCCATCTTCATCGTCCTGCACATTCCGGCTCAGGGCATCGGTATCCTGTCGACGGTGGCCGCGGCCGCTGGAAGGCTTCCGGTGCATCAGGCGGTCGACGGCATGGCCTTCGAGCGCGGTCATGTCTATCTGGCGGCTCCGGACCATCATCTTCTGCTGTCGGGAAATCACATTCAGCTCGGCCGCGGCCCGCGCGAGAACATGGTTCGGCCGGCCATCGACGCCCTGTTCCGGTCGGCTGCGGTGCATCACGGTCCCCGCGTCATCGGGATCGTCCTGAGCGGTCTGCTGTCCGATGGCGCCGCCGGGCTCCATGCCATCAAGCGCTGTGGCGGAATGGCACTGGTCCAGGACCCTGCTGACGCGATTTCGCCGGAGATGCCGCGGCGCGCCCTGGGAGCGACGATCCCCGATCTCTGCGTCCCGGCCCCAAGGCTCGGCGACGTGCTGTCCGATCTCGCGCAGGAGGCGCCGGGGACCGCGCTGCCGGTCGCCCCCGATATCCGCCTGGAAGTCGAAATCGCAGCCGGCGAAAGGATCGGATCGGCCAGCCTTGCCACGATCGCAGATCCCGCGGCTCTGACTTGTCCCAGTTGCGGCGGGGTGCTGTCCGCGGTGAAACGTGGTCAGCCCATGCGGTTTCGCTGTCAGGTCGGTCATGCCTATACCGCCGACGCGCTCGCCAAGGAGCAGGAAGGGCAAGTCGATGAGGCTCTGCGGGTGGCGCTGCGGATCATCGAAGAGCGCGCCGAGCTGGTGCAGCGCATGGCGGATGACGGACGACGGAGCGGCCGGCCTGCGGTCGCCGAAATGTACGACAAGCGCGCTGCCGAATATCACGAATATGCGGATATGATCCGGCGCGTCGTGCTACAATCCTTCGATCCGGCGATCCGCCCGCGCGAGGCGTAAGTAGGCGCTCAACATGGCCATCTCCCTTGCCGAGCGGACCGAGCAGCTGCACGCCGAGCAGCGCCTTCTGGTGAAGGCCGATGCCGATATCGACGAGGGCTGGCGGCGGATTCACGATCAGGAAGACCGGGTGCGCGAGCTTCGGGCTTCTGGACATGACGCGCGCCAGGCGGAGAGGCTGGTGGACCTGCTTCGGCAGACGCTGGTGGAATGGGAGCGGCATCGCACCCTGATCGCCGAGCGCGTCAACTACCTTCGGCAAGAGGTCGATTCGACGCCGCCCGCGGCGTCCTGACGCCCGTCTGTCCGGGGAGCCGGTCAGCTTCCCGTCATCTCATGGACTCATCTGCAGGCGGAACACGGAGCCATTTCCGCCATTTAGCTGTTGGGATAGCCTGGTTTTCTGCTATCTGCAGACGGCTGCATTCCAGGGATTCCGGACAACGAGAGTAACGGCCATTATGGATGAAGTCGCCAACGCGCCGGGAGATGGGGAGCGTCAGGCCAGGGCGCCGTTGATCATCGGGGTGGGTGCTTCTGCCGGCGCCGTCGACAGCATCGAGCGCTTCTTCGGCAAGCTTGCTCTTGGCAACGACCAGACGCTCGTGCTGGTGCTTCAGCACCGCGAGGCGCTTGCGGACGAGCGGCTCAGGGCCCTCATTCGGCGCGCCGAGGGAGCCCGCCTTTCCGAGCCCGGCGACGGGGCGGCGATCGAAGGCGGGACCATCTACCTCAGCCCGAGGGCGATGATCACCACGATCCAGGGCGGTCGTTTCGCAGTGCGCAAGGCGGAGCAGGGGCCCGGCGAGCGGGCAACCATCGACAGCTTCCTGGTCTCGCTCGCGGAAGAGCGCGCCGAGCAATCCATTGGCGTGTTGCTGAACGGGACCGACGGCGATGGGACGCTGGGCGCGGCGACGCTGAAGGACCATGGCGGCCTCGCGATCGCCGAGAAAATCGACGGCGACGAGTCCGAGCATCTCGCCGACAGCAGCAAGCCGGCCGCCATCGCCGACTATGTGCTGGCGCCCGAGGAGATCCCCGAACATATCCAGGTCTATGCGCGCCATCTGCGGCGCCTGGAGGAGAAGCAGGGTTTTGACGAGGTGCTGGCGGCCGCCGCCACATCGCTGTCGCGCATCGCCGACATCCTGCGCAACAAGACCGGCAACGATTTCCGCGGCTACAAGCAGAACACGTTTCTGCGCCGCGTTCAGCGCCGCATGCAGGTGGTGCAGATCGAGGAGATCGCGTCCTATGTCGACTTCCTCCGAAACGACAAGGACGAGGCCCAGCACCTCTTCAACGATCTCCTGATCGGCGTCACCGAGTTCTTTCGCGACAAGCGCGAGTTCGAGGTGCTCGAGAGCCAGATCATTCCGAAGATCTTCGAGAACAAGGGAGCGGGACAGCAGGTTCGCGTCTGGGCGCTCGGCTGCGCCACGGGCGAGGAAGCCTATTCGATCGGCATCCTGCTGCGGGAGCATATGGCGAGGCTGGATTCCGCCCCGCAGGTCCAGATCTTCGCGACCGACATCGATGGCCGCGCGCTTGCGGCCGCGCGCGTCGGCCGTTACCGCACCAACATCGAGCAGGACATGACCGCCGAGCGCCTGGCGCGCTGGTTCGTACGTGAAGGCGATACCTATTGCGTGGTCAAGGAACTCAGGGAGATGTGCATCTTCTCCCAGCACAACGTGATCAAGGACGCCCCGTTCTCGAAGCTCGACCTGGTCTCCTGCCGCAATCTGCTGATCTATCTGAACGCCGAGCTGCAGAACCGCGTCATCCCGCTGTTTCATTTTGCGCTGCTGCCGGACCGGTTTCTGTTTCTCGGCAATTCCGAGAACGTGACGCGGCATCCCAAGCTGTTTGCGCCGGTCGATCGCCGCGCCCGCATCTTCAAGAAACTGGATACGGGCACGCGGCTGCCGCCGGAATTCCCGATCTCGACCGCGGCGGGCCGCGTTCCGGTCGAGCTGCCGCCGGTTCGTTCGTTCGGGCCCGATGTCGGGTTGGAGCGCCGCGCCCAGCGGATCGCCGAGCGCTATGCCCCGGCCTATGTGATCACGGACGACAACTTCCACATCCTGCATTTTTCCGGGCGCACCGGCCGCTATATCGAGCCGACGGCGGGGGCAGCTTCGCTCGACCTGCTTCAGCTCGTGCACCGCGACCTCCGGCTGGAATTGCGCACGGCGCTCAGCCGCGCGGCCGAGACCGGCGGATCCGCGCATGCCGAGCAGGTCCAGCTCGGCGTCAACGGCCATCGGGTGCTCGTCGACATCACCGTAGAGCCGATCCAGGAGGGTGCGGACGGCCACCGCAATTTCGTCGTCCTGTTCAAGGACGGTCCCGCGCGCGGGCCGCAAGAAAGCGACAGCAATCCAGGCAGCCTGGTGCGAACCGAGCATGTCGAGCGGCTCGAAAGCGATTTGCGCGCGACCCGCGAGCGCCTCCAGGCAACCATCGAGGAGCTGGAAAGCACCAACGAGGAGCTGAAATCCTCGAACGAGGAGTACCAGTCCCTCAACGAAGAGCTGCAATCGGCCAATGAGGAGCTGGAGACCTCGCGCGAGGAGTTGCAGTCGGTCAACGAGGAGCTGACCACCGTCAATGGCGAGCTGGCGCATCGCGTTCAGGAGCTGACGCGCGCCACCAGCGACCTGAAGAATTTCCTTGAAAGCACGCAGATCGCGACCGTCTTCCTGGACAACGATCTGCGCGTGATGAACTTCACGCCGGCGATCACCCAGATCCTGCATCTGGTCGAGACCGATACCGGGCGCCCGATCGCGCACATCAAGGCGCGCATCCCGATCGAGGAGCTCTATGACGATGTCCGCCGCGTGTTGCGCACGCTTGCCAGCGCCGAGCGCGAGCTGACCGCGCCGGACAGCGGCACGCGCTACATCGTCCGCATCCTGCCGTATCGCAGCATCGACAATTTCATCGCCGGCGTGGTCATCACCTTCGTCGACGTCACCGCGATCACGCGCGCCGAGGAACGGCAGCGGCTTCTGCTGGCCGAGCTTCAGCACCGCGTGCGCAACACGCTGGGCGTGGTGCGCTCGATCGCCCGCCGCTCGGCCGAGACGAGCTCCACGGTCGAGGACTATTCGGCCCATCTCGACGGTCGCCTGAACGCCTTTGCACGTACCCAGGCGCTGGTGACGCGCGATCCCGAAGGCGGCGTCGATCTCGAATATCTCGTCGTCGAGGAGCTGCTCGCCTACAACGCCCGCGAGGGCGAGCAGATGCGCGTGTCCGGCCCCGCGGTCCGCTTCCAGCCCAAGGCCGCCGAGACCTTCGCGCTGGCGATCCACGAACTCGCGACCAACGCGCTCAAATACGGGGCGCTTGGACACCCGTCGGGCCGCCTCGAAATCTCGTGGCACATCGACGAAGGCTCCGATCAGCCGCAATTGCTGTTCGACTGGCGCGAGCGAGGCGGACCGCCCGTCGTGCAGCCGGCGCGGAAAGGTTTTGGCTCGGAGCTTTTGGAACGTACCCTGGCGTTTGATCTCAAGGGGCACACCACGATGTCCTTCGACCCCTCGGGGTTTCAGTGCCAGATTGCAATTCCACTCACCAAGCGAACCTTTCATACGCCTTAGATGGACGGCTGATGCGCTCCCACGGCAACGAAGGAGGTCTGGCTCACGCGGTCATTCGTCGCTTCAATGTGTTGCGGCCTTTGTCCGAGGATGCAGCTGCGGCGCTCGAGCAGACCATTCTCGAGGCCCTGTTTCGCGCCGGTCCGGGGGAAGATCTGACCGTGGAAGGCGATCCGATCGACAGTGTCCGGATCGTGCTCTCGGGCTGGCTGTTCCGGCACAAGACGCTCGAGGATGGCCGGCGGCAGATCGTCAACTTCATCCTGCCCGGCGAGACCTGTGACGCCTACGCCTATCTCCTGCCCGCCATCGACCATTCGATCACGACGGCAACGCCGGTTGCGTACGCCGAAATCAAGCGCCCCCGTTTCGAAAAGCTCATCGAAAGTGAGCGCACGCTGGCCGAAGCGTTCCTGTGCGAGACGGCGCTGAATAACGCAATTCAACGCGAATGGGCCATCAACCTGGGGCGGCGCGCCGCCCTGGAGAAGGTCGCTCACCTGTTCTGCGAGATTTACGAGCGGCTTCGCCCGGTCGGTCTGGTCGACGGAAATTCGTGCAATTTTCCGGTGACGCAGATGGATCTGGCCGACGCCACGGGACTTTCCGTCGTCCACCTCAACCGCACGATCCAGGAACTCCGGGCCGCCGGGCTGATCACGCTGCGGGAGCGGATGCTCACGATCCTGGATCTGGATGCGCTCAAGAGCGCGGCGCTGTTTTCACCCGGATATCTGCAACTGTACCGGCGCGGCTGATCGGCGGGCAGCGGCCTTGCTGTCATCCCCGCGCCCCCGTACAAAAATCCGCGTTGTTAACCTATGGAAATGCCGGAACTTACTTCGTGCCTGAAGCTACAAACCTTGCCGGTTCGCTTGCAGCCGGCAAGACCAGGGCTCCGGCGCAAGACCTCCCCGCCGGAGCCAGCTCTTTCGACCACAAGTCTCGCAGGTATCTGATGACGGCCAAACGTAATCGAAGGAAACAGACGCAATCGCTCCAGGAGCGACTGATGGCATTCGCAGACATTGCCAGGGAGCGCGCCCGCGGGATGCCGCCCGGCAAGGAGCGCGAGAGCCTGCTGAGGCGCGCCAAGCAGAACGAGGTGGCTTCCAACCTGACCGATTTGCTGAGTGCGCCAGGCAACAGACGGCATGGAGGGTCATGATGCAATCCGTCAAACACTACCGCGCCTTCCAGATCGATCCGGACGGCCATGTGTTCGGTTGCATCAATCTCGTTTGCGGCGACGACGAGGATGCCAAGCGCCAGGCCGCGGCGCTCGTGCTGGTCCACCGCATCGAGCTGTGGCGTCTGGACAAACGGATCGCGCGGTTCGACCGGCCCTCCGAGTTCAGCCCGCCGCCGGCCCTCAGCTAGAGCGTTTTCGGCCCGAGCTCAAAGCGAGCTGCCGCCGCAGATGACGAGTTGCTGCCCGGTAATGGCGGCGGCGTCCGCCGAGAGCAGGAAGGCCACCGCGGCCGCGACTTCCTCCGGTTGAATGAAGCGGCCGATCGGCGGCAGCTTCGGTGCGACGGTGGCGCGCGTCGGGTCCTTCAGCATCGGCGTTTCGGTCGCGGCGGGCGCGACGACGTTGACCGTGATGCCGCGCGGTGCGAGCTCGCTCGCCCAGGACCGCGCCAGCGCGACCAGCGCCGCCTTCGTCGCGGCATATTGCCCACGGCCGGCGGCGCCCGATGCGGTGCGGCTGCCGATGAAGATGATGCGGCCGGCTTGCGGCAGGCGCGGCGCCAACGCGTCGGCGAGACGCTCGGCGACGTCGACATGCAGCCGCCACATCGCAGCGCCGTCGTCATGATCGAGCGATCCGAGCGGAGCGACCTTCAGCAGGCCGGCGGCATGAACCAGCGCGGTCGGGGCGAGATCGGCGACGGCGTTCGCGATGGTGTCGACCTTTCCGAGGTCGAGCGAGAGATGTTCGAAGCCCGGATGGTCGAATGGCGCAGGCCGGCGGCTGACGCCGGTGACGCGCCAGCCATCACGCAACAGCCGCTTCACGACCGCCGCGCCGATGCCCGAACTGGCGCCCGTGACGAGCGCGTGCGGCTGGTTGTCCATGCGCTCAACCCCGCGTCACCCACGTCTCGCTCACACGCACATATTTGATGGCGCGGCGGTGGAAGGTGAAGGCCACGTGGATCGCGCCGTCGGCGGTCTGCTTGACGGAGGGGTAGGACAGCTCGCGATTGGTCTGGTCGCGCGAATTGTTGGTCATGCAATAGCCGTCGCCGGTCTCGACGTCGCGCGTGGCCCAAGTCCGTCCGCCGTCGGTCGAGATCGCCAGCGTCATCGGCGCCCGCGGCGCGCCCCAGAACGCGGTGCGGCCGTCTGCCTTGCGGGCGCCACCGGCGAGCACGGGCGGAAGGTCGTCATCGATCTCGTCATAGAGCGAGAGCCTGCGGCCGGTTGCGTCCTTGGCGCTGGAATCGTTGAAGACCAGCGCGAGGTGGCCGTTGCCGAGCCGCGTCAGCTGGATCGAGGAGTTGTTGTTGGGCAGCGCGGTCGCTTCAGGCGCCGACCAGGTGCGGCCGTGATCGGTCGAGCGGCTCTGATAGATGTTGTCGGCCCAGCGGCTGCGATACATTGCCAGCAGCGAGCCGTCGTCGAGACGCACGATGCACATATGCACGCAGCCGCGGCTGCCGGGGACATCGACGTCGCGCCACGTGGTGCCGGCATCGGACGAGATCTTGACAGCGCTGGTGTCCTCGTCGCCATTCCACTTCTTGCCCGGCGTGCTGTGGCAGTAGAACACGGGCAGCAGCCAGTCGCCGTTGTCGAGCACCACGATCGGCTGGCGGATGAAGGTGCCGCGGCCGCGATATTCAGGGAACAGCGTCTCGATCGGGCCCCAGCTCCTGCCGTGGTCACGCGAGAGGCGGCGGCGGATCAGCGCGGTGTCCTGGTTGCCTGCCAGTTGCGCCGTCCACATCAGCCACAGCGTGCCGTCGGGGGCGGGGAACAGCACCGGGTTCTGCTCAGACCGGCTGGGATCTTCGGACAGCTTCTCCGCCGGCGACCATCGCGTCGTGCCGCGCGGAAGCCGCGAGAAATAAACCGAGATATCGGACATCCCCTCCTGCGTGCCGCCGAACCACACGCAGGCGAGATCGCCATTGGCGAGCGGCATCAGATTGGCGGCATGGTTCTGCACGCAAGGCGAGGGCATGAAGGCGTCGAACCGGTCGGGATCGCCGGCCGCTGCGCGAACGACACCGTCGGCCGTGATCTCGAGGTCGGTGGTCATGTCGAAGTCCTCTCAACGAATGCATTTGGCTGTGCGGCCTGCGGTGCGGCCGGTGCCTGGCCCATTACCAGGCGCTCGATTGCCATCACGACCAGCGGCGTCACCGCGGCGATGTACATGTTGTCGATGCCGAAGGGATTGCCGAGCAGGTACCAGACCGTGGTCGAGACCGCCGCGCCGATCAGGCCGGCGGTGGCGCCGCGGTTGCTGGCGAACAGCGGCAGATAGAAGCTCATCATCGCCACCATCGTGATCGACAGCCGCAGCGCGCGCGTGAAGAACGACAGTTTCAGGATCTCCGGAATGAAGAAGAAGAAGACCAGCGGCACGATGGCGATCACGATCGAAAACACGCGCGTCATCTTCAATTCGCGCTCCGGAGTCGGCCTCCAGTACGGCACGTAGAAGTCGCGCACCACGAGCGAGGCGATCGCGAGCGCGACCGTGCAGACGCTGACGAAGATCGAGGCGACCAGCGAGGTCGTCACGAAGGCCGAGGCCAGCGGCGGCATCTTTTCCAGGAACACCGGCAACGCGTAGAGGCTCTTCATATCGGGATAGAGGAATTTGGCGGCGACGCCGATCAGCGCGAGCAGGAAGCCCAGCGGCAGGCAGAACGCTGCGGCATAGAAGGTCGCCTTGCGGGCGTCGTCGGCGCTCGGCGTCGAGGCGATCGCCTGCACGATGAACTGGGTCGAGAAGATCGCGCCGACCGTGCCGAAGGTCCAGGCGAAGATGGTGGCAAAACCGATCTTGCCGTCCCAGCTGAAATAGTAGGCGGGCAGCTTGGCCTGCATCGGCGCAATGCCGCCGGTCAGCGACATCGCGACCGCGAAGATGATGATGACGCCGACGACCTTGAAGGCGCTGTGCAGGATCGTGACCCAGGCAACGCCCTTCAATCCGCCGAACACGTAATAGAAGGTCGAGACCACGGCGATGATGCACATCGCAACCGGCAGGCTGACATGGAGCGCGGTGGCGATGGCGGCGGCGCCGCTGACGTAGTTGCCGACATTCACCAGCAGCAGCGCGTAGATCATGATCACCGACACGGTGAGCATGGTCGACTTGCCGTATTTCTGCGCGATCGCCGCCGAGATGGTGTATTCGCCTGAATTGTAGAGCTTCTTCACCATCAAGAGGCCGAACAGCAGGAAGCCGATGGAGGCGCCGAGCACGGCCCAACCGGCCGCCATGCCCGACTGGAACGCCTCCTGCGCCGTGCCGACCGTCGATTTGGCGCCGACGAATTCGCTCATCAACAGCACGCCGACCACCATGGCCGGCATCGCGCGGGAGGCAGTCATGAACTGATCGCTGGTGCGGCTGCGCAGCTTGTAGGTGAGCCAGGAGGTGAAGGCGATATAGGCGACGATCATCGTGACGATGAGCGTGCTTTCGCCGTTGAGCAGGGCTTGCATCGGTGACGTTTCCTCTGGTGGCGCCGGGCGCGGTGTTGTGAGCCCGCTTTGGCCCGACGAGAAATGTTCGGAATGCGAACAATTGTTGTCAATTGCTATTAGACCTGCTCGGGCGCGGTGCGTCAAGCGCACGGTGAGGCCGCCCGGGAATTGCTCCCGCAGGCCGTCATTGAGGCAGCTTGTTCGGAAGGTTGCCGGAAGGAACCGGTCTCGTCGATGCGAGGCAACGAGGTCCGGGGCCGGCGCGTCCCGGTCAGTTCGCTGACAGCGCGGTCTTGGCGACCTCGGCCATCCAGCTCGATGCCACGGGGAGGATGGCGTCGTTGAAATCATAGCGCGGGCCGTGCAGCTCGGCGCCATCGCGCAGAGGCCCGTTGCCGATCCAGACGAACGCGCCTGGGCGATGCCGAAGGTAGAACGCGAAATCTTCACCCGCCATGCTGGGTGCGAGATCACGCCGCACCGGCGCGCGCACCTTGTCCGCGGCCATGCGCGCGAAGCCGGCTTCATCAGGCGAGTTGATGACGACGCCGACGCCCATGACGATATCAGGCGTGACCTTCACGTCGAAGCTCGTGGCGATGCCGGCGCAGATCTCGCCGATCCGCTTGAGGATGATCTCCTTCACCTCGTTGCGGTGATGCCGCAGCGTGCCGCGGATCACGACCTTGCCCGCGACCTGATTGGGCGCGGTACCGCCCTCGATCGTGCACAGCGAGAGCACGGCGGTGTCGAGCGGATCGACGCTGCGCGACACGATTCCTTGCAGTGCCACGATCAGATGGCCGGCCGCGACCATGGGATCGCGGGTCAGATGCGGCATCCCGGCATGTCCCGCGTGACCCTCGATGGTGATGGTGAGGCGTCCGCCTGATGCCATCACCACGTCGTCATGGACCGCGATGGTGCCGGCGTCCAGGCCCGGCCAGTTGTGGAAGCCGAACACCCGGTCCATCGGGAAGCGTTCGAACAGGCCGGCCGCGACCATCGCGCGTGAGCCGCCGAAACCCTCCTCGGCCGGCTGGAAGATGAAATCGACGGTGCCGCTCCAGCTGCCGTCCGCCGCAAGCAGTGCGGCGGCGCCAAGCAGCGAGGCAGTGTGTCCGTCATGCCCGCAAGCGTGCATCACGCCTGATGCCGTCGAGGCGTAGGGCAGACCGGTGTCCTCGGTGATCGGCAGCGCATCCATGTCGGCGCGCAGGCCCACGCGCGCTTGCGCCGACCCGCGCGTCAGCGTCGCGACCACGCCGTGGCCGCCGATGCCGGCCTCGAAGGGAATGCCGAGCTCGGTGAGGCGCTCCTGCACGAAGGCGGCGGTCGCCTTCTCCTGCAAGGACAGTTCGGGATGGGCATGCAGATGCTGGCGCCACGCGGTCAGTTTCTTGTGCAGTTCGGGGGTCAAGGCGCGGCTCTCTCGAATGGTGATGGCTGGTGGTCACCATAGCGGATTATCCGCGCGGTGCATCCCGCCTTAGGGAATGCCTCGCGTGCATTAAAGAGTTCGATGTTGCTGGACAGATTGACCGCGCCGCGCGCTCCACTTCAGCTCTCCCGCAAGCAAGCGGGAGAGGGGGCGCACCTGCCGGCTGTGGATACGCCCTACGCCGCCAGCTTCGCCAGCCCCTTCCAGTCGAAGCAGATGCCGTGGCCGGGACGGTCCGGCGCGATCGCCTTGCCGTCCTCGAGCACCAGCGGATGCGTGATGTATGTGTCCAGCCCGAAGCCGTGCGCCTCCAGATACGACCGGTTCGCGCAGGCCGCGAGCAGATGCACGGTGATGTCGTGGGCGCCGTGGCTTGTGACCGGCAGGTTGAAGGCCTCCGCCAGCCGCGCAACCTTCATGAAGGCGGAAACGCCGCCGCAATTGGTGACGTCAGGCTCGGGATAGGACACAGCGCCCGATGCGATGTAGTTCTTGAACTCCCACAGCGAGCGCAAATTCTCGCCCGCCGCGATCGGCACGCCGCCGGCCTGCATGATACGGGCATGGCCTGCGACATCGTCTGGAATGATGGGCTCTTCCAGCCAGGTCAGATCGTAAGGCGCGAACGCGCGGGCGCCGCGGATCGCTTCCTCCACCGTCCATTTCATGTTGGCATCCGCCATCAGCGGAAAGCCGTCGCCGAGATGGTTTCGCATCGCCGCGACGCGTGCGACGTCGGATTTGAGATCGGGCCGGCCGACCTTCATCTTGATGGCGCGAAAACCCTTGGCGAGATTGCCGTCGGTCTGCTTGAGCAGCGCCTCGACCGAGAGATCGAGGTCGATGCCGCCGGCATAGCACGGCACGCGCGCGTCGAAGCCGCCGAGCAGTTGGTACAGCGGCGATTCGGCGCGCCGCGCCTTGAGGTCCCATAACGCGATATCGAGCGCGGACAGCGCCAGCACCGAAGGTCCGCCTCGGCCGCCGTAATGCAGGCCCCACCAGACATGATGCCAGATCGCTTCGGTATCGTCGGCCTCGCGGCCCTCGACCAGCGGCGGAATCTCGCGCTTGAGGATGTCGGCGACCGCGCCGCCATTGCGCCCGACCGTGTAGGTGTAGCCGACACCCTCGGCACCCTCGGCGTCGCGGACGCGGCAGGTGATCAGCTCGAACGCCGACATGTCGCCATGGGTGGAGTCGGAGAGCGTGACGGGGAGGGGAATCCGGTAGAGGGCGGATTCGATATTTGCGATGCGTGGCATGTGGCCTCCCTGCTTTTTTGTTGCAGGCTAGGCCCATGAGCACCACCCGGCAAGTGCGGGCCGCGCAGGGCAGCTCACCGCATCGTCGCGAGCTGCAACGCAAGTGCGCACGCGCGGTCGTATTCGTCGAGATTGATCCACTCGTCGATGGTGTGCGCTTCGTTCTGCCCCGCGCCGAAGGTCACCGTCGGAATGCCGTGGCGGACCATCCAGTTGGCATCCAGGCCGCCATTGGCGGCGCGCACGTTCGGCGTGCCACCGACGGAGGACACCGCCTCGATCGCGCGTTTGACGACGGGCAGGCTCTCCTTCATGCGGAACGGATAATAGTCGGTCTCCGCCTTGAACTTGACCTTGCCGGATTTGCCTTGCGCATTCGTCACCTTCTTCGCCGCTTTCTCGAACGCGGCCTTGTAGGCTTTGGTGATCTCCTTGAAGAATTTCCCGTCATGGCTGCGGCATTCGCCGCGCACATGCACGTAGTCGGTGACGACGTTGGTGGCATCGCCCGCGGGCCGGCCCTCGCCGCCGGTGACCGGGCCGACATTGCTGGTGCCCTGCCGCGCGCTCGCACCCTTGCCCTTCACCACCTTGCCGAACCAGCCGCCGGCCTTCACGTCGGCGAGCGCCAGCGCCATGATCATGGTCGAGGAGATGCCGCGCTCGGGCGCGACGCCGGCATGCGAGGCACGTCCAAAAATCTCGACGGTCCAGCGGTCGGCGCCGACAGCGCCGATCACGACGTTGGAGGCCGAGCCGCCGTCATAGTTGAAGGCCATCGCCGGCGAGCCCAGCTCGTCCAGCTTCACATGGCGCGCGCCATAGAGCCCGCTCTCCTCGCGCACGCAGAACAGCAGCGTGATCGGCGGATGGTCGAGCTTCTGCTTTTCGAGCTCGGCGGCCAGCGTCACCAGCACGCCGCAGCCGCAGCGGTTGTCGCCGCCGAGCGCGGTCTTGGCCTCGTTGACGATCTTGCGGCCGGATTTCTTCGGCTTGGCGCCGGCGCAGAGCGGCACGGTATCCATGTGGGTCATGAACATGATCCGCGGCTGGTTGTGCAGCGCGCCGCGGCCGGGCAGGTCGACGATGAGGTTGCCGGTCTCGGTCGGCACGGGAATGCGAGTGTTGGCATCGTCGAGCCGGATCGCCTTGGCCGGCACGCCGCTCTCCCTAAGCGCGGCCGTCAGCTCACGCCCGATCGCCGCCTCCTGTCCGGTGACGCCTTCCACGGCGAGGAAGCGCATGAGACGGTCGGTGGCGGCCTTGGTGTCGATGGGCATGGACTCATTTCCCCGGTGCACGATACGCGCCAGCATCCCCTGCGGCACGTCGCGGCGCAAGGCCTGAGGCAGTGAGTGCCTGCGCCCAGGGAAACAGCCGTGCGATTCCTAGCTATCGAGAACTTCCTGAACTGTTTCGAAGATGTCTTCGGCGTTTCCACCGATCTTGCCTTCCGCCCAGGCTTGGAATGCCTTGGCGTATACCACCTTCTCCGCATCCTGATCGTTGGTCGGGTTGGTCTCGGCCCCGCTCTCGTCACGCGTGACGGCGTTCGCCTCGATCGCAATCGTCGTGATTGTCGCCACGCGGCCTTGGTGCTCGTCATAGACAGTATTTGCAGGGCTCATGCCAGCGCTCCGTCTCATCCAGTTGCAGCAAATGCCCTTGAGTCATGGGCGATGCGGAGATTCTCGGCTCTAATCCCGGATCACAACATCGTCAAACCCGACGAAAGGCGGCTCGTCCTTCTGGCGGAGCAGCATTAATGGGGTTATCGCGATGCAGCTTTGTTCGGGGGGGGCGATGGAACCGGGTTATCGGAAGCATTTGAACGTCGTGATCCCTTGTTTCGTCGCTCTCGGCGTCATGACCGGTCTGGTCGCTTATTCGCCGGTGCTCTATCGCGTATTTTGCGGCGCAACCGGCTATGGCGGGACGACGCAAAGAGCTTATTCCGATCCGACCACCAGTTCTCAACGCACGGTAACGGTGGCGTTCGATGCCAACGTCGCCCCCGGGCTGCCGTGGCGGTTCGCGCCGGAGCAGCGTTCCGTGCAGGTTCATCTCGGCGAGCAGAAGCTCGTGTTCTTCAGCGCCGAGAATCTCGGTGACGCGCCGACCGTCGGACATGCCACGTTTAATGTCACGCCGGAGACGAGCGGAATCTACTTCAACAAGATTCAGTGCTTCTGCTTCAATGAGGAACGGCTTGACCCGCATCAGAAGGTGGACATGCCGGTCGTGTTCTATGTCGATCCGGCCTTCGGCAAGGACGCCGACACCGAACACGTCGACACCATCACGCTGAGCTATACCATGGGCCGCTCGGTGAGCCCGTCCGAGGCGAAGAATCTGTCGCGCTTTCTTGCCGGCGCGCCGCCGGATGTCGCCCACGGCCAGGAGCTCTTCAGCCAGCGCTGCAGCGCCTGCCATGCGCTCGACCGGAACATGACCGGCCCTGAACTGGCCGGGGTGGTCGGACGTCCGGCCGGCTCCGTCGCCGGCTACGACTATTCACCGGCGCTGAAGGCGGCCCATGTCAGTTGGACCGGCGACAAGCTCGACGAATGGCTTGCCGGCCCGCAACGGCTGGTGCCGGGAGCGAGAATGCCGGTGCGCGTCCTCGATGCGCCGTCGCGCCATGACATCATTGCCTATCTGGCGACGCTGGGTCCCGGGCATCCGTCGACCGGGTCTGCGCACGGAGCGAGGCCGGACTATTGACACCATGCCGGTCGGAAATCCCGGGCGCGCTGCACGCGTTCCGCGGGATCGATTTGCGCCGGCGCATGCGGATCAGTCCTCATAGCTACCGATGACGGCATCGGCGATCACGCGCTTGGTGACGATGCCGACGATGTCGTTCACGCGCGGGCGTGAGCCGCCGTGAAACACGATTGCCGCACCGGCACGGTGACGGCGCAACCGCGCAAGAACAAGGCTCAGCAGGTCCTGATCCCGGCAAATGACGAGCCGCCGTTCGGCGAAGCGTTCGACCAGAAGATCGGGGTTGGTGTGGGACTCGGCCCACAGACCCGACCGCGGCGGGATGAGTCCCACGATCCTGCCGTCCCGTTCGACCACGATGGCGCGGGCGTCGTCCGTGTCTTCCTCGGTCATGGCCTGCTTCAGCGTCGTGCCCGCCCTGGCCACGATGAAACGGTGCTCCATGATGTCCTGGGCCTGCTTGACCAGGTAGAGATTGATGTGCCGTTCCTTCGGAATGCGATGCCCGCGATGGCGCAGCTTGACAGTGTAGATCGTTTCGTTGACGAGCGCGCGCCGTATCCCGGCAGCCAGCGCGACCGCGACGATCACGGGGACGATGATGGCGTAGTCGCGGGTCATCTCGAACACCATGACAATCGCTGTCATCACCCCGCCGGTTCCGGCTCCGACCATCGCCGCCATTCCGACGATGGCGGCGGATGACGGCGTCACGCCGGAATGCGGCAAGATCGAACTGGTCGCGGCCGCGAAGGCGGCGCCGAGCGTGGCGCCGAGATAGAGCGAGGGGGAGAAGATGCCGCCCGAGGCGCCGCAGCCGAGGCTTACGGTCGTTGCGACGAGCTTGAGCGCAAACAGCAGCGCAAGCAGGCCGGCCGCGGTCATCCTGTGGTCGAGGATATCCTGGATGACCGAATAGCCGACGCCGTCGATGTAGGAGTGTCCGAAGGTGCGGGTGAGGCCCACCATCATCAGGCCGATCACGGACATGCCGAGAATGTTCTGGATGTACTCGTTCTGCGTCAGTCTCGGAAATCCGTCCTCCATGAAGACGAGCACGCGGATAAAGGCCCAGGCCGCCACGCCGCATGCCGATCCGAGCAGGACGAATGCGATCGCCTCCTGGATGTTGAACGAGGCGACCATCGGGAATTGGACGTCGGGTACGGCAAAGGCGGGATCGGGGCCGATCAGGATGCGCCCGATCGTCGTCGCGGCGCCCGTGGCCACCACGACGGGAAGGAAGGTGCGGTTGGACACCTCCGGCAAAAGGATTTCGAGGGCGAAAAGAACACCGCCGAGCGGCGTGTTGAAGGTCGCGGCGATGCCTGCACCGGCGCCGGCGGACAGTAGCGTGATCTTCTGCCGGGTCGAGAGCCCGATGAATTGCGAGAAGGCCGAGCCCAGCGCCGAGCCGATCTGGATGATCGGACCTTCGCGTCCGACTGCGGCCCCGCTGCCGATCGATATTGCAGAGGCCAGCGCCTTGATCACCGCCACGGTACCGCGAATGTTGCCCCGCTTGTAAAAGATTGCATCCATGACCTCGGGGACGCCGTGGCCTTTGGCCTCCGGCGCAAAGCGCCTGACGAGAAAGACGACGATCAACCCGCCAATGATCGGCGCAAAAAAGACGAAGTCCCCGAAGCGGCTGGCGCCTTCGCTGACATTGGCGTCATACACGAAGCTCAATCGGCCATTGTAGGACAGATTGTGAACCAACCCGATCAGGGCTCGAAACAGGACGGCGCCCAGCCCGGTCAAGACCCCGATCACCAGCGCGAGGCCGCAGAGAACGAGAAGGCTTACGCGCCGCTCCTCGGAAAGCCTCTTGCCGCTCCTGGGTGCAATAAGCTTGCCTGTTTCGGATACAATTGCTGTGGCCATTCGGATCACGAAACAATGCGAGGCGAAAGCAGCTTGGCAATCTCGCCCCTCGAAAAACGAGATGGTCATGCTCCATGGCCAACCGATGCGGCTTTTGTTTGTTCCGTGGCGCGGGATGCCGCCTCATCAGGAGGCCCGCGTGCAGGCCAGAAAGATCATCACCCCGACGAGCAAGGCCGCCGCCATGAACAGCAGCACCGCCGGCAATCCTGCGAACGCGGCGACCGCGCCGGTGAGCGACTGCATCAAGGCGGTACCGAGGAAGAAGGCGAGGTTCACGGCCGCCAGTGCCTTGCCCGCGACGTGCGCGTCGACGAGCTGCCGGCACATGCCGAACAGCAGCGGCTGGGCCGAGGTCGAAAGCCCGATCAGGACGAATAGCGTCAGGTCGTATTGCGGCGGCATGACCGCCACGCCGAACAGCCATGCAACCGCATAGTGCGGAGCCCCTAACGCCATCAGCGCGACCAGCAGCGCCGCCAGCGTGTGCGCGGCGGCCACAAGCTTCCTGCGGCGGCCGATCCTGCGGTCGACCATGCCCATGCACAGGGGACCTGCGATCATCGCCAGCGTATAGGCGCCGAGCTGGTTGCCGGCCTCGACCCGCGTCAGTCCCTTGATCTGCATCAGCCACGGTCCGCCCCACAGCCCGCGCAGCACCAGCGATGTCGCGAGCGACACCAGCGCCAACGCGATGAGGCCGCGCAAGGGCCGCGACAGCCCGAGCCTGAGCACCTCGATCATCTGCGATAACGGCGAGGAGTCGTCCTTGTGCTCGGCCGGCTGGTTCGGCACCAGCGCGAACACCGCGAGCGCCACCATGACGCCGCCAGCTGCCGCGATCCAGAATCCGGCGCGCCAGCCGTATTGATCGACCACGAAGGCGAGCGGGCTCGAGGACAACAGCATGCCGATATTGCCGATCGAGAGGATCGCGCCGGACCACAGCCCGAAGCGTGCCGCCGACAATTGCTTGGCAGCTAACGTCATCGGGCACATCAGCATGCCGGAGGTGGCAACGCCGAGCAGCAACTGCCCGAAGGCAAAGCTCGAAGGCCCCGTCGCAAAGCCCGAGGCGATCGCGCCGATCACGGTGCCTGCGAGCAGGCTCAGCGACACCGGCCGCACGCCGAAGCGGTCCATCGCCGCGCCGACCGGGATCTGCGAGGCCGCAAAGGCGAAATGATAGACCGAGGTGAGGCTCGCCAGCGCCTGCGGCTGCACCTGGAAATCCGCAGCCATCAGATCGAGGCTGAGCGCCGGGATCGTGCGCAGCAAGGTCGAGAGCATGTGCCCGCAGGCGAGCGCGAGCAGCGCAAAGATCAGGGCGCGGGTGCCATGTCCCGCTTCTTCCGTGGCAAGCGCACTCATCAGCGTCCCGTCCCAACAAGCTTTTTCGTGCCGTTACACGATGGAACGGCCCGTGCCAACAGCCGGAGGGAGGCGTCGGCGCAGGGCGGGCCAGAGCTGGGGACAGATCACGCCGGCAAGGGTTTGCGCGCCGTTCCGGCGCGGCCGACCTCCGGCGAACTCGGTCCATTTCAGGCCTCGGGCCGATGAACCGGCCCGGCGGTCAAGACGTTGTTCTCGGGAAAACGTGGTATGATGGCAGACGCTCCGGATCTGCGATTGGCAGCGGCAATGTCTTTGTCCGAGGGTACAAGCCAGACGGCCAGTGACGCGGCCCGCCGAGCGCGGAGAAGAAGCAATTCCTTCTTGCTGGTTCTCGCGGTTGGATTTCTTGTCTTTGGCGCCGCGTCGGGGGCACTCTATTACGCCTTGCGGCCGGCCACGCTCCGGATCGCCGTCGGACCGCCGGGCAGCGACGACGACAAGGTCATCCAGGCGATGGCCGATGCCTTCGCTGCCGAGAGCCGAACGGTCAGGCTGTCGCCGGTCAGGACCGAGGGGGCGACGCAGTCCCTTGCCCTGCTTGGAGCCGGCAAGGCCGACCTCGCCGTTGGCCGCGGCGACCTGGAGATGCCTGCCGAGGCGCAGCAAGTCGCGGTCGTGCGCAAGAACTTCGTCGTGCTGTGGGCGCCCTCCGGGCTTGCGGCCAAGAAATCGAAGAAAAAGCCGACGCCGAAAATCAAGGAGGTTGCCGATCTGGCAGGGCATCATGTCGGCATCATCGGGAAGACCCCGGCGAATGCCGCATTGTTGCGGATCATCCTGAGCGCCTCAGGGGTGAACGCGGACAAGATCGTGGTCACGCACTTCGGCACGGATCAACTCGAGGAGTTGGGGCGCGATCGTCATCTCGATGCATTCATGGCGGTCGGTCCGCTCGACAGCAAGATCACGTCGGACGCGATCGCTGCGACGGCGCGCCTGCGAGGCGAGCCGAAGTTTCTCGCCGTCGACACCTCGGAAGCGATCGCCTTGAAGCATCCCCGCTACGAGTCCGAGGAGATTCCGCCCAGCGTCTTCAATGCGGATCCAGCCTGGCCGGATGACAAGGTCGAGACGGTCAGCGTCAGCCATCTCATCGTGGCGAGAAAGGCCCTGTCGGAAACCACCGTGGCCACATTCTTTCGCGAGCTCTTTGCCGTTCGTCAGGCGATCGCGAGGCAGGTCCCCGGCGCCGCTCACATCAGCAAGCCGGACCTCGAGAAAGACACCGAGTTGCCGGTCCATCGCGGAGCGGCGGCCGTGATCGATGGCAACGAACGCACCTTTCTCGACCGCTACGGCGATTATTTCTGGTTCGGGCTGCTGCTTCTCTCCGGTATCGGCTCGGCCGCCGCCTGGTTGCGCCGCTACCTGAACCGCGATGAAAGGGAGGAAAACACCAGCCATCGCAAGAGAATCCTGGCCATGGTATCGAGCGCGCGGACCGCGGAGTCCAACCAGGAGCTTCTGACCCTCCAGCGCGAGGCCGACGGGATCATCCGTGAAACACTCACGTGCTACGACGACGGCACGATCGAGGAAGAGGAGCTCGCGGCATTCAGCCTGGTGCTTGAGCTGTTGAGCAACGCCATCGCCGAGAGGCGGGCCACGTTGCAGCGTAGCAACGTCGAGAGCGTGCGCGCGCCAGCGACAACAATGGTGCGAGGATCGGGCGGCACCTAGACCTCTCGTTGGGAAGGTCTTGGCCGGCTCGACAAGTCCGACCGGGCCGGACGTCCCGTGGTCCGGAAAGGTGCACCGCGATCTTCCGAAACGACCAAGCGCAAACAACAACCCAAGGCGCGATGACGATTGATCCAAATCTCAATGCGTTTAGGTCCGCTCGAAGGTGTCGACATTGGTGGTCACGGCGCGCCACCAGTTCAGCGGCTTGAGCTTTGCGGGATCGCCCTCCCTGGCGGCGCTCAGGGCCTGGTCGGCGACCACGAACCAGGCCGTCTCCATTCTGCCGTGGCGTAGCAATCCCGTGTAGGACACGACACGGTCGCCCGCGGCGGACGAACCCACGGCGACAAAGCCGATGCAATTGCCCCTGTGAAATCCGGTGACGTGCACCGTTTGTCCATAGAAGCCGCTGTCCTCGAGCGCGGTCTCGAACGTGCCTTCGACGCGGCCCTCAGCATCGCTGATGATGCGCAAGATCGAGCCGAATTGGTTTCGCCAGGTGCCAACCCATCCCATGCTGCTTCTCCAGGATCATTTGCCCGGCGCGATGCTCAGCCGGTGCAGCCGATGCAGTTCTTTCGCGGCACCTTTCAGCAGGTCGTGAGTTGCCTTGCGCTCCTGGCCGACGATGAACCCCGATGCAAAAGCCTGCGCGCGGCGGTTGGCCGGGGGCGCCGTAAGCGCCGCCTCCCTTGCCAGCTCGCGATGTGCCATGAAGTCGTTGAGCGATCCCAGCGCGGATTGAATCCGCTTCAGGCGATCGGACAGAGAATCGAGCGTCCCCTGATCGCGGTCGCGATAGAGGCTCGCGAAGAAATCGATGGCATAGCGGATTTTCTTGATCCGGATTCGCAGCTTGTGGCGCTGGCTCGGATCGAGGCGGGTCAATTGCTTGCCCTGCTTCCGCGCCTTCCTGATCCGCCGCCCGAGCGCCTCGGCGGCATAGGCCGCGATCGATCGGTCGTCGTCGGCGCGAGGACGTCCGGTTTCGATCCACTCAACGAGGTCAATCAGCATGCGGCGGTACCGCGCAGACCCGATTGCGTTACGGGCGCGGACGAAGGCCTCCGCTCTCTGCTGGGCAAATCTTCTGCGGATCGCGCGAACGCCGCGCTTCGGGATGTCCTGGCCGGAAACCGGCGCGATGCTCTCCGTCAGAAACACGTCGATCTCGCGCGCCGGCGCAAGCTCGTTCGTGAGCCATTTGAGCTCGCTCTTGATCCGCGCAGTGCTCGCGCGCGGCAGCACCTCCTTGAAGAGGGAGATCGCGGCCCGCAACCGCCGCAAGCCGACACGCATCTGATGGACACCTTCGGAGTCCATCGCGCGCACCGGATCGGCGTTCGCCGTGATCTGCCGCAGCGTCGAATGTGCGATGATGGAAAACGCCTCGCGCGGAGACAGCGTGGTCTCCAGCGCGATCGGTTCGGCGTGCTGTGCGCTGCCGCCGCCTCCCGCGACCAGCCCGAAGCCTCGTTCGGATTTCGAACGCAGGTCGAGCTCGGCCTCCGTGCTGCGCTCGAGTCGCCGCGCCAGGTGGAACAGATCTGCGATGCGCCCGGACTTCAATTCCAGCTCGAGCTCGGAGACGGGTCGCGACCGGCGCCCTGCACGGATCCGGCCGCGATCGAGCGCGAGTTCGATCTCGCTGTTCCCGACTCGTTGCGCCTGCGCCGTGCGATGAATGTCGGTCTGGAAAACCGGTTTCAGCTTGCGCGGAAGTTTCGCGGTCGCAAGCCGCCGTAGAGGCGTATCTTCCGTCTTCTTGAGGTCAGGGCTTGCACTGGAAACCTCATGCTCCCATTCGCCGCGCCGTATCGCCGTCCCGCCAGCCTTGACGGTTTGCAAATAGCGGCCGTCCATCCTGCGCACCCGCAGCGTCAGGCCGTGGTGCCTGAGCTTGTGCTTGGTCGTATCGAAGTAGGTCGACACGAGCGTTTGCTCGGACCGGTCGCGGCGGCGCCCGCGCAAGCCGTGATCCCTCAACACTGAGGACATCTGTCGCGGCGCAATCCGGAATTTCAGTTCCGTCTCTGCGTTCATGGCGAGCTCTTTCCGTAGCCAACCAAAGCGGCACAAGCGCGGGAAGTTCCCGTCTTGCGAGCCATTTGATCCGGACAAGCCGTGCCGCCTCGACGCAGGGTGATGGGCCGGAAGTGAAAGAGGCCGCCAGCTGAGGCGGCCTCCCATTCGCGAGCAGCTCGGAAAACGGGCTCAGAACGGCGGCTGTCCCGGGCCCGACCCCGGGCCAAACGGGCCGCGCAGGTTGCCCGGTCCCTGCAAGCCGCCAAAGATGAGTCCGCCGACCCACAGGGCGGCGTCCTTGATGGCGCCGCCGATGGCGCGGAGGGCGTCGCCGAGCCAGTTGCCGCCGACGACCGCTTCAAGCTCCGCGTCGTTCAGTTCGATGATGTCCGGGTTGGCCTGCTTCAGGTTCAGCATTGTGGTCGCTCCTCTCGATGTGTGATGGAACGGTTTGAACGTGTGGTTCTCAGCGGTGGAAGATGCCGCCAGGCAGCCAGGGGTTCGGGCCGGGGGGCTGCTGCGTCGTGATCTTTCCATTCACAATCCACGGCCCGATGCAGCCTCCATCATTGAAGAAGCCGCCGCACACGGATTCCAGTTCACGGTCGTCCAGCTCTCTGCGGTCTTGATTGCTGCGCTCGGTCATTTGCGTCTCCCGCTGTGAAGGAAGGGGCCATCCCCTCTCATCTGGTGGTCGCAGGAGTACCGCGGGCGGTCTGGTTGGACTGTGATACGAATCACAGGAACCGCCGCAGGGCGAATTGCGTCGCGGGACAGGGGGCAATTCTCGAGAATATCGCTGAAGAGATTGCGGCTCGCGCGCAGACGCCTCAAAGCCGGGAGCGAATGGAACTCAATATCCCGGTCGTCGCGTCGATGACCTGCACGGCTTGCTGGGACTTGGCCAAAGCCAGAGCCGACCTCGCGCACTGATCGGGAAGTTGCGCGATCTTTTTGCGCTGGCTCGTCAGGATATTGGTCGACTGCTCGATGGCAAATTTCACCACATCGCGAGTGGGGTCGTTGTCGCCGACGCTCGTCAACTCCTTCTCGATCGTGATCA
This sequence comes from Bradyrhizobium sp. CCBAU 51627, assembly GCF_028128765.1. Classification (GTDB taxonomy): domain Bacteria; phylum Pseudomonadota; class Alphaproteobacteria; order Rhizobiales; family Xanthobacteraceae; genus Bradyrhizobium. Next base: position 1,150,652 of record NZ_LBJG01000024.1, read on the forward strand.
GATATTCGAAACTGGACAGCTCTTGCGAAATCTCGACCAGATTTTGAACCGTCGCCTTGACGCAATTTGCATCCGCAGGGGGGATATCGGTCCGTTGGGAGGTTTGGACGAGGTCCGCCATCAAGCCTCCGAACATTGGCCTGAGATCTTCGACTCGCTTCAAGTCGGCGGGACTGAGGATTCCGGCCATGCACATATTCGTCGCGAGCAGCACCCCCAGGCATTGCAACGCCAGCCGAGTTGCAACCGCACGAGCTGCCGCGGCAGGTGTCACGTGATCCGGTTGCGATCTCATTTGACGCGCTCGAAACATCCGCCGGCAGTCGCCATCGCCAATAGCTTAGCGCCGCACGACAGATCGCTCAATCGCATTTTCGCCGGCGGCTACCTCAGACGCAAGCATTGGTCGCGACCCGTTGTGGGAAAATTGGCTCGTATGTATCATCGGGCTATACTCCGGAAGTTCCAAGCTGATTTTTGAAAAACAGAAAGTGATTGTGCCGAAAGCATTCGCGGAGACTTGAAGCATGGCCGACGGTCCCGAACAGATTTTTCGTGCCAGCGCGTTGCAGCGCGCGGCATCTCCGGAAGAGCTCGACCATCTCGTCGCGATCACCAAGCCGGCCGACTGGATCCTGGCCGCCGTCGTCACGGTCGCACTCGTTGCGGCGCTGATCTGGGGAGTTTACGGCCGGATTCCCTCGCGCGTGTCGGGACAGGGAATTCTGGTCGGCAGCGGACGTGTCGTCGATGCAGTCTCTGCCGCGGAGGGACGGCTCGCTTCGCTCGGCGTTTCCGTCGGCGATCATGTCGAACGCGGGCAGTTGATTGCCCAGATCTCGCAGACCGACATCGAGCAGAAGTACGCAAATGCGGTGGAGACCTACAAAGAGCGTCAGCGCGAGCATGACGACATGGCTGCCAAGGTCAGGTCGGAGCTCGCGGCCAAGGCCTCGAATTTCGAAAAGCTCGAGGCCGCCTTCAACAAGGTCATCGAAGCGACCGGGCAGCGCGTTCAGTCCCTGGATGTCGACGTGAGGAATCTCGAGCAGCTCATGGCCAAAGGGCTGACCACGCGGAAGACGCTGGATGATCGCCGGCTCGAGTTGACCGAGGCGCAGCAGCGCCGGATGGATTCGCAAAACGAGATCCTCAAGCTGCACGCACAGAAATCCGATCTCGAAACCCAGCGCGAGCATGAATTGCAGCAGGCCGAGTTCGCCGCCAACAATGCGCGCCGTGAGATGCAGGCACTCGCCGGAACGCTGGGTCGAAATTCGCAGATTCTCAGTCCGATCGCAGGGCGAGTGGTCGAGATCAAGATATCGACCGGTTCGGTGCTCGCGGTCGGCACTCCGGTCGTCCTGATTGAAGACGAGGGCTCGAAGCTCGAGGCGATGGTCTATATCCCTGCCGAGCAGGGCAAGAGCGTCAAGCTGGGCTCGCAGGTGCGCCTCGCGCCCAGCACTGTCAAGCGCGAGGAGTTCGGCACGATGATCGGGACCGTGTCCAGCGTGTCGGATTTTCCCGTCACGCCGCAGGGCATGACTGCGGTGCTCCACAACGACCAGCTGGTCAAGGTGTTCTCTCACGACGGCGCGCCCTACGCCGTCGCCGTGTCCCTCGAGCGGGACGACACGACGACGAGCGGCTATCGATGGGCTGTCGGCAAGGGGCCGCAGGTTCATCTGACCAGCGGCACGCTGGTCCAGGCCGAAATCACCACCCGAAACCGGCGTCCGCTGGATCTTGTTGTTCCTCTCATCAGGAAGCTGACCGGGATCGATGGATAGTCCTGCCAAGCCTGCTCCGGGAGTCAAGAAAACACCTACCGTCCTGCAGATGGAGGCGGCGGAATGCGGCGCGGCCTGTCTCGCCATGGTGCTGGCTCATTATGGCCGGTGGGTGCCGCTCGAGCAGTTACGCGTCGAATGCGGCGTGTCGCGCGACGGCAGCAAGGCGAGCAATGTCGTCAGGGCGGCGCGGCGCTTCGGCCTGTCCGCAAAAGGCTTTCGGCAAGAGGTCTCGACGCTGCGCGCGACGCCGACGCCGTGCATCATTCACTGGAACCTCAATCATTTCGTCGTTCTCGAGGGGCTCGACGGAAAGTTCGCCTACATCAACGACCCGGCCATCGGGCGAAGGCGGGTCGGATTGGACGAACTCGACAGGAGCTTTACCGGCGTCGTGCTCGTCATGGAGCCGACCTCGGGCTTCGTCGCGCAAGGAAGCAAGCCTGGAGGACTGCGCCTGCTCATCCGTGAGCTGCGCGGATCGAAGGCCGCTGTCTGGCTGCTCGTCCTGCTCAGCTTCGTCATGGTTCTTCCCGGTCTCGTCGCCGCGAGCTTTTCGAAGATCTTCATCGACGACATTCTCATTCAGCATCTGGATGGATGGTTGCGCCCGCTCCTGGTCGGCATGGCCGCAACCGCGCTGATCCGCACAATTCTGGTGCTGCTCCAGCAATCCCTGCTGCTGCGGCTGCAGACGAAGCTGTCGGTCGTGATGATCAGTCGGTTCCTCTGGCGGGTGATGGCATTGCCGATGGAATTCTTCACCCAGCGCCACGCCGGCGATATCGCGACGCGCGTTGCGGCCAACGAGCAGATTGCCCGGCTGCTTGCAGGCGGCATTGCCACGAACGCGCTCAACCTCACCTCCGTCGTGTTCTTTGCGTTCGCGATGGCGGTCTACGATCAGTGGCTCGCCGCGATCTGCATCGCCCTGTCGCTGCTCAACGTCCTGTGCCTGCGCCTGTCTCACCGGCGGCGGGAGGACCTCAGTCGCGGGCTCTCGCAAGAACGCGGAAAGTCGCTGGGAGCGGTGATCAGCATCGTCAGGAGCATCGAAACGATCAAGGCAAGCGGGCTCGAGGACGAGGCTTTCGGACAATGGTCCGGCGTTCAGGCCAAGCTTCTCAATGCAGAGCGCGACCTTGCGTCGTCTTCGATCTTGCTCGACATGATCCCGACCCTGATCTCCGGACTGACCATGACGGCGATTCTCGTCCTTGGGGGTTTGCGGGTGATTGAAGGTTCGCTGACGCTCGGCAGCCTCGTTGCCTTCCAGGCGCTGATGGCAAGCTTCTCGGAGCCCGTCGCTGCGCTGGTCAATCAGGCCAGCGGCTTTCAAGTGATCAGGGGCGCGCTCGACCGCCTTGAAGACGTCTACAATTATCCGCTCGGTGACAAGCCGAAGACGGGTAGAGCCGACAGGCCATTCCCCGCCAAGCTCGCCGGAGGCCTCGAACTGAGGAACGTGCAGTTCGGCTATTCGCTGCTCGAGGCTCCCCTGATCGCGGACCTTTCCGTCGCTGTCAGTCCGGGATCGCGCGTGGCGCTTGTCGGCGCGTCCGGAAGCGGTAAATCGACGCTGGGTCGCCTGATTTGCGGCCTCAACAAGCCGTGGGCTGGAGATATCCTGATCGACGGCGTCCCGCTTGGGGACGTTCCGCCCGAGATCCTCGCCAACTCCATCGCCTATGTCGACCAGGATATCTTCCTGTTCGAGGGCACGGTGCGCGACAATCTCACCCTTTGGGACCGGACGACGCCGGACGTCGATCTGACGAGGGCGCTGCAAGACGGGCAGATCCAGGATGAGATCGCCATCAGGGCCGGCAATTACGAGACTTACGTCAGCGAGGGAGGGACGAATTTCAGCGGCGGGCAGCGTCAGCGCATCGAGATCGCGCGCGCTCTCGTCGGCCGCCCCTCGGTCATCGTTCTCGATGAAGCCACGGCTGCGCTCGATCCGATCACCGAGAAGGCGATTGACGATAATCTGCGCCGATCCGGCTGCACCTGCATCATCATCGCGCATCGTCTGAGCACGATCAGGGATTGCGACGAGATCCTCGTGTTGCGTCAGGGAAAGGTCGTCGAGCGCGGGACACACGAGAGCCTGCTGGCTCTCGACGGCGAATATGCAAGGCTGGTGTCCCAGCAATGACCCGTTCGGCTGAAAACATCTTGTCGTGCGCGAGGCTCGTCCCGGCGGAGCTTCCGTTCGACATGACGCTCGATGGTCGCAGGCCCATCCTGCTCGATCACCACGGCCATGTGCTGGAGGTGGTCGCCGGTTATCTCGACGTCTTCGCCGTCGATGTCGACGGTGGCGAATACGGGCGCAGACACCATTTGTTTCGGATCGAAAGCGGCGATGTCGTCCCCGATCTCCCGGCGCTCGTGGCCCCTGCAGGTCGCGGCGTGAGCTTCATCGCGGTGGGTACCGACGGCACGCGAACATCTGCGCGCTCCAGGACGGATCTGACGTCGGCAGCTCAGGCCACGCGCTGGATCGAACGCATGGCGCGTTTCGTCGCCGGACCTGCGCCGCTGTGGCAGATGGACGAACTGCCGGAGGGCGAAGCGCAGTTGCGTGCAAATCAGTGCGTCAGGGGACCCATGCGCGGGCTGCTTTGGCTGACCGTGGAGCGCGGCGACCTCAGGCTGATGGGCGCTGGCGCTTCCTACGCGGCGGGAAGTCAGCCGCTGCCGCTCACCGGCGGCCTGTGGGTCGAGGCGGGCGCGCAAGGGTGTGGCGGAGTCACAAGCGGCGTTACGCCGGCCTCGATCTGGCCGGCAATCGATCAGTTCCACCAAAGCTTCGTGGCCTGCGTCCAGCGCATTCTGGCTCATGAAGGAGTGGGAGAGAGCGAACGTCTGGCGAGTCGGAACGCTCTCGCGACCTCGCAGTCCGTCGAAGCCTTTGATCGCCTCTCCGGCATCATCGGGCGACGGTTCGATCATGATGCAGTCGACGCATCGTATTCCGACCGGCTGGCCGGCGCCTGCCAGCTGGTCGGAAGCGCGATGCGCGCGCCGATAACGATCTCCAGCCGCGTCGACAGCAGCCGGCAGGAATTCGCTGGACTGACGCGAATTGCACTCGATGCCCGTCTGCGACTGCGGCAGGTCCTGCTCCGGTCGGGCTGGTGGCGAACCGATGCCGGTCCGCTGGTCGGCTGGTTCGGCGAGAAGCGCGAACCGGTCGCTCTGGTCTACGAGCCGCGCCGCGGCTACATCATGATCGATCCGCTGACGAAAGCGCGCCTGCCGGTCGATCGCGCGGTGGCGGCGCAGATCGCTCCGGAAGCGGCGACGTTCTATCCGCCGTTACCGTCACGCGTCCTTAAGTTTCGGGACCTTCTGCAATTTTCCCTGCGTTATGCGCGCGGCAGCGGTCTGCGCATCGCTCTGGCGGTCGTGGTGATCGGACTTCTGTCGCTGGTGACGCCCTTTGTCACCAATCTGCTGATCAGCTCGATCATTCCGAGATCGGAGCTCGATCAGCTCGTTTTCTGCGCTCTCGCGCTCGGCCTGACGGCACTGGCGGTTGCCAGCGTCCAGGTCATGCAGGGTCTGGTCATGCTTCGCATGGAAGCGATGATCGACTGGCGATTGCAGTCGGCGATGATCGATCGCCTGCTCAGGCTGCCGACCGCGATCTTTCGGGAATTCACGGCGGGCGAGCTGGTCGACCGCGCAATGGGCATCGACGCCGCGCGGCGTGCCCTGACGGGCCACGCATTGCGGGGCATGATCGCCGGCCTGTTCTGTATCTTCAGCCTCGGCCTGATGGTCTACTACAGCCCGAAGCTGGCGTTGCTGGCGATCGGGCTGACATTGGTCAGGGCAGCCGCCATCATCTCCACCAACCTGCTGCGGTTGTATTACGAGAACAAGCACTTCAATCAGCAGGGCAAGGTCAGCGGATTCGTCCTGCAGTTGCTGACGGGTGTCGGCAAGTTGCGGGTATCGGGGGCGACCGGGCGCGCGCTCGGAATCTGGTCGAAGCAGTTCGCGACGCAAAAGCAGTATTTCGTGTCCTCGCAAATTGCCAGCAACGGCCTGGGCGCGTTCGAGGCGGCCTTTCCGACGATCGCGACGCTGATCATCTTTGCCTACGCATCCTATTCGAACAGCAACCTGCTCACGGATCTCGGCACGTTCTTCGCGTTCTTTTCCGCCTTCGGGCAATCGATGGGCGCCGTCGGCTCCTGGGCCGGCGGTGTCAGCGAGGCGCTGATTGCGATCCCGCCGCTGCTTCGGTTGCGGCCTCTGATTGCGAGCCTGACCGAGGTTTCGGACGACCGCAAGGCGCCGGGAGAACTGTCCGGCTCGATCGAGCTCGCGCGCGTCTCCTTCCGCTATCTGTCGAGCGGCCCTCTGGTGCTCGACAATGTCTCGTTGAAGATAGCGCCAGGCGAATACGTCGCGATCGTCGGTCCATCGGGAAGCGGCAAATCATCCTTGTTCCGGCTCCTGCTGGGATTCGAGCGGCCGGAATCGGGCGCGGTGTTCTACGACGGGAAATCAATCGAGACGCTGGATCTGAGTGCTTTGCGGCGCCAGCTCGGCGTCGTCCTGCAGAGCGCCCGGCTCGCGAACGGGAACATCTATGAGAATATCTGCGGTGGACTGCGGCTTTCGCTCGACCAGGTGTGGGAAGCCGCCCGGCTTGCCGGAATTGAAGAGGACATCAAGGCGATGCCGATGGGGATGCTGACCCAGATATCCGAAGGTGTCAGTACGCTTTCCGGAGGGCAACGTCAGCGCATCATGATCGCGCGTGCCATCGCGCGACGCCCACGCGTCCTGCTGTTCGACGAGGCGACGAGCTCGCTCGACAATCGATCCCAGGCCATCGTCAGTGATGCGTTGGAAAATCTGAACGTCACCCGGGTCGTCATTGCTCACCGGCTGAGCACCGTCAAGACGGCGGACCGGATCATCGTGCTGGTCGACGGCAAGATCGTCGAAAGCGGGACGTTCGAGGAGTTGATCGCCGCTGCTGGTGCTTTTGCGGCGTTTGCGCAGCGGCAATTGCTCTGACGGCCGTCTCAATCGATATCTGCAGGCTCTGGAAACGCAGCAGCAGGTGCGAAACTGGCCATCAATTCGAGCAAAAAAGGCAGCCGCTTGCCTCTGTGAGGGGCATCACAGTCCAACCAGACCGCCCGCGGTACTCCTGCGACCACCAGATGAGAGGGGATGGCCCCTTCCTTCACAGCGGGAGACGCAAATGACCGAGCGCAGCAATCAAGACCGCAGAGAGCTGGACGACCGTGAACTGGAATCCGTGTGCGGCGGCTTCTTCAATGATGGAGGCTGCATCGGGCCGTGGATTGTGAATGGAAAGATCACGACGCAGCAGCCCCCCGGCCCGAACCCCTGGCTGCCTGGCGGCATCTTCCACCGCTGAGAACCACACGTTCAAACCGTTCCATCACACATCGAGAGGAGCGACCACAATGCTGAACCTGAAACAGGCCAACCCGGACATCATCGAACTGAACGACGCGGAGCTTGAAGCGGTCGTCGGCGGCAACTGGCTCGGCGACGCCCTCCGCGCCATCGGCGGCGCCATCAAGGACGCCGCCCTATGGGTCGGCGGACTCATCTTTGGCGGCTTGCAGGGACCGGGCAACCTGCGCGGCCCGTTTGGCCCGGGATCGGGCCCGGGACAGCCGCCGTTCTGAGCCCGTTTTCCGAGCTGCTCGCGAATGGGAGGCCGCCTCAGCTGGCGGCCTCTTTCACTTCCGGCCCATCACCCTGCGTCGAGGCGGCAAGACGCGGTCATCCGGGAAGGGCGGCTTGCTGACGACGGTGATCTCGACCCGCATCTCGTGCGCCAACTTGCTTGCACTGGTTCAGAAACCTCCGTGCGTCATCCATGCATGCAGCAGCGTGAACTGCCGCGCTGTGCCGCGATCAGCGGCACGGCGCTTTCGGGCTAGTGCCGGAGCCGTCGAAGCCGTCACTTGCTCGCGCCATCAAGGCGGTGCTACGTTTCCACACGGCGCCGATTTGACACTCAGCTTGCGGGCGCTTCTCAAAATGCAGCTAAAGCGAATGGCCAGTCCTGCATCCTCCCGCAACAAGAGCATCGTCGGTCGTCCCGCATGGGGAGGGCGAGATGAAATTTGCTGCGATCGCGGACATCCATGGCAATTGCCCGGCGCTTGAAGCCGTGCTCGCCGACATCGCCGAGCTCGGCGTCAGTGAAATCGTCAATCTCGGCGATCACGTCAGCGGCCCGCTCGAGGCCGTCAGGACTGCGGACCTGCTGATGGAGCGGGGCTTTCCATCGGTGCAGGGCGACCAGGATCGCATTCTCGTCGAGCTCTGGCGGGGCGGGCAATCGGCGAGGAGCGATTTCCGGCAGCTGGAGCGCAGGCATTTCGACTGGATGGCCGGCATGCCGCCGACGCTCGTCTATCGCGAGAACGTGTTTCTCTGCCATGCATCTCCGAAGGACGATGCGGCCTTCTGGCTCGATCACGTCGCTGCCGACGGCAGCGTCCGCGCCAGTTCGGTCGCCATGATTGAAGCTGGCGCTGCAGGCATCGCCGCAGAACTGATTCTCTGCGGACACACGCATATCCCGCGTGTGGTCCGCCTGAGGGACGGGCGCATGATCGTCAATCCCGGCAGCGTCGGGCTGCCCGGTTACGATGGGCGGACGCCCGTTCCCTATGTCGTCGAGGTCGGCGCGCCCCAGGCCTGCTACGCAATTCTGGAGCGGACCCGCGCAGGCTGGTCCGCGACGATGCGCTACGTGCCCTACGACGGCACGGCCATGGCTGCACTCGCGCGCGACAAGGGCATGCCGAGCTGGGCCAGCGCGATTGCCAGTGGCTGGGTTCAACGGTGAGCTTGCGAGGATGCGCGGCAGCAGACCGCTGCTATTGCGCAGCCTCTGCGAGCAGTGCCGTCGGATAGACCGGCTTGATGATGAACCTTGCCCCGGGCGGCAGGGGCCGGGGCAGCGGACGACCCGAGATCACGATGATCCGTATGCCGGCGTTCTGCTGTTGGGCAAAGTGTGCGAGATCGACGCCATTCATCTTCCCGACCAGGCTGATGTCGGTGACGATCAGGGACGGGTGCCGTGCCTTCACGGCCAGAGCAGCTGTTTCGGCGTCCTCGCACTGGAGCACGTCGAAGTTGTTGTCCTCGAGCAGCATCGTAAGCATTTCGCGCTGAATGTCGTCATCCTCGACGACGATGGCGATCGGCCGGATCGGCTTCGATTGGGCCATGATTGCACCTCACTTCCCAGCATTTGTTAAGCGCGGAAGAGGTGAATCCGTTCCCGGTGCGCTCTCTGGTGTTCCGCTCACGTCGGGGTTGCAGTTTGTCAGCGATCCCGCGGGCAGTTCGCGCAGAAAAGTCTCCGATTGGATCAGTATCGCGCGAACGAACTTGCGTTCGTCGATGGCCTCGCTGGTGAAATAGCCGTGCTTGACGGCATTGCCGTTCCCAACTGGCGCTCCTGATCCCGCGGTGCCGCCATGCATGCGGCAGCGTGTTTTGCCGCGCAGTGCCGGCGCGCGGCAGGTTTCACCATTGCGCGTCCGGGCGCCGCAGCGCGCGCTTGCCCGCATGGGACCGGTGTTGCGGGTGTGGCTCACGGTGTGACCGCTTCCGCCAGTCCCGGCTGCGCCGCGATCAGATTCGCGTGCTGGGTGAAATGGCCGACGACCGCCTTGCCGCCGTCCTGCACTGACAGGTTCTGCACAGTGATCGCGCAGGCGCCGTTGCTGCGATGCCGGTTCAGCGCCTCCATCTGCGCTGCGTAGGTGCGAGCCAGCCGGGTCAGTGCGCGCGTGAGGCTCTCCTGCTGCGGCACGTCGTCAGTGCAGGCGAGACGACAGGCGCAGCGCATCGACGCGACGTGGATGCTCACTATCTGCGCCGCCAGCATGGCTTCGAGCGAATCCTTTGGTGCGATGCTCTTCAGCATCGAGACCATGAACGACAGATTGCCCTGGTCCGGCTTGCGCGCAACCGCGCTGGCCTTGACCAACTGGCTGAGCAGGCCATGCAGCGCATCGCGATCGACGGCGCCGAGTGCCTCGGCCAACAGCTTTTCGCCGGCGCGCGTATCGGGATGCTCGATCACGATGCGGCTGCGGCGGAGCTTGACCTTCGGGCTTGCGATGATCGCGGCGGGAGCGCTGGCCGCGATCGCTGTCTCGTGATGCGTCAGGGATGTCGTCATGCGATGTGTCCTTCCGGGCGCAGGCGCAATGGCTCGCGGCGAGCAAAGCCGATCGCGCACCTGCCGTGCGGCGGTTGAGATTGTCAGATGTCGATGAGGCGTTTTCGCGCGGCCGGGCCGAGGCGTCCATGACCGGACGTGGCGTGGCGATGGCCGAACTCGCGATGATGCCATCATGCTCCTGTTTTGCCCGACGGGTCAACCGGTATTCTGGAATTCCGTAGTTGCCTTTGCGTAAGTCCTTGTTTCGACAGGACTGCGCTACTGTGCATGAGGTTGTTTTCGGAATTTGATCTGGAGGATGGCGCTACGGGCGGCGCCCGGGAAGATCAAGGTGCCTTTCCGCTGCGGCCCAGCTGTGCCAGCAGGTCGAGCAGCGGTCGTTGTCCTTCGTTGATCTTCTCGTACGCCTGCGCGAGTGTAAACCATTCGGCGCGGTCGACCTCCGGGAAACACTGCCGGTTGCCGCTCCGGGGCGGCCATTCGATCTCAAATGTGTTGCTATGGATGCCGGCTACCTCGACGTCCAGCTCGGCTGCGAAGGCGGTGACGATTTTCCCGCCGCGCTGTTTGACCTGACCGAGCAAGGTCAGCGGCACCAATACTTCAAATCCGAGTTCTTCGGCAAACTCTCGGCGTGCTGCAACCTCGGCGTCCTCGTCCTCGACATATTCGCCTTTGGGAATCGACCACGCGCCAAGATCCTTGTTGCGCCAGAAAGGTCCTCCGGGATGGACGAGGAGCACCTCGCATATGCGGCGTTTTCGATAGGCAAGGATGCCGGCGCTTCTCGATGGCATCGCAAGATTCCGTGCAGGCGGGGTTCTTTCAGTCTGTTTATCAGTTCGACTCGCGTGCCGCGACTCGGATGGCGTGCGTCTTTGCTCCTTTCGCGCGGGCCGCGATCATGCTGCGTGCCTTGCCGTGGGATGCTGCGCCCTTGTGGAGCAGGGCAACGAGACGCTTGCGGGCTCGGTTTGCCGAGAGCCGCGCAGCCAATTGCTCGGCCCTGCGGATGATGGTGACGGTCGAAGGCGCAAGATTCGCGGGCACCCAGGCGACGTCCTTGCTCTTGGACAGGCTGCCAACACCTTCACAAGGCGCCTCGCGCGGCAGGTCGATCCGGATCGCGAGGGCGTCCGAGCGTTCGATCCAGTCCTCGGCCCTGGTGCCGGTGATGATGCGGACATAGTCGCGCGTCTCGCGCGGCAAGTCGCTCTCCCTGGCGAGCCATTTCTGGATCCGGCCGGGGCCGGCGTTGTAAGCGGCCGCGGCAAGGCCGAGATTGCCGAAATCGTCGCGGAGCTTGCGCAGGAACTTCGCCGACGCGGGCAGCGCCTTCATGGGGTCGAAGGGATCATCGAGCCCGACCTCTGCGGCGGTCTCCGGCATGAATTGCGCAACTCCTTGCGCACCGGCCTGGCTGACCTCGTTGGATTTGAAGCGGCTCTCTTGCCAGAGCAGGCGGGCGAAGAACGGCACGGGAATGCCGCTTGCCTCGGCCGCTTCCTTGAGAGCGCGGCAGAATTGCTCGGTCGGTGAAGCCGGAGCCTGTTCGGCCGTTTCGAGCACGGGGGGCGGCTCGATGGTCTCCTCGTACGACGCGCGCGCATTGGCGAGCTCGATCGCCTGCACGCTTGCGAGGAACATTTCGACGAGGGGAACCAGCGAGGGCGCGCGATCGGACTTTGGTGTCGCGCTGTCGAAATAGGGACTTTGGGCCGGCGGAGAGCTGACGTCGCACATCAGAATCAGGAACGCAGCGCAAGCCGCGACGAGAAATCGCATCTCGGTAAGAGTCCTCGAACTGTGGGAGAACGACCAGCGGCACGCCGGTGAAAGGACTTCTTAACCGCAATTGCGGCGAAGCTGCGATCTTGGAAGAGCGCCGGTGTCAGTACGGTGTTCCGCCGCAGGAACGCGAAATGGCTCCCGCGTTTCCGGGGGAACCGCAGCGGGTGCAGGAGTTCGGCGAAGGCACGTCTAGGAATTGGGTTGTATCAGCCGGCAATGAAGGCGAGCAGGGTACCGTTGGCCTTGGCGGGAGGCACGACGATCGCAGCTTCACTGCGCAAACCCGCGGAGCCGAGTACCTTCGCCGTCGCCGCGAGATCGCCGCTGACGAGCACCAGCGCCGCGCCGCCGCGTTCGGAGAGGCCGGTGAGCGGCACGCCGGGATAGCGTTTGCTGAGTTGCTCCAGCGTCAGATAGACGAAGGCCGCGCGGTCGCCGCCCGAGGCCACCGTTACCGCGCCGTTGTCCTCCGCTTTCGGATCGCGATCGATCAGCCGCGCCAGATGCGCCGCTTCCTTCGCGGGCTCGGGTGTTGCGATCAGCACCTCGCTGATCCGCTTCGCCGCATTGGCGTGGGTCATCAATTCTGGAATCCACACCGTCTCGCGCGTCTTGTGTTGGCAGGCGAAGATGCGCACGCCGCCCGGTGCTTCGGCTGTCGGCCACATGAAGGTGCGGAATTTGGCGGCCGAGACCGTGCCATCGGGCAGCCTCACCGGCCGCTCGAAATCGGTCGGGCCGATCGGCGCGAAGCCGCGTGCGCGGATCTCTTCGGCGCCTTCAGCAGAATCGATCGCGGTGAAGGCGATGCGTTCGATGCCCTCGCCCTGCCGCTCGACAAAGGCGCGCGCCGGCGCGTTGTGCTCGGTTGCGACCAGCACGCCGAGCAGCTCCATATAATCGGGATCGAACATGATGGTGTAGTTGCCGGTGCCCATATGCGCGCTGTGAGTGCCGCGCGGCGAGAGCGTGAAGCCGAGCTGGCGATAGTTTTCGGCAGCGCTATCGAGATCTTTCACCATGACCACGGCGTGGTCGATACCGATGACGTTCTTGAGGGCCACTGTGATTTCCCCGGCAATTGCGAACTGACTTTGGACGGCCCACGGCCGCCGGTCCTGTCTACGACGGATAGGCGCTCAAGTCATTTTCAAATCGAGGGGAGATCAGGAATTTCATTCCGCAGAGCGCGACGTCGGCGCACTATGATCAGCGATCCTGCCCGCTGATATAGGCGGCGAGGACGGCGCGCTCCTCGCTGGTCATTTCGGTGATATTGCCCGGCGGCATCGCATTGGACCAGGCCGCGACGCGGCCGATCAGGCGGATGTTGCGATGGATGTGCTCGGGCGCATCGAGCAGAATTCCCTTCGGTGCCGTCACGATCCCATCCCAGACCGGCTCGGCCGCGTGGCACATGCTGCAGCGGGACATCACGATCTCCTCGACATTGGCGAGGGTCGGTTGTGTCGAGAGCGCGCCTGCCTTGATCTCGCGCGGACCGGCAGCGGAGAGGAAGAGGATCGCGATCGCGCCTGCTGCCGCGACGCCCCACATCCACCACGGCGATTTGCGCCCGGCATGGCCCTCGTTGAAGAAATGGCGGATCACCGGCCCCAGCGCCAGCACGATCGCAACGATGATCCAGTTGAAGCGCGTGGCGTAGAGCAGGGGATAATGGTTGCTGATCATCAGCACGACGACCGGCAGCGTCAGATAGTTGTTGTGAACCGAGCGTTCCTTGCTGGTCTTGCCGAGCTTCGGGTCGGGCGCCTCTCCGGCGATCAGGCTTGCGACGATCTTCTTCTGGTTCGGGATGATCACGGCGAAGACGTTGGCGACCATGATGGTGCCGATGATCGCGGCGATCTGGTTGAAGGCACCGCGGCCGCTCAGCACATGGGTGAAGGCGTATGTGAGGGCGACCAGGAACAGATAGCCGCCGACGGCGAAGGGCAGCTCGCGCTGCGCGAGGCCAGTGCGGCAGGCGGCTTCGTAAAGCAACCAGGCCAGCGCGAGGCTGCAGAGGCTGAACAATCCAGCCTGAACCGGCGTGAGGTCGAGGATCGATCTATCGATCAGGAACAGATCGGCGTCGAGATAATACACCACCACCATCAGCGCGAAGCCGGATAGCCAGGTCGTATAGGCCTCCCACTTGAACCATGTCAGTTCGTCCGGCATCCGGGTCGGTGCGACCAGATATTTCATGATCCGGTAGAAGCCGCCGCCATGGACCTGCCAGGCCTCACCCTGCACTCCATCTGGCAGATCGCCCCTGGGGTTGAGGCTGAGGTCGAGGGCGATGAAATAGAACGAGCTGCCGATCCAGGCGATCGCGGCCACCACGTGCAGCCAGCGCAGCAGCAGGCTCGCCCATTCCGATACGATTGATCCCCACATGATCACCCCATCAATCGCGACGCAGATGCCGCAACTTTGATGACCGCAACCGGCGGTCGAGTCCCTACAATGTGTTGCACCGATCCGCGCCGTTTTCCAGTACGATGGGTCGCAGCAAATGCACATCGTGCGGGCATGAGCTGACGTGGGATACGGCAGGCCAAGTCCGGGAGGAAGGCAACGTGATATCTCGTGTTCCGCACATTGCGCTGGCCGCATGGCTGTGGGTTGTTTGCGTTGGCGCGCAAGCGGATCCCGTGCTGCAAGGAAAGGACGCTTTTGGCGACTGGCATGCGGACAAGCCCGGTACAATCAGGCTGATCCGACCGCAGGACTTGCCGATGCCCGGCGCCTCGCGTTCGGTCTCCAACCCCACGCGTGTGACGGCGCGTGGTGGCGCCACGCCGCTTGTGCCGGAGGGATTCAAGAGCGAGCTTTTGGTTGATGGCTTGTCCGACGCACGCGTGCTGCGCGTCGCGCCGAACGGCGACATCTTCGTTGCCGAGACTGGACCTGGGCGCGTTCGCGTGCTGCGCCTCGAGGAGGGCGGAGCCAAGGTTGCGACCAACGAGGTCTTTGCCAGCGGTCTCAACCGCCCGTTTGGAATCGCTTTCTTTCCGAACGGCGACAATCCGCAATGGATCTATGTCTCCAATGCCGGCAACGTCGCCCGCTTTCCCTATCGCGTCGGCGACCTGAAGGCGTCGGGTAAGCCTGAAATCGTGGTGGCGAACCTTGCGCACGGATCGGGCCATTCCACCCGCGATATCGTGTTCACGCCCGACGGCAAGCGCATGCTGGTGTCGGTCGGCTCCGCCAGCAATGTCGCCGAAGGTATGGGAAGCCCGCCCGGCGGCCTCGAGACCTGGTCGCGCACGCAAGCCCTTGGCGCGTCCTGGGGCTATGAGGCGGAGCGTGCCGCGGTGCTCAGCTTCAATCCCGAGGGCAAGGACCGCAAGCTCTATGCCACCGGCATTCGCAACTGCGTCGGCCTCGCGATCCAGCCGCAGACCGGGCGGCCCTGGTGCTCGACCAACGAACGCGATGGCCTCGGCGATGATCTCGTGCCCGACTACGTCACGAGCGTGAAGGAAGGCGCCTTCTACGGCTGGCCCTGGTTCTATATCGGCAACAACGAAGATCCGCGTCACGCCGGTGCACGACCGGATCTAAAGGACAAGGTGACGGTGCCGGACGTGCTGGTGCAGCCGCATTCGGCCTCGCTCGGCATGACCTTCTATCAGGGCACACAATTTCCATCTGAATACCAGGGTGACGCCTTCGCCGCCGAGCACGGCTCCTGGAACAGGTCGAAGCGCACCGGCTATAAGGTAATCCGTATCAAGATGAAGGATGGCAAGCCAACCGGCGAGTACGAGGATTTCGTCACCGGCTTTGTCGTGAACGACGCGCAGGTCTGGGGACGGCCGGTCGGCATCGCAGTTGCCAGGGATGGATCGCTGCTGATTTCGGAGGATACTGGCGGCACGGTCTGGCGGGTGACGTATTCGCACTGAACGAGCCCTTTCGCCTCTGTCCGCAAGCGGGGAGAAGGAGAAGAATGCGCTAGCCCCGCCTCACGCTCGCCCCGCCATCGACCGGCAGCGTCACCCCCGTAATGAAGTTCGCCTCGTCCGACGCGAGGAACAGCGCGGCATTCGCGACGTCCCAGCCGGTACCCATCTTCTTGCGCAGCGGCACCTTGCTGTCGCGTTCGGCTTCGACCTCGGCGCGGGTCTTGTGCCACTCGCGGGCGCGGGTGTCGACGGCCATCGGGGTGTTCATCAGGCCGGGCAGGATGACATTGGCGCGGATGCCGTATTCGGCGTTCTGATAAGCGAGCTGTTCGGTGAAAGCGATCATCGCCGACTTTGTCGCCTTGTAGGCGACGTAGGGATAGGTGATGATCGCCGCCATCGACGAGATGTTGATAATGGCGCCGCTCTTCTGCGCGCGCATGATCGGGATCACCTCTTTCGCCGCGAGGATACAGCTTTTCAGATTGATGGCGACGACACGGTCGAACGCCTCCTCGGTGATTTCCAGCAGTTCGGCATCGCCGCCGGACAGGCTGACGCCGACATTGTTGTGCAGCACGTCGATGCGGCCCCAGCGCGATTTGGCGTCGGCGACCATCGCCTTGATGTCGCCTGACTTGGTCACGTCGGCTCTGAAAGCTGCGGCGGTGCCTTTTGTCGCCGCGATCAGGTTCACGGTCTCCTGCGCTGATTCCAGATGATGGTCGACGCACAGCACCTTCGCGCCCTCGCGCGCAAAGGTCAGCGCGGTGGCGCGGCCATTGCCCATGCCTTCGCCGGGGCTCTGGCCGGCACCCACGACGATCGCAATCTTGTCCTGCAAGCGCATGCTAGTCCACTCCCGGGATCGGGTACTGCTGGAGTACCTCGTTTCATCCCCGTTGTTTTTCGCAACGATAGCAACACGGGGCGAGGGTGAGAAGGCCGGGCGCTCCGCGCTCATGTCATTGACATCGCATGAATTTGCATGCCGCCGGCGAGATTGGGGCCGGTCGGTCTACCAGCTCTAGGAACCGTCTTCACGTGATCGCGTTTGTTGCGGAGCCTTTCTCCACGTTAGGCTGTCGCCCGGGGCTTCCAACCGCCAGTGGCTTGCCGATGAATCTGCTCGATCCACAAGGCCCCGTGGCTGCGGCCAACAGCACCATTTTGGTCGATTCCGTCTTCATCATGCTGGCGATCGTGGTGCCGACCATTGTCGCAATCCTGGCCTTTGCGTTCTGGTTTCGCGCATCCAACCCGAAAGCGAACTTTCAGCCAGATTTCGTCTATTCCGGTCGCGTCGAGATGGTGGTGTGGGCGATTCCAGCGCTGACCGTCATCCTTCTCGGCGGTGTCGCCTGGATCGGCTCACACCAGCTCGATCCCGCAGCACCCGTGCCGGGCACCGGCAGCCCGGTGCGCATCCAGGCGGTCTCGCTCGATTGGAAGTGGCTCTTCATCTATCCGGACCAGCGCATTGCCACCGTCAATATGCTGACGGTGCCGGCGGGAGCCGAGCTGAACATCCAGCTGACGTCGTCGAGCGTGATGAACACGTTCTTCATCCCGCAGCTCGGCAGCATGATCTACACCATGAACGGCATGGTGACGAAGCTGAACCTGCGCGCCGACAATGAGGGGAAGCTCAAGGGTTTGTCGGCGCACTTCTCCGGCGACGGCTTTCCGGACATGATGTTCGACGTCAACGTGATCTCGCCACTGTCATTTCCGGACTGGGTTGCGACCACGGCGAAGACCGACGCTGTGCTGAACGAGGATAGCTACAAGAAGCTGATGCAGCAGGGCATCGAGAAGGGCAGGCCGACCTATCGCCTGGAAGATCCGCGTCTGTTCGACCTGATCGCGACCCAGCACATTCCCCCAGGGCCAGGGCCGCAGCTCGCATCCGAAGCCGGCCGGTCGCAGAGTGGAGGCCACGATGCTCGGTAAGCTCGACTGGTCGGCCATCCCGTTCGATCAGCCCATTCCGCTCATCGCAGGTGGCGTTGTGCTGGCAGGGATCCTCGCCGTGCTGATCTGGGTCGTGGTGAAGGGGCATCTGCCCTATCTCTGGCACGAATGGATCACCAGCGTCGATCACAAGCGGATCGGCGCGATGTACATCCTGCTGGCCTCGGTGATGCTGCTGCGCGGCGGCAGCGACGCCATCATGATGCGGATCCAGCAGGCGATCGCCTATCAGTCGCAGGGGTATCTGCCGCCGGAACACTACAACCAGATTTTCTCGGCGCACGGCACCATCATGATCTTCTTCGTGGCGATGCCGTTCGTGATCGGGCTGATGAACCTCGTCGTGCCGCTTCAGCTCGGGGTGCGCGACGTGGCTTTCCCAACGCTCAATTCCGTCGGCTTCTGGCTGACTGCGACCGGCGCGCTGCTTGTCAATCTGTCGCTGGTGATCGGCGAGTTCGCCCGCACGGGCTGGCTCGCCTTCCCGCCGCTGTCGGAGCTGTCCTATTCGCCCGGTGTCGGCGTCGATTATTACGCCTGGTCGCTGCAGATCTCCGGCGTCGGAACGCTGGTCGCAGGCATCAATCTGGTCACAACTGTCCTGAAGCTGCGCACCAAGGGCATGAATTATCTGCGCATGCCGATGTTCTGCTGGACGACGCTGGCCTCGAACCTTTTGATCGTCGCGGCGTTTCCGATTCTCACTGCAACGCTCGCGATGCTGCTGCTCGACCGTTACCTCGGCTTCCACTTTTTCACCAATGAGGCCGGCGGCAACGTGATGATGTTCATGAACCTGATCTGGGCCTGGGGACATCCGGAGGTCTACATCCTGGTGCTGCCGGCCTTCGGCATCTACTCCGAGGTGGTGTCGACCTTCTCCAGCAAGCCGCTGTTCGGCTATCGCTCCATGGTGCTCGCGACCATGGCGATCTGCATCATCTCCTTCATGGTCTGGCTGCATCACTTCTTCACGATGGGAGCCGGCCCAGACGTCAACGCCATCTTCGGCATTGCCAGCATGATTATCGCAGTGCCGACCGGGGTGAAAATCTACAACTGGCTGTTCACGATGTATGGTGGCCGGATCCGCTTCGCGACGCCGATGCTGTGGTCTGTCGGCTTCATGGTGACCTTCATCATCGGTGGGCTGACAGGCGTCCTGGTGGCGGTGCCGCCGGCCGACTTCATGCTCCACAACAGCATGTTTCTGGTCGCGCACTTTCACAATGTCATCATCGGCGGCGTGCTATTTGCGGCTTTCGCTGGCTTCGAGTACTGGTTCCCAAAGGCGTTCGGCTTCCGTCTCGACGAACGCTGGGGCAAGGTGGGATTCTGGTTCACCTTTGTCGGCTTCTGGGTCACCTTCATGCCGCTCTACATCGTGGGCATGTTGGGCATGACCCGGCGCATGCAGCATTACGATGTCGCGGAGTGGCGACCCTGGATGCTGGTGGCCGCGTTCGGCATGTTGTTGCTGACGATCGGCGTGCTCGCGCAGATCACGCAAGTCGTGGTCAGTGTCAGGAATCGCGACGCGTTGCGCGACCGCACCGGAGACCCCTGGGACGGCCGTTCGCTCGAATGGGCGACCTCGTCCCCCCCACCCGTCTTTAACTTCGCCTTCTATCCCGATGTCCGTGGCGAGGATGCCTATTGGGCGCTGAAGCAGCATGCGAAGGAGCAGCAGCTCGGGGACCATCCAGGGCCGGAATATCAGGACATCGAGATGCCCAGGAACTCGCCGACCGGGTTCGTCTGCGCGTTCTTTGCCACCGTCATGGGCTTTGCGCTGATCTGGCACATCTGGTGGATGGTCATCCTTGGCGGCGTCGGCGCGTTCGCGACCTTCGTCGTGTTCGCCTGGCGCGACCATGATGAGTACGTCATTCCGGCGGCAGAGGTCGAACGGATCGATCGCATCAATATCGAGGAGCGGCGCAGCCTCGTCAGCATGGCGGGAGCTGTCTGATGTCGATGACCGCAACAGTAGCCCACGCGCATGCCGATCCCCATCACATCGGCCGCGCCGCCGAGCACCCCGGGCCCGCGCCGAAGCGGATCGTCACCGCTTACGGCTTCTGGGTATTCCTGCTCTCCGACATCGTGATGTTCTCCTGCTTCTTTGCGGCCTACGCGGTGCTGTCTGGCCAGACCGCTGGTGGGCCCAAGGGATCGGAGATCTTCGAGCAGCGCAACGTCGCGATCGAGACAATCTGCCTGCTGCTCTCGAGTTTTACTTGCGGCATGGCGAGCATCGCGGCCGATGTCCGCAACCGGTTCTGGTTCTATCTCGGCATGGCCGTGACCTGCGTGCTTGGGCTGATCTTCCTCGCCATCGAGTTCAGGGAGTTTGCCGACCTCGTTGCCCGCGGTTACGGCCCCTCGCGCAGCGCTTTCCTGACCGCCTTCTTTTCGCTGGTCGGTTGTCACGGCCTGCACGTCTCTGCCGGCGTGCTGTGGCTCCTCACCATGATGGCCCAGGTCTTCGCCAAGGGCTTTCGCGCCGACGTCCTGCGCCGGATGATGTGCTTTGCGCTGTTCTGGCACGCGCTCGACATCATCTGGGTCGGCGTGTTTTCCGTCGTCTACCTGCTTGGAGGTGGCGCATGAGCGATCAGACGCACATGCATGTCGAACACGACCTCGCGCCGGGCGAAGAAGAGCAACACAGCGTCGGCGAGCGCATTCTCGGCTATGTGGTCGGTCTCGGCCTTGCGCTGCTGCTCACCGCGACCTCGTTCTTCATCGCGGGCACCAATCTGGTCTGGCAGCCCTCGATTCCCGTTGCGCTGATCGTGCTCGCGATCGCGCAGATGGGTGTGCATCTCGTCTTCTTCCTGCACATCACGACGGGGCCTGATAACACCAACAACGTGCTGGCGCTGGCTTTCGGCCTGCTGATCGTCTTTCTGGTGGTCGGTGGTACCGTCTGGATCATGGCGCATCTCAACCAAAACATGCCGCCGATGGATCAGTTCATTCGGATGCACAGCTAGATCAGCACAAAAAAGAAGAGCCGCTTGTTTGTGGCAAGCGGCCCAAGTCTAGGGAGGAAACGCCCGAGCAAAGCAATCGGACCGAGGCCGAATTGCCGCCAAGGAAACGCTCGCGCGAAGCGCTTGCGTACACATATAGGTGCAGCAACTCCCGTTTCAGTTCAATTCCGGATCAATACGGTCTCGGACTACCACTCACGGGTGAGTGAAGCCGCTGGTTCACTTTGGCCGGCGGCAATTATAGGCCTTGCGGAAGCCTGAGGCCTGGGCGTCGTCCTCCGAGCAGAACCAGCGGTCCGGCTTGGTGGTAGCGGCGTAGCTCGGGCAGCCGCGCAGATGATAGATGCCGATATTGCCGGTGACACGCGCGCGCACCGCGAGCTTGCCCTTGATGGCGCAGTTGGGTGGCGCCGTCAGCTCCTCCGGAAACAGCACCGCGCGAATCTCCTTGTCGCGATCGGCGCGGCAGGCGGCGCCCAGCAATGCGCCGTCCTTCTTGCCGGTGCGGAATTCTTGCGGTGCAACAAAGCAACCCTTCCAGATGCCGGCCGATGCGGTCTTGGCCTCGGCGGCGGCGGGCTTCACGTTGGCCTTGAGGGGCTCGCGCGCGATGGCAAAGCCCAGCCTGACCAGTCGCTCATTCAACGAAACCTTGTCCCCCTCGACCGTGCAGATCGCGCGATGGCGCTTGCCAAAGTTTTTCTCGGGACCGACATCGTCGCAACGCACCGGCTTTCCACCGATCAGTTTGGCGAGTTGGTCGCGGGCCTCGATGCCGCAGGTCCAGGGATCGGCATGGTCGTCGATGCAGATCTGGTCCAGCTCGGGCGCGTCGACGCCGTCGAGCCGATAGGTGACGTCGCCGAGCTGGATCGAATTGGCGTCCCGGACCGTCGCGGCCGCCGTCAGCGCGGTGGCGGGATTTGAAGTCCCCAGAAGTCCGGGCAGAGCGAGCAACATAAAAAGTGCGCAGGCGCGGGCGACGGCAAATGAATTCTCGAAGGACATAACTTCTCGCTATCGATTGCTCTTGCCCCTCGTTCCTAGCATCCGGCAGTCGCAAGACCAATGGTCTGCGCTGTGCGAAGTACGACATTCGCCCGCAAGCCTTTACTCGCTGGCCAGTCTGCCCCTATCGTTCTGCGGCTTTGCAAGCCGTGATGGCCGAATCGCCCGGAAAGCGGCGAGGGCGGGAGGAAGAAGCTTTGATAAAGGACCCCGTGGACGTCCTGATCATCGGCGCCGGCGCTTCGGGCGCGGCGGTCGCATGGTCGTTGGCCGAAACCAAGATGCACATCCTCTGTCTCGAGCAGGGCGGCTGGATGAACCCCGCCGAATATCCCAGCACCGGCCGCGACTGGGAAGCCAAGTTCTTCGGCGAGTGGTCGTCGAGCCCCAACGTTCGCGGCCGTCCCGAGGACTATCCTGTTAACGACGACAATTCCCCGATCAAGGTCGTGAACTATAACGCCGTCGGCGGCTCGACCGTGATGTACACCGCCCACTGGCCGCGGCTGCACCCCTCCGATTTCAAGGTGAAGACGCTTGATGGCGTCGCCGACGACTGGCCGGTCGACTACGACGCGCTGACGCCCTTCTACGAAGAGAACGACCGGATGATGGGCACGTCGGGCCTGTCAGGCGATCCGCTCTCGCCGCTGACGCATCCGCCGATGCCGCAGCAGCCGCTGGGATTGTCCGGCGCGATCATCGGCAAGGCCATGAACAAGCTCGGCTGGCACTGGTGGCCGTCGGACACGACGGTCGCCACCATGGACTATGAGGGCCGCGCGCGCTGCATCAATCTCGGCCATTGCACGCCGGCCTGCGCACAAGGTGCGAAGTCTTCCACCGACATCACCTATTGGCCGCATGCGATCCGCGCCGGCGCCGAGCTGCGCACGCACTGCCGGGTGCGCGAGATCACCACCGACGAGAACGGCATGGCCTCCGGCGTGGTCTACTACGACAAGGATGGTGTCGAACAGTTCCAGCCGGCGCATGTCGTCATCATCGCCTGCAACGGCGTCGGCACGCCGCGGCTGCTGCTCAATTCGAAATCCGACCGCTTTCCAAATGGTCTTGCCAACTCATCCGGTCTCGTCGGCAAGAACCTGATGTTCCACCCTTACGCGCAGATCTACGGTTATGTGAAGGAGCCGACCGACAGCAATCGCGCGCCGCCGACCTGCCTGTGGAGCAAGCAGTGGTACGACACGGATCTGTCGCGCGGCTTCGTGCGCGGCTATGGGGTCCAGTTCGTGCGCGGCGCCGGGCCGGTGTTCGAGGCTGTCGTCAGCGAGCAGAAGGGCATTCTGCCGTGGGGCGAAGATCATCATCGCGTCTTCCGCAAGCTCAATGGCCACCGGCTCGGGTTCTCCGCGATCTGCGAGGATCTGCCAGAGGAGCACAACCGGGTCACGCTCGATCCCGTGCTGAAGGACAGCCATGGTATCCCCGCGCCCAAGATCGACTACACGATCAGCGAGAACAGCCAGAAAATGATGGACCATGCGCTCGCTCGCGGCCGCGAGGTGCTGGAAATGGCGGGCGCGACCGACATCTGCATCAACTCGCCGATCCCGTGGGGCGGCTGGCATTTGCTCGGCACTGCGCGGATGGGCATCGACCCAAAAAAATCCGTCGTCAATGAATGGGGCCGCACGCACGACGTCAAGAATCTCTTCATCGTTGACGGGAGCATCTTCGTCACCTCGGGCGGTGTGAATCCGACCTCCACCATCCAGGCCCTTGCGCTCTACATCGCCGATCAGATGAAGCAGCGTCTGGCCAATCTGTTCGACTGAGGCCGCTATGTCCGAAAGCCTTCAACTCACGCGCGCTCAACGCGACGACCTCCGCACCATCGCCGCGATGATCGTGCCCGCCAGCGACGAGTACAAGGTGCCCGGCGCCGACGATGCCGCGATCCAGGCCGATATGTTGGCGACGCTCGGTCGCGACATCAGACTGGTCTCGGCGGCGCTCGACCATCTGGTGCGGCTGGCCGGCGGGCCGCTCGCCGAGCTCGACGCGACGAAGCGCGATGCTGTGGCGCAGGAGTTTCGCAAGAATGGCGGCGCGGCCGCGGCAACGCTCGTTCGCGTGGTCCTGCAATGCTACTACCGCGACGACCGCGTGCTGCGCTCGCTCGGGCTCGAGCTGCGCGCGCCGTTCCCCAAGGGTCATGTGCTCCCGGATGGTGACTGGGCGCTGCTCGACCCGGTCAAGGCAAGGGGCGGCACGCTGCGGCGCGCGCCCTAGCCAATTGGGTAGTCCAGCCTTGTGCTCCCGGCAGGCACCTTGCGCCCGATGGAACAGGCCACCATCTGTGTGAGCCTCAAGGACTTTTGCCATGCTGGATTTCACTTCGGATATCGTCGATGACGCACCGTCATCGGGAACGACAGAATCTGCGCCGGTCGATGATCGGGCGTTGCTGGACGCCTATTCCAAGGCCGTGATCGATGTGACCGACCGCGTCGGTCCCGCCGTCGTGCGCGTCGAGACCGGACCAAAGGTGCCGAACGGTCGCGAGCGCGGCGGGCTCGGCTCGGGCATCGTGATCTCGCCTGATGGCCTCGTGCTCACCAATAGCCACGTGGTTGGCTCGGCCAAGGAGATTCGGCTGCGCGACGTCGAGGGCCATGTCGGCGACGCCCGGGTGCTCGGTGTCGATCCGGACACGGATCTGGCGCTGCTGCGCGCTAACGGCGTGCGCGATCTGCCCTATGCCGCGCTCGGCAATTCCAAGAGTTTGCGGCGCGGCCAACTCGTGATCGCGATCGGCAATCCGCTCGGTTTTGAATCGACCGTGACCGCCGGCGTGGTTTCGGCGCTCGGGCGCTCGATCCGCTCGGTCAGCGGCCGCACCATCGAGGACGTGATCCAGACCGACGCGGCGCTCAATCCCGGCAATTCCGGCGGGCCGCTGGTGTCGTCGAATGCCGAGGTGATCGGCATCAACACGGCGATCATCAATGGTGCGCAAGGCATCTGCTTTGCGGTCGCCAGCAACACCGCGCAATTCGTGCTGTCGGAGATCATCCGGCACGGTTACGTCCGCCGTGCCTTCATCGGCGTTGCCGGGCAGACCGCGCCGATTCCGCGGCGGCATGCGGTGCTGGCCGGCGTCGAGAACAAGATGGGCGCGCTGTTGATGCAGATCGAGCCTGAGGGACCCGCGGCCAAGGCGGGCCTGTTGCCCGGCGATGTTGTGATCAAGCTGGACGGCGTCGACATTAACGGCGTGGACGATCTGATCCGCGTGCTCGACCGCGACCGGATCGGCCGGCGGCTCGCCATGGACGTGCTGCGGCTCGGCCGGCTGCGAGCGGTTGACATCGGCCCCGTAGAGCGGAAGCCGCAGCGCTAGCGCTGGGCCGGCGAGGCGGGGTATGACAGTGTCATGCCTCGCCTCCGGACCCCCGCCGCATGATGCCGGCGCATCAGATCTACGACGTCATTGTCATCGGTGCCGGCGCCGGCGGCATGACGGCTGCGGCCGTCGCGGCCGCCGAAGGCCTGCGCGTGCTGGTGATCGAGAAGACCGCCGTCGTCGGCGGCACCACGGCGTGGTCGGACGGCCAGGTCTGGATTCCCGCCAATTCCAAGATGAGGGAAGCCGGGCTCTCCGACAGCATCACTGATGCCGTCCAGTATCTGTCAAGCACGGTGCCCGAGTCCGCCAATGCGGGCTTGCGCGCGGCCTTTCTTGCGCGCGGGCCGGAGGCGATCGCCTATCTCGAGGCCAAGACGGAAGTGCGCCTTCAGCCGGTGAAGGCCCATCCGGACCACTATCCGGAGCGGCTGGGAGCTACATCCGGCGGGCGCGTACTGGAGCCGGCTGCGTTCGACGGCTCGCGGCTGGGTCAAGCTTTCGCGCGGCTGCGCGCACCGTTGCCGGAATCTACGCTGCTCGGCGGGATGATGGTCAACCGTCTCGACATCCCGCATCTGCGCCGGATCGGAAGATCATTGCGCTCGACCCTACGCGCGGCGCGGCTCGTTTCCGAATACGCGCTGCAGCGGCTGCATAGTCCGCGCGGCACGACGGTGCATCTCGGCAATGCGCTTGCTGCGCAGCTCTACGCGTCGTTGCTGGCGAGGCAGGTCGAAATCCTCTTCAGTGCCGACGTCGCGGATTTGTCGATGCAGGGCGATCGCGTCAGCGGCGTCATTATTCGTGATGGCTCACGCGATCGCCTGATCGGGGCGCGCCGTGGTGTGGTGCTCGCAACCGGTGGCTTTTCGCACGATGCAATTTTGCGCAAGCGATTTTTCCCTGCGGCGGCTCGGTCGGTCTCAGCCACCAATAAATCAGGTACGGGCGACGGCATTCGTCTTGCGATCGCAAGCGGAGCTGCCCTCACTACAGATGCGACGAGCCCGGCCTATTGGGTGCCAGCCTCTCTGTTCCGGCGCGCTGACGGCAGCCGTGGCGTCTTTCCGCATATGACCGATCGCGCCAAGCCCGGCGTGATCGCCGTCGACGCCGCGGGGCGTCGTTTCGTCAATGAAGCGCTGCCGTACCATGAGTTCGTGCTCGCCATGCTGCGCGATCGCGATGGTGAGCCGGACCGGCCGTTCCATCTGATCTGCGATCGACAGTTCCTCTGGACTTACGGGCTCGGCCGTATCAAGCCGTTCACGCGCAATATCCGGCGCTTTGTGGCGGCTGGCGAGCTGATCGAGGCGCCTGACTTCGCGGGGCTTGCGGCCAGGATCGGCATCAAGCCGGCTGTGCTCACAGCGACGATTGCGAGTTACAATTCCGGTGCGAAAGAGGGGCGCGATCCCGAATTCGGCCGTGGCAGCACCATCTACCAGCGCTACCTCGGTGATATCAGCCACAGGCCCAACCCCTGCGTTGCGCCGATTGTCAGTGCGCCGTTCTTCGCGATGCGGATCTATCCGGCCGATCTCGGTACCGCGATCGGCATGAAGGTCGACGCGCAGGCGCGCGTGCTGCGTGAGGACGGCTCGCCGATCGCGGGACTCTACGCGTGTGGCAACGACATGGGCTCGATCCTGAATGGGAATTATCCGGGGCCGGGAATCATGCTCGGGCCGGCACTGACGTTCGGGTATATTGCGGGACGGCACCTGGCAGAGGGGGCGGTGGTGATGTCTGCTGCCGCAGCGAACGCTTCCTCGTAGTGGTAAGCTTTATCAGCGGCTTCCGCCATTGCGAGCGAGCAATCCAGAATCTTTCCACGGAGGCAGTCCTGGATTGCTTTGTCGCTTCAGCGCAAAATTGCTACGCAATTTTGTCGCGAGCTCCTCGCAACGACGTGGAGAGAGTGTGGCCCTAACCATTACTCCGCCGCTGCGGCAAAGCGGCTATTCTCAAGTTCGGCCTCCAGCCGCGCCGTCTCCGCTGCCGCCAGCTTGACGTTGGCTTCCTTGACGTGGCCGAATCCGCGGATCGTCTCCGGCACGCGCGCGAGCCTGGCCAGCAGCGGAATTTGCTCCGCCTTCAGCCCGGCGATCCGCTGATCGATCATGGCGAGATAATCCGCGATCAGCTTCCGCTCGGTCCGCCGTTCCTCGGTGCGGCCGAACGGATCGAACGCGCCGCCGCGCAGGAATTTCAGCTTGGCCAGCACGCGGAAGGCATGGATCATCCAGCCGCCGAACTCCTGCTTCTGAAGCCGCCCCGTCTTTTTGTCGCGTTTTGCAAAGATCGGCGGGGCCAGATGGTACTTCAGCGTAAAGTCGCCATCGAACTTCTCCGACACTTTCTTCGCAAAGCTGCCGTCGGTGTAGAGCCGCGCCACTTCGTATTCGTCCTTGTAGGACATCAGCTTGAACAGGTTCTTCGCGACCGCCTCGGTCAGCTCCGTGGATGTGGGCGAGGCAGTCGCTTCTGCCTTCCGCACCTTGGCGATGGCCTCGAGATAGCGGTCGGCATAGGCCTTGTCCTGATAGCCGGTCAGGAACTCGGCGCGGGTCGCGATGATGTCGTCGAGCGACCTGGTCGGCGCGGAGGCCCGGCTCTTGAATTGGAGCACGCTGCGCACCCGCGACATGTCGTGGGCGGCGAGGCGGCCCCAGGTGAAGGCGAGCTTGTTCATCTCGATCGCGGCGCCGTTGATCTCGATGGCGCGGAGCAGCGCCTCCAGTGACAGCGGGATCGCACCATTCTGGAAGGCGAAGCCGAGCATGAAGGGATTGGTCGCGATGCTATCGCCCATGAGCGCCGCAGCAATACCCGTCGCGTCGATGATGTCGAGATTCTTGTCGCCGACGGCGTCGCGCAGCACGGTCTGCATCGTGCCCATCTCGAAATCGATATCAGGATTTTGCACGAAGCTGGCGGTGGGCTGCAGATCGGCGTTGATATAGGCCTTGGTCAGCCCGCGCTCGGCGCGGCTGAGTGCGGCGGGGCCCGCCGAGACGATCATGTCGCAGCCGAGGATGACGTCGGCGCCGCCTGTGGTGATGCGGACGGCCGAGATATCCTCCGGTTTCGGCGCAATGCGCACATGGCTCATCACCGCGCCGTTCTTCTGCGACAGGCCGGTGAAGTCCAGCGCCGAGCAGCCGCGGCCGTCGACATGGGCGGCCATGCCGAGCAGCGCGCCGATGGTAATGACGCCGGTGCCGCCGATGCCGGTGACGAGGATGCTGTAGGGGCTGTCCAGCTCACGCGCGGGCGGCAGCGGCAAGTCGGCGAACAGTTGGCCGGAATCCACCCCCGATGTTTTCATCCGCTTCAGACTGCCGCCATGCACCGTCACAAAACTCGGGCAAAAGCCTTCGACGCAGGAAAAGTCCTTGTTGCAGTTCGACTGATCGATCTGACGCTTGCGGCCGAACTCGGTCTCCAGAGGCTGCACCGAGACGCAGTTGGAGGCCTGCGAGCAATCGCCGCAGCCTTCGCAGACGAGCTCATTGATGAAGGCGCGCTTGGCGGGATCGGGATAGAGCCCGCGCTTGCGACGCCGGCGTTTTTCCGCGGCGCAGGTCTGGTCGTAGATGATGACGGTGAGGCCCTTGATGTCGCGCAGCTCGCGCTGCACGGCGTCGAGCTCGCGGCGATGATGGATGGTCGCGCCCTGCGGGAAGTAATTGCCGTCAGGATATTTGCCCGGATCGTCGGAGACGATCGCGAGCCGCTTGACGCCTTCGGCCCAGACCTGGTGTGCGATCTGCGCGACATTGAAACTGCCCTCTGCGGGCTGCCCGCCCGTCATCGCGACGGCATCGTTGTAGAGGATCTTGTAGGTGATGTTGATGCCCGCGGCGGAAGCGGCGCGCAGCGCAAGCAGGCCGGAATGGGTGTAGGTGCCGTCGCCGAGGTTCTGGAAGATGTGTTTCTCGGTGGTGAAGGGCGACTGGCCGATCCAGTTCACGCCCTCGGCGCCCATATGCGAGATCAGATCGGTGCGGCGGGTCGGCATGCTCAGGGCCATGCCGTGGCAGCCGATGCCGGCCATGGCGCGGCTGCCCTCGGGCACGCGTGTCGAGGTGTTGTGCGGACAGCCGGAGCAGAAGAACGGCGTGCGCGCGAGCTTGATCGGCGCACTTGACGTGACGGGTTCGTCGAACGCCTCGAGCCGGGCGAGGCGCTGCTCCAGCACCGGGCTGTGGTGGCCGAGCTTGCGCAAGCGTGCCACGAGCGCGCCAGCAACGATGGTCGGCGTCAGTTCGCCCTCGCTCGGCAGCAGTGGCGCACCGCGCTCGTCGCGTTTTCCGGTGACGGTCGGACGCTTCGACGCATCGATGTTGTAGAGGACGCGCATGAGCTGGTCTTCGATGAAGCCGCGCTTCTCCTCGACCACCAGCACGTCCCGAAGGCCTTCGGCGAAACGCCTGGCGCCGCTTTCCTCCAGCGGCCAGGTGAGGGCCACCTTGTAGATGCGCAAGCCCAGATCCTGCGCGTCCTGATCGGTAATGCCGAGATCGGCGAGCGCCTGGCGCAGATCGAGATAGGCCTTGCCGGTCGCGACGATGCCGAGCCGGGCCGGCTTGGAATCGAGCACGATGCGGTCGAGCTGGTTGGCGCGGGCAAAAGCCTGCACCGCTTCCATCTTCGGGCCGAACAGGCGTCGCTCGGCCTCCAGCGGCGGATCGGGCCAGCGGATGTTGAGGCCGCCGGGCGGCATCTCGAAATCCTCGGGCAGCTTGATCTGGATGCGCTCAGGGTCGCTGTAGATGGAAGCCGAGCTCTCTACGGTTTCGCTGATCGCCTTGAAGCCGACCCAGCAGCCGGAGAAGCGCGACAGCGCAAAACCGTAGAGGCCGAGGTCGAGATAGTCCTGCAGTGTTGCCGGATTGATCACGGGAATCAGCGCCGCGGCGAACACCTGCTCGCTCTGATGCGCGAGCGTCGAGGATTGGCAGCCATGGTCGTCGCCGGCGAGCGCCAGCACGCCGCCGTTCAAGGAGGTGCCGGCCGCATTGGCATGCTTGAGCGCATCGACCGAGCGGTCGACGCCGGGGCCCTTGCCGTACCAGATGCCGAACACGCCATCGACCTTGGCGCCGGGAAACAGGCCGACCTGCTGGCTGCCCCAGACTGCAGTTGCGGCAAGGTCCTCATTCAAGCCGGGCACAAAGGCGATGTCGTGCTGCTGAAGGTGCGACTTGGCGCGCCACAGCGCGTGGTCGTACATGCCGAGCGGGGAACCGCGATAGCCGGAGATGAAGCCGCCGGTGTTGAGCCCCCGGAGCCGGTCGCGTTCGCGCTGCAACATGGGCAGGCGAACCAGGGCCTGCGTCCCGGACAGGAAGATCCGCTTCGATTCGAGCCGGTATTTATCATCCAGCTCGACCTGCAACAGCGTCATTTCAGGAGTCCTCGTCGTCGTGACCGGTGGGAATTTTGCGCCGCGGAAAGTGGGGCGACCTGCGAAGCGGATGCTGGCAGTCAAAAGCATGGAGCACCGAAGTCAATATCGCTGGCCGCATCCGTGGCGGGCCTGCTAGTCATGGCTGCCTGTGGAGGAGCCCATGACTGCAAGAGCGTTCGATACCGACATCACCGAAACCGCCGAGGCACTGATCGGCCCGTGGCGTCAGCCGCACCAGATGCTGCACGCGCAGGTTTACGACGCGCATGCGTCGATCCACGACGATGTCACCGCGCAGAAGCTCGGCTTCAAGGGCGGCACCATCGAAGGTCCCACGCATTTTAGCCAGTTCGCCCCGCTCGGCGCGCGGCTGTGGGGACAGGCCTGGTTCGAGAGCGGCTGTCTCTCCGCGCACTACCGCAGCGTCTGCTATGAGGGCGAGGAGGTGCAGGCGATCCTGTCAAAACCTTTGCCCGGAACGCGCCAGTGCCAAATCCAGATGGTGAAGCGCGACGGCACCGAGGTGCTGCGTGGCACGGCCTCAGTCGGCGATCCAGGCGCGGCCACAGCGCTCGAGACGCGCCTCACCGAACTTAAGCCGCTTGCCAATCCCGTCATCCTGCGCGACGTGCAGGTGGCTCGCACCAGCAAGCGGCAAACGGTGCGGATGGCGTTCGACCAGAACATGGGGGACCTCTATCCGTTCTCGCTGCGGCAGAAACTGGCCGTCATCACCGAGAACTCCCCTTACTATTCCGGCGCTGACAATCCGTGGGGCAAAGCGATCATCCCGATGGAGATGTTGAGCGTGCTGTTCCAATACCGCTCCAAGGACGATCCGCTGCCCGCGAAGGGGCCGGCGGTCGGCCTGTTTGCCGACCAGGAGATCAGGCTGTTGAGGGGACCGATCTTCGTCGACGAGGAGTACGAGATCGAGCGCGAGGTGGTCGCGTTGTCGGGCAGCCGCCGGACCGAGAGCGCCTGGGTGAAGACGCGCGTGTTCGACAAGGCGGGCGCGTTGGTCGCGACGATGCTGCTCAACATGGCGACGCTGAAGGATTCCTATGCGCCGTATGAAGAGGAGCATCGGCGACTCTATGGGGCGGGACGGTAACACCACAGCCATCATGCCGGGGCGCGCGTAGCGCGCACCCGGAATCCATTTCACCACGCGTTTTGCTGCCTGATGGATTCCGGGCCCCCGACTTTGTCGCACTCCGGAATGACCACTGAAGCCGCTCATCCTTTGTGCAAGTGCCCGTCGCCAAGCCGTCGCACAGGGAATAAGCAGACAGCCATCTCCATCGTAACATTTTGAGTGTGCTGCGAATTCTCTCGCCGCCCACGCTCGACCGCAATTGTACACAATGGCACGGCGCTTGCAGAACTCCGTGCAAAGAGAGTTCTCGCGGGGGCCTGCGTCATGTTGAACTCAACCAAGCCGACACAGGGCGTCATCAGCGCCGAGCCTGAGCCGATCAAGCTCGATTGGTCGTCGACCGCGCTCGTGATCATCGACATGCAGCGCGACTTCATGGAGCCCGGCGGCTTCGGCGAGACGCTCGGCAACGACGTCAGCCAGCTCGCGCGTGCGGTAAAGCCGATCGGCGCGGTGCTGAAGGCCGCGCGCGACACCGGCATGCTGGTGATCCATACCCGCGAAGGCCATCTGCCCGATCTCTCCGATGCGCCACCAGCGAAAGTCGAGCGCGGCGCGCCGTCTTTGCGGATCGGCGATCCCGGTCCGATGGGCCGCATCCTCATTCGTGGCGAGGCCGGCCACGACATCATCCCCGAGCTCTATCCGCTCGACAGCGAGGTCGTGATCGACAAGCCTGGCAAGGGTGCGTTCTACGCCACCGAACTGACCGATGTGCTGGAGAAATACGGCATCGAGAATCTGCTCGTGTGCGGCGTCACCACCGAAGTGTGCGTCAACACCACCGTGCGCGAGGCCAATGACCGCGGCTATCGCTGCGTCGTCATCTCGGACGGCTGCGCATCCTACTTCCCCGAATTTCACGAGATGGGCCTGAAGATGATCAAGGCCCAAGGCGGCATCTTCGGCTGGGTCGCAACCTCAGCCGCAGTCTTGGAGGCAATGAAGGTTTAGACCACACAGGGGTACTATCATGAGCACATTGACGGGGACGGCCGGCAAGTCCGAGTTCAAGCCGGCGCTATGGACATCGGGCGACTGGAACGCGTTTTTCGGCTTCGGGACCAACATCCTCGTCAACATGCTGGTGCTCACGGGCCTGCTGCGCTTCGTGTTGAAGATGCCGGACAGTCTCGTGTTCGGCCGCATCCTGCCCGCGCTCGGGCTGATGATGTGCCTCTCGACCTTCTATTACGCTTACCTCGCCTATCGGCTCGCGAAAAAGACTGGCCGCAGCGATGTCTGCGCG
This sequence comes from Bradyrhizobium sp. CCBAU 51627, assembly GCF_028128765.1. Classification (GTDB taxonomy): domain Bacteria; phylum Pseudomonadota; class Alphaproteobacteria; order Rhizobiales; family Xanthobacteraceae; genus Bradyrhizobium. Next base: position 1,183,552 of record NZ_LBJG01000024.1, read on the forward strand.
CTGCCGTCGGGCGTCAGCGTACCGCACATGTTCATCGTCACTTTCGTGATCATGCTGCCGATCACGCTGAAGACCGGCGACCCCATGAAGGGCTGGTCGGCGGGCCTCGTCTGGGTGTTCTTCCAGAGCTTCATCCTGATGATCGGCGGCTTCATCGCGCCGTTCATCCGCAAGATCACGCCGCGCGCGGCCCTGCTTGGCACGCTTGCCGGCGTCTCCGTCACCTTCATCTCGATGCGGCCTGCGCTGGAGATGTACATGACGCCGCAGATCGGTCTGGTCTGCTTTGCCATCATCCTGGTGAGCTGGTTCGGCGGCGTGAAATATTGGCGCGGCATTCCCGCGGGGCTCGTTGCCATCGCGGCCGGCATGATCATCGCGTGGGGCTCGAACCTGTTCGGGCTTGGTCTTGGCGGGTTGAGCGTCGCGGGTGTCGGCGCCGCGTTCGCCAATTTCGGCTTCTCGGTGCCGCTTCCCGCCGTGGGCTACGTCTTCTCGGGCTTTGAATTCCTCGGCGTCATCCTCGTCACCGCCATTCCGTTCGGCATTTATGACCTCGTCGAGGCTATGGACAATGTCGAGAGTGCGGAGGCGGCCGGCGACGAATATCCGACCACGCGCGTGCTCACCGCAGACGGCGTCGTCAGCCTGATCGGCTGCCTGATGGGCAATCCCTTCATCAACGCCGTCTATATCGGTCATCCCGGCTGGAAGGCGATGGGCGGTCGCATCGGTTATTCGGCCGCGACCGGCATCATGGTGGTGGTGCTGGCCTGGTTCGGCATCATCTCGGTGCTGCTGGCCTTGGTGCCTGTCGTCGCGATTTCGCCGATCCTGCTCTATATCGGCATGCTGATCGGCGCGCAGGCGTTCCAGACCACGCCGGTCAAGCACGCGCCCGCGATCGTGCTGGCGCTGACGCCGCACCTCGCCGCCTGGGCCAAGCTCCAGATCGACACCATGCTTGGCTCGACCATGATGGCCGCGACCAGCGTCGGCGGCCTCGCCGCCGACAAGGCCGACGCCGTCAAGGCTGCCGCGATCGCCGCGCTGCCGCAGCAGGGTGTGTTCTATCATGGTCTCGAAGTGATGGGCGGCGGCTCCATCCTCGCCGGCCTCATCCTGGGCGCAATCGGCGTCTTCGTCATCGAGCGTGATTTCGAGAAGGCGTCGGCCTTCGCGCTCGTCGGAGCCGTGCTGACTTATTTTGGCTTCATGCACGGCGAGGCGGTCGGTATCGGCGGCGGCTTTGGTGTGACGCCCGCCGTGGCGTTCGCCTACGCCGTGATGGCGGCGGGCCTGTTCGCCGCTAGTAAGGTCGGCGCCAGCGAACATTATGCCGCGCATCCGGAGATGCGCGCCGCGCCGGCGGAGTAGGCCAATATGAACAAATGGCCGGGCCACATTGTTTGGCCCGGCCATTTCATTTACGCTGTGACTACCCGCCCTTGACGGCCCCGGCCGTGAGCCCAGCCACGATCTGTCGCTGGGCGAACACCGTGAGCAGCAGCACCGGGAGGGTGACGATCAGCGCGGCGGCGGCCAGCGGGCCCCAGCTCAGCTGGTCGAACGAGATCATATTGTAGACGGCGACGGGCAGGGTGCGGGTCTCGCGTCCCGCCAGCACGATGCCGAACACAAAATTGTTCCAGGAGAAGATCACGGACAGGATGAAAGCAACCGCGATGCCGGGCTTTGCGATCGGCAGCGCGACGTGCCGGAACACCTGCCAGCGGCCTGCCCCGTCAATGAGTGCGGCTTCCTCCAGCTCCAGCGGCGTCGTTTCGAAATAGCCGATCATGATCCAGATCACGATCGGCACCGTCACCACGAGATGGATGATGATCTGCGGCACCAGCGTGCCGAGCAGGCCGAGCCACTGGAACAGCAGGAACAGCGGGATCAAATAGGACAGGCCGGGTGTGATTCGGGCGATCAGGATGACGATCGCGGATTTGTGCGCGGCCATGCGTGCGATGCCGTAGCCGGCGGGAACGCCAACCATCAGCGCAAGCGCGGTCGCGCCCCCGGTAACGATCAGGCTGTTGAAGAAATAGGTTACGAAGCGGTTTGAGGCGAGCACGTCGGCATAGTTCTTCCAGGCGACGTGCTCAGGGATGAACACCGGCGGGTAGGCGGCGTTGTCGACCTCGAATTTGAGCGACAGCGACAGCATCCAGAGGAAGAACAGGATGGCCGGCGACACGATGACGAGCACCGCGAACCACAGGCTGATCCTGCTGATGATTTGCTTCGCGGTCATGCGTCGCTCGCGATCTCGCTCCACAGCATGCGCTGGCGCATGTAGAGCATCAGAGCCGCGAGGGCGACGATCAGGAGGAAGAACACCACCGCGATCGCCGAACCGTAGCCGAGGTCGTAATAGGTGAAGGCGACGCTGTAGAGATAGATGTTGATCGTCTCGGATGCCGAGCCCGGTCCACCTTGCGTGATCGCGAAGATGATGTCGAAGCTCTTCACAGCGTCGATCATGCGGATCATGCCTGCGATAAACAGGAATGGCATGATCAGCGGCAGGGTGATGAAGCGGAAGACCTGCCACAGGCTGGCGCCGTCGATCTGCGCGCTCTCATAGGGCTCGGTCGGGATCGCGGCGAGCCCGCCAAGCACGATCAGCATCACCAGCGGCGTCCATTGCCAGGTCTCGACGAGCACCAGCGAGGGGATCACCGTTGCCGGATGAAACACCCAGAGCTGCGCGGGGATACCCACCAGCGACAGCAGATAGTTCAGCACGCCGAGCTGCGGGTGGAACATCATGGTCCAGACCAGCGCGATCGCCACCGGCGTTGCCATCATCGGCATGATGAAGATGCCGCGCAGGAAGCCACGGCCGGCGAACTTCTGGTGAAAGACCACAGCCGCGAACGTGCCGAACACGAGCGGCAACAGCACGGAAAGCACGGTATAGACGAGGGTATGCCCGATCGCTTCGATGAAGCGGGGATCGCTGGTCAATCGCAGATAGTTGGAGAACCCGACGAAGGTGGTCGGCGAGCCGACTTTCCACTCGTTCAGGCTCATCCAGATGGTGAAGACCCACGGGAAGATGATGATCGCGAGCACGACGACCAGCGCCGGCACCACGAACGGCCAGTAGGACGGCGGCCGCAATTCCTTCTCCGGCGCGACATCAGACTGTGCCGCGGCCGGAGCAGATTGTGTCAACGCACTCACGCCTTTTCGCTGCGCTCCAGGATCGGCCTGAACTGATCGTTGGCCTTCTTCAACTCGGTGGCAGGATCGGCACCCGACAGTGTAGCTGTGAGCGCCGCGCCGACGATGTCGCGGAATTCTGCGACCGGGATCACCACGGGAAGGCCGAGCTTGCTGATCTTGGCGGAATCGATCACCGATTGCAGCCATTCCTTGGGCATCTTCACGCCCTTCTGGATTTCGGGATCGTTCAGGATCGAGTTGCGGAACGGCACGCCGCCGCCGGCTTGCAGCAGCCGGGCGCCTTGCTGCTTCGAGACCATCCACTGGCACAGCAGGTAGGCGGCTTCCTTGTTCTTGCTGGCGGCTGGAATGCCGACGCCGTCACCGTAGGTCGCCGAATATTGTCCTTTCGGTCCGGCGGGCACGACGGTGTAGCCGACCTTGCCGACCACGCGCGAGGCGGCGGGATCCTCGAGCGGCGGCGCCCAGCCGACGCCGTCGATCCACATCGCCGAGCGTCCTTGCGTGAATGAGGCCATGGACTCCATCCAGTTGAAGCCGGCCACGCCGGGCGGCGCGACCTTCGTCAGCAGCGTCTGGTAGAGCTTGGTCGCGGCGATAGCCTCCGGGCCATCGGTCAGGATGTTGCCCTTGGCGTCGAGGAATTCGCCGCCATAGTCGAGGAAGAAGTTGGTCCACAATGTCATATTGGCATTGCGCAGGCCGCGTCCGACGAAGCCGAAGGTGCCTTCCTTCGGATCGGTGAGCTTTTCGGCAACGGCGACCATTTCATCGAGCGTCTTCGGAACGGCGACGCCCTTCTTCTGGAACAACTCCTTGTTGTAGTAGAGGATGAAATAGTCGACGGACCAGGGCAGCGACAACATTTGTCCCTTGTCGTTCTTGGCGTATTGTAGGCCGGCGGCCGAGAAATCGCTCTCGACAAGATCAGGCGCTGTCAGCGTCGGGTCCTTCATGAAGGGCGTCATGTCGGCGAGCCAGCCGGCCTTCTCGAATTGCCGCTTCTGCACGTGATAGCTGAGATGGACGACGTCGAAGCTCGGCCGCCCCGAGGTCAGCTCGATCACGCATTTCTGCCGCTGCTGCTGCTCGGGGATCTGCTCGGATTCGACCTGGATCCCGGTGAGCTCGGTGAATTCCTTGACGTATTTCTGCAGATTATCGCCGCGCGGTCCCTTGGCGAGGATCACCTCCAGCTTGGTCCCGGCGTACTTCTTCCAGTTCACCTCGGCGCGCGCCGGCAATCCTGTCAGGCCGAGCGCGCCAGCTGCGGCAGTGCCCGTCAGAAGCGCACGGCGCGAGATTTTGTGGTCAGCCACTTTAGTCCCTCCCTGTGACTCATTTTGGGGGATACTAGCGACCGTTCCGCGCCTGCCTAGCCCTAATTTGGGCATTAGGGTCGCGCACCCGGCGTTTCCATCGGCATTCCGCGGGCTCGCGACATCAGATAGAGCTCGAGCGCGACCAGTTCGGGCGTGCCATAACCATAGGCCTGGGCGCGAACTCCGGTCATGCAGCTTCGCAAGCGCTGCTCCAGCGATCCCAGCGTTCGCCATTCCAGCCGATAGATTGGATAGCCGGTCGGCTGTCCTTGCGTGATCGGTGAGCCCGCGAGGCGCTTGTCGAAGTTGTCGTCGTGGCAGTTGGTGCAGGCAAGGTTGAGTTGACCTTCACGCTGCATGAAAAGATGTCGGCCCCGTTCGACAAAAGGCTTCAGCTGCGGATCGTCCCCCGCCGTAATTGCGACGCCGCGGGACTGGGTCGCGCCATCTCCCTGAATGCCAGCGACATGGTCTGGGACGACGTCCGGGCGCGAGCGACGCGCGACAGTTCGTCCCTTTTACCGAGGTGCAACGCCGCGCCGCTTTGCTACACTGAGGTAAAGCATTCGAAAAGTTCCCTGGGGGTTCCGTGAACGTGCCGCAGCCCTGCAACGTGCTCATGCTCTATCCGCTGTTCACCGCGGAGTCCTTCTGGAGTTTTGGCGAGTCCTGCAAGCTGATGGGTGTGCGGCGTCCTGCCGCGCCGCTGGGGCTGATCACCGTTGCGGCGATGTTGCCGGAGAGCTGGACGGTCAAGCTCATCGACTGCAATACGCAACCCTTTGGTGATGAGGATCTCGCCTGGGCCGACGTGATCTTCACCGGTGGCATGCTGCCGCAGCAGGCCGATACGCTGCGGCTGATCGACAAGTGTCGTGCGGCGGGCAAGCCGGTGGTGGTCGGCGGGCCCGATCCGACGTCAAGCCCCCACATTTACCAGAAGGCCGATTTCCAGGTGCTCGGCGAAGCCGAGGGCATCATCGACGAGTTCATCGCCGCCTGGGACAGCGGGAAGCGCTCCGGCGTCTTCACCGCGCCTAAATTCCAGGCCGATGTCACCAAGACGCCGGTGCCGCGCTTCGATCTGCTCAGATTCGAGGACTATCTCTATCTCGGCGTGCAATATTCGCGCGGCTGTCCGTTCACCTGCGAGTTCTGCGACATCATCGAGCTCTACGGGCGCGTGCCGCGCACCAAGACGACCGAGCAGATGTTCGTCGAGCTCGATCGGCTCTACGAGATGGGCTATCGCGGCCATCTCGACTTCGTCGACGACAATTTCATCGGCAACAAGAAGTCGCTGCGCCAGTTCCTGCCCCGGCTCGCGGAATGGCAGCGCGCGCACGGCTACCCCTTCGAATTGTCGACCGAAGCCTCCGTCAATCTGGCTGACGATCCCGAATTGCTGGAGCTGATGGGGGCGGCGAATTTCTTCGGCATTTTCGTCGGCATCGAAAGTCCGGATCCTGCGACGTTGGTCGCGATGCGAAAGAAGCAGAACACGCGGCGCAACATCGCGGAGAGCATCCACAAGATCTATGCCGCCGGCATGCTCGTCACCGCCGGCTTCATCGTCGGCTTCGACAATGAGAAGGTCTCGATGGCGGATGCCATGGTGGGCTTCATCGAGGAGGCCGCGATTCCCGTCGCCATGGTCGGCCTGCTCTATGCCTTGCCGAACACGCAGCTCACGCGGCGTCTCGCCAAGGAAGGCCGTCTGCATCCGGATCACGATCTCGCCTCGACCACAGGCGGCGACCAATGCACCGGCGGTATCAATTTCGATCCGGTGCGCCCGCTGCGCGAGATCCTGATGGACTACAAGAACGTGCTGGAGCGGATTTACAGTCCTGCCGCCTATGCCGGGAGGGTCGACAAGTTGATGACCTTGCTCGACCGTTCGCGGCAGCGCCGCGAACTCGCCGAGGGCGACATCCGCGCGCGGGTCGGGGCGATGGAGACGGTGCACCGCGTGGTGACCGCGATCCCCGAGGCGCGCGGACCGCTCTGGCAGACCTTCATGAACTGCGCCAAGCGCGATAGTTCCTCGGCGCGGATCGCGGTGCAGATGATTGCGGCCTATGCCCATCTCGGCCCGTTCTCGCGCAAGGTCATCGATGCCATCGACGCGCGCCTTGCCGCGCTCGACGACAATACCGTGATCCCGGCAGCGGCCATCGACGTGACCGCAGCACAGCATCTCGCGTAGGGCGTCACTTCACCGCCAGCCGCAAAAAGCTCATCACGCTGCCGAGCACGGCAAAGCCTGCGCCTAACGCCAGCGCCACGGTGGCGCCGTTGTGGCCGGCGAGGGCAAAGCACGCTGCGGCGAGTGCTGCGCCGGTCGTCTGTCCGGTCAGGCGTGCGGTGGCGACGATGCCCGAGGCGCTGCCGCCGCGGTGCGGCGGCGCGCTTGACATGATCGCCTTCATGTTTGGAGCCTGGAAGAAGCCAAACCCCATCCCGCAGATCACGATCCTCCAGACGATATCAGGGATGCTCGGGTTTGCCGGAAGCAGCGCAAGCAGCGCCATGCCGAGGCCGAGCAGGATCAGGCCGACTCCGCCAAGAAGACCGACCGGATGGCGATCGGAAAGGCGCCCCGCAATCGGGGCCATGATGCCGACCACCAGCGGCCACGGCGTCATGAAGAAGCCGGTCTCGACCTGCGAGCGGCCGAGCACGTCCTCGAAATAGAACGGTAGCGAGACGAAGGCGAGGCCCTGCACCGCGAAGGAGCAGACCGCGGTCGCCGCCGACAGCGCGAACATCGGGCGGCTGAACAAATCGATCGGCAGCATCGGCGCTGGATGAGCGGCGTGACGGCGCGTCAGGATGAAGCCGAGCGCGAGCGCCGTGACCAGCTCGACGCCCACAAGAGCCGGCGACAGATTGTGCGCGGCGCTGCCGATGCCCGTGATGAACAGGCCGAGGCAGATGGCGGCGAGCAGCGCGCCGAGGAAATCAAAACCGTGATCGGCGCGTGGCGTCTTCGGCAGCATCGCAAAGCCGATGCCGGTTGCGACGAGGCCGAACGGGATGTTGACCGCGAACAGCCATGGCCACGGGCCGACGGCAAGGATCGCGGACGCAATCGACGGCCCGAAGGTGAAGGCGGTCGCGACCACGAGCGCATTGTGGCCGAAGCCGCGGCCCTGCATCCGGCCGGGATAGACGAAGCGCACCAGTGCGGTGTTGACGCTCATGATGCCGCTGGCCCCTAAGCCCTGCAGCGTGCGCGCGACCAGCAGGCTGTCCAGCGACCACGCAACCGCGCAGAACAGCGAGGCGATGGTGAACAGCATGAGGCCGCCGAGATAGATGCGCTGGTGCCCGACGATCTCGCCGAGCGCCCCGAGCGGCAGCAGGGTCGCGACCAGCGCGATCTGGTAGACATTGACCACCCAGACCGACTGCTCCGGGCTGACATGCAGGTCGGCGGCAATGGCGGGCAGGGCGATGTTGGCGATCGCGGTGTCGAGCGAGGCCATCGCCAGTGCCGTGAAGATCGCGGCAATCGCCCAGCGGCGCTGCTCGGCCGGCAGGCCGTCGGCAACGGGATGATCGGGCTCGCGCGTTGCGGCAGGTAACGTTGATGTCATTGCCTCAGCGCGTCGCTCCGGCGGTCTGGCGTCGATGATCTCAGGTCATGTACTACGCTTGCGGCGGCTTCCACAGACACGCGCTTGCATGCACTGTATGCGCGAGCGGCAGGCGCTGTTGCGATGGCCTGACGTATGATCGCGCCAACTGCCGCTGTTGCGGGGGATCACCATGCACATCGTCGTTCTGCCGGGAGACGGCTCGACCTCTACGCCAACATCAGGCCCGCCCTATGCCGGGCGGCCCGGCAGGCTCGGCGATTTCGATCTCGTTGTCGTCCGCGAGAACACCGAAGGGTTCTACGCCGACCGCAGCGCTGCGATCGCGGAGATCATGCAAGCCGAGTGAGCTTTCTCCCGCACTTTTCTTTCGCGCTCGAAGCCAAAGCGCGAAAACAACCCCATGCACAGTAGAAGGCCTCTTGATCGACAAAGGATTTTCCGACCCGCTCCGATCCGATCCTCGTCGCCCCGGCAAAGTTGACACGTCGGGCAAAACACCGGCACGATGTCAACATGGCGGCGATGCGCACACTGGCGCGGTCACCTTTCCCAATCTTGCCCGTTCACGCGACGCCGGCGCGTCACGCTGCTGATAAATTCATCCAGCAATATGCACCCGCATACACGTCACGTTTTTCAATAGCTGCAATCGCGCGAGCATCCGTTCAAAATTTCGGTGAAAGACTTCAGCTGCTTGACAGGCATTCTGAACTACTGCAGTTTTAGGTTGAATAACCTTCGCATGATTTTGCTTTGCTCGTTTGATTTTCAAGGCACCAAACGCGGAGCATTCATATGACGGTTGTTCCTCCCGCCAGTGGAGTCACCCTCCACAATGGCGACACGATGGACGTCAGTTACGGCGCTTCCGTCGACAGCACGACGATCCTGACTGGCGGCTTGCAGACGGTCGGCGGATCTTTCGGAACAAGCACGGCAACCCACACCCTCATCGATGGCGGAGAGCAGGACGTCATCCTCGATGGCGTCGCCAGCTATACCACCATCAACGCGGGCGGCGTGCAGCGGGTCACTGGCGAATTCGCCCATGAAGGTCCGACGCCCGGCGCTGCCGATCACACCACGATCAATAGCGGCGGTGAGCAGGACCTCGATACGGGCACCGCAACGGCGACGACTGTCAATTCCGGCGGCGTCCAGAACGTGACGCACGGCGGCAGCGCCAGCGGCACTATTGTCATGTCCGGCGGTGTCCTCAACGTTTCGGGCGAAACCATAGAAATCGCCCCCGTATATCCGCCGCCGGTTATCCCGAGCGTGGCGACCGGTGCAACCATCAACTACGGAGGCAAATTCAACGTCACCGGCGGCGGGACTGCAGTGAACGCAACCGTCAACGGCGGCACAATGACTGTCTCGGGATCGATACCGGACCCGTTTGCCAATGTTCCCGGTCAGCCGGCCGTCGACGCCAGCATGGCGACTGGCACCACCGTCGAAGGCTTTGGGCTGCTGACGGTCTCGAACGGAGCATCGGTATCAGGAACAGTGCTGCAAAACTTCGGCAGGCTGAACGTAGGTACAGGTGGCACCGCGACCGGCACGACAGTCAATTATGGCACGATGCAGCTGGCTGCCGGCGCGACGGCGACCAATACAATCGTCAATCAATTCGGCGTTTTCATCGTGCTGGGCAACGCCCATTTTTCCGGGACGGTCTTCAACGCGGGCAGCACCTTCGAAATCGGTGACGGCGCGATTGAAAACGGATTTACCGTTGCAAGCGGGGTGAAGCTGGACGTTCTGCACGGCGGTATCCTCGATAACAGCATTGTCTCGGCAGGCGGAACTCTGGTCGCTGAAGCCGGCGCGACGTTATCGAACATCACGTTCCAGAGTGGCGCAACGTTTGTCGTCGACTACGGCTACACGGAAAACGACTTCACGGTGTCGGATGGCATCGTGTTCAAGGTGTTCGGCACGGCCACGAATACGACGATATTGGCCGGCGGCAAGCAAGTCGTAGGCGAGTACGAGTTGAGCGGAATCGCCAGCCACACGATCATCAATGGCGGCGAACAAGACGTGGGGCTTCAGTCCACCGCGAGCTACACCACCATCAACATGGGCGGCGTTCAGCATATCACCGGCCTTTATGTGCACGATGAGCCGGGGCCAGGACGGGCCGATCACACCACCGTCAATCATGGCGGCGAGCAGGACGTCGATACTGGCATTGCGACGTCAACTACCGTCAATGCCGGCGGGGTCCAGAATGTCACCCATGGAGGCCGCGCCAGCGACACCGTCGTCAATTCGGGCGGTGTCATCAACGCTTCGGGAGAGACCATCTATTATTCGTCCGGGGGACCATACGGCGTCGTCATCAGGAGCGAAGTCGATGCGGCCGTTGTCGGCAGCGGTGGCCAATTGCACCTGACCGCGGCGGGGATTGCCAAGGACGCCATCATCAACGGTGGCGTGATGACTGTTTCAGGATCGACACCGGACCCCACGAACGACCCAAGCCAACCGGCGGTCGATGCCAGCGCGGCGAGCGGGACAATCCTCAACTCAGGAAGCCTTTCCGTCTCGGACGGCGGCATCGTTACCTTCACGACCCTGAACGGCGGCACGCTCGACGTGCTTGATCAGGGCACCGCGAACGCTTCGACGATTCACCTTGGCGCCACAGAACTCGTCGAGACCGGCGGCATTGCCGGCGCGACCACGCTCGCTGGCGGCACGCTCGATCTCAAGGCCGGCGCGATCTCCGACGACGCGATCACCTTCTCCGGGCAAGGCACACTCAAGCTCGAGCAGAAGCTGGTTTCGGGGCCGGCGACCTTTGCCAGCCAGATCAAGGGCGTCTCGCTCGGCGACCGGATCGATCTTTCCGGACTGGCCTATACCACCGGTGCAACCGCGACTATATCCGGCTCGAAGCTCACGGTCAGCAACGGCATGGCCAGCGAGATCTTCGCACTGGCGGATACCTCGGTCACGCACTTCGGCATCGTGCAAGACAGCTCCGGCGGCATTCTGCTGACGGCCGCGGCTCTGCCGTCCATCGCGGGCGCGATATCCGGGCAGACCATCAGCAACGAGGCTGCGATCAATCCGTTCGCAACCGTCACGATCGCAGATCCGAACGCAGCGGCAACGGATAGCCTGATCATCACTCTTGCGGGCGCGGCTGGTATCCTGTCGGGGGCAGGATTGATCTCGCTCGGAAGCGGAACCTACGAACTTGCGGCGACCAGTGCTGGCCAGCTCACCGCCGAGCTGCACGACCTCACCTTCGTCGCCTCGCCTCACGGCGACGGCAGCGCGACGACCACGTTCAAGCTGAGCGACACCAGCAGCGTTGGCTTGAGCGTCAGCGACATCGACACGTCCGTCATAGACACACATCAGGCCGGTCCCACTGTGATCAACGGCCCGGCGTCCGGCTATGCGACCATTCAGGGCACGACGGGCAACGACATCATCCACGCCTATGGCATGTTCAACATCATCCACAGTAATGGCGGCGACGACACGATCTATGCCGGGCTGTACGGGACGGTTGACGTGTCGAGCGGCGACAGCGCCGTCCATCTGGAGGGGTTCGGCAACCGCGTAACAGGTGGCGACGGCAACATCACGGTGACGGGATCGACGGGCGCTACCATGATGACGCTCGGGAACGGCAACAACATCATCGACGCCGGTGGATACGGAGACTTCATCACGCTGGGCAACGGCAACAATGTTGTCCACCCGGGTGACGGCGCCAGCACAACGACAGCCGGCAACGGCAACGACCAGGTGACGCTGTCCGGGTTTGGCAACACGGTCATACTTGGAAATGGAAACGACCTCGTCACGGGCGGAGGCGGCGCCAATAGTGTCACGCTCGGCGATGGCAACAACACCGTGAATCTCGGCGGGATGGTCAACCAGATCTCCGTCGGTTCAGGAACAAACACTGTCATCGCCGGCAACGGAGCGGACAGCGTCGTCGCGGGCGCCGGCCACGATACGATCACACTGGGTGGGGTCGGCAACCACGTGGTCCTCAATGGCTCTCAGGCGACCGTGACAAACCAGATTGGCCTCGACGTCATGACGGCCAATGGCGGATCAGACCAGTTCAATTTTGTCGGGTTCGGCAACCAGGCGATCATCAATGGTGTTGCCCATGTCAATATCGACGATCACAGCACGGGTCTGACCATCTCGATCAACTCCGGCACCCAGATCGATACGATCTCCGGATTCGGGAATGACCTGCACGGCGTCGTCGATCTTGCAAGCGGCGTGGGCAATTACCACTCCGTCGCCGACATCATGAACGCGCTCAAGGGCGATGGTCATGGCGGAACCGTGCTGGCCCTGGGCATTGCGCCTAACGCGGGGTCCATCGATTTCGTCGATACCGCGATCAGCCAATTGCACGCATCGAACTTTGTGATCGTGTAGAACTCAGCTTCCCTGCATCGCTCCTTGCGACGAGAGACGGGCTCGTTCGCTCCCAAAGGGGCGGACGTTGCCCGATCGGCGACACGTCAGCCCGTAGGTTGGGCAGGGCACTTGCGAAGCCCATCACGTTTATATGGGATACTCTCGATGGGTTGCGCTCCACCGGTCCGACCGGAGACGAAGTCTCTAGAACTGATACCTTCTCAGTCCTCCATCCACCGGGATCACCGTCCCCGTGATGTAGCGCGCCACCGGCGAGGCCAGGAATACCGCGAGTGCGGCCAGATCCTCGGGTTCGCCCCAATAGCCGACCGGAATCTCTTCCTCCGCGAAACGCTCGCGATAGTCAGGCGGATAGTTGCGGCGGATCTGCTCGCTCATGATGCGGCCAGGCGGGATGCAGTTGATGGTGATGCCGTGCTCGCCGATCTCGCGCGACAAGCCCTTGGCCCAGGCGTGAACGGCAGCCTTCGCCGCGAAGGCGGCGTTGAGGCCTTCCGGCTCGGACTTGCCGGTGATGTTGACGATGCGCCCCCATTTGCGTTCGATCATCTGCGGCAACAGCGCATGCGCGATGCGGCGGTAGCTGGTGAAGTTGAGCGCGATCGCCTCGTCCCATTTGCTGTCGGGCGCATCGACGGGGAGGGGGCGGCTGCCACCGGCATTATTGATGAGAATGTCGACATGGCCGAGCTCCTTCAGCGCGAAGGCGGCGATCCTGTCCGCGGCGTCCTTGGCCATCACGTCCTGCTCGAACGGGGTGATCAGGTCGCCTCCGACCTCCTTCACCAGCTCGGCCAGCAGGTCGGTGCGGCGCGCCACGCCGACGACGCGGACGCCTTCGGCCGCCAGGCCCTTGGCGATGGCACGGCCGATGCCGATGCTCGCTCCGGTGACGACAGCGGTTTTCGATTTGAGGCCGAGGTCCATGGTTGCACGCTCTCTTCGTGGTTCTTGCTTTTTGCTTTCGTTTCCCGTCCCTCTCGCCGGCTTTGCGAATTGCCTGGGCGGGACGAGCAGTGGTAACCAAGAGCGACTGTGAAGGAAACACCAAAAAGAAAAGGCTCGACCAATGGTCTGGGATCCGCAGCAATATCTGAAATTCTCCGGCCACCGGCTCCGGCCCGCGGTCGACCTGTTGATGCGGATTCCCGATATCGGTCCCCGCACGATCGCTGATCTTGGCGCCGGCGCCGGCAATGTCACCAAGCTGGTCAAGGAGCGCTGGCCCTCGGCCGCGGTGACCGGTGTCGAGGGCTCGGCCGAAATGGTTGCCGCCGGGCGCAAAGCCGCGCCCGATGTGGAATGGTCACATGAAGATCTCGGCCATTGGCATCCCGCGAAGCAATACGACATCGTCTATTCCAATGCCGCACTGCACTGGCTGCCCAATCATGCGGCACTGTTTCCGTCGGTCATGGAGAAGGTCGCACCAGGCGGGATACTTGCCGTGCAGATGCCGCGCAATTTCCTGGCACCATCGCATGTCCTGATCGGCGAGACCGCCCTGGACGGACCGTGGCGCTCCAAGCTCGAGCATCTCGTCACCCCGCCGCCGGTCGAGGGACCGGCCTTCTATCACGACGTGCTCGCGCCGCTGTCCGGGAATATCGACATCTGGGAGACCGAATATCTTCAGGTGCTGGAAGGCGAAAATCCCGTGAAGGAATGGACCAAGGGCACCTGGCTGACGCGCTATCTCGACGTGCTCGAGGGCGACGAGAAGGTCGCGTTCGAAGCGGCCTATGGGATGCGGGTTGCAAAGGCCTATCCGAAGAATGCAGCGGGGCAGACCCTGTTTCCGTTCCGGCGGCTGTTCATGGTGGCGCAGCGCAAAGGTTAACACCCTTCGGCGATGCGACATAAGCGCTCGCTCCCTCGGGGAAGCGGGCGCCGGGTTGCGCATGCGACCGCCGCCAAGCTAGGCTGGCTGCGGCATAACTCCGCTGTGGCAAATTGGGCTTAGGTCTAGTTGTTCATAGTCGGGATTGCTGCCAGTACTGAAATCACAAAACAAAAAAGAAACCCGGTTTCCAAGGTTTGTTGGGGAGGTCCTTCATGCGCAAACTGTTCTTTGCGGTCGCTGCTGCCGCGTTCGCTCTGGCTCCGGCTGTTGCTCAGGCCCAGAGCCCGATCATCATCAAGTTCAGCCACGTCGTCGCCAACGACACTCCGAAGGGCAAGGGCGCACTGAAGTTCAAGGAGCTTGCGGAGAAGTACACCGACGGCAAGGTCAAGGTCGAAGTCTATCCAAACTCCTCGCTCTACAAGGACAAGGAGGAGATCGAGGCGCTCCAGCTCGGCTCGGTCCAGATGCTGGCGCCCTCGACCGCGAAATTCGCCCCGCTCGGCGTCAAGGAATTCGAGGCGCTCGATCTGCCCTGGCTGTTCAAGGACGAGGCGACCTATGCCAACGCGATGAAGGGCACGCTCGGCAAGTGGCTGTTCCAGAAGCTGGAGGCCAAGGGCATCAGCGGGCTCGCTTATTGGGACAACGGCTTCCACATGGTGTCCTCCAACCGGCCGCTGATCAAGCCGGAGGATTTCAAGGGCCTGAAATTCCGTATCTCCGGATCCAAGATCGCCGATCAGTATTTCCGCCTGATGGGCTCGATTCCTCAGATCATGGCATTCTCGGAAGTCTACCAGGCGCTGCAGACCGGCGTGGTCGACGGCTGCGAGAACACGGCCTCGAATTATCTCACGCAGAAATTCTATGAGGTGCAGAAGGACATCACCGTGTCCTATCACGCGCACCTGCAATACGCCGTCATCGTCAATTCGAAGTTCTGGTCGGGCCTGCCGCCCGACATCCGCACCCAGCTCGAGAAGGCGATGGCGGACGCAACCGACTACACCAACCAGATCGCGCACCAGGAGAACGAGGACGCGCTGGCCGAGATCAAGAAGTCGGGCAAGACCACGCTGCACTATCTGACCGACGCCGACCGCAAGGCATGGCAGGAGGCGATGCAGCCGACCTACAAGTGGGCCAAGGGCCGGGTCGGGCAGGAGGTGCTCGATCTCGTTGCCAAGGAACTCGACGTCAAGATGAACTGACGCGTTGGCCGGGAGAACAGGACGAACGGTCGGGAGTGCATGCACTCCCGACCGTTTCGCATCGATAGGGGGACTCTGATTTGCTTCGCGTGCTGAACCAGGCGCTCAATCATCTCGAAGAATGGTTGATCGCGACGCTCATTGCCGCTGCAACCGGGCTGATCTTCGTCGCCGTCGTGCACCGTTACGGTGCGGGCGAATCGATCAACCTGGCGCGATGGGCCACCGCGCACGGCATGACCTGGCTGGCATCGCTCGCGATGGCGGTGTTCACCTTCATGTCCGAGCTGGACCTGTCCTGGGCGCAGGAACTCTGCATCTACATGTTCATCTGGATGGCGAAGTTCGGCGCGGCCTATGGCGTGCGGACCGGCATCCATGTCGGCGTCGATCTGCTCGTCAACCGCCTGCCGGAACATTCGCGCAAGCACGTCATCCTGTTCGCGCTGCTTTGCGGCGCGCTGTTCACCGGCATGATCGCCGCGTTCGGCGCCTCCTTCGTGGGCGAGATGTTCCACACCGGGCAGCAGTCCAACGATCTGGAAGCCCCGATGTGGTTCGTCTATCTGGCGATCCCGCTCGGCTCCGGCCTGATGTGCTTCCGCTTCCTCCAGGTCTCCTGGTTCTATTTCTGGACCGGCGAGTTGCCGCATCACGACGAGACCCATGTCGAGGGCGTCCAGGCCGACGTTTCGCCGGCGCTGCACCCGCAGCCCGCGGGCGCGGCAACGAAAGCTGCCGGTCGAAAGGTGTCGCCGCTCGGCGTGATCCTGATCCTGGCGCCGATCCTGATCTTCGTGCTCTGTCTTGCCGAGAAGACCGGCTTCATCGTGCTGCCGCACTGGATGCGCGCGGCGACCGTGTTCGCGCTGCTGATCGCGCTGATGCTGACCGGCATTCCGGTCTCGATCGCGCTCGGCCTCACCGTGATGACGTTCCTGTTCACGCTGACCGCGGTGCCGATCGAAGCGGTCTCGATGAAGCTCTTCACCGGCATCGAAGGCTTCGAGATCATGGCGATCCCGTTCTTCATCCTGGCCGGCAACTTTCTCACCCATGGCGGCGTCGCGCGGCGCATGATCAACTTCGCGACCTCGCTGATCGGGCACTGGCACGGCGGCCTCGGCCTTGCCGGCATCGTCGCCTGCGCGATGTTCGCGCTGGTATGCGGCTCGAGCGTGGCGACGGTCGCCGCGATCGGCGCCATCGTGCTGCCGGAGATGGTCCGCCACGGCTATCCGATGCGCTTCGGCGCCGGCATCATCACGGTCGCGGGCTCGCTCGGCATCTTGATGCTGCCGTCGATCCCTAAGATCGTCTACGCGGTCTCGACCAATACCTCGATCGGCGCGCTGTTCGTCGCGGGCCTGTTGCCCGGCATCCTGCTCACAACGATGCTCTGCATCGTCACCTGGTGGCTTGCGCGCAAGCGCGACTATCCGCGGCTGCAGAAGGCGACCTGGGCGGAAACCGTCCACGCCTTCCGCGAGAGCGTCTGGGGCCTGATGCTGGTCGTCATCATCATCGGCGGCATCTACAGCGGCCTGTTCACCGCGACCGAGGCGGCCGCGATGGCCGCGGTCTATTCGTTCTTCATCTCGGTCTTCGTCTACAAGGCAATCGGGATGAAGGACGTGCCGCGCGTGCTGCTCCGTGCCGCCAACACCAGCGCGATGCTGCTCTACATCGTCACCAACGCAGTGCTGTTCTCCTTCGTGCTCTCCAACGAAAACCTGCCGGCGACGCTCGCCGACTGGATTGCTGCGCAGAACCTCGGCTGGGTCGGCTTCCTGCTGCTGGTCAACGTGCTGCTGCTGCTCGCTGGCAACTTCATGGAGCCGAACTCCATCATCCTGATCATGGCGCCGATCCTGGCGCCGGCGGCCAAGAAGCTCGGCATCGACCTCGTCCATTTCGGCATCGTCATGGACGTCAACATGGAGGTCGGCCTCTGCCATCCGCCCGTCGGCTTGAACCTCTACGTCGCATCGATGATCGCGCGAATGCGCATCACCGATCTGGCCGGAGCGGTGATGCCGTGGCTGCTCACCATGCTCGGCTTCCTCATCATCGTGACCTATTGGCCCGATCTGACGCTGTGGCTGCCGCGGGTGCTCGGGATGCATTGAGCCGCGCCTTGTAGCCCGGATGGAGCGAAGCGAAATCCGGGTCTCTCTCATCTCGACGAATGTCCCGGATTGCGCTTCGCTCCATCCGGGCTACGGATCTCTCGCGCCCAGCGATGGCAATCGACCGCGAATTGCGGTTAGATGCCGCGCATCAGGCCGGGAGGATACAATGACCGAGATTTCCAGCAACGAGCCGAAAGACGCAACGCCGTCCGTGATTGCGCAGCATCAGGCGATGCTGAATGCGCTGCCGTTTTCCGACACGCGGGATTTCGATGACGCCGCGCGCGGCTTCCTCGGTACGATCGAGCACGCTGAGATCACCAACCCGCAAGGGCGGACGGTCTGGAGCCTCAAGCCGTATGGCTTTCTGTCGGCTGATGAGGCGCCGCCGACGGTCAATCCCAGCCTGTGGCGGCAGTCGCGGCTCAACATGCAGCACGGCCTGTTCGAGGTCGTGCCCGGCGTCTACCAGGTGCGCGGGCTCGACATCGCCAACATGACGCTGATCGAGGGCGACAGCGGCGTCATCGTGGTCGATACCCTGACCTCGATCGAGGGCGCGCGCGCCGCGCTCGATCTTTACTTCAAGCATCGCGGTTTGAAGCCGGTTGCGGCCGTGATCTTCACCCACACCCACACCGACCATTGGGGCGGCGCGCGCGGCGTGCTGGAGGAGGATGCACTGGCGACGCGGCGGGTGCCGATCATCGCGCCGAACCTGTTCATGGAGCATGCCGTCTCGGAGAACATCATTGCGGGGCCCGCGATGCTGCGCCGGGCGCAGTACCAGTTCGGGCCGTTCCTCGCCAAGGGCGTGCGCGGGCAGGTCGATTGCGGCCTCGGCAAGACCATGGCGGCTGGCGCGGTCGCGCTGCTGCGGCCGACCGATCTGATCATGGCGACCGGCGACAAGCGCGTCATCGACGGCGTCGAATTCGAATTCCAGATGGCGCCGAACAGCGAAGCGCCGGCGGAAATGCACTTCTTCCTGCCGCGCTACAAGCTGTTGAACCTCGCCGAGAACTGCACGCATAATTTCCACAATCTGCTGCCGTTCCGCGGCGCGGACGTGCGCGACGCACTGGCCTGGTCGAAGTATCTGGGCGAAGCGCTGCGGCTGTGGGGCGGCAAGGCCGAGGCGATGTGCGGCCAGCATCACTGGCCGGTATGGGGAGCCGAGCGCATCGATACAATGATCCGCCAGCAGCGCGACCTCTACAAGTTCGCGCATGACCAGACCATTCGCCTGATGAACCACGGGCTCACCGCCGCCGAGATCGCCGAGATGATCCAGTTGCCGAACAGCCTCGAGGGTGCCTGGCACGGTCGCGGTTACTACGGCCACATCAGGCACAATGTGAAGGCGATCTACCAAAAGTATCTCGGCTGGTATGACGCCAACCCGGTCAACCTCGATCCGCTGCCGCCGGTGGCCGCGGGCAAGAAATATGTCGAGTATATGGGCGGCGCGGATGCGATCCTCGCGCGGGCGCGCGCGGATTTCGACAAGGGCGAGTTCCGCTTCGTGGCGCAGGCGCTCGGCCATCTCGTCTTCGCCGAGCCCGATCACGCGGCTGCGCGTAGCCTGCTGGCCGATACGCTGGAGCAGCTTGGCTATGCCGCCGAGAGCTCGACCTGGCGCAATGCCTATCTGTTCGGCGCCCAGGAGCTTCGGCAAGGTATGCCGAAGACGCCGCCACGTCCGCCGATGCCGCGCGAGACGCTGGCGGCACTGCGCACCTCACAGCTCTGGGACGTGCTCGGTATTCGCCTCAACGGGCCGAAGGCGGAAGGCAAGCACATCGTGCTGAACTGGCGCTTTTCGGATACCGACGAGACGTTCGTACTCAACCTCGAGAACTGCGCGCTCACCTACGCCGAAGGCGTGCAGGCCGAACATGCCGACGCCAGCTTCACGCTGGCGCGTGCGACGCTGGACGAAGTGATCGCGAAGCTGACGAGCTTTCCGGAAGCCGTCGCCGCCGGCAAGGTCAAGCTGTCGGGTAATCCGATGAAGCTCGCCGAATTGATGGGCCTGATGGACGAATTCCCGCGGATGTTCGAGATCGTGGAGCCGAAGCGGACGGCGGTGGTGTAGGGCGCGCTCATGCCCCGGACGCAGCGCAGCGCCTCTTAGCGGTGCGCTGCAGGGCCGGGGCCCATGTTTCCGAGGTGTCCCTGCTGCGCGGGTCCCAGCTCTGCGCAGCAACGCGAAGAGCGTTGCAGCGCGTCCGGGACACGAGAGGGGGCGTTCCTACTCCGCGCTGCTCACCAGCTTGATCCGCGGCGCGGTGACCTCGGTCAGGCTGCGATAGGCGGCGAGATAGTCGAGTGCCATCCGCCGCGCGGTGAAGCGCTTCTCGAATTGCCGGCGGATGGCCGCGCGATCGAGCTGTGCCAGGCGATTGACCACGCCGGCGGCGCTGAGGACGTCCTCGACCACGAAGCCGGTGAGGCCCTCGTCGATGATTTCAGGCACCGAGCCGCGGTTGAAGGCGACCACCGGCGTGCCGCAGGCCATGGCCTCGATCATCACAAGGCCAAACGGCTCCGGCCAGTCGATCGGCAGCAGCAGGCCGAGCGCACCGCTCAGGAAGTCGGACTTCTCGTGATCGCTGATCTCGCCGATGTAATCCACCAGCGGATTGTTTTCGATCATCGGCTTGATCAGCTCGTCATAGTAATCCTGGTCCGCCCGATCGACCTTGGCGGCGATCTTCAGCGGGATACCGCAATGCATCGCGATCTTGATGGCGCGATCAACGCCCTTCTCCGGCGCGATGCGGCCGAGCACGGCGAGATATTCCTGTTTCGCCGGCTTCGGCGTCAGCAGATTCTCCGGCAGGCCGTGGTGGATCGTCGTCACCCAGTTGGCCTGCGGCACGGGCCGCCGCTGCGCATTCGAGATCGAGATCACCGGCATCTTGGAAAAGGTGTTGAACACGGGTTGATGCTCCGGCAAATCGAGCCGGCCGTGCAGCGTGGTCAGGAACGGCGTCGGTTGCCGGTAGAACAGCGACCATGGATAATAATCGAGATGGAAGTGGAGGAAGTCGAACTCCTCGTCGTCACATTTCTGCCGCACGCGCTCCAGCAGCACCATATGCAGCGCGTTGGGATCGCGCACGGAACCGTCGAGGCGAAGCGCCCGGGGCCATAACGCGTCCAGCTTCGCCGAGGTCTGCGAGTCGCCGCTGGCGAACAGTGTCACGTCGTGTCCGAGCGCAACCAACTCCTCCGTCAACCAATGCACCACCCGCTCGGTGCCGCCATACAGCTTGGGTGGAACAGCCTCCGTCAACGGAGCTACCTGCGCGATGCGCATCTCACCATCTCCTCTGCGATCATGTGAACGTTGAAACCCCCGCCGTGTATCGGGCACCGGCACGCCGACAAAGGGAACGTTCCCGCAGTTGCGAAGTTCCTCTCAACAAACGTTACTTATTCGACACATCGCGCGCGTGTCTCGATGCTGCCATCTCATCCTCGCAGATCGTCCGCATCCGCATGTCGTGATGACGTTGCCCGGGAACCGAGGCGAAGCGGTCGATGTTCAGTCGACCAGTAGAAGAAAATGTACTCATCACGACGGGGTCGAGTGTCACATGGATCATCTTTCTCGCTACGCGCGCAGGCCATTTGCCTTTGTCTTGCGCTATCTGCGGCGTCGGCTGGCGTCGCACCTGGTGATCCTGAACGCCGTCGTTGCGGCGGTTGCCTGCTCAGTAGGCACGCAGTACGGTGTCAAATCTCTTGTCGACAGCTTGTCCGCGGGAACCTCGCACGGCGGCAGCGTATGGCTGGCATTCATTCTGCTCATGTCGCTGATCGCTGCCGACAATTTCCTGTGGCGGATCGCGAGCTGGACGGCCAGCTTCACCTTCGTTCGTGTCACGGGCGATTTACGGCGTGACATATTTCGTCATCTGACCGGACACGCGCCGAGCTATTTCTCGGACCGGATGCCGGGCATGCTGACGAGCCGCATCACGGCCACCTCCAACGCGGTGTTCACCGTTGAAAACATGTTCGTCTGGAACGTGTTGCCGCCGTGCATTGCCACAATTGCGGCGATCATGCTGATCGGGACTGTCAGTCCCTACATGGCACTCGGTCTGATCGTAATCGCCGGCGGCATGGTGATCGCCATGTTCCATCTGGCCGCAGCCGGCAAGCCGCTGCATGACGATTTCGCCGACAAGGCGGCGGTCGTCGACGGGGAGATGATCGACGTCATCAGCAACATGCCGCTGGTTCGCGCCTTTTGCGGCATCGGCCACGAGCACGAGCGCTTCGATGCGACGGTGAACCGGGAACTCACGGCCCGCGGGCGCAGCTTGCGCTACCTCGAAAAGTTGCGGCTCACTCACGCCGGCGTGACCGTCGTCCTGACGGTGGCGCTGATGGCCTGGGCGATCACGTTGTGGCAACGCGGCGAGGCGACTACCGGCGATGTCGTGCTGGTTTGCACCCTTGGGCTCTCCATCCTCAATGCGACGCGCGATCTCGCGGTGGCGCTTGTGGACGTCACTCAGCACGTCGCGCGCCTGACCGAGGCGATCGCCACGCTGCTGGTGCCGCACGAGCTGCGCGATCACCCCGAGGCCGGGCCGCTGGTCAAGAGCGGTGCTGCGATCGCATTCAACAATGTCACGTTCGGCTATCCCGGCGGTGAAAAGATCTTCGAGCGGTTCAGCCTGCGCTTGCAGCCCGGCCAGCGCGTCGGCCTGGTCGGTCAGTCCGGCGGCGGCAAGTCGACCCTGTTCACGCTGCTGCAGCGCTTCTACGACGTGGACGAGGGCAGCATCACCATCGACGGTCAAAACATCTCGATGGTGACCCAGCTCAGTCTGCGCGAAGCGATCTCGGTCGTGCCGCAGGACATTTCCCTGTTCCACCGCTCCATCCGCGAGAACATCCGCTACGGCCGGCCGAACGCGACCGACGACGAGGTGCTGCGGGCCGCGATCGCGGCGCGCTGCGATTTCATCGATAGCCTGCCGGAAGGTCTTGACACCATGGTTGGGGACCGCGGCGTGAAAATGTCCGGCGGCCAGCGCCAGCGTATCGCGATCGCGCGCGCCTTCCTGAAGGATGCGCCGATCCTGCTGCTCGACGAAGCGACCGCGGCGCTCGACAGCGAATCCGAGGAAGCCATCCGAGAAGCCTTGAGCCGGCTGATGCGCGGGCGTACCGTGATCGCGATTGCGCATCGCCTCGCAACGCTGCGCAATTTCGACCGCGTGGTCGTGCTGAAAAGCGGCAAGATCATCGAGGATGGCGCGCCCGACCGGCTGATGCAGGGCCACGGTCCGTATCGTGAGCTGGTGACGCAGGAAATGAGCCGGCTCGCGAAGTTCGCCGCGTAAACCCAATCGTTGCGTGTGCGTTGGTCGCGTTCGACAAACAAGGCGCAGGGGAGCAGCTCATGGCAGCCGAAGCCGTCACCAGGGTCATTTCGGTATCGCAGACGGTGGAGGCCGTCGCGGAGCAGGCGTTCTACATTCCGATGACGGGTCCCGCCGCGCGGCCGCGGCGGTCGCTGAAGCACGACGACACCTTCATCGTTCTGGACAGCCATGGCGACATCGGCGCCTCGGCCGGCGGGCCGGACGGCCTGTTCAACCATGACACGCGCTATCTGGCGCGGCTGGAACTCGTGCTCGACGATCTCCAGCCGTTGCTGCTCGGCTCGAATCTGCGCGACGACAATTCGGGCTTGACGGTCGATCTCACCAATCCCGACATCTACCGGCAGGGCCGCCTCGTCCTGCAAAAGGACCTGCTCCACATCGTGCGCACGATCTTCCTGTGGCGTGGCACCGCGTATCAGCGCATCGGGCTGCAGAACCACGGCGAGCAACGTGCGAGCTTCGAGCTGACGCTGTTGTTCGACAACGATTTTGCCGATCTGTTCGAGGTACGCGGCGAGCGGCGGCCGCGCCGGGGAACCGGCACCAGCAAGCTGCTCGGACCGACCGACGTGCTGTTCGAGTATCGCGGCCTCGACGATACCGAGCGAACCACCGGCCTGCATTTCGATCCGCGTCCGACGCGGCTGTCCGTCAATGCGGCGACCTGGCAGCTCGAGCTGGATCCGCACGAGGCCAAGTCGCTGTTCGTCGCCGTCTCCTGCAACCGGCCGGTCGGGGAAAAGCCGGCGCGCTTCTTCAGGGGCCTGCTGGCGCATCGCCGCGAGATGCGTCAGTCCACGAACGGCGCGGCGAGCATCGAGACCTCCAACAACATCTTCAACGAGGTGCTGTGCCAGGCCATGGCCGACCTCAACATGCTGATGACGGAGACGCCGCAAGGGCGCTATCCCTATGCCGGCATTCCCTGGTACTCGACGACGTTCGGCCGCGACGGGCTGATCACCGCGCTTCAGATGCTATGGGTCGACCCGCGGGTCGCCAAGGGCGTGCTGCGGCGGCTCGCGCATTTCCAGGCCAAGGCGGTCGATCCGCTCGCCGATGCCGCGCCTGGAAAGATCCTGCACGAGATGCGCGGCGGCGAGATGGCGGCGCTGCGCGAGGTGCCGTTCTCGCAATATTACGGCAGCGTGGATTCGACCGCCCTGTTCGTCCTGCTGGCCGGACGCTATTTCGAGCGCACCGGCGACGAGCAGACCCTGGTCGAGCTGTGGCCCGCGATCGAGGCGGGGCTTGCCTGGATCGACGGCCCCGGGGACCCCGATCAGGACGGCTTCGTCGAATACCAGCGCGCCACCGAAAAGGGCCTCGCCAACCAGGGCTGGAAAGACTCCTACGACGCGATCTTTCACGCCGATGGCAAGCTCGCGGAAGGCAATATCGCGCTCGCGGAAGTCCAGGGCTATGTCTACGCAGCCAAGCAGCTTGCCGCGCGGTGCGCGCTCAAGCTCGGCAAGCCCGATCTCGCCAGCAAGCTCGAGTCGGAAGCCAAGGCGCTGGCCGAGCGGTTCGAACAGGCGTTCTGGTGCGAGGGGCTCGGCACCTACGCGCTCGCGCTCGACGGCCAGAAACGGCGATGTGAGGTTCGTACCTCGAATGCCGGGCAGGTGCTGTTCAGCGGCATGATCCGCCAGGACCGCGCCCGCCTCGTTGCCGCCGATCTGATGCGCCCGCACTTCTTTTCGGGCTGGGGCATCCGCACCGTCGCGCACGGCGAGGTGCGTTACAATCCAATGTCGTATCACGACGGGTCGATCTGGCCGCACGACAATGCGCTGATCGCGCTCGGGCTCGCCCATTATGGGCTCAAGCATTCGGTGGCGCACGTGTCCAAGGGCCTGTTCGATGCCGCGACCTATATGGATCTGCGCCGGCTGCCCGAATTGTTCTGCGGCTTCCGCCGCGAGAAGCGGCGCGGCCCGACGCTCTATCCGGTCGCCTGCGCGCCGCAGGCCTGGGCCAGCGCGACGCCGTTCACGCTGCTGGAGGCGGCGCTCGGCATCGAGTTCGACGTCCCGCGCTGCGAGATTCGCCTGCGTAATCCGCATCTGCCGGCGTTTCTGAACGAGGTCATCCTGCGCGATCTGCGCTTGGGCGAATCCAGCGTCGATCTGCGCGTCAGCCGCCACGGTCACGATGTGGCGCTCGAGGTGCTGCGCACGCGCGGCCATATCCAGGTGTCGATCGTGCTGGCGCATCAGTGAACCTTGCGAGGAGGGGTCATGCGTACCGCCGGATGGTTGGTTCTGAGCGTGACGATCGTCGCAGGGGCGACGGTTGCGGTATCGCAAGCCGCGGAGGAACCGCCCGCGGCGACAAATGAGGCGAAGGCGCCGCCGACGGTGCAGCCACCGGCTTCGGTCGTGCCCGTCACGCCGAAGGATGCCGCGCCGCCGCCGTCGGTGACCATCATCGGTGCCAGCGACGCCCACGGCGTGCTCGGTCGCGACGTGCGTAGTGCGGCGGACGAGGACATGGGCCATATCGTCGACGTCATCGTCGACCGCACCGGCCATGTCCGCGCCGCCGTGATCGATTTCGGCGGCTTTCTCGGCGTAGGCAGCCGCAAGATCGTGGTGGACTGGAACGCGCTTCGTTTCGGCCAGATCACCAACAAGAAGGACAGCATTACGCTGGAATTGACCAAGGCGCAGGTTGCTGCCGCGCCGGAATACAAGGAAGACACGCCGATGGTCGTGCTAGGTGCGTCCGGCAGTCTTCAACCGCTGCAAGCCATCCAGTGAGGAGCGGGGAGGGCTGACCGCCTGTGCTCTTGTCGAGGAAGCCTGATCATGAGAAGCGCGAGGGACGCGTTGAACAGGACAACGTTGCCGCGCCCATGCTTGCGGCCATTCCGGCGCCTTCGCGCCGCAGCCTGCGCGGTCTCGACTGGTTCATCTTCTTCCTCGCCGACGTACAGACCGGCTTCGGTCCCTTCATCGCCGTCTATCTGACGACGCAGAAATGGACGCAGGTCGAGATCGGCTTCGTGCTGTCGATCGGCGGCATCGTCGCGCTGATCGGGCAGATGCCGGGCGGCGCCATCATCGATGCCGCGAGATCCGAGCGGCTGGTCGCCGCGCTTGCGATCGCGACCATCGGCTGCTGCGCGCTTGCCTATGCGGCGATGCCGATCTTCGCCGTCGTGGTGACGGCCGCCACATTGCATGCGGCGGCGAGCTGCGTGCTGGGGCCCGCGATCGCCGCGATCAGCCTCGGCCTCGTCGGCCCGCTCGCGATCGGCGAGCGGCTTGGCCGCAACGCCCGCTTTGCCTCGCTCGGCAACGGCGTCGCCGCCGGGGTGATGGGGACGGCCGGATATCTTCTCTCGAGCCGCTCGGTGTTCCTGGTCACCTTCCTGCTCGCGATCCCGACCCTGATCGCGCTGTCGCGCATCCGCGAGGAGGAGGTCGACATCGCGCGCTGCCACGGCGAGATGCCGCGCGAGGCGCCGGTTCCTGGCGACACCAATATCTGGCACTTGATCCGGCAACGGCCGCTGATCGTCTTTGCGATCAGTGTCCTGCTGTTGCAGCTGGCCAACGCCTCGATGATGCCGCTGATGGCAAGCGCGGTGACGGCGCGATCGAGCCAGTGGGCAACGGTGCTTGTCGCATTCTGCATTGTCGTCCCGCAGGCGATCGTGGCGCTGTTGTCGCCATCGGTCGGGCGTCAGGCACAGCTCTGGGGCCGGCGGCCGCTGCTCTTGATCGGATTCGGTGCGCTGACGATCCGCGGCCTGCTGTTCGCGACGGTGCGCGATCCCTATCTGCTGGTGCTGGTGCAGGTGTTCGACGGCTTCACGGCCGCTGTGTTTGCGGTGATGATTCCCCTGATCGTGGCCGATGTCGCCTTCGGCAGCGGGCATTTCAACCTGGCGCAGGGCATCGTCGGTACTGCGACGGGGATCGGTGCTTCCCTGAGCACCGCGCTTGGCGGCTATGTCAGCGACAAGTTCGGCAACGCCACCGCCTTCTTCGGCCTGGCTGGCATTGCTGCGACCGGTCTGTTGCTGATCCTCTTCGTGATGCCTGAAACCCGGCGTACGGGCATGACCGCGCCAAAAGAAATGGCCGGCTGAACGAATTCAGCCGGCCAAGTTGGTAGGGAGGACGACGAGATCAGGCGTCGAGATTGTGCAGGCGCTGGCGGTTGCGCAGCACGATCTGACGGGCGCCGGAGAAGCCGAGAATGCCTTGGGCATGGAGCTGCGACAGTGCGCGCGACACGGTCTCGAGCGTGAGGCCGAGATAGTCGCCGATGTCGCGGCGGCACATCGGCAGGGCCATCATGCCGGCAACGGCGAGGCGGCGGTCCATTTCGAGCAGGAAGGTCGCAACCCGCTCCATAGCGGTCTTGCGGCCAAGCAACAGCATGTGGTCTTCGGCGTGGCGCAACTCGCCGGCCGTCATGGCCCAGAGCTTGCGGGCGACCTGCACGTCGGTGCCGGCGGCCTTTTCGAGGCTTACGCGCTTCACGAGGCGCACAGTGGTATCGATGATGGCTTCAGCGGCGAGGCGATGGATGGCGCCGGATTCGAGGCCGAACACGTCGCCGGCAAGATGGAAGGCGCCGATCTGGCGGCGGCCGTCGGAGAGGAGCTTGTAGGTGCGGACTGCGCCGGAGACGACCTGATAGACGTATTCGGCCGGCTCGTCTTCACCGTAAATCTCCTCGTCCTTGCGGTAGGAGAACTCGATGGCAACCAAGCCGACGTGGCCGGTGATCGCACCGAATTGGTCCGAGACGGGATGGGCCGGGGCAATCTTGCCAACGATTTGGGTGTTGATCGCCTGGGGGTTGAACGTCTGGGTCAGCATCTGCGCCATCTCCGTTGTGATGACGCTTTCCTACGCGGTATCCGGGGCTTCGAAAATTTCGCGAGATATCTTAAGGGGGGTTACCTACGTAGTATTCCGTAGGTCGCCCGCGAGCCCGGGGATACCGCCGTTCTCACACTTCAGTGTGCGGGGAAATATCGGGTCTCCAACGCAAATCTGGTCATCGGAAGCCTTCACGCCAACGGAGACCCCCGATGACATCGAAATTGATCCCGCCTCTTCTGGCTGCGCTGTTGCTTGCGCTGCTACCGGATGTGTCAGCGGCAGCCCGGTCTGGAATCATCAGCATCCACGGCCACTCGCATCCAAGCCCGACCGAGGGCCGGCAGATCGCGGCCCCGCCCTGGAGCGCCGCCTGCATGACGGATCACGGTCCAAGCGAGTGCGGCGAGCCGATGTGGATTTATGGTCCCCGCAGCGGGATCGCGCAGTACAGAAGCGCGTTCTGAGGCCTGCCCCGGTTACCGCGGTCGGTCCTGGATGGCGCCGCGGATGCGTTTGATCAGGTTTTCCTCGAGAAGCGGCTTCAAGATCACGTCCTTGACGCCTGCCGCGGCCGCCCGGGCCGAGATATTGGCGTCGGGATAGCCGGTGATCAGGATCACCGGGGCGTCGCCGTTGGACTGACGCAGCCGGCCGGCAAGATCGATGCCGTTGATGTCGGGCATCTTGTAGTCGATCACGTAGCAATCCGCCTCGGGCGCACCGCTGGCGTTGAGCACCGCCGTGCCGTTCCTGAAGGTCCGCACGGCGAAGCCGTCGGTCTCCAGCAGGAATCGCAGGGATCCCAACACGGCGGCGTCATCGTCGACCACAAAGACGGTGGGTTTTGTGGCTGGGGACGACAGCCGCTCACGGGGCGAGCTGATTTCAATCATGCTGCTTGGCTAGCACGGCGCCTGGGAAGGGCCTTGACCTGCCTCAATTGGATTTGCCCAAATCCGATTGCCTCAGTCCTTCAGCATGCCGGCGCGCATTGCCATCCGCACCAGTTCCGACAGGCTGTTGGCCTGCATCTTGGTCATGACGTTCGCCCTGTAGACCTCGATGGTCCGGGGGCTGATATCGTATTCGCGGGCGATCAGCTTGTTGGAGAGGCCGGCGATCAGCCCTTCCATGACCTGGCGTTCCCTGGGACTCAAGGACGCGACTCGGGCGGCGATATCCTGGGCGACGGCCTCACTCTTGGCCGCCGGCTCGGCCTGTCGGATCGCCAGTTCGATCATGGCCGTGAGACGATCGTCCTCGAACGGTTTTTCGAGGAAGTCGACCGCCCCGAGCTTCATTGCCTCGACTGCCAGCGGCACATCGCCATGACCGGTCATGATCAGGATCGGGAACGGGCTTTGCTGCGCCTTCATCCGCTTCAAGAGCTCGATGCCGTCGAGTCCCGGCATGCGGACATCGGAGACGACGCAACCGAAGGCAAGACCCGGCAGGGCCTCGAGGAAAGCCTGTGCGTCGTCGAACAGCGTGACGGCGAAGCCTGCGGAATCCAGCAGGAAGTTCAGCGAATCCCGCATCGCGGCGTCGTCGTCGATGACGTAGATATGTCCCTTGGTCGTCATGAATCAGGTCTCGTCCGTTGCCGGCAAGGTGAAGCGGAATGTTGCGCCGCCCGATGCATTGCTCTCGGCCCACATCCGGCCGCCGTGAGCTTCGATGATCGAGCGGCTGATGGACAGTCCCACGCCCATGCCGGTTTCCTTGGTGGTGAAGAAGGTCTGAAACAGGTTTGGAATGACGTCGCTCTGGAAGCCGGAGCCGGTGTCGGAGACCTCGACCTCGATCATGCCGTCGGCGACGCGGGTGTTGGCCACCACGAGCTCGCGCTGGTGCGAATGCGCCATCGCTTCCAGCGCGTTGCGGAAGAGATTGACCAGCACCTGCTGGATCTGCACCCGGTCGGCGAGGACGAAATCGGCGGCGGGATCGAGGTTGAAGCGGAGCTGCACGTTTTGTTCGCGCGCGCCGGCGAGCCCGAGTGCGCCAGCCTCCTCGATCAGTTTCGAGAGGCTCTCGACCCGCTTTTCCGACTCGCCGCGGGAGACGAAATCGCGCAGCCGCCGGATGATCTGGCCGGCGCGCAGGGCCTGCTCGGCCGCGCGGTCCAGTGCGCTTTCGACCTTCGGCGTGTTCGGATCGACGCTGCCGGCGAGCAGCCGCCGGGACCCCTTCATGTAGTTGCTGATCGCCGCCAGCGGCTGGTTGAGCTCGTGGGCCAGCGCCGAGGCCATCTCTCCCATCGCCGTGAGCCGCGAAACATGCACCAGCTCGGATTGCAGCTCCTGAAGCCGGGCCTGGGTCTGCTGGTGCTCGGTGAGGTCGCGGACGAAGCCGGTGAAATAGGGCTCGCCGCCGGACTGCATCTCGCCGATCGACAGGTGCATCGGGAAGGTCGTCCCGTCGCGGCGCTTGCCGGTCACGATGCGGCCGATGCCGATGATGTGCGGATCGTTGGTGGTGCGATAGCGCGCGATGTAGCTGTCGTGACGGGTGCGGTCCGGCTCCGGCATCAGGATGCTGACGTTCTGGCCGATCGCCTCCTGCTCGGACCAGCCGAACAGGCGCTCGGCGGCCGTGCTGAACAGCTGCATGATACCATGGCCGTCGATGACGATCATGGCGTCGGGAATGGTCTGAAGAATGGACTGGAGGTGGGTCTCGCGGGTGCGCAGCGCTTCCTCGACCTGCTTCTCCTTGTCGATATCGAGCAAGATGCCGCTGAGATGACGGGCGACGCCGGCCTCATCTCTGATCAGGCCGGCGCGGGCCCTGATCCATTTGCCCCGGTCGGATGTTCCTGCAATCCGGAAGGAGACGTCGAAGCCGCCGCCATGCGTGGCGACCTGCTTGATCGCGCTCTCGACCCGTTCCCGGTCCGCAGGTTCGAGACGTGACAGGAAGAGCTCGTAGCTTGCCGGTTGGCCCTGCGCGATGCCGAGCAGCATCCGCGCAGTTTCCGACCATTCCAGCTCGCGCGTCGTGAGGTCGAGATCCCAGGTGCCGACGCCGAATCCCTCGATCCGGACCCGGAAATGCTCGCCGCGATGATCGTCTGGCGGGTGCGTTACGCGGGTCGGCGACAAGCGATGCTCCTATTCTGATGCGGTGGCTCCGGATGGGGTTACCGCTTGCCGTAATGTCGCCCAAGCCCGGCCCGGAGGCAAGGTCCGTCGTCTGTCCCCGCCTCACGTCGCACACAGCAGGTCCGCGATTGATCTATCTCATCTCCCGGCACGGGGGCAGGCGTACAATTTGATAAGAGTGATTGCACTGGAGGATCCACATGACATACGCGACCGTAATGGTCAGCCTGGCGCTGGATCAGCCGAACAATGCGCGCCTTGAGGTCGCGGGCGAGCTTGCCGAACGGTTCGAGGCGGCGATCGTCGGAGTCGCCGCAGCGCGCTTCGCCCCGCCGCTCTATTTCACTGACGGCATCGCGGCCCAGCGACTGATCGACCAGGAAGAGGGCTCCGTCAAGCGGCGCCTCGCCGACCTCGAGGCGCAATTCCGTGCCGCGACCAGAACGCGCAGCGCGCGCGCGGAATGGCGTAGTGCCATGGATCTTCCCGCACGATACGTCCTGGCGCAGGCGCGCTGCGCCGACATCGTCGTCAGCGGCGGGCAGAGCCCGACCTTCTCCGACGCCTTTTCGCTGGTCAGCCCCAGGGATCTGGTGATGCAGACCGGCCGACCGCTGCTGGTCGTGCCCGACCGGATCAGCTGGCTCGATTCGCGCTGCGTGCTGGTGGCCTGGAAGGACACGCCGGAGGCGCGACGGGCGGTGGCCGACGCCCTGCCGCTGCTGCGCAAAGCCAAGGACGTCATCATCGTCGAGATTCCGGAAACGGACGATGACCGCTCGGTGGTGATGGCGCATGTCAGCGACGTCGCCGCCTGGCTCGCCCGTCACGGTGTCACCGCGACGGCGCGCGTTTCGGACGCGGGGAACGAAACCGCCGCCGCGCAATTGGAGAGGGTCGCCGAGGATGCCGGCGCCGGTCTGATCGTCGCGGGTGCCTACGGTCACTCCCGATTCCGCGAGCTCATTCTCGGCGGCGTTACCGAATATCTGGTCACGCAAACCGCCCGCTGCGTGCTGTTGTCGCACTGACGGCAAAGACCGGCACAGAACGATCGATGAGGACGCGCCGTGTACAAATTCCTTGAGCAGACCGTCGAAGGTTACATGACGCGCAACGTCAGCACCGTGCAGCGTGATCAGAATCTGCTCGCGCTCAGCGAGATGTTCGAGCAGGACGATTTCAACTCCTATCCTGTCGAGGACGACGGTCAGGTCGTCGGCATCGTCACCAAGTTCGACATCCTGAAATGCTTTGCGTTCACGCCGAGCCAGATGCTACCGCGCTATCACGATCTGATGAACCGCAAGGTCGGCGACGTCATGACGCCGGAATTCATCTATGTCAGCCCCGAGACGCGGCTGACGCGTGTGCTCCAGATCATGGTCGAGCACCGCATCCGGAGCATCATCGTGCTCGACGGCAGCCAAAAGCTGGTCGGAATCGTCGCTCGCCAGGATGTCATCGTGGCGCTGAAGGCGACCGCGAACGACTGACGCAACGCCTTTGAATCCTGCGGTTCCAGACTCCGTGATTTCCCGGAGGCCGCGCTTTCCTTTCCTTCTCCCCTTCTTGTGGGAGAAGGTGGCGCGAAGCGCCGGATGAGGGGTCTTTCTCCGCAGAAGGATTCTGAGTGAGGAACCAATCCCTCACCCAAGCGAGTTTGCCGCGCCGGTCCTCGCCGCCCTGTCCCACAAGAAGGGGAGAGGACACTTCAACTGGCGCCGCAGCAGCCTCACATTAACAGAAATCCATCTATCTTGATTTCAATCAATTCCCCGCGAGGGGGGATGTGGTTTCTGGCAGCGTGTTCTTTCAGAGAGAATCCGCGATGCCCCAGCCCTCCATCTCGAAAACCATGACGACAGGCGAAAGCGGCCTGGCGTTCATATTCGCGGTCACTGCCTTCCTGTGCCTGATCGCTTCGGCCAAGGCGCTCGATGCGCCATTCGCCTTCCATGCTGCGCTGAGCGCGGCGGCGAGCCTGGCCGCGGTGTTCTTCATCGTCAACCGCTATTACGACCGCCCGGCGGCACTGCCGCCCCAGGAGATCAACGGCCGGCCCAACTACAATCTGGGCCCCATCAAGTTCAGCGCCTTCATGGCGATGTTCTGGGGCATCGCAGGCTTCACGGTTGGCCTCATCATTGCCTCGCAGCTGGCTTGGCCCGCGCTGAACTTCGACCTGCCCTGGATTCAATTCGGCAGGCTCCGGCCGCTGCACACCTCCGCCGTGATCTTCGCCTTCGGCGGCAACGTGCTGATCGGCACGTCCTTCTACGTGGTGCAGAAATCCTGCCGCGCGCGCCTTGCTGGCGATCTCGCACCCTGGTTCGTCGTGCTCGGCTACAACTACTTCATTCTCATCGCCGGCACGGGCTATCTGCTCGGCGTCACGCAGTCCAAGGAATATGCCGAGCCCGAATGGTACGCCGACCTCTGGCTGACCATCGTCTGGGTCAGCTATCTGCTGGTCTTCCTGGGCACCATCCTCAAGCGCAAGGAACCGCACATCTTCGTTGCGAACTGGTTCTATCTCGCCTTTATCGTGACG
Organism: Bradyrhizobium sp. CCBAU 51627; assembly: GCF_028128765.1. Classification (GTDB taxonomy): domain Bacteria; phylum Pseudomonadota; class Alphaproteobacteria; order Rhizobiales; family Xanthobacteraceae; genus Bradyrhizobium. Next base: position 1,217,213 of record NZ_LBJG01000024.1, read on the forward strand.
ATCGCGGTTCTGCATCTCGGCAACAACCCCGCGCTGCCGGTGTCGGTCTTCGGTTCGAAGTCCTACATCGTCTGGGGCGGTATCCAGGATGCGATGTTCCAGTGGTGGTACGGCCATAACGCGGTGGGCTTCTTCCTGACCGCCGGCTTCCTCGCCATCATGTACTATTTCATTCCGAAGCGCGCGGAGCGGCCGGTCTATTCCTATCGGCTATCGATCATCCACTTCTGGGCGCTGATCTTCCTCTACATCTGGGCCGGCCCGCACCACCTGCACTACACGGCGCTGCCGGACTGGACGCAGACGCTCGGCATGACCTTCTCGATCATGCTGTGGATGCCCTCCTGGGGCGGCATGATCAACGGCCTGATGACGCTGTCGGGTGCCTGGGACAAGCTGCGCACTGATCCCGTGCTGCGCATGCTGGTCGTCTCCGTCGCGTTCTACGGCATGTCGACCTTCGAAGGCCCGATGATGTCGATCAAGGTGGTCAACTCGCTCAGCCACTATACCGACTGGACCATCGGCCACGTGCATTCCGGCGCGCTCGGCTGGGTTGGCTTCGTCTCCTTCGGCGCGCTGTACTGCCTGGTGCCGTGGATCTGGAATCGCAAGGGCCTCTACAGCCTCAAGCTCGTCAACTGGCACTTCTGGATCGCTACCCTCGGCATCGTTCTCTACATCTCGGCGATGTGGGTGTCCGGCATCCTGCAGGGTCTGATGTGGCGCGCCTACACCTCGCTCGGCTTCCTCGAATATTCCTTCATCGAGACCGTCGAGGCGATGCATCCCTTCTACATCATCCGCGCCGCCGGCGGAGCGCTGTTCCTGATCGGCGCGCTGATCATGGCTTACAATCTCTGGATGACGGTTCGCGTCGGCGAACAGGAAGTCCAGATGCCCGTCGCTCTTCAGCCGGCGGAGTGAGGAGCTTCCCATGTCGTTCTGGACACGCCACCAAATCCTCGAAAAGAACTCGATCATCCTGGTCCTGGGCATCCTGCTCGTGGTCGCGATCGGCGGTCTCGTCGAGATCACCCCGCTGTTCTACCTCAAGAGCACGATCGAGAAGGTCGACGGCGTCAGGCCCTACACGCCGCTGGAGCTCGCCGGGCGCAACATCTACGTCCGCGAAGGCTGCTATCTCTGCCATTCGCAGATGATCCGCCCCTTGCGCGACGAGGTCGAGCGCTACGGTCACTTCTCGCTCGCCGCCGAGAGCATGTTCGATCATCCGTTCCAGTGGGGCTCGAAACGTACCGGTCCTGACCTCGCCCGCGTCGGCGCCAAATATTCCGACGACTGGCACGTCACCCATCTCACCAACCCGCGTGCGATCGTGCCGCAGTCGGTGATGCCGGGCTACCCGTTCCTGGCCCGGACCGAAGTCGATCCGGACGCGATCGCCGACCACATGCGTACGCTGCGGACGGTGGGCGTGCCCTATACCGACGATCAGATCGCCAACGCGGCCGCCGACATGAAGGCCCAGGCCGATCCGGACAATGCCGGCGCCGATGCCTTCACCAAGCGCTACGCCAAGGCCGTCGTGCGCAATTTCGATGGCAAGCCCGGCACGCCGACCGAGATGGACGCGCTGATCGCGTACCTCCAGATGCTCGGCACGCTGGTCGACTTCAAGCTCTACAACGAGAAAGCCAATCTTCGCTGAGAAGGCATCACCGATGAAAGCCATCCTGACACTCGACAATCTCGCGTCCGGTCTCGTGACCACGATCTGGACGCCGGTCTTCGTCGCGATCTTTCTCGCGATCATCGCCTACGCGTTTTGGCCCCGCAACAAGGCTGCGTTCGACGATGCGGCCAGCTTGCCTCTGCGGGAGGAGTGAGAGATCATGACCGACCATCAAAGCGAAATCGATTCCGTCACCGGCAGGGCCACGACCGGTCATGAATGGGACAGCATCAAGGAACTCAACACGCCGCTGCCGCGCTGGTGGGTGACCTGCTTCTACCTGACCATCGTCTGGGCAATCGCCTACTGGGTCGTCTATCCGGCCTGGCCACTGATCTCGAGCAATACGACGGGCCTGTTCGGCTATTCGTCGCGTGCCGACGTCGCGGTCGAGCTTGCCAATCTCGAGAAGATCCGGGGTGACAAGATGGCGGCGCTGGGCACGGCCTCGCTTGCCGACATCGAGAAGGACCCGGCCTTGCTGGCACTCGCCCGCGCCAAGGGCAAGACCGTGTTCGGCGACAATTGCGCGCCGTGCCACGGCTCCGGCGCGGCCGGCGCCAAGGGCTTCCCGAACCTCAACGACGACGACTGGCTGTGGGGTGGTACGCTCGACCAGATCATGCAGACCATCCAGTTCGGCGCACGCTCCGGTCACGTCAAGACCCATGAAGGCCAGATGCTGGCCTTCGGCAAGGATGGCGTGCTGAAGCCGGACGAGATCGTCACGGTGGCCAACTACGTTCGTTCGCTGTCGGGCCTGCCGACCCGCAACGGCTATGACGCCGCCAAGGGCGAGAAGATCTTCGCGGACAATTGCGTCGCCTGCCATGGCGATGGCGGCAAGGGCAACCAGGAGCTCGGTGCGCCCAACCTGACCGACAAGATCTGGCTCTACGGCTCCGACGAGGCGGTCCTGATCGAGACCATCACCAATGGCCGTGCCGGTGTCATGCCGGCGTGGGAGGGGCGTCTCGACCCCGCCACCATCAAGGCGATGGCGGTCTACGTCCACTCGCTGGGCGGCGGCAAATAGCCGATCGGCGGTCAACGGGTTCCAGCGGGGGCGAAGAAATCCGCCCCCGTTTGCGTTGGATCAATTGACTCATCGCCGCGGAGTCTAGGTTCAATCGCACCTCTCAAGAAGCGCTGAGCGATGAACAAGACCGTAAATCCGAAAGACCTCACACCGGTTGATGACAACGGGCCGCTCTATGCCGCCCGCAAGAAGGTCTATCCCCAGAGCGTCTCCGGCACCTTCCGGCGGATCAAATGGGGCCTGATGGTGTTCTGCCTCGGCGTCTATTATTTCCTGCCGTTCGTGCGCTGGAATCGCGGCCTTGGCGCCCCCAGCCAGGCGGTGCTGATCGATCTGCCCAACAGCCGCTTCTATTTCTTCTTCATCGAGCTGTGGCCGCAGGAGGTCTATTACTTCACCGGCCTTTTGATCGTTGCCGCGGTGGCGCTGTTCCTGATGAACTCGGTCGGCGGCCGCATCTGGTGCGGCTATCTCTGCCCGCAGACGGTCTGGACCGACCTGTTCTACGCCGTCGAGCGCTTCGTCGAGGGTGACCGCCGCGAGCGGATGCGCAAGGACAAGCAGGCCGGTTCACTGACGCTCAAGCGCGTCTCGGAGATCGCCGCCAAGCATACGATCTGGCTCATGATCGCATGGTGGACGGGCGGCGCCTGGGTGCTCTATTTCAGCGACGCGCCGACATTGGTGAAGGATCTCCTGACCTTCCAGGCGCCGATGGTCGCATATATCTGGATCGGCATCCTCACCGCGACGACCTATATACTCGCGGGCTATATGCGCGAGCAGGTCTGCACCTATATGTGCCCGTGGCCGCGCATCCAGGCCGCGCTCACCGACGAATGGGCGCTCAACGTCACCTATCGCTACGACCGCGGCGAGAAGCGCACCTCGGTCAAGAAGGCGGCGGAGCTCCGCGCGCTCGGGGAGCAGGTCGGCGACTGCGTCGACTGCTACCAATGCGTCGCGGTCTGCCCGACCGGCATCGACATCCGCAACGGGCCGCAGCTCGAATGCATCCAGTGCGGGCTCTGCATCGACGCCTGCGACAACGTGATGACCAAGATCGGCCGGCCCAAGCGGCTGATCGGCTATGACAACGACATCAACATCCAGCGCCGCCAGGAAGGCAAGGCGCCGATCTATCGCTTCGTCCGCGCCCGCACGGTGGTCTACAGCGCGATCATCGCCGCGGTCGGCGGCATCATGATCTATACGCTCGCGACCCGCAGCCTGCTCGACGTCAACGTGCTGCACGACCGCAACCCGGTCGCCGTCAAGCTCAGCGATGGCGCGATCCGCAACGCCTACACGGTGCGGCTACTGAACAAGAGCGGCTATGATCGCGTCATCGCGATCGATGTGGACGGTCCGGCCAATCCCACGGTTCACGTCATCGGCGTCGATTCGGTGACGCCGGACAGGCCGATGATCGTGATTCCGCGTGACTCCACCAGCGAGCTGCGCCTGCTCGTCACCGCGCCGGCCGAGAACAATCCGGAGAAATCGATCCCGGTCCATTTCCACGTCACCGATATCGGGCTCGGCGTGGTGGCGTCCACCACCGACAATTTCGTCGAGCCCTAAGTTCAGGAGATCGTCATATGGCCGCCAAGCCGCTGACCGGAACCAAGGTGTTCGTGATGCTGGTCGTCTTCTTTGGAATCGTGATCGGCGTCAACGTCACCATGATGAAGCTCGCGATCGCGACGCTGCCCGGCACCGACGTCGACAGCCCCTATGCCGCAGGCCTCGTCTATGACCGCGAGATTTCGGCGGCGCAGGATCAGGCGGCGCGCAAATGGAAGGTCAGCGCGCATATCGAGCGGCACGCCGACGGCAATGCCGTGCTTCAGGTCGAGGCGCGCGACGCGTCGGGCCGGCCGGTGACCGGATTGAATTTCGGCGGGCGCCTCGAGCGGCCGACCGACAAGCGCGCCGACCTTGCGGTCGAGCTCGCCGAGGCGGGTGCCGGCGTCTATCGTGGCAATGCCGCGTCGGTCGCGCCGGGCCAGTGGGATCTGGTCATCGAGGGCGACTCCAAGGGCGAGCGCGTGTTCCTGTCGCGCAACCGCGTGATCCTGAACTGAGGTCTCGCCATGCAGGTGACGCGCGATTTCTCTCACTATGTCCGCGCCGCGGGCGCGGGCGTTCAGCATATCGATCTCGCGGTCGAGGGCGTTCATTGCGCCGGCTGCATGGCCAAGATCGAGCGCGGACTGTCGGCGATCCCTGATGTCACGCTGGCGCGCGTGAACCTCACCGACCGGCGCGTCGCGCTGGAATGGAAGGAGGGGACGCTCGATCCCGCCCGCTTCATCGATCGGCTCGAGGAACTCGGCTACAAGGCCTATCCTTACGAGACCCAGAGCGCGGAAGCGACCGAGGTCGCGGAATCGCGTTTCCTGCTCCGCTGCCTCGGCGTCGCCGCGTTCGCCACCATGAACGTGATGATGCTGTCGATCCCGGTGTGGTCGGGCAACGTCTCGGACATGTTGCCGGAGCAGCGCGACTTTTTCCATTGGCTGTCGGCGCTGATCGCGCTACCGGCCGCTGCCTATGCCGGCCAGCCGTTCTTCCGTTCGGCCTGGCGCGCGCTGTCCAACAAGACCACCAACATGGATCTCCCGATCTCGATCGGCGTCTGCCTCGCGCTGGGCATGTCCGTGGTCGAGACCATCAACCATTCGGAGCACGCCTACTTCGACGCGGCGATCATGCTGCTCACCTTCCTGCTCGTCGGCCGCTTCCTCGACCAGAACATGCGTCGGCGGACCCGCGCGGTGGCCGGCAACCTCGCGGCGTTGAAAGCGGAGACGGCGGCCAAGTTCGTCGGACCCGACGAAATCTCGCAGGTGCCTGTCGCCGCGATCCATCCCGGCGACGTCGTACTGCTCAGGCCCGGCGAGCGCTGTGCGGTCGACGGCGTAGTGATCGAGGGGCGTTCCGAGATCGACCAGAGCCTGATCACCGGCGAGACGCTCTATGTCACGGCCGAACAGGACACGCCGGTCTATGCCGGCTCGATGAACATCTCCGGCACGCTGCGCGTGCGGGTCTCTGCGGCTTCCGAAGCAACGCTGCTCGCCGAGATCTCGCGGTTGCTCGACAACGCGCTCCAGGCGCGCTCGCGCTACATGCGGCTCGCCGACCGCGCTTCGCGGCTCTATGCGCCGGTGGTGCATGCGACGGCGCTCATCACCATTTTGGGCTGGGTCATCGCGGGTGCCACCTGGCATGATGCGATCGTCACCGGCGTTGCCGTCCTGATCATCACCTGTCCCTGCGCGCTCGGCCTTGCGATTCCGACCGTGCAGACGGTGGCCTCGGGTGCGATGTTCAAGGCGGGCGTGCTGCTCAATTCCGGCGATGCCATCGAGCGACTGGCCGAAGCCGACCATGTCATCTTCGACAAGACCGGCACGCTGACGCTGCCGGATCTCGAAGTCACGAACGCCGCTGACATCCCTGCCGACGTTTTCGACCTCGCCGGCCGCCTCGCCCTGTCGAGTCATCACCCGGTCGCCGCCGCGGTCGCGCAGGCCGCGGCCGCGAAGTCACCGATCCTCGGCGCAGCCGAAGAGGCCGGTCAGGGTGTCCGCGCGGTGGTCGATGGCGTCGAGCTTCGACTCGGCCGTCCGTCGTTCTGCGGCGCCGAGGCGCTGGTCGCCGATGCGACCCGTTTCGATCCCGAAGCGTCCATCTTGGCCTTCAGCAGGGGCGAGGAAAAATTCATCCTCTCCGTGCGCCAGGGCTTGCGTCCGGACGCGCAGGCCGTGATCGCGGCACTGAAGGCGCGCAATATCGGCATCGAGATCCTCTCCGGCGACCGCGAGCCCGCGGTGATCGCCGCGGCCCACGCGCTTGGCGTCGCCGAATGGCGGGCCGGCGTCACGCCGGCCGACAAGATCGCGCGGATCGAGGAGTTGAAGCAGCGCGGCGCGAAGGTGCTGATGGTCGGCGACGGCATGAACGATGCGCCGTCGCTGGCAGCTGCTCATGTCTCGATGTCGCCGATCTCGGCTGCGCATCTGAGCCAGGCCACTGCCGATCTCGTCTTTCTCGGCCGGCCACTGGCCCCGGTCGTCGCTGCGATCGATTCCGCGCGCAAGGCGCTGCATCTGATGCGGCAAAATCTCTGGCTCGCGATCGGCTACAATGTGCTTGCGGTGCCGGTCGCGATCAGCGGCGTCGTCACGCCCCTGATCGCGGCGGCCGCCATGAGTGGATCGTCGATCGTGGTGATGCTGAACTCGCTGCGTGCGCGCAGCGCCTCGCGGGAGATCGTGTGATGGAGATTCTGGTCTACCTGGTCCCGCTGGCGTTGCTGCTCGGCGGCGCCGGCCTTGCCGCCTTTCTCTGGTCGCTCCGCAGTGGCCAGTACGACGATCTCGAGGGGGCCGCGTGGCGGGCGATTGCCGACGACGATCCGCCGCCGCAGGAAGTGCCGGCGAAGCGCTAAAGCGCGACGAGATCGGGATGAATCGTCATCGCGCTTTCGCTCTTGTTTGGGCATGATCTTTTCGGAAGACCGCTGCGCACTTTTCATGCTTCGCGCTTCAAGGCGAACGCGAGCAGGGCGGCGGCCGCGAGGGCAAGGCCGATCCCGGCAACGCATGCGTGCCAGCCGAAGCCGTCGAACAAGCGGCCGAGCACGGCTGTGCCGACGAGCCCGCCGCAGAAATAGCAGGCGAGATAGGTGCCGCTGGCAACGCCACGATTGTCGGCGGCGGCCTGTCCGACGAAGCCGGTGGCGGCGGCCTGCGCAAAAAAGGTGCCTACGCCGACCAGGACCATGCCGGCAAGCACCTCGCCGAGATGCGGTGCGAGCATGAGAGGCAAGCCGAAGCCCGCAACGGCGAGCGCGCACCAGATCGTCGGACGTATCCCGAGGCGAGATACGACCCGTCCTGCCAGCAACGTCGTGACGACCGATGGCAAGAAGACGAAATAGATCAGCCCCAGGTCCATCATGCCGAGCGACAGCGGTGGCCGAACCAGCACGAAGTTGACGAATGTGAAGGTACCGATAAAGGCGAACAGGATGCAAAAGCCGATGCCGAAAGCGGCACGCAGCCGTGGATCGCGCCAATGCGCGACCATGGCCGTAAACGGCGCTTCCGCCGGCGTCGTCGCGGCCAGGGGCTGCACGCGTTTGATCGAGAAGAAGACCAGCGCGGCGCCGGCAAGATTGAGGGCCGCAAAGAAGTAGAAATTCCGGGCAAGCCCGAAGCCGTCGGCGACCGCCGCCGAGATCAGCCGGCCAACGAGATTGCTGGCGACGTTCCCGGTAATGTAGGCGGCAAATGCGCTGCCAGCGTCCATCGCGCTGCATTGCTCGCCGAGATAGGCGAGGGTCAATGCGAAGGCGGAGGCCATGCAGAGCCCTTGGATAACCCGGAGTGTGGTGAACACGGCAAGATTTGGCGCGACCGCAAGCAGGCTGGTCGGGATTGCCAGAAGCATCAGGCTGAGCAGGATGCCGGTGCGGCGATTGATGCGCGGGCTGAAGAGGCCGACGACAAGCCCGGCAACCGCCATGCCGAACGTGCTGGCGTTGACGGCGAAGCCCATCGCCGCCGGCGTGACGCCGTAATGGCGCGTCAGCGAGGGCAGGATCGCCTGTGTCGCGAACAGGTCGACGACGGTCAGGAATGCGGTCAGCCCGATCACGAGCGAGCGCAGCGCCTGCCCAGGTGAATGCAGCGCCATTGCAGACGGCTTCATGTGAGCGGACAGGTCGGTCATGCGGCGCATCTCCGGTTAAGGATGTGGCGCCCGGTTGCTTGCGGCAAGGGGATCCGGGCGCCACGGTTACGAGCAGGCGGGGCCAGCGTGCTCGTTACATGTTGTGATCGTTCGGATCCTTGCGGACGTCGCCGACATAGAGAACGACCGTCTCCTTGCCGAGGTTCTTCCACCAATGCGAGGTGCCGAACACTTCCGGCCGAAGCTCGCCGGCCTTGTGCACGATCGGATCGATGCAGTTGGAGGCGTATTCGACGATTTCGCCCTGCTGTACGAAGATCAGGGCAGGGCGATCGTCGTGGCTGTGCCACGGCACGATGCCGCCGGGCGCGATGGTCAGCTTGCGGAAACGCAGCTCGCGGCCTTCGAGATGCGCCGGCTGCTTGCCGAGGTCGATCGCGCCGAGCGTGACGTCAGTCACGCCGACCGGCTTGTAGTCGACCATCTGCTGGGCGTTCGGCTTGATCTTGTCGGCCGGGCATTCGCCGGCGAACACCGGCTGCGCCGAGAGTGTCAATGCGCCGACGACGGCAACGCCGGGCCAGATCAGGCGCGACAAGGTGTGGCTCGTGGACATGGGAGGTCTCCTGTGTTGGCCGCAACCCCGCTGGTCGTCGGCTATGGCAGGAGTGTCGCCTGGGTCGTGTCGGCCCTGAAATGCCGGCTTGCTCTCGATGCGATAGCCGGCCGCTATGTTGATGCGTGGCGGCTATCGAACCGATTGGGCATCGGCATTTCCGCTTTGGACCCGGTCGGCGTCGGATGGCCTCACGCCCGATTGGCGGGCGTTCACGTCAATCCGGAGGAGCATTCCATGACGAAATTGTCCAAGACCATGATTGCCACCGCCGCTTTCGCGGTCATCGCCACCTCGGCCTTCTCGGAGGCGGCATGGGACTTCAAGGCCGGAATGGCCTATGTCTACGGTGGGCCCGGCAAGATGTCGGCGATGGCGATGGCCCCGGCCGAGAAGAACCACCGGGCGATGATGAAGCACGCCAAGAAGGTGCCCGAAAACACCGTCTTCTTCATGGACAACGGTTCGATGTACTACACGCCGGGTCGACTGGACCCAACCGGTAATTTCTACGTCAACTGATCAGCCCCGCGTCGCGGCCGCCCCCTTGCGGGCGGCCGAACCGGGAAACTAGTATTCGCCTCAAGAATGCCGGAGCTGAAGATGACGTCACTCTCGCCAGCCGATACCGAGCGGCTCAGGTCCGCCTTCCAGCGCTGCCGCGACATGGACGGCACGCTGAACGAACAGCTCCGCGCTTATGCCGATGCCAGCCGTGAGGTCTTCCCGGCCTATGGCGAGGCGGTCGATCGCCTGGTGGTGCGATTGGCCGGGAATGGCGGTGGCGAGACCGCGCCTCGTCCGGGAGATCCGATGCCGCCGTTCATGCTGCCGGATGAAAGCGGACGTCTCGTCACCTTGCCGACGCTTTTGGAGAATGGGCCGGTCGCGGTGATGTTCTTTCGCGGGCACTGGTGTCCTTATTGCCGGCTCAACGTCCGCGCCGTGGTTCAGTCGCTCGATCGCATCGAGGCCATGGGGGCACGGATCGTCGCGATCGTGCCGGAGACCCAGGAATATACACGGCAGCTCAAGGCCGATGCCGGTGCGCCATTCCCGATCCTGACCGATCTCGACAATGGCTACGCGCTGTCGTTGAATCTCGCGATCTGGCTGGGCGCCGAAATCCAGAACCTGTTATCCTATCAGGACATGGCGAAATTTCACGGCAATGACGGCTGGATGCTGCCGATTCCGGCCGTGTTCGTGGTCGGCCGCGACGGCATTGTGAAGGCCCGCTTCGTCGATCCGGATTTCCGCAAGCGCATGGAGATCGACGATCTGCTCGCAGCGCTCGAAAGCGCGAGCGTCGGCCGCTGAAACGGTCCTGCAGGTCCTTAAGCGAATTCAGCCCGCAACCGCTCGCCAATCCGCGCCGCGCAGCATCCGCATCACGGCGTTGGCCACAGCCGTGCGCTGGCGGCCGGCCACTCCGTAGAGACTCACGGTGCGGCGGGCGTCGAGCCCTGCGACTGCGGCGCGTGTCAGCGTTTCCGGCACGGGTGAAGTGTGAGGGACCATGGCGATGCCGATGTCGGCTTCGACCAGCTCGATCAGGTCGCGCTCGCTCGAGATCTCGTGGCCATGATTGATGCCGTGCTCGCGCAGGCTGGCAGAGACCCGGCCGGAATGTTCGCAGAAGGTCCGGCTCAGCAATTGCTCGGAACGCAAGTCGTCCGGCGATATGCTGCGGCGTCCGGCCAGCCGGTGTCCGCTGCTGACCACGAGCTCGAAAGCCTCGGTGAACAGTGGCCAGGTGTCGAGCCGGTCCCAAGCCTCGTCGATTTCTGCCGCAATGGCGAGCTCGGCCTCGCCTTTTTTCAGGAAGTCGCCGACCTCTTTGCTCGAGCCGCGCAGGAAGCGGAATTCCAGCCGGTTGAACTGTCGTTTGATCTCGTTGAGGTGCGGAATCAAAAGCGCAAGGTCGATTGAATGCGTCAGCGCGATGCGCAGCGCACCGATCTCGCCGCTCTTGAATGAGGAGGCGAGCGAACGTGCGCCGGCAGCGGCGTCATAGCACTGCTTGAGCAGCGGATGCATGCGCTGGCCGAGCTCGGTCAGTTGGGCTGCCGGACGCTCGCGGCGAAACAGGTCGCCGCCAAGCTCGGCCTCGAGCTGCTTGATCGCACGCGTCAGCGACGGCTGCGTCACGTTGCACTCCTCGGCGGCGCGCGTGAAGTTGAGCAGCTGCGCCACCGCGAGGAAATAGCGGACCTGATGCATTTCCATGGTTCGGCTCCCCAGCTGGATCGCCGAGAATCTAGCCGATCGGCGCGAGGAATGACATCCCGCCTGCGATAGCGCGGACGTATGGACTCGGAAGCCAACCGGCATTTCCGCAAGATGCGATGATCCGGCAGATTTCGCCCCGACCGTCGCGCTGAGCTTGTGCCGGCTATTTGTCCCGAAGAGGTTTGGATCATGAATATCCCCATCAAGACGCAGGCGGCCGCTCCGTCACGCGTGCTTGCCGGTAAGGTGGCACTGGTCACCGGATCGACCAGCGGAATCGGCCTTGGTATCGCGCGCGCATTGGCCGCTGCGGGTGCCGACATCGTGCTCAACGGCCTTGGCGTCGCGGGCGAGATCGGCCGGACGCGCGAGCAGATAGCGGCCGAGTTCGGTGTCAAGGCGAGCTATTCGCCGGCCGACATGACGAGGCCAAAATCGATCGCCGAGATGATCGAAGCTACCATCGCCGAATCCGGGCGGCTCGACATCCTCATCAACAATGCCGGCATCCAGCATGTCGCGCCGCTCGACCAGTTTCCGGTCGAGAAATGGGACCAGATCCTCGCCATCAATCTGTCTTCGGCTTTCCATACGACGCGGCTCGCGCTGCCCGCGATGCGCCAGAACGGCTTTGGTCGCATCGTCAACGTCGCATCCGCGCACGGCTTGGTCGGCTCGCCGTTCAAGGCTGCCTATGTCGCGGCCAAGCACGGCATCGTCGGCCTGACCAAGGTGACGGCGCTGGAGACCGCGGAAGAGGGCATTACCTGCAATGCGATCTGTCCCGGCTATGTTTACACGCCGCTGGTCGAGGCGCAGATCGACGGGCAGGCCACGGCGCACGGCATTTCCCGCGATCAGGTGATCCGCGATGTGCTGCTCGCGCAGCAGCCGAACAAGCGCTTCGCCACAGTCGAGGAGCTTGGCGCGCTCGCGGTGTTCCTGGCAACGGATGCGGCCGCCTCGATCACCGGTATTGCGCTGCCTGTCGATGGCGGCTGGACCGCGCATTGACATGAAACGGCATCGCGCGGGTCTGCGTAACAAGTCGCGGCTGACAACGAATATTCGACCGATGCAGGCTCATCAGGAGCGAACCATGAACGGCACACAGGACAACACACAGGGCAAGGGCTTGCCGGGCCAGGTCGTGCTGGTACTCCAGGGCGGCGGCGCGCTCGGTTCCTACCAAGCCGGGGTGTACCAGGCCCTGCATGAGGCCGGCATCGAGCCGGATTGGATCATCGGCACCTCCATTGGTGCGATCAACGCGAGCCTCATTGCAGGCAATGAGCCCGGACAGCGGCTGGCGCAGCTGAAGGAGTTCTGGAAGCGGATGGAGCAGAACCCGGTCTGGAATCTGCGTGGCGCGTTTCCCGGCTTCAACGACAAGCTGGCCTATTGGTCAACGGTCACCAACGGCATTCCCGGCTTCTTCCGTCCCAATCCGCTGGCGCATGCGGGCGATTCCTTTCCTCTGGGAGCCGATCATGCCGGCTTCTATTCGACCGCACCGCTGGAGAAGACGTTGCGCGAGCTCGTCGATTTCAGCCTGGTCAATCGCTGCGCGCCGCGGCTGACGGTCGGCGCGGCTCATGTCCGTAGCAGCCAGATGCGCTATTTCGACAGCCGCGACGGCGAGCTGACGGTGAAGCACATCATGGCCTCGGGCGCGCTACCGCCGGCGTTTCCGGCCGTGCGCATCGATGGCGAGCTCTATTGGGACGGCGGGATTCTGTCGAACACGCCGACCGAGGCGGTTTTCGACGACAACCCGCGCAAGAATTCGCTAATCTTCGCGGTGCATCTGTGGAATCCCGTCGGCGCCGAGCCAACCACGATGGCGGAGGTACTGAACCGTCACAAGGACGTGCAGTACTCCAGCCGCATCGCCAGCCAGATCGTCCGCCAGCAGCAGGCTCATCGTCTCCGCCATGTCATCAATCAGCTCGCCGGGCGTCTGTCCGAAAGCGAGCGCGCCGATCCCGCGGTGAGGGAATTGACCAGCTACGGCTGTCCGACCCGGATGCATGTGGTGCGGCTACTTGCCCCTCAGCTCGACCGCGAGAGCCACACCAAGGACATCGACTTCAGCCCGTCCGGCATCATGCAGCGCTGGGATGCGGGCTATGCCCATACCCGTTCGGTGCTGGCGCGCGCGCCGTGGGTCGGTGAATTCGATCCGCTGTCGGGCGTGGTGCTGCACGAGCATTTGGACGAGATGCCGATGGCCGCGGAATAGCGGGGCAGCCCGTCGTTCGCTTCATCGAATTGCCACAGGCCTTGCGGATTGTAGCAATCCGCAGTCGATGAGGTCCCTGCAAGTGGTATCCGGCCACGATCTGGAATTGGCTCTCGATCAGGTCCGCGCTCGCGCAGCGGGACCGGTCGCCGGCGTGTTCGGTCCTGACACGGTAACCTGGGGGATCGACCGGGAGGCCGTCATCTTTCTCGGTGCCGGCCGGGCGCTGCTGCTGCAACTTGCGCATCCCTGGGTCGCCGCCGCGATCGCCGAACATTCCAAGACCCTTGCCGATCCGATCGGGCGCTTCCATCGCACCTTCGACATCGTTTTTGCCATGGTGTTTGGCTCACTCGACCGGGCGCTCTTGTCATCGCGGCAGCTGCACCGGCGCCACAGCATGATCGTCGGCGAGATGCCGCAGACCGTCGGTCCGTTCGCGGCGGGCTCGCGCTACTCTGCCAACGACATCCCCTCGCTGCGCTGGGTTCATGCCACGCTGGTCGAGACCGCGTTGATGGCGCACGATCTGGTCCTGCCGCCGTTCTCGTTGGAGGAGCGCGAGCGCTACTGGATCGAGAGCAGGACGTTCGGCGCGCTGTTCGGATTGACGGCGGACGATCTGCCGGCCGACTGGTCCGGCTTTGCGGCCTATACGGCCGCGATGGTGCGGTCGGAGACGCTGACCGTCAGCCCGGCCGCGCGCGAGGTCGCGGCGCAGATTTTTGGTGGCGCTCGTCCGTGGCTGCGGCCGCCGCGATGGTATCGCGCGCTCACGGCAAGCCTGCTGCCGGAGCGTTTGCGCGCGGGTTTCGGGTTTGAGTTCGACGCGCGCGATAAGAGATCTGCCGACAACGCGCTGCGGTGGATCAAGCGCATCTATCCGAAATTGCCCGACCGGCTGCGCTATGTCGGTCCCTACCAGGAAGCACTCGCCCGCTTGCGCGGCGAGTCGCAGCCGGACTGGATGACCCGCTGCCTCAATCGCGCCTGGATCGGCCGGCCGCAAATGGACGTGCGCGGGAAGGGGTGAAGTTCTCCGCGACGGTGATGGAGTGGTGCACGCCGTTCCTACATCGGAATCCCTCCGCCGAGACAGTCTGGATTGCAACTCGCAATGACGGAGTACGTGGAAGCGCCCGGGCCTATCTCACGCCGCCGACAGCTTCCGGTACAGCTTGTTGTAACTGCCCGCCGAGATGCTCCAGGAGAACGACCGGCCCATGGCGCTGCGGCGCATGGTGTCGAGCTGGTCGTGGGCCATGAACGCCTCGAAGGCGCGCCGAACGCCGCCGAGAAAAGATTCTCGCGACGGTCTTGAGAACAGGAAGCCCGTCTCGCCGTCGCTGATGGTCTCGGCGAGGCCGCCGGTCTGGTGGCCGATCGGCAGCGATCCGAACCGTTGGGCGTACATCTGGCTCAGCCCGCACGGCTCGAACCGCGAGGGCATCAGCGTGAAATCACTGCCGGCAAAGATGCGCCGCGCCTGGGCGTCATTGAAGCCGATCGCGACGCCGATGGCGTCGGGGCGGCGGCGATGGGCATCGACCAGTGCCTGCTCGAGCGCGGGCTCGCCCGAGCCGGTGACGACGATCTGCCCGCCGGCATCGACGATCTCGTCGGCAGCCGCGAGCACGAGGTCGATGCCCTTCTGGTGCACGAGGCGGGCGACGATGCCGAACATCGGCCCGCGCGAGACTGCGAGACCGAACTGCTTGCGCACGTAATCGGCATTGGCTTTCTTGCCGACCCAGTCGCCGGCACCGAATTGTTGTGCGAGCTGGGCGCAATAGCGCGGGTCCCAGCTCTCGTCGATGCCGTTGAGGATGCCGGTCAGCTCCGCGGCATCGGAGCGGATGCGCAGCAGGCCTTCGAGGCCGCAGCCGAATTCCTCGGTCGTGATCTCGCGCGCATAGGTACCGCTGACCGTGGTGAGATGCGAGGCGTAGACCAGCCCGGCCTTGAGGAAGGAGAGCTGGTCGTAGAACTCGACGCCGTCGATATGGAAGGAGCTTTCGGGGGCACCGATCCGCCGCAGCGACTCCTTCGGGAAGAGCCCCTGATAGGCGAGGTTGTGAATGGTCAGGATCGACGGCAGCCTGGCACCACGCCAGGCGAGATAGGCCGGCACGAGCGAGGCTTGCCAGTCGTTGGCATGGATCAGGTCTGCTGCCCAATTCTTGTCCAGCATGCCCATGGCCAGCTCAGCGGCCGCCGAAGCAAAGCGCGCGAAGCGGATGTCGTTATCAGGCCAGTCGCGCCCGGACTCGTCGCCATAGGGGTTGCCGGGCCGGTCGTAGAGCTGTGAGCACAACAGGACATAAACCGGCATTCCATCCTTGGTCGCGGCCCGGCCCAGCGAGCAGGCCGGCATCTCCGCAAATGCCGGGCAGCGGCCAACGATCTGAATATGCGTGAGTTGTTCGATGATGTCGCGATAGCCAGGCAGCATGATCCGGATATCGGCGAAGGGGCGGAGCGCTCGGGGGAGGGCAGCAGAAACGGCACCGAGTCCACCGACGCGGACAAAGTCGTCCATCTCTGTCGTGACGAACAAGACCCTCAAGAACAGCTGCCCTCTTCCGATCCCGTTTGCTGCTATGCAAGAACGGGTCCAGTTGCCCAGGAAATCTCAATGCCTGCCCACGCGGCGCGTCCGTTCGGTAAACACTTCCCTACTCAGCCGCCACCCTCTAGGGTCGCCGCATCAACAAGAGAGAACATTGAAGGTTCCAAGGGGCTTCGGGGATGCAACTAGCAGATAAGCATGAGCGGACGACGACAAAGGCCTTTGCGGGCCTCAGGGTGCTGGATTTTTCAACCACCATCGCCGGTCCCCATTGTGCGCGGATGCTGGCCGACATGGGCGCCGAGGTCATCAAGATCGAGACCGACGGCGGCGAGACGATGCGCACCCGGCCACCGCTGCGCAATGGGTGCAGTACCGCCTTTGGCCAGCTCAATGTCGGCAAGAAGAGCATGGTGCTCGACCTCAAATCCGAGGACGGCAGGGAGGCGGTCCGCCGGCTGGCCGCTACCGCGGACGTCCTCGTCGAGAACTTTCGCCCCGGCGTCATGCACCGGCTGCGGCTGGATTACGAAAGGCTGCGCATCGTCAATCCGAGGCTGATCTACTGCTCGATCTCCGGCTACGGCCAGAGCGGTCCCTCAGCGGAGCTGCCGGCCTACGCGCCGGTGATCCATGCCGCCTCCGGCTATGACATGGCGCATCTCGCCTATCAGCCCGGCCGCAGCAGGCCCGACTATTGCGGCATCTATCACGCAGACGTCGTCACCGGCACCTACGGCTTCGGCGCGATCGCCTCCGCACTCTATCAGCGCAGCATGACCGGCCTTGGCCAGCACATCGACGTCTCCATGCTGGAATCGATGCTGTCGCTGACCCTGACCGAATTGCAGAGCGCGCAATTCGCAGTGAAGCCGCCGCCGCGCCCGATGTTCGGGCCGACCGAGACCGCAAACGGCTATGTCATGATCACGGTCGCGAGCGAGAAGACGTTCCGGGCCTTGACGGGCGTGATCGGCCGCCCCGAATGGATCTCGGATCCGCGCTTCTCAACCTACGCCGCGCGCCGCGAGAACTGGGCGGAGGTGATGGACGGCGTCGAAGCCTGGTCGCGGCGGCTCACGACCGACGTGTGTCTCGCCGCGCTCGGCGAGGCCGGCGTGCCGGCCTCGGCCTATCGCACCGTGTCCGAAGCGCTGGCCGACCCGCAGCTCGCGCACCGAAAGGCGTTGTCATCGGTGCAGGACGAAGGCGGCTCGTTTCAGGTTCTCAACCTGCCGTTCCGGATGTCCGGCGCCGACACCACGCCGGCCAGGACGATCGCCCTGCTTGGCGAGCATTCGGATGTGCTGCGCGACGAGATCGGCCTTTCCGGCGATGCGCCAATTCCGACAGGCAAAACAGCAGCGACGCGCTGAGCAACATTGCGCCGCCGCATGCGGCAACTGATCGCTCGCGCGTTCCTCTTGCCGTCGCGAGCATTTGTCGCCAATCTCGCCTCCGAGTCATTCAACGATCCGAAACATCGGACGAGGGATCCTGGGAGGAACCATGACGAAGATTGCTGCTGCGGCGCGCAAGCACGCGCCGATTTTCCTTGTTGCGGCATTTGCGATCGTGCCGCTCGCTGAGCCGGCGGCGGCACAGAAGGCCGGAGGCAGCATCACCGTCGGCCAGGAGCTGGACATTCCCGGCTTCGATCCACTCAAGGTCGGAGTTTACGACACCTCGACCTTCACCGCCGCGGCCGCAATCTTCGACACGCTGGTGACGCTCGACGACAAGGGCGAGGCGGCGCCGAAGCTCGCGGAATCCTGGACGCATTCCGACGACTACAAGACCTGGACCTTCAAGCTGCGCAAGGGCGTGAAATTCCACGACGGCACGCCGTTCAACGCACAGGCTTTCAAGGAGAACTTCGATCGGCAGAAGGATCCCGCCAACAAGTGCCGCTGCGCCTTCTACATCACCAACGTCAAGGAGGTGCTGGCGCCGGACGAATACACCGTCGTCTATCATCTCACCGATCCTTCGGTGAACCTGCCTGCTGTCATCAGCATCCAGAGTTCGAACAACACGGTGCATTCGCCCACGGCCTGGAAGACCAAGGGCGACGACTATAACCGCAACCCCGTGGGCACCGGTCCCTATATCCTGAAATCATGGACTGCCGGCGACCGCATGGTGTTGGAGAAGAACCCAAATTACTGGGACAAAGGCCGCCCCTATCTCGACCGCATCATCCTGAAGCCGCTGCCCGATGCGCAGTCGCGCTTCGCCTCGCTGCAATCCGGCGAGGCCGATATCATCTGGGACGACGAGAACGACGCCGACAACATCATGAAGGCGCAGAAGGACCCCAAGCTGACCGTGCACACCTACAAGGGCTCGGGCGCGCAGGTCTATGCATTCAATACCAAGGTGGCGCCGTTCGACGACGTCCGCGTGCGCCAGGCGCTGGTGATGGCGATCGACCGGCCCAAAATGTCGCAGGCGATCAGCAATGGCCTGAGCCGGCCCGCGAGCAATCCTTATGGCGATGGCTCCTGGGTTAAGTGCAAGGACGACGGCGCGCTGCCTTACGATGTCGAGAAAGCCAAGGCGCTGATCAAGGACTATGGCAAGCCCGTGGAGTTCAAGATGCTTGTGACCGCGACGCCTCGCGGCCGCATGATCGGCCAGGTGCTGCAGCAATTCTGGAAGCGCGTCGGCGCCAGCATGGAGATCGAGCAGGTCGATCAGGCGACCATTCCCTCGCGCGCCTTCACGCGGCAATTCCAGCTGACGCCGTGGCGCATTGTCGATCTCGCGGACCCCGATCCGCAGATGTACGCGAACTTCCACACCGGCAGCCCGCTCGCACTCGCTGGCTTCTCCGATCCGGAACTCGATCGGCTGCTCGACCATGCGCGCGTCACTGCCGATGTCGGCCAGCGCACTGAGGATTATTGCGCGGTCAGCCGCCTGATCAACAAGGAGGCGATCTGGTTCTGGACCTTCCAGAACACCTATTACGCGCTGTCGAGCACGAAGCTAAAAGGCTTTCCAAAGATCTACAACAGCGTGATCGACGTCTCGAACACCTGGCTGGAATGACCGCGCGATGCTGAACTTCGTCGCGCGGCGGTTGCTGGCCATCCTGCCGGTTCTGCTTGCCGTCTCGCTGCTCACGTTCCTGATCGCCTCGCTGCTGCCGGGCGATCTTGCCATGGTCATCCTCGGCGATCAGGCGACGCCGGAGAATGTCGCGGCGCTCCGCCATGACATGGGGCTCGACCAGCCGCTGTGGTGGCGTTATCTGAGCTGGCTCGGGCACGTCCTGCAGGGCGATCTCGGCCGCTCGTTCCGCACCGGGCAGACCGTGTTGCAGGCGGTCGGCGAGCGCATTCCGGTCTCGCTCGAACTGATGCTGATGGCCGAGTTCATCGGGCTCCTGATCGGCGTGCCGCTCGCGATCGCCTGCGCCGCCCGCGCCGGCGGCGCCTTCGACCGCTTCATGACCGGCAGCGCCTTTGCGATGCTGTCGATGCCGTCCTTCCTGTTGGCGATCCTCTTGATCTATCTGTTCGCGGTCGAGCTGCACTGGCTGCCGGCGACGGGCTACGTGCCATTCACCGAAGAGCCGCTCGCCAATTTGCGCTTCTTCGTCCTGCCGGCGCTGACGCTGGCGCTGGCGGAGTGGCCCGGCATCATGCGGGTGCTGCGCTCCGACATGATCGCGACCCTGCAGGAAGACTATATCGCGCTGGCCAAGGCCAAGGGCCTGAAGCCATCGCGCATCCTGTTTGTGCACGCGCTCAAGCCCTCGTCACTGACGCTGGTGACGGTGACGGGTATCAATATCGGACGTCTGCTCGGCGGCACGCTGATCGTGGAATCGATCTTCGCGCTGCCAGGCATCGGCCGGCTGCTGGTCGGGGCGATCTACACCCGCGACCTCGTTATCCTCCAGGGGGTTGTGCTGCTGGTCGCCTGCGGCTTCGTGATCGTGAACTTCATCGTCGACATGCTCTACGCCGTGCTCGATCCAAGGATTCGCCATGGCCACGCTTGAGCTTTCGATGCAGGACGAGGTGGCGGCCGCGCCGGTAAGGCACAAGCGCAAGCTCGGGCTGTTGTTCTGGATCGCGAGCCTCTGGCTCGCCATCGTCCTGGCACTTGCGATTCTCGCGCCGGTGCTGCCGCTGCAGAATCCCGTCGACATGGACATGCTGGAGCGCCGCGCCGCCTTTTCCAGCGAGCACTGGCTCGGCACCGACGGCCTCGGCCGCGACGAATTCGCCCGACTGATCTTTGGCGCGCGTGTCTCGCTGACGGTCGGCCTGATCGCACCCCTGATCGGGCTCGGCGTCGGCGGCGCGCTCGGCCTGCTGGCCGGCTATTTCCGCGGGAGATTCGAGACGCTGGTGGTCGGCAGCATGGACGTGCTGCTGGCGTTTCCGCCGTTGATCTTCGCGCTCGCCGTCACCGCCTATCTCGGCCAGTCCATTCCCAATCTCACCGTCATCCTCGGCGTGCTCGGCATTCCCGCCTTCATGCGGGTGGCGCGCGCGGCGACGTTGTCACTGGCGCGACGCGAATTCGTGATCGCAGCCGAGGCGCTGGGTGCCAGCCATGCGCGCATCCTGCTGCGCGAGCTGCTGCCGAACGTCATCCTGCCGCTGCTTGCCTTCTTCCTGCTCGGCGTCGCCGTCACCATCGTGGTCGAGGGGGCCCTGTCGTTCCTCGGCCTCGGCGTGCCGCCGCCGATGGCGAGCTGGGGCAGCATGATCGGCGAGGGGCGCGATAGCCTCGACGTCGCGCCGCGGCTCGCCTTCCTGCCGGCGGCCGGATTGTTCCTGACCGTGCTGGCGTTCAATCTCGTCGGCGACACCATGCGGGCATTGACAGATCCGCGTCAGGGGGCGCTTTGACTCCGCCACTCCTGACCATCACCGACGTTGCGGTCGAGCTGCCGACCCCGCGCGGCATCTTGCGTGCCGTGGACGATGTCGATCTGTCGCTGCAGGCGGGCCGTACGCTCGGCATCGTCGGCGAATCCGGCTGCGGCAAGACCATGCTGTCGCGCGCGATCCTTCAGTTGCTGCCAAAGAAGGCGAAGCTCTCGGGACGCGTGATGTTCGATGGTCAGGATCTGGTTCAGCTCGCGCCCGAAAGCCTGCGGCGCCTGCGCGCGCGCGATCTCGCGGTGGTGTTTCAGGACCCGATGACTTCGCTCAATCCGGTGCTCACCATCGGCACCCAGCTGATGGAGACGCTCCAGGAGCATCTCGAACTCGACACGCCAGCGGCGCGGAAGCGCAGCATCGAGCTGCTCGCGGCGGTCGGCATTCCCGCGCCCGAGCAGCGGCTCGCGCAATATCCGCATCAATGCTCCGGCGGTATGCGTCAGCGCATCGCCATTGCGATCGCGCTGTCCTGCGAGCCCAAACTCCTGATTGCGGACGAGCCGACCACCGCGCTCGACGTCACCATCCAGGCGCAGATCCTCGATCTGCTTGCGCGCGAGCAACGCCGCCGCCACATGGCGATGATCATCATCACCCATGATCTCGGCGTCGTCGCCGGCCGGGCCGACGAGGTCGCGGTGATGTATGCGGGCAGGGTGGTGGAGCGCGCGCCGACGCCCATGCTCTTCAAGCGCATGCATATGCCTTACACGGAGGC
The DNA here is from genome assembly GCF_028128765.1 of Bradyrhizobium sp. CCBAU 51627. Classification (GTDB taxonomy): domain Bacteria; phylum Pseudomonadota; class Alphaproteobacteria; order Rhizobiales; family Xanthobacteraceae; genus Bradyrhizobium. The sequence continues at coordinate 1,238,938 of NZ_LBJG01000024.1, forward strand.
GCTGCTGGCGGCGATCCCGAAGCTGGAGACCGCTCCGCATACGCCATTGCCGGCTATTTCCGGCCGTCCGCCCGATCCGACCCGGCCACTGAAGGGCTGCTCGTTCGCGCCGCGCTGCCGTTACGCCACCAGCCGCTGTCGCGAGGCCAAGCCCGAGCTGACCAGCGCCGAGATGGCGGATCATCTCTATGCCTGCTTCCACCCGATCAAGATGGCGGAAGGGATCGGCGCATGATGCAGCCGGCTGCGCGCCATGAGCCGCTTCTGAGGGTCGACAATCTCGTCGTCGAATATGGGCTCGGCGACAAGACCGTTCATGCCGTCTCCGGTGTCAGCCTTCAGGTCGCGCGCGGCGAGACGCTGGGACTGGTCGGCGAATCAGGCTGCGGCAAGTCGACGCTGGGACGCGCGGTGCTGCAATTGCGCCGCGCCAAGTCTGGCCGCGTGCTGTTCGATGGCGAGGACCTCACCGCGATGGAGGGTGAGGCGCTGCGCAAGATGCGCCGCCGTGTGCAGCTCATCTTCCAGGATCCGATCGCCTCGCTCAATCCGCGCCGGCGCATCGGCGATATCGTCGCCGAACCGCTGATCATCGCCGGCGTCAAGGATGACGCCGAGCGCAAGCGCAGGGTTCGCGAAGTGCTCGCCGCGGTCGGGCTCGACCCTGAGCTCGTGGCGAACCGCCTGCCGCACGAATTTTCCGGCGGTCAGTGCCAGCGCATCTCGATTGCGCGATCGCTGGTACTCAATCCCGAATTCATCGTCTGCGACGAGCCGGTCTCCGCGCTCGATGTCTCCATCCGCGCGCAGATCCTCAATCTGCTGGAGGAGATGAAGGCGCGGTTCGGCCTGACACTTCTGTTCATCGCGCATGACCTCGCGGTCGTGAAGGCGGTCAGCGACCGCGTCGCGGTGATGTATCTGGGCAGGCTCTGCGAGGTCGGGCCATCGGAGCAATTGTTCGCCAGGCCTGCGCATCCCTATACGGCACTGCTGTTGCAAGCGATCCCGGTGCCCGATCCGGATGTGCGTCCCGCCGAGAGTGTGGCAGCCGGCGAGCCGCCATCGCCGATTGCGCCGCCGTCCGGCTGCCGCTTCCGCACCCGCTGTCCGCAGGCGGACCAGCGATGCAGCGCGGAAATACCGGAGTTGCGCGAAGTCGCGATCGGCCAGTTCGCGGCTTGCCATCATCCGCTGGCCTGAACTAAGACGGCTGGACAGATTTGTCTCGCCCGATTGCCCGTGGCATGGTGCGCGGCAATAAGACGGATGCCGGGAGGACGTCGATGAAGAGTTTCAAGGTTGCCGATTTCAAGGCGCCGTTACTGGAGTTCGACGAGGCGACGCCGCAACCCTCAGGCACGCAGGTGCTGATCAAGGTGAAGGCCGCCGGCGTCTGCCACAGCGACCTCCATATCTGGGAAGGCGGCTACGATCTTGGCCATGGCCGCAAGCCCCTGTCGCTGAAGGATCGCGGCATCAATCTGCCGCTGACCATGGGTCACGAGACGGTGGGCGAGGTTCTTGCGTTCGGCCCCGATGTGAAGCCGACCGATCAGGGCGACCTCAAGCTCGGGGACGTCGGCCTCGTTTATCCCTGGATCGGTTGCGGCAAATGCGCGACGTGCCTCGCCGGTGACGAGAACATGTGTCTGACGCCGCGCTCGCTCGGCGTCTATTGCGACGGCGGCTACTCCGATCACATGCTGGTGCCGCATCCGCGCTACTTGCTCAACCTGAGGGGGCTCGATCCCGCCACGACGGCGCCTTACGCCTGTTCGGGCGTCACCACCTACAGCGCGCTGAAGAAGGTCGAGCAGCACTTCGACACCCCGATCGTGATGTTCGGCGCAGGCGGTCTTGGGCTGATGGCGCTGTCGCTCCTGAAAGCGATGGGCGGCAAGGGCGCGATCATGGTCGACATCGACGCCAGGAAGCGCGAAGCCGCCGAGAAGGCCGGTGCACTCGCCACCGTCGATCCGAAGGCGCCGGACGCGCTAGAGCAATTGGCGAAGAAAGCGGGCGGCCCGATCCGCGCCGTGATTGATCTCGTCGGCAATGCCGCGACGACGCAGCTCGGCTTCGATTGTCTCACCAAGGGCGGCAAGCTCGTCATTGTCGGCCTGTTCGGCGGCGGCGCGACCTGGGCGCTGCCGCTGATCCCGATCAAGGCGATCACGATCCAGGGCAGCTATGTTGGAAACTTGCGCGAGACGCAGGAATTGCTCGATCTCGTGCGTGCGAAGAAGGTGCCCCCGATCCCGGTGACGCGGCTGCCGCTCGACAAGGCGAACGAGGCTCTGCTGCAATTGCAGCAGGGCGCGGTGGTCGGGCGCACGGTGCTGACGCCGTAGTCCAACGCTCTCTCCTCCGTCGTTGCGAGCGAAGCAATCCAGAACTGCATCTGCGGATACACTCTGGATCGCTTCGCTTCGCTCGCAATGACGGCTTGGCTGGCTCTTCCCCTCGAGGCTCTCAAATGTCCGCAAACAACGCCTTCCACATTGCCGTGCTCGCCGGCGACGGCATCGGTCCCGAAGTCATGGCGCCGGCGCTCGAAGTGCTGCGCAAGGTCGGCGACAAGTCGGGCCTGAGCTTCCGCTTCACCGAGGCGCCCGCCGGCGCCAACAACTATCTTGCGACCGGCAAATCGATGCCGGATTCGACGATCAAGCTCTGCGAGGAGGCGGACGCGATCCTGCTCGGGGCCTGCGGCCTGCCGTCGGTGCGCTACCCTGATAACACCGAGATCGCGCCGCAGATCGAGCTGCGCTTCATCTTCGATCTCTATGCCGGTGTGCGGCCGGCGCGCCTCATTCCTGGCGTGCCGAGCCCGATCGTCGGCGCCGACCAGCGCGGCATCGATCTCGTCGTGATCCGCGAGTCTACCGAAGGCCTGTTCGCCTCGATGGGCAAGGGCGTCGTCACGCAAGAAGACGCGCGCGAGACCATGGTGATAACGCGCAAGACCTCCGAGCGGTTGTTCGAGTTCTCGTTTCGCCTTGCCGAGCGTCGCAAGGCGCGCGGCAAGCCGGGGTCGCTCGCCTGCGTCGACAAGGCGAACGTGTTCAAGGCCTTTGCGTTCTTCCGCGGTATCTTCGACGAGATCGCGAAGAAGCATCCTGACGTGAAGACCGATCGGCTCTATGTCGATGCCTGCTCGGCGATGCTGGTCAAGCGTCCCTGGGATTTCGATGTGATGGTGATGGAGAACATGTTCGGCGACATCGTCTCCGACATCACCGCGAGCCTGATCGGCGGCCTCGGCATGGCGCCTTCGGCTGACATCGGCGACAAGTACGCGGTGTTCCAGCCGTGCCACGGCACCGCGCCTGACATCATGGGGCAGGGCAAGGCCAATCCGACCGGCATGATCCTGTCGGCGGCGATGATGCTCGACTGGCTCGCCGACAAGCATGGCATCGAGAGCGCGACGGAAGCGGGCGCACAGATCGAACGCGCGGTGGACCAGGTCTATGCCGGCGGCCTCAAGCCGATGGAGTTTGGCGGCAGCAATGGCACCGCCGACATCGCGAAGGCGGTGCTTGAGGCATTGTAGTTAGACGCCATTGCAAAGGGGCTTGCGGCCCCTCGTTCACCAGCGGTGCCAGTAGCGATGGCGCCAGCCCCAGGGACGTCCGTAGAACGGGCGCGGGCCATAATAGCCGTAGGCGTCGTAGAAGTTCGGACGCCACCAGCAGCGGCCCCAGGGGTTACAGACCCAGCGCACCTGATCGACATGCGCGGCCGGACCGCTTGCAATCTGGTCCGCCTGCGGGATGCCGTTCGGCATTGCCGCAAGCGCTTGTCCCGACGCCAGCGCGGCACCGCCCAGGGCAGCCAGACCAAGAACAGCAAATTTGAGTTTCATCGCAATCTCCCTCGTTGGTGGCGGGAGAACTTGCGAGGGATCAAGTGGTTGCTACCGCGGCAAACCGCGCGAGGAATTTAATCTTCCTGAATGAAGGTTCAGACTACCGGCGAGTTCCAAATGTGCCGTTCGTCATTGTTGCGAGCGCAGCGAAGCAACCCAGCGTCCTTCCGCGGAAGGGCGCTGGAGTGCTTCGTTCGCAAGGGCTCGCCGCAATAGCGGAAACAGGCACCACCGGGTCGACCGCCAGGTCAAACGCCAAGGGTTGCCTTTGCAGACCATCGTCGCTCCCGAATGACGCTGCAAATCTGGAATGTGAACGCGCTGAAGAAAGCCTCGACCCCACGCCGCTTTGCCTTGGCGTGCTCTGGATCAATTCGCCATTGGTGAAGCGCTTCCTCGGTCTCGAACTCGACGATCGTCACGCGCTCTCCATCGTCGGCGACGAAGCCCTTGTGCGAGATGTAGCCGGGTATCGTCCGCGCCAGTTCGCTCATGCGTTTTGCCATCGGTCCATATTCATCCTGCACGCCGGGGTTCATTCGCGTGCGAAATACGGTGACGATCATCGGGAGGGCTCCTGTGTGAGACTGCCATGATCTTTACCGATCGCCTATCATTCCGTATAATGAATAATTATGATTTAGTTGATCACCCAGAGAGATGTATGGATCTAGCTGATCTGCGAATATTCCTCGCCGTGGTTCGCGAGGGCGGTGTGACCCGGGCAGCGGAGCGGCTGCACCGCGTTCAGTCCAACGTCACAACACGCATCCGGCAGCTGGAGGAGGATCTCGGAGTGTCCCTTTTCATTCGCGAGGGGAAACGCCTTCATCTAGCGCCCCAGGGACACGTACTACTTGGCTACGCCAGTCGCTTGCTCGCGCTCGCAGATGAAACACGCGATGCTCTGAAAGATGCAAAGCCTCGCGGTACGTTCCGCCTCGGTGCGATGGAAAGCACGGCAGCTGTCAGGCTGCCGGGACTGCTTGACCAATACCACCGGCGTCATCCAGGAGTCGTTCTTGAGCTTCGCACTGGCAATCCGCAGGTGCTCGCGAGCGCCATTCTCGCCGGCGATCTCGATGCCGCGTTCGTCGCCGAACCGATCGCCGACGATCCATTCGAAAGGGCGCCTGCCTTCGAGGAAGAGCTGGTGATCATCGCGGCCGCCAATCACCCGCCGATCGGCAAGAGGGGCAGCAACCTGCCACGCACCATCATCGTTTTCGAGCACGGCTGCCCGCATCGCAAGCGGCTTGAAGACTGGTACGCAAAGCGAAACGAAATGCCAGAACGGATGATCGAGCTGGCGTCATATCACGCCATGCTTGGCTGCGTCGTCGCGGGCATGGGCGTAGCCCTGATCCCAAAGAGCGTTCTGACCACTTTTCCAGACAGAAGGCTTTTGAGCGTCCACCCGCTGGGGCGAACAGAGAACCGGGCATGGACCGCGCTCATCTGGCGCAAAGGTGCTAGCTCCGCGAACGTTCAGGCCTTGAGGGAGATCTTGCACAGCCCTCGGTTCGCAAATCCAAAGTAAGTGCGGCCGGCAGGAGCTGTCTGAGGCGTCACATCCCCCTAAACTGCGGCTTGCGCTTCTCCATGAAGGCCTGCCGACCCTCGCGAAAATCGGCGCTGTCCATGCAGGCCGTGCCGATCGCCTTGATCGCGTTCATGTCGCGTGCGCTTTCGTCCTTCAACACTTGCGCGATGGTGATCTTGGCGGCCTTGATCGCGAGCGGCGCGTTTTCGGAGATGGTCTGCGCGATCGCCATCGTCTCTCCCCAGAGTTGATCGATCGGAAACAGGCGCTCGACGAGACCGATGCGCAGCGCTTCCGCTGCGTCGATGCGCATGCCCGTGTACATCAACAGCCGCGCCCAGGACGGGCCGACCAGCGACACCAGATGCTTCAAGCCGTCATAGCCATAGGCGATGCCGAGCTTTGCCGCGGGAATGCCGAACTGGCTGCCATGCGCGGCGATCCTGACGTCGGCAAGCATCGCGACCTGCATCCCGCCGCCGAGGCAGAAGCCCTCGATGCAGGCGATAGTCGGCTTCGGGTATTCGGCAAGCAGCGCGCGCTGGGCGGCGCTGCGCCTGGCGTACTCTTCGGATGCCGCGGCGTTGTGCCTGACCTTCTCGAACTGGCTGATGTCGGCGCCTGAGACGAACGCCTTGCCGCCGGCGCCGCGCAGGATCACGACGCGCACCGCCTCGTCGTCGCGCAAAGCCGTCAGCGCCTCGCCGAACCCCTCCCACATCTCCAGCGACATCGCGTTGCGCTTGCCGGGATTGTTGAAGGTGATGACGCCGACGCCATCGGTGACCTGCTTGAGGATCTTGCCGTCGGCGTAGGGAGTGTCTTGGGACAGATCAGGCATCGCGCGCTCGCTTGTCGTTTGGCGAAGCGCAATGTGGGACCGGGCGAAGGCCCGGGTCAACCACGGCAGGGCGGGTGATCCCGCAACCGCCCGTGCCGCGATTGCATGCCTACTGCGCCATATGCGCGGTCAGCGGATGGTTGCCGGCATTGCTGAAGAACGCGGCTTCTTCGGCGGTCGCCTCCAGCAACTGCTCGTCCTGGTTATAGACGTCGTTGCGGAACTGGATGGTCTGGTCCTTGGTCATCCACGCCGTGAGATAGACCCAGGCCACCGGCACCTTCCTGGCCATGGCGACCTCCTGATGTTGCCCGGTGGAGATCTCCGCGTCGATTGCGGCGCGCGTCCACTTCGGCTGGTCCTTGAGCAGCCAGGCTGCGAGATCGCGCACATTGTCGACGCGCGAGCAGCCGTGGGAATCGAAACGGTAGTCGTCGCTGAACAGACTGCGCTGGTTGGTGTCGTGCATGTAGACCGAATAGGAGTTCGGCATGTCGATCTTGACCGCGCCGAGCGCGTTGAAGGAGCCGTTCTGCTGGCGCACGGTGAAGTTCGGCGCGTGCGTGCCCGACCAATCGACCGAATGCGGATCGATCGGATTGTCGTGGGCATCGAGCACCTCCATGTGCATGCGCGACAGATAGGTCGGGTCCTTGCGCATATGCGCAGAGATCTCGGTCTTGGCGATCGAAGAGGGGACCGTCCAGGTCGGATTGAGCACGACACCGGTGATCTGGGCCGTCAGCGTCGGCGAGGGCTTTTCGGTCTTGCCGACGATGACGCGATAGCGCCGCACCACGACGTCGTTCTCGATCGCCTCGGCGTAGGCGGCGGGGATGTTGACGACGACATAACGCTGGCCGAAGCTGAAATTGATGTTCTCGAGCCGCTCGAGCGATGCTTCCAGCTGGCGAATACGCTTTTGCACCGGGACGTTCATGGCTGCGAGCGTGCGCGGCGTGATCATGCCCGTGGGCGCAAGACCGTGGCGGGCCTGGAAGCGCTTCACGCCGTCAGCGAGATCCTGGTCGAAGCCGCCGCTCGCTCTAGCCGCAGCGAGATCGCCCGAGAGGATCAGCCGTTTGCGGAGGAGGTCGTCATGGGAGCCCTGGACGCCGAGCGCGAATTTGGCTTCCGCGGGGATCATCGGCCATCCGCCGCGCACCGCAAGATCAGAATAGCTCAGCGCCGCATCCTTGATCCGCTGTGCAGTGCCTTCGTCATAGGTCGGCTCATGCGTCAGCGCGAGCGCCGCGGCGGAGCGGCTCTCGGCGGTCGACGCCGGTGTTGCTGCGGCTTTGGGGGCGGCGGCGTGAGCCGTGTTGGCGGCTGTGGGCACCGTGCCGGATGGCGCGGCGGGCGAGGTATTGGTCCTGGGACCGGCCTGGCCAGTGGTCTCGGTCTGCGCAAGCGCGGAAGCGCTGGCGAGGAGGGCCGTGGCGATGATCACGGCATGGCGTTTCGACATTTGTCTGGTCTTCCCCATCAGGACGAGGCCCGCAACGGGCGCTCGTATCGGCACGTCTCGGCCGCCCACGCGGCATGCGCCGATTCGCTGAAACCGGTGGGACGCTAGGGCATCGGGGTTGCGGTCCCATTAAGCGAGGCACATCGAACCCGGTGCATCCCTGCATCGGAGCACTCGATTGGGTCGCAGCAAGGTCGGGATGGGTTCGCGAAATCAGTGAAGGCAAAGAAAAGGGGCGGCCAGGCCGCCCCGAAAAGCCGAGACCGCGCGCGGATGGCGCGCGGGCCCAAGCCGGATTCGTCAGGTCTCGCTCAATCCGGCCGCGCCCCCGCGACGCGGCGGATTGAACGTCGGCCTGAAAGGCCGGACCGTCGACCGGCTCAGTCCTCGTTCGCCGCGATCGATTCCATCAGCGAGACGAGCTGACGCTGCACCGTCTGATCCTTGATCTTGCTGTAGGCGCGCAGCAGGCGGAGGCTGAAAGCCGAGTCCAGGAACAGGAGGCTTTCGACTTCGCGGGCCTTGTTGTCGCCGTCGTAGAAGAAGGTCACGGGCACATCGAGGGCGGAGGCGATCTGCTGAAGCCGAGCCGCGCCGACGCGATTGACGCCCTTCTCGTATTTCTGGACCTGCTGGAAGCTGACGCCGAGCTTTTCGCCCAGCTCGGCCTGCGAGATCTTCATCTCGACGCGCCGCAGACGGATCCGCTTGCCAAGCTCAATGTCCGGCTTGCCGGCACTGCGCTGCTTCATCCTTTTCGCCGCTGCTTTCATCTCTGTTTTCACCTTTGTTCTTCGGTTGAAAATCCCCCGAAGAGCTGGGTCAGGGGTTCGCCCATATACGAGTCCTTGAATTCATGCGGATGCACGAACTCTTCCTTAAACCACGGGAAGCGAGCCGGACTGAAAGCTTCGATCAGCCAGTCAATCATGTGCCGCACGCGGGGAATCCGGCCGCTACCGGGATGGTAGGACAACCAGATATCCAACGGTCGGTTCAACTCGACCTCCAGTGGAATCAACTTCCCGCCAAGCGCAATGGCATAGCTTGGGAAGACGCCGATGCCGGCGCCATTCGCGACCGCCCAGTAGTTGGCGCTCGAGACGTTGGTCTTCATGACCAGAAGGTCACGCTCCGGAACGCCCGGGAAGAAGCTCTCAAAGGTTTCCTTGGCGGCGATCTGATCGGCGAATTGCAGCACCAGGCGGTGCTTGATCAATTCCGCTGCCGAGCGCGGCGCGCCATATTTCTCGATGTAACTCCTGGAAGCCCAGAACATCAGGTGCATGCGGCCGAGCCGCACCAGCTTGACATCGAGTGCCGAGGGACGCGACAGATGGATGGCGACGTCGGCCTCATGGCGGGAGACGTCGGCCGAACGCATCGCGCAGTGCAGATCGACCAGGACTTTGGGATAGGTCTGCTGGAATTCGACCAGCCGCGGGGCGAGCCAGAACGTGCCCAATCCTTCGGTGACCGCGACGCGGACCTCGCCCGTGAGAGAGTTGGCGGTCGAATCGCTGGCGCGCACTACATCGAAGGCGGCCGCCTCCATGCGCTCGACGGCCGAGACCACCAGCGCGCCTTCATCCGTGAGATGGGTGCCGTGAACGTCGCGGGTGAACAGGGTGGTGCCGGTCTGGCGCTCGAAATCGTCGATCCGGCGGCGGACGGCGTTGATCGACAGCGACAGTCGTTCGGCCGCCGAGCGGAAACTTCCGCATCGAACGACTTCCAGGAATATGCGGGCGGCATCCCAATCCGAGAGGCCGCTGATATTTGTGTTTAGGCGTTCCTCTCGTGGAACGCCCCTTTCCGCTAAGGAATGCATACAAGTCCCTTCGGGCCGCTAAACTGGCAGAATCTAGCGCAAACCACAACCACGACGGGTTGGGGAGCGGTGAGTTTTGAACGCCATACTTACTGCGCCCGAAGTGGTATTAAGGTGTGCCTGAGCGAGGAATCGGGCTAATTTCTGCCCGGAAGAGGGGTAGGCGTGCGTTCCGTTGCGAGCCTTAGAATGGCTGCGGGATTGCCGGGTCCAGTTGGACCGGAGGCGGGCATGCGAGATGTCATGCACCCCGATGGGACGGATCGAGGCCTCCGGCTCAAGCGTTTCACCTCTGATCGTTCCGGCTTGCTGCGCGCAGTGATGCCGGCTGGAACCGCGGTTTCGACGCAGAAACACACTGAAATCGACTTCGGGCGTGCGGACTCCTCGTGTTATCGTTGGTGCTCTTTGGGGGCCGAGGGGATCGTTTCAAGCACGTCTCGCAGGCCGAATTAACGGAAAGAACGCCGGTGTCGCATTCAGACGAACAGTTGCAGTCGGTGCTCGAGACGCTCGAGGAGTGCCGCAAGGTTCTCAACGAGAGCAACAGCCGCGAGTCGGCTGAGCTCCTTTCGATCGTCATCCTCGATGTCAGGATGAAGCTCAAAGGAATTGACAGTGCCGATCTCAAGGCGCTGTGCGACGAAATGCTGCGGAGCGCTGCCAGCGAACCGCTGTCCCCCTCCAAGCAGACGCAGGACCAGCCCCGGCGTCCGCTGCTCCGCGTGGTGAAGTAGCCGCGCCGCCGGATCTCGCTTTTTGGCGAGATTTGTGTGCGTCCCGGTGCCGCATCTGTGATTGCAGTTGGCATCGGGAGGAGCCCTGGTTTGATCGCGCTTCTGTTGCGCATTCCGCGGCATCGGCTACACCTGAGCCGGTTCGGCTCCGGCCCCGAGCGCGTTCCCCGCGCCCCGCCCGAGGGCCTGGGATGGCTTCGACTGCATCATGCAAAATGTTTCGATTACGGCGGCGCTGATTGCCGGCCTCGTCAGCTTCCTCTCTCCTTGCGTCCTGCCGCTGGTCCCGCCTTATCTGATCTATCTCACCGGTGCGACGATCGAGCATGTCGAGAGCGACGAACCGGCGTCGGCCTCGAAGCGTGCGATCATGATCTCGGCGTTGCTGTTCGTGTTTGGCTTCTCCACGGTGTTCGTGGCGCTCGGCGCCAGCGCCTCGCTGATCGGCGGGCTGATCCGCGCCTGGTCGGCGGAACTATCGATCCTTGCCGGCATCGTCATCATCGTGATGGGGCTGCACTTCCTCGGGCTGACGCGCATCGGCCTGTTGATGCGGGAAGGCCGGCTTCCGATTCCGAAGCCTGTCGGGCTCTGGGGAGCCTACATCATGGGGCTCGCCTTTGCTTTTGGCTGGACCCCTTGCATCGGTCCGATCCTGGCCGCGATCCTCTCGATCGCCGCGGCTGAAGCCACGGTGACGAAGGGCGCCGGCCTGCTCGCGGTCTATTCCGCCGGCCTCGGCATTCCCTTCCTGATCGCAGCGCTGATGATCGAGCAGTTCACAAAACTGTTCGCGCGGATGAAGGGCCATCTCGTCAACGTCGAGCGCGCCATGGGCGTGTTGATGGTGATCACCGGCATCGGCTTCCTCACCGGCGCAGTCTCCAATGTGAGCATCTGGCTGCTGGAGACGTTTCCGTCGCTGCAGACGATCGGATAGGGCGGCTCAGGCTCGCGCGGCCGTTCTCTTCGGGTCCGACGGCCTGTCGGCGAACGGGTCCTGATAGAGCCAGGAAAGGTTCTCGCAGAAGCGCTCCAGACTGGTCTCGCGAATCAGCTGGTTGCGCAGCAGCGCATGGACCCCGGAGGGATGGTAGACGTGGTCGCCAAGCTCGCGGGCCCCAAGCTGGACCCGTGCGGTGCGCAGCAGCCGCATAGTCCTGTAGCGTTGCAGCGCGTGGGCGGGGTCGCTTTCGCTGCCATCGAGCGCGTCGGCAAGACTGACGGCATCCTCCAGCGCCATGCAGGCGCCTTGCGCGAAGTATTGCAACATCGGATGTGCGGCATCGCCCAGCAGCACGACGCGTCCGTCGATCCAGCGGTCGGTCGGGTCGCGATCGCAGGTGACCCAGGCCTTCCAGTCCCTGCCGTGATGAATGATCGTCTTGGCGCGGGGATGCACGTCGCGAAATTCCGCGAGGACCTCGTCATGGGTGACGGGCCTGGCGGCGAAGGCCTCCGCGGGATCGTTGTGGCAGGTGATTGCGAGGTTGAACACCTTCCAGCCTGACAGCGGGTAGTGCACGAGATGGCACTTGGCGCCGGCCCACAGCGTCGCCGCGTTCCAGCGCAGATCCTCCGGCATCTGCTCGGTCGGGATCACCGAGCGATAGGTGGTATGGCCGGCGATCCGCGGTGCGCCGTCGCCCACCATCTGCTGGCGAATGCGGGAGCGCAGCCCGTCGGCGCCGATCAGTAGGCCCCCGGTGATGCGCTCGCCTGACCTGAGCAGGGCCGTGGCCCGCGTGCCGTCCTGCTGATATCCGATGACGTCGCAATCAGTTCTCAAGCTGACATTCGCATGTGCCTCGCAGGCACGGACGAAAATGCGGTGCAGCTCGCCGCGATGGACCACGGCATAGGGGTTGCCGAAGCGTCGGCGAAAATAGCTGGTGAGATCGATATTGGTGATCTCCTCCGCCGAGATGGCATCCATGAGACGGAGCTGATCGATGAACACGGCGATCGACCGCGCGGCATCGCCGAGCGCGAGGCGATCGAATGCGTGAAACGCGTTGGGACCGAGCTGAATGCCGGCGCCGATCTCCTGATAGCACGATGCGCGCTCGAGGACGGTGACCTGGAAACCCTTTTGCGCCAGCGCGATTGCGGCTGCCAATCCGCCGATGCCGCCGCCTGCAATGATGATGGGATCCTGTCGCATGTCCTCTCCTGCCTCTCTCTATTTCGTTGACGTCTTTCCGCGCGGCAGGCTCGTCTTGCCGCGCGTCTCCGCGCGTTCGTGCACGTCCTTGGACTTCGTCGGCGGTGCGACACTGATCAAACCGGCCTCGACTTCTTGCTCGAGCCGATCAATGTTGTGGTAGAGTTCGACCAGCACCCGCTTGAGCTCGGTCGCTTCTTTCGCGGACATGCTGCCGGTGACGACCTCTTCATAATAGGCGGCGAGCGGCACCAGCCGTGCGGCAAGTTCGGCGCCCCTGGGCGTCAATGCGACCTGGAGGCTGCGCTGATCGTTCTCCGGCCGGTCGCGCGTCAATAAGCCGGTGCGACTCATCTCCGCGACTATCCGCGACAGCGTGGACACGTCAGCCGATGTGAGCTCGGCGATCTCGCCGAGGCGCAACGGATGGCCCTGCTCGAGCAGCGCGGCCAGCACGCGGTACATCGGCAGCGTCAACTTCTCGTGACGGATCACGCGCGTGAACAGATCGCCCATGCGCACGCCCAGGCGTGCGAGCAGATAGGGAAGCGAATTCGAAAATCGATACATGAGTTTGGGTCCGGGCTCGAGTCCTCGCGGAAAAGCTCCGTCCGGATTAAGCGCCAACCTTCGCAGGTGCAATATTTGCGTATCAATCATTTGCAGATACAACTTTCCCATTGACAAGTATTTGCGCGTGCTGCTTTGCTTTGTCAACGCGAAAGCAAAGCCGAAGGAACGACCACCATGCAGGGCAAGATCGCGCTCGAAGAGCATTTTGCGATGGACGACACCGTCAAGGACAGCGCGGGCTTCGCGCCGGCCCAGGACTGGGTCGAGCTCAAGGCACGGTTGCTCGACATACATGAGCGGCGGCTTGCGGAGATGGATGCGCACGGCATCGAGCTGATGGTGCTGTCGTTGAACGCGCCGGCCGTGCAGGCGATTCCAGATCGCAATCGCGCGTTGGACTTGTCGCGCCGCGCCAATGACTTTCTCGCCGAGCAGGTCGCAAGGCGGCCCGACCGCTTCCAGGGACTCGCAGCGCTGCCGATGCAGGACCCGGAAGACGCCGCTCGCGAGCTCGACCGCTGCGTCAGCACGCTCGGATTTCGCGGCGCGCTGGTTAACGGCTTCAGCGAGCTCGCCGGCACCGAACATGCCATCTACTACGATCGCAAGGAGTTTTGGCCATTCTGGGCGGAGGCCGAGCGCCTCGGCGCTCCTTTCTATCTGCACCCGCGCAATCCGCTGGCAAAGGATGCGGCGATCTACGAGGGACATCGCTGGCTGTTGGGACCGAGCTGGGCGTTCGGCCAGGAAACTGCCGTGCATGCCCTGCGCCTGATGGGCTCCGGCCTGTTCGACGCCTATCCCCGGCTGCAGATCATCCTCGGCCACATGGGCGAGGGGCTGCCTTACGCGATGTGGCGCGTCGACAATCACAACAAGTGGATGCGGACCCAGAACGCCTATCCGGCAAAACGCAAGATCGCCGAATATTTCAGGGAGAATTTCTACATCACCACGTCGGGTAATTTCCGCACCCAGGCACTGATCGACGCGATGCTCGAGATCGGCGCCGATCGCATCCTGTTCTCCGCCGACTGGCCGTTCGAGAACATCGACCACGCCGCCGACTGGTTCGACACGGCGACGATTTCCGAAGGTGATCGGCGCAAGATCGGCCGCGACAACGCTCGCGCCTTGTTCGGTCTCGGCGAAATAACGATCCAATCTGCCGCAGAGCAGAAGACATCATCAGATCCAATGGAGGAAACCCGTGAGCATCTCGTCCGAAATCGACGTGCATGAGGAATTGTCCGGCGCCGCGATAGGTCCGTTTCACAAGCAGCTTGGCGTCCTGATCACACTCATCACCCTGTTCGACGGCTATGACACCTTCAATCCGGCCTATGTCATCCATTATGTCATGCAGCCCTGGGGGCTTGCGCCAAGTCAGGCGGGACTCCTGGTGAGCTCGGGTCTGTTCGGATTTCTGTTCGGAGCGATCGGGCACGGCGGCATTGCCGACCGTCTCGGTCGGCGCGGCACGCTGCTCGCCGGGCTCTGGATCGTCAACGTCTTCACATTGCTGACTGCGATGCTGGCCAGCGATTTCTGGAGCTACTGTGCCTTGCGCTTCGCCACAGGGCTCGGTCTCGGTGTTCTGCTGCCGCTCGGCACCACGTTCATCAACGAGCTCGCGCCGAAACGCGTCAGCAACGCGTTCTCGCTCTGGGGCGTGACGCTGGGCTGGTCGCTTGGCGGCGTCTGCGCTGGTCTCATCGGAGTGTTCCTGACGCCGCAGCATGGCTGGCAGATCCTCTACTACGTCGGAGCGCTGTCGATTCCGTTGACCTTCGTGGCCCATGCGATTCTGCCCGAGAGCGCGCGCTTTCTTTCCTCGCGCTCGCGTACCGCGGAGCTGCGCGCCTTGCTGACCCGGCTGCGGCCGGAGCGGGCCTTCGTCTATCGGGATGCGACGTTCGCGGCCGTCGACCGCGAGGCGCCCGAGAGCCCGATCCGAGCCCTGCTAAGTCCACGCTATCGCCGCATCTCCCTGACGATCTGGTTCACGGCGTTCCTCACCTTGTTCGCGATCTTCGGTCTCACCGGCTGGATTCCGACCGTCATGCTCAAGCGTGGCGAGACCTTTGCGGCTTCGTTCGGCTTCGGCGCGCTGATGCAGGCGATGTCTTTCATCGGGGGGCTCATGCTCGCGATGCTGGCCGACCGGAAATTCGCATTGACGCCGCGTTACCTCGCGACATGGTGGATCACCGGCGGCATTGCCGTGCTGGCTCTCGTTTTCGTCAGTGGTCACGGCGTCAATCTCGCCATCGTCGCCGTTGCGGGGTTCTGCATCATCGGCGCGCAGCACGTGCTGAATAATTTCACCGCCGGTTCCTACGAAACCTGCTTCCGGGCCAGCGGCGTCGGGATGGAATTGGGCATCGGCCGCGTCGGCGCGATTCTCGGACCCTATGTCATCGGCCTGCTGCAGCAGGTTACCGGCGGTCCCGATGCCGTGTTCTGGGCAATCGGCGGCGCCTCCATTGTCGGCGCGCTGGCGATTGGATCGCTTGGCATCGCCGCGGCAAACCGCCTGCCGCGTGTCGATATCGCGCCGGCGGAATGACGAGACCTTCACCACGGGAGACATGACATGTTCGCATCAATCCGTTCTGCTGAGATCGCAGGCCTGCTCGACAGTTGGGTGCTTCTGTTCGCGCGTGTTGCCGTCGCGCCGCTGTTTCTCTATAGCGGCTTTGGAAAGGCGATGGCCTTTACTGCGACGGCGAGCCGGCTTCCCGGCGGCGCCGATGGCTTTGGTGCTCTGCTCGCCGCCGGCGCATTGGCGACGGAAATCGGATGCGGCACGGCCCTGTTGTTGGGCCTGTTCGCGCGGCCGGCAGCGGTGATCCTGATCCCGTTCACAATCGCCGCCACGTTGATGTTCCACAATTTCTGGGCCGCGCCCGAAGCCCAGGTCGTGGTGCAGACTATCAACTTCCTGAAGAACCTCGGCCTGCTTGGCGCCCTTGCGATGATCGCAACTTACGGACCGGGCGCTTATAGCGCACAGGCTGCGACAAGGGCCGGCCCCAGAGGTGTCCCCGGGTTATCGTGATTGCCGACGGAGACAACTCGACAGTTGACCGCGAAGAGTATCAGCGCTTCGCGAGTTGATCTCCACGGCGAAAGATTGCGAGAGTTGTGCTTCGAGAGTGCGCGCGCGGACCCGAGTGGTCTTCGGCGACGAGGTCTCGGCTTCACCGCTCCCCGTCCAGCGCGCAGGTCACCGTGCAGACCACGCCCCGCGGCAGGAAGTCGACGGTCGCCTCGCCGCCGAGTTGGTCTCGCGCGCTGCGCTCGATCAGGCGTGAGCCAAAGCCGCGCTGCACCGGTGTTGTCACCAACGGGCCCCCGAACTCGGTCCAGATCAGCCGCAGCCGCGGCTTCGGCACGTCGGCAATGACATCCCAGTCCAGCGTCACCCGGCCGGTCTCGTTGGACAATGCGCCGTATTTGGCCGCGTTGGTCGCGATCTCGTGCACGATCATCGACAGCACCACGGCGAGCCGCGGTGACAGCGGCACGGCAGGGCCGGCCATCCGGATGCGATCGGGATTTGCGAGCAGGAATGGCTGGAGCGCGCGTGCGATCACGTCCCTCAGTTCCGAGCCCGCCCACTTCTCCTGGCTGAGAAGGTTATGTGCCTCGGCGAGCGCGCCGAGGCGCCCTTCGAACTTGGTTCGCTCGTCGCGGCTTGCGCTGCGAAAAGTCTGCACCGCGATGGCCTGCATCAGCGCGAGCGTGTTCTTGACGCGATGGTTGAGCTCCTCGATCAGAAGATTGTGCAGCATCTCGCCGCGCGCGATCGTCGTTGCCATCCTGATCGCAAAGGTGAGGCCGACCAGGAGCAGTACGCCGCCGATCAGACTCGTGATCGCGATGTTGCGCCAGAGCGGCGCGATCAGCGAACTCTCGGTGACTCCGGCGGCGATGGTCCAGCCCGTCAGCCGCGATCGCGTATAGGCCGAAGCAAGAGCCACGCCATCGAGTGAGACGCTCGACAGAATCGCCTCGGGCGAGCGGAACATCGCGTCGAAGAGCGATGGCGATGCCTGCTTGCCAAAAGTATCGCCCGGGTTGGGAGCGCGCGCGAACACGATGCCCTTGCTGTCCAGCAGCGATACGGTCCATCGCTCGTCCGGGCGCTGCCGCTCGACGAGGTGCTGGAAGATGTCGATCGGCGGGCTGAAGGAGAGCGCATAGACTACCTCGCCGTCGCGCAGCACGGGGACCTCGACGGTGACGATCGGGCGCTTCTTGGCCGATCCAGTGAACAGATCGGAAAACTGCGGGGTCTTGCTCGCGAAGACCCGTTCGACGATTTCGTGGTTGTTGCGCGACGGCAGATTCTTCGTGTCGGTCGTGACCGTCGAGAACAGCTGATGTCCGGACCTGTCGGCCAGCAGCAGGACGCTGTCTTCGCCATATTGGCTGATGAAGCCGACGGCGAGACGCCTGAAGCCGTCGAAGTCTCCACTACGCAGGGAATCGCTGAGCGCGAGCACCTGCAAGCCGCCGGTCATCCGCTGCACTTCGGCATCCAGCACGAGACGCATGCTCCGTACCGTCTCGAGCACGCGGCGTGTCGCGTCGCTGCGGTCCTGGCGATAATTGAAATAGGCAATGCCGACTGCGAAGACGATCAAGGGCAACATCGTTCCCGTGACCAGGAGAGCGAGCCGGACCGGCAGGGTGAGCTTTGACAACGCAGGCGTCCCGGTTCCAGCGCTGCAGCGCCGGATTATGATTTTGTCAAACCATACGGGCAGGACCTGCGCCGCGCCATGATTTTTCCTATCCGGCGGGCGGATCGAAAGGGGATTTTGCAGCGCGGTCGTCGGCGCTTCAGCTCATACTGATTGCGGTCAGCAGCAGGCACATGGCGTATACGGCCGCCAGGCTGAGCCCTGCGATGCGAGCTTCTCGATGCGGTGTCATGCGATCAACTCCGAGGCGGCGGCCGCCCTCGAGGCGACCGCCCCTGTTCGTCAGGTCTCAATCAACTTCCTGCACGACCGTGCGGGTGCCTGGATCCACCAGCATTACGCGATCGCCGGAGTAGACATAGCGATATTGCGTGAGCGACGGACCCCAATCGGCCGGGACCGACTCCAGCTCGACATCACTCGGAACCTTCGCACCGACGATGATTTTCTCCTTCGTCGTCACCGGCCGCAGGTGATGCTCCGTGACGTAGGATTTGATCCGCGTCCGGTATTGGGGCTCGATTTGAATCGTCGCAGCGTGACCGGTTCCGGTCGTGGTCACCACGGTGGATTGGGCGAACGCGCCAGTCGAGATCATCAGCGCTGCTGCGGAAAGCAGGAATAGCTTCTTCATGTTGTCCTCCTCGGGAATATGCGCCGCATCAACATCGCGCCCCCGGTGACGTTCCCGCTGGATAGGAACAAATTGCTACTTCTTCCCGTTTGTGAATCGACCGGGCGCGGAAACGCCCGGCAATTGGAGGAGGAGAGAATGAAGCTGAGGATCGTTACCGCGGCGCTGATGGTTGCTGCGTTTTCGCTGCCGGCGTTCGCGGCCGACGAGTTCTATGTCGTGCAGGACGTCAAGACCAAGAAATGCACGGTCGTCGACAAGAAGCCGACGGACTCGAGCATGACCGTCGTCAGCCCGTCGGGCACAATCTACAAGTCGCGCACCGAGGCTGAGAGCGGCATGAAGACGGTCAAGGTCTGCACGTCGAACTAAGGAGGACGCACATGCCAGTCTTGATTTTGTGGGCCGTTCCGGCCGTGCTGGTGATCGGCGGCGGAATTTATCTGATCGGCCATTTCCACTAGACAAGATAGCAACGGGCTCCGCGATCGCTCGCGAAGCCCGTTACAACAAATTCCGGGAACGTCAGAGATTGCTCTCGGTGATCGCGGCGTAGACCATGCTGCGCAGTTCACGCCGGAGCGGATAGGCGCTCGACGGCAGCACCTGCGTCATGAAGATCGTGATCAGCTCTTCAGCCGGATCGATCCAGAACGAGGTCGTGGCCGCGCCACCCCAATTATATTCGCCGGGACTGCCGGCGATCAGCGTCTCGGCCGGGCGCATGGTTACCGCAAAACCGAGGCCGAAGCCAATGCCGTTATAAGTGGCTTCCGAGAACAGCGAGCGCGACACGTCCGGCAGCGCGCGACCGCCCGGAATGTGATTGCTCGTCATCAGCGCCAGCGTCTTCGGCCCGATCAGCCTCACACCGCCAAGCTCGCCGCCGTTGAGCAGCGCGCGGCAGAAGGTCAGATAGTCTGCAACCGTCGAGCACAGCCCGCCGCCGCCGGAGATGAAGGAGGGCGGGGAGAGGAACGAACTCGTCTCCGGATCGTCCTGGAGCGTGATGCCTTCGCGGCGCTGGCCGGCGTGGAAGGTCATGCCGCCGGCGGGGTCTGCCGAGTAGCACGCAGCGAAGCGATGCGCCTTTGAGGCCGGCACGTGGAAATCGGTGTCGGTCATGCCGAGCGGATCCAGGATCCGTTTCTTCAGGAACTGCTCGAAGGGCATGCCCGAAATCTTGCCGATAAGATAGCCGATCACATCGGTTGCCACGGAGTAGTTCCAGGCCTCGCCCGGCGAGAATTCCAGCGGGATCTTTGCAAGGCTCTCGATCATGCCCTGCAGCGTGCCCGACTTCTCGACCTCGCCGATCTTCTCGGCGCGATAGGCGGCATCGACATTGGAGCGCTGCTGGAAGCCGTAGGTCAGGCCGGAGGTGTGGCGCAGGAGATCGACGATCAGCATCGGCCGGGACGGCGGCCGGGTCAGAAAATTAGGCGAGGTGCCGGCGACGAACACGCCGAGGTTCTTCCATTCCGGAATGTACTTTGCGACCGGCTCGTCGATCGCGACCAGGCCCTCCTCGACCAGCATCATGAAGGCGACGCTGGTGAGCGGTTTGGTCATGGAATAGATGCGGTAGATGGTGTCGTCCTTGACCGGCACCTTGCGTTCGACATCGGCGAGGCCCTGCACAGAGCTGTGGGCGATCTTGCCGCGGCGGTAGACGAGGAGGTGCGTGCCGGGGAAACGGCCGGCATCGATGTACCGGCTCTTCAGGTGAGCATCGACGCGGTCGAGCGCGGCCTTGGACATGCCGACAGATTCGGGCGAGGCAGGGGTGGGGGCGAGCATCAGTTCCTCCGGGCAGTTTTGTCCGACGTTGATAGCCGAAATGACGCCCTTATTCCAAGCGGGTCGCGCTTAACGCGAGCCCGCCTGATAGTGTAGGCTCCGGCCCGAAACGCCTCCAGGGAGCCCTCAAGATCCCAGTGGGGCCAACGAGAAAAACCAAGGCAACGCACCATGACCCAGTTCAACGAGACCGAGCTCACCGCAGCCGTCGTCAAGAGCTTCGACGATACGCCCGACCGCCGCGCGAAATTCCTGCTCCAGGAATTAGTGAAGTCGCTGCACGATTACGTGAGCAAGACCGGTCTCACCTTCGAGGAGTGGGAGTACGCCATCGATTTCCTGACCCGTACCGGCCAGAAATGCAGCGATACCCGCCAGGAATTCATCCTGCTCTCCGACGTGCTCGGCGTCTCCATGCTGGTCGACGCGGTCAATCATCGCGACCGCGACGGCGCGACGGAGACCACGGTGCTCGGGCCATTCTATGTCGGCGAGCACAAGGTGACGGCCCACGGCACCGACATCTCGCCGAACAATCCGACGGGCGAGCGGATGTTCGTGCAGAGCCGCGTCACCGATCTCGAGGGCAAGCCGCTCGCCAATGTCCCTGTTGACGTCTGGCATGCCGACGACGATGGCTTCTACGATTCCCAGAAGGCGAACTATGATGAAGTCGGCGCCTCGGCGCGGGCGCGCTTCATCACCGACGCCGACGGCCGCTTCTTCTTCCGCACCATTCTGCCGTGCAGCTATCCGATTCCGACCGACGGGCCGGTCGGCGAGATGATCGTGCAGACGAAGCGCCATCCGATGCGCCCGGCGCATGTGCACTTCCTGGTCAATGCAAAGGGCTACGAGCCGCTGATCACCCACGTCTTCATGGACGGCGACAAATATCTCGATTCCGACGTGGTGTTCGGGGTCAAGGACGACCTCGTCGCCAAGGTCGAGCCGCGCAACGATGCCGAGATGCCCGATGGCACCAAGGCGAATGGGCCCTGGCATCTGATGACCTACGAATTCCACCTCAAGCCGGGCGGCGGCATCGCGCCCAAGCCGCTGGGGACGAAGGCGGCGGAGCCGGCCTGATCGGCAGCCCTGCTAGCGCGCATGCAGCAAAGCGAGCAGGGCGACGACGGCGCAGGCCAGGACCACCGTGGTCAGCTTCCAGAACAGCAGCGGATTGCGCTCGATCAGGGGCGTGGTCCGCGTGCTGAGATAGGCCGGGTTCGGGCTCCTGAGTTCGTAGGTGAATTCGGATAGATCCTCGTGCCGCTTGTTGGGGTCGGGATGCAGCGCCTTGCGCAGCGCGCCATCGATCCAGATGGGGACGGCGCGGTCGTCGTGGCTGGCCGGGCGATACCGGAGCTTCCACGCGTCCGATCGTCCCCTGATGCGGGCGACCTGGGCGCCGTAAGGCAGTTCTCCGGTCAGCATCTGGTAGCAAATGGTCGCCAGCGAGAACATGTCCGAGCGCGGCGAGCCGCCTTCGCCGAGGAAGTATTCCGGTGCGGTGTACTGCACCGTCCCGAGGATTTCAGCGCCGGCCGGATTGGGCGACGCCTCCGCCACGCCGGCGACCTTGACCGCGCCAAAGTCGATGATCTTCACGGTGCCGGTCTTGTCGATCAGCACGTTGTCGGGTCTGAGATCCTGGTGCAGCATCTCCATGCGATGGAAGGCGCGCAGGCCCGACGCGATCTGGTCCACGATGCCGCGCACGGTCTCGAGGTCGGGACGCGGATTGTCCAGCATCCACTGCCGCAGCGTCTGTCCTTCGATGAACTCGGTTGCGACGTAGAGATAGTTGCGCCGCTTGGACCGCGAGCGCGGCTTCAGGACGTGCGGACTGTCGATCCGCCGCGCGATCCACTCCTCCATCAGGAAGCGTTTCAAATAGGCGGGGTCGTCGCGGAGATCGATCGAGGGAATTTTCAGGGCGACCATCTCGCCGGTTTCGGTGTCGACCGCCAGGTAGATATGGCTGCGGCTGGAGGCATGCACTTCGCGCACGATGCGGTAACCGTCGAACAGGGCCCGGGGCTCCGGCAACGGCGGCAGCGGCAGCCCGGCGGTGCCGCCAAAAATGTCCGACGAGCCGATCTGCGGCACCTCGTCGATGCGCAGGATCTGGACGGTGATGTTATCGTCGCTGCCGCGCCGATAGGCCTCCTCGACGATGCTCTTCGCCGCCGCATCGAGATCGCCGGCGCAGACGTCGAGCGTGGCCGTGACGAAGCGATGATCGACGAACTCGTAGGCGCCATCGGTGGCCAGCAGGAAGATGTCGCCCTTTTCGATCTGAAGTGCCTGGTAATCGATTTCGATCTGCGGATTGATCCCGAGCGCGCGGCCGAGATAAGTCTGCTCCGACGAGACGATGATCCGATGATCGTCGGTCAGCTGTTCGAGGGCCTTGCCGGCGACGCGGTAGATCCGACAGTCGCCGACGTGAAAGATGTGGGCCATGGTCGATTTGACGACCATTGCGGTGAAGGTACAGACGTAGCCCTTGTCGCGATCGTAGGCGTACCGGCTGCGCCGCGTTTCGGCATGCAGCCACGAATTGGTGGCTTCAAGCACACGCCGCGCCGAAGTCTTCACCGTCCAGGATTCGGAGGTGCAGTAATAGTCGGTCAGGAAGCTCTTGACCGCCGACTCGCTCGCCTCCTGGCTGACCGCGCTGCTCGAGATGCCGTCGGCCAGGACAACGGCGATCCCCTTCAGGCTCAACAGCGGCTCTGCCGGGATCAGGGCGCCGTGGAAGTCCTGGTTGACCGGCTTGCGCCCCTTGTCGGAGTGCTGCCCGATCGAGATTTGCAAGCCCCGGCCCATCCTCGCCACCAATGCAAAGGGAGCCTCACCATATCAGGCGAGGCCCCCTTCGTGACGCGCAATTGTCACGCCGCTGCCCGGGTCGACGGGTTGGCGGCCGGCTGGCGCTTCGGCTTGGTCAACACGTGCGTCGTGTAGAGCGTGAGGCCGGTGAAGGCGAGGCCGCCCACGAGGTTACCCAGCACGGTCGGGATTTCGTTCCAGATGAAATAGTCGAGGATCGAGAACTTGGCATGGAGCATCAGGCCCGACGGGAACAGGAACATGTTCACGACCGAATGCTCGAACACCATGTAGAAGAACACCAGGATCGGCATCCACATTGCGATCACCTTGCCGGGGACCGTCGTGGAGATCATGGCGCCGACGACGCCGGTCGAGACCATCCAGTTGCACAGCATGCCGCGAATGAACAGCGTTGCCATTCCGGCGGCACCGTGCGCCGCATAGCCGAGCGTCCGGCCTTCGCCGATATTGCCGATGGCCGTACCGACCTTGTCCGGGGCCTGTGTGAAGCCGAACGTGGTCACGAAAGCCATCATGAGGGCTACCGTGAGCGCGCCGCCGAAATTGCCGATGAAGACAAGGCCCCAGTTGCGCAAGACGCCGCCCAGCGTGACGCCGGGGCGCTTGTCGATCAGCGCGAGCGGCGATAGCACGAACACGCCCGTGAGCAGGTCGAAGCCCAGCAGATAGAGCATGGAGAAGCCGACCGGAAACAGCAGTGCGCCGATGATGGGCTGGCCGGTGTTGACGTTGATGGTGACGGCGAACCAGGCCGCGAGTGCGAGGATGGCGCCGGCCATGTAGGCGCGGATGACCGTATCCCGGGTGGACATGAAGATCTTGGATTCGCCGGCGTCCACCATCTTGGTGACGAATTCCGAGGGTGCGAGGTACGACATCAACAGCTCCTTTGCTCATCTACGCGATCGACCCGGCCCGTGCCTGATCGACGCTTCTGCCAGGCAGTGAGCTTCGCGCCCCCGCGGGATGCGGATCGAAGTGGGGCACCGACATGCGCAAGGGGATAGCGTCACGATGACCGCGCATTGGCGGACCAGCGAACAGGCTTCCCAGTGGCCTTCGGTGGCTTGATGCTCCGGCTCACTGTCAGTCATCGTTGACTAGGCAGAATGGAAGCAATCGATGTGCCAGACGATGTGGCCATGGTGGGCACACTCCCAGGAGCCGAATTTGCACCGCGCTGGAAGGGGATAGTCTTGCCGGAGACCGTCGCATTTGACCGCTCGCCGGGGCGATCTGGCGCGAAAACGGGCTTCTGCCCAACTCTTGTGCGACGCACAATCAACAGGCGAATCGACATTCAAGAAATGAGCGGTCAGCAAACTTTTGATGCAATTATAGGCGTGATTATTTTTTCATCATAGTCGATAAGGTGCTGGTCCTATTTATATTTCTTGCGATGGCTGGTTTGGCACGGAGCTTGAATTAGAGGTTTCGACGCCATCGACGCCGTCACCGAGCAATCATTCAAATCGTGACACCGCCGAAAACGGGGGCTTCCCCGAGCGTGCAACTTTACGCCTCCGCGTCAGGCCGTGTCCCGCTTCCTAGCGAAAGGGACTATTTCCAATGAAGGAAGGCAATCCGACGTGGATTTCTGACTGGCGCCCCGAAGATGAGGCGTTCTGGAATGCGGGCGGCAAGGTCGTCGCCCGGCGTAACCTGATCTGGTCGATCGTCGCCGAGCATATCGGCTTTTCCGTCTGGCTGATCTGGAGCATCGTCGCGACCAAGCTGCCGCAGGCGGGCTTCCACTACTCGACCGACGAGCTGTTTCAGCTCGTGGCGGTGCCGGGACTGATCGGCTCCCTGATGCGCTTTCCCTACACCTTCGCGGTCACGACCTTCGGTGGTCGCAACTGGACCATTTTCAGTGCGGCCGTGCTGTTCATTCCGACGCTGACGCTTGCCTATTTCGTCGGTCAGCCCGAAACGCCGTTCTGGCTGATGCTGCTGATTGCTTCGACCGCCGGCCTCGGTGGCGGCAATTTCGCGTCCAGCATGACCAACATCTCCTTCTTCTTCCCTGACCGGATGAAGGGTTGGGCGCTCGGCCTCAACGCGGCCGGCGGCAACATCGGCGTCTCCAGCGTGCAGCTGCTCACGCCGATCCTGATGACGCTCGCCGTCATCAACCTGTTCCAGGCAGCGCCGGTCGGCGGCGTTTATCTCCAGAATGCCGGCCTGATGTGGGTGTTGCCAATCGCGATCGCGGTGTTCGGCGCCGTGTTCTTCATGAACAACCTCACCTCGGCGAAGTCGTCGATCAAGAACCAGCTTGCCATCGTCAAGCGCAAGCACACCTGGATCATGGCCTTCATCTATGTCGGAACGTTCGGCTCCTTCATCGGCTACTCCGCCGCGTTTCCGCTGCTGATCAAGACCCAGTTTCCGACGGTGACGATCTCGATCGCATTCCTCGGGCCGCTGGTCGGCTCGTTGTCGCGGCCGCTCGGCGGTTGGCTTGCCGACAGGCTCGGCGGCTCCATCATCACCTTCTGGAATTTCATCGCGATGGCGGCGGCCACGATCGGCGTGCTCTACTTCGTCGGCCAGAAGGATTTCACCGGCTTCCTGTCGATGTTCCTGATCCTGTTCTTGACGACAGGCATCGGCAACGGATCGACCTACCGCATGATCCCCTCGATCTTCCGCGAAGAAAACCTGTTCAAGGTGCGCGGCAAGGGCGATGCGGCGCGCGCGCTGGCGCTGAAGACGGCGAGCATCGAGAGCGGTGCGGCTGTCGGCTTCATCGGCGCGATCGGTGCCGTCGGCGGTTATCTGATCCCGAGCAGCTTCGGCAAGTCGATCGCTGCGACCGGCGGTCCGCAGCTCGCGCTGGCCATTTTCCTCGCGTTCTACGCCCTCTGTCTCGCCTTGACCTGGTGGTTCTACCTGCGTCGCAGCCCGCAGAGTGAAGGCGCGCCAAGCCTCGCCGAAGCGCGCGTGTGAGCGAGACGAAAACAGCCTCTCCCCGTACGCGGGGGGAGGTCGCTCTGATGACGTTTGACCCATGAACCTTTTCCGCAACGGCGCGGACGAAGGCAGACCGAAACAGACAGGACAACATCATGACTCCCCAGCAGATCGCCCTCGTGCAGCAGAGTTTTTCCAAGGTCGCACCGATTTCAGAAGCAGCCTCCCAGCTGTTCTACGATCGCTTGTTCGAGGTTGCCCCGTCCGTGCGCGCGATGTTTCCGCAAGACATGACCGAGCAGCGCAAGAAGCTGATGGGCATGCTCGCTGCCGTGGTCGGTGGCCTGTCAAATCTCGAAGCGATTCTTCCCGCGGCCTCCGCGCTCGCCAAGCGTCACGTCGCTTACGGCGCCAAGGCCGAGCACTATCCCGTGGTCGGCGCGGCCTTGCTCTGGACCCTGGAGAAGGGCCTTGGCGATGCCTGGACGCCCGAACTCGCCACCGCCTGGACCGACGTCTATGGCGTGCTGTCCGGCTACATGATTTCCGAGGCCTACGGCCCACAGGCGCAGGCCGCCGAATAGGAGATGTCTTGTGAGTGAACCCCTCGTCATCGTCGGTAACGGTATGGCGGCCGCGCGTCTGGTCGATGAACTCGCCAAGACCGCACTCGGCCGCTACGCGGTTGCCGTTATCGGCGATGAACCGCGGCTCGCTTACAACAGGGTGCTGCTCTCATCCGTGCTGGCCGGCGAGACCGGCTCGCACGAGATCGAGCTCCGGCCGGCGGATTGGTGGCGCCACCGCGGCGTCACGGTACGCTATGGCTATCGCGTCACCGAGATCGACACCGGCCGCCGCGAGCTCAAGATCGAAGGTGAGGAGAGCGTGGAATATTCCAAGCTCGTGCTCGCCACCGGATCGACCCCGCTGCGGCTCAACGTGCCGGGCGCCGATCTCTCCGGCGTCCATACCTTCCGCGACAGCCGCGACGTCGACCTGCTGCTGACGCTCGCTGCCGCCAGGAAGCGCGTCGTTGTGGTCGGCGGCGGTCTGCTCGGGCTCGAGGCGGCCTATGGCCTTGCCAAGGCCGGCGCGCCGGTAACTCTGCTGCATCTGATGGATCGGCTGATGGAGCGCCAGCTCGATCTGCCGGCCGCCGACCTGCTCAAGACACTGGTCGAACGCAAGGGCATCCGAATCCTGCTCAACGCTTCGACTGCGCGGATTCACGGCGAGGGCCATGTCGAAGCCGTCGAACTCGCCGACGGCAGCCGCATCGAAGCCGACGCTGTAATCTTCGCCGCCGGCATCAAACCCAACGTGGCGCTTGCCAGGGACGCCGGCATCGCGGTCAACCGTGGCATCGTCGTCAACGACGTGATGCAGACGGCTTCGCCCGATATCTTCGCGCTCGGCGAATGTGCCGAGCATCGCGGCACCTGCTATGGCCTGGTCGAGCCCGCCTATGAGCAGGCGCGCGTACTGGCCCGGCATCTTGCTGGCCGTCCCGTCGCGTATCAAGGCAGTGTCGTCTCGACCAATCTGAAGGTGTCCGGCGTCAGCGTGTTCTCAGCCGGCGACTTCATGGGCGGGGACGGCAGCGAGAGCCTCGTCCTTACCGATCGCAGGCGCGGCACCTACAAGAAACTCGTCATTGCCGATGGCCGGCTCACCGGGGCCGTGCTGATCGGCGATACCGTCGATGCGCTCTGGTATCTCGAGCTGATCCGCAATCGCGAGAAGGTCGCGGCGATCCGCACCGACATGATGTTCGGTCGTGCGCTGGCGCATCCTTCCAGGGCGGCTTGATAAGGCAGTTTGAAATGACGGCAGTCGATCCCACGCTCCGCGCGACCAGAACGACCTGTCCCTATTGCGGCGTCGGCTGCGGCGTGCTGGCGACGCCCGACGGCAAGGGCGGGGCGGCGATCGCGGGCGACCCCGATCATCCCGCCAATTTCGGCCGGCTCTGCTCCAAGGGTTCCGCGCTCGGCGAGACGGTCGGGCTGGAAAGCCGTCTGCTGTATCCGATGATCCGCTGCAAGGGCGTGCTGGAACGCGTCGCCTGGAGCGATGCGCTCGACCATGTCGCTCACCGCATGCAGCACATCGTGGCGCGCGACGGTGCCGATGCGGTTGCGTTCTATCTCTCCGGCCAGCTCCTGACCGAAGACTATTACGTCGCCAACAAGCTGTTGAAGGGCTTTGTCGGCACCGCCAACGTCGATACCAATTCGCGGCTCTGCATGTCGTCCTCGGTCGCCGGCCATCGCCGCGCCTTCGGCGCCGACACCGTGCCCGGCTGCTACGAGGATCTCGACCAGGCCGATCTGCTCGTCTTTGTCGGTTCGAACGCGGCCTGGTGCCATCCGGTGCTGTTCCAGCGCATGCTGAAGAATAGGCAGGAGCGTGGTGCGCGCATGATCGTGATCGATCCGCGCCGCACCGACACCGCGAGCGACGTCGATCTGTTCCTCGGCCTCAGGCCCGGCGCCGACACCGCGCTGTTCTCCGGCCTGTTGGTCCATCTCGCCGACAACGGCGCACTCGATCGGGACTACATCGCACGGAACACGTCGGGCTTCGATGATGCGCTGGCGCGCGCACGCAACATCGCCGGCAGTGTCGCCGCCGCCGCGCTGGCCACGGGCCTCTCCGAGCGGGACGTGGCCACCTTCTTCAAGATGTTCCGTGACACCGAGAAGGTGGTCACGCTCTATTCGCAAGGGGTCAACCAGTCGGCGCAGGGCACCGACAAGGTCAACGCGATCCTGAACTGCCATCTTGCGACGGGGCGCATGGGCAAGGTGGGCGCCTCGCCATTCTCGCTGACTGGCCAGCCCAACGCGATGGGTGGCCGCGAGGTCGGCGGGCTCGCCAACATGCTGGCCGCGCATATGGGATTCACGCCGCCCGACATCGATCGTGTTCGGCGGTTTTGGAAGGCGCCGCGCATCGCCACCCATGAGGGGTTGAAGGCGGTGCAGCTGTTCGAGGCGATCAACCGCGGCGAGGTCAGGGCGCTGTGGGTGATGGGCACCAATCCCGCGGTGTCGCTGCCCGACGCGGACATGGTCCGTGATGCCCTGAAGAAGCTCGAGCTGTTCGTGGTCTCCGAGAACGTGCTCTCCAACGACACGATCGAGGCCGGCCCGCATGTGCTGTTGCCCGCGCTCGCCTGGGGCGAAAAGTCGGGCACCGTGACCAACTCCGAGCGTCGCATCTCGCGCCAGCGCTCCTTTTTGCCGGCGCCAGGTGAGGCGCGCCCTGATTGGTGGATCCTCAGCGAGACCGCCAAGCGTCTCGGCTTCGGCGATAGTTTCAACTACAAATCCGCTGCTGAGATCTTCCGCGAGCACGCCGCGCTCTCGGCCTACGAGAACGACGGCAGCCGGGACTTCGACATCGGCGCGCTGACATCGCTGTCCGACGAAGCCTTCGACGCCTTGAAGCCGGTGCAGTGGCCCGCGCGCGAAGGCGAGGCGCCGGGCGAGCGCTTCTTTGCGAGCGGCGGCTTCTACACCAATGACGGCAAGGGCCGCTTCGTCGTGCCCGAGGTGCCGTTGCTGCGCAGCGAGACCGGCGCTTCGCGCCCCTTGCGGCTCAACACCGGACGGATCCGCGACCAGTGGCACACCATGACGCGCACGGGCCTGAGCCAGCGGCTGGGTGCGCATCTGCCCGAACCCTTCGTCGAGATCCACCCTGACGATGCCGGCAAGTTCGGTATCGTCCACGACGGCTACGCCCGCATCACGACCGACTATGGTCAGTGCATCCTGAAGGTCGTCGTCAGCGAAGGCCAACAGCGCGGCGTGTTGTTCGTGCCGATCCACTGGAGTGCGATGAACAGCTCGCACGGCCGCGTCGGCGCGCTGGTGCAATCCTTCACCGATCCGTTCTCGGGCCAGCCGGAGTCGAAGGCGACGCCGGCGGCGATCGCTCCTTACGAATTCGTCTTCCGCGGCTTCGCGCTGTCGCGCAAGCAGCTCGACCTGCCGCAAAACCTGTTGTGGACCCGCGTCACGGTCACCGGCGGGTTCGGCTATCTCTTCGCTGACAATGCGGATCTTTCGCGCTGGCCGGCCTGGCTCGATGGCGTCTCCGGCGAGGATATTGCCGAATATCGCGATTTTGGCGGCGGCGTCTATCGCGCTGCTTCGTTTGCGGGCGACCGCATCGAGACCTGCCTGTTCGTCGGCCCCGGGCATGATGCCGGCGACTGGGAGGTGGTGAAGAGCCTGTTCGCGGCCGACCACGTCACCGACGAGCAGCGCCGTATGCTGCTGTCGGGCAAGTCCAGCGAAGGCGCGGCGTCGACCGGTCCGATCGTCTGCGCCTGCTTCGGCGTCGGCCGCGGCACCATCTGCGACACCATCGCGGGCGGCGCGCGCACCGCCGCCGAGATCGGCGCAAAACTCAAGGCCGGCACCAATTGCGGCTCCTGCATTCCCGAGCTGAAGCGGCTGATCGCGACGGTCGAGGCGGCGCCTGCGAAGCAGGCGAAGCTCGCGGGCGCGGCGAGCTAAAACTCCGATCTAGCAATCGGGCTCGTGCCCCGGACGCTGCGCAGCACGAAGTGATGCGCTGCAGAGCCGGGGCCCATCCAACCGTGGGGTGTTTTGCATTTCTGGATCCCGGCTCTGCGCAGCAGCGTTTCACGCTGCAGCGCGTCCGGGACACAAGAGTGGCGTGGCGCAGGCCATACCCGCGCCAATCGACGCGCCCGCGATTGTGCCCTATGGTGTCGCGCGCTGCCCTCAGCATCCACAAAAACCACGATGTACCTACACCGCCGCGTCTGATCGAAACATCAGCGGATTGAACTCTTGGGCGCGATGGCGGTTGTGTGAGCCAAGAGTGGCATTGGAGCCAAACATGAACACAAAATCCTTCGGCAAGACCGGTGCCAACGTCTCTGTGATCGGGCAGGGCACCTGGTATCTCGATCACGGTGATCGCAAGCGCGCGATCGCCGCCCTGCAGCGCGGGCTCGATCTCGGCATGATCCATATCGACACTGCCGAGATGTATGGCGATGCCGAGCTCGTCATTGCCGATGCCATCGCCGGCCGCCGCGACGAGGTGTTCCTCGTCTCGAAAGTTCTGCCGAGCAATGCCTCGCGGCGCGGCACGATCACGGCCTGCGAGCGCTCGCTGAAGCGGCTGAAGACTGACAGTCTCGATTGCTATCTGCTGCATTGGCGCGGATCGTATGCGCTCGAAGATACCGTGGCCGCGTTCGAGGAACTGGTGACATCGGGCAAGATCAAGTCCTGGGGAGTTTCCAATTTCGATGCCGACGATCTCGACGAGATCCTCGATGTATCAGGCGAGGGGAAGATTGCCTGCAATCAAGTGCTCTATCATCTCAAGGAGCGTGCGATAGAGCATGCGGTGATCCCGTGGTGCGAGCGCCACGGCGTTGCGGTGGTCGCCTATTCGCCGTTCGGACACGATGATTTTCCCGACGACCGCAGCAAGGGCGGTGCCGTGCTGGCGCGCATCGCGGAGGCGCGTCGGGCGACGCCGCGTCAGGTCGCGCTGAGCTTCCTCACCCGTGCGACGACGGTGTTCGCGATCCCGAAGGCGTCGTCCGCGGAACATGCCGGCGAAAATGCGGCCTCCGGCGATCTGGTGCTGACGAAAGAAGAGATTTCGGCGCTGGATGCGGCGTTTCCGCGCGGTCCGAAGCCGCGCAGCCTGCCCATGCTGTAGTGCACAACGTGCAACATTAATGGAGCCTTGACGCGCGCGGACGTGAGCGCATATCGGCATCCTGTTTTCGGAAGTTGTGAACGCGGTGCATTTGTCGTTTTTTACCCGTGTTCTCGATTCGCCTTTTGCCGGGTTCCTACAGTGACACCGCCGCCCGCCGCAGCCGCAAGGCTCGACAGTATTCCCATGTCCATGCCGGAGAAGAAGCTGGAGGCTCGCCGCGCGCTCGCGCGCGTCGATCATCCCTTCAAGGGCATTGCATTGGTATTGCTGTCGACGGTGTTCCTCGGCACCTCCGACGTCACCGCGAAATATCTGTCGACCAGCTTGCCCTCGATCGAGATCACCTGGATTCGCTTCGTCGTCTTCGCAATGATGTTCACGCCGGTGATGCTGCCGGGATCGCCGCTGCATGCGATGCGCACCGAGCGCCTTGGCCTGCAATTGATGCGCGGTGCCGCGCTGCTCGGCTCCTCCCTGTTCTTCATCACGGGCTTGCGCTTTCTCCCCATCGCCGAAGCCTCCGCCACCGGCTTCGTCTCGCCGCTGTTCGTGACCGCGCTGTCGATCATCTTCCTGAGCGAGAAGGTCGGCATGCGCCGCTGGATCGCGACCGCGATCGGCCTCATCGGCGTCATGATCATTCTGCGGCCGGGCTCGAGCGCTTTTCACGCCGCCGCGTTCTTCCCGATCATCTCGGCATTCTGCTGGGCCGCCGCGCTGATCCTGACGCGCATGATGAGCGGCCGTGAAGCCGTGCTCACCACCATGGCCTATTCCGCGCTGACGGGCGTTGCGATTCTGTCCATGATGGTTCCCTTCGTCTGGGTCGCGCCGAGCTGGACCGCGATCGGACTCGGCATCGTGATCGGCGTAGCCTCCACTGTCGGCCAATGGATCATCGTGCTGGCGTATCGTTACGGCGACGCTTCGGTGCTGGCGCCGTTCTCCTACACGCAGCTGCTGTGGGTCAGCATCCTGGGCTTCTTCCTGTTCGGCGAGGTGCCTGACGTCTGGACCGTCACGGGCGCGGCCTTCATCGTGGCTAGCGGCCTCTACATTGCCCATCGCGAGCGCGTCCGCCGGGCCCAGCTCCTGGTGCTGGAAGAGCGTTCCCCGAACCCCTGACGCAAGTCAGCGCGTCCCACTTCGTGCTATCAACGGCTCCGACAGGATGGGGAGGACCCGGATGCGCGCTGCGATTTTCAGGAACGGTGAGATCGTCGTCGACCAGATGGCGGAGCCGAAGCCCGGCCCCGGCCAGGTGCTGGTCAAGACGCTCGCCTGCGGCATCTGCGGTTCCGACCTGCATGCGCGCCAGCATGCGCCGCGGATGGTGGAGATGGCGAAGAAGACCGGACGAACGCCGATGGATCTGTCACGCGACGTCGTCTTCGGTCACGAGTTCTGCTGCGAGATTATCGACTATGGCCCCGGTACCGCGCGCAAGCTCAAGCCGGGCACGCATGTGTGCTCGCTGCCCGCACTGCTGATGCCTGATGGCATCAAGGGCATCGGCTACTCCAACGAGTTCGTCGGCGGCTATGCGGAGCAGATGCTGCTCAGCGAGCCGCTGCTGCTGGAGGTGCCTGATGGCCTCGCGCCGGAACATGCCGCGCTGACCGAGCCATTGGCCGTCGGCGTTCATGCCGTGGCCAAAGCCAACATCAGCGGCGGCGAGGTGCCGCTTGTGATCGGCTGCGGCCCGGTCGGGCTCGCGGTGATCGCCGCGCTGAAGATCAAAGGCCTGCATCCGATCGTCGCCGCCGACTACTCGCCGGCGCGGCGCGTGCTCGCCGCAAAGCTCGGCGCCGACATCGTCGTCGACCCCAAGGTGTCGCAGCCCTACGCGACCTGGGCCGAGCACGCGCAGATGTCGGAGACGGAGAAGGCGGCGCGGCCGCCGTTCCAGGCCATGCTGCCGGCATTGAAGCCAGCGATCGTCTTTGAATGCGTCGGCGTGCCCGGCCTGTTGCAGCAGGTGTTCGAGGGCGCGCCGCGCGACGCCAAGATCGTCGTGGTCGGCGTCTGCATGGAGAGCGACAGAAACGAGCCGATGCTCGGCATCATGAAGGAGCTCAACGTCCAGTACGTGCTCGGCTACACGCCGGAGGAGTTCGCGGCCTCGCTGCGCCTGATCGCGGAAGGAGAGGTGGATGCGGCGGCCATGGTGACCGCGGAAGTCGGCCTTGACGGAGTCGCAAAGGCGTTCGCCGATCTCGCCAAGCCTGAAGCCCACACCAAGATCATCGTGCAGCCCTGGCGCTAGAGCACCGTCATTGCGAGGAGCTCTTGCGACGAAGCAATCCAGACTGTTGCCGCGGAGAGACTCTGGATTGCTTCGCTACGCTCGCAATGACGGGGAGAGACAGCTAGTCTAGACCGGCAGAGCGATCGAATATTTCACCTGGCTCAGCGCAAAGCTCGACTCGATCGAGGCGATGCCGTCGAGCCGGGTCAGCTTGGTCTTGAGGAAGGTCTCGTAGGAGGCGAGGTCGGCGGCGACGACTCTCAGCAGATAGTCGCGGTTGCCGGTCATCAGATAGCACTCCAGCACCTCGTCCCATTTCGAGATCGCGCGGGCAAAGCGGTTGAGGTCCTCCTCCTTCTGCCGCGCCAGCTTGATCGAGATGAACACGCTGACATGCAGTCCGAGCGCCTTCTGGTCGACCGTTGCGATGTAACGCGAGATCACGCCGCGCTCCTCCAGCAGCTTGACCCGGCGATGGCAGGGCGAGACCGAGAGCCCGACCTTATCAGCGAGCTCCTGCATGGTCATCCGGCTGTCAGTCTGGAGATGGCCGAGAATCTTGCGGTCGATGGCGTCGAGTTCGGACATTGGGATGGAACCTGTTATGGGCGCTAAATGTTGGTAAATTATCCCAATTACGGCCGGTATGGCGCGAAAAATTGAGAAGTTTGACGTTTCCGGCAGGCGTATGCTCGACCTTATTTTCCGGAGCATCGCCATGCCCGTCGATTCCACGCGTCTCGAAATCCTGACCGCTCTCAGCCGCAAGGCGCTGTGGCTGTCGTCGTGGACCATCCACCACGCCAACCACATCCGCCCGAACGCCGATGGCCTCAAGGTCGGCGGCCACCAGGCCTCCTCGGCCTCGCTCGCCACCATCATGTCGGCGCTGTACTTCCATGTGCTGCGTCCGGAGGACCGCGTCGCGGTGAAGCCGCATGCGAGCCCGGTGTTCCACGCCATTCAGTATCTGTTCGGCCGGCAGAGCCGCGAGAAGCTGGAGAATTTCCGCGGCTTCAAGGGCGCGCAGTCCTATCCCTCGCGCACCAAGGATGTCGACGATGTCGATTTCTCCACCGGCTCGGTCGGCCTCGGCGTCGCGCAGACGCTGTTCGCCTCGCTGGTGCAGGATTACGTCAAGGCGCACGGCTGGATGAAGGACCGTCGCGAGGGACGGATGATCGCCCTCGTCGGCGATGCCGAGATGGACGAGGGCAACATCTTCGAGGCGCTCGCCGAGGGCTGGAAGCACGGCCTGCGCAACACCTGGTGGGTGGTCGATTACAACAGGCAGTCGCTCGATGCCGTCGTGCGCGAAGGGCTCTGGGAAAAGTTCGAGACCATGTTCCGCAATTTCGGCTGGGACGTCGTCATCGTGAAATATGGCCGGCTGATGCGCGAGGCCTTTGCCGAACCCGGCGGCGAGGCCTTGAAGCGCTGGATCGACAATTGCCCGAACGCGCTCTACGCCGCGCTGTGTTTTCAGGGCGGTGCCGCCTTCCGCAAGCATCTGCATGACGAGATCGGCGATCAGGGCCCGATCACCAAGCTGATCGACCAGCGCAGTGACGAGGAATTGCTGGCGCTGATGTCGAATCTCGGCGGCCACGACATGGCGAGCATGGTCGAGGCGTTCGAGTCCGTCGACCACGATCGCCCGGTCTGCTTCATCGCCTACACCATCAAGGGCGTCGGCCTGCCGTTCCAGGGCCACAAGGACAACCACGCCGGCCTGATGACCGTCGCACAAATGGAGAAATATCGCGAGAGCCAGAACATCCGGCCCGGCCATGAATGGGACAAGTATGAGGGCCTCACGCAGAGCGCCGCCGAGCTCGATGCGTTCCTGGCGCGCGTGCCGTTCAACCAGGATGGCCGCCGGCTGACCGCGCCCGTCGTCGAGGTGCCTACGCCGCTCGCCTTCAAGCCGTCGCCGCAGATGTCGACCCAGCAGGGCTTTGGCCTCGTGCTGAACGAGATCGCGCGCGGCGACAGCGAGCTCGCCAGACGCATCGTCACGACCTCGCCCGACGTCACCGTCTCGACCAATCTCGGCCCCTGGGTGAACCGGCGCGGCCTGTTCGCCAGCGCCGAGAAGGCCGATCTATTCCGCAGCGAGAAAATTCCATCCACCTACAACTGGGACGCCTCGCCCAAGGGCCAGCACCTCGAGCTCGGCATTGCCGAGATGAACCTCTTCATCATGCTCTCTGCGCTCGGCCTGTCGCACCAGATCAACGGCGCGCGGCTGTTGCCGGTCGGCACGCTCTACGATCCCTTCATCGAGCGCGGCCTGGATGCGCTGAACTACGCCTGCTACCAGGATGCGCGCTTCATGGTGGCGGCGACGCCCTCGGGCATCACGCTCGCGCCGGAAGGCGGCGCGCATCAATCGATCGCGACGCCCTTGATCGGCATGGCGCAGGACGGGCTCGCCTCGTTCGAGCCGGCCTTCGTCGACGAGCTCGCCGTCATCATGGGGTGGGGTTTTGAGCACATGCAGCGCGATCCGGGCGAGGGCGGCTCGGTTTATCTGCGGCTCTCGACGCGCAGCATCGAGCAGGCGCAGCGGATCATGACGCCGGAACTTCAGCAGGGCATCACCGACGGCGCTTATTGGCTGCGCAAGCCGGGTCCCAATGCCGAAGTCGTGATCGCCTATACCGGGGCGGTCGCGCCCGAGGCGATCGAGGCGACCGGCTTCATCGGCGAGGACAGGCGCGACATTGGCCTGCTCGCCATCACGTCGGCCGACCGCCTCCATGCGGGTTGGACCGCCGCACGGAAATTGCGGCGCGATCGGCGCGGCGTGCAGCATCTCAGCCACATCGAAAGACTGCTGGCGCCGCTGCCGCGCGATTGCGGCATCGTGACGGTGGTCGACGGCCATCCGTCCGCGCTCGGCTGGCTCGGCAGCGTCCGCGGCCATCGCGTCGAGGCGCTTGGCGTCGAGCAGTTCGGCCAGACCGGCAGCATCGCCGACCTTTATCGCCACTACGGCATCGATGCGAATGCGATCATCGATGCGGCGGAAAGCCTCACCACCGGCGCGCCGGTGCTGCATCGAAAGATGGCGGTGTAGTCGGGGTAACTGGCCCCGTCATTCGGGGGCCACGCGTAGCGTCGAGCTATGGTGCGCAATTGCGCACCTGAGAATCCGTTGGGCCTCAGTACAGGTGGTGAAATGGATCCGGGCTCGCGGCTTTGCCGCGTCCCGGAATGACATCTGCGGGAGCCTTGCCACGTTCCCGCCCTCGGCTCATATAACCTCCGTAAGCCGCAACGCTGGCCCCGCATATGGCGGGTTCAACTGCCGGCGCTTTCGTGCAAGGATGCCTGCCGAAACGCCCCCCTCCAGCTTCCGAAGAAGAGGTTAACGATGGTCAATCGCATGCAATTCTACATCGACGGCGCCTGGGTCGATCCCGCCGTCAAGAAGTCCACCGCCGTGGTCAATCCGGCGACGGAAGAGGCGATGTACGAGGTTGCGCTGGGCTCCAAGGCCGATGTGGACAAGGCGGTGGCCGCTGCCAAGCGCGCCTTCGCGACCTTCTCCCAGACCAGCCGCGACGAGCGCGCCGTGCTGCTCTCGAAAATCATCGAGGTCTACAAGGGCCGCCTCAAGGAGATCGGCGCCGCCGTCTCCGACGAGATGGGTGCACCGCTGCCGATGGCGGAGAAGCTGCAGGCCGGCGCAGGCCTTGGCCATCTCATGACCACGCTCGATGTGCTCAAGAACTATCATTTCGAGGAGCCGGTCGGCACCGCCATGGTGCTGCGCGAGCCGATCGGCGTGGTCGGCATGATCACGCCCTGGAACTGGCCGCTCAACCAGATCGCCTGCAAGGTCGCGCCTGCGCTTGCCGCCGGCTGCACCATGATTTTGAAGCCGTCGGAGTTCACGCCGACCTCGGCTTTGATCTTCGCGGAAATCCTCCATGAAGCCGGCGTGCCGAAGGGCGTGTTCAACCTCGTCAACGGTCTCGGCCCCGAGGTCGGCGCCGCCATGAGCGAGCACCCCGATATCGACATGATCTCCTTCACCGGCTCGACCCGCGCCGGCATCGATGTGGCCAAGCGCGCGGCGCCCACCGTGAAGCGCGTCAGCCAGGAGCTCGGCGGCAAGTCGCCGAACGTCATCCTCGAAGGCGCCGACCTCACGAAGGCGGTGACCGGCGGCGTGATGCACATGTTCAACAACTCCGGCCAGTCCTGCAACGCGCCCTCGCGCATGATCGTGCCGCTGTCCAAGATGAAGGAGGTCGCCGCGATCGCGAAGGCCGTCGCCGACAAGACCAAGGCGGGCGATCCGCGCGGCGAAGGCACCACCATCGGCCCGGTCGTCAATCGCGGCCAGTGGGACAAGATCCAGGCGCTGATCAAGAAGGGCATCGACGAGGGCGCAACGCTCGTCGCCGGCGGCCCGGGCCTGCCCGAAGGCGTCAACAAGGGCTTCTATGTCCGCCCGACCATCTTCGCCGATGTGACCCCTGAGATGACGATCGCTCGCGAAGAGATCTTCGGACCGGTGCTGACCATCCTCGGCGCCAAGGACGAAGCCGACGCCGTGAAGATCGCCAACGACACGCCCTATGGCCTCGCTGGTTATGTCTCCGGCGCGACCGTCGAGGACGCCAAGCGCGTCGGTCGCCAGATCCGCGCCGGCAACGTCAATCTCCAGGGCGTGCCCAACGATCGCACCGCGCCGTTCGGCGGCTACAAGCAGTCGGGCAACGGCCGCGAGTGGGGCAAGTTCGGCCTCGAGGACTTCCTCGAAGTGAAGGCCGTCGCGGGCTTCAACGCGGCGTAAGGTTTAGAGATTGAACAGCATGACGCCGGAGCGGGCAACCGCTCCGGCGTTTTTGTTACGTCATCGTGCGGCGGGTAAGGAGCGCAAGCAAAGCGTCCGTCGTCATTGCGAGCGAAGCGAAGCAATCCAGAGTCTTTCCACGGAAGCAGTCTGGATTGCTTCGTCGCAAGAGCTCCTCGCAATGACGGAGGAGAGAGGGGGCCCTATCCCCCCACAGCGCCTTGCGTATTCACATACAGCGCGTAGATCGACTGGCTCGCCGCCATGAACAGGCGGTTGCGCTTGACGCCGCCGAAGCAGAGATTGGCGCAGCGCTCGGGCAGCGCGATGCGGCCGATCATGACGCCATCGGGCGCGAACACCACGACGCCATCGAGCTCGGGATCGCCCATGCCCCAGCCGCACCAGAGATTGCCGTCGATGTCGCTGCGCATGCCATCAGGCGTGCCGGGCCCCGCATCGATGTGGACGCGCTTGTTCGAGATCGTGGTACCATCGGCCGAGACGTCGTAGGCGAGAATCTTGCGGTTCGGCACGCCGCGGGATTCCACGACGTAGAGGATCTTCTCGTCCGGCGAGAAGCACAGTCCGTTCGGACCGAGCACGCCTTCGGCGACCACGGTCGCCTTGCCGCTGACGGGATCGAGCCGGTAGACGTTCGGCTCGATCTCGCTCTCGGCCTTGAAGCCTTCGTAATTGCCGAGCAGGCCGAAGGTCGGATCGGTGAACCAGATCGAGCCGTCCGATTTAACAACGACATCGTTCGGCGAGTTCAACCGCTTCCCGTTGAATTGATCCATCAGCACGGTGATGGTGCCGTCATATTCGGTGCGGGTCACGCGGCGGCCGCCATGCTCGCAGGTGACCAGCCGGCCCTGGCGGTCGCGCGTGTTGCCGTTGGCGAAATTCGACGGTTTCCGGAAGATGGAGACGGCGCCGGTCTCCTCCTCCCATTTGATGATACGCTGGTTGGGAATGTCGCTGCACAAGAGATAGCGGCCGTCGCCGAACCAGACCGGCCCCTCGGCCCAGCGCAGGCCAGTCGTCAGCCGCTCCACGGCCGAAAGCTTCAGCCAGTATTTTTCGAAGCGGGGATCGAGTGCCTTTATCGCGGGATCGGGATAATAGGTCGCCGGTTGCCAGCCCAGAGCGTGGGACGATGCAGCGTTCATGTGCAGTTCTCGTTATTGCGTTCCCTCTGTCCAAGTCTGCTACCATCAGATATCTACGGCCGCAAATCGGTCGACATATACGAGGAAAGACATGCCGCGCATCTTGATGACGGGAGCTTCGGGCGGAATCGGAACGCGCCTGCGCAAGCTGCTGCCGCCGGTTTATCCGGACCTGCTGCTCTCCGACATCCGGCCACCGAAGGATCTCGGGCCGAACGAGCAGTTTCGGGCGGCGGACCTGTCCGACCTCGCGCAATGCGAGGCGATCTGCGAGGGCGTCGAGGGCATCATCCATTTCGGCGGCTATTCGGTTGAAGGTCCCTGGAACGACATTCTCCAGGCCAACATCATCGGCGGCTACAATCTGTTCGAGGCTGCGTACCGCAAGGGTGTCAAGCGCGTGGTGTTCGCCTCGTCCAACCACGTCGTCGGCTTCTATCCGCGTCACCGGAAGATCGGCACCGACGTCACCGTGCGTCCCGACGGCCGCTACGGCGTCAGCAAAGTGTTCGGCGAAGCGGTCGGCGCGCTCTATGCCGACAAGCATGGTCTGAAGGTCACCTGCATTCGCATCGGCAATTGCGACGAGCGGCCGCTCGATCACCGGCGCATCGCGATGTGGCTGAAGCCGGAAGATCTGGTGCAGCTCTGCCGGATCGGGCTCGAGCATCCCGATATCCATTTCGAGGTGTTCTACGGCGTCTCGTTGAACGAGCGCGCTTGGTGGGACAACAGCCGCGCCTACCAATTCGGCTATCGCCCGACCGGCCGCTCCGAGGATCACGTGGCGCACGCCATGGCCGAGCAGGCCAAGCTGAAGCCGGATCCGATCGGCGACCATTTCCAGGGCGGCGCGTTCTGCAGCAACGAGTTCGACGGCGATGAGAGCCGGATCATCGATTGGAATAGGCGGTAGCCTGATGCCTGAAAGGACGTAGGCGCTCGCTCCCGGCTCCGCTTGCGGCGCCGGGCGTCGCTCATTTCATACGAAAAGCGTTGGGGAGAGGAGGGGAGCACCGTAGAGCTCCGGATTTCCGTTTTCGGAAATAGGCGTTCTATTGTCGGAACACTGAGCGTTTCTTCTATGCATTGTGTTGCGGGGAAGTGACCGCCTTTTCATTCTATCGATAATGGAAGCAAAGATGCGCAAAATGGTTTTGTCAGGGGCCGCGGTGTTGACGGTCGCCCTGGTCGCGGCGGCAGCATCCTGGCCAACGCCACGCCCGGATGTGGAGCAATTCGGTGACAGCGTCTACGAAACCATCTGGTTCTGGCGCATTCCGGCCTACGCCCACAACCCGGCGTGGCGGGTGCGGTGGATGTGGAACGATCCACTTCGCGCACAAGCGAGGTGCTGCCGGATCATGCAGCCCGTATCCCTCCCGGGCTCGCCGGTGCCTCCGGCCGATCAGGCTGTCGCGCGTTTGGCGAGCAAGTAGAGGAGTCGCGTGGCCGTTGCGATTTGACGCGATCTGCGTTGCGGGTTGCGGCCGAGCAGGCGCCTCGTGGTTCCAGATCTATTCGCATTTTTCTCAAATAAGTTCCTTGCTTTAAGCTTAACCAGAAACCTAGTCCTCGATTTACAGCAGCAATCTAAAGTTTACCTTGTCCTTGAGTCGGTAATTCAAGGACGCCAACAATGCGCCGCTTTGCGCCCAATCTATTTCTAGTCGTTGTCCTTGCAGCATCCGGCTTCTGCGCGCGTGCCGACGAGAACAAGGCCGACGGCAGCTCGGCGTCTCTTCTTGCGGGTGCGAGGATCGAATGCTCCCTCAAGCGTAAGCCTGGTGAACCTCTCGATCCGCCCTCAACGTCCGCCATTCCCGGTAGCGAATCCTTCGTAGCTCGCGAGCATTTCCGCGAGGACGTTGCGCCCACCGCGCCTGTCAAGATTTCATGGCTTGGAGCGACCTTTGCGCGCCGGTTTGCGGTCAAGGTCGAAACCGCCGACGATACGTCTCTGCAGCCTCATGTCTTGAACAAACCCGCTAATTCAGCGCGGATCCTCGCTCAGCTGGGTGGCCGCGCTGAAAGCAGACTTGCCGATGTCTGGTGTCTCTTGAAGCTGCAAGCCAACGGCGAAAGCGGAGCACTGCAAACCGACTCTGCTCCAAACATCTTCTTTGTCCGTGACGGCATGGGCGATCTTGGCGTCGTTGACGCTCTCTGGGGCGGCGCCGGCTGGGAAATCGGCGCCAGTCCAGTTGGAAACCAGCGGTCATGGGCCACTGGCACGCGCGTCTTTTCTCCTTGATCTGATCGGCTACGATCGCCGAACGCGGGAGGTCTGTCGACCTGGGCTCTAGTGCTCTGTTTCGCTCGCAATCCTCGCCAGATAATCCTTCTTGCTGAACTGCATGTGATCCACGCACAGCTGCGCCAGTGCCCAGCTGTCGCGGCCCTTCAACAGCTCGATCATCAGCTCGTGCTGGCGCCGCGATTGCGCGAGCCCGTCGCGGTCGGCGAGGTTCTTCGCGCGCATCGGCAGCGTCAGGTTCATGTAGTCCTGCAGTGAGCGCACGAGATAGGGATTGCCGCAGGCCGAGAACAGCGCGAGGTGGAAGGCGTCGTTGGCCTCGTGGATGCCGCGCAGGTCCTGCACATCGGCTTTCGCGCAATATTGCCGTTGCAAGGCGGTCAGTTCGTCGATCAACGCTTGCGGTGCGGGCAGGGGGATCATCAGCGCGGCCTGCCGCGTCAGCATCTCCCTGACCTCGTAGATCTGCCGG
The DNA here is from genome assembly GCF_028128765.1 of Bradyrhizobium sp. CCBAU 51627. GTDB lineage: Bacteria > Pseudomonadota > Alphaproteobacteria > Rhizobiales > Xanthobacteraceae > Bradyrhizobium. The sequence goes on from NZ_LBJG01000024.1 coordinate 1,281,576, forward strand.
ACCTCCTCGGCGGCATAGAACCGCACGGTGGCGCCGACATTCTTCTCGCGGCGGACGATGCCGCGGCGCTCGGCATCCACCAACGCCTGGCGCACGAAATGACGCGAGGTGCCGTAGCGCGACATCAGCGCGTCCTCGGTCAGGCGCGCGCCCGGTGCGAGGCGGCCGAAGATGATGTCCTCCTCCAGCCGCGCGACGACGTCGTCAGGATCATCGCGCCTGATAGGCATCGCGTCTGCGGTATGGATATCGGACATGCCCTCAGTCTCCCGGCGCCCTGCCGGCTTGCCTTAGGGAGCAAGGAACGGGCTGATTGTCAATAATCCGGCCGATCGGCGGTGTGCTAGTCCAGAAATAGGCGGATGAGCGCCTATCTTATTGACAATCGAGAGGCAGGCTGTACCACAATGGCAGCTTAGGAGTGATGTGATGACGAGTGGCTTGCGCAAGGGTCTGACGAGCTATGGCGATGCCGGCTTCTCGCTGTTCCTGCGCAAAGCGTTCATCAAGGCCATGGGCTATTCCGACGATGCGCTGGAGCGCCCGATCGTCGGCATCACCAATACCTATAGCGACTACAACCCCTGCCACGGCAATGTCCCTCAGATCATCGAAGCCGCCAAGCGCGGCGTGATGCTGTCGGGCGCGATGCCGTTCGTGTTCCCGACCATCTCGATCGCGGAGAGCTTCGCGCATCCGACCTCGATGTACCTGCGCAATCTGATGGCGATGGACACCGAGGAGATGATCCGGGCGCAGCCGATGGATTCGGTGATCGTGATCGGCGGCTGCGACAAGACGCTGCCGGCCCAGGTGATGGCGGCGATCAGCGCCGATCTGCCGACGGTGGTCATTCCCGTGGGACCCATGGTGGTCGGCCATCACAAGGGCGAGGTGCTGGGCGCCTGCACCGACTGCCGCCGCCTCTGGGCGAAATACCGCGCCGGCGACATGGACGATGCCGAGATCGAGGCGGTGAACGGCCGGCTCGCGCCATCGGTGGGCACCTGCATGGTGATGGGCACGGCCTCGACCATGGCCTGCATGATCGAAGCAATGGGGCTGTCGCTGCCGATGAGCGCGACGATCCCGGCGCCGCATGCCGAGCGATTCCGCCTCGCCGAGGCCAGCGGTCGCGTGGCTGCCGAAATGGCCAGGACCAAGGGTCCGAAGCCGAGCGAGCTCTTGACGCCGGCCTCCTTCAAGAATGCGCAGGTCGTGCTGCAGGCGATCGGCGGCTCGACCAACGGACTGATCCATCTGACGGCGATGGCGCATCGTTCGCCGCACCGGCTCGATCTCGCAGCGTTCGACCAGATCGGCCGCGAGGTACCGGTGCTGGTCGATCTCAAGCCGTCCGGCGAGCATTACATGGAGCATTTCCATCACGCCGGCGGCGTGCCGAAGCTGCTGGCGCGGCTCGGCGATCTCGTCGATCTCGATGCGAAGACGATCTCGGGCCAGACGCTGCGCGACGTCGTCGCCAGTGCGGAAGACGTGCCAGGGCAGGACGCGATCCGCTCGCGCGACGATCCGATCAAGAAAGAGGGCGGCCTCGCCGTGCTGCACGGCAACCTCGCGCCGCGCGGCGCCGTGATCAAGCAGTCGGCCGCGAGCCCGAAGCTGCTGAAGCATACGGGGCGCGCCGTGGTGTTCGAATCCGTCGAGGATATGACCTTGCGGGTCGACGATCCAGATCTCGACGTCACCGCCGACGACGTGCTCGTCCTGCGCAATGCCGGCCCCAAAGGCGCGCCGGGGATGCCCGAGGCCGGCTATCTGCCGATCCCGAAGAAGCTCGCGCGCGGCGGCACCAAGGACATGGTGCGCATTTCGGATGCGCGCATGAGCGGCACCGCGTTCGGCACCATCGTTCTCCACATCACGCCGGAATCCGCTGTCGGCGGACCGCTGGCGCTGGTGAAAAACGGCGACAGGATCAGCCTGGATGTCGCCAAGCGAAGCATCGAGCTTTTGGTCGATGCGGCCGAGCTGGAGCGCCGGCGCGCGGCCTTGAAGCCGCCCCCGGCGCGCGATGAAGCGCGGCGCGGCTATGCCTGGCTGTTCAACGAGACCATCATGCAGGCCGATGAGGGCTGCGATTTCGATTTCATGCAGAGGACCGGGAAGAAGACCGAGTAAGGACTGACAACAAGCGCTCAGACCGCTGAAAGCGGCGAGCGATAACACAGGGGGGGACGATGACTGCACGATCCATGCGTGCGTTGCTGGCTGCGGCCGCCATGCTGTTCGTCACGGGCGCGGGGGCACAGGATGTGAAGCATTATCGCTTCGCCTATGACCAGCCCCGCAACACCGGCTACTCCATCGCCGGCGACCTCTTTGCCGACAAGCTCAAGGAATTGAGCAAAGGCACCATGATCATCGACCAATATCCGGGCGCCCAGCTCGGGCAGGAGCCGCAGGTGCTCCAGCTCGTCAAATCCGGCGACGTCGAGTTCTCCATCGTCTCATCGGCCAACACCGCGACGATCTCGCCGCAGGCGGGCGTGATGTCGCTGCATTATCTGTTCCGCGACGAACAGCACGTGATCAAGGGGCTTGCGGACCCCCGCGTGTTCGAAGCGCTCAAGACCATGATCGAGGAGACCACGCAGGGCCTGCACCTGATCGGCACCGGCTCGCAGGGCGTCCGCCACATGTACTCCAAGAAGGAGATTCATAATGTCGGTGATATCAAGGGCCTGAAGGTCCGCGTGCAGGCGACCGCCACAGAAGACACGATGTTTCCGGCCTATGGTGCCCAGACCGTGCACATGCCGTTCGGCAGCGTCTACACCAGCTTGCAGACCGGCGTGGTCGACGTCGCCGAGAACAGCATCAACGTCTACCTCGTCAACAAGCACTACGAGGTGGCGCCGGTGCTGAACATTACCGAGCACGAGGCCAACAACGCGCTGGTGTTCGTTTCCGACAAGCTCTGGCAGAGTCTCTCGGCCGAGCAGAAGGGCTGGGTGCAGGCAGCGGCCAACGAGATCAGCACCAAGGAGCCGGCGAAGGCGTTCGATCTCGAGCGCAGCGCGGCCGAGAAGCTGAAGAAGATGGGCGTCAAGGTCGTGGACAACGTCGACAAGAAGAGCTTTACGGCGATCGCCGATCCTTATCTGGACAAGCTCGCCAAGGAGCTCGGCCCGCACGCCGAGAAGATCAAGGATCTGATCCGATCGATCAATTAGGTCCAGCAAGGTCGTCATGCCCGGGCTTGTCCCGGGCATCCACGTTCTTCCTTCGAGCCCGCGCGAAAGTGCGTGGATGGCCGGGACGGGCCCCGGCCATGACGGAAAGCCGCAGCCGGGGACAACAATGGCCATCGCCGACAAGCTCGTAGTGCAACGCCGGCGCCATCTCAAATGGCGTTGGCTCGACTGGCTCGAGCTCGCGCTGATGATCCTTTGCGGCGTGCTGTGCTTCGGCTTCTCGCTGTCGGTCACTGCCGACGTCGTCACCCGCACCATCGGCCATCCCTGGCTGTGGCTCCAGGAGGTCACCTCGACGTTGTTCATCTACGCGATCTTCATCGGGACGGCGGCAGCGACGCGCCGCAACGATCACCTCTATCTCACCGCGATCTCCGAGGCGATGCATGGCACGCCGCGGATGATCGTCGAAGTGATCATCCGCCTGATCGTGCTCGGCGTCGCCTTCTGCCTGATCTGGTACGGTTACCAGAACTATCTTCGCGGCTTCGGCAGTTTTCGCCTGCCGTCGGGCACGCCGATCGCATCGCTCTATGTCATCATCCCGCTGTCAGGCATCCTGGTCGGCCTGTTCACGGTCGAGCAGCTCGTCAACGGCCTGCGCAACGGTTTTGATCATCCCGAGCCACCGGACGAGGATGCCGCGCCCGTCGTCACCGAAGCGCAGGCGGGGGTGCAGCCGTGAGCGCACCTGTCGTCCTGGCCTTGATGTCGATCTGCTTCCTGTCGTTCGGCTATCTCGGCGTGCCCGTGCCGTTCTCGCTGATGGCCGGCGTCTTCATCGGCGCGATCCTGTCCGACGTCTCGCTCGCCGCGATCATCCAGAAGATCTTCGACGGCGTCGATTCCGAGGCGTTGCTCGCCATTCCGTTCTTTCTCTTGGTCGGCGAGCTCATGAGTTCGGCGAACGTCGTGGTGCGAATAGCCAATCTGTCGGTGTCGCTGGTCGGACATATCAGGGGCGGGCTGTCGCAGGTCGTCGTCGTCTTCAGCATGTTCTTCTCGGAGATGTCGGGCTCGACCACCGCGGACGTCGCCGTGATGAGTCGTGCGCTGGGCGGCCCGATGAAGCGCGAGGGCTACGAGCCCGCCTTCATCGCCGCGATCATCGCGTCAGCTTCGACCATTGCGGCGCTGGTGCCACCGAGCATCACCGCGGTCGTCTATGGCGCGGTCGGCAACGTCTCGATCGCCGGCCTGTTCATGGCGGGCGTGGTGCCTGGCCTGATGATCGGCTTCGGTCTGATGATCTACTGCTATTTCTTCGGCCCCTCGGGCCTGCGCAAGCCGCGCGCGCCGCTGCGGCAGGTGGTGTTCGCGGCCGGCGATGCGGCCCTGCCGCTGATGATTCCGGTGATCTTGTTAGGAGGCATCCTGACCGGCTGGTTCACGCCGACTGAGGCCGGCGTCGTCGCCGTGGTCTGGATCATCCTGGTGGTGATCCCCGCGCTCAATCGCGGGCACTTCCGAAAGATCCCGTACGATTTCTGTCTCGCGGGGCTGATCTTCTCGCTGCCGCTGATCACCATCGGCGCCGCCAACGCGTTCGGCTGGATGCTCGCTTACTTGCGTGGCGCCAGCTACATCGCCGAGATGATCACCTCGATTGCAGGCCACGATCCGCATCTGATCATGCTGCTGATGGTGCTTCTGTTCACCGTGGTCGGCGACTTCATCGAGCCGGTCCCGACCATCATCATCTTCATGCCGCTGGTCAACACGCTGACGGAGGCCGGCGACATCAACGGCGTGCATATGGGCGTGGTGCTGATCGCAACGCTCGCCTTCGGCCTGATCACGCCGCCTTATGGCCTCGTGCTGTTGATGGCATCGAAATTCGTCGGCATCAGCTTTGCGAAAGCGTTGCGCGCCGCGCTGCCGATCTATGTGGTGTTCTTCGCCACCATCGCATTTGCGATCTACTTCCCGAGCGTCGTGCTGTGGCTGCCGCGGCACGTGCTCCCCGAGTCGGTCGGCTGCTTCAAGTCGCCGGCGGGCACGGGCTACATCTGTCCGCAGTAGCGCGCTACTTGCTCTTGCTGGTGAACTTCTTCACGGCCACGCGGAATTCGTCCGTGTTCATCGCCATGATGATCTTGTGCTCCTCGGCATCGAGCTGCTGTTTTACCGGCGTGGTCGCGGCTTGATGGACCAGTGCCTTGGTGCCTGATATGGCCGCCGGCGGATTCTGCGCCAGGCGCTCGGCCAGCTGCCGCGTCGCCGCCTTCAGCTCGGTCGCGGGGACGATTTTGGCGACCAAGCCCCACTCATAGGCCTGCTGCGCGGTAAAATTGTCCTCGGCGAGGAAAATCTGCAGCGCGCGGCGCGCGCCGACCGTGCCGACGATCCCGACCGTGGAGCCGCCATCCGGGGATACGCCGATCTTGGCGTAAGCGGGCGTGAACTTCGCATCTTCAGCGGCGATGCAGAGATCGGTGATGAAGGCAAGGCCCATGCCGGCGCCGGCGGCCGAGCCGTGCACGCTCGACAGCGAGATCTTTGGCATACGCCTGATGATCTCGATGAAGGCATGATAGTGCCTGAGCAGCTCGCCGACCACAGGCGTCACATTGTTGGCTTCGGCCGCAGCCCCAATGGTCTGCAGATCGCCGCCCGCCGAGAAGGCGCGGCCTTCACCCTCGAGCACCACGACGCGGATGGCATCGTTGCCCTCGATGAACGCCGCGAGCTGCTCGAGCTTCTGCGCAATCGCAAGGTTGACCGAGTTGAACGCGGCGGGGCGGTTGAGCGTGATGGTGGCGATCGCGCCATCGATCCGCAGCAGCGCGGGATCGTCGGGCTTTGAGACGGGAGCTGGCATCTGAGAAATCCCCGGCAAGAGGTTCGCTACTGCAACTAAATCGCAGAAGGCGCGGGGTGACAATCCCCGCTTACGGGCCTTGCGTCGGGCGGAATGATCGGCTCATATGGGCCGCCTTCGTTTAGGGACGGACACGAGCGCCGGCTCCTCCTAGGCTAGCCAAGCCATCTTTAGCGAGAGAGGGGACGACATGGGTCACGCTCGTGTCTTGAAGAAATGGGCTGTCCAATGACGGAAGGTCCGGTGATCGTTGTCGGGGCCGGCCACGGCGGCTACCAGGTCGCGGCCTCCCTGCGCCAGGCGGGCTTTGCCGAGCGGATCTGCCTGATCAATGACGAGGCGCATCTGCCGTATCAGCGGCCGCCGCTGTCCAAGGCCTATATCAAGGGTTCGGCCGGGCCGGAGAGCCTGATGTTCCGCCCCGAAAAATTCTACCAGGACCAGAAGATCGAGCTGATCGCAGGCCGCGCGGTCTCGATCGATCGCGCGGCGCGCAAAGTGCTGCTCGCCTCGGGGGAGACGCTGGCCTACGGCCACCTCGTGCTGGCCACCGGCGCGCGCAACCGCCTGCTTGATCTGCCCAACGCCAATCTGCCCGACGTGAAATATCTGCGCATCCTCGACGAGAGCGAGGCGCTGCGCCAGATCATGCCGTCGAAGACGCGCGCCGTGATCATCGGCGCCGGCTTCATCGGCCTCGAATTCGCCTCCACCGCGCGCATCAAGGGGCTTGAGGTCGACGTGCTCGAACTTGCGCCGCGCGTCATGGCGCGCGCGGTCACGGCCGAGGTCTCGGACTATTTCCAGGCGCGGCATCGCGAGGCCGGCATCCGCATTCACCTCGGCGTGCAGGCGACCTCGATCGAGGCCGAGAACGGCAAGGTCACCGGCGTCAGTCTCAGCGACGGACGGCATCTGCCCGCCGACCTCGTTGTGGTCGGCGTCGGTGTGCTGCCGAACATCGAGCTTGCGGCCGAGGCCGGGCTGCCGGTCGCGGCCGGTATCATCGTCGACGAATATCTTTCGACGGCCGATCCGAATATTTCGGCGATCGGCGATTGCGCGCTGTTTGCAAGCCCGCGCTTCGGCGGCTCGCTGCGGCTGGAATCGGTGCAGAACGCCACCGACCACGCCCGCTGCCTCGCGGCGCGGCTGACCGGGGACGGGAAGCCGTATGACGGCCGTCCCTGGTTCTGGAGCGACCAGGGCGACGACAAGCTCCAGATCGCCGGCCTCACCACCGGCTATGACCGCGTCGTGCTGCGCGGCGATCCCGCCAAGAAGGCCTTCTCCGCGTTCTGCTATCACGGCGACAAGCTGCTCGGAATCGAATCGATCAACCGCGCCGGCGATCATATGTTCGGCCGCCGCTTGCAGGCGATGGATCGCTCGATCACGCCGGAGCAGGCGGCGCACGAAAGTTTCGACCTGAAGAGCGCGCTGGCCTGATCAGCCGGCGCTGAGCACAGCCGCCACCTCCGCGGCCGTCGGCATCGACGGCCCGGCGCCCATCCGCTGCACGCTGATCGAGGCGGCGGCATTGGCGAACGCGAGGGCTGCGCGCAGAGGCACGCCGTCGGCGAGTTGCGAGGCCAGCGCGCCGACGAAGCAGTCGCCGGCGCCGGTGGTATCAACCGCCTTCACGACGCGGCCTGGCACGGCAAATTCCTCGCTGCCGGCGAGGGCGAGCACGCCGCGTTTGCCCAGCGTGATGCAGATGGTCTGGTCCTCGCGCGCCTGAAGCTGTCGCGCCACCGCGATGATTTTGGCGGCCTCGTCGCTGTCGGAAAGTTCGCTGCCGGCAAGGAACCCAAGCTCGGTTTCGTTCAGCACGAGGATGTCGACCAGCGCGAGCAGCTCGCTCGACATCTTTTGCGCGGGCGCCGGATTGAGCAGCGTCGTGCTGCCTGCGCTCCGGGCGCGCTGGAAGAATGCGGCAATGGTCGGCAGCGGGATCTCGAACTGGCTGACGGCGACATCGCCCTTTGCCAGCGGCACCTCAGCGACGTCATCCGCGCTGACCAGCCCATTGCTGCCGGGAATCACGACGATGGTGTTGTCGGAAGCGGCAACCGTGATGATCGCGGTGCCGGTGTGCGTGTCGGCCTCGCGCACGGAGCCGAGATCGATGCCCTGGGCACCGAGGAATGCCCTCAGCTCAGCCCCAAAAGCATCCTTGCCCAGCCGCCCAATCAGCGTGGTCTTCGCGCCGAGTCTGGACGCAGCCACGGCCTGGTTCGCGCCCTTGCCGCCCGGGAAATACAGCACCTGCCGGCCCGCGACGGTCTCGCCGACCCTGGGGTGGCGATCGGCGGTCGCCACCACATCCATGTTGATGCTGCCGGCGACGAAGACGCGCCCCATGACAGATTTCCTAAACGCGAACTTCGAACTCGTGCCTGACTTTGGCGATGTCGACAAGGGTCGGCAGGCCGGCCTCGTTGCCGAGGCGCTGGATCTTGAAGGTCGAGGCCGCGCGGGCGAAGTCGAAATGCTCGCGCCAGCTTTTGCCGGGATGGGCCAGATAGGAATAGACATAGGCGCCGTGGAAGACGTCGCCGGCGCCGTTGGTGTCGATCACGCGCTCGCGCGGGATCGGCATCGCCGGCATCACCTGCACCGTCCCGGTCTCGTCGTACCAGAGCAGGCCCTTCTCACCCATGGTGACGCCGCCGATCTTGCAGCCGCGGCTCTTGAGATAATCGAGCATCTTCTCCGGCGTCAGGTCCATCTGCTCGCACAGGCGTTCGGCGACGATGGCGACGTCGATGAATTCCAGCAGCTCGTGCGTGTTGGTGCGCAGGCCGCCGCCGTCGAGCGAGGTCAGGATGCCGGCCTCGCGGCAGACCTTTGCGTAGTGGATCGCCGCATCCGGCTGGTGGCCGTCGACATGAAGCGCGCGGCAGCCGCCGAGATTGAGCATCGGGAACGGGTGGATGTGCTGGTCGTCGCGGCAGCGGACGATGGCGCGCTTGCCGTCCTTGGGCATGATGAAGGACAGCGAGGACTGGTTCACCTTCCGCCCATGCAGCGAGATCGCATATTTCGCGCACATGTCCTGGAACATGCGCCCCAGCCAGTCATTGGCGGCCGTGGCGATCAGGTCGGGCACGATGCCGAGCTTGGCGCAGCAGAACGCCGCCGTCACCGCATTGCCGCCGAACGAGACGGCGTAGTCGGAGGCCACGTGCTTTTCGTCGCCGGTCGGCATGTGGTCGGTGATGAAGACGACGTCGATATAGGTCTGTCCGATGAAGAGAGCCTGCATTGCTTGTCCGTGATGCGCTTGTGGTCCGGCCGGCGGGTTTACTCTAGCACCGGTTCCGTGCCGGAGACGCTGAAATTATTCGCAAAACCGGCCCGGAGCGCTTGAGGTCGACCTATGGCCGGAATACGACCATGTCAGGCTCATGCCAAGCCCGGACAAATGCCGCTTTTCGGCCGCGGGTTCCAGGTCGATCAGGAAGTCGATCAAGTAGGGGAACAGATGATCACCGGCCTCGATCACGTCGTCGTTCTGGTCAGGGACATCGCCGCGGCCAAGGCAGCCTATCAGACGCTCCTCGCCCGCGCACCGGCCTGGCAGAATTCCGGCGAGGGCGCCGATCGCGTGCTGTTCACCCTGGACAACATGACGATCGAATTGATGGCGCCGAGCGGCTTTACCGCGACGGCGGACCGGATGCGCGCGCTGCTCGAGGACCAGGAGGGCATGCTGGCCAGCCTGTGCTTTCGCGTCGCAGACATCGGCAAGATGCACCGGCGGCTGGACCGGGTGGCGCTGAAGCCCGACCCCGTCACCGAGGTCGAGAGCAGCGATGATTTGAGCGGTGCGGTGCTGCATTGGAAGCGCACGCGGGCCGCGACCGAACTGACGCGGGCCGTGCGCATGTTCTTCCTCGAGCTTGCCGAGGAGCGGCCGAAGTCGGTCGCAACTGACTTCGCGCCGATCGACGGACTCGATCATGTCGTGATCACCTCAGAGGATTCCGATCGCGCCGCCGCCCTCTACGGCGCGCGACTCGGGCTCGATCTTGCGCTCGACCGCTCCCATCATGACTGGGGCCAGCTGATGTTCTTCCGCTGCGGCGATCTCATCGTCGAGGTGGTGCGCCGTCCCGTCGCGGGCGGCGATATCAGGCATGACCGTCTCTGGGGCCTGAGCTGGCGCGTCGCCGACATCGACGCCACGCGCGCCCGCCTGATCGCCGCCGGCCTCGATGTCAGCGACGTCCGCAACGGCCGCAAGCCCGGCACACGCATCATGACGGTGCGCAGCGGCACTTGCGGGATCCAGACCGTGCTGCTCGAGCGTTCGCCGAAGCCGGCGGAGTAGCCGACGCTCTCTCCACCCGTCGTTGCCAGCGCAGCGAAGCAATCCAGTCTGGCGCCGCGGTGACAGTCTGGATTGCTTCGTCGCTTCGCTCCTCGCAATGTCGGCGCGCGCGTGGTAGAGGACGTATCCACACCACCCAGCGAGCACCCGGTTTGGCCAAGGCAACCGCAAAGCGAACCCTGAAATGGCAGCGCGATCCTGAAGGGATGCGGCTGCGCATTCTCGAAGCTGCCAAGCAGGAGTTTTCCGCTCACGGGCTCGCCGGTGCGCGCGTCGACCGCATCGCGGCCAAGGCCGGCGCCAACAAGCGCATGCTGTACTACCACGTCGGCAACAAGGACGAGCTCTATCTCGCGGTCCTCGAAGGCGCCTACGACAAGATCCGCAGCGAGGAGCGGGGGCTCGATCTCGAGCATCTCGATCCGCCCGAGGCGATCAGGCGGCTGATCGAATTCACCTGGAATTACTTCCTGCGCAATCCCGAGTTCCTGTCGCTGCTCCAGACCGAGAACCTCGCGCGCGCCAAGCATTTGAAGCGATCGACCAAGGTCAAGTCGATGCACTCGCCCTTCGTCGAGATGATCCGCGCCGTGGTCCGGCGCGGCGTCGAGAGCGGCGATTTCCAGGTCGCCGTCGATCCGGTGCAGCTCTACATCTCGATCGCGGCGCTCAGCTTCTTCTATCTTTCGAACTCGGCGACGCTCGGCGTGATCTTTGGTCGCGACCTCTTGGACCAGAAGGCCAAGGACGAGCGGCTCGCCCACATGGTCGGCCTGGTGCTGGCCGCGCTGACGGGGCAGTCGGTGGCGCTGTTCGAGACCACGAAGGCGCCGAAGTCGCGCGCGGCGGTGGCACAGACGGTTTAGCTGCTTCCGACGACTGCTTCAGCAATCTCCGCTGTCTTCGCCCGACTTGATCGGGCGATCCAGTATTCCAGAGGCGCCGGTGAGATACGGACTCCGCGGCGTTCCGGATTCCCCGCTTTCGCGGAGAATGACACCTGGGATTTGGGCGCGACGATGCTGCCACACCGTGTGTCTCCATGCTCCTTTCGACGGCCGGAACCCGCCGCGAAACGTCACAGGGAATCCTCTGGACAGTATTTATCCAACAGGTTAATTTCTCCGGACAACGAAGAAGACTGCCGGGAGTGAAAATTGGCCGAGCCGAAGCCGCAAAATGCGGTGTCCAAGATGCTGAACGCGGCCTGGGTTCGGCCGCTCTTGTTCCTTGTCTTCATCGTGGTGGCCTGGGATCTGTCGATCCGGCTGTTCAAGATCCCCGCCTATCAGATCCCGGCGCCGGCGGATGTCGTTGCCGTGCTCCGCTCCGATTGGCCGGAGCTGCTGCGCCAATGCTGGCCGACCACCTATGCGACCGTCTGGGGTTTCCTGCTTTCCGCGCTGTTCGGCATTCCCGTGGCCATGCTGATTGCGGGCTCGAAGACGGTGGAGAGCTACGTCTATCCGTTGCTGGTTTTCTCCCAGTCCGTGCCCAAGATCGCGATCGCGCCGCTGTTCGTGGTCTGGTTCGGCTTCGGCATCCTGCCGAAGGTGATCTCGGCGTTTTTGCTCGGCTTCTTTCCCGTCGTGGTCTCCGCCGTGCAGGGCTTCAAGTCGGTCGACCCTGATATGGTCGATCTCGCCCGCGCCATGCAGGGCAGCCGCTTTCAGGTGTTTTGCGCGGTGAATCTGCCGCATGCGCTGCCGGCGATCTTCTCCGGCCTGAAGGTCTCGGTGACGCTCGCTGTGGTCGGCGCCGTCGTCGGCGAATTTGTCGGGTCCAATTCCGGCATCGGCTATGTGATGCAACGCTCGATCGGCACCTTCGATTTGCCGACCATGTTCGCAGCGCTCGTGCTCCTCGCGCTGCTCGGCGTCATCCTGTTCTGGATCGTCGACCGGATCGAGAAGTTGGTCATCCCCTGGCATGTCAGCCAGCGCGAGGACGTGATTTTCGCCTCTTAAGAGCATGATCCGGAAAAGTGTGTCGCGGTTTTCCGAAGCAGTCATGCTCAAACAATGAGTTCAAGCAAACGGCCATCAATGGCCGAAACATAGCGGCAAGGGAGAGTGACGATGAAGCGGTGGATTGGGGCTGCAGCGGTGGCGCTGCTGGCGTTTGCAGCCGTGCCGGCGCAGGCAGCCGACAAGGTCGTGCTGATGCTGAACTGGTACGTCTATGGCGAACACGCGCCGTTCTATTACGGCAAGGCCAAGGGCATCTATGCCGCCGAAGGCATCGACCTCGAGATCCAGGAAGGCCGCGGCTCGGCTGCGACCACGCAGGCGGTCGCCGCCAAGACCGCCGATTTCGGCTATGTCGACGTTCCCACCATGATGCGCGCCGCGATCAAGGGTGCGCCTGTCATCGCGACCGGTGTGCTGCTGCAGACCTCACCGATGTCCGCGATGGGGTTTGCCGATAAGAACATCAGGAAGCCCGAGGATATCAAAGGCAAGACGGTGGCGATCACGCCGGCGGATTCCATGACCCAGATCTGGCCGTTGTTCCTGAAGAAGACCGGCTTGAAGGAGAGCGATTTCAAGACCGTTGCCGGCGATGGCCAGACCAAGCTCAATGCGGTCATCAACGGCCAGGCCGATCTGCTGCTCGGCTACGTCATGGACCAGTCGATGAAGATCAAGGACGCCACCGGCAAGGACGTCTATCCCATCAAGTTCGCCGACTACGGCATCAACATGGTCTCATCAGGCATCATCGCCAACACCGACTATGTGAAGGCCAATGCCGATCTCGTTCGTCGCTTCATGTCGGCAACGACGAAAGCGGTCGAAGCCGCCGAGAGGGATCCGAAGGCGGCCGCGCAGTCCATCCTCGACGCCAACCCCAAGGGCGGCAAGATCGACACCCTGACGCAGGGCTTCGAGCTGACCATTCCGCTGTACCGGACCGCGGAGACCAAGAACAAGCGGCCGTTCCAGGTCACCGATCAGAACATGACTGATACCGTCAATCTGATGGTCGAATATGGCGGGCTCGATGCCAAGGCCAAGGAGAACCCCAAGGCCTTCTACACCAACGATTATCTGCCGAAGAGTGGCACGTGAAACCAGCGAAAGCAGTGAGTGAAACCGTGCAACCGGCCGCGCATCTGAGATTGGTGAGCGACCGGGCTGCCGGCGATACGTCGGGCATCAGACTGTCAGGCGTGTCGAAGACTTACCGGACGCGCGACGGCGATGTGCCGTCGCTGCGGCCGCTCGATTTCCACATCAACGACGGCGAGTTCTTCGTCGTGGTCGGCCCGTCCGGCTGCGGCAAGTCCACGCTGCTCAAGCTGATCTCGGGCCTGCTGCCGCCGACATCAGGCGAGGTGCTGGTCGAAGGCGAGAAGGTCACGACGCCGCACGGCAATGTCGGCATCGTCTTTCAAAACGCGCTGCTGCTGCCCTGGCGCAACATCCTCTCCAACGTGATGCTGCCGATCGACATGAAGCGGCTGCCGCGGCAGGAATATCTCGCCCGCGCCAAGTCGCTGCTCAAGCTCGTCGGCCTCGAAGGCTTCGAGAAGAAGCTGCCCTGGCAGCTCTCCGGCGGTATGCAGCAGCGCGCCTCGATCTGCCGTGCGCTGGTGCACGATCCCAGGATCATGCTGATGGACGAGCCGTTCGGTGCGCTCGATGCACTGACGCGCGAGCGCATGAATGTCGAGCTGATGCGGATTCAGCGCGAGACGAAGAAGACGGTGCTCCTGATCACGCATTCGATTCCGGAAGCCGTGTTCCTCGCCGACCGCGTGCTGGTCATGACCGAGCGCCCCGGTGCGATTGCCGCGATCTACGACGTGCCGCTGCCGCGCCCGCGCTCGCTCGACGTGATGGCCGATCCTGTCTTCACCGAGCTGGTGCAACGCATCCGCAAGCATTTCTTCTCGCAAGGGACGTTGGATTAGGGCGATGGGACCGGCTCTAATTTCCTGGACGTCATGGCCGGGCTTGTCCCGGCCATCCACGTGCCGCCCCTCGGGACAAAGCACGTGGATGCCCGGGACAAGCCCGGGCATGACGACCTTCTTGGGACCGTATCCGTGCGCCTGAAGCTGCGAGATATTGCCTTCTTCGAACGTCCGGTGCATTTCGCGCGGCCGTTCCGCTTTGGCGCGGTGACCATCAACGCGACGCCGCAGCTGTTCGTGCGGGTCGAGATCGAGGTCGCCGGCAGGGGAACTGCGGTGGGCGCCAGTGCCGAGCTGCTGGTGCCAAAATGGTTCGACAAGCGGCCGGAGCTGTCGCCGGCGCAGACGGTGGATGGCTTGCGTCGCTCGCTCGAGATCGCGCGCGATCTTTACCTCGCGCAAACCGGTTTCCAGACGGCGTTCGATCTGCATGCCTCCTGCATCGGCGCACAGGTCGCGGCTTGTGCGAAAGAGAACATTCCAGCGCTGGCCGCAGCTTACGGCCCCGCCGAGATCGACAAGGCGGTCCTCGATGCGCTCTTGCGCGCGGTTGAGACCAATGTCTTCGACGGCATGGCCGGCAACATTTCCGGCATTGATGCGCGGCTTTCGCGTGACCTGAAGGACGCCGATCTCGCCGTGTTTCTCGCCGGCCGCAAGCCGCGGCTGCGCGTTGCCATCAGGCACACGATCGGCCTTGACGATCCCGTCGCAGGCGAGGGTGGTGTTGCCGACGCACGCGAGAACGCCGGTGCACGGTATTTCAAGTTGAAGCTGTCGGGGGATCCCTCAGCCGATGCAGTACGGCTGGCGCGCATCGGCAACGAACTCGACGCGCTGGGGCGCGACACCAAGGTGACGCTCGATGCCAACGAGCAATATGCCGACTTGGCCGCGCTGCAGGCCCTGATGGACCGGCTCGACCGCGACGCCGCGCTGCGCCCCATCACCACGCGCCTGCTCTATGTCGAGCAGCCGATGCCGCGCGACGTCTCGCGGCAGTCGCCGCTTGGCCCGCTGGCGGCACGCAGCTTCATCATCGACGAGGCCGACGATTCCTATGACGCGTTTCTTGCAGCGCGGGCGCTGGGCTATCGCGGCATTTCCTCGAAATCCTGCAAGGGCCTTTACAAGTCCCTCGTCAACGCCACGCGTGCAGCGAAATGGAGCGCGAGCGGAGAGACGTTCTTCATCACCGGCGAGGACCTGACCTGCCAGGCTGGCCTTGCCGTCCAACAGGACCTTGCGCTCGGTGCCTTCATTGGCGTCGCTCATGCCGAGCGCAACGGTCATCACTATGTCGACGGCTTCGGCGAGACGCCGGCCGCTGAAGCTGCGGCCTTCGCGGCCGCGCATCCCGATCTCTACGCTGGTGCCGGGCAGGGCGTCCGGCTTTCCATTCACAACGGCGATCTCCTGACGGGATCGCTCCATGCTGCGGGCTTTGCGACCTCGGTCCATCCGGACTGGTCGGCGCTCCCACGGCTCGAACAGCCAACATCACTTCAGGAGTATCTGGCATGACCACACAACGCCTCGGCCTCATCATGAACGGCGTCACCGGCCGCATGGGGCTCAACCAGCATCTGATCCGTTCGATCGTCGCGATCCGCGACCAGGGCGGTGTCCGCCTGAAAAACGGCGATCGCGTCATGCCGGATCCGATCCTGGTCGGCCGCAGCGCCGAGAAGGTCGAGGCACTGGCCAAGCGCTACAACATCACGCGCTGGACCACCGACCTCGACGCCGCGCTCGCCGACAAGAACGACACCATGTTCTTCGACGCCGCGACCACGCAGGCGCGGCCCGGTCTGCTGACCCAGGCCATCAATGCCGGCAAGCACGTTTATTGCGAGAAGCCGATCGCGACGAATTTCGAGGAAGCGGTCGAGGTGGTCAGGCTCGCCAATGCCAAGGGTGTCAAGCACGGCACGGTACAGGACAAGCTGTTCCTGCCCGGCCTGAAGAAGATCGCCTTCCTGCGCGATAGCGGCTTCTTCGGTCGCATCCTCTCGGTGCGTGGCGAGTTCGGCTATTGGGTGTTCGAAGGCGGCTGGCAGGAGGCGCAGCGTCCGTCCTGGAATTACCGCAGCGAAGATGGCGGCGGCATCATTTTGGACATGGTCTGCCACTGGCGCTACGTGCTCGACAACCTGTTCGGCAACGTCCAGAGCGTAGTCTGCATCGGCAACACCGATATCCTCGAGCGCTACGACGAGCAGGGCAAGGCGTACAAGGCGACCGCGGACGATTCCGCCTACGCGACCTTCCAGCTCGAAGGCGGCATCATCGCGCACATCAACATGTCCTGGGTCACGCGGGTCTATCGCGACGACCTCGTCACCTTCCAGGTCGACGGAACGCACGGCTCGGCGGTTGCAGGCCTTACCGACTGCATGATCCAGGCGCGGCAGGCGACCCCGAGGCCGGTGTGGAATCCCGACGAGAAGCGGCTGCATGACTTTTACGGCGACTGGCAGAAGCTGCCTGATAACGTCACCTACGACAACGGCTTTAAGGAGCAATGGGAGATGTTTATCCGCCACGTCTATGAGGATGCGCCCTACAAGTTCACCCTGCTCGAAGGCGCCAAGGGCGTGCAGCTCGCCGAATGCGCGCTGAAGAGCTGGAAGGAGCGGCGCTGGATCGACGTCGCGCCGATCAAGGCGTGAGGTTGTCTGAAGTCTGTTGGATATAGCCCCGATGCCTACCAAGCCGTCATTGCGAGCGAAGCGAAGCAATCCAGACTGCATCCGCGGTGAGATTCTGGATTGCTTCGCTTCGCTCGCAATGACGGGGAGAGGTCCGAAATCATGAACAAGCCCGTCCTGCCCAAGTCTGGTGCTTCAATGTCGTCCCTGTCGCTCAAGCTGCCGAAGACCGATCGCTCGATCGAAACCTACCGGCTCGCCGCCTCGCGCACGTTTCCTGCCAAGCTCGAAGGACCGCTGAACCGCATCGCCTTCTCGGCCGTGCACACGGTCGCCGATCCCTTCGCGGACAATGATCCCTGGCTGTCGGTCGCCGTCGACTGGGACAAGACCATTGCCTTCCGCGAGCATGTCTGGGACCTCGGCCTCGGGGTTGCCGAGGCCATGGATACCGCGCAGCGCGGCATGGGGCTGGATTGGCCGACTTCGCTGGAGCTGATCACACGTTCGGTCGGGGCCGCCAAGCGCCGCAATGCGCTGGTGTTCTCGGGCGCCGGCACCGATCATCTTGCCGTGGAGGATGCCAGGAGCCTCGATGACGTGATCCGCGCCTATGAGGAGCAGATCTCGGCGGTCGAGAAGGTTGGCGGCCGCATCATCCTGATGGCCTCGCGCGCGCTGGCCAGGCTCGGCAGAAATGCTGACGATTACGCAAGAGTCTATGACCGCGTGCTGTCGCAGGTCCGCGAGCCCGTCATCATCCACTGGCTCGGCGACATGTTCGATCCGGCGCTGGGGGGATATTGGGGCACCCAAGACCTCGACAAGGCGATGGACATTGCGGTCGCGATCATCAACGGCAACGCCGCCAAGGTCGACGGGGTGAAAGTCTCGCTGCTCGACAAGCAGCGCGAGATCGACATGCGCCGCCGCCTCGACAAGCGTGTCAAGATGTATACTGGCGACGATTTCAACTATGCGGAGCTGATTGCCGGCGACAGCGAAGGCTTCTCGCACGCGCTGCTCGGTATCTTCGATGCGATCGCTCCGGCCGCGTCCTATGCGTTATCGCGGCTCGCGGCTGGCGACGAAGCCGGCTTCCACGACGTGCTGGGTCCCACGGTGCCGCTGTCGCGCCATATCTTCAAGGCACCGACGCGGTTCTACAAGACCGGCGTGGTGTTCATGGCCTATCTCAACGGCCACCAGGATCACTTTACCATGGTCGGCGGCCAGGAGAGTACGCGCTCCACGTTGCATCTCGCCGAGCTGTTTCGTCTGGCCGACAGGGCCGGCCTGCTCGCCAACCCTGAACTCGCGACGCGTCGGATGAAAGCCGTGCTCGCCACCCACGGTATCGAATCCTGATGCGCGATTTCTCCTCCGACCACCGGTGGCTGTCGCTGAACACGGCGACGGTCCGCAAGCAGGGTGATCTCGTCGAGATCATCGACGCATGTGCCAGGCACGGCATTCGCGCCATCGATCCCTGGCGCGACCAGGTCGCGGCCGTTGGCCTTGATCGCGCGGTGCGCGCTGTGCGTGATGCCGGCTTCGAGCTGTCGGGCTATTGCCGTGGCGGGATGTTCACTTCGGATACCTCACGCCGGGGCGAGGTGCGTGACGACAACCGCCGCTGCGTCGACGAAGCCAAGGCGCTGGGCGCGCCCTGCATCGTGCTCGTCGTCGGCGGCCTGCCGCAATATTCGCGGCCGGGCAGCGAGGCGTCCAAGGATATCGTGGCCGCGCGCGGGCAGGTCGAGGAAGCTCTCGCCGAGATGCTCGACTACGCCAAGCAGGCAAAGCTGCCGCTCGCCATCGAGCCGCTGCATCCGGCCTATGCCGCCGACCGTGCCTGCGTGAATACCACGAAGCAGGCGCTCGACATCTGCGACAGGCTCGACCCTAGTCGTACCGGCATGCTCGGCGTCGCGCTCGACGTCTATCACATCTGGTGGGATCCAGAGCTGATGGGCCAGATCGCGCGGGCTGGGCAAGATCGCCTGCTCGCGTTCCACGTCTGCGACTGGCTGGTGCCGACGAGAGACATCCTCAACGACCGCGGCATGATGGGTGACGGCGTCATCGACATCAGATCCGTGCGGGCGGCGGTCGAAGCACAGGGCTTTGCCGGCTATTCGGAGATCGAAATCTTCTCGAATGACTGGTGGGGAACGCCGATGGACGAGGTACTGCGTACCTGTATCAGGCGGCACAAGACGGTAGTGTAGTTAACACGCGTGCGGTCGGTGAAAAGTCAGACGATTGCGCTGTCATCGATTTACCGTCAAACACCGGACTATCACTCGTCAATTCGATCTGCGAAGCTCCGACAACACAGATGCGCTTGCAGGCAAGCAGGCGCGGAGGAGGTTCGCAGTGGAGAAAGTGCGACGCTTGCGTGCGATGAGCTCACTGTGCCGCCAACAGGCCGCGTACAACAGCATGAACAAATGGAAGCTGCTCGCAGAAGCAGAATACTGGGATCATCTGGCTGATCTCGAGTTGTCCTCTTACTTTCAACAATGCAACGCCACTGGCTCGAATGAGGTCGAGCAGCCTCATGCGACCACGAGCACGAATGAAGCCGGGGGGAAGCCGATTTCCACGTGAGGCGTCACCCGGCATCGTCCGGTCGCTGCGCAGATCGCAACGCGAGGCCGCCCTCACGGCCCGGCGACCTGCTGCAGCGTATTGAAGCGCGCCTTCTGTTCGCTGCTCAGCGTGGCATAGAACTCGTCCAGCGCGGGCTGGACCAGGTTGGCGGCGGTCAGCATGGCCTCTAGCCGGTGCTGCATCGCTTCGAGCCGGCCGACCGGTGTCAGCGGTATATCGTTCGGGCAGGCCGCCTGCAGGCCCTCAACGCCTTTGGCTGTCGCGTCACTGAGGCGGTCGAGTGCGTCCTTCTGCTTGCCGGCGGGGTGGAGCACAGCCTCGATCCTTTGGATCGGAAACTGGGTCAGGCCGGATTTCGGAGCGCTGCAGTTCTCGGCATTGGCTTGTTGCTGCTGCTGCGAGCGGTCGCCGACATTGGGGCCGAGCGCGTTGAAGCGGGCCTGCTGCTCGTCACTGAGCGAGTTGTAGAAGTTTTCCAGCGCCGGTCGCACGATCTTGACCGCTTCCAGCGTCGCGCTGATGCGGTTCATCATGGCCCGCAAGCGGCCAGGCGGGGTCAGCGCATAGGTCTCCGAACAGGAGTTTTTGAACACGTCGGCAGCCCTGGCGGCCGCCGCCTTCAATTCGTCGAGCAGTGTGCGTTGCTCCGGCGTCGGCTGCACCGCCCTCGCGATATCGGCAAGCGGCCAGGCGGTGACGCCCTTGTCCGGCGTGCCGCACACCTGCTGTAGCGTTTGCGGGCTCACGCTGGTGCGCTGGCGCGCGCGGGAACCACCGCCAGTTTGCGGATAGTCATACGGTTCGATGCTGGCATAGGCGGAATAGGGGCTGTCGCCACTCCAGAACACGGTATCGACGAAGTCGTCATACGCGTACGCCCAGTAGTCGGGCTCGTAAGCATAGGACCAGAACGTGTAGTCGAAAATGTCGGAATAGGCGTACGGCCAGAACACGGGCCCGAGCCATGCCACGAACACCGCGGGATGGCGGTGTCGCCAGGCCTGCCGGGGAGCCCAGCCGCTCTCGCGGGTGGTGAGCGCCGCTTGGGTTTGCGCAGTCACCTGCTGACGGAAGGGCTCGGTAAACCGCCCGCGCTGGGCGGCCTGCACGGCGGCCGCAGTCGCTGGCGTGCGCCCGGCCGGAGCCTGTAATCCAAGCCGCTGTTGGCGCGCGATGTCGCTTTGCTGCGCACGCTGCTCACGCTCGAGCAGGCGGTTCTGCGTCTGCAGCGTCCGTTGCTGCTCGCGCAACGCCCGCGCGCCTTCCGGCTTCTGCGACTGGAGCTGCTGCACGCGCTGCTGCAAGCGATCGATGCGGCTCTGGCGCTCCGCGGTCTGGCGCGACAGCACCTCGCGCTGCCGTTGCTGCACCACCTGCTGGCGCTGTTGAATCTGCTGCTGATGCTGTTGTGCTCGCTGTTCGATCTGATCCCGTCGCGATAACCGTTGGCTCACGGCTGCCGGTGCGTTCGGGCGCGAGGGGGCGGCGATATGCGGCGGCCGCGATACCATGGCGGGACGTTGCTGCGCCCGATGGAATTCAGGCCGCGGCGCTGCGAAGTGCGGGGCGGCTCGCGGTGGGGGCGCAGCGAAGTGTGGGGCCGGGCGCGGTTGCGGTGCGGCGAAATGTGGGGCCATCGCCGGCCGCTGCGGCATGGAGGGCGGGTGGAACGCCGGGGCGGCGGGGCGTGCCATGACTGGTGGCGCTGCCGGGCGGGCCATGGCCGGTGGTGCTGCTGGCCGTGGTGCCGGGGCAGGGCCGGGTGGTCCGCCCCTTCCGTGGCCTGGTCCTTGGGCGAACGCGCCGACGCTCGTCACCAGCATCGAGATACCAACGAAGACAGCCGTAAGGCAAACGCCACGCGGAAGCATGATTGTCGCTCCCAGCTCATAATCGCCCACGACGTTTCAACGCACAGCTAGCGGAATCGTTCGTTGCTGGCCACGCCCGGCATTGCGATTTTCCGACGCAGACAACCTCAGGAGAAATCCTGCGTCAGGGTCGTGGCGAAGCGTTCGAGCGCCCAGTCGACCTGGTCGCTGGTGATCACCAGCGGCGGGGCGATGCGGATCGTGTGCTCATGGGTATCCTTGGCGAGGATGCCCTTGGCCTGGAGCGCCTCGCAGTAGCGGCGGGCGCGGCCGGCTTCCGGATGCAGCTCGACAGCCAGCATCAGGCCGCGCCCGCGCACCTCGCGGATCGTGTTGGCGCGGATGTCTTTCAGGCCGTCCAGAAAGCGCGCGCCTTGCCTCGCCGCGTTCTCGATCATGCCTTCCTCGACCAGCACGCGCAGGGCGGCGCGCGCCACCGCGCAGGCCAGCGGGTTGCCGCCGAAGGTTGAGCCATGCTGCCCGGGTCTCAATGTGCCGAGCACGTCGTTGTTCGAGAGCACGGCTGAGACGGGATAGAAGCCGCCGGACAAGGCCTTGCCGAGCAGCGTCACGTCCGCCTCGATGCCCTCGTGCTGCTCGGCCAGCAGCTTGCCGGTGCGGCCGAGCCCGGTCTGGATCTCGTCGAGCACCAGCATCACGTTGTTGGCGGTGCAGAGCTCCCTCCCTTTCGTGAAATAGCCTGAAGGGGGAATGATGACACCGGCTTCGCCCTGGATCGGCTCGACCAGAAAGGCGACGGTGTTTCGAGTGATTGCCTCCTCCAGCGCCGCGGCATCGCCGAACGGGATGACCTTGAAGCCCGGCGCGAACGGCCCGAAGTGCTTGCGGGTCTCGGGGTCGGTTGAAAAGCCGACGATGCCCAGCGTGCGTCCGTGGAAATTATTGGCGCAGACGATGATCTCGGCCTGGCCATCAGGCACCCCCTTCACCTCATAGCCCCATTTGCGGACCGACTTGATTGCGCTTTCGACAGCCTCGGCGCCGCTGTTCATCGGCAGCACCTTGTGCGAGCCGGTGAGCGCCGCGATCTCTTCGTAGAAGGGGGCGAGCTGGTCGTTGTGGAAGGCGCGCGAGGTGAGCGTCAGCCTGTGTGCCTGCTCGACCATCGCCGCCAGGATCTTGGGGTGGCAGTGGCCCTGGCTGACCGCGGAATAGGCGGAGAGGCAATCGAGATAACGGTTGCCTTCGGTATCCCAGACCCAGACGCCTTCGCCGCGCGACAGGACGACCCCGATCGGCTCGTAATTGTAGGTGCCAAGGCGCCTTTCGGTTGCGAGGAAATCAATAACCGACGGGCCCATCTTCGCCACTCCATTGCTGCGCTGCGGCGTTTGCCGGCCGCGCTCAGCTTAATGTGGGTATCGGCCGCAACGTGCGGAAGCTTTCATATGCCGATGATGCGGCATGGTCAGATTTGCTCGAAATGTCAGATGGTTCTGCCGAGCCACAGGTCATCCTTGGCCAACCCGCGGTCTACTGTGCATGGGGTTGTTTTCGACTTTTTTGTTTTGGGACCTCATCCGATCGCGCAGGGCACGCTCAAAAAGCCGCGGAACCGGACCCGTCCGCCCCGCTCCGGTGCGCCGCTGACGGCATAGTCCGGGAAACGCGCCAGGAAGCGCGAGATCGCAATCGCGCCTTCGAGCCGTGCCAGCGCCATGCCGGCGCATTGATGCGCACCGGTGGCAAAGGCGAGATGCCGGTTCGGCGTGCGCGCGACATCGAATGTTTCGGGGGCGGGAAACTGCGCGGGGTCCCGGTTGGCAGCTCCAATGCACAGCGTCACTGACGTGCCAGCCTCGAGCGTGACGCCGCCGAGCTCGACCCGCTCGGTGGTCATGCGGTTGCCGAGCTGGTTCGAGCTTTCGTAGCGCAGCACCTCCTCGACGGCGGTCCTGATCAGGTCGGGATTGTCGATCAGCCGCTGCTTCTGATCCGGATTGCGGTCCAGCGCAACGAGGCCGTTGCCGATCAGATTGGTCGTGGTCTCGTGGCCGGCATTGAGCAGGAAGATGCAGTTGTGCAGCAGCTCCTTCTCGGTCAACCGCTCGCCATTCTCCTCGCCCTGGATCAGGCGCGTCAGCACGTCACGATCAGGATTGCCCGGCTTCTCGCGCCGCCGCGCGACCAGCGTCTGGAGATAGACAAGGAAGTCCGTCACCGCCTTGTTGCCGCGTGCGGCCGCCTCGGGTGATACGACCGGCTCGAGTGCGCCAAGGATCGCCAGCGACCAGTCGCGCAGCGGCGCACGCTCCTCATGCGGGACGTCGAGCAAATTGCCGATCACCTCGATCGGGATCGAGGCGGCCAAATCCTCGATCAGTTCGCAATGGCCCTTCGCGGCGATGGCATCGAGCAGGCCGTCGACGAGCTTGATGAGGTCGCCTTCCATGCTGGCAATCGCCCGCGGCGACAGCGCGCCCATGATCAGGCGGCGCACTCTTGTATGCGAAGGCGGGTCGTTGAAGACGAGGCTCGTCGTGTGGTGCTCGTAGAGCGGCGTGTCGCCATATTTCGGTGCGAACTCGCGCTTCTTGTCGGAGCTGAAGGACTTCGTGTTCTTGTAGGTGGTGACGAGATCGTCATAGCGCGTCAGGAACACGGTGCCGTTCGGCAGCCGCTTGACCGGCTCGTTCTCCCGCAATGCACGATAGGTCGGATAGGGGTTGTCGTAGAACTCCGGCGTCAGCTTCTCGAGGTCGAAGCTCGCCGCCAGCTCCTTCGCATCTGCGTTCATCCCGTTATACTCGCCGGTTAAAGCCGTTATGCCGTTTTTCTTGTTCTGGTTCATGCGTGCACGCGTCTACACTCTCCGAACCTTGCTAGCCGACCGGACAGGAAAATGCACGCCCGCCCTGATGCTGCCGACACGGCGCCGAACTGGCCCGACGATATTTTCGCGACCTTGCAACGCTTCGACGTCCGGCAGGTGCCCTATGTGCCCGATGCCGGCCATTCGAAGCTGATCCAGTGCGTGCTGAGCTCCTCCACGATGCGCGGCATTCCGCTCACGACGGAGGAGGAGGGTGTGGCGCTGCTCGCCGGTGCCTGGGCCGGTGGCCAGCGCGGCGTCTTGCTGATGCAGTCGAGCGGCGTCGGCAATTGCATCAACATGCTGTCGCTGATCCCGATCCTGCGCTTTCCCTTCCTCACGCTCATCACCATGCGCGGCGAGTGGGGCGAGTTCAATCCCTGGCAGGTGCCGATGGGCTCGACTACGCAAGGAGTGCTCGAACTCTCGGGCATCAAGGTGATGCGCGCCTCGAACGCAGCCGAAGTGCCGGCGGTGCTGGAAGCGGCTGCGGCGCAGGCCTACAACGCACTCACGCCCACCGCCGTCCTGCTGTCGCAGCGCCTGATCGGCGCCAAGGTTTTCACCAAATGAGCAAGGCCAATCTGCTTGATCGCCGCCAGGTGGTCTCCGCGCTGCTTGAGAACCGCAAGGACGTCGTTGCCATCGGCGGCCTCGGGGCCTCGACCAACGACATCACCGCCGCCGGCGACCACGCCCGCAACTTCTATCTCTGGGGCGGCATGGGCGGCGCTGCGATGATCGGCCTCGGGCTCGCGCTGGCACAGCCGGAGTTGCCGGTCCTGGTCATTACCGGCGATGGCGAGATGTTGATGGGGATGGGCAGTCTCGCCACTATCGGGCTGCAAAAGCCGGCCAACCTCTCGATCGCAGTACTCGACAACGAGGCCTATGGTGAGACCGGCGGCCAGACCAGCCACACCTCTGCCGCTGCCGACCTTGTCGGCGTCGCCAAGGCCTGCGGCATCGCCGACAGCCGGGCGATCTCAACCATGGCCGAGGTGGAGGCCTTTGCCAAAGCCGTTCACGACCTCACGGCAGGGCCGCGATTTGCCAATGTGAAGATCGATAGCGCCAATCTGGAGCGCATCCTGCCGACCCGGGACGGGACTTACATCCTCAACCGGATTCGGGGGGACCTCGGCTTTCAGCCCATTTAAGTCGCCCCAGTCCTGCTCGCAGGCCTTGCAGGTGAGGCCAATTTCTACTTATTATACAACGCATTCAGGTTGCGATGCAGCATAGTGCTTGACTTTCGCGCTAGTGAGTGCTTACTCACTAGCATGAGCTCATTGCGTATGACGAGCGACCTGAGGCGTCAATTGATCCTCGGTGCCGCGAAACGCTGCTTTGCCCGACACGGGTATAACGGCACCACGACCAAGAGCGTGGCGGCCGCTGCTGCCATTTCCGAGGCGCTGCTGTTCAAGCATTTCCCGTCCAAGGCGGCGCTCTACGCCGAAATCCTGAGTGACGAATGCGAAGCGGACCCGGCGTTGACCGAGCTCCTCGAGCGGGAGCCGTCGACGGCGACCCTGGTCGAACTGATCCGCGGCATGGTCCAGCATTTCCTGCTGATTGCCGACGGTCCCGACCAGGAGGAAGCGCAACGCCTGCGACTGATGGCTACCAGTCATCTGGATGACGGCGAGTTCGCACGGTTGCTCTATGCCAAGATCGAGACGCTGATTGGACCGATCTTCGTCGCCTCGCTCGATCGCGCCGTCGCCGCCGGCGATGCGCGGGCCTGTGGCAGTGAACCGCTCAACCTTTTCTGGTTTGCGCATCATACGGTGATGACAACTGCGCTGACCAGACTGCCCTCCCTGCCGTGTCTTGCCTATGGCAGGCCGAACGATCTGGAGCGGCAGCTTTGTGAGTTTCTCCTGAGAGGCATCGGACTTAACGACGCCGCAATTGCTTCGCATCTGGGCCACGATCAGGCCGCTTGTGCGGGCAAGGCGGCGATTGCAGAAAGCGTATGACAATGAACATCGTAACCGAACACAAGATTTCGGGCGAACCGATCGACAGCAAGGCTCCCAAGCGTCCGGTCCGGCCGGTGCTGTGGTTCATCATCGTCGGCACGCTCCTCGGCGCGCTCGTCGGTGGTCTCGTCTGGTTCAATTATTTCCGCGGCCAGATGATCAAGCAGTTCTTCGCCAACAACAAGCCGCCGCCGACGCTGGTCACCGCAGCGGAAGCGAAATCCGAGGTGGTGCCGAACCTGCTCACCGCAGTTGGCGGCCTTGCCGCCGTGCACCAGGTCGACGTCACCGCCGACGTCAACGGCCGCGTCACCGAGATCAAGTTCGAGCCCGGCGCCCATGTCGAGGCCGGCACCCCGCTGGTGCAGTTGTTCGACGCGCCGGAGCAGGGCGACCTCGCCAATTACAAGGCGCAGGCTACCGTCGCGCAGCTTTCGCTGGATCGCGCCAAGCAATTGGCGTCGCGCCAGTTCGGCCCGCAGGCAACCGTCGACCAGGCGCAGGCCGCGTACGATCAGGCGCTCGCCGGCATCGCGAAGACCGAAGCGCTGATCTCGCAGAAGCTGGTGCGCGCGCCGTTCTCCGGCGAACTCGGCGTCCGTAAGGTCGAGGTCGGCCAGTATCTGACCGCCGGTACTGCGATCGTGTCGTTGACCGATCTGTCGGAACTGTGGGCCAACTTCACGGTGACGGAAAAGGACTCCGCAAGCCTCAAGGTCGGCCAGCCGGTCCGGCTGAAGGTCGACGCTTATCCGGGCCGCACCTTCGACGGCAAGATCACCACCATCGAGCCGCAGATTGCGGCCGACACCCGCAACATCCGCGTGCAGGCGACGATCGCCAATCCGGAGAAGATCCTGAAGCCCGGCATGTTCGTGACCACCACCGTGGTGCTGCCGGACAAGCCGGCCGTGATCACCGTTCCGGAAACGGCGGTGGACTACACGCTGTATGGCGACTCCGTATTCGTGATCACCGAGAAGAAGGAAGCGGACGGCAAGACCAGCCTCTCTGCAGTGCGGACGTTCGTGCAGACCGGTAACCGCGTCAACGGTCGCGCCGAGATCATCAAGGGCGTCAAGGCGGGCGACAAGGTCGTTGCCGTCGGTCAGCTCAAGCTGCAATCGGGCGCCGCGGTGGCGATTTCGACCGATCCGGCTCCGCAGATCCCCGCGCAGCCGCCGCGCTATTGACAAGACACTCGCGTGGTCCGGCTTGGCCGGATCACGCTTCTTGAGACAAAAGAAATCGAGATCGCCGCGATGGCCTTTACTGATATTTTCATCAAGCGCCCGGTTCTGTCGGTCGTTGTCAGCTTGCTGATCCTGCTGATCGGGCTGCGCGCGGCGATGGTGCTGCCGATCCGGCAGTATCCGAAATTGTCGAACACGGTCATCAACATCACGACCGTTTATCCCGGCGCGTCCGCGGACCTGATCCAGGGCTTCATCACGACGCCGATCGAGCAGGCCGTCGCTTCCGCCGAGGGCGTCGATTACATCACCTCGTCTTCCGTGCTCGGCACCTCGACGATCCAGGTCTACATCAAGCTGAATTTCGATCCGAACCAGGCGCTCACCGAGGTGCTGGCCAAGACGAACTCGGTCAAATACCTGATCCCGAAGGAGTCCAACGACCCGATCGTCACCAAGACCACGGGCCAGACCACGGCCGTGATGTATCTCGGCTTCTCCTCTGAGGAGCTGTCGGGCTCGGCGATCTCGGACTATCTGACCCGCGTGGTCCAGCCGGTGTTGTCAACCGTCGATGGCGTGGCTTCGGCCGACATCCTGGGTGGTCAGACTTTTGCGATGCGGCTCTGGCTCGATCCGGTGAAGATGGCCGGCCGCAACGTATCGCCGGCGGACGTTGCTTCCGCGATCCAAGCCAACAATTTCCAGTCCGCGGCGGGCCAGGCCAAGGGCTACCTCATCGTCTCGAACGTCTCGACGAACACGGGTCTGACCGACGTCAATCAGTTCAAGAAGATGATCGTCAAAGCCAAGGACGGCGGCTTCGTGCGGATGGAGGACATTGCCACGGTCGAGCTTGCCGCCCAGAGCACGGACGCCAGCGTCGCCTTCAACGGCGAGCATGCGATCTTCATCGGCGTGCAGGCGACGCCGCAGGGTAACCCGCTGACGCTGGTCAAGGGCGTGCGCGCACTGTTCCCCGAGCTCGAGCGCAATCTCCCGCCGTCGATGAAGATGAAGGTCGCCTACGACTCGACCAAGTTCATCCAATCATCAATCGATGAGGTGGAGAAGACGCTCGGCGAAGCCGTGATCATCGTGATCGTGGTGATCTTCTTGTTCCTGGCTTCGCTCCGTTCGGTCATCATTCCAGTCGTCACCATCCCGCTGTCGATGATCGGCGTGTGTACCTTGATGCTGGCGCTGGGTTTCAGCTTCAACCTGCTGACCCTGCTCGCGATGGTGCTCGCGATCGGGCTCGTGGTCGACGACGCCATCGTCGTGGTGGAGAACATCCACCGCCATCTGGAGGAAGGGAAGACGCCGGTCCAGGCATCGCTACAAGGCGCACGCGAGATCGTCGGTCCTGTCGTGTCGATGACCATCACGCTCGCGGCGGTGTATGCCCCGATCGGCTTCCTCGGTGGCCTCACCGGTTCGTTGTTCCGCGAATTCGCCTTCACGCTCGCCGGCTCGGTGATCGTGTCGGGCGTGATCGCGCTGACGCTGTCGCCGATGATGTGCTCGGTTCTCCTCAAGAATACCGAGGAGGGACGCTTCGCCAAGCTCGTTAACAGAGTGTTCGGCGCTGTGACGCGCTGGTATGGCCGACGACTCGACCGCTCGCTGGACTACAAGGCGATCACCGGCCTGTTCGCGGTGACGATCCTCGGGCTCGTCGGTTTCCTCTACCTGCACACCTCGAAAGAGCTGGCGCCAGAGGAGGACCAGGGCATCGTCTTCGCGGTGACCAAGGCGCCGAAATACGCCAACATCGACTATGTCGATTTCTATGGCGACAAGCTCGACAAGAAGTTTCAGAGCTTCCCCGAGACCGATCTGCGCTTCGTGCTGAACGGCATCAACGGTCCGCAAGGCGGCATCGCCGGCATGCTGCTCAAGCCCTGGGAGGAGCGCAAGCGCTCCTCGATCGCGCTGAAACCGCTGGTGCAGGCCGAGCTTTCCAAGATCGAGGGCGTCCAGGCTTTCGCGTTCAACCTGCCGCCCCTGCCGGGTGGTCCGGGCGGTCTGCCGGTGCAAATGGTCATCAGCTCCACCGCGGGCTTCCAGACCGTCTATGAGCAGATGGAGAAGCTGAAGGACGCCGCGCGCAAGAGCGGGATGTTCATCGTCTCCGATAGCGATCTCGCCTATAACCAGCCGAATGTCGAGGTCACGATCGACCGCACCAAGGCGCAGGATCTTGGCGTCAACATGCAGAATCTCGGCTCGACGCTCGCGGTTCTGCTCGGCGGCAACTATATCAACCGCTTCAATCTCCAGGGCCGTTCGTACCAGGTGATCCCGCAGGTGCCGCGCAGCGAGCGCCTGTCTCCGGAATCGCTCGGAGGCTATTATGTGACGACCAACACCGGGCAGCAGCTTCCGCTGTCGACGGTGGTCTCGATCAAGACCAGGACCGATCCGAATTCGCTGACGCACTACAATCAGCTCAATTCGGCGACGTTCTCGGCCGTGCCGATGCCCGGCGTGACCGTCGGCGCCGCGGTGGACTTCCTTGAGGGCGAGGCCAAGAAGCTGCCGCAGGGTTTCAGCCACGATTATCTTGCGGACTCCAGGCAGTACGTGCAGGAAGGCAATCAGCTCGCGATCACCTTCGGTTTCGCGCTGATCATCATCTTCCTGGTGCTGGCTGCGCAGTTCGAGAGCCTGCGGGATCCGTTCGTGATCATGATCTCGGTGCCGATGGCGATCGTCGGCGCGTTGATCCCGCTGTTCTTCGGCGTGGCGACCATGAACATCTACACCCAGGTTGGTCTGCTTACCCTGGTCGGCCTGATCACGAAGCACGGCATCCTGATGGTGGAGTTCGCCAACGAGCTCCAGGTCAACGAGCGGCTCGACCGCCGCTCGGCCATCGAAATGTCGGCTCGCATCCGTTTGCGGCCCATCTTGATGACGACGGCTGCGATGGTGACCGGCCTGATCCCGCTGCTGACCGCGTCCGGCGCCGGCGCGGCCAGTCGCTTCTCGATCGGCCTTGTGGTCGTCGCCGGCATGTCGATCGGTACGCTGTTCACCCTGTTCGTGCTGCCGGCAGTCTACGTGGTGCTGGCGACCGACCATCGTGCGGCCGCCGATTCCGAGCGCAACAAACAGGTCAACGAACTCGACCTCGGTGGCAAGGCGTTACGGCCCACCTGAGGCCGTCGGAGGCGAAGATTACCGAGCGGCAATGGCCATCGCCATTGCCGCTTTTTTCTTGTCCCGTGCTAGACTTCTCCAGCGCGCTGTTGCGCCACGGTAGGGAAGATACGATGAGGCGGCGCGAATTCCTCGGTGGGCTCGGTTGTGTGTCGCTGTTGGGGCCATGCTCTGCTGCGGCTCAGAGCGGCAGGACCTTCCATCTGGGCACGCTGACCCCGATCACGCCGATTACGGACACCAGCTCCAGCGGCAAGATTCTGGTCAAGGTGCTCGGAGAGCGCGGCTTCAAGCTTGGTCAGAACTTGACCTTCGAAGCGCGCGGCGCCCAAGGCGATGTTGCCAAACTCCCCGCGCTCATCGCGGAGCTGAAGACCAGGAACGTCGATGCAGTCGTGATTGTGGGCTACCCGACCGCAATGGCTGCAAAGGCGGCCGGCATCGCCACGGTGGCGGCCAGCGGCATTGGCGATCCCGTCGAAACCAAGCTGATCGAGAGCCTGGCGCATCCGGGCGGCCAGATCACGGGGATTTCGG
The DNA here is from genome assembly GCF_028128765.1 of Bradyrhizobium sp. CCBAU 51627. Taxonomy (GTDB): domain Bacteria; phylum Pseudomonadota; class Alphaproteobacteria; order Rhizobiales; family Xanthobacteraceae; genus Bradyrhizobium. The sequence goes on from NZ_LBJG01000024.1 coordinate 1,312,724, forward strand.
ACGTTGCGGCAACGCTCAGCGCCAAGCGGCTCTCGCTGCTCAAGGACATGTCGCCGAAACTGACCAAGGTCGCAATGCTCTGGAACAAGGACGACCTCGGCATGACGACGCGCTACCAGGCGTCGGCAAAAGCGGCCCAGGCGCTCGGCCTCACCGTGCAGGCGCTCGGCGTCCGCGAGCCTGACGACTTCGACGAGGCGTTCTCCGTGATGAACGCGGATCTTCCGGACGGCATCCTGATGGTGGCCGACGCGCTCACCATTCTCAACCGCAAGCGGGTGTTCGAGTTCGCCGCCGTCCGGAAGTTACCGGCGATCTACGAAAATGCCGATCTTGCCCGCGACGGCGGGCTGATGTCCTACGGAGCGGATGTGCCGGAATCCTTCGAACGGGCAGCAGCGCTCGTCGCCCGCATTTTCAACGGGGCCAATCCCGGTGATCTGCCGTTCGAATTGCCGACCCGCTATCCCCTGGTGATCAATCTCAAGACTGCCAAGGCGACCGGACTTGAGATTCCACCGACCTTGCTGGCTCTTGCCGACGAGGTCATCGAGTGACCCTGCCCGCTGCGGCGGGAGACAAGTTCCGGCCTTCTTGCTAGGTTTTGGGGAATGAGCATTTCCGTCCATTCCGATACCCCGCAAACCGGGACCCTGCCGAGCGCGGCCGGGGACGGCGTGGCGTCCTCCGAGGGGGGGCGGGGGATCAGGACCCGGCTGTTCACCAAATATGTCGCGCTGTTCGTGGCCGTCGTCGCAGTTGCCCTGCTGGCCAATGGCCTGTTCGAGGTCTTCTTCTACTATCGCGAGCACAAGGCCGCCCTGATCCGGGTCCAGCATGAGCAGGCCGAGGCGGCGGCCGCCAAGATCAGCCAGTTCATTAAGGAGATCGAGAGCCAGCTCGGCTGGACGACACAGCTGCCCTGGTCGGCGGGTTCGATCGAGCCGCGCCGATTCGACGCGCTGCGGCTGCTGCGCCAGGTTCCTGCGATCACCGAGCTCGCCCAGGTGGATTCGACCGGCAAAGAGCGCCTGCGCGTCTCGCGGCTGGCGATGGACGCGATCGACAGCGGGATCGATTTATCGGGCGATCCGAAGTTCACCGAAGCCGTCGCGCACAAGGTCTATTACGGACCGGTCTATTTTCGCCGCGAGTCCGAGCCCTATATGACGCTGGCGCTGGCCGGGGCGAGGAAGGATGCCGGGGTCAGCATCGCGGAAGTCAATCTGAAGCTCATCTGGGATGTCGTGTCCCAGATCAAGGTCGGCCAGCACGGGCACGCCTATGTGGTCGGCCCCGAAGGGCGGCTGATTGCGCATCCCGACATCAGCCTGGTGCTGCGCAACACCGACATGTCGGGACTTCCGCAAGTGCACGCAGCGCAGGCCGGCGGCGGTGTCATGCCCGATGCGCTTCAGGAGGCGGTCAACATCCAGGGCCAGAAGGTTCTGACCGCCTCGGCCCCGATCGAGCCGCTGCACTGGACCATGTTCGTCGAGCTGCCGGTCGAGGAGGCCTATGCCTCGCTCTACGCCTCGTTGCAGCGGCTCGCGATCGTGCTGCTCGCCGCATCGATCTTCGCGGTATTGGCGGGAATTTTCCTGGCGCGCCGTATGGTCGGCCCAATCCAGGCGCTGCGCAGCGGCGCCGAGCGGATCGGCGGCGGCGATTTCTCCCAACGCATCTCGATCAAGACCGGCGACGAGCTGGAAGGGCTCGCGGACCAGTTCAACGACATGGGCTCGCGCTTGCAGGAATCCTACGCCGACCTGGAGAACAAGGTCGAGCAGCGGACCATAGAGCTGCGCGAATCGCTGTTGCACCAGACTGCTACATCCGACGTACTACAGGTTATCAGTCGTTCGCCTGGTGATCTCGCCCCCGTGTTCCAGACGATTATTGAGCGCGCGACCTTCATCTGCGGCGCCAAATTCGGCAATTTGTTCCTGTTCGAGGATGGTGGCTTCCGTTGCGTATCGGTGTCCGATCTGCCTCCTGCCTTCGCGGAAACCTTCGCGCGCACACCCGTCATCTTTCCGCCTCCGTCCGACCCGCTGGGCCGTGTTGTAGCGACACGGCGGTTTGTTCACGTTGAGGATGTCAGACGCGAGCCGGATTATCTGGCAGGCTTTCCACCAATCGTGGAGCTCGCCGAGCTTGGCGGTGCCCGGACGATCCTGCTTGTGCCGATGCTCAGAGAAAGCGATTTAGTCGGTGTGATCGCAATATTCCGGCAAGACGTCCGCTTGTTCACCGAGAAGCAAATTGGTCTGGTGACCAGTTTCGCCAGCCAGGGCGTCATCGCGATCGAGAACGCGCGGCTGCTGGACGAGTTGCGCAAGCGCACGACGGAGCTTTCACAATCCCTCAACGATCTACGCGCAGCTCAGGGGCGCCTGATCCAGACCGAAAAGCTCGCGTCCCTCGGCCAGCTCACCGCCGGCATCGCGCATGAGATCAAGAACCCGCTCAACTTCGTCAACAACTTCTCTTCAGTGTCGACCGAGCTAATCGACGAGCTCAAAGAGGTTCTGCAAACGGCTTCTCTCGACGGCAAGACGAAACAAGAGGTCGACGAACTGACCGGCATGCTCAAGGGCAATCTGGAGAAGGTTGTGCAGCACGGCAAGCGCGCCGATTCCATCGTCAGGAACATGCTGCTGCATTCGCGCGAGGGTTCCGGCGAGCATCGCACCGCCGACATCAACACGATCGTGGAGGAGAGCCTCAATCTGGCCTATCACGGTGCGCGCGCCGAAAAGCCTAACTTCAACGTGACGCTCAAGCGCGATTTCGACCCCGCGGCAGGCATGGTCGATGTTTACCCGCAGGAAATTACCCGCGTCTTTCTCAATCTGATCTCGAACGGGTTCTATGCGGCGGCCAAGCGCAAGGAGAGCGCTGCCGACGGCTTCGAGCCGACCTTGAGGGCTACGACGAAGAACCTCGGCAGCAGGGTGGAGATCCGGATCCGCGACAACGGCACGGGGATTCCGCGGGACGTGAGGGAGAAGATGTTCAACCCGTTCTTCACCACCAAGCCGGCCGGCGAGGGCACCGGGCTTGGCCTGTCCATGAGCCACGACATCGTCGTGAAACAGCACGGTGGCACGATCGACGTGAATACCGAGCCCGGGGTTTTCACCGAGTTCATCATCACACTGCCGCGCGCAATGGCGTCAGGCGGTCCTTCTGGAGGCAAGGTTTGAACGTTTACATCCTGGTCGTCGATGACGAGCCCGATGTCGAGGCGCTGTTCCGGCAGCAATTCCGGCGCGATCTGCGCGCCGGTCGCTTCCATATGGAATTCGCGCTCTCGGCGCCAGACGCGATCAAGCGCGCCGCCGAGGTGCGGGATCCCTCGCTGATTCTGATTCTGTCAGATATCAACATGCCCGGCATGAGCGGGCTCGACATGCTGCCCAAGGTGCGCGCCGACCATCCGCATGTCCCGGTCATCATGATCACGGCCTATGGCGACGTCGAGACGCGCCGGAAGGCGATCGAAGGGGGCGCTACGGGCCTCCTCACCAAGCCGATCGACTTCGCGCAGTTGCGTCAGGAGATCGATACGAGGCTCGAGCAGGCGGCATGATCCCGACCATTCTCTTCGTTGACGACGAGCCGGATCTGGAGGCGCTGATCCTGCAAAAATTTCGCAGGCAGATTCGGGACGGGTTGGTCAACTTCATCTTCGCGCGCGATGGCATCGAAGCCTTGGAGTCAATCGAGCAGAATCCGCTCGTCGACCTGGTTGTCTCCGACATCAACATGCCGCGGATGGACGGGTTGTCGCTGCTCGCGAAGCTCCAGGAATTCGAGGACAAGAAGTCGACCATCATCGTCTCCGCCTATGGAGACATGAGCAACATCCGCACCGCCATGAATCGCGGCGCGTTCGACTTTCTGACCAAGCCGATCGACTTTATCGACCTGGAAACCACGATCCAGAAGACGGTCCGGCACGTCCAGATGCTACGCGAGGTGCGGCGGCGCCAGATGGAAGCCGAGCGTGCGCATGCCGCGCTTTCGCGTCACTTCTCGCCCGAACTCGCCAGGCGTCTGGTGGCGGGAGGCGAGGGGATCGCGGTCCAATGGCGCGATGTTGCGACCATTTTCACCGACATTACTGGCTTCACGTCGCTGGTCGAGAGCGCTGCGCCCGAAACGCTGGGAGAGCTCCTCAACGAATATGTCGGCGGCATGACCGAAGTGGTGTTTGCGCATGAGGGGACGGTCGCCAAGATCATCGGCGATGCAATCCAGGTGCTGTTCAACGCACCGGGTGATCAGCCGGACTACGCGACGCGTGCGGTCGCCTGCGCGCATGAGCTCGATCGCTGGGCGCAGGACTTTTGCGTGCGCCAGAAAGCCAAGGGCGTGAACTTCGGCACCACCCGGATCGGCATTCACGCCGGCCCGGCCCTGGTTGGCAATTTCGGCGGCAACCGTTTCTTCGACTACACCGCCTATGGCGACACCATCAATACCGCGGCGCGGCTGGAGGCCGCCAACAAGCATCTCGGCACCCGCATCTGTCTCAGCGCTGCCGTTGCGGAGCGGGCCGAGAATTTTCAGGGCCGCCCCGTCGGCGAACTGGTGCTGCGCGGACGCAGCGAGCCGCTGCGCGCGTTCGAGCCACTGGCGCAGGACCGATTCGACGCCACCGCGACGGCGCAATATTCGGAAGCCTTTGCCAAAATGGCGTCGGGCGATGCCGCGGCCATGCCGGCCTTCGCCGCGCTGGTCGGCATGCACGCCGATGATCCTCTCGCCGGATTTCATCTGAAGCGCCTGCTCAACGGCGGCAAGGGCATCCGCATGCAATTGGAATAGAGGTTCACATGACGCGCGAATTTCCGGCCGGCAACTATCGCTTCATCCCATCCGTGTTCCAGTATTCGGCTGGTGCGGTCGCGGACGACGATTACGAGATCGAGCGTGTCCGGTTCGACCGTCTCGTGCCACTCGCGGAGGGGTTTGCGCTCGCAGCGAAATTCATGCAGGAGGCGGGGCGTCCGCTAACGGCCTTCTGCGCCTGCGAGCTGCGCTCGCCCGCGGCCTTCAGCGAGGAAGGCTTTCGTGCCTTCAATCTGCATTATGTGAAGACGCTGTCCGAATGGGGCATCTTCGACGGCACCACCAACCCGGTGGCGCGCAGCAATGTCTGCCCCGAGATCGATCCGCCGTCGGAACCGTCGTTTTATGCATTCTGCTTCACCCGCCCGACGCGTGCGACAACACCGACCTTCGTGATCGCCGGCGGCGCCGAAGCGCGCGAGGGCAGCGGCAGCTATGTGGAAGGTACCGTGCGCTATCGCGATCTCAGTCCGGACGGACTTCGCGAGAAGGTTCGGTTCACGACCTCGCAGATGGAAAGCCGCATGGCGGCGTTCGGCTTTGGCTGGAGGGACACGACGGGCGTGCAGGCCTATTCGATCCGTGACTTCCACCACGCTTTGGCCGACGAGCTGGTTCGTCGCGGCGCGTTGCGCTCCGGTCTGACCTGGCACTTCGCGCGACCGCCGGTGGTCGACCTCGAATACGAGATGGATTGCCGCCGCGTGGTGCGCGAGATCGTCATCTAACGCTGCCGCGGATCCAGGGCGTCGCGCAGGCCGTCGCCGAGCAGGTTCAGCGACAGCACCACCAGAAAAATCGCGAGCCCCGGCCAGATAGCCATCCAGGGCGCCTGGGTCAGGAAGCGTTGCGCCGCGTTGAGCATGCTGCCCCAGGATGGCGCCGGTGGCTGCTGCCCGAGGCCGAGAAACGAGAGCGCTGCCTCGGCAATGATGGCGGCGGCGATCGACAGGGTCGCCTGGACCAGCAGCGCGGGCAGGATGTTCGGCAGGATGTGGGAGAAGGCGATCCGCCAACCGGGATTGCCGAGTGCGCGTGCCGCTTCGACATAGTCTTCGGCCTTGACGTTCAAGACCTGTCCGCGGGTCAGGCGGATGAAGATCGGGGTCGCCGAAACGCCGATTGCGATCATGGCATTGCCAAGGCTCGGTCCGAGGAACGCCGCCAGAGCAATCGCCAGGATCAGAAACGGGCAGGCCAGCATCGCATCGGTCATCCGGCTGATCAGCGCATCGACGAAGCCGCCCCGATAGCCGGCGAGCAGGCCGAGTGGCACGCCGATGCCAAGCGCGATCGCGACCGAAATCAGGCCGGCAAGCAGCGAGGCGCGAGCGCCGTAGACGATGCGGCTCAGGACGTCACGGCCGAGCTCGTCAGTGCCGAACCAGTGCGCGGCCGTGGGCGGCTTGCGCACCAGGCTCCAGCTCGTCGCGATGGGATCGTAGGGCACGATGAGCGGTGCCAGGACTGCAACAACGATGAACATCGTGAGCACAATGAGCCCAAATACCGCGGCCTTGCGCCTGAACAGTCGCCGCCGCGCGCGGCGTGCCGGGCTGTCCAGCTCGTCGGCTTGCACATGCGGGCCAGACAAGGCGGCGTCAGTCATCGCATTAGCCCCGCAGCCTTGGATTGACGAGGATGTAGGCGACGTCGGCAACCAGATTGAGCGTGATGTAGATCGTGGCGGTCACCAGCACCACGCCCTGCACGACGGCGTAGTCGCGATTGAATACGGCATCCACGATCAGCTTGCCGAAGCCGGGAATCGAGAAGATCTGCTCGGTCAGCACAGCGCCCGATAGCAGCGTGCCGAGCTCGAGCGCGCCGAGTGTAATGATCGGCGTCAACGCATTGCGCATGGCATGCTTGAGGATGACCGTCCGCTCGGACAGGCCTTTCGCGCGCGCGGTGCGCACATAATCGCTTTCCAGGACCTGGAGCATGGCGCTGCGGGTATGGCGCATCAGGACCGCGGCAATGGCGTTGCCGAGCACGAAGGCCGGCATGATGGTGGCGGCAAGGCTCGCGCGCCAGTTCTCGGTCGGCGGCACATAGCCGGAGGCCGGCAGCCAGCCGAGCTCGATCGAAAACAGGAAGATCAGCATGATGCCGAGCCAGAAGTTCGGCGTGGAGATGCCCCACAGCGCGAAGAAATTGGCGCCGTAGTCCCAGGCCGTTCCCCTCTTCACGGCCGCGACGACTCCGGCGGGAATGCCGATCAGGAATGCGATGATGATAGCCATCGAACCGAGCTGCAGCGTCACCGGGAGCTTCTGCGCGATCAGCTCGCGTACCGGCATCTTGTTGCGCAGCGACTCGCCGAAATCGCCTGATAGCACGCCCTTGATCCAGTACGCGTACTGCACGGGGACCGGCTGATCCAGCCGGTACTGGTGCCGGATCTGCTCGATCACGGCCGGATCGCGCTCCTCCCCGGCCATCACCAGCGCGGGATCGCCCGGCAGCAATTGCTGTAGCGAGAAGATCAGTACCGACACGAAGAACAGCGTCGGCACGATCTGCGCAAGCCGGCGGGCGAGGAAGTTCAGCATCCCAGCGGCATCACTTCAACTTGAGGCCAACGACGCGCACGAGTCCGTCCGGCATCTGCCTATAGCCCTCCAGCCTTGTCGTATGCGCGATGATGATGCGGCGGTGGTAGAGGTAAAGGATGGGCTCCTCATCCTGGACCAGCTTCGCGAGCGTTTCGTAGCTGGCCTTGCGCTTGGCGAAGTCCGTCGCGAGCCGCGCGTCTTCCAGTGCCTTGTCGGCCTGTTGATTATTCCAGTCGCCATAGTTCTGTGGCGCGCCGCTATGCAGGAAGATGAAGGTGTTGCCGTCGGGATCGACGCGGCCGCTCCAGGCGAGCATGTAGGCCTGGTAGTCGCCGGCCTCGGCCTGCTTCAGCCCTGTCGCGAATTCGGTCAAACGGATCTTCATGTCGAAGCCGGCCTCCGCGGCCATCGACTGGATTACCTGTGCCGGCGTCTCCGTCTCCGCCCCCTTCGGCACCAGGAAGTCGACGCTGATCGGCGGCTTCACCCCGGCTTCCTTCAGCAGCGCCTTGGCTTTCTCTACGTCGCGAGCACGGACGGGCAGGGATTTCTGATAGTAGGGATGATCAGGATTGACCCATTGATTGCCGACCTGAAACTCGCCGTTGAACACGACCTGGTTGATCGCCTCGCGGTCGATTGCAAGGTCGAGCGCCTGCCGGACCTTGGCGGATTGGCTGAGCGGCCCCTTGGCCTTGTCCTTGCCGATATTGAGGGTGATGCCCTGATAGCCGAGCTCGATGGCGGTGGCGACCTTCAGCCGTGAATCCGCGCGTACCTCCTTCAGATCCGTCGCGAGCACGCGTTCGATCAGATCGAGGCCGCCCGATTTCAGGTTTGCCAGCCGCACGGTGGCGTCGACGATCGGCTGGAACACAATGCGGTCGATGAAGACGTTGCCCTTGTTCCAGTAATCCGCAAACTTCTCGAACACGATGCGATCTTGCTGCACGCGCTCGACGAATTTGTAGGGGCCGGCGCACACCGGGTGCAGGCCGAACTTGTCGCCGGCTTCCTTGGCCGCTTTCGGCGATACCATCATGCCCGCGCGGTCGGTGAGCTGGGCGAGCAGCGGCGAGAATGGCGACTTCAGCACCAGCTTGATGGTCAAGGGATCGACGATTTCGATGTGATCGACGGAGGCGAGCTCCGGCTTGCGGAACGAGCCGGGGAGAGTCAGGTGGCGTTCCAGCGAGAATTTGGCGGCTTCCGCATCGAATGGCTCGCCGTCGTGGAATTTCACGCCGGGCCGGAGCTTGATGACGAGGCCCTTGCCGTCATCGACTGTCTCGCTCGACAGTGCAAGCTGCGGCACGATGTTGAGCTTCTCGTCGATGTCGAACAGCTTGTCGCAGAACGCGGCGAACACAATGCGGCCGACATAAGTGCGCGCCATGGAGGGATCGAGGATGTCTGGGTCCTCGGCGAGGCCGATGCGCAGTGTGGTCTGAGCCTGGGCGGCGCCAAGCGACAGCAGGAAGGCGGCGGCCGTTGCGGCCAAGCGAAGCATCTTCATCGGACAGTCCCTATGGCTCCGGCTACGTCGTTGTAGGCCTTGCACTCTGTATACCAACACCGGTCGGGTTCGCGCCTTCCGTCTTTCGGCTGAAGGCCGCGATCAATTTTGCCAATGTTGGCGAAAATCCGTCAGTTACGGCAAGGATGGTGTCGGCCGGAGGCAGCTCATTGACGCGGTGACAGGCGGTGGCGTGGCCGGCGCGATCGGCCGACAGCGCGGGCACCTCGGTGCGGCAGCGATCGATCACGAAAGGGCAGCGCGTGTGGAAGCGACAGCCGGCCGGAGGATTGAGCGCGCTCGGAATCTCGCCTTGCAGCACGACCTTCGCGCGCTTGGCGTGAGGCTGCGGCAGCGGGATCGCGGACAGCAGCGCGCGGCTATAGGGGTGACGTGGTTGAGCAAACAGCGCGTCGGCATCGGCCTCCTCGACGATGCAGCCGAGATTCATCACCGCAACGCGGTCGGCGATGTGCTTCACCACCGCGAGGTCGTGCGATACGAATATATAAGCGAGGCCAAGCCTGTCCTGAAGCTCGCGCAGCAGGTTCAATATCTGCGAGCGGATTGAGACGTCGAGCGCCGAGACCGGCTCGTCGCAGACGATCAGCTTCGGCTCGACCGCCAGCGCGCGGGCGATGGCAATGCGCTGGCGTTGACCGCCGGAGAACTCGTGCGGATAGCGCCGGGCCAGCCGCGGCTCCAGCCCAACCAGCCGCAGCAGTTCTGCGACCCGTTCGCGCCGTTTTGCCGATGGGATGAGATTGTGCAGCGCCAGCGGTTCGGTGAGGATTTGGCCCACCGTCATGCGTGGGTTGAGCGAGGCGTATGGGTCCTGAAAGACGATCTGTGCTTCGCGGCGGAATTTTCGGAGCGCGTCAGCATCGAGCGAGAGCAGGTTGCGGCCGTTGAACCGCACGCTGCCTGCATCGGGCTCGATCAGCCGCAGTACCAGGCGGCTGACCGTCGATTTGCCGCAGCCGGATTCGCCGACCAAGGCAAGCGTCTTGCCGGCCTCGAGCGAAAAGGACACGCCATCGACGGCTTTGACATGCGACCGCGCCCGGCCAAGCAGCGAGCGTTCGGCGACGAAGTGCTTGACCAGGCCTTCGACCTCGAGCAGGGCCATTATGACACCACAAGTTCGAGGGGCGCGCGGATGCAGCGCGAGACATGACCGGGGCTGACCTCCACCAGCGGTGGCGGCGCCTTGGTGCAGGCCTCCAGCACGAACGGGCAGCGCGCGGCGAAGCGGCAGCCCGCGGGTGGCTGGGCCATGTTCGGGACCATGCCTTCGATGGTCGCAAGCTGCTCGGCGCGACGATCGAGGCGCGGGATCGAGCCGAGCAGGCCGACAGTGTAGGGATGCTGTGGCGCGGAGAACAGCTCGTCGACCGGCGCGCGCTCGACGATTTCTCCGGCATACATCACCGCGACCTCGTCGCAAACCTCGGCGACGACGCCGAGATCATGGGTGATCAGGATGATCGCGGCGCCGCTCGCGGCTTTCAATTCACGCATTAGCTCCAGGATCTGGGCTTGTAGCGTGACGTCGAGTGCTGTGGTCGGCTCGTCGGCGATCAGGAGCTGTGGATCGCAGGCGAGCGCCATCGCGATCATCACGCGCTGGCGCATGCCGCCGGACAGCTTGTGCGGATAGTCGTCGATCCGCCGTTCGGGCGAGGGGATGTGAACGCGACGCAGCAGTGCAATTGCGCGGTCGCGCGCGCCTTTCCGCGAACCGCCACGGTGGCGCAAGATGGTCTCGATGATCTGGTCGCCGATCGTAAAACTCGGGTTGAGCGAGGTCATCGGCTCCTGAAAAATCATCGCGAGCCGGTTGCCGCGCAGGTCCCGCAGGGTCTGGTCCGCCGTCTTCAGCAGGTCGAAACCGTCGAAGCGGATCGCGCCTGATATTTCCGAGCTTTGTTTCGGCAGCAGCCCCATGATCGCGAGCGACGTCACGCTCTTGCCGCAGCCGGATTCGCCGACGAGGCCGAGCGTCGCGCCGTTGGCGACGCTGAGATCGACGCTGTCGACCGCGTGAGTGATGCGGCCGTCGTCACCGTGAAAGCGGATGCGCAAGTCCTTGATCTCGATGAGAGGACCGGCGCTCATGCCTGCCTTGCCTGCGCCGCGGCGATTTTGGCGTCGATGATGCTGCGGTCGGTATTGCCGGACGGGTTCTGCCGCGTCGGCATGGACGGGCGGAAGTGGACCCAGAGCTCATGGCTGACGCGTTCGAGCCGTTCGAGCTCGCCGAGCGGATCGGGATGATCGTCGGCGCGGATGTCCAGCGCCGGCCATTCCTCCTCATTGTGGATCAGCAGTGCCGCAGATTGCTTGCCCCGCTTGTCGCCGCCCGCGGCTTCGCCCGCGCGCATGGCCGTGAGCAGGCGGCGCGGAAAGGGCAGGCTGTCATTGGCGATGTAGGTCTTCGCGGTGTCGGCGAGGACATCGGCATTTGCGAGCATGTTGCCGGCGATCGAAAAGCCGCTGCCGGCGATATGGCCACACCAGTCGACACAGTCACGGCCGGTATGCGCGGCGATCTCGCCGCTCGCATCCATGATGTGGATCTGGCGGCTCTCGCGACCGTCGTCGCTCGCGAGCAGGGTAGCAAGCACGTCATGCGCGTTCAGGCCTTCGCGCAGCAATTTGACGCCGTCGATACCGTAATAGGGATTGACGAAAGCCTGGGTTGCGATCGCGCCGAGGCCCGCGGCGATATAGGGCACGCGGGCGCCGACGGCGAAGAAGCGGGTCGCTACCGCAATGCCAAACTCGCCGGTGGCAGGATCTTGCGCGATGATCGACCAGGTCATGTGCTGCCTTCAGCGTCCCGCGGCGTAGCCCTGCATGCCTCGCGGATTCGCGGCGGCGCGCCGGCGCACCCCGACGCGCGAGGCCGCGGTGAGGCGGCCCTCCGACCAGTCGGGGCCAATCTCGACGATGTGTCCGCGCTCGCGAAGATTCTCGATCGTCGCCTTGGGCACACGGTTTTCGACCACGAGCACGCCGGGACGCGCGGTGCGCGGCCAGAACGAGATTGGGAAATGCTCGGAATGCCAGGCCGGCGCATCGATCGCTTCCTGGAGATTGAGGTTGCAGTGGACGTGGCGCAGGAAGAACTGCGTGATCCACTGGTCCTGCTGATCGCCGCCGGGCGATCCCCAGGCGAGGTATGGCTCGCCGTCGCGCAGCGCCATGGTGGGTGACAGCGTCGTGCGCGGCCGCTTGCCCGGCGCGAGCGCAGCGGGATGGCCTTCCTCCAGCCAGAACATCTGGGCACGGCTGCCGAGGCAGAAGCCGAGTTCCGGAATGATCGGCGAGGATTGCAGCCAGCCGCCCGACGGGGTCGAGGACACCATGTTGCCGGCCTTGTCGATGATGTCGAAATGCACGGTGTCACCGCGCACTTCGCCGAAACGGCCCACCGTCGGCTCTCCGGCGCCGAGCGCGCCGACTGCCTCGCGCTGGCCTTCCGCGCGGCGCAGCTTGACCACACCGCCAAAGCCTTCGACAGCGCCGGGCACGAAGTCGAGCGACGCCTTGTCGGTGACCAGCTTGCGGCGCTGGTCGTTGTAGGCATCTGACAACAGTGTCGCGATCGGGATGTCGGAGAACTTGGGATCGCCGTAGAATTTTTCGCGGTCGGCGAAAGCGAGTTTTGCGCATTCGATCTGGAGATGGATGAATTCCGGTCCGGTCGGGTCGAGCCCGTCCAGTGAAAAACCCTTCAACAGTGCGAGCTGCTGCAGCGTTACCGGACCCTGACTCCAGACGCCGGCTTTGCAGACGGTGTAGCGGCCGTAGTCGTAGGTGAGCGGTGCTTCGACCGTCGGCTGCCAGCGCGCCATGTCGTCGGCGGAAAGTACGCCGCGATGCGGGGAGCCGCTGACGTCCATCACCTCCTGCGTCCGGCAGAACTTGTCGATGGCTTCTGCAACGAAGCCTTGCGACCAGGCCTTGCGCGCGCGCTCGATCTCGGCGTCGCGACCGCCACCGCCGGTCTCGGCCTCGCTGAGGATGCGGGCGTAGGTCGCGGCCAGCGTCTTGTTGGTGAAGATCGTGCCGGGCTTCGGCACCTCGCCATTCGGCAGGTAGACCGCCGCCGAAGTCGGCCAGTGCTTGCGGAACAACTGCTCGACTGTCTGGATCGTGGCGCAGGCGCGCTCGACCAGCGGATAGCCGTCGCGGGCGTAGGAAATCGCAGGCTCCAGCACGTCGCGCACGCGCATGGTGCCGTAGTCGCGCAGCAGCATCATCCAGGATTCGAACGTGCCGGGCACGCAGGCGGCAAGCAGGCCGGTACCGGGCACCATGTCGAGGCCCTCGCTCTTATAATGCGCGATGGTGGCGCGTGCCGGCGCCGGGCCCTGGCCGCAGATCACCTCGGTACGTCCGCGCTTCACGTCGTGCACGATGACAGGCACATCGCCGCCCGGGCCGTTCAAATGCGGCTCGACCACCTGAAGCGTGAACGCGGTGGCGACGCCGGCATCGAAGGCGTTGCCGCCCTTTTCCAAAATGGCCATGCCGACGGCGGTCGCGATCCAGTGCGTGGTGGCGACGACCCCGAACGTGCCCTCGATCTCGGGGCGCGTCGTGAAGGGATCGGGATTGATTTTGCTGGCCATGGCTACCTCGTTTGCGGCGCGCGCAATTGATCACATCAGGCGCTGGGATGCCAAATGCATCGGCTGCATGGCACGCGCGCGTTATGCCGGGACCGGCGCGGTGTTGACCGCATGGCAGGCGACACCGTCGATCAGCTCCGGGGTTGCCTTGCGGCAGAGGTCGAACGCCAGCGGACAGCGCGGATTGAAGGCGCAGCCGGAGGGCGGGTTGATCGGATTCGGGATCTCACCCTTCACCGGAATGCGCTGGCGGCCGCTCATCGCGAGATCGGGCACGGCGCCCAGCAGCATCTTGGTATAGGGCATGCGTGGACGGGCGAACAGCTCCCGTCCCTCTGCGATCTCCACGATCCGGCCGAGATACATCACGCCAACGCGGCTCGCCATGTGGCGGACTACGGCGAGGTTGTGGCTGATGAACATATAGGTCAGGCCGAACTTGTCCTGGAGATCGCGCATCAGGTTCAGGATCTGCGCCTGCACGGACACGTCGAGCGCCGAGGTCGGCTCGTCGCAGACGATGAGCTCGGCCTCGGAGGCGAGTGCCCGCGCGATCGCGATGCGCTGGCGCTGACCGCCGGAGAATTCATGCGGGAATTTAAGCCGGTCGTCGGGATGCAGGCCGACGAGGCTGAGCAACTCGCCGACGCGGGCCTGGATGTCGCGCTCGCCCTGGATCAGGTCGAAAGCGCGGATCGGCTCCGAAACGATGGCATCGACCCGGAAGCGCGGGTTCAGGCTCGCATAGGGATCCTGGAAGATCATCTGGATGCGGCGGCGCAGCTTCCGGCGCGCCTGGCTTTGCCGCGGATCAGTCATCGAAACGCCGTCGATCAGGACGTCGCCGGAACTCGGCGGCAACAGGCCGACCACCATCCGCGCCACTGTGGTTTTGCCCGAGCCGGACTCGCCGACCAGCGCAAACGTCTCGCCCCTCTTGATGTCGAAGGTGACGTGATCGACAGCCTTGAGATATTCGAGCTGCCCGCCCTCAAGCACGCGATTGAGCCAGGGCTTCGAAACGTCGAAGACGCGGCGAAGATTGGTGGCCTGGACGAAGGGCGCGCTCATGCCGCGGTCTCCGCCGGCGCAGTATCGTGGAGATGGCAGGCGACCGATTGCGCGCCGTGCTCCATGGGCTCCGGCCGTTCAACACGGCAACGATCAAAAGCGAAGGCGCAGCGTGGATTGAACGAGCAGCCGCGTGGGATCGCCGAGAGGCGCGGCATGGAGCCTGGGATCTGCACCAGGCGCTTGTCGTCACCCGCTAGCGTCGGGATCGCGCCCATCAGGCCCTTGGCATAGGGATGCAGCGGGTTACGCACGACGTCCTGCACCGGGCCGATCTCGGCGACGCGGCCGGCATACATCACCGCGACGCGATCGGAGGTTTCTGCGATCACGCCCATGTCGTGCGTCACCAGCATCACGGCGGTGCCGTGATCGCGTCCAAGCCGCTTGATCAGCGAGATGATCTGCGCCTGCACCGAGACGTCGAGCGCGGTGGTCGGTTCGTCGGCGATGATAAGCTCCGGCTCGGCGCAGATCGCGAGCGCAATCACGACACGCTGGCGCATGCCGCCGGAGAATTCATGCGGATAGCCGTCAATGCGCTTCTCCGGGGCAGGGATGCCGACTTCGGCGAGCAGGTCGATGGCGCGGCGGCGCGCCGCCCGTTCGGATAGATTGAGGTGGGTCCGGATCGTCTCCACGATCTGGTCGCCGACCTTGTATAGCGGATTGAGCGAGGTGAGGGGATCCTGGAAGATCATGCCGATGCGTTTTCCGCGGACGCGGCGCATTTCCTCCGGCGGCAGATTGTCGATGCGCAGGCCCGCGAGATGGATCTCTCCGCCCGCGATGCGGCCGGGCGCATCGATCAGGCCGATCACCGAGAGCCCGGTGACGGATTTGCCGGCGCCGGATTCGCCGACCACACCAAGGACTTCGCCCTTGGCGATATCGAAGGAGACGCCGTTGACGGCGCGCAGCGTACCGCGGCGAGAGGCGAACTCGACCTGGAGATTGCGCACGGAGAGGACGGGTTCGGTCATAAACGCTGCATGCTCATCGGAGTTTGGGGTTGAGGGCGTCGCGCAGCCAGTCGCCGAGCAGGTTGATCGACAGGATAAGCGCCGCGAGCGCGATGCCCGGGAACGCGACGATCCACCATTCGCCTGCGAATAGATAGCCGTTGCCGATGCGGATCAGCGTGCCGAGCGATGGCATGGTGTCGGGCATGCCCGAGCCGAGGAACGACAATGTTGCCTCGGTGATGATGGCGAGCGCGAGGTTGATGGTGGCGATCACGAGGATCGGCCCCGTGGTGTTCGGCAGCACGTGGCGCAGCATGATCACGGGGGCGGGCAAGCCAATCAATTGGGCGGCGGCGACATAATCCTTGTTCTTCTCGACCAGGACCGAGCCGCGCACGGTGCGCGCGTACTGAACCCAAAAGCTCAGGCCGATCGCGAAGACCAGGACCGCCAACATGCTCATCTCGTCGAGCTTGTTGCCAAAGACCGATTTGGCGATACCGTTGATCAAGAGCGCGATCAGGATCGCCGGGAAGGAAAGCTGCACGTCGGCGATGCGCATGATCAATCCATCCACGGCGCCGCCGAAATAGCCGGCCGTCAGCCCGAGCAGGATGCCGATCGCGCCGGAAAGCACGACGCCGAGCACGCCGACGAGAAGCGAGATGCGCAAGCCGTAAAGGATCGCGGATAGCACGTCACGGCCCTGCTCATCGGTGCCGAGCAGGAATGGGCTCTGGCCGTCGGCGGTCCAGATCGGCGAGATGCGCGAATTCATCAACTGGAGCTGCGCCGGGTCGAATGGATTTTGCACCGACAGCACCGAGGCGAAGATCGCGAGAAGAAAGAACAGCAGCGTCACGCCCGCCGCGATCATGGTGATCTTGGAGCGGCGGAACGAATAGAACAGGTCGCTGTCGAGCGCGCGCCTGAACCAGCCGGGCGCGGCCGCAGCGCGCTTCTCAGTCGTGTGTGGAACGACGGCTTCGCTCATGTCAGTGTGCCCGGCCGACCGTCGAGCGCAGTCGCGGGTCGACGATGGTGTAGAGGATATCAACCACGAGATTGATGGTGACGAAGATCAGGGACACCATCATCAGATAGGCCGCCATGATCGGAATATCGACGTTCTGAACGGCCTGCACGAACAGGAGGCCCATGCCCGGCCACTGAAACACAGTCTCGGTGATGATTGCAAAAGCAATGACCGAGCCAAACTGCAGGCCCGCCACGGTGATTACGGGAACCAGCGTGTTGCGTAGCGCGTGCCCGAAATGGATCGCCCGTGTGGTGAGCCCTCGGGCGCGGGCGAAGCGGATGTAGTCGGTGCGCAGCACTTCCAGCATCTCGGCGCGAACCAGCCGCATGATCAACGTCATCTGAAATAGCCCCAGCGTGATCGAAGGCATGATCAGCGCTTTCAAGCCTGACAATGTCAGGAGGCCCGTCGTCCACCAGCCGATGTGCACGACGTCGCCGCGACCGAACGAGGGCAGCCAGCCGAGTGTCACCGAGAACAGGTAGATCATGAGAATGCCGATCAGGAAGGTCGGCAGCGAGATGCCGATCAGCGAGACCGCCTGAAATATATGCGCCAGCCAGCTATCCCGGTGCAGCGCCGAATAGACTCCCATCAGGATGCCGCTGATCATTGCAAAGATCGTGGCGCAGATTGCGAGTTCCAGCGTCGCGGGCATTCGCTCCATCAGCAGGTTGGTGACCGGCAGGCGGAACTGGTAGGACACGCCGAACTTGAACCGTGCGGCGTCGCCGACATAGCGGCCGAACTGCACGATCACGGGATCGTCGAGGCCGAGCGACTTGCGGATCGCGGCGCGTTCGGCGCCGGACGTGTCCATTCCGACCATCTGGTTCACGGGATCGCCGGCAAAGCGGAACATCGAGAACGCGATAATCCCGACGGCGATCATGACGCCGATGGCCTGGATGGCTCGGCGCAGTGTGAAAGCGAGCATCTGTTCCTTTCACATCTCTTCAGTAGCACGCATCATCGCGTTAGCCCGAAACGGCAAGTCCCGGAAGCCAGATCTTGAAAGCGATGGCTTCCGGGACTTCACAAGATGTCGACACCTATTCGTCCTGCTTGGTCGCCCAGTAGAGCATGACCATGTTGTCCGCACGCTGGGTCAGCTTCACCTTCTTCGACACGCCCCAGGCGAGCGCCTGCTGGTGCAGCGGGATATAGGCCCAGTCCTTCATCGAGATCTCGAAGGCCTGCTTGATCAGCTGATCGCGTTTGGCCGTATCCGATTCCACCAGAACCTTGTCGGCAATCTCGTCGAACTGCTTGTTGCAATAGCCGGCGAGATTGGCCTCGCCGCGGTTGGGATCCTTGGGATCGTCACGGCAACCCATGATGTCGTGCAGTACGTTATGGGAGTCGAGCGTATCCGGGGTCCAGCCCAGCATGAACAGCGAAGTCTTGTAGCCGCCGGGCTTCAGCACCTTGGCGAAATACTGGGCCTTCGGCTGCGCCAGCAGATCCACCTTGATGTTGATGCGGGCGAGCATGCCGACGATGGCCTGGCAGATCGCCGCGTCGTTGACGTAGCGATCGTTCGGGCAGTCCATCGTGACCTCGAAGCCGTCGGCATAGCCGGCGTCGGCGAGGAGCTTCTTGGCGGCGTCGGGATCGAATTTCGGCCGGGTGAAGTCTTTCGAGAGCGCAAAGATCTCCGGTGCGACCATCAATGCGGACGGCGTGGACAGGCCGCGCATCACGCGATTCTTGATCAGGTCGACATCGATGGCCCGGTAGACGGCTTCACGGACGCGAACGTCCTTGAACGGGTTCTTGCCTTTGACATTGGAGTACAAAAGCTCGTCGCGCGCCTGATCCATGCCGACGAAGATGGTGCGGAGCTCGGGTCCCGTCAGCACGGTGGCATTGGGGCTTGCTTTGACGCGCTCGATGTCCTGGACCGGAACCGGCTCGATCACGTCGACCTCGCCCGAGAGCAGGGCCGCGACACGCGTGGCAGGGTTGGCGATCGGCGTAAAGATGATCTCCTTCAGATTGTGTTCTGGCTTGCGCCACCAGTTCGGGTTGACCTTGAAGACGGTCTTCACGCCCGGCTGATGGCTCTCGATCATGAACGGGCCAGTGCCGTTTTCATGGAGCGAGGCGTAGCTCGGGGTCGTGGCGGCCGCCGGCGTCGGTGCCACCGCATCGTTCGCCTCTGCCCATTTCTTGTCCATGATGTACCAGGTCGCCCACAACGCCGTCAGGATGGGATTGGGCGAGGTCAGGATGAAATCGACGGTGTAGTCGTCGACCTTGACGACCTTGGCATCGGCGGGGATGCGGCTCTGGAAATTCGAGCCTTTTGCCCGCACGCGCTCGGCCGAGAACACCACGTCGTCAGCGGTGAAGGGGTCGCCGTTGTGGAATTTCACGCCTTTGCGCAGGTGAAAGCGCCAGCGCGTCGGCTCCGGGGTCTCCCAGCTTTCGGCGAGCGCCGGGATGACCTTCAGGTCCTTGCCGCGGGCAACCAGGCCTTCATAGACGTGGCCGAGATGCGCACTGGTGGTCGATTCGTTCAGCGTGTAGGGGTCGAGCGATTTCAACTCACCCTGGTTGGCATAGCGCAGCGTCTGGCTCGACGCCGGCGAGACCGCCAACGCAAGCACACCGGCGAGCGTCGCCGCATACAAACTTCGTCCGATTGACATTCTTGACCCTCTTAACTCGCCCGTACCGTGATTTTTGATTGTTTGGCGGGGCTCATCGATCCATGTTGCCCAGAGTTCTCGACCCGTGCAAGCGCCATTCCAGCAAGGAACGCGCCAAGTTGCACCGCTATGCAGCAATGCTGACTGTGTGCCCTGGCATGGAGGACCGCCATTTTGGACTTTGGTTGACCATATCGGCCGATTGTCGGGTGGGGATGGCACGCCCGCATCAGGTCGCTTGCGTCGCACCACAACTCGCGGCGATACTGCCGGCAGGCTGCTCGAATCTCGTCCGGAGGGGACATGAAAGTTAATATCGAAATCGACTGCACCCCCCTCGAAGCGCGCCAGTTCTTCGGGTTGCCCGATGTGGCACCGATGCAGACAGCGGTTATGGACAAGCTCCAGCAGCAGGTCCTCAGCAACATCGAGAAGGTCTCGCCGGAATCGCTGATCCAGAGTTGGTTCACCTTCGATCCCAAGATCGCCGAGCGGTTTCAGGACATGTTCGTGACCATGGCCGGTCTCGGCAGCCCGCGCGGCGGTGACAAGAAAAAATAATGCCGGAGGGGTGCGACGGGGTGCCGGGCTCGGGTCGGCTTCGTCCGCCGCCTCTCGGCCTGTTGCTCGCGGAAGCACGCGCTCTGTTCGAATTCAACGCCAGCCTCCTGCTGACGCCGCTGCTGATGCGTGCGCCCAGGGGCGACGGGCATCCGGTGCTGGCGCTGCCCGGATTTCTCGCCAGCGATCTCTCGATGGCGCCGATGCGTCGCTATCTCGGTGATCTCGGCTATGAGACCCATGCCTGGCGGATGGGTCGCAATCTCGGCGGACTGGCGCGGGTGCGCGAAGGCCTGCGCGCCCGCCTCGCCGAAATCCACGGCGCAAGCGGACGAAAGGTCAGCCTGATCGGATGGAGTCTCGGCGGGGTCTATGCCCGCGATCTTGCGCTCCAGGCGCCCGACATGGTCCGCTATGTCATCACGCTTGGCAGTCCTTTTGCCAACGACGTGCGTGCGACCAATGCGACAGCGCTCTACGAGGCGCTCTCCGGCGAACGCGTCGCGGATTTCGCGGAAGCGCGCGAAGCGATCGCCGGCAATCTTCCGGTGCCTGCGACCTCGATCTATTCGCGCGCCGACGGTGTCGTGAACTGGCGGACCTGCCTGCTGCACCCGTCGGACCGGGCCGAGAACATCGAGGTGTATTTGGCTAGCCATGTCGGGCTCGGCGTCAACCCCGCAGCTTTGTGGGCCGTGGCGGATCGCCTCGCGCAGCCGGAGGCGGAGTTCTGGCCGTTTGACCGGGCAGGGCCGTTTGCCATTGCATATGCCCCGCCAGAGCGGGCAGTATCGGTCTGACGAGAAGCGCCGACCAAGGCGCCCGTTAAATTCTTCGGGAGGGAACAATGGCTGACGGTAAGAAGCTGTCGTCGCTGGACGCATCGTTTTTGTATCTGGAGACGCCTGAGATGCCGATGCATGTCGGCAGCATGGCGATCTTTCGCCTGCCCGACGATTACAAGGGCGACTTCTTCGAAGACTTCAAGGCGATGATCGTCTCGCGGCTGCATATCGCACCGATCCTCAAGGCCCGCCTCGAGAAGGCGCCGCTCGATATCGATCATCCGACCTGGGTGGAGGACGACCAGTTCGACATCGACCGCCACATCTTCCGCGCCAGCCTGCCGCAGCCGCGCGACCGCGCCACGCTCGAGCGCATCGTCGGCTGGATGCACGCAAAGCTTCTGAACCGCGCCCGCCCGCTGTGGGAGTTCTACGTGTTCGAGGGCATGAAGGACAACGAGGTCGGGCTCTATTCCAAGATGCACCACGCCGCCATCGACGGCGGCGCCGGTGCGGCGCTGACCAACATGATCTACGACATCTCGCCCATCCCGCGGAGGGTCGAGCCGCCGGTGGCGGGAGCCAAGCCCGGACAGGAGCCGCGCGACATCGCCGCGAACCTGCTCGATTCCTATCAGCAGCTTTTCAGCCAGCCGCTCGATGCGTCGGCGGCCGCCAAGAACCTGCAGCTGCCGCGCACCGGCAAGAGCGACATCGGCTCGATCCTGTTCGACAACGCGATGTACCAGATCGAGAGCGCGGTGCGCTTTGCCGGCAACATCCCGACCGTACTCAAGAGCGTCTCCGATGTGCTCGGCAAGATCGCCGATCCGAAGTCGCGCGAGAGCCTCGCCAGCATGGTATCGCCGCCGACCATGCTCAACAAAACGATTTCGTCGGAGCGGAGCTTTGCCGGCGTGTCGATCTCGCTGTCGCGGGCCAAGGCGCTGGCCAAGCAGGCCGGCGGCAAGCTCAACGACGTGGTGCTGGCGCTCGCCTCTGGCGTGGTCCGCCGATATCTTCAGCAATACGGCACGCTGCCGGCCAAATCCCTGACTGCCGCCGTGCCGATCTCGCTGCGCGAGGAGGGCAATACCGAGGCCAACAACCAGGTGTTCGGCATGATCTGCTCGATCGCGACCAACGTCGACGATCCCGAGGCGCGGCTGGAAGCCATCATCGCGCAGTCGACCAAATCCAAGGAGATGTCGCATCCGCTTCGCGCCCTGATGCCTCAGGTCTCCAACATCTCCATGCTGGGCGCGCCGATCATGGTGCAGATCCTGGCGCTGCTCTACAGCCGCTCGAACCTGTCCGACGTGCTGCCGCCGGCGGCCAACATCACGGTATCCAACGTGCCGGGACCGCGGCAGACGCTGTATGCTGCCGGTGCCGAGCTGCTGCACATCTTCCCGGTGTCGATCTCGACACATGGGCAGGCGCTCAACATCACGGTGCAGAGCTATCGCGACCAGCTCGATTTCGGCTTCATCGTCGGTGCCAACATCATTCCGCACGTGCAGGTGATGTGCGACATGCTGCCGGAGGAGTTTGCTGCGCTCGAAGCAGCCTATGGGTTGCCCGCGGCCGACCTCAAGGGCGCCGCCGAATAGGAATTTTGTGATGATTGAAATGCCGCCGCTCCAGTTCGCGACGACGAACGGAATCCGCATGGGCTATTACGAGGCTGGTCCGGCCGGTGACAAGCCGCCGGTCGTGCTCTGCCACGGCTGGCCCGAACTCGCTTTCTCCTGGCGCCACCAGATCAAGGCGTTGAGCGAAGCCGGTATCAGGGTGATCGCGCCGGACCAGCGCGGCTATGGCGCGACCGACCGGCCCGAGCCGGTCGAGGCCTATGACATGGAGCATTTGACCGGAGATCTGGTCGGGCTGCTCGACCATCTCAACATCGAGAAGGCAATCTTCGTCGGCCACGATTGGGGCGGCTTCGTCGTCTGGCAGATGCCGCCGCGACATCCCTCGCGCGTCGCTGGTGTCGTGGGCGTCAACACCCCGCATTGGGACCGTGCGCCGCTGGATCCGATCGCGCTGTTTCGGCAGCGCTTCGGCGACCAGATGTACATCGTCCAGTTTCAGGATCCCGCGCGCGAGCCGGACAGGATTTTTGGCGGCCGCGTCGAGCAGACCTTTGATGCCTTCATGCGCAAGCCGCTGCCGCGGCCGACGGAGAAATCAGGGGAGCCGCCAATCGTGGGTGTCGGCGCCTCGTCCAAGACAAATCTGGCATTCCCGCAGATGATCGCGGCCTATGATGCCAAGGTCGATCCGCGCACGCCGATCCTGTCGGCAGACGAGAAGAAGGTGTTCGTCGATACCTTCACGAAGACCGGCTTCACAGGCGGCATCAACTGGTATCGCAATTTCACCCGCAACTGGGAGCGCTCGAAGGGGCTCGACCACCACATCTACGTGCCGTCGCTGATGATCATGGCCGAGAACGATGCCGTGCTGCCGCCATCGGCGGCCGACGGCATGGAGAGACTGGTGGCCGACCTCGAGAAGTACCTGGTGAAAGACAGCGGCCATTGGACGCAGCAGGAGAAGCCGGAAGAGGTCAGCGCCATCTTGATCGAATGGCGTAGAAGGCGGTTTGGGTAATCCGTCATTGCGAGCGAAGCGACGAAGCAATCCAGAAATGTATCCGCGGAGACGGTCTGGATTGCTTCGTCGCTTCGCTTCTCGCAATGACGACGTTGAAGACCGAGGCAGGGGGGAAGCGCTTCAAATGTCATCCAAGAACCGTCTGGACCCGATTCCGCATCCGCCGACCAAGCCGGTAGTCGGCAACATGCTGTCGCTGGACTCGGCTGCACCGGTGCAACACCTGACACGGCTCGCGAGGGAGCTGGGCCCGATCTTCTGGCTCGACATGATGGGCTCGCCGATCGTCGTCGTCTCCGGTCACGATCTGGTCGATGAGCTCTCCGACGAAAAACGCTTCGACAAGACCGTCCGCGGCGCGTTGCGGCGCGTGCGCGCGGTTGGCGGGGATGGGCTGTTTACGGCTGACACCAGGGAGCCGAACTGGAGCAAGGCGCACAACATCTTGCTCCAGCCGTTCGGCAACCGCGCGATGCAATCCTATCATCCGAGCATGGTCGATATCGCCGAGCAGCTCGTCCACAAATGGGGGCGCCTGAACGCCGACGACGAGATTGACGTCGTCCACGACATGACCGCGCTGACCCTGGACACGATCGGCCTGTGCGGCTTCGACTACCGCTTCAATTCGTTCTACCGGCGCGATTACCATCCGTTCGTCGAATCGCTGGTGCGCTCGCTCGAAACCATCATGATGACGCGTGGCCTGCCGTTCGAGCAGCTCTGGATGCAGAAGCGTCGGAAGACGCTGAGCGAGGACGTCGCCTTCATGAACAAGATGGTCGACGAGATCATTGCCGAGCGCCGCAAGAGCGCCGAAGGAATCGACGACAAGAAGGACATGCTGGCAGCGATGATGACCGGCGTCGACCGCGCGACCGGCGAGCAACTCGATGACGTCAACATTCGCTACCAGATCAACACCTTCCTGATTGCGGGCCACGAGACCACCAGCGGCCTATTGTCCTACGCGCTCTATGCGCTGCTGAAGCATCCGGACATCCTCAAGAAGGCGTATGATGAGGTCGATCGCGTCTTCGGTCCCGACCTCAATGCGAAGCCGACCTACCAGCAGGTGACGCAACTCGCCTACATCACGCAGATCCTGAAGGAGGCGCTGCGGCTGTGGCCGCCGGCGCCCGCTTATGGCATCTCGCCGCTCAACGACGAGACCATCGGTGGCGGCAAGTACAAGCTCCGGAAGGGCACCTTCACCACGATCCTGGTGACCGCGCTGCATCGCGATCCCAGCGTTTGGGGGCCCAACCCCGATACTTTCGATCCCGAGAATTTCAGCCGTGAGGCCGAGGCGAAGCGTCCGATCAATGCCTGGAAGCCGTTCGGGAATGGCCAGCGCGCCTGCATCGGCCGCGGCTTCGCCATGCACGAAGCTGCACTCGCGCTTGGCATGATCCTGCAGCGCTTCAAGCTGATCGACCATCAGCGCTACCAGATGCACCTGAAGGAAACGCTGACGATGAAGCCGGAAGGCTTCAAGATCAAGGTGCGTCCGCGCACCGACCGCGAGCGCGGTGCCTATGGCGGGCCGATTGCGGCTGCGGTTTCGGCGCCGAAGGCGCCGCGTCAGCCGACCACCCGTCCCGGTCACAACACGCCGATGTTGGTGCTCTACGGCTCCAATCTCGGTACCGCCGAGGAACTCGCGACGCGCATGGCGGATCTTGCCGAGATCAACGGCTTCGCCGTGCATCTCGGGCCGCTCGACGACTATGTCGGCAAGCTGCCGCAGGAAGGCGGCGTGCTCATCATTTGCGCCTCCTACAACGGCGCACCGCCCGACAATGCGACGCAATTCGTCAAATGGCTCGGCGACGATCTGCCCAAGGATGCCTTCGCCAATGTGCGATATGCTGTTTTCGGCTGCGGCAACAGCGATTGGGCCGCGACCTATCAATCGGTGCCGCGCTTCATCGACGAGCAATTGTCCAAGCACGGCGCACGCGCGGTCTATCCGCGTGGCGAGGGTGATGCGCGAAGCGATCTCGACGGCCAGTTCCAGAAGTGGTTCCCGGCGGCCGCGCAGGTCGCGACCAAGGAATTTGGCATCGACTGGAATTTCACTCGCACCGCGGAGGACGATCCGCTCTATGTAATCGAGCCGGTCGCGGTGACTGCAGTCAACGCTATCGTGGCCCAGGGCGGCGCGGTGGCGATGAAGGTGCTGGTCAATGACGAGCTTCAGAACAAATCAGGCGCCGATCCATCGGAGCGCTCGACGCGCCATATCGAGGTGCAACTGCCGACCAACGTCAGCTATCGCGTCGGCGATCACCTCAGCGTCGTTCCCCGGAACGATCCGACGCTGGTGGACTCCGTTGCGCGCCGCTTCGGCTTCCTACCGGCTGACCAAATCAGGCTGCAAGTTGCCGAAGGCCGCCGCGCGCAATTGCCGGTCGGCGAGGCCGTATCCGTCGGACGCCTGCTCAGCGAGTTCGTAGAGCTGCAGCAGGTCGCAACGCGCAAGCAGATCCAAATCATGGCGGAGCATACCCGCTGTTCGGTTACGAAGCCGAAGCTCTTGGCCTTTGTCGGCGAGGAGGCAGAGCCGCTGGAGCGCTATCGCAACGAAATCCTGGGCAGGCGCAAATCGGTGTTCGACCTGCTGCTCGAATATCCCGCCTGCGAATTACCATTCCACGTCTATCTGGAAATGCTCTCGCTGCTGGCGCCGCGCTACTACTCGATCTCGTCCTCGCCGTCGGTGGATCCAATGCGCTGCAGCGTCACGGTCGGCGTGGTCGAAGGGCCGGCTGCCTCTGGACGCGGTATCTACAGAGGTATCTGCTCGAATTATCTCGCCAATCGGCGCGCGGGCGATACGGTCTATGCCAGCGTCCGCGAAACCAAGGCCGGCTTCCGCCTGCCGGATGATCCATCGGTGCCGATCATCATGATCGGCCCGGGCACAGGCCTCGCGCCGTTTCGCGGCTTTCTCCAGGAGCGTGCCGCGCGCAAGGCGAAGGGCGCCAGCCTCGGACCGTCCATGCTGTTTTTCGGCTGCCGCCATCCCGAGCAGGATTTTCTCTATGCGGATGAACTGAAGGCACTGGCAGCAAGCGGCATTACCGAGCTCTTCACCGCGTTCTCGCGCGCGGATAGCCCGAAGACCTATGTCCAGCACGTCCTCGCTGCGCAGAAGGACAAGGTCTGGCCCCTGGTCGAGCAGGGCGCAATTATTTACGTCTGCGGCGACGGCAGCAGGATGGAGCCCGACGTGAAGGCCGCGCTGGTCGCGATCTACCGCGAAAAGAGCGGCAGCGATGCGGCTGCTACCGCGCGCTGGATCGAGGAGATGGGCACGAATAACCGCTACGTGCTGGACGTCTGGGCGGGAGGGTAGCCGCCGCCCAATCGTGCTAAACGTCTCGCATGATTCCCTGGGAAAAGCTCGACACCGCCAAGATCCCCGGCTCCGACGAAGAGCTTCGCCTGATGCGGCGCGGCAAGGAGTTTTCCATCAAGCTCGGCACCAACGAGCTGATGAACAACCGCTTGTCGGGCTCGGAAGCCGCGCTCGCAACGCTCGCGGCGAAGCAGATCGAGACGGTCGCCAAGCCCGTCGTCCTGATCGGTGGCCTCGGTATGGGCTTTACGCTGCGTGCGGCACTTGCCGTGCTCGGAAGCGAAGCGAAGATCGTGGTCTCCGAGCTCGTCCCGGCCGTCGTGACCTGGGCGCGCGGCCCGATGGCGGAGGTCTTCGGCGACAGCCTCGATGATGCCAGGGTGAGCATCCGCGAAATCGATGTCGGCGAAATCATCCGGACGAAGAGTGCGGCCTTCGACGCCATTCTGCTCGACGTTGACAACGGCCCGGAAGGGCTGACCCGGAAGGGTAATGATGCGCTCTACAGTGCGAGCGGCTTGACGGCAGCCAAGGCCGCGCTACGGCCGAGTGGCGTGCTCGCTGTTTGGTCGTCTGGCCCCAATCCCGCATTCACAAAGCGTCTCGGCCGCGCCGGCTTCGACGTCAACGAGGTCAATGTCCGCGCCACCGGTAGAGGCGGCGGCGCGCGTCACGTGATCTGGATCGCAAAGAAAGCTTAAGCCGCTCGCGCCGCCGCGCCATGCGCATGCTTGTCGATGGCGCCGATGATCTCCGGCCAGAACCGCATCGGCAGCGCATGGCCCATGCCTTCGATCATCACCAGCTTCGCGCCCGGAATTGAGGCGGCAGTATCCTTGCCACCCTCGGGATGGACCAGCGGGTCGACCGTGCCGTGGATCACGAGCGTTGGCGTCTTGATGGCGTGTAGGCGGTCCTTGCGGCTGCCGGAGGCGAGCACGGCGCGGAGCTGACGGCCGACGCCGGCCGGATTGAGCCCGCGGGCGAAGACGCGTTCGGCTCGGCCCAGATCGAGCGCTTCTTCCTCCGGGAAGGAGCCGACGCGCAAGGTCTTCCAGGTCTGGCCGAAGCGGGTGATGAACTCCTCCTTGCTGCGTGGCGGCGGTGCCATCAGCATGGCGGCGGCCTCACGCGTGGGGGGCGGCACGCGCGGATTGCCCGTGGTCGACATGATCGAGGTCAGCGAGCGCACGCGCTGCGGAAACGACAGCGCCACCTCCTGCGCGATCATGCCGCCCATTGAGGCGCCGACCAGATGGGCCGACTTGATTCCGAGCGCATCCATCAGGCCGACCGTGTCCTTGGCCATGTCGATCAGCTTGTAGGTTGCGGCCACGGGAATTCTGAGGAAGCGCAGTTTCATCAGTTCGAGCGGGGTCAGCCGTTTGCCGCCGGTGAGATGGCTCGACTTGCCGATATCGCGATTGTCGAAACGGATCACGCGAAAGCCGCGCGCGGCGAGCTGCTCGCAGAATGTATCGTCCCAATGGATCATCTGCGCCCCGAGTCCCATGATCAGCAGCAGCGGCTCGGCGTGGTCATTGCCAAAAATCTCGTAACAGATGTCGATGCCGTTGGCGCGGACGGTCTGTGGCGGTTGATGGGCGGAGGCATTCACCGGCGTGTTCCCTTGCTGGCAGGTCGGAATTGTATCGCATGGTTTGCCGCCGCAAAGAAGCCGCGCGTGCGACATCGCCCCGTCGCTTAGCCGTTGACCGGCCCGTCGCAACGGTGTGGTATGGCGACAAAAGAAGGGCACAAGAAGCCCTCGTGACCTGGAGGACGCCGATGACCGACAAGATCACCGACCCTGTCGCCCTGTGGCAGAAGATGGTTGGGGAGATGGAGAAGGGCTTCAACTCGTTTGCCACCAAAGCGATGGAGACGCCCGAGTTCTCGCAGGCCATGAACCGGGCCGGCGGCGCCGCTGCGGGCGCTCAGAAGCAGTTCGGCGATCTCATGGAGAAGTATCTGCTCTCGATGAATCTGCCGAGCCGCGAACAAATGACAGGCATCGCCGAGCGGCTGCAGTCGATCGAGGGGCAACTCGGCGAGATCAAGATGATGCTGAGTCAGATGTCGACCAATTCTGCGGGGTCTCCGATCGGTGCGGCGCCGCGGCCGCCGCGCACGAAACGCCCGCCATCGGAAGGCGGAGGGCCAAAATGAACGCGCCGGGAGGCCTTGATTTCGCGGCGATCCCGGACCGCATCCAGGCCGAGGTGCAGCGCGCCATCATGCGCAGCATCAAGGGTGTCGAATATTTCGCGACCTCCGGCCCGACGCTCGGATCGACCCCGAAAGACGTGCTGCACTCGCGCGGCACGATGAGCCTCTATCACTATCGGCCGATGTCGGACGAGATCTACCGGGTACCGGTGCTGATCGTGATGGCGACCACGAATCGCGGCTACATCCTCGATCTGGTGCCCGGCCAGAGTTTTATCGAGTTCCTGCTGAGGCGCGGCTACGACGTCTATATGCTCGACTGGAGCGCGCCGCGGCCGGAGGAGAGGAGCCTGCGGATGGAGGATTATGTCCTCGACTTCATCCCGGACTGCGTCCGACGGGTGCAGGCGGATTCCGGCGAGCAGGACGTCTCCATCATCGGCTATTGCTTCGGCGGCGTGCTGTCGCTGCTCTACGGCTCGATCTTTCCGGACGGGCCGATGAAGAACCTGATCTGCTTCACCACGCCGATCGACTTTCGCGAGATGAAGCTGTTCTCGAATTTCTCCGACCGCCGCTATTTCGATGTCGACCGCCTCGTCGACAGCGTCGGCAACGTGCCGCCGGAGATGATTTTGTCGTCGTTCGAGATGCTGCGTCCGGCCTCGCGCACGGTGAGCCAGATCCAGCTCTGGGAAAACATCTGGAACGACGAGTTCGTGAAGTCGTACCGGATGTTCGACCGCTGGGCGACCGACACGCTGCCGCTGGCGGGCGAATATTTTCGCACCATCACCAAGGACCTGATGTGGGACAACAAGCTCTACAACGACACCATGTCGGTTGGCGGCAGGCCAGCGAAGCTCGAGAATATCAAGGTGCCGATCCTGCATGCGGTCGCCGAGCACGATCACATCGTGCCCTATGATGCGGCAAAACATCTGATCGCAAAGATCGGCTCCGCGGACAAGGAAGAGGTGGTGCTGAAGGGCGGGCACGTCTCCCTCGTCGCCGGCGCCAACGCGGTGAAGCGGCTATGGCCGAAACTGGATTCCTGGTTGGGGAAGAGATCGACATGAGCGAGCAGCGTTCCTACCCGCGTCACGTCAAGACGGATGCCGGCGATATCGAGATCCGCCTGATGTCGCCGTCCGACGAGGCCGCCGTGCTGGCCTTCGGCAAGGCGCTCCCGACCCATGACCTGCTGTTCCTGCCGCGCAACATCAGCGAGCCGAAGGTGCTGTCCGCCTGGGTCAAGGAGATCGAGCGCGGCGCGATCCAGAGCCTGCTCGCGGTGAAAGACGGCAAGGTCGTCGGCTGCGGCACCTTGGTGCGCGATCCGCATTCCTGGTCGCCTCATGTCGGCGAGATCCGGATGGTGGTTTCGTCCGAGGTGCGCGGGAAGGGAGTGGGGAAGGCGCTGTCGCAGGAGACCTTTGCGCTCGCGCTCGGGGCAGGCCTGGAGAAGCTCTCGGTGCAGATGACGGTCGACCAGCAGGCCGCGATCGCGCTGTTCGAGAGCCTCGGCTTCAAGGCTGAGGCGCTGTTGCGGGATCATGTCCGGGACGTCGACGGCAAGACCCACGACATCGTCGTGCTCGGCCACAACATCGCGCAGGTCCAGGCCCAGATGGAGGCTTACGGGTTGCCAGGCGCTGTCCAGCACTAAAAGGCGCTGTCCAGCACTAAAAGCGCAGTTCCAGCACCGAGCCGTCATCCGGCGGCCAAAAACCGGAAATCAACCCCATGCACAGTAGGCCCGCGGGGCCAGGGAGGCATCAGGATGCCTCTCTTGTAGGCTGTTCACGATTTCGTGATATCGCAATGCAACAAGAATATTGCATCGCACAATCAACTATGGGATATAAGACCTGCCCCGGGCCATCGAGGACGGGGTGAGCCCATAGCTCAGACCAATGAGGATGGAGAGAACCCCATGACCACCGAAACCAACACCACCTTCGAGGGCTTCAAAGACGCTTTCAAGAACATCCAGAATCTGGAAGTTCCCGAGGCCGCCCGCGAATTCGTCAAGAAGACCGCCAACACCGCCAAAGACCGTGCTGCCGAGGTGTTCGCTGGCTCCGAGCGCGTGACCGCCGCCGTCGAGAACGCGGTGACCGAGTCCGTTGCTGAAGCCGGCAAGATCAGCCGCAACATCCAGCAGGCGATCCATGAGGACGCCGAGGCGTTCTTCTCGAGCATCGACAAGCTGGCGTCCGCCAAGTCGTTTAGCGAAGCCGTCGAGATCCAGTCGAGCCTGCTCCGCGCTCGCGGCGAAGTGTTCGTCTCGCGCGCCAAGGCGACCGCCGACTATCTCGGCAAGCTCGCCGCCAACGGTGCCAAGTCCGCTCAGGACAACTTTGCCAAGGTCTACAACAAGACCGCCTGATTGTGTGGTTGAGTTTGGTTGCGTTGAGTTGAAACTGTGTTTTGAGGCCCGCTTCGGCGGGCCTTTTGTTGTTGCGCTGCCGTCATTGCGAGGAGCCCTTGCGACGAAGCAATCCAGAATGTCACCGCTGAGGGATTCTGGATTGCTTCGCTTCGCTCGCAATGACGAGTAGGGTGATGGGGTGATGACTCGCCCCGCCACCTTCTCCTTCGATTCCCCCGGCGATGCCGAACGCGCGGCGGAGCTGCGTCGCGTGAAAGCGCTGGCGGCGCTGGTGCTGGCCTCGACGCTGGCGCTCTTTATCGTCGCAAAATGGCTGCTGCCCGTGCATCCCATGTTCGGGTTCATCGCCGCCTTCGCGGAGGCCGCAACCATCGGCGGGCTCGCCGACTGGTATGCTGTGGTCGCGCTGTTCAAACGGCCGCTCGGCCTGCCGATCCCGCACACTGCGATCATCCAGAGCAATCAGGCCCGCATCGCCGACAAGCTCGGCGAGTTCATCCAGGTGCATTTCCTCGAGGCCGGCCCGGTCGAGGCCAAGCTGAAAGAGATCGATTTCGGCTCCTTCGTCGCCGACTGGCTGCGCGATCGCAAGCGCAGCAATGACCTTGCGCGCTTCGCGCTCCGCCTGCTGCCGGAGGCGGTCTCCGCGACGGAAAGCTCCGGCCTCATGAATTTCATCATCCGCCGCATGTCCTCGCAGATTCAGGCGGTCGATCTCGCGCCGCTCGCGGCCGGCACACTGCGCGGTTTCGTGGCGGAGGGCCGGCACCAGATCCTGTTCGACGATCTCCTGCGCGTGATGCACGAGACGTTGACCCAGAAAGAGACCATGTCGATGATCCGCGAGAAGGTGCGCGCGGAATTGCCGACACTGCTCAAGCTCTATCGCGCCGACAAATTCCTGGTGAACAAGATCGTGTCGTCGGCCACCGCCTTCTTCAACGAGGTGCGCAGCGATCCCAAACATCCGTTCCGCGGCGAGTTCGATCGCATGGTGCTGAGCTTCGTCGACCGGCTTGGCACCGACCAGGCCTATATCGACCGCATCGATGGCCTGAAGCGAGATCTCCTGGCGCGCCCCGAGCTTGCCGATCTCGCCCGCACCGTCTGGGCCAACACGCGCTCGTTCATCGAGCGCAGTGCGTCCGGCGAGACCCAAGTGCTGCAGCATCATCTCGCCGGCATGTTTGTTTCGGCGGGCGAAGCCCTCGCCGGCGATGCCGAGCTGCGCGGTGAAATCAACAAGGGCCTGGTGACGGTGCTGCGCAGTTTCGTCGCCGACCAGAAGAGCGGCGTCTCGACGTTCATCTCCGATCAGGTCAAGGCGTGGAACATGGCGCAGCTGATCTCGCTGATCGAAATCAACATC
Source organism: Bradyrhizobium sp. CCBAU 51627 (assembly GCF_028128765.1). GTDB lineage: Bacteria > Pseudomonadota > Alphaproteobacteria > Rhizobiales > Xanthobacteraceae > Bradyrhizobium. The sequence continues at coordinate 1,345,292 of NZ_LBJG01000024.1, forward strand.
GGCCGCGACCTGCAATACATCCGCTTCAACGGTTCGCTGATTGGCGGCCTCGCGGGATTGGCGCTCTACTCCGTAGAATTCCTGCTTCGATTGTTGTGACTTTTGCGTCACGCCCAACAGCATTAACGCGCGGGCCTATTGTCGCCTCGCGTCTCTCCCGCTTGAATGCGTCGAACCGGCCGCCTAGCTGATTCATGTTGCGCTGCGGAACGATCAAGAAGCCGGCGTATTGGAATTCATGCCCATTGCCGGCATCGCGCCGGCGGGCTCTTCAGGAATTCTTCCCAAGGGGATCCATTGATGACCGCTCCTGCCCAGACGCTGCGTCCGCCGTCCCGTACCCTGATGTTTCTGGAAGGGCGCGCGATCCACGAGTTCGGTGCATTTCTCGGCGCGCTGCCGCTGCTGAGCCTCGCGCCGCGTGGCGACGGTCATCCGGTGCTGGTGCTGCCGGGTCTGGTGGCCTCCGATGCGTCTACCCGTGCGTTGCGCGCGTTTCTGGCGAGCAAAGGCTATGCCGTGAGCGGCTGGCGCCAAGGCCGCAACTATGGCCTGCGCGACGGCGTGCAGCGCGCCATGGTCGATCTGGTCGAGGAGCTCAACGACAAGCATGAGCGCAAGATCAGTCTGGTTGGCTGGAGCCTCGGCGGCCTCTATGCGCGCCAGCTCGCCAAGATGATGCCCGACCGCGTGCGCCAGGTGATTACGCTCGGCAGCCCATTCGCCGGCAATCCCCGTTCCACCAATGCCTGGCGCGTCTACGAATGGGCGAGTGGGCGGAAGTCCGACGAGGTCGATCCGGAGTTCGGCGGCGAGCTCGCTGTCCCGCCGCCGGTGCCGACCACCGCAATCTTCAGCCGCACCGACGGTGTCTGCGCCTGGCAGGGTTGCATGGAGAAGTCAGGCGCGCAGACCGAGAGCATCGAGGTCGAGAGCAGCCATTGCGGCATGGGCCACCATCCCGCCGTGGTTTATGCCGTCGCCGACCGCCTTGCACAGAAGGAGGGCCAGTGGCGGCCGTTCGATCGCAGCGGCTGGCGCAGCCTCGCCTATCCCGATCCGCATCGGTAATCTACGCCTCCCCCCCGTTTGCGGGGAGAGGCCGACACGCGCCGAGCGATGCGAAGCATCGTCCGGGCGTGGCGCGTGAGGGGGACTCTCCACGAGTCCAACTCACCGAACGCGCGGAGACTTCCCCTCATCCCGACCTTCTCAGAGCGGGCTCTGCTCGTCTCGTCCCGCAAGCGGGGAGAAGGAGAAGAGACCGTTCCCGTTCCTTGTCGCGCCCGCACCAAACGCGCTAAGCCTGCCGCATGGCGCATCCGCTCTCTCGCATCATCGATCAGCTCAAGCGTGAGCCGTCACGCACCGGCTCCATCGTCATAACCATGTTCGGCGATGCCATCGTCCCGCGCGGCGGTGTGGTGTGGCTCGGCACATTGCTGGAATTCTTCGAAGGGCTCGACATCGATGCCGGCGTGGTGCGCACCGCGATGTCGCGGCTCGCTGCCGACGGCTGGCTGACGCGCGAGAAGGTCGGCCGCAACAGCTTTTATCGCCTCGCCGAGAAGGGGCGCGAAACGTTCGAGGCGGCGACGCGCCATATCTACGATCCGCCGCCGTCGAACTGGACCGGTCGCTTCGAGTTGCTTCTGATCGGCAACGGTGAAGACCGCGACGCCTCGCGCGAAGCGTTGCGCAATGCCGGCTTCGGCAGCCCGCTGCCCGGCGTCTGGGTTGCGCCGTCGGGCGTGCCGGTGCCGGAGGAGGCCACAGGTGCCATCCGTCTCGAAGTCTCTGCCGAGGATGACAGCGGCCGCCGCCTGCTCAGTGCCAGTTGGCCGCTGGAGCGCACCGCCGACGCTTATGTGAAATTCATGAAGACGTTCGAGCCGCTGCGCGCCGCCCTCGCGCGCGGCACGGACCTGTCCGAGGCCGACGCCTTCACCGCGCGTATCCTGCTGATCCACTATTACCGCCGCGTCGTGCTGCGCGATCCCCTGCTGCCCGAGAGCCTGTTGCCGGCGGATTGGCCGGGCAGGGTCGCCCGAGAGCTTTGCGGCGAAATCTATCGCGCGCTGCTTGCTCCGTCGGAACAATGGCTTGATGGCCATGGGACCAATGAGAAAGGCCCGCTGCCGCCGGCGCGAAAGCTCCTGGAACGGAGGTTCGGTGCCTGATTTTATGTTACAGAAATATCTTGCATGACGTGAATATTGTTATATATTCCTCCCAATACATTGGGAGGAATGCGCATGTACACCCAGGCGCTGAATACGGCGGAGACCGACGATCGCGGTCTTGAGGACGTCGCCAAGGCTGCGCAATTCCAGGCCCGCATCGATGCCGAGGAGCGCATCGAGCCGAACGACTGGATGCCGGCGGCCTATCGCAAGACGCTCACTCGCCAGATCTCCCAGCACGCCCATTCCGAAATCGTCGGCATGCTGCCCGAAGGTAACTGGATCACGCGCGCGCCGACACTGCGCCGCAAGGCCGCGCTGCTCGCCAAGGTGCAGGACGAGTGCGGGCATGGGCTTTATCTCTATGCCGCCGCCGAGACGCTCGGTGCCTCGCGTGAAGAGCTGGTCGACGCGATGCTCGCGGGCAAGGCGAAGTACTCCTCGATCTTCAACTATCCCACGCTGACCTGGGCCGACATCGGTACGATCGGCTGGCTGGTCGATGGCGCGGCGATCATGAACCAGATCCCGCTGTGCCGTTGCTCGTATGGTCCCTATGCCCGCGCGATGATCCGGGTCTGCAAGGAGGAGTCATTCCACCAGCGCCAGGGCTACGAGATCATGGTGACGCTGTGCCGCGGCTCGGACGAGCAGAAGGCGATGGCGCAGGATGCACTGAATCGCTGGTGGTGGCCGGTGCTGATGATGTTCGGTCCGCCGGATGCGGCGAGCCAGCACAGCGACGCCTCGACGAAGTGGAAGATCAAGCGCTTCTCCAATGACGAGCTGCGCCAGAAGTTCGTCGATGCCACCGTGCCGCAGGCGCAATATCTTGGCCTCACCATTCCCGATCCCGGCATGACACAGGATGCGGACGGGCACTGGCGTTACAGCGAGATCGATTGGACCGAGTTCAAGCAGGTGCTCGCCGGCAATGGTCCCTGCAACCGCGACCGCATGGCCGCGCGCCGCAAGGCGCATGGCGAGGGCGCCTGGGTCCGCGAGGCAGCAGCCGCTTATGCAGCCAAGCGCGCACGGCGTCAGACCGCGCAAGCGGCGGAATAGGGAGATCAAGATGGCCACGCCGAATACGCCGCTGTGGGAAGTTTTCATTCGCAGCCGCAACGGGCTCGCGCACAAGCACGTCGGTTCGCTGCACGCCAGCGATGCCACCATGGCGCTGCAAGCTGCCCGCGACATCTATACCCGCCGCGGTGAAGGCCTGTCGATCTGGGTGGTGCCATCCACCGCGATCACCGCAAGCGATCCTGCCGAGAAGGGCATGATGTTCGAGCCGGCGGAATCGAAGATTTATCGGCATCCGACCTTTTATGAAGTTCCGGACGAAGTGGGGCACATGTGATGGCGACCGCCAACATCCAGGTCTCTGAAACGCCGCTGGTGCTCTACGCCCTGCGGCGCGCCGATGATGCGCTGATCCTCGGTCACCGGTTGTCGGAATGGTGCGGGCATGCGCCGATGCTCGAAGAGGACATGGCGCTCTCCAATATTGCGCTCGACCTGATCGGCCAGGCACGAGAGCTCTACACCTTTGCCGCCAGGACCGAGGGCAAGGATAACGACGAGGACAAGCTGGCTTACTTGCGCGACGTCAGGCAGTATCGCAACGTGCTGCTCGTCGAGCAGCCGAACGGCGACTTCGCCCAGACCATGGTGCGGCAGCTCTTCTATTCCGCCTTTGCCGACCTCTATTGGCGCGCGATGGTGAATTCGGGCGACACGACGCTCGCGGCGATCGCAGCGAGGTCGGAGAAGGAGAGCGCCTATCATCTGCGCCATGCCTCCGAATGGATCATCCGGCTCGGCGACGGTACGGATGAGAGCCACGCCCGTGCGCAGAATGCGATCGAGCACCTCTGGGCGTTCACCGGCGAGATGTTCGCCGTCGACGATGGCGAGCGCGCTCTGATCCATGCCGGTATCGCGATCGATCCCGGCACCTTGCGCGGCCGCTGGCTGACGACGCTCTCCGAGATCATCGGCGAAGCAACGCTTCAGCTCCCGCAAAACGATTGGATGCAGCAGGGCGGTCGTTCCGGTCGCCACAGCGAGCATCTCGGCCATCTCCTGTCCGAGCTGCAGTCGATGCAACGGACGTTTCCGGGGCTGGCATGGTGACGGTGCTCGATCGCAACAGCGAATTGCGTCGGCGCGCCTGGGACGCGGCGGCGAGCGTGATCGATCCCGAAATTCCGGTTCTGACCATTGCTGATCTCGGTGTGCTTCGGGATGTCGTTGTGGAGGAAGACCGCGTCGAGGTTGTGATCACGCCGACCTATTCCGGCTGCCCGGCCATGAACATGATCGCGCTCGAAATCGAGGTCGCGCTGGAGCGCGCCGGCTTCCGCCATGCGAAAGTCCGCACAGTGTTGTCGCCGGCCTGGACCACGGACTGGATGAGCGAGGAGGGCCGCCGCAAGCTGCGTGCCTATGGCATCGTACCGCCGCAAGCGGCGAGCTCACGCCGCGCGCTGTTCGGCGAGCAGGCCGTCGCGTGCCCGCAATGCGGCTCCGACAAGACCGAGCTGCTGTCCGAATTCGGCTCGACCTCCTGCAAGGCGCTGTGGCGCTGCACGGCCTGCCGCGAACCCTTCGATTATTTCAAGTGTCACTAAGAGGCGCGTCATGGCAACCTCATCGTCATTGCGAGGAGCGAAGCGACGAAGCAATCCGGAATGTATCCGTGGAGGGATTCTGGATTGCTTCGCTGCGCTCGCAATGACGACGTCCCAGATCTAGGCAATCCCGATGTCCGCAGCCGCACCGCGCTTCCATCGCCTGGCCGTCAACGACCTCCGCCGTGAGGCGTCGGACGCCGTCTCGATGACGTTCGCCATTCCCGGCGAACTTGCCGACGACTATGCTTTCAGCCCGGGCCAGTATCTCACACTGCGCACCATGCTGGACGGCGAAGAAGTGCGCCGCTCCTATTCGATCTGCTCCGGCCCTGATGACGGCGAGATCCGCATTGCCGTGAAGAAGGTCGATGGCGGCGCGTTTTCGAGCTGGGCGGCGGACGAGCTGAAGCGCGGCGACGAACTCGACGTGATGACGCCGACCGGACGCTTCGGCGCTATTCCGGCCGCCGACGTCGGACGCATCCATGTCGGATTTGCCGCCGGCTCCGGTATCACGCCGATCCTGTCGATCGTCAAAGGCGTGCTGGCACGCGAGCCGGACAGCCGTTTTTTCCTGTTCTACGGCAACCGCACCACCGACAACATCATGTTCCGCGAGACGCTCGAGGAACTGAAGGATTGCTTCATCGATCGTCTCTCGATCTTCCACGTCATCTCCGGAGAGGAGCAGGATATCCCGATCCTGCATGGCCGGCTCGATGGCGAGAAGGTGAGGGTCCTGCTGCGCTCGCTGGTTCCGGCGGCTAGCGTCGATCACGTCTTCATCTGCGGCCCTCTTGGCATGAGCGAGGAGATCGAGGCGACGTGCCGCGATCTCGGCATCGGGGACGAGCGCATTCACGTGGAGCGCTTCGTCTCCGAATACGGCGGCAAGCCGCGGCCGAAGAAAGCCGTCGCGCCTGACGCGTCGCCGAAGGCGATCGCGTCCCTCATCATTGACGGCAAGCGCCGCGACGTGCCTGTCGCCGTGGACGAGGCGATCCTCGATGCTGCGCTGCGCGCCGGCGTCGATCTGCCCTTTGCCTGCAAGGGCGGGATGTGCTCGACCTGCCGCGCCAAGCTGGTGGAGGGCGAAGCGCCGATGGACATCAATTATTCGCTCGAGCCCTGGGAACTGAAGGCCGGCTTTGTGCTCACCTGCCAGGCCAAGCCATCGTCGGACCGCGTCGTGGTCGATTACGATCATGTCTGAAATCGTGTCTGATCGGCCGCATCGGACCTCATCGTTGCAAATGCATCGCATTGGTTGACAGCTTGGACCAACCAGCGGAACATCATGTGCGAACATCTGGCCGGGAGAAGCGCGTGAACGTCAAAGCCGCCTTGTCGCCCGAGGATATCGCCCGTGCCTGCGCCGAGGCGATGTGGGCCGAGGACGATGCGTCCAAAGGTCTCGGCATGGAGATCGTCGAGATCGGCCCGGGCTTCGCGACGCTGGCCATGGCGGTGCGGCCGGACATGGTCAACGGCCAGCGCATTGCCCATGGCGGCTTCATCTTCACGCTCGCCGATTCCGCCTTCGCCTTTGCCTGCAACTCGCACAATGAGCGGGTCGTCGCGGCGCAGGGGCAGATCACCTTCCTCAAGCCGGGCAAGCTCGGCGACCGCCTCGTTGCGACGGCGCGCGAGGTCAGTCGCGGTGGCCGTTCCGGCATCTATGATGTGCGTGTCACATCAGGTGATACCGTCATTGCTGAATTCCGTGGGCATTCGCGTGTCATTCCGGGCACGTGGCTGCCGGCGCAAGATCAATAAAGAGAAGAACACAGATGTGGGGAAACGAGTATGGCTTCGACGAAGCTGAAGGAAGGCGGCCGCACCTATAGGGCCGAGATGGACGCGCAGGAGCGCGCCTCACGCGACGAGATCATGGCGCTGCAAAAGCAGCGGCTGGCCTGGTCACTGAAGCACGCCTACGACAATGTCGCGCATTATCGCCAGGCCTTCGACAAGGCCGGCATGCATCCGTCCGACTTCCGCGAGCCCTCCGATCTCGCGAAGTTTCCGTTTACGGTGAAGACGGATCTGCGCGACAACTATCCGTTCAACATGTTTGCCGTGCCGCGCGAAAAACTGGTGCGCGTGCATGCCTCCTCGGGCACGACGGGCAAGCCGATCGTGGTCGGTTATACGCAACGCGACATCGACACCTGGTCGGAGGTGATGGCACGCTCGATCCGCGCCGCCGGCGGCCGCACCGGCATGATCATCCACAATGCCTATGGCTACGGCCTGTTCACGGGCGGTCTTGGCGTGCACTACGGCGCCGAAAAGCTCGGCTGCACCGTGGTGCCGATCTCGGGCGGCATGACCGAGCGGCAGGTCCAGCTGATCAACGATTTTCGGCCCGATATCATCACGGTGACGCCGAGCTACATGCTGGCGATCCTCGACGAGTTCAAGCGCCAGAAGCTCGACCCGCGCCAATGCTCGCTCAAGATCGGCATCTTCGGTGCCGAACCGTGGACCAACGCCATGCGCGCCGAGATCGAGGACGCTTTCGACATGGACGCGACCGACATCTATGGTCTCTCCGAGGTGATCGGTCCCGGCGTTGCGCAGGAATGCATCGAGACCAAGGATGGCCTGCATATCTGGGAGGACCATTTCTATCCGGAGGTGATCGACCCCGAGACCGGCGCAGTGCTGCCCGATGGCGAGAAGGGCGAACTCGTTTTCACCTCCCTCACCAAGGAAGCCTTCCCGGTGATCCGCTATCGCACCCGCGACCTGACGCGGCTGCTGGCAGGCACGGCGCGACCGGGCATGCGGCGGATGGAAAAGGTGACGGGCCGCTCGGACGACATGATCATCCTGCGCGGAGTCAATTTGTTCCCGACGCAGATCGAGGAGATCCTGCTCGCGACCGACTGGTGCGGCGGGCATTTCATCCTCGAGCTGACCCGCGCAGGCCGCATGGATGAATTGACCATCATCGCCGAAGCGCGGACCGAAAGCTGGGACGGGCGAGGGCTGATCGACCATGCCAACCGGATCTCGACCCATATCAAGAACACCATCGGCATCAGCTCCAGGGTTCAGGTGGTCGCGCCGGCTACGCTGGAGCGCTCGCTCGGCAAGGCCAAGCGCCTCTACGACAAGCGGCCCAAGGACTGACTTGACGGATTGACTTGACCGCCCCCAGAGGCGACAAGGCCCGCGAGCAATCGCGGGTCTTTCCTATGTCGCCAGCCGATACCAGAGCAGTCGAGGCGCGTTGCGTCCGCCTCAATGCCAAAGCCGAAAACGCCGCTGCGGTTGCACCTAGCGTCGAGCGTCATACGCTGACGCAGGGTCCGAACGATTTGCTGATCGAGGTGAAGGCCGCAGCCGTCAACCCCTCCGACGTCAAGGCCGCGACCGGGCTGATGCCTTACGCAGTGTTCCCCCGCACGCCTGGCCGCGACTATGCCGGCGTGGTGGTCGACGGGCCCGCCGGCACGATCGGCCAGGAAGTGTTCGGTTCGTCCGGCGATCTCGGCATCCGTCGCGACGGCACCCATGCCAGCCATCTCATTGTCGAGGCCGAGGCGGTGGTGGAGAAGCCGAAGGGGTTGTCTTGGGAAGAGGCCGCCGGGATCGGCGTGCCGTTCGTGACGGCCATGGAAGGCTTTCGTCGCGCCGGGATTCCAAAGCCCGGCGAAACCGTTCTGGTGTTCGGCGTCAACGGCAAGGTCGGCCAGGCTGCGGTGCAGATCGCAACCTGGCAGGGTGCGCGCGTCATCGGCGTGGTGCGCAAGGCGGAAGCCTATGAAGGGCATGCCAACGCGCCGATCGAGGTGATCGACGCCTCTGCCACCGATGTCGCCACGCGCGTGCGTGAACTGACCGGCGGCAAGGGCGCCGACATCGTCTTCAATACGGTCGGTGATCCCTATTTCCAGGCCGCGCACAAGTCGCTTGCGTTGCGCGGCCGCCAGATCCTGATCGCCGCGATTGACCGTATCGTGCAGTTCAACATCCTCGAATTCTATCGGGGGCAGCACACCTATGTCGGCATCGACACGCTCGGTCTGTCGTCGGCCGCGACCGGCGCGGTGCTGTGCGATCTCGGGCCAGGCTTTGCGAGCGGGCACCTGAGGCCATTCCCAATCAAGACGAACGCGGTCTATCCGCTCGAGCGAGCGAAGGAGGCCTACGTTGCGGTCGCGGGCTCCTCGCGGGACCGCGTGATCCTGAAGCCATAATCATGGACTCGACCCAACCCGTCATCCTCGCCGGCCTCGTCATTGGCCTAGTCTATGGTTCCGTCGGCTTGCTCAGCGGCTTCTGCCTGATGAGCAGCATGCGCGGATGGCTGGCGGAGGGAGATGGACGGCTGGTGCGAACCTACGCGCTGGCGATTGCTGTTGCGATCGCGGCCAGCCAGTTCCTGGCCGGCAACGGCGTGGTCGATCTCGGCAAGTCGGTCTACTTGCAGCCGACCTTCTCGGTGCCGGTGCTGTTCCTCGGCGGACTCCTGTTCGGTTACGGGATGGTGCTGTCGAACGGTTGCGGCTCGCGCGCGCTGGTGCTGCTTGGCCGGGGCAATCTCCGCTCGTTCGTCGTCGTGATCGTCCTTGCGATTGCCGCGCAGATGACACTCAAGGGCCTGATCGCGCCGGCACGCATTGCGCTGGTGCAGGCCTCGCAAACCACCGTCGGTACGAACACGCTACCGTCCTTGCTGGCGACGCTCGGTCTCACGGAAGCGCTTTCGCGCGTGCTGGCCGCGGCCGTGATCGTCCTCGCATTGATCCTGTTCGCTTTCGCGCAACCGGGGTTCCGCCGCTCGCCGGGCCAGATCGCGGCGGGCGTCGTTGTCGGTCTGCTCGTCGCCGGCGGTTGGTACGTCACCGGTTATCTTGGTGCTGACGACTTCAATCCGGTGCCGGTGACCTCGCTCACCTTCATCGCGCCGATCGCCGATAGCCTGCAATACGCCATGCTCTCGACTGGCCTGACGTTGAATTTCGGCATCGCGACCGTCGGTGGCGTCTTTGCCGGCAGTCTGGCGACCGCGGTTGCCACGGGCCGCTTCCAACTCGAAGGCTATTCCTCGCCGCGCCACATGCTGCGCTCGGCTGGCGGCGCCGCCCTGATGGGGATCGGCGGCGTGATGGCGTTCGGCTGCTCGATCGGGCAGGGGCTCACCGGGATGTCGACGCTTGCGGTGGGTTCGTTCATTGCGGTCGCCGGCATTCTGCTTGGCACGACGGCAGGCCTGCGCGGCGCATTGCGGGTTCAGCCGCTCGCGATCGCCTGACGGCGCAACAGCCGGTCACCCAATGTCGCAAGGCCAATGCCGGTGACGATCAGCGCGGCCGCGATCGCAAGGCTGATGTCGATTGGTTCACCCAGCAGGATCGCCGCACTGGCAATGCCGACGAGCGGCGTTCCGGTGGTGCCGAGCGAGGTCGTGAGCGCCGAGATGCTCTTGTTGACCATCGACATCGCCCAATAGGCCAGCGCAGTCCCGATCAAGCCCGAGTACAGGAACAGCAGCACGAGCCGCCACGACCATTCCGCGCGCGGGAGCCCATCCGCGACCAGCGCCGATCCCGTCAGCACGATGGTCGCGACCAGCACCTGCCAGATCAGGAGCTGGAGCGGAGATGCGATCCACCGGTGGGCGCGGATATAGATGATGTTCGCGGCCCAGGAGATCGCGGCCAGGATGACCATTCCGGCGCCGAGCAGGACGTTCGCATTGGTCCAGTCGATGGACGCCGGGTTCAGGATCACGGCAAGGCCGACCAGCCCGAGCAGGGCGCCGGCGAGCTTCGGCGCCGTCAGCGTATCCTTTCCGAGCAGAGGCGCTGATATCGCGACCCAGAGCGGTGTGGTGTAGCCGAGCACGATGGCCTTGCCCGCAGGCAGGAAACGCACACCGGCCGCAACCAGCACCGAGAACACCGTCATGTGCAGCAGCGCCACGCTCAAGACCACAGGAATGTCGCGCCGCTCCGGGATCACCAGATTGTTGCTCAGTCCGAGAATCACGAGCAATCCGGCCAGCGCGATCCAGCTCCGGATCGCCGAGGTCCACAGCGGCGGGAGGAACTGGACGAGCTGCTTGGTCACCGACCAGTTCACGCCCCAGGCCAATACGACGATGAGAAACAGGCCGACGGCGGTGCGGGGAGACAGGGAAGAGTTCATCGCAAGGTCCTTGAAGCAATCCGGTCCGGTGGATAGCATCCGACTTGGCACCTGAAAAAGTGCCAGATGTGAAAGGAAAAAGGTGCCAGTTTCGGAAGAGATGATCTCCGCGCTGATCAATTTGAAACGGGCCGGCGACGAGGGGCTGGTCGCGCAACTGACGAGCCAGCTCCGGAGCCTGATCGCAGCCGGCCGCCTCGCAAGAGGCCGCGCGCTGCCGTCGAGCCGACGGCTTGCGCGCGATCTCGGCGTCTCGCGCAACACCGTCACCTACGCGTTCGAGCAGCTCATTGCCGAGGGATATATCGAGGCGTCGCACGGACGTCGTCCGGTCGTGACGGTCGACGGCGGTGAGCGTGTCGAAGGGGGTGGCGCCGCCGCTTCGAATGTCCGTTCTGCCAAGCCGCGGCTCTCGCCTTGGGCTGCGAGGCTCAAGCAGAAGGACTGGCCGATGTCTTATCAGGCGTCGCTGAAGCCGCTGCGTCCGGGGCATGGAGATTTCAGGGAGTTTCCGGACGAGATCTGGGCGCGCTGCCTGCGCCGCAGTGCCGTGCGCGCCGCCAGGCGTGAGCTTGGTCCGATCAACCGCATTCGCTTGTGCGAAACCCTGGCGCATTATCTGGCGACCAGCAGGGGCGTTCGCGCCACGGCGGACCAGATCATGATCCTGCCGAGTGCGCAGGCCGCGCTGACCCTGATCGCAGCTGTTCTCATCACGCCGGGTGATGAGGTCTGGGTCGAGGATCCCGGTTATCCCGGCGCCGCAGCGGCCTTCCGTGCATCCGGTGCGCAGGTGACAGGCATGCGGCTCGACGAGCAGGGTATGGTGAGGATGCCGGGATTGGCTGCGCCCAAGCTCATCTTCATGACGCCATCGCACCAGCATCCGACGGGGCGGCTGATGTCTCTGGCGCGCCGGAGTGAATTCTTGAGGTCAAGCAGCCCCGGCAAGACCTGGATCGTGGAGGACGATTACGACGGTGAATTCCATTACGACAGCCGGCCGGTGCCGGCCCTGCAGGGGCTGGATGCCCATGGCCGCGTGTTCTATGTCGGCACGTTCTCGAAGGCGATGACGTCGGATATCCGGCTCGGCTATCTGGTCGCGCCGCCGGCGCTGGTCAGCAGGCTTGAGATCGCGCAGCGGCATATCGGTCTGATCGCGTCGAGCCACATCCAGGAAGCGCTCGCCGAGTTCATCGCCGACGGGCATTTCCTCGCGCATCTGCGCCGGGTCCGCCGGCTCTATCACGCGAGGCGTGATCATCTCGTCGAGGGACTGCAACGCCATCTCAGTGATGTACTCGCGGTCGAGGTGCCCTCGGGCGGCATCCAGCTCGTCGCCCGCCTCAAGCGCGGTCGCGCAGATCAGACCGCCGTGAAGCGGTTGGTTAACGCAGGGGTTGAAACGCGAGCCCTGTCCAGCCTGGCGCTCGGCAAGCCGCGCGACCACGGCCTGTTGCTCGGCTTTGCAGCCTGGCGCGAGAACGAGATCAGCGCGGCGCTACGGACGATGGCGTCGTGCTTCTAGCGCGCTAGTCCGCGGCCTTGGTCACGATACGGATCTCCGAAGTCAGCGTCCGGTGCACGGGGCACTTGTCCGCGATCTCCATCAGCTTCCTGCGCTGCTCGGCATCCAGGCTACCTTCCATCGCGATATCGCGCTCGATCTGGTCGAGCATACCATCGCGCGTCTCGCACTCCGCGCAGTCCTTGGCGTAGATCTTCGAATGCTTCAGCGTAACCGTGACGCGATCGAGCGGCAGCGACTTGCGGTCGGCATAGAGGCGCATGGTCATGGAAGTGCAGGCGCCGAGACCTGCCAGCAGGAAGTCATAGGGACCAGGACCGGCATCATCGCCGCCGGCCGCCTTCGGCTCGTCCGCCACGAGATGATGCGGCCCGACGGTGATGGTCTGATTGAACTTGCTCTTGCGGGTCTCCTGCACCACCACTTTGCGCGCTTCCTCTGGAAGGTCCACCGCCCTCGCAGGACTTGCCGTATCGATGTAACGGCTTGCCCAGGCGGCGATCAGATCGGCCGCGTAGAGTGCGTCGGTTGGTTTGGTCAACAGATGATCGGCGTGGTCGAGCGAGACGAAGCTCTTGGGGTGTCTGGCCGCAACGAAGATCTTCGTTGCATTGTCGATGCCGACGGTGTCGTCGACCGGCGAGTGCATGATCAGCAGCGCCTTATGCAGGCCTGCGATGTCCTTCATCAGCTCGTGCTCGGCGACGTCCTCGAGGAATTCGCGCCTGATCCGGAATGGCCGCCCCGCGAGCGAGACCTCGACCTCTCCCTGGGCGCGGATGTCATCGAGATGTTCCTTGAAGAGGCCGGTGACGTGCGCGGGATCGGAAGGCGCCGCAATGGTCGCAACAGCCTTGGCCTCCGGAACTTGTCCGGCCGCCGCCAGAATCGCGGCGCCGCCGAGGCTATGGCCGATCAGGACCGACGGTGCCTTGCGCGTTGCGCGCAGATGGTCGGCAGCGCGCACGAGATCGGCGACATTGGAGGAGAACGTCGAATTGGCGAAATCGCCTTCACTCGAGCCCAGTCCGGTGAAGTCGAAGCGCAGCACAGCAATGCCCCTGGCAGCAAGCGCAACCGCGATCCGTTTCGCGGCCAGGGTATCCTTGCCGCAGGTGAAACAGTGCGCGAACAGCGCGTAAGCTGCGGGCTCACCGTCCGGCAGCTCCAACGCAGCCGCGAGCTGATGGCCGCCCTCGCCGGTGAATTGAAAGCGTTCGGTCGGCATGGGCGTCCCCCTTTGTTAGCTGGATCTAATCGCCTGAATAGCGTTGCTCGGCCCAGGGATCACCGCGGTTATGATAGCCGCGGACTTCCCAGAAGCCAGGCGCATCTTCGGTCAGGAACTCGATGGCCTGCAGCCATTTGGCGCTCTTCCAGAAATACAGATGTGGCACGACGAGCCGCACCGGGCCGCCATGCTCATCCGACAAGGGCTGGCCCGACCAGCTATGGGCGAGCAGCGCGTCTTCGGCGGCAAAGTCTTCCAGCGCAAGGTTGGTGGTGTAGCCATCGTAGGAATGCAGCACGACGAAGCGCGCAGCTTCCCGGGGCTGGCAGACCGCGAGCAGCTCGCGCGTCGCAAGCCCTTCCCATTCATTGTCGTAACGCGACCAGGTCGTGACGCAATGGATATCGGAGGTGAACTGGTCCTGCTTCTGTGCGGCGAATTCGGCAAAGGTCCAGAACACCGGCTTCTCGATCGCGCCGTAGACGTCGAGCCGCCAGCGCTCGCGCGAGACGGGCGGCATGACGCCGAGATCGAGCACCGGCCAGTCCTTGGTGAGATGCTGGCCCGGTGGCAGGCGCTGATCCTCCGGGCGCGTGAGCTTGCCGGTGAGGAACCGGCCTTCGCGTGCCCACTTCTCCTTGGTGCGCGTCAGCTTGCTGTCGGATGGCGTTTCGTCGGCCATGGTCTACTCGTAAATGGGCTACTCGTGGCGATGCATCGCCGAGGCATGCTTGGTGTCGCGCATGCTGGAATAGATGATCAGCGACAGGCAGATGATTCCGGCAAGATAGTAATAGAACCATTCCTCGTGCCCGATGGTCTTGAAATAAAGCGCAATGGCCGGTGCCGTGCCGCCGAAGATCGAGACCGTGATCGCATAGGGCAGGCCGACGCCGAGGGCGCGGACATTGGTCGGAAACAGCTCGGCCTTCACCACCGCGTTGATCGAGGTGTAACCCGCGACGAACAGCCAGGCGGCGCAGATCAGCAGAAAGGCCATGAAAGGCGACTTGGTCTCCTTCAGCGTCATCAGCAGCGGTACGGTCGCGAGCGTGCCTGCGACGCCGAAGAAAATAAGCAGTGGCTTGCGCCCAATCTTGTCGGAGATCGCGCCATAGATCGGCTGGAGGATGGTCGCGAATATCAGCGTGCCAAAGATCACCAATGTGGACTGGTCCGCCGTCAGGCCTACAGAGAGCTTGACGAAGGTCTGCATATAAGTGGTGAAGGTGTAGAATGCCGCGGTGCCGCCGGCGGTGAGGCCGACCACCAGCAGCAGTTCGCGCGGATAACGCAGCAGATTGGTTATCGAGCCGGTCGGCTTCACCACCTTCTTGGCTTGCTCGAACGCCTCCGTTTCATGCAGGTCCCGTCGCATCACGGCGGCAAAGATCGCAAGGGCAGCGCCGATCGCGAACGGGATCCGCCAGCCCCAGGCCTTGAGTTCGTCGGGCGTCAGGAAGACTTTTTGCAGCAGCAAAAGCACAATGATCGCGGTGAGCTGGCCGCCGATCAGCGTGACGTATTGAAAGCTGGAATAAAAGCCACGATGCCGGGGATCGGCGACTTCGCTGAGATAGGTGGCGCTTGCACCGTATTCGCCGCCAAGGCTCAAGCCTTCGATCACCCGGGCGAGCGCCAGGATCACTGGCGCGGCAAAGCCGATCGTGGCATAGGCCGGCGTCAGCGCGATGATCAGCGAGCCGAAGCACATGAACACGACCGACAGGGTCAGCGAGATGCGGCGGCCGAAATGGTCGGCGAGATAGCCGAAGAACCAGCCGCCCAGCGGGCGCATCAGGAAGGTCGCCGCGAACACCACGGCAGCGTTCAATTGCTGGACGACGGGGTCGTTGCCGGGGAAGAAGGCCGGCGCGAAATAGAGCGCGAACGCCGTATAGGCGTAGAAGTCGTACCACTCGACGAGATTGCCGATCGAGCCGATGAAGATCGCCTTGATCCGCCGCTTGGCGTCAGCGAGATCGATCTGGTCGGAGGCCGGTTGCGTTGCTTGCTCTGACACGTCCGGCCCCTTGTTGATGTTGGGAAGGCCTACATCGCCTTTCCGAGCAGAAATGGCAACTGGCGGGGACCTCTCACGGTGCCCTGTGACCAGGTCACCGTGCCCGCCGGATCAAGCCGGAAGTCCGGGATCCGCTTCAGCCACTCCTCGAGGGCGACCTGCATCTCCATGCGCGCCAGGTTGGAACCGACGCAGCGGTGGATGCCGAGGCCAAAAGCGGCATGGCGATTCTCCCTGCGGTCGATCACGACCTTGTCAGCATCCGGGAACATCTTTGGGTCGCGATTCGCGGCCGGGAAGGACAGCAGCACCATGTTGCCCGCCTTGACCGGGCAGCCCGAAATCGTGGTCTCCTTGACCACCTCGCGCGCCATGGTCACAGGCGAAAAGGCGCGAAGCAGCTCCTCCACGGCGGTCGGCATCATCTCGGGTTCGGCGATCAGCCGCTCGCGGTCTACAGGCGTCCTGGCGAGATGCCAGAGCGAGGAACCGATCGCGCTCCACGTGGTGTCGATGCCGGCGATCAGAAGCAACCGCAGAGAACCCAGCACGTGCGACTCCTCCAGAGGCTTGCCCGCCTTGTCCCTGGCGTTCATCAGGTAGGAGATCAGATCGTCCGTCGGCTTGTCCTTGCGGGCCTCGATATGAGCGCCGAAATAGGCGCTCATCTCCTGCACGGCCTGGAGCAGCTTGCTCTCGTCCTTGATGCCGAGCTCGAGGATCATGTGGATCCATTTGATGAAGAGATCGCTGTCGCTCTCGGGAATACCGAGCATGTGCGCGATCGCACGAACCGGGATGTATTTGCTATAGCGCGCGGCGGCGTCGACCTTGCCGTCCGCGATGAACCCGTCGATCAGTTCGTTGCAGATCGCGCGCATCCGCGGTTCGAGCTTCTTCATCGCATCCGGCGTGAACGGCGGCAGCAGCAATTGCTTGGCCGGCTTGTGCGCAGGCGGATCGGATGTGATGGGCGGGGCGGCATTCCTGCTGGTGATCTCCGGCCGGACGTCGCGCACGATAATGCGACGCGAGGAGAAATGCTCGGTGTCGTTGGCGATCTCACGCACCGCTTCATAAGTCGTCGGCATGTAGCAGCCGAGGAAGCGCTCGGTGTGCACGACCGGGCTCGCGGCGCGCAGCTCTTCCCAGATCGGAAACGGATCTTCTGTCCATTGTGGATCGGTGTGGTCGAAGTCGTTGACCCAGTCGGTCACAGGCGGATGAGCGGCAGGCGGGCTGACGTCGGACATCTCAACAAAATCCCTTGGCTCGTGTTCGCTGAAGGCGCGCGGAGGGCGCACGGGGGCCGCTACTCCTCGATCACATCGATCGCGATTTCCGGGCAATTGGACTTCGCAAGCCAGGCCTTGTCTTCAAGGCCGGGCGGAACCGTGCCGTCGCCCGCTTCATGAGCGTTGCCGTATTCGTCAAGCTCGAACAGCTCCGGGGCGAGCGCCTTACAGCGCGCGTGGCCCTGGCACTTGTCGGGATCGACGTGAACCCTCAGTCGCTCTGTCATGGCGGCTCCCTCGGTCGTATGCGCGCGGCCTGAAAGGCGGCGCGTTCCCCATATGATTTTATCCGCGGCATCTGCCGCGAAGTTATATGCTATTACATTCGGGTCAGGCTTCCCCTGTCAAGCGCAAACTTATAGGCTCCGCGGCGACATGCGTTCACAAGTTGCTCGTAAGCCCGGGAACACCTACCACCATGGCGATCTCCGCGACGCCCTGATCAAGGCTGCGCTGCGCGAGGCGGAGCAGGGCGGGGCCGAAGCGATCAGCATCAAGGCGCTGGCAAAGCAGCTCGGTGTTTCGCAGCCGGCGCCCTATCGTCATTTCGCCGACCGCGAGGCGCTGCTTGCCGCGGTGACGGCGGAAGCGTTCCGGCAGTTCAGCGCGATGTTGCGCGAAGCGATGGCGAAGCCATCCAGGCAATCAAAGCTCTCGCGCCTGGCGCAGACAACGCTGGATTTTGGCCTGCGCCGCAACGGCATCTATCGTTTGATGTTCGCCTCGCGGACCGTGTCATGCGCGGCCAAGGGCAGCGAGTTGCACGAGGCCACGCGCGAGACCTTTGCGCTCGTGATCGAAGCGTTGGATGCGCCTGCGGTCGGCTTCTTGCGCGAGCGGCAAGCCCTGAAGATCTGGGCGGCGCTGCACGGCGTGGTGATGCTGGCCGAGCAGGGTCTGTTCACCGGTGAGGCGGCGCACGCCACGCGCGAGGAATTGGTCGAGGATTTCGTGACCGAGACGAAGGCCGCGCTCGCCGTTGCGATCAAGGATGCGCAGCGCCAAAAGAAGGCCGGCGCCTAAGTCGTCGCTGTCAGGAGGCGCTTCAGCTTCCCGACCGCGCTGTCCGGCGTCGTCACGACGGGCCGGCCTGTGGCCTCCGCGACCAGCGGTGCCGTTGCCGCGATACTGAACTGCGCGAGCGCGATGACGTCGCAGTCGCACAAATCGCGTGCGGCCTCGACAATCAACCGATCGTGTGTGGCGCGGTCGCCGCGATCGAGTGCGGCAAGCGCTCCGTCGGCAAGTTTCGGCATGATCTGGACGGAAGCCGGAAACTCCGGCGGCATCGACACCAGTGTCGGCGGGAAGGTCGAAAGCAGGCCAATGCGCTTGCCCATTGTCACCGCCCGTTCGATCATCGCCTCGTTCGGCTTCAGCACCGGCATCGGCGCGTGCGCCCGAGCGACCGCCTCGATGCAGGGACCGAAGGCCGAGCAGGTGAACAGGATCGCACTGGCTCCGGTCGCTGCCGCATAGTCGCCGAGCGCGAGAAAGCGGTCGGTCATCGCTTCGTTGAGCCTGCCTTCGCGCGCGAGGTCCGCCGACAGGCTGTCGTCGAGCAGGTTCATCAGCCGCGCCTCCGGCCACGCTTGGGCAAATGCCGCCTCGATCGGCGCGATGGAGTGTTTGAGAGCGTGGATCAGCGCGATGCGCATGGGTGCGTCATTGAACGTGGTTACCCGGGTCTTGTGCCCCCGACGCAGCGCAGCACGAAGTGGTGCGCCGCTGAGCCGGGGGCCATTCTCTCAGAGCGTCAGAAGCCGTGGCTTCCTGAGCCCCGGCTCTGCGGAGCAGCGTTGCACGCCGCACCGCGTCCGGGACACGAGCCCTGTTTACTTGAACGGCAGGGCGTACATCAAGCCGCCCTTGCTCCAGAGGCCGTTGAGGCCGCGCTCGAGCTTGAGCGGGCTCGCCTTGCCGACGTTGCGCTCGTAGATCTCGCCGTAATTGCCGGCGGCCTTGATCGCCGCGGCCAGCCATTTGTTGTCGAGCCCGAGCCGCGAGCCGAGATCGCCGGAGCTGCCCAGCAGCCGCTGGATCGCCGGGGTCTGCGACTTCGTCATCTCGTCGACATTGGCTTGCGTCACGCCGAGCTCCTCGGCTTCGATCAGGCCGTAGTGCAGCCAGGTGATGATGTCGCTCCAGACTTCGTCACCGTTGCGGGTGAAGGGCCCGAGCGGCTCCTTGCTGATGGTCTGCGGCAGCACGACGTAGTCGGCCGGGTTCGGCGCCGCCGTGGTAACGGCGCCGGCGAGCGCGGAAGCGTCCTGGGTCATGGCATCGCAGCGGCCGCCGAAGAAAGTCTGGTACATGGTGTCGACGCGGTCGAACACCAGCGGCTTCCAGTCGATGCCATTGGCGCGGCCGTAATCGCCCAGTGTAACTTCGTGCGTGGTGCCCTGCGCAACGCAGACAGTGGCACCTTTGAGGTCCTTCAGCTCCTTCACGCCGAGATCCTTCTTCACGACGAAGCCCTGGCCGTCGTAGAAGTTGATCGGACCTTGGCGCAGGCCAAGCGTGACGCCGCGCAAATAGGTCTGCGTCGAGTTGCGGTAGAGCACGTCGATCTCGCCGGATTGCAGCGCAGTGAAACGGTTCTGCGCGGTCAGCGCCACGTAGCGCACCTTGTTGGGATCTCCCAACACGCCGGCCGCCAGTGCGCGGCAATAATCGACGTCGAGGCCCTTGTAGTTGCCTTGCGAGTCCGGCGCCGAAAAGCCGGCAAAGCCGGCGCTGACACCGCACACCAGCGTGCCGCGGCTCTTGACCGTGTCGAGCGTCGCCGCCGACGCGATTACCGTCGATGCCGCGAGTACGCCCGCGGCGATAACCACTTTCCTCATCATGCTACTCTCCCCTCAGTGATTGACACTACGCAACACGTTGTCGACGGCCGTGCCGAGCTTGTCGACGATCTGATCGATCTCGTCAGCGGACGCGATATAGGGCGGCGCCAGCAGCACGTGATCGCCGCGGACGCCGTCCACGGTGCCGCCGCCGGGATAGCAGCCGAGACCGTTGGCGAAGGCTTCCGCTTTGATCTTCTGATGAAGCTTGAGCGCCGGATCGAACGAGGCGCGGCTGGCGCGATCGGCGACGAGTTCGATCGCCCAGAACAGGCCGCGGCCCCTGATGTCGCCGACATGGCGGTGATTGCCGAAGCGTTCGGTGAGCCGCTGTTCGAGCTGCTTGCCACGTTCCCTGACGCGGTCGAGGAGGCGATCCTCGCGGATCACGGTCTGCACCGCGAGCGCCGCCGCGCAGGCGAGCGGATGCGCGAGATAGGTATGGCCGTGCTGGAACGCGCCCGAGCCTGAGCGGATGGTATCGATGATCTTGCCGCTCGCAAGCATCGCCCCGATCGGCTGGTAGCCGCCGCCGAGACCCTTTGCGATGGCCTGAATGTCCGGCGCGATACCCTCCTGCTGCCAGGCATGCGTGGTGCCGGTGCGGCCCATGCCGCACATGACCTCATCGAGGATGAGCAGTGCGCCATGCCGGTCGCAGATCTCGCGGACCGCCTTGAAGTAACCGTCCGGCGCGGTCACCGCGCCGGCGGTGGCGCCGACCACGGGTTCGGCGAGAAAAGCGGCCACGGTGTTCGGGCCAAGTCGCTGAAATTCGGCTTCGAGCTCCGCGGCGAGGCGTGCCACGAACTGCGCATCGGATTCGCCTTCGTGCTTCTCGTGGTAGGCAAAGGCCGGCGTCACATGGCTGAAAGCGGTCGAGAGCAGCGGTGCATAGGGCGCGCGGCGCCAGGCATTGCCGCCGGCGGCGAGCGCGCCGAGCGTGTTGCCATGATAGCTCTGTCGCCGCGCAATGAAATGCTCCCGCTGTGGCTCGCCGCGCTCGAGGAAATATTGCCGAGCCAGCTTGATGCTGGCTTCGATCGCTTCCGATCCGCCGCTGACGAAATACGCGTAGGCAAGACCGCCCGGCTCGTGGCCGACCAGAGCCTCCGCGAGTGCCTCGGCCGGCTCGGACGAGAAGAAGGCGGTGTGGGCATAGGCGAGGGTCGAAGCCTGCTTCGCCATTGCCGCGATCACGCGCGGGTGCTGATGGCCGAGGCAGGAGACCGCCGCGCCGCCGGACGCATCGATGATGCGGCGCCCGTCCTCGGCGAAGAGATAAACGCCCTCGCCGCCGATCGCCTTCGGCGGCGTCTCACGCAATGAGCGATGAAGCACGCGGCTGGTGCGGGTGCTCATGGGTCAACCTTTCTCTGAAACGTAGGTGGAAGCCGCAGCGAGCCGGGCCTCAGTGTCCTGAAGGCGCTTCCTGGCGGCGGCGCCGCCGAGCGAGAACGTCACCGCGGCCAGCGACTGCGCAATCGCGAGCGCGCCGGTAAGGCTCGGGAAGAAGCCCGGCGAGGAGGCTGCTTCGAACAGCAACACGTGATCGGCGCCTTCGGCCATCGGCGCGGCGAGGCTATCTGCGATCGCGATCAGCGTCGCGCCGGCGCGATAGGCAGCCTGTGCGACGCGGACGCTGGCATTTGTATAGGGCATGAAGCCGATGACGATCACGGCCTCGCCAGGTCGGAACGCGCCGAGATCGAGATCGTCGGGGCCGGAGGCGCCGACGATCTGCACCTGTTCGGGGCGGAACAGCCGGAGCTCGTAGTTGAGCAATTCCGCGACGCTGCGACAGCTGCGATAGCCGGCGATCCAGATCCGTTGTGCATCGTGGAGGCTGCGAGCCGCGTTCGCGATCGCGTGAGCCGAGATGCGCGGCAAGCCGGCGGCCTCGGCTTCGAGCTTGTCGGTGATGAGGGTGACGTCCGCGTTCGGGCCGTGGCGGCGGCCCTTCGCGCGCGCCGAAAAGGGCGCGGCCTGCGACGGTCGCCGAGCCTCGGTCAGCGCGGCGCGCAACTCGTCCCAGCCGGAATAGCCGATCGCCTTCGCGAGGCGCGTGAACGCGGCGGGATCGGCACCCGCTTCCGCAGCGAGATCGCGCATCGAACGGGTGGTGGCGTCGTAATCGTTGGCCGCGACGAAACGTCCGACCTCCTGCAAGCGCAGGGGCAGCGAGGGCAGTGCGATGCGGAGTTCGCTCAAAGGAGAGGATTTCGCGGGCTCGGCCATGAAACATTTGTTGCATGAATGGAAATTTGGTGCAACACTTGATGCGCGCCGCCGGAAATCGCTGTCTTTAGGAAGGATTTTTGTGCTGTGACCTCAGATGTTCGCAGGCCGCCGCCGCGCCTCAGCTTTTTCGGAGCGCTCGGCCCAAACCAGTTGAAGGGCCTGTTCTGGCAGGTCCTGGTGGTGGGCATCGCCATCGCCGTCGTTCTCTTCCTCTGGTCCAACACCGTCACCAACCTCTCGGCCCGCCGCATCACCACGGGCTTTGCTTTCCTCGGCCGAGAGGCCGGGATGCCGATCGCCGACAGCCTGCTGACGTATAATCCGAGAGACAGCTACCTCTGGGCGTTCGTCGTCGGCGTCGCCAATACGCTGCGGGTCGCAGTGATCGGCATCGTGCTTGCGACCATTCTGGGGACGCTGATCGGGATCTCGCGACTGTCGGCCAATTGGCTGCTGTCGCAGCTGGCCGCAGTTTATGTCGAAGTCCTGCGCGACATCCCGCTGCTGCTGCAATTGCTGTTCTGGTACGTGCTGATGCAGGCGCTGCCCGCCGCGCGCGCGGCGTGGCGGCCGGTCGAGGGCGTGTTCCTCTCCAATCGCGGCCTGATCCTGCCGGCGATCCCGATTGGCTCGCCGCAACTCTGGGTGCTCGGCACGGCCGTGCTGGGCTGCATTGCATTCTTTGCCATTCGGCGATGGCTGGTCGCCCAGCAGATGCGCGACGGCAAGCCGCGGCCTGCCTGGCCCTTTGCGCTCGGCCTCATCGTCGTGCTGCCGGCGGCGGTGTCGCTGTTGCTCGGAGTGTCCTGGAAGATCGAATGGCCGCAGTTGCGCGGGTTCAACTTCGTCGGCGGGCTGACGCTGGCGCCGGAATATTTCGCGCTTCTGATCGCGCTCGTCACCTACACCTCGGCCTTCATCGCCGAGATCGTGCGCAGTGGCATCCAGTCGGTGCCTCGCGGGCAGTGGGATGCCGCCAGCGCGCTCGGCCTGCGCCGCAGCTTCATGCTGCGACAGATCATCCTGCCGCAGGCACTGCGCGTGATCGTGCCGCCGATGACGAGCCAGTATCTGAATCTGACCAAGAACTCCTCGCTCGCGGTCGCGATCGGCTACCAGGACGTGGTCTCGATCGCCAACACCACGCTGAACCAGACCGGACAGGCGATCGAGGCGATCTCGCTGATCATGGCGGTCTTCCTCACCATCAGCCTCTCCATCAGCTTCTTCATGAACTGGTACAATGCGCGCATCGCGCTGGCGGAGCGTTGAGCATGACGGCGATCACCGACATGCCGGACGTGCCGCGCGCTCGCCGTCGTCAGATCGGCAACCCGGTGCTGCGCTGGCTGCGCGCCAATCTGTTCTCGTCGATTCCCAACGGCATCCTCACGCTTGTCTTGCTGGCTGTGCTGGCGAAAGGCGTGATCGGCTTCGTGCAATGGGGCGTCGCCAACGCGGTGTGGCTCACGCCGGCCAATGATTCCAGCGCCTGCAAGGCGGCGCGTGGCCTTGGCGCCTGCTGGGCGATCATCCCTGAAAAGTACCGCTTCATCCTGTTCGGTACTTACCCGTTTGATGAGCAATGGCGGCCCGCGCTGTCCGTCGTGCTGTTCATCGCGCTATTCTATCTCTCCACCCGCCGCGCGCTGTGGCGGCGCGAGCTTGGCCTCATCTGGATCGGCGTGCTCGCGCTGATCAGCGTGCTGATGTGGGGCGGTTTGTTCGGGCTTTCCTTCGTCTCGCAGGACCGCTGGGGCGGATTGCCGGTGACCCTGATCCTGGCGACGTTCGGATTGGCGTTCGGCTTCCCGCTCGGCATTCTGGTCGCGCTCGGCCGGCGCTCAAAGCTGCCGGCGATCCGTTCACTCTCGGTGCTCTATGTCGAGCTGATCCGCGGCGTGCCGCTGGTCAGTCTCCTGTTCATGGCGAGCGTGATGTTTCCGCTGTTCATGCCCAGCGGATTCAACATCGACAAGCTGCTGCGCGCACAGATCGCGATCATCCTGTTCGCGGGCGCTTATCTTGCCGAGGTGATCCGCGGCGGCCTTCAGGCGGTGCCGCGTGGGCAATATGAGGCGGCCGACGCGCTCGGACTGTCCTACTGGCGTAAGCAGCGGCTGGTGGTTCTGCCGCAGGCGATCCGTCACGTCATTCCGCCGCTGGTCAATACCTTCATCGCATTCTTCAAGGACACCAGCCTGGTGTTGATCATCGGCATCTTCGACCTGCTCACGACGGCGAAGACCGCGATCATCGATCCGGCCTGGCAGCAATTCTCGGTCGAGGTCTACATCTTCGTCGCCGCGATCTATTTCGTCTTCTGCTTTGCGATGTCGCGCTATAGCCGCAGCCTGGAGGCGAGGAGCAGGAGGTGACTCTCGTGTCCCGGACAAGGGGCAGCGCAATAGCGCTGCGCCGCGTCCGGGGCACGAGAGAAGTTACCCCTTCACCCTGGGATCGATCGGCGTCTGGCCGCGCAGGCCCAGAATGTCCTCCAGCACTTTCGCGCCTGCGATCACCTGTGCATCGGCGCGCGGCGCGCCGACCAACTGCACGCCAACCGGCAGGCCCGAGGCCGTGAAGCCACAGGGCAGCGACAGCGACGGGCAGCAGGCGAGCGTGATGGCGTAGACGATGCCGAGCCACTCGATGTAATTGTCGAAGCGCTTGCCCGCGCATTCGGCGACATAGCGGTGCTCGATCGGGAAGGGCGGCACGATCGTGGTCGGCGTCAGCAGCAGATCGTAGGTCTTGAAGAACTCGATCGCGCGTGCGGTCATGCCGACCCGCTGCGCCTCGGCGCGCGCGAGCTGCTCGACGGTGAGCTTGAGGCCTTCCTCGATGTTCCAGATCACTTCCGGCTTGAGCAGATCGCGCTTGGTGCGCAGCAGATTGGCCTTGGTGATCGCGAAGTCGAAGGCGCGCAGCACATGGAAGCATTCATGGGCCTGGCGCCAGTCCGGATGCGCCTCCTCGACGATCACTCCGGCCTCCGCAAAACGGTCGGCGGTCCTGCGCGTGATCGCCTTCACCTCGGGGTCAACAGGCGTGATGCCGAGATCGGGCGAATAAGCGATGCTCTTCGGCTTCTTGCCCGATTGCGCCGCCGACAGGAATGAGGTCGCAGGCGCCGGCAGCGACAGCGGATCGTCTGCATAATCGCCGCTCATGGCGTCCAACAGCAGCGCGAGGTCCTCGACGTTGCGGGCCATCGGTCCGACGACGCCGAGATTGCGATCAATGCTCGATTTGGGGGTATGCGCGACGCGGCCGATGCTCGGCCGCATGCCGACAATGCCGCAGAAGGCCGCGGGGCTGCGCAAGGAGCCGCCCATGTCGGAGCCCTGCGCGAGCCAGGCCATGCCGGTGGCGAGCGCCACCGCGGCGCCGCCGGAGGAGCCGGCCGCAGACTTGGTCGTATCCCAGGGATTGAGCGTCGCGCCGAACACTTCGTTGAAGGTATTGGCGCCGGCGCCGAATTCGGGCGTGTTGGATTTTGCGTAGACCACCGCGCCGTTGGCCTCGAGGTTCTCGACCATGAGGTCGGACGTCGCGGGAATGTTGTCCTTGAAGATCGGTGAGCCCTGGGTATTCAGCACGCCCGCGACATCGGTCAGATCCTTGATCGGCACCGGCAGGCCGGCGAGCAGCCCGCGCGCGCCGGCGGGCTTCTGCATCATCGCTTTCGCGCTGGCCCGTGCACGATCGAAGCAGAGCGTCGGCAGCGCGTTGACCTTGCCGTCCACCTCACTGATGCGCTTCTCCAGCACGTCCAGCAGTTCGAGCGGCGAGACGTCGCCGGACCGCAGCTTGTCGACCACGGCGCACGCGGTTTCGCGGATCAGATCCTGAGACAATTATGTTACTCCTATGCTTGTTCTAGGCTCCGTCATTGCGAGGAGCGAAGCGACGAAGCAATCCAGACTTTTTGCTGCGGATGCATTTCTGGATTGCTTCGCTTCGCTCGCAATGACGAGGGTGGAGTTAACCCCACCCCGCGCTGATGCCGCCGTCGACCGTGTAGATCACTCCGGACGTATAGCCGGCACGATCCGACGCAAGGAAGGCCATGAGGTCGCCGATCTCGCGCGCATGCGCGGGGCGGCCGAGCGGCAGGTCTTTCTGGAATTCCTTGTAGCGGCTCTCGTCGCCGAACTGGTGCTTGGCCCGCGTCTTCAGCAGCGTGACGTGACGGTCCGTGCCAACGGGGCCGGGATTGATGCCGACCACACGGATGTTGTCGGCGAGGCTCTTTCCCCCGAGCGCGCGGGTGAAGGCCATCAATGCGGCATTGCCGGCGCTGCCGCAAATGTAGTTGGCGTCGAACTTCTCGCCGGCTGCACCGATATCGTTGACGATGACGCCGCCGCCGCGCCCCTTCATCTGCGCGTAGATCTGCCGCGTGAGGTTGATATAGCCGAACACCTTCAATTCCCACGCGTGCCGCCAGGTCGCTTCGTCGATCTTGTCGATGGAGCCGCCGGGAATGTCGCCGGCATTGTTGACGAGCACGTCGATGTCGGCGGCTTCCCGGGTGAGCCGCGCGACGTCCTCGGGCTTGCGCAGATCCACGATACTCGTCGCAGCATCGATCTGGTGCGCCGACCGCAGGCGGTCGGCCAGCGCCTTGAGCTGGTCGCCGCTGCGCGCAGCGAGCAGGAGGTTTGCGCCTTCCTCGGCAAAAGCCTCGGCGGCGGCGGCGCCAATACCCTTGGACGCGCCTGTGATCAGAACGCGCTTGCCGCGCAGATGCAGATCCATGAGATGGTACTCGCAAGAAAGGAACAAGGATGAAATCAGTAGGCGCTTGGTCGCGCCATGGTCAACATTGCAGTGCAGCGTTGCACTCCCGCCGACTTTGGTCCATTGCAGTGCGGTCAAAAGCGGCGGGCTGCCGGATCAACCAGGGACGTTCTCGATGAGCAAGAAACAATATCGGATCGCGGTCATTCCCGGCGACGGCATCGGCAAGGAAGTGATGCCCGAAGGCCTGCGCGTTCTGGAGGCAGCCGCGAAGAAGCACGGCGTATCCCTGCAGTTCGATCATTTCGACTTCTCGTCCTGGGACTATTACGAGAAGCACGGCCAGATGATGCCGGACGACTGGAAAGAGAAGATCGGCAAGCACGACGCGATCTATTTCGGCGCAGTCGGCTGGCCGGCAAAAATTCCGGATCACGTCTCGCTGTGGGGCTCGCTGATCAAGTTCCGTCGCGAGTTCGACCAATACGTGAATTTGCGGCCCGTGCGCCTGATGCCCGGCGTGCCGTCGCCGCTCGCGAACCGCAAGCCCGGCGATATCGACTTCTGGGTGGTGCGCGAGAACACCGAAGGTGAATATTCGTCCGTCGGCGGCCGCATGTTCCCGGACACCGACCGCGAGTTCGTGACGCAGCAGACGGTGATGACCCGCACCGGCGTCGACCGCATCCTGAAATTCGCCTTCGAGCTCGCCCAGTCGCGGCCGAAGAAGCATCTGACCTCGGCGACGAAGTCGAACGGCATCTCCATCACGATGCCCTATTGGGACGAGCGCGTGGAGGCGATGGCCAAGAAGTTTCCGGGCGTGAAGTGGGACAAGTACCACATCGACATTCTCACGGCGAATTTCGTGCTGCATCCCGACTGGTTCGATGTTGTGGTCGGCTCGAACCTGTTCGGCGACATCCTGTCCGACCTCGGTCCGGCCTGCACCGGCACCATCGGCATCGCGCCCTCAGGCAACATCAATCCCGAGGGCGATTTCCCCTCAGTGTTCGAACCGGTGCACGGCTCGGCCCCTGACATCGCAGGGCAGGGCATCGCCAACCCGATCGGCATGATCTGGTCGGGCGCGATGATGCTCGAGCATCTCGGTGAAAAGGAAGCCGGCAAGTCGATCGTCGACGCCATCGAGCGCACACTCGCCGAACGCACGCTGCGCACCAAGGATCTCGGCGGCAATGCCGATACCACGGCGTGCGGCAAGGCGGTCGCGGATATGGTGGATTAGGTGTTGGTCTTCCCCTCTCCCCTTGTGGGAGAGGGTGGCTCGCCGCGATAGCGGCGAGCCGGGTGAGCGACTATCCTAACGGACAGTCTTGCAAGCGGCGACAACCCCTCATCCGGCGCTTCGCGCCACCTTCTCCCACAAGGGGAGAAGGGAAGAGGAGCGCCTCTGGCCCGCAATTAGCCCGCGATCGTCTCGATTGCCGCCTGATCCAGCCCGAACTTCTTGCCGGCCTCCAGAATCTCCTGCCACGTGGTCGGATCGACCGGAATGCCTTCGGCGAGCCGCTTCGTCTTGGTCTCGCGCTCGGGGTCGCCGGCGATTCTGACTTTATCGACGCCGGGGGCGGGCGGTGAGGCGGTGTGCCAGGCGACGAAGCTCTCGACCTCGCGCGCGAGGTTCTCGCCGGTGCCGAGCTTGTCGGGATCGATGACGATGGAAAGCATGCCGTTGAGGACGTTGTACTTGCCGTCGGACGGGCCCTTGACCACCTGGCCGCCGGAGAGCGCGCCGCCGAGAATTTCGCACACCAGCGCGAGCCCTGAACCCTTGTGCTCGCCGAACGGCAGGATGGCGCCGTGCGGCGGGATCACGG
The DNA here is from genome assembly GCF_028128765.1 of Bradyrhizobium sp. CCBAU 51627. GTDB lineage: Bacteria > Pseudomonadota > Alphaproteobacteria > Rhizobiales > Xanthobacteraceae > Bradyrhizobium. The sequence continues at coordinate 1,374,033 of NZ_LBJG01000024.1, forward strand.
TGTAGCGCGGATTGGTGGTCGGCTTGCCTTCGTTGTCGATGATGGTGCCGGGCTCGAGCTCGACGCCCTTGTTGTGGGCGACGCGGGTCTTGCCTTGCGCGATCCTGCTGGTGGCGAAGTCGAGCACGATGGGGTCCTTGTCCCTGCGCGGAATGCCGACGCAGAACGGGTTGGTGCCGTGGCGCGCGTCGCTGCCGCCCCAGGGCGCCACGATCGGGCGCGAGATCACGTTGACGAAGTGGATCGAGACCAGCCCGTGATCGATGCACTGCTCGGCCCAATGGCCGATGCGACCGATATGGTGCGAGTTGGAAAGACCGACGAGGCACACGCCGTTGCGCTTGGCGCGCTCGGCCGCCAGCTCCATCGCTTCATGGCCGATCACCTGGCCGTAGCCGGTGAGGCCGTCGAGGGTGAGAAGCGGACCCGTGTCGAGCACAATCTTGACGTGCTGGTTCACGGCGAGGCCGCCATTCACGACGCTCTGGACATAGCGCGGGATCATGCCGACGCCGTGAGAGTCGTGTCCCCTCAGATTGGCCTCGACGAGATTGGTGGACACCAGCTCGGCTTCGCGGTCCGAGGAGCCGCCGGCCTTGACGATAGCGCGAATGGCGTTGGTGAGCGGTTCTGCCTTGACGGTGCGATAGTCGGCCATTGTTGTTGCTCTTATCCTTTCACGATCCGGCGACAATGGACCCATGCTGCTTCAATGAGGTTTACGCTCGCTTCCGGCGTGCGGAACGCCGAATGCGCCGACAGCGTCACGTTCGGAATCTTCGTCAGCGGATGGTCGGCTGGCAACGGCTCGATGTTGAAGACATCGAGGCCTGCGTGGCGGATGTGACCGGACTTCAGCGCGTCGATCATTGCCTGTTCGTCAACGATGGCGCCGCGCGCGGTGTTGATGAGGACGACGCCCGGTTTCATCTTGGCGATTGTCTCGCGCGTGACCATGCCGCGGGTCTCGTCATTGAGCAGCAGGTGTAGCGACACGACGTCGCTCTTCGCCAGCAGAGTATCGAGATCGGTGAACTCCACGCCTGGATGGCTCCTCGGCGAGCGGTTCCAGGCAATCACCTTCATGCCGCTGCCCGAGGCTATGCGCGCGACCTCGGCGGCGATGCCGCCGAATCCGATCAGGCCGAGCGTCTTGCCGGTGAGCTGCATGCCGTCCTCGCGCAGCCAGTTTCCGGCGCGCATCTCGCGGTCCATCATCGCGATGACGCGGGCCGAGGCCCACATCAGCGCAATCGCCGCTTCCGCCACCGCGGTGTCGCCGTAACCCTTGATCAGGTGCACGGAGATGCCGAGCTCGGCGAGCTCCTCCGGGTTCATGTAGCTGCGCGCGCCGGTGCCGAGGAATACGACGTGCTTCAGGCCTGTGCACCTCTTGGCGACCTCGGTCGGCAGTGCGGTGTGGTCCACGATCGCGATTTCGGCGCCGTCGAGAACTTCCGGATACTGCTCGGGCTTGATGTCGGGGTCCCTGTGGATCCGAATCCTGGGATCGCCTGGCTTCTCGAGCCGCTCCATGATCACGGCAAGGGCTTCGTTGGCGTCGACGAAAACTCCGCGCATGTCTCTCTCCGATCAGGACACGACGCCGGCGATCGCCAGCACGGTGTGCATCAGCACGTTGGTGCCCGCGGTGCAGTCGCCCTGCGTGGCATCTTCCAGTTCGTTGTGGCTGATGCCGTCCTTGCACGGCACGAACACCATGGCCGCCGGCATGACGGTGTTGAGATTGCAGGCATCGTGGCCGGCGCCGGAAGTTATCCGACGCGAGGAATAGCCGAGCGTCTTGGCCGCGTTCTCGACCGCTGCAATCAGCTTCGGATCGAAGTGCGTCGGCGGCTTGCGCCAGACGAGATCAATCTTGACCTCGACCTTGCGGCGCGCGGCGATCTCTGCAATCGCGGCGCGCAGGTCGCGGTCGAGCGCGTCCATGATGGCGCCGTCCGCGCTGCGGCAATCCATGGTGAAGGCGATCTCGCCGGGAATGACGTTGCGCGAGGGGTTCGCGATCACGGCCTCGCCGATGGTGCCGACCGCGTTCGGCCCGTGCTTTTTGGCAATCGCCTCCATCGCCAGTACGATCTCGGACAGCGTCGCCAGCGCATCGCGCCGCAGCGGCATCGGCGTCGAGCCGGCGTGGCTCTCGAAGCCGGAAATCCTGCCATCGTACCAGAGCACGCCCTGGCCGGAATCGACGACGCCGATGGTCTTGCCCTCGGCCTCCAGGATCGGGCCTTGCTCGATGTGCAGCTCGACGAAGCAGCCGAGCTTCTGGAAGCCGACCGGCTTGTCGCCGCGATAGCCGATGGCATCGAGCGCCTGACCGACGGTCGTGCCCTCGATATCCTTGCGCGACAGGATGTCGTCGGTGGTGAAGTCGCCGACGTAAGCGGCGGAGGCCATCATCGCCGGCGCAAAGCGTGAGCCTTCCTCGTTGGTCCAGTTGACGACGCAGATCGGAGCTTCGGTTTCGATGCCGGCGTCGTTCAGCGTGCGGATCACTTCGAGCGCGCCCAGCGTTCCCAGGATGCCGTCATACTTGCCGCCGGTCGGTTGGGTGTCGAGGTGCGAGCCGATGCCGACAGGCAGCTTCGACATGTCTCGGCCCTTGCGCAGGCCGAATTGCGAGCCGAGGGCATCGACATGCACTTCAAGCCCAGCCTCCTCACAGGCTTTTCGGAACCAGTCTCGAACCTGTTTGTCTTCGCTGCTGAGCGTCAATCGCCTTACGCCACCTTTGGCCGTCCCGCCGAACTGCGCGGTCTCGTGGATCGATCCCCAGAGGCGGGCGGAATCGATTTGCAGGTTTGTGGCGGCTCGGCTCATGCGGTCGGTCTCTCAGTTGTCGTTCCGGGTTCGATGCTGTCGCATCGCCCCGGATTGACGTTGAAGGTTGTCCGGCGCCTTTCTCAATGACGCGCCGCTGCGGCCGCGTCAACCGCGAGGCTGCTCTGCGCAATCTGCCGTGCCAGCTCGGCGACGCGCTCCACCGCGACGACGTCGGGCGAGGCGAGCCAGCTTGCGGTGAAGGTCAGCGGGGCGATCGCGAGATCGGTGTCGAGCAGTTGCAGTCGGCCGTCGGCGAGCTCGTTCTCGACGATGGCATCGGGGATCACGGCAATGCCGAGCCCCTCGACCGCCATGTGGATGACGGTGGCCAGCGAAGCGGAGGCATGCAGGCGGATCGGCGGCAGCTCAGGGCGGTCGAACACCTCGCGCACGGCCTCGTAAGGCTTGGTCTTGCGCGGGAAGGTGATGATCGGAAACCGCGCGAGATTGGAGAGCGTCGCCGGGCCGTCGCCGAGCCCGAGTGAGGGGCTCGCGAGAAAGCCGATCGGATAATCGGCGAGCACGCGGTTGTGCACGCCGGAGGCCGACAGCGGCCCGACCACGAAGGCCAGCTCGATCTCCTGCGCAAGCAGCCGTGCGGTGAGGTTCGGCGTGATGTCGACTTCGATCTCCAGCGACAGGTTCGGGTAGACCTCGTTCACACTCTTCACCAGTCGCGGGAGCCAGGTGTGCACGATGGTTTCCGCAACACCGAGCCGCATCACGCCGCGCATCGCCGAACGGTCGCCGATCTCCGCCATCATCGCGGCGCGGAGGCCGATCAGTTTTTCCGCATAGACCATCATCTGCCGTCCGCTCGGGGTGGGCGACGCTACGCGGTGATCGCGGTTCAGGAGCTTCACGCCCATCTCGCGTTCGAGCTGGGCGATGCGCTGGGAGATCGCCGGCTGGGTCGTATTGAGCCGTGCTGCCGCGCCGCGGAAGCTGCCAAGCTTCACAACCCAGAGGAAGGTTTCGATCGATCTGAAGTCCAGCATTGGAAGGATGTTCCAAATCGATAAAATGAATTTATCGATATCGATTAGAAAGGAAGATTAGACTTTATAGCACGCTTGGTGTTGGCTGTCTTTGTCGAGTTTATAGGCAGGTCGATCGCATGACTGTTTTGGTGGCAGCGCAGCAAACTGAAACGCCTGACACGCTCCCCAGCCGCCAGGCGCGGCTCGCCTACCGCAGCGGCCAGGTCGGCTCGACCGCCGGGGTTGCCCCCGGCTTCGTCCAGGGCAATCTGGCGATCCTGCCGGCGGAATACGCCAGCGCCTTTCACCGCTTCTGTCAGCTCAATCCGAAACCGTGCCCGATCATCGGTATGTCGGATGTGGGCAGCCCGCACATTCCCGCGCTCGGCGCCGATCTCGACATTCGCACCGATGTGCCGCGCTACCGCGTGTGGCGCGATGGCGAAGTCGTCGATGAGCCCACCGACATCACCAGCTACTGGCGCGACGACCTCGTGACCTTCGTGCTCGGCTGCTCGTTTTCGTTTGAAGAGGCTCTGCTCGAGGAGGGCATGCCGATCCGGCATATCGAGCAGAACGTGCGCGTGCCGATGTACCGCACCAACATCGCCTGCGGCGTGTCGGGTCCGTTCGCGGGACCGATGGTCGTCTCGATGCGCCCGTTCAAGCCGGCCGATGCGATCCGCGCGGTGCAGATCACCTCTCGCTATCCGGCCGTGCACGGCGCGCCCGTGCATCTCGGTCATCCGCATCTGATCGGCATCAAGGATATTGCCAAGCCCGACTATGGTGATCCCGTGCCTGTCGCCGACGACGAGATCCCGGTGTTCTGGGCCTGCGGCGTGACGCCGCAATCGGTGATCAATGCCGCAAAACTTCCGTTCGCGATCACGCATTCGCCCGGCCTGATGCTGGTGACGGATCTCAAGAACAGGGCCATGGCCGTGATTTAGTGGGCAGCGTCTGCTGCTTCTTCGAGCTTTACCGCATCCACCAATCGCTTCATTCGATCAGCCGAAATTCAGGAACAGGGGACTTTGCCATGACAATCACTCGCCGCGACGTGCTGCTGGGAGCCACCGCCACTGCCGCGCTGGTGCCGCTAGCGGCGCGGGCCCAGAGCTCCGAAGTCGTGATCGGCGTGATCTATCCGTTCTCCGGCGGCAGTGCGCAGCAGGGCGTCGACGCGCAGAAGGCCTATGAGACCGCGCTCGAGGTCATCAACAAGAGCGCCGATTTCGACCTGCCGCTGGCGAAGGGCGAGGGCCTGCCCGGCCTCGGCGGCGCCAAGATCCGTCTTGTCTTCGCCGACCACCAGGCCGATCCGCAGAAGGGCCGCGCCGAAGCCGAGCGCCTGATCACGCAGGAGAAGGTCTGCGCCATCATCGGCACCTACCAGAGCGCGGTTGCCGTCACCGTCAGCCAGATCTGCGAGCGCTACCAGATCCCGTTCGTCTCGGCCGACAACTCCTCGCCCAGCCTGCATCGCCGCGGCCTCAAATATTACTTCCGCGCCGCCCCGCATGACGAGATGTATTCGGCGGCAATGTTCGACTTCTTCGACGCCATGAAGAAAAAGGGCACCAAGATCGAGACGCTGTCGCTGTTCCACGAAGATACGATCTTCGGCACCGATTCCGGCAATGCCCAGACCAAGATCGCCAGCGAACGCGGCTACAAGATCGTCACCGACATCAAGTACCGCGCCAACTCGCCCTCGCTCTCGGCCGAGGTGCAGCAGCTCAAGACCGCCAACGCCGATGTGCTGATGCCTTCGAGCTACACCACCGACGGCATTCTGCTGGTCAAGACCATGGCCGAGCTCGGCTACAAGCCGAACGCGATCGTGGCGCAGGACGCCGGCTTCTCCGAGAAGGCGCTCTATGATGCCGTCGGCGACAAGCTCGAAGGCGTGATCTCGCGCGGCACCTTCTCGCTGGATCTCGCGCAGAAGCGCCCGATGGTCGGCAAGATCAACGAGATGTTCAAGGCCCGTTCGGGCAAGGATTTCAACGACCTCACCTCGCGCCAGTTCATGGGCCTGATCATTCTGGCGGATGCCATCAGCCGTGCCAAGTCGACTGACGGCGAGAAGATCCGCGATGCGCTCGCCGCAACCGACATCCCGGGCGAGCAGACCATCATGCCCTGGAAGCGCGTCAAGTTCGACGAGATGGGCCAGAACAACGACGCCGACCCGGTACTGCTGCAATATGTCGGCGGCAAGTTCGTCACCATCTTCCCGCCGCAGGCCGCGATCGCGGAAGCGATCTGGCCGATGAAGTAAGCGGGGCAGGAACCAAGCACCTTGGCAGTCTAGCCAATCGAGCTGCCTCCCCGCGACGTCATTGCGAGCGAAGCGAAGCAATCCAGAAATGTATCCACGGGGACACTCTGGATTGCTTCGTCGCAAGGGCTCCTCGCAATGACGGAGGAGGTAGCTTCGGCTCTCATTCTGAGCGAATCTCGGGGGACGATACAATGACAGCCCAAGCCATTATCCAGAGTCTCGCGAGCGGCCTTCTCATGGGCCTTCTCTACGGATTGATCGCGGTCGGCCTCGCGCTGATCTTCGGCCTGATGGACGTCACGAACTTCGCCCATGGCGAGTTCCTGATGATCGCGATGTACGTGTCGTTCTTCCTGTTCACGTTCTTCGCCATCGACCCCTTGCTCTCGGCGCCGCTGGTCGCCGCGGCGATGTTCGTGTTCGGAGCGGTAATCTACCTATTGATTGTACGCTTTGCGATGCGGGCCAAGACCAATGCCGGTATGGTGCAGATCTTCACCACGTTCGGCCTGGCCATCGTCTTGCGCGGCCTGGCACAGTTTTTCTTCACGCCCGACTATCGCAGCATTCCGCAGTCCTGGCTCGGCGGCAAAACCATCTCGTTTGCCGGCATCTTCCTGCCGGAGCCGCAACTGGTCGGCGCGCTGGTCTCGATCGCTGCGTTTGCCGGCCTCTATTTCTTCATTCACCGCACCGACTTCGGCCGCGCGCTGGAAGCCACCCGTGAAGATCCCGGCGCGGTCGCACTGGTCGGCATCGACAAGAACCGCGTGTTCGCCTTCGGCTGGGGTCTCGGCGCCGGGCTGGTCGGCCTCGCCGGCGCGATCATGGCGGTGTTCTTCTACATATATCCCGATGTTGGTGCGTCCTTCGCGCTGATTGCCTATGTCACCGTGGCGCTCGGTGGCTTCGGCAGCGTGTTCGGAGCCTTTGCCGGCGGCATCATCGTCGGCCTGGTCGAGGCGATGACCGCTTTGATGCTGCCGCCCTCGCTGAAGTCGGTCGGCATCTATGCGGTTTACCTGCTCGTCGTCTTCATCCGGCCGCGTGGCCTGTTCGGGTCGATGTGATGGACAGGAATTTTGCCGCGCGGCGCCGCCGCGATCTGATCGTCGCCGCGGTACTGGCTGCACTCGCAGCGCTTGCCCCGCTATTCGTGAAGGATGTCTACGTCCAGAACATCCTGATCCTGACGCTGATGTATGCGGCGCTGTCGCAGAGCTGGAACATTCTGTCCGGTTATTGCGGGCAGATCTCGCTCGGTCACGCACTCTATTTCGGCATCGGCGCCTACACCACCGAGCTCCTGTTCACCAAGTTCGGCGTGTTGCCCTGGTTCGGCATGCTCGCCGGCGGCGCGATTGCGGCTGTGATTGCGATGGGACTCGGCTATCCCTTCTTCCGGCTGCGTGGCCATTACTTCGTGATTGCGACGATCGTGATTGCCGAGATCGGGCTGCTGCTGTTCCAGAACTGGGAGTGGGCGGGGGCAGCGATGGGCATCACCATTCCCGTGCGCGGCGACAGCTGGCTGAAATTCCAGTTCATGCGCAGCAAGCTGCCGTACTTCTATTTCGCGTTGGCGCTGTGCTGCCTCGCCTGGTTCGTCACCTGGTGGCTTGAGGACTCCAAATGGGGATTCTGGTGGCGCGCGGTGAAGGACAACCCGGAAGCGGCCGAGAGCCTCGGCGTCGTCGTGTTCAATTCCAAGATGGGCGCGGCAGCCGTCTCCGCCTTCCTGGTCGCCATCGGCGGCGCCTTCTATGCGCAGTTTCTCGCTTATATCGATCCCGAGAGCGTGATGGGCTTCCAGTTCTCGCTTTTGATGGCGTTGCCGGCCGTGCTCGGCGGCATCGGCACACTCTGGGGCCCCGTGCTTGGAGCGGCCATCCTGATCCCGATGACGGAGCTGACGCGCTCCTTTATCGGCGGCTCCGGCCGCGGCGTCGATCTCATCGTTTACGGCACGTTGATCGTCTTGATCGCGCTGGCGCTGCCGCAGGGACTGGTCAGCTTGTTCTCCCGTTCGAAAGCGAAGGGAGCTACGCGATGACCGCGCTCCTTGAAACCCGCGGCGTCTGGCAGCGCTTCGGCGGTCTCATCGCCAACAGCGATGTCTCGATCTCCGTCGGCCGCGGCGAGATCGTCGGACTGATCGGGCCCAACGGCGCGGGCAAGTCGACGCTGTTCAATTTGATCGCCGGCGTCCTGCCGCCGACGCAGGGCTCGATCTGGTTCGACGGCGAGGATGTCACCCACATGCCCGCGGCCGAGCGGTGCCAGCGCGGCGTCGGTCGCACCTTCCAGGTGGTCAAGAGCTTCGAGACCATGACTGTGATCGACAACGTCATCGTTGGCGCGCTGGTGCGCAACACGGTGATGCGCGAGGCGCGCCGCAAGGCGTATGAGGTGCTGGAGTTCACCGGCCTTGCTCCCCGCGCCGGCGTGCTCGCAAGCGACCTCGTGCCGGCCGAGAAGCGCCGCCTCGAAGTGGCCCGTGCGCTTGCGACCGAACCGAAATTGCTGCTGCTCGATGAAGTCCTCACCGGCCTCACGCCGACCGAGGCGCAGACCGGCGTGGCGTTGGTGCGAAAAGTCCGCGATGCCGGCATCACCGTGCTGATGGTCGAGCACGTCATGGAGATCGTCATGCCGCTGGTCGATCGCGCCATCGTGCTCGACCTCGGCAAGGTCCTGGTCGAGGGCAAGCCATCTGATGTCGTCCGCGATCCCAAGGTGATCAAGGCATATCTGGGAGATCGTCATGCTGTCGGTGCATGAAGTCACGACCGCCTATCAGGGCCTGGTCGCGATCTCCGCGGTCAGCATCGAGGTCACCAAGGGCGAGATCGTCTGTGTTGCCGGTGCCAACGGGGCCGGCAAGTCGACGTTGCTGAAGTCGATCGCCGGTGCCGAGCGTCCGCGCTCGGGCACCGTGACGTTCGACGGCAAGCGGCTCAACGGCATGGCGCAGCACCACATCACGGCGGCCGGCATCGCCTATGTACCGGAGAATCGCCGGCTGTTTCCGCGCCTGTCGGTGCGCGACAATCTGCGCCTCGGCAGCTTTCTCTATCGCGGCGAGGCCGATCGCGAGGGGCCGCTGGAGCTTGTCTTCGAGCTTTTTCCGCGCCTGTCCGAACGTCTCGAGCAGCGCGCAGAGACGCTCTCCGGCGGCGAGCAGCAGATGCTGGCGATCGGTCGCGCGCTGATGACGCGCCCGCGGCTGTTGATGCTGGACGAGCCTTCGCAGGGCATCATGCCTAAACTCGTCGACGAGATTTTCCAGGCGGTGCTGCGCATTCGCGATGCCGGCATGACGGTGCTGATCGTGGAGCAGCGCATGGCCGAGTGCCTCGAGATCGCCGACCGCGCCTACATTCTGCAAACCGGCCGCGTGCTGATGCAGGGCCCGGCTGCGGAGATCAAGGGCAATCCCGACGTGAGGAAGGCGTATCTGGGGCTGTAGGCCTCAACTGTTGGGTACGCTCGCGCAACCGATTCGGTGTCATCGCCCGACTTGATCGGGCGATCCAGTACTCCGAGACGTAAGAGATATACAGAGAAGCCGCGGTGTACTGGATTCCCCGCCTTCGCGGGGAATGACAGCGGTGGGTGAGGGGCGCTGGTGCACTCTGCAGCAACACTCAGTGCTCGTGCCCATGCTCCGGCAGCGTCACCCCGAACACCTTCACCAGAGCCGTGACCTGCTCCGGCGACAGATACCGCGGGTTCATCCCGCGCAGCAGCAGATACAGCTTTGCCGTCTCCTCCAGCTCCTCTGTCGCGAAAACCGCCGCTTCCAGCGTGTCGCCGGCGACAACAGGGCCATGATTGGCAAGCAGCACGGATGAATATTTCCCGGCCAGCCCCTTGATCGCACCCGCGACCGCCGGATCGCCAGGGCGGTAATACGGCACGAGCGCGGTGGCGCCGCATTTCATCAGGTAATAGGCCGTCATCGGCGGCAGCACGGCGCGCGGGTCGATCTCAGGCAGCATCGAGAGTGCGACCGAATGCGTGGAATGCAGATGCACGATCGCGCGTGCGTTGCCGCGGGTGTCATAGAGCGCGGTGTGCAGGGGAACTTCCTTGGTCGGCGCATCGCCCGACACCAGCCGGCCCTGCTCGTCCAACCGGGACAATTTCGCGGGATCAAGGAAGCCGAGCGAGGCGTTGGTCGGCGTCACCAGCCAGCCGCCGCCATCCAGCCTGACGCTGATGTTGCCGGAGGAGCCCGGCGTCAGCCCACGCTCGAACAGGGACCGTCCGAACCGGCAGATATCCTCGCGCAGCCTTGTCTCGTTGCTCGTTTCAGTTCTCATGGCCGTCATGCCCGCTTGTCTCACGCTTTGGCAGCGCGGCCAAGCCGTGTTATTCGAGATCAAGCCGTCGCAAAGGCCGGCCGTCCAGGAAACGTTCGCAAGGGTTAGTTGCATGTCCGCCTCCACGTCACCAAATCAGCGCATCGCGGTCATCGGGCTTGGCTCGATGGGATACGGCATGGCGACATCGCTGAAGCGTGCCGGCCACGCCGTGACCGGCTGCGACGTTTCGGCGGACGCCGTCGCGCGTTTTGTGAAGGAGGGCGGCACCGGCGCGAGGACGCCGGCCGAAGCCGCCAAGGATGCCGACATCGTCGTCAGCGTCGTCGTCAATGCCGCCCAGACCGAAGCGATCCTGTTCGGGAAGGACGGTGTCGCCGAGACCCTCCCGAAGGATGGTGTCTTCATCTCATCCGCCACCATGGATCCCGACGTCGCCCGGCGCCTCGCGAAACAGTTGGAAACGACCGGCCGGCATTACCTGGATGCGCCGATCTCCGGCGGCGCGCAGCGGGCGGCCCAAGGCGAGCTGACGATCCTCGCTTCAGGCAGCCCGGCTGCTTTTGCGAAAGCGCGCCCCGCCCTCGATGCCATGGCCGCAAAGCTGTACGAGCTCGGCGATGCCGCCGGCCAGGGCGCCGCCTTCAAGATGATCAACCAGTTGCTGGCCGGCGTGCATATCGCCGCTGCCAGCGAGGCGATGGCGTTCGCGGCCAAGCAGGGTCTCGACATCCGCAAGGTCTATGAGGTGATCACGGCCTCTGCCGGCAATTCATGGATGTTCGAGAACCGCATGCCGCATGTGCTCGATGGCGACTACACGCCGCGCAGTGCAGTGGAGATCTTCGTCAAGGACCTCGGCATCATCCAGGACATGGCGCGCAGCGCCAGATTCCCCGTGCCGGTCTCTGCCGCGGCCCTCCAGATGTTCCTGATGACATCGGCTGCCGGCATGGGCCGCGATGATGATGCGTCCGTGGCGCGCATGTATGCGCAGGTCACAGGCGTCAAGCTGCCGGGCGACAAGTAGAAGAGGATTCCCGATGCCCCGTTTTGCCGCCAATCTCTCCATGATGTTCACAGAGGTGCCATTCCTCGACAGGTTCGACGCGGCCGCCCAGGCTGGCTTCACCGCGGTCGAATTTCTCTTCCCTTACGACCATCCGGTCGAAGCGGTCGGCGAGCGGCTCAAGCGCAACGGCCTGACGCAGGCGCTGTTCAACCTGCCGCCGGGCGACTGGAATGCCGGCGAGAAGGGCTTTGCAGCGCTGCCGTCGCGTTTCTCCGATCTCAAGGCGAGCCTGGAGACGGCGCTGCCTTATGCAAAGGCCACCGGCGTCAAGCGGCTGCATTTGATGGCCGGAATCGCCAATCGCAGCGAGCGCGTTGCGATCGAGGCCTTCTATAAATCGGTGGCATGGGCCGCGGAATTCTTCGCGCCGCACGGCATCGACGTGGTGATCGAGCCGATCAACGCCCGCAACGTGCCCGGCTACTTCCTCAACGATTTCGATTTCGCTCGCGACCTGATCCAGGAGTTGCGGCTTCCGAACCTGAAGCTCCAGTTCGACATCTATCACTGCCAGATCATTCATGGCGACGTCACCATGCGGCTGCGCGAGATGATGCCGATCATCGGCCACATCCAGATCGCCAGCATTCCCTCGCGCAACGAGCCCGATGATGAGGAGCTGAACTATCCGTTCCTGTTCGACGAGCTCGACCGGCTCGGCTATGCCGGTTTCGTCGGCTGCGAATACAATCCGCGCGGCAAGACCACCGACGGTCTTGCCTGGTTCAAGCCCTATGCGGGAGTGAGACCGTGACCCTTGCCTTGGGCTGCATCGCCGACGATTACACCGGCGCCTCCGATCTCGCCAACACGCTGACGCGCGCAGGCCTGCGTACCGTCCAGACGATCGGCGTGCCCGCGGACGATCTGGGGCTGCCCGAGGTCGACGCTGTCGTGGTGTCGCTGAAGAGCCGCTCGATTGCGGCGGGACTTGCGGTTTCGCGCTCACGCGCGGCCGAGACATGGCTGCGCGGCCGCGGCGCGCGCCATGTGCTGTTCAAGATCTGCTCGACCTTCGATTCCACCGACGCTGGCAATATCGGGCCGGTGATGGACGCGCTACGCGCCGATTGCGGCGAGGCCATCGTGCTGGTGACGCCGGCCTTTCCCGAGACCGGCCGCACCCTCTACCAGGGCAACCTCTTCGTCGGCGCCGTACCGCTGAACGAGAGCCCGTTGAAGGACCATCCGCTCAACCCGATGCACGATTCCAACCTGGTGCGCGTGCTGGCGCGGCAGAGCAAAACCCGGATCGGCCTCGTCGACCTCGCCACCGTCACCCGCGGCACGGACGCCGTTCGGGTGCGGCTGGCCGAGCTTGCGGGCAAGGGCATCGGCGCGGCCATCATCGACGCCGTGTTCGACCGAGATCTCGAGACCATCGGCCTCGTCGCCGCCGATCACCGGCTGTCGGTCGGCGCATCCGGCATCGGCCTCGGGCTCGCGCGCGCGCTGGTTTCGACCGGCAAGGTCAAGTCGGCCGCCATGGGCAGCGAGCAGGGGGCCGCTGTCGGCGGACAGGTGGCGTGTCTTGCGGGAAGTTGCTCGCAGGCCACCCTGCAGCAGATCGCCAACGCCGAACGAGTTATGCCGGTGCTTCGTCTGGATTCAGACCGTATTCTTACGGGGGCGGGTGAAGTGCAGCAAGCAATGGACTGGGCGCGACCGCGCCTCGCCGATGGGCCGGTGTTGATTGCGTCGAGCGCGACACCTGATCAGGTCGCCGCACTCCAGGCGCGCCATGGTCGCGACGCAGCCGGCCACGCCATCGAGCAGACGATGGCAGATATTGCCGAAACTCTCGTGAGCTCGGGCGTGCGACGATTGGTCGTCGCCGGTGGCGAGACGTCCGGTGCCGTCGTTGATCGGTTAAGGATTCCTGGATTTCTCGTAGGAGCGGAAATCGCGGCCGGCGTGCCGGTTTTGCGCGCAGTCGGCGCCGAGGCGGGCGAGATGTTGCTTGCCCTGAAGTCCGGAAATTTCGGCGGTCCCGAGTTTTTCTCGGACGCGGTCAGGCTCATGCGCTGAACGCAGGGCCTTCTTAGGCGCCTGTTCACTACTTTGGGGTTCCGTACCCGCTCGGTCGCAGTCGACATCTGCCCAGATGCTTTGACGTCGGTGCTGCGTCCTTGGGGGGATTCGTACGTCCCCATACGCGAGCCCGCGCCAGCACAACGAGACCCGACCATGTTCGCCAAGACCTCCATCCGTGCCAAGATCATCAGTGTCGTGGCGTTCCTGCTGCTCGCAATGGCCGGCATGGGTGTGCTCGCCGTCATGAAGATGCGAGCCATCAATGCCAATACGGTCGACATTACCACGAACTGGATGCCGAGCGTGCGCGTGCTCGGCGACCTCAGGGCGGCTGTCATTACGTACCGCAACGTGGTGCGCGAGCACATGCTTGCCGAGACCCTCGACGAAAAGCTCGACAACGAGCAGACGGCGGTGACGGTTACCGAGGCCCTGGTCAAGGCGCGCAAGAGCTACGAAGCGATGATCGTCTCGCCCGAGGAGCGCGCACTCTACACCGAATGGTCCAGGCTATGGGCCGAATACCAGAGGGGTGTCGAGGAGGTCATGGAGAAGTCGCGCATGGAGTTCGGCAAGGTCCCCCACCAAGCCCACGAGCTGAATTCCAAGACGGTCAACAAGATCGGCCTGAAGTCCGATGAAGTCTTGCAGAAGGCCATCGAGCTCAACAATCGTGGCGGCAATCGTGCCGCTGCGGACGCCGCCGACACCTACTACGACGCGCTCCTGTTGGTCGCGACCATCCTTGGCGCCGCCATCGTCTCGGGCCTCGGCGTCGGCTTCTATCTGGTCCGCGACGTCTCCAGCGGTATCAACTCCATTACCCTGCCGATGCAGGCGCTGGGCGAGGGCGACCTGTCCGCCGAGGTCCCGCATCGCGGCGAGAAGACGGAGATCGGCGCCATGGCCGACGTGCTCCAGATCTTCAAGCAGGCACTGATCGCCAAGAAGGCTGCCGACGAAGCCGCCGCGGCCGACGCCGAAGCCAAGATCGAGCGCGGCCGCCGCGTCGACAACATCACTCGCGAATTCGAAACGATGATCGGCGAGATTGTCCAGACTGTGTCGTCGGCCTCCACCCAGCTAGAGGCCTCCGCCTCGACGCTGACGTCGACTGCCGACCGCTCGCAGAGATTGGCGACCACCGTTGCCGGCGCGTCGGAGGAAGCTTCGACCAACGTTCAGTCGGTGGCTTCGGCCACGGAGGAGATGGCATCGTCGGTCGGCGAGATCAGCCGCCAGGTGCAGGAATCGGCGCGGATGGCCGGCGACGCCGTCGGTCAGGCCCGCGTCACCACCGAGCGCGTCAGCGAGCTCTCGAGGGCTGCTTCGCGTATCGGTGACGTCGTCGAGCTGATCAACACCATCGCCGGGCAGACCAACCTGCTCGCGCTGAATGCCACCATCGAGGCAGCCCGCGCCGGCGAAGCCGGCCGCGGCTTCGCCGTGGTGGCCTCCGAAGTGAAGGCGCTCGCTGAGCAGACCGCGAAGGCGACCGGCGAGATCGGCCAGCAGATTTCCGGCATCCAGGCGGCGACCAACGACTCGGTCGGCGCGATCAAGGAGATCTCCTCGACCATCGAGCGGCTCTCGGAAATCTCCTCGGCCATCGCGGCCGCGGTGGAAGAGCAGGGTGCTGCGACTCAGGAAATCGCTCGCAACGTGCAGCAGGCAGCCCATGGCACGCAGCAGGTCTCTTCCAACATCGTCGACGTGCAGCGCGGCGCGACCGAGACCGGCACGGCCTCCTCTCAGGTATTGTCGGCGGCCCAGATGCTCTCGAACGATTCGAGCCGGCTCAAGACCGAGGTCAGCAAATTCCTGACCAATGTCCGCGCTGCGTAGGCTGTCGAACATTTGGCGCAAAAAGGATGAGCGGCGCTCCCAGCGCCGCTCATTTCTTTTGTGCCACCGGTAGCCCGATGTCGCTTACAGGTAGCATCATATAGATTTACCCGTAAACCTACGGTGGGCCAGTTTCATTGATAGTTAAATTCGCTTTACAAGAATTGCAACAGACGACTCGAAAAGCGGCCGTCCGAATTGGAATGAGTTCGTAGTCAATTCATTTTGGGGCTCAAATGCGCAAGAATTTTCCTGTCAACGACGTCGAATATCCCGTGAGTGACGAGACGCTGATCGTCTCGCGCACCGATCTCAAAGGCAAGCTCACCTATTTCAACGATGATTTCATCGCGGCCGCCGGCTTCTCGTCGGCGGAATTGGTGGGTCAGCCGCACAACATCGTCCGTCACCCCGATATGCCGCCGGAGGCATTCGACAATCTCTGGGACACGCTGAAGGCCGGCAAGCCGTGGCTCGGCGCGGTGAAGAACCGCCGCAAGAACGGCGACTTCTACTGGGTGCTGGCGACGGCTTCGCCGATCCGCGAGAACGGCCAGGTCAAGGGTTACACCTCGATCCGGACCAAGCTGCCGGCCGATCAGCGCAAGCTCGCCGAACAGGTTTACGCAGCGATCCGCGAGAACAGGTCGCATGACTATCGAATCGACGGCGGCATCATCCGACGCCGCTCCTGGCTCGACGGCTTCGCCATATTCACCAGGACGCTGAAGGCGCGCCTCGTGACGATGATGGCGCTGCAGACGCTGTTCATGTTGGCGCTCGCTGTCGTCGGGGTGCTGTCCGCCGGTGGTTCGGCCGGTCTGATCCTGTCGCTGCTGGCCGTCGCGGGCACGGGCATCGTCGGTTTCGCCGGCCTTGCGACCGTGCGGGCGATCCAGGGGCCGATGCAGCACCTCAACGATACCCTGGTCAACCTGGTCCAGGACAAGCTCGACAATCGCATCGTCATTGAGCGCGACGACGAGGTTGGCGAGGCGCTGCGCAACCTGCAGACCGTGCAGACCATCATCCGCTTCAGCCGTGACGAGGTGCAGGCGGTGCAGCGCCGTGCCGAGGCCCAGCGCAAAGCCGACATGACGAAGCTCGCCAACGGCTTTGAGGCTGCAATCGGCGAGATAGTCGAGACCGTCTCGTCGGCCGCGACCGAACTTGAGGCCTCGGCTTCGACCTTGTCGTCGACCGCGGGCGGCGCACAGGAATTGTCGGTCGCGGTCGCGGCAGGCTCCGAAGAAGCTTCCGCCAACGTTCATTCGGTGGCGACGGCCGCCGAGGAGATGTCATCGTCGGTGCGTGAGATCAGCCGGCAGGTCCAGGATTCATCCCGGATCGCGAGCGAAGCGGTCAAGCAGGCCCACGCCACCACCGACCGTGTCAGCGAGTTGTCCCGGGCCGCCGCGCGAATTGGCGACGTCGTTGAGCTCATCAACGCCATCGCCGGCCAGACCAACCTCCTGGCGCTGAACGCCACCATCGAAGCGGCGCGTGCGGGCGAGGCCGGTCGTGGTTTCGCCGTCGTTGCTTCCGAGGTGAAGGCGCTCGCCGAGCAGACCGCCAAGGCCACCGGCGAGATCGGCCAGCAGGTCGGCGGCATCCAGTCCGCAACGCAGGAGTCGGTGAGCGCCATCAGCGAAATCAGCGGCACCATTGCGCGCTTGTCGGAGATCTCCTCGGCGATCGCTGCGGCCGTGGAGCAGCAGGGCGCGGCCACTCAGGAGATCGCCCGCAACGTGCAGCAGGCCGCCCAGGGTACCCAGCAGGTGTCGTCGAATGTCGGTGACGTTCAGCGCGGCGCCGCAGAGACCGGGTCGGCTTCGTCTCAGGTGCTGTCGGCCGCACAGATGCTGTCCCGCGACTCCAATCGCCTCAAGCTCGAGGTCGGCAAGTTCCTGAGCTCGGTCCGCGCCGCCTGAAACGCGACGTCGTTACGCCACCCGCCACTCCGGCACGCCATCGGCGGCCATCGCGATCTCGCCGAGCGAACCCACCGGCGTGCGGTTCATGTCGAGCAATCGCGCCAGCGTCGCACGATCACCCGCAGGAATCCGCCCAAGCGTGCGCCGATCATCCTCGGTGCGCAGCATCACCACGCCGTGCTCGACCTCGCCGCCACGGCCATAGAGCACCGTGAAGCTCTCGACCTTCCCCTTGCCCGATGCTTCCGTGACGAACTCCGGCACCGCTCGCTTGTTGCGGTCGGCCTCGCCTTGCACGTTCGTCCCCTGCGCCATCGTCTCACGCGGCGCCGCCTTCGACACCACCAGCGCGTGATGCTTGGTCACGAAGCCGCCCTGGCCGTAGAGCAGGCCGAGCCCGGCGCCCTCGCGCAAGCGCCGCACCATCGCGCAGGTCGCGTGGGTCATGTAGCTGTTGAGCGGCGCGCCGAAGAAGGTGAGGCCGCCGGTCCCGGTGGGCTGTACGTCGGCGGAAAGGCCCAGCGTCCGCCGCGCCATTTTCGGCACGCAGGGGAAGCAGCTATAGAGCTCGATCGCATCGAATTTTTTGCCGCTGCCGCCGGCGATGTCCATCACGGCTCTCAAAACCGCGTTCTGCGGATGGCTCTCATAGAACTGGTCGCGCAGGAGATAGTCGGGCGGGTCCTCGGCCGAGGCGCCGCCGAGCGGAAAGACCAGCTTGCCCGCCGCGATGCCGAGCGCGCGCGCCTTGGCAAGGCTGGTGAGCAGCAGCGCGCCACCCATGTTGACGCTTGGGTTGGCCACCATGAGCTTGTTGTAGGGCCACGCGATCAGGCGGTTGTCCGCCGTCGGCGTCGTGATCTCCTCCGGCGCATAGCGCCGCTTCAGCCAGGCATTGGGATTTTTGGCGGCCACCTCCGAATAGCGCGACCACAGCGTTCCTGACTCCGCCATGGACTCGCGCGGCGTCTGGCCCCAATGCGCGGAGGAGGCGGCCTCGTAGAATGGATAGACCGTGACAGGGCGGAACACGCCAAGTTTCACGGCGAGCGGCTTCTGAAACGCCGCACCGCGCTTCGGCTCCGCGACATCGTGCGCGAAGGGTGTCCATGGCAGCTTGACGCCTGCGCGCTCGGCCTTGGTCACCGTCGATTGCGCTTCGGCGCCGCAGACCGCCGCCACCGTGCATTCGCCTCGTGCGATGCGTTTTGCCGCCTCATGGATATAGCGGATCGGGGTCTCGCCGCCGACCGGACCGTAATAGCAATGCGCAGGCTGGATCCCGAGGCGTTGCGCCAGCAGCTTTTCCGGATCGCGATAACGCCAGCTCAGGAAGTTGACGACGTCGAGCGACTGGATCTCGCCGAGCAGCTTTGCGCCGGCATCTTGTTCGGCGCGCTGCAGCGCCTGTTCGAGGAGATCGAGCGGTTCGAGGCCCTCGGTGATCTCCTTCGGGCGGTCGACGATCTCGCCGATGCCGACGATGACGGGGATGCGGTCTTCAGGGGTGTTGGTCTTGTCGGTCATTCTTTAATTCACGATGTCAGTTGTTGCGTCATTGCGAGCACAGCGAAGCAATCCAGAATCTTTCCGCAGAGGCAGTCTGGATTGCTTCGCTGCGCTCGCAATGACAGGAGGGCCTACTCCGCCACCAGCGCATTCATGTGTTCGACGGCTTCGGCAAACTCTTCTTTGAACTCCTGCACCACGGCGCCGGCCGACTTCACGCTGTCGATCAGTCCGACGCCCTGGCCGACGAAATAGCTGACGAGATCGCGCGCCCTGGCATTGCCGCTCGCTGCTGCGCGATCGATCGAGTTGAAGGCATCCCGGCTGATGATGCTCTGAAGCGGCATTGGCAGCGCGCCGGGGCTTTCCGGCGCGCGGTCCCAGGCGTCGGTCCAGACCGAGCGGAGCTGCCGCGCCGGTTTTCCGGTCCGCCCTTTCGAGCGGACCGCATCGCGCGAGGACGCCGCGATCATCTTCTCGCGGAAGATCTCGCTGGTCTCGGACTCGACGGTGGCAAGCCACACCGAGCCGGTCCAGGCGCCGGCCGCGCCCATCGCCATGCACGCAGCCATCTGCCGGCCGGTCATGATGCCGCCGGCTGCGAGCACCGGCACGTCACGGACCTTCTTGATCGCCTTGATCACCTCCGGCACCAGCACCATGGTGGAGACCTCGCCGCAATGCCCGCCGGCCTCGGTGCCCTGCACCACGAGGATGTCGACACCGGCCGCGACCTGGCGCAGCGCGTGCTCCTTGGCGCCGACGAGGGCGGCAACCGGCACGTTGTGCTTCTTGCCCATCTCGATCATCGCCCTCGGCGGCACGCCGAGCGCATTCGCGATCAATCGGATCGGATGATTGAAGGACACTTCGAGCAGCTCCAGCGCCGTCTTGGCATCGAACGGCTGCGGCTGGTCAGCGGCGACCTCGGTGGTCGTCAGCTCGATATCGTACTTCTTCAGCAGATCCCTGGTGTATTTGCGGTGCTCCTGCGGCACGCGCGCTTCCAGGCTCCTCCAGGTCACGTCTTTTTCGCCAGACGTCGCGATATTTTCAGGGATGAGCACGTCGATGCCATAGGGCTTGCCATCAACATGCGCGTCGATCCATTGCAGCTCGCGTTCGAGCGTATCGGGCGTATGCACGGTGGCGCCGAGCACGCCAAAGCCGCCGGCGCGGCTGACGGCGGCAACGACATCGCGGCAGTGGCTGAAGGCGAGCAGTGGGAACTCGATCCCCAGCATGTCGCAGATCGGCGATTTCATGTTTCTCTCCCTGCGCCCTTCGGGTTGGTCTTCTTGTTTTGCGTTGCGTGGACCGTTCGACGCTAGCCCTTCGTTGCCCGTGATGCCACGCCGGATTTGGACGAGCATCTTGCGCGCAGGCGTTGCCTCGTGGACGAACCACTCTGCTGCAGAAGATAGTTGAGAGCCTCAAGACAGGTCGGCCAGTGCGGCCGGACCACCAGCCCCGCGGGGTGGCGACGGGCTAACTCGGATGCATGACACCGCGCCGAGGCCCGCGTCGGACGCAGGGCCGGCGGGGCTTGCCATCGGCTCTTCGCGGGCTAATTAATGCAGGCGCATCTTTCCGCCGGAGCCCTTCGCATGACCGACGCCCCCGCCTACGTGCCGCCCAAAGTCTGGACCTGGAACAAGGAGAATGGCGGTCAGTTCGCCAACATCAACCGACCGATCGCCGGCGCGACCCACGACAAGGAGCTGCCGGTCGGCAAGCACCCCCTCCAGCTGTATTCGCTGGCGACGCCGAACGGGGTGAAAGTCACGGTCATGCTGGAGGAGCTGCTGGCGCTCGGTCACAAGGGCGCAGAGTATGACGCCTGGCTGATCAGAATAGGCAATGGCGACCAGTTCGGCAGCGGCTTTGTCGACATCAATCCGAACTCGAAAATCCCGGCGCTGATGGATCGCTCGGGCCCGGAGCCGGTCCGTGTGTTCGAATCCGGATCGATCCTGTTCTACCTCGCCGAGAAGTTCGCCGCCTTCCTGCCCAAGGACATCAAGACCCGCACCGAGGCGATGTCCTGGCTGTTCTGGCAGATGGGCAGTGCGCCTTATCTCGGCGGCGGCTTCGGCCATTTCTACGCCTATGCGCCGTTCAAGATCGAATACGCCATCGACCGCTTCGCGATGGAGGTCAAGCGCCAGCTCGACGTGCTCGACCGTCGCCTGGCCGACAACGAATATCTCGCGGGCAAGGAGTACACGATCGCCGACATGGCGGTGTGGCCGTGGTACGGCGCGCTCGCCAAGGGGCTCGTCTACGGCGCCGGCGAGTTTTTGTCGGTGCAGGACTACAAGAATGTCCAGCGCTGGACCGACCAGATCGCGCAGCGTCCCGCCGTAAAGCGCGGCCGCATGGTCAACCGCGTCTCCGGCGATCCCGCCAGCCAGCTCCACGAGCGCCACGACGCGAGTGACTTCGAGACCAAGACCCAGGACAAGCTCGCGCCGGCGACTTAGGTCTCCTGCTTCACCTCTCCCCGCTTGCGGGGAGAGGTGAAAGGGAGAGGCTACGCCATGCTCAGTTCGTGGCGGCCCACCACCATCCAGTGCACCTCGTCCGGACCGTCGGCAAAGCGCAGGTGACGGACGTCCTGGTACATCTCGGCCAGCGGGGTCCAGTGCGAGATGCCGGTGGCACCGTGCATCTGGATCGCCTGGTCGATGATCTTGCAGGCGCGCTCGGGCACCATGGCCTTGACCATGGAGACCCAGACGCGGGCCTCCTTGTTGCCGAGCACGTCCATCGCCTTGGCGGCCTTCAGCACCATCAGCCGCATCGCCTCGATCTCGCAGCGGGCCTGCGCGATGATCTGCATGTTGCCGCCGAGATGGGCGATCTTCTTGCCGAAGGCTTCGCGGGTGAGGCCGCGCTGCACCATCAGATCGAGCGCCTTCTCGGCCTTGCCGATGGTGCGCATGCAGTGATGGATGCGGCCCGGGCCGAGGCGAAGCTGCGAGATCTCGAAGCCGCGGCCTTCGCCAAGCAACATGTTCTCCTTCGGCACCCGGACATTGTTGAAGCGCATGTGCATGTGGCCGCGCGGGGCGTGGTCCTGGCCGAACACGTACATCGGCCCGAGCACTTCGACGCCGGGCGTGTCGCGCGGCACCAGGATCTGCGACTGCTGCTTGCTCGGGGCCGCATCCGGATTGGTCTTCACCATCACGATGAGGATCTTGCAGCGTGGATCGCCGAGACCGGAGATGTAGTACTTCTCGCCGTTGATCACCCACTCGTCGCCGACAAGCTTTGCGGTCGTCGAAATGTTCTTGGCGTCGGAGGAGGCGACATTCGGCTCGGTCATGACATAGGCCGAGCGGATCTCGCCGTTGAGCAGCGGCTTGAGCCACTTCTCCTTCTGCTCCTTGGTGCCGACGCGCTCCAGCACCTCCATGTTGCCGGTGTCGGGCGCCGAGCAATTCATTGTTTCCGACGCCAACGGGCTCTTGCCGAGCTCGGCGGCGATATAGGCATAGTCGAGGTTCTTCAGGCCCTGGCCGGTCTCGTCATCGGGCAGGAAGAAGTTCCACAAGCCCTCCTGCTTGGCCTTGTTCTTCGCCTTCTCCAGCACCTCGAGCTGCTTCGGCGTGAAGCTCCAGCGATCCTCCTTGCCTTCGCCGGCCTTGGCAAATTCGATCGACATCGGTTCCACGGTGTCGCGGATGAACTTCTTGACGTGATCATAAAGCGGCCGAACCTGGTCCGACATGCGCAGATCATTGAGCTCGTCGCCGGGATTGAGCGTGTAGTTGGTGGTGCGGGGAATGTAGGCGTGCTTTGTCATTGTTCCTCCCGGGGTCGCTGAGATCGTTCTCTACGCAAGAATAGTCGCAGCGCGGCGAAAGTGCGAGCGTGCATTTTCGCGCGAGCCATGCCATGCGATGGAATATCGCGAAGGCGTTTGAAATGTTGTTTGAATGGTGCTGGAGAAGGCGGTAGGCGCCCGCCTCATACTCCGCTGTCATCGCCCGGCGAAGACCGGGCGATCCAGTATTCCAGAGACAGCGATGATTGAATCGAGAAGCAGCGGCGTACTGGATGCCCCGGACAAGCCGGGGCATGACAGCGGTGGTTGCAGCGGAATCAGTTCGGCATCCGGTGCATCGCACAGATCTTGTTGCCGTCGAGGTCACGCAAATAGGCGAGATACAGCTTCACGCCCGAACCTTCGCGCACACCGGGCGGATCTTCGATCGAAGTGCCGCCGGCTGCGATGCCGGCCGCATGCCACGCCTCGACCTGCTCCGGCGAGTTGGCAGCAAAGCCGATGGTGCCGCCGTTCGCGCACGTCGCCGGTTCGCCGTTGATCGGCTTCGACACCGAGAACACGCCGGTCTTGGTGATGTAGAAGATGCGGTGGCCGTCGACCCTGGCCGGCCGCACCTCGAGCGTGCCGAGCAGCTTGTCGTAGAAGGTCTTGGCCTTGTCGAGGTCGTTGGTGCCGATCATGACATGTGAGAACATTTGCCCCTCCTTTAATGGTTGTCGAAATCAAAACGCCGTATAGCCGCCGTCGATCACGAACGTATCCGCGGTGTGATACGACGACGCCTTGCTCATCAGGTACACCGCGATGCCGCCGAAATCGGATGCCTCGCCGAAGCGGCGCATCGGAATCCGCGGCATCACGTTGGCGACGAATTTTTCGTTGGCCATCAGACCCGCCGTCATATCGCTCTTGATCCAGCCGGGCAGGATCGCATTGGCGGTGACGCCGTGGCGGGCGAGCTCGACGCCGAGCGCGCGCACCAGCGCGTTGATCGCGGCCTTGGTCGCAGCATAATGCTCGTTGCGGGCGGTGCCGAAGATCGAGGCGAGGCTCGAGGTCGCGACCAGCCGGCCGAAAGGATCGCCGGCATTGGCGCGCTCGGTCATGTGCTTTGCGGCCGCTTGAAAAGCGTGGAACACGCCGTCGAGATTGGTCGCAAACATCGTGCGCCATTCCTCCTCGGTGCGCTCGATGAAGGACCTGCGGCCGCCGCCGCCGATGCCGGCGTTGGCGAAGCAGCCGTCGACCCGGCCGAAAATGTCGAGGGTCGCCTTCATCGCCGCATTGACCGAGGCGGGATCGGTGACGTCGCAGACGCGTATATCGACCTTGCCTGACAGCCCCGCCATGCTTGCGGCAGCTGCCTTGTTCTTGTCGGCATTGCGGCCCCAGATCGAGACGTTACAGCCCTGGCCCGCGAGCGCCTGTGCAATGCCAAGTCCGATGCCGCCATTGCCGCCGGTGATCACGGCGACGCGGCCGGAGAGGTCGAAGAGATTCATGGCACATTTCCTCTTCCTGGTGCGCGGCGCACCAGCCGCTGCGCACAAGATTGCCTGCTATACGCCGATCACCATGGACAAGACCGTGCCAAAAATCAAATATGCGCCCCGGCAAAATTAATTCCGGCCTGCGAAACTGACGCGGGCCGCAACGCACGAGGAAACCATGCAGTTCAAACACGTCACGCTCGATTTCGATGGCTTGGTCGCAATTCTCAAGCTCGACCATCAGGAGGTGATGAACGCAGTCTCCGTTGACATGCTGGGCGGTCTTGCCGAGGCGCTCGATGCGATCGAGGAGAAGAAGGACGAGGTGCGCTGCGTCGTGCTGACCGGCGCGGGCCGCGCGTTCTGCACGGGCGCGAATTTGCAAGGGCGCAACAACCAATCGAAGAAGACCAAGGCCGGCCTGACGCTCGAGACCGGCTTTCATCCGTTCCTGCGCCGCATCCGCAATCTGCACTGTCCGATTGTCACTGCGGTGAACGGCCCGGCCGCCGGCGCGGGCATGAGCTTCGCGCTGCTCGGCGACATGATTTTGTGCGCGCGTTCCTCGTACTTCCTGCAGGCCTTCCGCCGCATCGGCCTGGTGCCGGATTGCGGCTCGACCTGGCTCTTGCCGCGCCTCATCGGCCGCGCGCGCTCGATCGAATTGTCGCTGATGGGCGAGCGCCTGCCGGCCGAGAAGGCGCTGGAATGGGGCCTCGTCAACCGCGTCTATGATGACGGCGTGCTGATGGAAGAGGCGATGAAGCTCGCGCGCGAGCTCGCCAGCGGTCCGACGGTCGCACTATCGCTGATCCGCAAGCTCTACTGGGACAGCCCGGAAAACTCCTTCGAGGATCAGCTCAATCTCGAATTCCAGTGTCAGCTCCGCGCCGGCGATACCCAGGACTTCCGCGAGGGCGTCGGCGCGTTCCTGGAGAAGCGGCCCGCGCAGTTCAAAGGCAAATGATCGAGGCGGAACTTTCACGCAGCGTTACGCGCTGGTGCCCGGGCGCGACCGGCGTCACCGGCGCGGCCAAATTGTCGGGCGGCGCCAGTCAGGAAACCTGGCGGTTCGATATAACACATCCCGACGGGCCGATCGGCGCGATCCTGCGCCGCTCGCCGAAGGGCTACGGCGCGGCCCCGACGCGCGCGGCCGGCCTTGCAGCCGAAGCGCGGTTAATGCAGCTCGCTTATGACGCGGGCGTGCCGTCGCCACGCGTGATGCATGTGCTGACACCGGAGGATGATCTCGGCACCGGTTTCATCATGCAGCGCGTCGAGGGTGAGACCATCGCGCGCAAGATTCTTCGCGATGATGAGTTCGCAGCGGTGCGCCCGCGTCTCGCGGGGCAGATCGGTGGCATTCTCGCAGCTCTTCATCGATTGGCGCTGGACCAATTGCCCGAGCTGCGCAGCCGCGGCGCGACCCAAGAGATCTCCGAGTTCGAGCGCGACTATCGCAGCCTGAACTGGCCGAAGCCCGTGTTCGAGCTGGCGCTGCGGTGGCTGCGCGACCACGATCCCGGCCCCTCCGGCGAGACCACGCTGGTGCATGGCGATTTCCGCAACGGCAACCTCATCATCGGCGCCGAAGGCGTCCGCGCCGTGCTCGACTGGGAGCTCGCTCATCTCGGTGACCCCATGGAGGATCTCGGCTGGGTCTGCGTCAACTCCTGGCGCTTCGGCGAGATCGACAAGCCCGTCGGCGGCTTTGGTTCGCGTGAGGAGCTGCTCGCCGGCTATGAGGCCGCTGGCCGCAGGGTTGATCCTGAACGCGTAAAATTCTGGGAAGTGATGGGGACGCTGCGTTGGGGCATCATGTGCGGCGGCATGATGCAGCGGTTTCGCCAGGGGCCTGACCATTCGATGGAGCGCGCCATGATTGGTCGCCGCGCCAGCGAAACCGAGATCGATCTGTTGCGGCTGCTGGCGCCGCGGGGAGGTTAGGCATGCAGGATGAACCGACGCCGATCGAGCTGACCAGAGCGGTCGGCGATTTCCTCCGCAATGACATCGCGCCGCTGATCTCCGGCCATCAGGCTTTCAAGCTGCGCGTCGCCATCAACATCCTCGATCTCGTCGCGCGGCAGCTGACGCTGGAAGAGGCGAGCGATGCGAGGGAGGTAGCGCGCCTGCGCGCGCTGCTTGGTATCGACGGATCTGTGGTCGATCTCAATCGCGTGCTCGCCGAGCGGATCGCCAAGGGCGAGGTTGATCTCGCGACGCCCGGTCTTGCCGAGCATCTCTGGGCCACCACCATGGACAAGCTCGCAGTCGATCAGCCGAACTATGGGTCCTACAAGCGGGAGCTGGGGCGGGGCGGGTAGCTGTCTCCTCGTCATTGCGAGGAGCTCTTGCGACGAAGCAATCCAGACTTTCTCCGCGGAAAGATTCTGGATTGCTTCGCTGCGCTCGCAATGACGCCGGAAAGGACCGCCTACTTCCCCATCCATTTCGGTGGCCGCTTCTCCGCGAACGCCTTTGGTCCCTCGATGTAATCCTGTGAGGCCACCATCGCCTGCACCGCCGGATACTCCCGTTGTTCCGTGATCGCCTGCTCCAGCGAGACGCCGAGCCCCTTCTGGATCGCCTGCTTCGAGGCCCGGATCGACATCGGCGAGTTCTTGGTGATCATCTCGGCCCAGCGCAGCGCGGCCGCGAGCGCCTCGCCCTGCGGCACCACCTCGTTGACGAAGCCGAGCTCACGGCCTTCCCTGGCGCTGACATGACGCGCGGTGAGGATCATGCCCATGGCGCGCTTCAGGCCGATCTGCCGCGGCAGCCTATGCAGGCCGCCCGCGAGCGCGGCGAGGCCAACGCGCGGCTCCGGCAGTGCGAAGGTCGCATTCTCCGACGCAATGATGAGGTCGCAGGCCAGCGCGATCTCGAAGCCGCCGCCCATGGCGACGCCGTTCACCGCGGCGATGATCGGCTTGTCGCAGTCGAATCGCGAAGTGAGACCTGCAAATCCGCCCTTGTCCCAGCCGCGTTTGCCGCCGGCGGCTTGCCACTTCAGATCGTTGCCGGCGCAGAATGCCTTGTCGCCGGCGCCGGTGACGATTGCGACCCATTGCGCAGGATCTGCGGAAAAATCGTCGAACACCTTGTTGAGCTCGAAATGCGCATCAATGTGCAGCGCGTTGTAGACCTCAGGCCGCGACAGCGTGACGATCGTGATCGGCCCCTTGCGTTCCACCTTGGAAAATTTCAGCTCCATCGCGCGTTCTCCGCATTTTCTCGTCAGGAATATCGGGGTCATACTACCGCGCGTGGGCGCCGGCGCGCCATCGAATTGCGCGGGTGCGCTTTGCGCGCGTCACACGTCTCGGCTTGCTTGACTTGCGCGCGCTCTTCTCACCTTAATCGTGCGAAGCAAAGACGCCCCTAGCGCCTTAACGCAAACGACAAGAATCAATCCGGGAGAGAAGCTGTGGATTTCTCATTGCCTGCCGATCTCGTCGCCTATCTGGGAGAGCTCGATCGTTTCATCGAACGCGAGATCAAGCCGCTGGAAGAGGCCGACGACAACATCCGCTTCTTCGATCATCGCCGCGAATGGGCGCGCACCGATTTCGAGAATGGCGGCCTGCCGCGGCACGAATGGGAAGCACTTCTGCGCAATGCGAAGGATCTCGCCGATGCCGCTGGGCATCTGCGCTTTCCAGTGCCGAGGCAATATGGCGGCAGGGACGGCTCCAATCTCTGGATGGCCGTGATCCGCGAGCACTTTGCGGCCAAGGGTCTCGGCCTGCACAACGACCTGCAGAACGAGCATTCGATCGTCGGCAATTTCCCCATCGTCACCATGCTCGACCGCTACGGCCGCGACGACCAGAAGGCGATGATCGACGATTCGATCAGGGGCAAATATCGCATCACGTTTGGATTGACCGAGCCGCATCACGGCTCGGACGCGACCCACATGGAGACGCGTGCGGTGCCTGCTGTCAGAGACAACGTCAAGGGCTGGATCATCAATGGCGAGAAGATGTGGACGACGGGCATGCACGTCGCCACGCATTGCGCGCTGTTCGCACGCACGTCAGGCAATGACGGCGATGCCCGCGGCATCACCTGCTTCCTGGTGCCCGCCAGGAGCCACGGCGTCAAGGTCGAGGAATACATGTGGACCTTCAACATGCCGACTGATCATCCCCGCGTCAGCTTCACGGATGTGTTCGTGCCCGAGGATGCGCAGTTCGGCGAAGTCGGCCGCGGCCTGTCGCTGGCGCAATGTTTCGTGCATCAGAACCGCATTCGCCAGGCCGCGAGCTCGCTGGGCGCGGCCGTGTACTGCATCAACGAGAGCGTCAAATACGCGCGCGAGCGCAAGCCGTTCGGCAAGGCGCTGGCCGAGAATCAGGCGATCCAGTTCCCGCTGGTCGAGCTTGCCACGCAAGCCGAGATGCTGCGCCTGTTGATCCGCAAGACCGCCTGGGAGATGGATCAGCTCACCGAGGAGCAGATCGAGCGCACGCTCTCCGACCGCGTCTCCATGTGCAATTACTGGGCAAACCGCCTCTGCTGCGAATCCGCCGACCGCGCCATGCAGGTCCACGGCGGTATGGGCTACTCACGCCACAAGCCGTTCGAGCACATCTACCGCCACCATCGCCGCTACCGCATCACCGAAGGCAGCGAGGAGATCCAGATGCGGAAAGTGGCAGGGTTCTTGTTCGGCTATATGGGGCCGGGGAAGCATTGAGGCTTGCACAGTCTCGCAGGATGGGCAAAGCGAAGCGTGCCCACCACCTCTCGCTAATCTGGAAGAACGGTGGGCACGGCGCTTTGAGCCTTTGCCCACCCTACGGCACCGCCGATCAATTCACCCGTCTTTCCTTCCCCGCCCAATACGGCTCGCGCAGCTGCCGCCGCAGGATCTTGCCTGACGGATTCCTCGGCAGCGCCGGCAGGAACTCCACACTCTTGGGCGTCTTGTAGCCGGCGATGCGTTCGCGGGTGAAATTGATGATGTCGGTGGCGGTGGCCTGCTTGCCGGGCTTCATCACCACGACGGCCTTGACCGCCTCGCCCCAGATCTCGTCGGGTACGCCGATGACGGCGGCCTCGGCGACATCGGGGTGATCGCACAGCGCGCTCTCGACCTCGGCGGGATAGATGTTCTCGCCGCCGGAGATGATCATGTCCTTGATGCGGTCGTGGATGTAGAGATAGCCGTCCTCATCCATGTAGCCGGCATCGCCCGTGCGCAGCCAGCCGTCGCTGCGCAGCGTCGCGGCGGTCGCTTCGGGCAGATTCCAGTAGCCCGCCATGTTCGAGCCCGAGCGCGTCGCAATCTCGCCAACCTGGCGCGGCGGCAGCGGCTTGCCGTCGGCGTCGAGGATGGCGAGCTCGATGCCCGGCAGCGCCTTACCGGCCGAGCGCATCCGCTCGAGACCTTCGACGTGATCTTCGGGCGGCAGCGCGACGATGGTGCCGGTCGTCTCGGTCATGCCATACATCTGCACGAAGCCGCATTTAAAGACCTCGAGACATTCCTTCAGCAGAGCCGCCGGAATCGGGGAGGCGCCATAGAGCATGTATTTGAGCCTGGAGAAATCGACCGTCTTCGCGCGCGGCTGCCGCACCACGAACTGCATCGCCGCCGGCACCATGAATAGTTTCGTGATGCCGGACTGCTCGAAGAAATCCAGCACCTTGGCCGGATCGAACTCCCGCGCGATCACGCCTCGGGCGCCGTGGTAGAGCCCCATCACGCCCCAGCCGGAGCCGCCGATGTGGAAGATTGGCATCGCCACCAGCGAGACGTCATCGGTCGACCACCGGTTCCACTCCGGCTTGTCCTCGGCATTGCCGGTCTGCACGAGATTGAGGAAATTCGCGTGGCTCAGCATGGCGCCCTTCGGCTTGCCCGTCGTGCCTGACGTGTAGAGCTGGATTGCGATGTCCTTCGTGTCGATCGGTACGTTCGGATCATCGCCGCTCTGCGCATCGCGCCAGGCGGTGAAATCCTGCCACTCCGGCGCGCCGCCTTCGGTGGTGATGATGGTGCGTACGCCCGGAAGCTGGTCCCTGATCTGGCGAACCAGGGTGATGAATTCCGGCCCGACGAACAGCACCGGCGCCTTGCAGTCGGCGACGATGAAGGCGACCTCAGGCCCGGCGAGCCGCCAGTTCACAGGCGCCATCACCACGCCGGCCTTCATCGCGCCCATCAGCAGCTCGAAATAGATGTCGCTGTTCTTGCCGAGATAGGCGATGCGGTCACCCTTCTTCACGCCCATCGCGATCAGGGCATTGGCGACCTTGTTGGTCCTGACGTCGAATTCGGCGAAGCTGGTGGCGTGGCCCTCGAACTCGTAGGCGATGGCATCGCCGCGGCTTTTCGCGCGCTCGCGCACCATGTCGGCGAGATCAGCCAATCGCTGTGTGGACATGTCTCTCCCGTAGCGTTTTGTTTTTGTGCCGGAGAGTGTGGCGTCATCCGCGGGGGAAGACAAGATGGGGGAGGGGCGGTGGTTGTTTCCGTGTCCCGGGCGCGCTGCAGCGCCCTTGCGCTGCTGCGCAGACCCGGGACCCATGTTGCTGCTGCGCGCAAGGAGGGATGGGCCCCGGCTCAGCAGCGCACCACGCCGAAAGCGGCGTGCTGCGCTGCGTCCGGGGCACGAGAGAGCGTTATCCCCGCTTCGCCCGATCCTTCTCGTTCTGCGCCATGATGCTTTCGCGCGCGGTCTTCCAGTCGTCGTCGCTCCAGTCGCGGAGCTGGTAGAAATTGCCGCCCATCGCGAGCGCCTGGGCGCCGTCCATGGCGATGGTCTCGCCGTTGATCCAGTCGCAGCCGCCGGAAATCAGGAATGTCGCGAGGTTCTGCAATTCCTCCATGGTGCCGACCCGGCCCATCGGGTTCATCGCCTTGGTGCGCGCGCCGGCTTCATCACCCGGCTTGATGCGCTTGCTCATGCCTTCGGTCGGGATTTCGCCCGGCGCGATAGTGTTGAGGCGAATGCCGTAGCGGCCCCATTCGGTCGCCAGCGACATCGTCATGGCGTGGATCGCGGACTTGCTCATCGCCGACGGCACGACGTAAGGCGAGCCGTTGCGCACCCAGGTCACGGTGATCGAGACGACGTTGCCGGGTTGCTTGTCCGCGATCCAGCGCTTGCCGACCGCATGGGTCACGTAGAACGTGCCGTGCATGACGATGTTGGCGACCGCGTCGAAGCCGCGCGGCGACAGCTCCTCGGTGCGCGAGATGAAATTGCCGGCGGCATTGTTGATGAGGTCGGTGAGACCACCGTCGCGAAAGATGGTCTCGACCATCTCATCGACCGCGAGCGCGTTGCGGATGTCGACGCCGTGACTGGTGACCCGGCCGCCATACAAATCCATAAGCTCGGTCGCGGTCTCGTCGCAGACGATCTTGCGCCGGCCGCAGATGTGCACCTCGGCGCCGAGTTGCAGAAAGCGCGCCGCCATCGACTTGCCGAGCCCGGTGCCGCCGCCGGTGACGAGAATGCGCCGCCCAGCCAGAAGATTCTCCTTGAACATGGCTGTTTCTCCCGTACGTATCGTCAGTTAATTGGTCGATTGACTAAATCCGGCTGGCAGCTTTCTGTAAAGCGGCACCGAACAAGAACAGGGGAGAATTCGTCCATGGAAGATCGCGTCTCGATCTCGATCTCGGAAGGCGTCGCCGACGTGCGCCTGGTGCGTGCAGACAAGATGAATGCGCTCGATCAGGCGATGTTCGAGGCCCTTGTCGCTGCAACCGACCGGCTTTCGAAGGAAAAAGGCGTGCGCGTCGTCGTGCTCTCAGGTGAAGGCCGCGCGTTTTGCGCCGGTCTCGACATGGGGCGTTTTGCCGCCATGAAGGAGAAGGGCGGCAACGGAATTCCGGGTGGCGAAAATCGCGATCTCACCATCCGTACGCATGGGAAGGCGAACTTCGCGCAGCAGGCAGTGTGGGGCTGGCGCCAGCTTCCGGTGCCGGTGATTGCGGCCGTGCACGGCGTTGCCTTCGGTGGCGGCTTCCAGCTCGCGCTCGGGGCCGACATGCGCTTTCTCTCGGCGGACGCGCGGATGTCGATCATGGAGATCAAATGGGGCCTCGTGCCCGACATGGCGGGAACGCCGATCCTGGCGAGCCTCGTGCGCGACGACATCTTGCGCGAGCTCACCTACACCGGCCGCATCTTCTCCGCGCAAGAGGCGATGGCTTACGGCCTCGCCACCCGCATCTGCGATGACCCGCGCGGGGCGGCGCTGGAAGCCGCGCGCGAAATCGCAGGCAAGAGCCCCGATGCGATCCGCGCGGCCAAGCGGATGCTCAACAACCTCTCGGTCGATCCGGGCCCCGCGCTGCTTGCGGAGTCGGTCGAGCAGCAGAAGCTGATCGGCAGCGCCAACCAGACTGAGGCGGTGCGCGCCAATCTGGAGAAGCGCGCGGCGAAGTTTGCAGATTAGCACTTTCCGTCATCACCGGGACAAGCCCGGTGATGACGAATAACTAAGCCCGTCGCTGAACAACAAAGAAAACCAACAATGAGCGAAACGCCCCATTTCCTCGGCATCGTTTCCGGCGAGCGCCATCGCACTCACGCCGAAGTCGCCAGCCGCGCCGACCGCATCGCCTCCGGCCTCGCCGAAATCGGCGTCAAGCAAGGCGACTGCGTCTGTATGCTGATGCGCAACGACATTGCCTTCCTTGAAGCAGCCTACGCCGCGATGCGTCTCGGCGCCTATGGCGTGCCGATCAACTGGCACTTCAAGCCGGAGGAGATCAACTACATCCTGAACGACACCGGCACATCCGTGCTGATCGGGCATGCCGACATGCTGCACGCCTTGCGCGGTGCGATTCCTGCAGGTGTCACCGTGCTGAGCGTGCCGACGCCGCCGGAAATCCTATCCAATTACCAGATCGATCCCGAGCATCTGGCGCCGCCGGATTTCGCGATCGATTTCGAATCCTGGCTCGCGCAATTCCAGCCCTATGACGGCCCGGTGGTGCCGCAGCCGATGAACATGATCTACACGTCAGGCACCACGGGCCACCCCAAGGGCGTGCGACGCAATGCGCCAACGCCGGAGCAGCAGGCCGCGGGCGAGCGCATGCGCGCGATGATCTACGGCCTGAAGCCCGGGGCGCGTGCGATCCTGCCGGGCCCGCTCTATCACTCCGCGCCGAACTCGTTCGGCATCCGCGCCGGAAAACTCGGCGGCGCGCTGGTGCTGATGCCGCGCTTCGAGGCGGAGGAGTTTCTGCAGCTGATCGAGCGTTACAAGATCGACACCATCTTCATGGTGCCGACCATGTTCATCCGCCTGATGAAGCTGCCGGAGGATGTGCGCAGGAAGTACGACGTCTCCTCGCTGCGCCATGTCATCCACGCCGCCGCACCGTGCCCGGCCGACGTCAAGCGTGCCATGATCGAATGGTGGGGGCCGGTGATCTACGAGTTCTACGGCTCGACCGAGTCCAGCGCCGTCACCTTCGCAACATCAGAGGATGCGCTTAAGAAGCCCGGCACCGTCGGCAAGATCTCGCCCGGCGCCGAGCTGCGTTTCATCGGCGAGAACGGCCGGGTGCTTGGCGTCGGCGAGATCGGCGAGATCTATTCCCGCATGCCTGATATGGCCGACTTCACCTATCACAACAAGCCGGAGAAGCGCGCCGAGATCGATCGCGACGGCTTCATCACCTCCGGCGACGTCGGCTATATCGACGAAGACGGCTATGTCTTCATCTGCGACCGCAAGCGCGACATGGTGATCTCGGGCGGCGTCAACATCTATCCGGCCGAGATCGAGTCGGTGCTGCATGCCGTATCAGGGGTGCATGATTGCGCGGTGTTCGGCATCCCCGATACCGAGTTCGGCGAGGCGCTGATGGCGGTGGTCGAGCCGCAGGCAGGTCGTGCGTTGGACGTGGCTGCCATCCGCGCCAGCCTGAAGGCGCACCTTGCCGATTACAAGGTGCCCAAGCACATCGAGATCCGCACGGGACTGCCGCGCGAAGATTCCGGCAAGATCTTCAAGCGCCGCCTGCGCGATCCCTATTGGGAGCAGGTGGGCCGGAAGATTTAACGGTCCTTGGCCCGCCGGGAGCGCAGCGCAATCCCGGACCGCTCCAGCCTGTGGCACGATCCCGGATGACGCTCTCTTCCATCCGGGCTGTCTTGGCGTCTTCGCAGGGACAGATTTCGATCCTATATCAACGGCGTCATCGTCTTCTGGATCATCCCATGGCCCCCGTATCCATTCTCCTCAACATCCTCTGGATCCTCATCGGCGGCGCCTGGATGGCGTTCGGCTGGCTGGTCGCCGCCATCATCATGGCCATCACCATCATCGGCCTGCCCTGGGCGCGGGCGGCGTTCAACATCGCCGTCTACACGCTGCTGCCGTTCGGCTCGCGGGCGGTCAGCCGCTACGAGGTCACTGGTGTCGAGGATATCGGCACCGGCCCGCTCGGGGTGATCGGTAACATCATCTGGTTCGTGCTCGCCGGCTGGTGGCTGGCGCTCGGCCATCTCGTGACCGCGCTGGTCCTCGCGATTACCATCATCGGCATTCCCTTTGCCTGGGCCCATCTCAAGCTCGCGGGTATCGCGCTCTGGCCGATCGGCAAGGTGATCGTGCCGGCCTAGTCAAAGGCAACACCAATCTTCTGGTGACAGAATGAAGGCCCGGTTTGACGCGGGCCTTCGACTTCCGGGCGACAACGGATACAAGCTACGGCCCCATCCTGGCCGAGGCGGGATGTCCTGGCACCTGGAAGCGCTTGCCCGTATCCGTCACGTTCGTGCCATCGACCTTAAGGATCGAGAAGTCCTGTGTCAGATAGTTGCCGACGAGAAGGTATTTGCCGTCGGGAGTGAATACCGCGGCCTCCGGTAACCCGCCGACCTCGATATCCTGGATCTTGCTTACTTTCTTCCCATCAATCTTCAGCACCGTGATGCTGCCGTTCTTTTCGTAGAAATATGCGTTCTTCATGTTGGAGCCGCGCAGAATCACGGAAACCGCGACGTCGCCCTTCGGACTGATTGCAAGACCCTCGGGACCGTCGCCGACGACCACGCGATCGATGATGCGCGGCGGATTGCTCTCCAGATCGATGACGCTTGTGGTGTCCACGCTTCCGTCAGAGGCACCTGCGTTGCCGTTGTCCGAGGTCAGCGCGATTTTTCCGCTGGGAGCAGCCGCGACATTGTAGGGCCACTGGCCGGCCGGCAGGTCGATCTTGCTGTACGTCACCTTGTCGCCTGCGACGTCCAGCATCGAGATCTTGTGAGCAGGGAAGCGGGCGACCAGGGCTCGCTTGCCATCCGGGGTGAACGCCACGTGCGACGGACTGTCCGGCATCGCAACGGTGTCCGTGATCTTCACGTCAGTGCCATTCACGGAAAGCACGCTGATCGAATTGTCTCCGCGATTGGCGACGAGCGCCATCTTGCCGTCTGGGCTGAAGCTGAGCCCGGATGGCTGCTTCCCGCCAGTGAGCGTCGCGGCCAGCTTGGGCGGATCGGCCCGCAAATCGACGACGTAGATCTTGTTGTCGAGCACCTGTTTCAACGCCGCTCCGTCCTTGACCACATCGACGGAGTCGGCGACCAGCGCAATCGTTCCGCTGGGATCGATCGCAACGTTCACGGGCGGTCCCACCACCGAGTTCTTCAGCGGCAGGGCGGCAACGATCTTCGGGGTTTCAGGAGAGGCGAGATCGACGATGAGAACCTGATCCTTGCCCGCGGCGGACAAGACGGGCTTGCCGCTGTCGTCCCACAGAAGCTTCTCGTCAAGCCCCACGATCATCAATGGCTTCGCGTGCCCAGTGCTAAAGCTGCTACCGAGCAGCAAGGCGGCCGCAAAAGATAATCCTATCGCATGGTTACGGGACATCTTGGCGTTCTCCCCCAAATGATGCCCAACCTCTGGAGGGCTGGTGTCGGCAGCTTACGCTGCGGAACGTTCGTTCGCCAGTGATGTCTCGTCCGCTCGTGGCCGGCAAGCAAACCTTCGCGCCGAGTTTCATGGCGCCGCGTCTGACCCACAGCCGACTTGCGCGAATACTTTCAGAGGGGCGCGCTTGCCTTCATCAAAACGAACAGGTGGGAACCGGCGGCGATCAGCGAGAAAATGACTATTCCAAATTCAGCACCGTGCACATGCTGCGGCGCATATGTTGAAGCCAGCCAAATGAAGAGCCGGACGGCCGCCATGAAGGCAATCATCCCCCACATTGCGAGCCATTTTGGGGCGTACCAAGTTGGCTCGCTGCCTGGACCCCATTGCATGGCAACACGCTCGCTTTCGATGCGCGGGCCAAGATAAAGGTTCAACGCGAGGACCAACGCGATAGCTGAGCCAAAGACGTAGTCTGCTGGTATCATGCTCAGTGCCTTCCAAACACCCGCCGAGACTATCCAGAGATGGAGCAGTCATCTACTCTTGTTTAGGTGGAACCGCTCGCGTTCACTTCCGTATGGTTGCTGGTAGATTGACGAGACGCGACCACCGCTATCGGCCCGTCGCTGACCTGCGCTCAAAGCGGAGCGACATCTGCTTCCAGGAGGTGAGCCGACCGAGGCAGTGCAGGCTGCCGAGGGCAGCTCATGACCTGAAGCAAACGAACTTGGGAAGGTGCACGACAGCCGAACCCGTCGAGCGGGCCGGACAGTGACGGGAGCGCAAGGACGTTCGTGGTGAGCTCTTAGCCAGTATTTTTGACCGCCTCGGCCAGCATGGCGTAAAGCTGCTGCCTGCTGAATTCCTTGGGCTGCTGCCTCTCCGTTGTGCTCCGCGACACCTTCTTTGCGACTGCACGGGCGCAGGCTGTTGACGTCATCGGCTTCAGTTTCGGGGGGCGCCTTATCTTGGGCCTTGCTGTGGGCGGCCTGCGGCCGCGCTTCAGGCCCTGACGGGTCAGCATGCCGCAGACCGCGTTACGACTGCATCCGAGACGGCGCGCAATCTGCGTGGCGCTCTGTCCTGCGGACCAGAGCTTAGTGAGGAGCGTTATGTCTTTCGCATCCCAGCCCATGAGAGATATTATAGCGCCGACTGCCGAACCTGCGCCAGTCTAGTCTTCGTCCGGCTCGCGCACGACGGGCGGATTGTCAGCATCATCGACCTCTTCGTCGTCTTCGTCCTCCTCCTCTTCATCGGGATCCCTTGGCGGCATCGCGGCGCCAATAAGCACGAGTGGTGACCATCCGGTCGTCGAGATTGAAAATGCTTCGAAGGTGTGTTGCTTCATGTCGTTGCTGCTCCTCGAATAGCACCCGCAGTCGACTATTCCTGACGGGCGGCACGCGCAGGTCCAGGGCGCGATCGTTGCAAACGCGAGGGTGATATCAGGTCGATGACGTGAGCAAGGGCCGCACCCGCCACGCTATTGGCGACGCTTGGGGCTACTTTGTGCCCGAAGACCCATTAGACTCGATGTCCACCAGAACCTCGCCGCTGCTGACTTCGGGAACCCCAAGATCGAGGTCATGTAGACTTGCCTGAACAAACGCCAGTATCTTGGCGTTCGCTGCGTTGGCGCTTTCGCGGTCGTCAAATATCATCACGGCGATACCGACACCGTCGCCCGCATCCAGCACATGGTAAGATCTAAATCCCTGCGATTGTCTTAGGATCTCACCGACGCCGCTCTTGGCGCGACGAGCGGCGTCCGCAACCGAACGAACCTTCGTGTACTTGCGAATGACCATGTACATGTGGCCAACGCGCGCCATACGCCCCTTCGCATCAAAGCATATCAGCCCCAGTCGGACTAGTGCCAACTTCCGGGATGGGCCACGTCCGGTCGGGCGGACCGCGCAACGCGCCTTTTCCAATGAGCCATCCTCGTCCGCAAGGGGGCGAGGTGCTGAGGCTCAGGAGCCCTCGAACTTGAACGATACGTTGAGCTTGGCGCGATAGGCTTCGACTTTTCCCTTGTCATCCAGTTGCATATCGAGCTTGACGACCTCTGCAACGCGAAGGTCTCGGAGAGATTTAGCGGCTCGCTCGACCGCATTGGCGGCCGCCTTCTCCCACGAGTCGGTGCTGGTACCGACCAGTTCAATGACCTTGTAGACGCTATCGGGCATGTCGTCCTCCTATTCGGCAGGGACCGGAAATCTAGCATCTGGATCTCGACGTTGAAACGTGTCGGCGGATGCCGCGGAAAAAGGTTCGATTGGCTGTCACTTTTCCTGTTTGCCCCAAAGAAGAACTCGGCCGGCCTCGTCGCGAGATGCGGTCACATTTTCAGCCCCGGCGACGCAAATGGAATCTCCTTCCCGCCAGTTGGCTGCTGAATATTGTCGCCTCTTGGCCCCAAAGACGAACAGAGAGGCGGCAACCGCGGGTCGGCAGTCCGTGGTGGAGCGGACGTTGTCCTGGGCACGACGGTGCTGAGCCGCTGTTGCGCGCCCGATTCCTCGCATTGCCGTCGGGCAAGACACGCCACATGAAGGTCAAGAGCTCAAATGCGATATTTTCTGATTGACCGAATTTGCTATTTCGGATATATCGCAGTCTATCCCGACCCGTCAAAGGGGCGTTTCGCGATCGTCACGATACGTAGGCCGGGATGCGATGGACGCGGTAGCGCCGGCGCGTGACGGGATGGCAGGGCGGGCCAGGCCTCGTGAGCCATCGCGATCCGCGGGATCGACACGGCGCGGTCGCAGCGTTGCTTTTGGCCTCGGGGGTGAGCACGCGCGAACCTTCGAACGTTTGGGAGCGACGTCCGCGGACGGCAAAAGCGTGTGGTCCTGACGCCCGAAGTCTGTGCGTCAAGTCTTGTGGTGATGCGGCGGCCCGACCGGGTGCGCGCATCAGTCATCCGCAGCGCGACGGGGGCAATAGTGCATCGCTCCCCGGGGAGAGCACGCCATAAGCCGTAAAACCATTGCGCAGGGAAGGCCGGGATGTCCCGGCGTCACCTGTGGTCACCCCGCGTGCGTTTTTCGCGTGCGGACCCTGGGTGCCAGCCGGCGCCCGGCCTTCCCTGCGCCCTTTCTTCTCGACGAGGGCGGAACGGAGAGCAAAGCTCGGGCGCCTGCGCCGCGAGATCGACGGCTCGTGTGCAACAAAGATCGATGACTTTGCCGCGCCGCCACCAAGTTCATCTTGCACTGCGGTAGAAAAATATCGCACACTCCTCCGGACTGAGGAGCCGTTTGGGAGCTCGAACAGGGAGCGAGCCATGTCCCTCCAGACCGTATCGTCCGATGCCACCGATCTTCGCCCGAGCCGTCCCGAGGACGTCCAGGCGCTGGAGGCGGATGCGCGGCTACGCGACGAGATCCGCCTGCTCGGACGCATCCTGGGCGACACGGTGCGCGACCAGGAGGGGGCCGACGTGTTCGACCTGGTCGAGCGTATCAGGCAGACCTCGATCCGGTTCCACCGCGACGAGGACCGGCTCGCCCGCCGCGAGCTCGAGCAGATCCTCGACAGCATGTCGATCTCCGAGACGGTGCGGATCGTCCGCGCCTTCAGCTATTTCTCCCACCTCGCCAACATTGCCGAGGACCAGAACAACATCCGCCAGATGCGCGCCGGCAAGAACGGCAGCTCCGGTGTCCTGGCGGAGACGCTCGCCAAGGCCAAGAGCGCGGGCATCGGCGCCGACGCATTGCGCAAGTTCTTCAGGAGCGCGCTCGTCAGCCCGGTGCTGACCGCGCATCCGACCGAGGTCCGGCGCAAGAGCACCATGGACCGCGAGATGGAGGTCGCGGCCTTGCTAGATCGCCGCGAGCGCGTCGCGCTGACCGCGGAGGAGGCCGCCGCGAGCGACGAGCAGCTCCGCCGCGAGGTCTTGACGCTGTGGCAGACCAATCTGCTCCGCCGGACCAAGCTCACCGTGCTCGACGAGGTCGCCAATGGCCTGTCGTTCTACGACTACACCTTCCTGCGCGAGGTGCCGCGGCTGGTCAACGCGCTGGAGGACCGGCTGGAGGAGGGCGGCGCGCAGGCGGCCGGCGAGCTCGCCTCGTTCCTGCGCATGGGAAGCTGGATCGGCGGCGACCGCGATGGAAATCCCTTCGTCACCGCCGACGTGATGCGCGGCACGCTGCGGCTGCAGTCGAGCCGGGTCATGCAGTTCTATCTGGAAGAGCTGCACGTGCTTGGCTCGGAACTGTCGATCGCAGCCCATCTCGCCGACGTCTCCGAGGAGCTGCGCACGCTGGCGGAGCGCTCGCCCGACACCTCGCCGCACCGGAGCGGCGAGCCTTATCGTCTCGCGGTCTCAGGCATCTATGCCCGCCTGACCGCGACGGCTGAAAAGCTCGAGGTGGAGATCACCCGCCGTCCCGTTGGCAAGGGCGCGCCATATACGAGCGTGAAGGAGCTGCAAGCCGATCTCGACGTGCTGCACCGCTCGCTGATCTCCAACAATGCCCGCGTCATCGCGCGTGGCCGGCTGCGGCTGCTCAGGCGCGCGGTCGATTGCTTCGGATTCCATCTGGCGCGGCTCGACATCCGCCAGAACTCGGCCGTGCATGAACGCACCATCGCGGAGCTGATCGATGCCGCCAATCCCGGCATGTCCTATCTCGCGCTCGGT
This sequence comes from Bradyrhizobium sp. CCBAU 51627, assembly GCF_028128765.1. Taxonomy (GTDB): domain Bacteria; phylum Pseudomonadota; class Alphaproteobacteria; order Rhizobiales; family Xanthobacteraceae; genus Bradyrhizobium. The sequence continues at coordinate 1,414,689 of NZ_LBJG01000024.1, forward strand.
GAGGAGGCGCGCATCTCGCTGCTGACCAACGAGTTGCGCTCGACGCGCGCGCTGGTCTCGCCGTTCGTCAAGTACAGCGACGAGACCATGGGCGAGCTCAACGTCTTCCATGCCGCCGCGGAAGCGCATGCGATGTTCGGCTCGGACGCGATCCCCCAATGCATCATCTCGATGTGCAAGGGCATGTCCGACATGCTCGAGGTGGCGGTGCTGCTGAAGGAGGTCGGCCTGGTCCATCCGTCCGGGCGCAGCGCCATCAACATCGTGCCGCTGTTCGAGACCATCGAGGACCTGCAGGCATCGTCAGGCATCATGGATCGCATGCTGTCGCTGCACGATTACCGCCGCCTCGTCGACAGCCGCGGCAGCGTGCAGGAGGTGATGCTCGGCTATTCCGACTCGAACAAGGATGGCGGTTTCGTCACCTCGGGCTGGGAGCTCTACAAGGCCGAGATCGGCCTCGTCGACGTGTTCGAGCGACACCATGTGCGGCTGCGTCTGTTCCATGGCCGCGGCGGCTCGGTCGGTCGCGGCGGCGGACCGAGCTATGACGCCATCGTCGCGCAGCCGGGCGGGGCCGTGAACGGCCAGATCCGCATCACCGAGCAGGGCGAGATCATCTCGTCGAAATATTCCAACGCCGAAGTCGGCCGCAACAATCTCGAAATCCTGGCGGCGGCGACCCTGGACGCCAGCCTGTTGCAGCCGAGCCAGAGCGCGCCGCGCCGCGAGTACCTGGTCGCGATGGACGAATTATCGAACCTCGCTTTCAAGGCCTATCGCGGCCTCGTCTACGAGACCGAAGGTTTCGTCGACTATTTCTGGTCCTCGACCGTGATCAACGAAATCGCGACACTCAACATCGGCAGCCGGCCGGCCTCGCGCAAGAAGACCCGCGCGATCGAGGATCTTCGCGCCATTCCCTGGGTGTTCTCCTGGGCGCAATGCCGCCTGATGCTGCCGGGCTGGTACGGCTTCGGCAGCGCGGTCGAGCAGTGGATCGCCGAACACCCGGACAAGGGCATGCCGTTCCTGAAAGAGCTTTACCAGGAATGGCCGTTCTTCCGCATGCTGCTGTCGAACATGGACATGGTGCTGGCGAAAAGCTCCATCGCGATCGCCTCGCGCTATGCCGAGCTGGTACCGGACGAGGCCCTGCGCGAAAAAATCTTCGGCCGCATTCGCCGCGAATGGCATTCCTGCATCGAGACGCTGCTCGAGATCATGGGGCAGGACCGCCTGCTGCAAGGCAACCCGCTGCTTGAACGCTCCGTGCGGCACCGCTTCCCCTATCTCGACCCGCTCAACCACGTGCAGGTCGAGCTCTTGCGCGAGCACCGCGCGCAGAACCCGGACGAGCAGGTGCTGCGCGGGATTCAACTGACGATCAACGGCATCTCGGCGGGCCTGCGGAATACGGGTTAGGAGGCGAATTGAGAATGGCAAGTAGCGAATAGTCTGCTATTCGCCACTCACTATTCGCACAAGCTCAAACCGGATCCCAGGTGAAGATGTCGGCGGAGCGGTCGAGCTTGTAGAACGAGCCTTTCAGTGCCGGCATGCCGTGCTCCGCGATCGATTGCGGCGTCCAGCCTTCGCTCCGCTGCACCGATCGGATCGGACGGTTCTGGCTGAACAGGAAGATCTCGTTCATGCGCACGCCGAAGATCTGGCCGGTGACGTCCTTGGCGGAATCGCCGAGCAGGTAGCCGCAGAGCGGGGCGATCTTCTCCGGACCCATCTGCTTGATCTTCTCGACGCGCGCCTTCTCGGCCTCGGTCTCGGTCGGGATGGTGCCGATCATGCGAGTCCAGGCGAACGGCGAGACGCAGTTCGAACGGACGTTGAAGCGGCCCATGTCGAGCGCGATCGATTTCGACAGACCCACGATGCCGAGCTTGGCGGCGGCGTAGTTGGCCTGGCCAAAGTTGCCGATCAAGCCCGAAGTCGAGGTGAAATGCACGAAGGAGCCGCTCTCCTGCTCGCGGAAGATCCGCGCCGCGGCGTGGCTGACATAGAACGAGCCCATCAGATGAACCTTGATGACGGCCTCGAACGCCTCGACGCTCATCTTGTGGAAGATCATGTCGCGCAGGATGCCGGCATTGTTGACGACACCGTCGAGCCGCCCGAAATGATCGGTCGCGGTCTTGACGATCTTGCTGGCGGGGATCGCTTCGGCGACCGACTCGAAATTGGCCACGGCCGTGCCGCCGCGCTTCTTGATCTCCTCGACCACTTCCTCGGCGGGCGCGGCGTTCGAACCGGCGCCGTCGGCGGCCCCGCCGGGATCGTTGACCACCACCTTGGCGCCCTCGGCCGCGCAGAGCAGCGCGATCTCGCGCCCGATGCCGCGGCCCGCGCCGGTGACGATGATGACCTTGTCCTGCAGTGATTTCGTCATGGGGATGCCTCCTGTTGTTTCCGTCATTCCGGGGCACGCGAAGCGTGAACCCGGATTCTCGAGGTTCCGGGTCTGGTCCTTCGGACCATCCCGGAACGACGAGTCACTACCTCTCGTTCGTAAACACGATCGTGCCACTTGCAGCGAACATGCCGCCGACGCCGTGGCACACCGAAATCTTCGCGTTCGGCACCTGCGCCGGCGCAATCCCGCGCATCTGGCGCACGCTTTCCTGCAGCGCGTACATGCCGTACATGCCCGAATGCATGTAGGAGAGGCCGCCGCCATTGGTGTTGAGCGGCAGCTTCGCCCCGGGCCGCGTATTGCCGTCGGCAATGAACTTGCCGGTCTCCTCATACGGCATGAAGCCGAGATCGCCGAGGCCGAACAACGGCAGATGCGCAAACGCATCGTAGATCATGAGATGATCGACATCCCCGTGCTTGATGCCCGCCTCCTTGAAGGCCAGAGGTCCCGCGGTCTTGAACGCGCGGGAGGAATTGAAGGTCTCCATCTGGCTGACCATCGGCGTCTCCACGCTCTCGCCGGTGCCCATGATGTAGACGGGCTTGCGCGGAAAATCCCTGGCGCGGTCGGCCGAGGTCAGGATCAAGGCGCCGCCGCCATCGGTGACGAGGCAGCACTGCAGCAGGCGGAACGGATAGGCGATCATGCGCGAGTTGAGGACGTCAGTGACCGTGATCGGGTCCTTCATCATCGCGCGCGGATTCTTCGCTGCCCATTCGCGCTGCACGACGGCGACCGCGGCGAGCTGCTCATGCGTGATGCCATAGGTCTTCATGAAGCGCAGCACGGGGATCGGGAACATGCTGGGCGGGCCGTAGACGCCATAGGGCGCCTCGAACTGGCCGTTGAGACTGTCCGGCGCTGTGAAGCGCGGCTGCTTGCCGATCATCGACTTGCCGCTCTCGGCGTGGGTGATCAGCACGGTCTTGCACAGGCCGGCCTCGATCGCCGCAGCCGCATGGCGGACGTGCAGCATGAAGGAGCAGCCGCCGACCGAGGTGCCGTCCACCCAGGTCGGCTTGATGCCCAGATAGTGGCAGACCTGCTGCGGCGTCTCGACCGCGGTGGCGAAACCGTCGATGTCGGAGAGCTTCAGTCCGGCATCCGCGATGGCGTTGAGCGCCGCGTCCGCGTGAAGCTGGAGCTGCGAGGCGTTGGGGATGACACCGAGCTCAGTGGTCTCGGCCGCGCCGACGACGGCAACCTGGTTCTTGCGCATGATCTACCCTTTCGCCTGACGGAACACGGGGAGGGTGATCTTGTCGTCGAGCTCCTGGAAGGCGACTTCGAGCTTCATGTCGAGCTCGAGTGCCTCCGGCGTCTGCGCACAGTCGATGATGTTGCTCATCATCCGCGGCCCCTCCGCAAGCTCCACCACGGCGATGGCATAGGGCGGCGTGAAACCGGGCGCTGCAGGGCGGTGGTTGATCACGTAGCTGTAGAGGAAGCCTTTGCCGCTCGCCTTGAACACGGAGACCTTGCGCGAGGCGCAGGACGGGCAGAACGGGCGCGGCGGAAAGTAGACATGCGCGCAGGCGTCGCAGCGCTGCAGGCGCAATTCGCCCGCTTTGGTGCCATCCCAGAAGTGCTGGGTCTCCGGCGTCGGTTTCGGTCGCGCGCGCTGCGGTTCGGCCATGTCGGCAGCTCCTCCCAAAGGCGAGAACTTGATGCTCGTCCGTTTCAATCTTGATGCGCCAATTGACCATCGCGCGTCAACGGTTCAGCACAGAGCTCTGCACGCCATGTATTCCACCATGCGCACAATTGCGATTGGCGTGCTTGTGTGCCAGTAAGTCGGCACGGTACATAAGTGCCGAGACAAGAAGAGATCGGGAGGATTCCATGTTGAGAACCGTAGGCGTTGCGCTGGTTGCAGGTCTGACCTTCGCTGCGCCGGCCCTTGCTGCGGATGCGCCGGCGGAGATCAAGATCGGCACGCTCTACGCGTCGAGCGGGCGCTATGCCTCGATCTCCATGCCGGTTCACTATGGCCTGAAGCTGTGGGTCGAACAGAAGAACGCCGAGGGCGGCGTCTATGTGAAGGCGTTCGACAAGAAGATCCCGATCAAGCTCGTCGCCTATGACGACCAGAGCAACACGGCGACCGCGGCGACATTGTACAACCAGCTCATCACCCAGGATAAGGTCGATCTTCTGGTTGCCGATTCCGGCTCGGTGCTGACCGCGCCTGCGGTCGCGATTGCCCGCGACCACAAGATGTTCCTGTTCGACCAGACCGGGACGGGAGCCAGCTTCTTCTCCAAGGACAATCCCTACATCGCCCTGATGGCCGACCCGGTGTCGACCGTCTGGCCGAAGCCTGTCGCCGATTTCGTTTCGCATGATGGACCCGGCCTCGGCATCAAGAAGGTCGCGATCCTTTATTCGACCAACGAGTTCACGGGCACGCAAGCCAATGCCTTCCGAAAGTTCGTCAAGGAATCGGGGGCGCCGATCGAGATCGTCTACGATCAAGGCGTTCCGACCGAGACGACCAACTACACCGTCATCATCAACAACATCGCCAACACCAATCCGGACGCGGTGATTCACTTCGGCTATGCGCCGAACGACATCGCCTTCCTCCGCAACGTCCAGGACGTCGGCGTCAATTTCAAGATGCTGTTCTCGATCTATGCGGGCCTGGAGACCGAGCTGCTCGAGAAGAACGTTGGCGAGAAGGGACTCGAGCACGTCTTCACCTACGTCCCGCCGCAAGAGCTGAAATATCCCGTGAACTTCGGGATGAACATGGCCGAGTACAAGGCGGCCTGGGACAAGAAATATCCTGATGGCAAGGTCGAGTTCGGCTTCAACTCGGTCGCCGGCTACACCACGGCTCTGGTGATCGAAAAGACCCTGTCGGTCGCGACCAGCCTCGACCAGCTCGAACTGCGCAAGGCGACCTTCAGCCTGTCCAATCAGCTGCAAACGCTGGATGGGACGTTCGCACTCGACGAGATGGGCGGTCAGATCGGTGAATTGACGCCGCTCGGCCAGCTCGAGCTTGGCGATCACGGGCATCTCAAGTTCATCTCGATCTATCCTCACGAGACGGCGACCGGAAAGCCGGTCTATCCGCGTCCATGACAGGAAACCGCGCTGAGCAAGTCCTGGGACAAGTCTTGGCACAAGGCTTGGGAGTCGGCTGCTGATGTTGACCTACGCGTTGGTCGCCGGCGTCCTGTTCGGGCTGTATTTCAGCCTGGTTGGTATGGGGCTCAATCTCGTCTTCGGCGTCATGCGCATCGTCAATCTTGCGCATGGCGACGTCTTGATGCTCGGCGCCTTCGTCGCGCTGGGTGTCGCCACCCTGGCCGGAATCGACCCGCTGTTTGCTGTGCCGCTGGCCTTCGTGGTGTTTCTGCTGGTCGGCACGCTGCTCTATTGGGTACTGGTGCCGCGTCTGCAGGGATCCGCAAATCCCGAGATGCTGTCGATCATCCTGTTCTTCGGCCTGTCGCAGGTGGTCGAAGCCATCACCACGATCTTCGCCGGCACCAGTGAGCGCTCGATCCAGAGCCGTCTGCTCGGCACGGTCTTCTCGACCATCAAGGTCCAGCTGTTCGGCGGCAAGCCGCAGACCGGTCCGATCCGCATCCTCGGTCAGGGATTTCCCGCGCCCTGGGTGATTGCTGCCGGAACCAGCCTGGTCGCCATCGGTCTCGTTTACGTCTATCTCTATCGCACGCGGCTCGGGACCTTGACGCGGGCCGTGATGTCGCGACGCGACGAGGCGCTGGCCTCGGGTATCGATGTTGATCGCGTCTCCGCCGCGGCCTTCGGAATCGGACTCGGGCTTGCTGCGGTTGCGGGCGTGTTTGCGCCGTTCATGTTCGGTTCGATCACGCCGGCCTTCGGCGCGGACGCCACTGTGACGTCGTTTGCGATCGTCGTGCTGGGTTCGCTCGGCAATCCGCTCGGTACTGCCCTCGGCGGTGTCGTCTACGGTGTCTGCTACATGCTGGTGCAGACCTATCTCAGCTCATGGGCGGACCTTCTGCCCTATGTGCTGCTGATCTTGATCCTCTTGCTACGTCCGAGCGGCCTGCTTGGAAGGCGGGTGCGCGTTGCCTAATGCCGTCAAGCATGTGCTGTTCATTCTGGTGCCGCTGATCGCAGTGTTTGCGGTGCTGCCGGGCCTCTACCAGAACCATCTGCTGCTGTTCAATTTCGTCACGTTCCTGATCCTCGCGCAGGGCGTCAACATCATCTATGGCTTCACCGGCTATTTGCCGTTCGGCTATGTCGGCTTCTTCGGGGCCGGGGCCTATGGATTCGCGGTGCTGGTGATGCACTATCAATCGCCGGCGCTTGTGGCGGTGTTGGCGGCGGGGCTGGTCGGCGTGCTGCTCGGCCTGTTGCTGACACCGTTGTTGCGGCTCTCCGGCGCCTATTTTGCCATTGCCAATCTCGCCGCGTCGCTCGCTGTGCTGCACCTGGTCGCCAATCCCGCATTGGAGGGCATCACCAAGGGGCCGTATGGCGTGTCGCTGACAGGTACGTTCAATCCGTCGCACGCCTATTATGCTGCGCTGGTGGTGCTGACATTGACGGTGAGCGGCGTCGTCTTCCTGAAGAATTCGAGCTTCGGGCTTGCGCTGCAGGCCGTCCGCGAGGATGCGGTCAGTGCGTCGATGGCAGGGGTCAACGTCGTCAGGATGCGCATCGCGGCCTGGCTGGCGTCGGCGCTGGTGGCGGGACTCGCCGGCGGCATCTATGCTTGGTACGTTTCCGTGTTCTATCCCGACAACGTCTTCAGCGGCGAGTTCAGCATCTTCGCGATCGTCTTCGCGCTGTTCGGAGGTGTCGCGACGATCTCCGGACCGATCATCGGCGTCCTGATCCTTTACGGCGTCTACAATCTGATCGGGTTCACGACCCCGCAATATTTCCAGCTCATCTACGGTCTTCTCATCATGGGGTTGGTGTTGTTCCTGCCGGCAGGGCTGGTCTCGCTGGCGACGCGGAGGGGCTGGCATGTCCCCTGACACAAAACCCATTCTCAACGTCCATAAATTGGTGAAACGCTTTGGCGGTTTCGTTGCACTTGACGGCCTCAGCTTTCACGCCGCGCCGGGCGAGGTGCTGGGGCTGGTCGGTCCGAATGGTTCGGGCAAGACCACGGCCATCAACGTGATTTCAGGTCTCTACGCGCCCGACGGCGGCGAGGTCGCTTTCGAGGGCGAGTCGATTGGCGGCATTGCGTCCCACAGGCTGGTCCGTCGCGGCATCAACAGGACTTTCCAGGTGCCGAAGCCGTTCATGTCGCTGACCGTGCGGGAGAACGTCAGGGTGGCCCTGGCCTATGGCCATATCGGCGGAACGCCGCCGTCGCTCGATGCGCTGCTCGACGAATATCGTTTGGCCGCCGTCGCCGACCGGCCGGCAGCCGATCTCAACAGTGCGCAGCAGAAGATGCTGGATCTGGTCCGCGCCTTGGCGACGCGACCGCGCCTGCTGCTGCTGGACGAGCTCGCCGCCGGGCTCAATCCCGCTGAGCTCGACTGGATTGCCGAGCGGATCAAGCAGCTCGCGGCAGGCGGCATGTCCATCATCGTCGTCGAGCATCTGATGGGCTTCATCGAGCACATCACCGACCGCGTCATCGTTCTCAATGCCGGTCGGGAAATCTTCGAGGGTAAGCTCGCGGCGGCCGTGAAGGAACCGCAAGTGATCGAGGTGTTCTTGGGAGGCGAGCATGCCGCCTGAAGTAACGCCTCTTCTCCAGGCGCAAGGCGTCGACGCGGGCTACGGCACCATGCAGGTGCTGTGGGGTGTCGATCTCGACGTTAAATCCGGCGAGACGGTCCTGCTGCTTGGCGCCAACGGTGCCGGCAAGACCACGTTCCTGAAATCGCTGGTCGGCCTCGTCGAGGCCCGTCACGGCAGCATCGTGCTCGGCGGGCAGGATATCGCTCATATGCGGTCCAGCGACCGCATGAAGCTCGGCATGACCTACATGTCGGAGCTTGCGGTGTTTCCCGACCTGTCGATCGAGGAGAACATCCTGGTGGGGGCTCAGGCCCTGGGACATGCCAATCCCCGCCGGCGCCTCGACGAGCTCTATGGCCTCTTTCCCGTTCTGCGCGACAAGCGCCGCGACGCCGCCTCCAGCCTGTCGGGCGGGCAGCGCAAGATGCTCGGGATCGCCAAGGCGCTCGCGGCCGAGCCGAAGCTTCTCGTCATGGACGAGCCTTCGGCCGGGCTGTCGCCGCTCTTTGTCAAAGAGGTCATCCGCATCCTGAACGGCCTGCAGGGGCGCGGGATGGCGCTTTTGATCGCAGAGCAGAATATCGGTTTCCTTGAAGTGGCAACCCGCGTATTTGTTCTGGAAGGCGGGCGCATTCGCTTTTCCGGCACGGTTGCCGAGATGACCGACAACGAGGCGCTGCGGCGCGCCTATTTTGGATTGAAATAGCGCGGCACCGTTTTGGCCGCGCCTGACGCAGGCGAACCAGACATGCCGAACGCCCCGACCCTCGCCACATTGGCCGATGACCTCGAAAGCGGTCGCACGACCTCCCGAAAACTCGTCGAAGCCTGCATCGCCAGGATCGCCGATCCCGCCGGCGAGGGGCAGCGCACCTTTCTGCATGTCGACAAGGACGCTGCTCTGGCGGTTGCGGATGCGATGGACGGCCTGCGCAAAGCCAAAGCCGCGCCGTCGCGCTATGCCGGCATCCCGCTCTCGATCAAGGATCTGTTCGACATCAAGGGGCAGACGACGCGGGCCGGGTCCCGCGCGCTCGATGATTCCGATCCGGCCGAGCATGACGCGCCAGCGGTGGCGCGCCTGCGCAAGGCCGGCTTCGTCGTGATCGGACGGACCAACATGACCGAGTTCGCCTATTCCGGCATCGGCATCAATCCGCATTACGGCACGCCGAAGGGGGCCTGGAACCGGGCGGAGGGCCACGTGCCCGGCGGCTCGTCCTCGGGTGCGGCGGTGTCCGTGCTCGACGGCATGGCGCACGGTGCGCTTGGCACCGACACCGGCGGTTCCTGCCGCATTCCGGCGGCGTTCAACGGCATCGTCGGTTACAAGCCGACGCAGCGTCGCGTGCCGCTCGACGGCACGGTGCCGCTGTCGTTCTCGCTCGACAGCATCGGGCCGTTGGCGCGATCGGTCAGTTGCTGTGCCATAATGGATGCCGTGCTCGCCAGCGAGCCGATCGTCGCGCTGAAGCCGCGTCCCGTGAAGGGCATGCGGCTGGCGGTGCCGACCACGATTGCGCTCGATGATCTCGATCCGGAGGTCGCCGAGACCTTCGAGCGCACGCTGAAGACACTTTCCGACCACGGCGGCATCATCGAACGCATCGAGATGGCGGAATTCCACGACATCGGCCCGATGAACGCCAAGGGCGGCTTTGCGGCCGCCGAGAGCTACGCCTGGCACCGCTATCTCATCACTGCCAAGGGCGACGTCTATGATCCTCGCGTCGCCGTGCGCATCATGCGCGGCGAGGCGCAGAGCGCGGCCGACTATATCGACCTGCTCAACGAGCGTCGCTCGCTGATCGCCCGTGTCAATGCACGCATCGCTCCCTATGATGCCCTGGTGCTGCCGACCACGGCCAACACGCCGCCGAAGATCGCAGACCTTGCCGACGACAAGGCGTTCACCACGCAAAATCTCCGCGCGCTACGCAACTGCACCCTGATCAACATGATCGACGGCTGCGCCATCTCGCTGCCCGCGCATCGTGAGGGCAACGTGCCTGTCGGCCTGATGTTGGCAGGCGCGGGCGGCTCTGATCGTCGTATCTTTGAACTTGCTGCCGGCATGGAGGCCGTCATTCGTGTTTGACCTCACTTTCACCGTAGACGCCCAGGACTCCACCACGCCGCTGACCTTGGCGCTCGACCAGATGGTCATCGCTGGCTGGACCGGCCGCGATCCCGTCGCGCGCGACAAGCACATCGCCGAGCTGCAGGAGATGGGCATCGCTCCGCCGGCATCGACGCCGATCTACTATCGCGCTTCGGCGCGGCGGCTGACCCAGGAAGACAGCATCGAATGCACCGGCGGCGATTCCTCGGGCGAGGTCGAGTTCGTGCTGATCGGCTGGCAGGGCCGCATCTTCGTGGGCTGCGGCTCAGACCATACCGATCGCAAGGTCGAGGCCTACAACGTCACGGTCTCCAAGCAGATGTGCGACAAGCCGATCGCCTCCACGCTGTGGGAGCTCGAGGACGTCATCGGCCATTGGGACAAGATGATCCTGCGCTCCTACGCCACGATCAAGGGCGAGCGCATGCTCTACCAGGAGGGAACGCTGGACGCGATGCTGCCGGTCGTCGACCTCATTGCGCGCGGCTTCGAAGGCGGCAAATTCCCCGACGGCTGCGTCATGTTCGGCGGCACATTCGCGGCCAAGGGCGGCATCCGCCCCGCCGAGCGCTTCGAACTCGAGCTGGAAGATCCCGTGCTGAAGCGCACGATCAGGCACGGCTACGACGTGGTGACGCTGCCGGTGCGGGGCTGACGCTCTCTCCACGTCATTGCGAGGAGCTCTTGCGACGAAGCAATCCAAACTGGTTCCGCAAAGGGATTCCGGATTGCTTCGCTTCGCTCGCAACGACGGGGGAGAGTGTCGGAAATCGGGTGGCGGAGGGCGAGTCTGCTTTGCGAAGGTCGCAGCCATGACAGCAACAGCACGCAAATTGCCCCAGAAACCATCCGTCGACATCGCCACCCGCGTCGAGGCCCTCGACTGGCCCCAAATCGCTGCCGAGCTCGACTCCCAGGGCTGCTCCGTCCTGAAGAACCTGCTAACGCCCGATCAATGCCATACCATCTCTGCGCTCTATCCTGACGACGCGCACTTCCGCAGCCGCATCGTCATGGGCCGCCACGGCTTTGGCCGCGGCGAGTACAAATATTTCTCCTACCCGCTGCCAGATATCATCGCGCAGCTGCGTCCGGCGCTGTACTCGCACTTCCATGCCGTCGCCAACAGATGGAACGAGGCGATGGGGATCGACATCCGCTACCCCGCCGCATATGCGGCGTTCCTGAAGCGCTGCCACGAGGCCGGGCAGGCGCGGCCGACGCCACTGCTGCTGCAATACGAGGCGGGCGACTACAATTGCCTGCATCAGGACCTCTACGGCGAGCACGTCTTCCCGATTCAGGTCGCAATCCTGCTGTCTGAGCCCGGCCGCGACTTCACCGGCGGCGAGTTCGTGCTGACGGAACAGCGCCCGCGCATGCAGTCGCGCGCCGAGGTCGTGCCGCTGGCGCAGGGCGATGCGGTCGCTTTCGCTGTGCATCACCGCCCGGTGCAGGGGACACGCGGCACCTACCGCGTTAACCTGCGCCATGGCGTCAGCCGGATCAGGTCCGGCCAACGCCACACGCTGGGTGTGATCTTCCACGATGCCAAATGAGCGGAACCATTGACGGCTGATCTGTTCGACAGCGTCGCCGAGGCGCAGCCGTCGCGCGAGGAGATCGCCGACGGCGCCGTGCTGCTGCGCGGCTTCGTCAAACCGATCGAGAGCGAGTTGATCGCAGCGGTGCGCGCCATCGTCGCGCAATCGCCGTTTCGCCGCATGACCACGCCGGGCGGCTACCAGATGTCGGTGGCGATGACCAATTGCGGCGAGCGCGGCTGGATCACCGATCACACCGGCTATCGCTACGATCCCATCGATCCGCGAACCGGCGTGCCGTGGCCAGCGATGCCGCCAGTACTGTGCGATCTCGCCCGCCGCGCGGCGGAGCAGGGCGGCTTCCAAAACTTCGCGCCCGATGCCTGCCTCGTCAATCGCTACGAGCCCGGCACGCGGCTGTCGCTGCACCAGGACAAGGACGAGCTGGACTATTCGGCGCCGATCGTCTCGGTCTCGCTCGGCCTGCCCGCGACCTTCCTGTTCGGCGGCATGGCACGCAACGACAAGCCGCGCCGTTTCCGGCTGGTCCATGGCGATGTCGTGGTCTGGGGCGGCGCGTCCAGGCTTGCCTATCACGGCGTCGCGCCGCTTGCGGAAGGTGAACATGCGCTGCTGGGGCGGAAGCGGATCAATCTGACGTTTCGCAGGACGCGCTGATCTTACGGCTTCGGCGGATGAATGAACGCCCACGGGCTGACTTCCGAATCCCTGGTCACCTCGACCGAGATCAGATACGGCCCGCCATGGCTGAGCGCCTTCTCCATCGCCGCCTTGAACTGATCCGGCGCCGTGACGCGCGCCGCCGCCACGCCGAAGGACTCCGCCAGCTTGACGAAGTCAGGATTGACGAGATCCGACGCCACCACGCGGCCGTCAAAGCGTTCGCGCTGGTCGCGGCGGACGTTGCCGTAGGCATTGTTGTTGAACACCAGCGTCACCACGCCGATATTGAATTGCACGGCGGTGGCAAGCTCCTGCACGCCGAACATGAAGCCGCCGTCACCGGTGATCGCAACCACGGGCGTATCGGGATTGGCGACCTTGGCGCCGAGCGCGGTCGGAAAGCCCGAACCGAGCGTGCCCTGATAGCCTGAGGTTATGAAGGTGCGCGGCTGGTAGATCGGAAAGCCGTACCAGGAGGCGAAGCCGAACTGCGACAGCTCATCGGTCACGATCGCGTTCGCCGGTAATACCTCGCGCAGAATTTTGAGATAGGCCATCTGCGGTTGAATGCGCTGAATCTCTGCCAGCGCGGTCGCGCTGGCCTCGCGGATCGCGGCGCGGCGGCCGGCCGCCTTGCTGTAGCCGGCCTTGCGCACGGCAGCGGCGAGATCGGCGGTTGCGGCCTTGGCATCGGCAACGATCGCGGCGTTCGCCGGATAGCGCCGCATCTCGACCGGATCGATGTCGATGCGGATGCTCTTGAGGCCGTCGGGCTGGTACGGCCAGCGCGACATCGTCGGCAACTCCAGCCGCGTGCCGATCCCGATCATCAGGTCGGTCTTGGCCCACAGCTTGTAGGCGGCGGCCATGGTGAGGCCGAGCTCATGCGCATTGGAGACGATGCCGCGGCCGCTGCGGAAGGCAACCACCGGCGCGTCAATCATCTCGGCGAGCTCGAGGATCTCGTCGCCCGCCTCGATCGCGCCGCTGCCGACGAAAATCATCGGTGCCTTGCTCGCCTTGATCAGCGAAGCTGCCTGCCTGATCATGTCGGAGTCGGGCAGCGGCGCGGGCAACGGCTCCAGCACCTGTGCCGCGGCGGTATCGCCGCGCTGGGTGAAGACGTCCCACGGCATTTCCACCGAGGCGGGGCCGCGCCGGCCCGACGTCATCTCCTGGAATGCGCGCGCTACGGTCATCGGCGCGTTCCCCGGATATTCGATGCGGTCGGCCCACTTCACGTAGGTGCGCAAGGTCGCGAGCTGGTCCGGCATCTCATGCAGATGGCCGCGGCCTTTGCCCAGAAACTGCGTCGGCACCTGGCCGGTGACGCACAGCACCGGCTCGTTGCAGCCGAAGGCGGTGAGCAGCGCTGCGCTGGCGTTGAGCACGCCAGGGCCGGGCACCACGCTGAACACGCCGGGCTTGCCGCTGGAGCGCGCATAGCCGAACGCCATGTAGCCGCAGGCCTGCTCGTGCCGCGCGCCGATCACCTTGAGCTGGGCTTGATGGAAGGCGTCGAACAGTCCATAGACCTGCGCGCCGGGCAGGCCGAACACGGTGTCGACGCCATGGGCGACGAGCCCGCTTACGATCGCCTCGCCGCCGGTAAGGGTGGTCATTGCATCATTCCAATCTTGTTCAACCTTCGTCGACGACGCCGTTGCGCAACGTGCCGATGCCCTCGGCCGTGACCTCGATCACGTCACCCGGCTTCAAATAGCGCGGCGGATCGAACCGCGCACCGGCGCCGGTCGGCGTGCCCGTGACGATGATGTCGCCGGGGACGAGCGTTGCGAAGGTCGAGATATAGCTGATGAGATAACGGAATGGAAACATCAGCCGGCTGGTTCGATCGTCCTGCCGCAGCTCGCCATTGACATGCGTGGTCAGCCTGATGTCGGCGATCTGCGCTTCCCTGGTGTATGGCACCAGCCATGGCCCAAGGCTGCCGCTGGAATCAAAGTTCTTTCCTTGCGTGACGTTGAACTTGGCGTGGCGCAGCCAGTCGCGCACCGAGCCTTCGTTGCAGAGCGTCAGCGCTGCAATGTGGTCCAGCGCCGCACTCTCGGCAATGTGCCGTCCTTGCTTGCCGATCACCAGCACGATCTCGCCCTCATAGTCGAGCTGGTTGGACGCGCGCGGGCGCACCACCGGCGTGTCGTGACCGACGAAGGAGCGGGGGCTCCGCATGAACATGCTCGGATATTTCGGCGCCTCCTGGCCGTCCTTGTACTCGGCGTTGCGATCAGGGTAGTTGACGCCGATGCAGATGATCTTCTCCGGCGCCGGCACCGGCGGCAGCCAGGTGATCTCACTGAGCGTGTGAACCGGGGTGCGGCCGGCGGCTTCCTCGGCAAGGCTCACGAGCTTGCCGGCGGCGATCACCTCGCGCAACGTGGGATAGACTTTTGCATAGCGCGCCGAGAGATCGACCATGCCGCCCTCGAGGACGGCGCCGTAGCGGACGTCACCGTTGATGGAATAAGTGGCGAGGCGAGGGAGCTTCATCGCCTAATCCGCCACCAGCACGTCGGCGACGAACTTCGGCTCGCGCACGGACTGGCCCGTGAAGGGGGAGCCCTGTTCGAACCAGGAGCGCGGCGCCGGCGCGCCCCACAGCGTCTGGCGGCGCGGATCGCGCAGCGACCAGCGCAGCGGCTCGTGATCGTGATCGCCCGTAAAATAGTCGCTGGTATAGAGCTCAAGGCGGTGCCCGTCGGGATCGCGCACGTAGAGGAAGAACGCGTTCGAGATACCGTGGCGTCCCGGGCCGCGCTCGATGTTCTTCACGAAGCCCTGCGAGGCCATGACGTCGCAGAGATGGATGATGTTCATCGCCGTCGGCGTCCAATAGGCGAAGTGATGCAGCCGCGGACCCCTGCCATTGGTGATCGCAAAATCGTGGACGTTGCCCTTGCGATGCATCCAGGCGGCGGCGATGCGGCCGTTCGGCCCGTCCTCCTCGGCATATTCGGTGAGGCGGAAGCCGAGCCGTGCGTAGAACTCGACGGTATCCTGCACCTCGGCCGCGAACACGTTGAAGTGGTCGAGCCGCTGCGGGTGGCATCCGCGGTAGAGATCGTAGCGGCGCAAGAGATGCGGGCGGCGCTCCATCGACGCGTAGAGCTCGATCTGGAAGCCGAACGGATCGGTGAATTGCAGTGTGCGGCCCTGGAAGGGCTGGTCGGCGAAAGCATAAGAGAGGCCGTTCTCGGACAGGAACTTTGCGGCCTTGTCGAGATCGCCGTCATTACCGACCTTGAAGCCCATCCGGGCGCAGGCCGGCACGGCAGCTTTGCGCAGCACCAGCGAGTGATGCTGATGCTCCTCGGCCGCGCGCATGTAGACGACCTTGTCGTCGGCATCCTCGACATGCAGGCCGACAGTGGTCTCGTAGAACTCGCGGCTCAGCTTCAGGTCGGTGACGTCGAGCACGACGTGGCTGGAGCGGATGATGTTGAACGGCGGCTCGAAGATGTGTTGCGGTACGGGCATTGGCGTTTCCCCAGGGAATGACGAATGTCAGATTCCCAGTTTCTGAATCTTGTGCGTGCCCCGCGCCAGCGAGACATGCTTGGTTTCCATGTAGAAGTCGAACGAGTAATCGCCGCCGTCGCGGCCGATGCCGGAGGCCTTCATCCCGCCGAACGGCGTCGGCAGATGGCGGACGTTTTCCGAGTTCAGCCAGATCATGCCGGCTTCCAGCGCATCGGCAACACGCAGCGCGCGACCGACATCGTTGGTCCAGACATAGCCGGTGAGGCCGTAGCGAATATCGTTGGCGATCTCGATCGCGTCCGCTTCGTCGCGGAAGGGAAGCACGGTGAGGAATGGGCCGAACACCTCTTCCTGCGCCACGCGCATCTTGCCATGCGCGCCCGTGACCAGCGTCGGCTCGACATAATGTCCTCCGCCCGGGCCGTCACAGGCCTTGCCGCCAACCGCGATCGTGGCGCCGTCCTGCCGCGCGACGTCGAAATAGGAGCAGACCTTTGCGAGGTGCCGCTCATGAATCAGTGGCCCGATCTCGGTGGCGGGATCGAGGGGATGGCCGACCTTCAGCGCCTTCACGCGCGCGGCCAGCTTCTCTACGAATTTCTCCGCGATGCTCTGCTGGACCAACAGGCGGCTCGACGAGGTGCAGCGCTCGCCGTTGAGCGAGTAGATCATGAACACGACCGCATCGAGGGCGCGGTCGAGATCGGCATCGTCGAACACGATCACGGGGTTCTTGCCGCCGAGCTCGAAATGCACGCGCTTCAGGGTCGGCGCGCCCTGCGTCATGATCGCAGATCCCGTCGCGCTTTCGCCGACGAAGCCGATCGCCTTGATCGCGGGATGCTCGGTCAGCGCCTTCCCGGCCTCTTCGCCGAAGCCGTGTACGGTGTTGAGCACGCCGTCTGGTACGCCGGCTTCCTTGACGAGATTCGCCAGGATGGAAGCCGTCACCGGCGACCATTCCGCCGGCTTGTGCACGACGGTGCAGCCCGCAGCGAGGGCAGGGGCGATCTTCCAGGTCGAGAGCATGAACGGCGTGTTCCACGGCGTGATCACGCCGACGGGCCCGATCGGAACGCGCGTCGAGATGTTCCAGTGCTCGTCGCTCGGCGTGTTGAGTCCGTCGCGCGCCTCGGCGCATTTGTCGGCGAAGAAACGGAAGTTCTCGGCGGCGCGGATCGCAGCCTTGGCCATGAAGCGATAGGCCTGGCCGGTGTCGACGCATTCGAGCACGGCGATGTCGTCGGCATTGTCCTCGATTGCGTCGGCGACCCGATGCAGCAGCTTGCGCCGCATTGCCGGACCCATGTCGCGCCAGGATTTGAAGGCGAGCGCAGCTGCGGTCGCTGCGCGATCGATGTCCTCCGCATTGCCGCGGGCAACAGTTGCGAGCACAGAGCCATCGACGGGAGACTTCGTCTCGAAAGCTTCACCTGAGATCGACGGGACGACCTTGCCGTCGATCATGTGGCCGATGCCGTCCGCGCGCAGCGTCTTCAGCAGCGGCGCGACGCGATCGCGATTGGCCTGATAGACATCGGCTTTCGGCGTGGGCTTATCCATGGGCGGCCTCCGCTTTCAGTGCGTCGTGGATGTTGTTGCGCTTCCAGCTGGTGGCCTTGTCGTTGATCTGCATGTCGAACGAAAAAGCGAACTTGCTGGAGGTGAAGACGGGATCGAGATGTTTTGAAAGCGCCTGGAACACGTGCTCGCCGGCTTTCTGGCGGGTGGGCAGGTCGCGGCCCTCGCCGATGCGCAGCACCATGTCGAGAAAGCCGTAGTCCTGCCGCGCGTCCGCGATCGCGTAATGCTCGCACCTGATCGCGCGGACGCGGATGCCGCCGAGCGGGAAGATGCCGGTTTCAATCGCGGCCTTGCGCACCACCTCGCATACCGCCGCGATGTCGAGGCGGCTGTCGAGATTGGCCGAATATTCGATCGTGAAATGCGGCATCGCGGTTCGCTCCCAGTCTATTCTTGTTGCTCTACGCGAAGTAGCAGCTCACCGAGCCGTAGGCGCCATAATCGGCCTGAATTGTGTCGCCCTTGCGCGTCTCGATCGGGCGGATGAAGGATCCGGCGAGCACGACCTGTCCCGGTTCGAGCGCAAGGCCGAGCGGGGCGATCTTGTTGGCGAGCCACGCCACGGCAGTGGCAGGGTGATTGAGCACGCCCGCGGCAAGGCCGGTCTCCTCTAGCTGGCCGTTCTTGAAGCAGAGTGCACCGATCCAGCGCAGGTCGGCGTCCAGAGGGCGGATCGGCCGGCCCCCGAGCACGATGCCGGCATTCGCGGCGTTGTCGGCGATGGTGTCGAAGATCTTTCGCGTGGCCTTGGTCTGGGGATCGACCCGCTCGATCCGGGTGTCCAGGATCTCCAGTGCCGGCGCCACGAAATCAGTGGCGTTGAGCACGTCGAACATCGTGCAGTCGGGCCCCGAGAGCCGATTGCTCATGACGAAGGCGAGTTCGGCTTCGACGCGCGTCGCGATGAAGCGATCGGTGGGAATGATCCCGCCGTCGGCAAAGAACATGTCGTCGAGCAGCACGCCGGAGTCAGGCTCGTCGATATTGAGGGCGCTCTGCATCGCCTTTGAGGTCAGGCCGATCTTGTGCCCTTTGACGATGCACCCCTCGGCGATCTTGACGTCGACCCAGGCCTTCTGAATCGCGTAGGCGTCGGTAATGGTGATGCCGGGGAAATCCTGCGACAGCTGCCGGATCTGCACGCGCGTCTTCTCCGCCTGGTGCAGACGCTTCGCGCAGGCTTGGATATCGTCGTGGGATAGCGCCATGTGTGATCTTACAAATCGTGGTGCCCGGAGATGCTTAACATGTTAAGTGAATGCGTCAAATACTATTCGGGTATGTTGCGCTGCAAACGTTCTGTGGTCTGAGAGGCGACTGAAGGGGCGACATGGCGAAGAGACCGGCTGATCCCACCAATGGAAATGTGCCTGCCGCACATCAGGTGCCGATGCGCGATTTCTCGCGCTCGTTGCCGATGTCGCTGCTGCGGGCACGCGAGGCCGTAATGCGGCAGTTTCGCCCCTCGCTGCGGGAGCACGGCTTGACGGAACAGCAATGGCGCATCCTGCGCGCGCTTGCGGCCATCGAAGCGGCCGAGGTTACGGAACTCGCGCGCACGGCCTTTCTCCTGGGGCCGAGCCTGTCGCGCATCCTGCGCGATCTGGAGGCGCGCAATCTGATCGAGCGGAAGACAGCGAAGACGGACCAGCGCCGCAGCATGGTGTCGATCTCGAAAGAAGGGGTGAAACTGATGGCCTCGGTGGCGCCGACATCGGAGGCCATCTATGCCGAGATCACCCAACGCTTCGGCGCGCGCAAGCTTGCGGAGTTGCAGGAGATGCTCGGCGAGCTCGAACAGAGTCTCGCAGGGCTTGGCGCGGCCAATGAGGCAGGTGCCGAGGAGTGAAAGCAGACGCGGGCGCGATAGCGATGGACATCCCCAGGCCTTTTCGGTCAAAGCTGCTGATTTCCGGCGATCCCGCGCGGAAAACCGGCTGTGCGCACCAAAATGGCATCCTCTTGCCGGATGACTTCCGGGCGGCGATAGTGGCCGCCGCCCGCGAGGTCGGCGCCAGCGAAACCAGTATCCAGTGGGCGACGCATAGGTCTTGCGCCATTGCGAGCGTAGCGCGGCGGCCTGGTTCGCGGTAACAGCAGTCAGTGCTGTCGCGGCGCTCGTCTTGGTGACGGAGGCCCAAACAACAAAGAAGGAAGGCAACGTGGCGAACAAGGTCAAGGAAATCTGGAAGTCGGGCAAGGCCGTGGTCAACGCGTGGCTCGCTATTCCCTCCGGCTTCTCGGCAGAGATGATCGCGCAATGCGGCTTCGATAGCGTCACGGTCGACATGCAGCACGGCGTGCAGGACTATCTGTCGATGGTGCAGTGCTTCCAGGCCATGGACAAGCATCCGGTCACCCCGATGGTCCGCGTGCCCTGGAACGAGCCCGGCATCATCGGCAAGGTGCTCGACGGCGGCGCCTATGGCGTGATCTGCCCGATGGTCAACACGCCGCAGGAAGCCAGGAACCTGGTCTCCTATTCCAAATATCCGCCGCAGGGCGTCCGCTCCAACGGCCCGATTCGCGCCGGCATGTACGGCACCGCGGGCTCCTACCAGAAGACCGCAAATGCCGACACCATCCTGCTGCCGATGATGGAGACCAAGACCGCGGTCGAGAACATGGAGGCGATCCTCGATGTCGAAGGCATCGATGGCGTCTATATCGGTCCGTCCGACCTCGGCTTCTCCTACGGTCTGGAACCGAAGCTCGACCGCACCGAGCCGGAGATCCTTGCGATCTATGAGAAGATCATCAAGGAGTGCGGCAAGCGCGGCCTCAATCCGGGCATCCATTGCAGCGGCGCCGAAGGCGCTGCGCGCGCGATCAATATGGGCTTCAAGCTGGTGACGCTCTCCAACGAGGTCGGCCTGATGACGACCTACGCCAAGATGCAGGTCAACGCGACCCGCAAGGAATCGGGCGGCAAGGCCTAAGCTCTCGTGTCCCGGACGCGGTGCGGCACGCAGTGCCGCTCCGCAGAGCCGGGACACAGAAGCTCGCGAACGATACGATAGATGGGCCCCGGCTCTTCAGCGCACCGCTTTGCGCTGCGCTGCGTCCGGGGCACGATAGTAAGACCCAAGGAGACCCCCATGACCATCAGTCCCGTCATCCGCCTGCATCCCGCTGATGGTGTGCTGATCGCCCGCGCGAGCTTGCCGCCGGGAACGGTGGTGGCCGACGGCGTGACGACGGTCGAGCGCATCCCCTCCGGCCACAAGGTCGCGATCAAGCCGATCGCGGTGGGTGAGCCCGTGATCCGCTATGGCCAGATCATCGGCTTTGCGACGGAGGCCATCGCGCCGGGCCAGCACGTGCACGTGCAGAATTGCGGCATGGGCGATTTCGCCAAGGACTACGCCTATTGCGCCGACGTCAAGCCGACGCCGAATTTCGATCTGCCGGCGACCTTCGAAGGCATTCGCCGTCCCGATGGCCGCGTCGCCACGCGCAACTATATCGGCATCCTCACCTCGGTGAATTGCAGCGCGCACGTCGCAAGCCTCGTCGCCGATGTCTTCAAGAAGAACCCGTTTACCGGCGACAACCCGCTGGCCGATTTCCCCAATGTCGATGGTGTCGTCGCCCTGACCCACAAGACCGGCTGCGGCATGACGCAGAACGAGCCGCTGGCGCTGCTCCGCCGCACGCTCGGCGGCTACGCGCGGCACGTCAATTTCTCCCATGTCATCGTGCTCGGGTTGGGCTGCGAGGTGAATCAGATCGGCGGCCTCATGGAAGAGCAGAAGCTCGCCGGCCGCCTCCGCGCGATGGACATCCAGGAGGTCGGCGGCACCCGCAAGACGGTGGAAGCCGGCATCGCCTTTGTGCGCGAGGCGCTGGCCGATGCCAACAAGGTGAAGCGTGAGACCGTGCCGGCAAGCGAGCTCACCGTGGCGCTGCAATGCGGCGGATCGGATGGCTATTCCGGCGTCTCGGCCAATCCGGCGCTGGGCGCGGCGAGCGATCTCATCGTGCGCCACGGCGGCACCGTGATCCTGTCAGAGACGCCGGAAACTTACGGCGCCGAGCATCTCTTGACGCGCCGTGCGGTGAGCCGCGAGGTCGGTGAGAAGCTGGTCGATCTGATGCGCTGGTGGGACGAATACACGACGCGCGAAGGCGCCGAGATGAACGCCAATCCAAGCCCCGGCAACAAGGCCGGTGGTCTCACCACGATCTTGGAGAAGTCGCTCGGCGCGATGGCGAAGGCCGGCACCACCAACCTCGTCGAGGTGCTCCGCTATGCCGAGCCCGTCACCAAGAAGGGTTTTGTCTTCATGGACACGCCCGGCTACGACCCCGTCGCAGCCACCGGGCAGGTCGCCGGCGGCGCCAATCTCGTCTGCTTCACCACGGGGCGGGGCAGCGTGTTCGGCTGCAAGCCGGCACCCTCGATCAAGCTCGCCACCAACACGCCGATGTACAAGCGGATGGAAGAGGACATGGACGTCAATTGCGGCACCATCCTCGAAGGTGAGGAGAGCGTGCAGGAGTGCGGCCAGCGCATCTTCGATCTCATTCTCAAGACCGCATCCGGCCAGCCGACCAAGAGCGAGAGCTTCGATTTCGGCGGAGCCGAATTTGCACCATGGGTGCTGGGTGCAACGATGTAACCGCGCTGCGTGCGAAGATCGCGCAAATGCAATCGAGCGGGCCTGGTAGCCGGTGTTCTCGCACCGGCTCGGCGGCGCGTGTGATGTCCTGCATGCAACGATCGCTCGATAAGTAATGATACGGAGGCCGGCGTCTGTGCCGGAAGTTCCCCGGCTTACATCTGGTTAACACTGTTGCCTTAGACAGGTCCTGATACGGCCCCGCAACGTGGCGCGGCCGGCCTTTTCTGGGGATCAACCAATGCAAGCGATACGTCCCACTGGGGTGGAAAATCTCCTCGGTGAGGAGGAGCTGATCGTATCGAAGACCGATCTCAAAGGCCGCATCACCTACGCCAACGACGTTTTCCTGCGGATGGCGAAGTACTCCTGGAAGGAGCTGATGGGCGCGCCCCACAGCCTCATCCGCCATCCGGACATGCCGCGCTGCGTGTTCAAGCTGCTCTGGGACACGCTTCAGGCCAAGCAGGAGATCTTCGCCTACGTCGTCAACCTGGCGAAGGACGGCAGCCATTACTGGGTGTTCGCCCACGTCACGCCGACCTTCGATGAACGCGGTCATATCGTCGGCTATCACTCCAACCGCCGCAAGCCCGATCCCGCGCAGATCGAGCGCATCAAGCCGATCTACAAGACGCTGTGCGACGAAGAGGCACGGCATGCCAATGCCAAGGAGGGCATGCATGCGAGCTTCGACGCAATGGTCGGGCTGCTCAAGCAACAGGGTGTCGCCTACGATGAATTTGTGCTCTCTCTCTAAGGCGCAAGGCGCGACCGCGCTCGCGTGTGGCCTTGCCGTCGTTGCCTTCGCCCTCTCGCTTCTCGGTTTTGCCGGAATCCCCGCTGCGGCATTGCTCGGTGCGACCGTCGTGCTGCTCGGTTACACCGTCTTGTGCCAGCATCGCACCGCGGCCGCCGTCGACGAGGTCGCCGAGGTTTGCCGCAAGGCGGCGGGCGGCAATCTCGAGGCGCGCATCCTGAGCGAGCGGCAGAATGGGCGGATCGGAGCGATCCAGAAATCCGTCAACGACATGCTCGATATCGCCGATGCCTTCGCCCGTGAGGCCTCGGCGTCGATGGACTATGCGAGCCGCGGCAAATATTTCCGCAAGATCCTGGCGCGCGGTCTGCCCGGTTCGTTTCGCCGTTCGGCCGCCGTCATCAATTCCGGCACCGACAGCCTCGCCCGCCGCGTGGTGGAGGTCGCCGATCTCGCGAAGCAGTTCGGCACGCATCTCGACCAGGTTGCCGGTACGCTGATGGGCGCGGCGACCGATCTCGAATCCGATGCGGGCCAGATGGCTGCCGCTGCCGAGAAGACCAGCCGCCAGACGTCGGGCGTGCTGAGCGCCTCCGACCACGCCTCGCGCAACGTCGCAACTGTCGCCAGCGCAGCGGAGCAACTCGCGTCCTCGATTGCCGAGATCGGCCGCCAGGTGACGGGCTCGACCGCGAGCACCGGCCGCGCCGTGAACCAAGCCAACCGCGCCGGCAGCGAGATACGCACGCTTGCGGATGCGGCGCTGCGGATCGGTGACGTCGTCAAGCTGATCAGCGAGATCGCCGAACAGACCAACCTTCTGGCGCTCAACGCCACTATCGAGGCGGCACGCGCCGGCGAGGCGGGCCGCGGCTTTGCAGTCGTGGCCTCCGAGGTCAAGAGCCTCGCAAACCAGACCGCGAAGGCCACGGAGGAGATCAGCGCCAAGGTCGGCGAGATGCAGCAATCGACCACCAATTCGGTCGCCGCCGTCGAGGCGATCGCGCAGACCATCTCCGAGATCGATGGCATCACCGCTTCGATTGCAGCGTCGATCGAGCAGCAGGGCTCCGCGACCCGTGAGATCGCACGCAACGTCCACGAGGCTTCGGCCGGCACATCGCAGATGTCCTCCAACGTCACCGGCATCAGCGAAGCCGCTGCCGATACCGGCCGCGTCGCCGCCCGCGTCAACAGCGCCTCCGAGCGCGTCCACAATGAGGTCGAGACGCTCCGCCGCGAGGTGACGCAGTTTCTGCATCGGCTGACCTCGGCGGCGTAACGTTCCCCAAATGAGGTCGTCATGCCCGGGCTTGTCCCGGGCATCCGCGTGCTTTGCGGGCGCAAGAGTTAAGGCCGTGGATGGCCGGGACAAGCCCGGCCATGACGTCGTCGAGACGTCGCAGCACCAAGCTTTCACGGCTTGGACGATTGCCTTCGGCTCGGCCCGCACCTTGCATAGGCACCCTCTGCCCGTTGTTAATGCTTGATCGCATTGACCTCAGGTGTTCTGCTCAAAAAAGCTGCTGGAGCACCGCAACCCGTGTCGATCTACGTCGCATTACATCACGTCACGCATTACAAATACGACCGCCCGATCGATCTCGGACCGCAGACCATCCGTCTGCGGCCGGCGCCGCACACGCGAACGCCGATCCTGAGTTATTCGCTCAAGGTCACGCCGGCCAATCACTTTGTGAACTGGCAGCAGGACCCGCAGGGCAACTGGCTCGCCCGCTACGTCTTCCCGGAGAAGACCACGGAGTTGAAATTCGAGGTCGACTTCACGACGCAGATGACCGTGGTCAACCCGTTCGACTTCTTCGTCGAGCCTTACGCCGACAGCTTTCCGTTTGAATATCCCAGGGATCTCAAGACCGAGCTGGCGCCGTATCTGGAGACCATCAAGCCCGATCCCGCCTTCGCAAAATATCTGGCCTCGATCCCGCGCGAAGCGCCGAACACGGTCAACTTCCTGGTCGAGCTCAATCGCGAGCTGCAGAAGAAAGTCAGTTACATCATCCGCATGGAGCCCGGCGTGCAGACGCCGGAGGAGACACTGACGTCCTGCGCCGGCTCATGCCGCGATTCTGCCTGGCTGCTGATCCAGACCTTGCGTCATCTCGGCCTCGCGGCGCGCTTCGTCTCCGGCTACCTGATCCAGATCCGCCCCGACATCGATCCGATCGAAGGACCCCCGGAAGTCGAACACGATTTTACGGATCTACACGCCTGGGCCGAGGTCTATCTGCCGGGCGCGGGCTGGATCGGCTTCGACGCGACCTCCGGTATGCTGGCGGGCGAGGGGCACATCCCCGTTGCGGCCACGCCGCATTATCGCTCGGCCGCGCCGATCTCCGGCGGTGCCGGCTTTGCCGAAGTCGAGTTCGCCTTCGACATGAGCGTGAAGCGCATCCGCGAAGCGCCGCGCATTACAAAGCCGTTCTCCGACGACGCCTGGGCCCGTCTCAACGATCTCGGCGAGCAGGTCGATGGCGATCTCGCCGCGCAGGACGTGCGGCTTACCATGGGCGGCGAGCCGACCTTCGTTTCCGTGGATGATCTCGAAGCGCCGGAGTGGAATACGGAAGCCGTCGGCCCGACCAAGCGCGCGCTCGGCGACGATCTGATCCGCCGCCTGCGCACGCGCTTTGCGCCGGGCGGCCTGCTGCATTACGGCCAGGGCAAATGGTATCCGGGCGAGAGCCTGCCGCGCTGGGCGTTCGGCCTCTATTGGCGCAAGGACGGCGTGCCGATCTGGAAGAATGCGGACCTCATCGCAAAAGTCGAGAGTCCGAAGCGCGCCCAGACCGAGGATGCCGAGGACTTCATGGAAGGCACGGCGGCGCGGCTCGGGCTCGATCCCGGCTACATCATCCCGGCCTATGAGGACACCGTCTACTGGCTGCAGAAGGAGGCCGAGCTTCCGATCAACGTCGATCCCTCCAATTCGCAACTGTCCGATCCCGAGGCGCGTGCACGCATGGCGCGGGTGTTCAATCAGGGCCTCCGCGCGCCGCGCGGCTTCGTGCTGCCGGTACAGCGCTGGAACGCGCCGCCGCGCTGGCGCAGCGAGCGTTGGCAACTCCGGCGCGGGCATCTGTTCCTCTCGCCGGGCGATTCACCGCTTGGCCTGCGCCTGCCGATCGGTTCGCTCGGCTACGTGCCGCCCGATCAATATCCCTACATCGTCGAGCAGGACCCGATGGAGGCGCGCGACAAGCTGCCGGTTTTCACGCCTCCGGCGCGCCCGAAAGCGCCGCCGCGGGTCGCGCCCGAGCAACTCAACACGTCCATTCCCGTCCGCACCGCGATGTCGGTGGAAGTGCGCGACGGCGTGATCTGCGCTTTCATGCCGCCGGTGGAGCGCATCGAGGATTATCTCGAGCTGGTCGCCGCGATCGAGGCGACGGCAGAGGAGATGCAGCTTCCCGTTCATGTCGAAGGCTATGCGCCGCCGTTCGACCCTCGCATCGAGGTTATCAAGGTGACGCCCGATCCTGGCGTGATCGAGGTCAACATCCAGCCGGCGCAGAGCTGGCGCGATGCCGTCGGGATCACCACAGGTCTCTACGAGGACGCCGGCAAGGTGCGTCTCGGCGCCAACCGCTTCCTCCTCGACGGCCGTCACACCGGCACCGGTGGCGGCAATCACGTCGTGATAGGCGGTTCCTCGCCGCAGGACTCGCCGTTCCTGCGCCGGCCCGATCTGCTCAAGAGCCTGGTGCTGTACTGGCAACGGCATCCCGCGCTGTCTTATTTCTTCTCCGGCCTCTTCATCGGCCCGACCAGCCAGGCGCCGCGGATCGACGAAGCGCGTCACGACAGCATCTACGAGCTCGAGATCGCGCTCTCGCATGTGCCGCCGCCGGGCTACCAGACGCCGCTGTGGTTGGTGGACCGCTTGTTCCGGCATCTGCTCGTCGACATCACCGGCAACACCCACCGCGCCGAGATCTGCATCGACAAGCTCTATTCGCCTGACGGTCCCACCGGCCGGCTCGGCCTCGTCGAATTCCGCGCGCTCGAAATGCCGCCGGATCCGCGCATGTCACTGGCGCAGCAGCTCCTGATCCGCGCGCTGATCGCAAAATTCTGGCGCGAGCCGCAGCAGGGCAAGTTCGTGCGCTGGGGCACCGCGCTGCATGATCGCTTCATGCTGCCGCATTTCATCTGGGAAGATTTCCAGGACGTTCTCTCGGAGCTGAAAAACTCCGGCTATCCGTTCGAGCCGGAATGGTACCTGGCCCAGCTCGAATTCCGCTTTCCAGCGTTCGGCCGCGTCCATCAGGGCGGCGTGACGCTGGAATTGCGGCAGGCGCTGGAGCCCTGGCACGTCCTGGGCGAAGAAGGCTCGGCCGGCGGCACCGTGCGCTATGTCGATAGCTCGGTCGAGCGGCTCCAGGTCAAGGCTGAAGGATTTGTTGAAGGCCGCCACATCGTCACCTGCAACGGCCGCCGCCTGCCGATGACCTCGACCGGCCGCTCCGGCGAGGCCGTGGCCGCCGTCCGCTTCAAGGCCTGGCAGCCGGCCTCGGGCCTGCACCCGACCATCCCGGTCCACGCGCCGCTGACCTTCGACCTGATCGACACCTGGAACGGCCGCTCGCTCGGCGGCTGCGTCTACCATGTCGCTCATCCCGGCGGTCGCAACTACGACACCAAGCCCGTCAACACCTACGAGGCCGAGGCGCGGCGGCTGGCGCGCTTCCAGGACCACGGCCATACGCCCGGGCCGATGCAACCGCCCCCTGAGGAACGCACAAATGAATTCCCGCTGACCCTCGACTTGCGGACCCCGCTCCTGCAATGAGTATGATGGTGGGGCAGGGAGAGGCGCATGGGCGAGGGCGCGGCCGAAAAAGAGGACAAGGCGGGTCAAGCGCAGGGCCAGCGTGAAGGCCAGCGCCGGCTCGTGCAATGGGTCCGCGACTATCGGCGTCTGCCCGATATCCCCGACGAGTTCCTCGGGCCAGACGGTGCTCCGCGCGCGGTCTGGAGCCGCTTCTTCGATGCCTTCGGCGCGCTCGCGCCAGACGAGGTCGAGCGGCGCTTCGGCATGGCCGACCGCCACCTCCGCGAGGCCGGCGTCACCTACCGCGCGCCGGGCGACAGCGCCGACCGGCCCTGGTCGCTCAGCCACTTGCCGCTCCTGATCGACGAGGCCGACTGGACGCAGCTTTGCGCCGGCATCACCCAGCGCGCCGAGCTCTTGGAACTCGTGCTGCGTGACATCTATGGCGAGGGGCAGCTGGTCGCGGAAGGCGCGCTGCCGGCGGGCGCGATCGCCGGCAGTCCGGAATATCTCCGCCCCGTTTGCGGCGTGCCGCCGCCGGGCGGCCGCTACCTTTCGCTCTATGCCGCCGATGTCGGCCGCGGCCCCGACGGCCGCTGGTGGGTGCTCGGCGACCGCACCCAGGCGCCCTCGGGCGCGGGCTACGCGCTGGAGAACCGCCTCGTGCTCTCGCGCGCCTTCTCCGATCTCTACAAGTCGATGAATGTGCCGCGTGTCGCGCCGTTCTTCGAGGCGTTTCGCGACAGCCTTCGGGCGCGTGCCGATCGCGACGAGCCGCGCATCGGCGTGCTGACGCCAGGCAGTTTCAGCGAGACCTATTTCGAGCACGCGACGCTGGCGCGCTATCTCGGCTTTCTCTTGGTCGAGGGCGACGATCTCGCCGTCAGCGACAACCGGATTCACATCCGCACCGTTGCCGGGCTGAAGCGGCTCGACGTGCTGCTGCGCCGTGTCGATTCCAATTCGCTCGATCCGCTCGAGCTCGATGCCTCCTCGCATCTCGGCGTGCCCGGCCTGATCGATGTTCTGCGCAAGGATGGTGTCGTCGTCGCCAACATGCCGGGCTCGGGTGTTCTGGAGGCGAGGGCGCTGCTCGGCTTCCTGCCGGCGCTCAGCCGCCGCCTGCTCGGCGAAGAGCTGAAGATGCCGCACATCGCGACCTGGTGGTGCGGCCAGCGCAGCGCGCGCGACGAGGTGTTGTCGCGGCTCGGCGAGGTCGCAATCGAAGGCGCCTATCAGCGCGGCGTGCCCGGCTTCGAGAGCAACGGCCCGGTGCTGGCGAGCGAGCTTGATGCGGCCGGGCGTCAGCGCCTGGTCGATGCCATCAGCGCGCGCGGCATGGATTATGTCGGCCAGGAGGTGGTGCGGCTTTCAACCATGCCGGTGTGGGAGCAGGGCCAGCTCACGCCGCGACCCTTCGTGCTGCGCGTGTTCGCAGCCGCGACGCCGGACGGCTGGGCCATCATGCCCGGCGGCTTCTGCCGGATCGCGGAGCAGCCGGATGCGCGCGCGGTATCGATGGGCGACGGCGCCCGCGCGGCCGACGTCTGGGTGGTCTCGGACAAGAAGGTCTCGACTGCGTCGCTGCTGCCGGCGACCGACAAGGTCCGGATCCGCCGCATCGCCGGTGTGCTGCCGAGCCGCGCCGCCGACAATCTGTTCTGGCTCGGCCGCTATCTCGAGCGCGCCGAAGCGACGCTGCGGCTGGTGCGCGCGCTGGGCTCGCCAAGCGGACCGAACAAGGGTACCGCGGCCTCGCTGCAAGCCGCCGAACGGATCCAGCGCCTGCTGGTGACCTGGGGCGCGATCTCGCAGACCTCGCGCGCGACATCGGCGCGCATCGTCGCCGAAGCATTGCAGAGCGAGGCGCGTTTCGGCTCGGCGCTGTCGCTGGTGCGCTCGGCCTTGCGCACAGCGACATCCTTGCGCGAGCGGCTGTCGCCCGATGCCTGGCAGGTCATCACCGAGATGGCCGAGCGCCTGTCTTACCAGGTGGAGGATGACGACAGCGTGCTGAGCGCCGCCGAGCTCACCTTGCAGGAGCTTGCGAGCTTTGCGGGACTTGCGCAGGAGAACATGAACCGCGCCGCCGGCTGGCGCTTCCTCGATATCGGCCGCCGCGCCGAGCGCGCCATCAACACCACGCGTTTCGCGCGCCAGTTCGCCTATGACGAGGCCGGCGACGAGGATCTCGATATCCTGCTGACGCTGGTGGATTCCCAGATCACCTATCGCTCGCGCTATCTGCTGGCGCCGATCCTGGCGCCGGTGCGGGACCTCGCGGTGCTCGATCCCTACAATCCGCGTTCGGTTGCGTTCCAGGTCGCGACCTTGAACGAGCACATCGCGGCATTGCCGAGCCTGAAGGAGCACGGACTGATCGAAAAGCCGCAGCGGCTTGCCGTGGCGGTGCAGGCGATGCTGGCGACCGCCGAGGCCGAGAAGCTCGAGGTCAAGACGCTGTTTGCGCTGGAGCAGGACCTGCTCAGCCTCGCCGAGGCGATCGGGCTGCACTACTTCCCGCACGGCCCCAACGCCAGCCGGCCGGAAAAGCTGACGGGGCTGGCGTGATCTACGACATCAGGCACGTCACGACCTATGAATATGAGAGCCCGGTCAGCTTCGCGCGCTGCACGCTGCGGCTCGAGCCGAAGGCCGGCAATGGCCAGGAGCTGATCTCGCACAAGGTCGAGATACGCCCCCGTCCGTCCGAGCGCCACGTTCGCCGCGACTTCTTCGGTACGCTGACCGAGAGCGTGGTGATCGACGCCGCGCATCGTAATTTGCGCATCGATTCCCGCTCGCGCGTCTCGGTGTCGCGACAGCCGCCGCGCGACTCCGCGAGCCCACCGTGGGAGAGCATCCGCGACATCGCGTTCGAAGCAACCAGCCTCGGGCCGTCCTCGCCGGTCGGCTATGTCTTTGCGAGCCCTTTGGTGCCTGTTCTGCGCCCCGTCAGTGCCTATGCGGCGGAAAGCTTCGCGCCCGGCGTGGGCATCCTCGCTGGTGCCGTCGATCTCATGCATCGCATCCGCACCGAGTTTCGCTACGACTCGAAAGCCACGGTGATCTCGACACCCCTGAACGAGGTGTTCGACAAGCGCCACGGCGTCTGCCAGGATTTTGCTCATGTCATGATCGCAGGACTTCGCGGGCTTGGCCTGCCGGCGGCCTATGTCAGCGGTTACTTGCGCACCATCCCGCCGCCGGGCCAGCCGCGCTTGCAGGGCGCGGACGCAACCCACGCCTGGGTGTCCCTGTGGTGCGGGGCGGAGCTTGGCTGGATCGATTTCGATCCGACCAACGACCTGCTGGTCGCCAACGACCACATCGTGCTGACGGTCGGCCGCGACTTCTCCGACGTTTCGCCGATCGACGGCATCATCGTCGGCTCGCCGAAGCAGAAGCTCGGTGTCGCCGTGGACGTGCTGCTGGTGGAGTGAAGATGATTCATCGGACGCTTGGCGGCGATGATTCTTGCGGCCTATGCGCGCCCGGGCTTTTGGGCCGCCTCGTTCCCAGTCGTTGCGAGTCATTCGCGATCGCATCCACGAGGGAATTGACGCGCCTGTCCGCAATGCGGTGCAGAGGTCCTGGTCCGACAGCGAAGGACGTCGGCTCATGCCCCCGTCATCGATCGTTTGCGGTCGGCCATTGGCCGGGCTGCGGCCCGCCCTAAAAATATACCGAACTATGGCCGCAACCGTGATGCTGCGGGGCGGCACGGCATCATATTTACGTATTTTTGTTCCGGAGTTTGGCCAGCCGCTCCAGATTGGGCTATGCTCAGCCTGCGTCGAGGCAAGTATGAGACGTCAGGAGCTAGCGTGGGACACCACCGACAGACGGGGCAGCATCCATGATGACGTTACCGCGACTGGCGGCTGAGACCCTGGAGAAGATGCTGGGCTCGTTCATGCGCCGCCGGTTCGACGAGTCCTATGCCAGGGTGCTGGAAGGATCGACGCGCACGGCGCTGGAATGCATCGGCAACAGCGATGCGCTCTACCACAACATCGAGCATACGATGCTGGTGACGCTGGCGGCCCAGGCGATCCTGATGGGACGCAATCTCCACACTCACCTTGCCGCGGAAGACTACCTCCACATCCTCATCGCCTGCCTTGCGCACGATATCGGTTACGTGCGCGGCCTGTTCGAGGAGGACGACGAAGACGGTTTCCTGGTCGACGAGGCCGGCACCAAAGTGTCACTGCCGCGTGGCGCATCCGATGCCAGTCTGATGATGTATCATGTTGACAGGTCGAAGCTTTTCGTGCGGCGCCGGCTGCCGCCCATCCGTGGCGTCGACTCTGAGCGTGTCGCTCGCGCGATCGAGGGCACGCGCTTCCCGGCCCGCCAGGGCCAGGAATATGACGACGAGGCCTCGATCCTGCGCGCCGCCGATTTCATCGGCCAGCTCGGCGATCCCAACTATCTGCGCAAGGCCAATGCGCTTTATTACGAGTTCGAGGAGGTCGGCATCAATCGCCAGCTCGGCTACGACTCGCCCGCCGACATCGTCAACCGCTATCCACAATTCTACTGGAACAGCGTTGCACCGCACATCCAGACAGAGATCGGCTATCTCAACAAGACCGAGATCGGCCGGCAGTGGATCGCCAACCTCTACAGCAACGTTTTCCGCGCCGAACGCGACATCTCGCTGTCAGGGCCGCAGAAGTAACGCTCTTGTAGCCCGGATGGAGCGAAGCGAAATCCGGGGTGGCTGTTTCCGCTTGGATGGATTCCCGGATTGCGCTGCGCTCCATCCGGGCTACGGTCTTCCAATTGCGTGAGCCAACCATGCTGCAAAAAACCATCACCACGGACGTCCTCGACATCGCCTACCGCGAATACGGCGAGCCGGATGGCTGGCCCTGCATCATGGGCCACGGCTTTCCCTACGACGTGAACGCCTATGCCGAGACCGCGCCTCTCATCGCACAAGGCGGTGCGCGGGTGCTGGTGCCATGGCTGCGCGGCTATGGGCCGACGCGGTTTCGCTCCCCTGCGACGTTGCGCTCCGGCGAGCAGGCCGCGCTCGGCGCCGATCTCCTGGCCTTCATGGATGCGCTTGGTATCGCGCGCGCCGTCGTCGGCGGCTATGACTGGGGCGGCCGCGCGGCCTGCGTGGTCTCGGTGCTTCATCCCGAGCGGGTGGTCGGGCTCGTCTCCGGCAATTCCTACAATATCCAGAACATCGCGCGTGCGATGGAGCCGGCGTCACCTCCGCAGGAGGCGGCGCTCTGGTATCAATACCTCTTCCACAACGAGCGCGGCCGCCGTGCGCTGGAGCTCAACCGCCGCGGCTTTGCCCGTCAGCTCTGGGCGATGTGGTCGCCGAAATGGACTTTCGACGATGCGACATTCGAAAAAAGCGCGTCCTCGTTCGACAATCCTGATTTCGTCGACGTCGTGATCCACTCCTATCGCCATCGCTTCGCGCTGGCCGAAGGCGATCCCGCCTACGCCGCTATGGAGGCCAAGCTCGCCGCGCAGCCGCCGGTCCGCGTGCCGACGATTGCGATCGACGGCGACAGCGACGGCGTCATTCCAGGCACCGCCCATCACGCGAGCAAGTTCGAGGGCTTTTACGAGCGGCGCGTGTTCGCCGGCGCCGGCCATAATCTGCCGCAGGAGCGGCCGGCCGAATGGGCGCAGGCGGTGCTCGACCTGCAAAAAGCGGCTGAATCCAGCTTCTCACCATGAAGATATGAGGCCTGCCTCCGATTTTTCGGAGGTCCCGGGAACCTTTTCCAGTCGCAGCCGTCCAAGCTGTGGGGCCGCTTCCGTGCGCGGCCCGTTGCAGGGGAGGTTTTCGATGAAGTCGCAAGCGCGCAGGCTGGAACGTGTCGCGGTCGCACAGGTGCCGAGCGAGCGGCCTGACAGGGCGGAGGTCGAGCAAGCGATCCGCACCATGATCCGCTGGGCCGGCGACGATCCCGCGCGCCATGGCTTGCGCGACACGCCGGATCGCGTCGCGCGCGCCTTTGAGGAGTACTTCTCCGGCTATGCGCAGGATCCGACCGAAATCCTGCAAAAGACCTTTGAAGAGATCGAAGGCTATGACGAGATGATCGTCCTGCGCGGCGTTCGCTTCGAAAGCCATTGCGAGCACCACATGGCGCCGATCGTGGGGCGCGCCTGGGTCGCCTATATCCCGCAGGGACGCGTGGTCGGCATTTCCAAGCTTGCGCGTGTCGTCGACATCTATGCCAAGCGCCTCCAGATCCAGGAGAAGATGACCGCACAGATCGCCAACACCATCAACGATGTGCTCAAGCCCGAAGGTGTCGGCGTCATCATCAAGGCGACGCATCACTGCATGACCACGCGCGGCGCCCACAAGCCCGGGACCGATCTCGTCACCAGCCGCATGTTGGGTGTGTTCCGCGACAACGCGCTGACGCGCCAGGAATTGCTGGGGTTGGCCAATTCGGACGAGTGATCCGCAAGGAGACGACGCCAGGGAGACAACCATGACCGAGGACAAGAAGCCAAGCGGCCCGGACCTGACCAAAGGTGTTGCGCTCTCCGAACTCAAGGACGGCAAACTGCTCGGTCATGTCGGGGAGGAGGACGTTCTGCTGGTGCAGGCCGGCAGCGAGATCTTCGCGATCGAGCCGCTTTGCAGCCATTACCACGGTCCGCTCGCCGAGGGCCTCGTGGTCGGCGACACCATCCGTTGCCCCTGGCACCACGCCTGCTTCGCCTTGCGGTCAGGCGAGGCAACGCGTCCGCCGGCGCTGAATGCGCTGGCGGTGTGGGACGTCACGCGCGATCACGACAGGATCATCGTTGCGCGCAAGCGCGAGGCGTCAAAGCCGTCGATGGCTCATCGCAGCGCGCCGACGCCCGAAAAGTTCGTCATCGTCGGCGGCGGTGCGGCGGGCTTCGCGGCCGCCGAGATGCTTCGCCGCGAAGGCTTTGCCGGCGCCATCACCATGCTCAGCAATGACGGTGCGATGCCGGTCGACCGGCCCAACCTCTCCAAGGATTATCTCGCCGGCAACGCGCCGGAGGACTGGCTGCCGCTGCGCGGCGAGGACTATTATCAGGATGCCGGCATCGACCTCCGGCTCAACACCGCGGTCGCGGCGATCGATCCGAAGACACGGAGCGTCGCCCTGGGTAACGGCGACAAGCTGCCGTTCGACCGGCTCCTGCTGGCGACCGGCGCGGAGCCGATAAGACTCCAGATTCCCGGTGCCGACCAGCCGCATGTCCACACCTTGCGTTCGGTCGCGGACAGCCGCGCCATCATCAAGGCCGCTGGCAGCGCCAGGCGCGCATTGGTGATCGGCGCCAGCTTCATCGGGCTTGAGGTCGCGGCCTCCTTGCGGGCGCGCAAGCTGGAGGTGCACGTGGTCGCGCCGGAAGAGCGGCCGATGCAGAAGGTGCTCGGGTCTGAGATGGGCGATTTCGTTCGCGCACTGCACGAAGAAAATGGCGTCATCTTCCATCTGAAGGACACCGTGGAGAGGCTCGAAGGCTCGCGTGCGACGCTGAAGGGCAGCGGCGTGATCGAGGCCGACCTCGTCGTGGTCGGCATCGGCGTCAGGCCGCGCCTCGCTCTGGCCGAGCAGGCGGGGCTTGCCGCCGATCGCGGCGTCAGCGTCAGCGAATATCTGGAAACCAGCGTGGCCGGCATCTTCGCGGCGGGCGACATCGCGCGCTGGCCCGATCCGCATTCGCGGCAAACCATCCGCGTCGAGCATTGGGTGGTCGCGGAGCGCCAGGGCCAGACCGCGGCGCGCAACATGCTCGGCAAGCGTGAGCGCTTCGATGCCGTGCCGTTCTTCTGGAGCCAGCATTACGACGTCCCGATCAACTATGTCGGTCACGCCGAGAGTTTCGACGACATCGCCGTCGACGGCAGCATCAAGGACAGGGACTGCCTGCTGAAGTACCGCAAGGGCGGCCGGGTGCTGGCGGTCGCCTCGATCTATCGCGATCTCGATAATCTCAGGGCCGAGCTCGAGATGGAGCGGTCGCGCGCTTGATCTGCGTCAACGCGGGCGGCCGCCGGGCTGCTGTGGTGGCTGGGGTCCCGGCGCCGCACTATCCTGAGGTATGCTCCGGGGCACCACATGCAGGAGGTGCATCATGACATCTGCTTCGGATACCTCTCCCCATCTCGGCCTCGGCTCCGGCATCGCAGCGTTGCATGCCAAATGGGGCTGGATCGTTGCCCTCGGCGTCGTCTACCTCATCGCCGGCTTCGTCGCGCTCGGCAGCGTGGTGATGGCGACAGTCGCGAGTGTGATCGTGGTCGGCGCGATGATGATCGTCGCCGGCGCCGCCGAGATCATCGGCGCCTTCCAGATGAAGAGCTGGGGCAAGTTCATGATCTGGGTGCTGCTTGGCGCGCTCTATGTCATCGCCGGCATTCTCACCTTCGACAATCCGCTGCTCGCGGCAGTCTTGCTGACGCTGTTCCTCGGCGTATCGCTGATCGCCTCCGGCGCCGTCAGGCTGTTTCTCGCTTTCAGCATGAAGCGCGAGAGCCCGTGGGTGTGGGTGGCGCTGTCGGGTGCCATCACGCTGCTGCTCGGTCTCTTGATCGTCGCGCGCTGGCCGATCAACAGCGTCTACATCCTCGGCCTCTTCCTCGGCATCGACCTGATCATGGCAGGCGCGGGCTGGATCAGCCTCGGCCTCGCCTTGAAGCGGCGCGGCTAGCTGGAGTGCTCCGCCGAGATCAGTTGATCCGGTTCCGACGCACGACATTTTGTCGGCGCATTCCGTCATCATCTGTACAAGATTCGCGACTAGTCTCTGCCTCGACGATTGGTTCGCCGGATGTACGCGGATCGGATCGCAAGCCTCGGCCTTCGCGCCGAGGCTTTTCGTTCTGAAGCACGCGCCGGCCGCCTGACGCCGGCGCGGATTGGAAATCACCGAACGATGCTCGCGGCAATTCTGGTCTATTCAGCATTGCGGCAGCCGCTGCGGCGGCCAGCCACAGCAGCGCACCGGCGGGCAGATCGATGACGTAGTGGCCACCAATCGGCAGAGTCGAGATCAAGACCGGGACGTTCAGGGCGACCAAGGTCCAGAACAACCATCGCGTTCCGGTGGCGGCGAAGACTGTCATGAGGGCGAGACAGCAGTGGAACGAGGGGAAGGTCACGACTCCGTGCAGATTCGCAAACGAGACGACCGGCAATGCCGCGTTCCGGAAATAATCAAGCTTTGAGAGGTGATAGAGTCCCGCACCCATGGGCAGACGCTCGTGGATCCCGGCAGCGTAGTCGTAATGGGCAAACGCTCCTATTGCGGGCCAGAACACCGAGAACGTCGTCGATGCCACGATGGTAAAGCTGCAGACGAAGACGAGCTCCCAGAGTTTGTCGAAGCGGCGGAGCAGACTAAGCAGAACCACGAGGCCGAACAGTTGAACGAAGGAACTCGCGTAAGCCAGCTTGAGAATCTCGGAGCAGACCGGATGATCGGCGAACCACGCGATCATCGAAGGCGTGTCGAACCCCAGGTATTGATCGGCCCGCGTCAAAGTGTCATCGATGAACGTTGCGTTGTGCCTGAGGCCTACAAGGCTGATGATACCGGCCATTCCAATAGAGACGAAGAGGACGGCAACCGCCCCGCAAAGATTGGATAGCACCGGGGCCGGACGCCACTTGTCATAAACAAGATTGGTCGTAACGAGGAACAGCAATGTGATAGCTGCAATCTCGACGCTGCCGCCATCGATCGCGACGGTGAGCGTGGACATCAGAGATGCTGCGAAAGCGGTTGCAAGGTTGGCAATCAGCCAGCACCAACGCTGCTTCAGCGCGTGTGATGCGCGGCTCCCGGGCCGTTCGATCGCGGCTTTGCCCGTAGCGCCTCCCAGAGTTCCGATCGAGCCCGCGGACGTCGTCCATCGCGCATCCCACAATTCTCCGGGCATTCCAGCATTCCTGCATTCCCACGCCCAACACAGGCGTCATTCCATGTTTCAACCTTAGCGAGCACACGTCCCGATTGCGATATAGATCAGGCTCAATCAAGTCGTTTGGTGAACAAATTATTTCTGGATGTTTCGACGATGCGTCGCCAAGGCGGCCGGCTGCGACGACGTCGCTGAACCGGCCCATGCGCTGTCCGAAGCTAGTTCGGATCCCGAGCCACGAGAGGAGTTGAGGCTTTATCCGAAATCAGGGCGTCGCCGCGTTCGAATATTTGTCGGTCATCCGGCGGGCGTTAGCCGCGCTTTCGTCGCGCATCGCGATGCCGCAACGCATCGACGACCACCTTGAAAGCCGCCGAGCTCTGCCGCGAGTTTGGATAGTAGATGTAGTAGCCGGCGAAGGTCGGTGACCAGTCGCCGAGCACGATGACGAACTCGCCGGACCGGATTTGCTGCGTGCTGCAATGTTAAGGCAACAAGGCGATGGACCAACGCAGCGCGATCGAGAGGCTGCTGACGGTGTGAGAGCAGAGCGGGGCTTCGCTTCGCGTCGTCAAGCCGTTGGTGTCGCGGCTCAAGCCGCCGTGCTTTGCGGACGGCGGCCGTGCTGTCATCCCGCCTTGGCGATGCGGCTGTCGGCCCGCAGGTTCTGGAAGAACTTTTCTACCTCGCGTGACAACGTCTCGGCGGTCGCAGTGAGGCTGCTCGCGGCGGTGAGCACGGAGGCTGCGGCCGTGTCGGTCTCGCCGATGGCATCGCGCAGCGAGGTGATGTTCGCCACCAGCGTCTCGTTGCCCTGGGCTGCCGATTGCGCATTGGAGGAGATCTCGCGTGTGGCGGCGTCCTGCTGGCCGACGGCGCCGGCAATGGCCGTGGTGACCTCGTTGATCTCGCGCACCGCGCCGCCGATCTCGCGTACGGCATCGACCGCGTTGCGAGTCGAGGACTGGATCATCGCGACGTTCTCGCTAATGTCGGCGGTCGCCTTGGCGGTCTGTCCCGCCAGCGCCTTCACCTCATGCGCAACGACGGCGAAGCCGCGGCCGGCATCGCCTGCGCGGGCCGCCTCGATGGTGGCGTTGAGCGCAAGCAGATTGGTCTGCTCGGCGATTGTCTGAATGAGGGTCAGCACGCCGTCGATGCGCTGCGTGGCGGCGGCAAGGCTCTCGATCTCGGCGATGGATTTCTCGGTGCGCTGGCCGGTCTGCTCGACCGCGCCCGCGCTCTGCCGCACCTGGCGTCCGATCTCTTCCACCGACGCCGACAGCTCCTCGGCCGCACCCGCCACCGCGGTGACGTTGTGCGAGGCCTGCTTGGTGGCGTTGGCTGCCATGCCGGCGCGGTTGCTGGCATCCGCCGTGACGCGCGTGATGGTCTGCGCGGTCTCGCGCATGACGCCGGCGTTGTCGCTGAGGCCGCGCATGATCGCGCCGATCGCTTCGCGAAACGTCTCGACCGATTGCTCGATGTGGCGCGCGCGTTCTTCGCGTGCGGCCGAATCCTGCGAGACCTGCGCGGCGAGGTTACGGTTGCGCCCCATCGCGTCCTGGAAGATCTGGATGGCGCGGGCCAGCGCTCCGATTTCGTCGGCGCGCTCGATGTGCGGCACCGTGACGTTCTCGGCGCCGTCGGCGACCTGCTTGATGGTCGCCGTGATGGCGGCGAGCGGCCGGGCGATCGAACGGGCGATGATGACGATGCCGATCACGACCAGGGCCAGCGCCACGCCGCCGAGGCAGGTCAGGACGAAGGACAGCGTGCGGTTGGTCTCGGTCTCGCGCGCGATCTGCTTGGCGCGCTCGGCATAGACCTTGGACAACGCCTCGAGATCCTTGTTCAGCGCCGAGCGCACGGCGCGGTTGGCGTCGTTGTCGCCCCATTCACGGCCCGCGGCAGCGTTGATCTCGACGCCGCGGCGCACCAGCTCCTTGCGGAATTCGACGAACTGCTCGATGCGCTTCTTGAAAGTCGCGAACTGCTCGGCGTCGTCGGCCTTGACGATGGTCTCCCAGCCTTTCACGACATCGAGAATCTGGGCGTTGAATTTCAGCAGTCCGTCGCCGAACTTCTTCACGACCTTCGGCTCGGTCGACATATAGACGCCGCGCGATTCCATCACGACCGCGTAGACCAGCGAGTTGACGCGCTCGACATTCAGCGCGGCCGCATTCGCCGTCTCGATCGCGCTGGTCAACTCGGCGCTGCGGCGGCTGTTGTAGTCCGACAGCATCGCAATCGCCGCGGTGAGCAGGGCGAACAGCGCGAAGATCGCGTAGAGCTTGGTGGCGAGCGTGAAACGGCCTGCCAGTCCGGCAGCATTCCCAGGTCGATCGATTTGCATGGTGTTCGGGCCCGATTGGCCAGGAGCGGCCGGTGCGCGCGGTCGTATAAAATTGACGCAAAACTATGCAGAATGAAGATGGACGCAGCGTTAACGCGACCGTTGGCCCCCTTCGTCCTTGGGCAAACGAAAGCTAAGCTATTTCAGCGTCTTGATCCGACGGTATAGTCTCAGCATCGCTTGGACTCGGTCACTGGCCGACAGAACCCGGAGGGGACTTTGGTCTACCGCCACACCATCGACGCCACGAGCTACACGTTCGTCGACCTGCGCGACCTCCTCGCCAAGGCGACGCCGCCGCGCTCCGGCGACCGGCTGGCCGGCATTGCCGCAGGCAGCGCCGAGCAGATGATCGCCGCGCGGATGGCCCTTGCCGATGTCCCCCTCGGTCAATTCCTGAACGAGGCCGTCGTCCCCTACGAGAGCGATGAGGTCACCCGGCTCGTCATCGACAGCCACGACGCCAAGGCCTTTGCGCAGGTCTCCTCGCTGACGGTGGGGGCTTTCCGCGACTGGCTGCTGTCGGACGCCGCCAAGCCTGAGGTCTTGCGCCGACTCGCGCCCGGGATCACGCCGGAGATGGCGGCCGCGGTGTCGAAGCTGATGCGCAATCAGGACCTGATCCTGGCGGCACGGAAATGCGAGGTCGTCACCGCCTTCCGCAACACCATCGGTCTGAAGGGCCGGATGAGCACGCGGCTCCAGCCCAACCATCCCTTCGACGATGCCAGGGGCATCACCGCCTCAATCCTCGATGGCCTGCTGCTCGGAGCGGGCGACGCCTGCATCGGCATCAATCCGGCGAGCGACGACCCCGCGGTGATCGCTCAATTGCTGCGGCTGCTCGACGAGATCATCGCGCGGCTGAAGATCCCGACGCAGGGTTGCGTGCTGACCCATGTCACGACGACGCTGTCGCTGATCGGGCAGGGCGCGCCTGTTGACCTCGTGTTCCAGTCGGTCGCCGGCACCGAAGCCGCCAACCGCAGCTTCGGCATCGACCTTGCGTTGCTGAGGGAGGCGCAGGCGGCGGGACTGTCGCAGAAGCGCGGCAGGGTCGGCGAGAACGTGATGTATTTCGAGACCGGGCAAGGCTCGGCGCTGTCAGCCAATGCCCATCACGGCGTCGACCAGCAGACTTGCGAGGCGCGTGCTTATGCGGTTGCTCGCGCCTTTGCGCCATTGCTGGTCAACAGCGTGGTCGGCTTCATCGGTCCCGAATATCTCTACGACGGCAAGGAGATCATCCGGGCGGGGCTGGAGGATCATTTCTGCGGCAAGCTGCTCGGCCTGCCGCTCGGCATCGACATCTGCTACACCAATCATGCCGAGGCGGACCAGGACGACATGGACAATCTCCTGACGCTGCTCGCCGCCGCCGGCGTCACCTTCATCATGGGGGTGCCGGGGGCCGACGACGTCATGCTGAACTACCAGTCGACGTCGTTTCACGACGCGCTGTATGTCCGCGACGTCTTCGCCCTGCGCCGCGCGCCGGAATTCGACGATTGGCTGGCGCGGTCAGGCATTGTGGACGCCGATTTCCGTCTGGCCGGTGATGCAGGCCTGCTGCCCGATTTTGCTGCGCGGCTGATCGCGTGAACACTGCGGGAGCCGCCGGACCGAAGGAAACCATTGGTCCCTCCCGGAATTATGCTCACGCCACAATATTGAGAAATTCCGGCGACAGCATTACGCTATGCGTCTGGCTGGCAATTTCCGCAACCAGGTCGAGTGTGCGGGGGAGCTTGAATGCGAGCTGAAAGCAACGGTACGTCCCGGCGGATTCTCTGCGTTTTTCCGCGTTACACGTCCTCGTTTGGCACCTTCGAGCATGCCTATCCGCTGACCGACGGTGTCCGCGCCTTCATGCCGCCGCAGGGGCTGCTGCTGCTTGCGGCCTATCTGCCCAGGGAGTGGCAGGTCAAATTCGTCGACGAGAATCTCCGCCGCACCACCAAAGAAGAGTTCGAATGGGCAGAGGCCGTATTCGTCAGCGGCATGCACATCCAGCGCCAGCAGATGAACGATATCTGCCGCCGCGCCCATGAGTTCGATCTCCCGGTCGCGCTCGGCGGCCCCTCGGTCAGCGCCTGTCCGGACTATTATCCCTCATTCGACTATCTCCATGTCGGCGAACTCGGCGACGCCACCGATCAGCTGCTCGAAATCCTGTCGCGCGATACCTCGCGCCCCGCGCAGCAGGTCGTGCTGACCACCAAGGATCGCGTGCCGATGACGGAGTTTCCGATCCCGGCCTACGAGCTCGCCGACGTGAAGCGCTATTTCCTCGGCAGCATCCAATATTCCAGCGGCTGTCCGTATGAGTGCGAGTTCTGCGACATCCCCGGCCTCTACGGCCGCAACCCGCGCATCAAGACGCCGCAGCAGATCATCGCCGAGCTCGACCGCCTGCGCGAATGCGGCATGACCGACACGGTCTATTTCGTCGATGACAATTTCATCGGCAACCGCAAGGCGGCGATGGACCTGTTGCCGCATCTGATCGAATGGCAAAAGAAGACCGGCTATGTGATGCGGCTCGCCTGCGAGGCGACGCTCAACATCGCCAAGCGTCCAGAGATCCTCAAGAAGATGCGCGAGGCCTGTTTCGTCACCATCTTCTGCGGCATCGAGACGCCGGACCCGGATGCGCTCAAAGCCATGCACAAGGACCACAACATGATGGTCCCGATCCTGGAAGGGGTGCGCACCATCAACTCCTACGGCATGGAGGTGGTGTCGGGCATCATCATGGGCCTCGACACCGACAAGCCGAACACCTCCGACGCGCTGCTCGCCTTCGTCGAAGAGTCCAAGATTCCGCTGCTCACCATCAACCTGCTTCAGGCGCTGCCGAAGACGCCGCTATGGGACCGCTTGGCGAAGGAAGGACGCCTGATCGACGATGAGGGGCGCGATTCCAACGTGGATTTCCTGCTGCCCTATGACGAGGTCGTCGCGTCCTGGAAGCACGCCATGAGCGTCGCATACGAGCCCGAGAAGGTGTACGCGCGCTTCCAGTATCAATGCGACGAGGTTTATCCCCACCGCCTCAAGGTGCCGGTGCCGGACGAGATGAAGACCTGGCCGAACATCAAGCGCGGCCTCGTCATGCTGCGCAACATCTTCTGGAAGGTCGGTGTGCTCGGCGATTACAGGCGCGTGTTCTGGAAGTTCGCGCTCGGACGCATCAAGCGCGGTGACATGGAAGGCCTGATCGGCTGCACCATGATCGCACATCATCTGATCACCTTTGCGCGCGCGGCCACCAGTGGCAAGCAGAATGCCTCGAACTATTCGATCCGGCTGCGCGAAGCCTCCGTTCCCGCCGAATGAACGACAAGCCCGTTCCGGCGCGCCCGACCGTCGATCTCAGATCGTTCACGCCTGCGCGCGTTGCGCTCGGGCGAAGCGGGGCGAGCCTGCCGACAAAACCGCTGCTCGATTTCACGCTGGCCCACGCCCGCGCCCGCGATGCCGTGCATGCCGCCTTTGACGCGCCGCGTCTGGCTCTCGCGGTGAGGGCGCTCGGCCCTGCCGCCATCGAGGTCGCGAGCCGGGCCGCCGATCGCAGCGATTATCTGCGCCGGCCGGATCTTGGACGGAAGCTCGATGCCGGCTCCGCTGCGGCGCTGGCGGATGTCGCCACGATACCTTGCCAGCTTGCGATCGTCATCGGCGACGGATTGTCGGCCGCCGCGGTCCATGCCCATGCGATCGCGCTGCTGCAAAGCCTGCTGTTGCGGCTGGGCGAGGGCGAGGCCGTCGCGATCGGCCATGTCGTCGTCGCCTCGGGCGCGCGGGTTGCGCTGGGCGACGAGATCGGGGCCATTCTCGGCGCCCGGATGGTTGTGATGCTGATCGGCGAGCGGCCGGGCCTGTCGGCGCCCGACAGCCTCGGGGCCTATCTGACCTTCGCGCCCAAACCCGGCCTGACCGACGCCGATCGCAACTGCGTCTCGAATGTCCACAAGGCCGGGTTGAGCTATGACGAGGCGGCCCTCAAGATCGCCTGGCTGGTCCGCGAGGGGCTGGCGCGGCAGGTCACGGGCGTGGCGCTCAAGGACGAGAGCGCCGAGCGCACGCCGCGCCGAATCGGCTCGGTTGTGCCGGAATGACGGTCATTCCGGCAAAATCGCCCAATCTTGATCTGTTGGCAGCGCTGTGGTGCGCTTGCGAGAGAGGCGCTTGACCTGCTAAACCGCTGCCGGCGATTTTCCGCGCATTTTCAAAGGGCAAGCCTCCCATTGGTATGGCGTTTTCAAGCCGTTCGCGGGGCGCAATACGCTCACAGCTAGAGCCGATTGAGGAACTGGACAAGGCATGCTCGAAAAGCACCGCGAGAATGAGGTTCATGTCGACAAGGTCGAGCAGGGGCCTGCGTCCTCCATCGCCTTCGGGCTGGAGCGCCTCGGGCTAGTTGCGGTCCGGACGCCGATCGTCTCCTGCATCATCCTGCTCGCGCTGATCGTCGCCGCCGTGTTCGGCATCCAGCGGATCAAGATCGACGATTCGCTGTCGCAGCTGTTCCGCTCCAACACCCAGGAATTCCGCCAATACGAAGAGGTGACGAAGAAGTTCCCGGCCGAGGAGTTCGACGTCCTCGTCGTGGTCGAGGGCAAGACCTTGCTGGCACGGAACAACCTCGAGAAGCTGCGCGACTTCGTCACCGATTTGCAGCTGGTCGAGGGCACCCGCGGCCTAGTCTCGCTGTTCTCGGCGCGCCAGGCGCCCGCGCCAGGCAAGCTGCCGGCGGCGCTGTTCCCGCCCGAACTGCCCGAGGGGGCGGCCTATGACCAGTTCATCGAGACCGTCAAGAATAACGAGATCATCCGCGGCAAACTGTTGTCGGAGGACGGCACGCTCGCGCTGATC
This sequence comes from Bradyrhizobium sp. CCBAU 51627, assembly GCF_028128765.1. GTDB lineage: Bacteria > Pseudomonadota > Alphaproteobacteria > Rhizobiales > Xanthobacteraceae > Bradyrhizobium. The sequence continues at coordinate 1,459,582 of NZ_LBJG01000024.1, forward strand.
GTGCTCTCCCTCGATCCGCAGGTGGTCGCCTCCAGCACGCTCGGCAAGGTCGTCGGCGACATCCGCGCGCTGATGAGGGAGGATCTCGGCGACACCGGGCTCAACGTGCAGCTCTCCGGCGTGCCGGTGATGCAGCTCGAGATTCGCAACGCGGTCGAGCGCGACGGTCTCACCTACAACATCCTCGGCATTCTCGCCGGCTGCATCATCGCCATCATCTTCTTCCGCAAGATCTCGTTCATGGTAGTGGCGGCATTCCCGCCGATGATCGCGATCCTGATCGCACTCGGCGCGCTTGGCTGGGCCAATTTCAATCTCAATATGTTCCTGAACGTGATGACGCCGCTCATCATGGTGATCTCGTTCTCGGACTCGATGCAGCTCACCTTCGCCGCACGCGACCGGCTGATCGCCGGCCAGGACAAGTTCACCGCGTTCAAGAACGCGGTGCTGGTGGTGGGCCCGGCCTGCGTGCTGACGCACGGCACCGCCGGCATTTCCTTCATCGCGCTGCAGTTCTCCGATTCCGACCTGATCCGAAAATTCGGCGAGGCCGGGCTTGCCGCGACCATCATCGCGCTGATCACGGTGCTGTCGCTGGTGCCGGTGTTCGGCGTGCTGTTCGTGCGCAACGAGAAGATCTTCGCGGTCAAGTTCCAGAGCGCCGATGCCGGCGTGCAGGCGCTGCGCAATTTCTGCTACTGGATCGCGGTGCGCATGGTCGGCCGGCCCGGCCTGTTCAGCCTGATCGCGCTGCTGTTCGTGGTCAGCCTCGGCGTCATCTACGCCAATCTTCAGCCGCGCTACCGGCTCGCCGACCAGGTGCCGGACAAGCGCCAGGCGGTTGCCGCCAGCAACCGGCTCGATGCCAAGCTGACCGGCGCCAATCCGGTCAACGTGCTGATCCAGTTCCCCAAGGGGGAATCGCTCTATTCGCCGGAGACGCTGCAAACCATCGCCGACGTGCATGCGACGGTTGAGAAAGCGGCCGGCGTCGGCAATGTCTGGTCGCTGGAGACGCTGCGCCGCTGGCTGGCGGAAAAGGCCGGCAGCAGCGACGTCGCGACGCTCAAGGAATATGTGGGCGTCATCCCCGAGCATCTGGTGCGGCGCTTCATCGACGCCGAGCAGGACGCGGTGGTCGTGGCCGGTCGCGTGCCGGACAAGGATTCCAGCCAGCTCCTGCCCATCGTCGACAAGCTCGATTCCGAGCTCGACGCCGTCCGCAAGAAGCATCCCGGCTACGAGATCGCCGTCACCGGTCTTGCCGCTATCGCCGCGCGCAATTCGGCCGGCATGATCGAGAAGCTCAACCGCGGCCTCACCGTCGAATTCGCGCTGGTCGCGATCTTCATCGGCCTCGCCTTCCGCTCATGGGTGGTGATGTTTGCCTGCATCCTGCCGGGCATCTTCCCGGTGGTGATGTCGGGGACGGTGCTGTGGACGATGGGCGAGGGCCTGCAGTTCGCCAGCGTCGTCGCGCTCACCGTCTCGTTCGGCCTCGGCCTCTCCGCAACCATCCACTTCCTCAATCGACTGCGATTGGAGAGCAAGCCCGGCGTCGGCTCGGCGCTTGCGGTGGAGCGCGCCACCGTGCTGGTCGGTCCGGCGCTGATCCTGACCACGGTGGTGCTGGCCTGCGGCCTCGTCGTCACCGTGTTCTCCGACCTGCCGTCGCTGCGGCTGTTCGGCTGGCTCAGCGCCTTCTCCATGGTGGCGGCGCTGGTCGCCGACCTCTTCATCCTGCGGCCGACGGCGATGTGGCTGATCAACCTGCACACCAGGCTACAGGGCCCCGACAAGCCCGCGATCTGAGCGGGGTCATAAACACCTATCAGTAAAAAAGCCCCCGGCTCGCGAGAGCCGGGGGCTTCTTCTTGAGATGGGGCAGGGCGATCAGCTCTTCGTCATCGTGATGTTGACGCCGCGGATCTCGCCCTTGGACGAGATCTGCACCGTCTGCTTGGCGCCGTTGGTGCGCAGCGACAGGTTGGCGGCAAAACCGTTGGCCTCGACGAACACGTCGATCTGACCGCCGCCGGCGGTGCCCTGCAGATTGCCGAAGATGTTGCGGTTGGACTCGCTCCAATTGCCGGAGATCCGCTCGCCCTGGCTGGTCACGTCGCTGGTCAGGTCGAACTTGTAGCTGTCGGAGGCGCAGTGCAGCGCCTGCTTGAGGTTGAGGCCGGCGCCTGCGACCTTGTAGGCAGCCTTGCAGCGGATGCGCTCGGTCGAGCCGTCGGACAGCGACACCGTGCCGGTGCCGCTCCACGCCCCGTCGAAGCCGGCGAACGGCCCGGACGACTGAGCGTGGCTTGCTGCAACTGAGAAAAGCATCGCCGCACCGATACCGGCTGCCTTGATCGCCAGTTCAAATCGCCCAATGAGTGTCATCATCAATATCCCGTTTTGGAACGACGCCCGGTTCATCACAGGCCGTCTCGCCACATCGAAAGTTTAGTGTTTTGACCCGGTGTCAGGTTCAAGAGGCTGCGCTGGGTTCCAGGCCTGACCGCCCACGGCGTCATGCTCGCTGCCCTGGTGCGCCCCGAATTCTCTCTGTTTCCGTGTGTTTCTGGCTGGAAAGGCCGGCCTGACAGATGCAGCTCTGCAACAGGTATGCAGTAAAACGCCGCGCGCCAGAATTATGACGTAGTATCAATCCCTTACATCTGTCAATGAAGGTTGAGGGAAGCCCTGATTTGGCAGACGCGGCGCCAATTTGGCCGCATTTGCCAGCGCTTGTGGCCTTCTCCGGTACCGCTCTCACCCCGCGGTAACTTGCCATCAGAACAATCTGTTCCCGTCCGCCCTGTGCTGTCCGGGAGTGGTGCGATTCTGCCGTCAGAATGAAGGAATACAATGCGTAAGCTTCTCGTCGCTCTCACCGTGCTGTCGGCCACCCTGTCCACGGCTGCGTTCGCCCAGCAGGGGCGTGGCACGGACGCCGAGCAGAAGGCCTGCACGCGCGATGTGCAGAAGTTCTGCCGTCCGGTCATCGACCAGGGCGATTTCACCATCCTGGCCTGCCTCAAGGAGAACCGGGCCAAGATCTCGCAGGCCTGCGACCAGGTTTTGAAGACCCACAACCAGTAAGCTCGGCCACTGGCCCACCAAGGCGGCCCGGGGGGCCGCCTTTTTCGGGCTGGATCCGCAAAGGGCTGCCAGCGCGAGACAGGATTGGTTTTGCGGCCGTATTCCCCTATATGGGGGCCGCGGCGGCGTCGCCGGCATCAGCCCGCGAGCGCAAAAGCCCTTTCTGTCCAAACGATTGTTGATCAGCCCTCGATGACCTCTGCGAGCGAATTGCGATCCGGCAAGGGTGACCGCGACGAGAATTTTCCCGTCGCGTCCTGGATCATTCATCCGCGTCATCGCCCGCTGATCCTGGCCTATTACAATTTCGTGCGCAGCGCCGACGACATCGCCGACCACGCAAGCCTGCCGGTGGACGAAAAGCTTCGTTATCTCGACCTGCTCGAGGCGGAACTGCTCGGCAAGGGCGACACCCAGGCCGAGGCCGTCGCGCTGCGGCGCGCGCTGGCCGAGCGCGGCATGGCGCCGCGCCACGCGCTCGACGTGCTCATCGCGTTCCGCATGGACGTGACCAAGCTGCGCTACGAGACCTGGGACGAGGTCATCCACTATTGCCGCTATTCGGCGATGCCGGTTGGCCGCTTCATGCTCGACATCCATGGCGAGAGCACCTCGACCTGGGCGGCGTCGGACGCGCTCTGTGCGGGCCTGCAGATCAACAATCACCTCCAGGATTGCGGCAAGGATTTTCGCGAGCTCAACCGCGTCTATCTGCCGCGCGATGCGCTGGCAGCACACGGCGCCTCGGTCGAGCAGCTCGGCTTGACGCAGTCTCCGCCGGCGATGCTGGCCTGCCTGCAGTCGCTCGCGGCGCGTAACGAAGCGCTGCTCAATGAGGGCAGGTCGCTCAGCGCCGAGATCAGGGACGTGCGCCTCGGCGTCGACGTCGCGGTGATCCAGGCCTATGCCGACCGCATCGTGCGCCTCTTGAAGGTGCGCGATCCCTTGCGCGAGCGCGTGCATCTGAACAAGTTCGAACTGCTCACCTTCAGCCTTGCCGGCATCGCCGGTGAACTCGGCCGCCGTGCGATCGGCCGCAAGGCCATTACGAATCCGGGGACTGCCCATGACGCTTGAGGCGACCGCGCCCGGCGCCAATTATGGCTCGTCCGCATCGAACAGCTCCTTCTACGCTGCGATGCGTATCCTGCCGCGCGACCAGCGCGAGGCGATGTTCCAGATCTACAGCTTCTGCCGCCAGGTCGACGACATCGCCGATTCCGACGGTCCGCGCGATGCGCGGCTCGCCGCGCTTCAAGAATGGCGCAACGACATCGGCGCGCTCTATGAGGGCCATCCGCCGCCGCGGCTGAAGGACTACGTCGCCTCGGTGAAGACCTTCGGATTGAAGCGCGAGGACTTCATCGCCATCATCGACGGCATGGAGATGGACGTGCCGCAGGATATCCGCGCGCCCGACATGGCGACGCTGGATCTCTATTGCGACCGGGTCGCCAGCGCCGTGGGACGTTTGTCGGTGCGGGTGTTCGGCCTGCCGGAAGAGGACGGCATCCTGCTCGCCCACCATCTCGGCCGCGCGCTTCAGCTCACCAACATCCTGCGCGATATCGACGAGGACGCGGGCCTCGGCCGGCTCTATCTGCCGCGCGAGGCGCTGCTGCATGCCGGCATCACCTCCAACGATCCGAACCGCGTGATCGCCGAGCGCGCGCTGCCGAAAGTGTGCACGCCGCTGACGCAACGCGCGAAGGCGCATTTCGAGAAGGCGGACGAGATCATGAGCCGAAACAAGCGCCGCGCCGTGCGTGCGCCGCGGATCATGTCAAAGTACTACCACGCCATTCTGGACCTCCTGATCGCCCGCGGCTTCAACGCGCCGCGCCAGCCGGTGCGCGTGTCGAAGATCACACGCTTCGCGATCCTGTTCCGCTACGCTTTCATCTGATGCAAAACACAGCTCACATCATCGGTGCTGGAATTTCCGGCCTCTCCGCCGCTGTGCGGCTCGCCAATGCCGGCTTCAAGGTCGCCGTGCACGAGGCGACCCAACAGGCCGGCGGCCGCTGCCGCTCCTATTTCGACGGCGCCACCAATCTCACCATCGACAACGGCAATCATCTGCTGCTGTCCGGCAACAGCCACGCGCGCGCCTATGCGCGCGCGATCGGCACCGAGGCCGGTCTGGTCGGCCCTGACAGCGCGCAGTTTCCCTTCGTCGACATCAAGACCGGGCAGCGCTGGCAGATCGATCTCGGCAATGGTCGGCTGCCGACCTGGGTGTTCGACGAGGGCCGCCGTGTGCCCGACACCACTCTCACCGATTATCTCAAGCTGGCGCCGCTGGTCTGGGCGTCGGAACAGACGCTGGTCGGCAAATCCATTCCGACCGAAGGCATTCTGTATCAGCGCCTGGTGCAGCCGCTGCTGCTCGCCGCGCTCAATGTCGATCCGCCAGAGGGCTCCGCGGGGCTTGCCGGCGCGATCGTGCGCGAGACGCTGCTCGCGGGCGGGCAGGCCTGCCGTCCGCTGATCGCGCGCGACGGCCTCAGCGCCGTGCTGATCGAGCCTGCCGTCAAATTCCTGACCGAGCGCGGCCACACCGTTCAACTCGGCCATGAACTGCGCTCCTTCGTCAGCGCCGACGGCAAGGTCAGCGCGCTGAATTTCGGCGGCGAGGACGTGGTCCAGCTCGCGGCCGGCGACGTCATCGTGATGGCGGTGCCGCCGCGTGCGGCGACGAGCCTGCTGCCCGGTCTGACCGCGCCGACCGAATTCCGCGCCATCGTGAACGCGCATTTCCGCATCACACCGCCGCCGGGATCGGCGCCGATCCTCGGCGTGATCGGCGGCGTCGTGGAGTGGCTGTTCGCGTTCCCGAACCGGCTCTCCGTCACCATCAGCAATGGCGACCGGTTGGTCGACATGCCGCGCGAGGAACTGGCGCAGGCGATCTGGAACGACGTGTGCGAAGCAGGCGGCGTCTCCGGCGAGCTTCCGCCATGGCAGATCGTGCGCGAGCGCCGTGCCACATTTGCGGCAACGCCGGCGCAGAATGCCCTGCGTCCGGGGCCGGTCACCGCGCTGAAAAACCTGTTTCTTGCCGGCGACTGGACTGCTACGGGATTGCCTGCAACGATCGAGGGATCGGTCCGCTCGGGTGATCGCGCCGCCGATCTGGTTCTGGCCGCCAAAAATCCTGACAAGCGGCCCTGACGGCAATGTGCCGCTCATTTTCAATCGACATCAGGAGCAATCGAGCGACATGGATGCTGTGAACGCGACCAGCCGCGAAGCTTTGGAATCGAGCATTGCGTCAGCCACGCAAGGCGTGCTCGGCCTTCAGCAACCCGACGGCCATTGGGTCTTCGAGCTCGAGGCCGACTGTACCATTCCGGCCGAATACATCCTGCTGCGCCACTATCTCGCCGAGCCCGTCGATGCCGCGCTCGAGGCCAGGATCGGCAACTATCTGCGCCGGGTCCAGGGCGCCCATGGCGGCTGGCCGCTGGTGCATGACGGCGAGTTCGACATGAGCGCCAGCGTGAAGGCCTATTTCGCACTGAAGATGATCGGCGATTCCGTGGACGCGCCGCACATGGTACGTGCGCGCGAGGCGATCCACGCGCGCGGTGGTGCGATCAACAGCAACGTCTTTACCCGTTTCCTGCTCGCGACCTTCGGCATCATGACCTGGCGCGCGGTGCCGGTGCTGCCGATCGAGATCGTGCTGCTGCCGTTCTGGTCGCCATTCCACATCAACAAGATCTCCTATTGGGCGCGCACCACCATGGTGCCGTTGATGGTGATCGCCGCACTGAAGCCGCTGGCGAAGAATCCCAAGCGCGTCGGCATCGACGAATTGTTCCTGCAGGATCCGCGCTCGATCGGCATGACCGCGAAGGCGCCGCACCAAAGCATGGCCTGGTTCGTGCTGTTTCGCGCGCTGGATGCGATCTTGCGCGTGGTCGAGCCGATGTTCCCGAAGAGCCTGCGCAAGCGTGCGATCGATGCCGCGCTCGCCTTCATCGAGGAGCGCCTCAATGGCGAGGATGGCATGGGCGCGATCTATCCGCCCATGGCCAACCTCGTCATGATGTATGACGCGCTCGGCAAGGACGAGAATTATCCGCCGCGCGCGACCACGCGCCGGGGCATCGACAAGCTGCTCGTGACCAATGGCGAGGAGACCTATTGCCAGCCATGCGTCTCGCCGGTGTGGGACACGACGCTGACGGCGCACGCGCTGCTGGAAGCCGGCGGCGACAAGGCGGTGCCTGCGGCGAGGCAGGGCCTCGATTGGCTGATCCCGAAGCAGGAGCTCGAAGTGAAGGGCGACTGGGCGGTGAAGCGGCCGGACGTGCGTCCCGGCGGCTGGGCATTCCAGTACAACAACGCGCATTACCCTGATCTCGACGACACCGCCGTGGTGGTGATGTCGATGGACCGCATGCGCCGGGAGCACGGCGTCGCCGGTTATGACGCCGCGATCGACCGCGGCCGGGAGTGGATCGAGGGCATGCAGAGCGACGACGGCGGCTGGGCGGCCTTCGACGTCAACAACCTCGAATATTACCTGAACAACATCCCATTCTCGGACCACGGCGCGCTGCTGGATCCGCCGACCGAAGACGTCACCGCGCGCTGCGTCTCGATGCTGGCCCAGCTCGGCCAGACCGAGGCGACCAGCAAGCAGGTCGCCGCCGGCGTCGCCTATTTGCGCAAGACCCAGCACCCCGAGGGGTCCTGGTACGGCCGCTGGGGCATGAACTTCATCTATGGAACCTGGTCGGTGCTCTGCGCCCTCAACATGGCCGGCGTCGATCACAAGGACCCGATGATCCGGAAGGCCGCCGACTGGCTGGCCTCGATCCAGAACGAGGACGGCGGCTGGGGCGAGGACGCGGTCAGCTACCGCCTGGACTACAAGGGCTGGGAAAGCGCCCCCTCGACCGCCTCGCAAACGGCATGGGCCTTGCTTGCCCTGATGGCTGCCGGCGAGGTTGATCATCCGGCCGTCGCCCGCGGGGTGGAGTACCTGATTGCAACACAAAACAAAAAAGGACTGTGGGACGAGCAGCGGTACACCGCCACAGGCTTCCCCCGCGTGTTCTATCTACGGTATCATGGTTACCCGAAGTTCTTTCCGCTGTGGGCGCTGGCGCGATATCGGAACTTGCGGAACACCAACAGCAGGGTGGTAGGGGTCGGAATGTGACTTTGGGGACGGGGGACTATGTTACCGCGGGCAATGCCATTGATCCGCGGCCGATCTTGATCGTGACTGGATTGGTTCAGGAGGCCCGAATCGCGGCCGGGCCGGGCATGGCCGTGATCTGCTCATCCAGCAGCCCGACCCAGTTGCGGGCGCTGCTGACCGTGGTCGACCCCGAGACGATTCGCGGCGTGATCTCGTTTGGCGTGGCCGGCGGGCTCGACCCGAGCTTGCGCTCCGGCGACGTCGTGGTCGCGACCGAGGTGCTGTCGGGCGATGCCCGCTGGGCCGCCGGCCTGTCGCTCAGCGACGACCTCATCGACAAGCTGACCTCCGGCCGCCGCCGGGTCGTGCGCGGGTCCTTGGCCGGTGCCGAGGAAGTGGTCACCGGCTCGTCCTGCAAGGCGGCGCTGCATTCGGAAACCGGCGCGTCCGCCGTCGACATGGAAAGCCACATCGCTGCCGCCTACGCCACTGAAGCCGGCCTGCCGTTCGCCGCGGTCCGCGTCATCAGCGATCCCGCCCACCGCGCGCTGCCGGCGCTCGCCCGCGCCGCGATCAAGCCCAACGGCCAGATCGACCTCGCCGCCGTCCTGCGCGGCATCGTCCGCAATCCGGCAACGCTCCACGCGCTGGTCTCCACCGGTCTCGACTTCAACCGCGCGCTGCGAAGCTTGCGCGGCTGCCGCGACTTCCTGATCGGGACGGAGCTGGTGGACAGCGAAGCACTGGTGTCCGAGGCGGCCTGAGCGGTTTCGGCGCGAGCTGACAAAAGAGAAGGCCCGGTCGCTGATGGCGTCCGGGCCTTTCCTTTCCGATCGGCGGAGCTTGGATGGAGGCGGACTACTATTCGGGTTCGCCAGCACCGTCACCGCAATTATCGTGTCTCACTTCAGGGGTGCAGTCCAGCACTGTCACCGTAATCCCTAGACGCGTGACTTCGCAGATGGGTTGGATCCTTGCGAAACCGATCACTTCTCCGTCGGCGCTCCAAGGTGAGGCGGCGGGCAAAACACCGAAACACCCAGTCAATCCCTTCTCGCAAAAATATTCTCCTTTCCAGAATTTCGGATTTGTGGCATAGAGCGGACATCCCGGCCCCGCCAGAGGCGCTTCGCGATCGTCACGAGATGCGGGCCGGGGTGCGGTGGATGCGGTAGCGCCGGCGCGAAAGGCGATGACAGGGCGGGCAACCGTGAGTCATGCGCGACGCGGGACGAACGGTGCGGTCACAGCGGTTTTGGTCGTCGTCGGAGGCGAGCACACGCGAGCTTCCGGCGATCAGGTCAAACCGTCCGCGGACGGAGAAGTCGTGTGGTCCTGACGCCCGCAGGCTGGCGTCAAGCCCTTACGGTGATGCGGCAGGCCAACCGGCACGCGCATCGATCAACCGCCAGGGCGACGGGGGCAACAGTGCAACGCTCCCCGAGGAGAGCACGAAGGACACCGTTAAAACCATCCGCGCAGGGAAGGCCGGGCGACCGGCATCACCTGTGATCCACCCCGTGTGCAGTTCTGTAGCGCACGGATTGCGGGTGCCGCCGGCGCCCGGCCTTCCCTGCATCCTCTGGTGTTTCCGAGGGTGCGAACCACAGCAAGACTCGGGCGAAACAGGCCGCGGGAATGTGAAGGTGTGTCTGCGATGGAGAGAGCGGATTGCGAGAGCGACCTAGTGCCGAACACTCCGTCATTTTCCGCGCAAAGATTCCGGATTGCTTCGCTGCGCTCGTAATGACGATGGCATGGACAGCGTGGCTCAAGCGCAAAGCAAAAAGCCCGGTCGTCGTAGCGGCCGGGCTTTCGTCGTAGATTTGATCCTGCGCTGCTTACGCGGCCGTCGAAGCCTTCCGCGCCGCCTTCGCCGCGGCGGCCTCGGCCTCATCCTTGCGGATCTCCGAGAGCTTCTTCTGGACCTGCTCGGAGAAGATGTACTGCGCCGGGCGCTGCTTCGACATGTCGATCTCCGGCGCCATGGGACCTGTGGTCTTGATGCCGCGCAGCGACACCCACATCGCCTTCAGCGGGTTGTTGAGGGCGGCGGTCGCCGCCGTCGGCTCGTAGCCGCAATGGGCCATGCAGTCGGCGCACTTCTCGTAACGACCGGTGCCGTAGGTCTCCCAGTCGGTGGTGTCCATCAGCTCCTTGAAGGTCTTGGCGTAGCCTTCGCCGAGCAGATAGCAGGGTTTCTGCCAGCCGAAGATGTTGCGCGCCGGCATGCCCCACGGCGTGCACTCGTACGACTGGTTGCCGGCGAGGAAGTCGAGGAACAGGCCGGAGTGCATGAAGTTCCACTTCTTGCCCTTGCCGAGCGCAAAGACGTCGCGGAACAGCTTCTTGGTCTTGGTGCGGTTGAGGAAGTGCTCCTGGTCCGGCGCGCGCTCATAGGCGTAGCCGGGCGACATCGAGACGCCGACGCCGAGTTCGACGGTGAGGTCGAGGAACTTCGCGATCTCCTCGGCCGGATGGCCGTCGAAGATGGTGGCGTTGACGTTGACGGTGAAGCCGCGCGCCTTCGCCGCCTTGATCGCGGAGACGGCGCGGTCGAACACGCCCTGCTGCGACACGGCCTTGTCGTGGTGATCACGCAGGCCGTCGAGATGGACGGAGAAGAACAAATACGGCGAGGGCTCGAACAGGTCGAGCTTCTTCTCGAGCAGCAGCGCGTTGGTGCAGAGCGAGACGAACTTCTTGCGCGCGACGAGGCCGCGCACGATCTCGCCGATCTCCTTGTGGATCAGCGGCTCGCCGCCGGGGATCGCCACCATCGGCGCGCCGCACTCGTCGGCCGCGTCCCAGCACTCCTGCGCCGTCATGCGGCGGTTGAGGATCGCATCGGGATAATCGATCTTGCCGCAGCCGACGCAGGCGAGGTTGCAGCGGAACAGCGGCTCCAGCATCAGCACGAGCGGATAGCGTTTGCGGCCAAGCAGTTTCTGCTTGAGCAAATAGCCGCCGATGCGCATTTCCTTGAAGAAGGGGATTGCCATTACACGTTTCTTTCTGGGCTTGAAATTCCGTAGGTCAGCTTGCAGCCAACTGGGCCGGAAGCCTGAATTCGATGTTTTCCTCGCGGCCCGGGAGCACCGAGACCGTTACCGGTCCGATCCGCCGCAGCGCTTCGATCACGTCATCCACCAGCACCTCGGGAGCCGAGGCGCCGGCCGTGAGGCCGACGGTCCTGACACCTTTCAACCATTCCGGATTGAGCTCGCGGCCATCGGCGATCAGATAACTCGCGACACCGGCCTCGGTGCCGATTTCGCGGAGCCGGTTCGAATTCGAGCTGTTGGCAGCGCCCACCACCAAGATCACGTCGACCAGCTTGCTCAAGTCCCTTACCGCAGATTGGCGGTTCTGTGTCGCATAGCAGATATCCCGGATGTCTGGGCCTTGAATATCTGTAAATTTGGCCTGAAGAGCCCCGATAATGTCCTTGGTGTCGTCCACCGACAGGGTGGTCTGAGTGATGTAGGCCACTGGCGTATCTGCCGGCAGCGCCAAGGCCTTGGCCTCTTCGACGCTCTGGACCAGCAGAACGGGGCCTGGAACCTGGCCCATCGTGCCCTCGACCTCCGGGTGCCCGGCATGGCCGATCAGGATCAGGGTACGGCCCTTGGTGATATAGCGCTTCCCCTGATTGTGAACTTTCGTGACGAGGGGGCAGGTCGCATTCAGCACCGGCAGGTCGCGCGCGGCGGCCTCCTCCTCGACGCTGCGGGCGACGCCATGGGCGCTGAAAACGGTCACGGCCTTCGGCGGAACCTCGGACAGCTCCTCGACGAAGATCGCGCCTTTGTTCTTCAGGCTCTCCACGACGTATTTGTTATGCACGATCTCATGGCGCACGTAGACGGGCGGGCCGTATTTCTCCAGCGCCCGCTCCACGATCTCGATCGCGCGCACCACGCCCGCGCAAAACCCGCGCGGCTGCGCCAGATAAACTTCCATGGGACGACCATCACGCAAGTTGCACCAATCCGCTCAATTGTCCCCGCGGCACCCCGATACGGGCGCATGCTGTAGGGGGTCGATGTTGCAATAACCGCACCATTGGTTCGCGACCGCGGTAACCGCCCACCCCATCAGGGTTCCGGCAGCACTTTGTGTCAAAAAATCGGCAATCAGGAAAGGTAAGAATGCGCCGCCGGCGCCGGCGAGGGTGAATGGCCGGTATTATAATGCGGCATTCTGGACGGGCAAGACGACGACATTTGCGCTCACCCCTTCGTCACTTTACCGCCTCAAGTCGGCGGCTATACCGGCCGCCTTCGCACGATTTTGCCATCGTCTTTCGCCGTTTACCTCGAACCTTGTTCCGGTGAGAACGACCCAAAACGGCAATAGGTTTCGCCCGGGAACTCCGCTAAACAGCGGGCGTTTCCGGCAAGCCGTTAACACTAGAAAGAAAAGATGTGCTGCAGAGCGTAGTCGTTGCCATCGTCAGGGCCTGTACCCGGTTTGCCTCCCTCGTCGTCGTTCTCGGGCTCCTGCTGGCGGTGGGGGCGGGCTATTACACGTCCCGGCACTTCGCCATCAATACCGACATCAACTCCCTGATTGCCCAGAATCTGGACTGGCGGCAGCGCGACCAGCAATTCGACCGCGCCTTCGATCGCGACGCGACGATTCTGGCGGTCGTCGAGGCCAAGACGCCGGAAATGGCGAGCGCGGCGGCTGACGCACTCTTTGCCAAGCTGAAGGACAACAAGACCCAATTCCAGTCGATGCAGCAGCTCGGCACCGGCGAGTTCTTCGAGAAGAACGGCCTGCTGTTCCTGCCGACCGAGGAGGTGGCCAAGATCACCGGCCAGTTCGAATCCGCAGCCCCGCTGATCGAGATCATGGCCGGCGATCCGTCGATTCGCGGACTGACCGGCGCACTGGAGACCGGACTTGCCGGCGTCAAGCGTGGCCAGGTCAAGCTCGACAGCACCGCGCGGCCGTTCAACCAGATCGCGCAGACGGTCGAGACCGTGCTCAACAAGGGCAATGCCAGCTTCTCCTGGCGCGAACTCGTCAGCGACGAGCCGGTGAAGGACTCCGACAAGCGCGCCTTTATCGAGTTCAAGCCGGTTCTGGACTACAACGCGCTGGAGCCCGGCAAGGGCGCGACCGACGCGATCCGCAAGGCCGCCGTCGACCTCGATTTCGCGACCAAATATCAGGCGCGGGTCCGGCTGACGGGGCCGGTCCCGATCGCCAACGAGGAATATGCGACCGTCCAGGAAGGCGCGGTCGTCAACGGCATCGGTACGGTGTTCGTCGTGCTGTTCATCCTGTGGCTGGCGCTGCATTCGGCGAAGATCATCTTCGCCGTGTTCGTCAATCTGTTCGTCGGCCTTGCGATCACCACCGCCGCCGGTCTGATGATGGTCGGCTCGCTCAATCTGCTGTCGATCGCGTTTGCGGTGCTGTTCGTCGGTCTCGGCGTCGATTTCGGCATCCAATACAGCGTCCGCTATCGCTCGGAGCGTTACAAGGTCGACGATCTCCGCAAGGCGCTGGTGCTTGCCGCCCGACGCTCCGCGATCCCGCTGTCGCTCGCGGCGATGGCCACCGCGGCCGGCTTCCTCTGTTTCATCCCGACCGACTACAAGGGCATCGCCGAGCTCGGCCAGATCGCTGGCGTCGGCATGCTGGTGGCGTTCATCTCATCGATTACCGTCCTGCCGGCGCTCCTGAAGCTGCTGAACCCGCCCGGCGAGAAGGAGCCGGTGGGATACGCCTTCCTCGCGCCGCTTGATCATTTCCTCGAGAAGCACCGCGTGCTGGTCGTCGGCGGCACGTTGTTCCTGGCGGTCGCCGGCCTGCCGCTGCTCTATTTCATGAAGTTCGACTTCAATCCGATGAACCTGCGCAACCCGAACGCGGAGTCGATCGCGACATTCCTCGATCTGCGCAAGGACCCCAACACGGGCGCCAATGCCATCAACGTGATGACCAAATCGGAAGAGCAGGCCAAGCAGGTCGAGGCGAAGCTCGAGAAGGTGCCGGAGGTGCTGCGGGTGATGTCACTCGACAGTTTCGTGCCGGAGGACCAGCAGTCCAAGCTGAAGCTGATCGCCCAGGGCGCCAAGATACTGAACCCGGCACTCAACCCCGATCAGATCGACGCGGCGCCGTCGGATCAGGAGAACGTCGAATCGCTTAAATCCTCGGTCGACAATCTGCGCCGCACCGCGGGCGACGCCAAGGGGCCGGGCGCGGTTGCCTCGCGCCGCCTCGCCGACGCGCTGGAGAAGCTCGCCAATGCGGATGAGGCGACCCGCAACAAGGCGCAGGACGTATTCGTGACGCCGATGAAGATCGTGTTCAACCAGCTCAGGAACGCGATGCAGGCCGAACCGGTCACCCTGAAATCATTGCCGCCCGATCTCGTCAACGCCTGGAAGAGCAAGGATGGCATCATCCGCGTCGAGGCCCAGCCCAAGGGCGATCCCAACGACAACGATACGCTGCGCAAGTTTGCGGCAGCCGTGCTTGCGGCCGAGCCGACAGCCATCGGCGGTCCGGTGTCGATCCTGAAATCCGGCGACACCGTGGTGAGGGCGTTCATCCATGCCGGTATCTATGCGCTGCTGGTGATCGGCCTGCTGCTGTGGATCACGCTGCGCCGCATCGTTGACGTGCTGATGACGCTGGTGCCGCTGCTGGTGGCGGGCGCGGTGACGCTCGAGATCTGCGTCCTGATAGGGCTGCCCCTCAACTTCGCCAACATCGTCGCGTTCCCGCTGCTGCTCGGCGTCGGCGTCGCGTTCAAGATCTATTATGTCGTGGCGTGGCGGTCCGGCAGGACAAACCTGCTTCAGACCAGTCTGACGCGCGCGATCTTTTTTAGTGCGCTGACCACGGCGACGGCGTTCGGCAGCCTGTGGCTGTCGAGTCACCCGGGGACGTCAAGCATGGGCAAGCTGCTCGCGCTCTCGCTGGTAACGACGCTTGCCGCAGTGCTGCTGTTTCAGCCGGCTCTAATGGGCAAACCCCGCAATCTCAGGGAGTAGACAGATGTCGCCGACGGGATCGGCGGCGCCCTTCTGACCGGGCTTGGCCGCGGCGGCGCTCTTCGGAGCCGCTGCTGCGGCAGGCGCTGCCGGCGCAGCCTTGGGCGCCGCGCCAGTGGTTTTGGGCGTAGCCTTGGCCATGGCGTTGGCGGTGCTCAGGGGGATCGGCGGACCGACGCGGGTCCAGGTCTCGCCGCCGCACAGGAAACCCAGCACGCAGCCCTTGATCTCGAGTTGGTCGGTGCCGACGGGCGTGATGGTCGCACTATACATCTGACCATCCTTGGCGTTGTAGACCTGACCCTCCCACTGCTCCGCGCCCGCGGTCTTCTTCATGTTGATCAGGGTCGCCATGCCCAGTGTCGGCCTGTTCTTTTTTGAGACATCCGGATTGTTCTCGTCGCGGCCGCCGGGCCGTTTTTCCCAGGAAACTGCGCCCCACATGCTTCCATTGCACTGGGCGACGCGGATATTGGCGACGCCATCGGCGACCCGCCAATCGCCGGTGGGATCGGCGGCGAGTGCCGGTGTCAGGCCGGCGTACCCGCCAGCCAGTATTATTCCGGTGTAAAGGGCCAAACGCATATGTGTTCCTCGGCAGTGCAACATGGTCTAAAGCTGTGCTTGCGAAGATGGTCCGAAAAAGGGCAAAAGGCCGCACAGACC
This sequence comes from Bradyrhizobium sp. CCBAU 51627, assembly GCF_028128765.1. Lineage (GTDB taxonomy): Bacteria > Pseudomonadota > Alphaproteobacteria > Rhizobiales > Xanthobacteraceae > Bradyrhizobium. The sequence goes on from NZ_LBJG01000024.1 coordinate 1,475,518, forward strand.
CTTTTCCGCTCGCTGACCGTTTTCAGTTGACGAAGCGGCCCTCAACCGAAGTATGTAGCGGATGAACAGTCCAAATCCAGACATGTCCCAGCTGTTCGCGGACCGTCAGGCCCAGCGCAGCGCCCTGCATAATCGGTACCTGAACGAGCAGTTCGTCCGGGTTCTCAAAACCATCGGCTACGACGTCGGCTTCCAGAAGGGGCAGGGGCAGTACCTCTACGATCGCGAGGGGGCGCGCTATCTTGACCTCCTGTCCGGCTTTGGCGTGTTCGCAATCGGGCGCAATCATCCAGTGATGCGCGAGGCGCTGAAAAGCGTGCTCGACGCCGATCTGCCCAATCTCGTCCAGTTCGACGTCTCGACGCTGGCGGGCGTACTGGCCGAGCGGCTGCTGAAATACGTTCCCTATCTCGACAAAGCGTTCTTCGCCAATTCCGGTGCCGAGTGCGTCGAGGCCGCGATCAAGTTCGCGCGCGGCGCCACCGGCCGCCCTGGCATCGTCTACTGCGCCCATGGCTATCACGGCCTGACCTATGGCGCGCTGTCGCTGACCGGTGATTCGAACTTCCGCACCGGCTTCGAGCCGCTGCTGCCGGGCTGCACCCCGGTTCCATTCAACGATCTGGTCGCGCTGGAGAAGGCGCTGGCCTCGCGCGAGGTCGCGGCCTTCGTCGTCGAGCCGATCCAGGGCAAGGGCGTCAACATGCCCTCCGACGAGTTCCTGCCGGGCGCGGCCGCGCTCTGCAAGAAGTATGGCACGCTGTTCGTCGCCGACGAGATCCAGACCGGCATGGGCCGCACCGGCCGCTTCCTGGCGGTCGAGCACTGGAACGTCGAGCCCGACATGGTGCTGCTGTCGAAGTCCCTGTCGGGCGGCCACGTGCCTGTTGGTGCCGTGCTCACGCGCAAGAACATCTTCGACAAGATATTCAACCAGATGGACCGCGCCGTGGTGCACGGTTCGACCTTCTCCAAGAACGACCTTGCGATGGCTGCGGGCATTGCCACGCTCGACGTGATGGAATCGGAGAAGCTGATCGAATCCGCCGCCAAACGCGGCGCCGAGCTTCGCCTGGCGCTGACGCGTATGGTGCCCGGCTACGAGCTGATGAAGGAAGTGCGCGGCAAGGGCCTGATGATCGGCATCGAGTTCGGTCCGCCGAAATCGCTGCGGCTGCGGGCGTCCTGGAACGTGCTGGAGGCCGCCAACAAGGGCCTGTTTTGCCAGCTCATCACGGTGCCGCTGTTCAAGGATCACAAGATCCTGACGCAGGTCGCAGGCCACGGCAGCCACACCATCAAGCTGCTGCCGCCGCTCACCATCACCGAAGAGGACTGCAGCTGGATCGAGCGCTCCTTCGACGACGTCATCGCCGGCAGCCACAAGGTCCCCGGCGCGATCTGGTCGCTTGGCAAGACGTTGGTGGACAACGCGGTGCGGCGGTCGGCCTGATCTCTTGCCGAGGCACCTCGGCAATCGCCATTGCGAGCGAAGCGAAGACCGTCTCCGCGGAAGCGGCGGCCTGGACTACCTCGTCGCTTCGCTGCTTGCAGTGACGGTGCCGGCTAAAGCTACCCCTCCACATTCGCCCTCATCGCCGCCTCGAACTTGTCGACGAACTCGGTGAGCTCGTCGGCGCCGATGTCGCTGACAGCCCAGAAGTTGAGGCCACGCTCGCCCCAGCGGCGGCAGTTGAAGCCCTGCATGGTCTGCGTCTTCGGCGGCCGATGCTCGGTGCTCGATGTCTGCGCAACGAACAGGTTGATCACGTGCTGTCGGCGCTTGTAGACGACCGCACCGATGGCGCGGCCGTCGACATAGTCGAGCCGGCCGCCGACCAGCGTAAAACCTTGCGCGGTGAGATCGATCACGGGCGGGGCGACGTCGAGCTTGCCGTTGAACCACGGCTTCACCGTGTGCTGGTCGGTCGAAACGACGTCGATGAGATGGCCGGCCTGGAGCGAGCGCAGATGCGCGGAGACGACCTCCGAGAGGATGCGCTGCTGATCGTCCTGGCGCAGCACCACGGCGACGATGCCGGTGGCGGCGAGCGCCGAAACCGCTGACCCCATCGCGAATCCGCGCAGCACGGAACGACGGCTCGGCTGCGGCCGCGCTTGCGGGATCGAGGCCTCGATACGGGCACGCAAGCTGGCCGGCGCGCTATAGCGCAGCTTGGTGTCGGCCAGCACGCGCTTCATCTCGCGCTGTGCCGCGAACTCGGCCGCGCAGGCCGGACAACTGGCGATATGGGCCTCGACCTCGCGCGTATGGCCGGCATCGAGCTCGTTGTCGAGCAGCGCGTGAAGCAGGATTTGTGCTTCGTCGCAGGTCATTTCGAGTGCTCCTCTTCCGCCGTCCAGGCCGCGCGCAGCATGGCGCGGGCGCGGGCGAGGCGGGACATCACGGTGCCCACAGGGGCGCCGACGGCTTCTGCAATTTCACGATAGGACAGGTTGTTGATCTCCCGCAGCACGAAGGTTTCCTTGAACGGCTCGGCCAGCGCCTCGATCATCTTTCGGACGGCGCCGGCGTCGCGGCTGCGCAGCACTTCGGTCTCCGGGCTCGCCTCGCTCTCCTGCCACATCGGCGTCTGGTCGGCCGCACCGGGTGTGTCCTCGATTGCGGCGTGCGAGTGCGCGCGCCTGGCATATTCGGCGTTGCAGACATTGCGCAGGATCGCGAACAGCCACGGCTTCATGGCCGGGCCGCGATAGCTGTCGAAGTGCTTCAGCGCACGCAAATAGCATTCCTGCACCGCGTCCTCCGCGTCGGAGGCGTCGCGCAGCAGATAGCGTGCGAGTGTGTAGACGTCGTCGAGATAGGGCAGGGCCGCCTCGCGGAAGCGTTGCGCCTTCTGGAAATCGTCGCTTGCCGGCATCGCCTCTTGCTTTGCCTCTTGCTGCGTTTCGTAACTTGTTGCGCCTTTGGGCCTGACCGAAGGCACGCGAGCCCGGCCGGCGTGGGACCACCGGCCGGGCAAGACAGAGATGCCTTGGTTGGAGACGTTACTCAACCTTGATCATCCCGGTCATGTGCGGGTGCAACGAACAAAAATACTTGTAGTCGCCCGCATCGGTGAAGGTGAAGGAGAATTTGTCGTCGGTGTCCAGGGTCTTGGACCTGAACTTGCCGGCCGACACCACGGTGTGGGGGATGTCGTCCCGGTTGGTCCAGGTCACGGTCGTGCCGACCTTGATCTTGAGCTCCGGGGGCTGGAAGACGAAATTGTCGATATGCACCTCCATGTTGGAGTCGTCGGCACGGGCGGTTGTGGCCGGCAGCAGGATGGCCGCGGCCACGGCGACAGCGAAGTCGCGGCGGTTGAGTGTCTTCATGGTCAGCTTCTCTTCAGCGGTTGATCAACCTTGGAGCGGCGTGTCGATGATCGCGAGCCGCTGCTCGTTCTGCTTGAAGTTGACGCTGGCGACCCCGAGCATCGAGCGGAGCTTGGCGTCCTCGACCTTCATCGGTCCCGGCGAGGGGGCGGTGCCCGGCGCCGGTTGTGGGAAGGCGGTCGAACGCGCGGTGTGGAAGGTGACGTTGCCCTCGACCTTCTGCATCACTTGGTGGATGTGGCCGTTGAGCACGGTGACCGAGCCGAAGCCCTTGACGTATTCGAGCGCGCGGCCGCCATCCTCGGTGCCCCAGCCCCATTCCGGATAGACGGTCCAGAGCGGAATGTGTGCGAACAAGACGATAGGCGTGGATTTCGACTTGCCGCGGAGATCGTCCTCGAGCCAGGCGAGCTGCTCCGCGCCGAGGTTGCCGAGACCGCCAGCCTTGAGGTCGACGACATTGACGAGACCGACGAAATGCACGCCGCCGGCGTCGAAGGAGTACCAGCCCGCACCCTTGGTGCCGCGGCCGTAGCGCTCGCGATAAAACTTCACTTCCTCGTCGAGGAAGTCATGCTCGCCGGGCACGTAGTGCACGTCCAGCTTGGACTGCGAGATGATGCGGTCGGCATTGTCGAATTCGGAGGCCTTGGACAGATGGCTGATGTCGCCAGTGTGGATCATGAACGACGGCCTGATCGGCATCGCATTGATCTTGCCCACGGCTTCCTCCAGCGTCCCCAGCGCATTGGGGTTGGCCGGCTTGTCGAAGCCGACATGGCTGTCACTGATCTGGAGGAAGGTCATGCCGGGGGCAGTGGCGGTTGCGGCCTCAGCCGAATCGATGATGCCGAGCGAGCGCGGCACGCCGCCCGTGATGGTCCAGAGCACCCCGGTGCCGGCCCAGGTCATGCATTCCAACACCTTGCGGCGGCTGACGCCGTCTTCCCCGTGATCGTGTCCGCTCATCGCACGTCTCCTTTGGCCCGGAATTGGGCTTTGGGGAGGTGATCGGGGGAGGGGCCGGTTTATTCCTGGGAGCGATGACGTTTTCGTGAGGAGAATCTGGTGTCCCGGACACCACGCAAGGTCGTTGCCCAAGGGTTAGCGCGCGTCCAAGACCATCGCCGCGCATTTGCTGCGATCATTGCGATCGGCATCTGGATGCCGGCGATCGACGATTCTGACGTCTATGTCAGAACTTAACTCGAAGAGTTTGAGCTCTATTCGGCGAGACTTTGGAACCGCGGACGATCAGCGGCATTCAGGCATCGTTGGCCAATACGCTGTGCGCGATGTCTCCAAGCAACTGTCTTCAATGCGCATGGTCTTGAAAGGGAGTGCAGACATGAAACACGCGTTAGCTACTCTCGCAATCGGTGCCTGCCTGCTGCTTCCGTCAGCCGGCATTGCGTTGGGCGCCGGCGCGCCCACCAAACCTGCCCAAAATCCCACGACCGGGCAGCACGGTTCCAATCACGGATTCAGCTGTACCACGAGTGGTGCCGGCATTAACACTCCGGGCAACGCTAATACAGCGGCAGGGTCGCCGTTCAACCCGATAGGGCAGGCGGGCAATGTCTACGCGGGAAATCCGGGCACGGCATCGGCGGCGAACGCAAATTCCACGGCCGCCGTTTCCCAATACGACGTCGCTTGCTTGCCGTAGGATGCGCGGGCTCGGTTGCGCTCTCTGGAGCGTCGCGTCAGGCGAGAGGGCTTACGTGATGCTCCATGCAGGGTTACGAGAGGCGGTGGTGGTCAGATCTTAGGCTCAGGGTCTGATCACGCCGCCTGCGGTAATGCCATAGGAATGATAGCGTGTGCCTCAGCATGGAGCGCCGCATGAATTGCGCGGCGAGAGCATCATGCGCAGGGACCACCAGCCAAGCCTGCTCCGAGGCCTTCTGCTGCGCGCAGCACTTGGAGGCGCGGTGATTGTCGTTGCATATCCGCTGTGGGGACCGGACAGCCCGCTTTCTGCGGTCGGGGAGGATCTCGATAATCTGCGCTACGTCAGCATCACACGCGACAACGTCGTTCAGAACGTCACGGCCGCCGGCACGCTCGAAGCTGTTGACACCGTCGAGGTCAGCTCGCAGTTGTCGGGCCAGGTCGCCAAGCTGATGGCCGACCACAACTCTCTCGTTCGGGCGGGCGAACCGCTCGCTGCGCTTGATAGCGCGACCTTCGACGTTGCGCTCAGGGAAGCCGAAGCCGCGCTCGCGGTTGCCCAAGCACAGCATGAGGAAGCCAAGGCAACCGTTGAGGGTGCGCAGGCACACTACGATGACGCCTCGCGAGACCTTCAGATCAAGACCGCGCTCAGCAAGAATGGCAGTGTTTCCCAACGCGACGCGGAACGAGCGCAGATGGCGGCCCGGTCGCTCGCCGCCGAACTAACGGCGGCGAAGGCACGCGAGCAGATACGCGCGGCCGGAGTCATGGTTGCGCGCGCTTCCCTCGAACGTGCTCGACTTGACCTCGAACGAAGCATCATCAAGTCACCAATCGACGGGGTCGTCATTCGGCGCAGCGTCGAGCTTGGCCAGACGGTGGCTGCGAGTCTACAGGCGCCGACGCTCTTTACCATCGCGCGTGATCTGTCGGACATGCGTGTCAATGCGTTCGTCAGCGAAGCCGATATCGGCGGAGTGCGAACCGGGCAACGTGTTTTGTTCGGCGTCGATTCCTATCCAGGTCGCGCATTCGAGGGGCGCGTGCTCGAGATTCGGAAGGCCGCACGGATGGTGCAAAACGTGGTGACCTATACCGTGATGATTTCGGCGCCCAATCCGGACGACTTGCTGCTTCCCGGAATGACTGCCGATGTCCGCATTCTGGTTCAGGAGCATCAGGACGCGATGGTGGTTCCCAACGCCGCACTGAGTTTTCGTCCGACCCGGGACGGGGGAAGCAACGCGGTCGCCGGTCAGGGGGTGATCTGGGTCCGCTCGAAATCGGGGCAGTTGGCTCCAGCTACGGTGTCGCTGGGGGCAAGCGGAGATTCGCTTACGGAGATCCGGTCGCCAGACGTCAAAATAGGCGAACAGGTCGCCATCGGTTATCGGAGCAAACCCTAGATTGGAGCCGGTCGGCCGGTCAGCGCATGCGATCGCTCGTCATCCTCGATCATATCCACAAGCAACACCGGCTCGGTGATCGAATCGTTCACGCATTGCTTGATGTAAGCCTGAAGATCAATCGTGGAGAGTTCGTCGCGATCATGGGCCCATCAGGATCGGGAAAATCGACGTTGCTTTCGATCCTCGGTTGCCTCGATCATCCATCGCGCGGGCGCTATCTTCTCGATGACGAAGATGTCTTCGTGCAGTCGAAGGGGCGCTTGAGCGAGCTGCGAAACCGGCGCATCGGGTTCATCTTTCAAAGCTTCAACTTGCTGCCGCGGCTGAGCGCGCTCGAGAACGTCGGCTTGCCGTTGTTCTACCGGCGCGAGCCGCTGCGGAATCCGACTGCACGGGCACGCGCTGCGCTCGAGCAGGTGGGGCTGGGTGACCGAATGCACCATGTGCCGGCCCAGCTTTCGGGGGGCGAGCAGCAGCGCGTTGCCGTCGCGCGGGCGATCGTCAACGGTCCGGACCTTCTCCTGGCCGACGAGCCGACCGGGGCGCTGGATACGATCACGCGCGATGCCATTCTCGCGCTTCTCGGTGAACTGCAGCGCGCAGGTCTCACGATTGTGCTCGTGACCCACGATTCCGAGGTCGCGGCGTGTGCACGGCGCACGATCAGGCTGCGGGACGGTGTGATTCTCGGCAATCAGGAACAAGACGTGATTGCACCTTGAGAGCTTTGACTGGCGTGAGGCTCCAATGCGAACGTTCAGTTACATCTATCTGGCGTCTCGGTCGGTGCGTGTGCACCTATTGCGCTCCATTCTCGCGGTGACCGGCATCGTCATTGGTATCGCTGCCGTCCTGATCGTGGTCGCGGTGGCGGAGGGCGCCCGGGCTGAGATTTCGCGGCAGATCAGCTCGCTTGGATCAAATCTGCTGCTCGTGCAGCCCGGCGCACAGCTCGCGGAGGGGGTCCGGCAGCAAGCGGGTACCATCCTTTCGCTCACGACGGGCGATGCAATCGCCGTCGCCCGCGAGGTCCCCGATGTTGTTATCGCTGCACCATTCGTCGGCGAGCAGAAGACGACGATATCCGGAGATCTGAACTGGTCGACGCTTGTTGCCGGCGTCACGCCGGCTTTTTTTGAAGCACGGGGGTGGAGGCTGGCAGAAGGTCAGCTGTTCAACGACGACCAGCTCGCGTCGGCCGCAAAAGTAGCCGTCATTGGCGGCACGGTCGCGCGTGAGCTGTTCCGAGGCAGAGACCCAATTGGTGGTTTCATTCGTATCGAACATTCGTCCTATCTCGTGATCGGAACGCTTGCCGAGAAGGGGCAGGATTTCACCGGCCGAGACCAGGATGACGTCATGTTCATTCCGCTGTCGTCGGCGAGAATCTTCACCGTTGGACGCAGTCAGGCCAATCCCGACGCTGTGCATTCGATATTGGTGAAAACCGAATCCGCCCTGTCGATGCCCGCCGCAGAAACCGCGATTGCGCGCGTCCTGAGACAACGTCACAAGATCGTCGGGCGCAAGGTCGACGATTTCCGGATCCAGAACCTTGTTCAGGTCGCCCAGACCCGTGACCGGGCTTATCGCCAGTTCACGTTACTGGTGTCCACGCTGGCAGGAATCTCGCTGCTGGTCGGCGGCATCGGGGTGATGAACATCATGCTCGTGTCGGTGACCGAACGGATCGGTGAAATTGGCATTCGACTGGCATTCGGTGCCCGACCGCAGGACATCCGTCGACAGTTCCTGCTGGAAGCGGTGCTCCTCTGCACGATCGGCGGTCTGTTAGGACTGATCGTTGGCTATGTGTGTGCGCGTGTGGTCCCTTCGGTGCTGGGGTGGCCCATCGAGTTCAACGGGGCGATGGCGTTGATCGCGATCGCCTGCTCCGGTCTTGCCGGGACCGTTTTCGGTCTGCTGCCCGCGGAGCGGGCCGCGCGTTTGGACCCGGCCGTCGTACTAAGATCTGCGTAGTCGCCCCGCGTGGTCTTTATCGCGCATCCTCCAAGATCATCGTTGCCCCTTTCTCTGCGATCATCGCCGTCGGCGTGTTGGTATTGCCCGAGGTGATGGTCGGCATGATCGAGGCATCGACGATGCGCAAGCCGCCGAGGCCGTAGAAGCGCAGCCGCTCGTCGACCACCGCCATCGGATCGTTCGCCGTTCCCATCTTCGCGGTGCCGACAGGATGGAAGATGGTGGTGCCGATGTCGCCAGCGGCTTTTGCAAGCGAGGCGTCGTCATCGCCGACGGAGGGGCCGGGCAGATATTCGGTCGGGCGATACTTTGCCAGCGCCTTTTGCCGCATCAGGCGGCGCGTGGTGCGGATGGCGTCGGCGGCGACCTGGCGGTCGTCGTCGGTCGAAAGGTAATTCGGCGCGATGATCGGCTTTTCGTCCGGTGTTGCCGAGCGCAGGCGCACGGTGCCGCGCGAGGTCGGCTGGAGATTGCAGGCGCTCACCGTGATCGCGGGGAAGCGGTGCAGCGGATCGCCGAACTTGTCGAGCGACAGCGGTTGCACGTGGAACTGGATGTTGGCGCGCGCACGCGTTGCGTCGGAGCGCGTGAAGATGCCGAGTTGCGACGGCGCCATGGTCAGCGGACCGCGGCGGCGGAAGGCATAGTCGAGGCCCATCAGGCCACGGCGGAAGAGGTTGTAATAGGTCTCGTTCAGCGTCCGCACGCCCGCGACCTTGTAGATCGCGCGCTGCTGGAGATGATCCTGCAGATTGCGCCCCACACCGGGTTTCTCCATCACGATGTCGATGCCAAGGGGCGACAGCCAGTCGGCGGGACCAATGCCGGAGCGATGCAGCACCTGCACGGAGCCGATCGCACCTGCCGAGAGGATCACCTCGCGCCTCGCGCGTGCCTCGATGATCTCGCCGTTCTGGATGAAGCGCACACCGACGGCGCGGCCCTGCTCGATGATAAGGCGGTCGACCAGCACATGCTTCTCGAGCCGCAGATTGGGGCGGTTCAGCACCGGTTTGAGGAATCCGCGGGCCGACGACCAGCGCCGGCCGCGCTTCTGGTTGACGTGGAAATAGCTCGTGCCTTCGTTGTCGCCGGTGTTGAAATCCGGAATGCGCTTGATGCCCATTTCCTCTGCGGCATCGCCAACGGCATCGAGAACGGCCCAGGACAGCCGTGGCGCCTCGATGCGCCAGCCGCCGCCGGCGCCGTGATGCTCGCTCGCGCCTAGGAAGTGATCCTCCAGCCGCTTGAACAGCGGCAGCACGTCATCATAGCCCCAGCCGGTCATGCCGAGCTGGCGCCAGTGGTCGTAGTCGGCGGCCTGCCCGCGCATCGAGATCATGGCATTGATCGCCGAGCAGCCCCCGATCACCTTGCCGCGGGGATAGGCGAGCGCGCGGCCGTTCAGTCCCGGCTCGGCTTCGGTCTTGAACATCCAGTCCGAGCGCGGATTGCCGATCGCGAAGAGATAGCCGACCGGAATGTGGAACCAGATCCAGTTGTCGTCCCCCCCGGCCTCCAGAATGAGGACGCGATTTTTGGGCTCGGCCGAGAGGCGGTTCGCAAGGATGCAGCCGGCCGTGCCGGCGCCCACGACAATATAATCAAACTCACCTTCGAGCCGTCTTGGCATTCTGCTTCCACCCCGGATGGTCCCTAAACGTTCCGCTCTAATAGGCAGACAGCCACCACCGGGACAAGCCCTGCCATGAGCAGGGGGCAGAACTACCCTCGATCTGCGGGAGTTAGGTGGACTGGCGCTTGCATGGTAGACAGTCCTGTATTTTCAACAAAGCTTGAGACTCCTCCATGCCGATCGTGAACCGCGTCGCCGACCTTCAACCCGACATCCAGGCCTGGCGGCGGGACATCCACCAGTATCCCGAGCTGCTCTACGACGTTCACCGCACCGCAGCATTCGTTGCCGATCGTCTGCGCGAGTTCGGCTGCGACGAGGTCGTCACCGGCATCGGCCAGACCGGTGTGGTTGGGGTGATCAAGGGCAGCAAGCCGCCCGGGGAGGGTCTCAAGGCGATCGGCTTGCGCGCCGATATGGATGCTCTCCCTGTCGAGGAGCAAACCAACCTGCCTTACGCATCCAAGACTCCGGGCAAGATGCACGCCTGCGGCCATGACGGCCACACCGCGATGCTGCTCGGGGCTGCGCGTTATCTCGCCGAAACCCGCAACTTCGCCGGCGATGCCATCGTGATCTTCCAACCGGCCGAGGAAGGCGGCGCCGGCGGCGCGGCGATGGTCAAGGACGGCATGATGGAGCGTTTCGGCATCGAGCAGGTCTACGGCATGCATAACGGCCCGGGCATTCCGATCGGCTCATTCGCGATCCGGCCCGGCCCGATCATGGCGTCGACCGACGAGGTCGACTTCATGATCGAGGGCCTTGGTGGCCACGCCGCGCGTCCCCACAAATCCATCGATTCCGTTCTCGTGGGCGCGCAGCTGATCACCGCCTTGCAGTCGATCGTCGCGCGCAGCGTCGATCCACTGGAATCGGCCGTGATCTCGATCTGCGAATTCCACGCCGGCAATGCCCGTAACGTCATTCCGCAAACCGCGACGCTGAGGGGCACGATCCGCACACTGACGCCCGACGTGCGCAAGCTGGTCGAGAAGCGCGTGCGCGAAGTCGTGGCGGGCGTCGCCCAGATCACCGGCGCAAAGATCGATCTGCACTACAAGCGCGGTTATCCCGTCGTGAACAACCACGCCGCGGAGACCGAAATCGCGACGCGCATTGCCAAGCAGGTGGCAGGCGAGGCCAATGTGCTCGAGATGCCGCCGCTGATGGGCGGCGAGGACTTTGCCTACATGCTGGAAGCGCGTCCCGGCGCCTTCATCTTCTGCGGCAACGGCGACAGCGCCGGCCTGCACCACCCTGCCTATAATTTCAACGACGAGGCGATCGTGTTCGGCACCTCCTACTGGGTCAAGCTCGTCGAGGAACAGCTCGCGGCGTCTTGATGCGCTGAGGCACGAATGAGAAGGGCCCGTGCACCGCGCGGGCCCTTTTGCTTCCTATGCCGTGTCTCGGCTCAGAACAGGTGCGAGAACAGATAATAGAGCACGCCCGAGATCAGCATTGCGGCCGGCAGGGTCAGCACCCAGGCCATGGCGATGTTGCGGATCGTGGCCCATTGCAGGCCCGAGCCGTTGGCGGCCATGGCGCCCGCGATGCCTGATGACAGCACGTGGGTGGTCGAGACCGGCAGGCCGTAGACGTCGGCGGCAGCGATGGTGGCAGCCGCGGTGATCTCGGCGCAGGCGCCCTGCGCATAGGTCAGGTGGGTCTTGCCGATCTTCTCGCCGACTGTGACGACGATGCGCTTCCAGCCGACCATGGTGCCGAGGCCAAGCGCAATGGCGACCGCGATCTTCACCCAGCCGGGGATGAACTTCGTGGCGCTGTCGAGCGAGCCCTTGTAGGCGGTGAGCACGGTGACCTCAGCGGCGCTGAGCTCGGCTTCCCTGTCCTTCATCAGGAAGCGAAGCGCTTCCGAGACGAGATACATGTCGTTGCGGGTGTTGCCGACGAGCTCGGCCGGCACCTTCGCAAGCGAGCCGTAGGTGGTCACCTGCTTCGCGATGTCGCGCACGAGCACGGCGAGCGACGGGAACGTGCCGCCGTTGACCTCGTGTTGCGCGACGTAGTTGGTCACGGCGGGGCGCGGATTGCCGATCACGCTGTAGCCGGCGGCCTTGGCTTCGATGATCTTGCTGGCGGCCTCCGAATTCTGGCTGAACGCGGCGATCTGGCTCTCCGGCAGCGCGCGGTTGAGCGCGTAGGCGGTCGGGACGGTGCCGATCAGGATCAGCATGATCAGGCCCATGCCCTTCTGGCCGTCATTGGAGCCGTGGAAGAAGCTCACCAGCGTGCAGGTGAGGATCAGGATGCCCCGGATCCACCACGGCGGCGGCTGGTCGCCCTTCGGCTCACCGAACAGGGCGGGAGTCGCGCGCAGCAGGACCGTGCGCAGGACCAGCAGCAGGCCGGCGGCGAGAGCGAAACCGAACAGCGGCGACAGCAGCAGCGCCTTGCCGATGTTGATGGCCTGGGTCCAATCGACGCCGGAGGTGCCGCTGCGGCCATGCAGGACCGCGTTTATAATGCCGACGCCCATGATCGAGCCGATCAGGGTGTGCGAGCTCGAGGCCGGCAGGCCGAAATACCAGGTGCCGACGTTCCAGATGATGGCGGCGATCAGCAGCGCGAACACCATCGCGAAACCGGCGCTGGAGCCGACCTGGAGGATCAGCTCGACCGGGAGCAGCGAGACGATGCCGAACGCGACCGCGCCCGAGGACAGCAGCACGCCGAACAGGTTGAACATGCCGGACCAGACCACGGCGACGTGGGCCGGCAGCGAGCGGGTATAGATCACGGTCGCAACCGCGTTGGCGGTGTCGTGGAAGCCGTTCACGAACTCGAAGCCGAGCGCGATCAGGAGCGCGATGAAGAGCAGGAGGAAGGGAGCGAACGTCTTGACCTGCGTGCCGGTGGCATCGACGTCGATCCAAATGCTGTAAGCGACGAAGAGCAATGCGGCCGCGATCACCCCCATGTAGATCACGCCGGTGAGCGGATGGAATCCGCGATTGAGGTCGGGCCCCTTGCTCAAGGCCGGCTCGATGGAGCCCGGCAATGCAACGTCACTCATTGGAAATTTCTCCTGTCCCAAGGCCCCGATTTTGCGCGCGGCATGTGACAGGCGGTTGAAATGACGGCGGATGAATGCAATGACGCGAGTCATCAACGGCGGACTGCCGCGGCGTGCCGCTTGCGTCAGGCGGCGCGCGAGGATTTCCGTTGTAGCGCGGCGGCGATCTTGAGGTCCGCGACAAAGCGCTGATATTCCAGCACCTTCGCCTCCGGATCGGGCAGCCGCAGCAGATAGGACGGATGCACCGTCACCAGAGCTTTGCGTCCATCGGGAAGGTCTATGAGCCGGCCGCGGTTCTTGCCGATGGGCGTGATCTTGCCGAACACGCTTTGCGCGGCGGTCGCGCCCATCGCCACGATGAGATCAGGCTGGACTGCCGAAACTTCCCGTTCATACCACTGCCGGCACGCCTTGATCTCCGGCGTTGCCGGCTTCTGGTGCAGGCGGATCTTTCCGCGCGGCACGAATTTGAAATGCTTCACCGCGTTGGTGACATAGACTTTCTTGCGGTCGACTCCAGCCTCCGCCAGTGCACGGTCGAGCATCTGGCCGGCTGGACCCACGAACGGATGGCCGGCGAGGTCTTCCTTGTCGCCGGGCTGCTCGCCCACCAGCATGATATTGGCAGATTTCGGGCCTTCGCCGAACACGGTCTGGGTCGCATCCTTGTAGAGATGGCAGGCGCGGCAATGCGCGGCCTCTTCACGAAGCGCTTCGAGAGTGTCGGCAGCAAGCTTGCGTTTCATCGAAGCCTCCGGCCGCTTCTGAGGCCTGTGCGGATCGGTTGCGGCGTTGGCGATCATAGCACCGGTCATGCGCTCGGCGTCCTCGATCAGGGGTTTAATGATCGAAGCCTCCGGCAGGTTCCTCCAGTATTTCTTCGGCATCTCCGCCTGCATCGCCTTCACCTTGAGCCGCGCCGGATTGAAGATGCTGGCGTAGTAGCGTCGCCAGGTTTCCTCCAGCCGGTCTTCGCCGGGTGCCTCGCTCTTGCTGACGCCTGGGGTGAACGAGAGCGCGTGGCCGTCCCAATGCGCGCAGAGGTCCGGCGTCAGGATCGACCAGGGCATATCGGCAAAGCGCCGCGCGAAAAACGGCGCGGCGAGTTCGACGATGTGATGCTCCGGCTCGAACCAGGCGACGTAATGCGCCTCGCGTTCCCGGCCGATCTCGCGGAAGCGCACGAAGGCTTGCATCTTGTGCTCGTCGCGATGAACCGCGCGTGCCATGGCCGTGGCCTTGACGACATCAGGGTCGGTCGCGACCTCCATGAGATCGTGATGGTCCCTCAGGCGCCAGAGCAGGCGATAGAGGATCGCAAAGCGCTCGCCGTCGCGATGCAGGATCGTGGCCTTGGCGAGCTCGACGAATTTTGCCGATACATTGAATGTGCTGTCGTTCACCTCGAGGATCGGAGACGGCGCGGGCGGCGCGAACAACTCGGCGTCGCCGCCCCGCACGGCCCAGGTGACATCGTCAGGCGCAACATGATGAAGCACAAGGCTGCGCGCGGCTTTGCGCCAGCCGTCGAAATCGGTTTCGCTGTCGAGGGTGATGTACTGCATCAGAATCCAAACCCCAGTTGCGTTGCCTTCGGCTTGAACCGTTCGATCAGCCGCGCCTCGTCGAGACGGTGCGGCGAGGGGCGGTGATCGCTGAGGACGATGAACGGGAGAGCCTTGTGCTTGGGCACGTGAAGCCGCGCGAGATCGGAGAGGCGGATCGTTGTGGTGCGCCGCGTCGCGATGATGCGTTCGACGGCCTTGGTGCCGAAGCCGGGCACGCGCAACAATTCCTCACGGCTGGCGCGATTGACGTCGAGCGGGAAGCGGTCGCGGTGACGGAGCGCCCAGGCGAGTTTTGGATCGATGTCGAGCGGCAGCATCGCGCTGTCGTCGACGATCTCGCCGACGTCGAAGCCGTAGAACCGCATCAGCCAGTCGGCCTGATAGAGCCGGTGCTCGCGCAGCAGTGGCGGCGCGCGTAGAGGCAGGGCTCGGCTTGCATCGGGGATCGGGCTGAACGCAGAGTAATAGACGCGCCACAGCCGGTAGGAACCGTAGAGATTGGCGCTGGTGTGGAGAATGGTGTGGTCGTTTGCGCTGTCGGCGCCGACGATCATCTGCGTGCTTTGCCCGGCCGGTGCGAAACGCTGCGGCTTCGCCTTTGTTTTCGCGCTTCGATCTTCTTCGGCCTCGTCCAGCTTCAGCCGCAGCCGGCCCATGGTGCGGCGGATCGCACGTACGTCCTTCTCCGGTGCGAATTGCTGCAGGCTCGCCGCTTCGGGCATCTCGATATTGATGGAGAGACGGTCGGCATATTTGCCGGCTTCCGTGATCAGCGCGTCGTCGGCCTCCGGAATGGTCTTGAGGTGGATGTAGCCGCGGAAGTGATGCTCCTCGCGCAGCTTTCGCGCGACGCTCACGACTTGCTCCATCGTGTAGTCGGGGTTGCGGATGATGCCGGAGGAGAGAAACAGCCCTTCGATGTAATTGCGCCGGTAGAAGTCGAGCGTCAGCTTGACGACTTCTTCGATGGTGAAGCGGGCGCGCGGCACGTTGGAGGAGGCGCGGTTGACGCAATACAGGCAATCGTAATTGCAGGCGTTGGTCAGCAGCACCTTGAGCAGCGAGATGCAGCGTCCGTCCGGCGCATAGGAATGACAGATGCCCATGCCAGGCGCGGTCGAGCCCATGCCCTTGCCGTCGCTGGAATCCCGCTTCTCGGTACCGCTGGAGGCGCAGGAGGCGTCGTACTTGGCGGCATCCGCGAGAATTTCCAGCTTGCGTTGTACGTCCATGTTGAATCTCTTTGATTCCGCTCATGAATCTTTGGCGTGCCAATTCGATTGACTCTTCGCGCGCCGTTAGCTTTATATTAGAACATATCATGAACAAATGAGCCAGCCGCTGGTTCTCTTTTTGAGAGCCTCCGGCAATCACCTCTGAAGGAGCGGCGAGCATGAGCGGCGCACGCATGAGCGCGCTTGCGACCTTGCGCAGCCAGATCGAACGGATCGAGACGGCAGAGGTCGTGCATCATCAGGACCGCGTCGCGCTCGGTCACGGCGAGGTCGATCGCGCCTTGAAAGGCGGCCTCGCGCGTGCGGCGATCCACGAGGTGTTTTGCGCTGGATCTCAGGGCGCGGTCGCGACCGGTTTTGTCACCGGGCTCGCGGGGCGCGTGTCGGTGCAACGGCCGCTGCTGTGGGTGCGACAGGATTTCTCGGAGATGGAGACGGGCGCGTTGTCGATGAGCGGGCTCGCCGAGCTCGGCCTCGATCCGCGCCGTGTGGTGATGGTGCGTGCCGCCGATGTCGAGAGCGCGCTACGCACCTCGGCCGATGCGCTCGCCTGCGATGCGCTCGGTGCCGTCGTGCTCGAGCTCTGGGGCGAGACAAGACAGTTCGATCTGGTGGCGAGCCGCAAGCTGACACTGGCTGCGCAATCGTCCGGCGTCACCGGCCTGCTGTTGCGGATGGCGGCGCAGCCGCTGCCGTCGACCGCGGAGACGCGATGGATGCTGCGCGCGGCGCATTCGCCCCCGGCGTCGATGTGGAGTGCCTGGGGCGCGCCGTGCTTCGATGCCGAGCTGTTGCGCAACCGTCATGGCCCGTGTGGCCGGTGGATCATGGAATGGAAATGTGATGAGTGCCAGTTCAGTGAGCCGTCGACGTATTCTCAGCCTGTGGCTGCCGCGCCTGACCATCGACCGGATCCAGCGGTTCTTCAACAGCGCCGGGCTGGGTAAGACCAATACGCCGAGTATTGTTGTCATCAAGGACAACAACGCGCTGGTGATCCATGCGCTGGGCGAGGTCGCCGAGCGGCTCGGCCTGTATATCGGCCAGCCGCTGGCCAATGCGCGGGCGATGTGTCCGGACTTGAAAGTGTTCGACGCCGATGTCGTGGCCGATGCAAAGACGCTCAGCGACATCGCCGATTGGTGCGACCGCTTCACGCCGCTGGTGGCGCTCGATGCCCCGCATGGGTTGTTTCTCGACATCACCGGCTGCGCGCATCTGTTCGGCGGCGAGGCGGCGCTGTTACAGACCCTCGTCCGCGCACTTGCCCGCCAGGGCTTTGCCGTCAGCGCGGCGATCGCCGGCACCTCGGTCTGTGCGCGCACGCTGACGCGGCAGGCCACGGGCAGTATCGTTGCCGATGGCGGGGAGGCGGCGGCGATCGATCGGTTTCCGGTGTCCGCGCTCGGTGCGGACGAGGCCATCACCACCGGCCTGCGCCGCGCCGGCCTGAAGACCATCGGCGATGTCGCCTCGCGCGCCCCAAGCGAAATCACCGCGCGGTTCGGCGCGCGGTTCTCGACCCTGCTCGCGCATGCGCTGGGGCAGGGCGACGCGCCGATCAATCCGCGCAAGCCGCTGCCCGATTACATCGTCGAAAGACGCTTTGCCGAGCCGATCGCGACCGACACCATGATCGCGATGACGCTATCGCGGCTGGCCGATACGCTTGTTACCTCCATGGAGAAGCAGGGCAAGGGCGCGCGCCGGCTGGAGGCCGCGTTCTTCCGCTCCGATGGCGTGGTGCGTGCGATCATGGTCGAGACCGGGCGTCCCGTAACGCGAAGTGCAGTGATCGACCGGCTGTTCCGCGAACGTCTCGATGCGCTCGCCGATCCCCTCGATCCCGGCTTCGGCTTCGACATGGTGCGGCTGTCGGCGAGCCGCACCGAGATCGTGGTGCAGGAGCAGCGCGATCTCGACGCGCACGTTCACGACAATGACGAACTCGCCGCGCTGATCGACCGCATCGCCGCGCGCATCGGCGGAAAACGCGTCGTCGTGCATCTCCCGCAGGATACACATATCCCCGAGCAGGCAGTGTTGGCCGCGCCGGCACAGCATCATCTTACTGCCGCCATGCAGGCCGAGTGGCCTGATCGTGCCGAGAGCGAGCCGCCGCTGCGCCCCTTGCGGCTGTTCGACAAGCCGGAGCCGGTCACCGTGCCGTTCGCGACCGTGCCCGACGGCCCGCCGCATCAATTCACCTGGCGGCGCGCGAAACATGCGGTGGTGCGGGTGGAAGGACCCGAGCGCATCGCCATGGAATGGTGGCGGCAGGACGGCAAGCAGCTGACGCGGGATTATTTCCGCATCGAGGATGCCGAGGGCCTGCGCTTCTGGATCTTTCGCGACGGTCTTTACGAGGGCGAGGTGTTCGACGCCGACGGCAAGCCCGCGGCCCCCAACTGGTATGTGCACGGTCTCTTCGCATGAAGTCATCAGCCTATGCCGAGATCGGCATCACCACCAATTTCTCCTTCCTGCGCGGCGGCTCGGATCCGCGCGCCTATGTGCATCAGGCCAGCAGGCTTGGCATTCCCGTGATCGGCATTGCCGATCACAACACGCTGGCCGGCGTGGTGCGCGCCTACAAGGAGCTCGACAATGACAAGGTGCTGCACAAGCCGAAACTGCTGATCGGCGCGCGCATCGTCTTCGTCGACGGCACGCCCGACATTTTCGTCTATCCGCGCGACCGTGCCGCCTATGGCCGGCTCTGCCAGCTTCTCACCCGGGGCAAGCGCGGCGACGGTATCACGCGGATCGAGAAGGGCGAATGCCGTCTCACCTTCGCCGATCTGCTCGAGTTCTCCGAGGGGCAACTTCTGATCCTGACGCTGCCGCATCGGTTCGAGTCAACGCAAGCGCTCGACATTCTCGCAAAGCTGAGAACGAGTCCCGCCGAGGGCGTGTGGCTGGCAGCGAGCCTGATCTATCGCGGCGACGATCGCCGTCGCCTGGCGCGGCTCGACGATCTCGCTGCCAAGGCAGAAGTGTCGCTGCTCGCGACCAACGAGGTGCTCTATCACGATCCCGGCCGCCGTCCGCTTCAGGACGTGCTCACCTGTATCCGGGAAAAGACCACGATCGAGGCGGTCGGACGGAAGCTGGAAACCAATGCCGAACGCTTCCTGAAGACGCCCCGTGAGATGGCACGACTGTTCCGCGATTTTCCCGAGGCGATCGCGGAGACCATGCGCTTTGCCGGTCGTATCGACTTCTCGCTCGATCAGCTCAAATACCAGTATCCTGACGAGCCGGTGCCGCCCGGCAAGACCGCGCAGGGACATCTGGAGGACCTGACCTGGGCGGGTGTCGACAAATATTTCGGCGGCAACATCGACGACAAGCTGCGTGCGACGATCAAGAAGGAGCTCGCGTTGATCGCCGAGCTGAAATACGCGCACTACTTCCTCACCGTGCACGACATCGTTCACTACGCGCGCAGCCAGAACATTTTGTGCCAGGGGCGGGGATCGGCGGCGAACTCCGCCGTCTGCTACGTGCTCGGCATCACCTCGGTCGATCCAACCAAGGTCGATCTGTTGTTCGAGCGCTTCATCTCCAAGGAGCGGCTGGAGCCGCCTGATATCGACGTCGATTTCGAGCATTCGCGGCGCGAGGAGGTGATGCAATATGTTTATCGCCGCTACGGCCGCCACCGTGCCGCGATCATCGCTACCATCATCCATTATCGCCCGCGCAGCGCCATCCGCGATGTCGGCAAGGCGCTGGGCCTGACCGAGGACGTTACCGCCGCGCTCGCCGACACCGTCTGGGGCAGCTGGGGCAAGGGCCTCAACGACATGCAGGTCCGGCAGGCCGGGCTCGATCCCAGAAACCCCATGATCAACCTTGCGGTCGAGCTTGCGACCGAGCTGATCGAATTCCCGCGCCATCTGTCCCAGCATGTCGGTGGCTATGTGCTGACGCAGGATCGGCTCGATACCTATGTGCCGATCGGCAATGCCGCGATGGACGACCGCACTTTCATCGAATGGGACAAGGACGACGTCGACGCGCTCAGCATGATGAAGGTCGACGTGCTTGCGCTGGGCATGCTGACCTGCATCAGGAAGTGTTTTGATCTGATCGATCAGCACAAGGGTGAGCGTTTTGTGCTGGCGAGCGTCCCACAGGATGATCCCAGGGTTTACGACATGCTGTGTGCCGGCGAGTCGCTCGGCGTCTTCCAGGTCGAAAGCCGCGCCCAGATGAACATGCTGCCGCGCCTGAAGCCGCGGACCTTCTACGATCTCGTCATCGAGGTGGCGATCGTGCGCCCGGGGCCGATCCAGGGCGACATGGTGCATCCTTACTTGCGGCGGCGGAACGGCCTGGAGAAGGTGAACTATCCGTCCCCGTCGCCGGATCACGGCGACAAGAATGAGCTTTACAATGTGCTGCACAAAACGTTGGGCGTGCCGCTGTTCCAGGAGCAGGCGATGCGCATTGCGATCGAGGCGGCGAAATTCACCTCCGAGGAAGCCAACGGCCTGCGCCGCTCGATGGCGACCTTTCGTAATGTCGGCACCATCGGCCAGTACGAGGAGAAGCTGATCGGCAACATGGTCGCGCGCGGCTATGATGCAAACTTCGCCAGAAGCTGCTTTGATCAGATCAAGGGTTTTGGCTCCTACGGCTTCCCGGAGAGCCATGCCGCGAGCTTTGCCCAACTCGTCTACATCTCGTCATGGCTGAAATACCATCATCCCGATGCCTTCTGCTGCGGCCTCCTGAACTCGCAGCCGATGGGTTTTTATGCCCCGGCACAGATCGTCGGTGATGCCCGCAAGAACGGCGTCGAGGTGCGCGAGATCGACGTGTCCTACAGCTTTGCGCAGAACACGCTGGAGAGCACTGAGGACAAATACTGCGCCGTGCGTCTCGGCTTCCGCCAGATCGACGGTTTTCACTGGCTCGACGCGGATGAGGAGAGACTGAAAGCCATCCAGCTGTCATTCCGGGGCGCGCGCAGCGCGAGCCCGGAATCCATCGGGCCGCATACGCCTGGCGGAATGGATTCCGGGGTCGATGCTGACGCGTCGCCCCGGAATGACAAGAAGGAAGACTGGGCCGACCGCATCATCGCCGCCCGCAATCGCAGGCCGTTCACCTCGCTCGAGGACTTTGCCCGTGATACCGGCCTGCCCAAGCGCGCGCTGATCCTGCTGGCGGATGCCGATGCATTTCGCTCGCTCGGGCTCGATCGCCGCGAGGCGCTGTGGCAGGTGCGGCGCCTGCCCGACGACGTGCCGTTGCCGCTGTTCGAAGCCGCGACTGCGCGCGAGCAGCCGGACGAGCAGGCCAAGCCATTGCCCGTGATGCCACGTCCCGAACAGGTCGTCGCCGACTACCAGACCATCCGGCTGTCACTGAAGGGTCATCCGATGGAATTCCTGCGCGAGATGTTTTCACGTGAGCGGATCGTCGCCTGCAAGGAGATCAGTCATGAGAACGAGCGGCGGCGCGTCCGCTGCGCCGGCGTGGTCTTGGTGCGGCAGCGGCCGGGCAGCGCCAGTGGCGTCGTGTTCATGACGCTGGAGGACGAAACCGGCATCGCCAATGTCGTGGTGTGGCCCAAGATCATGGAGCAGTACCGCAAGGAGGTGATGGGCGCGCGCCTCATCGAGGTGCAGGGCTATATCCAGAGCAGCCCCGAGAAGGTGACGCATCTGATCGCGCAGCGGATGGTCGACCGCTCGCACGATCTGGTCGGTCTCGCCAATGATGCGCTGAGCCGCAAGCATCCAGTGCCCGCAGGCGCCACCATGGTCGAACCGCTCAACGAGGACCCCCGCGCCCTCGCGGACATGCCGGCACAAAAAATCCGTCACCCCCGCAACATCCGCATCCTGCCGCCGTCGCGGGATTTTCATTGAGGGTAACCACGCACACGGGCCTCTCACCGTCACCCTGAGGCGCCGGAGCGTAGCGGAGGCCTCGAAGGGCGACGGCCCTGCTGCATCCGGGCCGTTCATCCTTCGAGGCTCGGTTTGCGATGCCTACGCATCGCAAACCTCGCACCTCAGGATAACGGAATTCCAGGAGCGCGCGCTTCTCTAGAAATTCACTCGGTTCGAGATCGCGCCATCCACGACCAGATTCGATCCCGTCGTGAACCCCGACACCGGGCTCGCAAGAAATACCGCGGCGTTCGCGATCTCTTGCGGAGTGGCCATACGTCCCGTCGGATTTCGCTTCATCGCGTCGTTGTAGCGCTCGGGCATGTTCTGCTCGATCATGTTCCAGATGCCGCCCTTGAAATAGACGGTGCCCGGCGACACGACATTCACGCGGATCTTCTTTTTGGCGTACTGCCGCGCCAGGCCCTTGGCCATGTGGATCAGCGCGGCCTTGATCGGTCCGTAGGAGCTGGCGAAATCGGCCTGCGCCGCTGCGATCGAGGAGATGATGATGAAGGCGGCGTCGCCGCTCTTTTCGCCGCTGGCCTCGAGAAACGGCCGCGCTGCGTCGAACGCATGCACCGCACCGAGCACGTCGAGCCGGAAATTCTGTTCCCATGATGCGGAATCATGGCCTTGCGCCATGGCGCCCGCATTGGCGAACAGCAGGTCGATGCCGCCGAGCTCCTTGGCTGCGCCCTCGATCCACGCCTTAAGCGCCGCACCGTCGGTGACGTCGACCGTGCCGCCGGTGGCGTTGATGCCGCTCGCCTTCAATTCAGCAACGGTGGCCGCAACCTGCTCCGCATTGCGCGCGCACACCGCGACATTGCTGCCTTCACCGGCCAGCGTCGCCGCAATCGCCCGCCCGATGCCGCGCGTGCCGCCGAGCACGACGGCGCTTTTCCCTTTGAGACCGAGATCCATTGTTTGGTTTTCCGTGTTGTTGGTTGTGCGCTTTTCGAAGTCGTCCTGGCGAAAGCCAGGACCCATTACCACAAATCGATGTAGTTGTGCGATCTCGCGGCCAAAGCGTATTTCAACAACATGCGATCGGGATAATGGATCCTGGCTTTCGCCAGGACGACATCGAACGTGTAATTGATAGTGAAGCTCACTCCGGCGCGGCCCCAACCGGCGGGCCGCCGGGCGGGCGGTGCAGGAAGGTCAGCGACGCATAGGCGCCGACCCAGGATCCGGCCGCCGCGAAAGCGACATAGACGGCGTTTTCCGTGTAGCTGATCACGGCGTAGGAGGAGAGCAGATACCAGATCGCGCTCCAGCTCGCCGCCGGCACGCGCTTACGTGCAACGACGGCCGAGGTGAACATCACATAGACTGCGTCGGTGGCCGCCGTCGCGACGAACACGGCGCCTGCCGTAAGGGGATCGATGGTGGCCATTGCAATCCTTTCCGTGCCCGTGGGATGGTCGCAAAGAACTACAGCATGATCCGGAAAGGTGCGCAGCGGTTTTCCGAAAGGATCATGCTAGAATGGCAAGGGAGAGAGGCTGCGATGCAACGCCCCACTGGTATCCTCCGTGACATCTGGATCTCCGCTGGCGGCGATGTGGCCGCGCTCGAACGCGTGCGCTTGACCGGAGAAGAGCCGCAGATCCCATCCTCGTTTCGCGTCGCGGTCGCCGGGCAGACGACCATCGCCGCCGCCGGTCTTGCCGCTGCCGAAATCTGGAGACTGCGCAGCGGCGAGACGCAGGACGTCGCCGTCGACATGCGCCACGCCGTCGTCGAATGCCGTTCCGAGCGCTATCTGCGGCTCGACGACAAGCCGCCGCCGCCGGCCTGGGACGCCATCGCCGGTGTCT
The DNA here is from genome assembly GCF_028128765.1 of Bradyrhizobium sp. CCBAU 51627. Classification (GTDB taxonomy): domain Bacteria; phylum Pseudomonadota; class Alphaproteobacteria; order Rhizobiales; family Xanthobacteraceae; genus Bradyrhizobium. Next base: position 1,499,143 of record NZ_LBJG01000024.1, read on the forward strand.
ACGAGACCGGCGACAACCGTTTCGTTCGCTGCCACACCAATTTCCCGCACCACCGCGCTGCCGTCTGCAAGGTGCTTGGTTGCGCGCCCGAGCGCGACAAGGTGCAGGCCGCGCTCATGCAATGGAAGGGCGAGGATTTTGAAACTGCGGCCTATGCCGCCGGCGGAGTCGTTGCGCTGATGCGATCCTACGACGAATGGTCCGCGCTGCCGCAGGCCCGCGCGCTCGCGCAATTGCCGCTGATCTCGATCGAGAAGATCGGCGATGCCTCGCCAAAGCCCTGGCCGAAAGGCGATCGGCCGCTCGCGGGCCTTCGGGTGCTCGATCTCTCCCGCGTCATCGCAGGTCCTGTCGCGGGTCGCACGCTCGCCGCGCATGGCGCGGACGTGCTGCTCGTTTCGGGGCCGGATCTCCCGGCGATTCCCTGGCTCACCATCGACACCGGTCGCGGCAAGCTCACCACCTTCATTGAGCTCAAGAGTGCAGCGGGCAAGGCGCAAATGCGCGAGTTGTTGAAAGACGCCGACATCTTTTCGCAAGGCTATCGACCGCATGCGCTCGCTAGCCTTGGCTTCTCGCCGGAGCAGGCCGCGGAGATCAATCCCGGCATCGTGTACGTCACGTTGTCGGCCTATGGTCATGCCGGCCCTTGGGCCGAGCGGCGCGGATTCGATTCGCTGGTGCAGACCTCGACCGGCTTCAACGATGCGGAAGGGAAGGCCGCCGGCGCCGGTGGTCCCAAGGAATTGCCGGCGCAGATGCTCGACCACGCCACCGGCTATCTGATGGCATTCGGCGCGATGATGGCCAAGGCGCGCCAGGCGCGCGAAGGCGGCAGCTGGCATGTGCGCGTGTCGCTGGCCCAGACCGGGCGCTGGCTCTGGAATCTCGGCCGGCTCGAAAGCGGTCTCAAGACCCCGGATCTTACGGGCGAGGCCGTACATGCAGCGTTCATGGAAACGGTGTCATCTGGCTTCGGCACGCTGAAGGCGGTGCGCCATTCGGCGGTGTTGTCGAGGACGCCGGCGCAATGGAGCCGTCCCGCGATGCCGCTCGGCAGCCATCCGCCGCAATGGCCGCAATGAAGCTGACGTGAAGCTGACGTGTCGCAAAATTTTAACGCAAACCGAAGGACGCCCTGCGTTTTTTAGGTTGTCTGAAATCTCAATTCGGCACTATTAGCGCGACCGATGAGGCAGTCGTCTGCCGAGATCGTCGCAGACATGACCGGGCCCCATGGTAGAAAAAAATACCAAACGATTGCAGGTGCTTACAAAACGGCGGGTGATCACATCCGTAGTTTTACTGGCGCTTGCCGGGGCGGGCGCCTATGGCGTCCTGTTTGCCGGCGCGAAGGACAAGAAGCATTCCGAGGTTTCCAGCCAGTCGCGCAAGAACGCCCAGAATTTCACGCCGACGCCGTCCGAATGGGCGACGCTGACGATCGAGCCGGTTAGTGCCAAGACCTTCCGTGCCGAATACGTCACCGAAGGCAAGGTCGCGGTCGACGAGGATCACTCGACGCCGGTGTTCTCGCCCTATGCGGGCCGGGTGACCAAGCTGCTCGCCAAACCCGGCGAGAGCGTGACCCAAGGTCAACCGCTGTTCACAATCGAAGCCGCCGACACCGTGCAGGCCCAGAACGATTTCATCGCGGCGATGACCTCGCAGAACAAGGCAAAGTCGGCGCTCGAGCTTGCCGACATCCAGTACCGGCGCGCCAAGGATCTGTACGAAGGGCGCGCCATTCCGCTCAAGGATTTCCAGCAGGCGGAAGCGACCCAGGTGCAGGCGCAGAACGACATGCGCTCTGCGGTGACGGCGCTGGAGGCCGCGAACAACAAGCTGCGCATCCTCGGTTTCACCGACGAGAAGATCAAGACGTTCCAGAACAAGGGCACCATCAACCCTGAAATCACGATCTATGCGCCGCTCTCGGGTACGGTCGTGCAGCGTAAGATCGGTCCCGGGCAATATGTCAGCGCCGGCGCCAGCGATCCGGTCTTTGTGATCGGCGATCTCTCCACGGTCTGGCTCACCGCCTTCGTGCGCGAGAGCGATGCTGCCGAGGTCAGCGTCGGGCAGGACATCTCCGTCAACGTGATGGCGCTGCCGGGTCGCCCGCTGACCGCCAAGATCAATTACGTCGCCGCCGCGATCGATCCCAGCACGCGCCGCCTGCTGGTCCGCGCCACCATCGACAACAAGGACGGCCTGCTCAAGCCGGAAATGTTCGCCAATGTCACGATCTATTCGGCCGGCGACCGCGGGGCGCCTGCGGTGCCGAAGCAGGCGCTGATCTACGAAGGCAGCCAGGTCCGCATCTGGGTCGCGCATGAGGACAAGTCGGTCGAGCTGCGCCAGATCAAGATCGGCCTCATCAACGGCAACCTCGTCGAGGTGACCAGCAACCTGAAGCCCGACGAACGGATCGTCGTCAAAGGCAGTTTGTTCATCGACCGCGCGGCGTCCGGTAGCTGATCGACGAGCCCCAAAGAAACTGCGAAAAACCTGAATGGACCGTCTCGTCGCCCTTGCCGTCAACCGGCGCTTCCTGATGGTCGGCATGTTTGTCGCCGTGTTCATCGGGGGCCTGATTGCGTTCAACCAGCTCAACATCGAGGCTTATCCCGATCCGACCCCGCCGATGGTCGACATCGTCACGCAGAGCCCGGGCCTGTCGGCGGAAGAGATCGAGCGCTACATCACGATCCCGATCGAGACCCAGGTCGCGGGCCTGAAGAACCTCACGACCATCCGCACCATCTCGCTCTACGGCCTCTCCGACATCAAATTGCAGTTCTCCTTCGCCTATACCTATGAAGAGGCGTTGCAGCAGGTCTTGAACCGTCTGGCACAACTCGCGCCGCTGCCGGGCAACGTGCAGCCGCAGATCTCACCCCTGAGCCCCATCGGCGAAATCTTCCGCTATCGCCTGGTCGGCCCGCCGAACTACAGCGTGCTCGACCTCAAGACCATCCAGGACTGGATCCTCCAGCGCCGCTTCCGCGCCGTGCCCGGCGTGATCGACGTCACCGGATGGGGCGGCAAGAGCAAGACCTATGAGCTTCAGGTCGACAACAACAAGCTGGTCGCCAACGGCCTCACGCTGCCGCAGCTGCTCCAGGCGGTCAGCAATTCCAACGTCAATGTCGGCGGCAACACTGTCAATATCGGCCAGCAATCGGCCGTGGTCCGCGGCGTCGGCCTGATCAAGTCGATCGACGACCTCGCCAACACCATGGTGGCGCAGACCAACGGCAATCCGGTTCTGGTGAAGGACGTCGCCACAGTCACCGTCGGCCAGAAACCGCGTCTCGGCATCGCCGGCCTCGACGATGCCGACGACATCGTGCAGGGCATCGTGCTGATGCGTCGCGGCGAGCAGAGCACGCCGACCATCAATCGTGTCGAGCAGCTCGTCGCCCAGATCAATAATTCCACCATCCTGCCGCCGGGCGTGCGCATCGAGCGCATCTACGACCGCAAGGACCTGATCGACCTCACCACCCACACCGTGCTGCACAACATGGTGGTCGGTATCCTCTTGATCGTGCTGTTGCAGTGGATCTTCCTCGGCGATCTGCGCAGCGCGCTGATTGTCGGCGCCACCATTCCGTTCGCGCTGTTCTTCGCGGTGATCATCCTGGTGCTGCGCGGCGAATCGGCCAACCTGCTCTCGGTCGGCGCCATCGATTTCGGGCTGATCGTGGACGCCACCGTCATCATGGTGGAGGCGATCTTCCGCCGCCTGACGCAGACCACGCCGACGATCGAGTCCGAGCAGATGTCGCCCGAGACGCTGTTCGGCATGAAGAGCCACGCCATCCTCAGCGCCGCGGCCGACGTCTCGCGCTCGATCTTCTTTGCCGCAGCAATCATCATCGCAGCCTTCCTGCCGCTATTCACGCTGTCAGGCGTCGAGGGCAACATCTTCGGCCCGATGGCGCGCACCTATGCCTATGCGCTCGCCGGCGGTCTGCTGGCGACCTTCACCATCACGCCGGCGCTGTCCGCGATCATCCTGCCCGCGCATGTCGAGGAGACCGAGACCCGGGTGATGCTGATCCTGCACCGGCTCTATATGCCGGTGCTGAACTGGGCCACCGCCAACCGCACCATCGTGCTCGGCGGCGCGGTCGGCCTCGTGGTGATGACGATCGTGTTCGGCCGGCTGCTCGGCCTCGAATTCCTGCCCAAGCTTGAGGAGGGCAATCTCTGGATTCGCGCCACGCTGCCACCCACCATCTCGCTCCAGGAAGGCAACACCTACGTCAACGAGATGCGCAAGCTGATCCGCGCGCGTCCCGAGGTCGAGTCCGTGGTGTCCCAGCACGGCCGCCCCGATGACGGCACCGACGCTGCCGGCTTCTTCAATGCCGAGTTCTTCGCGCCGCTGAAGCCCGCAAGCGAGTGGCCGGGCACGCATGACAAGGAGGAGCTGACGGCGCAGCTGCTCAAGCAGCTCGACGACCACTTCCCCGGGGTCGAATTCAACTTCTCGCAATATCTCCAGGACAACGTTTCCGAAGCCGTCTCCGGCGTCAAAGGCGAGAACTCGATCAAGCTGTTCGGCAATGACCTTCAGGCGCTGACCGACACCGCCAACAAGATCAAGCAGGTGCTGTCGACCGTGCAGGGCATCACTGATCTCGCGGTCTTCACCTCGCTCGGGCAGCCGACGGTGCAGATCGACATCGACCGCGCCAAGGCTGCGCGCTACGGCCTCGCGCCCGGGGATATCAATGCCACGATCAAAGTCGCGATCGGCGGCGACACCGCGGGCGATCTCTATGAGCCGGGAAGCGATCGCCACTTCCCGATCATCGTTCGCCTCGCGCCGGAATATCGCCGCAGCGCCGAGGCGATCCAGAACATCCGGATCGGCGCGCCCGGACCGAACGGCTCGATCACCCAGATCCCCTTGAGCGAAGTTGCGACGATCAGCCTCGTCTCCGGCGCGGCCTATATCTATCGCGAGCAGCAGGAGCGCTATCTGCCGATCAAATTCTCGGTGCGCGAGCGCGACCTCGGCAGCGCCATCCGCGAGGCGCAGCAGAAGATCGACGAGCAGGTCCAGCTGCCGCCCGGCTCGCACATGGAATGGGTCGGTGAGTTCGGCAATCTCCAGGATGCGATCCGGCGGTTGTCGATCGTGGTGCCGATCTCGCTGGCGCTGATCGCCATCCTGCTCTGGTTCAATTTCGGCTCGATGACCGACACGCTGCTCGCCATGAGCGTGATCCCGATGGCGATCTTCGGTGGCGTGCTTGGCCTCCTGATCTCCGGCACAGCCTTCAGCGTCTCCGCGGCAATTGGCTTCATTGCGCTGTTTGGCATTGCCGTGATGGACGGCATCATCATCCTTTCGCAGTTCAACCAGCTGATCGAAGAGGGCATGGATCGCATGAGTGCGGTGATCCGCACCGGCGAGTTGCAGCTCCGGCCCGTGCTGATGACCTGCGTGGTCGCAGGCGTAGGTCTGCTGCCGGCCGCGTTGTCGGAGGGCATCGGCTCGCAGGTGCAGAAGCCGCTCGCGGTCGTCGTCGTCACCGGCATGATGCTGGCGCCGGTCGTGATCCTGGTGACGCTGCCGGTGCTGATCTCCTTCTTCTCCCGCCGTGCGCGCTGATGCGCGCCATGCTCAGAAGCCGTACAGTCGCGCCGGATTGTCGACCAGGATCTTCCTGCGTACATCGGCCTCAGGCGCCCACAGCGGAAGCTGGTTGAGCAGGCGGCCATCGTCAATCTGATAGAGCGGCGCGATGTCGGTGGCTTTCCGCCCCTCGACGTGACTCGAATCCGGGTGCGGCCAGTCGGTGCCCCAGACGATGCGGTCGGCATTTGCTGCGATGAGCGCGCGGGCACAAGGCACCATGTCCTGATAGTCGGGCGCAAGCTTCGACGAGCGGTAGGCACCGGAGATCTTCACATAGGCCTTGCCTGATTTGACGAGCGCGACGAGGTCGGCAAAGCCGGGCTGCTCCAGTCCGAGCGAGGCCTCGAGACCGCCGAAATGGTCGAACACGGCGGGGACCGGCGAGGCCAGCACGAGATCCTTGATGGCGGAGATCGTCAGCAGCGTGGTGTAGTGCTGCACATGCCAGCCGCGCGTCTTCATGCGCTCGACCGCAGCGGTGAAGCGTGCCCGGCCGACAATGGGATCGCTGATGCCGTCGGTTGCGAGATTGATGCGGATCCCGCGAAAACCCTCCTGCTGCATCGTGTCGAGCTGGGCTTCCGTCGTCTTGTCGTCGATCACGGCGACCCCGCGTGCGTTCGCGCCGCGCGCCTTCATGCCGAACAAGGTCGAGGAATTATCGGTGCCGTAGACGCTCGGGGTGACGATCACCACGCGTTCGATATGCAGCGCCTCGTGCAGGGCGGCCATCTCGTCCGGTGAGGCCGGTTCGGGCGTGTAGACCCGGCCCGGGAAGAACGGAAATTTTTCGACATCGCCGTGGATGTGGGTGTGGCAGTCGCAGGCATGCGGCGGGACGTCAAAATTGACCGGCGTTGCGGGTTGCGACGCACGGGCGTGGGCTCGGGTGGTCATGGCTACTCCGCCGCCGAGAGGGACAAACAGGAGACCGCGTCGGTTGAGCTTTGGCTCCTCTCCCTGCTTCGTCGCCTCATGTCTTGTCGCGAAGAACAATATCACATCGTCAGGGCAGTCGCTGTGCTTCGCTGCATAGCAGCTCGACCAGCTCGGCAACGCGGCGCGAGCCGTCAACGCGGACGAGCTGGCAGGGCAGGCTGGCGAGCCACGCCTCATCTTTCATGAGACTGCGTCCGTCGCGGTCACCGGCTTCGTAGTGCGAGGCCCATTCAACGAACGCCTCCATCTCCTGGCCGCGCCAGCCCCCGGGCGCGACAGCGTCGGCACCGAAGTGCGTGGCTTCGCGGGCACGCAGGCGCTGCAAGCGAAGCTCGCGCGGCGTGGTCACGAAGACGACGAGATCGAACAACGGGACAAGCTCGTCGCCCCAGCCGGTGACGGTGCCGCTGAGCACCCAATCGAGACGGGGAAGAAACATCTCATGCATCAGGCGCAGCCGATCGGCGGCAGGACGTGCCGTCTGATAAGGCGGCGCAGTCGGCAGCCAGAAATAATCATCGGTGTCGTGATGCGGCAGCGCGAGCCGGTCGGCAAGCGCGCGGCCAAGCGTCGTCACGCCGGAGCCGGAAGCTCCCATCAGGTGGATGCGACGGCTCTTCATCGGTGTCGACCGGGAGATCGGGACTACTGCCCCGACGGCGTGCGCAGGCCGTGCCAGGCGTCGCGGACCTGATGGTAGTGCACTTCGGGCAGATAGTCCGGGGTGTTCAGGCTCAGCGTCTTGACGTCGAGATGCCCGACCGCACTGAGCAGCGTGTAGGAGGCGATGACGCGATCACGCAGCGCGCCGATCAGGCGGGCCCTGGCCTGGATCAGATCAGCCTGCGAGTTCAGCACGTCGACCGTGGTGCGCTGTCCGCCGGCGGCCTCGCGCTGCACGCCCTGGAGCGCAACGGTCGCAGCCTTCACCTCGGACTCCGAGGCCGAAACTGCGATCTTGGCGCCTTCATTGGCAACCCAGGCACTGACGGCGGCGGTGCGGGCCTGGTTGCGCACCTGGTCGAGTACCAGCCGGCTCTGCGCCGTGACTTCCTTGGCTTGCCGGGTCTGCGAGGCGGCCTGGCCGCCGTCATAGATCGGCGCGGTGACGTTGGCGACGATCGAGGCCTGGTCGGTGGCGCGGGTGCCCAGGGTCTGGTCGCTGTCGCGGCTGCGGCTGACGCTGCCCTGGAGGCTGGCGCTCGGCAGCAGCGCGCCCTCGGCGACGCGGATATTGGTCGAGGCGACGTCGACGTCGAAGCTCGCGGCCATCACCGCCGGGTGCTCGCGGATCGCCATCGCGATCGAATCCTCGCGGCTCTTCGGCAGATAGCGATCGACCACTTCGGCGGGGCGAAGCGCGGAGGGCGCATTGCCGATCACCTGGGCGTAGGTCGCCTGGCTCACTGCGAGTGCAACCTCGGCGGCATTGAGATCGGCAAGGCCGCGATTGAGCCGCGCCTCGGCCTGGGCGGTGTCGGTCGGGGTGACGTCGCCGGCGTTGAGACGGCGCTGGGTGATGGCGAGCGTCTCGCGCAGGAAGGCGACGTTGGAGCGCTGGGCTTCGACGAGCGACTGGTTCGCCAGCACGTTGGTGTAGGCGGTTACCGCGTCGAGCAGTACGCCCTGACCGACATTGCGCAACGCCTCTCGGCCGGACTGCACCTGGAGTTCGGCGACCCGCACACTGTTGGCGGTGCGGAAGCCGTTGAAGAGGGTTTGCGACACCGTGACGCCGATGGTCCAGGGCTTCAGCGTCGCGGTCTGGATGGTGTTGTCAGGAAGCAGGTTGCGCACCGCCTGCAAGCCGGCGCTGAGGCTTGCCACGATCTGCGGCCGATAGCCGGCCAGCGCCTGCGGCACGTTCTCGTCAGTGGCGCGCTGCCTTGCGCGCTCGGCATTGAGCTGCGGATTGGTCTGGTAGGCCTTGACCAGCGCCTCGGGCAGGGCCTCTGCGTAGGCCGCAGCGGGCAGTGCGCAGCAGAACGCCAGCGTAGTCCATGCCGCCAGGACAGGACCCGCGCCCGATCGATGCCGCGTCCTCACGCGACCAATTCTGGCGGCACGCCCAATCATGTAATCCCGCAAACCCCGGCTGTCCGCCCCCGCCGACGGCGGCTCTCTTAACTGTTTACCCAGCGCCGGTCGCGCAGGCAAACTGCCGCGGAGGAAACCCCCATGAAATCCGTGCTTGTTGCAGGCGCGTCACAGGGGGGCTGCGGGAAAGGGGCGCAGCCTTACACCAGCCTTACCATCCGTCGGCTTTACCGGTTCTTGTTGACCGGCTTACGCTTCTCGATGAACGCGGCCATGCCCTCGGACCGGTCTTCGAGTGCAAAGGTCGCGTGAAACAGATTGCGTTCAACGCTCATGCCTTCGTTGAGCGTGGTCTCGAAGGCGCGGTTGACCGCCTCCTTGGCCATCGTGACCGCGGGCCGCGACATTGCGGCGATCTTCTCGGCCGCCGCCATGGTCTCGTCCATCAGCTTGTCGGCAGGTACGATGCGGCTGACGAGGCCCGAGCGCTCGGCTTCCGCCGCATCCATCATGCGCCCCGTGAGGCAGAGATCCATGGCCTTGGACTTGCCGATCGCACGCGTCAGGCGCTGGGTGCCGCCGATGCCGGGGATGGTGCCGAGCGTGATCTCTGGCTGGCCGAACTTGGCCGTGTCGGAGGCGATGATGAAATCGCACATCATGGCGAGCTCGCAGCCGCCGCCGAGCGCATAGCCGGAGACCGCTGCAATGGTCGGCTTGCGGCAGCGCGCGATGCGATCGCCGCCGATGGCGGCAAAGTCCTCGGAGAACATGTCGATGAAGCTCTTGGGCTGCATCTCCTTGATGTCGGCGCCGGCGGCAAAGGCCTTCTCGCTGCCGGTCACGACGATGCAGCCGATGGTCTCGTCGGCCTCGAGATCGTCGACGGCCGCGGCAATCTCGCGGAAGACGCCGAAGGAGAGCGCGTTGAGCATCTTCGGCCGATTCAGCTTGATGATGCCGACTGCGCCTTTGCTTTCGACGATGATGTGTTCGAACGTGCTCATGCTCCACCCACGCTTTTGATTGAGCGGGCAATGTGCCCGCTGGCGGGGTGGGCTTCAAGGGGCCAGAAGCCGCCGGGACGCGCGCAACACGCGCGCCCCCGACGAAAGTCCGTCAGGTCAAAGATCAAGCCAGAATCAGGTCAAGATCAGGCCATGAACATGCGCGCGGCGGAGGCCAGCGTCAGCAGCGTACCGACGCCAATGAAGATCTTGCCGATCAGGGAGCTCTGGTCCCAGGCCGAGCTGGGCTGGCTGCTCGCCATCACCGGCGCCGGACGCGGCTGCGCGTCGGTTGCGGCGATCATCGCTTTCTGGGCGGGCGGGTTGTCCTGTTGCAGGGCGCGATCGAGGTCGTTGAGCTGGTCAGGCGCGACCACGTGGCTCTCGGCATTGGGAGCCGCGGTGTTATCGGCTGCTGCCTGAACGTTGTCGTTGGCGCGGCCCGTCATCGCGGAGGCTGCAGCGGCAGACGGTGTATCGGCGGGAGCAAGCTGCGCATTGGCATTGGCGACTTCCGGTGGCATCTGGCCAGAGCCCGGCACGTCGGTGCTCGCCTCTTTGCCAGCCTTGGCCTCGCCGGCCTGCGCCGTCGGATCCGTCTGGTTCGGCTTCTCGGCTTTGTCGTCGGATTTCTGCGCCGTCTTGCTGTCAGTATGGTGGCGAGACGAATGGCTCCGCTGCTTGGCGGGCTTGCTCGCATCGGCCTGTTTGCTGGCGCTCGTGCTTGCGGCAGAGCTTGGCGCGGCCTGCGCCGTTGCGCCAAACAGCAGCAATAGTCCGGCCAGAATGACCAATGCCGCGCGTTCGCTGGCTTTCATCATGTTGACGATCTCCCCAATACGCCCGTCCCGGGAACGAACAGAGACCCTGACGCATGACGACAGCGGGGCAAAAAATGGGAATCTTCGGGCCACACCGGGCAAAACCGGGGCAAAGCCGTCGGGCGCGCCGGCCGGCGGGTGCGGCAGGGACCGATCGGTGTTATGAGCCCTGACCGGAATTTCTGCGGGCTGCTTCGGGGTGAGGGTCCGGGGCGGTCACGATTTCGTGATCGCTTGGGCGCTCCGTAACAAATTGAAAGAGCGGCCGAATTGCAATGGTGAGGGGCGCGCGTGCGCGGACGTGAGGACGAGTGGACCGACCTGATGAGGTTGGCCATAGCGGGCGATGATGCGGCGTATCATCGCCTGTTGAAGGCGGTCACGCCGGTGCTGCGCGCTGCTGCGAGGCGCGGCCTGGCGAGGGCCGGGCAGCCTCCCGATCAGGCCGAGGATATCGTGCAGGAGATCTTGTTGGCGGTGCATCTGAAGCGGCACACCTGGGACAGCGAAGCGCCCTTCGCCCCCTGGCTGTTTGCGATCGCGCGCAACAAGCTGATCGACGCGCTGAGGCGCCGCGGCAGGCGTATCTTCGTCAACATCGACGATTTCGCCGAAACGCTGCCCGGCGAGGCACTGCAGGAGAGGGCCTCGGCGGGCGAGGTCGCCGCGCAGCTCAACGCGCTGCCCCAGCGCCAGCGCGACGTGTTGCAATCGATCGCCGTCGACAGCGCTTCGATCAAGGATACGGCGACGAAATTCTCGATGAGCGAAGGTGCGGTGCGGGTCGCGCTGCATCGGGGGCTTGCGGCCCTGACTGCCAAACTACGGGATCATTAGTCATGGACACCGATCAACTCATCCGCACGCTCGCGGCCGACAACACCTATCGCGCCCCGCGCGTTGGTGTGCTGCTGACCACGGGACTGCTGGTCGCGGCGCCGTTGTCGATCCTTATTTTCGCGACCTTCCTCGGCGTGCGCCCGGACGTGATGAGCGCCATGCACAATCCGTTCTTCGACATGAAGTTCGCGGTCACGCTCTCGCTCGCGATCCCCGCGATCACCATCAGCCTGCATCTGTCACGGCCCGAGGCCTTGATGCGCGGCTGGGGCTGGCTGCTGCTGCTGCCCGTCGGGCTGCTTGCGGTTGCCATCGGCAGCGAAGCCATGATGGCGCCGGCCATGCCGATGACGATGCGGCTCGTCGGCAAGAACTCCCGGGCCTGCCTGTCGGCAATTCCCGCAATGTCGCTGCCGCTTCTTGCCGGCGCGTTGTTCGGTCTGCGCCACGGCGCGCCGTCGCGGCCGGCGCTCGCCGGCGCGCTCGCCGGCCTGCTGTCGGCCGGGCTTGCCGCCACGCTCTATGCCTCGCACTGCACCGACGACTCGCCGCTGTTCGTCGCGACCTGGTACACGATCGCGACCGCGGTCGTGACGGCGATCGGCGCGGCGGTCGGGGCGAGGGTGTTGCGGTATTAAGCCGCCGACGTCGTACCCTGCATGCGATGGAAGCGCAGCACCTGCTGTGCGGTGGAGCTGCGCAGAGCCTCGTAGGTGTCGCGCAGCGACAGCATGTCGGTCTGCGAACCGCCCGAGAGCTTTTCGCGCATGGCGATGATCGCGCGCACGCTGGACCATTGCATGCCGGCGACCTTGGCGAGAATCATCACGCCCTCGGTGCGGCTCTCGATCATCATGTTCTCGGCCGTCTCGACCGCGACGCCGGCGAGTGCGGCGAGCCCGGCATTGGTCTCGTCGAACTTGCCCTGCTCGGCGAAGGTCGCGATCTGCGATTCGTTGAGGCGGCCGTCGTCGTGGAGCGACTTCACCAGTGCACGTGCCATCTCGGTCTGCCGCGTCATGGCGGCGGCGCGGACCCGCTGCGTCGCTTCCTGGACCACGCTCGACACTTCGGCCGCGAGTTCGGGATGGGCGGCTTCCAGCTTCCTGCGAACGCTCAGAGAGGCCTTGGCGACGAGCTTCAGATAATGATGGCGCGGCAGGTCGGGCCGCAGGCCGATGCAGGCGGCGAGGTCGTCGTCACGCTCGGCGCGCGTGACGAGCTCGGCGAGGCTGTCCTCGGAGAGTTTGGCGCCTGGATTGCTGACGGTCGACTGCACCACGTCTTCATTGCCGCGGGTCACCAGCACGTCGGTTAGCGCCTCCGACAGCACCCGCCGCAGCGAGATCGCCTTGAGATGGGCCTGGCTCTTGTTGCGCGCGATGTCGATCAGGGTGGTCTCGTCCAGCCGCTCCGACTTCGACAGCACGGGGCCGGCGACCTCGATGACGTCGTCGAGCGCGAGCGTGCGGATGATCTGGGGCGGTGCGGCGTTGATCGGCGCGAGCCGGTCGGCGAGCAGCGCCTTCGCCGATGTCTCGATCCGCTCGATCAGGCACTGGAAGACGTCGTCGAACACCCGGATATGCTCGTCGGAGTAATCCACCGCGTTGCCCACGAAGAGATCGGTGACGCGGCGCAGCGTCTCGACCCGGCGTGCGACGGTTCCGTGCGCAAGCGCGGTCTGCAACTCCTCGAGTAAACTTGCGGATGATTTGACGGATCTGGATCTCATAGCCCTGTCCTGGAGCGTTCGGTCCGGCGGCGTGTTCTCACGTGCCGGCGACAAATGGATTGGTCAGCTCGTAGCAATGCGGTTGCGCCCTTGCGCCTTGGCGGAATAGAGCGCGCAGTCGGCGCGCGCGAGAAACGTGTCGGCAGTATCGTTTGCGCGCAGCGTCGCGACGCCGGCGGAAATGGTCACGCTCACGCCGGGCGAGAATGCGCTCCAGTCGAGCTCGGCGACGATGCTGCGCAGCCGGTCGAGCATGCGCGATGCAGCCTCGCTCGTGGTGCCGGGCAGCAGCAGCAGAAACTCCTCGCCGCCATAACGGCCGAAGCGGTCGTCGGGCCGGATGTTGGCGAACATGGTGATGGCGAAGGTCCGCAGCACCTCGTCACCGATGGGATGGCCGTAGGCATCGTTGATGCGCTTGAACCAGTCGAGGTCGATCAGCGCGATGGCGCAAGGGCTGCCCGTCTGCCGCGACTTCTCCATCTCTGTGTCGAGGAGCCGCATGATGCAGCGACGGTTATAGGAGCCGGTCAGCTCGTCGAGCTCGGCAAGCTCCTCGATGCGCCGATAGGCGGCCTTCAGCTCGTTGCTGCGCTGGTAGAGGATCTTGCGCAACGTGGCGCCGAACAGTCCGAGGAAGGCGCACTGCCCGATCACCAGCGCGAAGCACAGCATCGAAGCGGCGCGCTCGAGGCGGCTCGCAACCGGCAGCCCGATCGGCAGGTCGGAGCCCAGGAACACGAAGGCGAGTCCGCAGGTGGCGAGACCCCAGGTGATCATCGCCTGGCGTGAGGTCATGCGCAGTGTGCCGAATGCGAAGATCAGGAACAGCACCGCCAGAAATGCGATCCCAACGGTCGGCACCGACACCAGGAACACGAATTGCAGGGCCATATGCGCCGAGATCTGGAAGACGGTCAGATAGTGGTCGGCAAACCTGTCGCCGACGCCGGCTTCCGACAGCACCGTGAAGGTGCCGATGATCAACAGGCCCCCGAACCAGAATAGCGTTGGAACATTGGTCGAAACCACGCCGTCAAAGGCATAGAGCAGCAGCACGGAGGCGCCGAGCGAATAGCTTGCGACCTGGCCGGCATACATCTGGCGGCGCTGCCGCATCCGTCGCGCCCGCACTTCCGGCAGCGCGGCATCGGACGCGAGCACGATATCCGCCATCTCAGCGGCATTCCGCTCCGGAAAGGACGTCGCGGCCGTGCTCATGGTCCCGCCAATGGTGGATGTCAGTTGAAAAAATCTACGTGGCAAGCCTTTAGGTTTGGTATCCTTTCGAACCGAATCCGAAGGGGGCGCCGCTCCGGTGGGGGCGGCTCGCGCGGCGCGGAATTTTGCAGCCAGTTAGGCATCGCAGGCGATATTGCGGACCAAAGCCGGCGCCGTGCGACATAGGGTGCATAGGACCGTGTTATGGACAGAGCTCGGTCGGCCGTCCGTGCCGGCCACGGCAAGTCCGAAGAGAGTGTTTCCGTATTATGTTACCGTTATGGAGCGAAGCGGCCGACCACGGGTGGGACAAAGAAACCGCACGTGTGTGGGGCGGATCACATAGATCCCCATATGACTGCGGTAGGTTGAACAATTTTGCACCTCCCGTCGAACCCTCTGCCGGATCGACCCGACCAACCTTGCGAGACGGCCTTTGAGCGTGACACAGGCGGCTACGGACGAGGTCCTCATCGCCAGGATCGCCCAAGGTGACCGGCTCGCCATGCAGGTGCTGTACGGGCGGCACCATGTCAGGGTTTACAGATTCGGGCTCAGGCTCGTGCGGGACGAGCAGACGGCGGAAGACCTCATCAGCGAGGTGTTTCTGGATGTCTGGCGTCAGGCCGGCAAGTTCGAGGGGCGGTCCGCTGTTTCCACCTGGCTCCTGGCAATCACCCGATTCAAGGCTCTGTCTGCGCTTCGTCGCAGAAAGGATTTTGAGTTGGACGACGAAGCCGCCAACGCGATCGAGGATCAGTCGGATGATCCCGAAACCGTGGTGCAGAAGAAGGATACCGGTGAAGCGTTGCGGGAGTGTCTGACGGGCCTCTCGCCGGACCATCGGGAAATCGTCGACCTCGTCTACTACCACGAGAAGTCCGTGGAGGAGGTGGCCGAAATCGTCGGGATCCCGGAGAACACGGTAAAGACGCGCCTCTTCTACGCGCGCAAGAAATTGGCCGAACTGCTGAAGGCAGCCGGCATTGAGCGAGGCTGGCCATGATGGCATTGAGCAAGAAGATGCTGGCGCAAGAGCCCAGTGAGATCGAGATGCTACTGCCTTGGCACGCCGCCGGCACGCTAAACGCGCGTGATGCCCGCCGCGTCGAGGAAGCGCTCGCCAGCGATCCGGAGCTTGCAAAACAATATGCGGCGATCCGCGGCGAATACGAAGAGACGATCCACCTGAACGAGAGCCTGGGTGCTCCGTCGGCCCGCGCGATGCAAAAGCTGTTTGCCGCGATCGACGCCGAGCCGGCGCGGGCGGCGGGTTCATTGCCGCTGTCGGCACGTGTTGCCGCGTTCTTCGCCAGCCTTTCGCCGCGCACGCTGGCCTGGTCGGCAGGCTTGGGGGCCATCGCGCTGGTGCTCCAGGCCGGCATCATCGGCGCCGTGCTGATGAAGACCCAGACCGCGACCTTCCAGACCGCATCGCTTTCGACCGGCGCGCCGATCACGCGCGAACTCGGGGCGGCTGCTCCGGCCCGGGCACTGGTGCGCTTCACGCCGGAGGCGCGGGTTGCCGACATCACCGCGCTGCTCGACAGCTACCAGGCCTCGATCATCGGCGATGCCAAGGGCGGCATGTTCCGCCTCCAGTTCGACAAGGCGATGAGCCAGGACGAGCTTACCGCGCTGCTCGGAAGGATGCAGCACGAGAAGTTCGTCAACCTCGCCGTGGCGGCGCCTTAAGTCCGCTTCTGCACCAATGACGCGCAAGTCCGACAGTCAGTTGCGAGCCGGGGCCCATGCTTCGTCGGTTGGAGCTGCGCTCCTGCTCGCCGCCTGCCTCGGAATCGGGGTGGCGCACGCCCAGGCGATCATGCGCACGCCCATGATCAACGTTCCCTCGCGCACGCCAACGATCTCTCCGAACGTTGCGGCACGAGCCATGAACGTCGATCGCGGTCCGCGCGTTGTGCCCACGCCCCATATCACCGCGCGGATGGCGCCGACCCCGGTTCTGCCGTATGCGCACTACTCGCCGAATCTCTATCCGGCGTGCTCCGCGCCCTATCGCGACGCCGACGGTGAGTGCCTCGGGCAGCCGGCCGGAAGCGGCGATGGCTCGGGCAAATCGATCAAGAAGAGTGCCGGCAAGGGGCGAGGCAACAGTACGTCTGTCACCGTCAACTCTCGCAGGTTCGTCAACGAATTCGTCGCTGAGATCGATAGCGCGCTGTCGGTGATCGAGGCCGACGAGCTGGCGCGCCGGCACGGACTCGCGCGCATCGCATCGGAAAATTTTCCACTGATCGGGGCCACGGTCGGCCTGTTCCGCATTGCCGACGGCCGGCCGTATGAGACGGTGCGGCGCGAATTCGCGTCCGATGGCAGCGTGCGCTCGCTTCAGCCGAACTTCCGCTACGTGCTTCAGGATCAGAAGCCGGCCGTGCCGACCGAAGGCGATCCGGCGCAATACGCGCTGTCGAAGCTGCGCCTGCCGCAGGCGCACACCCTGGCGCACGGCACCAACGTCACCATCGCGGTGATCGATTCCGGGATCGATGCCAGGCATCCCGAGCTCGCCAATTCCATTGCCGATAATTTCGACGCTCTCGGCAGCGGCGAGGGGGCCCATGTTCACGGCACCGGCATTGCAGGCGTCATCGTGGCGCATGCGAAGCTGATGGGTAGTGCGCCGGAAGCGCGCATCATCGCCATCAGGGCCTTCGGCGGCACCACCGGCAGCGCCGAGAGCTCGTCCTACATCATCCTGCGCTCGCTCAATTATGCCGCCGAGCACGGCGCCCAGATCGTCAATATGAGCTTTGCCGGCCCGAAGGACGCGGTGATCGAGCGTGCGATCGCGGCAACCGCCGCGCGCGGCCTGGTGCTGATCGCGGCTGCGGGCAATGCCGGCGCCAAATCGCCGCCGCTGTATCCCGCTGCCAATCCCAACGTGATCGCGGTCAGCGCGACCGACCAGCAGGACAGGCTGTTCACCGCCTCCAACCGCGGCAATTACATCGCGCTGGCTGCGCCCGGGGTCGACATCTTCCTGCCGGCGCCAGACGGCAAGTACCAGGTTACGTCGGGCACCTCGTTCTCGGCCGCCTATGTCTCTGGCGTCGCGGCACTGCTGCTCGAGCGCAACTACGCCCTCAAGCCGGAGGAGCTGCGCATGACGCTGGCAAAGACCGCGCGCGACCTCGGTTCCCCCGGGCGTGACGATCTCTACGGCGACGGCGAGGCCGATGCGTTTGCCGCGGTGTCGGCCGTTCCGGTGGACAGCGCGACACCGGTCGCATCTGTATCAGGTACAACTAAACGTGAAGATGCCGAGAAGCGCCGCGAGGACCCCGGCGTTCGCGCGATCGAACAGCCCTCGCTGTCCAGCGCGGATGATAAACCCGCGATTTCTCAGGTGGATAGGCCGGCGGCGCGGTAGCGCCTGCGACAACATTGCGCGCGGGCCAAACGTCAAAAAATCGAACGCCGCTTTGAACGTCCAGCCAGCTGTCACGACCAAATTATGTGGGAGCGGTCATCCCTCCCCATCAGTCATATCAGGCGCGAGCGCCCATCCACCCCAAGCGCCCATATGGCTCGACCCGTCCGGTTGTCCCCCCGGACGGGTCTTTTCTTTTCGGCGTCCCGATCTCTTGAAGCGTCGAGCGAGATCAGCTTGCGGTTGCCTCCGCGCGCGGGAGCGTTGCCAGGACTCGGCTACAGCGTGCGGCAAACCCGCTATGCTTGTGCGAAGCTTGACTCGAAAACCCCGGAAAACTCCGCACGACTACGGAGTTTTGTGACGAGGGCCGTGTCGTTGCTGGACAAGTCAAATCTTTTCCACAAAATATTCACGTCGCTTCTAGATTGATTCGTGCGCGTTGCGTCGCGTCCGTATTTTCTCCAGACGGGCTGATTTATGACACATCGCCAAGAGTCGGTTCGTGCCGCGGCTGCGGGGCGCGACATTGCTGCACGCTGGTGCGCTCTCGCCGAGCAGCGGCTGGAGCATCTCTCCGAAATGTTCGAGACCGGACGCTGGCGTCGCTATCACTCCGAGCTCGCATTCCTCGAAAACATCCAGGAAGCCAAACGCGCGGTCGAGACTTGGCGCGCACTTGCGACTGGCAGGGACGTCGCCGCGGCCGCCGCGAGCGTGGCCTCCGCTTTCGGCTGGTCGCCGGCGACGATGCCGCGCGTGTTTCCGCGCGAACAGGCTCAGACCGTGCAGCCGAAGGCCGTGCACATCGCGCCCGAGACCGCCGTTCCGGTCAGGCTCGAGCCCAAGCCGGACGTGCTCGCCGAAATCGTGGAGGCACCGATAGCGCCGGTCACTCGGGTGGCGCCGGCCGCGCGGATGCCACCAGCAGCTCCGCCTGCGCCCGTTGCCCATAAGGCGGCGCTGGCTCCAATGGCTCCAGCCGCTCCAGCCGCGCCGTCGATCGCGTCCTTCCTTCAAACCTTCTCGCCGCCCGCCGACGAAATCGTCGCGGCCCCCGAGCGGGTGGTCGAATTCACCTTCAGCCTCGACGGCATCGAGGCGAAGTATCCGCTGCTCCGGAATTCGTTCTAGTCTAGGATCGAGGCGCGGCGTCCTCTCCACTCCATCAATGAGGTGCGAGCCGCGCGGCGCAACGCGCCGTGCGGAGGGCCTCGAAGGATGCACGGCCCCGACCGCCGGCCGCGGACCTATTGCCGCACCGCATTCCCGCCGACCACGACCTGCGCGAAACGTTGCGCACCGTCCGCCGACAGGTCGGACGTTACGGCACGCGCATGATCGAGGCCGACCACGGCGCCGCGCGGAGTTGCCGAGATCATGTTGTTGTTGACGAGGGCGGTGCCGGCGCCCGGCACGACGGAGACGCCGATTCCGGCCAGCGCCTTGCGGATCACGTTGCCCGAGATCACGACGTCGCGCAGATATTTGCCCCAGCCGGCGACAATGCCGTAGGACGGCGCATTCTCGATCACATTGCCGGTGACCGAGGTGTCGGCTTCGACGTAGATACCGAAGCCGGCATCATCGTCAGGCGCGGTCCCGATCGGCCGCTTCGGAAGCAGGTTGCGGATGATGTTGCCCTGGACCACCGCGATGCGGCCGCCCTCGTTGAAATTGCAGACCGAGACGCCGACGGCAGCGCCATCCACCGTGTTGTTGGCGATCACCGCGGCCTCGAACGCGAACTCGGAATAGAGCGCGACCTCGCGCACGTCGCTGACGCTGTTGCCTGATATAAGGATGTTCGAGGCCGAGTTGCCGCGCACGGCGGAGTAGTCGCAGTTCTTGATGCGGTTGCCGCGCACGATCACGTTGCCGGCGCGGAAGGCGTTGATGGCGTTGCCGTACTGGCCGGAGCCGCCGGGACCGGCCTTGATGTCCTCGATGCGGTTGTCCGCGACCAGCGTGCCGTCGTCACCGATTGCGGTGCGCAAGATCTCGATGCCGTTGTCGTTGGTGCCGACAATTGTGTTGCGGGACACGCTTAGACCCCTGGCGTCGAACGACACCACCCCCGTCACGGCGATGTCAGTCAAGATGTTGCCGGCGATATCGCCCGACACCTGCTCGAGCCAGATGCCGCTGCCGCCGGAGCTGGCGATCTCGCAATCGGTGATGCGGACGTCGCGCCCGCCAAGGACATGGATCAGCCCGCGCCGCGTCGGCAGCGGAATGCCGCCGCCGTCGAAGGTGATGCCGCTGAGCCCGATCGAGTCAGAGCCGTCGCTCTGGATTGCGGAGGCCCCGCCGGTGAAAATAAGTTTCGTCGCGCCGCGCACGCCGGTCAGCTGTGCCCCATTCGGCAGCCGTAGCAGGCCCGTGCGGTAGATTCCGGGCGGCAGCGCAAGCGGCATCTGCGCCCGCGAAGCCTCGTCGATCGCACGCTGAAGAACGCGCGTCTGATCCTCGCTGCTGCCTGGTCGCACCCCAAGTTGGGTCGCATCACGGCCGAGCAGCGACGTCAGCGGGGCCGCGCGCGCGGCCTCGGCAGGCATGGCAAGCGCACCGGCGATGCCGGCAGTCGAAGCTCCGATGAGATGACGACGGTTGAGGTCCATGGCGCGTCCTTCCGCGGACGCGGGAGTGTCCGCGAGAGTTAGGTAGCGCAGCGCGGACAGGGCCGTGGAGGATTGTTCGCGGTAGGGTTAAATGTTTACCGCAAGGCCTGTGTGTTCCGCGCCTTCCGTGCCAACCCCACCATTTCCATCAGCATCGCTTCCCCGGCGTCCACCAATTCCTCAAGTGTGATGCGCGGCGCGCCCTTGCGCCGCATCGCGCCGCTGCGCGCGAGCAGGGGAATGTGGATGAACGCCGCCAGCTTTGGTTCACCGGCCCTGACGTTCTCGATTGCGCGCCAGCTCAGGTAATTGCAGAGGTAGGCGCCGGCATCGCGCGAGAGCCGGGCGTCGATGCCGGTGAGGCGCGCGGCGCGCAGCAGTCGCGCCGTATGCGGACCGAACTTCACGGCGTCGGCGTGCCCGGCAATGCCGCGCTTGCTCGAGCGGGTGTTGGCGGCATCGGGCCAGAGCATGGTGACGGCGTTGCGCGCGCGGCTCTCGATGCGCAGGTAAGGCGTGCGCGCGGCGAGCCCGAACATCAGCAGCGCATCCGGCCTCGCCTTTGCCAGCGCCTCCGGCAATTGCCGGTCGACCTCGGCGTAGGTCACCGGAAAGATATGGCGAGAGATCTCGACATCATCGAGCGCCGGCCGGCGCAATTGCGCCAGCCGCGCGACCAGCGGCTGGGTCGGATTGTGCGGCGCTCCGGGAAATGGGCCGAAGCCGGTGAGGAGAATGCGGAGTTTGTCGGACAATTGATTGGCTCCCGCTGATGTCTATCACGGCATATCCGATCCGGCGAGCTTCCGGCTAGGTCTCCGATTCGGATTCATGCTTGTGCCGCTCGCGATAGGTCCGGGTTTTCTCCCGGTTGCCGCACAGCGTGGACTGGCACCACCGCCGCGTGCCGGGTTTCGACCGATCAAAAAAAACGCGCTGGCACTCGTCTGCAGCGCACATCTTCAGACGGTCGAGCATCCCTGCTGCGGCGGCGTTGTACAGTTCGGCGACGATCGTGGAGAGACCGGCCTGCGCATCCGCCTGCAACGGTATCAGTCCAAATCCATCCTTGCCGACGCTGGCGACCCGGAGCGCAAATGGCTCCATGGCCTTGTCGAGGCGCGTGGTGATGGCGGACTTGCGGTGACGCTCCGCAGGGTCGCATTTCAGATAGTCCCGGATCGCGCCACGCAATTGCAAAGCAGCTTCGAAGGTCTTTTGGGACGGCGGCGCTGCGCGATCGAGCAGCCGGCGGAGTTGCATCCAATCGCCGAGCGCTGCGGCGTCAGGCAGTTCTTCCGCCTGCTGATGCTGCACGCCGTGATGGATGAAGTGCCGCAAATCCAGCGTATTGGCGAAATCATAGATGTTCGCCAATGCATCCGGCACTTGGAACTTGCGCGATTCTTTCGACATGGAACACCACTTAATCACTTTTGCTGGTTGACTCAAGACACCAGTATTAGTACTTTACTAGTGTCAAACGAGGAACGGAGTTTCATCGATGTTGCACGTCAACCATCCGCCGATCTCGACCGAGGAAGTCTCCTACCGGAAATATATCGAGCTGCTGGATACCCGGATGGCCTATGTCGACGTGGGAGCGGGCGACCCGATCGTATTCCTGCACGGCAACCCGACGCCGTCTTATCTCTGGCGCGAGATCATCCCCCATCTCCTGCCGTATGGCCGCTGCCTCGCGCCGGACTATGTCGGCATGGGGAATTCGGGCGCGGCGCCGAATGGCTCATATCGCTTCGTCGATCACCAGCGCTACCTCGATGCCTGGTTCGATGCGATGGGTCTGAGCAGGAACGTGATCCTTGTCGTGCACGATTGGGGTTCGGCGCTCGGCTTTCACTGGGCCCATCGTCACCCCGACAGGGTCAAAGCGATCGTCTACATGGAGGGCATCGTGCGTCCGTTCCGTTCCTGGAACGAATGGCCCGACGCGACGCGCGCCTTCTTCCAGGCGCAACGGACACCTCGGGGCGAAGACCTGATCCTGCAAAAGAACCTGTTCATCGAATATCTCCTGCCGCTGCGCCATATCGCGCCTGAGGCAATGGAGGTCTACCGCCGCCATTTCCGCAATCCCGGTCCGAGCCGCCAGCCCATGCTGACCTGGACGCGCGAATTGCCGATCGAGGGCGAACCTGCCGATGTGGTCGCGATCGTCGAGGCCTATGCGGACTGGATGTCGAAGAACCGGATTCCGAAACTGTTCATCGATGCCGAGCCGGCGGGCTTCCTGATCGGCGCCCAGCGCGAGTTCTGCAGAGCCTGGCCCAATCAAGAGACCGTCCTCGTGAAGGGGGCGCACTTCCTGCAGGAGGAGGCGCCTCGTGAGGTCGGCGAGGCAACCGCACGCTTCGTCTCGAAGGTGCTGGCCGGGCAGATCAGTTAGGCAATCGCGAGATTGCGTTGGATCGCGAGCTCGAACTTCGCTTCACCTTTCCTCCGCTGGGAGAGGTGAAGCGGTCTCAATGCAGGAGCTTCATGATCTCCTCGGCGGCGAGCGCCGGCGTGAGGTGACCGTCGGCGACCTCGGATTCGATCTTCTTCACCTTGGCGCGGACGGCCGCTTCGCTGCGCAGCCGCGCCAGCATGCGCTGTTCCAGCATTGACCACATCCACTTGACCTGCTGGTAGCGCCGGCGCGCGGCGAACTCGCCGCATGCGTTCATCGCCTTGCGGTGATCCAAAACCTTCTGCCAGAGCTCGGCGATGCCGGTGCCGGCCAGCGCCGAATAGGTCACAACGGGCGGATGCCAATACTCGGATCGCGGCGCAAGGATGTGCAGCGCGCCGCGATAATCCGCGGCGGTGATGTTGGCGCGCTTGAGGTTGTCGCCGTCCGCCTTGTTGATCGCGATCATGTCGGCGAGCTCGACCAGGCCCTTCTTGATGCCCTGCAGTTCGTCGCCGCCGCCCGGCAGCATCAGTGCGAGGAAGAAATCGGTCATGTCGCAGACCGCAGTCTCCGACTGTCCGATGCCGACGGTCTCCACCAGCACGACGTCGAAGCTGGCCGCCTCGCACAAGAGCATCGCCTCGCGGGTCTTGGCGGCTACGCCGCCGAGCGTGCCTGATGACGGTGAGGGGCGGATGAAGGCGGCGTCCGACGCCGACAATCGTGCCATCCGCGTTTTGTCGCCGAGGATCGAGCCGCCGCTGCGTGCCGAGGACGGATCGACTGCCAGCACGGCGACCTTGTTGCCGTGCTCGATCAGATAGGTACCGAGGGCATCGATCGTGGTGGATTTGCCGACGCCGGGCGAGCCCGTGATGCCGACGCGAACCGCCTTGCCGGTGTCGGGCAGCAGCATCTGCACCAGCTCGCGTGCCAGCGCCTGATGGTCGCTGCGCCGGCTCTCGACCAGCGTGATGGCCCGCGCCAGCGCCGCGCGATGGCCTGCGCGCAAGTCGCGGGCGAGGGTGGCGATATCAAGCGGAATCTTCTTCTCAACCATGCCCTGCTTTACAACGGCGGGAGGAGGCAGGCGAGAGGCTCTCGGGCCTCGGCGATTCAAGCCTTGGCAAAACCGGCTGTCTTCATGGCCTGGCCCATCTGGCGATCCGCCTGGTCCATGAAGGTCTCGAACTGGCCGGCATCGCGCCACACGGTGCCGAAACCGCGTCCGGTCATGAAGTCCTGGAATGCAGGGGAGTCGTAGACCTTCTTCAAGGCCGCGGTGAGCGTGGTGGCGATCTCGGGGGACAGGCCCCTGGGGGCGCCGATGCCGCGCCATGAGCTGGTGGAATAGTCGACGCCGAGCGTCTCCTTCAGCGTCGGGACGTCCGGGAAGATCGGATTGCGCGCGTGCGCCATGATCGCAAGGCTCCGCGCCTGCCCGGCCTCGATGGTGGCGCGCGCTTCCGGCACCGAGCAGGTGGTGAGATCGAGGCTACCGGCGACGAGATCCTGCATGGCCGGTGCGGCGCCGTTCGACGCCGACCACGCGACCTGGTTTGCCGGCAATCCCATCGCCTGCATCCAGCCCACCAGCGCGAGATGCCAGATGCCGCCTTGTCCAGTGCCCGACGCCTTGAACCGGCCCGGCGGCGTCAACTTGATGGCATCGAAAAGCTCCTTCGCCGTCTTGTACGGCGAGGACGTCGAGACCTGGATGCCCGGTGGGTCTTCGTTCATCAGCGCCAGCGGCGTGAAGTTCTGCGGCGTCAGATGTGTCACGGCCTGCCAATGCAGCATTGCGATTTCGACGGTCAGCATGCCGATGGTGTAGCCGTCCGGCCGCGCGGTCGCGATTTCGGCATGGCCAATAGCGCCGGCCCCGCCGGTGAGGTTGACAACGTTGAACGGCTGGCCGAGCTCCTTCTCCAGCAGCGTGGCGATCATGCGCGCGGTCGCGTCCGAGCCGCCGCCGGTCCCCCAGGGCACGATCAAGGTCACCGGCCGCGCCGGATAGGTTTGCGCGCGCGCAGGCCTGAAGAAGGCAGCCGTGGCAGCAGCCGCAGAAGAGGCCGCGAAATTGCGGCGCGTAATTCCTGGCATCAATGATCCCGGCGGCGCCCGCGGGAATCGGGCTGGTATCGAGGCGGCATGTTACGCGGCTTTGCACGGATGTCGCAAGCGGCCGCTCCGCGGCGCCCTGAGCAACGGGTTCCCTTGCTATGGCTGCTCGTCAGCGTCGCCCTTTGGCCGTGCACCGCCGAAGATGCGAGCCCCCTCCGGCGTCAGGAAGGGCTTCAAGGTCTCCCAGGGGACGAACGCGACATATTGGCCCTCGGCGTAGGGGCCGACCGCATAGGGCGGATAGTGGAAGGTGAGGCCGGAACTCTTGCCGGCTTCGGTCGAGGGCGCCAGCGTCACCGCGCCGATCTTGAGCAGGCTGGGTGTGAGATCCTTGAACCATTCCGCTGTCGCGGTCTCGCTGCTCTCGCGTTTCTTTTTCTCGATCTTCAGCGAGGCGATCACGGCTTTCACCATGGCCTTCATGGTCGCGCCATTGTCGGCGGTCTCGGTGAAGAACGGCCGGATCGAGATCCGCTTGTTCTCGGACTTGTCCCAAAGGATCGCGTTCACGTCCGAATTGGGATGGGCGCCATGGGTATCCATGTAGTCGTCGCGCAACACGCTGACATAACGGCCGGCGACGACGGAGCGGATCGAATATCTGCGCTCGAAATCCCAGCCGCCATCCTTGAAGAATTGCGGATCCTGCTTGCGCGAGGCGGCAGCGTCAGCGGCGCTCTTGTCGAGCCACTTCCTGCCTTCGGCCAGGCAATCGGCGGCGAGCGGCGCGTCTGCCTTGATCTTCTCGTCGAGGAAGACACGCGCGTCGATATTCCTGTTCTTGACGACGGCGTCGGGCTTGGGATCGGCGGCGAGGGAAGGGAAGGCCAGAGCGATGTTCGCCACGGCAGAGACGATCGCGAGCAATCCCGCCCGCGCATTTGCCCGATGATATGCCACTTCAATATCCATCAATTGTATCCGGCCTCGCCAATGCGCTCGGATGCCTGCATCAATCTAGTGATAGCAAGATGAACCGGCGCGGAACGCGCGCGATGCGAACACCGGACGTGAAGATTGGTCGCGGTAGCGCGCTCCCTGCTTTGATGCCGGGAGCCACGCGGCAGAATTACTCCGCCGCCTCGCTGTGCCCCAGCCGTGCGTTCAGCTTGCGGATCAGCTCCTCGGCGGCATCCGCGATCACGGTGCCGGGCGGGAAGATGGCTTCGGCGCCGGCGGCGTAGAGCGCATCGTAATCCTGCGGAGGCACCACGCCGCCGACGATGATCATGATATCCTCGCGCCCCTGCTTCTTCAGCGCAGCCTTGAGCTCCGGCACGGCGGTGAGATGGGCGGCGGCGAGCGAGGAGACGCCGAGGATGTGCACATCGTTCTCGACAGCCTGCCGCGCCGCTTCGTCGGCGGTGGCGAACAGCGGCCCGATGTCGACATCGAAGCCGATATCGGCAAAGGCCGAGGCAATCACCTTCTGGCCACGGTCGTGGCCGTCCTGTCCGATCTTGGCGACCAGGATGCGCGGGCGGCGGCCCTCGGCCTCCTCAAAGGCGTCGATCAGCGCCTGAACCTTCTCGACCTGGTTGCCCATGCTGGATGCTTCCCGCTTGTAGACGCCGGTGATGGACTTGATCTCGGCGCGGTGCCGGCCGAACACCTTCTCCATCGCGTCCGAAATTTCGCCGACGGTGGCCTTGGCCCGCGCTGCGGCGATCGCGAGCGCGAGCAGATTGCCGTTGCCTTCGCCGGCCGAGCGTGTGATCGCAGCGAGCGCGGCATCGACGTCCTTCTGGTTGCGCTCCGCCTTCAGCCGCTTCAGCTTGTCGATCTGAAGCCGGCGGACATTGGTATTGTCGACCTTCAAGATCTCGATTCTGTCCTCGTCGGTCGGCTTGTACTTGTTGACGCCGATCACGGCCTGCTTGCCGGCGTCGATGCGGGCCTGGGTCTTGGCCGAGGCTTCCTCGATGCGCAGCTTGGGCACGCC
Organism: Bradyrhizobium sp. CCBAU 51627; assembly: GCF_028128765.1. Lineage (GTDB taxonomy): Bacteria > Pseudomonadota > Alphaproteobacteria > Rhizobiales > Xanthobacteraceae > Bradyrhizobium. Next base: position 1,525,896 of record NZ_LBJG01000024.1, read on the forward strand.
GGCCTCGATCGCCTTGGCCATGCCGCCGAGCTCCTCGACCTCCTGGATGTGGCCCCAGGCTTTGGCGGCCAGATCGCGCGTCAGGCGCTCGACGTAGTACGAGCCGCCCCAGGGATCGATGATCCGCGTTGTGCCGCTCTCCTGTTGCAGGAACAGCTGGGTGTTGCGGGCGATGCGCGCCGAGAAGTCGGTCGGCAGCGCCAGGGCCTCGTCGAGCGCGTTGGTGTGCAGCGACTGAGTGTGGCCTTGGGTCGCCGCCATCGCCTCGACGGTGGTTCGCATCACATTGTTGAAGACGTCCTGCGCGGTCAGCGACCAGCCCGAGGTCTGGGAATGCGTGCGCAGCGAGAGCGAGCGCGGATCCCTGGGGTTGAAGGGTTTCAGCAGCTTCGCCCAGAGCAGGCGCGCGGCGCGCAGCTTGGCGACCTCCATGAAGAAGTTCATGCCGATCGCCCAGAAGAACGACAGTCGGGGCGCGAAGCGATCGACATCGAGGCCCGCGGCAAGACCGGCGCGCAAATATTCGACGCCGTCGGCGAGCGTATAGGCGAGCTCGAGGTCCTGCGTCGCGCCGGCCTCCTGCATGTGATAGCCGGAGATCGAGATCGAATTGTATTTCGGCATCTTTTGCGAGGTATAGGCGAAGATGTCCGAGATGATCCGCATCGAGGGAGCGGGCGGATAGATGTAGGTGTTGCGCACCATGAACTCTTTCAGAATGTCGTTCTGAATCGTTCCTGAAAGCTTCTCCGGCGGAACGCCCTGTTCCTCGGCGGCGGCGACATAGAGCGCGAGGATCGGCAGCACCGCGCCGTTCATGGTCATCGAGACGCTCATCTGGTCGAGCGGAATGCCCGCAAACAGCGTGCGCATGTCGTAGATGGAATCGATGGCGACTCCGGCCATGCCGACATCGCCGCCGACGCGCGGATGGTCGCTGTCATAGCCGCGGTGGGTGGCGAGGTCGAAGGCGACCGAGAGGCCCTTCTGTCCGGCCGCGAGATTGCGGCGGTAGAATGCGTTGGAATCCTCCGCCGTGGAGAAGCCGGCATATTGCCTGACGGTCCAGGGCTGGTTGACATACATGGTCGGGTAGGGGCCGCGCAGGAACGGCGCGATGCCCGGATAGGTCTCGAGGAAATCGAGGCCGGCGAGATCAGCCTCGCCATAGGCAGGCTTCACCAGAATGCCTTCGGGCGTCAGCCACGGCTCGGCGCTGCCGCTCGGAGCGGCGCTTGCGGTTCGCTCGAAGGCGATGTCGGCGAAATTGGGGATGCGGCTCATGGCTTCAACCATATCATGGACGCTCAATCATGGTCCGGATGCTGATGGCTGACGATCGTCGCCATCTTCTCCGGTCCGTAATTCTGCTGCGTGGTCTGGCTCGGCAGATTGGAGATGCCGACCACCCAGCCGAGGCGGGATTCGGTTCCGTACTGCCGGGTCGGCACCAGCCGGTCGGGGCGGTCGAAGGCGCCGGTCATGATCTCGATCCGGTCGCCGTCGATGCGGCCAAAACTCAGCGGCGTGCCGCAGGCGGCGCAATACCCACGATCGGCGATCGTGGAGGAGCGGAAGAACGACGGCTTGCCCCTGGTCCAGGCGAAATCCGTGCGATTGATATCTGCGAAAGAGGCGAACGGGGCGCCGCTCGCCTTCTGGCACATCCGGCAATGGCAGATCGAAACCCGGTTCGGCGTCGCCGAGATCGCGAAGCGCACCGCGCCGCATTGGCAGCCGCCGGTGAGAAAGGGTTTGCTGGCCTCGGTCATGCCTGCTCCATCCGAAGATAGGCGTCCTGTAGCGTCGCAAGCGCATCGCCGCCGGCGAAGACAAAGCCCGTGACACCGGCGGCCCGCAGGGCTGCCTCGGCTTCCCCGGGGCGGCCTGCCAGATAGATATGTCGCGCGCCCGCCGTTTGCAGGGCCTTTGCCGCGGCTTCGGCCTGTTCCGTATAGACCTTGTCGCTGGAACAGAGGCAGGCGAGGACGGCGCCTGAGGCCTTGAAGGCGGCCGCCAGCTTGGCGGGATCGGCAAAGCCCTCGCCGTCGAGGGCCTGGATGCCGCCGGCTTCGAAAAAGCTCTTGGCAAAGGTCGCACGCGCGGTGAAGTCCGCGGGCGTGCCGAGATTGGCCATGAACACTCTTGGCCGCGCGCCGCGTGCCTTCAGGGCTGCATCGGATCTGTCGCGCAGCGTTTCGAACGGCTGTGACAGCCGCATCGGCGGCAGCGGATCGAACTTGTACGTCTGCTCGCCGTAAGGCGCGAGCGCGATCGGCGTCGCCTTCAGCATGGTCGTCTCGCTCTCATGCAGGTTCGGAAACTCGCTCGCGCCAGTCAGCACGTCACGGCGCTTGGCGATGTTGCCCTCACGCGCTTTGCGCGTGGCCGCGACCTTGCTCTGGAACACGCCTTGCTGAAATGCGGCGAACGCGCCGCCCGCTTTCTCGCTCTCCTGGAACAGCGCCCAGGCCGCGTCGCAGAGCTGCGCCGTGAGCGTTTCGATGCCGCCGGCGCCGGCTGCGGGATCGCTGACCTTGGCGAGGTTGCTCTCTTCGAGCAGCACGAGTTGCGTATTGCGCGCCACGCGCCGCGCGAACGGATCGGGCAGGCCGAGCGCCAGCGTGTGCGGCAGCACGGTGATGGCGTTGGCGCCAGCAAGGCCGGCTGCGAACGTCGCGATGGTCGCGCGCAACATGTTCACATAGGGATCGCGTTGTGTCAGCATGCGCCAGGCGGTATCGGCGGCAATGAACAACGGCTTTGGTGTCAGTCCACATGCGGTTTCGATGCGCGCCCACAATAATCGCAGCGCGCGGAACTTTGCCATGGTCAGGAATTGGTCAGCGTCCGCAGAAAGTCGTGCGTAGACCATCCCCTGCGCCTGCTCCAACGGAATGCCAGCACTCTCGATCGCGCGCAGGTAAGCAATGCCGCAGGCGAGCACAAAGGCGAGCTCTTGCACCTCCGAGCCGCCGGCATCATGGATCACGCGGCCGTCGGCGGAGGCGAATGGTCCGTTGAAGCCCAGCGCGGCGAGGCCCTTGATACCGCCGGTGACGGCGGGAACGATCTCGTCCCAGGTGTAGGGGCTATGACCCCACACCGCGCCAGCCGCGAGCGGATCGAGCCCGAAGCGGATGTTGCAGGCGGCGGGATCGAGGCCGTTGCTCTTCACGTATTCCGCGACATGGATCGCGGCCATGCGCGATTGCGGTCCGATCTCAAGCTCGATGGCGATGCCAGCATCGAGATGAATGTCCTTCAGTAATTTCGCGACCGCGTCGGCCGAAGGTTCCAGGCCGAAGCCGTGAGCGCCGTTGGCGCCGGCGAACGCCAGCGCAAGTCCCGTCGCTCCGTTCTCCAGATCCTGCAACGCCTGCGCATTCGCCATGACCGCGTCGGGATGATCGATCCGCTGCATGATTTGCCATGGTGCGGCGGCCGGCCGTCCCACCACCGGTGCGACGCCCTTGGCGCGCGGGTAGAGCGGCTCGATCTTCAGACCGTCATAAGTCTTGCCGACCAGCTTCTCGAACGGCGCGCCCTTGAGCACGCCGTCGACGAGCTTGCGCCAATCCTCGACGGTCGCCTTGGGAAAATCGGCCGCCAGCGGCAGATCGTCAGTCACGGAGGTCATGCGGCCAAGGGCTCCCAAACGGCTTGTTATTCGCAGGCGAAATTGCCACGGCGGACCGTCCCTGCAAACGATTGTTTTTGTTAACCGGTATCCGGAAGCCGCTCAATGCCTTGCGTCGAGACGCTGGCAAGCCCGTCGCGCACACGAATGCCCGAGATCACCCGCTCCGGCGCGATTTCAGCCAGCGGCACCATCACGAAGGCCCGCTCGAACAGGCGCGGATGCGGCAGGGTCAGGTCCGGCTTCTGCAAAGAGACGTCGTCATAGGCGATCATGTCGAGATCGAGCGTGCGCGGACCCCAACGCCGCTCCTTGTCCCTCATACGGCCGAACTTTTGTTCGACCTTCTGCATGACGAACAAGAGCGCGTGCGGATCGAGGTCGGTCTCGATCTCGACGCAGGCATTGATGAAGGGATCCTGGTCCTCGTCGCCCCAGGGCGGGGTCGCATAGTCCGACGAGCGCGCGACCACCGCAGCCTGCGCCATGCCGCAGATATGGGCGATCGCCTTCTTGAATGTCGCGCGGACATCGCCGACATTGCCGCCGAGTGCGATCAGCACGCTCGCCATCAGGGATGCCGCGAACGCGTCAGCATGATGCCGACGTCGTCGAAGATCGCGGCGATCGGCGCGTGCGGCTTGTGCACGGTGATCTTCACGGCACGGATGCGCGGGAAGTGCGACAGGATGGCGTCGGCCACTGCGCCGGCCGCGCGCTCCAGCAGCTTGTAATTGGTGTTCTTGAACGCCGCCGTCGTGGTCGCCACCACGTCGGCATAGGAGACGGTGTCGGCGAGGCGGTCGCTGCGCGAGGGTTCCGACAAGTCGGTGTAGAGTTCGAGATCGATCACGAAACGCTGGCCGACTTCTGTCTCATGATCCATCACGCCGTGGCGGGCGTGGATCGACAGGCCGGTGACGAAGATCGTATCGGTCATTGCTTGCTCTCGATTGCATGTGCGACCCGCAAGGCCTGCAAGGTCTCCGCGACGTCATGGGTCCGGATGATCCTGGCGCCCTTCTGTGCGGCGATCAGGTGCGCGGCGATCGAGCCGGCGAGCCGCTCTTTCGGCTCCGACGGCGACACCGAGGCGATGAAGCGTTTGCGCGAGGCGCCGACCAGGACCGGCAGGCCGAACATGTCGAGCTCACCTAAACGCGCCAATGCGACCATGCTCTGCTCGGCGGTCTTGCCGAAGCCGATGCCGGGATCCAGCACGATCTTCTCGCGTGCGATGCCGGCCTTGGCGGCGATGTCGAGCGAGCGCAGGAAGAACGTCTTCATGTCAGCGACGATGTCGATGGCGGAATCGACGCTGTCGCGGTTGTGCATGACGATGACGGGAACGCCTTTTGCTGCGACCAGCGGCGCCATGCCGGTGTCACGTTGCAGGCCCCAGACGTCGTTGGCGATGGCCGCGCCCTGATCGAGCGCGAAGGCTGTGACCTCCGCCTTCATGCTGTCGATCGAGACCGGCACGCCGAGCGCCACGATGTCCGGCAGCACCGGCTTCAGCCGGGCCAGTTCGTCCGCCGCCGTCACCGGCTGCGCCCCCTTGTAGGGCCGGGTGGACTCGGCGCCAATATCGATGATGTCGACGCCGTCAGCGATCATCGCTCGTGCCCGCGTCAACGCCTGTTCCGGCGCGATGAAATTGCCGCCGTCAGAGAAGGAATCCGGCGTCACGTTGAGCACGCCCATCACCGCCGGCAGAGGCCGCTCCAGCAGGGTCCGCAGCACGTCAGGCCCGGCCGAGCCGGCCGGCGGGACGGATGGGGAGGGCGAGACGTTCATGCGGCCCGCTTTGCGCGGTCGGAGAGGGGGAGTCAAGACGGGATTGGCGGCGCCGCGGACGATGAGTGCGGCCTCCTTACCGTCACCCCGAGGTGGCCGCTTCTTCAGCGGCCCTCGAAGGGCGACGGCCCCGCTCTCTCCCTTGGACCGCAGCGCGGCCGTGCATCCTTTGAGGCTCTCCATGGGACGCGTTGCGTCCCATGCTTCGCTCAGGACGAGGGAGGTGTGTGCGCGAACACTTAAGCGCCCTAATACGTGATCTTCGGCGGCAGCTTCCTGGCCTTGGCGATGATGTCGCCGACCGACTTCTCGGAAGGCAGGATCCGCACGAGCTTCTTCCGGTCGTTGGCCTCTCGCATGCTTTGGGCCAGCCTTGCCGGATTCCGATAGGCGAGCTCGCGCACCGTGGTGACGCCGGCGGCGCGGACAAGGCCGACCTTGGCCCGGCCCATGCCGGGAATGCGCATGTAGTCGGAGACGTTGGCCCACTCCAGGAGTTGCTGCTCGCTGATGCCGGTCTTGGCCGAGAGCGTCTTGCGACCCTTGGCGGTGCTCGCGGCGTCGAGCAGCGCGTCGGTGGTGCGGATGCCGTGCGCCTTCAGCTTGTTGGCGGCAAAAGCGGGCAGGCCCTCAATCTCGGAGATGGGATATGTCATGGTACTCGGTATAGCTTCAGGCGAACTGGCTGAGGCCTGGTGTCCCTGCGATGATTTTGCCCATCTGATCCGCTCCGATTTTGTCTCGACCGAAGCGGAAAAGTTCACGGGCCACGTTCTGGATGTCGGACATACCGAGCCCGAGGCCCATCAGGCGGGTACCGACGGCCATGAGGCCGCCGCCCATCAGCCGTGATAGCCCGCCGCCGCTCCTGGACGCTTCGATCGCCCCTTCTGCACCCGGAATCTCGTCGATCAGGGCCTGCACGCTGTCGGACGGACCCTCGCTGCGGAGGAAACCCAGGATAATGCCGACGGTCTTTTCAGCGACAGCACCATCTATGCTGGCGTTTGCCGCCAGCCGTCCGATCAGCTCGTCCATATTGACCCGCCCCTCAGCCGGTTTGCATCCCGGAGTATTATTTCGAAAATGATCTTGAGCCCGTGCGATGCGAAATTCAAGCGATGAACGCATGCAACGTTCCGATTCATCTCCAAGGCGCGAAAAGTGTTGCAGTGATGCAAGAGCGGGGGAAGCATTTTATGAGAAATTGCCGCGGCGCGAATGCGCTCGTCCGACTTTTGGCGCATGCGGCGCGCACAATCTCCGACAATGTCGCACGTCCGCGGCGCCTTGAATGGTTTCATTCGGCTTCCGACATGCGTTAAACTACGGAACTGGCGGCTCGAGTTTCAATCCGCGAAATGAACGATAGAGAGAGTGATGACGGCGCAGGACAACAAGCTCGGCGATACCGACGAGAAGATATTCGTCGGCAAGGGAGACGAGCAGGCCTGGTTGACGCTGGCGCTCGCCAATCGCCACGGCCTCGTCACGGGCGCGACTGGAACGGGCAAGACGGTCACGCTGCAAGTGATGGCGGAAGGATTTGCACGCGCCGGTGTTCCGGTGTTCGCCGCCGACATCAAGGGTGATCTGTCCGGCATCTCGGAGGTCGGGGAAGCAAAAGATTTCATCGTCAAGCGCGCGAGCGAGATGGGGCTGACGTTCCAGCCTGACCAGTTCTCGACGGTGTTCTGGGACGTGTTCGGCGAGCAGGGCCATCCGGTGCGGGCTACCATCACCGAGATGGGCCCGCTGCTGCTGGCGCGCATGCTCGATCTCAATGACGTGCAGGAGGGCGTGCTCAACGTCGCGTTCCGCGTCGCCGACGACAACGGTCTTGCGTTGATCGACATGAAGGACCTGCGGGCGTTGCTCGACGCCATCGTGCCCGACAGCGGCAAGAAGGGGCCGGACGCGGAGGAAGATCCGCTCGCACCGATCCGCAAAGCGGCCCAGGGCTTTGGCAACGTCACCAAAGCCACTGTCGGCACCATTCAGCGCCAGCTCCTGGTGCTGGAGAACCAGGGGGGCACCAAATTCTTCGGCGAGCCGGCGCTGACCTTGAAGGACTTCATGAAGACCGACCGCGACGGCCGCGGCATGGTCAACATCCTCGTCGCCGACAAGCTGATGCAGAGCCCACGGCTTTACGCCACATTCCTGCTGTGGATGCTGTCAGAGCTGTTCGAGGAATTGCCCGAGGCCGGCGACTTGCCCAAGCCCAAATTGGTGTTCTTCTTCGACGAGGCGCATCTCTTGTTCAACGACGCGCCGAAGGCGCTGATGGACAAGATCGAGCAGGTGGTTCGCCTGATCCGCTCCAAGGGCGTCGGCGTCTATTTCGTCACCCAGAACCCGATCGACGTGCCCGATCGCGTGCTCGGGCAAATGGGCAACCGGGTTCAGCATGCGTTGCGCGCCTTCACCCCGCGCGACCAGAAGGCGGTCGCCGCCGCCGCCCAGACCTTCCGGCCCAACCCGAAGCTCGACACTGCCAAGGTGATCATGGAGCTCGGCAAGGGCGAGGCGCTGGTGTCATTCCTGGAAGGCAACGGCACGCCGGCGATGGTCGAGCGTGTCATGATCCGCCCGCCGTCGGCCCGCATTGGGCCGATCACGCCGGAGGAACGCAAGGCGATCATGGATGCGAGCCCCGTGAAGGGCAAATACGACAGCGCTGTTGATGCCGAGTCCGCCTATGAAATCCTCCAGAAGCGCATTGCCGGCACCGCGGCGCCGGCCGACGGCGAGGCGGGAGCAAGCGGCGGCATTCTCGGCGAGATCGGCTCGATCGTCGGCACCATCTTCGGCACCCATACCGGACGCAACCGGCTGACGACGGGGCAGCGTATCGCGCGCGACGTCACGCGCACGGTGACGAACAAGGTAGTCGGCGGCGTCGTGGCCGATCTCGGCAAATCGGTCGGCGGCCAGCTCGGCGGCTCGGTCGGTCGTGCGCTCGTCCGCGGCGCGCTTGGCGGATTGCTGCGAAGGTAGGCAGCTCGCCCGCATTTGCGGCGATTCATCCGCGAACCCGGGTCAGCACCATTGAGGCTGGGACGGATGTCGCGTGCGACAGTACAAATTCGGGTGAGGGGGACTCTCCAAGTGTCCGTCGGTCTGCTACGTGCAATCTGCTTCCGATTGGACATCATGTGACACTCTCGAATTCATCCGATAAACCTCGCGCATTGCGACTGCCGTCGTTGCGCGCGCCGCTCGATCTGCTTTTCCTGCTCTGCTGCGTCATCCTCACCGCCGACGTCCTCGGTCCGGAGATCTTCGGCCAGGGCAAGACCAAGGATTATGCGCTGTGGTACTGGGCCGGGCTGCAGGTGCTGCATGGCGGTCCGCTCTATCCAAGTGACATCCATCAGCAGTTCGAGTTCATCTATCCGCCGCTGCCGGCGATCCTGCTGGCGATCCCGAGCTGGCTCGGCAAGATCCCGCTCTACCTCGTGCTGTCGGTGTTGAATGCGGTCGGATGGTGGTACACAGGCATCCTCTCCAATGCGATGACCGGCGCGGATCGCAAGCCAGGCCCGTGGCTCGAAGCGCTGCCGGCATTCGCCACCGTGACCTTCGTGTTCGACATGTTCGATCTCGGCCAGCCGAACCTCCTGCTGCTGGCGATGATGCTCTTCGGCTTCTGGAGCCTTCAGCATCGGCGGTTCTGGTTCGCGGGATTCATGTTCGCGCTCGCCTCTGCCATCAAGGTGTTTCCGGTCGCGGTGCTGCCCTATCTGGTCTGGCGAAGGCAGTGGGCGGCCGTGATTAGCATGATCGCCTTCATCGGCATCCTGCTCTATGTCGTGCCGGCACCGATCCGCGGCTTCGAGCGCAACGCTGCCGAGCTCAACACCTGGTACCAGGGCATGGTCGGCTCGAGCTCGGAAAAGGGCTTCGGCCAGCGCGACGAGCAGAACTGGTCGTGGGTCAACCAGTCAATCATCGCGGTGACGCATCGCCTGGTCCGGCCGCTCAACTACAACATGGACAATCCCAGCAAGCCGCCGCGCACGATGAATGTCATCGACGTCGACTACAAGACGGCGAACTGGATCGTGCTCGCAGTGTCGGTGCTGCTCGGGCTCGGCTTCATCGCCGTGATGCCGTCGGCGCACAGGCGAACGGCGCGGTCGGACGCCGAAGAGCTCGGCATCCTGTTCTGCCTGATGACGGTGGCCTCGCCGCTGGCGCGACAATATTACTTCATGTGGTTGTTCCTGCCGTTCACGGTGCTGATGCATCGGGCCGCGTTCGATATGCGGACGAAGGTGCGGCTGGGAACCTGGCTTTCGCTTGGCGCTGCCGGCCTGCTCATGCTGCTGTCGCTGCCGTTGTTTCCCAAGGCCTTCCAGGCCTGGGGCAACAACCTTGCCGCCACGGCGATCCTCGCGGTCAGCCTCGCCTGGCACATCCGGCATCCGCCAGTTGCGGCTAGCTCTGACGCAGCGGCAGGGCTAAAAGCCAAGACGTCTTGAAACTCAAGTCATCTTGAGAGTCCAAAAACGCAGGGAATACGATCATGGCCAACGCGCAGCTTCAATCGGTGCTCGATCACATCGACAAGGACTTCGACAACAGCCTCGAGCGCCTGTTTTCGCTGCTGCGGATCAAGTCGATTTCCGCCGATCCCGCTTATGCGGGGGATTGCAAGGCGGCGGCCGAGCACCTTGCCAGGGACATCGCGAGCTTCGGCGTCGCGACCGAGGTGAGGCCGACCGCCGGCCATCCCGCCGTCGTCGGCAAGACCAGCGCTGGTGGACGGCCGCATGTAATCTTCTACGGCCATTACGACGTACAGCCAGTCGATCCGCTCGACCTCTGGCATCGTCCGCCGTTTGAGCCCGTGGTGACCAACCATGCCGACGGCCGCAAGATCATCGTCGCGCGCGGCGCCGAGGACGACAAAGGCCAGGTCATGACCTTCGTGGAAGCCTGCCGCGCCTGGAAGAAGGTGACGGGCTCGCTGCCGATCGACATCACCTTCCTGATCGAGGGCGAGGAGGAGGTCGGCTCGAAGAATTTCGTGCCGTTCGTCGAGGCCAACAAGGACGAGTTCAAGGCCGACTACGTGCTGGTCTGCGATACCGGCATGTGGGATCCGGAGACGCCTGCGATCACCACGGCGCTGCGCGGCTTGCTCTATGAAGAGGTGAAGATCACTGCGGCGAGCCGCGATTTGCATTCGGGCGTTTTCGGCGGCACGGCGATGAACCCGATCCGGGTGCTGACCAGGATTCTCGGCGGTCTGTTCGACGATGACAACCGCATCACCATTCCCGGCTTCTATGACGGCGTCAAAGATACGCCGCCGGAGATCTTGGAGCAGTGGAAGAAGCTGAACTTCACGCCGGACTCGTTTCTCAAGCCGGTCGGTCTGTCGATCCCGGCCGGCGAGAAGGGGCGGCTGATGGTCGAGCAGGCCTCGACGCGCCCGACCTGCGACGTCAACGGCATCTGGGGCGGTTATATTGGCGAGGGCTCCAAGACGGTGATCCCCTCGCATGCTTCGGCAAAGGTCTCGTTCCGCCTGGTTCAGGGGCAGGATCCTCAGAAGATCCGCAAGGCATTTCGCGACTATGTGACCGCTCGAATCCCGGGCGACTGCAAGGTCGAGTTCGGCGATCATTCCGCCGCGCCCGCGGTCGCACTCGACTGGAACATGAAGCCGCTGGCCGCCGCCAGGCAGGCGCTGACCGAGGAATGGGGCAAGGAGACCGTGCTGATGGGCTCGGGCGCCTCGATTCCGATCGTCGCCGATTTCAAGCGCACGCTCGGACTCGACTCGCTGCTGGTCGGCTTCGGCCTCGACGACGATAACATCCACTCGCCGAACGAGAAGTACGATCTCCGCAGCTTCCAGAAAGGCATCCGCTCCTGGGCAAGGATCCTGGCGGCGCTGGCGGAGGTGAAATAAAGTCGTAGCTCTCTCCACGTCATTGCGAGCGTAGCGAAGCAATCCAGGAATCTCTCCGCGGAAGCAGTCTGGATTGGTTCGTCGCAAGAGCTCCTCGCAATGACGGTGGAGGACGCATCCCGCAAATAAAAACGCCGCCCGGAATTGAGCGGCGTTTCATTCCAGAACGTGCAGAGGTAGGTGACGCCTACCTTACACGAAATCTCGAAAATCTCAAGACCGGTAGCCGGGCAGCTCGCGGTCGAGCTTGCGCAGCAGGGGCGGCCAGACGAGGGTGGTGGCGCGCAGCTCGGCGCGGTCGCGGTTGGCGAGCAGCTCGGTGTTCTTCTCGATCGCGATCGGCTCGACCGGATACACCGCAGTGCCCAGCGCGCGGGTGCGCACCTGCATCGAGCAGGCACGCTCGAGATGGTACATGCGCTCGAAGGCGGAGGCGACCGACCGGCCGACGGTCAGCGTGCCATGGTTACGCAGCAGCATGTGATTGTGATCGCCGAGATCCTTCTGCAGTCGCGGCCGCTCGTCGTGATCGAGCGCGATGCCTTCATAGTCGTGATAGGCGAGGTCGTGGGTGACGAGCTGCGCGGTCTGGTTCAGCGGCAAGAGGCCTTCGGCGCTGCTCGACACCGCGGTGCCGTCCAGCGTGTGGAGGTGCAGCACGCAGATGGCGTCCTCGCGCACCTCGTGAATCGCCGAATGGATGGTGAAGCCGGCCGGATTGATGCTGTACTCGCTCTCGGAGAGCTGGTTGCCGTGCAGGTCGACCTTGACCAGGCTCGACGCCGTGATCTCGTCGAACATCAAGCCGTAGGGATTGATGAGGAAGTGGTGGTCCGGGCCGGGTACGCGCGCGGAGATGTGGGTGTCGACCAGGTCGTCCCAGCCGTACAGCGCGACGAGGCGATAGCAGGCGGCGAGATTGACCCGCTGTTGCCATTCCGCCTCCGTCATGTTGGACGGCACTTCCTTCAGGCGCGCTTCCGCTGGCGACATGGCAAATCTCTCCGAACCTCGTTGTTGCGGGGAGGGAGCCTAGTCTTGCAAATGGTTGGCAGCAAGGCGCGGGCAAGCGCGGCAGTTCAGCGTGGCCCGCATGGAGCGCGCTACGCCCGGGAGAGAATTATCAGGGCGCCGGGATCGACAGCAGGCTGGAAATGCTGCGGCCGCGGATGTCGTAGACGCGGGCGAACACCACGTCGTCGCGCTTGATCTCGACCATCACGGGGGCGGTGAGGCCCTTGCAGTAGAACTCGCCGAGCGTCATGGCGAAATCGGCCGCATGGGAATCCCAGCCGATGGTGAAATCCGGGCCGAGCGCGACCTGCGCCGGGCGCTGCGGACCGCACACCGCGACCTTCCATTTGCGATTGCGCGGCGGAACTTCCTGCCGCTCGACCAGCTGCTCGCGCAGTTCGTCGGACGCCTGCTTCAGCGCAAGGCCCCAATAGTCCAGCATGAAGCGGTCGTCGGCGCCGCGCACGGTGCCGGCGATGTAGTTGAAATGCGTGTACTGATAAGGATGCAGCCGGATCATCTCGGCGAGCGGCAACGCCAGGCCGAAGCAGAAGAGGGCGAGCACGGCCGGCTGCCAGGCGCGGTGATTGGTGCGCAGGCGCTCCATGATCCAGGCGAAAGCAACACCGCCGAGCACCGCCATCGGCGGGATCACGAAGACGAAATGGCGGATGCCGTTATAGAGCGCCGGACGCTTCACCATCGCGATCGCGAGCGGCAGGGTCGCTGCCAGCGTCAGCATCAGCATGATGGTCTTGCGGCGGGCCGGAACCATGCGGCGCGGCAGCAGCGCGAAGGTGCCGACCACCGCGGCGGCCATCAGCACCAGCATCACCTCGGGCAGCTGCAGCGCGAACAGCGTCGGCAGATATGACCAGGGCATGTCGGGTACGGACACGATCGCGCCGTCGAACATCTCCTTCCACGGCTTCTCGAAGAAATGCGAGAAATAGGTCAGAGCCTCGAAGGGATTGCCGGGCTCCATGATCGACCACGGCCAGATCAGGCCCATGACGAGATAGCCGAGCACGAGCCCGGGCAGCAGCACGTAGACGACGTGGGCGAACCGCCTGATAGCTTCGCGCACGCCCTCGATGCGCAGCTCCTCCAGGAACAGCGGGACGAAGCCTGTCATCGCGTAAACCAGCGCGAGCCCGCCGAGAATGCGCGAGCCGATCGACAGGCCGGCGCCGAGGCCGACGATCAGGATCGTGCGCGGCGAGGGATTTGGATATTCCTCGGCGAGGCGGACCAGACCGAGCATCAGGATGATCATCGCCACCGCGAAGGGTGCATCCTTCGGGTTCATGAACATGTGCCCGTAGAAGATCGGGCAGAGCGCGAGGAGCAATAGTGCGCCAAGACCCGCAAGTGGTCCGCCCACGCGGCGGCCGAGCCGCCAGGTCACTGCAAGTCCGATCACGCCGACGATCGCGCCGACCAGGCGTCGCGTCTCGAACAGCTCGAGCGGTATGACCTTGTGCAGCAGCGCCGCGGCCATGTCGAAGCCGCCGCCATACATATAGAGGTTGGCGAAGGAGAGGGCGGCCGTGTCCTTGAAGCCTGAGCCGAACATCCGCAGCAGCAGGTCGGCATATTCGGCATGGGTGTAATCGTCCCAGCCAAGGCCGTAATCGCGGAAGGTCAGGCCTGCGATGACGGCGACCGCAGCCAGCACCAGCATGGCGAGATCGTCGCAAGTCCGTTCAACCGAGCGCCCGAGCGGCGTGTCGATCGCCGAAGTCGTGATGGCTGTCATGGCGATTGGTGACCCGGAATACCCTCTTGGCCCTGCTGGTGCGCGCCGGCCTGTTCCCCGGAATCCCTATAGCGCAGTTCCATTACCAAGTAATTGGGCATTGTGGCTAAATTCCTGATGCGACGCAGCAATTTCCGGTAACTTGGGAGCCATCACAGCTAGCGGTGCGTTGCTGAAGGGAATGTGAATAAGTCCCTGATATCCTTTCCTTTAGGAACGCCGGCGGCAATTGGTCGTTGGCGTGGAACGCAGTATGACGGTATCGTGCGTGGCGGGTGTCGCGCGTGGATGCGCGGCCGGGGGTGTGTTCGATGAGCTTGGTATTGTTGATCGTAGGGATTTTCGCCGTTCTGGCGGGCCTCCTTGCGGTCGCTTTTGGCTATTCGATCCGGGATTTCAGCCTTGGCAGCACGCTCATAACGAGCGGAACGATTGGCGTCTGCTCCGGAATGCTACTGGTCGGCCTCTACGCCGTGCTGCTCGAGCTGCAAGCCATCGCGCGCCGCCTGGCCGGAACGGCCGCGGCCTCGGATGTTCGCGTCAGGCCGGTGCTCCCGGGCCTTGCCGGATCGGCTTCGCCAGCGCCCGAGTCCGCTCCGGCGATGCGGGCTGAACCGCCGCCGTCGCCCGCCGCGCCGCCATGGCAGGCCGAGATACCCGCGCCCGCGCGCCCGCGCGCCGAGGCGCCGGCCGAGCCCGAAACACCTCCGCCCGCGCCGGCAGCTCCGGAAGCGCCGCGCCGGCGCAACCTGCTGTTCGCCTCGAGCTCGCGCAAGGAGCGTGAGCGCGCCGAAGCCAAGGCAGCGGAGAGCGAGCCGCCGCAACCACAGGCGGAGCCTGGTACTCCGCACGCGAGCTTCGACGACGCCTGGCCGAAGCCGGACCGCGCGCGGCCGCCGGAGCCGCCCGCGGCGCGCCGGCCGCCGCCGCGACCCTCGTCGACCTTCGAGCCTGCCGTGCCTCAGCCTGCCGCGCCACCTCCGGCGCCAGAGCCGCCGTCGGCGGTCGAACAGCCGGCGGTGACGGTGCTCAAATCCGGCATCGTCGACGGCATGGCCTATTCGCTTTATTCCGACGGCTCGATCGAGGCGCAGATGCCGGAAGGCATGATGCGCTTTGCCTCGATCGACGAGTTGCGCGCCCATCTCGATCAGCGCGGCGGCTGAAGTCCCCAGCTTTCAAGTAAAGTCTCGCAATTCTTGTCGCGAGATCAGTAATCGGTTCCTATTCGCAAGTTGTCCTATTTCTGCCAAACGTATTGTTGACAGGAATTACTTCGCTGTCGCCAATGCGGCGACGGACCCTGATTGAGAGAGCGCGCCCATGTCGGATGCCGGGGCTAAGAATTTCATCGAGCTGACGGCGAGCATCGTGTCGGCCTATGTCGGCAACAACCCGACGCCGGCCGCCGAGATTCCGAACCTGATCAGCCAGGTGCACGGCGCGTTGACGCGGGTGTCGCTGGGCCGGAGCGAGACGCCGCCGCTTGAGCCGGCAAAGCCTGCGGTGTCGCTGAAGAAGTCGATCGCGCCGGACTATCTGGTGTGTCTGGAAGACGGCAAGCGCTTCAAGTCGCTGAAGCGCCATCTGCGCACTCAGTACAACATGACGCCCGAGCAATACCGTGAGAAATGGGGTCTGCCCGCCGATTATCCCATGGTCGCGCCGAACTACGCGGTGGCGCGCTCGCAGCTGGCGAAGAAGATGGGCCTGGGCCAGCAGCAGCGGAAGAAGGGCAAGTAGCGCGGCGCCCGGAATCTCGTAAGGTGGGCAAAGCGAATCGTGCCCACGTCCTGAGTGCGATCAGTGAGAGTTCGTGGGCACGGCGCGTCGCCCCTTTGCCCACCCTGCGGCGGCTCACCATGGGGAGCTACGACGCTTCCGCCAGTGCCTCTTTCGCGTCCGTCTTGATACGCTCGACCATCGAGCGCAGGCCGTTGGAGCGCTGCGGCGTGAGATGGTCACGGAAGCCGAACTCGTTGAACACGGAAATCGCGTCGGTTTCGAGGATCTGCTGCGGCGTGCGACCGGAGTAGAGCGCGAGCACGATCGCGACCAGGCCGCGCACGATATGTGCGTCGCTGTCGCCGCGATACCTCAGGATCGGAGCGCCACCGTGGCGATCGACCAGCTTCTGGAGCCAGACCTGGCTGACGCAGCCCTGCACCTTGTTCTCGGCCGAATGCTCTTCCTCGGGCATCGGTTCCAGGGTGCGGCCGAGCTCGATGACGTACCGGTAGCGGTCGTCCCACTCGTCCAGAAGCTCGAAATTGTCCCTGATCTCGTCAATCGAAGTCATTGATGGCCCGTGGTTCCAGTTCAGGCCAATATAGGCACGCGAGGCGTCGAAATCGATAGGATCGAGGGCCTTAATTCGCCGTCTCCGGCCCGTGCCATTCCAGCGCGAGATCGTCCTGCGTGAGCGTGTCGCGCAGCGCCTCCGATGCTGCGGCCTCGCCATCACCGGCGACCGCGATCGAGCCGGTGCGGTCGGGCGCCTTCTTGTCGTTCTTTTCGTTCTTCTCGTTGCTGATCTGATCTTTTTTCTCGTTGATGATCTGGTAGATCTTGCGCGCACCGTCCTGGGCCCGCTGGCCGATGATGGTCGCGGCCTGTCCGCCGACTTCGCAGGCCGCCGGCTGACGCTTGCAGAACTGGGTCATGTCGGAGACGGCCGCGGTCGCAGCCTGCACCGCATCGGCAGCGCCGATCTGGGGCAGCTTCTCCGATTCGGGCGTCTTGTCCCGCGGCAGGAGCACCAGCACCAGCCCGAGCCAGAATGTGATGCGAAGCAGAAAGCGCATCTTGTCGACCTGTATTGTAGATCCCGCGACGGCGATGTCCGCGCGCGTTTGGACCTAGCAACTCTCGATAAATCGCAAGTCATTGCCTTGAGCTTAATTCGCGGAGAATTTACGCAGAAATCTTCGCGGATAGAGATCTCGTAAATTTTCGATTGACGCGGGCGCCCGTGGTTGTCCGGCACTGCATCTCCACCAATTCGAAACCATGAGCGCAGCGGCGAAACCCTATGTTCACCATCATCCGATGATGACATCATCAAATCGCCTAAAAATCTCCGCGACGACACGGTGTCGGCCGGCGGACCGATCCGCCTTAGCACTCGTTTAAGGTCGCTCTGACACGGTGGCTCAACGATAAGGAGGCGTTCCGGCGCGTCTTCTCGAGACGATTGAGCCGAAGCGCGAGACCCGTGACAGTTTTGAGTATCATCCGCGATTGTCTCGATGCACTGCTGCATCCCTCCGCGCGTTACGATGCGCTGACGCGTGCACGTCATCGGGCTTTCATGGCGCCGCGGCTTCTCGGAAGCCTGGCCGCCTTTGCCGCATTTCCGGTCTATCTCGTACTGCGCGGCGCGCCGAGCGCCATCGAGGTCGCGGCCTTCGCCTGGCTGATCGCGCCGATCCTGTTGTCCTGGTTCCTGTCGCGCACCGGCCGGTATGAAGGCGCTCATGTGCTGTCGTCGCTGGCGCTCGCCGGCCTGATCATGGCGATCGCGGTCACGACCGGCGGGATCGAATCATTCGCCGCGATCTGGCTTGTCGTGGTTCCCCTGGAGGCCGCTCTGTCCGCCTCGCGCCGCGTCGCGGCCTTTGCGTCGCTGCTCGCCTTGTCCTGCGTCGGCCTGTTGATCCTGATCAGCCAGCTCGGCTGGCTGCCGGGCGGCGGGCTCGGCGCCGCCGAGCGCGGCGTGATGATGGCGCTGGGCGTCACCTCGGCGACGCTCTATGCCGCGGGCCTCGCCTTCGGCGCGGAGTCGCTCGCGCGTACCAGCGTCACGCTGCTGTCGCGCGAGGAGGAGCGCTATCGTCTCCTGGCGCGCAACATGAGCGACGTGATCTCGCGCCATCAGCGCAACGGGGCCGTGCAGTTCGTCTCGCCGGCGGCGGAAGCCATGCTCGGCATGCCGGTCGCCCAATTGCTCGGCCATGGTCTGTTCGATCGCGTCCATGTCGCCGATCGTCCTGCCTATCTCACCGCGTTGTCCGACGCCGCACGCGGCGACGTGCGCAGCGTCGAATTCCGGCTGCGGCGCGAGCCTGCCGGCTCCGAGCGGGGCCAAGGAAATTATCAGGTCGATTTCATCTGGGTCGAGATGCGCTGCCGGCCACTCGATCAGGATCTCGGCCGCGATCCTAGCCGCGAGGCGGAAGTCGTCGCCGTGATGCGCGACGTCACCGATCGCAAGCTGTCCGAGCAAGCGCTCGACCAGGCACGCAGCGCGGCGGAGGCCGCCGATGCCGCCAAGACGCGCTTCCTCGCCACCATGAGCCACGAGCTGCGCACGCCGCTCAACGCCATCATCGGCTTCTCCGAGATGATCGCGCAGGAGCAGACCCTGATGCTGGCAGCCGGCCAGCGCAAGGAATATGCCGAGCTCATCAACGCCTCCGGCCAGCATTTGCTGTCGGTCGTCAACGGCATCCTCGACATGTCGAAGATGGAATCGGGCAATTTCGAGATTTCGGCGGAGCCGTTCGCACCGCGTGCCTCGCTGCTGCATTGCTGCAATCTGCTGGCGCTGAAGGCGCGGGAGAACGGCGTCGACCTCATCACCGACGCTCCGCAGGATCTGCCTGTCATGACCGGCGATCCCAGGGCCTTCAAGCAGATCGTGCTCAATCTCGTCTCCAATGCCGTCAAGTTCACCGAGCGCGGCGGCCAGGTCACCGTGTCCGCATCGGCATCCGCCTCGCAACTCACGCTCCGTGTCAGCGACACCGGCGTCGGCATCGCGCCCGACGATCTCAAGCGCATCGGCGCCCCGTTCTTCCAGTGCGGCAAGACCTATGAACGCCGCCACGAAGGCACCGGCCTTGGCCTTTCGATCGTGAAGAGCCTCGTGGCGTTGCATCTCGGCGAATTGACGGTACAAAGCAAGCTCGGCGAGGGCACCGCCGTCATCGTCAAGCTGCCGCTCGTCTACGCGCCGCCGCAAGCGAAGCCGACGGAGAGCAAGATCGCAACGCTGACGCCGCCGCTCCGTCAGGAAATTCAGGACCAACCTGCTCTGGTGAAGAAAAGTGCCTAGAAAGTCTGCCAACGACGAAGCTGCTCCGCGCCGCCGCGGCGCCAAGAATGGTGCCAAGAGCGGCGCCAAGGCCGCAGTCGTGGATATCGAGACCGAGCGCAATCTCGTGATGCGCGTGCTCTTGCACAGCCCCAAGGATACGCTGGCCGGCCTCGTCGCTGCCGCTGCCATCAGCGCCATCGTTGCCAACGCACTGTTCCTGCAGACCGGGCGGCATCCGGCGCCGATGTTCGGCACCGTGATCAACCTTCCTGCGCCGTCGTCGGTGTCGCTGTCCAATCCCTTGCCGCGTCCGCGTCCCGTCGGCGCCGACACCTCGCCGCTCGAGCCGAAGGCGACCGAGTTTCGCGTCGAGCCGAAAGCGGCCGAGAAGCCGCAGGAGAAGTCCGCCGAGACCACGGCTTCGACGCCGCGCTCGAGCGACCCCATGACCAATCTGGTGATCAAGTCGACCACGCCGACGCCGCCTGCCGTGGCCGTCGCACGTCCGCCGGCGCCGATCCCGGTGCAACAGAGCTCGGCGGCGCGTCGGCTCGCCGGCGTGCAGCGCGCGCTGTCCGAATATGGCTACGGCAATTTGAAGATCACGGGCACGATGAGCGGCGAGACCCAGTCCGCGATCCAGACCTTCGAGCGCCAGCACAAGATGCCTGTCACCGGCCAGGTATCGGATCGCCTGCTGCGCGAGCTTGCCGCCGCGATCGGCCATCCCGTCGAATAATCGAACGTCTCCTGTCATTGACGCTGATCAATTCTCGGCCCGCACGCCCGCACGGCTGGCACGCAGCCGTGCGGGCGCCATTTGCGTGGGATCAATGACGGGCGGAACCCCCGGAGAACATGATCATCCATCTCATCAAGAGAGAGGTCGTCATGTTCAAGGTCTCGATTCTCGTGTGGATCATGCTCGGCACGGCGCTGGCGGGCGTCAGCCTCATCGTGGTGCTGATGGTGCCGAGCTTTGCCGCCGATGCCATCAGGAACATCCCGTACGCGGTCGCTGTGGGATTTGCCCTCGCAATGCCATTGTCATACCTCGTTGCGCGCCAGATCGGTGGCGGGCAGGGCGTCGGCAAGGCTTGACAGTCCCGAGCTGACACTGGCGGTGCACCTCGCGCTGGCTTATCGTTCGACTCATGCGTTTGAAATCCAACATATGGGTCGCAGCCTATTTGCGCCGGTGCCAGACCGAGGGCGTGTTCGGCGCTGTGCGCCATCGCGGCGCCGAGGAGGCGGGCGCGGTGTTCATCAAGGTGTCGCTGCTCGACGGCAATGCGATGCTCTACGTGCCGGCGCCGCAGACCTCTTATGACGACGGTCGGCCCGTCGATCGCTTCTTTGTGCCGGCGGCGCTGCAGCCGATGCCGGAATCAGCGGTGGAAGAGCGCCTGACCAAGGAGCTTCGCTTCGATCCGGACGCCTGGATCGTCGAGACCGAAGACCGCGCCGGGCGGCATTTCCTGGAATTGGCGAAGACCTAGCCCCACCGGCATTGCGAGCGCAGCGAAGCAATCCAGATGCTTCCCATGGAAAGATGGATTGCTTCGTCGCAAGAGCTCCTCGCAATGACGGGCTTGGGACGAACCGCGCGTCTCAGACCCAGTCAACGCTTGAGCGCCGGCAAATCAGCGTTCCGACGATCCGCCGCTGTTCGTGCGCACGGCCGGACTCGAGCCGGGCTGAACACTCGGCCGCGACGGGCTTGCGCTCGCGCGTGCGCGCTGGCGTTCGTTGTCATGCAGGGCAGGCTGGTACTTGCCGCGCGTGACGGCGAGCGTCGAGCTGCGCCAGGCGGCGAGCATCACCAGCGCGGAGCGTTCGCTGAGACGGTCATAGAGCCGTGACAGGCGGTAGACCTCGTTCACGGACGTGCCGATCGCGGGCTTGAAGAACAACAGGATGCGCTGGAAGTTCGGGCTCGGCATGTCGAGCGCGCGTGCGGCAACCGCAAGCGCCTCGCCGCCGGCATCGTCGACGATCTCTGCCGCGACGCGCGAGGGTAGGATCAGGGTATCGCCGAGCTCGTAGGCGAAGCTGTCGACATCGCCGGCGATCGCCGCCATTTCCAGGACCTGGATCGCGCGCTTGGCGTGCACGGTCGGAATCCGCGGCGCGGCCTTCAGCGGCGTCTGCGCCAGATTGTGCAGGATGAGTGCGCGCTGGTTCGCATCGGCGCGGAAGAACATGTCGTGGATCTCGGCCGCCTCTTTCGGCGGCATCGCCATGCTGACGGCCATGCGCTGCTCGGCCTCGGCCGGCGAGGGGGCAGGCGCAGGACGCGGGATTTCGCGCGCGAGCGGAACCCTGCGGCCTTCCTGCGCGGCGACCAACCCGAGCTTCTGGAGAACCGGGACCGGCGTCTGCGGATAGATCGCAAGCTTCGCCTTGACGGAGCCGCGCGTCGCATCGTCGACCTGGTCTATCAGCCGCGTCGCGAGCTCGACGAATTGCCGCTGCTCGTCCTCGCTATGGGTGCTGGTCTGGACATACAGGTCGGTCAACACGCGCAGCAGGGTAGGGCGAACATCGACACCCTCGCGACGGGAGAGGGTCATCAGCCCGTCGAATCCGGGAAACAACGACTTGGTCATGGAGGCGTACGCAACTCGGAAGAACTGTTCCCCAAGCTTATCAAGGGGTCCTTTAAAGGCTCCTTAAGGAAAACGAACTGTGAAGCAGACCCGCGCATTTCGACCGTTTTCGTCTCGCTGCGGGACGGCTTGAATTGGCCCGTGCGGCTACGGTCCAAACGCCGCGTTTACATCCCGTTAACCATAAACTGATCCTAATGATCTCCATGTTGCAGCGGCGCTTCGGTTGCGCGGCAATTGAGAGAGCTGACATGGGGACCATCATCGAATTTCCGGCCGGTCGCCGGGTGGGCTCGTCGGGGGATGTCACACCGCGCGCGGACATAGGGACGATTTTGATTCTCCCCGTCATCCGTATCGAGCGCGAAGCGGACGAAACCAGCGGCGACCGTGGACCGGAGCAGGGCACCGCGCCGGGGCGCCGTCGTCGACGCCGCTAGCTTTGCGGCTTTTGCAATGCCGGACTCCATCCGCCAGATCCGCCGCGTCGTATCGGCCATCCTGCTCGCAGCCGGGGGCGCGTCGCTCGCCGCCTGTAGCGGCGGCGATTTCGGCCGAACCCGCGCCGACATGCGCAGCGACGACATGCATCGCTGGCTCGGCGCCGAAGTCACCGGCAGTCTCGGCCTGCCCCCCTCTCAATTCCAGCTCACTGACGAAGAGCGCCAGCTTCGCGACCTCGCCTATCCCATGATCGAGCCGCCGCTGTCGCGGCCGGCCTGGAAGAGCGTGTTCGGCGATTACAAGGCGATCCCCTCGCCCTGGCGCCAGAAGATCGTGTTCGACCGTACCATGTACGGCCGTACCCTGATCGACGAGCCGCACCGCTCGCACGCCTCGCGCTATGCGCAGCTGATCGAGGATGTGCGCAACGACATCACCCGCTTCGAGCCGTTCTTCGCCAGCGCCATCCGCGTCATCGATCTCGACAGGAAGCGCGAGGCCAGCATGGCGCGCGTCTCCGCGCTGTCGCCGCAGGAGAGGACGGATGCGGTCGAACGCATGCGGGAGAATTCGCTGATCATCCAGTGGGTGCAGCTGTCCCTCGAGCAGCGCGTCTCGTCCTATCGCTGGGCGCTGGAGCGGCTGGTAATCCAGGCCCCCGACGGCATGGCCGCCGATGCCGACCGCCTGATCGGCGAGCTCGCGGCGCAGACCGCCAATCCGCCGGTCCAGTCGCTTCCGGCCTATGGCCGCGCAGTCGTCTCGAAGGGTTGAGCACGGTCCGAGAAGTGCCGATGCGGTTTCCCGGCAAGATCGTGCTCGATCAGGAGTTTTGCGAACGAGTCGGCTGCCTGGTGCGCTCGGGCTTGCGGCGCTGCTTCCGCAGCTTCCCGACAAAGTCCTTCAATGCGTCCGCGAGGGGCATTGATGCGCGGTAAGCCAACCCGACCTCGCGTCTGACCTTCACATCGATCTCCCTGACAGCGACGTCAGGGTGGCCCTTCGCCACGCCCTCCGGGACGATGGCGACGCCGACGCCCGCCGCCACCAGCGCCATCGCCCAATCCTCCGACTGCGCGATCGCGGCAGGTTGGCGCCGCGGGGCAGCGCGGCCGAAAAACGCGCTCTGCTCGCAATGGCAGCGGTCGATCATGGCCACGTCGGCGAGGTCGGTGGCGCGGATCTTCTCCTTCAGCGTCAGCGGATGCGATGGCGGCAGCGCCGCGACATAGCGCTCGCTCCAGAACGGGACGAAATGCTCATCATCCCTCAGCATGCTCTTCGAGACGATCCGTGCATCCGCGCGGGCATCGCTGCTGACGAGCCGGAGCGCGATGTCGCTGCGTGCCGTCAGCGGCTTCAGCAGCGCGATCGTCCGGGGTACGTCGAGCGTGCGCATCAGGCCGAGGGTCAGCGTGACCTTCGTGCTGGGCTTGCGAAACAGGCTGCGCGCCGCATCGGCCTCGTCGATGATGCGGCGTGCCAGCGCATGAAACTGCTCGGCCGAGGCGGTGGGTGCGACGCCCTTCTTGTGCCGGATGAACAGCGTGGTGCCGAGCTCGGCCTCCAGATTGGTGATCGCGGCCGAGATCGACGGCTGCGACACGAAGCAAGTGCGCGCCGCAGCCGTGAGGTTGCGTTCGCGATAGACGGCGGCAAAATAGCGAAGCTCGCGGATGTCCATAGGCACAACCTAGAGATATTATCAATATTCGATATTTTACCTATGGATGGGGGGATGACAAGAACGGCCCGTTCACAACAGGCGAGCGTCATCCATGAAAATCCGTCATCTCAACACCGAATTGGACATTCTATAGCGAGGCAGGCGAGGATTGGTTCGGCTTCAAGGGCGTACGCGCGCTGGGCGACAAGGATGCCGACATCCTGATGATTCCCCTCGCCGGGCATACGCTCGGCCATTGCGGCATCGCGGTTCGCTCGGGCGACAAATGGCTGCTGCATGCCGGCGACAGCTATTTCCATCACGCCCAGCTCGATGCGTCACCCCGTCCCCCGCTGGTGCTCCGCTATTTCCAGCGTAAGGTCGATATGGACCGCAACGCCCGCATCGCCAATCAGGCGCGCTTACGCGAGTTGAAGCTGAACCATGGGGAACGTGTGACGATTTTCAACAGCCACGATCCCGTGGATTACGAGAACTGCCGGTGCGGGGCGCATTAGCGCGTCTGGGGCGGCATCGGCCGCTACCAGCGTGGCCAGGCGAGCCTCTACTTGGCCGGGATGAAGCGGAGCGTGCCGGCTTGGCGCGTCGGTTGGCCGGTGTCGTTGGTGTGATTGACGCCGTCCATGACGGGCACCTCAGCGAAATCGAACGGGCTCATTCCGTCGAGGCACGCGACGTTGACGGCATAGAGCGTTGTGTCGGAGCGCCGCTGGTGATGCGTGTAGATGCCGCAACGAGAGCAGAAGAAGTGCTGTGCCGTGCCGGTGTGGAAGCGATAGCTCGTCAGCGCGTCCTCGCCTTGCAGGAACCTGATCCCGCCCATCTTCGCCATGACCATGACGGCGCCGCGCATGCGGCAGTAAGAACAGGTGCAGCGGCGGATCGACTTGAAGCCGTCGCTCAGCGTCACCTCGAAATGCACAGCGCCACAGTGGCATTGACCGGTCAGATTAGTCGTGTCGTCCACCATGTTGCTGCGCTCCCGACTGAACCTCGAACCGGTCTTGGTGGGCGCGCAGCGGCGCGAAGTCAACCGTCACGCTGCAATCGTGAGAAGCGGAAATTGCAGTGACTGGCGCCGCCAGCCAGCGTCTGCGTCCGTTCCAGGCGGATGCCGCGGGCTGCATAGGCGTCGAAATCAAGCCCGCAAATGTTGGGCAGGATCTCCTTGTCGCCGTGGCGGCCGGCGAGTTTGCAGAAGCCGCAGGCCTTGTAATTGATGCCGAATTCAAAGCTATCGCCCGTATCGGGCTCGACGAAATCGTAGACGAAATCGTCGGGAAATTCGGCCTGATGGCTCTCCGTCGTGCTCCTTGCCGCCTGCTCGCGCAGCAAGGCCTGGTTCTCCGGCGACATGAACTGGCGCCCGGCGACGAGACGGTCCGCCTCGGGCTCGGTCAGCAGCTGCGCCTTGTAGATCTGCCGCTCGATCTCGCCAATCACGGGCACCGGCACGCCATGCCGCTGCAGCACGCGGCTGATGGCCATAAAGCCGGTGAGGCGCATGAAGAAATCGCTCATGCGGCTCGCGTCGCCGCCGACATAGGGCATCTGGGTGAGCACGATCTCGAGTTCGTCCATCACCTCCCGCCTGATGCCGTCGATGTCGGACAGATGCGCGCGCTCGCGCAACAGCGCCTCGGCAAGGTCGAGCCGATGGCGCATCGCCGCCTCCATGGCGCTGCGATGCTGCTGGTAGAACGGGTGGATGATGTCAGTCATTGGACCCTCGCGTCATTGCCTCATGGCAGAGTAGGTGAAGCGCGTCTCATTCTGCGGCGATCGCCTCAATCTCCAGCAGCCATTTGCTGTCGACGGTTTCGGCGATCATGACCGTCAGCGCGGGCCGATGATCCCCGAGCATCCTGCGACGAACGGTGCGGTTGGCCACGACTTGACAGCGGTCGGTCAGGAACGTGGTGACCTTGACGAGGTGAGCGACGCCGAGACCTGTCGCGGCAAGCACCTCCATGACGTTGCGCCAGGCCTGCTCGCATTGCGCCTCGAATCCTTCGGGCACGCTGCCGTCTGATCTCTCAGGCACCTGGCCGCTGATGAACAGCAGACGGCGATGCTGGGTCAACTCCAGGCCCAGGCTGTAACCGCCGGCGGGAGGGGGCACCGTTGCGGGATTGTGGCCGACGATGTGAGCTGCGGTCATGACGTGTCTCCGGATTGCTGGCCGACCGTATCCGGCGGCATCAGCGCGGCGCAAAGCATCATTCCTTCGCTCCAGCACTAGAAAATCTATTGCAAGGCCGCGGCCCATCGGTGTCAAACTGAAGCGCGATGACCTACGCCCTCCCGCCACTCAACGCGCTCCGCGCCTTCGAAGCCGCAGCGCGCCATCTCAGCTTCAAGCTGGCTGCGCACGAACTGCACGTGACGCCCGCCGCCGTCGGGCAGCAGGTGAAAGCGCTGGAGGCGCGCCTCGGCGTTCAGCTGTTCGAGCGGCTCCACAAGCAGCTCGTCCTGACCGCGGCCGGCCAGGCCTATCTGCCCGGAGTCTCCGAAGGCTTCCGCCACATCGCGGATGCAACCTCGCAATTGCAGCCGACAGGTGCAGTGCTGCTGCAATTGGGCGTGCATGCCAGCTTCGACCTGCGCCGGCTCGATCTGGCGGCGTTTCGCAGCACGCATGCGGAGATCGGCTTGCGCGTGCTGCAGCCCGCCGGCTTGCATGAACTTGTCGAAGGCAAGGTCGACCTGCTGATTGCCCGCGGCCTCGGCCATCATCCGGGCTATCGTTGCGACCGGGTTGGTGAGGGATCCAGTTTGGGCGATTGGTTGATCTCGCCCGAGGGGACCGCAGATTGCCCGGAAATCGTCAGCTTTCGCGCATGGCTGCGCGCCCGGGCCGCCGCGAATGCGAGCGCGAGCTGCCGTCCCCGACTGGTGGGCGGCGTCGGATAGGCCTTTGGTCACGAATGCTTGACGGGCATCAACGATTGTTTTCCGCGCCCGGATATGTTGATAAAGCCGTGTTCCGGCCTGACAAGGTAATTCGCTCTTGATGCGGTTCGTCCGTACCATTCTGGCAGTTGCAATCGCCATTTCGCTGGCGACGCTGCGCGTTGGCGCGTCCGCGGCTGAGCTTGCGATGTCGCCTCACGACGTGCAGACGACCATGCAGACGGGCGGCGATGAGGCCGACATGTCGATGGACGATTGTTGTCCCGATACGAAGGGGACGGGCTTTCATGCCGGTTACAAATGCGCGATGGGCTTCTGCTGCGTCGGCGGGATGATCGCGCTCGGCGACGTCAGACCCGTCGCGTTCCAGCATCTCACTGTTGCCGCGGGCAAGATCGCCATTCCCGCCGATCAGGTCATCTCCTTCCGCGGCAGCAGTCCTCCTTTCCGACCTCCTCGAATCTGATCTCGCGACGCCTGAGACGCGAGCGGCACGCCCGCTCGCGACGACGACTGACGTGCGCGCGGCCATGCGCCACGGCGGAAGATCAGATCACGAGGACAGGACTATGCTTTCCAAATTCAGCACCGCGGCTCTGGCCGCCACCCTTTCGCTTGCCGCTACCGCCGCCATGGCGGGCGCTGGCGACTACATGTTCGAGCCGGTCAAGGCGGAGATGAAGAAGGGCGACGACGTCACGCTCGCCGTTCGCCTGACCAACAAGCAAACCGGCAAGCCGGTGCCGGACGCGGTCGTCTTCAAGACCCGCGTCGACATGGCCCCTGACGGAATGGCCGAAATGGAGTCGGCGGTCGCGCCGCTGCCCTCTACGGAGCCGGGCGTGTACGCCTTCAAGACGGACCTGCCGATGGCCGGCCGCTACCAGATGACGCTGTCCGTGAAGGTGCAGGGCGAACCGGAGACGGTCACCGGCAAGGTGGTTGTCACGGCGACCAAGTGAGCGTTCGGGCGCTGTCTGGCGGCGCCCGACATTTTCCCTTTTCAATCACACGGACGCGTGCTCCCGCGCGCGCGGATACACGCCATGAAGATGCTGCGTCTCCTGACGGCTCTTGCGCTGGGCGGTGGCCTGGTCGGGAGCCTCTATTGGTCTTTAAACGGTGCAAGCTGGCTTGCCGGCACCGGGTTCAGTTCGGCTGCATCGGCGGCGGACCGGCCGCCGCTCTATTACCGTGATCCCAGCGGCGCGCCATTCTGGTCAGCAGGTCCGAAGAAGGACGACCGCGGGCGGGACTACCTGCCGGTCTACGACGATGGTCACGCCTTGCCGGCGGAGACGAAGCCCCGGCCGCAGGCGGGGGCACAGCGAAAAATCCTGTACTACCGCAATCCCATGGGGCTGCCCGACACCTCGCCCATGCCGAAGAAGGATTCGATGGGGATGGACTACATCCCCGTCTATGAAGGCGACGACGCCGACGACGGCACGGTGAAGCTTTCGCCGGGCAAGATCCAGCGCACCGGTGTGAAATCCGAGCCCGTCGAACGCCGTGCGATTCGCGTTTCGGTGAAAGCTCCGGGCACGATCCAGCTGGATGAGCGCCGCGTCTCCGTCATCGCGATGCGCGCCGAGAGCTTTGTCCAGAAGGTCGCTGACGTCACCACCGGCACGCGCGTGAAGGCCGGCCAGCCGCTGATGGAAATCTATAGTTCAGCGGTCACGTCCGCGGCGGCGGAATATCTGGCGACGATCACCTCCAAGGTGGTTGGCGGCGTCGAGATGTACGGCCGCGGCTCGCGCCAGCGTCTGGTCAATCTCGACGTACCCGAGCCCGTCATCGCGGAGATGGAGAAGACGCGCGTTGCGCCCGTCACCATCGGCTGGTCGGCGCCGCGCGACGGGATCGTCCTGGAGCGCAACGCGATCGAAGGCATGCGGGCCAATCCCGGCGATGTGCTGTTTCGCATCGCCGACATTTCGGTGGTCTGGGCACTGGTCGACGTGGCCGAGCGGGATCTCGGCAACATCGCGGTCGGACAATCCGTGGCGGTGCGCGCGCGCAGTTTTGCCGGCCGGAGCTTTACCGGCAAGATCGCCGTGGTCTATCCGCAGGTGAACCGCGATACCCGAACCGTTCGTATCAGGATCGAGCTCGCCAATCCCGACGCGGCGCTGTTGCCCGACATGTATGTCGATGCCGACATCGACACGGCCGGCGCTGCGCCCGTCCTGGCGGTGCCCGACAGTTCGGTGCTCGACACCGGCAGCCGGCAGGCCGTCCTCGTCGACAAGGGGGAGGGACGTTTCGAGCCGCGGGAGGTCAAGCTTGGCCGCCGCGGCCGCGGCTACATCGAGGTGCGCGACGGTCTTGCGGAAGGCGAGGCGGTGGTCACGTCCGCCAACTTCCTGATCGATGCGGAAAGCAATCTGAAGGCGGCGCTCAAGGGCTTTGCTGAAGCCGCGCCGGCACCCGATGCCGCCGCAATGGGAGAGCACAAATGATCGCCCGCATCATCGCCTGGTCGGCGCGCAACCTGCTGCTGGTGCTGTTCGGCACCGGCTTCGCCGCGGCGGCCGGCCTCTACGCCCTGAGCCACCTTCCGCTCGACGCGATCCCGGACCTCTCGGACACGCAGGTCATCGTCTACACCGAATATCCCGGCCAGGCGCCGCAGGTGATCGAGGACCAGGTCACCTATCCCTTGACGACAGCAATGTTGACCGTGCCGAAATCGAAGGTCGTGCGCGGCTTCTCCTTCTTCGGCGTGTCGTTCGTCTACGTCATCTTCGAGGACGGCACCGACATCTATTGGGCGCGCTCGCGCGTGCTGGAATTTCTCAACGGCGCGGCATCGCGCCTTCCGGCCGGCGTCACCCCGACCATCGGGCCCGACGCGACCGGTGTCGGCTGGGTCTACCAATATGCCGTCATGTCCAGGGAATTGAATCTTGCGGACACCCGCACGATCCAGGACTGGAACCTGAAATTCGCGCTGGCCAAGGCCGAAGGTGTTGCCGAGGTCGCCAGCATCGGCGGCTTCGTCAAGCAGTACAACGTCGTGCTCGACCCGCAGCGGATGCGCGACCGCGGCATCAGCATGCAAAAAATACGTGAGGCGATCCGCGCCAGCAATGCCGATGTCGGCGGCCGCACCGTCGAGCTCTCCGAGTTCGAATACGTCATCCGCGGCAGGGGCTACCTCAAGAGCATCAACGATCTCGGCAACATCGTCCTGAAAACCTCTGGCGGCACGCCGGTGCTGCTGCGCGATGTCGCCAGCGTCGAGCTTGGTCCGGACGAGCGGCGAGGCATCGCCGAGCTGAACGGCGAGGGCGAGGTCGCCAGCGGCATCGTGCTGCAACGCTTCGGCGTCAATGCCCTCGACGTCATCGAGAACGTCAAGAAGCGCTTCAAGGAGATCGCGAGCGGCCTGCCGAAATCGGTCGAGATCGTTCCGGTCTACGACCGCTCCAACCTGATCTACGCCGCGATCGACACGCTCCAGCATACGCTGTTCGAGGAAAGCATCGTCGTCGCCTTTGTCTGCATCGTGTTCCTGCTGCACGTCCGCAGCGCGCTGGTCGCGATCCTGATGCTGCCGGTCGGGGTGCTGATGGCGTTCGGCGCCATGAAGCTGCTCGGGCTCGGCTCCAACATCATGAGCCTTGGCGGCATCGCCATCGCCATCGGCGCGATGGTCGACGCCGCCATCGTCATGATTGAAAACGCCCACAAGCATCTCGAACGGGCGAGGCCCGATCAGTCGCGGGTGCAGATCCTGGTCGATGCCGCCTCCGAAGTTGGACCAGCGCTGTTCTTCAGCCTGCTGATCATCACCGTCTCGTTCATGCCGATCTTCACGCTGGAATCGCAGGAGGGACGGCTGTTCAGCCCGCTGGCGTTCACGAAGACTTTTTCGATGGCCGCCGCGGCCCTGCTGTCCGTCACCCTGGTGCCGGCGCTGATGGTGATCTTCGTCCGCGGCCGGATCGTCCCGGAGAGCAGCAACATCATCAATCGCTTCCTGATCTGGATTTATCGCCCCGTGATCAAGGGCGTGCTGCGTGCCAAGACGCTGGTGATTCTCGTCGCCATCGCCGCGCTTGCCGTGACGATCTGGCCGGCTCGCCAGCTCGGCACCGAATTCATGCCGGCGCTGAACGAGGGAACATTGCTCTACATGCCGACGACGCTGCCCGGCATCTCCGTGACCAAGGCCGCCGAGCTGATGCAGATGCAGGACCGCATCATCAAGTCGTTTCCGGAAGTCGCTTCCGTCTATGGCAAGGCGGGCCGGGCTGCCACGGCGACCGACCCGGCGCCGACCGAGATGTTCGAGACGATCGTCAATTTGAAGCCGAAGGAGCAATGGCGCCCCGGCCTCACCGTCGACGGCCTGATTGCCGAGATGGACAAGGCGCTGCAGTTTCCCGGCGTCTCCAACGCCTGGACCATGCCGATCAAGGCGCGCATCGACATGCTCTCCACCGGAATCCGCACGCCCGTCGGCGTCAAGGTCATGGGCACCGATCTCGTCGAGATCGATCGCCTCGCCAGGCAGGTCGAGCGCGTCCTCAAAACCGTCCCCGGCACCTCGTCGGCCTATGCCGAGCGCGGCATCGGCGGCTATTATCTCGAGATCGTGCCGGATCGCGAGGCGCTCGCCCGCTACGGCATCCTGATCCAGGACGTTCATGACACCATCGCGGCCGCACTCGGCGGCCAGACGGTGACGACGACCGTGGAGGGCCGGCAGCGCTTCACGGTGAACATGCGCTATCCGCGCGACTTGCGCGACAATCCCAAGGCGATCGCCAGCGATATCCTGGTGCCGATGCCAGCGGGGGGCGCCGTGCCGCTCGGCGAAGTGGCAAGGGTCGAGCCGGCCCGCGGGCCGACCTCGATCCGCACCGAGAATGGCCAGCTTGCGACCTATATCTACGTCGACATCAGGGATCGCGACCTCGGCAGCTATGTCGCCGACGCGCAGCGCGCGGTGACGGAGAGCATCCAGTTTCCGGCCGGCACCTACGTCGTCTGGAGCGGTCAGTACGAATATCTTCAGCGCGCCGCCGCCCGTTTGAAGATCGTCGTGCCGGTGACGCTCACGATCATCTTCATGCTGCTGTATCTGAATTTCCGCGCGATAACCGAGACCCTGATCGTGATGCTGTCGCTGCCGTTCGCGCTGGTCGGCGGCATCTGGATGATGTGGTGGCTCGGCTTCAACCTGTCCGTTGCCGTCGCCGTCGGCTTCATCGCACTCGCCGGTGTCGCCGCCGAGACCGGCGTCGTGATGCTGATCTATCTCGAGCACGCGCTGGACGAGGCGAAAGCCCGGCGTAGCGCCGAGGCAAGGCCGCTGACACGCCAGGATCTGCACGAGGCCATCATGGTGGGCGCGGTCGAACGCGTGCGGCCCAAGATGATGACCGTGGTCGCCATCATGGCCGGTCTGCTGCCGATCATGTGGAGCAGCGGGACGGGCTCGGAGATCATGCAGCGCATCGCCGTGCCGATGATCGGCGGCATGATCTCCTCGACGCTGCTGACGCTGATCGTGATCCCGGCGATCTTCGGGCTGGTGAAAGGCTTCCGCTTGCCTCCCGAGGGCAAGAGCAAGCCACAATTGCCCGTAAGGAGGAAACCGACGGTCACAAGATTGCGAGTCAGCGAGCACGCCGAATGAGGTGAGCCATGATCAGTGATATTGGGAGATTGGGTTGACGGGATCGATCACCGCACGGATCGCCAGCAAGATCCTTGAGCGGCGGTGCCTGGAGATGCGCGCATGGGCTTCTACAACGATGTCATTCTTCCACGACTTTGCGATCTTGCGATGCGCAACCAGGAGCTTGCGCCGTACCGGCAACGCGCGACGCGTGCGGCCCAGGGCCGTGTCCTCGAGATCGGCATCGGATCCGGGCGCAATCTGCCGTTCTACGGGGCGACGGTGAAGCAGGTCGTCGGGCTCGAGCCCGGTGCAAAGCTTCTCGAGATGGCGCGACATGCTCCACATCCGGAAACTCAAGTTGAACTTGTCGAAGCTTCAGCCGAGGCGATGCCGATTGAGGACCGCAGCATCGACACGGTCCTGACCACCTGGACCATGTGCAGCATTCTGGACGTCGATCGCGCGATGACGGAGGCGCGGCGTGTGCTGACGGCGGGAGGAAAGCTGATCTTCGTCGAGCATGGCCGCGCGCCCGAACCGCGCGTGCGCTGGTGGCAGGATCGCCTGACGCCCGCCTGGATGCGCATCTCGGGCGGTTGCCACCTCAATCGGGATATTGCGGACATCCTGATCCGGAACGGCTTTCGCATCGACGAGATGCGCACCGGTTACATGAATGGGCTGAAGCCGATGACCTTCATGTACGAGGGCCAAGCGAGCCCTCGTTGATGCCTGTCACGTCCGCCACAATGAAAAAGGCCGCTCCCTGGGCGGCCTCAGCGCCTCATGAATCTGTGCATCGCGCCAGTAAGTGGCATTGAGCTGTTGTCATGGCGTAGCCATGCTCGCGATTTTTCCCGCACCTCGCTGGGGGTCAGGCCGAATTTACGGCGAAACGCGCGCGTGAATGTTGAATCGCTGCTGAAGCGAAGATTAATCGCCAGGTCGAGCAGCCGGATCTTCTGCCCTTCCGGCCCAATCAATCGTCTCATTGCGTAGTTTAGTCGCCGATCCTGCACGTAACCCGCGAGGCCGCCGTCGCGCTGAAACATGCGATAGAGGCTTGCCCGCGAGATGCCGAGACGGTCGCAAAGAGTCTCGGCAGTCAGCGGTTCAGCCTCGAGATGCGTCTCGATATATCGCTTGGCCATCGCCAGGAAGAGCTGCCGGTCCGCCCGTGCGACATTGCCTTGAGTATCTTCGGCACTTCCGACCGCCTTGGCGACGAGATCGGCTAGATGGTCAATCAATCCTGCAGCACTACCCTCGTCGTTATGGACCCGTCGCCAGAGCTTTGAATATAGCCGCGCCAAGGGAGACGCCGCATCACGGTTACTTCGGTACAATGGCCCGGTCGCGGAATCCGGATGTGCAAGACGCGGCGCCAGAACCGACCGGGGCAGCACCAGCACGTGCATCGCGCAACGGCGATTGGCACTTTCGACCAGAATCGTCCGGCTTGGTTGCGCCATGTCGATGAGGAAGAGGTCGCCAGAACGCACGATCCATTCGTGACGGCCGGTGCTGACTTCCATCTCGCCCTCAACACATTCCGCGATCTGGTAGACGTCGAGCGCTCCGCTGGCGACGTGCGCGGCCGTGCGTTCGTACCGCACGCCGGTCACGGCGGAGTCCGTCAGCAATACCCCGCCGGACTCAATCGGCAACCAGATCGATCGCGCAGAAATCTCGAAGTCGCCGTCCGAGGTGAGCGGGACGATTTCAGAAACACCCATCGTGCGCGCGCGCAACTCCTGCAAAACATCGGCGCCGCGCCCTCGCAATGTCGACGACATTTCTCGCGCTCCCAATTCAACCGGGGGATGTATTTACCACCGAACGCCGCGATCTGCGCAACTGTCGCGGACACGATTCGAAGAGCAGATCGAGCCCGACGTAAGGGCCCTTCCCCGCATGGCCATGTGCTCAGACCGCAACAATCACCGCGAAGTTCGCGGATGAGACACTGGGCACAATGGGAACAAGGACGGCCTGCTAGAGGCAACCAACTCCCATTGGGGAGCAAGGCGTGGTGGAATCATTGCAGGGTGGGGCACCGATGGGCCGCAGCGATTTGAACCCCGACGGCAATGGCGTCGTCAGATCGTGCAATCCAACTGACACGCGAAGCACGTACAGAATCCAGAGCGGGACCTCGATCTTCGGGCCCGGATCTGGTCTCGATTTCGATCAAGGGACCGTGAACAACGCGGGATCGATCCCGGCAGGCAGCCTTGGCATTTTTGGCAGCATCATTCTCGGTCGAGTGTCGCTCGTGCGGCAGGCGTTGCTGCCGGTTTCCATGAGCATGGGGTTGCTACCCACCGGCCAGCCTAAATCAACGGCTTCGCAAGCAGCACTGCTGTTTGCGGCAGCGCTGTTGAGCGCGGTCTGGGCGAGCGGCGCTTTTGCGGATAGCGGTGGTTCCATTATCGGAGCCGCTGGCGGTGCCGGCAATCCAACTGGTCCCGGCGGCGCCGGAGGCGCGGCGCAGTCAGGAGCGCTCGGCGCCGGCGGCGGTTCCGGCACCACGGGCGGTGCGGGTGGTGGCAATGAAGGCACTACCGGCCTCGGCGGTGCCGGCGGAGCCGCACCGGGCGCCAATGGCGCAAACGGTTCCGACGAGATTCTGACCAACGGGCCCCTAAATCTCCCCTTTGTCGGGGGCGGCGGCGGCGGCGCTCACGGCGCCGTCCTGACGACGTCAGGCACCAACCTCGGGACGGTCACCGGCGGCAACGGCGGCGCTGGGGGAACAGCCGTATTGATCGTGAGCGGCGGGTTTGTCGGCTTTGGCGGTGGCGGCGGAGAAGGCGGATATGGGGCTGTCGTCAACGGGAGCGGTCTCACCTACGGGAATTTCGGCACTATAAGTGGCGGCAATGGCGGCGATTCTGGTGGCATCACTAACGGCGGAAGCTTCGCTAACGTCGCCAATATCGCCGGCAACGGTGGCGACGGCGGCCATGGCGTCTATCTGACGACGGGGACCACTTTTCACAACAATCCTGCCGGGCGCGTTAGCGGCGGCAACGGCGGAAATAGTTTTGGAGAACTGGGCGGTAACGGCGGCGACGCGATCCATGCGGTGGGGGGCAATACGGTCAGCAACCAGGGCACGCTTGTCGGCGGCAGCGGCGGCTCCGGCGCCAGCGATCCGAACGGCACGACCGGCGCGCCTATCGGCGGCACCGGTGGCGCCGGAGCGAACCTGAACGGCAGCGTCAGTTTCTCGAATTCAGGCCAGATTTCCGGCGGCGCCGGCGGCGCGGCCAGAAATATTCTCTCTGCCGGCGGCACTGGAGGCGCGGGTCTGCGCGCAAGCGGTAGCAGCACGATCGTCAATATGGCGGGGCTCACCGGAGGCATCGGCGGTGCCGGGCTTCTGACCAGCGGTGCCGGGGGAGTCGGGGCTGCATTGACAGGAAGTGGTCTGCAATTCACCAATTCAGGGTCGATTACCGGAGGCGCAGGTGGGGTCACACCGGGCTTCGTCGACCAGGGCAACTTCTTAGGCGGCACCAATGGCGCGGGCGGGGTAGCGCTCTCGGTCGCCAGCGGCAACGCGGTCACGCTTGCCGGAAGCGTGGCCGGCGGCGAGGGCGGCAATAGCGGCACGGCCAGCACAAATGGCATGGCATTCGGTGCAATCGGAGGCGCAGGCGGTGCCGGGCTGATGCTGACAGGAAGTCTCCTGACTTTTGGGGCGGGCAGTTCGATCATCGGCGGCGCGGGCGGCAGTGGTAGCGATGCGATCAGCACTGGTGCTACCGTTCAGCTGGAGGGTGCTACGGGCGGTGCTGGCGGTGCCGGCGGCACTGGTGCCGTTCTCGATGGCAATGGTCTTTCGATCGCAGGCTCTGGTCCGATCACCGGTGGGAGCGGTGGAAGCGGCGGCGCCGCGACCGTCAGCAGTAGTAGTGCAGCAGCAATTGGCGGCGCGGGCGGCGCCGGCGGCGTGGGGCTCGCGCTGAGCGGCCGCGATTTCGTCTTTAGCGACACCGGCTCGATCAACGGTGGCGCCGGCGGCAACGGGGGTGCCGGAAACATTCTGAGCAGCGGAACGAACTCGTCGATCGGCACCGTTGGCGGCGCTGGCGGCGCGGGCGGCATGGGCCTCGCACTGAGCGGCAGCAATTTCGCCTTTACCGCCACCGGCTCGATCAACGGCGGCGCAGGCGGCAACGGCGCTGCCGCAACCACCCCGAGCAGCGGCGCGAGCGCGGTGGTCGGCGGCGCAGGTGGTGCCGGTGGTGTGGGCGCCGCGCTGAACGCCAACGGTCTCGTCTTCACCGATTCCGGTTCGATCAACGGCGGTGCCGGTGGCAACGGCGCTGCGGGCATATCGGGCTCCAGCTTGGGGGGCGCCGGTGGCGCTGGCGGTGCCGCGCTTACCGTGACCGCCGGCAGCACGGTCGCTCTCGGAGGCGGTGTGTCCGGCGGCAATGGTGGCAATGGCGGAAGCGCTGTCCTCTTGGCCGGCGGCGTGGGTGGCGACGGCGGTATCGGAATTTCGCTGGCGAGCGGGACTCTCACGCTCGGCGCACTTGTGAGGGGTGGCAATGGTGGCGTCGGTGGCGACGCGACCGGAACCCTGCCGCCTACCACCGCCGGCGACGTTGGTGGCGCCGGCGGCGCCGGCGGCACCGGGCTTTCCATGGGCGGCGGCACCGTCACGATCAACAGCGGTGGCGGGGTTAGCGGCGGCGCCGGCGGCGCGGCCGGCGCCGGCAGTGCACTTTCCCAGGCGCCCGGCGCCGGCGGCGTTGGCATAGCGGGCCTCAATCTTGCCATTGTTGACGCCGGCACGATTACCGGCGGGCTCGGCGGCGACGGCTTAACGCAAGCCAACGCCATCACCTTTAGCGGCGGCGTGAACTCGCTGACGCTGCTCGCCGGCTCGATCATCAGCGGAAATGTCGTCGCAGTCAGCGGCGGCACCGACACCCTTGCGCTCGGCGGCAGCGGCAATTCGAGCTTTAATGCCTCTCTCCTTGGCACGCAGTATCAGAACTTTGCGACCTTCCAGAAGACCGGGGCCAGTGTTTGGACATTGACCGGCGTCAATACGTTTGCTGGCGCAACAATGATCGACAGCGGCACATTGCTCGCCGGTAACGCCGGCGCATTCAGTGCAACGAGTGCGACGACCATCAGGAGCGGTGGCACCCTCGATCTCGGCGGATTCGTGCAAACTATCAATGTGCTGTCGTTGGCCGGCGGCACCATTCAAAACGGCAATCTCAGCGGAGTGATCAGCTCAACCGGCGGTACCATCAACGGCATCGGCGGCAGCGCGAGCGTGCTCGCGAGTGCCGGCACGACGACCATCGTAGGTGTCAACGGCTATAGCGGCGCCACCACGATCAGCGGCGGAACGCTGGTGGTGAATGGCTCTATCGCCAATTCATCGATCGTCACAGTCAATTCGGGCGGTACATTGAGCGGCACCGGCATCGTCGATCCGGCGACGACCACGATCATGTCCGCCGGCGTGCTTAGGCCAGGCAATACCGCCAATCCGACCGGCACGCTGACAATCACCGGCAATCTCGCCTTTCAATCCGGCGCGCTCTATGCCGTGCAAGTCACTCCGTCTGCTGCAGCCAGTACCACGGTGTTCGGCGTGGCAACGCTGGGCGGCGCAACGGTGAACGCGCAATTTGCACCCGGCGGATCCCTGATGAAGCGATACACCATCCTGACGGCGGGCAGCATCAACGGCGCGTTCGATCCGAACGTCGTCAATACTAATGCGGACTATTTTTCCGGGTCCCTGAGTTACGACGCCACGCATGTCTTTCTCAATCTGTCGCTCACCTTTGCAGGGGCCGGCGGCTTGAGCGGCAACCAGCAGGCCGTCGCCCACGCGATTTCGAGTTTCTTCGACGCGACGGGCAGCGTGCCGATGGCGTTCGCCGATCTGACAGCTTCAGGGCTGACGCAGGCTTCCGGAGAGACGGCGACCGGTTCGCAGCAGATCACCTTCAACGCTATGGGCTTGTTCATGGGCGTGATGACCGATCCGTTCATGGAGCGCTCCGCTGGAATGAGTACGTCGCAACATACGCGCGGGTATGCCGACGAAGCGCTCGGTTATGCGCGCGCCAGCAAGATCGATGCGTTTGCGATGTTCACCAAAGCGCCGCCGGTACAAAACTTCGAGCAACGCTGGAACGTATGGGCGGCGGGCTTCGGCGGTTCACAATCGACATTGGGCAATGTGGTGGTCGGCTCGAACAACACCAACAGCAATATCGGTGCGACCGCCGTCGGCGCCGACTATCTGATCTCGCCGAACACGGTCGCGGGATTTGCATTGGGCGGCGGCGGCACCAGCTTCTCGGTCGCGAATGGCGGCTCGGGAAGATCCGATCTTTTTCAATTCGGCGCGTATGTGCGTCACATGCGGGGGCCGGCCTATGTTTCGACTGCGCTCGCCTATGGCTGGCAGGACGTGACGACCGACCGAACCGTGACCGGCCGCGATCAGTTGCACGCCGAATTCAATGCCAACGCGTGGTCGGGAAGGTTCGAAGGCGGCTATCGTTTTGTGTCACCCACGCCCATCGCCATTGGCATCACGCCTTACGCGGCGGCGCAGTCGGTGATCTTGGGTCTACCGGCCTATGCGGAACGGGCAATTTCAGGCGCGAGCAACTTCGCCCTGAGTTATGGCGCCAAGGATGTCGTCGATGTGCGCAGCGAAATCGGCTACCGCACGGACAAATCCTTCCTGATACCGACTGGCGTACTGACGCTCCGCGGCCGCTTAGCCTGGGCACATGATTTCAGCACCGAGCGTAACATCGCCGCGACGTTCCAGTCGTTGCCGGTTTCGAGCTTCGTCGTCAACGGCGCGGCCCAAGCAGCCGACTTAGCGCTGACAACCGCCTCGATCGAAATGAAATGGAGGAACGGCTGGTCGGCGGTGGCGACCCTCGAGGGCGAGTTCTCGAACGTCACCAACTCCTACGCCGGCAAGGGCGTGGTGCGATACCAGTGGTGAGCCGGCTCACAAACGGCGTGCAGGGCATCCGTCTTCGCCAAAATCTCATTTTGCAGGAAGCGGCCCCCGCGCTAAAGCATGATCCGGAAAAGTGCGAAGCGGTTTTCCGAAAAGATCATGCTCAAACAATAACCTGAAGCG
Source organism: Bradyrhizobium sp. CCBAU 51627 (assembly GCF_028128765.1). GTDB lineage: Bacteria > Pseudomonadota > Alphaproteobacteria > Rhizobiales > Xanthobacteraceae > Bradyrhizobium. The sequence continues at coordinate 1,565,511 of NZ_LBJG01000024.1, forward strand.
CGATGACGATTCATCCTAATCGCATCGCGCTTTAGGCTTTAGGCACAATACAATTCTTGCCCAGTCTCAAGGGATCAACCCTACGCGCTGCCCGGAATTCCCGCTTCGGCTCCAAGGAGGCGACACCTCATGATTCGGCCTTCCGACTTCGGCGCACCTTAGACGCGCCGCAGCCGCGAGCCCGCGAGCTTTTGCATGAGCCCGTGCCAGATTGTGAAGTTCTGCTTCATGCCCTGTAGACAATGTCGCGGATAGTCGCTCCCTGGAAGCGGACATAGTTCAGATCCTGAAAAGGAGACGAACATGATCAAGCCAAGGGTTATCGTGACGGGCGCGACTGGAAAGACGGGGAGCGTAGTTGTTGCGGAGCTGCTGAAGGCCAACTATCCCGTCCGTGCCCTGGTGCACCGAGAAGACAGTCGCAGCGCGCTGCTGAAAGCTCAGGGAGCCGAGATCGCGGTCGCCGACTTGATGGATGCCGAGCGCGTCGCCGATGCGCTGAAGGACGTCCAGCGCGCCTACTATTGTCCGCCGTACGATCCGTACATGATTCAAGGCGCGGTCGCTTTTGCGGCCGCTGCCAAGGATGCACGGCTCGAGCACATTGTCGGTCTGACGCAGTGGACGGCGAGCCCCTCACATCCTTCGCTCATGACACGTCAGCTCTGGTTGGTGGATCAGTTATTTTCGATGACGCCCGGAGTTACGCATACGATCGTAAGGCCGGGCTTTTTCGCTGATGACTACCTGGTGACGATTGGCTTGTCCGCCAATCTCGGAATCTTCCCCTGGATGTTCGGCAGTAGCCGCAACGCGCCGCCTTCCAACGAGGACATCGCGCGAGTCGCCGTCGCGGCGCTGATGGATCCCGAGCGGCACGCCGGAAAAAGCTATCGCCCGACAGGACCGCAGCTTCTTGGCATGGAGGACATGGCCAAGGCCATCGGCCGAGCTGTTGGGCGATCAATCAAGGTCGTGCCAACCCCGCCCTGGCTGTTTATGAAGGCTGCACGGATGAGCGGCTACCCGATCGAGCTGTTCAGTGGCGTTCGCTACTATATCGACGATCACAAGCGTGGCGCCTTCGAGCTGGGAGCCCCAACCACGGACGTGCTCGATGTGACCGGTCGCCCCGCTGAGGACTTCGAGACGATCGCTCGTCGTTACGCGGTGCGGCCCGGCAATCAGCGGACTCTCGCCAATTGGCTCCGCGAGTTTGCGCAGTTCATGCTCGCCCCGCTCAGCCCCGGGTTCGATCTGGACCGCTACGACCGCGAATTGCGGCGTCCATTTCCGTCGGTACCCCAGTTCACGACCGACTCGGAGGTCTGGCGGCGCGAGCACGCCACCGTCGGCATCGACAAGTCCGCTGCGCTGCGGACGCCTCCCCGCCTGATCAATGCGTCAACGATGGAGACGTACTCATGACACCCCAAGTCCCTCAATACGTGTCATCACAATCTATCTTTGGTCGCTGTTCGGAATAGCCGACCTTGTTGTGGTGACCGCAACGCAGAGCATCACGCCGTACAAATGGGTGCATCCGACCGAGGAGCGTTAGAGCTCGAGCAGGGCTAACGCTCCTCGACCACCTCGCGATCTTCCTTTACGAACCGGCTGACGGAGTTCTCCAGCAGATCGACGACGGCTTCGGAAGGCCGGCACAAGCGCGTGCCCTTTGCCGTCACGACGATCGGACCGTTGATCAGGATGGGATGCGCGAGCACCTGGTCAACTCGTCATCGGATCATTTGGGATCGTCGAGCCCGAGATCCTTGAAGGTGTCCCCTTCTCACGCAGCAACGCGCGGACTGATATTCCCATCGCCGCAATCAGTTGCTTGAGCGTTTCGCGCGACGGCGGCGTCTTGAGATACTTGATGACGACGGGCGCGACACCAGCTTTGCTGGTCATCGCAAACGTGTTGCGCGAGGTACCGCAGTCGGGGTTGTGGTAGATCGTGACGCTCATGGCTGGTTTCACCCGGCGTGTCAAAGGCGAGCGAATGTGCCCGGAAAGTCCGCCCGTCCACATGGTCAGGCCGACCGCATCGCGGAGCATCACACCTTACAAATGGGTACATCCGATCGAGGAGCTAGAGCATCCGTCACTTAAGCTGAAGCGTATCCGTCGTGGCGGAAGTAGTTTTGGCATTCCTGAGGCGAGAAGTCGTCGATGAGAACGGCG
>NZ_LBJG01000025.1 GCF_028128765.1 Bradyrhizobium sp. CCBAU 51627
CGCAAAGCCGCCCGCCCGCTACGGCGCTATGTGGGAGCGCGCGTCCGGGCGGCCTTGCTCTACCGAACTACACCACTACTGGGGACACGACCCTCGCCGCCGTCCGGGGGCGGAAGCCGAACCAATACAAAGCGGAATGGTCCAAACGAGATCTTCGTTGGCGGGAAGTACGACTTGTGCGAATCCAAATGTCGGGCGCAATGATTTGCGCCGAGTTCCCGTTCGGAATGGGGCAAGCGTCTGATGAATACGCTCATCATAACCTCGCGTGCTCGGTAGATTGCGGTATCTCGAAAGGAGCAGTTATGACGTGCAACTTGGCTGCTTGAGACGCGGCGGTCGACTCTGCGGGAGGTATTGGGCAGCCGGCTTGGAGTTGGCTTTGCTGAACCATCGCTTAGATGCAAACCGGCGAAGCAAGCTCTCCTGCAGCCGGAGGACACCCTAGAGATCGGATCGCCGGTGCAGGGAAATAGCCAGAGTGAGTCCGCCCGGTAGGTGGCGTAACCTCGCGAACACGCCTTGAGTTGAGGGGGTCTACTCCCGCGGTCGGCTCACATTGAGGGCATCGGCCATTCGGCTGAGCTCTGGAAGCGAACGCGCCTTCATCTTCCGCATCAGATTGGTACGATGCACCTTCACAGTGGATTCGGCGATTCCGATCTCGTTGGCGATCTGCTTGTTAAGACGACCGGCTACGACATAGAGCATGATGTCACGCTCGCGGGAGCTGAGCGTGTCGAACCGCTCCCTGAGCGCAGCCAATGTCCTCTCACTCTCCCGACGAGCACGATCGCGAGTGAGGCCGGCCTCAACTGCGTCAAGCAGGTCCTGATCACGGAATGGCTTTGTAAGGAACTCTATTGCGCCGCCCTTCATCGCTTGGACGGTCATCGGCACGTCAGCGTGCGCTGTGATGAAGATGATCGGCACTTGCCTGTTCGCGGCGGCGAGGTCGCGCTGAAGCTCAAGACCGCTTCGCCCCGGCATTCTCACGTCAAGCACTAGGCAAGTCGGGCCGTCCGGCGGATCGGCCTTGAGAAAGTCGGGAACAGATGAAAATTGTAGGGCCGGTAAGCCGACCGTCCGCAACAGCCGCACGACAGAGTCGCGAAACTCGAGATCGTCATCAATAACCAAGACGCTGGGATTTGCCTCACCCATTCTCGGCATCCTGTGCGGGGGCCCGCAGTCTCTCCTCTTATGGTATCATTCTAAGCTCAAGTCGGCGAGCTGAACAGGCATCTTTTGTCTGAACGGATAGCATGAAGCCTAAGCCATGGCTTAGGGGCGGGGTTATTGCATTGTCGGGGAATGTCTCCGACACTACAATTGCATGCAGGCGCGAGTATGCCGCCAGTGTGGTTGGAGCGCGGAAAGTGCCTGGAACCGGCAATGTTAAACGAAACGCTGATAGCAGTCGTCGACGACGATCAGCTCTATCGTGAGTCGATGCAAAAGCTCGTGGCTTCAATGGGCTACACTGTCGAGTCGTTTCCGTCAGCAGCGGCTTTCCTGGCGTCAAGCGCTTTGCCGCTAACAGGCTGCTTGATCGCGGACGTTCACATGCCGGGAATGAGTGGAGTGCAGCTGCACAAACATTTGGTCGATAGCGGCTGCGCGATCCCGACAATCCTTGTTACCGCCTACCCCGATGACGCCGTTAGGGACCGGGCTCTAAAGGACGGAGTTGCTTGTTACCTCGCTAAGCCGGTGGACGACCACCATCTTGAGCAATGCCTGCATTGGGCGCTGCAGTCAGGGACGTCGACTGGAGACAATTCATGACCCGTTGTCCGCAGGCAGCGTGAACTGAAACAGCGCGCCGCGAGGTTTGTTAGCTTCCGCCCACAACTTGCCCCCATGAGCATGGATAATGGAGCGGCAGATCGACAATCCCATTCCTGTTCCGGTGGGCTTAGTAGTGTAAAAGGCGTCGAAAACTCGATCAAGATCCTGCGTATCAATACCAGGGCCAACATCGCGTACGGCTACCACGGTGCCTATTTCGTCTTTCTGAGTGCTGATGAAAAGCTCTCTTGCTTCATCTTCGACAGAGCTCATTGCTTCAGTCGCGTTGATAATCAAGTTTAGCAAGACTTGTTGCAGCTGAATGCGATCCCCCCGAATCGGAAGAGATCCATCCGCAAGATGGGTTTGAACCGAAACTTCATTCCTTTGGGTCACGCTTTGTGCCAATAGGAGCACTTCGTTGATCGCCGCGTTCAGGTCAAAGCTTTCTTTTCGTGGTGGTGCCTTCTTGATGTGATCACGCATGCGCCCAACGATGTCTCTGGCGCGGTCCGCGTCCCGGACAACGCAACTCAGCGCTTCCCTGACTTCACCTAGATTTGGCGGATTCATTTCCAAAAACCGCATTCCGGCACGAGCATTGTTGCGAGCGGTTGCAATCGGATGAAGTATTTCGTGAGAGAGCGAGGCCGCCAATTCTCCCATCAGACTCACGCGGTTCATGTGGGCGAAATCCAACTCGAGCTGGCGCAGCTTTTCACGTTCGTCCTGCGCCCGCCTTCGTTCCGTGACGTCGACTGTTGTCGTGATGACCTCAGCCAGCGTGCCGCTTGGGGAAAACACGTGATGACTGGTTCCTTCAACCCATTTAATTGTATCATCAGGTAGAAGGAGCCTGAACTCGGAAATAAAATCTTTCTTCTGCAGCACAGCCTCCTGAACCGCCGCCCACACTCTGTCGCGGTCCTCCGGGTGAATGCGTTCCCACATACTTTGTCGACTTGGGAGCCCCTGTGTGGGATCAAACCCCCAGATCCTGTAGCTCTCGTCTGACCAATAGAGGTATCGCGTCGTTGTCGCGTCGTAGATCCAATTGCCGGTTCGGCTCAGTCTTTGTGCCTGGCTAAGCGCTTCCTCGACTCGCTTGCGCTCTGTCAGATCCAGAACGAACGCAAGGCGATCGCATCCGTCCTTGAACAGCGCGGCGCCAACAAGCACCGGGACGCGGCTGCCGTCTTTCCGAACGTACTCCTTCTCAAATGGCTGCGCGATGCCCGTCGAGTTTAGTTCAGCTTGGGTGAGTGCGTCCTGCTCGCGCCATTCAGGCGGAGTCAACTCGGTCCAGCGTACCCGACCTGAAACCAAGTCGTCACGGCTATATCTTATAAGACGTAGAAACGCGTCATTGGCCTCGAGAATCCGACCCTCGCGGTCAGCGATGAAGATGCCGATGATGTTTGCGTCGACCAAACGTCGAATCTTCTCTTCGCGATCCGCGAGGTCGTCATAGAGTCGCGAATTTTCGAGCGAGATCGCCGCCTGCGACGCGAGCACGGTCAGCAAGGCGACTCGATCGGGCGTAAACGCACGGGGAGTCAGATTATTCTCCAGGTAGAGAATGCCAGCCAGCTTTCCCTGGTTGATCAGCGGTAAACAGAGAATGGAGCGGAGATGACTTTCAACGATGTAGGGATCAGCGGAAAATGAATGGTGAGATGACGCATCATCTAGAATAACGCTTTGCCGCGTTCGCAGAACATATTGGAGCACCGATTCCGGCAGTACTGTCGAAGCCACGTCCTCGTCGCACAGATGCACGGTCACAACACCGCCGTCGGTCATAGCTTTGGCGGCGATCCGCTGCTCGGCCCCGCGCAAGAAAGTCAACAAGCCTCGTTCGGCGCCAGCCTGTTCAAGCGCCGTGCGCATAAGCATTTCGAGCAATTTCTCCAGCACTATCTCGCCCGATATGGCTTGCGATACCTTAATCACTGTTGCGAGGTCGAGTTGCTCGACAGACGCGGCGATTGTGCTCGTCGGAGCTGGGGCGGGCTCTTCCTTTCTGGGGCGCGGATACATCGCATCGAGTTGGCGTACCTTGCCATCCGCGCCCCAACGCAGGTAGCAATCCCTGGCGTTTCGCAGGTATAGGTGCGCGATTTGCTCAAAGCCGCACGCGGTGTAAAAGCGAGCCGCCAACTCGTTTGCGAGCGCTTCGTTATGAACAAAGCCATTTGTCTGCGCAGAACGGATGGCTTTTTCGTAAAGGTTCATGGCATCGAACTGGCGGCCTTCAATCCGGGCAATCTCCGCACCAACCAACGCGGCGCGGTCCTCGAAGTTTTCCGGGCAAGCCGTCGCCCAGACCGCGAGCTGTCGGTGGTGCGCGGCCAGCGCGCTGACATGCTCTCGCCATTGGCCAGCCGCCGCGTACGCGCAGGATGCTGCTCTGGAGAGCGCGCTGTAAAAGTGATATTCCGCGCATTCGAAAAAAGACGCCGATGTCGGCTGCAGCTGTTGCGCGTGCGATGACGCCTCGAGGGCACTTGAATAGTCGCCGGCAAAGAAGCGTGCCTGCAGCTTGCGTGTCCAATACGAGCCCGCGGCCAATGCCAAGTCTCGGTTTCTGCAGAAGCGCGACTCCAGTAGCAGTTCGTCAAACTGTCCGTCGTCGAAACAACCGAAGGTCGGCGTTAAGCCGCGAAGGGTCCGAATTAACCCAAGCTGGCCGGCGATGGAGTCGACCGCAAAGCCGAACTGTATGTTCCGAGCGAAAGCAAGTCCATGCTCGACGTCGACTTGCACCTTATCGAGAGGATCGCCCGACTTGAGAAGGTAGGTGTTCAGGTGGGTGTAGTAGTAAGCCGCAAAAGTGAGATCGCCAATTTGATTTGCGGTCTCAAACGCGCGCTTGAGCACATTGCGACCTTCCTGGACATGTTTCGTCCAGAACATGAGTAAATATCCAAAATTCAAATAGGTCCTGGCTTGAAAGCGCTTTAAGCCGCGCTGTTCGACCAGTTCATAACCGAGACGGCCGAATCGAAGTCCCATCTCGTAATCGCCAAATTCTGGTCCAGCAAGCCTGCCAAGCACTGCATAGGCGTAGCACGAGCCGTCACAATTGCCGCCCTCGAGGCTGAGATTGACGGCTCGACAGATCACCATCGAACGTAGTTTCGCATCCGTATAGTGTGCAGGCGGCCCCAGCTTCGTCAGGACATCGAGGGTCGCGAGTGATGTAGCATTGCTCATCAATGGTAGATCAATGAGGGTTTCTATCGTGCGTGAGCCAAGTTGGGACCAGATCCGTTCGTATTCCTGCCGGGCCTCGTTCTCCGTCGGGTGCGGCGACCAGTCGATGCCTAGGTGGCGGAGATAGTCGAGACCAACTGTGATCGCGCGGCTGCCCTGATCCAGGGTCGTGTAGAGATCCACCTGCAGGCAAGTGACGCGGGCTCGTTCGAGCGTCGTTTCGGCACGGGCCGACAGCACCGCCAATCGCCGCTCGGCTTCCACTAGTGCGCCAGTGAGGAACTCACATTCGGCCCGATGCAGTTCCAGCTCGAAGATCAGGTCGCGCTTGCGCTCCCAAGCGTCGTCCGGCAGCAGTGCAGCGCCGGAGAGCATATAATTGAGCGCCGAGACGTACGCAGTAGAGGCTTTGGCGCGCTCGCCCGCGAGCAAATTGAGTGCGGCGAGCCGTTCGCGCTCCTGCATCGAGGTCATTAAGCTTGACCCACGATTGAGCTGATTGACGATATCAAAGATTGCTTCCGGCCTTTCGGAGGGCGTGTTTGCCGCAAGCAGTCTTCCGATTCGAAGGTGCTCCTCGCCGCGCAATCCCTTGGGGATCAGCTCATAAGCAGCCTCCTGGACGCGATCGTGGACAAACCTGTAAGTGCCTGCCACAAGCTCGACCAGTTCCTGATGGCGCGCCGGCCACAGACACTTATCGATCCGCTCCTCCGACATCCCCAGGACCATCGAAAGTGCTTGGCTTTCGGCGGTGCTTCCAAGACAAGCGAGTTGCTTCAATGAATTCTGCGTCTCAGTCGGCAGGCGCGTGAGCTTCCCAACCATAAGATCGACGACGTTATCGGTGTAGCCCTTGGCGTAGATGCGGTCGATATCCCAGGACCAGCGCGCGCCTTCGTGGTCGAATGTGAGTAAACCTTCCTCGACGAGCGAAATTAGGAATTGGACGACGAAAAACGGATTGCCACCCGTCTTCAAGCGCACCAGCTTCGCAATCGGCGCAGCGCGCTCGAATTCGCAGCGAAGAGCGTCCGCAACAAACTCCTCGACATCCTCTAGGCTGAGCGGCGCCAGCTTGATCTCCACGACTCTTCCGCCGGCCACCTTGATGTCGTGGAGCTTTCTCATTAGCGGATGGGTCGCGGCAACTTCGTTATCGCGATAGGCACCAATCAGCATGAGGTGCCGCAAATCTGAACGCGTCAGCAGGTCCTCAAAAAGATCCAGGGTTGCCGCATCGAGCCACTGCAGGTCGTCGAGGAAGAGCGTCAGTAGATGGTCGGGTCGCGCAAATGCGCCAATGAAGCGCCGAAACACGAGCTGAAAACGACTTTGTGACTGTTTTGGTGGCAGCTCAGGAACCGGCGGTTGGTCCCCTATGACTAATTTGAGCTCGGGTATGAGGTCGATCATGAGCCGCCCGTTCGAACCCAGCGCCTCTAGAAGGTCCTGGCGCCAGCTCGCCAACTCGGTGTCGCCTTTGCTGAGGAGAGGCCGGACGAGACCTTGAAAAGCCTGCACCAGTGTCGCGTAGGGGACGTCTCGCTTGTACTGCTCGAACTTGCCAGATGTGAAAAGGCCGCGCGGCGGCACTAGCACCTTGTGGAGTTCGTCAACGACTGAGGATTTGCCTATGCCCGAGTATCCTGAGATCAGCACCAACTCCGGCATTCCAGTCTTTATGATCCGATTGAAGCAGGAAAGTAGCGCCGCGATCTCACGATCTCGCCCATACAGCTTCTCGGGTATCAGCAGCTGGTTCGGCGCGTCCTGCAGGCCGAGCGGGAATTCATCGCAGTGGTGGTGCGCTTCCCATTCCGCCAAACAGCGTCGCAGATCTCGTTCGGCTCCGCCGGCGGTCTGGTAACGATCCTCCGGTGTCTTGGCGAGAAGCTTCATGATGATCGCCGAGACAGGAATCGGGACACTCTTTAACCGCTCCCTTGGTGGAACCGGCTTTCTGGCGATATGGCAGTGCACCCACTCCATCGGATCGGTGGCTGTTAAGGGCAGAACCCCCGTGAGCATCTGGTAAAGGGTGACGCCGAGGGCGTAGAGATCGCTGCGAGAGTCAATCGATCGATTCATCCGTCCGGTCTGCTCCGGCGCCATGTAGGCGAGCGTACCTGCGATCGTCTCGGGAGGAGAAGGCGACTGACGTTCCCGCGCAAACCGGGAGGCGATGCCGAACCCGGTTAGCCGCACCTCCCGGGTTGCTTCGTTGAGCAGCAGGTTGGCCGGCTTGATGTCTTTGTGAACGAGCCCGCGCTGATGAAGCTTCCCCAGAGCAGACGTAACGGCGATTGCCAAGCGCAAGAACCGTTCTACCTCTAAGGGCTTACCCAGCAAATGGCCGAGCGGCTCGCCACCTACATCATCGAGCACCAGCACGATCCGACCGGCACCGCGCATCAGGTCGAGCGGCTGCGCCGCCCATGCCCCCTCGAGTTCATCTTTCAACTCGTATTCGTGCGCCAGGCGATCGAGTGTTGAGGGGGACGGGTGGTCGGCGGCAGAGGTAACAAGCAGGACGGCGGTCCGGTTGCCATTCTCGTCCAGTCGCCAGCCTCGGCTGAACACGCGCTCGCCGTCCTCCCACAACACCTGAGAGCTACCGTCCAAGCGGGTGACGTTCACTGCCTCACCATCTTCAGACCCAGCGTGGGGCATCGGCTTGAGTTCACTGATCAAGCTGTTCGCGCTCCACACGCGGGGCGTCTCTCAGACATAGAGAAATGTACTCCGTCGTCCGTGAAATGCCATCCGCCGTTGGTCTTGCCAAGTAAAGGGAACGCCGGTCCTTCTTCATTTTAGCAACAAAGCGGGATTTGTCCGGCCTTTGACGCCACTGCGGCGGCCGCATAACGCAAAGTCAGGCGCCAAAACGTCGCGGAGAAGGAGGCGATTTGGAACCGAGAGTTCCGTAAGGCCAATGTTGCTGGAACGCGGGCCGCAATCTCGCGGCTAGGAAGACATGCCAACCGCTCCGGCTGACGGCCACTGGCAACTGCAAGGAGATATGCGACGGGTCCGTCAACCGCACTGAACGAGGATCTACAACTAACCGTCTCCCGCGCCTCGGGTACGGGCGAGACCTGGCGCTGATACGCGGCTCCAATCAGATACGCCGTCCGGCAGCTCCGACCAAGACTCGGCTGGCCGCTAATGTTGTGCTCGCTGATAGTCCGGGGTGCTCCCGGAGTGGAGAGTGCGAGCCGCATTGCGGAATAAATTCGCGAGGATTGTGGCGCCGCGGGACGGGGGCAATCGTATGGTCGGAGCGGACGAACGCTAGTTGTTTCGAGTGCCCTAAGCTTTCGGATCATCGTCCTGCTCCCTTTTGGGTGCCCGAGCTCAACCCGTGCTTAATTGAGACGCTCGGGGCAATCCCATTAGTTTTGGCGCACTAGAAAATCACACCGATCAAAGGAGACTTGAATGCCTCATCGTCTGCCAGAAACTAATTCTCTCACGAGACCTGCCATTCTGGAGTCTGATCATGCGAAGAACCACAGTTCTCGTCGCCTCTGCTCTAATCAGTGCGTTTGCTAATTCGGCGCTTGCGGCAGGGTCCACCTTAGACAGGGATATCAACGCTGCTCCTACGGTCACAGCTGTCCACAGCAAAGCCGCTAATACGGCCGAGACAGGGAAAGCGTGCCGCGTTCACGTGACCTCATTCTATGAGTCCATAATGCTACGGCAAGCTGTTGCTGATGGTGCCGACGGCGCGTGGGTGTTAGCTACGCTCGATTCCGTGATGAATATTTTCAATAATCTCGGAGTGCCAAAATGCGGCGGCTGAACCTGCCGGTTATCTGACCCACGACAATCCGCAGGGGCTGCTGATGATCATTTTCCCACTTGCCACCGCGTCGATATGGTTTGAGACCGCCATGGCAGTTCACTCAATCTCCAACACTACACTCCACAATTTGGTCGCAGGTCCCACGATCTTTATCTGCGACGAGTGCGTCGAGCTCTGCAGGGACGTTATCCGTGAGGAGCACAAGTCCCCGCTAGTGAAGTCGTGCGACGGTATTCCGACGCCGAAGGAAATCTGCGAGGTGCTGGACGATTACGTCATCGGGCAGAGCCATGCGAAGAAGGTCCTGTCGGTCGCGGTGCACAACCACTACAAGCGCCTCAACCACCAGACCAAGCACAACGACGTCGAGCTCGCGAAATCGAACATCCTGCTGATCGGTCCGACCGGCTCGGGCAAGACGCTGCTCGCGCAGACGCTCGCCCGCATCCTGGACGTGCCGTTCACGATGGCGGATGCGACGACGCTGACCGAGGCCGGTTATGTCGGCGAGGACGTCGAGAACATCATCCTGAAGCTGCTCCAGGCCGCCGACTACAATGTCGAGCGCGCCCAGCGCGGCATCGTCTATATCGACGAAATCGACAAGATCAGTCGCAAGTCCGACAATCCCTCGATCACGCGCGACGTGTCGGGTGAGGGCGTGCAGCAGGCGCTGCTGAAAATCATGGAAGGCACGGTGGCTTCGGTCCCGCCGCAGGGCGGCCGTAAGCATCCCCAGCAGGAATTCCTGCAGGTGGATACCACCAACATCCTGTTCATCTGCGGCGGCGCGTTCGCCGGCCTCGAGAAGATCATCTCGGCGCGCGGTCGGTCGACGTCGATCGGTTTCGCGGCCCAGGTGATGGCGCCGGAAGACCGCCGTACCGGCGAGATCTTCCGTCACGTCGAGCCTGAGGATCTCCTGAAGTACGGTCTCATCCCCGAGTTCGTGGGACGTCTGCCTGTCGTCGCGACGCTCGAGGATCTCGACGAGACCTCGCTGAAGAAGATCCTGACCGAGCCGAAGAACGCGCTGGTGAAACAGTACCAGCGGCTGTTCGAGATGGAGAACATCGAGCTGACCTTCGCCGACGAGGCGCTTGGCGCGGTCGCCCGCAAAGCGATCGAGCGCAAGACCGGCGCGCGCGGGTTGCGTTCGATCCTCGAGGCGATCCTGCTCGAGACCATGTTCGACCTGCCGGGCCTGGAAGGTGTGCAAGAGGTCGTGATCTCCCGCGAGGTCGTGGAGGGCACGGCGCGTCCGCTCTACATCTGCGCCGATCGCTCGGGGCGCACGGTGGGAAGCCGCGCTATAGCGTACTAGCTCGACCCGGGCCGAACGACTGACGCCTACAACATCCGATCCGTTACTTGTTCTTACCCCCTCGTTTGCTAACTGCACCGGTGCCCAAATCGACGTTAACGAACCTTAATCGCTAAATAGTACGATAATGTGCCATGATAGGAGTGAAACGTGGGTGAGATCATTCTATTTGCATCAAAGTCAGAGCGAGAGCGAGCTCGCCTTGTTCGAGAAGCTCGAGCAATCTATGACAGCGTCTTCCCGCCGTCTGAATGCGCCTGCGACCAGCCGGACAATGCATGCGCAAGCCACATGCGCGTGGGCGCAGACATCGATCGCGGCGATGGGGGCGTATCATGATCGCGATCATCGCCGTACTCTGCAGCCTTTCTTCTCCAGCAAATTGCCACGAGCAGACCGTCACCACCTCGAACTTCGCTGACATCTCGATGCAGTCCTGCCTGATGGGGGCACCGCAGCTTGCCGACTGGATGAATCAGCATCCGACCGAGCGCCTCGCGGCATGGCGCTGCGTGCTCGGCAAAAAGGATGGCAGGGGCGCTTAGGGTCCCCGGGCCGATTTTGCTCCTCAGATAGGTTCCGCGACTCCGCGCTCGATCAGCGAGGACTCAATTTGCTTGGGTCCAGGCGGGCATGAGGAAATCCGCCAGGACTGGGATGAGATAAGTGCGGCCGAGCTCGACCAAGGCGGTCATGATCAGTTTTCTGATCGGAGTGAAGTATTCGCCGTAGGCGGCAGCTAACCGGTCACGTCAGCGACAGACCACCTGCGCGCCGGCCGTGGCTCTTTGGCCATCTCCAGTGACGATGTTGATGCACACGACGCCGCGACGATGTCATGCCCCCTGGAGTAGAACGATCTTCGAGCTAATGATGCCTGTGCCGCCGATCACTATCTCCACAGGTTACTTTCCCTCGACGGTCGCGGGACGTTCACATTGTTTCGATACGCCACCGAGGAGCTGCCGGCTCTTCCTGGCACGTCCAGTAGAAAGTAAAGAAAACAAACTTCGTAAACGCGCCCATGGAAGCTCCCACCGTCGCGGTTGAGGCGTCGCGAGTAAATTCGATGGCATGGACCGCTTCCGCCCTACGACGAAAGACCCTCGCTCCTCTTAAGTCCTAAGGGGGTTATTTGATGAGCGCGGTAAGCGCCTTGTCATTGGTGTCGAGGCAGTAGGCAGCGAGCAGCCTCGCGCCTGAACTCACATCAGCGCGGGGCGGCCATCGATAAGGCTGCGCTACGCGGCGGTCGAGATAATGGCTCGGATCTTCGCGGACTTTCTACCTCTGGGTATCGGCCGGCCTTTTTCGGAGCCGGCACTTATGCCCCGATGGGCTTCACACCGTACTTTTGATAGTAGGTACTCCTGATTTCGTCCTGACTTCGAGGAGGGCAGGCGAAGACATGGGCTGGAGATAGCAACGGGCTGATTGAAGTGGTTTCGATTTTGACAACGTGATCGACAGGATACTCTAGGCCATTCGTCGCCCGAACCCAGTCGGCGATCATTAAGGACTCGCCATCTTCTGGCGGCAGTATCAACGCACGGCCCTTGAATCGGTAGCCGCGCCTCTGGAAGATGTCGACTACGTTAATTTCGACAGCGGGATTGCGCTTCAAGTTCAATATCGTCCGAGGCGAGGCGATGTCGGCGAAGTATAGAACGCCGTTTCTCACCGTCAAAGACGCCTTCGGGGAAAGATTTGGCGTTCCATCCTCGTTGACTGTCGCCACAAACGACAATATCGCTTGTTTGATGATTGCCTCCATGTCGGCAGTGATTTCAATCATAGATACCATCTCCTTGCTCTTCGCGAGCGCTTCTAGCCAGCTGTCACTTGCAGCCCGCGTTGCACCGCCGGCCGCGCGAGGCCACGGGTAAGCCACGCCTGCACATGAAGAAAGCGGTCGAAGCCGACGAGATCGCGTGCTTCGTAGAAGCCGATCAAATTGCGCACCCAGCCGAGCAGCGAAATGTCGGCGATGCTGTAGTCGGCCCCCATCACCCAGTCCCGGTCCGCGAGCCGTTGGTCCAGGACACCGAGCAGCCGCGCTGATTCGTTCGCGTAGCGGTCGCGCGGGCGCTTGTCTTCATAGGCCTTACCGGCGAACTTGTTGAAGAACCCGACCTGGCCGAACATCGGCCCCACTCCGCCCATCTGCCACATCACCCACTGGATCGTTTCATAGCGGGTGTTTGGATCGGCCGAGATGAATTGTCCGGTCTTGTCAGCAAGGTAGAGGAGAATCGCGCCCGATTCGAACAGCGCGAGCGGTGTTCCGCTAGGCCCATCAGGGTCGTAGATTGCGGGAATCTTTCCGTTGGGGTTGAGCGCGAGAAACGCCGGGTCGTTGGTTTCGTTCGCCATGATGTCGATCCGGTGCGGCTCGTAAGGAAGGCTCGTTTCCTCAAGCATGATGCCGACTTTCACTCCGTTGGGCGTGGAAGTGGAAAAGAGTTGCAGCCGATCGGGATACTGCGCCGGCCAGCGCGCAAAAATTGGATGATCGACGGTCACTTTCTTCCTCCTAGGTAAGCGGGCCGCGCCGGGTCGGGGCAAAGGCGAATTCTCCGCCAGGATGCGAGCCGAGCTTGCCCGCTGGTGCATCCAGAAAAGCAGGCAACGATACGGCCGCGCTATGGCATGGGTATCCGGGCACGACCTTGGAAATCAGCTGAGAGACGACGGGATGGATGGGCACTGCCTGCCCCACGCACAGGCCCGCGGGGAAGGGCTGACAATCCATGGGGGAGGGGAGAACCGCTCGCCTTCGCTGCTTCCTCACGGACGAACTCGGATGATCGTTTTCCCGCTGATCCGTCGCGTCGGATTGAAAGCGGCGACAGCCTCATCAAGGGGCGCGATGTTTCCGATGTTTGTACGCAGTCGTCCGTCCCGTACCCGCTGGACGATCTCACCCAGTTGCGCGCGATCGGACACCAGAACAAAGTCGATCGCCAAGCCGTCGGCGGGCCGCGCTTCGGCCGGCCCGGCGATGGTTACCAACGTTCCTCCGGTTCGAACCAGGCCGGCGGACCGCTTACCGATCTCGCCCCCGATGACGTCGAAAACCAGATGGACACCGCCGGCGCCTTCGAGATCGTCGTTCTCGAGGTCGACGAACTCCTGCGCGCCGAAGTCGATCGCTTTCTGACGGTCGGCGGCACGTCCCGTGCCGATGACGTAGGCACCGGCCTCTCGTGCGAGCTGTGTCACCATCGAGCCGACCGCGCCGGCCGCGCCGTGCACGAGAACGCTCTGCCCCGCCTGAAGGCGACCGTGCACGAACAGTCCCTGCCAAGCAGTCAGGCCCGGCATCGCCACGGCCGCCCCCACCGAGAACTCGACGTCTCCTGGCAGCGGTGCGAGATTGCGTGCCTCCACTGCCACATACTCGGCCAGAGTGCCGCCGCGATACGAGTCCGAGAGACCGAACACCCGTTGTCCTACCGACAGTCCGGTCGTGCCATAGCCGAGAGCGGTGACAATACCTGCCAGCTCCTGGCCGGGAATCGTTGGCGACCGGTCACGGTCGAGACGATCGGTCCAGGTCGAAGGCCACGTCAGCTCGCCCGAGGTGAAACCAGACGCATGAACCTGAACGACGACGTCATTTATCGCTGCCTGCGGCTCGGGTCGCTCCACCAGCTTCATCCCCGCCGTTCCCGCAGCCTGGTCCGTCACAATGATCGCTTTCATGGGAATGATCTCCTCTGTCATTTGTCTCATTGCTGGGTATGCTGCGGCGATAATCTGCGCTTCAACCCGGATAAAGCGGCGCCCAGAATAGCGACGATTCTCATGACACTGTTCCCTGTACTGGTGAACCGCTAGCGGTCGAGCCGTCGGACGTGCTCTTCCCGGTCCTGTCGATGTGCGGATTGCGCGCACCGAGAAGGGTGAATAGGGTGGCGACGACGGCAAGTCCGCCGTATCCGAGCGTGATCTGCGGAAGCGAGAACAGACTGGAAAGTTGCCCGGAGATGAGGCTCGGGAAGGCGGCGCCGCTGTAGCAGAGAAGGTAGATCGCGCTGAAGATTGGTGCCCGTTCGGCGAGCGTGCTCCCGTGCAGCAAGCCGCGTGTGGCGGCGCTGATGGCGATGCCCTGGCCGGCACCGGCAACCATGGTCGCGGTGATGAACAACGCCAGTGCGCCGGCTAAGATTGCAGTGCTGATGCCGATCATTCCGGCCACGAAGGTGATCATACCGACGCGTTGGGCTACCGCGGATGTGAACCAGCCACCAATGGGAGCGCCGAGAACGCTGGGGGTCATATAGGCAGCGAACACTAGCCCGAGGATCAACGGGCTGCGGGTGTGGAGTTCATCTTGTACAAGCGCAGGCATGAACGCTTGGTAGAAGCCCGCGCTGGCCCAAGTGGCCAGAAACACCGCCGCCGCGACAGGGAGAAGATGCCTGACCCGTGCCGGTACGCTGACCTGGGGTAACAGCGATCGCCAAGCGCCCGGAGACGGAGTTGCTGTTTCCGGACTGATTGCGACGAGTGCAACAGACAGTAATAGGAAGCAAACGCAGACGAGATAGATGAGTTCGCGCGGCCAGGGGCCGAACTCAACAAGCGCGCCGGATGCTATGGCGCCGATAGCGACGCCGAGCATCGGTCCTTGACTAGTGACAACGGACGCCAACCATTCCGGTCTGCTGGGTGCCGCATCGACGATGTAGGAGGTCAGACTGCTGCCAGCCAACCCAGTGCCGAGGCCGACGAGGAGCCGACCGGCCAGCAGAGTGTCGATGTCGTGCACATTCAGCAACAGCAGACACCCCAGCAGGAGAAGACCGAGGCTAGTGATCGCAGTGACCCGGCGGCCCAGATGATTAGACAGCCGTCCCAGTACCAACAGTGCGGATATGGTGCCGACGGCGTACGCGACGACGGCCATCGAAATACCGGCGTTAGTGAACCCGTCTTCTGTCCGGTAGGTGTTGTAAAGGGGGATCGGAGCGGCCGCAGCGGCGAATGAGACCACCAAGGAAACTACCGCTGATAAAAATGCCAGCGGGAGCATTCCGCTCCTGTAAGACTGGCTGATCACTGGTGGCAAATTTTGCATCGAGTAGCGAATCGATCGTCTTCCAAAGAAATCGGGCGCGCAGGTCCGAGTTCTCCGGTTGGTTTGCTTCACTAGGTGGCGGTGATATTGGTGCCAAGCTGACGAGTGGCCCCATCGCTGAGAGCTGCCACATCCGTCCTTTGGATATTGTCGATCAGGTACTGCCATCGTCGATCCGCGCGGCGTACGACGCCGCTCGCTGAGCCTTCAACGTATTTGCGACTTAGACCGTTGCCATCAATTGACTGATCCAGCCCGATCAGCGCGAAATCGTCGGCAACGTACACTTGACGCGCGCTAGCCTTGAGCGGCAAACCGTACTTGAGATCGCACTCGAGTCGAGCGGCGATTTCGGTGGTAGTAGTTCGTCCGTCACTCGTAATGAAGACGGGCTTTGGGTCATACATTGGCATCATCGCGCCGACCTTCGGAGTGAAAACGCTCGAGCAGCGACGTCAGATTGTTTTCGCGTTTGGAAGCGAGCGGATTGGGTCCGGACATCAGGGGTTTCCTGCTCGTGTTGGCTAAAACGGTTGTCCTGGTCGTTATTCGACTGAGTGGCTGTCAAGGTCGCAGCGCGGCTCGAAAGTTTCCAATAGCCAGTACTTATGGTTTCCATAGCGGCGGGAATTGTGCGGCGACAGTCCTCAATCCCGTTCTTAGATCAAGGCAAGTTGCTTAGCCGCGGCTGTGTCATCTACGTTAACCGAAAGCGTTGATCTTCGGCCGGCGTGGAGCGGTGCTTCTGTGTCCTCCGTCCGATCTGCAGCTACCGGTCGCCGCCGATTGACCAAGCAGAATTTTTGCTGACCGGCTGACGCCGCGCTGCGCAATGCCAAGCAGATCTATGGGCACCCCGGTTGCACCGAATGCGGCCGCTGCGCGCACACCGTAAGGACGATTATCGACGAGGCGTACAGGGAGCGTTCACTAGCCTGTCAGACTTGCCCGCATGGTGGGACCAAGGATGAATGAGTCCAAACTCGCGTCGAAAATAGCCTAGGTTCCCTTAATTTACCGGACAGCGCCTCTCGGTTTCACGACCAGAGAATGCCTGTCTGCTTGTTCTTCGTCAGAATCGTTCTAAACTTGCGAGGGTCAAGAACGAGCCTGAAGTCTTGGAGTTCACCATGCAGGGCGACCCGAAAGTCATCGAGTATCTCAACAAGGCACTGCGTCACGAGCTCACGGCAATTAATCAGTACTGGCTGCACTACCGCTTCCTGAATAATTGGGGTCTCCTAGAGATGGCTAAGGTCTGGCGCAAGGAGTCCATCGAGGAGATGGAGCACGCTGACAAGCTCACCGACCGCATCATCTTCTTCGATGGTTTCCCAAACATGCAGGTGCTCGATCCCCTGCGTATCGGCCAGAACGTCAAGGAGATTATCGAGTGCGATCTCGCCGCGGAGATGAGCGCGCGTGCCCTATATGAGGAAGCGGCGACCTATTGCCACAGCGTAAAGGACTACGTTACGCGCGACCTCTTCGAGAAGCTGATGAGCGATGAGGAACATCACATCGACTTCCTCGAAACCCAGCTCGATCTAATCGGCCGCATCGGCCTCGAGTTCTACACCCAGAAGCATGTCGGCGGGCTCCAGACCGAAGAGCACTGAATTGTTGCGCCGTCCACGGCAATCGATCGCAGGCAACCGTGCGCTTTGCGACCACGACGTTCCAGCGCCGCGGATGCCGGTGCATGGAGGGCCGTAGTTTCGCCACTGGCAAATGACGGGTTTTCAATGATTCTGATTGCCGACCGGGTCCGTACGACGAATGGCCCGAGGTATTCTGTCCATCTTCTCGTCAGAATTGAAACCACTTCAATTTCACGGCTTCTTTTTCCCGCTCATGTCTTTGGTGATCCGCCTTGGGAGCCAGGAAGAGATCAGGAACACATACGTGGGAAATACGAGCTGACCTCCGGGCCGTAGTAATAAGAGGCGCGCTCGGCGCAATACGATATGCTGCGTGGCAATTCAGGTTCTCGAGGTTTTATGTCTGAAGTCGACTGGTTGAGTCATCTCCTGCAGATCATCACCGTGACCGGTCAACTCGAGGTCCGCTGCGCCTACGGCGCACCATGGCGTATCATCTGGCCCAAGGCGGCGGCGAACGAGATCCCCTACCATGTCATCGTCAAGGGCCGTGCCATTTTCGAGGACCCGGATTCGAAAACGGTGCAGGAGCTTGGGAGCGGGGATATCGTACTGGTGCCTCACGGTTCGTCGCACATCCTGCACGACGGCAGCGGCAAAACTCCGGTCCGCACGCATGAAAGCAGGGGCTCCGCAGGATGGATGTTGAGCGAGAACAATGGACCGGGCGAGCAACTCGATCTGCTGTGCGGACGATTTTTCGTAGTGCCACCCCATGATCGATTAGTCCGCAACTACCTGCCAGCAAATCTGGTCGTGCGGGCTGCGAAAAACCATGGAGAAGAGGACATTGCGTCGGCATCGGGTCAACTTTCCGGACTGGTCGGCCTGATGCGAATGGAGTCTGCAGGTGACAGGGCCGGAGGACGCGCGATACTCAACGCGCTGTCTTCGGTCCTGTTCACGCTCGTTCTACGCGCCGCGAGCGAATCCGGAAAATCCACCGAAGGCTTGTTGGCCCTTGCTGGTCATCCGAGATTGGCACCGGCCATTGCGGCGATGTTCGCCGATCCGGCGCGACCTTGGAAGCTTCCCGATCTCGCCGATCTATGCGGCATGTCACGCGCGACATTCATGCGCCAGTTTCAGGACAAGTTGGGCCGCTCCGCCCTCGACCTGTTGACCGATCTTCGCATGAGTATGGCCGCCAACGAGCTCAAAAAGCCAAGGATCAGCACGGAAGCGGTGGCTGAGATGGTGGGGTATCAATCGGTTTCGGCATTCCGGCGTGTCTTTGCCGAGAGGATGGGGATGACATCAGGGGAATGGCGCCGGCTGGCGCACAACGGCGATGAGTCCGGCTTGTCGTCAGAATGATCCTTTTGAGCACCAATTTGAGCTAATAGAGGCTCGAAGAGATCGCGACGAACGGTAGATTGGGCTCCGTCATCACTTGATAACGGAGCAACCCAATGAGCAACACCGCTACAGCCGCCGCCGACCCGGAAACCTCCCGCTCGCCGGCGCGGCCGCTGCCAAGTAACGCCGTGATCGAAACCATCCTGAGCCGCAGTGCCGCGAAGTACTATGACTCGACCGCCACCTTAAGCGATGAACAAATCCGCGATCTGGTGCGGATCGGGACTTCAGCGCCGACATCCTTCCATCTGCAGAACTGGCGCTTCATCGCCGTGCGCTCAAGCGAAGCGAAGGCGCGGCTGCTTCCGATCGCCTGGAAGCAGCCCGCAATCACCGAAGCAGCCGTTACCTTCATCATCATCGGCCAATTGGCTGATGCCAGCACCGTTCCTGAGCGCCTGGCCCCGGTCGTGGAAGCCGGAATCATGCCGGCACATCTGGTGCCGGAATGGGAGGGCCCCGCGCGCGGCCTGTACGACAATCATCCGCAGCGCCAGCGCGACGAGGCCGTACGCTCCGCGACCTTCGGCGCCGCAGCTATCATCTATGCGGCCCGCTCGCTCGGCCTGGGGTCGACACCGATGATCGGTTTCGACGCAGAGGCCGTGCACCGAGAGTTCAGCCTGGCCGAAGATGAAATCCCGGTCATGCTGCTGAGCGTCGGGCCGGAGCGGCCCGGCAACTGGCCGCAGAAGCCGCGCCTGCCTGTGGCCGATGTGCTGCACTTCGCCTAACCATCCCTGAAATCAATCATCCAAGGAGAAATACCATGGCCAGAGCTGCCGCTCTGAGGCCGGAACACGTGCCGGCCGATTCGAAACCGACCCTCGATATGTTCACCAAGAACATCGGGTTCACGCCAAACATGATGGCAACCTTCGCGCAAAGCCCGATCGCGTTCAACGCGTGGGCCGCTCTGCTCGGCTCCTTGAGCAAGGCGCTCGACGTCAAGACGCGCGACAGCATCGGCCTTGCCGTCTCCGAAGTGAACGGCTGCGATTACTGCCTGACGGTGCACAGCTTCACGGCGGAGCATATGGCCAAGCTGCCGGCCGAAGACATTGTTCTCGCCCGAAAAGGTCACGCCAGGGATCCAAAGCGGGATGCCGCCGTCCAGCTTGCACGCAAGATCATCGAGGCCCGTGGCCACGTCACAGACGCCGATCTGCAAGCCGTCCGCGATGCGGGCTACACGGACGCGAACATCATGGAGATCGTCGCGCTTGTGGCCATGTACTCGCTGACGAACTTCTTCAACAACGTGTTCAACCCCGACAAGGACTTCCCCGCAGTCGCACCGGCCGGCTCGATCTGAGCCTGCCAGTGGTATCAACCGCCTCCAAGGAGCTATGGAGGCGGTTGATGCAAGAGCTTCCTAGCCATTTGGATCGGTCGCATGAATATCCTCCACATTGATAGCAGTCCTCGCCCGAAATCGCATAGCCGAGAGCTTTCGGCCGCGATCGTCAAAAAGCTTCTTCAAGTTGCGCCGGATGCGAGCATCAAACGGCGTGATCTTGGAGCTGATCCTCTGCCTCACGCCACGGCGGACTACGCGGATACGCTGTCATCGCCGGCCACACTGGCGGCACCGCTGAAGGGCGCTTTGGACCTTGCCGAAACGTTCATTCGGGAAGTCGAGGCCGCCGATGTGATTGTCATTGGAACGCCAATGCACAACTTCACTATCCCTTCGGTTCTCAAAGCGTGGATCGATCAGGTCCTACGCGTCGGCCGCACGATGGAATCAACGCCTGCCGGGAAGGTGGGAATGATTCCGGATCGTCCCGTCTTTATCGGCGTCGCTTCCGGCGGCGTCTTTACCGGGCAGCGAGGAAATCAGCCTGATTTTCTCACGCCCTATCTGACGCTGGCACTGAACTCTATTGGGCTAAAGACGCTGCAATTCCTTCCGCTGCAGGCCACCGCGTTTATTGAAGAGGGCCAAGCTTCGCTAGCGAGCGAGAAGGTAATTGACGGTATCGACTTGACAGTCGTGCGAGAGCTTCGAGACGTCGCTGCTTGATCAGCCGTGCTCTCGAGCATCGCCAGACCGTATCGCAATGCTCTCCGTGCTCTGGACAAAGTCGCACCGGCGGCATTCTGAGGGCCCATGGCAAGCCTTGACAAGCGCCCGTTTAACCTCCGGCCCCCCCCGCGGGACTATCAACACGAGGTCTTCCGATGATTAGTACGCTTCCGCAAATCGGCGACAGGATCACCGACAAATCAGCATCGCCCGATGAAAGCAGCGTTCGCGACTGGATCGGAGCAGATGGCTTCCAATACTGGGCCAAGCTTCGGACCTGGATCGATGAATCCTACCCAGAAGTTTTCGCGCCGGATTGGGTCTACGGTGGAAAGAACCGCGGTTGGTCCCTGCGTTACAAGAAGTCCAAGGCGTTCTGCCACCTGGTGCCGGAATTCCGACGAGTTTCAGCTGTGGTGGTCATGGGTAGAGCAGAGCGAGAAAAGTTTGAGGAGCGGCGCTATGTTTGGCACCCGCAAATGATCAAACTCTACGATGACGCGAAAACATACATCGACGGAAAATGGCTAACGATTGCCGTCGCATCGGCAGATGATCTGCATGATGTGACGAACCTTCTGACTATGAAGCGCCCGCAAAAGTCGCGCGGTTGAAGGTCACAAGAATGCTGGTTTGCCATATCGACTATCGGTCCTAGGAGGCGTTTCCAAGCAGCCACTGACTTTTCGGCCAGGATCGCCGCAATTGCTGCGTCGATTCTTTTCGGCCGTCATTGAGACTCTGCTCGTGCAGGGCCTAGTATTCTAGTGTGGGCCCGAGGGTGTTCGCGAACCGGCCATCGGCTGCCGCTTCTTGTGATCAGGACACGTTTTAAGGTGTTTAACACGTTAAAGCGTGTTTTGTTCGAGCCGAGACAATGCATCATCCTGCTGGATGAGGCGGCGTAATCCGGCACATACCAGGCGGTTCCTTGCACGCAATCTTCGACGGCTTCGTCTGGAGCGATCGTGGTCCCAGTACGATCTCGCCGACGAGACCGGTTTGCGTCAGGGGCTGATCAGCGCTCTCGAGCTCGCGACCGCGAACCCGACGCTGGAATCGCTCGACAAGATCGCGTTCGCGCTCGGCGTGGATGTCGCCACGCTGTTCGCCGCACCACCGTCGGCGAAATCGCGCTAATGGAGTCGCTTCGGCTCTGGTTCCGACCAATCTGTTGTTGATGTGGATGCCTTCGCCTTATCCGCCATTTGTTGTCACAAGATCGTTCCTGCTGAATCCTTGATCTACTAGTCACGCGAATCTAAAGTTCGCCACATAATGTTTGCTGAGCTTGTGACAGAAGCGTTTGACGCAAGCCAAGATCTGATCTGCGGACTTGGTCGATAAGGGCTTCGGGTTTTTGTTGTGCAGGTCGATGAAGGTGCGGATGTCGGCCGCGAGCTGCCTGACGAAGGCGTGAACGCCTCGCGGCACGTTCGGGCTCTCGCGAAAAAAGCTGAAGTCGAGATGGTGCCACTCGACCTCAACGATGTAGTCGATGAGGTGAGGCACGCGCGCCGAACGCCACTAGTCGATATCGCCGCCTCCCCTTCGCCGAATGTAGCTGCAATTCGTGAGCTGCTGAACTCGCTAACGCATTGCACGGCACGCTGATCCTGCTTGCGCCGAGTCTGTGTTGCGCTGAGGCCTCGCGACGGCGAGGGCGGTCCGACGCTCTACCGAATGCTTGCGGTCGGCCACCGACCGATAACCTTAGAGGTCGCAGAGCGGGAGCTCTCGGTGTGCTGCCGAGGAGTGCGCAAGCGTGTCGGACGAGAAATTGAGTTTTCAAGCCCGGGAACCAGGTCGCTCCGAGCTTCGGGAGGACTTCGGGACACACGCGACCCTTGCGTGCCCCTGTTTTCTCTTTGTTCCCTATCTGATCGCCAAGTGTTGTCGCAACGCTGGAGGGCTAACCCATTGTTTGAAAACCCTATTCTTTAAGGTGCTCCGGCCCAGCGCATCGCAAACGAAGCCAGCCGATTTACAGCCCGTTCCTGTAAATCAGAATGCAACAAGGCGCGTCGCCGCAGGGACTTGTTGCATTCCTGGGGCGACTTCGGGGATTCTTCGGGACCCACCGTCCGCGGAGTCGGGAACGGGTTCGCTCCCGCCGCCACGGCGGTTCAACACAACCGGCGCACGCCGGACGTCGCGCCGGCCGTGGTTCATCGAGGGTCCGATCGATGGCGTGAGCTTTCGCGCCTATGTCGAGAAGGTTCTTCTGCCCACTCTTCAGCCTGGCGACATCGTCGTCTTGGATAACCTCGGCAGCCACAGGAGCAAGGCGGTACGTCAGCTCATCCGTTCGGTCGGCGCTAAACTCTTCTTCCTGCCAAAATACTCGCCCGACCTGAACCCGATCGAACAGGTCTTCGCCAAGCTCAAGCACCTGCTCCGCAAAGCTGCGGCGCGAACCGTCGACGCGGTCTGCGCCGCAATCGGCCATGCACTCGACGCCTTCACCTCCGAGGAATGCGCCAACTACCTCAAAAATTCAGGCTATCGGACCTAATGCCATCACGCTTTAGAAGCTAAACATGCTTCGTATGATCAAGGGGATGCCTCCAGCGAGCAGGCCTGAGATGAAATAGAAGGCGTAGTAGTGCCGGTGGAGTCTTTGACCGAGCGAATCCATTTCAGCTTCCAAGGCGGTTAGCGTGACCTCCAAATCGGCTATCCGGCGGGATTGTTCGTCGGTCTTGTCAGTAAGTTCGTTGAGAGCATTGTGGCCCTGGCTACTCATGCCGAGTATTCCTACGGTTCACGCAGTCGCGCGTTGCCAACGCGTGATGGTAGGGGCGACGCGCGGAGCGGGACACATCTTCGGTTGTTGAGTTTTGGTCGATACCGAGTCCGCCTCCTCAGTGTTTATCCTGAGGAGGCGCCTCGTTGATGTCAGTTGTCGCGCACGACGATGGTGTGGCTGCGGCCGGTGGCGCTGACGGAGATGCGGCTTCCAGAGCTGTTCTGGTAGATCGCTCCACGCATGCCGGTGCCCGTCATGCTGACGTCGACGTCCGAGTAGTCAGCGTTCTGGGCGACGCCGAGCTGGTGGTTACGCCCGCGGATGTCGGTTACCGCTGTCGAGCCGTAGCCGGTCTGGCCGATGACCTGGTTGTTGCGGAAGCCGCGGGAATAGAAACTCCCTTGCAGCCAGTAACCGTCCTGGTCGGCGCTGGTGTAGTTGCGATTGCCGGTGGTTGCGATCTCGAGAGCGTTGTTGGCGCCGGTCTGGTAGCCGTAGGTCGCGTTGCCGGCCAGCGCCGCGCCGCTGGCCGTCATCATGGCGAGCAGGCCGAGCGCAAATGCGGTTTTCTTCATGGTTCAGTCCTTCTGTTCAAGTTGACGCCTGGCCGTGTGCCGGGCTTGCTCCCGTACAGGGAAGGATCAGTGGGAGTTTTTCGGCGAGATCGGCATTGAGACCAAAGAACTGGCGGGATGGTGATCGAGTTGCCGGCACTGCGCCGTGTCGAGCGCGAAAGAGACGGCAGCCTGCAGCGCGCATGACGCAAGATGGGCGGCCCCGTGAGAGGCCGCCCATCATCGTCCGGATTGATGAGGCTAGTGGAAGTCGCACTCGGTCTTGCCGCCGTCCCAGCTGACCTCGAGACGACCGGCAACCGCTTCGCCCGCACCGGCCCTCATGGCAACGGTCGCCAGCGATACGGTTTCGCCGGGCCGGAGGGCGAAGTCACCGCCCTGACGGGTCCTGGCAACGTTGCGGCCGGTCTTGTTGACCTCGAGCAGGTATGAGCCGGAACGCGGCTGGCTGTCTCCGGTCGCATAGGCCACGATCCTGTGACCGTCGGCCTTCAGGGCGCAACTGACCGGAGCGGCTTTCGACTCCTGCTGGGTCTGCGGCACGGACTTGTCGATCGGAGTTTCCGCGGAGGGGACGAGGATCGTTGCCGTTCCCATCCAGAGCGAAGCAAGAAATTCGAGCATTGGGGTCTCTCCTTTGGGTTCGATGTCAGCGGCAGGCCGGGACGTACACGCCCGTCTGGCCAATGCCCTCGACGTTGATGGTCTGGGGCCGCGAGCCTGGGGGGCAGTGACCGGTGAAGACGTGGGTCTGATTGCCGCCGCCGTTGACGCTGATCCGCACACCCTGGTTGGATCCGATCTGGGTGAGGTTGGTGTCGTTGCCGGTGCCTCGCGTCCGGATCTCCGCAGTGTTGTTCTCGCGGCGCTGAACAACGCGGTTTGTGTTGCAGCCGCGGTTATCGAGGTCGACGAGGTGTCCGTCACCGCGGCTGTCAATCTCGGTGACGGAGCAGGCGTGGGCGTGGGTGGCACCGCTGCAGGAGATGGCCGCAGCCACCGCAGCAGCAAGGATGACGAGCTTCGACGTGGACATGTTGAACTCCCGTTGGGCGCAGGCCGGCCGCCGGAATGATGGCCGGGCTCGTCTCCGCTCAGGGAAGGTTCAGCGGGAGTTTTTGCCGGGACGCCCGGCAGCCGGACTGAAAAAATCTACGGGCGTGGGCTCGAGGAAAAAGAGGATCTTTTTGATCTTCCGGCGCCTTCGGACCGGGAAAACCCCGCCTGAACCTGCCCTGAGGAGGGTTAACCGCAGGCAATTCCGCCGCGGGGAGGCGGTCCGGCCGCCCGATGCAATGAAAATGACCCTGGCTATGCTGGCCCTCGCCACCTCGCTCGCGGCAGCCTCAGGCGCGGCTCAGGCCGCGAACGTCTCTGTGGAAGGGGACGGTAACGACGTCACCGTGGTCGAGAACCACTACCACATCAGCAATCAGTACAATGTCCAGAGGGACTACGACGACAGCGTCTACTATCCCCGATCCTACGGCCCCCGATATTACGGCTACTACCCCCAACCGTACGTGATGGTCCGCCCGATGCTGCCAGCGCCAATGCCGTTCTTCTTCCGCTACGGCATGCGCGGGTTCTACAGGTAGCCGCCCGCTTGCGCGGCTCCGGATCGCATGCTCCTAATAGAGAGGGAGCATGCAGGGCAGGGATCAAAGATGAGGGCGGATAGCAGCGGCAGTGCGGTCCGGCGGGCAAGCGTCATCATTCCCACGCTGGCAGCTCCCGTCCGCATCATAAGCCTCCTCGAGGAGGATGCGGGAGTCGAAGAGTCGACCGTCTGTCTGAACAAGGGGATCGACGAAGCCGTCATTGCGGCGTCCTACAACAACTTCGTCAAGCGGCCCACCGGCGTCATTCATCGCCTGTTCGGCAAGCCGCCGTTCCGGGCTTTTCGGCTCGATGTCTCCGATCGCGTCGAAGTCGGCTCGAGCTGGCAGTTGGCCGTACTGATTGCGCATGCCTTGCGCGCGGCCGAAGCGAACTCATCCGAGAGCCGGCTGGACGTAAACGACAAGGCCAGCTCGGAGTTGGTCTGGGCCACCGGCGCGATCAGCCCGATTGACTTCGCAGTCCTGCCGGTTGCGCATATTTCGGAGAAGCTGCGCGCGTCACGGTCATTGTTCGAAGATGCGATCCGCGCCGGGCGTCGCGTCCATATCTTCATCCCCCAAGGAGACGAGCTCGACGTCAATCCGGATGTCGCCAGCTGGATCGCTGCGCGAGGGCTTGAGATCAGGAAGGTCAAGTTCGCAGACGAGATCTTTGAGCTCCTGGAGTTGCCGGCGATCCCAAGGACGGCTTCCCACCCGGGCGCCAACACCTGGACCGGCAATCCGTACATCGGGGCACAGATACCCTGGCAAATTCTTGTCGCCGGGTTCAACGTTGACGTGCTGACTTATTCGCAGACAAGGCACTGGCTTGAATTCGCCGACACGATCCCTCGTTGTCGGGCTCTCGCTGCCCTGGCGCACAAATTGCGCGGCGCGGAGCAGGCTAAAGTTCTGGCGGACGTGGTTTCTGCAATCCCTGCATGTGCCGCCGTTGACCGCCACGCTATCGAAAATTGGCACGCAGCGGAGACATTCGCGGAGACGATCGCCACTGTGGTTCCGCATCTGTCAGAGCAACTTAAGGACGAAGCGCTCTCGAAGGTCAGTAAGATCGACGACAGGTATGTTCGAAGCTTGGCAACGGCTGCTCTAGTTCCGTGTTTGCCAGTAAACCAGCAGGCTCCGTTTGTGAAGGAGGTACTAGCAATAGCACGGTCTCTCGACAGATCGTTGGAGCGATCCCGGGTGGTTAGCGCCATCGCGCCACATTTGATTTCGCAGGGGCGAGAAGCCGACCTTCTGGCAGAGGTAGTCGCTGCCGCTCGATCCATCAATTCAGATTCTCATGCTGAAGTGTGTGCCGGGCTTGTTTCCTGTTGCTCCCAGAGCAGGAGAGATGAGCTCCTGTCGAGTATCTTTGCCTTTATCCGCATTTTGCCAGAAGGTCTTCTGGCATCTGCAACATTAGCGCTCACTCCGCATATGCCGAGCGAGCTTCTGCCTGAAGTTCTTTCGTTGGTTCAAGGCTTTGAAGATGAGTTCGATCGGATCCGTTGTTTGGTTGCGCTTGCAAAGTATATGTCGCAACGTGAAAGGCGCAAGGTTCTGGATGAGGCGGTAGCCACAGTCCGGCAATGGGAATACGCATATCCACGCGTGCTATGTTTAGCCAATATATCTCAGTATCTCGATGGCGATGACGGACGACAATTACTTGAGGAAGCGCGCGCTGACGTTAACACGATCAGCTGGGGTGATGATCGTGCTGATGCTTACGCTGTTCTCGCCACTCATTTTCAAGGCAAGGAACGGAGTGATCTTTTGTCTGAAGCGTTGGCGCAAGGGAGGGACACAGGTTGGGACATCCATCGGTACGAGGCGCTTGCAGCCCTTGCTCCGCACTTGGATGCGCAGCTGCTCTTACAAGCACTGTCACAGGCTTGCGCCATCGACGATGATAGCACCAGTCATCGACTATCCCACTAGTCCAACGAAGGTTGAAGTTCAGTACGTCTTCAGAAGCGTGAGCTCGCCTGCATCCGCCCGGTTCTTCCCAGTGAGCAAGATCTCCCTCATCTGCTTGATCACCGGCGGTTCAAGCGCCTCGATTTTCGCAGCGATCTGCGGATCGAGGATGCCGTTGCGGCCGTAGCGGCCGCGGACATCACTGGCGTGCCCGAGAATGCGGTCGCGCGTGCGTTGTGCGATCGCTTCATTGTCCAGCCAATCGGCCATTAGGTGCCGAGTGGAATAGAGGGTAAGGTCGGCGCGATCGAGTTTAAGCTTCGCCTTCACGTACTGCCACGCCTTGCTGAGCGGCTGCGACCAACGAATCGTGCCGTCTTTCCGGGTATAGGCGTCCCATTCGGGGAAAAGCCGCTCCTCCCGCTGGTCCATCAGGTCCTGCATCCGGTCGAGCAGTCCCAATTCGATGAGAAGGGGATGGATCGGAATGACGCGGCCGGCGGCATTGGTCTTGAGATTGCGAAGATCCTTGACCGCGACGCGCCCGTTCCGAGCATCGAACGGGCGCAAGTCGAAATAATAAAATTCACCATCCGTTCGGATGTCGGCGCATTTGAGCTGGCCGACCTCGCCAGGCCTCATGCCGGTGAGGATGCAGATCAAGAAGCCCCAGTAGATGTGTGACTGCACGAAATAGCCGCCCGGTTGCCAGACGTGCAGGCGGTTCTTGCAGCCGGTGAAGAGCGGCAGGTTCAATAGCTTCAGCAGCTCATTGTCATCGAAGGCATCGCGCGGCAGCGGCGCCAGATTTTCGGGATCGATGCATACGAACTTGGGACGCGGTCCGCGGTAGAGCTTTTCCGCGATGGCGAAGTCGACGAATTTATAAAGCCCGGCCCAATACCTGCTCTTGATGGTTGTGGTGGTCACGCGTTCGAGCTTCGACCAATGGGTCGTTTCCGCGTATTTGTAACGCTGGAACAGCGTCTCGGAGAATTTTCGCGGGATGTTGTCGCGGTTGGGAATGTCCGGCAGCGCCTCGTCGAGCAGTTTCCACTTGGCTTCGGTCAGTTCGTCCATCCGCGGGTCGCCCAGAAAATCGACCGCGAATTGGACGACCGGTGCAGCTTCTCCACGGCCCTTTGCAGTGTGCTTGCGCTTGCGGTCCAGCGGCTTGAGAAACTCTGCCAGCACGTCCGACATCCGGGAGGAATTGTTCTCGGCCCCCTCCTGGGTGGGGGCCGATACCTCGGGCTCGGCGGCGGGCGATATCGAGCCGACCTTCGGCGCCGGTAGCGACGGAAGCCTTTGGGCGACGGCGTCCTGCACGAGGCGATCGATTATCGCGATGGGATCGAACGGTTGCGCCATCGCCGGGGTGGCGGGCGCCGTCCAACCTTCCTTGACCGCCTCGGCCGCCTCGTGCCGGCCGTTTTCATAGGCGCGCCGAACGTTCAGGCGGGCGATCTCGCCTTCGGCCGCCTTGTTCTGGTTGACGAAGTCGACCCAGGTGCTCGGCATCCGCGGAAAACGCTGCTGGTAGGCATAGCCGCGCTCCTGCGCGCGGCTGAGATAGCGCCTGACCTCATGTTCGAACGCGCAGCGTTCGGCCAAGAGCCGCTCGTCCCCCGGCGCGCCGCGGTCGACATAGGCGTGCAGCCGGGCGTCGAGGATGGTCCCCAACGCCTCCAGGTCGGGAGCCGCAATCAGCTCCTGTAGCCATCCGAGATTGTCCACCAGCCGGCGCCTCGCCTCATCGAAGTTTCCGGTCCTGAGGCTGACACGGAGGAGGGGGAGCCCAAAGAGGTTTGCCGCCTGTTTCCCCAACCGAATCTGCAGGAAATAACGACCGTCGCCGCGCCGGGCGAGGTAGGAAGGACGAGCCACGAATAGCCTTTCCGGGCGCGGCTGACGTGAGACATCCGGGTGGGATGTAACACCGTCAAATCCGCTACCACGTTCCGGCCAAGCTACTGGAAAATCTTAGGATTCCGCTTCGAATTTGGACCTGGCAGCGAGTCCCTCCCCCGCTACCAAACCTGCGAAATTGTACGCCAAACATCGCTCTCTGCATTTAACCTGCAAAGACGCTTGCGCCGCTCTCTGCGCAGCTGACCCGTTCGCGGAAGAAGCCAAAAAGTTCGCGGCCGATCCCGACATGCGCCGTGGAGAGATCCGCTTGCGCACAGGCTCGCGCGGCCCACTCGTTCGGGGTGACGAGCGCCTCAAGCCGACCGGTAACAGCGTTAAGCCGAACGACGTCGCCATCGCGAAGCCGTGCAATTCCCCCGCCGTCGGCTGCTTCAGGAGTGACGTGAATGGCTGCGGGAACTTTACCCGAGGCGCCCGACAGCCGCCCATCTGTGACAAGCGCGACTTTGAGCCCGCGATCCTGAAGGACGCCAAGGAGCGGCATCAGCTTGTGCAGCTCCGGCATGCCGTTTGCCTT
Source organism: Bradyrhizobium sp. CCBAU 51627 (assembly GCF_028128765.1). Lineage (GTDB taxonomy): Bacteria > Pseudomonadota > Alphaproteobacteria > Rhizobiales > Xanthobacteraceae > Bradyrhizobium. Next base: position 29,578 of record NZ_LBJG01000025.1, read on the forward strand.
CGGGCCCTGGAAGCGCACCACCGCAACCATATCACCCGCGAGTTCGCCCGCGGCGAAGCTCCGTTGCAGATCCTCCTGCGAATGGAAGACGCGAGCCGGCGCTTCGATCACATGGCGCTGCGGCGCGACCGCAGACGTCTTGATAACGGCGCGCCCGAGATTGCCACTCAGAACCTGAAGACCGCCTGTTGCCTGGAACGGGTCAGCGATCCCACGAAGTACGGCAGAATCGCCGCTTGCGGCCGGTCCGTCGCGCCACGTCAGCGTGCCCTCGGCGTCGAGTAGCGGCTCCCGCAGGTACGCATCAAGTCCGTCGCCGCAAACGGTCAGGACGTCGCGGTGCAGGAGCCCGGTAGCAAGCAATTCCCGGATCAAGAAGCTCATTCCGCCGGCGGCATGAAAATGGTTCACGTCTGCGGAGCCGTTGGGATAGATCCGCGCGATCAATGGCGTTACCTGCGCGAGGTCGGCAAAATCGTCCCACGTAAGGGCGAGGCCGGCCGCAGCAGCCATGGCAACCAGATGCAGCGTCAGATTGGTCGAGCCGCCGGTGGCGTGCAGCCCCACGATGCCGTTGACGAACGCACGCTCCTCAAGCACGCGGCCAATCGGGATGTATTGATTGCCGAGCGAGGTCATGTCCAATGCGCGCTCGGTGGCTGCGCAAGTCAGAGCATCGCGCAATGGCGTGTTCGGGTTCACGAAAGATGCGCCCGGTAGCTGAAGGCCCATAATCTCCATCAGCATCTGGTTGGTATTGGCCGTCCCGTAGAATGTGCACGTCCCCGCGCCGTGGTAGGCTTGTGCTTCCGCTTCCAGCAGAGCTTCGCGACCGAGCTTTCCTTCCGCGTAGGCCTGCCGGATCTTCGCTTTTTCGTTGTTGGCCAGGCCCGAGGTCATCGGACCGGACGGAATGAAGACCGCAGGCAAATGCCCGAACGAGAGCGCGCCGATAACGAGACCCGGCACGATTTTGTCGCAGATCCCGAGAAACACCGCCGCGTCGAAGGTTTGATGCGACAGCGCGATCGCGGTGGACAAGGCGATGACCTCGCGCGAGAACAGCGAGAGCTCCATTCCCGCTTCGCCTTGCGTGATGCCGTCGCACATCGCGGGAACGCCGCCTGCGACCTGGGCGACGCCGCCGGCTGCGCGCGCGCTTTGTCGGATGAGTTCAGGGAAACGTTCGTAGGGCTGATGCGCGGAGAGCATATCGTTGTAGGCCGTGACGATTCCGAGGCTGGGAACGTGGCCATCCTGCATCAGCGTCTTGTCGCGCGTCCCGCAAGCCGCGAAGGCGTGCGCTTGGTTGGCGCATCCCAGTCGTCGCCGTACTGGCGTGCTCGCTGCGTTCGCAACGCGGTCGAGATAGCGTGCTCGGCTGTCGTGACTGCGCCGAGCGATGCGGTCCGTTACTTCGGCGACCCGCGCATTGATCCTTGCTTCGATGGTCATACAAGCCTCCTGTTTTCGGACTGGGCATCGGTGGTCACGGACCGTCCTCCATCCATGTTCGGCCGTCGCGTTCGATCAGCGCGACGGCGGCGGAGGGGCCCCAGCTGCCGGCAACATAAGGGCGCGGGATTTCATTCATCTGGCTCCACGCCTGACGGATCGGGTCAATCCAGCGCCAAGCCGCTTCAACTTCGTCCCGGCGCATGAACAGGGTCGCATCTCCGCGGACCACATCCATCAACAGCCGCTCGTAAGCATCCGGCACAGAGACGTCGAATGCTTCCGCAAAGCTCATGTCGAGAGGGACATATTGCAACCGCATGCCGCCCGGTCCGGGCTCCTTGATCATGAGCCAGAGCTTGATTCCCTCGTCGGGCTGCAGACGGATCACGAGCCGCGTCTGCAGAGCCTTTCCCGAACTCGAATTGAAGATCGAATGAGGAACGTTCCTGAAGGTCACGACGATCTCGGAACTGCGCTGTTGCAGTCGCTTTCCGGTACGCAGATAGAAAGGAACGCCGGTCCAGCGCCAATTCGCAACGGCCGCCTTGAGCGCGACGAAAGTCTCGGTCGAGCTTTGGCGATCGGTGATCTCTTCCGCATAACCCGGAACCGCGATGCCGCTGCATGCGCCGGCGCGGTACTGACCCGGCACGGTCAGGGATGCCGCGTTCGTCTCGTCGATCCGTTCGAGCGATCTGAGGATTTTGAGCTTCTCATCGCGAACGGCGTCGGCTTCGAACGAATGTGGCGGCTCCATCGCTACCAGACAGAGCAACTGCAGAAGATGGTTCTGCACCATGTCGCGCAGGGCTCCGGACTTGTCGTAGTAGGTGCCGCGTTCCTCTACGCCGATGGACTCGGCGACCGTAATTTGTACATGGTCGATGTGCGCGGCATTCCACAGCGGTTCGAACAACGCATTGGCGAATCGCAGCGCCATCAAGTTCTGCACCGTCTCCTTGCCGAGATAGTGATCGATCCGGTAGACGCGTTCCTCCGGAAAGATCATCCCGACGGTTTGATTGAGCCGGATTGCGGATTCGAGATCCTTGCCGATCGGCTTCTCGATAACGATGCGGGAATCGCCTTTTGAAAGACCGTAGTGACCCAGCCTTTCGCAGATCGGTCCGAACAGATGCGGTGCCGTCGCCAGGTAGTGGACCTGGATGCGGTCGGCGTAGGCCGATAGAGCGGCCGCGAGTTCGGTCCAGCCGTTCTCGCCTTCCGCATCGGCAGCCATGTAGGAAATGCGGGCCAGGAAGCGATCGAGTTCGGGTCCCGTCGTTTCCGATGCCGGCACATGTTTCACGATCGCCGCGCGCACCATGGCGAGGAAGTCATCCCGCGACATTGCGCCGCGCGCGACGCCGAGAATGGCCGCTTCATCCGGCAGCTGGCCCGCAAAATCGCGGCGAAATAGCGCTGGCAACAGCTTGCGGCGTGCGAGATCGCCTGTCACGCCGAAAACGGTCAGGATGAAGGGAGCAACCGGGATCACGCGGCTGGTCATATCAGAGCCTTTCTCAATTCGAGCCCCTCTGATGTGCCGCGTTGCGTCCGTCACTCTGTCAAGCATGGCATGGCTCCGTACTGGCATCGATGTCGGCGGCGGTCGGCAGGTCGGCACCATCGCGGGAAACCGTGATGGCAGCGGCAGCCGTTGCGTAAGCGAGCAACTCGCGGATTGCCGGCAGATCGAGCGCCGCGATGGCCTCCGGATGGAGCCGTTCGGTTTTCGCGAGCTGCGCAAGCAGTGCCGCGTGGAATGTGTCGCCGGCGCCCACGGTGTCGCGCACGACCACGGAACGACCGGGCACTGAAACGCTTCCAGCGGCGGAAAAGGCGGTTGCCCCCTTCGCTCCCTCGGTCACCACCACCAGGCGCGCGCCGCACTTGAGCCAGTAGGCGGCCGCATCGGCAATTGAGACGCGACCGCCCCACGCAGCGCGAACATCCTCGTCACTCGCCTTGATCATCGTGGCTGTCCGGTAGAAGCGTTCCGCGGCGATGGCCCAGCTTTGCATATCGCTGACAACGGTTGGGCGGACGTTCGCATCGATGCTAATGACGCGGCGACCATGCTCGCGTCGAGCGAGTGCGGCAAATGTGGTGCCGACCGGCTCGACAGCCATCGAGTAAGAGCCGAAGGTCAGAGCCTGAATATCGTCCGGCAGCGTGCTGGGGAGGTGGGCAAGCTGAAGCGAACGGTCTGCCGCACCGTCGCCATGGAAGGCGTAGTTCGGTTGACCGTCGTCGGTTGTCGTCACGATCGAAATCGTGGACGGCCGGTCGGTGCGCACGAGGAAGCCATCATCCACGCCTTCGGAAGCCAGCCTGTCCGCGAGGAACGCGCCGAAGTGATCGTGCGAGATTCCGCTCAGGAAGGCTGTTCGAACGCCAAGCCGAGCGAGACCAATGGCGACATTGAATGGAGAGCCACCGGCAACGGCACGGGCCGACATTTCCGACCGGCCTAGCCTTGTCACAAATAGATCGATGAGAGCTTCGCCACAGACAAGAATCACGATGCGTCACCACTGTTTAACGCGACAAGCCTCGGGGCTGTCAGGCACTCGCGGGAAGAAGGATCCCCGCGAGGCACGATGATGCGCTCGGAGCGGACAGCCATGTCGTCGACCATGCTCAATCCTTGAAGAGCACGTCGTGATCGCGAGCGAATGCCGCGAGCAACGGCAAGGCCGCACCACCGATCGCGCGTGCATCGCGCCCGATCGAGCCTTCCACCACCACAGCGTCAGTGAGGCCCTGCCTGTCCATGCGGCCCCAATATTCGTTTGTCCGCTCGACGAGGCGACGACGCACGTCGACCGGAAAGGCCCCGTCGATGACAACGGCTTCAAAGTCGATCACGGCCAGCAATGCGGTGATGGCCTGCGCGAGGGCCTCGGCTGCTTCCGTGACCCACGCATCGAGAGGCTCCTCGAAGCTCGACCAATCGTTCGGCGAGAGCCAGATATCAGTGCCGGGTCGACCGGCAGCGATCACTTTGCGCTCCAGCTGATAGATGGAGGCGGTACGGATCAACTGCTGAAGGCTTGTCTCACCGTTTTCGTCCCGCCGGATGATTGGCATAGAGCCGAGGGCGCCCGCATTGCCACTGCGTCCCGGGAACAGACTGCCGTTCAAGACAATGCCGCCGCCGATGAAGGCGCCGACGTAGAAGTAAGCGAAATCGCGGTATGCTGCGCCAGCACCGAACGTGAGCTCTGCTGCGCATGCCGAAGTCGCGTCATTGCAGACGCGGACTGGCCAAGGGGCGAAGCGGCGCGAGAGTTCAGCAGCTACGTTGAAATCACGCCACTTGCCGAGCACGCCCGGCGGCGTTTGCAGATCAGCTTCCCAGTTCCACAGCTCAAACGGCATCGCGACGCCGACGCCGCTGATTCTGCTGTGCTGGGCTTCGGGCAATTCGGCGAGAAGAGTCGGTATCTCGCGTTGCGCAAAAGCCAAAATCTCTTCGGGCTCCGGGAAGGAATAAAGTGTGCGACGCCTGGCGCGGATGCCGGCGGTGAAGTCCATCAACACCAGATCGGAACTGCGCCGACCGATCATCAGACCAAGACCGAAAGCGCCGGCCGGGTTGAGCGAGTAGGGGACTGAAGGCTGGCCGATGCGGCCGCGCTGGGGTTCGCCTGCGAGCACCAAGCCATCGGCTTCCAACCGATTGATGATCACCGTCGTCGTTTGGGTCGAAAGCCCAGTCAGTCGCGCGATCTCGACCTTGGCGATACTGCGATGGCGCCGGATGAGGGAAAGGACCAGGCGTTCGTTATACAGTCTCATGCCCGTCTGGGTGCTGCCGCGGCTCTCGCCTGGCAACGCTACCGGCGGCTTAGCCTCTCTGACCGGTGCTGTTTCGTCCATCCTCGGCTCCGCAATTGATTGGTGTCGGCCATCGGGGCAGGTCCGTTGGCTCATTTCCTGAGCGGGTTGTCCTCCACAATGGAGCCAATCAGCGCTGGGTGTCAATAAATAAGTCGGCATGATTTATTTATTGACAGGCAGGTTTGCATCCCCTTAGGATCATTCAACACGCGGACGAACCGCGCAGGCAACAAATGCTCCAGGAGGGAATACATGCGTCAGTCATTCAGACTATTCGCAGCACTTGCGCTTACGTTGGGCGCCACCAGCGCATTCGCCGCCGACAAGCCGATCGTCGGGCTGATCACCAAGACCAACACCAATCCGTTCTTCGTGAAGATGAAGGCTGGCGCCGAGGAAGCAGCCAAGGCGAATGATGTCGAGCTGCGCTCGTTTGCCGGAAAGGTCGACGGCGACAACGAGAGCCAGGTGGCGGCCATTGAAAACCTGATCGCCGCCGGGGCCAAAGGCATCCTGATCACACCGAACGACTCCCGCGCCATCGTTCCGGCCGTTGAGAAGGCGCGGGCCGCGGGCATTCTGGTCATTGCCCTCGACACCCCGCTCGATCCGGCGAACGCGGCGGATGCGACGTTTGCCACCGACAATTTCCTGGCGGGTCAATTGATCGGCCAATGGGCCGCCAAGACGCTGGGTGCAAAGGCGGCATCGGCGAAGATTGCGCTGCTCGACCTCAACGTGAACCAGATCTCGGTCGACGTCGCCCGCGATCAGGGCTTTCTGAAAGGTTTTGGCATCGATCTCGGCAACCCCGCCAAGATCGGCGACGAGAAGGACGCGCGCATCGTCGGCCATGATGTGACGCTCGGCAGCGAGGAGGGCGGCCGCAAGGCGATGGAGAATCTGCTCCAGAAGAATCCCGACATCTCGCTCGTCTACACCATCAACGAGCCTGCGGCGGCCGGAGCCTACGAGGCCCTGCGCTCGGTTGGCCGCGACAAGGACGTGCTGATCGTTTCGGTCGACGGCGGTTGCCCCGGCGTGCGCAACGTGAAGGACGGCGTCATCGGTGCCACCTCCATGCAGTTCCCGCTACTGATGGCGGCGAAAGGCGTCGAAGCGGTGAAGGCGTTCGCTTCCGGCGGCGGCAAGCCGAAGGCGTCACCAGGCCTGGACTTCGTCAACACCGGTGTCGAGCTCGTCAGCGACAAGCCGGCCGGCGAGATGCCGTCGATCGACAGCGCCGCCGCCTTGAAGAAGTGCTGGGGCTGATCCCACCCTTGACTTGTAGCCGCCGGCAAGGACTGGCGTCCGCCATCCGGGCGCCAGAAAAAGCCGGGAACGCCAGCCCGAGATTGGATGGATGGGTCTTCGCATGCACCGAGGAAAACGGCCATGACCGATATCAGCACTAGTCGTCCCGCTGCCCAAGCTTTCGAGCTGGTGCTCGACAAGCGCGAGAGCCGGGTTGCCGAGTTCGAAGTCCGCGCAAGGTCGCCGCTGCAGAAGCTTCAGCACTTCCTGCACGCCAATCCGACGGCGGTGCCGGCAATTGTGCTCCTGCTCAGCATTGCTGCGTTCGGCATCACTGTCGGCCCGCGCTTTCTCTCGATGTTCAACCTGTCGCTGATCATCCAGCAGGTTACGATCATCGGCGTGATTGGCGCAGCGCAGACGTTGATCGTGATCACCGCCGGCATCGACCTGTCGGTTGGGGCCATCATGGTGCTGTGCTCCATTATCATGGGCAAGCTCGCGGTCACCATGGGGCTGCCAGCTCCGATCGCGCTCATTGTTGGTGTCGCCGCGGGCGCGGGATGCGGCGTGCTCAACGGAACGCTCGTGACGCGGCTCAAGCTGCCACCCTTTATCGTCACGCTTGGGACGTGGTCGATCTTCTTCGCGCTCAATCTTTGGTACTCGGCATCCGAGACCATCCGTTCCCAGGACGTGGCGAAGATCGCGCCGTTACTCCAGGCCTTGGGAACGCCAATGAACATCCTTGGCGCGCGCTTCACCTACGGCTCCTTCTTCATGCTCGGACTCGTGGCATTGATCTGGTTCGTGCTGAATCGTACAGCCTTTGGGCGCCATCTCTATGCGGTGGGCGACGATCCCGATGCAGCGCGGCTTGCCGGGATCCGGACCGACCGCATCCTTTTCAGCGTCTACGTGATCGCCGGCGTGATTTGCGCGCTCGGTGCCTGGGCATTGATCGGGCGCATTGGCTCGATCAGCCCGCAGGCCGGCCAGACCGCCAATCTGGACAGCATCACGGCGGTGGTCGTCGGTGGTGCCAGCCTGTTCGGTGGGCGTGGTTCGATCATCGGCACCCTGATCGGCGCTCTGATCGTCGGCGTCTTTCGCAACGGGCTCGCGTTGTCCGACGTCGACGTGCTCTGGCAGGAATTCGCCGTCGGTTGGCTGATCATCATCGCGGTGGCCCTCGATCAATGGATTCGCAAGGTGTCGGCATGAGCATTCAATGCAACAATCCCCAGCCGCTTCTGCAGGCGCGCGGCCTCGTCAAACGCTATGGTCGCGTGACGGCGCTCGATGATGCCGATTTCGATCTCTACCCCGGCGAAATCCTCGCCGTCATCGGAGACAATGGTGCAGGGAAGTCCTCGCTGATCCGCGCGCTTTCCGGAGCACTCGTTCCCAACGAGGGCGAGATTAGGCTTGATGGTACGCCCGTCGCGTTTCGCTCGCCTCTCGATGCGCAGGCTGCAGGCATCGAGACCGTGTACCAGACGCTTGCGCTATCCCCGAGTCTATCGATCGCCGACAACATGTTTCTCGGACGCGAATTGCGCCGCACGGGGCCGCTCGGCAAGATCTGCCGCATGCTCGATCGCAAGGCCATGCAGCGCATCGCTCGCGAGAAGCTCACAGAGCTCGGCCTTATGACTGTGCAGAATATCAATCAGCGCGTCGAGACGCTATCGGGCGGTCAGCGCCAGGGCGTAGCGGTGGCGAGGGCCGCGGCCTTCGGTTCGCGAGTGGTGATCTTGGACGAACCGACTGCGGCGCTCGGGGTCAAGGAATCCCGCCGCGTGCTGGAATTGATCCTCGATGTGCGGCGGCGAGGCGTTTCGGTCGTCCTGATCAGCCACAACATGCCGCATGTGTTCGAGATCGCCGATCGCATCCATATCCATCGGCTCGGTCGGCGGCTCACGGTGATCGATCCCAAGGCCTACACGATGTCGGATGCGGTCGCCTTCATGACCGGCGCTCGGGCACCGATCGAAGTCGCAGCGTGACAGGATTCGAGGGTCTCGTGACCTCGGGGCCGCGAGTACCCGTCATGGCCTCAGAAGCCGATTCGCAACGCGAGGCGAACGCCCGAGAAGAATATCGCACGTTTCGGGCGCCACGAGCCTAAAGGCGTAAGCGCTGAGCCCGCTTCGACACTCATGAACCGCCTCAGGCGAAGGACTGGATGAAATATCGTAGGTTCGGCTGGTGTGGGGAAGGGCGGTAGCATTCCCCGCTACCATACGATTTTGCACGCCAAGCTACGATGCTTCACAACTTTCCGCTCGCATGAGAGCGGCCCCCTCGATTTGCTGCCCCGGGGCCGATACGCCTTGCAACGATTTGCGCGTCGACAAATCCGAGAAGCTCGCTGAGGAAGCGCGCGCGGTGAGGGGGTACGAGGCCCAGCTCAGTGAGACTCGATCGGCCAAGAAAGGACGTTAGGGACTTACGAACTCGGATTGAAAGAAAGGTCCTGTTGTAAGCCCCAGCGCCTGAAGCTCTGCGCTGTGCCGGTCGACTTCCAGCATAGCGAGCAGCAGCGCAAGTGCCACTGCAATGAAGATGAGGAGCGGCGACGTTCCCCGGGGGGCATCAGGATTTGAAAACAGAGCACGAAAGGCTCGTAGCCGCGCGATCATCTGCAGATACGCGTTGGATCGTATATGCATGGCGTCGCCTTTGACGTTACCTAAACATTACGCCGTCGCTCGTCCCTATTCAAGAGAGCTGCCTTTAGCGAGGGTTACCGCCCTCGTATCGCAACATTAGATGATTGCGGTTGCTTGTTGTTGAGATGCATCAAGCCGGGAGGCCTTTGGCTCGATGTGCCCTTCGGATAGCATGATCATGCATCTGCACTCTCGGCACGCCTTGGAATACGCGATGACCCGGGTGTTTCTCGCCAGCCTTCTCACTGTCTTGCTGGCTCTCCTTCCGATCTGCGCGAGAGCACAGCTGAGGGGGCACGGCGGACCTGTACGAGCGATTGCGGTTTCCAAGGATGGCAAGACGGCCCTGTCCGGCAGCTTTGACACGGCTGCGATCCGCTGGTCGCTGAAGACGGAGGCGGCCGAGCAGGTGCTTCGATACCATACGGACGCTGTGAACGCGGTCGCATTCCTGAAGGATGGACGAATGGCCACCGCCGGAGCAGATGCGAGGATTGCGATCTGGACGCCGGGCAGAGCGCAACCCGATCAGGTCTTCGAGGGGCATCGCGCGCCAATTGCTTCGCTCGCTGTCTCGCCCGATGGCGCTAGCCTGGCGTCCGCCTCCTGGGATCACACGGTTCGCGTCTGGTCGCTTGCCGACGGCCAACCGCAGGTGTTCGACGGCCATACGCAGAATGTGAATGGCGTCGCTTTCACGCCGGATGGACGATCGGTGGTCAGCGTCGGCTACGATTATGAGTTGAGGATCTGGCCGTTGGCGGGCGGCAGGCCCGAGATCGTGGCGCTGCCCTCGCCTCTTAATGCGGTGGTCATAGGCGCGCAGGGCGAGATTGTAACGGCTGGCGCCGACGGCAAGGTACGCTTTCTGAACCCGGACGGGAGGCTGATCGGCAAGGTTCAAGGCGGCGCATCGCCAATCATTGCCCTGGCAATTTCTCCGGATGGCGCTTTGGTCGCGGCGGCGGGAATCGGCGGCACCATTTCCATCATTGATCGCAAGGCGCGAACCGTCGTGCGCACGTTGCTCAGTCCCGCTTCGCCGGTCTGGTCGGTGGCGTTCCTGCCCGATAACGCGACGTTGCTGAGTGGGGGCGCGGATGGCTTGATCAGGCGCTGGAATGCACGAACCGGCGACACGATCGGGCCGTCTCTGCCAAGCACGCCGCACGACCCGCTGGCCGCCTTCCAAGGAGATCACGGTGCCGAGGTATTCAGGGCCTGCGTGGCCTGTCACACCTTATCGGAGAAAGAGCCGCAACGCGCCGGCCCGACGCTCGCCGGTTTGTACGGCCGAAGGATCGCGTCTTTGCCGGGTTATCCCTTCTCCGAAGCGCTGAAGCACTTGAACATCGTCTGGACGCCCGAAACAGTCTCGAAACTGTTCGAACTCGGCCCCAGCACTTATACGCCTGGTACCAAGATGCCGGAGCAACGCATCGGATCGGCGGCCGACCGCAAGGCGCTCGCCGACTTTCTGGGGCGCGCCACCGCCAAATGATCAGCGTTTGATGTCGCGCTCGCGCAAATAATCGTCGGTCGTCCGAGGCGAAGCACGCTCGGGCACGCCCGGCAACGGATCGAACTGCTGCTCGCTCATGGTGACGACCCGGCAGTCGGCGCACATTCTGACCGCCTCAAGCCGCTTGTCGCCCGCGGGAAACATCCAGTGCCGGCCTTCGAGCTTGGCAGCGATCTTGTCGATCGTACTCTTCACGCCGAACGGCTTGTTGCAGCGGATGCAAAGCGCTGGCTCTTCTTCCTTGATTATCCTGGCCGGAGCTCTCGCGGCACGAAAATCGATCTGCGGCTTGAGAGTGATGACCTTTTCCGGACAGGTGCTCACGCACAATCCGCACTGCACACAGGCATCCTCGATGAATTTGAGCGCGGGACGTTCGGGATCGTCGCGAAGCGCGCCGGTCGGACAGGCCGAGACGCAAGACAGGCAGAGCGTGCAGCCATCGACATTGATGTTGACCGCACCCAACGGGGCGCCTTCAGGTAGCGCGATCACGTCCGTCGGCGCGGGTGCCACCCGGTGCAGTTCGCTCAAGGCGAACCGAAGTAGGTCGCGCCGCTTGCCGACGGTCCTGAAAGTTGCCGGCTGCGCAACATTCGGCCCTGGCTCGATCGCGCGCAGCGCAGCACCGAGCGCATCCGGGTCGTCGGTTTCGATGGTCGAAACCTGTCGGCCGGAAAACCCCAGTCCGGAAAGAATGGCATCGGCCATTGTAATGGTTTGGTAAAGCCCGGTCACGTCGTGGCGCGGCCTTGTCGGGAGAAGAAAGCGGGCCCCCGCCGCGCCATATGCAAAGGCGGCGACGATCGCTTCCAACCCGACCTGGGTCACCTCGTTCACGCAAAGGGGCAGCACATTTGCCGGAAGTCCGTCGCCATACCGGGCAAGCGCGTCGATCAGGTCGCTGCCGTGTTGGCGATCCTGGAACAGCACAAGGGGAGTGGCGCCGCCTGCCTCGCGATAGGTCAATAGCACCGCGCGCAATTTATGCAGTAGCGTATCTGCCGGCGGCACTGCATAGGAAGCTGCGCCTGTCGGGCAGGCGGCGGCACACTGGCCGCATCCGGCGCAGACCTCGGCATTGATGCTGACGTGGTCGCCGTCCGGCGTGATCGCGCCGGTCGGGCAAAGATCGAGGCAGCGATGGCAACCCGTCAGCTTCGAGCGCGCATGGGCACAGAGCTCCGCAGCGAAGCTGATAAATTTCGGTTTGTCGAATTTGCCCACGAGGTCGCGTGCCTCTAGCACCGCGCGCAGCATCGCAGCCGGGTCCCTCGGATCGGCTCGGAGGTAGCCGTCGCGCAAATCATGCGCCGGGAACATTGGTGCCCCGCCCGAGAGATCGAGCACGATGTCGCAGCGCGAGGTCAGGCCGCTGCGTGGGACTTCGAATACGAGCGCATCGCGCGAGGAGGGTCGGGGCGCTGCAAAATCATTGATCGCGAGCTCGAACGCTCCGAGATGTCCCTTGGCGCTGCGGATTGTTCCCATGACGATGGGGAAGGACGTCGTTGCTGGTGGTGCAAGCTGTCCCGGCCTCGTGATCATGACCGTGACGTCGAGGTGATCGGCGAGCAGCTTGCCGGCCTCGACCGCAACCTCGTCGCGGCCGTAGATCAGGATCACTCCGTCACTCGCCAAAGTGACGAACGGGAAGGCAGGCGCGGGCTCGGACGCCGCAGCGAGCAGCGCTGCCATTTTCGGGCCTGCTTGACTGCCGTCCACTGACCAGCCCGCCGTCTCGCGCAGGTTAACGAAATCGATTGTCGCTGAGCGCGCCTCCGCCTGCTCGGTTAAGCGTTGCGCTTCCTGGGAGCAGCCGATCAGGAGCGGACCCTCCACCTTTGCCGCACTGCAAAATTGATCGAACTGACCACGACAGAGCTGGCGGAACTGTCCGATTTCGCTGTTGCGGCATCCGCGCTTGATGGCGGCCGTGTCGAGGCGCATCGTGTCTTCGCACGAGCAAATCAGGATCGTTTTGGGTCGGTCCGCCATTCTGCGCTAGAGTTCCTTCAAGCCTGTACGGCAACGCGCGGACTCGCGCCGCCTCTTGCGCTCGGATAAACTATTCTCATAAGCGACGAAAAGAAAGCCGGAGGGCCGACCGTTGCAGACCGGCCATATGCGCTCGCAAGCTCCAGAGCCTATCAATCTGCCCCCGCCATTCACGCTGGTGAGGCTGCGTGAAAGCGGTGATGCCTTTGGCCACGCCATTTCGATTGCGGAGGAGAGCGGGGCAGGCACGCTGGCCTATGTAGGTCGGTTCGATCTCGCCGAATTCGCCGTCGTGCTCGAACCCAACGAGCCATTGCGCACCGCACGCCGTGCCTTCTACGCGGGCTTGGTGGCTTTGAGCGACGCGCTGCGCGCCCACGCGCCTCCGAACAAGGAGATCACGATTGATTGGCCCGATGCCATTCGCGTCGATGGCGGGCTTGTCGGCGGTGGACGGCTCGCCTGGCCGCCCTCCGCGAAGGAGAACGAGCCGCCGCGCTGGCTCGTCTTCGGTGCCATGATCCGGACGGTCGCAGCGACCGAGGAGCCCGGCCTGTATCCATTCGCCTCCGCATTGGACCAGGAAGGCTTTGGCGACGCCGGCGCGGTTCAGGTCGCAGAGAGTTTTGCACGACATCTGATGCTGACGCTCGACGCCTGGCAGGTCGATGGATTTGACCATGTCGCGCGCGACTACCTGGGCCGATTGTCGCGGGAGCAGCACGTCAGCCACGGGATCGCAACCAATGGCGATCTTCTATTGCGCCGGATCGGAACGGACAGGCTCGAACGGCGTGACCTGAAACAGGCGATGGTGTTGCCGTCCTGGCTCGACCCGGTGCAGGGAGGACCGCGCTTTTGAAGCTGTTGCGCACCATCGCGCTCGATCCATCCGACACATTCGTTTTTGATGTGGCGGCGGAGCCGGGGGACTGGGCGATATCAGGCGTGTTCCGTTTCTGCGACTGCGATCCGGCCAAGCTGATCGGCAAGCACCGAACGGCCTTTCGCAGCGGTTTTCTCGGAGTGCAGTCCTGGGGGTGGTCGACCCTGGCGCAGGTCGCGTACGCGACCGAGGACGACCGGCGGGCGCTCGTGCAACTCCTCGCAAGCCGGCTGGTCGAACGGTTCGGTGCTCCGGATTTTGCCATCGCATCCGCTGCGGCGGAGGAGGAGGTCGCCTTTGCGGATTCGCTCTGCACGCATCCCCTCGGCACGGTAATTGCCGTCCACCGTTCCGCCGATGACGGCGAGGTCCGTGAGTCCTTCCGCAGCTTGCGACTGCGCGAGGGGCAGGGGCACGGAAAGGCATTCTCATTCATGGAAGTGGCGGATGATGCTGAGCCCGACGGCGGCCTCGATCTGGCGGACACGAGCCGGGAGTGGTCGCGCCGATGAAGGATTTCTGGATCGCTTGTGGTCATCATCTGCTCGATCGCGATGCGAGCGGAAGGCTTGTGGTCACGGATGAGTTCTTAAAGGCCTATCTCGCACGTCCCGAATTGATGCCGCCGGATGATGCTTGCGCAGCCGAGCGCCGTTTGCATCGCCAATTACTGACAAATCCGCGCCTCCCGGTCGACGCCAAGGAGATCGGAGCGATCGCCGATGCCGATGCGCGGGAGAATTGGCGTTTCGTGCTGACCTTCCGAGACCTTCTGCTACGGCATGCCACACTGGAAGCAGCCTATCTTGCGCTGGTCCGGTCTCGCTCGATCAATTTGCCGCCGCTTTTCGTTAATCAGCTCGTGCATGTCATCTTGCGCAATGCGCTTGATGGCTGCGAGGATCCGTTTGTGCTTCGCGCCGCCGAGCTGTTCTTCCGGCCGCAGCGGCTCATTCCGCACGAATATTCGCTGCTTCTCGGGGACGAGGAAATCATCGGCGGACATGATTCCGCGCCGGTGCTGTCGCTGATATCCATGCTCGGCGCAAATATCGAGGCGCAGATCGACATCCTCAACGCTGCGAACGCTGACAGCTACTGGCTGCGCAGCGATCAGTGCGATCTCGCATTCGACCTGACCGGCGGAACGCGTGGACCGGCTGCGCTCGCGGAAGTCATCAGCAGATGGATTTCGCATTTGCTGGGCATTGATGCGGCAATCGAGCCGTTGATCGCACTGCGCGATGCGAAGCTGACCTGGTATGTCGGGCTGGATGCCGAAGCTACCCGAATAGGCGACAGGCTTTGGCATGGCGATGTGCTCGACCAGCGAACTTTGGGATGCGTGCTGGCCTTGTTTCGGCTCAGTATCGCTGATGCGGGTCTGGTCGTTGAATCCGTCGGGCGGGAGCCTGTGTATCTGATCCTCGCCATGACCCCCGACCAGCTGGTGCGGATGAAGCCTCAGAATCTCTTGACCGGGTTGCCCGTGAAGCATCTGGAGGCGGCGACGTGAGCCCTGCAGCCGAGCCGTTGTTGCGTATTCCCCTCGGCGTCGTAGTCGAACGCCGCAGGTCGGCGTCGCCGTGGACCGATCTTGTCTGGTGCGGCACTGCAGTATTGCCGGATGAACCTGACGTGACGCCGTGGACTCTCATACGCGAACAGGACGGCGTAGCGCTGTTCTACGCTGGTACGGCGACGGTCGACCTCTATCGATCCGAAGCCGGGCGTTACAGCGATAATCTTGCTAGTAGGACTCCGAGTGTATGGATCGTTTTGAGCCCTTCGGAGGGGGCTTGGCCCTACGTGGTTGCGGCTATCACTGCCGATCCCGCGGAGGCGGAAGCGTTCGCCGAAGCCGGCGCCAATCTCGTAGAGGCGGTGCCGATGCCGGCGATAGTTCGTGAGACGATTGAAAGCTTCATTGCCGAGCACTACGTCGAACGGGTATTCGTCAAGCGCGCGCGACGCCGCGCCGATCCAGAGGCGCTGGCGCATCGATCGAGTGAAAGCGGGCGGCGCCAATGAGTGACAAGGATTTGCAAGAGGCAGCTTTTCTCGCGCGCTGGTCTCGCCGCAAGCAGGAAGCGAGGGCGGGTGAACCTGCGGTCCAGCCCGGCGCAAACATTGGGCCGGACGACGTACCGCCGGCGGGTATTGCCGAAGCGCCTGCCAACCCGGCCATCGATCATTCCGGCCTGCCGCCAGTCGATTCCATCGATGCGACCACCGACGTCAGCGCTTTTTTGCGCAAGGGCATTCCGCAAGAGCTGAGCCGTGTGGCGCTGCGCCGGGCCTGGAGCGCAGATCCCGCGATCAGGGATTTTGTGGGGCCTGCGGAGAACGCCTGGGACTTCAACGATCCGATTGCGATGGAAGGTTTCGGGCTGCTTGGCTATTCTCCCGAGCGGCTCGAGGTGCTCGTCCCCCGCCTTGTTGGCGGCATGGTGCAGGCCGCGGACAGCCCGCCCGATTCAATTGCTGGGACGCTGACAAATGCCGAGGGCGCAGTCGCGCAAGCCTCACATCATCCCGTAGACACGGGCGAGCAGCCTGTTCCCGGCGAACAGCAATTCGGGCCTATCGCACCGCAACCTCCAACTGCGGTGCGCTGCGAGGCCGACGGCCCTCCCGTTCGGCGGCGCACACATGGCGGAGCACTGCCTCGTTAGCTGCGACCAAATGCTATAGCCTCAGGCTATGTGATTGATTGACCGCTTCCAAAGCTCACTCTAATCTCTAACAAGCAAACGCGATCCTGCGCTTGGCACCTGGAACGGGAGGTCCACGTGCGCGATGCGGGTCTCAATCTTGCGATCGGCGCGGCTGGTGGCGTCGCCCAACTTGCCCGCAAGATTGGCATTGCGCAGCCTTCGGTGTCGAACTGGAGCAGGATTCCGGCCGAACGCGTCATTGCGGTGGAGGCCGCGACCGGCGTATCGCGCGAAATCCTTCGCCCCGATCTCTACAAGCAGCTCGCTTCGCCGGATGTCACGGATCCGTCGGACGTTGCGCGTGCCCAGGAATATGCGCTGCTGGCGACCTTGCTCTCATCGGCGCCGTCGTCCGCGCTGCTGGCGCAGATCGTGCAACTGCGCGGCGATGCCACGCCGCTCGGGCAGGCGCATGTGGCTCTTGCCGAAGCCGCTGCCAGCACGCTCGCAGCCAACGTCGAGCGCGAATATTTCGATCTGTTCGTCGGTGTAGGCCGTGGCGAGCTGCTGCCTTACGCCTCCTATTACCTGACGGGCTTTCTCAACGAACGGCCGCTGTCGCGCTTGCGCGAGGATCTCGCCGTGCTCGGGATTGCGCGGGTAGAGACCAATTGCGAGCCGGAGGATCATGCCGCGACGCTGTGTGAAATCATGGCTGGCTTGGCGTCTGGCCGCTTCCCGGCCTCGCAAGACGCACAGCGTGCTTTCTTCGAAAAGCACATATCGCGCTGGATGGGGCGTTTGTTCGCCGATCTGGAGAAGGTCGAAAGCGCGAAATTCTATCGGCGGGTCGGAATGTTGGGCAGCGTGTTTCTGAAAATCGAATCCGAGGCCTTTGCGTTCGCCAATTGAGCGGCGGTGCTGGTGAAGGAGAGGTGCAATGAGTGACGAAACGAAAGCGACAGCCGGCCGCCGCGACTTCCTTCGCAGGATCGGCATCGGCACCGTCGGTGCGGGCGCAACGCTCGCCACGCCATTGATCGCGCCGGCGCAAGCTGACAGCGAGAGCAGCGATGAGAAGCGCAAGGCGCGCTACAAGGAAACCGATCACGTCAAGAAATATTACCGCGTCAATCGCTATCCGGGTTGAGGAGGCTGCCGTGCTGATCAAGAGAACACAGCGTTCCGAACTCGCTTCACATGGATCCGTCGCAGCCTCGCTGTCCGGGCAAAGCCATGGGCTTGACCGCCGCACTTTCCTGCGCCGCTCCGGCGTTGCCGGCGGCGCTCTTGCCGTGCTCGGAACGCTCCCGCTTGGCGGCGTCCGCAAGGCCGAGGCTGCCGCTGCCGGGCCGCTCACATCCGGCGCGACAATTCGCAAGAGCATCTGCACCCATTGCGCGGTGGGCTGCACGGTCACGGCCGAAGTCCTGAACGGGGTCTGGATCGGCCAGGAGCCAAGCTGGGATTCGCCGATCAATCGCGGATCGCATTGCGCCAAGGGCGCCTCGGTTCGCGAGCTTGTGCACAGCGAGCGCCGTTTGCGCTACCCGATGAAGCTCACGGGTGGGCAATGGACGCGCATCTCCTGGGATACTGCGGTCAATGAGATCGGCGACAAGCTGATGGAGATCCGCGAAAAATCCGGCCCCGATTCCGTCTATTGGCTGGGTTCGGCCAAGATGACCAACGAGGGCTCGTTTCTCTTTCGCAAGCTCGGCGCATTCTGGGGCACCAACAACACCGACCATCAAGCGCGAATCTGTCATTCGACGACCGTCACCGGGGTGGCCAACACCTGGGGCTACGGCGCGATGACAAACAGCTTCAACGACATTCGCAATTCGAAGACGTTGATCGTCTGGGGCGGCAATCCGGCGGAGGCGCATCCAGTCTCGTTGCAGCATTTGCTGGAAGGGGCGGAGCTGAACCGAGCCAACTTCATTGTCGTCGATCCGCGCCTGACGCGGACCGCGGCGCACGCCACTGAATATGTCCGCCTGCGGCCCGGCACTGATATCCCGGTGCTCTATGGCATGATGTGGCACATTCTCAAGAATGGCTGGGAGGACAAGGAATTCATTCAGCAACGTGTCTACGGCTTCGACGACGTTCGGAAGGAGATCGAGAAGTGGGCGCCGGACGAAGTTGAACGCGTAAGCGGTGTGCCCGGCGCGCAGCTTGAGCGCGTCGCCAAGATGTTCGCCACCGAAAAGCCTGCGACGCTGGTCTGGTGCATGGGCCAGACCCAGCACACGGTCGGCACCGCCAATGTGCGAACGAGCTGCATTGCACTGCTGCTCACCGGCAACGTCGGTAAGCCCGGGACGGGCGCCAACATCTTCCGTGGTCACGACAATGTCCAGGGCGCGACGGATGTTGGCCTCGATGTCGTGACGCTGCCGTTCTACTACGGACTTACCGAAGGCGCCTGGAAGCATTGGTCGAGGGTCTGGGAAGTCGACTACGACTATCTGCTTTCGCGCTTCGATGACAAGAAGATGATGGAAACGCCGGGTATCCCACTGACCCGCTGGTTCGACGCAGTGCTGCTGCCGAAGGCAGATGTCGCGCAGAAGGACAACGTCAGGGCGATGTTTGTGCAGGGGCACGCCAGCAACAGCATCACGCGCGTCCCTGAATCGCTCAAAGGCATGAAGGCGCTCGAGCTGCTCGTCGTTGCCGACCCGCATCCGACCACTTGGGCCTCGCTTTCGATGGAAGCAGGGCGCAAGGACGGCACTTATCTGCTGCCGGTTGCCACGCAGTTCGAGTGCAAGGGATCGCGTGTTGCTTCGAACCGCTCGCTGCAATGGGGTGAGCAGATCGTCAAGCCGGTGTTCGAATGCAAGGATGATCTTGAGGTCATCTATCTGATGGCGAAGAAACTGGGTTTCGCCGAAAAGATGTTCAAGAACATCAAGGTCGAGAATAATCTGCCAGAAGCAGAAGACGTGCTGCGCGAGATGAATCGCGGCAGCTGGTCGACCGGCTATTGCGGCCAATCGCCGGAGCGACTGAAGGCCCACATGAAGAACCAGGCCAAGTTCGATCTGGTCACCATGCGCGCACCCAAGGACGATCCGGAAGTCGGCGGCGATTACTACGGCCTGCCATGGCCATGCTGGGGCTCGCCCGAGGTGAAGCATCCTGGCACGCCGCTACTCTACAACACCAATCTCAGTGTGATGGATGGCGGCGGAACGTTCCGGGCTCGCTTCGGCGTCGAGCGTGAGGAGAAGCTGCCCGATGGCACCACGCGCAAGGTCAGCCTGCTGGCGGACAAGTCCTATTCAAAGGATTCGGAGATCAAGGACGGCTATCCGGAATTCACGCTGGCAAGCCTGAAGAAGCTGGGCTGGGACAAGGACCTCACCGAGTCCGAAACGGCCACGATCATGAACGTTAACCCGGCCAATCCTGATGCTGTCTCCTGGTCGCTCGACCTCTCCGGCGGCATCCAGCGCGTGGCGCTGAAGCATAATTGCGTGCCCTACGGCAACGGCAAGGCGCGCATGAATGCCTGGAACCTGCCAGATCCGATTCCCGTCCATCGCGAACCGATCTACACGCCGCGGGTCGAACTGGTCTCCAAATATCCGACCTTGCCGGATGCCAAGCAGTTCCGCCTGCCCAATATTGGCCTCACCGTTCAGAAGACCGCGGTAGAGAAAGGGATTGCAAAGCAATTTCCGTTGATCCTGTCCTCGGGGCGCCTGGTCGAATACGAGGGCGGGGGCGAGGAGACGCGGACCAATCCATGGCTCGCCGAACTGCAGCAGGACATGTTCATCGAGATCAACACTGCGGATGCCGCCGATCGCGGCATTAAGGACGGTGGTTGGGTCTGGGTGAGCGGCGCCGAGAACAGCTCGCGCGCCAGAGTGAAAGCACTGGTCACCGATCGGGTCGGCAAGGGCGTCGCCTGGATGCCGTTCCATTTTGGCGGCTGGTTCGCCGGCAAGGATCTGCGCAAGAACTATCCGCTGGGCACCGATCCCATCGTGCTCGGCGAAAGTGCCAACACGATCACGACCTACGGCTACGATCCTGCGACCGGCATGCAGGAGCCGAAGGTTACGCTCTGTCAGATCGTCGCAGCGTAGGAGGAGCAACGAAAATGGCTCGGATGAAATTTCTCTGCGACGCCGACCGTTGCATCGAGTGCAACGCCTGCGTAACCGCGTGCAAGAACGAGCACGAGGTGCCATGGGGCATCAACCGGCGCCGAGTCGTCACGCTCAACGACGGCAAGCCTGGCGAGCGCTCGATCTCGATGGCCTGCATGCATTGCACCGATGCGCCGTGCGCGGCAGTCTGCCCGGTGAACGCGTTCTATACGACCGCCGATGGCGTGGTGCTGCACTCCAAGGACATTTGCATTGGTTGCGGCTATTGCTTTTACGCGTGTCCGTTCGGCGCCCCGCAATATCCGCAACTCGGCAATTTCGGCTCGCGCGGCAAGATGGACAAATGCACGTTCTGCGCCGGCGGGCCCGAGGCTGACGGCAGCAAGGAAGAGTACGAGAAATATGGCGCGAACCGTCTGGCGGAAGGCAAGCTGCCGCTCTGCGCGGAGATGTGCTCGACCAAATCGCTGCTGGCCGGCGATGGTGAGATCATCGCCCAGATCTACAAGGAGCGCGTGATGAAGCGCGGTTACGGCTCAGGCGCCTGGGGCTGGAAGACCGCCTATCACGAGACGATCGAGTCCTAGACGCAGAGTATCGACCGCGGCCGCGTCAAATTGGGAGGATATCTATGGCCTCACTCGCACGAATACTCCGCCTGGCTGTCTGCGCGTGGGCGTTCCTGATCATCTTGGCGGCCGCAGCGCCTGCATCCGCTCAGAATTCGGTCAACCCGACCGCCAGTTCGGTGAAGGAGCAGCAGCTGCTTCAACAGCTCGATCGAATCCAGGGTCGTGTCAGCATTCCCGACCAGCGCTCAAGCGTGCTCGAGCAACCTGCGGGGCGCGACTGGCGCGAATTCCGCAACGTCACGCTGCATTGGATCGGCGGCATCGCGATCCTCGGCATGCTCGTGCTTCTTGTCGCGTTCTATCTGATTTTCGGCTCTGTGAAGCTGGAGAGCGGTCGGTCCGGTCGGACCATCGTTCGCTTCAACGCGTTTGAGCGGTTCGTGCACTGGATGACCGCGACCTGTTTCATTATTCTCGCCATCTCGGGCTTGAACATCACCTTCGGCCGTCCGCTGCTGCTACCGCTGATCGGCCTGGAAACATTTTCGGAATGGTCGCAATGGGCGAAGTACGCCCACAACTATCTGAGCTTCCCGTTCACCATCGGCGTGGTATTGATTTTCCTGATGTGGATCGCCGGCAACATTCCGAACAAGGTGGATATCGACTGGATGAGGCGAGGAGGCGGCCTGGTCGGCCATGACCATCCGCCGGCCTATCGGTTCAACGCGGGCCAGAAGACAATCTATTGGATCGTGGTCATCGGCGGCGGCTTGGTAGCGGCCACCGGATATCAGCTGATGTTCCCCTTCTACTTGTCTGGTGTTGAGGGGATGCAGCTTACGCAGATGGTCCACTCCGTTGTTGCCGTCCTGTTCGTGGCGGCGATGCTGGCGCATATCTACATCGGCACGATTGGAATGGAAGGCGCGTTTGAGGCGATGGGCACAGGCACGGTAGACGTGAACTGGGCCGAGGAACACCACAGCCTGTGGCTGAAAGAACAAAATGCCCGGGCTGGCGTCAATGATGGGCGGCCTCAGCCAGCCACAACAGCAGCGGAGTAGGCTGTGATCTCTCATGGAAAACCACAATGAAAGCTTTCTTGCTGTCCTGCGCGGCCGCCATCCTCGTAGCCGCCGCCGGTGCCGCCGTTCTTAACAGCGTGCAGGAACCTGTGGCGCAGGCCTTTTCAACCTCGGCGGTGCGACTCTAGGCCCCCGAGCCGGCGTTGCCCGAAAATCGCATTTCCGGCAACGGACCGCTTGCCGGAGCGAGACGTCCGATCGAAGCTGGAGGATGAGGGCTGACGCGACGTCGGGCCGAAACATGCAGTTCAATCGTGCGCTTGGTCTTGAAGGAGGTATCGCAACTTGGTCGGGTGTGGGGAAAAGCGATAGCAGACCCCCGCTACAACATCCACCTTGGGTCGCCGCCACAAGAAGCCCATCAAGCTTCACTTCATGCGTCCTGCGCTGCGGACGGGCGGCGCCGAGCGGTTCATCACGCCGGTAGCACCGTGCGCGCCGCTGTCGAATCCCCCTGCCGCCATCCGCCGCCTAGGAACTTTTCCGCACGATCATAGCTTGAATCCTCGGGTCAGCATCGCCGCCGATGGCTGGCCCGCGTGGTCCCACCTCCAAGTCCCCCAGCCCCCCCAGGGTGGGACCGCGCTCCACGATGAGGAGATGCAATTGTCCGGGCCGAGCGAGCAGGAGATCAGAGAGCGCGCTCACCAATTGTGGGAGCGCGCCGGCAAGCCCGAAGGCCGCGAGGACGAATTCTGGCACGCGGCCGAGCAGGAGCTGCGCAACGAGGACAGGTCGGACACGATGCGGACGCCGGATACGCTATGAAAAGGCCATGTCCCTTCTGCGGCGGTCTGGGCTGGGTTTGCGAACAGCATCCGCTGCGGGCCTGGACTGAAAAGGCCGGCGGCTGCCGATGCGGTGAAGGCATGCCGTGCACCTGCAACACGGCAGAGGATCCGGAAACGAGGGCCGTGATTGTCGAAGCGGACACGATCTGGCATTGGGGAGCGGGCCGCCTGCGCTCGTCAGGGATTGTACTTTCCGATCGCAAAAAAGCCGCCGGGGTCTTCACCCCAACGGCTTCGAAAGTCCGTAGCTGTAGAATCGCCTCCGCAGCCTCGTGCGTACCGCCGTTACCTTGTTTGCGGCCATGCCGGGCCCTTGTAGGCAACGGCGTCCGATTCTGCTGTGACCCAAAGCACACACCGCAGAGGCATGTCGAGCGCGGCATGTCGCAAGGGGCGTGACCGTCGATCGCGGTGCCCCATCCGGCGAAACACTCGCCCCCGTCAATCCCCCCCAACAATGTTCCGCTTTACCGAAATTCGTGGATGTATCGCCCATCCCCGGCTCATCCTTGAGGGGCGATCTCGAGCCGTCTTGATTGCGAGCCGGGCTTGCGGGTGGACGCGGCAGCGTCGGCCGGCGAGGCGATAGTCGAGCAGGACGATCCAGCGTTTTCCCACGCCGTCGGTGCCCAGGAAACGAAGCGCGGGATCGCCGGCGTCGAACGCCGCACAGTCATAACCCCAACTGGTCAGAAGGCGTCGCAGCGAATCTCGCGTCGTGGCGTCGTCGTCGATCACGAGCACGCCGGCTGATCGGACAGGTTCGACGAACACTCCGCGTCAACAGATGGTGGGACCTCGGCGGCCAGCGTAACCGCCTCCGCCAGTGGAACCGTCAGACTGAACGTGGTGCCGCGTCCGACCGCCGAGGTCACATCGATCTTCCAACTCATGGCCTCGCAGAGGCGGCGCACGATGGCGAGCCCAATGCCAAGGCCCTTCTCCCGGTTGCGTTCAGGATTTCCGAGCTGGAAGAAATCATCGAAGATCGAATTGAGATGCTTCCGCTCGATCCCGATGCCGGTATCGATGACCTGAATCCTGATCATGTCGCCGCGGCGCCGCGCGCCGAGGAGAACGGAGCCCTTCTGGGTGTATTTGATCGCGTTGCTCACCAGATTGAGCAGGGCGCGCTCCGGCAGCGCCGGATCGACCGAGCATCACAGCGCCGAGGGAAAGACCCGCAGACGCAGCGATTTGCGTCGGGCCTCGAGGGGGAGCGTCGAGGCAACCCGCAAGAAGATCTCGTGAACGGCGACGGGCCGGACACGCGCGTCCTGGATCTCGGCGCCGGTGGCCGAGACGCCCATGATGGCATCGAATTGACGAAGCAGGCTAGCAGCGCAGCCTTGCAGATGCTCGATGATCTTGCGATCGTCCTGCCCGGGCGACCGTGCCAGCAGGTCGAAATAGAGTCCCATCGCGTTGAGCGGCTGGCGCAGATCATGGCTCGCGGCAGCTGGATCGAGAGCACGATGGCCGAGAATAGAAAGCTTCGCGCCAGGCTCGCGTAGAAGTGCTCCGGCGTGACGATGCTGCGGTACCAGTCGAGGCCGACCCGTAGGGATTGTTCAGGCTGAACAGGTCCTGGAAGGAGTAATTGGTGACGGCGACCAGAGGGAGGATGCCGAAAGATCATGATGACCAGCGCGGGGAGCACCAGGAACCAGGCTCTGTTGTCGTAGGGCTTCATTTCGAACGATTGCTACTGGGATGCGCCCGGGCACGAAAAAAGGGGCCTCGATCGACACCGAGGCCCTTCAGCATTCCCGATCGAGCCTGAGTTAGCGCTTCACACGCTCGAAATCCAAGAGGCAGTAGCGCAGCCCAATTCCGCGCGGTGCTCATGCGCGGTTGGTCAACTCCGATACCAGCTCCCCAGATTCCAAGTCGTGACATCCCACCCCGAGATGTCGGTCATGAGGTTGTTGACAGACCCCCCCACGATGTAGCGCGACAACAGCGGCAGGAACACGTTGGCTTCGCAGAAGATCTCGTTGACCTTGATCAGCAGCGCGGCGCGCTTGACCGGGTCGAGCTCCTGCTGTGCGGCCTTGTAGGCCCTGTCGGCCTCTGGATCCGACCAGCGCGAGACATTGCGGCCGAGCCATTTGTTGTCCTTGCTCGCGATCTCCCAGGAGACGCACTGGTTCAGAAACCGCTCCGGATCGGGCTGCGGCATCGTCGTGTTGTACATCTCCATGTCGCAATAGAATTTGGAATAGGTGTCGGGGTTGCCGACGTCGGACGAGAAGAACACCGAGGCGGTGACCGATTTGAGCTCGATCTCGATGCCGGCCTTCTGGCAGGCCTGCTTGACGATGGCCTGCGTCTTCTGCCGGGGGGCGTTCGTCGAGGTCTGGAAGACGTATTTGAGCTTCTTGCCGTCCTTCTCGCGGATGCCGTCCGCGCCCATCTTCCAGCCGGCTTCGTCGAGAATCTTGTTCGCCTTGTCGATGTTGAACTCGTAAGCAAGCTTGCGCGACTTGAACTGCGTGGGCTGGTTGACGAAGCTCGCCGTTGCGACGGCGGCACGGCCGTAGATGAATTTCTGGATTCCGTCGCGGTCGATCAGCAGGTTGATCGCCCGTCGCACGGCCGGGTCGGACAGCGTCGGGTGCTTGGTCTTCGCGTTGGAGCGTTCACCGTCGACCTCAGTCCATGGGTCCGTCGTGTTGAGGATGATGAACTCGACGCCCCCGGCGGTCGTGAACTCCACCTTGCCCTTGCCGCCGGCCTCCATGCGCTTGAGGATCTCGTCCTCGACCAGCAGGTTCCAGGCATAGTCGTATTCGCCGGTCTGCAATACGGCACGCGCCGCGGAGACCGCATCGCCCCCGCCCTTGATCTCGAACGTGTCGAAATACGGTTGGTTCTTGACGTGATAGTCGGGGTTGCGTTCGGCCCGAACCAGATCGCCCGGCTTGAACTCGACGAACTTGTAGGGACCAGTGCCGACCGGCTTCAGATTGCCCGGCGCGTCGCGCGATTTCGCGCCGACATAGTCGCCGAAATGATGTTTCGGCAGGATCTGGCCGACCGCGCCGACGAAGGGATCGGCCCAGAACGGGGTCGGCGCTTTGAAGATCACCTTGACGGTGTGGTCGTCGATTTTCTCGACCGTGATGTTCTGATAGGACCCCGTGGTGTAGGCGGCCGTCGCGAGATCGGCAGCATAGATCCAGGTGAAGACGACGTCGTCGGCGGTGAAGGGCTTGCCGTCATGCCACCTCACGCCCTGCTTCAGCTTCCAGATCACGCTGCTGCCGTCGACCGAGAGACCGCCATTCGCCTTGGTCGGGACTTCGGCGGCAAGGCAGGGGATGAGGTTGCCTTCCCTGTCCCAGCCGGCAAGCGGCTCGAAGAAGACGCGCGAGGCGACCTGGTCCTTGGTGCCGAGCGCGAAATGCGGATTGAGCAGGGTGGGAGCCTGCCAGACCAGCATCCTGAGCGGACCCCCGCCGCCAGCTTTGGTCGGTTTGTAGGCGAGCGTAGCGTCGGCCATCGCCACGTCGTTCCAGAGCAGGATCTGGCTCGCGATGGGCGCCGCAATCCCGAGCGCGGCCAAGCTCTGGATGAAGGAACGCCGCGACAGCGTGCCTTGCTTCACCCCGTCGATCAGTACGCGGAGATCGTGTTCGTCCATCAGATGACCCCACCTCTCGAAGAAACGTCATCACCGGCTGAACCCATCATGTTTCATCGGGGGCGAGGCGGCAATGGTGACGAAGGCGTGAATCCCCGCGACGAAATGAGATTGCGCATGCGTTCGACGGGGTTGCAGGCCCTGCGGCCAGCGCGAGTCCGCTATGTCAGGGAGTTCCCGACATTGGTAACCAATTGCCCTTCTCGCGAAGGCCTCATTATAGTGTTGCGACGATTGCAACCGGAGCTGCCTGCTCGGCGCCTCCTGCGACAAGGGCCACGCGATGGACGATACGATTGGCTTCCCCGACCCCGGCCTGGATTTGTCCGACGGATTCAAGCCGCACACCTCGCATTGGGGCGTCTTTTCAGCGCGCAACGGCGAGGCCGGGCTGGAGGTGAGGGCCTATGCGGGCGATCCCGATCCGAACGGCATCATCGACAATTTTCCCGGTGCGTTGCGCCACCAGGCGCGCATTGCCCAGCCGGCGATCCGCCGTGGTTGGCTCGAGCGCGGTCCCGGTCCCGATGTTAGGCGCGGCCGCGACGAATTCGTCTCCGTCAGCTGGGAGAAGGCGCTGGACCTGCTCGGCGACGAGCTGGCGCGTATCCGGGATGCGCGCGGTCCCGGCGCCGTGTTCGGCGGCTCCTACGGCTGGGCGAGCGCAGGCCGCTTCCATCACGCGCAGAGCCAGGTGCATCGCTTTCTCAACATTGCGATGGGCGGCTATGTCCGCTCGGTGAATTCCTATTCCTCCGGCGCGTCCTCGGTGCTGCTGCCGCAGATCATGGCGGGCTATGAGGACATCACCAAGCGCAACGTCACCTGGCAGCAGATCGCTGATGAGACCGAGATCGTGCTGGCGTTCGGCGGCATGGCGCTGAAGAACTCGATGGTGGCCGGCGGCTCGATCAGCAAGCATGTCGAGCGCGGCGCGATGGCGGCAGCGCGCCGGCGAGGCTGCGAGTTCATCCTGATGAGCCCGCTGCGGGAAGACCTTCCGATCGAGGCCGGCGCGGAATGGATGACTTGCATCCCCGGCACCGATACAGCGCTGATGCTCGGCATGGTCCACACGCTGGTCAGCGAACGCCTGCACGATCAGGCCTTCCTCGATCGCTACACCGAGGGATGGCCGGTGTTTCTGCGCTATCTCACCGGTGAGAGCGACGGGCAGGCCAAGGACGCCGCATGGGCGGCTGCGATCTGCGGTATCGACGCTGATGCGATCCGTAACCTGGCGAGGCGCCTTGTCGGCAAGCGCGCGCTCATCACCGTCTCGCACTCGCTGCAGCGCGCCGAGCATGGCGAGCAGCCGGTGTGGATGGGCATGGTGCTGGCGGCTGCCCTTGGCCAGATCGGCCTTCCCGGCGGCGGCTACGCCTATTCGCTGGGCGCGATCGGCTATTACGGCCGCCGCGTCAACGACGTGCCGGGACCGACGCTGGGGCAGGGCCGCAACGGCGTCAAGGACTACATTCCGGTGGCGCGCATCGCCGACATGCTGCTCAATCCCGGCAGCACCTATCGCTACAATGGCGAGACGCGCACCTATCCGGATATCCGCCTGGTCTATTGGGCCGGCGGCAATCCATTCCATCACCACCAGGACATCAACCGACTGCGCAAGGCCTTTGCGAAAGTCGACACGCTGGTCGTGCATGATCTCGCCTGGACCGCGACCGCGCGTCACGCCGACATCGTGCTGCCCTCGACCATGACGCTGGAGCGCGACGACATCGGCTATTCCAGCAACGATCCGCTCATGGTCGCGATGCACCGCATCGCGGAGCCATTTGGGCTTGCGCGTGACGATTACGAAATCTTTGCCGATCTCGCCGAGCGTCTCGGTGCCCGCGAGCCGTTCACCGAGGGACGCACCTCGCGGCAATGGCTGGAGCACCTCTACGAGCCGACTCGCGCCTCGCTCGCCAAGCGCGGCCTCGAAGCTCCGAGCTTCGAGGAGTTCTGGCGACGCGGCAGCCTGGTCGTGCCGCAGCAGCCCGACGATGGTGGCCGCTTACGCAGCTTCCGTGAGGATCCCGTTGCGCATCCGCTGCCGACGCCGAGCGGGCGCATCGAGATTTACTCGGCGAAGATCGCCGGTCATGGCGATGCGGATTGTCCCGGTCATCCGGTCTGGCTCGAGAAGAGCGATATGCCGACGCCCGGTGCGCCCTATTTCCTCGTCGCCAACCAGCCGGTGACGCGGCTGCACAGCCAGCTCGATTTCGGCGGGCATTCGCTTGGCGCCAAGCATCGCGGCCGCGAGGTCGCGCGGATGAATCCGCGCGATGCGAACGCACGCGGCATCGTCGATGGCGACATCATCCGCCTCTTCAACGAACGCGGCGCCTGCCTGGCCGCCGTCCATGTCACCGACGACATCGCGCCGGGCGTCGTGCAGCTGCCGACCGGCGCCTGGTACGACCCGATGGATCCGGAAGACGACGCACCGCTCTGCGTTCACGGCAATCCGAACGTGCTCACGCGCGACATCGGCACCTCGTCCTTTGCGCAAGGCTGTACGGGCCAGCTGACGACGGTGGAGGTCGAGAAGTTCACCGGCAATCTGCCGCCGATCCGGGCATTTGATCCGGTATAGCGGGTTCGGCTCTCGATCGCATCAACGCGCGTTCGCGATCGTCACCGCCGCCTCCACCGCATTCTCCAGGATCTCGTCGGACAATGTCTTGTCGTTGACCGCGCGCGCCAATTGCAGTGCGCCGACCATGGTCGAATAGATCGCGATCGACTTGCGCCGGCGCTCTTTCGCCGAGCCGTGCCTGATCTGCTCGGTCATCAGGGTGATGAAGTCAGCGACCTTGCCGGTAAAGGCATCGCGCGTCGCCTTGGGATGCCGCGCGATCTCGGCCACCAGCGCAGCGGTCGGGCAGCCCTTGCCGGCGTGGTCGCGGTGTCGCGTCGAAAGGTAGTCGCGGATCGTGGTTTCGAGCGCGACGCCGCTTTCCAGATTGGCCCTGTGCCGCTCCTCGCGCCGCGTGAGCGCGTCGGTCAGCACCTCGCGCACCAGTTCCTCCTTGGAGGCGAAGTGCGTGTAGAAGGCGCCGTTGGTGAGGCCCGCCTCCGACATGATGCCGGCGAGGCCGACTGCGGCGATCCCGCTCTCGCGGAACTGGGTGGAGGCGACATCGAGAATGTGCCGGCGGGTTTCGTCCTTGTGTCCTTTGTCGTAGCGCATTGGCCCTCACTCGCTCCTGACGTCGCCCTCGAAGGCGCGGCCACGGGATCGTGAGCGATCTACTATTGCATTACGTTCATAATAGAGCATTATGACCATAATGCAATAGCTGCGGGGTCGGCCGCAGCCCGGGAACACGACAGGATCGCAGGAATGTCAGTCGAGGACGCTATCGCCCCGCCCCTGTCCGCAACGGAGGCGCCTGCGCCTGGCGCGACCATGCCTCGCCCCATGGCGACGGCCGCCGACCAGCGCCGCGCCGCGCTGTTGACTGCCCCGATCCTGCCGACCTTGTTCAAGCTTGCGGCGCCGACCGTGACCGTCCTTGTGGCGCAGACCGCGGTGAACATCGCCGAAGCCTATTATGTCGGCCTCCTCGGCACCGATGCGCTGGCCGGCGCCGCACTGGTCTTCCCGATCTTCATGCTGATGGCGATGATGTCGAACGGCGGGTTCGGCTCCGGTGTCGCCTCGTCGGTGGCGCGTGCGGTCGGCGCCGGCCGGAAGGGCGATGCCGACGCGGCGCTGTTCCATGCCATCGTGCTTGCGATCATCGCGGGTGCGGTGTTCACGCTGGGCATCAGCCTCGGCGGCCCGGCACTGTTTCGCATGCTCGGCGGTCGCGAAGGCGCGCTCGATGCCGCGATCACCTATTCCAACAATCTCTTCGCCGGCGCGATTCCGGCCTGGATCGTCAACCTCCAGGCGGCCGCGCTGCGCGGTTCCGGCAACGTCAAGGTCCCGGCGCTGGTGACGTTGATCGGCGCGATCGTGACGATTCCGGCCTCGCCGCTCTTGATCTTCGGCTTCGGACCCATCCCAAGCCTCGGCATTGCCGGCGCCGGTCTTGCTTTCGGCCTCTATTACGGCGCGGCGATGCTGTTCCTGCTGCGCTACATGTCCTCGGGCGCATCCGGCTTGCGGCTCCACATCGTGCCGCTGCGCGCAAAGATCTTTGGCGACATGCTGAAGGTCGGCATTCCCACCGCTTTCAACGCCGTGCTGACCAACCTCACCGTCATCCTCGTCACCGGCGCGGTCGGCCTGTTCGGCACCTCGGCGCTCGCCGGCTACGGCATCGCCTCGCGGCTCGACTACATCATGATCCCGCTGCTGTTCGGCATCAGCACGGCGACGCTGACCATGGTCGGCGTCAACATGGGCGCGGGCCAGACTGCGCGGGCGCAGCGGATCGGCTGGGTCAGCGGCGCCGCCGGCCTGATCATGACCGGCTCCATCGGTCTGCTGGTCGCGATCTTTCCGACGGCCTGGCTTCATCTGTTCAGCCACGATGCTGATGTCGTGAGCGAGGGCATGACTTACTTGCGCATCGTCGCGCCGGCCTATGCGGCGCTCGGTTTTGGTTTCGTCACCTCGTTCGCAGCGCAGGGCACGGGCCGGGCGATGGGCCCGCTGATGTCCGCGGTTGCACGCATCCTGATCGCCGCCGGCGGTGGCTGGATCGCGGTGGCGTATTTCGGTGCGGGCATGGCCGGGCTTGCCGCCATGGTCACGGCGGCGCTTGCCGCCTATGCGGTGATCTGCGTGCTGATCATGCTGTCCCCGTCGACCTGGCGCGCCGAGCCGCGCGCCTAGGTAGGGCTTGCGCGCGGCTGGCTACGGCCCCAATCTGCATTCGTTTCCCGTTTGATGGCGAATGGAGAAGCGTTGCCCGCAGCAGGCGGTCAATATGGATTTTCATTTCATTGATTTCGCCCGGCGGAGAAGCGAATACGGTTCCTGTTGCTATTGCTGTGTTATGGAGACCATCGATGTCGTTTCGTCCCGCCCTGATCCTCGCAACAGCGCTCGCCGCATGGTCGGCAGCAAGCTCCGCCGAGACCATCAAGATCGGCGTGACGCCAGGGCCGCATGCCCAGATCTTCGAGGCGGTGAAGCCGGTCGCGGCCAAGCAGGGCCTTGACATCCAGCTCATCGAGTTCTCCGATTACGTTGTGCCGAACGCCGCGCTCGACGCCGGCGATATCCAGGCCAATTCGTTCCAGAACCAGCCTTATCTCGACAACCAGAAGGCCGATCGCGGCTACAGGATCGAGTCGGTCGGCCTCACCGTGAATTTCCCGATCGGTGTCTATTCGAAGAAGCACAAGGCCTTCGCCGACATCCCCGACGGCGGCAAGGTCTCGATCCCCAACGATCCCACCAATGGCGGCCGCGTGCTGCTGCTCTTGCGCGACAAGGGCGTGATCAAGTTGAAAGATGGCACCGGATTCAAGCCGACGGTGCTCGACATCACCGAGAATCCCAAGAAGCTGAAATTCGTCGAGGTCGATGCCGCGCAAGCGCCCCGCGCGCTCGACGATGTCGACGCCGCCGCGATCAACACAAATTATGCAACCCAGGCGGGCCTCGATCCGGTCAAGGATCCGATCCTGCGCGAGGACCCCAAGGGCCCCTATGTCAACCTGATCGCGGTGCGCAGCGCCGACAAGGACAAGCCCTGGGTCAAGATCCTGGTCAACAGCTATCACACGCCCGAGGTGAAGGAATTCATCCTCAGCAAATTCAAGGGCGCGGTGTTGCCGAGCTGGTAGGCAACCTGCCTAACCAAAGTCCTGCACAGGAAGCCGATCCCGGCGGGCAGCCTTGCGCATTGCCCGCTTGTCTCGGGCCGCGGCAACCGACATCATCGGGCCGTGGCCATCCTCGCCCGACAGGGGTCGTATGAAACGCTTTGCAAACCTGAAACGCCTGGGATTCTTCACACGCCTGCTCGACGAAGCGCCGCCGGCACAGCGCTATCGCTTCGCGGCCGAGCAGATCGTGCGTGCCGAGAAGGCAGGGCTCGATTCCGCATGGATCGCCCAGCACCATTTTCACGAGCGCGAGGGCGGACTGCCATCGCCCTTCACCTTCCTCGGCTACGTCGCCGCCCAGACCTCGCGCATTCGCCTCGGTACCGGCATCGTCACCTTGCCGCTGGAGAACCCGGTGCGGGTGGCGGAGGATGCCGCGGTGCTCGACCTGCTCTGCAATGGCCGGTTCGAGCTCGGCGTCGGCACCGGCGGCAACCCGTCCGCGTTTGCCGCCTTCGGCCTCGACGGCGCCCAGCGCAACGAGATATTCGCCCGCAATCTCGACGTGGTGCGCAGGGCGCTGACCGGCAAGCCGCTCGACGGTGGCGACACGCTCTATCCGCAGCGGCCGCAACTGGACAGGCGCATCTGGCAGGCGACGTTCTCGGTGGCGGGCGGCGCGCGCGCCGGCAAGGCCGGCGATGGCCTGTTGCTCTCGCGCACCCAGCCGCGGGCCAAGGAGGCGCCAAACGCCACGCTTGCCGAGATCCAGAACCCGATCATCGACGCCTATCTCGCAGCGCTGCCGCCCGGGGCCGAACCACGGATCATGGCTTCGCGCAGCGTATTCGTCGCGGACGATCATCACGAGGCGTTGCGGTTGGCCGACATCGGCCTGCGTCGCGCCCTGCCGCAGTTCATGAAAGGCGGTCACCTTCCCCCCGGCGAGACGCTGGAGGAGATGATCTCGGCGTTCGACACCCATGTCGGCGGCGCCGACGAGGTGATTGCCTCGCTGCGTACGGATGCCACGCTGGAGCGCGTGACCGATCTGGTGTTTCAGGTTCATTCGGTCGATGCGCCTCATCCCCATGTGCTGCGCTCGATCGAGCTGGTGGCCGACAAGGTCGCGCCGGCGCTGGGCTGGGTCCGGACCGCACCCGAGGTGGCGCTGGCGGGCTAGTGGAGATGAATATGACTGACGTTGCGCGAGGCTGAATGATGGCACCGACGGATATCATCGACAAACTTGCGGGCATCGAACCGGGATCGGCGCTGGACGCCATTCGCGCACGGCGCCTGCAGGCGCGCGAAAATGCGCAGAAGAGCTACTTATCCCTGTTCGAGCCGATCGATGCCGGCGAGTTCTCGCTGCTCGAACGCGCCGCCGTCGGCGCCTTCGTGACCGGTTTGCATGGCGAATCCCCGGTGGCCGCCTTCTATCGCGACAAGCTTGCGACGACCGCCGGTGGCGCGGCCCTGCTTGAAGCGATCGATGCCGAGATCGCGCGGGGCAGGACCTCCGGGCCCTACGGCTCCTTTCCTCGAGGTCCGCTGTCGGTCGAGGATACGGCCGGCTTGATTTTCCACGTGAGCGCGGCGAGCAAATCCGTTCTGGGCAGCCGCCTCGCAGCGGCGCTCGAGCATGCACACCTCCTGGTGTTCCGGCCGCGCGATGCGGCATCGAGCGACATGAAGGCGCTGCTTGCCGCCGGCTGGTCGACCACGGGCATCGTCACGTTCTCACAGCTCGTCGCGTTCCTGTCATTCCAGGTGCGGGTCGTCAGCGGCCTCCGCACGCTTGCCGCCGCCAACGCATAAGAGGAGGCTGCAGCATGAGCGCCGCCGTCAATCCGCCCAATGTCTTCACCCAGGATGAGCTCGGCTGGGTCTCCTGGATCGAGCCTCTGCCGGAGGCCGAGCTGACCGAGCGGCATTTTGCCGGCCTGGTCGATCGCGCCCGTGCCAAATCGGAATATTTCCGCCTGCTGGTGCGCGACCCTGAAGTGCTGGAAGCCCGCACCAAGACCGACAAGGACATCTTCTACAATGTCGCCGACGGCTTGCCGCGCGCCGAGCGTGAGCTCGCGGCGGCTGCGACCTCGCGTTACAATGGCTGCATCTATTGCGCCTCGGTGCATGCGCGCTTCGCCAGCACCTATTCCAAGCGCCACGAGGATGTGCAGAAGCTGCTCGACGAAGGCGTGGGCGCCGATCTCGGCGAGCGCTGGAACGCCGTGGTCAAGGCATCGGTGGCGCTGGCCGCGACGCCGATCGCTTTCGGCCCCGACAACATCGCGGAGCTGCGCCAGGCGGGCCTCGACGATGCCGAGATCGTCGACGTCATCAACGGCGCCTCGTTCTTCAATTGGGCGAACCGGCTGATGCTCTCGCTTGGCGAGCCTTCGAAATAGGCAATCTCACCGGCACAAGACTTGCTGCTCGTTTCAACACCTGAGTGGATGGAGCCGTACATGAGCAACATCAATCGTCGAACTCTGATCAAGGGCTCGCTGAGCGCCGCAATCGCAGCAGCGACGTTCTCGCGCGCCGCCTATGCTGACACTGATCCGATCCTGCTCGGCGTCAGCGGTCCGCTCACGGGGCCGAACGCGCAATATGGCACGCAATGGAAGCAAGGCTTTGATCTCGCGCTCGACGAGATCCATGCCGCCGGCGGCATCAACGGCCGCAAGCTGGCCTACCAATTCGAGGACAGCCAGAGCGACCCGCGCCAGTCGGTGGCGATCGCGCAGAAGTTCGTGTCCGATCCCAAGATCGTCATGGAGCTCGGCGACTTCTCCAGCCCCGCTTCGATGGCGGCCTCGCCGATCTACCAGCGCGGCGGCCTCGTGCAGTTCGGCTTCACCAATTCGCACCCTGATTTCACCAAGGGCGGCGATTACATGTGGAGCACGTCCGTGAGCCAGGCCGACGAGCAGCCGCTGCTGGCGCGCTATGCGGTGAAGCGCCTCGGCCTGAAGCGGCTTGCGGTGCTGCACCTCAACACCGATTGGGGCCGCACCAGCCGCGACTACTTCAACAAAGCGGCCAAGGAATACGGCGCCGAGATCGTCGTCACCGAAGGCTATATTGCCGAAGAGCGCGACTTCCGCTCCACGCTGGTCCGCGTGCGCGATGCCAATCCCGATGGCCTGGTGCTGATCTCCTATTATTCGGACGGTGCGCTGATCGCGCGCCAGGCGCGCCAGATCGGGCTGAAGCAGGTGATCTGCGCCGCAAGCTCGGTCTATTCGCCGAAGTTCCTGGAGCTCGGGGGCGACGCCGTCGAGGACGTCCATGTCGGCACGCGCTATTTCCCGGAGGACCCGCGGCCCGAGGTGCAGAAATTCATCGCCGGCTTCAAGAACAAGTATAACGGGCAGGAGCCCGACGCGTTCAACGCCTATTCCTATGACGCCATGAACATGGCTGCGGCCGTGATCAGGATCGGCGGCACCGATCGCAAGGCGATCCGCGATGCCTTCGCCAAGGTGAAGGACGTCCCGAGCGTGATCTTCGGCAGCGCGACGTTCAACGTCGCCACCCGTCGCATCAACGGCGCGATGAATGCCGAGCTCGTCGTGCGCAAGGGCCAGTTCGCGGTTTGGGACGGCAAGCCCACCTGATCTCTTGGCCGGAGCCCTTCGCCCCGGCCTTTCTCCCTTCATTAGGAACCCTGCGTGTCTTCCTGGCTCGACTACACCATCAACGGGCTGATCGTCGGTAACGTCTACGCCCTCGTTGCAGTCGGGCTCGCGCTGATCTTCGGCGTCAGCCGGCTGATCAACTTTGCGCAGGGCTCGATCTATCTCGTCGGCGCCTATATCGGCTGGGTCGCGGTGGTGCAGCTGCACACGCCGCTGCCGCTCACCATCATCTTCGTGGCCGTGGCGGCGGCGCTGGTCGGGCTGATCATCGAGCGGTTCGGCCTACGGCCGCTGCAGAACTCCGTGCGCATCGCGCCGCTGCTGGCGACGATCGGCATCAGCTTCGTGCTCGACCAGCTCGTCATGCTGACCTTCTCGCCCAATCCGCGCGCGCTGCCGAGCCAGTTGCCGGATATCCGCTTCCAAATCGGCGGCGGCACCATCGGTCCGCTCGATCTGCTCATTGCCGGCGTCGGCATCTCCAGCGCTCTCTTGCTGTTCGTGTTCCTGCGCTATACCAAGCTCGGCTGGGCGGTGCGCGCCGCCTCGCAGGACCGCGACGCCGCGATGCAAATGGGCGTCGACGTCAACCGCGTCAATCAGACCGTGTTCGGCATTGCGGCCGCCCTCGGCGGCGTCTCCGGCCTCCTGGTCGGCATGTACTACAACCAGATCGACACCGCGATGAGCCTGCAGGCAACGCTGAAGGGCGTCGTCGCCGAAGTCGTCGGCGGCGCCGGCAATGTGCCGGGCGCTGTCATCGGCAGCTTGCTGCTTGGCCTTGTCGAAAGCTACGGCGTTGCCGTGTTCGGCACCAGCTATCGCAATCTCTTCGCCTTCCTCCTGCTGGTCGTCGTGCTGGTGCTGCGGCCGAACGGCCTGTTCGCCAGCGCCCGCCAGGCACCGCCCGAGCCGCTGACCGGCACCTTCATCGCGCCCAGCCGGCCCGTGCGCATTCCGCGCTGGGCTCTTGCTGTCGCGGTTGCTGCATTTGCGATCCTGCCGCTGCTGCCGGTGTCGTTCTACATACTCCAGACCCTGATCAATGCCTGGCTGCTCGGCATGCTCGCGCTCAGCCTCACGCTGGTGGCCGGCACCATCGGCCAGGTGTCGCTCGGCCATGCCGCGCTGCTCGCGATCGGCGCCTATACGTCTGCGCTGTTGTCGCTGACGTTGAACATCCCCGTCGGCCTTGCCATCGTCGCCGGCGGCCTGATGAGTGCTGCGCTCGGCACGATCCTGATCTCGCCGTCGTTCCGCCTGCGCGGCCACTATGTCTCGATCGCCACGCTCGCCATCGGCGAGATTGTGTCGCTGGTGATTCTGAACTGGGAAAGCGTCACGCGCGGGCCCATTGGCATCTCCGGTATCCCGCCGTTGTCGCTGTTCGGCTATGACCTGATCAGCCCCGCGTCGGTGTACTGGTTCGCTTACGCCGTGATGGTCGTGCTCGCGCTGCTGCAGTCGCGCCTGCTGGGCTCGCATCTCGGCCGCAGCTTTCGTGCCATCCGGGACGACGACATCGCCGCGCGCGCCTACGGCCTCAGCCTGAATCGCTACAAGTCGCTCGCTTTCATCTTCGGTGGCTTCGCCGCCGGCATCAGCGGCGGCATCGCCGCGCATCTCTATTCCTACATCAACCACGAGACCTTCAACACGCAGCAGTCCATCCTGGCGCTGACGGTCGTGATCCTCGGCGGTCTCGGCAACGTCGTCGGCGCCATCGTCGGCGCGGTCGCGCTGGTCGGCCTGCCCGAGATGTTCCGGATCGCGGCGGAGTACCGCATCCTGATCTACGGCATCGTGCTGCTGCTGCTCGTGCGGTTCAGGCCGCAGGGCCTGCTGGGGACGATCTGATGGGGCAGCCGCACGCACCGCTGTTGTCCTTGCGCGGCCTAACGCGCCGCTTTGGCGGCCTCACCGCTGTCGACGGTATCGATCTCGATCTCGCCAAGGGTGGCCTCGTCAGCATCATCGGCCCGAACGGCGCCGGCAAGACGACGCTGTTCAACCTCGTCACCGGGCTCGACCGGCCGGATGCGGGCACTGTCAATTTCGAGGGACACGACATCACAGGCCTATCGCCTGAACGGCTGGCCGCGCAAGGCATCGCGCGCACGTTCCAGCTCGGTCGCGTCTTCGGCAATCTCAGCGTGATGGACAACGTGCTAATCGGTGCCCACACGAGGCTGCGTGCGGTGAAGCCAGCGGTGCCTGTCATCGGGCCTCTGCTCGAATTGGGCCTGGCGCTGCTGCGTCCCTCAAGCGTCAGGGACGAGGAAGAGCGGCTGCGCGAGGAGATCAAAGCCATTCTTGCCCGTTTTGGCGAGCGGCTCTTGCCGCGGATCGACCAGCCCGCCTACAGCCTGTCTTACGCCAACCGCCGCCGCGTCGAGATCGCCCGTGCGCTGGCGCTGAAGCCGCGCCTGCTGCTGCTCGACGAGCCCACCGCCGGCATGAACCCGAGCGAGACTGCGGAGATGCAGACGCTCGTCGCCGAATTGAAAGCAGAAGGGCTGACCATCCTCCTGATCGAGCACAAGCTGGAGATGGTGATGCGCCTCTCCGACCGCGTCATCGTCATGGACGAAGGCAAGAAGATCGCGGAAGGGCCGGGCGAGGCGGTGCGTGGCGATCCCAAGGTGATCGAGGCCTATCTCGGCCATGGCCTATCAGGGACGCCGGAGCAGGAGAGCGCGGCATGAGCACGAGCGCAGCCGAACCGCTGCTGGCGTTGTCCAACGTCAATACATTCTATGGCCAGGCCCAGGTCCATTTCGACCTCTCCATCACGGTCGGCCGCGGCCACATCGTCTGCCTGCTCGGTGGCAACGCCAGCGGCAAGTCGACGACGATGAAGATCATCTTGGGCCTCGTCAAACCGCGCTCGGGCGAGGTGATGTTCGACGGCGCCTCGCTGATCGGCCTCACCACGCCGCAGATCGTCCGCCGCGGCATCGCCTCGGTGCCGGAGGCGCGGCGGCTGTTCGCGGACATGAGCGTGCGCGAGAATATTCTGATGGGCGCTTTCGTGCGCAACGATCGCGGTGCCGTGGCGCAGGATCTCGACAAGATGCTGACGCTGTTCCCGAAGCTCGGCCAGCGGCTGTCGCAGCGCGCCGGCTCCTTGTCCGGCGGCGAGCAGCAGATGGTCGCGATGGCGCGCGCATTGATGAGCCGGCCGCGCCTGATCGTGATGGACGAGCCGACCATGGGCCTGTCGCCGCTTTATGTCGACCGCGTGCTGGAGCTGATCCGCACCATCAACCAGGAAGGCGTCTCGGTCTTCATGGTCGAGCAGAACGCCAGCCTCGCGCTCGAGATCGCGCACGAGGCCTATGTGCTCCAGACCGGCAGGATTGTGCTGTCAGGGGCAGCGCGGACGCTGAAGGACGATCCCCGCGTGCGCGATGCCTATCTCGGCGGCTCCGAAGCGGCGTAGGGCGGCCATGCGCCCACGGCCGTCCTGGCCGCCATCGATAGCACTGGTCAGTATGACCATCCCATGAAAAGATCATACCGTTGACGCAATGGGGCGTGCGGCGGAATGCGTGACGTGACGAGATGGTCTGTGGGGGCGGTTGAGCCCGGAATGGTGCTTCTGTTCGGCGGGCTCATCGCCGCCAATGTCGCCGCATGGGTCTGGGCCTTCGCGGCGTTCGGCGACCGGCCCGCGGTGATGGCGTCCGCTCTGCTCGCCTGGGTGTTCGGCCTGCGCCACGCGGTCGATGCCGACCACATCGCTGCCATCGACAATGTCGTGCGCAAGCTGATGCAGACGGGCGATACGCCGCGCAGCGTCGGCCTCTATTTCGCGCTCGGCCATTCCAGCGTGGTCGTGGTCGCGACCATGCTGCTCGCACTTGGCGTGGTCAGCCTTGGCGGCGACAGCCTGCTCAAGGATGTCGGCAGCCTGATCGGCACCTCGGTGTCAGCGCTGTTCCTGCTGGCGATCGCGGCGATCAACCTCACCATCCTTGCCGGCCTGTGGCGAACCTTTCGCATGGCGCGCGAGCAGGGCGTTGATGACGCTGCCGGCTTAGATGCGCTGCTTGCCCATCGCGGATTTCTCGCGCGCCTGCTCGGCCCGATGTTCCGCCTGGTGACCAAGCCCTGGCACATGTTCCCGCTCGGATTGCTGTTTGGGCTCGGTTTCGACACCGCGACCGAGATCGGCCTGCTCAGCATTTCGGCCAGCGAAGCTGCGCGCGGCGCTTCGCTTGCGGACATCCTGGTCTTTCCGGCGCTGTTCGCTTCCGGCATGGCGCTGGTCGATACCGCCGACTCCGCGCTGATGGTCAGCGCCTATCGCTGGGCCTTCGTCGATCCCATGCGCAAGCTCTGGTACAACCTCACCATCACAGGCGCGTCCGTCGCGGTCGCGCTCTTGATCGGCGGCATCGAGGCACTTGGCCTGATCAGCGACCGGCTTGGACTGAATGGTGGCGTGTGGGCGCTGGTCGATAGCCTGAACGAGTCGCTCGCCAATGTCGGCTTCGCAGTGATCGCGCTGTTCGTGATCGCCTGGCTCGTCTCGAGCCTGCTCTACCGCCGGATGTTCGCGGCGGCTTGACGGCGTCACACAGACGTCACGCTGGCCATCTGCTCGGCCGGTTGATCGTCGCCGTTGGGATCGCCCGGCGCCGTTGCCCAGGCCAATTCCACCAGCGTGACGATCCGCCGTCCGCCGCCGTCGAGCTGGACCACGATCAGGCCCTGCTCCTCCATATAACCGAGCAGGCGCTGGGCCCGGCGCAGCGAGTGCGAGCCATAGGCGCGGGCGATGGCCGCATCGCCGGGGCAGGGCCAGCCTTCCTTGGCGGCGCGCGCGATCATCATGAACACGCCCTGCATGTCATCGGGCAGGATCGAGGCGCGCAGCGTCACCTCCTGCCAGGAATCGTCCTCGGCCATGTCTGTGCCGAGCCCGGCGCGCGCATGCGTCAGCATGCGGCGGAATTCGCTCAAGTCAGGCACGGAGGCACCAAGCCCCTCGATGCGGCAGCGGACCACGAACTCCTGATACAGCACGCCGATGGCGCGGAAGCCGGCATCGGGCGCGGCCAGCACGGCCCGCAACGTCCGATCCACGCGATCACGCCGTTCCGCGAGCTCCTCGGCGCTGACCGCGACCTCGACCAATTCGGGGCTGATCTCGGGCGCAGCCGCCTTCGCCGCGCGGAGCTGCTCGAGCAGGTCGGGCGCCGGCCGGCGCTGCGGCCGGCTGGCATCGGCCGGCGGTGCGGCCAGGATCACCGCGCGGGCATCTTCAAGTGTGGCTTCGGGCAGCGGCATCAGCCGCGGCGTCGAATTGCGCGGCGAGGTTTCGGTCGGGCCGATGTTCAGGCGCAGCGGACGACGCGACAGCGCGGGCCCCAGCGCCATGAACTGTCCGCGTTCGAGATCGCGAAAGGCCTCCGCCTGCCGCCGCTCCATGCCGAGCAGATCGGCGGCGCGCGCCATGTCGATGTCGAGGAAGGTGCGCCCCATCAGGAAATTCGAGGCTTCCGCCGCGACGTTCTTGGCGAGCTTGGCCAGGCGCTGCGTCGCGATGATGCCGGCAAGCCCGCGCTTACGGCCGCGGCACATCAGATTGG
The DNA here is from genome assembly GCF_028128765.1 of Bradyrhizobium sp. CCBAU 51627. GTDB lineage: Bacteria > Pseudomonadota > Alphaproteobacteria > Rhizobiales > Xanthobacteraceae > Bradyrhizobium. The sequence continues at coordinate 71,090 of NZ_LBJG01000025.1, forward strand.
TCATGGCGCCGAGCGAAAGCTTTCGCGCCTCGTCCGACACTTCGCCCGCGACCGCCGGCGCAAACAGCTGCGCCTCGTCGACCACGACCAGCATCGGGTACCAATGGTCGCGCTCCACGTCGAACATGCCACCGAGGAAGGCGGCCGCGCGCCGCATCTGGTTCTCGGCGTCCAGCCCTTCGAGATTGAGCACGGTGGAGACCCGATGCAGCCGGGCGCGTTCGCCCGCGACTTGCAGGCCGCGCTCGGTGTGATCCTCGGCATCGATCACGAGATGGCCGAAGCGCTCGGCCAGCGTGACGAAATCGCCTTCGGGATCGATGATGGCCTGCTGCACCCAGGGGGCGCTCTGCTCCAACAGGCGCCGCAGCAGATGCGACTTGCCGGAACCGGAATTGCCTTGCACCAGGAGCCGGGTCGCCAGCAGCTCCTCGAGGTCCATGGCCGCCGCGGCGCCCGCCGTGGTCAGCCCCATCTCGATCGCAACCGTCATGTCCCCGACTCAAATCCCGCCATTCGCGGACAGGGGCTTATCAATCGGATCGGGATGCGTCGAGCGAAACGGGGCGAATCACGCCCCGTTGCCCACGGCGGATTTCAGCCGGGCTTCGAAAACCGTAGAGGTGCGCGCCGGTTGGGCGCTTGCGTGTTGCCCACATGCATCGATGAGTCAGAATGACACAGATCAACATCACAACGCTGGATGCCTGCTAGCTGAGTGCACAGGGTGTGGACTTGCATGGTCAACCGGCGACGTTTCATGGCGGGAATTGCCTGCGCGGCCGCAATGCGGCCACCGCAGGCGCACGCGGCCGCGGCCATGACGTACGCGGAGGCGGTGCGCGCCACCTGGGCGCCGCTGCGCGCCGAAGGCGGCTTTGGTGAAATCGTCCGGTACGCCACGCTGGCCGCCAACAGCCACAACACCCAGCCCTGGCGCTTCACCCTGGGGCCGCGCAGCATCACCATCGCGCCAGACTTTTCGCGTCGCTGTCCCGCGGTCGATCCGAACGATCATCATGTCTTCGTCAGTCTTGGCTGTGCGGCCGAGAACCTGACACATGCGGCCTTGGCTCTCGGACTGCGGCCGACGCTGCGGTTCGAAGCCGATGCAGTCGTGGCAGATCTCGAAAGCGCTCCGGTGGAGCAATCGCCGCTGCTGGCCGCGATCCCGCACCGGCAGTCGACGCGCGCCGTCTATGACGGCAAGCCTGTGGCGACCGATCTGCTGCGCGAGCTCGAACGGGCCGGCACCGGGGAAGGCGTTACGATGCTTCTCGTCACCGACCGCGGCCAGATGGCGGCGGTCACGGATTACGTGATTGAGGGCAACACGGTGCAGATGCGTGACACCAGGTTCATGGACGAGCTCAAGGCCTGGATGCGTTTCAGCGAGAGCGAGGCGGTCGCGACCATGGACGGCCTGTTCTCGCGCGCTTCAGGCAATCCGGCCGTGCCGCGCTGGCTGGCGCAGCGGCTGCTGCCTTTCGTGTTCACCGAACGCGGCGAGAACGACAAATACCGCGCCGGCATCGAAAGCTCTGCCGGCCTTGCGGTATTCGTCGCCGAGCGTGACGATGCGGCACATTGGGTCGAGGTGGGGCGCGCCTGCCAGCGCTTCGCCTTGCGGGCGACGGCGCTCGGATTGAAATATGCCTTCGTCAACCAGCCGGTCGAGGTGCCGCGCCTGCGCCGCCAGCTTGCGACCTATCTCGATCTCGGCGCGCGCCTGCCCGATCTCGTGGTGCGTTTCGGCACCGGGCCGGAGCTGCCGAAGTCCTTGCGCCGGCCCGCCGCTCAGGTGATCGCATGACGCGCGAAATGGCGCTGCCGCACCGAGGCCGCCGTCACTGCGCGCCCGATCCGCCCTGCACGATCTTCTCGTTCAGCTTGTGGTCGACGGTCTCGACCGTGCGGTCGATCTCGGCATTGGGCACGCCGAGCTGATGCGAGATCAGCTTCACCAGGAGGTCGACGCGCTCGATGAAGGGCGCGCCGGCGGCCACGGCCCGCGCCGCCGATGACGGCTTCAGCAGGCTTTCGGCGGCTTTGGCGTATTTCGCAAACGGCACCTGGTCCGCGGGATCGGCGCCGAGGCGGCGGGCGACCGCATCGACATGGTCGTAGATCGTCTGCGAGCGCTTGAGGTCGCCGTGCACGGCATCGCGGATCGACTGCGGCTCATGCGGCGTGATGCAGCGATAATTGCCGGTGAGCAGCATCGACCACTTCGCCAGCGGCACGAACAGGGAGTCGAACACCTTCAGCTTGACCGGCACATCCTTGCTGTCGAGCGTGACAGCGTCGATGTCGGCCTCCAACTCGCGCAGCACCTTGTTGTGCTTCTCGTCGGCGAAAACGGAGGCCTTGAAGTTGGTGGGCAGCCCGACATGCAGCACGTTCGCCGCTTCCTCCGGCGGACGGAAGGCCTGCGGATCGGGCGAGCACAGCGTCACCAGACCAGGTTCGAACCGCTCCCAGACCTGCGCATTGGTGTAGGCCTCCTCCAGATCCATGTCGGCGAGCGCCGGGATGCGCTTCAGGTACGGCAGCGGCGGCATGTTCATGATCGACAGGCACGGCAGCTTCGCTGCGGCGATCTTGACCATGAGCATGCGGACGGTGTGGTTGGTGTATTGCGGCTCCTGCATCGCCAGCCCGACCATGTCGTAGCGGGATACGTCGACATTCTGCGGCGTCACCGCGTCAAGCTTGCCGGGCAGATCGCGCGAGAAGATCGCGCGGTGCACTGCTTCGTCGCGCAGCTTGATGCGCACCTCGGTACCGTCGCGGTTGATCAGCTCGGCTGTCTTGGCGCGGCAGACCAGGGTCACATTGTGTCCGGCCATCAGCAACTTGGTACCCAGCAGGGAGCCGTAGGAAGCTCCCAGAATCAATATGTTACGCGCCATGCCTCGTCCCCTCCAAATGTCTGTGATTGTTGCGCCCTGGCCATGCCCCGCGGGCGGGTTGGGGACATGTAAAGCGAACCGCCCCGAGATGGCAACTGGGATAATGCATACAAGGAGGAGCGGTATTCCGTCGAACGGGCGGGGCCGAGACGGCGAAACACCGGTAATGAGGTGTCAAGCGGCCTCGGCAAAAATATTCCGCTTTACCGAAATTCGGAAATATCGTATGTATCGCCCATCCCGGCTTGACCTTGAGGGGCGATCGTCCGTCGTCACGTTT
>NZ_LBJG01000026.1 GCF_028128765.1 Bradyrhizobium sp. CCBAU 51627
TCGCCGTTCTCATCGACGACTTCTCGCCTCAGGAATGCCAAAACTACTTCCGCCACGACGGATACGCTTCAGCTTAAGTGACGGATGCTCTAGACTGGATGCCCCGGCGATTTCCGCGCCATACCGCCAAACGCATCGAGCAACTTGTCGCGCCATGCATAGACCGGATCGTCGGATTCGAGCAGCTTGAACGGGCTCACCACGCGCGCCCATTGGAAGCCGCCGAACACGATGTAATCGGCATAGTTCGGCGCAGCTCCGCCGATGAAAGGCTGCGTCTTGAAGCTCTGGCGCAACACCTCGAGCGATTTGCGGAATGCGATCACGCCGCTGTCGCGGTTCGCCATGATCTCTTCCAGCGGCTTGCCAAAACGCGCCTCGCGCGACTGGCGGAAATAAGCGGCATCGGCCTCGGCCAAATTCTTCGGGATGTCGGCAATGATGAGCGGAAAGATGCCCCCGACGATGGCGATGTCGCCCCAGGCGTTGATCATGCGCGCCATGGCGCGGCCGCCCTCGCCGCCAAACAGCGATGGACGATCCGGAAACGCGTCTTCGAGATAATTCGCGATCACCCAGGAATCGACCACCGGCTTGTCGTGATGCAGCAGCACCGGGACCCGTTCCGAGCCGTGCGGCGCGATCGTGCTCTTCTCGGTGAAACGCCAGGGCAGCGATTGCGCAGTCAGCCCCTTATGCGCGAGCCCCATCCGCGTGCGCCAGCAGAACGGGCTGAACGGGCGCGAGGCATCGGTGCCGACGAGTTCGTAGAGCTTGAGTGACATATTGTTTTTCCGTCATTGCGAGCGCAGCAAAGCAATCCAGTCTGTCGCCGCGGAGGCATTCTGGATTGCTTCGCTGATGCTCGCAATGACGATGTGGAGACAAAAGGGCGTATCACCGCCCGTTGGTTCGCAGCAGCCTCTCGCCCTCTTCCGTCACCGCGATGACCAGGCCGATGCCGGGCAGCGTCTCGCGCGCGACGAAGCCGCGATCGGCGGCGTCTTCCCAGATGGTGAGGCGCGGGCACGAGGTCTTCCAGGTCGAGATCACCTCGGCATAGGCGCGCGGCTCGCGCGCAACCCATTCGACGAAATCCAGCACCAGCGGGTCAGCCTTACAGCTCATTGTAAACCTCCCTTGGCGAAGGCAGCGAGCACCGGCGTGCGAACCAATAGCCAGCCGCCATAGGCGATGTAGTAGCAGGCGATGGTGGTGATCAGCTTGTACGACCAGGCGACGAATTGCTGGTCAGTCATGGCTTCGAGCAGGCGCCGCGCCAGCGTGGTGCCGAGCATCGAGGCGAGGATCGCGACGCCGGCGAACACGGGATCGAGGCTCGCCGCCTGGTCGACGATGCCGCCGAAATAGATCAGCTTGGTGAAATGGCTGACGACCTGACACATCGACTTCGTCGCCACCTTCTCGCGCCGGCCGAAATTACCGCCGAGGAAGAACGTGTCGAGCAACGGACCGGAAACGCCGGTCATCAGCATCAGGCCCATGCAGATCATTCCGTAGACCGTGCCCTGCCAGAGGCGATCGGGATCGGGCTTGATGTTGGTCGGCAACAGCCGCGCCATGAACGGCGTGGCGCCCAGCATCAAGAGCGCGATCGGCTTGTCAGGCACGTAGCGGGCGAGCGACCAGGCTGCGAGCGCGATGGTCGCGCCGGCCAAATAGTTCGCCACCGCCCGCCAGCGGATATGCGCTCGCCACAGCAGGGCGCGCCAGCCATTCGAGGCCATTTGCGTGATCGCATGCAGCACCATCGCGGCCGGCAACGGCATCAAGGCCAGCAGGACGCCGATCAGGATCAGCCCGCCCGCCATGCCGAACAGCCCCGACAGGAACGCGGTGGCGACCATCAGCAATCCAAGGGCAACGATCATGATGGGCGTCACGAGGGGATTCTCCTGTTGGGGCAGCTGGGGACGCAGACTGTTCATTCCCCCTCGCCCGGCTGGCGGGACGAGGCGAAGGAGAAGGTGCCTCGCTTGCCGTCCCCGCGCAAACTGAGTTATCTTGCCCTGGCATCAGCTTTCCTGAGGGTCCTCCATTTGCGCCGGCTGCTCTTTCTCAACGGCATCAAGGCATTCGAGGCGGCGGCGCGGACCGGCAGCTTTGCCGGGGCCGGCGTCGAGCTGAGCGTTTCGGCGGCCGCCGTCAGCCGCATGGTGCATCTCTTGGAAGAGCGGCTCGGCGTCGCGCTGTTCGAGCGCAAGGCCAACAGGCTGGTACTGACCCAGGCCGGCCGCGCCTATCAGAGCGGATTGACGCCGATCTTCGACGCGCTCGCCAGCCTCACCGCGCAGGTGACGGCGCCTGCAAGCGTGCGCGTGCTCACCATCGGCGTCGGACATACGTTTGCAATGCGCTGGCTGATCCCGCGCCTGTCGGAGTTTCGCAGCGAGGAGCCGGACATCGAGGTGCGCTTTACCACCGGCGGCGCGTCGGTGCCGTTTGGCGAGGACTGGAGTTGCGGCATCAAGCTCGGCACCGGCGACTGGCCGGGGCTCGTCGCCGAGCCCCTGTTCGCCGGCGACTTGACGCCGGTCTGCGTGCCCCGCCTCGCCACGTCATTGAAGCGCCCCGCCGACCTCAAAGGACCCAGCCTGATCCGCGTCGAACATTCGCCGGAGGACTGGCCGCTCTGGCTGAAGGCCGCGAACCTTCCCCGCATCAATCCGCGCGGGCCGGAGTTCCAGTTCTACGGCCAGGCGCTCCAGGCCGCCGTCGACGGGCTCGGCATCGCCATGGGCATCCGGCCCTATATCGACGACGATCTCGCCGCCGGCCGGCTGGTCGCGCCATTCGACCTCTCCGTGCCCAAGGGGATGCGCTGGTACCTGCTCTACCGCAGCTTCCAGACCGAACAGCGCGACTTCGCCGCCTTTCGCCGCTGGATCATGCGGGCGGCGGCGGAACCTGCGGCCCGTCCACGCCGGTCCGGACGCAGCGCAGTGCGGAACTGACGTCTCAACGTTCGGCTGAAAAAGCCGACCGCTTGTGAACCGCTTCACATTTCGAAATCCGCAAACGTGGTCCTCTGGCCCTCCGACACGAGAACATTTGGGGACTACCAATGACGACCCTTTACGACGGCTTTGACATCGAATCCTTCGAAGCTGGCAAGGGACTGTGGCACGCCCGGATCCGGCGCGCCGATTTCAGCCCGGTTGCCATCGACGGCGTGCTGTTTCCGACCATGGAAGTCGGCTTCGCCTGGCCCGATCCGGACGCGGCGATCGCCGATGCCAAGCACCACATCGACCGCTTCCGCCGGCACGCGGACGACAGCGCAGAATAGACCTCGCGAGACGAGAGACCGAGCGACAGCGCGGCATCACAGGGGGACACCGGCTCATGTCAGTCATCGACTACGACGCTCCGCGGCCGAGAATTTATTCGCGCAACGTGCTGGCGACATGCCCGGAATGCGACGGCGATCTCACGGTGCTCCGTGTGATCAGTGGCCGCGGCGGGTGCGAGTACTGGGCCATGCGCTGCGCCGATTGCGGCGGGGTCCATCTCGACATCCTCGAGCCGCACCTGACAGTCGTCGACGGCGACGGGCCGCTGCCGGCGGCGTGACCGCAGGGCCTGCTGCCAACCTGCTGTCAGCAGCCTGCGCGCAGACGGGCATTCGCCCTTTTCTGAGGGGCAGACTCGTCCCATATTCGCCCCATGGCGAAGAAAGCTGCTCCCCCAAAATCCCCCAGATCCAAGGCTCCGAACTCGAAGGCACATCGGCCTGACGTGCAGCCGATCGGACCGGCGCTGGCTGAACTGCTCAATCCCGCGATCAACCGCGGCGATGCCGGACTCGGGTCGGGCACCGGGTTGCAGCCGCCGCCGGACAATTCGCGCGATCGCCGCGCCGGAGGCGAGGCCGCCGCGCACCGGGCGCGGGCCTCGACGCCGAAGGAGTTTCCCTCCGATCGTCCCGGAGGGCTGGAAGAGGCACCGCAAGCCAATTACGGCACGGCCGCCACGATCCCGACGCTCGATCCGGAACTGGCGCGGCAGCTCGGTCTTCCCACCGAGGAGGACGACGCCGAGGCGCTGGCGCGTCCGCCGCGCAGCAAGATGGAGGCGCTCGGCGTCAAGGCGACGGCCGACGCGCTGGAATCGCTGATCCGCGAGGGTCGGCCCGAGTTCCGCAAGGACGACGGCTCGATGAAGGTGTGGACGCCGCACCGGCCACCGCGCCCGGAGAAGTCCGAAGGCGGCGTGCGTTTCGAGATCAAGTCCGAATACCGGCCGCGCGGCGACCAGCCGACCGCGATCAAGGAACTGGTCGAGGGCATCGAGCGCAACGACCGCTCGCAGGTGCTGCTCGGCGTCACCGGCTCGGGCAAGACCTACACCATGGCCAAGGTGATCGAGGCGACGCAGCGCCCCGCGCTGATCCTGGCGCCGAACAAGACGCTGGCCGCTCAGCTCTATGGCGAGTTCAAGAATTTCTTCCCCGACAACGCCGTCGAGTATTTCGTCAGCTATTACGATTACTACCAGCCGGAAGCCTACGTCCCGCGCACCGACACCTACATAGAAAAGGATTCCTCGATCAACGAACAGATCGACCGCATGCGCCACTCCGCGACGCGCGCGCTCCTCGAGCGCGACGACGTCATCATCGTTGCGTCGGTGTCCTGCATCTACGGTATCGGCTCGGTCGAGACCTATACCGCGATGACCTTCGCGCTGAAGAAGGGCGAGCGCATCGACCAGCGCCAGCTCATCGCCGACCTCGTTGCGCTGCAGTACAAGCGCACCCAGGCCGATTTCACCCGCGGCACGTTCCGTGTGCGCGGCGACGTCATCGACATCTTCCCGGCTCACTATGAGGACCGCGCCTGGCGCGTGAACCTGTTCGGCGACACTATCGAGAATATCGAGGAGTTCGATCCACTCACCGGCCACAAGCAGGACGAGCTCGAATTCATCAAGATGTACGCCAACTCGCACTATGTGACGCCGCGGCCGACACTGGTGCAGGCGATAAAATCGATCAAGTCGGAATTGAAGCTGCGGCTCGACCAGCTCAACAACCAGGGCCGCCTGCTGGAAGCGCAGCGGCTGGAACAGCGCACCACCTTCGATCTCGAAATGATGGAGGCGACCGGAAGCTGCGCCGGCATCGAGAACTATTCGCGCTACCTCACCGGTCGCCGCCCCGGCGAGCCGCCGCCGACGCTGTTCGAATATGTGCCCGACAATGCGCTGATCTTCGCCGACGAAAGCCACGTCACCATTCCGCAGATCGGCGCCATGTTCCGCGGCGACTTCCGCCGCAAGGCGACGCTGGCCGAATACGGCTTCCGCCTGCCCTCCTGCATGGACAACCGTCCCTTGCGCTTCGAGGAATGGGACATGATGCGGCCGCAGACCATCGCGGTGTCGGCGACGCCGGGTGGCTGGGAGCTGAATGAGAGCGGCGGCGTGTTTGTCGAGCAGGTCATTCGCCCCACGGGCCTGATCGACCCGCCCGTCGATATCAGGCCCGCCCGCACCCAGGTCGACGATCTCGTCGGCGAGGTCCGCGCCACCGCACAGGCCGGCTATCGCTCGCTGGTCACGGTTCTCACCAAGCGCATGGCGGAGGATCTCACCGAATATCTGCATGAGCAGGGCATTCGCGTCCGCTACATGCACTCCGACATCGACACGATCGAGCGCATCGAGATCATCCGCGACCTCCGCCTCGGCGCGTTCGACGCGCTGGTCGGCATCAACCTGTTGCGCGAAGGTCTCGACATTCCCGAATGCGCCCTCGTCGCCATCCTCGACGCCGACAAGGAAGGCTTTCTGCGCAGCGAGACCTCGCTGATCCAGACCATCGGCCGCGCCGCGCGCAACGTCGACGGCAAGGTGATCCTCTACGCCGACCAGATGACCGGCTCGATGGAGCGGGCTATCGCCGAGACCAACCGCCGCCGCGAGAAGCAGGTCGAGTACAACACCGCCAACGGCATCACGCCGGAGAGCGTGAAGAAGAACATCGGCGACATCCTCAACTCCGTCTACGAGCGCGACCACGTGCTGGTCGAGGTCGGCGGCCACGACATGACCGACGACGTCATCTCGATCGGTCACAACTTCGAAGCCGTGCTCGCCGATCTCGAGACGCGGATGCGCGAGGCCGCCGCGGACCTGAACTTCGAGGAAGCCGCGCGCCTGCGCGACGAGGTCAAGCGCCTGCGCGCCACCGAGCTCGCGGTGGTCGACGACCCCACCGCCAAGCAGCGCGCGGTCGCGAGCAAGGCCGGCGCCTATGCCGGCACCAGAAAATACGGCGACGCCGCGAATCTGCCGGTCAGCGCCATGAAAAACAAGAGCGCCGCAACAGCGCTCAAGGCTGGCGGAGGCAAAGGCTCACGCGTGCACAAGCCGCATCTCGACGAGATGCACGGCCCGGAATCGCTGCCGTATCGCGCGAGCGCGAGCCTGCCGTCGAAGCCGTTCGGCAGCACGAGCCGGATCATCCAGCCGACGGATTCACGGCAATCGGGGCCGGAGTTTGGACCCGCGCCGAAGTCGACGGGTGGCGCGCCGGGAAGGCGGGGTGGATGGAAGAAGAGGTAGGTTGCTCGATCGATGCGAGCCGCTTACCTCGCCCCGCAAGCGGGGCGAAGTAAGCCGTCATCGACGTCGCAGCCGCGTCGGCAGCTACTCCCTGAAAGTAATAGCTGCGGTTGGAGCCGTCATAGCTGCCTGAGGCCATGCAGCAGGCCTTGAAACCTGCGTCCGGAGCCACATGGGCAAAGGTCGTTGCGGCCGAGCTTCTCGCTCAGTTCGACGTCGCCGTGGAGGACGCGCTGGCCGCGTTTGACGTGGGTTTCCGAGGGGAAAGAATTCCGCCACTTACGCGTGACGCTGAAAGCTGGTGAGGTTTTCGAGATCGCGGGACTTGCGCATGACGCCCTCCATCGGTGCGAAGCGCGGCCGATTGCCGCCGCGCTTCGCTATCACGGATGTCGGGTGCACGGGAAGACGTGGCGCTTGCCCCCCCTTAAAGCTTGCCCTGCCCGTTCTGGCTCTGCTGTTGCTGCTTCTCCTGCTCCTTGGCGTGATGGCGGCCGTAGAGACAGCCGGCGGCGGCGCCCAGCATGCCGTGATGACCGGCATAATGGCCGGCGACGCCGCCGACGATGGCGCCCTTGATGCAGCCCTTGGCGTCGGCGGCGGAGGTCGCGCCCAGCATCAGAAGCGCGGCGGTGACGGCGAGAAGCGGGGATTTCATGGGTCGATGTCTCCTTCCGATGTCGGCGCTTCAACGAACAGGAGCGGGCCGGAGTTCCCGCGCACGTCGCGGGGTGTGAGCGCGGATCGTGATGCCTGCCGCATCCGCGGGCTCGCCGGTCTTCGGGCGTGCCGGCGCAGGCACGGTCGGCTCGACCCCCGGGAGATTACGGGGCTCTATTGCAAATCTCACAAAGCGCGATCAATTGCGCATTGCAAAAACGTGAATTGCGTTTTGGCCGAAACGGCGTATTTTGTTCGCATACAAATGAGTTGACCGACCCCGGGGCGCCTTTACGGTGCATGGGGTTGTTTTCCGTTTTTTGCAAGCCAGCTTCAGGACTGCCCAAAATGACAGAGCACAGCCTCTGGCGTTTCTCGCGTGCATTGCATCGCGCGATCAACGACCGGCATTTCGAGGATATCGAGGCCCTGATCGACGAGGACGTCGACTGGGCGGTCTATGGCCCGATCGACATGTTTCCGTTCCTCGGCGCGCGCCAGGGCAAGGCGGCGGTGCTCCAGGTTATCCGCCAGCTCGCCGACAATTTCCACGTCCGTCGTTTCGACCGTGAGAGCATCATGCTCGGCGTCGATTCCGCCTCCTCGATGCTGCGCTACTCGCTCACGGCGCTGGATTCCGACAAGCCGATCAGCCTGCGCGTGGCGCAGTTCGCCCAGTTCAAGGCTGACAAGCTCATCAACATGCGCGTGCTGATCGACACCTTCGATCTGGTCGAGCAGGCACTCGGCCGCGCCATTCATCTGCCAAAGATGACCAGCGTCGGCTGAGGGGGACACCAACGGGCTCCGAGACTTCGGGACCGATCGACTGATGCTCCTGCGACCCGTCCTGGCCACCAGCCCCGCCGGACGCGCATCGCCGAGAGGCTCGTCATCGGTCGCGCGCGACTTGCGCGCGGCCCGTTGGTTCATCATTCTGGGTGCCACAATTTTGCGACGATAGTTCCGCATCTTCCGCGCGAACTGGGCTTGCGGGCAAGGCAATGGAATTCACGACAGGTTTTGGCTGGAGCAGGCTGCCGCTGGCGGCCACGTTCATTTTCGGCTCGGTGCTGACGACCCAGGCGCAGATCATTCCGCCCTTCTCCCCGCCTCCCGCCGCGACCGCGCCTGACGATGAAGCCGACAAGGTTGCCGAGACGACCCCCGACGCCAACGACACCGACGTACTCAAGGGCATCGACGTCGACAAGCTCGACTGGAGCCAGCTCGCCATCGACGCCGGCGCGCTCAACGACATCATCGAAGCCAAGAAACGCGCGAAGGCCGCCACCAATGCCGGCTTGAACTGGTCGTCCAACGCCAATGCCAACGGCACATCGGCCGTGACCGTGAAGGAGTCGGTGTCCTCGTTCTGGGACACCCGCATCGGCGCCGACATGACCGTAACCAAAGAGCCGACCACGATGTCGGAGCTGCTGGCGGAGAAGGCCGAAAACGGCGGCAACCTGCCGCAATCCTCCGGCAGCGCCTGGGCCGCCGTGACTGCGCCGGGCGCGGGCGTGATCTGGGACAAGACCGCGGTGGAAGCCCGCGTCGACCCCGGCGCCGAGCAGAGCAAGCTCGGGGCGTCGCTGACCAAATCGGTGCCGCTGTCGAGCGACTATTTCCTGACGCTCCAGAACGGCTACAGCGTCAACCAGCAGGGCACCACGGCGCTGCCCGGCGTCGGTGGCCACGTTACCCGCAATTACGAGACCGACCAGTCCGCCAAGGTGACCATCATCGACACCGGCACCAGCATCACCGCTGGCCGGACGCTCTCGACCACCGACGACAAATGGCTGGGCAAGGTCGGCGCCGAACAGAAGCTGTTCGACAATGTCACCGTGTCCGGCTCGGTCGGTGAGACCTCGCAAGGGGCGATCAACAAGAGCGTGACGGCCGGCTTCAAGAAGAGCTGGTGAGGCTTCTTCAGACTCTCCTAACCATACGCCACGGCAAAGCCCCCGAATCGTCCGCACTTGCCGTATCTCGGCCCCGTTGCGGTCAAAATCCGGCGCCCTAGTCGGGTCACCGACGCCGTCGTGCGGGGGACACTCGCGCTGCGCTCAACGCGAACAGGGGAACCTTGATGAACGCCATTCGTCCGGAAAAGATCGAAGCCACCGAGACCGAGACGGTCGACAGCAACCTCGCCGCCGTGACCGAAGTGGAAGCCGGCATCCGCGATTTCGTCCGCAACGATATCGCCTATCTGCGCCGGCCGGCCGCGACCACCGACGCGCCGCCGCTCGACCCGAGCGCGGAAGCCACCGTCACCAACGTCAACTCGCTGATCCAGCGCGTCGCCGGCACCTCGCTCGCCGAGATCGAGAATCTGATCTCGGAGCTCGAGAGCCTGCGCGACCTGCTTCATGCCGAAGGCCAGCGCGTCCAGCGCGAGATCTCGGGCTACGCCCAGCTCAGCCAGGCCGCGATGAAGTCGACCCGCATGATCGCCGACAACGTCGCCCAGTGGAAGCGCGCCGCCGACGGCCTGCGCAATAGCTGATCGAGCGAACCAGGCATCACGAACCGCCGCGTTCCGGAAGGGGCGCGGCGGTTTTGATTCAGGGGCGCGATGGGCCGGCGCCGTCCCCACAGGACAGCTGTCATCACCCGCGAAAGCGGGTGATCCAGTATTCCAGAGGCGGCAGTGATTGAACCGAAACGCCGCGGCGTACCGGATGCCCCGCCTGCGCGGGGGCATGACAGCACGACATGTGGCTGCACGAAGCGGGCAGGACAGCGGTGGGCGTCGTTTGAACCCTCTGCCCCACCCCGGCGACCAAAGCCTAGCGCCCGTGCCGCTGACGGCGGGGCCTCGGGGACCTCTCAGATGGAAAGCATTCGGCCCGATAATGCGGACCCGATCCCGCTGCGACCCACGCCGAACCAGTTCGGCACCATTATGCTGCGCTTTGTCGGGCTGCTGGCGGTTGCGATCGCGATTTTGGCGTTCGTCTATAGCCGCTGATAGCGGGAGCCGCGAGGCGGGTCCCCGGAGTTAACGAGCGCTTAACGGCTCGCGTCGATGGCCGAAGCTTCCAGGGTGTAGGCGCCGTCGGCGTAACCCTTCACCACCATGCCCGCGACCAGCATCACAGCCAGCGTCGCAGTCGCAAAGATGAATCCGACCAGCTTGAGTGCGCCGCGGTCTGCCATAGTCCTCGTCCCCTGTACTCTGCCAATTCGTTTCAAATAGACAGCGACAGGTTCATAATTGGTTAGCAACTCGATGGTTCCGGCAGCTGCTTCGTGAGCCGCCGGCCATCTCGGGATGGCTTATGGCAGCCGCCCTGAATCGCGTCCATAGCGCGCGGGCAACACTCGTGCGCTCTTTTCGGCCGTTCATTCTGGAACTTGTCTAACCGCCTTTGCCGCGCATCGGCACGAAGGCGCTGGCGGTGATGGAATAGACGTCCTCGCCGCGCTGGTTGGTGCCGGTGGTGCGGGCGGTCAGGATGCCCCAGCCGGGACGCGAGCCAGACGCACGCTTCTCGATGACTTCGTTAACGTAAGAGATGGTGTCGCCCGCGAGCACCGGCTTGATCCAGCGCAGATCGCGAAAGCCCGGCGACGGGCCCCAGACGGCAACCTCCTCGCCGCGCGAAGCGGCCTCGCGCGCCAGCCGCTGGCCATCGGCGACAAGCAGGCTCATGCAGGCCGAGCCGACATGCCAGCCGGACGCGGCTAACCCGCCGAACAGCGAGTTCTTGCCCTCCTCTTCGTCGAGGTGGAAGCGCTGCGGATCGAACTTTGCCGCAAAAATCTTGATGGCCTCCGCCGTGAAGGTATAGCTGCCGATCTCCCGCCGCTGGCCGATCTCGATATCCTCGAAGAACCGCATCAGACCGCTCCCGCGCGCCGCTCGATCAGGATCGGCGAGGTCATCTCGGCGAGCGCCTCACCCTTGGCGTTGCGCACCGTGCATTTGAACTTGACGATGCCGAGCTCCGGGCGGCTCTTGGACGTACGCGCCTCCACGACATCGACGTCGAGCATGAGGTCGTCGCCCGGCCTGAGCGGCGAGAGCCAACGCACCTCATCGACACCGGGAGACCCCAGCGAAGCAGCGCGGGTGATAAAACCATCGGCCATCATCCGCATCATCAGCGAGCAGAGATGCCAGCCCGAGCCGGACAGGCCGCGCAGCATGCTCTTGGCCGCAGCTTGCTCGTCCAGATGCATCGGCTGCGGATCGAACTCGGTGGCGAAGGCCAGGATCTCGTCGCGGGTGACATGGCGCGGGCCGAACGTTCCGTAGCGGCCGGTCGGGAAATCTTCGAATGTCAGGGTCATCTTGGAAAAGCTTTGCGGGAAGGACAGATTGTGGCCGCACTTTGCGGCAATCTCAACCCGCCGGCTCGCATGGCTCGTGCTACATTCGGCGAGTCGGGCTGAACCTGCCTCATTGTCTAGATGACACGGCCGGCGGCACGATCTGCCCGGGGGAGAGACATGTTTTCATTCAGCGATCTGTTTCAGTGGGACCGCTTCATCACGCCGACGATCATCAAGACCTTCTACTGGCTGGTGATCGGTGTGATCTGCCTGTTCGGGCTCTCCGGAATCTTTGCCGGCCTCACGGCGATGGCGATCAGCCCGTTCGCCGGCTTCCTGGTCGTGCTGGAATCGATCGCGGGCGTCGTCGTCGGGGTAGTGTTCTCGCGCATCGCCGCGGAATTGATCCTGATCGTATTCCGCATCAACGAGCATCTCGGCGCGATCAGGGATCAGGGCGGCGGGATGCGGTAGCCACTCGTGTCCCGGACGCGGCGCGGCATGAAATGACCCGACGCAGAGCCGGGCCCCATGCATCCGCAATCAGGACCCGCGGGCCCCGGCTCTGCAGCGCACCGCTGAAGACGCGCTGCGCTGCGTCCGGGGCACGGAGAGCGCCCCTTACGTATTGAACCGGAAATGCATCACGTCGCCGTCGGCGACGACGTATTCCTTGCCTTCGAGGCGCAGCTTGCCGGCATCGCGGGCGCCGGCTTCGCCGTTGAACGCGACGTAGTCCTCAAAGGCAATCGTCTCGGCGCGAATAAAACCCTTCTCGAAGTCGGTGTGGATCACGCCGGCCGCACCGGGCGCCTTGGTGCCGCGATGGATGGTCCAGGCGCGCGCTTCCTTCGGGCCCACCGTGAAATAGGTGATGAGATCGAGCAGCTTGTAGCCGGCGCGGATCAGACGATCGAGGCCCGCCTCTTCCAGGCCCAGCGTCTCCAGGAAGTCGGCGCGCTCCTCGCGCGAGATGGTGGCGATCTCGGATTCGATCTTGGCCGAGATGACGACGGCGACGGCGCCCTCCTTGGCAGCCTGCTCCTGCACCGCCTTCGAGAACGCGTTGCCGGTGGCGGCCGAGCCTTCCTCGACGTTGCAGACATAGAGCACGGGCTTGGACGACAAGAGGCCAAGCATGCCGAAAGTGCGCTCCTCCTCGGGCTTGCGCTCGACGAGGCGCGCCGGCTTGCCTTCGCGCAGCAGCACCAAGGTGCGGGTGACGAGGTCGAGCTGCTCCTTGGCGTCTTTGTCGTTGCCCTTGGCCTTCTTGGTGAGGTTGTCGACACGCTTCTCGAGGCTGTCGAGGTCGGCGAGCATCAGCTCGGTCTCGATGGTCTCGATGTCGGCGAGCGGGGCGATCTTGCCTTCGACATGCGTGATGTCGGAATCTTCAAAGCAGCGCACGACATGCGCGATGGCGTCGACCTCGCGGATGTTGGCCAGGAACTGGTTGCCGAGACCTTCGCCCTTGGAGGCGCCGCGCACGAGGCCCGCGATATCGACGAAGGTCAGCCGGGTCGGAATGATCTGGCCCGATTTGGCGATCGCCGCGAGCTTCTCCAGCCGCGGATCGGGCACGGCGACCTCGCCGACATTCGGCTCGATGGTGCAGAACGGATAATTGGCCGCCTGCGCCGCGGCCGTCTCGGTCAGCGCATTGAACAAGGTCGACTTGCCGACATTGGGCAATCCGACGATTCCGCATTTGAATCCCACGAGCCTATTCCTTGCCGTTCTCGTCCTTGGTCAAAAATCCCTTCGCCTGCATCGCAAGATGCACCCTGTTGGCGAAGGTCGCGTCCGTGCCCTTGGCGATCAGGGCGGCGTGCTCGGCGACCGCGTCGCACAGCGTCGTCACCCACTCATTGTCGGCCTTGGCGAAGTCCGACAGGACATGGCCGTGCACCATCTCCTTGACGCCGGGATGACCGATGCCGAGCCTGACACGGCGATAATCGTTGCCGATATGGGCAGAGATGGAGCGCAGGCCGTTATGGCCGGCGATGCCGCCGCCCACCTTCACCCGCACCTTGCCCGGCGGCAATTCGAGCTCGTCGTGAAACACCGTGGTGTCACCGGGCGCGATCTTGAAGAAGCTTGCCGCTTCCTGAACGCTGCGGCCGGACTCGTTCATGTACGTCGTCGGCTTGAGCAGGATCACGCGCTCAGTGCCGAGCGTGCCTTCCGAAGTCTCGCCCTGAAACCTGCGGCGCCATGGTGCGAAACCATGACGCCGCGCGATCTCGTCGACGGCCATGAAGCCGATATTGTGCCGGTTACGTGCGTATTTCGCGCCGGGATTGCCGAGCCCAACAAAGAGTCGCATGACGCGGCGCGCCCCTCAGCCAGCGCGCGATCAGGGATCACGCGCCGGCTCTTCTGAAGGATTACTTCTTCTTGTCGCCGCCGGCCGGAGCCTTGGCCGCCGCGGCCGGAGCCGCAGCACCCGCAGCCGGAGCCGCAGCACCTGCCGGAGCAGCCGCGCCAGCCGCCGGAGCCGCGCCACCAGCAGCAGCCGCAGCCGCGGCCTTCTGCTCTTCGGCGTAGCCGGACGGCGGCACGATGGTGACGAGGGTCGCGTCCTCGCGGGTCAGCGCCTTGACGCCGGCCGGAAGCTTGACGTCCGACAGATGCAGCGAGTGACCGATTTCGAGCGAGCCGACGTCGGCCTCGATGTATTGCGGAATGCTCTCGACGCCGCATTCGAGTTCGATCGCGTGGGCGACGATGTTGACCGTGCCGCCGCGCTTCACGCCCGGAGACGTTTCCGCCTTCACGACATGCAGGGGAACGCTGATGCGAATGGTGGCGCCTTCGCCGAGACGCATGAAGTCGACGTGGACCGGAAAGTCCTTGACCGGATCGAGATGATAGTCGCGCGGAATCACGCGGTGCTTCTTGCCCTCGAGGTCGATGTCCACCAGCGTGGTCAGGAACCGGCCGGCAAGGATGCGCTGGCGCAGTTCGCGATCTTCGATCGAGATCGTGAGCGGGGGCTGGTTGTTACCATAGATCACTCCGGGCACTCTGCCGGCGCGACGCTCAGCCCGGGCGGCCCCCTTGCCGCTCTTCGGACGTGCGGTCGCCTTCAATTCCTTGACGGTCGTCGCCATAGTCTAAGTCCTTGTTTTTGCAAAAGTTAATGGGCCGCAAGGCGGCCCATGGCGCACGCCGCAGCAAGCCTCCAGGGGTGCGGGGGCCGCGGACGTGGCGGGCTTTTACCCGGAAGATGCGGAAATGACAAGGAAATGCGGGGATTTTTTGCAGGGACCGGTGTGGCCCGGAACACGTCATGGCCGGGCGTAGCCGTCCGAAGGACGGCGTCGCTTCCGCTCGCCGATGTCCCGGCATCCACGCATTGCCAGTCAGGAGGATAGACGTGGATGCCCGGGACAAGCCCGGGCATGACGACCTCAGCTGGCCGACCCGCCGAGCTTGGCCTCGAGCGCGGCAATGCGCGCCTTGAGGGCCTCGTTCTCCTCGCGTGCCAGACGGGCCATGTCCTTGACCGCCTCGAACTCCTCGCGCTTGACCAAATCCATGTCGCGCAGGAATTTCTCCGCCTGGTTGCGCATCACCGTGTCGAACTCGCGCTTGACGCCCTGGGCCGCACCCGCGGCATCGTTCATCATGCGGCCGATCTCGTCGAAAAACCGGTTGGTGGTCTGGGTCATGTCGGTCTCCTGATCGGTTTCTTGATCGGTTTCTTGGCGGCCCCGATAAACTTTGCGCGAACGCGCGGGAAGACAATGGCAATCCGCGGTGACAGGTTCAAGGGCCGCGCGGCGGTATCCTTGTCATGCCCCGGTTTCCTTGCAATCGTATTCAACGTCCCTGCATAACAAGAATCACAAGGCGGAACGCACGACATGATCGAGCAGCAGATCGCAATTCCCACCAAGAACGGCCATACCGCGACCTTCATCGTCCATCCCGAGCGCGGCGGACCGTTTCCGGTCATCCTGTTCTACATGGACGCGCCGGCGATCCGCGAGGAGTTGCGCGACATGGCGCGCCGGCTCGCGACCTCAGGCTATTATGTGATGCTGCCGAACCTCTATTACCGCTCCGGCGTGATGGAGCTCGGCGCGCTGCCGGCTGACCCGAACGCGCCGGAGCGCAAGCGCATGTTCGCGCTGATGGGCTCGCTCACGATTCCCATGATCATGGACGACACGCGCGCGCTGCTCACCTATGCCGAGGGCCAGGCTGCCGCTGACACAAAAATCGTCGGCGCCGTCGGCTATTGCATGAGCGGCCGGTACGCCGTCAACGCCGCCACGCATTTCCCTGAAAGGGTCAAGGCTGCCGCCTCGATCTACGGTGTGCAGCTCGCGACCGACCAGGATGACAGTCCGCATCTTGCGGCAGGCAAGACCAGCGCCGAACTCTATTTCGCCTGCGCCGAGACCGATATCTACGCGCCGCCGGAGATTATCGAGAAGGTCAAAGAAGGCATGAAAGGCGCGAAGGCCGAGGTCGAGATCTATCCCGGTACCCATCACGGCTTCGCATTCCCCAAGCGCCCGGTCTATGACCGTGACGCCGCCGAGCGGCATTGGGAGCGTCTGCTGGCGCTCTATCGCCGCAATCTCGTCCAGCAATAGCAGGCGCAATGCCCCTTCTGCTCATCGACTTCCCATCCTTCAACCCGATCGCGGTCGCGATCGGGCCGTTCGCGATCCGCTGGTACGCGCTGGCCTATATCGGCGGCATCGTCATCGGCTGGCTCTATGCGCGCTCGCTGCTGAAGAACGAGCGCCTGTGGGGCGGCCCCGCGCCGATGTCGCTGGTGCAGATCGATGACTTCATCCTCTGGGTGACGCTTGGCATCATCCTCGGCGGCCGCACCGGCTACGTGCTGTTCTACAATCTGCCCTTCTTCATCAGCAATCCCGCCGCGATCTTCAAATTGTGGGAGGGCGGCATGTCCTTCCACGGCGGCTTTCTCGGCTGCGTCGTCGCGGTGATGTGGTTTGCCTATCGCAACGGCATCTCGATCCTGTCGCTGGGCGACATCACCACCGCGGTCGCTCCGATCGGGCTGCTGCTCGGGCGCATCGCCAATTTCATCAACGGCGAATTGTGGGGCCGCGCCACCGATGCGAGCCTGCCCTGGGCCATGATCTTCCCCCACGATCCCTCGCAATTGCCGCGCCATCCGAGCCAGCTCTATGAGGCCGGGATGGAGGGCATCCTGCTGTTCACGGTGCTCGCGGTGATGGTCCGCTTTGGCGCCCTGAAACGGCCGGGCATGATCCTCGGTGCCTTCATCCTGATCTATGGGCTGACGCGCATCGCCGGCGAGCATTTCCGCGAACCGGACGAGCAGCTCGGCTTTCTCTGGGGTGGATTAACCATGGGCATGCTGCTGTCGATCCCGATGCTTATTGTCGGCGGCGTACTTATTGTATGGGCTGTCAAGCGCGGTGCGCCGAAGTCCGCCAAGACCATTCGTTAATTCATCTCGAGAAGACAGGTCGTGACCGAACAGCCACTGCTCAACGAGATCAAGGCGCTGATCAAATCCTCAGGCCCCATGCCGGTCTGGCGGTACATGGAATTGTGCCTGATGCATCCGCACTATGGTTATTACGTCTCGCGCGATCCGCTCGGGCGTGAAGGCGACTTCACCACATCCCCCGAAGTCAGCCAGATGTTCGGCGAGCTGCTGGGATTGTGGACCGCCTCGGTGTGGAAGCAGATGGGCTCGCCGCAATTTTTGCGGCTGATCGAGCTCGGCCCCGGCCGCGGCACCATGATGGCGGATGCGTTGCGCGCGCTTCGCGTGTTGCCGCCGCTCTATCAGGCGCTTCACATCCACATGGTCGAGGTCAATCCCGTCCTGCGCGAACGGCAGGATGCGACATTGTCGGGCGTGCGCAACAATATCGCCTGGCACGACAGCATCGACGACGTACCCGAGGGACCCAGCGTCATCCTCGCCAACGAATATTTCGACGTGCTGCCGATCCACCAGATGGTGAAGCGCGAGGACGGCTGGCATGAGCGCGTGATCGAGATCGATCCCAACGGCAAGCTCCAGTTCGGCGCGGCATCCGAGCCGACGCCGCGCTTCGACGTGCTGCTGCCGCCCTTGGTGCGCGCGGCGCCGGTCGGCGCGGTGTTCGAGTGGCGGCCCGACACGGAGATCATGAAGCTCGCCAAGCGCGTGCGCGACCAGGACGGCGCCGCGCTGATCATCGATTACGGCCATTTGCGCAGCGATGCCGGCGACACCTTTCAGGCCATCGCACGTCACAGCTTCACCGATCCCCTGAAGGCGCCGGGCCAGGCCGACGTCACCGCCCATGTCGACTTCCAGGCGCTCGCACGTGCAGCGGAAGACGTCGGCGCCCGCGTGCACGGGCCGGTGACGCAAGGCGATTTCCTCAAGCGCATCGGCATCGACACCCGGGCAGCCGCACTGATGCAGAAGGCGACGCCGGAAGTAGCCACTGACATTTCCGTGGCGCTGAAGCGATTGACCGATACGGGACGCAGCGGCATGGGCTCGATGTTCAAGGTGCTCGGCATCTCCGAGCCGCGGCTGACAGGCATTGCGGGCCTCAGCGATCTCGAACAGGCCGGAGGTCATT
Source organism: Bradyrhizobium sp. CCBAU 51627 (assembly GCF_028128765.1). Taxonomy (GTDB): domain Bacteria; phylum Pseudomonadota; class Alphaproteobacteria; order Rhizobiales; family Xanthobacteraceae; genus Bradyrhizobium. The sequence continues at coordinate 18,138 of NZ_LBJG01000026.1, forward strand.
GATGACTCTCACCTCGTCGCTGCTGTCTGCTGTGCCGGGCCTGCGCCATGCCTTCTTCACCCGTGAGGGCGGCGTCTCTGGCGGCATCTATGCCGCGCTGAACGGCGGCCTCGGCTCCAACGACGATCAGGCGCTTGTCGCGGAGAACCGCCGCCGCATGGCCGAGCACGTCGGCGTCGCAGCCGACCGCTTCCTCAGCCTGCACCAGATCCACTCGCCCCACGTCCTCGTGGCCGAAGCGCCGTGGCCGAGCGGACCGCGGCCGAAAGGCGATGCACTGGTGACGAAGGCACCCGGCATCGCGCTCGGTGTTTCCACCGCCGATTGTGGCCCGGTGCTGTTCGTCGACCCCAACGCGCGCGTGATCGGCGGCGCGCATGCCGGCTGGAAGGGCGCGCTCACGGGCGTGCTGGAATCCACCATTGCGGCGATGGAGGAGCTTGGCGCCACCCGCAGCGGCATCATCGCCGCGATCGGCCCGTTGATCCGGCAGGACAGTTACGAGGTCGGCAACGAGTTCGTGGCGCGGTTCATCGAGTCGGATGCCGACAACGCCGTGTTCTTCATCCCGTCGGTGCGCGAGGGCCACGCGATGTTCGACCTCGCCGGCTTCATCCGCAAGCGGCTGGAAGCTGCCGGCATTTTGATGATCGACGATCTCGGTCTGGACACTTATGCGGACGAACGCTTCTTCAGCTATCGCCGCTCGGTGCATCGCAAGGAGCCGGATTACGGCCGTCACGTCCACGCCATCGCGCTGGAAGCGTGAACACACAGCAACGTTAACGATCGACATTCCGGGGCGGCTCGAAGAGCCGAACCCGGAATCTCGAGATTCCGGGCTCGATGCTTCGCATCGCCCCGGAATGACGATGCCCCTGCCCCCGGAATGACGGTGGTCTGTGTCGCCTCTGCCCTAGACCTTAATCGATTTTAACGATATCGCTGCCCTCAATGAGGGAAGCGTCATCATTTTTGCGCCGTGCGGGCTCGCACGTGCTGGCGGTCGTGCTGCTGGTTGCAGCGACCGTGCTGGCCGGCTGCGCCGGCGGCAACGCGCCCGCCAATTCCTACGCGATGGCGACACCGAGTGGCGGCTCCGGCGCGACGGTCGCATTCGAATCCATCGACGGGCCGCCGCCGCAGGTGTTCGACCGCATGGTCGGGGTGCTCGACAGCGAATCCAAGCTGCGCAGCCTTTCGATCGTCTCGCGCGAAGCGACCGCAGCCTACCGCGTGCGCAGCTATCTCTCCGCCCAGATGGTGCGCGGCAAGACCGTGATCGCCTGGGTCTGGGACGTCTACGACGCCAACCAGCAGCGGGCGCTGCGCCTCTCCGGCGAGGAACCGACCGCGGCCAAGGGCGGCCGCGACGCGACGCGTGATGCTTGGGCTGCCGCCGACGATTTGGTGCTGCGGAAGATCGCCCAGGCCGGATTCAGCGGACTTTCCAATATGATCAACGGCACGCCGGACACGCCGAACGCTGTTCCCGGCCTGCGCGGACCGGCCGTGGCAAGCGTGACGCCGGAAGCTCCAGTGGCCGAGATGCCGGCCACGGCGCTCGGCTACGCCCAGCAATAACCACCGCTAAACCACGGGCCCAGTTTGCGGCCAAGCCGTTGGCGCGACTCAGGATTTTCAGAGGGAAAACGTAGCATCCCGGGTTGCCAGCGCGGCCCCCGGCCTGATATTTCCTCGCCCGTCGTAACCGTGCTGCCAGTGGGTATTTTCAGATGTTGCACGTCGTATCCAGCAAAGCGCGGGAGGAAGCGTCCATGTCGGCCAAGAACGGCTCCATCAAGCTTGTCGCCGGCAACTCCAATCCGGCTCTTGCCCAGGCCATCGCGCAGGGCCTCAACATGCCGCTGACCAAAGCGGTGGTCCGGCGCTTCGCCGACATGGAGATCTTCGTCGAGGTCCAGGAGAACATCCGCGGCTCGGACGCCTTCATCATCCAGTCGACCTCGTTTCCGGCGAACGACAATCTGATGGAGTTGTTGATCATCACCGACGCGCTGCGCCGCTCCTCGGCGCGCCGCATCACCGCCGTGATCCCCTATTTCGGCTATGCCAGGCAGGATCGCCGCTCCGGCTCGCGCACGCCGATCTCGGCCAAGCTCGTCGCCAATCTGATCACCCATGCCGGCGTCGATCGCGTCATGACGCTCGACCTGCATGCCGGCCAGATCCAGGGCTTCTTCGATATCCCGACCGACAATCTGTTCGCGGCCCCCCTGATGGTACGCGACATCCGCGAGCGTTTCGACCTCGGCAAGGTGATGGTGGTCTCGCCCGACGTCGGCGGCGTCGCCCGCGCCCGCGGCCTCGCCAAACGCATCAACACTCCGCTCGCAATCGTCGACAAGCGCCGCGAGCGTCCGGGCGAATCCGAAGTCATGAACGTGATCGGCGACGTCTCCGGCTATAGCTGCATCCTGGTCGACGACATCGTCGATTCCGGCGGCACGCTGGTGAACGCAGCCGACGCGCTGATCGCAAAGGGCGCCAAGGACGTCTACGCCTATATCACCCACGGCGTGCTCTCCGGCGGCGCGGCCGCCCGCATCGGCGGCTCGAAGCTGAAAGAGCTCGTCATCACCGACTCGATCCTCCCGACCGAGGCGGTGACCAAGGCGCCGAACATCCGCACGCTGCCGATTGCCAGCCTGATCTCCGACGCGATCGCGCGTACCGCGGCAGAAGAGTCGGTCTCGAGCCTGTTCGACTGACACTGTCATTCCGGGACGGCGCGTCAGCGCCGAGCCCGGAATCCGTCTTGCAGCAATCCGTGTCGATCAATGGAGTCCGGGCTCGCGCCATCCAGGTCGGCTGCTGCCGACTCGGATCTTCAAATCTGCCGAACTCCGGTAAACCCGAGTTCGGGTGGCGCGCCCCGGAATGACCGTTGCCTACCCCACAATGCCCGCCGCGACCTGGCCCCGCAGGCGCTCGAGGCCGAGCAATGTCTCGGCGCAGGCGGCCGCGACCTCGACGCCCTTGATGGCAAAGTGCCGGCGGAAGAAATCGTAGTGCACCTCGGTCTCATGGAATTGCTGCGGCGTCAGCACCGCCGAGAACACCGGCACCTCGGTGCGCAGCTGCACGTCCATCAGCGCCTTGATCACGGTGTCGGCGACGAACTCGTGGCGATAGATGCCGCCGTCGACGACGAGGCCGGCCGCAACGATGGCGGTGTAGCGCCGCGTCTTGGCGAGCACCTGCGCGTGCAGCGGGATCTCGAACGAGCCCGGCACCTCGAACACGTCGACATGATTGAGATGGCGCGCCTCCGCCTCCTTCAGGAAGGCGATGCGGGCCTCCTCGACCACGTCGCGATGCCAGCAGGCCTGCACGAAGGCCACGCGCTGCGGCTTGGCGAAACGGGGGTATCCCTTCACCGGATCCTGTGGAACCGGCGGCGGTGTCTGGGACGCTTCACTTCGGGGATCTTGCAACATCTGATTCATGGCTTTCCTCTTCAGGACCAGAATCAGGGCACACGGAACGACAAACAGCCGCATCTTGCGATGCGTCTGCCACCGACCGTTCTCTTTCATCCGGACTTTAACCGTCGGCTTCGGAGTTGCACCGAATCTGCTGACCCTTCCCTTCGGGAACACCCCCGGGGAAGGCGCTCGCGGGCTTGGGCCTTTCGGCCCTTACCGCCGGTGGGGACTTTCACCCCGCCCTGAGAACATCGACCGCTCGGGATTGAGCGACCTGACGGAAATATGCCGCCGGTCCGGGGCCGCAGGCAAGCCTGTTCCGCAGCCAAAAACCGCATGGTCCCATGCCGCTGGGGCGGTGCCGCCCCTCGCGCAGCGGAAGTAACGAGTGGCGGTTTTCGGGAATCCGATTCCGGTTTGTTCTCATTCGTTAACAATTGTGGCCGAGATGAGCTGTGGACGAACGAGTCCTGGCTTGTGGACGGACTCGCGACCCAGTTGCGCAGATTCCGCAAATCACATCACTTGATCCGCGACAGGCCGCGCCGATCGGAGGGAGATCGCGAAAGCGACTCCCGAGATCGACGACGTTAGGGAGCGCGCGCCGGACCCAACCGCGTGCGTATCAAAGACAACAAGAAGGCAAGAGGTCGAGACGGCATGTCCCTGCTCGAAGGCAATATCGATTCCCGAAATCACCCGCTCGCGGTGGTCGAGGATATCGCTGCCAGCAACAACTGGCCGTTCGAACGTTCCGGCGAGGACGAGCTGACCATTGTCTCGAAGGGACAATGGACCGACTACCAGATCTCCTTCACCTGGATGGGCGAGATCGAGGCGCTGCATCTCGCCTGCGCCTTCGACATGAAGATTCCGCCTTCGCGGCGGGGCGAGGTGCAGCGCCTCGTCGCCGCGGTCAACGAGCAGTTGTGGATCGGCCATTTCGACCTGTGGACCAACACCGGCATGATCATGCATCGTCAGGCACTGGTGCTGCCGGGCGGCCTCACCGCCTCGACCGCGCAATGCGAAGCCATGCTCGCCGGCGCCATCCACGCCTGCGAGCGTTACTTCCCGGCGTTCCAGTTCGTGGTGTGGGCCGGCAAGACCACCGCGCAGGCCATGGACGCGGCGATGTTCGATACGGTGGGCGAGGCCTAGCTTTTAGGCGTAGGGGGAGCCCAAGCTCTCCACTCGTCGTCGTCCTGGGCAAGCGAGCGCTGATCCGGAATCCATAGCGCGAGGTGCCCATGTGCGGCACGGCGCTTGTTGCTCTGCCATCCATCCACTAGAACCAGCCGGGGTAATAGGCCCTGGCTTTCGCCAGGACGACGGCGGATTTTGTGGCAACAGCAATGGCAAACAGCGTTCTCCAGAACATCACCGGCACCATCCTGCTCGCCGGCGCCGGCAAGATGGGCGGCGCGATGCTGACCGGATGGCTGGCGGGCGGGCTCGATCCGCGCCGCGTTGCGGTGGTCGATCCGCACCTCTCGCCCGAGATCACCGCGCTGGCCGCCAAGGGCGTTGCGCTCAATCCAAACGTCAAGGCGGCGGGCACGGTCGAGACGATGGTCGTCGCGGTGAAGCCGCAAATGTTCCGCGAGGCCGGTGCCAGGCTGAAGTCGTTCGTCTCGGAAAAAACGTCCGTGGTTTCGATCATGGCGGGAACCACGATCGCTGCGCTCGAGGAGGTCTGCGGCGGCGCCGTGGTGCGGGCGATGCCGAACACGCCGGCCGCGATCGGCCGCGGCATCACGGTGGCGGTCGCCGCGAAGAATGTCAGCGCGGGTCAGCGCGCCGTGGCCGATGCGCTGCTGCGCGCCACCGGCTCGATCGAATGGGTCGAGGATGAGGGCCTGATGGATGCGGTGACCGCCGTGTCCGGCTCCGGGCCCGCGTATGTGTTTCTCCTCGCCGAAGAGCTCGCGCGCGCCGGCGTGGAAGCGGGATTGCCCGAAGCGCTGGCGACCAAGCTCGCGCGCGAGACGGTCGCCGGCTCCGGCGAGCTGCTGCACCAGTCGGATCTTCCCTCGGCTACCCTGCGCCAGAACGTCACCTCGCCCGGCGGCACCACCGCTGCGGCGCTCGGCGTGCTGATGGGCGAGCCCGGCTTGCGCGACCTGATGATCCGCGCGATCGCGGCCGCGGCGCAGCGTTCAAAGGAATTGGCAAAGTAGTGCCGTAGGGTGGGCCAAGGCGCGAAGCGCCGTGCCCACCGTTCCTCTTTGATTGATGGAGATCGTGGGCACGCTTCGCTTTGCCCACCCTACGGCTCCGCGCCAGTCGCTACGCGCCCAGTCGCTTGTTGAACATCTCGACATTGACGAGCCCGCGCGCATGGCGGCCCTCGCCGAGCTTGCGCGTGCCCTCGAAGGCCTCGACCTCGAAACGGATGACGCGGCGCTCGACCGCAATCACCTGCGCAGTGGTCCGCACCGTCGCACCGACGAGGGCGGCTGCGAGATGGCGGATGTCGACCTCGGTGCCGACGGTGACCCAGCCCGGCTGAAGCGCAGAGCGGATCGCATCGCCCGACGTCATCTCCATCTCCAGGATCATCATCGGGGTCGCATAGACCATCGGCATGCCGGGCACGAAATGCCCGACCGTGCGCTCGGCCGGCACGACAAGCGTGCGCTCGGCGCTCATGCCTGTTGTGATGAAGTCGCGTGCGTCCATGCTGCTTGCTCGTCATTCCGGGGCGCGCGAAGCGCGAGCCCGGAATCCAGAGATTGTCGATCGAGATTCCGGGTTCAGCACCTGACGGGCCGCCGCGGAATGACGCGGATGCGTCACTTCTTCGCGGCTGCCGCGCGCTCCACAAACGTCTTGCCGCCCTTCATCTTGTGGCGCAGCGGGGCTTCGTTGATCTGGATGACAACGGCATCGGCGTCGACGCCGAGATTCTTCACCAGCGCCTGGGTGATGTCGCGCATCATGCCGGCCTTCTGCTCGTCCGTGCGGCCTTCGGCCATGCTGATGGTGATCTCAGGCATTTTTCTCTCCCTGCTGCCTCAATATTGCCGTTTCGTCATTGCCGGCTTGACCCGACAATCCATCATTTTGAAGATGGATGCGCGGGTCAAGCCCGTGCATGACGAACAGGACGAATGGCTAGCCCCAGCTCACGTCATGGCGCGCGAGCACCTCGCGCACCTTCGTGACGAGATCGGCCTCGCTGCACGAGAACTGCGCCGGCCTCGTCTCGCGCCATTCCTGGTTGGACGCGATCGCTGCGGCAGCCTTGGCGCCCTCGATCAGGTCCTTGACCTGCACCTCGCCGCGCGCCTTCTCGTCCGAGCCCTGAATGATCACGCAAGGCGAGTTGCGGCGATCGGCATATTTGAGCTGGTTGCCCATGTTCTTGGGATTGCCGAGATAGAGCTCGGCGCGGATGCCGGCGGTGCGCAAGCTCGCCACCATCTTCTGATAGTCGGCGACGCGATCGCGATCGAACACCGTGACAACGACGGGGCCGACTTCAGGCCGCGTGTCGAGCTTGCCGAGCAGCGTCAGCGCAGCCTGCAAGCGCGACACACCGATCGAGAAACCGGTCGCCGGCACCGGCTCGCCGCGGAAGCGCGAGACGAGACCGTCATAGCGGCCACCGCCGCCGACCGAGCCGAACCGCACCGGGCGACCCTTCTCGTCCTTGGTGTCGAGCAGAAGTTCGACCTCGTAGACGGGACCGGTGTAATATTCGAGGCCGCGCACCACGGAGGGATCGATCTTGATGCGGTCGGCACCATAGCCGGAGGCTGCGACCAGTTTGGCAATATCTTCCAATTCGCTCACGCCGGCTTGACCGACTTCGCTCTTGGCCAGGTAAGTCTCCGCCGCAGCGATGGCTTCTTTCCAATCCTCGCGCGGCTTGGTGATGGCGAGAACGACGTCGGCCTCTGCCGCGCTCAGATTGGCGCCCTTGGTGAAGTCGCCCTTGCCTTCTTCGCCGCCGTCCCAGCGTCCAGCGCCAAGAAGCTTGCGCACTTCGTCGGCGGAAAACTTGTCGAGCTTGTCGATCGCGCGCAGCACGGTCAGCCGGCGGCCCGCGTTCTCCTCACCCGCAAGCCCGATGGCTTCGAGCACACCGTCGAGCACCTTGCGGTTGTTCACCTTCACGACGTATTGCCCGCGCGCAACGCCGAGCGCTTCCATCGTGTCGGCAGCCATCATGCAGATCTCGGCATCCGCTGCCGGCGTCGCCGAGCCGACCGTGTCGGCATCGAACTGCATGAATTGGCGGAAGCGGCCGGGGCCCGGCTTCTCGTTGCGGAAGACATAGCCGACGCGGTAGCTGCGATAAGGCAGGACCAGACCGTCGGTGCCGTAGCGCTCGCCGACATAGCGCGCCAGCGGCGCAGTCAGGTCGTAGCGCAAGCTGATCCATTGCTCGTCATCGTCCTGGAACGAGAACACGCCTTCGTTCGGACGGTCCTGGTCGGGCAGGAACTTACCGAGCGCATCGGTGTATTCCATCGCCGGTGTCTCCACCGGCTCGAACCCGTAGAGCTCGTACACGGCGCGGATCTTCTCGACCATCTCGCGCGTCGCCCGGATCGCCTGGGGATCGCGATCCTCGAGCCCGCGGGGCAGGCGCGCCTTCAGCTTCTGGGGTTTTTTGGGTTTTTCGGCCATGCGGGCGTTTACCAGCCGACGCGCGATGCGGCAACAGTTGCGGCCGTCATTCCGGGCGATGCGAAGCATCGAACCCGGAATGACTGCTAAAGCCTCAAAACACCTTGCGGATCCAGTTGTGCGGATCGTTGGTGCGGCCGTACTGGATGTCGACGAGCTGCTTGCGCAGGCCCATGGCGACGGGACCGGCGGCACCACCCGAAATCTCGAAATCGCCGCTGACCGAGCGCACCTTGCCGATCGGCGAGATCACGGCCGCGGTGCCGCAGGCGAAGGCTTCCTTGAGCCTGCCCGAGGCCGCGTCCTTGCGCCACTGGTCGAGCGAATACAGCTCCTCGCGCACGGTCTTTCCGGCATCGCGGGCGAGCGCGATGATGGAGTCGCGGGTGATGCCGGGGAGGATGGTGCCGAGCGGCGGGGTCGAGAGCGAGCCGTCGTCGAACACGAAGAAGATGTTCATGCCGCCGAGTTCCTCGATATAGCGGCGCTCGATCGCATCGAGGAACACGACCTGATCGCAGGCGTGCTGGATCGCTTCGGCCTGGGCGCGCAGGCTCGCAGCATAATTGCCGCCGCATTTGACGGCGCCGGTGCCGCCGACGGCCGCGCGCGTGTAATTCTCGGAGACCCAGATCGAGACCGGGGCGGGACCGCCCTTGAAGTAGGAGCCGACAGGCGAAGCGATCACCGCAAAGATGTATTCCGACGACGGCTTGACGCCGAGGAAGGTCTCGCTCGCGATCATGAAAGGCCGCAGGTACAGGCTGCCCTCGCCGCCCGGCATCCAGGCGCGATCGATGCGCACGACCTGCTCGACCGCCTCGATGAAGACGTCTTCGGGCAGTTGCGCCATCGCCATGCGGTCGGCGGAGTCCTTGAAGCGGCGCGCATTGGCGTCGGGGCGGAACAGGTTCACGCCGCCGTCGTCGCGCTTGTAGGCCTTGAGGCCCTCGAAGATTTCCTGGGCGTAGTGCAGGACCGCGCCGGCCGGATCCATCTGGAAGTTGGCGCGCGCCTCGATCTTCGCTTCATACCAGCCGCCCTTGGCCTGGTTGTAGCGAACGATCGCCATGTGATCGGTGAAGACCCGTCCGAAGCCGGGGTCCACCAGCTTGGCGACGCGGTCCTTTTCGGGTGTCGGATTGGATGCGGGCTGGATGTCGAATTTCATGCTCATGTCCTTGCCTCCCGCTGCCGTGGCGGCGCTGTTTCTCGCGCCCGCCTGCCCGCTTTCGGGCCCGGCTGGCTTAATGTGGTTTCTGGCCGGACTGCCGCCAGCCTTGTTACGGCCGGTTTCCGTGGCCAGCATGTCGCCTGAGGACATGCTTTTGCGGAAGGCGGAAGTCCAGTATGTTTTGCCGAAATGCCGCTCGACAATCGCACGGTAGATCTGATCCGGTCGTCACCGCCTGTCCGGCACCTTCCGGCCGCTCTTGGAAATGCACCCGCCATGAAACGATCTAAAATTTCGTGCGGGCCGATCCTTTTGTAACATTGAACCCAAGATACGTCAATATGCCTGACATAAATTTCGCAACTTCCTCTCAGGACGCTGCCGCGTCACGGCCAGCAACTGGCGATGGAGGCAATTTGCGCTGGGATATCATCGAGCTGCTGTTCTTCGCCTATCGCGATTTCGTCGGCGATCCCGACCAGGAGCTGGAGGCCTTCGGCTTCGGCCGGGCCCATCACCGGGTCATGCACTTCGTCTATCGCTACCCGGGCCTGAAGGTAGCCGACCTGCTCGATGTCTTGCGCATCACCAAACAGTCGCTCGGCCGGGTGCTCAAGCAGCTGCTGGACGAGGGCTACATCGTGCAGAAGACCGGTGACAACGACCGCCGCCAGCGGCTGCTCTATGCCACCCCAAAGGGTGAAGCCTTGGTGCAGAAGCTCGCCGGGCTCCAGACCACGCGGATCACCAAGGCGCTCGCCGAGATGGCGCCGCAGGACGCCGAGACGGTCAAGCGCTTCCTGCGCGCGATGATCGACCGCGACGATCCCGACAAGGTGCTCGAGACGATCTTCGCCTCCGTCAACCAAGACAAGGAGTGACCGTGCCGCTCGCTGCCACGCTCGCCCGCGCGCCGGCGCAACCCGCCGACGACGCCCCGCATCTGCTGCTGGTCGACGACGATCGCCGTATCCGCGATCTTCTGTCGCGCTTCCTCGCGGCTGAAGGCTATCGCGTCACCACCGCCGCCAGCGCCGGCGATGCCCGCGCGAAATTGCTCGGGCTGCATTTCGACCTCCTCATCCTCGACGTCATGATGCCCGGCGAGACCGGCTTCGATCTCGCCCGGTTCATTCGCACGTCCTCCTCGGTGCCGATCGTGATGCTGACCGCACGCCACGAAGCCGAGGCCCGCATCGAAGGCCTGCAGATCGGCGCCGACGACTACGTCGCCAAGCCGTTCGAGCCGCGCGAGCTGGCGCTGCGCATCAACAACATCCTCAAGCGCGCCGCGCCGCCGGTCCAGGCCGCAGCGGTGGAGAAGATCGCATTCGGTCCCTACGTCTATCATGTCGATCGCGGCGAATTGCGCCAGGGCGAAGAGGTCATTCACCTCACCGACCGCGAACGCGAGATGCTGCGGATTCTCTCGGAGACGCCGGGCGAGACCGTGCCGCGCAGCGCGCTGACCGGTAATGGCAGCGTCAACGAGCGCGCCGTCGACGTGCAGATCAACCGCCTCAGGCGCAAGATCGAGACCGATCCCGCCAATCCGCTGTTCCTGCAGGCGGTGCGCGGCATCGGCTACCGGCTCGTGGCCTCGCCATAGATCAAGTGAAGCGCGACCGATGAGCACGATCGATACTGGCCTCACGATGCTCAAGAGCGCCGCCGGCCGCGTTTCAGCCGCCAATGGCTGGATGGGCAATGCGTTCAAGGGCTGGATGCCGACCGGCCTTTATGCCCGCGCGCTGCTCATCATGATCGTGCCCATGGTGATCCTGCAATCAGTCGTCGCCTTCGTGTTCATGGAGCGGCACTGGAACACGGTGACGCGACGCCTGTCGGCTGCTGTCGTGCAGGACATCGCCGCGCTGATCGACGTCTACAAAGGCTATCCGCAGGACAAGGACCGCGACCAGATCCGCCGCATCGCCCAGCAGCGCCTCGGCCTCGTCGTCGACTTCCTGCCTCCCGGCGACATGCCGCCGCCAGGGCCAAAGCCGTTCTTCTCGCTGCTCGACCAGACGCTCTCGGTGCAGCTCGGCCGCCAGATCGGACGCTCGTTCTGGATCGACACGGTCGGCCGCTCCAACCTCGTCGAGATCCGCATTCAGCTCGACGATGCCGTGATGCGCGTGTTCGCGCAGCGCAGCGCCGCCTATGCCTCCAACTCGGAAATCTTCCTGTTCTGGATGGTCGGCACGTCCTCGATCCTTCTGATCGTCGCGGTGCTGTTCCTGCGCAACCAGATCAAGCCGATCCTGCGGCTTGCCGACGCCGCCGAAAGCTTCGGCAAGGGCCGCGAGGCACCGAACTTCAGACCCAGAGGCGCGCGCGAGGTGCGCCGCGCCGCGGTCGCCTTCCTCGAGATGAAGTCGCGCATCGAGCGCACCATGGAGCAGCGCACCGCGATGCTCGCCGGCGTCAGCCACGATCTGCGCACCATCCTCACCCGCTTCAAGCTCGAGCTGGCGCTGATCGGCGACAGCCCCGAACTCGAGGGCATGCGCAAGGACGTCGACGAGATGTCGATGATGCTTGAAGACTATCTCGCCTTCGCGCGCGGCGATTCCGGCGAGCAATCGCAGCCGACCGACATGGCGCAGGCGCTCGAGGAATTGCGCAGCGACGCCGAGCGCCATGGCCACACCGCGACCGTGACATTCAGCGGCCTGCCTGTCGTGACGGTGAAGCCGGCCTCATTCAAGCGCTGCCTCGCCAACCTCGTCACCAATGCCGCGCGCTACGGCAAGGCCATCGCCATCTCCGGCCAGCGCGATCACCGCTATCTCACCGTGACGGTCGACGACGACGGCCCCGGCATTCCCGCGCATCTGCGCGAGGAAGTGTTCAAGCCGTTCCTGCGGCTCGACAACGCCCGCAACCAGGACGAAGGCGGCACGGGCCTTGGCCTCGCCATCGCCCGCGACATCGCCCGCTCCCATGGCGGCGACATCACGCTGAGTGACAGCCCGATGGGCGGCTTGAGGGCGAGCGTGCGGATTCCGGTGTAGCTGCTCCTTCCCTTCTCCCCTTGCGGGAGAAGGTGGCGCGAAGCGCCGGATGAGGGGTTTCTATCCGCGGAAAGAGAAGCTGAGGTTAGGAGGCCTAACGCTGCAGGGGCAGACCCCGTCTCGCCGCTACGCGGCGATCCACCCTCTCCCACAAGGGGAGAGGGAAAGACCATCCGAGCTACGATCTCACCACTCTACTTCGGCAGCAGCGCCTTCAGCTTGTCGACGTCCCGCACGTTCATCTTGAAGCCGCCGGGCATCACGATGTCGCCGGGCTTCTGCTCCGGCTTGCAGGCGCCGAGCCATTTCGCCTCCAGCGTCATGGTGGTGTCGCGCCCCGCGGCCCCTGCGGCGCCGCCTTGCGCATGCGAGGAGGTCTTCACCGTATAGGCCGAGTTGAAATCGCCCGTGATCTCGGCGTGCGAGGTGGTGTTGATGCCGGCAACGCTGCATTCGGAATCGCTGACATAGCCGGTTGCGGTCTTCTTGACCTCCTGCTTGGCGCAGACCTGCTTGGCCATCGGCGAGATGTTGTTGCTCATCTCCTTGTCGACGCTCTCGTCGGTGCAATGCTGCATGGTCATCTCCGGCATCGCCGAGCCGGACCTGACCATTTTCATTTCCCACAGACCAGCCTTGCGCACCGGCAGATCGTCGGCAAAGGCGCCCCCGGTCGACAACACGAGGCAAACGACTGATCCGAGCAAAGCAAGCTTGCGCGTCATAGGAGAGACTCCCGGCTGGAGATGTCTGGCCTTAAGTCCTGCCGTTCCGAAACGCCTCAGTACAGCGTGCGGATCGGCCGATCGGCGGCGCCGTAGGGCACCCACCGGCAGGCAAACGAGATGTAGCCGCCCTCATAGGCCTGCACCGCGAGGAATTTCACCACCTTGCCGTAGCGTGCGCAGTGATCGACCGCGACCTGCCGCGCATCGACCTGCGTCGCCATCGAATAGGCGATGATGCCGCCGGTGTCGTTGCCCTTGAAGGGCGGCACCGGGAGGATGTCGGCACGCGCCGGCTGGCTCGCCATCATCCCCGAGACAACCAGGCTGGCAACAAGGCCCGCGGCCGCAATGATTCGCATTCCCGTCACTCCGATTGATCGCCGGCACTTTACGGCGCCAGCAGGGCGGTGAAAAGAACGGAAAGCCTGCTGGCGGCGACGTTGCGATCAACTCCCGGCCAAGTGTTGCCGCGCTGCACTTGACCTCCACTGCCCTTCGCGGCACCGTCCTGTCCTCGCAAGACCAGCTGTCCGGATTGCCCATGCGCGCGCCCTCCCTGAAATCGCTTCGCTTTGCCGCCGTTTTCGGCCTCGTGTTTGGAGCGCTGTCGCTCGGCGAGGCCAGGGCCGCCAATCCGCTGGAGCTGAACTTCTGGCTGAGCGGGCCGCGCTATGACGGCGCGGTTGCCGATTGCGACAAGGCGCTTCCGACGATCGCCACCCAGTTTTGGGAGAAGGAAAGCTCGTTCTGGAATTCCTCGTTGAAGATCACCGGCTTCGCCGCGGTTCACGAGGTCGCGTTCCGGCCCTGGGCATCCGACAACATTCCGCGCCGCTACTGCACCGGCGAGGCCATGCTCACCGATGGGAAGGTGCGCAGGGTGCACTTTTCGATTATCGAGGATGGCGGCTTTGCCGGGTACGGCAACGGCGTCGAATGGTGCGTGGTCGGGCTCGATCGCAACTGGGCTTACAATCCGTCCTGCCGCGCCGCCAAGCCCTGAGCAGAAGAGTTCGATTCGGACCGCTCCAGCAGCAGATCGCCGGTCGCTCAAATTTTGTTCTTGAAATGTTCTTATTGGCTGCTAGGCTGATTGCACAGTCTAGTTGAGGGGCGTTGCCATGTTTCATTTTAGATTGCATTCGTTCTCCCGTCTCATGATCTCACTAATCCTTCCCTTGGGTCTTGCCGCCGGGCTGATCGCGCCGGCCGGCAGCGCGAAGGCTGAGGACAAACGACAGAACGCGCCCGGCGAATTTGATTTCTATGTGCTGTCGTTGTCGTGGTCGCCGTCCTTCTGCGAGGAAGCAGCTGAGCGCGGCCGTAGCGGCGGACGCTCGAACATGCAGTGCGAGGGACGACCCTATTCCTTCGTGGTGCACGGGCTTTGGCCGCAATATGAGAACGGCTTTCCGGAATATTGCCAGCGGCCCTCGCCGCGCCTGAACCGCAGCATCGTCTCCTCGATGCTCGATTTGATGCCGGCGCCAGGCCTGATCTTCAATGAATGGGACAAGCACGGCACCTGCTCCGGGCTCACCGATCGCAACTATTTCGAGACGATCCGCAAGGCGCGGGCCGCGATCAAGATCCCGGCCGAATATCTCGACCTGTCAGAGACCAAGACCGTGGCGCCGGGTGAGGTGGAAGAAGCCTTCATCAAGGCCAATCCGGGCCTCAGCAACGCAGCCGTCTCGGTCACATGCAACCGGACGCGACTCTCGGAGGTCCGCATCTGCCTCAGCAAGGACCTGCAATTCCGCGCCTGCGAGGAAATCGAGCGCCGCGCCTGCCGTCGCGACCAGGTGACGATGCCACCGATCAGGGGCGGTTAGTTCCTGCTTCGTCGTTGCGAGGGGCCCGCGATAAAATTGCGCAGTAATTTAGCGCGGATGCGACGAAGCAATCCAGACTGCCTCGACATCGAGATTCTGGATTGCTTCGCTGCGCTCGCAATGACAAGGGGATGGGATCGCGCAAGACAACGTAGTCCCATCCGCCATGAACTACCGCCACGCCTTTCACGCCGGCAACTTCGCCGATGTCATCAAGCACATCGTGCTGGCCCGCATCCTCACTTATTTGCAGGACAAGCCTGCCGCCTTCCGCGTCATCGACACCCATGCGGGCGCCGGCCTCTATGATCTCGACAGCGACGAGGCGCGCCGCGGCGGCGAGTGGCTGACCGGGATCGCGCGGCTGATGCAGGCGCGCCTCTCCAACGAGACCGTTGCGCTGACCAGGCCCTACATGGACATCGTCCGCGCCTTCAATCCGAAGGGTGAGCTCAAGGCCTACCCGGGCTCGCCGCTGATCGCGCGCGGCCTGATGCGGCCGCAGGACCGACTGGTGGCCTGCGAGCTCGAGCCGAAGGCGCGCAAGGCGCTGATCGACGTGCTGCGGCGCGACGAACAGGCCCGCGTGGTCGATCTCGACGGCTGGATGGCGCTGCCGGCTTTCGTGCCGCCGAAGGAGCGGCGGGGGCTGGTGCTGGTCGACCCGCCTTTCGAAGCCAAGGACGAGTTCGAAAGACTGGGCGAAGCCTTCTCCACCGCATTCGCGAAATGGCCGACCGGTATCTATGTAATCTGGTACCCCGCCAAGAGCCGGCGCGCCACCGACACGCTGGCGCAGCTTGTGGCGCGCGCCGCGGCTGCCGCAAAGCCGCAGGGCAAATGCCTGCGTCTCGAATTCAGCGTGGCGCCGCAAGCCGACGGCGCGGCGCTGACCTCGGCCGGGCTCCTGATCGTCAATCCGCCATACACGCTGCAAAGCGAGCTCAAGACGATCCTGCCCGAGCTGGAAATGCCGCTCGGCCAAGGGGGCGCTGCCAGATTCCGACTAGAGGTGCCCAAGCCTTGACACCACCCCGTAACACTCCGGCATTCTTGGGAAAAAGATGCAGGAGCGGTAGTCAATCTGCAACGAACCGTATTATGCTGTTTCCGTGACTGGCTTTACGTTCCGCTTCCGCGAATGGTTGCGGCGGAGTGAAGGCCTTAGAAAGATCCGGTCGGACCTTAGAGGTCCGCCCAAGGATGGCCAGCTCCCGGGCTCCGTAATGCCCGGTCATGTCGTGACGCGCGTCTGCGTTGCGACGGAGGAGCAATGAGGGGGAGTTTCCCGATGGCCATGACGGGAACGGTCAAGTTCTTCAACGGCGAGCGCGGCTATGGTTTTATCAAGCCGGACGACGGCGGTCGCGATGTCTTCGTTCATATCACCGCCGTGGAGCGGGCGGGACTGAAGGACCTTGCCGAAGGACAGCGTATCACATTCGAAGTCGAACCGGACAAGAAGGGGAAGGGCCCGAAGGCGGTCAATCTCGTGATCCTTTCCTAGCGGACCTCACCCCACGCAATCGGCGCAAAAAAGTCCCGGCCGCGAGCGGCCGGGAGGCTGTTGTCCGGTATTTTCTTCTTCAAGCCATCAGAAGTGATAGTTCACGCCTGCACGCACGACGCTGGCGCTATAGCCGTTTGACACGCCTGTAATCGCGAACTGGCTCGTCGACAGATCGATGTAGAGATATTCGAGCTTCGCACTCCAGTTCGGCGCGAGGCCGACTTCCGCGCCGACGCCGGCGGTCCAGCCGGCCGTGGTGTGCGACTCTGTCCAGCCAAAGGTTTGCGCGCGCAGCTCGCCGAAGGCGAGGCCCGCAGTGCCGTAGAACAGCACATTGCTGAAGGCGTAGCCGGCGCGGCCGCGCAGCGTTCCAAACCAGGGATTGGAGAACTTCCACGGCGCGAACGTATCGTCGGCGCCGGCGGCCTCGATATCGCCTTCGACGCCGAAAACCCACGGGCCGTTCTGGAAATTGTAACCGGCCTGCACGCCACCGACGAAGCCGGAGGGCTTCACGGACGTGTTGCTCACCGAGCCCCACTCATAACCGAGGTTGCCGCCAAGATAGGGGCCGGCCCAGCTATAGGCATTGAGCGGCTGATTGACCGTATAGGGCGCACGCTGCCCGTAATTGAGATCGGCGGCATCTGCCGAAGCTGTCCAGCCGGCTGCAACCAACGCGGCTGCGCCCAAAACGAGCCCCCTCATCACATACTCCAACGCAACTGCCGCAACGCCGTGCGATGCCCGCGCCGCCGCGCCAGGTCAGACCGCATGGTTACGGAACCACCACTTTTTCGCGTAGGATTTATCGAGAGTTTTAAGTTAAAGGGCTGTTAAGACCCGTTACCGCGCTATTAACAAACTTAAGGAAGCGTTACCGGGAACTGCGCGCCCGCCTGTGCGTGCGGCACGACCGGAACTTCAAATCGGTCCCCCCAGTGCCTAAATTCGCTCCATGGTTCACGATTCCACCGACAATCCGGACGACGCACGCGCGCGCAAGCCGGCGCGGGCTGCCGCGACCGCCGATCTCCCGCCCGAGGGGCTGACACCGCCGGACCTCGATCCCGCCGTCGGCGGCGACGATGAGGACGATGCGCGACTGCCGGATATTCTGGAAGAGAGCGGCGCGATCGGCGAGGAGCCGCTGGCGAGCGGTCACGAGGCGATCGAGCGGGCGGTCCGGCTCGCGCCGACCTCGCCCGGCGTCTATCGCATGCTCAGTGCGAACGCCGACGTGCTCTATGTCGGCAAAGCCAAGAACGTCAAAAAGCGCCTGTCCAGCTATGCGCGCCAAAGTGCACCGCTGCCGGCGCGCATTCTGCGCATGATTGCGGCCACGGTGAACGTGGAGATCGTCTCGACCACCACCGAGACCGAGGCCCTGCTGCTGGAAGCCAACCTCATCAAGCAGCTGCGGCCGCGCTTCAACGTGCAGCTGCGCGACGACAAATCGTTTCCCTACATCCTGATCACTGGCGACCATTGGGCGCCGCAGATCCTCAAACATCGCGGCGCGCAGACCCGCCCCGGACGTTATTTCGGCCCGTTCGCCTCCGCCGGTGCGGTCAATCGCACCATCACCGCACTTCAGCGCGCGTTCCTGATCCGCTCCTGCACGGACTCCTTCTTCGAGAGCCGCACCCGCCCCTGCCTGCTCTACCAGATCCGCCGCTGCGCCGGCCCCTGCACCCGCGAGATCGACTTCGGCGGCTATACGACGCTGGTGCGCGAAGCCACCGACTTTCTGTCCGGCAAGAGCCATGCCGTGAAGCAGGAGCTTGCCGGCGAGATGGAGAAGGCCTCAGGTGAGCTTGAATTCGAGCGCGCCGCGCTCTACCGCGACCGCCTCGCCGCGCTGTCGGCGATCCAGTCGCAGCAGGGCATCAATCCGCGAACGGTCGAGGAAGCCGACGTGTTCGCCATTCACCAGGAGGGCGGCTTCTCCTGCGTCGAAGTGTTCTTCTTCCGCACCGGCCAGAACTGGGGCAACCGCGCCTATTTCCCGCGCGCCGAGAAGACGTATACGCCGGAGGAGGTGCTGGGGTCCTTCCTCGCCCAGTTCTACGACGACAAGCCGCCGCCGAAGACCATCCTGCTCTCTCACGAGATCGAGGAGATGGAGCTGCTCGCCAACGCGCTATCGGTCAAGGCCGGCCACAGGGTCGAGGTCATCGCGCCCAAGCGCGGCGAGAAGAAGGAGCTCGTCACCCACGCGCTGACCAACGCGCGCGAAGCGCTCGGCCGCAAGCTCGCGGATACCGCAACCCAGAGCCGTCTGCTCGACGCCATGGCTGCGACGCTGAGCCTGCCGCATGCGCCCAAGCGCATCGAGGTCTATGACAACAGCCATATCCAGGGCACCAATGCGGTCGGCGCCATGATCGTCGCCGGCCCGGATGGTTTCGTCAAAAACCAGTACCGCAAGTTCAACATCAAGTCGGAAGGGATTACGCCGGGCGACGACTTCGCCATGATGCGCGAGGTGCTGGAGCGTCGCTTCAAGCGCCTGATCAACCCACCCGAGGACGCCGCAGCCAAAGCAAAGGACGACGATTTCCCGCAATGGCCCGACCTCGTGATCATCGACGGTGGCCGCGGCCAGCTCAACGCCGTCCGCGAAATCTTTGCCAATCTCGGCCTCACCCAGGTGTCGCTGATGTCGGTTGCCAAGGGCCCGGATCGGGATGCCGGCCGCGAGACCCTGTTCATGCCGGAGCGAGAGGCGATCAAGCTCGAGCCACGCGACCCCGTGCTCTATTTCATCCAGCGCCTGCGCGACGAGGCCCACCGCTTCGTCATCGGCTCGCACCGCAAGCTCCGCAAGAAGGACATCCGCGAGGCCGGTTTGCAGGAGATTCCGGGCATCGGCCCGTCACGCAAACGTGCCTTGCTGCATCATTTCGGAACCCTGAAGGAGATCGAACGCGCTTCGATCGCCGATCTCGGCAAGGTTCCTGGGGTGAGCGCGGAGAGCGCCCGCAGGATTTTCGACTATTTCCATCCCCAGCCTGGATGAACTAAAGGGCCCCAAAAGGAAGCTAAAGTCATATGGTCGTCGCATCCCGTGCCCATTTGGGAACGGACGGTTGACCTTCAGCCTTGAGCGGTATTGGTAGGACGGATGAACATCGCCACCACACGAGGGACGACCAGCCGCGCGATGTCCCTCCCGAACATCCTGACCTATGGCCGGATCGCCGCGATCCCCGTGGTAGTCGGATGCATCTACGCGCAATCGATCCTGGACTACCCGTTGTGGCTGCGCTGGGTCGCGGTCGCGATCTTCATCGGCGCCGCGGTGACGGACTATCTCGACGGCTATTATGCCCGGATCTGGAATCAGCAATCGGCGTTCGGCCGGATGCTCGACCCGATCGCGGACAAGCTGCTGGTCGCCTCGTGCCTGCTGATGCTGGCCGCCGACGGCATCATCCATGGCTGGTCGTTGTGGGCTGCCATCGTGATCCTCTGCCGCGAGATCCTGGTCTCGGGCCTGCGCGAATACCTTGCCGCGCTGCGCGTCAGCGTGCCCGTGACCAAGCTCGCCAAATGGAAGACCACGGTTCAGCTCGTCGCAATCGGCTTCCTGCTCGCAGGCCCAGCCGGCGACGAGGTCGTCCCGGTGGTTTCGCTGATCGGCCTCGTCCTGCTGTGGGCCTCGGCGATTCTGACCATGTACACCGGCTACGACTATTTCCGCGCGGGCATCCATCACCTCATCAAGGAGGACGAGGGATGAAGGTGAAGTATTTTGCCTGGGTGCGCGAGCGCATCGGCAAGGCCGAGGAGACCGTCGAGCCACCCGCGAGCGTGCGCACCGTCGAGGAGTTGATCGCCTGGCTATCCGGCCAAGGCGAAGCCTATGCTCATGCCTTCGAGAAGCCGAAGGTGATCCGCACCGCGATCGACCATGCCCACGTCAAGGCGGACGCCGCCATCGCCGGCGCCCGCGAGATCGCGTTTTTCCCGCCGATGACCGGCGGCTAGGCCATGAACTCCCCCGCCGCCACCTGCCCCGTCGCCATCCGCATTCAGGAAGATGACTTCGACATTGCGCGCGAGATCGCGGTCCTGACCAAAAGCCGCACCGATATCGGCGCCGTCGTCAGCTTCTCCGGCATCTGCCGCGCCGATGACGACAGTTCGAAGATCGCGGCGCTCACGCTCGAGCACTATCCTGGTATGGCGGAAGAAGAGATCAAGCGCCATGTCGACGAAGCCATCTCGCGCTGGCCGCTCAACGGCGTCACGGTCATCCACCGCGTCGGCCGCTTCATGCCGGGCCAGAACATCGTGCTGGTGCTCACCGCCTCGCAGCATCGCCGAGCTGCATTCGAGGCCGCCGAGTTCCTGATGGATTATCTCAAGACGAGCGCCCCGTTCTGGAAAAAGGAAGAGAGCGCAACGGGCACCGGCTGGGTCGAAGCCCAGGCCTGCGACGACGAGGCCGCCGCACGCTGGACCAAATCCTGATGGCAAAAGTTTCGAAAAAGGTCACGCGCGGCCGCGCCGCACCCAAGCTCGCCAAAGTCGGGCGCGGCGAGCTGCTCACGCTGATTGATTACGTCCGCTATGCGGTGAGCCGCTTCGTCGAGGCAAAGCTTGCCTTCGCGCACGGCACGACCGATCCGGTCGCCGAAGCCGTCTTCCTGGTTTGCGAGGCCCTGCATCTGCATCCCGACCAGTTCGAGAGCTTCGCCCACGCCCGCGTCACCGCGGTGGAAGGCAAGACGCTGCTCGATCTCATCCATCGGCGCGTGACCACGCGCAAACCGGCGGCCTATCTCGTCAACAAGATCTACATGCGCGGTCTGCCCTTCTATGTCGACGAGCGCGTCATCGTTCCGCGCTCCTTCATCGGCGAGCTGCTGGATTCGCATTTCGGCGGCGACGGGCAGCCTGGCTCGCTGATCGATGATCCCGCCTCCGTCGAGCGCGTGCTCGATCTCTGCACGGGATCGGGATGCCTTGCGATCCTCGCCGCGTATCATTTCCCGAACGCGACCGTCGATGCCGTCGACGTGTCCGAGGGCGCGCTTGAGGTCGCGGCGCGCAATGTCGGCGAACATGGGCTGGACGAGCGGATCACGCTGTATCGTGGCGACCTGTTCGCGCCGCTCGACGACAACAAGTACGATCTGATCGTCACCAACCCGCCTTACGTCGACGCCGAAGGCTTGGCGGCATTGCCGCCGGAATGCCGGGCCGAGCCCAAACTCGCCTTCGACGGCGGCGCCGACGGACTCGACATCGTCCGCCGCATCCTGCGCGATGCACCCGATCGCCTGACGCCGGACGGCGGCTTGATCTGCGAGATCGGCCGCGGCCGCGAGCTGGTCGACGAGGCCTTTCCGGAACTGCCCCTGCTCTGGCTTGACACCGAGGAGTCCGAGGGCGAGGTGTTCTGGATCGCGGCCGCCGATCTCGGCTGATCGCGCGCGGCCGGCGGAACAAGTCAAATTCCGCCACGTTCATCCCCCGACGAATGTCTCGTTCTCGGAGGTGTCCGTATGCTCGCGCCATCGGGCGAATTGCTGCGCGCCGGCATGGCGCTGAAGCTCAATCACGTCAAACGCGCCGCTCAATCCTATTTGCGCGACCAGACCAGCCAGGCAGCGGGAAAGGTGACATCTTACGCGGTAGCCGGCGGGCTATTCGCGGTCGCCGGCCTGTTCCTGATCGCCGCATTTTTCGTCGGACTGATGGCCCTGTACCGCTGGGTGGCCATCACTTACGGACAATTCTGGGGTTTTGGTGCCGTCGGGGCCGTGCTGCTGGTGCTGGCCGGGGCCTGCGCCGGTATTGCGATGGCGCAGATGAAGCGCAAGGCAAAGCCGGTCGTTCCGCTTGCCAGCCGTTTGCGCGTAGCGGTCGCGACGCCGCGCATTCCGCGCGGAACGGTCAAACAGGCTGTAAAAGAGGTTGCGACGACAATTCCCCTGGTGCCGCTTGCGCCGGGCGAACGTGGCCATCGCGGCAACAGCTTTTCGGCTCGCACCGTCAGGCCCATGCAACTTGGCCTGATGCTCGCGGCGCTCACCCTGGTCGGATTCACCGCGGCGCGCCGGCGGCGTCCCGCCCGCAGACAGGATGCATGATGCCGGCGCGACCAACCGAGCAGCTCGACAGCTGGCTGCTGGTCGCCGCCACGGCGGTGTTCGTGCTGACGGCAGAACGCTATTTCGGGGAGTCCGGGCTGATCCGGCCGGGACCGCCGCAAGACCATCGCAACAACGAAGCGAGTTCACCGGAAACCAATCCGGCAAGCGCGGCCATGCAGCCCGGCCACGGTCGCCGCTCCAAAAGCCCGCTCAAAATCTCGTGGGCCGGCTGGAAGGATATTTTCTGGCGCACCTATCAGCGCATCGACGACGATCGCCTGCTCGCGACCGCCGGCGGCGTGGTGTTCTTCGGGCTGCTCGCGATCTTTCCCGCCGTGACGGCACTCGTCTCGTCCTACGGACTGTTCGCCAATCCCGCGACCATCAGCGACAATCTCCAGAAGTTGGCGATGATGCTTCCCGAAGGCACGTTCCAGATTGTCCAGGATCAGGTCGGTCGTGTGGTGTCGAAGGGCAACACGGCGCTCGGCGCCACCTTCCTGTTCGGCCTCGTGCTCGCAATCTGGAGCGCCAATGCGGGCGTCAAAGCGATCTTCGACGCCCTCAACGTCGCTTATGAGGAGCGCGAGAAACGCAGCTTCATCAAGCTGAACATGGTGTCCCTCGCCTTCACGGTCGGCGGCATCGTAGCCCTGCTGGTCATGGTCGGCACCGTGGTCGCCTTCCCGCTTGCACTCGATCACCTCGGCATTGCGCCGGAGAGCAAGCTGATCGTCGCGCTGGCACGCTGGCCGCTGCTGTTCCTGATCCTGCTGGTGGCGCTCGCCATCCTCTATCGCTTCGCGCCCAGCCGCGATGCACCGCGCTGGCAGTGGCTGAGCCTCGGCGCGGTGACGGCCGCCATCCTCTGGATTGCGGGGTCGGCGCTGCTCTCCTGGTATTTGTCGGAATTCGCCAACTACAACGCGACCTACGGCTCGCTCGGGGCGGCCATCGGGTTGATGATGTGGATGTGGATGTCGGCCATCGTCATCATGTTCGGTGCCGAACTGAATTCGGAGATCGAGCGGCAGAGCCTGCGCGACACGACCACCGGACGGCCCAAGCCGATCGGCAGCCGCGAGGCCGTCCCGGCCGACACGGTCGGCGCCGCCGCGCCGTCCTGATCTCGCCGCTATCCCCTCGAATCAACAAAGATGTTAAGCTCGCCTTGCTCAGGGGGAGCATGAGGCGTGGCGGCTGCGAATTGCGGCCCGTGTTTTCCCGGATGAGGCAGTCAGCTCTTGAGGCGTAACGCGCGGCATGATTCGCATTTCGACGATCTTCATCGCCATCTGCATGGTTCTGGTCGCGGCCTCGCTCGGGCTGGTGCTCTACGCGGTCGCCGGGATCAGCGGAACCGAATCTGCGATCGTGGCGCTGACCGCGCTGACCTTCCTGATCCTCTACAACGCTGTGTCGATGCGGCTGCGCGATCGCAGCGACGTTGGCGGCCAGATCGCTGACCTGTCGCGCGGCACCGCCGACCTCGCCCGCCAGGTGGCCGAGTTCGGGCGCCGGTTGGCTGCGATCGAGGGCCGCATCGCTTCGTCCAATTCGGCCAATTCCGACCGTGTCCAGTCGGTGGTCGGCGAGATCAACGAGCTTGGCGGATTGGTCAGGCAGCTCGCCGCCACGGTGTCCACGCATGAGGACCTGCTGGCCGGCCATGTGCCGGCGCCGGCCCCCACTCCGATCGGCAGGCTGGAGCCGGAAGCGCCGGTCGACCTGGTTGCACCTTTCGAGCAGCGGCCGGCCGCTCCTTCTCCACTTCCTGCGCCGCCGCGGTCGACATCGCAGGCAGCCCGGACCGCGACCGCGGGTCAGACCGTCAACGGCCGTAACCAGACCCAGATGCTGGCGACGCTGCGCAACGCCATCGACGACAACCGCATCGATATCTTCCTCCAGCCCATGGTGACGCTGCCGCAGCGCAAGGTCCGCTTCTATGAAGCGGTGACTCGCGTCCGCGACGAGCGTGACCAGTTGATCGCCGCCGAGGAGTTCATCAGCATCGCCGAGGCCTCCGGGCTGATCGGGCGCATCGACAACATGGTGCTGCTGCGCTGTGTCCAGGTGCTGCGCCGGCTGATGGTGCGCAACAAGGATGTCGGCGTATTCTGTAATATCGCGGCGTCAACGCTCGGCAATTCCACCATCTTCGCGCAATGTCTCGATTTCCTCGAGGCCAACCGGGCGCTGGCGCCATCACTGGTGCTCGAGTTCAAGCAATCGACCTTCCGCAGCCTCGGTCCGGCTGAGACCGAGCATCTCGCGGCGCTCGCACAGCGCGGCTTCCGCTTCTCGATCGACCATGTCACTGACCTGCGGATCGAGCCGCGCGAACTCGCCGACCGCGGCGTTCGCTTCATCAAGGTTCCGGCACCACTTCTGCTCGACCCGAAGCAGGCATCGGCCTCGGACATTCACCCCTCCGACCTGTCCGATCTGCTCGGCCGTTTCGGCATCGACCTGATCGCCGAGCGGATCGAGGGCGAACGCGCGGTGGTCGACCTGCTCGACTATGACGTGCGGTTCGGCCAGGGCTTTCTGTTCGCGCCGCCCCGGCCATTGCGGCCCGAAGGGGCATCTGCTACCGGCGGAGCCTCGCCGCATCAGGCGCAGGACATTCAGGGATCCAATGGCCCCGGTATACCCAGCGCAGGCACGACGCCTGCCACCCCCTCATCACGCCTCACCGGCAACGCGGCGCTCGCGCGCCGGATCTGATCGGCCGCGCGCGTCATGACCACGCTGCATTTCGCACAGAGCCTGCGCGAACTCGTGGGCGGGGTCGATGTCGTCCTCAGCGACATCTGGGGCGTGGTCCATAACGGTTTGGAATCGTTCCCCGAGGCCTGCGAGGCGCTGCACACCTATCGCAGTCACGGCGGTACCGTGATCCTGATCACCAACGCGCCGCGCCCGGCCGACTCGGTGCAGCGGCAATTGCGCAAGCTCGGCGTCGCCGACGAAACCTATGACGCGATCGTCTCCTCGGGCGATTTGACGCGGCTGTATGTCGCCGATCATCCAGGCCGCAAGATGTTTTGGCTCGGTCCCGAGCGCGACAACTCGATCTATCGCGGCCTCGATGCGACGACCGCTCCGCTGGAGGAGGCCGACTACATCGTCTGTACCGGCCTCTATGATGACGAGACCGAGACCGCGGAAGACTATCGCGGCATGATGCTGAAGGCCCGCGAGCGCAGGCTGACCCTGGTCTGCGCCAACCCCGACATCGTGGTCGAGCGCGGCGACCGGCTGATCTATTGCGCCGGCGCGATCGCGGAGCTCTACCGCGAGCTCGGCGGCGAGGTGATCTTCTATGGCAAGCCGCACCGACCGATCTACGAGCGCGCGATGGCGCTGGCCGGCGAGCGTCATGGCCACCCGATCGACAGGAAGAAGGTGCTGGCGATCGGCGACTCCGTCCGCACCGACCTGACCGGCGCGCGCGAATTCGGCATCGACTGCCTGTTCGTCACCCGCGGCATCCATGCCGAGGAGTTCGAGGGCCTCGACCAGCTCGATCCCAAATCGGTGCTGGAATTGTTCGGTCACCCGCCGAAAGCGCTGATGCGCGAATTGAAGTGGTGAGCTGAGAAAGGCAGAAAGCCCGGGACGAGTGCCCGGGCTTTTTAAGATTCAGCTGATGGCTTCGAAGCGCGGCTTATGCGCTAGCCATGTCCGGGAAGACCGCCTCGATCTTGGTCTTCAGCGTCGCCGCGTTGAACGGCTTGACGATGTAATTGTTCACGCCGGCCTTCTTGGCCGCGATCACGTTCTCGGTCTTCGATTCCGCCGTGATCATGATGAAGGGCGTGGTGGCGAGGTTGGGGTCGGCCCGCACTTCGCGAAGCAGGTCGTAGCCGGTCATCGGCTCCATGTTCCAGTCGGAAATCACGAGCCCATACTTCTTGCCACGCATCTTGTTCAGCGCCGCCGAACCGTCGCTGGCATCATCGATATTTTCGAAGCCAAGCTGCTTCAGCAGATTCCTGATGATACGGATCATGGTGCTGTAGTCGTCCACCACCAGAACCGGCATCGACAAATCAACCGCCATCTCGACTCCCCCCAACGCATACCCAGGAATATTCAAAAACGGACCTGACGGGCCGGGGGCCCTCAGTTCCACCTTTCATGCACTTAGCACCAAGGCGTTAAACAGCGCGTTAACTGGGCTGGGACCGGGCCGGACCGAAATCATGTTCCCTGCGGCCATATCGGCCCGCTTGACTTCAACGCGCGGCTCAAGCCACGGTCCCGGCCGACCCCGCCGGCTCGAGAATTCCTCTGATGGCCCCGCAATTTACCGTTATCCGCGACACCACGCCGAATTCTGCGATCCCCAAGGGCGCCGTGGTCGCCATGGGCAATTTCGACGGGGTCCATCTCGGCCACCGGGCCGTCATCGCCGCTGCCCTGGAGATGGGCCGGGCGCATGGCCGCCCTGCGCTGGCGCTGACCTTCGAACCGCATCCAAGGCGGTTTTTCAGCCCCAACACCCCACAATTTCGTCTGACCGACGAACGGGCAAAACTTCGGCTTCTGGCCGGGACCGGGCTTTCCGGTGCCGTGGTCATGACCTTCGACAAGGCCAGGGCCGGCACCAGCGCGCAAGACTTCATTCATCATGAGCTGATCGAGCGCCTCGGCGTCAGCGGGATTGCGGTCGGCTACGACTTCCATTTCGGCAAGGGCCGGGTCGGCTCGCCGAGCCTCCTGGTCAACGAGGCGCCCCGGCTCGGCATCGAGGTCGACGTGCAGCCGCATGTCGATATCGACGAGCGGCCGGTGTCCTCGAGCGCGATCCGGATCGCGCTCGCTGAGGGACAGCTCGACGAGGCCACGGCCATGCTGAGCGCGCCCTGGTTCATCACCGGCGAGGTCATCCATGGCGAGAAGCGCGGCCGCGACCTCGGCTACCCCACCGCCAACATCCGGCTCGACGCCAATTGCGGGCTCAAGCACGGCATCTATGCGGTGCGGGTCGGCCGCGGGTCGGAGCGTCTGAACGGGGTGGCGAGCTTCGGCCGCCGCCCGACCTTTGATAATGGCGCCCCACTGCTCGAAATCTTCCTGTTCGACTTCAAGGGCGACATTTACGGCCAGGTGCTGGACTGCGCCTTTGTCGGATTCATCCGCGAGGAGCTGAAATTCAACGACATCGAGGCCCTGATCCGCCAGATGGACGACGATTCCGCCCGTGCCCGCGCCATGCTGGCCGCCGCCCCGGATGCGTTTCCACGGCTGGGGATGGTCGATTGAGGGCCCCAAGCCGATCCGCCGGACCTTTGCGCTTCCTTTGGCCCCCTGCTATGGAGAGCCTATGTTTGCGCGGCGCATCATAGGGATTAGCGGCCCGGCTTCCGCCTGAGCCTAAGGGCTCGGCGCAAGACCGGGATTTTGTCGTTTCACCCGCGATTCCGCATCGCCATCCGTTCCCGCGCCATTCCGAGCCAGTCAATCTCATGTCCGAAAAGCCGCAGAAGTCCCCAAAGTTTGAAGTCAAAGACTATTCGAAGACGCTGTTCCTGCCGCAGACCGAATTCCCGATGCGGGCCGGCCTGCCGCAGCGCGAGCCGGAGATCCTGAAATACTGGAACGACATCGGCCTCTACGACAAGCTGCGCAAGGAAGCTGAGGGCCGCGCCAAATTCGTGCTGCATGATGGCCCGCCCTACGCCAACGGCAACATCCATATCGGGCACGCGCTGAACAAGATCCTCAAGGATGTCGTGACCAAGAGCCAGCAGATGCTCGGCTTCGACTCCAACTATGTGCCCGGCTGGGACTGCCACGGCCTGCCGATCGAATGGAAGATCGAGGAGGAGAACTACCGCAAGAAAGGCAAGCAGAAGCCGGACTTCCGCGACTCCGCCGCGATGGTTGCGTTCCGGAAGGAATGCCGCGCCTATGCGACCCACTGGATCAACGTCCAGCGTGAGGAGTTCAAGCGGCTCGGCATCATCGGTGACTGGGATCACCCCTATCAGACGATGAGCTATCCCGCCGAAGCGCAGATCGCCCGCGAGCTCATGAAGTTCGCGGCCAACGGCACACTGTATCGCGGCTCCAAGCCGGTGATGTGGAGCGTGGTCGAGAAGACTGCGCTGGCTGAGGCGGAGGTCGAATACGAAGACCATACCTCCGATACGGTCTGGGTGAAATTTCCGGTCACCTCGCCCTCGCACGGCGCGCTCGCTTCCGCCAGCGTCGTGATCTGGACCACCACGCCATGGACGCTGCCCGGCAACCGCGCGATTTCGTTCTCGCCCAAGATCGCCTATGGCCTCTACAAGGTGACGGACGCCCCCGTGGACAATTGGGCAAAGACCGGTGATCTCCTGATCCTGGCAGATGCGCTGGCCGCGGAAGTGTTCAAGCAGGCACGCGTCACGGCCTATGAGAAGGTACGCGAGATTCCCGGCGACACGCTGGACGCAGTGGAATGCGCCCATCCGTTGCGCGGGTTCGGCGGCGGCTATGAGTTCGTCGTGCCGCTGCTCGCCGGCGAACATGTGACCGACGATACCGGAACGGGCTTCGTGCATACCGCGCCGAGCCACGGTCGCGAGGACTTCGACGTCTGGATGGCGAATACCCGCGAGCTCGACGCGCGGGGCATCTCGACCGCGATCCCCTACACGGTCGACGAGAACGGCGCCTACACCGCGCAGGCCCCGGGCTTCGCCGGCAGGCGCGTGCTCAACGACAAGGGCGAGAAGGGCGACGCCAACGAGGCCGTGATCAAGGCGCTGATCGAAGGCGGCAAGCTGCTCGCGCGCGGCCGCCTCAAGCACCAATATCCGCACTCCTGGCGCTCGAAGAAGCCGGTAATCTTCCGCAACACGCCGCAATGGTTCATCGCGATGGACAAGGACATCAGCGAGGACGGCCATGCGAAGAAGGGCGACACGCTGCGCGCCCGCGCGCTGCATGCGATCTCGGTGACGCAATGGGTGCCGCCGTCGGGCGAAAACCGCATCAACGGCATGATCGCCAATCGCCCGGACTGGGTGATCTCGCGCCAGCGTGCCTGGGGCGTGCCGATTGCCGTGTTCGTACGCGAGAAGAGCGACGGCTCGGCCGAAATCCTCCAGGACGAGATCGTCAACCAGCGCATCACCGAAGCCTTCATGGAAGAAGGTGCGGACGCCTGGTACATGGATGGCGCGCGCGAGCGCTTCCTCGGATCGCATGCAGCCGAGGACTGGAAGAAGGTCGACGACATCTGCGACGTCTGGTTCGATTCCGGCTCCACGCACGCCTTCGTGCTCGAGGATCGCCAGAACTTCCCGCAACTCGGCAACATCGTCCGCAAGGTCGACGGCGGCAATGACACCGTGATGTATCTGGAAGGCAGCGACCAGCATCGCGGCTGGTTCCACTCCTCCCTGCTCGAGAGTGCCGGCACGCGCGGCCGCGCGCCCTACGACATCGTACTCACCCACGGCTTCACGCTCGACGAGAACGGCCGCAAGATGTCGAAGTCGCTCGGCAACACCGTCGAGCCGCAGAAGGTGATCAAGGATTCGGGTGCGGACATCCTGCGCCTGTGGGTCTGCGCCACCGACTATGCCGACGACCAGCGCATCGGCCCGGAGATCCTGAAGAACACCATCGAGACCTATCGCAAGCTGCGCAACACGGTGCGCTGGATGCTCGGCACGCTGCATCACTTCAAGCCGAGCGAGAAGGTTGCCCATGCCGACATGCCCGAGCTCGAGCGGTTGATGCTGCACGAGCTGGCCGGCCATGCCGAAACGGTTCGCAAGGCCTACGCTGCGTTCGACTACAAGAGCGTGGTCGCGACCCTGTCCGCCTTCATGAACTCGGAGCTGTCGGCGTTCTACTTCGACATCCGCAAGGACACGCTGTATTGCGATCCACCGTCCTCGCCGGCGCGCAAGGCGGCGCTGACCACGATTGACATTCTGTGCGACGCCATCCTGAAGTGGCTCGCTCCGATCCTGAGCTTCACGACCGACGAAGCCTGGCGGATGTTCCGTCCTGATGCGGTACCTTCCATCCATTTGACCCTTTTCCCCGAGGGTCTCGAACAATTCCGCGACGAAAAGCTCGCCGCGAAATGGGAGACGATCCGCAACGTTCGCCGCGTCGTCACCGGCGCGCTCGAGCTCGAACGTGCCGCCAAGAACATCGGATCCTCGCTGGAGGCCTCGCCGGTGATCTATGTCGCCGAGCGCGACATGCTGGCGACGCTGTTCGACGTCGATCTTGCCGAGATCTGCATCACTTCGAATTACGAGGTGCGCGAGGGCGAGGCGCCGGCCAATGCATTCCGTCTCGATACGGTGCCGGGTGTCGCGGTCGTGGTCGAGAAGGCGGTCGGCACCAAATGCGCGCGCTCCTGGAAGATCCTGCCGACGGTCGGCGAGGACACCGAATATCCCGACGTCACCCCGCGCGATGCCCAGGCGCTGCGCGAATGGAAGGCGCTCGGAGTGGCGGTCTGATCGCCGGCCATGACCCCGCTCCGCACCGGCATCCTCGCGGCTGTGGCCACGCTCGTCGCCGACCAGGCCTCAAAGCTCTGGCTACTGAACAGCTTCGACCTCGCTCGCCGCGGCGTGGTGAAGGTGACGCCGTTCTTCGATCTGGTGCTGGCCTGGAACATCGGGATCAGCTTCGGCTGGCTCCAGAACGACGGTCACGCCGCACAGCTGGCGCTAATGGCAGTGAAGATCGTTGCGGTGGTCGCGCTTGCAATCTGGATGGCGCGGTCGCAGACCCACCTCGCCACCGTGGCGCTGGGGCTGATCATCGGCGGCGCCATCGGCAACGGCATCGACCGTCTGGCCTATGGCGCGGTGGTCGATTTTGCCCTGTTTCACATCGAAATCGCCGGAAATACCTATAATTGGTACGTTTTCAACTTGGCGGACGTTGCCATCGTTGCTGGGGTAGCGGCCCTATTGTATGATTCCTTTGTGGGGATACCCGCCGCAAAAGCGCCCTGATCCCGGCTGATACGGACCGGAGGCGGAACCTTGCTTTGGCGAGGAGTGGTCGCGCGAGACGCGACACGACTGCCACAATATGGAACAGGTACAGGTATGCGCAGCTCCGAGACCAGCGGTTCGATGGGTCGAAACCCCCGGCGGAGACTTTGGCTGGCGCTGAAATTGTCAGCCGTCGCACTGGGCGTCGGTCTCGTCATGTCGGCAGGCCCGGTCCGCGCCGGGGATGACGACGATGAAGACGACGGGATGACCTTCGAAGAGCGGATCATCGACAATCTGATGTCCGGCATCGGCGCCAAGAGCATGGAGAAGAAGGGCATCGAATACCGCGAGCGCTCGCCGCTGGTGGTGCCGCCCAAGCTCGACCTGCCGCCGCCCACCGGCGCGGAAGCCAAGAACGCGCCGAACTGGCCGAAGGATCCCGACGAGAAGCGCCGCAAGGAGGCCATCGCCGCGCGGAAGAAAGAGTCCAAGGCGACGGAAAGCTGGCAGGCGGCCCGGCCGCTGACTCCCGCCGAGTTGAACGCCGGCAGGACCGCCGCCCCCGAGCGGACCAGCAACGATCCGATCCAGCCGGGCACCAACAGCAACCCGGCGCTGAGCCCGGCCCAGCTGGGATTCACCGGCGGTCTGTGGAACATGATGACGAACAACAAGGGCGAGGAGAAGCCATTTACCAGCGAGCCGCCGCGCCAATCGTTGGTCGAGCCGCCGCCGGGCTATCAGACGCCTTCGCCCAACTATGCCTATGGTGCCGGAGAGGACAAGTCGCGGCGGACGTACTACGACATCATGTCCGGCAAGGAGAAGCAGCAGTAAGCTGCTTGCCCGTCGAACGCGCGCGCCGCAATCGTCCGGTATAGGCCAGACGCGGAAGATGACCTATTTTTAAGTATCAGTTGACGGCGTTCTCTGCTTCGTGACCCGAAGCTTAAAGCCGCGCGGTGTAGCATTGCCGTGCTCTCACGCCCGGACATCAGGGTCTGGGCTTTCACAAGGATCGAGATGCCCTCACCCCGATCGGTTGCCTGCCTTCTCGCCGCGCTGCTCTCGACATCTGGTCTCGACGTCGGCAGCGCATTCGCCCAGACGACGGTCACATCGGCGCCGCCCGCCAGCTTCACGCTCAGCAACGGCCTCCAGGTCGTGGTGATCCCGGACCATCGCACCCCCGTGGTCACGGAGATGATCTGGTACAAGGTTGGCTCGGCCGACGAGACGCCGGGCAAGTCGGGCCTCGCCCACTTCCTCGAGCATCTGATGTTCAAGGGAACCGAGAAGCATCCAGTCGGAGAGTTCTCCCAGACCGTGCTTCGCGTCGGCGGCAATGAGAACGCCTCGACCTCGGTCGACTACACCAATTACTACCAGCGCGTACCGAAAGAGCAGCTCCCGACGATGATGGAGTTCGAGGCCGATCGCATGACCGGCCTGATCCTCAAGGACGAGAACGTGTTGCCCGAGCGCGACGTCGTGCTCGAAGAGTACAATATGCGCGTCGCCAACAATCCGGATGCGCGGCTCAACGAGCAGATCATGGCCGCGCTCTATCTCAACCATCCCTACGGCCGGCCTGTGATCGGCTGGCACCAGGAGATCGAGAAGCTCGATCGCGAGGATGCACTGGCCTTCTACCGCCGCTTCTACGCGCCCAACAACGCGATCCTGGTGATCGCCGGCGACGTCGAAGCGGCCGACGTGCGCCCGCTGGTCGAACGCAATTTCGGCCCGATCCCGGCCCAGCCTGCGATCCCGGCGCGTCGCATCCGTCCGCAGGAGCCGGCGCCGGCGGCGCCGCGCACGGTCACGCTGTCCGACCCGCGCGTCGAGCAGCCGGGCCTGCGCCGCTACTATCTGGTGCCTTCGGCAACCACGGCCGCGGCCGGCGAGAGCGCGGCGCTCGACGTGCTCGCGCAGTTGATGGGCAGCGGCAGCAACTCCTATCTGTACCGCGCGCTCGTGGTCGACAAGCCGCTCGCGGTTTCAGCCAGCGCCAGCTATTCCAGCATCTCGCTCGACCCGACCCAGTTCGCGATCTCGGCTTCACCAAAGCCTGGTGTCAGCTTCGCCGACATCGAACAGGTCATCGACGGCGTCATCGCCGACGTCGCGAAGAACCCGATCCGCGCCGAGGATCTCGAACGGGTCAAGACCCAGCTCATCGCCGAGGCGATCTACGCTCAGGACAATCAGGCGGTGCTGGCGCGCTGGTACGGCAGCGCACTGACCACAGGTCTGTCGATCGAGGACATCAGGAGCTGGCCCGACCGCATCCGCGCGGTCACCGCCGAGCAGGTGCGCGCCGCCGCGCAGAAATGGCTCGAGAAGAAGCGCTCGGTGACGGGCTATCTGATCAAGGACACCAGTGCCGCCAAGCGCGAGGAGAAGCGTTCGTGAATCATCCCTTCCTTCGCGCTCGCCATTTCGCATTGTCGTTCGTCACCGGCGCGACGCTCGCGCTCGTTTCGATCTCGCCATCTCAAGCCGCAGCGAAGATCCAGCACCTGGTTTCGCCTGGTGGCATCGAGGCCTGGTTCGTTCAGGACGCGACCGTACCGCTGATCGCCATGGAATATTCCTTTGCCGGCGGCTCGGCGCAGGATCCCAAGGGCAAGTCCGGCGTCGCCAATCTCGTTGGCGACCTTCTCGATGAGGGTTCCGGCGATCTCGATTCCAAGACGTTCCATGAACGGCTCGACCGCCGCGCCATCGAACTCTCCTTCAGCGCCACACGCGACACTTTCCGCGGCAGCCTGCGCATGCTGCGCGACAACAAGGACGAGGCCTTCGACCTGCTGCGCTTGGCACTGACCTCGCCACATTTCGAAACGACCGATGTCGAGCGCATCCGCTCGCAGGTCATCTCGGGCCTGCGCCGCGACACGACCAACCCGACCTCGCTCGCAAGCCGCAAATTCCTGGAGATGGCGTTCGGCGATCATCCCTATGGACGGCAGACCAATGGCACGCTGGAGAGCGTGCCGACCATCACGGTCGCCGACATGAAGGATTATGTCAGCCGTGTGCTCGCCAAGGACACGCTGAAGATCGCGGTCGTCGGCGACGTCGATCCGGCCACGCTCGGCAAGCTGCTCGATCACACCTTCGGTGGCTTGCCTGCCAAGGCCAATCTCGTGCCGGTCCCCGACGTCGAGGCCACAAAGCCGCCGCAGCGCGCCTTTGTGCCGCTCGACGTGCCGCAGACCGTGATCACCTTCGGCGGCCCCGGTGTGATGCGCAGCGATCCGAACTTCATGGCCTATTACGTGGTCAATCACATCCTCGGCGGTGGCGGCCTGTCCTCGCGGCTTTATCGCGAGGTGCGCGAGAAGCGCGGCCTGGCCTATTCGGTATTCGAGTCCCTGCTCTGGATGGAGCATTCGGCAATCTTCATCGGCAACACCGGCACGCGTGCCGACCGCGCCGGTGACACCATGGATGCGATCGAGAAGGAAGTGCGCCGCATCGCCGACGAGGGCCCGACCCAGAAGGAACTCGACGAGGCCAAGTCCTATCTCAAGGGTTCGCAGATGCTGGCGCTCGACACTTCCTCCAAGCTCGCGCAGGCGCTGCTGCAATATCAGCAGGACAAGCTGCCGATCGACTATATCGAAAAGCGCAACGCCATCGTCGACGCGGTGACGCTGGACGACGCCAAGGCCGCCGCCAAGCGGATGTGGGGCCAGGGGCTCCTGACCGTCGTCGTCGGTCGTGCGCCGCAGGCTGCCGCACAACCAGCTGCGGCACCCGCAACGAAGTCGAACTGAGATCTCCTGACCCTTCCCGAAATGGCCGGGCTCGCCCGGCCATTTGCGCTTCCAGATGTACCATTGCCGAGCATGGACGATCCGCGATATGTCGTGACATCACAAATGGTGCCATCATGCTGCGGATATCCCGCGATCTCGTCATCGACGAGGACGACATCGAGATCGGCTTTGTCCGCGCCTCCGGCCCGGGCGGGCAGAACGTCAACAAAGTCGCGACCTCGGCGCAGCTTCGCTTCGATACCCGCAGGCTGACCTTGCCGGAGGACGCCGCGTTGCGCCTTGCCCGCCTCGCCGGCCAGCGCATGACCAAGGAGGGCGTCATCGTGATCCACGCCCAGCGCTTCCGCACCCAGGAGCGTAACCGGCAGGACGCCATCGACCGCCTCACGGAGATGCTGCGCGAGGCCATGGTCCGCCCGACACCACGGCGCGCGACGCGACCGACCTTCGCCTCCAAGCAGCGCCGGCTCGAGGGCAAGAAACGCCGCAGCGACGTCAAGGCCGGTCGCGGCGGCCGCTTCGACGACTGATTGCGCAAAAAACCTCCGGCCGCAGAGCGACCGGAGGTTTGCGGTTCGCCGGCCGGCCTCAGTAACGCTTGCCGGTCGCAGTGCCACCCGCAGCCGCACCGTCGGCGGGCCCCTTGTGTGTCGCGCTGCCGGTCGTCCCAATGGTCCCCTTCGTCCCCTTGGTCGATTTCATACCGACCTTTTCGCCGACGGCCCCCTGCTGGGCGCCGAGGCCCTCATCCTCACTGTCCATGCCTGCGCCGCCTTGCATGGGTTTGCTTTGCACGGTGCCGGCGGGCCGGGCACCAGAGGACGTTCCTTGCGCGAGAACAGGCGTCGCGACGAGGGCTGCGAGGGCGCATGCGATTGCAGAGGTCTTCACCAACTTCATCCATTTCTCCTGGATTGTGCGCGATGAACGGTTCGGCGATTCCCCACGCCGTTCGTCTCGACCGGACCATGTCATCGCGCAAACTGTGCGAACGGCGTGCACGCGATGCAAACGGTCTCCTGTGGTGATCGTTTAGGGATTTCGCGGCGGTTTCACGGAATTGCGCTCCTCATATGCGGCGCCGCGCGGAAGCGCGCCTCAATTGCGAGGACGGCTCAAGGCTGAAAATGAACTACATTTGGTATGTGGGAAGCTCGACCTTCCCCATGCATTTGTTGTCCGGCGGCGTTAAACTGAGTTATTCGCCGAGTGAACCCATGCCCGTCCGCCAACTTCCCGAACAGATCGTTAACCGCATCGCCGCCGGCGAGGTGGTCGAGCGTCCGGCGAGCGTCGTCAAGGAACTCGTCGAGAACGCGATTGATGCCGGCGCAAGCCGGATCGACGTCTTCACCGATGGCGGCGGCCGGCGGCGGATCGGCATCACCGACGATGGCAGCGGGATGACCGCAAACGATCTCGCGCTCGCAGTCGAGCGCCATGCCACGTCCAAACTCGACGACGAGGATCTGCTCCAGATCCGCACGCTCGGGTTCCGCGGCGAGGCGCTCCCCTCGATCGGCTCGGTCGCGCGGCTGTCGATCACCACGCGGCATGCCAGCGAGCCGCACGCCTGGGCGCTGACCGTCGAGGGCGGTGAGAAGTCCGAGATCATGCCGGCGGCGCTGGCGCAAGGCACCCGAGTCGAGGTCAACGATCTCTTCTATGCAACGCCGGCGCGACTGAAGTTCTTGAAGACCGACCGCACGGAGGCGGAGGCCATCCGCGAGGTGGTGCGGCGGCTGGCGATGGCGAGGCCGGATATCGCCTTCACATTGGCAGGCGAGGAGCGTGCGCCGGTAACCTGGGCTGCGGCGCTGCCCGGCGCGGCCGGACGGCTGACGCGGCTCGGCGATATTCTCGGAGCGGAGTTCCGCAGCCATGCCTTCGAGGTTCATGCCGAGCGCGAGGGCGTCGTCGTCGCCGGTTATGCCGCAGCGCCGGCGCTGACCAAAGCCAACGCGCTCGGGCAATATCTCTTCGTCAACGGCCGCCCCGTGCGCGACAAGTTGATCCTGGGCGCGGTGCGCGGAGCCTATGCCGACTATCTGCCGCGCGACCGGCATCCGGTGCTGGCACTGTTCGTCACGCTCGATCCGCGCGAGGTCGACGCCAACGTGCATCCAGCCAAGACCGAGGTGCGTTTCCGCAATGCCGGGCTCGTGCGTGCACTGATTGTACACGGGCTGAAGGAAGGTCTGGCGCGCGAGGGCCGTCGCACCGCCGCCAATAGCGGCGAGAGCGCATTGACCTCGTTCCGGCCGGCTTTCACGCCGCAGCGCCCTGCGAGTTGGGACTGGCGTGCTTCGCCAGCCGCACCGGTCGCGCCGATGCCGTCATTCGAAAGCTCCGCCGCGCCCGCCTTCGCCGAGCGCGCGCAGGCCACCTTCGATGTCGGCGGGCCGAGCGCCGACGTGCGGATCGAGACACAGCCGGTGGCCGATCTCGTCGACCGCCCGCTCGGCGCGGCGCGCACACAGATTCACGAGACCTACATCGTCTCGCAGACGCGCGACGGTCTCATCATCGTCGACCAGCACGCCGCCCATGAGCGCATCGTTTATGAACGACTGAAGGCCTCGCTCGCCGAGAACGGCGTGCAGCGACAGATCCTCTTGATCCCCGAGATCGTCGAGATGGACGAGGCTACGGTGGAACGCCTCCTCGATCGCAGCGACGAGCTCGCCTCATTCGGCCTCGCGATCGAATCCTTCGGTCCCGGCGCGGTCGCGGTGCGCGAGACGCCGTCTCTGCTCGGCAAGACCAATGCGGGCGGACTGCTCCGCGATCTTTCCGAGCATATGGCTGAATGGGACGAGGCGCTTCCTCTCGAACGCCGCCTGATGCATGTCGCCGCCACCATGGCCTGCCACGGCTCGGTGCGCGCCGGCCGCAGGCTGCGGCCGGAGGAGATGAACGCGTTGCTGCGCGAAATGGAGGAGACGCCGAACTCCGGCCAGTGCAATCACGGCCGGCCCACTTATGTCGAGCTGAAGTTGAGCGACGTGGAGAAGCTGTTCGGGCGGAGGTAAGGTGCCGTAGGGTGGGCAAAGTCGCGGAGCGCCGTGCCTACGATCACTTCATGTTCGAGACAAATGGTGGGCACGCTCCGCTTTGCCCACCCTGTGGCAGCGAGACTAGGGCCTCTTCAGAAACACGAATTCCGTATCGTCATACGCCCGCCGCTCGAGTTCCTCGAACCCCTCCGGCGTCGCGAACTGCGCAGCTTTCGCCTCCTCCACCACGAGCAGCGCGCCTGGCGTGAGCCAGCCGCCATCCCGCAAGGACGCAAGCGCCTTCTCCGCAAAGCCTTTGCCATAGGGCGGATCGAGGAACACCAGCGAGAATGGCTCGACGGGATGCGCGGGGCCGAGATCGGTCGCATCGCGGCGATAGACTTTTGTCACTCCGCCGAGACCCAGCGATTCCACATTGTTACGGAGCAGCGCGCGCGCCTCCGCACCGTTGTCGACGAACAGCGTGAATTTCGCCCCGCGCGAGGACGCCTCGATGCCGAGCGCGCCGGTGCCGGCAAAGAGATCGAGCACGCGCGCATCCGGAATCGGATTGTCATAGGCGTGCACGAGGATGTTGAACACGGACTCGCGCAGCCGATCCGCCGTGGGACGGATGTCGCGCGAGGACGGTGAGGCGAGGTTGCGCCCCTTCAAGCGACCGCCGACGACGCGCATGCTATTCGTCCCGCGGCGTCAGATCGCGCTTGCCGTGATAGCCGCGCTTGGGACGACGCGGCGGGCCGTAGCCGTTGGCCTCCAGCTCATTGCGCTCACGCGCTTCGTCGCTGCCGGTGCGCTGCACCAGCACGCGGCGGCCCTTGCGGTCGGCAATCACGGCGCGCTTTGATGTCTTCTCACCTTCACCTGAGGACTTCTTCGGTACGTCGAACTGCGCGCCCGACTTCTCGATCACCTTGTCGCCAAGCTGCTCGCGCAGCACGCGCGCGCGGATCTCTTCGACCTGGCCCTCGGGGATTTCGCCGAGCTGGAACGGGCCATAGGAGACACGGATCAGCCGGTTCACCTCGAGCCCGAGATGGGCGCAGACGTTGCGCACCTCGCGGTTCTTGCCTTCGCGGATCGCGAACACCAGCCAGACATTGGCGCCCTGGTCACGCTCCAGTGTCGCCTCGATCGGCCCGTATTTCACGCCCTCGACCTCGATGCCGTTCTTGAGCTGGTCGAGCTGCGCCTGGGTGATGTCGCCATGGGCGCGAACGCGATAGCGGCGCAGCCAACCTGTGTCCGGCAGCTCGAGCGTGCGTGCGAGGCCGCCATCATTGGTGAGCAGCAAGAGCCCTTCGGTGTTGAAGTCGAGCCGGCCGACACTGATCAGGCGCGGCAGGCCTTCGGGCAGATTGTCGAACACGGTCGGACGCCCCTCGGGATCGTCATGCGTCGTCATCAGCCCGCGCGGCTTGTGATAGAGGAACAGACGCGTACGCTCGCGCTCCGGCAACGGCTTGCCGTCGACCAGAACGACGTCGTTCCTGGTGATGTCGAGCGCCGGCGAGTTGATGACGCGGCCGTTGACGGTGACGCGGCCCTGCGTGACCATCTCTTCGGCATCGCGGCGCGACGCCAGGCCTGCACGCGCCAGAGCCTTGGCGATCCGCTCGCCGGCCTTCTTCGGCTTCGGAGCTTCCTCGCGGCGTGGCCGCCCCTCAAAATCCCGATCGCGCTCGCGATAGGCACCGCGGCCCCCGAAGGCCGGACGCTTCTCGAAAATGCGGCTGTCGTCCTCATTGTCGCGCCGCGGACGGTCGCGGAAGCGGCCCTCGCCGCGCGGATGCTCCTGCCAGTCCATACGGCCTTCCGGCCGCTCACGCGGACGATCGAATTTTGGGCGATCGCGGAACGGACGATCGCCCGAGCCACGATCATCGCGCGAGCGTGAAAAGCGCGGGCGGTCCTCGCCACGGCCGCCTTCGCGACGGTCGTCGCGCTTTTGCCAGGGCTTGTCCTCGCCGCGATCGCGGCCGCCGAAATCCTTGTCGAAGGATTTGCGCGGACGGTCGCCGCGCGCACGATCGTCGCGCTTCTGCCAGGGTTTGGAATCACCGCGCTCACCACGGTCGCGCGAAAACTTCCGCTCGCCCTCGAACTTGCGCTCGGGGCGTTCGCCGCGCGGCGTATAGGGCCGCTTGTCGCCGAACTTCTTGTCGCCGAAGCGGCCGGCTGGACGCGACTCGTCGCGAACCCGGCCGCGCGGCGGACGGTCGTCGCGGCCATAGGACGGACGATCACCGCGCGGCTTGAACGAGCGCTTCTCGCCATCGCGCGCTCCGCGATCGGAGAACGGGCGGTCGCCACGCGGCTTGAAGCTGCGCTCGCCGCGGCCCTCACCGCCACGCTCGTCGCGCTTGAAACGGGGACGATCGGAAAACTCGCGGCGCGGCGCATCGCCGTCCTCGCGACGGCGGAACGGGCGGCTATCGCGGTCGCCGCGGGGCGGACGGCTGTCGCGGTCGCCTTTGCCCTCAAAACCGCGCTTGGCGAATTTCTTCTCGGGGCCGCGGGGCTTGCCGCTGCGGCCGCCTTTGGCCGGGCCTCGCCGGCCGCGGGAATCGTTGTCTTTGTCGCTGTCGCGAGGCATGAATAATCTCACTCAGGGGGTGGCCAAACGCATTGTGCGCGCTCATTCCGAGCCGCATGCTCAGGCAAATCAGGTTAAGCACTTCTGCTGAAGGCGCAGCTACTAGCAGGTTTCTTCGGATGATACGAGGCTTGAAAGCCCCCTCTTTCATGGATTTGGCGCTCAAAACGGCCGAAAACGCCGGAAAGGCGGGCGAAGTCCCGATCGGATGCGTGGTGGTCCGGAATTACGAGGTGATCGCCACCGCCGCCAACCG
This sequence comes from Bradyrhizobium sp. CCBAU 51627, assembly GCF_028128765.1. GTDB lineage: Bacteria > Pseudomonadota > Alphaproteobacteria > Rhizobiales > Xanthobacteraceae > Bradyrhizobium. Next base: position 59,228 of record NZ_LBJG01000026.1, read on the forward strand.
GACCCTCACCGATTACGACCCCACCGGCCATGCCGAGATCGTCGCGCTGCGCGAGGCGGCAAAGAAGATCGGCAGCGAGCGTCTGGTGGACTGCGACCTCTACGTGACGCTGGAGCCCTGCACCATGTGTGCGGGCGCGATCTCCTTTGCAAGGGTCCGCCGGCTCTATTACGGCGCCGCCGACCCCAAGGGCGGCGCGGTGGAGTCGGGCGTGCGGTTCTTTGCTTCGCCGACCTGCCACCACGCCCCCGACGTCTATTCCGGCGTCGGCGAGAGCGAGGCGGCGCGGCTGCTCAAGGAGTTCTTCCGCGAGCGGCGTTAGGGGCCGGCGAAGAACGCGCGCAGCGCCCTTGCTGTGACCTCGGGGTTCTCCTCGGTGAGGAAGTGGCCGGAATCGACCGGCATGCCGTCGACATTGGTCGCCCACTGCTTCCAGACGTCGAGCGGCGTCGCGGCGGCCTGGGCGATGCCGGCATTGCCCCACAGCACCAGCATCGACACGGTGATCTTCTTGCCGGCCTCGACATCGGCCTTGTCGAGGTCGTAGTCGATAGTGGCGCCGGCGCGGTAGTCCTCGCACATCGCGTGAATACGGGCGGGATCGCGGAACGGGGCGATGTAGTGCGCGAGCGCGCGGGGGTCGATCGCGTCCAGCGTCCTCGACTTGGTCTGGCTCGCCATCTTGAAGCGCAGGAAGAACTCGCCCTGCCCCGAGATCAGCGTCTCCGGCAGCGGCGCGGGCTGGGCCAGGAAAGTCCAGTGATAGATCTTCAGCGCATAGGCGCGGTTCATCCGCTCCCAGTAATTATAGGTCGGCAGGATATCGAGCACCGCGAGCTTCGACAGCCGGCCGGGATGGTCGAGCGCGAGCCGATACGACACGCGGCCGCCGCGATCGTGGCCGGCGAGCGCGAAGTGGACGTGGCCGAGGCGCTCCATCATCTCCACCATCGCTTTCGCCATCGCGCGCTTGCTGTAGGGCATGTGCAGCGCATCGCTCCCGGGCATGTCGGACCAACCATAGCCCGGCAGGTCGGCGATGATCAGCGTGAAGCGGTCGGCCAGTTCAGGCGCGACGCGGTGCCACATCACATGCGTCTCGGAGAAGCCGTGCAGCAGGAGCAGCGGCGGCCCGTTGCCGCCCACGCGGGCGAAGATGCGGCCGAACGAGGTGTTGATCCATTCGGAGGCGAAGCCGGGATAGAGGTCGGCGAGATCGGACATCTTGTTGCATCCTTGTCTTTGGTCAGTCCCGGAACTGCTCCCGACAAAAAGTCGAAAACAACCCCATGCACAGTAGCTAAGTTCAACGCCCGCCTATGCATTTTGGGCATGTCGTCGGGCGCCCCCGCAATAGGCCGGTCAGCGCCTCGCCTTCTCCGCCTCCACCGCCTGCCAGCCGATGTCGCGGCGGCAGAAGCCTTCCGGCCAGACGATGCGGTCCACCGCCCGATAGGCGCGCGCCTGCGCCTCGGTCACCGTCGCCCCCAGCGCGCAGACATTGAGCACACGGCCGCCATTGGCGAGGATGGCGCCGTCCTTCGCCACGGTGCCGGCATGGAAGATCTCGACGCTGTCGGCCTTGGCCGCGTCATCGAGCCCCTCGATCCGCGTGCCCTTCTGGTAGTCGCCGGGATAGCCCTTCGCCGCCATCACCACGGTGAGCGCGGATTCCGGGTACCAGCGCAGGTCGAAATTCTTCAGCTGGCCATCGCATGAGGCCAGGAACGCCGGGACGATGTCGCTCATCATGCGCAGCATCAGCACCTGGCATTCAGGATCGCCGAAGCGGACGTTGAACTCGAACAGTTTTGGGCCCTGCGTCGTCAGCATGATTCCGGCATAGAGCACGCCGCGGAACGGCGTGCCGCGCTGCTTCATCCCTGCGACCGTCGGCAGGATGATCCTGGCCATGATCGCGTCGTGGATGACGGGCGTCACCAGCGGCGTCGGCGAATAGGCGCCCATGCCGCCGGTGTTGGGGCCGACATCGTGGTCGAACACGCGCTTGTGGTCCTGGGCGGAGGCGAGCGGAATGGCGGTCTCGCCGTCGCAGAGCGCGAAGAAGCTGATCTCGCGGCCCGGCAGGAACTCCTCGATCACGACCTCCGCGCCGGCTTCGCCAAAGGCGCCCTCGAACATCATGGCGATGGCGTCCTCCGCCTCGCGCATGGTTTTCGCAACGACGACGCCCTTGCCGGCGGCAAGGCCATCGGCCTTGACCACGATCGGCGCGCCCTGGCTGTGCACGTAAGCGAGCGCATCTTGAGCCTTGGTGAAGCGCTTGTAGGCGCCGGTGGGAATGCCGAACTCGGTGCACAGCGCCTTGGTAAAGCCCTTGGAGCTCTCGAGCTGCGCCGCCGCCTTGCTCGGCCCGAACGCCTTGATGCCTGCGGCGGTGAGATCATCGACGATGCCGGCCGCCAGCGGCGTCTCCGGGCCGACCACGACCAGCTCGACCGCATTCTTTTTGCAGAAGTCGATCACGGCGGCATGGTCGGCGACATCGAGCGCCACGCATTCGGCCTCCCGCGCGATGCCGGCATTGCCGGGCGCGCACCAGAATTTGGTCACCAGGGGGGAAGCTGCGATCTTCCACGCCAGCGCATGTTCGCGGCCGCCGGAACCAAGCAGGAGAATGTGCATCGAAGGCTCAGAATGAGGGGTTTTGCTGGGGCCGGAGGTCGCACGAATCGGGGTGGGGCTCAAGGGGGTGGGGCCCAGACTTCACGTCATTCCAGGCCCAGCGAAGCCGCTACTGTTCTTTTCCTCATCTCCTGTCGCTGATTGCCTATTTCTTAGAGGGGGTTCTCAGCGTCGCAGGGACTTCGTTAAGCGCCCCTCTGATGGCGGACTGAGCTGCCCCTGGCTCGCTTCGCCGCCTTCGACACAACCCCTCTCTGCCCACAGTGTCGTGCCACAACGAGAGGGTTGCAACGCTTCATCGCTCGCACCGGGCCGCCAGTGGGCGGAGGCCCTTCAACGAAGGGCTACGAACTTGCAGCCGGTCCACAACGCCTCGGCGTTTTTCTGGTCTATCCTTTGCGAGTTCTCAATCGAGAAGCTGGAGCCATTCACCCAGCAGTAGAGACTTTCGAGAATTGGTACCGAGGCATCCATCACTTTGGTTTCGTCGCCGTACTTCATTGGGTCGACAGGTCCGTTCTTCTCGCGGCGTGTCGCCTCGAGGGAGTGCGCGAGGTACTTATCGCGAACGTTCATGATCGAGGCTAGCCGCGCTGATCTAAGAACTGAGCGAGCATCCGCGATTGCCTGCCGCAGCTCGGTCCGAGCCTGCGATGCGCGCTCTTCTGCGAACTGCTCGTCTCTCTGATCTTGGTGCTGGCTGCGCGTCTCCTCAGCAAGCATCTCGATGAGTTCTTCATCGCCAATCAGCGCAACGACGGTCGGAATGTTCTCCTTGTCAAGATCGACGCCGTCCCAGATTGCGCAAAGACGCACGATCTCGATCTGGTACATGCTGAGCTGGAAGATCCTGAACGCGTTCGCTGCATAGGATCGGGGAATTTGAGACGCCAGCACCGGCGAGAACACCACGAACGAATTGTTGGCGTGCAGTTCGACCACATATAGGAAGTGATCGAGCACCTTCTTCATTTTGGCTTTGGCAAGCCGAAGCCGGTCTGGCTTCGGGAGGCGAACAATCGCCTTCTCGGCATCGTTACGTTTCGACATGTTGCTATGAAGGGCTAAGCTCGGAAGGGCGGCAACAGACTGGTGCAGCTTATCCCCGCGTTTATGGTCCGTCCGTCTCCGCCCTTGCGCTTGGCACGTCATTCACCACACCTCGTGACGCCTTACCATCCCGCGCGCCCCAGCGATCCTCCGCCTCGACATGAGCACCCTGTCGCGCTGCAGAAGACAAAGATTTTGCGATTACGGGGGCAGTGCTGGACTGCACCCCTGAAGTGAGACACGATAATTACAGTGACAGTCGGGTTGTCACGATGCGTTACCGCGGGTTGTTTTGCGCGAACGCGGCTTCGAACTCAATAGGCGACCGAGCGCCGAATGCAGGCGCTCTTTGTTGTAGACCTCCGCGATGAAGCTGTTGATGTGACGGCGAGCGTCGCCCAGATCGGCAAAGGCCCTGCCGTCGACCTCCTCGGCCTTGAGTGTCTTCATGAAGCTCTCCGCCTTGGCGTTGTCGAAGGGATTGCCCGGCCTGCTCATGCTGATGGTGATGTCACGGTCGGCGAGCCGTTGCCGATAGGCGATGGAGGCGTATTGCACGCCGCGGTCGGAGTGATGGATCAGACTGCCAGGGGCCGGTCCCCGCGCCGCGATGGCTTTCTCCAGTGCAGCGATGGCAAGCGAGGAGCGCTATTTGGAAACCTCGCAGGCGCCCAAGCCGAACTCGCAGGGCGGCAAGCATGTTCGGCTCAGCGACGTCTTCATGACCAATAAGGGAAATTGCCCTTAAAGATGCGCGCAAGCCGACAACGACCGCCTCGCTATGAGGAACCTTGCCCTACCTTGGGATGTTGCAAAAAACATACAACAGTTCAGGAGGAACTCGCATGAGAATTCTGTTATTGGCTAGTGCACTGGCGGTTGCCGCTTTCGCTATTGCGACGCCGATGACCATTGCACCCGCATCAGCTCAAGTTGCCGTCGATACTCCCCTCGGCGGCGTAAGAGTGGGCCCGGAGCGGCATTATTACCGAGACTACGATCGACCCGCTTATCGCGCCTACGGATATGATCGCGGATATCGCAGTGGATGCCGCACCGTTACGATCGAACGCGACGACGGTTCGGTCCGCAGGATCCGCCGTTGCGACTACTAGAAGATCGACTAGAAAATCGACTCCTGGCACTCACAAAAGCGCCAGGAGGACGAGGGAATTGAGAGCTTACTAAGGGCCGCCTGAGTCGGCGGCCCAGCGGCATGTGGCCTGAAGACCTTCGGCAGCCCGCTCAAGTCTGACTGGCGCCGAGACCAGATCTCGTTCGTGGTGAGCGCTTGTGGACCTGGAGCCGACATCGCTCCTCCGGCCCCGGCGAGCCACATTGAACTCGCCAGCTCCGCTCGACATGTGCGGGGGCAGCTTGGATTACGGTGACAGTGCTGGACTGCACCCCTGAAGTGAGACACGATAATTACAGTGACAGTGGCAAGCGAAAGGGCAAGCGCCCCACCCGCGGCGGCCGTGCTGGCGTCCGCTCGATCCTCTTCCTCGTCGCGGCCACCGCCGCCCGCTACGACAAAAGCCTCAAAGACTTCCGCAACAGGCTGGTCGCCGCAGGAAAGGAAAAGATGGTCATTCGGATCGCGCTTGCCCGAAAGCTTCTCGTTCGCCTCAACGCCAAAGCTCGCGATGCGCGTACCACCTACGCTAATGCAACTTGACAACAGAGATAGTCGCTCACCCAAGTGAGCCTTGTTGACCAGCGGAGTTGCCCTCTCCCGCAAGGGGCGAGGGCACAACAATCAGCACCGCGATGACAGCGGAGCCTACCCCTGCTTCCCCGCAATGATCTCCTGCAACGTCGCCACATGCCGCGCGAAGGCGCCGCGGCCCGCTGCCGTAGCCGTCACCGTGGTCTGCGGCTTCTTCCCCACGAACGCCTTCTCCACCGAGACGTAACCCGCCTTCGCCAGCGTCTCGATGTGCGCGCCGAGATTGCCGTCGGTGGCGCCGGTGAGTTTTTTCAGGCGTGCGAATTCGAGGCCCGAGGCCGCCGGCAGCGCGTTCAGGGCCGCCATGATCTTCAGCCGCAGCGGCTGGTGGATGATGTCGTCGAGCTCGGCCATCAGATGCGCCGCATCCAGAGGCCGCCGAGGATCAGGCCGCCGCCGTTGACGAAGGCCATCCAGAGCGGGAATGGCGCGCCGATAATGAAGTAGCCGATCAGCGTCAGCGCGCTGATGCCGAGGCCGATCGCGACGAAGGCCGTGCCGAACCAGAGACCGGCGAGCATGTAGAACAGCATGAAATAAACGGGCCAGAACGCCCCGAGCTCGCGCGGGCCGAAATGACCGAGCACATTGGTGCAGATATAGCCGAAGGCGAAGAACAGCGCGAAGACCAGCACGATCCTGAGATCGAACGCCGCAGCCTGGGCTCGCGGGGGCGTGAGCAATCTGATCGCGACCAGGCCGCCGACGCCGAGAATGTCGACGGCGGGCCAGGCATAGACTGCGTAGAACGGCCACGCCCAGGTCACGACGTTGCCCGCGAAGACCAGGACACCCCACCAGATCGCCCCGATGCTGGCCAGCTCATAGAGCTGGGACTGCCGCAGGCGCTGGACGATGTCGTCGATGTCGGCGAGCGCTTCGGCCGCCTGCTTGCTGTCGATCATGACTGCCCTGCCCCTCTGGTCGCAGCGTCCTCGGCAATTGCATTGACCGCCTTCGGATTGGTGACGATGCCCATGTGGTTGACGCCCTCGATCAGCTTGACGTCCACGTCGGGCTTGATGACCTGCACGGCCTCGGCATATTTTCCTGATATCATCATCTCGTCCTCGGTGCCGCCGAAGATCGTCATCGGATGCGTCACGCGCGGCAGGTCGAGACGATAGCCGCGCGTCGCAAAGTTGCGCATCAGGCGGTCGGAATAGGTCGGGGTCAGGATCGCTTCCGAACTGGCAGGCACCGCGAAGGCGAGCACCGGAAGCTGGGAGCAGCAGTCGATGCCGATCTTGCGCAGAGCGGTGAGGCCGAGAAAGCGCGGAATGTCGGCATTGGCCCAGCCGCCGGAATGCGGCCGGTTGGTCGGCGCGTCATAGCCGAGATAGGGCGCGACCAGCACGGTGCGCACGAACATGTCCTGGATGATCGGCGTCGCCGCCACCCGCAGCGCGAAGCCGGCGCCGGCGGAATGGCCGACCAGGGTCAGCGGCAGATCCGGCGCGGACTTGCGGACATGGGCGACGAAGTCGACGAGATCGTCCTCGAGCTGGCCGACATAGCCGATATCCCCGCGCGTGCCCGAGGCGCCGTGACCGCGGATGTCCAGCGCCCAGGTCTCGACGCCGTGCGCGGCCATGGCAGCGGTCAACGCGTGATTGATCGTCCCGGAGGAGCCGGACGAGCCGTGGATGAAGATCGCACCGCGGCGCGTGGCGGCGCCGCCGGCTGCGTAATGGCGATAGCCGAGCCAGGTGCCGTCACGGGCCTGGAAACGCTCCAGCGCCGGCAGGGTCGACATGTCGACGCCCTTGACGGAGCTGGAGACCGAACGCATCTCGGGCGGCCGCTGCAGCGGCGTCGCGATCAAGGCGGTGAAGATCAGAGCGACGGCCCCAACCGCGCACAGCCCCCATTTGAACAAGCCCAGCACCCCTCGCAGCAGACGCGTCGCCATGGCCAAACTCCGAGATCAAGGATCAATAGATAACTCTATATTACAGAGTACTCTTTCGATCAAGAGGCTGGATGGCGCTATCAGGCGAAAATCCTTAACGTCTGAAGCGAACCCCAAAATGCCGAATCGATTGCCAGATGCCGCCTGCGGAACAACTTCACAACGCGCCCGAATTCACCGTCTCCGAGCTCTCCCAGTCCCTGAAGCGGACGGTCGAGGACACCTATGGCCATGTCCGGGTCCGCGGCGAAATCTCCGGCTTCCGCGGCGCCCATTCCTCCGGCCATTGCTATTTCGCGCTCAAGGACGAGAGCGCCAAGATCGAGGCGGTGATCTGGAAGGGCGTGCACGGCCGCATGCGCTTCAAGCCCCAGGAGGGGCTCGAGGTGATCGCGACCGGCAAGCTCACGACCTATCCGGGCTCGTCAAAGTACCAGATCGTCATCGAGGCGCTGGAGCCGGCCGGCATCGGCGCGCTGATGGCGCTGATGGAGGAGCGCAAGAAGAAGCTCGCCGCCGAGGGCCTGTTCGACGAAGCGCGCAAGCAGCTGCTGCCGTGGCTGCCCGAGGTGATCGGCGTCGTCACCTCGCCGACCGGCGCCGTGATCCGCGACATCCTGCACCGGCTGGAGGACCGCTTTCCCCGCCGCGTGCTGGTGTGGCCGGTGAAAGTTCAAGGCGAAGGCTCGGCCGAGCAGGTCGCGGCCGCGATCCGCGGCTTCAACGCGCTGCCGGAGGGCGGCAGGATTCCGCGGCCCGACGTCTTGATCGTCGCGCGCGGCGGCGGCTCGCTGGAGGATCTCTGGTCGTTCAACGAGGAGATCGTGGTCCGCGCGGCGGCCGAGAGCATGATCCCGCTGATCTCGGCGGTCGGCCACGAGACCGACATCACGCTGATCGATTTCGTCGCCGACAAGCGCGCGCCGACGCCGACGGCGGCGGCCGAAATGGCGGTGCCGGTGCGCAGCGACCTGTTCGTCGAGGTCGCCGACCTCGCCCGGCGCACGCGGGCCTGCTGGCAGCGCGGCCATGAAAACCGCCGCAACGAGCTTCGCGCAGCCGCGCGCGCGTTGCCGGCTGCAACAGACTTGCTCGCGATCCCCAGGCAGCGGCTGGATTCGGCCGGCAGCGCCCTGCCCCGCGGGCTCAAGGCCAACACGCATGCGCATTTCCGCAGGTTCACCGCCGCAAGCGCCAAGCTGACGCTGCGGGTGCTGCACGGCCAGATCGCGCAGGCCGACCATCGCCTCACCGTGTGCGGCGAGCGGCTCGGCCTCTCGGCGCGCTCGCTGCTGCGGCAGCGGCGCGACCGCTTCGCCGGGCTTGAAGTGCGCCTGCGCGCCTCAAAACTCTCCAACGCGCAGGCGCAGCGCAACGCGATTGCCCGCCAGCGCGAGCGCACGCATCGGCTTTCCGAACGCGCCGGCCGCGCGCTTCTCACGCTGCTGCAGCGACTCGATGCCCGCGTCGAGAACAGCGGCAAGCTGCTCTCCGCGCTGTCCTATCGCGGCGTGCTCGCCCGCGGCTTCGCGCTGGTGCGCGATGATTCAGGGCATCCCTTGCATTCGGCCGACAGCGTGGGGCCGAACGCGCGGATCGCGATCGAGTTTGCGGATGGTCGCGTCGGCGCGACCGCGGATGCGGACCGGCCGGCGCCGACCGCGAAGCGCGCGCCATCCCAACCGAAGGCGGCGACGCAAGAAACGAAGCCAGCACCGAAGCGCATGGCGAAACCGGTGGATCAGGGCAGTTTGTTCTGAGGCGCGATGGCGGCGCTCCGCTTTGGCTGTCATTCCCCGCGAAAGCGGGGAATCCAGTACGCCGCGGCTTCTCGGTGAATCACAGACGCCTCGGCGTACTGGATCGCCCGGTCAAGCCGGGCGATGACAGCGATCGAGTGGAAGCACCTACCGGCAGGACAAGCCCGCGTCGATCGTGGTCCAGAAGCCGCAATGATCAGGCGCTCGTTCGGGCGAGCCGGCGTGGGCTTCGAACAGGAACACCGCGACGGTGAAGACGGCCAGTGCGGACGAGAAGATGAGGATGCGGTTACGCATGAGAGATGCGTTTAGCCGACATCTTGGTCGAACTAAGGCGCCGATATCGGCGGAACCCGCCTTCGCTGTTCGAGCTGCGGCGCGGCAGGCCCGCCAGCTACCGCGCCAGCCACTTCGCCACTTCCTTCTGCGAGTCCGCGCGCGCCTCGGAATCGGTGCCGAGATGGCCGTGCTCGGGCGTGGCGGCATCAAGGCTGCCGCTTGCTGCGTGCAGCGGCATGTTGGCGCGGTCGAAATCGTGATAGGCGCCGGGATAGACCACGATGCGCGCGAGCGCGCTGCGGCCGTAGGCACCCTCCACCATCTGGCGGCAGGCCGGCGGCGAGGAGACGTCGTCATTGGCGCCGATCAATAGCAGCGTCGGCACCCGCGTGCTCCAGCCGAGACCGGCGGAAATCCGGCAATCCGGATAGAACGCGATCGCGGCGCGGAAATCCGGGCCCGCATCGCGGCCTGCGGCCTGCGGACGCACCGCCCAGAGCAGCGCACTGGCGCCGTTGGCCCAGCCGATCAGGCTGACGCGGTTGCGCGCCACCCAATTCTGCTTCATCAGCCAGGCGCGCGACGCCGCGATGTCGATGACGCGCTCGCGCCGCGCCTTGACGTGCATCTCCTTGACGCGGCATTGCGGCCCGAGCTCGCGCGAGCCGTAGCTGTCCGGCAGCAGGACGGCATTCCCCGCCTTGAGCAGGCGCTCGGCCCAGTCGCGATAGCGCGGCAGGACGGAATCGGACCGGCTGCCGAGGCCGCCGCAGCCATGCAGCGCGATCACGGTCGGGAAGGGACCCGCCCCCTCCGGCTTGAAGAGCTGCGCATGCAGGACGCCCGAGGACAGCGGAATTTCGACCTGCGCAGGCGCGGGCGCTGGCGCGGCTTGCACGGCCGAGATCGAAAGCGTCAGGAACAGGGCGGAAAGTACGGGGCGCATCGGACTCTGTCGCAGGAGGTGCCGCACGGCCTCAAGCACTATCATGCGCAAACGGCGGCAAAACATCACAAACCGGTGGGTTTAACGGGCGGACAAGCCACCCTATCTGTGGTACATCCACAGCAACACATCGTGCCCTCCAGGGCCTCCCACGGAGACTTTCGACCGTGCTGAACAAGTTCGGCCCCTCGGGCCATGGCGAAGCGCAAGTGCAATATCTCGACGGCGATTTCCGCGTGATCTCGCCGGGAACGTTCGTGCGCTGCGCCATCACTGACACGCGGATCCCGCTCGACGAGCTGAAATACTGGAGCGTGGACCTGCAAGAGGCCTACGCCACGCCCGCCGCGGTGCTGCAGCGGCATTTTCCGGGTGCGCTGAAGCAGCCGTGACGCTTCGCCCGCGTGGCTATTGCTGCGCGGAACCATCCGTGCCCACGCAATCCTTGATCGCGGTCCTGCGCGCTTCGCCGACCACCTTCTGATCGATCGCCTGCTTCAGGCAATCGAGCCGCGCCTGCGCCATGCAGAGCTGCATCTGGTCGCGCTTGTCCTGCCCCTTCAGATTCTGGGTCGAGCTGAGGCACGCCATGCGCTTGGTCGCCGGAACCGGCACCGTTGCGGCGGGAGCAGCAGGAGCCGCCGTCGTCGTCTGCGCAAGCACCGGCGCAGCAATCAGACACAGAAGGCTGGCGGCAAGGGCAACAGGGGGCAGTTTCATCGCAGTCTCCGAAGATCGCTTGTGAGCGATAGAGGTTGCGCGATGAATGTCGGCTGAATAGCGAGGTGCCGCAGGGGGCAAAGCGAAGCGCGCCCACCCCACGAGATCGGCGCCAACGGCGAAATCAGCGCTTGCCGAAGCGTTGCTCGCGGGCCTTGTCGAGAGGATCGCTGATCGGATGCCGAAGCGCTGCCGGATCGTCGAAATTCTCTACTGCAGCGTGAGATCACGGAGTCCTTGCACCTCGTGGTAAGTCATTTCGCGTTGTGGTTGGAATTTTTCTGCAGCTTTGGCACCCTCACGTTGTTTGACGAAGTCCTGGTGAAACAGAAGGCTGCTAAACTGCGTGTTAGGTAATTGGCCCTGCTCCTTTTATCGCACAGACAATCAAGTCAACCAAACAGCCATTGAGCTTTGGAATCGGCGCAGTCTGTGAACGGGCTCATATTGAAGAGCCATCCGGCGGGCTACGATCACTTCGAAAATTCGCGATGGAATATCAAGTTAAACGATGGAGGGTGCGCATGCCCGCCATATTGGAATTGCTCTATCGTGAATATTGCCGTGCCCGCCTCGCTGAAATGCGAAAACAGCTTCTGATCGCACCTGAGCGCGCTGAAGCTCCGGACACGGATTATCATCCTGCGGATCGAATTGACGATGACGGGATGGACATACATCGCAAACCCGGTCACCACGGGCCGAACTGAAGCGGCCCGAACGTCGGCGACCTCTCCCGCGTAGCATTGACCAAGCGATTGGCAACAGTTTGGGAGCCGGCAATGAACACACCCGAATGCTATACTTTCATCGTGGCTTGCGTCTCGTGCCTGACCATCGCCGGAATGATCGCCGTCGGCGCATGGTGAGCATGACTGGCCGCCGAAGCACGATCGCAGGTCGCAGCCGACGCCGCCGGCAAGCACGCCGCACCGCATCGAGCTTTGCCTCGCCCGGTTCGCAGGCCCGATTTTGCCGTGATGTCCGCTGTGGATGCAAAAGCGCTGCCGCAGCCTGATACGATGGCGGCGGCAGCGCTTCAGATCCGGATGTCAGCTTCCGGGCGGAGTATAAGAAGAACGCAGCTTCGCCGCGTTCTGGCGCACCTGCTTGATCTCATCCTGCGTGAACAACCTCATCAGTTTCACGTTCTGCAGGGTGCCTGCGGTGACGGTCAGGCCGGAGATGGCCGGGGCCGCGCTCGGATCAGGCAGGTCGAAAATCACGAGAACGCCTGGGCCGTCGGCCGCAACGCTGTACATCGAAATCAGCTTGCCGCCGGCCGCTTCGATGAGTTTTCTCGCGGCTTCCTGGCGATTGGTCGTGGGATTTTCCAGAATGGCGTTGAGCGCGCGTTGCGTGTATTGACCTGTGAGGCAAAAATGCATGGCATGTTCTCCTCTGAGCTTTTGGCAATAGCTTTCCGTGCCGTTCCAAACTCGTCGTTACGGCCGCCCATCTGAAATGATGAAGATACATTGCCCGCCGTGGGCATAAACGCCGCCGATGATTTCCGGGAGTTCGGCACGTCCCGGTGACGGCTCTTGTGAAAGGCTACATCAACTCCCGTACGCGCGGAAGAGGATTCGCTAGCGGCGACATGTCGCTTTTCTGGGGTACGGCAGAGACGTTGCCCAACGTGCGAGATCAACGCGCGCTGAATCGCCGCTCGCGCGATTTGTACAGATGATCGCCAATCAGTTGCCGCAGCTTTTCCGGTTCATCGAACTCGAGCTGAACGGCGAACGGCACGATGCCATCAGGCGCGCCCTCGATGCCGCGCAGGCGCGCGAGGTCCTTCTCTGTCGTGACCAACGTGAGCTGCTCGCGCCGGGCATCCGCGGCGAGCGCGGCGATCTCGGCTGGCGAAAACATGTGGTGGTCGGCGAAGGGTCGCGTGCGCACGACCTCGATGCCGCTGGCGCGCAATGTGCGGAAGAAGCGCTCGGGATCGCCGATGCCGGCGAAGGCAAGCACAGGCTTGCCGGATAGTCTCGCAACCGATGCCGCGTCCGGCTTCAGCCGCGCGCGCAGCACCGGCTTGCCGCGTGCGGAAATCTTCGCCGCGACATCGTCCGCGCCATGTCCGTCGCCGATCAGCACCAGCGCGTCGGTGCGCGCGAGCTGCGCTCCCAGTGGCGCGCGCAAGGGACCGGCGGGAAACACCTTGCCATTGCCGAGGCCGCGTTCGCTGTCGATCACGATCAGCGAGGCATCCTTTGCTAGATGCGGATTTTGAAAGCCGTCATCCATCAGGATCACGGTGGCGCCTTGCGACTTCGCCAGCGCAACACCGTCGAGACGATCGCGTGCCACCGCGACCGGGACATCACGCGCCATCATCAACGGCTCGTCGCCGATATCGGACGCGGTGTGGCGTTCGCGGTCGACCATGACCGGGCCGTTGAGGCGCCCGCCATAGCCGCGGCTGAGCACCACCGGCGTCTCGCCGAGCTCGCGCAGCAGCCTGGTCAGCGCCAGCACCGTCGGCGTCTTGCCGGCGCCGCCGACATGATAATTGCCGACGCAGAGCACGGGGATGCCGGCGTCAAAGCCCTTGCGCGCCATGCGGCGCGCGGTGATGGCGCCATAGAGCATGCCCAATGGGCTGAGCAGATGCGACGTCGGAGAGCGCGGCCGGTACCAGAAGGCCGGCTCACGCATTGGCGGCTCCCATCTCGATCCGCAACTGCATCAGATACGGCTCGAGCGCCGTCATGGTGCGATCGAGCGCACCGCCGAGCTCCTCGACCACGCCGCTTCCCGCGCGCTGCAGCTTGTCGCGCACGGTCGGATCGGCCAGCAACAGGCCGAGCTGCTTGACCAGCGCCTCCTGCGTGTCGGCCTGGCGCGCGCCGCCGCGGCTATCGAGCGCCTGATAGACATCGGCGAAGTTGAAGACGTTCGGACCATGGACAATGGCCGCCCCCAACTTGATCGCCTCGATCGGATTCTGGCCGCCATGGCGGATCAGCGAACCGCCCATGAACACGATGGGCGACAGGCGGTAGAACAGGCCGAGCTCGCCCATGGTGTCGGCGACATAGATGTCGGTCGTGGCCGTCGGCAGCTCGTCGCGCGAGCGCAACGCCGGCTTCAGGCCGGACGCCGTGACCAGCCCCGCGATCGAGGGGCCGCGATCCGGATGCCGCGGCACGATGACGGTCAGAAGCTGCGGGAAGTGACCGACGAGGCTGCGATGCGCCGCGACCAGCATTTCGTCCTCGCCCGGATGGGTCGAAGCCGCAACGATGATCGGGCGTCCCCGCGTCATCGTCATCAGCCGTTCGAGCTTGGCGGGATCTGCCGGCGGCGCCGGCACGTCGAGCTTGAGATTGCCCGTGGTGAGGACATCGCGGCTGCCGAGCGCGGAAAAGCGCTCGGCGTCTAGCTTCGACTGCGCGAGGCAGATGTCGAACCGCGACAGCAGCGCCGAGATGGTGCCGTGCATCCGCCGCCAGCGCGGGAAGGACCGCGGCGACATCCGCCCGTTGATCAGCACCATCGGTACTCGGCGCGCCGCGCCCGCCAGGATCAGATTCGGCCAGAGATCGGATTCGATGAACAGCGCCAGCGACGGCTTCCAATGGTCGAGGAAGCGCGCGACATAGCGCGGGGAATCATACGGCACATATTGATGGATGACGTCGGGCGGAAAGCGTTTTGCGACGACCGCGGCCGAAGTCACCGTGCCCGAGGTGAGCAGGATGCGTAGGTTGAGATCGCGCAGGCGCTCAATCAGCGCCGCTGCCGCCAACACCTCGCCGACGCTGGCACCGTGGATCCAGACCAGCGGGCCGTGCGGGCGCACGTCCCGGGACAGGCCGCGCCGCTCGCCGACGCGCGCGGGATCTTCCTTGCCCTGCTTCAGCCGCCGCTTGATCAGCGCCGGCGCGAGCGGCACGAGGCCGGTGGCGAGGCGCCGATACATCCGCAGCGTCATCGGCAGGGACTTCGGGACCGCATGGGGCAGCGAGCTAGCCATCGGCAGGCCCCGGACGCCCGAGCTGCGCATAGGCGCGGCGGGTGGCCTCGTTCAGCGTCTCTTCCAGCTCCAGCCGCAGCGTTTCCATCATGGCGGCATCGGCATCTGCGGGAACGTGGATTTCCTTGATGCCGACCAGCGCGCCCCGCCCGAACGGCAGGTTGATGGTGGTGCGATCCCAGTTCTTGAGCCTGACGAAGCGGCTCGTCGCCATGGCGAAAGGCATGATCGGACGCCCCGATTCCCGTGCCAGCATGATGATGCCGAGTCCAGCGACGCGCGCGCGCTTGGGGACATCGGCTGTCAGCGCGACATTACAACCGTCCTGGAGCGTTCGCACCATCTCCTTGAAGGCGCCGACCCCGCCTTTGCGGTGGAAAGCGCCGCCATGGTCGCCCGAACCGCGGATGAGACCGATGCCGAGCCGCTCCACCGCGATCGCGTTGAACTCGCCGTCGCGATGACGGGAGATCAGGACCTTGGCGCGATAGGAGTCCTTGTTCTTGATGAACGGGGTGAGGAAATGCTGGCCGTGCCAGAAGGCAAAGATCGCCGGGATCTGCGGCTCGACGATGTCATAGACATCGGGCGGATCAAAGGTGAATTTGTTGGTCCGCCAGACCAGACGCAGATATTCGGCCGCCAGAAACCCGACGGCACGCTGAAACCAGCTGCTTCGCAGCGTATTGCGAAGCAGTCTTCTCAACGCGCCGGTTCTTGATTGGGGTCGAGCAGCCGGTGGAGATGGACGATGAAATAGCGCATCTGCGCGTTGTCGACCGTGCTCTGCGCCTTCGCGCGCCAGGCGGCGTGAGCGGTGGCATAGTTCGGATAGAGGCCGACGATCTCGACGTCGTCGAGATTCTTGAAGACGTTTTGCTCGAGATCGACGAGCTCGCCGCCGATGACGAGATGAAGCAGTTGTTGCGGGGCACTATCTGGCATGAGTTCTGTTCCTAATGGTCTGCCCGGCAAAGCAGTTGTCGACAAGCACGCCGACAAGCGCTTCAGGGCAAGGGACGGTTTCGAAAATGCGCGACAATGCTCGCATGACGATCGCGTCCCGCTGCCACCAGCACCCCGTGCGTCACTTCCCGACGATTATAAAGGATGGGATCTCCGGAGAGGTCGCTCATCCTACCATCCGCTTCCTGCACGATCAAATCGGCCGCCGCAAGGTCCCAATCATGGCTGTTGCCCCCCGCAAAAGCCGCATCCAGCCCGCCATGGGCAACCCGGCAAAGGCGGAGCGCGAGCGAACCGATTCGCGGATGCAGCTTGATCTCGCCCAGCGACGGCTTCAGCCGCTCGACCAGCGGCTTGGGGCCGGCGACGCGTGCAAAGTCGAGCTCGCTGCCGGAATTTGCCCGGACCGGGATGTCGTTGAGCAGCGTGCCGCGGCCGCGGGCGGCGAAGAAGAACTCACTGGTAACAGGCGCGAACACCGCGGCCAGCACCGGCGAAGCACCCTCGACCAGCGCTACGCTGACGCACCAATCGTCATGACCCCCAAGATAGTTGCGCGTGCCGTCGATGGGATCGACCACCCAGGTCAGCCGCCGCGACAGCCGTGTGGAATCGTCGGCGCTCTCCTCCGACAGCCAGCCATAGTCCGGCGTAGCGCCACGCAGGCGTGCTTCGAGGAGATCATTGACGGCGATGTCGGCTTCCGAGACCGGGGAGGACGCGCCCTTGATCCACTTCTTCAACTCGGTGCGGAACATCGATTGCGCGAGTGCGCCTGCCTCCCGCACCGTGTCTTGCAGCAGCGCGGCGTCGCGCGTCAGGATCGTTGCGTCGGAGAAGTCAGCGTCCGCCAAGCGTCAATCCCTCGATGCGCACCGTCGGCGCATTGATGCCGTAGCGGAATTCGAGATTGTTGGCCGGCTGCATCGATTTGAAGATCTCGAACAGATGGCCGGCGATCGTCACCTCGCTGACGGGATAGGTGAGCTCGCCGTTCTCGATCCAGAAACCGGAGGCACCACGGCTGTAGTCGCCGGTGACGCCGTTGACGCCCGAGCCGATCAGATCGGTGACGTAGAAACCCTGGCTGATGTCGGCGATCAGCTCGGCCGGCGTCGGTGTGCCGGGCTCGAGATGCAGATTGTACGGCCCGGGCGAGGGCGAGGACGAGACGCCGCGATGGGCGTGGCCTGTGGTGGTGAGGCCGAGCTCGCGCGCGGTGGCGCAATCGAGCAGCCAGGTCGTCAGCACGCCTTCGTCGACCAGCGCGATTGTCTTCACCGCGACGCCCTCGGCATCGAACGTCTGCGAGCGCAGGCCGCGCTTGCGCAAGGGATCATCGACGATGCGGATGTTCTTGGCGAACAGCTGCTCGCCGAGCTTGTCCTTGAGGAAACTGGTCTTGCGCGCGATGGAGGCGCCGTTGATGGCACCGACGAGATGGCCGACCAGCGAGCCCGCGACGCGCGGGTCGAACACCACGGGCACCTT
The DNA here is from genome assembly GCF_028128765.1 of Bradyrhizobium sp. CCBAU 51627. GTDB lineage: Bacteria > Pseudomonadota > Alphaproteobacteria > Rhizobiales > Xanthobacteraceae > Bradyrhizobium. Next base: position 76,712 of record NZ_LBJG01000026.1, read on the forward strand.
GCAGGTTTCGACCTTGCGCGGATTATAGCGGGCGACGGTGCGCTCGCCGGCGGAACGGCCGACGGCTTGCGGCGACAGCAGATCGGCGCCGTGCGGCGCCGAGGTGAAGTCGTAGTCGCGTTCCATGCTGGTGCCTTCGCCGGCGATTGCGGTCGCCGAGATGCCCTGGCTGGAGCGCAGGTAAGAGCCGTGGAAACCTGTGCTGGTGACGAGCACCATGCCGCCGATGCCTGATGAGGCCGAGGCGCCGCCCGACTTGGATACACCCTTCACGGCGAGCGCAGCAGCCTCTGCCTCCAGCGCGCGGCGTTCGAGCTCAGCCGTTGCCGGCACATTGGGATCGAGCAGATCGAGATCGGGGAAATCACGCGCGAGCAGCGCGGGATCGGCAAGGCCGACATATTTGTCGGCTGGAGCCACGCGTGCCATTGCGACTGCGCGCTCGGCAAGCTTGGTGACGGCATCGCCGCCGACATCGTTCGTCGAGACCACGGCCTGACGCTGGCCGACCAGCACGCGCAGGCCGACATCGTCGCCCTCGGACCGCTCGGACTCCTCGACGCGGCCGTCGCGCACCTCGACACCTTGCGAGATGCCGCGCACCGCGACCGCATCGGCCGCATCCGCACCGGCGCGCTTTGCCGCCTCGACCAGACGCTGAGCGAGATCCGAGAGCGCAGACTGATCGAACAGGTCGCGGTTGGCTTTGGGCGAAAGCGTCGAGCTTGCGGATGGTGAAGAGTTCACGAACGAAATCCTGTTGGGGCGCGGGAGGTTTCCGGGCGACCTTGGGCCCTGAACACCAGATGTGCCCAAATGGTGCGGACTTCAAGCATTTTCAGCCCGCAAAAGGCTCAGATTCGCGCTTCTCGCGCAACGTCTCGTCAATCATGCGCGCCAAGGTCTTGTCAATCATGCGGCCCGGTGACGCTGGATTAACCAGCCTTTTTAAGCGGTTTCGGAAAGGGCCTGCGCTAAGGTCCTCGCATCGACCGGGAACACAATCCTGGCGGGGAGAATGAAAGCCGTGAGGCGTCAAACATCAACATGCGGGGTCAACCCCGCCGGGTCGAGCCGCAGCTTGCGGCTCGACCCTCATTCCCTTCCGGTCCGCTTCGATGCGCATGATCCGCGCGCCGACGGATCCACAAGACAGATCGAGCTTCATCGCGAACGCGTCGTGCTGCGCCGTGCGGTCCGCGGCATGCAGATGGCGATCAACGTGCGCGTCAGCGACTTCACCGGCGTCGCGCTGCGCGGTAACGACGAGGCGCAGGCCCTCGTGCTGGTCCATCGCGACCCCTCCCTGTCCGTTCCGCTGCTGGTCGGCGCCGACAGCGACGAACTCGCTGAAGCCTGGGCGATCTGGAGCGAGGTCTTTGCGCTTCCGCAGCTCGACGAAGGCGCCCGCAAGCCGGCCGCCCGGCGTCGCCGCGCCAATGCGATCCGTGCCCGCCGCCCGAAATTCCTGATGCGCCGACGCACCGCCATGGCGCGCGAGCTGCCGATTCATCGCGAAGAACGCGAGATCATCGCAAGGAATTGAGCGAAGCTAGGCTGCTCGCATCACCGCATCGGCCAGCAGTCCCGCAAACAGCAGCAAGCCCGCGTCGCGGTTCGACTTGAACAGGCGCAGGCACAGTGCAGGATAGTCGATCCTGAGCCGTACGATCTGCGACGCCAGATGCGCGCCGAACGCGGCAAGCCCGATCCACGCCGGCCAGCGCGCATCGCCAGAGGCGAGCGCGACGCCGATCAGCATCACCGACAATCCGTAGAACAGGATCAGCGCCTGGTGCGTGTGTGCGCCGAACAGGCGCGCGGTCGACTTGATGCCGATCAGCGCGTCGTCCTCGGCATCCTGATGCGCATAGATCGTGTCATAGCCGATCACCCAGGAAATCGCGCCGGCATAGAGCACCAGCGCGGTGACGTCGATGCGTCCGAAGGTGACGGCAAAGCCCATCAAGGCGCCCCAGGAGAAGGCAAGCCCGAGCACGGTCTGCGGCCACCAGGTGATGCGCTTCATGAAGGGGTAGATCGCGACGATCAGAAGCGAGGCGATGCCGGTCAGGACGGCGAAGCGGTTGAACTGCAACAACACCACGAGCCCGATCAGGGCCTGCGCAACCATGAAGGCGAGCGCCTGCTTCGTGGTCACCTGTCCAGACGGCAGCGGCCGCGAGCGGGTGCGCTCGACCTTGTCGTCGAGGTCGCGGTCGGTGATGTCGTTCCAGGTGCAGCCGGCGCCGCGCATGACGAAGGCGCCGATGAAGAACAGCACGATGATCAGCGGCAGGCGGCGGGCGTCATGCGCCATGCCGCTGGCGAGCGCGGCCGACCACCAGCACGGCATCAACAGAAGCCAGGAGCCGATCGGCCTGTCGAAGCGGGACAGGCGCAGATACGGCCGCGCCCATGACGGCGCGAGCGTATCGACCCAGTTGCCGGTAGAGTCGGCAACACGGGCTGATGTGTCGCTCATCGGGTGAGGACGTTGCCGTTGAGCGTGTCGAAGGTGCTGCCGCCCTTCCTGCCGGCATTGGCTTCCGGCGCCGAGCCCGAGCCCACCACTTCGCTGAGCGACGGACCGGCCGGACCGCGCGGCTGGTTCGCCATCTGCTGCGCGACGTTACAGACCTTCGTCTGCATGGCCTCGGTGTTCTTGTGGCCGTCCTTCATCTGCGCGCCGATCTGCGGCGGGATTCCGCATTTGGCGGCATTGGCCTCGACATACTTGATCATCTTGGACTCGGCCTGGCCGAAACTCCTGATCAGCTTGCAGGCTTCCTCGGGCGAGGCATGGCGGTCGCTCGCAGCCTTGATCAGCTTGCCGCGCTTCTCGGCCTCCTCGCGGAGCGGGATGAACGCCTTCATGCAATTCTCGCCGGGACCGGCTTGCGTCGGCGGGGCCGCGCTGAAGGCGCCGCCGCCCCCACCGAGGGGCGCGGCGCCGTTGACCGGGAAGGAAGCCTGTGGCGCGGTGCCAATGGAGGCGACCGGCGCTCGGCCGTTGACGGGCGGAAATGCGGGATCGGCTGCGGCCTGGCCCGGTAACGGCGCCGGGAATCCCTGGGCATGAGCACCCGCGGCCCCCACGGTGACCATGGCGGCAGTAATAGGAACCATCAAACGACGGATTATCAAGAGTGTCTCTCCGGCAGGAGCTTACGGGGTTCGGCGTCTTCCATTGAAGCGCAACCAGCGTGCGCGCGATTTTACGATTCCCGCCGAGCCTTAACAACCCGTTGAATAGGGCAAGAGCGCGGCGCGCCGACGCAGCAGTTCGGCAATATTTACCCCCGAAATGGCTGCTTTCGTTTAAGAACGGCGGCAAATCGGACTTTTGACCAATGCCCTCGCACGATTTTCGCGCCCCCCGCCTGTTCGTCGATGCCCCCCTGGCCCAGGACGCCAGGATCGCCCTCGACCGCGACCAGAGCAACTATCTCGGCAATGTGCTGCGGCTCGCCGCCGGAGCCGAGGTGCTGGCCTTCAATGGCCGCGACGGCGAATGGCAGGCCGCGATCGAAGGCCGCAAGCGTCCGGATGGCCTCGTCATCCTGCAGCCGACCCGGCCCCAGGACCGCCTGCCCGACCTCGCCTACGTCTTCGCCCCCCTCAAGCATGCCCGGCTCGATTACATGGTCCAGAAGGCCATCGAGATGGGCGCTGCCAGCCTGCAGCCGGTCCTGACCCGGTTCACGCAGGCCTCCCGGGTCAACACCGAACGGATGCGCGCCAATGTGGTCGAAGCGGCCGAGCAATGCGGGATTTTGAGCATTGCCACTGTCGCCGAACCGATGTCGCTGGAGCGTTACCTCAGCCAGCGCCCTGCCGACCGCCTGCTGATCTTCTGCGATGAGGCAGCCGAGGTCGAAAATCCGGTCCAGAGCCTGCAAGGCGCGCGCGAGCCCGGACGAGGTATCGACGTGCTGATCGGACCCGAGGGCGGCTTTGCCGAGGAGGAACGGGGCCTGCTGCTGCGCCAGCCGAAGATCCTGCGGCTGGCCCTCGGCCCCCGCATCATGCGGGCTGACACCGCCGCGGTGGCGGCGCTGGCGCTGGTGCAGGCGGTGCTGGGCGACTGGAGCGGCAAAACCGCCTGATCCCATGCATTGCCCCGCCGTTAAGCGATTGATCCTTTGGAGGTCGAAACCGGTTTCGGGCCATGCTAAGGGCTGCGCCAACTCGTCTCCCCTTGCTCGCTGCCCGGTTCCACCGGGACGATGGACCCTGTTATGACCGCAACTGCCACCTCAAATGCTGCCGGCTCCGCCGCCTGGGCGGATACGCTGCTGTTGTCGTTTGCGCAGGCCGGCTACATCAGGTCCGAGCCAGCCATCCTGCAGCCGGCCGAGCCGTTCCTCGATCTGTCCGGCGAGGACATCCGCAAGAGCCTCTATTTGACGACGGACCTGTCCGGCGAAGAGCTCTGCCTGCGCCCCGACCTGACGATCCCGGTGGCGCGCGACTATCTCGCCTCCGGCCGCGCCGGTCAGCCGGCCGGATTCAGCTATCTGGGACCCGTGTTCCGCTACCGCAGTGGCCAGCCCAGCGAATTCCTCCAGGCCGGCATCGAATCGTTCGGCCGGCAGGACCGCGCCGCCGCGGATGCCGAGACCCTGGCGCTGGCGCTGGAGGCAACCGCCGCCTTCGGCGTGCGCGATGTCGAGATCCGCACCGGGGACGTGGCGCTGTTCAACGCGCTGCTTGATGCCCTCAACCTCTACCCGGTCTGGCGCCGCCGCCTGGTCAAGGACTTCAATCGCAAGATCAGTCTGGAGCAGGATCTGGAGCGGCTGGCGGCTGCGACCGCCGCGACCCGCAGCGAATATGAGGGCGTGCTGGCCGCGCTCGCCGGCTCGGACCGCAAAGCGGCGCTGGCCTTCGTCACGGATCTGATGTCGATCGCCGGGACCACCAATGTCGGCGGCCGCACCACGGCCGAGATCGCCGACCGCTTCCTCGAGCAGTCGACGCTCAAGGGTGGCGCGCTTCCGCGCGAGGCGATCGATGTCCTCAAGCGCTTCCTGTCGATATCAGGCAATCCGGACGATGCCGTCGCTGAGCTGCGCGCGCTCACCACTGATGCAAAGCTCGACCTCGCCGGCGCCATCGACCAATTCGAAAGCCGGATCGGCTTCATGGCCGCGCGCGGCATCGAGGTGAAGACCACGCGCTTCTCGACCGCATTCGGCCGCGGGCTCGACTATTACACCGGCTTCGAATTCGAGCTGCATCACAGGGGCAATGGCGCCGAACCGCTGGTCGCCGGCGGCCGTTATGATGGACTGATGACCCAGCTTGGATCGCCAACTCCGATTCCGGCGGTCGGCTTCTCGGTCTGGGTCGACGCTCTGACCAGGATCGGCCGCAAGGTGGGAGCTTAAGTCATGAGCGCGCCATTCGTTCTGGCCGTTCCCTCCAAGGGCCGCCTTCAGGAAAACGCGGAAAGCTTCTTCGCCCGCGCCGGGCTCAAGCTGTCGAAGGCCGGCGGCGCCCGCGACTATCGCGGCACCATCGCGGGCCTCGACAATGTCGAGGTCGCCTATCTCTCGGCGAGCGAGATCGCCTCGCAACTGTCGCGCGGCTTCGCACATCTCGGCGTCACCGGCGAAGACCTGGTGCGCGAGAACATCGCGGACGCCGACAAGCACGTGTCCCTGATCGACGGGCTCGGCTTCGGCTATGCCGACGTCGTCGTCGCGGTGCCGCAGGCCTGGATTGATGTCCGTACCATGGCCGATCTCGACGATGTCACCACCGGCTTCCGCGAGCAGCACCACATGCGGATGCGGGTCGCGACCAAGTTCGTCAACCTGACTCGCACCTTCTTCCAAACCCACGGCATCACCGATTACCGCATTGTCGAGAGCGCTGGTGCCACCGAAGGCGCGCCGGCCGCGGGCAGTGCCGAACTGATCGTCGACATCACCACCACGGGGGCGACGCTCGCCGCCAACGGCTTGCGGGTGCTCGACGACGGCGTGATGCTGCGCAGCCAGGCCAATCTGGTCGCCTCAAAGCACGCCGACTGGTCGCCGCAGGCGCTCGAGACCGCGCGCGTGATCCTCGACCACATCGCGGCACGCGCGCGCGCCAACAAATACCGCGAGGTCCGGACCCGCTTCCGGCAATGCGATACCGCCCTTATTGGCGAAGCCCATAGCCGGTTCGGCGTCGAAGCTCCGTTCGGCGGGCCGACCTCATCGGGCATGCTGACGCTGCACTGCCCGCCAGGACAGCTTTATGCGCTGGCAAGCTTCCTGCGCGAGCACGGCGCCGAGACCGTCTCGGTGGTTTCGCTCGACTACGTGTTCGACCGGGAGAACCCGCTGTTCGCCAAGCTCGAGGCCTTCCTGCGGCGATGAGCCCAAAGCTGCCGAGCTGTTCCGTTCAGCGTAGCGACAGCAAACGGCAGCTACCATATGCTGTTGAGATGACCTTGAACGCCTCTGGAACCTCGATCGATGACGCTGGGCTCTGACGTTTCCGCCCTGACCACCACCGCAGCGAATGCCGCGGCGAAGGGGCTGTCGATTGTCGTCCCCGTCTACAACGAGGCGGCAGGCCTTGCCGCCCTGCATCAGCGCATCTGCGATCTCGCCAAGGTCGTACGGCAGCGCTATCGGCTCGCTTGCGAGGTCGTCTATGTCGATGACGGCAGCAAGGATGCGACGCTGTCGATCGCCCGCTCGCTGCCGGCCGACGCCATTGACGTCCAGGTGGTCTCGCTGTCGCGCAATTTCGGCAAGGAGGCCGCCCTGATGGCCGGCCTCGACCATGCCCGGCTCGGAGCCGTCATGTTCATGGACGGCGACGGTCAGCATCCGCCGGCGCTGATCGAGCAGCTGGTGCGGCACTGGATCGATGACGGCTATGACGTCGTCTATACCGCCAAGGCACATCGCGACAACGAGACGTTCCTGCGCCGGGTCGCCGTGCACGGCTTCTACGCGCTGATCAACTGGGGGGCCCGCCAGAAGATCCCGGAAGATGCCGGCGACTTCCGCCTGCTCTCGCCGCGCGCGGTAACCGCGCTGCGGCAACTGCCGGAGCGCAACCGCTTCTTCAAGGGCCTCGCCAGCTGGATCGGCTTCCGCCAGATCCGCGTCGACTATGAGCCCGCAGCGCGCACCCACGGCGTCACCACCTTCAACGCAGCAAGCCTGCTCGGCCTGTCGATCGAGGGCCTGACCTCGTTCTCGGTGGCACCACTGCGTTTCGCCAGCCTGTTCGGCGTCATCCTCGCCGGCGGCGCGTTCCTGTTTGGCCTCTCGATCCTGTGGGAGGTTTTCACGACCGGCAAGCAGGTCCCTGGCTATCCGTCGCTCGTGGTCGGCCTGATGACGATCGGCGGCGTGCAGCTCATCATGATCGGCATCGTCGGCGAATATATCGGCAAGATCCTCTCCGAGCTGAAGGCGCGTCCGATCTATTTCGTTGCCGAGCACAGCGAAAAGCACTCTAACGCCGACACCGCCGACGACGCATCGAACAGGACTGCGGCCGAATGAGCGCGGCCGCGCGCCTGCGGCGGATCTGGCTCTGCGCCGATGATTACGGCATCAGCCCTGGGGTCAACCGCGCCATCCGCGACCTGATCGAGCGCGGCCGCCTCAACGCCACCTCGGTGATGATAGTCGGCCCGGCGATCCAGCGCAGCGAGATCGAGGCGCTTCAGGCAGCGGTCAAGGCGAGCCCGCGTTGCGCGATCGGATTGCACGTGACGCTGTCGGCCCCATTCCGCCCGCTCACCATGCATTTCCGTCCGCTCGACGGCGACATGTTCATGGCTTTTCCAAAACTGTTGCGCGCCGGGTTGATGCGGCGGCTCGACAGCGAGTTCTTCCGCAACGAGGTGCGAGCGCAGCTCGTGGCCTTCGCGGAAGCCTTCGGCCGGCCGCCCCACTTCGTCGACGGCCATCAGCACGTGCAGCTGTTTCCGCAGGTGCGCGACGGCTTCCTCGAGGCGGTCGGCGAGGCCGCGCCCAAGGCCTGGGTGCGGCAGGGCGGCCGCAACCTGCCGCTGGCGCAGCGACTGGCTTCGCCAAAAGCGATGGTGCTCGATGTCCTCAGCGCGCAATTCCGCCGCCGCGCGCAGCGCGTCGGTCTCGCATTCAATCCCGCTTTCGCCGGCGCCTATGATTTCACGCGCGCGGCCGATTTCGGCGCGCTGATGCGGCAGTTCCTTGAGGGCCTCCCCGAGGGCGGCCTGGTGATGTGCCATCCCGGCTTCGTCGACGAAGTCCTCACCGGCCTCGATCCGATGACCGATGTCCGCGAGCGCGAGCACGCCTACCTCGCCGGCGACGCCTTCGCGCAGCTTCTCGCGGCCAGCCATGTGACGTTGGCATGACACCGGCGAAAACCAGCCCTGAAAGGTAAGCCTTGCTGCAAAGCCTTGGGGCAAAGCCTTGGGGCAAAGCCTTGGGGCAGTCTGTCGCATACCGAAATTTAATCCGGCCGCCACTGTTGGGGCCACAATGGAACCCTACATCCCGCTTGCGCTTGTTTCGCGCGAGGGAGACAGACCATGACGCCGCAGGAACGCCAGCTCGTCGACGATCTTTTCGACAGGCTTTCGAAACTGGAAAATGCACCGCGCGATCCCGACGCGATCGCCGCGATTTCGGACGGCTTACGCAAGGCGCCGGGCGCCGTCTACGCGCTGGTGCAGACCACGCTGGTCCAGGACGAAGCGCTGAAGCGCGCGAATGCCCGCATCCAGGAGCTGGAAGCGGCGCATGCGAAGGAGCAGCCGCAATCCGGCGGCTTCCTGGACACCATGCGCGACACGTTGTTCGGCTCGAGTTCGTCGCGCGGCTCGGTTCCCAACGTACCGCCCCGCGAGCAGCGGCCGGTCTGGAATAGCGGCCAGGCGATGCAGCAGGCCCAGCCGGGTTACGGCCAACCGCCGTATGGCCAGGCTTACGGGCAAGGTCAGGGATATGGTCAGGGCTATGGCGCCCCGCCGGTCGGCGGTGGGGGCGGTTCGTTCCTGGGCACGGCGGCGGCGGCCGCGGCCGGTGTCGTCGGCGGTTCGCTGCTGCTTTCAAGCATCCGCGGCATGATGGGCGGCGGATCGCATCAGGCTTTTGGCGACACCACCATCATCGAGGAGCGCGGCGGCTCCCCCTGGGGCGGCGATCAGTCCGGCAGCTCGCTTGCCCGCGACGCCGGTCTCGACGACATCGGATCGAACAGGGACTCCCGACAGGGCTTCTTCGACCAGGCCTCGAACGATCGCGACGACAACGATCAGGACTACGACAACAACGACAACGGCAACATGGACATGGCCGACGACAGCGACAGCGACTTCGGCGGCGGAGACGACGGCGGTAGCGATTACGCCTGAGTTTGCCTCGACAGTGCCAAACAAGACGGCCGCCGATGAGGCGGCCGTTTTCACGTCGGACATCAGGCGATCACATCACCACGACCTTGGTGCCGACATTGACGCGGCCGTAGAGGTCGATGACGTCCTCGTTGCGCATGCGGATGCAGCCGGAGGAGACGTTGGTGCCGATAGTCCAGGGCTCGTTGGAGCCGTGGATGCGGTAGAGCGTGGAGCCGAGATACATCGCGCGCGCGCCGAGCGGGTTTTCCGGGCCGCCCTCCATGTGCCTCGGCAGATCAGGCCGGCGAGCGAGCATTTCCGCCGGCGGCGTCCAATCCGGCCATTCGCGCTTGGCCGTGATCGACTTCACGCCTGTCCAGGTAAAACCTTCGCGTCCGACGCCGATTCCGTAACGCAACGCGCGCCCGTTGCCCTCGACGAGATAGAGGAACTTGTTGGTGGAATCGACCACGATCGTGCCGGCGCTTTCCTTGCCGCTATAGTCAACAAGTTGTTTCTCGAACTTCGGATCGAACGGACGCTGCCGCGGATCGATCGCCTCCTGCTGATAGCTCGCACCCTGCTGATATCCACCCTGCATCTGCGGCTCGCCCATTGGCGGCAGGCGGCGCGGATCGGCGTAAGCCGGCTGCTGCTGATAGATCGGCTGCTGCGGAGCGTAGGCCGGGCCGCGGCCGGGTCCATCGCCGAACAGGAACTCGATGAAGCCGCCGCCCATGTTGCCATTGGAGGCGACGCGGACCGGCGCCGCCGGCACACGCGGCTGGTAGAGCACCGCGGGCGGATCGTTCGGGACCGTATTGTCGAAGGCGCTGGCGCAATCGGTGCTGACAATGAAGCCGCAAGCGCTGCCGAGCAGCGCGACAGACATTTTCTTGAACATCGACGTACTCTGTACTGTTTCGTCTAGTTGCATTCGCCGCCGAGCGCGCTGGCTGAAGTCTCGCGTCCTCGACGTGGTCAATAAAGAGCAAACTCCGTTTCGTTTGGTAAACGGATCGGGGGTTTCGATTCACCACGTCGCGAGCGGCGGCCCAATTCGGCGATCAGCGTTTATTTTCGGTGAAGGCGCGAGCCGCATGGTTAACCGCGCGCATGCTCGCCGTCGCGCGCGGCCGCTTCTCAGTTCCGGCCGTGAACCTCGTGTTAAATTGCTTCTGCCTACAAAGACCCGTGAAAGAGGTGGGGGGAGTATCCTGATGGCTGTTCACCGCAAACGTTTTCGTGTCGAGGATATCGCCGGCGGCGAGATGCCAATTGTCGACGTGACCGAAGAGGCAGGCCCGATGCACAGCGAGATCATGGCCGAGCTGCGCGCGATCCGCGCACAGATGGCAAAGGGCACGGCCCCGCTATCCGGCAGTGCAGCGATGGCCGCGATCGACGCCTCCACCGCCCACGAGCTTTCCGAGGCGCGCACGATGCTCGACACCTATCGCGCCCAGATCGAGCAGTGCGAGAAGCTGAAGGTCGAACTCGACCTCATCCATGATGCTATCGACCGCACCAAGCGCGAGATCGCGACCCTGCACGGCAAGAGCTTCGACGGCGGCGAGATGGCCAAGGTCAATGGCGAACTCGGCGCGGTGGTCGGCGGCACCGAACAGGCGACCCAGCAGATCCTCGAGGCCGCGGAGTCGATCGACCAGGCAGCGAGCGCGATGTCCAAGGTGGACTCGGTCGATCAGCAGAAGCGGCTCGCCGACGACATTCAGGAACGCGTCATCTCGATCTTCGAGGCCTGCAACTTCCAGGACCTGACCGGCCAGCGCATCAGCAAGGTCATGACGACGATGAAGTTCATCGAGCAGCACATCAACGCGATGATGGAGATCTGGGGCGGCGTCGACGCGATCAAGTCCCACGTGCCGGCGCATGTCGACAGCCGCAGCGAAGACGAAAAGCTCCTCAACGGACCGAAGCTCGCCGGCGACGTCGGCCATGCCTCGCAGGACGACATCGACGCGCTGTTCGACTGAGCGGACGCGAAAGCCAGAAAAGCAAAATGCCGGCGAGAGCCGGCGTTTTTGTTTTTGGGACTTATTTTCAGGCGGTCATTCCGGGCCGGTGCGTCAGCATCGAACTCCGGTGCGCAATTGCGCACCTGAGAATCTCGAGGTTCCCGGTTCACGCTTCGCGCGCCCCGGAACGACTGCAGAAAATCACGCCCTCGGGGCGCAGCGGACATAGACCATGTTGCCGTAGCGGGTGGCGGCGTCCTTGTCGACGAAGCGGGTGATCATGACGCGGCCGTCGAAGGAGACGATCTCGCGGTCCTGCTCGCCCGGCGTCGGGCCGGAGGGGCCGATATAGTTCTTGCCGCTCGGCGAGCCCTTCAGCCGCAGTTCCTGCGGCGTAGCCTGGTCGGCGAGATGCATGATCACGCCGCCGGACGAACCGGCGCCGATCACGTAGGGATTCTTGCACTGGGCTCGCGCAGCCGCCTCGGTGCGGGCGCGGTCGGCCGGGTTCTGGAACGAGGCGAGGCCCCAGCGGCCGACGATCTCGTCGGCGCGGATCGAGGCCGGCATTTCCGGCGCGGTGCCGGGCTCGGCCACCGGCGCCGGCTGGGACGACGAAAAGGACGGCAGGCTCATGCCGCCGCCGCAGGCACCCAGCAGCAGCGCCAGACAAGAGGCCGCCGCCAGATTGGCAACCGTGCGCGCGTGAGCTGAACTGATCATGGCATTCCCCCGAACAAGACCCTGGCCGCACCCCAGCCGCAGCCAAGCGCAAAACCGCTGCCGGAGCAATGACGTCCTTTGATACGCCGGCGCCCCGAACAAGTTTCCAATGCCACCATCCTATATCCGCCTCACCAATCGCTTAACCACCTTTGCTTGACAGGATCGCAGTCAAGCCATATCCCCTGCGCACTATTAGCACTCGGAAAGACCGATTGCTAAGCGCGCCGTTCGCTCCTCGGGAAGAGGGGGAACGGGAGCGCCGCCCTCACCCACTTCCGCTGCTTTCGGAAAAGCGAGCCTCCAAAGGGAAACGTCATGGCTAAGTCCAAATTTCGTCCGCTGCATGACCGTGTCGTGGTCAAACGTATCGACGCCGAGGAAAAGACCAAGGGCGGCATCATCATCCCCGACACCGCCAAGGAAAAGCCGTCCCAGGGCGAAGTCGTCGCCGTCGGCCCCGGAGGCCGCGACGAGGCTGGCAAGCTGATCCCGATCGATCTCAAGGTCGGCGACCGCGTACTGTTCGGCAAGTGGTCGGGCACCGAGGTCAAGATCGACAACGAAGAGCTCCTGATCATGAAGGAGTCGGACATCATGGGCGTGATGGCCTAAGGCCGTCAGCCTGAACGGCCGCTGAATATCCCATCGTCATGCCCGGGCTTGACCCGGGCATCCATCATTCTTCGCAGTGAGATGGATTGCCGGGGCAAGCCCGGCAATGACGAACGGAGTGCGACAGACACATCACGAATTAACAAGGATTGCAGACAATGGCTGCCAAGGACGTCAAGTTTTCCGGAGACGCGCGCGATCGCATGCTGCGCGGCGTCGACATTCTCGCCAACGCCGTCAAGGTGACGCTCGGTCCGAAGGGCCGCAACGTCGTCATAGAGAAGTCGTTCGGCGCGCCGCGCATCACCAAGGACGGCGTCACCGTCGCCAAGGAGATCGAGCTCGAGGACAAGTTCGAGAACATGGGCGCCCAGATGGTGCGTGAGGTCGCCTCCAAGACCAACGACCTCGCCGGCGACGGCACCACCACCGCGACCGTGCTGGCCCAGGCCATCGTGCGCGAAGGTGCCAAGGCGGTTGCCGCCGGCATGAACCCGATGGACCTCAAGCGCGGCATCGACACCGCGGTCCACGCCGTCGTCAAGGACATCGAGAAGCGCGCCAAGCCCGTCGCCGCCTCCTCCGAGGTCGCCCAGGTCGGCACCATCTCGGCCAACGGCGACACCGCCATCGGCAAGATGATCGCCCAGGCGATGCAGAAGGTCGGCAACGAGGGCGTCATCACCGTCGAGGAAAACAAGTCGCTCGATACCGAAGTCGACATCGTCGAGGGCATGAAGTTCGACCGCGGCTATCTCAGCCCCTATTTCGTCACCAACCCCGAGAAGATGACCGCCGAGCTCGAGGACGCCTACATCCTCCTGCACGAGAAGAAGCTGTCCGGCCTGCAGGCCATGCTGCCGGTGCTGGAAGCCGTGGTGCAGTCGGGCAAGCCGCTCGTCATCATCGCCGAGGACGTCGAGGGCGAGGCGCTGGCGACCCTGGTCGTGAACCGCCTGCGCGGCGGCCTGAAGGTCGCGGCCGTCAAGGCGCCGGGCTTCGGCGACCGCCGCAAGGCCATGCTCGAAGACCTCGCGATCCTGACCGGTGGCCAGCTGATCTCCGAAGACTTCGGCATGAAGCTCGAGAACGTCACGGTGAAGATGCTCGGTCGCGCCGGCAAGGTCGTGATCGACAAGGAGAACACCACGATCGTCAAGGGCGCCGGCAAGAAGCCCGACATCGAAGCCCGCGTCGGCCAGATCAAGGCCCAGATCGAGGAGACCACCTCGGACTACGACCGTGAGAAGCTCCAGGAGCGTCTCGCCAAGCTGGCCGGCGGCGTCGCGGTGATCCGCGTCGGCGGTGCCACCGAGATCGAGGTCAAGGAGAAGAAGGACCGCGTCGAGGACGCGCTCAACGCCACCCGCGCCGCGGTGCAGGAAGGCATCGTCCCCGGCGGCGGCGTGACGCTGCTGCGCGCCAAGAAGGCCGTCGGCCGTCTCACCAACGCCAATGCCGACGTGCAGGCCGGCATCAATATCGTGCTGAAGGCGCTGGAAGCTCCGATCCGCCAGATCTCGGAGAATGCCGGCGTCGAGGGTTCGATCGTGGTCGGCAAGATCCTGGAAAACAAGTCGGAGACCTTCGGCTTCGACGCCCAGACCGAGGACTATGTCGACATGATCGAGAAGGGCATCATCGATCCCGCCAAGGTGGTGCGCACCGCGCTCCAGGACGCCTCCTCCGTGGCTGGCCTCCTGGTAACCACCGAAGCGATGGTCGCCGAGATGCCGAAGAAGGAAGCCGCGCCCGCCATGCCGGCCGGCGGCGGCATGGGCGGCTTCTAAGCCCGTCCCCACCTGACAATGTCATGAAGGCCGCCTCCGGGCGGCCTTCTTTTTTGCCGATCATGCCGCACGCTTTCCGATTCAACCGGCGGCCAAAACCCACTACGGTGGCGCCCGATTCTTTCGATCGAGGATTTCGTCAATGCGCGCGCTTCTGGTTTGCCCGACAATTCTTTTGGCGGTCCTGCTCGCCGTCTCGCCCGAAGTCGCCTCAGCCCAGATGAAGCTGTCGCCGAAGGCCGCCGCGCCCGGCGGCATCGAGACGCGCTATTTCACCTCGATCGACGGGCTGATGGACGGCAATGCCGACGTGATCCTGAAGGAGACGCGGCAGGGCAAGACGGTCACCGCGGCCGTGCTCGACGTCTGCTACCCCGTGGCAAAAAACTCCGACCGCAAGGACCGCTTCGTCGTCAACCTGCAGGTCTCCGGCCAGACGCTGACCGGCACGACGCAGAGCCTCGGCGCGAAGGCGCCTGTTACCGTCAAGCTGACGCGCAAACCGACCGGCGACACCTTCGAGTTCCGCGGCCAGATCGGCATCGGCCAGACCGTCACCGAAGTGACGTCGCCCGACAATGCCGACCTCAGCGAGAAGGAATTTCTGGACAACCAGACCACCGACGACGGCATCACGCCGCAGCCGAAGGACTTTACTGAAGTGTCCCCGGAAGCGATCGCGGTCAAGATCAAGCTGGAGAACGCGACCGACTTCCTGAAAAGCCTCAAGGGCCAGGACGTCGAGGTGACGCTGGCAAGTCTCTCCGTCGGCTGCGACGCGTTGCGCGCCGGCGAGCAGACCATCAACATGTCGGTCGATCCGGAGCGCGCGGCCGCGCTGCTGGCAAAATTCAAGACGATGCCGGGTGTCACGGCTGCCGGCTGGACCGCGGGGGTCGCGGAGATGGACCGCACCATCCGTCTGCCCGCCGCCGACTGGCGTGACGGCGACAAGATCAACCGCGACAAGCTCGCCAGCACAATTGCCGGCGTGCTCAGCAAGACGCTCGCGGCCAAGCCTGTCTCGCAGAGCTTCAGCCCCTCAACCGGCAAGCTCAAGCTGGTGTTCAAAAGGCCGAACCAGGATTTCCCGGCGCTCGAACTCACCGACACGATCGAGGTCGCGGGCCTCGTCTCCGCCGACAAGCCGGGGACATCAGAGAAGTTGATGGTCTGGATCGGCAGCCCCTCGACCACCACAGCCGACGAGAGCAGCGGCGCCAAGCTCAACGTCTCGGATGAGGCGACCGCCGACGAGGAGGGCGATCAGCCCGACGACAACGGCTCGATCGAGGCGCTCGCCAAGGAGTTGAAGGGTCAGCGCTGGGACGCCGACAAGTCGGTGTGGAAGTGACGAGCTAGTCCAAGCTCTCGTGCCCCGGACGCAGCGCGATAAGCGCTGCAGAGCCGGGGCCCAGAAAGCTGCGAGCGAGATCGTGGAGAGAGTCTGGGTCCCGGCTCAGCGGAGCGTCACTTCGTGCCGCACCGCGTCCGGGACACGAGAGGATCTAATTCCCGTTCTCGCGGAAACGCAACGTCTTCGGGCCGACCAGCGTGAGCATGTCGCCCTGGCGCTTCCAGGTCTCGACAGCGGCGAGCGCTGCGACGAGATCGTCGTCGGCCTGGGCCTTGGCGGGCGGACAGGAACGATCCTGAATTGGGCCGGGGACGAAAATCACGGTGTTGCCGGCAACGGAGAACTGGCCCTTGCCACCCTTGCACCAGAGCTCGAGCACGACCTCGCCATGGTCGCCGATCTCGAGGTTCGGGATCCGCTTCGAGCCGGGCTGCGGCACGGCTTCCAGCGTCATCTCGGTGCCGAAGGGAAAGCCTTCTTCCGCAGGTGCAACGGCGGACATCACGAGCAACGCGGCCGCGGCACATACCATCTTCTTCAGCGACACCATCAGACCTCTCGAGCATTCCGATTTGCCGGGTCTTCTATAAGACGGCAAGGCCTTTGAGAAGGTTCGTCGGTGCAGGAGACCAAAATCCCCGCGGGGACGATCCCGCGGGGATTTGCTGTCGAAGCCCGGTGCCGCCTGCTACTTCAGGACGAGCGCCGTGAACGGATAGACATAGGCCTGCAACGTCACGAGCAGACCGACAAGACAGGCGAGCACGATCGAGTGCCAGAACACGAAGCGCAGGATACTGCCTTCGTGGCCGACCCAGTTGGTCGCGGTGGAGGCGACCACGATCGACTGCGCGTCGATCATCTTGCCCATCACACCGCCGGACGAGTTCGCCGCGCCCATCAGGATCGGCGACAGGCCGAGCTGCTGGGAGGTGATCTTCTGGAGATTGCCGAACAGGATGTTCGAGGATGTATCCGATCCGGTCAGTGCCACGCCCAACCAGCCGAGCAGCGTGCCGAAGAAGGGATAGAGCACGCCGGTTGCGGCAAAGGCGAGACCGAGCGTCGCGTCGACGCCGGACAGCCGCGTCAGCGTGCCGATCGCGAGCATCGCCGAGATCGTGATCAGCGAGATCGCGCAGAGCCGGATGGTGCGGCCATACTCGGCCACGAGTTTGCCGGGACCGACGCCCATCAGCAGGCCGGAGATGATCGCCGCAATCAGCATGCCCGTGCCGGTGAACGACAGATAGGTGAAGCTGAACACGGCCGCTTCCTTTGTCGGCCCTGGCGCGACCGGAGGCATCTTGTTGATCATCTGGTGCAGCTCGGGAACGGCATAGTTCCAGGTGAAGATCGAATTCGCCCACGTCTTGAAGGCGCCGTTACCCCAGATCAGCATCACGATGCAGACGATGATCCACGGCAGAAGCGCACTGAACAGCTCGCCTTGCGTCAAGGGCGTCTTGTCGAGCGGTTTTGCGGCCGCCATGGTGGCCGCCGATTCATCGTGGCCGCGCAGCGCCGGCGAGAGCCAGAGCTGCTTCGGCTGCCAGACCCTGAGGAACAGGATCAGCGCGCCCATCGAGATGAGCGATGCGCCGATGTCGACGATCCAGGGATTGATGTAATTCGAGATCACGAATTGCGGGATCGCGAACGACACGCCGGTGACGAGGACGGCCGGCCAGACGTCCTTCATTCCTCGCCAGCCGGCGAATGCCCACACCACCCAGAACGGCACGATCAGCGAGAAGAACGGCAATTGCCGGCCGACCATTGCACCCAGGATATAGGGATCGAGCCCGGTGACCGAGGCAAGGCCCTGGATCGGCGTGCCCAGCGCGCCATAGGCGACGGGTGCGGTGTTGGCGATCAGCGAGAGCCCCGAGGCCGCCAGTGGCGAGAAGCCGAGCCCGATCAGCACGGCACCGGTGATCGCGACCGGCGTGCCGAAGCCCGAGGCGCCTTCGAAGAAGGCACCGAACGAGAAAGCCACCAGCAACAATTGCAGCCGCCGATCTTCCGTCACGCTACCGATCGCACGCTTGAGCAGCTCGAATTTCCCGCATCCGACCGTCACCTGGTAGAGGAAGATGACGTTGAGAACGATCCAGCCGATCGGGAAGAAGCCGGTCACGATGCCGAGGATCGAGGCACGAATCGACATGTTCGCCGGCATGGTGAACACGAAGATCGTGATCAGGTTGGTCACGATCATGGCGATGACGGCTGCAATGTGAGCCTGAACGCGCCCACTCGCGATCAGGACCAGCAGCGTGACGACGGGCACTGCCGCCGCGATCGTCGACAGCACGGGGCTATGCAACGGATCATAGATTTGATTCCACATGGTCTTCCTCCCCCACGCATGTGTGCGACAGGCGGCCCGCGTGGACAGCCGATCCTGCTTGACGCTGAAGCGATAACCCCCGAAGGGGATGCGAATTCCTCGCGGATGCAGCGGTTCCCGGCCGCTCACAAGCTCGCGAAATCCCGAAGGCCCCCACCCCGCGCCGTTGAGGCCCATGCTAGGGTTGCAAGCCGCGACAAGCCAACGCAAATTGCATCACGTGCGACTTTAGTCCAAGCGCGCTCATTTCCGCCCTTGCCTCAACGGCTTGGCTTGAGAGATTTGCGCACAGCCCCTGCAGGAGATCCCGCTCTGTGAAGAACATCCGCGCCACATTGGCGATCGTCTGGCGAATCGCCGGCCCGTATTTCCGATCGGAAGACAAATGGGCCGGTCGCGGCCTGCTCGCCGTCGTCGTGGCGATGGAGCTGGCGCTCGTCGCCATCAATGTGCTGCTCAATCAGTGGCAGAACCGGTTCTACAGTGCACTCCAGGCCTACGATCTGAACGAGTTCGTGATGCAGGTCTGGATCTTCCTCGGCCTTGCCTTCACCTACGTCGCGATAGCCGTTTACAAGCTTTATCTGAACCAGTGGCTGCAGATCCGCTGGCGGCGCTGGTTGACGCAACACTATCTCGGCGAATGGCTCGACGGCGCCACGCATTACCGCATGCAGCTGAAGGGCGATGCGGCCGACAACCCTGACCAGCGTCTTACCGAGGACGTCACGAACTTCGTCGAGCAAACGCTGGTCCTCGGCCTCGGCCTGCTGTCGTCGATCGTGACGCTGGCGTCGTTCATCGTCATCCTCTGGGGCCTGTCCAACAAGGCGCCGCTGCACATTTACGGCACCGACATCGTCATCCCGGGTTTTCTGGTCTGGTGCGCGCTGGCCTACGCGCTCCTGGGCACGGCACTGACGCACTGGATCGGTGCGCCGCTCATCAATCTTTATTTCGAGAAGCAGCGCTACGAGGCGGACTTCCGCTTCAACCTGATCCGCGTGCGCGAGAATTCCGAGCAGATTGCACTGTTGAAGGGAGAGCGCGCGGAGCGAGGCCATCTTCTGCAGCGCTTCGGCTCCGTCATCGGCAACTGGTATGCGATCATGAGCCGGACCAAGCGCCTCACCGCCTTCACGGCGAGCTACGGTCAGGCTGCAACGATCTTTCCCTACGTGGTGGTGGCGCCCGCCTACTTTGCCAAGAGCATCCAGCTCGGCGACATGATGCAGACCGGTTCGGCCTTTGGCCAGGTGCAGGATGCGCTGTCCTTTTTCGTCTCGTTCTATCGATCGATCGCGGAATGGCGTGCGATCGTCGCGCGCCTCGACGGCTTCGAAATGTCGGTCGCGACCGCGGCAAACCTGCCGGCGCATGAGGCGACGATCGAGCTCAAAGCGGCAGGCGGCAGCCGCAATATCGGCCTGGAAAAGCTCTGTGTGTATCTCCCCAACGGCACGCCGCTGGTCGCCGCCGACGGCTTCGCCATCCAGGCGCCGGAGCGCGTGCTCGTGACCGGCCCGTCCGGCTCCGGCAAGTCGACGCTGTTCCGGGCCATCGCCGGCATCTGGCCGTTCGGGACCGGCAGCATCGTCGTCCCCGCGCAGGCGAAGCTGATGATGCTACCGCAACGCCCCTATTTCCCGGTCGGTGCGCTGGGTGATGCCGTGATCTATCCCGCACCACCCGGCGCATTCCAGGCAAGCCAGATCCGGGATGCGGTGATCTCAGTTGGCCTGCCCGATCTCGCCGAACGGCTCGGCGAGGACGGCCATTGGAACCGGATGCTGTCGCTCGGCGAACAGCAACGACTGGGGCTCGCCCGCGCGCTGTTGCATGCACCGGACTATCTCTTCCTCGACGAGGCCACCGCCTCGCTCGACGAATTGTCCGAGGCGAGGCTCTACCGGCTGCTGGCCGAGAGGCTGCAGCAGGCCACCATCGTCTCGATCGGGCACCGCTCGACGCTCGATGCCTTCCACACCCGCAAGGTGGCGATGGCGGAGTACGGCAAGATCCATGTCCTCGACAATGGCGGCGCACGGGCCGAGCCGGAGGCGAGTGCGGCCCGCTGAGGCGCGAGCGGGGAACGCGCGGCTCGGAACGGTCGTCCCCCGGATTCGGCATGCCCGGGCTCGTCCCTGGCATCCACGTCTTTCGAGCCTCGGGATGCGCGTGGATGGCCGGGCCAAGCCCGGCCATGACGACGTGGGACCACCTCGCACGACCCGACGCCTAATTTAGCGTGGAAGCGAAGCCGCCCCCCAAAACAAAAGGGCGGCAGATTGCCCTGCCGCCCCCGTCAGTCGTCTCGGAAGTAACTTACTTCAGGTTGCTCATCGCCGTCAGGTCGAAGGACAGCTTGGCGATACCTGCCGCGCCGCACCAGTTGGAGCCGGCGCCACCCGGATTGATCGGGGTGACGTTGGTGGTGCCGGTGGCGTTGAAGGCGCTGGTGAAGGCGTTGCAATCACCCTTGTTCAGGTCGGTGTCGGAGTAACGCAGATCCAGCGTGAACACCTTATAGGTGAAGCCGACGCCGATGTTCCAGGTGTTGTAGTCCTTGTAGGGAATGCCGTTGGCGAAGACGGTGCCCGCACCGGTGCCGTAGAAGGCATCCGAGGTGCCGAACCACTGCCGGCCGAACTCACCCGACACATACATGCCGACGCCCGAAGCGCCGAACGTCGTGCTCGGCGCGATCCACTTCGCGGTCAGCGAGGAGTAGTTGCCCCACGCACCCGAGTTCAGGAAGTTCGGCGAGTAATACTCGTTCACGCCGACGGACCAATTGTCGTTGATGGTGTAGTTCAGTTTGCCGTAGACTTCGAAGAAGCTGACGTCCTTCTTCATGACGTTGCCGTCGGCAAGGAAGATGGTCGTGGTGCTGACGGGGCAGACGCCGCCGCCGGGAATGCCGCCGGTAAGCACGTTGTCGGCGCAGCTTCCGCCCGGATACAGGTAGCCCCAGACGCCGATATCGAAGGCGAAGGCGCCGAAGGTCGGGCGGATACCGCCGTAGACGTCGACTTCGGCTGCAGCGCGGTTGGCGAAGGAGATGCTCTCAGCGGACACGCCGGCGTACAGCTGGAGGTCCTTGTTGATGTTGTAGCGCGGCTCGAAATAGGCAGCGACCGACGGCTTGTGGTTGGACTGGGTCACGCCGCGGAAGATGTAGTCGTTCATGATCGCGCCGCCGAAGGCGACATCCCAGGGATCAAATGCGGGCGCCGGCGGAGCCTTCAAGGCCTTCAACGGCATGTCCGCCGCAAACGCCGAACCCGTCACCATTGCCAGCGCCGTTGCCAACAAAGTCACTTTTTTCATTTCGATCCCCATCACCAATTTTAGACCCCGGTCGAGCTCCGGAAGCCCCCCGGGGCCGCCCGACCTGATTGCAAACTCTGTAACTCGGCCAATCTGGATGGAGGGACGTAAACGGAGAAGCAAAAAACACGAGCATCTGCCGCCTTTTTGGGCGTTCTGACGATTCCACAAAAGGTTGTCGGCCGGTGTTGCTTCTCGATCACATTATTTTCACGCCAAAGTGCACTGAGGCCCCAGGATACTACGTGGGCCTGGGACCGCGTGGCACCCGCGCCACGAATCAGCGGACTAAGTCATCGGGGCGGCGATGCAAAAAGGCCGCAGCATCACTGCTACGGCCTTCTGCTGTCGATCGTGATGGGGATAAACCGGCCTTTGGCCTAAGCGTAGGACCCAATCCCTTGGGCCTAACCTTGCCCCTCGGCCGGCGTCGCTTCCGCAGAAGACGAAGGCATCGCCCAGCTCGTCTCGGCGGCGGGCTCCGGTGCCGGCGCCACGGGGGCCGCTGGTTTCGGCGCGGGAGCTGCCTTCGCCTTCTTCGGCGCTGCTTTCTTGGCGGCCTTTTTCGGCGCCGCCTTCACGGCCTTCTTGGCCGCAGCCTTCTTTGCTGACTTCTTGGCAGCTTTCTTCGGCGCGGCCTTCTTGGCAGATTTCTTCGCCGACTTCTTCGCCGACTTCTTGGCTGCCTTCTTCTTCGTCGCCTTCTTCGCTGCTACGACCTTCTTGGCCTTTTTGGCCTTCTTGCTTTTCTTCTTGCTCGCTTTCGCCATCGTGGTCCTCCTGTTGCCGCCGAACAATGGTCGATCGGGCTTTTCAGCCGTCACCGGACGAAAGCTCAGCGCGACGGATTCAATGCCGGCCGCGACCCGCCCGTAGCCCAATCGAGAAGCTCAATCGTGTGTACGACCGGAACTGACGTGCCACTGGCAATCTGCACCATGCAGCCGATATTGCCCGCGGCAATCATGTCCGGCTTGACGCTCGCGATGTTGGCGACCTTGCGATCGCGCAACCGGCCCGCAAGCTCGGGCTGGAGAATGTTGTATGTCCCCGCCGAACCGCAACACAAATGGCTCTCGGGCACATCTTTCACCACGAATCCATTCTTGGAAAGCAATTCTTTCGGAAGGCCCGTGATTTTCTGTCCGTGCTGCAACGAACACGCGGAGTGATAGGCGATGACGACATCGCCCTGTTGCGTGCTCGGCGCGAGGGCAAGACCGGCGACATATTCGGTGACGTCCTTCGCGAGCGCGGACACCTTCGCCGCATCGGCCGCGAATGCGGCGTCCTCGCGCAGCAGGTAGCCATAGTCCTTGATCACGGTGCCGCAGCCGGAGGTCGTCACCAGGATGGCGTCGAGCCCCTCGCCGGCGGCCTCCTTCAGCCACGCTGTGACGTTGGCGCGCGCCCGCGCCAGCGCATCATCGTCGTGACCGAGATGATGGGTGAGCGCGCCGCAGCATTGCTCGTCTTTGACCAGGACGACCTCGATGCCATGCCGGGTGAGAAGATTGATGGCCGCCTGGTTGATGCGCGGGGCCAGCACCTGCTGGGCGCAGCCCTGGAGCAGCGCGACGCGGCCGCGCTTCTTGCCGAGCGCGGCGAATACGCTGCCCGGGAGGGCACCCGGCGTCGGCAGCCGGCCAGGTGCCAGCGCCAGCATCGCCTTGAGGCGCTGGATCAGTCCTGGGGTGGCTGAGGGCCGCGGGGTCGGCAGGAAGACGGCGAGCGGCCGGGCCAGCTGCGCCAGCCGCATGCTCAGGCGAAACCATCGGGGGTCTGGCAGCACGAAGGCGAGCACCCGGCGCAGCAGCCGTTCGGCGAGCGGACGCTGGTAGCGCTGCTCGATCCTGACCCGCGCCTGATCGACGAGGTGCATGTAGTTCACCCCCGACGGGCAGGTGGTCATACAGGCGAGGCACGACAGGCAGCGGTCGACGTGCTTGACCACCTGGGATGTCGGCGCCTGGTCCTTTTCCAGCATCTCCTTGATCAGATAGATGCGGCCGCGCGGGCTATCGAGCTCGTCGCCGAGCAGGACATAGGTCGGGCAGGTCGCGGTGCAGAAGCCGCAATGGACACAGGCGCGCAGGATCTTGTCGGCCTCGGCGATGTCGGGGTCGGCGAGCTGTGCGAGTGAGAATTCGGTCTTCATGCCCGAGCGCTCCGCGTCAGCCGTCCCCGGTTCAGAATGGATTTCGGATCGAAACTGGTGCGGACCCGTTCGCTCAGGGCAGCAACACCTGGTGCTTGCGGATGGAAGACATCGACTTCGCGCCTGACGTCCTCGTCCGCCCGGATCAGCGTGGCATGCCCGCCGAAGGCATTGGTCCGCTGGCGAACGGCCGGGGCATGCGCATCGCCCTTCCGCGGCAGTGCCGCCCAGATCAGGCCGCCGCCCCAATCGTAGATGATGTCGCCACCGGTCTCGCGCGCCAATTGCGTCCCGAGCGCAGCGCCTGAGGCCGGCGGGCAGACGATGCGCCATACCGGCCAGGCCCCGAGCGCAGCGCTGGCCGCGAAAGGCAATACGTCGCGAATGGTGGCCCACAGCGCGGACGACGCGGCATCCCCGATGACAACAGCGGTTCCGAACGGGGCCAGCAATTCGCGCAAGGAGCCGGCGCGGTGACTGGCAGATGCGATGATGCCCTCGAGCCGCAGCACGGTCAGTGCCTCGCCCTGGCCGGCGATATCGCCAAGTCCTTCGGTCCTGGCACGGAAAGCCGATTTCGGCAGATGCGCCGCGGCGGAGACGTCGAAGGGCGAGCCGAGCGCCGCTGTCATCGCCTTGTTGGCGGCAGCATCATCTAATCCGCGCAGCAACAGCGTCCGCTCCGCCTCCGGCTTCGGCATCACCTTCAGCGTCACCTCGGTCATGACTGACAGCGTGCCCCAAGACCCTGCCAGCAGCTTGCAGAGATCGTAGCCCGTGACGTTCTTGACCACCTTGCCGCCGGTCTTGAAGCTGTCGCCAAAGCCGGAAACGGCATGCGCCCCCAGCAGATGATCGCGTGCCCCGCCCGCCCTGATCCGCCGCGGGCCGGCGAGGCCGGAAGCGATCATACCGCCGATGGTGCCCGACACGGACGTGCCAAGCAGTGGCGCGGTGTTGACGGGCTCGAAGGCGAATTGCTGGTTCTTGGCATCGATCAGGGACAGCACGTCGGCCAGCGGCGCGCCGGCCTGGAGCGTGACAATCAGCTCGTTGGGCTCATAGGAGGTGACGGCATTCAGCGCGGAGACGTCGAGCACCGCGTTGGTCACCATCGCATGCCCGATGCTGCGCTTGCTGCCATGACCGATGATCTCGAGCGGCTGCTCGTTGGCAATCGCCGCGCGCACCACCTCTTCGACGTCCTTGGCGTCTCTGACCCTGAGCGTATCCACGAGAAAAGGCGGTAGCGAAATTCCCGTCGGAAATCAATTCGCGCGGAGCTTTGACGCCCTCATTCCAAAGGAGGTGCACGCATCTTGCGGTGGCTGATCCGGCGAGCGCGCGCGGCGATCCTGCACGGCTCGTTCGGCACAGTCGTGCTTCGATCGCCATCGAATCATTCCCATTCAAACTTCGTTATTGATCGAACTGTTCCCTCTCTAACGGAGTTCCCTCATGAACGAGCAGGCAGTGAACCAGCAAGCCATCCATCAGGCGGTCAGCGGCGGTGGTCTTCTGGTCGTGGCGCAATGGGAAGCGAAGGCCGAGCAAGCCGACCGCGTTGCCGAGATCCTCCGCGGCTTCCTGCCACAGGCTCAAAGCGAACCCGGCGTGAAGCTGTTCCTGATCAGCCGCGCCAAGGACAATCCGGCCCAGTTCCTGTTCTACGAATTATTCCGCGACGAGGCGGCTTTCCAGGCGCATCAGGAGAGCGCGCATTTCAAGAGCCACATCGCCGGGCAGGCACTGCCGCTGCTGGCGAGACGCGAGCGGGCGCAATACGCGCTCATGTGAAGGAAAATGCTGGCTCGCCCTCTCCTACAAGACAAGGGTGGGACGGGTCAGCCCTGGCTTCAAAACCGCGGAATATCCGGAAATGCCAGCTTGCCCGCGTGCACGTGCATGCGGCCGAGCTCGGCGCAACGGTGCAGGGTCGGAAACACTTTTCCGGGATTGAGGAGGCCCTGCGAGTCGAACGCGCATTTCAGCCGCTGCTGCTGGTTGAGATCGATCTCGGTGAACATGTCGGGCATCAGGTCGCGCTTCTCGATGCCGACGCCGTGCTCGCCGGTGAGCACGCCGCCGAACTCGACGCAGGCGCGGAGGATATCGGCGCCGAAAGCTTCCGCGCGCTCGATCTCGCCGGGCTTGTTGGCATCGTAGAGGATCAGCGGGTGCAGATTGCCATCGCCGGCGTGGAACACGTTGGCGCATCCGAGTTGGTATTTCTCCGAGAGCTCGCGGATGCGCGCCAGCGCCTTCGGCAGCGCGCCGCGGGGGATGGTGCCGTCCATGCAGAGATAGTCGGGCGAGATGCGGCCCACGGCGGGGAATGCAGCCTTGCGTCCGGCCCAGAACAGGTTGCGCTCGGCCTCGGAGCTCGAGATCTGGCAGGTGGTCGAGCCGCAGCCGTTGGCGATGGCCTCGACGCGACTGATCAGTTCGTCGACCTCGATCTTGGGACCATCGAGCTCGATGATGAGCAGCGCTTCGACGTCGAGCGGATAGCCGGCGTGGACGAAGGCTTCGGCGGCGTGGATCGCCGGCTTGTCCATCATCTCCATGCCGCCCGGAATGATGCCGGCGCCGATGATGCGCGCCACGCATTCGCCGGCGGCCTCGACCTCGGCGAAGCCGACCATCAGCGCGCGCGCCGTCTCCGGCTTTTGCAGGATGCGCACCGTGATCTCGGTGATGACGCCGAGCAGGCCTTCCGAGCCGGTGATGACGCCCATGAGGTCATAGCCCGCGTTCTCGGCCGATTTGCCGCCGATGCGCAGGATCTCGCCGCTCATCAGCACGATCTCGCAACCGAGCACGTTGTTGGTGGTCATGCCGTATTTCAGGCAATGCACGCCGCCGGAATTTTCCGCGACATTGCCGCCGATCGAGCAGGCGATTTGCGAGGACGGATCGGGCGCGTAGTAGAAGCCGGCGTGGGCGACCGCCTGGCTGATGGCGAGATTGGTGACGCCGGGCTCGGTGACGACGACGCGATTGTCGAAATCGATTTCGCGGATGCGCTTGAACTTGCCGAGGCCGAGCAGCACGCCGTCTTCGAGCGGCAGCGCGCCGCCCGACAGCGAGGTGCCGGAGCCGCGCGGCACCACCTTGATGCCGTGGGCGGCACAATATTTCAGGACGAGCGAAATCTGCTCGGTCGTGTCGGGCAATACCACGACCATCGGCGGCTGCCGATAGGCGGTCAGCCCGTCGGATTCGTAGGCGCGCATCTCGGCCGGCGTATCGATCACGCCCTCGCCGGGCACGATTGCGCGCAATGCAGCGACGATCTCCGCGCGGCGCGCAAGCACCGCCTGGTCGCTCGCAGGCATCATGATGGCCATATCAAAAAACTTTCGTCCGGCATTGGAATTTGTTCCGCCAAATCAACCATGTCTCCCGGCGTTTGGGTAGGGTCGTCCGAAGGTCGCATTGCTTTGTTGCAGCGCAAGTTCTCTCTGGGGCAAGTCTGTTATCAGGAAACCTGTCACAGTTTCGCGGCTTGTCCACTTGCACCGGACCTGCCAAAACGACGATCCACCATCTGACCCCGGGAAGAGACGAAGAGCATCCTATGACAAAACTGACTTTCGGCGCGCTGGTTGCCCTTGCCATGACTGCCGCAGCATCCAGTGCGATGGCGCAGGACGCCGCAGCCGGCAAGACGTCGTTCAACAAGTGCCTGGCCTGCCATGCGATCGGCGAAGGCGCCAAGAACAAGGTCGGGCCCGAGCTCAACGGTCTCGACGGCCGCAAGTCCGGCACCGCGCCGGACTACAACTATTCCGAGGCCAACAAAAACTCCGGCATCACCTGGAACGAGGCTCAGTTCAAGGAATACATCAAGGACCCGAAGGCCAAGGTCCCCGGCACCAAGATGGCGTTCGCCGGCATCAAGAACGAGACCGAGATCAACAATCTCTGGGCCTATGTGTCGCAGTTCGACAAGGACGGAAAAATCAAGAAGTAAGCGCCCAAGAGGCGGCCGCTAATCGGCGGCCGCCCGCGCGGGGGCGATGTGACCGATCATCGCCTCGATCTCCGCCTTCACGAGGTCCGGCACCGCGTTCTGCACCATGTGGCCGAGATCGGGCAGCACGATCAACTTTGCATCCGGCACCGTTGCGGCAAACGGGCGCGCGTGGATGTCGGTCTTCACCGTCTTGTCGGGCTCGCCGGCGATGATCGTGACAGGCAATCTGATCTCGCCATAGCGGGCCGCCTGGGCGGCCACCGACGCCTTCAGCGTCACCAGATCATAGGCATTGGCGATGAATTCGCGCGGACGCAGCAACAGCGGCGTCGCCGAGTCCTTGACGAAACCATCCGGCATCGTCTGCGGCAGGAAGACATTCCGCGCACCGGATTCCGTGACGAAATAGCCCAGCGGCAGCGTGATGGTGTAGGCGAGCAGCGGACCGATCACCGGCATTGCAATGATCTCGTTATAGCGGCCGACGCCGCCGCGCCAGGGATGGGTCACCGGCGCCAGCATCACGAGACCGGCGACGCGGCTCGCGTGGTCGAGCGCCAGCCGCGCACCGAGCGCACCGCTCCAGGAATGCACGACGAAGACCGCGCGATCGATCCCGAGTTTGCTCAGCGCCGCATCGATCATCCGCGCCTGGATGGCCGGCGTCGAATCCTGCCGAAGTGCGCGCGTGCTCCAGCCGTGGCCGGGACGGTCGATCAGGATGACGCGATGCCGCTTGGCCAGGAGGTCGCCGAGCGGACGTCGCATCACTTCGAGGTTTGAGCTTGCGCCGTGCAGCATCACGATCGGCGTGCCCGCCTCGCGCGGGCCGATGTCGACGACGTGCAGCGTCGCACCATCGACCTCGATCATCCGGCCTTGCGGCGGAAAGGCGCGTTGTAAGGCAACAACGCCGGCCTGTGTGACCAGCGCCAGCAGCACCAGCGCCGTCACGGCTGAGAGCACGATCATGGAGAAAGTCCGGGCGATCCAGAGCACATCGCGGTTACGGGTGACGCGGGCGGCAGTTTCGCGCGGGGCAGTTCGGCGCTTCCACAGGAAATGCCACCCCCTGTGGATATGTGCACAATCGAGAACGAAAAAACCCAACGGAATCAACGGAACCAATTGACGCGCACAAGCTTCGGACCAGCTTCATGCAGTCGTCATCGCGCTGTCCATATAATCGCCACGGTCGGTTCGGCCATTTAGACGCGGATAGGCGCCGATCCCTCCTCGCAACCTGAAAAATGCGGGAAAGACCGGCAGGATTGTCCTGGTTTGAACCGGAGGATTTTTCGATGCGCTTCAGATCGAATGACACCGCGATCGATGAGATCGTCGCAAGCTGCAACGGCGATTTGCGCGGGGCCGTGCGGGCACTGCTTCTGATCAATGAGCACCTCGAGAGCGAGCTCGCAAAGGCTTACGCTGCGGCGGCCGATCGCGGTCTCGCCGAACGCGGCACCAGCGTGCTGCACTAGCCCGCGCCGTCCTCGGCCTTTTCCTCGTCGGGCGTGGGCGCGGGGCAGGCACGGATGGTCGAGCGGGCCAGCTTGGCGTCGGCCTTGGACTTGTAGGGACCGTCGCCGAACCAGATGTCGCCGTTGATGACGGGATTGCGGGTCACGATGGTGCATTTGCCGGTGGCGCGATTGCCGACCACCCAGAACAATCCGTCGGCGAGGCTCATCGTCCCCGACGCCAACAGCAAGCTGCAAGCAAACATCAAGCGCTTCATGGCTTTCGCTCCTGCCCTGCAGGTAGACCCGCGGCCGCGCCGGCAATAGCCCTCGCGGCAAAGCGCTTCCGATCGTGGTTAACCGGCGTGCGCCGCGACCGCTCAAGCAATAATCGATTTATCGGCTAGATATCGCGGCCTTCGACCTTCTCGGTCAGGGCCTTCACCTGATCGGGAATCTTCTCGAGGTGCGGATTGACGGCGAGCGCCTTGCGATAGGCCTCGAGGGCACGCTTCTCGTCACCGACATCCTGCATGATCATGCCGAGCCCCGCGAGCGCGCCGAAATGACGGGGCTCCCGGATCAGCACTTCGCGGATGTCGGCGAGCGCGTGGGCATAATCGTTCTGCATGTAATAGAGCGTGGCGCGCCGGTTCCAGGCTTCGATGTAGTCGGGCCTGAGCTTGATGACGGCGTCCAATAGCTTGATCGCGACGTCGATCTTCTGCGCATCGACCGCCGCCTTGGCCCGCGCCATCAAAAGCGCCGCGGTGTCGCTCGGGGTCTGGAGCCAGATCGCCCAGATCCGCGCCTCGACATGCTTGGCGCTGGCCTCGTCAGGAGCGGCCTTGAGCGCGCCGAACAGGAAATCGAGGTTCTTGGTGCGGTCGGCCTTGGGCAGCTTGGCCGGCGCCTCCGGCAGCTTCTTCTGCTGCTTCGCCGGCGGGGCCGGATGATCCTGCGCCAGCGCCGGCGTGAGGCCGCTCGTGCCGAGCACCAGGGCCAGGAACAACACGCGTGCGATCGAGAATCTCACCGTCATGTTGAAAGTCTAAACGCGCAAAGCCGCCCTTGCAAAGCAAAGGCGGCGTCAAACTCGTGTGAGCCGTGGTCTTGCGGGGCGCGCAGGCGACCGCGAGGGCAATATCAGCCTTGGCGAGCCTTGAAGCGGCGCTGCACCTTGTTGATCACGTAGACCCGGCCCTTGCGGCGGACCAGGCGGTTGGCGCGATGGCGACCGCGCAGCGACTTCAGCGAGTTACGGACCTTCATGGCAGAATCCTGAACGTTCGAAAGGCCGTGTTCGGCACTACCGTTTCGGCACGCGCGAATGTGGCAAAATGAGATCTTTCCCGCTGGCGGACCGTCCGCCCGGGACGGGGGTTCTTAAGGCATGGCGGGAGGTGATGTCAAATGTTAACTGCCCGCTTCCCTCAAGGCAAAATCGTGAAAACAACCCCATGCACAGTAGATCAGGCCGGATCGGCCCGATCCAGCGCGTTCGAGGCCAAGCCTCGCAAAGGCTTATCCGGGCTTCCGGTTTGGGCGCCAGCAATGCCTTGCCAAATTCGTTATATCCTATAATCAATTCGGCAACCCGTCGGGAGGACACCCATGCCGAAGCTGAAGCTGCCTGATATCGACAAAGTCGTCGCCATCGACATCCACACCCACGCCGAGGAACCCTGCGGCTGCCATCCCGACGACGGCTATGACGACTTCCAGGCGCAGATGGCGGAGTACTTCAAGTCGCCCAACAAGCATCCGCCGACCGTGCCGGAGACCGCGGCCTATTATCGCGCCAAGAACATCGCCGCGGTGATCTTCCCCGTCGATGCCGAGCGCGAGACGGGCTTCCGCCGCTACAACAACTACGAGATGATCGAGGCCGCCTCCGATCATCTCGACGTCCTCATCCCCTTCGCCTCGATCGACCCGCACAAGGGCAAGTTAGGGGCGCGCGAGGCCCGCAAGCTGATCGAGGAATACGGCGTGCGCGGCTTCAAATTCCACCCGACCATGCAGGGCTTCTACGCCAACGACCGCATGGCCTATCCGCTCTATGAGGAGATCAACAATGGCGGCGCCATCGCGCTGTTCCACACCGGCCAGACCGGCGTCGGCTCGGGCATGCCCGGCGGCATGGGCATGCGGCTGAAATATTCCAACCCGATGTACATGGACGACGTCGCGGCCGACTTCCCCGACCTCAAGATCATCCTCGCCCACCCCTCCTTCCCCTGGCAGGAAGAGGCGCTGTCAGTCGCGACCCACAAGCCGAACGTCTATATCGACCTCTCCGGCTGGTCGCCGAAGTACTTCCCGCCGATCCTGGTGCGCTACATCAACTCGATCCTGCAGGACAAGATGCTGTTCGGCTCGGACTGGCCTGTGATCACACCTGACCGCTGGCTGTCGGATTTTTCCAAGATCGACATCCGCGACGAGATCCGGCCGAAGGTGCTGAAGGCCAACGCGCGGAAGATTCTGGGGATCTAAGAGAGGCCAGCGACCAGCGCTGATGTCGGCCCATCTGCGGACGTCAGCACGATCAGTTCACGCTTGCCAGATAGCCGGTCAGGATCGTCCGGCTCTGGCTGAGCGTCTCGATGCGCTCGTCTATCAGGCCAACCTGCTCGGTGAGTATTTTTCGCAGCGCATTGCACGGCGTGAAGGTCGGATCATTGTCGCGCACGCAGGGCAGCAATTGCTGGATCGTCTGGAGCGTCATCCCGGCCGCGCCGAGCATCTTGATCCGCCGTACGGTTTCCTCTTCGGCCGGGCCATAGTCGCGATAGCCGCTATCGGTGCGCTGCGGCGCAAGCAGTCCTTCGCCTTCGTAATAACGCAGCATTCGAACGCTGACTCCCGTCCTGCGGGAGAGCTCGCCTATTTTCATCTGGAAACCTCTTGACCCTCACAGCGCTGTCAGACCTTACAGACTCTGCTCATCCAGGTGAATGCCGCTTGAGAGGGAGCAACCATGAAAGCCTACCATTTGAACAGCCATGCCGGAGCCGCCCGCCTCGAACCCGTCGAGGTCGGCAGACCCGAACCCGGCGAAGGCGAGGTTCGCATCCGCGTCGAAGCGACCAGCTTGAACTACCGCGACCTGATCACCCTCGACCGCGCAGGACAAAGCGGTCTCAACGGCCGCGTGCCGCTCTCCGACGGCGCGGGAATCGTTGACGCCATCGGCTCCAATGTCGCGCAATGGCACATTGGGGACCGTGTCGTCGCGTCGTTCTTTCGCGATTGGGTCTCGGGGCCTTTCAAGTCCAGCTACGTTTCGTCATCCCTCGGCGGCAACACGACCGATGGAATGCTCACGGAGTATATCGTGCTGCCGGCCACGGCGCTCGTCGCCGTGCCGGCGCATCTGTCTCTGGTCGAGGCGGCAACCTTGCCCTGCGCGGCTGTCACAGCCTGGCACGGCCTGGTCGCGCGCGGCGGGATGCGCAGGGGCGACACGCTGCTGGTCCAGGGAACAGGCGGCGTCGCGCTGTTCGGCTTGCAATTTGCGGCTGCGCTGGGCGCGCGCGCGATCGTCATCTCCTCCTCGGATGAAAAGCTCGCCCGTGCCAAGGCGCTGGGCGGCTCGATCCTGATCAACTATCGCGACACGCCCGACTGGGATGTCGCCCTGATGAAGGCGACGGACGGGAAAGGCGCCAGCCACATTCTCGAACTCGGCGGCCCCGGCACCTATGACCGGTCGCTGCGTTGCGTCGCGTCGGGCGGCAAGATCGTTCAGATTGGCGTCCTGACGGGGTTCGGCCCGAAACCGGACCTCGCCCGTCTGCAATGGGAGAATGCCGACATCATCGGAGTCACCGTCGGATCGGTCGAACATTTCACTGCGATGAGCAGCTTCCTGACTGAGCAGGCGATCCACCCGATCGTCGACAGAATCTATGGCTTCGAGGACGTCCCTGACGCCTATGCTCGCCTGCGGAGTGGCGCACACTTCGGCAAGGTCGTCGTGACGCTTTAGAAGCGGACAGCTTTGCACCGAAACCCTGGTGCGCATGTCCGTGGGATCGCGATCGCCTCGCCAGTCGTCAGGAGGGCTTCGGTCGAATGACCGAAGCCCCCTTGCGCAAGAACTTACACCTGCGCGAGGCCGCCGTCGACGAACACCTCGCCGCCGGTCATGTAGCTGCTGTCCGAGGACGCCAGGAACGCCGCCACAGCTCCTGTCTCGGCCGGATCGCCCACGCGGCCGATGGGCGTCGCGCTGCCGAGCGCGTCGAAGGCTTCCTTGCCGACGACCTCCAGTGCCAACTCGGTCCTGGTCGGCCCCGGTGACAGCACGTTGACGCGGATGCCGGTGCCGCGCAGGTCCTGCGCCCAGCTGCGGGCCAGATTGCGGATCGCGGCCTTGGTGGCGCTGTAGATGCTGAACTGCGGCGTCCCCATCACCCCCGTGCTCGAACCGGTCAGGATGATCGACGCGCCCGGCTTCATCAGCGGCAACGCCTTCTGCACCGTGAACACCACTCCCTTCACGTTGACGTCGAAGATGTGGTCGTAGTGCTCGACCGTGATCTCGCCAAGCGGGGCAAACAATCCGGTGCCGGCATTGGCAAACAGAATGTCGAGCCCGCCGCGTTCAGCCTTCACTGCTGCGTACAGCCGGTCGAGATCGGACAGATCCGTCACCGAGCCCCTGATGGCGCGCGCCGAGGATCCGAGCTGCGCGACGGCCGTATCGAGCGGCTCCTGCCTGCGCCCGAACAGGTAGACGAACGCGCCCTCCTCCACGAAGCGTTTCGCCGCGCCGAGTCCGACGCCGGTTCCGCCGCCGGTCACCACTGCCGTCTTGCCTTGTAGCCTGCTCATGATGTGCTCCTTCACTGAGGTTGCACTGAGCTGGCGGCGTACCCACCTATCGGCAAGTATGCACCTTTTGGTAAGTGCCGAAAAAATGTCAGAACCGACGTCTTCGCCGTCTTCACCTCCCGTCCAGAGTTGCACGCAGACCTTGCCCGGCTTCACCTGCGGCCTCGACGCAACGCTGCGAGTCATCTCCGGCAAGTGGAAGCCGCTGATCCTGTACTTCGTCGCCCAGGGCGGACCGACTCGTTACGGCGAGCTGCGTCGCTCCATGCGCGATGTCAGTGACAAGATGCTGATCCAGCAGCTCAAGGAGTTGGAGGCCGACGGTCTCGTGAAGCGAACCGACTACAAGGAGGTGCCGCCGCGGGTGGACTATAGCCTCACCCCTCTGGGCCACAGCCTCGCCCAGGCTCTCGTGCCGCTCTGCTCATGGGGCACCGAGCACATGGCGGAGGTCAGCCAGGTCTTCGCCGAGCGCGCGACTTGGCCGCGGCGAGGACGTCAGCCGACTGGGTAGCTCCCGCTGCTGCGAGGTCTGCTCCGTCCCTTTGATAGAGTTGCCGTGTCGCGTGGTCCCGGCTCGGCGCAGCAGCGTTTCACGCTGCAGCGCGTCCGGGACACGAGAAGTGTGCGGTCGCGCAACACACTCCGTCGTTGCGAGCGCGATGTACAAATCGACCGAATCAATGGCGGGGCCTAACGCTCGTAAGGGCTTGGACGGAACGAGGAGCTCCCCAGCGAGCTGCCGTTCCGCCTTCTGGACTGCGGCGATCTGCGATTGAAGAGGGGAGACGCCTGGAACGGCGTCCGTTGCGCCATCGGCTTTTGTCTCGCGCAGACGAATTGATCGCCAACGTTCAGGATCAGAGCATCATCCGCTATGCCGAAGTTCGATAGTTGCCCGCTCGGAAAGTCCGATAAGGGCGGCGGTGTCCTCATAGTGGAAGTCAGCCAGATCTACGATCGGGATTCTCGTATCCGCCACCTCACTCCGCAGGCAATGAGCCAGGCCAGAGCAAGGGGAAGGATCACGATCCCCGCGATCGCCCCCCAATGGACCACGAGGAAGACAGTAGCGCCTGCACATGTAGGGTCAGCCGTGAAGGCGCAATAGAGCTTCCAGGCCGCGAGCCAGGTTTCGTTCCAGGATGCGAGCAGACCACTCACGATCACCCAAATCACTGACGCCAACAGGCCGAGACGTTGCCAGCGTTTGATTTTCATGTCCTCGTTCCCTGGCGCCGCTTGACGGCCGGATCACTTCGCTCGTGTCCAGATCACATCGACGACATCTCCCGCCGGCGGACGAACCGTCAGCGTCAGCTGGTCTCCTGCGATCGCCACAAAGCGCTTCTGTTCGGTGCCATTCCAGTTTGGAAAAGAGCTGCCTTCAACCCGGATCGCGACGCTGCTGTCTGCCTCGTTTGCTGAATACGTTCCGAAGTAGGTTATCGTGCCGTCAGCGGTTTCCTTGTTCTCCTCAGCTGTGCCCTGCCACAGGGTATTGCTCGCGTATTTGGCTCGATCTGAACGCATCACCGTGATGATGTATCGCCCACCCGCATCAAAGATTGCGATTCCCTTCGGGGCGGCTCCATGGCGCTGCAGCTTTGTGCCGTCACCTTTCTTCTGCTCCCACGAGAGCAGCGTCCAGGTACCGACCAATTGATCCTTTAACGATTGCTGTTGACCAAGGGCGTCGATTGTCATGATCAATGATCCAGAAGCCGCAAAGGCGCACGCGGCGAAAATTGCTCGCAATTGGACTATCCCACGAGAACGAATGTTTGCGTCTGCCGGGCACCCAGAGGCTACCACGCAAGGGCGCGAGGGGTAAGATGAGGTCGGGATGTCGCGCCGGGTCACAAGCCG
The DNA here is from genome assembly GCF_028128765.1 of Bradyrhizobium sp. CCBAU 51627. GTDB lineage: Bacteria > Pseudomonadota > Alphaproteobacteria > Rhizobiales > Xanthobacteraceae > Bradyrhizobium. The sequence goes on from NZ_LBJG01000026.1 coordinate 112,519, forward strand.
CCGATCACGCTTGGAGTGGCAGACGTCCGCTATGCTTTGGTAAGCTGACGATTATTCGCACTCCCCAACCCGAGTTCTTGTGGCCCCAACCGCCCGAAAGGACAACCAATGAGCCTCAAAGCCGTCGTCTTCGACGCCTACGGGACGCTTTACGACATCCAGTCGGTCGCTGACATCACCGAGGATGCGTTTCCGGGCTATGGCGAGATCATCACGCAGGTCTGGCGGATCAAGCAGCTCGAATACACCTGGCTGCGTTCGCTGATGCGGCGCTACCAGGATTTCGCGGCAGTCACGCGCGACTCGCTGACCTATACGTTGCGCGTGCTCGGGCTTGCTTACGAGAAAGAGGCCTTCGAGCGTGTGATCGAGAAATATCTGCATCTCGATCTCTATCCCGATGCGACCGCAGCGCTTGTCGCACTGAAGCCGCGACAGCTCGCCATCCTGTCCAATGGCAGCCCGGAGATGCTGAATGCGCTCGTGCGCAACACCGGGCTCGACCGCCTGCTCGACGCCACCATCAGCGTCGATGCCAAGAAGATGTTCAAGCCGAGCCCGGCGGCCTATGAGCTGATCGGCGAGGTGCTCGGCACCGCGCCTGACGAGGTGCTGTTCGTGTCGTCAAATCCCTGGGACGTGGCGGGAGCAAAGTCGTTCGGGCTGAACGTCGCCTGGATCGAGCGGGTGACGCCGGAAGCCATGGCGCTGGCTTGCGTCGAGACCGAACTCGTGGCACCGCTCACCATGTTCAAGGCGATCCGCACCCAGATGGACGAGCTCGGCTTCACGCCGGACCACCGCGTCCGTTCGCTGTCCGAGTTGCCAGGGATCGTTTAGAGATCGCCCGCCCGCAAGTCTGGAATGAGCTGACTGGAATGAGCCTGGAATCCGTTCGCGCCTTCTTCGCCGAGAAAGCCTCCGATATCACCGTCATCGAATCCCCGATCAGCTCCGCCACCGTGACGCTGGCTGCCGAAGCCTATGGGGTCGAGCCGGGACGGATCGCCAAGACGCTGAGCTTGCGAATCGGCGAGCGCGTGATCCTGATCGTTGCCGCCGGCACATCGCGGATGGACAACAAGAAGGTGAAAGCGCAGTTCGGCGGCAAGCCGAAGATGCTGGGACTGGAAGAGGTCGCCGACATCACGGGCCACGAGGTCGGCGGCGTCTGTCCGTTCGGACTGAAGGCGCCGCTGCCGGTGTATTGCGACGTCTCGCTGAAGGCCTTCGACGTCGTGGTGCCGGCCGCAGGCTCGACCCACAGTGCCGTGCGCATCACGCCGGAACGAATGGCTGAGCTGACGGCGGCTGAATGGGTCGATGTTTGCGAGCACAAGCCCTAGACGAGGCTAATCATCCTCATCATAGGGCCGCGGTGGCGCATGGTTGTAGCGCGGCGCCGGCGCAACGCGATTGCGCGGAACCTGCTGTTGCGGCGGCATCTGGTTGTTGGACTGGAACACCGCACGGCAGCCGCTCGAGAGCTGCGGCGTGTTCTGTTGTAAGCAGGCTGTGATGCGGCCGACGTCCGGGATTTGATCGCTGCACAACCGCCACACATCCGGCGTGCAAGCCATCTGCTGCTCCATGGTGCCACGATATTCTTCGGCGGCGGCGCTCTGCGCGACGATGCCGCCGATCGCAAGCGCCACACCCAGCGCAATCCGCTCTGTTCGCATTGTCCTGATCCTTCCCGATGTCCCTCGGATTCTCGTCAATCAATGAGACGCGGGGAGGTTCGGAACCAACAAAAAAATGTGAAACTCGAACTGGAACCTATTCCAATCGACCGATCTTCCCGACCGCCGCAATCAGCCGCGCTGATGACGATGGGCCCTGAAGTCGGAGAAGGCCCGGCGCGGCGGCGATCGGCAAGACCAAGCCGTTTACGAAGCGTTAGCCATGTTCGCCCCGCTCCGGAACGCATCCCTGCACCCTCCGTTGCCCTATCAAGGAGTGCGCCATGGGAAAACTCGCGACCATCGATACCGCCCTGGACGAGATGCTGGTGAACCTGGCTGCGATTGTCCTGCGGCTTTCAAAGCCCGAAATGACGCGAACGCCGGAAGCGCGGCGGGCCCTGACGCAATCCGTCCATCAATACGCGGTGTGTGCCGCGCGCTCGACGGACCCGCGCGTGCATGAGTTGAAGTCCCAACTGCAGCAGACACTGAAGCCGAGCTTGCGCATTGTCGCGATCGATGGCGTGAAGGTGTCGTAGTCTCGCCGCAAGCGAGCTGCCACAGGATCGGCAAGGACGTGGGCACGCTCTGCTTGACCACCCTACAAGGCTTTGCACGGTGGATAGACCAGCGAGATCTCGTAGGGTGGGCAAAGGCGCGCCTTTTGCGCCGTGCCCGCCAAAGATCTAAGCTTTTATGTTCCCGCGTGGCCGCCGCTTGCAGGTGCCTGGCAGCTTCGCGGCCAGAAAATCGCCGAGGGCTTCGACGCGCGCGGGGCGCGGGCCGCCGGGCGGAGTGACGAGATGCACGGCGCCCTCGGCCTGCTTCCAGTCCTTCAGGATCACTTCGACTGCACCGGACGAAATCGCGTCGCCGACGATGAACTCGGGCAGTTCGGCGATGCCGAGGCCCGCTATCAGCGAGGGCATCACGGCTTCGCCGTTGTTGACCCGAAGCTGGCCGCCGGGACGAACGCTCGCCTGCTCGCCGGCTGAGTTAGTGTAGTGCCAGACGTTCGGCGTCGAGAGATAGGCGTAGCTGAAGCACTTGTGCTGGGCGAGATGCATCGGATGCGTCGGCCGGCCGTATTTCTTCAAGTAAGACGGCGCCGCCACGGTGAAGCGCGGCATGGTGAAGAGCCGCCGCGCGATCAGCGAGGAATCCGGCAGCCGCGCGATCCGCACCGCCATGTCAAAGCCTTCGCCGATGAGATCGACGCTCGCATCGCTCAGGTGCAGATCGACGGAGACCTCCGGATAGGTTTCGAAAAACTCCGGCAGCAGTGGCGCCACCGCCTTGATTCCGAACGTCATGGGCACCGCGAGCCGCACCAGGCCGCGCGGCGCCACCGATTGCGCCAGTGCTTCGTTCTCGGCCGCCTCGCCGTCGGCGAGCAGGCGCGTCGCGCGGTCGGCGAGCTTGTGGCCGGCGTCGGTCAGCGCCAGCCGGCGCGAGGTGCGGTTGAACAGCCGGGCACCGAGCCGCTCCTCCAGCCGGGTCACGGCCTTGGAGACCGTCGCCTTGGACATGGTGAGCTCGCTCGCAGCCCCCGCAAACGACCGTAGCTCCACGACCTTTGCGAAAATCGCGAGCGCTTCGAAATCGGGGAGTTTGGCCATGGTTGGTGTCCAATCAAGATATTTTTGGAAACAATGTGTTTCAACGGTTTCTATTTCTATACCACAGGCGGAGGCCTATCCAAGGGTCATCAGGAATTCGACGGCGGGTTTGGCGCTTAGCGCAACCGCATCCAAACCAAGGAAACATCTTCATGATCGAACTCAGACCTTTCAGCAAACTCGGCGGCGCAGATCACGGCTGGCTCAAGGCCAAGCATCATTTCTCCTTCGCCAGCTATTATGACCCGAACAACATGGGCCATGGCGCCTTGCGGGTGTGGAACGACGACGAGATCGCGCCGAACACCGGCTTTCCCGCCCATCCCCACGCCAACATGGAGATCATCACCTATGTGCGCGAGGGCGCGATCACCCATCAGGACAGCCTGGGCAACGAGGGCCGCACTGAAGCGGGCGACGTGCAGGTGATGAGTGCCGGCAGCGGCATCCGCCACTCCGAGTACAATCTCGAGCCGACCAAGACGCGGATCTTCCAGATCTGGATCGAACCCACCGCGCGCGGAGGACAGCCGACCTGGGGATCAAAGCCGTTCCCGAAGGCGAACCGCTCCGGCAAGCTCGTCACCATCGCGAGCGGTATCGCAGGCGACACCGACGCGCTGCCGATCCGTGCCGATGCGCGGGTGCTCGCGACCACGCTGAAGGCCGGTGAAAGCGCGGAGTACGAGCCGCAGAAGGCGCGGCACCTTTACCTCGTGCCCGCGGCCGGCGCGGTCGAGGTCAACGGCGTGCGCGTCAACGCCCGCGACGGCGCGGCGATCCGTAACGAGGACCGGCTGAAGATCACTGCGCTCGCGGATTCCGAGCTCGTGCTCGTCGACGCCGCGTGAACACTCTCTCCGTCATGGCCGGGCAAAAGCGCGAAGACGCGCTTCGCGCTTTTGCCCGGACATGACGATCCCAAAAACGAACCTTCACTGATCATCAAACGGAGATCACCATGACCAAAGTTCTCGTTCTTTATTATTCAGCCTATGGCCACATCGAGGCGATGGCGAACGCCTTCGCCGAAGGCGCGCGCGAAGCCGGCGCCACCGTCGACATCAAGCGCGTGCCGGAGCTGGTGCCGGCCGAGGTCGCCAAAGCCTCCCATTACAAGGTCGATCAGGCCGCACCCGTCGCCAAGGTCGAGGACCTCGCCAACTACGATGCGATCATCGTCGGCACCGGCACCCGCTTCGGCCGCATGGCCTCGCAGATGGCGAACTTCCTGGATCAGGCCGGCGGGCTCTGGGCCAAGGGCGCGCTGCACGGCAAGGTCGGCGGCGCCTTCACGTCGAGCGCAACCCAGCATGGCGGCCAGGAGACGACGCTGTTCTCGATCATCACCAACCTCCTCCATTTCGGCATGGTGATCGTCGGCATGAATTACGGCTTTGCCGGCCAGATGAAGCTCGACGAGGTCACCGGCGGCGCGCCCTACGGCGCCACCACGATCACCGGCGGCGACGGCAGCCGCCAGCCCAGCGCCAACGAGCTCGCCGGCGCGCGCTATCAGGGACGAGTGATCGCCGAGACCGCGAAAAAGCTGCACGGCTGAACTTCACGACCCGCTGCGACGCGGGCGGCGTTCCCCGGCGAGAACGCCGCCTGTGGCACCTAGGTTCGTGCGACGTCGGCGTGCGGCTGACTGCCGACCGCCGGCGCGGCAGCGGGCGTCGTTGACAACCACCAGCCGTCGCCGGCAAACCAGCAGGTGTCGTCGGGTGTGCCCCCTCGCTGCAGCGACTGCACGCGCTCCCATCCCTTGGCGAACGCCTCGGCCAATCGCCGGGCGATATCTGAATCCTGAAGCCCCGCACAACCGATGAACTGGGCCCGGCTGAGAAATTTGGCCGGCCAGGCCGTTCCCTGCTCCGGCCGCGTGATCATCAACATGCCGCCGAGCATGCCCTCGGGCGCCAGCGGAAACACCAGCCGGCCGCCGGGCCGCAAGGCCTCCAGCCATTCGCTCGCCGGCTGCGCCGCGCCCGCGCAGACATAGATCACGTCGACATCGGGCAGATCGGATGCGATGCCCGAGCGCTCGCGCAGCTCGACCGTGGCGATGTCTTTCAAATTCTCACGCGCAAGCCCCGCCAGGCGTTCGTCGATCTCGTAGGCATAGACGCGGCCATCGGGTCCGACGAGTTCGGCGAGGATGGCGGTGTAATAGCCGGTGCCGGCGCCGATCTGGAGCACGGTCTCGCCCTCCCTGACGCCGCAGCCGCTGAGCCAGTAAGCGTGCGCGCCGGGTATGCCGATGTTGATGCCCCGCGCCGGATCCAGCGCCAGCAGCACATTCTGATAGAGGAAGGCGGGATCGTCATCGGGCGTCGCGACATAGGGGTGCCCTCCCAGCGCGATCGACCACGGCCCGGGCCCGGCGAAGGGTTCGCGCCGGACGGTGCGAAAGGCCTGCTCGAGGCGGGGGTCCGTGGCTTTGGCCGCGGCGCAGATCAACTGCGCATAGAACGTACGAAGTTTTTCCGAGCGATGGTCCATGTCGCCTCCTGGCTGCGGAGGTGACGGTAACACAATCACTGCGATATTCGAATGACGCTGCAACCGGCAGGCACCGAAGGCCTTAGCGCGCGTTCTTGCCCATCGCCTGCGCTGCCAAGGCGGCGAGTCGCGGATGGCGGCGCAAGCCCTGTGCGGCATGATCGCGCAACACAAAGGGCAGCCCGCGCCAGGACAGGGCGACGCTGACATCGGTGAGCGGCACCGGCTCGGCGCCGAAGCGACGCTTGTAATCGTGATTGCCGATGCTGAGATCGAAGCGCCGCACGCCCTGCGCATGCAGCGCCGCCATCGTGCGCTCGGTCACGAGCAGCCCCGGCGAGCAGTTCGCCCATGGCTTGCCGGCATGGCCGATCCGTAGCAAATAGAAAGTCGCGCCATATCTGACACCGAGCGTGGTAGCGACGATGCCCTCGTCGCAGACGAGCGCGGAGATGACGGCATAACCTTCTGCGACGCCCTGCCGGGCCACCTCGCGATAAAAGGCGGCATAGGCTTCGTCGTTAAGGACGAAGGGCGATCCGAGCTGCTGCATGCGCTCCTGCTGCTGCACGTCCATGACGTCGAGAAGTTCGTGCGCACGAGCAATGTCGGTCGCGAGCTCGAACCGCGCGCCGGCGTGCCGGCTGAACACACGCCAGCAGCGCGGCATCTGCATGCGCTTGATCGAGGCCAGATAATCCGCATAGTCGTCGCCGGTCAGCACGAGATTGCCGTTGAGCGAGCAGGAGCCGAGCCGGCCGAGCGAAACCAGCGGGTTCGGCTTGGAGCCGACATAGGCCGGCAGCTTCTTCATGCGAAGCAGGTCGAAGCGATCGGGCAAGGCGCGCAGGGCGGCGACCAGCGCAGCGCTGATCGCTTGTGCGCCGGCCGCATCGAAACTCGCGTCAGAGGCCAGGATCGGCGCGTTGTTGTCGGAAACGCCGAGATCGGCAAACTCGACGACGCGGATCCCGCGCCGCGTGTGCGCGAACATCGGCACCATCGCGATGTCGCTGCCGGTCGCCGTATCGGTGATGACGGCGATCAGCGGCGCGACGGCGTGAAAGGCCTCGTACCAGGCGGCCAGCCAGTAACCATGTTGGAACGCGGTGCGATGGCCATCGGTCAGGCGCAAGGCGGCCTGCTGCCAGTCGCGCAAGAAATCGACCGAGATTTCCCCCGTGCTGGACACGCGACCGTCTAGTTGATCGACGCTAAGAAACGCCATTCGCTCGGAATACGGTTACTGAACCTGTCCAGATAGATTATGTTTTGCCGCAGACCACAAGTTATGTCGCTGGTTATCGTTAAGTCGATATCCGTCCTGCCGCACGCGGGGTGTTCCGCCTGGGACAGTCTGTCAGCCGGCCCGTTCCATCTGCGCGACGCATTGAAATCGGGCCAGGAAGTGCAGGCCGGCGACGGCGAGCGCGAACATGAACCAGACCGGATTCTGCCGCTCGAGCAGGAAGGTCTCGGTCGTCCCGAAATACAGGCCGAACAGCCAGATGGTCAGGAACAGCTTGCCCAACGCGCTATTGCGGTTCCGCGCCTGCATCTGCTGGAAATTGCGCAGCGGCGCCCAAACGAAGATGAGGATAACGAGCAGCATGCCCGGCAGGCCGATGGTGACGGCGAGATCGAGATAGCTGTTGTGACTATGCGCTGCGGTCACTGCCCATTCCGAACCCTGGGTGGTCCGCCCCTCCGCTGCGCCGTCCCAGAACGCCGCATAGCCATGACCGGCGACCGGCTTTTCCGCCACGGCTGCGAGCGCAAACTCCCAGACCTCGGAACGACCGGTAAAGGTGGGGTCGATCGGCAGCGACCGCGTGATGCTGCCGAGCGCCGGGCTCATGACGCTGCCGACCGTCAGCAGGTTCATCACGACCAGTGGGGCGAAGCAGATGACCCGTTTCAGCCACAGGCTCTTCGTGACGTAGACCAGCGAGGCCAAGGCATAGATCGCCAGGCACAACGCCGACGACGTCTTGCCGCCGGTGAAGACCAGAAAGATGCCGGCCAGCAACGCAATGGCCGGCCCGACCACGAACGAGCCGACGGCAGAAAGGTAGATGCCGACATAGACCAGGATGGTCATCACCGGCGAGGCGACGTTCTTGTGGCCAAAACTGCCGCGCCAGTCGCCGGCGAGCTGCGGCTCGGTGATGTCGAGCGCACTGTGAATCGAATATTGCGGGGCGAGGACGACGCCGAGATAGCACAGCCCCAGCAGCACCAGCGCAGCGACGGCAAGGCACAGGTTGAAGCTCCGCTGCGTCGGCGGCAGCAGCGGCAGGATCACGGCGAGGGAGGTCACGCTGGCCGCGAGCACGAGGCGCTGGATCGAGACGTCGCGGCTCTCGGACAGGACGACGTTGATCAGCATCCAGCCGATGAAACAAAGGTGCAGCGGCGTCAGCAGCGTCTTCAGCGAGGGCGCATCGGTGGCGAGGACGAACAGCACGCCGATCGCGGCGAGAAGGCCGAAGGTGACGTAATCCAGCGCCATGCGGCCGCCCACGACGGCGGCGACGTCCTCGCTGCGCAAATCCGGGAACGGATCGAGCGTGATCAGCACCAGAAGCAGGGCCGCGAGGGCCACGAGACAACGCGCCACCTGCACGACGTTCAGCCGGCCAAGCTCGTCGCGGAGCGCATGGCCGAATGAACGGACCTCGACGTCGGTCATGTCTGCGGCGCTGCGATCCATGCCTCGAGGCCTGGCGGGGACGATGGGGAAATCTCTACGGGTCTAGCCCATCCGCGTTAACCATCCGTCAACCAGCATGCCGGAGGCGGCAGAAGCCTGGCTCTGCCGTGCGATGCTGCGCGCGATCTCGTAATATTGCAGCGCGCGCTGCTCCAGCGTGAGATTGTCCAGGATATAGCCGCGCGGATCGAACTTGCCGGCGGTGCAGCCGGCCCAGAAGTCAGACCAGCTTTCCTCGAAGCCGGCGCGGTCTGTGAACTGGAGGCCGCAGCGATCGTCCCAATAGGGCACCGACGACACCGGCTCGAACTGGACGCGATGCGGATAGTAATCGGGATCCGGCCAGGGGCCGCCGGGATTCCAGGCGAACACCGGAACGCCGCATGACAGCGCCTGCTGATAGGCGATACCCTGGCTCTCGTTCTGGCACAGGAAAATCATCGCTCGCGAGCGCGCCAGCGCGGCCTGGTAGTCCTCCTCCTTGTAGCTGCCGTAACGCAGCTCAGTGAACGTGCGGCCCTCCTTGACCAGCCGCGCGCGCACCGGCTCGACCAGCTCGGACACGTGACGGTCGCGATCCCAACTCACCTTGTCGTAAAGCAGCACGTCGATGGTCTTGTCGCGCGGCCGTGACGGCGCCCACAGATCGGTGTCGATGCCGACGGGCCAGGCTTCGGTATCGGGCCAATGCGGCCGGTACATGTCGGCATACCACGGACCGGGCACCAGGAATTTTTTCACCGGCAATCGCTTGAAGAGGTCGGGATCGTCGAACGGATGGTTATAGGCGGCAACGCCGAGCAGGATCGGATTCTTCCAGGCGAATTTGTTCAGCAGGAAGGCGCGGCCGATGATGCAGGCGACTTCCTCCGGATGCTGCGCGATATAGCGGTAGTCATTGACGCGGTAGCGGATGCCGAGGCGGTCGAGCCCGGCGCAAAGATTGAGGAACACGCGCAACTGGCCGCTCATGCGCGGTTCGCCGAACAGCATCTTGCGCGCCATGCGCCGCAGATGGCGGTCGCCGGGAAACCAGCGATCGTCCTTGTCCTCGTAGAACAGGTTGAGGATCATGTCGTCGGGATCGTAGTCGAATGTCTTGGCGGGCACTTTCATCCATCCGCGGCATCAAGGCCTCGCATTTTCGCATGAGACCGGCTGTCGCACCTCCGAAAAGCTGCGACAGACTTAACGCCACAGGTTTAACGCTAATCTACGAAACCGACGGTAAGACGGCCTTCGCAACAACGATTCGATCGTTATCCGGGTATCATCCGCAACGGCCTCGGAACGCGGCCTGGTTAACGGACCCTTAAACACGACGAGCCATCGCTTGATCCTCGCCGACGCCATGCTCGATGCACCGACGACCGCGCCCGCGGCGACGGATGCGCGCGCGAAGAAGCCAGCGGTCTCCGTCGTCATCCCGGCGAAGAATGCTGCCGCCTATATCGGCGAGGCCGTTGAAAGTGCGCTGTCGCAAGGCGGCGTCAGCGAGGTCCTCATCGTAGACGACGGCTCGACCGACGAGACTGTGGCGATTGTCCGTGCCATCTGCGATCCGCGGCTGCGCTTGATGAAGAACGACGCCGGTGGCGTGTCGGCCGCGCGCAACCTCGGCGCACGAAACGCGCAAGGCGACTGGCTGATCTTCCTCGACGCCGATGACCGGCTGCGGCCCGACGCCGTGACGACGTTGCTGACGACCGCGAGCACCTCGTCACAGGCGGTGCTGGTCTATGGCGACTACAATACGATCGACAGCGCAGGACGGACGATTGGAAGGCGCGACCTGCTGAAGGGGCGCCGCAAGCCGTCCGGCAACGTGCTGGAGCGTCTCGCCGGCGGCAATTTCATCGTGAATGGCGGCATCATGCTGATCCGCGCCGACGCCTTCCGCGCGTCCGGCGGCTTCGACGTCGCGCTTCGCTATTGCGAGGATTGGCATTGCTGGTGCCGCCTTGCCGCGCTCGGCAAGTTCGCCTACGTGCCGAAACTCCTGCTCGATTATCGCCTGCACACGACCAACACGATGAGCGCCGCGGTGCGGACCCCGCAGGATTTCTTCCCGGCGGTTGCACGCGTGTTCGACGATGAGCTGATCCTGGGCAAGCTGCCATCAGGCGCTGCGCCGCGGCTGCGGCAGGCCGCAGAAATCCATCTCGTAACCTATGCGGCCACGCAGGCGGTCCGCTTCGGAAGATATCGCGACGCGCTGGCCTATCTCGGCATGGTCGGGCGGCGCTCGCCCAAGGCGATGCCGCGGTCCGCCGCCAAGATCGCTCTTTCCTGTTTTGGTATCTAGCGGCGGTTCGGCGCAGACGCGTCAGGAAACGATCTTGGAAGCCTCATAGGGCTTCGGATCGTAACCAAGCGCCGCAAGAGCAGAACCGAGAGCCACCAGCACGGGGTGCATCGCGACCACCGCTTTGGACGACGCCAGCAGGCGGGTCGAGCGCACCAACGACAGCGGCAACCGCGCCAAAGTCTGCGCAACCAAGCGCGCCCGCGCGCCCGCGCCGTGAGCGGCTTTGGACCGCACGCTATAGTTGATCACCCCGATGCGGAGGCTCCGTTTGGCGATCCAGCCGAGGCTGGTGCGGTTCTCCGGCACAGTCTCGGTGATGACGGCTTCCGCGGTCCAGTGGAAGGTCATGCCAGCATTGCGACCGCGATAGAAGAAGTCGCAATCTCCGCCGCCGAGGAAATTGAAGCGCAAATCGAAGGCGGGGCTGCCGAGCCGCTCGAACGCGCCGCGCGTGATCAGGCAATTGCCGCAGCCGTAGATCACCGGCACCGCACCGGTGTAGTCGTAAGTGGGACAGAAGGCGGGATGGCGCGCGAGCCAGGGCTGGCTGTCGTCGTCGAAATCAGGCAGCACCGGGCCGCCGACCACGTCGGCACCGGTCGCCTCCGCCGTGCGGACCATCAGCTCGAGCCAATCGGGCGAAGCGATTTCGTCGTCGTCGATCATCAGGAAGCGGGTTGCAGCGGGAAACAGCGCTTGCGCCGTCTCGAACGCGGCGTTGATCGCCTGGCAATTGCCCTGCCGCTTCTCGACCAGGCAGATGCCCTGGAGTTTGCCGGCGGCGAGATATTCCGCTGCAACCGGCGCACTCGCGCGGCCTGCCGCATCGTTCTCGACCATCACCACCGCAAAGGAGCGCGGGGTGCGCTGAGCGACCAGCGAATCCAGTGTCAGGCGCAGATGGTCGGGGCGGCGGAAGCAGGGAATGCAAACGACGATGCCGACCGAGAGGTCTATGACGCGCGAACTCGCCGCGATCTCTCTGAAGGGATCGCGCACGGCATCCGAGATCCGGCTGGCGGACAAGTCTGTCGGGATCAGCGTCATAAGCTTCCAAATGACTGAGACATATTGAGAAAGCCTTGCGCCCGGTGTCTCAGGGTGACACGTCCGCGCGGGACAAATACGTCCCAAAATGGACCTCCTATGTCGGCGCTCAAGCCGCACCGCGACGCCAATCGCCCCGCCATGACGGGTCCTGTCATGCGCTTACCCTTTCGTGTGCCTTCCCTGCGAATTCCTGCAGGCATGGTCCTGCAATTTGCAGTCCATCACCCGGCACGCCAGGTGCAGCGTCATTCTTCACTGCGTTTTTACACCAGGGATGCCAGGGTCGGCACGACGAGAGAGGCGCGGGGCGCTGCGAGGGGCGGGAGCGAATGTGGTGCACAAGATCGAGAACCCGGTGCTGCGGGCCCTTGCGCTCCTGTTCTTCGCCTATCGACGTGCCTGGCTGACGCTGCGGTACGGGCGCCGGCTCCAGCTCGGACCAGGGATCGTGTTCAAGGGCCGGCTGGTGCTCGGTCGCGGGGTCCGGGTGTCGATCGGCGCGAACTGCCGGATCGGCAAGCGCGTGCTCATCACCGGCCATGGCCAGGTGACGGTCGGCAACGACACCTTGCTCAACGGCTGCTGGATCGGCTGCGAGCAGAAGGTCGACATCGGCTCGTTCTGCTTGATCAGCGACTGCGACATCGCCGACACGGCCTTTCACAACCTTGCCCCGCGGCTTCGGCACGAACCTGCGGTTGGCCGCACCGTCGCGCCGGTCCGCATCGGGGACAACGTCTGGGTGGGGGCGCGCGCGATCGTGCTCAAGGGCGTGACGATCGGCAACCATTCCGTCGTGGGCGCCGGAACGGTGGTGCGTGAGGACGTCGCCCCGCGCGTGGTCGTCGCCGGCAACCCGGCTTTGGTCGTCAAGCAATTCCGCGACGACGAATAGGCGAAGTAACGAACTGTTAATGACTGGAGGAGGAGGTCGCCGACAGCGTCACGACGACGCGGCAAAATGGCGGCCTGCACTTAAACGCTTTGTTTGCCATTTCGGTGAATAGTCCCTCAATGAGTATGGTTAATTTTCCCTGTTGCGTTGATTGCGCGACTATATCCCAGGTGCGGGGCGTAAAGCGAAGAGTAACCCCTCAGCCCGCGATCGTTGGAATGAAAGCTGGGGACTATGCTTGACTACAACCAGCCGATAGAACGGGGCAGGTCGGAGGCCCCGCAGCGAACGTCAGAGGGCAGCTTCAACATGCTGGAGCTCGTCAATCTGCTGTGGCGGCGCAAGATCGCGATCGCCGCTGCGGCGCTGATCGGCGCCGGCCTCGCCGTCACGATCGGCAAGAGCCTGACGCCCCGTTACACCGCGACCGCCCAGCTTTACGTCGATCCGCGCGAGCTTCAGCTCGTCGATCGCGAGCTCACGCCGCGCGCGCAGGACGTCTCCGGCATGTCCATGGTGGTGGAGAGCCAGGCGCGTCTAATCACCTCCAACAGCGTGCTGTTGCAGGTGATCCAGCAGGCGGGTCTCGAGAAGGACCCGGAATTCGGCGGCGGTGACGGCAAGACCCTGGCCTCGTCCCTGCTCGGCCTGATCGGCCTGCAGCTCCGCGCGCCCTCCGTTGCGGAGGTCAAGGAGGTGCAGCTCGCTGCCCTCGACGCGCTCAACAAGCACATCACCATTCGCAAGACCGAGAAGAGCTTCATCGTCGACATCGAGGTCTGGTCGATCGATCCGGCGAAGGCGGCGATGCTCGCCAACACCCTGACCAGCGTCTACCTGACGGAATCCCGCAACTCGCAGGCGCTGGCGGCGCGGCGCGCGACCAGCGAATTGTCGGGCCGACTGAAGGAGCTGCGCGAGCGGCTGCGCAATGCCGAAACCGCGCTTGCCACCTACAAGGCCCAGAACAATTTCGTCGGCACCCAGGACTCGCTGATCTCCGATCAGCAGCTCTCCGCCAGCAACCAACGGCTGTCCGCGGCCCGCGCGGCCACGATGGACGCACAGGCACGGCTGGACCAGATCGAGGCGAACAAGCGGACCGCGGCGGATGCAGGCGCAATCCCCGAAGCGCTGCAATCGCCGACGATCGCAAACCTGCGCGCCCAATATGCCGATGCCCGCAAGAAATATGCGGAGCAGACCGCAGAGCTCGGACCGCGGCACCCGGCGCTGCGCCAGACCGAAAAGCAGGTCGAGGATCTCAAGCGCACCATCAATGAAGAGATCGAGCGCTTCGCGCTGTCCGCCAAGAACGATCTGACTCGCGCCCGCGATTACGAGGCCTCGCTCAACCGTGCGCTGGAAGTGCAGAAGCGGCAGAGCGTGCAGCTCAGCCAGGCCGCCGTGCGCCTGCGCGAGCTCGAGCGCGAGGCCGACGCCAGCCGCGACGTCTATCAATCCTTCCTCAAGCGCTCGCGCGAGACCGAGGAGCAGGAGACCCTGAACACCTCGGCGGCCCGCGTCATCGGCGAGGCCACGGTGCCGCAGCGACGTTCGTTCCCCCCGGCAATGAGCCTGTTCGCGATGATCGGCTTCATTTTCGGCGCGCTGGCTGCCGCCTCCTGGTTCGTCGCAGCCGAGCATCTGTTCAACGGCGCGACCACGCCTGAGCCGAACCGCCGCGAACGCACGCCCGCGCCTGACGTTTCGAAGGCTCAGGGGGAAGCCGCCGCACCTCCACCGGCGCTTGCGCTGGTCGAGAAACCGCTGATCGCCCGCCTTCAGGAAGCCGACGTGATCCGCACGCTCGGCGCCATTCTCGCCACCGGCGGCGGCGTCGACCTGACCCGCATCGGCTGGCCGACGCTGCGCCCCGGATTTCCGCTGACGACGCTGCTCAACGCCTTGCGCGACATGCGCGCGGCGATGGTCCGCCGGGCGAGCGGCAAGACCATGCCGATGATGGCCCTGGTCGGGGCCGGCGATACCGCCGGACGCAGCGTGGCTGCACTGAATTTAGCGCTCGCCGCCGCGCGGGACGGCAGCCGGGTTCTGATGATCGATGCCGACCATCAGGCGCGCACGCTCTCGAACAAGGTCAGTCGCCCGGGCAAGAGCGAGCCGGGCAAACTCGGCTGGCTCTCGATCGGCAGCAAAGCCGCGCACGAAATCAAGACTGTCAATGGCATCTCGGTGCTGCCGGCGGCCGGGAGCGATGACGGCAAGGCCGCCGATGCCATCCGCAAGACAATCGCCCAGGCGCGCTCGGCCGGCGGCTATGACCTCGTCATTCTCGACGGCCCGGCGATGCCGCTCTCCGGCGCCGGCCGCAAGCTGCTCGACGGCGTCGATGCGCTGGTGGCGGTGCTGCCGACCAGCCTCGACATCAACGACAGCATGGAAGAGATCCTGACCGCGCTCGGCGGCACTGAGCGCAAGCTCGTCGGCGTCGTGCTCGACGAGCTCACCCCCACAACTCAAACGCGCCAGCGAGGCAAACAATATGCTTGAGCGCCGTGTCAATCTTGAAGGCCGGGCCGCAACTGCCGAGGTGCCACGGATCACCGTGGGCGGCCTTCGCATGGCCGCACTCGACCTGGAGGCGACCGCCGACTTCATGATCGAGGCGACCGATCCAAGCCATCGCATCGGCCGACCGCTGTACCTGACCTCGGCCAATGGCGAGGTGCTGGCGCGCTGCTCGACGGAGCCGCAGACCGAGCGCCTGTTCCGCGCCGCAGATCTGATCAATGCCGACGGCCAGCCGCTGGTGGCGGCCTCGAAGCTTCAATCCTGGTTTCCTCTGCCGGAGCGCGTTGCCACCACGGACCTGTTCCATGTCGTCGCGCGCAGGGCGGAAGCCGTCGGTCGCAGTTTCTATATGTTCGGCGCCAGCGAGGCGGAGAACGAAGCGGCGGTCAGACGCGTTCAGAACCTGTATCCGAAGCTGAGGATCGTCGGGCACAGCCATGGCTATCTTCGCGGCGAGGCGCTGCGTGCCAAAGTCGAGGAGATCAATGCTCTCGCACCCGATTTCCTGTGGGTCGCGCTCGGCGTGCCCAACGAGCAGGCTTTCGTTGAGGAATACACACCACTGCTGAGCAATGTCGGCGTCATCAAGACGTCAGGCGGTCTTTTCAACTTCCTGTCGGGCAGCCGCGCTCGCGCGCCGGAATGGATGCAGAAGGTCGGGCTCGAATGGGCCTGGCGCACCTGGCTCGAGCCGCGCCGCCTGTTCTGGCGCTATTTGACCACCAACCCCCGCGCAATCTATCTTCTCTTTAGCCGAAACCGCGCCCTCAATCGCTGAAAGAGCAGAACAACGACATGACCGATCGAGCGACAGTCCTCGTCACAGGAGGCGCGGGCTATATCGGCTCGCACGCCTGCCGCGCCTTGACCGCTGCCGGGTATCGGCCCGTCGTTTATGACAATCTCTCGACGGGCCACCGCAATTTCGTATCCGGGGAACTGATCACGGGCGATCTGCTCGACGGCGCAGCGCTGGCGCGCGCGTTTGTCGACCACGAGGTGACGGCCGTCATGCATTTCGCGGCAGCCAGCCTCGTCGGCGAGTCCATGACCGACCCGCAGAAATATTACGTCAACAACGTCCAGGGTACGTTGTCGCTGCTTCAGGCGATGCGTAACGCAGGCTGTCACCGCATCGTGTTCTCTTCGACCGGCGCCGTCTACGGCAATGCCGATTCCAAGGCACTGCCGGAAGATTTTCCTTGCGCACCGATCAACCCCTACGGGGCTTCAAAATGGATGATCGAGCGCATCCTCGCCGACTGCCGTGCGGCTTACGGCTTCGGTGCGTTCTGTCTGCGCTATTTCAATGCCAGCGGCGCCGATCCGGCCGGCGGCATCGGCGAATTGCGCGATAACGAGACCCATCTCATTCCGCGCGCCATGATGGCATTGCAGGGCCATGCCGATTTCGCCGTGTTCGGCGATGATTACGATACCCCCGACGGCACCGCGATCCGTGACTACATCCACGTCACCGACCTCGCCGCCGCGCATGTCGCGGCGTTGAAGCTCCTGGAAACAGGACATGCCGGCGGCAGCTTCAATCTCGGAACCGGTTCGGGCTTCTCGGTGCGCCAGATTCTCAACGCCATCAGGCAGGAGACCGGACGCGAGGTGCCGCACACCATCAAGCCGCGCCGCGCCGGCGATCCCACCTATCTCGTCGCCGACGCCGCTGCCGCACGAAAGGTTCTCAACTTCGTGCCGCGCCATTCCGACTTGCCCACCGTGATCCGGACCGCCTGGGCCTGGCATCAAAAGGCACATCCGCTGAAGCGCCGTTAGGCCGCGATCACATCCTCCGCGAATGGCACCCGCTGCGGTCAGACGACAGCGCGTTTCAACCGTAGCGCCACGGCCTCGTCCACTGCCGGGTCGGTCTCCGGCTGGAGCGGCGGCGCAACGGGCAGGACCATCGGCCGCAGCAGTTCGGCCATCTGCTTTGCCGGCAGCGGCTTGGCGATCAGGAAGCCCTGCATCTCGTCACAGCCATGGGTGCGCAGGAAGGCCTCCTGCTCGGCGTTCTCGACGCCTTCGGCGACCACGGTCATGCCGAGCGCCTTGCCCATGCTGATGATGGCCTGCGCGATGGCCTGGTCCTCCGAATCCTGCGGCAGGTCGCGCACGAAGGAGCGGTCGATCTTGATCGTGTCGATCGGGAAATGCTTCATCAACGACATCGACGAATAGCCGGTGCCGAAATCGTCGATGGCAAGACGGATGCCGCGGCTCTGGATGGCATCGAGCACTTTCAGCGCGCGGCCGACATTGCGCATCATCATGCTCTCGGTCACTTCGAGCTGGAGCAGCACCGGCGACATGCCGGAGGCAGCCAAGGCCTCGTCGACGTCCTGCAGCAGATGCTCGTCGGCAAACTGCCGCGGCGACAGGTTGACCGCCATCGATAGCGGCAGCAGGCCGCGGCGCTGCCAGGCCATGGCCTGCGCGCAGGCCTCTTTCAACACCCAGCGACCGATCGGCACGATCAGCCCGGTCTCTTCCGCAAGCGGAATGAATTGCGCCGGAGAGACGTTGCCGAGATCGGGATGGGTCCAGCGCAAGAGCGCCTCCACGCCGGTGATCTGGCCCGTCTCCATGTCGACCTTCGGCTGGTAGTTCAGCGAGAACTGCTCGCGCTCCAGTGCCCGCCGCAGCGCACTTTCGAGCGACAGCCGCTCGATCGACTGCGTCTTCACTTCCTTGGAAAAGAAGCGATAGCCGTTCTTGCCGTCTTCCTTGGCGAGATACATCGCCATGTCGGCGTTCTTGGTCAGCGTCTGCGCGTCGGCGCCGTTGGCCGGATACATCGCAATGCCGATCGAGGCCGTGGTGTGGCATTCGTGGCCGGCGAGCTCCATGGGCTGGGCGAGCGCCGAGAGCAACTCGCCGGCGATACGCTGAACGTCGTCGATCTCGCCGCACTGGTCGAGGATCACCACGAACTCGTCGCCGCCGAGCCGCGCCACCACGTCGCTCGTCCGCAGCGCATAGCGCAACCGGTCGGCGACTTCGAGCAGGAGCAGGTCGCCGGCCTCATGACCGAGAGAATCGTTGATGACCTTGAAGCGATCGAGATCGATGAACAGCACCGCGAAATGGTGATCGTGCTGCTCCGCCCGCGCGATCGCCTCGCGCAGCAGGCTGTTGAAGGTTTCGCGATTCGGCAGGTCGGTCAGGCTGTCGTGGGACGCGAGATACTCGATCCGCTCGTCGGCCTTGTTCTTCTCGTCGGCCCGATCGAAATTCTCCATGGCGAAGGCGACGTTGTCGGCAAGGCGCTGCAGAAGCTCGACGAATTCCGGCGTGAAGGTGGCCGGTTCGGTCGACATGTAGATCATGACACCGACGGCCTGACCGTGCGCGATGAGCGGAAACGCGGCGCCCGACCGAGCGCCGTCTTTGCGGACGATGGTGTGGAAGACCCGGACGCGATCGTCATTGAGATAGTCATTGCTGATGCAGGGTTGCCGGGTCCGGAACGCCGTCCCGGCCATCCCGCGGCCCTCTGGCCGGTCTGGGTCGATGGAAAGACGGACGTTGCGCGTGGTTTCGGCCGACGGCCCCGCCGCCGAAACGATCTCGAGCTGGTCGCTGCCGGCCTTGGCCAGCGCAATGGTGGTCGAGGTGAATTTTGCGCCGTTCGATGCGGCGAGGCAGACGAGGTCGAACAGTTCGGCGCGCGACTTCGCACGCATGATCGCTTCGTTGGTCGCGCTTAGCGCAGCGAACATGCGCGTCAAGCGCTCCTTCTGCGCCTCGGTGCGGGCCTTTTCGTCGGCGCGATCGAAATTGTCGAGCGCGAACGAGACATTCTCGGCGAGCCGCCCGAGCAACTGAACCAGATCGGGCGTGAACGTGTCCTGTTCCGGCGCAAGAAAAAGCAGGATGCCGATTGGCTGCTGACCTGCTCTCAGAAGCGGAAAGCTGGCGGCCGCCCGCGTTCCGTCCTCGATCGCCTTCGTCCGCCAATAGGCAGAGCGCGGCTCGTTCAGATAGTCGTTCATGACGCAGGGCCGGCAGTTCCGGAGCGAGGTGCCGATGATCCCCTGGCCCTCGGGATGGTCGGCGGAAATCATACAGGTCCGTCCGATCATCTGGCTCTGGTTGCGGCCCTTCACCGCGACGACGCGAACGAGCTCGCTGTCCTCGTCGATGAGGCCGATCGTCGCCGACGCGAATACATCGCCGAGGACCGCGGCCTGGCACGCCGCCTCGAACAGCTCCTCGCGCGTCTTGGCGCGCATGATGGCTTCGTTGGTTGCGGTCAGCGCCTCGAACATTCCGCTGAGGCGAGTGCGCTGCCTGTCGGCCTGCGCCTTTTGCTCGGCGCGGTCGAAATTTTCGAGCGCGAAGGCGACATTGGCCTGGAGCTTGCGCAGCAGCTCGACCAGTTCAGGCGTGAAAGTGCCGCGCTCCGCAGAGTTGAACAGGAACACGCCCTCGAGGCGATCGCCGCTGAACAGCGGCAGCGCCGCGGAAGACGCAATGCCGTTGCGGCGTGCACTGGCTTGCCACGGCGCGATGCGGTCATCGGCGAGCACGTCGTTGCTGACGGAAGGTTGGCGCGTGCGGAACGCGGTGCCGATCAAGCCGCGGCCTTCCGGCGCCCGGTCGGAGGTCGAGAACGTGAAGTTGCGCAGCTGGTCCGCCTTCGGCCCATAGCAGGAGACGACACGCAGAAGCTCCGCCCGACGATCGACCAGCGCGATGGTGGCCGAGGTGAACTTGGCACCCTGCGCCGTCGCCTCGCAGACGAGGTCGAACAGCTCATTCCGTGAGCGCGCGCGCAGGATCGCTTCATTGGTCGCGCTGAGCGCAGCGTACATGAGCGCCAGCCGCTCCTCTTCCGCGGCGATCCTGGCCTTCTCGGCTTCGCGGTCGAAATTCTCGATGGCGAACGAGACGTTCTCCGCCATTCGCAGCAGGAGCGAGACGATCTCCTCGTCCTTGGCCCAGGACTTGCTGATGAAGAACAGGATGACGCCGACGCTTTCACCGTGCTTGATCAAGGGAGCCGCCACACAAGCGGCAACCCCCGTATTGATGTTGGCTTGCTCCCAGGGCGTTCCCTTGGTGCGGCTGACGAGATCGTCCTCGACGCACGGCTTTTGGGTGCGGAACGTCTGGCCGGAGATGCCTTGACCGTAGGGATTGTCGGGGTCGACGGAATAGCTGGTCTGGGTGACGAGCTGCAAATTCTGACCGGTCCCGGCGACCGGCTTGAGCCAGTGCGACTCCCGCTCCTTGAGCAGAACGAAGGTTGCGAGCGACTTGCCGCCGTGAACCGAGGCGTCGCAGACCAGCTGATAAAGCTCCTGCTCGGTCTTGGCACGCAGGATCGCTTCATTGGTGGCACTGATGGCGCCGAACATGCGATTGAGCCGCCGCGTCGCCCGCTCGCTGGTTTTCTGCGCGGTCTCGCGCGCGAAATTGTCCAGCGCATAAGAGATGTTGGCCGACATGCGCTCGAACAGCGAAACCATCTGCTCGTTCAGCGAATTGGGCTCGCTACGCGTCACAAACAGCACGCCGACGCTGTGCCCGTTGCGGAGCAGCGGCAGCGCCGCTGCCGCGCCGATATGGGCCGCGGCCGCGCCCGCGCGCCACGCCTGCGAGCGCGGATCGTTCAGATAATCGTTGCTGATGCACAGCTTCTGATCGCGAAACGCCTCGCCGCCGACGCCCGATCCTTCGGGGGTGCCGGCTTCCGTCGTGATCAGAATCGAACGCAGGCGCGGAATGTCGTCGCCGCAGCCGGCCGCAAACTGTAAGCGATTGCCATCCGGCCCGACCAGAAACACGGCAACAGCCAAGAAATCCCCGCTCGAAAACCCGGCGTCGCAGACCTTCTGGTACAGCTCATCCGGCGATTTCGCATAGAGGATCGCTTCGTTGATGGCGCTCAACGCCGCAAAGGTGCGCGCGAGTGTCGTCGGCACGATCTCAGCTCCCGGGCATTCTGCCATTTTCTCCCGGGTGACTTTATCGGCGGCGATCACCTAAGTGGTCGTTATTGCGCGCTGCAAACCCGCGATCAAAGTGAACGAGCTGCGAATATGGAGCGGTAAACTGTCGAAAATACCGTCGCGCGGGACGAGCCTTCGACCAAAGGCGCGCTCTCTTTACGAATTTGCAGCCCTGTATTGGTTTACGGGAGATTGATATCGCAGCTCCGCTTTGAGACGATGGCTTCCAACAAGCTGCCCTTAAGGGCACGAAAGCCGAGGGAACCCCATGCCCGTCGTCAAGGCCGACCGCCTCACGCGCGTCAGTGTTGCGCTGCTCCGTGCCGCCGGAGCCTCCGAGGAAGAAGCCGATGCCGTGGCCATCGGATGCGTCAACGCCAATCTCGCCGGCCATGACTCCCACGGCGTGATCGCGATTCCCACCTATATCGATCGGATCAAGGCCGGACACATCGTTCCTGGCGCCACCTGGACCATCGTCCAGGAATCGCCGACCACGACCGTGATCGACGGCCACTGGGGTTTCGGCTTCCACGTCAACGCCAAGGCGATGGCGCTGACGATCGAGAAGGCGAAGACGGCGAACGTCGCCGCCTGCACCGTGTTCCGGCAAAGCCATGTCGGCCGCCTCGCCGCCTATCCGCTGATGGCGATGCGCGAGGGCATGATCGGGATTGCGACGGCCGATTCCGGTCGCTCGCCGAAGCATGTGGCGCCGTTCGGCGGCAAGGAGGCACGGCTCGGCACTAACCCGATCTCGATCGCGGTGCCGTCCGATCTCGACGCGCCGTTCTATCTGGACATGGCGACATCAGCTGTCGCCGCCGGCAAGATCCAGCTCGCGGTCGCCCGCGGCGAGGCGATTCCGACCGGTTGGATCATCGACGCCGACGGACGCCACACCACCGATCCCACGCAATATCGCAAGGGCGGCGCGCTGCTGCCGCTCGGCGGCACCGAGGGTTACAAGGGCAGCGGGCTTGCCGCGATGGTGGAAGTGCTCTGCGGCCTGCTCACCGGCCTCGGCTTCGGCGTCGAGCCGACGGGACGGCACAATGACGGATGCTTCATGGCGGTGTTCAACGTCGCGGCATTCCGCCCGCTGCAGGAGTTCAAGCGCGAGGTCACGGAGTTCGCGCGCTACCTGAAATCGACACCGCCGTCCGACGGCAGTACGGGCGTCTACTACCCCGGCGAGATCGAGGGCGTGCGCGAGCAGCAGCGTCTGCGCGACGGCATCGAGGTCGAGGATGCGACCTGGGAGAAGCTGCGCGCGCTGGCGCGCGAGTACCGACTCGACACCGTCCTCGATCTGTCCTGAAGACACTTTCGGAGAAAAGCAGCATGAATCGGCAGATGGTCCTGGTCGGTTTCCTTCAGGCGCAGAACTGCACGAATCTGCCGAGCTCGTGGCGGCATCCGGACTCGCGCAGCGACTCGATGTCTGCGGATTATTACCAGGAGATCGCGCGGATTCTCGAGGCGGGCAAATTCCACATGGCCTTCTTCGACGATCGCCTGGCGATGCCGGACCGCTACGGCAACGACCACGCCCACACCGTCGAATACGGCATCCGCTGTGTGAAGATGGATCCGCTGATCGTGCTGACGACGATGGGCATGGTCACTGACAGGCTCGGCTTGGGGGCGACCTGCTCGACCACCTATTTCGAGCCGTTCGACGTCGCGCGCCGCTTCGCCACGCTCGATCTGATGTCGGGCGGGCGCGCAGGCTGGAACGTCGTGACCTCGCTCAACGACGGCGAAGCGCTCAACATGGGGCGCGACTCCCACCCTGAGCATGATTCCCGCTACGACAAGGCCGATGAGTTCATGGAGGTCGTGCTCGGCCATTGGGATACCTGGGAGGACGGCGCGCTCATCATGGACAAGAAGAGCGGCCGCTTCGCCGATCCCACCAGGGTGAAGCGTCTCGATCACAAGGGGCCGGCCTTCAGGTCGCGCGGGCCGTTCACGGTGCCGCGTTCGCAGCAGGGTCACCCCGTCATCATCCAGGCCGGCGCATCGGGGCGCGGCCAGCGCTTTGCCGGGCGATGGGGCGAGGTGATCTTCACCGCCGCGCGCAATCTCGCCGCGGCCAAGGAGGGTTATGCGGCTGTGCGCAACGAGGCCGCGAAGACCGGCCGCGATCCTGATGAGCTGTTCCTCTGCAACCTGACGACACCGGTCTGCGCAGCGACGAAAGCGGAGGCCGAGGACAAGATGGCGCTGATCAACAAGCTGCCGCTCGAGATCGACGCGCTGTCACTGCTCGCCGAAGCGCTCAATTACGATTTCGCCTCCAAGGATCTCGACGAACCGCTGACGACGGACGAGCTGAAGAGCATGCAGGGCATTCTGGGCATACGCGACGGCGTGCTGAAGAATTCGGGCAAGAGCAATCCGAGCGCGCGCGACTTCGTCACCTTCTCCGGCCGCGGCCAGGTGCATGACGCCATGGTCGGCGGCCCCAAGGAGATCGCGGACAAGCTGGAGGAAATGTTCATCGAGCGCGGCTGCGACGGCTTCGTCATTGCCGCAACTTACGTGCCCGGCTCCTACGCCGATTTCGTCCAGCATGTCGTGCCGGAGCTGCAGCGGCGCGGCCTGTTCCAGAAGGACTATCGCGGCAAAACTCTGCGGGAGAATCTCGGCTTGGGGCGGCCGGCCGCCGGCGCCTGGAAAGTGCAGCCGCGCGATGCGGCGGAATAACGAGGGGGGACCGACCATGCGCTGGCTGAAATTCACCGCGTCCGGCAAGACCTCCTGGGGCCTCGTTGAAGGCGATCAGGTGATTGCAGTCGATGGCGACCCCTTTGGCGAATGGAAGCGAACGTCACGCACGCATCCGCTGAGCGACGTGAAGATCGAGCTGCCGCTGATCCCGCGCACCTTCTATTGCGTCGGGTTGAACTATCTGAAGCATCTGAAGGAGGCCGCCGACAAGGCCGGCACGGTACCGGCCGTTCCTGACAGGCCCGAGATCGGCTACCGCGCGCAGAACGCGCTGATCGCGCATGACGAGGACGTCGTGATCCCCGCCTTCGCGACGGAGAAGATTCACTATGAAGGCGAGCTGGTCGTCGTCATCGGCAAGAAGGTGAAGCACCTCACCGAAGCGAACGCGATGGATTGCGTGTTCGGCTACACCATCGGCAACGACGTCAGCGAACGCAGCTGGCAAAAGGCCGATCGCAGCCTGTGGCGCTCGAAGAATGCCGACACGTTCAAGCCGATGGGCCCGTGGATCGAGACTGAGGCCGATCCTGCGAGAATGGAGACCATTGTCCGGGTCAACGGCAGAGAGACCAACCGCTTCGCTACCAACGACATGATTTTCGGCGTGGTACCGTTCCTGGTCGAGCTGACCAAGTATTTTACGCTGTGGCCGGGCGACGTGATCTGGATGGGCACCGATGGCGCCTCGCCTGACATCAAGCACGGCGATGTCGTCGAGATCGAGATCACCGGCATCGGGACGTTGCGGAACAGGTTCGTGAGGGAGGGACGATAGCTTAGCTTGCGGCCCTGGATCGACCCTTCACATGGTCGATGAAGGCTCTGAGCTTTGGCATGATTTGTCGATGGCTGGGATAATAAAGGAACACCCCCGGGGCCATCGGCACGAATTTCTCCAGCACGGCCACAAGTTTTCCCGTCCTGAGGGCGTCAGCGGCCAGCGGCGCCGGTACTTGGGCAAGACCTAGGCCTTCAACGGCGGCACCGAGCATGGTCGGGAAGTCGTTGGCGATGAAGGGGCCCGAAACGGCAATCTCGATCGAGCGACCATTGTCGTTGAGCGACCACGGTGCGAGCGCACCGTTGGATCGTCGCAGTCTCAGGCACGCGTGCTCACGCAGTTCGTCCGGACGAGCGGGCCGACCGCGGCTTGCGAGGTAAGCCGGACTGCCGACGATGACCAGGGCAAACGGCTTTGTCAGCCGCACCGCGACCATGTCCGGTGAAATGAACTGCCCCATCCTGATGCCAGCATCAAAGCCTCCGGCTGCGAGGTCGACAAGCTCCTCGCTTGCGGCAAGCTCGACCTCGATCTCCGGATAAGCCTGACAGAACGAGGCGATCAGCGGCTCGAGCAGAATCGGGACGACCGAACGCGGCACAGTCAGGCGCAGCAGCCCGGCGGGCCGCTGGCCGAGTTCGCGCGCGGCCCCACTGGCCGCGACGAGCTCCTCAAAGGCCGGTCTTGCGCGCGCAAAGAATCTCTCGCCGGCCTCGGTCAAACCGACGCTGCGGGTGGTGCGGATGAAGAGCGCCGCCCCGACGCGCGCTTCGAGTGCACGGACGGCCTGGCTGATCGCCGAGGGCGTTACCCCAAGTTCGGCGGCCGCCCGCCGGAAACTGCGGTGCTCGGCGACATTGAGGAAAGCCTCGACTCCGTCGAGCGCTCCCTGCCTGACTGTGAAGTTCTGCTTCATAGCCCATCAACATTATCGCGAATAGTCCCACTCGGCTAGACGCCCTAAATCCGGATTGCAAATGAGCCGGACCGGAGACGTGAAACCGATGAAGGCAATCCGCAACGCCGTCCTGACACTCGCCCTTACACTGACAGGTGCTACCGCCATGACCGAACCATCCGCCGCCCAAGCACAAGCGCCATCACCCGTGACCACCGGAGTCATGGTCATCCTGACCGCCAAGGCGGGCATCACGCGCGAGCAGATCATGGCCGTGATGCCTGATGAAATCAGGCAGACCGTCCAGCTCTATCTCACCGGAAAAGTTCGCGAATGGTATTCGCGGTCCGATGGACGAGGCGCCGTCTTCCTGCTGGATGCCAGGGATGTCGCAGAAGCCCACGCGATCATGGATGCCCTGCCGCTCGCCAGACAGGATCTCATCGACCATGAATACATCGCCGTCGGCCCGCTCATGCCACTCCGCCTGCTGATGGCAAAACCCTGACCGGCCGCAGGCCTGCCCCCATCCGACCGGACGAAGCATTGCAAGGACATCGAACGTGCCAGCGGGATTCAATCTTCCATTCATCCTCAGCGTCGCCGGCGCCTTGCTGACGAGCGCAGTGGTGGCCTCCGTCTATGTGTGGCCCTTTGTCCGCGCAATGCCGCGCCATGACGCGTTGAGGCTTCTCGCAGCCTTCCATGCATTCCGCTTCCTGGGCATGAACTTCATGGTCGCCGGGTTCGTCTCCTCCGAGTTGAACCCGGACTTCGCCAGCGAGGTCGGATGGGGAGATCTCATCGCCGCCACTCTCGCACTCATCTCGATGGCGGCGCTCTCCTGGCGGTGGCCGGTCGCCATTCCGATCGTCTGGATCTTCAACATCTGGGGTACGCTTGATCTCCTGAATGCGTACTACATGGGCGTGACGAAAATCCTGGGTCCTGGCCTGATCGGCGCCGGCATTTATGTTCCGGCGCTTTACGTGCCTTTGCTCTTGGTCGGGCACGCTCTCATTTTCATGCTTCTGCTGAGACCCGGATCGGAAGCACAGAAATCCTGACCGCAGCAGTTTAGCCGCAATCTGGGACGTGCCTGCCAAGAGGCCGACGCCCATGAAAGGAATGCCGATGAGCACCGAGACCCTTTCCGCCGGCGTGGTTGCGCCGCATCCTGCCAGGCTCAGCCTGATCTCCGCCGCCCTGTTCACGAGCTTGTGGAGCTGGTTGATCTATGCGGTGCCCGCACTGCCGGAGAGCGGCTTGCCAGCCCTGGGCGTTCGGCTGATGACTTACGGCCTTCTCGCCCTCGGCTTGTGGCTCGGCCTCGAACGCAGTTCGCTGACGCCAAAACAGCGCCAGGCAACCTGGCTGTCCATCATGATTCCTTTCACGCTCTGGGCCACGCTCGCCTGGACAGCAGCCATCGACGGTGCGTTCCGTGCAGGCGCCTCCCCCCTGCCGCTGCTTCCCGCGGCGATCCTGCTGCCGGTGATCGTCGGCGCTCCCGTGCTGCTGCTGTCGAAACGGATCGGACGGCTGCTGGACGCCATGCCGGCCACTTGGCTCATCGCGCTTCAGCTTTACCGGGTCTTCGGCAGCCAATGGCTTGCCTACTGGCTGGGAGGGACGTTGCCGGGCCTCTGGGCGTTGCCGGCGGGAACAGGCGATGTGCTGACCGGCCTTTTCGCCGTGCCGGCGGCGATTGCCCTTGCAAGCGGAACGGCTGAGGGGCGGCGCGCGGCGATGCTTTGGAATGTGTTCGGTCTTGCGGATTTCGCCGTCGCAATCACCTTGGGCATGATCATGTCGCCCGGCCCGTTTCAGCTGATCGTTCCGCAGGGCGCGAGCGTGGCCATCGACAGTTTTCCGAATGTACTGACGCCCGCTTTCGTCGTGCCCAGTTCGATCCTGCTGCACGTCCTGTCGCTGCGTCAGCTATTCCGTCGCAACGAGGCCAAGACGACGTGAACGACGGCTGCGTGCGACCGACGCAGGCTCAAAACGGCAGCGCAACGCCCGTCTTGATCTCCTTCAGCACCACGTTGCTGCGGACGTAGCGGATGCCAGGGATGCGAAACATGAATTCGTCGAGGAAGCGGTTGTAGGCCGCCATGTCCTGCACGACAACGCGCAGGTGATAATCCGCATCCCCCGTGGTCGCAAAACACTCCAGCACCTCGCGACGCGTGGTGACGCGCGAGACGAACTCGTCGACAAATTTGGCGTCGTGCCGCTCGAGAGAGACATGGAGGATGGCCGACATCGCAAAGCCCGCCTGCTCCCGTGCGACGAGGGCCGCATAGCCGCGGATGACGCCAGTCTCCTCGAGCGCACGTACCCGGCGCCAGCAGGCGGAGGTGGACATGCCGACCTCGTCGGCAAGCTGCTGGTTGGTGGCGCGACCGTCCTTCTGCAGGTGGGCGAGTATCCGCATGTCCTGGTCTTCGATCATCGACAGCCTCCAAATCGGGAAAATCTACCAGATTAAAGCACATTTCGCAAAATCTTACCGAGAATAGGATTTCTGTCGGGATAAGTAGGTAAGACCTACCAGCCCTCCGGGCCTATTCTTCGCCTATTCGACAGGATGCCGCGCGAGGTCCGCATGGACGCCATTCCGTCACTCGACGCCTACGAACTCTCCGACCGCTACGACAGAGAGGAGGGCCGCGTCTTCCTCACGGGCACGCAGGCGATCGTCCGCATCGCGCTCGACCAGGCGAAGCGTGATCGCGCGCGCGGGCTCAACACCGCTGGCTTCGTCTCCGGTTATCGCGGCTCGCCGCTCGGCGGTATCGATCTCGAACTCTGGCGAATCAAGAAGCGCCTCGAACAGGACCGCATCGAATTCCTGCCGGCCGTGAACGAGGACCTCGCGGCCACTGCCGTGCTCGGCTCGCAGCAGGTCGAGACGCAACGCGACCGCGAGGTCGATGGCGTGTTCGGGCTGTGGTACGGCAAGGGTCCCGGCGTCGACCGCTCCGGCGATGCGCTCAAGCATGGCAACGCCTATGGCTCATCGCCGCATGGCGGCGTGCTGGTGGTCGCGGGCGATGACCATGGCTGCGTGTCGTCGTCGATGCCGCACCAGTCCGACGTCGCCTTCATGAGCTGGTTCATGCCGACCCTGCACCCCGCAAGCGTCGACGAATACCTGGCGTTCGGGGAGTATGGCTACGCACTCAGCCGTTTCTCCGGCATGTGGGTCGGTTTCAAGGCCATCTCGGAGATCGTTGAGTCAGGCGCCTCCGTCACGCTGCGTCCGCCGCGCGCCTTCGCACCGCCCGATTTCACCCCACCATCGGATGGACTGCACTATCGCTGGCCCGATCTGCCGGGGCCCCAGATCGAGGAGCGACTGGAGGCAAAGAAGCATGCGGTCTATGCCTTCGCCAAAGCCAATCCGATCGACAGGCATATCTACGACATTCCAGACGCGACCTACGGCATTGTAACCACGGGAAAGGCGCATCTCGACCTGATGGAAGCGCTGCGGCTGATGGGCCTCGACGAAGCCGCGTGCCGCCGCATCGGCATCGACATCTACAAAGTCGGCATGGTCTGGCCGCTTGCGCTGCACGACGCCATGGACTTCGTCAAAGGCAAGCGCGAGATCCTTGTGGTCGAGGAAAAACGCGGCATCATCGAGAGCCAGTTCAAGGAATATTTCTACGACTATCCTGGCGCCAAACCCGAGCGCATGGTCGGCAAGCACGACGAGCAGGGAGCACGGCTGATCTCCTGGATCGGTGAATTGTCGCCGCGAATGCTCGCAGGCGTTCTGGCCCGCCGGCTCGATCCAATGTTTCCGGGGCTTAATCTTGTCGCGCGAGCGGCGGCTCTGTTGCCGGAAGCGGCGCGCATCATCAACGTCGCGGGCGCGACGCGTACGCCATATTTCTGCTCGGGATGCCCGCACAACACCTCGACGAAAGTGCCGGAGGGATCGAAGGCACTGGCCGGCATCGGCTGCCACTTCATGGCGAGCTGGATGGACCGCGAGACCTCGTCGTTGATCCAGATGGGCGGCGAAGGGGTGAACTGGGCCGCATCATCGCGATTTACCGGCCACAAGCACATCTTCCAGAATCTCGGCGAAGGCACCTACTATCATTCCGGCTCGATGGCGATCCGGCAGGCGATCGCCGCCAAGGCCAACATCACCTACAAGATCCTGTTCAACGATGCCGTCGCCATGACGGGTGGCCAACCGGTCGACGGTCCCGTCAGCGTTCACGCCATCGCCCACAGCGTCCGCGCCGAGGGCGTGGTTCGCATCGCGCTGGTCTCCGACGAGCCCGCGCAATTCCTGCCGGCGGATCTGCCTGATGGCGTCACCATCCATCCTCGTGAGGAAATGGATGCCGTGCAGCGCGAGCTGCGCGAAGTACCCGGCGTCTCGGTCCTGATCTACCAGCAGACTTGCGCTACCGAAAAGCGCCGCCGCCGCAAGCGCGGGCTGATGGCCGATCCCAAGCGCTTTGCCTATATCAACGATCTCGTGTGCGAAGGCTGTGGCGACTGCTCCGTCGAATCCAATTGCCTCAGCGTCGAGCCGAAGGAGACGCCGTTCGGCCGCAAGCGCCAGATCAACCTGTCGGCCTGCAACAAGGACTTTTCCTGCCTGAACGGCTTCTGCCCGAGCTTCGTCACCGTCGAAGGCGCCACGCGCCGGAAGAAGGGTGCGAGCCAGATCGATGCGATCGGCCACGCGGCCACGCTTCCGCTGCCCGTCCCCTTAACGCTTGACCATCCCTATGATTTGCTCGTGACGGGCGTCGGTGGCACCGGCGTGATCACGGTTGGCGCACTGATCGGCATGTCTGCGCATCTCGAACGACGTGGCGTCTCGGTGCTGGACTTCACCGGCTTTGCGCAGAAATTCGGCCCCGTGCTGAGCTATATTCGCCTCGCCGCCTCACCCGATGCGTTGCACCAGGTCCGCATCGACCAGGGAGCGGCCGACGCGCTGATCGGCTGCGATCTCGTCGTCAGCTCCTCGCCGAAGGCCTCAGGCACCTACCACCGCGGGATGCGCGCCGCGATCAACACCGCCGAAATGCCGACCGGCGACGTCGTGCGCTTCCGCGACGCCGATCTCGCCTCGCCCGCACGCCTGCGCGCGATCCGTCAGGTCATCGGTCATGACAATCTCGATACGATCGATGCCAATGCGCTGGCCGAGCGGCTACTCGGCGATGCCGTCTATGCCAACATCATCATGCTCGGCTTTGCCTGGCAGCGCGGACTGGTGCCGGTCTCACTGCAAGCGCTGCTGCGCGCGGTCGAACTCAATGGCGTCGCCGTCGAGCGCAACAAGCAGGCTCTTGCCTGGGGCCGGATCGCCGCTGCCGATCCTGACTTCCTGCCAAAGACAGAAGACGCGCCAAAGGCCGAGACGCTCGACCAAATCATCGACCGCCGCTCCGATTTCCTCACCGCCTACCAGGACGAGGCTTACGCCGCGCGCTATCGGGCGCTCGTCGCAAAGGTTCGTAATGCCGAGGCCGCTTTCAATAGCGAGGCACTCACCGAGACCGTCGCCCGCAGCCTGTTCAAGCTGATGGCCTACAAGGACGAGTATGAAGTGGCGCGTCTGCACATGCAGAGCGGTTTTCTCGATGAGCTGCGGCGCGAATTCGAGGATGGCTTCAGCATCCGATATCACCTCGCCCCGCCGTTCCTGTCGTCGCGACGCGATGCGCGTGGCCGTCCGCGCAAGCGCGCCTTCGGCCAGTGGATCCAGCTACCGCTGGCCCTGCTCGCGCGCTTGAAGCGGCTGCGCGGAAGCCCACTCGATCCGTTCGGTTACACCGCCGAACGACGCGCCGAGCGGGAGCTGATCGCCTGGTACGAGGTCGTGGTCGCGCAGATCCTGGGTAAGCTCGACGCAGCTCATCTGCCTGATCTCGTCGCCATCGCCAAAGCGCCAATCGAGATCCGCGGTTACGGACCAGTGAAGGACAGCGCCGTCGCGAAGGTGAAGCCGGAGGTCGAAAGGCTGCTCACCAATCTCACCACAGTTTCGCCGATAAAGATGCGCGCCACCGGTTGACGCGACGCCACCGAGGCGTCAGCCTTGCGGATTGAAGAGGCCCTGAAATCGCCTGTCGCTGCTGGCTCCACGCTGACTTTGCGCCTTTGGCCACCCTACGGCACCGTGCCAGCCGCGTTATCGTGCCAGCTAGGAATACGGATTGATCAGCTTCTGCTGTTCGGAGCTGTGCTGCACGAGCAGGTCGATGAAAGTTCTCACCTTTGCGGAGAGATGGTGGCGGTGCGGATAGACGGCATTCATCGACAGCTCGACGGTCCGGTATTCCGGCAGCAGACGAACCAGCCGGCCTGCTTCGAGATCGTCGTGGATGAGAAAGCCGGCCATCAGGCACACGGCCGCGCCCTCCAACGCAACCTTCCGCAACGCTTCCCCGCTGTTGGTGACGAAGCTGCCTGAAATGCGCACCGAGGCTGGCACGCCCTTGCGATCGAGGAAACGCCACTCGTCGCCAAACGGATAATTCAAATGGCGACCGCAATTATGCGCAGATAGCTCTTCGAGCTTCTGCACACGACCGTGTTTTTCGAGATAGTCGTGCGAACAGCACAGCACGTGGCGCCAGGTGGCGAGACTGCGGACGATCAGGCTCGAGTCCGGCGGCGGGATCATGCGCAGCGCAACATCGTAGCCTTCCTCGATCAGATCGACATCGGCCTCGCCCATGCGCAAATCGACCTTGAGCTCGGGATAGGTGGACAGGACCTTTGCCACCACAGGCGCGACGAACGGCACCATATGCGTGGCAACATGGATGCGCAGCGTCCCGCGCGGGACCGATTGCAATTCGCTGGCGATATCGTCGGCCTGTTCGAGGTCGGCCAGGATCTGCGTGGCGCGGTCGTAATAGGATTGACCGATCTCCGTGAGGCTCACCTTGCGCGTGGTGCGGTTCAGCAGCCGCACCCCCAACCGGTCCTCCAGGGCCTGGACATGGTTGCTCACCATCGTCGTCGACATGTCGAGCCGGCGGGCGGCGGCCGAGAATCCTCCGTTTTCGACCACCCGGACGAAGGCGGTGAGACTGGTGAAGCGGTCCATGGCTAAAGCTCCGATTATCCGCTCTGACTGGATAATGCTTTCAGCAATTCCGGGATTATCGCAAGCCTCGCGATAACGCATCTTACCGGCGTGAACGGTGCCTGCTTCGAATGAGGGCCGTTGGAATTTGCGAGGATGTTATGTCAAACGCCGCTTACGTCGCTGAAACAAATGATAAAATCAGCCTCCGCCCCTCTCGGCAGGCGATCCGGCGGGCGGCCATCGGGTTGGCGTTGGCGCTCGGCATCGCCGTAGCGGGCGATTACGGCTACGATTACCTAAAGACGGGTCGCTACCTCGAATCGACCGACGATGCCTATGTGAAGGCCGATTCCACGATCATCGCACCGAAGGTCTCCGGCTATATTGCCAAGGTGCTGGTCAGCGACAACGAGAAGGTCAGAGCCGGCCAGGTGCTGGCCAGAATCGACGACCGTGATTTCAGGGCTGCGCTCGGCCAGGCCCGCGCCGACGTCGCTGCAGCCGAAGCCTCGGTCCGAAACCTCGATGCGCAGCTCGAGCTGCAACAGCCGATCATCGAGCAGAGCACGGCCGACGTCACCGCGGCCGACGCTAATCTGAAATTCGCACAGGAAGAGCGCGCCCGCTACGACGATCTGATGAAGTCGGGCTCCGGCACGATCCAGCGCGCGCAGCAGACCGATGCGGCGCTCCGCGCCAGCAATGCGCAATTGCAGCACGCCAAGTCGGGCCTGGTGGCCGCACAGCGCAAGGTCGACGTGCTCACCACCCAGCGTGCGCAGGCCGCGGCGCAGCTCGACCGCGCCCGCGCCGTCGCGGAGCAGGCCGAGCTGAACCTGTCCTATACCGAGATCACCGCGCCCGTTGACGGCACAGTCGGCGCCCGGTCTTTGCGCGTCGGCCAGTACGTGCAGGCCGGCACACAATTGATGGCGGTGGTGCCGCTCGACGCGGTTTATGTGGTCGCTAATTTCAAGGAGACGCAGCTCACGCATGTGCGCGCGGGCCAGCCGGTCGAGCTGCATGTCGACAGCTTTCGCAATCGCACGCTTCATGGCCATGTCGACAGTCTTTCGCCGGCCAGCGGACTCGAATTCGCGCTGCTGCCGCCCGACAACGCCACCGGCAACTTCACCAAGATCGTGCAGCGCGTGCCGGTGAAGATCGTGCTTGACGATCACAGTCTCACCGGCCTGCTGCGGCCCGGCATGTCGGCGGTGCCGACGGTCGACACCAAGGCAACCGTGATAGCCGAGCGCGAGACGACCAAGCGCGTCGCCGACAACGCAGCACGCGCGAACGGCGGCTGATCCAGGAAAAGTCCGGCAGGATCATCAAGCCCTGCCGGATGATCCTTCCAAGATTTCCGCGATTATCGAAACCACCCGCCTGACGCATCCTGTCTCCACATCAGAGACGAGGCCTCCATGAGCACGCTCCAACCAGCCCTTGACGCCGCTTCCGCCGTCAGCATCCCCGCCCCGGCCGCTGTGCCGGCGACTCCGGTCGTCTCCGCCAAAACGTGGATCGCCGTGATCGGCGCCACGCTCGGTGCATTCATGGCGGTGCTGAACATCCAGATCGTCAACGCCTCGCTCGCCGACATCCAGGGCGCGATCGGCGCCGGCATCGATGACGGTGGCTGGATCTCGACCTCCTATCTGATCGCCGAGATCGTTGTGATCCCGCTGTCCGGCTGGCTCGCGCAGGTGTTCTCGATCCGCATCTATCTCCTCACGAATGCGATCCTGTTCTTGGTCCTGTCCGCGGCCTGCGCGCTGGCGCAGGACCTGCCGCAGATGATCATGCTTCGTGCCGTGCAGGGCTTTACCGGCGGCGTGCTGATCCCGATGGCGTTCACGCTCATCATCACGCTGCTGCCACGTGCCAAGCAGCCGGTCGGCCTTGCGTTGTTCGCGCTGTCGGCGACCTTCGCGCCCGCGATCGGCCCAACCATCGGCGGATATCTCACCGAGAATTTTGGCTGGCAGTACATCTTCTACGTCAACCTCGTCCCCGGAGCGATCATGGTCAGCATGCTCTGGTATGCGCTCGAGCCCAAGCCGATGAAGCTGTCGCTGCTCCGCGACGGCGACTGGGCCGGCATCATCACCATGGCGATCGGCCTCTCCGCGCTTCAAACCGTTCTGGAAGAGGGCAACAAGGACGACTGGTTCGGCTCGCCCTTGATCGTCAAGCTCGGCGTGATCGCGGCCGTGGCGCTGACTGCCTTCCTGATCATCGAGCTGACCGTGAAGAAGCCGCTGTTGAACCTGCGCCTCCTGGTCCGCCGCAATTTCGGCTTCGGCATGCTCGCCAACTTCCTGCTCGGCATCGCGCTATACGGTTCGGTGTTCGTCCTGCCGCAATATCTGTCACGCATCCAGGGCTACAATGCCGAGCAGATCGGCACGGTGCTGGCGTGGACCGGACTGCCGCAGCTCGTGCTGATCCCGTTGGTGCCGCGCCTGATGCAGAAATTCGACGCGCGGATCATCATCGGTATCGGTTTCGTGCTGTTCGCTGGCTCGAACTTCATGAATATCTTCATGACCAACGACTACGCGGCCGATCAGCTATTGTGGCCCAATGTCGTGCGCGCCGTCGGTCAGGCGCTGGTGATGGCGCCGCTGTCGGCGGTCGCGACATCAGGCATTGAGCCAGAGAATGCGGGCTCAGCCTCCGGCCTGTTCAACATGATGCGCAACCTCGGCGGCGCAGTCGGGATCGCACTGCTGCAGACCGTCCTGACCAAGCGCGAGCAGTATCACTCCAACGTGCTGATGCAGTCGGTCTCGGTGTTCGAGCAGGCCACCCGCACGCGGCTGGAACAGCTCACGCAGTATTTCATTAATCACGGCGTGCTCGACCGTGCGGATGCCGCGCATCGTGCCTTTGTCGCGATCGGCCATACCGTCCAGAAGCAGGCCTATATTCTCGCCTTCAGCGACACGTTCTATCTGCTCGGCATGGCGCTGATCGTGGCCTTGATCGCTGTATTCTTTCTGAAGAAACCCGGCCAGGCATCGGCCGGCGGAGCCCACTGATCCGTCCAAACAAGTAAGGAGAACGACCATGAAGCCCCGCATGAATTTCTACCAGGCTGCCCCCGACACGATGAAGGCGCTGATGGCGCTGGAAGAGCAGATCCAGTCGACCGGTCTGGAGAAATCGCTGATCGAGCTCGTCAAGATCCGGGCCTCGCAGATCAACGGTTGCGCCTTCTGCATCAACATGCATACCGAAGACGCGCGCAAGCGCGGCGAGACCGAGCAGCGCATCTACCTGC
The DNA here is from genome assembly GCF_028128765.1 of Bradyrhizobium sp. CCBAU 51627. Classification (GTDB taxonomy): domain Bacteria; phylum Pseudomonadota; class Alphaproteobacteria; order Rhizobiales; family Xanthobacteraceae; genus Bradyrhizobium. The sequence goes on from NZ_LBJG01000026.1 coordinate 148,589, forward strand.
TCAACGCCTGGCGCGAATCTCCGCTCTATACGGATCGCGAGCGCGCCGCGCTGGCCTGGACCGAAGCCGTGACACTGATCGCGGAGACGCATGCTCCCGACGATGTTTATGAAGAGGTCCGTGCCCACTTCTCCGATGCGGAAACGGTAAACCTGACCATGCTGATCGGCGCCATCAACGCCTGGAACAGGATTGCAATCGCGTTCCGCGCGGTTCATCCGGTAAAGGTGAAGGCGTCGGTGGCATGAACCACGGGCAGCGCCGGCGTGATGTGCGCAACGCCGTCTCCACATTCTCGACTGTCATGCCCCGGCTTGACCGGGGCATCCAGTACGCCGCGGCCTATCGATTCAATCACCACCGGCTCTGGAATAATGGATCGCCCGGTCGCGGGCGATGACAGCGGTGGCAGCGGCCTAAACCGCCGTCGCCTTCGCGAACTCCACATAGATCTCACGCAGGCGCGTCGCCATCGGGCCGGGCTTGCCATCGCCGATGGTCTTGCCATCGATCGCGACCACCGGCTGTACGAAAGACGAGGCTGACGTGATGAAGGCTTCCTTCGCCGCCAGCGCCTCGGCCACAGTGAAGGAACGCTCCTCGACACGAAGCTGGCGCTCTTCGGCGAGCGCGACAACGGCCTTGCGGGTGCAGCCCGGCAGGATCGCGTTGGAGTTCTTGCGGGTGACGATGACGTCGTCCTGTGTGAGGATGAAGGCCGACGACGAGCCGCCTTCGGTGACAAAGCCGTCTTCCAGCATCCAGGCCTCGCCGGCGCCGGCCTCGGCTGCGGCCTGCTTGGCCAGCACCTGCGCCAGCAGCGCCACGCTCTTGATGTCGCGGCGCTCCCAGCGGATATCGGGCACCGTAATGACGTTGATGCCGGTCTTGGCCGCTGCCGCGTTGATGATGTCCTTCTCCGAGGTGAACATCACGAGGCTCGGCTTGATCTCAGCCTTGGGGAACGGAAAGTCGCGGCCCTTGTCGGCACCGCGCGTGACCTGGAGGTAGACGAGGCCGTTCGCGAGCTTGTTGCGGGCGATCAGCTCTTTCTGCAGTTCAGTGATGCGCTCGACCGTCTCGGGCAGCTTCAGCTTGATCTCGCCGACCGAACGCTCCAGCCGCGCCAGATGCGAGGCGTTGTCGACCAGCTTGCCGTCGAGCACGGCCGAGACCTCATAGATGCCGTCGGCGAACAGGAAACCGCGGTCGAGCACCGAGATTTTCGCGTCCGAGAGCGGGACGAATGAGCCGTTGACATAGGCGATCGGGTCCAAGGCAGGTCTCCTGGAGAGGAATGGGGGGATTTGGCGCGGTTATACGCCAGTGAGGGGGAACGATCACCCCTCGTTTCGTCATTCCGGGCCGGCGCGAAGCGACGAGCCCAGAATCCACTTCACCTCGCACATTGCCGCCCCATGGATCCCCGGTTCGCGCTCCGCGCGCCCCGGGATGACGGCAGCGGGAATTAATGCGACAGAATCTTCGACAAAAACTTCTGCGCGCGGTCGCTACGGGGCTTGCCGAAGAAATCGTCCTTCGGGGCATCCTCGACGATCTCGCCGCGGTCCATGAAGATGACGCGGTTGGCGACCTTGCGGGCGAAGCCCATTTCGTGAGTCACGACCATCATGGTCATGCCTTCGCGGGCAAGGTCCACCATGACGTCGAGCACTTCACTGACCATCTCAGGATCGAGCGCCGAGGTCGGCTCGTCGAACAGCATCACGATCGGATCCATCGCGAGCGCCCGGGCGATCGCAACGCGCTGCTGCTGGCCGCCGGAGAGCTGCGCGGGGAATTTCTGCGCCTGCTCCTTCAACCCGACGCGCTCCAGCAGCTGCATGCCCTTGGTCTGCGCCTTGTCGTGCGAGCGGCCGAGCACCTTCTCCTGCGAGAGACAGAGATTGTCGATGATCTTCAAATGCGGGAACAGCTCGAAGTGCTGGAACACCATGCCGACGCGCGAGCGCAGCTTCGGCAGATTGGTCTTGGGATCATTGACCTTGGTGCCGTCGACCGAGATGTCCCCGCTCTGGAACGGCTCCAGCGCGTTGACGCATTTGATCAAGGTCGACTTGCCCGAGCCCGAGGGTCCGCAGACCACGACGACCTCACCCTTGGTGACGCTGGTGGTGCAGTCGGTCAGCACCTGAAAGCTCGGGCTGTACCATTTGTTGACGTGGCTGATTTCGATCATGGCCGAACTTGCCCTAGCGGATGATGGCGATGCGCGTCTGGAGGCGGCGGACGCCGTAGGACGCGATACAGGAAATGGTGAAGTAGACGACGGCCGCAAACAGATACATCTCGACCAGGCGGCCGTCGCGCTGCGCGACCTTGCTGGCGGCACCGAGGAAGTCCGTAATCGACAGCACGTAGACCAGCGAGGTGTCCTGGAACAGCACGATGGTTTGCGTGATCAGCACGGGCAGCATATTGCGGAAGGCTTGCGGCAGCACGACGTAACGCATGGTTTGCGCGTAGGTCAGGCCGAGCGCGCTGGCGGCGGCCGGCTGGCCCCGCGAGATCGACTGGATGCCGGCGCGCATGATCTCGGAGAAGTAGGCCGCCTCGAACATGATGAAGGTGATGAGCGAGGACGCGAACGCGCCGACGCTGATCGGCCGCGAGGCCCCGGTCAGCCACTGTCCGATATAGGGCACCAGGAAGTAGAACCAGAAGATCACCAGCACCAGCGGCAGCGAGCGCATGAAGTCGACATAGAGGCCGGCAATCTGTCCGAGCACCCTGAAGCCCGAAAGACGCATCAAGGCGATCGCCGTGCCGAAGACCAGGCCGCCGAGGGCGGACAGCGCCGTCAGCATCACCGTGAAGCTCATGCCCTCGTAGAACAGATAGGGCAGCGCGCGGATGATGACGTCGAAATCGAAATTGCTGAACATGGCGCTATTTCCCCGTGATGTAGCCGGGGATCGCGACATAGCGCTCGAGGAAGCGCATCGCGGTCACGACGACGGCGTTGACGAGGAGATAGAGCAGCGTTGCGGCGGTGAAAGCCTCGAACACCTGGAACGAGAATTCCTGCATCGAGCGCGCCTCTCCGGTCAGCTCGAGCAGGCCGATGGTGATGGCGACCGCGGTGTTCTTGATGGTGTTGAGGAACTCGGAGGTCAGCGGCGGCAGGATGATGCGGAACGCCATCGGCAGCAGCACGTAGCGATAGCCCTGCACCGTCGTCAGCCCGAGCGCGGTCGCCGCCATTCTCTGCCCCCTGGGCAGCGACGAAATTCCCGCCTGCAATTGCACGGCAACGCGGGCCGACATGAACAGGCCGATGCCGATCGCAGCGGTCCAGAACGGCGCATTCGGCAATTGCTTCAGCCACAGGCCAGCAGATTTCGGCAGCAGTTCCGGCAGCACGAAGAACCACAGGAACAGCTGCACCAAGAGCGGCATGTTGCGGAAAAATTCGACGTAGGCGAAGCCGAACCAGTTGGCGCCTTTCGACGGCAACGTGCGCATCACGCCGACGACCGAGCCGGTGATCAGAGCGATGATCCAGGCCAGCACTCCGGTTTCGAGGGTCAGCGCCAGTCCCGACAGCAACAGGTCGAGATAGGTGCCGGTCCCCATCGGGTTCGGCTGGAAAAAGATTCCCCAGTTCCAATGGTAGTTCACGTGTCCCCCGCGCGAACGCGCCAGTCAGAGATGTTCCGCCGCCTATGCAAATGTCCGGCCACTCTGGTGTCAAGAGTGGCCGGACATGATCCCGATCGAAAGATCGAGGTTTTATCCTACTTGTAGTCGTCCGGGTTCGGCGAGTCCGAAGGCTTGGCGAACTCGTGCTTCAGCTCAGCCGAGATCGGCGTGTTGAGATTGAGGCCCTTGGGCGGGATCTTGCTCATAAACCACTTGTCGTAAAGCTTCTGGCCTTCTCCGGAGGTGTAGAGCGCGGCCGTCGCGGCATCGACCACCTTCTTGAACGCGACGTCGTCCTTGCGCAGCATGATGCCGTAGGGCTCGGGCTTGGAGAACGCATCCTTGGAGATGACGTAATCGGACGGATTCTTTGAGCCGGCAACGAGGCTGGCGAGCAGGATGTCATCCATCACGAAGGCAACAGCGCGATCGGTCTCAACCATCAGAAAGGCTTCGGCGTGGTCCTTGGCCGGGATGATGTTGGCGCCGAGCTTCTTCTCGACGTTGGCTTCGGTCAGCTGCTTGATGTTGGTGGTGCCGGCGGTGGAGACCACCGTCTTGCCCTTGAGGTCGTCGATCGACTTCAGCCCGCTCGACTTTTTGAAGACGTAGCGGCTGGCGGTCAGGAAGTGGGTGTTGGTGAACCACACCTGCTTCTGGCGCTCGGCGTTGTTGGTGGTCGAGCCGCATTCGAGATCGATGGTCCCGTTGGCCATCAGCGGGATACGGGTCGCGGAGGTGACGGGATTGAGCTTCACCTCGAGCTTGTCGAGCTTGAGCTCCTTCTTCACGGCGTCGACGATCTTGTAGCAGATGTCCATCGCGAACCCGACGGGCTTCTGGTTATCGTCGAGATAGGAGAACGGGATCGAGGAGTCGCGGAATCCCAGGGTGATGGCGCCGGTGTCCTTGATGTTCTTCAGCGTGCCGGTCAGCTCCGCGGCCCCAGCCTGGCTGACAACGAAGGTCGCGGCGAGCGCGAGCCCGATGTGACGGAAATGTTTCACTTTTAGTCCCCCTTTCAGGATGATGCGGCCGGATGCAAGCACAAATCGGCCCGGATTAGAATGTGACTTTCGGCTGGATGGCGGCCCAGGTTAACGGGCCGAGGTCAGTGGCTTCGGTAATTCCCCCAGATCCCAGAACAGCCCCGCCATGACCATCAAGGCCTCTTCAGTCAAGGGCAGCAGAATGTGCTCGTTGGGCGCATGCTGTGAGCAGCCGGGATAGGAGTGCGGGACCCAGATCGTCGGCAGGCCGAGAATCTCGGAAAACACGTCATTAGGCAGCGAGCCGCCGAAATTTGGCAGCACGGCCGGCGCCTTGCCGGTGGTCGCCCGCACTGAATCGGCCGCCCATTTGATCCAGGGGCTGTCGAAATCGGTGCGCGAGGCGGCAAAGCTCTGGGTTGCCCGCACCTCGACCATTGAAAAGCCCTTCGCAACCAGATGGGTCCTGATCACGTCGACCAGGCCGTCGACCTTGGTGCCGACCACGAAACGCAGTTGCAGCACGGCGTTGGCGTGGCCGGGAATGGCGTTGGCGGGCTTTTCGACATTGCCGGACGACATCGCCAAAACTTCCAGCGTATTCCAGGCATAGAGCCGCTCGGCCGCCGACAGGCCGTCCTCGCCCCAGTTCTCGGCGAGCGCCGGCTCGTCCGCGGTCGGGACCACCTCCACGTCGGCGAGATAGCTGCGAATCTGGTTGGTGAGCCGCGGCGGCTTCAGCGCGTCGAGCTGAAGCCGGCCGTGCCCGTCGACCAGCGTGGAAATCGCATTGACCAGGATGGTCGCGGGGTTGGCGAGCACGCCGCCCCAATTGCCGGAATGGTGGCCGCCATCGCGCAAGTTTACGTCGAGATGAATGCGGATGCCGCCGCGGCAGCCCAGGAACAGCGTCGGCCGTTCCGCGGACAGCCGCGGCCCGTCGGAGGCCATGAACAGGTCCGCTTTGAGGGCGTCGCGATTGAGGTCGCAGACCTTGCCCAGATCAGGCGAGCCGATCTCCTCGCCCATCTCGACGATGAACTTGGCGTTGAAGCCGAGCTTGCCGCCGCGGGCCTCGCGCACCGCCCGGAGCGCAGCCATGTTGATGCTGTGCTGGCCCTTGTTGTCGGCGGTGCCGCGACCATAGAGGCGAAGACCCGCCGTCGTCGTGCGCCAGGGATCGCGGCCATCGCGCCACTCGCCATCCATGCCGTCGACGACGTCGCCATGGCCGTAGATCAAGACGGTTGGAGCCGAGTCGCTCTCGAGATGCTCTGCGAACAGGAACGGCGCCTTGCCGCTGGGGGATTCGACAAGCCGGCTCGTGAAGTCGAGCGCAGAAAAGGAGGGCATCATCTCCTGTTCCAGATAGGCCCGCAGCTCGGGTCCGCGTGACGGATTCTGGCTCTCGGTCCTGTAGGCGACGCGGCGGTCGAGCTCGGCGAGGAAGGCGCCGGATTTGAAGTCGTCCCGGGCGCGGGCGATGGCGTCGGCTCTGGTCATTGCTTTCGTTTTCAAGGTTTCGAGGCGGGTGACCCTAGCGGGCTACACTGGCGATCGAAAGTGGCGGGGACTTGGATAGTTCTTGCGATTTGGTTCTTGCTCTCTTGAGATTGCTTGCCAAGGCAACAGCGCTGCTGATTTTGGCCTTGCCAATATCCAGACATATGCAAGAACTTCGCCAAATTGGGGCACACGTCTAGCATTCGAAGAGCGCTCAGTACAGGGCGCCAGGGGACCAGCATGGCCAAACAGATCAGGCTTAACGCCTTTGCGATGAATTGCGTCGCACACCAGTCACCGGGCTTGTGGACCCACCCGCGCGACCGCACCGCCGAATATAACCGCCTGCCGTACTGGATCGATCTCGCCAAGACGCTCGAGCGCGGCCGTTTCGACGGGCTGTTCCTGGCCGACGTGCTCGGCGTTTACGACGTCTATGGCAACAGCCCTGACGCAGCCTTGCGCAATGCAGCACAGACGCCGTCCAACGAGCCGCTACTGCTGCTCTCGGCGATGGCGGCGGTGACGGAAAATTTGGGCTTCGGCGTCACCAGCAATCTCTCCTTCGAGCCGCCCTACCCGTTCGCGCGGCGGATGTCGACGCTCGACCATCTCACCGAGGGACGGATCGGCTGGAACGTCGTCACCGGTTATCTCGACAGCGCCGCGCGCGGCGCCGGCAAGGACAAGCAGACCGGGCACGACGACCGCTACGACATCGCCGACGAATATATGGAAGTCGTCTACAAGCTCTGGGAAGGCAGCTGGGAGGACGACGCGGTGCTACGCGATCGCAAGCGCGGCATCTTCACCGATCCCAGCAAGGTTCATCGCATCAATCATGAGAGCGCGAACTACCGCATCAACAACACCATCCATCTCAGCGAACCGTCGCCGCAGCGCACGCCCGTGCTTTATCAAGCCGGCACCTCGCCGCGTGGCCGGCTATTCGCGGCCAAGCATGCCGAATGCGTCTTCATGTCGGGGCCATCGGCCAAGATCATCGCGCCGCGCGTCTCCGCTATCCGCCAGGAAGCTGCCGCGCTCGGCCGCAACCCGGCCGAGATCCTGATGTTCAACATGATGACGATCATCCTCGGTAACACCGAGGCTGAAGCCGCGGCGAAATACGCCGATTACCGCTCGCATATCAATCCGGAAGGCGCGCTGGCGCTGATGTCCGGATGGACCGGCATCGATTTCTCCGGCTACGAGCTCGACCAACAGGTCCGCCACGTCCAGAACGATGCCGGCCGCAGCGCACTCGACAACGTCACCCGCGGCGATCCCGACCGCGTCTGGACCGTGCGCGACGTCATCGAGCATGTCGGTATCGGCGGCGCCGGCCCGGTCGTGGTCGGCACGCCTGAGAGCGTCGCCGACAAGATCGAGGATTGGTTCGAGAAGACCGACGTCGACGGCCTCAATGTCGCGTTTGCGATTTCACCCGGCGATTTCGAGGACATCGCCGACATGCTGGTGCCGGAGCTGACCAGGCGCGGGCGGTACAAGAGCGAATATGCGAAAGGCACGCTACGGGAGAAATTGTTCGGCAATGGGCGTGCGCGGTTGGATGCGCCGCACCCGGCGGCAGGACATCGGGTAGGGAAGAAAGGGTAAGCTCCCTCCCCGTCATTGCGAGCGAAGCGAAGCAATCCAGAATCTCTCCGCGGAGACAGCCTGGATTGCTTCGTCGCAAGTGCTCCTCGCAATGACGCCGGTGGCGATATGCCCTACACCTTTTCGTCCACCATCACCTCGATCAGCTTCGTCCCCGGCCGATTGAATGCCGACGCCAGGGTCGCGTTCAGTTCGCGCGAATCGCTGATCTTGATCGCTTCACATCCCAGCGCCTTGGCGACGCCAGCAAAATCAACTGGCGGATCGACAAAATCCATGCCGACATAATTGTCGTCGCCATGGAACGCGAGCAGCCGTTGTTTGATGATGCGGTAGCCGCCGTTGTTGGCGATGACGACGTTGAGCGGCAGCTTGTGATGCGCAGCGGTCCACAACGACTGGATCGAATACATCGCGCTGCCGTCGCCCGAGAAGCAGACGACGGGACGATCCGGATTGGCGATGCTGGCGCCGACCGAGGCCGGCAGGCCCCAGCCGATGCCGCCGGACGCGAGGCCGTGATAGCCGTAGCGGTCGCGATGCGGACGCAGCGCCGAAATCTGGCGGCTGGAGGTGAGGCCCTCGTCGACGAGGATGGCGTTTTCAGGCATCGCCTCGACCATCTGCAGCACCAGAAAATCCGGATCGATCGGCGAGCGGCCGGCGCTCCTGCCGATCTGCTCGACCAGAGCGGCGCGCCGCGCAGTCCAGTTCCTCGCCGCGAGCTCGGCGAGCCGCTGCTTGGCGCGGCTTGCGAGTGTTGCTCCGCCCATCTCCTTCAGCACCGGGATCAGTGCGCGCAGCGTCTCCTTCACATCCGCCTTCAGCGCGATCTCGGCCCCGTAGTTCTTGGCGATCTCCCAATCGACCAGGCCGACCTGCACGATGCCGAGTCCGTCCGGCAGCGCATCGACCTCGCTATGGACCGACATTCGCAGAGGATCGCCGCCCAGCGCAATCAGGAGGTCGTAAGGCGCGAGCGTGTCGCGCGCGACTTTCTGCACGCGTGCCAGTGTGCCGACGAAACTCGGGCTCTCCGAGAGGAAGTGTGCGCCATAGGGCGTCGAGGACTGGTAGGCGGCAGCGCCAAGCAACTCGGCGAGCTCGGCGGCCTCCTTCAGCGCGTCGCTCTTGACCACCTCGTCCATGGTGACGATCACGGGACGTTCGGCCTTGAGCAGGCGCGCGGCGAGCGCCCTGAGCGCCTCATCGGATGGCCTTGCGCGCGCATCGATGCGGGTCGAGCGGCCGAGATCGATGCCGGCTTCGCTGTTGAGGATGTCGCCCGGCAGCGAGATGAACACCGGGCCGGTCGGCGGCGTCATCGCGACCTTGGCGGCGCGACGGACGATGCGCGGCAAATCCTCCAGCCGCGTCACCTCGACCGCCCATTTCACCAGCGGCTCGGCCATGCGCACCAGGGGGCCATAGAGCACCGGCTCCATCAAACCGTGGCCCTGCTCCTGCTGGCCGGCGGTGAGGATCATGGGCGTGCCCGTGAACTGGGCGTTGTAGAGCGAGCCCATCGCGTTGCCGAGGCCGGGCGCCACATGGACGTTGCAGGCGACGAGCTTTCCGGAGGCTCGGCTGTAGCCGTCGGCGATCGCGACCACCAGGCTCTCCTGCATCGCCATCACATAGGTCAGATCAGGGTGGTCCTTCAGAGCATGCATGATCGGCAGCTCGGTGGTCCCGGGGTTGCCGAACAGATGCGTGATGCCCTCGTCCTTGAGCAGCGCGAGAAAGGCGGAGCGGCCGGTGATCTTGTTCTTCATGTTTCCTCCAGGAGCGGACGTTGCCGCAAGGACGGAAACATGATGGCCGAAGTCTTGTAAGGTGCGCAAGGAAGCGCGGTCATGGCTGCCTTGCGCGCGGTGGTCTCGTGTCCCGGACGCGGCGCAACGTGCAACGTTGCGCCGCAGAGCCGGGACCTATCGTGCATCGACACCGCCGTTGATGGGCCCCGGCTCAGCGGCGCATCACTTCGTGCTGCACCGCGTCCGGGGCATGAGAGCAGCGCCCGCAACGAAACTACATCTCCTCGCGCCCGAGCTCGAACGGGTCCTCGCCGCCAGCGCGCCTCTTCTTTTTCGAACGCTGCCAGACCACGCCGGGAAAGCCCTTCAGCGGCACCAGCGGCGCGCCGGTATAGGCCCATTCCTGCAGCTCCTCGATCGCGATGTGATAGAGCGGCTGGCGACCGGTTCGCTCCTTGAAAAGGGCACGCGGGATGTTGACCATATGCGGGCCGCGCGGTCGTTCATAGGTGATCGGCGTACCGCAATGCGAACAGAAGCTGCGCGCGGTCTTGGTCGCCTTGTCCTCGTAGCGGGTCAGCGCGGTCTTGCCCGATGTGATTCGGAAGCGCTTCTTCCAGCTGCCGACATAGGTCGCATAGGCCGCGCCATGGGCACGGCGGCTGGCGGCCGAGTGGTCGTGCCAGGCCCAGCGCGCAGGAACGTCGATCTCGAAGGAAACCTTGCCGCAGAGGCACTGGCCAGTTGCGATTCCTGCGGCGACTGCGGCTTTAGCCATCGTCTCTCTCCGTCGTCATAGCGAGCGCAGCGAAGCAATCCAGCCTTGTTCCGCGGAGCGATGCGAAGCATCGAGCCCGGAATGACGGAGGAGAATGCTCAGGCCGGCGTCAGCTCGTCATAACCAGGATAATCCGTATACCCTTTCTCCTCGCCGCCATAGAACGTCGCGCGGTTGTACGGCGTGATCGGGTAGCCGTGCTCGAGGCGCCGCGGCAGATCCGGGTTGGAGATGAAGATACGGCCGAAGGCGACGATGTCGGCGTGGCCCTCGGCGATCGCGGCGTTGGCAGTCTCACCGGTAAACCCGCCGGCGGTCATCAGCACGCCGCTGTAGTGCGGGCGGAACAGCACCATGGCGGACGGCACGTTCTCCCAGTGGACATCGGCACGGCCGGCGCCGCTGGAGCGCGGTTCGATCAAGTGCAAATAGGCAAGACCGAACTTGTCGAGCGCTTTCACCACGTGGGTGTAGAGCGGCATCGGATCGGGCTCGGCGGAATCATTGGCGATGCCGTGTGGCGATAGCCGCACGCCGACACGGTTCGCACCCCAGACGTCGATTGCGGCCTGGGTCACTTCGAGCAGCAGGCGCGTGCGGTTCTCGATCGAGCCGCCATATTGATCGGTCCGCTGGTTGCTGCGCGACTGCAGGAATTGCTCGAGCAGATAGCCGTTGGCGCCGTGGATCTCGACGCCGTCGAAACCGGCGGCGAGCGCGTTCTTCGCGGCCTGCCTGAAGGCTTCGACAATGCCCTTGACCTCATCGGTCTCCAGCGCGCGCGGGGTCTCGTAGTCGGCGAGCTTGCCGTCCGCCGTCATCGCCTTCATGCCTTCTGACCGGATCGGGATCGCCGACGCCGAGACCGGCAGTGCACCGCCGTGGAAGGAGGAATGCGAGACACGGCCGACATGCCAGAGCTGAAGGAAGATGATGCCGCCCTTGGCGTGCACGGCATCCACCACCTTGCGCCAGCCGGAAATCTGCGCCTCCGAATAGATGCCGGGCGTTGCCGGGTTGCCGCGGCCCTGCGAGAGCACAGGCGAAGCTTCGGCGATGATCAGGCCACCTTTGGTCGCGCGCTGGCCGTAATATTCGGCATTGAGCGGACGCGGGGCGAAGCTGTCGCGCTCGGCGCGCATGCGCGTCAGCGGCGCCATCGCGACACGATGCGCGAGCTTGTACGGACCGACCTGCAACGGTCTAAACAACGCCGGAAATTTCATGTGGGCCCCGAATGATGATGGAAGGATGGGAAGCATATAGCGAGGGGCGGCACCCGGAAAAGGTGCCGCCCCGCAAAAGCAGATATTCTCTCCCGTGGAATGCAGCGAGAGAACGGGCCTTACGCCGTCTTGATCCAGACGGCCTTCACGTTGAGATATTCCTCGACATGCTGCTTGCCGGACTCGCGGCCATAGCCGCTCATCTTGTAGCCGCCGAACGGCACGGCCGGGTCCATGGCCTGGTAGCAATTGACCCACACCGAGCCGGCGCGCAAGCGCTTTGCAACCGCGTGGGCCTTGGTGACGTCACGTGTCCACAGGCCCGAGCCGAGGCCGAACGTGGTGTTGTTGGCCCGCTTGACCAGCTCGTCCATGTCCTTGAACGCGATGGCGGAGATGACGGGACCGAAGATCTCCTCCTGCGCGATGCGCATGTTGTCCTGGACACCCGCAAACACCGTCGGCGAGACGAAGAAGCCTTTAGACAGCGCGCCCTCGGTGACGCGGCCGCCGCCGGCGAGCGCGCGCGCACCTTCCTTCTGGCCGATGTCGAGATAGCCGGTGACGCGGGCGAGCTGCTGCTCGGAGACCAGCGGGCCGATCTGCACATTCGGATCGAGGCCGTTGCCGACCTGCAGCTTCTTGCCGAACTCGGCGACCCTGCCGACGAATTCGTCGTAGATCGCCTGCTCGACGAACAGGCGTGTGCCGGCGCTGCAGATCTGGCCGGAATTGGCGAACACCGCCATCGCCGCGCCCGGCACGGCGGCATCGAGATCAGCGTCCGCGAACACGATGTCCGGCGACTTGCCGCCGAGCTCGAGCGAGACGCGCTTGAGGTTACCCGCCGAGGCACGGATAATCGACTGCCCCGTGACATGCGAGCCGGTGAAGGCGACCTTGTCGACGTCAGGATGCGAGGCCAGCGCGGCGCCCGCGGTCTCGCCATACCCGGGCACGACATTGACGACACCGGGCGGGATGCCGGCTTCCATCGCCAGCTCGGCGATCCGCAGTGAGGTCAGCGGCGCCTCTTCGGCCGGTTTGAGCACCACGGTGCAGCCGGTCGCGATGGCCGGGCCGATCTTCCAGATCGTTGCGGTGAGCGGACCGTTCCAGGGAATGATGGCCCCGACGACGCCGATCGGCTCTTTCAGCGTGTAGGAGAAGATTTCGCCAGGCAGCGAGTTCTCGATGGTCTCGCCGTGGATCGCGGTGGTCTGCCCGGCGTAGTAGCGCAGCATGCCGACGGCGCGCAGGCGATAGGCGCGGGTGCGGCTAAGCGGCGCGCCCATGTCGAGCGTATCGAGCTGGGACAATTCATCGAAATTCTTCTCGACGAGGTCGGCGAGCCTCAAGAGCAGGTTCTGCCGCTCGAACGGCTTGACCTTGCTCCACGGACCTTCAAAGGCGCGGCGGGCAGCGGCAACGGCGCGATCGATGTCTTCCTTGTCGCCCTCGGCAACGGTCGCGAGCAGCTCGCCGGTCGCGGGATTGTGGGACTCGAAGCGCTTGCCGGAAGCGGCATCGACCCACTTCCCGTCGATCAGCATCTGCTTGTAGGACCCGTTGGCGAACGGATGGCGCGTGATCGGAATAGCCTGCGACACAGCCATGTCTGCACTCCCTAGGTTAATGATTTGATTGGGCTCGATCTGGGCGGGATCGTTAATTCGAACAGAATACAGCGACGCCGGAAAAGCGTAAAGTCGGATTGGAACGAAGCCCTGCCATGCCGACTTGTGCGGCGTCGCGCGAACGCCATGTTATGGCTCCAACAAGAGCAAGTTCCGGAGAACAGCCATGTCGCATCCTGTCATCGCCAAAGGCAATGTCGCCGTGGTCACCGGGGGCGCATCGGGCATCGGCCTTGCCGCGGCAACCGCGTTTGCGCACGCCGGGATGAAGGTGTGCATCGTCGACGTCGACGAGACCAGGCTGGCGGAGGCCGCAACAGAACTGTCATCGATTGCAGGCCCGGCGAATGTGATGACATCTCCGGCCGACGTCAGCCGGATCGAAAGTGTGATGGAGCTGGAACATGCCGTCGGCGCGCATTTCGGCGGCACCGACCTGCTGATGAACAATGCCGGCATCCAGCCGGGCAGCACGTTGTTCGGCGAGCCCGACAATTGGCAGCGCATCATCGGCGTCAACATGTGGGGCATCATCAACGGCGCGCGCGTCTTCGCACCCAGCATGATCGCGCGCGGCAAGGCCGGCCTGATCATCAACACCGGCTCCAAGCAAGGCATCACCACCCCACCCGGCGATCCCGCCTACAACGTCTCCAAGGCCGGCGTGAAGGCGTTTACGGAAGCGCTCCAGCACGAGCTGCGCAATACGAAAGACTGCCACATCACCGCGCATCTCTTGATCCCGGGCTTCGTGTTCACGGGCCTTACAGCGAAGGGCCGCACCGAAAAGCCGGCGGGCGCCTGGACGCCGGAGCAAACGGTGGATTTCATGCTGGCGCGGCTTGAAGCCGGCGACTTCTACATCCTCTGCCCTGATAACGACGTGCCGCGCGCGCTCGACGAGAAGCGCATGCTGTGGGCGGCCGGCGACATCGTCGAGAACCGTCCGCCGCTGTCGCGCTGGCATCCGGACTACGCGGACGCGTTCGCGAGATTCGTGAAGGGAGAGTAGGCGCGAGCCTATAGCGTCTCCTGCTTGTGCCCGCAATTCTTGCAGGCGAACTTGACGCGGCTCTGGCCTTTTTCCGCCTGGACCCGGTTTGGCGCGCCGCATTTGCCGCAGACGGCCTCGATGCGGGTGGTGCCCTGCTTCACGACGATGGTCTTCTTTTCCATCGATTCCCGGATCAGGCGCTCGGCCTCTTCACGCAGGGATTGTTTCGACAAAGTTCGTCTCCGCCTCTGAAAGCGCGAGAGCCTTATCGCACTTGCGTTCGAATCTCAATCGGCAATGCCCGATCAGACCTCGACAATCACATAGGAGTCTTCGACGTGTACCGGAAATGTCTCAGCGACATACGGCCCCTTCTGCAATTCGCCACCGCGCTCAACCGCAACCGGATAGGACCGGATCTTGAACCGTTTCGGATCAAACCAGGATTGGCCATTGCGCATGTCGAACTCCCAGCCATGCCAGGGGCAGCGCAGCATCTCGCCGACGCGCGAGCGCTCGTAGACGCCCGGCTCCGGCGAGGTCAGCCGTGCCACGCAGGCGGCCTTCTCCAGCGGCGCGCCCTCATGCGGGCAGCGGTTCAACAGCGCGAAGTACTCGCCATTGATATGAAACACGACAATGTCGCGGCCGGCCACATCGACGACCTTGTTGCCGCCGGGCGGGATCTCCGAAGTCGAGGCGACGATGTGACGGGCCATGGGACTCAGAACTTGTAGACCGCGCGGGCATTGGTGCTGAATATCTTCTTGCGCTCGGCTTCGGTGAGCGGCGTCTTGAAGGCGAAGCGCGGATCGTCAAAATCCCAGTGCGGGTAGTCCGACGAGAACAGGAGACGATCGATGCCGACCCATTCGATCAGCGCGCGCAGATGCCGCGCCTCGTCCGGCTCGTCGATCGGCTGGGTGGTGAACCAGAAATGCTCGCGGACATAGTCCGACGGCTTGCGCTTGAGATGCGGCACCTCGCTGCGGAAGCGCTCGAAATGCTGGTCCATGCGCCACACCGCCGAGGGGATCCAGCCGAAGCCGCCTTCGATGAAGACGATCTTCAGTTTCGGGAAGCGCTCCGGCACGCCCTCGATGACGAGGCTGGCAAGCTGCGCCGCGATCGTATGCGCGTTGGATTGATGCTCCTCGACATAATAGGACGGCCAGCCGCCGCCGGTCGGCGGATGTCCGCCATAGCCGCCAACATGGATGCCGAGCGGCAGGTCGAGCGCCTGCGCGCGTTCGTAGATCGGCCAGTAGCGGCGGCGGCCGAGCGGCTCGTTGGCGCGCGGCGAGACGTTGATCTGGATGTATTCGCCGATTTTCGCACAGCGCTCGATCTCGGCGATGGCAAGGTCCACGCCGTCCTGCCCGACCAGGATCGAGGCTTTCAGACGGGGATCGCGATGCGACCAGAACGCCAGCTGCCAGTCGTTGATGGCGCGCTGGATCGCGGCGCCGAATTCAAGGTTCTGCTGCGAGAAGATGAAGAGATCGAGCACCTGCAAAATCCCGAACTCGACATCGAGCGGATCGAGATGCTGCTTCTGCATGAAGGCGAGATCTGAGCCGGGCGGCCCGCCGGTCGGCGGCCAGGCATCACGCCGCGCGATCAGCGGCGAGGAGCGCGGATAGGGTGTGGTAAAGAGATAGGGCGTGCGCAGATGGCTGCCATATTCCTTCAGATGCTGTTGCCAGCGCCTTGGCAGGAATTCCTTGAGATCATCGGTCGATCGCAGACTCGGATGCACGTCGCAATCGACGATGCGCAGCTTTGATGCGGCGGGCTTCTCGTCGTCACGCAGCGGACGGTCGATGACTTCACTCATGCGAATCTCCAATCAATGCAGCGACAATCGCGCAAACGTCTCCAGCGGATTGTCGACGCACATTTTTTCGATGATGCTCTTCGGCAGATGGGGCGGGATCGGATCGTCGCCATCGAACTGCCAATGCGGATAGTCGGACGCGAACAGGAACATTTTTTCGGAGCCGATCTGGTCGATGATCTCCTCGACGCTTTTGGCATCGCCAGGCGCATCGAACGGCTGCATGGTGACGCGGAAATTGTCGCGGATGATCGATGCGGGCTCGCGCTCGACCCAGGGCACCTCGACGCGGACGCCGCGCCAGGTCTTGTTGGCACGCCACATGAAGGCCGGCAGCCAGCTCACGCCTGATTCCATCAGCACGACCTTCAGGTTCGGAAACTTGCCGAACACGCCCTCGTAGATCAGGCTAAGGATTTGCGCCTGAAACGCCTGCGCTTCGACGAAGTAATATTCGTAGCGGTGTGACGGCCAGCCCGCCGAGCTCGGCGCCTGGCGATATTGCGAGCCGGCATGGATCGCGAGCGGCAGCTTATGTTTCTCCGCGAGCTGATAGACCGGCCAGAAATGCCGGCGCCCCAGCAGCGTCTCGCCCTGCGCCAGCACCAGGATGGAGACAAATCTATTATCGACGGCGCGGCGCTCGATCTCCTCGACGGCGAGGTCCCGCGCCTGCATCGGCACCACGATGGAGGCGCGCAGGCGTGGATCACGCGACAGCCACTCGGCGGCGATCCAGTCGTTGATGGCCTTGCAGAAATCCGCAGCCATGTAGGGATCGAACACCGCCTGGGCACCATAAAGCACGTTGAGGATGGCGTGGCTGGCGCCGAGCTGGTCGAACGCGCCCTCCTGCACCATGGCAAGGTCGGAGCCCGGCTTGGCGCCATTGGCCGGCCGCCAGTCGGCGCGGCCAGTGAGGGGCATGCTTGGCGGATAGGAGGTCAGATCGAGGCCATCGATGGCGCGACTCACCACCTGCTCTTTCCAGTGATCGCTGAGATAGGGCAGCAGCGTCGTACGCGTGCCGCCAACGGCCGGGTGGATGTCGCAGTCGATCCGCGTCACCGCCATGGATGCTTCCTCGCCAAGACTTTGTAGGGCGTCTTTATTGGCGACGTTCTTTGCGCCGCGAACGCAGAGTGCTCCGGCCGGTGCGGGCGCGCAAGGGCGCGGATACGTGCGATCCGTCATGGCTCGGTTGCATTTCGCAGGCGCAATACGAGGTCAGGCCGCGGTCGCGCACGGCGCAACAGCCGAGCGGCGATTGACTAAAATTTCGTCTGTCGCATCGCAAGCGGCGCGCTTAGCCTCGCCGCGTTCTGGCCCCCTCCCCTTCGGAGTTCCCATGTCCCTCCTCATCCGCGGCGGCACTGTCGTCAATCATGACCATTCGCGCCGTGCGGACGTGCTGATCGAGGGAGGCAGCATCGTTGCGATCGGCGCATCGATCGCGGCGCCGACAGGCGCGGAGATCGTCGATGCCGGCGGCGCCTACGTCATTCCGGGCGGCATCGATCCGCACACCCACCTCGAAATGCCGTTCATGGGCACCGTCACCGCCGACGATTTCGAATCCGGCACCAAGGCGGCGCTGACCGGCGGCACCACCATGGTGGTGGATTTCTGCCTGCCCGATCCCGGCCAGTCGATGCTCGCGGCCTATCAGCAGTGGCGGCACAAATCCGAGAAGGCAGCCGCCGACTATGGCTTCCACATGGCGGTGACGTCGTGGTCGAAGCAGATCTATGACGAGATGGAGACCGTGGTCAAAACCTACGGCATCAACACCTTCAAGCATTTCATGGCCTACAAGGGCGCGCTGATGGTGAACGATGACGAGCTCTACAACTCCTTCGCGCGTTGCGCCCATCTCGGCGCGATGCCTGTGGTGCACGCAGAGAACGGCGATGTCGTCGCGCTGATGCAGGAGGCGCTGATCGCGCGTGGCGTCACCGGCCCCGAGGGCCACGCCTATTCACGGCCGCCGGAAGTCGAGGGCGAAGCCACCAACCGGGCCATCATGATCGCCGACATGACTGGCACGCCTGTTTATATCGTGCACACCAGCTGCCGCGAAGCGCATGAAGCGATCGCGCGGGCGCGCGCCGCAGGTAAGCGCGTCTATGGCGAGCCGCTGATCCAGCATCTGTTGCTCGATGAGCGCGAATACCAGAACAAGGATTGGGATCATTCCGCCCAGCGCGTGATGTCGCCGCCGTTCCGCGACAAATCGCATCAGGACAGCCTCTGGGCCGGCCTGCAGGCCGGCTCGCTGCAAGTAGTCGCGACCGATCATTGCGCTTTCACCACCGAGCAGAAGCGCTTTGGCCTCGGCGACTTCCGAAAGATTCCGAACGGCACCGGTGGCCTGGAAGATCGCCTGGCGCTGCTGTGGACAGCCGGCGTCACGACGGGGCGGCTGACCAAGGAAGAGTTCGTCGCGGTCACCTCGGCGAACATCGCCCGCATCCTCAACATCTATCCACGCAAGGGCGCAGTCGCGGTCGGTTCGGATGCCGATCTCGTGATGTGGGATCCCAAGGCGACGAAAACCATCAGCGCGAAGCGGCAGATGAGCCGGATCGACTACAATGTGTTCGAAGGCTTTGCCTGCACCGGCGGACCTGCTGCGACGATCTCGCGCGGGCGCATTGTGTGGAAGGATGGCGATCTGCGCGCCGAGGCGGGCGACGGACGCTACGTCGAGCGGCCGGCATTCTCGCCGGTGCACGTGGCGAATTCGACGTGGAAGGAATTGACGGCGCCGCGAGCCGTGAGCCGCGGAGCAGTCACGCCATAAGCGTTCGGCCGCCACGCACTCCGAGATGCCTCGCGATCGCGCGCGCGGTGAGGCAAGCCATGGGGCTCGATCAGACTCAAACCGACCGAGGCCGGCGCAGCCTTCGAGCTTCAGTTTCCGGTCGCCTAGATCGCAAACACCCAGGCGGCGACGATGGTGCCGATGGTGACCAGACCCGCGATGGTCCAGCCGGCGGCATATTCCAGCTCAGGATGACCGGTCGCCCGCATGATCTCGACCGGATCGGCGGAATGCTTCCCTGCCATGACAGCCTCGCACATTACTTCCCGCGTCATAGATAAGTCGCACCAGACGCTCTGAGGTTCCATCACGGAAATGCGAGGAATGACGCAGCTTGGCTTGTTCAGCGAACCGCGGGCAGGCCCGGCGGGCCTGCGCTATGCCGACAACTTTATCGACGCCGCCACCGAACAAGAGCTGATCGGCCGCATCGCAGCATTGCCGCTCCAGCGCTTTCAGTTCGGCGCGTTCGAGGGCAACCGCCGGGTGGCGTGGTTCGGCTACCAATACGATTATTCGCAGCAGCGGCTGACCGAGGCCGAGCCGATCCCGGACTGGGTGCGGCCGGTTGCGCTTCGGGCCGAGGCATGGGCGGAGCTGGCCGAGGGCAGCGTGCGGCAAGTGCTGTGCACCGAGTACGACGTCGGTGTCGGCATCGGCTGGCATCGCGACAAGCCGCACTTCAAGGAAATCCTCGGCCTGTCGTTGGGCTCGCCATGCAAATTCCGCTTCCGCCGTCGCAGCGGCGACGAATGGGAGCGCCACACGCTCGAGGCGCTGCCGCGCTCGCTCTACATGATGGAGGGCGAGGCGCGCTCGCAATGGGAGCACAGCATCCCGCCGGTCGGGGCGCGCCGCTACTCCATCACCTTCCGGACGATGAAGCAGGCCTGACCACCACGAAATTGCGAAAACAACCCCATGCACAGTAGAACGGCCGCCCCGCCCCACGGCGCGGCCGCAGGCGGCAACGGCCTGACACGCCGGGCCAAAACGGCCCTCCGGCGCATTCGCTGCATGGCCCGTACATTGCGTTCAGATGTGCAGGAATGCGGACCAAGCCACGGTGCCGTGAAATCGCCGCAAGATAAACCAACAACACGAACTCATAAGGCGAATGAAAAGACAGACCAAACCGGCGCTCCAGGATGGAGCGCGCAAGGTCGGCACCTCATGATAAAGAATTCTCTCGCATTCTTCCTTGTTCTGACCATGACGGCGGCCTCGGCACATGGCCTGCTGCCGGTGCGGCCAATCGCGCCGTCCGATCTTGTCCTGACAGGCCTTATCGATAGCGACACCACGGCCGGCGGCGTCGCACGGCTGTGCGAGCAGGTCACCTTCTCGCGGGGCCTACGCTATGGCGACAGCGAGGCCAACGTGCTCGACGTCGCGACCAGCGAGGCCACCAAGGCGGACACGCCGCGGCCGGTGCTGCTGTTCGTGACGGGCGATACGTTTACGGGCGACCGCGGGACGCCGGAGCTGTCCCGCGACATCCAGGACGCAGCAATGTGCTTTGCCGCGCGCAACGGCATGATCGGGGTGCGCGTGAACTATCGGCTGGCGCCGGCAGCGACCTGGCCGATGGGGGCGACCGACGTCGCGGCGGCACTGTCGTGGGTCCACGGCAATATCGATCTGTTCAACGGCGATGCCCGCGAAATCGTCGCGGTCGGCTACCGCGCCGGCGCCTTCCACGTCGCGAGCCTGCTGGCGCATCCGGAGCTCCAGGCCGACCGCGCCGATGTCGCCGCGGTGGTGCTGGTGTCCGGCATCTATCGCGCCGGCAAGAACGCCAGTGACAGCGAGAAGGCTTATTTCGGCACCGACGCCAGTCTCTATGACAAGCGGTCGGTGTTCCCCGGCATCCTCAATGTCGACGAGCCAATCGTGCTGGCCTGGGCCGCCAACGATTCGGCGAACCTGATCGCGCAGGGCGAGACCCTGAAGAAGACGCTCTGCGGCTCCGGCCACTGCCCGCGCACCACGATCCTGCGCAGCCACGACGGCATCGCGGCTGCCTTCGGCCTCGACGGCTCCGGCGACAGCCTCGCGGAGCCGACGCTGCTCCTGGTGCATCAGCTGGAGGCGCGGGGGCTGCCATAGGGCTGCGAAACGCACGCCAACTATTCGCACCATTTGCTGGGCCTTCTCCCCGGCCCGCCCCCACGGCGGACGAGAGGGGGAGGTCGCAACGCATCGCGGGGATCTCTCAAGGCCCGTCAACACGCCTGCCATTTCCCTCTGCCAGTCATGCGCGGCTGTTACCCAGCCACAGGATCGCCAAACCCCTGGCGTAGGGCAACTCGCCTTGGTGCTGACTGAGCCGATCTCGTTGGGGGCCAACGATTGGGTGCCGAGCATGCGCGTCACCGGCAGACTGCTGTTCGCTTTGATCGCGGCGCTCGCCTCGCTCGGGGCGATGTCGCAACAACGTTCGGATCAACCCGATTCCGACAAGGAAATCCGCATCGGCAACATCGTGCCTTATTCGGGGCCGCTGTCCGAATTCGGCGCGATCGGCAAGGCGGAAGCCGCCTATTTTGACATGGTCAATGATCGCGGCGGCATCAACGGCCGCAAGGTCCGCTTCATCACCCGCGACGACAATTCAGATCCCGCAACCGCGCTGGACCTGACCCGAGATCTCGTGGAGAAGGAGGACGTTGATCTGATGTTCGGATCGTTCGGCACTCCGGGCAATCTGGCCACACGCCGGTACTTGAACGAAAAGAAGATCCCGCAGCTGTTCGTCGCCTCCGGCGACGAGGAGCTGAGCCAAGCCAGGGCGTTTCCCTGGACCATGGGCTGGCAGCCGGCGTTCCGCTCGGAGGGGCGCATCTATGCCAACTACATCCAGGCCTATTATCCCCGGAAGAAGATCGTCGTGCTCTGGCAGAACGACCAGTTCGGCCGCATGCTCTACAAGGGTATCCAGGAAGGCCTCGGCGACCTGAACCGTCACGTCCTCGTCGACGTCGCCTTCGACATCTCGGACCAGCATCTGGAAGGACACGTCTCGATCCTCAAGCGCGCCGGCGCAGACATCTTCGTCTTTCTCGGCGTGCCGTCGACGGCGTCCAAGGTGATCCAGCTCGCGGCGTCGCTGAATTGGCACCCGGTCATCATCGTCAACGATGCCTCGGCCTCGATCGCGAATGCGATGGCGCCCGCGGGGCTGGAGAATTCGGCCGGGGTGATTTCAGCTGCATTTCTGAAAGATCCGAGCGATCCCTCCTGGAAGAACGATCCCGCCATGAAGGATTGGTTTGCTTTCATGGACAAGTACCACCGGGTCGAAAGCACGAACAACAGCGCAGCACTCTTTGGCTACGCCGCCGCTGAAGCATTGACCAAGGTGCTGAGGCAGTGCGGCGACGACTTGACGCGCGAGAACATCATGCGCCAGGCCGCATCGCTGCGGGACTATCACCCCTCCGTGGCGCTGCCGAATATCAGGATGAACACCTCGCCCGACAGCTATCTGCCGATCAAGCAGATGCGGCTAGTCCAGTTCGACGGCCGCTCGTGGCAGCCGTTCGGAGAGGTGATCGAGACCGCGTTCACGGAAGGGGCGGCAAGGTAGGACGTATCACGCCCGCCTTTTGCAAGGGCGCGTTCCCTCCCCCCTTGTGGGGGCCCTCCAGGGGAGGGTTAGGGAGAGGGGTACCCACACCGGGACTCTCTCGATCAGAAAGCGGCCAAGCAAATCCGCAAACCTCACGCCGGCCTGAGCGCGGCCAGCGCACTCTCCAGCAGCGAGCGTACTCTTGCCGTATCACCTGACTTCACCACGGCGGGATCGAGATAGAGCTCAAGGCCCGGCGCGCGCTCGGTGATCACCCCGCTCCGCTGCGTCGCCGCGTCGTTGAGCGCATCGACCGAATAGGGAATGACCTCACGGCTGATGCCCTTCATCGTGATCGCCGGCAGCGCGTGGGCGCGGACGATGTCGCTGACGAGGGCAAAGGTCTCGTAGCTCAGCACGATGCCGCCGGGCTCGGCGATCGATTGCAGCCGTGCGGCAAGGTTCGCTTCCGCGCCGATGATGGTGTAGTCCATGCGGTCGCTGCTGCCGAAATTGCCGACATTGCAATAGCCGGAATTGATCCCCATGCGCGAGCGGAACGGCTGCTCGATGCCGGACGCCCGCCATTTCGCGTTGAGCTCGGTGAGACGCTGCTGCATGCGCCAGGCCATCTGCAGGCAGGCCTGCGCATCGGCGCGGTCGCCCTTGGTCTCGGGGTCGCCGAAGAAGATCAGCATGGCGTCGCCGATGAACTTGTCGACGGTGCCGCCATATTCATGTGCGATCGCCGACATCTCGGTGAAATATTCGTTGAGCAGCTGGGTCAGCAATTCGGGCTGCAGCCGCTCGGTGGTCGCGGTGAAATTCTGGATGTCGGAGAAGAAGATCGTGAGCTTCTTGCGCTCGGTGTGGATGATGACGTCCTTCTGGCCGGAGAAGATGCTCTTGTAGACCTGCGGCGGAATGTAGCGCGAGATCTTCATCGACAGCGAGGCCAGGAAATCGTTGGCGGATTCGAGCTCCTTGTTCATGCCCTTGATGCGGCTGGCCTGGCGCCGCTGCAGCGAAAGGAACGACAGACCGCTGCCGGCCGCAATCAGGAAATAGGCCAGCAGGAATTTGAACGAGAAGATGTTGGCGGCGATCGGCTGGGCGATGATGACTTCCTGGATGCCCCTGACGTCGCCGACCTTCCAGTCCCTCTTCGGGCTTTCGGGATGGCTGTTGTGGCAGCTCACGCAGGCCGGGCCCATCGTGACAGGCGCGACCAGGCGCACCTTGTCGGAGAATAGCGACGTCTCGGTGTCGACGATCTTCTGCTCGGGATCGGCGCGCAGCGCCGCCAGCGCATCCTTCTCGAACTTGTCGAGCTGGTGCGGGGCGCGATTCTGGAACGGAAAGTCCGAGACGAAGCGGTAGGTGATGTTTTCCTGCTGGGCGCCGATCACCCGGCCGAGCTCCAGCGACAGCGTTGCCGGGATCGGGACCGCGCCGGGGACCGATTCGTAATTGTGCACGACCTTGGTCGTACCGCCGGGGTTGGCTAGGATGCGCCCGACCACGTTGGAAGCATAATAGCTGCGCACGCTGGTGATGACGGAATTCAGGTCGGCCGCCTGACGGCGCAGCGCGGTCTTGCTCAGCTCGGTGAGGTCGAGCCAGACCGCGAGCGGCAGAGCGAGCAGGAGGAAGGCGATCACCGCCCCTGTCAGGATGCCGCTCTTGCGCTGCTCTTCGGCGATCTGTCGTTTCACTTGATGGCTCCGTTGTGAGCGTTTTGTCGCGAATTCGGGGGATTTGCGGCACAACATGCGCCTTGCACAGAGCCAATAAACGCGCGCCCGCGCAACCCCATTTTATGGTGGTCGCAGCCCCAGGCTTTTCGTTTCATGACGAATGTTTAAGATCGACATCAACCAGCATTGACAATCCGGACCGAGGGCCATGACCGAAACTATCCGCATCCGGCGCTTCAACGCGCGCCCCGTGATCGTGCCGATGAACCTTCCGCTCAAGACCTCGACCGGGGCGGTGGCCAAGGCGCCGCTGGTGCTGATCGACTGCGAGACCGACCAGGGCGCGGTGGGCCACGCCTATCTGTTCTCGATCACGCCGTCGGCGCTGAAGCCGCTGACCGCCATGGTCACGGAAATGTCGGATCTCGTCGCCGGCGACGAGCTGCTGCCGTTCGAGATCGAGCGCAAGCTGACCCGGCACTTCACGTTGCTCGGGCTTGCCGGTCTGCAGCGCGTGGCGCAATCGGGCATCGATATGGCAGCCTGGGACGCGCTGGCCCGCGCCCGCGGCCTGCCGCTGGCCCGCCTGGTCGGCGGTGCGCCGAAGCCGGTCAAGGCTTACAATTCGAAGGGCCTCGGCATCATGCCGGCGGGAGCTGCGGTGGAAGAAGCGCACAAGCTGCTGGCCGAGGGCTTTCACGCCGCCAAGATCCGCCTCGGCCGTCCTGATGCGCGGGAGGACCTCGCCGTCGTACGCGCCGTGAGAAAAGCCGTCGGCGACGAGGTGACGCTGATGTGCGACTACAACCAGGCGCTGACCGTGACCGAGGCGATTCGCCGCGGCGAGATGCTCGACGACGAAGGCTTGAGCTGGATCGAGGAGCCGATCCGCCACGACGATTATTCGGGCTGCGCCCGCATCGCGGACGCGCTGCGGACGCCGGTCCAGATCGGCGAGAATTTCGACAGCGCGTTCTCGATGCAGGCCGCGCTGTCAGCCGAAGCCTGCGACTACGTCATGCCCGACGTGCAGCGCATCGGCGGCGTCAGCGGCTGGCTGCGTGCCGCCGCGCTCGCCCACGCCGCCGGCATCGAGATGTCGACGCACCTGTTCTCGGAAGTGAGCGCGCAGCTGCTCTGCGTGACGCCATCCGCGCATTGGCTGGAATATGTCGACTGGGCGGACGCGGTGCTGGCGACACGGCTGAAGATCAAGGATGGCTTTGCGCTGCCGGGCGAGGAGCCCGGCAACGGCCTCGCGTGGGATCAGGCGGCGGTGAAAAAATATCTCGTGAGCTAAAGCGGGATGAGGTTAGGTTGAATCGATTTGGGATTCCCAAATCAGCTTCTTTCTGATTCACCATGCTGGCTGGAAGGAGGCCAGCA
>NZ_LBJG01000027.1 GCF_028128765.1 Bradyrhizobium sp. CCBAU 51627
AAACGTGACGACGGACGATCGCCCCTCAAGGTCAAGCCGGGATGGGCGATACATACGATATTTCCGAATTTCGGTAAAGCGGAATATTTTTGCGCAAGCTTATTGACGCCGTCCGCGGTGTTTTGCCCGTCGGGCGCTCCGCGAAGGCTACGACCCGAAATCCTGCGGCGTGAACGAAAGGTCCATCACCTTCCATTCCGCGTATTTGTCGACGGGCAACATCTTGTAGGGCTGGCAGGCCTGCATCGCGGTCATCGCGGATTTCACGATAGCCACGCCCTTCGCGGACGGCGGGGCCTCGATCAGGATCGGCGGACGCACCAGCGTGCCGTCGGCGGCGAGCACCGCGCGCAGCTTGATGCGCACGGCGTCGGTCGGCGCGACGCCCGTCGGCAGTTTCGAGCAAGTCCTCAGGTGACGGCGAAGCTCGGCGATGACTTCGGGCGGCAGCTTGGCTGCGGTCGAATCCTTTGCATCGCCGCCGTCATCCTTGGACGCGTCCTTCGGCTCCGGCGGCAATTCGGGCGGCAGGCCCAGTATGACGCCATACTTCACGGTGACGTCGGGCTCCGGCGCCTGATAGGCCGGAGGTGCGGCCTGCGGCTGCGGCATCGCCGGAGGTGGCTGCTGCGTCGCTTGAGGTTGAGGTAGCGGCGGTTGCGATGGCTGCGGCTGTAGCTGCTGCTGCGGTTGAGATTGCTGAGGTTGTGCGTTGGCCTCTTGCTGCTTTGCCGCCTGTGACGGCTGAGGCGGCTTCTGCTCCGGCTCGTGCGAGGCCTGCTTCTGCTGCGTCGGCGCCTTCTCACTGGCAGGCGCGGGCTTCTGCGCCGCATCCGGCTTGTCGGTAAGATCCAGCTTTGGCAGCTTCAGGTCGAGAAGCGGCTCCGGCGGCTTCTCCTTCTGCTCCTGGGCTTTCTCTTCTGCTTTGGCCTCTTCCTTCACCTGCTCCGGCGTGACGATATCGACCGTCACGGTTTCGGGCGGCACGGAATGAAACGGATGGACCTCACTGATCGCGATGATCAGCGCCACCAGCGTCAGATGCACAATCGCTGACGCTGCGATGTCCGTCCGTATGATCTTCCGCAGTTCCATCGCCCGATCTTGGGTTGCCGGCCTGCTCCTAGCATACCGCAGGCTCCCCTCAATCCCATTTCGGCGCGAAGCCGAAATCGGTCAGGCGGCCCTTCGGGCTGGCCAGCGCGGAGATCGCCGCCATCTCGTCATCCGAGAGCTCGAAATCGAAAATCTCGATGTTTTCCGACAGGCGCTCGACGCGCGAGGTTCTGGGAATCGCCGATACATTCTGTTGCACCAGCCAGCGCAGGCAGATTTGCGCCGGCGTCTTGCGACGGGCGTGGCCGATTTCCAGAAGTGTCTGGTCGGACTTGATGCGGCCCTTGGCGATCGGGCTATAGGCAACCAGCGCCATCCCGTGCTGGTCGCAGGCAGCCCTCACCTTCGCCTGATCCAGATAAGGGTGATATTCGACCTGGTTGCAGACCAGCGGCTCGCTCGACAGGGAGGCGGCCTGCTCGATCAAGGCCACCGTGAAATTGGAGACACCGATGTGCCGCGTCAGGCCCATGCGCTTGGCGTGCGCCAAGGCACCCAGCGTCTCTTCCAGCGGCACGTGCGGATTGGGCCAGTGCAACAGCACGAGGTCGGCGGCGGGAAGCCTCAAGCGCGCCAGACTTTCCTTGATCGACCGCTCGAGATCATGGGGTGCAAAATGGTTGGTCCAGACTTTCGTGGTGAGGAAGATGTCATCGCGGCGGACGCCGGAGGCGCGCAAACCGTCACCGACGTCGCGCTCGTTGTCATAGACCTGGGCGGTATCGATGTGGCGATAGCCGAGCCGCAGCGCCTGCTCGACCACGCGCGCGCAAGTCCGGCCGCTCAGCTCCCAGGTCCCCAGCCCGATCGCCGGGATTCTTGCGCCATTGGCCTCGACGAACAGCATGAGGAATCCCTCTGTTGCGGCAGCCCCAGACTCGTCAATGGCGTCATTATGGACCCCGTCCGCCAGAGTGCAACGGACGACACGGGCCTCGGGTGCGGATCTTGGGCCGCAACGCCAACGGGAGGCTCGTATTCGGAACGTGACGTCAGGCCTTGACGTCAGGCTTTGGCGAGCGCCTGGAACACGGTGTCGGGCGCATGCGCGATTACAGCCAGCAGGGCGCGGGCCGGTCCGCGCGGGGCGCGCTTGCCCTGCTCCCAGTTGCGGATGGTCTCGACGGGCACACCGAGCTTGGCGGCAAATTCCATCTGGGTGAGGCAGGCGCGCCGGCGCAAATCGCGCACCGCGAGCGAGCCGGCCTCGGCTGGCGGAGCCTCGACCGCAGGTGGGACCGGCTGGACGGGAAACTCTTGCCCGTCCCGTAATTCAACGACCCGTCCGTCCGCTTTCAGCCGCAACCGCATGCTCATTCCCCCAAGCGGGACGATGATGCGGCAGGTCGCTTAAGGTCGGATTAAAGATGGGAGGTCGATGCTCGCGCCCTCGTGTCCCGGGCGCGCTGCAGCGCGTAGCGCTGCTGCGCAGAACCGGGATCCAAAAAGGGACGCGCTCCGTAGCACGATGGGCCCCGGCTCTGCTGCGCACCGCGAAGGCGCGCTGCGCCGCGTCCGGGGCACGAGAGCATGGTTGCCGCGCCCCCTACTTCAGCCCGAACCACAGCGTCGCGATACCGAGGAAGGAGAAGAAGCCGACGACGTCGGTCACCGTCGTCACAAACGTGCCGGAAGCGACGGCCGGATCGGCCCTGACGCGTTCGAGCGCCATCGGGATCAGGATGCCGCCGAGCGCGCCTGCGATGAGGTTGCAGATCATCGCAAGGCCGATGACGACGCCAAGGCCCGGGATCTTGAACCAGGCCACCGCGGCGATGCCCGTGATCACCGCAAAGGCGACGCCGTTGATGAGACCGACCAACGTTTCGCGGATGATCACGCGCCAGGCGTTGGAGGAGCCGAGTTCGCGGGTCGCGAGTGCGCGCACCGCGACCGTCATGGTCTGGGTCGCGGCATTGCCGCCCTGGCTCGCCACGATCGGCGCCAGCACCGCAAGCGCCACCATCTGTTCGAGTTGGCCCTCGAACAGGCCGAGCACGGAGGATGCGAGGAACGCGGTGGCGAGATTGATCAGCAGCCAGTTGAAGCGGCCGCGCGCAATGGTCAGGAACGTGTCCGACAGCTCTTCGTCGCTGGTGACGCCGCCGAGCGCCTTGAGGTCCTCGTCCGCCTCTTCCTCGATCACGTCGACCACGTCGTCGACGGTGATGACGCCGACGAGGCGGTCCTGGGTGTCGAGCACAGGGGCGGCGACGAGATTGTACTTGCCGAACATGCGCGCGACCTCCTCCTGGTCCTCCAGGACGGAGACGCGGCGGCGATCCTCATCGGTCAGCTCGGTGAGCGGCACCGGGCGCCGCGCGCGCAAGATCACGTCGAGCGGAATCGCGCCCTGCCAGTGCTGGTCCTTGTCGACGACGTAGATCTCGTAGAAGCGGTCCGGCAGGTCGGGCGTATCGCGCATGTAGTCGATCGCCTGCCCGACCGTGAAATCCTGCGGCACGGCGATGAATTCGGTCTGCATGCGGCGGCCGGCGGAGTTTTCCGGATACAGCAGGCTGCGTTCGAGCGCGACGCGCTCCTTGAGCGGCAGCTTCTCGAGGATCTCCTCCTGCTCGTCCTCGTCGAGGGTTTCGAGCAGCTCGACCGCATCGTCGGATTCGAGCTCGCGGACGCCCTCGGCCACCGTCTCGGGCGGCAGCTCGTCGAGGATCTCCTCGCGCACGCTCTCGTCGACCTCGTTCAGCGCGGAAAAGTCGAAGTCGGTGCCGGTCAGCTCGACCAGACGGACGCGGTTGTCGGGCGCGAGCGCCGCGATCAGATCACCGAGGTCGGCCTCATGGAGATCGGCGACGCAGGCGCGCAGCGCAGCGCTGTCGGCGGCCTCGATCGCATGGGCGATTTCCTCGACGAATTCGTGCCTGATTTCGCCGTCTTCATTGCGCATCGGCACGTGGTCGAGTACCGAGGCCTCAGCGACGTGAGCACCGTCCATATGTTCATCCATGGTGCGCCTCGCCGTTTGACAGGTTGGAACGAGTGGTCTGGGCTGATGGTTCAGGCAATACCCACAAGGCAATCGCGAGCGCAATGGCAAAGATGCATCGACCGGAACGGACATGGATCAGGATGGGCCTGGCTCTCACCACCCTCACCGCGATCGGTTCTGTCGCAGCCGCGGACTGCCCGCGCAAGGATGCGCTCGGCACCTCTCGCGTCCTGAGCGTCGATGCCAAGACCACGCCGCGCGTCGGATTGAAGAGCTTTCCGCAGACGCTGCCGCTCGCCGATCACGAGGTCGTGCTGACCTTCGACGACGGCCCGCATCCGCCGACGACGTCGAAGGTGCTGGCGGCGCTGGCGCAGGAATGCGTGCGCGCGACCTTCTTCGTGATCGGCCAGCATGCCGCCGAACATCCTGACATGGTCAAGCGCCTGGCGCGCGAGGGCCACACCGTCGGGCACCACACCTTCTCACATCCGTTCATGGCGCGGATCCCGGCCGACAAGGCGAGGAGCGAGATCGACCGCGGCATCGCCGCCGACGAAATGGCGCTCCACGGGGTCTCGACCACGACACCGTCGACACCGTTCTTCCGCTTTCCCTATTTCGAGGCGACGCAGGCCGAGCTCGACCTGCTCCAGGCGCGCGGCATCGTCGTGTTCGGCGCGGATCTGTGGGCCAGCGACTGGAGCGAGATGACGCCGGAACAGGAATTGAAGCTGATCACCGGACGCGTGGCTGCCGCCGGCAAGGGCATCATCCTGTTCCACGATTCCAAGGCGCGCACAGCCGCCATCATGCCGGCCTTCCTGCGATACCTCAGAGAGAACGGCTTTCACGTGGTTCACGTGGTTCCGACGGGCTCAGCGCAGAACAACGCCGACGCGCATTGATGCCGGAATGTCACGCCTCACCAAAATGGGGTGATCTGAGGCCTATTAACACTCTGTTCATGCTACGCCATGCAATGATTGAGGGGGAGCCGAGCCAGGAACGGTCGTTGCGCCTGAACCGTTTCCTGATGTCACCGACCTAATTATGGCGACAGTCGCAAATGAGGACTTACAGGGTTCATGATCGGCAGTAGCGTTGTGATCCGGACGCGATCCTGGACCGTCCTGCTTCTGGGGCTGTTGACCGCAGCCTCGCCGGCGGCCTTCGCGGCCGACTGCCCCGGTCATCCTGATGCGCTCGGCACCTCCCGCACCCTCGTCGTCGATCCGCGCGAGCATCCGCGCATCGGCACCATGCAGTATCGCGAGACGCTGCCGCTGAAAGACCACGAGGTCGTCCTCACCTTCGACGACGGTCCGCTGCCGAAATATTCGAACCAGGTGCTCCAGATCCTCGCGAACGAGTGCATCAAGGCGACCTTCTTCATTATCGGTCAGCAGGCCAAGGCCAATCCGGAGGGCGTGCGCAAGCTGGTGGCGGCGGGTCACACCGTCGGGACGCACAGCATGACCCATCCGCTGACGATGAACAGGATGCCGATCGACAAGGCTGAGGCCGAGATCAACGGCGGCATCGATTGGACCTCGGCGGCAATGACGGACCCATCCAAGCTGGCGCCGTTCTTCCGCATCCCCGGCCTGATGCGCGCTGACGGCGTCGAGGACTATCTGATCTCGCGCGGCATCCAGGTGTGGAGCGCCGACTTCCCGGCGGACGACTGGCGGCATGTGTCACCCGATCGCGTCTACCAGCTCGCGATCCAGCGGCTGGAGGCCAAGGGCAAAGGCATTCTGCTGCTGCACGACATCCAGGCCCGCACCGTGGCGGCGCTGCCGAAGATCATCCGCGAGTTGAAGGCGCGCGGCTATCGCATCGTGCATGTGGTGCCCGCGACGCCCGACCGGCCGGCGACGCCGACCACGCCGGTCGAGTGGCTGCTCCATCCGCCGACGGAATCGACGCCGATCGCGCGCTGGCCGGCCGTGCCGAATTTCGCCTTCACGCAGACCGCGACCTTGCCGGCGCCCGAGCTCGCCGATCTCAACGCGCAGACCGCACGCCAGCCCCAGCTGCTGCCGCGCAAAACCGTGGCACAGGCCGATATCGCGGCCACCCTGCCCGCGCCCGGCCGCGATGTCTTCGCTATTCCCGAGGGCTCGATCGAGGTGCTGCTGTCAACCGCCTTGTCGCGCCGGGCCGCGACGCGGCTCGCGATGGCGGCCGAGGCGCCCCATGCCGGCAAGGCTGGCAGGATGCATCCGCGGCGGGCGGCTGCCTACCCCGCGTCGAAACACGCGGCTCAAGTCAAGACCACGCCGCCCCGCCCGACCCGCCTCGCCACCAGCGTGAAGAAGCGCGCCTGAACAGAAGCCGTTACTGCCGCATGATGTTGGCGACGCAGAGCAGCACGATCAGCGCCAGGAAGAACAGGTCCATATAGGACTTGAGCTCGCCGTCGCGGCGCAGCCGCGCCACGTCAGTCACGATCTGCTTGCGCGCGCTGGTCCCACCCGAGCCGTCGTTGATCGGCGCTTGGAGCCGCTTGGTTTCGGCTTCGAGCTTCTCGATCTTCTGAAAGAAGTAGAACGCCCGCAGCGTCGAGGCCGCGCGCATGCCGGCATAGACCAGCACCAGGATCGCGAGGATCGCCCGGTTCTGGTACTTCTCCATGAAGTTCAGGCTGAAATAGACCAGCGCCATGAATGCGAAATTGGTCAGGAAACGGTAGACGAAGCTTAGAAAGACCATGCTGGCTCCAGCCGAGAGAGGTCGCGCGAGGCGCGTCTACGCCAATTTTGTTTCAAGAAAGATACCATCGCCCCCCGCGCCGCCGCCTTTTAGCCACGCCCCGCCATAAAGCAAGCAAGAGCCTGGCTCCTCGCCCGCTTCGACGCGCCAAACCGCGCGCCCGGTGCGGCCCGATGGAGATTCAGCGGAAGCTGCGGTAGACTGCTGCCGCCGCACCAGGCGAAGTCTTGCGGATTGGGGTCTGCCGATGCCGAAGAAGGGAATCACGGGCCACGACGACTGGGTTCTGACCGAAGCGCTCGCAACCGCCCTGGTCGCGCTCGAGCAGCTCGAGGCGAAGCACCAGCCGAGCGCACACATGGACGACATCCGCAAGATGCTGTCGAACGGCAAGGAGCCAGCGGCGGTGAAGCTGCATCTGGCCCAGGCCAAATGCCGTCTGTTTCCCGATCTCGATCCGCTCGAGATCTACCGGGAATATGGGATCGGCGAGGAATATGGCTGAGAAGCGCGCGCGGGGCAGCCGAATTGCGCGGGGGAGAGCAGTCGCCTTGCCGACATTTCAATGGCTTGCGGAAATGCTCGAAGGGTTGAGGTGCATTCCCAGCTGATCGGTGCTTTTTTCCAGCAAGCCGGCCGAGCCCCGCTTGCGGGACTTCGCCGCGCGGCGTAATTTTCAACGACACGTAGCTCATGCGAGAGAAATCTATCGGGTTCGACCTAGCGGGAGAGAACGATGGCAGATGTCCCATGGCAGCTTTCCGGTGACTATTTCGAAAACTGCAGTTGCAGCCTCGTGTGTCCCTGCCTTGTGTCCGCGGCTCCTCCGCTGACATCGCGACCGACCGAGGGCTTCTGCAACGTCCCCCTGATCTTCCATGTCGAAAGCGGTCGCTATGGCGACGTCGCGCTCGATGGACTCAACGTCCTGGTGATCCTCCACGCACCCGGGGTGATGGCAGACGGAGATTGGTCGGTGGCCGCCTATATCGATCAGCGCGCCGACGATCGGCAGACCGAGGCTCTCGCTGCGATCTTCACCGGCGCCGCCGGTGGTCCGATGGCCGCCTTCGCGCCGTTGATCAGCAAGAACCTGGGCGTGCGCAAGGTGCCGATCACATTCCGGATCGACGGCAAGACCCGGTCCGCGGAAATCCCGGGTATTTTGCATATGTCCGTTGATCCATTGCCGACCATGCATCCGAGCGGCGAAATGTGGGTGAACATCGGTCATCCGGTGAGCCCCGACAACATGGTCATGGCGGTCGGCGCCGCCGGCAACACGTTCAGCGATCACGGCATGCACTGGGATAATTCCGGCAAGAACGGCCTCTATGCGCCGATCCGCTGGTCGAACCAGGCTTGATGCAACTTCCGATACCGGCCCTGGACGAGGGCCGGAAAACGTCCATCGCAGATGACCGACAGCGCCCTGGAAACCGTGCTGCGCCGTGACCGCTGGGTCGTCAGCGGCGCCATCGGCATCATTGTCGCGCTGGCATGGAGCTACGTGCTCTGGCTCGCCAACGACATGGATATGGGCGGCATGGACATGACCGGCTTCCGGATGATCCCGGCCGGGATCGGAATCATGATGCCGGCGAGCGCGCCGTGGCGAGCGATCGAGTTCGCCTACGTGTTCCTGATGTGGGCGGTGATGATGGTCGGAATGATGGCGCCCTCGGCCGCGCCCATGATCCTCATGTATGCCGGCGTGGGCCGACGGGGCAAGGCGCAGGGCAAGCCGTTCGCCGCGACCGGCTGGTTTGCGGCCGGCTATCTCCTCGCCTGGAGCGGCTTCTCGCTGGCAGCCACCTTGCTCCAATGGGTGATCGAGCGCGCGGCCCTGCTGGATTCCCGGATGGTGATCGTCAGCAACCTGCTCGGCGCAATCGTGCTGATCGCGGCGGGAATCTATCAATGGACACCGCTCAAAGAGGTCTGCCTCGCTCAGTGCCAGTCGCCGTTCACGTTCCTGATGCGCCACGGCGGCTTTCGCGACAACGCTCGAGGCTGCCTCCTGCTGGGGTTGCGGCACGGCGGCTATTGCGTCGGCTGCTGCTGGGTTTTGATGGCGCTTCTGTTCGTGGGCGGAGTCATGAACGTGCTTTGGATTGCGCTCCTGACGCTGCTCGTTCTGCTGGAGAAACTCACACCGGTCGGACGATGGATCGCGCGTGCTGCCGGCATTGCATGTGTGGCCGCTGGCGCCTGGCTGCTGGTGTTCCTACCGCAGGGATGAGCGGCCTGCGTGCGCCTCTTCGCCGATCGCGATCCGCTGGAGCTCTGCAAGTAACACGGGATTGGGGAGGAGTACGGCTTGGGTGACCCATTCAGCCAGTTACCCGCGAAGAACGGACTCTCCACGGAAGAATTCCATGAGCCGTTTCAACTGCCATCCAATCGAGCGATCTGCCGGCTAATTTCTGATGTCGGAGCGCGGGGCCATCCACTCGAACATACGACGGCCGAACAGGCTGCCGAGGCCGACGAACATGGCCGCCGTTCCGATATTGAACATGATGATCATCAAGGTCGCATCGCCGGCATGGAAGAGCGAGAGGGCCGTCGCGCTTATCGCGGCCACCGACAGGCTCCCCATGAACGTCACGGCCGTCGGGCGCAGCGGAGCCGCGTACCGCAGCATGACCAGCATGGCTAGCGACAGCGGCAGGCTCGTCAGAACCAGGGTTGCAAGACAACGGGTCGTCTCGCCTAGACTGACCCCGTTCGGTCCCATCGATATCCACTGCGTGAGGCACTGGTAGCCGATGTTCGACAGCCAGATCGCCACGGCCGGCGCGGGCAGGATCAGCCACAGACGCGAGCGGTCGGGAAGACTGACGAGGAAAGCCGCGATGGCCGCGAGCACGCCCGTCAAGGCGGCCCCGACCACGCCGCCGGCGAAAGCCGGATCGTGCAGCCGCTGCGCCAGGTCCGGACGGATACCCTGACTGACCGCGAGAAGCGCCACGACCAGGGCTGCGAGCAGGAGCCAGCAGGCCGCCCGCGTCACCGGCGGCCGAAGGCGCCGCACAGGCTTCATGTTCGCGGCGAGGGATTCGATGAGATCGGGTGTCGCAATCATGGTTCGCTCCGATCGCCCAGAATCTTCCGCAGGCCCTTCACCGCGCGATGCATGTTGACTTTGAGCGAGGCGATCGACATCCCGCTCGCTGTCGAAGCCTCCTTCAGCGACATCTCATTGAGCTTGAGTAGACGCACTGCCTTGCGCTGCATGGGAGGAAGCTCGCCGATCGCCTTTTCGAGATCATGTTTGTCCGGTCCTTCCTCCAAGTTCGCTTGAGGCTCGGAAAAGGTTTCATGTTCGGGCATTAGTGGCGTTTCCCGGTTCCGCCTGCGCCCTTGCCGCCGTAGCCGGTCGACGAACCGCCGGTTCGCGATCGTCACGAGCCACGGGCCGAACGGCCTGGTCGGATCGAAGGTATGCCGGATCGCGTGAACGGTCAGCAGGATGTCCTGCACCGCATCCTCGATATCGCTCGGATCTCGATGCCGGCGTGCCGCCAGCGAACGCAGGTAGGGCGTGATTTCCCGAAGGAGACGCTGATAGGCCGGCCTGTCGCCGTCCTGGGCATGGGCCATCAGGATCGCCCAGTCGGTGTTGCGGCTCATGGGCTCGGGGACGGCCGGCGCAGCATCGCCTTCGCTGCCGACGAGCCTGAGCTGCGGAGGGCAGCCGTTTCGCTCGGTCATTGACGTCCTCCGCCAGAGACTGGTGCCCGATAGCGCGAGGCTGCGAGATAATCGACTGAAAGCTTGCCGGGACCGATCGCCATAAGGGCCACGGCGAGCGCCGCCCACGGCAGATGGAAATTCGCCCACCCCTCCGGCACGACGAGCTGGATCACTCCAGTCATGACCAGAAGCGCAAGCGCGCTGAAGCGCGTCGCAAATCCCAGGATCAGCAACGCTGGCAGCACGATCTCCGCGATTGCGTCAAAATATGCGAACACGGCGGGAAAAGGAAAATCGTACGCGTGTCCGAAGATGTGCAGCTTGAACTCGTCTTCGAAGAGGTACGCCGCCGCCGGCGACAAGGACAGGAAGCTGTCCCACTTCGTCAATCCCGATTTGAAGAACGGCAGCGCCAGGGCGATGCGAAGCACCGGTGGCGCCACGACGAGGGCGACCTGCGCGAGGTGCTCCACAAGGTGTCGCACGACACCTTCGACGGTCGACATGGCCGAGAAGGGACTCATGTCCGTAGCGGCTCCTGTGCGAAGGCGAAACCGACCACCACGCCCGCCCCGATCAGATCCGACAAATTCGCCGAAAGATCGAAGGTCGGGTCGGCGGCAATGGCTTCCTTGAAAGCCGCCGACACCGACCTTCCGGATCCGAGTGCGTGGATGAACTCCGGACTACCGTTCGGAATCGATCGAACCTCCACGCAGGCCTCCGGCCGAACAACGAGCGCGTTTTCGCCGCTGGCGGCCAAATCGACCGGCCCCGGAACGCCGCCATCGATGTTCATCTGCCAGATCGTCAGTGCCGGAAAGCGCGAGCGGACGATCCGGACCGACGGATGCAGCACAAGACTGACGTCCGGCAACAGGTCCGGATCAATCTCCGAGAACGCGGAAGGGCCGATCGGCGTGGCCTCGGCCGAATGGTAGGCCTCGATCCAGGCCCGCTCGATACGCGCCACGTCGGCCAGATACGGCAATACCGAAGCGGGTTCGAACCGGTCGATGAAATCGGGTAGGCCCGCGCCATAGTCGAAGAGCATCGGCGACCGGGGCAAAGCGCCGACGACAAAGGCGCGGGCCAAGGCGTGGAAGAATTCCGACCCAACGATGCGGTGCACGGCGGGATAGGCATCCTTCAGTGTCTGCGTCAGGCCGACGATCACGTTGTTGCGGTAGACGGCGAAACGCCGCGAACTCGATTTCCCGTCGGGGCCGACCAGGCCCGCCGGCGCCGGAAGTGCGGGATCGAGCAGCGCGGCCGCGAAAGACCGTTGCCGCTCAGCCAGCGACTGCATGACGGGGCATCTCCGGACGGTTGGCGGACATGATCACCTCAGCACGTTCGGCTTCGCCTGCGAGCGTCGGCCAAGGCGGCACCTCGGCGTCCCACTCGATCAGCGTCGGCACCGGGCCAACGAGCCGCACCGCGAGTTCGTAGAGATACCAGACGGCATCCTCGACCGGGCGATCGTGGGTATCGATGAGAAGCGGCCTCCCGGCCTCGTCGGCCTGCCGGTCGTTTCCGGCAAGGTGGATCTCCTTCACGCTCGCGAGCGGATAGCCTTCGATATAGGCGACCGGATCCCACTGCTGATTGGTCGACGCGACGAAGACATTGTTGACGTCGAGCAGGAGACCGCAGCCGCTGCGCCGGACGACTTCGGCGATGAAGTCGGTCTCCGCGTAGGTGCTCTCGGCGAACGCGACATAGGTCGACGGGTTCTCCAGGAGCATCTGGCAGCCGAGGGCTGTCTGGATTTGGTCGATGTGCTCGACGACGCGCTGGAGCGTCTCGGACGTGTAGGGAACGGGAAGCAGGTCGTTCAGGAAACCGGTGTCGTGCGTCGACCACGCCAGATGTTCGGAAAACAGGCCGGGTCTGTAGCGCTGCCGGAGCAGTCTCAGCCGTTCGATATGATCTTCGTCCAGCGGCCTGTCCGCGCCGATCGACAGCCCGACGCCATGGAGGGACAGCGGGTAGCGCTCCCTAATGGCGGACAAATAGCGGTGCGGCGGACCGCCCGGGCCCATGTAGTTCTCCGCATGCACCTCGAAGAAGCCGATATCGGGTGCCGTGTCGATGATCGTGCGATAGTGCTCGGCCTTGAGGCCGACGCCGGCGCGTGGCGGTATGCGATCTTCTGGCGATGACGGAAAGCGCATGGCAACCTCGAGGATAGAGGGCGGGCCGTCGCGGCCCGCCCGGGATTCGTCAGGCCTTCGGGGTGAGGCTTCCGGCGCCCTTCGGCGTGTTCATGGTCGTGCAGGTGCCCTTGGGCTCGAGCTTGAACGCGTTGCCCTGATAGTCGACGGTGCTGGTGCCGGCGCAGGTCGTGCCGGCTCCGGCGTAGCAGTCGTTCTGTCCCTTCAGGGCGACGCCGAAGCACTTCTCCATCTTGCCGCCCGCCATCGCTTTCATGGTCTGGGCCTGCTTCTCCTTCATTATCTTTTCCATGTCGCCTTTGTTCATCTGCGCGGTGGCCGACGTGGCGGCGAGCGCTCCAACAGCGACGGCGAATGCGCCGGCGACCATTGCGTTGAGCGTGCGATTGGACATTCGAGTTCCTCCGGGTTCGGGGCGACTTTGCGAGGTGCATGGTCGCTGGTCCGACGGGCTGGTTTTCCCGTCCGTACCGATGTTCGCTGCGTCCCTGGTAAAGGTTACATGGCCTGTGCGCCCCACGGCCGTCACAGAGTTACGTTCTGTCAAGATAGGCAATGAGGTCGCCCGCCGCCGCGGACGACCAATCCGCCTCGCCCGGCAAGTAGCCGACGACTGTGCCAGAGCCCGAGATGGCGTAGGTGATCGGCATGCCATAGAGCGCAAACGGCGCCTTCCTGACGTTGTCGGCGTCGGAGTGCGCCACGTATCCGTTCGGGTCCAGGAAGATCGGAAGCGCCTTCAAGTCGAGCGACTTCACGAAACGCACCACCGCCTCGCGCGGACCGCGGTCTTCCGAGACGGCGACGACCTGTACCCTGCCCCGCCAGGCGTCCCGATATAGCCTGTCGAGGGCGGGCAACTCCAAGCGGCAGGCCGCGCACCACGACGCCCAAAAGTTCACCAGGATCGGTTTGCCGCGTAGCGCCGACAGATCAGTTGTGCCGCCTTCCAAACGGAACAGCCGCAGTAGTGGCAGTTCCTGCGGCGGACGGAGGATGGTGAACTGGTAGCGTCCGGATGCGAACCTGGGAACGTCGTTTTCGGCCGCGGTCGCCTCGCGCAGCATGAGTTCGGCCGCCATGCCGGCCAGTGCGCGCAGCAGGATGGCGCGGCGTGACGGCATCCACGCTGTCGCTTCCTTCTTCAAGCCGTCTCCCGCACCGACAGCGCCGGCGACGATTGAGGAACTGCCGGCCGGAATGCGATGAAGAAGAACAGCGGGTTCGGGAGCCAGTAGAGCCACCCAATCGACGGCTCGCGCCCCCCGTCAGGAAGATGCAGGTCAAGCCACACGTAAAGGAACTTGTAGAAGCAGAGCCCGGGGATCCAGTTCGGCTTCAGCCGCGAGGTTCTCAGATACTTGCGGGCGATGTAGTAGTTGCCCTCGAAGGGCGTGATTCCGAAAAGGCCAATCGGTCCCTCCGCGATGACTTCGCCGCTCGCTCGATGCCTGATCCGGACGTGCCGCGACATGCTTCGACTTCCGATTTGGTACCTATGAATCCGTTCGCTGCATCGCCTGAAAGGTTACATGTCGCCGCGCAGTGTGACCATCTCGCCTCCTCGTTGCACTTCATCTTCGGCCTCGTCTTGGGCACCATCCATGCGCTCGGACGGTCAGGACACATCGAGGGAAATTCAAGGCGTCCATACCTGAGCACCGGAGCGGTGATTTCTCGCCGACAGGACGTAACCTCGGGGCGGATCGCAGCGAACTGGAAGTCGGGCTCGCGCCCACCGGTGCCTTGAACGGCGTCAGCCGGGCCCCGCGCGCCGACTCGGTCACCTCGAAAGGCAACGATCCCACATGAAGAAATCGCTCGAACGACGTCTGTTGCTCTCGGCCGCGGCGGCCGGACTGCTCATCGCTTCCATCGGAAGCGGCTTCGCTGCCTCGTCTCTGAAACTGGAATTCATCACTCACGCCGCCTTCTTCTCGGCGGAAACCAAGCAGCCGAAGACGCTCGACCCTCAGGTCTTCGTCGAGGATACCTCCGCACCGGAGGCGACCGGTCCGCAGGGCATCAAGCATGTCGCCGGAGTGCGGCCACCGTTCATCGACCAGGACGCCAGGACGTCGAAGCTATTCAACGCCGAGCACAAGCCGCTGGGCTTCGATCTCCAGTCGTGGCTCTCCGCCGCCGGCACCGTCACGATCGTGGAGAAAGACGGCAAACTGACGCTCGATGCGACGTTCAAGAACCTGCAGCCGAACGCGAGCTACAGCCTCTTCGAGAACCATTTCGACACGAAGCCGATCACGTTCACGCCGATGGACGGCGCGGGGAAGACAAACAGCTTCACCGCGAAGGCCGACGGCACCGCCACCGTCACCGTGACTCTGCCGAGCATGCCGACTCACGACAATGCCGTTCTGCTCATTTACAACAGCAGCGGCCAACCGCATGGAACGGAGCGCGGCCGCATCGGCGTGGACGCCCATCACCAGATCATCGCGCGGCCCGAGTGATCGTGAAGCGTTTTGCTTGGGACTACCGCCCCGGGTCCGCGCCGAGAGAGTATCCACCCGATAATGCCGAGCGAGTTGAGCGCGCCAGATGAGAGCACGCCCCGGCCGAATTCTACGCTGGGCTACACTAGCGCCCTCTGATTTGTCTTCCCAGGGAACTGGTCCAAAGAGGGATGCGACGACCAGAGAGCAAACGTGCAAGATCAAGCAGGGAAGATTTGCGCAGAATTAATTAGAGACTAGCCGCAACACGAGATGGCGCTTGACCCGCCGGCGCGCTGCTCCTGAATTGACGGACACGGCACCGAGCCGTAGGAGCAGAATACGCAACAGTCGCCCGACTTCGGCTTCAGCTTCGTGCCACAACCGGTGCATATGTAGAAGAACTGACAGGCATCGGTCGGCATAGTCTCCGTTTTCGCGACGCCGCAGTGCGGACAGGTGATGGTCGATCGAAGCAGCATTCGGATCAGCTCTTGGGTGCGGACGGACACCCTGCTTTGACAGCACTACTTAAGTATCGATCCAAGGATGACAATCCGCGTCCGCCCGCTTTCGGCTCGTAAAATGTGCTGACGCGGAAACGCGCAACGTCACCACAAACCAATGACTGCCTCGGACTTCGATATCCCGTCGGCCCGAACGCGCGCAGAGCGAATCCAACATCAGACGCCGTCAAAATCGCTGGGCGGCGCTTTAGGCTTCAGCACACGCCTTGAAATTCGGAAACTACAGTGTTAGACAAAATGGAGTTTTGTTGAACATGGGCAAATTGCCATGACAAAGGAATCAGCGAGTAAATCACCAGCCCGCCAGGGCAAGCGAGCGGCAGGCGCGGCCAAAGGCGGCTTGGGGCAGAAAGCCTATCATCGGGAGGCAACGACAGGCCGGTTTGTCGTGGGCCAGGCGCGATTCGAGGCGGTTATGCGCGCGGCGGAAAAGTCGGGCCTCCTGAACGAAAAAGGCGGCCGTATCGGCGGCAGGGTGAGCCCAGCATTGGTGAGACAGGCCAAACGGCAGACGGGCATCGAGACGGATACAGACTTGATCGAGTTTGCCCTGGCGACGGTCGCGCTTGAAGACAACTTCGCAGACGCGTTCAAGGAGTCTCGCGCCCAGGTCGACCCGAAGCTGAAGCTTGGTTTTTAAGGTGGCGGAGTTTGATTTCGACGCTGCTCGGCGGTGGGCGCGCGTCGATCCGCCAAGAACTCTGGCACGACGAAGTGACAACGAGCTGCCGTTCGTCGATCCGAGCTCAATCGGCGGACAAGGGCTCCTGCTTGATACTTCCGTATACATCGATCAGATGCAAGGTCGCTCGCCAAAAATCCTGGACGACCTGATCGCGCAGCGGCAGGTCAATCATTCGACTGTCGCCATCCAGGAACTGATGCACACGGTCGGCGTATTGGATCCATCCGACGCGCGAACCGCCACTGTGATTGAGGTGATTGGCAAGCAGATCAGGGCAATGTCACCACATCGGGTTTTTGCGCCGGACACCGAGGTTCTCGGACGTGGTGCGCTGCTGTCGGGGATGCTCTGCCGCCTCCAAGGCTACGAGAAGGACGGCAAACTTCGCGCGCTCCAGGATTGCGTGCTATTCCTTCAAGCGCAAAAGCTAGGCCTAGTTGTTCTGACCCCGAACGTCGGCGACTACGATATTCTACTCCAGCTCATTCCAACAGGACGCGCGCTGTTCTATCGTTCGAAATGAAGTCATCTTGGAGTGGATCGGCGTGGAGCCGTGAAGGTGCTTCGGCGACCGTAGCGGAACGTACTAAGGAGAAGCTTTCTGGGTGGCGCTCGGGTAACTTTTTGAAATGAAACATTACATTTCAATGAGTTAGCCTTTGGTGCGCTCGGAGGGACTCGAACCCCCACGGTGTTACCCACTGCCACCTCAAGGCAGCGCGTCTACCAGTTCCGCCACGAGCGCTAGGAGATACCGGCCTGAGGTCGTGAGGCTGGCCGGATCAGCGGCCGCCGATCTAACAAATCCATCAGGGGGATACAAGCCTGCAAAGGCCCTGAATTCCACAGGCTTGGCAGGAAAGTCTCGTCCTCGCCCGGATCGGCCCTATCTGGTGGAACGACCGCTACCGCGTCCCCGGTGTCCGCGGCAGCATCTGCTTGACCTCGACCGCGATTCGGTTGCGGTCGACCAGCACCACGCCGGAGGCCACCGGAAGATTGTTGGCCAGGACCTTGACCTCGTCAGCCTCGGTTGCGTCCAGCTCGATGATGGCGCCGCGGGAAAGACGTAATACTTGATGGATCGGCATGGTGGTCGTCCCGAGCACGACCATGAGATCCACGGTGACTTTATCGAGTGTGGGCACTGTCAGACCGCCGCAACTTGGGACTTAAGATCTTTGGGACTTAAGACTTGGGACTCAACGCCAAAGGACTTGGCATTTGCGCCTGCGATCATCACCACGTTATGGTTAGCCAATGGTTAATTCGCCTCAGAACTCCCGCCAACGACTCGATTTGACGTCGTTTTCCGCCGCCGGGGGCGAGCCCGTCGAATGGCGGATTTCGGACGCGCCGGTACCTTATCCGCAGGCGGTGGCCGAGATGGAGGCGCGGGTCGCCGCGATCGCGGCGGGCGAGGCCGCGGAGCTGGTCTGGCTGCTCGAGCACCCCCCGCTCTACACGTCGGGAACGTCAGGCAAGGAGACCGACCTG
Source organism: Bradyrhizobium sp. CCBAU 51627 (assembly GCF_028128765.1). Classification (GTDB taxonomy): domain Bacteria; phylum Pseudomonadota; class Alphaproteobacteria; order Rhizobiales; family Xanthobacteraceae; genus Bradyrhizobium. Next base: position 17,823 of record NZ_LBJG01000027.1, read on the forward strand.
CTCAGCGCCCGATTCCCGACCTTCGCGACCGGGCGCGGCGGGCAGCTCACCTATCATGGCCCCGGGCAGCGGGTGGCCTACATCATGCTCGACCTCAAGCGCCGCCGGCCTGATGTCCGGGCCTATGTCGCGAGCCTCGAGGAGCTGATCCTGAAGACGCTTGCCGCCTTCAACATCCGCGGCGAGCGGCGCGAAGACCGGGTCGGCGTCTGGGTGAAGCGGCCCGACAAGGGACCTGAGCACGAGGACAAGATCGCGGCGATCGGCGTGCGGCTGAAGCGCTGGGTCTCGTTCCACGGCATCGCAATCAATGTCGAGCCGGAGCTGTCGCATTTCGCCGGCATTGTGCCTTGTGGCGTCACTGATGCCCGCTACGGCGTCACCTCGCTGGCCGACCTCGGCCAGTTCGTGACCATGGCCGACGTCGACATCGCGCTCCGGCAGGCCTTTGAGGAGCTGTTCGGGCCGACCCGCGTGCTGCTGCCGGAAGCGGCCGCCTGACACTTCTTTTTCCTTTTCTGTTCGAGCCTGGCCAGGCGCCTTCACCGCTCATCGCGGAATCAGCTACACATTGCCTCCGGTGCCGCCCACGCCTCCCCCCTCCGCCGGGAAAGCACGCCTCATGCCGGGCGACCAAACCATCAGACCGACTGTTCGAGCACTGGGCATAAGGAGGGACTGCGCTTTCTGCTCGCATCAGGAGGTTTGACGATGAAACTGTCTGCGCCAATCTATCATTTGAAGCGAAAAGCCAGGCACCTTTCCCGCGCGGAAGGCATTCCGCTCCACGACGCTCTCGACCGCATCGCCACGACGGAAGGCTTTTCCGCCTGGAGCATGCTCGCGGCGAAAGCCGCTGCAGTGAAACCTGCCAACAAGCTGTTTCCGCAGTTCAGGCCCGGCGACCTGGTGCTGGTTGGCGCGCGTCCCGGTCAAGGCAAGACCTTGATGAGCCTTGAACTCGCGGTGGAGGCGATGAAGTCAGGCCGTCGCGCGGCATTCTTCTCGCTCGAATACACCGAGAAGGACGTGCTGGACCGCCTGCGGGCGATCGGCGCGGAGCCAGCGCAATTCGACGAACTCTTCGAGGTCGATTGCTCCGACGCCATCAGCGCCGACTATGTCGTCAAGCAAATGGCAACAGCACCGCGCGGCACGGTCGTCGTGATCGACTATCTGCAACTGCTGGACCAGAGACGGGAGAACCCCGACCTGACCGTGCAGGTGCGCGCGCTGAAATCCTTTGCGCGCGACAAGGGCCTGATCGTTGTCTTTATCTCGCAGATCGACCGGTCCTTTGATCCCGCGACCAAGCCCTGCCCCGACCTCAGCGATGTCCGGCTGCCGAACCCGCTGGACCTGAAGCTGTTCGACAAGACGTGCTTCTTGAACAATTCAGAAGTCCGGTTCCGGGCCGCAAGCTGACTAATGAGCCGCGGGTGAGATCGCTCACCCGCGGCCCAAAAGCTTCACGCCGCCTTCAGCGACACGTCGAGCTTGCCGGCGATGTAGCGGCGTTCCTGCGTCAGGCCGCCAAAGCCGTAGGCGTCGCCCTTGACCTCGTCGACGTGCAGATAGGTCTCGGGATGCAGCGGGCCCAGGATCTCGGCCATGCGCTTGAACATCGCGGCGAGATAGGCCGCCTTCTCGTCCTTGGTGTTGGTGCCTTCGGTGACGTGGATGTCGATCCAGTAGCTGGCGAGTTTCTGCTCGGCGAGCGACTTGCCGCCGGCGAACCAATCACCCGCATCGACGGACTTGACGATGATGGCGGTGACCTCAGGGTCCTTGTGCAGGATCTTCGCGGTCAGCTCGGAGACTGCGCTCGCGATATCGGCCTTCGGCGATGGCGACTGGCGGGACGAAGCATAGGATACGGTGATCAGGGGCATGGTCGTTCTCCTCGACAAGGTCGCGCTGTGTGCGCGGCGTGGGTGAGAAGCTAGACCTTCCCTTGGCATTTTTGTATGTTATCTCTGATGATAACAGTGATAACGATCTCTAATGACCGCCACCCTCGACATCGCCACCATCAAGGCTTTCCTGCTGGTCGCCGACCTCCAGAGTTTTACCCGCGCCGCCGAAGCGCTCGGAACGACGCAGGCGGCAGTCAGCCTCAAGCTGCAACGATTGGAGACACTACTGGGCAAGCGTCTCGTCGAGCGCTCGCCGCGCGCGGTTCGGCTTACCGCCGATGGCGCAGGCTTCCTCGATCGCGCCCGCGCGCTGATGGCTGCGCATGACAGCGCGCTGTCCGGCGAGGCACCGGCCGCGCAGTCGCTCTCGCTTGGCATCTCCGATCACGCCGCAGGCCCAGAACTGGTGCCGCTGCTGGAGCGTCTGCACGCGATGTCGTCAAACCTCACGCTCGCGGTCACGATCGGCTTCTCGCGCGAGATGCAGGTTGCTTATGATGCAGGCGAGCTGGATGCGGTCATCGTCCGCCAGGAAGGCAGCCGCCGTGGCGGCGAGAAACTGACCGAGGACGAATTCGGCTGGTTCGCCGCACGACGCTTCACCTTGCCAAAGGGTGAGCCGTTGCCGCTCGCAACCCTCGCTCCGCCTTGCGGCGTCCGCGCGATCGCCGTGCGCACGCTCGACAAGGCGGGCCTCGCCTGGCGGGAACGCTTCGTCGGCGGCGGTGTCACGGCGGTGGTCGCCGCCGCACTCGCCGGCCTCGCCGTCGCGCCCCTGGCGCGACGGATTGCTCCGGCGGGCCTTGTTGACATCGGGCCTGCGCACAAGCTGCCGAAACTCGGCAGCTCGAAGGTGATGCTGCATTCGAAGGTCAGCGATCCCGCCAAGCTCGCGGCACTGCGCGCGGTGGCGGCGACGTTCCGGAGCCTGGCTGCAACCTGAGCACCTCACAGGATCGCCTCGAACGCACTGCGCAGCGTCTCGTGCCGGAACACAAAGCACGTCGCTGTAGCCGGTGGCAAGCTGGATCACCTGCGGAAAGCCGCGCTTGCGCGCACAGATCCGGGTCCAGGTCTGACCGCCGGTTGCGCCGTCCTCGGTGACCGTCACGATCATCGGCACAGCCGTGTCGCGCGCCGTCGGCAGCGGGCCGCCGATCAGGCGTGCGGCCTGCGCGAACCACCAGCCGATGTCGCTGAAGGCGACCTGTTCGACCACGCCGAGCTGTCGCCATCGGCGACACGCTTGGAAAAGCGCCGCCAGGTCGCGAGTGGCAGGCGCCCCCAATCCTCGTCCGACAGCAGCGCGCGGAAGCGGCGATCATCGAGCAGTTTGATGTGAGCAGGGGTTGGTGCGTTGGAGCCTGATAATCTCGCCGACGTCATCGCACCCTCCTCACCACTATCTGGCCTTGCCCATCGGCAGCAGGTTGGCGATCTTTTCGCCAAGCCGCATCAAGGCGACCAGCCGCGGCCGCGGCACTTTCAGCATCTGCATGAACCAGTGGTCGGCGAGCTCGGTGAAGGCGAGCATCTCCTTCAAGCGTTTGCTCGCGACCGGATTGATGGTCGGATCCCCGGTGGCATCGGATACGCAGGCCCTGAGCGCCGCGATCGCCGGATCGAGCTCCCGCTCCTTGCGCCGCGCCGCGATGCGGACCGCGACCTCCCAGATGTCGGTCTCGGCCTCGTAATGATCGCGGCGGTCGCCGAGGATCGGCACCCGCCGGATCAGGTTCCAGGCGAGCAGCTCTTTCAGTGAGTTGGAGACGTTGGAGCGCGCCATGCCGAGCGTCTCGGCGATATCCTCGGCCGTCATCGGTGCTTCAGCGAGATAAAGCAGCCCGTGAATCTGGCTCACCGAGCGATTGACGCCCCACTGATCGCCCATGTCGCCCCAATGCAGGATGAAGCGCTCGACGGCCGCGGGGAGTTTCTTCTTTCCGGTGATTTCTGTCATAACAGAAATATCTGATCAGATTGATGGTCTGTCAAGCCCTTTCGGCGCCTTGCCTGTTGCATACCGTCGGCTCTATTTGCCTATAAACGTCCCACAGAAACGGGAACCAAACGCATTCTGCAGCGTTTGCTCCGGTCAAGGCGGGGTCCGGAATGATCAGAAAGTCCAGTCAACAGAGAGACTTGTTCGAAAGCGAACGGAGTTTCCGGTTGTTGGTTGAGGGAGTCGCGGACTACGCCCTCTACATGCTCGATCCCAACGGGATCATCACGAGCTGGAACATCGGCGGCGAACGGATCAAAGGCTATTCGCCCCAGGAGATCCTCGGCCAGCATTTCTCGCGCTTCTACTCCGAAACTGACCGCGCCAACGGCAAGCCTGCCCGTGCACTCGGCATCGCGCGTGACCAGGGCCGCTACGAGGAGGAAGGCTGGCGTGTCCGCAAGGACGGCACCTTCTTCTGGGCAAGCGTCGTGATCGACCCGATCTACGAGGACGGCAACCTCGTCGGCTTTGCCAAGATCACCCGCGATATCACCGAGCGCCGCAACAACCAGCTCAAGCTCGAGGCGATGCACAGGCAGCTTGCCGAGTCTCAGAAATTCGATGCGCTCGGCCAGCTCACTGGCGGCGTCGCGCACGACTTCAACAATTTGCTGATGATCATCAGCGGCAGCCTTCACGTCCTGAAGAAGGGCGCCGCCGAGGATTCCAGATTGCAGCGCGCGATCTCGGCGATCGAGACCGCCACCAAGCGCGGCGCCGCGCTCACGGGGCAGCTGCTGAGCTTCGCGCGGCGGCAGAGCGTCAATCCGCAGCCGATCCATTTCGGCGATCGCATCGAGGCGATCCGCGAGGTGCTCCACGCCGGCGTCGGCAGCGGCGTCCGTCTCGCCTTCGAGATCGAGCGCGAGGTCTGGCCGATCAAGGCCGACGTCTCGGAGTTCGAGACGGCTCTGCTCAACCTCGTCATCAACGCGCGCGACGCGATGCCCCACGGCGGCATGGTGACGATCGGCGCGCACAACGTCGTCCTGGACGATCCGCTCCATAGCGGCGAATACGTCGCCATCACCGTCGCCGATACCGGGTTGGGCATCCCCTCAGACGTCGTCGACAAGATTTTCGAACCGTTCTTCACGACCAAGCCGGTCGGAAAAGGCACCGGTCTCGGCCTGTCGCAGGTGCACGGCTTTGCGCACCAGGCCGGGGGCACGGTCAAGGTCGCAAGCGAGCTCGGCCAGGGCACGACTTTCACCATCCTGCTGCGGCGTGAAACCGAGACCGCACCGAGCGAGACGTCCGGGACTGCGCCGCTGCGCGGCAGCGGCACGGTGCTGCTGGTCGAAGACAATCCCGACGTGGCCCTGGTGAGCACCGGACTTCTGGAGCAGCTCGGCTACAATGTACGGCGCGTTGCTGATGCCGAAGCCGCCTTGCACGAAGTCGAGAAGAACAGCGTCGACTTCGTGTTCTCCGACATCGTGATGCCCGGGAAGATGGACGGACTCAGTCTCGCCCATCGCCTTCGCCAGATCCGCCCCGGCCTGCCAATCCTCCTCGCCACCGGCTACAGCGACATCGCAGCCGACGTGCGCGGCGATTTCCCGATCCTGCGCAAGCCGTACGAAATCCACGAGCTGAGCGAGGCGATCGCGAAGCTGCCGAGGTGAGGGTTTCTACACCTCTCCCGAAGGCAGAGGTAAACACGGCGAGCGCCGATCGTTCCCCTACACCGTCGGCAACACTGAGAATGCTTCCCCTGCCCGGCGCAGGTTCAGCTCATCGGCGGTTGCCGTCTCACTCGTCACGCTATCCACGCGCGATGACGGCGGACCATGCCGGCACAGCGCGACCATGTCGGCAACGTGCTTGGGCGCGCCGGCGAACAGCGCCTCCACGCGGCCGTCGCGGCGGTTGCGGACCCAGCCCTCGAGGCCGCTCGCGGTCGCCTGGTATTCGACCCAGGCGCGATAACCGACGCCCTGGACGCGTCCCTGGATCATGACCTGGAGGATCGCCCGGCTCATCGCTTCAGCCCGAGAAGATCGGCGCTGCGCGCCTTGACTTCGGCGTCGCGCATGATGCGCCTGGTCAGCTCCGCCGAGGGCATTCCCTTCAGTGCTTTCGGCGACGTGCCCTCGCGCAGCGCTTTCTGGACCTCGTAGACCGCTTGCGTCGCCGCGGCGATCGGCGCATGGCCCTGGAGTGCGATGCGCACGCGCTGGCTCTGGAGGTAGTCGACGCCATTCAGTTCATCCGGCGCACCGCCGAGCACAATCGGCAGGCGCGTAGCGGACGCGATCGCCTCGAGTTCGGCGCGCGACTTGATGCCGGTGAAGAACAGCGCATCGACCCCGGTCGCTTCATAGGCCCTGGCACGCTTGATCGCATCTTCGATCGAGGTGATCGAGGCGGCGCCGGTGCGGCCCATGATGACGAGCGAGGCATCGCTGCGCGCATCGAGTGCGGCCTTCATCTTGCCGACGCCCTCCTCCAACGAGATCAGCTGCGCCTTGGCTTCGCCAAAAGCTGCGGGAAGCAGCGTGTCCTCGATGGTGAGGCCGGCAGCGCCCGCCGTCTCCAGCTCCTGCACCGTACGGCGCACGTTGAGGGCATTGCCGTAGCCATGGTCGGCATCGACCAGCACCGGCAGGCTGGCCGCGCGCGACATCCGCCGCATCTGCTCGGCAAGCTCCGTGAGCGTGATCAGGGTGACGTCAGGGTCGCCGAGCACCGCAAGCGAGGCCACCGAGCCGCCGAACATGCCGAGCGGAAAACCGAGATCCTCGGCAATGCGGATCGAGATCGCGTCATAGACCGAGCCGGGATGGACGCAAGCCGAGCCCGAGAGGATGAGGCGCAGTTTTTCGCGGCGGGAACGAAAGGCCATGGTGCTGTCTCGATCGAGTTACGAAGGCCTCATCATAATCCGTCATTGCGAGCGAAGCGAAGCAATCCAGAGATGCATCCGCGGAGACCGACTGGATTGCTTCGTCGCGAAGGGCTCCTCGCAATGACTATGCTTGTGGGCAGATCGCCCGCCCAACTCCTACGCTCACGCAAACTCCAGTATCAGCGCGTCCACCGCGAGCGTCGCGCCGGCGCTGGCGTGGATCTTCTTCACGGTGCCGTCCTGCTCGGCACGCAGCACGTTCTGCATCTTCATGGCTTCGACCACGGCCAGCGTCTCGCCGGCCTTGACCTCCTGCCCTTCGGTGACCGCGATCGAGACCACGAGGCCGGGCATCGGACAGAGCAGCTTCTTGCCGCTGTCAGAAGCCGTGGTGACCGGCATCAGGCGTGCAGACGTCGCCTCCGTTTCGGTCCAGACATAGACCGGCACCTCGACGCCTTGGTGCGCAAGGCGGATGCCGTTGGGAATTGGCCGCGCCTGCACCGCAACGAAATGCCCGTCGATGGTGCCCTGCCAGACCGGATCGCCCGGCTTCCATGGCGACTGCAGCAGATGCGCGTTGCCGGCCTTGCCCTCGGCATCGGCGAAGCGGATCGCGATCGCCTCGCCCTCGCGTCCGACCTCGAGCTGGATTTCCTGGCGATCGAGCCAGACGGCGCGGCGGCGTTCGCGCTGCACGACCCGGCCGCCCATCTGGCCGGAAATCTGCCGCTTGCGCTCGCCGAGCACGTGATCGATGGCGGCGCCGACCGCGGCGATCCGCCGCGCGACCTCACCCTCGGGCACGCGCACTGCAAACCCCTTGGGGAATTCCTCGGCAATGAAGCCGGTCGACAGCCGGCCCTCGCGCCAGCGCGGATGATGCATCAGCGCCGACAGGAACGGGATATTGTGCCTGATACCCTCGACATAGAACGAGTCGAGCGCAGTCGCCTGCGCCTCGATCGCGGCCGCGCGCGAGGGCGCATGCGTGACGAGCTTGGCGATCATCGGATCGTAATGGATCGAGATCTCGCCGCCCTCCTGCACGCCGGTGTCGTTGCGCACCGTGATGCCGTCCTGGCTGGCTTCCGCCGGCGGACGGTACTTCACCAGGCGCCCGATCGAGGGCAGGAAGTTGCGGAACGGATCTTCGGCGTAGAGGCGCGACTCCACGGCCCAGCCGGTCAGCGTGACGTCTTTCTGCGCGATGGCGAGCTTCTCGCCGGCAGCGACGCGAATCATCTGCTCGACGAGGTCGACCCCGGTGACGAGCTCGGTGACGGGATGCTCGACCTGGAGACGCGTGTTCATCTCGAGGAAATAGAAGCTCTTGTCCTGACCCGCGACGAACTCCACCGTGCCGGCGGAATCATAATTCACGGCCTTGGCCAGCGCGACGGCCTGCTCGCCCATCTTGCGGCGGGTGGCCTCGTCGAGCAGCGGCGATGGCGCTTCCTCGATGACCTTCTGGTTGCGGCGCTGGATCGAGCATTCGCGTTCGCCGAGATAGATCACGTTGCCGTGCTTGTCGCCCAGGACCTGGATCTCGATGTGGCGGGGATCGACGATGAACTTTTCAATGAAGACGCGGTCGTCGCCGAACGAGGCCTTCGCTTCCGCTTTGGCGAGGCCAAATCCCTCCTCGACCTCCTGGGTCGAGTAGGCGATGCGCATGCCTTTGCCGCCGCCGCCGGCCGAGGCCTTGATCATGACGGGATAGCCGATCGCGTCGGCGATCCTGACCGCATGCTTGGCGTCTTCGATCACGCCGAGGAAGCCGGGCACGGTCGAGACATCGGCGTTCGCCGCCGCCTTCTTGGATTCGATCTTGTCGCCCATCGCGGCGATCGCGCCCGGGTTGGGGCCGATGAAGACGATGCCGGCCGCTTGCAGCGCCCGCGGAAACGCCTCGCGCTCGGACAGAAAGCCGTAACCGGGATGAACGGCCTCGGCGCCCGTCTTCCGGCAGGCTTCGACGATCTTCTCGATCACCAGGTAGCTCTCGGCCGCGGCGGGCGGGCCGATCAGGACCGCCTCGTCGGCCATCTCGACATGGAGGGCGTCGCGGTCGGCCTCGGAATAGACGGCGACCGTCTGAATGCCCATCTTGCGGGCGGTCTTGATGACCCGGCAGGCGATTTCGCCGCGATTGGCGATCAGGATGCGTTTGAACATGATTTCTTGAGCTTCGTCCCTTGGGCGGGACCCCTCCCGGGGCCGTTGGCGGGCCGACCGGACGGGGCCGTATCCTGTCGTGGTACAGCAAAATCGGCCGGAGGCAACGGTCTAAATCCGCCCCGCTCTGGCGTACCAGCACAAGACCGGCGCGGCCGCGGAGCGCCCCTGGGACTGCCTAGGGCTTCCCGGCCTTGGTCTTATCCCTGGCGACCTCCCGGACAAGGCTGTGGATGAAGCCGAGCTTGGCGACCACCGCCGGGGACAGGATGAAGGGATAGAGGTCGCGCAAGCCCATGGCACGGTTGACGCTGTTCATGGCGAAGGTGAAGGGCAGCCATGCGTTGACCAGCGCCTCGACGCCTTTCGCCTCGTAGGGGTTGAAGCGAATCCGCGCCGTCAACTCCCCGTCATGGTCGACCCTGGGACGCACCTCCATGCCGAACTCGCCGGCCATCTCCAGCGTGTCGACGATGTGGAGGTAGTGCGCCCAGGTCTCGGCGAAATCCTCCCAGGGGTGCATGGTCGCATAGGTCGAGACGTAATTCTGCTGCCAGTCCGGCGGCGCGCCTTCGGCATAGTGTCGCTGCAGGGCCTGACCATAATCGACAGTGTCGTCGCCGAACACGGCGCGGCATTCTTGCAGCTTCTCGCCATCACGCACCAGCACGTCCCAGAAATAATGCCCGACCTCGTGTCGGAAATGCCCGAGCAGCGTCCGATACGGCTCGCCCATCTCCAGCCTGCGCCGCTCGCGCTCGATGGTGTCGGTCTCGGTAAGCGCGATCGTGATCAGACCGTTGTCGTGGCCGGTCATGATCCTTTGCCCAGTGCTCGGGTCGTCGGCGAGGAAATTGAAGATCAGGCCATGCTCGGGATCGTCCTGCCGGGTCTGGAGCGGCAGCTTCCAGCGGATCAGGGAATAGAACAACCGGTGCTTCGCCACCTCCAGCTCGCGCCAGCCGGCGAGCTGCGCGGGATCGGAGAGGTCGGGCACGATGCCGTTGTGGCGGCAGGCGCGGCAAAAGCCCGTGGTATCGCCAACATCCGTCAGCCAGTTGCAGGCATCGTACTCGGCATTGCGGCAGAGCATGCAGCTCTCGCCCTTGTCCGCAAGCGTCTTCCAGCCTCCTCCATCCGGCTCGACCGCCGACATGGTCTCCTGCTCCGGCAGGAAAACGACACGATGGCCGCAGCGTTCGCAGGCGCGGTTCTCGAAGTAGAGGACATTGCCGCAGTCCTGGCAGACAAAGAGCTTCAAGCTTTGGCCTCTCGGGAAAGGGAGCCTCGCCAATATCAGCTGTGGCGCCCCGCACATACGCGCGCTGAGGCTCATCGTTCCAGTACCAGGAACAAATAGCCGGATCTCGCGTTCGTTCATACCCGCCACACGCCCTTCCGCGCGACGTTTCCTGACCTATTCGCGTTTGAGCAATGGCTATCAGGCCCTGTCTGTGTGAATATTGGCCCGGCACGTGCGCCCCCGCATCACAACGGCCGACGCCTTGAACGATCCTTTGCCCGAGACCATCGCCGCCGAACGGCTGCGTCAGCACCTCGAAGACATCGCGCGCGAGCGCGACAATGCCTATCGCGCGCTCCAGGAGCGCGAGGCGGAGCTCGCGCGCATCCAGCGCATCGGCAAGGTCGGCGGATTCGAGGTTGATTTCCGTGAAGGCTTCAAGAACCGTCGCTCGCCTGAATATCTGATGATCCACGGGCTGCCGCCAGAGGCTACGGGCGAGACGCATGAGGACTGGGTCAGTCGCATCCACCCCGACGACCGCGACGCGAGCCTCCAGCATTTCTTCGCGGCACTGGCCGGCTCCAGCGAGGACTACACCGCCGAATACCGTATTATCCGTCCCAACGACGGCCAGACCCGCTGGATCCGCGTCGTCGCCAAGATCGAGCGCGACGCCGATGGCCGCGCTATCCGGCTCGTCGGCGCCCATATCGACGCCACCGATCAGATGCTGGTGCGCGAGACGCTGCGCGAAAGCGAGGAGCGATTTCGGCTGATCGCCGACAGCGCGCCGGTGCCGATCTGGGTGACGAAGCTCGACCGCACGCGCTCGTTCGCCAACCGGGCCTATGTCGACTTTCTCGGCCTGCCCTACGAACAGGCCATCGCCTTCGACTGGCGCAAGGTGCTGCATCCCGACGATCTGCAGCGCGTCCTGCAGCAATCGGTGCAAGGCGAAGCCTCGCTGAAGCCCTTCGTGCTGGAAGCGCGCTACAAGAATGCGTCCGGCGAATGGCGCTGGCTGCGCTCGGAGTCGCAGCCGCGCTGGGATCCGACCGGCAAGCATATCGGCTTCATCGGCGTCGCTCACGACATCACCGTCGCCAAGCAGGCCGAGATCGAGCTGCGCAAGCTCAACGAGACGCTGGAAGAGCGCATCGCCGAACGCACCGCCGAGCTCGAATCCAACGAGGCAAGGCTTCGCGCGATCCTGGCGACCAGCAACCAATACCAGTTCCTGGTGAACCTCGAGGGCGAATTGGTCTACGCCAACAACACCGCGCTCGACGGCATCAAGGCGCGCAGTGAGGATGTGGTCGGCAAGCCGTTCTGGGAAACGCCCTGGTTCACGGGCACAAGCGGCATGGGCGCCGCCGTGCGCGAGGCCTTCGAGACCGTGCTGAAAGGCCAGGCGGTGCGGATGGAGATGCGGCTACGGCTGCCGATCGGCGAGCGCGATTTCGAGTTCGGCATGCGCCCGGTGCTCGACCGTCACGGCAACATCACCGGCGCGGTGCCTGAGGCCGTCGACATCACCGAGCGCCGCCGCGGCGAGGAAGCGCTGCGGCAGTCGCAGAAGATGGAAGCGATCGGCCAGCTCACCGGCGGCGTCGCGCACGATTTCAACAACCTCCTCACCATCATCCGCTCGGCGACCGACTTCCTGCGCCGCCGCGAGCTGCCGGAAGAGCGTCGCCGCCGCTATGTCGACGCCATCTCCGACACCGTCGAGCGCGCATCAAAACTGACCGCGCAGCTTCTGGCGTTCGCACGCCGGCAGCCCCTGAAGCCGCAGATCTTCAATGTCGGCAGCCAGGTCGAAAGCGTGGCGCAGCTGGTGCGTCCGCTGGTCGGCGGCCGCATCGAGATCGCGGTCGAGATCGACGATGCCGACTGCTTTACCGTCGCTGACATCGCGCAGTTCGAGACTGCGTTGATCAATCTTGCCATCAATGCCCGCGACGCCATGCACGACGAAGGCCGCCTCACCATTTCAGTCCGCAAGGTCCGGGGCATTCCGAACCTGCGCGCGCAATCGGCGCGCAGCGGCGACTATGTCGCGATCTCGGTCGCCGACACCGGCAGCGGCATCGCTCCTGAGAACATCGATGCCATCTTCGAGCCGTTCTTCACCACCAAGGAGGTCGGCAAAGGCACCGGCCTCGGGCTCAGCCAGGCTTTCGGCTTCGCCAAGCAGTCCGACGGCGACATCGCGGTGACGAGCACGCTTGGACAGGGCGCGACATTTACGATCTACCTGCCGCAGGCACAGAGCCCCGCCACTGAGAAGGAGGCCGCGGCGCTGACCAGCGAAGCCGCCACCACCGGACGCGGCTATCGCGTGCTCGTGGTCGAGGACAATGACGACGTCGGCCAGTTCTCGACCGAGCTTCTGGAGGACCTCGGCTATGTCACCCGCCGCGTCCCCAACGCCAACGCGGCGCTCGCCATCCTCGGCGAGAACGAATTCGCCGTCGATCTCGTGTTCTCCGACGTCATCATGCCCGGCATGAACGGCGTCGAGCTCGCCGGCATCATTCGCGAGCGCTATCCGGGCCTGCCCGTCGTTCTTACCAGCGGCTACAGCAACGTGCTCGCCGAAAACGCCCATCGCGGCTTCGAGCTGATCCAGAAGCCCTATTCCGTCGAATCGCTCTCACGCATTCTGCGCAAGGCGATCACGGAGAAGCTGTCGGTGGCTCGCTAAGGAATATCCCCATGAAACCCGCTCTCCTGTCCGCCTGGCAAACCTGGGCGCTGCTCTCCGCCTGCTTTGCCGCATTGACCGCGATCTTCGCCAAGGTCGGCGTCGAGAACATCAATCCTGATCTGGCGACCTTCATCCGGACCATCGTGGTGCTGCTGGCATTCTCGATTCTGCTGTTCTTCACCGGACAGTTCGTCGTGCCATCGGCGGTCTCCCCGAAAACATGGCTCTTCCTGGTGATGTCAGGACTTGCGACCGGCGCGTCGTGGCTGTGCTATTTCCGCGCGCTGAAGCTCGGTCCCGCGACGCTGGTGGCGCCGATCGATAAGCTCAGCGTCGTGCTGGTCGCCATGTTCGCCTGCGCCTTTCTCGGCGAGCGGCCAACAGCGCAGGGCTGGATCGGGATCGCCATGATCGGTGCCGGCGCGGTGCTGCTGGCGGTCAAATTTTGAGGCTGGCGGATCCATTCCGAGCGCGATAGTCAGGGCAGAATTTTGGAGATCGACTTGCCGACCCTGCCGTCTGACGCCATCTGGGCCTGGAGCATCATCGTCGCCGCCACTGCCGGCGTCATCATCCGCCCCTTTCGCCTGCCCGAGGCGATCTGGGCCGTGCTCGGCGCGGCAGCGCTGGTGCTGTTCGGCTTGCTGCCGTGGCAGGATGCCCTCACCGGAATCGCGAAGGGCGTCGACGTCTATCTCTTCCTGATCGGCATGATGCTGATCGCCGAGCTGGCGCGGCTCGAAGGCCTGTTCGATTATCTGGCCGCCTTCGCAGTCGAACATGCGCGCGGTTCGCCACAACGGCTGTTCCTGCTGATCTATCTGGTCGGCACGCTCGTCACTGTGCTACTCTCGAATGATGCCACCGCGATCGTGCTGACGCCTGCCGTCTATGCCGCCACCCGCGCGGCCGGCGCAAAGCCGCTGCCTTATCTCTTCGTCTGCGCCTTCATCGCCAATGCCGCGAGCTTCGTGCTGCCGATCTCCAACCCCGCCAATCTCGTCGTGTTCGGCGCACGCATGCCGCAGCTGAGCGAATGGCTGCGCCTGTTCGCCCTGCCGTCGTTGGCTTCGATCGTGCTGACCTATGTCGTGCTGCGTCTGACGCAGCACCGCGCACTCAAGGAAGAGACCATCGCGCGCAGCGTGCCACATCCAACGCTCGGCCGCGGCGGCAAGCTCACGGCCGTCGGCATCGTCGCCATCGGCCTCGTGCTGGTCACGGCCTCCGCACTCGACAAGCAGCTGGGCCTGCCGACTTTCATCTGCGGCGTGGTGACCGCCGCCATCGTGCTGCTGATCAACCGTCAATCGCCGCTGCCGGTGCTGCGCGGGGTCTCCTGGAGCGTGCTGCCGCTGGTCGGCGGTCTCTTCGTGATGGTGGAAGCGCTGATCAAGACCGGCGTGATCGGGCAGCTCAGCGCGCTGCTGCAGCAGGCGGTCAGGCAATCAGTCCCGCAAGCGGCCTGGAGCGTCGGGATCGCGACCGCGATCGCCGACAACGTCGCCAACAACCTGCCTGTCGGACTTGTCGCCGGTTCCGTTGCCGCGAGCGACCATCTGCCCCCATCCGTCGTCAGCGCCATCCTGATCGGCGTCGATCTCGGGCCCAATCTGTCGGTCACGGGGTCGCTTGCAACCATTCTGTGGCTGGTCGCGCTGCGGCGGGAGAAGATCGAGGTCGGCGCCTGGCCGTTTCTTAGGCTTGGCATGCTGGTGACGCCGCCCGCGCTGATCGCGGCCTTGGCGGCCGCGATCAGATAGCGATCGCTGCTAGTCGTTTTCGTAGCCGTATACTTCCGGCAGGATGAAGATTGCAGCCAGCAATCCGATCAGCGGGAAGATTGCGACGAACAGCGTGGCGTTGGCCTGCCCGATCGCGGCGAACAGCGACGGGAACAGGAAGATCGCCAGGAACGACGGAAGCTTCACGAACATGTAGGCGAAGCCGCTGGCGGTGCCGCGGTATTTCGGTTTGGCGACCATGGTCGGGATCGTCATGCAGTTCGAAGCATCCCAGTAGTGTCCCCACAGCATGGCGGCGGCCGCGAACGGCAACAGCATCTTGTTGTCGGTGTAGAGCGCGAACGCCGCGACGAGCAGCGATACCAGCACGATCGAAAAGCCCGCGATCGAGATGCCGCGATGGCCGATCTTCGGCGTCAGCAAGGGGCCGACCCAGCCCGACAGCCCGGCGAACGCAAACAGCGCCATTGTCACCAGGTTGTTGCCGAGCATTGACGAGACGCCGACCATCGCGAACAGCACCGGCAGGTAGAATGCGAAGGTCGAGAACTCGCTCGCCTGCATGAAACAGGCGATCCAGCCGTAGATCGTGGCACGCCAGCGGATCGGATCCTTCTTGAGGTCGGCGAGGAAGGCGCGGGTCGAGACCCTCGGCACGACCTGGTCCTGGTCCGGCAGCATGGCGAGATCGTCGTTGAACATCTCCCGCGCGACCTGCTTGGCCTCGCGGAAGCGGCCCTTCTGTACCAGCCACACAGCGGTCTCCGGCACGTCGTGGCGCATGATCAGGATGATCAGCGCCGGCACAGCACCAAGACCGAGCGTCACGCGCCACAGCGTCTCGTGATGAATATCGAGCAGCAGGAAGATCACGATGACACCGATGGTCAGCACCTCGCCGACAGCGAACATGAATTGCCAGCGGTTGCCCATGACCTCGCGCTCACCCTTGGCCATGGATTCCATGATGTAGGTGTAGCCGGTCGAGATGTCGGAGCCGAGCGGGATGCCGAGCAGGAATCGGATCACGACGAGCCAGGTGACGTTGGGTACGAAGGCCTGTGCCAGCGCCAGCACGATAAACATCACCATCGTGACCAGGAACATCACCCGGCGGCCGATCTTGTCCGACAGCCAGCCGCCGAGCAGCGCGCCGATCAACGCACCGCCCTGCGTGCCCGCCGCGGCAAGGCCGAGCATGAGCGGATCGGGATTGTACTGCTCCTTGATGAAGATCAGCACGAAGGCGATCGAATAGAGGTCCCAGGCCTCGACCAGGATCGAGGCCATCATCAGCCAGCCGACCTTGCTGCCCTTGGGACTGTAGTTGGTGATGAGGTAGCGGACAGCGGCTTCGCTCGCGGTCGGTTGTGGCACGGCCATCGTTGACATGTTTGTTCCTCTCTTTGAATTTCTTTACGCGCCGAGCAGCGGCTCGATGCTGCAATCGAGCAGGCGCGGATCGATCCCCGCCTCCATGCCCGTGAACATCTCGCCCATGTAGTCGATCAGGGCGTCGCTCGCCTTCACGGCATCCTCGACGCGGCGGTTCGCGACCGCGCTGAGAATACTGAGATGATGATCGATCGTTCCTGACAGATCGGCCTGCCCCGGCATGAAGCGGTGGTGGATGTAGCCGATGCGACGATACAGCGTGTGCAGCGGCCGGAGCGTATGCACCAGGAACGGCTCGCCCGCCGCTTCCAGCACCAGCGCGTCGATCCGGCGGTCGATGCTGTTGAATTCGTCGAGGCTCAAGGTGGCGCGGCGTTCGCGCAGCACACGCTCGATGTGCAGCGCCTGATTACGATGCGACAGACTGGCGCGATCCGCCGCGAGGCGAATGACAAAACGCTCCATGTCTCGCCGCAAGGCCAGCAGCATGCGCTCGCGCGCCAGATCGATCGGCGCGATATGCAGGCCGTGGCGCGGACGGATGATGATCAGCGTGTCGGCGGAGAGACGATTGACGGCGTGATGCACCGGCGTGCGGCCGAAGCCGGTGATTTGCTGCAATTCCAGCATGGTCATGAACTGACCGGGCTTGAGCTCGCAATGAACGAGCAGCTCCTCGATCTTCTGATAGGCCAGCTCGAAGAAATTGAGACGATTGCGCCGCGAGGGCCTGCCCTCGCCGCCGTCCTCCGATCTCACCACCTCGAGCGCGCGCTTGCGCCGTGCCATGTCGTCCTCTCCTGTCAGCCCGCGCTCTCGTTGCTGGGTGGCGCCGCATTTGTGGCACCCTTAAAACATGTTGTGATATATTACAAGCAGGCGTAAGACGTGGGGCCGCTCGCAACATGCTGCGCTGCAAAATGACAACAAGGCGCGCATCGCGCCTGTAATGGGAGCAAAGGCCGTGAAGATCACGTCGATCGAGACGCTGCGTACCGAGGAATTCTCCAATGTCATCTGGGTGCGCGTTCACACCGATGCGGGCGTGATCGGCCTTGGCGAGACGTTCTACGGTGCCGGCGCTGTCGAAGCGCAGATCCACGACACCTTTGCAGGCCGCCTGCTCGGCCGCAATCCGCTGCATATCGAGGCGATCCATCGCGACATGCTGAACCTGCCGATGGCGCAGTCGTCCACCGGCGTCGAGTATCGAGCGGCTTCGGCGATCGACATCGCGCTGTGGGACCTGTTTGGCAAGGTTTGCGGGCAGCCGGTGCACCAGATGCTCGGCGGCCTCTGCCGCGACAAGCAGCGCATCTACAACACCTGCGCCGGCACGCAATATGTCCGCTCCACCAATATCAGCCCGGTTGCGAACTGGAATCTCGGCGCCAACAAAGGACCCTACGAAGACCTCGACGGCTTCATGAACCGCGCCGACGCGCTGGCCGAAAGCCTGCTGGAGAGCGGCATCAGCGCGATGAAGATCTGGCCGTTCGATCCCGCGGCCCAGGAGAACAAGGGTCTCTACATCACCGCCGCGCAGATGAAGCAGGCGATCGAGCCCTTCGAAAAGATCCGCAAAGCGGTCGGCGACAAGATGGAGATCATGGTCGAGCTCCACTCGCTGTGGAATCTACCGACCGCCAAGCAGATCGCGCGCGCGCTCGAGCCCTACAAGCCGACCTGGTACGAAGACCCGATCCGCATGAACTCACCGCAAGCGCTGGCCGAATATGCCCGCTCAACCGACGTCTGGGTCTGCGCCAGCGAGACGCTGGGCTCGCGCTTCCCCTACAAGGACATGCTCGACCGCGATGCCATGCATGTGGTGATGGCGGATCTGTGCTGGACCGGCGGTCTCACCGAGGGCCGCAAGATCGCGGCCATGGCCGAGACCTATCACCGGCCCTTCGCTCCTCATGACTGCATTGGCCCGATCGGCTTCATTGCCGCCATCCACATGTCGTTCAGCCAGCCCAACACGCTGATCCAGGAATCGGTGCGCGCCTTCTACAAGGGCTGGTACAATGAACTCGTCACCACGATGCCCGTGATCAAGGACGGTCATGTCTTCCCGATGGAAGGTCCCGGCCTTGGCGTCGACCTTCTGCCCGCCGTATTCGATCGCTCCGATCTGATCGTGCGCCGCTCCAACGCTTGAGGATTTCTTGAGATGAGCACCGCCCTCTTCGACCTTTCCGGCCGCACCGCGCTCGTGACCGGCTCCTCGCGTGGGCTTGGCCGCGCCATTGCCGAAGGCATGGCCAAGGCCGGCGCCAGGATCATCATCAATGGCGTCGATGCCAAGCGCGTCGAGCAGGCCGTCGCCGAGTTTCGTGCCGCCGGCTACCAGGCCGAAGGCGCCGCCTTCAACGTCACCGACGAGCCTGCGATCGTCGCCGCCTTCGACGACTTCGACAAAAAAGGCATCGCCGTCGACATCGTCGTCAACAATGCCGGCATCCAGCATCGCAAGCCGCTGGTCGAGTTCACCACCGACGAATGGCGCAAGGTGATCGAGACCAACCTCACCAGCGCCTTCGTGATCGGCCGCGAGGCTGCCAAGCGGATGATCCCGCGCAAGCACGGCAAGATCATCAATATCGGCTCGCTCGGCAGTGAGCTGGCGCGCCCGACGATTGCCCCCTACACGGCGGCCAAGGGCGGCATCAAGAACCTGACCCGCTCGATGGCGGTGGAATGGGCCCAGCACGGCATCCAGGCCAATGCGATCGGCCCGGGCTACATGCTCACCGACATGAACGAGGCGCTGGTCAACAACACCGACTTCAACACCTGGCTGATGGGCCGCATCCCGTCCAAGCGCTGGGGCAAGCCGGACGAGTTGGTGGGCGCCGCGATCTTTCTGGCGTCGGATGCTTCCACCTACGTCAACGGGCAGATCATCTATGTCGATGGCGGCATGATCGCCGCGATGTAATCGCGAATACCAGGGAACAAGCTCATGCGCGCCGTCGTCATTCACGCCCCGAAGGATCTGCGGATCGACAATTATCCTGATCCGGCGCCGGGCCCGGGCGAGGTCCGCGTCAAGATCGCCAATGGCGGCATCTGCGGCTCCGACCTGCACTACTATCATCACGGCGGTTTCGGCGTCGTGCGCATCCAGCAGCCGATGGCGCTCGGGCACGAGATCGCGGGCGTGGTGGCGGCGGTTGGCGACGGCGTCAGCAGCGTAAACGTCGGCACGCGCGTTGCGGTCAATCCGAGCAAGCCCTGCGGGGCGTGCCTGCATTGCCAGGAGGGTATGCGCAACCAGTGCCTCGACATGCGCTTCCTCGGCAGCGCGATGCGCTTTCCCCATGTGCAGGGCGGCTTTCGCGAGTTCATCACGGTCGACGCGACGCAGGCCGTTCCGATCGCCGACAAGCTGTCGCTGGCGGAAGCCGCGGTCGCCGAGCCGCTCGCGGTGTGCCTGCATGCCGGCAAGCAGGCCGGCCCCCTGCTCGGCAAGCGCGTGCTGATCACCGGCTGCGGCCCGATCGGCGCGCTCATGATCCTTGTTTCACGTTTCGGCGGCGCGTCCGAGATCGTGGTCACCGACGTCGCCGACGCCCCGCTCGCCGTCGCAAAGAAGCTCGGCGCCAGCCACGCCATCAATGTCGCAACCAATGCCACCGCGCTCGATCCCTGGCGCGCCGGCAAGGGCGTGTTCGACACACTGTTCGAGGCCTCCGGCAATCAGGCCGCACTGCGCACCGCACTCGACGTGCTCAGGCCCGGCGCGACACTGGTCCAGCTCGGCCTCGGCGGCGATATGACGCTGCCGATCAACTCGATCGTCGCCAAGGAATTGCAACTTCGCGGCACCTTCCGCTTCGATCCCGAGTTCGAACTTGCGGTGCGGCTGATGGGCGAAGGCCTGATCGACGTCAAGCCGCTGATCACGGCGACGATGCCATTCGAGAACGCGGTCGCCGCGTTCGAGCTTGCCAGCGACCGCTCGCAATCGATGAAGGTGCAGCTGACGTTCTAAGGCATGATCCGGAAAAGTGTGCAGCGGTTTTCCGGAAGGATCACGCTCAAACAATAAGCTGAAGCGCGATGATATTCATCGCGCTTTAGGCTGCGCCAGCGCGCCCATGATTTCGCGGGAGACGAAGATCTCGGCCCGCTCCCACGATTCGTCGTTGTCGCCGCGGAAGGTGTAGAGCTTGTCCATCACGACCTTCCTGGCGCCGACGTCGATCACCGCGACCTTGGCCCATTGCACCAGGGTGCTCGTCTTCTGGATGCCGCCGATGACCTTGAACGCCGCCCCGCCCTGCACCGACGGAGCCAGCCGGTAGCGCGGATCGGCGGCGATATCCCGCCGGAGCGCGACCATGAATGCCTGGAGACGCCGCTCGTGGGCCGCGCTCTGGTCGGCCGGCTCGGCCGAGGTATCGGTGTAGCTGAAATCGTCGAGCGCAATGGCGGTGCTGTCAGCGGCGACGGCCCGGCCATTCAGCCCGGCGCCGAGGAGAACAAGGAACGACAGCAACGACAGGGTACGGCGCATTGGGGCCTCACATGACGGAAACGCCGCAAGCTAGGCGGTCGCTCCGCGCACCGCAGCCGCGGCCATCCCGACTAATGCCGGGAAAATTTCACGACGCTGCACTGCAGTAAGCGTGCCGCTTTGCGCGGCCAGCGTTCTGCCGTTTAATGCGGAAGCGACATTCCGTTCGCGCCAGGTGCCCGCCGATGTGGAACCGCGAAAGATTCGATCTCAAGGTCCGCCTGACCTTGCGCGTGGCCGCCATATCGGCCGCCTGCTTCGCCGCGATATCAGCCTATTTCCTCATCACGGCCGACCGTGCGGCGCACGCCCGCATCGACAGCATCGCCGCCATCGTGGCAAAGACGCTGGAGCTGCAGCAGGGCAAGGTGCTGTGGACGGCGAGCCCGCGCTCGGACTTTCCCAACCTCGACCCGGTCTCGGCGTATGTGATGACGCCCGGCCTGTGCCTGGCCTTCCGCGGCACCGGCGGCGAGATGCTCCAGCGCTTCTGTAGCGGCGCACCGATCCCTGAGGACCCGCCGCCGCAGCTCTTCACGGCGTTCTACCGTGGCCTGTTCGACCCCGGCCGCGAAGCGGCACGGCCCGTGATCCTGCGCGGAACGAAGTTCGGCGAGGCCGTCGTCTCGGTCGATCCGGCCGTGCAGACGGCCGAGGCCTGGCACGAGGCCGGCCGCCTGATGCTGGCGCTGGCGATCGCCCTGCCGCTGTTGTGCGTCCTGGTCTATGCCGCGCTGGCGCGCGCGCTGCGCCCGACGCGGATGATCCGCGCCGGCCTCGAGCAGATTGCCGCTGGCGACCTCACCGCTCGGCTGCCGCCGTTCGATCTCGCCGAGCTTTCCGCGGTGCGCGATGTCTTCAACCATCTCGCCGAGAGCCTCGATACCGCGCTCGCCGAGCGCGCCGAGTTGACGCGGAAACTGATCGCACTCCAGGACGAGGAGCGGCGCCATCTCGCCCGCGAGCTGCACGACGAGTTCGGGCAGTCGCTGGCCGCGATCCGCGCGCTCGCCTCCTCCGCCCGCCAGACTGCCGCGCAGGATTGTCCCGCCCTGCTCGGCGAATGCGACGGCATCGCGCGGACCGCGACCGGCATGATGGAGACGCTGCGCGGCGCTCTGTTCCGGCTGCGCCCGCCTGATGTCGAGGAGCTGGGCCTCGTTGCCAGTCTTGAAGGTCTCGTTGCGGGGTGGAACGGACGCAGTCGCGGCGAGACGCGCTTTTCCATCCGCTTCGACGGCACGTTCGAGACCCTGCCGGCCACGATCAGCGCCAACCTCTATCGCATCGTGCAGGAAGCCCTCACCAACGCTGCCAAGCACGCCGGCGCCACCAAGGTGAACCTCGAACTCGCGATGCATGCCGACGAGATCGCGCTCGCCGTCGACGATGACGGACGCTCGCACGATCCCGCCGCGAAATCCGGCATGGGCCTGCTGGGCATGCGCGAGCGCGTCGCGGCGCTGCGCGGCCGGCTCAGCTTTGAGGCCGGCGCCAACGGCGGCTCGGCGCTCCGCGTGGTCATTCCGCTCGCGGCCGCGACTCCGCAGGCGCTGGAGCACGCGGCATGACCGCGACCATCCTGCTGGTCGACGACCATTCGGTGGTCCGCGAGGGCTATCGCTCCGTGCTGCAGAAACAGCCGGGCTTGCGCGTCATCGCCGAAGCCGGCGACGGCGCCGAGGCCTACCGTCTGTACAAATCCGAGGCGCCCGACCTCGTCATTATGGATCTCAGCATGCCGGGCATCGGCGGCGTCGAGGCCGTCAGGCGTATCAGGCAACGGGACAAGGCGGCAAAGATCCTCGTCTTCACCATGCACGAGAATGCCGGATTCGCCATGCAGGCGATCCGTGCCGGCGCGCGAGGCTATGTCACCAAGACCAGCCCGCCCGAGACCCTGGTGCGCGCGGTGATGGACGTGCTCGCCGGCAAGATCGCGATCAGCCCCGACATCGACCACGAGTTGGCGCTGAGCCGGATCAGCGGCGAGAGGTCCGCCGCCGACGTGCTGACGCCGCGCGAGTTCGAGGTGCTGCGGCTGCTGCTCGCCGAGAACACGACGGAGGAGATCGCCGAGACGCTGCACGTCAGCCCGAAGACGGTGGCAAATTTGCACTCGCTGATCAAGGACAAGCTCGGCGTCGGCTCCGACATCGAGCTGGTCCGATTGGCGTTGCGTCAGGGGATATTGACAGAGCCTGATCTCGGCGAGGCCTGAACGGCGCCGAGAAGCCGGCCGATCATTCGCGTGAGATCACCTGATCCAGCCAGGCGCAGTTCAGCGGCGGCACCCGCGGATCCGGAACGCGCACGCCGCGTGCCGCCGCATCCATCCGCATATCGCGCAGCCGCTTGCGCTGCTCCTCCGGCATGTTGAGCCGCTCGTGCCCCCACAGCGACGGGCCGTCGAACGTCTCGTGCGGCTGCCACGTCGCGGGATCGATCACGCGCCCGCCCCAGCCATATTCGATGAAGAAGCCGGACGGCGTGTTCACGTAGAACGAGGTCATGTGGTCGTTGGTGTGCCTGCCGAGCGTATAGGCAACGCGGCCATCTTCGAGCTGCGCGAGATCATAGCCCTGCCCGACATCATCGAGGCTGCCGAGCTCGACCATGAAATGATGCATCGCCTTGCGGCCCGAACCCACCATCGCAAAAGAGTGGTGGCGGCCGTTGACGTGGAAGAAATAGAGCCCGTAGGGCTTGAGGCCGAAGTCGGAGACGTGGAAGCCGAGCACGTCGCGATAGAACGGCAATAGCGGCTCGACATCCTCAACATTAAGCACGACGTGCCCCATGCCGAGCGCGCCGGTGCGGAAGCCCGAGATCGGGCGGCCAGGCTTGAACGGCTCGCTTGCAAGCTCGGGCTTGCAGAACGCCTCCAGCCGGTTGCCGGCCGGATCAGCGAACGTGATCAGCTCGGCCACATGGCGCTCGTCGGCAAGAGCGCGCGAGCCGCGTGTCACCTTGACGCCATGGCTTTCCAGTCGGCTAGCCAGCTGATCGAGCTCCGCGGTCGAGGCAACCTCCCAGCCCATCACCGCGAGGCCCGCATCACTGCTGCCGTCCACGATTAGGCGCTGCTTGCGATCGTCCATGCGGAAGGCGCGCATCTTGCCGCCGCGATCGACCTGCTGCATGCCGAGCAGTCCGGTTGCCATCTGCCCCCATTGGTCGATCTGCGAAGAATTGATCCCGATATAGCCGAGCGCAGTGATTTCCATCGACGTCCTCCCGAGGGCATCGCCTTCGCCCTATCGCGGGGGAACTTGATACCGGCGGCGCGCGATCCTACGGTGACATGCCGCAATCGCTTCGCGTTCGCAAAGACGATAGTCACGCGGCTGGCGGCCACAAGGGAGGAAATACGAAGTGTCCAAGGAGCGGACGCGGACCGGAAAGCCGCGGCAGTCGGAGGGCGTCCGCGCCTTCAAGCGCGGGCTGGACGTGCTGCAGGAGGTCAACCGCTCCGGCGGCATCCGCGCCGGCGACGTCGCCCGCGCGCTCGACCTGCCCCGTCCGACCGTCTATCGCCTGCTCGAAACGCTGGAGGAACTCGGCTATGTCGCCCGCAGCGCCAGCGACGACCGCTTTCGTGTCACCCGGCTCGCGCTGAGCCTTGGCGATGGCTACGACCCCGGCGTGGTGATCTGCCAGGCGGCCGCGCCTTATCTGGCCGAGCTCAGCAAGAGCCTGGTCTGGCCGGTCGATCTCTCCACATACGAGAACGCCGCGATGGTGGTGCAGGAGACCACGCATTCGCGCAGCCCGCTCTCGATCGACCGCGGCATGATCGGCAAACGCCTGCCGATGCTGCGGACCTCGGCGGGCCGCGCCTATCTCGCCGCCTGCCCCGCGCGCGAGCGCGACCTCATCGTCAGCCATCTCCGCCGCATCGACGAGGCTGATGACCGCCCCTTCCTCGACCAGGGCCGCCTCGATCAGATGATAGCGGAGACGGCCGCGCGGGGTTACGCGATCCGCAGCGAGGGCGAATACAATCCGAAGACGGCGTCGATCGCGGTGCCGATCGTGCGGAACGGTACGGTCTACGGCTGCATCTCCATCATCTGGATCCGCTCGGCGCTGGGGACCGAGGAAGCCACGGCACAATTCGTCGGTCAGCTTCAGGCGACGGCGGCGGCCATTCCCGTCGAGGCCTAGGAGTCCGTCCGCTGGGCGGACACTTCGCGCGGCGACGTTGATGCTGCGGCGCTTGATGGGGAAGAGATAGCCCCATGCAACATAAATCCGCCTCTGAAGAGTTTGATGTCGTGATCGTCGGCCGCGGCCCGGTGGGCGCCACGCTCGCCAATCTGCTTGGCCTGTGCGGCGTGCGAACGCTGGTGCTGGAGCGCGAGGCGCGGACCTATCATCTGCCGCGCGCGGTGCATTTCGACGACGAGTGCATGCGCGTGTTCCAGACGCTTGGCCTCGCTGACGCGATCCTGCCGCATGTCATCCTCAGCCCCGGCATGCTGTTCCTCGACGCCGACGGCAAGCTGCTGCTGGACTGGTCGCGGCCGCAGACGCTGACGCCGATGGGCTGGAATCTCAGCTACCGCTTCCATCAGCCCGATCTCGAGGACGTGCTGATCGCCGGCCTCGCTCGTTGGCCGCACGTCACCCTGCGCAACCGCTGCGACGTGTTCGCGCTGGATCAGGACGAGACCGGCGTCCGCGTCCGCTACGAGGACCTCTCCAGCGGCAGGCTCAGCGAGGTCCGCGCCCGCTATGTGATCGGCTGCGACGGCGCGCGATCTCTCGTCCGCCGCTTCATCGGCTCCGGGATGGATGACCTTGGCTTTCACGAGCGCTGGCTGGTGATCGACGTCCTGCTCAAGCGGGCGCGCGACGACCTCGGCGACTACAGTCTCCAGCACTGCGACCCCAGGCGGCCGGCAACCTATGTCCGCGGCACCGGCACGCGCCGGCGCTGGGAGATCACGGTTCTCCCGGACGAAGATTCGAATGACGTCGCGCAGCCCGCCAGGGTCTGGGAATTATTGTCGCGCTGGCTCACGCCTGAGGATGCCGAACTCGAGCGCGCGGCGGTCTACACATTTCATTCCGCCATCGCAGAGCAATGGCGCAGCGGCCGGCTGCTGCTGGCCGGCGATTCGGCGCACCAGACCCCGCCCTTCCTCGGCCAGGGCATGTGCGCCGGCATTCGCGATGCCGCCAATCTCGCCTGGAAGCTGGCCGCGGTCGTCCGTGACGACGCCTCGGCTGATCTGCTCGACACTTACCAGAGCGAGCGCCAACCGCATGTCCGCGAGTTCATCGAGCTCGCCATTCGCTTGGGCGGCGTCATCAACACCAAGGCGATCGAAGCGGGCCTTGCCGCCGGGCAGGCGCGCGAGAACGCGCCGGTCAAGCTCGAGGTGAAGAAGCCCCTGCTCGGCCCCGGACTCGCACTCGGCGACCTGCCTCTCGCCGGGCATCTGGCGCCACAGTTCGTGCTGAAGGACGGCAGTCGCGGCGATGACCGGATCGGTTACAGCCATCTGCTGCTGGTCGAAAACACGGCCGCGCTGTTGTCGCATCCTGCTCTTTCCGGACTCAAAATCCTGACCAGCAATGACGCCGAAGGCATCGGACCCTGGCTGCGCGAGCACGGCCTCATCGCCGCGCTGGTTCGCCCCGACCACTACATCCGCGCCACCGCCCGCAACGATGCCGAACTCGACCGCCTCATCGCCGCCATCATGCCTTCCACCCCCGTGCCGTCCGCGGCCTGACCGAACGTCTTTTAGGGATATCCAATGAAGCTGCTTTCTTTCATCGCCAACGGTCGCGCTTCCTTCGGCGCCGTCAAGGACAATGGCGTCGTCGATCTCGGCACGCGCATGGCGCCTTGCGCTACGCTGCGGCAGTTGCTCGAAACCGGCCGCATGGCCGAGGCGGCAAAGCTGGTCGCATCCACGGCACCCGATCATCCGCTCAACACGATCAGCTTTGCGCCCGTCATTCCCGATCCCGGCAAGATCATCTGCGTCGGCCTCAACTATCGCGACCACGTCGCCGAAACGGGGCGCACCGTCACCGAGAAGCCGGCGCTGTTCGTCCGTTTCCCCTGCAGCCAGGTCGGCCACCTTCAGCCGATCGTGAAACCTGAGGTCAGCGACGACTTCGACTATGAGGGCGAGCTCGCACTCGTCATCGGCAAGCAGGGCCGCCACATTCCGGCAAACCGCGCGCTCGACCACATCGCCGGCTATGCCTGCTACAACGAAGGCAGCATCCGCGATTGGCAGCGCCACACCAGCCAATTCCTCTCCGGCAAGACCTTTGCGGAGAGCGGCAGCTTCGGCCCGTGGCTGGTGACGGCGGACGAGATCCCCGATCCCTCGAAGCTGACCTTGCAGACGCGCCTCAACGGCACCGTCGTGCAGAACACCACGACCGACCTGCTGATCACCGCCATCCCGGAGCTGATCGCCTACATCTCGACGATCTGTCCGCTCGTTCCCGGCGATGTCATCGTGACAGGCACGCCCGGCGGCGTCGGCGCCAAGCGCACGCCGCCCTTGTGGATGCGCCCCGGCGACACCGTCGAGGTCGAAATCTCCGGCATCGGAACGCTTCGAAACAAGGTCATCGCCGAGGCGGCCTGACCCACCGCGACTGATCAATCAAACAAAACAAAAACGACATCAGGAAACGCCAGGGAGGAACACCATGTACGGCTTGGTCCGCGCACTCGCCGCGACTGCGCTCATTCTGGCTGTGACAGCCGCGCAGGCCCAGATCTCAGACGAGGTGGTCAAGATCGGGGTCCTTTCCGATATGACAGGACCCTCGTCGACACCGACCGGGCAAGGCTCTGTGACCGCGGCTCAAATGGCCATCGACGATTTCGGCGGCAGTGTGTTGGGCAAGCCGGTCAAGCTGATCGTCGGAGACCATCAGATCAAGCCTGACATCGGCGCCGCTATCGCGCGCCGGTGGTACGACACCGAGCAGGTCGACCTCATCGTCGATGTTCCGGTGTCGGCGGTGGGGCTCGCAGTCCAAACCGTCGCCAGCGAGAAGAAGAAGCTGCTCATCGTCACGGCGACCGGAACGGCCGACTATCACGGGAAATTCTGTTCGCCCTACACCATGCAGTGGGTGTTCGACACGCACGCACTTGCGGTCGGCACGGCCCAGGAAGTCGTCAGGCGCGGCGGCAAGACCTGGTACTTCCTCACCGACGACATTGCGTTCGGCCACGCGCTGGAACGCGACGCCACCGCCGTCATCACGCGCGAGGGCGGCAAGGTACTGGGCTCCGCCCGGCCGCCGTTTGGAACCACCGACATGTCGTCCTTCGTGCTTCAGGCGCAGGCCTCGAAAGCAAAGATCATCGGCATTGCCGGCGGCCCGCCGAACAACGTGAACGAGATCAAGACCGGCGGCGAGTTTGGCCTCTTTCAGGGCGGCCAGCAAATGGCCGCCCTGCTGGCGCTGATTACGGACGTCGACGCGCTTGGACTACACAGCGCACAGGGCTTGTTGCTGACGACCGCCTTCTACTGGGACATGGACGAGCAGACGCGCGCCTGGTCAAAGCGATTCTTCGCCAAGATGCAGCGGATGCCGACGATGTGGCAAGCCGGCGTCTACTCGGCGGTCACGCATTATCTCAACGCCGTCAAGGCAGCCGGGACTGACGATCCGGCCAAGGTCGCGAGCAGGATGCGCGACACGCCGGTCGACGACTTCTTCGCGCATGGCGGCAAGCTTCGCGCCGACGGCCTCATGGTGCACGATCTCTGGCTTGCCCAGGTCAAGAGCCCCGAGGAATCGAAATACGCCTGGGACTACTACAAGATCCTGACGAAGATTCCGGGTGACGAGGCTTTCGGACCTCAGGATCCCGCCTGCACGATTATCAATTAGGACACGCCTTCCATCGCCGCGCGCGCCAAATGCCGGCGGCGCCCTTCCCCTCATTCAAGTTCGAGACAACGCCATGGCCATCATTCGCACCACGTCCACCGCCGTCCTGCTGATCTCGCTGGCGCTCGCCGGCGCTGCCCGCGCCGAGATCAAGGGCGACGCCATTCGCATTGGCGTCCTCACCGACATGAACGGCATTTTCGCAACCGCGATGGGGCCGGGCTCGGTCGAGGCGGCGCGCATGGCGGCGGAGGAGTTTGGCGGCAAGATCAACGGCAAGCCGATCGAGATCCTGCAGGCCGATCACCAGAACAAGCCGGATCTAGCGGCTTCCCTCGCGCGAAAATGGTTCAGCGACGGCGTGCAGGCGATCGCGGATGGCGGCAGCTCCGGCGCGGCGCTCGCGGTGCAGGAGCTGGTGCGCGGCAACGGCAAGATCTTTCTCGTCTCCGGCGCCGGCGCCAACCAGCTCACTGATGAGGCCTGCGCGCCCTCGAGCGTGCAGTGGACGCAAGACGCCTATTCGACCGCAACAGCCGTGGTCTCCGGCGTGATGCAGACCAGCAAGGAGCCGTGGTTCTTCATTACCGGCGACTATGCCTTCGGCCATTCGATCGAGGCGACCGCGCGCGAGCGCATCGCAGCCCTTGGCGGCAAGGTCGCCGGCAGCGTCAAGGCCCAGCTCGGCACGCCCGATTACTCATCGTTTCTGCTCCAGGCGCAGTCCTCGGGCGCCAAGATCCTGGCGATCAACGTCGCCGGCGACAACGCCACCGCGATCAAGCAGGCCGAGGAGTTCGGCCTCGCCGACCAGGGCATGAAGATCGTGCCGATGTCGTTCCAGAACGTCGACATCGAGGCCGTTGGCCTGAAGGCGACACGCGGCGATCTGATCGTCACCTCGTTCTTCGAGGACGTCTCGCCGGCCGCCCGCAAGTTCTCCGATGCGTTCTATGCGCGCCGCAAGGCGATGCCGTCGCAGATCCAGGCCGGCGTCTATTCCGCCGTGCGCCACTATCTGCAGGCGGTCAAGGACAGCGACTCCGACGACAGCGCGGTCGTGATGGCGAAGATGAAGGCGACGCCGGTTTCGGACGCCTATACGACGAGCGGCCGCATCCGCGAAGACCAGCGCATGGTGCACGACCTCTATCTGGTGCAGGTCAAGACACCTCAGGAGTCGAAAGGCCCGTGGGACTTCGTCAAGCTGGTCGCGACCATTCCGCCCGACCAGGCCTTTCGCCCGCTCGACCGCAGCAAGTGCAGCCTGGTCGGCAAATAAACAAAGCGTTTTCGAGCGAAGTGGGCACCGGTTCGCGTCAAGAAAACGCGTCGAAAGAAGAAGCCATAGCCCCGTTCCGATTCATCGGAATGGGGCTTTGGCCTCAGGCCAGATAATGCGTGAGATAGCCTTCCATGGCGTAAAGCGCGCAGAGCGCAAGGCTCGACCAGACGGCGGCGCTGAAATACAGGAACATCCAGGTCAGCTCGCCCTTCCAGTGCGCGATGTCGTGGGTCACCACCCATCGCGTCGAGACGTCATGCAGGCCTTCGAGGAGGCCGAGCAGCCTGTTGCCTTCTTCATGCCCTGCCCGCCAGCGGCTAAGATACATCGGCACGTCGACGGTGACGAGGAAGGCGAGGAAGCAGGCGATGCCGACGATGCCGGACATCAGCGCCCAGCGCACAACGCCCTGGAATTCCGGCATCAAGCGGCACAGCGCGATGCCGGCGAGGAAGAAGGTCACCGCCCACAACGAGTTCTCGATCGCGTTGTAGAGGAAGTTGGTCGTCACCACCGCATACCAGGAGAAGCATTCGGCAACGATGATGATCGGCACGATCACGAGTGCGATGTTCACCGCCGTTTCGGCGCCGGTCATCTGACCGAGCTGATGCAGGATGATCGCCCATTGCGCGGCGAAGCAGACCTCGGCGATCGTCGCCACCGTGCGGCCGACGAACACGCTCGATAACCAGGTGTCGAACAGGCAGATGCGCTGCACGTCGGCGCGCGGCAGCACCGAGCGGAAGGCGCAGCCGAACACATAGGCCGCGCAGAGCAGGAACATCAGGCCGATATCCGAGCCGCCGCCGACGCTGCCGGCCACGCTCGGGTAGAACTCGCGGTACAGCATGAACCAGACGAGGATGTTGGCAGCGCTGACCAGCGTCAGGGACCCCCACCACCACGCGAGGGGATTTGATCGCGCCTGCCACCGCAACATGGATCACTCCGCTGTAGTCATCTTGACATCCAACGGTAGCAATCCTGTCATAAATCTGTCGTTCCGCGCGACAAAAATCTGCGTGGCGGGCCCTGTCATAATTCGCCGGCGGATTGTCATAATTGCGAAGGCGATGGCCTTTCCAGGCCTATTCGGGGGCGCCAATTCGAGCGCGCCCCCGAATCACGCACGACGCCTTATTTCTTCAATCCGCCGACATAGGCCGCGAGCTTGTCGAGGGTCTGGTAACCGTATTCCACGGCGCCAAAGCCGATCATGCCGTCGCGCTGCTCGGCGCTCGCCGCCAGCTGCCGCATCATCAGCACGGTCTTGCCATTGCTCTGCTGGGCAAAGGTGACGGTGAAGCGGAACATGCCGGGATCATCGTCCCGGTCGTCGCCATGATCCATTTCCATCAGCGACGGCCGTTCGATGCGACGGAAGCGCATGCGGTTCGGATAGACGATGCCGTCAGGACCGATCATGTTGAAGCGCCAGACGCCGCCGACGCGCACGTCGATTTCGAAGGTCTCGATCTTGAAACCCTTCGGTCCGAACCATTGCGGCAGGTGCTTTGGATCGGACCATGCCTCGAACACCAGATCGCGCGGCGCGTCGATCACGCGCGACATCACGATCTCCCGGTCCATCGACCATTGCGACAGGGCGGCATTGGCAGAACTCGTCATCGTCAGGCACCTTTCCGTTTGCTTGTCTTATTCTTTGCCTTATCGGCCGTCTTGGATGGCTGCCTGGCAGCCGTCCTCTCCCTCTTGAGCTTCATCACATAGGCCTCGAACCGGTCGAGCCGCGCCTCCCAGATCGCGCGCTGGTGCTGGAACCAGTCTTCCGCGCTGAGGAGTGCGTCCGGGCTCAGCCGGCAGGTGCGCACGCGGCCGGATTTCTCCGATTGCACGAGCCCACTCTGTTCCAGCACGTGGATATGCTTCATGAAACTCGGCAGCGCCATGTCGAAGGGATCTGCGAGTTCGCCGACCGAAGCTTCACCGGTGCACAGCCGCATCACGATCGCCCGCCGCGTCGGATCGGCAAGCGCGGCAAAAATCTGATCGAGTTGAGGTAATTGGTTAGCCATGCAGCTAACTATAGAGCCGCCGCGATCCGGCGTCAAGTATTGTTAGCTCATGAGCTAAGTATTTTTCCTGGCCGTCGCTGTGGAACCTGCACGCGCAATCGTGAATTGGACGCCGGGGCCGCCCCGCTAAGATGTCATCGGGGCGCATTGCATGATCAGTCAGAGCACGTGCCACCTGTTGTCATCTCACCGCAAATCACCCGGCGAGCCCTCGCCCGTGCCGCGCTCGTTCCCTTTGCGGCAGCGCTTGCCGGGCCGCAACGCGCCTCGGCGGATTCCGACATGATCGCGCAGATGCGCGACATCGTCGCCACCGAACTCGCGCCGACCGCGACGCCGGACCAACCGGGCGGCCTCGCCGCCGCACTCTATGCCGGTCGCCATATCGAATTCTTCAGCTACGGTTTCGCCGACGACGCCAAGCGGCCTGTGACGCCGGACACCCTGTTCAATCTCGCTTCTTTGAGAAAACCGTTCGAAGCGACGCTGGTCGCGCTCGGCACGCTCCGCGGCGAGCTGCGGCACGACGATCCCCTGCCGAAATATCTGCCGGAGCTGAACGGCGACTATATTCGCAAGATCACCGTCGGCGAACTCGCCACGCACACCTCGGGACTGCTGCTGCCGACCGATCACCCACCCTGGCCGAACGACTCCTACTCGCAGGCGCAATTCATCGACATGCTCAACGCCTTTGCGCCGCCCGCCGGCATTGCGCCCGGCAAACAGCGCATCTACAGTCACGCCGGTTACGTGCTGCTTCAGCTCGTGCTCGAGCGCTGCTATCGCACGCCGATTTCAAGGCTGGTCGAGAGCCGGATTCTCGCGCCCCTCGGCATGCAGGCCACGTCGATTCCCGAACGCGGGCCGGACAACCGCGCGATGATGAAAGAAGCCGCGCTGCGGCGCGTCGTGCAGGGCTATTCCGACCAGGGCAATGCAATCGGCCCGATCGGCAACCAGCAGAGCTATTTCGACTTCCCCGGCACCGGCCAGATGTTCTCGTCCGCGCGGGACCTCTCGACATTCGCGGCCGCCTGCGTCGACGGCCGCGCGATCGACCCGCAATTGCGCGAGGCGCTGCGGATGACGCAACGCGAGAGCTTTCACACCGGCCAGACGTTCGGACAAGCCACCTTCGGACAAGCCATGGCCTGGGAGACCGTGCACCTGCCCGATGTCACCGTGGTCGACAAGCCGGGTGGTCTCAACAACGCCTCCGGCTATATCGGCCTGGTGCCGGGCCGGCGGATCGGCATCGTGCTGCTCGCCAATCGCGGCGACTATCCGCACGAGATCGCCCGCTACAAGATCCTGCCCGCGCTGGCGCACCTGCTGACCGCGCGCGGCTAACAAGCAAGTGAGCGCGGCTCGGATCGCTGCCGCCTCAGACCGAGCGCGTCAGCCCGCCATCAACGCGGATGTTCTGGCCCGTGATGTAGGCGGCGCCGTCGGATGCGAGGAACGAGACCGTCGCCGCAATCTCCTCGACCTTGCCATAGCGTTTCAGCGGCACGCTGTCGCGGCGCGCGTCCGTCTGCGGCAGGCTGTCGATCCAGCCCGGCAGCACGTTGTTCATGCGGATGTTGTCGGTTGCATGGGTGTCGGTGAAGATCTTCGTGAAGGCGGCGAGCCCTGCACGGAACACCGCGGAGGTCGGAAACATCGCGCTCGGCTCGAACGCCCAGGCGGTCGAAATGTTGATGATGGTGCCCCCCTTCTGCGCGACCATCACCGGCGTCACCAGCCGGGTTGGACGAATCACGTTGAGCAAATACGTATCGAGGCCGATGTGCCATTGCTCGTCGGTGATCTCGGTGATCGCCGCGCGCGGACCGTGGCCGGCGCTGTTGACGAGCACGTCGATCCGTCCCCATTTCGCAAGCGCGCCGTCGACCAGACGCTTCAGATCGTCGCTGGACCTGTTCGAACCCGTCACGCCGAAGCCGCCGAGCTCGGTCGCGAGCGCCTCGCCTTTGCCGGAAGACGACAGGATCGCGACGTGAAAGCCATCGGCTGCAAGCCGCCGCGCAGCCCCCGCCCCCATGCCGCTGCCGCCCGCGGTGACGAGCGCGACCTTCTCTGCTGCCATGACCTGTAATCCCCGTGATAGCGTTGCGGCGAGCCCAAGCCCCAGTCTGCCAAGGTTCAGTCCGCCAAGGTTCAGTCTGTCATCAGGCCTTCTACAGCCAGACCTGCCTGCAGGTCCATCACCACGAGGCACCACGAATGAACGGTTTGCAGATTCGCAATTTGCGGCCCGACGAGATCTCCATCGCGATCGACTGGGCGGCGGCCGAGGGCTGGAATCCCGGCCTTGCCGATGCCGCCTGCTTCGCGATCCCCGACCCGCAAGGCTTCTTCGTCGGCGAGCTCGACGGCGAGCCGGTCGCGACCGTCTCCTGTGTCAATTACAACGACCGCTTCGCCTTTCTTGGCTTCTACATCGTGCGCGCAGGCTTTCGCGGCAGGGGCCACGGCCTGCGCATCTGGAACGCCGCGATCGCGCATGCAGGCGCGCGCGTGATCGGGCTCGATGGCGTGGTGGCGCAGCAAGACAATTACAAGAAGTCCGGCTTCCAGCTCGCTTACGCCAATATCCGCTACAGCGGCATTGTCGAAGCGCCATCGAAGCCGCCCGCTGAAATTGTTGCGCTCGACACGATCCCATGGCCGCTTGTCCAAGCTGACGATGACACCGTGTTCCCGGCGCCACGCACGGCTTTCTTGCGCGCCTGGATCAACACACACGTTGGCCGCGCACTGCTCCGTGATGGCAAGCTCGCGGCGTGGGGCGTGATCCGCCCCTGCAGGACAGGCCGCAAGATCGGCCCGCTGGTAGCTGATGACCGCGCCGCGGCGGAGGCCGTTTTGAAGGCTTTGCTGGCGAGCCCCGGCAGCAATGAGATTGTGCTCGACATCCCCGCGATGAACCGCGATGCTATAGCGGTTGCGGAATCTCTTGGCCTGAAGCCGACATTCGAAACGGCGCGAATGTACACTGGACCGATCCCGACACTGCGGCTTGACCGCGTGTTCGGCGTAACCAGCTTTGAATTGGGCTAGGACCAATTTTAAATTAGGCCCGTGCCATCCTGGAATTTGTAATCTGGTTCACGTCGCCGCTTTGGCGCGGCGTGTATGGGTGTTGCATCCGCCGATTTTGCCGGACGGCTCGAATGACATTCTTTTTGACCATCGATATTTCATCCGAGAGGACTTCATGACCCAAGTCAGAACCAAGGCCCGCTCTTCCCAGCACACGGCCGATGACACGCAGCGCCTCGGCATCGCGGCTGCGTTGGTGCTCGCCGTTGTGGCAGCCATCGGGGTTCACGCACTCGTCTCTGCGCCGGCAATCCGGGAAGCCGCGCAGGCCGAGCTTGCGCGCGTCATTGCCGATGAGGATCGGGATGTCTGCGGTCAGTTCGGGCTGCGCCCGGGAACGAACGCGTTTGTGGCTTGCAGCCGCGAGCTCGCCAATGTCAGGCAAAAGCAGTCCGAGCGCGACCAGGCAGCCGCGGCAGGCATTTTGTAGCGAGCCGTGAAATGCGGCGCGCTGCTCAGTAGCAGCGCATGATGTTGACGGTGTGCTCGCCACCACCACGGCCGGGAACCGTCACGTGCTCCGTCGGGCAGCTCGATACATAAGGCCGGTCGGACGGCACGACGTTCGGCGGAAAGCGATGCGCCCAGTCCCAGGGAACGTCGTAGGTATAAGTATAGCGAACGTCGCTGGTGACGGGCTGTCCGGCATCAACAAAAGGCTCGTTGTAGGCCGCCCCATCGTAGAAGAATCCGCCGCCACCGGGCCAATAGACCCAGGGATTGTTGAAGCGATTGCTGCGGGCACGGAATCGCGCGCCCGGCGCCATCGCAGGACGCGCGACAGGCGGCGGTGCGGCTGGGGTCACCACGCCTTGCGGTGCGGCGCCGCCCGGTCGTGCAAAACTGTCGCTGGAGCTAAGGAGCAGCGCGGCTGCGCTGAGCGAGGCGAGCAACGCCCCATATGATCTGGATATCATGATACGCACCAACTCGTTTGGCTTCGCGGATAGCGGCTCCCCACTGCACGCTAGGCCGGGCTGTCACCCACCCGCAAACGTATAATTAATTATTGGTTAAGGCGCGAACTTAACGAGGCGCCGGATGCGGTCGAACGCCCGGAGTTCCCCCCGGAATTCAGCCACTTGGTGCCCCGGGAACGCCGTTTCATAACCTGCTGATCGGAATTGATTGCACCGCACCCAATAGGTCCGGAACACTCCCCCATTGCGACGAGCGGGCCGCCTGTCACCAACCCACGCAATACGTCCTAGCCGCACTGGCGCGGCTGGCTGAAGCTCGAGAACCGCTGTCTCGTGCCGTTCAACAGCTTTGCCGAATACGCGCCGCAGCCGAACCCCGAGACGAAGAAGAAGAGTGTCGTCTGGTTCGCGCTCAATGACAATCGGCCGCTGACGGCATGCGTGGCATCTGGACCGAAGTCAAACGCGACCGCGGCACCAAGTCGAAACTGATCCCAGGACCGCATCTTGTGTATGGTGTCCTGACGACCACGCCGAATGCAGTGGTTGAGCCGATCCATCCCAAGGCGATGCCGGTGATCCGACGACCGATGAAGAGCGCGATATGTGGATGCGTGCGCCGTGGGATGACGCGAAGGCGTTGCAGCGGCCTTTACCGGATGATGGGATCAAGATCGTGATGCATGGAGCGGAGAAGGAGGATCGCACGGCGGCATGAATTCAATACGAGGTGCTGGCGGCGGACCTTTGACGACCCGATATCGCTGTCGGTGGCCGAAAGGCTAACCATGCTGCGACGGAATGCTTTCGCTCGGTCGAAAACCGTTCCAATGTGCTTGCGCCGGATATCAGAGGGCTGAACTAATGCCGATTTATCGGTTGCTTCAAAATCTGCCGATGGGACCGGAGGAAGTTAACCGTGTGACGACCGCTTACGAGCAAGCGCTGCGTGCCGTCGGCATCAAAGACCGCAACGACCCCATGGCCGAGATGATTGCGAGGAAGATCGTCGAGATCGCGCAAACCGGCGTGCGAGACCCAGCGGAGATTTCCTCGCAGGCGCTTCGTGAGCTTGGGATGTCGTGAGCCGGGAACAACCACTTGAGCATTGCATGGCCGCGGAATGAAGCGAACGCGTTGCGGCGGCCATTGCCGACGAATAGCCGGGTCTGTTTGGTTTAGCTCGTGGCTGCCCCATCCAACCGCGCCAGCCCAGCCTCGATCACGATGATCTCTTCCTCAATCTGCTGGATGGTACCCGTACAGTCGATCCCGGTGCACGCATTGAGATCTGCGAGAAGCTTCCGGCGGTGCATGCGAAGCTCGTCGAGCGCCTTCCGGTCCTTGAGGGAAACATAGCCCTCCACGATCAGCTCAAGAGCCCCTGACATCTCTCATCCCCTGGGCCTTTCGAAATGCGCAAACAGAGTTACGGTACGCAATCACGCGTCCCGAGTTCGCCGAGAACAAAGTTTCTCCGCAAATTGTGCGCAGCAGCTGTCAAATGGCTGCCTACGATCAGACCGAGCCGCCTTAAGGTCAGGAGAGCAATTGGGTCACACAGCTCGATAGAAAGTCCGGCTCCCAAGATCGCAATGGCACGTTGCTCGTCTGCGTCAAGATCAGCCCATGAGATGTCATCCATCGCGCGCGCCTCAAAGTCGTCCGGAGCGGTATCTCAAAACCCAAACGCGTGCCTGATTTGCCGTAGCATAGCCATGGCCGCGTCAGTGTGCCGACCGTCAGTTAGGTATTGATCCAGCTGCGCTGTACTAATCAGCGCCACAACTGCCACCGTGAAGCCCTTGAACATTGGGCCTCTCCTGAAGAGACCGCCAACTGGGCGTGTTTAAAACCGCTCTCAAAATGCCTTGCCGCGATTGGCGGCCAATGTGCAGATGGTGGCAGTGATTAGTAACCGATTGCTTAACTTGTGGCCTCAGGCCCCCATGGCCTTTCACCTGAGGTTGCGCATCGATACGTCCTAAGTTTAACGGGCGCATGTCGCAACTGGACAGCGGCCAGCCCCGCCCACGCCTCACTAGGGCGCATGCCACCCGTAAATTTCCCAAGTGCGGCCAACAAGGTGCATTGGTTAATTGGTGCAGGTTGAGGGGCTGCACGTGAAGATTCCAAAGCCGAAGCAATGGGCCGAGCAGGAGGTCCGACGATTGATCACACTGGCCCGACAGGGAGTCGGCGCGTCAAAGATAGCCGCCGAACTCGGCCGCCACGCCGGATCGGTGAGGCGCATGGCGCGAACGCTGGGACTGCTTTTGAAAAAATAGTCCCGGAGCGATCTTGAGCGCAGCGCGGCTGACCTACAGCCCAAAGCCTGGCCCCGGTCGCAAGCTGGCCAGCAATTCGCGCAGAGCTAGAACTTAGATGGTTTGCAACAATATCATTCCGACGACGGTCACAAAGAAACCGATTGCCGTCACTGCGGCGAAGCACCGCTCTACGCTATCCATGAACGCAACCCCTACCAAGAAAATGTAGTTCAGCTTTACTCGCTCGTACCCCGCGAGGAAGTTTGAGACCTCCTTCCCCCAGAACAGAACGCTCTGCAAACAGTGAGAGCTAGCTGTAGCCGTCGAGGGGACTTTGGTACCGAAAGCGGTCATGCCGCCATAGTGTGGGCCGACGGCGTGGTGTTCGCATCATCTCCGATTGCTGGGAGCGAGAAGCCAGATGTGCACGAGCGACCGAGCAGCGCATCGTTGGCCAGGTGCTCCCAATACTCAGCTTCGGCAAGCAGTTTCCAACTTTTTTCAGGATGATGCGCGGCAGTCTGACGGCACAGCGAGGCCATCGCGCGCAGGCGACTCACACTATCCATCTACTCCTCCCATTTATTTTTGTTTTTTGCACCCTATTTTCTATTTTTGCGTCGGAGTCATTATAGTTATAGCTCAGAACCAATTTTACTTTCCGAAGCGCGATCGGCTTTCGTTGCGGCTTCAAATCGCGCGTCAATCACACTGGACGCAATCCAGTACGTTCTTTCGCGCTCGATAGTCGAAGCCCGCGGCCAAAGCGGTCGTGGAGCATGCCCCCTATTTGCACTGCAAGGGTCCGCCAAGGCCGTAATTCTACGGAGATTGCGCACCCCCAGTGTTTGGCGTCTACTTCCGATTGTTTTTTTGACGATTAGCTTTTTGAGCGAGAGGTCATGAGCGTTAAAGCCATGATGGTAACGATCCTTCAAAACGAATTGGCCTCACGCGGCGTGCATTCACTGATGCCGTCCGACTACGAAGCGATCATAGAGCAGTTGGTCGAACAGCTTAAAGAGCTAGAGCTTAGCTTGGCTTCTCGCGAATTGGCTGACAGGCAAAAACCGAAGTAACTTGATAGCGAAGGTCGGCGCTCGATTGATTGGCTAAAGAGCCGTCTGCTCGGCGGACCATCTTCCTTTTATCGGAACCGCATCGATCCACCAGAAGCCACGAACCCAGAATTCTCTTTCATTTCGAGGGCAAGGCGACGGGCAAGGCTCGGGCGAGACGCGCCGCGAGGATGCGAAGGTGTGTCTGCAATGGAAATGCGAATGAACCGAAGTCGCTGCCGCATGCTCCGAGGAGCTCTCGCGACGGAGCAATCCAGGCTGTCTCTGCGGAGAAATGCCCGAACACAGCGCAGCGTCTCTCCGACGGTGCGCTGCAGAGCCGGGCCCATCCATCAGCATACGGCGCGGCTGCTGGGCCCCGACTCGCGCAGCAGCGTAAGCACGCTGCAGGCACGTCCGGGCCAGGCGAGCGTCCCCTCCTCATCCCTGCCGAAACGGCCGACACCGGATGGCGCGCTCATCACTTCTGCATGCCGATCCCCTCTTGTAACAAAACCG
This sequence comes from Bradyrhizobium sp. CCBAU 51627, assembly GCF_028128765.1. Taxonomy (GTDB): domain Bacteria; phylum Pseudomonadota; class Alphaproteobacteria; order Rhizobiales; family Xanthobacteraceae; genus Bradyrhizobium. The sequence goes on from NZ_LBJG01000027.1 coordinate 57,480, forward strand.
TCATGCAGCAAAACTAAACGATTGCCGGGGGCCGCGGTTCGGCGGCCAGGCCGCCTCACCGCTAGGAGATTTTGATGCGACGTTCACTGGTGTTGCTGTCAGCCGGGCTGACCATGCTGTCCACCGGGCTTTTCAGCGAACTCGCCTCCGCTGAGAACAACACGCCCCGCAATCTGATCCTGTTCATTCCCGACGGGCTGCGCGCGATGAAGATCACGCCGGAAACTGCGCCGGCCATGGCCGAGGTCCGCGACAAGGGTGTCAACTTCAAGAACTCGCATTCGCTGTTCCCGACCTTCACCATGGCCAACGGCTCGGCGATGTCGACCGGTCACTACCTCGGCGACACCGGCGTGTTCTCCAACACGATCTGGACCAACTATACATCGGTGCCTGCCGGCAACACCGTGGTCCCTTTCATCGAGAATGACGCCGTGCTCGGTGACATCGACGAGCATTTCAAGGGCGACTATCTCAACGAAGAGACCGTTTTGAAGATGGCCCGCGACAAGGGCCTGAGCACGGCGACGATCGGCAAGGTCGGCCCGGCCTACCAATTCGACCACACGGATCATCCGGACAAGCCCGGCCAGCACTCGATCGTGATCGACGATTCCACCGGCGGCAAGAACGGCGTGGCGCTCTCGGACGAGATGAAGGACGCGCTGAGCAAGGCCGGCCTCCCTCTCGCCACGCCGTCGCGCGGCGACAACGCCAAGGCGGGCGACGCCAAGACGCCCGGCACCACGGTCGCCAACGTAGCGCAGCAGGCCTATTTCGCCGACGTCGCCACCAAGGTCGTGCTGCCGATGTTCAAGGCGCGCAACAAGCCGTTCGTGCTGGTGTTCTGGTCGCGCGATCCCGATGGCACCCAGCATAACCAGGGCGACAGCCTCAACCAGATCCTGCCGGGCATCAATGGTCCGAGCACGATGGCGAGCATCAAGAACGTCGACAACAACCTCGCCCAGATCCGCAAGGCGCTGGACGAACTCGGCCTCGCCGCGAGCACCAACATCATGATCCAGGCCGATCACGGCTTCTCCACTATCTCCAAGGAGAGCAAGACCAGTCCCTCGGCCAAGGTCAGCTATGACGACACGCCGAAGGACTTCCTGCCGATGGGCTTCGTCGCCCTCGATCTGGCCAAGGCGCTCGACCTGCCGCTGTTCGATCCCAACGACAAGAACGCAAAGGTCGGAGGTAACAAGCATCCGAAGGCCGGCAACGGCGTGCTCGGCAAGAATCCGGAGAAGCCCGACCTCGTCGTCGCCACCAACGGTGGCTCGGACCTGATCTACCTGCCGAACAAGGACAAGAAGCTGGCGGCCAGGACCATCAACGCACTGCTGGCGCAAGACTACGTCTCCGGCCTGTTCGTGGACGACTCCCTCGGCCGCATCCCCGGCACGCTGCCGCTGTCGAGCATCAATCTGCGCGGCATGGCGGCGACGCCGACCCCGGCGATCGTCGTCAACTTCCGCTCCTACGCCAGCGACTGCGGCGAGGCGCCGACCAACTGCTCGGTGCAGGTGGCCGATACCGTGCTGCGCCAGGGCCAGGGCATGCATGGCAGCTTCAGCCGCGGCGACACCTACAACTTCATGGCCGCGATCGGACCGGACTTCAAAGCCGGCTATGTCGACGAACTGCCGGTGAGCAATGCCGACGTCGGCATGACCGCGGCCCGGCTGCTCGGCCTGCACGGCGCGCACAATGGCGGCCTGGTCGGCCGGGTGATGTCGGAGGCCCTGCCCAACGGCATCGTGCCGAAGGCGTTCAAGGCGGTGGAGAAGTCGAAGAAGAAGTCCGAAAACGGGCTCGAGACCGTGCTCAACGTCCAGCGCGTCGGCAGTCAGCGCTATTTTGATGCCGCCGGTTTCCCCGGCCGCACGCTGGGCCTCGAGCCGGAGGCCGGCAAACAAAAAACGGCGGGGAAATAACCCGCCGCTTCGTTCGCGTCCTCGAAGAGGCGCGATGAATCACATGCCGATGTCGAACACGTTCGGCAATTGGCCCGCCAGAGGCAGCGCGGTGGCGCCCAGGAAGGTCGCCACCATCGCCATCAGGCGACGGTTGTTGTGGCGCTTGCCGCGCATCTGGCCGGCGATCCACTCCAGCATCTCGCTGTTGACCTTGGATGCATAAGACGACGCCCAGCTCTCGATGTCGGTGTCCTGCGCCAGCGCGACGCTGCGCGGCGGCACCTTCAAACCCGAGGCGCTCGCGGCGTAATGGGCGACGGCTTTGGTCATTAAATCATCGAACCGGCCGCCATCGGCGCGCTCGGTCGCAGCTTCGTTGATCTCGAACAGCGCCTCGGCCTCGGCGCGGCTGACCGGCAGGTCGTTGACGGCCGTGGCGGTCAGGATGCGGGCGCACCAGGCGGCGTCGTCGGCATCGATGGAACGGGAAAAGTGCACCCGGCCCTTGGTGGTCGGGCCTTCGCCCGTGATCACGCCGTCGCGCACGATGGAAAGCGCATGGGCCGCGGTATCGCGGCAAGACGGTTCGAGGGACGACGACTCAACGGACTTCGGCAGTGCGGCAGACATAGTTCACTTCCAGACTTCTTCTGATCGCCAGCATTTTCACGCGGGCGTAAAGGGGTGGTTAACGATTGGATATGGAGGTCGCGACTTTTCTCAATGGTTGCCGATTAGTCGCTGTGAGGACCATTTCGGTTCCGTAAGAGCGTCGGGCGCGCGTGATGCGGGTCATAAAAGGCATTATCGGGGCAATCGGGGCCGTGAAGCCCCCGGGGGAGATGTTTCGCCGCCGGCGCGGCCGTAACAAAAACGTGCTCGGAAATCAGCCCTTCAGGGGAGGAATTCACATTTTACTTCAAGCGGTTCAGATGCCGTTCACTTGACGCCGCCCAGGCCCTATACTGCACGCGACGGCCAGACAGAAATTCCAAAGTAAATTCAATGCGATGAGGTCAAACCATGACACTTCCGATCGGCGCCACCGCCCCCGACTTCGAAGCCGAGACAACCGAGGGGAAAATCAAGTTCCACGACTGGATCGGCAACAACTGGGCACTGCTGTTTTCGCACCCGAAGGACTTCACGCCGGTTTGTACGACCGAGCTCGGTGCTCTCGCCAAGCTGAAGCCGGAGTTCGACAAGCGCGGCGTCAAGCTGATGGGTCTCTCGGTCGATCCCGTCGACCGCCATGCCAAATGGTCAGAAGACATCAAGGAGACGCAAGGCGCGGCCCCGAACTATCCGATGATCGGCGACACCGATTACAACGTCTCGAAGCTGTACGGCATGCTGCCGGCCGCGGTCTCGGGTGATCCCCTCGTCCGCACGGCCGCCGACAACCAGACCGTCCGCAACGTCTTCATCATCGGGCCGGACAAGAAGATCAAGCTGGTGTTGGTCTATCCGATGACCACGGGGCGGAACTTCCAGGAAATCCTGCGCGTCATCGACTCGCTCCAGCTCACCGCCAAGCATCGCGTCGCGACGCCTTCGGACTGGAAGCAAGGTGAGGACGTCATCATCGCGGGCTCGGTCTCCAACGACGAGGCCAAGACGATCTATCCGCAGGGCTGGAAGGAGCCGAAGCCCTATATCCGGATCGTGCCGCAGCCGAAATAACCAACAGCCATCCCCGGATGGCGCGAGGGACCAGAGCCCCAGATGCGCAATTGCGCATCTGGGGCTCTCGAGATTCTCTGGTGCGCCATCGCGCACCGGAGTTTGGTCCTGCGGACCGCCCCTGAAAAAACGCTGATCGCAGATCGAGAGCAAATCTCCGGGTCACCCCGGAGATTTGGCCTACCCCTTCCGCTTCGACGAGCGCCGGCCCGGGTGGTGCTTTCCCTTCGGGTCGCGAAATTCGCTGCGATGGCCGCGCCGGTCTTCCTCATTGAAGCGTCGCCGCTTCGCAGGCGAGCCGAACGCCTTGATTACCTTCCGACCGTTGACCTTCTTGATGACGTAGCCGCCCTCGGTCATCGAGAACGGCGCCTTCAGCGTTCCCTTGTGGTCGAATTTGGTGCCGCGCGGATGCTGGAAGGGCTCGAACCAGGATGGATAGACGAAATTCGACATCGGAAAACCGCTGACGACGAAGGGGTCCTCCTCTACGGCGTCGCAGACCTCATAGGCATATTGAGTGTTGCGGTTCTTGTCGGCCCAGAGATTGGCCATGGGGTCGAGCACCATCTCGAACAGCTCGTGCGAGGCCGCCACGCTGATCGGCTCATCGCCGAGCGCCTTGACGAAGATCTTCGAGATCGGCTGTCCCCGGTGTGTCAGTTCGTGACGCCCGAGCATGTTCTTGTGAGAGGCGTCGTCGAAATAGACGAGCTGCCAATCGGTCCGCTTCGGCTTGCGGGTGACATAGAGAGCGACAGGATAGCCCCACACCGGCAGGAAATGCTCATCGTAGCACTTTTGCAGCGCCGCGGTGAGCTGGTTCATCTCGCGGTCGTTGATCGATGCCTTGGCGTAATTGATGCAGGCAATCCGGACCGGCTTCATGGACCTGCCGAGCAGTGCGCGTCTCGCCTTCTTCATGGAAATCACCGGGTAAAAGGACCACTGAAATGCGGCCAGCCTAACACGATGCACCCTGCACGTCAGGGATGTATTCCGGCAAGCCCGCCTACGCGCCGAAGCGGCGATTGACCACGAATACCGCGGCCGCACACATCGCCATGCCGGCGATCGCGACGGCATCGAGCTTTTCCCCGAACAGCAGATAGGCCATCAGCGCCGTCACCGCAGGCACCAGATAGAACAGGCTCGCAACCGACGTCGCCGCAGCGTGGCGGATCAGCCAGTACAGCAGCCCGATCGACCCGATCGAGAGCGCGACCGCAAGCCACGCCAGCGCAAGCACGAACTCCCGCGTCCAGTGCACGACGCGGTCCTCGAACAGGAAGGCGCCGATGGTGAAGAAGATCGTGACGGCGACATATTGCACGAGATTGCCGGCGCGCCAGTCGATGTGGTTGCAGAAGCGCCGCTGATAGAGCGTGCCGAGGGTGATGCTGATCAGCGAGACCATCGAGGCGAGCCAGCCGAGCCCGGCCTCTCCCGTCATGGGACGATTGTGCAGGATCAGCGCCACGCCGCCGAGCCCGAGCAACAGGCCGCCCCATTGCACCGGCGTCACTTTCTCGCCGAGCCAACGGTTGGCAATGGTCGACGTCAGGATCGGCTGGAGGCCCGGAATGAGCGCGGAGAGTCCTGCCGGGATTGAGTGCGCGATGGCGATCGCAGTGCCGCCGAGATAGAAGCCGTGGACGAGAATGCCGGCAACCGCACTATGCGCGATGCCGGCGCGATCGGGCCATTTCGGGCGGGCAACGCCTGCGATGATCGCCATCAGGCCGACCACCAGCGCCATGCGGATGGCGAGATAAGTCAAGGGATCGGAATTGTTGATGACGTATTTGGTGCCGATGAAGCCGGTGCTCCAGAGCAGGACGAACAGCACCGGCGCCGCCTTCGCGGCCAGATGATCTTGATTATGATTCATTGCCGCCCTCATTGCCCGAGCGGGCGCGGTGCGGCAATGCGAATTTCCGATGCTGCGCTGCGGCGGACGTTGCGGCTCAGATCAGCCGATCACCATTCTTCAGGACAGGGATTGATGATCTTCCAGAGCTCGACCCCGTTCTTGATCTTCTTCATGTCGGTGGTGAGCCCGCCATTGCGGCGGATCCAGTCCTTCACCGTATCAGGGTAGTAGGACATCAGGTCGGACGTCCCTTCGGCACTGGTGACCTTGATTCCGAAGGTGAAGGCCTTGTCGTAATAGGCCTGATGGAAGCCAAGGCTCGCGCGCGGGGTCACGCAGATCTTGTTCATCGGCACGATGCCGAGCACCAGCGTACAGGCCGAGTTGCAGATCCCGTCGATGATCACGCGCTCGCCGGTGTCCCGGACGCGCTTGTACTTGGCCTTATACTCCTCGACATAGCCGCCATGATCGCGGGTGATGTGCAGCTCCGCCCGCGCTGGCGCGGCGGCGACGAAGAGCAACAGCAGGCTGAGGAGCGTGATGCGCATGACGGCGTGACGGAGAAAACCTTGCGGAAACGATCCGGCCTCGAAGACACCCAACGAACCCCAAGGTGACCGGCGGGAGGAATCTTTGACCGGATTCTCTTTGGCCATACTTGTGTGGGGAATTCGTTAAGCATCCCGAAAAGGCCAAAAATGGGCGGGCTTCGACCGCCCTTCCGGCAATTCTGTCACACCTCCCCGGGAATCTGCGGGATTAGTCCCGATTTCGAGGCTCCGCACGGGTGCCCCGGCGGCCCGAAATGGCTATAGATGGCAGACCTAATGGCGCGGGTTTTCCGGAGAATCGAGATGAGCAAGTTGACGCTTGTAGCCGCGGTTGCTGCCCTGTCGGCGGCAATCCTAGCCCCTGGCCTGGCGGAGGCGCGGGTGCATCACCGGTATCACCGCCACTACGCCAATCCGCTACCGTACCCGATCAGCTATCTGCACAATTACGGTCCTGGGGTGACCCCCGGCACCTTCGCCTTTTACGACGGCCCCTCCACCAACCACTGCTATCAGAGCGCGGCGGCCTATGTCGGCCAGGACCACCGGCGGCACCCCTGCTACTGAGGGGCGCCGCGGCGTCCTTTTTGCGGGCGGGAGCACCTATCCGACGGCCCCCGACAACAGCACCTGCTTCTCGATCTCGTAGACCGGCAGCTTGACCAGATCTTTGCCGATCTCGGCTCGGAGCGCCCTGCGCACCGAGTCCGAATAGTCGGTACGAATCATGCCCAGCGCGCGCGGAGAGGCCACCACGGTCAGGGCCGACGTCTCCCCGGCACTGAGTGCGGTATCGAGTCGTTCGGCGAGACTGCGCAGGAATGTGCGTTCGGCCTCATCGTGCCAGTCGGTTTGCTCCGCCGAGCTGCGGGCGCCCCCAACCGCCGCATGCAGCCTGCCGGGCGCATCGGTTCCTTGCGCTGAGGTCGACGGATTGGTGTGCTCGCGAACCTCCCTGGTGTGAAGGTTCGGAAACATCTCGTCGCCGAGATTTTCCAGGATGAGCGCCTTGCGTCCGTCGCATACGACGAGCCAGTCGCCTTTATCGATCCTCATCTTGTTCATTGCACAGCTCCCAAACAACCGGCCGTCTTGCTTCCCACCGGCGCGGGCGGCCGGTCCGAATGCGCTTCGAATCCCTCGAAGACGGCCCACGCGGCAAGACTAAGGAGGAAGGCGAACGTGCGAATTGCGCAGGATCAAGCATGGGGGCGACGCCGCGCCCATGGGCGATCGGCGCCGCCAACATGCATAGGCTGCGATGCTTGATCGGGGTTATGGCGGACTGGCTGAAGATCGTTCATCAGCATTACATTTCTGTCCCGCCACAATTTGATCAGAACAACTTCGATATTCTGTATTGCGTAAGCGGAGGAAGATATCATGAAGCTTAAGGTCGGCTTTGTCGCCGCGTCTTTGTTCGGTGCTCTTGTGGCGTCGTCGACGGCGGCCTCGGCCATGCCCGTCGCGCCCGCCCCTGCAGCACCGCAAGTCTCCAACGTCGAGCAGGTGCGCATGGCTTGCAATGTCTGGGGACGTTGCTGGTGGCGACCGAACTATTATTATGGTTATGGTTATGGTTATGGTTATGGCTATGGGCCCGGCTATTACGGACCGCGGCCTTATTATGGCCCACGCTATTATGGCTATTACGGCTACCGCCGCTGGTAGAATTTGAAGGGGCCCTCGGGCCCCTTCGCTCTTGCGAGATCGTGCAGGCATCGTAGCCAACGGACCTGGAGCAATTCCAAAACTGATCTAGGTCAAAGATGAAATATCATCGCGCGGTCATTCTGCACAAATGGCCGATTTGATTGTTTTCCGGTGCCCCCAGACGGGCCTGAATGTGCAAACACATCTTGAGAAGCGGCAGGGGCAGGAAGGGCCGAGCTTTGAGTCCTTCACCTGCCCTGCCTGTATGAGGCTCCATTTCATTGACCTCAGGACCGGCCAGCCGATGAGCCGCGACCGTTGATAGTGCCATCGCTTCGACAGCTTCGATGTCCGCAATCCTACTGTCCAGAATCCGGGTTTACTGAATCGTCGTGTTTGGTCATTGATGGCCACGTATCGACGTTCATTTCATTGTCACATTGCAACATTGGCCAGACGCATGTTTTTCGACGCTCTTGCCCCTTCGTCCGCCCTCCAGCTGACCAGGTTTACCGATGTCGACGCGTTTCGACCGGCCGAGGCATTGGAAGATTCCCGGAGCATTCCTCTCGACGTCGCCAATTTCGCCGCAGCGCGAGCGATCGTGAACCTGCCGGCGTGCCGGATCATCGTCGCGAGGTCGTTTGCGCGCATCCTGGAGACCACCTATCGCGCACCAAGCGGCATGGTGATCCTGCCGATGAGCGACAATCTGCGCGCCAGCTCGAGCGGAATGGATATCGACTCGCGCTTCTTCATCGCCCTGCGCGGCAACCACCATTGCCATTTCGTCGAGCCCCAGATCAATCATCATGCCTTGATCATGTTCTCGCCGACACTCAGGGATCGCGGCTGGTTCGATCGCGCCGACTCGCTGTGGGTCCGCATCGCGGACCCCGCCGCTCACCTCTATGCGCGCCAGCTTGTGGAAGACATTCTCAGGACCGCATCGGTCGAACCGCGCATGTTCGAGACCAGGGAGGTCGCAGCGCATCTCCAGGAGGGCCTGCTGCTCGCCCTCGACGATCTGTTTCAGATCGACCCGTTGTCCGAGCGCAGCGCACCGAGCGCTGGCGTGCGATCCGCAAGACTCGTGCAGCAGGTCGATGACTATGTCACGGCCTACCCGGCCGCACCGATCTATACCGCCGATCTCGCCGGTGAATTCGGCGTCTCGGTCCGTACGCTCAGCGGCGCGGTGAGCAAGGTGCGCGGCATGAGCCTGCATCAATATATCCGCCTGAAGCGGCTGTGGGCCACCCGCACGCAACTCCTCAGGAACGGTGGCGCCTCGGTTGCCACCTGCGCGCGCGCCCATGGCTTTCATCATCTCGGCGAGTTTTCCGCGGCTTACCGCGCAACCTTCCACGAAGCGCCTTCGGAAACGCTGGCGCGCGCCCGGCAAACTGGTCCTTCGGCTCCGACGGCTTTGGGCTGACAAATGGCGCGCCACGGCCGATGAAGATGGGCACTACGTGTTCGCTGTTGCGCTATGATGTTGTGGCCAGGGACACGGTCCGGTCGCCCATGGCAGGACTAGCCTTCGATTTTGCATCACGGGTCATCGGGCAATCTCCTCTCAGGCCCGGCTCCCATGCCGCCTTCGCCGCGGAACGGCATGTACGCGGGGCGCGGGAAGGCGTATAGTTGTCAGGTTCCTTCGCGCGCGATGATCAACATGACGTGGAGGTGGCCAATGAAATATGTACTGCTTGGCAATCTGAGCCCGGAGTGGGCGAACAAGCAATCGGAGCGGATCGGCAAGGCCAAGGCAAGGCTCGACAATCTGGGTATCAAGATCGAGTCGATCTACTACACGCAGGGCTACTACGATTTCGTCGACGTCATTGATGCCCCGAATCCGGAAGCGGTGCTGGCGTTCTCCGTCTGGTACTCGACCCAAGGTCTAGGGCGGATCCAAAGTATGCCGGCCTTCGACGCAAAGAGCTTCGAAACCGCGATCAAGAACGCAGCGAGCTAAGCGCTGCTGGCTCACGGAGTGCAGAACCTGAGAAGGCGGCGGGGCGCCTACAGGGCACTCTATCGCGCTCTGGCGTTAAATGGCGCGCTCGGAGAGATTCGAACTCCCGACCCTCGGAATCGAAATCCGATGCTCTATCCAGCTGAGCTACGAGCGCCCTGGCCCTGGGTGGTGGGCCTTAGCCGAAGCGTCACGGTCATACGCCGGCAGGCCAGCACATCGACGTTCGGATTGGTTCGGATTAGCAGAGCGATCAGACAATAAAAAGCCCTCTTTGCCACAATTGAGCGGGCAAGGGCGCAGTTACCAAGTTGTGTCGAAAAGACCGAAATGCGGCTGCTGTGCCACCAGCATCATCGGCTGACCGCGCTGCGGCGCCGGATGCGCCCGAGCAACCCGGCGTCGGGGCTGAGCGGGGGCCTGGGCCCGCGGTTTCGCATCGGCCTTCGGCGTGAGCTGGGCGAACGTCTCGCGCACCCGTGCCTTCGCAGACATGTCCGCCAGCACATCCGCCGGCGCGGGCGGCTTTGCCGGTGCGACAGCGGCCGTCGTGACAACGGGTGCGGCAATGGTCGGCTGGTTGGTGTCGAGCACCACACGATCAGGCAGATGCCGGTCCGATCGGATCCGGATCAGCGGCTGGTCATACCCTGCCCCCGCAACAGTCTGCGGAGCCGGCGACGCAGGCCAGATGAAATCAGCTGCGAACAACAAGGCGAGCAGCGCTCCACCGACGAACATGAAATACCGAAAGATGGGCATGCCGCGCTCCGCCCCCCGCATCCCCGCGTGGGCCTTTCGCCTTAACCGGCGATCCTCTAATTGGTTCCTGTGTCCAGCCAATGGTTCAAATGGCAACGCCAAGATTTTCACCAAGGGGGCAAGGGCAGTCACTTTTCCGCTAGCGGAAACGCAGCCTCTAGACGCGTCGCGCCTTGACGAGCGAACACGTCGCCTGATCGGCGTTCACGTTGACAAATCCGACGGGGACGCGTGCAAACGTCTTGCGGCTCTTCATGCCGACGGTGTCGGTCAGCACGCGGCTGCGGTCGGTCAGATGGCTTCCGTCGCGTCGCGTGAAAGCGCAGACGATCTCGATATCCTTTACGGCATAGTCGTTGTCATTTCGCACGGTGAACGTGACCAGCGCCCTGGAGCCGAGCCCGCCGCGGCGCCAGGTCTGCGAAGAAATCCGGAGCCCGTCGAGGCCTGCTCCTTGAGTCGCGGCGGTATCTGAGGCAGCTGTCGGAGAAGCCGGATCGACACTTGCCAGCGCCAATTTCACCGGCGCGGCTTGCGCAACATTACCTCCAGAGGGCGGGATCAGAAGCCAGGCGGTCCCCCACACCAGAAGCCCAGCGAGCAGCCGCAACGGGCCGCACGTGAACCAAATCGCGGGCCTGGATCGCGCGGCATCCTCGCCATTCCTGACGAAGCTTCCCAGTCCGATCCAGCCAGACCCTGCATTCATGGAGGCGTCACTCACCTCCTTCTTCAATCCGCGACACGAACCAAGGTTCCCGCGAGGTTCCCGCGAGCGCGCGAATCTCAGATAGGAGCCGCGGTAGCGATCATCGATCGGGATCGCTAACATGCGCTGCAACATTGCGAAGCCCGTATCAGGAGGAATCTGAAATGCCAGTCGTCGTCACCTGGGATCACGTCCATCTGCGCAGCCCCGATCCGGAGGCAACCGCGGCATGGCTGCGCGATATCCTCGGCGGCGAGATCGTGCGCGCGCCGGGGCGCATCGAGGTCAATCTCGGCGGCGCAAGAATCTTCATCGCGCCGCTGGAGGGCGACAGCGCGGTCAGCCCGCCGCCCCCGCATCCCCATCAGGGCCTCGACCATTTCGGGCTCACGGTGAAGGACATCGACGCCGTTGCCGCCGGGATCAAGGCCAAGGGCGTGACGTTCACGCGCGAGCCGACCACGATCCGGCCCGGCGTCCGCATCTGCTTTATCCGTGGTCCCGAGGGCATCTCCATCGAGCTGCTCGAGCGCGACAAGAAATACACCTGATGAGAGCTCTAACGCGCCAAGCGAGCTCGCTGCCGCGCTAGGTCATGCTACCAGGCATAAAGCAGCGGATGGTGACGCCCATATAGCCGTAGATCGGCCATACCATGGTACGCCCGACCCGATTGGGCTCCGAGATCACGGCCTCATCGGGCACATCGACCCAGACCAGCTCCTGCTGCTTGCCGTCGACAGCGTAGCCGAGGCGCGGGATGCGGACACGATAATGCCCGTCCTTGCTCTCCCAATCGGAGTCCGAGATCGCCGAGCCGTCTGCATCGGAGCAGCACGGCCCCTTGCCGCTGCGCAAGCCGTCGAACCAGGCCTTCAGCTCCGCGTTGGTGTTGACGAACTGGCCGCGGTCGCGTGCGTGCCCGCGAGGGGCAAGCAGCGCGATCAGCGTCAGCGCGCAAGCCAGACCTGCCGCGCTTCGCCACCGTTTGAGGCGGCCAATCCTCCGCCGCCGTGTTTCGCAAATCGTGGGACGCGCACTGTACAGGCGCGGCTCATCGCCGCCGGAATCGATCCAGTTGCTCACGTTCGTCTTGCTCCAGCACCCCGCGGCCAGTGCAACAATGGTTATGCATTTCGCGGGCCAACTCTGATTCGCGACGACTGGCCTCGCTGCATGATCAGACAGTCATGTCACCGTCATACGCAAGCCGGGACGATTACGGTTCGCCTGCCAGCATGGTGGCATCGCCGCCGGCAAAACTGCCGCGTTGCGCGGGGAGTTACGCTTTGGCATAAAAGCTTCACCGGTTACGCCATTGGGCGATGGCGGCCGGCCGGCGGGACGTTATGAAGAACGGCCTCTATTCGATTCACGTGAGCCTGCTCGATGGTCGAGTCGGCAAGGGCAGCGGCGTGATTGTTTTTCGCGACGGCAAGATCGTTGGCGGCGATGCCTATCTCTATTACACCGGCAGCTACGTCGTGAAGGACGACCGCAGCTTCAAGGGCGAGGTGCTGGTGCAACGGCACACTACGCCACGCGGCGACGACAATCCGCTGTTCGGCGGCCCTGCCCCGGTCGGCATCGGCGTCAGCGGGACCTACACCGACACCCGGGCGGAGATGACGGGCACCGCGCTGGTCGGCAAGGCGAGTCTGATTTTCGGCGCCACCCTGCACAAGCTCACCGACGTCGATTAGCGCGTTTCGAGCTAAGTTGGATACCGGCTCGCGTCAAAGAAAACGCGTCAAACAAGGATCCAGGATCCCGTGCCGATTCCATCGGCACGGGACGGGCTCTCGCGCGAACTATTCGGCGGCCTGTTCCAGCGGCGCTATGCGCGGCAGGATCATCTGGATGCGCGTGCCGCCGCCCGGCTCGGAATCGAGATCGAGCCGCCCCCCGAGCCGGTTGGTGACGATGCTGTAGACGATATGCAGTCCAAGACCGGTGCCACCCTGGTCCCGTCGCGTCGTGAAAAACGGATCGAAGGCGCGGCGGCGCACATCAAGCGACATGCCGCAGCCATTGTCCGAGACGATGACCTCGACATTGTCCTTGCCGGACTCACGCACCTTGATGTCGATGATTCCAGGACGTCCGTCCGGGAAGGCGTGCGCCACCGAGTTCAGGAACAGATTGGTCAGGACCTGACCGTAGGGGCCGGGATAGCTGTTCATGGTCAGATTTGGCTGGCACTCGACGTTGAGCGTCAGGTTCTGCTTGCGCAGGCCCGGGCGCAGGCTCATCACCACCTGCTCGGTGAGATCGGCGAGGTCGAAGCTGCGCTGGTCCGAATAGTTGCGGTCGGCCGCAACCTGCTTGAACGACTGGATCAGTTCGGCCGCGCGATTGAGGTTGGAGACGAGCTGCGAGGACGCGTCTCGGCTGGTGTTGAGGTAGTCATTGAGCGTCGAGCGGCGAAGCTCGCCGCGCTCCACCTCTGCGCTGAACACTGCAGTCTTGCGCTCGAGCGCTGAGGCAACCGTCAGGCTGATGCCGACGGGATTATTGACCTCGTGGGCGACGCCGGCGACCAGGCGTCCGAGCGCGGCGAGCTTCTCCGCCTCGATCAGCGAGGCCTGGGTCTCGCGCAGATTACGCAGCGCGGTCTCGGCCGCGTCCTTGGCCTTGCGCATCTCCTGCTCGCCGCGCTTGCGTTCGCCGATGTCGAGCGCCACGGTGACGATCCGCTCGATCTCGCCCTCGGCATCGAGCAGCGGCAGCTTGTTGACCAGCCATTGCCGCATGTTGCCGGAAGCGTCCTGGTACTCCTCCTCGTAGAAGCCGAGACCCTTTCGCAAGCTGAGTACGCGCTTATCGTTCTCGTCGGTCTTGGCCGCGCCGTAGCGCGACATCAGATCCGCGGTGGTACGGCCGAGCGCGTCGCCGGGCTCGATGCCGAAAATGCCGGCCATGTAGCGGTTCATCAGCACGTAGCGGAGGTTACGGTCTTTGACGTTGATGACGGCAGGCACGGTGTCGATGACTTGCTGGAGCAAGCGCCGGCCTTCGGCGATGGCGTCTTCCGCCCGCTTCTGGTCGGTAATGTCGCGCAGCGTGCCCTCGTAACGGACGATCCTGCCCTGTTCGTCCCGCACCCCCGTTGCGCTGTCGGAGAGCCAGAGGATGTTGCCGCTGCGCTGGCGAACCTGATACTCGAACTCGCGCACCATGCCGTCGCGGTGCATCAACCGCTGATATTCCGCGCGCGCCGCGGGATCGACGTAGATGGTGTGGGCGATGTCGCTGATGCTGTCGATCAGGAGCTGCGGGCTGTCATAGCCCATCATCCGCGCCAACGCCGGATTGGCGTTGAGGAGATCGCCTGCTGGCGTCGTCACGTAGATGCCGTCGACCGAGCCCTCGAACAGTTTTCGATAGCTCTCTTCGGCCAGCCGCTGCTCGGTGAGTGCGCGCACCGCCGCCTCACGAGCCGTGTCGGCCTCCTCCAGCGCGCGGCGAAACACCTCTGCGGCGCGTGCGATATCGCCGATCTCGTTGTCGAGGTCGGCCGACGGGATCGACGTGTTCTTCTCCCCGGCCGCAAGCGCGCGGATGGATCGCGCGATCTTGGCCAACGGGCGCACCGTCCGACGCACCACGAACCCCGCGGCGAGGATGCCGATCAGCACGCCCATGCTGCCGAGCACGATGCTCTGCCAGCGCGCCTCCGCAAGTGTGCGGGCGAAATCGCGCGACAGCACATGGCCGCGGCGGTCGCTGACGTCACGGAGCAATTCGGTGACGCGGCCGATCAGCCTCCCCTCGGTTCCCAGCACCTCGCGGTCGATATCGGAGATCTGCCGTTCGCGGACGGCGACTGCGATGATGGCCTCGGCGTAATTGTTCACGGCCGCCTTCAACTTGCCATCGGCGATGTCCATCGTCCGCATACCCTGCGCGGCCTGCTCGGCCGCGGACGGATTGCGGGCAAGCAGCCCGAGCGCGATCCGGCTCTGCGCTTCCGACAGGCGGGCAGCGAGTTCACGATCCCCGCTTTCCGAGACCGCCGCATCGAATTGGTCGCGCAACGGGGGCAGCCCGGCGAGCAATTGCGCGCGGCGATCGATCAGGGTCGAAATCCGCTCCAGACCGCTGCGGTAAGTTGCCAGCCGCTCGGAAACCCCATCGATCATATCCTGCTGCTCGGGAGCGAGCTCGATACGGGTCTTCTTGAGGATCTCGCTCAGGGTCGAGGCGGCCTCGCCGACCTGCTTGAACTGGACGCCTGCGCCGGGATCGGTGACGAAGTCACGCGCGGCGAGCCGCAAATCGTTCATGCGGCGGTCGATGTCTTCAGCAAGATCGCCGACACTTTGCAGCCGCTGCAGTTCGGAAAAGGTGGCATCGATATGCCGGATCGCGATCACGCTGGCGGTCGAGGTGACGATGATCACCGCCAGCACCAGGATGAAGCTGCCGAACGTCATCTGGCCGATCGACAGCGAAAACGATCGCTTCGGCGGCGGATTCGGTGGCGTTTCGACGGGCATTGGGGCGGAACCGGACTCCATATACCCCTAATATACGCTGTATCGCCCCTCCGGGGGAACATGGCTCCCTCTGCCGGAACGGCCCGCTTTTCATGATGGTTTAGCCACGGCCCGGGCCCCTCGCCGGGATCGTCATGGCGACGACGCCGAGGATAACGCCGGCGAGACCGATCCAGGCGGTGCGGCCCAAGGTTTCCCCCAGGAAGGCGACGCTGATGGCGACCCCGATGGGGACACGCAGGTACGCCTGGGCGGTGGTGCCGACCGAGCCGAGGGTCTGGAGCAGGCGGAAGTAGATCGCGAACGCCGCCGCGGTCGGAGCCGCCCCACAGCGTGGCGAGCGCGAGCAGCGCCAGCTCGACGGCGATATTGGTGTCCTGCCTGATGTCCATGACGCGCTCCGTCCATTCCGCGATGGACGGAACCTAGCGCGTCCGCCAATACTTCGCTTGGTATCGAAGTGTCCTAGCCGACTGCGCCGACCTCGAACACCTCGCCGTCATAGCCTGCCTCGCGGGGAATGCGGAGCTGTCGGCCGGTTTCGGTCTTGGTCATGACCGGCATCACCGTGACGATCGACATTCCCTTGGCATGGTCGAGCGCAGCGCTCACGCTTGGCTGCTTGGCAAGCCGGATCAGGTTGCGCGTGGTCGGGAACGGCAGCTTGAAGCGGCCGCTCTCGCCGCCCTCCACCGCCTCGCGCGCCGAGACCCAGATCGAGTCGGTCGACTCGCGGCCGTCATGCGCGCCGAGTTGGTCGGGCGGCGCGGCCGCGAGGAAAAACCAGGTATCGAAGCGCTTCGGCATGCCTTCCGGCGTGATCCAGTGCGCGTAGGGCACGAGCGTGTCGAGCGCAAGTTGAAGGCCGTTGTCGTCGAGGATTTTCAGGAAACTGATCTTGTGTTCGTTGAGCGCGACGCGATGCGCGTCGGCGATCTCCCCGGCGCGCCTGGCATCGACATGCGTATTCGACCCTTTCGACCGCGCCAGCAGGATGCCACTCTCTTCAAACGTCTCGCGGATCGCGGCGATGCGAAATCCGCGGTCAGCTTCACTAAGGCCCTCGCCGCCCGAATAGAGATCGGCGCGAGCGACGATCTCCTGATCGCCGGCATCGACACTGCCGCCCGGAAACACCAGCGCGCCCGAGTTGAACTCGATCTGGTGATGGCGAACCATCATGAAGATTTCAACTTCCTTCGCACCATCGCGCAGCAGCAGGATCGTCGAGGCCGGGCGTGATGCTGATGTCTCGGCCATTCAACTAACCTGCGGCGCTGGACTGCGGGCCGAGATTAGCCCGCTTGTCGAAACGGGCGACGCGCGACAAGAGGTAATCGACCTCGGCCTTCGCGGTTGCCGTTATCGTCGCGCCCGGCTTGCGCTGCGCACTGGAAGCGATGATGCCGCGCTTCTGCAGCACGTATTTGCGGATGGTCAGGCCGACCCCGGGCTGCTGCTCGTAGCGGATCAGCGGCAGATGGGCGTCGAATAGATCATGCGCGGCATCGCGCTTGCCGGCTCTGGAAAGGTTGACCACGTCGATCAGAAGCTCGGGGAACGCATAGCCGGTCATGGCGCCGTCGGCACCGCGCTCCATCTCGAAATCCAGGAACGTGCCGCCATTGCCACAGAGGATCGACAGCGGCCGGAGCGAACCATCCTTCTGGAAGCCGCGCAACGTCGTGATCTTCTCCAGGCCCGGCCAGTCCTCGTGCTTGAGCATCACGCAGTTCGGATTGTCCATGACGATCTTGCGGATAACCGCGGGGGTGAACACCACCGTGAGCGTCAGCGGATAGTCCTGAAGCACCCAGGGCACATCGGGGCCGATCGCCTCAGCGGCCTGCTTGAAATAGCCGACGATCTGGTCGTCGGTGCGAAGCGACGGCGGCGGCGCGATCATGACGCCGGCCGCGCCTGCATCCATCGAGGCCTTCGCCAGCGAGCGCATGGTGGCAAAGCCCGGCGCGGAGACGCCGACGATCACCTGCATCTTCTTCGCACGCTTGATGAAGCGCACCGCGACCTGCTCGGCTTCAGTGGCGTCGAGCTTGGGCGCCTCACCGAGGATTCCCAGCACCGTGACGCCGTCGCAGCCGACTTCCTCGTAGAAATCCGTCAGGCGGTCGATCGAGCGCTCGTCGATGCGACCGTCATCATGGAACGGCGTCGGCGCGATTGCGAAAGTGCCCTTGGCGTCGGCGGTCAGTTTCATCTAGTCCTCGTCTCTCTCTGTTCGTCATTCGGGCACGCGCAGGGCGCGAACCCGGAATCTCGAGGTTCCGGTTCGATGCTTCGCGTCGCCCGGAACGACAAATCAGCCTAAAACCGCCGCGCTCCCATCTTGATCTGCTCTTCGGAGAAGAAGATCTCCTTGGCGTGATCGACGATGTCCTGGGCGTTCCAGCCCGTATGCGGCGGTTTCCAGCCTTCCATCTCCATCATCCGCATCTCGCGCACGCCGCGGGGCCCGGACACACCAGCACCTTGCCGGTCTGATCGCCCGACAAATCGCTGACCATGTATAGCACGGCCGGCGCGATCCCGTCCGGGCCCAGCGCCGCACCCGGGTTCTCCTTATAGCGGGGCAGGTCTGCGGTCATGCGGGTCAGGGCGCCCGGGGCGAGCGTCCAGATCCGGATGTTGTACTTGCGGCCCTCGATCGCCAGCACGTTGGACAGCCCCCAGATGCCGCCCTTGGCCGCGCCGTAATTGGTCTGGCCGAAATTGCCGATCAGGCCTGACGTCGAAGAGGTGTTGACGATGACGCCGCCGCCGTTTTCCCGCATCCAGCGAAACACCGGCATGGTGCAACAAAAGGTGCCCTTCAGATGCACCTTGATGACCTTGTCCCAATCGGCTTCACTGGCCTTGTGGAAGGTCTGGTCGCGCAGGATGCCGGCATTGTTGACCAGGATGTCGGCGCGACCGAAATGCTTGATGGCATCGTCGAACACCGACTGGCCGCCCTCCATGGTGGAGATGTCAGCGCCGTTGGCGACGGCCTTGCCGCCCTCGGCCCTGATCGCATCGACAACCTTCTGGGCCATCGAGGTGTCGGCCCCGGAGCCGTCACGCGGGCCGCCGAGGTCGTTGACGACCACCGAAGCCCCTTCCCGCGCGAACAGTTTTGCGTAGGCCTCACCGAGCCCGCCGCCCGCGCCAGTGATCAGCGCAACCTTGCCGTCGAGTAGTCCCATGGTGGCTTCTCCCTGCTTGTTTTTTCTCTGGTGTCCCGGACGCGATGCAGCGTGGAACGCTGCGTCGCAGAGCCGGGATCCAGTTCTTTCTTCGCCTGGGCTCTCTGGGCCCCGGCCCTGCAGCGCACCACTGCGTGCTGCGCTGCGTCCGGGGCACGAGACCGTCTAACCCAACACTGTCTTGCCGTTCTTGATCACGGTGACGCCGCGTGACTTCACCTTGGCCTCGAACGAGACCACGTTGCCGTCCTTCCAGAGATCCATGGTCACGGTCTCGCCGGGATAGACAGGGGAAGAGAACCGCGCCACATGCTGGCGGAAGGCTGACGCGTCGTAGTCGGCGTAGGTCTGGAGCACGCCGCGGCAGGTGATGCCGTAGGTGCACATGCCGTGAAGGATCGGTCGCGGGAAGCCGGCCTTCTTCGCAAACTCGGGATCCGAGTGCAGCGGGTTGCGGTCGCCGCAGAGGCGATAGACCAGCGCCTGATCGGGCCGCGTGGTGATGTCGATGGTCCTGTCCGGGCTGCGCGATGGGATCTTGTGCGGATCGGGCTGGGTCAGGTTCGGGCCGCCAAAGCCGCCGTCGCCGCGGGCAAAGCGCGAGGCGACGAGCGTTGCGAGCTTCTCGCCCTTCTCGTTCTTGAGCACGGTCTGGTGGCTGATGACGACGCCCTTGTCCTTGCCCTTGTCGTAGACTTCGAGCACGGAGGAGTCGGCGGTGATGTTGGCGGCGACCGGCAGCGGCTGGTGGAAGGTGATGTCGCGCTCGCCGTCGACCACCATCACGCGATTGAGGTTCATCTCCCCGGGGCCGGAGCCCCAGGCCGCAACGGAGGCAAAGGTCGGCACCACCTTCAGCGGCCGCGGCGTCAGCGTGCCCTCGTTGACGAAGGCGAGTTCCTTCTCGTCCATGGGATCGGCGCCGAGGCCGATGCCGTAGGCGTAGAGCATCACATCGCGATCGGTGTAGGCATATTTCTGGCCGAGGTTTTTCAGGCCTTTGAGCTCTTCGTATCTGGCAGACATTTTGTTTGTTTCCTCCCGAATGTCTTCGGCACCGCCAGTTGAAGAGCCCTCTCCCCTTGTGGGAGAGGGCGAGGACGGTGCGGCAAACTCATTTGGGTGAGGGGTTGCTTCCGCAGTGAAAGTCTTCCCGTTGAGAAAGACCCCTCATCCGGCGCTTCGCGCCACCTTCCCGCAAGGGGAGAAGGGAAGTAAGAACTACACCGGCGTGAAAAACGGCAACGGCGCGCCGTCGGTTGGCTTGAACACCACCTTCACCTTCTGGCCGATCTTCAGCTTCTCCAGATCGCAGTCGACGAAATTGGTCTGCACCGACGGCCCCTCCTTCAGCGTGACGTAGCCGATCGCGTAAGGACCGGTCGGAGACTTCCGCATCAGGCTGTAGGTGTAGATCGTGCCTTCGCCCGACGCTTCCTCCCACACCGTCTTGTCGGAATAGCAAAACGGACAGATCGAGCGCGGGAAGTAGTGCGCTTCGCCGCAGGCGGTGCAGCGCTTGATCATGAATTTGCCCCCTCTCGCCGCATCCCAGAACGCAGCGGTCTCGGGGTTCGTCACCGGGGCTGGATATTTCTTTTCGCTCATCACACGCGCTCCAGAATGGCCGTCGAGGCGGCGTGGCGGACGCCTAGAAGGCCGCCGGTGCCGTGGGCGATGGCGAGATCGCAATTTTTCACCTGCACCTTCGGATGGGCCTCGCCGCGCAGCTGCCTGACCGCCTCGATGATCTTGGTCATGCCGCCGCGGTTGACGGGATGGTTGCTGCAGAGGCCGCCGCCATCGGTGTTGAACGGCAGCTTGCCGACGCCCGAAATCAGATTGCCGTCGGCGACGAACTTGCCGCCCTCGCCCTTCCTGCAGAAGCCGAGGTCCTCGAGCTGCATCAGCACGGTGATGGTGAAGCTGTCGTAGATGGATGCGTATTTGATGTCCTTCGGCGTGATGCCGGCTTCCTCGAACGCGCGCGGACCGGACCAGACGCCCGCGGAGTATGTGAGATCGAGATCCTTGCCGCCGCGCGGACCCTTCATCGCCTCGCCATGGCCGATCAGGCGCACCTGCGGCTTCTTCAGGCTCTTGGCGATCTCAGGCGTCGTCACGATCAGCGCGCCGCCGCCGTCGGAGACGACGCAGCAATCCATGCGATGCAGGGGATCGGAGATCATCGGCGAGTTCAGGACGTCCTCGACCGTGACGACATCCCTAAGCATCGCATGCGGATTGTACTGCGCGTGATGCGAGGCCGCGACCTTGATCCAGGCGAGCTGTTCGGAGGTGGTGCCGTAGTCGTGCATATGGCGCATGGCACACATGCCGTAGGCATTGTGCGTGGTCGCGCCATAGGCGGATTCGAAATCGACTTCGGCGCCGGCCGCACGCGGCGGCATCACACCGGTGCGCGGCTTGCCGGCGAGCGTGATCAGCGCGATCGAGCACTTTCCCGCCGCGATCGCCTCGGCGGCATGGCCGAGATGGATGATGTAGGAACAGCCGCCCGTCTCGGTGGAATCGACGTGACGGAGTTTTCTGGTGTTCAGGCCGAGATAGTCGACCATCGGCCAGGCGCCGCCGGGCGCATCGCCCGCACAGAAATAGCCGTCGACATCGTCCTTGCTGATCCCGGCATCCTCGATCGCGCCCTTGGCGACTTCGGCGTGGAGCTGTGCGGTGGATTTGTCCGGCGCATGCCGGGTCGGGTGTTCAAAAATCCCGGCAATGTAGGCCTTGCCCTTGATGGTCAAAACAGAGGTCTCCGCTCGCGTTTCTTCTTCGCGCTTTTTTCTGAACCGCACCGGGCTGATTGGCAAGCGCGGAAATATTCCGTCGGGCGAGAGGATAGCGCGTGGGCGCAAGAGCTACTTGCAATGACGAAGCGACAGCCAAAATCCTAAAGGTGTTCTGCCCGACGGCACAAGCATCTTTTCGCTTTATCGGAAGAGGCCCTTTTTGTCGAAAACAACCCCATGCACAGTAGAAGGGTGGTTGATTTCAAACAAGAAATCGTAGGGTGGGCAAAGCGAAGCGTGCCCACCGTCTTCTGGAATTACGCCAACGAAGATGGTGGGCACGGCGCAAGAGCGCCTTTGCCAACCCTACGAGACTGCTGGATTTATTCCGCCGCGATCTGCCGTGGCGCGGGCGGCGGGCTGGCGAGATCGGCCGCGAGCTGGGCGTAGCGGGCCTTGGCGTCCGCGACCGCCTTCTCCTTCACCGGGCCGTAGCCGCGGATGCGGTCGGGCAGCGACAGGAGTTCGACCGACGTGTCGATCGTGACCGGCGACAACAGGCCGAGCACGGTGGCGACGTCCTTCTCGTAGCCGGTGATCAGATCGCGCTCGAGCTTGCGGTCGGCGCTACGGCCGAAAATGTCGAGCGGCGTGCCGCGCAGGAATTTGAACTTTGCCAGCACACGGAAGACGTTCAGCATCCACGGCCCGAAGGCGCGCTTCTTCGGGCGGCCCAGCGCGTCGACACCATTGCTGAGGATCGGCGGCGCCAGATTGAAGTTGAACTTGTAGTCGCCCTCGAACTGGTCGCGCAGCTGTTGTTCGAAGGCGCCGTCGGTAAAGAGGCGCGCGACTTCGTACTCGTCCTTGTAGGCGAGCAGCTTGGCGTAGTTCACCGCGACCGCGCGCGGCAGGGCATCGCCAAAGCCGCCCTTGACCGCAGCGTCGCGGACCTGGTCGACCAGCCTGCGATACCGCTTGGCAAGACGGGTGTTCTGATACGCGGTCAGATGCTTGGCGCGATGTTCGATGATCTCATCGAGCGTCATCGCGTCCAGGGATTTCGGCGCCACCGCTTCGTCGGTGCCCTTCAGCAGGCCGGCAAGGCGGGACGGATCGGCTACCGCGAGACGACCGAGACGGAAGGCCTCCTTGTTCATCTTGATCGAGACGCCGTTGACCTCGATGGCCTGCTCGATCGCCTCCGCCGACAGCGGCAGCAGGCCCTTCTGATAGGCGTAGCCCATCATCATCATGTTGGTGGCGATGGCATCGCCGAGCAGCTGCTCGGCCGGCTTTGTGAAGTCGAAGAAAACGGAGTCCTTGTGCAACGCGGTTTCCAATAGCCCGTTCAGCTTGCGGGTCTGGAAGTTGAAGTCGCGGTTGAGGATGAAGTCAGCGGTGGGAATGACGTGGCTGTTGATGATGCCGCGGGTGCGGCTGCTGTCACAGAGCGAAATCGTGTCCTTGGCGACCGCGACCACCTCGTCGGCGGCGAGGACGAGATCGGCGGTGCCGGTGACGATGCGCGAGCAGGTCACCTCGGCCGGATGATCCGAGAGGCGGACATGGCTCAGCACCGCACCTCCCTTCTGTGCCAGGCCCGACATGTCGAGGATCATCGAGGCCTTGCCCTCGATATGGGCGGCCATGCCGAGCAGCGCGCCGATGGTGAGGACGCCGGTGCCGCCGACACCGCCGACGGCGATATTGTAGGGCTTGTCCAGACTGGGCCGCGAGGCCGGCTCCGGCAGCGCGCCGATCTCCTCCAGCTCCGCCGGCGCGCGGTGGCGCGGCGCGCCGCCATCGATGGTGACGAAGGACGGGCAGAAGCCCTTCACGCAGGAATAGTCCTTGTTGCAGGAGGACTGGTTGATGGCGCGCTTGCGGCCGAACTCGGTCTCCAGCGGCTCGACCGAGATGCAGTTCGACTGCACCGAGCAGTCGCCGCAGCCTTCGCAGACGGCCGGGTTGATCATGACGCGGCGCGCCGGATCCTCCATCAGGCCCCGCTTGCGGCGGCGGCGCTTCTCGGCGGCGCAGGTCTGGACGAAGACGATTGCGGATGTGCCCTTGAACTCGCGGCACAACTTCATCACGTCTTGCAGTTCGTCGCGGTGATATTTCTTCACGCCGGGCGCGATGGTGTCGGCCGGATAGGCATCGGGATTTTCCGAGACGAGGTAGATCTCGCTGATGCCTTCGGCGTGAAGCTGGGCCATGATCTTCTGCGGCGACAGATCGCCGTCATGCCGCTGGCCGCCGGTCATGGCGACCGCGTCGTTATAGAGGATCTTGTAGGTGATGCTGGCCTTGGAGGCGATCGCCTGGCGGATGGCGAGACTGCCGGAATGGAAATAGGTGCCGTCGCCAAGATTTGCGAAGATGTGCTTCTCGTTGGTGAAGGGCGCGATGCCGACCCATGGCACGCCTTCGCCGCCCATATGCGTGAAGGTCTCGGTCGAACGATCCATCCACAGCGCCATGAAGTGGCAGCCGATGCCAGCCAGCGCGCGGCTGCCTTCGGGCACTTTCGTCGATGTGTTGTGGGGACAGCCGGAGCAGAAGTAGGGAGTGCGGGAGACAGGCGCGACGGCCTGCATCTGGGTGGCCTGGCGGCCATTGAACCAGTCGGCCTTGGCGCGGAGCATGTCCGCGATCTCGGGGTTGAGATTCAGTCGAAGCAGTCGCTCGGTGAGCGAAGTCGCAAGCGAGGCGACGCTGAGCTCGGCGGCGAAGGTCAAAAAGCGCTTGTCGTGCTCGTCCATCTTGCCGACGATGCGCGGCCGCACGTCGTCGCGCCAGTTGAACAGTTCCTGCTTGACCTGGTTCTCGACGATTTCGCGGCGCTCCTCGACGATGAAGATTTCTTCGAGGCCGACGGCGAACTGGCGCACCCCTTCCGGCTCCAGCGGCCAGGGCATGCCGATCTTGTAGAGACGCAGGCCGATCTTGGCGGCAACCTCTTCGGTGATCCCAAGCTCGCGCAGCGCTTGCCGCACGTCCTCGTAGCTCTTGCCCGATGCCATGATGCCGAAACGCGCGTTCGGCGAATCCATGGTGACGCGGTTGACCCTGTTGGCGCGGGCGAAGGCGATCGCGGCAAAGCCCTTGTAGTCCTGCAGGCGTCGGTCCTGCTCGAAACGATCGTCGGGCCAGCGCAGGTTGAGGCCGCCGGGCGGCAGCTCGAAATCGCTGGGGATGATGAACGGCTTCATCTCGTCGGTGAGGTCGATCTCGGCCGTTGTCTCCACCGTTTCCGTGATCACCTTCATGCCGACCCAGCAGCCGGAATAGCGCGACATCGCAATGCCGAGCAGACCCATCTCGATCATCTCATGGATGCTCGAGGGATAGAGATACGGCATCAAGGCCGAGATGAAGGCGTGGTCGGACTGATGCGGCACGGTCGAGGATTTGGCGCCGTGGTCGTCGCCGGCAAGGCACAGCACGCCGCCGTTCTTGGCCGAGCCCGCGGCATTGCCGTGCCGGAAGACGTCGCCGCAGCGGTCGACGCCCGGGCCCTTGCCGTACCAGATGCCGACCACGCCATCATAGGCGGCGCCGGGCGAGAGGTTGAGCTGCTGCGAGCCCCAGACGGCAGTCGCGGCCAGGTCCTCGTTCACGCCGGGCTGGAATTTGATGTTGTACTGCTCGAGGTGCTTTCGCGCCGCAAACAGCTGCTGGTCGTAGCCGCCGAGCGGCGAACCGCGATAGCCGGAGATGAAGCCTGCGGTATTGAGGCCACTGGCGCGATCGCGCCGGATCTGGGCCATGGGCAGGCGGACCAGCGCCTGGATGCCGGTGGTGAAGACGTGTCCGGTTTCCTGCGTGTATTTTTGATCAAGACTGATCGGACCCTGGTTGATGCCCATCGTTGTCCTCTTCCGCCCTCTTGAGCGTTTGGCCACTTAAGCCGTTGCCTACCCGTTGTTTTTAGCTAGGGCGCCCCGACCACCTGCGCCACTCTATGTCGGATATTTCACCTTCCGCATCACAAATCTGGATCTCACCCGGCGACGGGAAAAAAACGCAATTTCGTGGCCGGAAAGGCATTGGCGATTTTCAATTTGTGTCACCATGGCCCGGCGCCGCGAAATGACGTGACGCCATATGATGCGAGTGGGCTGATGAGTCGCAGCAAGAAGGGTCGACGATGCGGAGGATTCTGGCTGGCCTGGTCTTGTGCACTGCGGTTGCGAGCGCAGCCGTCGCCGCCGAGCCGTCACCCGAACTGATCGCCACCGGCAAGACGCTGGTCGAGGCCGGCGACTGTGCCGGCTGCCACACCGCCGATCCGACAAAGCCGTTCGCCGGCGGCAAGCGCATTGAAACGCCCTTCGGTGCGATCTATGCGCCGAACCTGACGCCGGACCGCGACACCGGGATCGGCGCCTGGACGGACGCCGATTTCACCCGCGCCGTGCGCTACGGCACCGCGCCGGACGGCTCGCTTTACTACCCGGCCTTCCCCTACCCCTACTTCACCCGGATGACCAAGGACGACACCCTGGCGATCCGCGCCTATCTCGGCACGCTCGCGCCTGTTGTCAGCCGTAACAAGCCGCCGGAGCTGCGCTGGCCGTTCGGTTATCGCGGCTTGATGCGCGCCTGGAATTGGCTGTTCTTCAAGCCCGGCCTTTTCGAGCCTGACCAGAGCAAGAGCGTGGCGTGGAACAGGGGCGGCTATCTCGTCATGGGACCCGGCCATTGCGGCGCCTGCCACACGCCGAAGAATTATTTTGGCGCAGACAAGAGCGCGCAGGCATTGACCGGCAGCGAGCTCGGCGGCTGGTACGCACCGCGGCTCGATGGCGCCGCGCGCGCTGGATTGCAGTCGTGGAGTGAGCAGGACATCGCCGAATATCTGCAAACCGGCCGCAACGCGAAGAGCCATGCCGGCGGACCAATGGCCGAGGTGATCATCGCCTCGACCTCTAAGCTGAGCGACGCCGACGTGCACGCGATCGCGGTTTACCTGAAGAGCCTGCCGCCGGCGCGCCGCGAGAGCATTGTGACGCCGCCCGACGAGGCTGAGATGAAAGCAGGCCAGGCTGTCTATGCCAAGCTCTGCATTGCTTGCCATGAAGCCGACGGCAGCGGCGCCCCGCGCATCTATCCGCCGTTGCCGGCCAATGCGCTGCTGCAATCGATCAATCCGTCCTCGACCTTGCGCATCATTCTCGACGGCGCCCACACCGTGACGACGCCGCGCGCGCCGAACACCGGGGAGATGCCGGGCTATGCGAAGCAACTGTCCGACGAAGAGATCGCAGCGGTGACGAACTACATCCGCAACTCCTGGGGCAACGCCGGCCCGCTGGTGACGCCGGCGCAGGTGGCGAAGGCGCGCGGGCAAGGGCCATAGCTCTCTTCTCCCCGTCATTGCGAGGAGCGCAGCGACGAAGCAATCCAGAATCCCCCCGCGGAATGATTCTGGAATCACTGGGTCGGCCTTCGGCCGGTGCTAAACTCGCAATGACGAGTGGATGGAGCTGGCTACTTCTCCTCGTCCCCCGTGAACACGAATTTCGGCATCTCCCATTTGTAGCGCACAGCAAGCAGGCGGAAGGAGATGCCGAGGGCGAAGGTCAGGATGGTCCAGAGCTCGGCGTTCAGGTTGAGGCCGAAGGCCGTGGCATAGAACAGACCGGTCACCACGGAGACGCTGGCGTAGAGTTCGGAGCGAAACAGCAGCGGCACGTCGTTGCAAAGCACGTCGCGCAGCACGCCGCCGGCGCAGCCCGTGATCATGCCGGAGACGATGACGATCGGCAGCGAGGCATCCATCTGCCAGGCGATGTCGCACCCGGCCATGGTGAAGACGACGAGGCCGATCGCATCGAGCACGATGAAGGCGACCTTTAGCCGGTGCACGAGCCGTGCGGTCAAAATGGTGAGGAAGGCGGCGCCACCGGCGAGAGCGAGATAGATCGGGTTTTGCACCCAGGCCAGCGGATAGTGCCCGAGAAAGAGATCCCGCAGCGTGCCGCCGCCGAGCGCCGTGATGCAGCCCAGGAAGCACACGCCGAGCCAGTCCATGCTGCGTCGCCCAGCGGCGAGCGCGGCCGTCATGCCCTGCGCGGCCACGGCAACCAATGACAGGAAATGCAGCACACTATCGCTCGGCGGCAGGCTCCACATCGCCTTGTTCCCTTCCTCCTCGATGGAACCATCGCGCGGGGTTCCCCGATGAACAGGTTCCCGATTCCTCGTAGGAGGGCAACATACGACGAAAGCATTAGGGAGCGCGGAACAGAACCTCTCGCCTGAGGGTTGTCACCGCGCAATCAACGAGGAGACCAATCGATGGCTGACGACCGTTTTCCCAACGATCCGTACCGCCCGAACCTCGCCGACGATGAGTATCTTCGCGCGGCGCGCCGGGATGCCGACCTGCAGGCCGATCCCGAGCTGGGCGAAGGCCCCGCCTCCAGCGGCAAGGTCGCACTATTCGCCGTGGCGATCGCCCTGGTGCTGGGGGCCGTGTTCTATGGCTTGAACAACACGAGGACCGGCAACCAGGCAAGCAATACGCCGGCCACGCAGACCGCTCAGCAGACGCAGCCTGCCAATCCGGCCGCGCCTCCCGGCATGCGCGACGTAACGCCGCGCAACAACACTGCACCTGGCGTGACCACGGGCGCTGCGCCGAGCAAGCCGGCTCCGGACACGCAGACGCCGTCTGACGGCGCGAAGTAAGACTAACAGGACGGCCGTCGTCGCCCGGCTCGACCGGGCGACCCAGTACTCGGAGGCGGTCGTGATCGATCGAGAGACTGCGGCGTACCGGATGCCGCCGTCAAGCCGGGGCACGACACCGAGAGGATGAGCGGCGGGACTCACGTTCCGCCGCCTTTCGTTTCCCAGACGCTCTAGCTGAACATCTTGTTGAGCTCGCCGCCGGGATAGCCGCTGGCAAGCTCGGCGAATGTCCCCTTCTCCGCCATCTCCTTCGCCGCGCGCATGAAGCCGCCCCAGGCGGCGCGGGCGAGCGAGCCGCCGACGCTGATCCGGCGGACGCCGAGATCTTCGGCCTCCTTCAGCGACAGGCCGGAGCCGCCGATCAAGAGGTTGAACGGCTTGGGTGCGACGGCCTTCACCACAGCGCTGATGTCCTCGCGGGTCTTCAGGCCGGGTGCATAGAGACAGTCGGCGCCGGCGTCGGCATAAGCTGTGAGCCGGTCGATGACGAGCTTGAGGTCGGTCACGCCCCACAAGTAAGCCTCGCAGCGACCGACCAGCAGCGTGCCGCTGTCGCCGATCGCCTTGCGCGAGGCCTTGATGCGCTCGACCGCGAGCGAGCGCTCATAGAGCGGCTTGTCCTTGTCGCCGGTGGAATCTTCGATCGAGAGGCCCGCAACACCGGTGCGCACGCCACGCTCGACATGATCGGCGACCTGATCCGGCTCGACCGCGAAGCCGCCCTCGAAATCCGCATTCACGGGGATGTCGACGGACGAGCTCAGTGCTGCCAGGTGCTGACAGACGTCCTCGACGGTGACGCGATTGTCGGCCTTGCCGACGGTCCAGGCAAAGCCCGCGCTCGACGAGGCGATCGCCTTGAAACCGAGATGCTGCAACGCCTTGGCGCCGCCGACATCGACCGGATTGGGCAAAATGAAGCAACCGCTCTCGTGCATCTTCCGGAATGTCGCGCGCTTGTCAGCAGTTGTCACATGCATGTTTCTCTCCCTTGTTGGCCGCGCAGAGATAGGCACGCGCATTCATGACCGCTAGTGCGCGTCGTGCACCGAGCGACTGTCCCTCGGCGCCTGCTCGCGATCGTTCATGCCGTAGTCTCTGACGACGCTGGCGATGCGCAGATGATAATCGGCAAAGATCTGCGCCCTGCCCTTGGCCTGGGTGCGGCGATGCTCCATCGTGTTGCGCCAGGCTTGGACCGCGGCCTCGTCCCGCCAGAACGAGACCGACAGGATCTTGCCCTTCTCGGTCAGGCTTTCGAACCGCTCGACCGAGATGAAGCCGTCGATGGTCTGCAGGATCGGCTTCAGATCGGCCGCGAGGTCGAAGTACTCCTGGCGATGTTCCGGCTTGGGCCAGACTTCGAAGATCACGGCGATCATGGGCGTCTCCTTGTCGTTGATGGACTACACTATCACCTTCCGCAGGAAGGTGCGCTCCTCCGCCATGATGAATTTGTTGTCCTCGGCAAAGTGGAAATTGGCCATGCCTTCCGCATCCTGCCGCAGCCGCGCGCGATAGGCCTCGTAGGCGGCCAGACTCTCGAAGCTGATCAGCGCAAAGGCGATGTTGTTGGTGCCCTCATGCGGCATGAAATAACCGATCAGGTCGCCGCCGCATTTCGGGATGATGGTGAGCCAGCGCTTCGAGTACTCCTCGAACTGCGCGCGCTTGAACGGATCGAGCTGGTAGCGGATGAAGACGGTGACGGACATGATGAGTTCTCCTGTTTCTTGCGAGCGCAGCGAAGCAATCCAGTAATCCTTCCGCGGAGACAGTCTGGATTGCTTCGTCGCTGCGCGCCTCGCAATGACGAGATGGTGAGAGGCTACGCCCTTGCCCGACCACAATGCTTCGGCTATCATCGAAGCATGAAAGCAGGACCCGACATCGCCATGGTCGCCTCGCTGGTCGGCGACCCCGCGCGCGCCAACATGCTTACGGCGCTGATGAACGGACGCGCGCTCACGGCAAGCGAGCTGGCGCAGGAAGCCGGCATCACGCCGCAGACCGCGAGCTCGCACCTCGCCAAGCTCGAGGCCGGCGGGCTGGTCGAGCCGGAGAAGCAGGGCCGTCACCGCTATTACCGCCTGACTGACGACGACGTCGCCGGGGTGCTCGAAGGCCTTGCGGGCCTTGCCGCGCGCACCGGCCATATGCGCGTGCGCACTGGACCGAAGGACCCGGCGCTGCGCCGTGCGCGGATCTGCTATGACCACCTCGCCGGCGACCTCGGCGTGCAGATGCTCGACACGATGCGTGCGCGAAATCTCGTCAGGCAGAAGAAGCAAGACATCGAGCTGACGGCGGAAGGCGAGCGCTTCCTGGCCAAGCATTTGCAGATCTCGCCTGAGATGCTCAGCCATCCGCGCCGCCCGGTCTGCAAGGCCTGCCTCGACTGGAGCGAACGGCGCCACCATCTCGCCGGCACGCTGGGCGCCGCCATCATGCAGCGCTTCTCCGAGCTGAAATGGGCAGCGCGCGACGCCACGCCCGGCAGCCGCGTGGTGAACTTCACCCGCACCGGCGAGAAGCAGTTCGCGGCGCTGTTCGGGAACGGGAAAGACTGACACGCGTTTGCGTGTCAGCTGTCACCGTCGTCGTGACCGCGCTTGACCCGGCCATTCACGTTTTCACGGGTCAAAAACACGAGACCTCCCATGAACCGCATCATTCCGGCCGCGCTCGCAGCCGCCCTGCTCGCTGTCCCACTCGCAGCCCGCGCCACCGACGCGCCACAACGCGAACCCTACGGCATCGCGCTCGAAGGTTTTGCCTATCCCTATCCCGTGCACCTGCTGCCGGTCGTCAATGACGGCGAGCGGCTCAGCATGGCCTATATGGACGTCGCGGCGTCGCAGCCGAACGGCCGCACCGTGGTGCTGCTGCACGGGCGCAATTTTCCGTCGAGCTATTGGGCTGATGTCATCAAGATGCTGAGCGAGGCCGGCTATCGCGTCGTGGTGCCGGACCAGATCGGCTTCGGCAAATCCTCCAAGCCTGTGGGCGAGCTGCATTTCGATACGCTGGCGCGCAACACCATCGCGCTGCTCGATCATCTCAAGATCGACAAAGCCGACATCGTCGCGCATTCAATGGGCGGCATGCTGGGCGTGCGCATCGCGCGCGCCTATCCGGACCGCGTCACCCATCTGGTGCTGACCGCACCGATCGGCCTCGAGGACTATCGCCTCTACGTGCCGCCGACGCCGACCGAGAAGATGATGGAGGCCGAAGACAAGCTCACCGCCGACGGCTATCGCAACCAGCTCCAGACCAACTATGCGATCAAGCTGCCGCCCGACGCCATCGCGCCGTTCACCGATGCCCGCTTCAACATCAAGGGCAGCCCGGACTATCCGCGCTGGCTGCATGCCTTCGTCTCTTCCGGCCAGATGATCTATCGCGAGCCGGTCGCGCACGAGATCGCTCTCATCACGGGACCCGTGCTGTTCATCATGGGCGCCGACGATCACAATGCACCGGGCAGACCGAACGCGCCGGAAGCATTGCGCACGAAGATGGGACAAAACGCCGCGCTCGCAAAAGCACTGGCAGCAAAGATGCCGGATGCGCGGGCGGAGGTAATCCCGGACACCGGCCACCTCGTTTTCCTGGAGGCGCCGGAGAAGTACAAGGAAATGGTGTTGAGCTTTCTCCGCCGCTAGCGCCATTCATGTCGCGCA
This sequence comes from Bradyrhizobium sp. CCBAU 51627, assembly GCF_028128765.1. Classification (GTDB taxonomy): domain Bacteria; phylum Pseudomonadota; class Alphaproteobacteria; order Rhizobiales; family Xanthobacteraceae; genus Bradyrhizobium. The sequence continues at coordinate 89,463 of NZ_LBJG01000027.1, forward strand.
AAGCCGCGCGCGACAAATGTTCATGCCGCATTCAGATCATGATTGGCAGGCTTGCATCGCAACGTGCCGACACGACTGCCAGATTTAACGTGTCGAATCGTGTCTTTTGATTCATCGTGCGCGCAAGCGCGCAAGCTCAAAGATTTGCCCCAAGGACGAGAAGGAAGACCCCATGAAATATCTCTTCGCCGCCCTGATGGTCGCCGGCGCGGTCGTCGGGTTCGGCGAGGCGGCCAGCGCCGCCGGCGGTTGCGGACCGGGCTGGTATCTCGGCCCCTATGGCGGCTGCCGTCCGATGCGCGGTCCGGTTGTCGTGCGCCCCGCTCCCGTCGTGGTCGCCCCGCCTGTCGTCGTCGTGCGCCCGCGCGTTTGCCCCTACGGCTTCCGCTGGTACGCCGGCCGCTGCCGTCCGTTCTGATCTTCCGCACCATGCGAAAGGCCGCGCATGAGCCTGCGCGGCCATTTTCATTGAGCGCCTGACGTCAATAAAAAGGGAATCGTGATCGCGATCTCCTCTTTCATTCCACGCGCTGTTACCAATGACGCCAGTGATTGCGATGCCAGCGACGACGCCAGCCCCAATGGCGATGGCGCCAGCCCCAGTGACGATGGTGCCAGCCCCAGTGACGGTGGTGCCAGCGGCCGCGCCAGTGCACCTGCTCGGGCTTGAGCTGCGCGACTTCCTCGCTGCTGGTCACCGCAGGATCAACTTCCGGACTGCCCTGGGGCATGCCGGCACGACGCAGCGGCTGCGGCGCCGATGGCGCGGCCTGTGCGGCGGCATCAACGCGGCGGCTCCCGCCGCGACACCAAGGGCAAGTTTCAAAAAGTTCCTACGCTCCATGGCGTGTCCTCTGTTTGATCGATCAAGTGATGCAGAGGAAGTGTCGCGACGATGATATGAACTGCCACCGAATCGCTCGTTCAGATGTGGGCCCATGCGAAAAAAAGATCTCTCGACATGTCGGAACGCGCTTTCTCCACCCGTCCTCTGCCAGACAGCACGGAGACACCACATGTCCGATCTCACCCTGACCACCTTCGACTGGGTTCCCCCGCCCCCGCGCGGTTTTGTGCGCGACCTCAGGGTGCGCTGGGCGCTCGAGGAAGCCGCCTTGCCCTATCGCGTCGCGAGCGTGCCGTTCAACGGGCGCGGCGCCGAACATCTCGCGCACCAGCCGTTCGGCCAGGTGCCGTGGCTGACCGATGGCGACCTCTCGATCTTCGAAAGCGGCGCGATCCTGCTCCATCTCGGCGCGCTCAGCGCGAAGCTGATGCCATCAGATCCGCGCGGCCGCGTTGAGGCGACGGAATGGCTGTTCGCCGCGCTCAATTCGGTGGAGATGGCGAGCCTGCCCTGGACGATGTCGAAATTCATGGGCCATCCGAGCGACACGGCGGCGTGGAAGTTCGTGGACGACTTCCTCAAGCTCCGTCTCAAGCATCTCGAGCCGGTGCTTGCGGCGCGCGAATGGCTGGCGGGATCCTTCTCCGTCGCCGACGTCCTGATGTCGGACGTGCTGCGCGTCGTCGATCAATTCGACGGGCTGGCGGACAGCCCCGCCTGCCGCGCCTATGTCGCGCGTGCAACGGGCCGCCCGGCGTTCGCGAAAGCCCACGCGGATCAGATGGCGCATTTCGCTGCGGCGGATAAGGCGCGCGGGATGTGACCCGCCGCACATCATTAACCCGCCGTTAGCCATACGCTCATGGCCACTGGAACGAAGCAATTTGCTTCAAATTGTCCGGTGGAAGGTGACACATGACCCGCATCGACTATCTCAGAGAGCAAGTAGCCCGTGCCGAGCGTCTGGCGAAAGCGATCCTCGACCAGCAAACCTCGGAACGGCTCCAAGCGTTCGCCGCCGAATGTCGCGCGGAGTTGCAGGTGCTGAACCTCAAGCCTGCCGCGTAAGGTAGCGCACTACACCAGCTTCATCGGCGTATCGGTGACCACGCGGAGATCAATCCTGCCGATCAGCGCGGCGCGGCGCGCCTCGGCAGCAGCGATCGCACCGTCCGTCTGCCGCAACGTGCTGATGTTCGAGCCGAGCGAGACGATGCCGCCGAGCACCAGCGCGATCGAGCCGAGCGCGGCGGTCTGACCAAAACCAAACAGCCCGAGGATGGTGATCACGAGCAGCGCCGCACCGCCGCCGATCGCGATCTTGGACGCCAGGATGTACTTCCGGCACCGCTCCGCGATCTCGGCGAGCCGCTCGATCCGGTCTTCGATGTCGGAGATTTCGTCGGTCGGATCGTCTTCGGTCATTGGCTATCAACCAGCAACGGTCGACGGAGAACCCGGATTTTGCTTGCGCTCCATCCGGGCTACGATCTCACAGCGGCAAATTGTCGTGCTTCTTCGCCGGCGCTTCCACCTTCTTGTCCTTCAGCATCGCCAGCGCCCGCGCGATCCGCTTCCGTGTCGAGTGCGGCATGATGACGTCGTCGATGTAACCGCGCTCGGCGGCGATGAAGGGTGACAGGAAGCGGTCCTCGTATTCCTTGGTGCGCGCGGCGATCTTGTCGGGGTCGCCGATGTCAGAGCGGAAGATGATCTCGACCGCGCCCTTGGCGCCCATCACCGCGATCTGGGCGGTCGGCCAGGCGTAGTTCATGTCGGCGCCGATTTCCTTGGACGCCATGACGTCGAAGGCGCCGCCATAGGCCTTGCGGGTGATGACGGTGACGAGCGGCACCGTGCACTGCGAGTAGGCGAACAACAGCTTTGCGCCGTGCTTGATCAGGCCACCATATTCCTGCGCGGTTCCGGGTAAGAAGCCCGGCACGTCGACGAAGGTGACGATCGGGATGTTGAAGGCATCGCAGAAGCGGACAAATCGCGCGGCCTTCCGCGATGCGTCAGAGTCGAGCACGCCGGCCAGCACCATCGGCTGATTGGCGACGAAGCCGACGGTGCGGCCGGCGATGCGGCCGAAGCCGGTGACGATGTTCTTGGCAAAGGCTTCCGCGATCTCGAAGAAGTCGCCCTCGTCCACGACTTTCAGGATCAGCTCCTTCATGTCATAGGGCTTGTTCGGATTGTCGGGGATCAGCGTGTCGAGCGACATGTCGATCCGTGCAGGATCGTCGAAGCTCGGCCATTCCGGCACGCCGTCGCTGTTGTTGGACGGCAGGAAGTCGATCAGGCGCCGCATCTGCAATAGCGTCTCGACGTCGTTCTCGAAGGCGCCGTCCGCGATCGAGGAGCGCGTGGCGTGCACCGAGGCGCCGCCGAGTTCCTCGGCGGTCACGACCTCGTTGGTGACGGTCTTCACGACATCCGGGCCGGTGACGAACATGTAGCTGGTGTTCTTCACCATGAAGATGAAGTCGGTCATCGCGGGCGAATAGACATCGCCGCCGGCGCAGGGGCCCATGATGACCGAGATCTGCGGGATCACGCCCGAGGCGAGCACGTTGCGGCGGAACACGTAGGAATAACCGGCGAGCGCGGCAACGCCCTCCTGGATGCGGGCACCGCCCGCGTCATAGAGGCCGATGATGGGCGCCCGCGCCTTCATCGCCATGTCCTGGAGTTTTGTGATCTTCAGCGCGTGCGTTTCGGACAGCGAGCCGCCGAACACGGTAAAGTCTTTTGCGAAGACGAACGTCTTGCGGCCGTTGACGGTGCCCCAGCCGGTGACGACGCCGTCGCCGGGGACCTTGGTCTTCTCCATGCCGAACTCGGTGGAGCGGTGCTCGACGAACATGTCGAACTCCTCGAACGATCCCTTGTCGAGCAGGAGCTCGATGCGCTCGCGCGCGGTCAGCTTGCCGCGGGCGTGCTGCGCCTCGATGCGCTTCTCCCCGCCGCCGAGCTTGGCCCCGGCACGACGGTCTTCAAGGGCGTCCAGGATATGTTTCATTTGCTCCCGCCAGTTCTTAAGTGATGCGGGGTTCTAACACGGCATTTTGCGGGGCGGGAAGCGGCTTTCAGCCTTGCAGGGCAGCCCTGAATCAGCGTGAAAGCGCAAGGAATTTCAGAGTTTTGCCGCGGGAGGCGAGCATGAGTGAAGCAACGGCCGAAACCGGCGCGGCAACGGGCGGCGTCAACATCCTGCTGCGGCTGGAGGGGCTGACCCTGTTTGCGGGGATGGTGGTGCTTTACTGGGCCTGGGACGGCTCCTGGTGGGTATTTGCCCTGCTCTTCTTCGTCCCCGATCTGAGCTTCCTGGCCTATCTCGTCGACGCCAAATTCGGCGCCATGGTCTACAACGCCGTCCACAGCTACATGGCGCCGGTGGCGCTGCTGACGCTGGGCTTTGGCCTCGCCTCGCCCCTCACCTTGTCCATCGCCTTGATTTGGCTCGCCCATATCGGCATCGACCGGGCGCTGGGCTACGGCCTGAAATATTCCGCCGGCTTCGGCTTCACCCATTTGGGGCGGATCGGCCGGCAGAGCGGTACCTGATCCCGCCCACGGGATGGCCGGCATTTTATTGCCGTTGGCCGGTTGACCGGGCCAGCCGATTCAGGCTTGCTCCTGTCACGATCAGGCGCCGAATGTTGCGTGAGCTCAGTCGGTACGGCGGCGGTCATCACGTCCGGCTGCAAGCATCTCCCATGTCCGCCACGGTCGTTCCCCTGCCTCCGAACAGAGCGTCCGAGACCACCGATTTCCTGCGGCGGATGGCCAGCATGGTGTCGGGCGGGAACGGCGAGATGCTGCTGCGTGCGGCCAGCTTGATCCAATCGCTGGCGCAGCGGGCGATGTCGGCCGAGCGGCTGTTTCACGAGCAGCAGGAGGAGAACAAGCACCTCGCCGAGCGGCGTGCAGCCGCCGAGCTCGCCTCCAACGCCATGATCAATCAGATCGCCGCGCTGCGGACGCAGCTTGCGGAGGTCACCACGGCCGCCGCCGCCGAACGCGCCGCCTTCGATACCGAGCGCGGCAAGCTGCTCATGCTGATGCGGGATGCGGAGAGTCACATCGGCAAGCTCACCACCGAGCTCGAGAGCTTGCGGACCTCCGTCGATGCTTTCAACGAGACCGTCGTCTCAGTGCCGATCGAAGTGCTGCGGCTGGCGCGCACCCAGTTCGACTATCTCTCCAGCGACTTTGCGCGCAAAGGCGATGTGATCTCGGCGGCGATGAGCGAGATCGGCGGCTTCGCCATCGACCAGGCGCTGACGGCGAAGAATCCGGCCGACAAGACGTGAGGCGCGCCCGCGCAAATTGACAGCGCGCACGGGCGTTGATCTACTTCCCGAAAATCAAGGGAGGATCCGATGCCGACGGCATTGCGCGCCGCTGCGGCGCTTATCGCGCTCTGCATTTCGACCGGGCTCGCCAGCGCTCAATCGCTTCCCAAGAACGCGCCGGCCCGGACCGAGATCTTCCCGATCCCGTCACTCACCCTCTCCGACCAGCAATTCCTCAGCGGCGATGCCGCGGCCGGAAAGCCGGTCACGGTTGCCGGCGAATTCCGCGTCGCGCAAGGCTCGGGCAAGATGCCGGTCGTCGTGCTGATGCACGGTTCAAGCGGCGTCAGCCCCACCACGGACGCCTGGGTGCACGCGTTCAACGCCATGGGCATCTCGACCTTCGTCATCGACGGCTTTACCGGCCGCGGTCTCACCGTGGTCGGACCGAACCAGGCTCTGCTCGGCCGGCTCAATCTCATCATCGACGTCTATCGCTCGCTGGAGATTTTGGCGAAGCACCCGCGGGTCGATCCTGACCGCATCGTGCTGATGGGCTTTTCGCGCGGCGGCCAGGCGACGCTCTATGCGAGCCTCGACCGCTTCCACAAGCTCTGGAACAGGTCCGGCCTGCAGTTCGCGGCCTACATCCCGTTCTATCCCGATTGCTCGACGACCTATCAGACCGACACCGAAGTCGCCGCGCGTCCGATCCGCATCTTCCACGGCACGCCCGATGACTATAACCCCGTGAGGAGCTGCAAGGCCTTCGTCGAGCGGCTCAAGTCTGCGGGACGCGACGTGGTGCTGACCGAATATCCTGACAGCGCGCACGGCTTCGACAGCGGCCTGCTCGGCGTCAACAGGGTCACGGTCTCGGCCAACTCGCAGACCGTACGCAACTGCCACATCAAAGAGGGCGACGGCGGCGTGCTGATGAACGGCGATACCAACGCGCCATTCACCTACAAGGACGCGTGCGTCGAGCTCAACCCGCATGTCGGCGGCAATCCCGCCACGGCCGCGGAGTCGCAGAAAGCGGTGGTGGAGTTCCTGCAGGCGTTGTTCAAGCTGGGATAGAGCCGACGCCGGCACTACGAGTGCAGCTGCCGTAGGGTAAGCAAAAGCGAAAGCGTCCCCCACCAATTGCAGATGGCGGGCACGGCGCTGCGCGCCTTTGCCCAACCCTACGGCATCGCGTGTGCTGGCGTTATCCCCTACCGCCCCCGCCCCGACAGCCGCAGCACGAACACCAGCACTTCGGCCACGGCCTTGTAGAGATCGGGCGGGATCTCCTCGCCGAGTTCAACCTTGGAGAGCGCGCCGGCGAGCACTTCATTCTCCTCGATCGGGATGTCATGCGCCCTGGCGATCTCGACGATCTTGGCACCGATCGTGCCCTCGCCCTTGGCGACGACCACGGGCGCGCCGCGGCCCTTCTCGTAATGCAGCGCGATGGCGAGCTTGGACTCCTCGCTCATGTGGCGCGATCCAGGAAATGCCCCGCACGCGCGGGCGCCGGCTGCGGCGGCGTGCCGTCGCGCACGATGATGTCGCCGGGCTTGAGCTGGGCTTTGGTCAGCGCCAGATTGAGCTCACCGATCCCGGCGCGGAGCTGCTGCGCGGTCCCCGGCCGCTCGGCCCACATCCGCACAAAGGTCTTGTCGCCGCTCAGCGTGATCAGCGCGTGCACGGGTCCGCTCGGCTCGAGATTGAGCGTGAATCGCGCGCGCCAGGCACGCTTGGCAAGTTCTGGTGTTTCGTTGTCGCCATCGCGCGAGATCTCGAACTGCGCCATCGCGGTGCCCTGCGTCGTCGCGAACGGAATCTCGAAATTCCACTGCGGCGCGGTCGGATCGATGCGATGTCCGCTGGCATCGGTACGATCAGGAAGCGACGCCACCTGCAGCAGCGTCTGCCGTGCGATCGCGGCGTCGGTATCGCCAAGCAGGCGATGCACGGTTGCCGCGAGCGGCGGGTTTGGTGCCAGCGATGGCGAGGCGACGGCTTGCGGCGACGGCAACGCACCGCGGAACGGCGGTGGCGTCGTCGTAAGTGCGGCCGCTTCGAAGATGCGGCTGTCAGGCACGGGCTTGTTGGAGCCCGGAACGTTGCCGGTCATGCGCGGCAAGCTTTGCGTGACCTCTTGCAGCAGGGTTGCGGCAACACCTGCTGACATGGTGGTGCGCGGCAATGCCGGCTGCGGAGTTGCGCCAGCCACATCCGCCAGCACGGCAGCCGCCAACGCAGCCTCGCGTGGCAATTGCGCGGATTGCGCAGTCCCAACCTCGAGCGGTGACAGCACGGCCTGGGCGGCCTCGCCCGTCACTTGCAGCGGCGAGGCTGCAGTCTGCAGCGTGGCCGCAGTGCCGGACGGAAGTGATGCGCTTGGCGCCGCGACCTGTGGCACGGCGGGCTCCATGGTGCCTGATGTTGCCGCCAGCGTTTGGCGGAGCACCAGCAGCGCGGCCTTCAGGTCCGGCATGGTGCCCGACGGCGGCGTCGTGCCTGCGGCAAGCGAGGCCTCGAGAAACAGGCCGGACTTCTGGAACGCGGATTCGATATCGCCGCCGTCGAGGGCGGTGTGGAGCGGCGTCTGTTGCGCCAGCACGTCCAGCACGGCCTGCTTCAAGCCTTCCGGCAAATCGCTGCCGGTCACGACGGATGTCAGATTGGCGAACAACGGCGCCTGGCTGCCCTGCTTGGTCACGGCCTCGGCCGAGGCCACGGTCACCGCAGCCTGCTCGGTCGGCGTCAGGGGAATGCGTGCCGCGGTCGCGGATGGTGCGAGCGAGGGGCTGTCGATCAGCGAGGCCGCCCTCGGCGTTAAACTAACCTGATCGGCGCTGGCCTCGCCTGGCCCGTTGACCACGGCGAGCCTGATAGTGCCGTCGTTCTGCGAGACCGCGAGCTGGAGATTCTGCCCTGGGGTCAGCGACACCTCGGACATCACGTCCATCGAGAGGTTCGCGATCGCGATCCGCACCAGATTGTCGGCAAGCAGGCTGACGACCCTGGCTTCGACCACGCTACCGGCCTGCAGCACAAGATCCGGCGTCGCCGCATCAGCCACGGGGCTGGGGGCACTGACGGGAAGGATCGAAGTGACTGGCGTCGGCATTTCAGAGGCCCGGGAGAACGCTGGTCCCCACCCTAAGGCCGCCGTCGTAAACCTCTCGTTAAGGACCTTTGACCACGTCGGGATTGACGGCGGCCAGCACCGCCACGGCGGCCTCGAAATCCCTGAGGCGGGTGGCGCGGCGGGCGACCGCCTCCTCGTCCACGCCCCACTGGTCGATATTCCAATCCTCGTCGACATGGGCGGCGGCCCAGACCTGATCGGCGTCGCGCACGCCATGGGCCAGCGCCAGCGCCAGGAGCGCCGAGCCGGTCAGGGTCGTCACCATGTGGAGCGCCGCCACCGACCAGGGATCATCAGGCAGTGCCGCGCGGGCGGCCCTGACCGCCTCGTCCGGCTGCTTCACATGCATGATGCCTTCGGAGAGGATGAAGTGTGCTCCCAGCGCCTCCGCGGCCCAGAACAGCACCGGGTCCCAATGCGCGGCTTCGCGGGCGACCAGCCCCTCGGGATGCCCGGCGCGATAGAACAGCAGGTCGGTCTCGAAGTACTTTGCGAGGTCATCAGTGACGAGTTCGACGCGATCCACCACCCCCTCGACCACGCTGTTGGCGATCCGCGTCAGCGGCATGGTGACGGGATCGATCGCCTCGCCCTGGGCGGCCCATTCCGCGGCCACGGCATCGGCGAGCGCCTGCGAAGGGATCAACACCTGGCGGGCGGACGGGGTGCGGATCGGCTTGCCGTCGAGCGTGATGGCAAAGCCGCCCTCGGCCTCGACGATGCCGGCTTCCTTGTAGAAGCGCTTGCGCAGCGGCGTGCGCGCGGACGCCCGCGCCGATTCCCTGGGATCCGGCGGGGGCTGGTTAGCTGCTTCTTCGAACAATTCGCGCATGTGAGTTTTCGGTCCCGGTCGCTCGATGCTAGCTTTTAAGATAAGACCTGTGGCCGATAAAGCGAGCGGCGGGCATGAGGGAACTTGCTGGCATTGTGGCCCTGCTGACCGGGCTTTGGCCCGCCGCAGCCGAGGCCGGTTTTCGCACCCCGGAATCGCTGGTCCGGAACGTCTACGCTTACTATGGCGAAGGTGCACCGGAGCTTTCCAAAGGCCTGCCGCGGGACGCGGCGACCACCCGGCAATTTTTCGATCCCTCTTTGCGCAAAGCATGGTCCGAGCCGCGGAACGAACCCTACGACTTCCTGGTGCAGAGCCCGAACTGGAAACTCGGCCCGGTCGCGATCGCGATCCTGCGCAAGCAATACGACAAGACCTATGTCGCGGCGAATTTCGACAATCGCGGACGACGGGTGGCGCTGAACTTCATCCTGGTCAACGGTCCGGAAGGCTGGCTGATCACGGACGTTGAGAGTCCGCATGATTCATTGCGGATGTTTCTCGAGCAGTTTCGGAACTAGCCGCCGCCGTCATGCCCCGGGCTTGACCGGGCATCCAGTACGCCGCGGCGGATATGGTGAGAGCGAATTCGGCTCCCCTCTCGAATACTGCATCGCCCGCCTTCGGGCGATGACGCTGAGGAGGTGTTACGCCCCTACTCCTCCGGCGCATTCTCGATCGGATCAAACCGGCTGGCGTCCAGCCCGAGCAGATTCCACGACTGCTGCATGTGCGGCGGCAACGGCGCGGTGGCATCGATCACGCCGCCGCGCGGATGCGGGATGACGATGCGGCGCGCGAGCAGATGCAGCCGGTTTTGCAGGCCGCCCGGCAGCTGCCAGTTCTCGATGTTGAAATATTTGGGATCGCCGACGATGGGATGGCCGATATGGGCCATGTGGGCGCGAAGCTGGTGCGTGCGGCCCGTCACCGGCTTCAGCGACACCCAGGTCAGCTTGTTGCCGGCGGTTTCGACGACCGCGTAATAAGTGACGGCGTGGCTCGCGCCCTCGTCGCCATGCTGGGCGATGCGCATGATGGTGTCGTCCTCACCTTCGTCCTTCGCCAGGAAGGTCGAGATGCGGCCCTGCTTCGGCTTCGGCAGACCCGGCACCAGCGCCCAATAGACTTTTCGCGCCGAGCGCGAACGGAACGCGCCGGTCAAGTGCGAGGCGGCAAAGCGCGTCTTGGCGATCAAGAGGCAGCCCGAGGTCTCGCGATCGATGCGGTGCACGAGCCGCGGCTTCTGCCCCTTTGAATCGCGCATCACCTCCAGCATCTGGTCGATGTGGCGCGTCATGCCCGAGCCACCCTGCACGGCGAGGCCGGCGGGCTTGTTCAGGACGAGGACGTCGTCGTCCTCGTAGATCGTCATCTCCTTCAGCGCCTTGAGCGTCTTCTGCGCAGCCTCCGAGAGCTCGCCGCCGACCTTCGGCGCATCGAGCTTCAGCGGCGGAATGCGGACGCTCTGCCCCTCCTCCAACCGGTCCTTGCTGTCGACGCGCTTGCCGTCGACGCGCAGCTCGCCTTTGCGGACGACGCGCTGGATGTGGGAAAACGACAGGCCGGGAAAGCGCGCTTCGAGGAAGCGATCGACCCGCATGTTGTTCTCATCAGCCGTGACCGCGACGGTCTGCACCTTGGTCGGCAGCAGCGGCTCGACCGACTTCGCCGGCGCGGCCCTTTGCAGCTCAGCCTTCTCCAGCTTGGCCTGGGGCGGACGACGCTCCGCGCGCTCGCCCGCAAAGCGCGGCGGCTTCCCGCCGGGCTTGCCGCCCGGACGCGGCCCCGCCTTCTTCGCGCTCCGCGCCTTGAACGGGCGCGATTCCTTGCGCTCATCGCGCGAACGGGACTCTTGGTTGGTTCTTTTGATGCGGCGGCTCATGCTTGCCTGCCTACCCTAAAAGCTGCCTTTCGTCACGACGAAACGGCGACCTCTAGCGCGAGCCGCCCCGCTCCTTGCGCAGCTTGGCCCAGTAATCCAGCCGCTTGCGAATCTCGCGCTCGAAGCCTCGCTCGGGCGGATCATAGAAGGTCTGGCGGCCGAGGGCCTCCGGGAAATAGTCCTGGCCGGAGAAGGCATCGGGGGCGTCGTGGTCGTATTCGTAGCCGGAGCCGTAGCCTTCCGACTTCATCAGCTTCGTCGGCGAGTTCAGGATGTGCTTGGGCGGCAGCAGCGAGCCGGCCTGTTTTGCGACCTGCATCGCGGTACCGAACGCCGTGTAAACCGCATTCGATTTCGGCGCGGTGGCGAGATAGACGACGGCCTGCGCGATGGCGAGCTCGCCTTCGGGATGGCCGAGGAAGTCGAAGGCATCCTTCGCCGCGTTGGCGATGACGAGCGCCTGCGGATCGGCAAGACCGATGTCTTCCACCGCCATGCGCACGACGCGGCGGGCCAGGAACAGCGGGTCCTCGCCGGCATCGAGCATGCGCGCGAGGTAGTAGAGCGCCGCATCCGGATCGGAACCGCGCACCGACTTATGCAGCGCCGAGATCAGATTGTAGTGGCCGTCGGCGGATTTGTCGTAGATCGGCGCGCGGCGCTGCAGGATCTCCTGCAGCTGCGCAGCGTTGAAGATTTCGTCCGCGCGTGCCGAGCGCCAGACCTCTTCGGCCAGCGTCAGCGACGCGCGGCCATCGCCATCGGCCATGCGGACCAGCACGGCGCGTGCTTCCGCATCGAGCGGCAGCTTGCGGCCCTCGACCTCTTCGGCATGCGCAAACAGCTTCTCGATCGCGGCCGCATCGAGCGAGCGAAACACCAGGACGCGCGCGCGGGAGAGCAACGCCGCATTGAGCTCGAAGGACGGGTTCTCGGTGGTGGCGCCGACCATCACGACGGTGCCGTCTTCCATCACCGGCAGAAACGAATCCTGCTGCGCCCGGTTGAAGCGGTGCACCTCGTCGACGAACAGCAGCGTGCCCTTGCCCATCTCGCGCCGGGCACGCGCGGCATCAAACGCCTTCTTCAGATCGGCGACGCCGGAGAACACCGCCGAGATCTGCTCGAAATGCAGGTCGGTCGCATCGGCAAGCAGCCGCGCCACCGTGGTCTTGCCGGTGCCGGGCGGTCCCCAGAACACCAGCGATCCGAGCGTGCGCGTCTCCAGCATGCGCGTCAGCGCACCGTCGGGGCCGAGGATGTGATCCTGGCCGACAACCTCCGACAGCGCGCGCGGCCGCAGCCGGTCCGGCAGCGGATGCGGGGCATCGTGATCGAGCCCCGCCGCGGCAAAGAGAGTTGGCGCCTCCTGTGGTCGCTTCGGACTCATCCGCCCAGCGTAACGTTGATCTGCTGACCGCCGCGCACCAGCGCGATGCGCCAGAGCCGCGGCTGCTCCTTCGCTGCCCGCTCCAGGTCGCTGGTCTTGCCGATCTTCTGGTTGTTCACGGACAGGATGATGTCGCCCTTCTGGAAGCCGACATTCTGTGCCGCCGTACCGTCGCCGATGTCGGTGACGACGACGCCCTCGGTGTCGGCGTCCAGATGCAGCTCGTCAGCCACCGCCGGCGTGATGGTGGAGATCCTCGCGCCCTGGAACGGCGAACGCGTGGTGATAACGAGCTCGTTGCGGCCGATGTCGGGCGCGGTCTCGAGCGCAATCGTCAGCTTGAGCGGCTTGCTGCCGCGCTGCACGTCGATCTGCGCGGTGCCGCCGAGTGGACGGGTGGCGAAGCGGTAGTCGAACGCATTGGGATCATCCACCGTCTGGCCATCGATCGCGGTGATCAGGTCGGAGGATTTCAGGCCGGCCTTCGCCGCGGGACCGTTCGGCACGACGCTGGCGACCAGGGCGCCGCTCGGCGTCTTGAGGCCGAGGCTTTCGGCGATCTCCGGCGTCACCGCCTGCAACTTCGCACCGAGCCACGGACGCTTCACCGCCTTGCCGCCGCTCTTGGCGGAGGCCACGACGACGCGCACCATGTTGGCCGGAATCGCAAAACCAATGCCCTGCGAGCCGCCGGAGCGCGAATAGATCGCAGTGTTGATGCCGGCGAGCCGGCCATTCATGTCCACCAGCGCGCCGCCGGAATTGCCTGGATTGATCGGCGCATCAGTCTGGATGAAGAACTGATAGTCGGTGATGCCGACCTGCGTGCGCGCCAGCGCCGAGATGATGCCGTGGGTCACGGTCTGGCCGACACCGAACGGATTGCCGATCGCCAGCACGACATCGCCGACCATCAGCTCGTCGGAGTTGGTGAACTCGAGCGCCGGGAACTTCTCGTGGCTATCCTTGAGACGCAGCACGGCGAGGTCGCTGCGCGAATCCTTCAGCACGATCTCGGCTTCGAACTCGCGCTTGTCCGACAGCGACACCTTCACCTGGTCGGCGCCTTCGATGACATGAACGTTGGTGACGACGAGGCCGGAGGAATCGACGATCACGCCCGAGCCCAGCGAGCGCTGCACCTGCTCCTGCTGCTGCCCGTCGCCGAAGAAACGGCGGAAGATCGGATCATCCAGCAGCGGATTGCGGTTCTGCACCACCTTGGCGGCATAGACGTTGACGACAGCCGGCTGCACCCGCTGCACGATCGGCGCATAAGACAGCCGCAGTTCGGCCGGCGACGACGGGACGCGGCGCTCCTGCGCGGCAGCCGGATTGAAGTGGGTCGAAAAGCCTATGCACAATGCCGTGACGACGGCGGTCCAGGTCGATCGAAACATTCCTACCTCTTGGAAAAGACGCCGGAATATAGGCGCGTTCGTCCCTCAATAGAAGGGCGCCCGGGGGCAATATTGGGGTCCATCAGGACGCCTTGGGCCTACAAGTTCTGCGTGCGCCACGCCGAACTGGAACGTCAACAGCAGCGTCCGCTTCGGGCTGGGTCATCTGCATGGCGACGTGTCGAAAGCAGGCGAGCGCGACATCTTCGGTCAACACCGGCTCGTCCTTGCGTGCGGTCGCCATGCGTACGCTTGTGGCGTTCCAAGGCGATCTCTACCGAGAGCGGCACACGCCGCTGCCGGTTCTCACGCCGCGCGCTTCGGCTTCCTCACGACCACTGGCGGCGGCGCGCAGGACAGCCGCTGCTGGTGGCTCTCGCCCCAGGCCTTCAGGATGTCGATCACCGGCCTGAGACTCTCGCCGAGTTCGGAAAGGCAGTATTCGACCCGCGGCGGCACTTCGGCATAGACCTTGTGGATGACGAGCTTGTCCTCCTCCAGCGCGCGAAGCTGTTTGGTCAACATCCGCTGGGTGATGCCAGGCATCCGCCGGCGCAATTCGCCGAAGCGCTGGGTGCCGCCCTGGAGATGGTAAAGGATCACGCCCTTCCATTTGCCGTCGATCAGGTCCAGCGTCGCCTCGACCGAGCAGCCCGGACGCCGGGCAAAATTGCGCCGTCTCATGCGTGTTTTCCCAATAGTATCCAAACAGGGACTATATCCCCGAATTTACAGTACTTGCCAAACCGGAGCCAGAACGACAGTTAGAGCGGCAGGCGAAACGCCATCTGATGGAGACAAGCCATGAAGGCCGTCGGCTACAAGAAATCGCTTCCGATCGAGGATCAGGACGCGCTGATCGATTTCGAAACCGCCAAGCCCGAGCCGCAGGGACGCGACATTCGCGTCGTCGTGAAGGCCATCTCGGCCAATCCGGTCGATTACAAGGTGCGCAAGCGCGCCGCCCCGCCCGAGGGCGAGACCAAGATTCTCGGCTATGACGCCGCCGGCGTGGTCGATGCCGTCGGTCCCGAGGTCACGCTGTTCAAGCCGGGCAACGAGGTATTTTACGCAGGCTCGATCCTGCGCCAGGGCACCAATGCCGAATTCCACCTGGTCGACGAGCGCATCGTCGGCAACAAGCCGAAGTCGCTCTCGTTCGCACAGGCCGCCGCCCTGCCCCTCACCTCCATCACCGCCTGGGAATTGCTGTTCGACCGGCTCGGCGCAATTCCCGGCAAGAGCATCGATCCGCGCACGCTCCTGATCACCGGCGGCGCCGGCGGCGTCGGCTCGATCCTGATCCAGCTTGCCCGTCGCCTCACCGGGCTCACTGTGGTCGCGACCGCGACGCGACCGGAGTCGCAAAAATGGTGCCTCGATCTCGGCGCGCATGCGGTGATCGACCACGGCAAGCCGATGAAGGAGCAGATCGAAAAGCTCAAGCTGCCGCCGGTCGCGCTGGTGGCGAGCCTCACCTTCACCGATCAGCACTACAAGAGCATTGCTGAATTCATGGCGCCGCAGGGCCGCTTCGGCCTGATCGACGATCCCCCGGAGTTCACCATGAGCACGTTCAAGGGCAAGGCGATCTCGGTGCACTGGGAATCGATGTTCACGCGCTCCTCGTTCCAGACATCGGACATGATCGCGCAACATCACCTGCTCAATGACGTCGCCGATCTCATCGACAAGGGCGTGCTGCGCACCACGCTCGACCAGACCTTTGGCACGATCAACGCAGCCAACCTCAAGCGCGCGCACGCGCTGCTCGAGAGCGGCAAGTCGCGCGGCAAGATCGTGCTGGAGGGATGGTAGCGGAAGACACCGTAGGATGGGCTTTGCCCGTCCTACGATTCCTCTTCCTTCGGGCGCGTCGCCCGCTCGATATAGCCTTTGGCGAGGGCATGATAGATGCCCTCCTCGCAGATCATCCGCGAGGTCGCGTGGGCGATCAGCGCGGCCGCCATCAACGGCACGACCATGCCGTGATTGTCGGTCATCTCGGTCACGATCACGAAAGCCGTGATCGGCGCCTGCACCACGCCCGCGAAATAGGAGACCATGCCGAGCAGCATGATCGCGCCGAGCGGCGCGTCGTGGAAGAAAGATGCGATGTTGCTGCCGATGCCGGCACCGACGGCGAGTGATGGCGAGAATATGCCGCCCGGGACACCGCTGATCGCGGCAAAGGTCGTCGCCAGAAGTTTGAGGATTCCGAAATCCTGGGGCAATGGCGAGCTGTGGTCGAGCGCGGTCCTCACCTGCGCATAACCTGTGCCGTAGATCGTGTCGCCGGACACCAGGCCACAGATGGCGACGGCGAGGCCGCAGGCAAATGCGAACCAGAGCGGATGTGCCTTGATCGCCCTGCCGAGCGGGTTGTCGAAACCGCGCGCCATGGCGATAACGACGCGGCTGAACAGGCCGCCCGCAAGCCCCCCCGCCACGCCGCAAAGCGGAACAGCAAGCCAATCGGCGCCACGCGCCAGCGACATCGCGCTACTGCCGAAATAGGCGTAATTTCCGGCCAGTGCGAGCGAGGTCAGGCCGGCGGCAATGACAGCAGCAATGATGAGGCTCGACGTGCGGGTCTCGAACGCCCGGCTCATCTCCTCGATGCCGAAGACGATTCCCGCAAGCGGCGTGTTGAAAGCCGCGGCGACGCCCGCGGCGGCCCCAGCCAGGATCAACCCGGGCTGGCGGCGCGGCGAGACACGGCCGAGTGCAAACATGATGGAGGCGCCGATCTGGACGGTCGGTCCTTCCCGCCCGACCGAGCCGCCGCACAGCAGGCCGAACAGAGTGAGGAATATCTTGCCGACCGCGATCCGAATCGAGACCAGACTCGCGCGTGCCGCCTGATCGGTCAGATGCCGGGCCGCGATTGCCTGTGGGATTCCGCTGCCCTGCGCATTCGGGAACAGGCGGATGGTCAGATAGGCTGACAGCATGAAGCCGAGCGGCGTCACCGCCAGCACGGCGTAACGCGACCTGGTCAGCAGGAGCGCAAAGGCATACTGCGCGAGATCGGCGAGCTGCGCCAGCGCCACCGCAGCGGCGCCGACCCCAATGCCACCGAGCACGAAAATCGTCCGCCGCTGCCATCGCGCGGATGTCAGCCTGAACAGACGTTTGTGTCGGGTCGAGAGGGGCCAGAGCATGGAGCCCCTGTTGTAGCCGGTTGCGCTCGGAAAAGAAGGGGCAAACCGGCAGATCAGCTAGATGGGGGCCGCCCCCTCGACAAACAGCAGCCGCCGCTGCAGCGCCGTCTGCCGCAGCTTGAGCGCCTCGGCATATTCCGGCGAGGCATACCATTCCTTCAACCGCACCATGGACGGGAATTCGACGACCACGACAGCCTTCGGCGGGAGGTTGCCTTCCGCCAGTTCGGCCTTGCCGCCGCGCACGAGGTAACGCCCGCCGTACTGTGCGACCGTCTTTGCGGCAAGGGTGCGATAGGCTTCAAATCCCTCGGGATCGCGCATCTCGACTTCGGAAATCACATAAGCCGTCATGCATCGCTCCTAGGCAATCGTGTTGACGATGCCGCCTTCCGCGCGCAACGCCGCGCCATTGGTTGCGGAGGCTTCCTTCGAGGCCACGTAGACGACCATGTTCGCGATCTCGTCGACGCTGGCAAAACGTTGGATCAGCGAGCTCGGGCGGTGCTGCTTGACGAAGTTGGCCGCGGCCTCGTCGACCGACTGCCCGTTCTGCCTGGCGAGATCCTTCACGAAGGTTTCGACGCCCTCGGACATGGTCGGGCCAGGAAGCACCGAGTTCACGGTGACGCCGGTACCCTTGGTGAGCTGCGCGAGGCCGCGCGCGACCGCAAGCTGGGCCGTCTTGCTCATACCGTAGTGGACCATCTCGACGGGAATGTTGAGGCCGGACTCCGAGGAGATGAAGACGATGCGGCCCCAGTTGCGCTTGAGCATGCTCTTCATGTAGGCGCGCGACAGCCGCACACCGCTCATGACGTTGACCTCGAAGAAGCGGCTCCAGTCTTCGTCCGGAATCGCGAAGAAATCCTTCGGCTCGAAAATGCCGGCGTTGTTGATGAGGATATCGACCTCGGGCAACGCCGCCACCAGCGCCTTGCAGCCCGAAGCGGTCGAGACATCAGCGGCGATGCCGCGCACCTTGGCCCCGACTCCCTCCAGCTTGCGTACGGCCGCATCGACCTTGTCCTGGCCGCGCCCGTTGATCACCACGCTGGCGCCGGATCCAGCGAGGCCCTTGGCGATGGCGTGGCCGATGCCGGCGGTCGAGCCGGTCACGAGCGCGGTCTTGCCGGAAAGGTCGATGTGCATGCAATATCTCCTTGATGCTGACGGAGATATCGTGCGCGGCGAAAGCAGCTGCAATCGTCTCTCACCGATGCGTGAGAGGATTCTGCTCGTTGCCTGTTCGAAGCCCCGAACAATCTCAAGCCGGACCAAAGCTTCGAGAACGGCCAACAAAAAAGCGGCGCTCGAGGGCGCCGCTTTTCCAAACTCTATGCCTTCAGGCTTACGCCGCCTCGGCTTCCTTCGCCTGCACGGGACCGGAGTCCTGGCCCTTGGCATCGACGTCGCGATCGACGAACTCGATCACGGCCATCGCGGCGTTGTCGCCGTAGCGGAAGCCCGCCTTGATGATGCGGGTGTAGCCGCCCTGACGGTCCTTGTAGCGGGGCGCCAGCACGTCGAACAGCTTCTTGACCTGGTCCTTGTCGCGCATCTCGGAGATGGCCTGGCGACGCATGGACAGGCCGCCCTTCTTGCCGAGGGTAACGAGCTTCTCGACGATCGGGCGAAGCTCCTTGGCCTTGGGCAGCGTGGTGACGATCTGCTCGTGCTTGATCAGCGCGGCCGCCATGTTGGCGAACATCGCGCGGCGGTGCTCGGCCGTGCGGTTGAGCTTCCGATGAACCTTGCCGTGACGCATGTGTGTAGTCCTTACTTAAAACTGCCGCGACGGTTCGTCGGACATGTTGCTCAGGTGGGCTGCCTGCGTTCGCCCATAAAAATGACGGCCGGGGACGCCGGCCGTCACGGTGAAGTCGGATCAGTAGTGATCTTCGAAGCGCTTGGCGAGCTCGTCGATGTTCTCCGGCGGCCAGCCCGGCACTTCCATGCCGAGGTGCAGACCCATCTGGGCCAGCACTTCCTTGATCTCGTTCAGCGACTTGCGGCCGAAGTTCGGAGTGCGGAGCATTTCCGCTTCGCTCTTCTGCACGAGGTCGCCGATGTAGACGATGTTGTCGTTCTTCAAGCAGTTGGCCGAACGCACCGACAGCTCGAGCTCGTCCACCTTCTTGAGGAAGGCCGGGTTGAAGGCGAGGTCCGGGATGATCTCCTGGGCGACTTCCTTGCGCGGCTCTTCGAAGTTGACGAACACGTTGAGCTGATCCTGCAGGATGCGGGCGGCGTAAGCCACCGAATCATCCGGCGAGATCGCGCCGTTGGTCTCGATCGTCATGGTCAGCTTGTCGTAGTCGAGGATCTGGCCCTCGCGGGTGTTCTCGACCTTGTAGGAGACCTTGCGGACCGGCGAGTACAGGCTGTCGACCGGGATCAGGCCGATCGGCGCGTCCTCGGGACGGTTGCGCTCGGCAGGCACGTAGCCCTTGCCGGTCGAGACCGTGAACTCCATGCGGATCTCGGCGCCCTCGTCGAGCGTGCAGATCTGCAGGTCCGGGTTCAGCACGGTGACATCGCCGACGGTCTGGATGTCGCCGGCGGTGACGACGCCCGGGCCGGACTTCTTCACGACCATGCGCTTGGGGCCTTCGCCCTGCATCTTGATCGAGATGTCCTTGATGTTCAGCACGATGTCGGTGACGTCCTCACGGACGCCCGCGATCGAGGAGAACTCGTGCAGCACGCCGTCGATGTGCACCGACTGCACCGCCGCGCCCTGGAGCGAGGAGAGCAGGATGCGGCGCAGCGCGTTGCCGAGCGTCTGGCCGAAACCGCGCTCGAGCGGCTCGGCAACGATGGTCGCGAAGCGCGCGGGGTCACTGCCGGGCGTGACCTGGAGCTTGTTCGGCCGAATCAGTTCTTGCCAATTTTTCTGGATCGTCACTGTTTCACCCATACAGGCCAGTCGATTTGAAAATTCAAATACTGGCGTTGGAGAAAGGCCGCAGATCAAACCCGCGGCTTCTTAAAAAAGCATCGCGGGCACCACAGCGCCCGCAACTTCGTATCAGACGCGCCGACGCTTGCGCGGACGGCAACCGTTGTGCGGGATCGTCGTCACGTCGCGGATCGAGGTGACGGTGAAGCCCGCGGCCTGCAAAGCGCGCAGCGCCGACTCGCGGCCCGAACCGGGACCGGCAACTTCGACTTCCAGCGTGCGCATGCCGTGCTCCTGCGCCTTCTTGGAGACGTCTTCGGCAGCGACCTGTGCGGCGTAAGGGGTCGACTTGCGCGAGCCCTTGAAGCCCATCGTGCCGGCGGAGGACCAGGCAATCGTGTTGCCCTGCGCATCGGTGATGGTGATGGTCGTGTTGTTGAACGACGAGTTCACATGCGCGACGCCGGAGGCGATGTTCTTGCGCTCACGACGACGAACGCGGGTGGCTTCCTTGCCCATTGAGTCCCTTTCCTGAAGATCTCAAACGCCGCCGTAATGCCAGCGGCTACACCTGTGGAACGAAAAGCGCGTGGCGAACGGGTCACCCGTAGCGCCACACGCCGCGATAGAATTCGAAAACTTACTTCTTCTTGCCGGCGATGGCCTTGGCCGGGCCCTTGCGCGTACGCGCATTGGTGTGGGTGCGCTGGCCGCGCACCGGCAGACCGCGACGATGACGCAGGCCGCGATAGCAGCCGAGGTCCATCAGACGCTTGATGTTGATACCGACTTCACGACGCAGATCGCCCTCGACGAGATAGTCGCGGTCGATGACTTCGCGGATCTGGAGCACTTCAGCGTCGCTGAGCTGATTGACGCGACGATCCTCGGGGATCTTCACCTTCTCGAGGATCTCACCAGCGATCTTCTGGCCGATGCCATGGATGTACTGGAGCGCGATCAGCACGCGCTTGTTGGTCGGAATGTTCACGCCGGCAATACGGGCCACGGCCTTCTCTCCTGTTGCCGATCCCTCGTCAGGAATCGGGCTTTAAGTGCTTATGTTTCTCGGGCAGGTGTTCACAAACGCGAACACGACGCCCACCCCTGGTCTTCCTGGGGCCCGGCATCGTTTGAAACTATCCGACTTGGATGCGGGGCTTATTAGGGGATTCCAGGGGCTTTCGTCAACCGCCGCTAGCGCTTGGCTCGCTTTTTCGTGACCTTTTTTGCGGTCTTTTTGGCACCTTTCTTGACAGCCTTCTTAGCGGTCTTTTTAGCCACCTTCTTCACGGCTTTCTTAGCGGCTTTCTTGGCAGCCTTGGCTGCCTTTTTGGCACCGTTCACAGCCTTTTTGGCTGACTTCGCCGGTTTTGGAGCCTTTTTGGCCGCTTTTGCCGACTTTTTGGCTGCCTTGGCCTTTTTGGCCGCCTTCTTGGCGGGAGCCGCCTTGGCCGCGCTGCGGGCATGGGTCTTGCCATGGGTCTTGCCATGGGTCTTGCCATGGGTCTTGGGCTCAACCGCGCCCAGCGCCAGGAGCTGGCGATGGATGGCACGGGTGACCTCGTCGATGGCCATCATGCCGTCGATAGTCGAGAGCTTCCGACGCTCGGAATAATAGTGAATCAGCGGTTCCGTCTGGCTGCGGTAGCTGGCAAGCCGCTTGGTCAGGACCTCCGGGGTATCGTCGAGCCGGACCTCCTCGCCGCGCTCCCGCATTTGGGCGACACGGGTCTCCACGCGACTCAGTAGCGCGCTCTCGTTGACGCGGAGCTCTATCACGGCATCGAGCTTCATGTGCTTGTGCTTCAGCAGTTCGTCCAGCGCCTCGGCCTGCGGCACGGTACGAGGGAAGCCATCCAGGATGAAGCCGTGCTTGGCGTCCGGCTGTTCGATCCGGTCGGAGATGATTCCGACCACGACATCGTCAGGGACGAGACCGCCGCTGGCCATGATCTCCTTGGCCTTCAGCCCGACCGGCGTTCCCGCCGCGACGGCTGCACGCAACATCTCGCCGGTCGAGAGCTGGACGATGCCATAACGCTGCACCAGCAGCTGCGCCTGGGTCCCCTTGCCCGATCCTGGCGGTCCCAGAAGTATAATTCTCATCGGCGTACGCCCCCCGGATTGGTGAGCGATACGTCGCGCACCTGTGTTTGAAAGTCAGCAGCAGTGCAAATCATAATCAGCGCTGCACCGCTACCCATATCATAGGGGAGCAAATGCCCGGTCGCCAAGAAGAGCTTTGAAATCAGTGATTGCGCTGCAGGGAAAGCAGCTCTGCCGGTAGGACCGAACGGTTGTCGATCGCTTTCCGCAGGCGCAGCGCGTTGCTCGCGCGGCGAATCGGCGGCGCTGGTGCGCCGCCTCGAGAGGACGCCGCGGCGCTAAAGCGCGATGCCATTAGGATGAATCGTCATCGCGCTTTAGGTTGTTGTTTGAGCATGATCTTTTCGGAAAACCGCTGCGCACTTTTCCGTATCATGCTCTAGCGGCGGCGGCCCCGCAGCTTCGACTTCCGGATCAGGCCTTCATACTGATGCGCCAGCAGATAGCCCTGCACCTGCGCCACCGTGTCCATGGTGACACTGACCACGATCAGCAGCGAGGTGCCGCCGAAGTAGAACGGCACCGAAGCGTAGGAGATCAGGATCTCCGGGATCAAGCAGACGATCGCGAGATAGATCGCGCCTAGCACGGTGATGCGCGACAGCACGTAGTCGATGTATTCGGCGGTGCGCTCGCCGGGACGAATGCCCGGGATGAAGCCGCCATGCTTCTTCAGATTGTCCGCGGTCTCGGTCGGGTTGAACACGATCGCGGTGTAGAAGAAGGCGAAGAACACGATCAGCGCCAGATAGAGGATCAGGAACAGCGGACGGCCGTGGCCGAGCTGGGTCGTGATCCACTGGAACCATTCCGGTCCCTTGCCCGCGTTGAAGTTCGCGACCGTGGTCGGCAGCAGCAAGAGCGAGGACGCGAAGATCGGCGGGATCACGCCTGACGTATTGAGCTTGAGCGGCAGATGCGAGGACTGGCCCTCGAACATCTTGTTGCCGACCTGGCGCTTCGGATACTGGATCAGCAGCCGGCGCTGGGCGCGCTCCATGAACACGATGAAGGCGATCACGGCGACCGCCATTACGATCACGACCAGGATCAGGCCTGTCGACATCGCGCCCTGACGGCCGAGCTCGAGCATGTTGGCAAGTGCTGCGGGCAGCTCGGCGACGATGCCGGAGAGAATGATCAGCGAGATACCGTTGCCGATGCCGCGCGAGGTGATCTGCTCGCCCAGCCACATCAGGAACATGGTGCCGCCGGTCAGCGTGATCGCGGTGGAGAGACGGAAGAACATGCCGGGATCGCTGACGACGTTGCCGGCGCCTTCAAGGCCGACCGCGATGCCGTAGGACTGGAACGCGGCCAGGATCACCGTAAGATAGCGGGTGTACTGGTTCAGCGTCTTGCGGCCCGCCTCACCTTCCTTCTTCAGCGCCTCGAGCTGCGGCGAGACGGTGGTGAGGAGCTGGATGATGATCGAGGCCGAGATGTACGGCATGATGTTCAGCGCGAAGATCGCCATGCGGTGGATGCCGCCGCCGGCGAACATGTTGAACATGCCGAGGATGCCGCCCGCCTGCGACCTGAACACCTGCTCCCAGATGTTGGGATCGATGCCGGGCAGCGGGATGTAGGTTCCGAGCCGGTAAACGAGCAGCGCACCCAGTGTGAACCAGATGCGCTTCTTCAGTTCGTCGGCCTTGGCGAACGCGCCGAAATTGAGATTGGCTGCCAGTTGTTCCGCTGCAGAGGCCATATTGGACTTTCTCCCGCCGCCTTTTGCGCCGTCATACCCGCGGCCGGGCTATTCTAGCGGACGCCGGACACTATCTGGGGCTTCGGCTTCGATAAGTCCATCGTCCCGCATACGCCAAGGCCCGCAAGGCGCGGGCCAATGACGCAGTTGTTACGCCGCCTCGCCTTCTTCCTTGGCAGGGGCGAGGATCTTCACCGAACCACCGGCCTTCTCGACCGCTTCGATCGCGGACTTGGTGGCGCCGTGCACTTCGATGTTCAGCTTGGCCTTGAGTTCCCCGCGGCCGAGCAGCCGCAGGCCGGCCTTGGCGCGGCGCAGCACGCCGGCCTTCACCAGGGCCTCGACGTTCACGACGCTGCCGGTATCGAGCTTCTTGGCATCGACGGCGTCCTGGAGACGGTCGAGATTGATCTCGGCGTACTCGACGCGGAAGATGTTGTTGAAGCCGCGCTTGGGCAGGCGGCGATGCATCGGCATCTGGCCGCCTTCGAAACCCTTGATGCGCACGCCCGAACGCGCGGTCTGGCCCTTGCCGCCGCGACCGGACTGCTTGCCCTTGCCCGAACCGATGCCGCGGCCGACGCGCATACGCTTCTTGCGCGAGCCGGCGTTGTCGGCGATATCGCTGAGCTTCATCGCCCTGCTCCTTGTGTTTTGCGCATGATCTGGATCATGCGCGCAATTTTACTTCTCGTCGACGATGCGGACGAGATGGTGAACCTTCTCGATCATGCCGCGCACGGCCGGGGTGTCCGGCAGTTCGCTGGTGCGGCCGATCTTGTTGAGCTTGAGCCCGATCAGCGTCGAACGCTGCGAGTGGTGGCGGCGGATCGCGCTGCCGGTCTGCTCGAGCTTGATCGTCTTTGCGGACTTAGCGGCGTCCTTGGCCATCGTGATCTACTCCGAAAAGCGTTGGTTAGTCCGCCGCCGCCTCGGCATCGCCGCCGACGCGACGACCCTGGAGGGTGGACACCTTGATGTTGCGGCGCGCCGCGACCGAACGCGGGCTGTCCTGATGCTTGAGCGCATCGAAGGTCGCGCGAACCATGTTGTATGGGTTCGACGAGCCGATCGACTTCGCCACCACGTCCTGGACGCCGAGCGTCTCGAACACGGCGCGCATCGGACCACCGGCGATGATGCCGGTACCGGCGGGAGCTGCACGCAGGTAGACACGGCCCGCGCCGTGACGGCCGGCGATGTCGTGGTGCAGGGTGCGGCCCTCGCGCAGCGATACGCGGGTCAGGTTGCGCTTGGCGGACTCGGTGGCCTTGCGGATCGCCTCAGGCACTTCGCGCGCCTTGCCGTGACCGAAGCCGGCGCGGCCCTTCTGATCGCCGATCACGACCAGCGCTGCGAAACCGAAGCGCTTGCCGCCCTTGACGACCTTGGCCACGCGATTGATGTGGACGAGCTTGTCGACGAACTCGCTGTCGCGCTCCTCGCGCTCCTTGCGTTCACGTCCGCCGCCGCGTTGATCGCGTCCACCACGTTGTTCGCGTTCAGCTGCCATGGTTTTTCCAATCCTTCAGAGGCTTACGCCTCAATCCTCAAATTCTGTTAGAAGCTCAGCCCGCTCTCACGTGCTGCGTCGGCGAGAGCCTTGACGCGCCCGTGGTAGAGGTAGCCGCCGCGATCGAACACGACTTCCTTGACGCCCTTCTCGGCGGCACGCTCGGCCAGCAGCTTGCCGACCGCCTTCGCCGCATCGATGTCGGCGCCGGTCTTGCCGCCGTCGCGCATCACCTTCTCGAGCGACGAGGCGGAAGCCAGCGTCTCCCCCTTCAGGTCGTCGATGACCTGGGCATAGATGTGCTTGGACGAGCGGAACACCGACAGACGCGGGCGACCACCACCGGAGCGGCGCAGCTTCAGCCGCACACTCCGCTTGCGCCGGGCATTCGTAACCTTGGCTTTGGACATGACCGGCTCCGTTACTTCTTCTTGCCTTCCTTGCGGAAGATGAATTCGCCCACATACTTCACGCCCTTGCCCTTGTAGGGCTCCGGCGGACGGTAGGCGCGGATCTCGGCGGCAACCTGGCCGACGCGCTGGACGTCGCTGCCGGTGACCGTGATCTCGGTGGGCTTCGGCACGGTGATCGTGATCCCTTCCGGGATCGGGTAGATCACGTCGTGGCTGTAACCGAGCGCGAGTTGCAGGTTCTTGCCCTGCATCGCGGCGCGGTAACCGACGCCGGTGATTTCGAGCTTCTTCTCGAAGCCCTTGGTGACGCCTTCGACCAGATTCGCGACCTGGGCGCGAGCGGTGCCGTACAGCGCCCGCGCGCGGTTGGTCTCGGCCCGCGGCTTGACCTTGATCTGGCCGCTCTCGAGCTTCACCTCGACGTCGTCATGGACGACGAACTGAAGCTGGCCCTTCGGCCCCTTCATCTTGACGGTCTGCCCGTCAACGGTCGCGGTCACACCGGACGGCACCGCCACAGGCTTTTTGCCAACACGTGACATGGATCAAAAATCCTTCTCAGAACACCGTGAAGAGGACTTCGCCGCCCACGTTCGCTTCGCGCGCACTGTGGTCGGCCATGATCCCCTTCGGCGTCGACAACACCGAAATGCCGAGTCCGTTATTGACCCGCGGCAGGTTCTTCACCGAGGCGTAAACACGACGCCCGGGCTTGGAGACACGTTCGATCTCGCGGATGACGGGCTCGCCGTCGAAATACTTCAGCTCGATCTCGATCTCGCTGCGGCCCGAGGAATGCTCGAGCGTCGCGTAACCGCGGATGTAGCCCTCGCTCTTGAGCACTTCGAGGACGTTCTCGCGCATCTTCGAGCCCGGCGTGGAGACCTTGCTCTTGGAACGCATCTGCGCGTTGCGGATGCGGGTGATCAGATCGCTGATTGGATCGTGCGTAGACATCTAAACGACCCTCCTTACCAGCTCGACTTCACGAGGCCCGGGACCATGCCCCTGGAGCCAAGGTCGCGCAGTGCGATACGGGACAGCTTGTTCTTGCGGTAGTTCGAGCGCGGACGGCCCGACAGCTCGCAACGCATGCGGATGCGGGTCGCCGACGAATTGCGCGGCATCTCCGCAAGCTTCAGGGTGGCGGCGAACCGCTCCTCCATCGGCAGCGTCTTGTCGGCGATGATCGCCTTCAACCGCTCGCGCTTCGGGGCGGCGTTCTTCACCATCCGCTTGCGCCGGTTGTTCTTCTCGACTGAACTCTTCTTTGCCATGCTTGGCTCCTGGGTATCCGCGTTTGAGAGGCTTTAGGTCAGCGTCTCACTGCCGGAACGGGAAATTGAAAGCGGTCAACAAGGCCCTCGCCTCTTCGTCGGTCTTGGCCGTGGTGCAGACGGTGATGTCCATACCGCGGGCTTCCGTGACCTTGTCGAAGTCGATCTCGGGGAAAATGATGTGCTCCTTGATGCCGAGCGAGTAGTTGCCGCGGCCGTCAAAGCTCTTCGGGTTCAGGCCGCGGAAGTCGCGGACGCGCGGCAGCGCGACGTTGACCAGGCGATCGATGAACTCGTACATGCGGGCCTTGCGCAGCGTGACCTTGCAGCCGATCGGCTGGTTCTCACGCAGCTTGAAGGTCGCGATCGCGATACGCGAATAGGTCACGATCGCCTTCTGGCCGGCGATCTGAGTGAGCTCGGCAGCTGCGGTCTCGGCCTTCTTGCGGTCGTTGACGGAATCGCCGACGCCCATGTTCAGCACGACCTTGTCCAGGCGCGGAACCTGCATCACGTTCTGATAACCGAACTTCTCGGTCATCGCCGTGCGGATCTTCGCGTCGTATTCCGCGCGCAGGCGCGGGGTGTAAGCGGCCTCAGCCATCGATCTCAGCTCCCGAGCTCTTGGCGATGCGAACCTTCTTGCCGTCCGCCAGAATCTTGAATCCGATGCGGGTCGGCTTTCCGTCCTTGCCGACATACGCGATGTTGGACAGTTGGATCGGCGCCTCTTTCGAGATGATGCCGCCCTCCTGGGCCTGCGTCTGCTTCTGGTGACGCTTGACCATGTTGATGCCGCGCACCAGCGCCGTGCCGGCGTCGGGGCGGACTTCGAACACTTCGCCGGTACGGCCCTTGTCGCGGCCGGTCAGCACGACGACCTTGTCGCCCTTGCGGATCTTCGCAGCCATCACAGCACCTCCGGCGCGAGCGAGATGATCTTCATGTGGTTCTTCGCGCGCAGCTCGCGCGGAACGGGCCCGAAGATACGGGTGCCGACCGGCTCGGACTGGTTGTTGATCAGAACGGCGGCGTTGCGGTCGAAGCGGATGACCGAACCGTCGGCACGGCGGATATCCTTGCGGACACGCACCACGACGGCCTTCATCACGTCGCCCTTCTTCACCTTGCCACGCGGAATGGCTTCCTTGATCGAGACGACAATGATGTCGCCGATCGTGGCGTAGCGGCGCTTGGAGCCTCCGAGCACCTTGATACACATGACACGGCGTGCGCCAGAATTGTCGGCCACGTCGAGGTTGGTCTGCATCTGAATCATTGATGCACCTCGTCCTCTTTCTCTTTGCGCCAGCCTAGCCGGCGCTCAACATTTCCCTGAAGTCAGTCGGCCAAATGAACGGCCGAGACCAACAGATCAGGCGCTTTTCTTGTGTTCGCCCCGGATCACGATCCAGCACTTCAACTTCGAAATCGGCTTGGTCTCTTCGATCCAGACCATGTCGCCCGGCTTGAACTCGTTGTTCTCGTCGTGCGCGTGGTAATTCTTCGAACGGCGGATCGTCTTCTTGTAGATCGGATGCGTGAAGCGGCGATCGACGCGCACCACGACGGTCTTGGCAGTCTTGTCGCTGACGACCACGCCTTGCAAAGTACGTTTCGGCATATCCGTTAGCCCCTTACTTCTTCTTCGCGCGCTGCTGCGCAGCGACAGTCTTGATCCGGGCGATGTCGCGGCGAGCCTCGCGCAGGCGCGAGGTGTTCTCGAGCTGACCGGTCGCACGCTGGAAGCGCAGGTTGAAGCGCTCCTTCTTCAGGTTCAGGACGGCATCATCCTGCTGGTCGGGGCTCATCGCGCGGATGTCTTCGATCTTCATCTGGGCCATGGCCATTACTCCGCAATGCGCTCGACGAAGCGCGTCTTGATCGGCAGCTTGGCGGCCGCCAGGGTCAGCGCTTCACGCGCCGTCTGGGTGTTGACGCCGTCGATCTCGAACAGCACCCGGCCCGGCTTGACGCGGGCGACCCACAATTCCGGCGAACCCTTGCCGGAGCCCATGCGGACTTCGGCCGGCTTCTTCGACACTGGAACGTCGGGGAACACGCGGATCCAGACGCGGCCGGCACGCTTCATGTGGCGGGTCAGCGCGCGGCGGGCGGCTTCGATCTGGCGCGCGGTGACGCGCTCAGGCTCGGTCGCCTTCAGGCCGAACTGGCCGAACGCCAACGTCGCGCCCGAAGACGCGACGCCGTGGATGCGGCCCTTATGCGCCTTCCGGAACTTCGTTTTCTTAGGTTGCATCATGGCTTTAAGCCCTCAAATTCCTGTGCTGGCTCAGGCTGCAGCCGTGTCGCGGCGCTGACGGCCACCACGATCGCTGCTACCACCCGTCTCGCCTTCGGCCATTCTCTTGTCCTGGGCCATCGGATCGTGCTCGAGGATCTCGCCCTTGAAGATCCAGACCTTGACGCCGCAGGTGCCGAAGGTCGTGAACGCGGTCGCAACGCCGTAGTCGATGTCGGCGCGCAGCGTGTGCAGCGGCACGCGACCTTCGCGGTACCACTCCATGCGCGCGATTTCCGCACCGCCCAGACGACCCGAGCAGTTGATGCGGATGCCCTCCGCGCCGAGACGCATCGCCGACTGGACGGCGCGCTTCATGGCGCGGCGGAACGCCACGCGGCGCTCGAGCTGCTGCGCGATCGACTCCGCCACCAGCGTCGCATCGAGCTCCGGCTTGCGGATCTCGACGATGTTGATGACGACGTCGGACGAGGTGATGTCCGCGACCTTCTTGCGAAGCTTGTCGATGTCGGCGCCCTTCTTGCCGATCACCACGCCCGGACGGGCCGAGTGAATGGTGACGCGGCACTTCTTGTGCGGACGCTCGATCACGATGCGGGCGACGGCCGCCTGCTTGAGCTCCTTGTGCAGGATCTCACGGATCTTGACGTCCTCGTGCAGAAGCTTGCCGTATTCCTGCTTGCCGGCGAACCAGCGGGAATCCCAGGTCCGGTTGATGCCGAGGCGCAGACCGATCGGATTGATCTTTTGACCCATCGTGTTCTCCTGCGTCCCTTAAGCCGCTGCTTCGGCTTCGACCTGACGAACGATGATCGTCAGCTGCGAAAATGGTTTGTAGACACGGCCCGAACGACCACGGCCGCGAGCGGCAAAGCGCTTCATCACCAGGCCGTTGCCGACGAAGGCCTGCGCCACGACGAGATCGTCGACGTCGAGGTCGTGGTTGTTTTCGGCGTTGGCGATAGCCGATTCCAGGCACTTCTTCACGTCGACCGCGATCCGCTTGCGCGAAAACTGCAGGTCGGCGAGCGCAGCAGAAGCCTTCCGGCCGCGAATGAGCTGGGCGACCAGGTTGAGCTTCTGCGGGCTCACCCGCAGCATCCGGGCGACCGCCTTGGCCTCGTTCTCGGCGAGGCTCCGTTCGCGCTTAGGTTTGCTCATCGTTTGATCCTCAAGCCTTCTTGGCTTTCTTGTCGCCGGAGTGGCCATGGAAGGTCCGGGTCGGCGAGAACTCGCCGAACTTGTGACCGACCATTTCCTCGTTGACGGCCACCGGCACGTGCTTCTGACCGTTGTAGACGCCGAAGGTCAGGCCGACGAACTGCGGCAGGATCGTCGAGCGACGGCTCCAGATCTTGATGACGTCGTGACGGCCGGACGCGCGCGCGGCATCTGCCTTCTTGAGCAGAGAACCCTCGACGAACGGGCCTTTCCAGACTGAACGAACCATGTCCGTCGTTCCTTACTTCTTCCGCTTGTGGCGGCTTAGGAGAATGAATTTGTTGGTCGACTTGTTGGTGCGGGTCTTCTTGCCCTTGGTCGGCTTGCCCCACGGGGTGACCGGGTGGCGACCGCCCGAGGTGCGACCTTCACCACCGCCGTGCGGATGGTCGATCGGGTTCATGGCAACACCGCGGTTGTGCGGGCGACGGCCCATCCAACGCTTGCGACCGGCCTTGCCGATCGAGGTGTTCATGTGGTCCGGGTTCGACACCGCACCGATCGTGCCGCGGCAACGGCCGTGCACCAGGCGCTGCTCACCCGAGTTCAGGCGGATGATCACGTAGTCCTG
This sequence comes from Bradyrhizobium sp. CCBAU 51627, assembly GCF_028128765.1. Classification (GTDB taxonomy): domain Bacteria; phylum Pseudomonadota; class Alphaproteobacteria; order Rhizobiales; family Xanthobacteraceae; genus Bradyrhizobium. Next base: position 120,404 of record NZ_LBJG01000027.1, read on the forward strand.
GTCGCGACCGACGAGCTGGGCGTAGGTGCCGGCGGAACGGGCGAGCTGGCCGCCCTTCCCGATCTTGACCTCGATGTTGTGGATGATCGTGCCGACCGGCATGTTGCCGAGCGGCATGACGTTGCCCGGCTTCACGTCGACGTAGTTGCCGGCGACGATGGTGTCACCCACGGCCAGGCGCTGCGGCGCCAGGATGTAGGCCTGCTCGCCGTCCTGATACTTGATCAGGGCGATGAAGCCGGTGCGGTTCGGATCGTATTCCAGCCGCTCGACGGTCGCGGGAACGTCGATCTTCTCGCGCTTGAAGTCGACGGTGCGCAGCGTCTGCTTATGACCGCCGCCGCGGAAGCGAACGGTGATCCTGCCGGTGTTGTTGCGGCCGCCCGAGGACTTCTTGCCTTCGGTGAGCGCCTTGACCGGCTTGCCCTTGTAGAGGGCCGAACGATCGACCATGACCAGCTGGCGCTGGCCGGGCGTCGTGGGATTGAATGTCTTCAGTGCCATCGTCGTACGACCTTACAGACCGGTGGTGACGTCGATCCGGTGACCCTCTTCGAGGGTCACGATCGCGCGCTTGGTGTTCGACTGCGAACCGAGATTGCCGCGGAAAACCTTGACCTTGCCCTTGCGGACCAGCGTGTTGACGCTCTTGACCTTGACGTCGAAGAGCTTCTCGATCGCTTCCTTGATCTGCGGCTTGGTCGCCTTGGCGGCCACCTTGAACAGGACCTTGTTGTGCTCGGACGCCAGCGTCGCCTTTTCGGTGACGACCGGAGCGACAATCACGTCGTAATGCCGAGCCTCGATGTTCTTCGTCATTTGAAGCGCGCCTCCAGCGCATCGATGGCGGCCTTGGTCAGAACGAGCTTCTGACGGCGCAGGATGTCATAGACGTTGATACCCTGGATCGGCAGCACGTCCATGTTCGGGATGTTACGGGCCGCAGCGGCAAAGCCGTTGTTGAGCTCGGCGCCGTCAATGATCAGCGCATTCGTCAGGCCGAGACCCGAGAAGTGACCAAGCAGCGCCTTGGTCTTGGCGGCTTCCAGCGCCGCCTTCTCGATCACGAGCAGATCGCCGTCCTTGGCCTTGGCCGAGAGAGCGTGCTTGAGAGCGAGCGCGCGGACCTTCTTCGGCAGGTCGGTGGCATGCGAACGCACCACCGGACCGAAGGCGCGACCGCCGCCGCGGAACTGCGGCACGCGGGCCGAGCCGTGACGAGCACCGCCGGTGCCCTTCTGCTTGTACATCTTCTTGCCGGTGCGCCAGATCTCGGCGCGGCCCTTGGCCTTGTGGGTACCGGCCTGGCGTTTGTTGAGCTGCCACTGCACGCAACGTGCAATGATGTCCTGGCGCGGCTCGAGACCGAAAATGGCGTCGGACAGCTGGACCGAGCCGGCTTCCTTACCCTCGAGGGTGGTGACCTTCAGTTCCATCTCACGCACCCCCTTGCTGGGCCGCAGCCTCGGCTTCGCCGCCCGCAACCTTGAACTTGCCGGGCTTCGGAGCTTCCTTCGGCAGCGGCTTCTTGACGGCGTCGCGCACGCGAATCCAGCCGCCCTTGGAGCCGGGAACGGCGCCTTCGACGAGGATCAGGCCGCGCTCGACATCGGTCTGGACGACGCGAAGGTTGAGCGTGGTGATGCGATCGACACCCATGTGGCCGGGCATCTTCTTGTTCTTCCAGGTCTTGCCGGGGTCCTGACGACCACCGGTCGAACCGATCGAACGGTGCGAGATCGACACACCGTGCGTGGCGCGCAGACCGCCGAAGTTCCAGCGCTTCATGCCGCCGGCGAAGCCCTTACCGACCGAGGTGCCGGTGACGTCGACGAACTGGCCGACCACGAAGTGATCGGCGAGGATCTCGGCGCCGACGGGGATCATGGCATCCGCGGAGACGCGGAATTCCTCGACCTGCCGCTTCGGTTCGACCTTGGCGACCGCGAACTGGCCGCGCTCCGCCTTGGGCATGTACACGGTCTTGCGGCTGCCAGAACCAAGCTGGAGCGCGACATAACCGTTCTTCTCTTCAGTGCGGTGGCCTACGACCTGGCAATTGCCGAGCTTCAGCACGGTCACGGGGATATGTTCGCCGGCCTCTGTAAAGACCCGCGTCATCCCGACCTTTTGTGCGATCACTCCGGAGCGCATCGGCGTGCTTCCTGTTCTTTCTGTCCGCTAGGTGCGAACGTGATCCAAAAATCTTAGAGCTTGATCTCGACGTCGACACCGGCGGCCAGGTCGAGCTTCATCAAAGCATCGACGGTCTGCGGGGTCGGATCGACGATGTCGAGCAGACGCTTGTGAGTGCGCATCTCGAACTGTTCGCGGCTCTTCTTGTCGACGTGGGGCGAACGGTTGACGGTGAACTTCTCGATGCGGGTGGGCAGCGGAATGGGTCCGCGGACCTGCGCACCGGTGCGCTTCGCCGTGTTCACGATCTCGCGGGTCGACGTATCGAGGATACGATGGTCGAACGCCTTGAGACGGATACGAATGTTTTGGCCGTTCATTGCCGTGGTCTCTCTTTAGTGGGGGGTGGCGAATAGCGAATAGCGAATGTCACCATTCGCCACTCGCCAATCCCTATTCGCGTATTACTCGATGATCGACGCGACGACGCCGGCGCCGACGGTGCGGCCGCCTTCGCGGATCGCGAAGCGGAGCTTCTCTTCCATCGCGATCGGCACGATCAGGTGCACTTCCATCGCGATGTTGTCGCCCGGCATCACCATCTCGGTGCCTTCCGGCAGGTGCACGACACCGGTCACGTCGGTGGTGCGGAAGTAGAACTGCGGACGGTAGTTGGTGAAGAACGGGGTGTGGCGACCGCCCTCTTCCTTGGTGAGGATGTAAGCCTCGGCCTTGAACTTGGTGTGCGGCTTGACCGAACCCGGCTTGCAGAGCACCTGGCCGCGCTCGACGTCTTCGCGCTTGGTGCCGCGGAGCAGCGCACCGATGTTGTCGCCGGCCTGACCCTGATCGAGCAGCTTGCGGAACATTTCGACGCCGGTGACGGTGGTCTTCTGGGTGGCGCGGAGACCGACGATCTCGATTTCCTCGCCGACCTTGACGACGCCGCGCTCGACACGGCCGGTCACGACGGTGCCGCGGCCCGAGATCGAGAACACGTCTTCAACCGGCATCAGGAACGGCTGGTCGATCGGACGCTCCGGCTGCGGGATGTAGCTGTCGACGTTCTTCATCAGCTCGATGATGGCGTCGTGGCCGAGCTTCTTGTCGCTGTCTTCGAGAGCGGCGAGCGCCGAACCCTTGATGATCGGGATCTTGTCGCCCGGGAAATCGTACTTCGAGAGCAGCTCGCGGACTTCGAGCTCGACGAGCTCGAGCAATTCCGGATCGTCGACCATGTCGCACTTGTTGAGGAACACGACGAGCGCAGGCACGCCGACCTGGCGGGCGAGCAGGATGTGCTCGCGGGTCTGCGGCATCGGGCCGTCAGCGGCCGACACGACCAGGATCGCACCGTCCATCTGGGCGGCGCCGGTGATCATGTTCTTCACGTAGTCGGCGTGGCCGGGGCAGTCGACGTGGGCGTAGTGGCGGTTCGGCGTCTCGTATTCGACGTGCGCGGTCGAGATGGTGATGCCGCGCGCCTTCTCTTCCGGCGCCTTGTCGATCTGGTCGTACGCGGTGAACGTCGCACCGCCGGCTTCGGCGAGAACCTTGGTGATCGCCGCGGTCAGCGACGTCTTGCCATGGTCGACGTGACCGATGGTGCCGATGTTGCAGTGCGGCTTGGTACGTTCAAACTTTGCTTTGGCCATTTGACTCTCCGTTCAATCGTCAGCTTTAGACCGACGACAATCAGGCAAACTTCTTTTGGACTTCCGCCGACACGTTAGCCGGCGCTTCTGCGTAGTGATCGAACTGCATGGTGAAGGTCGCGCGACCCTGGCTCATCGAGCGCAGGTTATTCACGTAACCGAACATGTTCATGAGCGGCACCATCGCGTTGATGACGTTGGCGTTGCCGCGCATGTCCTGACCCTGGATCTGACCGCGCCGCGAATTCAGGTCGCCGATGACCGAGCCGGTGTAGTCTTCCGGGGTCACCACTTCGACCTTCATGATCGGCTCGAGCAGGACGGACTTGCCCATCTGCAGCGCTTCGCGGAAGCAGGCGCGCGAAGCGATTTCGAAGGCGAGTGCCGACGAGTCGACGTCGTGATACTTGCCATCGACGAGCTGCACCTTGACGTCGACCACGGGGAAGCCCGCGACCACGCCGGACGACAGCACGCTCTCGAGACCCTTCTCGACGCCGGGGATGTATTCCTTCGGCACCGCGCCGCCGACGATCTTCGACTCGAATTCGTAGCCCTTGCCGGGCTCATTCGGCTCGACGATGAACGACACGGCCGCGAACTGGCCCGTACCACCCGTCTGCTTCTTGTGGGTGTAGCTGTGCTCGACCCGCTTGGTGACACGCTCACGGAACGCCACCTGCGGCGCGCCGATGTTGGCGTCCACCTTGTAGGTGCGCTTGAGGATGTCGACCTTGATGTCGAGATGGAGTTCGCCCATGCCCTTGAGGATGGTCTGGCCGGACTCGTGGTCGGTCGACACGCGGAAGGACGGGTCCTCCGCGGCGAGCTTGGCCAGCGCCACGCCCAGCTTCTCCTGGTCGGCCTTGGACTTCGGCTCGATCGCGATCTCGATGACCGGCTCGGGGAATTCCATCTTTTCGAGGATCACCTGCTTGTCGGGATCGCACAGCGTGTCACCGGTGCGAGCTTCCTTCAGGCCGGCCAGCGCGACGATGTCGCCGGCATAGGCTTCCTTGATGTCTTCGCGGTTGTTCGCATGCATCAAGAGCATGCGCCCGATGCGCTCCTTCTTCTCGCGGGTCGAGTTCACGACGCCGGTGCCGCTCTGCAGAACGCCGGAATAGATGCGGCAGAAGGTGATGGTGCCGACGAACGGGTCGTCCATGATCTTGAACGCGAGCAGCGCCAGCGGTTCCTTGTCGTCCGCCTTGCGCACGACTTCATTGCCCTTGTCGTCGGTGCCCTTGATCGCAGGCACGTCGAGCGGCGACGGCAGATAGTCGACGACGGCGTCGAGCAGCGGCTGCACGCCCTTGTTCTTGAAGGCCGAGCCGCACAGCACGGGATAGAACGCACCGGTCAGCACCGCCTTGCGGATCAGGCGCTTCAGGGTCGCCTCGTCGGGCTCCTTGCCGTCGAGGTAAGCGGCCATGGCGTCGTCGTCGAGCTCGACGGCGGCTTCCACCATCTTCTCGCGATATTCCTTGGCCTGGTCGACGAGATCTTCCGGAATGTCGACATAGTCGAACTTCGCGCCGAGCGACTCGTCGTTCCAAATGACGCCCTTCATCTTCACGAGGTCGACGAGACCCTTGAAGTTGTTCTCGGCACCGATCGGAAGCTGGATCGCGACGGGCTTGGCACCCAGACGGTCAACGATGTCGGCCAGACACTTGAAGAAGTCGGCGCCGATCTTGTCCATCTTGTTGGCGAAAACGATGCGCGGAACCTTGTACTTGTCGCCCTGGCGCCAGACGGTCTCGGTCTGGGGCTCGACGCCCTGGTTCGAGTCGAGCACGCAGACGGCGCCATCGAGCACGCGCAAGCTGCGCTCGACTTCGATGGTGAAGTCGACGTGGCCAGGAGTGTCGATGATGTTCAGGCGCTTGCCGGCCCAGAATGCGGTGGTTGCAGCCGAGGTGATCGTGATGCCACGCTCCTGCTCCTGCTCCATCCAGTCCATCGTCGCGGCACCTTCGTGCACTTCGCCGATCTTGTGGCTCTTGCCAGTGTAATAGAGGATGCGCTCGGTCGTCGTCGTTTTGCCGGCGTCGATATGCGCCATGATACCGAAGTTACGGTAGTCCTCGATGGCATGTTGGCGGGGCATGGGGTGTTCCTTGCGAGTCCGTTTGTTTCGCCGTTACCAGCGATAGTGCGAGAAGGCGCGGTTGGCTTCCGCCATCCGGTGCACGTCTTCGCGCTTCTTGACGGCGTTCCCACGGTTGTTCGATGCATCCAGGAGCTCAGCCGAGAGACGCTCCGTCATCGTCTTTTCGTTGCGCTCGCGCGCGGCCGAGATCAGCCAGCGAATGCCCAGCGCCTGACGGCGGGTCGAACGAACTTCCACCGGAACCTGATAGGTCGCTCCACCGACGCGGCGGGAGCGAACCTCGATGGTCGGCATGACGTTCTCGAGCGCCTGCTCGAACACGCCAAGCGGATTCTGCTTGGTCTTGGATTCGATGATGCCGAACGCGCCGTAGACGATACCTTCGGCAACCGACTTCTTGCCGGCGTACATCACCGAGTTCATGAACTTGGTGACGATGATGTTCCCGAACTTCGGATCGGGAAGGACTTCGCGCTTTTCCGCTGAGTGGCGACGAGACATTGAGCTGGTTCCCGCTTACTTCGGACGCTTCGCGCCGTACTTCGAACGACGCTGCTTACGGTTCTTGACGCCCTGGGTATCCAGGACGCCGCGGAGGATGTGGTAGCGCACGCCGGGCAAGTCCTTGACGCGGCCGCCGCGGATCATGACCACCGAGTGCTCCTGAAGGTTATGGCCTTCACCGGGGATGTAGCCGATCACCTCGAAACCGTTGGTCAGACGCACCTTGGCGACCTTACGGAGCGCCGAGTTCGGCTTCTTCGGGGTCGTGGTGTAGACGCGGGTGCAAACACCACGCTTCTGCGGCGACTGCTGCAGCGCCGGCACCTTCTTGCGCGACTTCTGCACTTCACGCGGTTGAGCGATCAGCTGGTTGATCGTCGGCATCCTGGCCTTACCCTTTGTTATCGCGAGCCCTTGCGGGCCTGCTGTCTTGCCGCGGCCCGTTGCCGGGACCGCAAATTCTTGTCGCGCTACCCGCTCGACGGGGCTCCGCGCTGTACGGAACAATCCGCACAAAGCGAAATCGCGCCAACCGCTCCATCACTGAGCGGAAAGCGCTTCGACGCCACAGAGGACCGCAGTATTTAGGCCGATCAGCTGATAGCCGCGGCCCGCGCACTGAGGTCATGCATCCGAATTCGACCTCAAGAGAACTGGCTCGAGAGACCTAAAATCGCACTGGCATTGCCTAGCTATTATCGACAGCGTTTGAGCGGCATTCGTCGAGGTTGGTGCCCGTCTAGCGACCCCTGAGGATCAACGGGTGGCCCGTTCCGACGCTGGCGATGCTCACCGCCTGTCGTTAAGTGAGGCGCTTTCTATAAGTGAGAATCGGTCAAGTCAAGGCGAAACGACAGCAACAAAGCGCTTCTCGCGCCTTGGGAAATTGCCCGCTCGGCGCCCTGCCCGGAGGCTCCGATATGAAAGGGTAGGCATCGTCTCTCAAGACCCATACCCAATTACGCCCGGGCGAAATATACTTTTATAACCAATGCTAAGGCTTTTTTTCCTGTTGATGCGTCAATCTGTCCCCCTCCGGCAGAGACGAGCGCCATGCGGTATACCGATATTGCCATCATCGGCGGGGGACTTGCCGGCTCAACCGCCGCCGCGATGCTCGGACGCGCCGGTATTTCGGCGATGCTGATCGACCCGCACCAGACCTATCCGGCCGATTTTCGTGTCGAAAAGCTCAGCGGTCACGGACAAATCGAGCGATTCCAGCGGAGCGGGATCGCCGACTCAGTCCTGCGCCGCGCGACGTTCTCCGGCGAGAACTGGATCGCGCGGTTCGGCCATCTCCTCGACAAGGCGCCGACCCGGCAATTCAACATCCGCTACGATTCCCTTGTCAACGCGATCCGCGACGAGATTCCTGGAACGGTCGAACGGGTCTGGACCAAGGCGGTGGCGGTCGAGACCAGTCCGGAGCGGCAGAGAATCGCCCTCGCCAGTGGAAAGACGATCTCGGCTCGTCTGGTGGTGCTCGCCAATGGCCTCAATGTCGGCCTTCGCCACCAGCTTGGCATCCGGCGAACCATCATCAGCGCCTGCCATTCGATCTCGATCGGGTTCGACGTGGAGCCGGCAGGCCGGAATTCCTTCGACTTCCCGGCCCTGACCTATTTCTCGGAGCGGCCGAGCGACCGCATCCCCTACATCTCGCTTTTTCTGATCGGCACGGGGATGCGGGCCAATCTGTTCGCCTACCGCGACTTCGACGATCCCTGGCTGCACCAATTTCGCCGCGCACCGGCCGAAACATTGAACGCCGCCCTGCCGCGGCTCGAGCGCATCACTGGCCCGTTCGACATCATCGGCGAGATCAAGATCCGCCCGGTTGATCTCTATGTGAATGACGCCGGTCACCAGCCGGGCGTGGTGCTGGCGGGCGATGCTTTCGCGACCTCCTGCCCGGTCGCCGGCACCGGCTGCGACAAGGCGTTCACCGACGTCGAGCGGCTCTGCAACGTCCACATCCCGCAATGGCTGGCATCCGACGGGATGGATGCGGGCAAGATCGCGGGCTTCTACGCCGATCCGGTCAAGCTGGCCTGCGATCAATGGTCAGCGGCGAAAGCCTTCGACTTCCGCTCCGTATCGATTGCGACGAGCCCCTACTGGACGGCGCAACGCTGGGCGCGTTTCATGGCCTGGTCGGCCCAAGGATTGGTGCGGCGGCTTGGAGGAGCGTTTCATCTGGAGCCGAACTTCCTCGGTCACTCCTCCTCGTCGTCCTCGTCCTCATCATCCGCGTCGAGGTCGTCCTCGTCGTCTTCGTCATCATCGCTATCGACGTCGGCCTGAGCGATCGCGCCGTGGGGCTGATGGGTCTGATCGTTCCACAGCTTGCGATAGGTGCCGTTCCTGGCGAGCAGCTCGGAATGCGAGCCACGTTCAATCGCCCTGCCCCCTGAAATCACGATGATCTCGTCCATCTCGACGACCGAGCTCAGACGGTGGGTCGACCAGATCATGGTGCGGCCCTTGGCCACTTTCAGCAGCGTGCGATTGATCGCCGCTTCCGTGGTCTGGTCGAGCGCCGAAGTGGCTTCGTCCAGCAGCAGCACCGAGGGATTGCGGATGATCGCGCGCGCGATCGCAATACGCTGGCGCTGGCCGCCCGACAGCGTATCGCCGCGCTCGCCGACCGGCGTGTCGTAGCGCTGCGGCAGGCTCATGATGTAGCGGTGGATCTCGGCCTTCTTGGCGGCCTCCTCGACCTCCTCGTCGGTCGCGCCTTCCTTGCCGAGCCGGATGTTCTCGCGGATCGACATGTTGAACAGCATGTTCTCCTGGAACACCACCGCCATGCTCCGGCGCAGCGAGTCCAGCGTCACCTTGCGAACATCGACGCCGTCGATGGTGACGCGCCCCTCGTCCGGCACGTACAGACGCAGGATCAGATTGAGCAGCGTGCTCTTGCCGGAGCCCGAGGGACCGACGATGGCGATGCTCTTGCCGACACTGAGTTTAAGGCTGAGATTGTCCAGCACCGGCGTCTGGCCGCCTTCGTACTGGAACGTCACGTGATCGAAGGTGATGTCGTTGGTGATGCGCGGCAGATCGGGCGCGCCGGGGCGATCGGCGCCGCGCGTGGGCTCGTCGAGCAGCTCCTGGATGTGACGGATCGCAGCGGCCGAGGAGATCGAGACCGGGATGAAGTGCATCACGTGTGCGATGTTATATGAGACCTCCCAGAACGCGCTTTCGAAGGTGACGAAGGTGCCGATGGTGATCTGGCCCTTGGTCGCGAGGTAAGCGCCGATCGCGAGCACGACGAGATGCAACAGCAGCACCGAGATGGTGACCGTCCGCTCCACCATCGTCGACAGGAACCCGGCGGCGGCAATCCTGTTGCGGGTCGCGTCGTTGCGGAAGGTGAAGAAGCCGAACATCTTGCGCTGCAGGCTGAACGCCTTGATCACGGCCTGCGCCGCCACGTTCTCCTGCACCATGCCGAGCAGCGCGCTTTCATTGAGCTTCTGCTCGTAGTTGGCCTGCACCGCCTTCGGCGTCAGAATGCGCGGGCCGATCAGGGTGATCGGAAACACCAGCAGCGCGACCACCGCGAGCTGCCAGTTCAGGAACAGCATCAGGATGATGCCGGCGATCAATTCCAGGAAGGGCAGCGCAGCGCTGTTGGTAAAGGTCTTGACCGAGCCTTCGAAGGCCGAGAGGTCGACCGAGAAGCGCGACAGGATCTCGCCGCGCTTGGTGCGGCCGAAATAGGCCGCCGGAAGGTCCTGGACGTGCTCGAACAGGCGCTTGCGGACGTCGGAGATGACGCAAGCCGCCAGCCGCGCGTCCCAGCGCTCGTACCAGACCGCGACGATCGAGGTGGAGATGCCGGCGACCGCGAGCACGCCGAGGATCTTGTACAGCGCCTGGAAATCCTCCTCGCCGAGCGCGTCGTCGATCAGGAACTTCAGGCTGAGCGGCATGAAGACGTTGAACAGCGTCTCGACCAGGACGCCGAACGCTACATAGCCCAGGATGCGCTTGTAGTTGGACAGGAAGGGTTTGACGAAACCCAGGATGGTCGCGAGCGCGCCGGCGGCCTCGCGGGCGGTAAAGACGACGAGGTCCTCGTCATCATCGTCGTCGAGCTCAAGCTCGTCCGCGTCTTCGTCGCCCTCGTCGTCTTCAAGCCCGGGCTCGTGCGCGGCAGCGAGCTTGTCCTCGAGCTCGGCCGCCTCGCTCGCGGCGAGCTTCTGTTTGTCGGGAGAGAGGGGCCTGGACGCCATGAAACCAACCGATGCTGACGGCCGGCATGACCGCAGAGAAAGCAGCAAATAGCGGCGCGCCGCCATAACGCCGATTCTATGCGATCAGGATGAATTCGGCAAAGCAATTGGCGAATTGATCCGCACCTCATGATGCTAGTCGTCGTCTCCGTCCTCGACCTTGTCGAAGAAGGAATAGCGCAAGGAATCTGCGTCGGCGTACCACTGACCCGGACCCTTGCCGGCAGCAAGCGTCGCTTCCCAGAGCGCATCGGTGCAGTCCTTGCGGTGCATCGACAGGTCGAAACCGTTGCCAAAGAACAGCTCGGACCATTCCCACCAGGTGCCCAGCTTCTTGACCCCGCGCAACAGATCGTAGCGATCGATTACGACTGAGGCCATGTCCGAGGTGATCGAGCCGAACACGAGGCCGGTCTTGACCACGCGGTTGAGCTCGCGGATCGCACGAACCACCTGCTTCGGGGCGACGTGACAGAGGCTGGTCTCGAACACGTAGTCGAAGCTGCCATCCTTGAACGGCATGTCGGTGATCGAGCCGAGCTTGTTGAACTTCCTTAGCGCCTTCGGCGTCTTGGCGTGGATGGCGCGGTTGTTCTCGATGCCCCAGGCGTCGATGCCGCACTCACGCAACGCGCCGACCAGCTCGCCGCTGGCGGAGCCCGCGACCAGGAGTTTTGCGCCCTTCGTCTTGCCCCAGACGATGCCGATCAGCTTGGTCAGATAGTCGGGATCGGTGAAGTGACGCCACGCTTCGCTATAGGGGCCAAGACCGCGATAGTTCTCGAAATAGTCGCGGTCGATCTTATCGGAGATGGGCTCGCCATTCTCCTGCGCTCGCTCGCGGCGCAGCCGCATCATCTCGGTCAGGATGATGTCGGTCGCCGCGTCCGAGGAGTCGAGCAGGCCGTTCAGCGTGGAGTCGAACAGATAGTCGCCGACCACGACGATGCCGGGATGTTCCTTCGGCTCGGGCCGGTGATTGGTCATCACGTCGCGCACCGGCAGACCGCCCGGGATCGCGTTCACCGATGACAGCCAGCGGTGGATCTTGCCTTCCATGAAATGCGCACGCGCGTCCCCCAGCGAGGGGGGCAGCGATTTCAGCGCGGCATCGATGAGCTCCTGGTCCGACAGATTGGCGTAGGCCAGTGCATCGGAGCCGGGAATCAGCCAGTTCAGGACCCCGTGCCTGCCGACGTCGTGGCGCGCGCCCTCGTTGTAGACGCAGCAGCCGCCGAAGGCTTCCGACATGAACCAGGCGCCGGGAATCTTTTCGCCCCAGAACGGGGTGTCGAACAGGATCGAGACGCGCAAATAATGTGCAGGACGATCGAAATAGGCGACGTGCTTGACCATCGACTTGCGCAGCTGCTCGCCTTCCCATCCCAGGGTGGAGAGCCAGGAGTGCGGCAGGCAGACCAGCACGAGATCGAAGTCGCGCGTCTCCGGACCTTTCCCGTTCATCATCTTGAGCTGATAGCGGCCGGTCGGCACCTTGCCGACCGTGAGCACGCGATGATTGAGCTGGATATCGGCATTGACCTCCGATTGGAGGCATTCGATCAGCTGCTCGTTGCCGTTCTGGATGGAATAGAGCCCGATATAGCCGTCCACATCCATCAGATAGTTCTTGAGCGCGTTGAGGCCGTTGGTGTTGTGGCTTTCGGTCGCGATGTCCGAGCGCGCCATCACCTTGAAGAAACGCTTTGCGGTGTCGTCCTCGACCTCCTCGTCGAGCACTTGTTCGGCGGTCTTGTAGGCCCAGGGGTTCTCGTTGTCGTGGGCGCCGACGCCCTCGTAATATTCGATCGGCGACATCGCGTCGGCGCAGCGCTTGCGGAAAGCCTCGATCGCCGCCGCGGTCTTGGGTCCGAATTTGCGGCGCATGCCGGGCACGTCGTTCAGCAACTCGCCGTCGAGGTGCACCTGCTCGGCATCCATCGGAATGGTCTGCAGTCCGAAATGCTGGATCAACTCGCGCAGCGGATCGGGACCGGTCATCGAGTAGTCGTAGATCTCGGCAACCCCGGCCTCGTACATCGCCGGAGCGGAATCGAATTTGCGCGTGACGATCTTGCCGCCGAGCCGGTCGGACGCTTCGTAGATGGTAATGCGACAGAGGTCGCCGAGCTTCCGCTTCAGATACCAGGCGCTCATCAGCCCGCCGGGGCCGCCGCCTACGATTGCAAGATCAAGCATGTGAGTTCCGTGGTCTCCGGCCCTGCCCCCGTCACGGGACCACCGGTCTAAGCTCCCTTAGCAGAAGCGCTTTTGCGCCTGAAGGAAAGATGAACAAATATTGGTGCCGCATCGCAGCAGGCAATCAAAGCAGCAAAAAGGCCGGCTTTCGCCGGCCTTTTCATTGTCCTCAGTAATCGTACGGAGGAGCTATTATTCCGCAGGCGGCAGCGCCATCGGCTCGGCCTCCGGTGCCGGCGGCACGACGGACGCCTGCTTCTCGCGCTCGTCGAGAATCAGCTTGTCGCGCTTCATGGCGACTTCGCGGATCTTGGCCATCGAGGCGCCGGTGCCCGCCGGGATCAGCCGGCCGACAATGACGTTCTCCTTGAGGCCTTCGAGCGGATCGATCTTGCCGTTGACCGCCGCTTCCGTGAGGACGCGGGTGGTCTCCTGGAACGAGGCCGCCGAGAAGAAGGAGCGGGTCTGCAGGCTCGCCTTGGTGATGCCGAGCAGAACCGGCGTCCCCGTGGCGGGCTTCTTGCCCTCTTCCTTGGCCTTCTCGTTCAGCGCGTCGAACTCGATCTTGTCGACCTGCTCGCCGGAGATCATGTCCGTGTCGCCCTGGTCGGTGATTTCCACCTTCTGGAGCATCTGACGGACAATCACCTCGATGTGCTTGTCGTTGATGAGCACGCCCTGGAGCCGGTAGACCTCCTGGATTTCGTTGACCAGATAGGCCGCGAGCTCTTCGATGCCCTTGACCGCAAGAATGTCGTGCGGCGCCGGGTTGCCCTCCACGATGAAGTCGCCCTTTTCGACGACGTCGCCGTCCTGAAGGTGGATGTGCTTGCCCTTCGGGATCAGGTACTCGCGCGGCTCGTCGGTCTTGTCCATCGGCTCGATCGAGATGCGACGCTTGTTCTTGTAGTCGCGTCCGAACCGGATGGTGCCCGCGATCTCGGCGATGATCGCCGCATCCTTCGGGCGCCGTGCCTCGAACAGTTCCGCCACCCGCGGCAGACCGCCGGTGATGTCACGCGTCTTGGCGCTTTCGGTCGAGACACGGGCAAGGATGTCGCCCGGGTTGACCTTGGCTCCGACGTCGACCGAGAGAATGGCGTCGACCGACAGCATGTAGCGGGCGTCGCCACCACGGGCGAGCTTGAGCACCTTGCCGTCCTTGCCCTTCACCACGATGGCCGGACGCAGGTCCGAACCGCCGCGGGTCGAGCGCCAGTCGATGACCACGCGCTTGGCGATACCGGTGGCCTCGTCCAGCGTTTCCGAGATCGACTGGCCTTCGACCAGATCCTCGAAGCCGATGGTGCCTTCCACTTCGGTGAGAAGCGGACGGGTGTACGGGTCCCACTCGACGATGCGCTGGCCACGCTTGACCATATCGCCGTCGTCGACGTGCAGGCGCGAGCCGTATTGGACACGGTGCGTCGCACGTTCGGTGCCGTCGGCATCGACAACGGCCACCACCATGTTGCGCACCATCGCGATCAGGTGACCTTCGCTATTGCGGGCGATGGCCTTGTTCCGGATCACGATCTTGCCGTCGAAATTGGCTTCGACGAAGGACTGCTCGTTGAGCTGCGCCGCACCACCGATATGGAAGGTGCGCATGGTGAGCTGGGTGCCCGGCTCGCCGATCGACTGCGCCGCGATGACGCCGACCGCTTCGCCGTGGTTGACCGGCGTGCCGCGGGCGAGGTCGCGGCCGTAGCACTTGCCGCAGATGCCGTTGACGAGTTCGCAGGTCAGCGCCGAGCGGATCTTCACCTCCTGCACACCACCCTGCTGGATGGCCTCCAGATGGCTCTCTTCCATCAGCGTGTCGCGCTTGATGATCACCTTGCCCGAGCTGTCACGCACGTCTTCGCAGGCCGTGCGTCCGAGGATGCGCGAACCGAGCGAAGCGACCACGGTGCCGGCATCGACGATGGCGCGCATCTTGATGCCGAGCTTGGTGCCGCAGTCGGACTGCGTGATGATGCAGTCCTGCGCGACGTCGACCAGACGACGGGTCAGGTAGCCCGAGTTCGCGGTCTTCAACGCGGTGTCCGCGAGACCCTTACGGGCGCCGTGGGTCGAGTTGAAGTATTCGAGAACCGAGAGGCCTTCCTTGAAGTTCGAGATGATCGGCGTCTCGATGATCTCACCTGACGGCTTGGCCATCAGGCCGCGCATGCCGGCGAGCTGGCGCATCTGGGCCGGCGAACCGCGGGCACCGGAGTGGGCCATCATGTAGATCGAGTTGATGTCGGCATCGGCTCCGCTCGCCGTCTTCTTGGTGGCGGAGATCTCCTTCATCATCGCCTTGGCGATTTCTTCCGTGGCCTTCGACCAGGCGTCGACGACCTTGTTGTACTTCTCGCCATGGGTAATCAGACCGTCGTTGTACTGCTGCTCGAAATCCTTCGCCAGCGTCCGGGTGGTGTCGACGATCTTCCACTTGCCGTGCGGCACGACCATGTCGTCCTTGCCGAACGAGATGCCGGCCTTGAACGCGTTGTAGAAGCCGAGCGCCATGATGCGATCGCAGAAGATCACGGTCTCCTTCTGGCCGCAGTGACGGTAGACCTGGTCGATGACGCCCGAGATCTCGCGCTTGGTCATCAGCTTGTTGATGATCTCGTACGAGATGCGCGGGTTCTTCGGCAGCAGGTTGCCGAGCATGACGCGGCCCGCGGTGGTCTCGATCCAGCGCTTGGAGACCTTGCCGGTCTCGTCCATGCCTTCCCACCGGTACTTGATCTTGGTGTGGAGGTGGATGACCTTCGCATGCAGGGCATGCTCCAGCTCGGCCATGTCGCCGAACAGCTTGCCCTCGCCGGGCAGGCCTTCGCGCATGATCGAGACGTAGTAGAGACCGAGCACGATGTCCTGCGACGGCACGATGATCGGCTGGCCGTTCGCGGGATGCAGGATGTTGTTGGTCGACATCATCAGCACGCGCGCTTCCAGCTGCGCTTCGAGCGACAGCGGAACGTGCACGGCCATCTGGTCGCCGTCGAAGTCGGCGTTGAACGCCGAGCAGACCAGCGGGTGAAGCTGGATCGCCTTGCCCTCGATCAGCACCGGCTCGAACGCCTGGATGCCCAGACGATGCAGCGTCGGCGCGCGGTTGAGCAGCACCGGATGCTCGCGGATCACCTCGTCCAGGATGTCCCAGACCTCGGGCCGCTCCTTCTCGACCAGCTTCTTCGCCTGCTTCACCGTGGTGGACAGGCCCTTGGCGTCAAGCCGCGAGTAGATGAACGGCTTGAACAGCTCGAGCGCCATCTTCTTCGGCAGGCCGCACTGATGCAGGCGCAGCTCGGGACCGACCACGATCACCGAACGGCCCGAATAGTCGACGCGCTTGCCGAGCAGGTTCTGACGGAAACGCCCCTGCTTGCCCTTGAGCATGTCGGCGAGCGACTTCAGCGGGCGCTTGTTGGCGCCGGTGATGACGCGGCCGCGACGGCCGTTGTCGAACAGCGCATCGACCGCCTCCTGAAGCATGCGCTTCTCGTTGCGGATGATGATGTCGGGCGCGCGCAGCTCCATCAGCCGCTTCAAGCGGTTGTTGCGGTTGATGACGCGGCGATAGAGGTCGTTGAGATCGGAGGTCGCGAAGCGGCCGCCGTCCAGCGGCACCAGCGGACGCAGGTCCGGCGGGATCACGGGAACGACGGTCAGGATCATCCATTCCGGCTTGTTGCCGGAGTGGCGGAAGGCCTCGACGATCTTCAGACGCTTGGCGAGCTTCTTGTGCTTGATGTCGGAGTCGGTCTCCTGCATCTCGGCGCGCAAGCTGAGCTCGAGCTTCTCGAGGTCCATGCCCTTGAGCAGCTCGCGGATCGCCTCGGCGCCGATCATGGCGGTGAAGGAATCCTGGCCGTACTCGTCCTGTGCCTTCAGATACTCGTCTTCCGACAGCAGCTGACGGTCCTTCAGCGCGGTGAGGCCCGGCTCGAGCACGACGTAGTATTCGAAGTAGAGGATCCGCTCGAGATCCTTCAGCGTCATGTCGAGCAGCAGGCCGATGCGCGAGGGCAGCGACTTCAGGAACCAGATGTGGGCGACGGGAGCCGCGAGCTCGATATGGCCCATGCGCTCGCGCCGGACGCGCGACAGCGTGACCTCGACCGAGCACTTCTCGCAGATGATGCCCTTGTACTTCATGCGCTTGTACTTGCCGCACAAGCACTCGTAGTCCTTGATCGGCCCGAAGATACGGGCGCAGAACAGGCCGTCGCGCTCGGGCTTGAAGGTACGGTAGTTGATGGTCTCCGGCTTCTTGATCTCGCCGTAGGACCAGGACAGAATCTTCTCCGGGGACGCGATCGAGATGCGGATCTGGTCGAAGACCTGAGCCGGCGTCGTCGGGTTAAAGAGATTCATAATTTCTTGGTTCATCGTCTTCTCCTCGCGTACCGGTCGCCTCCGGCCGCAAATTCGAAAATCACTCGAGCGGGGCGCCCTGCCCTCAAGGCATCGGGAGGGGCGCCAATGCCCGGCCGCGAAGGCCGGGCATGAAAGGTCGTATTACTCGGCTGCTTCCGACGTCGGCGCCGGCCCCATCTTGGAATTGTGCAGATCGACGTTGAGGCCGAGCGAGCGCATTTCCTTGACCAGCACGTTGAACGATTCCGGGATACCGGCCTCGAAGGTGTCGTCGCCGCGCACGATCGCCTCGTACACCTTGGTACGGCCGGCGACGTCGTCCGACTTCACGGTCAGCATTTCCTGGAGCGTGTAGGCCGCGCCGTAAGCTTCGAGCGCCCACACCTCCATTTCGCCGAAGCGCTGGCCGCCGAACTGCGCCTTGCCGCCCAGCGGCTGCTGGGTAACGAGCGAGTACGGACCGATCGAACGCGCGTGGATCTTGTCGTCGACGAGATGGTGCAGCTTGAGCATGTAGATGTAGCCCACCGTCACCTTGCGATCGAAGGCGTCGCCGGTACGGCCGTCATAGACGGTCGACTGGCCCGAGGCGTCCAGACCCGCGAGCTTCAGCATCTCCTCGATGTCGGTCTCCTTGGCACCATCGAACACCGGCGTCGCGATCGGCACGCCGCGGCTCAGATTGTGGCCGAGTTCAAGCAGCTCGTTGTCGTTGAGCGTCTTGATCGTCTCGTCCTCGCCGTAGACCTTCTTCAAGGTTTCCTTCAGCGGCTTGATGTCCTGCTTCGACAGGTACGCATCGACCGTCTGGCCGATACGCTTGCCGAGGCCGGCGCAGGCCCAGCCGAGATGCGTCTCGAGGATCTGTCCGACGTTCATGCGCGAGGGCACGCCCAGCGGATTGAGCACGATGTCGGCGTGCGTGCCGTCTTCGAGGAACGGCATGTCCTCGATCGGCACGATCTTCGACACCACGCCCTTGTTGCCGTGACGGCCGGCCATCTTGTCGCCGGGCTGGATCTTGCGCTTCACCGCGACGAAGACCTTGACCATCTTCATCACGCCCGGGGGCAATTCGTCACCGCGCTGAAGCTTCTCGACCTTGTCGAGGAAGCGCTGCTCGAGCCCCTTCTTCGACTCATCGTACTGCTTCCGCATGGCCTCGATCTCGGCCATCAGCTTGTCGTTGGGCGAGGCGAACAGCCACCACTGCGACTTCGGGTACTCCTCGAGCACCGCGCGGGTGATCTTGGTGTCCTTCTTGAAGCCCTTGGGACCGGCAATGCCCTGCCGCCCCTCGAGGAGCTCGGCAAGACGGTTGTAGACGTTGCGGTCCAGGATCGCCTGTTCGTCGTCGCGGTCCTTGGCCAGACGCTCGATCTCTTCCCGCTCGATCGCCAGCGCACGCTCGTCCTTGTCGACGCCGTGACGGTTGAACACGCGGACTTCGACGATCGTGCCCTGCACGCCCGGGGGAACGCGCAGCGAGGTATCGCGGACGTCGGAGGCCTTTTCGCCGAAGATGGCGCGCAGGAGCTTTTCTTCCGGCGTCATCGGGCTTTCGCCCTTCGGCGTGATCTTGCCGACCAGGATGTCGCCGGCGCGCACCTCAGCGCCGATGTAGACGATACCGGCTTCGTCGAGGTTCTTCAGCGCTTCTTCCGAGACGTTCGGGATGTCGCGGGTGATTTCCTCAGGCCCGAGCTTGGTGTCGCGGGCCATCACCTCGAACTCCTCGATGTGGATCGAGGTGAAGACGTCTTCCTTCACGATCCGCTCGGAGAGCAGGATCGAGTCTTCGAAGTTGTAGCCATTCCACGGCATGAACGCGACGAGCACGTTACGGCCGAGCGCGAGCTCGCCGAGATCGGTCGACGGACCGTCAGCGATGATGTCGCCCTTCTTGACGATGTCGCCGACCTTCACCAGCGGACGCTGGTTGATGCAGGTCGACTGGTTGGAGCGCTGGTACTTCATCAGGCGGTAGATATCGACGCCCGACTTGGTCGGATCGAGATCTTCCGTCGCGCGGATAACGACGCGGGTCGCGTCGATCTGGTCGATCACGCCCGAACGACGCGCCGCGATCGCGGCGCCCGAGTCACGCGCAACCACGCCTTCCATGCCGGTGCCGACGAACGGCGCCTCGGCGCGAACCAGCGGCACCGCCTGGCGCTGCATGTTCGAGCCCATCAGCGCGCGGTTGGCGTCGTCGTTCTCGAGGAACGGGATCAGCGCCGCGGCGACCGAAACGAGCTGCTTCGGCGACACGTCCATGTAGTCGACCTTGTCGGGCGTCATCGGCACGACGTCGCGGGTGCCGCTCGCGCGGCAGACCACGAGGTCTTCGGTGAAGCGACCCTTGGCGTCGACCGGCACGTTGGCCTGCGCGACCGAATAGCGCC
The DNA here is from genome assembly GCF_028128765.1 of Bradyrhizobium sp. CCBAU 51627. Classification (GTDB taxonomy): domain Bacteria; phylum Pseudomonadota; class Alphaproteobacteria; order Rhizobiales; family Xanthobacteraceae; genus Bradyrhizobium. The sequence goes on from NZ_LBJG01000027.1 coordinate 140,043, forward strand.
CCTCTTCCATCGCCGAGAGGTACACGACCTCATCGGTGACGCGGCCGTCCTTGACCTTGCGATACGGCGTCTCGACGAAGCCGTACTTGTTCACGCGCGCGAAGGTGGCAAGCGAGTTGATCAGGCCGATGTTCGGACCTTCCGGCGTCTCGATCGGACAGATACGACCGTAATGCGTCGGATGCACGTCGCGCACCTCGAAGCCGGCACGCTCGCGGGTCAGACCGCCCGGCCCAAGTGCCGAGAGACGGCGCTTGTGGGTGATCTCGCTGAGCGGGTTGGTCTGGTCCATGAACTGCGAGAGCTGCGAGGAGCCGAAGAACTCGCGCACCGCGGCAGCCGCCGGCTTCGCGTTGATCAGGTCCTGCGGCATGACCGTGTCGATGTCGACCGAGGACATGCGCTCCTTGATCGCGCGCTCCATGCGAAGGAGGCCGATGCGGTACTGGTTCTCCATCAGCTCGCCGACCGATCGCACACGGCGGTTGCCGAGATGGTCGATATCGTCGATCTCGCCCTTGCCGTCGCGCAGATCCACCAGCGTCTTGATGACGCAGAGAATGTCTTCCTTGCGCAGCGTGCGCTGGGTGTCGGGCGCATCGAGGTCGAGGCGCATGTTCATCTTGACGCGGCCGACCGCGGAGAGGTCGTAACGCTCGGCATCGAAGAACAGCGACTGGAACATCGCCTGCGCCGAATCCAGCGTCGGCGGCTCGCCCGGACGCATCACGCGGTAGATGTCGAACAGCGCGTCTTCGCGCGTCATGTTCTTGTCGGCCGCAAGCGTGTTGCGGATGTAGGCGCCGACATTGACGTGGTCGATGTCGAGCAGCGGCAGCTCCTTGTAGCCGTGCTCGTTGAGGGCCTTCATCGACTTGTCGGTGATTTCCTCGCCGGCTTCGGCGTGGATCTCACCGGTCTTCGGGTTGACGAGATCCTCGGCGAGGTAGTTGCCGACCAGTTCCTCGTCGGACAGGCGCAGCGCCTTGAGCCCCTTCTCCTGGAGCTGGCGGGCGGCGCGGACGGTGAGCTTCTTGCCGGCCTCGAGCACGACCTTGCCGGTGTCGGCATCGATCAGGTCGTTGATGGTCGAGTAGCCGCGGAAACGGTTGGCGTCGAACGGAACGCGCCAGCCTTCCTTGGTCCGCTTGTAGAGGATCTTCTTGTAGAACGTGGAGAGGATCGCCTCGCCGTCGAGACCGAGGGCGAACATCAGCGACGTTACCGGAATCTTGCGGCGACGGTCGATACGCGCATAGACGATGTCCTTGGCATCGAACTCGATGTCGAGCCAGGAACCGCGATACGGAATCACGCGGGCAGCGAACAGCAGCTTGCCCGAGGAATGGGTCTTGCCCTTGTCGTGGTCGAAGAACACGCCCGGCGAACGGTGCATCTGCGAGACGATGACGCGCTCGGTGCCGTTCACGATGAAGGTGCCGTTCATCGTCATGAGCGGGATGTCGCCCATGTAGACGTCCTGCTCCTTGATGTCCTTCACCGATTTCGCGCCGGTTTCCTCGTCGATATCGAACACGATGAGGCGCAGCGTCACCTTGAGCGGGGCCGCGAAGGTCATGCCGCGCTGACGGCACTCGTCGACGTCGTATTTCGGCTGCTCGAACTCGTAGCGGACGAATTCCAGCATCGAGGTGCCCGAGAAGTCGGAGATCGGGAACACGGAACGGAACACAGCCTGGAGGCCCTCATCGAGGCGGCCGCCCGCGGGTTCGTCGACCATCAGGAACTGGTCATAGGACGCCTTCTGAACCTCGATGAGGTTCGGCATCTCGGCGACTTCCTTGATGTGTCCGAAGAACTTGCGAACGCGTTTGCGACCGGTGAATGTCTGCTGCGCCATCGTGGCCTCTCATTTTCGTCGCCCGCTCTGGGCGAACCGTCCGGAACGCGGCTGCCACCGCTCCCCGGGTTGAATTTGTCGAACCCGCTTTGGGGCCGGAGACTCAGCTTCAGGCGGAAATGTCCTGAATCTGTTCTTCAGACCTTCAAAACGCAAAACGACGCGCGGGGCGCTGGTGCGCGCCCGCCCGTCACAACGATCGTCTTCACGGACTGCAAAAGCCCGAAATAGCCTGTTCTCCCAACGGCTTACAGGGAAACCCAACGCCCCTGGCCACCGCGCTTTCGTGCTGCCGACCCGATATGAGGCGACAATAGTGCAGATTCGAGGGATAAACCCTGAAATCCCCACACATTTTCGTGTTCGGCCTGCGTCGGGACGATCCGTCGCACGCCTTTTGCATTCGGCCCGCCCTTTTGAAGGCGGACCAGGATCCCGAGCCTCAGCCCGGGATCCTGGTCGTAAGCATTGCTTACTTGAGCTCGACCTTGGCGCCAGCCTTCTCGATCTGGGCCTTGATCTTCTCGGCTTCTTCCTTGTTCACGCCTTCCTTCAGCGGCTTCGGAGCACCCTCGACGAGGTCCTTTGCTTCCTTCAGGCCGAGACCGGTGATGGCGCGGACTTCCTTGATGACCTCGATCTTCTTCTCGCCAGCGCTGGCGAGAACGACCGTGAACTCGGTCTTCTCTTCCGCCGGAGCGGCAGCAGCGCCACCACCGGCCGGGCCGGCCACGGCGACGGCCGCGGCAGCCGAAACGCCCCACTTCTCTTCGAGGAGCTTCGCGAGTTCGGCAGCCTCGAGCACGGTGAGGCTCGAGAGGTCGTCAACGATCTTCTGCAAGTCAGCCATTGTTCAGTTTCCTTGAGTGTAAGTCTGGTTCGGGTTTGAGTTTTGCGAAGGGCGTCAGGCCGCTTCGCCCTTTGAGGCATGAGCCTGGATGACGCGCGCGAGCTTGCCCGCGGGCGCGTTGGCGAGCTGAGCGAGCTTGGTCGCCGGGGCCACGATGAGGCCGACGATCTTGCCGCGCAGTTCGTCAAGCGACGGCAGCGAGGCAAGCGCCTTCACGCCGTCGACATTCAGGACGGTCTTCCCCATCGAGCCGCCAATGATGACGAACTTTTCGTTCGTCTTGGCGAATTCGATGGCGACCTTTGGCGCCGCTACCGGATCGTTCGAAGTGGCGATCACGGTCGGTCCCTTCAGCATGGGGCCGATGGCAACGACGTCAGTGCCTTCAAGAGCAATTTTGGCGAGACGGTTCTTCGAGACCTTCACCGAGGCACCCGCCTGCTTCATCTGCTGGCGCAGCTTCTGCATCTGGGCAACGGTGAGGCCGGAATATTGAGCAACGATCGCGACGCTCGTGGTCTTGAAGACCCCATTGAGCTGTTCGACCGCGTCTTTTTTTGCCGCTCGTTCCACAGCAAGCTCTTTCCGGTTGGCGGTCAACGCGAAAGCGGAACCGCCGGGTTGCACCCATCGTCCCGCCCAAACCTGAACCTCAGGGCCAAAACCCATCGGACACGCAGGGCAAGACGACAATTCAAAGCCTGCCCTCCGGGAGCTCGCGAGAGCCCACGGCGTGTCGAGGTCCGAACCAAACTTCTTTCGCGACCACCCCAAGGTGGGAAGCGAAGTGAAATCCGGTCTTCACCCGTCTATGCAGGCTATGCGATTAAGCCGTTGAGAAATCGAAATTTCCCGCAGGCGCCTGCAGTCTTGGACAGGACGAGGCCAGTCGGCGAGCCGCCTGACCTCTGCCCACACCCCACCGGCCGATGGATTTTCCTTCCTTTTCGGGCAAATCCTTGCGGACGTCCTGAAAAGGAATGATCTCCTGCGCGTCGGGTTTTCGGAATGCGTGCACGGACGCGCCAGCCAAGGCCGGCACGTCCGGAAGCGGTTCTTTAACCGCTCTCTGCTTGATTGCCAAGAGCAAAATTCACACCAGTTCCAATCTGTTGCCATCACGGCTTGAGGCGGCCTGACAAGGGCCGATTCAGGCCGATTTGACCTGATGAGGCAGCGGCTTGCCCTCGAAAAACGCGGTCAGGTTCGCCAGCACGCAGTTCTGCATGGCAACGTGCGATTCGAGGGTGTGGCCGCCGATATGGGGGGCGAACACCACATTGGGCAGCGCCGTCAGGGCGTCCGGGGCGTGCGGTTCCTTCTCGAAGACGTCGAGACCGGCGCCGGCGATGGTCTTGTCGCTCAAGGCTGCGACCAAGGCCTTCTCGTCGACGACAGAGCCGCGGGAGATGTTGACGACATAGCCGTCCGCACCGAGGCGCCCCAGGATATCGGCGTCGACGACGTGCTGGGTCTCGCCCCCCGCCCGTACCGCGATCATCAGCACGCTGCACCAGTCGGCCAAAGCTTCCAGCGACGGGAAATATTGATACGGCAGATCGTATCGGGTGCGGCTGAAATAGCCGACCTCGCTCTCGAAGGCGGCGCAGCGCGCGGCGATCTTGCGGCCGATCTCGCCCATGCCGTAGACGCCGATCCGGCGGCCAGGCATGCCGGCCTGGGGGCGCATCATCGGCGACTGTCTTGATGCCGCCCAGTCGCCGCTGCGGACATATTGGTCGGCGACCAAAATGCGCCGCGTCGTGGCCAGCATCAGGGTCATCGCGATGTCGGCGACCGAGGCCGCATTGGCGCCGGGGCTGTGGCCGACTGCGATGTTGCGGGCGGCGGCGGCCTTCAGGTCGATGCCGTCATAGCCGGTGCCGTAGCAGACGATCGCGCCGAGCTTTGGAAACAAGTCCATCGCCTCCGCCCCCAGCGGCGAGCCGCCTGCGGTCAGCAGCGCCCGGATGCCGGCGAGCTCGTCCGCCGAATACACCTCATGCGCAGGCTGGCCACCGGTGTCGAGCAGATCGAACCGCTCGGCGAAGCGCGCCATCATCGTCTTGGGAAAGCGCGAGTAGATCAGGACCTTGTCAGCCATTGTTCTTGTTTCCGGTGAGTGCCGCCCACAAACGACGAGGGGCGGAATCGGTTGCCCAATTCCGCCCCTCGCCTCATGCAATTTCCGGACTTAGCCGAGGCAAGCCTTAGCCGAGAATGGTACCCGGCTCGACCTTCACGCCCGGGCCCATCGTGGAGGACACCGCAACGCGCTGGATGTAGGTGCCCTTGGAACCGGCCGGCTTCGCCTTTGATACCGCATCGGCGAGAGCCTTGATGTTCTCGACCAGCTTCTCCTCGGAGAACGAGGCCTTGCCAACGCCGGCCTGCAGGATACCGGCCTTCTCGACCCGGAACTCCACCGAGCCGCCCTTTGCACCCTTCACCGCACCGGTGACGTCCATGGTCACGGTGCCGATCTTCGGGTTCGGCATCAGGCCGCGCGGGCCGAGCACCTTACCGAGACGGCCTACCAGCGGCATCATGTCGGGGGTGGCGATGCAGCGGTCGAAATCAATCGCGCCGTTCTGCACCTTCTCGACGAGGTCTTCGGCGCCGACAACGTCGGCACCGGCGGCCTTGGCCTCATCGGCCTTGGCGCCGCGGGCGAACACGCCGACGCGGAGCGTACGGCCGGTACCGTTCGGCAGGGTCACGACGCCGCGGACCATCTGGTCGGCGTGACGCGGGTCGACGCCGAGATTGATCGCGACCTCGATGGTCTCGTCGAACTTCGCCTTCGCGCGTTCCTTGACCATCTTGATGGCGTCCGCGAGCGGGTAAAGCTTTTCGCGGTCAATGCCTTCGCGGGCTTTGTTCAAACGCTTTCCGATTGCCATGACCGCTTACCCCGCAACTTCCAGACCCATCGAGCGGGCGGAGCCCTCGACCATCTTCATGGCCGATTCGATGGTGTCGCAATTCAGGTCCTTCATCTTCTTCTCGGCGATCTCGCGCACCTGCGCGCGGGTCACCTTGCCGGCCTTGTCACGGCCCGGCGCCTTCGAGCCGGACTGGATCTTGGCAGCCTGCTTGAGGAAGTAGGACATCGGCGGCGTCTTCATCTCGAAGGTGAAGGAACGGTCCGCATAGATGGTGATGATCACCGGGATCGGGGTGTTCTTCTCTTCCTTCTGGGTCTGCGCGTTGAACGCCTTGCAGAACTCCATGATGTTGAGACCGCGCTGACCGAGCGCGGGACCGATCGGGGGCGAGGGATTCGCCGCACCGGCCGGGACCTGAAGCTTCAGGTATCCGGTCACTTTCTTTGCCATGTAGCACTCCTGGTGTGCCGGCTGACGCCGGCGGTTTCAGGTTCGTGGTCTGGGTCGGATGCGGCTGGCAACCGCCCTCTCCCTCCCACGGCCTCTCTTTGCGGGATGCCTTCCGGCGTCCCGCCTCACCCGGTCAGACCTTCTCGACCTGACCGAATTCCAGTTCGACGGGCGTTGCGCGGCCGAAGATCGACACCGCGACCTTCACACGCGAGCGCGCCTCGTCGATTTCCTCGACGACACCCGAGAACGAAGCAAACGGGCCGTCGGCCACGCGCACGTTCTCGCCGATCTCGAACGATACCGACGCCTTCGGCCGTTCCACACCCTCCTGCACCTGGTGCAGGATGCGCATGGCCTCGCTCTCCGAGATCGGCATCGGCTTGTTCTCGGCGCCGAGGAAGCCCGTGACCTTCGGCGTGTTCTTGATCAGATGAAATGCCTCGTCGGTCAGCTTCATCTTCACCAGCACGTAGCCCGGGAAGAACTTGCGCTCGGCATCGATCTTGCGGCCGCGGCGCACTTCCGTGACCTTCTCGGTCGGAACCAGCACCAGCTCGAACAGATCTTCGAGCCCGCGCTGCTTGGCCTGCTCGCGGATCGATTCGGCGACCTTCTTCTCGAAGTTCGAATAGGCGTGGACGATGTACCAGCGCTTGTCGGACGATTGGGTTGCGGCGGCTGTTGCCATCAGTGAATGCCCAGAAGGAAGGTGATGAGGTAGCGGATGATCTGGTCGGCAGCGAAGAAGAAGATCGAGGCCAGCGCGACCATCACGAACACCATGATGGTGGTGATTGTGGTCTCACGACGGGTCGGCCAGGTGACCTTGGCGGTCTCCGAGCGCACTTCCTGCAAGAACTTGAACGGGCTGACTGCCATCGTTTGAGACGCCAATAAGGATTTCAGGGATCCGAACAGCCTGATGTGGCCCAGCCCTCTGTCTCGAAGGATGAGCCGGAAAACCGGACTCTGATGTTCGGGAGATTTCAAAGCCGCGCCGGATATCCGCGTCTAACGGGCCGGCTGCGAGTGCCGGGTATCTACTGCGGATGGGGCCAAAGGTCAAGGATCACCGGGTGCGGCCAGTCGGCTCTGCGTCGTGGGCAGGCAGACCGGAGTAGTTCGGGATCAAGGGGTTAGCCGGCGGATGCGCTGGCAGGAGTGGCAGGGCTCGAACCTGCGACCCCCGGTTTTGGAGACCGGTGCTCTACCAATTGAGCTACACTCCTACGGACCCTCGCGTCGCCGCTTCGGATCAGGCGCGCTTTCAAGCACAGGGGACGGCCGGATTGCAAGGACGGATTGCAGAGGTGAAGCGCGCTGACTTCGCTTGTTTGTGCCGCGGCTTCTGGGTCACAGTCCCCTCCCGATACTAATATGCCCACGGGAGTGAACGTATGACCGCCACAGCCGCCCCTCACCTCGCGACCGCGCCGAAAAACCCGCCTTTCCCCGAGGCCAAGCCGGAAACGCTGGGCCTGTCGCGGCCGCGCCTGCAGGCGATGTCGGACGCCTTCAAGCGCGAGATCGACAAGGGAACCATCCCAGGGCTGACCGTGCTGGTGGCGCGGGGCGGCCAGGTCGGCTGGTTCGAGGCGCTTGGCAGGCAGGGTCCGGCGGGGTCGGCGCCGATGGCGCTTGATTCGATCTTCCGGATCTTCTCGATGACCAAGCCGATCGTCTCGGTCGGCATCATGGCCCTGGTCGAGGACGGCCACCTTCTGCTCGCCGACCCGGTTGCCAAATTCGTCCCGGAGTTCGCGAACCAGAAGGTTGGCGTCGTCAGCGGCGGCAAGCTGGAACTGGTTGCACCCAAGCGGCCGATGACGGTGCAGGACCTGCTCCGCCACACCTCGGGCCTCACCTATGAGCACCAGGGCGACGGCCCCGTGCACAAGATCTACCAGGAATCCCGCGTCCGTAGCCGCAAGATCACCAATGCCGAGCACGCCGCGCTGGTGGCGAGCTTTCCGCTGGTCTGCCATCCCGGCGACGAGTTCAATTACAGCCGCTCCACCGACATCCTCGGCCGCATCATCGAGGTCGTCAGCGGCAAGTCACTAGGCGCATTCCTCACCGAGCGCGTGCTCGCACCGCTCCAGATGACCGAGACTGCTTTCTCGACCAGCGAGGTCAATGCCCACAGACTTGCCGAGCCGTTCGCGGCCGATCCCTGGACCGGCGACAAGGTCGCGCTATTCAACATGCTCGAGCAGCCGGTGATGGAATCCGGCGGCGGCGGTCTGGTCTCGACCACGATGGACTACGCCCGCTTCTGCCTGATGCTGCGCAATGGCGGCATGCTCGACGGCGCAAGGATCATCGGCCGCAAGACGCTGGAGCTGATGGCGTCCGATCATCTCGGGCCTCACGTCGTGACCAACGGCACGCTGCTGTCGCCGGGCCACGGCTTTGGTCTCGGCTTCGCCGTGCGCCGCGACGCCGGCATCGCGCCCTTCCCCGGCAGCGTCGGCAACTATTTCTGGAGCGGCATCGCCGGCACGTTCTTCTGGATCGATCCGAAGGAGGATCTGTTCACCGTGTTCATGAGCCAGGCCCCGGGACAGCGTGATTACACGCGGACGCTGGTGCGGGATCTGGTTTACGCGGCGGTGGATTGAGGCGGCGCCCGCACCCGTCGCGACACTGCACCCTCACACTCACCGTCATGCCCCGGCTTGACCGGGGCATCCAGTACTCCGCGGCGGCAGTTCGTTCACACAACTTCCGCCGCGGAGTACTGGATCGCCCGCTTTCGCGGGCGATGACACCGATGTTGGAACGGGCTTACGTGCCCCTCCCGTGCGACGCCTTCAACTAATCGTCGCGCCGCCGTCGATCACCATGGTCTGGCCGGTCATGAAGTCGCCGGCCTTCGAACCCAGGAACACCGCGGCGCCCGCGATCTCGTCGGGGATGCCGATGCGCAACAGCGGCGAGCGCGCGGTCGAGGCCTTCAAATTCTCCGGATTGTCCCACAGCGCCTTGGCAAAATCGGTCTTGATCAAGCCGGGCGCGATGCAGTTCACGCGGATGTTGTGCTTGCCATATTCGCAGGCGAGGTTGCGCGCGAGCTGCATGTCGGCAGCCTTGGAGATCGCGTAGGCGCCGAGGATGGTGGAGCCCTTCAGGCCGCCGATCGAGGAGACGATGATGATCGAGCCGTAATTGCGCTCGATCATCTGCGGCACCACCATCGAGATCAGCCAGTTGTTGGCGACGATGTTGTTGTCGAGAATCTTGCGGAACTGATCGTCGGAGATGCCGGCGAGCGGACCGTAATACGGATTCGACGCAGCGTTGCAGACCAGCACGTCGATCTTGCCGAAGGCGCGGTTGCTCTCGTCGACCAGGTTCTGCAGATTCTCCTTCGAGGAGATACTGGCGGCGATCGCGACCGCGGTGCCCTTGCCGAACTTCTCGTTGATGTCCTTCGCCACCTGCTCGCAGACGTCGGCCTTGCGCGAGGAGATCACGACCTTGGCGCCGTGCTCGGCCATGCGCTCGGCGATCGCAAGTCCGATGCCGCGCGTCGAACCGGTGATGACGGCAACTTTGCCCTTCATGTCGAACAAGGTCATGTTTCTCTCCCAGATTGATGTTCGTATTGGATGTCAGCTCGCTCACGCGAGCTTCTTCACTTCCGGCCCCGCCGGCTGGTGCATCGCCGCATGTGCATCGTCCGCGATCCACGGCTGCTGGTTCACCATCGGCAACCGCCACACCGTGCGCTCGGGACTCGCGAAATAATCGAGCCGCGTGATCGACACATTATCGATGTCGAACGACAACGCCCGCTCCACCTGGCCGTCGAGTGCGAGGCCGATCGCCGCCTTGATGGTGCCGCCATGCGCGACCGCGATGATGTCCTGCCCGGCCGCTTCATTGTTGATCCGCTCGACGGTCCGGCGCGTGCGGTTATAAAGGTCCATAAAACTCTCGCCGCCGGGCGCGGGTTCGTTGATGTCGGCGAACCAGCTCGCCCCCACCGGGCGGCTGGCAACGAACTCGGCGCGGTTCATGCCCTGCCAGCGGCCGAGATTCTGCTCGGCGAGGTCCGCCTCCCGTTTCATCGACGCAGGCCGCGGATAGCCCGCGTCCCAGATCGCCTCCGCGGTCTGGTGCGTGCGCATCAGATTGCTCGAATACCAGACCGCCTTGCGCGGCAGCACCTTGGCAACAGCGTTGAACACGTAGGTGTCGCTGGTGTCACAGGCGATATCGCTCTGCCCGTAGATGTTGCCGCCGTCATTGCGCACAGGCGCATGACGAACCCACCACCAGCGTGTCGTGATCACGTTCGCCTTGTCTGTGGTTGCCATGAAGCTCTTCCATCCAGTGTGATGTCGCTGTACGTCAGGTGTGAACGTGTCTCAAGACACTTTGCCGTTTGAAATTCTGTTTGAAATTCCGTCGCGCGGCAAGCGTCGCGCGCGTACCCAAGGGAGAAACGCATGGGCCGCCTGCAAGGCAAATCCGTCATCATCACCGGCGCCGGCAGCGGCATCGGCCGCGCCGCAGCGCTGCTCTTCACCCGGGAAGGCGGCAAGCTGATCGCGGTCGACCGCACCGAGGCGGTGAAGGAAACCGTCGATGAGATCAAGAAGGCCGGTGGTGTGGCCGAGGCGATGATTGCCGACGCGGGCTCCGAGAAGGACGTCATGGCCGTCGTCGACAAGGCCGTGAAGACGCACGGACGGCTCGACGTGATCTGGGCCAATGCCGGTATCTCCGGCGGCCTCATTCCACTCGGCGAGCAGACCGTGGAACACTGGCAGGAAGTGCTGCGCGTCAATCTGATCGGGCCATTCCTTGCGGTGAAGCACGCGATGCCGCACATGGTGAGGCAGCAGTCCGGCGCGATTGTCCTCACTGCATCCGTCGCGGGCCTCAAGGCCGGCGCCAGCGGGCATCCCTACGCGGCGAGCAAGGCCGGCGTGATCAGCCTCGTGCAGACCACCGCCTATTCGCTCACCGGCACCGGCGTCCGCATCAATGCGGTCTGTCCTGGCCTGATCGAGACGGGCATGACGAAACCGATCTTCGACCGCGCCAGGGAGCGCGGCACCCAGGACAAGATCGGCCAGCTCAATCCGCTGAAGCGCCCCGGCCAACCGCACGAGCTGGCGGCGATGGGGCTGTTCCTGGCCAGCGACGAAGCATCGTATGTGAATGGCCAGGCCTTCCCCGTGGACGGAGGTCTGACGGCGTCGATGCCGTATACGGGCAAGCCGGTTTGACGGCGCTCTCGTGTCCCGGACGCGCTGCAATGCACAGCATTGCTGCGCAGAGCCGGGACCCAAAATGCCGCGGAGTTCGCTGTCGCATGGGCCCCGGCTCTGCAGCGCACCGCTGAAGACGCGCTGCGCTGCGTCCGGGGCACGAGACCTTTATTTGCGATAGACATAATCGATCATCCTCGCGGCGCGTCTCGCCCGAGCTTTGCTTCGATGTATCACCCTCTGATGAAAGAGGGCGCAGGGAAGACCGGGTGCTGGCTGGCACCCGCGGTCCACTGTGCGAAGAGTTGCGCTACAAGAGGCTGCACAGCGGCATACAGGTGAAGCCGAAACATCCGGCCTTCCCTGCGCAGTGGTTTGACGGCTTATGTCGTGATCTCCCCGGGGAGCGCTGCACTATTGCCCCGTCGCCCTGCAGATGGCTGATGCGAAGGTCCGGTTGGACCACACGCATCACCGCAAGACTTGGCGCACAGACTTCGGCCGCCAGGACCACACGATTTTGCCGTACGCAGGAATCACACCGGTCGTGTGCGCGACGTTTTCGCTCACGGTTGCCCGCCCTGCAAAACCTTCCGCGCCGATGTGACCCATGCCCACCGCCGCCCGGCCCGCGTTCGTGACGATCGCGATACGCCCCTTGTGTCCGGGAAGTTTGGCAGAATGTGCGAACGGGCGGTTGCGCACCAACCGCCCGTTGCTGGAACTGAGCCCGCTACGCCCCAAAGGCGGCAGAGCCTGGTTGAGAGCGAGGGACAGCTCCGGTGTCTTCCTCAACCCGAACAGTTGCACGGGCTTCGAGCCCGAACCGAGCAAGGAAGGGAGTGGATGATGGCACAAAATGATCCAGCTGTCGTCGGCATCGACGTGGCGAAGGACAAGGTGGATGCGTGCGTTCGATCGTTGTCGCTGCGGCTGACGTGCCCGAGCAGCACGCAAGGTCGGCGCAAGCTGATTGGCTGGCTTCGCAAGCACCAGGTGAACAAGGCAGTCATGGAGGCGAGCGGCGGCTATGAGCGTGACTGGGCCAAGACGCTGCGTGAGGCCGGCATTGAAGTCCGGATCGTCGATCCGAAACGGGGCCGCAGCTTCGCCCAATCGGCTGGTCGGCTGGCAAAGAACGACGCAATCGACGCGGAGATGATCGGCTGGTTCGCCGAGACGTTCAGCGCGGCGCCAGGCCAGACCCATGATGCGAAGCACGAAGAACTGGTAGGGCTGGTCAAAGCACGCATAGGTCTGATTGAGCTTAAGACGCGCTTGCAAAGCCAGAACGAACATGTGGCACCGGGACCGGTTCAGAAAGCACATGCCCGCATCTTGAAGGGCTTGGCCGCCGAAATTGCCAAGCTCGAAGTGGTCATCTCCGCCACGATCAGGGCCACACCGGAGTTTGCTGAGCGCGCCGAGATCATCGAGAGTGTGCCGGGCTTCGCTAAAACGACCTCCGCCAACCTCATTGCAGGGATGCCGGAGCTCGGGCTGGTGAGCGATGGGATCGCTGCGGCCTTAATCGGGGTCGCTCCCTATGACGACGATAGTGGCAAAAGGCGCGGCGAGCGCCACATCAAGGGTGGCCGCCGTTGGGTTCGAAACGCCATCTACATGCCCTGTCTCGGCGCCACCACGCAGAACAACCCTGTACTCAAAGCCTTCTATCAACGCCTAATTGCCAAGGGAAAGGCGCCGAAGCTTGCGCTCACTGCCTGCATGCGCAAGCTGATCATCATACTCAACACGCTGATCGCACGACGCCAGAAATGGGATCCGACGCGTTACGTGGTGGCTTAACGAGCGCACGCAGCGCTCGGACCTCGGCCGAGCGCATGCAAAGCGAGCAGACCGGTGGGCGGGCGGGGTCAAGGCCGTTAGCCGCCAACGGCGGGGGCGCGTAGCGCCAGCCTTGAGCCCGCACGATCACCGGTCCACTTCAGCACAGTTGCTCTTCCTTGGGCCGGGTTGCCGCAACACATACGCCATTTCCGAATTTCGGTAAAGCGGAATCTTTTGGCGACGTGGGTTGACTGACGTTCGGGTGTTTCGCCCGACGGGCAGCACGATATCTTGTAGGCTGTGTCGATTTGCCTGACCGGCCGTCGCATTGGTATGGTTCATGCAGGCAACCTCAGCCTCATTCATCTTCGACAGAAATGACAATGCCCAACCCGATCCTCCCGAGCTCACGCCCCGATCGCATCCGCCATCTCCTCGCCGACCTCGTCGCCTTCGACACGATCAGCGATCGCACCAACCTGCCCCTGATTGCCCATATCGAGAGCTATCTCGCCGCGTTCGGCATCAAAGGCGAACGCTTCATCGATGAGACCGGCCAGAAAGCCTCGCTCTGGGTCACCATCGGGCCTGAGGACAAGCCCGGCTTCGTGCTGTCGGGCCATACCGACGTCGTGCCCGTTATGGGCCAGGACTGGAGCCATGATCCGTTCAAGCTCATCGAGCGCGACGGCAAGCTCTATGGCCGTGGCACCACCGACATGAAGGGCTTTGTCGCGGTGTGCCTTGCGATGGTGCCGGAGATGCTGGAGGCGAAGCTCAATACGCCGATTCATCTTGCGATCTCCTATGACGAGGAGATCGGCTGCGTCGGCGTGCGGCCGATGCTGCGCGAGGTCGCGAAGAAGAAGCTGCGGCCGCTCGGCGCCTTCATCGGCGAGCCGACCGAGATGAAGGTCATCATCGGCCACAAGGGCAAGCACGGCGTGCGCGCGACGTTCCACGGCCTCGCCCGCCATTCCTCGATCGCCCCTGACGGCGTCAACGCGATCGAATATGCCGCCGAGTTGATCACCGAGATCCGCCGCCGCGCCGTGAAGCTCGCCAGCGAAGCCGAGCGCAACAGCCTGTACGACGTCCCGCACTCGACGCTGCTGACCAGCATCGTGCATGGCGGCGCGGCGCTGAACATCGTGCCTGATACGTGCACGGTGGATTTCGAATGCCGCGGCATCGGCATCACCGAGTCCAGGGAGGTGACGGATGCGATCGTCGCCTGGGCCAAGGCCGAGCTGGAGCCGGCGATGAAGGCGAGACATCCCGAGTGCGGCATCGAATTCGAGGAGATCCTCGACTACCCCGCCCTCGACACCAAGGCGGACGCTGCCATCGTCACGCTGGCCAAGAGCCTTGCGGGGCGCAACGACCATGCCAAGGTCGCGTTCGGCACCGAGGCGAGCCTCTTCGCCAGCATGGCCGATATCCCCTCAGTGGTGATCGGCCCGGGCTCGATCGCGCAGGCGCATACGCCTGACGAGTTCGTGGAAATGGCCGAGCTGGAGAATTGCGCTGGCTTCGTGGAGAAGCTGATCGCGCACTGCGCGAAGCGGTAAGCGGCGGCCGAATTGAACTGGGTCCCTGCTCTGCGCAGCAACGCTACGCGTTGCAGCGCGTCCGGGACACGAGCATGAGGCAGGTGCTCGGCCCCATTTGGGCGTTGCATGCTCCGAAGACGGTCTCGTGTCCCGGACGCGGTACGGCACGAAGTGACGCTCCGCAGAGCCGGGACCCAGGTGCCGTGGGCTGGCGACGAAGCAGCCCTGCGTCTCATCGCTCCTGCAAGGCAAGCCGCACGCCGACGGCACAGTAGATCGCCCCGACCACCTTGCCCTGCCACTTCACGACGGCGGGGTGACGGCGCAGCAGATTGCCGAGGCGGCCGGCACCGACAGCGAACACGATCGTGCTGACGAGGCCGAGCATCACGAAGACGATGCCGAGGATCGCGAGCTGAACTGCGATCGAACCGTGCTCCGGCCGGACAAACTGCGGCAGGAACGCCAGGAAGAACAGCGCGGTCTTGGGATTGAGCACCTCGGTCAGCACAGCCTGCCGGAAGGCGCGGCCCGCGCTGATCGCGGGCGCGCCTTTCAATTCGATCGGCGCTTTGTCCAGCATCGTGCGGATGCCGAGATAGATCAGGAACGCAGCGCCTGCATATTTGACGATGCTGAAGAGCAGCGCGGAGGTCGCGATGATTGCCGACAGGCCGGCGATCGCCATCGAGGTGTGGATCAAATCACCGGCCGCAACCCCCGCGCCTGTCGCGATGCCCGCCCTGGTTCCCGAGCTTGCCGCCCGCGCCATGGTGAGCAATGTGGCCGGGCCCGGAATGAAGACGAAGCCGAGGACGATGACGACGTAGGTGATGAGGGTGGCGTGGTCGATCATGGGCAGATCTTGAGCGAGGATTAGCTTATCAGGCTGGACGAGGGGGAGTAGTCCACAGGCATCAGCAGTCGGTCTTCGATCTGGCCGACCATCAGACCGTGCTGCGCATGGGTCACCTGCTTGATCTCGGACCACTCGGCATCGGCCATGAAGGCCGCCCATGCCGAAATCTTCGTCGCCTCGTCTGGCCATTCCAGCAGATAGGCAAACTCGGTCCGCTCGCCGAATTTGGTCTCCCACATCGCCACGATCCGGAAGCCATATCGGGTGCGCATGATGCGCGCGGCGTGGTCGCGGAAGCGGGCGTGGAAGGCAGCCTTGTTGTTCTCGAAGATTTCGTAGATGCGCAGTTGCTGGATCATGATCTGTCTCCGTGCTGGGAGATATGGTCACGCTCAACGGCCGGACAAGCCGACGGTGTCATGCCCCGCGAAGGCGGGGCATCCAGTACGTCGTGCTCCCTCGATTCAATCGCGATTGCCACGGAGTACTGGATTGCCCGCTTTCGCGGGCAATGACGCTGTGCATGTAGGAGCAGCATCGCATCAAACAAAAGAGCGCGGCCGTCAGCCGCGCCTTTGTCTCCCTACACCGCGCCCGCCTTCTGCGCGTATTCCCAGGACGCCTTGGACAGCGGCACGGTACGCTTGGCGGACTCGAGCGCCTTCGCGTTGGCGGCGGTGCCGTCGCGGACGCGGCCGGCGATGCCTTGCGTGATGCCGGCGAGGCGGAACAGATTGTAGGCGAAGTACCAGTTGAGATCGGGCACCGTCATCCTGGTGACGTTGCAATAGATTTGCGCCGCCTCTTCCAGGCTCGGGATGTTGAGTGCCTTGAGGTCGGCGCCTTCGAGGCCGGGCATGATCCACTGCATCAACAGATAGGTGAAGTCGGCCATGGGATCGCCGAGCGTCGAGAGCTCCCAGTCCAGCACGGCCTGCACGCGCGGTTCCGTCGCGTGGAAAATCATGTTGTCGAGGCGATAGTCACCATGGACGATCGAGACGCGCGCCTGCTCCGGCACGGTCTTGGGCAGCCATTCGGCGACTTTTTCGAACTCGGGAATATGCTGCGTTTCGGAGGCGCGATACTGCTTGGTCCAGCGGTCAATCTGGCGCGCGAAATAATTGCCAGGCTTGCCGAAATCGCCGAGGCCGATCGCGACAGGATCGTACATGTGGAGTTTCGCCAGCGTCTCGATCTTGCTGGTGAAGATCTTTCGGCGCGAGTCGTTGTCCTGGCTCGGCAGCGTCGGATCCCAGAACACGCGCCCCTCCTCCATCGACATGATGTAGAAGGCGGCGCCGATGACGCTGTCATCCTGGCATAGTGCGTAGGCGTGCGCGACCGGGAAACCCTGCTTTCCGAGGGCTGCGATGACACGGTATTCGCGATCGACCGCGTGCGCGGACGGCAGCAGTTTGCCGAAGGGCTTTCGGCGCATTACGTAGGAGCGTTTCGGCGTGTTGAGCCGGTAGGTCGGATTGGATTGGCCGCCCTTGAACTGGAGCACGACCAGCGGGCCTTCGAAGCCTTCGACGTGCTCGCGCATCCACGCTTCGAGCCGCAGTTCGTCGAAGCGATGACGCTCCTCGACCGGCTTGGTGCCCGAGAACTCTTCGTCTTTCCTGACGCCGTCAGCCACGGTGACGCTCCCTCTTCAGTCCGAACATGATCCTAATCGGTAACCGCTGACGCACTTGCGTCAAGCGGTCACCGAGCGCGGATCATGTTCTTGTCGTTTCTTCAAGTCGAGAGCGCCGCGCAGCCCTCCCGCTTAATGCTTGGGAGAGTTGGCATACTTCCGAACCTCTAACCTTGCAATGGCGCGATTGTGCACCTCGTCCGGACCGTCGGCGAGACGCAGCGTACGGATGTGGGCATAGTCCTTGGCAAGACCGGCGTCATCAGAGACGCCGGCGCCACCAAACGCCTGGATCGCCTCGTCGATGATCTTCAGCGCCATGTTGGGAGCTGCGACCTTGATCATGGCGATCTCGGCCTGCGCGGTCTTGTTGCCGACCTTGTCCATCATGTCAGCAGCCTTGAGGCAGAGCAGGCGCGTCATCTCGATGTTGGTGCGGGCCTCGCCAATGCGCTGCTCCCACACCGAATGTTCGACGATCTTCTTGCCGAAGGCCGTGCGCGAAGTGAGCCGCTTCACCATCTTCTCCAGCGCCTCCTCGGCCTTGCCGATGGTGCGCATGCAGTGGTGGATACGACCGGGTCCGAGGCGGCCCTGCGCGATCTCGAAGCCGCGGCCCTCGCCGAGCAGGATGTTCTCCTTCGGCACGCGAACGTTCTCGAGCAGCACCTGGGCGTGGCCGTGCGGCGCATCGTCGAAGCCGAACACGGGGAGCATCTTCTCGACCTTGATGCCGGGGGTGTCGAGCGGAACCAGGATCTGCGACTGCTGCTGGTGCTTGGCCGCGTTGAAGTCGGTCTTGCCCATCAGGATCGCGATCTTGCAGCGGGGATCGCCGACGCCTGATGACCACCATTTGCGGCCGTTGATGACGTAGTGGTCGCCGTCCTTCTCAATGCGGGTCTCGATGTTGGTGGCATCGGACGACGCCACCGCCGGTTCCGTCATCAGGAAGGCCGAGCGGATCTCGCCGTCCATCAGCGGGCGCAGCCATTTGCGCTTCTGCTCCTTGGTGCCGTAACGGATGAACACTTCCATGTTGCCGGTGTCGGGCGCGGAGCAGTTGAACACTTCGGACGCCCAAGTGATGCGGCCCATCTCTTCGGACAGCAGCGCGTATTCCAGATTGGTCAGTCCCGCGCCGCGGAATTCGTCATCCTCATGCTCGCTCGGCGGCATGAACATGTTCCAAAGGCCTTCGGCCTTCGCCTTCTTCTTGAGGTCCTCGAGGATCGGGATCACCTTCCAGCGCTCGCCGGTCTGATCCTGCTCGTTGTAAACAGGCACTGCCGGACGCACATGCTTGGCCATGAAGGACCGCACGCGGTCGAGCCATTCCTTCTGCTTGGGCGACATATCGAAGTCCATGGGACGCTCCTCGTCTCTCTCTTTGCGATCTCGTTTTGCGCCGGACTGTCCTCCCGCTTCGCGCGGTCCGCAAGCATCAGCGTGTGCGCTTTGCAAAACCTCGGAACCGGCCCGCGCGCTGCGAACGAGTTGCGATTGCGGATTGACTTTCTCCAGCCTTCAAACGATAGTTTCATACAACTGTTTGAATTGCAACTCCCTCTCCCGAAGTCATCCATGGCCAGCGATCATACGAGGTCTGCCATTCTCGCCGCCGCCGAACGGCTCTACGCCGATCGCGGCTTCGGCGACGTCACGCTGCGCGACATCGTCGCGGAGGCCAACGTCAACCTGGCCGCGGTGAACTATCATTTCGGCTCGAAGGACGAGCTGATTGCGGAATTATTTGTCACCCGCTCGATCGCGACCAACCGCGAGCGCCTGCGCGAGTTGAAGGCGGCGGAAGAGCAAGGCGGCGGCCGCGCGCCGATCGAGGTGATCTTGCGCGCGCTGGTCGGCCCGACCTTGCGCGGCTGCCTCGGCCCCGAGAACCAGCGCTCGACCGCGGCGCGATTCATGATCCGGGCGTCGATCGAATCCGTGCCGCCGATCCGGCGCATCAAGAACCGCGAGATCGATCATTTGCGGAAATTCGTGGGTGCGATGCGAAGGGCCCTGCCCGACCGCAGCGACGTCGATATCTATTGGGGCCTGAATTTCGCGCTGGCGATGGCGCACCACACCATCCGCGAGAGCGAGCGGCTGACGAAGCTGTCGGAAGGCCAATGCGACCTCGACGACGTCGAGGACGTGGTCGCGCGCGTCGTCAGCGTCGCGACCATGGCGCTGACGGCCGGCAAGGTCGAAGCCAAGGCGCCGGCCCGCGCCCTTGCACGCGATGCGCGCTGAACGTCACACCATCGCGATGCAGTCGATCTCGATGTCGAAGGGCCCGGTCCATTCGGGGATGCAGACGAAGATCCGCGCCGGCGGCTGCTCCGGGAAGTAGCGCGCATAGATCGCGTTGAAAATGGGAAAGTGTTTGGCCGAGGTGCAGTAGACATTGCACTTCATGACATGGTCGAGCGTGGCGCCGGCCGTGTGCAGGCACAGCTGCAGCTGCTCCAGGACCAGTTCGCTCTGCCGCTCAATCGGAACCGCCGCGATCTCGCCCGTGATCGGGTCAAACGGAGGCAGGCCGGAGACGAAGATCATGTTGCCGGCGCGCGTCACGGGCGAGGCGGGCGCGTTCCAGCGGTCGAGATAGGTCGAGATCGGCTCGACGCGGAGCGCTTCGCGTTTCATGGCCACCTTCGGTTCAAGCGAGATCGGTGCCTGACTACCCGATGATGCAGCCGACATGCTTCGCTAGAGCTCGAAGTGTGGCCGCGGATCAGCCCCGCTGCGGCATCTCCTCGGCCTCTTCCTTGGCGAGCAGCAGCAGCATTTCGATCCCCATGTCGCCTTCCTGCGGCGAGCGGATGAACTTGATCTCCTCGGCGCTTTGCCGCAGCGCGGCAATGATGGCGACCGCCTGATTGGCCGTTGCCGCCTCGGTCGCCAGAATTGCCTTCTGGTCCTTTGCCTGGAACCCGATCGTGTAGGACATGCCATTTCCCTCCCGAACTCAGTGGAGGGATCGAATCAGAGTCTGAAGCAAAGCGGAAGCCTGTGCGACTACGGACCGGGATTATCTGGGGATTGCGCGCAAGCTTCAGGCAAGCCTGCGCGAGCGCCGCATTGAGGTCACCAATTTATGCGCAGCGATCCGGTACCGGCATAGCTCTGCCCCACATTGGAAAACTCGCCCGTGAAGCGTGCCGACAGCTCCGACCAGCGGTTCAGCACGAGACGCGAGCCGAGCTCGACCCGACCGGCATCGCTCGCCGCACGCGCCCCGTCGACGGTGAAGGCGGCCGCCGGCAGCGACACCAGAGCCGCCGCGACGGTGCGGACTGGCGATAATTCGTGCACCCAGGCCAGGTTGGCGAATGGCATCCAGCTGATACCGCCTCCGAGATCGAACCGGGCGTCGAACTTGCTGCCGAGGAACAGGGGCAGCGACGCCACGTCGCGCCCCGCGTAACTGAGGCCGAGCACGCCCGGCCCTGCGCCGGCGACGCTGGTTTCAGTATAGCCCGCCTGCCACAGCCGAGCGGCCTGAAGCGCGGCGAAGGGCGTCACTGCAACCGCATCGAAGCCAAAGGTGCGACCGACTTCCAGCCGCCCGCCAAACTGATTGCTGCCGAACGCCCCCTTGGCAAGCTCGTCCGGGCCGACGCCGGTGACGGTGCGGCTGGTGGCATTGTTGAAGTGGCTGTAGGCGAGCTGTCCCGACACATAGCTCGCACCGAAGCGCTGTATCGCATAGGCGCCGATATGGGCGCCCTCGAGCCGACCGGAGGTCGCACGATCGCTGACGTCAAAGGTCGCGGTCGAGCCGCCGGCGGCGATGCCGACCAGGAGGTCAGGATTGACGAGGCGATCGAGACCGCCGGCCCCGCCAGCGATGCGGTCGCTGAAGCCGGCGCTGCCTGTTGCCGCGTCGCCCGACAGGGACTGGCCCGCACCAAAGCCGGACGCCCAGGTATGCCATTGCGGCTGGACGAGCGGCGGCGCCTTCAGCGCGTTGAAGGCCGAGGTCACTGGCCGCGCCTCGGCGTAGCCGAGCGCGCCTGCCCCTGCGGCAGCACCGCGCGTACCGGCACGCCAGGCGTTCATCTGTCCGTCCATGGTCTCGCCGAACATGTTTGCGGCGGCAAAGGCGGTGTTCTGGGTGCCGCTGGTGCCCTCGCCCGAGATCTTGTCGAGCACGCTTACGGATCCGGCCGCCAGGAGTTGCGCATAGAACGCCGCGGCGGTGCCCGTCAGCGCGGGCGAGTAGCCGGCCTCGAGCGCGCTGCCGACCGCTCGCTGGTTGGCCGTTTCGCCCGCAACCGCGCCAAATGCCTGCCGGGTCAGCGTCAGGTCGACGGAATTGGCATTGTAAGTCGCCGTCGCATTGAAGAAGGCGGAGGACGCAGTGACGGCATTGAACTGTCCGGTCACCGGCCCCGCGCTCTGCACCACGGCGGCGTAGGTCGTCGTGGTCTGATAGAGGCCGGGCAGTACGACGGCGCGCAGTGTGCCGCCGAGCTGGGCCTGGTCCTGGGTAGAGAGACCGTCGCGGTGCCCTGCACTGTCGACCCGCAGGGCAAGCGTTCCCTGCGCCCCCTGATCGAAAGAGCCTCCGAAGGCGAGATTGCCCGGCGCGAGCGCCGTCGCCGGATCGCTGATCGTAATCAGCCCGTTGTTGGTCAGCCCGTTGCCGGTCCCGATGAAGAACATCGCGCCGTCGATCGTGCCGTTGTTGACAATATTGTTGCCGGTGGTGCCGAAGGAGAACAGCGAATAACCGTTGGCGCCGCCCTTGATGATCCCGTTGTTGAGGACCGTGTTGTTCAGCCCTCCGATCCCGAGGGCAATGCCGGTCGGGCCGGTCGCGACGATCGTACCGCTGTTGGACATCGCGTTGCCGCTGCCCCAGATGCTGACGCCGACGCTGTCGTCGCCGACGGCGCGGATCGTGCCGCTGTTGGCGAACGTGTTGGCGTCGAGCAGGAAGACGCCCTGGCCATTGGTGCCGCTGCTGCTGCCGATGATGATGGTTCCCGAATTCTGGACAGTGGTGCCGGTCGCATTGGCGGAGATTCCGGTCGAAGCTGTGCCTGTCAGGGTGATCGTGCCGGAATTGGTGGCGGCATTGCCGCTGCCGAGGACGTCGATGCCAACGCCCATCAAAGTCGAGCCCGTAATGGAGCCGGTATTGAGCACGGCATTGTTATTGCCCGCCACGAACATCGCCGCGGCATTCGAGCCGATGGCGATGGTCCCGGTATTGGTGAAGGAATTGTTGTTGCTTCCCACGATGCCCGATGCGCCGTCACCGATCGAGATGGCGCCGTTGTTGACGGCGGTGTTGCCCGCGCCGAGGTTGATCGCGTTCACGCCCGAGGGCACAGTGATCGAGGCGCCGGAAACCACCGTCAGCGACAGGTTGGCCTCCGCGCCGGTGCCGAAACCGGTGCTGCTGCCCCCACTGCAGGTGACCACGCTGCCGCTCTGCACGCAGGCGCCCATTGCCGTCGACGGTGCGAGGCTTGCAACGACGGCGACCGACATTGCAGCGGCGATCGGCCCGCCGCCCCAGATCCACCTGGCGTTGAATGTCGTTCCCTGCGGCAGCTTGTGGCGGATCCGGCCGTATGTCGTTTTCATCAGTGATTCCCGAGCATTGCGGCAAAGGCAGCCGCGCCGTAGACTTGGCTCGGATGGGTTCCGACTGTCTTGGCCTGTACGGCACCGCCTTGGCCCGCGCGGCACGTCACGAGCTTTCTTCGGCGCGCTGTGGCATCTGTGCAACGATCGGGAGGAAAAGCTTGTCGTCGGCGCTACGAACTTGAACGCCATCACGCAATCGGGCGTCCAACACGCGACGCGATGTTTTCTGGCGGGGGCCAATGCAGGACGAACGGTCGCTTCGGCGCGCACGTATTTCCACGGACGTTTTTCCGCAAGCCAGCCGGCTGCAGACGTGGCGCGAGGTCTATGGACGTGGCATCGCCGCGGTGGACATCGAACCGATCGGAGATCAGCCTTTCCAAGCCGACGTGACCTTCTGTCAGCTCCCCGGCATCAGCATCGCGGCCGGCTCCCGCTCGCCCGCGCACTATGTGGTGTCCAAGGAGCTGGCGGTACGCACCAAGGACGTCATGGCCATCAGCGTGCTGCGCTCGGGCCGCGCCAGCGCCACCCAGTTCGGCAAGGAGCTGATCTCGGGGGTCGGCAGCGCCAGCGTGATCGCGCCGCTCGAGCCCTCCACCAGCACCATGCTGACCGCGGGTAGCTTCGTCACGCTGCTGCTGCCGTTGCCCATCATTACCCGCCGCGCTCCGCACTACAGCCGGGCGTTCGGCCGATCGATCCCGAGCTCGAACACGGCGCTGCGTCTCTTGACGCGCTATGTCGACATCGTCGCGGAGGAGGTGACGTCCAGCGAAGCAGACGTTGCACGCAGCGCGTCCGAGCACATGCTCGACCTTGCCGCGCTCGCGCTCGGCGCCCGTGGCGACTTTGCCGAGCTTGCCATCCAGCGCGGCGGAACGGCGGCACGGCTCATGGCGATCAAATCGGACATCGGGATGGCGCTGGGCGACCTCGAGCTGTCGACCGAAAGCATCGCGCTGCGACACGGCATTTCACCGCGCTATGTCCGCAAGCTGTTCGAGCAGGACGGTACCTCGTTCTCCGCCTTCGTGCTCGCCGAACGCCTGGCGAAGGCACAGCGCATGCTGGTCGAGCAACGGTTCTCACATCTCAACATCGCGCAGATTGCGCACGAAAGCGGCTTCGGCGACGTCTCTTACTTCAACCGCACCTTTCGCCGTCATTTCGGCAGTCGTCCCTCCGATTTTCGCGAGGCGGCGAAATGCGTATGGCGCGAGCAGCGGGAGTAAGGCTTCAGGCAAGCCCCGCGCGGAGCACGACGCTAGATGATCCCCTGCTGCTTCAGCTGCTCGATCTTTCCCGCATCATAGCCGAGCTTGCCGCCGAGGATCTCCTGCGTGTGCTCGCCGAGCAGTGGCGGCGCGCGGTAAGTCTTGACCGGCGTCTCCGAAAAGGTCAGCGCGTTGCGGATCAGCGACAGGTCGGGCTGGAAAGGATGGTTCACCTTCACCCGCATGCCGCGCGACTGGACGTGGGGATCGGAAAACACCTGCTCGAAATTGTTGATCGGGCCGGAGGGCACGCCAGCCTCCTCCAGCTTCTCCAGCCAATAGGCCACCGGCTGCTTGAGGAACAGGCCGGCAAATATCGCCATGATCTCCTTGCCGTGCACGACGCGGTCGTTGTTCTTGACAAAGCGCGGATCGCTCGCGAGCTCGGGCTGGCCGAGCACGGCGCAGGTGCGCTGGAACTGGCCGTCATTGCCGACCACCAGCATCAGCTCGCCGTCGGTGCACCGGAACACGCCGGCCGGCATGCCGCCATTGCCCCAGGTGCCGCGGCGCGGCGGCGTCTTGCCGTTGACAAGGTAGATCTGCAGCCAATGCGACAGCGAGGCGATGACGGTGTCGAACAGGCAGACGTCGAGGTGTTGTCCCACGCCACCGTTGGCATCGCGATGGTAGAGCGCCGACAGAATGCCGATCGAGGTATTCATGCCCGTCATGTAGTCCACAATCGACGGACCGACCTTCATCGGCCCCTCGCCCGGCTCGCCGTCCATATGGCCGGTGACGCTCATCAGGCCGCCCATCGCCTGCAGGATGGCGTCATAGCCGGCGCGCGGCGCATAAGGCCCGGTCTGGCCGAAGCCGGTCACCGAGCAATAGATGATCTTGGGATTGATCGCCTTGATGGTCTCGTAGTCGAGCCCGTAGCGCTTGAGATCGCCGACCTTGTAGTTCTCCATGAAGACGTCGACATCCTTGGCGAGCTCGCGGATGATCGCCTGCCCCTCCGGCTTGGCAATGTTGACGGTGACCGACTTCTTGTTGCGGTTGGCGCACAGATAGAACGAATTGTTGTTGTTCGCCTTCCCTTCGGGATCGGCCAGATAAGGCGGGCCGAAGGCGCGCGCGTCGTCGCCGGTGCCGGGCCGTTCGATCTTGATCACCTCGGCGCCGAGATCGCCGAGCATCTGGGCCGACAAGGGCCCGGCAAGCACACGCGTGAGGTCAAGGATCTTGATGCCTGAGAGCGGCAAGGCCGACATGTCGATTTCCTCCGGGGAACTGGATCTTGGCGCGGCGGCTTCAGCCAAGCCGCGCTCCCTGCGGATACACCATTTTGGCGTTCTGAGCACTGCACTCTGGGCATACGGCCATATCTCGGCGGCCGCCGCAGTCCTATTTCCGCATCGCGAATAACTCCTACGCCGCGCGGGCCACCACCATTCCCGGCCGCCGCCGGCCGAGCAGCACCAGGATCAGCACCGTCGCGCAGGAAAAGAGAAGGGTGAGCCCAAGCGCGCCGCGACTGCCGAACTGGGTGAGCAGGCCGGCCAGCAGCGGCGGCGAGATCGCCGAGGCCAGATTGAGCGGCAATGCGATCATCGACATCGCCTTGGCGAATTCAGCCTGGTCGTAGAAGACGAGCGGGATCGTCGCGCGCGCCACCGCCATCGCGCCGCTGCCGGCGCCATAGAGCAGGATGAAGGTCGCAACCGCCCAGGTCGCCCCCTCGCTCAACATCAGCAGCACCATGGCGACAGGGAGCGCGGTGCCGGCGACGAGGCCGGTGGTGATGCCGTCCCACCGGCCGCCACCGAGAAAGTCAAGGCCGCGGGCGCTGACCTGGATCACGCCGAGCATCGAGCCGAACGCAAGCGCCTGTGCCGGCGCAAGGCCTTCCGCCCGCAACAGCTCGATCAGGATGGCGCTGATGCCGAAATTGACGAAGGCATTCATCGTGATCACGCCCGCGACGAGACCGAAGGTGCTTCTTGGAATCGCAGGCGGCGATACGGTCTTGATCGCCTCGCCACGATCGTCCGTCGCAACCTTCCGGCGCGGCGCGACAAACGCATAGAGCGGAAAGTTGATGGCGAGCATCGTCGCCGCATAGACCAGACAGGTCCCTCGCCAGCCGAGCAGGCCGCTGAGGAACGAGGTGGTCGGCCAGAAGATGCTGCTGGAGAGCCCGGTCACCAGCATCAGCCCGCCGATGGCATTCTTGGCGCCCCGCCCCGCGACCTCGTTCAACATGATGTAGGCGCCGGTCGACAGCGTGGCGCTGCCGCCCATGCCGAGAATCACCCAGCCGATGAAATAGAGCACCGGCTCGCGTGCGAAAAACAGAACGACAAAACCCGGCGCCGAGACCACAGTCCCCGCCATCATCACTCTGCGCGCGCCGTGCCGCGCAAAGGCTTTAGCGAGCCAGGGCGCGCACAGGCCCATGGTGACGTAGAGAACCGAGCTGCCCGCGAACACCGCCGGCAGGCTCATACCGAGATCGGCCCCGAGATCGCGACCGATCACGGCCGGAAGGCCGATCGTACCCCATCCAATCAGTTGGGTAATCGCAAGCACCAGCAGGACTCCGATGAGCCTGCTGTCTGATTTCAAGAACCGCATTCCAGTCGTCGCCCGCCCGGCAGGCGCCGATCACGCCTGTGGTGCTGTCTTAGCCGGAGACTCAGCACGCGGGAACGCCGCGCGCCGAATGGCAGAAGGCAGCCAGGAGCATGTCAGGCAGATGTCAGGCGCAGGCCTGTCGTCCCTACCCCGCGATCCCGAGCAAGGATCGCGCTTCGGCCGCGGTGGCCACGCGCCGGCCGTGGCGCGTGACGGCTTCAGCGGCGATGGTCACGAGCTCCGCATTGCTGCGGGCAAGGCGCGTCTTGTCGATCCTGATATTGTCCTCGAGCCCGGTGCGAACCGCATCGGCGCCGCGCGCCAGGGCCCAGCCCATAACCTCGACTTGATGGCGTCCGATTCCGGCCGCGGTCCAGGTCGCCTTCGGGATCAACCGCCGGAGCTCGGCCAGCAGGATGTCGAGCACGTGCTCGTCGGCCGGCATCGCGTTCTTGACGCCCATCACGAATTGTACATGCGGACGCGCGTCGATCAACCCTGCCTCGATCAGGCGGCGGGCGCCGTGCAGATGCGACAGATCGAAGATCTCGATTTCCGGACGGATGCCATTTTCCTTCATGCCGGTGGCCAGCGTCTCGACCAGAGCAGCGCTGTTCTCATAGACGATGGTCGGAAAGTTCACCGATCCGGTGGAGAGCGAAGCCATGTCGGGCTTCAGATAGAGGGAGGATCCACGCGCCGAGGGATCGCGGCCCCGCCCGCCGGTCGAGAACTGCACGATCATGTCAGGACAATGCTTCCTGATGCCCTGCTGCACGAGGGCAAAACGCTCGGGATCAGATGACGGTGTCTCGTCGTCGTTCCGCACATGGATATGTGCAAGCGTCGCGCCGACCTCGAACGCTTCATGCGTCGACTCGATCTGTTCCGCCGGCGAGATAGGCACCGCGGGATTGTCCTTCTTGCGCGGCACGGAGCCGGTGATGGCGACGGCAACAACAGCGGGATTCATCCTGCAACCTCATCATGATCGCGCTCACGCGCACAGAACTTCGATCGACCGTCAGCTTATACCGCGAAGCCTTGCCGCTGCGAGCGTCATCGCAGCGGCATTGTTCCCAACCGTCAGGTCCGGATTGCGGCGGGACCGCTCTCCGCCCCCGCACGCTGCCGCTCGTAGTCGGTCCGCGCCATTGGAGCCGCCTTGGGATTGCCGAGATCGTCGATGTGGATCCGATAGGTTTCCCGGGCCGTGATCGCCGCCAGCGCCGCGATAACAGTGATGCCGAACGCGATCGCCCCCACCGTCAAAGGAATGTTGGCCGAGCCGGGAGGCGCCACGGTCGCGAACAGCGCCGGAAGCAGCGCCGTGATGGTCGTCCCGACGTTCTGCGAGATCGCCATCGCCGAGACGCGGGTGCGTGTCGGGAACAGCTCCGGATAAAAGCTCGGGAAGATCGCGTTGTAACCCTGATAGACGACGCCCCACATCAGCAGCGAGACCAGGATCGCCAGCGGCACGTTCCTGATGCTGATCGCATAGAGATAGAGGAAGGCAAGCAAGCCGGACAGCAGCGCACCGATGATGATCGGAGGTTTGCGACCGACCTTGTCGGAGAGATGGCCGACGAAGGGAATGACGAACACGGCCACCATGTTTCCGAGCACCGGGATCCACAGATAGACGTCCTTGGCAAAGCCGATGCCATAGGCCGGCTGGACCGCATAGGCCGCACCGAAGATTGTCGCGACCACCGGGATGACGTTCATCAGCGCCATGCAGATGACCCTGAGCATGTCGGGCCAGTTCAGCTTGATGGCCTGAATGACGGGCGCGCGCGGCGTCACTCCGCGCTCGTCCTCGCGGGCAAAGGCAGGGGTCTCGTCGACCTCGCGGCGAATGATGTAGCCAGCGATGATGACGAAGAAGCTGAGCAGGAAGGGAATCCGCCAACCCCAGCTGTTGAAGGCCTCGGTCGGCATATAGGCCGCCAGCGGCAGGAAGACGGCCGCCGCCAGAATCTGTCCGGCTTGCACACCCTGCAGGGCAAAGCTTGCAAAGAAACCGCGACGACCGAACGGCGCGTGCTCCAGGATCATCGAGCTCGCGCCAGAGATTTCGCCGGCGACGGCAAAGCCCTGCACCAGGCGAAGGATCACGAGCAAGGTCGGCGCGAGGATGCCGACCTGCTGATAGGTCGGCAGAACACCGACCGCCATGGTCGAGATGCCCATCAGGAACATGCAGACGATGAGCACGGTCTTGCGGCCATGGGTATCACCCCAATGTCCGAGCACGAAGGCCCCGATCGGCCGGGCCACATAGCCAACGCCATAGGTCGCCAGCGAAGCGACGATGGCAACAGTGGGATTGTCCGACGGAAAGAAGATCTGCGGGAAGATCAGCGACGCGGCGGTCGCATAGATGAAGAAGTCATAATATTCGAGGGCCGAGCCGATCCAGCCGCTTGCAGCAGCTTTTCCGGACTGACTCATGTCATGGATCGCGCGCGTCGTAGCCATAAGAACAATTCCTCCCGATCTGTTGTTTGTTGACGTCCCGTTGGACGGGCTTCGCTGGACAATTGGACAACAATTCCCGGACGCTCTGCGGAGCTCCGCGAACGCTTGGCACTGCCGGTCGGTGTCTTGGGTGAGGACGACAATAGGCTTTCGCCGGGATAACACAATTACCCAGTTGTGCGATAAACCTAACACGATGTTATGGAGCACTCGGACGCGCGGCGACCATGCCCACAAGCCCGCAGCAGACACGGCGCAGCGCGACCTCACTCCGGCGGATTGAACGTCCGCACGAAATACACGGGCTCCTTGCTCTTCTTGAGGCGATAGAGCTGCGCCGGGCGGTTTGGGCCGCGCCGCATCTTCGCGACCGGCTCGATCATGTCGGCCGACAGGATCCGGGTGCGGAAGGCGCTCTTCTCCAGCGGACGATCGAGCACGATCTCGTAGACGCGCTGCAGATCGGGCAGCGTGAATTCCGCGGGCATCAGGTAAGCGGGCAGCGAAGTATATTCCACCTTGTTGCGCAGGCGCTGGATTGCGGTTGCCAGGATGTCGCCGTGATCGAAGGCAAGCTTCTCCTTCAGCCTTCCGCCGCTGATCGGACACCAGCGCGCATCTGATGTCAGCACGCTTGCCTGTGTGGGGACCAGCGCGAAATAGGCGTGTGTCGCCGACCAGCCGCGCGGATCGCGCGTCGCGCTTCCCCAGCTGCCGAGCTGCTCGAGGTAAGGGCTGGTGACACCGGTCTTCTCCTGCAGCTTGCGCGCCGCGCAGGCGGCGAGATCACGATCTTTCGCGACGTCGACGAAGCCACCCGGCAGCGCCAGACTGAGCGGAAACGGCTCGCCCTCGCCGGCCGGGCGCTGCACCAGCAGCACCTGAAGCCGGTCGTCGAGAATCGCAAAGATCACCACGTCGACCGTGGTCAGCGGCCGAGGAAAGTCCAATTGCCCTGATTTCCCAGACCCTTCCGTCCGGCCCTCACCCGCCATCGGCCAGCCTCCCCTGTTCGGCATTGACAGTACCATAGTTAGTTGTACAGTCCAACTTACTTAGTTGCTCAGACCAACTTATACACATCATTGGAGACAGCCATGTTCGGCATCCGATTTATCAAGGCCCAGCCCACCACTTACCTGATGAAGTATCGCGCCGGCGCCGTCGTCGCCGAGGGCACCGGCCTCTCCACCCTGTACTATGCGCCGGTGACCACCCTCGTCGCCGTGCCCGTTGGCAGCCGCGACGCCTCCTTCATTTTCCAACAGATCGCGCGCGACTTTCAGACCCTGACCGTGCAAGGCCACGTCACCTATCGCGTTAGCGAGCCGAAGAAGGCGGCCTCGATGCTCGACTTCACCCTGAAGCCGGACGGCAAGACCTATGAGACCGACGATCCGGAGAAGCTGCCCGAACGCATTCTCGGCACGGTCGAGGTGCTCGCGCAGCAGGCGATCAAGGAGCTGACGTTGAAGGACGCGCTGCAGGCGTCCGACCGCATCGCCGATATTATCGCCGGCGGCTTGCGGGGCCGCGCCGACATCGAAGCGCTCGGCCTCGAAATCCTGGGCGTCTCGATCCGCGGCATCAAGCCGACGCCTGATACCGCCAAGGCGCTGGAGGCGCAGGCGCGGGAAGCGATCCTGAAGAACGCGGACGAGGCGATCTTCGCGCGGCGCAACTTCGCCGTCGAGCAGGAGCGCGCCATTCGCGAGAGCGAGCTCGACACCGAGATCGCAGTCGAGCAGAAGAAGAGGTCCATTCGCGAGACCCAGATGGATGCCGAGGCGAGCGTTGCCGCCAAGCGCAACGAGCTACGCCAGGCCGGCATGGCCGCCGATATCGTGCTGGAAGGCAAGCGCAAGGATTTCGTCGGCCTCAACGCCGAGAACACCCGGACGCTCGCCGACGCCGAGGCCTATCGTGTCGGCGCGCTGATGAAGATCTTCGAGGGCGTCGACACCCGCGTGATCCAGGCGCTCGCCGCCGCCGGCATGCAGCCGGGCCAGCTGATCGCACAGGCCTTCTCCGGCATCGCCGAGAAGGCCGAGAAGATCGGCCAGCTCAATGTCTCGCCCGACCTGCTCAGCCAGTTGATCGAAAAGCCGAAGCCTGAGGCCGCCAATGTCCGCCGCCAATGACCGCAAGATCGTACTGGTAACGCGCAGGACCAGGCTGGAAGACCTGGTCGCGCGTTACCTGACGGCGGCGCAGGCGCGCTTCTACGTCGAGCATCTCGGCGCCGATTTCTCCGACTATGAGAGGGAGCACGAGGTCTATCAGGCGCAGCGGCACGCGACGCTTCAGGTGCTCGAGCAATGGGGGCGCTATCAGGTGATCGAGCGCGGCTTCCTGCCGAACTTCATCTTTGCGCCCGATGACATCGTGGTCGCGCTCGGCCAGGACGGCGTCGTCGCCAACACCATGAAATATCTCGATGGCCATCCGCTGATCGGCCTCAACCCGGATTCCACACGCTACGACGGTATCCTGCTTCCCTTTGCACCGCGCGACCTCGCCAAACTGCTGCCTGACGTCGCCGCCGACAAGCGCAACAGCCAGGCCGTGACAATGGCGGAAGCCCGGCTCAGCGATGGGCAGGTGCTCCATGCCGTGAACGACCTCTTCATCGGCGCCCGCACGCATGTTTCGGCGATCTACGAGATCGCGGCCGGCGGAATGACGGAGCGACAATCCTCGAGTGGGCTGATCGTCTCGACCGGGCTCGGATCGACCGCCTGGTTCAAGAGCATCGTCACCGGCTCGCTGGCCATCGCCGGAAGCTTTGGCCAGCCTTCCTCGCGGGGCGAGTACGAGGCCCTGCCCTGGGACGCCGCGGAGCTGCGCTTTGCAGTGCGCGAGCCCTTCCCGAGCCGGCACTCGCAGACCCATCTCGTCTGCGGCCGCCTCGTCTCCGATGAGCAGTTGCGCATCCGATCGCTGATGGCGGAGAACGGCGTCATCTTCAGCGACGGCGTCGAAACCGACCGTCTTGATTTCAACGCGGGCGCCGAGGTCACGATCGGAATTGCCAGGCGGCGCGGCCGGCTGATCGTGTGAGGTAGCTAGATTCCGAGCGCGTTCTCGTCCACCTCGCGGCCGGGCACGCTGACATGCACCTCGTGGCCCTCACGAAGTGCCAGGGAGGCTGCGGCAACCGCCGACTCGAACGCGGCTTCCTTGGTGGCGTATTTGCTCTTGACGTTGCCGTCATGAAGCACGCCCCACTCGTTTTCGACCGGCACAATCGCGTATTGGGCAAGGCCCATCGTCCCTCTCCTGTCGCTGCGCGGCTTGCCTATCGCTGCGTCACTTGCGGATGCGCCGCCGTCACCCGCCACACCGTATTGCCGCTGTCATCGGCGACCAGCAGTGCGCCTGACTTGTCGAAGGCAACGCCGACAGGACGGCCGCGTGCATGGTTGTCCTTGTCGAGGAAACCAGTGACGACGTCCTGCGCGGGGCCGCTCGGCTTGCCATCCGTAAATGGCACATAGACGACCTTGTAACCGTTCAGGACTTGCCGGTTCCAACTGCCATGCTCGCCGACGAAGGCGCCGTTGCGATACGCTTCCGGCAGTTTGCTGCCGCTGGAGAAAGCAAGCCCGAGCGGGGCGACATGCGAACTCAGCGCATAATCGGGCACGATCGCCTTGGCGACCAGGTCCGGCCGCTGCGGCTTGACGCGCGGATCGACGTGCTGGCCGAAATAACTGTAGGGCCAGCCATAGAAGCCGCCGTCCTTCACCGAGGTCATGTAATCAGGCACGAGATCGGGACCGAGCTCGTCGCGCTCGTTCACCACCGTCCACAGCGCGCCGGTCTGCGGCTCGAAGCTGAGGCCGTTGGGATTGCGCAGGCCGCTGGCAAAGATGCGCCAGCGGCCGCTGGCGCGGTCGACCTCGAGAATGTCGGCGCGATTGTGTTCGGCCTCCATGCCGTTCTCGGTGATGTTGCTGTTGGAGCCGACGCCGACGTACAGCTTCGAGCCGTCGGGACTTGCGACGAGGCTCTTGGTCCAGTGATGGTCGATGGGGCCGCCCGGCAGCGGGGTCAACACCGTGCCCGACGTGGTGATCCTGGTGTCGCCTTCGGTGTAGGGATATTTCACGATCGCGTCGGTGTTGGCGACATAGAGATCGTTGCCGACAAGCGCGACGCCGAACGGCGAGTTGAGGTGATCGAGGAAGACGCTTCGCGTATCAGGCACGCCGTCGCCGTTGCTATCGCGCAGCAACGTGATGCGGTTGCTCTCGCCGGTGTCGCCGCCGGAGGTCGCCCAGGATTCGACAAAGCCCATCACGATCTCCTTGGGCCGCTTGATCGCGGCAGCCTTCGGCGCCTTGGACTCGACCACCAGCACGTCGCCGTTGGGCAACACGTAGAGCGAACGCGGATGCTGCAAGCCGGTCGCGAACGCCTTGGCCTGCAAGCCCTGCGCGACATCAGGCGTCTCGTCCTTCTTCCAGCCAACGATGCGGGCGATGTGCATCGGCGGCAGCAGGTATTGCTGGATATCGGGGAGTACGGGATTGGCGCCAACTTGCGCCTTCGGATCGCCACTGCCGTCATTGCAGCCGGCGAGCAGGCCCAGGAGTGAAGCGGACAACAGCGCGCGTATAACGAAAGGCATCATCGCGCAACTCCCACACCGTGGCGGTACACCATGGCCCAGCCGAGCCAGCCGGTAACCGGCAGGATCAGCACGGTGAGGACCGAAAGAACGAGCCCCCATGGCCACACCGAAGTCCAGGCATCACGCGTGTGAATGAGCGCATTGATGATCGCAAGGATCATCGCCGCGACGTTGCCAATCAGATGCGGCCACGCCGGCGCCCGCGCACGCACCAGGCGATTGCCGAGGAAGTCGGTCAGGCCGGCGATCGCGGCCAGTGCGCCGAAGATAACTCCGGCGAGGAGAAGCCAGGCGGAGAAATCCGCCCACATGATCTCGGCAGACACGACATAGGTGATGTCGGTCAGCAGCGCACCGATGAAGCACACGATCGGGATCGGCACCAGCATCGGATGAATGGGATGGCCCGCGATTTGCGCGGTCGAGCGCACGCGCACGATGTCTTGCACTGACGGCCTCGTGTGACTTTTCGTCCTGCCCGAGCCGCCAACTCCTGCTTGCAGTGAAGGTTCCTAGGACTGCGCCGGAACCGGCACAGTCGCCTGATACGCCTCGTATGCGCGTTTCAAGCCGTCGTGAAGCGACGTCGTCGCGCGCCAGCCAAGCTTGTCGAGGCGGCTGATATCGAGCAGCTTGCGCGGCGTGCCGTCGGGACGCGAGGTGTCGAAACCGATCTCGCCGCGATAGCCGACGATCTCGGCGACCATGCGCGCGAACTCGGCAATGGCGATGTCTTCGCCGGTGCCGATGTTGATCAGTTCCGCGCCGGAATAGGTCTTCATCAAATGGACGCAGGCATCCGCCATGTCGTCGACATAGAGAAACTCGCGCCGGGGCGTGCCGGTGCCCCAGACCGCGACGGTCTTTGCGCCCGACAGCTTGGCCTCGTGAAAGCGCCGGATCAGCGCCGCGACGACGTGGCTCAATTCAGGGTGATAATTGTCGCCGGGACCGTAGAGATTCGTCGGCATCACGCTGATGAAGTCGCTGCCATATTGGCTGCGATAGGCTTCCGCCATCTTGATGCCGGCAATCTTGGCGATCGCATAAGGCTCGTTGGTGGGCTCCAGCGGGCCTGAAAGCACCGAGTCCTCGCGCAGCGGCTGCGGCGCCAGCTTCGGATAGATGCAGGACGAGCCGAGGAACATCAGCTTCTCGGCGCGGTTCACATGCGCGGCGTGGATCACGTTCGCGGCGATCGCGATGTTGTCGTAGATGAACTCGGCGCGCAGCGTGTTATTGGCGACGATGCCGCCGACCTTGGCCGCGGCTAGGAAGATCACCTGCGGCCGCACGCGCGCGAACCAATCGAACACGGCGGCCTGGTTGCAGAGATCGACCTCGCGACGCTCGACGGTGACGAGATTCACATTCTCCCGCGCCAGCCGGCGTACGATCGCGCTGCCGACCATGCCGCGATGGCCGGCGACGTAGACGCTTCTGCCCTCGAGCTCAAACGGTACGCTTGCCATTTGCAATGTCCCGTTTGGCCTCAGCCAGATCGCTCGCCATCATCTCTTCGACGAGTTGCACAAAAGTCCGCTTCGGTTTCCAGCCGAGCACCTTTTGCGCCTTGCTGGCGTCGCCGACGAGGAGATCGACCTCGGTCGGGCGGAAATAGGCCGGATCGATCTTCACCACCGTCTTGCCGCTGATGGCATCGACGCCGATCTCGTCGACGCCCTTGCCGCGCCATTCGACGCGGCGGCCGACATAGGCAAAGGACCGCTCGACCATCTCACGCACCGACCGCGTCTCGCCGGTGGCGAGCACGAAGTCGTCGGGCTTGTCGGCTTGCAGGATCATATGCATGCCCTCGACATAGTCCTTGGCATGGCCCCAGTCGCGCTTGGCCTCGAGATTGCCGAGATAGAGTGTCTCCTCCAGCCCAACCTCGATTCGCGCGACGCCGCGGGTGATCTTGCGGGTGACGAAGGTTTCGCCACGGACCGGACTCTCATGGTTGAACAGGATGCCGTTGCTGGCAAACATGCCGTAGGCTTCGCGGTAGTTCACCGTGATCCAATAGCCATAGAGTTTGGCGACGCCGTAAGGCGAGCGCGGATAGAACGGCGTGGTCTCCTTCTGCGGGATCTCCTGCACGAGACCGTAAAGCTCGGAGGTCGAGGCCTGGTAGAACCGCGTCTCCTTCTCCATGCCGAGGATGCGGATTGCTTCCAGCAGGCGCAGCACGCCGATGGCATCAGCGTTGGCGGTGTATTCCGGGCTCTCGAAGCTGACGGCGACATGGCTCTGGGCGGCGAGATTGTAGATCTCGGTTGGGCGGATCTGCTGCATCAGCCGGATCAGATTGGTCGAATCCGTCATGTCGCCGTAATGCATCAGGAACGGCACGTTGCCGACATGCGGATCCTGGTAGAGGTGATCGACGCGCGCGGTGTTGAACGAGGACGAGCGCCGCTTGATGCCGTGGACGACGTAGCCGAGCGACAGCAAATGCTCGGCGAGATAAGCCCCGTCTTGCCCGGTCACGCCGGTGATGAGAGCGATCCGCTCAGCCATATCCGCAAATGCTCCCAAACTGCCCGACCGGGCCTACTTCCAGCTCCGGCCGAAAGCTGTCCTTCTCTGACACATCGTCCGCCGGGGTCAACCCACTATGGCGCTAAACCGTTCTCTTTCCGAGGATTCCAGCCGCGAGGCCAAAGCTGCCGCCGCTCGCTGAAGGCAAGACCTTGAGAAGCTGGTAACATTTGTATGATGTGATTTTCCCGAGATATTTGGGCGAATTCGGGGGGCCAGTGACGCTGCGGGAAGCAACGGCAGGGATCGAACCGCGCGAGGCGAATCCGCGCCCGTTTCGCCGTGAGCCCGGGGACATCCAGACTGCCGTCGTGAACCTCGTCGATCGGCTGGCCGCCATCGTTCCCGTTGCGCGCCAGATCGAGGTTGCGCGCGAGATCGCAAGTCTGATCGCGAGCATGCCGAGCACGATGGGCAACAACATGTTCCTGCGGCAGAGCATCATTCGCCGCGGCACTGCGACATCAGATCATGTGATCGACGGTTTGGCTGCCTGGGTCACCGTCCTGTTCGACCTCGCCAATCTTCAGCAGGATCGCGACAGGGCCATGGGGCTCGAAGCCAGGATTCCGAAAAAGGCGCTCGATCGTCTCGCGCGGGCGCTCTCACAATCGCGTAACGGCTGCATCATTGCCGTGCCCCACATCGGGAGCCTCGAACTGTTCGCGGCACATCTCAAAGACCGTGGCTTCAACGTCGGCTTCGTCTATTCGATCGGCCGGCAGCCGACCCCGACCGAGCGGTGGATTTACGCCGGGCGAAGCGCGACCGCGGCCACTCCGATCGCGTTCGCACGTCGCAACACCGGAGCCGAGATCTCGAGGGTCCTCCAGAACAACGGCGTCGTCTTCATGGTCGTGGACGTCTACCCGAGTGGCAAATACGCCGGGATCACCGTCAAGAGCCATGACTCCGATTTTCGCTATCCACCCGGGCCTGCGCGCTATGCACGGACAGGCACCCTGGTTCTGCCCGGCTTTGCGTCGCGCCGTGATGCGACGGGGTTTTCGATGAACATTCTCGCCCCGATCGCATATCGGACATGGATGCCTGTTCAGGCCGCAGCGTCCGAATTCACGCAAGAGGTCGCGGCTCATGTCGATGGCTTCACGGCAGCGCAGCCCGTGGCCTATTGGCTCTGGCACCCCGTCCCCAACGATCCCTATTTCGCGATCGCGCAACGCCAGCGCCCGGACATCCTGACCGCGATGCCAGCCGAAAATGACGAGGCCGTCGCTCTCGCGGTGGAAGCTGCGGGCGTCAGCTGGACTGCGCCTGACATGAGCGCCCCCATTCGCTCCGCGGAGGATCTGTCGCTTGCATCATCAGCGCTTCCGGAAACCGTCAGCTGACTGACCGGCGACGAAATCCCGTGAGCCGGCCGCTCGTCGCGATCCTCGCTTGCGCCGCCCTCGAGGCATCAGGCATCGCGCTGATCTTCCCGACCCTGCCAAACCTGCTGCGTGTCATAGCCGGCACGGATAACGTATCTGCGCTCTACGGGACGCTGCTGGCGCTGCATGCGCTCACGCAATTCGTCGTCACGCCGGTGCTCGTGGCCTCCACGCCATACGAATGGACGGCGATCCCGTGAGAGGATCGCCGCTTCTCGCAGCCCGTTCTACTGCGAACGATCCGAGGTCCAGCCCTTGTAATCCTTGATATTGTCGCGGGTGACGAGCTTCGACGGCAGCAGCTCGACAGGCGAGGCCGGCTTCTGCCCGTTGAGGATGCCGACGCCGAGCTGGACGGCGCGCCGTGCCATGAAGAACGGATCCTGCGAGGCTGAGGCCTGGATCTGCGGCGATGCCGGATCCTTGAGCGCCGCCTCGATGTCGGGTGCGCCGTCGACAGAGGTGATGATGATGCCGCTGCGGTTTTGCTGCTTCGCCGCAAGATCGGTGCCGATCGCCTGCGGATCGTTGATGGCGAAGATGGCATCGATCTTGGAGAAGCGGGTCAGATAACCTTGGGCGACAGTGAGACCGCCTTCGCGCGAGCCCTTGCCGTCCTGGTCGCTGGACAGCACTTTGATACCGGAATTTTTCGCGAACACGTTCTTGCAGCCGGTGACGCGGTCGATCACGGCGGAGACCTGCGGTCCGTTCTCGATGATGACGTCGCCTTTACCGCCGAGCTTGTCGACGATGTACTGGCACGAGATCTCTCCGGCCTGGACGTTGTTGGTGGTTACGGTGGCATCGGCGCCCTCGGCCGCGGTGTCGACAGCAACGACGACGATGCCTGCCGCCTGTGCCTTCTTGATCGCAGGTCCGATCGCCTTGGGATCTCCGGGGTTCAACAGGATCAGGTCGACGCCAGCGGCGATGAAATTGTCGATCTGCGTCACCTGCTTGCCAAGGTCGTATTCGAAACCGACAGTGGTGATCTTCACGTTGGGATTGGTCTTCTTGGCCTCGAACTCGGCGCCCTTCGATAGCGCCACGAAGAACGGGTTGCCCATCGACCCCAGCGAGACGCCGATCGATTTGAGCTCCTTGGCGAAGGACGGCGCGGTGGTCAGGACGAGCGCCATCGCGGCGCCGGCGAGCGTGGTCTTCTTCAACATTTGCTTCCTCCCTGGTCTGTCTTCAAGCCCGGCACGGCAGACCAGTTGCCGCAGCGGAATTTCGTATCACATCGTGGTCCCTTCAGGCTCCGGCGGAGCCTTCAGGTTTCTGGCGGAGCCTTCAAGTTCTGGCAGAGCCTTGCAGCCGATAGCGATCCAGCGCGACGGCGCCAATGATCACGAGGCCCTTGATCACATATTGCCAGATGTCGGAGACACCGACGAGGATCAGGCCGTTCGAGAGCACGGCGATGATCAGCGCGCCGATCAGCGTCCCCCAGATCGAACCGATGCCGCCGACGAAAGACGTGCCCCCGAGGATAACCGCGGTGATGGCGTCGAGCTCGTAGCTCTGGCCGAGTTGCAGGCCGTTGGCCGCATACAGTCGCGCCGCTTGCATGGCGCCGCCCAATCCCGCCAGCAATCCCGACACGCCATAGACGAAGATCAGGACGCCCCAGACCTTGATGCCGGCAAGCCGCGCCGCACTCTCATTGCCCCCCACCGCATAGATGTGCACGCCGAGCACGGTCCGTCGCAGCACGAGCCACGAGACGAAGATGACAAGCAGCGCGATCACCGAGAGCCACGGGATCGACGCGACGCCTGGCACGAGCGTCAGAGAACCGTTGCCGATGAAGGCGTAGGGGATGGACGGATTGAACACCGTGGTGTCGGCGCCGAGCAGCCGCGCCAGGCCGCGCACAGCGGTGAGCGAGCCCAGGGTGACAATGAAAGGCGGCAGGCGCAACAGCGCAATCAGCGCACCATTGACGACGCCGAAGCCAAGACCGGTGAGAACGGCGACCGGCAGCCAAAGCGCACCTAGATCGGGCAGTTTCGAAATCGTCAGGCCGGCCATTGCCGACGCCGCCAGGATCGAGCCGACCGACAGATCGATGCCACCGGTGAGAATGACGAAGGTCATTCCGGCGGCGAGCACGGTGTTCACCGCGGCCTGCTGGAGGACGATGCCGAGATTCTGTCCGGTGAAGAAACGGCCGTCGGACAGAAAGTGAAAACCGATGCAGAGGATCAGCAGCACCGGCAGCATGCCGAGTGCACTGATCAGCACTCTCACCCGCTGGCGTTTCGCCTCTGCGGCGCCCCCATTGGTCATCGTCGGGGCGGGTTGAGCCTTCGAAGCAGCATTGTCAGGCATCGAGATGCTCCATCCCCGTGGCAAGCGCCATGATGTCCTCTTGTGTGAGCGGCGAAGTCGGGCCGCGGATGACCTCGCCCGCGATGGCCCCCGATCGCATCACGATGACGCGGTCGCAGATCCCGATGATTTCAGGTAGATCGGACGAGATGACAAGGATCGCGGTGCCGACCTTGGCCAGATTGTCGATGATCGAATAGATCTCCGACTTGGCGCCGACGTCGACGCCGCGCGTCGGCTCGTCCAGAATCAGGACCTTTGGCGCAATGGCGAGAAGCCGCGACAACAGCAGCTTCTGCTGGTTGCCGCCGGAGAGGCCACCTGCGGGAACGCCGACATTGGCGGCGCGGATGCTCAATCCCGCAAAGGCCCTGTCGGCGCGCTCGCGCGCCTTGTCGCGGTCCAGGAACCAGCCGAGCCTGGCATCGCGCCCCAGCACGGCGAGATTGATATTCTCCAGACACGACATGTCGAGAAACAGGCCGAGCGCCTTCCTGTCCTCGGTCAGATAGGCAATGCCCGCCTCCAGCGCCTCGCCGGGCGTGCGGATGTCGATTGGCTGGCCCTCAAGTTCGAGACGGCCCGAGATCTTCGGCGCCGCGCCGATGATGAGATGCGCAAGCTCGGTGCGGCCGGCTCCGATCAGGCCGGCAAGCCCCACCACCTCGCCCGCGTGCACCGTGAGCGAGCAGCCTCTGACTCGCCGCCCGTCGGCCATGTCGACCGCGGTGAGCACGGGGTGTCCCTTCCCGGCGTTGGGATCATGGTCCTTCTTGTAGAAAGACGAGACGTCGCGACCGACCATCATACGGACGATGCTATCAGCGCGGATGTCCTGCTTGTCGAGCGAGCCGACCAGACGGCCATCACGCAGCACGGTGACGCGGTCGCCGAGCGCATAGACCTCGTCCATGCGGTGCGAGATGTAGATGATGGCGAGCCCCTCGGCGCGGAGCTGACGGATCAGCGCAAACAACCGCTCGCTCTCGCCCGCCGAGAGCGCGGTGGTCGGCTCGTCCATGATCAGGATTTTCGATCGCGCGTGCAGCGCTCGCGCGATCTCGACGAGCTGACGCTGGCCCATGGAGAGATGCGCCACCAGGGTCGACGGCAGGAAGTCCGCGCCCAGCCGCTGCAGGATCGGGCCCACGCCCTCGCGCATGGCCCCCCGCGCCAGCAAACCCGACCGCGACATCTCGCGGCCGAGATAAATGTTCTCCGCAACGCTCAGATTGGGGGCCAAAGACAGTTCCTGATAGATGATCGAGATGCCGGCGGCCCGGCCGCCGAGCGGACCTTCGATCCGCACCGGCTTGCCCTCGATGCGGATTTCGCCGCCTGGATCGGGCCGATAGGCGCCCGACAGGATTTTCATCAAAGTCGATTTGCCGGCGCCGTTCTCGCCCATCAAAGCGTGAACCTCGCCGGGATAGACCGTCAGGTCAACCGCGCGCAGCGCCTTGATGCCGAAGAAGGATTTTGAAACTCCCCGCATCTCGAGGATTGGATCGTTCATCGTGCCTCCCGGCGCACAATGCGTTTCCCTGTCCGCGTTTCGTTTGCGGTCCGGGCATTAAACAAAAGGCTGCAGCGCAGGGCAACAGCGAACAGACAGAAATGCAGACGCAAAGTGATGCTAGTGGCGCCGCCGATA
Source organism: Bradyrhizobium sp. CCBAU 51627 (assembly GCF_028128765.1). Lineage (GTDB taxonomy): Bacteria > Pseudomonadota > Alphaproteobacteria > Rhizobiales > Xanthobacteraceae > Bradyrhizobium. The sequence goes on from NZ_LBJG01000027.1 coordinate 181,678, forward strand.
CAGTTCGCGCCATGCGGGCAGGCGCGCCGCGTACGCGTCGACCAGCACGCGGTCAGGCTCGAAGGTCTCGATGCGTTGCGGTGGCGTGCAGACGGATGCGATTGCCTCGCCCGTGACCGCAAGCCGCCCCAATCTCGCCGCACCGAACGCCGCCCCGGTTTCTCCGTCGGCGAAACGATGGATCGGAATATTCAAGACGCCGGCGAGCACCGCGAGCCAGAATCCCGACTGTGAACCGCCGCCGATGGCATCGGCCTCCGCAACCGCGATGCCGGCATCGCCGAGCGCGTCGCGGCAATCGGCGAGCGCGAAGGCGACGCCTTCGAGCACGGCCTGCACGATCGCCGTGCGGTCGGTGGCGTGGCTCAAACCATCGAGCATGCCACGGACGGTCGGATCATCGTGCGGGGTCCGCTCGCCCGCAAGATAAGGCAGGAAGCTCACGGGGGACGGCATTTTCGGCCGCGCGCCAAGTGGCGCCAGCAGCTCGGTCTCCGGGGCGCCGAACAGGCGCGCGGCCCAGGCCAGGCAGGAGGCCGCCGAGAGGATCGCGCCGGCCTGAATCCACATGCCGGGGATGGCGTGGCAGAAGGTATGGACCACACGATCCGGATTGGCGGCAATGTGGTCGGTGGGCGCCAGCAGCGCGCCCGAGGTACCCAGCGAGATGAACGCGGTTCCGGGCTTGATCGCGCCGATGCCGATGGCGCCCGCGGGATTGTCGCCGGCGCCGCCCGCGATTGTCGGCGGCTTGGCCATGCCCCAACGTTGCGCGAGCTCGCGGCGCAGCGTGGCCGCGGGCGCGCAGCCCTCGACCAGACGCGGCATGTGCGCGCGCGACAGGCCGGTCGCGGCCAATGCCGCATCCGACCAGTCCCGGCGCGCGGCGTCCAGCCACAGCGAGCCCGAGGCGTCCGAGACATCCTCGATCGCCTCGCCGGACAACACCAGGCGCAGATAGGCCTTCGGCATCAGGACGCGCCTCGTCGCCGCAAAAATCTCGGGTTCGTGCGCGGCGATCCACAGCAATTTTGGCGCCGTGAAGCCTGGCATCGCCTTGTTGCCTGTGGTGGTCCGCAAGGCCGGCCAGCGCTGCTCCAGAATGCGACATTCCGCGGCGGAGCGTCCGTCATTCCAGAGGATGCAAGGCCGCAGCGGCGTATTGCTCGCATCGAGCAGCGTGGCGCCATGCATCTGGCCGGACAGTCCGATGCCTTCCACCGCCGCCAGCTCTTTCCCGTGCGACGCCTTCAAGGCGTCCAGCGTGGCAAAGGTCGCCTCGATCCACTGCGCGGGGTCCTGCTCGAAATAACCCTGACGCGGCGATGCCATCGTCAGCGCCCGGCTCTCGCTTGCAATCACGCGCTGGTTGGCGTCGACGAGAACGGTCTTGACCGCGGAGGTGCCGAGATCGATGCCGAGATACATGACGGAGGAGGCTCCCAGATTCAGCGGCCAAACGATACAATGCATCCATCACGCCGGAAAATCATCAACTCCGGACGGAGCAAGCTGGTCGCGGATGTCGTTTGGTGAAACCCGACCCCGAGCAAGCAACAGGATTCAGGTTCGAGTCCTGCCGGGCCCGCCAGTGGAATCACGTGGCGGGTCTTCATTTCATCGCGTGTAAACCACCGTCGAGGCGCCTCGCCCCTTGCTCGCTTTCCATACTTCAGCAGCCAGCAAGCTATCGCTCCATATCGAGTTGCCCATGGTTTCTCCTCTCGATCGTGGATTCGGCAGCACCATGGCGGGAAAGGAATCAAGCAGTTCGACACGCTTCTATCGTTGATACGGCCTATCCGCCGTCGACCTCGTTTCGGAAATCCCGGCTCTGGTCAATTTTATCAGTCCTATTCCACGCGTATTCTGATTTCGCCCAGTCCCTCGATCCCGCCTGTCATCACTTGCCCCCGCTGAACGGGGCCGACGCCCTCGGGCGTGCCGGTCATGATGATGTCGCCTGGCTTGAGAGCCATCGCCTGCGAGCAGATCGAGATGATGTCCGGCACGGGCCAGATCAGCTTGGAGATATCGGAGTCCTGCTTGAGCGCACCATCGACGGCGAGCCAGATGCGGCCGGCGTTGGGATGACCGACTTCCGAGACCGGCCGCAGCGGGGCGATCGGCGCCGACAGATCAAAGCCCTTGCCCCAGTCCCAGGGACGGCCCTGCTCGCGGGCCTGAAGCTGCAGATCCCTGCGGGTCAGATCGATGCCGACGCCGTAGCCCCAGACGTGATCGAGCGCGCGCGCGACAGGAATGTCCGTGCCGCCCTGCCCGATCGCGACGATCAGCTCGATCTCGTAGTGGAAATTGCTGGTCTGCGGCGGATAGGGGACGGTCGTTCCGTCGTCGACGACGGTATCGGCGGGCTTCATGAAGAAGAATGGCGGCTCGCGATCGGGATCGCGCCCCATCTCGCGGGCATGCGCCGCGTAGTTGCGGCCGACGCAGATGATCCGACGCACCGGAAAGCGCGCCGCCGAATTGTGGACCGCGACGGACGCCAGCGGCGGCGGGGACAGAACGAAATCGGAGTGCATATTGGCGTTAGGCATTGCCGCGGTCCTCTCGGAAAAGATGCAGGGCCTCCTGAATGGGTCGATCGGAATAGGAGAAGATCACAGCATCGCCATCGACCGCCTCGTGACGCACGCGATGCCAGGAAGGAACGACGAAAATGTCGCGCTTGCCCCACTCGACCACGATGTCCTCGCCGGATCGCGACGAGATGACGCTGCGGCCCTTGCCCTCGATCGGCACGAACACGGTGGCATCCGTCGAGCGGTAGGAAGCGGTCGCAAAGCCCTTGGGCAGGAGCTGGATGAAGGTCGCCATGGTCGCCATGGCGTGATTGCCCGTGATCGGATTGGTGTAGCGCATCTTGAGCCCGTGACAGGGATCCCAGGCGGCGGCGCGCCGCAGCCGTTCGAGCGCCTCGCGCGTGCGTGCGTAGGGATAGTTGAACACCGGCGAGGTGCCGCCACCACCCTTGTGATCGACCGGAAGCAGGTTGACGCCGTAGCGGGCGTCGCTGTCGCCGACCGGCCGTGTGATCGGCTGTTCATCGACGTCGAGATGTTCGGCGAAGGATGTATCGAGCATCTGGATGACGGGAATGTCGAGGCCGTCCAGCCAGAACACGGGATCGGCACTGGGATTGCCATGATCGTGCCAAGCCCAGGGCGGCGTGATGATGAAGTCGCCCTCGTGCATGATGGTGCGCTCGCCGTTCACCGCGGTGTAAGCGCCCTCGCCTTCGAGGATGAAGCGCAGCGCGGATTGGGTATGACGATGCGCCGGCGCGACCTCGCCCGGCATTACCAGCTGCACGCCGGCATAGAGATCCGTCGTGATCTTCGACTGGCCCCGCAAGCCCGGATTTTCGAGAACGAGAACCCTGCGCTCCGCCTCCTTGGCCGTGATGAGGCCTCCGGCCTCGAGCATGTAGGCGCGAATCTCGTCGAAGCGCCAGGACGCGGGGCGGCACGCGCTTCTCGGTTCGGGCGTGACGAGATCGGCCAGCGACAGCCACAGGGCCGTCAGATTCCTCTTGTCGATCTTGTCGTAGAAAGCGCGGCGCTCCGGCGTGTCGGCGGTCGGTGCCATGATGGCTTGATGGGACATGGTCTGTCTCACTGTTAGTGATGGAGCGTCGCGGCGGACGGCACGAGCTTGAGCGACGGCTCCCGCCGGCGCAGGGCGATCACCGCGAGGCCCGCCAGCACAGCCGGCAGCGCAGCGGTCAGGACGACGGACTGCGCAGTCCATCCGAAGCCAAGCAGGACGCCTCCCGCGACCGGGCCGATGATCGAACCGATGCGCCCCACGCCCAGCGCCCAGCCCACGCCGGTGGACCGGATCTCGGTCGGATAGAGGCCGGCGGCCAGCGCGTTCATGCCGATCTGCGCCCCGACGACGCCGAAGCCGGCGAGGAAGGTCGAGATCATCAGCGTCAAGACGCTAGCCGAGCCGAATGCGATCCCCGCGATGAAGAGCGCCGAGGCCAGATAGGCGCCGCCGAGCACCAGATACGGCTCGAGCCGATCCACGAAGCGGCCGAGAACGATCGCACCGACGACGCCCCCTGCGTTCAGCACCACCGTCGAGAGGATCGCGATGTTGAGCGGCAAGCCACTCGCCTTGAGCAGCGAAGGCATCCAGTTCACGAGGAAGTACATCACGAGCAGGTTCATGAAGAACGCGACCCAGAGCAGCACCGTCATGGATGCGCGGCCTTCGGCGAGAAGCTTCGTCACCGGGAATCCTGACGCTTGCGAGCCATGCACGACATAGCGGCTGGCCGCGGTCGCGGAGATGTTCGGATCGAGCCTGGCGAGCAGTTTCGCGATCCTGATGTCCGCAACGTCGCGCGTCACGAGATAGCGGATCGACTCAGGCAGCCAGGCGAACAGCACGATGAGGGTGAGAAGCGGAAGCACGCCGCCCACGACGAACACGGCCTGCCAGCCGAATGTGCCGATCAGTGGCGCGCTGACCAGGCCGCCGATCGTCGAGCCCAACGGAAAGCCGCAGAACATGATGGCAATGAGCAACGCGCGCATTCGCTTTGGCGCGTATTCGCTGGTCAGCGCGACGATGTTGGGCATGGCTCCGCCGAGGCCGAGGCCGGTCAGGAAGCGGTAGACCAGCAGCTCGTTCAGCGTGGTCGCGCGCGCCGTGATCAGTGCGAACACGCCGAACAGCAGCACGGACAGCAGGATCACGCTCTTGCGGCCGAACCGGTCGGCCGCCGGGCTCAGGACAAAGGCACCTACAGCGAGCCCGGCCAGGCCCGCGCCGAAGATCGGACCGAAGCCGGCCATGGCGGTCCCCCATTGCTCGGCGATGACAGGCGCGACATAGGCGATCGCCTGGGTGTCGAAACCGTCGAGCAGCGCGATCCACGCGCAAAGCACGAGGATCAGAAGCTGGAGGCGTCCGAACCGCGCCTCTTCGATGACCTCGGTAACGTCTACGATATCAGCGGCGGACATCACGAACTCCAGTGAGCGTGGGTTTCCAGGCGGGTGACTTTTCAGAAGACTTGGGAGAAGGCGGCTGGGCGTTCAGGCCACCAACGGTGCGCTACGCAGCTGTTGTCGGTCGATCTTGCCCGTGCCCGTTTTCGGCAGGTCGGACCGGTATTCGATCAGGCGTGGATATTTGTAGGGAAGGAGCTTCGACTTGACGTGGTCCTGCAGTTCCCGCGTCAGCACGTCGCTCGCAGCATGACCGTCCCGAAGGATCACGAAGGCTTTCGTGGTCATGCGGCGATCGGGAAGCTCGAGACCAAGGACCGCGCATTCGCGCACCGCCGGATGGTCGGACAGGCAGAGCTCGATCTCGACCGGGTAGATCCACTGGCCGCTCACCTTGATGAGATCGTCGACGCGGCCGACGAAGGTGAAGAAGCCGTCGGCATCCTCAACCAGCCGGTCGCCGGTCCAGATCCATCCCTCCTCGCGCATGGTCTGCTCGGTCTTGTCGGTCCTGTTCCAGTAGCACGGCGCATTGGAGTGACCGCGGACCCACATCACGCCTTCCTCGCCTTGCGTGACGGGATTCCCTTCGGGCGTGGTTAGTCGGATCTCATAGCCCGGCACGCGCTTGCCGGCGGTTCCGGTCTTCTTCTGCTCGCGCGTGTTCGACAGATAGATGTGCAGCACCTCGGTCGATCCGAGCCCTTCGACGATCTCGAGCCCGAAGCGCCGCTTCCAGTCGTTGAAAATGTCCTGCGACAGCACTTCGGCGGCCGACAGGCAGAGACGCACACTCGACAGGTCGGCAGTTTCGATGCGTGGATGATGCAGCAGCGCGTTGTAGAGCGTCGGCAGGCCGAAAAAGAGCGTCGGCTTGAACCGTTCGATCATGTCCAGAACGCCCACCGGCTCGGGTCGCCCGGCGAGCAGCACCGTGCTGGCGCCGACTGAGAACGGGAACGTGATCGAATTGCCGAAACCATAGGCGAAGAAAATCTTCGGCACGGAGAAACAGATGTCGCGCTCGGTGATGCCGAGGATGTGACGGCCGAAACTGTCGGCCGTGTAAGCCATGTCGTGCTGGAGATGCACGATGCCCTTCGGCCGGCCGGTGCTGCCGGAGGAGTACATCCAGAACGCCATGTCATCGCGGGACGTCGGCGCGGCATCCAGCTCGGCAGGAAATTGGGAAAACCATCGGTCGCCATCGATAACCTTGACCGGGGGCTCGCCCGCGACCTCGCCGTTGAGCACCACCAGGGTATGCAGCTGCGTTGGCCCGACCGTTTCCCGGTCAAAAAGATCGGCATATTCGGCATCGATGACGGCCACCGGCGCGGCCGAATCCTGCAGGTAGAAGCCGATGAGGTCCTTGGGTGACAGCGTGTTGATCAGCATTGGCACGAAGCCGGCACGGACCGCACCGAAGAACACCGCAGGATAGGACGCCGTATCGTTCAGCAGGAGGAGCACGCGGTCGCCACGGCGCAGCCCGAGCGATGCAAGCGCGTTGCCACATTGGGCGGCCCTGGCGCACAACTCGCCATAGCTGGTGTTGCCGGTCGCGGTGTAGATCGCAACCTTGTCGGCGCGGCCCGCGCCGAGATTGTCGAACAGGATCTCGCTGGCGTTGTAGCGCGTGGCGATCTCGAAGCCGATCTCGTGCGCGCAGGGCGCATCGTCGGGCACGTGATCCACGATCGCGTGGTCGATTCCGTCCGTCATGGGAGCGCTCCTCAACTAGATGCTGGAGACCAGGGAATGCGCGTCGTAGCGCGCCATGAAGCGCGGCGACATCGCGCGGAGCTGACTGTCGTCGATCCGGCCGGAACGGGTGATGTAGCTGTAGCCGAAATCCAGCGGAACCAGAGTCATGTGGTCGGCAAAGCGCTCATACCAGGCTGCGCTGGTCCTTGCGGCCTTGACCAGCTTCTCCACCACCGGGCGGCGCACGGCCTCGTAGCTCTCCAGCGCACGGCGGAGATTGCCGGGCTCAGCGTCCAACGCATTGACGAGGGCAATGACATCCTCGAGGGCAAGGCGCGTGCCTGATCCGATCGAGAAATGCGCGGTGTGGAGCGCATCGCCGACGAGAACCATGTTGCGATGTGACCAGCGGTCGTTCCACAGCCAGGGAAAATTGCGCCAAACCGACTTGTTGTTGACGAGCGGGTGCCCGTCGAGCGTGTCGGCAAACACCTTCTCGCAAAGCGCCCTGCTCTCTTCCTCCGTCTTCTCCGCAAAGCCGGCGCGCAGCCAGGTGGCCCGATCGCACTCGACGATGAACGTGCTCATGCCCGGAGAGTAGCGATAGTGATGGGCGTTGAAGCAGCCGAATTCAGTTTCGACGAAGGTCTGGGTCAGGGTCTCGAAGCGCTTGGTGGTGCCGTACCAGGCGAACTTGTTGTCGTCATAGGACAGGGAGGTCTTGAAATCGCCTTCATAGCTCCGTCGCACCAGCGAGTTCACACCGTCGGCGGCGACGATCAAATCGTATCCCGCGAGCTCGTCAACGGAGCGCACGAGCTTCCCGAACTGCAGATTCGCGCCGGCGGATCGTGCACGCCCGGTCAATTGCGTGATGAAATCGAGCCGCCCGACCGCGGAGAATCCGACGCCGTCGAGCACGACGCGTTCGCCGCGATGAACGAGCGTGATGTCGCGCCACGTCTCCATGCGGGCCGAGACGGCTTGCTCGGTTTCCGGATCGTCGGCGCGAAGGAAGTCGAGCGCCTTGTCGGAGAAGACGACGCCAAAGCCCCAGGTCGCGCCTTCGGGATTCTGCTCGAAGACATCGATATGGGCCTCGGGATGCCGACGCTTCCAGAGGGCTGCGAAATACAGGCCCGCAGGCCCGCCCCCCATCACTGCAATGCGACTGAGCCGCATGAGCTTCCCTTCCCTGTTGCTTTTGGTCGCTGTTCTTATTGCGTATTATGCAATCAATTTCGTAATACGCAAGATATTTCTTGCGCTATAGGGAAATATTTTCCGTATATGGAAATAGCGACCGCTATCAGACTTATGGCCGACGTTGAGCTGAAGGAGGAATTCGGATGTTTGAGACAGCTTTCACGATCGAATGGGGCGATTGCGACGAAGCCGGAATCGTCTTTTATCCCAATTACTTCTATTGGTTTGACTGCACCTATCAGCGCTGGCTGCGGACGCATGGGTTGAGTCAACGGGAACTCAAGCGCCGCTTTAGAAGCGTCACACCGCTGGTCAATGTCGGCGCCCAGTTTGTCGGGCCGGCGCGCTATGACGATGAGCTGGTGATCCGCGCAGTGGTCGCCGAGTGGCAAGAGCGACGGTTTCGAATCGACTACAAGCTGTCGGTCGGGAACGTGCAGATTGCCAGCGGCTTCGAGCAGCGCGCCTGGGCAGCGGTGACGGACACAGGCGAACTCCGCGGCGCGAGCGTGCCGCAAGAGTTCAGGGACATGTTGAGATGAAACGAACGCGGGCGAAAGAGACTGATGACGAGAGCGGCGGGACAGCCCCCGGCGGCATCCAGGCTCTCGACGCTGCACTCTCTGTCCTGCGAGTCCTCCGATCCTTTGATGGGCCGGCGACGCTGTCGGATATCGCGCGCGAAGCCGGCATGCCGCCGAGCAAAGTCCATCGCTACCTGGCAAGCTTCATTCATGCAGGCCTTGCCGTACAGAAGGAGCGTTCCGGCCGCTACGACCTCGGCCGCGAAGCAGCTGAGCTAGGGGTCGCGGCCATCAGCCGGAACAACTTCGTCGTCCGTGCCTCCGACGAGCTCGAGGAATTGGCCACGGTGACCGGGCAGGCCGCACTGCTTGCCGTCTGGAGCCACAATGGCCCAACCGTCGTCCGATTGGAGAGAGGGCCGCATCTGACGACCACGTCGATCGGTCTCGGCAGTACGTTTCCCTTGCTGGATTCCGCGACCGGACGCGTCTTCCTGTCCTATCTGCCGTCGCCGCAGCTGGCCGTGCGGCTGCAAAACGAACTCGAACGCGCCGCTTCAGCCGGCGTGAGCTGGCCGGATCTCAATCCCGATCTGGCAAGTGTCGAGGCCGTGACGATGAAAGTCAGGCGGGAGCGTGTTGCGTATGTTGACGGACGTTACATTCCCGGGCTGGTCGCAATTTCGTCAGCGATCACGAACTGGCAGGGCGAGATCGAAGTCGCCGCGACCTTGTTCGGCACGCACAAGGATTTGCTGCAGCCCGAAAGTCCCGCGCGAAGTGCCTTGATCGATTTCGCCTCCCGCCATTCGATCGCCCCACCGGCTCAGTTGGGCAAGCCGCGCGGCGCACAAGTGCGCTAGCTGGCACGAGGGCCTGACGGCATACAACCCTTGGAGCGGGTGAAGGGAATCGAACCCTCGTATTCAGCTTGGAAGGCTGCTGCTCTACCATTGAGCTACACCCGCGACAGGGGCTCCCTAACACGGTCGGGCGGCGGTCTCAACTGCCCCTGGGACCGCTTTTGCCGGCTTTCCGGCCCTTGCACACAGTCCAGTTCCGCGCTGTCCCCGCCGGCCCTTAACAGCGGCAGCGTTGCGCCCTATATTCAGCATCCCGAAACCAACGAAAGGAGGTGATCCAGTGTCTTATCTCAAGCGCTGTCACCTCGCTGGGATCGCCCGCTAAGCTCTCGTCAAGGCTTGGCATCGGGGCGCTTCCAGCCCTGGACCAGCGAGCAAGAAATCGGGCGCGACGGGGTTCTCCCGCCGCGCCTTTTCTTTGCTCTGATCGCTTCCCCGCCGGATGGGGCCCGGCTCAGGGCCCTTCGCCCGCGAGCATCTCTCGGATCTTCTGCGACAGGTCCGCCTTCCTGTACGGCTTCCGAAGCAGCGCGACGCCAGGATCGAGATGTCCCTCGTGGACGAGGGTATTGTCGGTATAGCCGGAGGTGTAGAGCACCCGCACGCCCGGTCGGCGGAGCCGGACCGCCTCGGCCAATTCCCGCCCGTTCATGCCGCCGGGCATGATGATGTCGGTGAACAGGAGATCGAAGCTCGCGCCCTGGTCGACCAGCGCGAGCGCGGCTGCGCCATCGCCGGCGGTGAGCGTGCGATAGCCGAGGCTGCCGAGTTGGGCGATGACGTAGCCCTGCACCAGCGGATCGTCCTCGACCACGAGGATGGTCTCGTGTCCGCGCGCCGGTGCTGGCGCCTCAACCGGCCCGGACCTGGCTCCCGCCCCACCCGCCGATCGCGGCAAGAACAACCGTACCACCGTGCCGCGGCCCTCCTCGCTCTCGATCGCGACGGTGCCGCCGGTCTGCTTGACAAAACCGTAAACCATGCTCAGGCCGAGCCCGGTGCCGCGGCCGACCCCCTTGGTGGTGAAGAACGGCTCGAACACGCGGTCGCGAATGTCGGCCGGAATACCATGGCCGGTGTCGGCCACGGCGACCATGACAAAGGAGCCGGCATCGCCGTCGCCTTCGCCGGCACCGTCGACCTGCCGGTTTGCGGTCTCGAGCGTGAGCCTGCCGCCACCGGGCATCGCATCGCGCGCATTGACGGCGAGATTGACGATCGCCGACGAAAGCTGCGACGGATCGGCCATCGCCGGCCACGTATCGTCGGCAAGCCGTGTCACGATCTCGACGTGCTCGCCGAGGATCGGCCGCAACAGCTTCGCCGTCTCGACCACGAGACCATTGACGTCGATCTCGCGCGGTTCCAGCGGCTGGCGCCGCGCGAAGGTGAGCAGCTGCGACGTGATCTCGGCGCCGCGCGAGGCCGCATCATCGATGAGCTGGGCGATCGCTGCGAGCTCGGGCTTGTCCGCAAGCTCCTCCTGGATGATCTCGATGGTTCCGGTGATGACGGTCAGCACATTGTTGAAGTCGTGCGCGACGCCGCCGGTGAGCTGGCCGATCGCGTCCATCTTTTGGGACTGGCGAAGCCGCTCCTCGGTCTCGTGCTGCGCGGTAAGATCCGTGGCCGAGCCGCGATAGCCCATGAAACGGCCGTCGTCGGCGAACACCGGCTGACCGTTGACGCTGAAGCAATGCAGGTGCCCGGCTGCATCGCGGCCGCGATACTCGAATTTCCGGAACGGCTCGTGGCGATCGAGCGTCGCCATGTGGTCGTGCCATTTCTGCACTTCCGCGTCGTGATCGAACGCCGCGTCCGGACGCCGCTTGCCGATCAGCGCCTCAGGGTTCATGCCGAAAGCGCCGGCCCGGTCCGATATGTAGGTGAAAACATGATCTGGCCCGGTTTCCCAGAACCAGTCGGATGCGGTCTCGGCATAGTCGCGAAAGCGCTGCTCGCTCGCACGCGCATCCTCTTCGGCACGACGGCGGATCTTCAGATCGCGTTCGAGATTCGCATTGGCCTCGCGCAGCTCGCCATAGGCGCGACCGAGGTTGACGCACATGGCGTTGAATGCGTCGACCACCTTGTCCAGCTCGTCGGCGTCGTGAAACGCCCGTCGCTCCAGATGCAAAGGCGGCGGCGGCCTCGCCAGGCTGTACTTGCTGACGAACTCTGCGATGGCGACCAGATGCCGCGTCACCAGAATGTGGAACATGTAGATGATGAACAGTGAGACGACGAACGTCTTTGCCGCCTGGCTTGCCAGGATGACCAGGGCCCGGTGCAGCAATTGCTGATACACATCACTCAGCGTCGCCTCGACGTGGAGCACGCCGATGGTGTGCGCGCTCCCCTGCACGGCATAGGTCAGCGGATAGTCGCGCGTCACCACCGAGCGGCTCTTTCGCTCGCCGACGGCGACACGGATGGGATTGGGGCGATCGGCAATCTCGCGAACCTCGGCGGCCCGGATATCGGGCAGCCGCAGGATGCCGTCGAGCTGGAGCTCGAGCTGGTTCTGGTCGAGATTCCACAGACTCTCGCCGAGGCTCGCGGTGGTGCTGCGGCCGACCTCCTCGAGCCGCGTCTCAATCACTCCGACTTCGCGTTCGTAGTCCAGATAGAGCTGGAGCGCGGTCAGTGTCAGCGTCACGACTGAGGAGAACAGCAGTACGGCGGCAAGCAGGCGGGGCCCGATGCCGCTGCGCGACCAGTTGAAAATCCGCGACAGCGGCGCCACGAGCATCGGCGACGCGAACGCGGCTGCGCCGCCGCTCAAATCCTGCTTCGCAGCCATCGGCGCAGCAGCGCGGCCGCGATCGGGATTCTTGTCACCTGCGTTGCCCATGCATCCCGCCCTCGAATACGGCGACACCCTCTCCGGCCTGCCGGTCGCAGCCACGCGCAATTCGACGGTTTTGATACCCCCTCAGCACGCGATGCGCGCGGCAATCCTGTCGGCCCTTGGGCGATCTGAGGTCGGTGGGGTCATATCTTGCGCCCAGCAGCAGGATTTCCGCGCAAACTACCACCCTCCGTGCTAGAATGACATCGGTGAAAATCCGGAGTCGCCTGCATGGCAGGCGACCGTCAGGTTTTTGACCGGCGTGAGTGCCATCTTCGGTGGATCGTGCGGACGCAGGAAGCTAGTGGTAGCAAGCGCCGAGCTGAGGGGCACCATGTGGCGGATACTCGTCATTTGCCTGTCGCTGTTCACAGCAGGCTCGTCCGCCGCGCAGTCGGTCATCCGGCTGGCGCGGATCGCCGACATCCCGGATCAATATGTCGGCGGCGAGATGCTGCGGGCCGTCTACGCCAAGCTGAACATCAAGCTTGAATTTGAGGACGTTCCCGGCAAGCGGGCGCTGGCGCTGTCCAGCGCTGGCGAGGTCGACGGCGAAATCCAGCGGATCGGAACGCTGTCGCGCGACTATCCGACGCTGCTCCAGGTCACGCCGGCGATCAACTACATCGAACCCGCCGTGTTCACGACCAAGCTCCATTTCGAGGTGGACGGCTGGAATTCGATCAGGAATTACAGCATCGGTATCGTCCGCGGCGTCGGCTCGTCGGAAGCCGGCACGCGCGGCATGGACCGCGTCACGGCGACCACGAGCCTCGAGAACATGATCAGGATGCTCGACGCCGATCGTTTCGACGTGATGGTCACCGACCTCTTCAGCGGACTGGCCGCGGTCCGCAAGCTCAATCTGCAGACCAGGATCTATCCGCTCTCCCCGCCGCTCGAGCGCATCCGCATCTACCATTATCTGCACGAGCGCCACCGCGATCTCGTGCCGAGGGTTGGACAGGTGATCGAGCAGATGGAGGCGAGCGGCGAATTGGCGGCGCTACGCGAGGCGCTCGTCAAGCAGGTCCTGAGCGCGCAGTGAGAACGCCGGCTCAGAGACCGAGGATGGCGAGCAGCGAGGGACGCTTGCCGCTGCGGCTTTCGACGATGCGCTCGCCGCCACTCTCGACGGAGCTGCCGTAATAGCGGTGATGGCCTGCCTGATCGCGCAGATCGGCAGGCTCCGACCTCCCTGCCCGCCGTGCATCGCAAATGATCTTGATGGTATGACCCGACATTGCCGCCTCCGATGAGCTTCGACCGCTCTGTGGCCATCAGTCGCCGTGTCTCCGGGCGGCGTTCATCGCCGAAGGCGGCAATCGGGTTTCAGGATGGTTTCGCCGCGGTCGCCAAGACGCAATAATCTGGTATCGGGATTGTCGGGAACGGCGGCGATCATACGTCCTTCGAGCGGCGCGCCCAAAAACGAAGCGAGGTGAAGATGCTCTACGCGATCCTGGCCTACCATGTGGAAGACGAGCTTCTGGCGTGGACGCCGCAGGAGGACGCCGCCGTCGTGGCCAAGGTCATCGAGGTGCAGGCGCCCCTGAGGGCAAGCGGACATTTGGGGCCGGCCGCCCGCCTGGATAACACGCGAAAGGCCCGCACCTTGCGTGGCCCCGGCGCCGGCATCGTGCTGGACGGCCCGTTTGCGGAGACCAAGGAACAGCTTCTGGGCTTCCATCTCGTCGAATACGACACCGATGAAGAGGCGATCGCCGCGGCGCGGAAGCTGCGCGCGGTCAATCCGAGCGCCGTTTACGAAATCCGCCCGGTCAAGCTTTACGTGCCCGCCGATGGGTTCGGCGCGACGGCAGCAGGCAAATGAGCACCAAGCCTACACATCCGGTTCGTCCTGTGGCCCATAGAAGCGCCGGATCAGCAGCCCGCCGAAGGCAATGAACCACAGGAACGGCGCGACCTCAGGCGCAAACGCCGCAACGATCGTGCCGGGGACGAACACCAGCAGCGGAAACAATGAGGCCAGCGTCTCACGCCGCCAGCCGCCCAATATGGTCCACCAGAGCCAGGCATTGAGGCCAGCAATCGCCGAGAGGTGCAGACCGTAGAGCACGGCAACGGCGCTGCTCATGGTATAATTGGTGTAGAGGCCGTTGGTCACCGGCAACAGCACGATCGAGAGCAGGAAAAGCAGATTGAGGATCACGACCCCGCGGCTCCCCACGGGCTGACGCGCCAGCCGCCGGTGATGGCTGATCCAGAACAGACCGGCGATGATGAAGCTGAGCGCAAAGCCCGCGAGCTTGCCGGAATAGACCTTGGCAAGGTCGCTCCAGTCGGGCGCGCTGGCGAACACCGCGGCCTTGGGCAGGTCGTAGGCCAGAAGCGTCATGGCGACACCAAAAATGGTGTTGCTGAGCGATTCCAGCCGCCGCATCTCGAATTGTTCGGGCTTCGGTTCGGGCTTGGGCTCAATCATGCCGGTGCGCTTTTCGGGGCTGGAACTTTGGGCCGCCTTTTCCCTAGGTGTTATCAGCAGTTCCGTCCAGCCGCATTGCGATTCGTGAGCGGATCGCCGATTCTCAGTCTTTCACCGGGGCGATTCGTGACAACCTATCTGGACACGCTCAATGCGGAGCAGCGCCGCGCCGTCGAGCATGGCGTGGCCGACGGCGCGACCGTGGGCGCCCCCCTGCTCGTCATTGCGGGTGCGGGCTCCGGCAAGACCAATACGCTGGCGCATCGCGTCGCGCACCTGATCGTCGCGGGCGCGGATCCGCGTCGCATCCTGCTCATGACCTTTTCGCGCCGCGCCGCCGCCGAGATGGCGGGCCGGGTCGAGCGCATCGCCCGCAAGGTGCTGGGCGAGAACAATGCCGCGATCATGCGCGATGCGCTGACCTGGGCCGGCACGTTCCACGGCATCGGCGCGCGGCTGCTTCGCGAATATGCCGAGCGGATCGGCGTCGATCCCGCCTTCACCATCCACGACCGCGAGGATTCCGCCGACCTGATGAACCTGGTGCGGCACGAGCGCGGCCTGTCGAAGACCGAGAGCCGCTTTCCGGCCAAGGGCACGTGCCTTTCGATCTATTCCCGATGCGTCAACGCCGAGATGGAGATCGAGAAGGTGCTCGGCCAGCATTATCCCTGGTGCAGCGGCTGGGCCGCCGAGCTGAAGGGCCTGTTCGCCGCTTACGTCGAGGCCAAGCAGGCCCAGCAGGTGCTCGATTACGACGACCTCCTGCTGTACTGGTCGCAGATGATGAGCGACGCGCTGATCGCCGAGGAGATCGGCGGCCGCTTCGACCATGTGCTGGTCGATGAATATCAGGACACCAACCGCCTGCAATCCTCGATCCTTCTGGCGCTGAAGCCCGACGGGCATGGGCTCACCGTCGTCGGCGACGATGCGCAGTCGATCTACTCGTTCCGCGCCGCCACCGTCCGCAACATCCTGGATTTTCCGCAGAGCTTCTCGCCGCGCGCCGAGATGATCACGCTCGATCGCAATTACCGATCGACGCAAACGGTGCTGGCGGCGGCCAATGGCGTCATCGGCCTCGCGCGCGAGCGCTTCACCAAAAACCTCTGGACCGACCGCACCGCCGGACAGAAGCCGCAACTCGTCACCGTGCACGACGAGGCCGACCAGGCGCGCTACATCGTCGAGGAAGTGCTGGCGAACCGGGAGCAAGGGGCGCTGCTCAAGCACCAGGCGGTGCTGTTCCGGACCTCCTCGCACTCCGGCCCGCTCGAAATCGAGCTGACCCGCCGCAACATTCCGTTCGTCAAGTTTGGCGGGCTGAAATTTCTCGACGCCGCGCACGTGAAGGACGTGCTGGCGTTGCTCCGCTTTGCCGAAAATCCGCGCGACCGCGTCGCCGGCTTCCGCATCCTGCATCTGTTGCCCGGCATCGGCCCCGCGACAGCGCAGCGCGTGCTCGACCAGATGGCGGAGAGCACCGATCCGTTTGCCGCACTCGGCCGGCTGCCGGTGCCGGCGCGCACCGGTGCGGACTGGACGGACTTCGTGCGCATCATCGAGAACCTGCGCTATTCGGAATGGCCCGTCGATCTCGAGCGCGTGCGGCTCTGGTACGAGCCGCATCTCGATCGGCTGCACGAGGATTCCGAGACGCGCCGCGCCGACCTGATGCAGCTCGAGCAGATCGCGAGCGGCTATGCCTCGCGCGAGAAATTCCTGACCGAGCTCACGCTCGACCCGCCGGATGCGACCAGCGACAAGTCGGGTCCACCGCTCCGCGACGAGGATTATCTGATCCTCTCCACCATCCACTCGGCCAAGGGCCAGGAGTGGAAGTCGGTGTTCGTGCTCAACGTCGTCGACGGCTGCATGCCCTCCGACCTCGGCGCCGGCACCAGCGCCGAAATCGAGGAGGAGCGCCGCCTGCTCTATGTCGCGATGACGCGCGCCAAAGACGATCTTCATCTCGTCGTTCCGCAGCGCTTCTTCGTCCACGGCCAGGCCGCCAAGGGTGACCGCCACGTCTACGCCTCGCGCACCCGCTTCATCCCGGAGCAGCTGGTCTATCTGTTCGAGCGCACCGCCTGGCCGAAGGCCGCCGCCGGCGCCGCCCGAACCGCGGCGCAGGGGCCGAAGATCGACATTGGGGCCAAGATGCGAGGGATGTGGCGATAGACGCAAGAGTCCGGCCGCGGGACCTGTCAGGATATCAGGAAACCAGAGGTCCGAGATGAAAGCCGTCGTCGTCGAGCAATATGCCCCTGTCGATCAGATCCAGCTGAAGGACGTTCCGGCTCCGCGTCTGGAGCCCGGACAATTGCGCATTCGGGTGGAAGCGGCGGGCATCGGCTTTGTCGACGGTTTGAAGGTCGAGGGGCGCTATCAGACCAAAGATCCCCTGCCCTTCATTCCCGGGACCGAATTCGCAGGCGTCGTGGCCGAAGCGCCCGGCAGGCCGGGCGGCTATCAACCCGGCATGCGCGTGATGGGCATGACGCGGTCGGGTGCGCTTGCCGAGGAGATCGTCGTCGACCCTGAGGCGGTCTATGCCTTGCCGGACGGTGTCACGGCGGAGGTTGCCGCCTCGTTTCGCGCCAACTATCTGACGGCGCTCTACGCGCTGAGTGCGCGCGCCACGCTGGCCGCAGGCGAGCAGCTTCTGGTGCTGGGTGCGGCCGGCGGCACCGGAATTGCGGCCGTCCAGATCGGCAAGCTGCTCGGCGCTCGCGTCATCGCAGCGGCCTCGACACCGGAGAAGCGCGAGTTCGCGCGCGGACAGGGCGCCGACGCTGTGATCGACTATACGCAAGCGGACTGGCGCGACACTCTCAAGGAGCTGGCGCACGGACACGGCGCGGACGTCATCTTCGATCCCGTCGGCGGCGAAATCTCGGTGCAGGCCTTTCGCTCCATCGCCTGGCGCGGGCGCCATCTCGTGGTTGGTTTTGCCGCCGGCGCGATTCCCGCGCTGCCGTTCAATCTGCCGCTGCTGAAAGGCGGCGCTCTGCTCGGCGTCGACCTTGCGCAGATTCCGCTGCGCGAGCCCGACATGCAGAAGCGCCTGATCTCGCAGTTGACGGGCTGGCTTGCCGACGGGCAGCTGAAGCCCGTGGTCGGCCACGTCTTCGCGCTCGAGGATTTCCGCGAGGCGTTCAGGACGATGCAGACACGCTCTGCGCTTGGCAAGATGGTCGTGCGGATCGCACCATAGACCTCACAAACGGAAACCGAGCATTTCCGGAATGCCGCCTTGTCGCTTGGCCGCGGTCCATTAGATCTGGTCGATCCTCCCCACAGAGACTTGATCGATGACCGCACCGCTTCAATTCGGACTGGATACTTTTGGCGACGTCACCAAGGACGCCTCAGGCAGCATGCTTTCGCACGCGCAGGTGATCCGCAATGTCGTCGACGAAGCGGTGCTGGCGGACGAACTCGGCCTCGACTTCATCGGGCTCGGCGAGCATCACCGCACTGATTTTGCGATCTCCTCGCCCGAAACCGTGCTCGCGGCGATCGCGTCGCGCACCAGGCGCATTCATCTCGGCTCGGCCGTGACGGTGTTGAGCTCGGACGATCCCATTCGCGTATTCCAGCGCTTTGCGACGCTGGATGCGCTCTCAGGCGGCCGCGCCGAGGTGATCCTCGGCCGCGGCTCGTTCACGGAATCCTTTCCGCTGTTCGGCTTCGACCTGCGCAAGTATGAAGAGCTGTTCGAGGAAAAGCTCGACCTGTTCGCTGCATTGCTGTCGCAAGAGCCGGTGACCTGGCAGGGCAAGCTGCGTCCGCCGCTACGGGATCAGCTGGTCTATCCGCCCGTGGAGAACGGCGCGCTGAAGACCTGGATCGGCGTCGGCGGCAGCCCGCAATCGGTGGTGCGCGCTGCGCACTACGATCTGCCGCTGATGCTCGCGATCATCGGTGGCGATCCGGCGCGGTTTACGCCCTACGTCGATCTCTATCACCGCGCCTTCAAAGAGTTTGGCCGCCCCGCCCAGCCGATCGGCGTGCACTCGCCCGGCTATGTCGCCGAAACCGACGAGCAGGCGCGCGAGGAGCTGTGGCCCGATTACAAGGCGATGCGCGACCGCATCGGCCGCGAGCGCGGCTGGCCTCCGATGGGCCGCGATGAATTCGTCAGCGAGGCCGAGCACGGCTCGCTCTATGTCGGCTCGCCGGAAACGGTCGCACGCAAGATCGCCAAGACCGCGAAGGCGCTTGGGATTGCGCGGTTCCAGTTGAAGTATTCGGCAGGGCCCCTGCCGCACGAGAAGCTGATGCGAAGCATCGAGCTTTATGGGCGGAAGGTGGTGCCGATGGTGCGGGAGATGATGGGGTGATTCCGCGACAGTCCGCCTACGCCCTGCGGGCTACGGCGTGACAGCCTTCGCTCACTTCGCGCCTCTAATTTAGTTCCGAGGCTGGCTGGCCGAGCCGTAGCTCGCGAAGCGAGCGAAGGCTGGCGCTGCGAGCCACCCCCAGACATTTCGTGATAGAAAACTCGATCGCCGAAACGAAACCACGCCACTCAAGACAAGCACAATCAGACAGGCAGTGAGGAAGTACATTATCTAAGCCGCCCGGAGAACTACCAGTTGTCCCAAGCGATGGGATTGCGTTGGGGCGACGTTCTCGCGGCTTGCTTTGACCGCAAACGAGATAGATGCCATGAGGATCAACGTGCGCCCGCGAGGAGATATTTGTTAGGCTTTAAGGAGTATCCGGCGGCCTCAACTACGGCAATCGCAGTGAGGCCGCACCAACAGGTCGCGCGTTTGGATCGGGCGGCGGATTGCTATTGCTTCACTCCATCGACTGCAACGATGTTGTACTTAGCGAACCCTTCGCCAACCTTTCTGATGGCCTCATACTCGGATGAATGACGCCACCCATTCAGCGCATCCATGCTTTCCCAGCGTAAGATAACAACGCGACCTTTTGGGAAGGAGCCATCAATCTGCGTTCCGGCTCCAGCAGCCACGTACACACCGCCATGGTCCTTGATCGTTTTCTGCGCCGTGGGCAGGTATTGCTTCGTGTATCCTTCCTGATTTGTGATCTCGTTGATCGCAACCATGTAAACGGGCGGTTTGGCTTGGGCGTGGAGAGTCTGGATCGCAGACGCGCCAATCACGGACCCTGCCAGCATCGACAACGCTACCGCATAACGGATCCTCATTATCGTACTCCCTTTGGTCGGTCATCCCCCAAGATTGGGGATAAGAGCTTGTAGCCCAACCTTGGTCCACCGCAGGAAAAGAAGCGTAGTCAAAAAGTCGCAGTCGGTCCCGAATGGTAGTCCTCCGACCGAGCAATAACCGTCCGCTCAGGCTCGCAGCGGCACTTACGACTGAGTGTCAGGACACCTTGGCGCTAAGTCAGCCGTGGCCGTACAGACGTTTCCCGGAGCTGGCTGCGCTCCGGGGCGGCACGCTCTAATCGGAGGCCAATATGCCATCAATACCGATCAATGAAGCTGAGCTAGTCCTTCGCATGCTCGAAGCGGCCACGGGAGTGAAGCGCCCGAAAGGCAAGACGCACAAGAAGCGATCGACACGGTGACACCACCAATCCGCGAGCAAGTTCTGAGAACGTCTCGCGCTGCCATGCTGTACTTCCTTGAACAGGCAGAATGTTCGGCCGATGACCGGACTCTACATTGATCCTCAATTCGCAGCGGTGATCGCGACGGAAGGCAGGCCGCAAATCCACCTTTCGAGACCCGTTCTAGAGGTGTATGGTTCACCCGCTACTTTGAGCTGCCGTCGAGGATGTGCCGAAATCTGGAGGCAGCGACAAGGCCATCGGCAGGCAGCGCGGCTGTCCTCAGCCAAGCGACTCTTTTCGGGCTATTGCCCTCGATTGATTATGCCAAGGCAAACTCGATTGCAGGAGTAGTTCAATGGGAAAGAGCTTTATCTTGACGGTCGCTGCTTCCACACTCTTGATCAGCGCGTGCGGAGTTGCGCAGTCGGAGACGATCGGGCGATATGAATGCAACATCGTTGGAGCGGCCAGCCAAGACCCCATCGGTGACCACGATGGGCATCGGATCGTCGGTACGCAATATGCCTGCGCCGGCGTTGAGGGCCTCCTGAAAGGAGCGCTATACACTGGAAGTTCTACCAGTGAATGGGACGGCCCTAAAGGGCGGTACCTAAATGGGATCGGATTGTTGCGCTCGCCCAATGGGATTGGAGTCACACTCGTCACCGAAGGCGCAGGCTCGGTGGTGATGAAGGACGGTAAACCAGTCGGAAGCGAAAGCACGGGAAAGGCGATCTATCAATTCGCGACTGGTGTATTTGCGCCGCTCTCTGGAAAGGCGGTCAAGTGGGCGGTTCAACCCGCGGGGTTCAATCGGTTTAGCCTTGAAGTCATGACGGACGACGAGGTGACCACTGCCACCGCGAAACAATAGGTTGCTTTGGGGGGTCTAGGCTGGGCTCCGTCTTGAGAGGCATTTCAAGACGGGGCTCCGGGCACAATGCGCGCGAAACTAACGTCGAGGAAATCTCTTGCCCCGCCCCCAAGCCCCATACTTGCGCTCCGTTACGCCAGCATTCCTCCCGGTGCGGATCAGGTCGTCGTGTAAGCATGGGCATAGCGCTGATTAAGACCGCCGATCGCAATCCACGACCGATTGGGCCATCCGCGCGACGGACCACATGAGGTTGGTCAACTGACCAGCCGCCCTTTAGCTATTTCGTCGCTCGGGCCTGCGCGACGACCTTCTCCGCGTATGAGAGACCGAGTAGCCCGACATTTGGAGGATGAACTTTGGCGATGCTGTTGCCCCGAAAGTGGGCACAGGATACGTCTGCCCGCGATTGATGACGGAAATCAACGCGACATGCGGATCGCTGATCTCGAGTTCAACACGTATGCCGGCATGTGGCCGCGCAGGATCGACAGGCTGTGCGCCAATCGGACGTACGAAGCCCGGCTCGCGTCGGGTGACCATTGCCAGACCGTGCGCGTCTGCGTTGCGCGCCTGCATCAGGTAGGAGAGCAACGGATCGGCTTTGCGGTACCGCTCGATGCCCCCATCCCAAGCATCCCCCCTTTCCTCCCAAAGCCGCCCCAAGTCGGGTGAAGATGCGCTTAAAATGGACGAGGAAAGTGGCCCAATGCCGCTCGATTTCGCCGGGATGCTGGGTCGCTCCCAACTCGATTAGAGACTGATGCGCCATGCCAATCTCGCTTTGCGCACGTGCGAGATGACTGCCATCCATGATCTTCTCCAAGAAGCGCGAGTGCCGCCAGCCGAGGCCCACAGACCTTTTGGAAGCACCTATCTCTTAACTTGTTGAAAAGGCTGGTGGGGGAGGAAGGACTCGAACCTTCGAAGCCATGAGGCGGCTGATTTACAGTCAGCTCCCTTTGCCACTCGGGACACTCCCCCGTTCGACGGCAGCACAATCGGGCCGGACCTTGCCGGCGGACCGAAGACGGCCATGGAACGTGAAGGCCGCGACAGCCCGGATGGGGGCGCGACCGGGCGCGTTTATGGGCGAAGCGGTGGGGCAAAGTCAACCGAGGCGAACAGCTAAAATCGCCCTCGCAGCCACCCAAATTGCCATATTCCGGGACCCGTGACACAAGCGAGCCCATGAAGGATCGAAAATTCGTCCCCAAGGGCCCTCGCAGCGGGTCTAAGCCCTTTAAGAAGCCCGGGAAATCGGCTGGCCGGCCGGCCTGGCGCGACCGCGATTCGCATGCCGACGGCCCCGTCATCCTCTATGGCTGGCACACCGTCACCATGGCGCTCGCCAACCCGCAGCGGCGGATCCGCAAGCTGACGCTGACCGAGAACGCCGCACGGCGGCTCGCGGACGAAAACATCGCGAGCCCGATAGCGCCCGAGATCGTCCGGCCGCAGGAGATCGACCGCCTCCTCTCCCCGGACGCCGTACATCAGGGTCTGCTGGCCGAGGCCGATCCCCTGCCCTCGCCCGACATCGAGACGCTGAAGCAAGAGGGCATGGTGCTGGTGCTCGACCAGATCACCGATCCGCACAATGTCGGTGCCATCCTCCGCTCGGCTGCGGCCTTCGCGGTGAAGGCGATCGTCACCACCGCACGTCACAGCCCCGAAGCAACAGGCGTGCTCGCGAAAGCCGCCTCCGGCGCGCTGGAGCTGGTGCCTGTCGTGACGGTGCAGAACCTCGCGCGCGCCCTGACGGCCTTGAACGAGCGCGGCTTCCAGACCGTCGGCCTTGACAGCGAAGGCAGCGAGGACCTCTCGGACGTCACGCTGCGCGAGCCGCTCGCGCTGGTGCTCGGCGCCGAAGGCAAGGGCCTCAGGCAATTGACGCGCGAGACCTGCAGTGTCGTGGCGCGGCTCGACATGCCCGGCGAGATCAAGAGCCTCAACGTGTCGAATGCTGCCGTGCTCTCGCTCTATGTCGGCGCGAGCCGGCTGGGGCTGATGAAGCGCTAAAAAGACAAAACGCCCGTCCGCATCACGCGAACGGGCGCTTGGTTGGCTCGACCGATCAGAGATCAGTAATAGCGGCGCAGAACGCGATGGCCGCCATAGTACGGCGCGTAGCGGTGGCTGTAGCCATAGCGCGGACCGTAGCCGTAATGCGTGCGCGGCAGATAGCCGTAGCGCGGGCCGTAGCCATAGCGATACGGACGGTAGTACGGGCGGTGATGATAGGCGTACGGCGCGACAGCCGCGCGATAACCGTAGCCGTAGCCATAATTCGCGGGCGCGACGACCGCGTCCTCCTGGTAGGTCGGATACGGCGCGAAGGCGCCGGGACCGGTGTAGGTCGGCCCCTGGTTGACGTAGTAGTACTGCGTCGTCGGCTCGGCCAAGCGCTCATAGCCATAACCATAGCCGACCCCATAGCCATAACCGCCGCAGCCGGTGTCGCAACCGGTGAAGACCGGCGCAACCGGCTGGCACGGATTGAAGCCGCAGGCCATGGCCGGTGCGCTGCCCACGAACATCACGGCAGCCGCCGCGACCAGTCCCGAAATCATCTGACGCATTACTCTCTCCTGTTGATTTTCGTCTTGTTGGGTTTTGACGTTTCTTAACCCGGCGGCCTGCCGGGCATTTCTGTCTGCGGTCGCGCCCGCCGCGGATGGTCATTGATCTCGGGCGCGAGGATCACCGGCGGCGGATTGACCGGCACATCCATTTGCGGCGGCAGCGGCGCGGACGATGCGCCCCAGCTACGCTGATAGCTCTCGGCCGGCTTCGGCAATTTGCGGTTCGCGGGCGGCTCGACTTCGAGACGGCCATAGCCGGGCTGCAGGCCCATGCTGGGGTAATAATGGCCGACGTCGCCGGGCTGCCGTTCCGCCACATAGCGTCCGCCATAGATGGTGGGCTGCACCTGGACGTTCTTGCCCAGACCCCAGACGCCTTCGACGACGCTATAGGACGCGTCGATATTGTTGATGATGATCGGCACGCCGGGACGGCCGGGCACGACGATATCGAAACCGCCGCCGGCAAAGGCCGTCGCAGGCAGTCCGATCAGAAAGGCGGCAAGCGCGGATGCGCGCATGGAAGTATCCCGGTTATCCGGAACACAACCTATCGGATCGCAGCATAGAGAGGGTTAAGGGCGCCTCACCAATTTCCGGTAAGCCTAATGCGTAAGGATCGCGTGCCGCTCAAATGCCGCGCAAGACAATAGCGAGATGTTAACGGGCTGCCGCTCGCACCTGGAACTCGCTCAGCTCACATCCGTTTGACTGGATAAGTCGGCAAAATGTCCCGTTTCGCCGGAACGGCAGCCGCCTTCAGCATTTAGCTCCCGATCAACAACATGGGAGAGAACAATGACAAAGCTGACACTTCTCGGTGCAACGGCCATCGCGGCAACCATGTTGGCGGGCTCCGCTATGGCGCAAACGGTGGCCGCTCCGGGGCGCTGCACGGGGCAATTCCCCAACGCCAGTTGCGCGAACGTCGGACCGGGCAATCCGTATGCCGAACGTGGCTATCGCCATCGCCGGGTGAGCTATCGCCACAGCAATGGCGATTGGAATAACGACTGGAACAGGACGCATACGGGCTTCTGGCCGACCGACGTGGCCGGCGATGTCGCCGGCGCTGCGATCGGGACTGCGGGCGCGATCGCAACCGCGCCGTTCCGCGCGTTGGACAACAGCTACGCTTATGACAACCGTGGCTGGGACACGCGAACCTACGCCCAGCGGAACGGCTTCGTCTGTACGCCCGGTACCTGGTTCAAGGGCGAGGACGGCCGCCGGCACATCTGCCAGTAAGCCGATTTCGTGGCGTACGCGCCAACAGGCGGCCGCATGGCCGCCTGTTTCGTGCCCACGCGGGTTCTGGCACTTTCCAACCAAGTCTGATATTGCGACGCGCGGGCGGGCAGCCCCGCGCGCGCCGGCCCCTGCCCGTTTCCCTAGGGGCGTCGCCGGCTTAGCTCAGCGGTAGAGCAGCGGTTTTGTAAACCGAAGGTCGGGGGTTCAATCCCCTCAGCCGGCACCAGCTTCCGATGTGCCCTCAGGCCGACGCCTTCCTCACACTTCCTTGTCCCTGGGAGTGACAGCGCAAGGTCGCCGCAACAGCATCCGGCATCGATCATCGACCACGCTCCGCGTCCAAGCGACCAAGACTGTTATCAGTCAGGCAATTCATCCAGCCGCCACAACCCGAGGCTTTTGTCGCGCCAGCCGCCATCGCCCTCGTCGCAACGCTCGTTGATCACCTTGCGCGGAGACGGCCAGTTGAACGGCGCCTTCGTCATGTTGAGCGCGCGCCAGTCGCCGTCCTCGCAATCGCGATTGTCCCGCCATTCAGGAAACGTCGTGGCCAGCAGGAATTGCGCGCCGCTCGCGCGGAAGCGGGCGACAGCGCGTGCGATGTTCTGAAAGCTCAGATGCACGAGACAATCGCGGCACAGGATGACATCGCAACTCGGTAGCGCATCGCGCGTGATGTCGCCAAGGAGGAAGCGGCCGCGCGCCTCGCCGCGCGCCACGCGCGCCGTGTTGGCCGCGATCAGCGACGGCACGATGTCGATGCCGGTGTAGTCGATGTCGAGCTCCATGTTGCCGATCCAGCGGGCATCGCCGCAGGGTGCATCGAGCAGCGACCGGGCGCCGAGCTGTTGCAACAAGCCAGGCAGAGTCTCGCGGATCGCGGCGGTGGCGCAATCCTCCGAGCCGAGACCCGAGACGGAGGTCGCGCCCCCCAGAGATTGGTGCGCTCGATCCGCTCGAAGCGCGCAGCGAGCTCGAGGCCAGCAAAGTTCGCCCGGTCAGCAACGAACCGCTGATGGGCGAGCACAGGGGGACGGTGTGAAATCATCGGCTGGAGACTCGCGTCAAGATTCCGTCGCAAGCCCAATATACATGCGACGCATCGCGTCCGAAACGTCTCTCCTGCGAGCCCACTCGTGATCAGCCGACGCGCGGCTCTGGCCGCCATCGCCGCAGTATACGGTCGCCGTACCGTGACCGCCGTGCTTGGCCGATCCGACTGTTCGGGACAGGTCGGCCTGCTTGGCTTCTCGTTGGGCAGCTACATCGCCGCCGAGGCCGCTGCGCGCGACAATCGCATCGCAGCTCTCGCGGTGCTCTATGGCGGCATGCCCACGGCCATGGTCGCGAAGGTCAAGCACCTGCCGCCGCTGATCGCATTGCATGGCGAGGCCGACAAGAACGTCTCGATCTCGGAAGGACGGGAGCTGGTTGCGCTCGGCAAGTCGGTTGGCGCCGAGACCGAATTCGTGCCCTATCCAGGCAAGGGCCACGGCTTTGACTTCTCCGACACCGACCCGATGACATCGGACGCGATCAATCGGGTCACACAGTTCTTCCAGGTCAAACTCGCCGTCTGACCGCAACCGGCTCAATCCGGCTTCTGCCATTCCATGATGTGGAAGTACGGGACGCGGCGATGACTGGCGATCCTGGCGGGATCGCCTCCGCTAGGCTCCGGCTCGACGAACATGCGCAACACCAGACCCTGATCCAGCAACAGCGTCATGTATCTGCTGAGGGGACGATGCCAGTTCTGGACCCGGATGCCGCGCCAGCTCAGCCAGATCGGCCGCTCGTCCATGTAGTGATCGATCGTAAACCGCGCGGTGCCTTCGCCGTCGCGCGTCCAGCCCATCGGCTGGCCGGCGGTGTTGAAGCTGGTGAGATTGGCAATCAGCAGCGTGCCGCCCGGCCGCAGCGCCCCCGCCATCTTCGCGATCGCAGCGTCGAGATCGGGCATGTCGATCAGGCTGAGATAGCTGACCACCAGGTCGAAATCCGCATCGACGTCCATGGTCTCCGCACGGCCCAGCCGATAGTCGCCATGCGGGTCCAGCTCCCGGGCGCGCCTCAGCAGCGCTTCGGTCGGGTCAATGCCGGTCGTGCGGATGCCGGCGCGCTGCATGATGCGGCAAAAGCGCCCCTCTCCGCAGCCGACGTCCAGCGCACGGCGGAAGCCGCGGTGTTCGACGCGCGCCTGCATCGGCGCATCGAGCACGTAGCGGCGACCATAGTCGCCGTCGTCACCCTGCTCGACGATCCAGGCGGCCGCTGACGCGCTCCAGCCGTCGCTGACGTCCTCGCTCATATCTCGGCCTTCAGGATTGGACGTTCGTCGCGCGAAAAGCCCGAGAGGGCTACTGATCACAGACGGAATGCAAGTTCAACATCAGGTAGCATGCAGTCCGCATGTCAAAAAGCGCTCAAGAGCCGCATCGATGCATTCATCGCGCGTTTGGTGTCGTTCGAGCATGATCGCCCGGAAAAACCGCTACGCGCTTTTCCGGATCGCGCCGGAGCGATCAAACCGGCGAGACCTCCTTGCCATCCTCAGACCGGGCTTGGGCGCGCACCAGATCCTCGACGAATGCGATCACCTCCGCCCGCTTCTCGGGCGGCAGGGAGAGAAAGGCCCGCACAAGCCGCAGGCCCTGCGCTTCGTCTGACGGTTCGAGCTTGGAATCCATTGCTCTAATGTCGGGCGTCCGGGAAAAATATGCAATCCCTTGCGGACGGCCCGCTTGATTCGCCGCCCGGGCTTTGGTGGAATAGCTCGAACAGGGTGGTGGACCATGAAGTGGATCAGGGAGCGCGACGCACTGATCGCGCAGACACTGGCCTTTGTGCAGTCGGTGTCCGGCAGGAAGGACGATTTTCGTCAACGGGATACCACTGCGGCTGCAGAAGTCACCTCGGTCCAGGCGGTGACAGTCGCGTTCGAACCGCCGCAGGCCGATCCGCCGCCGCAGGTTGCCCCGTCGCCCCAACCCGTTCCCCCGCCCTCGGCAAGTGATTTCCGCAGCGAGATGCAGGCCCGCATTGCCAGTTTCAGAAAACATCAGGAACGTTTTGAGCGCGAGCGCGAGGACTATTGTGCGGCAACTTTGACCAGGCTACGCGCCGCAATCCGCGACGCGGCCCCGCCGCCAGCCCCGAAGTAGGGCCGGACCGCCTATAACCACGACCAAACCAGCCAGAGATTGGCCGCGCAGGCGCCAAGCAGTGCCAGCGTCAGTGGCAGGAGCATGTGCCCGCAACAGGTTTTCAGATCGGTCGTCATGGCTGGAAACATCCGCTGATTCCGCCGAACGAGTCCCAAAGTTTCTTTTTTTGGCGATTCAGGACTCGTTAAGGACTCAGGACCCGGCTATGTGGCGCCCTCGATCACGGCCCCGTGATTAATCTGGAACCCC
Organism: Bradyrhizobium sp. CCBAU 51627; assembly: GCF_028128765.1. Classification (GTDB taxonomy): domain Bacteria; phylum Pseudomonadota; class Alphaproteobacteria; order Rhizobiales; family Xanthobacteraceae; genus Bradyrhizobium. Next base: position 209,942 of record NZ_LBJG01000027.1, read on the forward strand.
TCGCCGCATCACTTCGTTAACGCGCTTTCCGGGAGCGGAAAGCAAATGCCCTACGCCCTGTTCTGCAACGACAGCCAGATCAGCAAAGCCTATCCGAGCGAAGCCGACGTCTGGAAACTCGCACAACGGAGCGGTCTGGTCGTGGACGTCGGCACCGATGGGGAACGGCACGGTCCGCGCCGGATGCTCGACAACGACTATGAGATCAAATCCTGCCGGGCCGCCCAAGGCGAGGATCCGGCCAAGAACAAAGCGGACGCCGAGCGGGAATCCAGGATGGAGCTTCAGCTCAACTCGTAAGACCCGGCCAAAGGCCGGCAGCCAGGTGGCATGGGCTTGCCCGAAAGCCGCTTCGCACTTTCCCGGATCATGCCTCAGGGCGTCGCGGTCGCCAGGGAAGCCTGCTCACCGGGGAGCGCCACGCAGGCCTTGCGACGGTGCAGCCCGCGGATCGCCCCGGTCACCTTGAGGACCTTCCCTGACGGACAGGAGGCGTCCTTCACGAACGCGACCTCGTAAGGTGCCAACATCAGAGGCTCGGATTTGAGGATTGTTTGGGCAGAGCACGGCAGGGCAACGAAGCACGAGACCACCATCACCGACGCCAACATACGCATGTTCGATATCCCACCAGCCCGGCAATGCACTAATACGCCTTCCGAAGCGCGAGTTCCGTACGTCGCAAAAATTATTTTTGCTTTACTCGCCACTCGTGACACGCATGAGAAAGGCGCGCGCCGGACTGTTTGCGTGCAAATGACGCGCCAGATGGTTCACGCGATGCAAGCTGCGAGGCAAGAAAACAAAAGGCCGGCGGAGCGCCGGCCTTCGTCAGATGGTGATCGTGCCCGGACTCGGCAGGTCAATAGCGCGAGGCCGCCGGCCCGCCCCAACCGAAGCGGTAGTTCACACCGACCTTGACGGTATGCTCGTCGTCCCGGCCGCGAACGCCGACGATGTCGGCCGGACCGGAGGTAAAGGTGGTGCTGCCGAAATTGTAGTACTGGTACTCGGCCTTGGCCGACCAGTTCGGCGCGAACATGTACTCAAGGCCGGCGCCGAGGGTATAGCCGTCCTTGCTGTTACCGGTGGCGGTGAAGGGCTGCGGCACGCCGGCGATGTTGACGCCAAGACCACCATTACGCCAGGCATAGCCGCCCTTGGCGTACAGCAGCGTCGGGCCCCAGGTGTAGCCGATGCGGCCGGTCACCGAGCCGAGTTGGTCGGTGTTGGACGTCACCTGCGTGCCCAGCGGGAACGTGACACCGTTGTTGTTGGTCGGCAGCCAGGAATACTGGGCCTCGATACCCAGCACCCAATTGGGCGCGAACTGGTAGTCGAAGCCGCCCTGCACGCCGCCCAGGAAGCGGGCGTCGCTCGATTGGAAGGTGGTGTCGCCGGCGAAGGCGCCGCCGACATGGCCGCCGATGTAGAAGCCGGTCCAATTGTAGATCACCTGCGGCGGCGTGTAGGCCGGCGCCTTGGTGTAGGTGCGCGGCTGGATATCGGCCGCGGCCGCCGGTGCGGCCAGCGCAAGCAGAGCCGCTGCACCGAGCAAAATCGTCTTCATGATCATCCCCGTTCTTTCAAAATCGACCCTCGGGAAACAACGTGGCGTGAATTTGGTTGCTTCACGGCGATGCCGGAACGTTGATCGTTCGTTACTGTGACGGCGCGGCAACAATGCGATTCTGTTCCGTCACGTCCGCCTGCGGCCAGCAATTTTCGACCGCGCAAGACCTGCCGTCACAATTTGTCGCAAGCCAAACCACCTCGTTCAAAGCTCGCCAAAATGTGATCCAGCGGCTCCGGCAGTACCTCTCCTAGCACCGCGCGATGAAGGCAGGCTTTGCGCTACCGCGTCATCTTTTCCAGTTCTGGAAAGGGCGCGTAAACCGCGCCGGCACAAAGCTCGCTGGCGCGATCGACGACGCGGTCGCCCCGGCCGTTAACGAAGACGACGGCGCGCTCGCGGATCGTCTTGTAGCTGCCGTCGCTCTCGCGCGGCGTGTAGCGCAGGCAGCTGACATAGAACTGCCGCCCTCCGACCTCTCGCAACACGGGATCGGCCACGCCGGCTTCACGCACGCCGACCGGATCATTCAAATAGGCGTGCATCAGGGCCAGCGTGTCGCCGCGAAAATTGTCGGGCAACGGCTGCGGCCCTCCGGCCTGGGTCCCTTGCATCAGGGATGGACGGTCACCATCGCTGCCGAAGCACGCCGCCAGAGTCAGCGGCAGAACCAGGATTGCCGCACGTTTCGCCAATTGCCCCAAGGACTGAATTCTCCGCCGAACCAGACTCGCACGATGCTTCTAGCTCCAAGGTTGCACAAAGGGAATTCTCTTCCATCAACGACGCGCCGGCCCGCCGCCAGCACCTTGCGCTCGCGCACACGGCATGACGAACGGGCCGGCCTGAACTCCGCGCGGGGCGGCGGGCAATGGATGCCGCCCCGCGGGATCAGTCGTCAGCTACGCTTTTCGGTCGTTGCCGGCTTGCCGAGATCCGGCTGCGCCTTCAGCGACTTCTTGGCCGACAGATGCTTGTGGTGATGGCGATGCGTCCGCACCGTCTTGTGCTCGTCGGGCGTGATCGCGGCGTTGGCGTTCATCGCCTTGCCCTTGGTATCGACCTTGGCGCCCGACTTGATGTCGGCCGTCTTGGCGTCGGCCTTGACGCCGGCGTCGGGTTTGGCGGCAGTGGTCTTGGTTTGGGTCTGATCCGCCTTGATCACCGGTGCGGTCGTGGTCTTGCCGGCCTCAGCGGCGAAGGCCGGGGCTGCGATGACGGAAGCTGCGAGCAAGGCTGCGGAAATCGTCTTCAACATGGTGGTCTCCTCTTGGAAGGATCTTGAGGCGGCGCCCTCTCGCCGACCCTTCGATCATGGGGAGAGCCTAGATGGCGCACGCTGAACCCGTTCTGAAGCGCCTGGCAGGCTTCCGTTCATCTGGATGACAAGTTTGTTATGTTGCCGGGGGAGCGCCGAACGGGCGGGGGAGTGCCGGGAATGTTTCTGCCGGCCGGGTGTTCCGGTCTTTGGGCAATCGTGTAGGATCGCCACGTTCCATACGGGAGAACTTCGATGCGCAGACTTTCCATGCTTCTGGTACCGGGCCTTGTCTCGATGGCGCTGGCGGCCGGACCGGTGCTGACGAGCGCCTATGCCGCCGGCAGCGACGATCCCTCGCCGCCGCCGAAGTCGGATAGCTCGGCCAAGAAAGGGAAGAAGAAGAGCTCTTCCGTCAGCGATCCCAAATTCCTCGCGGCCTATCGCACTGCCTACACCACGATTTACGACAAGCACGATTATACGGACGCGATCGGCCAGCTGAAGCAGCTCAAGCGTGACGACGTCGCCGACGTTGCGAACCTGATCGGATACTCCTATCGCAAGCTCGGCGATTACCAATCCTCGAAGATCTATTACGAGATCGCGCTTAAGGACGATCCGAACCACGTCCGCACCTGGCAGTATTATGGCCTCTGGCAGCTCGAGCAGGGCAATCGCGAACAGGCGCAATACCACCTGAACAAGATCGCCTCGCTCGCCGGCACCGACAGCTCCGAGTATCGCTCGCTGGCTGCCGCCCTCGACAAGCCGACTGGCGCGACGCTCGTCTACTAAGCCCAGCGCATCTTCGCATGAAATGAACGGGCACAACCTTACCGGTTGTGTCCGTTCTGCTATCTCAGTTAGCCTGCGCGCACCCATTCCCTCGCAAACCGGTAGCGCAATGGACACGTGGCTGCGATCCGCGATCGACTACATCAGCTCCTGGATCGAATTCCAGCAGAGTAGCTTCCAACAGCCGGGCGTCATCGTCGCCTTCGTCCACCGCGGCGAAGTCGTCGCCGAGCATGCGTTCGGTCTCGCCAATCTCGACACCGGCGAGAAGCTGACGCCGCGTCACCGCTTCCGCATCGCCTCGCATTCCAAGAGTTTTACGTCGGCCGGCGTCATGAAACTGCGCGAGCAGCGCAAGCTCCGGCTCGACGATCCCGTCGGCCAATATGTTAGCGGTTTGCATCCGCGCGTCGCCGAGACGACCATTGCGCAGGTGCTCTCGCACAGCGCCGGGCTGACGCGCGACGGCGCCGATTCCGGTCAGTTCATCGACAGCCGTCCCTATCTCAATGCGAAAGAGCTGCTCGCGGAACTGAAGCTGCCGACCGCGATCGAACCCGGCACGCGTTTCAAATATTCCAATCACGGCTTTGGCCTGATGGGCCTCGTTATCGAAGCGGCGACCAAGGAGCCCTATTCCGCATGGATCAAGCGCGACATCGTCGAACCGGCCGGCTTGCGCGAGACCGAGCCGAATGCGCAGCTTCCCAAGGGTGCGCCGTTTGCGCGCGGCCACACGCGAAAGCTGCCGCTCGGCGAACGCTGCGTAATTCCCGGCGACAATCCCGCCCATGCGATGGCGTCGGCCGCGGGCTTCGTCGCCACCGCCGCGGACACCGCGCGTTTCTTCGCCCAGCTTGCGCCCAACGCCAGGAAGAGCGTGCTGTCGATCGCGAGCCGCCGCGAGATGACGCGGCATCAATGGCGCGTTCCGCAGAACTTCGAGGCCTATTACGGTCTCGGCGTCAGCGCCGGCAAGACCGACGGCTGGGACTGGTTCGGCCATGGCGGCGGCTTCCAGGGCTATATCTCCCGAACCTGCTCCATTCCCGCGTGCGAGCTCGCAATCAGCATCCTCAGCAATTCCATCGACGGTGCGGCACCGTTCTGGATGGACGGTGCGATGCAGATCCTGCGGGTCTTCAAGACACGCGGTGCCCCCGACCGGCGCGTGCGCGACTGGACCGGTCGCTGGTGGACGATCTGGGGCGCGACCGACCTCGTGCCCGCCGGCAACCGCGTGCTCGTCGCCAATCCGCAGTTCAACAATCCGCTGATGGATGCCGCCGAGATCGAGGTCACCGGCCGGGACACCGGCAGGCTCGCCTGGGCGGCCGGCTATTCCAGCCATGGCGAGCCGGTGCGGCGCGTCCGCGACAAGCGCGGGAGGATCAGCGACATCTGGCTTGCCGGCGCCAACGTCAAGCCCGCGACTGTTGTGGCACGCGAGATCGCGCGGCGCTACCCGCCACGCAAGAAACGCCCTACTCCCGAATGAGCGCCTCGACCTCCCCGCGAAACGCCTGACGCGAGCCGTCGCGCGAATAGAACATGTGGCCGCCGGGATAGACCACGAACTTCACCCGCGACGTTGCGAAAGCAGGCAGCTGATCGAGCGCCCGTTTCGTGCCGAAATAGGGCGTAGCCAGATCGAACAGGCCATGCGCGACCAGGACGTTCAGTTTTGCATCGGTAGCGAGGATCTGGCGGAGCTCGGATAGCGATTGTGGGGGGTTGATACCGCCGCCAAAATCCCAGTTGTGCTCGACCGCGCCGTTGAGGACTTCATAGGAGCCGGCCGGCCGCCAGTTGAGCTTGCGCGTGAGCACATCGACCGCGGCGCTCGTCAGCGGCGCCTGAAGCGCATCGCCCGAGGGGTCGCCGAAATGCGAGCTGCTCGAATCCGGATAAGGATCGAAGCCGCGTACGGAAGCATCGTAGCGACCGGTCACCATGCCGTTCTTGCGATCGAGTTCGCGGCGGAATTCGCCGACATCGAAGCGGCCAGCGAGCCTGCGACTTACCACCTGGTCGATGCCGGTCAGCTCCGCGACCTTGTCGGCGAGACGATTGGTCGCCTCCTTGTCCGCCTCTCCCTTGACGAGGTCGGCCAGAAACTCGCCGCGTGCATAGGCCTCCACATCGGCGAGATCGGCACGCTTGACCGGCCCTTTGGCTGCGCGCGCCACCGCAACATAGCTCGGCAAGGTCGCGACATATTGCAGAAGGCTGGTGCCCGTGAATTCGCGGAAATCCAGCAGCGGCGACACCAGAATCAATCCTCTGACGCCGACACCGTGCTGAAGCTGCAATTGACGCACCACCTTCGGCCCACGAATGCCTCCATAGCTTTCGCCCGCGACGTATTTGGGCGAGGTCAGGCGGTTGTGCTTCTCCAGCCAGCGGCGGATGACGAGCGCAATCGAATTGACGTCGCCGTTGACCGAATAGAACCGTTTTCGCGCATCCTCGCCGCTCGCGATGACACGGCTGTAGCCGGTGCCGACGGGATCGATGAAAACGAGATCGGTGAAATCGAGCCAGGTCTCCGCGTTGGGCTTCACCTCGGGCGAAGTCGACGGAGATAGCCTCTCGCCGTCGAGCGGCAGCCGCCACGGCCCGACCGCGCCGAACTGGAGCCACGCCGAGGACGCACCCGGCCCGCCGTTAAACAGGAACGTCACCGGGCGCGTGGCGCGATCGGCGCCATCGAGTTCGTAGGACGTATAGGCGATGTCGGCCAGCGGCTCGCCCTTGTCGTCAAACACGCGGATCGAGCCCGCAGTCGCAGCGAAATTGAGCGTTCGGCCCGGCAGGTCGAGGCTCTGCTTCGTCGTCGAGTCGCCGGGCAAACGATGCTGCTCGGCGGCCGACAGCGAGCCCTGCGCCGCATTGCCGCCGCGCCCGCCCTTCTGGCCCGCGGGCGCCGTCCCCTCGCTGCGCGGCTGCGGTGGATCGTCCGCGCGCGCCAGCCCCGCGAAGGCGAAAGCAGACAGCGCCAGGACCAGGCCCGCGCGGCGCAGCATCGGCAAGCTCAAAGCCATCCTTATTCTCCCTGCCCGCCCGCAAATTTCTGGCCCGTAGTTCTAACCGGCAAATGCGACAGTTTGGGGATCCGAGGCCGGAGACCGGCTTTCCGGGCCCGATCAACCCCGGTTTTTGCCTTCAGACGAGACGCCCTGGCTCGCGGGCGTTTGCCTTGCCGGCCGGTCATCCTCGACAATAGAGGCCCAGGTCGTATAGACGACCTCGGCGGAACTTTCTCAGCCAGCGACACCTGCCTGGAAGCCATGACCAAGCCATTGCGATACGACCGGATCGCCTTCGTCGCCAGCCCAGGCAACGAAGCGCAGACCGCCTTCAGGCAGCTCACCCAGAGCTACGGCAATTGCGACCCGAACGAAGCCGACGTCGTGGTGGCGCTCGGCGGCGACGGGTTGATGCTCCAGACCCTGCACCAGCACATGCACACGGGGAAGCCGATCTACGGAATGCACCGTGGCACGGTCGGCTTCCTGATGAACGAATACTCGACGCACGATCTGCGCGCGCGGCTCGCGGCGGCGCAGGAATCCGAGATCAACCCGCTCCTGATGCGCGCGACCGACATCAACGACCGCGTCCACCTGCACCACGCCATCAACGAGGTCGCGCTGTTCCGTCAGACCTATCAGGTGGCGCGCCTGCGCATCGTGATCGACGAGCGGGAGCGCATGCCGGAACTGATGGCCGATGGCATCATGGTGGCGACACCTGCAGGATCCACCGCCTACAATCTGTCTGCCCAGGGACCGATCTTGCCGATCAACGCCGCGCTGCTGGCGCTGACGCCGATCAGCGCCTTCCGTCCCCGCCGCTGGCGCGGCGCGCTCCTGCCGAACACGGCCTATGTCGTGATCGAGGTTCTTGAGGGCGACAAGCGCCCGGTGGCCGCGGTCGCGGACCACGACGAGGTGCGCGATGTCCGCCGCGTCGAGGTGTTGTCCGACAAGACCATTTCGATGCGGATGCTGTTCGATCCCGGCCACAGCCTGGAGGAGCGAATTCTGCGCGAGCAATTCGGCGCCTGAACCACCTGCCCCGCGGGCCGCCTGACGTCGTTCGCAACGCTTCATTAACCTCCGGCGCGATATGGTTAACGACGGTTGACCGCTTTGGCCGGACGTCATGTTCCGTATCGACTTCAACAAGCTGCGCTTCCTCGTCTGCGACGACAATCCGCACATGCGCCGCATCCTGCGGACGCTGCTGCATTCGTTCGGCGCGCGCGAGGTCTATGAGGCCGAGGACGGCGCGACGGCGCTCGAAATGTACAGCCATTACGTGCCGGACATCGTCATCACCGACTGGGCGATGCCGATCTTCGACGGGCTCGAGCTTGCACAGATGATCCGGCAGCCGGAATCCAAGGGCAACCCTTATGCGCCGATCATCATGCTGACGGGGCATTCCGAGAAGCGCCGCGTCACCGTCGCCCGCGATGCCGGCGTCACCGAATTCCTGGCCAAACCGATCTCGGCCAAGGGCCTCTACCAGCGGATTCTCAACGTGGTCGCCAGTCCCCGGCCCTTCATCAAGACCAAGACCTATTTCGGCCCGGACCGGCGCCGCAACACCAACTCGGCCTATATGGGCCCGGAGCGCCGCGTCGGCGAAAAGCACGAAGTGCTTCAGCAGCCCTCGCTGCTCGACAAGGCCCGCTCCTCCATCTAGCGCAAGGTCTCACACGACGAGGCAGGCATCATGGCGAAGAACAGCGCAAGGGACATCGAGGTCAAGGCCTTCGCCACGCATCACGTCATTACGCAGCCCAATCCGCTGCGCAAGGTGCTGCGCCGTGTCGAAGAAAAGGACATGGACGATCCGATTGGCCGCGCCGAGAAGGCGCTGGCCGGCCTCTCCAGCGAGTTCAAGGACTGGATGACGACCGAGGTCAACCGTCTGTCGGCCGCCCATGCCGCCATCCGCAACGAGGGCTTCACCAAGGAACGGCGCGACGAGCTGTTCCATGCCGCCCACGACATCAAGGGCGACGCTGCCACGTTTGGCTTTCCGGCCGCAGCGGGCGTCGCCGAGAGCCTCTGCCGCATCATCGAGCACGCGCCGGATTTCGAGAAGGTCCCGGCCGAGCTATTCACGCACCACATCAACGCGATCATTGCCATCGTGCACGAGAACACCCGGCTCGACAGCATCAGCGTCTCCGCCGAGCTCAGCCACCGTCTGCGCAAGGTGGCCGACGACTATCTCACGGACGTCAACCGCGACCGCCCCGAACATCTCGAAGCGGTCCTGGCGCCGAGCATCGCGCCGGCGGAGTAAGGCCCCGATTCTCTCTCCCCGTCATTGCGAGCGCAGCGAAGCAATCCAGACTGTCCCCGCGGAGGGGTTCTGGATTGCTTCGCTGCGCTCGCAATGACTGGGTTTGCCGGTCCAGCTCGAACTACGCCGCAATCAGATCGTCATACATGGGATCAATTGCATCCTCCGCGACCAGTTCGTCGCAGAACAGCCTTGCCTCTTCCCGCGCAGATTCGGTGGCGAAGCGGCGCAGCAGGACCATCAGGGGCTCGGTAGCGCCGCGGTCGGTCTCGCAATGGGTCAGCACGCGCTCGACCATGCGCCGGCGCAAGCGCGCTGCGGTGTCGTCGGTGTCGACAAAGCCCTGCTCGTGGCAGGCATCGAGCGCGACCTGGAACGCGGCAAACGTCGCCTCCGGCAACCCGGCGCGGCGAAGCAGCGCGTGCAGGCTGTTGCCGCCGCGATCGTGCAGCAGTGCGGAAACGCGCGCCAGCGGCAGGTCAGCGAGTTCGGCGAGCGCGGCATCAAACAGGTCGAGATTGCTCGACAACAACGCGCGCAGGATCAGTCCCGCGGTGAGCTGGCCGGTGATCCGCAGATGCTTGACCAGATCCTGCATATCGTCACCGCGCGAGCGCGCTGCGATGTTCATGGTGGAGCGATCGCGCGCCTCGATCGTCATGCGCTCGGCACGGTCGGCGCTGAGCCAGTTCCGGGCCACGACGAATTGGGCCAGCGTCTCGGAGAGCTTTGCCACAAGCGCGGCGCGCGTTGCGGCCGGAATGTCGTCCAGCACCAGCATCGCCTCGCGGATCGCGGCGAGATGGCCGTGACGCTCGACAATGCGATTCCAGGAGAACGGTGCGAGCTCCGCGTGAGGGTTTTCGATCAGCTCGAGTGAGGCCGCCGCGCAACCGACTTCGGCGATGGCGGCACAGACCGAGACCGGCAGCGCAATCCGGCGCGCGACCGCGCATTGCACCTCCTCGTTGCCAGTCGCGACGATGTCGACGAGATCGGCGTCGACCAGCAGCGGCGAATGTTCGAGCACGGGCAGCGCCACGGTCGGCTGGTCCGTCGACAGCGCCCGCACGATCGACGCCGGCGCATCGAGGCTGCGTGCAAAGGCCTCGGCCATCGCCTGCCGCACCAGCGGCGACGGATCGTCGAGCAGCATCAGCAGCGCGCCTTCGGCCGCAACGCGGTCATCATGCGAAAGGTCTGAGATCAGCCAGGCCCGGGCCAACGCCCGCGTAGCCTCCGCCCGCTCACCGGCGGGCGCCGTCCTGATCCAATTGATGAACTGCCGAACAATCATGCTGCTTCCGGCTTACACAACAAACGAAAATGGTGACGGCCCGTCACCTGCAACACAAAATAAACCACGACGCTTAACAAAGCGTTCACCATAACCGGCTGGTTTTATTGATGATTTGTTAAGAGCTGAGGATCGATCAGCCGCGCCGGCAACGCACTAGCTTGAGAAGGTGCCGCTGCGGTCGCTGAAGAGATCGAGCGGCTGCGGCGGACGGACATTGGGCGTCGCCGACGCAACCGAGGTCAGCGAGGCGTTGTTGCCCCACAGTTTCTGCACGGTCGTCGAGACCGGCTGCGTGGCGTCGCCCGGCTGATAGATCGAGCGAAATGCCGGCGCGGAGGGTGCATTGTCAGCGACGGTCATTGACGATGCCGCACTCACCGGCGTGACGCCTCGCGCGTCCGGGAAGGTCTGGAGGAAGACGGCATTGTCGACGATCGGCGCAGCAGGCTGCACGCCATTGGCGCTGGCGACCTGCGTCGTCGAGGGCGTAGCGCCATACATCGCCATCGCGCTGCGGGTGACCTTCGAATTCGCCGCGCTGGCGTAGCGCGCGTCCAGCACCGAATAGACTTCGGAGACGCTGCGGGCACGGCCGTCCCTGGCGTAGAAGATCGAGCGATTGGCCGAGGCCGCGTTGGGAAACAGCCGCGCACCAACCGCTTGCGGATTGTCCTCGGCATTGGCGATCAGTTTCGCCGCGCCGCCGACGCCCATGAAATGGGCCATATAGAGCTCACTGTCGGAGGGCCTGCGGCCGAGCAGACCGGTGAGCTTGAAGCTGTTGGACTGCGTCAGCGCCGCCGCCATGCTGGACGCAGCCTCGGGATCGTCGCGGAGCTTCATGATCGATCGCTTCATGAAGGGGTCATCGACGGTGTAGCTGCCCGACGAGGTCCTGGTGATCGCGTCGGCGTAGTTGCCGTAGCCGAGCTGGGCCCCCGCCTCCTTCACCGTGCCGAGCCAGGTCTGGTCGATGAATTGATAGAGACCGTGGGCGGACGAGGTGGTGGCGCCCGCAGACGGATCGAAATCCGATTCCATCTTGGCGGTCGTCACCATGTATTGGAAGCTGACGCCGGTCCGGTTGGAGACCTGCTTGATCGCGCCGGCCACACGCGTCTGCGACGGATCGAGAAACGCCGTCTGCGAGACACTGGAATTGTCGACCGACATGATGGAGTGCCCGCCCGCGCGGCATTGGAGGCGCCGGCAATTCGGCGCCCGTCGTCCCACCGTGGGACAGGCATGGTTAATGCGGGGTTAATTCGGGGGCGCGCTTCCCCGATTCAATTCCGGGCTACTTCTTGTAGACCGAGTCCGGATCGAACAGCCGCTCCGAATCGACGAACACAAGCGTCGCGCCTGCATCGTCCGCCTCGACCTTGCGATAGAAGCACGAGCGGCGGCCGGTGTGGCAGGCGGCGCCGATCTGCTCGACGCGAATCCAGACCGCGTCCTGGTCGCAATCGGTGCGGATCTCGACCACGCGCTGGGTCTGACCTGAGGTCTCACCTTTTCGCCACAACGCATTGCGCGAGCGGCTGAAGTACCAGGCCTCGCCCGTGGCAATGGTCTTGCGCAGCGCCTCCTCGTTCATGTGCGCGACCATGAGGACGTCACCGGTCGCGACGTCGGTCGCGACGACCGTCACAAGGCCGGCGGCATCGAACTTGGGGAGAAAGACCAGGCCTTCCTCGATCTCATGGGAGTGAGCGGACACAGCAACTCTCGCCAGTCATTCGCGAGGTCAGCGCTGCAGGCCTCGTACCAGGGACAGGAAACGGGCCTGCTCCGCCGGATTGTCGCGGAACATGCCGGTGAAACGGCTGGTGAAGGTGGAGGCGCCATGCTTGGCGACGCCGCGCACCGACATGCAGGTATGCTCGGCCTCGATCAGGACGGCGACGCCGCGCGGCTTCAGGATTTCGTCGATCGCAGCTGCGATCTGCGCCGTCAAATGCTCCTGGGTCTGGAGCCGACGGGCAAAAATGTCGGTGAGCCGGGCGAGCTTGGACAGACCGACGACGCGCTCCACCGGAGTATAGGCGATGTGCGCCTTGCCGTAGAACGGCATCATGTGATGCTCGCATTGCGAGGTAAACTCGATGTCGCGCACCAGCACGAAATCGTCATAGCCCGCAGTCTCGCCAAACGTACGGTCGAGCACCTCGGCTGGGCACTGATGGTAGCCCTGATAGAGCTCGTCGAAGGCCTCGACCACGCGGCGCGGCGTGTCGAGCAGGCCCTCGCGCTGCGGGTTCTCACCGATATAGGCGAGCAGCGTCTTCACGGCCGCCTCCGCCTCGGCGCGCGCCGGGCGCGGCTGGTCGGCACGGACGGCGGCGGCGAGGAATTCAGAGGGATCAAGCTCCGCCGGGCGGCTGTCGAGCTGCCGGTCGGAAGGCTTGTTCGGGCGGATGGATTTGATCGTCGCGTCCATGTCTACTCCGTTCGACGGCCCTGCGGCCGGAGTGTCACCGGCAGACGAGGCGGACAAGCCGCCGGACGCCTGAAGAGAACAGTATTCGGCGAAAGGCCCATTTGGCAATAACGCCGGCAGCGCACACCTGGATCACCGCCAGCGAAGCCGGGCTGTTTTTCCGCCAGTTCCAGCCCTATATAGGATCGTGGCCGGCGCCCGCCAAGGCCGATCCGGCTCGTAAGTGTTGGACTCCATCACATGCTGAACGACATCTATAACAAGCGGATCATCGAGCTGGCTGGCAATATTCCGCGGCTCGGGCGGTTGGCGGACCCCGACGCCAGCGCCACCGCCCATTCCAAATTGTGCGGCTCGACTGTGAAGATCGACCTCAAGATGGAGGGCGACACCGTCACCGACTTCGCCCACGACGTGAAGGCCTGCGCGCTGGGGCAAGCCTCCTCGTCCATCATGGCAAGCCACGTGGTCGGCTCGACCGCGAGTGAACTCCGTGAGTTACGCGAAACCGTTCGCAAGATGCTCAAGGAGAATGGAGCGCCTCCCGAAGGCAAGTGGGAAGAGATCAAATTCCTCGAGCCGGTCCGCGACTACAAGGCGCGCCACGCCTCGACGCTGTTGACCTTCGACGCCGTGGTCGATGCGATCGGCCAGATCGAGGCGAGGGCGAAGCAGCCCGCTACCGCGCAAGGCTGAAGCTCTTATTTCTGCGGCGTCGAAGCTGGAGCCGCGACGCCCGCGAGCGGGACCACGGCTTCCGCCGTCTTGGTCGACTTGGCAGGTTGAGGGTCCGACTCCTGGCCGAACCTGGCCTGCGTCTTCGGTGCAAGCTCCGCCACCGCAGGTGCCGTGACGTCCACATGCGGCAGCACGTCGGCCACGAGATCTGTCGTCACGAGATTGGTCAGCTTCAGCTCGGCCGCGTTGAGTTCGTGCAGATCTTCCCAGGGCGGCACATTGAGCGCGAGCGACAGCAGATCACCCGCACCGCCCATATCGAAGGTGTATTTGGCGAGCCGGCCGATGTCGCGTTCCACGATCATCAGATCCTGCGCAGTGTAGCTCGCCGCTTTGGCGTCATCCGCGCGGTCGCCCATCCAGATCTGATGGACGCGAACATGAGCCGCTTCCGGCACGTAACGTTTCTTGCCGGCCAGCAGCAGGAACACGCACATGGATTCGCAATAGGCTTCCGAGGCGACCGTCGGACGGGCGCCCTGCCCGCTCTTCTGCTGCGTGATGCCGACCGTGGTGAGAAGACCGAGGGTGCGGAAGCGCCGGCCGAGCGTGATCGCATCGTTGACGGAACCGCCGCTGGAGTCGAGTACGACGGTGGCCCCGCCGAGCTGGCGTCCGCGGGCAAAGTCGTCAAAATCCTTCGGCGTATCGGCAGTGATGATGCCCACCGCACTGACCCAGCCGCGGCAATTGGGTTCGCAGGCGACCCAGCTGAATTTCATCGGCAGCTTGCGCTCTTCGAGGGCAGCACCGGCTCGGGCCGACGATCCGAATGTCGCGACGGCGCCTGCCAGCACGACTCCGCAAGCGGCGGTTCCCACCAGCAACCAGCCGCGAAGGTTGAGCGACTTCAGAAGTTTCAAACTGATCCCTTCCCCAAGCCCATTCGCGCGATTATCCCCGCTTCGCGCTCGATGAGTCGATCATACAGTCGTATGTTTTCACGCGTGTCATAAAAATGGTATCCGGGGGAATACAGTTCGTCCATAGGGACTTGCTGCACTGCTCCCAAAAAGCACGGAAAATATGGCGCAAAAACAACTGCTTGCTGTTCCCTGCGCCGGAACCGGGCAAGATCTCGCTCACGATCGCGGCACAGCGCACATGAAGCATTCAGCCTGCGAGCATTGTTCCGCTTCCCTCGCCGAGGCGCTGCGGCTGCCGCGCAGATTCGGCCGCGCGCTGATCTGGCTCTACAGGCATACGCTCTCGCCGTTGGTCGGCTACAATTGCCGCCATCTGCCGACCTGCTCCGTCTATGGCGATGAGGCAATCGAGCGGTTCGGTCTCTGGGCCGGTGGCTGGATGACACTCGCGCGCGTGTTGCGCTGCAATCCATTCGGCACGTCGGGGATCGACAATGTGCCCCTCACTCCGCCGCAGAATGCGCGCTGGTATTTGCCGTGGCGCTACGCTCGCTGGCGCGGGGTCAATTCGTCTTGAGTTTGCTGCGGTGCTTTGCGCATTTCTGCCCTGAGCGGAACTGGAACTCTGCCCTCGCGTTGTCGTGATGCTCCCACGGGAGGAAACAACAATGCGCTGGAAAATCAGCCGTCATTTTCATTTCTGGCCTGGTTCGCACCTTAGCTTCAATCCAAGGGAACACGATCCCAGAACCGTCGACATACTCGCGATCATCGCGCTGCTCATGCTGGTCCTCGGCTCCGGCTGGTATCTGTCGGCAAGTCTTGCGACACCGCCGAGCACGACGGCGTTCATCGTGCCCAGCCAAAGCGTGCATTGGTAGTCAGCGGAACCAGAAGAAGCGTCCGGGTGGCGGCGGAATCGGCTCGGGTGGACGTAGTCGCTTCGACCGCGGCGGCTTCGGCGGCGGCTCGGCCGACGACGTCGTCTCCGCGGCCGGGGCGATCTCGCTTCCCGGGACCTTCACGGACAGCAGCAGATTCGACTCATGCATCCGCCAGCGATAGCCGACGCCGAAATCGATCGGCTGGGCACGCGTGAACAATTCAGCGTAGCGCTCCTGATAGCGGCCAGGGAATTCGTCGATCGGTCCGAGATAGCGGCCGAACGGGAAGAACCGCCATTGCCGCGGATTGTAACTGGCGAGCGGGATACCGGAATCGTCCTGGATAATGGTCGCGCTGTTGGCAAGCAGCCAGTCGCGGACCACGGTAAAATTGCCTGCGTGCAAGAGATACGACGCGCTCTTGATCAGGCTGTTGCCCGGCCCGAGCGTCGCGCAGAATTTCAGGAAGCCGGTGGCACGCGCGCCCGGGTTGGAAAGATCGGTCGAGAAATAATATAGCGTGCGCGCCTCGCCGTCGCTGCCCGCAAAGGTGATGCGTACGCCGCGCGTGGCGTTCGGCCCCGGATTGTCATTGCCTCCATGGACCCCGCCCTTGTCGTCGAGCGCGACCATCTCGACGTTGCGGATGGTTTTGCCGGAGCGCGCCAGGAAGACGTAGAGGATCGGCAAGGTACCGTTGACCTGGTTGGCGTGCAGATCGACCTTCATCTGCTTGGTGATGAAGAAGGAAAAGCTGAGGATCGAGCCAAGCGAACGCTCGACATTGTAGAGCGCGGCATTGACCGAGCTACGCGGCAGCCTGGTCAGATCGGGCACTGCACCGACCGGCTCCAGGGCGCCCAGCACGTAAGTGCTGGCCTTGGAATAGAAGGCGTTTGCGTAGAGGAAATCCGGACCGCTGAAGAAGTAGAACATGGTCGGCCGGGGCGCGGCGAGATTGACGTCCGACCAGCTCCGGATCTTCGATATCTGCCGCTGCTCGAGCTCGGCGAAGGCGCCGTCGAAGAATCTGGCGTGATGCTGCCAGGACGGGTCCCTGGTGAGCGGCACCAGCGGCGAGTCCGCCGACGGCTGCATCCCTGCGAGGAAGCGCGCGGTGTCGTCAAATGTGACTTCGGCCGCACGCCCGGACGAGATGGCCGCACCCAAAAACGCAAGTGCGACGGCCGCAAGTCTCATGGATCGAAACATGTCTATTCGCGATCGGGTGACGTGGCAGCGGCGACCGGCCGCCTGCGGAAAACAGCATAAATCAGCAGGCCCGAGAGCATGACGAGCATCCCCGACAGCGACTGCACGGGCCGCTCGGTCAAGAGGTAGTACATCATCGATGCGGTCACGAGCAGGAAAATGAGCGGCGTGAACGGGTATCCCCAGGCGCGATAGGGGCGTGGCAGGTCGGGATCGGTGATGCGCAGCTTGATCACACCGGCAACAGTGAAGAACGAGCAGAACAGCAGCGCGAACTGGATGAAGTCGAGCACCGCCTCGAAGCTGCGGGTGAACAGCAACAGATTGGCCACCGCGAGCTGAAACAGGATCGCGTAGGCCGGCGCGCCGCTCACCGATTTCTTCGAGAACACGCGCAGCGCCGGAATGTCCTCCCCCATCGTCATCATCACACGCGGTCCGATCCACATCATCGCGCTGATCGAGGAGATCAGGCCGACGCATATCATCGCGCCGACGATCCGTCCGCCGAGGCTCCCGAAGATGCTGCTGCCGGCTACGCTTGCGACGTCGAGCTGGCCGGCCAGCGCGCTGATTGGCGTCGAATGAAGGAACACCGCATTGAGCGCGACGTACAGCGCCAGGACGATCAGGGTGCCCGCAAGCAGCGCGCGCGGCAGGCTCTGCTGCGGCGTGTTCATCTCGCCGATGATGTAGGTCGCGGCATTCCAGCCCGAGAACGAATACATCACGAAAACCAGCCCGATCGCGAAGGGGGCACTGATGATATGGGCGAGATCGCCCGTCTGCGGCGCAAAGGAGATCGGCTGCGGCGTGCCAACGACGAATCCGGCGACGAGGAATGCAACGATCAGCACGACCTTGAGGATGGTCGAGATCAGCTGGAAGGTCGAGGAGTGCCTGACCCCGGTCAATTGCACGATCGAGACCAGCCACACCACGCCGATGGCAAGCGGGATCGGCGGCAGATCTGGCATGACGGATTTGGCGTATTCGCCGAAGGCCATGGCGGCAAGTGCCACCGGGGCAGCAAAGCCGACTGTCGCCGAGACCCAGCCGGCGAGAAAACCGAACGCCGGATGATAGGTACGGCCGAGGAAATTGTACTCTCCGCTCGAGCGCGGAAACATCGCGCCGAGCTCGCTGTAGGAGAACACGCCACACAGCGCGACGATGCCGCCAATCGTCCACAGCGCGAGGATCGAGAAGCCCGAGGGGATGTCCTTCACCTGGAAGCCGAGGCTGGTGAAGACGCCGACGCCGATCATATCGGCGACGACGATGGCGGTTGCGACCAGAACGGAAACCCCGGAGCCGCCTCCAGTCAGCCGCCCGGTCCAGGGCGCGGTTCCCGCATCTGATGCCGTCATCTGGGTCCTTAGCCTCAGGCGTCGCGCCTCGTGGGAGGCATCGTGCAGATTGGTCCAGTCAATTCAAGCAGGGTTAACAAGGGCTAAATGAGGCAGCCCAAATAGGTAATTAGCCACCTAAATACCCGCTCCTTGCCGATAAACCCGCAGTCGACCGCGGAAATCCGCGCTCCCCTCCCACAATCGCGACACGATTGCGTGGTCTTTTTTGATCGTTCCGGATGTGGGGAGAGTTTCTCCGGACGCTTAACGTCGCCTAAACGCCAGTCGGCTCAATTAGCTCAATATTGCCGATAGACGTGACTTGATAGACGTGACTTGGGGTCATGGGTGGATGGTCGGGGCCGTTCCGAAATTGAAAGCAGACGTGCGTGCTGACCGGACCAGGGCGTCCGGCGCGTGCGGTCGTGCACTTCGGATTGCTCTGATCTCAGGCTTGGTGCCACTCTCGCTCACATTGGTTCAATGCGGCCAGTCGCCCAATCCGACAGCGCTCGCCGCGAGCTCCCAGGCCAATGTCCAGGTCGTTGGGAAGACCAATCCCCAAATCTCCAATCGACAAGTCGCAAGCGGCGACACGTTCGAGGATCGCTTTCCTGCCCCGCAATTTAAGGACCGTTTCCCGTCCGCAAGCGAAAGCTTGCTGCAACGGCAGATGTCGGATTTCTCGCCCAAACGCGCCGTGCAGCAACAGCCTCAGCCAGAGCAGGCGCCCTACAAGGTCGCCTCGCTCGAGCCGCAGATCCCCTACAAGCGTCCGCAGCGTGAGGACCTGACGACCCTCGTCAGCATGAAGTCCTCGGCCTTTCCTTATTTCGGCAACAACCCCGCTTCCGACGCGCCCTTTCTCAACGTCTCCAAGGGCGACCGCCGTGGCCACCGCAGCTATTCAGGGCGCGTGTTCTGGCAGGACGAGACCTACAACGACAGCCGCGTGCTGGTGCATGTCCCTGAGCATTTCGACGTGCGCAAGCCCGGCGTGATCGTGGTGTTCTTCCATGGCAATGGGGCAACGCTGGAACGCGACGTGCGCGACCGCCAGCTCGTGCCGCAGCAGATCACCGCCTCGGGCGCCAACGCCGTGCTGCTGGCCCCCCAGATGGCCGTCGACGCGGCCGATTCCAGCGCCGGAAAATTCTGGCAACCGGGCGGCCTCAAGCGCTTCATGGAGGAATCGGCAAGCCACCTCGCCCGTCTCACCGGCGATCCCAACGGCGCGCGCGCCTTCGCCAACATGCCGATCGTGATCGTCGGCTATAGCGGCGGCTTCCTGCCGACCGCCTGGAGTCTGGAGGTCGGCGGCATCAGCGATCGCGTCCGCGGCGTCGTGCTGCTCGATGCGGTCTATGGCGAGATGGACAAGTTCGCGTCGTGGATCGAGAGCCACCGCTCCGGCTTCTTCGTCAGCTCCTACACGCACTATACCGCACGGCGGGACCGCGAGCTGATGAGCATGCTCAGGCAAAAGGGTATCAGCGTGTCCGAGGACATGGATGGACCCTTGCGTCCCGGCAGCGTCGTATTCGTCGAAACCGGCGATGGGATTACCCATCGCGATTACGTCAACCGCGCGTGGACACAGTATCCGCTCAAGGACGTGCTGGTGAAGATGTCCGCCACGCCGGCGCTGGCACTGACGCGCGTCGCAGCCACCAGCTCTTCGGCATCGAGCCGATAATTGCAGCTCTCTTGTTCAGCTCTTGGGCAGCTTCGGAATGCTCTCGGCAAAGCCATTGAAGCAGGCCAGACGCTCGTCCTCTTCCTTGAGGAAACGGCAGTCGGCGACACCTTTGGCCTTGGGTGCCTTGGGCTTCGGCGCCGGCGGAATCACGGCGTCGTAGCAGTTGAGGCGGTCCTTGGTGCCGTCATCGATGTCGAGGCACGCCTGGAGCCTTACGGCGATCGATTGCGGCTTGCCTTTTGGCGCCGCGGAGGCCGGCTTGGCAGCCGCTTCCTTCGTGCCAGCCTTGGTCCCCTTGGGCTTGACCTGCACCAGTGGCTTGTCCCCCACCATCGGTGGCTTGTCGGTTTGCGCAAACGCGGAGGCTGAATAGAGCACCGCGGCAACCGCCAGAATCATCCTCATCTCAGTCAACTCTCTTTGGTCCCCACGACTGGCCTTCTAGCGCTCTGACGCGCGGTTTGCCAAGCGCCTTGCACAGACGAAAACGCAGGATTCAGGCCTTGGTGGCAGCCAGCGGCGGGCGCCGGGTCAGGATCACCAGGATGACCGCCAGCACGACGAAGCCGACCGCCACGAAGCCGAGCATATGCAGCTGCTCGCGGGCGAACAGCATCCCGCCAACGGCGGAGCCGACTGCCTGTCCGATATAGAGGACGGATGTATTGAGCGCGACGGTCGCCGATGCCAGCGGCGGCGCGGCCGCGACCAGTCGCACCTGCTGCATCGAATTGGTCGATGCAAAGCCAAGCCCCCAGATCGCGACCGCGCCGGCCATCAGCACGAGCGTGCCGGCACCGAGCGCCCAGCCCGTCATCCCGGCAAGCAACAGGGACGTGAACAGCACGGAGGTGCGGTAAGACCCCGCGGTGTCGACAATGCGGGTCGCGATGACGAGGCCAAGAAAGCCGCAAACGCCGTAGAGCGCGAACACGAGACCGATCGCATCAGGGCCGGCGCCGGTGAGCTTGTTGAGCAGCGGACCCATGTAGGTGAAAACGACGAACTGCCCCGACATTTGCAGCATGGTGATCGCAAGCAGGAGCAGGATGATCCTGCTGCGGCCGACCTCGGCCCAGGTCTTCAGATCCACCGGGGCGCCCTTCAAGCCTCCCGGCAACCGCATCAGCAAGAACAGGAAGCTGACACAGCCGAGCGCACCGATCTCGCCATAGGCGGCGCGCCAGCCATAGCGGCTGGCGATCAAGGTGATCAGCGGAAGGCCGGCGGCGGCCGCGAGCGACCAGCCCAGGAAGATATAGGCAATGGTGCTGCCGCGCCGCTCCGCCGGCACGATCAGCGCCGCCGTGCCCGCGGCCTGCGGTGTGTACAGCGCGCCGACCGCGAGCATCACCAGGCGGATGGCGAGGAGGTTCGCATAGTCGGGCGCAAAGGCCGAGGCCAGATTGCCGAGAGCCAGCACGGCGAGCGTCATGGTGAGCAAGATCCGCCGTTCAATGCGGCTGGTCAGCCACGCCGTCAGCGGCGAGCCGATGCACAGGATGATCGCACCAAAGGTGATAAGGAGCCCGGCGGCATGGATGCTGACATCGAGCCCGGTCGCTAGCTCCGGCAGCATGCCCGCCGGCGCCAGGACCGAGCAGCCGGTGACAAGATTGCCGAGCATCAGGGCTGAAGGGGCGAGACGGCGGGCGGCGGGGGCATTTTCCATGCAAACGCATGTAGCGGCGGCTCGTGACGAGTTAAAGGGCACGGCCCGAAATAGTTGGAGCGCTGCCTCCGCTTTTGCGCGCCACTTTCTTGGAAATGCCGGATTGCACGGGCCGAATCGCCTGATATATCGCTCGTTCCCGCTTACCTGCGCTCGTTCGCAGGAGTGAGCCTCAGGAGAAAAGCAATGTCTGACCAGCCCAAATCCGAATCCGGCTTCCAATATTCCCTCAGCAACCTGAAGCCCGTGACCCCCGCCGCCAAAGTCACCCTTACCTTCCCCGACGGCGCCCAGCGCCAATATGACAAGAGCATTACCGGCCTCGATGTCGCCAAGGGCATCTCGCCCTCGCTCGCGAAGCGCACCGTGGCGATGGCACTCGACGGCGTGCTTACCGATCTCAACGATCCCATCGAAGCTGACGCCAACCTCAGGCTGATCACCCGCGACGAGCCGGAAGCGCTCGAACTGATCCGCCACGACTGCGCCCACGTGCTCGCCGAAGCCGTGCAATCGCTGTGGCCGGGCACGCAGGTGACCATCGGCCCGGTGATCGAGAACGGCTTCTACTACGACTTCTTCCGCAACGAGCCGTTCACGCCCGAGGATTTCGCCGCCATCGAGAAGAAGATGCGGGAGATCATCGCGCGCGACAAGCCGTTCACCAAGGAAGTCTGGGACCGCGAGAAAACGAAGCAAGTGTTCCGCGACAAGGGCGAGGCCTTCAAGGTCGAGCTGGTCGACGCCATTCCCGGCAACGAGCCGATCAAGATCTACTACCAGGGCGACTGGTTCGATCTCTGCCGCGGCCCGCACATGACCTCGACCGGCAAGGTCGGAGGCGCCTTCAAATTGATGAAGGTGGCCGGCGCCTATTGGCGTGGCGACAGCAACAACCCGATGCTGACCCGCATCTACGGCACCGCCTTCGCCAAGCAGGAGGACCTCGACGCCTATCTTAAGCAGATCGAGGAAGCCGAGAAGCGCGACCATCGCAAGCTCGGACGCGAGCTCGACCTCTTCCATTTCCAGGAGGAAGGCCCTGGAGTCGTGTTCTGGCATCCGAAGGGCTGGACCATCTTCCAGCAGCTCATCGCCTATATGCGCCGCCGCCTGACCGGCGACTACAGCGAGGTCAACGCACCGCAGATCCTCGACAAGGTGCTGTGGGAGACCTCGGGCCATTGGGGCTGGTATCGCGAGAACATGTTCGCGGCGCAGTCGGCCGGCGACGAGGCCGAGGACAAGCGCTGGTTTGCGCTCAAGCCGATGAACTGCCCCGGCCACGTCCAGATCTTCAAGCACGGCCTGAAGAGCTACCGGGACCTGCCGCTCCGTCTCGCCGAGTTCGGCGTGGTGCATCGCTACGAGCCATCGGGCGCCATGCACGGCCTGATGCGTGTGCGCGGCTTCACCCAGGACGACGCGCATATCTTCTGCACGGAGGATCAGCTCGCCGAGGAGTGCCTCAAGATCAACGATCTGATCCTGTCGACCTATGCCGATTTCGGCTTCACCGGTGATCTCACCGTGAAACTGTCGACACGGCCGGAGAAACGCGTCGGCACGGATGCGATGTGGGATCATGCCGAGCGCGTGATGGCGACGGTGCTGCGCGAGATCCAGTCGCAGAACAATCACATCAAGACCGAGATCAACCCGGGCGAAGGCGCGTTCTACGGGCCGAAGTTCGAGTATGTGCTGCGCGACGCCATCGGCCGCGACTGGCAATGCGGCACCACGCAGGTCGACTTCAACCTGCCGGAGCGGTTCGGTGCTTTCTATATCGATCATGACGGCGGCAAGAAACCGCCCGTCATGGTGCACCGCGCGATCTGTGGCTCGATGGAGCGCTATATCGGCATCCTGATCGAGCACTATGCCGGCAACTTCCCGCTCTGGCTCTCGCCGGTGCAGGCGGTGGTCACGACCATCACCTCGGAAGGCGACGAATACGCCAAGGTGGTCCTGGAGCAGGCGCGGCGCGCGGGGCTTCGGGTCGAGATCGACCTGCGCAACGAGAAGATCAACTACAAGGTCCGTGAGCACTCGCTGGCCAAGATTCCAGCGCTGCTCGTGGTCGGCAAGAAAGAGGCCGAGACGCATTCGGTCTCGGTCCGCCGGCTCGGCAGTGATGGCCAGAAGGTGATGACGACCGCGGAGGCCATCGCTGCGCTGGTCGACGAAGCGACCCCGCCGGACGTGCGACGGGCGCGCGGGGCGGCCTGATTTCTGAAATCGATCTAAATTCGCTTCCGGTTGCGGGCGTGCATGCCTATCTCGGCATGGCACGCCCGACGACCAGCCGAAGAGATCATCCCAATGCTTGATGCCATCGAACTCCTGAAGACCCGCCGCTCGGTCAAGCCGCGCGAGATGACCGGCCCCGGCCCTTCGCCGGCCGAGCTCGAGACCATTCTCACCATCGGCGCGCGGGTGCCCGACCACGGCAAGCTCGTGCCCTGGCGCTTCATCATTTTCGAGGGCGACGCACGTCAGCGCGCCGGCGAGGTGATTGCCAAGGTCTTTGCCCGCAAGAATCCCGGCGCGCCCGCCGCCGATATCGAAATCGAGCGCAAGCGCCTCACTGACGCGCCGCTGGTGATCGGCATCGTCAGCTTCACCAAGCCGCATCCGAAGGTGCCGGCTTGGGAGCAGGAATTGTCGGCAGGTGCCAGCGCCATGAACATCGTCACGGCGGCGACGGCTCTCGGTTATGGCGCGGCCTGGTTGACGGGCTGGTTCGCCTTCGATCGCGACGTGCTTGATGGCCTCGGCCTCAAGGCGGACGAGAAACTTGCCGGCTTCGTCCACATCGGCAAGCCGACCAAGCCGAGCGAGGATCGTCCGCGACCGGTCCTTTCCGAAATCGTGACGCGCTTCTAATCGAAGACTTGTTGACGCTCCTGATGTCTTGCGGCTTTGTTCCCGGCGAGGGAGGAAGCCCGGATGAAGCGTCGTGAATTTCTGGTCGGGGCCGCAATGCTGGCCGGCACGATGGCGCGGAGCCGCGCCGCCGACATCCCGGCCCCCGCGCCCGACAAGCTGCGACGCATCACCTCGTACTTCGAGAACGAGGTCACCACCGGCCGATTGCCGGGGGCGATTGTGCTCGTCCAGCAGCACGGCAAGCCTGTTTATTTCAAGATGTTCGGCGTGCGCGACGTGAGGACGCGCCTGTCGATGACGCCGGACACGATCTTCGCGATCCATTCCATGACCAAGCCGATCACCAGCCTCGCCGCGATGATGCTGATCGACGAGGGCAAGCTCGCGCTCGCCGATCCCGTGTCGAAATACGTCCCCCTCTTCGCCGGCACCAAAGTGGGTCTCGAGGTCACCAAGCCCGACGGTTCGCTGGCGCTCGATCTGGTGCCTCCGGTTCGTCCCGTGACGATCAGGGACCTGATGCGGCACACCTCCGGCATCAGCTACGATTATATCGGCGGCAAATGGGTCGAACTCGCCTACAAGGAAGCCGACATCTTCGCCGGCCAGTTCGATAACAGGGAATTTGCCGATCGCATCGCCAAGCTGCCGCTGGCGCGGCAGCCGGGCACGTTGTGGCGTTACGGTCATTCCACCGATGTGCTCGGCAGCGTCATCGAGATCATCACCGGGCAGACGCTGTACGACGCCCTGAAGCAACGCATTCTCGATCCACTCGGCATGACCAGCACGAAATTCGTGCTGTCGACACTGGACGAGCTCGAGCGCATGGCACGGCCGCTGCCGAGCGACCAGATCCTGCTCGATGCCGAGCGCGAACGGCTTGCCCATCGGGAATGGCAATCCGGCGGCGGCGGCCTGCTCTCGACCATCACCGACTATCAGCGCTTCTCGCAAATGCTGCTCAACGGCGGTGAGTTCGACGGCAAGCGCTATCTCAGCCCCGCCGCCTTCAAGGATATGACGACCGACCAGATCGGACCGGGCTCCGGCGTCGGACGCGACTATTTCTATTTCCCGGGCGACGGCTTTGGCTATGGCTACGGCCTTGCGGTACGCACCGATCCCGGCGACGCGAAACCGCCTCCGCCGGGCTCGCTCGGCGAATTGAAATGGGATAGCGGCAGCGGCACCTATTTCGGCGTCGATCCCAAGCTCGACATGATCTACCTGCTGATGCAGCAGACCCAGAACGAGCGCGGCCGCATCACGCCGGCGTTCAAGGCGCTGGTCTACGATTGCTATCCCGAGGAGCTACGCCGCCCGTGAAGCGCGCTGGCCGAAATCGGCCAGCAATTTTGCGATCTCGGCGGCCGGCCGTGCCGCACTGAACAGAAAGCCCTGCACCTCGTTGCAGCCTTCGGCGCGCAGCCAGTCGAGCTGATCCTCGGTCTCGACGCCCTCTGCGGTCGTGGTGATGTTGAGGCTGCGTCCGAGGCCGGAGATCGCGCGGACGATTGCGCCGC
The DNA here is from genome assembly GCF_028128765.1 of Bradyrhizobium sp. CCBAU 51627. Taxonomy (GTDB): domain Bacteria; phylum Pseudomonadota; class Alphaproteobacteria; order Rhizobiales; family Xanthobacteraceae; genus Bradyrhizobium. The sequence goes on from NZ_LBJG01000027.1 coordinate 235,471, forward strand.
AATCGGGCCGCTGCGCCAGATCCTTGACGAAGGATCGGTCGATCTTGATCTTGTCGAACGGAAAGCTGCGCAGATAACTCAGGCTGGAATAGCCGGTGCCAAAATCATCCATGGAGATGCCGACGCCGAGCTCGCGGAGCTGATGCAGGATCGCGAGGTTGGCATCGGTCTCGGCGAGGAAGATCGACTCGGTGATCTCGAGCTCGAGCCGCTTCGGCGACAGGCCGGATTGCGCCAGCGCCGAGATCACGACCTGAACGAGATTACGGCTGCGGAACTGCGCCGGCGACAGATTGACCGCGACCTTGACGTCGAGGGGCCACTTCACTGCTTCGGCGCAAGCCTCGCGCAGCACCCACTCGCCGAGCTGCGTGATCAGGCCGATGTCCTCGGCAACCGGGATGAACTCGGCCGGCGAGATCATGCCCTTGTCGGGATGACGCCAGCGCAACAGCGACTCGAAGCCGGAGATGCGGTCGGAGGCGATCGACACCAGCGGCTGGTAGTGCAGCTCGAACTCACCATTGGCAAAGGCGCGGCGCAGATCGAGCTCCAGATCGCGGCGCCTCTGCGCCTGCAGGTCCATCTCGCGTTCGAAGAAATGGTGCACGCCACCGCCGTCGGATTTCGCCCGGTACAACGCCATGTCGGCGTTGCGCATCAACTCCTCTGACGTCACGCCGTCGCCCGGCGACAGCGCGATGCCGATGCTGGCGCCGATCACCATCTCCTGACCGTCGATGTCGTAGGGCGACTTCAGCATGTCGATCAGCAAGGTCGCGCAGGCACTCGCCTCGTTCGGCGAGACGTCGGCCGCCAGTATCACGGCGAATTCGTCGCCGCCAAGGCGCGCCGCAAGATTGGCGCCGCGGACCGCTGTGGTCAGGCGTTCTGCGACCAACTTGAGCAGGCGATCGCCTGCGGGATGCCCGAAGGAATCGTTGATGTTCTTGAACAGGTCGAGATCGATGTAGAGCACGCCGACGCGCTTGCCGCCGGCCTGGTCGAGCGCCTGCTTCAGGCGCTCCCGGAAATATTCCCGGTTCGGCAGATCGGTCAGCCCGTCATGATGGGCCATATGGGCGATCCGCGCCTCGGCCTTGCGGCGTTCGGTGATGTCGACCACCGCGACCAGATAGCCATCGCGATCGCCGAAGGCGACGCGACGGCCGAAAGTCAGCACCTCGATCTCGCTGCCGTCGGCGCGCAAGTGCCGCCAGTTGCGCGAGGAGTGGTAGGTATCTCCGATGCGTTCAAGCGCCTCGGCGTGGCTGTCCCACTCGTCCTCGGGCCAGATCTCGTGCAACTTCATGCGCAGAAATACTGCGCGACTATAGCCGTAATGCTGGACTGCGGCGTCATTGACGCCAAGGAACTGCTTGGTCTCTGCGTCGAACACCCACATCGGCATCGGGTTGCTGTCGAACAGCAGCCGAAACGAGGCATCGCGCCGCTTCAGTGCGGTCACATCTGAGATCGTCAGCGAGACCACGTCGGCAAACGCGGTGGCGCTGAGGCGGAGGTAGCGGCCATCGTGCTCGATCTCGAGCTGCTCGCCGCGGCCGCCGGAGACCGCCTTGAGGAGGAATTCCATGATTTCGGGCGCGGCCAGCAGCGTGTTGCCCTCGCCGATCCGCCGCCACAGCAAGCCGGCACTTTCGACCTTCAACAGCAGTCCCGCGCTCTTGTTATGATGCACGATCTGGAGATCGAACGGCCTGCCGCCGGCATCGCGCAGCGTCGCCAGCGAGACCACCGCATCGTCAGTCGCGGCGAAAATCGCGTCGAGCAGATTGTACTGCGCACCGCGCTCGTTGACGTAGACCCCCACGAGCTTGGCGCCCCAGCGCGAGGCCGTCGGCATCGCCAGCAGATCGTAGGTCCTGACCATGCCGTCGCGCACGCAATGTGCGCTGGCCTGGTGCGGCTGTTCGTTGCCGAGCGCGTTTGCCACGGCTTCGGACAGCGCGGTGGCGCAATCGGGCGACAGCTCCGCGACCGGAATGTCCCAGCGTTCCTCGCCGAGCCATTTCTGCACATAACGTCCGCTGCGAGACAGCTCGAGTGTATCGTCGCCCCTCAGCAGCGCGATGTGATCGGCCAGCCGTCCGAGACTGCCGAGCATCACATCCTCATAGCGCGGCAGCCGGTCCCCCGGCTTCAACGCGGCACGCCATTTGCGCTGAAGCACCGGGATGTCGTCAAACATTTCGGTGGCCGGTTTGCCCGGCATCTTCTTCGCGGCACTCATTGCAGTCCCCAACGCACTTTCGCGCCGCATCCAATGCAAGCGCCCTTAATGCGGTGTAAAGAGCGCGCTGCCTCGGGTTCCGTTCGGCGATTATGACAGTTTTAAGTCGGGCGATGGTTAGCGCGTCTTAGAAACTATGACAGTGGTTTGAAATGCGATCGCCTCTTGTCCCGGACGCGCCGCAACGCGCAAAAAAGCAATCCAGAGTCTTTCCGCGGATACATTTCCGGATTGCTTCGCTGCGCTCGCGATGACGGAGCAAGCAGACACGCCTTCGCATCCTCGCGGCGCATCTCGCCCGAGGTTTGCTTCATCAAGCTCGCCCTCATCTGAAAAAGGGCGCAGGGAAGACCGGGTGCTGGCTGGCACCCGCGGTCCACTGTGCGAAGAGTTGCGCTACAAGAGGCTGCACAGCGGCATACAGGTGAAGCCGAAACATCCGGCCTTCCCTGCGCAGTGGTTTGACGGCTTATGTCGTGATCTCCCCGGGGAGCGCTGCACTATTGCCCCCGTCGCCCTGCAGATAGCTGATGCGAAGGTCCGGTTGGACCACACGCATCACCGCAAGACTTGGCGCACAGACTTCGGCCGCCAGGACCACACGATTTTGCCGTACGCAGGAATCACACCGGTCGTGTGCGCGACGCTTTCGCTCACGGTTGCCCGCCCTGCGAAAGCCTTCCGCGCCGATGTGACCCACGCCCACCGCCGCCCGGCCCGCGTTCGTGACGATCGCGATACGCCCCTCTTCCTTGGGCCGGGTTGCCGCAACACATACGCCCTTTCCGAATTTCGGTAAAGCGGAATATTTTTGGCGGAGGGAATTGCCCCACGGCTAGCGTGTTTTGCCCGTCGGGCAACGCAAGTGATTGATGTGTCGAAACAGATGGTGGGTTACGCCTTCGGCTAACCTACCCTACGAAACGTCGTTCGCCGCGACTAATCCTCGCTCGACGCCGCCGAGCGGTTGCGCAAGTGCGCCTGGGAGAGCAGGAAGAACAGGGCGCGCTCGCCGTGGTATTTGGCTGAGGGCCGCGTGCGCTCGAAGCCATCGGCAAAAATCTTGCCGGAGTGGTCACAGACCTGCCACCGCCAACCGAACCGTTTGCGCCTGGTGAGGATCACTTCGAACATGCCGCCGCGCTTGGTCCCCTGCTCCTGGCCGATCGCGCGAGCCCACCAAGACTGCGCCGGCTTCCCCATTGGATCGACGCCCGACATATAACGCGACAGGATGGAAAGCGAATGAAATTCATTGCCGGAAATATGTATCCTGCACCGGTATCGCGAGGTCGCGACGATCCCGGAATAAGCCGACGCCGCCGGTGTTTGCTCGATCTTGCAGCTCAGTTTGGCGGCGCTGACTGGTCGCGCTTGCAGCGCATTCAGGTCAGAACACAGCGCCCTGATCAGGTGCGCGCGTACTCACCTAAGTAAAGGTAACGGGAGATGGCATCTTCGTGCGCTGAATGAGAGTTGGTGCAAATCCCCGACGAGGATCGAGCCGGTCTTCATAGACGAGGACCAAGCAGCGCTAATGCGCGACGACTTCGACTTCGCCGTCGACGCCGTTCACGACGTTGAAGCCGCGCTCGTAGACCTTGCCTTCGTTCTTGGCGATGGCGCGGTACTCGCCTTCGGAGAGCACGACACGCGGGAAGGCGCCGATCGATTCCTTGATCACGTCGCCGCCTGGCGTCAGCACCGACCAGGCGGTGTTGGCGAGCGCCTCGCCCCCCTTGTCGCTGACGAGCTTGAGCGTGATCACGGCGGCGCGGTGGGTGATGGTGACGTCGGTGAGCTTGCCGGCCTGGACGCGGATGTCCGAGCGCACCACCGAATTGGCATCGCCGTAGTTGGAGATGATGTAGTAGGTCCCCTCCGGGATCAGCACGACGTCGCCGGCGGCGACATTCGGCACCAGCGCGGCGCGCTCGCCGGATTCGAACTGGCTGCCCTTGTAGATCGCGAACGAGATCTGGTTCTGCGGAATGCGGCTGGTGCCGACCCGCCCCTCGATGCGAAGGCCGCCGGCCGGCAGCACGAAGGATTCGCGGTCGGTCTCGGCCTTCAGGCTGACGGTACGCACCGCGCTGACGAGCCCGAAGGCGACGTGCACGACGTAATTGCCGGGCGGCAGCACGATGTTGGGCGTGGCGCTACGGTCTTCGCGGATCAGCTTGAAGGTGCCGTTCTCGTCGGGACGGTCGGCAAATACCCGCCAGACCAGGCCACTGCTGATTGCGGGGGTGTCCTTGCCGTATTTGGCCGACAGCGACAGCACGGCCTGCCCGGGCGCAGCCGCATTGAGGGGGGCTGCCGGCGGTACGGTCGTCACCGCGGGCGGCATGCTGGGCGTATTCGGCTGCATCAGGGTCGGCGGCAGGCTCGGACCGGCGCCCGGACCTGAGGGCGGCGCCAGGCTGACGGCCCCGCCGGGGTCGGGAACGGGAGCCGGCGGCACCGGCGGCGGACGATCGGAGAAAAGCTGCGCCTGGGCGGTATTTTGGCCCAGGGCGACGAGGCACAGGGCCAAGACAAGCGCCGGCCGCAGCCTGCCGCTGCGCCACCAGCCGATGATGCCGTCACCCCCGAAAGTCATGGCCTCTGCTTTTCACCGAAAACGCGGCAAATTCAAGCCTCTGAAACCTTGGGAAATACGACTTCGCGGCCGACCTTTGGAACCCGGTTGACGCTTGCGTGATTACATCAGAGGCAACCAGCCATCGCCACACTCCTGCCCACTGCGTCTCGAACGCTTGTAAACCAAGCTTTGCCGTCTTTCTGGCGAAGCGGAAGCGCGGTGCCTACTCTGGAACGAGGGCTGGCCCGGAGTAGGAGAGTTTCGGTGCTGGATATCTTGAAAGGTCGGGGCGTGAACGGTGCGAATGGCGAGAAGGTCGGCCTCGGCAGCATCCGCCGTCCCGTCCTCGGTCTCGCGCTGGGAGGCGGCGCGGCACGCGGCTTCGCCCATATCGGGATCATGAGAACACTGCTGGCCAACGGCATCGTGCCCGATGTCGTGGTCGGCACCTCGATCGGCGCGGCGGTCGGCGGCGCCTATGCGGCCAATCGGCTCGACGCGCTGGAAGACTGGGCGCGCAGCCTGCAGGGCGTGCGCAACATCCTCGGCTATCTCGACATCCGCCTCAACGGTTCGGGCCTGATCGGCGGCGAGAAGCTCGCAAGCCGGCTGGAGGAATCGATCGGCCAGACCCTGATCGAGGACCTGCCGATGAAATACGCCTCGGTCGCGACCGAGGTCCGCACCGGCCATGAGATCTGGCTGACGCGCGGCCGCCTGGTGGAGGCCATGCGCGCGTCCTATGCCCTGCCCGGCATCTTCTCGCCGGTGATGATCGGCGACCGCTGGCTGGTCGACGGCGCGCTGGTGAACCCGGTGCCGGTGTCGGCGGCGCGGGCGCTCGGCGCCGAGATCGTCATCGCCGTCAACCTGTCGACCGACGTCTTCACCCATTCGACGACGATCCATGCGCACGGCGCGATGCCTGCGCCTGATGGGCCCATGACCGAGGAGCCACCGGTCAAGCGGCGCTTTGCGCGCATCTTCTCGCCGGAGAAAACCGTCAAGCGCGAGTTCTTCGGCAGCGCCGGGCGTCCCGGCATTTCGTCGGTGATGGTGGATGCCTTCAACATCATGCAGGACCGCATCACCCGCGCGCGGCTCGCCGGTGATCCGCCGGACCTGCTGATCACGCCGCGGGTCGGCCAGTTCGGCTGGTTCGATTTCCACCGCGCCGACGATCTGATCGCGCACGGCGCGCGTGCCGCCGAACGCGCGCTGGAGTCGATCCAGGAAACGATCGACGTGCTGGCGCCGGCGCCGAAAGGCGCCGCGCCAAAGGCGGCGGAGTAAGTCCGGTTCAGGCCGTCTTGATGTAGTCGCGCAGCGCTTCCTGCTCGGACTCGTATTCCTGGACGCGGCGCTTGACGATGTCGCCGATCGAGATCAGGCCGACCACCTTGTTGTTCTCGAGCACCGGAAGGTGGCGGAACTTGCCTGTTGTCATCATCTCCATGAGCTCGGCGACCGTGTCGGTCTCCTTGCACGTGACGACCTTGCGGGTCATGACCTGGCTCACCGGCTCTTCCAGCACGCCGGCACCGCGCTCGCCGAGCACGCGAACGATGTCGCGCTCCGACAGGATGCCCTCGAGCCGGCTCTGGTTCATCACCAGCACCGCGCCGATCTTCTTCTCGCCAAGCAGCTTGATCGCGGCAGCCAGCTTCGCGCCTGGCTCGACGCTCATGATCTGGTGGCCCTTGGTGTTGAGAATGGAACGTACCGTCATTGTCGCCTCCCTGAAGCGGATCCGTCCGCTTTCCGCGGTCCGGACTTGTTCGCGAGTCTTCAACTAACAGTTTTGGCGCCGGTTTCACGCTCGTGCGCTTTGCGAAGCATCGCTGCTAGCAGCTTGTCGCTTCGGAACATTCTTCTTGGGAATGATGGATGAATTCGGGCTGCGCTGCAAGCGCCGCTTCAAATACCGTTTGAAAGGTCCCGTGATGACGCATCCGCAGCATCGTCGCTTCGCACGCGCGGCACCGGATCGAACAGCGCGAACAGCAACAGCCCTGCGAAGAAGCCGCCGATATGCGCCTGCCAGGCAACGCCCGCACTCTCACCGTCGACGCCGATCCCGCCGGCACCGAAGATGATGTTGAGGGCGAACCACACGCCCAGAAAGCCGATGATCCGCCCGTCGCGCAGGGCATGCAACAGCGGCAGAGCCGGAACCCTGGCTGCGGTATCTGCATCCGAACGACTGAACGACAGGAAGCTGCCCCGCACGAAGGCGAACCGGATTGCCGCCGCCATCGCGCCCGATACCGAGGCCGAAGCGCCGATCATCGGCACCACCGCGTGCTCGTGGGTGACGAGATGGGCGAGCGCGCCCGCCGCCGCCGTCACCGCCAGGAACACGAAGAAGCGCAGCGCGCCAAACCGTCGCGCCAGCGCGCTGCCGAACGGCAGCAGCCACAGCACGTTGAAGGCGAGATGGGTGAGGTTGGCGTGCAGCAGCGAATAGGTGACGAAGGTCCAGACCTTGGCCCCAGCTCCGCCCTCGAATTGCAGATTGACCAGCGAGGAATCGTAGCGCTTCGGGATGAAGCCAAAGACGTCGATGGTCCAGTTATCCAGCTCCGGCGGCAACAGCACCCGCAGATGAATCAGCGCCAGGAGGGCGACATAGGCCGTCAGCGGCCACGGCAGCGTCAGGATCGGCTCGCGGGGCGCCTCTTCGACGACGACCGGCTGATCCGATGGGGGTTGTGGCGGGGAATCCAAGGCGGTTTCGCTTTCAGGCGATCGAAACTACAAGCCTGCAGATAGTCGCCTTTGCCGCCCTTGCGCAAGTGCACAAAGGGAAAAGGCAGGACCCTGGGAAGCCCTGCCTGTCCGTGTCGGCCTTCCCGGCGCAACGGAAGAACAAGGAGTATCCCCACCCCTCCCCGCGGCCAGTGACCAAACTGTTTGACGCCCGTGTACAGGCCCCGCCGAGAACCTGGATGAAAGCGGCGAGGCTTGCGACCGCGACCACCATAGCAAGGGCGACGCCGGGCGAAAGCGCATAGTTAATTTAACGTTAACGACGCAAAGACAGCGCCCGCGACGCCAAATACGCCCCCGCGGCATGGACGCTGCAATTCCCCTCCTGCACAACATCAAAGGGATCTCTGGTGCGCTGAAGCGGGACAGGTTTGTCCCATGAGGTTGCGCCGAGGGGTGAGCGTCGGTCATGAAACATCCATCTAGTCGCGCGTTTTTCGCGTATTGGGACGAGAAGCGCGGCAACGGGCGGGCCCCTGATCGGGCCGATATCGACCCGGCCGCCGTGCGCGAGCTACTGGGCGATATCTTCGTCCTGTCCTGCGAGCCGAAGACAGGCTTTCCATTCCGCGTCGCCGGCACCCGCGTCTGCGCCCTCGCCGGCCGCGATCTCAAGGACCAGGGCTTTGCCGCACTGTTCGCCGATGCGAGCCGCGGCGAGATCGAGGAAATCGCGACCGTCGTTGCCGACGAAACGTTAGGTGCCATCGCCGGCCTCACGGCGCTGCGCGAGGACGGCAGCAAGGCCTATCTCGAGCTGCTGCTGCTGCCCTTCAACGCCCGCCCGCACACGCCGGTGAGCTTGACCGGCGTGCTCGCGCCGTTCGACGACGAATGCGGCGCGCTTTCAGCCTTCACCGTCACCTCCTGGCGCTATCTGCACCAACCGGAGAAATTGCTGCCGCGCGCAATCCGCAAACTGCAGATCGCACGCGGGCTGATGGTGTACGAGGGGCTGCGCTAGGACCAGTTCTCGCGTCCGACGCGCAGCATTGCGAGCAGCGGCCAAAATACGGCCGCTCAAAGGTGCGCGCACGCTTGTAATCCGTCACTGGAACCTTAACATTCAAGGTGCGTTTGCCCAACCCGCTGTGGGTAAGCGTTCACGCGGCCGGGCCGGTGAAGATGCATCTGCCGGGCCTCCGTCCAGGGACGATTCCCGTGATGGAGCACGCGACTCGAGTTGGCAATCGCCTGTTAGCTGCGTTACCGCCGGCGGACTTCGCTTTGCTTGCACCGCATCTGCGGAAAGTACCGCTCACGCACGACGCAGTCCTGGTTCGATCGGGCGACAAGGTCGAGCATCTCTGGTTTCCCTGCAGCGGCGCGATCGCCCTCATCATGGAGCTGCCAAACGGACAGACGGCGGCAACTGCCGTGATCGGCAACGATGGGAGCGTCGGGCTGATGACAGCACTCGCCCCGACCCGATCGCCCATGACCGCTGTCGTGCGCGTGGCGGGGACAGCGCTGCAGATTTCGCCCGCGCGATTTCACACCGCACTCGAACGCAGTCCCGCCATCGCAAACTCGGTTCAGCTTCTCACCAGGGCGATGCTTACGCAATTCCAGCACGTCGCGGCCTGCAATGCGCTGCATTCCGTCGAAGCGCGCCTCGCCCGCTGGCTTCTGCACATTCACGACCGGACCGACGGTGGTGACATCTTGTCCTTGACGCAGGAGACGCTGTCGGAATTGCTCGGCGTCCGGCGTACCACGGTCACGCATGTGGTGAGCGCGTTGCGAACCTCACGCGCGATCAAATCCAGCCGGCGCGGCCAGCTCGAGATCGACAGGCATCGGCTCGAGGCCGTCGCCTGTGAGTGCTACAAGGTGATGAGCCGCAGGATCGATCGGATCGTTTCGCAGGAGGCGCCGAGGCTGCGTCACGCCGCACCGGCGCGGACAGGCTGCCTCCCTCCGGAGCCACCGCTCGCCAAGACTGACTCGTAAACCCACGCCTCTCTGGCGAACCATTCGTGCGTCGCGGCGCACATCCTGCAATAGGTGCGCGAAAAGAACACCGCGCTGCACCGGAACCTTTCGCCATCCATCTCGATGCCCGTCGGAATGGCGCTTCCCGTTTCCGGGCACTTGATCATGACCATACCCATCCTGATTTCCTCCAGATTGGCATCACCTCGATTATGAGGGGGCCGCAACCGGCTGGACGGCATCTTTTCTTGCGAAGACGCTCACCCAGCCGGTCGGCGCGGCCAACCGCTTCGATTCAAGCAGCGCTACGCAAAACCCGGTTCAAGCTCTGCTTGATCGGATCAGCCGTTTCGGTCGCAACCTTCCGGGCGAGGTCCCAGAGCTCGCGATTCTGGGCCGAAGTTGTTTCAAGGATCTTGCGACTGTGGGCGGTAGAGAGATCTACGAGATCGGCAAACGACCTCGCATCGACAAGCTGGGAAAAGAATTCGAGCGTGGAAATGGTGTTGACGTGGGATATCTCGATAACCTTGGTGCGGTAGTCGGCGGCCCGCCTGGCATTGGTCGAGCAGGCATCGCAGAGAGCTGCGGTCATCTCCTCGGACGTCGCCTTGATCTGCGCAAAATTCGCCTGGGCCCGTGTCGCGCCCTGCTCGGCGAAATTGCCGAAGATCGTCTGCATGTTGAAGAACGGTACGTCGAACTGGAGCTTTGCGCTTCCGTTGGCTCCTCCGTTCTGCGGAGCGGCATTCGTGTCTGCGTTCAAATTGACATCACTCACGGGCATTCATCCTCTCAAGCGAAACTAGATCATGGATTGAAGACTCCCCGTGGCATCCAGCGGTGCCTGTGGCGCCGGGACACCAGTACTCCCATTTTTCAATGCGGTAGGATTGTTGCTGCGGATAACCGCCCCCGCCCCCTTGCAGAGCCGACTATGACCGACGAAAGTCTGGGGTTCGGTTCGCTTTCGGACTCTCGGCGCAAAATTAAATCAATTCATGCGGCGAAGCGGCGCAGACTGCGTTTTACATCTTTGAAGTTGTTGCAGGCGCACACGCCAACCTGAGATCAGCTCCGGCGTTGGGGGCCGGACACCGCCTGCACCAGCGACGCCCGGCCCTTCGCTATCGATCCATCACGGCATCGCCAGATGCCAGGCGCCGTTCAGGAAACCATCGCCGGTGATGTCGCCGGGCTTGGTGTCCTTGGCGAAAGTGTAGAGCGGCTTGCCCTTGTGCGCCCACTGCCTGGAGCCGTCGTCCCGGATGATGATGGTGTAGCCGTCACCCGGCGCGTCGCTGGCCTCGGCCTTCAGCGCCGGCCAGTTTGTCGCACACGGGCCGTTGCAGGCCGACTTGCCGTCCGTGTCCTTGTCGAAGGTGTAGAGCGACATGCCCTTGGCATCGGTCAGCACGCTGCCCTTGCCGGTCTTGGTCGGCGGTGCCGCAAACGCAGCGGAGCTGATCGCAAGGGACGCAACGAACGTGAGCGCGAGGCGGATCGAGGATGTCGTCATGGTGTCTCCTGTCATGCATTGGCCAGAAAATTTGCTTGCATGGGTAGGACGCCGCAATGCGCGCACTATTCCTCGAACGTGCGCAAAGATATTTTTGGCTGCGCGTATCGATGCGACGGAATAAATTGCGGTGGTCGATACGGAGCAAGCAGGAATGAGCAAGCCGCGTTGGCGCCGCGCGCACAAAGGAGATCTCGAAGCGATCAGCGCGATCGCGACACGGATTCATCCTGATCTACCCGAGCGTCCCGAAGTGCTTTCGGAGAAGATGCGGCTTTATCCTGACGGCTGTCGCGTGCTTGCCATAGCCAACGAGATCGCGGGCTACGGCCTCGCCCATCCCTGGATGCGGCAACACATCCCGCCTCTCGACGGCTTCCTCGAGCGATTGCCGCAGGCCGCCGACTGTCTCTATCTGCACGACGTCGCCGTGCTGCCCGACTATCGCGGCGGCGTGGCGCGCGCTTATGTCACGGAGATCGAGCAGATCGCGCGATCTTCCGGCATCACGACCCTTGCCCTGGTCTCGGTCTACGGCACGCGCGTGCTATGGGAGCGTCTCGGCTTCCACCCCGTCGCAGCGGATGCGGCGCTGCACGACAAGCTGTCGTCCTACGGCGCAACCGCGACCTACATGCTGCGCGAGCTCGGCAGATAGGCGCTCCTCGTGCGCGGCTCACGCGGGCGTGAAGCCCGACTTCGAACCGGCTTCGATCAGCTCCCGTCGAAGAACTGTGCGAGCCATTCCGGTCTCGCCGAATTGAGGCTGGAGAATTTCCATGAAACTCACATTGCCCAAAGTTGCTTTGATCACATTCGTTGCGACGACCGCATTCACCGCAACCAGTGCCAACGCGTTACAGTTTCGCACCTATGGCTGCGACGTCGGCTTGTTCGAAAGCTGCGGCATCCTCAACCTGCAGGATCCGGCACCCGGTCGGCGCCCCGTCATTCGCCTCGATCGCGATACGTCGCCGACCTACATGAAGCAGGCCGATCCGCGCTACAATTCGGCGATGCGCGACGCCGGCGGTGGTGGCGGCGGAGGAGGCGGTGGTGGTGGCGGAGGCGGCGGTGGCCGCTGAGCCCACAACGACAGTTCAGATGATGTCGCCGGTGCAATCCGGCGGCATCATCACTGCCGACGGCAATTCAACCGCGGCGCTTCTTCTTGCCCTTCTTGCCCGGCGCGCCCGGCCATTCAGTGACCGACGGCGCATATTTGGCGTCACCGGATCTGTTGCCGAATGTCTTGTTTTTCTTCCCAAACGCCGGCTTGCCGAATTTCCCGCCCTCATGAGACTTAACGTGGGGCTTGGCATGGGGCTTGGCGTGCGGCTTGCCCTGATGCTTCGCTTCAGGCTTTCCGCGCGGCCTGTCGTGCTGCTTCGGCCCGTTCGCGCTCCAGGGATCGTCGCTGCGGCGGACAACGTGATCCTCGTCCCCTTCATCGCGCCGCGGCGGCTTGTCCACGGCAGGACGGCCTTGCGACGCACCCGTCATCGGCTCGATGCGGATGCTGTCCTCCTTGTCCGGGCGCTTGACCTTGACGGCGAAGGCCTCCGCGACGCGCTCGGAGATCTCGAACTCGGTGGTGGTGTCCATGATCTTGATCGCGCCGATGTCGCGCTTGTCGATGCCGCCGCGGCGGCAGATCATCGGCAGCAGCCAGCGCGCCTCCGCATTCTTGCGACGGCCGATGGCGGCGCGGAACCAGACGGTCGGCTCCGCCATGACATGCTTCGAGGATTTCCCCGATTTGGCGCGAGGCCTCTCGGAGCGATCGTCACCACGCGATGCGCGATCGTCGCGATGACGGGTGTCCCGCCGTCCGCGATCCTCGCCGGGATCGATGATGTCTTCCGGCGACGGCAGCCGCGCGCGATAGAGCCGCGCGAGCGCCGCGGCGATGTCCTCGGCCGACCGCTCGGCCAGCAGGGCCTTCGCCAGCTCCAGATCGTCTGATGTCGTCTCCTCGGTAAACAACGCGTCCTTCATGCGCTCATGATCGAGCTTGCGGATTTCGTCGGCCTGCGGCGCCAAACCCCAGACAGCCTCGGTGCCTGACAGATTGAGCAGCAACTCTGCGCGACGGCGCCGGGCCGGCGGCACCAGCAGCACGCTGACGCCTTTGCGGCCCGCGCGTCCGGTTCTGCCCGAGCGGTGCTGCATCACTTCAGGGTCGTTCGGCAGGTCGGCATGAATGACGAGGTCGAGACTCGGCAGATCGATACCGCGGGCCGCAACATCTGTCGCGACACAAACGCGGGCGCGTCCGTCCCGGAGCGATTGAAGCGCCAAAGTGCGTTCGTTCTGCGTCAACTCGCCTGACAGCGCGACAACCGAGAAGCCGCGCTCCAGCAGCGCCGCCTGCAAATGCCGGACGGCGTCGCGCGTGTTGCAGAACACCAGCGCGCTCGGCGCCTCGTAGAACCTCAGGATATTGACGGCCGCATGCTCGACATCACCGGGAGCGACCCGGATGGCGCGATACTCGATGTCGGCGTGCCCGCCCTCGTCGCCCGCGACCTCGATGCGAAATGCATCCTGCTGATACTGTTTTGCCAGCGCCACGATGCCGCGCGGAAAGGTCGCGGAAAAAAGCAAGGTGCGCCGCGTCTCCGGCGTGGTCTCGAGGATGAACTCCATGTCCTCGCGAAAGCCGAGATTGAGCATCTCGTCGGCCTCGTCGAGCACGACGACCTTCAATTCCGAGGTATCGAGGCGATTGCGACGCAGATGATCGCACAGGCGGCCGGGCGTGCCGACGACGATATGGGCGCCAGCGGCCAGCTCGCGCTGCTCACGGCGCGGATCCATGCCGCCAACGCAGGAGACGACGCGCGCCTGCGCATGCTCATAGAGCCAGGTGAGCTCGCGCTGGACCTGCAAAGCGAGCTCGCGGGTCGGCGCGACGATCAGCGCCAGAGGTGCTGCGGCCTGCGCGAACCGCTCGGCACCATCGAGCAGGTCCTTGGCCATGGCCAGACCGTAGGCGACGGTCTTGCCCGATCCGGTCTGGGCCGACACCAGCAGGTCGCGGTCGATGGTATCCTCACCGAGCACGGCAAGCTGAACCGGCGTCGGTGAATCGTAATTGCGCTCAGCCAGGGCGCGGGCGAGCGGCGGGGTCAGGGCCGGAAAGGACACGGGATGGAAAACCTTGGTTGGTCCGGGCGCGGAACGGAAAGCCGAGGGGCCTGACACTGCTGCATTCGCGGCAGAGGGCCCGGTCACACCCATGATGATTTGATTTGGACGCTCTTTACGCCAACAGCGGCCAAATCACCATGTTTTTGATGCATGGCATTGGCGACAGGGTGAACAGCTTTGGGACGCCCAGGCCGCGCTTTTGAGCCGGAACGGCGGACTTTTGCTGCCATCTCGCTTAAATTGGCCCCGACTGAACGTACCAAGAATGCATGGATGACCTCGTCAGACCAACGGCGCTGCGGCGATTGCACGCTTTGCTGCAAGGTGATGGCCATCGAGGCGCTCGCCAAGCCGGCCAGCACCTGGTGCGCGCATTGCAAGCCCGGCCGGGGTTGCGCGATTTATGACCGGCGGCCAGCCGAATGCGCCGCGTTCGCCTGCCTCTGGCTCGTCAACGATCTCGTGGACGAACGCTGGAAGCCGAACCGTTCAAAACTCGTTTTGACCACCTCGGAAGACGGCCTCGAGATCCGCTGCGACCCGGGCTCCCCCAATGCGTGGCGCCGGGAGCCCTACGCCAGCGAGATCCGCGCCTGGGCCGAGGAAGGCGAGCGCAACGACATGACAGTCGTGGTGATCGTCGGCCAGCGCGTGATCCTGATCACGCCGGAGCACGAGTTCGATCTCGGCATCGTCGGGCCGGACGAACGCATCGTGCGCGAGCTGGAGGGCGCCAAGGTGGTGGGCGCGACGGTGATGAAGGTAGGTGAGTTTGACGCCTGGTCGAAAATTGGCAAAGCGGGATCGACCGGTTGATGGTGGCCGCTCTTGTCGCGCCGGCCATTCGAGCCCAAATCGTGCCTCACAACAGAACAGGATGGGTGAAGGCATGGCCGACAGCATTTCCCTCGCCGACAAGCTCGCGACCTTCAGTGATTTCTGGTCGCCGCGCACGGTCACGACCTTCAACGATTGCGACGTGATGGTGGTGAAGGTGAAGGGCGAATTCACCTGGCACAAGCACGACGACACCGACGATTTCTTTCTCGTGCTGAAGGGCAAGCTGGACATCGAATTGCGGGACCGTACCGTAACGCTCGGTCCGGGCGAGCTTTACGTCGTGCCCAAGGGTGTCGAGCATCGGCCGGTGGCACGCGAGGAAGTTCATCTCATGCTGATCGAGCCGAGCGGTACGCCCAACACGGGCGACAAGGCCACCGCTGCAGCACGGAAGTTCGCATAACCGGGGCGCATCTAATCCCTTGATGTCACCAGCCTGCTGAAGCCCCCGGCCAGTCTTGCTCTGGTCCGCACGACAAAATCTTTCGCGGCTTGGCTCAGGGCGCGGATGGCGCGCCAGGCTTCGGTGGCCTGGAGCCATGCTCTCATCTCTGTGAACTTCCCGTAGCTCCATGCGAATGCGGGGATCCGCATCAGCTTGTCACGCGTGAGATGGAACAGCCGCTCGACCAGCACCAGCTTGAGCAGCTCGCAGCCGACAAATGCCGCTACGCCGCTCAGAAATTGGCCTGTCGCGACGAGGTAGGCGGCCACCGGCTTGATCGGCTCCAGAATGATCACGGGCACGGAAAACAGCGCGAGCGACGGATAAGGCGGCAGCGATTTGATCCAGGCCCGCAGCCGCTTGAACTCGAAATGCCGCGCCAGCCAGCGCGAGATCGGCAGCGCCACGGCCATGAACACCGCATCGACCAGGAAGTAGATGGCCGCCAGGACGTAGGTGATGGGTTCCAGGATCCGCTTCACGATCAACTCTCCGGTGAACTGAAAGTCGGAACCTGGGCCTAAGTTTCACCTCAGCGTGGATCATTCGCGGATTCGGTGTGGAACTTTTGCGGCATTTCGGTTCGGCCGGCTTCAGATCTCGGCGTAGATCTCCAGAAGGTTGCCATCGGGATCCCTGAAAAACAGCGTCCGATGCCCGAAGGGCTGATTGGTTGGCGGCGACAGCAGCGCGACGTCCTTGCGTGCGAGCTCCTCGGCGCAGGCACCAACCTCGGCCGCGGAGACCTTGAAAGCCAATTGCAGTGAGGCACTGCCCAACGGCGTCGGTGCGTCAGCCGCGGTGCGGCTCGGCCGCGCCAAGGCGAGCGTGTTGCTGCCAATCCCGTACTCGATCCAGTTCGGCGACAGTTCGCGCAGCAGAGGAAACGCCAGCACGTCCTCGTAGAAGCGCCGCATCGCGTCCATGTCGCGCACGAAAATGACGGTGTAATCGATCGCGCGGATGGCGCTGAAGGGCGATCGCGGACGAATTGGCTCGCGTGCCATCAGCGCTCCCCGCCCTCCTCCACCATGCGATCGGCGAGAAACGTGCCGTTCGGCTGGTGGAAGACGATTTGTCCGATGCTCTGCCCCTCGCCGCGAAACTCGACGGCAAAGCCCTCCAACTCGGCGATGCGAAACCGGCGGCCCTGCTGCGGCTCAAGCCGATAGGCCGGTTGATAGTCCGACTTCAAAATCAGCCTGCCCTCGCCGTCCAAGGTCACGCGATGGGTGATGGCGCCGCTCCTGAACTCCCCGACACAGCGCTCGCGGAAAGCGGGATCGAGGCAGTCGCCGGCGGCACGGCGCTCGAACACGATGTCCTTCACCATCGGCTCCAGCGGCGCCGACAGATGCACGATATTGCCCTCGCGGTCGGTCTGGAAGGTGATGGGAAGATTATCCGGATGAAGCTTGTCGATGATCTCAGGCGTGACAAACGTTTCGAAATGCCAGTGCGATAGCGGCGCGCCCATGCCGCGCCACGACCAGTGCAGCGCGCCGTCCCGCTCGCGGATCTCGATGACACCATAGGCGGGGTGGGCATAATCGGCCGCATAGGCCGACAATTCATGCGCGGGCTTGGTGTCCTTATGACGCGCCTTCTCGCGCGCCTCCTTGTCGGCCGGGACATGGGCGATGAAGTCGTCGCGCATCTTGCGGAAGCGCGAGAGCCAGTCGATCGGCTCCCGGCCGCGCAGCCGGTCGATGATGTACCACGTCAGAATCGGCGGGATCTGACTCGAACTGCGGTTGGTCAGCACGGCGACGCCGATGCCGGCGTCCGGGACCAGGGTCATGAACGAGCCCCAGCCGTTCCACCCGCCGCCGTGCGATATGTGGCGTTCGCCCTGATAGGCGTTGGACTGAAACCCTAATCCATAGTGGGCGTGGCTGAACTCGGCAAATTCCGACTTGGCGACCAGCGCCAGCGGCGCGTGCAGTTGCTCCGCCAGCGCGGCCGGGAGCAGGCGCTCGCCTTCAAACTCGCCCTTGCCGAGGTGCAGGCGCATCCAGTTGGCGAGATCGGCGACCGATGTGTTGATGGCGCCCGCGGCCGTGGTGCGGATTGGCAACCGCAGTGCCGGCGACCGCGTGTCGACGTCGATCTTGTAGGGCCGCGCCGGCTCTGGTCCTGCTTCGAACTCGTCGAGCGAGAAACTGACGGTCATGCCGAGCCGATCGGTCAGGCGCTCGCGCACGAAGGCTTCATAGCTCTTCCCGCTCACCCGCTCGATCAGGAGACCGGCTGCGTTGTAGCAGAGATTGCTGTACTGCCAGACGGCGCGAATGTCGCGGCTCAGTTCGAGGTGCCGCATCAAGGGCAGCATATCGGCCGGCGCGAGATCGCCGGGCAGATGAATCCAATCATGCCGCGGCAGCCCGGACTGATGGCTGAGCAGATCGCGCACGGTGACGCGCTCGGTCGCCACCGCATCCGAGAGACGAAACTCCGGCAGATAGTCGCGGACCGGCTTGCTCCAGTTGAGCGCGCCCTCGTTGTGCAGCAGCGCGATCGCGGTGGCGGTGAACGACTTGGTGATCGAGCAGATTACGAAGTGCGTGTGCGGGGTGACCGGAAGATCGGCCTCGACATCGCGTTGGCCATAGGCGCGCGTGAGTGCGACCTCGCCGTGCTGTACGATGGCGAGCGCAGCGCCCGGGACCTTCCAGACCGCCATCGCTTCCGCGGCGAGCCGATCGATATCGGGAATGAGAGACCCAAGCGCATCTGGCATCTCGGATGAGCTGTTCATGATCAGTACACGACCTCCAACGTGTGCACGCTAGCGACATCAACGTGAAATGGAAAGTCAGGGCGCGGAATTTCGTAGAGAATTGGAGCTTATGTGGCGAGATCGCCACGGATGTAAGAGATCGCGCTATTCCACCAATTCCGGCCACGGCACGATCGTCGACTTCACAGTCTTCATCGCCATCGCGTCCTTCACCGCCTGCGAAACGCCCGCTTCCGTGAACGGATAGATCGTCTGCATCTTCAGCCAGGGATACCTGTTCGCCGTGCGATAGAGCATGTCGACGCCGAGCGGGAGATCGTTGCCCGTAAAACCCCAGGAGCCGAGCACGTTGAGGTCCTTGGTGCAGATGCGATGCCAGGACGTGTCGATCGAGCCGGCGTCGGTGAACTGGCCCATCTCGACATAGGTGCCGCCGTCGCGCAGCATCTCGATGCCTTCAGGGCCGGCACTCGGATGACCCGAGCAGTCCATCACGAGATCGGCGCCGAAGCCGCCGACGATCTCGCGGACCCGCGCGATGCGCTCCTGCGGCAATTTGAGCTCTTCGATGTCGACCGTCGCTTCCGCACCGAACTCGCGCGCGAGCTTGAGCCGCGGCTCCTCCGGCGCGCCGACGCAGATCACGCGCCCTGCTCCCATCTCCCTGGCCGCTGCGACCGCCAAAATGCCGATCGGGCCCGAGCCCTGGATCACGACCGTATCGCCCCAGCTGAAACCGCCGGCCCGCGCCGCCCGGTTAAATGCACGGATGCAGGAGGTCAGCGGCTCCGATAGCGCGCCCAAGCGTAGCGACATGTCGTCGGGGAGCTTGTAGATCTTGGTGCCCGGCAGCATGTCGAGATCGACATAGACATATTCGGCCCAGCCGCCCCACATATGCGGCGCCTTGTCGAAGCCGAGATAGCGGCCGTAATAGACCGGCGTCAGGCATTTGTTCGCGGTTTGCGGATAATGGATGCAATAATAGCAGCGGCCGCACGGCATCAGCGGCGGGATCATCACCTTCGATCCGACCTTGAGCGGCTTGCTCATGAAGTCTTCGGTGAACTCATCGCCACATTCGACGATGACGCCGCCGAGCTCGTGTCCGAGCGTGAACGGCCAGGGCAGCGGCTTCGGCCAATGTCCTTTCAGGATATGCAAATCGGTGCCGCAGACGCCGCACGCGCCGATCTTGATCAGCGCACCTTTGCGGCCGACCTTCGGCCACGGCACGGTCTTGATCACGGGCTCCGAGCCCGGCCCTGCGTGGGTGCATACGCGGATCGTTTCCATAACTGTTTCCTCACGCCTGCTTTGCCTACTTTATGGGCGCGCAGCCAGGAAAGCTTAGGGGCGATCCGGCCGCCGATGTGGCTTTTTGAACGCATTGTGTCGATCGGTATTCGCCGCGCCAAATCATAACGCGGCATTAACCCTATACACCTTAGGGTCGTGTCGGACTCCGCCCGGGCGGGGGGTCGGGTAGTGAAAATGGCGTTGGCGAACAAAAAGTTTCTTCCGGCCACCGAGGAACGTCGGCGTTTCCAGCGGGTGAAGGTGCACCTGCTCGGCCGTTACATGCTGCCGGACCGCCGTGAATTCCCCTGCCAGGTGATCAACATGTCGCCCGGCGGGCTCGCGCTGCTGGCGCCCGGCATCGGCAATGTCGGCGACCGCGTGGTCGCCTATCTCGACCATATCGGCCGGGTCGAGGGCAAGATCACCCGGATCATCGACAACGGCTTCGCCATGACGGTCGGGGCGACGCCGCGCAAGCGCGACAAGCTCGCGGCTCAGCTGACCTGGCTCGCCAATCGCGACATCCTCAACCTGCCGGAGGACCGCCGCCATGACCGTATCGTGCCGCGCAACCCGATCGCGGTGCTGACGCTCGAGGACGGCACCAAGATGACCTGCCGCATCATCGACCTCTCGCTGTCAGGCGCGGCCATTGCCGCCGAGAACCGCCCACCGCTGAAATCGATCGTGCTGCTCGGCCGGGTCCAGGGCCGCGTGGTCCGAAACCTCGAGGACGGCTTCGCGCTCGAGTTCATGCGCGAACAGCCGATGGAGACACTCGAAGAGAGCGTTACCGCGCGGTAAAGCGAAAGCGCGCCAAAACCCCTGTTATTCCAGCCTCAAAGGCGGCCTGCGCGATGCGGAGGCCGCCTTTTTCGCGTCCGGCTGCGGCCTCAGTCGGGTTAACGCGCGACCCTCTCAGCCCAGAAATGGCAGTTCCGCCAGCGTTCCCGCGTTAATCCCTACAATTTGAATCAATTGCAGTCGTCTCAAATTTTATTCAAATTCAATTCAAGTATAGATCGAATTAGCCGCGCCTTTTACTTGCATTCGTCTCGAGTTGACTTGGCTGGCTTAGCGGCAACTCAAAGCTCCATGCGCAATGTGGTCCCAACAAAAAACGGGGGCCGCAATGTTGGACTTCAGGGGACAGGGGAAGGCACTGGCACTTGCTGCCATGCTCTTCGGGATCGGCGCAGCAGCGCAGGCTGGTGAAAGCCGTGTGCTCTACGCGAGCCTTGGCGATACCACGCGTGCGCCAATCGGCTGGGTCGAGTTTTGCGCAGAGAATGCCGCTCAGTGTCAGGGCGGGCCGACGCAGCCGCGCGACATCGTGATGTCGCAGAGCGCGTGGCGCGACCTCGTCAAGGTCAATCGCTGGGTCAACGAGACCGTCAAGCCTTTGACCGACCAGGACCACTGGGGCGTGGTCGAGAAGTGGTCGCTGCCGACCGACGGCTACGGCGACTGTGAAGACTACGTGCTGTTGAAGCGCAAGATGCTGATGGATGCGGGTTGGCCGCGCGAGGCCCTGCTCATCACCGTCGTGCGCGACAAGAAGGGCGAAGGCCACGCGGTGCTGACGGTGAAGACCGACAAGGGCGAGTTCGTTCTCGACAATCAAAACGAGAGCGTCGTTGCCTGGACGGAGACCGGCTACCGCTTCGTGAAGCGCCAGTCGCAGAGCGATCCCAACGTCTGGGTCTCGCTCGGCGACACCAAGCCGGCGGTCTCCACCGCCAGCGCAAGAGATCAGTAGTTAACAGAGAACGAGTTACGCGGCCCGGTCACATCCCCACCCCTCCCCGTCCCAGACCGGTTCGCGCGCGGCCAGCCATCCCCCAATGGCTGGCCGCAACCTTTTTGGGTGTCGTATCGCGCACGCCGTAGCGCGCACTTCAGTCTGCAAGGCCTGCAGGCAAGATCGACGCTGGCTCGCCACCCTCATCCTTTGTCGGCGCTGATGCGTTACCGACCTCCGGCCGCGCGGTTCGCACCGATATCGGAGGAGAGCCAAACATCCTCGAATAGGCCCGCGAGAATGCGGCAGCGCTTCCAAAACCCACACGACGAGCCACCGACTTCACCTGCCCGCCTCGAGCCAGTTCCCGTTGCCCGAGCATCAGGCGCCAAGCATTGAGATAGGCGGCGGGCGTTGTGTCGAGGATTCTGGGAAAGACGTCCATGAATCGGCTGCGCGACATGCCGGTGATTTCGGCGAGTTGCTCGACAGTCCAGGATCTCGCCGGATCATCATGCATCGCCACGATCGCCCGGTGCAGAGCGGGATGCGAGAGGCCCGCAAGAAGACCCGGCTTCGTCGCACCCGCATCGATCGCCTCTCGCAACACCAATAGCACGATCAGCTCACACAGCCGGTTCAGAGCGACGCGCTGGCCGCAGCGATTGCCATGTCCCTCGGTAACAAAGATGCCGACCAAGGCCTGCAAGGTCGGGCGGCCGTCGAGGTTGACCTCCACCATTTCAGGCAGGGCATTCATCAAAGGGTTCGTTGAACCGCCGAAATCGACCACTGCGGCGACGAGCAAGTTGGGCTGACGCCGGTTGTCGCCCCTGGCGTAAAGGACCACCCGCTCGGCCAAGCCAGCTTGGCCGGTTACGACCAGGTTGGCCGTCGCACCGGCCGCGTCCTGCGAGACCATTGCCACTGACAGGTCAAAGGCCTCGAAGAAGGCGGCCAGTCGGTCGCGCTTGGGTCTTTCAGGATTTTCAATCATGTATTCTGGATGTTTCATGTTCGAGAGTATGGCAAAGAGGGAGCGTTCTCGCAACGGCCTGAAACCTGGCCAACTTGCCCAATCGGAGTCCTCATGCTCACCCCCCGACAAAAGGCGCCGGATCTGTCGGTCGAAACGCTTGGCTTCGGCCGCTTCGTCCTCGCCGATGAAACGCCACACCGTTTCACGCTCATCTGCTTCTACCGCGGCCTGCATTGCCCGATCTGCGCCAACTACCTCAAGGAGCTTGAACGCCATACGCCGGCCTTCGCCGAGCGCGGCGTGACGACAATCGCGGTCAGCTCCGACAATGAGGAGCGCGCACGGTCGATGGCTGAGAAGGTAGGCGCTTCAGCGCTGCGTTTCGGCTACGGACTGAGCCTTCCCAAAGCGCGCGAATGGGGCCTCTACATTTCCGCATCGCGCGGCAAGACTTCAATTGGCATTGAGGAGCCTGCGCTGTTCTCCGAGCCCGGCGTCTTCCTGATCCGCCCCGACAAGACCATCTATTATCTATCGGTGCAGTCGATGCCATTCGTGCGGCCGAACTTCGGCGAGATGGTTCAGGCACTCGACTTCGTCATCAAGAACAACTACCCGGCGCGAGGTGAATTCACCGGCGCGGTTTGAGAATGAGAAGCGAGTCGGGAGCGAGGCAGTTACCCCTTGCTGCGCGCGCAACGCCAGCGTGCCCCGTCAATCACCCAGTGGGCGTTGTCCCGTGATTTCTTCACGTCAACGCCCAATTGATCAGGCCCCCAGCACGTCCGCGAGCCGCAGCTCGTCGGCGGCGGGATCCTTCAAGAAAAGCTCGGCCTCGATCTCGTTCAGATGCGACAGCATCTGCGCGCGCGCGGCCTCCCTGTCGCGCATGCGGATCGCGGAGACGATCTCGGCATGATGATCGGTGCCGCAGGCGGGCGTATCGTGGCGGCGATAGAGCAGGATGATCAGCGAGGAACGCGCGATCAGCTCCTTGAGGAAACCGAGATAGATGCTGTGGCCACTCATCTCGGCGACGAGCCGGTGAAACTCGCCGGAAAGCCGGACCGAGGCGCGCGCATCGCCGCGCAACTCGGCCTCGCGCTCTTCCGTGAGGTGTTGCTGCAGGCGTTCGATCCAGGCCGGCGAGACAGCATCGACGGCGTGATCGACGATGGTGGGCTCGATGAGCCGCCGCGCCTCGAACACCTCGCGGGCGTCGGCCGGCGTCGGGCGAGCGACGAAGGCGCCGCGGTTCTTCTCGATGTTGACGATACCCTCATGCGCGAGCTGTTGCAGCGCGGTGCGGACCAGCGTGCGGCTGGCGCCATAGATCTCGCCGATCTCGTCCTCGCCGAGCTTGGTGCCCGGAAGCAGGCGATGCTCGAGGATCGCCGCGGTGACGCCCTCCCTGATCCGGCCGACGCGATCGCTCACGTCGGGCGCATCGGATTTCGGGCGGGATTTGGCGGCCATCAGTTCGAAGTGTTGGGTTTGAGGGCTCGATCGGCGTTCGGCCCTGGATGGTAATCGACGAGCTGTATCCAATCACAGGCGAAACTTTATACAATCTTCGCCCATTTCGTGTGCACATGCCGGCCCGCCCGTGCGTCGCACCAAACGCGCCGGATTCAATCTAACGACCTGACTCCGCTGCACAGTTTTCGAATTCGGCAATCCTGGCGCTGTTGGCACGGACCTTGCGGAGAGAGGCGCAGCATCGCCCTCTCGCGGACACACCATGGCCACTCCCGCCGCTCTCGAACTGGTCGCCGTCACCAAGCGCTATGACACGACACTGGCGGTCGACAACGTCAATCTGAAGATTCCCGCCGGCACCTATTGCTGCCTGCTCGGCCCCTCCGGCTGCGGCAAAACCTCGACCTTGCGCATGATCGCCGGCCACGAGGCGGTCAGCGAGGGCGACATCATCCTCGGCGCGCAGAACGTCACCGATCTCGAGCCCGCCAAGCGCGGCACGGCGATGATGTTCCAGTCCTACGCGCTGTTTCCGCACCTCTCGGTGCTCGACAATGTTGCGTTTGCCCTGAAAATGCGCGGCGTCGACAAGCCGACGCGGAACAAGCGCGCCGGCGAGCTGCTGGAGCTGGTCGCAATGACCCCCTACGCCGCACGGCTTCCGGCACAACTCTCCGGCGGCCAGCAGCAGCGTGTCGCGCTCGCCCGCGCGCTGATTACCGAGCCGCAAATCCTCCTGCTCGACGAGCCGCTGTCGGCGCTCGATCCGTTCCTACGGGTCAAGATGCGGGGCGAATTGAAGCGACTGCAGCGCGAGCTCGGCATCAGCTTCATCCAGGTCACCCACGGCCAGGAAGAGGCGATGGCGCTCGCCGACCACATCGTGGTGATGAACCACGGCAGGATCGAACAGCAGGGCTCGGCCCGCGACATCTTCCATCACCCCCGCACCGAATTCGTGGCGCGCTTCATCGGCGGCCACAACGTGCTCAGCGACGCCGGCAACCTCATCGCCGTGCGCGCCGATCAGCTCGGCATCGTGCCGTTCACTGACGGCGCGTTCGGCGCGCCGGCGCTGCTGACCCAGACCGAGTACCAGGGCTCCTACATCGCCGTCTCGCTCACGCTCGAGGACGGCACCGCCCTGTTCTCCCACGTTCCCGAAGCCACCTTCGACGTCCACCCGTTCCGTCCGGGCGATCGCGTGCTGGCGACCTGGGATCCCGCCAAGGCGCAACGCCTGCAATAGCGCCGTCATCACAGAAAATGCGCAACACAGAGGAGTGACTGGAATGACCGAGACCACCAAAAAGACCGGCGTCAGCCGCCGCACGCTACTCAAGGGCACCGCGGGTCTCGCGGGCCTCGCCGCCGGCTCCGGCGCCATTACCGGTTTCCCCTACGTGATGTCGGCCGAGCCGAAGGTGCTGCGCTATCTCGGCACCGCCGTGAACGAGGGCGACGACATCTCCAAGCAGTGCCTGAAGGACACCGGTATCAAGATCGAATACATCACCGCGACCACCGACGACGTCACCAAGCGCGTGATGACCCAGCCGAACTCGTTCGACGTGCTGGACACCGAATATTTCTCGCTGAAGAAGCTGGTGCCGTCGGGCAACATCCTTGCCCTCGACGCCAAGAAGATCAAGGAATTCGACAACATCACCCCCGTCTTCACCAAGGGCGAGACGCCCGGCGGCAAGAAGATCGGCGGCCAGGGCACCGCGCCCTGGAAGGTGCTCTATCTCGAAGGCAAGGACTCCAAGACCTTCTCCAAGACGCCGACCGAGTTCGTCACTCTCATTCCGACGGTCTACAACGCCGACACGCTCGGCATCCGTCCTGATCTTATCAAGCGCCCGATCAATTCGTGGTCCGAGTTGCTCAATCCCGAGTTCAAGGGCAAGGCCTCGATCCTCAACATCCCCTCGATCGGCATCATGGATGCCGCGATGGTCGTGGAAGCCACCGGCAAGCACAAATATGCCGACAAGGGCAACATGACCAAGGACGAGATCGATCTCACCATGAAGGTGATGACCGAGGCGAAGAAGGCCGGACAGTTCCGCGCGTTCTGGAAGGACTTCAACGAGAGCGTCAACCTGATGGCCTCGGGCGAAACGGTGATCCAGTCGATGTGGTCGCCCGCGGTGACGAAGGTGCGCTCGATGGGGATCGCCTGCACCTTCCAGCCGCTGAAGGAAGGCTATCGCTCCTGGGCCTCCGGCTTCTGCGTCTCCAAGGGCGTCTCGGGCGCCAAGCTCGATTGGGCCTACGAGTTCGTCAACTGGTTCCTGTCAGGCTATGCCGGCGCCTACCTCAACCGCCAGGGCTATTACTCGGCCGTGCTGTCCACCGCGAAAGCCCACATGGAGCCCTACGAGTGGGCCTACTGGATGGAAGGCAAGCCGGCCGAGAAGGACATCAAGGCGCCCAATGGCTCGCTGCTGGAGAAAGCCGGCGCCGTGCGTGACGGCGGCTCCTACGAGGACCGCATGGGTGCGGTCGCGTGCTGGAACGCCGTAATGGACGAGAACGACTACATGGTCCGCAAGTGGAACGAGTTCATCGCCGCGTGATGGATACGTCGCAAGACATCCTGCAACAGGCATCCCCGGACCTCGTCCGGGGATCGGACACGGCGCGCCCTGCGAAAGCGGCGCGCCTGTCGCCCTCCTTCGTCTCCTGGCTGCAAGCCGGGCCGATGATGCTGGTGTTTCTCGCCTTCTTTCTCATCCCGCTCGTCTTCGTCGTCATCGTCTCGTTCTGGGACTACAACGAATATCAATTGCTGCCGGCCTTCTCGGGCCGCGGCTATACCGACACGTTCGAAGGCTGCATCGCGCAGCTTCCCGATCTCTGCACCATCGCAAAGACCTATCTGAAGACGCTCAAGCTTTGCTTCCTGGTCTGGGCCATCACGCTCTTCATTGGCTTCTGGGTCGCCTATTTCCTCGCCTTCCACGTCAAGTCCAAGACCTGGCAGATGGGACTGTCGCTGCTCTGCACGATTCCGTTCTGGACCTCCAACGTCATCCGCATGATCGCCTGGATCCCGCTGCTGGGGCGCAATGGCCTGGTGAACTCCGGCCTGATGAAGACAGGCCTGATCAATCAGCCCGTGGAATGGCTGCTGTTCTCCGAATTCTCGGTGGTGCTGGCGCTGGTTCACCTCTTCACCTTCTTTATGGTCGTACCGATCTTCAATTCGATGATCCGGATCGACAAATCGCTGATCGAGGCGGCCTATGATGCCGGCGCCACCGGCTTCCAGACGCTGGTCAACGTCGTCGTTCCGCTGGCCAAGCCCGGCATCGTGATCGGCTCGATCTTCGTCATCACCATCGTGATGGGCGACTTCATCACCATCGGCGTGATGGGCGGCCAGCAGATCGCGGCCGCCGGCAAAATCATCGAGACGCGGGTGAACGCGCTGCAATTCCCCGCCGCGGCCGCCAATGCGGTGATCCTGCTCGTGATTACGTTCCTGATCATCACCATGATGTCGCGCATCGTCGACATCAAGAAGGAGCTGTAGGCGATGAAGGAAGGACGTCCGCGCAGCTTCTATGTGCTCGCGATCTTCTTCGCGGCCTATGTGCTGTTCCTCTATGGCCCGATGATCGCGATCTACGTGCTGTCATTCCAGGGGCCGCAGGGTGGCCTCACCTTCCCGATGAACGGCGTGTCGACCTACTGGCTGGCAAAACTATTCCAGGGCACCGGCATCATCGATCTCGGCGCGTCCTTCCGTCGCTCGCTGCTGCTCGGCATCATCGTCATGGTCGTCACCGTGGTGCTGTCGGTCGCGGCCGGCATGGCCTTTCGCAGGAAGTTCAGGGCGCAGAGCATCCTGTTCTACTCGGCAATCGCAAGCCTCATCGTTCCCTCGATCATCACCTCGCTCGGAATCTCGCTTGAATTTCGTATCATCGACGACCTGATCAAGGCGCATTGGAACGAGAATTTCGAAACCTCGATGGGTCTGCTGACCTCGGGGCTCGGCGCACATCTGACCTGGACGCTGCCCTTCGGCCTGCTCATCATGTTCGCGATCTTCAACCGCTTCGATCCCCGGCTCGAAGAAGCCGCGCGCGATCTCGGTGCGACGCCATGGCAGACCTTCCGTCATGTCGTGCTGCCGATCATCCTGCCCTCGGTGATCGGCATCGGCCTGTTCGGCTTCACGCTGTCCTGGGACGAGCTCGCGCGCTCCAGCCAGGCAATCGGCGCGGTAAACACATTGCCGCTCGATCTCCAGGGCCTCACCACGACAGTGACGAACCCTGACATCTATGCGCTCGGCACCATCATCTCCGCGGTGTCCTTTGCGGTGATCGCGCTTGCGCTCGGCACCATCCACATGCTCAACAAGCGGCAGGCGGCCAGGGGCTCGGACGCCGGCAAGGGACTTGTCTGACCAAGATGCGGCTGCACATCGTCAATCCCAACACGACCGCGTCGATGACGGCGAAGATCGCAGCGGCGGCGCGCGCGGTCGCGCAGGCCGGCACCGTGATCGATGCGCGCCAGCCCACGATGGGACCAGTCTCGATCGAGGGATTTTACGACGAGGCCTTCGCCGTTCCCGGCATGCTCGGCTGCATCCGTGAGGCCGAGCGCGATGGCGTGGAGGCGCACATCATCGCCTGCTTTGACGACACCGGCCTCGATGCCGCACGCGCTGCGGCGAAGGCGCCGGTGATCGGCATCGGCGAAGCGGGCTTCCACATGGCGAGCCTCATCGCGGCGCGCTTTGCCGTGGTGACGACGCTCGGCGCTTCCATCGTGCCGATCGAGTATAACCTGAGAAAGTATGGCCTCGCCGATCGTTGCGCCCGCGTTCGCGCCGCCGAGGTCCCCGTGCTCGCGCTCGAGGAGCGCAACGCAGCGGCCCTTGGAAAGATCTCTACGGAAATCACGGCCGCGATCCGCGACGACCGCGCGGAGGCCATCGTGCTCGGCTGCGCCGGCATGGCCGATCTGGCTGCCGAGCTCGCGCACGAGCATGGCCTGCCCGTCGTCGACGGCGTCGCGGCTGCGGTGACGCTGGCTGAGGGGCTGGTGCGGCTGGGCTTGACGACATCCCGGCTCGGCCCCTACGCGGCGCCGCGGACGAAGACCTATTCCGGGCCGTTGGCGGGGTTTGCGCCGTAGACCTGCGATCCCCGCATAGCGGGGTGTCGAGCCTTCCCTGACGCTCTCCCGCTCAAGCCGAATGAGGCCTGCGCGGGTTTTTCGTGGCGCACGCCCTCGAGCGCGGGCGCTTTCGCCTTGGGCCAGCTCGCTTTTTTCCCCGGTGGTCACCTTTTCGTCCCATTTGTTGCTGAACTGTAACGCTTTCGGGACGTCTCGGCCGCCTTGTTCTTCATTCTTGTGCTGCCGCTCTTCGCCACTCACCAAGTTTCAATTTGGGTTTTGTCAGCGATGATCGATCTCGCAGAGGACACACCGTCCAATCCCCTCCTCCGTCTCGGTGCCCAGCCGATCGCGCTGGCGGCTGCGGCGCTGCTCCTGCTGATAGCCGGCGTCACCTCGATCGCGATCTGGCGTGCCTATACCGGCGCTACGCCGGAGACCGATCGGGTGATCGCCTCGCGGCAGCTTCAGGCGCGCGCGGCGCTGGCCTCCGAGCAGCTCGTCGAGAAGACCAAGGGCTTGGAAGTGACCCAGCAGGAATCGATCGATCAGCTTCAGGTCGTACAGGACCAGCTTTCGACCATGAAACGGCTGCTCGCCTCGCAGCAGGCCGACACCAAGCGCCTGTCGGAGCAAGTCGCCAATCTGAACGAATCCATCGACGGATTGCGGCAATCCTTTGCCAGCGTCCGCGCCACCGAGGCTGAGACACCCTCGGTTACTTCGAAGAGACCGGCGCGTCACCGCGTTCATGCCAGCGCCCGCAAACGCTCTCGCGGCTGATTGGATCCAGGGCCGCCGGCCTTTATTTTCGTCACTTGTGAAATGGATCACATTCGTCCGTGTGATTCCGCGCGATGCTCGCCCATACCGGATGGCGTGAGCCGATTTCAATATCCGGGGCTGGCAAGGTCGTTGACGGTATACTGCGTCAACGGCCTTGTTTCTTTATGGCGGTATTTAAATGCCTCAGCGGGGGACCCCGCCAATCCTGAATCCTTATTCGCAGACCTGAGCGCGACGGACGCGCCAGCCCCATTGCGTCATCACCCGCCGCGGCACGGGATAGCACTGCGCGCCATAGTCCTCGTGGCCGACGCCGTAGTAATCGTAAAAATAGGGATCGCCGTAGTACGTGTAGCCGTAGCCATAGGCGCCATAATAGCCAGCGCCTGCGATGCCGGCACCGATGGCGACACCCGGCCAGAAGCCGCCGCCATGCCAGCGGTGGCCCCAGCCGCCATGACTCCAGGCACGGCCATGCAATCCGCCGCCATGCCCGAACCCGCTTCCCGCCTGCGCCGCCCCGGGCGCTGCGAGACCGACCGCTGCAACGGTTAGTGCGGCCATCATCATCTTGCGCAACATCAACTCACCCTCCGCGTGGAAACGCTCCACGCTGCAACAGGGCCAAGCTAACGTCGCTCGAGCATTGACGATAGGCAGGGTGGCTCACTTCGGCGCGAGCGTCAGCAACCGCGGCAGATGCTCTTCATCTTTTTGTCGAGCAGCCGGTTCTCGGCGCTCACCGTCGCGTCGGCGTCGCGGTTGGCACCGGCGGTGCCGGTGGTGACACCCGGCGCCGTGTTGGCGCCGGAGGATTGTGCCGTGCCCAGGCTGTTGGTGCCAGGCGGCGGCGACGGCGCATTGCCGACGCCGCCAGTTGATCCCGTGGCTCCCCCGGTGCCTTGCGCGAAGGATATCGCCGGCGTTGCGGCAAGACTGAAGACGACAATCAACGTCTTGATCGATGCGCTTGCGGACAATCTGGTCATGGGAATTCTCCTCGACCGTCAACGACCGCGGCAAAGCCAGGTTCCGGAACAAATCCCCTCACATCAGCTTGAGGATTCGATGGTGCGCCAGAAGCAGAATCGGCAAGAGCAGGATGATGATGGATCGCGATCCCTTTGCAGACGGCGAGCGCGCAGCGCGCGAAAACATTCCGCCGGAAGCCAACCCGTATCCGGAAGGCAGTAACGAGCATGCTCTGTGGGCAGCCGGCCACGAGAAAGTCGCGGGCGCAGGCGAGGCACGGGAATCCGAAGGAAGCTGATGTCCCTCCGGAGGGCCCGGACCGGCCGCTACGCGGCGGCGCCGATCTCCTTGCCGAGATCCTCGACCATGGTCACGAAGATATGCGAGTCCTCTCCGGCTCCGCCGATTTGCAGGCGCCGCCACGATACCCGGCGCCGACCGCGGATCGGATTGTTGATCGTATCGGTGACGGGCTCCAGTTGCTGCTGCTGGGCTAGCAGCTGCTTGTCGCGCTGTTCGATCAGATCGGCAGTTTCCTTGGAGAACAATTCGCGCGCTGTCTTGCCGACGATTTCGGCGCGCGACATGCCGATCTGCTTTTCGGCAGCCTTGTTGATGAACAGATAGCGCAGGTTGCGCGCATCCTTGGCGATGATGCCTTCGGTCACGTTCTCGATGATGGTGGCGAGGAAGCGCTCCATCCGCTCGAGCATGCGCTCACGTTGGCGCTGCTCGGTGACGTCCTCCTGCACCGACACCCAGCCGCCGCCGTCCATCGGGCGTTCGTAGATCTTGATGGTGCGGCCGTCATTCAAGCTGATCTCATAGGCCGTCGGTTCACGCCTGGCGATCCGTTCGAGCACAGCCCCGACATATTTCGTGACGTCGCCGCTGAACAACCCGCTCTTGACCCGGTGCTGAAGGATTTCTTCCAGCGTCGATCCGGCCTGGATCGTCTCGGGCAGGTTGTAGATCTTGCGGTAGTTGGCGTTCATCGCGACAACGCTCGCCTTGCCATCGAGCATGATCAGACCGTGCGGCATGCTGTTGATCGCGGCCGACAGCTGCCACTTCTTGGCCTGGTACTTGTCGTTGAATTTGTCGCGCTCGGTCATCGCCGCGTCGCGCGCCTGTGCGGTGCCGAGCTCAAGCTCTTCCAGCTCGAAGATGCGCGCCACGGCGTCGCGGAAGTTCTGGACGGCGCGCGCAAGATGCCCGATCTCGTCGTGACGGGCGAGATGCGGCACCTTGCTTCTGACGTCGCCTTGGGCGATCCGGTCGGTCGCCTGCGTGATCTCGGCCAGCGCGCCGACCACCGAGCCGCGCATCACGACGACGTTCAGCCCCGCGAGAAGGAGGGCCGCGAGCCCGAGCATGAACAGGTAGGCGGCGGCGTAGCGGTTCTCGTCGGCGAGTTGGTCCGCCTGACGGGCGCGCTCTCCGTAAATGCGTTCGAGCGCCTCGAGATCGCTGTTGAGCTTCTTGCGCAGCGTGCGGTTGGCATCATTGTCGCCCCATTCGCGCGCCGCTGCAGGACTGATCTCGAGACCGCGCCGCACCAGCTCCTGGCGGAAGTCGATGAATTGCGCGATGCGCTCTCGGAAAGTGGAGAAGAGTTCGGCCTCGTCGCTACCGACGGTCCGCTCCATGCTCTTCACGGTCTCCGCGAGCTCGTGGTTGCGCCGAACCAGCGCGTCGGCGAACTGTTTCACCGCACCACGATCGGCGGAGATGTAGATGCCGCGCGATTCCATCACGATGGCGTAGATCAGCGCGTTGATGCGTCCGATGCCGATCTCGGCCTCTGCGGAGGTGACATGCATGTGACGATAGGTCGTCTGCAACCGGACGGTCTGGATCGACATCACGAGCAGGAAGGTGGTGATGATCGCGAGGAAGCCCGCGATGCTGTAGACCTTCTCCGCAAGGCTCAGCGTGTCGGCGCCCCGCACGAACCGCACCAATTTCTTCAAAAAGCTGGTTCCGGTGGCAAAGCCGGATTCCAGCGCCTTAGCTCCCATGGCGCTGCTCCTCCTGGTTGAAAGTGCTCCAGGATAAGCACCGCCGCGCTAGCGGAGGATTAAATTACCGGCCGGTATTTTTACGGTTTGGAACCGTGCCGCGCAGTCGATGCGCAGGCGGCGCAGGCCTCAGCCGATCCGCTTCAGGCCCTTCTTGAAGCGCGGGCCATTGGCGACGTAGAACCTCGCCGCGCTCCCCATCCGCTGCACCTGAGCATCGTCGAGCGTGCGGATCACGCGCGCGGGAGAGCCGATGACCAGCGAGCGTTCGGCAAACTCCTTGCCCTCGGTGATGACGGAACCAGCGCCGACGATGCTGTTGCGGCCGATCCTGGCGCCGTTCATCACGATCGAGCCCATGCCGATCAGTGCGCCCTCTTCGATGGTGCAGCCGTGCAGGATCACGTTGTGGCCGACGGTGCAGTCCTTCCCGATCACGAGTGGGAAGCCGAGATCGGTATGACAGGTCGAGCCGTCCTGCACGTTGGCGCCCTCGCCGATCTCGATCCACTCATTGTCGCCGCGCAGCACGGCGCCGAACCAGACGCTGGCGCCCGGCTTCAGGCGCACGCGACCGATCACGGTCGCGGTCTCCGCGATGAAATAGTTGCCGTCAGAGGGAAGATCGGGCGCCTGCCCGTCGAGCTCGTAGATCGCCATGGAGGTCTCCTGTCGCGTTAAGCCATAGCGAAACGACGGCGTGGAGGCAAAGGGGCCCGCCGCGCAACCCTGGAACGCGTCAGCCCAGAACGCCGGTCGCGCGCAGCGTCATCAGGAAGAAGGTGCCGCTCATCATGCTCCAGAAGCCGGCGATGACGGTCGCCATCATCACGAATTCGAAGCGACGGCTTTCCAGCCGCATGCCCCGCAGCGTGTTGCGCATGATGATGAAGGGCGCCGCGAACACCAGGAACGGCACCGCTGCAAAGGTCCGGGCAGCGACGCCCTCCTGCAACAGCCCGAAGCCGGCGGGTCGCTGCGAGAGCGCCTGGTATCCGTTCGCGAGGGCGCCCGCGAGCGCAAAGCCGATGCAGATCGAGAAGAAAGTATTGAGAGCTTCAGGTGTCATCGGAACAGTCCGCTTTAACGCAACGCGAGGTCCATTCCTGTGACAAATAGCGCCGGTTAACGCTACATTATCCTTAAGGGAAGGTTAACGATCCCGCCCGTCCCGCGCAGAGCCCCCTCCCGTTGCCCCACACAGGGAACCCTGCGCGAATTCGCCGCCGCATGGCATATTCGCCGGTGATTCGTCGGCCACCGGCCGACTTCCGGTCATCTTGCGCGACGTCATGACGGTGTTTTCACTAACCTCCCCTCGGTCTTCCAGGACAGGCGCAAAGACGCGCAGCCGGGCGCATATCGTCCCGTTCGCACTCACCATCGTTTTCGCGGCAAGCGCGGTCGCACTGGTCGCCTATCTGCTGTGGCCGACCTGGAGCACGGGCGGTGCGGACGCGCCGGACAAGCTGCCGGTCAGCGTCGGGGGGACGCTGTTCAATCTGCCGATCTCTGCGATCCGGATGAAGATCCAGCGGCACTCCGGACCGCAGGAGCGCATCGATCTCGATTTCCTCTATCCCTCGCTGCAAGCACCGAACGGACCGCGGCACGTGACCGCGGACACCGTCGATACGGCCATGCAGCCGATCGATCGCATCTTCCTGTCGATATCAGCGCATCACGATGCGCTCTCGCCGGAGCAGCGAACGTCGACGATCTATCCGCGCTATCTCGACCAGGCCGCGACGACATCTGGCGACGGATTGACGATGCGCCCGTTCCGCAGCGACACGCCCTATGGCAGCGAGGATCTATATTCGGCGACATCCCCCGCGCTGACGGCACGTTGCACGCGCGATGCAGCCACGCCCGGCACCTGCCTGTCCGAGCGCCGCGTCGGCGCCGCCGACCTCACCTTCCGCTTTCCGCGCAGCTGGCTGTCGCAATGGCGCGACGTCGCGGACGCCATGGACAGGCTGACGGCGCAGCTGCGCGGGCCGCACGGCTGAGCCCGGCCGCGACAAAGAAATCGAAAACAACCCCATGCACAGTAACCAAGCGACTGGCGCTTCTTCGTATTTTTCACTTCTTCGATTTTTACGAATTGCGACTCGACCTGTCGGGCAAAACAGGGGCATGATGCCAGCATCGGAAAATTCGAATGATGCAGGAGCTGTGCTCCCAGCCGACGGCCATCAAGGCAAATCATACGCCATGATGACACGCGTCTCGGCGACAGGCATTGCCGCGCTGCGCTTGCGCCCGGCCTGACCGTGGTCACCAAGAAGCTCGATACGTGCTTCCTGAAACCGGCGGCAGTCGGACCGATCACGGCGCGGGCGCGCGTCGTCGAGCAGACGGAGCGCGACGTGGTCGTGCGGGCCGAACTCGTCGACATGCGGTACATCGCGGTTGCCGACGCTACCGCGCGGCTGCGCATTCTTGCGAAGAGATAAATCCCGGAGGTCGCCAGCTCAGGCGCTCGCCGTATCGCGCCGGTCCCAGCGATAGTCCGGCAGGTCCAGCCTGTCCGCGATGTCGCGACCAACCATCAGTCTTGCCGCGCCCGGCCATGAGAAGGTCCTGACGACCTGATTTCGAAACCAAAGACCGGATGAGGTCCTCGGCGCAAAGGCTGCGGCGAAGCGCTCAGCTCCGCGCTGCTTGGCGGCGATATAGCTCCGAAGCCGGGCCTCGTAGGCCTTGAAGGCTTCCCGGTGGTGCCCGTCAGCGCGCGCGAGCTCGCCCGCAAGCACGAACGCGGAGATCATGGCCAAAGCCGAGCCCTGCCCGGCCGCCAGCGAGACGCAGAAGGCCGCATCGCCAATCAGGGCAATGCGGTTTTTCGACCACCCATCCATCTTGATCTGACTGACACGGTCGAAATAGAGATCATTGCTGCGCTCCAGTTCGTCCAGAATCTTTGGCCACTCCCATCGCGCGCCGCGATAGATGTCGCGCAGCTTTGCCTTCTGATCGGCATGCGTCGTCGGCCATCGACCGGCCTCGTCGGCGAAGATGAAAAGGAACAGCGTTCGATTATCATGCAGGGCAAAGCGCCCGATCATGCGGCCCGGCTCGGTGTGCATGAGATACGTATTTTCGTCGCGCCTGTCGTAACCATGAACCTCGAACGCGGCGACGCCGTATCCGAGATGACGTTCGAAAGCCGGTTGCGGCCCGAACACAAGGCGCCGTACTTGTGAATGCAAACCATCAGCCCCGATCACGAGATCGAAACGGCGCTCTCCGCCACGCAGCAAGCGGACCCCGATCTCGTCGTCCCGCTCCTCGAGCACAACGATCTCGTCGTCGAAGATGACCTCCGTGGAAGCGCTGATCTTTTCGTACAGCAGGCGTGACAGATCGCTTCGCGCCAAGGTGACAAAGCGTCCGCCCGTGAGCTCGTCGAACACGCGTGTACCGAAACCGGCAACCCGCCGACCGCCCTCATCGACGATCCGCAACTCGCGCACATGATAGCCGGCCCGATCGATCGCCGGCAGCAGGCCCATGCGTTCGGCGATATCGTAGCCCAGTCCCCAGAAATCGATGACGTAGCCGCCGCGACGAAGCACGGGCGCACGCTCCACCAGCGTCGGCACGTAGCCGGCGCGCTTGAGCCAATACGCCAAGGTTGGCCCTGCGATCCCCGCCCCGGAGATCAGCACAGTCTTCATGAAGAGGATATGGGAGGTGCGGCGATCGATTGCATCGCCACGTCAACCACGTGTGATGACGCGGGAAGTTCCGCGTCACCGAGCCAGCCGGACTATTCCTGATCGACGAGATCGTCTTCGAGGATCGCCATCTGGAACTGGAATGAGCGATCGTCGTCCTCGTCATCGACGAACAGCACGCCGATGAACTCCTCGCCGATATAGACCTCGGCGCTGTCATCCTTCTTCGGCCGCGGCACGACGCGGATCTTGGGATTGCCGAATACGCGCTTCAGATACGCATCCAGCTTTCTGACTTCTTTGACGTCCACGGCAAGTCTCCGATCGAAATTTGGTCGGCGGGTTTTAGGACGAGACGCGACGAACCGCCAGCATGAATTGCCAAAGAATTTGGGGACGACAAGGGCCCGAGAACCCGGCCCTTCCTGACGAGCTCAAAGCCCCATCGCGTTGATCATCTGGTCCATGGTGCGCGACGGCTCCGCGCAGCCGGCCTCGCCGACGATCTTGGCGGGTACGCCCGCGACCGTGACGTTGTGCGGCACCGGCTTCACCACGACCGAGCCGGCCGCGATGCGCGCACAATGACCGATCTCGATATTGCCGAGGATCTTTGCGCCGGCGCCGATCAGCACGCCGTGACGAATCTTCGGATGGCGGTCCTCGTTCTCCTTGCCGGTACCGCCGAGGGTGACGCCGTGCAGGATCGAAACGTCGTCCTCGATCACCGCCGTCTCGCCGCAGACGAAGCCGGTGGCATGGTCGAGGAAGATGCCGCGGCCGATGCGCGCGGCGGGATTGATGTCGGTCTGGAACACCGCAGAGGCGCGGCTCTGGAGGTAATACGCAAAATCCTTGCGGCCCTTCAGATAGAGCCAGTGCGCGAGCCGATGGGTCTGGATGGCGTGAAAGCCCTTGAAGTAGAGCAAGGGATCGATGAAGCGCGAGGTCGCGGGATCGCGGTCGTAGACGGCGACGAGATCGGCGCGGAAGGCGTTGCCGAGATCGGGATCATCGCGCAGCGCCTCGTCATAGGTCTGCCGCACCAGGTCGCCCGACAGCGCGGAGTGATCGAGCCGGTCGGCGACGCGGTGGACCACCGAATCTTCGAGGCGGCTGTGATGCAGCACCGTCGAATAAATGAAGGTCGCAAGCTCGGGCTCGCGGTGGACGATGTCCTCGGCTTCGCCGCGGATCCGGTCCCAGATCGGATCGAGCGTTGCGAGCTTTCCTCCGGGATTGACCTGATGCACTGCCATGGGATTCGCTCTTTCGAATTGGCTGGTTTTGTTGGCTCTAGGTTTTTTGTTTTGTCGCGTTTTCTTTACGCGAACCGGTATCCACTTCGCTCGAAAACGCTCTATAGCACAGTGTAGGCGACAAAGTCCTGACGGGCTTGCCTGAGAGTGAACAGCGCCTTGCCCCGCGAAAGCATGCCAAATCTTTGAAACACAACAGGTTTTTCTAGCGCCCCCGACGGCAAGGTCGGCTCAAAATGGTCAGAGTCTCGCCAAATTCAAGCCGGGCGGCGTCAAACTATTGGTGAATTTCGTCACAACCGTTATTGCGGGCATGGTCCGAGAGAGGACGGAGCGATTTTGAGCATCACCACCGATCAATTGCGCGCGCGCGCCGCGGGTACGTTTTGGCTGCGGCTGGCGGCGGTGGCGCTCCCCCTCCTCATGATCGCGCCGGCGTTCTGGAACGGCTATCCGCTGTTGCAATGGGATACCGGCGGCTATCTGGCGCGCTGGTACGAGGGCTATCTCGTCCCCAGCCGCTCCACCGTATTCGGCATCTACCTGCACTTTGGCGAAGGTTTTGGCTTCTGGATCAACCTCGCGCTCCAGTCGCTGGCAACGCTGTGGCTGCTGCAACTGACGCTGCGCGTGCTCTCGATGATGCAAACCTTCCGCTTCGTCGCGATCAGCCTGGTGCTGATCCTGTCGACCGCCCTGCCCTGGCTGGCGAGCATGCTGCTCACGGACATCTTTGCCGGGCTGTCGGTGCTGTCGTTGTTTCTCCTGGTCGTCGGGGGCAATCGTATCTCGGGGCTGGAGAAGGCCTCGCTGTTCGTCTTCACCGCCTTCTCCGCCGCAACCCACAGCGCCACGCTCGGCGTGCTGCTCGGGCTCTGCGTGGTTGGCTGGACCATGCGCCCGTTCCTTCGGCATCGCCTTCCGATCGCTGGCCTCGCCCAGGCGAGCCTCACGATCGTCGTTGGCGCCCTGATGCTGATCTCGGCCGACCATGCGCTGTCGGGCAAATGGGCCTGGACACCCGGCGGCTACGGCGTCGCATTCGGCCGCATGATGCAGGACGGCATCGTCGCACGTTTCCTGAATGACCACTGCCCCCACGAGAACTTCAAGCTCTGCCCCTATCGCAACGAGCTGCCGGCAACCGCCGACGAATTCCTGTGGGGCAAAAGCATGTTCAACACGCTCGGCCGCTTCGATGGGCTCAACGACGAGATGGGTTACATCGTCGTGCATTCACTCGCCGATTATCCAGCATGGCAAGCCGGTGCGGCGCTGCGGGCGATGGGCCAGCAATTGCTTCACGTCGCGACCGGCGAAGGCTCCAGCGTCTGGATCCCGCACACCTACGGCATCATCGAACGCTACATCCCTGCACAGGTGGCACCGATGCGCGCTGCGCGCCAGCAACATTGGGGCCTCAATTTCGACTACGTCAACTGGCTGCACGTGCCGGTCGCGCTGATCTCGATGCTGGCGCTGGTCGCGCTGCTTGGACATGCACTCGCCCATCGCAGGCTGGACGATCTGACTCTGCTGGCGACGACCGTAACGCTGGCATTGCTCGGCAATGCCTTCATCTGCGGCGTGATCTCGGGGCCGCACGACCGCTACGGGGCCCGCATGGTATGGGTGGCGACCTTCGTGGTGCTGATGGCGCTGTTTCGCTCGCCTGGCGACGACGGGTCGGCCAACGAGACTTCACCCGCGGCGTGACAGGAAATCCAAAACGCCTGCTTTGTAGACCTTGTCCCCGACCGCGCGCATGTGATCGCGGCCCGGAATATCGAGCACTTCCGAAC
Organism: Bradyrhizobium sp. CCBAU 51627; assembly: GCF_028128765.1. Lineage (GTDB taxonomy): Bacteria > Pseudomonadota > Alphaproteobacteria > Rhizobiales > Xanthobacteraceae > Bradyrhizobium. Next base: position 274,873 of record NZ_LBJG01000027.1, read on the forward strand.
CGGGGATGATCTCACCTAACGCGCTGGCCGAGCCCGCAACGTCGTCGGTCGAGCCGACCGCGATCAGCACGGGCACCTCGATGCGGGCGGCCTCTTGCCTGGTCATGAGATCGCGCGTGCCGCGCAGGCAGGCTGCGAGCGCACGCCGATCCGAGCGGGTCTGATCGGCAAAGGCGCGAAAGGTGCGGCCGACGGGATCGGTGACGTCGTCGAGCGAGGGTGCTTCCAGCGCTTTCGCCACGTTCTCGTCGGGCCCGGTGCCCTCGATCAGGCCGCCGACGCCGATGCCGCCGAGGATCGCCGAGCGCAGGCGCTGCGGCTCGTTCAGTCCGAGCCAGGCCGCCATCCGTCCGCCCATCGAATAGCCCATGATATCGGCCTGCGGGATGGCGAGATGATCCATCAGCGCGAGCACGTCGCCGGCCATGGTCGCAATCGAGTATTGCGCGGGCTCGTAGAGTTTTGCGCTTTCGCCATGGCCGCGATTGTCGAACGCAATGACGCGGCGGCCGTTCTTGCGCAGCTCCGAGACCCAGGTCGGATAGACCCAGTTCACGTTCTTGCTCGAGGCAAAGCCGTGCACCAGGATGATCGGATCACCCTCGCCTTCGTCGAGATAGGCCATTTCAACGGCGCCGTTGTGAAAGCTCGGCATCAGCAGTTCCGCAGATTTGAGGGAAAGATTGATCTTAGAGCATGATCCGGAAAAGTGTGCAGCGGTTTTCCGGCAAGATCATGCTCAAACAATAACCCAAAGCGCGCAGCGCTTTAAACCGTGGCGGCCGTGTTTGCCAGTGCGGCTTCGGCAGCCAACCGCGCCTGGCGAAGGCGACGGGCCCGTCTGCGATCGCACCACGCTTGGGTCAGGCGTTCGGTGGTCGCCTTGATCGAGGACAACAGGCCGAACAGCGTCAGCGCCGCACCGAGCAGCCACATCGTGAGATCGAACGCGCCGCCCACCAGCAGCAACGCGCCGCGGCCGAGCAGCTTCATGATCGCGCGGGTCTTGCTGCCCTGTGCTTCCGCAAGTCGCGCCGCGCGCGCAACGTCCTTCGGGCCCTCGGCAATGCGCAACGTATCCATGGCGCCGCGCGTGCCGGTCTTCTCGGCGACGCGCGTGACGTCCTTGCCGAGCCGGACCAGCGCACCGGCCTTCTCGACGCGGAACGCGGCCTTGATCGCGCTCACGGTCTCGCCCGGCCGCAGCACCGAGCCCTTGGCAACCGCGTTCTGAAGCATCGGCGTGTCGACCACTTCGCGCACCGACCGGCCGGCCCATGCGGCGAGACCTTCGCCGAGCCGTCCGACCTTGCGGGCATCCTTCACCAGCGTCAGCCCGGCACGGACGGGCGCCGCGCTGCCTGCCGACATATAGGTCACCGCCGTCACGGCAAGGCCGGCGGCGGCGAGACCGAGCACGAAGCGATCGGTGTCCTCGCCCATGGCGAGATGCTTGCTTTCGCGCACGACGTCCCTGATATCGCCGAACACGAAGAGATCGCCGGCGACGGTTCCGGACAGGCTCGCAACATCGTCGGCATTGCCGGTGACGAGCCCGGTGGCAAAGCGCTTGGCGAAATGCGAGGTGGAATTCTCCGCCTTGACGGCATCGCCGACCCGGCTCAAGAGATCGTCGGGCAGCGCGATGTTGCGGTCACGCGCGAGCGCGACGAAGCTGTCGGCGAGATCGGCATCGCCGGCTTTGAGCGCGGCTTCGATATTGTCCTGGACCAGCCGCTCGTCTTTCGCGAGAGCCGCATCAAGCTTGAGTTCGGACAGGGCCGCCGGATCGTCCTGCGCGGCAAGGACAGCCCCCGCCTCGCGCGCATGCGGTGCTACCTGCGCGAGCACAAGGCTGCATGCAGCAATTCCCGCCAACGCTGAGCTGATTCGCAGCCACTTCATGCTGAAAGCCTGGACATTCGCTGCATCATTGGTGCCCGATGGTTTCGCCTTTCGTCGCAATTTGCGCGTGTCCACAGACATAGTATGCCAAAATTGCGACACAACGTCCCCGACGAAAGAAGGGCTTCTCTGAGGCGACAAGATTGTGTCGAATTTGCATGAGCAAATGAGCATGGGGCAATTGCGAACCTTTCGGTTCCGGCGGGCTAGCAATCACAAGCACCCATCAGTATGGTCCGCGGCGTCAAAAATATGCCGCGTCACTGCTGATTGTGTCTGCTGCCATTGCCACTCCAGGATGAACTACGATGTCCGACCATGTCGTCCCGCACTTCCATAACGATGCCGGTGTTCCCGTCATCGAGATCGGCTCGCAAGAGTTCATGTGCGTCGGCGCCAACCCTCCGTTCGATCATCCGCATGTGTTCCTGGACCTTGGCAACGACAACGAGATCATCTGCCCGTACTGCTCGACGCTGTACCGCTTCGCCGCCGATTTGAAGGCGGGCGAGGCCCGTCCGCCGGAATGCGTCTTGAAGGACAAGGTGGCCTGACCGTTTTCTTCGGTCTGGGGTGGCCCTCCCGCGCACGATCGTCATTGCCGGCGCCGGAATCGGAGGACTGACGGCTGCGCTGGCGCTGGCGCAGCGCGGGTTCCGCATCGTCGTGCTGGAAAAGGCCGAGCGGCTCGAGGAAGTCGGCGCCGGCCTGCAACTCTCCCCCAATGCGAGCCGCGTGCTGGTCGAGCTCGGCCTCGCCGAGCGGCTCAGGCTGCGTGCCGTGGTTCCGGAAGCGGTCTCGATCATGAGCGCGCGCGCCGGTGGCGAGTTGCTGCGCATGCCGCTCGGCGAGGCCGCGTCCGCGCGCGCCGGCGCTCCCTATTGGGTGGTGCATCGCGCCGACCTGCAATCGGCGCTGTCAGGCGCGGTCGCAGACTATCCGGACATCGACTTGAAGCTGGGTGCGACCTTCGAGGATGTCGCCCCCCATGCCAAGGGGCTGACCGTGGTCCATCGCAGCGGCACGATCCGGCGCAGCGATCTCGCCAGCGCGCTGATCGGCGCCGATGGCATCTGGTCGACGGTCCGCCAGCATCTGTTCCCCGAGGTGCAGCCGCGTTTCTCCGGCCTGATCGCCTGGCGTGGTACGCTCGACGCGACCCAACTGCCAAAGGAATATACCGCGCGCCGGGTGCAACTCTGGATGGGCCCGAACGCGCATCTCGTTGTCTATCCGATCGCAGGCGGACGACAGATCAACGTGGTTGCGGTGTTGCCGGGCACCTGGAACAGGCCGGGCTGGAGCACAGCAGGCGATCCCGCCGAGGTGATGGAGGCCTTCGCCCCGCCGCGCTGGCCGCCAACCGCGCGGATGATGCTGACCAGCGTCGACAGGTGGCGCAAATGGGCGCTGTTCGGCGTGCCCGATGGCTGTCCCTGGAGCAAGGGCCCGATCGCGCTGCTCGGTGACGCCGTGCACGCGATGCTGCCATTCGCCGCGCAAGGCGCCGGCATGGCGATCGAGGATGCCGCCGTGCTGGCCAGGCATCTAAGCCTCGAGGTTGCCGAGGACGCAGGCAGCGTCGCGGCCGCGCTGAAGCACTATGGCCTGGCGCGGCGGGCCCGCGTCAGGCGGGTTCAGCGCACCGCCCGGCAGCAGGGCCGCATCTATCATTTGGGCGGGCCCTTCGCGATCGCGCGCGATCTGGCGATCCGCGCGCTCGGCCCGGAGCGCATGCTGGCGCGGCAGGACTGGATCTACGGCTGGCGTCCGTGAGCATGGTTCGGAGAAGTGTGAAGCGGTGCTCCCTCGCGACAAGCGCGGGACGCGCTGGCGCGGAGACCCTGCTCGAAATCAAAATAAGAGATGCCGTCGCGGCCCTCAGCGCTTCGGCGCGGGCTTGATGTCCGGCCGCTGCGGCGCAGTCGCTGCCGGCGGCGCGTTGGGCGGCGTTTCCCGGCACCTGTTGCGGCGCCAGGCATCCTCCGCGAGCTGGGCCGAGCCGCGGACCGCGACGTAATCATTGCGATAGGCGAGCTCGGAGACGACGGCGCCGCCGGCTCCGGTCTGGGCCTTGTCCATCAGCCTCTGCAGATCCGCGGTGCGGGTGGCGAGCGCCTTGCGCTCGGCCTCGAGCTGCTTGCAGTCGTACAACTCGTATTTGGCGGGATCGGCAAACGCCGGCGCGACCGTCTCGCTCATGCTGGCACAGCCGGACAGCGCGAAGCCGGCCGCGCCCAGCGCGGCAACCGCGCAACAGGCGCGCAGAAAAAAGGAAAGCGAAGCGGGCATGGGCAGAAAAATCGTCCCCTGAATTGAGAATGCCTAAAGCAGGGCCAGGTGTCTGGATTGAGGCTTTGCCTTGTGCCGCCGGCTCGCTTAAGGAAGAACCCCTGTCCGGCCCGGAACGCCTATTCCGGACCGCTGGACGGGACTTAAATGTTTGATCTCGTTGGATCAAGCGGGCATGGCGGAATTGGTAGACGCAAGGGACTTAAAATCCCTCGGTGCGCAAGCGCTGTGCCGGTTCGACCCCGGCTGCCCGCACCACCTGCTCCGACGCCCCGGATTGCGTCCACAGCACGATCCAGAAGCAGATCAGCGCGCATCCGAGCTGGACGAAGCCGCCTTCGATGGGCATTCCCGTGATCGAGACCAGTGTCGGCATGACAACGCCGATGGTCAGCACGGCGGCAAGGGTCAGGGCCGGAAGGTCGACGATCAGGACAGCGAAGTAGACCGCGAGCTCCAGGAAGGCATATTCCTTCAGACGCGGCGAGCAGAGATAGAGGCCGGACATCGCGAGCGCCGTAATCCGCATCGCGGCCAGCGGATGATCGATCAGCCAACGGTCAAGGCGCGCCGGCAGCGATCCGGCGCTGTTGCCGATCGCACGCAGCAGCGACCAGCCGAGCGGAACGAGCACGAACGCAGTTGCCGCCAGCGCGTAGATCGCGAACACGAGCGGCTTGCCATCGGCGACACCAGCGCGATCCACGATAGTTTGCGCCAACAGCAGCAGCGACGGATTGGTTTCCTCGATCTGGACCGAATGCTGGTCGGGGATCCCTCCGGTGATCGCGAGCAACCAGCTCGCGAACAAGTTCGGATAGAACACAATCGAGACCAGAATCGGCAGCGCGAAACCGAGACCCGCCACAGCCATCAGGACAAGTTTCCGCCGTCGCGATAGCGGCAAAAAATATAGGGCGGCCAGCACCGGGCAGAACACCAGCTTGAACGACAGCACGATGCCAAGCAGGGCCGCACCCGCGATACGGGGGACGTCAGGGCGATTGTCCGACACGGTAGGGCGAAGCAGAAGGGCAAGTGCTGCGGCAGTCAACACGCAGCCAAGGATTGCGAAATTGCCTGAAGCCAATACCCATTCGAAGCCGACGAACGCACCAAATACATAGAGGCTCTTCAAGGCCACGTCGCACAAGTTGCGCGTCCGGCCGATCCCCGGCAGGAAGATGCTGGAAAGGACGGCGAGGACGAGAAACACGCCGCGGTGATGGGCGACGAGAAAGCCGCCCGCGCACAGCGGACGGAAGGCGTCGAGCGTCACCGGCAGATAGGGATAAGAGAACTTGGTCTCCTTCAGGTTCTTCACGTAATAGGGATCGAGCCCGTCGATATGCGCATCGACCGCGGCGCAATTGACGCGAACGTCCCAGCCGTATCGCGTATCGAGCGCGGCATCGTTGGCGAGATTGGCGGCCACCAGCAGCGCCACCAGCGCGATCAGGCCGGCGAGCCAGACATTGCGTCTGCCGGCCCGATCGGCCGACGGTCCCGACCATCGTACTGCACCGGTGATCTCCGACACGTCCAATCCTGCCTGTGGCTATGTCCCTCGGGCCGGCCCCTGCGTCCGGCCGGGCCACACTGGGCAGGATGCGTTGCGGATTCATCTCCTCGGTGCGGCGCCACGACCTTATGGTGAATGCCCGGTTTCCAACTGAGGCGGGGGACGACGGCCGCCCGCGAAGCGGACGCCACAAGGCGGGTCTTCTGCCGGACAGCCATCCCAAAACATGGGTTGTGCATTGCAGCATGAGCATGAGATATGACCTCTGAAATCAGAGGTAAGCTGCTTGTCCGACGTCAATGCCGACGACTGGGTGTCCTCGGGACACCGCCCGATGGGTTTTCCCGAATTCGTTGTCGTGATCGCGTCCATCATGGCGCTGAACCCGCTCGCCATGGACATAATGCTGCCGGCGCTGCCCAATATCGGGACCGCCTTCAGCATTGCCAACGCCAACCATCTTCAGCTGGTACTGTCGACCTTCCTGATCGGCTTCGGCGCAGGGCAGTTCATCATGGGCCCGTTGTCGGACCGGTTCGGGCGCCGGCCGGTGCTGCTCGGCGGAATGGCAGTCTATGCGGTGGCGAGTGTGCTGGCGGTCGCGGCTCCCTCGTTCGAGACGCTGCTGCTCGCCCGCGCGCTCCAGGGTCTCGGCACCTCGGCGACGCGCGTGATCGCGACCTCGATCGTACGCGACTGTTATGCCGGCCGCCGCATGGCGAGCGTGATGTCGCTGGCCATGATGATCTTCATCGCAGTGCCCGTGATCGCGCCCTCGTTCGGACAGGCGGTGCTGCTGGTCACGCAATGGCGCGGCATCTTCGTCGTGCTGATGCTCTACGGCATCATCGCCCTGGCATGGAGCGTGTGGCGTCTTCCCGAAACGCTGCCCGAGTCCGAGCGCAGGTCGCTCGCGCCCGCCGACGTGATCTCGGCCTTTCGTCAGACCGTCACCAACCGCCAGACCCTCGGCTATGCGACGGCCTCCGGCAGTGTCATCGGCGCGCTGTTTGCCTTTGTGTTCTCGGCCCAGCAGGTGTTCACCGGCATCTATCATCTCGGTCATTACTTCCCGCTGGCCTTTGCCGCGATCGCGGCCGGCACTGCCGTTGCCGGCTTCCTCAACGCGAAGCTGGTCGGGCGGCTCGGCATGCGCGTGATCTCGCACGGCGCGCTGACGCTCTATGCGCTCGTCGCCGCCGTGATGCTGCTGACCGAGATCCTGGGCCTGCTGCCGCTCCCGCTGTTCATGGCGCTATCGGCGCTGATGATGTTCTCGTTCGGCATGATGGTCGCCAATTTCACCGCACTCGCGATGGAGCCGCAGGGCCACATCGCCGGCACGGCCTCCTCGCTGTACGGCTCGATCACGACGCTGATCGGGATCGTGGTCGGCACCGCGATCGGCCAGAGTTTTGACGGCACGCTGCTGCCGTTCGCGACCGGCTTCTTCCTGTCGACGCTTGCGGCGCTCATGATCGTGCTTGTCGTGGAGAAGGGACGGCTGTTCAAGCCGCATCATCGCCCGATCGTCTGAGGAACTTCGCCGCCCTCTCGATGTTGTCCTGCAGCAATTCGAGAGGCCGCCCGATGGAACCACAGCGCCACGACGAAACTCACGAGCGGGATCCGCAGCCGACTGAACGATCGGCATCGCCCGCCAAGCACGCTGATTTCAACCTGCCCTTTGCGAGCGAAGGTCTCGAGCAGGTCCGCGACAGCCACTGCTGAGGAGAAGCCCCCCTACTGCGGACTGCGCTTGCTGGCGCTGAGATCCTGCGCCGCGCTTTCGGGCGGCGCGCCATTGGTTTGCGGCGGCACCATCAGCACGACCACGTTTCGACGGACGCCGGGCCGGCCCCAAAGCGAGGCCTGCACCGTGAATTCCCGCCTGACAAAACGTCCCGCGCGGGCCGACACCCATTCCATCCAGCGACGGCAATGATCCTGGCCCTCGAAGCACAGCGCGGCCCAGCCCCGGTCGAGCGTCGTCTTGCGCGGCAGGCCCCATTTGTATTGGTACTCGAACGGCCGCGCATAATACGGATGATCCGGGCTGTAGAAGGCGGTGGCGAAAGCGAGCGCATCGTCGCCACTGACGGCGCCGAGCGGCTGGCCGGTCAGCTCATGCCATTGTCGAGTCAGCTCGCTTGCGGCTTGCGCGAAAAAATTCCGTCCCTCTTCATAGCCGTGGATGTTGCGATAGACGGCGTGGATGGGGGCTGCAACCAGGACGGCGACAAGCGCAACGCCCGCGACGATGACCGTGGTATTGACGGTGTAGAAGCGCTCGATCGGGTATCGGGCGCCGCAAACGACGAGCACGACGAACAGGAACAGCCCCTGCATGGCCCATAGCGACGGCAAGTCCGTACCCGCCGCGAGCGATGTCAGCACCGGCAATGCGATCGTGCCGATGGCGATATGGAAGAGAAGCCGAAGGCCCGCACTCATCGCGGCAAAGTCGGCCGGAAACCGTTTGAGGCGCGGGCCTGCAATGAAGAACCAGATCAGCGCCGCGACACTGACGGCCGCCACCAGCCCCAGCAGGAAATTCTTCACGTCACCGAGCGAGCTCAAGGCGTTGCCGTTGGCATGGGCCAGCGCGTAAGTGAAGGTCGAGGCGCCCGTGGTCGCGAGCCAGTAGATATGCGGCGACAGCGCCGCGAGCCCAGTGACGACCGAGATCCAAGGCGAAGCGGAGGCGAAATAGGCGCGCCGCGCCGGGTGCGCGAGCGCGGCAAAGGCAAAGCTCGCGACCAGGAAGATCGAATAATACTTTCCGACCATCGCCAGCGCCGTGGTGCATCCGACCGCGATCGCCCAGAAGGCGGACCGGGTCTCGAACGCGCGCAGGAAACACCATGTGGCGAGCGGCCAGGCCGCCAGCAGCACGGTGTTGGCGTTGAAGCGCTGGGCGTGGAATTGATAGGCCGGCGTCACCATCAGCAGCAGCAGCACCAGAATGCGCTTGTGCCCGGTCACGAACTGCCGCGAAACGCAATCGACGAAGTACAGCGCAAATCCCGCGTTGACCATTGCCATCAATTGCAGCGACCAGTCGCCGAGCGGGAAGATCGAGGTCCAGCTCGCCGCGATCCAGCCCATCAATGGCGGATGCTTGTGATAGCCGAAGGCGAAATTCCGCCCCAGCGTCCAGGCCTCAAGCGTATCGGGATGCAGACCGCCGCCGGCATAGGCGATGGCGAGATACAGCGTCCAGATCGCAACGAAGCACGCGATGAGGAGCGGCACCGCCCAGCCTGCCTCCACGCCGTCGAGCCAGCGCAGCAATGGCCGCCGCCAGCGCGCAGGCGCGCGATCGGACCGTTCGGCCATCGCCTGGAATGCAAAATCGATCGGCAAACGAGTCAAACCAAAGGAGGGAAAGTCGTGCTCGAAGGCAAACCATCTATTTCAAACCGGAAACAAATAGCAATGATTGGAAACTGGAAGAGTTAAGGACTTGCGGTGGTCGAAACCGCGACCGCAAAAGGCAGCGGCGCCGCTGATGACAGCGGCGCCGCGTTTCGTCGAGGCAGAGGTGCCCATGCACCCTTGCCTTCTCCCGAGATGTCCTACTCCGACTTGTCGACGTTCCAGAACACCGGGGTGGCCGGACCGTCGAGCACGCCGGTCAGCGACGTCCGCCATGCGCTCGGCGCCAGGTACTGGCCGAGCGGGATGTAGATCACCTGGTCGTAGGCTTCCTTCTGGATCTCGGTCGCGATCTTCTTCTGATCCTCGAGCGAGGCGGCGCGGACGAAGTCGTCCTTGAGCTTCTCGATCTTGGCGTCCTCCGCCCAGCCGAACCAGCCGCCGTTCTTGCCGCGCCCGCCGACCGAAACGTTGGCGATCGGGTTCATCACGTCGGCGGCGACCCAGTTGGTGAAGAACATGTTCCAACCGCCCTCCTTCACAGGCTTCTGGCCGGCACGACGGCTCACCACCGTCTGCCAGTCAGTCGCCTGAAGATCGACCTTGAAGCCGGCCTCGCGAAGCAATTGCGCAGCGACGATGGGCTGCGCCTTCAACGTCGTGACATCGCCGGGCGCCATGATTGCGATCGGCGTCCCGTCATAGCCGGACTCGGCGAGCAGCTTCTTGGCCTCCGCCATGCCGCCGCCCTTCACCAGCGTTTCACCACCCGCCTCGTTCGCAAAAGGCGTGTCGCAAACGAAAAAGGCCCCGCAGAGCTTGTAATATTTGGGATTTCCAACGAGCGCGTCGAGCACGTCCTTCTGGTTCATCGCCAGCAGCGCCGCGCGGCGGATCTTCGGATTGTCAAACGGCGGCAGCTGGAAGTTCATGCGGCCGAGCGTCTGGAAGCCGAACTTGTTCAGAACCTCCACCTTGAGATCGCTGTTGCCCTCCAGCACCGGCAACAGATCCCACGGCGGATTTTCCATGAAGTCGATGTCGCCCGACTGAAGCGCATTTACCGCCGTCTGCGCGTCCGGCATGGTGATCCATTCGACGCGGTCGACCTTGACGACCTTGCCGCCGGCGGTCCAGCTCGCGGGCTCCTTGCGCGGTACATAGTCGGTGTTCTTGACGTAGACCGATTTCACGCCGGGCTGGAATTCACCCTGCACGAATTTGAAGGGACCCGAGCCGATCTGCTCACCAATTTGCTTGCCCGGCGGCGTTTCGGCGAGCCGCTTCGGCATCATGAACGGCACCAGCGAGGACGGCTTGCCGATCGACTCCAGCACCAGCCCGTAGGGCTCCTTCAGCTTCAGCACGATCGTCTTGGCGTCTGCCGCCTCGATGCTGGCGGTGAAGTCCATGAGCTTCTGGCCCATGCCGTCGTTCTTGCCCCAGCGCTTCAGCGAGGCGACGCAGTCCTCGGCCGTCACCGGCGCACCGTCATGCCACTTCAGTCCGTCGCGCAGCGTGAAGGTGTAGGTCAGCTTGTCGTCGGACACCTTCCAGTCCGCCATTTGCGGTTGAACCTTGAAACTGGAGTCGGTCGCCAGCAGGGTGTCGTAGACCATGTAGCCGTGGTCGCGCGTGATATAGGCGGTGGTGAACCCCGGATCGATGATGCGCAGATCGGAGTGCATCACGGCCGTGATGGTCTTGCCGGTTGCGGCCGATGCCTGCGGTGGCAAGACGGACGCAAACGCAAGCGCCGTCGGCGCGACACCCGCAATCTTGAGTAGGTTGCGGCGCGAAATCTTGGACATAAAAGTTTCTCCTGACGTGAAACTGTTCAAAGGCAGCTTATCGATTGCGCATTCGGACAAGTCTTTGGGCGAACCAACCTCATGCAATGCCTTTATCTTTTCGAGACTTGCAGACAGTCTTGAGCGCGTCAATCCGGTTTCGGTGCAGCCCACGGCGTCGTACGCACAGGCTCCACAAAGACCGGTTTGGCTCTACAACACTCTCCGCTTGTCCTGCCCGCGCTGATGCAATGCGCGTTCCATCTTTCGAAGCTTGAGAGACTCAAGATGAATCCAGCCAATCTTCCCTTCGATTCCGAGGCCATGCTCGAAGGCCTGCGCACCTGGGTGGAATGCGAGAGCCCGACCTGGGACGCTGGTGCCGTTAACCGCATGCTCGATATCGCAGCGCGGGATATGGCAATCATGGGGGCGACCATCGAGCACATTGCCGGTCGTCACGGCTTTGGCGGCGTCATCCGTGCGCGCTTCCCGCACCCGAAGCAGGGAGAGCCAGGCATCCTGATTGCCGGACACATGGATACCGTCCATCCGATCGGCACCATCGAGAAGCTGAAATGGCGCCGCGAGGGCAGCAAGTGCTACGGCCCTGGTATCTACGACATGAAGGGCGGCAACTACCTCTCGCTGGAAGCGATCCGGCAGCTCGCGCGCGCCTCATTCACTACACCCCTGCCGATCACCGTGCTGTTCACCCCCGACGAGGAAGTCGGCACGCCCTCGACGCGCGATATCATCGAGGCGGAAGCCGCGCGGAACAAGTACGTGCTGGTGCCCGAACCCGGCCGCGCCGACAACGGCGTCACCACCGGACGTTACGCCATCGCGCGATTCAATTTGGAAGCGACAGGGCGACCCAGTCACGCCGGCGCGACATTGTCCGCAGGACGCTCGGCAATCCGCGAGATGGCGCGGCAAATTCTTGCGATCGACGCGATGACGACGGAGGACTGCACCTTCTCGGTCGGCGTCGTGCATGGCGGTCAATGGGTCAATTGCGTTGCAACGACCGCCACCGGCGAAGCGCTCTCCATGGCCAAGCGCCAGGCCGATCTCGACCGCGGCGTCGAGCGGATGCTGGCCCTCTCCGGCACCACCAATGACGTGACCTTCAAGGTGACGCGTGGCGTGACGCGGCCGGTGTGGGAGCCGGATGCCGGCACAATGGCGCTTTATGAAAAGGCGCGCGGCATCGCCAAATCTCTCGGCGCGGAACTACCGCATGCGAGTTCCGGCGGCGGCTCCGACGGCAACTTCACCGGCGCGATGGGCATCCCGACCCTCGACGGCCTGGGCGTGCGCGGTGGCAATGGCCACACGCTTGAAGAGTATATCGAGGTCGAGAGTCTGGTCGAACGCGGCCGCCTAATGGCCGGTTTGCTGGCGACGCTGGAGTGATCGCACTGCGATCACCGCCGTCATGGCCGGCTTGACCCGCGCATGACGACCGGGTGGATGGCACGGGAATTGCTGAAATGTTAGGCTGGTGGCAGAACGGGCCATGACCGCTGCCGCCGATTTGACTCTAATCTGACGGATCCAACTTGCTCGGATATCTCCTTCGCCGAATCTTCGCCGCCGTGCCCGTGATGGGCGTCGTCGCCCTGTTCGTGTTCCTGCTGCTGCGGCTGACGCCGGGCGATCCCGCTGCGATCCTCGCCGGCGACAATGCGACGCCGGAGCGGCTGGAGCGCATCCGCACCTCACTGGGCCTCAACGAGCCCTTGATCGTCCAGTTCATCACCTGGGTGAACAAGCTGCTGCACGGCGATCTCGGGACGTCGCTGATCTCCAATCTGCCGGTCATGAAGATGATCGGCCAGCGCGTCGAACCGTCGATCTCGATCGCGTTGTCCACCATCATTCTCGCCGTCGTCGTCGCCGTGCCGCTCGGCGTCATCGCGGCCTGGAAGCACGGCACCTGGATCGATCGCTTCGTGATGGGCCTCTCCGTGCTCGGCTTCTCGGTACCGGTATTCGTGGTCGGCTACGTCCTGATCGAGGTGTTCGCGATCGACCTGCGCTGGTTGCCGGTGCAGGGCTTCAAAAGCATATCGGCCGGCTTCGGGCCGTTCCTCGAGCGCATCATTCTGCCCACCTGCGCACTCTCCTTCATCTATATCGCCCTGATCGCACGCATGACGCGCGCGGCGATGCTCGACGTGCTCGGCGAAGATTATGTGCGAACTGCGCGCGCCAAGGGCATCACCGAGGTCGCCGTGATGATGCGGCACGCACTTCGCAACGCCGCCGTGCCCGTGATCACCGTGATCGGCACCGGCTTTGCGCTGCTGATCTCCGGCGTTGTCGTCACCGAGAGCGTCTTCAACATCCCCGGCATCGGCCGCCTCACCGTGGATGCGGTGCTGGCGCGCGATTATCCGGTGATCCAGGCGATGATCCTGCTGACCTCGCTGATCTACGTCGTCGTCAACCTTCTGATCGACGTCGCCTACACGCTGCTCGACCCCCGTATCAGGTACTGAGGCAAGGACAAGACAATTATGACCGTCGATAGCCTTCCGCAGTCCTCGATTCCGATCACGTCACCGCTGCGGCCCCGCCTCGGATTCCTCACCTCGACGCCGATCATCGCGGCGGCCACCATCCTGCTCACACTGATCGTTGTCATCTCGATCCTGGCGCCGCTGATCGCGCCGCATGATCCGATCCAGCTGGCGCCCTCGCAGCGGCTCAAGCCTTCCTCGGCGCAGTTCCTGCTCGGCACCGACGCCTATGGCCGTGACCTGTTGTCGCGCGTGATCTATGGCGGCCGCATCTCGCTTCTGATCGGCATCGGCTCGGCGATCTTCTCGATCGCCATCGGGCTCGCGATCGGCCTCGTCTCCGGCTTCTTCAAGCTGGTCGATTCCGTGATGATGCGCATCATGGACGGCCTGATGGCGATGCCGAGCATTCTGCTCGCGATCGCCGTGGTGTCGCTGTCCGGCGCCAGCATCTGGACCGTGCTGATCGCGATCACCATTCCCGAAGTCCCGCGCGTGGCGCGCCTCGTGCGCTCGGTCGTGCTGTCCGCCCGCGAAGAGCCTTATGTGGAAGCCGCGATCTCGGTCGGATCGTCGCTGCCCAAGATCATGTGGCGACATCTGATGCCGAATACGATCGCGCCGCTGATCGTCCAGGGCACCTATGTCTGCGCCTCCGCCATCCTCACGGAGGCCATTCTCTCCTTCCTCGGCGCCGGCATCTCGCCGGAGACGCCGACCTGGGGCAACATCATGGCCGAAGGCCGCCAGTACTTTCAGCTCAAACCGACGCTGATCTTCTGGCCGGGCCTCTTGCTCTCGATCGCCATTCTCAGCATCAACCTGATCGGCGACGCCGCCCGCGACGCACTCGATCCCCGCATGAAGCAGCGGGAGGGGAAGTGATTTGTCTCGCCGACCTATCCCCTTGTTCTGTCATTGCGAGCGAAGCGAAACAATCCAGTCCGCATCCGCGGAAAGATTTCTGGATTGCTTCGTCGCCAGCGCAAAATTGCTTCGCAATTGGGCGCGGGCTCCTCGCAATGACGATGGAGTGACCTGATGACCAACGCCATCCTCGACATCAACAACCTCGTCGTCTCCGTCGGCAAGACGCCGGGCGGCCCAAAGATCATCGACGGCATCTCGATCCAGGTGCGCGAAGGCGAGACGCTGTGCCTCGTCGGCGAAAGCGGCTCGGGCAAGTCGGTGACCTCGCTCACCACGATGGGCCTCTTGCCGAAGGGCACGCTGGTTCCGACCGGGGGCAGCGCCAAGCTTGTCGGCGAGGAAATCCTCACCGCGACCGACCGCCGCCTGCGCCAGCTGCGGGCGACCAAGATGGCAATGATCTTCCAGGAGCCGATGACCGCGCTCAATCCGGTCGTCCCGGTCGGCCGCCAGATCGACGAGGTGCTGCGCGCCCACACCGATCACGACGCCAAGGCGCGCAAGAAGCTCATCCTCGACATGATGGAGCAGGTCCACCTGCCCCAGGTCGAGCGCATCTTCGCCTCCTACCCGCACCGCCTCTCCGGCGGCCAGCGCCAGCGCATCATGATCGCAATGGCGCTGGTGCTCGAGCCCAAGCTCCTGATCGCCGATGAGCCGACCACCGCGCTCGACGTCACCACGCAGAAGCAGATCTTGTCCCTGATCCGCGAACTCCAGCGCGACCATGGCACGGCCGTGCTGTTCATCACCCATGACATGGGCGTGGTCGCCGAGATCGCCGACCGCGTCGCGGTGATGCGGCAGGGCCGCCTGGTCGAAACGGGCCCGCTTGAGACCGTGCTGCGCAATCCCACCATGGACTACACCCGCAACCTGCTCGCCTCCGTGCCGAGCCTGGTGCCGCGGCCACCGCGTGAGGAGAGCAAGGAGCCGATCGTGCTGGAGGCCAACGATCTCAGCAAGATCTACAAGGAGCGCGCATTCTTCGGCAAAGGCCGCGAGGTCGTCGCCGCCGACAAGGTAACGCTGACGCTGCGCAAGGGCCGCACGCTCGGCATCGTCGGTGAAAGCGGCTCGGGCAAGTCGACGGTGGCGCGCTGCATCGTGCGCCTGATCGATCCGACCTCCGGCGGCGTGCGCCTGTCCGGCCGCGAGATCTCGGACATCTCGCGCCGCCTGCTGCAACCGCACCGGCAGAAGATCCAGATCGTATTCCAGGATCCGTACCGCTCGCTCAACCCGCGCGTCAGCGTCGGCGAGAGCATCGCGGAAGGCCCGATCAATTACGGCGTCCCGCATGCCGATGCGATGAAGCGGGCGCGCGAGCTGCTCGAACTGGTCGGCCTGCCCGCCGACGCAGTGTCGCGCTATCCGCACCAGTTCTCCGGCGGCCAGCGCCAGCGCATCGCGATCGCGCGTGCGCTCGCGCTCGATCCCGACGTGCTGGTCGCGGACGAAGCAGTCTCCGCGCTCGACGTCTCCGTTCAGGCGCAGGTTCTGGAACTGTTCGATGAGATCCAGAAGCGGCTCGGCATCGCCATCCTGTTCATCACGCACGATCTGCGTGTCGCAGCGCAGATCTGCGACGAGGTCGTGGTGATGCAGCACGGCCGCGTCGTCGAACAGGGGCCCGCCGCGGAGGTGTTGACGCACCCGCAGGAGGCCTACACCAAGGCACTGCTGGATGCGGCACCGGGCCGCAACTGGGACTTTGCGAATTTCCGGCCGGTGTCGGAGGGTGTGGGGGCGAGCGCGTAGGTCTCTCCCCTCGTCATTGCGAGTTTAGCACCGGCGAAGCAATCCAGAATCCCTCTGTGGAGAAAGTCTGGATTGCTTCGCTGCGCTCGCAATGACGGTGTGCGCGGCACACATTCCCAAAACAGCTTGACCCCATGCGTTGCGCGATTGCTTCCCGCCTTGCTCTCACGGCAAGCCCATGGCTAATTTCGCGCACTCTTGATTGATCGGACTTGCATTGATGACTCGCATCGCCGTCGGCGGCTTCCTGCACGAGACCAACACCTTCGCTCCGACGAAGGCGACATTTGCGGACTTCCAGCATGGCGGCGGCTGGCCGGCGATGACCGTGGGTGCCGACGTTCTGAAGGTGATGCGCCGCATCAATGTCGGTCTCGCTGGTTTCGCCGACGGCGCGGAAGCCAACGGCTGGGAACTCGTTCCGACCATCGCCTGCGGCGCAAGCCCGTCAGCACATGTCACCGAGGACGCCTTCGAGCGCATCGTGAAGGTGATGGTGGACGGCATCGCGGCCGCCGGCCCGATCGACGCCGTCTATCTCGATCTGCACGGCGCCATGGTGACGGAGCATCTCGACGACGGCGAGGGCGAGATTCTGGCGCGCGTGCGCCGCGTCATCGGCAGGGATGTTCCTCTGGTTGCAAGCCTCGACCTGCACGCCAACGTCACGCCCGCGATGATGGAACACGCGGACGCGCTGATTGCCTACCGCACTTATCCGCATGTCGATATGGCCGAGACCGGACGCGCCTGCGCAAGGCATCTCGCCCTGCTGCTGAAGACGAAGCAGCGCTTCGCAAAATCATTCCGCCAATTGCCG
Source organism: Bradyrhizobium sp. CCBAU 51627 (assembly GCF_028128765.1). Taxonomy (GTDB): domain Bacteria; phylum Pseudomonadota; class Alphaproteobacteria; order Rhizobiales; family Xanthobacteraceae; genus Bradyrhizobium. The sequence goes on from NZ_LBJG01000027.1 coordinate 291,799, forward strand.
TTCCTGATCGCGATCAGCTGGCAATGCACCAACGACTTCCCCACCAAGGGCATCTACGAAAAGCTCGCCGCGCTGGAGAGCGATGCGGTTCCGACGCTGTCTTTCGCGCCGGGCTTCCCCGCCGCCGATTTCCGCGACTGCGGACCGAGCGTGTTCGCCTATGGCAGGACGCAAGACGACGCCGATCGCGCCGCAGATGCGATCGTCAAGCTGATCGAAAGCCACGAGGACGATTTCGACGGCAAGATCTGGACGCCTGATGACGGCGTGCGCCACGCCATGGAACTTGCGAAGAGCGCGAGCAAGCCGATCATCATCGCCGATACCCAGGACAATCCCGGCGCCGGGGGCGATTCCGACACCACGGGCATGCTGCGCGCACTGGTGCGCAACAGAGCGAGCGCCGCCACCGGCGCAATCTATGATCCGGCTTCAGCCAAGGCCGCGCATGCGGCCGGCGTCGGCGCCACCGTGACGCTGTCGCTCGGCGGCAAGTCAGGGATCGCCGGCGACGAGCCCTACACCGAGACCTTCGTGGTCGAACAACTCTCCGACGGCCGTTTCATCGCGCCCGGTCCCTATTACGGCGGCCGCGAGATGGAGATGGGCCCCTCCGCGGCCTTGCGCATCGGCGACGTCCGCGTCGTCGTCTCCTCGCACAAGGCGCAGCTCGCCGACCAGGCGATGTACCGCTATGTCGGTATCGAGCCGACCAGGGAGAAGATTCTGGTCAACAAGAGCTCGGTGCATTTCCGCGCCGATTTCGAGCCGATCGCGGAAAAGCTGATGATCTGCGCCGCACCGGGCGCGATGCCCGCCGACACGGCGTCACTCCCCTGGACGCGCCTGCGGCCGGGCATTCGCATCAAGCCGAACGGTCCCATTTTCACGCCCCCTTCACGCTAACCGGACAGGACAAATGCCCACAATCGACCGCATCGACGGCTACGCCGACGAACTCACTGCTATCAGGCGCGACCTCCACGCCCATCCCGAAATCGGCTTCGAGGAAGTGCGCACCTCCGGCATCGTCGCTGACAAGCTGACCAGCTGGGGCATCGAGGTGCATCGCGGTCTCGGCGGCACCGGCGTGATCGGCGTCATCAGGGGCAAGGGCTCCGGCAACAAGCGCATTGGCCTTCGCGCCGACATGGACGCGCTGCCGATGGAAGAGAACACCAATCTGAAATGGAGCTCGAAGATTCCCGGCCGCTTCCACGGCTGCGGGCATGACGGTCACACCACCATGCTGCTCGGCACCGCGCGTTACCTCGCCGAGACCCGGAATTTCGACGGCACCGTGCACCTGATCTTCCAGCCGGCCGAGGAAGGCCTCGGCGGCGCCCGCGCCATGATCAAGGACGGCCTGTTCGAGAAGTTCCCGTGCGACGAGCTCTACGGCCTGCACAACGCGCCCGACCTCAACCATGGCGAGATCGCGATCCTGCCGGGCCCGGCGATGGCCAGCGCCGACTTCTTCGACCTCCGCATCACCGGCTATGGCGCACATGGCGCGATGCCCGAGCGCTCCAAGGACGCGGTCGTGATCGCGACCACGCTGGCGCAGGCGATCCAGACCGTGGTCAGCCGCAACGTCGAGCCGCTGCAGGCCGCGGTAGTGTCGATCACCCAGATCCATGCGGGCTCCGCCTACAATGTCATTCCCGGCGACGCGCATCTTTGCGGCACCATCCGCACCTTCTCGAAAGAAGTCCGCACGCTGGTCAGCGAGCGCATCCGCACCATCTGCGCCGGCATCGCCAGCGCCTATGAGTGCGCGATCGATGTCGACATCCGCGATACCTTCAACGTGCTGGTCAACCAGGTCGAGCAGTCCAAGGTGGTCGAGGAGGTCGCGCGCACAATCGTCGACCCCGCCAAGGTGATCACCCGCACCCAGCCGAAGATGGGCAGCGAGGATTTTGCCGACATGCTGGAGACCATTCCCGGCGCCTATTTCTGGGTCGGCCATGACGGCTCGGTGCCGGTGCACAATCCCGGGTTCGTGCTCGACGACAAGATCCTGCCGATCGGCGCCAGCATGTTCGCCCGGATCATCGAAACGCGCATGCCGGTGGGCTAGCGATGAAGAAGAGCGTCAAGGAGGCGGTCACCTCGCTGCACGATCTGTCCGCGGTCGATCTGATCGCGGGCTATCGCGCAAAACAGTTCTCGCCGAGCGAGGTGCTGGAGGATTTGCTCGCGCATGTCGCGGCGTGGGAACCGCATCTGAAGGCGCTCTATGCGTTCGACCCCGATGGCGCACGCGAAGCCGCCGAGGCTTCGACGGCGCGCTGGTCCGGCGGCGAACCGTCCGGCGCGCTCGACGGCGTTCCTGTCACGGTGAAGGACAATATCGCGACCAAGGGCGTGCCGGCGCCGCTGGGCGCCGCCAGCGTCAAGCTGGTGCCGGCCGAGAAGGATGCCCCGCCCGCCGCGCGGCTGCGCGAGGCAGGCGCCATCATCTTCACCAAGACCACCATGCCCGATTACGGCATGCTGTCCTCGGGCCTCTCCTCGTTCCACGCGCTGGCGCGCAATCCCTGGGACCTCACCAAGAACCCCGGCGGCTCCAGCGCCGGTGCGGGCGCCGCAGCCGCAGCCGGCTATGGCCCGCTGCATCTCGGCACCGATATCGGCGGCTCGGTGCGCCTGCCTGCCGGCTGGTGCGGCCTCGTCGGCCTGAAGCCGAGCTTTGGCCGCGTGCCGATCGACCCCACCTATGTCGGCCGCGTTGCAGGCCCCATGACCCGCACGGTCGATGATTGCGCGCTCATGATGAGCGTGATCGCAAGGCCCGACCGGCGCGACGGCATGAGCCTGCCCACCGAGCCGCTGAACTGGAAAGGGCTTGAGAAGTCCCCGCGCAAACTGCGCATTGGCCTGATGCTCGATCCCGGCTGCGGCTTGGCGCTGGAGAAGCCGGTGCGCGAGGTGGCGGTGAAGGCAGCGAGGGCATTTGAATCCGCGGGCAGCGTCGTCACCGAGGTCGACGGCATCCTCACGCGCGAGATGCTCGACGGCCTCGACAATTTCTGGCGCGCGCGGATGTGGGACGACCTGTCGAAGCTGACGCCGGCCCAACAGGCCAAGGTGCTGCCTTACATCTTCAAGTGGGGCGCATCAGGCGCAAAGCTCTCCGGCCTCGACGTCATCCGCGGCTTCAACCAGACCATGGCGATCCGCGCGGCCGCAGCAAAGCTGTTCTGCGAGCTCGATTACGTGATCTCGCCGACCGCGCCGAACGTGAATTATCCGGTGGACTGGGCCTCGCCGACCAACGATCCCATGAAGCCGTTCGAGCACATCGCCTATACCGTGCCGTGGAATATGTCGGAGAATCCTGCCGTCTCCATCAATGGCGGCTATGATGCGAAGGGTTTTCCCGTCGGCGTGCAGATCGTCGGCCGCCGCTTCGACGATATCGGCGTGCTCGGCATGGCCAAGGCGTTCGAAGGTCTGCGCGGCGCGCAGCGGCCCTGGCCAAAGCCGCCGGCGAAGTAACCGCCGATCTAGCGTCTCAGCACAATCGTCATGCGCGGGCTCGCCCCCGCGCATCCATCATCTTCAAAAAGATGGATTGCCGGGTCAAGCCCGGCAATGACAGAATTGATTCAAGAATGACCAGGGAAGGAAACCACTCATGGCGTATGAGACGATCAAATACGAGGTCGCCGAGCAGATCCTCACCATCACGCTGAACCGGCCCGACAAGCTCAACGCCTTCAACGCACAGATGCAAGGCGAGCTGATCGACGCGTTCGACGCCGCCGACAAGGACGACAACGTCCGTGCCATCATCGTCACCGGCGCCGGCCGTGGTTTTTGTGCAGGCGCGGATCTGTCGTCGGGCGCCGATACGTTTGACCGCGACGCGCGGCGCGGACCGGTGAAGCGCTTTGCCGACGGCAAGGTCGATTACAGCGACCCTCAGGTGCGCGACGGCGGCGGTCAGGTCACCTTGCGGATCTTCAAGTGCCTCAAGCCCGTCATCGCCGCGGTGAACGGCCCTGCCGTCGGCATCGGCGTCACCATGCAGCTCGCGATGGACGTCCGCCTTGCATCCGAGGCTGCGCGCTTCGGCTTCGTGTTCTCCCAGCGCGGCATCGTGCCGGAGGCGGCCTCGAGCTGGTTCCTGCCACGCATCGTCGGCATCTCGCAGGCGCTGGAATGGTGCTATTCGGGCCGCGTCTTCCCAGCGCAGGAAGCGCTCGCCGGCCGCCTCGTCAGCAAGGTCGTCGCCCCGGATGATCTCTTGCCCACCGCCCGTGCGCTGGCGAAGGAATTCGCCGCCAAAACCGCACCGGTGTCGATCGCGCTGATCCGTCAGATGATGTGGCGCATGATGGGCGCCGACGACCCCATGGAAGCGCACAAGGTCGACAGCCGCGGCATCTACGCCCGCGGCCGCTCGGACGACGTGAAGGAAGGCGTGGTGTCGTTCCTGGAAAAACGCCCGGCGCAGTTCAAGAACAAGGTGTCCAGCGACATGCCGGACTATTTCCCGTGGTGGACGGAGCGGGAGTACAAGTGACGCTCTCGCAGGGTGGGCAAAGCGGAGCGTGCCCACCAATTGTCTCCATCACGAACCGATGGTGGGCACGGCGCAAGAGCGCCTTTGCCCACCCTACGGCAACCCTCACTCCATCACCAGCGCCACGCGCCCGATCGCCTTTCGCTCGATCAACAGCCGCATCGCCGTGGCACAGTCCTGAAGTGGCAGGCGATGGGAGACGTTCGGGCGCAGCTTGCCCTCCTCCGCCCATCCGAGCAGCGCCTTCAGCCTGATCTCACCGAGCGCCGGATTCCTGCGCACGGCTTCGCCTGCACGGACGCCGAGCACGCTGGCCCCCTTGATCAGCAGCAGATTGGTCTTGGCCAAACCGATGCCGCCGGTGAAGCCGATCACCAGCAGCCGTGCGCCCCAGGCGATGCAACGCATCGAGTCTTCGAACACCTCGCCGCCGACGGGATCGAACACGACGTCGGCGCCGCGGCCTTCGGTGATGCGCTTGACGGCGTCGCGAAACGGCTCGCGATCGTAACGGACGAGGTGGTCCGCGCCGCGCGATTTCGCGATCGCAAGCTTCTCGTCGCTGGACGCGGTCGCGATCACGGTGGCGCCCAGCATCTTGCCGATCTCGACGGCGGCAAGGCCGACACCGCCGCCGGCGCCGTGCACCAGCAGCACCTCGCCCGGCTCGATCCGGCCGCGGTCGATCAGCGCGTGATAGGCGGTGCCGTGGCCGGCGAGATAGGTCGCAGCTTCCGCATAATCGAAGGTCGAGGGCTTCGGAGTGAGCTGAGACGGCGTTACCACCGCCTCATCGGTGAAAGCACCATGGCGCATCTTGACGATGACCTTGTCGCCGACGGCAACGCCCCTCGCCTCCGCGCCGACCTCGGTGACGTCGCCAGCGGCTTCCATGCCGGGCGTGAACGGCAGCTCCGGCTTGAGCTGATATTCGCCGGCTGCCATCAGCACGTCGGGGAAATTCAGACCGGCAGCGCGGATCGCGACGCGAACCTCGCCCGGCTCGAGCGGGCGCGATGGAAATTCTTCCAGCCGCAGCGTTTCAGGCGCACCGAGCGCGCGGCAGACGACGGCCCGAACCATCAGGCCGCGCTCGCCTTGCTGCGCAGCAGCGCTTCGCGGATCAGTGGCAGGCGATCATTGCCGAAGTACATGTCGGTCTTGCCTAGGAAAATGGTCGGCGAACCGAAGCCGCCGCGCGCGACGACTTCTTCCGTGTTGGCCTTGAGCTGGTCCTTGATTGCCTGCTCCGAGATGCCGGCGAAGAATTTTTGCTCATCGATGCCGAGCTTCTTGCAGATATCCGCCAGCACCGCATCCTGCGAAATGTCCTTGTCATCGCCCCAATAGGCCTCGAACACCGATGTCGCGAACGGCACCATGTCTTTGCCGAGCCAGATGCAGCCGCGCATCGCCTTGACGCTATTCACCGGGAACACCGTCGGCGGCATCTTGATCGCAAGGCCCGCCGAGCGCGCCCAGTCCTGAAGATCCTTCTTCATGTAGCGCGCCTTCAACGGCACCGGCTTCTCTCGCTGCGCGTAGACGCTGGGATTGACCGTGTTGAAGATGCCGCCGACCAGAATCGGCCGCCAGGTGATCTCCGCCCCCAACTCCTTCGCCAGCGGCTGAATGTTGTGGAAGGCGAGATAGGTCCAGGGGCTGGAGCAGTCGAAGAAGAATTCGATCATGGCTTTTTCCTCGTGTCTCATTTTTGTCTCGCTCCTTTCCCCCGTCATCGCGAGGAGCGAAGCGACGAAGCAATCCAGTGTCTTTCCGCAGAACCAGTCTGGATTGCTTCGCTTCGCTCGCAATGACGCGGAGGAAGCGGAGGCCTACTTCCTTCCCAGAACTTCCTTAGCCCTCTGGCCGAACATGATCTTGCGTGATTCCTCGTCGAATGGCTCTTTCACGAATTTGCCGATCGCAAGTCCGGCCTGCACCTGCGGCCGCGCACGCACCTCGGCGTACCAGCGCTTCACGTTCGGATAGTCGTCGAGCGTAAAGCCTTGCGCCTTGTGGGTCATGGTCCAGGGGAAGCAGGCGATGTCGGCGATGGAATAATCACCGGCGACATAGGCGCCGGTCTTGGCGAGCTGGCGATCGAGCACGCCATAGAGCCGCGCCGCCTCGTCGCGGTAGCGCTCGATCGCATAAGGAAGCTTTTCGGCCGCATAGAGCGCAAAATGGCCGTGCTGGCCGAGCATCGGCCCTAGCCCCGCCATCTGCCACATCACCCACTGGATCGTGGTGGAGCGCCCGCGCAGATCGCTCGGGAGGAAGCGGCCAGTCTTCTCCGCCAGATAGATTAGGATCGCGCCGGTCTCGAACACCGAGAAGGGTGCGCCGCCGTCGGCCGGCTCGTGATCGACGATCGCGGGGATGCGGTTGTTGGGCGAGATCGCCAAAAACTCAGGGGTGAACTGCTCACCGGCACGGATGTTGACGGGCTTCACGGTGTAGGGAAGCCCCAGTTCCTCCAGCATGATCGAGATTTTCCAGCCGTTCGGCGTCGGCGCGTAATGGAGATCGATCATGAGCCTTCCTTGGGCCTTCCTTTGGCCTTCCCTATCATCGCCGCTGGAAGAGAGGGCGACTTTTGTTGTTCTGTACCTCGACGTTAAGACATGGCAGACAGAGGCGCAATCATAACCCGCCGGGAGGGACCCATGCTGTTTCCAACGACGATCGCCGGATCCTTGCCCAAGCCGGAATGGCTCGCCGAGCCCAACATGCTCTGGGCGCCCTGGAAGTCGCAGGGCGACGAGCTTCTCCGCGCCAAGCGCGACGCGACCCTGATCTGGCTGAAGATCCAGGAAGACGCCGGCATCGACATCGTCACCGAGGGCGAGCAGGCCCGCCAGCATTTCGTCCACGGCTTCCTGGAGAAGATCGAGGGGATCGATTTCGCCCACAAGGTCGAGATGGGCATCCGCAAGGATCGCTACAAGGCGATGGTGCCGCAGGTGGTCGCACCGCTCCGGCTCAAGGATCGCGTCCATGCCTTCGAGGCGCGCATCGCTCGCACGCACACGAAAAATAAACTGAAATTCACTCTGCCCGGCCCGATGACCATCATCGACACCATCGCGGACCGCTACTATGGCGATCGCGTCAAGATGGCTTTCGCCTTCGCCGAGCTCTTGAACGAGGAAGCCAAGGCATTGCAGGCCGACGGCGTCGATCTCGTGCAGTTCGACGAGCCCGCCTTCAACGTCTACATGGACGAAGTCAACGACTGGGGCATCAGGGCGCTGGAGCGCGCCGCGCAGGGGCTCACCTGCGCCACCGCCGTGCACATCTGCTACGGCTACGGCATCAAGGCCAACACCGACTGGAAGGAGACGTTAGGCAGCCAGTGGCGGCAGTACGAGCAGATCTTCCCGGCGATCGACGCCAGCCCGATCCAGCAGGTCGCGATCGAGTGCCGTAATTCGAAAGTGCCGCTCGATCTGCTCGCGCTCCTGAAGAACAAGATCGTCCAGGCGGGCGTCATCGACGTCGCAAGCGACACGGTCGAGACCGCGGACGACGTCGTCAAGGTGATCGAGGCGGTGTCGAAATTCGTACCGAAGAGCAACATCATCGCCACCACCAATTGCGGCATGGCGCCGATGCGGCGCGAGATCGCCGAAGCCAAGCTGATGGCGCTCGGCGCCGGCGCAGCGCTGGCGCGCGAGAAGCTGGGGTAATCTAGCCTGACGCAGAGGGATGCAGCACCGGCCGGTAGCCGGCGCTCAGTGCGCGCAGTGTCGATGGCGGTGTCAGCAGCATTGGCTCGGTGAGTTCGTGTGTGTCGAACACATAGCCGGCCGCCGACCACAAGAGCGCCCTACCCTGCACCACCACAAAACTCTGTTCGGCTTGCTGCACCATGGCGCCATCGGGCAGTTCGGCGAGCGGCACTGGCAAGGCGTGCAGGCGTTTCCTACCCCGATCCAGCCGCTCACGATGAAGTGCGGCATCCATCGCCTTGGCGCTGATTCCGGTCACGTCGTTCCCCCTCTCCCATGCAGCCCGAAACAGCTTGGCATCGTCGCGGCGGCAGAAGAAGCAAGGGCGGTGACCTGCAGCAAAGGCGGTGGCCTCATCCAGGAAGAACAGCTCTGTCCAGCTCCGCCGCGCCATCACGGGCCTGCGCCAGCCGCGGAATTCACAGAGGCAGGTGATCCAGGCCGGCGTCGACCAGCGCTTGTTGAGCAAGGTCTTCGTCGCGGGATCGTGGATGATGCCGCGATTGCCGGTGAACAGGCCGCGGTGCGGTGTGGCGATGATCTCGCCTGTCGGCGTGACGCGGTTTTGCAGGGGCATAGCCGCCTCCGCGCGTCATTGCGAGTTTAGCACCGGCCTAAGGCCCTGATCACGCTGCGCCGTCGCGCAGCGGCGGGTGGTACGACAACGCGGTGTCCCAGGGGAAGAAGATCCAGGTGTCCTGCGACACTTCCGTGATGAAGGTGTCGACCAAGGGACGGCCCTTCGGCTTGGCGTAGACGGTGGCGAAATGCGCATCGGGCAGCATCTCGCGCACCAGCTTGCCGGTCTTGCCGGTGTCGACGAGGTCGTCGACGATCAACAGGCCTTTGCCGGTGCCGCCACCAAGCTTCATCGCGGCTTCTGAAATACCCTTGAGGACCTGGAGTTCGCCCTGCTTGTCGTGGTCGTAGCTGGCGATGCAGACCGTATCGATGATGCGAACCCCGAGCTCACGCGCCACAATTGCCGCCGGCACCAGGCCGCCGCGGGTGATCGCGATCACTGCATGGAACGGACCGACCTCGTTGAGCCGCCAGGTCAGCGCCCGGCAATCCCGGTGGAACTGGTCCCACGACACCGGAAAGGGCCGACCTGCCCGTTCCTCTGCGCTCAATTGCGGTGTTTCACCAGCCATTGTCGTCTCCTGCTTCGTTTGCCGGCAGCTAGGTTGCTAGCGGGTGACGTTCAATCCCGCCAGCATTTCCTTCACCGCCGCCATTGCAGCGGCGAGCTTGTCCGGATCGCGCGAGCGCACCACGAGGTTCGTGTTTGGCTTTTGCTCCTCATCCATGAAGGGATAGCTGCCGATGATGGTGTCGGGATGGGCGGCCGCGATCGCCCGCAACGGACTGCCGATGTCGCCTTCCCGCGCATTGGCACGGACCGATTCGGAGAGCATGCGCACGCCCGATTTCAGCTTGGGCGAGACAATGTCCATCATCGCCTGCATGATCGAGGGCACGCCGGCCATGACGATGACATTGCCGATCTTGAAGCCGGGCGCGAGGATGGTCGCGCTCTGGATCAGTTCGGCGCCGTCGGGGATTCGCGCCATGCGCAGGCGGGCCTCGTTGAGGTCCTGCCCGCTCCAGCGCTCCCTGAAACGGGCGACCACCTCGGGATGATGGTCGATGCCGACCCCGAAGGCCCTGGCGACGCTGTCCGCGGTGATGTCGTCGTGGGTCGGCCCGATGCCACCAGTGGTGAAGACATAGGTGTAGCGTTGCCGCAGTGCATTCAACGCGGCGATGATGTCGTCCTCGTCATCGGAGACGACCCGGACCTCCTTCAGGTCGATGCCGATATTGGTCAAATATTCGGCGATGAAGCCGATATTCTTGTCCTTGGTCCGGCCGGACAGGATTTCATCCCCGATGACCAGAATGCCCGCCGTGACGATCTCGCTCATGCACTAAGTCCCTCACCTCAGGTCCCGACTTTGCCGAGGTAACGCGTTGAAGTCACGCGGTTTTGCTGCCGAAATAAGCAGTCCTCAGCCATTTTTTCAGGCACCGTCCTGACCATTGCAGGCAAAAGCCCTGTCTCCATGCTTATAGCGCTGGCCCGGCCCTTGCTACCTCCTCGGAGTCATGCACTCTTGCCGCATGGCCAGGACGTTGCGGCCTCCACCAGGGCTTGGCGACCTGTTCAATGGCGCAACGCCTTGCGGAGAACAGTCGGGATCTATGGCAGTCGCGTTTGATGAAATGAATATTCCGGGCGGGGACCTTCGCCCCGCCTATCAGGAGCTGGCACGCTGGCTCAAGGAGACGCCTCCCGAGGCGCTCGAATATCGCCGCCAGGAGGCCGAGCTCCTGTTCCGTCGCATCGGAATTACCTTCGCGGTCTATGGAGACTCCGAATCCACCGAGCGCCTGATCCCGTTCGACGTGATCCCGCGGATCATGTCGGGCAAGGAATGGGCGCGGCTGGAAAACGGGCTGAAGCAGCGCGTCAGGGCGCTGAACATGTTCCTGCGCGACATCTATCACGGCCGCGAGATCCTCCGCGCCGAGATCGTGCCCGACGATCTGATCTTCCAGAACCCGGTGTTCCGGCCCGAGATGAACGGTCAGCAGGTGCCGCACGACGTCTATGTGCACATCGCCGGCATCGACATCGTCCGGGTCGACGCCGAGGACTTCATCGTGCTGGAGGACAATGCGCGCACGCCCTCGGGCGTATCCTACATGCTGGAAAACCGCGAGATCATGATGCGGCTGTTTCCGGACCTGTTCGCGCGCCACAGGGTTGCACCGGTCGAGCGCTATCCGGACGAGCTGCTCGCCGCGCTCCGCTCTGTGGCGCCACACGGCGCGTCGGGCGAGCCGACGGTCGCCCTACTCACGCCCGGAGTCTACAACTCTGCCTATTACGAGCACTCCTTCCTCGCCGACAAGCTCGGCGTCGAGCTGGTCGAGGGCCGCGACCTCATCGTCAAGAACAACGAAGTGTTCATGCGCACGACCGAGGGGCTGAAACGGGTCGACGTGATCTATCGCCGCGTCGATGACGATTTCATCGACCCCCTCACCTTCCGCCCGGACTCCGTGCTCGGTGTGCCCGGGCTGATGTCGGCCTATGCGGCCGGCAACATCACGCTCGCCAACGCGGTCGGGACCGGCATCGCCGACGACAAGGCGATCTACTCCTACATGCCCGATATCGTGAAATTCTATCTGGGCGAGGAGCCGATCCTGAAGAACGTGCCGACCTGGCGCTGCCGCGAGTCAAAGGATCTCGCCTACGTGCTGGACAATTTGAGCGAGCTCGTCGTCAAGGAAGTGCACGGCTCCGGCGGCTACGGCATGCTGATCGGCCCTGCCGCAACGAAGGCGACGATCGAGGCGTTCCGCGAAAAGCTCAAGCGCGAGCCGGAAGGTTTCATCGCGCAGCCGACGCTGGCGCTCTCGACCTGCCCGACCTGCACGGCCAGTGGTCTCGCGCCGCGCCATGTCGACCTGCGGCCCTTCGTGCTCACCGGCAGCAAGAGCACCACGATCGTGCCGGGCGGGCTCACCCGCGTCGCGCTGAAGGAAGGCTCCCTGGTGGTCAATTCGAGCCAGGGCGGCGGCACCAAAGACACCTGGATTCTGGACGAGTAGTGAGATGCTGTCGCGTACCGCCGAAAACCTCTACTGGCTCGCCCGCTACGTCGAACGGGCCGAATATCTCGCACGCACCATCGATGCGACCTTGCGCGTCACCGCGCTTCCAGCCGCCTATATCGGCAAGACCAACGAATGGGACTCGGCGCTGCTCACCGCCGGCGTCGCGGAGAGCTTCTATCGGACCCACGAGGAAGCCAACGAGCACAACGTCGTCGACTATCTCTCGTTCTCGGCCGACAACCCGTCCTCCATCAGGAACTGCATCGAGGCGGCGCGGCTGAACTCGCGTTCGGTGCGCACGGCGCTGACCAGCGAGATGTGGGACACCATCAACTCGGCCTGGATCGAGCTCCAGGCGGTCTGGAGCAAGGGCACCTCGACCCGCGAGGACCTCGCAAAATTCCTGCGCTTCGTGCAGGAGACCTCGCTGCGCTTCGACGGCTCGGCCTACCGGACCATGCTGCGCAACGACGCCTACTGGTTCTCACGCCTCGGCCTGCACCTGGAGCGCGCCGACAACACCGCCCGCATTCTCGACGTGAAGTATCACGTGCTGCTGCCGGAGGAGGAACACGTCGGCGGTCCGCTCGACTTCTATCAGTGGAGCTCGATCCTGCGCTCGGTTTCGGCGCTGACGGCCTATCACTGGGTCTACCGCGAGACGCTGAAGCCGTGGCTGGTCGCGGACCTCCTGATCCTCAACGGCACGCTGCCGCGCTCGCTGGCGAGCTGCTACGACAATCTCGTGCGCAATCTCGATCAGATCGGCGTCGCCTATGGCCGCCAGGGTCCGGCCCAGCGCCATGCCCGCGGCATCCGCAACCGGCTGGAACACAGCAACATGAACGACATTTTCCAGCGTGGCGTGCATGAATTCATTCAGGAATTCATCGCTGACAATTCCAGGCTGGGCGAAATCATCACGAAGCAGTATTTGATCTGATGTCCCCCGACTGACGAAATGGGATACCGTCATGCCCGGGCTTGTCCCGGCCATCCACGTTCTTTCTTCGAGCCACGAGGAAGCACGTGGATGCCCGGGACAAGCCCGGGCATGACGATCTTCTTTTGCGGCGGCAGTCGGGTCTCACCACTAACGACACGGTCCACCTATGCGCCTGCGAATCCTGCACACCACGACCTATCGCTACGAGCCGGCGGCGACGAGCGTGATCCAGATCCTGCGCATGACGCCGGGCAGCCATGACGGGCAATATGTGGCGGAGTGGCAGATCGACGTCTCGACCGACACCAAGCTCGACATGCACGAAGATGCGTTCGGCAACGTCATCCATGTGCTGTCCTGCGGGCCCGTCAGCGACATCAAGATCACCGCCGAGGGGCTGATCGAGATTCACGACACCGGCGGGGTGCTGCGTGGCACTGACGAGCGTTTTCCGGCCGGCATGTTCCTGCGTCCTACCGACCTCACGACGGTCAATCCGGCGATGATGGCGGTCGCGCGCCAGCTGCGCAGCGAGGCCGAGAGCGACACGCTCGGTTTCCTGCACACGCTGATGTCGCAAATCAGCGATCACATGACCTTCGACGAGGATCCGACCAACAGCGGAACCTCGGCCGCGGAGGCCTTCACGCTCAAACGCGGCGTCTGCCAGGACTATGCGCATATCTTCATCGCCTGCGCCCGTAGCGGCGGCGTGCCGGCACGCTTCGTCTCCGGCCATTTCCTGCGCTCCGACGGCACTGTGCATCAGGATGCCGGACACGCCTGGGCGGAAGCCTACGTGCCCGATCTCGGCTGGGTCGGCTTCGATCCCGCCAACAGCATCTGCACCACCGATGCCCATGTCCGCGTCGCGATCGGGCTCGATTATCTCGGCGCAGCTCCCGTGCGCGGCACCCGCTATGGCGGCGGCGCGGAGACGCTGACGGTCGCGGTCAAGGTCGAGCAGGCCAGCCGCGGCGGCCAGTCGCAATCGCAGTCGCAGCGGCAGGGCTAGCACGTCACCCCGACAATCGGGGGTTGGACCGGTCCCTGAAATTGGCTAGTACTTCCGCGCAAACGCGTTCGGGGACTGGAAATGACCTATTGCTGCGGAATCCTGGTTCGGGACGGTCTGGTGATGATCGCCGACACCCGCACCAATGCCGGTCTCGACAACGTCTCGACCTTTCGCAAGCTGCACATCTTCTCGAAACCCGGCGAGCGCATCATGGCGATCGCCAGCGCCGGCAATCTCGCGATCAGCCAGTCGGTGCTGTCGACGCTGACCGAAGGCCTCGAAGACCCCAACACGGGCGAGATCGAGACGCTGATGAATGCGCCGACCATGTTCCAGGCCGCCCAGCGCATCGGCCGGGCCATCCGGGCCGTGCACGCCACGGAGGGGCCGGCGCTGAAATCCGAGGACGTGTCCTTCGACGTCTCCTTTCTGTTCGGCGGCCAGATCAAGGGCGCGCGCATGCGCCTGTTCATGGTCTACACCGCCGGCAATTTCATCGAGTGCACCACCGACACGCCCTACTTGCAGATCGGCGAGCACAAATACGGCAAGCCGGTGCTCGATCGCGCCATGCATTACGACGTCGAGCTCTACGAGGCGCTGAAGACCGGCCTGATCTCGATGGACTCGACCATGCGCTCGAACCTCGGCGTGGGGCTGCCGATCGACGTGCTGGTGGTGCGCGCGGACGCCTGCGAAGCCGATCTCAATCACCGCATCGAGGCCGGCGAGCCCTATTTCCACGACCTGCGCTCGCGCTGGTCGGCGGCGTTGCGCGCCGCGCATCAGAACATCCCGCGGCCGCCCTACAAGAACGAAAAAGAACCCAAGACCTGACAACTCGAAGAAAAGGCAGGAAACGATGAGTGAAGCGAAAAAGATCGCATTGGTGACCGGCGCCGGCACCGGTGTCGGGCGCGCCGCCGCACTGGCGTTGATGAACACCGGCTTCACCGTGGTGCTCGCAGGCCGCCGCATGGAGATGCTCGAGGAGACCGCGAAACTCGGCCCGGCCGGCAAGAGCCTGTGCGTGACTGCCGACATGACCAAGCCGGAGCAGATTGCCGCGCTGTTCGACAAGGTGAAGGCGACCTATGGCCGGCTCGACGTGCTCTTCAACAATGCCGGCATGGGCGCGCCTGCCGTGAATTTCGAGGACCTCAGCCTCGAGCAGTGGCAAGCGGTGGTGAACACCAACCTCACCGGCCCGTTCCTGTGCACCCAGCACGCCTTCCGCATCATGAAGGACCAGACCCCGCGCGGCGGCCGCATCATCAACAACGGCTCGATCTCGGCGCATGCGCCGCGGCCGTTCTCGGCGGCCTATACCTCGACCAAGCATGCCATCACGGGGCTGACCAAAGCCTCGAACCTCGACGGCCGCATGTACGACATCGCGGTCGGCCAGGTCGACATCGGCAATGCCGCGACGCCGATGACCGATCGCATGGTCAATGGCCCCGGCGTGCTGCAGCCCGACGGCACCACCAAGCACGAGCCGCGCATGGATGCGAAGGCCGTCGGCGACGCGGTCGCCTACATGGCCGGCCTGCCGCTCGATGCCAACGTCCTGACCATGACGGTGATGGCGACCAAGATGCCGTTCGTCGGGCGCGGCTAAGCCACTCTCTCGATGCCCCGGACGCAGCGCGGCATGCAATGACGCGCTGCTGAGCCGGGGCCCATGCCTCCGCGTTTCCTGACGTTCTGGGTCCCGGCTCTGCGCCGCAACGCTGACGCGTTGCAGCTTGTCCGGGACACGAGATCTTCCCCTACTCCAGCCTCTCCACCTGCCGCAGGCTGGGGAACAGCTTCATCCACAGCAGCGCCACCGCCACCGTGCAGACGCCGCCGAGCACGGCGGCCGGCATCGCACCGAGCAGCGCCGCTGTGAGCCCGCTCTCGAACTGGCCGAGCTGGTTCGAGGCATTGATGAAGAGGAAATTCACCGCGCCGACGCGGCCGCGCATCTCGTCCGGCGTCGCAAGCTGCACCAGCGAGAAGCGGATGACGACGCTGATTGTGTCGGCCGCACCGAGCACGGCGAGCGAGAGCACCGACAGCCACATCCAGTGCGACACCGCGAACACGATCGTGGCGAGACCGAACACGATCACCGCCTGGAACATGCGCAGGCCCACATGCCGCGTGATGGCATGGCGCGCCAGCACCATGGTCATCATCAATGCGCCGACCGCGGGGGCGGCGCGCAGCACGCCGAGCCCGACCGGGCCAGCCTGGAGAATGTCGCGGGCATAGATCGGCAGTAGCGCCGTGACACCGCCGAACAGCACCGCGAACAAATCGAGCGAGATGGTGCCGAGGATCGCCGGGCTCTGGCGAATGAAGCGGACGCCGGCGAAGATGTTGTCCGTACCGGTGTCCTTGGCGACCGCCTGCGGGCGCGGCTGGATGAAGCCGGTCAGGATCATCCCGAGAATCCAGAACAGCAGCATCACGGCATAGGCGAGATGCGGCGCGATCGCATAGGCAAAGCCGCCGAGCGCCGGTCCCGTGATGGTCGCAACCTGTGCCGCGCCGCTGGACACGGCGGTCGCGCGCTGGAGCGAGCCCTGCGGCGCGATCAGCGGCAGCAACGCCGCAGTGGTCGGGCTTTCGAAGGCGCCGGCAATGCCGAGCACGAAGGTCGCCATGAAGATCTGCACCTCGCCGACCGCGCCGAGCCAGGTGATCACGGCGAGGTAAAGCGCGGTCGCCGCTTCCACGAGCTGGCAGAGCTGCACCACGCGCTTGCGTTCGAAGCGATCGGCGGCGTGGCCGGCGACGAAGACGAGCAGCGCGGTGGGGGCGAATTGCACGAGGCCGACCATGCCGAGATCGAAGGCCGAGCCGGTCAGGTCGTAGATCTGCCAGCCGATCGCCACCGCCGCGATCTGGCTGGAAAAGCGCGACAGGCTGCGCGAAAGCAGGAAGAACAGGAAGGCGCGATGGCGAAGAAGCTCACCGGCGCTGACCGGTGGACTGACGGATGTCGGCTCTTCTGGCATCGCCTCTTCGGTCACGCTCGGCTGGTGCGTCCTGATCTCAAGGCGCCCCGCGTGGCTGACGCGCGCCGGCTTGTCAACAGAGCCAGGGGCGGCAGCATTCCCGGCATTGCGTTTGCAACGCGCGTGCGGCCATAATCATTGGGGGATTGGGGACATCATGCTTCGGCTGCAATCGACACTCGGCGTTTTCGCATTGCTGCTGATCGCCTTCGCGCTCGCGGAGAATCGCCGCGCGGTCTCGCTGCGCCAGGCGCTGATTGGCCTTGTCGTGACCTTCGTTACCGCCATCGTGCTGCTGAAGGTGCCTCTCATCGCGCATGGCTTCGGCGTCATCAATGATGCGGTCGGCGCGATCTCGGCGGCCTCGCGCGCCGGCTCCTCCTTCGTGTTCGGCTATGTCGGCGGTGGCGCCCTGCCCTTCGAGCTCAAGGTGCCGGGGGCGGATTTCATCCTCGCCTTCCAGGCGCTGCCGATCGTGCTGGTGATGAGCGTGCTGACGACGCTGCTGTTTCATTGGCGCGTGCTGCCGCCTGTGGTGCGCGGCATGGCCTGGCTGCTGGAGCGCACGCTTGGTGTCGGCGGCGCGGTCGGCCTCTCGACCGCGGCCAATATCTTCCTCGGCATGGTCGAGGCGCCGCTGTTCGTGCGGCCTTATCTTTCACAGATGTCGCGCAGCGAGCTGTTCCTGGTGATGACCGGCGGCATGGCCGGCATCGCTGGCACCGTGTTGGTGCTTTACGCGACGCTGCTTGCGCCGCTGATCCCCGACGCAGCCGCGCATTTCGTCATCGCCTCGGTGCTGGGCGCACCGGCCGCGATCCTGGTCAGCCTGATCATGGTGCCCGAGACCTCCGACAAGCGCACCGGCGGCGCGCTGGAAGATCCCGAGATGCAAGTCTCGGGCACGATGGATGCGATCGTGAAAGGCACGAGCGCGGGGATCGAGCTGCTGATCAACATCGTCGCGATGCTCCTGGTGCTGGTTGCGCTGGTCTATCTCGTCAACGCCATCCTTGGCCTGTTGCCCAACCTCGGCGGTGCCGCAATCTCGCTGCAGCGCCTGCTTGGATTGATCATGGCGCCGATGTGCTGGCTGATGGGACTGCCCTGGGACCAGGCGATCACGGCCGGCAGCCTGATGGGCACCAAGACCGTGCTCAACGAGCTGGTCGCCTATGTCGACTTCTCCAAGCTGCCGCCCGATACGCTCGATCCGCGCTCGCGCCTGATCATGCTCTACGCGATGTGCGGCTTCGCCAATTTCGCCAGCCTCGGCATCATGATCGGCGGCCTGGGCGTGATGGCGCCGGAACGGCGCGAGGAGATCAACGCGCTGGGACTGAAGTCGATCGTATCCGGGACGCTGACGACGTGCCTGATGGGGGCGGTGGTGGGGGTGTTGACGTGAGGCCCGGGCTACAAGTGACCCGTCATTGCGAGCGTAGCGAAGCAATCCAGGAATGCATCCGCGGAGAGATTCTGGATTGCTTCGCTTCGCTCGCAATGACGTGGAGAACGCTACGCCTTCAGCTCCACCGTCCTGAACTCCGCCGGCAGGATCACCTCCAGCAGTTCGACGTCATCGGAGTAGTCCAAAATCATGTGCTTGATCTTCGGCGGCTGGGTCCAGGCGCTGCCTTCTCTCATCATCGTCTCGCCCTGCCCGTCCATGTAGGTCTTCACCCAGCCCTTGAGCACGTAGACCATCTGGAATTCGACGTCGTGATAGTGGAGCTTGGAGACCTCGGCCGGATCGCAGGGCCCCTGCAGGCGGATCACGTGCGCTTGCGCGAGGCCGTGGGTTGCCGCGGCGATGCCGAGGTCGCGGTATTTTGCGTAGGCGCGCAGGCCGTC
This sequence comes from Bradyrhizobium sp. CCBAU 51627, assembly GCF_028128765.1. GTDB lineage: Bacteria > Pseudomonadota > Alphaproteobacteria > Rhizobiales > Xanthobacteraceae > Bradyrhizobium. Next base: position 310,523 of record NZ_LBJG01000027.1, read on the forward strand.
GGCTTTGAAATCTTCCTCGCGGTGATGGCTGATGGCGATGCGCTGCCTGGGGCGCGCGGACTTCTTCGCTGATGATGTTGCCGGCGCGGTGCGCGCCTTCGCCGCCTTGCGGGCGGCAGATCGCGCGGCGGACTTGGCTCCGCTTCGCTTCTTCACCGCGGTCTGGACTGCACTGCGCGATTTTACCTTTTTGGCCATGGGCCGCCTCCCTTGTTGTTATCGTGAGAGGCTAGCACGGAACGAGATATCGTTGGGTGGACAAAGCGAAAGCGTGCCCACGTTCTGCGCGCGATCATAGAGAGATGGTGGGCACGGCGCGCGAGCGCGCGCCTTTGCCCTTCCTACGAGAGCGGCGCTCCCCTCAATTCAGCCGGAACACGCCGTCCACGGCGCGGAGCTCGGCGGGCTTGATCAGCTTGGAATGCGCCACCGTCACCGAATGCAGCGGGCCGTCGAGTTTCTCGGTCCAGAAGGCGAGGAAGTCGGTGAGCGCCGGAAATTTCGGAAACATGTCGTAGTTCTGCCAGACGTAGGTCTGGAGCAGCGACGGGTGATCCGGCATCCGGTAGAGAATCTGGGCCGTCGTCAGCCCGTAGCCCAGCATCTGTTTCCGGAAATCGTCGGAAACGCCCCCAACGCGCAGTCCCATGCCAAACCTCCTTTGCAGGAGCGCATTCAGGGGATGGCTTGATCGGTGCCCCGGGAGCCACCCGGAAACGATGCGCTCACATGAGAGAAATGTGACGCAAACTGACAACCCATCTCAAGCCCAAAAGTTTAACAAGCTGTTGAAATTCAATGCGTTAGCAGCAGAGACGGCCCCGTGCTAATACGGCCTCCCAGAGGTCTCCAAAGGCCGGTTAACGATGGCGATGCGAAGCTGGCACTCGGTGCTTTCGCCTGCTGATTTTTTTGCTACAAACCCTTGCCCCCGCAAAATTCCTGTCCTATTTCAACCTCGCTCGCGCTAGCACTCGCGGGCATCGATTGCTAACAATCTCAAAATCCTCAACTCGTGCAAATGCTTAGGAGGACTGCATGAAATTCCGTCCGCTTCACGACCGCGTCGTGGTCAAGCGCATCGACGCAGAAGAGAAGACCGCTGGCGGCATCATCATTCCCGACACTGCCAAGGAAAAGCCCTCGCAGGGCGAAGTCGTCGCCGTTGGCCCGGGTGGCCGCGACGAGGCTGGCAAGCTGGTCCCGATCGACCTGAAGGTTGGTGACCGCGTGCTGTTCGGCAAGTGGTCCGGCACCGAGGTCAAGATCGACGGCCAGGATCTGCTGATCATGAAGGAGAGCGACGTGATGGGCGTTCTCGAAGTCAGCGAGTCCAAGAAGAAGGCGGCCTAAGGGCCCCTCTCCTCCCTCCAGTCAAACCCTCAAGGAAAATTTCAGATGGCAGCCAAAGAAGTCAAATTCTCGGTTGAAGCGCGCGACAAGATGCTGCGCGGCGTCGACGTTCTCGCCAACGCGGTGAAGGTCACGCTCGGTCCGAAGGGCCGCAACGTTGTGCTCGACAAGTCGTTCGGCGCGCCCCGCATCACCAAGGACGGCGTCACCGTCGCCAAGGAGATCGAGCTCGACGACAAGTTCGAGAACATGGGCGCCCAGATGGTGCGCGAAGTCGCCTCCAAGTCCGCTGATGCGGCCGGCGACGGCACCACCACCGCCACCGTGCTCGCCCAGGCGATCGTGAAGGAAGGCGCCAAGTCGGTCGCCGCCGGCATGAACCCGATGGACCTCAAGCGCGGTATCGACCTCGCGGTCGAGGCCGTGGTTGCGGACCTGCAGAAGAACTCCAAGAAGGTCACCTCGAACGACGAGATCGCCCAGGTCGGCACCATCTCGGCGAACGGCGACCAGGAGATCGGCAAGTTCCTGTCCGACGCCATGAAGAAGGTCGGCAACGAGGGTGTCATCACCGTCGAGGAAGCCAAGTCGCTCGAGACCGAGCTCGACGTCGTCGAGGGTATGCAGTTCGATCGCGGCTACATCTCGCCCTACTTCGTCACCAACGCCGACAAGATGCGCGTTGAGATGGACGACGCCTACATCCTCATCAACGAGAAGAAGCTCTCCTCGCTGAACGAGCTGCTGCCGCTGCTCGAGGCCGTGGTGCAGACCGGCAAGCCGCTGGTCATCGTCGCCGAGGACGTCGAAGGCGAGGCCTTGGCGACGCTTGTTGTGAACCGTCTCCGCGGTGGTCTGAAGGTCGCTGCCGTCAAGGCGCCGGGCTTCGGCGATCGCCGCAAGGCCATGTTGCAGGACATCGCGATCCTGACCGGCGGCCAGGCGATCTCGGAAGATCTCGGCATCAAGCTCGAGAACGTCACGCTCAACATGCTCGGTCGCGCCAAGAAGGTGATGATCGACAAGGAGAACACCACGATCGTCAATGGCGCCGGCAAGAAGGCCGACATCGAGGCGCGCGTGGCCCAGATCAAGGCGCAGATCGAGGAGACCACCTCGGACTACGACCGTGAGAAGCTCCAGGAGCGCCTCGCCAAGCTCGCTGGCGGCGTCGCGGTGATCCGCGTCGGCGGCGCGACCGAGGTCGAGGTGAAGGAGCGCAAGGATCGCGTTGATGACGCGATGCATGCGACCCGCGCGGCTGTCGAGGAAGGCATCGTCCCGGGCGGCGGCGTCGCCCTGCTCCGTGCTTCCGAGCAGCTCAAGGGCCTGCGCACCAAGAACGACGACCAGAAGACCGGCGTCGAGATCGTCCGCAAGGCGCTGTCGGCTCCCGCTCGCCAGATCGCGATCAATGCCGGTGAAGACGGCTCGGTGATCGTCGGCAAGATCCTGGAGAACAAGGCCTACAATTACGGCTTCGACTCCCAGACCGGCGAATATGCCGACCTCGTCAAGAAGGGCATCATCGACCCGACCAAGGTGGTCCGTACCGCGATCCAGAACGCAGCCTCGGTTGCCGCGCTCCTGATCACCACGGAAGCCATGGTCGCCGAACTGCCCAAGAAGGGCGGCGCGGGCCCCGCGATGCCCCCGGGCGGCGGCATGGGCGGCATGGACTTCTAAGGTCAACCACCTCAAGGACTACGAAACCCCGGCAGCGATGCCGGGGTTTTTGTTTGGGGGGTCAACTCTCTTCGCTCGTCATTCCGGGCTCGCGCCCAAGGCGGCGCGCCCCGGAATGACGGCGTTCCACTCACTCCACCTTCCCCAGCCGCTCCGCGCGCAGTTCGCCTCTGGAATCGAGCGACCAGAAGATCCGCGTCACCTTGCCAACGAGATTGTCCATCGGAATGAAGCCCATCGTCGCCATGCGGCTGTCGGTCGAGTTGTCTCTGTTGTCGCCGAGCACGAAGAACTGGCCAGGCGGCACGGTGTAGACGTTGGTGTTGTCGAGAAAGCCGTCGTCGATGCAGTCGTACGTGATGTAGCTCACCCCGTTCGGCATCGTCTCGCGCCAGCGCTTGACCTTGGCTCCGAACTCGCCGCCGCAGGAGGAGCCGGCGGCCACCTCTTTCAGAGCGACACGCGTCACCGGCGTGTCGTTGAGGACAAGCTGCCCCTGCCGCATCTGGATGCGATCGCCGGGCAGCCCGACCACGCGCTTCACATAATCGGTCGAACTGTCCTTCTGCGTGCGGAACACGACGACGTCGCCATAATCAGGATCAGCGGCGCGGAAACGCCCCGAGACAAACGACGGCGCGAAGGGAAACGAATAGCGGCCATAGCCATAGGCATATTTGGCGGCGAAGATGTAATCGCCAACCACCAGCGTCGGCGCCATCGAGTTGGACGGGATGTTGAAGGGCTGAAACAGCACGTACCGAAACAGGATCACCGGCGACCACAGCACCGGGACGAGCAGGATCAGAACGACGATCGCCTTCCATTCTCGCGATTGGGCCGACGGCCGGATGGTGTCCTGAAGAGTTGTCATTCGCCTGCCCTGCCCAATAAGGTTGCATGTGGAGATTAGCGCAAGCGATGGCTCGCGCAATCCCGATGCATGCGATGAATTGGTCGCGCCGAGAGGGACGCGCGTTCAGTGCAAGATGTGATTTGACGGTGGCTGCCGGCAAAGAAGCCTCACTCCCGCGCCATCTCCTGAAAACACGCCCTCACCCAGTCGATCGTCACGCGTGTCGCGGCATCGCGCTTGAGGTGATTTTGCACGAGCAGCCAGGCATCGCGCCGCTTCGGCAGCAACGTGGCGCGCAGGCGGCGATCGGCGAGCAGATCCGCGCAAACATACTCCGGCAGCACGCCGGCAGCCTGATGCGCGCGGATCAGGTTGCGGATGACGCGGACATTGTCGGTGACGCAGCGCGCGTGGGCTTTCCTGCAGCGCAGGAATTGCATCTCGGGAATGGCACCTAACTCATCCGGATAGGCACAGAGCATCGGCTCGCGCTCGCTCCCATCAGGCTCGAAATAATAGAGCTCGATGTCCCCGAGCCTTGAGATCGCAAAGTCGCCCTTGTCCGGCTTGCGCAGCCGGATGGCGAGGTCGGCTTCCCAGCGCGAGAATTTCACGTTCTCGCTCGAGGTGAGGAATCGCAAGGTCAGACCCGGATTGGCGCGCAGAAAATCGCTCGCGCGCGGCGACAGCACTTCTTCTGCGACCGTGTTGGTGGAGGCGATACGCAGGCGCCCCACCGGACCTTCCACGCTCTCGCTGACGCGACCGATCTCGGCGGCGTGCGCCGCCATCGCCTCGACATGCGCCAGCACCGATTCGCATTGCCGCGTCGGCCTGCGGACGCCGTCGGCCGCCTCGAACAGGCGCAAGCCGAGTGCACGCTCGATGCGCGACAGCCTGCGCCCGACCGTGGTTTCGTCGATGCGCAGCCGGGCGCTGGCGCCGGCATAGGTGCCCTCGTCCCTGACGGCGGCGATGATGCGGAGGTCGTCCCAGTTCATGGGGCGAGGCTACACCGGCCGCAGGTCGCCTGCAATATCGCAGCCGACCGCTGCAATATCCCTGCATATCGGCAGGGGACGGCGGCGCTATGTTTGCTGGACCTCGACGGAGATTCCCACCCAATGACGACCGCAAAGACCCTGCTGCAGCTTGCCGGCGCCGACCTCACCCCGCCGCGCCTTGCCGACGTTGCGCTGGTGTTGATCGACATCCAGAACGAATATCTCGCAGGCCCCCTCGCTCTGCCCGACGCCAAGCCTGCGATCGCGCGAGCGGTGACGCTGCTGGCAAAGGCGCGCGCGGCCAATGCTGCGATCATCCATATCGCCCATCGCGGCAAGACAGGCGGCCTGTTCGATCGCGGTGCCGAGCGCGGCGCCATTGTCGCCGAACTGACGCCGCATGCCGGCGAGCTGGTGATCGAGAAGGAGCTGCCCAATGCCTTTGCCGGCACCGATCTCAAGGCGCGTCTCGACGCGACCGACCGGAAGAACATCGTGCTGGCCGGCTTCATGACCCATATGTGCGTCAGCTCGACCGCGCGCGCGGCGCTCGACCTCGGCTTTCGCACGACCATCGATGCCAATTCCTGCGCGACGCGCGATCTGCCCGACGGGCGTGGCGGCACGCTGAACGCCCGGACCGTGCACGAGGTTGCGCTGGCCGAGCTCTCCGACCGCTTCGCGGTCATCGCGCGCGGCGATGTGCTGAACTGACGGAGCAACGCGATGCTGCAACTCTATTTCTCCCCGATGGCCTGCTCGCTTTCGAGCCGCATCGCGCTGATGGAAGCTGGCCTGGACGCGCGCTATCATCTGGTACATCTGCGCACCAAGAAGGTCGCGGACGACGACGGCGATTTTCGCGGCATTTCGCCGAAGGGCGCGGTGCCGGTGCTGGTGCTGGCGAACGGCGAGCGGCTGACGGAAAGCGCGGCGGTGCTGCAATGCATCGCCGACCTGACCCCCGAGAGCGGCCTCGCGCCGCGGCCCGATGATGCCGATCGCTATCGCTTGCAGGAATGGCTGAGCTTCATCGGCGCCGAGATCCACAAGGCCTTCCTGTTTCCGACCTTCTGGTACAAGGACGACGCCTCGCTCGCCAAGCCGCGCGCGCGGATCGCGCAGACATTGTCGGTGCCGTCAGCGCATCTGGCGGAGCGTGAATTCCTCGTCGGCAACCGCTTCACCGTCGCGGATGCGCATCTCACCTGGGCCTTGTTGCTGCTGCGTCCGGCCGGTGTCGACATCGCGCCCTGGCCAACGCTGGTGGCCTATCTCGAACGCATGCAGGCGCGGCCTGCCGTGCGGGACGCGATCGCCACCGAGATGGCGCTGCGCAAGACGATGGCGGCCTGAGCGCGCTTTACTGCACCCGCGCCAGCACCGCGAGCTTGCGAATGCCCTTGTTGCGATAGGCATCGAGGAACGCGTAATAGTCCTTGAACGACACGCAGCCGTTGGAATCGCCGTTCGGTCCGAGCATGAAGGTGTGCGCCAGCAGGCCGTCGCGGCCGTAGATCGCGCTCTCGCCACCGATCGGGGTCAGGCGCAGCGCCGGCACGCCGTGAAACAGCGCTTCGCGCGGCTTGAGCATATAGATGTGGGGCGGCGTCACGCCGCGCATGCGGACCTTCGAGGAGCGCGGATCGTCGAGATTGGAGCCGAGGCCCGAATGCGCCTCGAGCTTGGTGCCATCGGGCAGGTAAACCGTCTTGGCGGTGATGTCGTAGACCGCCGTGTCGCGCTCATAGGGCGGCGCGCCGCCGAACATCGGGTTCTGCTCCTTCGGGGCGATCGCCGAGGTCACGCTGGCATCGGCCGAGGCATAGGCCAGCAAGCCGCCGGACGGCTCGCGCTTGCCCCAGAGCTTCTCCACCATCGACTGGCGCGGACCGGTGATCGACATCACCGCGGCCTTGGCGCGATCGGCAAAGGATTTCGGCCTGACTTCAGGCGCCGGCACGATCTGGGCCGGATCGGCCGCCGCGAGTTGGACCCGCGCGTCGGTACCGCGCTTGCCCTTCGCCACATCCGCGACCTTGTCAGCGACCCTCTCAGCCACCTTGGCCGGATTGAGCGGTTTCAGCACTTCGGCGACCTTGGCGACGACGGTCGGCTTCGCAGGGATTTCAGCAACCTTCGCCGCGGGCGCGGCGCTCGCCGCGTTGGACTCGACGCCCTGGGTCGCTGCAGCGGCAAAGCGCTCGTTGAACATTTCGCGGGAGATCGGTGCAGCCACCTGCAGCCGGTCGGGCAGCAGCGCGAAGGTTTCCCGGATGGCCTCGCCGGCTTCGCGCAGCGCGACCTTGGGCGCGCGCTTGACGACGGGCTCGTCATAGCCGGAGCTGCCGACGGTCGGATAGACGCTGGCGGCGAAGATGTTGTTGTAGACGGTCCAGCCGGCAAGCACGACGCAGCCGATCACCGCAGCGCCAAGCACGTTTTGGGAGGTCATTTTCCGGGAAGACTTCCGAGAGGAATGCTTCGAAGGATTCTTGGGCTTCCGTGCCGCGTAACTTTGCGCAGCGATACTCGTACTCATTCGCCTTGCGTCCAGGACGGTGTCACTAAGTCCCCCTTCGAAGTGCCGCACGTCACGATCCGGGAACAGCATCTCGCAGAAGGTCGGAGCGTCATTAAGGCGACTTTTAGTTAAATGCGGATTAAGTTCGGGCGGCAGTAGGGCAAGTCGTTAACGCTGTGCCATTTCGAGAAAAAAGCCCGCAGAACTACGGACTTAGGCGACCGTGTTAACTATAATTCTCGGCCGGTTCAGCGCGCTCGGCGGACCTCTCCGACCGCACCTCTAAACGCACCAACCAAGTCCTTTTCGTGGTCATCAATACCCCGGACGATACTGGTGAAACATTGCGCGAGGCTGGTGCGTCCGCTGCTTCTCACCAACTGTAGCCAACGCTGCCCTTGAGCGCATAACTGCGGGTCACGTTGGAGAAGGCGCCCTCGAACGTTGCCGCCGTGGACCAGCCGTTCAGCCACTTCAGTTGCGCCGATGCCGTCGTCAGCGCGGAGTCGTGCGCCTGCGCCGCTCCGTTCACGACAAAGCTTGCGCCCGGCAGGGTCTGGAACGTGGCCGAGATCGTGCGGTCCGGATTGAAGTCGTGCGCCCATGCGAGACGGCCACGCAAGGTCAGCATCGCCGTCTCCAGCGCATAGGACCGGTCGGTGCGGACGCCCATCTCGCCGCGCCAATCGGTGACGTCACGGCCCGCATAGTTCAGCGCGAAGGTATTGGCACCGGAGATCGCCTGCTCGGCGTAGCCCGGAAGGAAGAACGAGGTGAATTGCGCCGCGCCATAGGGCGTGATCCCCATCCATGGCGTCGCAAAGCGGTAGCCGCCCTCGAAGCGCCCCGACAGCGCGTTGGCATTGAAGCGCGCCTGGAGCTGGTCGAGGCCTGCGATCGTCACCGCGCGGCTGGTGGTGATGTCCTGCCAGCCATAGGCGAGCGCGCCGGAGACATAGACGTTGCCGCTCATGTGCCTTGCATAGGCGCCGACCTGGAACAGGTCGGAGCGCCCACTGCCGAGGCTGTTGGCGAGGCTGAAGCTGGTGCCGCCGCCGGCGAGCGCAAAGCCCGCGATGGTGTTCGGCGAGAGCAGGTAATCTGCGCCAGCAGCGGCGCCGGCAATACGGCTGGTCGCCGTGTTCGATCCGACCGTCGCGTTGCCGCTCGTGGTCTGCGATCCGCCGTATCCGGTGGCCCAAACGTTCCAGCGCTGTGCAGCCTCGAGGGGCGCCTTGGTGAATTGGGTCGCGAAGGCATCTGTCTTCGCATGCGGCCTTGCCGCTTCACCGGCGTAAGACAAGGCAGCGCCGCTCGGCACGGACCTCTCGCCGCGGTTGCCGACGAAGGGGTCGAGCAGGATGTTGAGGAAGCGATCCATCGCATCGAACGTGGTCTGGAGCGTGCCTGTTCCGGCTTCACCCGAGGCTTGCGTCAGTGCGCCCTGGAGATTCGCTCCGCTGGCGTTGAACAGGCTGTTGAAGGCGCCGGTCGGATTGGCGCCCGCGAGCAGTGCGGCATCGATGCCGGCGGCAACGTTCTTCTGGTTGATGGTGGCAGATGTCGGCAGTCCCAATGACAACAGGCCGGGATCGACCGTCAGCAGCACCTCGTTGCCGGCATAGCTGACGCGCGCATTACGCGCCAAGGCCGGGGTGCTCACAGTCACGGTGCCAAAGGTGCCGGACAGGTTTGACGCGGTGAGAATGGTGTAGGTGGTGGTTGCATTGACGCGGCTCGTCGGCATCACCGCAAGCGTACCGGCGAGTTGCGCAGAGCCGCCGACAATCGTCTTGTCAGCCGAGGCGCCGGAGATCTGCACCATATAGGTCGCGGCCGTCGTGAAGACGAGATTGCCGGTGACGGTCACCGTGCCGATCGAATTGCCCGGTGCCAGCGTGCCGCCATTCACGGTGACGTCGGCGAGGCTGCCCGAGCCGCCAAGCGTGCCGCCGGCATTCACGGTTGTGGCCGACGTCGTGACCGCGCCGTTCACCGACAACGTGCCGCCGTCGACCGTGGTCGCGCCGGTGTAGGTGTCGTTGCCGGTGAGCACGGTGGTGCCGGCGATCTGATGGACCGCGCCGTTGCCGCTGATGTCGGGCGAGAACAAATAGTTCGAAGAGGTGTGGTTGAAATTGATGACGCCCGAACCGCTCCCGAACTGGACGGAGCCCACATTCAGACTGCCTGGCGCCGCCGCGGCGGAACCTGGCGCTGCGCCGATGTTGAGCACACCGGTCGCGGACGCGCCTTGGGCGAGATAGACATTCCCAGTTGCGGTGACGGAGCCACTATTGGCAATGGTCAGCGCGCCATTGCCGGCAAGGCCCACAGTCAGATCGCCGTTGCTCGTCAGGGTTGATCCTGCGCCGTCCACCGCGACGATACCCGAGCCGCTGGCGAAGGCGCCGAGCTGGACACCGCCGGACGTCACGGCTGCGCCGTTCAACAGGTTGAGCGCGCCTGTGCCCATCATTCCGACAGTCAGGACGCTAGCGTTGCTCCAGCTCGAGCCCGCGCCGGTCACCGTCACCGTGCCGCTTGAACCGGCCAGGGTGCCGATGGCGCCATTATTGCTGGAGACCGCGGCACCGGTCGAAATCGTGAGACGGCCCTGGCCGAAGCCGCCGATCGTGAGGTTGTTCGTGCTGGTCCAGGAGGATCCCAAACCGTCGACGGTCGCCGTCCCGCTGCTTCCCGTGCTGTTGCCGATCGTGCTGTCAAACGCGCTCGCCGAACCACCATTGCTGATGGTGAGTGTCCCGGCGCCACCAAAGCCGACGGTGAGACCGGTGTTGGTCAAGCTTGACCCTGAGCCATCGACCTTGATCGTGCCACTCGATCCCGCGTAGTAGCCAAGATAGGTGGACGACGCGCTGACCGTGGCGCCATTGGTCACGTTCAGCGTGCCGGTACCGTTCTGACCGACCCTGATCGCCGTGCTGCTCGCCCAAGTCGATCCTGCACCGTCCACCGTGATCGTTCCCACGCCGGTCAGCGCAGATCCGAGGAGCGCGGGCGCCGTTGACGTCGTCAGCCGGGCGCCATTCGATATCGTGAGATTTCCGATGCCGCCGGCGCCGACTTCGAGTTGGCCCGCGGCGAACAGGGTGCCGGCGCCATCGATCGTTCCGGTTCCTTGCGAGGGCGCGTTGCCTCCGAATCCGGTGTTGTTGCCGAAGGTCGCGGCAAAGGTTGTAACGCTGGCGCCTTGTGAGACCGCCAGGCTTCCAGTGCCGTCCACGCCAAGAATGAGAACTCCCGAGCTGGTCAAGCTGGATCCCGCCCCTGCCACCTTCACCGAGCCGACGCCGCTGGTCCCGTCGCCAACGCCGATGATCGGAGCCGAGACGCTGGCGCCGTTGGAGATGGTGAGGGTGCCGGTGCCCGCCTCGCCAATGGTGAGGATGTGCGACGTCGTCCAGCTCGCATTCGAACCGCTGACATTGACCAGGCCCGTCGCGCCGGCGAACGTGCCCAAGGTGGCATTGGCGTTGGTCACGCTGGTGCCGGCTCCGATGTTCAGCACGCCTTTGCCACTCGAGCCGATGTCAAAGTCGCCGCTGTTGTGCCAGGCCGAACCTGCTCCCGTGAGCGTGACCGTGCCGTTGCCGTTCTGAAAGAAGCCGATCGTGCCTGCGCTCGTCGTGAGAATGCTACCACCCTGGATGAAGAGCTGGCCCGTCGCGATCGAGCCGACGAAGAGCTGGTTGGCGAAGCCATTCGCGGCAGTGGTCAGGCCGGTCGGATTGGGCATTATCGTGTCGATCGTGACGTTGTCCGCGGCCGTCGGCACGACGTTCATGGTCCCGTCGGTCCAGTTGCCCGCCGCGATCCAGTTGCTGGACACCGTACCGAGCCATTGCACCGAGCTGGCGGCGTTTGCGGCGCCCGCAAGCAGCAGTCCGGTCAGGGCCGTCGAACCGGCCAGCCAGGCGCGCAGCGATTGCGCGCGCCGACGCATCGTGGGGGCGTGATCGTGAGCACGGCCGGTGCGGACAGGCCCCGACCGCTCGATGCCGGCAGCCACAGAAAGCCGGGGAGAAGACACGCGCGCCGGCTGCCGCACAATTTCGATCAGGCTCATCTGCAAGTCCTGGCTGTCCTATCGCTTCGCAAGGGCCGAACCGCCCCTCGTGGAAACGCACCGAAACGTCCCATCGCCAGAAGGCTTAGTCGGTTCGTCCGATAACGGCTTGGACTTGAGGGAACGGAGTTTTGGACCACAGCGAACTGATCCCCAGTCCGCCGCAAGAAGATGCATTCGGGCTACAGTGCTTGCCTGGCCACCATTGTTTCTCAACGAAAATCAGCTATAGCTGCGGGATGTTGAACTTGCGGCGAGTGACGTCCGACTTAGAGCGCATGACCTCGCCTAAGCTTCCGTTCGCGCCACAGAAAATCTCAACCGACGCTTTTCCTGCACGCCGCCGCCTCAGTATGTGGCGCGAGATCTACGGCCGCAACATCACGCACGTCGATATCGATGCGATCGGCGACGAACCATTCCATGCCAGCGTCACTTTTCAGAGCCTGCCCGGCGTGGCCCTCGTGTCGGGAACGCGCTCCGCCGCGCAATATCGCATCACCCGGCAGCACGCCGCCCGCGCCGCAGACGCATTCGGCTTGACGATTCTGACAAGCGGTGCGGCCACGACCGAGCAGCTCGGTCGTGAGATCCCGCTCCAGCCCGGTTCAGCCGTCGCCATCTCCCCGGCATACCCGTCGGTGAGCACGATGTACGAGCCGGGCAATGTCGTGACCGTCGCCCTGCCCCGGCTTCAGGTCGCGGCGCTGGTGCGGGACCTCGACGCAGTCTATGCACGCCCGATTCTCGCTGGAAACGAAGCCGTCCGGCTTCTGCTCTCCTATGTCGAGGCGCTGCACAGTGGCGATACGCTCGGCCGAGCGGCCATCGCGGAGACGGCCGCCCGCCACATCGTCGATCTCGCCGCGCTCGCGCTCGGCGCCAAGGCAGATGAGGCGCATGAGGCGCACCGGCGGGGGCTTGCCGCCGCGCGGCTGGAAGCGATCAAGGCCGAAGTGCGAGACCAAATCGGCAGCCACGATCTGTCCGTCGCCACGGTGGCCGCGCGGCTCGGCATGACCACGCGCTACGTGCACAAGTTGTTTGAACGGGAAGGCATGACCTTTTCGGAATTCGTCTTGGCCCGCAGGCTCGAGCGCGCGCTCCGGATGCTGACCGGCGAACGCTTTGCGGCGCTCACGGTCAGCGCCATCGCGTACGATTGCGGTTTCAGCGACTTGTCGTACTTCTACCGGACGTTCCGCCGCGCCTATGACGCAACGCCAACTGATCTGCGCAAGGCGTCGCGCCGCGCGCGATGATCAGGTCGCTTGCCGGAAGCCGCGGGATCCCACGACGCTAGCGCGCTTCCGGCGGCGGCGAGCGGTCCAGTACGTCGCCTTTTGCGCCTTCCACGAGATCGATGCCGTAGGTCTCGACCACCAGCGGCCCGCGCTTACGTTGCAACTCACTGATGCGCGTCACTTTCGCGAACAGCTCGTTCAGGAACGGGTGGCCGTCGGGACGCAACTCGTCGACATAAAGCAGCCTGCCGGCAAGCAGCTTCGGATCGGGCTCGGGCATGTTGACCCAGCGGATGCGCTGGTTCTGCTGCACCACGCAGCTGCCGCGCGGCAGATAGAAGGCGAGCCAGCCGGTGGTGCCGTAATCCGGCGTCAGCACGCAGGTCGCGCCATGGCGCACGCGTTCCGCTTCGATGCCGGCGGCAAGTTCGCGCCAGCCTACCCCGACGCTGCGCACGGTCGCGTCACGGCGATAGCCGGACAGCCAGCCGGTATTGGCTTGCAGGATCAGCGCGGCAAACATCACGATGCCGGTCGGCGCGGCCCAGCGCAGGCAGAAATCCACCAGGCGTCGCGCGGGCGGCTTCCACTGCGCGAGGTTGGCTGCGGCCGCAGCGGCGACGACGAACGGCGGATAGACCGGCGCGAACCAGTTGGCCTCGACGCGGGCGTGCAGCGAATGCCAGACGAAATAGGCGACGATGGTCCAGAACATCGTCTCGATCAGCAAACGTGAGGCGAGCGCACCGGCTCTGCGCCAGGTCAGTGCATGCAGCCCCATCGCGCCGAGGATGAAGACCAGCGGCGTCGCGAACGCGATCTGCGTCGGGATCAATTCGGCGATGAAGACCGGACGGAAGTCCTCGATCCTGGCGCGGCCAAGCTGCTTGACGAACGAGACCCAGTGATGATCCGCATTCCAGAGGATCACCGGCGAGAACAGTGCCAGCGCCACGAGCCCGCCGAGATAGGGCCAGGGCGAGAGGAACCAGCGCCGGAGTTTCGGCACGCAAGCGAGCCAGATCAGGATCGCCGCGCCAAAGAACATCGCGGTGTATTTCGACAGCAGCGCCGCGCCGACGGCGGCGCCGACCGCAAGCCACCAGGCACCGCGGCCGGTCTCCAGCACTTTCGCGAGGAAGAACAGAACGAAGCTGGAGGCCACCAGTAGTGGCGCATCCGGCGTGACGATGAGCGTGCCGACCGAGGCCATCATCGTGACGTTGAGCAGGATGGCGCTGGTCGCCGCCACGCGGGCACCGCCGAACAGGATCGCGGCGGTGCGATAGATCGCATAGCTCATCGGCAGCGCGAGCAGGATCGAGACCAGGCGGACGCCGAGTTCAGTATCGCCGGCGATCATTGTGCCGGCGCGGATGACGTAGGCCACCATCGGCGGATGGTCGTAATAGCCGCCCGCCAGACTCTTCGACCACATCCAGTAATAGGCTTCGTCGAAGGTGATCGGCGTGAAAGCGGCCGCGACCAGCCGCAAGGCGACCAGCGCAAGGATCACCAGCGCCGTATTGCGGATGATCCGCGCGTCAGCCCCGCCCATATCCGAATCCTTGGCGCGCTATTTCTTGCGCCAGACGAACAGTCCGGACATCGCGTAATTCCACACCACGCCCATCAGCGCGCCGGCCATGCCGGCCAGCCACCAGATCGGCTCCTGGTCGTAGACCGAGAAGGCGACGCCGACATTGGCGAGCAGGCCGACGCTGCACACGATGTAGAACATGATCAGGCCGCGCAGGATCCCGAACCCCTTCAGCCGCTGATCGCGATAGGTGAGGAAGTTGTTCATGATGAAGTTGCTGGTCATGGCGACGATGGCGCCGGCAGCCTGCGCCTCCGCGAACGGCACCTTGACCAGCTGAAGCGCGATGAACAGCGTGGTGAGATGCACCACGAGGCCGATACCGCCCACCATCGCGAACAGGATGAAGCGCAGCGAGACGATGTCGTTGGTGAGCTTGGCCAGTACGAGGCCGAGGAAGTCCAGCGCGACCATGGAATCGAGCTTGCTTTCGCCGTGCTGACGGGCGCCGAACGTGTAGGGAATCTCGACGGCGCGCAGATCGCCATGTGCGGTGGCGACGAGATCGAGCAGTATCTTGAATCCGTGCACCGACAGTTTCGGCGCCAATTGCTCGAAACGATCGCGGCGCACCATGAAGAAGCCGCTCATGGGATCGGCGATCTCGACCCGCAGCATCTTCTTGGCCACTTCGGTCGCGAGCGCACTGGCCCCGGCGCGCTGCTTGTTGAAGCCTTCGCTCTTGTAACCCTCGATGTAGCGGCTGCCGACGACGAGGTCGGCTTTGTCGCTCGCGAGCAAGAGCAGCATCTTCGGCAACTGGGTTTCGTCATGCTGGAGGTCGGCGTCGATCACGGCAGCGTAAGGCGCGCTCGAGGCCAGGATGCCCTCGATGCAGGCGCCCGACAGGCCGCGGCGGCCGATGCGCCGGATGCAGCGCACGCGGCTGTCCTTCAGCGCCAGCGCCCGCACCACGTCCCAGGTGCCATCGGGCGAATTGTCGTCGACGAAGACGACCTCCCAGGCGATGTTGACGAGCGTCGCCGCCAGCCGCCGATACAGCACCGTGACGTTGTCACGCTCGTTGAAAGTCGGGACGATGACCGACAGTTCGGGCCCCTCTTGAGCCTGATTGTCGACGCCCGGTCTGATAGCTTCATTCATGACGGCAGCGTATATCCGCCGCGTCCTGCGCTGCCAAGCCGGGGTTTATGTGGGAATCAGCCCAAAAGGGGCCCTGAAATGCCAACGACCCCGGAACGGCGGACCGCGCGTACATCCGGCGCAGGCCCAAGCTATTCCAAGGTCGTCCCAGCGGCGGAGCTTTTGGCTCGACGTCGCCGTTAGGGGCTAAATGGGAGCGGTGAAGCCGCTTTGCAAGGGGGCAAAGCCGCCCATTTTCCCGCATTACTGGTTCGGGACTTCCCGGATCACCGGGCCCCGCGGCGCCGGTGCGGCCGGGACTGCGGGCGCCCCGGCGGCGGGAGCCGGCTCGACCTTGGCCGGCTTCGGCGGCTTGCCGTACTGCCCGATCGGCCCGAACACGACGGCGACCGCAAGCACGATCGCCGCGACGATCGCGCCAAAAATGCCACCCACCGACTCAGACGCCATGCCAGCCCGTCCCTGTTCCTGATGCGGCACTCATACCATGGATGCATGCGTGGCCGGAAGAGCTGCCGGCCTGCAGCAGTGCGTAGCCCTATTTCTGAGGCGGCCTGTGCTTGACGAACGCAGTCACGATGTCCTTCTGCGCCGACTCCACCGCCCTGTTCGCGGTCGCAAGATGTCAGGGCACGATCTGCGCGACCCTGGTATGACCCAAGGGGAAGCCGTCGATCGGCTCGACGCGAAAACCTCGTAAGCCTAGGCCCCGGAACGTCGGGCGCGTCAGGAGCTCCTCCGCTGCCGGGCGCTCGCCAGCAGCACCAGCATGAAGGAAGCCGCCGTCATCAACGTCGAGATCGCGGCGATCGTGGGGTCGATCTCATCACGGAGCGCGGTGAACATGCGCTTGGTCAGCGGCTGGTACTGGCCACCGGAGATGAACAGCGCGACGATGGTCTCGTCCATCGCGGAAATGAAGGCGAAGATGCCGCCGGCTACGACACTGGATTTGATCTGCGGCAGCGTCACCGCGAAAAAGCTGCGCAGGCGGTTCATGCCGAGGCTGCGCGCGACCATCTCCTGCGCGGCGTCGAAGCTTTGCAAGCCCGCCAGCGCGGAGATCACGACATAGGGCAGCGCAAGCATCACATTCGCCAGCACGAGGCCCGGCATGGTCGCGACCAGGCCGACCCTGGCATAGACGAAAAAGATGCCGACCGCGGTGATGATGATCGGCACCACCAGCGGCAGCAGCAGCGCCATGTGGATGATGCGCATGATGCGCAGTTTCGACTGGCTGATGGCATAGGCAGCCGCGACACCGCACGGCGTTGCTATCACCACGGTGAACAGCGCCACCGTCAGCGTCACCCGCGTCGCCTGCATCCAGGCCGGATTCGAAAAATACTGCTGGTACCAGCGCGTCGAGAACGACGGCGGCGGGAAGGTCAAAAAGCGCGCGCTGGAGAACGAGATCGGCGCGATGATCAGCACGGGCAGGATCAGATAGACCAGCACCAGCGCGCTGATCACGTACAGGGCAATCCGAGCGGACGAGACGCGCATCATTTCTGTCCCAGCACACGATCGAGCGAAATGAAGCGGCTGACGATAAAGAAGATGGCGAGCACGCTGAGGAGCAGCACCACCGCGACCGCGCTGGCGGCGCCAAACTGGTTGTAGAGCTCAACATTGCGGCTCACCAGCATCGACACCATCACCGTGCGCCCGCCGCCGAGCAGCTCCGGCGTGATGTAGAAGCCCAGGCAAAGCACGAACACCATGGTGCAGCCGGCGAGCATGCCCGGCAGCGACAGCGGCAGGAACACACGAAAGAAAGTCATCGATGGGCTCGCGCCCAGGCTGGCGCCGGCCTGCATGAGATCGCCTGGAATCTTCTGCATGGTGGCATAGAGCGGCAGCACCATGAACGGCAGCAGGATGTGCACGGTCGCCACCACCGTGCCGAGGGTGTTGTGGACCAGCGCCAGCGGCTCGGAGATCACATCGAGATACCGCAAGAACTGATTGATGACGCCGGTGCGCTGGAGCAGCGCCAGCCAGGCATAGGCACGCACCAGCACGGACGTCCAGAACGGCAGAACGACCAGCGACAGGATGAGAATGCTGCATCCCTTCGGCACGGAATTGGCGAGGTAGGCAACGGGATAGCCGAGCAGCAGAGCGATGACGGTGACCGCGAAACTGATCTCGAAGGTCAGCGCAAAGCTGCGCCAGTAGATGTCCTCGGTGAAGACGCGGCGATAGTTCTCCAGCGTGAAGCCGTCATGGTAGACCGACTGCCAGGCGAGCCAGCCGACCGGCAACACGATCAGCGCCAGGATCACCAGCAGCGCCGGCGACACCAGTGCCAGCATCAGGCCGTGCTCGCGGCGCTGATGCTTTTGGGAGGGATCTGGCACGGATGTCGTCAACGCTGCCCCGCCTTACTTCTGCATGAACGCTGCCCAACGCTTCTCGGCGGCCTCACCTGATGGCGAGGACCACCAGGCGTAGGACATCAGCGCTTGCTTCGCCGCATTCGCCGGCTCGCTTGGCAATTGCGCGGCACGCTCGGGCTTGATTACACTGGTCTCGAACGCCTTGGGGTTGCCCGGGCCGTAATCGATGTTGAGCGGCAGATTGGCTTGGTGCAGGGGATCGACGGCTTCGTTGATGAACTTCACCGCCGTCTCCAGGTTCGGCGCGCCCTTGAGGATGCAGAGCGAAGTACTCTGCAAGATGCCCTGGTTGTAGGTGAAGGTAACCTTCGCGCCCTCCTTCGCGACGGCGCTGACGCGGCCGTTCCAGGCCATCTCCATATCGACCTCACCGTCGTTGAGGAGCTGCGCCGACTGCGCGCCCGACGTCCACCACACTGTTATGTTCGGCTTGATCTCCTCAAGCTTCTTGAAGGCGCGATCGACGTCCAGCGGGTAGAGCTTGTCCGGCGCGACGCCGTCGGCCATCAGCGCCGCCTCGAGCGTGGCAATGGGGTGATTGCGCAGCGCGCGGCGGCCCGGGAATTTCTTGACGTCCCAGAAATCGGCCCAGCTGTTTGGCGCGTCCTTCGGGAAGGTTTTCTGGCTGTAGGCCAGAACGCTGGAATAGAATTCGTAGGAGACCGAATAGGGACTGCGATAGGCCTCCGGCATCGCCGCGGCGTTCGGGATTTTCGAGAAGTCGAGCTTCTCGATCAGCCCCTGCTCTCCGCCGCGCAGGCAATAGCCGGTGGGCGTGTCGACCACGTCCCAGATCGGCTTGCCGCTGCCGACCTGGGTCTTGATCGCGGGCCAGGCGTCCGGAATGGAATCCTGGTTGATGGTGATGCCGAGCTTCTTGGCGGAGGGATCGAGAATCGCCACCGTCTGCGCCTGCTGATAGGCGCCGCCTTGCGAGACGAAAGTGATCTGCTCGGCGGCATCAGCCGCGCTGATCCATCCGATTGCGCCGACCAGCCCACAACCCAGTCCAACAGTCCACCTCATATTCATCCTCGCCTCCTCCAAAGATATCTTTACCGACCGATCGCATCGAGAAACTGATACCAGCCGGCGACCATGCGCACGGCGGGCTCACGCAGCGGATAGAACGGAATGGTCTTCATGCGCCGCGCGTCGAGCAGGCCGACGTTGGGCGTCTCCCCGCGCACGAAGGCGGCGAGATAGCGGCCCATCAGGCTCGACATCGCGACACCGGCGCCGTTGTAGCCCACCGAGAACAGCGTGCGCTCGTCGAGCCGGCCGATATGCGGCACCGAGTCCAGCGTCATGGCAACGAGGCCCGACCATTTGTATTCGAGCGGGATATCGGCGAGATCCGGGAAGATGCCGACCATCGCCCTGCGCAAGGCATCGAACGCGGCTTGCGAGTCTTGCTTGCCGAAGGCGCCGCGGCCGCCGAAGATCACGCGGTTGTCGACCATGCGAAACCAGCGCATCATGCGTTTGGTCTCGGTATAGGATCGCCCTGTCGGCATCAGCTTTCCGGCGAGATTGCGCGGCAGCTTCCCGGTGGTGACCATGGCGCTGCGGAACGGGATCAGCGTGCGTTGCAGATGTGCGGTGGCGCCGGTCAGATCCGAATAGCTGTTGGTGGCGATAATCGCCTGCTTGGCGCGCACTGCGCCTCGTGGCGTCTCGGCGACGATACCCTCCTTCCCGCGCCGAAGCTTGACGACCGGCGACTCCTGGAAGATCGACACGCCGCGGCGCGCCACGCCATCGGCAAGCCCCCGCAGATAGTTCAGCGGATGGATGCCGCCCGAGCCGGGATTGAGCACGCCGCCGACAAAGACGTCGGAGCCGGTCTCTTCGCGCACTCCGTTCTTGTCGAGGATGCGGACCTCGGCGGAGCCCATCTCGCGTGTCATCCAGTTGGCTTCGTCGATCGCGGCCTTCAGCGTCCTCTCGTTGTGGGCAGCCTTGACCTGGCCGGTGCGGGTGAGGTTTGCTCCGGTAATGCCGAATTCCGAGACGAGCTCCTCGACCATGTCGGTCGACTCATGGGCGATCTCGTACATGCGCTTTGCCATGGCGCGGCCGTACATGGCGTCGATCTCGCGAAACGACAGGCGGAATTTTGCGGTGATCACACCGCCATTGCGCCCGCTCCCGCCCCACCCTAAGCGATTGGCCTCCAGCACGACAGGCAACAGGCCGCTCTTGGCGATGTGGTGCGCGGCAGAAAGCCCCGTGTAGCCGGCGCCGATGATCACCACATCCGCCTGCAGCTCGCCCGACAGAACAGGGAATCCGCGTGCCGGCTCCGCCGTGGCTTCCCACAGCGAATTGGCCGATGGCAGCGCGCTCCAGTCCCGTGTCATGTCCGCGCTCACCGATTTATGACGCAGGGCCAATGGCGGCGTCGGCAAGCGCCTTCAGCGTCGGATAATGGAAGTCCGGCTTGGTCAGCGTCTCCACGGCGGGCGTGCCACCGAAGCCGGCGATACCCTGGCGCCGCTCGATCCAGCACACCTTGTAGCCAAGTTTTCGCGCGATCCCGATGTCATGATACTGGCTCTGCGCCACGTGCAGGATGTCGGACTGCTTGTAGCCGAACGCGGATTGCCGGCCCTTGTTGTAGGCGAAGAATTCCGGGTTGGGCTTCGCCACGCCAGTGTCGTCGGCGCAAACGGTGTCGTCGAACGGATTGCCGAGCGCATGCGCGTAGCAGGACAGCGCGACGCGGTCCGCGTTAGTCATCGCCACGAGACGGAATTTCGTCCGCAGACGCTTCAGCGCCTCGACCGAGTCGGAGAACGGCCCCCAGCGCAGCACCGAGAGCTGGAACACGTCGCAGGACGCATCATCGGCCGGCAGTCCGAGCTCGGTGGCGAGATGGTGATAGACGTGGAACATCACTTCGCTGGAACGCTCGTAATGCTTGTCGCGGCCGCGCTTGTAGGGCTCGAATATCTGCTCGTCGCTGAGCTCGGCCGCTTTCCTGCCACCGATCTTGCGCACGGCTCCGAGCACGCCGGTTTCGAAGTCGATCAAGGTGCCGACGACGTCGAAGGTGAGAACCTTGAAATTGCTGAACGCGGCTTGGGTCGACATGTTCTTCTTCTCTCAGGTTGCAACAAGACTTCAGTCCACCCGTGGCACGACGATGGTGTCCTCGGGGTGAAGGTTGACGGTGAGGCTGCCGCCAAGCGGCGGGATCCGGCTATAGGCTTGATGATAGCTGGGCTGGCGCAGGCTGAGCGCGATGCCGTCGGCCAGCGCCAGGAAGATGCGCAGGCTCTCGCCCTGGTAGACGATGTCGGTGACCGTGCCGGTCAGGCGGTTGCAGGCGGCATCCTGCGCGCCGTCATCGATCAAGAGCTTCTCACTGTGCACGGCGAGCATCAGGGTGTCGCCGTCAGGAATGGCGCGCGCGCTGCGCAGCAAGGCATTGCCGAGCGCGACGCTGGACGCATCGACGCGGCGGACCGGCAGCATTGTCGCTTCCCCGATGAAGCTGGCGACGAAGGAATCGGCGGGGTGATCGTGCAGTCGTTCGGGCTCATCGATCTGGATCAGCCGGCCGTCCTTCATCACGGCGACCCGGTCGCTCATGGTGAGCGCCTCGCGCTGGTCATGGGTGACGTATATGATGGTGGCCTGGATGCGCTTGTGCAGTGCGCGCAGCTCGATCTGCATGGATTCGCGCAGCTGCTTGTCGAGCGCGGAAAGCGGCTCGTCCATCAGGATCAGGCGCGGCTCGAAGATCATGGCGCGCGCGAGCGCCACGCGCTGGCGCTGGCCGCCGGAGAGCTGGGCGATGCCGCGCTCCTCGTAGCCGGCAAGGCCGACCATCGATAGCGCCGCGCGCACCTTGTCGGGCCAGTTCGCTTTCGGCAGGCGCCGCGCGCGCAGGGGAAAGGCGACATTCTCACCGACGCTCATATGCGGAAACAGCGCGTAGTTCTGGAACACGACGCCGATGTCGCGCTTGTGCGGCGGCATGTAGGTGACATCGCGGCCACCGAACAGGATCGTGCCTGACGTCGGCAGGATGAAGCCGCCCAGAATGCCGAGCAGCGTGGTCTTGCCGGAACCGGACGGACCGAGCAGCGAGACGAACTCGCCAGCGGCAACATTGAGGGACACGTGGTCGAGGGCGCGGACGGCGCCATATGCCTTGCTCGCGGACCTGATCTCGACGCTTTCCGCTCGTTTGTCCAACGATCGACCTCGCCATGTCCCTCGACGGCGTGCCTTACTGCGCGCCATAAGCCTGCTTTATAGACAGGAAGCTGACACACTCGCGTTCGAAGCGTGCACCGCACCATCTTCTCTCTCGCAAGCCCTGTCTTCAGGCTGTAATGGCAATGACACCAGACTTGGCGAAAGCCGGCAATTGCCAAATTCTCACTGCGCTCATAACATGGCGTTATGCCCGAGCTGCGCCGGATGCTGCCCTCAAGTAACGCCCTGTTCGTCTTCGACGCAGCGGCGCGCAATGGCAGCTTCACGGCAGCCGCCGCCGAATTGAATGTCACGCAGCCGGCAGTGAGCCGCATGCTCGGGCAATTCGAGGAGCATCTCGGCGTGCGCCTGTTCGACCGCAAGGCGGGACGCGCGGTGCTCACCGACGAAGGCGAATTGCTCTATCGCCGCGTGCTCGAGGGCTTTCGCAGCATCGAGACCGGCCTCATCGAGATCGAGCGGCGTCGCAGGGGCACCGAGACCGTGACGCTGTCGGTCTCCTCCGCCTTCACCACGCACTGGCTGATGCCGCGCATCGACAAGCTGCAGAAGCAATTTCCTCAAGTCGATTTGCGCTTCCAGCTCATCTCCGGCGCGCTGCGCGGCCCAGTGGAGAATGTCGATCTCGGCATGCGCTTTCGTGATCGCGACGAGCCGTCCTCGGGCGGCACATTGGTGATGAAGGAAGTGATGCTGCCGATGTGCAGCCCTACTTATCTCGACGAGACCGACGCCACGGAAGGCAACACCATCATCCGTCTCGCCGAGACGCCCGGCGACTGGGCCGCGGATTACGCCTCGCTCCTTACCGGGCGCCGCGGCGCGGCCAAGGCGCTGAGCTTCACCGATTATGCCGTCGTGGTGCAGGCCGCGCTGCTCGGCCAGGGCATTGCGCTCGGCTGGCTGACCGTGGCCTCTCATTGGCTCCTAACCGGGGCGCTGGTGCCCGCCTCCGACACGCTCGCCACGACGCGCCGCATCTGCGAATTTCTGCCGCCGCGCAACCGGCCGATGCGCCCCGTCGCCGCCGAGATCCGGGACTGGATCATCGCGCAGATGAAAATCGAGATCGCCGCGATTGACCGTCTCTATCCGAAGCTCGGCTTGATGTCGGCGTGCTATTGATGGTTCAGGGGAGTCGCAACTGGCCAATCACTTCCGGTTTGACTAGGATGCTGCCCTCCCGCTCCCGTCGATGCGAGATCCTCCTGTGGCCAAAGCAAAAACCGTGTCCAAAAAATCCGGCAACATCTTCATCGGCATCGGCGGCTGGACCTTCGAGCCCTGGCGCGGCGTGTTCTATCCGGAAAAGCTGACGCAGGCGAAGGAGCTGTCCTACGCGGCCTCGAAGCTGACCTCGATCGAGATCAACGGCACCTATTACGGCTCGCAGAAGCCGGAGAGTTTTCGCAAATGGGCGAGCGAAGTGCCTGATGGTTTCGTGTTCTCGGTGAAGGGGCCGCGCTTTGCCACCAACCGCCGCGTGCTCGCGGAGGCCGGGGATTCCATCAAGCGGTTCTATGATTCCGGCGTGCTGGAACTCGGCGATCATCTCGGGCCCGTGCTGTGGCAGTTCGCGCCGACCAAGAAATTCGACGGTGCCGATTTCGGCAAGTTCCTGGAGCTGCTGCCACGCAAGCTCGAGGGCCGCGCGCTGCGCCACGTGGTCGAAGTGCGCCACGACAGTTTCTGCACGCCTGATTTCATCACGATGATCCGCGAGTTCGAAACGCCTGTCGTGTTCGCCGAGCACGGCAAATATCCTGCCATCGCCGACGTTGCCGGCGATTTCGTCTACGCGCGGCTGCAGAAGGGCAATGACGAGATCAAGACCTGCTATCCGCCGAAGCAGCTCGACGCCTGGGCCGCGCGCTTTCAGGCCTGGGCCGCCGGCGGTGAACCCGACGACCTGCCGAAAGTTGACAAGAGCAAGCCGAAGAAGGAACCACGCGACGTGTTCGCCTACGTCATTCACGAGGGCAAGGTGCGCGCACCGCATGGCGCCATGGAACTGATCGCGCGGGTGAGTTAAACCGATGGCCAAGGCGAAGAAGCTCTTCACCATCGGCTATGAGCAGACGCCGCCCAAGTCCGTGCTGGATGAGCTTGAGCAGGCCGGCGTCAAGCTCCTGGTCGATGTACGCGCGGTGACGTCGTCGCGGCGGCCGGGCTTTTCCAAGAAGCAGCTCGCCGCGGGGCTCGACGAGCGCGGCATCGCCTATGTCCATCTCGCTGGCCTCGGCACGCCCAGGGAAGGTCGGCTCGCGGCGCGCAGCGGCCAGTACGATGTGCTGGAGAAGGTTTTCTCGAAGCATCTGAAGACGCCGGAAGCGAGAGAGCAGATGGACGAGCTCTCGGCGCTGGTGAAGAAGGCTGGCCCCGTCTGCCTGCTCTGCTACGAGCGCGACCACAGCCACTGCCATCGCCGGATGATCGCTGAAATCATCGAGGAGCGCGATGGCGTGGCGGTGAAGAATCTGGCTGGGCGAATACTCTGAGCGTCATTCCGTGGCGCGACGAAGTCGCGAGCCCGGAATCCATGCATCTACCGTCTCCGAGGCCCGATGGATTCCGGGTACGCGCGCCCCCGGAATGATGGCTTACCCCTCCCCCGCCAGCCTGAACGTCCCCTCCATCATCTGCACGCTGGCACCACCGACATGGGCGGAGACGATCTTGCCGTCCTGCTTGACGACGCGGGTCTTGAGGATGCTGGGCCGGCCCATGTCAAAGCCCTGGCCGACGGTAAGCTTCAGCTCGCCGTCCCTGACAGGATCGAGGTCGGCGAACAGCGCGGCGGCTGCGACCGTGGCGCTGCCGGTGGCGGGATCCTCGGTGAGGCCGCTGGCGCCGCGCATGAACATGCGCGCCTGACGCTCGCACGGCGCTTCGGCCAAAGATACGTCGCGTGTGTAGAACCACACGGAGCGGGCGCCGTCCCGCGGCAATATCCTGCTATAGGCCGCAGCATCGGGCCGCGCCCGCTTCAGTGCCTCGCGTGAATGCAGCTCCATCACGAGGAACGCGTTTCCGACGGTGACGACATGTGGCGGGTGGTTATCGGTCCTGATGTCATCCGCACTGAGCGAAATGCAGCTCGCGGCCTCCGCCGGAGACAGCGGCGCATATCGCACCAGCGGCTGCGGCGCAGTGAGCTCGGTTCTGATCACCCGGCCCTGCTCGCGCACGATCTCGACCGGCACGAGGCCTGCCTTCTCCTCGAACATCAGGCGCGGCTTCGGCTCTTTTGCCATCGAGGCCAGCACGAAGGCGGTGCCGACATTGGGATGGCCGGCAAAGGCAATTTCCAGCACCGGCGTGAAGATGCGCACCTCGGCGTCGTTGGCCTTGTCGCGCGGCGGCAGCACGAACGTCGTCTCGGAATAATTGAACTCGGTTGCGATCGCCTGCATCTGCTGCGTGGAGAGCCCGCCGGCGTCGAGCACCACGGCGAGCTGGTTGCCGCCGAAGGCGCGGTCGGTGAACACGTCGACGGTGACATAGCGGCGCTGCATGGCATTTCCTCACGCAAATGGCGGCCGCGACCGGCCGCCTCGCGCAGCACTCTACGAGGACGCAACATCGCCCGTCATGCCCCAAAATTCGGTGCAATCGGAGCAATCATCGAACCCCGTCAGAAACGAAAGAGCGGCCGCGGCGCGGCCAGCACTTGCGCGCACTCGCGCGCGTCGGCGATGAGCGTGTCGAGGAATTGCCGGTTCTTGGCGTAAGTCTGCGTTGTCTCGAACTGCGTGTGCGGCCAGTCGCTGCCCCAGAGCAGACGATCGAGTCCATAGGCGTTGCGCAGCAGCGGATAGGCCTCCTTGGCAAAACTCTCGCCGGCCGGACGGTTGCGATACGGCGCCGAGATCTTGACCCATACGTTCCGCGTCACACCGAATTTCAGCACCGACTGAAAACCGGGATCCGCGACGCCGAGCCTCGGATCCGGCAACGCATAGTGATCAAGCACGACGGTGACGCCGCGATCGAGCAGTTGCGGCACGAGCGTTGCGACATCGGCGGCGTTGCGCTGGATCTCGACCTGCCAGCCCATCGCCTTGACGTATCCGAGCAATCCCTTCCATTCGCTCGCCGCGAGATCGGGCAAGGGTTGGCCGACCAGATTCAGGCGAATGCCGACGATGCCGACGCGATCAAGCGCGCGCAGCTCATCCGTGGAGACAGCCGGATCGACGACCGCGATGCCGCGCAGGCGGCCGCCGGCCTGCTTCAGGCAATCGACCAGATAGGAATTGTCGGTGCCGAGGAAGCTCGGCTGCACCAGCACGCCATTGGTCATGGCGTTGCGGTCGAGCTGCTCGAGATAGAGCGACAGTGGCGCGTCGTAGTCCGGTGCATAACGCCGCCCCGGCGCAAGCTTCAATCCGCGATGAAAGACGTGGGCATGGGTGTCGATAGCAGGCAAGGCCGCCTCACTCCTGGCTGTGCTTGCGACGACTGTTGCGAGCGATGCGAGACCCGCACCAAATTGTCGGCGCGTCAGGCCGAGCGGGGGCAATGTCATGGTCGTTGCTCCTCATCTCTCGTCAGGCGCGCGTTGCCGCCGTCTGCTCGAACACCTTGCCGCGGGTCTCCGGCAGCAGCAGTACCGCGATCAGCACCAGCGAATAGGCGAAGGCGGCGTCGATGCCGATCGCCGGGCCGAGGCCGATGTGATCGCTGAGGAAGCCGACCAGGAAGGGAAACGCGGCGGAGACGACACGGCCGAAATTGTAGCAAAAGCCCACACCGGTGCCGCGCACGCCGGCGGGATAGAGTTCACTGAATAAAGCGGCCATGCTCGCGGGAATTCCGGCCGAGAAGAAGCCGAGCGGAAATCCGAGCACCAGCATCTGGCCATTGGTCAGTGGCACGAAAATATAGACCAGCACGGTGGCGATGCAGGCCGCGGCAAAGAACGCGACATTGGCCCTGCGCCCGACCCGGTCGCTGATGAAACCGCTCGCGACGCAGCCGCAGAAGAAGGCGATGATGATGACGGCGAGATAGAAGCTGGAGCCGAGCACCGAGAGGTGCCGCACCTCGCGCAGGAATGTCGGCAGGAACGTCGTCAGCGCAGCATAGCCGCCATGGGCACCGATGCCGAAGAGACCGCCGACCAGCGTCGAGCGCAGTACGTCGCGATGGAAGATGCCGGAGAGCGTGGCGAGGAACGGCGCCTCCGCCTCCTTCGCAACGGCGCGCGGCGGCTCCTTCAGCCCGCGGCGGATGAAGATGATGAGCAGCGCCGGCAACAAGCCGATTGCGAACAGTATCCGCCAGGCGACGTCCGCCTGCGCATAGGTAAAGACCAGCGCTGACAGCAGCACCGCCGCGCCCCAGCCGACGGCCCAGGCGCTCTGCACCGAGCCGAGCGCCTTGCCGCGATGTTGGGGACGGATGATCTCGGCCATCAGCACCGCGCCGCAGGCCCATTCCGCGCCGAAGCCGAGGCCCTGAATGGCCTTGAGCACCAGAAGCTGGGTGTAGGTCATCGCGAACGCGCAGGCGAAAGTCGCGAGTGCGAATGTGGCCACCGTGATCTGGAGCGCCTTGACGCGGCCAAAGCGGTCGCCGAGCGCGCCACCGAGCCAGCCGCCGAACGCACCGAAGAACAGCGTGACCGATCCGAGCAAGCCGGCGTCGGCCTTGCTGATGCCAAAGGCCGCGATCAACGCGGGGATGGCAAGGCCGAACATCTGGACGTCGAGGGCATCCAGCGCCCAGCCGCCAAAGCTTGCCCAGAACGTGCGCCGCTCCAGCAGCGAGCTCTCACGGTACCAGTTCGACATGTTTCCTACCCCTGTACGCATTGTTGTTTGATTACGTTGAAGCCCGCCGTTATCGAATCTCGGCGTGGTAGCGGAAGCGATCCGCCGGCCCGCGCGAGCGGCGCCATTCGATCGGCTGTCGCTCCAGATCGAACGCAAGGCGCTCGATCACGATCAGCGGTGCCTGAGCCTCCAGCCGCAGCAGCCGCGCCTGCATCTCGCTCGCGGTTTCGACCGTCAGGATTTCCTCGGCGGAGACGACCACCTCGCCGCAGCGCTCCTCGTAGAGCGGATACAGCAAGTCGCCGAACTCGGCGGTGTCGATCTCGAGAATTTTCGCGAAGCGCGATTGCTGCAGCCAGATCTCTTCGGCCAGCAGCGCCACATCGTCGATCAATCGCAGGCGCGACAGGCTGATCACGGGCTCGCCGACGGGAATGCGCAGCGCCGATGCCACGGCTGAGGTCGCCGGCACGCTCTTGCGCCTGAGGATGCGGCTCTTCGGCACGCGCCGCTCGCCGCTCTCGGACTGGAAGCGAAAGAACCGGAACAGTGACGAGTTGAAGCGCGCGCGACGCACGAAAGTGCCGCGGCCCTGCTGCCGCTCCAGCACAGCGTCCGCAACGAGCTGGTCGATCGCCTTGCGCACGGTGCCAATCGCGACGCCGTAATGGATGCCAAGCTCGGCTTCCGACGGGATCGGATCGCCCGGGCGCCATTCATTGCGGTTGATCCGCGCGGCGAGATCGTCGCGCAGGCGCTGGTAGCGTGGCAGGCGGTCGTCATGAACCGAATTCATATAGTCATATAGATGACTAGATGAATCTGGAGTCAAGCGCTACCAAAATACCAGAGCGAAAGAGGGAGCGAGGTCGGTCTGACCGTCTTCGCCAGTCCGACCTCGCCGCGTCACGAGATTCAGTTCGTGGTCTTCGGCATGCAGGGCGGCTCCTTGTAGGGCACCGAGGCATAGGCGCCCTCTGCCGGCGCCCTGACGCAATCCGCCGTGGCGTGAGCCGAGGCGCGGCGCGCAGGCGCAACGTCGCGAGCGGCAGCTGACTGGGTTTGATAGACGGAAGCGGCGATCAAGGCGGCTGAGACGAAGGTCAATCGGGTCATGGATTTTCTCCGCGTGACATCAGGAAGCCGAGGAGTTTCGGCCTCCTGAATGCAAGAGCGGAGAGCGGGCCGACATATTTCAGCGCGCGCCTTCAAAGAAATGCGAGCAGTGCCTTATCCCAGCTGAAACACGGCGACCGGCTGCTCGTAACCGCGCACGGCGACCTCGCCGAGCGCGACCGCATCCCCACCGTCCTCGCCCACCGCCTCGCGCACGGACGCGGAGATGAGAAGCTGCGAGCCGAACTCCTTGTTCAGCGCCTCCAGGCGCGAGGCAAAGTTCACGGTGTCGCCGATGACAGTGTATTCCTTGCGCCGCGGCGAGCCGATATTGCCGGCGACGACCTCGCCGAAATGGATGCCGATGCCGATCCTGAGCGGCCAGCTCGTTTGCGCATTGATGCGATCCATCGCGGTCAGCATCTCGCGGCCTGCGGCGACTGCGCGGTGCGCGGCATCGGATGCTTCGAGCGGGGCACCGAACAGCGCAAGAAAGCCGTCGCCGAGAAACTTGTTCACGATGCCGCCGTGGCGGTCGAGAATATCGACCAGCACCGCGAACGCGCCGTCGAGCCGGTCGACCACCTCCTGCGGCGTGCGCGTCTGGGCGCCTGCGGTGAAGCCGCGGAAATCGACGAACATCACGGCGACGCGCCTGACATCACCGGCGACGCTGGTGCCCTCCGCCATCAGCCGCTCGACGACCTGTGGCGAGACGTGCTGGCCGAACAGATTGGTCACCCGATCGCGTGCGGTGGCCGCTGCGATGCTCGCGGCAAACTGCCGCCGCAGCTGCGCGCCGACCGAACCCGCGAGCACGCCACAGACCAGGATGACGGTGCTACGCACCGCGTGGAAGTAGATCAGGGGTTCGCCAGTGTCGCTGACCGAATTGTAATACAGCGCGACAGCCAGCAGTTCGACGGCAGCAACAAATCCCGTGAAGGCGGATAGCCAGAAATCGAGCCGCAGCGTCGAAAGAATGACGAAGATAAAATAGACCAGCGGCAACACGAAGCCGAGCGCCTGGCTCGCCCCCATACTGCGGATCTGCAGGATCAGGATCAGCGTCGGCAGCGATGTTTCGATGCATGCACCGATATAGCGCCTGATGACCGGCAGGTCGCGATCAAGCCTGAGGTTTCGCCTGATCTGGCCGTGGACCCAAGCCTCGAAGAGCAGGAAGCCTGCCACGAGGGCGTATTCCCGGGCCATGCCCCGGGTCCCGTGCCAGATCCGGTTCACGATGGCAGGATCGATCACGAAGGTTGTGGTGAGCAGGACGATCATGACCAAGCCGGTCGCGATCAGCGCCCGCACCCGCAGCAGCTCGGTGCGCAGCACTTCGCGCGTCAGCTCGCGCTCAAAGTCCTCCGACAGGACGGCCTTCTGCCGGGCTTTCCCGCCTGCAAAGCTGACCATTTCACCCCCTCGTGTCAGGGGCAGTCTGCCTCAATCCAGCGTGCGGCGGAAGCGTGTCACGGCGATGGTCATGGCGACCAGCATCAGGATGGCGAGGGCTGCGGCGTCAAAGCGCAGATTCGGCATGGACGCGCCCTTCAGCATGATGGCGCGAACGATCCGCAAATAGTGTGTCAGCGGTAGGCATTCGCCGAGATATTGGGCCCAGGCCGGCATGCCCGCGAACGGGAACATGAAGCCGGACAACAGGAGGCTCGGCAGGAAGAACATGAACGACATCTGAATCGCCTGCAGTTGGTTCTGGGCGATGGTGGAGAACGTGTAGCCAATCGCGAGATTTGTGGCGATGAAGAGCGTCGAGAGCGCCGCCAGCAGGAGCAGATTGCCGAGCACCGGAACGCCGAACAGGAACACGCCGATATTGATGATCAGGAAGGCCTGGATAAAGCCGACCAGGATGTAGGGAACGATCTTGCCGAGCATCACCTCGACCGGCTTGATCGGCATCGACAACAGGCTCTCCATGGTGCCGCGCTCAATCTCGCGCGTCACCGACAGGGCCGTGAAGATCAGCATCGTCATGGTGAGGATGGTGCCGACCAGGCCCGGCACGATGTTGATCCGCGACTCCGCAGCCGGATTATAGCGCGCATGCGCCCGGATCTCGAACGGCAATGCCGGCGGATCGCCGATATAAAGATCATGCTGAAGCGCGGTCTGCACGATCATCCCGAGCGAGCCGAGCGCCGAGCTTGCGGCCACCGGATCGGTCGCGTCCGCCGCGACCAGCAGAGCCGGCTTGTCGCCGCGCCGCACCGCCCGTTCGAAGCCGCGCGGGATCTCGACGCCGAACAGCACCTTGCCGGACTTCAGCAGATTGTCGAAATCCTCAACGTCGTGCACTTCGTAGACGAAGCGGAAATAGGCGGTATTCTCCAGCGCCTTCAGGACCGAGCGGGCGAGATCGGAGTCCTCCTGCAGCAGCACCGCGCTCGGCAGGTGGTGCGGCGTGGTGTTGATGGCATAGCCGAACAAGAGCAGCTGCATCACCGGGATTGCGACGATCATCGCAAACGAGACGCGGTCCCGCCGAAGCTGAATGAACTCCTTCGCCATCATGGCATAGGAGCGGCGCAAGAAGCCGAAGCGGTCGCGGATCTCCGATACGGGGCCGGTTGCGCGGATGGTGCTCATTGGAAATTGTCCCTCGAGCGATTCATCAATTCAATGAAGACGTCTTCCAGCGACGGATGCGACTTCTGCCAGTGCAGGCCGCTTTTCTCGCGCCAAGGCGCGATGCTGGCTTCGAGCGCCGCAGCATCCCGGCCGGAAACATGCAGCGAGGTGCCGAACGGGGCCACCATATCGACGCCCGCCTTATGCTCGAGCTCGGCCGCGAGCCCACCCAATTCGCCGGTGACAGTGTACGTCGTCAAGGCAGATTTCGCGATCACCTCGTCGACGGTGCCCCGCGCGAGCAGATGGCCGTAAGCGATATAGGCGATCTCGTGACAGCGCTCGGCCTCGTCCATGTAGTGGGTCGAAACCAGTACCGTAAGCCCTTCAGCTGCGAGCGCATGGATCTCGTTCCAGAAATCGCGCCGCGCCTTGGGATCGACACCGGCGGTCGGCTCGTCCAGCAGCAACAGTTTTGGATTGGGCAGCGTGCAGGCCCCGAGCGCCAGCCGCTGCTTCCAGCCCCCGGAAAGCTCGCCGGCAAGCTGCCCCTCGCGCCCCGAGAGCCCGAGCCGCTTAATCATGTCTTGCGCGGCCCCGCGCGCATCAGCGAGGCCATAGAGCCGCGCAACGAATTCGAGGTTCTCCCGCACGGACAGGTCCTGATAGAGGCTGAAGCGCTGGGTCATGTAGCCGACCTGGCGCTTGATCTTCTCGGCGTCGCGCAAGATGTCGTAGCCGAGGCAGGTACCCTCGCCGCTGTCGGGCGTCAGCAGGCCGCAGAGGATACGGATGGTCGTGGTCTTGCCCGAGCCGTTCGGCCCGAGGAAGCCGTAGATCGAACCGCGCTTCACCTGCATCGACAGATCGTGCACGACCTCGCGGCCGCCGAACGATTTGCTCAGGCCCTTGACGTCGATCGCGATGTCGTCGTCGGCGTTCATCGCTTGTCCGCCACCGGTGTCTTCGGATTGAGATAGACATCGATCGGCTGCCCCACCCGCAAGGCATCGGGCCGCGACGGGCGCGCCTGGATCAGGTAGACGAGCTTGTTACGCTCCTCGAGGCTGTAGATCACCGGCGGGGTGTATTCGGCCGATGTCGCGATGAAATAGATTTTTGCGGTCAGATCGGCCGCACAACTATCGCAGGCAACCCGCACCTCGTCGCCGATCGACAATTTCGGCAGCTCCGTTTCCGGCACGAAGAAGCGCAGCTTCATGTTACCGGGCGGCATGATCGAGAGCACCGGCCGCTGCGCCGCGACCATCTCGCCTTCGCGGAAATAGATTTGCTGGATGGTGCCGGCAACAGGCGCAAAGCCCTTGCGCCGCGCCAGCCGCGTCTCCGAGGTCGCCACCCGCGCCTCGGCAACGCGCAAGGCGGAGACGGCGGAATCGAGATTGGCCTGCGTGCCGGCGCCGGTCTTGCTCAGCGAAGCCGCACGATCATAGGTCTGCTGCGCATTTGCCAGCGTCGCCTTATTCTGGTTGAGATCGGCGAGTTGGAGATCGTCATCGACGGAATAGAGGGCTTCGCCGACCTTGACCTCGTCGCCCTCGCGGACATTGAGCTTCGTGACACGGCCGGCCTCGTCGGGACTGACGAAGATCATGTCGGCCTCGACCCAGCCCTGGAAGCCGGGATCGCGCTTCTCCTTGCAACCGGCGAGGCCGGTTGCAAGCGCGACGGCCAGTAGGATTCCAAATATCCTTTGCGACGACGTCATGTCGTCCTCCGTTCGCCAAAGATCAGATCAAGATGGACGCGCAGCATCTCCTGCGCATCGAGCGGCGCGTGCCGCGCAAACAGGCTCTGCCAGATCACCGCGATGATCGCCGGCGCGACCAGGATCTGCGGATAGCGCGCAAGATTCGTCTGGTGGATCTCGCCGCGGGCAATGCCGAGTTCGATCAGTGCGCGCATGCCGGCCATCCCGCGCGAGACGACCTCGCGGTAGTAGAAGTCGGCCACCGAGGGGAAGCGCGGCCCTTCCGCCACGATCAGGCGAACGAGATCGCCGCGCCGTGTACCGATCACCTCTTTCAGAAAATTGCCCGCAAAGCTTTCGATGAGGTCCCGCACCGAGCCCGTCGGCGGCGGCAAGGCGTTGAGCCGCGCCACCACGGGCACGATCACGGTGCGCACCAGCTCCTCGAACATGGATTCCTTGTCCTTGAAGTGCAGGTAGATCGTGCCCTTCGCGACGCCTGCGCGCTTGGCAATGTCGTCGAGCCGCGTCGCGGCAAAGCCGCGCGCGATGAATTCCTCCATCGCCGCCTCCACGATCGCGGCGCGTCGCTCCGCGGCGCGCATTGCACGGTTCGACCCCGGAGCGGCGTCCCCACCGCGCTCGGGCTTCAGACTTGCTGCCTTGGCTGCAGCCGCTGTGATGGGCTTCTCTGTCATTCTATATTTATGACTGACTAGTCAGTCATCGTCAAGCACGGATTCCGATCTTGGTCAGGAGCAGATAAATTAGCGTTGACTAATGAATTAGCCACTGCTAATTGATTGGCATGATCGAAACCGCTCCACATCCCGTCACCGCCGTGATGCGCGCTCTCGCCGATCCGACCCGGCGCGCTGTGTTCGAGCGCGTGTTCGACAGCAAGGAAATCAGCGTCGCTGAACTGACACGCGGAAGCGGCGTGACGCAGGGCGCGATCTCGCAGCACCTGAAATCGTTGAAGCAGGCCGGCCTCGTCGCCGAGCGCGCCGAGGGCCGCAACGTCTATTACCGCGCCGCCCCGCAAGGACTCGAACCGCTGGTCAGCTGGATGGACCATTACGGCGTGTTCTGGCGCGAGCGCTTCCAGAATCTGCGTGACCTCTTGAAGGAGATCGACCCGTGAGTGCAGCCGCGTTGCAAACCGAGACCCACGAAAACATGCGGGACATCGTCATCGACGAGGTCTTCCCTCACACGCCCGAGACAATCTGGAAGGTGCTGACCAGCGCGCAGCTGATCGCGCGCTGGCTGATGAAGCCGACCGGCTTCGAGGCTGTCGAAGGCAAAGCTTTCACGTTCCAAACCACACCGGGCGGTCACTGGGATGGCGTCATCCATTGCCGTGTCCTGGAGGTCGTGACGCACCGGCGGCTCGTCTACGCCTGGAAGGGCGGCGATGCGCGCAACACCGGTTATGGCGCGCCGCTCGACACCGTCGTGACCTGGTCCCTCACCCCGGTCGAAGCCGGCACGCGCATCCAGCTGGTTCATGCCGGCTTCGTATTGCCGAGGAACGAGACCGCCTACACCGGCATGAGCGGCGGCTGGAAGAAGGTCGTTCGGCAGCTCGACGAGATCAGTGGCGAAAACATTTAAGGAGTGAGCACGATGGACAAGCCCTATACCGGCGGCTGCGCCTGCGGCGCGATCCGCTATTCGATCGCCGGCGAACCGCTGTTCAGCAATCACTGCCAGTGCCGGGACTGTCAGCGCGAAAGCGGCACCGGCCACGGCTCCTACGCCACCTTCGCCCGCGCCGGCGTCGCCGTGACCGGCGACGCCAAGAAGTGGGACATGGTCGGCGACAGCGGCAACGTGAAGACGCGCGCCTTCTGCCCTGAGTGCGGCGTGGCGGTTTACATGACCTTCAAGGCAATGCCCGATATCTTCACCATCCGCGCCGCGAGCCTCGACGAGCCCGCCCGCTACAAGCCGAAGGTCGTCACCTACGCCGTGCGCGGGCATGACTGGGACCATCTCGAATCCGGCCTGACCAGATTCGAGACGATGCCTCCAGGCTGAGGCGAAGGATTCTTGTTTTGACGCGTTTTCTTGACGCGAACCGGTATCCACTTCGCTCGAAAACGCTTTAGCCAAAGTCGAGCACCATGCGGCCGTCGATCTTGCCGGCCTTCATCCGGTCGAAGACGTCGTTGATCTTCTCGAGCGGCACCTTCGCCACCTCGGCCCTGACCTTGCCGTCGGCGGCGAAAGCGATGGCTTCGTCGAGATCGCGGCGGGTGCCGACAATGGAGCCGCGCACGGTGATGCGCTTGAGCACGACGTCGAAGATCGGTGTCGGGAATTCGCCCGGCGGCAGGCCGACGAGGCTGACGGTGCCCTTCCGGCGCACCATTTTCAGCGCCTGGGCGAACGCGGCGGTCGAGACCGCGGTCACCAGCACGCCGTGCGCCCCGCCGCCGGTCGTGGCCAATACCTTGTCGACGGCTCCATCTGCCAGCGCATTGACCGCGAGATCGGCACCCGCCTCACGCGCGAGCGCGAGCTTGTCCTCCGCAATGTCGACGGCCGCGACCTTGAGCCCCATCGCCTTGGCATACTGGATCGCGACGTGGCCGAGCCCGCCGACACCCGAGATCACGACCCACTCGCCGGGCCTTGCCTCCGTCTCCTTCAATCCCTTGTAGGTGGTGACGCCGGCGCACAGGATCGGCGCGATGGCGGCGAAATCGACCGTCGCCGGCAGCTTTGCCGCAAAGGCAGCGGAGGCAATGACATACTCCGCAAAACCGCCGTTCACGCTGTAGCCGGTGTTGTGCTGGTGCTCGCACAGCGTCTCCCAGCCGGTCTCGCAGTATTCGCAGGACATGCAGGCATCGTGCAGCCAGGCCACGCCCACGGCATCGCCGACCTTCAGATTCTTCACGCCGGGCCCGAGCGCTGCGACGGTGCCGGCGACTTCATGGCCGGGAATGAAGGGCGGAACCGGCTTCACCGGCCAGTCGCCTGAGGCGGCATGCAGATCGGTGTGGCAAACGCCGCAGGCCTTCACCTTGACCAGAACCTCGCCCAGTCCGGGCTGCGGCAGCGGCACGTCCTCGATGACGAGCGGCTTGCCAAATTGTCTGACGACGGCGGCTTTCATGGTCGGCATCTGTCTGCTCCCTTGCATCGCACGAGCAGACTAGCGAAGCCACGCGCCCCCCGTTTGATTGGGGTCAAACCGCACAAAGTTTGCGCAGTACGGCGCCACCATCACGCCCTGGTGACGCGAAGCGCGCTGCTGACTTCAACTATGGAACTTCAACCCATCGACGATCTTGTCGATCACCTTGCGCTCGGCACGCATCGCGATCCCGACGAGATTGAGATCATTACGCGCAACCGCCTTCACTGCCTCGCGATTGGCGGCGTCATGCGTGGTCTTGAACATGTCCTCGCTGTAGACCGCCGGCGTGACCTTGCGCGTGAGCGCACGATCGAG
Organism: Bradyrhizobium sp. CCBAU 51627; assembly: GCF_028128765.1. GTDB lineage: Bacteria > Pseudomonadota > Alphaproteobacteria > Rhizobiales > Xanthobacteraceae > Bradyrhizobium. Next base: position 347,287 of record NZ_LBJG01000027.1, read on the forward strand.
TGCGCGCGACAGGGCCGGAACATCCGCACCATAGATCAGGATCGGCTGGCCGATCAGCGCAAGATACTTCGTGCCTGAGGCGTCCTCATAGGCATCGCCGATACACTCGGGAAAGGCCGCCGCAATTCCGCTCGTCAGGAACGAGGCGACATTGAGCTTCTGCCAAGCTTCCAGATCGTTGCGAATGACGACGGCAATCTTGGTGTCGAACTGCATGAATTTTCCCAACACACATCCACCCGTCGGGAAAGAAACGAAGATTCTTCTCACACCAACGGTAGATGCGAACGTAACCCGAATTGACCCATTGATCACAGCTCGGAAATTTCAATGGTGATGCGACCGGCTGCGCTTCTCCTCGCTGACCAAGTCGGGTATAGATCGGCGCACTGTCACTGAACTGTCATAAACCTTGCATGTCAGAAACTGGCGCGATCAAACGAGCCCTCGATCCCGTACAACGGCTAGCGAAGGGCAACGGCCATCCGGTCCCTGACGACGCGACGAAATTCAACAGCTTCGTTGCGCCCGCCAGTAGCGACAGTTCCGCACGCCCCGACAACGACGCGTCGCACAGCGGACGTTTTCAGGTCGGTGTCTCCGCTGACGAAGCTCGTGTCGAGGCGATCGCCCCCGAACCCCCTCGCTCCCGCGATGCCACGCCGCACGCCACCGAAATCGAGCTCAAGCTGCTGGTCGACCCCAATGGCCTCACCGGATTCGGCAACGCGCCCGTCATCGTCGCAAAGGCACGCAACAAGGGTTCGCGCAAGCACCTCAGGGCGGTCTACTACGATACGCCCAAGCGTGCGCTCCAACGTAACGGATTGAGCTTTCGGGTTCGCCAGAGCGGTTCGCGCTTCACACAAACGGTGAAGACAGAAGCGGGCAACGATCCGTTGCGGCGTGGCGAATGGGAAGCGAGCGTGCCTTCGATGGCGCCCGACGTCGCGCTGGCGCTGCCCTTCCTTCCGGAGAAGCTGCGTGCGGATCTCGCGCGCCGTCCGCTCGAAGCTGTCTTCAGCACCGACATTCGCAGACATCAACGCCTCGTCGACCTGCCGTCGGGCACGATTGACGCCGCCTTCGACCAGGGCCATCTGACATCCGGCGATCGGTCGCTTCAGGTCAGCGAGATCGAGCTCGAGCTCAAGGCGGGCAGCCCGTCCGCCATCTGGGAACTCGCGCTCCGGCTCGCGGAGCACGGGCCGGTCAGGCCCTCCATCCGTAGCAAATCGGCGCGCGGATTCGAGCTTGCGGCGGGCGTCCCGCCGGCTGTCACAAAGCCGCGCAAGCTTCGGCTTGATCCAGCCTCATCGCTCGACGAGACGTTCGCCGCGATCATGCGCGCCTGTCTGTTGCATCTGCTCCAGTCGATCCCGGCCGCCGAGGACGGACGCGATCCCGAGGGCATTCACCAGCTCCGCGTCGCGCTGCGCCGCCTGCGATCCGCGCTGGACCTGATGCGTTCGGTGGTGTCGCTCAGCAAGCTCGACCTGCTGCGCTCGGAGGCCAGATGGCTGGCGCAAAATCTTTCTCCCGCGCGTGACTGGGACGTCTTTCAGCAAGACACGTTGCGCATCGTCGCGAAAGGCTGCCCTTCGATTGCGGGCTTCGAGGTGCTTGAAGCCGCCGTCGAGCAGCGTCGGCTCGCCAGCTACGACAGGGTGCGCCAGGTGCTGGCGGACCGCCGTACGTCGTATTTCCTGATCGGTCTTGGCGGCTGGATCGAAGCGCGCGGATGGCGCAGCGACGTCGCGCCGGACCATCTGGCGCAACTCGCCGAACCCGCCACCAATTTCGCGCAACGTATTCTGTCGGCCCAGCATGCCAAGGTGCTCAAGCGCGGCCGCCGCTTCAAGTCGCGCAGCACGGAGGAGCGGCACCGCGTCCGGCTCGCCGCGAAGAAACTGCGCTATGTCGCCGATTTCCTGCTGCCGCTCTATGGAGAGCGAAAATCCGCCAAACGCTTTTCCAGCAAGCTCGCCGACCTGCAACAGCAGCTCGGCATCTACAATGACATGGCGACGACGGCTTCGCTGCTCGCGGACATTGGCAAGGAGCCCGGCAACAGCACCGCCGCGGCTGCCATTGCCGGCTGGCAGGCGCACGCCATGGTCGGGGTCGAGCCGCGTCTGAACGCGGCATGGTCGGAATTCGTCAAGACGAAGGTGCCCTGGTCGACCGGAGTCGGCGCCTGATCGAGCGCATCAGCCGATGATCAACCCTTGGCGTCGCAGGCCCAGGCGCGGATCACGCATTCCTTGCCGCCATATTTGTAGCATTCGCGGGTTGCGGCATTGAGTGTGGCGGAGATATTCGGCTTCACGGCATAACCATAGGCGCCGCAGGGATTGGTCATGTCAACCGACATCGCGGCGCAGGCGCGCTTCATCGTCACCGTCGTGCATTCGCCCTTGCACTGCTTCTGCGCCGCCGCACGCGCCTCGTGCTCGGCGTTATAGTCGTAGGCCTGTCCGTAAGCGCCGCACTTGCCAACGGCAAAAGCACCGGCCGCGTGGGCTTCGGTGATGTAACGGGCGCCGGAAACACAAACCGACAGCGCAAAGAAAAACATCGCGCAACGGCGCGCGACGACGTTCGAAGCCATGGAAAAGCCCCTCCCCCCAAGGCAGGTGCGGAGGACTTTAAGCAGCGGTCGTTTCCAGATGGTGAACGGGTGGTTGAAAACGGACGATCGGTACTAACCGGGCCGTGCCGCTTCCAGCGCCTGTGGCGTGTCGATGTCGAGGAAGGCGCCTTCGCCGTCGACCGGGACTTCGGCGACCGCCTCGATGTGTTTGGCAATCAGGTGTCGCGCACCGACGTCGCCATCGAGCGTCATCAACTCCTTGAAGAAGCGGCGCGACCACAGCACGGGGTTGCCGCGGCGGCCTTCGCTGACTGGCACGACGATCAGATTGCCGCGATCCGGCGCGAAGCTATCGATGAGGCGATCGATCAGGCCGGCATCGATCAGTGGCATATCGCCAAGGCAAACCACGGCGCCGTCGCACGCGTCGGACACGGCCGCGATCCCCGATTTGACCGAGCTCGCGATGCCACCGGCAAAATCCGGATTCCTGATGAAGCGCACTTTCAGGCCCTCGAGCGCCTGCTCGACCAGTTCGCTCTGGTGGCCGGTGACCACGATTACCTCGGAGGCCTTGGAGGCGAGCGCTTGCTCGGTTGCGATCCGCACCAGCTTCTTGCCGTCGAACTCGGCGAGCAGCTTGTTCGGCCCGCCCATACGGGTCGAGCGGCCCGCCGCAAGCACGATGGCGGCGACCTGGCTGTTGCCCTCGGTCTGGGGCTTGGCGCGCGGCTGCGGCCGCGTCACGATCTCCATCAACAGGCCGCCCACACCCATGCCCATCAGCTCGGATCGTGTCACCTTGAGGCCGGCGAGCAGCCGCATCAAGACCCAATCGAATCCGTTCTCGACCGGCGAGCGCGCGCAGCCCGGCGCGCCCAGCACCGGCACGCCACCAGCGCGTGCGATCAGCAGCAGGTTGCCGGGATCGACCGGCATGCCGAAATGCTCGATCTTGCCGCCGATACCTGTGACGGCCGCCGGGATCACGTCGCGGCGGTCGGCAATCGCCGACGCTCCGAACACGATCACGAGCTCGGCGCCGAGGCCGAGCAATTCCTTGATCGCGGCGGACAGCGCATGCTCGTCATGCTGGACTCGCCGCTCCGCGATGATGCTGGCGCCGGCCGGCGCGAGCCGCTCGGCGGTGACGCGCAGCGTCTTGTCGATGACCTTGGACGACAGGCCCGGCAGCAGCGTCGAGACCACGCCGACGCGCTTGATCACGTAGGGTGCGACGGTCAGCACGTCCCTGCCGGCGGCTTTCACCGCCGCGTCGCGCAAATCTCCCGTCACGCCGAACGGGATGATCTTGACGGTGCCGACCATCTCGCCTTCGACCACCGGTTTGAACGCCGGGAGCGTGGCAAAGGTGATGGCCTCGTCGATACTGTTGATGCGATCGACCGCGGCGCGGTCGATCACCAGCACGCCCGGACGCGCGGCGAACAGATTGGCGCGGCCGGTAAAGGCGCGCTCGACGTGAATGCCCTCGCCGCCGATCGCAAGCGCAATGCCGGCGGCCGCGACATCCTCGGAGACGTCGCCCGCCTCCATTCGCACCACGACGATGTCCTTGATGCCGGCACGCTCGAGTGACTCGACCTCGACGGGTCCGATCGTCGTGCCCTTCTTCAACACCAGCGGTCCCTGGCGCAGGGTGTGGACAGTCACCCCGCCGATCGCATCCCTGGGGCTCGCTGGTCCGAACTTCATGCCGCTTCTTCTTTTTCTTTGGGAGGCAGCCGCAGCACCGCGGTGATCTCGGCCATGATCGCCACCGCGATCTCGGCCGGCGAGACCGCCCCAATCGCCAGCCCGATGGGAGCATGGATGCGCGCGATATCGCTCTCCTTCGCGCCCTGCGCCCGCAGCCGGTCGCCGCGCTTGGCATGGGTCTTCCGCGAACCGAGCGCGCCGATATAGAAGCAGTTGCGCTCGAAGGCGTGCAGCAGCGCGGGATCGTCGATCTTCGGATCGTGCGTCACCGCGACGAAGGCCGTATAGGCATCGACGTTGAGCGGCGGCAGCGCGGTCTCAGGCCATTCGGCGACCAGCGGAATATCGGGGAAGCGCTCGGGGCTCGCAAAGGCCGTGCGCGGATCGACAACCGTGACGTCGTAGCCGAGTGAGCGCGCCAGCGGCGCCAGCGCCTGGCTGATATGAACCGCGCCGACGATGACGAGCTTTGCGGTCGGCGCGTAGACGTTGAGGAAGAGCTTTTTGCCGCCGGCTTCGATATTGGCGCTCTTGCCCATGCGAAGCTGCTTGTCCAGCTCGGCGCGCAGCGGGTCCTTGGCAAAATCCGCCGCCTTCACCAGGCGCTGCTCGCCGCTCTCGGTGTCGGTCACCAAAATCACCGGCCGGCGCGCGGCGCGCTCGGCGTTGAGTTCGTGCAGGATGGCGAGCTTCACGGCTAACCGACCTTCTCGACGAAGACGCGGATGGTTCCGCCGCAGGACAACCCGACATTCCAGGCCGTCTCGTCGGCGACGCCGAACTCCAGCATCTTTGGCTTGCCGCTCTCGATCACATCCATGGCCTCGGTGACGACAGCGCCCTCGACGCAGCCGCCGGAGACCGAGCCCAGAAACGTGCCCTCGTCGTTGATGACGAGGCTGGAGCCCGCGGGGCGCGGCGCCGAGCCCCAGGTCTCGACCACAGTGGCCAGCGCGACGCCACGGCCGGCTTTCTGCCAATCCTCCGCTGCCTTCAGAATATCCTCGTCGCGATCGAGCATGGTGGGCCTCTCAAGCTGCGGAGCGGATCAGGCTGCGGTGATGCGGCGGCAATGGCCGGGAGAGCGTGGCGATCAGCTCCTGGATCGAACTCAAATTATGCACGGGCCTGAATTCGTCAACGTGCGGGAGCATCATTTTGATGCCCTGCGCCTTGGCCTCGAAGCCGCCGAACCGGAGTAGCGGGTTGAGCCAGATCAGCCGCCGGCAGGAGCGGTGCAGGCGGTCCATCTCGAAAGCCAGCCTGGAATCGGCCTCCCGCTCCAACCCATCTGAAATCAGCAGCACGATGGCACCCTGGCTCAGCACCCTTCGCGCCCACAATTTGTTGAAGTTGTGCAGCGAGGCCGAGATCCGCGTGCCGCCGGCCCAGTCCTCCACCGAGGCCGAGCAGCTCGCCAGCGCCTCGTCGGGATCGCGCTGGCGCAGCGCGCGCGTCACATTGGTGAGCCGCGTGCCGAACAGGAACACCGAAACGCGTTTGCGTGCGTCGCCGATGGCATGCAGGAAATGCAGGAACAGGCGGGTGTACTCGCTCATCGAGCCGGAGATGTCGAGCAGCGCCACGATCGGGGCCGGCTTCTCGATCCGGCCGAGGCGATGGATGTCGATGATGTCGCCGCCGGTGCGCAAGGACGCGCGCAGCGTACGGCGCATGTCGAGCCGCAGCCCGCGCGGATCCGGCAGGTAGCGGCGCGTCAGCAATTCGGCCTGCGGCAGGTGCATCATCTCGATGGCCCGGAGCGCTTCGGTGATCTCGGCCGCGCTCATCTGTGCAAAATCCTTCTTCTGAAGGATTTCCTTGTCGGAGACCGACAGGCGCAGATCCTGCTCCTGATGCTGCGGCGTCTCGGTCATACGCGGCTGCGACATCGCCTCCTGCACGCGGCGGGCGCCGGCCTGCGGCTTCTTCTTGGCTTCGTCCGGCAGCGGCACGGAATCCAGCATGTGCTTCCATTCCTCCGAGGCGCGGAAGAACAGGTTGAAGGCCTGCTTGAAGATCAGTGCGTGCTCGTGGCGCTTGACGAAGATCGCCTCCAGCGTGGTGAAGACGTCGGCGCGGTTGCCGATGTCGATCACTTGCAGTGCGCTCATGGCATCGATCACCGCACCCGGTCCGACCGGCATGCCGGCGGCGCGCAGCGCACGGGCGAAGCCGACGATGTTGTCGGCGAATTGCTCGGTTTGCTCGGGCTCGAGGTGGTTGATCGCCATGGTTCAGCACTCTCGATCGTCATTCCGGGGCGCCGCGTCAGCGGCGAGCCCGGAATCCATAACCACGATCGGGAGTATGGATTCCGGGCTCGCGACTTCGTCGCGCCCCGGAATGACGAGCTCAGTTGTGGTGCGAGATCAATTCTCGCTCGTCGCTTCCTTCAGCACCTTCTGCAGGGTGTCGCCCTGCATCCGGGTAATGTCGTCCTGATATTTGAGCAGCGCGCCCAGCGTGTCGCCGACCACTTGGGGAGTCAGCGAGCGGGCATCGAGCTCTGACAACGCGGTGGCCCAGTCGATGGTCTCGGCGACACCAGGCGACTTGTAGAAATCCTGGTCGCGCAGCGCCTGAACGAAGCGCACCACCTGTTGCGACAGTTTTGCCGAGATGCCGGGCACGCGCGACTTGACGATCGCGAGCTCGCGCTCGGCGGCGGGATAGTCGACCCAGTGATAGAGACAGCGCCGCTTCAGCGCGTCGTGGATCTCGCGGGTGCGGTTGGAGGTGATGATGACGATCGGCGGATGCGGCGCTTTCACGGTGCCGAATTCCGGGATCGTCACCTGGAAGTCGCTGAGGATCTCCAGGAGATAGGCTTCGAACGCCTCGTCGGCGCGGTCGAGTTCGTCGATCAGCAGCACCGGCGGACCGGCAACGTCCGGCTCCAGCGCCTGAAGCAGCGGGCGTTTGATCATATAGCGGTCGGCGAAAATATCGCTCGACAGCTGCTCGCGGTCGGTGTCGCCGGCCGCTTCCGCCATCCGGATCGCGATCATCTGCGCGGCGCTGTTCCACTCATAGACCGCGGACGAGACGTCGAGGCCTTCGTAGCATTGCAGCCGGATCAGCTTTCGTCCCAGCGCCGCCGACAGCACTTTTGCGATCTCGGTCTTGCCGACCCCGGCCTCGCCTTCCAGGAACAGCGGGCGGCCCATGCGCAGCGAGAGATATGTCACCGTCGCCAGCGACCGCTCGGCCAAGTAGCCGCGCGAGGTCAGGAGTTCGAGCATCGCATCGACTGATGCCGGCAAGGTCGCTGAAGTCATGAAAAGCCAGTCTCGTTTACGCCCTCACGGGACAAGTTTTGGCCGAGGGTGAGGTTCGCTCACTCCTTGGCGTTGGCAGCATCGAGGGCGCGGCGCGTCAGCACGCCAATGAGATGGGCGCGGTACTCGGCGCTGCCATGGATGTCGCTGTTCAGCCCTTCCGCCGGCACCTCGATGCCATCGAGCACCTTGGACGAGAACCGCTTCTTCAGCGCCTCCTCGAACGCCTCGACGCGGAAGACGCCGTTCGAGCCCGCCCCGGTGACGGCGACGCGCACGTCCGATGGACGCCGCGCCACGAACACGCCGACCAGCGCATAGCGCGAGGCCTGATTGCGGAACTTGATGTAGGCGGCCTTCTTGGGCAGCGGGAACATCACCTTGGTGATGATCTCGTCGGCCTCCAGCGCGGTCGAGAACAGGCCCTGGAAATATTCCTCGGCTTTGAGACGGCGCTTGTTGGTGACGATGGTTGCCCCGAGCGCCAGCACTGCGGCTGGATAGTCCGCGGTCGGATCGTTGTTGGCGAGCGAACCGCCGATCGTGCCCTTGTGGCGCACGGCGGGATCGCCGATCTGGCTGGCGAGATCGGCCAGCGCCGGGATCGCCTCACCGACGATAGCGGAGGTCGCGACCTCGGCATGCTTGGCGGTCGCGCCGATCACCAGCGAGCGGCCCTTCATCTCGATCGTGTTCAGCCCCTCGATATGGGAGAGGTCGACCAGATGCGGCGGGCTTGCCAGTCGCTGCTTCATGACCGGAATCAGCGTGTGACCGCCGGCGATCAGCTTGGCGTCTTCGTTCTTCACCAGGAGATTGGCGGCCTGCCGGACGGTCCCGGGGCGATGGTATTTGAATTCGTACATGAGGGTGTCCTGATCGCGGAGAGCGCGCGGTTACGCGAGATCGGATTTCGCCATTGCCTTGGCGCCGGCGGCGATCGAGGCAACGATGTTCTGGTAGCCGGTGCAGCGGCAGAGATTGCCTTCTAGTTCTTCCCGGATCGTATGATCGTCGAGCTCGTGACCCTTGCGATGGACGATGTCGATCGCGGTCATGATCATGCCGGGCGTGCAAAAGCCGCACTGCAGGCCATGGTGCTCACGGAAGGCTTCCTGCATCGGATGCAGCGGCGCGCCATCAACCGCCAGCCCCTCGATGGTCTTGACCTCGTGGCCATCGGCCATCACGGCCAGCGTGGTGCAGGACTTCACGGCCTTGCCGTCGAGATGCACGACGCAGGCGCCGCACTGCGAGGTATCGCAGCCGACATGGGTGCCGGTCAGCCGCAGATTCTCGCGCAGAAACTGCACCAGGAGCGTACGCGGGTCGACATTGGCCGTAACAGGATTGCCGTTCACGATGAGGGAGATTTTTGCCATAAGCACTCTCTGTCAGCGCCCCGACGGGTCCCGTCGAAGCGGTTCTTTTTTATAGTTATTCCAACCCATCATATGGGCCATTGTCCGCTGGGGCAACATCACCCCGGACGCAAGCCGCCATGCCGAAAGGCGATAGGTTCAGCCCTGTACCGCCTTGGCGAAGTTCGCGAAAAATTCGTCGGCCAGCTTCTTGGCGGCACCGTTGATGAGGCGCTGTCCGAGTTGCGCCAACTTGCCGCCGATCTGCGCCTCGACGGCATACGAGAGCAGCGTGCCGCCATCCTTCTCCGCCAGCTTCACGGTCGCGCCACCCTTGGCAAAACCGGCCACCCCGCCCTCACCCTCACCTGATATCTTGTAGCCGTTCGGCGGGTCGAGATCAGAGAGCGTTACCTTTCCCCTGAAGCGCGCCGAGACCGGACCGACCTTCATTTTCGCCGTTGCGCGAAAACCGCTGTCGTCGGTCTTCTCCAGCTCCTCGCAGCCGGGGATACAGGCCTTCAGCACTGCGGGGTCATTGAGTTTTTCCCACACGGCCTCGCGCGACGCTGCGAGCTGGACTTCGCCGTTCATCGTCATGGCCATGGGGCGCCTCCCGGGATCACATCAGAACAATATTGCTCAAGTAACGCACGAAGGCCGCAAAGGAAAGGGTACCCACGGTCACGTGCAATGCATATTCGCACTTGCAAAAAGTCTTGGACGGCCCGGTCAGGGATTGGCAGAGCCGGGACATGGTGGTTAGGTCCCGCACAACATGAGCACAGCCCTCTCCTCCCTGCTTGCGCCGATGCTGTCGAGCGCAGCCATGCGCACTGTCTGCGACGACCGGTCCACGCTCCAGCACATGCTCGATTTCGAGGCAGCCCTGGCGCGGGCCGAAGCCGCCACCGGCGTGATTCCCGCATCGGCGGCGGGCCCGATCGAAGCGGCCTGCAAGGCCGATGCCTTCGACATGGCTGCCCTGGCCGAGGCCGCGACCCGGTCGGGCAATCTCGCGATTCCCCTGATCAAGACTCTGACCGCCAACGTGGCCAAGGCCGATGCGGAGGCCGCGCGCTACGTGCATTGGGGCGCGACCAGCCAGGACGTCATCGACACCGCGACCATGCTGGGCCTGCGCGCCGCCATCGACGCGCTGGACGCCGACCTCAGCCGCGCCATCAAGGGCTTTGCCGCGCTGGCCCGCGCTCATCGGAATACCGCAATGGTGGCGCGGACATGGCTCCAGCACGCGCTGCCGATGCCGTTCGGGTTGAAGGTCGCCGAATATGCGGCGAGCCTCGCCCGCGCCCGCTGCCGCCTGCGGCGTGTCCGCCGCGAGGGCCTCGCCCTGCAATTCGGCGGCGCCGCCGGCACACTTGCAGCCCTCGGTGACAAGGGACTCGCGGTGGCCGAAGCGCTGGCGCAGGAATTGAATTTGCCGTTGCCGGAAGCGCCCTGGCACACCCATCGCGACCGCATCGCGGAGGCTGCGTCAGCCTTCGCGATTCTCGCCGGCAGCTGCGGCAAGATCGCCCGTGACGTCTCGCTGATGATGCAGACCGATGTCGGCGAAGCGTTCGAACCCGCCGGCGAAGGCCGCGGCGGCTCCTCGACCATGCCGCACAAGCGCAACCCGGTCGCAGCCGCAAGCGCGCTCGGCTGCGCGACGATGGCTCCGCAGCTCGCTGCGACGATCCTTGCGGCACAGGTGCAGGACCATGAGCGCAGCGCCGGGCCCTGGCACGCGGAATGGCCGACATTGCCGCAATTGATGCTGGTCGCTTCAGGGGCGCTTGCCGGCATTGTCGACATCGCCGAAGGGCTGGATGTCGATGCCGCGCGCATGCGCAGCAATCTCGATGCAACGCACGGGCTGATCATGGCGGAAGCGGTCACCTTTGCGCTCGCCGACAAGATCGGCAAGAGCGATGCGCATCACCTCATCGAGGCTGCGAGCAAGCGCGCGGTCGCCGAGAAGAAGCATCTGCGCGAGGTGCTGTCGGCCGATTCGCAGGTCACCGCGCATCTGGCGCCCGAGAAAATTGCGGCATTGTTCGAGCCGATGGCCTATCAAGGAGCATCGCAAGCCTTGATCGATCGACTGCTCGCTTCTTTGGATCTCTCCTGATGTCGTTGCCGGGCTTGACCCGGCAATCCATCATCTAGGATAGATTGACTTTCTAGATGGATGCGCGGGTCATCCAGGTTAAGACGCGCTCCGCGCTGTTGCCCGCGCATGACAAGGAACATGCCATGCCCATGATCGATGCCGACGGTTGCCTGCTCAACGTCTCCGTCGAAGGCCGCGACGGCGGGCCGACCTTGATGCTGTCGAACTCGCTCGGCTGCACCCTTCAGATGTGGGAGCCGCAGATGAAGGCCCTGACGCAGGTGTTCCGCGTCATCCGCTACGACCGCCGTGGCCACGGCAAGTCCAACGTGCCGCCCGGCCCCTATACAATGGAACGTTTCGGCCGCGACGTGCTGGCGATCCTCGACGACCTCAACATCGAGAAGGTGCATTGGTGCGGCCTGTCGATGGGCGGCATGGTCGGTCAATGGCTGGGCGCCAATGCGCCTGAGCGGTTCGGCAAGCTCATCCTCGCCAACACATCCTGCTACTATGCCGAGCCGACGAAGTGGCTGGAGCGCATCGACGCGGTGAAAAAGGGCGGCATCGCGGCGGTTGCTGACGGCGTGATCGCCGGCTGGCTGACCCAGGATTTCCGCGAACGCGCGCCTGAGATCACGGCAAAGATGAAATCGATGCTGCTCGCGACCCCGGTCGAGGGCTATCTCGCCTGCTGCGAGGCGCTGTCGACGCTCGACCAGCGAGCGCTGCTGCCGAAGATCAAGAGTCCGACCCTGGTGATTGCCGGCCGCTACGACATGGCGACGCCGATCTCGGCCGGCGAGTTGATCCGCTCGAGCATTCCCGGCGCCAGCATGACCATCATCGACGCCGCCCACATTTCCAATGTCGAGCAGCCGCACGCGTTCACCGATGCGGTGGTCGGTTTCTTGACGCAACGCTAACCGCAGTCGTCATTGCGAGCGTAGCGGCGCAATCCAGACCCCCCTCCGCGGTGACAGACTGGATTGCTTCGCAATGGCGGAGAGGAGGATAGAATGGACGACCAGAAACGCCGCGATGCCGGCATGACCGTCCGCCGCAAGGTGCTGGGCAATCCCTGGGTCGACAAGTCGATCGCGAATCGCAACGCGTTCAACACCGACTTCCAGGACATGATCACGCGCTATGCCTGGGGCGAGATCTGGACGCGGCCGCATTTCGACGAACGCACGCGCCGCGTGCTTGTCATCGGCACCATGGTCGCGCTCGGGCAATGGGACGAATTCCGCCTGCACGTGCGCGCAGCGCTGGCGGAGGGCGGCTTCACTCCCGACGATATCAAGGAAATCTTGCTGCAGCAGGCGATCTATTGCGGCGTTCCGGCAGCGAACCACGCCGTCAAGGAAGCCTCAGCGATTGTGCAGGAGCTCGGCCTGATCAAAGGCTAGCGGCGCGGTGTCTTCGACATCGACGGCCTTCGGCGCTGCCGCCGGCCGCTCGATCACCAGCACGACTGCAGCACCAAGCAGCAGCAGAAGTTCGGTGGCGTGCAGCCGAAGCGCGGCCAACTCACCGACCTTCGAGGCCATCACCATGCTTGCGAACGAGATCAGGCTGCCGATCGCAAGCGCAATGCCGAGCGCCTCGTCGCTCGCGCCGCTCTTCCGGGTACGCGGAACGGCGAGCAGCGCGAGATAGATCGCAAAGAATGCCACCACAGTCAGCCGTCCCAGCGCCAGCAGCCAGGCCGCGCGCACGGTGCTCATTCCGGACATCTGAAGCTGATCGCTGAGGAAGAGTGCGACCGCGACGCTCGGCCGCTCATAGAGACCGTGCACCGGCGCCACGAAGATGTTGAAAGCAACCAGCGTCCAGGCCGGAATGAAATAGGCGGCCAGCAGCGCGCCGTTGACCGTGCCGATCCGCCAATTCCTGAACATGCCGCTTCCCGCTTCGTCTCACCGCCCTCGATCGAGGGCTTTGCGAGCAGCTAACTCGCATCAGACTGTGGCGGCAATTTAAACCCTTTGTTTACCTTAACTGCCCCGCTGACCTTCTCCACCACGAAAAAGGACCCCGCCTTCCGGCGGGGCCCCTCCAGGCTATTTCAGTCCGATCGGTTGTCCTGCTGACCTCCCCGCTGCTGGCCGGGCTTGTCGCCCTGGCGCATCGGATCATGTTGCTGCTGCTGTCCGGGTTTCTGGCCGCCGCCTTGCTGCTGCTGCCCTGGCTGCTGGCTTGGGCGCTGCTGGCCGGGGCTCTGACCCTGCTGGCCCGGATTCTGGTTCTGCTGCTTCGTCATCGGGGGGAACTCCCTTGTTGGACGTCAGTGCAAGAACAACAGCCGGCGACGGATTTAGTTGCCCTGCGGAACCCGGTTTCTCGCAGGTGCGGAACCGGAAGACGAAACCCCCGTCGATGAAATGACCTCTGTACAAGCCGTTATGCCAAGGCCAGCCCAGTTGCGGTCGCCAGTTCCCTCCTGTTACAAAACGGGAAGAATGCTTAGGGGCTGCCGGGGCCCGAGAAGAAACGCAAGTACTCACTCTCTCTCGAAGAGCTCCCATCAAGTCGCGTCAGGTTTGGGAACGGCAGCCTATGGATTATTTCGCCCAGCAGCTCATCAACGGCCTCGTGCTCGGCTCCATCTACGGCCTGATCGCGATCGGCTACACGATGGTCTACGGCATCGTCGGCATGATCAATTTCGCCCATGGCGACATCTTCATGATCGGCGGCTTCATCGCGCTGATCTCCTTCCTGCTCCTGGTCTCGCTCGGTCTGACCGCAATTCCACTGATCCTGCTGGTCGTTCTGCTGGTCGCGATGGCGGTCACCGCACTCTATGGCTGGACGGTCGAGCGCATCGCCTATCGGCCGCTGCGGCACTCCTTCCGTCTGGCGCCGATGTTGTCGGCGATCGGCATGTCCTTCGTGCTGACGAACTATTCGCAAGTCGCGCAGGGCGCGCGCGTCAAGCCCGTGCCGCCGATCATCACGGGAGGCTATACGCTGCATGAAGGTCCCGAAGGTTTTGCAGTGCAGCTCTCCAACATGCAGATCATGGTCGTGCTAGTGACCATCGTGCTGCTGGCCATGTTCACCTGGCTCGTCTCGCGGACACGGCTCGGCCGCGACATGCGGGCCTGCGAGCAGGATCAGACCATGGCGGCGCTGCTCGGCGTCGACGTCGATCGAACCATTTCCATGACTTTCGTGATCGGCGCGGCGCTCGCCGCGGTCGCGGGCATGATGTACCTGCTCTACTACGGCCAGGTCGATTTCTTCATGGGATTCGTCGCCGGGATCAAGGCATTCACAGCCGCCGTGCTCGGCGGCATCGGGTCGCTGCCCGGCGCGGTGCTGGGCGGCCTCGCGATCGGCCTGATCGAGACCTTCTGGTCGGCCTATTTCTCGGTGGAGTACAAGGACGTCGCCGCCTTCTCGATCCTGATCATCGTCCTGATCTTCATGCCGACCGGTCTGCTGGGCCGGCCCGAAGTCGAAAAAGTCTGACAGGCTCCTCGCGTGACAGCCCTTACAACCGAAACCACGTCAACCGAAACCACGCAGGTCAGCCACACGGCGGGCATCCCGTTCATCCTGAAAAAAGCCTTCCTCGGTGCATGCGTTGCGCTGGTGCTGTTCTTGCTGATGATCGGCATCCGCACCGAGGCCGGTCCCGACGGGCAGCTGACCTGGTGGACGCGGTTCGGCGACCTCGCCTCGATCGTCGGGCTGGTCTTCGGCGGCTCGATCGTCATCGAATTGCTGCGGCAGTGGATCGGCCCGACCGGTGCGGAGAAGCTGGTGCCGGCCTCCGTCCAGAGGAGCATGTCACTGCTCGGCCGCTTCCTCGGGCCGGCGCTTCTCGTCTTCACCCTGCTCGTTCCGGTGATCTTCTACAATCAGCGCTACATCCTCGACCTCGCGATCCTCGTACTCACCTACGTGATGCTCGGCTGGGGCCTCAACGTGGTGGTCGGGCTCGCCGGCCTGCTCGACCTCGGTTATGTCGCCTTCTACGCGGTCGGCGCCTATGCCTATGCGCTGCTCGCCACCAATTTCGGCTGGTCGTTCTGGGTTTGCCTACCGCTTGCAGGCATGCTCGCCGCACTTTGGGGCGTGATGCTTGGCTTTCCGGTACTGCGGCTGCGCGGCGACTACCTCGCCATCGTGACGCTGGCCTTTGGCGAGATCATCCGGCTCGTCATCCTCAATTGGCAGGACCTGACCGGCGGACCTAACGGCGTCTCCGGCATTCCGCGCCCCACTCTCTTCGGCATCCCGCTCGACAACAGCGACGACGGGTTGGCTGCAAAGCTCGGCATCGAATACTCCCCGACTCACCGTATCGTCTTCCTGTTCTATCTGATCCTGGCGCTCGCATTGTTGACGAACTGGGTGACAATCCGCCTGCGGCGGCTGCCGATCGGCCGCGCCTGGGAAGCGTTGCGCGAGGACGAGGTCGCCTGCCGCGCGCTCGGCATCAACACGACGACCACCAAGCTCACAGCCTTCGCCACGGGCGCGATGTTCGGCGGATTCGCCGGTGCCTTCTTCGCGACCAGGCAGGGCTTCATCAGCCCGGAATCCTTCACCTTCCAGGAATCGGCGCTGGTGCTCGCCATCGTCGTGCTCGGCGGCATGGGCTCGCAGCTCGGCGTCGCGCTCGCCGCGCTTACCATGATCGGCGGCTTCGAGCTGTTCCGTGGGCTCGAGACCTACCGCATGCTGGTATTCGGCATGGCGATGGTGCTGATCATGATCTGGCGGCCGCGCGGAATCATCGGCCATCGCGCGCCGACCGTGTATCTGACCAAGGCGCAGGCGATCTCCTCCGACCTCGTCAAGGAGGGCCACGGGTGAGCGGCGAACCAATCCTCAGCGTCGACCGGCTCACCATGCGTTTCGGCGGCATCGTCGCCGTGCAGGATCTGTCCTTTTCGGCCGAGCGGAGCCAGATCACCGCGCTGATCGGACCGAACGGCGCTGGCAAGACCACGGTCTTCAACTGCATCACCGGCTTCTACAAGCCGACCGGCGGCGCCATTCGCCTGAACCATGACGACGGCAAGCAGATCGCGCTGGAGCGGCTGAACGATTTCCGCATCGCCAAGCAGGCCAAGGTGGCGCGCACCTTTCAGAATATCCGTCTGTTTCCCGGCATGACTGCGCTGGAGAACCTCATGGTGGCGCAGCACAACACCTTGATGCGCGCGTCGGGCTTTACCTTTCTCGGCCTGGTCGGGGTCCCAACCTATCGCGACGCCGAAAAGCGCGCGATCGCGCTTGCTACCGACTGGCTCAAACGGATCAATCTGTTCGACCGCGCCGACGATGCGGCCGGCAATCTCGCCTATGGCGACCAGCGGCGGCTCGAGATCGCGCGCGCGATGTGCACCGAGCCCGTGCTTCTCTGCCTGGACGAGCCGGCCGCTGGCCTCAATGCGCGCGAGAGCGCTTCCCTGAGCGAGCTCCTCCTGTCGATCCGTCACGAGCTCGGCACCTCGATCCTGCTGATCGAGCACGATATGTCGGTGGTGATGGAGATTTCTGACCACATCGTGGTGATGGACCATGGCTTGAAGATCGCGCAGGGCACGCCGCGGCAGGTGCGCGACGATCCCAAGGTGATTGCCGCCTATCTCGGTGCCGACGAAGAGGAGGCGAAGGCCGTGATGGAGAGCGAGTCGTGACGGCGGCTTCCATTCCCCTGCTCGCAATCCGCTCCTTGCGCGCCGCCTACGGCAAGATCGAGGCGCTGAAGGGCGTCGACATCGAGATCAATTCCGGCGAGATCGTCGCCCTGATCGGCGCCAACGGCGCCGGCAAGTCAACGCTGATGATGACGATCTTCGGCAAGCCGCGCGCCCGCTCCGGCCAGATCCTGTTCGACGGGAGGGACATCACCTCTGTCCCCACCCACCAGATTGCGCATTTACGCATTGCGCAGTCGCCGGAGGGCCGACGCATCTTCCCGCGCATGAGCGTCGCAGAAAACCTTCAGATGGGCGCCGACGTCACCGATTGCACCGAGGCGGAGCGGGAAAGCTCCCTTGAGCGCGTCTTCGCGCTGTTCCCGCGGCTGAAGGAACGCGTCATGCAACGCGGCGGAACCCTCTCGGGCGGCGAGCAGCAGATGCTGGCGATCGGCCGCGCGCTGATGAGCCGGCCGCGCCTGCTGCTGCTCGATGAACCCTCGCTGGGGCTCGCGCCCCTCATCGCGCGGCAGATCTTCGATGCGATCCGCATGCTGAACCGCCAGGATGGCCTGACTGTCCTCATCGTCGAGCAGAACGCCAATCATGCACTGAAGCTCGCCCACCGCGGCTATGTCATGGTCAATGGCCTGATCACGCTGGCCGGGACCGGCGCAGAATTGTTGCAGCGCCCCGAGATTCGCGCGGCCTACCTGGAAGGCGGCCGGCACACCTGACGGCCCTGGCGTGCGGTCGAATGAGGCGAGATATCTTTGCAATTGCCCGTATTTTGCCGGTGACTTCTAGAAAAATTCATTGAAGAATGGCGCCGGTTTGGACCGGGCTTGCCCGGCAACTCCCACAGACGATCACCCGCGAGGTATCTCATGAAATCACTCAAACTCATCGGTCTTGCATTCGGCGCTTCCGTTGCGCTGTCAACGGCGGCGTTCGCAGACGACCTCACCATCGCAGTCGCGGGTCCGATGACGGGCACCGAATCCGCCTTCGGCCGCCAGATGAAGAACGGCGCCGACTTGGCGGTGGCCGACATCAATGCCGCTGGCGGTGTTGCCGGCAAGAAGCTGGTGCTCGACGCCGAGGATGACGCCTGCGATCCCAAGCAGGCCCGCTCGGTCGCTGAAAAGATCGCGAGCGCGAAGATTCCCTTCGTCGCCGGCCATTTCTGTTCCTCGTCGTCGATCCCGGCTTCGGAAGCCTACGCCGACGGTAACGTCCTTCAGATTACCCCCGCCTCGACCAACCCGCTGTTCACCGAGCGCAAGCTCTGGAACGTGGCGCGCGTCTGCGGCCGCGACGATCAGCAGGGCCTGATCGCGGCGCAGTACATCGCCAAGAACTTCAAGGGCAAGAACATCGCGATCCTTAACGACAAGACCACCTACGGCAAGGGTCTGGCGGATGAAACCAAGAAGGCGCTCAACAAGGCCGGCATCACCGAGAAGCTCAATGAGTCCTACAACAAGGGCGACAAGGACTTCAACGCGATCGTCTCGCGCCTGAAGAAGGAGAACATCGACCTCGTCTATGTCGGCGGCTATCATCAGGAAGCCGGCCTCATCCTGCGCCAGATGCGCGACCAGGGCATGAAGACGATCCTGATGTCGGGCGACGCGCTGGCCGACAAGGAATACGCCTCGATCACGGGCCCGGCCGGCGAAGGTACGCTGTTCACCTTCGGTCCCGATCCGCGCAACAAGCCGAGCGCTAAGAAGATCGTCGAGGCCTTCAAGGCCAAGGGCATCGATCCGGAGGGCTATACCCTCTACACCTATGCCGCGATGCAGGTCTGGTCGCAGGCCGTCAAGAAGGCCGGCACCACCGATGCCAAGAAGGTGATGAACACCATCAAGGCCGGCAAGTGGGATACGGTGCTTGGCCAGCTCGAATATGACGCCAAGGGCGACATCAAGCAGATCGACTATGTCGTCTACAAGTGGGACGCCAAGGGCGGCTACGCCGAACTCAACGCCAACGGTACCTAAGACAGGTCACCTGACGCTTTAGCCAGATTGACGTCAACGCCCCGGTCCGCCGGGGCGTTTTCTCTTGCGGCACCGTCAGACGGCGGCAGACAGTTCACCGCCCGCTTCCTGCGCGCTTCGGAGCGCTTGCAGCAAATCGTTCGGCCGAAACGGCTTTTGCAGGCAGATCACGCCGTCAAGACCGGACGCCTCGCCGATGAAATCCAGCGCCGTCATGCCCGATACGGCCACGATCGGAAATCCGGGAGCCCGCTCGCGGATGGCGGCAATGACGTCGATACCGCTGGCATCGGTCAGGAAAATGTCGACAATCGCGGCGTCGAAAACATCTTCGCCGAAGGCCTTCAGGCCGGCCGCGCCGCTCTCCGCTTCGACCACGTCATAACGGTTGACTCGAAGAACGATCGAAACCATCGCGCGCACGTCCTTCTGGTCATCGACAACAAGGACACGGGGCATGGGAACAACTCCCGGATTCACATCATTAATTGGTTCAATTCGATGGCGATGCGCGCCGCGGCAGTATGGGGCCTTCCAGTAAAGCCAATCTTACCGATTCCCTATTCCGACTCCCTGTCCACGTTAAGTAAGCTGTAACCTTCGGTTGAGGCGTCGGCGTATCTCCTCGGGACACGCGCCCGGAGCCGACTACCATGGAGACCAAGGCAACCGGCCAAACGAAGTCACCTGGACTACCCATGCCGGCCCAACGAGAGGTCAACGTGCACGCAAAGAACGACCGAAGCACATTCCTTTCGACCTTGCCTGCCGCGCAGAGCGACCGCACTGCAGCATTGGCGATCGTCGCGGTCTCCGCGATCCTGTTCGCGCTGGTTGTCCCCTTCGCGGGGATCCCACTGATCCAGGTGCCGGCCTTCGTGGCCAGCTACCAATCGGCGCTCGCCGTCAACGACATCGTCACCGCGGTCCTGCTGCTGTCGCAATTCTCCATCCTGCGCAGCCGCGCGCTGCTGCTGCTGTCGACCGGCTATCTGTTCGCCGCAGCGGCGGCGGTGACCCACGCCCTCACCTTCCCCGGCCTGTTCGCGCCGACCGGACTGCTGGGCGCCGGCTCACAGACCACAGTCTGGCTCTACATGATCTGGCACGGCGGGTTCCCGCTGTTCGTGCTGGCCTATGGGTGGCTCAAGGACAGCAATGGCGGCAACAAGATCGAGGGGCCGAGCGCGCGTGCGATCGTGCTGATCGTCCTCGGCGTGGTGGCGGCGATGGCAGTCATTGCCTGGATCGTCACCGCGCAGCACGATCTGCTGCCGGTGCTGCTGCGAGACGGCCGCTACACCACCACCATGATCGGCGTCGTGTCGTTCGTCTGGTCGTTGAGTTTCGCGGCACTGGTCACGCTTTGGCTCCGCAAGCCGCACACGGTGATCGACATCTGGCTCATGGTCACAATGTGCGCCTGGCTGTTCGATATCGCGCTGTCGGCGATCGTCAACGTCGCTCGCTACGATCTCGGCTTCTACGCCGGCCGTCTCTATGGGCTTTGCGCCGCGAGCTTCGTGCTCGCCGTGCTCTTGATCGAAAACGTTCGCCTCCAGGCGAGCACGATGGGACTCGTGGGCCGGCTGCGGGAGCAATCAGCATCGGAACGCGACTACTACAGCAAGCGCCTCGCGCTCTACGGCGCGGTCGTCGAGTCCTCCAACGATGCCATCATCACGAAATCCCTCGACGGCATCATCACGGGTTGGAACAGGGCCGCCGAGCGCCTGTTCGGCTATTCCGCCGCGGACGCCATCGGCAAGCCGATCGATATAATCGTGCCGGAGGATCGCAAGGCCGAGGTCAGAAGCATCCTCAACCGCGTCACCAGCAACGAATCGATCGCACAGCACGAGACCGTCCGTCTGCGGAAGGACGGCCGCCCGATCGACCTCGTGCTCAACATATCTCCGCTGAAATCGGCCAGCGGCGAGATCATCGGCGTCTCCAAGATTGCTCACGACATCACCGAGGAGAAGCAGTCGCGAGAAAAGCTGCGCCGCGAGATCGAGGAGCGCCAGCGCATCTTCGAGACCTCGCAGGACCTGATCCTGGTGACCGACGGTTACGGCAAGTTCATCCAGGTCAGCCCGAGCGTGAAGGATATCCTCGGCTTCAATCCGGAGGACATGATCGGGCACAGCGCGACTGAGTTCATCCATCCTGATGACCTCGAGAAGACGCGGGGCGAGATGCGCGCGGCGCGACGTGGCGCGGTCAAACGCAGCTTCGAGGCGCGCTATTATCACTATGATGGCCACGAAGTGACGCTGAACTGGATGGGCACCTGGTCGGAGCCCGTCAAGCGCCATTTCTTCATCGGCCGCGACCTCACCGACAAGCAGGCCGCTGAGGCCCAGCTCCGGCAGGTCCAAAAGATGGATTCGATTGGCCAGTTGACCGGCGGCGTCGCCCACGATTTCAACAACGTGCTCACCGTCATCACCGGCACGATCGGAATCCTGGCGGACGCGGTCGCCGATCGGCCCCAGCTTGCTGCCATCACCAAGCTGATCGATGATGCCGCCGAACGCGGCGCGCAGCTGACCAAGCACCTGCTTGCCTTCGCCCGCAAGCAACCGCTCCAGCCGCGCGAGATCGACGTCAATGCGCTGGTGCTCGAAGCCGCCAAGCTGCTGCACCCGACGCTGGGCGAGCAGATCGCCATCATGCCGCAGCTCACCGAGGATGCCTGGCCCGCGCTGGTCGATCCGGGCCAGCTCTCGACCGCGATCCTCAATCTCGCATTGAACGCGCGCGACGCCATGCCCAATGGCGGCACCCTGGTGCTGGAGACCCGCAACATCTTTCTCGACGACGGCTATGCCAGCATGAATCCTGATGTGCTCGCCGGCAATTACGTCATGATCGCGGTCAGCGACACCGGCTCGGGCATTCCGGCCGAATTGCTCGAACGGGTGTTCGATCCCTTCTTCACCACCAAGGAGGTCGGCAAGGGCACGGGCCTCGGTCTCAGCATGGTATTCGGCTTCGTCAAACAGTCGGGCGGCCATATCAAGATCTATAGCGAGGAAGGCCACGGCACGAGTGTGAAGATCTACCTGCCGCGGTCCACCGGCGTGCAGGAGACCGAGTACGAGGCGCTGCAGAACGTGCCCATCACCGGTGGCGACGAGAAGATCCTGATCGTCGAGGACGACGCGCTGGTGCGGCAATATGTTGTGACTCAGGTCAAGAGCCTCGGCTATACCGCGCTCGAGGCCGCCAACGCCGCCGAAGCCCTTACGATCATCGATGTCGACAAGGAGATCGACCTTCTTTTCACCGACGTCATCATGCCCGGCAACATGAACGGCCGCCAGCTCGCGGACGAGGCGGCGCGGCGGCGACCGGATCTGAAGACGCTGTTCACCTCCGGCTACACGGAAAACGCAATCGTCCATCACGGCCGGCTCGATTCCGGCGTGCTGCTGCTGGCCAAGCCCTACCGCAAGTCGGAGCTCGCCAAGATGCTCAGGACGGCGCTGTCGAGTTGAGCGGGCCGCTGGCGTGCGCTATCGCTGAGGTCTGAAGCGCGATGCGATATGGGTCGAAGCGTCATCGCGCTTCCGATCTTTGTTTGAGCTTGATCTATCCGGAAAACCGCTTCGCACTTTTCCGGATCACGCTACAGCGCATGGAGTGCCGTCCTTGAAAAACCTCCTCACCGATATCGCCGGCGTCCGTGTCGGCCATGCCCATGATGCGAAGCTTGCCTCGGGCGCGACGGCGATCGTGTTCGACCAGCCGGCGGTGGCGGCGATCGACGTCCGCGGCGGCGGCCCCGGTACGCGTGAGGACGCATTGCTCGATCCCGCCAGCACGGTCGAACGGGTCGACGCAATCGCCTTGTCCGGCGGTTCGGCCTTCGGAATCGAGGCCGGCGGCGGCATCCAGGCCTGGCTCGCCGAGCAGGGTCGCGGCTTCCGTATCCGGGAGGCGCTGATCCCCATCGTGCCGGGGGCGATCCTGTTCGACCTGCTCAATGGCGGCGACAAGGCCTGGGGCCGCTTCGCGCCGTATCGCGATCTCGGCTACGCCGCGGCGGTCGCCGCCGGGACGGAGTTTGCGCTCGGCAGCGTCGGCGCGGGCTTTGGCGCCACCACCGCGACATTCAAGGGTGGGCTCGGTTCGGCATCGGCTGTCACCGACAACGGCGTCAAGGTCGCGGCGATCATCGCCGTCAATGCAATCGGCAGCGCCACCGTCGGCGACGGACCGTGGTTCTGGGCGGCACCGTTCGAGGTCAACGGCGAGTTCGGTGGCCGCGGACTGCCTGATAAATTCACCGACGACATGCTCAGGATGCGCATCAAGGGCGGCGTTGCGGCAACCGAGCGCGAGAACACCACGATCGGCGTCCTCGTCACCGATGCGGTGCTGACCAAGCCACAGGCCAAGCGGCTGGCAATGATCGCGCACACCGGCTTCGCCCGCGCTATCTATCCGGTCCATGCGCCGACCGACGGTGACGTGTTGTTCGCCGCCGCGACCTGCGCGAAACCGATCGATCCGATCGTCGGCATGACCGAACTCGGCATGGTCGCCGCCAATGTGGTCGCCCGCGCCATCGCCCGCGGCGTCCACAGCGCGACCGCGCTGCCGTTCCCTGGCGCTCAGCCGGCGTGGAAGGACCAGTTCGGCCAGCAACGAAACGGCGGACAGGGCGCTGGCTGACGAGCCCAGGTGCGCCGTCTTGCCGTCGTCAGTGATCCGCTTCCTTCGTTATGCCTCCGACACCCGCGAGTTGAAGGTCACTTTCGTCAGCGGCCGCCTGTACGTTTACGAGAATGTTCCGCCCGAGGTCGCTGCCGCGTTCAAGGATGCGCGCCCAAAAGGCACATTCTTCAACCGCGAGATTCGCGACCGGCATACCTATCGTGACATCAGCACGAGTAAGCGGACTAGCTCCGGATGGGGCTCACACGCTCATCGACATCGATGAAGCGGCCGATCCCGCCGCGGTCTGAGCCTGGCGCTGCATCATCTGGCCGAACCAGTCATAGGGCGAATTGCCGGCGCCTGAGGCACTTGGGGAGCTCGAGGCGCCCGGCACCGTCGTCGACATCTTGAAGCCGTCGGCATAGGTGACCGTGGTGGTGGTTGAGCCGTCGGCGTTGGTCGTCGTCGTGGCTGTCGACCCGCCACCGGACTGCGACGAGGAATCCGAGCCGCCCCCGGTGACGTCGCCCGAGCCGCCCGCCCCTTGCGCATGATGGTGGCCGTGATGCCCCGGCTTCAGCGCCTTCGACATCTCGTCCAGGCTGACGCTGCCGTCGGAATTGCTGTCGAGCTTGGAGAACACGTCGTCTGCCTGCGCCAGGTTGGTGCCGCCGGCACCCAGCGCGTTCTCGAACTCGGACTTGGTGATCTTTCCGTCGCCGTCCGCATCGATTTGCGAGAACAGATCCTTCAGAGCAGCGTCGCGACCGGTCGGCGTCGATGTCGTCGCGCTCGATGATGTGGAGCTGGTCGGATCCGTCGACTGGCTCTGCGCTGCAAACAACGCGTTCATCGTCTCTGGCGAGATCTGCGGATATTTTCCCGCATTGACCGAGGAGGTCGCGTTGCTCGACGTGCCGTTGTCGCTGTCGATCGCGAAGGGATTGGTCGATGCGCGACGCGCCGAACCTGTTTGTTGGGTCGAGGACGATTTCGAGCTCGTCAGCGATTGAATGACATCGAGCGCACTCGAGACGGCACCAAGCGCGAACAACATTGCACAACTCCTACCCATGCGGCACGCCGCGGCCAATGTTCTGGGAGGAGTTCAGCAAGCGTCGTGCCAGCGCGAAAAGCTCAATGAAATCGGGCTCGACCGCGTCGTGCGGGCTGCGGGAACATCGGCAATTCATGCCGCCGACGGCAGAATTTTCCGCCCACAGGAAGCTCACCCTCCCTGCATTGCCCGGCTGGGAGGCCCATGTTAGGCGAAGCCATCAGTCCCTCGGCCGTCACGGGAAACCGCGCCATGACCCAAGCCTTCGTCCCCCGCCCCCTGGCCATCGCGCCATCGATCCTGGCCTCGGACTTCTCCAGGCTCGGCGAGGAGGTTCGTGCGGTGGATGCGGCCGGCGCCGACTGGATCCATCTCGACGTCATGGATGGGCACTTCGTCCCCAACATCTCCTACGGGCCCGACGTCATCAAGGCGATGCGCCCGCACACCAAGAAGGTGTTCGACGCCCATCTGATGATCTCGCCCTGCGACCCCTATCTCGAAGCCTTTGCCAAGGCCGGCTGCGACCACATCACCGTGCACGCCGAGGCGGGTCCCCATCTGCACCGCTCGCTGCAAGCGATCCGCGCGCTCGGCAAGAAGGCCGGCGTTTCGCTCAATCCGGGAACGCCGATCGGCGTCCTCGAATACGTGCTCGACCTGGTCGACCTCGTGCTGGTGATGTCGGTCAATCCCGGCTTCGGCGGCCAGGCCTTCATTCCTTCCGCGATCGGCAAGATCCGCGATATCCGCGCGATGACGGCCGGACGGCCGATCGACATTGAGGTCGATGGCGGCGTCGGCCCCGACGTCGCGGGCGCGCTCGCAGCTGCCGGCGCCAACGCCTTCGTCGCCGGCACATCCGTGTTCAGGGGCGGCACGCTCGACGCTTACAAGAACAATATTGCAGCGATCCGCAACGCGGCCCTCGGCGCACGCGGCGAAGCGATCTGAGCTGCACCGGGCCGCGCAAGCGCCGAAAACCGCGGCTTCTACGGAAGCCGCAGCGCGCAATGCTTAAAATTGGAATCACGATCCGTACTCATCCGGGCTTCACTGATTCGCGCAAATCACCGCTACTAGCTCCTGCCTGCTTTTGACGGGAGCACATCATGACGACGACCCTGGTTTGGACTGGCGTAGCGTTGTGGATCGGTTTCAGTGCGTTTGTCGTGTTTGGCCCATCGGCGGGACCGGAAAGAATCCCGGCGCGCTCCGCCCGTCCCGTCCGCCACGACCGGGGGTGACGCCATGCAGATCGCCCCGGTCGAGCGCCTGCCGAAGCGCCGCTGCCGCGTCCCGCGTCGCCCGCATCCGAACCTCGATTATTTCTTCGGCCGCCCCGAGCGCTCCGATTGCGCGTTCGACACCGATGCCGTCCCCGACAACTCAGACCTCGATCATTCGTTCGCATCGCAACGTCGACACCGAGACTCCTTTTTCCGGATTGAAGCCATGAAACCGCACTGCCCAAACTGCCTCAGGGAAATGGCCAAGGCAGCCGCGTCGCGTAACCTCTTCGCCTGCGAACCCTGCCGCGAGATCATCCAGTATTTCGGCGGCCATGCCGACCACGGCGAGCCAGATCCTCAGTTCGCTTGGCCGATCCGCCGCAAGCGCGCGATCCACACCGCTCACGCGGCGTGATCCTTCCTAGCCCCACACCACGCCGGCGCCCGGTTTCGCCGCAGCCATCCGCGGCGGCCGCACCACGGTGACGGTGCAGGTCGCCTCCGCGGCGACCTTGGCCGAGACGCTGCCGAGCAGAGTGCGCCTGAACGAACTCTGCCGCGCGCCGACGATGAGATGGTCGACCTGGTTGGCCTCGGCGAATTCCAGCAACGCCGCGGCAGGATCGACCGCCTCCAGCACATGAACCGACAGCCGGCTCTCGTCCAGCCTCAGGGGCGTCGCCCAGTGCCGGAGCGCGACCAGCCGGTCAATATGCTTGTTGGAGCCCTGCTCGTCCAACGTCTTGTCGATGGCAATGCGGTTGAGCTTGAGCACATTGACGCAAGCGAGCCGTGCCGACGGCAGCGTCGCCAGGATACGCTCGGTCGTCACGCGCAGCGCCTCATTTAGCTCCGCAGTACCCTCCACCGTGTCGAGCGCGACCGCAAGGATCGGGCTCGAGGCGATCTGCTCCGCAACATCCGGCTTCGCCCGCGGCTGCTTCACATCCTGATTGAAGCGGCGGCGCCACGCGACGGAGAGGGGATCGCGCTTCAGCCGCTCCGAGCGCGCGGTCAACTTGACCTGGTTCGGGTGGGCAAGATCGAAGGCGAGCTGGGTCGCGGTCGGATAGCGCCAGACCGGCTCGATCTCCAGGCAGCGCAGCACCACTTCCTGGAGCCAGGGCGGATAGTCGGCGCGCAAGCTTCGCGGCGGATGCGGATCGCGCCAAAGCCTTCGACGCATCGCGCGCAGCGTCTCGCCCTCCCCGAACGGCCGTTCGCCGGTCGTGAAGAAATACAGCAGCACGCCGAGCGAAAAAAGATCGCTGCGCGGATCGTCGCGCACCCCCAGAAGCCGCTCCGGCGCCATATAAGGCGCGGTGCCGTAAGGCAGGCGAAATTCTTCCTGCAACAGATCAGGCAGATGGTCGTGATGCGACAGGCCATAGTCGATCAGCACGGCATCGCCGCTCTCACGGAACATGACGCTGCTCGGCTTGATGTCGTGGTGGATCACGTTCTGGCGGTGCAGATCGGCAAGCGCGGCCGCGATTTTCGCAACCAGCAGCCGCGCCTCCTCGTAAGGCAGCGGCAGGTCCGGCAACCGCTTGTAGAGCGTGGTGCCAGGAATCCGCTCGATCACGGCATAGGCCTGGCGCGCGAAATCGCCGGTGCCGTAGCAGTGCGGCACGTGAGGGCCCGCGAGCCGCGGCAGGATCATCATCTCCATCTCAAACGAGACGATCGCCGCGGGGTCCTCGCCTTCCGAGGCGCGCGGGACCTTCATCAGCAGCGGCATCTCGATGCCGGGGTGGGTGACGGTCCACAGCGTCGCCATGCCGCCGGCATGGACGCATTCGCCGATCGTGTAGCCGTCGATGACAGCGCCCGACTTGATCAGGGATTTGGGCATCTAGCGCCCCTGCGAGAGCCGGTCGGCGAGCCAGAGCGGCAGGCCGTTCTCGCGGATCTTGTTCGCCGCGCTCGCGATGTCATAGGGCACGCGGCAATAGGTGATCTGACACGAGAGCGTATCGAACAGCACGAAGGATGCGGAGGGATCGCCATCGCGGGGCTGGCCGACCGAACCGAGCACGGCGAGCCATTGCCGCCCGCGCAGGAGCTGCACCGGCACGTCGGTCTTGGGCACGAAGCTCGTCATCTTCGCCGTCACCGACATCGAATAGAGCGCGGGCCGGTGAATATGGCCGCAGAAGGTGACATGGGATGGCGTCGCGATCAGGCTCTTGGCGGCATCCGTGGTCGAGCGGACGTAGTGCCAGCGCTTGGGGTTCGAGGCTTCCGCATGCACGAACAGGCGATCGCCGTCCTCCACCAGCATCGGCAGCTCGGCCAGGAACCGCCGCTGCGCCGCGTCGAGCCGCCTGCGCGTCCACTCGATCGCGATCTGCGCTTCGTTATTCATGTTCTCGGCGGTCGTGTTGACGGCTTCGTCATGGTTGCCGCGCACGGCGATGGCGCCATGAGCGACCAGATCCATGGCGGTATCCACGACCCATTCCGGATCGGCGCCATAGCCGACGAAATCGCCGAGCAGGATGAACCGCTCCGCAGCCCTGGCGCGGGCAACCCTCAGGCACGCCTCGAACGCCTGCCGGTTGCCGTGGATATCCGAGAAGACAGCGAGAAGCACGCACCCTCCACCCTCAAATTCTTATTGGAAGCCGATAAAGCCAATTTGAGGGAGGTCAACAAGATGCGTCAGCGCGGGGCAGTTGACCAGCGCCGCATTGGCACGATGGTGAAGGGCCTATTGCTCGTCCTTGGGCGGCATCCGGGGCGGCGGCAGCGGCGTGAAGACGGCACCTTGGGCGCCGGCCGGCGGGGCATTGAACTCCCCGGTCGAGGAATCGCCGCCGCTGGTCTCAACGATGGCCTTGGGCGTCACATATTCCCGGACCATGTCGATCAGGCTGCCCTCGCCGCCGCCAAAGTCGGCGGCGCGCCCGCCTTGCGGATGGCCGGCCGCGATCTCGTTCTCCGCCGCGTGGGTCTTGTCGGCCAAGGTGTCGTTGTAGGGGACGCGGAAGGCGCGCGGAATGCCGCTCGGACGGTGGTCCTCGTCGAGTTCCTCGACCCAGAGATAGATCGAGCCGGGATCGCCCTCCAGCGAATGCGGCTCGACGATCCGCGCCTTGAGCAGCTTGAAGTTAGCCGGCAGCCCGTCCGTACTGGCCCAGCCGAGCAGCCCGCGCATTTCCGTGAAGCTGACGACGTAGAACGCGCTGGTGACCACCACCGCGACCGCCTTCAGCGACCAGTGCAGCCGCGCATAAACCAGCACGACCAGGAGCAGCGCACCGATCACGGCATAGGCGACCGACAGCGTGAAGATGACCGTCTGCAAATTAATCACGGCGGATCCTCACGGCGTTCTTGCTCGCACCGGTGCTCGGGTCGAGATCAGCCCCGTTGCGCCAGGTGCTGCGGAAGGTCTCCATCAGCGATTTTGGCCTTTGGTTCACATCGATGACTTTGCCCTCGGCATCGAGCCGGAACCGCACCGCAGTCTTCTCGTCGCCGGTATGGTCGAGCGTGAACTTGTTGTCGAAGACCACCTGCGCGGTCGGGTTGAGCTTCTGTACCTTCACATTGGCGGTGACCGGCTCGCCGGTGGTGGCGACGAAATGCGAGACGTTGACGGTGTATTCGCCGGGGACGATGCCGCGTAGCGTCACGATCTCCTCGCGAATGGGCGAGGCGATCTTCTTGCCGCCCACCATGATGAAGTCGTTGGCCCCGCCCCTGTCGTCGCGATCGAGCGTGAGGAAGCCGGCCTCGCGGTGGCGGTACCAGGCGATGTTGCCGGCGGGATCCTGCACGAACAAGTCAAGATCGTCAGGATGATTGTCCGGCCAGTCCAGCGTGATCATGAACTCGGCCTTGGAGTCGATCTTGCCGTCCTTGGCGTCGGGCGAGACCGCGAGCAGCGCGAGGAAGAACAGGAATGCGACCACCTGGAGCGCCTTGAACAGCATCACACCCAGCGGATCGAACGACTCCTCCCGCGGATAAAGACCGAAATCGTCCATCATGGCGGCGTTCCAGCGCCTTTGATTTGAGCGCCTCGGCGCTCCAGCACCGGCGTCACGTAGGTCTCGGTCAGCACCACGGCATCGGAGAACACCCGCTGGGTCGCGGCATCGAGCATGTAATACTGGATGCGGACCAGGATGGAACCGACGAGACCCGCCAGTGTCGTGTACATCGCGACGGCCATGCCGTCGCTCATCAGCCCCATCGAGGAGCGCATCGCGACCTTGTCGGCGGCGTCCAGCCCCGCAATCGGCGCCAGCATGATGATGAATCCGATGATGGTGCCGAGCAGGCCGAGCTTCATCAGCGTGTCGGAGACGAAGCCGCCGAAGCCGTTGGAGCCGCGCAGGCGATCGGCAAGCGTCCGCAGCAGCAGCGTCTGGTCGACCGGGCGATAATCCTGCGCCGCGGCCTTGGTGACGAGGCTCTCGATATGGTCCCGCACCAGCCCGCGCGGCAGGGCCCACGCGCGCGCGTCGAGCGCCTTGCTGCCATCGGGCGCAGCGAGCACCCCGCGACAGCGTCGCGCCGCCGCACCCTCACGCGCAATCGCGCGCGTCCGCAGAAAGCAGTGCCCGCAGGTGACGAGATAAAGCACCGCGATCACGCTCGAAATGTAGGTCCGGTCCGAGGACAGCATCAAATGGATCAGGCCGAACCGCCACAACAGCACGACGGCAAAGATCGACAGCCCCGTGAAGATCATCCAGAACAGCAGTGCGCTGCGTTCGGATGAGTCGGTCGCGCTGTCCGCGATCGGGCCAATCGTCATCGAACTCATGCTGCGCTGCTCCTGACCTCGAACGATTCCATCCCGATTAGATCAAAGCCGCCGCGCCGGGTCCAAAGACCCATGCCCAATCCGGCTTGGGAAATTTGCCCGAGCGACGATCCGGCCCAAACCCGGCAATTGGCAAGGCGCGGCGGCATTGTTAGGCTGAGCTCACCAAACTTTGGGGTGATCGCATGCGCCTCGTGCTTCAGCTTGTCGCCCGCCTGCTTCTCATCGTTGCGCTGTGCCTGGGTGCGGCGACCGTGTGGGCCACCTTTGATGCCTATCGCAGTGTCGACCGGGCGACCGCGACTTCCGCGCAGCGGGTCGCACAGGCGCTTCAGGGCCTGTACTGGCACGAACTCTTGCTGCGCAGCAGCAGGATGCGCGAGCATCTCGTGCCCGTTCCGGAATGGCGCACGCTGGAGACGATGAAGCTGATCTCGCCCGGCGTCTGCGTCGAGTTCCAACCGGTGGCGGCTTTTGAAAAGCCGCTGTGCGGCCAGAGCCAGGGGATCGGCCGGACACCGCCACGCTGGTTTGCGTCCATCGTGCCGACCTTCCTCGGCAGCCACGCCGAGGTGGTGCGGCCGGTCAGCCCCCGCGCCGCCGCCGCCGGCACAGTGGTGGCGACGCCGGATCAAGCAGCTTCGATCTCGCTCGCCTGGGAGTACATTCTCAACGTGATCGATGTCGCGCTCTTGATGGCGGCGGCGATCGCCCTGCTGGCTTCGCTCGCGATCGCGCACACGCTGGCGCCGGCCCGCGCCATCGTGCTCGCCCTGCAACGCATCGCGCGCGGCCAATATCGCACCGAGCTGCCGCGCTTCCGCTCCATGGAGCTTGCGATGATCGGCGGGGCCGTGGATGCACTCGGCGGCCGGCTCGAAGAGGCCACCGAACAGCGCGCGGCGTTGACGCGGCGCTTGATCGAGATCCGCGACGACGAGCGGCGCGCGCTCGCGCGCGAGCTGCATGACGAGTTCGGGCAAAATCTCTCGGCCATCCTTGCTTTCGCCAACACGATCGAAACCGCGAGCGCGCAGCACGGCAGGGATAACGGCATCGCGCAGGATGCGCGCATGATCTCACAGGCCACACATCATCTGATGGCCTCGCTGCGCGACGCGCTGAAGCGCCTGCGCAATCCCTTGCCGGAGGAGTTCGGGCTGGAAGCCAGCCTCGTCAACCTCGTCGACAGCTGGCGCTCGCAGAGCGCGACGCAGCCGACAATCGAGCTCGACCTCAAAGGCGATCTCGCCGACATCACGGGCCCGGCCGCAACGACCGCCTATCGGGTCGCCCAGGAATGCCTGACCAATGCGCTGCGCCACGGCGCAGCGCGCGAGATCTCGTTGCGCATCGAGCGGCGCGCCGGCGAGGACGGTGCGCTTCTGATCCGCATCGAGGACGACGGCGGCGGCGATGCAGCGCGCGTGGAACGATCCGCCGGGTTCGGCCTCACCGGCATTCGCGAGCGGGTGACGGCGGCCGGCGGCTCGCTGTCGATCCTGCCTGCAAGGCGCGGCCTCAGCGTTGCCGCAACGATCCCGCTTGCTGCGTGAGGTCGTCATGAGTGAGGTCGCAGTAACAGGTATCTCGGTGCTGCTGGTCGACGACCATCCGATCGTCCGTCAGGGCTACCGGCGCGTGCTGGAAAGCCAGGACGATCTCCACGTCGTGGCGGAAGCCGACAACGCCACCGATGCGTACGCGGCCTTCAAGACGCATGACCCCGACGTCGTTGTGATGGACATCTCGATGCCCGGTGCCAGCGGGCTGGAGGCGATCCGCAACATCCGCGCCCGCAATCCGCGGGCGCGCGTCCTCGTCTTCACCATGCATAACGAGGCTGTGCTGGTGAAGGCCGCCTTCAATGCCGGCGCGTCAGGCTTCGTCACCAAGAGCAGCGCACCATCCGCCGTCGTCAGTGCCATCCGCGGCGTCGCACGCGGCGAACGCACCATCAGCGACGACATCGCGCATGTGCTGGCCGACGACAGCCTGTCGGCCGGATCAGCGCTGGATCAATTGGGCGAGCGCGAGATCGAGATCTTGCGGCAGTTTGCCGGCGGCGCCACGAGCGAGCAGATCGCGACGCATCTCAACCTCAGCGTCAAGACGGTCCAGAACTATCACTATCTGATCAAGACCAAGATCGGCGCGCGCACGGACGCGCAGCTGGTGCGGCTCGCGGCAGCTTGCGGGCTGACCAAAATCTAGCAGCAGAACTGCCGCATTGCCTGGAATGACATGAAATTCTTCAATCTGCCGAGCGGATTGGAACAGAGGCTATTCCATTCCGGTTGACGACGGAGTGAGGAGTAGAAGGTCATGAGCAAGGGTCACCACAAGATCGTCGCCCATCCCCAGATCATCACGGTAGGAGAGCTCATCGACGAGCTCTGCCGCCTGCCCGATACCGCCGTCGTCCACTTCCGTTGCCCCATGCTCGATCAGGAACTGGCATTCGAGCGCCTTCGAAAACGATCAAAGGACGATGTCGAAATCGCCATCAATGCGTACCCCGAGAGTCCGCCGGTCGTGCCATCGTCCGACAGCGCTTTCCGCGCGCGAACGTCCTCGCCATCGGCTCACAACGGCGCTCTTCTTCACAAAGCAAGAGGTTGATTGGTTGATCGCCGCAGCGCCTATTCCAACAGCGCCGCGATCTAGCAGGCCCTCAAACCGCGCAGCAGCAGCGCGAGCGTCGCATCGACGCGCGCCGGCAACTCTGCATCCTTCCACTCATCGGCATGGGCCGGGTGGTGGAAGCGGCAGGTGCCGTCGAAGATCGCACGCGCGGTGACCTTCACGTTGTCCACGGCGAACAAGCCCTGCTTGACGCCGTCGGCGAGGATCGCCGCGATCTGGTCGATCATGGTGTCCTTGTGACACTTCACCGCCGCGCAGGCTTCGCGCGCCAGCGTCAGATAAGTCTCGAACATCTCGGGGTCGTCGAGCACGCGCGAACGCTTGGCCGCGAACAGCGTGCGCAGCCAGCGGTCGAGCCTGTCAGGCGCGGGGCCCTTTTCCTCGGCAATCGCCAGGAGCGGTGCGTCGATGCGATCCAGCCAGCGTTTGGCGACGGCCTCGCGCAGCGAGGCCTTGCTTGGAAAATGGCGATAGACGCTGCCGTGGCTCACATCGAGCGCACGAGCAACGTCGACCACTGTGGCCTTGGCAAGTCCGTAGCGCCGCAAGACATCCTCGGTGACTTCGAGGATTCGCTCCGGCGTCAAAACAACGACTTCGTTCATGCCAGCACCATGTTCCCGTTCGGGGGTCACCCGGCGACAGCGCCATCTCCGAAGCGCCCCTCGCCGGTCGTTCGGAAAGCTCTCGCCTCAATGAGGCAGTTTTGCAGCCTGCGCCGCGATCTGGCGCGCGACCAGTAGATTGAGCCAGTGCCCAATCGTTCCGGTGAAGTTGATGATTTCGGTCGTCATTGTCTTAAGTCTCCATTCGTCCGCGGCCCTCGCCCTTCACCGACGACCCTCGATCCGAGCGGTATTTCGGACGTCGGGCTCCCCCTGGAGGGACCACGGGACGCCCAATTGGAGCGTCCGGAGAGGGATATACACGTCTCGCTGACAGATTTCAATATCTGTCAGTCAATGATCCGTGATTGACAGTTAATATTTGAGACGATCGCCATGCGATTGACCTGACCCCTGCCCTCCGCCGCCGTCAACCGATCACTGCCCCGCCAAGCCGCTGACATAGCAGGTATTTTGCTGCCGTCCGCTTTCCGGCGCCGCGATCGTCAAGGCGAGCCGAAAAATCCCTGAGAGGCGAATTGGCGCAACGCACCGCCTTCCACGCCGGCATCGCGGCGGGTTACGCTATCCGCCCGCCCCACGAACAAGAAACGGACCTCCCCCATGCCCATTGTCAACCGCATCGCCGCCCTCTCCGATGAAATGGCGGCCTGGCGCCATGACTTCCACGAGAACCCCGAGCTACTCTACGAAGTCCACCGTACCGCCGGCATCGTCGCCGACCGCTTGCGCGAATTCGGCTGCGACGAGGTGGTGACCGGCATCGGGCGCACCGGCGTGGTCGGCGTGATCCGTGGCCGCAAGTCGGCCTCCGGCAAGACCATCGGCCTGCGCGCCGACATGGACGCGCTGCCGATCATGGAGACGTCGGGCGTGCCCTATGCCTCCAAGATTCCCGGCAAGATGCACGCCTGCGGCCATGACGGCCACACCGCCATGCTGCTTGGTGCCGCCAAATATCTCGCCGAGACGCGCAATTTCGATGGTACCGCGATCATGATCTTCCAGCCCGCCGAAGAAGGCGGCGGCGGCGGCAAGGCCATGGTCGAGGACGGCTTGATGACGCGCTGGAACATCCAGGAGGTCTACGGCATGCACAACATGCCGGGCCTGCCGGAAGGCCATTTCGCCACGACGCCCGGCCCGATGCTCGCCTCCTCGGATAACATCCAGATCACCGTCCACGGCAAGGGCGGCCACGCCGGCGCCGGTCCGCACAAGTCGGTCGACAGCGTGTTGATCGGCTCGCAGATCGTCAATGCGCTGCAATCCATCGTGGCGCGCAACGTCGATCCGCTGAAATCCGCCGTCATCTCGATCACGCAATTCCACTCCGGCACGGCCTTCAACATCATTCCGGAAGTTGCCGAGCTCGGTGGCACCGTGCGCACGCTCGACCCCGAGGTGCGCGATCTGGTCGAGCGCCGCATCGGCGAAGTCGCCGACAGCGTCGCGCGGGCCTATGGCGGCTCGGCCGAGACGAAATACACGCGGATGTATCCGGTGACCATGAACCATGCGCGCGAGGCCGGGCTTGCCGCCGACGTCGCCCGCGACATCGTCGGCGCCGACCGCGTCAACGACAAGTTCATCCCCATGATGGGCGCCGAGGATTTCTCGTTCATGCTGGAAGCGCGCCCCGGCGCGATGGTGCTGGTCGGCATGGGCGATGGCAACGAGTGCCACCATCCGGCCTATGTCTTCAACGACAACATCTTGGGCCACGGTGCCTCGTTCTGGGCGCGCCTGATCGAGACACGCATGCCGGCATAGCTAGGTTCCGTCTCCTCAGCTACGTGTGCACCACCTCGTGCCGCATCACGAACGGCGCGAGCAGCGCATGCACCTCCCCGGCGGCGGCCTCGCGCTGCTCCGGCGGCAGCCCTGCAAGCGTCACTGTCGCGATCGAGCCGTGGCTGCCGTGAGCGCCAACCTTCACCTTGCAATCGATGCCGCGCTCGACGAGGGGCGTCAGCACCTTCGCGAATACGCGCTGCGCCGCGTCCCAGCGCAGCTGCGGCTTGAACACCTTGCCGACGCCGGTCACCGGCATGGGATCGATCGGAATGACCTGCACCGGAACGGCGGCGCGTTCCGGCGTGCGCTCACGCACCCATGCCTCGAGCTCACCCGGCTCGACTTTGGCGCCCGGCTTCAACTGGACGTAACCCACCGGCAGCTCGCCCGCATAGTCGTCGGGCTGGCCGACCACGGCGGCGAAACCAACGGCGGGATGGCGGAACATGATCTCCTCGATCGGCGCGGGATCGATGTTGTGCCCGCCGCGGATCACGAGGTCCTTGGCGCGGCCTGTGATCCAGAGATAGCCGTCGGCATCTAACCGGCCGAGATCGCCGGAATTGACCCAGACCTCGTCGACGAACGCACCCTCGTTGTGGGCGTCGTTGAGATAGCCGCCGAACACGCCGGGGCCGGCCATGATGACGACGCCGATCTCGTCGGGCTTGCAGTCGCGGATCAAATTGCCGTCGGCATCGAGCTGCACGATGCGCACACGCGAGTAAGGCATGGGCAGGCCGACCGAACCGAGCCGGATCGGCCGCGAGGGATAAGCGAGCGTGTGCACGCTCGAGGTCTCGGTCATGCCGTAGACCTCGACCACCGGCAGCTTGAGCTTCTCCTGGATCGCCGAGCCGACCGCAACGGGAATCGCCGAGCCACCGCCGGCTGCGTATTTCAGGCTGGAGATATCGGCGTTTCCGGGCGGCACCGCGAGCGCTGCGGCGAGCACCGTCGGCACGCTCGACAACGCCTCCGGCTTGAAACGCTCGACCAGTCCCCAGATGTTCTTCACCGCGTTCGGATTGCGCCAGCCGCTCGGGGACAGCACGACGAGAGAGCCGCCGCTCGACAACGTCAACAGCACCTGCGTCAGCGATCCGCCGACGTGAAACAGCGGCATGCCGAACAGCAGGTTGGCGCCGGGTTTCGACTTCAGTAGCAGATTGAGCGCCCAGGCCTGATAGACCTGGTTGGCGTGGGTGTGCCGCACCAGCTTCGGCGTACCGGTGGTGCCGCCGGTGTGGAAATAGGCGGCGATGTCGTGGCCAGCGATCGTGCGCCCGCTGACAAGCCGGTCGGCCGGCTGCTGCTTGATCAGGTCGTCGAACGAGAAAATTCCGTTGGCGGGATCACCGCCGCCTGCCACTTGCACGATCGCCTTGAGATGCTTGAGTTGCGGGCGGATCTGCTCGACCTTCTGCCAGATGTCGGTGCCCGGCATCGGCCCGAGCGCGACCAGGATCTTGGTGTTCGCCGCTTCCAGGATCTCCGCGATCTGGTGCGGCTCGAGCAGCGGGTTGACGGGGTTGGCAATGCCCGCGGCCTCAGCGCCGAACAGCGTCGCGAAGGCGTCCGGCAGCAGCGGCAGCATGAAGGAGATGACGTCGTCCTTCTCCGCACCGAGCGCGTAAAACATGTTGGCGGCCTGCGTAACGCGCGCGATGAGATCGCGGTAGGTGACCACAACAGGCGTATCGGCCGGATCGGCATTTTGCAGAAACTGGAGCGCCGCCCCGTCGGGGTTACGCGCGGCACCGAGCCTTACGGCATCGTAGGTGCTCTCGGCGGCGACCCGATCGGCATAAGGGACCTGCTCGAAGGCCCGGACCTCCTCGTCCGTAAAAAGCTCCGGATAGTCATTGCCGATGAGCCGATCGAGCGCGTGGATGCCCGCCATGGAATATCGTCCTCCCTCAGATATCGGCCCTCGTCGCCTGTCTTTTTGACATTTGGGTCGGCGGGGCCCCGACCGTTGACGGCCAAGCGGCACCACAATGATGGATGATTGGGCGTTCGTCTATTGCCTACAGGCTGCGACGATCCACCTCGCCTCAGAGGCTTTTGAACCTGCCAGCCCGATCCGGCTACCAAGAAACTGGCATCGGACTCACCTGCCAGCGTCCTGCCGCAAGACTCGAGGTGATCATGACCATGCCCCTGCGGGACCGCGCCACGCGATTGATCCTCGCGCTTGCCATCACGTCGGCGATGGCCCTGCCGCGCACTGCGCTCGCCGAGGACAGCCAGTTCGACAAGATGCGCGCCAAGATCGCGGCCTTCGTCGGCGACAAGATGGAAAAGCTGGGCGGGTCACGAATCATCTACAGGGTGGACAGCGAAGGCTTGCGCGAGAGCGTCGTCACGGATTTGCGCGACGATGTCTACAAGATCTTGCACGACGGCCACATCGCCTTCTCAGGCCTTGCGATCCGCGACGGCGGCGTCGAATTGAAGATCGCGGACGCCAAAGGCCGCGAACAGCTTGCGCGCAAGCTGGCCTCGGACGCGGAAGGATTGCCCTCGCATGCGCTCGCCGTGACCAACGGCAGTGACGGAGCGGTCAAGCTGGCGCCGACCGAGGCTGCATCGGCGGCGCGGCTGCGCGATCTCGTCGAAGATGCTGTCGCCATGATCGAGCAACGTCTCAAGGACGCCGACGTCAAGCTTGCCAGCGTCGTCCCTGACGGGACCGACCGCATCCGCATCTTCCTCCCGGGAGTGACGGACCCCGAGCGCGTCACTGCGATCTTCGCCCGGAAGGTCAAGGTCAGCTTCCGTTCGATCGATGCTTCGATGTCCGCGGAGCAGGCGCAATCCGGCACGCCACCCGAGGGCTCCGAAATCCTGCTCGGCTTCAAGGACAAGAAGCCCTATCTGGTCGTCAAAGAAAACTCGAAGGACAGCGCGCTCGACGGCGAAGACATCAACTATGCGGCACCCGGCTTTGCGCCCGGCACCAAGGACCCGATTGCCCAGTTCCGTTTCAACGGACGCGGCACGCGGCGCTTCGCCCACGTCACCGAAGAGAGCGTTGGCAAGAGCTTCGCCATCGTGCTCGACGACAGGGTGATCTCTGCTCCCGTGATCCGCGAGCCCATCACCGGCGGCTCGGTCCAGATCTCCGGGAATTTCACCCTTGAGGAGGCCAACAGCGTCGCCATGCTGCTGCGCGCCGGCGCCCTGCCGGGCCACCTTACCCTCGTCGAACAGCGGGTCATCCAACCCGACGCCAAGCCTTAGCGGGAACAAAGCCGTAAAGGCCAACGGCTGTCATGATCGCGCCGGCCTGTCCCGGCGTCAAAGTCATCCTGCGGTGCCCGCCCGAATCACGGGGCACCGTGATTCATGCACGCAACGAACGGGCAATTGCCGAAACGCCCGTTCAGGTTAAAATTTGCCCCTTGCGGCAGGGCGGCCCGAGGCTTCATTTCAAGCGGTCGTCATTCGATTTCGGCTATATCGTGCCGCGGATACCGGGACTGAAGGCCTTACGCGGGGTTAGTACCATGCCGTCCGGCAGCGCAGACATTTCGTCGATCCTCGACCGCATTCTGGATGCGGCAACGGACAACCTCAGGATAGCGAAGATCCTGGTCCAGATGGGCCTCGACCCCAACAACGTCACCTGGGACGCGATCTTCAACCGGCTGCTGGAGATCTTCGTTCACAACATCACGCTGGCCAACATGTTCGCCGCGGTCGGCGCCATCTTCTTCGTCGCCACACTCCTGATGCGGACGATGGTGCCGTTGCGCGTCGCCAACATGATCGGTTGCGCCTTCTTCGCCCTTTTCGGCGCGCTCTCGGCCAATGTCTCGACGTTCCTGCTGTATCTGCTCTTGCTTCCGATCAACGCTCTTCGCCTGCGGCAGATGCTCAAGCTGGTCAAGAAGGCGCGCCATGCCGCCGAGGGCGACATGTCGATCGAGTGGCTCAAGCCGTTCATGGCCGAGCGCAGATACCGTCGCGGCGACACGCTGTTCAGATTGGGCGATCCGGCCAAGGAGATGCTGCTCACCGTCACCGGCAGATTCCTGGTGAAGGAGATCGGCGTCGAAATCGGGCCTGGAGCCCTCATGGGAGAGTTCGGCTTCCTCACACCGGACAACCGGCGCACCGGAACGATCGAATGCATCGAAGACGGCCAGGTGCTGACGATCACCTACGACCGGCTGCTGGAGATCTACTTCCAGGACCCGCAGTTCGGCTATTACTTCCTGGTGCTGACCAGCCAGCGCCTCCTGCAGAACATCGATCGCCTGCAAAAGCAGCTGGCCGCGGCACAGGCGGCGACCACGAACAAGATCGCCTGACTGCCGCTCAGTTCAGCAAGAGCGCCATGCCGGGATCGCCCTTCTTCATCGCACGCCCGTAAGCCGGACGCGCACCGACGCGGCCGAGATAGCTGACCACGTTCGGGCAGCGCGAAAGGTCGTAGGGTTGGAAATAGCGCATCGTGGTGAGCGAGAAGACGATCATGATGTCGGCCACGGTGAAGGTGCTGCCGGCGA
The DNA here is from genome assembly GCF_028128765.1 of Bradyrhizobium sp. CCBAU 51627. Classification (GTDB taxonomy): domain Bacteria; phylum Pseudomonadota; class Alphaproteobacteria; order Rhizobiales; family Xanthobacteraceae; genus Bradyrhizobium. Next base: position 387,352 of record NZ_LBJG01000027.1, read on the forward strand.
GATACTCGACATCGCGCACCCGCGCATCGACGAAGTCGAAGGCGCGATCGACGCGCGCCCTGGTCGCAACCAGCATCGGATTGTCATCGGCGAGCTTGAGCCGGTTCAGCAGCATCAGCCGCCCCATACCGGCTTGCAGCGTGCCGTTGGCAAAGTGAAACCAGTACAGGAATTGCGCGAAATCGGCATCATCGGCGCCGAGCACGAGGCGACCGTTGCCATATTTGGCGATGATGTAATCGACGATGGCGCCGGATTCGGCGAGCACGAGATCGCCATCGACGATGACGGGCGCCGCCCCGATCGGATGCAGCGCCTTGTAATCAGGCGGCGCCAGCATGGTGACTGGATCGCGCGCATAGCGCTTCAGCTCATAGGGGACCCCGAGCTCCTCGCAGAGCCAGACGATGCGTTCGGATTGCGATTTGCCGAGATGGTGGACTGTAAGCATGGAGTCTCCTTGCGGCTGCAAATTGGATGAGCCGCGATGCCACATCATAGGGGGTCGTTAGAGAGGGCGCGATCACGTTCTCCTCGTGCCCCGGACGCAGCGGAGCGTCTCCCCGGCGATGCAGTGCGCAGCAGACCCCGCTGCAGCGCCTCCAGACACGGGACTGCCCTTTCCCCTCGTCCGTCACGATGCCGCAATAATGCGGCTGCGCCGGCTTTCCCCGCCGTAAAACCGCCCCAAAAACCGAATGGTAACCATGATGGGCTAGGGTGCTGACGTGACCAATTCCCCGACGATCCTGGTATTCGATTCCGGCCTTGGTGGCCTCACCGTGCTGCGTGAGGTCGTGGCCGCGCGCCCGGACGCGCATTATACCTACGTCGCTGACGACGCCTTCTTCCCTTATGGCCATCACAGCGAGGACGAGATCATCGCTCGCGTCGTGCCGCTGATGGGGGACTTGATCGGCACCCATGATCCTGACCTCGTCGTCATCGCCTGCAACACCGCCTCCACTTTGGTCCTATCGCACTTGCGGGCCGCTTATTCCGTACCCTTCGTCGGCACGGTGCCGGCGATCAAGCCGGCCTGCGCGCGGTCAAAGACCCGCCGCGTCTCGGTGCTCGGCACCAAGGGCACGGTAAAGCGCGAATACACCAAGGCGCTGATCCGCGATTTCGCGCAAGGCTGCGAGGTGACGCTGGTCGGCTCGCCCGAGCTTGCCTCGCTCGCCGAACGCGATCTCAGCGGCCATTCAATCAGCGATGCCGACATCCTCGCCGAGCTCACCCCCTGCTTTGTCGGTGATGCCGCCGATGCGAGCGCGCGCACCGACACGGTGGTGCTCGCCTGCACGCACTACCCGCTGCTGCTCGACCGGCTGGAGCGGCTGGCGCCATGGCCGGTCGAATGGATCGACCCGGCACCAGCGATCGCCCGTCGGGTCTCCGACCTGCTCGGCGCACGCAGCGGCGGCATCGTGGAATCCGGCGCCGAAATGATTTTCACGTCGAACCGCGTGCATGGGCTCGGACCGGCCCTGACGCCGTTCTTCGGCGGCCGCGCCGTCGCCTGACCTTGCGCCCAGGCCGCGCGCTGCTAGGCTTCGCGCATCGTCATCTCGCGCAAGGTCTTTCCATGTCGGTCCCCGCCACGCCGCTCAATCGTCTCCGCCAGATGTGGAGCGAGAGACGTCCCGCCTTCGGCGCGATCGCAACGATCCCGAGCGTGCAGATAGTACAGATCATGGCGCGCTCGCTCGACTGGATTATCGTCGATCTCGAGCACGGGCCGATCGGGCTCACCGAAGCGCATGCGATGATCGCGGCGACGACCGGCACGCCATGCACGCCGCTGGTGCGGATTGCCGCGAACGAACCGTGGCTTGCGAAAGCACCGATGGACATCGGCGCGTTCGGCATCAACTTCCCGATGATCACCAATCGCGACGAGGCCGAGAAAGCGGTGCGTAGCGTGCGCTATCCGCCACGCGGCGACCGGCTCTGGGGGCCGTTCCATGCCCCATTCCGCTGGGGCCAGTCGATGCCGGACTACATGGCCTCGGCCGACGACGAGATGATCTGCATGGTCACCATCGAGCATGTCGATGCCGTCAACCGCATCGACGAGATCATGGCGACGCCGGGCATCGACGTCGCCGTCATCGGCCCCGGCGATCTCGCCACGTCCATTAACAAGCGCGGCCAGATGGATGACCCCCAGTTGCTCGAACTGATCTCCCGCGCCGAGGCCGGCATCCTCAGAAGCGGCGTGCCGATCGGCGGCGTGGCGCGCACCGCCGACCAGGCCAACCGACTGATCGACCGCGGCTACCGCGCGATCGCGCTCGGCTTCGACTGGTCGCTATTCCAGCGCGGTATCATGGCGGCATTCGACGGAATCAGGCGCTGACCTATCCCTGCCAGATCGCGGCAGGCGTCGTGAACGCCAAGGTCGCGACCTTAAGATTTTGAAATTGTTAACTATTTATATTCCCGCCAAGAGCGGCCAGCCAGCCCCGCCGGTGCCGTCGTAGGGCCAACCAGCCGCCCCAAAGCGGGTTGGTTGTGCTAAAGCGAACAAGCGGGCGACCCACCCGCTGCCCATATTTTCATCTCCGGGAACCGAAAGAGCGATGCGCGGGACGCCCAAGACCATTTCGCTGCCGCGCCGCATGATCTGCGACCTCATGCGGGCGTCGATGGACGTGCCATTCGTTTCCCTGTCCCGTTCGCTCAATATTCGCCCGCTGCTGGAGGCTCGTGCAGGCGTGATGGCACCGGCCGGCTGGGCGGCGATGTTCGTGAAGGCTTTCGCCCTGGTCGCCAGGGACGAGCCCGTGCTGCGCACCGTCTACGCCAAATGGCCCTGGCCATCGCTCTACGAGCTGCCGAAGAGCGTGGCGCTGGTCGCTATCGCGCGGGTCGAGGATGGCGAGGAATGCGTGATGCCGCAGCGAATCGCGGCTCCCGAGACCATGACGCTGGCCGCGATCGATGCCGAGATCCGGCGCGCCAAGACGGCCCCGATCGACGACGTCCCGATGTTCCGCAAGATCATGCGGGCGACCCGGCTACCGCTGCCGCTGCGGCGGCTGTCCTGGGCCGTGGGGCTCAATTTCGGCCGGCAGCGGGGCAATTGGTTCGGCAGCTTCGCAGTGAGTTCGGTGGCCGCCTATGGCGGCGGCGAGCTTCATCCCGTTACCCCCGGCCCCTTCATTGTCAGCTATGGGGTGGTCGAGCCCGACCAGACCATCCACGTCGTGATCCGCTGGGACCACAGGGTCACCGATGCCGCCCCCATCGCCCGGGTCCTGACCCGGCTGGAACAGGTCCTGAACGCTGAAATTGCTGCCGAATTACGGGCGGCCGGACCGAAGCAGATCCGGGCCGTCAGGACGTGATTCCGTGGCCGTTCGCATTGACAGCGAACCCCAAACTCCCCTAAAAGCCGCCTGCTCGCGGGCCGATTTCGGCCCGCGAAGCGTTTCGCGACCCGTGGTCCGCTCCCTTAAGCTTTGGGGATTGGACCTGTCGGTGCCGGGCTGAAGGCCTGTCACACAGGAGGGCGCGTTTCCTCATAACCATGCAACCGAAGAGGACGCGATGACTAAGCGCAGTGAGGCGAAGTACAAGATCGATCGCCGTATGGGCCAGAACATCTGGGGCCGCCCGAAGAGCCCCGTGAACCGCCGCGAATACGGCCCCGGCCAGCACGGCCAGCGCCGCAAGGGCAAGCTCTCGGACTTCGGCGTGCAGCTGCGCGCCAAGCAGAAGCTGAAGGGCTACTACGCCAACATCAGCGAGCGCCAGTTCCACGGCATCTATGTCGAGGCGAGCCGCCTCAAGGGCGACACCGGCGAGAACCTGATCGGGCTGCTCGAGCGTCGTCTCGACGCGGTCGTGTACCGCGCCAAGTTCGTCTCCACGATCTTCGCCGCCCGCCAGTTCATCAACCACGGCCACATCAAGGTGAACGGCCGCAAGGTCAACATCTCGAGCTACCAGGTCAAGATCGGCGACGTGATCGAGGTCAAGGAAGCCTCCAAGCAGCTCGCCCACGTTCTCGAAGCCAGCCAGCTCCCCGAGCGCGACACTCCCGACTATCTCGAAGTCGACCACGGCAAGATGACCGCCAAATACGTGCGCATCCCCGGCCTCTCCGACGTGCCGTTCCCGGTGCAGATGGAGCCCCATCTGGTCGTCGAATTCTATTCGCGCTAAGATCTGAATATCGAAAGGCCCCGGTTCGCCGGGGCCTTTTTGCTTAAGAGCCACATTTCAGTGGCCGCAATGCTTTGAGGAGCCGTCGCATGCTCTATACCCCTCCCCCTGTTGATCCCAAGGCGCCCCCGGTGCGCATCAATCTGCTCTCGGACACGCAGACCAGGCCGACGGCTGGGATGCGGGAGGCGATGGCACGGGCGGAGGTCGGCGACGAGCAGGTCGGCGACGATCCGACCGTGAATGCGCTGTGCGAGCGCGTCGCGGAGTTGATGGGCAAGGAAGCCGCGGTCTACATGCCCTCGGGCACGATGTGCAATGTCACCGCAACGCTGGTGCATTGTCGTCCCGGCGACGAGATCCTCGCGCATGAGACCGCGCACATCATCGCGCGCGAGGGCGGTGCGCATGCCGCGATCGGCGGCTTCCAGGTCACGCAGCTGAAGGGCCCCGACGGCCAGTTCACGCCCGAGACGCTTCGCAGGGCGCTGCACCCGCGCACGCGCTATCAGCCGCCGCAAACCGTTGTCAGCGTCGAGCAAACCGCCAATATCGGCGGCGGCACGATCTGGAAGAAGACCGTGCTCGACGAGATCGTCGCGATCGCCAGACATCACGGCCTCGTCACCCACATGGACGGCGCGCGCCTGCTGAACGCCACGGTCGCAAGCGGCATCTCCCCGCGCGACATGACCGCAGGCTGGGATTCGGCCTGGATCGATTTCTCCAAGGGCCTCGGCGCACCGATCGGCGGTGTGCTGGCGGGCTCTCGCGCCTTCATCGATGCGGTCTGGCAGTGGAAGCAGCGTCTCGGCGGCTCGATGCGGCAGGCCGGTATCTGCGCGGCCGCCTGCATCTACGCGCTCGACCACCACGTCGAACGCCTCGCCGACGACCACGCCAATGCGCGCGCGCTGGCCCGCGGGCTGTCGCAGATATCAGGCATCGAGGTGCAGGAGCCCGAGACCAACCTCGTGTTCTTCAAGCCCGATGCCGCCGGCGTTCCCGGCGACAAGATGGTCGCGGCACTTCGCCAGCGCGGCGTGACGCTCGCGATGATGGACGGCCGCATCCGCGCCTGCACGCATCTCGACGTCAATGCGAGCCAGATCGAAGAGACGATCGGATACGTGCGCGAGATCGTGCGCGCCGCCTAATCATCAGCGCTTCATCGCTCCGTAGACCAGCCGCTTCACCTCGTCCAGGATCCGGCCGCGCTGCGCGGGCGACTGCATCATGCAGATCACAAACATGTCGTCGGCAGGATCAATGAAGAAGAAGGTGCCGCCGACACCATCCCAGCGGTACTCGCCCGCTGGCAACGGGCCGTGCGCTACAGTGCGCACCGCAAAGCCGAGACCAAAGCCGCTGTCGCGCCCCGGAAAGTAGAACCCGGGATCTTTCGTTACGCCGGCCCCCTCGCCGATCTGGTCCGATGCCATCAGCGCCACCGTCTCGCGCCTGAGATAGCGGCGGCCATCGAGTTCACCGCCATTCAGCAGCATCTGCGCAAATCGCGCGTAGTCTCGAATCGTGCCGACCATGCCGGCCCCGCCGGATTCCCAGCGACGCGGCGCGGTCGCCTCCGTGATACCGGCGACGGGACGGTCGAACCAGTCGCCAGGCAAGGGCTCGGCGATCAGCGGCCGCTTGGCCGCGTCGGTGACGAAGAACGCAGTATCCCGCATCCCCAGGGGATCGAGCAGCCGCTGCTTCTCGAATTGATAGAGCGACAGGTCCGAGACGATTTCAATCACGCGCCCCAGCACATCGGTGGAATGGCCATAGTCCCAAAGCGCTCCCGGCTGCTCGGCGAGCGGCAGGCGTGCAAGACGCGCGACGAATTGCGCGTTGTCAGGGTCGCCGTCGAACAAACCTGCCTGCGCATAGAGCTTGCGGACGGGACTGTCGCCGTAGAAGCCGTAGGTGATGCCGGAGGTATGTCGAAGCAGGTCGCGCACCGTGATCGGCCGCGCCAGCGGCTGCAGCACCAGCCTGCCGTCCGCCTCGGGGACGCCAACCCGCACCTCGGCGAAGGCCGGAATGTATTTTGCCACGGCATCGCCGAGCGCGAGCTTGCCGTCTTCCACCAGCATCATCGCCGCCACCGAGGTGATCGGTTTCGACATCGAGTAGAGGCGAAAGATGGTGTCCTCGGTCATCGGCTGCGCCGTCCTCACGTTGCGCAGGCCGAAGGTCTCGGAGAGCACGGGCTTGCCGTGCTGCTGGATCAGAAGGATCGCGCCGGGAATCCTGCCGGCGGCGACTTCGCGACTGAGAAACGCACTGACGCGCATAAGTCCCGCAGCCGTGAAGCTGCGGGCGAGCGGCATTTCGGCGCGGACCGGCCGCGCCGCACCGATCAGCAGAACAAGCGCGGCGACGAGGACAGCTCTGACGAGAGCCTCAGTTCTCCATGGCCTCATAGATCAACTGCTTCAGCGTCCGCTGCACGCGCTGGCGCTCGCTCGGCGTCTGCTCCAGCAGGACGAAGAACATGTCCTGCTTGGGATCGATCACGAAATAGCAGCCGGAGGCGCCGTCCCATTTCAACTCGCCAAGATCGCCGGGCGGCGGCGGCTTGGCATTGCCGGGATCGGTGCGGACCGCAAGCCCGAGGCCGAAGCCGAAGCCGTCGCCCGGGAAGTAGAAATAATCGCGATCGACGCCCGAATTCGGCCCGATCTGGTCGGTCGTCATCAGCTTGAACGTCGCGGGCTTGAGAATGGTCTTGCCGTCGAGCGTGCCGCCGTTGAGCAGCATCTGGGCGAAACGTTGATAGTCGGCCATGGTCGTCACCATGCCGCCGCTGGCGAACTGGATCTTCTTGACGACGGTCGGATCGTTGATGCGGCCGACCCGGAAGTCGGAATCGTTCGGCACCGGTTGCGCCAGAAGCTTCTGCTTGGCGGGGTCCGTGACGAAGAAGCCGGTATCGACCATCCCGAGCGGGTCGAGCAGCTTCTCCCGCATGATGTCGATCAGCGGCTTGCCGGCCGCGATCTCCATCACGCGCGCCAGGACGTCGGTCGAATGACCGTATTGCCAGAGCGCGCCCGGCTGGTTGTGCAGCGGCAGCTTGGCGATGCGCTCGGCGAACTCGGCCAGGTCGAAATCACCGGCGTAGATGTTGGCGTCGCGATAGGCCTTGCGGACCAGGCTGTCGCCATAGAAGCCATAGGTGATGCCCGACGTGTGCGTCATCAGATCGTGGATCGTGATCGGCCGGTTCGGCGGCACGAGCTCGAGCGACTTGGTGCCGTCCTCGGCTTTCCTCTCGACGCCGACCTTCACATTGGCAAAGGACGGGATGTATTTCGACAGCGGATCGTCGAGCTTGATCTTGCCGTCCTCGATCAATTGCATCGCAACGACGGAGGTGATCGCTTTGCTCATCGAGAACAGGCGGAAGATGGTCTTGTCGGTGATCGGCGCCTTGCTGACCACATCCTGCACGCCGAAGGCCTCGTGATAGACCGGCTTGCCGTGCTGCTTGATCAGCACGGTGGCACCCGCGATCTTGCCGGTCGCGACCTCGTTCTTGAAGAACTCGCTGACCTTGGCAAGCTTGTCCTGGTTGAAATGGGCGCCGGCGGGAATCTCGTAAGTGCCTTCCGCGCGCGCGAGCGACATCGCGCCAAACGAGACCAGCGCACCGCAGAGCAACGCAAATCGTCCAAAATGTAAAATCATATCCCCTCCCCGGAACATGGCCGGCGGAGTGTACCGACCGCATTGTCAGGCACAAGGGCTGCCGTAACGCGCCAAAACGTCCGCGTGGAGGGCGGCGCTTATCTCCGAGAAGCAGCAGAATATGACATGGGCGAGCGAGGAGGACGTCGGCAGGGCTTCGATCGTCGTATGGATTGCAATCTTCGCAGCCTGATCGGCCGGAAAGCGATACACGCCGGTGGAGATCGCGGAGAACGCCAGCGAGTTCAGTCCGTTGGCTTGGGAGAGCTCTAGCGCGCGCCGGTAGCAGGAGCCAAGCGCTTCCGCCTCACCACGGTTGCCGCCGTGCCAGACGGGGCCGACCGCATGAATCACGTGGCGTGCAGGCAGACGATAGCCCTTCGTTATCTTGGCATCGCCCGTCGAGCATCCGCCGAGCGTCCGGCACTCGGCGAGCAATTCGGGGCCGGCCGCCCGATGGATCTCGCCATCGACGCCGCCCCCGCCAAGGAGCGAGGTGTTGGCGGCGTTGACGATGGCGTCCACGCTCAACGTGGTGATGTCAGCAACGATGACGTCGAGCTGAACGCCGCCGATCGGGCGCGTCAGCACTGTCACGGATCAGGCCGCGACGACGACGCCCTTCTCGGAGAAGAGCTGCTGCAATTCGCCGGCCTGGAACATCTCGCGGACGATGTCGCAACCGCCGATGAACTCGCCCTTCACGTAGAGCTGGGGGATGGTCGGCCAGTTCGAATATTCCTTGATGCCGTTACGCAGCTCGGCAGATTCCAGGACGTTGAGGCCCTTATAGCCGACGCCGATATGGTCGAGGATCTGCACGACCTGGCCGGAGAACCCGCACTGCGGAAATTGCGGCGTCCCCTTCATGAACAGAACCACGTCGTTCGACTTCACTTCGTTGTCGATGAATTCCGCAATGCTCATATCCGTGTCCTTCTGGGCAGAGCCCTCAGCCATATCCTCGGGCCGGCTCAGCCGATCTAACCCGATACCTGCCTATATATGTAGCCCAAACCGTTGTGCATCCAAAGTAAAATGGCGGCGACGGGGCCGCCGGTGGACGCCGTGCCCCAGCCGGGTCCATAGGCTGATGACATTAATATCATCGCCAGAGAGGACTTTCATACCGTAACGGAGCCCCTATCTAGGACGAACCTTGGTTTTGGAACCTGGCATCGCCAACAACGTTCTCTTGTCCTGTCTGGAGAAAAACGTGACGAAACAAGCCTCCGCTACGGCCAGTCCGCCGCTTTCGTCACCATCGGCCGCCCCAGGCAGCCTCGCTCAGGGGCTCGAGACCACCTTTCTCGCGGTGCGCAACGAGACCGAGCGCCGGGCCGCGCCGCTTTCACCGGAGGATCAGCAGATCCAGTCCATGCCGGATGCCAGCCCGACCAAATGGCACCGCGCGCATACCACCTGGTTCTGGGAGCAGTTTCTGCTTGGCGAGCACGCGCCCGGCTATCGGCCCTTCCACCCCGACTTCGCCTTCCTGTTCAATTCCTATTATGTCAGCGCGGGCCCCCGCCATGCCCGCAATCACCGCGGCGACATCACCCGGCCCAGCGCCGGCGAGGTCGACGCCTATCGCAAATATGTCGATGCAGCCGTCGTCAGGTTCTTCCGCGAGGCCGGCGAGGACAAGCTCCGTGAGATCGTGCCCCTGGTCGAGGTCGGGCTGAATCACGAGCAGCAGCACCAGGAATTGATGTTCACCGACATCCTGCACGCCTTCGCACAGAACCCGGTCTATCCGGCTTACGACAAGGACTGGCACTTTCCGGCCGCGACGCGGACCGGCGAAGACTGGTTGACGCTGAATGAAGGCATCCACACCGTCGGCCATGTCGACGACAGCTTTCATTTCGACAACGAAAAGCCGGCTCATCGCGCCCTCGTGGGCCCGGTGAAGGTCGCCCGCAATCTCGTCACCAATAGCGAATGGCTCGCCTTTATGCGCGACGGCGGCTACGCGACAGCGACGCTGTGGCTGATGGACGGGTTTGCCGCGGCCAGCAAGGAAGACTGGCAGGCGCCGGGTCATTGGCGCGAGATCGATGGCGAGTGGCACGTGATGACGCTCGCCGGCGTCAGGCCGGTCGATCCGGATGCGCCGGTCTGCCACATCAGCTATTACGAGGCCGATGCCTTCGCGCGCTGGGCCGGAAAGCATCTGCCGACCGAGATGGAATGGGAGGTCGCGGCCCGCGCCGGCCAGCTCAACGATGCCTTCGGCATCGTCTGGCAGTGGACCCGTAGTTCCTATTCTCCTTACCCCGGCTACCGCGCCGTCGAAGGCGCGCTCGGCGAATACAACGGCAAGTTCATGGTCAACCAGCTCGTGCTGCGCGGCTCCTCGCTGGCGACGCCCGAAGGTCACAGTCGCGTCACGTACCGCAACTTCTTCTATCCGCACCACCGTTGGCAATTCACGGGGGTACGGCTCGCTGACTATCCCTAGTCTCATCCGACGACAAAATGCGCGCCGGACAGCGCGTTCAGGAGAGTATCATGAATGTGCACGCCAGCGCTTTGGCCGAAGCCCATCTTCCCGACGAGCAGACGACAGCCTTCGCCCGCGAGGCCGTCGAGGACCTCTCGCGGCAGCCGAAGAGATTGTCGCCGAAGTATTTCTACGACGCGACAGGATCAGAGCTGTTCGAGGCGATCACGCGCCTGCCGGAATATTATCCGACCCGCACCGAGCTATCGATCCTGAAGGAGCGCGGCAGCGAGATCGCGAAGATCATTCCGGAAAATGCCGCGCTGGTCGAGTTCGGCGCCGGCGCGACCACGAAGGTCCGGCTGCTGCTGAACCAGTCGAAGTTCGCGGCCTATGTGCCCGTCGATATCTCCGGCGACTTCCTGCAGGCGCAGGCCAACGGCCTGAAGCGCGACTTCCCCACCCTCGGCATCTATCCCGTGGCCGCCGATTTCACGACGCCGTTCGAACTGCCGAAGGCCGTCGCGTCAATGCCCAAGGTCGGTTTCTTCCCCGGCTCGACCATCGGCAATTTCGAGCCGCATGAGGCGCAGGCCTTCCTGAAGAGCGCCCGCCAGATCCTGGGCAAGGGCGCGCAGATGATCATCGGCGCCGACCTGGAGAAAGAGGAACGCTTGCTCCATGCCGCCTATAATGATGCGGCCGGCGTCACCGCGCGCTTCAATCTCAATGTCCTGGTGCGGATCAACCGCGAGCTCGGCGGCAATTTCGACCTCTCCGCCTTCACCCACCGCGCGATCTACAATCACGCGCGGCACCGCATCGAGATGCACCTGATCAGCCGGAAGAGCCAGACCGTGCGCCTGCTCGGCACCAGCTTCTCGTTCAAGCCGGGCGAGAGCATCCACACCGAGAACAGCTACAAATACAGCATCGAGCGTTTTGCGGAGCTGGCGCAAGGTGCCGGCTGGCGCGTGCGCGAGAGCTGGACGGACGCAGCGAAGATGTTCTCGGTGCACGCGCTGGAGGCGACGGCGTAAAAGGCTCTGGCGCCTCAACGCTCCTCGGCTTCCTCCGGCTTCGCTCGCAGCGACACCGACTCCCACACCGCGACGACGATCATGATCGCGCTCGTTGCGACGGCGAGCCAGAGCGGCGAGAGATCGGTGGCGAACCACCACAGCGCCAGCAACAGGATGATTCCGAAGCCGTGGGAGAGCTGGAGGAAGCCCCGGATCGCGTGCTTGAACAGGATGGTGCCGACCAGGAACACCAGGGGACCGCCGATCGTGGTCACGATGGTACGCACGTCGGAATGGCCTGAGGGGTGCTTCAGCACCAGCTCGTCCGAGACGGCGGTCAGGATGATGCCGGCGACGATCGGCATGTGCAGATAGGTGTAGGCGAGCCGCGCCAGCCGGCCGGATTCGGCTGATTTCGAGATCCGCTCGGAGCCGGCCTCCGCGCCCTTGTGGAAATAGACCCACCACATCGCAATGCTGCCGACCAATGCTGCGACAAACGCCAGCACGTTGCCTGCGGTCCAGTCCAGCTCGGCAAAGGTCGCGCCGTTGACGACCACGGCTTCGCCGAGCGCGATGATCACGAAGAGTGAGCAGCGCTCGGCCATGTGGCTGCCCTCGACGGCCCAGGCCTCGACCGACGAGAAGCCCAGCTTCGGCACCCAGAAGCGCACCGCGGGCGAGATGTATTCCCAGGTGACGGCGGCGATCCACAGCGATAACCGCGTCTCGCCTTCGGACAAGCCGCCTGCGATCCACAGCACCGCCGAGATCGAGAGCCAGACCAGGATGCGGATCGCGTTATGCCGGACGGCCGTGCGATGGCGCGGCGTCGCGAACATCCAGAACGCGGTCCGACCGACCTGCATGGCCGCATAGGCGACCGCAAACCACAGGCCCCGCCCTTCGAAGGCGGTCGGGATCGTCGTCGACAGCACGAGACCGCCCAGCATCATCGAAAAGAGCAGAAGGCGGACTGGCGTCAACTCGGGGTTGAGCCAATTGGTGACCCAGGCGGTGTAGACCCACACCCACCATACGGCGAGAAACAGCACCGTGACATGCACCGCGCCGAGGGGCGTGAAATGGTGCAGCAGCGTGTGCGAGATCTGCGTGACGGCGAAGACGAAGACGAGGTCGAAGAACAGCTCGGCATTGGTGACGCGGCTGGGCTGATTCGGCACGATGACGCGAAACATCGCGCCGCGCTGATTGTCCGCAGCCATCATCCTCCCCGGCGTCCGATCAGGTCAGCTGCCCGGGACCCCTGTTTGCAGCGCCAGGGCGTGCAGCACGCCACCCATCTGGCCTTGCAGGGACCGATAGACGATCTGGTGCTGCTGGACGCGGGATTTGCCGCGGAAGGATTCCGAGATCACGGTCGCGGCATAGTGGTCGCCATCACCGGCGAGGTCACGGATGGTCACCTCGGCATCGGGGATCGCTGCCTTGATCATCGCCTCGATATCGTGGGCGTCCATGGGCATTCGGGTCTTGCTCCTTGTGTCGGCAAACAGCCTTAGGCGTCGAATCGCTCGCCGGCGTCCCCGGGCCGGCGGCCCAAACTTAGCGTGAACGGCCTTCTACGTCACGCACTCAGGCACTATATCCCTGATCCCATCACGATAAAGGCACGACAAAGTGCCGCGCGCGGCAGATTGATCGAAAAGGCGTGAAATCATGAAGCTTCCAGGCCCCGACCATCCCATCACCATCACCCAAAACCCCCGCCGCGTCCGCGTATTGGCGGGCGATATCGTGATTGCCGAGAGCACCAGGGCGCTGACGCTGAAGGAAGCCAAATATCCGGCGGTGCAATATCTGCCGCGGGAGGACGCCAACATGGCGCTGCTGGAGCGCACCGAGCGCACCACCCACTGCCCCTACAAGGGGGACGCGAGCTATTACAGCATCAAGGCCGACGGCAAGACGCTCGACAACGCGATCTGGACCTACGAGACGCCCTTCCCTGCCATGACGGAGATAGCAGGCCATCTCGCCTTCTATCCCGACAAGGTGAAGATCGAGGAAGTGGGATAGACTTAGGGCGCTGTAAGGCCGGGGCAGCCATCAGGCCGGACGTCTCGCTACTTGATCTCTACAACTGGCGTAAGGGCACCATCTTCTCGGCCAAACATCTGACCGGACGGAACGGGCCGATGTTTCGGAGCGGGATGGCCGCGATGGGGTTCGACTTTGCGATCCCGATGTTCTTCATTGAGGGCGATGCGGACCGGGTGACGCCGGGCGAACCTGCCGAGCAGTATTTCAACGAGATCACCGCTCCGCATAAGGAGTTTGTCTGGATTCGCGGGGGCGATCATTTCATTCCGTTTGATCGTCCCGATGAGTTCCTTGCGGAGCTGGTCGCGCGCGTCATGCCGTTCGCGCGCGATTGAGGGCCGATGTGACGGCCCCTACGCTCTGAAGATCGTGAGCCCCAATATCAGCAGCACCAGGAAGATCACGACGAAGACGTAGAACAGGAAGCGGGCGACATCGGCGGAGGCCGCCGAGATGTCGGTGAAGCCGAGCACGCCGGCCACGATCGAGATCAGCAGGAAGATCAGGGCCCATTTCAAGATCGTCATCGCCAGCTCCGCGAATATTGGCCGCCGCGACCGGCGGTCCCTTACCCGTTTCGGGAACGCTAACCGCGCTGTGCGGAACTGGTTCCTAAAGACAGAAGGTCGTTCTCGCGGCGCAAACTGGCCTTGCTGAATCGGGTTCCCGACGGCACAGTCCGGGCGGGAGAGACACGCGACCGGGGCGGCCATGATTACGATGTCACATTCTGCGACGATCGGCGCAGAGGCGCATGCCGAACCCAAGGCCAAGGTGCGCAATCTATCGCTCGACCGCGCCCGCACCTTCTTGACGCTGGTGGTGCTGCTGCATCACGCCGTCATCCCTTACACCCATTTCGGTCACACCGATCCGGCCTCATGGATCGGCTTCGACATGGTCGTGCTCGCGACCGACAGCTTCTTCATGGCGATGTTCTTCTTCCTGTCGGGCCTGTTCACCTGGCCGGGCATCGCGCGCAAGGCGCCACAGGTTTTCTTGCGCGACCGCCTGCTGCGGCTCGGCCTGCCATTCGTGATCGCGGCCTTCACCGTCATTCCGCTCGCTTATTACGCGATCGCGCTGCGCGAAAATCCCGAGCTGACCTTCGCCGCGTTCTGGTGGAAGACGATCACCGTTGGCCCGTGGCCGAGCGGTCCGATCTGGTTCGTCTGGGTGCTGTTGGCATTCGACCTCACCGCGAGCCTGCTCTACCGGGTCTCGTCGCATCTGGTCGATCCGGGCAACCGCGTCTCACTCCGGGGATTCAAGCAGCCGGCTGCCTTCTGGCTGATGCTTGCGATCGTCACCATCATCGCCTACGTGCCAACGCTGGTCTATTTCGGCGCCAACAGATGGCTCGAATTCGGGCCGTTCTCGGTCCAGGCGAGCCGCATCCTGCTCTACTTCGCCTACTTCTTCATCGGCGTCAGCGTTGGGACTGCGAATTTCGATCGCGGCATCCTCGGTGCCGATGGCCAGCTGCCGAAGAGCCGCTGGCTGTGGGTGATCGTGACGCTGATCCCCTACTGCCTGATGTGGTGCATGATCTACATCAAGCGCGAAATCCTTGGAAATCCCGGCGTGCTGCCGCACTGGTACCAGGTCTTCTACGGCACGTTCCTCGTGCTGTTCTCGGCCTCGATCCTGCTCGCGATCCTTGCCTTCTTCCTGCATTCGAAGACGCCGGGGCCGACCCTGCTCGACCGCATGCAGGCCGATGCCTATGGCATGTTCCTGGTGCACTACCCGATCGCGCTGTGGATCCAGTACGCGCTGTTCGACTATGGGATTCCGGCGATCGTGAAGGCCGCGATCGGCTTCGTGCTCACGGTGATGCTGAGCTGGGGCGTCACGGCGGGCTTGCGGAAGATTCCGGGCGCCTCGCACGTTTTGTGAGGCACCGGACTCTCTCCACGCGTCATTGCGACGCAGCGAAGCAATCCAGAGTCTGGCGGCAGCTCAGGCCGCCTTCCCGCCCATATAGTCCGGCAGCCAGCGCTCGTGCGATGTCCGCAGAGCCTCGATCGTCACCGGCGCCTCGCCCGCGATCGCGATCGCATCGCCGCCGGTGGTGCCGATCCGCACGCAGGGCACCTCGCAGCCGCGCATCTTGGCGAGCACGCGGCCGGCTTCGGTTTCCGGCACGGTGACGAGATAGCGCGCCTGATCCTCGCCGAACCAATAGGCCTGCGAGACAAGCGCCGTGGGCGCCGCCAGCAGCTTGGCGCCGATGCCGCTCGCCATCGCCATCTCGGCGAGCGCGATCAAGAGGCCGCCGTCGGAGAGATCATGCACCGCCGTCGCCGTGCCCGCATGGATCATGCCGCGCACGCAGTCGCCATTGCGCTTCTCGGCGGTCAGGTCGACCGGCGGTGGCGCGCCCTCCTCGCGACCGCAGATGTCGCGCAGATACACGGACTGCCCGAGCCAGCCATGGGTTTCGCCGACCAGCAGGATCGCCTCGCCCTCGGCCTTGAACGCCAGCGAGGCTGATTTGGTGAAGTCGTCGAGCAGGCCGACGCCGCCGATCGAGGGCGTCGGCAGGATCGCGCGGCCATTGGTCTCGTTGTAGAGCGAGACGTTGCCGGAGACGACCGGGAAGTCGAGCGTGCGGCAGGCTTCCGAGATGCCCTGCAGGCAACCGACGAACTGGCCCATGATCTCAGGCCGCTCAGGGTTGCCGAAATTCAGATTGTCCGTGATCGCGAGCGGCTTGCCGCCGACCGCGGTGATGTTGCGCCAGGCCTCCGCCACGGCCTGCTTGCCGCCCTCGAACGGATCGGCCTCGCAATAGCGCGGCGTGACGTCGACGGTCAGCGCGAGGCCCTTCGGTCCGTCCTGCACGCGCACGACGGCGGCGTCGCCGCCGGGACGCTGCAGGGTGTTGCCAAGGATGACGTGATCGTACTGCTCCCAGACCCAGCGCTTGCTGCACATATCGGGCGTCCCGATCAGCTTCTCCAGCGCGGCACCGAGCGCCATCGGCGCCGGCACCTCGCGCGCATGCACGATCGGCAGCGCGGCGGACGGGACATGCGGACGGTCATAAACCGGCGCCTCGTCGCCGAGCTCCTTGATCGGCAGGTCGGCCATGACGTCGCCGCCATGCTTGACCACGAAGCGCTTGCTCGGCGTGGTGTAGCCGACCACGGCGAAGTCGAGGCCCCACTTCTTGAAGATGGCCTCGGCTTCCTTCTCCTTCTCGGGCTTGAGCACCATGAGCATGCGCTCCTGGCTTTCCGAGAGCATCATCTCGTAGGCGCTCATGCCGATCTCGCGGGTCGGCACCGCGTCGAGATCGAGGTCGACGCCGAGGTCGCCCTTGGCGCCCATCTCGACCGCCGAGCAGGTCAGGCCGGCCGCGCCCATGTCCTGGATCGCGATGACGCAGCCCTTCTCCATGATCTCGAGGCAGGCCTCGAGCAGCAGCTTTTCGGCAAAGGGATCGCCGACCTGCACGGTGGGACGCTTCTCCTCGGACTTGTCGTCGAACTCGGCCGAGGCCATCGAGGCGCCGTGGATGCCGTCGCGCCCCGTCTTGGAGCCGAGATAGACGATCGGCATGTTCACGCCGGAGGCGGCTGCATAGAAGATCTTGTCGGCATCGGCGAGGCCCACCGCCATCGCGTTGACGAGGATGTTGCCGTCATAGCGGGTGTGGAAGCGCACCTGGCCGCCGACCGTCGGCACGCCGAAGGAATTACCATAGCCGCCCACACCGGCGACGACGCCGGAGACGAGATGGCGAGTTTTCGCATGCTCGGGTGCACCGAAGCTCAACGCATTGAGGCACGCGATCGGGCGCGCCCCCATGGTGAAGACGTCGCGCAAAATGCCGCCGACGCCGGTGGTCGCGCCCTGGTACGGCTCGATGTAGCTCGGGTGGTTGTGGCTCTCCATCTTGAAGACCACGGCCTGGCCGTCGCCGATGTCGATCACGCCGGCATTCTCGCCGGGGCCCTGGATCACCCAGGGCGCCTTGGTCGGCAGGCCGCGCAGATGGATGCGCGAGGATTTGTACGAGCAGTGCTCGTTCCACATCGCCGAGAAGATGCCGAGCTCGGTGAAGGTCGGCTCCCGCCCGATCAGCTTCAGGATGCGCTCATACTCGTCGGGCTTGAGCCCGTGGGCGGCAACCAGCTCGGGGGTAATCTTGGGTTCGTTCTTCATGGCTTCGGGGGCTTTCGGCGGCGGTTTGGCCGTTCTTAGGAAGATCGGGGGCTCACGAAAAGCCCTTTATGACGCATTTTCCCGCTGTCCCACATTTTGCAGGGAGGCGGGCGCGGGAACAGCAATTGCATGGCGTGGACGGATCGGATTTAAGGGCTCAAGACCCGCAATTGAAGGCCTCTTTCCTTGCACGAATTGACCAAAACGCCCCCACCGCGCCGCCCCGACCTCCACATCGCCACTGAGGGCGAATTCTTGGGCTGGCGGACCTGGATCCGCGACAGCTTTGAAGCCCATGTCGGCCCCTTCTGGCACCGGATCGAGGCCGACGGCAGCGTCCGCTGCGCCTTCCGGGTCGAAAAGAAGCACCTTAACGGCTCCGGGAATGTCCACGGCGGCTGCTACATGGCTTTTGCCGATTATTCGCTGTTCGCGATCGCCACCCATGTCCTGGACAGCCGCGCGGTGACGACCAATTTTGCCTGCGAATTCCTCGACGCGGCCCGCGAGGGCGAGTTGATCGAATGCACCGGTAAAGTGAGCCGCGCCGGCGGCTCGCTGATCTTCCTGCGCGGGGAGATGATGGCGGGCGAGCGGCTGTTGCTGACGTTTTCCGGCACGATCAAGCGGATGAAGCGGAAGCCGCTCCCTCCGCCGAACGCATAGTTCGACGGCTCGGCAGACCATCCGCGCTAAGGCGGAATGAAGGTCAGGCGGCCCTTTCCAGATGCGCGGTGAGGCCGGCGAACAGGCCGCGGCCGTCGGTGCAGCCCATGATGTCTTCGACGTGATTCTCGGGATGCGGCATCATCCCGAGCACGTTGCCCTTGTCGTTGACGATGCCGGCGATGGAATGCGCCGCGCCGTTGATGTTGCTGGCATCGTCGACCACGCCGTCGGCCGAGCAGTAGCGATAGAGCACCCGCCCCTCGCCTTCGAGCCGCTTGATGGTCTCTTCATCAGCTTCGTAATTGCCCTCGCCATGCGCAACCGGCACGCGGATCACCTGGCCGGCATTGTAGCCGCGCGTGAACGGCGAGTCGGAGCGCTCGACACGCAGGTGCACGTCCTTGCAGATGAACTTCAGCCGCGCATTGCGCATCAGAACGCCCGGCAAGAGGCCGGACTCGCAGAGGATCTGAAAGCCGTTGCAGACGCCGAGCACGAGGCCGCCCTTCGCCGCATAATCGCGCACCGCATCCATGACAGGCGCCCGCGCCGCGATCGCACCACAGCGCAAATAATCGCCGTAGGAGAAACCGCCGGGTACGACCACGAGGTCGGTGCCGGCGGGCAATGACGGTTCGGCGTGCCAGACCATCGCCGGCTCGTGGCCCGAGATCAGCTTCAATGCCCGCGCCATGTCGCGCTCGCGGTTGATTCCGGGAAAGACGAGGACGGCGGCTTTCATGCTTCGGGTTCCGACAATGGCTGGAATCGGGCTGGCCCGCGGGCCAATTCGCGAGGAGACATAGCCATTTGACGGGGATTTTACCAGTGCTAGCCTTGCCTGATGGCCTTGTACACAGGCCATAGCCAGAGCACCTCTGCCCCAGGATCTTGCCCGGGATGGAAGCCATGAATGTCCCGTCGCGGCCCATATCTCCTGCCGAACCCGTGTCCACCGAGGGCGTCGTCGCTGCCGGCGCCTATGTCGACGGCCGGCGCGTCGCCAATATCGCCATCAGCGAGGCCTCGAGCTGGCGGGCCAAGCCGGGCCATGTGGTCTGGATCGGCCTGCACGAACCCGACACGGCGCTGCTCGGCGCGGTGCAGAAGCAATTCGACCTGCACGATCTCGCCATCGAGGACGCCGATCACGCCCACCAACGGCCGAAGATCGAACAATATGGCGAGGCCCTGTTCATCGTGGCGCGCACGGCGCAGCTGATCGAGGGACGGATCGCCTTTGGCGAGACGCACATCTTCGTCGGCGAAGGCTATCTCGTGACCGTCCGCCACGGCGCCTCGACATCCTACACCGCCGTGCGCGAGCGCTGCGAAAGCTGCCCGCGTGCGCTCGCGCGCGGCGAGGACTACATCCTCTATGCGATCCTCGATTTCATCGTCGACAACTACTCTCCGGTGCTCGAGAGCATTCACGACGAGATCGAGGGCATCGAGGACGACGTGCTCTCGAAGCCGATCAGCAAGGCGCAGATCGAGCGACTGTACATGCTGCGCCGCGACCTCCTGCGGCTGCGCAACGCGATCGGGCCTTTGGTCGAAGTGTGCCGCCGGCTGGAGCATGATGAGCTGTCGATGGTGCGGCCGACCATGCAGCCGCTGTTCCGCGACGTCACCGACCACGTCCGCAACATCCAGGAACGGATCGATTCCATGCGCGAGGTGCTGGCCTTCGCCTTCGAGGCGAGCCTTTTGGTCGGCCAGGCGCAGGAGACGGCGGTGTCGAAGAAGCTCGCTTCGTGGCTTGCGATCCTCGCCGTCCCGACCGCCGTTGCCGGCATCTACGGGATGAATTTCAAGTACATCCCCGAGCTGCAATGGGAATACAGCTACTTCGTCGTGATGGGACTTATGGCGCTTGCGTGCGCAGGTCTGTACCGGCGCTTCCGTCGCCTGGGGTGGCTCTA
This sequence comes from Bradyrhizobium sp. CCBAU 51627, assembly GCF_028128765.1. Classification (GTDB taxonomy): domain Bacteria; phylum Pseudomonadota; class Alphaproteobacteria; order Rhizobiales; family Xanthobacteraceae; genus Bradyrhizobium. The sequence continues at coordinate 407,517 of NZ_LBJG01000027.1, forward strand.
AAGCGCGATGAGATGAATCGTCATCGCGCCTTAAGCTTTCATCTCGATCGCATAATTCTCGATCACGGTGTTCGCCAGCAGCTTGTCGGCCGCGTCCTTCAGCGCGGCTTCGGCCTTGGCCCTGTCGGCGCCGGCGAGCTCGATGTCGAACACCTTGCCCTGGCGCACGCTGGCGACGCCGTCGACGCCGAGCGACTTCAGCGCGCCTTCGATGGCCTTTCCCTGCGGATCGAGGATACCGGTCTTCAGGGTAACGGTGACACGTGCCTTCACGTCATCTTCCTCTTCAGCTTTTCACCAGCACGGGACCCGTGCCCTGCGGACGCTCGTTCTCCATGAGGATGCCGAGGCGCTTTGCGACTTCGGTATAGGCTTCGAGCAAGCCGCCGAGGTCGCGGCGGAAACGGTCCTTGTCGAGCTTCTCGTTCGACTTGATGTCCCACAGACGGCAGCTGTCCGGCGAAATCTCGTCGGCGACGATGATGCGCATCATCTCGTTCTCGAACAGCCGGCCGCACTCCATCTTGAAGTCGACGAGGCGGATGCCGATGCCGAGGAAGAGGCCGGTGAGGAAATCGTTGACGCGGATGGCGAGCGCCATGATGTCGTCGATCTCCTGGGGCGTGGCCCAGCCAAACGCGGTGATGTGCTCTTCCGACACCATGGGGTCGTTGAGCTGGTCGTTCTTGTAGTAGAATTCGATGATCGAACGGGGCAGCTGCGTGCCCTCCTCGATGCCGAGGCGCTGCGACAGCGAGCCGGCGGCAACGTTGCGCACCACTACCTCGAGCGGCACGATCTCGACCTCGCGAATCAACTGCTCGCGCATGTTGAGGCGGCGGATGAAGTGGGTCGGCACCCCGATGTCGTTGAGGTGCTGAAACAGGTACTCCGAGATCCGGTTGTTGAGGACACCTTTGCCCTCGATCACCTGATGCTTTTTGGCATTGAACGCGGTGGCGTCGTCCTTGAAGTGCTGGATCAGGGTACCGGGCTCGGGACCTTCATACAGAACCTTTGCCTTGCCTTCGTAAATGCGACGCCGACGGCTCATTGGGATGTACCGTGTTTTGTTGAAATCCATGTATTTGGTGTGCTCCGGTTACCAGGTTACGACCCACAGCGGAGCTGCCGTGAACGGTTTGGAACCGCTCCGATCCCAGGGGAAAACCTGAGGAAACAGAACGGGAACCAAGCCTTTAGGCAACCTATCCGATTGGCTGTCCCAGCACAATCGATCCGGCCCATCCGACGCTGACTTATACCGCCTTGCCTGCGGCTTTACGGCTCGTTGTTTCGCCGATTGTGCCCTCTATGTAGGCATGCGCGGGGGCCCTCGCAACGAGGTCCGCCACGTCCGTTCAGCCGAAGGAATTGGAAGACGCATGAGCGAATTCGACAAGCGCGAAGAAGGCTTTGAGAAGAAATTTGCCCTCGACGAGGAGCAGAAATTCAGGGCTGAGGCCCGCCGCAATCGGCTGCTGGGGCTGTGGGCGGCCGAAAAGCTCGGAATCTCGGGCGAAGCCGCCGCCGCCTATGCCAAGGAGGTGGTCGCGGCCGATTTCGAGGAGGCCGGCGACGGCGACGTTCTTCGCAAGATCATGGCCGATTTCGCCGCTGGGAACCTGGCCATCACCGAACAGGCGATTCGCGCCAAGATGAGCGAGCTGATTGCGGTCGCGGCCGCCGAGGTGAAGGCCGGAAAGTAAGCTTAACAGCGAGCGTCGGACGGCCATGAAACGCCCGCCCGCCGCTCGCCCTCCCGGGCTTGCAGCCGGCCCCCAGCGGTGCCAAATGGGCGGCATGTCACAGGATCACATTTCCAACGTCCTCGCCCAACGCTATGCCTCGCCTGCCATGCGCGCCATCTGGAGCGGCGAAGGCAAGGTTCGCCTCGAACGCGACTACTGGATCGCCGTGCTGAAAGGCCAACGCGACCTCGGTATCCCGGTGCCCGATGGCGTGATCGAAGCCTATGAGCGCGTGAAGGACCAGGTCGACCTCGACTCCATCATGCGGCGCGAGCGCATCACCCGCCACGACGTCAAGGCGCGGATCGAGGAGTTCTGTGAACTCGCCGGTCATGAGCACCTGCACAAGGGCATGACCAGCCGCGACCTCACCGAGAACGTGGAGCAGCTCCAGGTCTATCGCGGGCTGCAGCTGATCGAGACCAAGAGCATCGCCGCGCTCATTCGCTTTGCCAGGCACGCAAAGCAGTTTCGCGACATGCCGTTCACGGCGCGCACCCACAACGTCGCCGCGCAGGTTACGACGCTCGGCAAGCGTATCGCCATGTTCGGCGAGGAGATGCTGGTCTCGCATCAGAGCCTCGTCAACGTGCTCGACACCTATCCCGCGCGCGGCCTGAAGGGCGCGGTCGGCACCAGGCTCGACCAGATCACCCTGTTCAACGGCGATGCCGGCAAGGCGCGCGCGCTTGAAAAGCAAATTCTCAAGCACCTCGGCCTGCCCAGGAGCTTTGATGCGGTCGGCCAGGTCTATCCGCGCAGCCTCGACTTCCGCGCCGTCAGCGTGCTGACCGAGCTTGCCAGCGGTCCCGGCAATTTCGCCAAGACGCTGCGATTGATGGCGGGCCATGAGCTCGCCAGCGAAGGCTTTGCCAAGGGCCAGGTCGGCTCCTCCGCGATGCCGCACAAGATGAACAGCCGCTCCTGCGAGCGCATCAACGGCCTGCATGTCGTGTTGAAAGGCTATCTTGCGATGGCCGCTGGGCTTGCCGGCGATCAGTGGAACGAGGGCGATGTCTCCTGCTCGGTCGTCCGCCGCGTGATGCTGCCCGATGCTTTCCTCGCCATGGACGGTTTGCTCGAGACCCTGCTCTCCGTGCTCGACCAGATGGAAATATTCGACGCCGTCGTCGCAACCGAGCTCAACCGCTATCTGCCGTTCCTGCTGACCACCACGGTCATGATGGAGGCCGTGAAGAAGGGCTCGGGGCGCGAAGGCGCGCATGAGGCGATCAAGGAGCACGCGGTCGCAGCCATCAGAGATTTGCGCACCGGCAAAATCGTGCAGAACGATCTGCTGAAGCGTCTCGCCGCTGATCAGCGCCTCGGCCTCAGCGAAGCCGAGCTCCAACGCGTGCTCGATCACGGCCGCGCCAATTCCGGCGATGCCGGCGCCCAGGTCGATTATTTCGCCCAGCAGGTGGACGCGCTCGCAAAGGCAAAGCCTGAAGCGGCCAAGTACACGCCTGGAGCGATTCTCTGACAGGTCTGACCGTCATTGCGGGGAGCGTGGCGACGAAGCAATCCAGACTTCCATTCGCAGCAAGATGGATTGCTTCGCTTCGCTCGCAATGACGAAAGGACCTCAGCCTTCTTTGAAGCCATACTCCGGCACATTGCCGCTGGCGCCGTAATATTTGTACGGCAGGAATTTGCCCGACATGGTGATCTTGACGCGGTCGCCCTTCGGGTTCGGCAGACGTTCCATCACCATGTCGAAGTCGATCGCCGACATGATGCCGTCGCCGTATTCCTCCTCGATCAACGCTTTCCACGCCGGACCGTTGACCATGACCAGCTCGTAGAAGCGATAGATCAGGGGATCGGTCGGCGGCATCGGCATGCCGCGCATCGGCGTCTCGTTCAGCATCGCAACTTCCGCCTTCGACAGGCCGAACAGCTCGCCGGCGTTCGCGGCCTGCGGCTTGGTCAATTTCATCTGACCGAGGATCGCGCCTGTGATCAGCACCTCGGAGTAGCCACCGATCTTCTCGCAGATATATTTCCAGCTCCAGCCCTTCTCGCGTTTGATGTCGAGCAGCTTCTCGGTGAGGTCTTCGCGTTTCATGTCAGGATCTCCCTTGGTCAGGCGTGTGATAGGCCTGCCGCTTTGGGAGGCACGAAACGTGCCAATAAATGAGGCTTATCGCTTCAGAGTATCCGTGAACCGCCCGATCGCCTCGAGCACCGGCCGCTGATCACCGGCAAAGAACCAGTGATCATGGCCGTCGAGCTCGAAGAACTCGGCGCCGGGGATCCGGCTCGCCACGTCGCGACGCGGCGCGGCTGGTCGACTGCGAACTTGACGCAAGCCGGCCCGCACTCGGATGCACCAAACAGCACGATATGGCGCGACTGCGCCGCCTGCAGCACGGTGCCGATATCCTCCGCGGTGACGTCGATGTCAGGGGCTGAGCCGACACGGTCGGACAGTCCGATGCCGCGGCGATCGAACACGATCAGGCGCCCGAGCTTCATCAGTGACGCCAGGAACGTACGGCTCGCGGGATGCTCCCATGCGCGCTCCACATGCGAAACAATCCCGATGAACCTGCCGCTTCTCAAGAACCACGCCGTCCTCGGCGTCTTTGTCGGCGCTTGGGCGGAGAAGTTTTCCGCCGAGGCCGCGCTCCATGACGAAGCCGGAAAGTTGCTCGCGGTGGCGAAGACGACCTGGATCGCGGTCGACCGCGACGTGCAGCTAGGGCGCGGATAACGGTTTCGTAGGTCTCGCAGGGTAGGCAAAGGCGCGCAGCGCCGTCACGCGGCAGGGATCGGCTGGGCCAGCGCCGATATCGAAGTCGCCGCAGGCGGATCGACGATGAGTGTACCACCATGACCATCGCTGGATGCAACAAAGGTCGATGCAAGATAATTGCCGAGCAGCGCAATGTTCGCAGCGTGAATGCCGTCGGTCACATGAAGCGTTCCACCAGCGCTCGTGCCCGAGAAGGCCGGCGTCTGAATTGTTGCAAAGTTGATATCGGCAAAATCGATTGTGTCTTGCCCCGTCATGCCGGCCACCGTGCCCGCGAAACTTCCTGAATTGTCCAGCTTCAGCGTGCCGGTTGATCCAAAGAACGTCACCTGGCGGGAATACGCCGATCCGAGTTCGAGAGTCGTGCCCGCATTGACGATGGCCGGGCTGCTGCCAGTGGCGGACAAGGCCTGCCAGTTGCTCCAGTTCGTCCCATCGAAGGCACGGACCCAGAGATGATCGGTGCCGCTGCCGGCGACGTAGTTGGTATTGGCCAGTTGCGCGGCACTGACCCTGATCTCGGTATTGGCGACCTGCGCCACGCCGTTCAGAGTGAAGCGGCCATAGGTGTCGGAATCCCAGAACGAATACGCCGTCAGCGCAGAGCCATCGGGATCGCTCGCGGAGAACAAGTTCGCTGCCGCGATAGTCTGGCCAGACGCCGTGTTCAGGTTGGCCGCGGTCACCACGGGGGCCGTCGGACCCGCCGTGAACGCTTGCCAGGTGCTCCAGGACGAGCCGTCGAAGGCGCGAACATAGAGATGATCGGTGCCGCTGCCCGCGATGTAGCTGGTCTGCGCCAGCTGTGCCGCCGTAATGACGATCTCGGTGTTGGCGGCCTGGGTCACGCCG
>NZ_LBJG01000003.1 GCF_028128765.1 Bradyrhizobium sp. CCBAU 51627
ACTAGCCTCTTCCACCGTTCGGGCCTTCGGCGGCGCGCTGCCGCCTACTATGCCCTCGGCTGACTTCTGCGCTGCGGTCAGGTCGCCTTGCGATGACCTCACTCCCGTTGCCGAGACACAGTGCAGATCTCCCGAGGTAAGACCGACCGCCTTCACCGCACGCCCGCCGGATTTACCACCCCGACCCTTGATGGTCCTGGACTTCGCGTTCATTTGCCCGCTCGTCCGGCCGGGTAGGCCTCGTTATCCGGTTCTTGTCCATCGGACCGCGGCTTTGCTCCACGCTTTCTTCAGACCCCACCTCGCGGTAACGCCCTTGCGCTTGGCTAATCCTTCGCCACCATCAGGCTGGATAGAGGACTTCCACCTCCAAGCTGTCGTTCATACTCGGCACACAAACAAAAACGGCGGGCTTTGGCCCGCCGTTGCTAGTGAACGAAGTCCGCAATCAATTGTCCAAGAAGCTCCGCAGCTTCCTCGACCGTGACGGATGCTTCAGCTTCCGCAGCGCCTTCGCCTCGATCTGGCGGATACGTTCGCGGGTGACGCTGAACTGCTGGCCGACTTCTTCCAGCGTGTGGTCGGTGTTCATGCCGATGCCGAAGCGCATGCGCAGGACGCGTTCTTCGCGCGGGGTGAGCGAGGCCAGCACGCGCGTGGTGGTTTCGCGCAGATTCGACTGGATCGCGGCGTCGATGGGGAGGATGGCGTTCTTGTCCTCGATGAAATCGCCGAGGTGTGAATCCTCTTCGTCACCGACGGGCGTCTCCAGAGACAACGGCTCCTTGGCGATCTTGAGGACCTTGCGGACCTTCTCGAGCGGCATGCCGAGCTTCTCGGCGAGTTCTTCCGGGGTCGGCTCGCGGCCGATCTCGTTGAGCATCTGCCTGGAGGTGCGCACGATCTTGTTGATCGTCTCGATCATGTGCACGGGGATGCGGATGGTGCGGGCCTGGTCCGCAATGCTGCGCGTGATCGCCTGCCGGATCCACCACGTCGCGTAGGTCGAGAACTTGTAGCCGCGGCGGTACTCGAACTTATCGACGGCCTTCATCAGGCCGATATTGCCTTCCTGGATCAGGTCGAGGAATTGCAGGCCGCGGTTGGTGTACTTTTTCGCAATCGAGATCACGAGACGGAGGTTGGCTTCCACCATCTCCTTCTTGGCCTGGCGTGCCTCGCGCTCGCCCTTCTGTACAGAGTGCACGATCTTGCGGAACTCGACGATCTCGAGGCCGGTCAGCGCGGCAAGCTGATGCACCTCGTGGCGGAGGTCCTTGATGCGGTCCTTCTCGTGATGGACGAAGTTCTTCCAGCCCTTGGCGGAGAGTTTCGAGACACGGTTGAGCCAGCGCGGATCGAGCTCCGAGCCGGTGTAGTTGCGCAGGAAATCCTCGCGCGCGACGCCGTGGCTGTCGGCGAGGCGCATCAGGCGGCCCTCATGCGAGACGAGGCGCTTGTTGATGTCGTAGAGCTGCTCGACGAGCGAGTCGATACGCGCCTGGTTCAGGCGCAGCGACTTCACCTCGACGATGATCTCGTCCTTGAGCTTGCGATACTTGCGCTCCTGGTGCGGCGAGAGCGAGGGACCATGCGAGGTGCTCTCGAGCTGGTTCTGGATGTCCTGCTCCTGAAGCTTGCGCAGCTTCTTGTAGCTCTCGGCGATCTTGTCGAAGATCTCGACGACCTTGGGCTTGAGCTCGGCCTCGATGGCGGCGAGCGACATCTGGTTCTCGAACTCGTCGTCCTCGTCCATGTCGGCTTCGGCGGCGGCCTCGCCCGGATCCTTCTCCTCGCCAGCACCGGCGGCGGGCGCGGCGCGGAACGGGGTCGGCGACGGCGGAGCTGCCGGCGGGGCGACATGCGCGGGCGCGACTGCTGCTGCCGGCTGGCCGCCTTCGGCCACCGCTTCACCGTTCTCGCCGGCGGGACCTGCGATCATCGCGGTGTTCATGCCGCCCTTGGCATCGGGACCGGCATAGGTGGCTTCGAGATCGATGATGTCGCGAAGGAAGATCTTGCCTTCGTTGAGCTCGTCGCGCCAGATGATGATGGCCTGGAAAGTCAGCGGGCTTTCGCACAGCCCTGCGATCATCGCCTCGCGGCCGGCCTCGATGCGCTTGGCGATGGCGATTTCGCCTTCGCGGGAGAGCAGCTCGACGGTGCCCATCTCGCGCAGATACATCCGCACGGGATCGTCGGTGCGCTCGCCCGGCTCGCTCTTCTTGACCTCGGTGACGGCCTTCTGGGTGACCTCGACGAGCTCGTTATCGGTCTCGTCGTCGCCCTCGTCCTTCTCCTCCTCGCCTTCGCTATCGTCGGCTTCGGTGACGTTGATGCCCATGTCCGAGAGCATGGACATGATGTCCTCGATCTGCTCCGGCGAGGTCTGGTCGGACGGCAAAACTTCATTGAGCTGATCGAAGGTCACGAAGCCGCGCTTCTTGGCCTGCTTGATCATCTTCTTCACTGCCGCGTCGGACAGATCGAGCAAGGGAGAGGGCGCGTCCTGGGAGTCCTTCTCCGGCGCGTCCGCTGCCTTGTCGTCTTTTTCCTTGTCCTTCGCCTGCAGCGTCTTTGCCTTGGTGGCCATCCATTGCTCCTAAACGCGCTTCATGCGGCGGGGCACATCGGCCTGCCCGCGTGAATCCACTTGAACCTGTTGTTCGACGCTCTCGCTTCGTCAGATCTCGACACGGAAAGGGCGGCGCGCACAATATCTCGCCACCCCGACCTTTCTCTCGCCGGATTTGCCTAACGCTTCGTGAGCCTCTTTGTCGCGGCGGATGCAGGTGAAGTGCCAACAGCTGTTGCGCGGATTTATTCCTGACGCGTCTGTTCTGCCTGCGGCCGCGGGGGCCAAAGTGCTACAAGACCGTTAAGCCTCGATTAACCCTGTTTTTGCCGCCAAACCTTGGATTTGGCGAGTCTTTTAGCGGTTCCGGCCACGGCCGTCCGCATGATTCTTTCATCACACGCTCTTCTGGAGCCGGCCCGACAGCTCGCCAAAACCCTCGATCAGGGCCTCGGTGCCGTCGACCTCTCCTATCCGAGCCTTGACGTCGCGCAGCCACGCCAAATTGGCCTCGCTGGGGTCCTCCCCCAAGGCCAGCTCGGCGTCTTTCAGCTCTCTAAGTAGTGAATGCCATTGCCGATGCAAGGCAACGAGCTGGTGCCAAGTGGCAAGAACATCGTCCCGCGCCGCGCCCTCGCGGGCGCCCCACACCGCCGCGGTGGTGATGGCGCCTTCAACCCGTTGAAGAACCTGAGAAAATCCGCTCCTGTCGAGGTCGTCGCGCATCTTCTCGGCAAGCTCGCCGGGGTCCGGAGAATGGTGATGGTCGTTGGCGAAAGCGGCGATGATCGCGGCCCGGAGCTTGTGGGCCTCGGGATGGGCGATCTCCAGGGCGGCGACCTCCTCGAGGTGATCATGCAGCAGCCAGGGATGGTTGATCAGGCATTGCAGGATCAGCGCTTCCCGGCGGGAAATGGCGCTCCTCTGCCCGCGCATGATCGGGCTCGCCGCAAGCTGGGGGCTCGCCGCCTGGTAGGGGCCCGACGGTAGCGGGGTGAGCCCGGGCAGGCCGCCTCGGCGGCCGCCGCCAAAACCTTGGCCCCCGAATCGATTCAGGGGCAAGGGACCCCGATTCGCTCGCAGTCCATTAGGCGGCAGCGGGCACCGGGAAGTGAGTCTTTCCCGCAGACCAAATACGAGTAGTCGATTCGGCTTCCTCGGCCAGACTGATCCCTTCCGAATAAATCTCAACGCGAAGATCTTCCCGCAGCCTCACCAACTCCACAAGCCGATTCATCGCCTCATCAGAGTCGGCAGCTTTCGGTTCGGTCTCCCTGATGTCTTCCCTGATCTCATAGAGGTGGATCACAGAAATGAAATGGTCGATGCATCGCTCTACGAAGCTTGGGAGCGGATCGCGGTCGAGGACAGGGAAGCGAGCGAACAAGCTGTGCCCAAGCCTTTTCCCATCGACTGCCGATCCATGGATATCCTCTAGGTCCTCATAGAATTCCTTCGGAAGGTAGAGATACACGTCATGGACTTCTAAGGTACCGTACTCAATGAGCAGCTGATGGAGAGCCCCACAGAACTTTTCTAGACGCGGTTCGAAACGAAGCGCCGATATTCTATCCTCCTTAGCTTCCAAATAGTTTGGGTAGTTCACGAGCATCCCAAGCAATATCTTCTGTACACCGAGCCGCTCCCCCTCCCCCGATATTCGAAGATGATCACGAGAAAGTTTGCTTTCCTGCCCAGGCTGCCGTTTGCCTGATCGCCAAAACAAACTGGCTAGTTGTAAGCGGCAGGTACGAACGTAAGCGTTCTGAACTGTAGGATCTTTTATTGTCCTAATCAGCTTCATAAGCGTTTGCTCCAAGAGCGCTTGGGTATCTGGATTCTTGACGTTAACATTCTCCGTCTCACGCGCCCAGAGCACGTCCCAAATGGGACGGGAGTTGCTCAACACCCCCTTAAAAGCTTCGACCCCTCGCTCCCGAATTAAATCGTCTGGATCCTTTTCCTCGACCATGAAGGCAAACCGAAACGATCTTCCCACGGTCAACATAGGGATAATGCGTTCAATCGAGCGGTGCGCGGCTGCAACACCGGCGCGATCCGCATCAAAACAGACGACAGGCTCGGAGGACAATCTCCAGAGAGAGGAAATTTGCTCTTCCGTGAAGGCAGTTCCCATCGTGGCCACCACACCCCTGATACCAGCCTGATAAATGGCAATGGCATCCATGTAGCCTTCGACCGCGACAACCGAGCCATCTTTGTATGCAGGCTCACGAGCGCGATGAAAGTTAAAGACGACTGACCCCTTATGGAAAATCGAAGTTTCGGGGGAGTTCAAGTACTTCGGTTGGACATCACTCTTCAGAGCGCGTCCACCAAACCCAATAACTCTGCCCCGCTGATCGTGGATGGGAATGATCACACGGTCGCGAAATCGATCGTAGGGAACCGGGATATCGTCGCCGGCAATAAGCAATCCAGTTTCGATCATATCTCCGACTGAAACGCCCTTCGAACCAAGATATTCCTTCAAACCAAACCGGTTCGGGGTCGCGTAGCCAAGGCGGAATTCAATAGTGGTCGAGGGAGATATGCCACGATCCGAAAGATAGCCGCGAGCTTGGGCTCCGACATTCGAAGCGAGGTTTTGTTCAAAATACTTGGCAGCTAGCTCCACCACATCGTAGAGCGACTTTTGGCGTTGTTCCCGTTGCTCCTCCTCCCGAGAGGTACGTGGCAATGAAAGGCCCGCCAAAGAAGCGAGGCGTTCCACAGCTTCCGGAAAGGAGACACCTTCTGTCTCCATCACGAAGTCGAAGATGTTGCCGTGCTTACCCGTCGAAAAATCGTGATAGAATTGCTTCTGATCGTTCACAGTGAACGACGGAGTCTTCTCCTGCTGGAAGGGCGATAATCCCTTCCATTCACGCCCGGCCTTCCTAAGCTTCACACGACGACCAACCACGTCTGAAATGGGAAGACGCGCCTTGAGCTCGTCCAAGAAGCTAGGCGGGAAGCGCATGACTCAGAGTCACTCTAACAAGCTGTGTCGGATCGACGGGAAACCTCTTCACACTGCGAATCAGTCTACTACCGCAACTGTAAACTATTCGTTCACGCAATGTTCCGTCAATATCCACCTTGTCCACAGACGAGCGAAGTCTGCGCAATCACAAGATGGCTTATAAGCTTTCGCAGACGGATCTGCTTCATATGAAGCGGATAGCGCCCCGGAATGATGACGAAGAGCCCACTTGAACCCCACTCGGTTCCACGCTTCGATAGGCCATGTTCAGGACCTTTCGAGGTGGTCAGAGCGGGGGCTGGCGCGTGACCTCGCTATCGCAGGTCACGGGCGAGCCCCTGCCCTTCATGCCGGCCCTGTCGGTGACCGACGGCGACGCCGTCGCGCTGCCGCTGATACCCTCACGCAATGCCTGGCGCCTGGTCGGCGTGACCAGCAGCTTGCGCTACACCGATCGGCCCGAGCAGCAGCAGCTTGTCGCGGTGCAGGCCGGCCTCGGCCGGCTGGAGGCGACCAGCGCGGCGCTGATCCCGATCCGCAAGTCGCAAGTCTGGTGGGATCTGACCCAGGAAGAGCGGCGCAAGATCTTTGAAGACAAGTCGCACCACATCGCGAGCAGTCTTCGTTTCCTGCCCGCCATCGCGCGCCAGCTCTATCACTGCCGCGATCTCGGCGAGCCCTTCGATTTCCTGACCTGGTTCGAGTTCGCGCCCGCCCACGCCTCGCTGTTCGAGGAACTGGTCGGCATGCTCCGGCAAACCGAGGAATGGACCTATGTCGAGCGCGAGGTCGACATTCGCGTGGTGAAGGAAGCGCTGTCGGCCTAAAGCGCGGCGAAACCGCGCTCTAGATTATTGTGTGAAGCATGATCTCGTCGGGAAACCGCTTCGCACTTTTCCGGATCATGCCCTAATGCTCGAGGAAGCGGCCGGACTCGATGTGCGGCAGATCTGTGACAGGCCAGTTGTAGACATAGGTCCAGGCCGGCGACGTCGTGCCGTCAGCGCCTGTTACGTCGATCAGCCGGCGCAGATATTCGGTCGGCTCCGGAAAGCCTTCGCCGCACGCCTCGTACATGTCGAGCTCGCGCAGCAGCTCGTCACCCGCACGCAAGCGGAAGAGCTCGCCGTGAACGACGTCCGATGCCGCCTCCGACAGCAGCAATCCCGGATAGTGCTTCACGAGAACGAGCCGGCCGCGGCAGCTCGCCTCACCCAGAAAATCCGCATGCTGCGCCAATAGCCGCGCCATCGGATGATCGAAGCCGCGCATCAGGGTGCCATATACGAAGAGACGATCGGAGGTCATGTTGTTCGAGCGTTGCGGCGTCGGTGTAATGCGGTTACTCCGTTTAGACAGATTATCATTTCAGAGGCAATCAGAATGGACCTGCGCACGGCCGGGATGACCGATCAATTGCTCGGCGAGGGCGATATTCCGCCCGTGCATGAGGTGAATGCAGAGGGCACATCGCCCTTCCTGCTCACATCGGACCATTACGGCCGCATCCTGCCGCGCGCGCTCGGCGATCTCGGCGTTGCCGAGAGTGAGCTCACGCGTCACATCGCCTGGGACATCGGCATCGCCGGCGTCGCCGAGCAGCTCGCAAAGATGCTTGGCGCGCATCTCATCGCACAGCGCTACTCGCGGCTCGTGATCGACTGCAACCGTCCACCTGAGGTCGCGAGCTCGATCCCCGCAATATCGGAGGCGACTACGATTCCGCGCAACGAGAACATCTCGGAGAGCGAGCGCGCGGCACGGCGGCGCGAGATCTTCGAGCCCTATCATCACCGCATCGATGCTGTGATCGACAGCCGCATTCGCGCAAAGCGGGCGACGGTGCTGGTGTCGCTGCACAGCTTCACGCCTGTTTATGCCGGCGTCGCGCGGCCCTGGCACATCGGCGCACTGTATAACAAGGACAAGGTGCTGCCTGAGCTGCTGCTTCGACGCCTGCACGCCGAAGGCGATCTCGTGGTCGGCGACAACGAGCCCTATGCGGTCAGCGATCTCAGCGACTACACCATCCCCGTCCACGGCGAGGCGCGCGGTCTCGTCAACACCGGCATCGAGATCCGCCAGGACCTGATCGCCGATCAATCCGGCCAGCGGCAATGGGCGGAGCGGCTGGCGCGGATCTTTGCGGAGATCGAGGTCGAACTGCGGGTGGCGGCCGCGCCGTCCTGATAGCGTGACATCAGGGTTCAACCGGGAGTCATTTCGCCCGGGTCAGCGCCAGCCAGATGCCGCCGCCGATCATGAAGCCGCCTGAGATACGCGACATCAGCCGGGTGCGCCGGGCCGAGAAGAACTTTCGGGCGCGGCCGGCGGCGATCGCGTAGAGCGCGTCCGTCATCACGGCGGTGACCATGAAGGTGGCGCCGAGCAGCGCGACTTGCGGAACGTGGGGCCGGCTCATATCCATGAACTGCGGAATGAAGGCGGCGAAGAACACCAGCACCTTCGGGTTCGACAGCAGCACCAGGAAGCCCTGCAGGAAGAACCCGCCGCGCGGCGGGGCCGGCGGCTCGTCGACCTTGACGCCTTCGATCGGTGCCCGGATCAACTTGATGCCGAGCCAGACCAGGTAGGCCGCGCCGGCAAAGCGGATCCAGTCGAACCAGTAGCCCATGGTCGACATCAGCGACGTGAGGCCGATCGCGACGATGCCGATGACGATGGCAAGACCCGCCTGCGCGCCGGCGACATTGGTCAGCGCCGCGCGCGTGCCGTGGCGCAGGCCGTTGGCGATGACGAGCGTAACGATCGGCCCCGGCAGCAACGCGAGCGCAATGCAGGCGGCAACGAAGGCGAGATAGGCTTGCATGGACATCATGGGGAGGACTCAAAGCTCCGGCGTTTGCGGCTATTTATGCATGGCCCTTACTTCCCGTCCAGCGCCGCCATCGCCCACGATTTGATCTCCGGCGTCGCCAGGAACACGAGCGCCGCATGCGCCATCGCGCTGGCATCGCCTCGCCCTCGCGCCGCCGCGACGAAAAGGTCGCAGCGCCGCGAGAGCGCGATGCCCACCGCAGCGGGCCCGGCGCCGTCATATGTCGCGAGATCATAGCGCCGCGCACGGCCGCGCATCTCACCGACGCGCACCACCTCGCCCGGCGCAACCGCCGCGAAACGCGGGGTGATCAGATCGATATCGGCGACACGATCGACCTCGTCGTCATCGGCGACGCCGCTGTCGCAATTGCAGAAGCCGCGTTTGGCGCGGAGGTAGAGCTCGGCGCCGTCACAAGCACCGCCCTCGCAGCGAAATGCACGCCCTGCAGGCCAGCCGTCGCGCGGAAACGGCCAGGCGAGCTCGCGCCAATGCGCTGGCGTCGCCGCAGGCTGCGGCGCAAGCTGATATGCGCCGACGCCGGTCGCGCCGAACGCGATCACCGCCACCGCTGTTGTCGCCGCGCGCCGCATCGTCAGTTCTTCGGCAGGCCGGCGACCGCGCGTGCGGGCCCGGTCAGTTCGAGAATGTGCAGGCCGGTGTTGGCGCGATCGACGATGTAGATATAGCCGCGCTCGTCGGTCTCGACATTGTTGGTCTGGATGGCGACCTTGCAGCGCTCGCCGCCCTCGACCGGAATGCAGCGCTTGTCGGTCGCCTGCGTGATGGCGGGAATGAAATAGCCGACCTCCTTGGGATGGTAGGGGTCGCGGATGTCTAGCGCGCGCACGCCGGCATTGAAGAAGGCGATGAAGGCCATCTTCTTGTAGTAGACCGGCGCCATGCTCTCGTTCGACGAATGCGAACCGAAGCGGCCGCCGCGCTGGCAGAACTGCCCGCTTGCCTCCGGGACCGTGTAGCTCGAGATCATCATCGGCCGCGTCTCGGTGGTGACGTCGGCGAACCACACCATCTGCCGCGCCTCGCCGCATTCGTTCAGGATGGCCTCGTCGACGATCATGACGATGTCGCGCGTCTTGCCGTCCTTGTCCTCGGCGAACTCCGCCACGGGCATGTCGAGCATCGGGAAGGTGGTGTGCGCACCGTTGAACGCCGACATCGGCAGCCGCGAGATTTCGGGATAGCGCAGATTGTCCGGTGTCGGTTCCTTCGGCCCGTGCAGGAGCTTCTCGCGATCGACGATCTGCAGGATGCCGCCCTTGTCGGTGCCGTAGCCGAAATAGACGCGATTGCCATTGGGTCCCGTCGAGATCGGCCCGTGCAATTCGGTCGGCACTGCGCCGGTCGATCCCGGCTCCTGGCCGGGAAGGCCGAAGTCGCGGATCTTCTGCGGATGGGCGGGGTCAGAGAGGTCGTAGACCTGCGTCATGCGTCGCGTGCGCCAATCCGGTGCGCCCGAAACGAGATAGGCGATGCCGGTGTCGCATTCCCACCAGCTCTTGTGCGTATCCTTCAAGCCGCCGATGCGGGTGAGCAGCACGGGATTGGCGGGATCTGCAACGTTCCAGATCTCATGCGCCTGACTGCCGAAGGTGCGCAGCATGTAGACCGCATTGGGATCGCCCTTCGGCAAGGTCTTGCCATCGCAGACCCGTACCATTTGCGCGCCGCCGGCTTCATATTTGCCCTCCTGCCCCGGCAGATGCCTGAGATATTTGGGATGCGCGGGATCGGTGACGTCGACGATCGACGTCCCATTCGGCTCCGCTTGGCCGGTCATCGGATTGACGGGAGCAGGCACGTCGTCGGTGCCGCCGTGATGGCCGATATAGGCGATCCAGCGGTCGCCCTGGTGGTGGATGGTCGGCTGATAGGCACTGCGCGCCTGCAGATCGTTGCTGCCCACCAGCTTCATGTTGGACGCCTCGGGCGGCGCGCCGATCGTCTGCTTCTGGGCATGGACGGAAGTGCTGCCGGCGAAAAGGACGAAGGCGGCAGCAATCAGGACGCAACGGAACATCAAAGTCCTCCCGGAACCAATCTGCGTTGGCTGAGCGTCAAGGCTAGCACAGCCACTCGGATGCGCCCAAGACACCATCTTGACATGCAACCATTTGGTTGCCTATTATCATCTTCATGGATGAGGTCTTCAAAGCGCTTGCCGATGCGTCGCGACGGTCGCTGCTGGACAGGCTTCACGCCAAGAACGGCCAGACGCTGAACGAGCTCTGCGAGGGTCTCGCGATGACGCGCCAGGCGGTGACGAAGCACCTTGTCATTCTCGAAGAGGCCAATCTGGTCACGACCATCAGGCATGGCCGCGAGAAGCTGCACTATCTCAACCCGGTGCCGATCCACCAGATCGGCGAGCGCTGGATCAGGAAATTCGAGCGCGGCAAGCTCGCCGCACTGAGCGAATTGAAACGACAATTGGAGAAGCGTGATGAGTAAGCCGCAATTCGTCTACGTCACCTATATCGAGACCACGCCGGAAAAGCTGTGGCAGGCGCTGACGTCGAGCGAGTTCACCAGGCAATACTGGTTCGGCGCCGAGGTGCGCTCAGACTGGAAGGTCGGCGCGCCCTTCGCGCTCGCGCTCGACGGCGAGGTCACCGACTCCGGCGAAATCCTGGAGGCCGATCCGCCGCGGCGCCTGTCCTACAGCTTCAAGCACCACAAATACGAAGAGCTGCGCGGCGAGCCGATCTCGCGCGTGGTCTTCACCATCGAACCGTTCGGCCCGGTGGTGCGTTTGACCGTGCTGCATGACGGCTTCATCGAAGGCGGAAAATATCTCGGCGCGGTTTCCAATGGTTGGCCGGCGATCCTGTCCCAGCTCAAGAGCCTGCTGGAGAGCGGCAAGCTGCTCGCTATCCCGCGCACGGCGCTCAACAAGGGGTTCGACGCAAAATGAAACTCGATCAGTTCAAACCGCTGACGGTCTACACCATCTACATCGCCTCCACGCCGGAAAAGGTGTGGGAGGCGCTGACCTCCGCGGGGTTCAGCAGGCAATACTTCTTCGGCAATGCCGTCGAAGTCGAGCCCCGCCTGGGCGGCGCCTTCATCGTGCGTACGCCCGACGGCGCGTTGCACATCAGCGGCGAGGTGCTCGCCTACGACCCGCCGCACAAGCTCGCGGTGACGTTCAACGTCAACTGGCCCGAGTTGATCGAGAAGCTGGGGCCGACTCTCGTCACCTACGACATCGAGCAGGTCGGCGATGCGGTCAGGCTCACGATGAGCGAAGGCCACGACCGCGAGCTCAGCGATGACATCCTGGCCGGCGGCCGCTCGGGTTGGCCAGCGATCCTGTCGAGCCTCAAGAGCGTGCTCGAAACCGGCAAGCCATTGGTGGTCAAGCTGGGGCCGCCGCAGCGCATGCTGGATGCGCTGAAGGCCATGGGCATCAAGACGCCGTAGGCACTGTCGTCGTCCCGGGCACGCGAAGCGCGAGCCTGGGACCCATAACCACAGTATCGTTGGGTGGGCAAAGGCGCACTTGGTCCGTGCCCACCACCGATCCAACACCGCAACAGAAGCCGCGGGCACGCTTCGCTTTGCCCACCCTACGGCACCGGCACCACCAGCCGCCGATAAAGGTGCCACGTCGCATGCCCGAGCACCGGCAGCGTCACGATCAGCCCGAGAAAATACGGCAGCGCGGACACGATCAGCAGCATCACGATGACACCTGCCCAGCAGATCATCGGCAACGGGCTCGTCACTACCGCGCGCACGCTCGTCACCATGGCCGTGACGAAATCGACCTCGCGGTCGAGCAGCAGCGGAAACGACACCACGGTCAGCGAGAACAGAATCAGCGACAAGACGGCGCCGACCGCATTGCCGATGGCGAGGAACATCAGTCCCTCATTGGTCGTCAGCACAACGGTGATGAATTCCTGCAGGCTCGAGAACGAGGCATGCAGGCCGAGCAGCAGCGCGATCAGAAGCCGCACCTGGTACATCCAGATCACGAAGACGAACAGCGTGACGAAAGCCATCCAGCCGATCTCGCTGCGCGAACGTATCGCCGACCAGATCGCGCCAAACGATACCGGCTCGCCGCGCTCGCGGCGGCGGCTTACCTCATAAAGGCCGATCGCAACGAATGGCCCGATCAGCGCGAAGCCCGCGGCCAGCGGATAGACGAGATAGACCATGCCGAACGCGGTGAGACAGAGCATGATGGTGATACCGCCGGCCGCGTAGAGCGCACCGAAGGCAATGCCATAGAACGGCAGCGCCTGGAAATCGCGCAGGCCCTCGACCACCGCTTCGGCGATGTCGGTCGCCGCAATGGGACGCACCACAGGATCGACCTTGCCCGAAATCGACATCTGCTCCCTCCCTCGCGCGGTCCTCGCCGCGCGTTATTGGGTTCGATGTTAACTCGCCCTCGCAATCCTTGCACGGAAGAGTTGGGCGGTCAGCAGATACCGCCATCGTTCAACTGAAGCACCGCGTTCGTCAGGAGTGCGACACGAGCAAGATCGCGATGCAGAGATTGGCCGTGAACAGCGCCGCATCGATGACGAAGATCCTGAGCATCGGCCCCTTCAGCACGGGCCAGTACGCCACGCCGACACGTCCTCCCCGCATCAGCACCGGAAGGTTGTAGGCGAACTGACTGAAGTGGCAGGCGGCAAAGAACAGGAATAGCGCAAGCTGCGCCTCGATCGGCTGGAAGAACGACGGACGCGCGACCAGAAGATAGAACGACAACAGCCCGATCGGCAGATTCATTCCGCCCAGAAACGCCACGCTGGCCGCCAGCGTCGGCGCGATCGGATTGCTGCGCTCCTCGCGCGGCAAGAGGATCTTCAGCGTATTGGCTTGCGCGATGCTGAACTGGATGAAGGCGCCTCCGAACCAGAGCGCGTTAAGCAGCAGGACGAAATCCGAAAGGTGCATGGTCATTCCCGTCACAAGCCTCTTCCGGCTCGTGAGCAAAATGACAAGGCCCGCCATTCATGTCAATATTATTGACCTTAGAGATGATCAGTGGTTGTCCGCGATTGTTTCCATCACCGCCATCCAGGCCGCCGCGCCTCGCGCCCCAACGCGGTCGAATGCCTCGCGCATGACCTTGCGCTCGTGCCCCGACGCCGTTTGCTCGATCCGTTGCCCCGCAGCCGTCAGGCGCAACAGCTTGGAGCGATGCTGCTCCGGCGAACGTTGCGACGTCAGCAGCTTGCGCTCCAGCAGGAGGCCGAGTGGCCGGTTGAGGGCTTGCTTGGAAATGCCGAGGACCTCGATCAGGGATCCGATGGCGATATCGGGCCGGCGCGCCACCACATAGAGGATGCGATGGTGCGAGCGGGACAGGCCCTGCCTTGCGAGATATTCATCGGCTTCCAGTGTCATGCCGCGCCAGCCGTAATACATGAGCTCCAGCGCCGCATCGAGATCATCGAGCTTCGCAAGGGAGGCGCGGTGAAGCCCCGCGGCTTGGGACGTCTTCGGCATAGTCGGAAGCTAACCTCTCGCCCGCAGCTCGCGCCGGAGCACCTTGCCCGTCGCCGTCATCGGCAGGGTCTCGGCGAATTCGACCAGGCGCGGATATTCGTGCGCTGCGAGCTGCACTTTCACGAACTCCTGGATTTCTCGCGCGAGCGCATCGCCCGCCGCAAACCCCGGACGCAACACGATCCAGGCCTTGATCGATTCGGTACGGATCGGATCGGGAATGCCGACCACGGCCGCCATCGCCACCGATGGATGCTTCATCAGCGTGTGCTCGATCTCGGATGGGCCGACGCGATAGCCCGCGGTGGTGATGACGTCGTCCTCGCGGCTGACGTACCAGAAATAGCCGTCCTCGTCCTGCACGCCGAGATCGCCGGTGAGCAGGAATTCGCCGGCGTATTTCCTCGCCGTCGCCTCGGGATTGCGCCAATATTCGAGCATGGTGACGGGGCATGGCTGGCGCACGCCGATGATGCCGCGCTGCCCCCGCGGCTGTTCCTCGCCTCTGTCGTTGATGATGCGGACATCGAAGCCCGGCGTCGCCTTGCCCATCGAACCGGGCCGGATCGGAAACAGATTGGAGTTGCTGCCGATCACGAGATTGCACTCGGTCTGGCCGAACACTTCATGGGCGTCGATGCCGAAGGTCTCGCGCACCCAGCCGAGCAGCTCGCCGCCGAGCGATTCACCGCCGGTGAAAATGCTGCGCAGCTTGACGCCGGGATGTTTGACGCCCGCCTGTCGCATCAACTTCAGCGCGGTCGGCGGCAGGAACACGTTGCGGACACCGAGGTCGGCCATCATCTGCATCGCCGCCTGCGGCTCGAATTTTCGCGCGCGATGGCCGACCAGCGGAATGCCGTGATACCAGAACGCAAGCAGGCCGTTGATAAGACCGCCGATCCAGGCCCAGTCCGCCGGCGTCCACATCAGATCTCCGGGCCGCGGCAGGAAATTGTGGCACATCTCGACATTGGGGAGATGACCGAGCACCACGCGGTGCGCATGCAGCGCGCCCTTGGGATTGCCTGTGGTGCCGGAGGTGTAGATGATCAGCGCAGGATCATCGGCGGAGGTGTCGACGCGGGTGAAGTCAGCCGATGCGCTTCTGATCGCATTCCAGAACGACGTCGTGCCCGCGGGCGGGCGTTCGCCGACGATGTAGACGTTCTTCAGATCCGGCAGCCGGTCCCGGATCCTGGCCAGCTTCTCCCAGCCGCCTTGGTCGGTGACAACAGCCTTGGCCTGCGAGTTCGACAGACGAAATTCCAGCGCGTCCTCGCCAAACAGCGCAAACAGTGGAATCGAGATCATGCCGGAACGAAACGCCGCCATGTGCGCGACCGGCAGTTCCAGCGACTGCGACAGGAACACCGCGACGCGGTCGCTGCGCGCAAGCCCATCCGCTTTCAGCACATTGGCGAAGCGGCGCGATGCGTCCGCAACTTCGTCGAAGGAGGTGCGGGACGTGACACCGTTCTCGTCGACATAGGTCAGCGCGAGCCTGTTGGTGCCGTCGGCGTGCCGATCGCAGCAGGACTCCGCGATGTTGAAGCGCGCCGGGATATCCCAGCGGAAGTTGGCGTAGAGCTCGTCGTAGGTCCTGGCTTCGGTCAGCATGGCTCCGCGCACCGCCTCCCCTTCCTTCTTGCCATTCCGGAGCGCGAGCCCGGAATCCATTAAGCACGGACTCAGCAGCGCGATGGATTCTCTTTGCGCAACTCCGCATCAGAGCTCGGCGCTGACGCGCCGCCCCGGAACGACGGCTAGCCCGACAGCGCGGCTTTCACGAGACCAGAGGCCTTGCCGAAATCCATCTGTCCCGCGTATTTCGCGCGCAGCACCGCGATCACCTTGCCCATGTCCTTCATGCCGGCAGCGCCGGTCTCGCCGATCGCGTCCGCGATCGCCTTCTTCACCTCGTCCTCCGACATCTGCTTCGGCAGATAGGCCGAGATCACCGCGATCTCCTCGCGCTCCTGCGCGGCAAGCTCGGCGCGGCCGCCCTTGTCGTAGAGCTCGACCGCTTCCTGCCGCTGCTTGATCATCTTCTGCAGCACGGCGAGCAGATCGGCATCCGACAGCGGCGGCTTGCCGTTGCCGCGCGCGTCGATGTCGGCGTTCTTGATGGTCGAGTTGACCATGCGCAGCGTGGACAGCTTGCGCTCGTCCTTGGCCTTCATGGCCTCCTTGACCGCATTGTTGATGTCGTCGCGCAACATGGTCGTCATCCTCTCAATCTGTAGTCTTGGTCTAAGCCGTTCGCTGGAAAGAGGCCAGTGCGGACCCGTCACGGGTGGGTTCATTGTTTCCCGCCTGACGGCCAAAACGGCGCAAAATTTCAGGACTCACCCTAAATCCCTGAAGAGACCTGTCAAATATGCAAAAACGCATGTGAATCCGGCGTTTCCCGCTTTGACGGGCGCCCGTCGGGGGCTTATGAAGCGGGCTCATGACACAACATGAAAACGATCCC
This sequence comes from Bradyrhizobium sp. CCBAU 51627, assembly GCF_028128765.1. Classification (GTDB taxonomy): domain Bacteria; phylum Pseudomonadota; class Alphaproteobacteria; order Rhizobiales; family Xanthobacteraceae; genus Bradyrhizobium. The sequence continues at coordinate 16,370 of NZ_LBJG01000003.1, forward strand.
GCCTGGCCGGACCACAAACCGACCGCGCTCCTCGTGCTTGCCGATGGCACGGTGCTCGAAGGCTTCGGTCTCGGCGCCGAAGGCCAGGCCGTCGGCGAGGTCTGCTTCAACACCGCGATGACCGGCTATGAGGAGATCCTCACCGATCCCTCCTACGCCGGCCAGCTCATCACCTTCACCTTCCCGCATATCGGCAATGTCGGTACCAACGAGGAAGACATCGAGACGGTGAACATGGCCGCAACGCCAGGTGCGCGCGGCGTGATCCTGCGCACGGCGATCACCGATCCCTCGAACTACCGCGCCACCAGGCATCTCGACGCCTGGCTCAAGGCGCGCGGCATCATCGGCCTCTCGGGCATCGACACACGCGCGCTGACCGCGCTGATCCGCAGCAAGGGCATGCCCAATGCCGTGATCGCGCACGCCAAAGACGGCGAGTTCGACCTGCATGGTCTGAAGGAAGAGGCGCGCGAATGGCCCGGCCTCGAGGGTATGGACCTCGTGCCGATGGTCACCTCCGGCCAGCGCTTCACCTGGGACGAGACGCCCTGGCTGTGGGACAAGGGTTTTGGCCGCCAGGACAGGCCTGAGTTCAACGTCGTTGCGATCGACTACGGCATCAAGCGCAACATTCTGCGCCTGCTCGCCGGCGTCGGCTGCAAGGTGACGGTGGTGCCGGCGACGACCCCGTCCGAAGACATCCTCGCGATGAAACCGGATGGCGTCTTCCTGTCCAACGGTCCGGGCGATCCGGCCGCGACTGGCAAATACGCGGTGCCTGTGATCCAGGACGTGATCAAGTCGGGTACGCCGACCTTCGGCATCTGCCTCGGCCACCAGATGCTCGGCCTCGCCGTCGGCGCCAAGACGAAGAAGATGCATCAGGGCCATCACGGCGCCAATCATCCCGTCAAGGACGCGACCACCGGCAAGGTCGAGATCACCTCGATGAACCACGGCTTTGCGGTGGACGAGACGACGTTGCCTGATGGCGCGACGCAGACCCACGTCTCGCTGTTCGACGGCTCCAATTGCGGCATCCAGCTCGACGGCAAGCCGGTGTTCTCGGTGCAGTACCACCCCGAGGCATCGCCGGGCCCGCGCGACTCGCACTATCTGTTCCAGCGCTTCGCCGATCTGATGCGACAGAAGAAGAGCGCGTAAGACTCAAGGACGCCGGCGGACGTGGCCGCCGGGTATGGCGCCATTACGGACGCATGAACATGAAGTCCGTGTCGGGATCGCAGTTCTCGGCGATGAAGCGCAGTTCTGCCTGGATGTCGGCGACGGACCTCGTCTCGAGATATTTCGAGATCACGAGGTTGAGCAAGGCGCGGCACACGGCTTCGTGCCCAAGGCCGCTGGTCTCCGCCTCGTCCATGGCCGCTGAAAAATGACGCTGCGCAACATCAGAAGCATACATGGCGTTCCATCCCTTTTCCCTTGAGTTGCCTGCCTCTAGATGGCCGCCTGCGCCTTGATCTTCGTCAAGCCGGGTCTGGACTCAGGAACAAGGGCGCTCGCGCCGTTTTGATTGTCAAAGTCTGTTGCTGCCGGAGTCCACCCATGTCCGTTGTCCGCAACTATGCCGAACCGCTCGCCATCGTCTTCGAGGATGACGGGCTCGTGCCGAACAGCATCCTCCCCTTCCTAGTCTATCAGGGGGCGCTGACCCTCGATCCGAAGCAGCCGGAAGAGACCATCGAAAACCTGTTCGAGACGAACAATTGGGGCGGCACGTGGCGCAATGGCGTCTACGACTATCTGCACTACCACGCGACCGTGCACGAGGTGCTCGGCGTCGCACGCGGCCATGCCCGCGTTCGCTTCGGCGGCGATCACGGCCAGGAGCTGGAGATCAAGGCCGGCGATGTCGCGGTCCTGCCGGCCGGCACCGGGCATCAGTGCATCAAGGCGAGCGATGATTTCTGTGTGATCGGCGCTTATCCGCCGGGCGCGAAGATGGAGATCACACGCCCGACGCCGGAGAACCACGCCAAGGCGTTGAAGACCATTCCGAAGGTTGCGTTGCCGCCGGCCGATCCGGTGACGGGCACGCACGGGGCACTGATGCGGTTGTGGCGGCCGTGAGTCCCGGCCTTCGCCGGGACGACGTCGTGGATGGATCTCGCCGGTCAACTACGCCTCGTTGCCGCCTTCCTGCCGCGTCGCTTCGAACAGGAACCAGGCGCGGCGCTCGGTCTCGTCGATAAAGACTTCGAGGATGCTGGCGCTGGCGACGTCGCCGGCCTCGTCGCAGACTTCGTGCGCCTTGCGCATCGCGCTGGCAACATGCTTGTTGTCCTGCATCAGCTCACGCAGCATCTCGCGCGGCGGAACGTAGTCCTCGTTGTTGTCCTTGATGGTCTGGAGCTTTGCGACCTGGCCGATCGACTTCAGCGTGGTGCCGCCGATCTTTCGGACGCGTTCGGCAAGCTGGTCGGTGGTGGCGAAAATCTGCTCGGAATGCTCGTCCAGCAACAGATGATAGTCGCGGAAATGCCGACCGCTGATGTGCCAGTGGAAATTCTTGGTCTTGAGGTACAGCGCGAACGAGTCGGCCAGAAGCACGTTGAGCGCTTCGGAAACCTTGTTGACCGCCTGGGGCTGCAGATCGGTGGGGGTGTCGAGATCGGGCGAGACCTTGCTTGGGGCTTTGCTCACGGGAAACCTTCCTGTTAGGACGCGGACATTGACGGCGGGCCGTCGCACCCCTAACGCAAGGCGGGCAATGCCGTTCCCCGATCGGAACCGCTGGGCGGGATGACCATGGACGATTGGATCGATTATTACGACTCGACGCATACGATCTATGTCAGCAAGCTGCATCGCGACTTGCACTTCCGGATCATCGCGCGGGACATTATCGGCTACATCACCTCGCCCGATGCGACAGTGCTCGACTATGCCTGCGGCGAAGCGCTCTCGGCCGGCCAGGTGGCGTCCGCCTGTGGCCAGCTGATCCTGGCCGAGCCGGCGCCCGGCGTGCGCGGCCGGCTGATCGCGCGGTTTGCACCCAATACCAAGATCCGCGTCCGCTCGCTCGACGACGTCCGCAAGATGCAGGACCAGTCCATCGACCTCGTCGTGATGAACTCGGTCGCGCAATATATGTCGGCGGAAGAGCTGGATGCCGCGCTCCTCAATATCAGGCGGATCTTGAAGCCGTCCGGCAAGCTGGTGCTCGGCGACATCCTCCAGCCGCAGGTCGGCATGTTCAGGGACGTGGCGGCACTGCTCTCCTTCGGGCTGCGCAACGGCTTCTTCAAGGACGCACTGATCGGATTGATCAGCACCGCGTTGTCAGACTACCGCCATCTGCGCACGCGCATCGGGCTCCAGCGCTACAGCGAGGACGAGATGACGGCCAAGCTGAAGGCGGCAGGCTTCGCCAGCCAGCGTGCCGACACCAATATCGGGCACAATCGCTGGCGCATGACCTTCATCGCGCGGCCGCCGCTGGTTCGTTAAGCATAACGACTGCCTGAGGTGGCTTGTCGCATCCCGATCGGACATGATCGCTGCGGCCCGGTGGCGGAAGCGTCTACGCGAGAGCAGTGCATTGCTCTTCATCCTGGTTCAAATCCAGGCCGGGCCTCCAGCCTCCGCTGGCTTCGCCAGCTTCGGCTAGGCAAGCCCCATCGTGGCGAAGGCTGCCTCGGCGAAGCCCGAAGGGCGAAGACGGGCACGCGACATAGAGGCGCCTCACACTCAATCCGCCTCGAGCACGTTGCACGCCGGCAACAGCTGCAGCCGCTCCGTATCCTTAGCCGCTGACTTCAGCACCGCATCGAGCAAGCCCGGAAAGCGGGCCTCCAGATCCTCGCGGCGCAGCCGCATGAAGCGGTTGGTACCCGCCACGCGCGTCTGCATCAGCCCGCAATCGCGCAGCTTCGCAAAGTGATAGGTGAGGTTCGACTTGCCGGCGAGCCCGTTGAAGTCACCGCAGCACAGCTCGCTGCTGACGCGTTCCTGCTGCGCGAGCTGATAGACGATCGCGAGACGGATCGGATCGCTCAGACAATCCAGAACCAGGGGCAGCTCGATCTGCTCGCGGGTTGGGTGAGGAGGCGTACGACTCATGATCCGAACATTATAGCGGTACCGCCAATATGTTCAATAGTTCTTGAACTAATTGACTCCTATGGCCATCTTCGATAGTTCAATAAACATTGAACATAAGGATTTCGTCCCATGAGCGTATTTTGGCTGGCCCTGGGGGCCTTCGCGATCGGCACGGAAGGCTTTGTCATTGCCGGGCTGCTGCCGGCGATCGCCAACGACCTCTCGATTTCGATCTCGGCCGCCGGCCAGTTGGTCACCGCTTATGCCCTCACCTATGCAATGGGCTCGCCGATCCTGGCCGTGACGCTGAACAACATCGACCGCCGCACCGTTCTGGCGCTGGCGCTGTCGACTTTCATTGCCGGAAACCTCGCGGCGATGGTCGCGTCCAACTACGCCCTGCTGCTGGCCTCACGGATGCTGATGGCGCTGGGCTCCGGCCTTTGCATGCCGACGGCACTCGCGGTCTCCGTGGCAGTCGCCTCGCCGGAGCGGCGCGGCCGCGCGGTGGCGCTGGTCACCTCGGGCCTCACGGTCGCGACCGTCATCGGCGTTCCCCTGGGCAATCTGGTCGGCAGCCTGTTCGGCTGGCGTGCGACCTTCGCCATGGTTGCCGTGATCGGCGCTATCGCGCTCGCCGGTCTCCTGTTTGGCCTGCCCCGCGGCCTGCCGCGCAATACGGCCTCGCTGAGCGAAAGGCTTGCCATGGCGCGCCACCGCAATGTCCTGATCGCGCTTGTGATCACGATTCTATGGGCACTGGGCGGCTTCACCGCGTTCACCTATTTCGCGGTCCCGCTGCGGGGTCTCGGCTTCGATGCCTCGCAGATCAGCCTTGCGCTGCTGGTGTTCGGCGGCGCGGCTGCGATCGGGAACATGCTCGGCGGCATCCTGGCGGACCGGCTCGGCACAGTCGCGACCGCAGCCCTCGGGCTCGCCGGCATGGCGAGCGCCCTGATCCTGCATTCGCTGGTCCTGAAGCTGATGCCGAACCAGGCGCATTATGCGGTGCTCGGCGCAATCTTCCTCTGGGGCCTCTCGGGGTGGGCGTTTTATCCGGCTCAGATCGCCAGCATCATCAGGATCGAGCCGCAGGCCTCGATGATCGCGCTCTCGCTCAATGCCTCCGCGATGTATCTGGGCTTCGCCATCGGCGGCGCGCTGGGCGGGGCCGTGCTGGCCACGCTCTCCCCGAACGACCTCGGCTGGATCGGCGGAACGAGCGTCGCGGCCTCACTTCTGGTGCATCTCGCCCGCGGCTGGCAGACACGGCCGAAACCCGTCAAAATTGCCGGTTGATGGGCGTTTTTCGGGGTTTCGCCGCCCCGAAAACTGGTCTAAGACCCACCCGCGCGCGAGGGAAGACCCCGCGCTCTCGCACAAGGGGACGCGCGGCAAGCGCGCCCTTTTTTTGTGCCCGGATTCCAGCCCGCGAGCGGTGATGCCTAAACGAACCGACATCTCGACCATCCTTATCATCGGCGCCGGTCCCATCGTGATCGGCCAGGCCTGCGAATTCGACTATTCGGGCACGCAGGCGGTCAAGACGCTGAAGGAGGAGGGCTATCGCATCGTCCTCGTCAATTCCAACCCGGCCACGATCATGACCGACCCGGAATTGGCCGATGCGACCTATATCGAGCCGATCACGCCCGAGATCGTCGCCAAGATCATCGAGAAGGAACGTCACGTCATTCCCGGCGGATTTGCGCTGCTGCCGACCATGGGCGGACAGACCGCGCTGAACTGCGCGCTGTCGCTGCGCCGGCAGGGCACGCTGGAGAAGTTCGACGTCGAGATGATCGGCGCGACCGCCGATGCGATCGACAAGGCCGAGGATCGCCAGCTGTTCCGCGAGGCCATGACCAAGATCGGGCTGGAGACGCCGAAGTCACGCCTCGCCAATGCCTCCGAACTGAAGAAGTCCTTCCGCGACAAGTACCACGCCGAACGCGAGAAGCTCTCGGGCGCGGCGCTCGAAGAGCTCGACCGGCAATGGGCGCTCGGCGAGAGCGACCGCCGCAAGCGCTACCAGGAATACGCCTTCGGCCAGGCCATGATGGCGCTGTCCGAGATCGGCCTGCCCGCGATCATCCGCCCCTCCTTCACCATGGGCGGCACCGGCGGCGGCATCGCCTACAATAAGGAAGAGTTCCTCGACATCATCGAGCGCGGCCTTGACGCGTCTCCCACCAACGAAGTGCTGATCGAAGAATCCGTGCTCGGCTGGAAGGAGTACGAGATGGAGGTGGTGCGCGACAAGAAAGACAATTGCATCATCGTCTGCTCGATCGAGAACCTCGACCCGATGGGCGTGCACACCGGTGATTCCATCACGGTCGCCCCGGCGCTGACGCTGACCGACAAGGAATACCAGATCATGCGCGACGCCTCGCTGGCGGTGCTGCGCGAGATCGGCGTCGAGACCGGCGGCTCCAACGTGCAGTTCGGCGTCAATCCCGAGGACGGCCGCATGGTCGTGATCGAGATGAACCCGCGCGTGTCGCGCTCGTCGGCGCTTGCCTCGAAGGCGACGGGTTTCCCGATCGCCAAGGTCGCCGCCAAGCTCGCGATCGGCTACACGCTCGATGAAATCGCCAACGACATCACCGGCGGCGCGACGCCGGCCTCGTTCGAGCCGACCATCGATTACGTGGTGACCAAGATCCCGCGTTTCGCCTTCGAGAAATTCCCCGGCGCCTCCTCCACGCTGACGACCTCGATGAAGTCGGTTGGCGAGGTCATGGCGATCGGCCGCACCTTCCAGGAGAGCCTGCAGAAGGCGCTGCGGGGGCTCGAGACCGGGCTGACCGGCCTCGACGAGATCGAGATCGAAGGTCTCGGCCGCGACGACGACAAGAACGCGATCCGCGCCGCGCTCGGCACGCCGACGCCGAACCGCATCCTCCAGGTCGCGCAAGCCATGCGGCTCGGCTGGTCGAACGAGGACATCTTCAACTCCTGCAAGATCGATCCGTGGTTCCTCGGCGAGATGCGCGGCATCGTCGAGATGGAGGAGAAGGTCAGGAAGCACGGACTGCCCGGCAATGCCTTCGGCATGCGCACGCTCAAGACCATGGGCTTCTCGGACGCGCGCCTTGCAGTGCTCGCCCAGACGACGGAGGCCCAAGTCACCGCCAGGCGTCACTCGCTCGGCGTCCGTCCGGTCTACAAGCGCATCGACACCTGCGCGGCGGAATTCGCCTCGCCCACCGCCTACATGTACTCGACCTATGAATCGCCGTTTGCCGACACTGCCGCCGACGAGAGCACGCCGTCGGACAAGAAGAAGGTCATCATCCTCGGCGGCGGCCCGAACCGGATCGGCCAGGGCATCGAGTTCGACTATTGCTGCTGTCATGCCTGCTTCGCGCTGCATGACGCCGGCTATGAATCCATCATGGTCAACTGCAATCCGGAAACGGTATCGACCGACTACGACACTGCCGACCGGCTCTATTTCGAGCCGCTCACTTCCGAGGACGTGCTGGAGATCATCGCGACGGAGCGCAGCAACGGCACGCTGCACGGCGTGATCGTGCAGTTCGGCGGCCAGACGCCGCTCAAGCTTGCCCGGGCGCTGGAAGCCGCCGAAGTGCCGATCCTCGGCACCTCGCCCGACGCCATCGACCTTGCAGAAGACCGCGACCGCTTCAAGCGCGTGCTCGACAAGCTCCGCCTGAAGCAGCCGAAGAACGGCATCGCCTATTCCGTCGAACAGGCGAGGCTCGTCTCCGCCGATCTCGGCCTGCCGCTGGTGGTGCGCCCGTCCTACGTGCTCGGCGGCCGCGCGATGCAGATCATCCGCGAGGAGAACCAGCTCAACGACTACCTGCTCGGCACGCTGCCCGAGCTGGTGCCGGCCGACGTCAAGGCGCGTTACCCCAACGACAAGACCGGGCAGATCAACACTGTGCTGGGCAAGAACCCGCTGCTGTTCGACCGCTACCTGTCCGACGCGACCGAGATCGATGTCGACTGCCTCTGCGATGGCAAGGACACCTTCATCGTCGGCATCATGGAGCACATCGAGGAAGCCGGCATCCATTCCGGCGACTCCGCCTGCTCGTTGCCGCCGTACTCGCTTGAGCCTGCGATGATCGAGGAGCTGGAGCGACAGACCCGCGAGCTCGCGCTCGGCCTCGACGTCGTCGGCCTGATGAACGTGCAATACGCGATCAAGGACGGCGAGATCTACGTGCTCGAAGTCAATCCGCGCGCCTCGCGCACGGTCCCGTTCGTCGCCAAGGTGATCGGCACGCCGGTCGCCAAGATCGCCGCGCGCATCATGGCCGGCGAGAAGCTCGCCGACTTCAAGTTGAAGAAGAGCGACTTCAAACATGTCGGCGTGAAGGAATCGGTCTTCCCGTTCGCCCGCTTCCCCGGCGTCGACACGGTGCTTGGACCGGAGATGCGCTCGACCGGCGAGGTCATGGGCATCGACCGCTCCTTCGCGGTGGCTTTTGCAAAGAGCCAGCTCGGCGGCGGCACGCGAGTACCGCGCAAGGGCACAGTGTTCGTCTCGGTGCGCGAGAGTGACAAGGTCCGAATTGCCGAAGCCGTGCGTCAGCTGCATTCGCTTGGCTTCAAGGTGCTGGCGACCTCGGGTACGGCGCGCTTCTTGACCGATCAGGGCATCCCGGCGGAGAAGGTCAACAAGGTGCTGGAGGGACGGCCGCATATCGTCGACGCCATCACCAATGGCGACGTCCAGCTCGTTCTCAACACCACCGAAGGCCCGCAGGCGCTTGCCGACAGCCGCTCGCTGCGACGCGCGGCCCTCTTGCATAAAGTGCCGTATTACACCACTCTTTCCGGGGCCGTGGCGGCCGCGCAGGGTATCCGCGCCTATCTGGGCGGGGACCTTGAGGTTCGGACCCTGCAGAGCTACTTTTCGGAAACCTGATCGCGCGCGGGAGGCCAGCCCCGAGGGTGACGCCTTGCGCTAAGTGATTGGCAATGAAGCCACAATGGCCGGAGGAACTGTCCGGCCATGCGGTTGTTCTGTTCCGGCGCCAGACCCACATAACGCCGGCGGCGGCGTTTTCAGCCCCGGATATCCTGACGAATCAAGGTCGCCGCGCCCCGGTCGGGGCGCGCGGCCGAAGGACGAGAGAAGAGATGGAAAAGGTTCCGATGACTGCGAGCGGCTTTGCCGCACTCGGGGAAGAATTGAAGAAGCGCCAGTCCGAGGACCGTCCGCGCATCATCGAGCATATCGCCGAGGCACGCTCGCACGGAGACCTGTCGGAAAACGCGGAATACCATGCCGCGAAGGAAGAGCAGTCCCACAATGAAGGCCGCATCGCCGAACTCGAGGACAAGCTGGCGCGCGCCGACATTATCGACATCTCCAAGCTGTCCGGCGACACCATCAAGTTCGGCGCCACCGTGACGCTGGTCGACGAGGACACCGAGAAGAAGACGGTGTGGCAGATCGTCGGCGAAGTCGAGGCCGACGCCAAGAAGGGCCGCATCTCCATTACCTCGCCGCTGGCGCGCGCGCTGATCGGCAAGAAGAAGGGTTCGACCGTGGAGGTCAACGCCCCCGGCGGCGCCAAAGCGTATGAGATTACCAAGGTAGAGTGGCGATAGGGTTTGCCGTTGCCACGCCTGCGTCTGGAAAGGCCGCGCATTGCGCGGCCTTTCTGCGTCTCTTCGTCGCTAGGAATGTGAGTGCTCGCGCTCTCGCGTTGCGCCGCGTGCCCCAGGACGACGAACTGGCGATTATCGCCGCCCCTTCACCTCCAGCGGCACCGCCGCCTCGTATTTCGAATTGTGCAGCACCAATGACGTCCGCACGTTGCGCACATGAGGAGCCGCGGTCAGGTGCGTCACAAAATCCTGGAAGGTCGCCATGTCGGGGGCGACGCATTTCAGGATGAAATCGACTTCGCCCGACAGCATCCAGCATTCGCGCACCAAAGGCTCGGCGCGGACGAACTCCTCGAAGGCGCGCAAATCGGCTTCAGCCTGGCTGGAGAGATGCACTGCGGCGAACACCGTGACGTCGAAGCCAAGCTTTCGCGCATCCAACAGCCCACGGTAGCCGTGGATATAGCCCTCCTCCTCCAGCGCCCGGACCCGGCGCAGGCAGGGCGGCGGCGAAATCCCGACCCTTTTGGCGAGTTCGACATTGGTGATTCGGCCGTCGGCCTGGATCTCGGCGAGAATTTTGAGGTCGATCTCGTCTAGGTTCCGCGACACGTGATTGGAACTCCTGGCCTTGACGGCGGTATTGGGTGGGTCTGGTGCAATCCTCATATCCAGTCCAGCCCGCGTGCGCAATTTTATTGCGTGTTCAGCTCGACCGACTTTTGTTCCTTGTTGGAAAAATCCGCTGATTGGGAATGCAATTCTTGCATGGCTCACCAGAAGGCTTAGATTAGCTCTGACATTTCAGCGCCTCCGCGAGGCCTCCCGGCACGTTCCGCGCCCGCGCTGCAAATCCCCCGTGAAAGGCGTCCATCGAAATGTCCGCTCCTGTTCATGCAAAGGTCGTCATTATTGGCTCCGGGCCCGCCGGCTACACCGCGGCGATCTACGCCGCGCGCGCGATGCTCGAGCCGATCCTGATCCAGGGCATTCAAGCGGGCGGCCAGCTCACCATCACCACCGACGTCGAGAACTATCCCGGCTTCGCCGACGTGATCCAGGGCCCCTGGCTGATGGAACAGATGGAGAAGCAGGCCGTCCATGTCGGCACCAGGATCGTCACCGACCTCGTCACCAAGCTGGAGACCTCGCAGCGGCCGTTCCGCCTCACCTGCGACTCGGGCGATGTCTACCTCGCGGACACCGTGATCCTCGCGACTGGTGCGCAAGCGCGCTGGCTCGGGTTGCCGTCGGAAGTGAAATTCCAGGGCGGCGGCGTGTCGGCCTGTGCCACCTGCGACGGCTTCTTCTACCGCAACAAGGAGGTCGTGGTGGTCGGCGGCGGCAATACCGCGGTCGAGGAAGCCCTCTACCTGACCAACCATGCCTCGCAGGTCACCATCGTGCATCGCCGCGACCACTTCCGCGCCGAGCGCATCCTGCAGGAGCGTCTGTTCAAGCACCCGAAGATCAAGGTGGTCTGGGACTCCGCCGTCGACGAGATCTGCGGCACCGAGAACCCGAACAAGGTCACCCATATCAGGCTGAAGAACGTCAAGACCGGCGCGCTGACGGATTTGAAGACCGACGGCGTCTTCATCGCCATCGGCCATGCGCCGGCGACCGAGCTCGTGAAGGACCAGATCAAGCTGAAACCGTCGGGCTATGTCGAGGTCGCCCCGAATTCGACCGCAACCTCCATACCCGGGTTGTTCGCCGCCGGCGACGTTGCTGACGAAACCTACCGCCAGGCCGTGACGGCCGCAGGCCTCGGCTGCATGGCCGCCCTCGAGGCCGAACGTTTCTTGGCCCTGCGCGCCAGCGAGCGCGCGGCAGCGGAATAACGATCATGCCTCGAACACGCGACGGATTTACGGACATGGACTGGGACAAGCTGAAGGTGTTTCACGCGGCGGCGGAAGCGGGCAGCTTCACGCATGCGGGAGAGCAGCTCGGCCTGTCGCAATCGGCGGTGTCGCGCCAGGTTTCGGCGCTGGAGCAGGAGCTTTCGGTCTCGCTGTTCCACCGCCACGCCCGCGGCCTGATCCTCACCGAACAGGGCGACCTCTTGTTCCGCACGGCGCATGACGTGTTCATGCAGCTGCAGGCGGCGCGCGCCAAGCTGACCGACAGCCGCGAGCGACCGAGTGGCGACCTCAAGATCACCACCACGCCCGGCGTCGGCATCAACTGGCTGATCCCGCGCCTCGGCGAATTCACTGCGCTCTATCCGGAGATCCGGATCTCGCTGATCGTCACCGACGAGGAGCTGGATCTGTCGATGCGCGAGGCCGACGTTGCGATCCGCACCCGCAAGCCGACGCAGCCGGATCTGATCCAGCGCAAGCTGTTCGCGATGGGATTCCACGCCTATTGCTCGCCGGAATACATCAAGCGCTTCGGCACGCCGCGCACGCTGGAGGAGCTCGATGCCCATCGCATCATCTCGCTCTCCGACGGCAACTTCGCGCCGCATTTGCAGAACCGCAACTGGCTGGTCGAAGCAGGTCGCAACGGCTCGGGCCCGCGCGAGGCCTATTTCAAGGTCAACAACATCCTCGGTCTCGTGCGCGCCTGCCAGCAGGGCCTCGGCATCGCGGCGCTGCCGGACTATCTCGTCGAAGAGCAGAGCAAGCTCGTGCAACTGTTCGGTGAATCGGATTCGATCCAGCTCGACACGTATTTTGTCTATCCCGAGGAGCTGAAGACGGTCGCGCGCGTGCAAGTGTTCCGCGACTTCGTGGTGAGCAAGGCGCAGCGCTGGCCGTCCTGATTTCCGCATGTCTGACATGCGGCCTCGGCTGTTGCTGCATGGCGCGGGTCAAGCTCATACTGCTTGCACGCTGAGCCTTCGCGTTGCGCATTTGTCCCCCTCCTCCAGTGGCGCGGGAGTTCAGTAATCCCTCTTGGAAGGTGATTGTGTCGGCCTCACGTGGCCAATACCTAAGCCGGGCCCTCGGGTCCGGCTTTTTTTCTCTCCAAATTCGCTTTCGCCCTCCGCGTGTATTGACAGTTTCGGGTATACCCCGCATCATTTCCACATGATCACGAAGTCGTGCGCCATCGTCTCGAAAAAAGGCCCCCATCCGGGGACCGCGGATTCTTGCGCGCTGAGCTGACTTCGTCATCGCGAGCCAATCCCGAAAACCCCGCCACCTGGACGGGGTTTTTTCATGTGCCCTCCGTCTCAGGTTCATCCTTGAGAAGGAGACAGGAACATGACTGACTTGCGAACCCATTTGCACGGACTCTGGCTGCCCCTGGTGACACCGTTTCGCGATGGCGACCTCGACGAGGCGTCGCTGCGGCGGCTGACGCGGCACTACTGCACGCAAGCGATCGACGGCTTCATCCTGGGGGCGACCTCCGGCGAAGGCATGACGCTGCGCGATGCCGAACTCGAGCGCCTCGTCGCCATCGTCCGCGACGAGATCGCAGCCGGCCGCCGCAACGTTCCGATCGGGCTCGGGCTATCGGGTGCGGACACCTCACGGCTGAAGGATCGGCTCGACGAGACCGCGGACTGGCCGATCGACTTCTATTTGATCGCGAGCCCCTATTACGTGCGACCGGCGCAGCGGGGCGTCCTCGCCCATTTCGAGGCGCTGGCCGATCACGCCGCCTGGCCGCTCGCGCTTTACAACATTCCCTATCGATGCGCCGTCGTCATCACCAACCAAACCATGCTGCGGCTCGCCGACCATCCCAACGTCATCGGCTTGAAGGATTGCGGCGCCAGCCGCGAGCAATCGATCGCGCTGCTGCGCGACCGGCCGAAGGGCTTTGCCGTGCTCACCGGCGAGGACGCCAATTACTTCGAGGCGCTCAGCGACGGCGCCGATGGCGGCATCCTGCTCTCCGCCCATCTCGAGACCGCGACTTTCGCGGCCGTCCATGCCGAGCTGAGGCGAGGCAATGCCGCTGCGGCGGAGGCGCGCTGGCAGGAGGTCGCGGACCTGACCCGACTGCTGTTCACCGAGCCGAGCCCGGCACCGGCGAAGTACTGGCTGTGGCGGACCGGCCTGATCGACAGCCCCGAGGTGCGCCTTCCGATGGTGGAGGTGAGCAGCGAGCTCGCCGCCACGCTCGATCGCTGGATCGAACGGCGGATGAAGGTCGCGGCGTAACGCTCGACGCTGCCTCTCCCCGCGACGGGGAGAGGCAGCGAGAGCGTCGCCTTGGTTAACATGGCGCGAACGGACTTCGCTGTCGCCGCATGGCGCATCCACGTCTCGTTTACGCAATGGCGCGTATCGTTTCGCCTCGACGTCCATCAAATGGGGGAAGGACCATGGGACAACGCGCTCGCCCGACCGCTGCGGAAACCTTCGCGCCTGCCGACCTTTGGCAGGGAATCCTGCTGGTGTCGTCGTTCGGCTTCTGGGCCGTGATGCTCGGCCTGATGCCGGCGCTGCTGTTTCGGGTCTGGCTCGCCGGCTGACGGGATAGTTAAGCCGGGATCGCAAATGCGCTCAAAATGCGAGCGGCGTTGCGAGCCGGAATCTTAAAACATCCTGCCTATTGTTCATCCGCATCAGCGAAGAAATCGCGGGGGCGATCATGAACAATCAGAATGATATGGCGTCGCATGACGGCGCCACGCAGTACAGCCTTGACGACGCCGAGCCGCAGGGCTTTTCCACCGAAGACATCATCTGGGCCGTCGGCATCTGGTCGGTGATCCTGACGCTGTCGCCGGTCATCGTGTTCTACATGCTGATGGTGGCGTAACTGTCAGTCCCCGAAAACGCAAAACGCGCGGGACGCCGCGCGTTTGTCGTCCGGGGAATGATTGAATGAAATTATGCCGCCTGCTTGTGCATTGCGCCGGAAGCCGACGCCGTGCCGCGAATTGCTTTCACTGAACGCTCGATCGCCGCCCACAGTCTTGCAATTTCCTGGGCCGCACGGCTCTCGGCCTGATATTCACGCGCGCCTTCGCCGTGGCTGAGTGCCATCAACAAATCCGAACGATTGGTGATCTGACCGCCCCACACCGGAGCGCGAAACTTGGCCAGCGCCTCGCGGGCGATGGTCACGATCGGGCTTTCGGCTTCGTCGCGCTTGGCCGGCGCACCGTTGAGCACGACCGCGTAGGGCTTGCGCGCCGCCCGGCACATCTGAATGGTTTCCTGCACCGCGTTGACGTCGAACACGCCGGGACGGGCGGGGATCACCACCATGGTGGCATTCTTGATCGCGTCGTCGACGACGGCCGACAGATTCGGCGGCGTGTCGATCAGCACCCACTCGTAACCGTCGCGCTTGGCCGCGGAGACGATGCCGCTGACCGAGTTCACGGCCGCCTTGATCGGCGGCTCGTTGGTGCCACGCAGCTTGTGCCACAGCGTGAGCGAGCCCTGCGGATCGGCGTCCACCAGCATCACCTGCTTGCTCGCCTTGATCTGCGCGGCGAGATGTGCAGCCAGGGTACTTTTGCCCGAGCCGCCTTTACGCGATGCAAAAACAATAACGTTCATACCTCTGGCCTCCAGATTGACCCCAGGCCACGAAAATGAATCACCAAGCTGATTCGGGAAAGAAAAATTTGTCGGAAGGTTCCTCGCGGCCACGAAATAGCAAGACGTGGCGCATTTGAGTCACACTGCCTCGCGCGACGACAGACACAAATCGTCATGAATTACTGTCCGTACAGGCATTGCGCACGCCTTGAAGCAGTCACGCGGAAAATGACTACAACCTCGCCGCGCAAATCCTTTCGGTAGCCTTTTCCATCGCAGCGCCGCGCAACCGGTGCAAGCGTTGCGCGAGCGGCGCGAACAAAACGAGTCCGGTGGCTGTCCTGGGGCTGTCCTGGGCTGGTGTGCCCCCTCCGTCATTTCGACGGATGAGGCGCGCGGAGGTTTCACGAAGGGAACGCGGCTAGCCGTCGCCGGTCTTTTTCTTCCTGGCCTTCGGCTTGGTCTTCTTGGCGACGACCGGCTTGATGTTGGTCGGCGCACCGGCACGGGCCTCGCCCGACTCCGGTCCGCGGCGGAAGAACACCGCGCATTGCGGCGACAGCTGCGCCTTCTTCTGGATCATGCAGGCGGTGATGGCATCGACGTTGGGAACGAACTCTCCGCACAGCCGCATCGCATCCGGCGTGCAGGCCTGCTGCTCCTCGGGCGTGTAGGCAAAGGCCGCGCCCGGGAGGACCAGAACGGCGAGCGCGAGCGAGAGGCTTGCGGCGGCCAAGGATGTCGTGACGCGAGATACCGGCATCGATCCCCCCAAAATGTCGAGTCGGGTGGAGTGTGGGTGAACGGGCGTTCGTTGGCAACGAGGGCGGAGGCGAAAGGTCGGCAGCTGTGCGGTCTCGGCAACAGGGACGGCGACTCGCTGGACACGCGGATGGCGTCTGCATCGGGAGTGTCCCATTGCGGCGAGACCCCTCCCCGACCCTCCCCCGCAAGCAAGCGGGAGAGGGGGCGCACCTCCTTCGCGGCCCCAAAAATACGAAAACAACCCCATGCACAGTAGCCAAGTCTCGACAATCGCTCGCCAATCGAAAAACTTAGGATTTATCGAAATCCGGTTTGACTCGTCGGGCAAAACAGGAGCATCATGTCAGCATCAACGACGCGTGGGTGGTCGGCTCGTCTGCTGCGCCGGGTCAGGAAGAATCAGCGGGAGTGGAGGCGATCGCATGGAGGGGAATGGGGCGGAGCTGCCGCTGTCGGGAGTGACGGTGGTCTCGCTGGAGCAAGCGATTGCGGCGCCTCTCGCCAGCCGGCACCTTGCGGACTGGGGAGCGCGGGTCATCAAGATCGAGCGGCCGGGCCCTGGCGATTTCTGCCGCGACTACGACCATGTCATGAACGGCATGTCGAGCCAGTTCGTCTGGACCAACCGGTCGAAGGAAAGTCTGGCCATCGACATCAAGAGCGAGGCGGGCCGCAAGGTGCTCGACGCCTTGCTGCCGCGGGCCGACGTCTTCATCCAGAACCTCGCGCCCGGCGCGGCAGAGCGGCTCGGCCTCGATGCCGCCGCGCTGCTCCGCAAATACCCTGACATCATCGCCTGCGACGTGTCGGGTTATGGCAGCGGTGGCCCCTACAGCGACAAGAAGGCCTACGACCTGCTGGTGCAGTGCGAGGCCGGCGTGCTTGCCGTGAACGGCACCGAGGCCGAGCCCGCCAAGGTCGGACTTTCCGTGGTCGATATCGCCACCGGCATGTACATCCTCAACGGCGTGCTGATGGCGCTTTATCGCCGCGAGCGGACCGGCAAGGGCACCGCCTTCCAGGCTTCGCTGTTCGACTCCATTACCGACTGGATGAGCTATCCCGCCTTCTACACGCGCAGCACGGGACGGCCGCTGCCGCGGACCGGAGCAAGGCACGCCACCATCGCGCCCTATGGCCCGTTCCGCGTCGGCGACGGCAGCACGATCTTCTTCGGCATCCAGAACGACCGGGAATGGCGCGCGCTATGCCGGATCGTTCTCGGCGACGATGGCCTCGCCGACGACCTGCGCTTCCGCACCAACCCGCTGCGAATGCAGAACCGCGACGCGCTGCAGGCCCATATCGAGCGGCGCTTTGCTTCCCTGACCGGCGACGAGGTGCTGCGGCTGCTCGATGCGGCGTCGATCGCCAACGCGCATTTGAATTCGGTCGAGGCGTTCCTCGCGCACGAACAGCTCCACGCACGATCCCGCGTGCAGACGGTCGGCTCGCCTTGCGGCCCCGTGATGAGCTTCCTGCCCGCCCTCACCATTCCGGGCCTCACCCCGCGGATGGACCCCGTTCCCGATGTCGGGCAGCACAATGAACCGATCCTCGCCGAACTCGGCCTGACGCAGGAGCGCTGACCATGGTCCTTCGTCGACCGGCGCGGGCTTACCTGGCCGTCCCCGCGCATCGCGCCCGTCTTGTCGAGAAGGCCGCCGCCTCGGCGGCCGACGCGGTCTTCATGGATCTCGAGGACGCCGTGCCGCCGTCCGAGAAGGCCGCCGCACTGGACCAAGCGGTGCGGTCGCTGTCCGCGCTCGATTGGGGCACCAGGACCGTTGCCGTCAGGCTCAATGCGATCGACAGCCCCTTCATCGATCGGGAAATCCGTACGCTCGCGCCGCTTGCGAGGCTTGATGCGGTGATACTGCCGAAGGCGGAGCGTGCGAGCGATATCTGCGCGATCGCCGATCGGTTGCGGGCCGCGGGCCCGGATCGCCCCGCACCTGTCGCGCTGGAATTGCTGATCGAGACGGCCCTGGGGCTCGTCAATGTCGACGCGCTGGCCGCATCGCACGACAGCATCCGCGCCCTGCATCTCGGCGTCGGAGATTTCGCCGCCTCGATCGGGGCGCGCTGCTCCGATGTCGGCATCTCACCGGATGGCTACCGCCAGACCGGAACGGCGCAAACCGGCTACGCCTCCGCCCCGCTCGATCTGTTCGCCTATCCGATGATGCGCATGCTGGTGGCGGCGCGTGCGTTCGGCCTGCGCGCCATCGATGGTCCGTGCGGCGCGTTCCGCGATGCCAGATTGACCGAAAGCACCGCACAGAAGGCTGCCGCGATGGGTTTTGACGGCAAGCAGGTCATCCATCCCGACCAGATCGAACCGACCTTGCGCGCGTTCATGCCGTCCGACGCCGAACTGGCCCAGGCGCGGCGGATTCTGGAGGCCATGGCGCAGGCCGAAGCGCAGGGACAGGGCGCCGTGACGCTGGATGGCAAGATGATCGACTATGCCAATGTGCGCATGGCGCGCAGGATCATCGAGCTGGGGTCCTAGCGCGCATGGCCACGATCTTGATCGTCGCACCGGTGTTTGCGCTGATCGCGGCCGGCTACGCGTCGGTGCTGTTTCGCTTCGTCTCCGAGGGCGCGCACAAGGGCATCTCCGAATTCGCCTTCAGCATCGCGATCCCCGCGCTGTTGTTCCGCACCATCGTCGTGTCGGAATTCCCCGATGTCAGCGCCTGGCGAATGTGGGGCGCCTATTACGGCGCGCTGGCGCTGACCTGGATCGCTGCGCTGGCGATCTCGACGCTGTTGCGCGAACGGCGCGACACCAGAGAGGACGGCGTCGTGTTCGCGATCGGCTCGGTCTACGGCAACATCGTGATGCTCGGCATTCCGCTCGTGCTCTCGGCGCTCGGCAACGAGGCCGCCGGGCCCATGTCGCTGATCCTGTCGGTGAACACGCCGCTGCTGTGGCTCTGCGGCATTTTGCAGATGGAGCTGGTCAACCGCAAGCGGACGGGCTCGCCGCTTGCGGTCATCCGTCCGGTGCTCGCAGATCTCGTGCGCAATCCGCTGATGCTGGGGATCGGCTTTGGCGTCATCTGGCGCTTCACCGGCCTCGGCCTCACTCCTATCGTCGACAAGACCATCGAGTTGCTGGCGCAGGCGGGATCGCCGGCCGCGCTGATCGCACTCGGCATCAACCTGTTCCGCTTCGAGGTGAAGGGCGAGACGGGAAGCGTCGCCGTGATGTGCGCGCTCAAGCTGCTCGCCATGCCGGCCACTGCGTTCGTGCTGGCGAAGCTGCTGGCCCTGCCGCCGGTCGCGAGCGGCGTCATCGTGCTGTTCGCGGCGATGCCGACCGGCGCCAACGCCTACATCTTTGCCGCACAATATCAGCGGCTGGTGAACCCGGTGTCGGGCGCGGTGGCGCTGGGCACGCTGCTGGCGGCGGTGACGTTGCCGGTGGTGGTGATGGTGGTGGCAGGGGTGAGGTAGATCGGAAGACGCCGGGCACTGGATGCGCGTTTGGCCTGAGGTTGCATAAGCCGCAGACCACGCGCCCGTCACGTGATCGCCATTTTGATCTGGCTCAACTTGGCCCGGATGCTGGTCGATAAGGGTGGGCCTCAGTGATCACCCCGGGCAAATACTCCGTTTGGTTCAAGACGCCGGTCGGCGACGGCGCCGGCGTGGTCGAGTTCGCCCCCGATGGGAAACTCGGCGGCGGCGACGATACGTTTGCCTATGCGGGAACCTGGACGCAGCAGGGCGAGCACTTCAAAGCCAGCCTTTCCGCTCGACGCGTGGCGCCGGGGCCACCGGGCGTGTTCGGATTGGATGAGATCGACGTGGTCGTGTCGGGGCGGTCGGTCGATGGGTCGTCGACGGCGTGCACGGGGTTTGCGAGACAGGCGCCGGGGTTGAGGCTGGAGGTGGAGTTGGTGCGGATTGTTGGGGAGCACGGCGAAGACGCATGAAACTGCGCTTAGCCGGCGTTTGTGCGCGGTCGACAGAATCGAGTTTCCAGCACTGTCACCGTAATGGCCGTAATGGACGAAGAACCGACCACAATGTGCCCAGCCTTAAAAACGCGACGGCGTGGGAAGATTCGCTTGTTCTCCATAACGTCATCTGTTGCCACATCTTCCCGGGTGCAAGAAGCGTTCCGCTTTCGGAACTTGAAGCTTCTGTGCGGTCAGTAAATGCAGCCTTCTGCCGAGATGCGCTAGTTTAGAGGCGACATAAGGCCCAGCTTAAGAAAAGGGGCATGCGTCTCTAGAAGTCCAGACATGGCTCGGGAGTTCTCGCACTCTTGCCAAGGCGAGCGGGCAGAAGCGAGCGGGGAGCGAAAGTATTTAGTGATGTGCGCGCACTGGCTCGAATGCTCACCTATTTGCGGGGTTCGCTAAAGTTTTATCGTGACCGTTGAGCCACCCTTAAATCGACCGGCGTGAAGCTCACTTCGGGAAAAAGTGGGAGTACCCGGGAGCGTTACATGGACCTCTGGAGTATTTGCTGCGGCTTCTTCGATGCTCCACTGCGGCGGTCAGAAGGCGCTCGCCCGAACTACTACGGCAGTGAGCTGTTTCAACAGTTTGCTCGAAATCAGTCGGGCAGCTATGTGATTATTTCCGCTCTGCTAATGCCTGTCTTGGTCGGCACGGCGGGATTGGGAACCGAGGTAGGATGGTGGTATTATAAACATAAGGACATGCAGAGCGCGGCTGACTCGGGCGCCGTAAGCGCTGCGACAGCCGTTAGTGCCGGCGGCGATCTATTGTCCGAAGCCAATGCCGTGACGGCAAACTATGGCTACGCGAACACAGTAAACAATGTCACGATTACAGTGAATAACCCGCCGGCAACCGGCAACTATACGTCCAACCCTCAAGCCATCGAGGTAGTCGTGAGTCAGCCGCAACAGCGGCTGCTATCCGCATTGTTTGGCTCAGATCCCGTGCTGATCACCGCGCGAGCCGTCGCTCTGCCTAATTCCGGGACGGGCTGCGTGCTTGCACTCAATAAAAGTGCGAGCCCCGGCGTCAATGTGAGCGGAGGCAATCAGCTCAACCTGATCAAGTGCAACCTATATAGCGATTCCAGTGCCAGCCCATCGCTCAATGTTGCCGGCAGTGCATCGGTCTCCGCCAACCAGGTCGGAGTGGTCGGCGACGTCTCCGGTACGAGCAACATCACCGCGACGAACGGCGTCAAAACCCACGTCCAGCCGATCGTTGATCCCTATGCAAACGTCTCTCCTCCACCGGAGCCGAGCTGCACGAACGCCAAAATTACTGTCAATGCCAATGGAAAGACAAACTCTCTCAGTCCGGGGTGCTATAGCGGCAGCATCACGGTCAATGCTGGTGCAACGCTGAACCTCAGTCCCGGGATCTACTACCTGGATGGCGCCAACCTGAGCGTTGCGGGCAATGCCACGATCACCGGCACTGGTGTCACCCTGGTCTTTACTGGATCGGGCAGCAACTGGGGTACCGCCTCAATTGGCAGCAACGCCATCATCGATCTGACGGCACCAACTAGCGGCTCCACGCGAGGCATCGTCATGTATGGCGACCGTAACATGCCTGTCGGTACCGCTTTCAACCTGACCGGCGGCGGCACCCAAAATTTCGGCGGCGCGATCTACCTGCCAAAGGCCAATCTCAGCTTCAGTGGCGGCAACGGTGCGAGCACTTCCTGCACCAAGATCATTGCGGACACGATGACGTTCAGTGGCACATCGAATCTTCAGGTCAATTGCTCTGCGCTCGGCACCGCGACGATAGGCTCGCAAACGGCGCAGCTCATCGAATGAGGTCAGCTACGATGCTAATTGAAACCCTATTTCTCAAGAGTCGCAGCGGACGGCTCGATGTACTAGCCGGAGCTATCAGCGCTGCTGCGCGTGATTGCCGTGGCGTCGCGGCCATCGAATTCGGGATCATGGTCCCATTACTGTCTCTCATGGTCGTTTCGGTGACTGACATTGGGCTTGCGGTCTATCGCAAGATGCAGGTTGAGGACGCGGCGCAAGCAGGCGCGCAATACGCAATCATTCACGGCTTCGATGCGAATGGCATTTCCAGCGCGGTGACGAGCGCAACGAATTCTACAGCCATCACGGCCTCACCTGGGCCGGTTCAATTTTACGGCTGCCCGACAAGCGCGGGGGTGAGCATCGTGAGCGCCGGCACAATCTGCGCAAGCGGCGCGCAGGCCGGAACATATGCGACCGTTTCGGCACAAGCGACGTACTATACGCTGATCAACTACCAGATTGTCGCGGCTACCTACACCTACAGTGCACAATCCACGACGAGGCTACAGTGAGAATCGCAGCGATATGGGCAGACAATCGAGCGACATCTGCGCTGGAATTTGCTCTGACTGCTCCCGTCTTTTTTCTGTTTCTATTTGGGATCATCGAGTTCGGATTATTGTTTTGGACTCAGCTTGGTCTTCAACATGGGACCGAAATGGCGGCGCGCTGTGCTACCGTCAACCCGACGCTTTGCCCGAGCGGAAACGCCGTTACGAGTTATGCCGCTCAACAGGCGTTCGGCCTTACTCTGCCGGCTCAAACATTCACCTATTCGACCCCCGCCTGCGGCAATCAAGTCAGCGCAAGTTATGCATTTCAATTTCCGCAAGTGCTCAATCTCTCGCCAATGACTCTGACGGCACAGGC
Organism: Bradyrhizobium sp. CCBAU 51627; assembly: GCF_028128765.1. Lineage (GTDB taxonomy): Bacteria > Pseudomonadota > Alphaproteobacteria > Rhizobiales > Xanthobacteraceae > Bradyrhizobium. Next base: position 38,921 of record NZ_LBJG01000003.1, read on the forward strand.
GTGCTTTCCGAGTTGAGTTCACCGCCTGCAGCCGTCATTGGGCAGAACGGCATTGCGGAATGTTTCGTGTCTTGTCCCGCGCTGCCGCGCGTGACCGCTCGCTCTTCTGGACCTCTGGCTCATTGGAGCCGCCGCTACTGCCTCGACACTCTCTGCTGCCCGCGCTGTACTTACCGAGAAATACTCGACCTCGGTCCCAAACAACGAGCGGCCAAAGCAACATTGGGCGGCCCAGAATGGTGATCGAGTGCTCGGCGAGCCGCCGATCGCGCGCCTAAGGGCTCCACACAAGTCCGCAGCGGGTCACAAGCAGCAATACCCTGATTGAGCATAACAATTCTGCTAAACTCCAGAAAGCCGACACTGCGTCCGTGCCTTCCTCACGGGTGGACCATGGTTACCAACCGTACGCCGATCAACCGTCCGCCGCGCTGGCAGATCACGCCGCGCGCGGTCAAACTGTTCAAGCAGATGCAGGGCTGCGATGGCGAACTCTAGCAGCAACTGCACAACGAGTTGCACGATCAGCTGCAGCTCAAGCCGTGGCAGTGGCCTACAATCATCGATCCGGACGATGGCGAGAGCGTCTATCCGCCGGACACGGGCGGCGGGCAATGGCATCCGCAGGCGCAAGCGCTCTGGAGAAAGTTGGAGCGAAGGGCGGTGGTGTGAACGCCGGATGGATGCGCACGGACAAAATTTATAGGAGCACCGTCTAGTATCGACGCTTGCCGTCTATGCTTACCGCGCGAGAACTGTTCGCCCGCGCCGAGGAGCTTGAGGCGCGCGCCAAACAATTGACTCATCCATCGACGACGTTGTCGCGGCTCGACTCCGCGCAGAACTTGCGGCGCGTCGCGGCTCGACTGAAGCGGATCGAGGACGACCCGATGTTCCGGATGTTCATTGGGCGGTGTGAGGATTGAAGGAGCACGAATGTGCGGTGCCACTGGAAGCGCGTGCAGCCCGGGCGAGCGCGGTCAGCGTAGCCGACGTTCAGGGCTCGTTAGAGCGTGGAGGAGTTTACCCGCTGCCCCATCTGGTGGGAGGAGTCGTCTAGCAACTGGTGGAGGGCTTCAAAATTTGCCAGCAGGCGAGTCGCGTGCACACGTTCTGATGATCCTTCAACAAAACTGTCGCGCAAGTTTCGTTGCCGATGGATGCGATCCCGACTCGCTGCGGCGCGCGTTTTCTGCAAATTCGAGCTGATCATGGGTTAGCTTGTCTTCTTCCTCGATCAGCAGCTTGAACGATGCGGCTTCGATTTTCCGACGCGAGATCGCTGCCATTCAGAATACCGAGGTAGTGATCGATGTTGCTGCGAGCGATGTACCTATGCATGACACAGCTCCCCTGCTGCCAGTGGCAGGGTGCCACCACAGAACCCCAGTGGTAAGGGGCGGCCTATGAAGGCATGAGCCTTCCGAATGCTATTCCGCCAGCAGATCTGCCCCTTTCAGCCCGCTGGAACGTCCCCGACTCGTGCAGCTCGATCCAGCCGCGCTCGCGGGCGAGCGCGATGCCTGCGCGCTCGCCGCTGCCGCCCATCTTGAGGAATTGCGCATTGACCAGCTCGATGAAGATGCGGATACCGCTGGCGATCTCGACCCAATCCGGCCGCATGTCCGCCCTTCGTGCGCCCGATTTTGAACGAACGGACCGGGTTGCTTGGGCGCGGAATTAGAGATGAAGAGGAGATCATCGTGACGAAGTTAGCCAAGCTTATTGCAGTAGCCGCCATCCCAGCGTTGTTGATCGCAGCGTCCGGTCCGTCGTTCGCTGGCGGAGGTGGTGGGGGCGGAGGCGGTGGTGGCGGTGGTGGTGGCGGTGGCGGCGGCGGCGGTGCGGGAGCAGGTGCTGGAGGCGGCGGAGGAGCAGGTGCCGGAGGAGGCGCGGGAGTAGGCGGAGCAGGAGTTGGCGCCGGTGCGGGATCGGGCCATGGCGGCGCAAGTGCGGGACATGGCGGCGCAGCCGCTACGGGCCATGGGGTATCGACCACCCCGGGGCATGCGATGCAAGCGGCTTATCCAAGCCCGCAGACGCGTGGCGGGCATCATGGTGCATCGGGCTTTAGTCCGGGACATGCGATGCAAACGGCATTTCCGACACCGCAGACTCGCGGCGCCAATCAAGGCGCGTCGAGTGTCGCTCCCGGTCAGCAGCGGTAGTGACGAAAAAAGCCTCTGCCATATGCAGGGGCTTTTACTTTTGAGAGTGTGACCAAGCTTTTGCAGCGTGCCGTAGCGTCGTCCCACGCCACCGCGTGTTCTTCCTTCTCGACCCGCGCATCACGATCCTGAGCGATTCATCCGCTAACGGGCGCTGCAACGCCTTCGCCTGATCTCTCAGTGCACGCATCCGTCGCGCTCGTATCCGTCCTGCACTGGCTCGATGCCGGCGGCGATCTCGACCAGCTTGCGGGCGACGGTGGCAGGATCGGCGAGGGGGCGGGCAGCGGCGTGCTTCATGGCGGGTATCGATGCGCTGAGTCGAAACCAAATCAGCCGACCAGCCAAAGTGATGCCGGCCGCTAGCGGTCGGCTTTCAGCTGCCGTGCGATTACAGCGTTCGCTTCTCGGATAGCGCGACCTTCGTCTCCGGTTCGCTCCAGGCAATCGTTGGCGATCTTTGCCCAAAGCTCCTTCAATTCCCACGTTGTCGCCTTGTGCGTGTGCCTTTCGGCATCATTCGCTGACCATGGCATTTGATCAAACTCCCTTGCCCATCTCGCGAGCCGCTTCCGGTACAGCCTCAAGCCCATCCCAAGCCGCCCGCGCAATCTCTCGCGCCGCTCCAGCGCCACATCGCGCGTCAGCACCTCCGGCCGCAGGCGCCGGCTCGGCAGGTCGTCCCAGTAAAAATAGCGGCTCGGCCGACCATCGCCGTACCGCACCTCGAAGCTGCCGCAGTCAGGCACAGCCCGTGCTTTATGAGGCGGATCGAAGTGATCTTCGGGGCCTGCATGCCGCTCATCAAAGCGACGCAAGACCACGCGGATCACGCCCTCGGTTCGTTCAAGACGCAGAAGGAGGCGATCGATTGGGCAAAGAAGAATGGTCACTCGCCCCGCGTCGCAAGGGTTCGACATCTGAACGATAAGAAAAAGCCAGATCACTGGCGTGCGGTTTAGCCAGTCAGCGGTCGAACAGAGAAACGCTGGTACAGTTGGGTGGGCTCGAACCACCGACCTCCTGTTCCACAGACAGGCGCTCTAACCAACTGAGCTACAACTGCATCCTTGCGAGCCGCGCCTTGGGCGCCCTGATAAGGGCCTGATGCCGAGGGGGCTGGACGGGGCGGAAACTAGGTGCAACGGGGGTTTTTGGCAAGGCCGCAGAGGGGCGAAAAACCTGGGTAAATCACGTTTCAGCGTCGCGGCCCTGGGGCTGTTGCGCTCAAATTCGCCCGCATGCTGCGAGAGTCCCCTAGAGAAGGGAGCCCTCTCCCGGCCTCTCCCGCCGAGCGGGAGAGGTGAAGAAAAAACCCGGGCCGTTGGGCCCGGGTTCTTGATTTGGTCGATCCGCCGTTTTGATCAGGCGGCGGGCGGATAGAGCTTCGAGGCGCCGGCCTTGATCGGCTCGGCGGTCTCGGTGGCGATGCGCTGGGTCAGCTCGACGAGCTCCTTGGCCTGGGCCTGGAAGGTCTCGAGCTGGGTCTTGGCGTGGCCGGTCCAGAGCTGGAAGGCGTCGGCCGGCGATTTGGTGCCGAGCAGCTCCTGGGCGAAGTCGAGATGAGCCGTGGTGTTGGCCTTGGCGAACTCCATCAGCTTGGCGGTGTAGTCGCTCACGCCCTTGCTGGCCGACGCGAACACGGCCTCGACGGTGCCGTTGTGGGTTTCGGCGGCGTCCTTGAACTTGGCGTAGGTCTCGCGGGCCTGCGACACGCCCTTCTCGGCGAACGCACGCATCTGCTCGGGAACCTCGAACGGGATGATCGAGGCAGAAAACGGATCAGTCGCACCTGTCATGGTTGGTCCCTCACGATAATGAAAAAATGGAGTGAGCCTTCTGGCGCGCCCGCCGGCCCAACCTGGGGCCATTTCTTGTTACGAGGTGGCGGGTACGAAAGACTGGATACGCAAAACAAACGAGATGTCTCGTCCAGCGCCCAGCATTGTCGCTGCCTAACATGTCAACATTGTGCAGCGCAATGCGAGTCTGCGGTGCGTTGCGATAATTTAATCTCGGAGAGGATGAGGTTCCCCGGCCAGGGAACCAGGGGTTGAGGGGCATTTCAGGTGCGCGATCGCGCATCGCAAGCCAAAGCACCCCACTCTGTCCTCCACCCTTGTGGGGTCCGAGGCGAGCGAAGCTCGCTCTCGAGGTCAGGGAGGGGTGCCCACGCGGGGATTCTTTCGGTTGGGCTGCTGCGATCCGTGCATCTGCAAGCGACACCGTTTGCTGGGCTACCCCTCTCCCTGGCCCTCCCCCACAAGGGGGGAGGGAACGCACCTTTTTCCGGGTGACTATCGTGCCTCAAAAGATGGCCGGGCTAATGCTTCGCCTTGGTCGCGTCGATCGCTGTGCGGCTGACGAGCTGGCCCATTTCGCTGGCCTGCTCGGTGAGCGCGCGCATCTGGGCCTGGACGTATTCGCTGTGCAGCCGCATCACCTCGGTCAGGTCCTTGGCGTGAAGCAGCGACTGGGCGTAGTCGAGCGAGGCCTGCACGTTGCTCTCGGCAAAGGCGATCGCCCTGGCGCCGATGTCCTTGGCGCCGGCACGCAGGGAGGCGCCGCGCTCTTCGAGCGAGCCGGCGGCGGCCTCGGCGTTGGCGAGCAGTTTGTCGAAGGCATCGCGCGCCTGTTTGAAGCTCGATTCCGCCATGTTCCGCATCTCAGGGGAAAGCTCGAAACGGTCGTGGGACTGATCGGTCATGGGCTGTCACTCCTTCTTCTTCCTTGCCTGTCCTGTTGTTTTGCCGGTCATTTCGACCGTTCCCAGGCCCGCGCAGAAGACTAGCCGACGACGGTATTGGCGGTATGACGCCCGGCGCGCCCAGCGGATTCCTGCGGATGCAACGACCGGGCGGCTTGCGGGTTCAGCCACATTAAGGTTATCGCGGCATTAGGACACCCTCATGGGCCGGGGCCGTGGACCTGCCCGCGCCCACGGGCGATACTAACCCTTTCTTAAGGCTGCCATTCCAGGCAAGCCCGATGTGAAGCGTGACAGCGAGACCTAAAGCCTGCCGATGACCAATTCGGATTTCCAGTTGCGAGGCGTCGGCGATCCCAGGCTGTCCGTGCATGCGACCTCACCTCTCCCCGCCTGGCTCTGGTCGCCCGACGGCGCGAGGGTGCTGTGGGCCAATCCGGTCGGCGCAAAATTCTTCGGCGCGGCCAACGCGGCAGCGCTCGCGCAAAAGACGTTCGGACCGGCCGACGGCCATCGCCGCCAGGTCGCGCAGCTCGGTCGGCGGCTGTCGGCGAGCGGCGCGGTCAGGCTGGAGCGGCTGCGCGGCTTCGGCGCAGGGCTCGGTGCGCTGATGACCTGCGCCTGCGCGCGAATCTCGTTTGCCGACGGCAGCGAAGGCGTGCTCGTCACCGCGATGGCTGCGACCGCGCGCAGCATGCCGCTGGTCGAGCGGCTGCATCGCCTGGTCGACGGTGCGGCGGTGCCGATGGCGGCGTTCGCACCCGACGGCATGTTCGCCGGCGCCAGCGAGGCGGCGCGCTCCCTGCTCGGCTTTCGCGATCTCGGTGATGCCGGGCTCGAACAGGCGCGCAGCGATGCGCTGGCAAAAGGCCGCGTCGAGATGCCTATCGGCATCGGCAAGATGGTGCTGCAACGGGTCGGCGTCGGCAGCGATGTCGGTCTGGTCGCGCTGATCGAGCCCGCGGCGGCGCAGGCGGCGCCTGAAGCGGAAAGCGTGCCGGAGGCTGCGCCTGAGGCACCGCTCGAGCCGGCGCCACAGGCGATGCCATCGGCGAGCGCGCATGATGCCGGCATCGCGCTGTTCGATCCGTTTGCCGAAACCCCCGAGACGCCGCCGCCGACCGAAACGTCCGAGACGCCGGCGCCGACCGAGACGCCTGTGCCGACAGCCGAACCGGCCGCCGAAGCCGCAGTGGAAACGCCGGTCGAAAACCCGGCCGCAGCCATCGTGCCGCCGCAAGCTGCGCCGATCACCTCAACCATGGTCGAGCCGCAGCCCCACGCGGAGACACCGCGCCTGCATCCGCTGCGCTTCCTCTGGCAGGTGGACGCGGAGGGACGCTTTGTGCTCGGCTCGGACGAGTTCATCCGCCTGATCGGCGCGCACACCGCGGCCCGCTTCGGCCGGCCCTGGCGCGAGATATCCGAGGAATTTTCGCTCGATCCCGACGGGCGCGTCGCGCAGGCACTCGCCAGCCACGACACCTGGGCCGGCATCACCGTGAACTGGCCGGCCGACGGCGGCGAGCATCTGCCAGTCGAGCTTGCCGGCCTGCCGGTCTACGACGCCGAGCGCAACTTTGCCGGCTTCAAGGGCTTTGGCGTTTGCCGCGATCTCGATGCGCTCAACCGGCTCGATGCGCTCCGCCGGTACGAAATGCTCGCCGAGCCGACCGCGCAGCACGGCTTTTCCGCGGAGGCGGTCGAGCCAGGTCCCGAACCCGAAGCGCCGCCGGTCGAGCCCTCGCCGCCGTCCGAGCCTGAACCGCCAACGGCAACCGAACCCGAACCGCCCGCACCAGCAACCGAAGCGAATTCACACCCAACCGATCCGGAAACGCCAGTGGAAACGCCTCCGAATGTCGTGCCCTTCCGCGCCCCCGGTGACCCCAGGTCACAAGGTGACCAGAGGCCACCGACGCTGACGCCGGTCGAGAACAGCGCGTTCAACGAGCTGGCGCGGCAATTGTCCGAGCGGCTCGAACGCGAGCGCGAGCAAATGGCCGCGGCCGAGCCGCCGGCGGACGAGATCGCATCCGAATCGCCGATGCTGCACGAAGCGGTCATCACAGAGCCCGAGATATCGGAGCTTGAGGCGCCGCCCGCAGCGGCCGAATGGCTGGACGAGCCGGCGCCGCCCGCGCGCGGCAACAGCGCACGCGACCGCACGCTGCTCGATCTGATGCCGACGGGCCTGCTGATCTACCGGCTCGATCGCCTGCTCTACGCCAACCCCGCCTTCCTCGCGCGCATGGGCTATGCCGACCTCGCCGCGCTGGAAGAAGCCGGCGGACTCGATGCGCTCTATGTCGAGCCGGGCGTCTCCGCGGCCAGCAGCACCTCGCAATCGGGCACGCCGGTGACGATCAGCACGGCCCTTGCCAACGGGGAAGCGCCGCCGGCGACGACGGACGCGCACCTGCACACGATCGACTGGAACGGCGAGAGCGCCCATGCACTGATCTGCGCGCTGCCGCAAGTAGCGCCTGTCGTCGTTGCGCCCGTGGCCGCGCCGCCCGTCGCCGCCGAGACCGATGTCGACGAGCCCGTCATCTTCGCGCCCGAGCCGGAAGCCGGCGATGCCGATGCGGAAGATCTCGCCGCGATCCTCGACACCACCGCCGAGGGCATCGTGATGTTCGATGCCGAAGGCAACATCCACGCCTGCAACCGCAGCGCCGAGGCACTGTTCGGCTATGACGGCGAGGCGCTGCTGCAGCAGAATCTGCTGACGCTGTTCGCGCCCGAGAGCCAGCAGATCGTCATGGACTATCTCGAAAGCATCAGGAGCCAGGACATCGCGAGCCTGCTCGACCACGGCCGCGAGGTGCTCGGCCGCGAGAAGAAGGGCGGCGTGCTGCCGCTCGCCATGATCATGGGCCGCACGCGGCCGGACGGTCCGAACTTCTTCGCCGTGTTCCGCGACCTCTCGCACACGAAGAAGGGCGAGAGCGAGCTGACGCAGGCGCGGCGCCTGGTCGACGGCGCAGCCAACGCGAAAGCCGACATGCTGGCGCGGATCAGCCACGAGATCCGCACGCCGCTCAACGCCATCATTGGCTTTGCCGAGGTGATGATCTCCGAACGCTTCGGCGCGCTCGGCAACGAGCGCTACAGCGAATACATGAAGGACATCCGCGCCTCCGGCGAGCGCGTGATCACCATCATTGACGATCTCCTGGAGCTGTCGCGGATCGAAACCGGCAAGCTCGATCTGAATTTTGCGAATTTGAATCTCAACGACCTCGTCGAGGCCTGCGTCGCGGTGATGCAGCCGCAGGCCAATCGCGAGCGCATCATCATCCGCACCTCGCTCGCGCATGCGCTGCCGCAGGTGACGGCGGACGCGCGCGCGCTGCGGCAGGTGACGATGAATTTGATCTCGAACTCGATCCGCCTCGCCAGCGCCGGCGGCCAGGTCATCGTCTCGACCGCGCTCAACGATCGCGGCGAGGTGGCCTTGCGGATCCGCGACACCGGCCACGGCCTCAGCGAAACGGAAGTCGCCGCCGCGATGGAGCCGTTCCGCACCCCGCCGCCGGGCGACGCCGCGGACAGTTCGGCGCTCAGCCTGTCGCTGACGAAAGCGCTGGTCGAAGCCAACCGCGCCAGGTTCAACATCAAGAGCGCCGGCCAGGGCACGCTGATCGAGGTGACGTTCGCGGCGGTCACGGCGAGCGCGTGAGGGGCCTCAATCTCTCCCCGTAACAACGGAGCGAAGGATTGAGAGAGCGACGTGTCCCCCAACAAAAAGGGCACGGCTTGCGCCATGCCCTTCGCAAGTCAGACCGCGGATCGCCTCAGCTGTAGATCTCGAACAGGCCGGCGCCGCCCTGACCGCCGCCGATGCACATGGTCACGACGCCCCACTTCGCCTTGCGCCGCGCACCTTCCTGGAGCAGGTGGCCGGTGAGGCGCGCGCCGGTCATGCCGAAGGGATGGCCGATCGCGATCGAACCGCCATTGACGTTGTACTTCTCGGGGTCGATGCCGAGCTTGTCGCGCGAATAGAGGCACTGGCTGGCGAAGGCCTCGTTGAGCTCCCAGAGATCGATGTCGTCGATCTTCAGGCCATGACGCTTCAGCAGCTTCGGCACGGCGAAGATCGGGCCGATGCCCATCTCGTCCGGCTCGCAGCCCGCGGCAGCCCAGGCGACGAAGCGGCCGAGCGGCTTGAGGCCACGCTTCTCGGCGTCCTTGGCTTCCATCAGCACCACGGCGGCAGCGCCGTCGGAGAGCTGGCTGGCATTGCCGGCGGTGACGTATTTGCCCGGGCCCCTCACCGGCTCGAGTTTTGCCAAGCCTTCCAGCGTGGTCTCGGGCCGGTTGCATTCGTCGCGATCGACGACGTAGTCGACGATGCTCTCGGCCTTGGTCGCCTTGTCGACGACCTTCATCCTGGTCTTCATCGGGACGATCTCGTCCTTGAACTTGCCGGCCTGTTGCGCGGCCGCCATGCGGCGCTGCGATTCCAGCGAATATTCGTCCTGGTATTCGCGGCTGAGCTTGTAGCGCTCCGCGACAATGTCGGCGGTATCGATCATGGCCATGAAGATGTCGGGCGCGGTCTTCAGCAACTCCGGATCGACAGCTTCCTTGGGCAGAGGACCGCCGGGAATCGAGATGCTCTCGACGCCGCCCGCGACGATGCAGTCGGCGCCGTCGGAGCGGATCGAGTTCGCGGCCATGGCGATGGTCTGCAGCCCCGAGGAGCAGAAGCGGTTCACCGAGACGCCAGCGGTCGATTTCGGCAGGCCGGCGAGCAGCGCCGCCTGGCGACCGATGTTCGGCGCGCCATGGGCGCAATTGCCGAGATAGCAGTCCTCGACATAATCCTTCTCGACGCCGGCGCGCTCCACCGCATGATGAATGGCGTGCGCCGCGAGCGACATCGGCGGCGTGATGTTGAACCCGCCGCGGCCGGATTTCGCGAGGCCGGTGCGCGCATAGGAAACGATGACAGCTTCACGCATTGTTTTCTCCCTTTCAAATCTTGGTACGGAGGCGTCCTAGCCGCCATTGGTACACAAAGTTTGGAGACCTCGGCAAAATAAAACGCCGCCTCCGATGAAGGAGACGGCGTTGTTCCGCGGGTCGGAATTTCTTTGGACGTCACAAGCCTACCCACTCGTCATGCCCGGCTTGTCCCGGGCATCCGCGTCCGCCTACACGCGGGCGCGCGTGGATGGCCGGGACGAGCCCGGCCATGACGCCGTGGCAGGATCAGAACGTCAGCGCCTTGACCTGCTTGACCTGCGGCAGGGTCGCCACCTTGGCGAGCAGGTCCGCCGGCACCGCACCGTCGACCTCGACCAGCGCAATGGCATCGCTGCCGGGCGCGACGCGGCCGAGATGGAAGGTGGCGATATTGAGCTTGGCGTCGCCGAGCAGGCTTGCGAACTTGCCGATGAAGCCCGGCTTGTCCTCGTTGGTGACGTAGATCATCGACTTGCCGAACTCGGCATCGACGCGAATGCCCTTGACGTCGACCAGCCGCGGCTTGCCGTCGTGATAGACGGTGCCGGAGACCGAGCGCTCCTGGCGTTCGGTGGTGACCGTGACGGTGATCAGGCTCTCATAGTCACTCTGCGCGGCGCGCGTCACCTCGTCCACTACCATGCCGCGCTCCTTGGCGACGACGGGCGCGGACACGACGTTGACCTCACCCAGCATCGGCCGCAACAGGCCAGACAGCACCGCGGAAGTCAGGGCCTTGATCTTCATTTCGGCGACCTGGCCCTCATAGGTGATCGTGACCTTCGAGATGCCGGTCTCGGTGAGCTGGCCGGCGAACGAGCCGAGCTTCTCGGCAAGCGCAATGAACGGTTTCAGCTTCGGCGCTTCTTCCGCGGTGATGGACGGGAAGTTGATCGCGTTGGAGATCGCGCCGGAGATGAGGTAATCCGACATCTGCTCGGCGACCTGGAGCGCGACGTTCTCCTGCGCTTCCGTGGTGGAAGCGCCGAGATGCGGCGTGCAGATCACGTTGGGATGGCCGAACAGCACGTTCGATGTCGCGGGCTCCTCGACGAACACGTCGAAGGCCGCGCCCGCGATGTGCTTGGAATTGAGCGCATCGACCACGGCCTGCTCGTCGACGAGACCGCCGCGCGCGCAATTGATCAGGCGCACGCCCTTCTTCATCTTGGCGATCGCGGCCGCGTCGATGATGTTCCTGGTCTTCTCGGTCAGAGGCGTATGCAGCGTGATGAAATCGGCGCGCTTGAGCAGGTCGTCGAGCTCGACCTTCTCGACGCCGATGTCCTTGGCGCGCTCCGGCGACAGGAACGGGTCGAACGCGATCACCTTCATGCGCAGGCCAAGCGCGCGGTCGGCGACGATCGAGCCGATGTTGCCGCAACCGATGACGCCGAGCACCTTGCCGGTGATCTCGACGCCCATGAAGCGGTTCTTCTCCCACTTGCCGGCCTGGGTCGAGGCGTCGGCCTGCGGAATCTCGCGGGCCAGCGCCAGCATGAGCGTGATCGCATGCTCGGCGGTGGTGATCGAATTGCCGAACGGCGTATTCATCACGATGATGCCCTTGGCGGTTGCCGCGGGAATCTCGACATTGTCGACGCCGATGCCGGCGCGGCCGATCACCTTGAGGTTGGTGGCCTTCTCCAGGATCTTGGCGGTCGCCTTGGTCGCGGAGCGGATCGCAAGGCCATCGTAATTGCCGATGATCTCGGCGAGCTTGTCCTTGTCCTTGCCGAGATTGGGCTGGAAGTCGACTTCGACGCCGCGATCCTTGAAGATCTGCACGGCAGCGGGCGAGAGTGCGTCGGAAATGAGAACTTTGGGTTTGGTCATGGGGATGTGTCCTTCACACCCTCCCCTGGAGGGGGAGGGTCGGCGCGAAGCGCCGGGATGGGGTGAAGCCGCGGAAAGAAAATCGCCGGTGCGCCGTGTGGAGAGATCACCCCACCCCGCCGCACCGTCTTGTTTGAGCATGATCTGGTCGGAAAACCGGAGACCACTTTTCCGGATCATGCTCGCCGGCGCGTCGACCCTCCCCTACCAGGGGAGAGTAAGAACTCAGGCCGCCTTGGCGAGCGCGGCCTTGGTCTCGGCAAATGCCCAGTCGATCCACTGCGTCAGCAGTTCGACGTCCTTTGCTTCCACCGTGGCGCCGCACCAGATGCGCAGGCCCGCCGGCGCATCGCGGTAGTAGGCGAAGTCGTAGCCGGCGCCTTCCTTCTCGACGAGAGCAACCAGCCTCTTGGAGAAATCGGCCTGCGCGTCGTCCGAAAGCGAGGTGATGGCGGGATCGGTGAACTTCAGGCACACCGAGGTGTTGGAGCGGATCGCGGCATCCTTGGCCAGGAAGTCGATCCAGGGCGTCTTCGCCTTCCAGTCGGCCAGCACCTTGGTATTGGCGTCGGCACGCGCGATCAGAGCCTTGAGGCCGCCGATCGACTTGGCCCAGTTCAACGCGTCGAGATAATCCTCGACGCAGAGCATCGACGGCGTGTTGATGGTTTCGCCGACGAAGATGCCTTCGTTGAGCTTGCCACCCTTGGTCATGCGGAAGATCTTCGGCAGCGGCCAGGCCGGCTTGTAGGTCTCGAGCCGTTCCACCGCGCGCGGCGACAGGATCAGCATGCCGTGCGCGGCCTCGCCGCCGAGCGCCTTCTGCCAGGAGAAGGTGACGACGTCGAGTTTTGCAAAATCGAGCGGCTGCGCGAAGGCCGCAGACGTCGCGTCGCAAATCGTGAGACCTTCACGGGTCGCGCTGATCCAGTCGGCGTTCGGAACACGCACGCCGGAGGTGGTGCCGTTCCATGTGAAGACGACGTCGCTCTTGGGATCGACCTTGGAGAGATCGGGGATTTCACCGTAAGCCGCATTGAGCTTGGTGACGTCCTTGAGCTTCAATTCCTTGACGATGTCGCTGACCCAGCCTTCGCCAAAGGATTCCCAGGCGAGCGTGGTGACCGGCCGTGCGCCGAGCAGCGACCACAGCGCCATCTCGACCGCGCCGGTATCGGAGGCCGGCACGATGCCGATGCGGTAATCGGCGGGCACTTCAAGCACTTCGCGCGTCAGATCGATCGCGAGCTTGAGCTTGGTCTTGCCGACCTTCGCGCGATGCGAACGGCCGAGCGCTGCGTCCTTGAGATTTTGGGCGTTCCAGCCGGGGCGCTTGGCGCAGGGGCCGGAGGAGAAATGCGGCACGGTCGGCCGCGAAGCGGGCTTCGCTACAGTCATGATCTACCCTTCCAGATAGTAAGCCTCCCGTTGGGGGGAGGTGTCCCGCCGCGGCTGATACGGGAATCGGGCAGACCAGTCAAGAAACTTCCGGCGGCTCACGGTGGAGTGAAGGCAATTCCGGCGCGATATCCGGGGCTTCCACCGCGGCGAGTGCGTTCAGCAAGTCGGTGGCCTCGCTGATCAATTGCGCGGCACGGCGGCGGCTGCCGACTTTCAAAATGCACTTGTCATTGGCCTGCACAACGTAGTCGTTGCCGACCTTGATCATGGAATAGCTTGTCATCGAAAATCCCCGAACCGCCCGAGCCGGGTGTCTGACGCTGCGTAGCACCGTTCGTTCCTAGTTCCACGTGAACGACGAACGGGTAGTTTATCAGCTCTTAAGTTGAACGAATGCGCGATCCGAATTTGCTGATCGCGCAACAGCCGCGCCGCGCTGCCTCAAAAGCGGACAGTCATCCCGACATGACTCGCTGTGAATCCGAGCCGCTTATAAAAGCGCTGCGCATCCGTTCTCGTCTGATGCGTCAGCAGTTCGACCAGGTTGCAGCCGCGCGCTTTTGCTTCCGTCACGGCCCATTGCACCAATTGCTCGCCGATGCCGCGGCTGCGACAATCAGAGGCGACGCGGACGTCCTCGAGCAGGCCACGGATGCCGCCTTGCGAGCTGATGCCTGCCAGCACCGCGAGTTGCAGGCAGCCGACCACCCTGCCCTCGCTCTCGGCAACCACGAGCGCGAGATTGGGATCGCGCTCGACCCGCTCGAACGCCCGGTAATAGACGGCGGGAAGCGGATCCTCGATCCGCTCGCGCCCGCGGCCGAGATGATCGTCGGCGAGCATCGCCACGATCGCTGGCACATCCTCGCGGCGTGCGGGACGAATGGAGACGGATTTGACGTTCATTCGGAAACTCCAGACTCAGCGCGCCGGCGGCAGACCGAGAAAGACCTCGGCTTCGCCGACCCAGCGGCGAACGGCCGGATAGCGGCCGAGATCGAAGCCGCCTTCATGCGCAACGCGGGTATAGGCGAGCAGCGAGACGTCGGCGAGGGAAACCGCCTCACCTGCAAAGAAGCGACTGGTCGCAAGATGCTGCTCCATGCGGTCGAGCGCCGCATAGCCGCGCTTGACCTTGTCAGGATCGAGCTCGGAGACATCCTTGCCGAGATAGACGATGAGAAAGCGGCATACCGCGATATAGGGCTCGTGGCTGTACTGCTCCCAGAACAGCCACTCATCCATCTTGGCAGCCGCAAAGGCGTCGTGCGGGATCAGCGCGCTGTCACGGGCGAGATAGCGGATGATGGCATTGGACTGCGCCAAAGTGCGGCCGTCGTCGAAAGCAATGGTCGGCACCTGGCCGGCGCCGTTCATCCTCAGAAATTGCGGCGTGCGCGTCTCGCCCTTGCGGGTGTCGGTCTCGATCCAGCGATAGGGCAAGGCGAGGTGGTCGCAGACCCACTTCACCTTCAGACAATTGCCCGAATTGCTGTCGCCGTAAATCTGCATCGTCGCCGCCCCTTGTCGGGCGACAGAGCATCAGGGCACGGCGAACCTGTCAACTGCGGCGCAGCGAAGCGGCATCAGAACTTGTAGCCTAGCCCGACACGCGCATTGTTCAGCGTCACCGAGGTATTCATGACGGGCGAGAACTTCACGTATTCGTATTCCACGCGCGCAAACAAGCCTTCCCATATGCAATATTCGACGCCGAGGCCGGCGGTCCACCCCACTGCAAAGGCATTGGTCCGGTGCTGGCTCTGCGTCTGAGATTGCGCAGGAACGGGGTTCGGTCCGTTGGTCACGATCGTCGTGACGCCACCGACCGTCGTCGTCGTCACCTGGGTCAACGACACGTCGCTTGTCACGGTACGCGATACGTCCATACGGCCGACGGCAGCGCCGGCGAATGCATATGGCATGAAATCGCCGCCATCCCAGCCCACCCGGCCGCGGAGCGAGATCATGTCCTTGACTTGTGCCGCGGCGGTACCGGTCAACTTTACGTTCCAATGATCAGTCACGTTGTCGGGGTGAACGTCCCCGGCGGGATTGATGATGTCGAGTTGGTTGGAGCCGCTGGTCTGCGTGTAGAGGTTGTTGAAATAACTATAAG
Source organism: Bradyrhizobium sp. CCBAU 51627 (assembly GCF_028128765.1). Taxonomy (GTDB): domain Bacteria; phylum Pseudomonadota; class Alphaproteobacteria; order Rhizobiales; family Xanthobacteraceae; genus Bradyrhizobium. The sequence continues at coordinate 54,129 of NZ_LBJG01000003.1, forward strand.
TGCCCTCGAGACCGAGAATGGCATCGTACCATTGCCAGTTGCGGCCGACGAAGGCGCCAAAATTCGTGCTCTGCGTGGTGGTCTTGTTCATGAGCGACCAGCTTGCCGTCGGCTGCTGAAGCACGCTGTCGCGGAAGATGAAGTTGGTCAGACCGACCACGCTCTGGCTGAAGTCGGTCGTATCGGTCGTGTATCCGCCATGGACGCCGAAATAGGCGCCGTCCCAATTGTGGGAGGTCCTGGACAGGCCGTCGGTGAAGCCGCCGCGCAGGACGGGCAGATCCGGCATGTCGGCCGCGTGTGCGGCGGACATCGATCCGAACACCGCCGCCACCAACCAAAGCCTACGCATTGCAACGCTCCATCGAACTCGAACTCTCGAGCCTGATCATGGCCCGTTAACCTTAACCAATGGTTGCGTCTGACGTTCTCGTCGCCGCCCGCCATGAAAAAAATGCAAAGCAAAACGGCGCGGGATGATCCCGCGCCGTTAAGAGACGTTAAGCGATGAGGCTTGCGATCAGCCCTTGGTGACGAGCGGCGGCGGCGCGTAGACCGGCGGGCTGTTGAGATCCCAGCGCACGCCGAGCTTGAGGTCGTGCGAGGTAAGATCCTTAAGCTTGATCGAGGTCGGGCCGGAAGCGCTGTTGTCGAACAGGCGGAAGTTGCCGGGCGCCGCATCACCGAGATTCATGTAGCTGTAGGCCAGTTCGACCGTGAACCCGGGATTGACCTTGTAAGCGAGACCGGCGTGAGCGGCCCAGGCGAAGTTCCACTTCCCGTTGTCGGCGTAGTAGGCGACGCTGTTGGCGAGGGGCGGCGTATTTCCGGCGGTGTACGACACGCCGTCGTCGCGGAAGCCGCTGATCTTGTTGTAGGAGCCGCCGACACCGGCACCGATGAACGGAGTGATGCACCACCACGTGCCGAGATCGACATAGGCGTTGGCCATGACGACCCACTCGGACTTGCTGCCACTGTAATTGTTGGAGCCCACGAAACCGGGCCCGATGACGTTGTCGGCTCCATGCAGGGTGGCCTTGCCCCGGTATTGGCCGGTCACGTCGGCGCGGAACCAGTTATTGAAGCGATAGCCGGCGCCGAGGTCGAACAGCGGCGAGGAGTCGAAGCCGAGTCCCTCGGTCGTCTTCGTAAACCCGGGCCCGACAGCGCCCTCAATGCTCTTCGCGCTCTGATTCGTCATGCCGACGTCGCCGCGCAGATACCAGCCGCCGAAGTCCGCGGGCGGAGCGGGCGGCGCGTACATGGGTGGCGGCGCCGCGATCGGCATATCGGCGGCGAACGCCATCGACGAGATCAGGGATGCCGCACCCGCGGCAAGGAGAGACTTAACGCTACGCATTGGCATCGTCCTTATGGCCGGTGAGGCAAAATACGAGCGCCTCACGTTCTGGAAACTCACGAGCCGGACGATGGCAGCAAATGCTTAAGCGCCACTTAACCCTAATTTTTAAGGTTGATTTTTCCTGACCCCACACGCGGATGCAGCGCAAGCGTTGCAAAGATGCAGCAGCTGCGCGCCGCAATTCCTAACGATGTGTGAAGCCGCAATGCAGCGAGACAGCATTTGTTAACGCGCGTGCCGCGGCAGCTTGGGCAGGAATACCGCAAGCAGCCCGATCGCCGGCAGATAGGCGCAGACCTGATAAACGAACTCGATCGAGGTGTGGTCGGCGAGCTTGCCGAGCACCGCGGCGCCCAGCCCGCCGATGCCGAAGGCGACACCGAAGAACACGCCGGAGATCATGCCGAAGCGATGCGGCACCAACTCCTGCGCGAACACGATGATCGACGAGGTCGTCGAGGAGATGATGAGGCCGATGATCACCGACAGCACCGCGCTGGCATAGAGCCCGGCAAAGGGCAACGCCAGCGTGAACGGCAGCGCGCCGAGGATCGAGATCCAGATCACGATCTTGCGGCCGAAGCGATCGCCGAGCGGCCCGCCGACGAACGCGCCGACCGCGTTCGCGGCGAGGAAGATGAAGAGATAGATCTGCGCGGTCTGCGTCGACACGCCGAAGCGATCAATCAGGTAGAAGATGTAGTAGCTCGACAGGCTGGAGACGTAGAGCTGCTTCGAGAACAACAGCGCCACCAGCACCAGCAGCGCGATCGCGACGCGGCGCGAACTCGGCGCGTCGGGGCGGGCCTGAATCGCCGCGGTCTTCTTCGCCTTGATCTGCGGCGCGTACCAGCGGCCGATCCGCCAGAGGATGACGATCGCAAGACCGGCGATCGAGGAGAACCAGGCGATACTGCCCTGCCCGAACGGCACGACGATAAGCGCGGCGAGCACCGGCCCCATCGAGGTGCCGAAACTGCCGCCGAGCTGGAACACCGATTGCGCAAAGCCGTAACGGCCGCCGGAGGCAAGCCGCGCGATGCGCGCCGATTCGGGGTGAAACACCGCCGAGCCGAGACCGACCAGCGCCGCGGCGATCAGGATGACGAGATATTGCTGGGCGATGCTGAGCAGCAGCAGGCCGAAGAAGGTCGAGGCCATGCCGATCGCCAGCGAATAAGGCTGCGCCTTCTTGTCGGTGTAGTGCCCGACCAGCGGCTGGAGCAGCGAGGCCGTGAACTGGAAGGCCAGCGTGATCATGCCGATCTGCGCGAAGTCGAGCGCGTAGGTGTCCTTCAGGATCGGATACACCGAGGCGATCAGCGACTGCATGGTGTCGTTGAGGAAGTGCGAGAAGCTGATGCCGGCGAGCACGATATAGGCCGGACCCGCGGCCGCCTTGGCTGCGGGCGCAATGCCGCTGACCACGACGGGCTCGGTCAGCGTTTCCTCTGAGGCGACGACTGGCTTGTTCAATGCAGCAATCCCGGCGCGGCAGATTGCCGCGACCTCACAGGTACGATGGGAGCGGCGGCCAAACCACCACCAATGGCAAATGGCTGGGATGCGCGAGTGCTCCCGTCTTCCCTCTCCCCTTGTGGGAGAGGGTGGATCGCCGCGTAGCGGCGAGACGGGGTATGTCTCCACGAGTGATCCTGCACCGACTGCGCCGAGAGGGACCCCTCATCCGGCGCTTCGCGCCACCTTCTCCCACAAGGGGAGAAGGAAGAGGCTCAGGCCGCGGCCTGCCCCAGCGCAGAGACGATGGTGTCGACGATATCCTCGACCAGGATGCGGTCCTCGCCCTCGCCCATGACGCGGATCACGGGCTCGGTGCCGGAGGAGCGGATCAAGAGACGGCCGTGGCCGTTGAGCCGCTTCTCGCCGTCGGAGATCGCCGACTTCACGTCGGAATCGTCGAGCGGCTTGCCGCCCTTGTGGCGAACGTTCTTGAGGATCTGCGGCAGCGGATCGAAGCGGTGGCAGACTTCCGACACCGGACGGCGCAGCTTCTGCACCACCGCCAGCACTTGCAGCGCGGCGACGAAGCCGTCGCCGGTCGTGGCGTAGTCGGACAGGATGATGTGGCCGGACTGCTCGCCGCCGAGATTGTAGCCGCCGCTCAGCATCTGCTCGAGCACGTAGCGGTCGCCGACCGGCGTGCGCACGAGATCGAGCCCCTGCCCCTTCAGGAAGCGCTCGAGGCCCAGATTCGACATCACGGTGGCGACGATGCCCGGACGCGACAGCCGTCCGTCCTCCTTCCAGCTCTGCGCGATCACAGCCAGCAGCTGGTCGCCGTCGACGACGTGGCCGCGCTCGTCGACCAGGATGACGCGATCGGCATCGCCATCCAGCGCAATGCCGATGTCGGCGCGCATCTCCCGCACCTTCTTCGACAGCGCTTCCGGCGAGGTCGAGCCGCAATCCTTGTTGATGTTGAAGCCGTCGGGCTCGACACCGATCGGCACCACGTCGGCGCCCAATTCCCACAGCGCTTCCGGCACCACCTTGTAGGCGGCGCCATTGGCGCAATCGATCACGACGCGAAGTCCATCGAGCGAGAGATCGCGCGGCAGCGTGCGCTTGGCGAATTCGATGTAGCGGTCATGCACGCCGTCGATACGGCGGGCGCGGCCCAGGCTCGCACTCTGTGCGAGCCGCTTCTCGATCGGCTCGTCGAGCAGCTGCTCGATCTGCTTCTCGACATCGTCGGAGAGCTTGAAGCCCTGCGGGCCGAACAGCTTGATGCCGTTGTCCTCGAACAGATTATGCGAGGCCGAGATCATCACGCCGAGATCGGCGCGCATCGACTTGGTCAGCATCGCCACCGCCGGCGTCGGCATCGGACCGACCAGCAGCACGTCCATGCCGACCGAGGTGAAGCCCGCGACCATGGCGTATTCGATCATGTAGCCTGATAGCCGCGTGTCCTTGCCGATCACGACCCGGTGGCGGTGCTCTCCGCGCTGGAACGCAAGGCCTGCGGCCTGTCCGACCTTGAGCGCGAGCTCCGGCGTGATCAGTCCGTTGGCGCGGCCCCGAATCCCGTCCGTCCCGAAATATTTGCGGCTCATATCGTCCCCCAGGCAACAACCAGGAATTCCCCAATACAACTTTCGGGCGCCCTGGCGGGACCCGCATCCCTGATCTGCTGAGGTTCTTATAAAGCCATCACGGCCAAGTTGGCTTCAAAAAAAATGATTAATCATTACGGACCCGGGCGGCGCGCCGATCCAGTAACATATTGTTAACGTTATACTTCCGGCGAGAACCCGGCGGATGAGCGGAACCCGCCCTAATCCGAGCGCTTCACATGGCTGTCGCCGCGGCTCGGCGGCGGCTGGGTGACATTGACGGGATCGGAGCCCGGAAAGGTCTCTTCCAGGCCCTCCTCCAGTGCATCGTCGAGGGCCTGCTTCTCCTTGATCTCTTCCGGCGAAGGTCGGGCGTGCGGCTTGATCATGGCATCTCTCCCGCAAACGATTTGGCTGTGCATCCAACCATGCTAGATGACCCCTCAATCTTCCGATGCAAGACTTCTTGAGACAGACGGGCCGGGGAACGTTCATGAAGCATATCACCTGTATCGACGATCTTCGCGCGTTGCATAAGCGCCGCGTTCCGAAGGCGTTCTTCGACTATTGCGACCGCGGCTCCTATGCCGAGGAAACGCTGCGCGCCAATCGCGAGGACATGCAGCAGATCAAGTTCCGCCAGCGCATCCTGGTCGACGTCTCCAAGCGCGACACCTCGACCACGATTCTCGGCGAGCCATCGACCATGCCGCTGATCCTGGCGCCGGTCGGGCTGCTCGGCATGCAGCATGGCGACGGCGAGATCCATGCCTGCCGCGCGGCGCAGGCCGCCGGCATCCCCTTCACGCAGTCGACCATGTCGATCTGCTCGATCGAAGACATCGCGGCCGCTGTCGACAAGCCGTTCTGGTTCCAGCTCTACGTGATGAAGGACCGCGGCTTCATCAAGGATCTGATCCAGCGCGCCATCGCGGCGAAGTGCAGCGCGCTGGTGCTCACCGTCGACTTGCAGGTGATCGGCCAGCGCCATGCCGACATCAAGAACGGCATGACGGTGCCGCCGGAATGGTCGCTGTCGAAGCTGTTGGATTTCGCCAGCAAGCCCGCCTGGGTCTCCGGCGTGCTGCAAGGCAAGCGCCGCACCTTCGGCAATATCGCCGGCCACGTGAAGAACACCGAGGACCTCAATCGCCTCGCCGAATGGACGGCCTCGCAGTTCGACACGTCCCTGAACTGGAAGGACGTCGACTGGGTCCGCAGCATCTGGCCGGGCAAGCTCGTCATCAAGGGCATTCTCGACGTCGAGGATGCCGAGGAAGCGGCCAAGACCGGCGCGCAGGCGCTCGTCGTCTCCAACCATGGCGGCCGCCAGCTCGACGGCGCGCCGTCCTCGATCGAGGTGCTGCCGGAGATCGCGGAGGCGGTCGGCGACAGGATGGAGATCATGTTCGACGGCGGAATCCGCTCCGGCCAGGACGTGATGCGCGCGCTCGCGCTCGGCGCAAAATCCTGCATGATCGGCCGCGCTTACGCCTATGGCCTCGGTGCCGGCGGCCAGGCTGGCGTCGCCAAGGCGATCGACATCATCCAGAAGGAATTGCTCACGACCATGGGGCTATGCGGGGTGAACAGGATCGATGAGATCGACGATCATATCATCGCGGAGGCGCCGTAACGACGTGCCGTGGGGTGGGCACGGCGCAGGTGCGCCTTTGCCCACCTTGCGAGTTCAGCGCTTGCCGCTCATCACATCGGCGGGGTCAGGCCGTCACGGCCGACACTGACGCGGTTGGTCTCGAACGATCCGTCAGGCAATTGCTTCATGAAGGCGATGACCTTGGCGCCGGCCTTCAGTTCCGACCTGTCGCCGGGAACGAAGGTCACGACCGGCGTCATATCGGAGACGAACACCTTCTTCTCGCCGTCCTTGTACTTCACCAGCAGCGTGTGGCCGTCATTGCCGACCACGCTCTCCGACACAGTCGCGTTAGTCATGCTGGAATTTGGCTTGAGATCATAGGGCCGCGAGCCTTCGCCGGTGCCGCGCATGCTCTCCGGAAACACGTGCACCTCGACGGCGTTGTTGCCGCCGTCGGATCCCGGCACGGTGGTGGCGCCGACGAACGAGCCGACCTTGATGTCGGCGAGCGCGATCTTGGAGACGCCGACGACGCGCGCGTCGGAGGCGAGATGCAGCTTGACGTCCTCACCGCTGCGCGACTTGACCTGCAGGGTGTCGCCATCGACGCTCTCGATCGTGCCGCGCACGCGGGTCGGCACCGGCGCCCTTTGCGCGACGGCCGCAAAGGTGGACGCAGCGACCATCGCAACAGCGATGAGCGGGCGCATGAAACCGGCACGTTGAATCGTCATTGATGTCTCCTATCGTCCCCACGGGAGTAGAACGCCGGAGACCGCGCCCTATTCTCTCAAGTCTTTGTGAGATCGGCCTCGACCAGCGCGCGCAGCTCGGCGGTCACCTCGGGCCTCTGGCCGAACCACAGCTCGAAGCCGCGCACGGCCTGATGCAGGAGCATGCCGAGCCCGTCGGCGGTCTCCAGCCCACGGTTCCTGGCCGCCGCGAGCAGCGGCGTCACGAGGGGAACATAGACGAGGTCGGCGACGACGGCGGCCTGCGGCAGCCGCGCCACATCGACATCGAGCGCGCCCTGGCCGTGCATGCCGAGCGAGGTCGTGTTCACGAGAAGTCTTGCCCGCGGCAGAATCTCGTTGATCGCATCCCAGGACAGCGGCTGCACGTTCGGCCCGAACTGCCTCGCCAGCGCCTCGGCCCGCGCCAAGGTGCGGTTGGCAAGATGGATGCGCCCAAAGCCGCGATCGAGCAGGCCGAACACGACCGCACGCGAAGCGCCGCCGGCCCCCAGCACCAGCGCCTCCTCGGCCTCGTCCCAGCCGGGCGCGCTGGCATCGAGATTGCCGAGAAAACCCTCGACATCGGTATTGGTCGAGCGCAGCTCACCATCGGCGAACCACAGCGTATTGGCGGCGCCCACCGCCTTGGCGCGCGCATCGGGCGTCGACAGCGCCAGCACCGCTTCCTTGTGCGGGATCGTGACGTTGGCGCCGACGAAGCCGCGCAGCGACAGCCGCAGCACGAAATCGCGCAGGGCCTCGGGCGGAACCGCCTCGATGACATAGCCGCCTTCGATGCCGAGCCTGCGCAGCCAATAATGATGGATCAGCGGCGAACGCGAATGCGCCGCCGGCCATCCGATCAAGCAGGCTGCGGGAGCTTTCGGCGCGCTCATCTGTCCCTCGGTTGGTTTCGAGGGCGATCCATTTCGCGTCCTGCCGCTTCTGTCAAGCAGGCGGGGACTACACCGCGGATTCGGTCGCGCCGGGGGCTGCCTTGATGTCGGCGACCGCGCGCTCGATGGTCTGGCGATAGCGCGCGCGTCGCGGGCTCACGCCGTGCGTCAGCAGCGCGCGGCGCACCGCAGGGGAGGCGCCGGTAATGAACAGCCGGATGCCCTGGCGTTGCGCCTTGACGGCGACACGCCCCAGCACATTCGCCGCGGTGGAGTCCAGGAACGGCACGGCCGCGAAATCGACCACAAGCGCCTTGCGCGTGTCGTCGACGCCGTCCAGCACGCCGCCGATGACCGAGGCGGCGCCAAAGAAGAACGCGCCCGTGATGCGGTAGACCAGCACGTCGGGATCGACCGCAAGGGTGGAATCGTAGGGAACGCGTTCGCCATTGACGTCGTCAGCACGATCGGCGACAACCAAAGGCGTGCGTTCCTCGATGCCCGTCATCTCCGCCATGCGATGGATGAACAGCACCGCGCCCAGCGCGAAACCGACCAGGATGCCTTCGGTCAGGTCGCGGAAAATGGTGAGCAGGAAGGTTGCGAGCAGCACGACGGCATCGCCCCAGGACGAGCGCAAGAGCGTTGCGAATTCGTGCTTCTCCGCCATGGTCCAGGACACCACGACCAGCACGGCGGCGAGCGCGGCGAGCGGGATGTAGCTCGCAAGCGGAGCTGCCACCAGCATGAACAGCAGCAGGAAAACGGAGTGCAGCATGCCCGCGAGCGGCCCGCGCGCGCCGGCGCGGATGTTGGTCGCGGTGCGCGCGATCAGGCCGGTGACGCAGATGCCACCGAAGAGTGCCGAGCCGATATTGGCCGCGCCTTGCGCCACCAGCTCGCAATTGGAGCGGTGACGGCGCCCGGTCATGCCGTCGGCCACCACCGCCGACAGCAGCGATTCGATGGCTGCGAGCAGCGCAAAGGAAATCGCATCCGGCAGCACCGCCTTCGCCTTCTCGAATGAAAATGCCGGCAGCGCCGGCGACGGCAGTTCGCGCGGGATGCCGCCGAAGCGGCTGCCGACGGTCTCGATCGGCAGCGACAGCACGGCGGTTGCGATTGCCGCGAACGCGACCGCGATCAGGATACCGGGCCAGGATGGCCGCCAGATCCGCAAGGCTGCGATGATGGCGATGCTGACCAGCGCGACCGCGACGGCGGAGGGATTGATCGTGTCGAGGCCGCCCGCGAGCGCGACGAGTTTCGGCACGAACTCGCTCGGCTCCTTCCCCGCCAGCGTGATGCCCGAGAGATCACGAAGCTGGCTCGCAAAGATGATCACCGCGATGCCGGCGGTGAAGCCGACCGTCACCGGATAGGGAATGAACTTGATGTAAGTGCCGACACGCAGCAGCCCCGCGGCAATCAGCATCAGACCTGCCATCAGGGTGGCGAGAATGACGCCGTCGGCGCCGTGCCGCTCCGCCGTCACTGCAACCAGCACGATGAAGGCACCTGCGGGCCCGCCGATCTGGAACCGGCTGCCGCCGAGCAGCGACGCGATGAAGCCGCCGACGACCGCGGTGTAGAGGCCGCGGTCCGGCGTCACGCCTGAGGCGATTGCGATCGCCATCGACAGCGGCAGCGCGACGATGGCAACGGTGAGGCCGGCGAAGACATCGGCGCGGAAATCTGCAGGGCCGTAGCCTTCGCGCCAGACGGTAACGAGTTTTGGCAGATACAATTCGGCAAAAGTCGGCCGACGCAGCTGGTGCAGCCCGCTGGCTTGATCGCTTGTGATGCTCATTGTCCCACAATGCTCCGGCGCATCGTGCCGCGCGCGCGTGCGACGGTGCGTTAGTTCAGACTATTCTCGAGCATGATCATCGCGGGATCACGCTCCCACTCGACGCGGCGGCCCCGGCTGTTTCAGGCGAACGCCGCGTCCGCCGCTGTCGCTGCGGACCTGTTCGCCGATCAGCTCGACGCCGGCCCGATCGAACGCCTCGACCACCCTCGTCAAGGTCTCGACCACTCCACGCACATTGCCGGTCGAGGCCTCCATCCGCTGGATGGTCGGCAACGACACCCCGGCGAGGTCGGCCAGGGTTTTCTGGTCAATCCCCAGCAGCGCGCGGGCTGCCCGCATCTGGAACGACGTAATCACCTCGACCTCACATGCCATATCTTATAAATGATATTCTGCGCATATACAATGATGCAAAATACATCATGAAAGGACGAACGCAAGCGGGAGCCCCTGCTGCCTCCACGCGTTATTGTGAGCAGAGAAGCGCGGGCCACGTACAGCGCCGCAGACGTGGATATGGTCCCTTGCCCCACCCCCTCCCCATGAAGAACGGGGAGAGGGTGTGCGAGAGGGTGCCTTTCGTTAGAGCGCTGCTAACCGATCACGCCGCGTGCTGATGCGCGGCGATGATCTGATCGGCGGCACGGCCCGTGACTTCGGCCATGTGGTCGAACTGGCGGGTGAAACTTCCCGCACCGGCGGTGGCGGAACGGAGTTCGACGATCAACTCACCGATCTCGGCTTCCGGCATCATGGCGCGGACGCAGTCCCAGCCACTCCAGCCGTCGCGGGTGTCGAAGCCGAGGATCTGGCCGCGCCGCGCCGACAGAATCGCGTTGATCTTGGCAGTGGCATCGGTCGGACAGACGATCTCGACCATGTGGATCGGCTCCAGCAGCACCGACTGGCATTGCGGCAGGCCTTCGTTGAGCCCGATCCGCGCCGCCGTGCGGAAGGCCAGGTCGGAGGAATCGACACTGTGATAGGAGCCGTCGGTCAGCGTCACCTCCACGTCGGTCACGGGAAAGCCGAGCGGACCACGTGCGAGCCCGTCGACGACGCCTTCTTCCACCGCGCCGATATAGTTGCGCGGCACCGCGCCGCCGACGACCCTTTCGGCGAACCTGAAACCTTCACCGCGCGGCAGCGGCCTGATGTCGAGCACGACATCGCCGAACTGGCCGTGACCGCCGGATTGCTTCTTGTGGCGGCCGCGCTGGACAATCGGCTTGCGGATGGTCTCCTGGTAGCCGATCGCCGGCGGATGCGAGGTGATCTTGACGCCGAAGCGATCGCGCAGCCGCTCGCTGGCGACGCGCAGATGCATTTCGCCCTGCCCCCACAGCACGGTGTCGTGGGTCTGGGCGTTCTGCACGACGACGAGGGACGGGTCCTCCTCATGCAGCCGCATCAGCGCCTGGCCGAGCTTGACGTCGTCCTTGCGGTCGGTGGCCGCAACTGAAATGGCGAGCACAGGCGGCGTCGGCTCGAGAGCTGCGAGCGCAGGAGGCGGAGTCTTGCCGCTGGAGACGGTGTCGCCGGTCTTGACCGGATCGAGCTTGGCGAGCGCAATGGTATCACCGGCTTCGGCCGCGGCACGCTTGCTGTCATAGGCACCGTTGACGGCGAGGATGCCGGAGATGCGGCTCGTTCCGCCGGAGGAGGATTGCAGCGTGGCGCCGTCGTCGAGATGGCCGGCAAGCAACCGGGTCAGCGACAGCTTTCCGCCGTGCTGCGAATGCAGCGTCTTGAAGACGAAGCCGAGCGCGTCCTTCGCGGAGGGCGCACCGAGACGTTTTGCGGTCTCGGCGATACCGGGCGCCTCGTGGCGCAGCGCCTTCATCAGACGCAGCACGCCGTTTTCGCGCGCGGCAGAGCCCAGCAGCACCGGGCAGATCACCCCTTCGCGCAGTTCGCGGGCGAGATCGTCGAACACGGCATCGCGCGGCGGCTGGATGTCCTCGAGCAATTGTTCCATCAGCGCATCGTCGTGATCGGCAAGCTTCTCCAGCATCGAGAAGCGAGCCTCCTTTTCGCGATCGAGATCGCCGCCTTCGAGCGAGATCACTTCGGAGGCCTTGTGCTCGCGATAGACGAAGGCGCGCTCAAGCGCGAGATCGACGAAGCCCTCGATCAGTTCGCCCTTCCAGATCGGGATCTGGCGCAGCACCAGCGGCACGCGCGAGGCGGGCTGGAGCATCGCGAGCGTCTCGCGGATACGCTCGTTGGCGCGGTCGATCTTGTTAAGGAACAGGAAGCGCGGAATCTTCAGCTCCTCCAGCTCGCGCAGGATGATCTGAAGCTGCGGCAGCTTCTTCTCGTCGGCCTCGCAGACCACGATCGCGGCGTCGACGGCGGGAAGCGCGGCGCGCATATCGTGGGCAAATTCGACGGAACCGGGACAATCGAGGAAGGTGTAGCTGTCGCCCATGAAACTCGTGGTGGCGGCAGTGAGCCCGACGGTCATCTTGTGATGACGGGCCTCAGGCGTGGCGTCGCCGACGGAAGTTCCGGCATCGACGCTGCCGGCACGGGGAATTGCGCCCGTCCGCGCCAGGATCGCTTCGAGAAGTGTGGTTTTACCTGATTGGAAAGGGCCCACCAGCGCGATGCACCGTGGACCTCGGGGACTTCTGACGTCTTGTCCCATTCGCCGCCTCCTTCTTGTGGAGCTCGGCCCATGATTGGGTCGGCAAACGCAGATGCTCTGCCCGTCCCCGAGATTTGGCAAGCATCAAACGTCGCTGCGGTGCGTCGTCAATTGGATCAAGTCTTATAATGCCTGATGCGATCGGGTCGGGTATCCGTATCGTGTTCCGTCTCTTCCCGAAGGGGCATAAGGTGAGACCTAAACCCCTCGCCCGGATCGCATCTTTGATGCGATTCGACCTCTCCCTGCGGGAGAGGTGAACGCAGGCACCGGGCGTTGAGACGGCGTCAACGGCCGGGACGGAGCTCCAGACTCTCGAGACCGGCGGCGACGTTGAGGCCGACCTGGCCCTGCACGCTGAGCGGCTGAAGCGCGATCGAATTGTTGGAGCCGCCGACCAGCACGTTGCCCCCGAGGCCAACGCCAACCGAGGCGCTCCCTTGCGCGCCCGCGTAGTTGCCGGAAAGATCGCCGGGACCGAGGCGGTCGACCGGCGCAAACACGCCCCAGGCAAGCGTGGTTTCCTGGGTGATCCCGATATCGAGGCCCATTTTGCGAATCGTCGCGACGTAGCGGTCTTCAGGCAAGCCGTCGGCACGCAGCACGCAGCCGAGATTGGTCACCGACCCCACGATGAATCCGACGCTGGCGCCGCCGCGGCATTCGAGCACGCCGACGCGGACCATCCGCTGCTGCTGCGCGCCGCTGCTTGCGACGGAGGCCACGAGGCTGGCGGCGGCGAGCCCGGCAAGAATGAACTTACGGCGCATGAAATAAATGTCTCCGGCTGGAAATGTGACGCGAGCAGGAAGGCGGCGGATGCCGCACGACGTTCTATGCCACAAGAGTCGTGGGCGTGCCAGATCGCGCGGACGTGAAACAAAAAGGGCCCGCTCAATGCGGGCCGCGCAATGCGCGGCCCTTTCATGTCGGATCGTTACCGCAGGCTTAGCGCAGATTGCCGCAGAAGCGCTGGATGCGCTTGCAGGCGTCTTCGAGGTCCGAAGTCTTGGTCGCGTAAGAGATGCGGAATGCCGGGCCGAGGCCGAAGGCCGACCCCTGCACGACGGCAACGCCTTCGGTCTCGAGCAGCTCGGTGACGAACTGCTCGTCGTTGGAGATCACGTTGCCCGACGGCGCCTTCTTGCCGATGGTGCCGGCGCAGGACGGATAAACGTAGAACGCACCTTCGGGACGCGGGCACTCGATGCCGTTGGCCTGGTTGAGCATGGAGACGACGAGATCGCGACGCTCCTTGAACACCTTGTTGTTGGCCGGGATGAAGTCCTGCGGACCGTTCAGCGCCTCGACCGACGCCCACTGCGCGATCGAGCACGGGTTCGAGGTCGACTGCGACTGGATGGTCGACATCGCCTTGATGAGCTGCGCCGGGCCGCCGGCATAGCCGATGCGCCAGCCGGTCATGCAATAGGCCTTCGACACGCCGTTCACGGTGAGCGTGCGGTCGTAGAGACTCGGCTCGACCTGCGCGACCGTGGTGAACTCGAAGTCGTCGTAGACGAGGTGCTCGTACATGTCGTCGGTCATCACCCACACATGCGGATGCTTGACCAGCACATCGGTGAGCGCCTTGAGCTCGGCGCGCGTATAGGCAGCGCCGGTCGGGTTCGACGGCGAGCACAGGATGACCCATTTGGTCTTCGGCGTGATCGCACGCTCGAGCGCCTCGGGCTGCAGCTTGAAACCGTGAGCTGCGGTGCAGACCACCGACACCGGCTCGCCGCCGGCGAGCGCCACCATTTCGGGATAGCTGACCCAGTACGGTGCGGGAATGATCACCTCGTCGCCCGGATTGATGGTCGCCATCAGCGCGTTGTAGAGCACCTGCTTGCCGCCGGTGCCGACGATGATCTGGTTCGGCTTGTAGGCGACGCCGTTCTCGCGCTGAAACTTCGCGATGATCGCGTCCTTCAATTCGGGGATGCCGTCGACCGCGGTGTACTTGGTCTTGCCGGCCTCGATCGCGCGGATCGCAGCCAGCTTGATGTTGGCGGGCGTATCGAAGTCGGGCTCGCCGGCGCCAAGGCCGATGACGTTGCGGCCCGCCGCTTTCAGCGCGCGTGCTTTATCCGTGACCGCGATGGTCGCGGACGGCTTCACACGGTCGAGCGCAGCGGCAAGGAAGGACATCATCATCTCCTGACAAGCGTCGTGAACCCTTTGGCCTCACGACTCTGATTGTGGGAATGAAGCCACCCTAAAACGTGTGCCGCTGCACCGCAAGAAACTTCGGCCTGTTCTCGCAAAAGTTTGCGGATTTCGTGCGGCTGGAGGTTCGATTTCCCGCAATTTTCCGCAACTTTGCCAGGCAAACACCTCATATCCGGCAAGGCTTGTCCTCGGAGCAATTTTGCGTGTTGTGCGCTGAAGCTTCTCTGACGTCATGGCCGGGGATAGGCGTCCGAAGGACGGCGTCGCTTCGCTCGCCTATGTCCCGCCCATCCACGCGTTGCCATACGGGGCGAAGAACGTGGATGCCCGGGCCTTTGCCTCGCCGCAGCGGCTTCGGCCGCGCAGGCGGGACAAGCCCGGGCATGACGATGTGGAAGCGTTAGCGTGCTTTGGCCCGATGCAGGTTCAATCAATCGGCCAACCTCCACACGATCGTGCGACGGGATGCGTCGTGCATGCTGACGCAAGCGTGATCTGATTTGCAGCTTGGCGGCGAACACGATCTTCCACGGCGTTGCAGTGCAGTAGGGTTTTCGAGTTTTTCTACCGGTGAGGCCTTGCGGCGGATTCGCATCGGCATCATTGTTTAGCCGCGGTCCGGGGCAACAAGCACCGCACCTTCCCGTCCTTCGGAATCGAACTCCCAGAATGTACAAGCTCTATTCGATGCAACGCTCGGGCAACAGCTACAAGGTCCGCCTTGCGCTGGCGCTGTTGAACCAGCCTTACGAAGCGGTCGAGGTGGACATTCTGCGCGGCGAGAGCCGCACGCCCGATTTCCTGACCAAGAACCCGTCGGGCCAGGTGCCGCTGCTCGAGGTCGGCGACAACCGCTATCTCGCCGAGTCCAACGCCATCCTCTGGTACGTCGCCGTCGGCACGCCGCTGGCGCCGGAGAACCGCATCGATCGCGCCGAGGCGCTGCAATGGATGTTCTTCGAGCAGCACGCGCTCGAGCCCAACATCGGCGCCGCCTATTTCTGGCTGTCGCTGGTCAGGGGCGGCCGCGATCTGCAGACTCATGCGCTGGAGGACTGGATGGAGCGCGGCTATGGCGCGCTCCAGGTGATGGAGAACCACCTCAAGACCAATGCCTACTTCGCCGCCCGCCAGCTCACGGTCGCCGATATCGCGCTGTACGGCTATACCCACCTCGCCGATCGTTGCGATTTCGACCTCGAGCCCTTCCCGGCGATCCGGGACTGGCTGAAGCGTGTCGAGGCCGCGCCCGGTTTCGTGTCGATGGACTGGCGTCCCGCCGACATCGATGACCCCGCGAGCATCGCGGCCGGTGCCTGAAATCTGGTGCAACGTTAAGAAATAACGGGCATAGCGTTAACCTTTGCCGCAATCTCGCCATTTTCAGCGCGATAGCCGCCGCAATATTGCCGGTTGAAATTGTGAAGTTGTTCGACGGCGCGGGTGATTCGCTCGCACGTTGAAGGATTTAGACCATGATTCGGGCGTCCGGCACGGTCGGCTTTCAGGGCCAAACCGATACCGTCTCGTCTTCCCGGCTGACCAACGCGGTCGCGGCCTCGCTCGCCGTCGCTGCGCTCTCGCTGTGCCTGATCGTCACCCTTACGGTGCTGTCGACCAAGGCGACGATGGCGATGGGCCTGCCGGTCTGATCCCCGTTTCATCCCTGATAGCCTTCAAGGTGCCGCGCGATCCCGCGCCTGGCGGCATCGCGACGGGACATTGATGAAATCGCCTGTGGTCATCGTTGCAATCACGCTGACTGCGGCCATCCTGGTCGCGGCATCGCTGTTGATTTTCGTCGGCACCCGGAAGGGCCCGGGGGCATCGACGCTGAATGCGCCGGCACCGCGGCAGCGCATCATGCATACGCATTTGGTCTAAAATCATCTGAAAGCTTTGCGCGCGCCGGCAATTGCCGCTTAAGCGCGCCGCACGAAACCGCATTGCCCTTGTGCAACGGTGGGGCAGTCTGATGGCCTTACCTCGTTCAGGAAGGAACGAGCCAGGCCCATGCGGTTCGAATGGCGTGCCATATCGGGTCCCGTGCTGACGGCAGCGATCGCACTGCTGGCGATGCTGCTCGACCGTCACGCTCCAGCGCTCTGGCTTGCGCCGCTGTTCGTCTGCGTCGTGGCGCTGGCCGGTTCGACCTCGGGCTTGGCGTCCGCGCTTGGCAGCATGGCCGTCGCGATGATCGGTACGACGCTGCTCACACTCAGCCATCGCACCACGCCCGACCTTCCGGCGGCCGATCTCGCGCAGCTCGGCCTGCTCGCGCTGACGACCGCCGGCGCCGCCGCCATCACCGGCCTGATGCGCCAGCGTCTGCTCGACGCCTTCGCTTCCGAACGGCGCAATCACGCCACCGCCGTGCGGCTGTCGGCTGCGCTCGACCAGGTCGATATCGGCATCGTACTGCTCGATGCGGAGACCCGCGCCGAGTTCATCAACCGGGCCTTCCGCGACTATTTCGCGCTGCCGGACGAGGTGGCCGACAGCAAGCCGCCCTTCATCGCGCTGATGTATCATGGCCGCGACACCGGCGCGTTCGAACTGCCGGAGGACGAGCTCGGCGTCTTCATCGCGCAACGCATGGAGATGGTGCGGACCGGCGACGCCACGCCGATCAACATCGCCTTGCGCAACGGCGAAGTGCTGCGCTTCGTCTGCACCGCGCTGCCCGACGGCGGCCGCATGCTGAGCTATACGCCGGTGACCGATCTCGTGCGCCACACCGATGCGCCGGTGCGCGCCGACTATTATCGCTCGCTGCGCGATCCCACGGGGCGCAAGCTGATCAGGTATCTTCGCGTCGCGGAGTGATGCGCGACAGCACGATTGATCGATGCGCCCGTCATCACGTATGAAGGGCGCCTCATCGACCCACGGATCTTCCAGATGTCGCTCACCATTCGCTCCGTTACCCGGCAGGATTACGATCAATGGCTGCCGCTGTGGGACGGCTACAATGCCTTCTACGGCCGCTCCGGCCCGACCGCGCTCGCGCCCGAGATCACCCGCATGACCTGGCAGCGCTTCTTCGATGCCTATGAGCCGGTGCATGCGCTGGTCGCCGAGAGCGACGGCAAGCTGCTCGGGCTCACGCATTACCTGTTCCATCGCAGCACCACGGCGATCGAGCCATCCTGCTATTTGCAGGACCTGTTCACGAACGAGGCTGCGCGCGGCAAGGGCGTCGGCTCGGCGCTGATTTACGGTGTCTATGAACGCGCCAAGCTCGCGGGCTCGCCGCGGGTCTACTGGCAGACGCACGAGACCAACACCACAGCCCAGAGCCTCTACGACAAGGTCGCGGAACGCTCGGGCTTCATTGTCTACCGCAAGCTGTTCTGACGGCTGCTACAGCCTGTGGATAACTCTTGACGTCACCGGCGCGTTACACAGCGGGACTATCCTGCAGTTGCGTCTGATCAGGCCCCCCGTCACCGATCAAGCGCCCCAAGCGGTCCCCGTCAGTCGCCGCGTCTGACAGGGGCCGCATTTTTTTGCCCGCCTCTCCGTGCCGGCATGGCAGGAACGCGGCCAACCGCTTGCCGGTGCAGCGCAGCGCGGTCACAATGGGCGCCTGCTTTGTTCTGACAGGATCTCCCATGGAAATTCGTAATCTCGGCGGCTCCGGCCTGCGCGTGTCCGCCGTCGGACTCGGCTGCAACAATTTCGGCCAGCGTATCGACCTCGAAGCCTCGCGCGAGGTGATCCACCGCGCGCTCGATCTCGGCATCACGCTGTTCGACACCGCCGACATCTATTCGAACAAGGGCGGCTCGGAAACTGTGCTTGGCGCCGTGCTCGGCGACCGGCGCAAGGACATCGTGCTGGCGACGAAATACTCCAAGCCGATGGCCGAGGACGGAACCAAGCAGGGCGCCTCGCGCCGCTACATCATGAATGCGGTCGAGGCCAGCCTGACGCGACTGAAGACCGATTACATCGATCTCTACCAGCAGCACGATTATGACCCGCTGACGCCGATCGAGGAGAGCCTGCGCGCGCTCGACGACCTCGTCCGGCAGGGCAAGGTGCGCTACATCGGCAATTCGAATTTTCCGGCCTGGCGGATCGCCGAGGCGGAATACGTCGCACGCGCGATGAATGTCAGCCGCTTCGTCTCCTGCCAGGACGAATACTCCCTCGTCGTGCGCGACATCGAGAAGGACCTGCTGCCGGCCGCGCAGGAATACAAGCTCGGCCTGTTGCCGTTCTTCCCGCTCGCCAGCGGACTTTTGACCGGCAAGTACAGGAAGGGCGAGGCCGCGCCCGGCGATACCCGCTTCGGGCAGACACCGCGGCTGCGCGACCGCTACGTCACGCCGCGCAACGAGGACATCGTCGAGAAGCTCCAGGCCTTCGCCAAGGCACGCGGCCATTCGATGCTCGAGCTCGCCTTCTCCTGGCTCGCCGCGCGCCCGCAGGTGTCGAGCGTGATCGCCGGCGCCACCCGCGTCGAGCAGGTCGAGCAGAACGTCAAGGCGATCGCCTGGCAGCTTACCGCCGAGGACCTTGCCGAAATCGACAAGATCACGCTGGGATAGAGCATGATCCGACAAACGCAGAACACGTTTGCGCGAAGATCATGCTCCAACAACGATAGAGCAGCGCGCTACTTGGCGCCGCGTCCCACCGTTTGAATCGCTTCGAAGCCTTCGAACTGGGGATGGCCGAGATAGAGCGGCTTGTTGTCGCCGGCCTTGTGATGTGCCGCGCGAAACGCCTCCGACTTGGTCCACGCGTCGAACGCGGCGTGATTGGCCCACACCGTGTGCGAGGCATACAGCGTGTGGTCCTCGAGCTCGGGCCCGCGCAGCAGATGGAATTCGACGAAGCCCGGCACCTTGTCCAGATGGGTGTCGCGCGAGAGCCAGACCTGCTCGAAGGCCGCTTCCGATCCCTTGGCGACGCGGAAGCGGTTCATGGCGATGTACATGCGGGTGGTCTCCTGATGTTTCGCCAATCATGTCGTCATTCCGGGACGCGCCGCAAGGCGCGAGCCCCGGAATGACGGCATTTGTGGATTACGCCACCAATCCCTTCATCGGTCGCGCACCGACGCTATCCGGGAACACCGTCTGGGCCAGCACCTGATCCGAGATTCCGAACTGGCCCTGCAGCACGCCCTTGATCACCGAACGCAGATCGGTGGTGGGCTTGAGATCGCGCGCCTCGTAGAGGTTGGCGGGCTTGAGGCCCGGCCAGTCGGAGATGACGCGGCCGCCCTTCACAGCGCCGCCGGCGAGCAGCGCGATCGTGCCGGTGCCGTGGTCGGTACCGTCGGTGCCGTTGATGCGCGCGGTACGACCGAACTCGGTGGCGACGACGACAACGGTGTCGCGCCACCGCTCGGCGAGGCCGCTTTCGAATTCAGCCAGCGCGCCATCGAGTCCTCCGAGCAGGAAAGCGAGCCGGCCGACCGGGCCGCCTTCATTGGCATGCGTGTCCCAGCCGTCGAAGGCGAGCGCGGCGATGCGCGGACCATCATCGGCAACCATCAGCTTGGCCGCGCCGCGCGCGACCTGCCGCATCTGCGCGACTGCGTTGCCCGGCTTCGGCTTCATGTCGTCGCCGCTCGCGGCCTTCTCGAGCTGGAGGCCCTGCGACAGCGCCGCGGCCAGCGCGGGATCGCGATGACGGTAGAGATCGACCAGCCGCATCGCCGTGTCATCATCGGCCTCCGGCAGCGCGACCGGCGCCCAACCGACGGTCGGTGCATTGCCGCGCAGCACCAGCGGCGTGGTGGGACCGACCGCAAGCCCGCTCGACACCCGCTCGCCGCGCGGCAGCGCTTCCAGCGCGCGATTGAGCCAGCCGGACTGCACGCGGCCAGGACCGGCATAGCCGCTTTCGAGCACGTCCTGGCCGTCGAAATGCGAGCGATCGCGATAGGGCGTCGCGACGGCATGGATCACCGCGGCATGCTGGTCGCGATACATGCGCGCGAACTCCGGCATCGCCGGATGCAGCGCGAAGAAGCTGTCGAGCCTGGTCGCGGGATGCGCGCCGTCCGTCGCAAGCGCGATCGAACCGTGAAGGCCGGCATAATCGGGGTCGCCGACCGGCGCGACGGTCGCGAGCCCGTCGAGCGCGCCGCGCAGGATCACCACGACCAGGCGCGGGTCGCGCCCGTCGGCCGCGCGCGCGAATTTCGGCAAATAGGCCCACGCCGCGAACGACGCGCCGCCGAGCAGAAGGCCACGGCGCGAGGTGAGGAGCCGGTTTTCGACGCAGTCGATCATCTTCATCTCCTCTGCAGTTCCGGCGACATCAACAGCAGCGCCAGCGCCTGCTGGCGCGATTCCGCGCGCTCGATGGTCCGCCGCGTTTCGGGCGATGCCGCATCGCCGGCGGCGAATTCCAACAGGTCGAGCGGATCGATATTGGGCCCGAGCCGCGCGCCCATCTGCGAGGCGATGTCGAGCCGGAGCTTCATGCCCTCCGGCGCCGCCCAGTCCGCGGCCGTGTCGGGGAAACCATTGGGGCCGGCCGGCGTCCACAGCGGCTGGCCGAGCAGGTTAAGGCCGTTCAGGTAGAGGCCAGGATCTTCTGGCACGCGCGCCAGCAGCCGGCCGCTCGCGACCAGGAAATCATATGGCGAGCGCATCTTTGTCAGCGGCGCTTTCCACGCCTCGTCGGAATCGACCAAAGCCGTGGCAAGCGCCTTGAGATCGCCGTCGGTCCTGACGAACACGTCGCGCAAGCGCGCCACCAGCGCCGGCGGCGGATCGTCAGCGACGAAATGCCTGATGAGCTTGGTCGCAATGAAATTCGCCGTCGAGGGATGCCGCGCGATATCGGCGAGCGCAGCCTCGCCCTGCCCCAGTCCGTTCGCCTCATAGGTCTTGCCGAGCAGCACCTGCGGACCGGGCTGATGCGCATTGGCGTTGAAGGCGAAGGAGCCGGGCGCCCCGATCTGCCCTTTGCGACCGGCAAAGGTCCAGCCGGTGATGATGCGCGCGAGCGAGGTGACGTCGCCTTGCGTGTAGCCGCCGCCGACGCCGAGCGTATGCAGCTCCATGATCTCGCGCGCGAGATTCTCGTTCAGCCCGCGCTTGCGGTTCTGGCCTGCGCGCGAGTCAGGTCCGAGCGATTGCTGGTTGTCGAGGAAGAACAGCATCGCCGGATGCTGCTCGACCGCCTTCAGCATGTCGGCGAAACGCCCGAGCACATGCGGACGGATCGCCTCGCGCTCGAACGCGCCGGCCCACATCCGCGCCAGCTCGCCCTTGTTCGCAGAGATGCAGAAATGGTTGGACCAGAACACGACCAGGCGCTCGGTGAAGCCGCAATCGACCATCATCGCCCGCTGCAATCGCGCCAGCGCTTCAGCGCGAAAGGTTTTCTGGATGACGTTGAGTGGCTGCGCCGGCTTTGCAGCCGTCGGCGGCGCGGCGGCGTTCGGCTGCATGCCATTAGGCTTCATCGCAGCGTCGCCCGGCTTCACCTCGGCCATCGGGCCGGCGATCTCGGCCGTCACGGTGTTCAGCGAGAGGTTCCGGCGCATTTTGTTGTCGGGCTTCTGGTCGGCCGGCGCTTGCGGCGGCGCCTCGATCGGTGTGCCGGCTTTCGCCGCCTCGCGCGCCTGCTTGACCTGATCCTGGTAGGCGAACGCGGCCTGCCCAAGTTGCGGCGTCGATTGCAGCGCCGGCGCCTCCAGCAGCACGCCGTAGGGACGGGCGAGCTCCGCCTTCACAAAGCCGCGCGGATCGGAGGCCGCATTAATGAGATCGCCGGACGCGCCGCCGCGAGCGCCGAAGCCGAAGCGGTTGAGCGCAACGAGGGCGGCATGCGAGTCGCGAGCCATCGATTTGTTCTCTGCGTGGAACCAACCGCTTTTCGAGCGTGTCAGCGAGGCCTAATATACCGAGACGGGAGATGAACCCGGCGTGAAAATCACGACGAAGCCTTGGCGCAAATCATGACAATTTCGAAAGAATTCGCGTTGCAGGACATGCCGGCACGCCGCCTCATCTGCTCCCGCTGCGGCACCGAATTCGGCTGCAATCTCTCGGGCAATTGCTGGTGCGCAGAGGAAACAGCGCGACTGCCGATGCCGGTCAAGGGCGAGGATTGCCTGTGCCGGGAATGTCTGCGCAAGGCGGCGGCCGAGGCGCGTAGCCCGGATGGAGCTCAAGCGTAATCCGGGAGTCGTTCGGCGCGCACAGATCCCGGATTTCGATGCGCTGCATCCGGCTACGAAAGCTAGAGCATCCGGCGACTGAGTTGAATCGAAAGTGATGGAGGGATGGCTTCCGGCGCGTCGATTATCGTGAGTCCATAAGGTCTCTGATTC
>NZ_LBJG01000004.1 GCF_028128765.1 Bradyrhizobium sp. CCBAU 51627
ACCGTCGCGCAATACGCGTTCTGGGACACCGGCGGCAACGGCCACTGGGTGGTGAACGGGGTGGCGCAGGCGGCCAGCACCGAGATCGATGTCGCGGCGGCGAACCTCGCACAGGTGAGCTATGTGTTCGGTCCAAGTGGGTCGGCTCCGGATACTCTCTACGTGCGGGCGAACGACGGCAGCCTGTGGAGTGCGTGGAAGTCGTTCACGGCGACGCCGGGACCGGATGTCGCGCCAGTGGTGTCTGCCAACAACGTGACGGCAACGCATGGTCAGACCTCGATCGCGGCATCGAGCTTGTTCTCGGTCAGCGATGCCGACGCCGGCGATACCGTCGCGCAATACGCGTTCTGGGACACCGGCGGCAATGGCCACTGGGTGGTCAACGGCGTGGCGCAGGCGGCCAGCACCGAGATCGATGTCGCGGCGGCGAACCTCGGCCAGGTGAGCTATGTGTTCGGTCCAAGTGGGTCGGCCCCTGATACGCTTTATGTGCGGGCGAACGACGGCAGCCTGTGGAGCGCATGGAAGTCGTTCACGGCAACGCCGGGTCCGGATGTCGCGCCGGTGGTGTCGGCCAACAACGTGACGGCAACGCACGGCCAGACGTCGATCGCGGCATCGAGCTTGTTCTCGGTCAGCGATGCGGACGCTGGCGACACTGTCGCGCAATACGCATTCTGGGACACCGGCGGCAACGGCCACTGGGTGGTCAACGGCGTGGCACAGGCGGCCAGCACCGAGATCGACGTCGCAGCGGCGAACCTCGCACAGGTGAGCTATGTGTTCGGTCCTACGGGATCAACGCCGGATACGCTTTATGTGCGGGCGAATGACGGCAGCCTGTGGAGCGCGTGGACGTCGTTCACGGCGACGCCGGCGCCGGATGTCGCGCCAGTGGTGTCAGCGCCCAATCTGACGACCGTCGCCGGTCAGAGCTTCGCCGCCTCGAATCTCTTCAGTGTGGCAGACGCAGACGGGAATTCCATCGTCAGCTATGCCCTGTGGGACTCGAACTCAAATGGGAGCTGGATCGTCAATGGGGTGGTTCAATCCGCGAACACCGAAATAGATCTGACGGCATCCCAGCTAGCGCAGACTGTCTATCGTGCCGGATCAGGTACCGATCAGTTGTGGGTGAGAGCCAACGACGGAATGCAATGGAGTGCGTGGCAATCATTCAACGCTACCGGCGAGAATGCGGCGAACGCACCGATCGCGGGGGGCGATGTCCTGGAGCTTTCCTCGGCTTCCTCTGCGGCAATCACGTTCCAGTCCAGCACGGGGACGCTGAAGCTCGACAACTCCGGGACGTTCTCCGGCACGGTGGCCGGAATGGCTGGATCGGACGCGATCGACTTCGTCGACATGAATTTCG
Organism: Bradyrhizobium sp. CCBAU 51627; assembly: GCF_028128765.1. Taxonomy (GTDB): domain Bacteria; phylum Pseudomonadota; class Alphaproteobacteria; order Rhizobiales; family Xanthobacteraceae; genus Bradyrhizobium. Next base: position 1,379 of record NZ_LBJG01000004.1, read on the forward strand.
CCACGATCCAGACGCCGACCTACACGGGGACCACATCCGGTGGAACGCTCCATGTCACGGACGGTACGCACACGGCGAACATTACTCTCCTAGGTAACTACATGGCGTCGACATTTACCGCGTCGAGTGATGGTCACGGCGGCACCAGCGTCGTTGATCCGCCGCTCGCCCAATCCAACATTCTGGCGCAGCCGCAGCACGCCTGATGCTACGAAAGCGAGTACGTTGATCCGGAAAACGCGGCAGGTGGCACCTCGCCACCCCGCATGCAGAGGGCCGAGATCGTGCGGCGCCGGCGCTGCTCGCGGTTTGCGTGGATAGGGACTCGGCGGACACAGACTATTCGCGTTCGGCTGCAGCATTATCGGCGGAAGAGCCGCTCAAGCGCGGCGCACTCCGAACTGGTTGGCTTTCCCATCTGAGCACCGCCCGTTGCACGCCGTAAGGGCGTTGTCGCTCCCGCGATTGTTGCCGCTCAGGAGATTTCAAGCTCGAACAGGCTGTCGGCTCGGTCGTAGGCCCGCAGCATGGCCTTCGCGATCACGTCGGGATTGTGCCACCGTTCGACGTATCTGCGCGCCTGCCGTCCACGCCATTCCCACTCAGAGCGGCGGTCGAGCATCGCGGCGATGCTTTCTGCAAGATTGCCGGGATCCAGGTTGAACAGCGGGAGCTCCCTCCTCATGGCCTCTGGGACGAATTTCAAGTCGCTCTCCCGGATGTAGCAGCCGACCGGTTTCCCCATTGCCATCATTTCAACCGCAAAGCCGCCGTACCAGCCGGCCAGGACCTGATCGATCGCAATATCGGCAGAACGATAGAGCTCAAGCGCTTCCTCGTGTGTCTTCTTCTCAACAAGGACGAATTCGAAGTCGTAGCTGGATTCCAGCTTTTTCAGCGCATCGAGGATGAGCGGCGTCCCCTTGATCCGCCCAACGCTCGGCGCATGGACAATCCTCGGCTTGCCGCGTGGCGAAGGAGGCGTGACCGCGTAGTTGCCGACTTCCACATTCGCGTACGGCAGAAATTGCGCAGTGGTCGCGATGTGGCCGAGCTCCGGATTGAGATAGAATACGCGATCGAACAGCGGCAGGACGTTGGCTGCGAGAAGGCGCCGCTGTTGATCCAGCACGTCGACGCATCGCTGAAACAGCTCGCAGTGGTCGTTCGCGCACATCGTCCAGTCGTTTCTTCGGTTGCCTTCCTGCGCCAGCCGAATGTCGCACCCTTGCAGCGTCATGAACAGCTTCTTGCCCAGCGCGCGACAGAGGCGAAGGTCGGCGCTCGTCAATCGGCTGATGATCCCGTTCATCGTCGCGTTACCAGACAGCGGAAATCCGGGCAGAAGGAAGGTCTGCCCGAAATAGAAGTGAAGTACGTCGTAGCTCCATTCCCTGAGCATGCCATAGGCAACGCTTCGCATCGCGACTTCCGCGAAACCCGCTTTCTCCCCTGCAAGCACGGTGTCGGCGGGATACTTCAACCATGTGTCGTTGCGGACGACCAGGTCGCTAGCGGCGCCAAGCCGGCGCTCCGCGCGCGAGAGCACCCAGGGTTGGTTCCCCACGTTGACCGGACCATGAAGGATTTTCATGGCGAGCCGACCGGCGGCTTGGAGCAGCCCTGCAAGACATGATGCTCGTTCACAAGCGTGTCGATCCGCTTTGCAAGCCTCGCATTGAGCTCGCCGGGAAAGTTGGCGGTTTCGAGATAGAGTCTTCCGAGGCGGGCGGCCACAGCTTCGATGCTATAGTACCGTTCAACGTACCGGCGTCCGCTTCGGCCAATGGCTTCGAGGTCAATCGTGCCGTGCAAGCAATTTCTGAGCGTGCCGTAAATCTCGTCGGGAGATGTCCTGATAATGGGGCACGTCGTCGGATCGATCATCATGTGATCGTCGCGCAGATAACAGAGCACGGGCCTCGACATCGCCATTGCCTCAAGGGCGGTATAGCCGTGAAAGCCGGCTACGAATTGATCGGCGACCAGATGGCAGGTGCTGAACAGCTCCAAGACCCTCTTGTTCGAGACGCCCTGGATCGACACGAGCTCGATCTTCTCACCTTCTGCGATCAAGCGATCAATTGCCTGCAATAGATGACCCGTCCCCTTGAAATGACTGTGGTTCGGCGCATGAGCGATCCTCAAGGTCTCGCCAAGGCGAAAAGTCGGTGGATTCGCGATGAATTTGGTCGTGTCGAGCGGCCAATAGTGAATGTCGCGGCAGCCAGGCACATAGGCCGTCATGTCGCCCATGGCGATCTGCGCAGTGGCTCGCCCGGCAAGCCGCTTCAGTGAGGAGTCGAGCATTTCGGTGGTGCAAACACAAAATCTTCCAGGCTGCGGACATTCCTGACACAGGTTTGGAGTACCCAGGGCTAACGTCAGCTCCCGGCTCCTTACGTCCGCGCCGTAAGCATAGGTGTAAAGGCGCTTGCCCGACCTGGAAAGCAGGTCGAGCTCATCCGGATTGATCCCGTACCGTTGGTCGCTCAGAAGAAGGCCCCGATCGTAAAAGTAGTTGAATACGTCGAAGCGCAGCAAAGCCCATGCGAACACCAGCCAGCGGAACAGCGCGAGGCTTGGTCTGCTTCGCGTCAACCTGAGGGCGCCCTCGAAAAGAATGAGGTTTAGGTCGAACGATCTCGTGACGTAGTAGGTGTTGAAGACGAGCGACGACGAGCGGAATCCGAGCAGGCGGTCACATCGGGCGAGGAGCGGAAGGGTCAGGATGGGAGTAGAGGCCCAGAGCGTGCGGACTGTTCCGCGCGCGAGCCGTCTCTGCGTGGCGCTCCGGGCCTTCTTGACCAGAGCGTCAGTCAGCCTGCGAGTGGCGGCCGTTTTCGCAACGCGGTAGTGCTCGACCATAGCAGGCCGGAAGCCGGGCTTTGATGGTTCCCGAACGCCCTGGCTCGAGCGCTGCGGTTCGTCCGAAGGCGTTACGCGCTGCCTGTCCTTCTCAATCGGTGCTGTGGTCATATCAAAGATCATCGGGCGCCAGTTGCAGCCGTGGAGACCTGAGGAGGCGCTACTCCGCGTTTACGCGAGATGGAAAATCATCCCGCATCCCTCGACAGCGAAAGCTACGCCGAGTTGCCTCGGACAAAGCGCGATCAGTTGCGGGGATCGGGTACGTTCAAGAGATCACCGGACAACCTGTTCCATGCAGCCGTTGATCCGTCATATCCACCGCAATTGCAAGTCCTTGATGGACCATGCGCAACGCCTTGCCGGCGTCTCACCCGGAAAGGAAAGCACAATGACCCGGCCGCTAAGGCAGCACATGCGTCCATCGTCGGTCTTTCCCCGCACACGCGACTTTACTCCTGCGATGCGAATCTTTGGGGCCGGCACATCCCGCGCGCCAACCATGTTGACGTTCATCGCGTGAACGCGCTAGGGTCCCCAACGATTTTGCGTTGGGCCCCGCCAGCGTTTGGTTTGAAGGGTTCGACGGTCCTTCTTTTTTGTGAACATGGGCCCGCAGTCGTCAACGAGATAGGTGAGCGCGTGTGCGGGATCTTCGGCCTTCTTAGCAGGACCGGACCGGTTGATGCGAAGCAGGTGGAGCGGCTCACCGATATGGTTGCCCACCGCGGGCCCGACGGACGAGGAGTGAGAGTGAATGGCAATGTCGGCCTGGGGCACCGGCGGCTGGCCATCATCGATCTGAGCGATGACGGCGCGCAGCCGATGCGCGACACCTCTCTCCCGATCTGGATTACATATAACGGCGAAATCTATAATTATCTTGAACTCCGGGCGGAGCTAGAAGCGCTCGGGCACGTCTTCCATACCGCGTCCGATACCGAAGTCCTCCTGGCGGCCTATGTCCGCTGGGGCACGAATTGCCTTGAGCGGTTCAATGGCATGTGGGCATTCGCGATCCACGACGAACGTGACAATTCACTGTTTTGCGCCCGCGATCGCTTTGGCGTAAAGCCGTTCTACTATGTCAATACCCCAGCGCAGTTCGCATTCGGCTCGGAGATCCGCCAACTGCTTCCGCTGATCGAAGGGGCGGTCGCAGACGACGATCTGGTCGGCGAATTTCTCGTGTGTGGTTTGACCGACCATACCGCTCGAACTTTCTTCAAGGGAATCGAGAAGCTGCCTCCCGGACACCAGATGCGCGTCGACGTGTCGACAGGTCAATTCGAGATCGCGCGATACTATTCCCTCGCGCCCGGCTCGACAGCGGGCGGCGCGGATGACGCCGTCCGGCAATTGAGGGACCTGCTCGACGACGCCACCCGTTTGCGTCTGCGCTCTGACGTCCGGGTCGGAACCTGCTTGTCAGGCGGGCTGGATAGTTCGAGCGTCGCGACGCTGGCCGCACGACGTCATGCGGCGAGTTCCAATGAACGTTTCTTCGCGATCACAGCCATCAGCGAACAGGCCAGCAACAATGAGGAAGCGTATGCGGCCGAGGTTGCGCGCGGCTCCGAACTGAATTGGTTGCGCACCAAGCCGAGCTATGAAGACTTTGCAGCTTCGGCGGAGGCGATGCTGGACGTGCAGGAAGAACCCTTCGCAGGTCCCTCGATCGTCATGCAGTACGAGGTCATGAAGACCGCGCGCGCGAACGGGGTGACCGTGCTCCTGGACGGCCAGGGTGGTGATGAGACCTTGCTGGGCTATCATCGTTACTACGCCGCGTGGCTGCTCGAGCATTATCGTCAGGATGGAGTGCGCGGATTTGTCCGCGCGTTCAAGGCCGCAATCGAGGCCGGAATTCCGGTCCGGCGTTTGCTGATGTACCTGTTCGGAGCGAGCTCTGCGAGCCTGCGCGCGATGTTCTATCGCTGGCGCTATTCCTTCCTGAGAAATCCGGATCTCCCTGAGGCGCTGCGCCGGTTCGCGCGTACCACGAGAGACGCGCAAGCCATGCAGGTTTTGGAGATCACCGAGACGAACTTGCCGATGTTGCTGCGTTTCGAAGACAAGAATTCGATGCGGTTCGGGATCGAAACGCGCCTGCCGTTTCTCGACTACCGTTTTGTCGAGTTTGCGCTGCGGCTGCCGACGCGGATAAAGCTGAATCACGGTTGGACGAAGTGGCCATTGCGCGCGGCGGTTACCGACATACTCCCGGACGGCATTTGTTGGCGGAAGGACAAGATCGGCTTTGCGGCTCCCGATCAACTGTGGCTAACGCGTCATTCGGCCACGATGTACGACAAGGTGGTCGCTAGTTCCCTTCTTCTCCGCTATGTCGACATGCCGGCACTCAAGAAGAGATTTCATCGGCTCGACCTTGGGATGCGCTGGCGACTCTACTGCGTGGCGCTCTGGGGCGAGCGTTTCCGGGTCCAAGCTCCATGATGTTCTTGTTTGTCGGAAGGGGCCGCGCGGTTGACGATGGCAGCCGCGTCACCCCTAGCGGTCTGGATTGAGGGATGAACATCTGGTTGCTGCATCCGTTTGCGGGTGGACCGGGTCTCGGCCGACATTGGCGGCCGTTCTGGCTTGCGGACGCCTGGGGTAGGATGGGCCATTCCGTCGTGGTGGTGAGCGCGGGCTTTCATCACCTGCACCGAGAGCCCCGCGTGCCGGGCCCTCAGCGCATCGAGGGCGTCGATTTCTGGTTCCTGGACACGCCGCGTTACAGTAAAAGTAGTCTCGGCCGTCTCTGGAACAATTTGAGTTTCGGGACGAGGCTGAAATCGAGCTCAGGACCGATTGCAAGGCAGTTCGGTCCGCCGGATATCGTCATCGCATCGAGCCCGCACTTGTTCTTTGTCGCGGCTGCGCATGCAATCGCGCGGCGGTTCGGTGCAAAGTTCTGGGTCGAGATTCGCGATCTCTGGCCGGAGAGCATCATGGCACTCGGGTTGACCCCTGCATGGCACCCGCTGATGAAGGTGCTCGGCTGGAAGGAGCGCTCCGCCTATCGTTCGGCCGAGCGCGTCATTTGCCTGCTGGCCGGCGCGGAACCCCACATGCGCTCGCGCGGACTGCCGGCCGGCCGGTTCACCTGGATTCCCAATGGCGTTTCAGAGAGCGAAATCCAGAGCGCGCTGAGAATAGATGGCCTCGACCATTCCCTGATCGATCGTATCACGCAGATGAAGCGAGAGGGCCGACGGGTCGTCCTTTACGCGGGCGGTATGGGACCGCCCAATGCGGTGGAGGTCATCATCGACGCGGCAGCTGCGCTCGCGAAATCAAATCCCGAAATCCATTTCGTCCTGATCGGCTCGGGCACGTCGCTGGCCGAACTGAAGCAGCGGGCTGCGGGCCTCGCCAACGTGGAATTCCACGATGAAGTTGAGCGGGCAGTCGTGCACGGCATGCTCAATGCATCTGACTGCGCGGTCGTCTCCTTCCATCGAAACGCGCTTTATCATCATGGCATCAGCCCGAACAAACTGTTCGACTATTGCCTCTTCGCGCCCCGCATCGTCATTGCCTGCGAAGACCGGGCGCTCGCCGGGCTTGAAGATCTGGTGACCTTGCGATGCGCGCCGGATGATCCTGCGGCGCTGGCGGCGGGTTTGGTCTCGGCGCTCAAGGATCCGGAGCGCCCGCTGGGCGATCGGGTGGCGGTCGCGCGGAAGTACAGCTATTCGCGGCTCGCGACGCGCTATCTCGAGGAAACACTCACTTCCAGTTGAAATGTGTGGTTTGGGTAACACGGCCAATTTAGAAAACGTAAGATTTATCAGTGTCTTGTATTGTTCATGGCGTGAACGAATTCGCTTGACGTTCACCGTCTGAACGCGCTAGCTCCCTCTCCAGCAGGGGGGAAGATGGCGGGTACGCTACCAACCGACGAAAAGGACAGCGACCGGCTCGTGCTCGGTCTGCTTAACTCCGTTGAAGCGGATGGTGCCAGATCCCAGCGGCGGATCGCGGCCGAACTTGGCGTCGCGTTAGGCCTGGTCAACGCCTATCTTAAACGCGCAGTCAAGAAGGGCTTCGTCAAGATCAGCCAGGCGCCGACGCGGCGATATGCTTATTACCTTACGCCCCAGGGCTTCTCCGAGAAATCGCGGCTAACCGTTCAGTTCCTTTCGGATTCGTTTTCGCTCTTCCGCAAGGCGAAGGAGGAATACGCGAGAATCCTTGACCGCGCCCAGGCTCTCGGTTTCAAGCGCATCGTGCTTGCCGGGTACTCGGACCTGTGCGAAATCGCGATCTTGAGCGCGGTCGATGGGCCGGTTTCGATCGTTGCCATCATCGATTCCGAGGTCGCGGCTGGTCGCTTCATCGGCGTCAAGGTCGTGTCCTCCTACGCGTCGGTCGACGAGCCGTTCGACGCGGTGGTCGTGACCCACCTGACGGCGGCGCGGAAGGTGTTTGACGAGGCGGTGGGGCAGTTCGGGGCAGACAGGGTGCTCGTGCCCGATCTGCTGAGCGTGCGTCCCAAGCAGCAGCAGGGAATGGTCTGATGACAACGGATCGCGCCAGTTGGTACGTCGCGCAGACGCACGTCAATTCCGAGGCAAAGGCGGCTGCCAATCTCGAGCGCCAGGGCTTCTCGATCTATCTACCGCGATACCTGAAGCGTCGCAGCCATGCCAGAAAGATCGAGACCGTGGCGCGCCCGCTATTTCCTCGTTACGTCTTTGTTGCCATCGATCTTGCGGCACAGCGATGGCGCTCAATTCAGTCCACGCTTGGCGTCTCGCATCTCGTCTGCGTCGGAGACCGGCCGGCTCAAGTTGCGGACGGTGTTGTTAGTGCGCTGAGGGCGCGCGAAGACGATGCGGGATTCATCAAGCTCGCGGCTCGGCCGGCCTTCTCCGCCGGCGACAAGGTGCGGATCGTCGATGGTGCATTCGTCGACAGTCTTGCGCTTGTGGAAGATGTGAGCGATCACCATCGTGTCGCCGTACTTCTGAACTTGCTCGGCCGCAAGGTGCGCGTGTTTGTTGGGGCGGAACTGATCGCCGCCGCGTAAGTCCGTCTGCCGCTCGGCAGACGTCGTTAAAGGTTTGGCTCGGGGTGAAGGTCGTTTCACCCCGAGTGCGGTAGCTTGCCCGAAGCGAGCGCGAAGCTTGAAAGAGAGATCCATGACGACCTATGCGTTGATCGGCGCGGCCGGCTATATCGCGCCACGGCATATGCGGGCGATGGCCGAGACGGGCGGCAGGCTGTCCGTCGCCTATGATCCCAACGATTCCGTGGGCATCATGGACAGCCATTTTCCCGATGCGGAATTCTTCACCGAGTTCGAACTGTTCGACCGGCACGTCGATGCGCTGCGACGAGGTGACCGCAAGCTCGACTACATGAGCATTTGTTCGCCGAACTATCTTCACGATGCGCATTGTCGGTTTGCTCTCCGCTCGGGCGTCGATGCCATCTGCGAGAAGCCGCTGGTCCTCAATCCGGGTGATATCGATGATCTGGCTGCCATCGAGCGTGAGACCGGACGGCGTATCTCCACCATCCTCCAGCTGCGCTTGCACCCCGCCATCATTGCGCTGCGGGAGCGCTTCGCCAATACCAATAAGCGTCACAAGGTCGAGCTGACCTACATCACGTCGCGCGGGCGCTGGTATCATGCTTCCTGGAAAGGTGCGGAGCAGAAATCGGGTGGCGTGGCCACCAATATCGGCGTGCATTTCTTCGACATGCTCAGCTTCGTGTTCGGGCCCGCCAGCCGCAGCGAGGCGCATCTGCGCGAAGCGGAGAGGGCGGCGGGCTCGCTCGAGTGCGACCGCGCCGATGTCAGCTGGTTCCTGTCGCTGGATCGCAATGACCTGCCTGAGAGCGTCAAGGGCAAGAAGACGACGTATCGCTCCATCACCGTGGACGGCGAGGAGGTCGAATTTTCCGAGGGCTTCACTGATCTGCACACGCGTAGCTATGAAGAGATCGTTGCCGGCCGCGGTTTCGGCCTGGACGAGGTTCGTCCGTCGATCGACATCGTCTCGACATTCCGCAGCGCGCCGATCGTCAGGAGCAACGGCGTCCACGCCTTCGCTCAGCGAGCGATGCACAAATGAGCGAAATGCGCGAAGACCCGCGGTTTCCGGGCGTATTGATCCACCAGTCGAGCTATGTCGACGAGGGTGCAATCGTCGGGCGCGGAACCAAGATCTGGCACTTCTGCCATATTCTGTCGCGTACCGTGATTGGCGAGAACTGCTCCATCGGCCAGAACGTGATGATCGGGCCCAACGTGAGGATCGGGAACGGCTGCAAGGTCCAGAACAACGTCTCGATTTATGACGGGGTCGAGCTTGCAGACGACGTGTTTTGCGGCCCGAGCTGCGTCTTCACGAACGTCAACAACCCGCGCGCGGATGTTTCGCGCAAGGACGAGTTTCGTAGGACGCCGATCGGGCGCGGGGCGAGCATCGGCGCAAACGCGACCATCGTGTGCGGGCACTCGCTTGGCGAATATTGCTTCATTGGTGCCGGCGCGGTGATCACCAAAGACGTCCCCAAGTTCGCTTTGATGGCTGGAAATCCAGCGCGGAGGATCGGCTGGATGAGCCGGGCTGGCGAACGGCTGGGATCGGACCTCGTTTGCCCGCGAAGCCATCGCCGTTATGAGCTTCGCAACGAAACGCTTATGGAAATCGAAGGCTGAACAAACATGGATATTCGCGGGAAGAAATTCGTCGTCATCGGTGGGGCGGGGCTCATCGGTTCACACGCAGTCGATCAATTGACGAAAACCGATGTCGGCGAAATCGTCATCTACGACAACTTCGTGCGCGGTACGTATGAGAATCTTGCCAGCGCATTGCGCGACCCGAGGGTCAAGATCTTCGAGGCTGGCGGCGACATCACGCAAACGGATATTCTCGATGCTGCGTTGAAGGGAGCTGACGGCGTCTTCCAATTCGCCGCGCTCTGGCTCTTGCAGTGTCACGAATTTCCGCGAACCGCGTTCGATGTGAACGTGAAAGGAATGTTCAACGTCCTGGACGGCTGCGTGCGGAACGGCGTCAAACGGCTCGTCTGGTCGTCATCTGCGTCGGTGTACGGCGATGCTGTTGAGGAGCCGATGACGGAAGATCATCCTTTCAACAACAAGAACTTCTACGGCGCCACCAAGATTTGCGGCGAGGCGATGGCGCGCGCCTATCACTTCCGCTACGGACTCGATTATGTCGGCCTCCGCTACATGAACGTGTACGGTCCTCGCCAGGATTATCGGGGCGCATACATCGCGGTCATCATGAAAATGCTGGACGCAATCGACAAGGGACAAGGGCCGACCATCCTCGGTGACGGATCGGAAGCCTTCGATTTCGTCGCGGTTGAGGATTGTGCGCGCGCCAATCTGTGCGCGATGACGGCGGATGCCACGGATCGCTTCTACAATGTCGGCACCGGCAAGCGCACTTCGTTGAAGGAGATCGCGGAAAAGCTGCTGAACCTCACGGGCTCAAACCAGCCCATCAATTATGCTCCCCGCAGCCAAGCTACGCTGGTTCGCAACCGCATCGGATCACCGAAGCGCGCGCAAGAGGAGATCGGCTTCTCGGCGGCGATCGATCTCGACGAAGGATTGCGGCGGCTTATCGAGTGGCGCCGTGAGCACATCGACCAGGTCGAGCAGCGTCGCGCCAAGGCGCAGATCTAGGTCCAATTCGAAAGCGATCAGGACGAGGACATTTCGGTATGTGCGGTATAGCCGGCATCTTCCACCGCGACGGTCGTCCGGCCTCGATCACGACGCTGACGGCCATGACCGATATGATTGCTCATCGGGGGCCGGACGGCGAAGGACACTACTGCAACGGCCCGGTGGGGCTCGGTCATCGGCGTTTGTCCATCATCGACCTGACGGACGCGGCGCGTCAGCCGATGGAGACGCAGGATGGCCGATATGTCCTCACCTACAATGGAGAGATCTACAATTTCAAGGAGTTGAAAGTACAGCTTTCGGCGCGTGGGCACAGGTTCAATTCGACTGGTGACAGCGAAGTGCTGCTGCATGCCTTTGCCGAATGGGGACTGGATGCGCTCCTGAAGTTGAACGGGATGTTCGCGTTTGCGATCTGGGATAACAAGGAACGCACGCTCACCTTGGCGCGAGACCGGTTTGGCGTGAAACCGCTCTACTATGCGCAGTTGGGGCAAACGTTCGTATTTGCTTCGGAACACAAGGCGTTCCGCGCGATCCCGGAATATGTGACGCGGATCGACGTGGCCGGCCTCTCGGAGTATCTGACGTTCCAGAATTTCTTCGCCGAGCGCACTTTGTTCACGGGGGTGAAGCTGCTGCCCGCAGGCAGCTACGTTCAGCTCGCCGCAGGGAGCGACGTCGTTCAGCCGGCTCAATACTGGGACTTTCATTTTCATGAGCCCGAGCACGCTCTCGACGAGCGGGAGGCAATCGAGGAGCTCGACAGGCTGTTTTGCCAGGCAGTCAATCGGCAGCTCATCAGCGATGTCGAGATTGGGTGCTACCTTTCAGGCGGCATGGACTCGGGCTCGATCGCGGCGCTTGCGTCGAATCAGCTCCCGTTCATGAGAACGTTCACCGTGGGCTTTGATCTCAACTCCGCTTCGGGCGTGGAGCTTGGGTACGACGAGAGGTCGAAAGCCGAGCACATGTCGTATCTCTTCAGGACCGAACATTATGAAATGGTCCTCAAGGCGGGCGACATGGAGCGCGCCCTGCCGCAACTCGCCTGGCATCTGGAGGAGCCGCGGGTCGGACAGTCATACCCGAACTTCTACGCCGCGAAGCTCGCATCCAAGTTCGGGAAAGTCGTGCTCACCGGGACCGGGGGGGACGAACTGTTCGGCGGATATCCGTGGCGATACTACCGCGCAGTCGTGAACGACGATTTCGATCACTACATCGACAAGTATTTCGGCTTCTGGCAACGGATGGTTCCGACTGCCGTGATGCCGAAGCTGCTGGCTCCGGTTTGGGATGAAGCAAAGCAGACGGCGCCCCTCGACGTGTTCCGGGGGGTTTTCAAGGAGCACGCCTCCGAATTCAGAAGACCGGAGGATTACGTCAATCACTCGCTCTATTTCGAGGCCAAGACGTTCCTGAACGGCTTGCTGGTGGTCGAGGACAAGCTCGCCATGGCGCATGGCCTGGAGAGCAGAGTTCCGTTCCTCGACAATGATCTCGTCGATTTCTCGATGCAGCTGCCCGCAAAGATGAAGCTCGGAAATCTGACAGACGTCGTGAGGCTCAACGAGAACGAGCCCGGCGGTAAGGCGCAGCGCTATTACGAGCGGACAAAGGACGGAAAGCTGATTCTGCGCAAGATGATGGGCCGTCACATCCCGGCGGAAATCGCCGATCGCGAAAAGCAGGGCTTTTCCGCCCCAGATGCCAGCTGGTTCAAGGGCGAGAGCATCGAATATGTGAAGCGCAGGTTGTTCAACAACAATGCGGGCATCTACAGCCTTTTGGACCCGAAAACGGTTCGTGAATTGGTCGATGACCATCTCGCCGGCCGCGAAAACAGGCGATTGCTGATCTGGTCGCTGCTCAGTCTCGAGCAGATCATGGAAAGCTATCTCTGAGAACCTCCGCCCAGCGTTGATGCAGACAATGAACCGTTTGTTGCCGGCTGTCAGATGGATCCGGGTGGGGCTCTCGCCGTACCGCAATTCGCAGGCCTTCTGGGTCACCTGCAAGCAGGTGTTTCGCTACCGCGAATTGTTGAGCGAAATTGTTGAGCGCGAGCTCAGCGCGTCGCACGCCATGCACGGCCTCGGTGCGTTTTGGATCTTTATCCATCCGCTGGTGGTTGTCGGAACCTATCTGCTGATCTTTGGCTTCGTGTTGGGCAGCAAGCTTTCGGTGGCCGGGTTTGAGGGAAATTTCCCTTCCTACATTCTCGCTGGTCTGGCTCCGTGGCTGATGCTGCAGGCGGCGCTGGTTCGTGGGCCCGGAGCGCTTATTTCCAGTGCAAATCTGGTTAAACAGGTGGTGTTTCCCATCGAGGTGTTGCCAATCGCTGCGGCAATTGCCGCTAGCATTCCTCACATTCCGGCACTGCTGCTGGTCATATTCTATAAGGCAGTCGTGGGCGGCGTGAGCTGGATGCTGCTGCTCCTTCCGGTGGTGTTCGCGATCCATGCGACCTTGGCAGTCGGCTTGTGTTTTGCCTTTTCGGCGATCACGCCGTTCTTTCGTGACCTGCGGGAATTGGTAACTGTCTTTACCTCGATCGCGATGTACTTGATGCCGACGGTCTATCTTCCGGATTGGATGCCGAAGGTGCTTCAGCCGATAATCTATTCTAATCCCTTCAGCTACTTCATCTGGGTCTATCAGGACGTGCTCTTCTTCGGGGAGTTCAGGCATCCATATGCTTGGATCGCCACGGTGCTGTTCGCCCTTCTTAGCCTGGGTCTCGGATATCGCACGTTCGAAAAATTGAAGCCATACTATGGAAACGCTCTCTGAAGACCAGGGCATGATAGCGTCACTGCCGCTTGGTGGAACGGCGCAGAGCAGCATGGCCATTCGCGTCACTGGGCTTGGCAAGGCTTACCGTCTCTATCGTCAGCCCTTGGACTTCCTCAAGGAAGTGATTACGGGAAAGCCGTTCCATTCCGAGCATTGGGCGCTGCAGAATGTGTCCTTTGAAGTGCCGCGCGGACGCGTCGTCGGCGTGATTGGCCCGAATGGTGCGGGAAAGAGCACGCTTCTGAAGATCGTCGCTGGTTTGCTGGACGCGACGACCGGGCGGGTCGAGGTGGCGGGACGGCTGTCCGCAATTTTGGAGCTGGGCACCGGATTCCACCCGGACGTGTCGGGTCGGGAGAATATCGTTCTGGGCGGGATGTGCCTCGGGATGACCAGGGCGGAAATCGAGGCCAAGGTCCCCTGGATCATCGAATTCAGTGAGCTTGCCGAGGTCATAGACCAACCTTTTCGTACGTACTCGAGCGGCATGCAGGCGAGACTGACCTTTGCTACGGCAATCAGTGTCGATCCCGAGATATTCATCGTCGACGAGGCGCTGGCTGCGGGCGATGCTGCGTTTGTCAACAAATGCATGAAGCGCGTCCGCCAGATCTGCGAAAGCGGAGCTACTGTGCTGTTCGTTTCGCACTCGAGCGGCTTGATCAGCGAGCTGTGCGATGAGGCGATCTGGATCGACAAAGGGCGGGTGCTCATGCACGGGAATGCCCAACGGGTCGGGAAGGCCTATGAGCAGAGCGTCTGGGATCAAGAGGAAGCGCGGAACCTCAGGGAAACGAAGAAGCTGAGTCTGGCGATTGAGGCTACGGCCGAAACCGGAAAATACGAGCTCGGCGGCAATGGACTGCGGATTACCTCAGTGGAGGTGATCGATGCCGATGGCAACGCTTTGGGCGTTGTAAAGAACGGGCAGCCGCTTCGGATACGGATCTCGTGGGCGGGGACGACCGAGCACAATCAGATCTACGCCAGCCTACGGATCGACAGCGGCCGGCTGCAGGCCGTCGCGGGGATCGAGGGATATGACGGCGGCGTGTTTCTGGATGCTGACGGAGCGTTGCCGTCGCGCGGCAGCGTTGTCTACGAAATACCTGAACTCGCTCTTGGCGAAGGCCAATACTTCGTGTCGGCGGGACTTTGTCGACACATGCTGCCGAAGGGCGCTGACGCCATTCTTCACTACGTCGAGAAGGCCGCCCAGTTTTCGGTTTCGCGGAACTCCTTGTGGCACTTCACCTACATCTATGATCCGAAGTTCACGTGCAAGATAGAGAGCGCTGAGTGACGGCGATGAGAGAGCCTGATTGGCAGGAGAAACTCGAAGCCTTCTTCGAGCTTCGGGCGAGACAGATACCGGATCAGCCGACACTTGAAGATCTCTGCTACATAGCCGGGCGTAGTCCTCGCCTTTGGGCGGACCAGAAGCTGCTGAATGATCTGCGGCAGAACATGCTCGACTTGATGAAGATCGATCGGAACTCTTCGGTTCTCGAGGTTGGCTGTGCCGCAGGCTTCTTGGCGAAGAATCTGGCCCTCAGTGTACGAAGGTACGTGGGCGTCGATCTTGCTGAAGCACCTCTTGCCGTTGCAAGGCGCCTTGGCATACCGAATGCCGAGTTTCATCGATCCCAAGGCGAGCACCTGTCTTTTGCCGATCGGCAGTTCGATGCAGCTCTTTGTTATGATGTCTTCTCGAACTTCCCTTCGTTCGCGGCTGGCGAGCCTATCATTGTTGAAATGCTCCGGGTGGTGAAGCAGGGCGGTCGCGTTCTGATCGGCTCCATCCCTGATCGCGAGAAGCAGGAAGAACTTCAAGCCGTAGCAAAGACTCTTGCGACGGAGTTCGAGCGGCTGTTCGGGCCAGAAGTCGAGAGGGCGCCGCTGGAAACACTTCGGAAAGAGCGCACTATCTCGGGTCATGGGTCCAAGATCGCCAGACTCTTTGGACTGGGCAGCCGACAGGCTAATTCGTCCGTGGAAGTCAAGCCCGAGATTGTTTCCTACTACTTCGATCGGACGGACTTTTTGGCACTGGGCCGTCGCCTGGGGGTCGAAACAAGAATCGTCGATATCCATCCGCTGAACCCCTATTTTGGCACGCGGTTCAACGCAGTCTTTGAATCGCGATGAAGGTCGTACGGTTTCGAGAACTGGATCGTGGCGCTTGGGATCAGTTGGCGCTGCGATCGCCTGAAGCCTGGCTCACACATCGGTCGTCCTGGATCGAAATTGAGGAGCAGTTCTTCGCATCTGCGAACCTTTCTTTTGGGCTGGAAGAAAGCTCGCAACTCGTCGGAATCCAGCCTTTGTTCCTGAATGAAGGCGCCGACATGGTGTTCGGCGAGCGGTTGCTTCACTCAGGTATTCATCGGCATACCGGCCTTGCGCTTGACGTTGATATTGATCCCGGCCTTGCGAGGGCGGCCCGCCAGGCTGCAATGCAGGAGATATTCGCCGCAGCCGATCTATACGGCGCCGATCGCATCCAGCTGAACTGCCACAATCTCGCCCCCGCGAACCGTCATTCGGCAAGGGAAGCCGTTCCGTTCTGGGTTACCGAGTTCGGATTCCAGCTCGGCATTGCGTTCGGACCATCCGGAATGATGCCCTGTCCCGGTCTCTCAACTCTCAATGCCGATCAGCTCATCGACCTTGCCCCAGCCACTGAGGAGTTGTTTGCGAGGTTGGACGGGCCGTGCCGCACGGCGATCCGGAAGGCCGAAAAATCAAATTTGCAGTTCGAGATATCGAGCGACGCCTCGAACCTTGAAAGATACATGGACATCGCGCGTGCGTCAGCTACGAGGACCGGCGAAGTACTACCTTCCGTTGAGTACTATAGAAGCATCTTTACTTCGTTTGCAGCCGAAGGTGGAGTGCACGTCGCATTTGTGAGGCAGGATACGAGGCCGATAGCCGGTCTCCTCCTGTTGACCGACAAGAAGGCTGTGAATTTTCTCGCCGGCGTTTCGCTGCCCGAATTCATGAAGTTTCGGCCAAACAATTTCATGCACTGGAATGCGATCCTATGGGCCAAACGCATGGGCTACGAGGTTTACCGCTTTGGGCCCTGGTTTCCAGAGGTGCCGCGCGAGTGGCCCATCTCGAAGGTTTCTCTTTTCAAAACCAAATTCGGATCAAGGAGTCTTCCGATTATCCAGGGAAGCTTGTTCCGTCGACCCGAACTGTATACGTCGAGTTTGGCGAGCTGTTTGAACTCGCTGAGCGAGGTCGGGAAGCGAACGGTGCAACCCGTCATTTCCAAACAAGCTGGCGCTTCGTTCATAGTAGATCATCTCCAGATGTTCGGATTCGGAAGCGCTTCCACGACGAGCGATGGGGAGCCCGTGGTGCTTTACCACCCCGGGGAAGGCGACCTACCCTTGGTGAATAGCGCTCTTGCACGAGGCGCTTGCGTGATCGCCGTCCTTCCCAGCGTGCGGTTTGGAAAAGCGTTCGGCGTTGAGACGGAAGTCAGAACAACGATCTCACCTGAGGTGGTCCAGGCGCGGTTCGCCGGATCGAGGCCCTGGTCGCGCCTGAGGACCTTGCATTCCTACATGCGGCTTCGGGCGCAGGGCGATGCCACCACGATCGTTCTGGATCACCAGCAGGAAGCGATTTGGTTGCGTCGGCGCGCCGGGAACGGCGGTTCGATCATCTTAGTCGGTACGGACCTCGCTTCCGATCTCGTCCGCTATCGGCAAGGGGATCCTGCGGCTGCGAACAATCGGCCTACGAAGGCGATCTGGGGCTTTGCCGGCGAGCGGCCCAACTACTTGTTCGAACAACAGCTCGCTGGCGAAGAGCTCGATCAGCGGCCAGCCGACTGGTGGTGCGAAGCACTGGCGGATTCCGTGTACCGACTATGCGGTCTGTCCAGGGCGCCAATCCTGCCGAATGGGGCGCCGGGCGCCATCGTGATAACGGGGGACGACGACCAAGCTCCACTCGCGCGCTATGCGCAACAGAGGGACCTATTGGGAGACCTGCCCGTCACGTATTTTCTGCATCCACTTACGAAGCACACCAGGAGTTCGCTCGACGAACTGAAGTCCGGACGAGACATTGAGCTTGGCCTCCATCCCGATGCTCTCGATCGTCCGGAGCAATACGCGAAGGTATTCGTGGAACAGGCCAACTGGTTCACAACACTTACTGGCGAGGAACGATTCACAGTTCGAAACCATGGGTTTCTGAATGACGGCTATTGGGGCCACGCTGCTTCCTGGGTTGCCAAAGGCGTTTTCGGAAGCTCGAATGTGCCCGGCTTCAACGGGCAGGTGCTGAATGGCTCCTTGCTTCCGGGACGCCTCCTGCTCGACGGCAAATTGACGGACCACTGGAGCATCTTGACCGCCATTGGCGACGGTGTTGTCTTTATCAATGACTGGAATGACGTGCAGGCTGCCGAATGCGTTTACAATCTCGCGGAGCGCATACGATCGAGTGGTGTGCCGGGCGTGATTGTCTTGAACCTGCATCCGGAGAATATTGAAAAGACGATCGGCATGCACCAAGCGGCGCGACGTCTGGCCGACGAAGGGTTCGTTACCTGGACCTTGAGAGAATGCCTTGAATGGTTTGCGACGAGAGGGCTGTCCGGCCGGTTTGAAAACTCGATTGCGGTCAATGATCGGAAGCGCGGCTTCGGTGCATCGTCGGCGGCGAAAATGGTACGCAGCTTAGGTGCCAGGCTTCGTCGAGACAGAGGTCGTTTCGACTAGATGTGTCTCGCCGGTCTGAAGAGGGGGCAGGGGATGGAGTGTGATGTATCGATTCGCCCGCACTCACCGGGCCGGCAAGGCGTTAGATGGTGGGATTTGCTCGCATGAGCACGAAAAAAATTGTGGTGCTGGGCGGCCCAGGAGACGGTTTTTCCTTGGCCGAAGCCATTCAGTTCGCGGAAAGGGCGGGAAGAGACGTTAAGTTGGTAGGCTTTCTGAATGACGTTCTGCCGCGAGGGGAGATTTTGCACAGCGTACCAGTTTTGGGAGCGTTGAACGACTGGCGGGAGGTCGATTCCGATGTCCAGTTCATTCCGGCCATCCAGAAAGTGGGTGACATGCCACAACGCGCGCGCCGCATCGAGGACCTTCGGATTCCGGATGACCGTTGGGGTACGTTTGTTCACCCCGCGGCCGTCGTCTCATCTGACGTCGAAATCGGGTGCGGGTCATTCGTGCTGTCGTGTGCGACGGTGCAGCCGGCTGCGCGGATCGGCAGGTTTGCGGGCGTTCGCGCCGGGGCCATGCTGGGACATCATTGCGAGATAGGCGATCACACGTACGTCGGCCCGAACGCAACTATGTGTGGCCGCAGTGTTCTGGAAAGAGGGGCCTATCTCGGTCCGGGTGCCGTTCTGATGGATGGCCGTGTGATGAGTCAGTTTTCCCTCGCAGGGATCGCTGCCGCAGTTACGAAGGATGTGCCCGAATACTGGGTTGTTTTTGGAAACCCAGCCCGTCGCGTGGGGTGGGTCAAGCGACCTCAATCGAAACCATGATAGCGAACCGTTCCAACATTTCCGGCTTCCATGCTACGGCTCGGCGCCGTAGTGCTGCCGGAAGCTCCGCAATCAAATTGTCCAGTCGTGGGAGAAAGAAGTAATGACCATCCGAAACGAGATCGTCGAGATCATCAAGCAGGCCAGCAAGCCGAGGGTTCCCGATCTCAGTGACGATAGTGTTCCCTTGCTCAAGCTTGGCCTCGACTCGCTCGACTATGCGACGGCCATCATGGAGATCGAGGAAAAGTATAAGGTCCAGATTGGTGAACAGGATATGGAGCGACTCCGCTCGCTAAAGGAGATCGTTGACTTCGTCCAAGTTCACGCCAAGTCGTGACTTCCGCTCAGACGGGAATTTTGCCGATGCACCTTGAAGTCACGGACGAAACGCCGCCACGTGCCCTTCTCATCGACGATCTTTCCGTCGGCGATCGCGTAGTGCAAAAAGTCGTTTTCGATACCGAGAAGCACAAAGCGTTCGCATGTTTGGCGCGAGACAGTGCACCCGTTCACGATGACGTCGATTTTGCCCGCCGACGAGGATTCGACGCCCCCATCATTCAAGGGCTCGCGGTCGTCAGCCGATTTTCCCGACTTATGGGAATGTATCTTCCGGGCGAGCACGCTGTGCTTCAGCGAACGGAATTCAAGTTTCATCAGCCTGTCTATGCCGACAAGGAGCTCCTTTATAGTTGTGAGGTGAAAAGAATCGTCAAGCCGCTCCGCGTCGTTCTTTTGGCCGTTGCTGTGACGGCCGACGGAATTGATCGTGTCACTGGGCAATGCCAATGTCAGATCATTTGAGCAATTCGGCCGTCGATCGGCTGGTTTCGAGACTCGCGTCGTTTGGCGAGTCTCCTGCGATAGTTTCCGAGAAGCGGACAGTAAGCTTTCGAGAACTGCTTGCCGACAGTGAGATTTGGCTGGAGCGTTTGCGCGGCGAAGGAGTCGGCCAAGGAACGGTTTGTGGTTATGTCGGGGAATATTCGCCTCAGACGATCTCTCTGTTTATTTCGTTGATGAGGGTGGGGGCCATAGCGGCGCCGCTCACCCCTGCGGTCGAACACGAATTGCCGAGGCTGGCGCAAATCGGCGGGCTTGAGCGGGTCATTAGATTTGACGACGAGGGGCATGCGACCTTTTCGGCTGCGTTTTCTCATGGTTCCAGCCCCCTGCTCGACGACTTCCGGGCGACGGAGCATGCTGGACTTGTGGTCTTTACATCTGGCTCGACGGGGCAGCCGAAAGCGATTTTGCACGACCTCGAAAAGGTTCTCGACAAGTTCGCAGAGCTGCGGCGAGGCCGCCGCACCGTTCTTTTCCTGATGATGGATCACTTCGGTGGTGTGAATACGCTGCTGTCGACCTTGGCGTACGGAGGAGTTGCGATATGCATCTCCGATCGAACGCCCGATGCTGTTTGCAGGGCAATTTCCAAAGGACGCGCCGAACTCCTGCCGACCACGCCGACATTTCTCAAGATGCTGATCGCCAGCGGAGTGTGGCGCGACCATGGCATCAGCTCGGTTCGACTTATCACCTACGGGACGGAGCCGATGCCGGAATCGACACTCGCGCGCTTGAGCGAGGTCTTTCCTGGCGTCGAACTCAAGCAGACTTATGGCTTGTCCGAGCTGGGGGTACTTCACTCGAAATCTCCCGATCCAAAGTCGCTCTGGCTGAAAATCGGCGGAAGGGGATTCGAAACCCGTGTCGTCGACGGAGTGCTGCACATCCGCTCGAATTCCAGCATGGTCGGATATCTCAATGCTCCCAGTCCGATTGACGCTGAAGGCTGGATGAATACGGGTGATCTCGTAGATCAGCAGGGGGACCTTATCCGATTTCGAGGCCGAGCATCGGAGGTCATCAACGTCGGCGGCCAGAAAGTCTTCCCCACTGAGGTGGAGACGATTCTTCTTCAGGCCGACCGCGTCGTGGATGCCACGGTTTATGGCGCCAAACACCCACTCTTGGGTCAAGCGGTACGAGCTCGTGTTTCGCTATCCGAGCCGGAAGATGAGGCTGCGGTCAATGAGAGGCTGAAGGAGTTCTGCCGGGATCGAATGGCGAAGTTCAAGGTGCCATTGAAATTCGAGGTTCTTCCAATCGAAGCGCAGATCACTCCCCGGACAAAGAAACAGCGGATCGTCGAGCGCGTGGATGACCTTCGCACAGACAAACACCGCGGGTAGGCGTCTTGGACCACTTGATCTTCTCGCCCCAGGTTGCCTTACGCGGATCGCGCACTTATGTGCATTCCACGACGCTATATGAGCAGTTGATTCGAGCTGCAACAAGCCTGGGCCTGCAAATCCGGGGGCCCTTGGATATGCGAGTAAATCGCTTGATACGAAAGCAACCTAGCCTTTGTTTTTGCGAGGGGCCGCTAGGCGCGAACTACGAAGAGCCTGCTGTCGTTTCCTTTTATGTGGGCGAGACGCCTTGGCACTGCCTCGTTTCCGAGCGCAGTGAACGGGTCACGCGCAGCGAGGTTTACGATGAGGAGTCGATCCGCAAGAACGCAATCGTCGAGGGGCAAACGATCCGCTTGGACGGCAAGGTAAATGCCAGTCCATTCGAGGTAGTGACGTCTTTGACATTGCAGCTGCACAATGCGCTCCTTTCCATTCCACCCGGTCGCAAGTGGTTCTTGGGCCGGGTTCAGCTGCAAAGACTGCTGGTGGAAGAGGATGCGCAGAAGATCCGGATCACGCTAGCGAAGAAGACCGGCTTGGGGCTGACTCGCTGCGCAATTGAAATAAGCACGAGTGCGATCGGAACGATCGACTTCATTCTTGGGCCCAGTACGTAACAAGGCGCGGCACTCGGAAATAGGCGTATTGCCCTGTCGCCGGGAAATGATCGGATCTCTGGGCACGGAGATGCGACAGTTAGTGGGACGATCAGATGAACATCACAGAACCGAGCTTTGATGAGGCCGAAATCGCGCTGTTGCGCGAGTGTCTCAACTCGAAATGGGTCACGCAGGGTCCGTTCACGGAACGCTTCGAGCGGCTGATCGCCGAGAAGCAAGGCGTCAAGCACGCTCTTGCCTGCACGTCGTGTACTGCGGCGCTGCATCTCGCGACCTTGGCGCTGAAGCTTGGACCGGGCGACGAAGTCATCGTCCCGGCCTTCACCTGGGTGACGAGCGCTCACTCGGCGGAATATGTCGGCGCCAGGCCCGTTTTCGTCGACGTCGACTTGGCGACGTACAACATCGATCCCGAAGCTCTGAAGGCGGCGATCACGCCGCGGACGAAGGCGATCGTCGCGGTTCACCTGTTTGGGCTCGCCGCTCCCATGGATGAAATAAGAGCCGTCGCCGAGCCCCGGGGCATCGCGATCATCGAGGACGCTGCATGCGCAATCGGTACGACCTACAAGGGCCGGCCGGTCGGCGGCCTCGGCGATATCGGTTGCTTTTCGTTCCACCCTCGCAAGGCGGTTACGACCGGCGAGGGAGGAGCGGTGACGACCAGCCGTGACGATCTCGCCGAGCGCGTGCGCTCGCAGCGCAATCATGGTGCGACCGGCGCGCCCGATCCATCGGTCGAGCCCCACGGTCCCTGGACGATGGCGACCTTTGAAAACCTCGGCTTCAACCTGCGCCTATCGGACATTCAAGCGGCCGTGGGCGTGGCGCAGATGGGTAAGCTCGAACGGCTGCTGGCGGAGCGCCGACGTCTGGGGCATCGCTATTCCGAACTGCTGGCAGGCAACAACTCGATCGCCCGGCCCCTCGGAGGAGACGTCAATGGACACACGTTTCAATCCTACGTCATCCGGGTGCTTGAAGGCAGTCGGGCGCACCGCAATGCGGTGATGACGGCCCTGGCCGCTGGAGGAATTCAAACGCGGCCGGGAACGCACGCCGTGCATCGGCTGGGTTACTACAGAAACAAGTACGGCCTGCTCCCTGAGGCGTTTCCGAACGCCGCGCTTGCCGAGGACACGACGATTACATTGCCCATTTTTCCGAATATGACGGAAGCGGATCAGCAGCGTGTCGTTGAATGCATCAATCGAGTCAGCGCCTGAAGCCGCGTAGGCGTGTATCGTGTTTTCGAAGCTAGTCCAATCAGCCCGCCGTCTGTTCGGGCGGGAGCCGACGAGCTTCTCGAGGCTATCCCGGGTTGCCAGGAGGAACCCTAGGCTTCGAGAGGCGCTTCGGTCGCTCTCTCCGGCAGGAGGGATAGGAAGGATCGAGGATACGATCTTCGAAAAGATGGATAGGGTCGCCTCGGAGCGAGATTACGGCCTCCTCATCTGCCTGCTGGATGCCCTGCGGCCATTTCTCAATCCCGACCAATCTTCCGAGGCGCGTTTGTTCTGGGAGGCCCTAATCGCGGACAGCCGTGCCATCTCTCAGCGCAGAATCCATAAGGGAGAGTTGAGATCTGTTTGGGGCGTCACGCCGATCGTTAATTTGACTGCCGGCGTTGCCGCGGACCGCGCCCTAGGTCTGAACTCCTGCTCGATCGTATTCACGACGTATCATACCTCCTCGCGTTTCGACTTCGTGTTCGCGGAATTGCAAAACCGCCTCGTTGCAGAGCGCGGCGAAGATTGGATCTTGTTTCGCTGGCTCGTGCTGATCTGGGCTCTCGTCAACTTTGATGTATTTCATCTTTACAACGACCGAGGCATCATCGAGCCGGCGGGGGGCTACGGAAGCCCCCGTTTCGGTATTGCGATGAGAGAGATGGAAATTTATCGCAGCGCCGGAAAACGCCTGTATACCTACGCCTACGGAGCGGACCACCGGACGCGTAACAACACGCTAGCCCTGGGACGGTGGAGCTTTTGTTCCGATTGCCCGGATGTGGGGGCGTTTTGCGTTTGTGACGACGCCGGAGCAGCGAACATGCTCAAGGTGATAAGAGAGCACTCCACCGCTGTGATTGCGCACGGCCTGGCGATGAAGCTTATTCCCGGCGCCATCAATATACCTTACCTCACCGTGGACATGAACAGGCTTCCCACGCGCAAGCCTTCCGATCGCGGAGCCGACACGCTCATCGTGGGGCATTTTCCGAACCACGGCTATTTCAAGGGCACCAAGTACCTCGAGCAGGCGATCGACGCTTTGAAGGCAGAGGGATTTTCAATCAATCTCCTGTATTTGAGCGGAAAGCCGCATGAGGAGATTCTCCGCGCCATGTGCGAGGTCGACGTTCTGGTCGATCAACTCGTCAGCGGTGCCTTCGGTTTGACTGCTGTCGAGGCGATGGCGATGGGCTGTCCCGTGATCTGCTATCTGCACGACGATGTCGCGATCGCAAATCGTCGCGCATGTCCGATCATTGAGGCGAACCCGGAAACCATCAAGGATGTCCTCAAAGGAGTTGTGACGGACCGTGCCCAGCTTTCTGCCGCGGCAAGCGCTGGCCCTGGATATGTCAAACAGAACTATTCGATAGATGCTCTCAGCCGGCATCTGGCCGACCTCTACGTTGGCTCCGCCGACCTGCCCAATCGGATGGAGGCGAGGATCGCAGCGCGCACCCAGCTGCGGGATCCCGCGCAGCCAGCGCCCGGGAATCGCTAGCGCCGATGCCGGATGCTCAAATGCGACCTGCGGACGAAGGCGAACTCAACGACGCCAGCCAGAGGATCGCGCGTGAAAACGCTGATGCGCTCGCGTTGATCAATCGTTTCGCCGCGAAGATGGGACGGCCGCTGCGCGTGCTCCATATCGGCAACATAGCGAACAACGCGTACAACAATGCATGCATCCAGCGAAAGTTCGGTATCGAAGCGGACGTGCTGTGCTACAACTACTATCACATCATGGGGTGCCCGGAGTGGGAAGACGCGGCGATTCGCGAGGGCGCTTCCGCCATTGAGCAAGATCACTTTCGGCCGGACTGGTGGGCAACGAGCCTGAGGGGGTGGAAGCGGCCGGCTTGGTTCGCTCAAGGGCCGTCGGTTCTGTGCTCGGAATATCTGCATCATAGGAATGCTGGGCGGAGACTCGCGACTTACCTGAAGTGGTTGGAACTCGAGTTGGCAGCGCTCGAGGACGCGCGAAGCGCTGGTTCCAAACCTCCAATTACGAAATTTATCCCGGCACGATTGCAGTTCTTGCTCTGGCTCAGGACCGCTGAGCGTACGCTCCAATCCGCCTTGCTGAAAGAAGGGTCCCTCACGCCCTACAAGATCTGGCTCGGAACATCGGTGGCGAATGGAATCATCGGTCGCAGTGATGGCGCGGAGCCGACGTGGTTCGATCGTATGTCGGCTGTCACATGGTTGAAGATGCGGAGAGGGCGGCACGTCGGCGCGCAGGACCAGGTCCAACATGCGAAGCGCTTGACAGTGTACAGGATTTGGCTCGGATTGGCGGTGGCGAATGGCGTCCTTGGTCGCAGCGAGGGCTCGGAGCCGAGCTGGCTCGATCGGATGTCGGTCGCGGCATGGCTCAGATTGAGGGGCCGCCGCGAAGTCGACATGCAGGATCGCGTTGCGCTCGCGGCGCATCGGGATGGCGTCAGGAACCTGCGATCGCGCTGGTTAAGGCGGCAGCTGCCCTTGTCGGTGAGGGAGCGGCAGGTCGATCTGCAGGATCGGGCCGGCCTCGCGCTACACCGGTCGAATGTCAGGAAACTGCAGGCGCGCTGGTCCGTGTGGGCACCTTGGTTGGTGCGTGCATTGATCGCGCGCACATTGGTTGTGGAACGGATGTTAGTCAGGCTGCTTGCCCCCGCGCAGCCAGGCTGCATCGAGCAATCCAGGCCGGATCCCGCAACGCGGGCCAAAGAGATCGACTCGCTGCTCGAGGAAATCAGAAACGATCCGGTCGAACTCGACGGAGATTCGCTCAGTTATCGCGACGAGTATATCACTCACCATCCAAGAACGTTCGAAAGTATCCTTTCCCATTACGATGTCATTCAGGGATATTCTATCGATGGGCTGATACCTTTGGTAAACGGCGTCAGGAATTTCTGTTGCTACGAGCACGGAACGCTTCGCGAGATTCCGTTCGAGAGCAATCTCACCGGTCTGATCTGTCGCTTCACTTTCCAGCGTGCTCCTGCGGTATTTGTCACGAATTCCGATGTGCTCCCGTCGGTGGAGCGGCTGAAGTTGAAGCCGGAGCGGGTGTTTTACTTGCCGCATGCGTTCGATGACCGAAAGTTGCGCGACTTCCGAGCGGCGCATCCCGAGCTTGCGCCGCCGAAGAGTGGACCGGTGATCTTCTTCAGTCCCACGCGCCACCATTGGAGAAACGGCAATACGTCCTGGCTGAAGGGCAATGACGTCGTCATTCGGGCGGCTGCGGAGCTTGCACGAGAACAAAGGGATTTCAGGCTCGTATTCGTCGAATGGGGACAGGAGGTGGCCGAAAGCAAGGCTCTGATTGAACAGCTTGGGCTTTCGGGGATGGTGGAGTGGGTTCCGACGATGTCGAAACGTGAGCTGTGGCGGCGCTATTGCGCCTCACACGCCGTGGTCGATCAGTTCATCGTTCCGGCCCTTGGTGGCGTTGGATTCGAAACTATGGCGCTCGGTGTCCGGCTCATTTCCGCGATTGATGTTGCGCAGACCGCGTTGTTTTTCGGCCAATCGCCGCCTTGTCTTACGGCTCGCTCGGTTGCGGAATGCGCAGTTCGGCTGCGGGAAGTTTTGGACGACCCGCTCGACAGCAAAGGCCGCGGTCCCGCCGCATCACACTGGATGACAACTTATCATTCGGCAGAACGAATTGTTGCTTTGCAATGCACGGCCTACCGCAAGCTGCTTTCTGGTCAATGGTAATAACGTTCGCTGCGAGTGGTTATGCAAACACAAAGTAAGAGCATGCTCGGCCCACTCAAATCGGTCGTCAAACGGTACCCACCGCTCCACCGCGCATTGCTTCCGGTCTATTCGTGCTTCGTTCGCCTGCGGAGCGCTCCTGCAGGGTTTGGCCGGTGGCTCGCGAATGCGCGATATCCCAAGATGCAAGCGGCAGCGGAGGGACACGCGTTGGCGGGGAGGATTGGGCGCAAGGCGGCGGGACGTGATGTCACCATGCTGGTCGTCTCGGATCTCAGGGTCGATCCTCGGGTCGAGCGAGAGGCGAGGGCGCTGGCGTCCGCCGGATTTGGAGTGACGGTCATTTGTCCCGAACTCTACCAGGGCTCCAGTGCTGCAACGGTGTTGGACTGGGGGCCGGGGGTATCCATACAACACATCGACTGGACGGCGGCTTCATTCATGTCGGAACAGCCGGGTTTCCGTGCCGATCTCCTCTATGCGGCGGCCGTCAGGACCAAACCGTTTGCGTTTCACGCCCATGATCTATCGACCGCTTATGCGGCGATGGCGGCTGCGAGGTATCGGGGCGCGCACCTCGTGGTCGATTTTCACGAATGGTTTTCCGAGAATGTCCATTGGGATGTCGCTGCGTCGGCCTGGGTTCCTTATCGGGACGACTGGAAGCGCGAGCTTCAGGAATTGGAACGTCGGTGCCTCGCGGAGGCGTCGGCCACGGTTACCGTGTGCGACTCGATCGCTGATGCGATGCACACCGAACTCGGCGGTGCGCGCCCCGTCGTCATAAGAAACATTCCGGATATTTCGAGAACCCCGTCGCGCGACTACCCTCCTCTCAAGCAGCAACTTGGGCTGCCTGAATCGAGCTTCGTCTTGTTGTGGCAGGGAGGCACTGGTCCGACGCGCCTGATCGAGCCTATCATCGAAGCGCTGGCCCAGGTGCCCGAATGCATTTTCGTCATTCGTGGTCCGTCTTTGGATCTCTTTGGGACCGACTATCTGTCGTTGGCCCGACGGGTCGGCGCCGAAGACAGGCTCAAGCTCGTACCGGCGGTTCCGTCAAGCGACGTCGTGGCGGCTGCCAGGGGCGCGGACGCGGGCATTTGGACGCTCCCGGCATTGTGCCGAAACTTCACTTTCGCGCTGCCCAACAAGATCTTTGAATATCTGGCTGCCGATCTTCCGGTGCTCGTTGCCAATTATCCAGAAGCCAAACGCCTCGTGGAGGAGCACAATGTTGGTTTGACGTTCGATCCTTATGATCCGAATTCGATTGCGCTCGCGCTAAATCGCCTCGTGCGGGAACAGGAATTGCGGCTGAGCTTCGCTGCTAACGCCAAGAGCGCTCTTGGCCGTTTGGATGCTGCATCCGAATGGCGCAAGCTGGTCTCGTTGTACGGCGGATTGTCGGACGCGCTCGGTGCAAGGCGTGGACCCTCGAAATGATGTGGCTGCTCCAATCGCGCGCGCGGCTGATTGTTCCGCAGCGCGTTCGACGGAAGCTTTCTCCCTACGTTTATGCACTGCATGGCGTTATGAGGTGGCCAGGCAGAAGCTTGCGCCGGCTCGCTACTTGGATGGGGACGGCCCTATCGAGGATAGCAGTGAGGATCGCTGTCGTCCTGGGGCCGAAACTTGCGTCACGGCGGCTGCGACGCGGGGAAGTTCGCACATTGTGGGGAACAACCCCGATTCTGACGCTTCCGCTGAAAGCGAGGGCGGACCGGGTGCTCGGCTTTTGCTCGAGCTCTCTTGTCTATGGCACTTACGTGATAACCTCCGCATTCGATATCAATCTTGAACGGCCGTTTACGAGAGCTCTGCGGTGGGGGCAAAGCGCCTCATACCAGCGCTTGGTTCTTGCCTGGGCCTTGCTGCGATTTGACGTCTTTCACTTTTTTGCCGACCGCGGTCTGCTCGACTCCGGCGTCCGGTTCCAGATCAGCTTCGAAGAACTAAGGGCGTTGCGCGACGCAGGAAAGCGCATCTACATCTACACGTATGGTGCAGACGTTCGGACCCGCAACGCCACCCTAGCGCTCGGCAGATGGAATTTCTGCATTGATTGCAGCGAGGCGTCGAAATATTGCGTTTGTGATGACGCCAAGATGCAAGAATTCGTTTCGGAGCTGAGAAAGTACGCGACGGCTTTGGTGTCGCTTGGCGACATGCTTGCCTACCTCCCGGGCGCAAAGCACGTCAATTACTGGCCTCTGGCGGTAGAGCAGATCAAACCAGCCGAATCCGTTTCGGACGTGGGGCCGCTGCGAATCGCGCACGCGCCAAACCACACCCATTTCAAGGGATCGAAATATCTTGAAGAGGCTGTCGAGAGACTGCGGGCTCAGGGGCACCAGATTGAATATCGAAAAATCCAGGGGGTTCCCAACACCGAAGTGATGGCGCTATTTGCAGCGAGCGACATCGTTGCCGATCAATTTATCGGCGGTGCCTATGGCTATACTGCACTCGAAGCAATGGCACTCGGCAAGCCCGTGCTGAGCTTCGTCAGAAGTGCGGACCTCGTCGAGGCTCCTGAAGAATGCCCGATAATCAATACAACTCCGGACCAGCTCGATGAGGTCCTGCGCTGGACCATCTGCAATCGAGATCGCCTTCGCGCGATCGGCGAGCAGGGTAGGCGGTATGTCGAGCGATGGCACTCAATTTCGGCAGTCGCGGCGCGACTTGGCCGGCTCTATTGTGAGACCGCGGATTTCCCTCGTCCCGTCGTCGATCGCATCCGGCGAGCGCAAGAGCAAGAGGCGGCCCGGCGGAGCTCCATTTCGCAGGTCAACGATTGGCAACATCCATTCCGGGTCGGCGGGGAGCTTCTCCCGTACAAGTCCGGTCGCGTGCCGGCTGGCAGTTCATGACCAGGTTGCAGGAAAAGGGGCCGACGGCCATGGGGACCGCGATCGACGGGATCTCCTCCGCACCACAGGATGACGGTTTTGATTGGTACAGCTCGTTCAGGGGGCGGCACGGCCGGCCCTTGCGCGTGCTGCACGTGGGCAATATCGCGAATAACGCATTCAACAATGCCCGGATCCAACGCCAGCACGGGATTGATGCTTACGTCCTGGCTTATGAGAACTATCACATCATGGCCTGTCCCGAGTGGGAGGAGGCGAACTTCGACGGTGATCTTGGCGATCCCTTTTTTCCGAATTGGTCAAGCCTGGATCTCAAAGGTTATTTGCGTCCTGGCTGGTTTGCTTCTGGTCCGCTCGAGCTTTGCTGTGCAATGATCGAGGCGGAGGTCACGGGACAAGAAGTGCTGGCGGAGCAACTGCGTCATTCCCTTGACCGTGCGCGTCGGAGAGTGTCTTCGCAAACGGCGTACGCGCGCGCGGTACGCTACGGCCAGAGAGCAAAACGTTTTGCTCGACGTTCCGCGCTTGGGGCATTGCGGGCCTTTTCGGGCGGGGACCAGAAGGTAGAGCTGGCGCGGCTCGCGGTGATTTCGGAACAAGCCCCCGTCCAGCTATCGCCGCTGCGCGAAAGCGATCTTGCCAGCTATCGAGCTCGGTTGGCGCCTCTGATCCGGTTGTTCGACCATTTCGATGTTATCCAGGCATATTCGACTGACGGCGCTTGGCCGTTGCTGGCCCATCATCCCTATCTCGCGTATGAGCATGGAACCCTCAGGGCGATCCCGTTCCAGGATGACAGCCTCGGACGCTTGGCGAGGACGGTGTTTCTCGGAGCCCAACACGTCCTGGTCACCAACATCGATTGTCTGTCGGCCGCGAGGCGGCTCGGAATCCCAAGCAGCCGCATTACACCTCTTCCGCACGCATTCGACGACAAGAAGCTCGTGGAGTTCAAGAAGGCAAACCCGGCAATTCGTCCTCCCGACGACCGCATCTTGTTCTTTCATCCAGCCAGGCATGACTGGCTGGACGCTGACCCCAGCCTGGTGAAGGGCAATGACAGGCTGATCCGGGCCTTCGCTACCGTCGCCCGCGAAGACAGCCGATTGCGACTGGCGATGATCGCGTGGGGCCGCGATCTCCAGGCATCTCGCGAACTGGTGCGCAGCCTGGGTCTGGAAGGCAGGGTGCAGTGGATGGACCCGATGCGTAAACCCCAACTTTGGCAAGCGTACCTGTCGAGTCACGCCGTGTTGGATCAGTTCGTTCTTCCATCCTTCGGGGGCATAACCTTCGAAGCCTTGGCGCTCGGAAGACCTGTGATCACCCATATAGATTCCGGTTCTGCCGCGGAGTTCTTTTCCCAGTCACCTCCGGTCCTGCAGGCTTCCAGCGACAACGAAATCGCCGTGGCGCTCCGCAGAATCGCATCGGATCCCGGCGACATGCAACAGCTCGGGGAGGCTGGCGCCACGTGGATCCAGCGCCTTCACTCCGCGAAACGGATTGTCGAACTGCAACTACGTGCCTACCGGCAGTACCTCGCAGGTTCGCAGCCCATTGAGCCTTCGACGTCGAGGGAAGAGCTATAAACTCGCAATTTGCCCTGCTGGCAATTGCGCGCAGATTGCTCGTCGGAATTCATGAGAGTCCTTCACGGCCCCTTCAACATCGGCAATCAACCCTGGTCGCTCTCGCGGGCCGAGCGGCGTCGGGGCAGCGCCAGCGATCTTGTGGTACGAAGCGGAACCTGGCTTCGCTATCCCGCGGACCGAATTCTGAGCGACGACGCCGACAGCAGCTTCAAGAAATCGATGCGCAGCGCGATGTTCGGATTGTGGAGCCTCTTGCGATACGACGTGCTGCATTACTACTTCGGCGCAACGTTCCTCTATCCCGGATATTCGCTTTCGGATGAGGGCTACCGTGCGCGCTTGTTTAGACGCTTGCTCACGACCGACCTCAGGTTCGCCAAGCTGCTACGCAAGAAGATCTTCATGACATTGCAAGGCTGCGACGTCAGGATGGCGGCGAACGGCAATCTGCGCAATCAATGGACGATGTGCGCCAGCGGCCGTTGTTCGGCCTATGAGACCTGCGTCAACATTCTTGATGCCCGCCGAGGCTATCTCGTAGAGCATATCCTGCCGCTGTTCGATCGTGTGTTTTATCTAAATCCCGAGCTGGGACATTTCGTGCGCGACGGGCAGTTTCTACCCTACGCCAATGTCGAGATAGCCGCCTTTGCGCCGGATTATCCTTCATCGCAGGGCAGGCCCAGGATAGTTCATGCGCCAAGTGATGCGAGCATCAAGGGCACCAGCATGATTCTGGATGCGCTGGAGCGTTTGAAATCGCGGTTCGATTTTGAGCTGATCCTTGTCGAGAAGAAGACGCACGAAGAGGCGATGGCCATCTATCGTTCGGCAGATCTCGCCATTGACCAGGTGCTTGCAGGCTGGTACGGCGGCTTCGCGGTTGAGATGATGGCTATGGGAAAGCCGGTGGCCTGCTACATCCGGGAAGACGATTTGAAATTCGTTCCTAAGGCCATGCGGGATGACCTTGCGATCTTGAATCTCGATCCTGGTCGGCTCGAGGATAATCTTGCGAGAATTCTCGAGCAGCGGAGCGAGTGGACGGAATTCGGAAAGCGCGCGCGGCGCTACGTGGAGCGTTGGCACGATCCTGATAAAATTGCAGCCGCTATGATCGCGGCGTACCGCCGCCCGGACAGCGCATTTGTGCTGACGGCGGACGCCCTCGAACCGGGTAATTGATATGTGCGGCATCGCCGGCATTTTGCATTTCGGCTCGTGCGTCGACGCGGACAGTCGCATACAGCGCATGACCGCGAGCATCGTGCACCGCGGTCCCGACGACTGCGGCTACCATTTGTCTTCGGACGTGGCGCTGGGCTTTCGTCGGCTCGCAATCGTTGATATTGCCACCGGTAATCAGCCGATGCCGAACGAGGACGGGCGGGTCTGGGTGGTCTTTAACGGTGAGATCTACAATCATCGTGAATTGAGACGGGAACTGCAGGCCGCCGGACATGTCTTCAAGACCGACCACTCCGACACCGAAGTGCTGGTTCACGGCTGGGAGCAATGGCAAGAAAGTTTGTTCGGGCGGCTCAATGGCATGTTCGCGTGTGCCATTTGGGACGAGAGCCAGCGTGAACTGGTGATTGCCCGCGATCGATACGGAATCAAGCCCGTCTATCTCGCCAATCTGCCGAGCCAAGGCATCCTCTTCGGATCGGAGGTACGGGCACTGCTTGCGAGCGGATTGATCCGCAACGAGGTTGAGCCCTCGGCAACGCTTGAATACTTCACGCTGATGAATAACTGGGAAGGACGCACGCCTTTCCGCGGTGTTCGTCTCCTCAAGCCCGGAACGTTCGAACGGTTCACGGTCGGACGGCGCTCCGGTGGTACCTACTGGTCCCCCGTCTACAAACGAACGCGTTCGCCAAGCCTCGCGCAGGCATCAACCGAATTCGCGGATATTCTGCAGAGCGCGCTCAGGCGGCAACTGGCCGCCGACGTGCCTGTCATGGCGTATCTGTCCGGCGGCATCGATAGCTCGGCCGTCACGTCGGGCGCTCATAAGATCGATCCGATCGTCCGCGCTTACTCCTGCATTTTTGATCTTGAGAACGTAGGAGAAGACAGCTTTGTTGACGAACGCGAATTCTCGCGCGCGATAGCAGAGAAGCTGAATATCGAGCGTACCGAATTCGTCGTCCCGCAGAATGCATTGGCCACCACCCTGGACGCTACCATTGCAGCGCTCGAATATCCCCGCATGGGGATGGCGTATGTCAATTATCTGATCGCACAGCGGGTCGCCCAAGATGCCAAGGTTGTCCTTTCGGGGACTGGTGGTGACGAAGTGACCGGCGGATATGTCGGCAGATACGCGATCGTGCCGAGGCGCCCGCCGCCGTCGATAGCGCATCGCATTCTCCAATGTGTGAGATCAGCGCTGGGACGAGGCCAATCGCCAAAAGATGGTTTGGCACTCTATCGGTCGTCCCTGAATGTTCCGATCGTAGCTGCTCGGATCAAGGAGGCCTTCACGCCCGAGTTCTTGCGGGCGGCAGATGGCTTTGATCCGCTCACTGCAATCGGGCGAGCCATAGAGGGCGCTCCGTCGAAAGATCCCTGGGACGTCGTCATGCATGTCGATTTGACGACCTACCTTCCGGGTCTATTGTCCCTGGAAGACAAGTTGTCCATGGCGCACTCTCTCGAGGCGAGAGTTCCGCTCCTTGACAATGAGCTTGTCGATTACCTGTTCGACGTCGATTGGAAGCTGTTGTCGGACGGCATCACGGGCAAGATCTTGTTTCGTGAGGCCGTCCGGCCCCTCGTTCCCGATATGATCTATCGGAAGCCGAAGATGGGATTTGGTCCTCCGGACGCTTCTTGGTACAGGGGAGCTCTTCGTTCCTGGATCGAGGACCAACTGTCCGAATCTCGAATTGAGCGGCGAGGCATACTCCAGTACGGCTACGTGCGGGGGATATTGAACGAGCATTTCGAGGGGAAGGCGAACCATGTTGCCCTGATCTGGTGCCTTCTCAGCTTCGAGTCGTGGTGCAAGCAATACAACGCCTATGGTGGCGCGCTCCACTAATTGCAATTTCGGGAAATTCTACTCATGCGAACGGTTAGCCAGCACCTTCTCCGTCCGAGCGGAAAAGAGCTTCAGTTGGAAGTCTTCACCGAGCAGGAAGGCCATGTGATCGAAGGCATCCTTCGGACGCCTGATCGCTCCCTGTGGTATCCGATCTTCCAGGGCGTGCCGTGTTTCCTGAGCGGACCTATGCAGCCCGATCTGACGGAGTTTTGCGCGCGCCACGGCTTGCAGAAGCCAGCGGCGCCGCCAAGCCGGCCCGAAGCACGCGAGCAAGCCAAAACCAACCAGACTTTCTCGGACAAATGGCGCCGTTTCAAGCAGTACGGGCTGCAACCGGAGCACAAGGAGTTCCTGTTCGGCTGGTACTGCAAGAAGTTGGGCGTGCCGGATTTGGCCGCGCTCAAGGAATTCTATGGTAGCAAAAGGCGCGTCCTGGAAGTCGGACCTGGCTCTGGCTTCAACACCAGGTTCATCGCGGAGAATTGCCCTGGGGAGGTGTTCGCCCTTGACGTATCGGATGCAGCGCTGACGACGTTTGAGAACACACGGGACTTGAACAATTGTTCTGTCGTGCAAGCCGATCTCATGGAGGCCCCGTTCGAGGACAACACGTTCGACTTCATCATTGCCGATGGCGTGCTGCATCACACCCCGAACACCAGATCGGCCGTTGAGGCCCTTTACCGGAAGGTGCGGCCGGGCGGGCAGTTCTTTTTCTACGTTTATCGGAAGATGGGCGCCGTGCGCGTGTTCAGCGATGACTACGTGCGCCAAAACTTCATGCCGCTCTCGCCCGAGGAGTGCTACGCGGCGTGTGAGGGGATCACGGATCTCGGCCGGGAATTGTCTCGACTTAACGCAACGATCACCCTCGAGAAGCCGATTCCGGTGCTCGGAATTCCCGCTGGAACGCACAACGTTCAGCGATTGTTTTACTACAATTTCCTGAAGTGCTTCTGGAACGAAGCCTTCGACTACGAAACGAACAACATGGTCAATTTCGATTGGTACCATCCGCACAATGCTTGGCAGCACACGAACGATGAGGTCGAGGGTTGGTTGAAAGAGCTAGGAGTGAAGACGTATGCCTTCAACGATGCGAACCCAAACGGCATCTCCGTTCTGCTGACCAAGCCAGCGGCCTGATACGAGCATGCGGATCTTGTTGACCGGCAGCACCGGCTTTGTCGGCTCCGCCCTCGGCGCGCGGTTGGTGGCCGAAGGTCATGAGCTGTTCTGCGTATGCCGGCCGGGAACGTCGGTTGGCTTCGGCACGAAGATCGCCTGGGACGGCACGAAGGCGATCGAGCCTGACACGTTTCCAAAAACCGTCGACGCGGTGATCCACGCGGCGCAGTCGCGCAACTACCGTCAGTTCCCCGCGGATTGTCGAGAGATGTTTCTTGTCAACGTCGGAATGACGATGCTGTTGCTGGAATGGGCGGCTCGAGCTTCCGTCAAGCAATTCTGCCTGCTGTCCTCCGGTGCGGTATATGAACCGTTCGCGGCTGCATTGCGGGAGGATGCCGCACTGGCTCCGAGCGGTTTCCTCGGTGCAAGCAAGCTCGCGCCTGAAATTCTCGCGAAGCCGTTCTCCAGCTTGTTCGCCACGACTGTCCTGCGGTTGTTCTTTCCTTACGGTCCCGGACAACGCGATCGGCTCATACCGGATTTGATCCGCCGTGTTCGATGCGGCAAGGCCGTTCGGCTCGCGGGAAACGAAGACGGCATTCGCCTCGCGCCCACGTTCATCGACGATATCGTAGACGTTATTCTTGCGAGTGTCGCTTCGTCTTGGACAGAAACACTGAATGTAGCCACGCCGGAGACCCTCTCGATTCGACAGATTGCCGATGCCATCGGCCAGCATTTGCAGGTCGAACCGAAGTTTGAGATCGTAGATGTTCCAGCAGCGGATATCGTTCCCGACCTGAGCCGTCTCGCTTCGCGATACGAATTGAAGAGGTTTACCTCCTTTGAGGAAGGTTTGCGGAAGATATTGGCTTCGGAAGAAACGCATTCTGCCGGACTGTCGTGACAAACCGTTTGAGCCGAGCCCATGGCCCTTAAAGTCCTCACCATCGTCGGCGCGCGGCCGCAGTTCATCAAGGCGGCGACGGTCAGCCGCGCCATCCGGGAGACGAGCGGGCTGTCCGAAATCATGGTTCATACCGGGCAGCATTTCGACGCCGACATGTCTGACGTATTCTTCGAGGAGTTGGGGATTCCGAAGCCGCAGTACCACCTCGATATCAACGGCGGCGGCCATGGCGAAATGACCGGGCGGATGCTGATGGCGATCGAGCCGATCCTTCAGTCGGAGAAGCCCGACTGGGTTGTCGTCTACGGCGACACCAATTCGACCTTGGCCGGATCATTGGCGGCGGCCAAGTTGCACATTCCCGTCGCTCACGTCGAGGCGGGCCTGCGCTCGTTCAACCGTCGCATGCCGGAAGAAATCAACCGGCTTGTTACGGACCATCTGTCGATACTGCACCTCTGTCCCACGACTACCGCGGTTGCGAATCTTGCAGCCGAGGGGGTCACCAAGGGCGTACATCACATCGGAGATGTGATGTACGATGCGACCTTGTTCGCGATCGGCAAGGCCGAACGGAGTTCAACGATCCTCTCGAAGCTGGGTCTCAAACCCGACGCGTATGCACTCGCGACGGTCCATCGTGCAGAGAATACCGACGATCCACGGCAGTTGCGTGCGGTTGTAGAGTTTCTCCGGGAAAAATCGCGCAGGCTGCCGGTGGTGATACCGCTCCACCCTCGAACGCGTTTGGCGGCAACCCGAATGGGAGTGGATCTGAATGGCCTTCAAGTCATCAGGCCTCTCGGCTACGTCGACATGGCAAAGCTGCTGCATCACGCCGTGGAGCTGTATACCGATTCCGGAGGACTTCAGAAGGAGGCCTATTTCCACCGCGTGCCCTGCGTCACGCTGCGGGACGAAACCGAGTGGACGGAGACGGTCGAGCATGGCTGGAACCGGCTCTGGCGAGGGGCGGATTTTCTGGATCGGAAGGACATTGATGAATACGGGCAGGGCCGGGCGGCTTTCAAGGTGGTCGATTTGCTTCGAGGCGCAGCAGTGGCCCGCTAGCGTCGAGGCGGGACGGTGGCCTCTTAGGGCCGCGCCAGCCGTCTGGGCGCTTGTGGATCCGACCCAACGGGTTTATGCAGCGGCCGCATCGTTGTCGCACGGCGCGTGAAATCAAGTCAGAATCTAACGAGTGATTTCCCCATCGTGGATCTCATTCTTGGTGAACCAGGGGCTCCGAGATGAAAGTTGAACTGATCGACAAGCTGGACAGCAAGACCGCCCGCATCGGCATCGTGGGCCTGGGCTATGTCGGCTTGCCCCTCATGCTTCGATATTGCGAGGTCGGCTACAAGGTCATCGGCTTCGATATCGACCAGTCCAAGGTTGACTCGCTCAAGGCGGGCAATTCCTACATCGAGCACATATCGAGCGGCAGCATCAGGCGCGCGACCGAACTCGGCTTCGAGCCTACCACCGACTTTTCCCGCGCCAAGGAGGTCGACGCTCTCATCCTGTGCGTTCCGACGCCGCTTAACAAATATCGCGAGCCTGATCTCAGCTTCGTGCTCAACACGACCGAATCGCTGGTGCCTCACTTGCACAAAGGAATGGTGTTGTCGCTTGAAAGCACGACCTATCCCGGCACCACGGAGGAGGAGCTGAAGCCACGGATCGAGAGTCGAGGGTTCAAGGTCGGCACCGATATCTTCCTGGTGTTTTCGCCCGAACGCGAGGACCCAGGCAACCAGCATTTCACGACCCGCTCGATCCCGAAGGTCTGCGGCGGCTGCACGCCGGCGTGTCTGGAGGCGGGCATCGCGCTCTATCGTCAGGTGATCGACAAGGTCGTCCCGGTGAGTTCGACCCAGGCGGCCGAGCTGACGAAGCTGCTCGAGAACATCCATCGATCGGTGAACATCGGCCTCGCCAACGAGATGAAGATGGTCGCCGACAGGATGGGGATCGATATTCACGAGGTGATCCGGGCCGCGGCGACCAAGCCCTTCGGCTTCGTGCCCTATTATCCCGGCCCGGGCATCGGCGGCCACTGCATCCCGATCGATCCGTTCTACTTGACCTGGAAGGCGCGTGAGTATGGCATGCACACGCGTTTCATCGAGCTTGCCGGCGAGATCAACTCCTCGATGCCGGACTACGTGGTCTCGAAAATTTCGCTCGCGCTCAATCAGCGCAACAAGTCGATCAATGGCAGCTCCATTCTGGTGCTCGGCATCGCCTACAAGAAGAATGTCGACGACGTTCGTGAATCGCCCTCGGTGCTCCTCATGGAGCGTCTTCGAGATCTCGGCGCGCGCATTTCGTATAGCGATCCGCACGTGGCTTCGTTCCCCAAGATGCGGGCGCACTCCTTCGATCTGGCCAGCGTGCCGCTGACTTCGGACAATCTCAAACAGTTCGACTGCGTCCTGCTTGCGACCGATCACGACAAGTTCGATTATGAGCTGATCTGCAAGGAAGCGTCGCTGCTCGTCGATTGTCGCGGAAAGTTCCTTCAGCCGGCGGACAACATCGTGCGCGCTTGAGCGGGCTGCTGCTCGTCCTTCGCCCTGTTCAGGGGCTTTCCCGTTGTCGTCGCCGCCGCGCGAGGCGACACGTACCACAACACGAACAACAGGGCGGCCCCGTTCGACAGGAGATTGGTCGAAAGCGGGACATTGACGAGCGCCTGCAGGATCAGTCCCGACGAAACCAGGATAAGCCGCGGCGACAGGCCGGACGAGAGGCGATTGGCTATGGCGATGATCAGCCCGCAGCCGAGCGCGGAAAGCGGTGCGAACAATGGACCGACAGAGGCGATCCCCTCGGTCGCAAACAGCGAAGCATTGAATGCGCCGAGCTGATAGGCCTTCGACATGACCACGGATAGCGGCTCGTCATAAGGGCAGCTGATGAAGGGCTTCAACAAGTTGATCTGACAGAAGTGCGTCAGCGGATGTTCGGAAAAGAAGTTGTTGTAGACTTCCAGTGCAGCCGAAGGCATTGCGATCATGCGGCTGTTGACCGTCCCGACGTAAAGCGAACCTATCCCGAGCGGAAAAAGGCCCGCTCTCATCGCGAAAAACAACACGATGCCGGCCAGCATCGGCAGTAGCAGAGACAGGATGGTCGCGGCTCGCGGCGGCGCCCATGTCGATAACAAGGTGAGAAACACCAGCCAGAACGGCGCAAAGAGCGTCAGCTTGGTCAATGTGACCGGATAGAGTAGCAAGAGAAGCAGAAGGGCTAGTCCGGCGCGCCCAAACAGCTTGCGCTCCAGGAATCCTGCAAAGGCGAACGGGAGCAGGACGTTCGACGTTGTGCCCAGCGCATATCGAAGCGGCGCCGGAAAATTCAGTTCAGCGCGATATCTGTAGATCTCGGAGAGGCCAACTGGAGTGAAATTATAGAGCGCGCCTACGGCCGCGACGGTCGCTCCGACCAGCAACATGACGGAAAGAAGGTGATCGAACGCGCGGGCCGACAGGGGAGGATGGCGCCGGCCCGGCGAGGTGATGAACAGGCTGGGAAGAATGAACAAGAGTCCGGATATGATGATCGAGACGTAGGCCAGCCGGTGGTCGTAGGTGAGCACGGAAAACGGGATCAGCCAAAGATAGCCGGCGATCATGGTGAAGAAGTTGAACGAGACGATGTATCCGAAGCTGAAACCGGCATAGGCGAAGAGGAGAACGACCGGCGCGAAGATCGAGACGTTCAGTATCGCAGCGACGATATGCGACCGATCGAACTCGACGGCGCCGGGGAATGTGTCGCTCACGCACGTCGTGGATACGCAGAGCGCCGCCGTAAAGATCAGGAGCAGCAAGATCAGCGTGAGCCTGCGTGGGGCCAATCTTGATGATAAGGCAAGACTGTTCATCGCGTCTTGGTATCCCGGGGCTAGAGGTCGTGTATAGGCTATCGGATGGACATCGACAACGGGTAGCCGAGCGCCCCGGACCATCGCCTTCGGGGCTCGGGGCGCGCACCGATCTCGGCCAGTTCGCTGGCGCCCAATCGTGGGCCTCGCAGATGCCCTTCATAGGACCCGGGCAATCCTGCCTGTAGGTGACAACGAAGGCGAGGTAGCCTCGGCATCAAGCCAGATGCCGCCAGGGCGCTTGCGCCGGGCGTGATTTACTTTGCCTCCGATTGTTGTAGAAGGCGATTTTCGAGGGTGCGACGGATGTATGTGATCGGAATCAGCTCTGGCATCAAGCACGGCCACCACGATGGTGCGGCGGTGCTGTTGCGCGACGGCGAGTTGATCGCAGCCGCCGAGGAGGAGCGTTTCACGCTGGCCAAGCATGCGCGCGGCGAGCTTCCGCGCGGAGCGATCGGATTTTGCCTGAAGCAGGCCGGCATCACCATGCGTGAGGTTGACTGGATCTGCTCGCCGCTGAAGACCTACACGAATTACGCGCAGCGCCTTACGGAATATTTCAGCTACCAGTTCGGGCACAGCCCGAAGATCGAGCTCTACGATCACCACCTCTGTCACGCCGCGAGCTCGTTCTATGGATCCGGTTTCTCCGAGGCGACCGTCGCCTGCTTCGACTTCTCGGGTGACTCCAGCTCCGGTCTCGTCGCGCATGCGCGCGGCAATGATTTCCGCGTGCTGACGCGGTTCGGCCGCCACAATAGCCTTGGTCTCTATTACGGGATGCTGACCCAGTATCTCGGCTATCAGATGACCAACGATGAGTACAAGGTCATGGGTCTGTCGTCTTATGGCAGCCCCGAATATCTCGACAAGTTCGCCAAGCTGCTGCGCCCGGCCGGCATCAATTACGAGCTCGATCCGGGGCTTGACAAGCGCCGACGCGATGCGGACATTTTCACCAGCGATTTCTCGACGCGGCAGGAGCGCATCTTCACCGAGAAGATGGAGGAGGTCCTCGGACCGCGCCGCCTTCGCGGCGCGCCGCTTGACCAGCGGCTGACCAACATCGCCGCAAGCGGCCAGAAGCAGCTCGAGATCGTCACGACCGAGGTGATCCGCTCTGCGATCGCCGAAACCGGCTGCGGCGATGTCTGCATCGCCGGCGGCGTCGGGCTGAACTGCAAGATGAACATGGAGATCGCGGCCGAGCCCGCTGTGAAGCGTCTCTATGTCCCGCCGGTGCCGCACGATGCAGGTGTGGCCCTGGGCGCCGCGATGATGAAGTGTGCCGAGGCGGGCCATGCAATATCGCCGCTGTCCCACGCCTATTGGGGGCCAGAGTACTCCAACGACACGATCCGCGAGACGCTCGACAAGATCGGGGCACGCTTCGAATTGCTCGACGATCCCGTAGCGCACTGCGTCACCGATCTCGCCGAGCAGAAGACGATCGGCTGGTTCCAGGGACGGATGGAGTACGGCCCTCGCGCGCTCGGCAATCGCTCGATCCTCGCCGATCCGCGTCAGGCCGGTATGAAGGATCGCATCAATCTTACGATCAAATATCGCGAGGAGTTCCGCCCCTTCTGCCCGTCGGTTCTGTACGAACGTCAAGCCGAGTACTTTGAAGATACGTTCGACGCGCCCTTCATGGTGGTGACGTTTCCGGTCAACGAGAAGGTCGCTAACACTATGCCGGCTGTGGTCCATGTCGACAACACTGCGCGCATCCAGAGTGTCCACGCGGACAGCAATCCGCTCTACAGTCGCCTGATCGGTGAGTTCGCAAAAGCGACCTCATTGCCCGTGCTGATCAACACGAGCCTCAATATCAACGAGCAGCCGACCGTGAACGCGCCGCTGGAGGCGCTGCACACTTACTTTTGCTCGGGGCTCGATGTGCTCTATCTCGGCAACTACAGGCTCTCGAAAGCGGGCTGAGCTCACCGCTCGTCGGCGATCACCTTGCCGTCGTTCGGTAGCGCGCCCGGGTTTACCAGCTCGACATCGCCGCCGAGTTTCGTGACGGCCCGCAGGCTGCTCACGATCTGCTCCCGCAGCGCATCGCTCGCCCCAGCGCATTCCGCTTTCAGCGTCATCGCATCAGCCTCGCCCTGGCGCGTGACCACAAGGCGCAGCCTTCCGAGCGCTGGATGGCGCTTGCCGATCTCGGCGACCTGCTCGGGGCGGACGAACATGCCTTTGACCTTGGTGGTCTGGTCGGCGCGGCCCATCCAGCCTTTGATGCGCATGTTGGTGCGGCCGCACTTGCTGGGTCCCGGGAGCGCCGCGGTGAGGTCGCCCAGCGCGAGACGAATCCAGGGATGATGCGGATCGAGCGAGGTCACCACGATCTCGCCGACATCGCCGGGGGAGACGGGATCGCCGGTGCCGGGCCTG
The DNA here is from genome assembly GCF_028128765.1 of Bradyrhizobium sp. CCBAU 51627. GTDB lineage: Bacteria > Pseudomonadota > Alphaproteobacteria > Rhizobiales > Xanthobacteraceae > Bradyrhizobium. The sequence goes on from NZ_LBJG01000004.1 coordinate 43,883, forward strand.
ACGATCTCCATGATCAGATCCTCATTCACGATCATACCCTCACGAGCCTCGGTCTCGAACGCGATCAGGCCGAGATCGGCGGTGCCGAAGGCCTGGTAGGCGTCGACGCCGCGCGCCTTGATCTCTGCCTGGAGCGAGGGCGGGAAGGCGGCGCCCGAGACCAGCGCGCGCTTGATCGAGGAGACGTCCCGGCCCGCGGTCGCCGCGGCATCGAGCAGGATCTTCAGGAAATCAGGTGTGCCACTGTAGCCGACCGGACGATATGCCTCGATCAGCTCGAATTGCTGCTCGGTGTTACCCGGGCCGGCCGGTATCACAGCGCAGCCGAGCGCACGTGCCGAGGAGTCAAAGATGAAGCCGCCGGGGGTGAGATGGTAGCTGAAGGTATTGAGTACGATGTCGCCGGGCCGGAACCCGGCCGCGAACAGCGCTCGCGCGCCGCGCCAGGGGTCGGCCTGCCGTCCTTCCGGCTCGAAGATCGGGCCCGGGGAGGTGAACAGGCGGGCGAACGACCCCGGGGCCGCTGCCACGAAGCCGCCGAAGGGCCGCCGAGCCTTGTGCAGGGCCGGCAGATCCGACTTACGCAGCACCGGCAGGCCCGCCAGCGCCGTTCTGGAGGTCACCGAGGCGGGATCGATGCCCTTCAGCCGCTCGGCATGGGCCGGGGCGGCCATGGCGCTACGCAGCACGCCCGGCACGCGGGCGAACAGCTCGGCCTCGCGCGCCGCCGGCTCACGCGTCTCGAGGGCATCGTAATGGGCGGTCATGGCAGGTCTTTCCGGATTGGCATCCGTTGCGCGCGGCCGATCGCATGGGTATCAGACGGCCATTGGCGGGGCGTGGAGAGGACGTGATGGCGGGCGAGAGCATCATTCCGGCGGACGAGACGGCCGGCGTCGTCGCGCGCCTCAAGCGCCGCATGATCGAGGACGCGATACCGCTGTGGTCGACCGCCGGCTGGGACCATGAAACGGGCGGCTTCATCGACCGGTTGCACCGTGACGGCACCCCGGATACGGCCGCACCGCGGCGCGTGTTCGTGCAGGCGCGTCAGATCTATTGCTTCGCCAAGGCGGCGCAGATGGGCTGGTATCCGCAAGGCCGCGCCATCGCGCTGAAGGGGCTGGAGCATCTCCTGGCGAAGGCGAAGGCGCCCGACGGCAAGCCCGGCTATGTGCACCAGCTGACGCCGGAGGGTACGGTGCTGGATGGCCGACGCGACGCCTACGACCACGCCTTCATCCTGTTTGCACTTGCGACGGTCTATGCGCTCGACCAGGACGCCCAGATCCGCGCGGAGATCGATGCGCTGCTTGCTTTCCTCGACGGCCATCTGCGCTCGCCGAATGGCGGCGTGCACGAAGGCCTGCCGGTGTGGCTGCCGCGCCGGCAGAACCCGCAGATGCATCTGTTCGAGGCGATGATCGCGTGTTTCGATGCGACCCTCGATCTGTCGTTCCAGAATCGCGCCGGCGAGTTCTTCGCGCTGTTCCTGGCCAATCTCTACGACAAGCGGAAGTGCATCCTGACGGAGTACTTTGAGGAGGATTGGTCGAAGATCGAGCCCGTCAGCGTCGAGCCTGGCCACCAGGCGGAATGGGTCTGGCTGCTGAAGGGATTTGAGCGCATTACGGGCTGTCCGACCGGACAGCGGCGCGGCGAGTTGCTCGCGACCGCGCTCCGCTATTGCGACGCGGCGACCGGCTGCCTCGTCGACGAGGGAGATGATGCCGGCAACATCCGCCGCAGCACGCGCCGGCTGTGGCCGCAGACCGAGATCGCAAAGGCCTGGATTGCGCAGGCCGAGTCCGGTGAGGCGGGCGCTGCGGACGAAGCGCGCGCGGCGCTGGTGCGGCTCGAAAGGCTTTACCTCAGCCATCCCGTGCGGGGCGGCTGGTACGACCAGTTCGACTGCGACGGCAAATCGCTGATCGACACCATTCCTGCGTCGTCGTTCTATCATGTTCTCTGCGCGGTCACGGAAGCGGAGCAGGTGCTGGGTTGAGTTTCAAAGCCACCGTTTGCGGCGCTTGAAGCTCTTGAGGTTTTTGAAACTCTTGCGCTGGTCGCCGGCGCCGCCGAGGTAGAATTCCTTGACGTCCTCGTTGTCGCGCAGTTCGTCGGCGGTGCCGTCGAGCACGACCTTGCCTTGCTCCATGATATAGCCGTGGCTCGCAACCGACAGCGCGGCGCGCGCGTTCTGCTCGACCAGGAGGATGGTGACGCCGAGGTCACGGTTGATCTTCTGGATGATGGAGAACACCTCTTTCACCAGCAGCGGCGACAGGCCCATCGACGGCTCATCCATCAAGATCATCTTCGGGCGCGCCATAAGCGCACGGCCGATCGCGAGCATCTGCTGCTCACCGCCGGAGAGATAGCCGGCCAATCCGGTGCGTTCCTTCAGGCGCGGGAAATAGTCGAAGACCCTGTCGAGATCGGCGTCGACTTCGCGATCCCGGCGGGTGAAGGCGCCGAGCTTGAGGTTCTCCAGCGAGGTCATGTCGGCGACGATGCGCCGGCCTTCCATGACCTGGAAGATGCCACGGCGGACGATCTTGTCGGGATCGATGCCGGCGATCGGCTCGCCCTCAAACAGGATCTCGCCGCGCGTGACCTCGCCGTCCTCAGTCTTGAGCAGACCCGAGATCGCCTTCAGGGTCGTCGACTTGCCGGCGCCGTTGGCACCCAGCAGCGCCACGATCGCGCCCTTGGGCACGTCCAGGCTGAGGCCGCGCAGCACCAGGATGACGTCATCATAGACGACCTCGATGTTGCGTACGGCGAGGAGGGGCGGGGCTGCGACAACGGTCGGCGTGGGGCGAGATACTTCGAGGGTGTCGGTCATGCTTGATCAATCTCCGCTGTCGTCGCCCGGCTCGACCGGGCGACCCAGTATTCCAGAGACGCCGGACGTTCCACGAGAAGGCGCGGCGTACTGGATCCCCCGCCTTCGCGGGGGATGACAGTTGTGGTCGGAGCTGGGCTCACCAGCCCAGCAGTTCCGGCTTGCGCGGCAGCTCGACGGTCTTGACCTTTTCGAGCTTGATCGTGCCCTTGGCCATGAGGTCGTTGAGGTCGCCGTCGGTCGGGCCCGAGATCTTGGTCCGGTAGAGGTCGACCTTCAGCGTGCCGCGGTGGTCCTTGTCGGTCCAGGTCGAGGGATTGCAGACGCCCTCCATCCCAGCCGGCACCCAGTCCTTCTTCTGGTAGAAGCCCTTGGCGACGTTCTCACCAGTGGCGCCGCCGTTCTTGCTAGCCCACTCGATCGCTTCCTTCATGTAAAGGGCCGAGCAGACCGCGGCGACATAATGCACGGGGCGATAGACCTTGCCGGTGGGGTCGGACATCTTGGAGATCTCCATCACCGTCTTCATGCCCGGCGCATCGCCACCCCAGCTCACCGCGGTGCGCAAGGGGAAGATCACGCCGTTGGCGGCATCGCCTGCCGTCTTGGCAGCGTTCTCGTCCATGCCCCAGACATTGCCGAGGAACTGGATCTCGACGCCGGCAGTCTTGCAGGCCTTCATCACCGAGATGTTGGAAGCGGCGGTGTTGCCGAGATAGGCGTAGTTGGCGCCGGAGGATTTCAGGCTCAGACACTGCGCGCTGTAGTCGCCCGGCGCGAGGGCGAACACCAGCGGCGGCAGCACCTCGAAGCCGAGCTCCTGCGCCATCGCCTCCCCTGCGGCTTTCGGCGCGTTCGGGTAGGGATGGTTGGCGCCCATATGGACGAACTTGGGCTTGCCGGGCTTGCCTTTGGCCTTCCAGTCCTCGGCGGCCCACATCAGCATTGCGCGCAGCGAGTCCGAATAGCTCGGGCCGTAGAAGAAATTGTAGGGCGCGGGCTTGGCCTTGCCGCTCGTGCCTTCGGGATCGGTCAGGGCTGCGGCGTAGGAGCCGGACATATCGGGGATCTTGTCCTGCGCGAGAAAGCCGGTGAGGGCTTCGGTATCTGCGGTGCCCCAGCCCATGATCGCAGCCACCTTGCTGTCCGGCGCCGACCATTTCTTGTAGAGCGCGATCGCCTTGGGCACCTGGTAGCCGTAGTCGTTGGTGTCGACATTGACTTGCTTGCCGCCGACGCCGCCGTTCTTGTTGACCCAGGCAAAAGTGTCGGCGACGGCCTGGCCGTAGGGTGTGCCGACATCGGAGGTGCCGCCCGAATAATCGGCGAGATGGCCGATCGCGATCTGCGCCTGCGCGCTCGCCGAGAATGCGGCGACCGCGATCGCGAGCGATGCGGTGCTCAAAAAGGACGTCATCTTCATGGGTCGGTTCCTCCGGTTTATTGTTTAAGTGAGATTGCCGCGCTCAGTGCGAGAACGGGTAGAGTTTCCAGTATGCCTTGATCTGCCGCCACCGGTGCGCGAGCCCGTCGGGCTCGAACATCAAGAATACGATGATGATCACCCCGATCGCGATCTCGCGCAGAAAGGTGATGTTGTTGTTGAGCGACAGCGCCCTGTCGATTGCACCGCCCTTCAGGTACAGGCTGAGCAGTTCCATCGACTCCGGCAACAGCACGACGAAGGCCGTGCCCATCAGTGTGCCCATGATCGAGCCGGTGCCGCCGATGATGATCATGGCGAGAAACAGGATCGAGCGTTCGATGCCGAAGCCTTCCTGCGAGACCACGAGCTGGTAATGCGCATAGAGCGCGCCGGCGATGCCGGCGAAGAAGGCAGCGAGCCCGAACGACAGCGTTCGGTATTTGGTGAGATTGATGCCCATGATCTCGGCGGAGAGATAATGGTCGCGGATCGCCACCAGCGCGCGGCCGTCGCGCGTGCGCATCAGGTTGGTCACAAGGATGTAGCTCGCCAGCACATAGGCCAGCACGACATAGAAATATTGCCGGTCGCCGAGCAGCGCATAGCCGAAGATCGAGAATGGCTCGGCGCTCGCCGGCACGGAGCCGCCTGAGAACCATTCGGCGCGGGAGAAGAAGTCGAGCAGGATATATTGGGCGGCCAGCGTCGCGATGACGAGATAGAGTCCCTTCAACCGCGCCGCCGGAATGCCAAATATCAGTCCGACCAGTGCGGTGACGATTCCTGCGAGCGGAATCGCGAAGAACACCGGGACCGGCGCGTTGTTGGAGATGTAGGCCGAGGAGAAGGCACCGAGCAGGAAGAAGGCGGCGTGCCCGATCGATATCTGGCCGGTGAAGCCGACCAGGATGTTGAGCCCCAACGCCGCGATCGAGAAGATGCCGATCTGGATCAGGATGCTGAGCCAGTAGCCGCTGAAGACCTGCGGTGCCAGGCACAGCAGCGCAACGCCCGCAATCGCAAAGTTGCGGCTGGTGGTGGTCGGGAAGATCGTGGTGTCCGCGGCGTAAGAGGTGCGGAAATCACCAGCGGGGATGAGGGCAGGGCCGGCCATGGTTCAGATCCGCTCGATGTCATGGGTGCCGAACAGGCCGTAGGGCTTGATCATCAGCACGATGATGAGGACGTAGAACGGCGCGATCTCGTAGAGATTGCCCCAATGCAAGTATTCGCTGTCGACGTACTGCGCGATGTTCTCGAGCAGGCCGATGATGATGCCGCCGAGCACGGCGCCGCCTACGGAGTCGAGCCCGCCGAGGATCGCCGCCGGAAACACTTTTATGCCGTAGGCTGCGAGTCCTGATGACACGCCGTTCACCACGGCGACAACGACGCCTGCAACCGCCGAAACCGTCGCCGAGATTGCCCAGGCCATTGCAAAGACGCTCTTCACGGAAATGCCGAGCGACTGCGCGACCTGCTGGTTGAAGGCGGTGGCGCGCATCGCAAGGCCGTACTTCGAAGCGCGGAAGAACCAGGCCATGCCGATCATCATCGCGACCGAGACCACGAGGCTCATGACATAGACGGTCTGGATCTGCAGGCCGAGCAGGTTGATCGACTGGCTCTCGAACACGCGCGGGAACGGCTGCGGGTTGACGCCGAACATCCATTTCAGCGTTGCCTGCAATACGGTGGAGAGGCCGATGGTCACCATGATCACGGAGATGATGGGCTCGCCGATCATCGGCCGCAGGATCAGGACCTGGACCGCGATGCCGAATACGAACATGAACACCAGCGTCAACGGCATGCCGATCCAGAACGGCACCTGATATTTCGCGAGCAGGGCCCAGCACACCCAGGCGCCGACCAGCAGCAGTTCACCTTGCGCGAAATTGACGACCTGGGTGGCCTTGTAGATCAGCACGAACGACATCGCGACCACGCCATAGAGCGTGCCGACCACGAGACCGTTGACCAGGAGCTGGATGAGGAAGGCGGTGTTCATGGGTGTTGATCCGGCTCGTCATTGCCGGGCTTGACCCGGCAATCCATCGATGTGGGAAGTCGCCTGTTCGGAAGAAGATGGATGCGCGGGTCAAGTCCGCGCATGACGATCACCTGTGTCACTCCGCGGCCTCCGCCATATGCCCGTGTCCGCCGAGGTCCACCACGCGCAGCGTCGTGCGCACGCGCTGCGTGGTGCCGTCCTGGAAGCGGATCACGGTGTCGACCGGGATGTCGGTATCGCCGCGATAGATGGCGTTGATGATGCCTTCGTATTTTTCGTTGATGACGCCGCGGCGCACTTTCCTTGTGCGGGTGAGCTCGCCGTCGTCGGCATCGAGCTCCTTGTAGAGCAGGAGGAAGCGCAAGATGCGCTGGGCTGGCGGCAGCGTGGCGTTGACGGTCTCGACCTCCTTCTGAAGCAGCGCATAGACCTCGGGCCGCGAGGACAGATCGCTGTAAGTCGTGAAGGAGAGGCGGTTCTTCTCGGCCCATTTCGAAATGATGGAGTAGCGAATGCAGATCATCGCCGCGAGCGCCTCGCGGCCGGCGCCAAGCACCACGGCCTCCGCGATATAGGGCGAGAATTTAAGCTTGTTCTCGATGAATTGCGGCGAGAAGCGCTCGCCGCGCGAGGTCTCGGCGAGATCCTTGATGCGGTCGATGACAACGAGCTGCCGGTTGGCGTTGAAATAGCCGGCATCGCCCGACAGCATCCAACCGTCCTTGATGTCGGCGACGCTCGCCTCGGGGTTCTTGTAATAGCCGAGGAACATATTGGGGTGCCGCACCACGATCTCGCCGACGCCGTGGACGTCAGGGGTGTCGATGCGGATCTCGATGTTGGCGGCCATCGGCACGCCTGTTGTGTCAGGATCGACCTTGCCCTCCGGATGTAGCGTATAGGCGCCCAGCAATTCGGTCTGGCCGTAGAGCGTGCGCAGCGGCACGCCCATGGCCTGGAAGAACTTGAAGGTGTCGGGCCCGAGTGCCGCGCCGCCGGTGGCCGCCGAGCGCAGCCGGGTGAAGCCGAGGCGGTCGCGCAGCGCGCGGAACAGTATCGCATCGGCAAAGCCCGAGCGCTTGCCCTGTTCCAGCGCAGCGAGCCCCGACTTCATGCCGATGTCGAACAGACGCTGCTTGAAGGGCGTTGCATCCATCACCTTGGCGCGAACGTCGGCGGCGATCGATTCCCAGACCCGTGGGGCAAAGAGCACGAATGTCGGCGCGATCTCGCGCAGATCGTTCATCATCGTATCCGGCTCTTCGACGAAGTTGATCTTCATCCGGCAGAGCAGGCCTTTGCCGAGCACATAGACCTGTTCCATGATCCACGGCAGCGGCAGCACCGAGACGTATTCGTCGTCCGGCCCTTTCGGATCGAACGCGAGATAGGTCGCGCAATGACCGAGCACGCGGCCGGCCGCGAGCATCGCGAGCTTCGGATGCGAGGTCGTGCCTGATGTGGTGCAGAGGATCGCGACGTCCTCCCCCTTGGTCGCATCGACCAGCTTGTCATAGAGCTCCGGCTCGCGGACGGCGCGGGCACGGCCGAGCTCGGCGAACTTCTCGGCCGAGATCAGGCGTGGATCGTCATATTTCCGCATGCCGCGCGGATCGGAATAGATGATGTGCTTCAGCTTCGGCACGCGCCCGGCAAGGGTGAGCAGCTTGTCGACCTGCTCCTCGTCCTCGGCGAAGACGAGCTGGGCCTCGCCGTAGTTGAGGAGATAGGAAGCCTCTTCGTCCAGCACGTCGCGATAGAGCCCCAGACTTAATCCGCCGATCGCATGGGTCGCGACTTCCGCCGCAACCCAGTCCGGCCGGTTGTCGCCGATGATGCCGATGACATCGCCGCGGCCAAGGCCGAGCTCGATCAGGCCGAGCGCGAAGTCGCGCACCCGGGTCTGGTAGTCGCTCCAGGTGAACGGGCGCCAGAGGCCAAGATCCTTTTCGCGCAGCGCGATCTCGTTGCCGTGCTCCCTGGCGTTGAGCCGGAGCATCTTCGGATAGGTGTCGGCCTGCGCGACGCGCCCCGCGTAATCCATCATGCCGCGCTCTCCTGAGCCGGCGGCGCATCATCGGGATCGACCAGGACCTCGTCCTCCTCGCCGAGATAGGCGCGTTTGACGTGGGGATCGGCGAGCACGGCGGCAGGATCGCCCTCGGCGATCTTGCGGCCGAAATCCAGCACCATGACGCGGTGGGAGATGTCCATCACCACGCCCATGTCGTGCTCGATCATCACCACCGTCATGCCGAACTCCTCGTTGAGGTCGACGATGTAACGGGCCATGTCCTCCTTCTCCTCGAAGTTCATGCCGGCCATCGGTTCGTCGAGGAGGATGAGACGCGGCTCCAGCGCCATGGCGCGGGCGAGCTCGACGCGTTTGCGCAGGCCGTAGGAGAGGGTGCCGGCTTGCGCTTTCCGCACCGATTGGAGGTCGAGGAAATCGATGATCTCTTCCACCTTGCGGCGGTGATCGAGTTCCTCCTTGCGCGCGCCGGTGAGCCAGTACAGCGAGCCCGTGAGGAAATTGTTTTTCAGCAGGTGATGACGGCCGACCATGATATTGTCGAGCACGCTCATATGGTGAAACAGGGCGAGGTTCTGGAAGGTGCGGCCGATGCCGAGCGAGGCCCGTGCATTCGGCGTCAGCCCCGTGATGTCGCGGCCCTGGTAGAACAGCTGGCCTTCGGTCGGCTTATAGCGGCCGGAAATACAGTTCACGATCGAGGTCTTGCCGGCGCCGTTGGGGCCGATGATCGAGAACAGCTCGCCTTCCCTGATGGCGAAGCCGACATCGGTCAGCGCGCGAACGCCGCCGAATCGCAAGGACACGCCGCGCACTTCGAGACTGGTAGCCACCAAACAAATCCCTCCCGGTGATGGCGCATTCAGTGGCGCTCTTCGTCGGTTCCTCCCGGGTGATCCTAGTACGGTCGTGCCGGTGAGGCCATGCAGCACATGGTCCCGACCGGAGCCGCTCATCTTTCGTCCCTGCTGGGGATCAAAAGCCGCATCGCCCGAGGTGGTTCTCAATAGGGGAAAGCGCTATTTTAAAATGTCTCCCGCCCGACAATTCTGCGACAAAGTTTTTTCGGCGGCCGCGTCTCCTTCTTTCGTAGGATGGTGGCTGGAGCGATCATGTTGCAATGCAACAGAAAGATGGAGTGACGAAACGGTGCGACTGGCCTCTCGATCATGATTTCAGAGGATCAACTGAGGCGCGTCGCCGCCTGGTCGCGCGAGCTCACGCCAGCGGAGATCGAGGTCGCCCGCACGGGAATCACCGAGCGGTCCTACGGCACTGGCGAAACCGTGTTCATGCGCGGCGACAAATTCGACTATTGGGCGGGCATGGTGAGTGGCCTCGCCCGGATGGGCGGGGTCTCGCGCGACGGCAAGGAGACCAGCCTTGCCGGGCTCACCGCCGGCGCCTGGTTCGGAGAGGGCAGCGTCCTCAAGAACGAGTTGCGCCGCTACGATGTGGTCGCGCTGCGCGACAGCCGCGTCGCGTTGATGGAGCGCTCGGCCTTCATGTGGCTGTTCGAGAACAGCGTCGGCTTCAACCGCTTCCTGGTACGCCAGCTCAACGAGCGGCTCGGTCAGTTCATCGGCATGCTCGAGGTCAACCGTACGCTCGATGCAACCGCTCGCCTTGCCCGGAGCATTGCCTCGCTTTTCAACCCCATCCTTTATCCGGAATCGACCGCGCATCTGGAGATCACCCAGGAGGAGATCGGAGCGCTCTCCGGCATGTCGCGCCAGAACGCCAACCGCGCCTTGAACCGGCTGGAGAAGGAGGGGCTGCTGCGGCTGGAGTATGGCGGCGTCACCATCCTCGATGTCGAGCGGCTGCGCGGATACGGGGATTAGAGCGTTTTCGAGCGAAGTGGATAGCTGTTCGCGAAGAAAACGCGTCTAAAACAACAATCTAGAGCTTTTCCCTTTCCGATTCATCGGAACGGGAAAGGCTCTAGTGCGCGTTGGCGGGCGCATGCACCGGCCAGAGGTCGGCGCGCCAGCGGATGGCGATGGCCAGCATCGCGATGAAGCCCGCGGCGGCATAGAGCGACCCCGTTGCCGAATAGCCGATGATGTCGATCAGGCTGCCGGCCGCGAGCAATCCGATCGGCAGGCCGTAGATCACCATCATGCGCACCCCCATGACGCGGCCGCGCAGGTGCGCGCTGGCGGTGCGCATCAGGATCACGGCGGCTGAGATCATCGACATGCTCTGGGCGGTGCCGGCCAGCACAAGGCAGGCCATGGCCACCGGCATGGTCCTGATCTCGACGAACACCAGCAGCAGCGTGTACCAGGCCAATGTTGCGCCGATCAGGAGCCTGGCAATGCGCAGGCCGCTGACCAGGCTGAGCGTGACGGAGCCGATCAGCGAGCCCAGGGCGAAACTCGCCGAGAGGTAACCGAGGCCGGTCTGGTCGGTATGAAAGATGTCGCGCGCGATGTAGGGCAGCAATCCATTCGTCAGCGGAAACGCGGTGAGATTGGTCAGGAATGCGACGCAAAGCGCTGCCAGCATGGCCGGCCCGTTCCAGGAATACACGATGCCTTCCTTGAGATCGCGCAGCAGCCGCGAGCCCGAATGGCTCTCCACCGGGCGGTGCTCGGCGGACTTCGCCGGTCGGGTCAGGCTCAGCATGAGAATCGCGGCCACGACATAGAGGCAGGCAATCACCATATAGACCTTGCCGATGCCAAATATCGCAAACAGTCCGGCCCCCGTCAGCGCTCCGGCGATGCGCGCGCTGTCCTGGGTCGTGCGCGACAGGCTGATCGCTCCCACGAGCAGCTCGGCCGGCATGATGTCGGCGAGAAGCGCGCTGCGAAGGCCGAGATCCGAGGAGCGGATCAGGCCCATGATCGTCACGATGATCATCACCTTGAGCGGGGACAGATGGCCGGTCAGCGCCAGCACCATGATGGTCGAGGCGAGGACCGTGTAAGTGAGGCGCAGCATGACCAGGAGGTCGCGGTGACCGATGCGGTCGCCGACCATTCCGAGCACTGGAGCAATCAGCGTTCCCAGATATTGCAGCGACGCCAGAATGGTCAGCAGCAGCACCGAGCCGGTCTCGACCAGGATGTACCAGCCGAGCACCAGCGTCTCGATCTCGAACGCCCAGGAGGTGAGCAGGTCGGACGGCCACTGGAAACGATAGTTGCGGATGCGGAATGGTGCGAGCGCCGAACGCCGCGCGGTTGTGCTCACGACGCGATGACGCGTGTCACGGCGATTTCCTTGCCCTTGCTGTTTCTTCTTACCGTCAGGCAACGTAGCTCTGACGATCCGCGTGTCAATCGCAGCAGTTGCGGGCCGCCCCTGCGCTCCGCTCCTATCTCACCGCCGCTCCGCGTTTCCGTTCCGCGAGCGTCGCGGCCATGGCCGAGATCAGCGGGCGCATGAAATAGGCCCCATCCGCAGGCGAGATGTCGGTACGCAAGCCATGCGCGGCGAGTTCGCCGGAAACGGCCGGCCCAACTGATGCGATCAGTGTCCGTTCGAATCCCGCGCGCAGCTTTGCCTCGCTGCCATGCGCCTTGGCTGCCTCGAACAGCCGGCGGACCTGGCCGAGATTGGTCAGCGCGATGGAATCGATTCTCCCTTCCGCCATGTCGTCGATGGCGGCAACGATGTTGGCATCCGCAGCCTTTGAGTCATAGGCATAAGGCAGCACCGAATCCACCTCGGCGCCTTGCGCGGTGAGCGCGCCAGTGAGCGCGCTGTGGTCCTTGTCCGGGTAAAGCTGGAGGCCGAGGCGGTGCCCCTTCAAATCGAGCTTGCCCAGCATCTCGATCACGCCCTCGGTGGTCGGCTTCTCCGTGGTCTGCTGCGCCTCCAGAGCGATCTCGCGCAGTGCCTTGCCGGGCTTCGGTCCGCGTGTGAATTTTCGCGATTTGGCCAGCGCAGTGACCAGGGCCTGGTCGAGCCCCCGAGCGCGCGCGAGTTTCATGATCCGCCGCAGACCTTCGCCGGTCATCAGCACGAGGTCATCGAACGGCTTGTCGATGGCGCGGCGGATCCAGGCTTCGACCGGGGCGGGATCCGGCGCATCCTCGATGGTGAACATCGGGCATTGCACGACTTCGGCGCCTTGCTCGGCGAGGAGCTTTGAGAACTGCGCCTCCTCGCGGGTTTCCAGGATCAGGATGCGAGTGCCGTTCAGACGGTCGGCCATGGGCGTGCTCCGGTCAGTCAAGATCGCAATGGTCCATTCATCCTGACTCCGTGGTCGGGATTGGCGCAAGGCTCGCGTCGGTGCTAGAGCAGGGCGCAAATCGCGGGTCGTTCCGCGCACCGCTGCACAAACCTTGATCAAGAGCCATTTCCTCAACAGTCATGCCCGATCATCAATATGTTCTGACCCTGTCCTGTCCTGATCGTCCCGGCATCGTTTCGGCGGTGTCGACCTTCCTGGCGAACTCCGGACAGAACATTCTCGACGCCCAGCAGTTCGACGACGTCGAGACCGGGAAATTCTTCATGCGCGTGGTGTTCACCGCGGCCGATCTCGCCGTGGAACTGTCTGCGCTCCAGACCAGCTTCGCCGCGATTGCGGAGCGCTTCGGCATGGAGTGGCAGATGCGCGACCGCGCCGCGCATCGCAAGGTGATGCTGCTGGTGTCGAAGTCCGATCACTGCCTGGTCGACATCCTCTATCGTTGGCGGACGGGCGAATTGCCGATGACCCTTGCCGCGATCGTTTCCAACCATCCGCGCGAGGTCTATGCCGGGCTCGATTTCGGCGGGATCCCGTTCCACTATCTGCCCGTCACCAAGGAAACCAAGAGCGAGCAGGAGGCGCAGATCCTTGATCTCGTCGCCACGACCGGCACCGATCTCGTGGTGCTCGCCCGCTACATGCAGATCCTGTCGGACGATCTGTCGGCAAAGCTGTCGGGACGCTGCATCAACATCCATCACTCGTTCCTGCCGGGTTTCAAGGGCGCAAAGCCCTATCACCAGGCCCATGAGCGTGGCGTGAAGCTGATCGGCGCCACCGCCCACTACGTCACGCGCGATCTCGACGAGGGGCCGATCATCGACCAGGACGTCGAGCGCATTAGCCATCGCGATACGCCGGAGGACCTCGTCCGCAAGGGTCGCGATATCGAGCGACGCGTGCTTGCACGTGCGATCCGCTATCACCTCGACGACCGCGTCATCCTCAACGGACGCAAGACTGTGGTGTTCGTGGACTGATGGCGTGTCGTTCCGGAGCGCGCGAAGCGCGAATCCGGAACCTCGAGATTCTCAGGTGCGCAATTGCGCACCATAGTTCGCCTCTGCGAGGCGCCCCGGAATGAGAGCCTGCGTTTCAACGCACCGCCTCGCCCGAGGTCGATCCGGCCGCGCCCTTCTGTGCCTGCTCATTCTTCTCGCGGTCGGCCGCCGGCATAAGCCGCTTGCGCTCGCGCTCTTTCATGTAGGCGTCGTATTGCGGGGTGCCCGGCCGGGGCGGCGCGTCTGCCGGCAGCCCGCCGGCCCATTGCGGAAGGTAGTCGCCCATGCCGGCCGAGAGTTTTTCATTGACCGTGCCGCAGCCGGACAGCCCTGCGGCGAGTACGAGCAGCGACACGATGGAGCGGAAAGGTCTGGGCATTTTTCGGGCGCGCTGCAATCTGGACGAGGGACCGGACGCCGAACGATCGGCGTAGCGGAACGGTAGCCTTCAACAGGGTAAAATTGGCTTATTCGAGATAGGTATAAAAATACCAAACGTTACGCACGCGCCGGCTACCGATGTCTGAATCATGCAAATGAAAGACGAAATCCTCCATCCACGCTACCGGCCGGATTCCTAGACTGCGAGCCTCGGCTCGCGGCCATCGAGTTGCACGGCAACGGGCTTTTTCGTTGACAGGTCCATTTTATTTGTACATTCGTACAAATGAACGCGGCCCAAGATCGTGGATGTCGGGTTACCCTAACGTAACCACGCAATCGCTTTCCACGCTTAGTGATCGGACGTGCGGCTTGTGCCGAACGGTCGCCAAACGTCCGATTGACAATGAGGGCGCGAAAGACGCCATGTGACGTGCGACATCGCTCGCGCGTGGGTTAAAGTGAGGCAAGGACCGGGCACTCGGTCTGGCGCACAAGCGGTTAGGAATGAAGGGGAGGGACATCTGATGTTCGAACGCAAAACGTTTTCTCGGGCGGCCGCATTTGCCGCCATTGCCGGCCTTGCGGCCCTCGCACCGGCCAAGGCGGAAGACACCGTCAAGGTAGGCATGATCCTGCCGATGACCGGCGGCCAGGCTTCGACCGGCAAGCAAATCGAGAACGCGATCAAGCTCTACATGCAGCAGAATGGCGACACCGTCGCCGGCAAGAAGATCGAGATCATCGTCAAGGACGATGCGGCGATTCCGGACAAGACCAAGACTGCCGCGCAGGAACTGATCGTCAACGACAAGGTCAATTTCATCGGCGGCTTCGGCGTCACGCCGGCAGCGCTCGCGGCCGCGCCGCTGGCGACGCAGGCGAAGATTCCGGAAGTCGTCATGGCAGCCGGCACCTCCATCATCACCGAGCGCTCGCCCTACATCGTGCGCACCAGCTTCACGCTCGCGCAGTCCTCGACCATCATCGGTGACTGGGCGGTGAAGAACGGCATCAAGAAGGTGGCAACGCTGACCTCTGACTACGCGCCGGGCAATGACGCGCTCAACTTCTTCAAGGAGCACTTCACTGCCGGTGGTGGCCAGGTGGTCGAAGAGGTCAAGACGCCGCTTGCCAATCCTGACTTCGCGCCGTTTCTGCAGCGCATGAAGGATGCCAAGCCCGACGCGATCTTCGTGTTCGTGCCGGCGGGCCAGGGTGGCAACTTCATGAAGCAATATGCCGAGCGCGGCCTCGACAAGGCCGGCATCAAGGTAATCGGCCCCGGCGACGTCACCGACGACGACCTGCTCAACAATATGGGCGACGCCGTGCTCGGCACCGTGACCGCGCATATCTATTCGGCGGCGCATCCCTCGCAGATGAACAAGGACTTCGTCGCGGCCTACAAGAAAGCCTTCGGCAACCGTCCGGGCTTCATGGCCGTGAGCGGCTATGACGGCATTCACCTGATCTACGAGGCGCTCAAGAAGACCAATGGCGACACCGACGGGACCAAGCTGGTCGAAGCCATGAAGGGTCAGAAGTGGGAGAGCCCGCGCGGTCCGATCTCGATCGATCCGGAGACGCGCGACATCATCCAGAACGTCTATATTCGCAAGGTCGAGAAGGTCGACGGCGAACTCTATAACGTCGAATTCCAGACCTTCGAAGCCGTCAAGGATCTCGGCAAGACCAAGAAGTGACGCGCGAAAGCGCGTCATCCCCGGGGCGCGCTTCGCGAGAACCCGGGATCTCGCCAACGCTCTCGTCATGCCCCGGCTTGACCCGGGCATCCACGCGAGAGCCGAAACAAACCGTGGATGGCCGGGACGAGCCGGCCATGACGACCAACTCCAAGCTGAGACGATGACCTCAATCCTCACCAACCTGTTCGATGGCGTTGCGTATGGCATGCTGCTGTTCGTGCTCGCTTGCGGGCTTGCGGTCACGCTTGGCCTGATGAACTTCGTCAACCTCGCCCATGGCGCCTTCGCCATGGCCGGTGGCTATGTCTGCATGCTGCTGGTGAATCAGCACGGTTGGCCATTCTTCGCTGCCTTGCCGCTCGCCTTCGTCTCGTCCGCGGTGATCGGCATTGTGCTCGAGCGAGTGCTCTACCGACACCTCTATGCGCGCAGCCATCTCGACCAGGTGCTGTTCACCATCGGCCTGACTTTTATGTCGGTCGCGGCGGTCGACTACATTCAGGGTTCCTCGCGGGTGTTCATCAACCTGCCGGCCGCGCTGCAGGGCCAGTTCGACCTGTTCGGCGTCGGCATTGGCCGCTACCGGCTCATGATCATCGTGATCTGCGGTCTGCTCACCATCGGTCTGCAGATGGTGCTGGCCAAGACGCGGTTCGGGAGCCGGTTGCGCGCTGCCGTCGATGATCCCCGCGCTGCGAGTGGCCTTGGCATCAATGTGCCGCAGGTGTTCGCCTTCACCTTTGCCTTTGGTTGCGGTCTCGCCGGCCTCGGCGGTGCACTGAGCGCCGAAATACTTGGCCTCGATCCGTACTTTCCCCTGAAGTTCATGATCTACTTCTTGATCGTGGTCACCGTCGGCGGCTCGTCCTCGATCACAGGACCATTTTTGGCCTCGCTCCTGCTCGGCATCGGCGACGTCGCCGGCAAGTATTACGTGCCGAAGATGGGCCCCTTCGTGATCTACACCATGATGATCGTGATCCTGATCTGGCGCCCGAACGGCCTGTTCGGCCGGACGGCCGCCCGTTGAGTCTGCCGATGAACGCTTCGTCCGACGTCGGTTATCACGCCCAGCGGCAGGCGCGCTGGCACTATGGCGAGGCCGCCTTCTGGCTCGTTGTGCTTGCTTGCGGCTTTCTGTTTCCGTCGCGCTATCTGATCATGACCGACATCCTGCGGCTGGCCCTGTTTGCGATGTCGCTCGACCTCATCCTCGGCTACGCCGGCATCGTCTCGCTCGGCCATGCCGCCTTCTTCGGCGTCGGCGCCTATGCCGCGGGCTTGCTGGCTCTGCACGGCATCATCAACGAACCGGTGCTGGCGCTGATCGCCGCTGGGCTTGCCGCGATGGTGCTCGGCTTCGCCACCAGCTTCCTGGTGATCCGTGGCGTCGACTTGACCAGGTTGATGGTGACGCTCGGTATCGCGCTGCTGCTGGAGGCGCTCGCCGAGCGTTTCTCCAACATCACCGGCGGCACCGACGGCCTGCAAGGCATCGAGATGCAGCCGATCCTCGGCGCGATCACGTTCGACATGTTCGGCAAGGCCGGCTTCTTCTATTCGCTGGCCGTGCTGTTCATTCTGTTCCTTCTTGCGCGCCGCATCGTGCATTCGCCGTTCGGCTTGTCGCTGCGCGCGATCAAGAACAATCCGCTGCGTGCCGCAGCGATCGGTATCCCCGTGAACCGCCGCCTTATCGCGATCTACACGATTGCCGCATTCTATGCCGGGATCGCGGGGGCGCTGTTCACCCAGACCACCGCGATCGCCTCGCTCGACGTGTTCGCCTTCGACCGATCCGCCGATCTGATGCTGGTGCTCGTCATCGGCGGCACCGGCTATCTCTATGGCGGCCTGATCGGGGCTGTGATCTTCCGGATGCTCCAGGAAGTGTTCTCGACCATCACCCCGCAGTACTGGCAGTTCTGGATCGGCCTCGTGCTGGTCGTCATCGTGCTGGTCGGCCGCCAGCGGCTGCATCGCTGGGTGCTCTACGTGCCGAACCTGATCATCAAGCAGGTGATGGGACGCAAAGCCGTCGTCGCCGTGCCGGAGAGCGATGCATGACCATCGCGCTCGAAACCCAGAACCTCGAAAAGCAGTTCGGCGGCCTGCGCGTCACCCGCGACCTGTCGCTCAGAATCGAGCAGGGCGCCCGCCATGCGCTGATCGGGCCCAATGGCGCTGGCAAGACCACCGTCATCAACCAGCTTACCGGCGTGCTCAAGCCCAACTCCGGCCGCATCTTACTCGAAGGCCAGGACATCACCGACCTGCCCGTGCACAAGCGCGTGCTGCGCGGCCTGTCGCGGACCTTCCAGATCAACCAGCTCTATCCCGACCTGACCCCGCTCGAAACCATCGGCCTTGCCGTCTCCGAACGCCTCGGCCATGGCGGCGACTGGTGGCGGCGGATGGGCACGCGGAGCGACGTGAACGGCGAGATCGCCGATCTCCTGACGCGTTTCCATCTGCTCGACGTCATGAACGAACAGACCGTGACGCTGCCTTACGGCAAGCAACGCCTGCTCGAGATTGCGGTCGCGATCGCCGCCAAGCCGCGCGTGCTGCTGCTCGACGAGCCCGCCGCCGGCGTGCCGGAGAGCGAGCGCCACGACATTCTCACCGTGGTCGGCGCGCTGCCGCGTGACGTCACGGTGCTGCTGATCGAGCACGACATGGACCTCGTTTTCTCGTTCGCCGACCGCATCTCGGTGCTGGTCTCCGGCGCGCTGCTCACGGAGGGGCCCCCCGATCAAGTCGCGCGCGATCCGCAAGTGAAGGCAGTCTATCTCGGCGAGGAGGCAGTCAATGTCTGACCTGCTCGCGATCGAGTCCCTGCGCGCCGGCTATGGCGAGGCGGTGGTCCTGCCCAACATGTCCCTGCGCCTGGCGGAAGGGCAGGTGCTGGCGCTGCTGGGCCGCAACGGCACCGGCAAGACCACGCTGATCAACTCCATCGTCGGCGTCACCCGCCGCTTCTCCGGAACTGTCGGGCTTGCCGGCACCGATGTCACGACCATGCGACCCGACCAGCGGGCGCGTGCCGGAATCGGCTGGGTGCCGCAGGAGCGCAACATCTTCCGTTCGCTGACGGTGGAAGAGAATATGACCGCGGTGGCGCAGCCTGGTCCCTGGACGGTCGGGAAAGTCTACGAGATGTTCCCGCGGCTCAAGGAGCGGCGGAGCAACTTCGGCAACCAGCTCTCCGGCGGCGAGCAGCAGATGCTGGCGATCGGCCGCGCGCTCACTCTCAACCCGAAGGTCTTGCTGCTGGACGAGCCGACCGAGGGCCTCGCCCCCATCATCGTCGAGGAACTGCTGAAGGCGATCGGCACCATCACCCGGGCCGGCGGCATCTGCTCGATCATCGTCGAGCAGAATGCCCAAAAGATTCTGGGGCTCGCCGACCGCGTTGTGATATTGGAGCGCGGAACGATCGTCCACGATGCCCCGAGCGCAGCGCTGAAGGCCGACCCCTCGGTCCTGGAGCGACATCTCGGGGTCGCAGGGGCGGCGGCCCACTGACTTGTCTAACGCGTTTCTTCACACGAGCCGGTACCTACTTCGCTCGACAACGCTATAGAAAATACACGGGAGTTAAGAATGCAGCGAACCAGAGCCCCCTTCCGCGCCGACGAAGTCGGCAGCCTCCTGCGTCCCGCCAAGATCAAGGAAGCCCGCGCAAAGCTCGAGAAGGGCGAGATCTCGGCCGACGATCTGCGCAAGATCGAGGACATGGAGATCGAAAAGGTGGTGCACAAGCAGGCCTCGATCGGCCTGAAACTCGCGACCGACGGCGAATTCCGCCGGTCCTGGTGGCACTTCGACTTCCTGGCCAAGCTTACCGGTTGCGAACTGTTCCATCCCGACACCGGCATCCAGTTCGCTGGCGTGCAGACCCGCCACGACGCGGTCCGGGTGATCGACAAGCTCGACTTCCCCGACAACCATCCGATGCTGGACCACTTCCGCTTCCTGAAGAAGTATGCCGACCAGGCGCATGTCACCGCCAAGATGACGATTCCCTCGCCGGCCGTGCTGCACTTCCGGGGTGGCCGCAAGTCGATCTCCAAGGACGTCTACCCCGATCTCGACGCCTTCTACGAGGATCTCGGCAAGACCTATCGCAAGGCGGTGAAGGCGTTCTACGATGCCGGCTGCCGCTATCTCCAATTCGATGACACCGTGTGGGCCTATCTCTGCTCGCAGGACGAATTACAGAAGGCGCGTGAGCGCGGGGATAATCCGGACGGTCTCCAACAGATCTACGCCCGCATCATCAACTATGCGCTGGCCGAGAAGCCCGCCGACATGGTGGTGACGACGCATGTGTGCCGCGGCAATTTCCGCTCGACCTGGATTTCCTCGGGCGGTTACGAGCCCGTGGCCGAGACCATGCTCGCCGGGACCAATTACGACGGCTACTTCCTGGAGTATGACAGCGATCGTGCCGGCGGGTTCGAGCCACTGCGCTTCCTGCCCAAGGGCAACAAGGTCGTCGTGGTCGGCGTCATCACCTCGAAGTTCGGCGAGCTCGAGAAAAAGGACGACATCAAGCGTCGTCTCGAGGAAGCCTCCAGGTTCGCGCCGCTCGAGCAGCTCGCGCTGTCGCCGCAATGCGGCTTTGCTTCGACCGAAGAGGGCAACATCCTCTCCGAGGAAGAGCAGTGGGCCAAGCTCAGCCTTGCGGTCGAGATCGCGAAGGAAGTGTGGGGCAACTGAGATAGGGTGTCATTCCGGGGTGCGCTTAGCGCGAACCCGGAATCTCGAGATCCCGGGTCTGGTGCTTGCGCACCATCCCGGGATGACGACGCGCAAGCGCTTCGTCACTTCTCCGCCAGATAGACCTCGCCCAGCAGCGACGAGTTCGACCACGGCACCTGCTTGTTCTTCGTGGTTGAGACCACCTCGGCTCGCACCCGCGTCAGCATCTGCTGCACTTCCAGTCCCGGCGTGCCGATGTGGCGGGACAGCGCGGCGGAGAACGGCGAGTTCGCGCCTTCGCCGTCGAGCGCGACCTGGCCTGGCGCTGTCGCGAAGGCGATCAGCGTGCCGGCTCCCAACGTTGCACCGGATCCGAGGCTTGACGGCGCGGCGAGGCCAGATGCACCCTCGATGCCGCGGCTGCTGCCGGCGCTTGCGACCTGCTGCGCCATCGGATTGTTGCGGCAGGCATCGAAGATCAGAATATTGGTACGGACCTGATCGTCAAGGCCGGCCATGATGGTGTCCATGTCGATCATCGTTTCCGTCATGCCGCTGCCTGCCTTCAGCTCGGCGTCGACGGGAATGAGATAGTTGCGGCCGTCGATCTGCACGCCGTGGCCGGCGTAATAGACCAGGGCCACCTGCGCCCGTGCTGCCTCGCGCAGAAAATCGCGTGTCATCTTCTGCATTGCGGCACGGTTGAGATCGACGCCCTCCGACACCGTGAAGCCGATGTCGCGGAGGCTTTTGGCAACAGCGCGCGCATCGTTGGGCGGATTGGGCAGCGCCCTCACATGCAGGTAGGCGCCATTGCCGATCACCAGCGCCATGCGGGTGCTGCGAGCGGCCGGCGCAGGCGAAGGCACGGATGCTGTGCCCGTCTGCGGTGGGGCAGGAACTGCTGTGGGCTGCGCCGTCGGCGAGGGGGCTGGGATTGGCGCATTCGCATCCGTCACCAGTGACAGCCGCACCTTTGCGGTGGCCTGATTGGCCTTGCTGCCGGCGTCGGACGCCACGATCGCGAGCGTCGCCTTATAGTCGTCGCGCGCATGCGCGTAATCGCCCTTGGCCTCATAGGCCAGCGCGCGGTGGGTATAGGCGGAGATCAGCACGCTGTTCGGCGGCGTCATGATGTTGACCGGCGGCTTGTCCTTGGCGAGCCGGATCGCTTCGCTGCCGTCGACGATCGCGCGATCGAGATCGTTCTTCGCGCGCCAGATCGCGGTACGGTTGATCAGCGGCTGCGGCAGTGTCGGATCGAGTCGGATCGCCTGGTTGAGGTCGGCGAGCGCGCCGTCGAGATCGCCGAGCGCTTCCTTGGAGATGCCGCGGTTCTGGAACGAGAACGCAGATCTCGGATCGGCCTTGATCGCCATGTCGTAGTCGGCGATCGCCTTGGCGTAGTCGCCTTTGCTGCGCCAGGCGTTGCCGCGGTTGTGGAAGATGATGCCGCTGGGCGCGCCGAGCTTCAGCGCATCGTCGAAGTCCGCGATCGCGATGTCGTAGTCGCCCTTGTCGTAATAGGCCGAGCCCCTCAGATTGTAGACCGCCTGGCCCGGCTTCAACCGGATCGCTTCGGTAGCGTCAGTAATGACCTTGGCGTAATCGCCCTTCTTGTTCCAGCCCACCGCGCGCCAGAAATAGACTGTCGCGAGCTGCTCGCCCTTGAACACCTTCAACGCGATGATCTTGGTGCAGGCATCGACCATCTGGTCCGCCGGCGTGGTCTCGGTCGTGCAGAGCGGCCCGAGCTGACTGCGCGATTGGGCTGATGCGGGTGCCGACCACAGAGGTGCGGCGAGCAGGGCGAGCGCGACGAGCAGGCGGCGCATGGCGATGGTTCCTTGAGGAGAAGTGCTTGTTGGTTGCCTGGTGGCACCTTGGGGTTCACGCCCGGCATCAGGCGTGGGGTAAAGCAGGCAATGGTATTCCATCGGTGGGCAGAATTTGTTAGGAGATAGGTCCCAATTTTCCTGCCCACCGCCGTCCCACATATGAAGAACGACGAAATCCTGAGCCAAATCACGGAGTTCTGCCGCAAGGCGGACATGGCGGAATCGACGTTTGGCCGGCGTGCGGTGAATGATGGGAAGCTCGTGCACCGCCTGCGCGAGGGCAAGCGGATCACCATCGATACGCTGGAGCGGATCCAGGCCTATATCGCGGCCTCGACGAGTGGAGGCTTGCCGCCGCCGCGCGGGCTTCAGGTGCCCCCAGAAAAGCGCGACCCACGTGGCAATTTCCGCTTCTTCGAGAACCGGCAGAAATATCTGCTGTTCGTCCACACCTGCAGCGAGAAGCGGGTGATCGCCGACCGTGTGGCGCTGGAGCTTTCCACCATCCATCCGCGCCCTCCGGCTTTGCGCATTTTCGACGCTGGCGTCGGCGACGGCACGGTGCTGGCGCGTGTGCTGCGCGCCACGCATCAGCGCTATCCGCACATGCCGTTCTATGTGGCCGGCAAGGAGCTCAGCCTTGAGGACTTGCGCCTGTCGCTGGAGAAGGTGCCGGACCGCATTTTCGAGCATCCGGCATCGGTTTTCGTCTTCACCAACATGTTCTACTCGGAGGCACCGTGGCTGACGCCGGCATCGCCGGCCGCGGCCGCCGCCACCGTTTGGCACGAGGTCCCGCTGCGGGGCGCCTCATCGGGTGAATTCGAGCAGCAGATCGCCGAGCTGCGGCCGTTCCTGGAGCAGAACTGGCGTGCCGCGATCAGCCCGCGTACGGCCATGCCGCTGTACGAGCGGCCGGTCGTGCTGGTGCTCTACCGCGAGGACCACCGGTTCCTGCTCGATTCGACCATCCCGCGGCCGGGCCAGACCGAGGCCAATTTCGACCTCGTTATCGCTTCCCAGCCATACCGGGCCCTGTCCTCGGTCAACTTCCGCGCCAAGCGGATCATTGCACCCCTGGCGCGGGCTTTGCGGCCAGGCGGTCGCCTGATCGGTATTCACTCCCATGGTCACGATCCCGGCATGGAAATGATCCAGGCGATCTGGCCCGGAGAAAATCCTTTCTCGGTGAGCCGTCATGAGCTACTGCGAGCCGTTAAGTACGAGCTCGGATCGTTGGGCCGCGACCTAAATTTTAATGCCTACGCGGATAACCGTTCGATCTTCAGGTATGATATGGAAGCGCTGCCCAACGAGGTGACGGGTACGATCGGAACCTCGACAGCCTTTGCAGCGTGGAATGCGGCGGTGTATGTCGCTCAGATTGAGGACGACCGGTTGACAGATATGACTCAAAACGGCCGCACTCTGGATGCCGCCAGGGAAGTGCTGCGAAAGTACAACGGGCTCTGGTTTCTCGATGAATCCTACGTCATCTCGCGCCGGCGTGATTGACATAATCCAACTGTAAACATCGCAAACGTCCGCCGGTAGCGGTGGAAAGGGGTTTCTTGATGCGCGCGTCCTATCTCTTCACCAGCGAGTCCGTGTCCGAAGGCCATCCGGACAAGGTCTGCGACCGGATCTCCGACGAAATCGTCGACCTGTTCTACCGCGAAGGGCCGAAAGCCGGCATCGACCCGTGGCAGATCCGCGCGGCCTGCGAGACCCTGGCGACCACCAACAAGGTGGTGATCGCCGGCGAGACCCGCGGTCCGAAATCGGTGACCAACGAGCAGATCGAAAGCGTCGTGCGCGAAGCGATCAAGGACATCGGCTACGAGCAGGAAGGCTTCCACTGGCAGAAGGCCGACATCGAGATCCTCCTGCACCCGCAGTCGGCCGACATCGCGCAGGGCGTCGATGCGCTGCAGCCGGGCGAGGTCAAGGAAGAAGGCGCGGGCGATCAGGGCATCATGTTCGGCTACGCCACCAACGAGACGCCCGACCTGATGCCGGCACCGATCTTCTACGCCCACAAGATCCTTCGCCTCATCTCCGAGGCCCGTCACTCCGGCAAGGAGAAGGTGCTGGGTCCGGACTCCAAGAGCCAGGTCACCGTGCAGTACGAGAACGGCAAGCCGGTCGGCGTGCGCGAGATCGTGGTGTCGCACCAACATCTGGTCGAGGATATCTCGTCCAAGCAGATCCGCGACATCGTCGAGCCCTACGTCCGCGAGGCGCTGCCGAAGGACTGGATCACGCCGAAGACGATCTGGCACATCAATCCGACCGGAAAGTTCTTCATCGGCGGTCCTGATGGCGACACTGGACTGACCGGCCGCAAGATCATCGTCGATACCTACGGCGGAGCGGCTCCGCATGGCGGCGGCGCGTTCTCCGGCAAGGATCCGACCAAGGTCGATCGCTCCGCGGCTTATGCTGCGCGCTACGTCGCCAAGAACATCGTGGCTGCCGGTCTTGCCGATCGCTGCACCTTGCAGCTCGCCTACGCCATCGGCGTGGCGCGGCCGCTCTCGATCTACATCGACACCCATGGCACCGGTAAGGTGTCCGAGGATCAGCTCGAAAAGGCGGCGGCGCAGGCGATGGACCTCACGCCCCGCGGCATCCGCAGCCATCTCGACCTCAACCGTCCGATCTACGCGCGGACCTCGGCCTACGGCCATTTCGGCCGCACGCCCGACAATGAGGGCGGTTTCTCCTGGGAGAAGACCGACCTCGTCGAGTCGCTCAAGCGCGCGCTCTAGTCTTGCGTCATTCCGGGGCGCCGCCGACGGCGGCCCACCGGAATCGCGAACCTCCGGATTCCGGGCTCGCTCGTTTCAAGAGCGCCCCGGAATGACGAGCCAAACAAACAGGAACCTCCAATGAACGCGAAGCCCGGCTTCACCGATTACATCGTCAAGGACATTTCGCTCGCCGATTTCGGCCGCAAGGAGCTCTCGCTCGCCGAGACCGAGATGCCCGGCCTGATGGCCACCCGCGAGGAGTTCGGCCCGAAGCAGCCGCTCAAGGGCGCGCGCATCGCCGGCTCCCTGCACATGACGATCCAGACCGGCGTGCTGATCGAGACGCTGGCAGCACTCGGCGCCGACATCCGCTGGGTCTCCTGCAACATCTATTCGACGCAGGACCACGCCGCCGCGGCGATCGCGGCCGCCGGCATTCCCGTGTTCGCCGTCAAGGGCGAGACGCTGAAGGATTACTGGGACTACACCGCCAAATTGTTCGACTGGCACGGCGGCGGTCACCCGAACATGATCCTCGACGACGGTGGTGATGCCACCATGTACGTCCATCTCGGACTGCGCGCCGAGAAGGGCGACACCGCGTTCCTGGACAAGCCGGGCTCGGAAGAAGAGGAAGTCTTCTTCGCGCTTCTGAAGAAGCAGCTCAAGGAGAAGCCGAAGGGCTACTTCGCCGCGATCGCCGAGAGCATCAAGGGCGTCTCCGAAGAGACCACCACGGGCGTGCATCGTCTCTATGACATGCAGAAGGCCGGCACGCTGCTGTGGCCTGCCATCAACGTCAACGACAGCGTCACCAAGTCGAAGTTCGACAACCTTTATGGTTGCCGTGAATCGCTGGTCGACGGCATCCGTCGCGGCACCGACGTCATGCTCTCGGGCAAGGTGGCGATGGTCGCGGGCTTCGGCGACGTCGGCAAGGGCTCGGCCGCCTCGCTGCGCCAGGCCGGCTGCCGCGTGATGGTGTCGGAAGTCGATCCGATCTGCGCGCTGCAGGCGGCGATGGAAGGCTACGAGGTCGTGACCATGGAAGACGCCGCGCCCCGCGCCGACATCTTCGTCACCGCGACCGGCAACAAGGACATCATCACGATCGAGCACATGCGCGCGATGAAGGATCGCGCCATCGTCTGCAACATCGGCCACTTTGACAACGAAATCCAGATCGCGGCGCTCCGCAATCTGAAGTGGACCAACATCAAGCCGCAGGTCGACGAGATCGAATTCCCCGACAAGCACCGCATCATCATGCTGTCGGAGGGCCGTCTCGTGAACCTCGGCAACGCGATGGGTCATCCGTCCTTCGTGATGTCGGCGTCCTTCACCAACCAGACGCTGGCGCAGATCGAGCTGTTCGCCAACAACAAGGACGGCAAGTACGAGAAGAAGGTCTACGTGCTGCCGAAGACGCTCGACGAGAAGGTTGCGCGCCTGCACCTCGCCAAGATCGGCGTCAAGCTCACCGAGCTGCGCAAGGATCAGGCCGACTATATCGGCGTCAAACAGGAAGGCCCGTACAAGTCGGATCACTATCGATACTGAGATTGGAAAGGCCCCTGAGCGATCAGGGGCCTTCTTTCTGTCGCACGGCCTTGACCGGCATTTAAGGGGTGCCGGTCGTTAACGAGGCCCTAACGGCCTTGTTGCATGCTCGGTTACCACCGCGAGCGGCCCGCCATCCCATGACATCTGTAGATCAGCCGGAAAGATTTCGAGCGCCGCAGCCGCAGGCCACTGGCACGGAGCTGTTCAATCCGAGCCGCCTGCGTCTTGTTGCGCGTTGCTGGATCGTGGTCGCGGCGATCGGCTATGTGATCAATCTGCTAGGTCGAACCCGCGTCGATCTCACGGATGGCATTCGCAGCCCGTTTGGCGATGACTTCATCAACTACTGGTCAGGAGCTTATCTGGCCCTGCATGGCCGTGCAGCCGAGGTCTACGACTTCGTCGCCTTTCACGACTTCGAGACCTCGGTGGTCGGGCCGCACATCGATTTTTACCACTATTCCTATCCACCTGTTCTTCTGCTGCTGACGGCACCGCTCGCGCTCGTTCCTTATGTCCCGGCGCTCTTCGCTTGGCTGGCGGCGACCTGGTATGGCTTCTATCGTGCCTTGAAGCTGGCGGCCGCCGATAATGCGTTGCTGCTCTCGCTCGCGGCGCCGGCAATGTTCATCAATGCGATCGGCGGACAAAATGGTGCACTGACGGCGGCCGTCATGGGTGGGGGACTGCTGCTGGTCGATCGCCGGCCCACGATTGCCGGAATTTTGTTCGGGCTGCTGGTCTACAAGCCGCACCTCGCACTGATGCTTCCTGTTGCGATGATCGCGGGCCGGCGTTGGCGCGTGGTCATAGCAGCCGGCGTCACGGCGGTCCTGCTCATCGCCGCCAGCGTGGTGGTCTTCGGTCCCGCCGTCTGGGCCGAGTACCAGCACAATGTCTCGGTGCTGCGCACGGTCATCCTCGAGGATGGCGCCGGCGTCTGGCACCGAATGGTTTCGGTCTTTGTGTCGGTTCGGCGCCTGGGGGGAGGCGTGGCATTGTCCTACGCAGTGCAGGGGCTGTTCGCGCTCGCGACAGCATTGGTCGTTGGCTGGAGCTGGTTGCGTAATGATCCGGTGCACATTCGCAATGCTCTCGTCGTTGTCGGTACCTGTCTCGCCACGCCCTATCTTCAGGACTACGACCTCGTGATTGGCGCATTTGCGGTCGTGTGGCTCAAGAACGCTCAGCCGCACTCGCAGGTCGCTGCCCACTGGTTCGATGCCGGCGCGGCAATGGTTCTGTTGTTGCCCATAGTGGCCGCCTCGCTTGCCAAATGGAGCGGGTTGGCCTTCGGGCCGCTGTTCTTCATCCCGCCGTTCATATTGCTCGGCGCGCTGGCGATGGAGCAGCGTCGAGCATATTCCTCCAGCGTGGCCCGTTGACTGGCCGCTGCAAGGATCGGACAATCCCGCTCGGGAGGAGATCCGATGAAGAGCGTTCTTCAAGAGGAATATTTCGACGTGCTCATCGTCGGTGCCGGCCTATCAGGCATCGGCGCGGGCTATCATCTTCAGACAAAGTGCCGCGGCAAAAGCTACGTCATCCTGGAGGGGCGCGACTGTATCGGCGGCACCTGGGACCTGTTCCGCTATCCCGGTATCCGCTCCGACAGCGACATGTTCACGCTCGGCTATTCCTTCAAGCCGTGGACCGATCCGAAGGCGATCGCGGACGGGCCGCAGATCCTGAACTATGTGCGCGAGACGGCAGCCGAGAATGGCGTCGACAAGCACATCCGCTTCCGCCACCGCGTCAAGCGCGCCGCGTGGTCGACGCCTGAGGAGCGCTGGACAGTAGAGGTCGAGCGCACGACCGGCGAGGGCATGACGGAACTCGTGCGCTTCACCTGCAATTTCCTGTTCATGTGCTCGGGCTATTACAAATACGAGGCGGGCTACACGCCGGAATTCAAGGGCGTCGCGGATTTCTCCGGCCGGATCGTGCATCCGCAGAAATGGACCGACGACATCGACTACGCGGGCAAGCGCATCGTCGTGATCGGCTCGGGCGCGACCGCGGTGACGCTGGTGCCGGAGCTTGCCAGGAAAGCGGCGCAGGTCACCATGCTACAACGCTCGCCGACCTACGTGGTGTCGCGTCCGGCGCAGGATCCCGTCGCCAACAGATTGCGCCGCAATCTGCCGGCGCGGCTGGCCTATCATTTGATCCGCTGGCGCAACGTGATGTGGGGGATGTTCTTCTTCCAGCAGAGCCGGCGGCGGCCCGACAAGGTGAAGAACCTCATCCTTGGCGGCGTGCGTATGGCACTCGGGCCTGATTACGACATCGCCACCCATTTCACGCCACGCTACAACCCCTGGGACCAGCGGCTCTGTCTCGTGCCGGACGGCGATCTGTTTAGGGCCATCCGCGAAAAGCGGGCCGCCGTCGTCACCAATGAGATCGACACCTTTACCCACGACGGCATCCGTTTGAAGGACGGCAGCGAGCTTGCGGCTGACATCATCGTGACGGCGACGGGCTTGGTGCTCCAGGTCGTCGGCGGTCTCGAGGTCAGCGTCGACGGCCGCGCCGTCGATTTCGCCGACACACTGACCTACAAGGGCATGATGTACGCCGACGTGCCGAACATGGCGTCGGCCTTCGGCTACACCAACGCGTCCTGGACGCTCAAATGCGACCTGACATGCGAGTATGTCTGCCGGCTCCTCAACTACATGGACCGGCACAATTTCCGCCAGTGCATGCCGCACAATGACGACCCTGATATCACCGCGCAGCCGTCGCTCGATTTCACCTCGGGCTATGTGCAGCGCTCGGTCGCAAAAATGCCGAAGCAGGGCTCGAAGCGGCCGTGGCGACTCTACCAGAACTATGCCCTCGACATCGTCTCCTTGCGCTTTGGCCGGATCGACGACGGCGTGATGCGGTATTCCTGATCTCCGTGTCTTGCCGGGGGAACCTACCGCTTCCTTGAGACAAATCGCGACTTGCGGTAGTCTTTTGTCGCACTTTGCAACTTAATTCCGACGGCATTCGAATTCCGCTTCGCTGGCATGGAGGGAGGGCAGGACATGTACGTCCTTGCTCTGGTTACGCAGAAGGGTGGCAGCGGCAAGAGCACGCTGGCCGTGGGGCTTGCCGTGGCCGCGATGAAGCACGCCGAACGGGTCGCTCTCGTCGAGGCGGACGCGCAAGGAACGGTCTCGAAATGGAAAAAGCGGCGAGAAGGTCGCTATCCGGTCGTCAATTGCGTCGCCGATCCCACCGGGATCGAGCCGGTGCTCGCGCGCCTCGAAGCGGATGGGACATGGCTTGCGATCATCGATACCCCCGCCACCAACAACAGCCTGTCGATGCAGGCGATCGCTAGAGCCGACCTATGTCTGATCCCGGCGCGTCCAAGCCCGGCGGATATCGAGGCTGCCATCCCGACGCTGATTGCCATTCGCAAGCTGAATCGTCGTTTTGCTTTCGTGCTCAATCAAACGCCGCCGCGTGGTGGCCGATTGAGCGAGGCCGCAACTTCGCTGAATTCGCTCGGTCTGCTGGCGCTTCCCTTCATCGCGCAGCGCAATGATCATCAGGATGCGCTCGGGGCGGGCTTGGGCGTGAGCGAGTTCGCTCCGACGGGAAAGGCTTCGGCCGAAATTGCCGTCCTGTGGAGTTGGGTCGCTCAGCATCTGGGCGTGGAGCCGATGGATCATGACCAAACCGCCGTCAAGATCGCCTGTTAACGACGCGCGCGCCAAGCGGCGTTCGCTCGTGGAGCTGACGGCGGCGGCAAGCCGGAGTGCCGAGGAACGCCTGCTGGGACTGCCCGTGAGCACGGTTGCGAGCCCCGGGAACGATGGACTGCAGGCCGAGCGAGCGGCGGCGCCGGCTTCGATCGGCGTGTCGGCCGTAGCCGAATTGGTGGAGGGGCGCGCGGAGGCTGAAAGAGTGGTGCCGCCGCCGGCGCAATTCCAACATTTCGATAACACGGTCGACATGTCGGTAGAGATTGCCAAAGATATGCAGGCCCGTCTTTTGGAAGACCTGAAGATCGGCATGCACGCCGCCTTGGATTACGCGAAGAACCTTGCGCGCATGCAGCGGCCAACCGACGAGGATGCGAGCGCGGCTGGCATAGCTGCGGCCGACGGCGACAAGCTGGATCCGTTTGGATCTGCGGCCGAGTGCCGCGCGGTCGTGCTCGAGCTGAGGTCAACGCGGGCGCAACCCTTGCCTATGTGCGGGAGGTAGGCCAGGCGAAAACCCTGTCTGAATTCGTCGAACTGGCGGGCTCTCATGCGCGAAAGCAGAGCGAGTTGGTCGTCAAGCAAACCGAAGTACTGACATCGCTTGCCCGGAAGATCGCCGGGTCTCATCGCGAATAGTTCGCGCGACAGGAGCACCGAACCTTCATATCGCTTCAGCCGTTCAAGGCCGGTGCTCACATGCCCAAGTCGCCTGAACAGTTAACGGCGAATTAACTGCGTGGTCCTAGCCTGTCACGGCCGGGGTTACTCGCAAAGCCGAGGTGGCCCAATGGAAGCCCAGAAGATTGCGGTCGACGCCGTCGTCGCGCTGACCGATTGCGACCGCGACGCCGTCACGGCCTTTATCCGCCGGCTGTATCTCGCTGGCGTCACCGATCCCAAGCGCCTGACGTTCAAGGGGCTTCAGGTCCTGTCGCGGACCTAATCCGGTTCGTTTCGGCCAGTTTGCCCCCCGATTCCTGGTTGGCTCTCCCGAGCGTGATTGCAACCCGCCGGTGAATACCTTGCCGCTGGGTTAAGGCCGGGTTACACGACAGCTGGCTGGGTCACTTGG
This sequence comes from Bradyrhizobium sp. CCBAU 51627, assembly GCF_028128765.1. Lineage (GTDB taxonomy): Bacteria > Pseudomonadota > Alphaproteobacteria > Rhizobiales > Xanthobacteraceae > Bradyrhizobium. The sequence continues at coordinate 75,147 of NZ_LBJG01000004.1, forward strand.
GATTGGGGAAATGCTGAAACAGCTTTTTGCGCCGCAACTTGTCATTTTGTATGTGCTTGCGGCATCGACGATCTACGTTCACTTTCGGGGCAAGCAGCGGCTGCGCTTCGCGCGCCAGCTCGGCGACCACTCGACCTATCTCGCACCCTACAATGTGCTGATGTATGCGGGCTCGGCCGTGCCGAATAAGCCGGTCATCGCCGTCGAGCAGTTTCCGGAGCTGAAGCCGCTCAGCGAGAACTGGGAAACCATCCGCGACGAGGCCGTCCGCCTGTTCGACGAAGGTTTTATCCGCGCGGCTGCCAAGAACAACGACTGGGGCTTCTATTCGTTCTTCAAGAGCGGCTGGAAGCGCTTTTACCTGAAGTGGTACGACGACTTCCTGCCCTCGGCGAACACGCTCTGCCCGAAGACGGTGGAGCTGCTCAAGTCGATCCCGTCAGTGCACGGCGCGATGTTCGCAATGCTGCCGCCGGGCGGCAAGCTCGGTGCCCACCGCGATCCCTTCGCGGGCTCGCTGCGCTACCACCTCGGCCTGGTCACGCCGAATTCGAACAAGTGCCGCATCCTCGTTGACGGCGTGGAATGCGTCTGGCGCGACGGCGAGGCTTTCATGTTCGACGAGACCTTCATTCATAGCGCGGAGAATGCGACCGACGTCAATCGCATCATCCTGTTCTGCGACGTCGAGCGCCCGATGAAGTTCGGCTTCATGACCGCGATCAACCGCTGGGTCAGCCATCACATCGTCAAGGCGTCGGCAACCCAGAACGTCGATGGCGAGAATGTCGGCGTGCTCAACAAGGTGTTCGGCAAGCTCTACGAGGTCCATCTCGGCAGCCGCAAGGTCAAGGAGTGGAACCGCAACGTCTACTACACGCTGAAATATTCGCTGACGGCGTTGATCCTCGGTCTGATCGTGTTTTCGGCGCTGAAGTGATTGGCGGAGTTGCGACGTGTCTGGAGTGGCAATGACCTCGTTGCCGACCGCTGATAGCGAGACGGATCAATCTTTACGTCAGTGGCTTGAGACTTTTGCCGGCTATGTCCGCGAGGTCGATTACGCTTCGGCAAGGCCGCTCTTTCATCCTGATGTGCTCGCCTTCGGTACGCACAACGACGTCATTCCCGGCCTCGATCAATGGGTCTCGACCCAGTGGGACAACGTCTGGCCTAAGACGACTGATTTTCACTTTGTCCTTGAGCAGACTTCGATCCTGGCATCGTCTGACGGCACGATGGCGACCGTGATCGCGCCATGGACGAGCACGGGCTATCATCCTGATGGCAGCGCGTTCTCACGGCCGGGCCGTGCGACCATGGTGTTTGCCAGGAATGCCGATCGCTGGCTCTGCGTGCATTCGCACATGTCGCTCAATCGCGGTGTGCCGCAGGCGAGCCATGCCAATCGGCCGGTGAAGGCCTGGTAGAAATCCAGCCACGGCCGGCTTTGTCAGCCGACTAAAGTTTTAGCGTCTCGTTCCGGTCCAGCTGGAACCCTTGGAACCCAGCGCCGTTTGTTCCGCAACGATAACCGATGAAAACCCGCGAGCGGGGGGCCTGTCCGAGGGAGTATTCCCATGGCAACACTTGGCCTCGACTCCACCCAACTTACTGTATCCGAGCACCAGCGGCAGCTTCGCCGCGCCGTGATCGCCTCCACGATCGGGACAGCGATCGAATGGTATGACTTCTTTCTCTATAGCACCGTCACGGGTCTGGTGTTCGCGAAGCTGTTCTTTCCGAACTCCGATCCTTGGGTCGGCACGCTGGAGGCGTTTGCGATCTACGCGGTCGGCTTTGTCGCGCGCCCGATTGGCGCGGCGATCTTTGGCCACTTTGGCGACCGCATCGGACGCAAATCCACACTGATCGCGACGCTGCTCTTGATGGGGTTGGCGACCGCTGCGGTGGCGGTGGTGCCGACCTATGCGAGCATCGGAATCTGGGGCGCCGTAATTCTCACGGTGCTGCGATTTGTTCAGGGCGTCGGCGTCGGCGGCGAGTGGGGCGGCTCGGTTCTGATGTCGATGGAGTGGGCCCGCAACGACCAATCCCGAGGACTGATCGCATCCTGGCCGCAATTCGGCGTGCCTTGCGGCCTGTTCCTCGCCAATCTTGCCGTGCTGGCGTTCAGTCAGATGGCCGGCGATCAGTTCCTGGCGTGGGGCTGGCGCATTCCGTTCGCGCTCAGCATCATCCTGGTCGCTGTCGGCCTCTATATCCGGCTCGGCATTCTTGAAACGCCGGTGTTCTCGAAGCTTGTGGCTGAGCGTCAGGTCGACCGCACGCCGATGCTGACCGTGATCCGGGAATATCCGAAGGAGATTCTGCTGTCCGCCTTCGCGCGCATGTCGGAGCAGGCGCCGTTCTACATCTTCACCGCTTTCGTCTTCTCCTATGGCATCGGTACTCTGCACGTTTCGCGCGACTTCCTGCTCACAGCGGTGCTGTCGGCCTCGGTGCTGTCGTTTGTCTCGATTCCATTGTGCGGGCACATCTCCGATCAGATCGGACGCAAGAACATGTATATGCTTGGCGCTGCGGCGACGGGCATCTTCGGTTTTATCTACTTCGCGATGCTCAATACCGGATCGCCGACCATCATCTTCCTGGCCATCATCCTGTCGCTGATTCCGCACGACATGCAGTATGGGCCACAAGCGGCCTTGATCGCCGAGAGCTTCACCGGACGCCTGCGCTACAGCGGCTCCTCGCTCGGATATCAGCTCGCATCCGTGATTGCCGGCGGTCCCGCGCCGTTGATCGCCACCTGGCTGTTCGGCACATTCCATTCTGCGACCGCAATTGCGCTCTACATCGCGATTTGCGCAGTCATGACGCTGGTTGCGACGGCCATGATGACCGATTACACCGGCAAGGACATCAACGCGGTGGGTGCGCACGCGCGGCGGGTTTGAGACCGCAAAAAAGCCCCGGACGCGACGTCCGAGGCTTTGCTTTTCTGTGACTCGAGTTCAGCCTTATTCCGGCTGGCCGATGCTCACCTTCAGCGTGCCGACGCCGTCGACTCCGCATTCGAGCTTGTCGCCCACCTGGAGTTGCGATACGCCGGCCGGCGTGCCGGTCATGATGATGTCGCCGGCGGCGAGCTTCACCTGCTGCGAGAGCTGCCAGATGATCTCGGGCACGTTCCAGATCAGCTCGGCAAGGTCACCCTTCTGGGCTTCCTTGCCGTTGACCGTGAGCCAGATCTTGCCCCTTGAGGGGTGGCCGATCTTCGAAGCCGGCTGAATTGCGGAGCAGGGGGCGGAGCCGTCGAACGACTTGCCGATCTCCCAGGGACGCTCCTTCTTGCGCGAGGCGATCTGAAGGTCGCGGCGGGTGAGGTCGATGCCGACGGCGTAGCCGTAGACATGATCGAGCGCCTTGTCGGCGGGGATGTTGAGCCCCCCGCTCTTCATCGCGACGATCAGTTCGACCTCGTGATGCAGATCCTTGGTCAAGGGCGGATAGGGAATGGTGGCGCCATCGGGCACCAGCATGTCGGCATGCTTGGCGAAGAAGAACGGCGGAGCGCGTTCGTCATTGCCCATCTCGCGGATGTGCTCGAGGTAGTTGCGGCCGACGCACCAGATGCGGCGCACGGGATAGCGGCCGTTCTCGCCGACGACTGGAAGCGAAGGCTGCGGCGGAAGCGGAATGACGTAGGAGGCGGCGTTCATGAAGCGGTCTCGCTGCTCTTGAGGTGGAACGAACTCTATGCGGTTGCGCTGATCGGCGCCAGAGCGCCGGCATCGTGATGTTGCAGACGGAAGAACGAGGCATAGCGTCCACCGCGGCGGAGCAGCTCGTCGTGGCGGCCCTGCTCGACGATCTCGCCACCCTCGACCACCAGGATGCTGTCGGCGTGCATGATAGTGTGCAAGCGATGCGCGATCACGATGGTGGTGCGGTTCTGGCAGAGATGCTCGATCGCCTCCTGCACCTGCCGCTCGGACTCGGAATCGAGCGCCGCGGTGGCTTCGTCCAACAGGATGATCGGCGCGTTCTTGATCAGCGCGCGGGCGACCGCGATGCGCTGGCGCTGCCCGCCGGAGAGCTGGGTACCATGTTCGCCGACCGGCGTGTCGTAGCCGAGCGGGAAGCCCATGATGAAATCATGCGCGCAGGCGGCCTTCGCGGCTTCGATGATCTCGTTCTCGCTGGCGCCCGGCTTGCCGAAGGCGATGTTGTTGCGGATGGTGTCGCGGAACAGATAGACGTCCTGGCCGACATAGGCGGTCTGCGCGCGCAGCGACTTGCGCGAGACCGCGCCGATCGACTGGCCGTCGATCACGATGTCGCCTTGCGTCACCTCGTAGAACCGCAGCAGGAGCGCCAGCACGGTCGACTTGCCGCCGCCGGAGGGGCCGACCAGCGCGGTGACCTTGCCGGGCTCGGCGACGAAGCTCATCCGGTTGAGCACGGTCTCATTGGCGCGATAGGAGAAGCTGACATCGCGCAGCCCGATGCGGGCATCGGTGAGCCTCAGTGCCGGCTTGTCATCATCGGAATGCTCGCTCGCCGGGCTGTCGATGATCTCGAGCAGCATGCGGGCACCGACCAGCTGGCTGTTCAAATCGATGTTGAGCCGCGCCAGCCGCTTGGCAGGCTCGGTCGCCATCAGGAACGCGGTCATGAAGGAGAAGAACGCACCCGGCGTGGCGTTGAGCGCGACTACGGCATAGCCGCCATACATCAGGCAGCCGGCGACGGCGAAGCCGCCGAGCATTTCCATCAGCGGATTGGACCGGTTTGCGACGCGGGCCATCTTGTTCGCGTTGCGCTCGACGATCGCGATGTTCTCGTCGATGCGCTTCTGCATGGTCTCTTCGAGCGTGAACGCCTTGACCGTGCGGATGCCTTGCAGCGATTCCTGCATGGTCTCCATGATGTCGGCGGTGCCGGTGAACTGGTTGTAGGCGAGTCCCTTGATGCGCTTGACTAGCTTGCGGAGCACCAGCATCGCCGGCGGCACCGCGACGAGGCCGATGAATGACATCAGCGGGTCCTGCCACACCATTACGCCGATCATGGCGAGCAGCATCAACAGATCGCGCCCGATCGCGTTGACGAGCATGTTGAGCACGTCGGTGATCGATTTGGCGCCCGCTGTGAGCCGCGCCAGGAATTCCGATGAATGCCGCTCGGAGAAGAAGCCGACGCTCTCGCGCATCAGTTTTGCGAACAGCTGGCGCTGGTTGGTGGCGAGGATGGCGTTACTGATCTTGGTCAGGATCACCATGTGGCCATAGGTTGCCACGCCCTTGATGAAGAGCAGGACCACCGTGATGGCCGAGAACATCGCGATGCCCGGGATGTTCTTGTCGACATAGGCCTGGTTGATGACCTGGCCGAGCACGTAGGTCGCGCCTGCGGTGGCGCCCGCGGCAGCCGCCATCAGGGCAAAGGCAACGAGGTAGCGCCGCCAGTAGACGACCCCCTGCTCCATGACCAGGCGGCGAATGAGGACCATCGCCGCATAGGGATCGTCGGTGATTTTCTTTGGAAACTGGGCCATCCGGTGTCCATTGACGGCCAAGGCGAAAAGCCTGCCCGCGCGTCAGGGATCGAAGGGCCTCTGTGCCCGCTAAAGCTGCGCTTTTCAAGCCCAATTAAGGGCTTGCGCCGGGTCGGATTTTAGGCCGAGACGGCGTGGCGGAGCTCGCCGTGGCGCTCGCGGAACAGCTTGTCCTCCCAGGCCAGGGCGTGCGCCGCGATGGTCTCGAGATCCTCGTATTGGGGCCTCCAATCGAGCAGGCTGCGGATGCGGCTGGTATCGGCGACCATGGTCATGATGTCGCCGGGCCGGCGCGGGGCGTATTGCACGGCGAAGCTGCGGCCCGAAACCCGGCGCACCGCGTCGATGGTTTCGAGCACCGAATAGCCGCGGCCATAGCCGCAGTTCAGCGTGGTCGAGGCGCCGCCATTGCGCAGGTAAGCAAGCGCGGAGCGATGCGCCTGCGAGAGGTCGGTGACGTGGATGAAGTCGCGAATGCAGCTTCCGTCCGGGGTCGGATAGTCGGTGCCGAACACGTCGATCTTGGCGCGCTGGCCGGTCGCGGCCTCGACCGCGATCTTGAGCAGATGGGTGGCGCCGACGGTGGCAAGCCCGATGCGCGCCTGCGGATCGGCGCCGGCGACGTTGAAATAGCGCAAGGTCACGTACTGCATGCCGTAGGCGCTGGCGACGTCGTGCAGCATGATCTCGGTCATCAGCTTCGACGAGCCGTAGGGCGACAGCGGCCGCGTCGGCGCATGCTCGGGCACCGGCACCTGGTCCGGATTGCCGTAGACGGCGGCGGTCGAGGAAAAGATGAAGCGGCCGATGCCACGCTTCACCGCGACGTTGAGCAAATTGCGCGCGGTGCCGAAATTGTTGCGGTAGTAGCCGAGCGGATCGCGCATCGAATCCGGCACGACCACTGAGCCCGCGAAATGGATGATGCTCTCGACGTCGTGCTGGGCGATCACGCCTTCGAGCAGGTTTTCGTCGCCGGCATCGCCAATGAACAGCGGTACGCCCTCGGGCAGATAGGCGGAGAAACCGGTGGAGAGATCGTCGATCACGACGACGTCCTCGCCGGCTTCGGCCAGCGCGAGGACCGTGTGACTTCCGATATAGCCGGCGCCGCCGGTGACTAGCACAGTCATGATCTCACCCGTCTTCGATCAACGCGCCAAGCTAGCGTCTGCGTGGTGAAGAGGGGGTATCGGCAGTCCTGAACTGGCCACTATGCTTAATGTTGCGTATAGGGGGAACACCAAACGGAGCATGACGTGGTCGATTCCCCCGGCGATCTGCAAGTGATCGTGCCAAATCTGCACAGGCGCTATTCCGGGGTCACCGCGACCAACCGGATGGTGGCGCCGCGGCTGGCAAAGCTGTACCGCGCAGGCTGGCTCGGCTCGGACGCGCCGGAGGGGATCGGACGGCTCCGCCTCGCCGACCTCTTGAAACTATGGCGGCGCGAGCGGCCGCTGATCTGGCATGCGCGCCGCAACAACGAGATGATCGCGGGTGTCGTGCTGCGCGCGCTCGACTGGCCGCTCAAGCTGGTCTTCACCTCGGCGGCGCAGCGGCATCACAGCTGGATCACGCGCTGGCTGATCCGGCAGATGGACGCGATCATCGCGACCTCGGAGATTTCCGGCTCGTTCCTGAAAGTGAAAGCGACGGTGATCCCGCACGGCGTCGACACCGACGTCTACGCGCCGCCGGTCGATCGCGCCGCTGCGTTCGCCGAGAGCGGCTTGCCGGGGCGCTACGCCATCGGCTGTTTCGGCCGCGTGCGCGCGCAGAAGGGCACCGACATATTCGTCGATGCGATGTGCCGGCTGCTGCCGCGCTATCCTGACTTCACCGCCGTGATCGTCGGACAGGTCACGGCCGAGCAGATGCCCTTTGCGAATGAGCTGAGGAAACGCATCGAGGCAGCGGGCCTGCAATCGCGCATCGTCATCACCGGCGAGCTGCCGATCGAAGCGGTGCAGCGCTGGTATCAGCGGCTGACGATCTACGCCTTCACCTCGCGCAACGAAGGCTTTGGCCTCACGCTGATCGAGGCGATGGCATCAGGCAGCGCGCTCGTCGCCGCGCGCGCCGGAGCTGCCGAACTCGTGGTCGAGGACGGCGTGAGCGGGGTACTGATCCCGACCGACAATGCCGATGCGCTGGTGGCGGCCGTCGAGCCGCTGATGCGCGATGTGGCTGCCGCGACGGCGATGGGCGAGCGGGGACGGGCGCGGGTGCTGGCGAAGTTCAGTCTCGATGCTGAAGCAGCCCGGATCGGCGAGGTCTATCGGCCGCTACTTTGAGCGGGCCTTGTCACGACCACAGACAAAAAGCCGAAAACAACCCCATGCACAGTAGCCGGCCGCAACAAAATCAACGGATTGCCCGGTGCGTGCGATGCAGATGCTGATTTTGCGAATTTCGTTTGCTTCGTCGGGCAAAACAGGGGTAGATTGGCATCATCCGAAGATGCGATCAGGATACATTCCTCGGCCTGATCTGCGCCAGCACCCCGCTCACGAACGCATCGAGGTCGCCGCCCGGAAAGAGAAAGCCCGGCAGTCCGAGCGCCTTGCCCGCTTCGATGTCGCGGGCCTGATCTCCGATCACGAAGCTGCCGTCGAGTTGCACCGGCCAGTGCCGGACGAGATCGCGCAGCATGCCGGGCGCAGGCTTGCGCCAATCGTGCTCCCCGATGTAGCCGGCGACAGTTCCTTGCGGATGATGCGGACAGAAGCGGATGTCGTCGATCTGCGCGCCGTCGCGGGCGAGCTCGTCGCGCATCCAGCCGTGCAGATTGTTCACATCGTCTTCGGTGAACAAGCCGCGCGCCACGCCGGACTGGTTGGTGAATACGAACACCCAATAGCCCGCCTCGTTGAGACGGCGAATGGCCTTGGCGACGTTGGGCATCCAGCGGATGCGGTCTTTCGTGCCGATATAGGCATCGTCATGATTGATGACGCCGTCGCGATCGAGGAAGGCGGCGGGCTTGGCGGCGCGGCTGTCAGACATTGGCCTGCGTCCTGGTCAGCACGTCCCTTGCGATCTCGACGACGTCCTGCGCCGCGATGTCCCGCATGCAGCGATGGTCGTTGATCTTGCAGATCGTGCTCTGGCACGGCTGGCAGGCGAGCACGCTCTTGGTCTGGACCAGGGTCGCTGCGAGGCCGTTGAGGGGCGCCCAGAGATAGGGGCTGGTCGGGCCGAAGATGCCCATGGTGGGGGTGCCGAGCGCGGCTGCGATGTGCATCAGTCCTGAATCGTTGGAGATGGCGACGCCAGCCGCCGCCATGGCGAGGACGCCGTTGCGCAAGTCGGTGCCGGTGAGATCCCGCACTCCGGGGCCGCCGGCGGCAACGATCTCCTGGGCGAGCCCCTTTTCGGCGGGCCCTCCGACCACCCAGACATCGAGGCCGCGCTCGACCAGCAGCCGAGCGGCCTCCGGGTAATAGGTCCAGCGTTTCGACACCCCGACGGATCCGGGCGCGAGCGCGACGGCGGCGCGGGCGCCGAGGCCATTGGCCTCGCGCCAGCGGGCGATCTCCTCGGCGGGGACGCGCAATTGCGGCACAGGCCATTCCGGAGGCAGCGGGGCGCCGTCAGGCTGGGCCAGGGCGGCGTTCTTGTCGATGAAACGGGGCAGTTTCTTCTCGCCCCAGCGCCAGCGATTGAGCAGGCCGAACCGGAACTCGCCGACGAAGCCGACCCTTTCAGGGATGCCGGCCAGCGCGGGCGCGATGGCCGCCTTCCAGGTCCGAGGCAGCACCAGGGCCGTGCCGTAGTTCCGCTCCCGCAGCAGCTTCGCCAGGCCGAGCTGCCGGCCCACGGCGAGGCGGCCGCGGGGCAGGTCCCAGACGATGCCCTCCCGCACGCCGGGCATGTAATCGACCAGCGGGGCGCAGAGGGGCGTGGTCAGGAGATCGACCGGCCGATTCGGCCAGCGCTGCTTCAGGACCCGAACGACGGTGTGATTCCGGACGAAATCCCCGATCCACATATAGGGGACGATCAGGATCGGGCGTGTGTCGCTCCGGTCCTCACTCCCGCCAAATTGCGAATCTTGGTTCATTCGTTAATAGGGCCGCAAACGCTCTGATGAGGCGGTTCGGTTAGCCGCTCCGGAGCGGCAGGACAAGCCGGGCAGCGGCGGCGGTCCCAAAATGCTTACACTTTGGCGGACGATGCGCTACGGCAGGGATCGGGCCACAGAAACTCAGGCAGGGTCGTTGGAATGTTGCTGGTGACCGGTGGGACCGGTTTTATCGGATCGAATGTCGTCGCCGCGCTCAACGAGGCCGGCCGCAGCGATGTCGTGGTCTGCGACACGCTCGGCAGCGAGGGCAAATGGCGCAACGTCGCCAAGCGGCAGCTTATGGATATCGTGCCCCCGGCCGAGCTGACGGACTGGCTGAAGGGCCGCAAGCTCGATGCGGTGATCCATCTCGGGGCGATCTCCGAGACCACGGCGACCGATGGCGACCTCGTGATCGAGACCAATTTCCGCTTCTCGATGCGCCTGCTCGACTGGTGCACGGCGGGCGCCGTGCCGCTGATCTACGCCTCCTCGGCTGCGACCTATGGCGACGGCGCGGAAGGTTTTGACGACGACGCCTCGCTGCCGGCGTTGAAGAGGCTGCGGCCGATGAATCTCTACGGCTGGAGCAAGCAGCTGTTCGATCTTGCCGTCGCCGGTCGCGTCGCGAACGGCGACCCGCTCCCGCCGCAATGGGCCGGCCTGAAATTCTTCAACGTGTTCGGGCCCAACGAATACCACAAGGGCGCGATGATGAGCGTGCTGGCGCGCCGCTTCGACGACGTCAAGGCGGGCCGCGTCGTGCAGCTGTTCAAGTCGCACCGCGACGGCATCGCCGACGGCGACCAGCGGCGCGATTTCATCTATGTCAACGACGTCGTGCGCGTGATCCTGTGGCTGCTGGCGACTCCATCGGTGTCCGGCCTGTTCAATGTCGGCACCGGCAAGGCGCGCAGCTTCCGCGAGTTGATGCTGGCCGCCTATGCCGCGCTCGGCACCCGCCCCAACATCGAATATGTCGACATGCCCGAGCAGATCCGCGGCAGCTATCAATATTTCACCGAGAGCAAGGTCGATCGTCTCCACCGCGCCGGCTATAACGGCGGCTTCACGACGCTCGAGGACGCAGTGAAGGCCTATGTCGGGGATTATCTCGACCGGTCCGACCGTTTCCGCTGAGGCCCATCACCAATGCCGACGCCCATTCTCGATTTCGATGCCCTCGCGCAAACGATATCCGACCGTACGGTGCTCTGCATCGGCGATATCATGCTGGACGAGTTCGTCTATGGCGAGGTGTCGCGGATTTCGCCGGAAGCGCCGACGCCTGTTATCGCGGCCCAGCGCAGCGAGATCCATATCGGCGGTGCGGGCAACGTCGCGCGCAACATCGCCTCGCTGGGCGCACGCTGTATCTTTGTCGGTCTCGTCGGCGAAGACGATGCGGGAGCGCGGCTCAAGGCTGCGCTGTCGGGATATGCCGGCATCGAGAGCGCGCTGGTGTGCGATCCGTCGCGCCCCACAACGCGAAAGGTACGCTTCGTCTCCGAGCATTTCTCCACGCATATGCTGCGCGCGGATTGGGAGCAGGCGGTCGCAGCCTCCGAGGAGGTCGAGACGAAGCTGATCGAGGCGATCCTGCCGCAGATCGCGCGCGCCGATATCGTGCTGCTGTCCGACTATGCCAAGGGCGTGCTGACGGCGCGCGTGATCCGCCACACCATCGATGCCGCACGAGCGGCCCGCAAGCCCGTGATCGTCGATCCCAAGAGCCTGAACTGGGCGATCTATCGCGGCGCGACGCTGCTGACGCCCAATCGCAAGGAATTTGCGGAAGCCACGCGCAGCCGCGCCGACACGCCGCAAAGCATCGTCGATGCCAGCGAGGACGTGATGCGGCTCGCCGATTGCGAGGCGATCCTGGTCACGCAGGGCGAGCACGGCATGACGCTGGTGCCGCGCAAGGGCGAGGCCGTCCATGTGCCGGCTTTCCCGGTGAAGGTGCGTGACGTCTCCGGTGCCGGCGACACGGTCGCTGCGGCGCTCGCAGTGTCGCGCGCCGCGGCCGCGGACTGGGACACGGCCTTGCGCATCGCGAGCGCGGCGGCCGCTGTCGCCGTCGGCAAGCAGGGCACCGCCAGCGTGAGCGCCGCCGAGCTGCGCCGAAAGATCCTGCCGCACGCGACGCTCGCGGCCGAGGAGAAGGTCGTGAGCGCGCCCGAGGTGCTCGATGCCAAGCTCGCCGAATGGAAACAGGAGGGGCTGCGCGTCGGTTTCACCAATGGCTGCTTCGACATCCTGCATCCCGGCCACGTCAAGGTGCTGACCGCGGCGCGCGCCGCTTGCGACCGCCTGATCGTCGGTCTCAACAGCGATGCCTCGGTACGCCGGTTGAAGGGCGCGGATCGTCCGGTGCAGGACGAGCGCGCGCGCGCCGAAGTGCTGGCGGCGCTCGAAGCCGTCGATCTCGTCGTCATCTTCGAGGAGGATACGCCGATCGACCTGATCACGCGCATCACGCCGAGCGTATTGGTGAAGGGCGGCGACTATACCCGCGAGCAGGTGGTCGGCCACGAGGTCGTCGAGGCCGCGGGCGGGGTGGTCGTGCTGGTCGACATCCTCAAGGGCTTCAGTACCACGGCGCTGGTCCATCGCGCGCGCGGAGGAACGACGTGACGACGTTTGCGCAGGAGACGACCACCCAGATGCTGTGGCGGCGTTTCCGCAGCCCGGTGGCCTGGGCCGAGGCGGTCGATCTGTTCGCGATCCTCACGGTGGCTGCGCTGCCATGGTCGACCTCGCTCACGGCGATCTTCAACGTCGCCTTCCTGCTCTGCATGGTGCCGTTCCTCGACACCAGGGCATTCCTGCAATCGCTGACACGTCCGATCTGTGCGGCACCGATCGCGCTGTTCCTGCTCGCACTGGTGGGAACGCTGTGGTCGGATGCCGCCTGGGGCGCGCGCCTCTATGCCGTCGGTCCGACTGTCAAGCTGCTCGTACTGCCGGTTCTGCTCTACCATTTCGAGCGCTCGCCGCGGGGGCACTGGATGTTCATCGCCTTCCTGGTGTCCTGCGCGCTGCTGTCGGTGATGTCCTGGCTGGTCGCATTCCATCCCGAGCTGACGCTCAAGCCCGATCAGGCCGAGCGCGGCATCTTCGTCAAGAATTACATCGACCAGAGCCAGGAATTCGCGCTCTGCGCGGTCGCGCTCGGTTATCCGATCGTGCTGCTGCTGCGCCAGAAGCGCTATTGGCTGGCCGGACTGTTGACGGTGCTGGCGCTGAGCTTCTTCGTCAACATGGTCTTCGTGGTGGTATCGCGCACCGCGCTGGTCACGGTTCCGATCATGTTCGGCGTGTTCGCACTGCTTCACTTGAGATGGCGCAGCATCGTGATCATCGCCGCCGTCCTGCTCGCGGGCGCTGCGATTGCCTGGCAGGCCTCGCCGCAGTTGCGCAAGACCGCCGATTCCTTCGTCAGCGATTACACCCGCTACAAGGAGAAGGGCGAACCGACCTCGCTTGGGTTGCGGCTCGAGTTCTGGCGGAAGTCGCTCGGGTTCTTCGCGGAGGCGCCGATCAGGGGGCACGGCACCGGCTCGACGCGCGGCCTGTTCGAGCAGGCGAAGACCGGAAGCGGCTATCAAGCCTCGGCCGAGGTGATCGGCAATCCGCATAACCAGACGCTCAATATCGCCGTGCAATGGGGCGTCATCGGCATCGCCGTTCTCTTCGCGATCTGGAGCCTGCATCTGCTGCTGTTTCGTGGCGACGGGCTGGCCTACTGGATTGGCCTCCTGGTTGTGGTCCAGAACATTTTTACCTCGCTGTTCAACTCCCATCTGTTCGATTTTCACGAAGGCTGGATGTATGTCCTTGGCGTCGGGGTTGCCGGCGGCATGGTGATCCGGGCGCAACGGGAGGCGGCGAAGCTGGGGGAGGCCGGTTCCTGAGCGGTCACGCGGCCGGCAAGATCTGACTGGCAAGTCTTGTTGCTAGTAAGTCCTGTCGAGATGGGCTATCAGCGCGGTCAGGTTGTACCTATTGGGATATTCATTGGTCGGCGGATGACGCGACTTTCGCATCTCACCTTGCGCAATTTTCTGATCGCGCTTCACGATCTGCTGGCGACCATGGCGGCGCTGTTCGCGGCTTTCTATCTGCGCTTCGAGGGCGGCGACTATTTCTACGACCGCCTGCCGCTGCTGTTCCAGATTCTGCCCTACTTCCTCGCCTTCAGCGTGGTGGTGTTCTTCGTCTTCAACCTGTCTTCGGCGAAATGGCGCTTCATCTCGCTGCCGGACGCGATGAACATCATCCGCGTCGCGAGCGTGCTGACGGTGGCGCTGCTGGCGCTCGACTATATCTTCGTCGCCCCCAACGTCCGCGGCTCCTTCTTCCTCGGCAAGGTGACGATCGTCCTCTACTGGTTCCTCGAGATTACCTTCCTCAGCGCCTTGCGCATGGCCTACCGCTATTTCCGCTACACGCGGGTGCGGCGTCACGCGAGAACCGACGACGCTGCGCCGACGCTGCTGATTGGCCGCGCCGCGGACGCCGAGGTGCTGCTGCGCGGCATCGAGAGCGGGGCGATCAAGCGGATCTGGCCGGTCGGCGTGCTGTCGCCGTCGAGCTCGGATCATGGACAGCTGATCCGCAACCTGCCGGTGCTGGGCGGCATCGAGGACATCGAGGACGTCATTGCGGACTTCGCCAGGCGCAACAAGGCGATCGCTCGCGTGGTGATGACGCCGTCGGCGTTCGAGCCGGAGGCGCATCCGGAATCGATCCTGATGCGCGCGCGCAGGTTGGGCGTGATCGTCAACCGCATGCCCTCGCTCGAGAGCGGCGACACGCCGCGCCTGACCGCGGTCGCAGTCGAGGATCTGCTGCTGCGGCCGAGCGAAAAGATCGACTATGCGCGCCTCGAGGCCTTGATTAGGGGCAAGGCGGTGATCGTCACGGGTGGTGGTGGTTCGATCGGCTCGGAGATCTGCGAGCGTGTCGCCACCTTCGGCGCCGCGCGGCTGTTGATCCTCGAGAATTCCGAGCCGGCACTCTACGCCGTCACCGAGGCGCTGGCCGCGCACGATACGGGGGCCGCGATCGAGGGGCGGATCGCCGACATCCGCGACCGCGAGCGCATCATGCGCCTGACGGCCGAGTTCAAGCCTGACATCGTGTTCCACGCAGCCGCTCTCAAGCACGTGCCGATCCTGGAGCGCGACTGGAGCGAAGGCGTCAAGACCAACATCTTCGGCTCGATCAACGTCGCCGATGCGGCCCTCGCCGCCGGCGCCGAGGCCATGGTGATGATCTCGACCGACAAGGCGATCGAGCCGGTGTCCATGCTCGGGCTGACCAAGCGTTTCGCCGAGATGTACTGCCAGGCGCTGGACCATGATCTTGCGGCCGGCGGCGGTGGCGCCAAGCCGCCGATGCGCCTGATCTCGGTTCGGTTCGGCAATGTGCTGGCCTCGAACGGCTCGGTGGTGCCGAAGTTCAAGGCTCAGATCGAGGCCGGCGGCCCCGTCACGGTGACCCATCCGGACATGGTCCGCTACTTCATGACCATCCGCGAGGCCTGCGACCTCGTGATCACGGCGGCGACGCATGCGCTCGGAACGAGGCGTCCGGACGTTTCGGTCTACGTGCTCAACATGGGCCAGCCGGTGAAGATCGTCGATCTGGCCGAGCGCATGATCCGCCTCTCGGGCTTGCAGCCCGGCTACGATATCGAGATCGTGTTCACCGGGATGCGGCCAGGCGAGCGCCTGCATGAAATCCTGTTCGCTTCCGAAGAGCCGACCCGCGAGATCGGTCTTGCCGGCATCATGGCGGCGCAGCCCAACGAGCCGCCGATGCAGATCCTGCGCAAATGGATCAGCGCCCTCGACCAGGCGATCGCGCGGGACGATCGGGCGACCATCAAGAGCATCCTGAAGGATGCGGTCCCCGAATTCGGGTCGACCGCGGCCTGACCATGCAGCCGCAACACAAGATCGCTGGCAAGATCGTCGTCGCGAGCCAGCATTATCCGCCTGATCCGAGCACGACCGCTGCGATCATGGCCGAGATCGCCTGCCGTCTCGCTGCCGAGCACGAGGTTGTGGTGCTGTCGGGCTCGCCAGGCGCGCTGCCGGCATCGCAGACAGGTGCGGACAAGCCCCGCGTGATCGCCGTCAAGAACCGGCTGGCGGGAAAGGCGGCGCTGGTCCGGCGCGGCCTTTCCGAGTTGCTGTTCGCGCTGCGCATCTTCGTCGCGCTGTTGCGGCGCGTGCGGCCCGGCGACGTCGTGCTCACCGTCACGGCGCCGTTCGTGCTGCCTTACGCGGCCGTGGCTGCCGCGTGGGTCAAGGGTGCGCGTTCGGCGCTGATCATGCACGACCTTTTCCCCGACGTGCTGGTGATGTCGGGCCTGCTGAAGCCGCGCTCGATCGTGGCGGGCGCGATGCGCGCCGCCAACAGCCTGATGTTCCGCGCGCTCAATGCCGTGATCACCATCGGCCGCGACGCCGAGCGGCCGCTGCTCAGCTATGCCGGCATGACGCGGAACAAGATCCGTTTCATTCCGAACTGGGCGACGCTGGTGCCTGCGGCGCGGCCGGTGACACCAGACAATCCATTCCGCAAGGGGCTCGCCGGACGCTTCATCGTCGGACTGTCAGGCAATCTCGGTTTCACCCATGATCCGGAGATCGTGTTCGAGGCGGCGCGTCTGCTCAAGGACGAGCCGGAGATCCACTTCCTGCTCTCCGGCTGGGGCATCGGATTCGAGCGGCTGAAGAAGTTGCAGGCCGAAGCGAATCTCGCCAACATCTCCTTCGTGGCGCGGGTCGAGGATTCCGCGCTCGAGGCGCTGCTGACCGCGGCCGACCTCTGGATCATCCCGTACCGGAAGGACGTCGCGGGAGTGTCGGTGCCGAGCCGCTTCTATAATCTGCTGGCGGTCGGCCGGCCCGTCGTGCTGGTCTCTGAGTCCGAGGCCGAGGCCGCATTGACCGTGGTGGAGCACGGGCTCGGCTGGGTTGTAACGCCCGGCCGCGCCGATCAGCTTGCAAGCGCCATCCGGACCGCTTTCAGGTCGGACGCTGCCGACCTCGCGAAGCGGGCAGTGACGGTGGCGTCACGGTTCGATCGCGTCGCCGCGATGAATGCCTATGCGGCGCTGATCGGAGAATTGCTGCACCAACCTAACCTTTCGGAGCAACGATGATTGAGCGGAAGCCGGTTGTGCTGGTGACGGGAGCGAGCGGCTTCGTCGGCCGCCACCTCATTCCGATGCTGGCGCGTGAGGGATGGTCCGTCCGCCGTGCGGTTCGCATGGCGGACGGCCTCGACGGGGAGTTTGTCATCCCATCGATCGGGCCTGAAACGGACTGGCGGACGGCGCTTGCCGATGTCGATGCCGTCGTCCACCTTGCCGCACGCGTTCATCACAAACGTGAGGAGCATGCGGCCGATCTTTATAGAACGATAAATAGTGCCGGCACGTTGCAGCTGGCCCGCAGTGCGGCGAGGGCTGGTGTTCGCCAATTCATCTTCATCAGCACAGTTCTTGTTCATGGCCGCAGCAATGGAGATCGCGCGCCGTTCAGCGAGGAGGACGTCCTGACGCCCCATGGCGTTTACGGCATCTCCAAGGCTGAGGCAGAGGCGGGCCTGAAGGTATTGGCCTCCGAGACCGACATGAAGATCTCGACGATCAGACCGCCACTGGTCTACGGCGCTGGAGCGAAAGGCAATTTTGCGCTGCTGACACGTGCGGTCAACTTGGGCTTTCCACTGCCGTTAGCCGAGATCAATAACCAACGTGCGTTTGTGGCCGTACAGAATCTTTCTTCGTTCATTGTTCATCGACTGGCTCACCCCGATCCCATCAGCAATTTCGAGACTTTCCTGGTCGCCGACAAGGAGCAGATATCGACCCCGGAATTCATCACACGGCTTGCCAGGGCATCCGGCACGCGTCCCAGGCTCTTTGGGATGCCGCCAGGATTGCTTCGCTCCTTTCTCACCATCACGGGCCGGCAAGAAACTTGTGACAGCCTGCTCGGCTCGCTCGAGCTCGACATCTCCAAGGCGATGGCGACGGGCTGGCAGCCGAAAGTGTCGCTCGACGAGGGTCTGCGCCTGGCGCTGGCGGCTCAGGACGCCTGAGGCCGGGAGAACCGCCGCAGCACGAAGCCGACCGCGACTGCGCCGGCGACAAGTGCGAGCGGCGTGACCGTCATCGAGCCGGAACGGACGGTGAGGATAGCAAGCGCGGCCAACACGAGGTTGAGTGCAAACACATCACCGATGACGCGCGGAACCGTAAACCCGTTGTCTGTGGCGCGCTGATAGAAATGCGAGCGGTGCGCCGACCAGAACTGTTCACGCCTTGCGATGCGCCGGAACAGCGTGATGGTGGCATCCGCAAGATAATAGGCCGGCAGCAGCAGCGCCGCGGCGGGCTGTCCATGCCAGGCGAGCTCGAGCAGGCACCAGCCGAGCAGAAGGCCGATCGGCAGGCTGCCGACATCCCCCAGAAAGACTTTTGCGACCGGCTTGTTGAACGGCGCAAAGCCGAGCATCGCGCCGCACAGGGCGGTAGCGATCGACACCGCCGGCCAGGACAATTCCCCGATCAGCCCGAACAGCAGCAGCGCGGCGGTGACGGGCACCATCTCGGCCACCGTCATCAGATCGAGCCCATCCATGAAGTTGACGAGGTTCACGAACCAGATGCCGGCGAGCACGATCAGGCCGCGCTCCAGCGCCAGCGGCAGTGCCGGTAGGACACGCGCATCATCGGGCGCGGTGAACACGACCGCAGCGACGCAGCCGGCCTGCAGCACGAGCCGCACCAGCACCGGCAGCGGGACGATGTCGTCGGCGAACCCGACCAGCGCGATCACGACCGTCGCAATCACCAGCGCCGGCGGGATCGCAACGTTCGTCCAGACGGCCCATGTCATCGCGACGACGAGTGTCGCCGATATCACCGCGATGCCTGCGCCTTGCGGGGTCGGGACACGATGCGAGGAGCGGGCATTCGGCCGAGCCAATGCGTAGCGCTGGAGCAGGGGGCGGCTGGTCCAGGTGACGAGCGCCGAGATCAGCGCGGCGATCGCAACGGCAAGCAGCGCGGCCACGATCACAGGCGCGGTCACTCCGGGACCCCGAGCTGCGCCGAGCCCTGCGCGGCTTTTTCCGCGCTGAGGATCCAGACCAGGCCGCCGAACGCGCCGACGATGAAGAAGACCGCACCGAACAGCAGCGAGATGTTGACGCCTTCATTGGCGGCGAGCCCGGCAAAGCCGAAGGCCAGCCCCATGCTCGCCTCGCGCACGCCCCAGCCGGCAATCGAGATCGGCATCAAGGTGATCAGCATCACCGGTGGCACCAGCAGGAAGACCTGGGCGAACGTGACGGGGGCTGCGATCGACTGTACCACGCACCAGGCGATGACGACGGCAAGGACGTGAACCAGCAGCGACAGGACCGCAATGATCGGTCCCCGCGGGCGGCTGAAGATGACGCGGTTGGCGATCACGGCGCAGGCGTGGATGTGGTGGGTGGCCCACCACGTCTTCAGCCACGACCATTTCAGCGCGCCGAAGATCAAAAAGCCGATGCCGCCGGCAAGTGCTACGAAGTCGACGAGCAGCAGCGCCGAGCGGCCGCTCGGATCGGTGATCAGCCGATAGCTCCAGGGCAGGCTCGCGACGATGAGGATCGCAAGCGCGACAAGGCCGATGGCGCGGTCGACGAAGATGGAATAGGTCGCCGCGCGCCATCCGGCGCCGGCGCGCGCGACCAGCCAGAGCCGGACCGCGTCGCCGCCGATCGCGGACGGCAGGGTCTGGTTGAAGAATGAGCCGATCACGTTGTAGCGCATGGCGCGGCCGAGCTCGAGCGGCGCGCCGCATTCGTCGCTGATCTCGCGCCAGCGCAGCACGCCGACAAAGATCTGCAGGAACGTGACCGCGATCGCCATGCCGATCCAGAGCAGGCTGGTCGCGGTGAAGCGCGACAACAGCTCGGTCAGATCGACCTTGCGGAGCGCCAGATAGAGCAGCGCCGCGGAGATCAGGATTTTGGCTGTCGACAGCAGGATTCGGCGCATCTCGCCCGCGGGGTTTGCTGAGATTGGAGGCGACCCGACGCGAGGCGCCGAATTCGGCCGCTTTGGTATGGTTTTGGCGCCGATCTTGCAATAGCGGTTATCAGAAGGGGTTGGCAGAAGGGGCCATAAGGGGCGTGGTCTATGGCAAGCCCCTCGATACCGGCCGAGAGGCCGCAGACAGGCCTTTAGGCCCGGCGACTTCACGCATCTTGACGCCGCGGCCCGTGTAGTATCCAAGCCGATCGCACGGGGTCCACAATTTTGTCACCTGGTATAGGGACGACTTCAAGGTTTGAGATGACGATGGACAAGCGCATCATCCCCCTGATCATGTGCGGCGGCGCCGGCACACGGCTTTGGCCGGCTTCGCGCGAGGTGCGCCCGAAGCAATTCCTGCCGCTGTTCGGCGCACGCTCGACCTTCCAGGACACGCTGCTGCGCGTCTCCGACGCTGCGCTGTTCGACCGCCCTGTTGTCATCACCAACGCGGCCTACCGCTTCATGGTGCTGGAGCAACTCGCCGAGATCGGCATCGAGGCCGACGTGATCCTCGAGCCGATGCGGCGCGACTCCGGCCCCGCGATCGCCGCCGGCGCGGCGTTTGCGCAA
>NZ_LBJG01000005.1 GCF_028128765.1 Bradyrhizobium sp. CCBAU 51627
GGACAGTAACGGCACGGCAGCGAGCGGTCAGTTCGTGGTCAACGGTGCGCCCCAGACCGGCGGCCATGAGATCGACGTCACGCCGGCCAACGTTGGAACCACGGTGTTTGATGTAGGCACGGCCGGCGGCACCGACACGCTGTGGGCGCAGCTGTTGCAGAACGACGGAAGCGTGACCGGCTGGCAGCAGTTCACGATCAGCGTGCCGGTACCGACCCTGAGCGTATCGAGCGTGGGCAGCGCGATGGCGGGCCAGATCATCAACCTGTCGAACCTGGTGACGATCGCCGATCTCGGCAGCGCCGGCTATCAGAAGCTGGAGCTGTGGGACAGTAACGGCACGGCATCCGGCGGGCAGTTCAAGATCAACGGCGTAGTCCAGACCGGAGGCCACGAGATCGACGTCAGCCCGGCAAACGTGTCCACCGCCGTATTCCTCGCTGGGTCGTCCGGCGGCACCGACACGCTGTGGGCGCAGCTGGTGCGGAACGACGGGAGCGTGACCGGCTGGCAGCAGTTCTCGGTTGCCGTGCCGACACCCACGCTGAGCGTCGCCAGCATCGGCAACGCCACCGCTGGCCAGACGATCGGCCTGTCGAGCCTCATGAGTATTGCCGACCCCGGCAACGCCGGGTACCAGAAGCTACAATTGTGGGACTCCGACGGCACGCCGGCGGGCGGGGAGTTTTTGATCAACGGCGTGGCTCAGACCGGTGGCCATACCATCAATGTCCCGTCGGGTGCCAACGTGGTCTACGCTGCCGGCACCTCGGCCGGGACCGACACGATGTGGGCCCAGCTGATCCAGGACAATGGTGCGGCCAGCGGCTGGCAGCCGTTCACAGTGACGGTACCGAACCCGACACTGGCCGTGCACAACTTTGGGACAGCAACTCCCGGCCAGACCATCGCGCTCTCCAGCCTGGTGACGATCGCCGATCCCGGCAATGCCGGCTACCGGATGCTGGAGCTGTGGGATTCGTTCGGCACTGCGGCGACCGGACAGTTCGTGGTCAACGGGTCGGCCCAGACCGGCGGCCATGAGATCGACGTGTCACCGGCCAATGTCGCCAACGTGGTGTTCAACGAAGGCACCACCGGCAACACTGACACGCTGTGGGCGCAGCTTCTGCTCAACAACGGCACCACCACCGGCTGGCAGCAGTTCACGGTGGTCGATCCCATCACGATCGACGAGGGCGCCACGCTCGAGCTCGCCCACGCCTATGCCGGTCATGCGATCTTTGCAGGCTCGAGTGGCACGCTGCAGCTCGACGATGCCGCCGATTTCAGCGGCACCGTGGCCGGCATGGCCGGGACCGACACGCTCGATCTCAGGGACATCAGCTTCGGCTGCAGCACAAAGCTCGGCTACACCGCCAACGCGGCGAATACGGGAGGCACCTTGAGCCTCAGCGATGGCACCCACGCGGCCGAGATCTCCTTGCTCGGCCAGTATGTTGCCAGCAGCTTCGTGACGTACGGCGATGGTCAGGGAGGCACCCAGATCCAGTTGCATCCCGACCCGGTCGCCATGCTTGCACACCCGCAGCACGCCTGAGGCCGACAGGTCCGCTCCTGATACGCTGCCTTGCAGATACGAAGCGGCGCACCGTTCGGGAACGATGCGCCCTGGTTTGATCATGCCGCTTTCGCACTGGCGTTGCCGATCCAGTTGCGGG
Source organism: Bradyrhizobium sp. CCBAU 51627 (assembly GCF_028128765.1). Lineage (GTDB taxonomy): Bacteria > Pseudomonadota > Alphaproteobacteria > Rhizobiales > Xanthobacteraceae > Bradyrhizobium. The sequence goes on from NZ_LBJG01000005.1 coordinate 1,683, forward strand.
CGAGCGTTACGTCGGCTTGCGACAATTGATGGCCTGCCGGCAGGACCTTGTGATCCACTCGCGCACCTGCTTCCGACAATAGCCCCGCGAGCCTGGCCGAATCGCCAGCCGGCACGATCGGGTCGCTTTGCCCGGACAGCAGCAGCACCGGCTTGCCGCCAAGCTCCGCCTTGGGTGGATCCGACAGCGGCACCATCGCGCGCAGCAGCACCGCACCGGCGAGCATGTCGGGCCTCAGCAGCAACAGCGCGGCCGCGATGTTGGCGCCGTTGGAGAAGCCGACCGCGACAGGCGCGGCGATGCCGTAACGCTTGCGCGCCTCCGCGACGAAATCGCCCAGCTCGAGCGCACGCCGACGGACGTCGTCCTCGTCGAATACCCCTTCCGCAAGGCGACGGAAGAAGCGCGGCATGCCGTGCTCGAGCACGCGGCCGCGCGGCGAGAGCAGGGCGGAGCCCGGCGAGATCATCTTGCCGAGCCCGAGCAGATCGTTCTCGTCACCGCCGGTGCCGTGCAGCAGCAGGAGCGGAGGGGAGCCCGCGCTGGTCGCGGGCTCGAAGCGATGGATGAACTCGGTCATGACGCGGTCGCTTCCAGGCTCGGCAGCACGCCTTCGATCTGCTTGCGATGCTGTTCGAGGAAAGCAGGCAGCTTCAGGTCACGTCCGAGCGTTGCGACGGGTTCGTCCACGGCAAAGCCGGGGATATCGGTCGCGATCTCGAACAGCACACCGCCGGGCTCGCGGAAATAGATCGAGCGGAAGTAGTTGCGATCCCGCTGCTCGGTCGGATGCAGGCCGTGATTGCTCACGAGCTTCTCGGCCATCTTGCCCTGCTCGGCGTCGTCGGCCGCGCGGAAGGCGATGTGGTGCACAGAGCCGCCGCCCTGATGTCCCCGCAGAAAGCCCTTGGCCTCGTAGATATCGACGACGCTGCCTTCGGCATCGCCTGATGCCTTGAAGCGGATCACCGAGCCTTCGCGTCCCGTCTCCTTGAAGCCGAGCACGTCGGTGAGGATGGCGGCCGTCTTGGCCGCGCTGTCGAGCAACAGGGTCACGCCATGGAAGCCGCGGATCGCGTGCTCGGCCGGCACGTCGCCATTGCTCCAGCCCGGCTCGTTCTCGGCGCCGGGGACGCCGACGAGCGCGAGCGCCATGCCGTCAGGATCGGTGAACGGCAGCACGGATTCGCCGAAGCGCTTTTCAAGCGCCTCGTAAGCAATGCCCTTCTCGGTGAAGCGCTGGGTCCAGTAGCCGAGCGAACGCTGCGGCACGCGAAAGGCGGTCTGATGGGTCTCGCCGACGCCGCGGCGGCCGGGCGACACGCCGGCCCAGGGAAAGAAAGTCAGGATGGTGCCGGGGCGCCCGGTCTCGTCGCCATAATAGAAATGATAGGTGCCGGGATCGTCGAAATTGACCGTCTTCTTGACGAAGCGCAGGCCAAGGTCCCGGGTGTAGAAGCCGAAATTGCGGATGGGATCGCCGGCAATCGCGGTGACATGGTGCAGTCCAGACATTGTCGTCCTCCTGAAATCGGGAGCGGTCTTGCTCTGGGCGGAAATATTGTTCTGCTTTGGATTGGAGACAATCCATGCAAATATGACGGCTATGTCTACGATTTGGAAACAATCATCGGTGCGGTCGCTTGGATAAGGTCGCCAGCCTCCGGGCGTTCGTCAAAGTGGTCGGAAGCGGCAGTTTTGCCGAAGCCGGCCGCCAGCTGCGGCTGTCGCGCTCGGCGATCAGCAAGTACATCGCCGACCTCGAGGAGAGCCTCGGCGTCCAGCTCCTGAACCGCACCACCCGCCACGCCAGTCCGACCGAGAATGGCCAGCGCTATTTCGAGCGGGCGGTTGTCATCCTCTCGGAGATCGAAGCAGCGGATCAGGCGGTGACGCAGGCCCAGTCGGCGCCACGCGGCCTGTTGCGCGTCAACGCGCCGATGTCGTTCGGCACGATGCGGCTCGGGCCTGTGCTCGCGGACTTCATGGCAGCGTACCCGGAGCTTCAGCTCCAGATCGTGCTCAGCGACGATCTGCTCGATCCCGTCCAGGACGGCTTTGACGTAACCTTGCGGATCGCAGATCTGGAATCTTCGAGTTTGATCGCGCGGAAAATCATGCCGGTGAAACGCATGATCTGCGCCTCGCCCGATTATCTCGCGCATCACGGTACGCCTGGTCATCCGCAGGATTTACGCGAGCACGCGTCGTTGACCTACGGCTTCCTGTTGACGGGCAATCAGTGGAAGCTGACCGGCCGCGATGGCGATCACTGGATCCAGCCGGCCTGGTCGCTATGCGTCAACAACGCCGAGGTGCTGCGCGATGCCGCAATCAAGGGCAGGGGACTCGCGCTGCTGCCCGACTTCATCGCCGCGGATGCCCTGCGCAAAGGCGAGCTGCGGACCGTGCTGGAAGACTATTCCGCCCCGCCGCTCGCGCTCTACGCGGTCTATCCGCCGACGCGGCATCTATCGGTGAAGGTGCGGCTGTTCATCGATTTTCTGGTCGATCGGTTTGGGCGGGAGGAGGAGGGCTAAGGGCCAGCTCGCAGGATGGGTAGAGCGCCAGCGAAACCCATCAATCCCTCCGCCTGTGACGAGGTATGATGGGTTTCGCAATGGCTCAACCCATCCTACGAACTGTCATTCGACTACGTCATCCGCTTGAGCCAAGATGGTCGCCGGCAAAGTGACTCCTGACGCCTTCGCCGTCCTCAGATTGACGACGAGGTGGAATTTCGTTCCCTGAAATATCGGAATGTCTCCGGCGGGCGTGCCGTTTAGAATGAGGTTGGCGTAGTCTGCCGCGTGTCGATAGAGCTCCGCAAAATCGACTCCATAGGACATCAGACCACCCACGTCGACAAAATCGCGAAAGCCGTAAATGGCTGGCGACCGACGCTTTGCGATCAGATCAACGATCAATTTTCGTTGGACAAAGTTTTCTGGACTGCTGTCCACCAGGATGGCTTGTGCTTGCTCGAAGGTTCCAAATACTGCTTCGTACTCGGACGGCTCGAAAGGTCCGCGCAACAGGGAGCCAACATGTGTCATTGAATTCTGGCGGAGCCCTTCCCTGATGGCCTCGCCCACCGAGCCCTGCCATAAGGCTTCTGTCGCGACGACTGCAACGCGCGATGCGGTCGGCGCAATCTCCCGCAGGAAAGCGATCCTCTTGCCCCAAATTTCGAGACCAGCATCCAGACTAATGCCGGTGATGTTGCCGCCCGGCCGGGCGACATTCGACACCACACCCGAGGTGAGTGGATCGCTGACGACAGCGATAATGGGTATTGTCTTCGTTGCTGTCTTGAAGCCAAGTGCGAAGCGAAGGCCTGGAGACAATATCAAGTCGGGCGCTTCGGCGACAGCTTGGCTGATCACGGTCTCGTAGCGATCTGGATTGCCCGCTGCCGAAAAGCGCAGGACAGTTAGATTTTTGCCTTCCACGTAACCGAGGCGGCGGAGCCCTGTCAGGAATGCCGGGAAGGCGGGGATCGTCGAAGTTTCCGAGATTTCCGAGACTGGCGAGTTCGTCGCGACGACGGCTACGCGATATCGCTTATCTGCCTCAGCCGCTCGCAGCCTGCTTGCCACCGGCGCGGCGAGCAATCCAGCGAGCAGATGGCGACGGTCAATACCCAACGTCATGCAGTATGCCTGTCATCGGTTGGCGCGCCCCGCAACGTAACATGTGGCGGCAGGACGGAGGGCGCCTGCTGAAGATCGCGGCTCAGCAGAATACAATAGAATTGCCCTAGCTTTGAAGACGAAACCAGGAATGGCAGCAGGTTGTCCAGCGGCAGCCGCCGAGTTAGTCGGCGGTGTTCTCATTATCGCTTTAGCGTGAACTCCTGCGCACTCCGCCGATGTTCCCATTTCTCCTTCTCCAGCTCGGGCTGGTCGCATTCCGCCTCGGGATAGCCGATGCAGAGATAGGCGATGAACTTCCAGGAGGTGGGCACGTCGAGCACCTCGTGGATGCGCTCCGGATTGAGGATCGAGACCCAACCGAGGCCGATGCCCTCGGCGCGCGCGGCGAGCCACATCGCGGTGATCGCCGCGACCACGGAATATTCTGTTGTCTCCGGCATGGTGGTGCGGCCGAGACCGTGGCCGATGTCGCTGGCCTTGTCGGCAAAGACTGCGAGATGCGCTGGTGCCTGTTCGAGACCCGAGAGCTTGAGTGCGGCATAGCGGCCGGCGCGCTCGCCGGAATAGCAATTCAGTGCGTCGGCGTTGCAGGCTTTGAAGTCGTCGATCACGGCACGGCGCCGCGCGGCATCGTCGACGATGACGAAGCGCCACGGCTGACTGAGGCCGACCGAGGGCGACAGGCAGGCCGTCGCGATCAGCCGCTCCACGGCACCGTCGGGCAGCGCTGTGGTGCGAAAGTGGCGCACGTCGCGGCGCCACACGAACAGCTCGCGCAATTGCCGGCGGAAGATGTCGTCGAACGCGACCATGATTCATCCTCCCGCGTGAACGAAGCTTGCGGCGACCAGCAGGATCAGGATCTCGCATGCCTGCTCGAACGCGCCGAGGATGTCGCCGGTCTGTCCGCCGATCTGACGGATGGCGAGCCGCGCCAGGACGAGCCCTGCGAGCGACAGCAGGATCAGTCCTGCGAGGGCCTTGCCCGGTCCGAGTGCCAGCGTGAGAGCGAGCGTTCCAAGCGCGAAGGAGGCGGCCACGCTGCGGCCCGGCGGCGCTCCGGCACTCGCCGACAGTCCGTCCGGTCGCGCCGGGGCGACCAGCGACATGAAAGCCGGCACGCCCGCGCGCGCCGCGGCATGCGCAGCGATCAACGCCAGTGTGACGGCGGAGGGCCTGCCGATCGCCGCGAGCGCGCTCCAGCGCAGACCGAACGAGAGGATCAACGCGCAGACGCCGTAAGCGCCGATCCGGCTGTCGCGCATGATCTCGAGCTTGCGCTCGCGCGTCCGCCCGCCGCCGAACCCGTCGGCGGTGTCGGCAAGCCCGTCCTCGTGCAGCGCGCCGGTGACGAGGGTGGTGGTGGCGAGTGCGAGCAGGGCGGCCACGCCTGGTGCCAGTCCCAGTTTGCTCGCGAGGGAATAGGATGCCGCGCCGGCAATGCCCACCAGCAATCCCGCGGCCGGCAGTGCCCAGGTCGCGCGTGCGATCGCGCCATCGCCGGCCGGCTTCGCCGAGGCCACCGGCACGATCGTGACGAAGGACGTCGCGATCCTGAGATCGGCGATGATGTCTTTGATGAGTTCGGCGCGCGGCATCATTTCAGTCTCATCGGCAGGCCGGCGACGACGAACTCGACTTCGTCGGCAGCGGCCGCCATGGTTTGATTCATGATCCCGGCGGCATCGCGAAAGCTGCGCGCCAGCGCGTTGTCGGGCACGATGCCAAGTCCAACTTCGTTGGTGACGAAGACGACGGGGCCGTTGAGGCCGGGCAGGGCAGCGGCAAGCTCGCTCACCTCGCGTTCCCAGTCGCGCCCGGCAAGCATCAAATTGGATAGCCACAGCGTCAGGCAATCGACGAGCCGCGCGCCGCCGCCGTCGGTTGCGGCCAGCGCAGCCAAAAGATCGAGCGGCACCTCGCGCTCGATCCACTCAGTTCCGCGCCGCGTGCGATGCCTGGCGATGCGCGCCTCCATTTCGGCGTCCAGCGCCTCGGCCGTCGCGACATAGACGGGTTGCCCGGGAAAGGCTCGCGTGCGCGTTTCCGCGCGCTTGCTTTTGCCCGATCGCGCTCCGCCCGTGATCAAGATGACGGCCATGAAGGTCTCCTGTGGACCTGACTAATCACCAATCGCGGCCAAAGACAAAGCCGAAATCAGGTCGCCGGGGGCTTGCGCTCCGCCCTCGCTTTGCGCAACAGGAGCGGGCACAGGAGACAGGCGTGGGCTTTGCGGGCGCGATGGTGGTGGCGATGGCGGTGGATGCCCTGTTGGGGTGGCCGTCCCAGCTGTTCGACCGGATCGGCCATCCCGTGACCTGGCTGGGCCGGTTGATCGCCGCGATCGACGCCGGCTGGAATCGAGAATCCGACCCGCCGGCGCTGCGCCGTGCGGCTGGCCTCGCCGGCGCGCTCCTCCTGATTGCTCTCGCGGTTGCGCTCAGTTGGGTGCTTCAGTCCATGCTTCCCGCGGGCTGGATCCAGATCGTGCTGGTCGGCATCCTTTCGTGGCCGCTCGTCGCGCTCCGCTCGCTGCATGATCATGTCGCTGACGTCGCCAAGCCTCTGCTGGCCGGCGACATCGCCGGCGCACGCGCAGCGGTGTCGCGCATCGTCGGCCGCGATCCCGCCGCGCTCGATGAGGCCGGCATCGCGCGTGCGGCGATCGAGAGCCTTGCGGAGAACGCCTCCGACGGCATCGTCGCACCGGTGTTCTGGGGCGCGCTGCTCGGTCTGCCCGGCATCCTTGGTTACAAGGCGGTCAACACGCTGGACTCCATGATCGGCCATCGCAACGAGCGCCACGAAGCCTTCGGCTGGGCGGCCGCGCGCATCGACGATGTCGCGAATTTCATTCCGGCGCGGCTGACCGGATTCCTGTTCGTGCTGCTGGCGCCAAGCCGATCGGAGGCGTTGTCGTGCATGATGCGCGATGCGCGCCGCCATCGCTCCCCCAATGCCGGCTGGCCGGAAGCCGCCATGGCCGGCGCGCTTCGCGTGCGGCTCAGCGGCCCCCGCATCTATCACGGCAGCATCACGAACGAGCCCTGGCTGAACGAGGGCGCGCGCGATCCGCATCCCGCCGACATCGTCGAGGGATTGGCGATCTACCGCCGCGCCATGCTGCTGTTTGCAGGCCTGCTTGCGATCCTGGCCGTCGCGTGAAACAACAGGGCATGCGCGAGCACGGTGGAAATCTCGATCTGGCCCGGCAGCGTTTCGGCGGGCGCGCGGAGGACTGGATTGATCTGTCGACCGGGATCAACCGGCTGCCTTATCCCGTCGGCGAGATCGCCGCGCATCATTGGCAGGCGCTGCCGTCGCCATCCGGGATCGACGCCCTGCAACAGGCGGCCCACCGGGCCTATCGCACAACCGCGCCTGTTATCGCGACCGGCGGTGCGCAGGCTGCCATTCAGTTGCTGCCGCAACTCGCGCCGCCGGGAAGGGCGCGTATCCTCGCTCCGACCTACAATGAATATGCGGCCGTTCTGTCGGCCGCGGGATGGCAGGTCGAGGAGGTCGGGGAGTTCGATGCGCTGGTGGGAGCAGACCTTGCGATCGTGGTCAATCCCAACAATCCCGACGGCCGCCGTCATGCCCCGAAGGACCTGCTCGCGCTGCTGCCGCGCCTCGGTCGCCTCGTCGTCGACGAGAGTTTTGCCGATGCCGTGCCCGAGCTCTCGCTCGCGGCGGAAGCGGGCCAGCCGCGGCTGCTGATCCTGCGCTCGTTTGGCAAGTTTTATGGCCTCGCCGGCCTGCGGCTCGGCTTCGCGATCGGTCATGCGGCCGACATCGCCAAGCTGGCGGCGGCATCGGGTCCATGGCCGGTGTCGGGCGCGGCGATCTCGATCGGCTGCAGCGCCTTGCGGGACGAGGCGTGGGCCAAGGCGACGTCAGCGCGGCTTGTGCGAGATTGCGCCCGTCTCGATGACCTCGCCCAGTCGCAAGGCTGGCGACTGGTCGGGGGCGCACCGCTGTTTCGTCTCTATGAGATGCCCGATGCGCGCGCCGTGCAGGACAAGCTCGCATGCGGCCACATCTGGTCGCGTGTCTTTGCCGAGCATCCAACATGGTTGCGCCTCGGGCTTCCCGGGGCCGAGACTGAATGGGAGCGTTTCGCCGAGGTCCTAGCGCGCTAGCGCCAGCAGGCCGTCGACATCGAGATGCTGTTCGATGTCATCGGCGAGGGCGTCGAGCGCGCTTTCGACCCTGGCCCGATAGGGCTCCTCGCCCGCGGGGATATCGAGCTTCGCCAGATACGCGTTGCGGAAATCATCCGAGGTGAACAGGCCGTGCAGATAACTGCCCTGCACGCGTCCATCGCGCGAGATCGCACCTTCCGGTTCGCCGGCCAGTCTCGCGAACGGGCGCGCGCGATCGGGCCCATCGGTACGGCCGATGTGGATTTCATAAGCCTGGATCGGCTGCTCCGTCGCCGCATGTACGGCGGCGACGCGCGTCAGCGTCTTCTGGGGGCTCATCACCGTCGTGACATCCAGCAGGCCGAGGCCCGGTGTGTCGCCTGCAGGGCCCTCGATGCCATCGGGGTCGGCGACGCTGCGCCCGAGCATTTGATAGCCGCCGCAGAGACCGAGCACATGGCCGCCCCTGCGGTGATGGGCCAGCAGATCGATATCCCAGCCTTGCGCGCGCAGGAACGCGAGATCGCCGCGGGTTGATTTCGAGCCGGGGATGATGACGAGCCGCACGTCGCCCGGAATCGCTTCACCCGGGCGCACCATCACGAGATCGACTGAAGGCTCGAGCTTGAGCGGATCGAGATCGTCGAAATTGGCGATGCGCGACAGCGCGAGACAGGCGATCTTGCATTGGCCAGGCTTGCGCGCGTCGCTCAGGCCCAGCGCGTCCTCGGCCGGCAGCTCGCCGGCGCGGGGAAACCAGGGCAGCACGCCAAGGCCGCGCCACGCGGTATTCTGTTCGATCAGTCTGTAACCGTCGTCGAACAGCGTGGGATCGCCCCGGAACTTGTTGATGACAAAGCCCTGGATCATCGCCGCATCGTCAGGATCGATCACCGTCTTGATGCCGACGAGCTGGGCGATGACACCGCCGCGGTCGATGTCGCCGATCAGCACGACCGGGACGTGGGCCTTGCGCGCAAATCCCATGTTGGCAATGTCGGCCTTGCGCAAATTCACCTCGGCCGGGCTGCCGGCGCCTTCCACCAGAACCAGATCAGCGCGCGCCTTCAGCCGCTCAAAACTTTCCAGCACGGCGTCCATCAACAACGGCTTCATCGCCGCATAGTCGCGCGCACGCGCGGTCGCGATGCGTTTGCCCTGCACGATCACCTGAGCCCCGACATCCGTCTCCGGCTTGAGCAGCACCGGGTTCATGTCGGTGTGCGGCTCGACGCCCGCCGCAAGTGCCTGCAGCGCCTGCGCGCGACCGATCTCGCCGCCATCGACCGTGACTGCGGCATTGTTCGACATGTTCTGCGGCTTGAACGGGAGCACGCGTAAGCCCCGCCGCGTGAAGGCGCGCGCAAGGCCGGCGACGATGAGCGACTTGCCCACGTCCGAGCCGGCCCCCTGGATCATCAGCGCGCGTGCCATCGAATTCAGAACTCGACGCCGGCCTGCGCCTTGATGCCGGAGCGGAACGGATGCTTGACCAGCGTCATCTCGGTGACGAGATCGGCGATCTCGATCAGTTCGTCCTTGGCGTTGCGGCCCGTGAGCACGACATGCGTCATCGGCGGCTTCGAGGTCTTAAGGAAGTCGACGACCTCGGCGACGTCGAGATAGTCGTAGCGCAGCGCAATGTTGATCTCGTCGAGAACGACCATGCGCAAATTGGAATCGAGAATCAGCTCCTTGGCCTTCTCCCATCCAGCGCGCGCAGCCGCGATGTCGCGGGTGCGGTCCTGCGTTTCCCAGGTAAAGCCTTCGCCCATGGCGTGGAACTGGCAGAGCTCGCCGAAATGGCCCGTGAGCAGGCGCCGCTCGCCGGTATCCCAGGCGCCCTTGATGAACTGCACGACCGCGCAGGGGAGGCCATGAGCGACGCAGCGCAGGATCATGCCGAACGCCGAGGAGGATTTGCCCTTGCCGGCGCCGGTATGGACGATGATGAGGCCCTTTTCGCCGCTCTTGGTCGCCATGATCTTGTCGCGGGCGACCTTGATCTTCGCCATTTTGGCGGCGTGCTTGGCGTCGGCTTCGCCGGGCGTTTGGGTGTCCGGTTCAGGCGTCATCGTACCCAGTCCTTCGGCTTGACAAGAGGCGGCCACCGGCAAATGGTGGCCCCGCGTTGGTTCCTGTCCTATGACAGGCGAAGAGGGAATGCGATAGGGTCCGAATCGGCAAGATTTGGGTCCAAAATGCAGCCGCCCCCGCGACCGTGACCGGAGAGATACCCGAAGCCACTGTTCCCCTTGGGATCGGGAAGGCGGGGATCGAAGGGCAAGACCCTGCTCCGCAAGCCGGGAGACCTGCCAGCGCGGACGAGTTTTGGACCGGCGGACGGGGTGTTCCGCGACGGGGAAACGGCCCGGCGAGTCAGGGTCCGTGCGCCTCTTCGCCTCCCGCTGAATAATCTGGAAGAGGCGATGACCGTCACACTTCACGTCTGCATCACCTGCCGCGCCGGCCAGACGCTGGCAGAAGGCGAGACGACGCCCGGCAAGCGCCTCCACAGTGCGATCCTGAAAGCCGGCGTGCCCGACGGCGTCAGCGTTGTTCCCGTCGAATGCCTCTCTGCATGCAGCCAAGGCTGCTCGGTCGCGCTCAGCGCGCCCGGCCGCTGGTCCTACGTCTATGGCCGTCTGTCGGATGCGAACGCGCAGGATGTTGTCGCCGGCGCCGCCGCCTATGCCGCCGCGTCCGATGGAATCGTGCCCTGGCGCAGCCGGCCTGAAATCTTCCGCAAGCAGTCGCTTGCCCGCATTCCCCCCATCCCCGTGTTGCCGGAGGCCGCCGAATGAACTCGCTCGCAAAAGTCCCGGTGACGGTGGTCACGGGTTTCCTCGGCTCCGGCAAGACCACGCTGATCCAGCACCTCCTCAGCACTGCAGGCGGCAAGAAGCTCGCCGTGCTCGTCAACGAGTTCGGCAGCGAAGGCGTCGATGGAGAAATCCTGAAGTCCTGTGCGGACGCGAACTGCCCGGAGGAGAACATCGTCGAGCTCGCCAATGGCTGCATCTGCTGCACCGTCGCCGACGATTTCATTCCGACCATGGAGCAATTGCTGGCGCGCCCGGTGCGGCCAGATCACATCCTGATCGAGACCTCGGGCCTGGCGCTGCCCAAGCCGCTGCTCAAGGCATTCGACTGGCCCGAGATCCGCTCGCGCATCACGGTCGATGGCGTGATCGCGCTGGCCGACGCCGAGGCCGTGGCCGCGGGCCGGTTCGCGCCCGATCCGGAAGCGGTCGAGGCGCAGCGCGCGGCGGACGAGAATCTGGATCACGAGACGCCGCTGTCGGAGGTATTTGAGGATCAGATCGCTTGCGCCGACATCGTGCTCCTGACCAAGGCCGATCTTGCGGGCGCTGCCGGCATCGAAGCCGCCAAGGCGGCGATCACCGCCGAGATGCCGCGCCGCGTGCCGATGTTGCCGGTCACGGATGGCGCCATCGATGCGCGCGTCATCCTCGGCCTCGGCGCTGCCGCGGAGAACGATCTCGCCGCGCGTCCCTCGCATCACGACGGCGAGGAGGACCACGAGCATGACGATTTTGCCTCCGTCGTGATCGATCTCCCTGAAGTTGCCGACGTCGATGCGCTGGTCGCCTCGGTGCAGAAATTGGCGCGCGAGCAGAACGTGCTGCGTGCCAAGGGCTATATCGCGGTCGCGGGCAAGCCGATGCGGCTGCTGTTGCAGGCGGTCGGCGAGCGTGTGCGCCATCAGTTCGACAAGCCCTGGGGCGCAGGTCTCAGGCAGTCGAAGCTCGTCGTGATCGGCGAGCACGGAGATATCGACGAGGTCGCGATAAGGGCGGGATTGGCGGTCTGATGCACGTCGTCTTCCGCGAGAGCCGCGGTCTGGAGGAGACCGCGACGCCAAGAGACATCGGCCAGGACCCGGCCGATCTCGTGGTGCTCTCGTTCTCGGATTCCGATCTTGCCGCATTCGCGGCCGGCTGGCGGCGCGGTCGCGACAGCCTGCCGTCGCTGCGGCTGGCCAATCTCGCGGAGCTGCATCATCCGCTGTCGGTCGACACCTATATCGAGCGCACGCTGTCGCAGGCGCGCGGCATTCTGGTGCGCCTGATCGGCGGCGAGTCCTATTGGCCATACGGTCTTGCCGCGCTTCAGCAGCTGGCAAGAGGCCGCAACATCGTGCTGGCCGTGCTGCCGGCCGATGGCCGCGACGATTTGCGGCTGGATGCCTATTCGACCTTGCCGGTCTCGACGCTGCGCCGGCTCAAGGTGCTGTGCGATACCGGCGGTCCCATCGCGGCACAGGCCGCGATCGCGCAGCTTGCGCTGGCCTCGGGCCTCTATGCAGGTCCGGTCGTCGGCGAGATGGCCGTGCCGGAGATGGGGTTTTACGATCCGGCGCGTGGTGTCATTGCTGCGCCGGACGGCGAGGGTAGACCACGCGCGCTGGTGACGTTCTACCGCTCCTATCTCACTGCGGCAGACACCGGTCCCGTCGATGCACTGATCGGAGCACTGCGCGAGAAGGGCTTTGACGCACATGGCGTGTTCGCGGCCTCGCTGAAGGCCGCGGGCGTCGCGGATTGGCTGCGCGCCCATCTTGCCAAAAATCCTCCGGCTGCGATCGTCAATGCGACAGCGTTCTCGGCCGCGGGCGAGGACGGCACGACGCCGTTCGATGCGGCATCGTGTCCGGTGTTCCAGATCGCGCTCTCGTCGGCGCGGCGTGAGGATTGGGCAGAGTCGCTCCGCGGCCTGTCGCCCGGCGACCTCGCGATGCATGTGGTGCTGCCTGAGGTCGACGGCCGCCTGTTCACCGGCGTCGTGAGCTTCAAATCGGCCGGGATGCGCGATCCCGATCTGCAATTTTCGCATCTGGCTCATCGGCCGGATGACGAGCGTGTACAGGCCATCGCCGCCCGGGTTGCGGCGTGGCATCGCCTCTCGGAAAAGCCGGCCGGCGAGAAGCGGCTGGCCATCGTGCTCTCGAATTACCCGGGCCGTCCGCACCAGATCGCACACGCCGTTGGTCTCGATGCGTTGGCTTCGGTCGAAGCATTGGTGTCCGATCTCGCAGGGACCGGTTATGACGTCGCGCCCGTGCGAGGACTTGGCGAGAGATTGCTGGCGCAGACATTGACGTGGCGTGTCGCTGACTACCGCGCGGCACTCTCGCGCCTTCCGCAATCCCTGCAGGACGATCTCGCGCAAGCCTGGGGCGCGCCGGAGAATGATCCGAGCTGCCGCGGCGGCGCCTTCCACTTCGCCGCGATCCCTTGCGGGCGATCGTTCATTGCCGTCCAGCCCGAGCGCGGCGAAGCGACCGCGCGCGATGGCGACTATCACGATCTCGCCCGCACGCCACGCCACGCTTATGTCGCGTTCTATCTCTGGCTCCGCAAGCAAGGGATCGATGCCGTCGCGCACATGGGCGCGCATGGCACGCTGGAATGGCTGCCCGGAAAATCCGTGGCGCTATCCTCAAGCTGCTGGCCTGAGGCGCTGATCGGCGATCTCCCCGTGATCTATCCCTTCATCGTCAACGATCCCGGCGAAGCCGCGCAGGCCAAGCGACGCTTAGGGGCCGTCACCATCGGCCATCTGCCGCCGCCGCTGGAAACAGCTGCGGTGCCGGAGGGCATGCGCCGGCTCGAACGTCTGCTCGACGAATATTCCACCGCCGACGGTCTCGATCCCGCCCGCCGACGGCGGCTGATTACTGCAATCCGCGACGAAGCGCGGGCAGCAGGCCTGGAAGACGATCTCGGGCTCGATGCTTCGGCCGCACCGGCTGAAGCCATTCCGCGCATCGATCGCTTCGTCTGCGATCTCAAGGAGAGCCAGTTCGGCGACGGCCTGCACGTGTTCGGCCGCGGCGCCTGCGGCGACGCCGAGCTTGACGCGCTTCGAGCGGCACTCGCGGGCCGGCGCGTTGCACCGGGCCCGTCGGGCTCGCCCTATCGCGGGAGGCAGGACGTGCTGCCGACGGGGCGCAATCTCTTTGCCGTCGATCCCCGCGCGGTGCCGACGCCGTCGGCGCATGCGCAAGGGATAAAACTCGCGGAAGAGCTGCTGCGCCGCCATCTTCAGGATCATGGCGACTGGCCGAAGGGCCTCGTCGTCGATCTCTGGGGCTCCGCTACCATGCGCACCGCCGGCGAGGAGTTTGCGATGGCGCTGCATCTGGCCGGTCTTGCGCCGCACTGGGACCACGCCTCCGGCCGCGTCACCGGCTACGACATCATCGCGCCGGCAGAGCTCGGCCGGCCCCGCATCGACGTGACGCTGCGCGTATCCGGCCTGTTCCGCGATGTCTTCGCAGGCCTCGCACAACTGTTCGAAGCGGCGACTGAAGCGCTGGCATCACGCGAAGAAGAGAGCGACGAGAATCCCTATCGCCACCGCGCCTCGCGCGTATTCGCGCCGCGGCCCGGGCAATATGGCGTCGGCCTCTCGGCGATCCCCGATGCCTTTACGCCGGAGATGCGCGAGGCCGCCGGCGAAGCCTGGCTGTCGGCCTCGTCCTGGGCGTTCTCTGCCGATGGCGCGATCAAGCCCGATCGCGCCGGCATCGAGCAGCGGCTCGCATCCGCCGATGCATTCGTTCACGCCCAGGACTTGCCGGAAACCGATCTGCTGCTCGCCGCCGACTATGCTGCGCACGAAGCCGGCGTCGCGGCTGCGGCAGCGCATCTCGGCGTATCAGGGCCATCGCTCTATCATCTCGACACGACGCGACCCGACGCACCGCATGCGCGCACGCTGATGGAGGAAATCTCCCGCGTCGTCCGCGTTCGCGCAGCCAATCCGGCCTGGATCGCCGGCATGATGCGCCATGGGTTCCGTGGCGCGGCCGAGATCACGGCCACCCTCGAGCACATGGCCGCCTTTGCGCATCTCGCTGGCGCCGTGCCGCCGCATCTGTTCGATCTCTATTACGACGCGACGCTCGGCAACGATGATGTCCGCGCCTTCATGGCCCGGGAAAATCCGACAGCGCTCGCCGCGATGGAAACTTGCTTCACCCGCCTGCATGAGGCCTCGCTCTGGCGAACGCGGCGGAATTCGATCGCGGCCGCGCTGAAGGAGGCGTCATGAGCGCGGCTTCGGTCAAGGGTTGGTGCCCCGGCGCGCTACGGCCGATGCCATCGGGCGACGGGCTCGTGGTCCGCGTCCGCCCGTTCGGCGGGAGGCTCGACGCGACGCAGGCTGCCGGACTTGCGCATCTCGCCGAACGTCATGGCAACGGGCTGATTGACGTGACCAGCCGCGCCAATCTCCAGATCAGGGGCGTCAGCGACAACAGCCATCGGCTGCTGCTCGACGGTCTTGCGCAACTGACCCTGCTCGATCCGGATGCCGGAACCGAATCCCGGCGCAACATCCTGGTCACGCCGTTCTGGCGCGACGGCGACGAGACCCAGGCGCTCGCCGCCGAGCTCGAAGAGGCGCTGGCGGACAGCATGTTGGGGCTGCCTGTGAAATTCGGCTTCGCCATCGACGACGGCAAGTCGCGTGTGCTTGCCGGCAATTCCGCCGATGTGCGGATCGAGCGTGATTCTGCCGGCGATCTCCTCGTGCGCGCCGATGGCGCCAGGCTCGGCCGCCGCGTCGCGCGCGGCGAAGCTGTGACGACTGCGCTTGCTGTGGCACGCTGGTTCGTCGCCTCCGGCGTCAGGGATGGACAAGGGCGGATGGCAACGCATCTCGCGGCCGGGGGAGAATTGCCTGATGCGCTGCGCGGCGAAACGGAGCCTGCGCCCATCATGGCCGCCGTGCGTCCCGGTCTCTATCCGCAAGGCGCCATGGTCGGCATTGCCTTCGGGCAGTTGTCGCATGCGACGCTCAATCAACTCTCCGGTTGCGGGCATGCGCTGCGGATGACGCCTTGGCGGATGGTCTTGAGCGAGGGCAAACGGACGATGCCCTCCGCGTCCGGCCTGATCACCGACGCCTTCGATCCGGCACTGCGCGTCATTGCGTGTAGCGGTGCGCCGCGCTGCCGAGCGGCGCATGCCGACACCCGCGGGCTCGCCGCGGAGCTGGCCCACCACATCGGCGCGGCTGCGCAGCTTCACGTCTCCGGCTGCGCCAAGGGCTGCGCCCTTTCCGGCGCGGCCGCCATCACCCTGGTCGCGACGGCTACCGGGTTCGATCTCGTGCGCGGCGGCTCGACGCGGGACGAACCTGTCCTGCGCGGGCTCGATCGCGACGATATCGTTCGCGATCCCTCCTTGCTGATGGGAGGGCACTGATGCCGCACACATACGAGACCGATGGCGCAGCGATCTACCGGCAATCCTTCGCGATCATCCGCGCCGAGGCTGATCTTGCGCGCTTCACGCCGGATGAGGAGCAGGTCGTGGTGCGGATGATCCATGCCGCGGGCATGGTGGGCCTGGAGGCGCATATCCGCTTCACGCCCAATATGGCGACCGCCGCACGCGCCGCCTTGCAAAAGGGCGCGCCGATTCTCTGCGACGCGCGCATGGTCTCTGAAGGAATTACGCGCGCGAGATTGCCCGCGGCCAACGCCGTCATCTGCACACTCGGCGACGAGACCGTTCCGGCGCTGGCGCGATCCATGCACAACACGCGATCGGCTGCGGCATTGGAGCTGTGGCGCCCGCATCTCGATGGCGCGATCGTCGCGATCGGCAATGCGCCGACCGCGCTGTTTCACCTGCTCAACATGCTGGAGGACCAGGAATGTCCGCGGCCGGCGGCCATTATCGGCTGCCCGGTCGGATTCGTCGGCGCGGCTGAATCCAAGGCGGCTTTGATGGCCAATCCGCCGGTGCCGGCGCTGACCGTCGAAGGCCGCCTCGGCGGCTCCGCAATCACGGTGGCCGCCGTGAACGCGCTCGCAAGCCGGAGCGAATAGCAATGGGACGCATCATCTGCTGTGGTCTCGGCCCCGGCGATCCAGACCTGATGAGCGTACGCGCCGATCGCACGGTGCGCGGCGCCAGGCATGTCGCCTATTTCCGCAAGACGGGCCGTCCCGGCCAGGCGCGGCGCATCGTGGAGGGCATGCTGGCGGCCGACGTCACCGAATATCCCATGGAGTATCCGGTCACGACCGAGCTCGCCTTCGATAGCCCTGAATACGTCCAGCTGCTCGCCGGCTTCTACGACGAATGGGCCGAGCGCCTGGCGCGGCTTGCGCGCGCCGTCGACGTCGTCGTGCTCTGCGAGGGCGATCCATACTTCTACGGCTCCTTCATGCATCTGCACACGCGCCTGCAAGGCCGGGTCGAGATCGAGGTGATTGCCGGCATTCCCGGCATGGTCGGCTGCTGGAACGGCGTCGGCCAGCCGATCGCGCTCGGCGATGACGTGACGACGGTGCTGATGGGCACGCTTCCCGAAGCCGAGCTCGAACGCCGCATGCGCGATTCCGATGCGCTCGTGATCATGAAGACCGGCCGCAATCTTGCAAAAGTCCGACGCGCGCTCGCGTCCGCCGGCCGGCTGGACGATGCCTGGCTGGTCGAGCGCGGCACCATGCCGGGCGAGCGTGTTGTCCAGCTCGGCGAGATCGACGCAGCCGACTGTCCATACTTTGCGATCGTGCTCGTGCACGGCAGGGGCCGGCTGTCGGACGCAGCCGAATGACGGGCACGCTGACCATCGCGGGCCTCGGCCCGGGCAGTGAGGCGCTGGTAACGCCGGAGGTTTCCGCTGCGCTCGCCACTGCCTCCGATATCTTGGGCTATGCGCCCTATGTCGCACGCGTCGCGCCGCGGCCGGGACTGATGCTGCATCCGTCCGACAACCGCGAGGAGTTGCAGCGCGCGCGTGAGGCATTGCGCCTTGCCGCCGAAGGCGGGCAGGTTGTGATCGTATCTTCCGGTGATCCCGGCGTGTTTGCAATGGCCTCGGCGGTGTTCGAGGCGCTCGAACAGGCACCGCAATATCAGGACGTGCCGATCCGCGTGCTCCCGGGTATCACCGCGATGCTGGCCGCCGCCGCGCGCGTCGGCGCGCCGCTGGGCCATGACTTCTGTGCGATCAACCTGTCCGATAATCTCAAGCCGTGGGCGGTGATCGAGAAACGCCTGCGGCTCGCGGCCGAAGCTGATTTTTCGATCGCGATGTACAATCCGCGCTCCGCAAGCCGGCCGGAAGGATTTGGTCGCGCGCTGGCGGTGTTGAAGGAGGCCGGCTGCGGTGAGCGCCTGGTGATCTTCGCGCGCGCGATCAGCGCGTCAGACGAGAAGATCGTCACCGTGTCGCTGGACGAGGCCGCGCCCGAGATGGCCGACATGCGCACGCTGGTGATCGTCGGCAATTCGCAGACGCGCCGCGTCGGCCGCTGGGTCTATGCACCGAGGCAGGTTCGATGACCGAGCCACTGCATCACCTCAGCGACGCTCTCCACGCGCGGTCTTTCGGGCAATTGCGGCCGGGAGATCATGATCACGGGCAGGCCGAGCAGGTGCGCGGCATCGATCTTGGCGCGGGCGCCGTCGCCGCCGGAATTGCGAGCGACGATCCAATTGGTGTCTCGCTCGCGCATCATCTGCAACTCGCCGTCGAGGGTGAAGGGTCCGCGCGACACGATCACGTCGGCCGCGAAGGGCAGGGGCGCTTCAGGAGGGTCGACGAACCGCAGCGTGTAGGCGTGTTGCGGCTTGCTCGCGAACGGCGCGATGTGCTGACGGCCGATTCCGAGGAACACGTTTGCCGGCGCTTCGGGCAACGCGGCGACCGCTGCGTCGACGTCAGCCACGTCGATCCAGGTATCACCGGGCGCCCTGCTCCAGGGTGCGCGTTCCAGCGCAATCAGCGGCGTGCCAGTTTCCGCGCAGGCTTCGATCGCGTGACGACTCATCTCGGCAGCGAACGGATGCGTCGCGTCGATCACATGCGTGATGCCTTCGCGCCTGATGGTCTCGGCAAGCCCGCTCACGCCGCCAAAGCCGCCGATGCGCGTCGGCAGCGGCTGATCCGCCGGCGCGCGGGTGCGACCGCCATAGGAATAGACGGCATCGATGCCAGCGCGCGCGATCTCCGCGGCGAGCAGGTTCGCATCGGCAGTTCCGCCCAGAATGAGGGCGCGCATCATGTCTGATCCCTGGCTGACCATCATCGGTATCGGCGAAGATGGCCTTGCCGGGCTGTCCGAAGCAAGTCGAAAGGCGCTCGCCAACGCGGAAACCGTCTTCGGCGGCGAACGCCATCTCGCGCTTGCAGGCGTCGGAAGCCGTGGTCGCGCGTGGCCCGTGCCGTTCGACGCAACTATCGTGCTGAGCTGCCGAGGCCGGCCGACGGCGGTGTTGGCGTCCGGCGATCCGTTCTGGCACGGCGCCGGTGCGAGCCTCGCCGAAAAACTCGAGGCGAGCGAGTGGATCGCCCATCCGGCGCCATCGACCTTCTCGCTCGCTGCCGCGCGGCTGGGCTGGCGCCTTGAAGCCACCGCCTGCCTCGGTCTCCATGCCGCGCCGTTCGAGCGTCTTGTCCCCCATCTGGCGCAAGATGCGCGGATCATTTGTCTCGTGCGCGACGCCAAGGCTGCCGGTGATCTCGCGAAATGGCTGACACGACGCGGATGGGGTGCCTCGCTCGTGTGGACTCTCGAGGCGCTTGGCGGCCCGCGCGAACACATCGGTCAGCACCGCGCCGATCTTTTTGCTGAGGACTTTGCCGGCAAGCTGGTTGCGCTGGCCGTGCAGGCGCGGGGAGGCCAAGGCATTCCTCGCAGCTCTGGCCTTGCGGATGATCTCTTCGTCCATGACAGCCAGATCACCAAGCGGCCGGTGCGTGCGCTCGCGCTCTCGGCGCTGGCGCCGCGTGCTGGCGAGCGGCTATGGGACATCGGCGCAGGCTCGGGCTCGATCTCGGTGGAATGGGCGCTGTGTGGGGGAGCCGCGACGGCGATCGAGGCGCGCGAGGATCGCGCCGCGAACGTGCACAGCAATGCAGCGGCATTCGGGCTGGCGCATCGGATCACGGTGGTCACTGGACGGGCGCCGGAAGCGCTCGCAGGGCTCGATACGCCGGATGCCATCTTCATCGGCGGTGGTCTCGATCGCGCAATGTTCGATGCGATCTGGTCGCGTCTCTCGCCGGGCGCGCGGCTGGTCGCACATTCGGTGACACTGGAAACTGAAGCGCTGTTCGGCGAGTTGCATCAGCAACACGGCGGCGAGTTGATGCGGGTCGAGATTGCGCATGCCGCTCCGCTCGGCCGCTACCGCTCGTGGGAGGCGGCGCGGCCGGTGGTTCAGTGGAGTGTGGTGCGATGAAGGTCGCCGGGCTCGGATTCAAAAAGGACGTGACGCTCGCCTCGCTGCGCGAGGCGCTTGCAGCAGCCGGCGGTGCCAATGGCCTCGCAGCAATGGCTACCGTGAGCGACAAGGCCGATGCAGAGGCATTGAAGCAGCTCGCGCGCGAGTGCGGCGTGCCGATCAAAGCCGTGCCGGCCGATGTCCTTGCGCGCATCGACACGCCCACGCGGTCGGAGCTCGTCGTCGAAAAGTTCGGCACCGGCTCCGTTGCCGAAGCGGCGGCGCTCGCTGCAGCCGGCGCTCGCGCGCGGCTCCTCGCCACCCGCGCGATTTCGCAGGACCGCACCGCGACCGCGGCGATCGCCGAAGGAGATGGCCCATGACGGTGCACTTCATCGGTGCCGGGCCCGGCGCTCCCGACTTGCTGACCCTGCGAGGTCGCGATTTGATCGCCGCCTGTCCGGTCTGTCTCTATGCCGGTTCGTTGGTGCCTGAAGGCGTGTTGGCCCATTGCCCGCCGGACGCGCGTATCGTCAACACCGCGCCGCTGTCGCTCGATGAGATCATCACGGAGATTGCCGCCGCGCATGCCCTGGGCAAGGACGTTGCGCGGCTGCATTCCGGCGATCTCTCGATCTGGTCGGCGATGGGCGAGCAGCTTCGCCGCCTGCGTGCGCTCGGCATTCCCTTCACGGTGACGCCAGGCGTTCCCTCGTTTTCGGCTGCAGCTGCTGCTCTGGAAGCTGAGCTGACACTGCCCGGACTTGCGCAAACAGTCGTGCTGACGCGCACGCCGGGCCGCGCCAGTGCGATGCCCGAAGGCGAGAAGCTCGCCGCCTTCGGCGCGACAGGCGCGGTGCTCGCCATCCATTTGTCGATCCATCTGCTCGACAAGGTCATCGCCGAGCTGACGCCGCATTACGGCGCGGACTGCCCGGTCGCGATCGTCTGGCGCGCGAGCTGGCCGGACCAGCGCATCATTCGCGCGACGCTCGGCACTCTCAATGCGATGGTGGGCAGCGAGATGGAGCGCACCGCGCTGATCGTGGTCGGCAATACGCTTGGAGCAGCGGATTTCGACGAGAGCCGTCTTTACGCCGCCGACTACGATCGCCGCTACCGGCCGGTTGGTGCCGAGCCGCGCTTTCCGGAGGTGTCGTGATGGCGGCAGGCCTCGTCATCTCCGCACCGGCCTCCGGCGTCGGCAAGACCACGCTGACGCTGGCGCTTGCGCGCGCCTGGCGCAATCGTGGCTTGAAGGTACAGTGTTTCAA
The DNA here is from genome assembly GCF_028128765.1 of Bradyrhizobium sp. CCBAU 51627. Lineage (GTDB taxonomy): Bacteria > Pseudomonadota > Alphaproteobacteria > Rhizobiales > Xanthobacteraceae > Bradyrhizobium. Next base: position 22,973 of record NZ_LBJG01000005.1, read on the forward strand.
GAGCGGCCCGGACTACATCGATCCCGCCTTCCATGCCGCCGCCACGGGACGCGCGTCCGTGAATGTCGATAGCTGGGCGATGAATCGCGCCACGATCGCGCACCTGGTCAGCCGTGGCGCGGACGCCGATGTCGCGCTCGCCGAGGGCTCGATGGGCCTGTACGACGGCGTCGCTACGCGCGGTGTCTGCGGCACCGGCGCTACTGCTGATGTTGCGGAAATGCTCGGCTGGCCGGTGGTTCTGGTGATGGATCCCTCCGGGCAGGCGCAGACGGCCGCGGCGATTGGCGCAGGCCTGCGCGATTATCGCGCTGGCGTGCGCCTTGCAGGCGTCGTGCTCAACCGCGTCGCCAGCCCGCGTCACGAGGATCTCGTGCGGCGTGCGCTCAACGACGCTGGCATTGAGGTGTTCGGCGCGCTGCCGCGCCATGCCGAGATCAGCCTGCCGAAACGGCATCTCGGCCTGGTGCAGGCCGAGGAGCAGGCCGAGATCGGCAAGCTGATCGACGAGGCCGCGCACTTCGTTGCCGAGCATGTCGATCTCGATGCCGTGCTGCGCTCGGCGACAAGCTGGTCGCCGCAACAGGCGGTGAACGGCCTGAACGTGACGCCGCCCGGCCAGCGCATCGCGCTCGCCCGTGATGCCGCGTTTTCGTTCGTCTACCCGCATATGCTGGAAGCCTGGCGCGTGGCCGGCGCCGAGATCTCGACATTCTCGCCGCTCGCCGATGAGACGCCTGATGCGAGCGCCGATGTCTGCTGGCTGCCCGGCGGCTATCCGGAGCTTCATGCCGGCAGGATCGCCGCCAATGCGCGCTTCCGCAGCGGCCTGTGCGCCTTCGCCGAGACAAGGCCCGTGCACGGTGAATGTGGAGGCTATATGGTACTGGGGACCGCTTTGACCGACGCGGACGGTATCAGGCACGAGATGACTGGCCTGCTTGGCCTTGAGACCAGCTTTGCCAAACGCCGCATGCATCTGGGCTATCGTCTGGCCGCGCTGGCTGCACCCATGCCGGGACATCAGGTCGGCGCGCGCCTGCGCGGCCACGAGTTTCACTATTCGACGATCCTTGCCCAGCCCGATACGCCGCTGGCGGTCGTGCAAGACGCGACCGGCGCGGTCATCGCCGAGACCGGCTCGCGGCGCGGGCAGGCCACCGGCACGTTCTTCCACCTGATCGCGGAGGACCGGTGAGCGGTTTTGTCTCTTTCGTCTCCGCCGGCCCCGGCGATCCCGAGCTGCTCACGCTCAAAGGCGCTGCGCGGTTGCGCGAGGCCGATGTCGTGCTCTATGACGATCTCGCCTCGGGTGCGATCCTCGATCTCGCGCGGCCCGGCGCCAATCTCGTCGCGGTCGGGAAACGGGCAGGGCGTCCCTCGACAAAGCAGCACCACGTCAACCGTCTCCTGGTCGATTACGCTGCGACGGGCGCGCGCGTGGTGCGGCTGAAGTCGGGCGATGCGGGCATCTTTGGCCGGCTCGAGGAAGAGCTCGAGACGCTGCGCGACGCCGGCATCGGCTATGAGATCATTCCCGGCGTGACCTCGGCCTGCGTCGCCGCCGCGCAGGCCGGCATCCCGCTGACGCGTCGCCACACCTCACGCCGGGTGCAATTTGTCACCGGGGCTGATGTGACGGGCGAGCTGCCGCCAAATCTAAACTGGGCAGCGCTGGCCGATCCTGATGCGACGACGGTGGTTTATATGGGCCGGCGCACCTTTCCGGCGCTCGTCGCAAGACTGATCGAGCACGGCCTTTCACCGGACACTCCGGCGCTGTTCGCCGAATCGCTCGGCCGCGCCGATGAGCGGCTGGTCCGCACGACGATTGCCGAGCTCGCCGCGCAGCTCGCGAGGGGCGGTGCCGCATCCACGGCCGCCGTCATCATGTTCGGCGCGCTGGCGGAGGGCGGATCGTCATGATGACGCTCTCTCTGATCGGCATCGGTTGCGGCGATCCGGAGCAGCTCACGCGCGCCGCGGTCGAAGCCATCAACGGCGCCGATCTCGTCCTGATCCCGCGCAAGGGGACGGCAAAATCCGATCTCGCCGATCTCAGGCGCACGATCTGCGCCGATGTGCTTACCAACGCCACGACGCGCATCGCCGAATTCGATCTTCCCGTGCGCGACGCGGGCGAAGCGGATTATCGCAAGGGCGTGGACGATTGGCACGACGCCGTTGCCGCGGCCTGGTCGCGGACGATCGCAAGCCATCTCGGCGACGAGGGCAGGGTCGCGCTGCTGATCTGGGGCGATCCCTCGCTCTACGATTCGTCGCTGCGCATCGTGCGGCGGCTCAATCCGTTACCCAAAATCGAGGTCGTGCCCGGCATCACCTCGATCCAGGCACTGTGCGCGGCGCATGCGCTGCCGCTCAACGACATCGGGGAGCCTTTCCTTGTGACGACAGGGCGCCGCCTGCGTGAGGGCGGCTGGCCTGAGGGCGTCGACACCGTGGTGGTGATGCTCGACGGCGGCACGGCGTTCCAGTCGCTCGATCCTGACAGAATTCAGATCTGGTGGGGCGCCTATCTCGGCATGCCAGATCAGGTCATCCTGTCCGGCGCGCTGGCGGAGGTGGGCCCGCGTATCGTCGCTGCGCGGCAGGCCGCCCGCGTGCGTCACGGCTGGATCATGGACAGTTACATTCTCAAGCGCAGGCCATAAGCGAGGCAGCATGCTCCCTGAATGGGTCACCCAGAAATGCCCCGAGATCTCTGCCGCTCATCGCGAGGCGGCGATCGCGCGGCAGGGACAACTGACAAAGCCGACGGGTGCGCTCGGCCGGCTCGAGCAGCTCGCGATCGAGCTTGCCGGCTTGCAGGCGACCGAACGCCCTCGCGCCGCACGCGTGCCGATCATCGTCTTCGCCGGCGATCACGGCATTGTTGCGCAGGGTGTGTCGGCCTATCCGCAAGGCGTCACCATCGCGATGATGGCGAATTTTGCCGCCGGCGGCGCTGCGATCTCGGTGCTGGCGCGCCAGCTTGGTTCGACGCTCGAGGTCGTCGATGCCGGAACGCTGGCGCAGGAAGAGATGCCGGGCGTTGTCACCGACAAGCCGCGTCACGGCACGCGCGATTTCAGCATTGAGGCTGCGCTGAGGCCCGCCGAGCTGGCTTTTGCTTTTGAAACCGGACGACGCGCTGTCGCGCGTGCAGAGGCCAATCAGCCCGATCTGCTGATCTTCGGCGAGATGGGGATCGGCAACACCACGACCTCGGCCGCGATCGCAGCGAGCCTGCTCGGCGTCAGCGCTGAGGAGATCGCGGGCAGCGGCACCGGCGTCGATGTGGCGGGCCGTGCACACAAGGCGCGTGTGGTGGAGGCCGCGATTGCGCGTCACGGCTTGGCGGGTGCTTCGCCCGAAGAGATCCTGTGCGCCGTCGGCGGTCTCGAGGTCGCGGCGATATCAGGCGCGATCATTGCGGCTGCGCAGGCGCGCATCCCCGTGCTGATCGACGGGTTCATCGTGTCGGTTGCGGCGCTAGCGGCGGCGCGGCTGAACCCATCGTGCCGCCCGTTCCTGCTGCCGTCACACCAATCGGCGGAGCAGGGGCATCGGCTGGTGCTGCGCGCATTGAACGTGCAGCCGCTGATCAGCCTCGATCTCAGGCTCGGCGAGGGGTCGGGTGCTGCGATCGCGCTGCCGCTGGTGCGATCGGCCTGCGGGCTCCACAACGACATGGCGACCTTTGCACAGGCCAATGTGCCGGATCGGCCGGCCTGATCAGGTCACGCGCTGATTGACCGAGGCGACACGCCAGCCGGTCGTGAGCCGGTCGATCCGGGTCAGCGACAACGGATTGATCACGAAGCGTAAGGCCGCTTGTGGCGTCAGATCGAGCGCGATGCAGAGCGCCGCGCGGATCGTGCCGGAATGCACAAGCAGCGTTGCCGGACCCGCGCCGATCCGTGCGAGGCCGAGCCTGACGCGCGCGACCTGATCTTCAAAGCTCTCCCCACCGGGCGGCCGGCCGCGCGCCGGATCTGTCCAGAATTGCGCATAGGTCTCGCCACCGGTTGCGGCGAGCTCGTCGTGCCGACGGCCGGTCCAGTCGCCAAAATTCTGCTCGCCGAATTCGCCCACCAACTCGGGTTCGAGCCCGAGCGCTCGGGCTGTTTCGACGGTGCGTCGCGCCGGGCTCGCATAGCTCGCGGCATCGCGCGGCAAGCACCGACGCAGCGCCTCCAGTTGCGCGCGATCGCCGAGGTCGGCCGGCGCTTCAGCCGCATGGATGGTGCCCGCAATGCCGTCGACGGGGGCATGCCGTATCAGCCAGAGGAAGGTCTCGCCTTCCATGCAAATCTCCCAGGGAAGTTGGCCGCCGTGGCTTATCGTCGCGTCTGGCACTTTGACTCCGTCTTTGCCGTCATCCTAGATGGCGATGACGGTTTCCCCGAAAGGGGATGAAAAGGGAATGCGGTGCGGGCAATTTGTCCCCAATGCCGCAACTGCCCCCGCAACTGCAAGCGGTGAATCCGACCCGTTCCCGCTGCGACGATGACGATAGATCCCTTTCCGCCGCCCGTCTTTCGGTGTAGCTCTGCGCCCACCTAAGCGGCGGCCGAAAGTCGGGCCGCCGAAATCATGTAAGGAGGCAATCAGGATGTATCCGAAAGTTCAGATGTTCATCGCCGGCGAGTGGACCGACGGCACCTCCGGCAAGTCGGAGGACATCCTCAATCCCGCCACCGGCCAGCCGATCGGCAAGACCCCGCACGCCTCGAAGGCGGATCTCGACCGTGCGCTGGAAGCTGCCAAGGCGGGCTTCGAAGTCTGGCGCAAGACCTCGCCGTTCGACCGCTACAAGCTGATGCGCAAAGCGGCCGACATCATCCGCTCGCGCGCCGCCGAGATCGCCCCTGTCATGACCATGGAGCAGGGCAAGCCGGTGGTGGAAGCCCAGGGCGAGACCATGCTGGCCGGCGACCTCATCGACTGGTTCTCCGAGGAAGCCCGCCGCGCCTATGGCCGCATCGTGCCGCCGCGGATGGGCAACGTCTCTCAGCTCGTGACCAAGGAGCCGGTCGGCCCGGTTGCCGCGTTCACGCCCTGGAATTTCCCGATCAACCAGGCAGTCCGCAAGATCTCGGCCGCGCTCGCGGCCGGCTGCTCGATCATTGTCAAGGGGCCGGAAGAGACCCCAGCGAGCTGCATGGAGCTGGTGCGCGCCTATGCCGACGCCGGCATTCCGCCCGGTGTGGTCCAGCTGGTGTTCGGTGTCCCGTCGGAAGTGTCCGAATATCTCATTCCGCACCCGATCATCCGCAAGATCAGCTTCACCGGCTCGACCGCCGTCGGCAAGCATCTGGCCGCGCTCGCCGGCCTGCACATGAAGCGCGTCACCATGGAACTCGGCGGCCACGCGCCGGCGATCGTGTTCGCGGATGCCGATCTCGACAACGCCGCGAAGATTTTGTCGGCCAACAAGTTCCGCAATGCCGGTCAGGTCTGCGTCTCGCCGACTCGGTTCCTGGTGCACGAAAGCGTCTACCAGCCCTTCGTCGACAAGTTCGTCGCGGCGGCGAAGAGCCTCAAGGTCGGCAACGGCCTCGACAAGGACACCCGCATGGGCCCGCTGGCCAACCCGCGCCGTGTCGACGCGATGGAAGGTCTTGTCTCCGACGCGGTCCAGCGCGGCGCCAAGGTCCAGGCCGGCGGCAAGCGTATCGGCAATGAGGGCTTCTTCTTTGAGCCGACCGTCATCACCGACGTGCCGCGCGAGGCCCGCATCATGAACGAGGAGCCGTTCGGCCCTCTGGCGCCGATCACCTCCTTCCGCAGCTATGACGAAGTGGTGGCCGAGGCGAATCGCCTGCCTTACGGCCTTGCGGCCTATGCTTACACCACCTCGACCAAGATGATGCAGGCGATCGGCGCCGACATCGAGAGCGGCATGGTGTCGATCAATCATCACGGCCTCGCGCTGCCGGAAGTGCCGTTCGGTGGGATCAAGGATTCCGGCTACGGCTCCGAAGGTGGCCTCGAAGCGATCGAGGGCTATCTCAACACCAAATTCGTGACCCAGGCGAGCGCGTAAAACGCGCGCGACTCATTGCAGGGCGCGTCACGGCATGCCGTGGCGCGCTCTTCTATTTTGCAGTGACAGCACCCGCGGATAGCGTGACGAGGCACATCAGTGCGGCGAGCATCCAGAATGCCGCAGGCAACCCGGCGGCATGGGAGACAAAACCGATGCCCGCGGGGCCAACCAGAACACCGGCATAGCCGGCGGTGGTGATCGACGCCACCGCAAGCCCCGTGGGCATCGCGGTCTGCCTGGCGGCGCCGCGGAACAACACCGGCACGAGGTTCGACGCGCCGAGGCCGATCAGCAGGAAACCGGCGATGGCAATGGCCGCGCTCGGGGCGAGCAACAGAACTGCAAGTCCCGCGACGGCAAGCAGGCTTCCCCCGACCAGCGTTGCGCGGTCGCCGACACGTGCGACCACGACGTCGCCGCCGAGCCGACCGGCGGTCATCGCGATCGAGAACACGATGTAGCCGAGCCCGCCGCGCGCCTCGCTGACGAGGCCCTTGCCGATAACGAGGAGCGCGCCCCAGTCGAGCACGGCGCCTTCGATCAGGAAGGTGATGGCCGCCAGCAGCGCGAGCAACAGCACGATGCCGTGTGGCAGCACGAACAGCGGCCCCTCCTGAACCTGCGCCGACCGCAGCAGGCGCGGCCAAGCGAGCGCCATCGCAATCAGCATCAGCAGGGAGCAGATCAGAGCGCTCGCGAGCGGTCCAAGATGAAACGACAGCAGCCCCGTCATGATCGCGGACCCGGCGAAACCGCCGATGCTGAAGAGCGCGTGGAAGCCCGACATCAGCGGTTTTCCCGCCGCGCGTTCAACCTCGACGGCGTGGATGTTCATCGCGACGTCGATGGAGCCGAGCGCGGCGCCGAATGCCAGAAGTGTCAGCGCCAATGTCACGGGCGTGCCGGCGAGGACCAGCAGGGGCAAGATCAGCGCAAGACCAATTCCACCCACGATGATGATCGGCCTGCTGCCATGGCGTGCGCTCAAAATGCCCGTCGCGAGCATCGCGACGACCGATCCGATGCCGAGGCTGAGCAGCAGCAAGCCAAGGACCGCATCATCGACCGCGAGCCGCTCCTTGGCGAACGGCACCAGCGGCGCCCAGCAGGCGATGCCGAAGCCGGCGACCAGGAACGAGAGACGCGTGGCCAGCCGCGTCGCCGGCCGGTCGGCTGAGGTCATCGATGAAACTCCGGAAGGGGGATGCAGCGCGCGATCGCAGGCAGGGGTGGGATCTAAATCATCAACCGGAAGCGAACGCCAGAGTCTCGGCGAAGCCGTGAGTTGACGATTTGTATCATGATGATGTCGTTCGTCGCGCTGTCGTTGCGAGTGCACAGCGAAGCAGTATTTCCTCTTCATCCCGTTTCTGACGATCCTGCATAGCCGTTCGGCTTTTGTGGGACGCCGAAGGGGGATGCGCGGCATGAAAGCTGCTTGGCTGGAATACCGGCGCGAGGCTGCGTTATGCTGCGTGCGCCGACACGCCCCTGAAGTTGAAATCCTCAAGCCTCGCCAGAAAAGCTGCCAAAATCAGGAACCCGCTGATGCGTATCGTCAATGTGGCCGCCGCCCAGATGGGGCCGATCCAGAAGGCCGACAGTCGCGAGGCCGTGGTCAAGCGCATGATCGCGCTGATGGACCAAGCGAAAGCAAAAGGCGCCGACCTGATCGTCTATCCGGAACTGACGCTGACGACGTTCTTCCCGCGCTGGTACGTTGAGGACCGGGCCGAATTCGACATCTGGTTCGAGCGCGAGATGCCGAACGCCGCGACCAGGCCGCTGTTCGAGCGCGCGGCACAGCACAGAATCGCGATGAATTTCGGCTATGCCGAGCTGACGCCTGACGGCCACCATTTCAACACCGCGATCCTGACCAATAAATCAGGCAACATCGTCGGCAAATATCGCAAGGTCCACCTGCCGGGCCATGCGGACTATGACAGCAAGTGCTCGCACCAGCATCTGGAGAAGCGGTATTTCGAGCCGGGTGATCTCGGCTTCAATGTCTGGCGTGAGCTTGGCGGCATCATCGGCATGGCCATCTGCAACGACCGCCGCTGGCCGGAGACCTATCGTGTCATGGGTCTGCAAGGCGTCGAGATGGTGTTGATCGGCTACAACACGCCGTCGGTGAATGCGGAACGAAGCGAAGAGGGCGTCGAGAAGCGCCTGTTTCACAACCGTCTCTCGGTGCAGGCCGGTGCCTATCAAAATGCGACTTGGGCGGTCGCCGTCGCCAAGGCCGGCATCGAGGATGGCCATCCGCTGTCCGGCGGCAGCCTGATCGTCGATCCCAATGGCGAGATCGTCGCTGAAGCCAGGACAGAGGACGACGAGCTTCTGGTCCACGCTTGCGATCTCGACGCCACGACCTTCGGCAAGACCACGATCTTCAACTTTGCCGCGCATCGCCGCATCGAGCATTACGGACTGATCACCAGCCGTACCGGCGCGGTGCCGCCGCCGGAGAAGTGACGCCGATGGCCTTCCTGCAAACTGGCGATCATCTCGCTCGAGCCTATCATGGAGTGCCTCATGACTGAACCCACCTACGACCTGATCATCCGCGGTGGACGCGTCGCGACCACGACGGATGTGTTCGAAGCCGATGTTGCGGTCTCCGGCGAGACCATCGCGGCCATTGGTCGCGGCCTTCCGCCGGGCAGGCGCGAGATCGATGCGCGCGGCAAGTTCGTGCTGCCCGGCGGTGTCGACAGTCATGCGCATATCGAGCAGCTGTCGGCGGCCGGCATCATGAATGCGGATACCTTCGAGAGCGCGACGGTCTCCGCCGCTTTCGGCGGCACGACAACGGTGATCCCGTTCGCGGCCCAGCATGTCGGCATGAAGTTGCCGCAGGTGGTGGAGGACTATCACGCGCTGGCCAGGAAAGGCTCGGTCATCGACTACGCCTTTCACATGATCGTCGCGGACGCGACGAAAGAGACGGTCGAGGAGCACATTCCGGCGCTTGTCAAGCAGGGGCACGCCTCGATCAAGATCTTCATGACCTATGACCGGCTCAAGGTGGACGACGAGCCGCTGCTCGACATTCTCCTGGCTGCTCGCCAGTCCGGCGCGATGTTGTGCGCCCATGCCGAAAATCACGGCATCATCGCCTGGATGGTGAAGCGTCTGCTCGCGCGCGGTTACACGATGCCGAAATACCACGCTGTCAGTCACGCCCGCGTGTCGGAAGCAGAGGCCTTCACCCGCCTGATCGGCATGGCCGCGCTGATCGACCAGCCGATCATGATCTTCCATGTCTCGACGGCCGAAGGCGCCAAGGTGATCCGTGACGCGCGCGGGCAGGGGCTCAAGGTCTTCGCCGAAACCTGTCCGCAATATCTGTTCCTCACGGCTGGTGATCTCGACAAGCCCGGTGTCGAAGGCGCCAAGTGGATGTGCAGCCCGCCGCCGCGCACGCATGCCGACCAGGAAGCGCTGTGGCAGGCGCTGTCGCTCGGTGATCTCCAGACCATCTCGTCGGACCACGCGCCATATCGCTATGACGAGACCGGCAAGCTGAGGGCGGGGCCGAACCCGAATTTCAAGCAGGTCGCGAACGGCCTGCCGGGACTGGAGTTGCGGCTGCCGCTGCTGTTCGATGCGATGGTGGCGAAGGGGCGGCTGGGTCTCGAGAAATTCGTGGAGCTGACCGCGACGGCGCCCGCGAAAATCTACAATCTGCATCCGCGCAAGGGCTCGATCGCGGTCGGCGCCGATGCCGACATCGCGATCTGGGATCCCCATCGCGAAACCACGATCGCTGACGAGATGATGCACGATCTTGCGGGCTACACGCCGTTCGCGGGCCGCAAGCTGAAGGGTTGGCCGGTGTCGGTGCTGTCGCGCGGCCGGTTGATCATCGACGGAGATAAATGTCTCGCGAGCGCCGGAAGCGGAAAATTCCTGGCGCGCAGCGGCGGCGGGGCGGCGACGCCGACCGGCCGCCTCGTGGCAGACATGGATCCTGAGCGGAATTTCGGAGCAAAACTGCTGTGACCGCGGAGGGGGCGCGATGAAGATCGTCACCCATGGGAGCTCTGCGAGCGGGCTAAACCCTTGAGTGCTCTCTGGCTGCGGTCGGGCCAATGCTGCTGCGCAACGACGGCCAACAGCCGATGAGAACCCGCCGGCGAAGGTCCGGTGGCTGGCATACCATTTGCACGCAAATGGGCTCGGTTTCACCTGCCCTTGGCCAATGAACGGCCGGCATCACGGCACTACTGGGAGGATTTCATGGATCGCAGGACCGTATTGAAGGGATTGGCCGGCGCGGGCGGTCTGGCATTGACCGGCCTATCGGCCCCGGCGATTGCCCAGGGGACAGCGGCGCGCACCCTGCGTTTCGTGCCGCAGGCCAATCTCGCCAATTTCGATCCCATCTGGGGCACCCAATATGTCGTGCGCAATGCCGCGGCCCTGGTCTGGGACACGCTGTACGGCGTCGATGCCAAGCTCCAGCCGCTGCGCCAGATGGTCGAGTCCGAGGAGACCACCGACGACGGTAAGACCTGGACGTTCAAGCTGCGTCCGGGGCTCAAATTCCACGATGGCGAGCCGGTGTTGAGCAAGGACGTCGTCGCGAGCCTTTCCCGCTGGGCCGCGCGCGATCCGATGGGGCTGATGATCCTTGCGATCCAGCAGGAATTGACTGCCGTCGACGACCGCACTTTCAAGTGGGTCCTGAAGCAGCCCTTCCCGAAAATGCTCTATGCGTTGGCGAAGAACAATTCGCCCTGTGCCTTCATCATGCCCGAACGCATCGCCAAGACCGATCCGTTCAAGCAGATCTCCGATTATGTCGGCTCCGGGCCGATGAAGTTCGCCAAGAGCGAATGGGTGCCCGGCGCCAAATCGGTGTTCGAGAAGTTCGCCGATTACGTACCGCGGCAGGAGAAGGCGTCGTGGCTTGCCGGCGGCAAGCAGATCCTGGTCGATCGGGTCGAGTGGCTGGTGATGCCGGATCCGGCGACGGCGGCCGCGGCCTTGCAGAACGGCGAGGTCGACTGGTGGGAGAACCCGATCGCCGATCTGGTGCCTGTGTTGAAGAGCAACAAGAACATCAGCGTCGATATCGGCGATCCCCTCGGCAATATCGGCTCGTTCCGCATGAACCATCTGTTCGCGCCGTTCAACGACGTGCGGGCACGGCGCGCGGTGCTGATGGCGCTCAGCCAGGAGGACTATATGCGCGCCATCGTCGGCGACGACGATGCACTCTGGAAGCCGCTGCCCGGCTTCTTCACGCCCGGTACGTCGCTCTATAGCGAGATGGGCGGCGAGATCCTCAAGGGCAAGCGCGATCTCGGCGCGGCCAAGAAGCTGCTCGCCGAGAGCGGCTATTCCGGCCAGCCGGTGACCTGCCTCGTTGCGCAGGACCAGCCGATCACCAAGGCGCAAGGCGATGTCACTGCCGATCTTCTCAAGAAGCTCGGCATGAATGTCGACTTCGTCGCCACCGATTGGGGCACGGTCGGCTCCCGCCGCGCGCAGAAGACGCCGCCGGGACAGGGCGGCTGGAACATGTTCCACACCTGGCATGCGGGCGCGGACTGCATCAATCCCGCGCCCTATACCGCCATTCGCGCCAATGGCGACAAGGCCTGGTTCGGTTGGCCCAACAGTCCCAATACCGAGAAGGAGGTCACGGCCTGGTTCGACGCCAAGAACCTGGACGAGGAGAAGGCTGCGGTCGGCCGGCTCAACAAGGCGGCGCTTGATGATGTCGTCTACGCGCCGACCGGCTTCTTCCTGACCTACACCGCCTGGCGCAAGAACGTCTCGGGCATCACCAAGGGACCGCTGCCGTTCTTCTGGGGCGTATCGAAGACCGCATGATCTGAGGCCAGATGCTCTCCTATATCCTCCGGCGCATCCTCGCCACCTTGCCGGTGATGGCGATTGTTGCACTGTTTGTGTTCAGCCTGCTCTACATCGCGCCGGGCGATCCCGCCGTGGTGATCGCGGGTGACCAGGCGAGCCCGGAGGATGTGGAGCGCATCCGCCAGAGCCTCGGCCTCGACCGTCCGTTCCTGATCCAGTTCGGAAGCTGGGTCTGGCGCATCCTGCACGGCGATCTCGGCACCTCGATCTTCACGAACCTGCCGGTCTCGGCGATGATCGGGCAGCGTCTCGGGCCGACGCTGTCGCTGATGATGGTCACGCTGCTGCTGACGATCGTGGTCGCGGTGCCGCTCGGCGTTCTGGCGGCGTGGAAGGCCGGCAGCTTCATCGATCGGGTCATCATGGGCTTTGCGGTGTTCGGCTTCTCACTGCCGGTCTTCGTCGTCGGCTACATGCTTGCCTATGTCTTCGCGCTCGAGCTCGAATGGCTCCCGGTGCAGGGCTATACGCCGCTCACGGAGGGCTTCTGGCCCTGGCTGGAGAATTTGATCCTGCCGGCGATCGCGCTCGGCTGCGTCTATATCGCGCTGGTCGCGCGCATCACCCGCGCGGCCATGCTCGAAGTGTTGCAGCAGGACTACATTCGCACCGCAAAGGCGAAGGGTCTGGGGCAGGGCGGAATCCTGTTCATTCATGCGCTGAAGAACGCGGCGGTGCCGATCGTGACCGTGATCGGGATCGGCATCGCGCTTCTGATCGGCGGCGCGGTCGTGACGGAGAGCGTGTTCGCGATTCCCGGTCTCGGCCGTCTCACGATCGATGCAATCCTGCGCCGCGACTATCCCGTCATCCAGGGCATCGTGCTGCTGTTCAGCTTCGTCTACGTCCTCGTCAATCTGATGATCGACGTCACTTATACGCTCGTTGACCCGAGGATCCGCTATTGACCGACACGACCGTCAATCCGCAGGCGCTCCCCGCCGGCCTCGTGCTGGCGCCGCAGCTGCCGGATGTCCTCCGGCCCGTCACGATCCGGCGCGGTTTCATTGGCTTCCTGCGCAGCCATCCCACCGTTGCGATCGGCGGCGCGCTGCTGCTGGCGCTGGTCTTGATCGCGATCTTTGCGCCGTATCTCTGGACGGTCGATCCGACGGCCCTGGCGCCGGCCAAGCGCACGAGAGCGCCGTCGGCGGCATTCTGGTTCGGCACCGACGTGCTCGGCCGCGACATCTACTCACGCGTGCTGTTCGGCGCGCGGGTCTCACTCACGGTCGGGCTCTCGGTTGCGATGCTCGCATCCGCCGCAGGTCTTGCCATCGGCCTCGTCTCGGGCTTCGTCCGCTGGGCCGACGGCATCTTGATGCGCTTCATGGACGGGCTGATGTCGATCCCGCCGATCCTGCTCGCGATCGCCCTGATGGCCCTGACGCGCGGCAGTGTCGGCAATGTCATCCTGGCCATCACCGTCGCCGAAATCCCGCGCGTCTCGCGCCTCGTGCGCAGCGTAGTGCTGTCGCTGCGCGAGCAGCCCTATGTCGATGCGGCAGTCGCCTGCGGCACGCGCACGCCGATGATCATCCTGCGCCACATCCTGCCCAACACCGTCGCGCCGATGCTGGTGCAGGCGACCTACATTTGCGCCAGTGCCATGATCACCGAGGCGATCCTGTCCTTCATCGGCGCCGGCACGCCGCCGACTATTCCGTCCTGGGGCAATATCATGGCCGAGGGCCGCGCGCTGTGGCAGGTCAAGCCCTACATCGTGTTCTTCCCGGCAGCATTCCTCTCCGTCACCGTGCTCGCCGTGAACCTGCTCGGCGACGGACTTCGCGATGCGCTCGATCCGCGCATGGCCAAGCGTCTTTGACGAGCCGAGGCTGATTGCGATGGCGTTGCTCGAAGTCGAAAATCTCCAGACCCACTTCCGCACCCCTGGGGGCATCAACCGGGCGGTGGACGGGGTGTCCTTCCACGTCAATGAGGGCGAGACGCTCGCCATTGTCGGCGAATCCGGCTGCGGCAAATCGGTGACCTCGATGTCGCTGATGCGGCTGATCCCGGAGCCGCCGGGCAGGATCGCAGGCGCCATCCGCTTTGCAGGCAGGGACCTCCTGCAACTGTCCGACCGTGGGATGCGCGACATCCGCGGCAACGACATCTCGATGATCTTTCAGGAGCCGATGACGAGTCTCAACCCGGTCCTGACGGTCGGCCGCCAGATCCGCGAGACGCTGATGTTGCATCAGGGCCTCGACAAGCCGGCGGCCGAAGCGCGGGCGGTCGAGATGCTGACACTTGTTGGCATTCCCGAGCCGAAGCGGCGCGTGCGCGAATATCCGCACCAGCTCTCCGGCGGCATGCGCCAGCGCGTCATGATCGCGATGGCACTCGCCTGCAATCCCAAACTCCTGATCGCGGACGAGCCGACCACCGCCCTCGACGTCACCATCCAGGCGCAGATCCTGAAGCTGATGCTCGATCTCAAGCGCCGCGTCGGGGCCGCGATCATCCTGATCACGCACGATCTCGGCGTGGTCGCCGAGATCGCCGAGCGCGTCATGGTGATGTATGCCGGCCGCAAGGTCGAGGAGGCGCCGGTGGCCGAACTGTTCCGTTTCCCGCGTCATCCCTATACGCAAGGGCTGCTCGGTGCGGTGCCGAAGCTGGGCTCGTCGCTATCAGGCACCGCGACGCGGCTCGCTGAAATTCCTGGGCAAGTGCCCGATCTGCGCAAGCCGATCACCGGTTGCGTGTTCGCCGGCCGCTGCGCGATCGCGACTGATCTCTGCCGGCAACATGCCCCTGGTCTGGAAGAAAAGGGGCCGCGTCACATCGCTGCCTGCCACTACGCCGCCAAGGGAGCCGTCGCGGCATGAGTACCCCGCTGCTCCAGGTCAATGACCTCAAGAAGCATTTTCCGGTCAAGAGCGGCTTGTTCGGCGGCAAGTCCGAGTGGGTCTACGCCGTCGACGGCGTGTCGTTCGAGATCGCGCGTGGCGAGACGCTGTCATTGGTTGGCGAGTCCGGTTGCGGCAAGTCGACGGTCGGTCGCGCGATCCTGCGGCTGTTCGACGTCACGTCCGGCCAGGTGATCCTGGACGGCCAGCGCATCGACGATGCGCCTCCGAGCACGATGCGCCAGATGCGCCGCCGCGTCCAGGTGGTGTTCCAGGATCCGTTCTCGAGCCTCAATCCGCGCATGCGCGTGCGCGACATCCTGGCCGAGCCGATCCGCAATTTCGGCCTTGCCAAGTCAGCGACGGATCTCGAGACGCGTGTGACGGCACTGATGGACACCGTGCGCCTGCCGCGCGAGGCGCTGAACCGCAGGCCGCACGAATTCTCCGGCGGGCAGCGTCAGCGCATCGGGATCGCACGGGCGCTTGCGGCCGAGCCCGAGCTGATCGTTTGCGACGAGGCAGTCTCGGCGCTCGACGTCTCGGTCAAGGCCCAGATCGTGAACCTGCTGCAGGATCTTCAGCGCGAGTTCGGCCTGGCATTGCTGTTCATCAGCCATGATCTCGCGATCGTCGAGCATATGACCCACCGTGTCGCGGTGATGTATCTCGGCAAGATCGTCGAGGTCGCGCCGCGCCGGGAGATCTTTGCCGCGCCGCGACATCCCTACACCAAGGCGCTGCTCTCGGCGGTCCCGCTGCCGGAGCCGGGGGCCAAGCGCGATCCCATCATTCTCGGCGGCGACGTGCCGAGCCCGATCAATCCGCCGAGCGGATGCCGCTTCCACTCCCGCTGCCCGTTCGTGTTCGACCGCTGCCGAAAGGAAGAACCGGAGCTTCGCTCGACCGACGGCGAGCAATGGGTGGCCTGCCACCTCGATGCGCTGCCGGCGGGATAAGCGATTGCCACGGCTGCCTGATCGGGCCCCGTCGCCTTAAGCCACCCAGAGGCATCTTCATCCCGCGACTTCCTGCGCTCGGGCGCGTCACGGCGGCGCTCCGCACCGACGTTTGCGACCGCACGCATGTGCGGCAGCCGGTCGTCATTCTGGCGCTCCGACGCGATCTGCCATTGACAGGTTGCCCAAGGTGATAGAATTATAACAATATAAGTTGCAAAAATAACAATATGTGACCATCGTACCAGCATTGCGCGGGGCGGCGGGAGGAAAGCTTGGAATTGTCCGGTTCGGTTGCAGCAGAAACCCGGCCGTCGGCTTCGCTTGCGATGGTCCGTGCCATCAACAAGCGCTTTGGCGGCGTGCGGGCGCTGCGCGACGTCAACCTCGAGGTTCGGGCCGGTGAGGTGCACGCGCTGCTCGGCGAGAACGGCGCCGGAAAATCCACTCTGATCAAGATTCTCAGCGGCGTTCATGCTCTCGACAGCGGCACCATCGAGATCGCCGGCAAGCCGGTGGAATTCGACAGCCCGGCGAAGTCGCGCGAAGCGGGGATCGCCGTCGTCTATCAGGACCTCAGCCTCGTTGAATCCTTAAGCGTTGCGGACAATTTGTTGCTCGGCCGCGAGCCGCGCGGGCCTTTCGGCTTTGTCCGGCAACGTGCGCTCCTGGCGCGGGCCGAGGCCTTCCTGAAAGAGCTCGGCATTCCCCTGGATACGAGGGCGACCGTCGGCTCGCTGCCGTTCGCCTACCGCCAGATGACGGAGATCGCCAAGGCGCTGATGGGCGAGGTCCGGCTCTTGATCCTCGACGAGCCGACCTCCTCGCTGACATCGGATGAAGTCCGGATCCTGTTCGATGCGATCGGGAAGGCGACGCGCCGCGGCGTCGGCGTGATCTACGTGACCCATCGTCTCAACGAGGTCTTCGAGATCTCGCAGCGCGTGACGGTGCTGCGCGATGGCGCCAACGCCGGCACGTTCGTCACCGCCGAGACCGACATGAAGCGGCTGGTGAACGCCATCGTCGGGACCGATCGATCGGCGTCGATTGTCTCGCGCAACGAGCGTGCGCCGAAGCGTGAATTGGATCGATCACCGGTTTTGTCGCTGTCGGACGTCTCCAACGACCGGCTTCGCGCGGTCGATTTGTCCGTGGTGAAGGGCGAGATTCACGGCCTCGCCGGATTAATCGGCAGCGGACGCACGGAAATTCTGGAGACGGTGTTCGGGCTCCGCCCGCTCGAGAGCGGCGCGGTTGAGCTCGAAGGCCGGCGATGGCTGCCGAGCGGGCCTGCCGATGCGATCGAGCAGGGCGTCGCGCTGGTGCCGGAAGACAGGCACATGCAGGGGCTGGTCCTCGACCATTCGATCGAACGAAACGTCACGCTGCCGCGGATTCCGCATTTCTCGCGCTGGGGCTGGATGCAGCAACGCGCCGCGGCCCGGCGTGCGGAAGCGGCGGTTGCAAGGCTCGCGGTCAAGGCGCAGGGCGCCTCCAGCCTGGTCAGGACGCTCTCCGGCGGCAACCAGCAAAAAGTTGTGTTCGGAAAATGGAATGATCCGCGACCACGCGTGCTGCTGCTGGACGAACCGACTGTCGGTGTCGATGTCGGTGCACGCGAGGAAATCTATGCCGTGATCCGGAACGCCGCCCGGGACGGAAGCGGGGTTCTGGTCGTCTCATCCGACCTCGTCGAACTGATCGAACTCTGTGATCGCATCTCCGTCATCGTCAACGGCCATGTCGCTCGCACGCTGGCGCGCGGCGAGATCGATGACGCCGAAGAGTTGCATCATCTCCTCCAGATGTACCAGGCCGCCGGGCCCGGCCCCTTGCAAGAGCTTTCCGCATGACCGAACTGATTGCTCCCAACGTCGTCGCCTCGTCGACCCGATCCGATCGACGCCGCAAGCTTGTCCAGAAGCTGCTGCGGGGCGAGCGGCCCTATATGCTGTACATCGCCTTCGTGATCCTCCTGGTCGTGTTCAGCCTGTCCTCGCCCTGGTTCCTCTCGATCGACAACTTCCTGAACATTGGACGCCAGACCACGCTGGTGTCGATCATCGCGGTCGGCATGACCTTCATCATCATCGCGCGCCAGATCGACCTGTCCGTCGCGTCGACCCTGGCGCTGTCGGGCATGGCGGCCGCTCTGGCGATGAGCCAGATCGACAACAGCTGGATCGTCGGCGCCGTGGCCGGGCTCGGCACCGGCGCGCTGGTCGGGCTGATCAACGGCATCCTGACGACGCAGCTCTCGATCCCGTCCTTCCTGGTGACCTTGGGCTCGCTGAGCATGGCGCGGGGACTGGCGATGATGGTGACCAATACCAAGCCTGTCATCATCACCAACGAGACCTATTTCGCGATCTTCGGCGAAGGCTCGTTCCTCGGCATACCGGTTCCGATCGCCTGGACATTGGCGGCGATGATCGTCGGCATCCTGCTGCTGCACTACAACGTGTTCGGCCGCCGCATCTATGCGGTCGGCGGCAACCCGACTGCGGCGCTCTATTCCGGCATCAATACCAAACTGATCACGACGACGGCCTTCGTCCTGACTGGCGCGCTGGCGGGGTTAGCAGCGCTGGTGCTGTCTGCGCGCTCACACGCCGCACGGCCCGATGTCGTGCAGGGCATGGAGCTCGACGTCATCGCCGCGGTGATCCTCGGCGGCTGCAGCCTATTCGGCGGGCGCGGCTACATCCTGGGGACCCTGTTCGGCAGCCTGATCATCGGCACGCTCAACAACGGCCTCGTTCTTCTCGGTGTGAGCTCGCCGATGCAACTCGTGATCAAGGGCGCGATCATCGTTGCCGCGGTTGCCTTCACGAAACGCTAGTCGAAGTCAGGCGCGGCGCATGAGCCACGAGTTCATTGCGCGGCGTGGGTAGGGCGAGGTCGCTGGCCCTCCGGTAATCGGCGACCAAAAAAGGAGGAAACAATGAAGCCAACCTTGCGACAAACCTTGCCTTTGACCATGTTGATGGCCGCCGCTGCGGCCGTCTCGATTGTGCCCTCGGCTCGCGCCGAAGTGCCCGCGACCTGCGTTAAGGGCGTCGATCTCGCTAAGCTTGGGCCGAAATCGATCGTCGGGCAGGGACCCCACGGCGAGAAGGCGGCTTCGCCCGAGGTGCTTGCGTTGTCCGAGGCCGATGTCGCGAAGATCAAGGAGAAGCACTTCAAGGTCGGCATCTCCATGCAGACGGTCAACCTCGACTGGTCGCAGCTCCAGATCCAGGGCATCACCGATACGCTGAAGAAATACGGTGTGACGGTGACCGGCGTCGCCTCCGCCGAATACCAGGTGGACAAGCAGATCGCCGACATCGAGAACACCATCCAGCAGCACCCGGATGGCATCATTTCGATCCCGGTCGATTTCACCGCGACCGCGCCGACCTACAAGAAGATCGCCAAGGCCGGCATCAAGCTCGTGTTGATGGACAGCATCCCGACCGGCCTGAAGCACCCCGAGGAATACGCCACGATGGTCTCGGCCGATAGCCAGGGCAATGGTCAGATCGCGGCGCAGATCCTGGCGTCCTGTGTTCCGCAGGGCGCAACCATCGGTCTCGTCAATTTCGGCGTCGACTATTTCAGCACCAACGAGCGCACCAAGGGCGTGCGGGGATGGATGAAGGCGAACCGGCCCGACATCAAGATGAAGCAGGTCGATTTCACCGATCCGCCGAAGGTCTCGCAGATTGCGGGCGACTTCCTGACCGGCAATCCCGACATCAAGGGATTGTTCGCGGTGTGGGATCAGCCGGCGCTGGATACGCTGAGCTCGATGCGCGCCCAGGGCATCGATATCCCCATGACCACGGTCGACCTCGGCCTGCAATCGGCGATCGAGATTGCCAAGGGAGGACCGCTGAAGGCCACCGGCTCGCAGCGTCCCTATGACCAGGGTGTCGCCGAGGCGATGGCGATGATGAATGCGCTGCTGGGCAAGGAAACGCCTGGCTGGATCGGTGTGCAGTCGTTGCCGGTGACGCAGTCGAACGTGCTGGAGTCCTACAAGACCGTGTTCAAGAAAGACCCGCCGGCCGAGCTCGCGGATGCCTGCAACAAGGCAAAGCCGGCTTGCAACTGAGCGCGCAGGATCGGTGCGCGGTCCGAAGGGATCGCGCGTCGTTCAGCAAATCTGATCCGGGCGAACCAGCCCCCGCCCGGATCAGGCCGCGCTGGTGACGTATTCGACCGGAAGGCTGCGGAAGTGTTTGCGCGTCTCCGATGGCACCGAGCCACCCACGATGATCCGCGAGAACGAGCCGACGTCGGAGAAGAATGCCGGCTTGAGGCTGCCGAGCTTGCTGGCGTCGACCACAAGGATGCTCTCCATCGCAGTGGCGATCACGGCCTGCTTGATGGCGACTTCGTGAAAATTCGAGCAGCTCGCGCCCCGGGTCCAGTGCAGGCCGCCGGCCGAGATGAAAGCCTTGTTGACCCCGAGCCGCCGCAGATAGGACAGGCCGTCATCCGACGAGAACGATTGAGAAGACGGATGGTAGAGCCCGCCCATCAGCATCACCTGCGTCGACGGCCGGTGCGTGACGATCGAGGCGACGTTCAGCGAATAGCAGATCACCGAGAGCGGCATGTCCTCAGGGAGGCAATCCGCCAGCGACTGCATCGTGGTGCCGCAGTCGATGAAGATGGTGTCGCCTTCCCTGATCGAGGCGGCTGCCGCTCGGCAGGCGAGGCGCTTGTCCTGGGTGTGCTGGTCGATTTCCTGCTCGAACGTGTATTTGATCCCGGTCGGCGACGCCGCGTTGACGACGTAACCGCCGAGCAGGGCAAGCGTACCTTCCGGACCGGCAAGGTCGCGCCTGACAGTCATCTCCGACACCTTCAGCAAGTCGGCGGCGTCCTTCAGATGCAGTGCGCCGCCGGTCTCGACGGCGCGGCGCAGCCGCTGGAGCCGCTGAACGCGGGACTCGCTGGAGCGTGGGGTCGGTGTTTCAGCCATTTTCGTCACCGAGCTTGCTTATCCGGTTGACAATGATCTTACAATGATGTGAGTTTAGCAACGTCAGCTTGTTAAAATAATAACATCTAGTCCGAGGGCCCCGTTCCTGCCAGCGATGGCGGGCCAGCGGGGCTCCAATGGGCAAGGGATGGGAGGATCGTATGTTGCAATCGGGACATTCAGTCTATCTGGCGCGTCAGCCGATTCGCTAGCACCGCACGGCGTACCGATGACGCAGGGCGTCCTAGTGCCAACTCCATCCGCGGTGCCGGTGCAGCCACATGCACGGGATCACAATCACACGCATGCCATCGCGCGCAACACCGGCCGCGCGCTCGAGATGGACTGGGTTGACGGGATCAGGATCAATCTGTCGGCCGCCGAGCGCCGCGTTGCGAGCCTGCCCGGTCGCCGCACCGTCAAGAAGGACGCGCAGGCGGCGTGGCTGCTCAAGGCGATCACCTGTATCGACCTGACGACGCTCAACGGCGACGATACGACCGAGCGTGTGAAGCGCCTCTGCGCCAAGGCGCGGGCGCCGCTGCGACGCGATCTGCTCGAGGCCCTCGGCTTTGCCGGGCGTGGGCTGCACACGGGTGCGATCTGCGTCTATCACCGCTTCGTCAGGACCGCGGTCGAAGCGCTCGACGGATCCGACATTCCGGTCGCTGCGGTCTCGACCGGATTTCCCGCGGGCCTCATACCGCACGACCTCAAGCTCAGGGAGATCGAGGCGTCCGTCAGGGACGGCGCCCAGGAGATCGACATCGTCATCACGCGCGAGCATGTGCTGACCGGAGATTGGCGCGCGCTCTACGCCGAGGTCCGGGATTTCCGCGCCGCCTGTGGCGAAGCGCATCTCAAGACGATCCTGGCCACTGGTGACCTCAAGACGCTGCGCAACGTGGCCAAGGCCTCGATGGTCTGCATGATGGCCGGCGCCGACTTCATCAAGACCTCCACCGGCAAGGAGGGCGTCAATGCCACGCTGCCAGTGACGCTGGCGATGCTGCGCATGATCAGGCTCTATGAGGAGCGCACCGGCTTCAAGATCGGTTTCAAGCCGGCCGGCGGAATCTCGACGGCGAAGGATGTGCTCAACTACCAGTTCCTGATGAAGGAGGAGTTGGGACGCGAGTGGCTCGAGCCGGAGCTGTTCCGCATCGGAGCCTCGAGCCTCCTCGCCGACATCGAGCGCCAGCTCGAGCATCACGTCACCGGCCGCTACTCGGCCTTCAACCGTCATCCCGTGGGCTGAGCATGAGCGTCGCACATTACTACGAGACCATGGAGTATGGTCCCGCTCCCGAGGCGGACGGCGAGGCGCGGGCCTGGCTGAAGCGGCACGACGCGACTTTCGGGCATTTCATTTCCGGCAAGTTCGTAAGCCCGGCTTCGGGCAGGCACCTGGCGACGATCGAGCCGGCCACCGGCAAGCCGCTGGCCAAGATCGCGCAAGGTATCGCTGCCGATGTCGATGCTGCGGTCGCCGCTGCACGCTCGGCGCAAGCGCCGTGGGCAAAGCTCGGTGGTCACGGTCGTGCCCGCCATCTCTATGCGCTGGCGCGCATGCTGCAGCGTCACGCGCGACTGTTCGCGGTGCTGGAAGCGATTGACAACGGCAAGCCGATCCGCGAAACCCGCGATCTCGACGTGCCGCTGGCCGCGCGCCACTTCCTGTATCACGCCGGCTGGGCGCAATTGCAGGAGCGTGAATTCGCCGACCAAGTCCCGGTCGGTGTGATCGGCCAGATCATCCCCTGGAATTTTCCGCTGCTGATGCTGGCCTGGAAAATCGCGCCCGCGCTGGCAGCCGGCAACACGGTGGTGCTGAAGCCGGCGGAATTCACCTCGCTCACCGCGCTGCTGTTCGCGGAGCTGGCAGCGGAAGCGGGCCTGCCATCAGGCGTGTTGAACGTGGTGACGGGTGATGGCGCCGCCGGCGCGCTGCTCGTTGAGAATCCCGGGGTCGACAAGATCGCCTTCACCGGATCGACCGAGGTCGGCCGTTTGATCCGTCAGTCGACCGCAGGCAGCGGCAAGTCGCTGACGCTTGAGCTTGGTGGCAAATCCCCGTTCATCGTGTTCGAAGACGCTGATCTCGATGGCGCCGTCGAAGGCGTGGTCGATGCAATCTGGTTCAACCAGGGCCAGGTCTGTTGCGCCGGATCGCGGCTGTTGTTGCAGGAGGGCATCGCGGAGACTTTCCGCAAGCGCCTGATCCGCCGCATGGAGACGCTGCGCGTCGGATCGCCGCTCGACAAGTCGATCGACATGGGCGCTGTGGTCGCTCCCGTTCAGCTCGAGCGGATCAAGGCGCTGGTGGAGACAGGAGTGAAGGAGGGCGCCGAGAAGTATCAGGCGTTCGGGGCGCTTCCTGCGGAGGGCTGCTTCTATCCTCCGACCTTGCTCTGGAATGTGCATCCGTCCTCGACCGTCGCGATCGAGGAGATCTTCGGGCCCGTGCTGGTCGCGATGACGTTCCGCACGCCTGATGAGGCCGTGATGCTCGCCAACAACACGCGCTATGGGCTTGCCGCCAGCGTGTGGAGCGAGACCATTGGCCTCGCGCTCGATATCGCGCCAAAACTTCAGGCCGGCGTGGTCTGGGTCAATGCAACCAATTTGTTCGACGCCTGCGTCGGCTTCGGCGGTTACCGCGAGTCCGGCTTCGGCCGCGAGGGCGGCCGGGAAGGGTTTTACGAATATCTCAAGCCGAAGGCATGGGCTGGCCGCAAAGCACGAGCCGAGCTGCCGCCACTCCTTGAAGCCGCGACCGAGGGCGCTGGCTTCGGCGCGCCGTCGATCGACCGAACTGCCAAGCTGTTCGTTGGCGGCAAGCAGGTGCGGCCCGATGGAAATTATTCGCGCGTGGTGCTGTCGCCGAAGGGAAAACACCTCGGCGAGGTCGGCGAGGGCAATCGCAAGGATATCCGCAATGCGGTGGCTGCTGCACGTTCGGCCGAAGGTTGGGCGCGGGCGACGGCGCATAATCGCGCCCAAATCCTCTACTACCTTGCCGAAAATCTGTCCGCGCGCGGCGACGATTTCGCCCGGCGTATTGGTGATATGACCGGCGCATCGTCTGCGAAGGCGCACGCGGAGGTCGAGGCGAGTATCGAGCGGCTGTTCAGCTATGGGGCCTGGGCCGACAAATACGAGGGGGCGATCCACGCGCCGCCGATGCGCGGGCTTGCCCTTGCGATGCACGAGCCGATCGGTGTGGTCGGGGTGGCCTGTCCGGACGAAGCGCCGTTGCTCGGCTTCATCAGCCTGGTGGCGCCGTTGATGGCGATGGGCAACCGCGTCGTCGCTGTGCCGAGCGAGCGGCATCCGCTGGCAGCGACGGACTTCTACCAGGTACTGGAAACGTCTGACGTGCCGGCGGGCGTCGTCAACATCGTGACGGGCGAGCGGGATGCACTTGCCAAGGTTCTTGCCGAGCACGATGACGTCGACGCGCTCTGGGTATTTGGCTCCCAGGAGGCCTCGACAATGGCGGAGCGGCTGTCGGTCGGTAACCTCAAGCGCACGCTGGTCGACCATGGGCTGGCGTTCGATTGGTACGACAGGGCGGCGAGCGAGGGACCGATCCTGCTCCGTCATGCAGTGCAGGTGAAGAACATCTGGATTCCTTACGGAGACTAAAGACGTCACCTTGCGGTGATACTGGTTTGCATCCGGGCCATCAGAGTCCGGACGATTTCGAGGACGAGGGAGGGACACAACATGCTCAAGGGCATCAATCCACTGCTCAATGCCGACGTGCTCTATGCCTTGCGAGCGATGGGGCATGGGGATCGTCTTGTCGTGTGCGATACGAATTTCCCGGCTGACTCGATCGCCCGTCAGACCGCATTCGGCGAGCTGCTTCGCATCGACAATGTCAGCGCCGCCAAGGCGATCGACGCGATTCTCTCGGTGATGCCGCTCGACACGTTCGTCGACGATGCCGCGATCCGCATGGAGATCGTCGGCCAGCCCCAGGAGGTGCCGCCGGTGCAGTGCGAGGTGCAGGCCGCGATCGACCGCGCCGAGGGGCACTCCTGGCCGCTGGTCGGGGTCGAGCGCCATGCCTTCTATGAGAAGGCCAAGACCGCCTATTGCGTGATCGCCACGGGCGAGCGCCGCTTCTATGGCTGTTTCCTGTTCACCAAGGGCGTCATCGCGCCGGACGGAGAGTGATGACCATGAGCAAGACGGGCGTTGCAGTCCTCGGCATCTTCGTCGTCGATCTGGCCTTCCGGGCCGGCAACATGCCTGCGATCGGCGAAACCATCGCAGGCTCCGGATTCGCCATGGGACCGGGCGGCAAGGGATCGAACCAGGCCGTGGCCGCCGCGCGCGCCGGCGCGGACGTGACCTTCATCTCCCGGATCGGCCGTGATGCCTTCGGTGATCTTGCGATCAAGACCTGGGAAACCGAGGGCATCAAGCCGCGCGTGGCCAGGACTGCGGACGCGCCGACGGGCGCTGCTTTCATCTATGTCCACGAGACGCGCGGCGATAACGCCATCATCGTGGTGAGCGGCGCGGCCGACGGCCTTAGCCCTGATGACGTCGATGCGGCGGCGGAGGCGATCCGTTCCAGCCGCGTCTTCGTGACCCAGCTCGAGCAGCCGGTCGCCGCTGCGCAGCGCGGGCTCGAGATCGCGCGCGCGGCCGGCAGCCTCACCGTGTTCAATCCGGCTCCGGCAGCCACATTCGATGATGGCCTGTTCGCCTTGTGCGACTACGTCGTTCCCAACGAGACCGAGGCCGAAGCATTAACGGGGATTGCGGTGGGCGATCTTGCCGGCGCCCGCCGGGCCGGAGATGCGCTGCTGGCCAAGGGCGCCGGCACCGCCCTGATCACGCTTGGTGAACGCGGGGCGCTGTTTCACGCGCCTAATCGCTCGCTCCACGTGCCGCCCTTCGCCGCTGGCAACGTGGTCGAAACCGCTGGCGCCGGCGATGCTTTCGTCGGTGGCTTCGCGGCAGCGCTCGCGGGCGGCGCCGATCCGCTGGAGGCGGCGCGCTTCGGCTCGGCGACGGCAGGGATCTCCGTGACGCGCGCCGGCACTGCGCCTGCCATGCCGCGGCGGGCCGAGATCGAAACCCTATTGATGGGATGACCTGCAGATGATGCGGAACGATCCGATCAAGCATGTCTTCATCTGGCCGGCGGTGCTCGTCGTGCTGGCGATCTCGATCTTTCCGCTGATCTACTCGTTCACCACGAGCTTCCTCAGCTATCGCCTGATTCCGCCGATCCCGCCTCGCGTGGTGTGGTTCGGCAATTACACGACGCTGTTGCAGGAGCCGCGCTTCTGGAACGCGATCCTCACGACGACGCTGATCGCCTTCATTGCAGTCGGGCTGCAATATATGATCGGCTTCGGCGTTGCGCTGGCGCTGAACGCGCGCGTGCCGGGCGAACGGCTGTTTCGCGTCGCCTTGCTGCTTCCGATGCTGCTGGCTCCGGTCGCCGTCGCGCTGGTGGCCCGCATGATCTTCAATCCGACCATGGGGCCGCTCAACCAGTTCCTCTCCATGTTTGGCCTCGCGAACCTGCCGTTCCTCACCAATGGTCATTGGGCGCTCGGCTGCATCATCGCGGTCGAGATCTGGCAGTGGACGCCGTTCGTCATCCTGATGATGCTGGCCGGTCTGCAAACGCTCCCGGAAGATGTCTACGAGGCGGCTGAGCTGGAGAACGCCAGCGCGTGGCAGCAATTCTGGGGCATCACATTCCCGATGATGCTGCCGATCTCCGCAGCCGTTGTCTTCATCCGCCTGATCGAGAGCTACAAGATCATGGACACCGTGTTCGTGATGACGGGCGGTGGACCGGGCGTCGACACCGAGACCCTGACCTTGTTCGCTTATCAGGAAGGCTTCAAGAAGTTCAATCTCGGCTACACCTCGGCGCTGAGCTTCCTGTTCCTCATCGCCATCACGATCATCGGCGTCACTTATCTCGCGCTGCTGCGTCCGCATCTGGAGAAGCGTCGATGACCGAGCGGGCCCTCACCGGATTATCGAGCTGGAGCCGCCGCCTGGTTGCGGTCGGCGTGCTCGCTTGGTGCCTGATCACGGCGTTTCCGCTCTATTGGGTGGTGGTGACGGCGTTCAAGACCCCGCCGGGCGTGGTCGGCGGCCCGACCTATATTCCGTTCGTCGATTTCACGCCGACCTTGCAGCCCTTCATCGATCTCTATCAGGGGATTCGGGGCGAGTTCTTCCGGACGTTCCTGAACTCGACCATCGTCGGCCTATCAGCGGCGGCGATCGCGACTGCAATCGGTGCGATGGCGGCCTATGCGCTGGTGCGGTTCGAGTTCAAGGTCCGGTTTGGCGCCGGCCTGATCTTCTTCCTGCTCGCACTTGGCTTCTATCTGCTCTTCAACAACAATTTCGGAGTCACCCGGGCGCAGGCACTGCTGCTTGCGTTCCCGATCGCGCTGGTCGTCGCCATCATTGCCAATCGCCTGCCGCTGCCGGGGCCGATCCTCGGCAATGAGGACATCCTGTTCTGGTTCGTCAGCCAGCGCATGTTTCCGCCGATCGTCACGGCCTTTGCGCTCTATCTGCTCTACAGCGAAATTGGCCGGCTCGGCTTCCAGCTCATCGACAGCTATGTCGGCCTGACCCTGTGCTACGTCGCATTCTCGCTGCCGATCGTCGTCTGGCTGATGCGCGACTTCTTCGAGGCGATTCCGATCGAAGTCGAAGAAGCTGCGATGGTCGACAACGTGCCGAGCTGGCGCATCTTCCTCGGCATCGTGGTGCCGATGTCGATGAACGGGTTGCTGGCGACCTTCATGATCACGCTGGCCTTTGTCTGGAACGAGTTCCTGTTCGCGCTGTTCCTGACCAATTCCAAATGGCAGACGCTGCCGATCCTGGTGGCGGGGCAAAACAGCCAGCGCGGCGACGAATGGTGGGCGATCTCGGCCGCGGCGCTGGTCGCCATCGTTCCGATGATGATCATGGCGGGCCTGCTCAGTCGCATGATGCGGTCGGGTCTGCTGCTCGGGGCAATCAAATAGCAATAACTCATCTGGGGAGGACTAGACGATGTTACGACGAACGTTTTTGATGCTGACCACCTCGCTCGCGATGGCTTGCGCCGCGAGCCAGGCGAATGCGGCCTGTAGTCCGGACTACTCCGGCGTCACCTTGACGGTGGCCTCGCAGACCGGACCGTACATCGCATCCGCGCTCAAGCTCGGCGCGGACGAATGGAGCAAGAAAACCTGCGGCAAGGTCAATGTCGTCGAGTTTCCGTGGTCGGAGCTCTACCCGAAGATCGCCACGTCGCTCACCGCGTCTGACGCGACGTTCGATCTGGTCAGCTTTGCCCCGGCCTGGCTCCCCGACTTCGTCCCCTATCTCTCCGAGATGCCGAAGGAGATGCAGTCCGGCAAGGATTGGGACGATATCGAGCCGGCCTATCGCGAACGCCTGATGGTGTGGGAAGGCAAAATCTACTCCCAATCGATGGATGGCGACGTTCACACCTACACCTATCGCACCGACCTGTTCAGCGACCCCAAGGAAAAGGACGCCTTCAAGGCCAAATACGGCTACGACCTGGTGCCTCCAAAGACCTGGAAGCAGTATCTCGACATCGCGGAGTTCTTCCAGCGTCCCGACAAGGGACTTTGGGGCACGGCGGAAGCCTTCCGCCGCGGCGGCCAGCAGTTCTGGTTCTTCTTCAGCCACGCCGCCGCCTATACCAACAACCCGAACTATCCGGGCGCGATGTTCTTCGACCCTGAAACGATGGACGCCCAGATCAACAACCCCGGCTGGGTGAAGGGGCTTGAGGAATACATTCGCGCTTCCAAGCTCGGGCCGCCCAACGCGCTGAACTTCTCGTTCGGCGAAGTCAATGCGGCGGTCGCCGGCGGCCAGGTGGCGGAATCGATCGGTTGGGGCGATACCGGCGTCATCGCAGCCGATCCCAAGCAGTCGAAGATCTCAGGCAAGGTCGGCTCGGCGATCCTGCCGGGATCCGATGAGATCTGGAACGCCAAGACCAAGAAGTGGGACAAGTTCGAAAAGATATTGCCGACGCCCTTCATGGCATTCGGTGGATGGCAGATCGCGGTGCCGAAGGCCGGCAAGAACCAGAAGGCTGCGTGGGACTTCGTCAAGACGCTCACGAGCCCCGAAGTGTCGGGGCAGGCGGCGATCACCGGCGGCAGCGGCGTCAATCCTTATCGCAAATCCCACACCGCCAATCTGCAACTGTGGAGTAAGAACTTCTCGCCGGAGGAGGCCAAGGAGTATCTTGGCGCTCAGGCTGACTCGATCAATGCGAAGAACGTTGCGCTCGACATGCGTCTGCCCGGCTATTTCTCCTACACCGAGGTTGTGGAGATCGAGCTCGGCAAGGCGCTGGCGGGCCAGACCACGCCGCAGGCCGCGCTGGATACGGTCGCAAAGGAATGGAATCGCCTGACCGACGAGTTCGGTCGCGCGAAGCAACTCGCTGCCTATCGTGCGGCGATGGGCCTGCCGCCCAAGAACTAACAAGAACTGACCTCCGCTAGACTTCCCCGGATGATGCGCCAGCATCATCCGGGCTTCGTTAGCCGTCGACATCGGGGACGGAAAAAGGATTCCATGGCGCGCGTCGAGATCGAGAACGTCAGCAAGGCATACGGGCCCTACAAGATCATCGAGGGGCTCGATCTGAGCGTGGCCGACGAGGAATTCGTCGTGCTCGTCGGCCCGTCCGGCTGCGGCAAGACCACCACGTTGCGCATGATCGCGGGACTGGAGACGGTCACCGGCGGAACCATCCGCATCGGCGAGCGCGACGTCACGCAGCTGCGTCCGGGCCTGCGCAACTGCGCGATGGTGTTCCAGAACTACGCGCTCTATCCGCACATGACGGTCGGAGAGAACATCGGCTACGGCATGAAGGTGCGGGGCGAATCTCGCGCCGGCATCGGAAAGGCAGTCCAGGACGTCGCACGGGTTCTCGACCTCGAACAATACCTGGATCGCCGTCCCAAGCAGCTCTCCGGCGGACAGCGCCAGCGCGTGGCGATCGGCCGTGCCATCGTGCGCAGCCCGGACGTGTTTCTGTTCGATGAGCCGTTGTCGAACCTCGACGCCAAGCTCCGCATCGAGATGCGGACCGAGATCAAGGCCTTGCACCGTCGTCTCGCCAAGACGATCGTTTATGTCACGCACGATCAGGTCGAAGCCATGACCATGGCCGATCGCGTCGTGGTGATGAATCGCGGCCGGATCGAGCAGGCGGCCGATCCGATCACGATCTACGAGAAGCCCAGCAACCTCTTCGTCGCGGGCTTCATGGGCGCACCCAGCATGAATTTCATCCATGGTGAGATCGTCGCTCGCGACGGTGCGCTGCTCTTTACCGGGCCATCGGGGACCGCGTTGAAACTGCCCAAGTCGCGCGAGGCGGCCTATGCCGGCAGCGTCGGCAAGCCTGTTGTGCTCGGCGCGAGGCCGGACCACGTGCTGCGGCAGGATGCCCCGGCGGGCTCGTCCATCCGCGTCATGGTGAAAGACGTGGAGCCGCTCGGGCCGCACACGCTCGTGATCGGCACCGTCGGTGCATTTCCGTTCACGGCGCAGATGCCGGTGGGTGTGACCGCGGCGCCGGATCATTTCATCGACGTCGCGCTCGATCTGGAGCGAACACACCTGTTCGACAAGGTATCGGGGAAGGCGATACCCTGTTGCGGATCTTGACCGATCGGGCGGGGAATGAACGCGCGCCCATCGAGATCTTGTCGGAGAAGCAAGTTCGATCGCAATTGATGCGGTTGATTGCGCGCGGGCGGAGGGCGCTGTGGGCCGCCGCTAATCGAGCGCCGTGTGCGAGCGGCGGTGACTGCTCTGGAGCTCTGGATAGCCGGTGAGCATCAGCTTGTCGCTGCGTACGCCCCAGCTCTCCAGGCGGTCCAGGAAGCTCATGCCGAGCAGGTTGGTCTTCATCTGCCCGCGCTGGACGACGAGCGCCGGCACCGATTTCTCGACGAGATGGCCGACGGCGAGACGATCGAGTGTGAGCCGCGCCGCCTTGGTGTGGCCCCCGGCGGTTTCGAGGTCGACGTCGTATTCCAGCATCTCGAGCGGCAGCCCGATCGCTTTCGCGGTCTCCCACGTCAGTACGACGGAGGTGGCGCCCGTGTCGATCACCATGGGCGCCGTGACGCCGTTGATCTTGGCACGCAGCGCGAACTCACCACCCTGGCCGCGCTGGATCTGCACGGCAGGAGGCGGCGCTGATGATGTGCCCGGTCCACGCAGCATGTGCGAGACCTTGTGGCTGGCGCGCGCGATCTGGGCGGGATCGCCATAGGCGACCACGGCCCCGGCCGTGCCGGCAAGCATGAGAAGCACGAGCAAGAAGCGCATCATCGTGCGCCTCCGATGGCATGCCGGGCGGTCAGAGGCGTTTCGGCGATCCCGCGATGGGCTGCAAGCCTGCATCCCCCATGCGCGCAGCGAGCTGCGCCATGACGGAGAGCCGTTCCGCGCTCTCCATGGCGTGCCAGCGCGCGATCTCCGGCAAGGTGCGGCCGCAGCCGAAGCACAGCCTGGTTTTGGGGTCGATCATGCAGACGGCGACGCACGGCGTTTCTTTGCTCATACGGACATAGTGAGGGATCGTCGGGCATATCTGCAAGCATCTCGTTAAGAGCCGGTCCCCGCGCTCATGATCGGCTTGTGGCGCGGCCTGCGCTTCTCGTCGGGCACCATGGAACTCTCCGGCTGCAACGGCGGCGCATCATCAGACAGCGGCGCCAGCGCGCTCATCACACGCTCGGGCGGGAACGTAACGATCACCTCGGTGCCGATGCGCAGCTTCGATTTCAGCGTGAACGTGCCGCCATGCAGGTCGATTAGGTTCTTGGCGATGGGCAAGCCCAATCCGGCACCCTGTTCAGCCGATTTGATCGAGTTGGAGCCTTGGCCGAAGGAGGCGAGCACGACAGGGATCTCGTCCTCCGGGATACCCGAGCCGGTATCCTTCACCGAGAGGTATTGGCCGCCCGAGGCGGTCCAGCCGGCCTTGAGCCAGATCTCGCCGCCTTGCGGGGTGAACTTGATCGCGTTGGAGAGCAGGTTAAGCACGACCTGGCGGATCGCGCGCTCGTCGGCCCAGAGCCGCGGCATAGCCTGCTCGAATACTTCGTGGATAGTGATGCCGCGGCTCGAGGCGCGCAGCTTCATCAGATGGTGGCAGTCGGCGACGATGCCGACCAGCGACACCGCCTCCTCATTCAATTCGTAGCGGCCAGCCTCGATCCGCGACAGATCGAGGATCTCGTTGATGAGGTTGAGGAGATGCACGCCGGAATTATGGATGTCTGCGGAGTATTCCTTGTAGACCGGCACCGCGTGCGCGCCGAAAATCTCGCTCTTCATCACCTCCGAGAAGCCCAGGATGGCGTTGAGCGGCGTGCGCAGCTCGTGGCTCATCTGCGCCAGGAAACGCGATTTGGCGACGTTGGCGGATTCTGCCCGGTGGCGCGCTTCGTCCGAGATCGCCTTGGCCTGTTCGAGCTCGCCGATCAGCGCATCCTTCTCGGCGCGCGCTTCCAACGTGGCGAAAGTCGAAGAGTGCAGGCGATGCGCCAGCAGCACGAAATAGCCTTCGGCGGCGAGCGCGAGCGCCGCCAGAATGTAGTTGTCCAGCGAGCCGGTCATCGCAAAGCTCAGCGCCATCGCGACAGCGACTGGCGCCGTCGCGGCGAGAGCTGCGATCGGCAGGTTGGCCGCGAGCATGCTCGATACCGCGATGACCAGCAGCATCAGGAACATCATCAGCGTTTCCGTGACCATATCGAGCACGGGATGAATCAGGATCGCCATCCAGCACAGCCCGTAGAGCAGGTCGAGCACGACGAAGCGCGTTCGCCAGGTGCGCGTCGCAATGGGCGAAGCAGGCTCGGCAAGGAAGCGGCGGCAGCTGCGGGTCATGGCGACGTGGATGCAGAGCATTCCGGTGGTCCAGAGTGCGGCCGGGATCGGCTGCATCCACAACCCGAACAACACGCCGGTGGCGACCACCAGCAGCATCACGACATAGGAGGCGGAGAGCCGCGTCTGCGCATATTGGCGCAACAGCTCGGCATCGAAAGCCGGCCGGGTTCCGCTGGTCGAGGTTAACCTATCGCGCGCCTCGCGCACCCGCTGCGCCGCAGCCCGTCGGCTGCTCGCTGATGGAGCGCTGACCGGCTCGGCCGGAAGCTGCACTACCTCAGGCTTTTCAGCGGGGTTACTCATCAAGCAACAACGATTCCTGCCCACGTCGGACGTGGACCTTCTGCATTGTCTATCTCTGGCAAGAAATCCTTAAGAGGTGACTTAAGGAGCTAAAAAATTACGTTAACCGGGCGTTAATCCGGCGGCCCGCAAGCGGGTGCTCAGTGCAGCCACGCATGCTGCGCGACGTAGACCACGGCTCCCGCGAGGTACCCCGCGAGTGCCGGCACCGCGATGCGACGGGCGTACCAGAGGAAGTCGATGCGCTCGAGCCCCATGGCGGCGACGCCTGCGGCCGATCCGATGATCAGGATCGAGCCGCCGGTGCCGGCGCAATAAGCGATGAATTCCCAGATGAAGCTGTCTGGCGGATAGTGCCCGAGGTCGTACATGCCCATGGTTGCGGCGACCAGCGGCACGTTGTCGATGACGGCGCTGAGCAGGCCGAGCACGACGACGATGACGTCCTGCCGGCCAATCGCGGCGTCCAGCCAGCGCGCCAGCATCGACAGCAGGCCGGCATGTTCAAGGCAGGCGACCGCGAGCAGGATGCCGACGAAGAACACCACCGAACCCATGTCGATCCGCGTCAGCGCGTGCACCAGGGTGAGCGGCTGGCGTACATGCTCGTCCTTACCGCGATGCACGATCTCGCCGACCAGCCACAGCACGCCGAGTCCGAACAGGATGCCCATGAAGGGCGCCAGATGCGTCACCGCCTTGAACGCGGGCACAGCGATCAGCGTGCCGAGCCCGAGATAGAACATCAAATTGCGCTCGAACCGGTCGACGGCCAGCAGCCCATCGTCCTTCGGTGGCGCTGCGATGGTCTTGCCCTTGAGCGAGAAGCTGACGAAGACGAGCGGAACGAGCAGATTGAGGAGCGAGGGCAGGAACACCGCGCCCATGATCTTAAGCGGGGATAGATTTCCACCGATCCAGAGCATGGTCGTGGTGACGTCGCCGATCACGGTCCATGCGCCGCCTGCATTGGCGGCGATCACGATGAGGGAGGCGAACAGCAGCCGGTCCTCGCGACGGACGATCAGCTTCTGGATTAGTGCGACCATGACGATGGTGGTCGTCAGATTGTCCAGGATCGAGCTCAGGAAGAACGTCACGAAGCCGATCAGCCAGATCAGCACCACCTGGCTCGTGGTGCGGATCAGCGAGGTGATGACCTCGAAACCGTCATGGGCGTCGATCACCTCGACGATGGTCATCGCCCCGATCAGGAAGAACACGATCTGCGCGGTGCCGCCGACCGATTCGTCGAGCTGGCGCCCGACGAGAGCATGGTCGCCGGTTGCGATCGCATACACGCTCCAGAGCAGGCCTGCAGCGAGCAGCGCGGAGGCGCTCTTGTTGACCCCGATGGGGTGCTCGAGCGCGATCGCCGCGTAGGCGAGGACGAAGATTGCGGCGATCGCGATCAGCACGGCAGCAACGGCTTGGTCAGGCGTCAGCGCGACAGACGCGCGAGCAGGCTGGACGTATCCCAGCGCTTGCCGCCCATCTTCTCGACCTCGGAATAGAACTGATCGACCAGCGCGGTCACCGGCAGGTTGGCGCCGTTGCGGCGCGCCTCGGCCAGCGAGATCGAGAGGTCCTTGCGCATCCATTCGACGGCGAAGCCGAAATCGTACTTGCCCTCGTTCATGGTCTTGTAGCGATTCTCCATCTGCCACGACTGCGCAGCGCCCTTGGAGATGGTTTCGATCACGGCGGCGACGTCGAGGCCGCTCTTCTGAGCGAAGTGGATACCTTCGGAGAGGCCCTGCACGAGGCCGGCGATGCAGATTTGATTGACCATCTTGGTCAGCTGGCCGCTTCCGGCGGGCCCCAGCAATTTGCACATCCGCGCATAGGCGCCGGTGATGATCGGCTCGGCGCCGGCATAGGCGTCCTGAGCTCCGCCGCACATCACCGTCAGCGCGCCGTTCTCGGCGCCGGCCTGGCCGCCGGAGACGGGGGCGTCGACGAACTTGAAGCCGGCCTTGGTCGCGGCCGCATCAAGCTCGCGTGCGACTTCGGCCGAGGCGGTGGTGTGGTCGACGAAGGTCGCGCCCTTCTTCATGCCGGCAAAGGCGCCGTCGGGGCCGATCGTGACCGCGCGCAGATCGTTGTCGTTGCCAACGCAGCACATCACGAAATCCTGGCCTTCGGCGGCGGCCTTCGGCGTTGCCGCGGTCTTGCCGCCGAACTTGTCCGCCCATTCCTTCGCCTTGGCCGCGGTGCGGTTGTAGACGGTGACCTCATGGCCCCCTTTTTTCACGAGGTGTCCGGCCATGGGGAAGCCCATGACGCCGAGACCGAGGAAAGCGACTTTAGCCATGTGTGTGTCCGTAGCTTGAGTTTTACGGTTGCAGCCGGGCGAGGGGCGCCCAGCCGGGATCCTTGGGGTTCCGCCTGAGCGGACCGGGCGCACCATAAACCCTTGAGGGCGGAGGGCAACGGCTTCGTTTGGCAGCCCTCTGTGCTAGGATGGCGGACCTCAACGACTTCAAAACAAGGGAGCGAGGCATGGGTGTCGGTTTGGGCGGTGTGAGCGTCGGCGTACTCGATCATTTCAACATCCGGACCCGGAATCTGGCTGAGACGGTCCGCTTCTACGAGGACGTGCTGGGTCTGGAAATAGGCGCCCGGCCGAATTTCGCCTTCCCGGGGGCCTGGATGTACAGCGAGGGCAGGCCGGTGGTCCACCTCGTCGATATTTCTCCGACCTCCGAGCCACAAAAGCCGGATTCCGGCGTTGTCCACCACGTCGCCTTCGCAAGCCGCGGTTTCGAAGGCATGAAGCAGCGGCTGGCATCCAAGGGCATGACATTCGACGCTCGCCAGGTGCCTGGCGGCGACCTCTGGCAGATCTTCGTCCACGACCCCAACGGGGTCATGATCGAGCTCAATTACGAGGCGGCGAAGGAGCAGGGAGCGGCGCCCGCGGAGATGGCTGACGATATCGGCAGGCAGTAGCCTTTTGGCCGTTTCCGCTCTAATGGGGCATCCTCAAGCCTTGAGCATGATCTGACCGGAAAACCGCACCACACTTTTCCGGATCATGCTCTACTCCAGGAGATGCGCTTTGAGCGTGACGCAGCAACAGGTTCTCGACAGCCTCGCCAAGATCAAGTCGCCCCGCGGGGTCGCGCTCACCAATGCCAATGTGCTGAGTGCGATCAGCGCCGCCGACGGCAAGGTCTTCTTCTCGATCAACGTCGATGCCGCCGAGGCGCGGGCTTGGGAATCCGTGCGGGCCGAGGCTGAAGACGCCGTGCGCGCCATTCCTGGCGTCACCACGGCGATGGTTGCCCTGACCGCCGAGCGCAAGCCGGGCTCCGCGCCGCCACCCCCGCAGCCGAGCCGTGGCACACCAGGCGTGCAGCCGGCCCATGCCCACAAGCCGCCGCAGGGTGGCGGGTCGCCGATGGCGCGGCAGTCCGAAATTCCGGGTGTCGCCGCCGTGATCGCGGTGGCTTCGGGCAAGGGCGGGGTCGGCAAGTCGACCACCGCGCTCAATCTGGCATTGGGCCTGCGTGACCTTGGCCTCAAAGTCGGCTTGCTCGATGCCGACATCTACGGCCCCTCGGTGCCGCGGCTGACCGGCCTGCACGAGAAGCCGAAGCTGGACGGCGAACGAAAAATGATTCCGCTCCGGCGTTTTGGCCTCGCCATCATGTCGATCGGCTTCCTGGTCGAGGAAGAGACCGCAATGATCTGGCGCGGCCCGATGGTGATGTCGGCGGTGACGCAGATGCTGCGCGACGTTGCGTGGGGCACGCTCGACGTGCTCGTCGTCGACATGCCGCCGGGCACGGGCGATGCCCAGCTCACGCTGGCGCAGAACGTGCCGTTGAAGGGCGCCGTCATCGTCTCGACTCCGCAGGACCTGTCCCTGATCGACGCCCGGCGCGGGCTCGCCATGTTCAGGAAGGTCAACGTGCCCGTGCTCGGCATCGTCGAGAACATGAGCTACTTCCAGTGCCCGCATTGCGGCACGAAATCGGACATCTTCGGCCATGGCGGGGCGCGCCACGAGGCCGAAAAGCTTGGAGTACCGTTCCTGGGCGAAATTCCGCTGCACATGGCGATTCGCGCCACCTCGGACGCCGGCAATCCCGTCGTCGACAGCGAGCCTGATGGGCCGCATGCGGCGATCTATCGCGCCATAGCGGGACAGGTGCGGGACCAGCTCAAGGGCGTGATCGCAGCCGCTTGAAGCCTGATGGCTGGGGACATGCGACTTTCGTCGCCCCCCGTCATGCCATTGTCGCGTTCCGCGAGCGTGGCTTCCGTGTTAAACGCCCACGGCAGCGAAGCCCCTTCGGTTGGACGCATGAGCATCGCGTCACCGGAACGAGCGGCCGTCGAGAGGAAGTAGGGGAAATACCCCAGCAAGGAGAGACCTGAAGATGAAGCGTCGTGATTTCCTGAAAGTGTCGGCCGCGGGCGCAGCGGCCACAGCCGCAGTGGCCTCGCCGGCGATTGCGCAGTCCTCGCCCGAGATCAAGTGGCGCATGACGTCGAGCTTCCCGAAGTCGCTCGACACCATCTATGGCGGCGGCGAGCAATTGGCAAAGTACGTCGCCGAGATGACCGACAACAAGTTCCAGATCCAGGTGTTCGCCGGCGGTGAAATCGTTCCGCCGCTGCAGGCGCTCGATGCGACCTCGAACGGCACCGTCGAGATGTGCCACACCGTCTCGTACTACTATGTCGGCAAGGACCCCACCTTCGCGATCTACGCCTCGGTGCCGTTCGGCCTCAATGCGCGGCAGCAGAACTCCTGGTGGTATCAGGGCGGCGGCCAGGAGCTCGGCAACGAGTTCTTCAAGAAGTCGAACGTGATCGGATTCGCCTGCGGCAACACCGGCACCCAGATGGGCGGCTGGTTCCGCAAGGAGATCAAGACCGTTGCGGATCTGTCCGGCCTGAAATTCCGAATCGGCGGCATCGCCGGTCAGGTGCTTCAGAAGGTCGGCGTGGTGCCGCAGCAGCTCGGCGGCGGCGACATCTATCCGGCGCTGGAAAAGGGCACCATCGACGCAGCCGAGTGGGTCGGCCCCTACGATGACGAGAAGCTCGGCTTCGCCAAGGTTGCGAAGTACTACTACTATCCGGGCTTCTGGGAAGGTGGCCCGATGGTCCACGCCTTCGCCAATCTGGAGAAGTGGAATTCGCTGCCGAAGAACTACCAGGCCATCCTCACCAACGCGGCGGCCAACGCCAACAGCTGGATGGCCGCGCGCTACGACATGCAGAACCCGGCGGCGCTGAAGCGTCTGGTCGCCGGCGGCACCCAGCTTCGTCCCTTCACCAACGAGGTGCTGGAAGCCTGCCTCAAGGCCACCAACGAGCTGTGGGCGGAGATCTCGGCCAAGAACGCCGACTTCAAGAAGTCGATCGACGCCATGCAGGCCTACCGCTCCGACGAATATCTGTGGTGGCAGGTCGCCGAATACACCTACGACAGCTTCATGATCCGTTCGCGCACCCGCGGCTGATCTCCGGCTCACGCTGTCGGACTGAACCGCCCGGCCTCGTTCGCGAGGCCGGGCTTTTCATTGGCGATGTGACGGGGCATCCCAAAATCCGCAAAACAACCCCATGCACAGTAGAGGCGATGACGTGGGGATGGGGACGGGCTCGCCAAGGCTCGGTTGACACGTCGGGCAAAACAGTGGCATCAATTTATAATCGATTAATCCGAAATTTGCGGGCGGCTTCATTTGACCAAGCGACGAGCTTCGGCGCACCGTGTACGGCTTAAGTCGTAAGACGAAATGGCACAGCCCCTCTCGCGAGGCGATCCTTTTTCTTTGTCGCAGTGCGATCAGGGTGGAAATCCCGAGTTCCTTGCGTCATGCTGTCCTCCAAGCCTCGGCAAGAAGGCTCACAATCACAACCCATCAGGGCAGGACATCATGAAGAGAAGAGACTTCATCAAGGTCACGGGACTTGGCGCCGCCGGTGCCGCCACGCTCGCGGCTCCGGCGATCGCGCAATCGATGCCGGAAATCAAATGGCGCATGCCGACGAGCTGGCCGAAATCGCTCGACACCCTCTACGGCGGCGCCGAGGTGATGGCCAAGGCAGTGGCCGAGGCGACCGACAACAAATTCCAGATCCAGACCTTCGCCGGTGGCGAAATCGTGCCGGGTCTGCAGGTGCTCGATGCCGTGCAGAACGGCACCTGCGAGATCGGCCACACCGCCTCGTACTACTATTTCGGCAAGGACCCGACCTTTACCTTCGGTTCGTCGGTGCCTTTTGGCCCCAACATGCGCATCAACCAAGCCTGGTACATGCTGGGTGGCGGCAAGGAAGTCCTCAACGAGTTCTACAAGAGCTACAACGTCACCTCGCTGCTGGCCGGTAACACGGGCTGTCAGATGGGCGGCTGGTTCCGCAAGGAGATCAAGACCGTCGCAGATCTCAACGGACTGAAATTCCGCATCGGTGGCTTCGCCGGGAAGGTGATGGCCAAGCTCGGCGCCGTGCCACAGCAGATCGCGGGCGGCGACATCTATCCTGCACTGGAAAAAGGCACGATCGACGCCGCGGAGTGGGTCGGACCCTACGACGACGAGAAGCTCGGCTTCTACAAGGTCGCGCCGCATTACTACTATCCGGGATGGTGGGAGGGCGGACCGATACTGCTCAGCTTCGTCAATCTCGACAAGTGGAACGCGCTGCCGAAATACTACCAATCCGTTCTCGAGCAGGCCGGCCATTATTCCAACAACTGGATGATGGCGAAATACGATCAGGCCAATCCGCAGGCGCTACGCCGCCTACTCGCGGGCGGTACCAAGCTGCACGCATTCCCACACGAGGTCATGGAGGCTTCCTTCAAGGCGGCGAAGGAGCTGCACAGCGAGATTGCGAGCACCAACGCGAACTTCAAGAAGGTCTACGAGTCGCTGACGAACTTCTCGAACAACGATTACTCGTGGTTCCAGGTGGCCGAGCTCGCCTACGACAGCTTCATGGCGCGTCACGCGCAGAGCTGAGGGCGGCGGTCTCGCGATACGGGCCCCGGAGCACAAGCTCCGGGGCCTTTGTCGTGGGGGGGCGTGCAACGCACTGTAAAGCCGCGTGACAAACCAGCAGGCGATGGGGGGAGGCATGGCGGTGCCCAGACCAACAGGTTAGGACATCGGGGGGATAGCGAAGCGTATACGACATCGCGATATCGCCGCCACCGACATCAGCTCATGATCCATAAAGCTACGGCTGCCGCTAGTTTCGCGGCGTCGGCTGCGACGGTGTAGCAGGTTGCTGCGACGGTGTTGCGGGTTGCGACGATGCTGGGGGCGGCTTCTGCTGTTCCGGCGGCGTAACAATTGGATCTCCGCCGCCGTGTGGCACACAAGTTCCCACGTTACTCAACAGTCTTTTGGCTTGAAGATCGCGAGCTCTCTTGTAGTCCCGGTTCCGGTAAATTCTTGCCGCGGCCAGGCGATCCCAAGCATCGAACGCATCGGAGTAATGCTGTCGCATTTGCTCCTCGGTGGCAAGACAGTCACTGAATTTGTCGAACACGAGATCGGTATTGACTGGCGAGACGCCACCTACCAGGACCACGAGCATCCATTTCATAGTTTTCGCCTAGCTTCGCGCCCGCTAACCTGAAATGAGGAACGATGATGTGCCCGCAACGTTCCGGCCCGTCGTTGCCGGTCGAGGCGCGGGCTCTTGGTTCTGTTTCATTCACGGAACCGAAACTTTGACCGCTTGAGCGTGTTTCCTGTCGGAGCTCGGGGCCAAACGAGCTAAGTCATGAGCTTGAGCGATCTTGTTGTCACTTCGGCGCTTGCCGGCGTGGCTCTCTTGATGGAGATCGGATTGTTCATCGCTTTGGGGATGATCTGATCAGCGCTTCCGCCGGAACCACGAGGCAAATCGCGACGCGGGTTCGCCAAGGGCTTCCTGCTTTTCCCCTCGTAGCAGTTCGTCTCGCTCCGGAGCGAGAGGCGGCGCATCCTCCAGCGCAGCCAGCCGCTGTAGCTGGCGCTGGAGATTAAGCGGTAGATCCTTC
The DNA here is from genome assembly GCF_028128765.1 of Bradyrhizobium sp. CCBAU 51627. Lineage (GTDB taxonomy): Bacteria > Pseudomonadota > Alphaproteobacteria > Rhizobiales > Xanthobacteraceae > Bradyrhizobium. The sequence goes on from NZ_LBJG01000005.1 coordinate 63,993, forward strand.
TCCTCCGGCAACATCGGAGCCAGCCGCTCGCCTATTTCGCGTACGATTGCAAGACTATGCACCCGCCCAATGTTGATGCTAGGCATTTTCCGCCTCACGCGCCGATGAAGTGAAAATGAACCAGCCGTCTCCATTCTCAGGAGAAGCGGAGACCGTTGCCTTTGGCTATCTGCGCGGGCGCTTCTCTTCGAAGCGAGTCTGTTGTGTCAACGACCTTTGGCTATCCCGCAACGCGCGCTGCCGGCAACGACAGCGGGCGACGGCCTCGCAGGGTTAATTCCCGACAGCGAGATGATGTTCCCGTTACTCCATTGCGAAGCGGTCTCGCATTCGCGTCTTGAAACAGACCGCCGCTTCTGACGGCTCTAATTCTCGGTCGGGGGCTTGGGCGGTTCTGCGGCCACCGCATCAACGTCAACCGGCGGGAGCTCTCCGGTGCGGTCCTTGAGATCGGCTGCACGTCGCACCACACCCGCGGCAACTGCTGGGTCTTTTGTTGTCTTTGCCATGCGCAGCAAAGTCGCTGCAGCCTCGCGAGCGAAGAAATGAAAGCGCGGCACGATCTAAATCCAACGCCTACGGCCCCATGGCCCGACTCCGCAGCCGAGGTATCGTTCCCGGTAAGGTACAAAAATGGAGACAGGTGACCATTGGCAAAGAAAAAGGCCCCAGCTCGCGGGGATATTGGGGGGCATTGAGCTGGGGCCACTCGGGGTCGCCCTTTGGGGAAGGGCATCGGGAAAACCTGGTAATTGCAGGAATGTTCCTGTCCCAAATTTCAGGAGCGAATGCGAGGGCGCTTTCCGATCCTCTTTTGAATTTGTCGCTTCGGTTCCGCGGCATGAGGCGGACGCAAATGCAAGGTGTCGTCGCCATGGGACGGCTTGCGAGGCTGATGGCGCTGAAGAAGCCGCGCGCGGGCCGGACTGAACTGCACGCATTCTCGCCGCCGATCATGGACGCTTGCTTCAAGGCGGCCGGCGACAGGAGAAGCCGCAGAACTTGTCAGTATTTCTTCGGTGTTCCTTTTGCGGAACGATCGGGTTATCGAAATTCGGCAAATCGGGCTGAAGTCGCGGCGTGTCATCGCCGCTCCGGCTTCACGGTACGGTATACCGGACTCAACCAGTCCCGACGGGAATTCAGCTTTCACCGAATACGGCGGTTCTCGATCAGCGATCGAGTTGCCAGCGCGCCGTTTCCCGCGGGGACTCCGTGTAAGAATGGCGATCGAGATTTTACAACTGCTGGTGCAATCGGCCGATACCTGGCTGTTTGAAGGCAACCTTTCGGGCCTGAGCGATCGGGAATGGATGGCGTTGCGCTTTCTGGCTCGCGCAAACCGATTTTCGCGAACGCCGACTGCTCTCGCCAGCTTCCTGGGCGCGACGCGTAGCGCCGCGTCGCAGATTGCCGCCGCACTCCAGAACAAGGGGCTGGTGGTCCGCAAGCCATCCGCGGAGGACAAGCGCTCGATCGTGCTTTGTATCACGGGTGAAGGCGAGAAGTTACTCGAGCGCGATCCGATCAACGTCCTGCGGGATCAAGTCGAGGCGCTCGAGGCCGGGGAGCGATCCCAGCTGCACGATATGCTTGGTCGCGTCCTGACCGGGCTCGATGTTGCCAAGCGCCGTCACCGTGCCGACATTTGCAGCCGATGCATGTTCCTGGTCGAGAGCGGAGAGGGGAAGGACCATCATTTCAAGTGCCGGTTGTTTCGGAAATCGTTGGCTCCAAAAGACGCGACCCTGCTTTGCACGTACTTCGAGGGGCGGAGCTAGAGACGCCGCCCGCGTAACGCCCGACTTGGCTGCTTGCGGCATCTCCATGCCGCGGTGGCGAACCGGTCAGCGGGACAATGATGGGCCCAGCCTGCGCGACTTACATGAACCTGACGACGGCGGGCGATCGTCGGTCGAGCGCTTTTTCGCTGGCCGAACCGCCCCGAATGGTGGAAGACAGCGAAGACGCGGCGCAAGCCGTATGCTGACACCGGAGCCATCCGGCCGGGAATGCGATGCGCCTTCTGATCGTCGAGGACAATGCGGAGCTGGCGCGGCTGGTCGCCGCCGGGCTGGTCGCGGCAGGCTACGAGAGCGATGTCGTCGGCACGGCGGCCGAGGCGCGTGAGGCGGTGAGCAGCGTCGGCTATGCCGCGATGATCCTCGATCTCGGCCTGCCCGACGGCGACGGCCTGTCGGTGCTACGTGAGCTGCGGCGGCAGATGGACCCGCTGCCGGTGCTGGTGTTGACCGCGCGCGGCGGGCTGCAGGACCGCGTCAACGGCCTGCGCAGCGGCGCCGACGACTACCTCGCAAAGCCGTTCGCGATGGAGGAGCTGGTGGCGCGGCTGGAGGCGATCCTGCGCCGTCCCGGCCAGTTGCTCGGCCGATCGCTGCGGCTCGCCAATCTCGTCTACGACACCGAGAGCCGCCAGATGTTCGTCGACGACAAGCCGCGGATCATCTCATCGCGCGAGACCTCGGTGCTGGAAATCCTGCTGCGCCGGCAGGGGCGTGTGGTGTCGAAGAAGAACGTCGAAGATCACATCTTCGGGCTCGAGGGCGAGGTCGCCTCCAATGCGGTCGAGGTCTACGTCTCCCGATTGCGCAAGCAGCTCGCCGAACATGGCGCCAAGGTCGTGATCCACACGATCCGTGGCGTCGGCTACATGATGGCCGAGGAGAAATAGCGTGGCGAGGGCCGGATCTGAGAACGAGCCCCAGCGGCGGCCAAGAGTGAGGTCGCCATCGTTCAAATCGCTGATCTCGCGCATCGTGTTCCTGCACATCATCGCGGTGGCGGTGGTTGCGATCTTCCTGCCGCTGGTCCTGTTCTGGCTTTTGAACTCCGAGATCGACCAGCTGCATCGCGCCGCGATGCGAGCCCAGGCCGAGACGCTGGCCGAGCGCATCGCCGTCCGGCCGGACGGCGAGGTGACGTTCAATCTGCCCGACAGCCTTCGCGGTCTCTATTCGGAAGCCTATGGCCGCTACCAGTACGACATCCGCGATGCCGACGGCCGCCTGCTGTTCTCGTCCCACAAGAAGACCGGGAGCGTCGAGTCCGATTCGATTTCCGGTGCCGACGTGACCCAGACGATCGGCGACACCTCTGTTCGCATTCACGTGGCGGAAGACCTGTCCCATCGCGACGTCATCACCGACGACATCGTGTCCAACTTCTTCCGTCGGGTCGGGTGGATCACCATTCCCATTCTTCTGGTCCTACTCGCCACCGATATCATCATCTTCCGCCGCGCGATCGCACCGCTCTGGAAGGCCTCGGAGAAGGCGAGCGCCATTGGCCCTGCTCGCACCGACATTCGCCTGCCGACGGAGCAGATCCCGCGCGAGATCGTGCCGCTCGTGACGGCCGTCAATCAGGCGCTGGATCGCCTCCAGGACGGCTTTCGCGTGCAACGCCAGTTCACGGCCGACGCCGCCCATCAATTGCGCACGCCACTCGCGATCCTGCGCACGCGCATCGAAACGCTTGGCGATGCTGCTGCGCGGCAGGCCCTGCATGACGATGTCGAAGGCATGAGCCGGATCGTCGCCCAGCTCCTGGAGATCGCCGAGCTCGACACACTGGTGCTCGATCCAGACGAGACCGCCGACTTGCGCGCCGTCTGTGCCGAGGTGGTCGGGTCGATCGCGCCGCTCGCGATCGCCCAGCACAAGGACATCGCACTCAAGGGCGCCGAGGCCCCGGTGATGATCCACGGCAACTCGGAGATGCTTCAGCGCGCGGTGTTCAATCTCGCCGAAAACGCTATCAAGTTCACCGCGAGGGACACCTCGGTCGACGTCGAGGTCGGCGACGACGGCTCGGTGCGGGTGCGCGATTGCGGTCCCGGCGTTGACGAGGCCGAATGCGAGCTGATCTTCCAGCGCTTCTGGCGCAGGGATCGCCAGCGCAGCGATGGTGCGGGCCTTGGCCTTTCGATCGTGCGCGGGGTCGCCGATGATCATGCCGCAACGGTTGCGGTGGACAACCTCCCCAGCGGCGGCGCCGAGTTCACGCTGCGGTTCAGGCTGGCGGAGGGGGGCTTTCCCTCTCCCCTTGCGGGAGAGGGTGGCTCGCCGCGTTAGCGGCGAGATGGGCAAGGGGTGCTCTCCGCACACACCTCTGACAATTGAATTTGCGGAGAGAACCCCTCATCCGGCGCTTCGCGCCACCTTCTCCCACAAGGGGAGAAGGGCGGAAGACAGCATCGCTATTTCAGCTTGCCGGTCGACAGGTCCATGATCATGCGCGTGGTCAGGTAGAGACGCGGCACGATGCTGTTGATTTGGACATATTCGGCATCGTTGGAATGGGCGCCGAAGCCCGACAGGCCCATGCCCTCGACCACGGCGCCCTTGGTCTTGAGGGCGGCAAAAGCGGCGTCGGTGCCGCCGCCGGTCGCCTTCTCGGCAACCTTCATGGACATTCCGATCTCCTGATAGATCGTCTTGCCGTAGGCGGCGACACGGCGCGAGGCGTCGTTGGCCTCGAGCGGAGGACGGCGCACCTCGAATTTCAGCTCGACCTTGGAATCCGGCAGCAGGTGATTCTTGATCTTCTCCTGGAGCACCTTCTCCAGCTCGTCGAAATCCGACACTTTCAGGGCGCGCGCATCGGCCTGGGCCGTGGCTTCGGCGGGAATGACGTTGCGATTGGTGCCGGCCTTCGACACCGTCCAGTTCAGCTTCAGGCCCTGCTCGGGCTTGGACAGATCCTTCATCTGCAGCACCTGGTGGGAGAGCTCGTAGAGCGCATTGATGCCGCCCTCGGGCCTTGCGCCCGCATGCGAGGATCGGCCGATCACCCTGAGGTAGGCCGAGCCGATGCCGCTGGTCGCAAGGCGCAGCGTGCCGTCGGTCCCGCCGCCTTCGAATGAGAACACAGCGTCCTGGTCTGCGGCGAATTTGGTGATGGTGCTGCGCCAGCCGGGCGAGGAGATCTCCTCGTCGCCATTGGTCAGCACCGTGAGGGTGCCGTAGTCCCTGAAGCTCAGTTTCTGCAGCATCGCCACGGTGTGGAGAATGAGCGCGACGCCCTGCTTGTCGTCGGCAATGCCGAGTCCATAGGCCCTGTCGCCGTCGATGCGGAACGGCTGGTCCTTCAGCATGCCCTTCAGGTAGACCGTATCCATGTGGGCGATCAGCATGATCTTCGTGGTGCCGGTGCCCTTGAAGACGGCATGCACGGCCGGGCCGATCTTCTCGGGCGTATCGTCGAGGCGATAGACGTCGGAGGGCTGCAGGATCTCCACCGTGCCGCCGAGCTGCTTCAGCTGGTCGGCCACTCGCCCGGCGATCACGTTCAGGCCCTCGACGTCCCTGCTGCCGGTTTCGATGTTGACGAGGTCGCGCAGCGTGTCGAGCAGCGGCTGCTGCTCCTTCTGCGCCAGCGCCTGGACGTCGGCCACGACATTCGCGTTGGGCTCGGCATGCGCCATGGTCGCGGCACAGGCGAGCCAGAGCGAGGCGATCAACGAACCGGCGAGCGAGGGGGCGGGGGACGATCGGAGCATGCGCGGCATTCCCGGGATTGGAGGAACGCCCGGTATGCCCGTGTTCGCCGCGCGTGTCACGCGTGTCATGCTCCGCCGAAGCGGAGCACGACGCGCGAGGGCCAGGATGGCTACTTCTGCGGCGGACCGAAATCGAGCGGCGGCAGCTCGATCTGCGGCACCTCGATCTTGACGGAGTTCGGGTCGATGGTCGACTGGGCGCCCTTGTAGTGCATGACCATCGACGGGAACGCGATCACCAGAGCGACCATGATGATCTGGATGACGACGAACGGCACTGCGCCCCAGTAGATCTGCCCCGTGGTGACCGGGTCCATCCTCTTGCCGGTGACGCGATCGGTGTATCGCTCCTTGGGCGCGACTGATCGGAGATAGAACAGCGCGAAGCCAAAGGGCGGATGCATGAACGAGGTCTGCATGTTGACGCCGAGGATGACGCCGAACCAGATCAGGTCGATGCCCAGGTGCTCGGCGGCAGGCCCCAGCAGCGGGATCACGATGAAGGCCAGCTCGAAGAAGTCGAGGAAGAAGGCCAGCACGAACACGAAGGCGTTGACGAAGATCAGGAAGCCGACCTGGCCGCCGGGCAGGGAGGTGAGCAGATGCTCGACCCAGACGTGCCCGCTGACGCCGTAGAAGGTGAGCGAGAACACGCGGGCGCCGACCAGGATGAACACCACGAAGGCCGACAGCTTGGCGGTCGATTCCGTCGCCTGCCGGATCAGGTCCCAGCTCAGCCGCCGTTTCGCCGCGCCGAGGATGAGGGCGCCGGCAGCGCCCATCGCGCCACCTTCCGTCGGCGTCGCGAGGCCGATGAAGATGGTGCCGAGCACCAGGAAGATCAGGAACAGCGGCGGCACCATGACGAAGGTGGTCTGCTGGGCCATCTTCGAAAGGAAACGGAAGCCGGTGAGCTTATCCACGATCCAGTTCACCACCGCGACGACGAAGGCGAAGATGATGCCGTTGAACATGCTGAGCACGACGAAGTCGGCACCATGCGTCTCGGAGTTGCGCATCATGAACCAGCCGAACACGCAGCTCGCGATGAAGAGCGCGCCGAGGGAGCCGAGGCCGCGGCTGCCATTCTCTTCGCGGAAGCCGATTGCCTCCTTCGGCAGGCCGGGCGCGGCCTTCGGGAAGATCATGCTGACGAGGAAGGCATAGCCCGCGTAGATGCCGGCGAGCACCAGGCCCGGAATGAAGGCGCCTTCGTACATGTCGCCGACGGATTTGCCGAGCTGGTCGGCCATCACGATCAGCACGAGCGAGGGCGGAATGATCTGCGCGAGCGTCCCTGAGGCAGCGATGATGCCGGTCGCCATGCGCCGGTCGTAACCGTAGCGCAGCATGATGGGCAGCGAGATCAATCCCATCGAGATCACGGAAGCGGCGACCACGCCGGTCGTTGCCGCGAGCAGGGCGCCGACGAACACGACGGCGTAGGCGAGACCGCCGCGGACGGTTCCGAACAGCTGTCCGATGGTGTCGAGCAGGTCCTCGGCCATGCCCGACCGCTCCAGCACCAGCCCCATGAAGGTGAAGAAGGGAATGGCGAGCAGCGTATCGTTGTTCATCACGCCGTAAACGCGCTCGGGAAGCGCGTTTAGGAAGTCGGGACGGAATTCGCCGAGCTCGATGCCGATCACGGCGTAGAAAAGGCCGACGGCGCCGAGCGAAAATGCCGCGGGATAGCCGAGCAGCAGCACGACGACGAGCGTCGCGAACATGATGGGTGCCAGATTGGCGATGATGAATGCAGTCATGATTCCCCCTGAACCGTCGCCAACGGCTATTTCTTCTCGAGCGCTTCGACGAGATGCTCGACTTCCGCCTCGAGCGCCGAGACCTGGGAGTCGTGAGGATCCGGAATCAATCCGCGCATGATCGCGATCCGCTTGATTAACTCGGAGACGGCCTGAGCAAGCAGGAACGCGAAGCCGATCATGATCAGGGATTTGGCGGGCCATTGCGGCAGGCCGCCGGCGTTGCCCGACTGCTCGTTGATCTGGAACGACCGCTCGAAGAACGGTACCCCGGTGACGATCATGACGAGGCACAGCGGAATGAGGAAGAACAGGTGACCGATCACGTCGATCACGTTGCGTACTTTCTTCGGCAAGGTGTTGTTCACGATGTCGATGCGGATGTGTTCGTTATCGAGCAGCGTCCAGGGCGAGCAGAGCAGGAACACGATGCTGAACAGCACCCATTGCAGCTCGAGCCAGGAATTGGAGGACGTGTCGAAGACCTTCCGAACGACCGCATTGACCGCCGAGACGACGACGGCCACGACGATCATCCAGGCCAGACGCTTGCCCGTCCAGCGCGTGAACGCGTCGATCCCACGGCTCAACTTAAGGAGCGCTTGCAAAGATTGGTCCTCCCCCGATGGTGCCCCGGCCGTCTTGACTGCGCCGAACAGGCGCGTGGCTTGTCTCGCCGCGCAGGCATGAGGCTGGCGCACCAAACCAGCGGGCGTGCCGGCAGTCAATCGGAAGTTTGTTGATATCTAAGGGGAATAGGGCCGCAGCCGCCCCATTCCTCAGCCGCCGGTGACGCTCATATGCCTCGAGACGCTCGGGCGGTCGTGACGGCGGTCGATGATGAAATCGTGGCCCTTGGGCTTCAGTCCGATGGCGCGGTCGATCGCATCCGCAAGCAGCACATTGTCATCGGATGCACGCAGAGGTTTGCGCAGGTCCGAGGCATCCTCGTGACCGAGGCAGGTGTGCAGCGTGCCCGTGCAGGTGATGCGCACCCGATTGCAGGATTCGCAGAAATTGTGGGTCATCGGCGTGATGAAGCCGAGCTTGCCGCCGGTCTCGGCGACGCTGACATAGCGGGCGGGGCCGCCGGTGCTCTCCGCGAGATCCGTCAATGTGAATTGCTGGGCGAGCCGCGCGCGCACCAAGGACAGCGGCAGGTATTGGTCGATGCGGCCCGCGCCGATCTCGCCCATCGGCATCACCTCGATCAGGGTGAGGCCCATATCCTTGCCGTGGGCCCAGCGCATCAGGTCAGGGAGCTCGTCCTCGTTGAGATTCTTCAGTGCCACCGCGTTGATCTTCACGGCGAGCCCAGCGGCGCGTGCGGCCTCGATGCCTTCCAGCACCTTGTCGATCTCGCCCCAGCGGGTGATCTCGCGAAACTTCTTGGGATCGAGCGTGTCGAGCGAGACGTTGATGCGGCGGACGCCGCAATCGGCCAGCTCCCTGGCGTGCTTTGCGAGCTGCGTGCCGTTGGTGGTCAGCGTCAGCTCGTTCAAAGCGCCGCTCGACAGGTGCCGCGACAGCGAGCGCACCAGTGTCATGACGTTGCGGCGGACCAGCGGCTCGCCGCCGGTGAGCCGCAGCTTCTTCACGCCCTTGGCGATGAAGGCCGAGCAGAGCCGGTCGAGTTCCTCCAGCGTCAGCAGGTCGGCCTTTGGCAGGAATGTCATGTCTTCCGACATGCAGTAGAAGCAGCGCAGGTCGCAGCGATCAGTGACGGAGACGCGCAAATAGGAGATCGTCCGCCCGAACGGATCGGTCATCGCGCTCGACAGCGCAGTGCGGGGGCTCGCAGTGGATCCGTTCATACAAAATGCCTTGTCACTTACGGCGACGGGGGCACCTTTGCTTCAACGGCGCCTGGCACGCAATCTAAGCATCGGACGCGGCTCAGACAATCGGGTGGTATACGTAAGTCAGCGCTTGCCCGCGTTCGGATCCGGGAACGGCGAGGCGGCGGCGGGCGGTGCAGCATCCTCCGGCGCGGCCGCGGGCGCGGCTGCAGCCGGTCTCGGCTTCTTTGGCCGGTGCGGCTTCTTCCTCACGGGCTTCGGCGGCACTGCCGGCTGAAGCTCGGCGAACACCGGGTTCGGATCTGATGTGACCGAGGCCGGAGTGGTGAAATCGCCCGGAGTCTTGATCACATTCACCGACACGCTTGCCGGCTGGAATTTGGGCAGCGCGAAGGCGACCGTGAACGGGGCGTCAGGGGCAGGAACCGAAACGGAGCAGGGCGTCTTGCAGCCCGGTCCGAGCGACGTGGTGGCGTCAGCCCCCGGAGGGTTGGATTCGAGCCGGACCTGAACGGTCGGCGGGGCCGATTTGAACATGTTCAATGAGGAGCAGCCGCCCAAGCTCGCCCCCACCAGCGCAACTACCATGACACGACGCATGACCCATCCACTTCTACCGCGACGAACCGCCACATGACCCCGGCCGGACCTTAGGGGCGTCGTTCCCGGCAAGCAACCGGCCGGGCACGCATAGTAAATAGATGGTTAATGCGGCTTCCAGGAAAATAACGAAGTATTATCAGTGGCTTGTCCGGCGCCTAAGCCATCATCAGGCTGTGCGCGGCAGCCGGCAGGTCACGCATGTGATGGATCAGACGGTCCGGTTTCAGCTCGGCAATCGGCACGTCCGTATAGCCGAAACTGACCCCGATCACGGGCACTCCGGCGCGCCGGGCGACGCCGACATCGGTTCCGGCGTCGCCGACCATGATGCTGGCTTTGACCTCTCCGCCGGCCCGCGCCACGGTCTCGCGGAAGATGGCCGGATCGGGCTTCTGAACCCCGAACGTGTCGGCGCCGCAGATCGCCCCGAACCGCCGGCTCAAGTCGAGCTGATCCAACAGCCGCTTTGACAGCCATTCCAGCTTGTTGGTGCAGACCGCCAGCCGATGGCCCTGCGCCGCGAACAGATCGAGCGCGTCCAGGAGACCCTCGAAGGGGCGCGATTCGACGGCAATATGGTCGGCGTAATAGGCGATGAAATCCGCCGTCATCCGGTCCATGTCGGCGGGCGTCACGGTGCGCCCCTCGGCCTCCAGGCCCCGCTCGATCAGCTTGCGGGCGCCGGCTCCGATCATGTTGCGGGCCGAGGCCATCGGCACCGGCGGCAGGCCTTCGCGGTCGAGCACGTAGTTCAGGGCGGTGATCAGGTCGGGCGCCGTATCCACGAGCGTGCCGTCGAGATCGAAAACGAGGGTGTAAGGGGAAGTCATGCCAAAGCGCTATCGGTCCGGCCGGGCCGGCGCAAGGGGCGGCCCCATAAGATCACCTTATAGACGTAGTCCCAGACCCTGTTCTCCTGATGAAAACGAGGCTACATAGGCCGCCGCGAGCGACACGACCGGCGGCATTCCTGACTTCCAAAGCGGGCGCAAACGTGGACATGGACCAGTTGAAGCGGCAGGCGGCGGCGCGCGCGCTGGAAGAGGTGCGTGACGGCATGCAGCTCGGCCTTGGCACGGGCTCGACTGCCAGGCATTTCGTCGAATTGCTGGGTGAGCGCGTGCGCGCCGGCCTCAAGGTGATCGGTGTCCCGACCTCGGAGGCAACCCGCACTGACGCGATGCGCTGCGGGGTGCCGCTCACCACGCTGGACGAGATCGACCATCTCGACATCACCGTCGACGGGGCCGACGAGATCGACCCCGAGCTCAATCTGATCAAGGGCGGTGGCGGCGCATTGCTGCGCGAGAAGATCGTGGCGGCGGCCTCGGATCGCATGATCGTGATTGCCGACGACAGCAAATGGGTGCCAACGCTCGGCCGGTTTCCGCTGCCAGTCGAGGTCATCCCGTTCGGGCTCGGAGCGACCCGTCGCGCCATTGAGAAGGCATTTGCGGAATGCGGCGTTTCCGGGCAAATGGCCGTCCGCAAGGCCAAAGATGGCCACGTTTTCGTCACCGATGGCGGCCACTGGATCGTCGATGCCCAGCTCGAACGTATCGTGGATCCGCCCGGCCTCGCCAGGGCGTTGAGCACAATCCCCGGCGTGGTCGAGCATGGGTTGTTCATCGGCTTGGCCAGCTCGGCTGTTTTGGCGGGTGGCGAGGGAATTCGCGTGATTGAACGGCGAAAGCCGAAAGGAGACTAGGAATGAAGAGCGTTTTGAAATTCTTGCCGGCCGCGACCCTCGCTGTGGGACTGGCGCTTGCCGCCGTCCCGGCTGTGGCGCAGCAGCAAGCAGCCCCGCCGAAGGCTTCGCCGGCGGCGATTGCGGCCGCCAAGGAAATCCTCCAGATCAAGAACGCCAGCGCGATGTATGCCGGCGCCGTGCCGGGCCTCGTCGAGAAAACCAAGGTCGCGCTGATCCAGCAGAACCTGAACTATCAAAAGGATCTCAACGAGGTCGCGCCAATCGTCGCCAAAGAGCTCCAGGGCCGGCAGGACGAGATCGGTGAGGGCATGGCGCAGATCTACGCCAGCGAGTTCACCGAGCAGGAGCTCAAGGATCTCGTCACCTTCTACAAGTCGCCGCTCGGACAGAAGCTGATCACCTCGGAGCCGCGCGCGATCGGTCTCAGCATGGCCTTCATGAATTCCTGGGCGCACAACTTCTCCGAGACCGTGATGGGGGCCTTCCGCGCCGAGATGCGCAAGCGTGGCAAGGAAATCTGACAGTCCCTATCTGTCTGGATCATCCTTGAACGAGGTCGGAGTGGACAATGGCTGAATTCGACGTCGACCTCTTTGTCATCGGTGGCGGCTCGGGCGGCGTGCGTGCCGCCCGCATCGCGGCCGGTTACGGCGCCCGCGTGATGATCGCGGAAGAATACCGCATGGGCGGCACCTGCGTGATCCGCGGCTGCGTGCCGAAGAAGCTGTTCGTGATCGGCTCGCATGTCCGTCACGAACTCGAAGACGCCGCCGGCTTCGGCTGGACCGTTCCGCCCGCGACCTTCGACTGGCCGACGCTGATCGCCAACAAGGACAAGGAGATCGCGCGGCTGGAGGCGGCCTATACGGCCAATGTCGAGAAATCAGGCGCGCAGGTCGTCAAGAGCCGCGCGGTGATCGAGGACAAGCACACCGTCCGCCTGCTCGAGAACGACAGGAAGCTCACTGCCAAATTCATCCTGATCGCTACTGGTGGCGCGCCCAATCATGGCGCCGCGATCCCCGGCATCGAGCACGTGATCTCCTCCAACGAGGCGTTTCACCTCAAGAAGCTGCCGAAGCGGATCGTGATCCAGGGCGGCGGTTATATCGCGCTGGAGTTCGCGGGCATCTTCGCCGGCTTCGGCTCCGATGTCACCGTGATCTATCGCGGCGACAACATCTTGCGCGGTTTCGATGAGGATGTGCGCAGCCACGTCCGAGCCGAGATGGAGAAACAGGGGATCACCATCCTCACCGGCTGCACGGTGACGAAGGTCGATCGCCACGGCGAGGAGTTCACCACGCATCTGTCGAACGGTTCGAGCCTCGCCTCCGACCAGGTGATGTTCGCAATCGGCCGTCACCCGAACGTTGCCAATCTCGGCCTGGAAAAGGCCGGCGTCGCCATCAATCCGAAGAACGGCGGCATTGCCGTCGATCATTTCTCCAGGAGCTCGGTCGACAGCATCTATGCGATCGGCGACGTCACCCATCGCTTCAACCTGACACCGGTCGCGATCCGCGAAGGCCATGCTTTCGCCGACACCGTGTTCGGCAAGCGAGAGGTCCAGGTCGATCATGCGAACATACCGACCGCCGTATTCTCGCAGCCGGAGGTCGGCACGGTCGGTCTGACCGAAACCGAAGCGCGCGCGCAGTTCAGCCACGTCGACATCTACAAGACCACGTTCCGTCCCATCAAGGCGACCATGTCCGGCCGTGACACTCGTGTGCTGATGAAGCTCGTTGTCGACGGGGCGACCGACCGCGTGCTCGGCTGCCATATCGTCGGTGATGCCGCCGCCGAGATCACGCAAGCCGTCGCCATCGCGGTGAAGATGAAGGCGACCAAAGCCGATTTTGACGCGACCATCGCGCTGCATCCGACCGCGGCCGAAGAGCTGGTGACGATGCGCACGCCGACGGCGCGCCACGTGCGCCAGGCGGCGGAGTAGGGCGTCAAAGGACGGGGAGCTACGAGGCTCCCCGCCATTCTCTCCTGCGTCAGAAGTCGAACGTCATGCCAGTGGTGACGGCTTCGGCCTTGTTGCCCGCAACGACGTTGTTGTTGGCATCGCGTCCGCACACACCGTAGCCGTGTCCGCTGACGCCGAGGCAGTAATGCGCGCCCGGTCCGTTGCGCAGATAGCTGCCGACCAGGTACCAACTCACGAACGGGCTGAAGTGATACTTCACCCCGAGCGCGTACATGTCAGCGCTGGAATCGACGGTGTTGAGCGCGAAGTCCGCCGTGCCGGCGGGTGCGGGCGCCGCCACGGTGTAGGTGTTGAAAGTGCCGGTGCCGGGCGAGCCGGGCGAGGCATTGGCGTGGGCCCATGACGCGCTGATGTCCCATTTGTCGACCTTCTGGGTTGCGCTCAGGAAGTAGCCGTCGCGCGCGCGCTCGTTGAAGGCGGCGACCGTATGCTCGCGGCGCAGCATCTCGTAGATGCCGTAGAGCTGCAGGGTGCCGATCATGTCGTTGAACTTGTAGCCCGCGCCTACCTTGGCGGCCCATTCGTTGGCAATTCCAACTGCACCAGCCGGCACGGTAAATGTCGCGCCGTTGGTCAGTACAACCGCGCCCTCGTCGCCGGTCCGGTTGGTATTTTCATGCAGCTCGTAAGCGGCAATTCCCGTGAACCCACCCCGATTGTAGGTGAGGGACGCGCTGTACAGATTGCCGTATGAGCCGTCGGTACAGCCGTTTGGCGGCGTAGGCCCGGGGAAACCGGAGCCGCTGCCGCGCGATGACGTGCCGGGACAGTTGAAATCGCCGAGGGCAAAGTCGCTGTTGTCGCGCGCCATGTTCTGACCTGGCGAGATCATTGCCGCGGCCTGGAAGCCGTTCCAGATCGGCGATTCGTACCAGATCGCGTGCGACGCGCGCCAATCGAACTCGGCGCGCAAGTCGCCGCCGGTGTTGCCCATGATCGAATTGTAGTCCCCGAGCGTGGCCGCGAACGGATCGAACTTCGAGGTCGCTCTCTTGTACGGCGTGTCGGCCTTGCCGGCCTTGATCGTGCCCCACGGGCTTTCCATGCCGAGGAAGCTGTCGCGGGTGCCGAACGCCGCGCGTTCGGTCGGAACGGCTGCGACCTCCACGAGGGATTCGAATTGCGCGATGGCCGCCCATCCGGGATAGCCATAGGGATCCAGATTGTGCCGCGCGCGAACGCCGAAATAGGTGAGATTGCTGGAGACGCCGAACTTCGTGCCCTGATCGTAGACACCGGCGTTGAAGATGTCGCCGGAGAGATCGACGTGGCCGTAGAGCGTCACGGTGGTGTTGTCGATGAACGGATTGCTTCCAGGCGCCTTGCTGTAGAGCGGAGCGCCGCCGATGCTGACGACGGTGTGCTCGGGCGCAGGTGCAGGGGACGGTGCGACCGCCGCGTGCAGAACCGGATTGCCCTTGGGCGAAGCCGGGGCGACGGCCGTCGCCGCGGCTCTGGGCGTGCCCATGTGATTGACGCGGTCGCGAAGCTGCGCGTTCTCTCTTGCGAGCTTGGCGTTGCTGCGCTCGAGCGCATCGAGGCGGGCAACAACATCGTCGAGGGTTGCAGCTCGCAAGGGATGACTCATTGTGGTTGCACAAAGGGCCGCAACCCCCGTGCCGAGCAGAAAGGCCTTCCTCATCTCGTTTCCCCTTTATCGCCGCGGACTCCTGATGGGCCCGGGATAAAGCGGAAGTTAATGTATGCCAGATACCATATACAAATGGATTGGTGTGATGCTACTCACTTTCCATCCAGCTGTGTCTGCTGAGCAACTATTCCTGACAAAGTGTGTCGCGCGGCGATCTGCCGCATTGCGGCGGCGCCGAGCGATCAAGCCTCAAAAGCGAACGAATTCCGGGACTTGCTTCAATGGCCCCATGGCGCTTCGCCGCGCCCAAGGCGTTCGGTGATGTCGGCCTGAAACATAGGCGGCCCGAACGCGAACCACTCATCGCCGATCTGATAGACGAGCAGCCGCCTGTTCTCGGCGCAAAATCGCGTCAGCCAATCCAGCGCTTTCTTCTTCGGCTGCTCACCGACAGGCACCACGACGTCGACCGGCAGGCCGCGCCAGACAAAATTGGCGGCCAGCATGATCATGCTGGATTGATCGGGGCGCATCCAGTCCGGCAGCGGGCTCGAAGCGACCAGCCAGCCGCAGACGAATTCTCGGCAGGGGTGTTGTGGGCGTTCGGGATAGATCGAGCATCGGTGCGCGACGCTGAACGGGCACGGTTGTCCCTTGCGCACCTTGTGTCCGCGCACTTCGATCTGCAGCCAGCCGTCGCAGCAGGCCGTGCAGCTTCCGCAGGTTCTGGTGACGTTGCGGCTCACGGGCGAAACCGGTGCTCCAGGCGCATCTCGATCGCCTAGGGACTAGCAGCACCATTCGCGGACGAGCAAGACCTGCGGCTTGCGTTCCCGCGCGCGCCTACGCGTACAGATATCCGACCGGCTTGCCTTCGGTGCGCAAGGGACGAAGGTCCCTCTGCGTGATGATCTGGCCGGCGAGACCGTCGATCTCGTCGCGCTGCGTCGGTGTCCAGCTGCGAAGGTTCTCGATCCCCTTGAGAAGGCCGAGCCGGAGCACCTGGGTGTTCTCGCCGACCGCGATCAGGCTGATCGCATTCTTGCCCGCGGTCACGACGTCGCCGGCGCCGAGCCCGAAGATCTCGCCCGCCTTGTTCTTGAACTCGGCCGTGCCGCGAATGACGCGATAGATCACGACCTCGCCCTTCACGAAGCAGGTGGCGTCTGCTGAAGCCGATGTGCTCTTCGGCAGCAGCGACTGGCCGCGCGGATCGGTCGCGATGATATGGCCGGTGACGAGCTGCCCGCTCGGCGCTTCGATCCCGATATCGCGCACGTAAACCGGTTGCGCCGATTTGACGGAGCCGTCACAGAGCGGCTTGAACAGCGCATCCAGCGCCAAGGGATCCTGAAGCCAGAAGCCAGCATTGGCCGGGCGATCATGCAGCTCGTGGCTCCAGGCCACGCGCGGCGTCTCGGCTTCGTCGATCTCGCCAGGTCCGACGATCGTCGGATTCGGAAAGGTGGTAGGGTCGGTGATGAAGGCTTCGAGGAATTTGCCGGAATAGCCCATCGAGATCGGATCAGGCACCACCGTCTGCGGCGTCTTCAGGTTTTCTTCGGTCGAAAGACCCGACCATGTGTAGAACAGCTGGCGATGCACGATCGCGCTTTGCAGCATCACCGCGCCGGGGCCGACATTGTAGAAGCGCCCGTCATAGTCGAACGTGAACGCGCCCGAGGTGACCAGCACGAGCTGAAAGCCGCCTGGCGGCAGATGCAGATGGAAATCGGTGGGGCCGGTGTCCGGGCGATAGATCGGTAGGTTGGTCGCGACCTCGTGGAGCAGGAAGGTCTCGTTGTTGGCGTGAAAGCCATCGTTGGCCCGGTTGTAGAGCGCTTGCGGGCGATAGGTCGCTTCGAACTTCGCATTCCTGTGGCGGTCGATCGCGACGAAGTCCTTGATGTTGAGGCGGAGCGGCGCGCCGTTCGGGTGGGTGAGGCCAGTCGTCCTGAGATCGCCCGCAGCATGCACGTTCATGACGTTCTCCGCTCTGCGCCGTTGCTTCGCTTGGCAAGCATCGTTGCGAATTTTGGGCCAGTTCGTTCGCGAAGCTGCAAGCGAGCCCGCGCTGCGGCGTGGGGAGATCCGTTCAGGGAAGAATCTAGTGGTTGCACGGGACGTTAGGTCGCGCAGCGGCTTATGTCGTCCGATGTCGCGCGGCGGCCCAGCGCTTCCGGAGCAACGAAGCGATTTGTCTAATTTGTCAGCAAGTTCGCCAGAGCGCGTGCAGCGGCGCCGGACGGCCAATCGGCGCGCTGCCAGCGCAAAGATGCCGCGGCTGGGTAGGGCTTGATTGACAAAATGTTCATGTTTTGTTCTTATGCTGCCACCGAGATGGAGGCCGCCATGGACAACCGCATCAACGACATCAGAAGAACCATCAGAGCGCTCCGCGTCAGCATGCGCGAGGCTGAGGCGATCATGCATGAGCAGATCAATCGCGATGAGGATTGCAGCTTCGTGGCGCAGGAAATCATCAAGATGCGCTCGGTCATGAGCCTGCTTGCGAAGGAGCGCACCGCACTGGGCGATTTCGAGCCGATCGTCGTGAGCAGCTTCTTCATCCCGCGGCGGCGGTCGGCGCGTAAGCTCGCTGCTGCACCTGCGACGGCCGTCGAGTCTGTGTTCCGTCCGCGCCTTGTGGCGCGGGTTTGACGGTGAGAGTGACTCAATCCAAGGCGTGAGGCGCGGCCCGACCCGGCTTGCCGGCCGGGCTGTCTGCCCACTTCGCCATCTCCATGGTTCGCGCGTCGAGGCTCTCGCACCAGAAGCAGTTCGGCCGCGTGCGGCCGTTCTCGGACAGGATCGGGACCAGGCTGTGGCCGCAACCGGCGCAGCAGGTGATATCAGTCATGCATTCCTCGACTGCGTAGCAATTTCAGGGATGACGTTGTCGTTGGCGAAGCTTGCGCGAGCGCTATGAACGCGCTTGAGCATTGCGTCTGATGGGTGCGCTCGTGCCTGAAATCGTCGGTGCCGCGATCCAGCGGCCCATGCGGCTTCCTGTCGCGCGATGAGTGCGCGTGAGTTGCACCAACGATCTGCCCGCTCTGGAGTTCCCTGAGTTCGAAACGGGTTGCGTTAATCTCCTCGCGGTGTAGAAGACGCCCTGGGTGCTCGCTGCACGTGGCAGCGACAGGTCGAGCGATGGTCGGGCCGCCACGCAGGATGCGTGTGCCATGAACGACCAGCTGCCCGGCAGGCAATTGCCGAAACCCCTTCCCCTCGTCGAACGCGCGCTCGTCGCGCTCCAGCAGTTCCTGCACATCGAGGCCGTCAGCGGTGGCGTGCTGCTCGTGGCTGCAGCCGCAGCATTGCTGTGGGCCAACTCACCCGTTGCCCATTCCTATCATGATGTCTGGAACCTGCCGATCCCGCTTCGGTCAGGCGAATTCGCATTTACGCGATCCCTGCACTTCTGGATCAACGACGGATTAATGACGGTCTTCTTTCTGGTCGTCGGCATGGAAGTCCGTCGCGAAATCCACGAGGGCGCACTGAGCCGGTTCGACCAGGCGATCCTGCCGGTGCTGGCGGCCGTCGGCGGCGTGATCGTGCCCGCGCTGATCTATCTGGGCTTCAACAACGTCGCAGGCCGCAGCCAGGGCTGGGCGATTCCGACGGCGACCGATATCGCCTTTGCCGTCGGCGTGCTCGCCCTGCTCGGACGATCGATCCCCGCCAATATCCGCATCTTCCTGCTGGCTCTCGCCATCATCGACGACATCATTGCTGTTCTCATCATCGCACTGTTCTACAGCAGCGGGCTCGATCTCAACGGCTTCCTCGTCGGATTCCTCGGCGTGCTGCTGGCGTTCGGGCTGCAGCGGCTCGGCCTGAACTCCGCGTTTGCCTATATCCCGCCGGCTCTCATTGTCTGGGTGGGCTTCCTCATGGCTGGCGTCCATCCGACGCTCGCGGGCGTCGTGCTCGGCTTGATCACGCCGGTCCGCTCGGCGCAGCCCAAAATCGTGCCGCCCGTGATCCGCGTCGAGGCGGCGCTGCATCCCTGGGTCGCTTACATCATCATGCCGCTGTTCGCGCTGGCCAATGCCGGTGTCGATCTCCGGAATGCCGAGCTCAGCGGCGGCGCCGAATTCGTGACGCTCGGCATCGGACTTGCGCTCTGCGCGGGAAAGCCGATCGGCGTGATCGCGGCGACCTGGCTTGCCGTGCGTGTCGGCCGATGCCGACTGGCGCCGGACGTGACATGGGCCGGCGTCTGCCTGATCGGGCTGCTGGCCGGCATCGGCTTCACCATGTCGATCTTCATCGCCATGCTAGCATTCACCGATGAGCGATTGCTGGACGCCGCGAAGTTCGGCGTGCTGCTCGGCTCGCTCATCTCGGTGACGCTCGGCCTCGGCTGGGGCGCGGAATACGCCTCCCGGCAGCGCGTGCACGACGATCACTGATGCGGCGGCTGGTCGCAGTCATGTCGGCTTGATTCCGGCTCGCCCGGCTTTATCTCCGGGGAGAACAAGAATCCGGGCCCCTCTGGCGAGGACGCCGACCAAGGTCGGCAAACCTCGTGATGTCGGATGACCTGTCCCGCGCGAATGCGATGGATCGGCCGATTGTCCGGCCTTCTCAAGTTCCCTCCGATCAATCGTCCCCATCGCAGCTCCGTGCGGCCATTTCGCAAGATTGAGGAGCAACGATGCCTGACGCCAACACTTCCACCCCGACCGAGATTGAGATCACCGAGCCGCGCAGCTTCAACGAGCAGGCTGCCGCGGCGCTGGTGATATCAGGCGCGCTGGTCGCCGTGGCCGACCGGCGCGTGTCGCCGGTCGAGCGCGACGAGGTGATCCGCTTCATCAGGGAGCGCGAATTGGCGCCGCATATCGGCGATGACCGCCTGTTCGAGATGTTCGACGAACTGGCCGAACGGCTCGAGGAGCCTGATTTCGCCAATGTGGTGATCGATACGCTGCGGCCGGTCTCGGACCTGCCGCTCTCGTCCCATCTCATCGAGCTGTCGGAGCGCGTTGCGGCTGCCGATGAGGACGTGCATCCACATGAAGTGCAGGCAATCAAGCTGTTGCGTCTGCTGACGCTGGTGCTGCCGCGCGCGAAGCCGGTCGGGCCGGTCGTGATGAACTCGACCGCGAAGGCTTGAGCATGAGCGCAGCTTCGGACGAGCAAACGAGGAGATCCGAGGGCGCCGGCGGCGACGCGCGGCTTGACGCACTCGTTCAACGGCTGCCGCCGCGCCTTGCCGGCAGCGTCGACTATCTCCTGCAACCCGCCAGCCGCTGGGTCCGGATTCCCTCGGGCGCGCTGCTTGTCGTCGGTGGCGTGCTGTCCTTCCTGCCGGTGCTCGGCATCTGGATGCTGCCACTCGGCCTTGCACTACTCGCCGAGGACGTGCCGGCGCTGCGAGCGTCGCGCTCGAAGGTCTTCGACTGGATCGAGCGCCGCAAGCCGCACTGGCTGGATCCGTCCGTTTCGAAAAAATGATGCGACATGACTGAGTTCATCACGGCCGAGGCGCTGACCGCGCTGCTCCAGGTCGTCCTGATCGATCTTGTGCTCGCCGGCGACAATGCCGTCGTCATCGGTCTTGCCGCGGCGGGCCTTCCGGCCGGGCAGCGCCGCCGCGCCATCGTCGTCGGCATCATCGCGGCCACCGGCTTGCGCATCGTCTTTGCCGGCGTCGCGACCCAGCTTCTGCAGGTGATCGGGCTACTGCTTGCCGGCGGCATCCTGCTGCTGTGGGTGTGCTGGAAGATGTGGCGCGAGCTGCGGGAGCAGTCCGCGCATTCCAGCGAGCTCGCGTTCAGCCACGGCGGCGGGGCACGCGCCGCACCGGCGTCGCGCAAGACGTTCAGGCAGGCGGCGTTGCAGATCGTCGCCGCCGACGTCTCGATGTCGCTCGACAACGTGCTCGCCGTTGCAGGTGCGGCGCGTGAGCATCCCTACGTCCTGGCCTTCGGCCTCCTGCTATCGGTCGGACTGATGGGTGTCGCCGCCGATCTGCTCGGCCGCGTGCTGCAGAAGCAGCGCTGGATTGCCTATGTCGGCCTCGCCATCATCGTCTACGTCGCCTTCGAGATGATCTATCGCGGCTCGCTCGAGTTGGCGCCGGTCATCGCAAGTCTCTAAGCCCTGCCTTCGTCTTCCTGGAGTGATTGATGTCGTCTGAACCCAAAACAGCTTTGGCCGGTCCGCCGGTCGGCTTGTTTCCGCGGCTGATCTTCGGCTCGCGGTGGCTGCAACTGCCGCTCTATGTCGGCCTCATCGTCGCGCAGGCGGTCTATGTGCTGCTGTTCCTGAAAGAGCTGTGGCACCTGGTCGCGCATTCGTTCGACGCCAGCGAGCAGCAGATCATGCTGGTCGTGCTCGGCCTGATCGACGTCGTCATGATCTCGAACCTGCTTGTGATGGTGATCGTCGGCGGCTACGAGACCTTCGTCTCGCGCCTGAACCTGCGCGGCCATCCCGACGAACCGGAATGGCTGAGTCACGTCAATGCCAGCGTGCTCAAGATCAAGCTTGCGATGGCGATCGTCGGCATCTCCTCGATCTCGCTGCTCAGGACCTTCATCGAGGCCGGCAATCTCGGCACCACGCGCAGCAATTTCACCGAGACCGGCGTGATGTGGCAGGTGCTGATCCACCTGACCTTCATCGTCTCGGCGATCGGTATCGCCTGGGTCGATCGCCTCGGCGACGCCGCGCACCGCAAGGAGAACGGCCACGGCTGAGTCGCGATCCGCGCCTCAGCTGCGATAATGCGAACGCCGTCCGCGCGCCAATGTCTCGGACGGCATTTCGCCGAAGGCGCGCTTGTAGCCGATCGAGAAGTCGCCGAGATGCCAAAAGCCGTTGGCGAGTGCCGCGGCCTTCACGGTCAGACCGCCGCCTCCGGCCATGAGGAGGACGCGAACGGCCCACAACCGCTTGAGACGCAAATAGTGATGCAGGCTGACGCCATGCACCACTTGCGTCGCGGTCTGGAGCGTACGCACGGAGACGCCGAGCGCCATGGCGAGGTCATCGCTGTAGAGCGGTTGGCTGCCGAACAGCTCGACGACCTCGTCGAGCCGGGCAATCAGTTTGCGATGCCTCTCGAACGAGCCGGGGCGGGGAGCACGCGCTTCTGCCGGGACAAGGGCCGCGTCGAGGCCGGCAAGTACCGTTTCCTGGATCGGGCGGTTGAGCGTTTCGAACTCCCGGGCATCTTCGCATGCCGAGGCCAGCGAGAACATCTCGAGAAAAACGGCGCGCAGGCGGGCCATCGGATCGTCCTGCACACGGACAGACGCGAGCCCGGTATTGAAATCCGCCCATCCGCGGTGCCGCATGTCCGAGTTGAAGCGCAGCATCAGGTAGGTATTGGGCTGGTGCTCGATCGACACGACGGGCGCCTTGCCGCGCACGACGCCGATCGTCGAACTGTCGATTTCGACGCCATTGGTGATGGAGTGAAAGGTGAGCGGGACAACGAGGCCGATGCCGGTATCCGTTCCCATCTCGGCTTCAAAGCGCCGCGCGAAGGCGCGTTGCAGTACGAAGAGCCCGCTCTGAAGCGGCAGGATTGCGCGTGCCAGGGAGAATTCGCGCGGACGAAGCGGCGTGCTGGTGCCGAGACCGAGCACCTCGTTGGCGCGAAACTCGCTGAAATCCGAGAAGCGCTCGATATTCAGGACTCGCGATGGCTTCAGCCGATCGACCGGCATGTTTGAATCCTAGAGGGCGCGAAGGGCGCTGGCGGAAGCCGCAAGGGATATCAACGCCTGACCATCAGCCATATTCCGGGAAACTACTGCCAGATCAGCAGATCACGCGATGTGCGGATATGCTGCATTCTCCCGCCGCTCGCGCTCGCCCAGTTCGCGGACCAGCTCCTGGAGAAATGAGTCGGTGAAGGCAGGCAGGGTGCGCTCGGCGCGGACGTAGATGCCGAGATCCGACCATACCGGGCTGCCGGCATTGTCGAGCGGCAGGAAGACGAGCTGTGCGACGCGCGATAGCCTGATAATGCCGAGCTGGGTCTGGAAGGCGACGCCGACGCCGCGCGCGGCGAGCTCGCGCATCAGGTCGATCGAGTCGGCCTGGATCGCAGGCTCCGGCGTCTCGGAGAGCTGCGCGATCAGCGGCTGCAGCAGATGGTAGATCGACAGCTCCGGCAGCGCCTGAATGACCGGGAACGCGAGGCATTGCTCCAGCGTCACCGTCTTGCGGCGCGCCAGCGGATGCTCGCGCGCCACCAGCGCGCCGAGGCGAAACCGTTTCAGCGCGACCTGCCGCAGATCAGGTGGATGCCTGAGCGCGATGGCGATGCCGATATCGGCTTCACCCCGCCGCAGCGCTTCGAGCACGTCGGACGATCCCATCACCATGGTGGTGAAGCTGACGCGCCGGGCCCGGCTGCGGTGAGCGGCGATCAAATCCGGCAACACCGATTCCGTGAGGGACTCGATGCAGGCGATGCTGATAGCGCCGTGCCAGGCGCCGGAGAGGGATGCGACATCCGAGCGGAAACGGTCGAGGTCCTGGAGCACGTTCATGACATGGCGGGCCAGCATCTCGCCTACCGTCGTCAATGTCAGGCCGCGCGCGGTCCGTTCGAACAAGGGTGATCCAACCTCTTGTTCAAGCTTGAGAATCTGACGACTGACGGCGGACGAAGCGACGTTGAGGAGGCGAGCGGCGGCTCGGATCGAGCCGGTACGGCGGACGGCGTGGAAGTACTGGATGGCGGGTGAGTGAAAGCGCATGGGTCCCCCGGATGGCATTATAGCCGTTGCCGAAACGGCAGCAACATGTACGAATTTCTCTGCCTTTTGAGAACGCTTACTTCATCCTAGTGTCATGTGCCGACGGGCCCTCAGGCCCGCACGACGACGCGCCCGCAACCATGCGGCAGGGGATTTGGGGTGAACGAGACGATCGTATGCGAGCCGGAGCACGGGCAGGATACCCGTCTCGTCGACCGCCGCCGCGCGGCCGCTTATGTCGGCGTGACCGCCGGCCGTTTCGAGCAACTGGTGCGCGACAATGTCGTGCCGCCGCCGGTCATGGTCGATAACAAGCGGCGCTGGCCGATTGCGTTGCTTGACGACGCCAGGGACGCGGTCGGCGGCAGCATGCCGCCGCCCCCGGCAGTGGGCGCGGATGTCGAGGCGCGTCCGTGCGACCGCGACGCCGTGCCTGCTGCGCGAGAGCTGCCCGATGCGTCCTGGTTCGAGCAGCGCGCGAGCTTCGTGCAGCGCGTCCGCCGCTCGCTGCTGTCGGGCAACGAGATCCGGCTGCTGCGCGAATTCAAGCTGCTCAAGCAGAACGAAATCAGCATGTACGGCTACTATGGCAGCTTCGAAGCGCTGATGGTGCGCGGCTACATCGTCGAGATCGACCGCAAGCCGCCATCGAGCCGTCCGCTGGTGACCTATCGCCTCACCGTGTCGGGCCAGCAGGTGATTGCGGCGCTGAAGGATGAGCCGGTCTACTGACCGGACGCGCAGGTTATTTCAGGATCTCGCGGGCTGCCGGATGGATGTCACGCATCGGTTCGACCGGCGATGGCGGCTGGCCCGATCAATTCCAAGGAAGGCGCCGAGGACGCTTTCAAGGTTCGGTTCTCAATCCCGAAGGACGAGCAGAGCCTGCTAGGCGAAGCGCTAACCCAGCCGACGCCGGAGATGATCGTGCGTCCGAACTGATCGTCACGACTTGCGGGAGCGGACGATGTCGCTCCTGAGCGCTTCCAGATCCTTCTGCACGGCGCGGGCGGCGTCGCGCTCGATCTTGCGGTAGCGCGCGACGAGTTTTTCGCCGAACGCAGTCAGCATTGCGCCGCCGCCGTTCTTGCCGCCGGCCTGCGGCTCGACCGCCACCTGTCCGCAGATGCGGTTGATCTCGTCGACAAGATCCCAGGCGCGCTTGTACGACATGTCCATGGCGCGGCCGGCACCGGAGATCGAGCCTTGCTCGCGGATCTGCTCCAGAAGCTCGATCTTGCCGGGCCCGATCCGGTCGTCTCCGTCGAGGTCGATGCGAAGGCTGAGCTGGGGCAGCGATTTGGCGCTCGCGCGCGACATGACGGGCTCTCCCGAATGGCTCCAGACTGAAATTGCCATTCTCGCCCTTCGCCAACAAGGTGAACGCAGCATCCGGCGGATGATGTCGAGGATGCGCCGCATCGGCTCGTCTCGAGGAGGGCGCGCTTGCAGACGAAGAAACAATCCTCGGCGAGGATGCGCACCTTTGCGAGATCGATAAGATTGTCTGCAATCCGCTTAAGCCCGGCAAACCGTGCGAAACAAGAAACAGGGCGCCTTAAACCAGAGCTTTGGAACCGACCTGCATCCTGTGCGCAAAAGGGCAGGGCATCGTCATGTCAGTTCTCAAGGAGGTTATCGCAGCGGTCGCGGGAGTCTATGCGCTCCTGTTCGTTTGCGACGCATTGTTCGGGGTCGGCGAGGCGCGCTTCGACGATTCCTATTACAGCGCCAGCTTCTACGCGCCGAAGCCGCAGGAATTCCGCTTCGCCAGCGACACGCCGCCGGCGACCCGCGTCAGCGACGCCTTCGCGCAGTTCTCGGCGACTGAGGCCAAGCCGAACAAGCGCTATTCGTCGCTGGCGACGATCATCCGCTAAGCGCGCTCGGCGGCGTGATCACCTGGATGCTGTCTCGCGCGCTGCGGGATCAGGAGCAGGCAGACCATCATGAACGCGGCGATCACGGCGGAAGCCAGCGGCCGGCTCAAGGCCAGCCCGCCTTGATCGAGCGGCTTGTCGAGGAAGTCGCCGACGGTGGCACCCAGCGGGCGCGTCAGAATGAACGCAGCCCAGAACAGCGTCACGCGCGAGACGCGGGTCCAGAAATACAGCGCTGCGATGACCGCAAGCCCCGTCGCGAAGATCAGCGCGCCGCCGCGATAACCCATGTCGCCGGTGTCGGCGATCCAGTCGCCGAGTGCGGTGCCTAGCGTCTGAGAGAAGGTGATGGCGCCCCAATAGAAGGCTTCGACCCGCGGTGTGCTGACGCTGTTGACGGAGATGGTTCCCTCAGCGCGATACCAGAGGCCAAGCACCAGCACGAGGCAGGCGAGCAGCAGCGACGATCCGCCGGTGTAACCGATGCCGAGCGATCGGTCGGCGAAATCGGCCATCGTGGTTCCGAAGGTGGTCGAGGCCACGATGGTCGCCCAGTACAGCGCCGGGTGGAATTTGCTTGCGCGGATTTGCGCGGCGACGAGGACAATCATCGTCGTCAGGAACAGGCATGTGCCCGCAAGATAGCCCCAGTTCAGCGTCATCGTGACCGTGTCGCCGCCGGTCTCGCCCAGCGTCGTGGCGGCAATCTTAATGATCCAGAAGCCGAGGGTGACTTCGGGGACCTTGCTTTCGCTGAGGGGCCTGTCCTTCATAAAACCTTCCATGGCGTTCTCATTGCTGCGCATTGTGTGGAATCCTCAAGCCCTGGCGACACTGTCCATCACGGAGAGCAGATCGGTGATCGCCTGCTTGCATTTCGCCGCGTCCAGCGAACTCGCCCGGAGCGCTTCCAGTGCGCGGTCGATCGCCTTGTCTACGGAGTGCCAATCGGCCGCAGCGCGCGGCTTCAATCCGGCTTCGGCCTCGTCCCATTGGGTCTCGAGATCCTTGATCCTCGTCTTGGCGCCGGTCAGGTCGCCCTTGTCGATCAGCGCTGAGACATCGACAACGATGCTGCGGAATCGTGTGAGCTCGCCGAGCTTGGCAGTTGCGGCCTCCGCGAGCGGCGCGAAGTTGAAATGCTCGCTGGGGGACATGTTCGGCTCGCCGGCAAAGATCGTCACCAGACAAACGGCAAGGGCCGGAGTCAGTTTCATCGGTCTCTCCTGGCGTGGGTCCTGCGTTCGTGCAGGATCGGTTGAAGCTGCAACTGGGTTACTGCGCGGGATCTGCGCGGCGCACGCCTTCGCCTTCGAATGTCACCCAGACAACGAGGCCGACGATCACGGTGAGGAAGGTGATACTGGTCTGAATCGTGCCGAGGCCGATGCCGCCATAGTCGCGCGACTGCGACAGCAGATCGCCGAGCGAAGCGCCGAGCGGCCGGGTGAGAATGTAGGCAAGCCAGAAGGTGAGAACGGGGCTGGCACCGATAGTGTAAAAGACGACGACCGCGACGATCAGGGTGCCGAAGACAACGACGCCGAGCTGGAAGCCGAGCCCGAGCGCTTCCGTGGCGAGATCGCCGGCCGCGGTGCCGAGCGCGAAGGTGAACAGGATCGCGGTCCAGTAAAACAGCTCGCGCCGTGTGGTGACGATGCTGCAGATCGACAGCGTTCGCTCGACAGCGTACCAGATGACAAAGGTCGCGGCGAGCGCAGCGGCGAAGGCGGCGGTGCTGACATAGAGGCTGATCTCGAGCTTGTCGGTGAGAAGGTCGGTGAGCTGCGTGCCGACGATGCTGACGAGCACGACGGTCAGCCAGTAGATCCACGGCACGTAGGCGCGGCGGCTGAATTGAAGCAGGAGGGCGGCCGCCAGCAAGCCGGTCATGCAGATCGCGGTCAGGCTGGCGCCGAGCCCGACATGCACCGCGAGATAGTCGGCGCCGGTCTCGCCGACCGTGGTCGAGAGGATCTTGATGACCCAGAAGATCGCGGTGACCTCCGGAACCTTGTTCAACATCCGTCTTGCGCCGAAGCCTGAATATTGCGACACGCCCAAATCTCCCAAAGCCGAAGCGATACGCCATCGTCGTGCGGGGGACTTAGGCCCGACTTAGGACGAGATATTTCCTGATGGGGCCGCCTTCGCCGCAATTTGGGCCGGCTGGCATCTCCTAACTCTGCGCTAAGTCGTGGTGGGCAGCATGTGACGGCCGGATGGTCCGGCAGACCTTGAGGATCGATTTTTGCGAGTACTGCTGATCGAGGACGACAAGATGGTGGGCGCCGCCGTCGAGCAGGCGCTGAAAGATGCCGCGTATGCCGTCGACTGGGTCAGGGACGGGGAGACCGCGCTGCTTGCCGCGAAAAGCGAATCCTACGAGGTGCTGCTGCTCGATCTGGGTCTGCCGAATGCCGATGGTCGTGACATCCTTCGGCGGCTGCGTGCGGATGGTCGCACGCTTCCCGTCATCATCGTGACGGCACGTGACGCGATTGACGACAAGATCGAGGGGCTCGATCTCGGTGCGGACGACTACCTCGTCAAGCCGTTCGAGATCCGCGAGTTGCTGGCGCGGATGCGCGCGGTGACTCGGCGCGAGGCCAGCGGCTCGCCGCCGCTGCTCGGCAACGGAGCCCTGCGGCTGGATCCCGCGAGCCGCGAGGCGTCCTTTTTCACGAAATCTGCGGTGCTCACCGCGCGCGAATTCGCGCTGCTTCAGGCGCTGCTGGCACGGCCCGGCACGATCCTGTCACGCAGTGAGCTGGAGCGGCAGCTGTACGGCTGGAACGAGGAGGTCGCGAGCAACGCGATCGAGTTTCTGATCCATGCGGTGCGCAAGAAGCTCGGCACGGATGCGATCCGAAATGTGCGCGGAGTTGGCTGGATGGTGGATCGGCCATGATCAGGTCCTTGCGGGGCCGTCTGTTCGCCGGTCTTACTGTGATCATCCTGCTGACGGGAATCGTTGGCGGCCTGCTCGCCCATCGCTGGGCGTTCGATGAGGCCATCGAGATGCAGGATTCCGTCCTGATCCAGATCGCCGGCCTCGTGCTGTCAGGCAGTCTCGCCGGTGGCCGGGAGCTGCGCGGTGTGGATGAGGATGCCGAGGTCTGGTTGATCGATCAGGCTTCGGAGGACGACGCCAAGCTTTGGAGCCTCAAGGACGGTCTCGCGCTGGCGACACGAAAGGGGCAGCCGATCCGCGTGCTGCTGCGAACGCGGCCAGACGGCACACGGTTCGCAGTCGCACAGCGCACCTCCGTGCGCGACGAGATCGCCGGCGACATGGCGTTCCGTACCGTGCTGCCGATAGCAGCACTCATTCCCTGTCTGCTACTGATCACCGCCATCGTCATCGCGAGCTCGCTGCGGCCGATGGTGCGTCTTGCCGGCGATCTCGACGACCGACCTGCCGATGACATGACGCCGCTGCCGGCGGCGCAGATGCCGAGCGAATTGCATCCCTTCATCGCGTCGATCAACGGATTGCTGCAGCGAATGCGTCTCCTGATGGACCAGCAGCGCCGCTTCGTGGCCGACGCTGCGCATGAGCTGCGCACGCCGATCACGGCGTTGAGCCTGCAAGCGGAGAATCTTGCTTCCGTCGATCTGCCCGTCAGTGCGCGTGACCGCGTGGCGGCGCTCCGGCAGGGGATCAGCCGGACCAGACATCTTCTGGAACAATTGCTGGCGCTCGCGAGACAGGACATCGGATCGCCAGACAGAGCGACAATCCCGGTCGTTGCGTTGGATGAGGTCGCAAAAGAGATTGTTGCCGATGCCATGGCCGGAGGGGTTGGTCGCGGCACCGATCTCGGTTTTGCGCGGCTCGAGCCGGCCATGGTTCGCGCCGAAGCCGTGGTGCTCGCCGCCCTGGTCCGCAATCTGCTTGATAACGCACTCCGTTTCACGCCTCAGGGCGGACGGATCGATGCGTGGGTTTATCGGGACGGGGACGCGGCGATCCTCCGGATCGAGGATAGCGGGAGCGGGGTTGCGCCCGAGGAGATCAACCGGATCTTCGAGCCGTTCTTCCGCGGCCAGCATCCGGAAGGCGATGGCGTCGGGCTTGGCCTCTCGATCGTCAAGCGGATCGTCGATCGGCTCGGCGGATCCATCGAGGCGGTGAACATTGCCGAACCCGGACGATCCGGACTGCGGGTCCTGGTCAAATTGCCTGCCGCCTCTGCCTGACCGTCACTCCCCCTGGATCCATTCCGCGACGCCGCGCCACAGCGTGTCCCGGTGCTCGGGACGAAAGAAGCCGAAATGGCCGATCGCCTTGGCGCCGACGTCGGATGGCTTGACGTCGAGCACCTCGGGCTTGATCGCGGTGAAGCCTGATGTCAGCAGCTCGACTGCCGGCCGCGTCGCCCAGGGATCGTCGGAGAAGCAGAGGGCGCGCAGCTCGCCCTTGAACTTTGCAAAATTCTCCAGCGCCGGCAGTTTTGAATCGAACAGATAGCGCGGGCTCGAGACCCAGTCCGCCCATTGCAGGAACACGCCTTTGGGCAGGTCCTCGCCGATGCCGGCCCAGCCCGGTGCGTAACCAAGCGCGTGCGTGAGCGGAACGCCAATGAGGCTCATGAAGGCGAAGACGCGATATTTTTCCGGCGACGTCATCAGACGCCAGTGCCTGCGATGCGATGAATGCGGCGCGCGAAATCTCGCTGTTGTTTTCGATCAGCCCGAGCGCCTGACCGCCGTAGGAGTGGCCGACATAGGCAAGGGGCAGGGTGCCGTAGCGCTCGCGCATCCAGCGCACTGCGGCGGTGACGTCCTGCGCGGCCCAGTCCGCCATCGAAGCCTTGAAGCCGACCAGCGATTTCGGCCGGTTGTAGCCGACTATGGCCGGCCGCCGGGAGCCGCCGATGCCGCGATAATCGTAAGTGAGCACCGCGCAGCCGCGATGGGCGAGGTAGGAGGCGAAGCCCCGATAGATCTTTCGCGGGACGGCGGTCGCCGAATTGATCAGGACGGCATGCCGTTTGGCGCCGCGCGGCAGGAATAGGGTGCCGGCCAGCGCATACCCGTCGGTCGCCGGGAAGCTGATCTCGTCGATGAAAACGTCGTCCAGTGGCGCATCCATGGATGGAAGCTGTCTTGCCGGTTTCCTCAACCGCCCCCTAGCAAATGCGAATTCGGCTTTGCTCGCAAGGGTTTGCAATGCGAAACGGATTTACAACTGGCGGTGTCGTGCCAGCCTGTGTATAAGGCGGCCCTCGCAACCCACAGATCAGGTTGCGCTTTTTTGCTTCACGGAGAGATTGCGATGTCCGAGCGGTGGACGCCCGAGTCCTGGCGCAGCAAGCCGGTGCTACAGGTGCCCGAATATCCCGACGCCAAGGCTTTGGCCGACGTTGAGGCGCAGCTGGCAACCTTTCCGCCGCTGGTATTTGCCGGCGAGGCACGCAATCTGAAGAAGGCGCTGGCCCGTGCTGCGGCCGGTGAGGCCTTCCTGCTCCAGGGCGGCGATTGTGCCGAGAGCTTTGCCGAGCACGGCGCCAACAACATCCGCGACTTCTTCCGCGTGCTGCTGCAGATGGCGGTGGTGCTGACCTATGCCGGCGCCGTGCCGGTGGTGAAGGTCGGCCGCATCGCCGGCCAGTTCGCAAAGCCGCGGTCGTCGCCGACCGAGAAGGTCAATGGGGTCGAGCTGCCGAGCTATCGCGGCGACATCGTCAACGACATTGCCTTCACCAAGGAAGCGCGCGTGCCGGATCCGCAGCGCCAGCTGATGGCCTATCGCCAGTCGGCCGCGACGCTGAACCTCTTGCGCGCGTTCGCAACCGGCGGTTTTGCCAATCTCGGCAGCGTGCATCAGTGGATGCTCGGCTTCCTGAAGGATAGTCCGCAGTCCCGCCGCTACAAGGAATTGGCTGACCGCATCTCGGACGCGCTCAATTTCATGCGCGCCTGCGGCCTCGATCTGGAGAGCCATCCCGAGTTGCGCGCCACCGATTTCTACACCAGCCATGAGGCGCTGCTGCTCGGCTACGAGCAGGCCTTGACCCGCGTCGATTCCACGACCGGCGACTGGTATGCGACCTCGGGCCACATGATCTGGATCGGCGACCGCACCCGCCAGCTCGATCATGGTCATGTCGAATATTTCCGCGGCATCAAGAACCCGATCGGCCTGAAGTGCGGACCGTCGCTCAAGCCCGACGAGCTGTTGAAACTGATCGACGTGCTCAACCCCGACAACGAGCCGGGCCGGCTGACGCTGATCAACCGCTTCGGCTCCGACAAGGTTGCCGATCATCTGCCGGGCCTGATCCGCGCTGTGAAGCGCGAGGGCAGGGTGGTGGTCTGGTCGTGCGATCCGATGCACGGCAACACCATCACCTCGACAACGGGCTACAAGACGCGGCCATTCGATCGCGTGCTCTCCGAGGTGAAGTCGTTCTTCACGATCCATGCGGCGGAAGGGACCTACGCCGGCGGCGTGCATCTGGAGATGACCGGCCAGGACGTCACCGAGTGCATCGGCGGCGCCCGCGCCATCACGGACGAGGATCTCAACGACCGCTACCACACGGTCTGCGATCCCCGCCTCAACGCCGAGCAATCCATCGACATGGCTTTCCTGATTGCCGAGTTGCTGAAGCAGGAACGCGCCGGCAAGGTCCGGCCGATGCCGACCGCAGCGGGGCTCTAGGACCTTGCTGCGCATTTGGAAGGCCACGATCAATTCCCGCAACGGTCTGGCCTTTGCGTTCCGCTCGGAGCAGGCTGTCCGCGAGGAGATCTTTGCACTAATCCTGTCACTGCCGGTGGCGTGGCTCGTCGCAGCGACTGCGATGCGCGCAGTCGAGCTGGTCTGCGCGGTCGCCTTCGTGCTGGTGGTCGAGCTGCTCAACACCGCGATCGAGAAGCTCGCCGACCGCCTGACCATGGATCACGACAAGCAGATCGGCCGGGTCAAGGACATGGGCTCGGCCGCGGTTGGCGTTGCGCTGCTGATGGCCGGCGCATTCTGGATCATCGCCATCATCGAGCGATTGGGATTTCTCTAAAGCGAGGACGGCGGCCATGACCGAACGTCTCAACGCATTCGCGGTCACGCTCGCCCAGCTCAATCCGACCGTGGGCGACATCGAGGGCAATGCCGCCAAGGTGCGGGCCGCGCGTGTGCAGGCGGCAGCCGATGGCGCCGATCTCGTGCTGTTCCCGGAATTGTTCATCGCCGGCTATCCGCCGGAGGATCTGGTGCAGAAGCCGGCCTTCCAGGCCGCTTGCCGCTCGGCCATGGAAGCACTCGCGCGCGAGACTGCCGACGGCGGGCCGGCCATGCTGGTCGGCGCGCCCTGGGTCGAGGACGGCAAGCTCTACAATGCCTGCGCCCTGCTCGACGGCGGGCGCATCGCCGCGCTTCGCTTCAAATGCAATCTGCCGAACTACGGCGTGTTCGACGAGAAGCGGCTGTTCTCGCGTGGGCTCGCGGCGGGTCCCGTCACCGTGCGCGGCGTGCGGATCGGCGTGCCGATTTGCGAGGACATCTGGCTGGAAGAATCCGAAGACTACGAGAACGTGGTCGAGACGCTGGCCGAGACCGGCGCCGAGATCATTCTGGTGCCGAACGGCTCGCCCTATGCCCGCGACAAGAACGATGTGCGTCTGTCGGTGGCGGTCGCGCGGGTCACTGAAAGCGGCTTGCCGCTTGTCTATCTCAACCAGGTCTGCGGCCAGGATGAGCTCGTGTTCGACGGCGCGTCTTTCGTGCTCAACGGCGATCTCTCGCTCGCGGCGCAGTTGCCGGCGTTCGAGGAGAGCATCACCACGCTGCGCTTCACGCGCAACGGCGACGACTGGCGCTGCACCGGTCCCATCGCGGAGCAACCCGAGGGCGACAAGGCCGACTACGCCGCCTGCGTGCTGGGCTTGCGCGACTATGTCGGCAAGAACGGCTTTCCCGGCGTGCTGCTCGGCATCTCGGGCGGTATCGACTCAGCACTCTGTGCGGCGATTGCGGTCGACGCGCTTGGCGCCGATCAGGTGCACGGCGTCATGCTGCCTTACCGCTACACCGCGGCGCATTCCATTGCCGATGCCGGCGAACTCGCCGGCCATCTCGGCATCCGCTACGAGGTGCTACCGATTGCGGAAGCCGTGCTCGGCTTCGAGACCATCCTGTCCGGCCTCTTCAAGAATCTGCCGCCCGATATCACCGAGGAGAACCTTCAGGCCCGCACGCGCGGCACGCTGCTGATGGCAATCTCGAACAAGACCGGGCTGATGGTGGTGACGACTGCCAACAAGTCGGAAATGTCGGTCGGTTACGCCACGCTCTATGGCGACATGAACGGAGGCTTCAATCCGATCAAGGACGTTTACAAAACGCAAGTGTTCCGGCTGGCGGCGCTGCGCAACAGCTGGAAGCCCGAGGGCGCGCTCGGACCCGCGGGCGAAGTGATCCCGCCCGACATCATCACGCGTCCGCCGTCGGCCGAATTGCGCGAGAACCAGACCGATCAGGATTCATTGCCGCCTTACGACGTGCTCGATGCGATCCTGGAACGTCTGGTCGAGCGCGAGGAACCGCTTGACCAGATCATTGCCGGCGGCTTCGACCGCGAGACGGTGACCCGCATCGACCATCTGCTCAATGTGGCCGAATACAAGCGCCGCCAAGCTGCGCCCGGCGTGAAGGTGACGCCGAAAAATTTTGGCCGCGATAGGCGTTATCCCATCACCAACCGCTTCCGCGATCGCGGGGAGACGTTGCCCGCGCCCGACGAGACGCTGGTCTCGCGCGGCAGCAAGGCGTCGATCGACGCGTTCGAGGGGTAGGGCAGGGCTTCTGAGGCGGACGCTGCTGCCACACAACGCGCTGTCATCATCCGCGAAAGCGGATGATCCAGTACTCCGCGGCGGAGATTGCCAGAACCGATTTCCGCCGCGGAGTACTGGATGCCCCGCCTTCGCCTTCGCGGGGCATGACAGTTGAGGAGCTTACTTCTGCTGCTGCGGCAGGAAGGTCGGGCCGACCGAGCGGATCGGCTTGTTCTCGGAGGTGGTGGTTGGGCTCGCATCGGCAGGCGGCGGCGCCGGTGCGGCGGCGGTTGCCGGGGCAGGAGCTGCGCCCTTCTTTCCATTCGCCGGCGTGCCCTTGGTGAGCTGCCGCTGCTGCATCTTCCTGGCACTCTCCTCGGTGACGATGATGTCACCCTGCTGCTCGACGGCGGCCTTATCGTCGGCCGATTTCAGCGCGTCGGCCCAGCTCTGGCCCGCCGCCTTGCAGGAGCAGGACGGGTTGAACTCGCTGCGGAATTTGAACGCGGTCGGCAGTGCTGTGTAGGGCTGGCCGCTGATCGAGACCGCGGAGTTCATGTCCTCGCCGGGATTGCGGTGGGCGTAGAGCACAGTTTCGGCGGCCGGGCACAGCGCCTTGCAGGTCCTCTCGTCATCGGGGAAGCGCGCAGGCACGGTCGCAAACGAGATCGGGAAATAGGCGCCGTCGCAGGTGCGCACGCACACGGTGCGATAGGTGCCTGATTGCGGGCCACCGAAATCGGCAGGTGGCGCAGCCGGCGGATTGTTCGGGTTGTTGCCCCCGCCGCCGAACAGGTTGCTCAGGAAGTTGCCGCCCTGCGACTGCACGGCATTGGCGTATTGCGGGCCGCAATTGTTCTGCGCGAGCGCCATCAGCACCGAGCGGCGCTGGCTGTCGCGTTCGGGGCTGCCGCCGCCGGGACCGCCGCCCCGCAGGCGCTCAAGATTACTGGTGATCTGGTCGAGATTGGCGCGCATCTGCTGGATCTGGGTGTTGACCGGACCGCATTGCGCCGACTGGCCGTTGAACAGCGAGAAGAAGCCGGTGGAATCGCAGCCCATGCGCTTGGCCTGCATGGTGACGCGGTCGAGCTCGGCCTGCTGGCGGCTCTGGGAATCCTGGTAGCGGCGGATCTGGTCTTCGCGCGCGGGATCGCTGCTCCCGCCACGGTCGAGCGCAGCGAGTTGGCCTTCCAGCCGCACACACATCGGGTTCGGTCCGAGCCCGCCCTGGGCGGGCATAGGCGGTCCGGCCTGAGCAAAGGCGTCGGTGGCGAGCACGATGCTGAGAAGCACGGTGCAGGCAAGGAGCGAGCGGGGACGGGACAGAGACAAAAATTCAGGCATATCCGCCATTCTAGCGAGGTCACGGCCCCAAGTGACTTTCGAGCGTGATTGGGGGCCGAAGCGCGCCCTCCAATAGCCGCTTCCTGCGGCATCGTCACGTCGTTTCAGGGGCCGAAGATGGGTCCTAAGGTCCGCCAGTTCCGAGCGAATTCAGCGCTGGCAGGTGATTGCGACATAGTCGTCGCAATGGCCATGGGAGCAGTTTGCGCCGGATTTGGGGACAGAGCCGGTAATTTCGTCGGGATCGACCCGGCGGTAGCTTGATGCCTGCGCAAACTCTCGTGACTGGCAATAGGTGCGGGCGATCTGCGCGCCGCATTTCTCGCCCCTGGCCAGGCATTGGTCGACGCCATAACCGCCGGCCTGGTTGGCGATGATGAAGACGCGGGTCTCGGCGAAAGCGCTGGATGCCGCGAGAATGGAGGCACAGGAGACGAGCGCTGACAGGAGTCGCATGGGTACACCGGGGGGCTGGAGACCGCCGGCCCATTAATAAACTCAAAAGGTTAAGGAGAATGGAACCGGCGCGTCAGGACCAGCGCTTTGCGGACACAAAACGGCAATTTCGCGGCTCACTTGACGGAAGGCGGCCTCATAGCCCATATGTCGCCAAATGAACGGTCTCCTCGCCATCTGCATTATTTGCCGCGAGATTACGAGCTAGCGATTCGCTGGCTGGAGCCGTCTTTTCTCAAAACACATTGAGAGCACTGGACGCCCGGCCAACAGCCGACAGGTGTCCATATGGAATTGCGTCTTTACGATACGCTGAGCCGGGAGAAGCGCACCTTCGTGCCGCTCGATGCGAAGAGCGTCCGCATGTATGTCTGCGGACCGACGGTCTATGACTTCGCCCACATCGGCAATGCCCGGCCGGTGATCGTGTTCGACGTGCTGTTTCGGCTGCTGCGCCATCTCTATGGCGAGGCACACGTCAAATATGTCCGCAACATCACCGACGTCGACGACAAGATCAACGACCGCGCCGCGCGGGACTTTCCCGGCCTGCCGCTGAACGAGGCGATCCGCAATGTCACCGAAGAGACCGGCAGGCAGTTTCACGCCGATGTCGACGCGCTTCGCTGCTTGCGGCCGAGCGTCGAGCCGCGTGCGACCGAGCATATCGGCGAGATGCGAGAGATCATCGAACGGCTGGTCAAGGGCGGCTTTGCCTATGTCGCCGAGGACCACGTCCTGTTCTCGCCGCAGGCGATGAACGCGGCCAATGACGGGCTGCCGCGCTATGGCGCACTGTCGAAGCGGTCGCTGGACGAGATGATCGCCGGCGCCCGCGTCGACGTCGCGCCCTACAAGAAAGACTCGACCGACTTCGTGCTGTGGAAACCGTCCAAGCCGGGCGAGCCGTCCTGGCCGTCGCCATCAGGCATCAAGGTCGAGGGCCGTCCGGGCTGGCACATCGAGTGCTCCGCCATGGCCTGGAAGCATCTCGGCGAGCAGTTCGACATCCATGGTGGCGGCATCGATCTCGTGTTTCCGCATCACGAGAACGAGGTGGCGCAGACCTGCTGCGCCTTCCACCAGCAGCGCATGGCGAATTATTGGATGCACAACGGCTTCCTGCAGGTCGAGAGCGAGAAGATGTCGAAGAGCCTCGGCAACTTCATCACGATCCGAGAGCTGCTCAAGGACTGGCCGGGTGAGGCGCTGCGTCTCAACATGCTGAAGACGCACTACACCTCGCCGATCGACTGGACCATGAAGTCGCTGGAGGAGAGCGCAAGGACGCTCGACGACTGGTATCGGATCGCCGCTGACATCGAACCCGCCAAACCGGCCGCGTCCGTGGTCGAAGCGCTGCTCGACGACCTCAACGCGCCGCAGGCCATCGCGGCGCTGCACGGCCTGCGCGGCAGCGACGTGCCCGCCCTCGCGGGCTCGTTGCGGCTGCTCGGCTTCCTCTCCGAGAGCGCTGCGCAATGGGAAGGGCGCAAGCAGCAGGCGAGCGGTATCGACACCAAGCAAGTCGAGAGCCTGATTGCGGAGCGGACGGCTGCGCGGGCACGCAAGGACTTCGCCGAGTCCGACCGCATCCGCGATCAGCTCGCCACGATGGGGGTCGCGATCAAGGACTCCAAGGACGGAACGACCTGGGAGGTTACGCGATGACCCGGCCCGACACGCCGTTTCCGCGGCACTGGCTCTATTACATCGCGCTGAAGATCCTGCTGCTCGGCGCCGCCGTGGCGATCGTGCTGAAACTCTATGGGATGTGGTGAAGACGATGGCACAAGCGCACCCCAAGCCTGCACTTCGGCCGTTCCTGCCCGCCGACGTTCCGATCCTGGCCGCGATCTTCGCCGCCAGCATCCAGGAGCTGACCGGCGACGACTATAGCGAGGCACAGCAGGACGCCTGGATGGCGGCGGCCGAGACCGAGGAGTTCGGCAAACGGCTGGCCTCCGACCTGACGCTGATCGCCACGCTGGACGGCTCGCCCGTTGGTTTTGCCTCACTGCGCGGCACCGATCACATCCGCATGCTCTATGTGCATCCGGCCGTCGGCCGGCGGGGCATCGCGACCATGCTGGTGGATGCGCTGGAGAAGCTTGCCGGCGGTCGCGGTGCGACGGCTCTCACGGTCGATGCCAGCGATACCGCCCAAAGCTTCTTTGCCAAGCGCGGCTACACGGCCCAGCAGCGCAACAGCGTCACGATGAATGACGAATGGCTCGCCAACACCACCATGAAGAAGACGCTCGGAGCTGCGCAATGAGCAAGGAGCGCCTCTATCTGTTCGACACCACGCTGCGCGACGGCGCGCAGACCAACGGCGTCGATTTCACGCTGGCCGACAAGCAGATCATTGCCGGCATGCTCGACGAGCTCGGCATCGATTATGTCGAGGGCGGCTATCCCGGCGCAAATCCGCTCGATACAGAATTTTTCGGCAGCAAGCCGAAGCTCAATCACGCGCGCTTCACCGCCTTCGGCATGACGCGGCGGGCAGGGCGCTCGGTCTCCAATGATCCCGGTGTCGCCGGGCTGCTGGAAGCCAAGGCCGACGCGATCTGCTTCGTGGCGAAATCCTCGGCCTATCAGGTACGCGTCGCGCTGGAGACGACGAAGGAAGAGAACCTGGCTTCGATCCGCGACAGCGTCGCAGCCGCGAAGGCCGCCGGCCGCGAGGTCATGCTCGACTGCGAGCACTTTTTCGACGGCTACAAGGAGGACGCCAGCTTTGCGCTCGCCTGCGCCAAGGCCGCTTATGAGGCGGGCGCGCGCTGGGTGGTCCTGTGCGACACCAATGGCGGCACCATGCCTGATGAGATCGAGACCATCATCGCCGAGGTGACAAAACACATCCCTGGCGATCACGTCGGCATCCACGCTCATAACGACACCGAGCAGGCGGTGGCGAATTCGCTCGCCGCGGTGCGCGCCGGCGCGCGGCAGATCCAGGGCACGCTGAACGGCCTCGGCGAACGCTGCGGCAACGCCAATCTCTGTTCGCTGATCCCGACGCTGAAATTGAAGAAGGAATTTTCGGACGCCTTCGAGATATCCGTCACACCGGAGAAGCTGGCGACGCTGGTCAAAGTCTCGCGCACGCTGGACGACATGCTCAACCGCGTGCCGAACCGGCATGCGGCTTACGTCGGCGAGAGCGCCTTCGTCACCAAGACGGGGATTCACGCCTCCGCGGTGATGAAGGATCCGCAGACCTATGAGCACGTGTTGCCGGAGCTGGTCGGCAATCACCGCAAGGTCTTGGTGTCCGACCAGGCCGGCCGCTCCAACGTCATCGCCGAGCTCGACCGTGCCGGCATTGCCTACGACAAGAGCGATCCCAAGCTGACCCGGCTGGTCGAGGAGTTGAAGGCGCGGGAGGCGCAAGGCTATGCCTATGAATCCGCCAACGCCTCGTTCGATCTCCTGGCGCGCCGGACGCTCGGCAAGGTGCCGCATTATTTCGAGGTCGAGCAATTCGACGTCAACGTCGAGCAGCGCTACAACGCGCTCGGCGAACGGGTTACCGTTGCACTCGCCGTGGTCAAGGTCGACGTTGCCGGCGAGTACCTGATCTCGGCGGCCGAAGGCAACGGCCCCGTCAACGCGCTCGACGTCGCGCTACGCAAGGATCTCGGCAAGTATCAGAAGTACATCGAGGGACTGACGCTGATCGACTACCGCGTTCGTATCCTCAATGGCGGCACCGGCGCAGTCACGCGCGTCCTGATCGAGAGCGAGGACGAGAACGGCGACCGCTGGACGACGGTCGGCGTGTCCCCGAACATCATCGACGCCTCCTTCCAGGCGCTGATGGATTCAGTGATCTACAAGCTCGTGAAGTCGGGCGCGCCGGCGTAAGACGATGACGTAAGGGCAGGCTGCGCCACAAGCGCCGTCATTGCGAGCGAAGCGAAGCAATCCAGAATCTATCCTCGGTGGCACTCTGGATTGCTTCGTCGCTTCGCTCCTCGCAATGACGAGGAGGAGAGGCAAGGGCATGATCGACCACATCTCCGTCGGCGTCAGCGAGCTCGAACGCTCCGCAAAATTCTACGAGGCCACGCTCGCCGCGCTCGGACTCACGCGGCTCGTCACGCGGCCGCGCACGATTGGCTTCGGCAAGGCCTATCCGGAATTCTGGATCAATTTGCGCGAGGCCATGCCGCGCGTCGCGCCCGAAAGCGGCGTGCACATTTGCCTGCGTGCGAAGACGACCGGCGAGGTCGATGCGTTTCATGCCGCTGCGCTCGCGACCGGCGGCGCATCCGACGGCGCGCCGGGCATCCGCCCGCACGATCGGGTGCGCTACTATGCGGCCTTCGTCCTCGACCCCGATGGTAACCGGATCGAGGCGGTGACGTTTCCGCAGGCGTGATTACAGCTTTCGCGCGACGTCCGGGGCCATCTGCTTTTCCGCCTCGGCGATCTGCGCCGCCGCCGACCTCAGCTTCGGCAATATGTCCTCGACGCGTTCAGCCTTGAG
Organism: Bradyrhizobium sp. CCBAU 51627; assembly: GCF_028128765.1. Classification (GTDB taxonomy): domain Bacteria; phylum Pseudomonadota; class Alphaproteobacteria; order Rhizobiales; family Xanthobacteraceae; genus Bradyrhizobium. Next base: position 104,680 of record NZ_LBJG01000005.1, read on the forward strand.
GATATCGACCGAAAGGCCGGCGCGGATGAACTCGGTCTGGCGCATGTGCGACAACAGCGAGAACAGCGGCTCCCAGAAATCGTCGATGTTGGCGAGCAGCACGGGCTTGGCGTGCCGGCCGAGCTGCTTCCAGGTCAACTGCTCGACCAACTCCTCCAGCGTGCCGACGCCGCCCGGCAGCGCTACGAAGGCGTCGGAGCGCTCGAACATCAACCGCTTGCGCTCGTGCATGTCGGGAGTGACGATCATCTCCTGCACACGGGTCAATGCATTCTCGCGCTTGCGCAGGAATTCAGGAATGATGCCGGTGACGCTGCCGCCGTGATCGAGCACGGAGGTCGCGACCGAGCCCATCAGGCCAAGCGAGCCGCCGCCATAGACCAGACGAATGTTGTTTTCGGCGAGTGCCTTGCCGAACGCCTTGGCGCCTTCGGTGAAGCGGGGATTGGTTCCAGGGCCGGAGCCGCAATAGACACAAACGGTTTTAATGGTGCTCATTGGTGTCATGATGCATCGCAGCGAGGGGGCGTCAAGCCCCTCAGGTGATTCGGATCACCCGGAAATCTACCGGTAAATGGCGACAAACAATCGAAGATTCGCCATCTGGCGGGGTGCGCATCGGCGCGGAAGCTTCTATATGACGAACGAAAATCGTAGATCGCACCGCGCCCGCATCGGCGGGCCTTTCTGGTATCCTGATGAGCCCACCTCATTCGCCAAGCGTTCCCGACGTGCCCGAGCCTGCGGCTGGACCGCTGGAGCGGGCCACCCTGATGGGTACGCTGGCGCATCTGTGGCCCTATATCTGGCCGAGCGACCGCTTCGATCTGAAGATGCGGGTGGTCTGGTCGATGGTGCTGCTGCTTGCCGCCAAGCTGATCACACTGTCGGTGCCGTTCAGCTTCAAATGGGCGACGGATGCGCTGACCGGTGCGAACACCGCGCCGGTAGCTGCCGACAATTGGCATCTCTGGGTGCTCGCTTCGCCGCTGCTTCTAACCGCCAGCTATGGCGTGACGCGCATCCTGATGGCGGTGCTGACGCAATGGCGCGACGGCATCTTTGCCCGCGTCGCCATGCATGCGGTGCGCAAGCTCGCCACCATCACCTTCGTTCACATGCACGAACTGTCGCTGCGCTTTCACCTGGAGCGCAAGACCGGCGGCCTGACGCGGGTTCTCGAGCGCGGCCGCGAGGGCATCGAGGTCATCGTGCGCATGGTGATCCTGCAGCTGATCCCGACCATCGTCGAGGTCTCGCTGCTGATGGCCGTGCTGCTCTGGCAGTTCGACTGGCGCTACGTGGTCGCGACCCTGATCACCGTCACGCTCTACATGTATTACACCTACATCGCGACCGAGTGGCGGATCGGCATCCGCCGCAAGATGAACGATTCCGACACCGAGGCGAACACCAAGGCGATCGACTCGCTGCTCAACTACGAGACCGTCAAATATTTCAGCGCCGAGGCCCGCGAAGCGCAGCGCTACGACAAATCGGTCGCGCGCTACGAGGAGGCGAGCATCCACACCTACACCTCGCTTGCCGTGCTCAACACCGGCCAGGCCGTGATCTTCACGCTGGGGTTGACTGCGACCATGCTGATGTGCGCGATCGGCGTGCGCAACGGCACCAACACGGTCGGCGACTTCGTGCTGGTCAACGCCATGATGATCCAGCTCTACCAGCCGCTGAATTTCATGGGCATGGTCTATCGCGAGATCAAGCAGGCGATCATCGACATCGAGAAGATGTTTGCCGTGATCGGCCGTGAGGCCGAGATCAAGGATGCTCCCAATGCTGCGCCGCTGGCCGTCTCTGCCGGCACGGTGCGGTTCGAAGACGTACGCTTTGCCTATGAGCCGACGCGCCCGATCCTGAAGGGCATCAGTTTCGAAGTGCCGGCCGGCAAGACGGTCGCGATCGTCGGCCCCTCCGGCGCCGGCAAGTCGACCATCTCGCGGCTGCTGTTTCGTCTCTACGATGTTTCCGGCGGCAGGATTTTGATTGACGGCCAGGACATCCGCGAGGTCACACAGGCCAGTTTGCGCGCCTCGATCGGCATGGTGCCGCAGGACACGGTGCTGTTCAACGATACGATCCGCTACAACATTCGCTACGGCCGGTGGGACGCCAGCGACGCCGAAGTGGAGGAAGCGGCGCGGCTGGCGCAGATCGATCATTTCATCCGCATGGCGCCAGCGGGCTACGAGACGCAGGTCGGAGAGCGCGGCCTGAAACTGTCGGGCGGCGAGAAGCAGCGCGTCGCCATCGCGCGCACGGTGTTGAAAGCGCCGCCGATCCTCGTCCTGGACGAGGCGACCTCGGCGCTCGACACTCACACCGAGCACGAGATCCAGGGCGCGCTCGATCGTGTCGCGAAGAACCGCACGTCGCTGGTCATTGCGCACCGGCTCTCGACGATCGTCGGCGCAGACGAGATCATCGTGCTCGACCAGGGCCGTATCGCCGAACGCGGCACCCATGCCGGCCTGCTCGCGCAGGACGGCCTCTACGCCAGCATGTGGAACAGGCAGCGCGAGGCCGAGGCCGCACGCGAGAAGCTGGCCCAAATGGCTGATTCGCGCGAAGCGCCCAATCGCGAGCCGCCGCCTGTCCGGGATGTCCTGACGGCGCAGGCCGCTGCGGAGTGAGCTTGTCTCCGGTCCCAAGTCTGGCCTAAACAATCCCGGTGCGCGAGACCACCCGCGCCATCAACCCCTGAGCGGCAGATAGCGATGTCCATTCTCGATTCGATTCAGCGTCAGATCCCGCCGATCCACAAGGAAGGTTATCCCTTCATTGGCGGCTTTGCGCTGGCAAGCCTACTCCTGTTCTGGCTGTGGTCGCCGCTCGGATGGATCGGCACCATCCTGACCGTGTGGTGCGCGCTCTTCTTCCGCGACCCCGTGCGCGTGACGCCGGTGCGCGACGGGCTCGTGGTATCGCCCGCCGACGGTCGCGTCTCCATGATCACCATGGCGCTGCCGCCGGCCGAGCTCGGCCTCGGCGACCAGCCGCTGCCGCGCGTCTCGGTGTTCATGAGCGTGTTCAACTGCCATGTGAACCGCGCGCCGGTCGCGGGCAGGGTGGATCGCATCGCCTATCGGCCCGGCCTGTTCATCAATGCCGAGCTCGACAAGGCGAGCGAGGACAATGAGCGCAATTCGCTTGTTATCTCGACGCCGCAGGGCCGCATCGGCGTGATCCAGATCGCCGGCCTCGTCGCCAAGCGCATCGTCTGCTTCGTGAAGGAAGGGCAGGCGGTCGGCGTCGGCGAGCGGTTCGGCCTGATCCGCTTCGGCTCGCGGCTCGACGTCTATCTGCCCGTCGGCACCAAAGCGCTGGTGTCGGAAGGGCAGACCGCGATCGCGGGCGAGACCATTCTGGCTGATCTCACCGGCGACGACCCCGGCCGCGCCTATCGCGCCAATTAACCAAAAGCCCGTGTCGAGGGTCCTTCCGCCGCAATGGCGAAGGGGACGGCGGCTTGCTATATCTCGCCTAGAGGTGAGGACGAGCCAATGACGCCCTACGACTACAGAGATCCAGACATTCGCCGCCGCCGGTTCCGCCCGATCCCGGTGCGGATGCTGGTTCCCAACGTCATCACACTGCTGGCGATCTGCGCCGGCCTGACCGCGATCCGGCTCTCGATCGAGGGACGTATGGCGCTCGCCGTCTATGCCATCGTGTTCGCGGCCGCGCTCGACGGCATCGACGGCCGCGTTGCGCGCCTGATCAAGGGCCAGTCGAAATTCGGCGCCGAGCTCGACAGCCTCGCCGACTTCGTCAATTTCGGCGTCGCGCCAGGCCTGATGCTGTATTTCTGGCAACTGCACGAGCTCGGCAATGCCGGCTGGATCGCCGCGATGGTGTTTGCGATCTCCATGTGCCTGCGGCTCGCGCGTTTCAACGCCACGCTGGACGATCCAAACAAGCCGGCTTTCGCCGCCAATTTCTTCACCGGTGTGCCGGCACCGGCCGGCGCTATCACCGTGATGTTGCCGATCTATGCGGCATTCCTCGATCTTGGCCGCTGGCCTGCAGCGCTGACGGCCGCCTACACGCTGCTGATTGCCTTCCTGATGGTCTCGCGCCTGCCGGTGTTCTCCGGCAAGAGCATGCGGATGCGGGTGCCGCCCGAGCTGGTGTTGCCGGCGTTCGTCGCGGTGATCTTCTTCATTGCGCTGCTGATCAGCTATCCCTGGTACGTGCTGTCGATCGGCACGGTGCTGTATCTTCTTGCCTTGCCGCTCGGCTACAAATCGTACCGCGACCAGGCGCGAGCGACCGCCGCCGCGCCTGCGGGTGGCGAGATCTCGTCGCCGCCATCGGCGCCCACAATGGCGAGCCTGTCTGAGCCGCCTCACGACGACGACCGGCCCGGACGGCTGCACTGAGCGATTACGCGCGGATATCTGCCATGAGAGGGCTTGAGTTGGGCTCAAGCCCAATCTCGGCTATATCGCCCCGTGCCGGCGGCACCGCGCCAACAGCGGCCGCCAATCTGGGAGAGAATGCCGTGACCAATTCCGCGACCGGGCCGCTGCCCGCTGCCGTCCTTGATGCGCTGGGCCGCTATGACACGCCGACGATCTGCAACGCGATGGAAGTCATCGCACCGGAGCGGCGGTTGATCGGCTTCACCACCAAGCAGCTGGTTTGTCCGTTCCCCGAGCTGCCGCCGATGGTCGGCTATGCCCGTACCGTCACGATCCGCGCGGTGCAGAAGTCTCCGCTGTCTGCCGCGGAGCAGGCCAAGCGCCGCATCGACTATTACGAATATGTCGGCACCGGCCACGGCCCGCGTATTTCGGTGATCCAGGACGTCGACGGTCCCGACATCGGTTACGGCGCATTCTGGGGCGAGGTGCAGAGCAATGTCCACAAGGCGCTCGGCTGCCTCGGCGTCGTCACCGATGGCTCGATCCGTGACGTCCCGCAATGGGCGCCGGGTTTCCAGGCGCTGGCTGGCTCGATCGGCCCGTCGCATGCGTGGGTGCATGCGGAAAGCTTTGGCGGTCAGGTTCGTGTCGCCGGCATGACGGTGAATTCCGACGATCTGATCCACGCCGACCGGCACGGCGCCATCGTAATCCCGCTCGATCTCGCAGCAAAACTCCCCGAGGCAGCCGAGCTCTGCGGCCGCCGCGAGACGCCGATCCTCGAAATCGCCCGCAGCCCCGATTTCTCTCTGGAGAAACTCAAGGCTGCGCTGAAGCGCTCGGCGGAGATTCATTGAACGTGGAGTAAGAGCGCATGGACATGCGCGGCAAGACGGTGTTGATCACGGGCTCGACCGATGGCGTCGGGCGCTATGTCGCGAGCCGCCTTGCCGCCGAAGGCGCTCACGTCCTGATCCACGGCCGTGACGCGGTGCGGGCGAAAGCGCTGATCGACAACATCGTGGAGGTCGGTCACCGAGCGCCGACCTTCTATCAAGCCGATCTGTCGTCGATGGCGGGTGCGCGCGAGCTTGCGGCAGCCGTGACGCAGGATCACCCACGTCTCGATGTCTTCGTCAGCAACGCCGGCATCGGCTCGCAGAATGACGGACCGCAACGGCAAGAGAGCCGCGACGGTTACGAGTTGCGCTTTGCGGTGAATTATCTCTCCGGCTTCCTGCTCGCCCATCTGCTGTTGCCCCTGCTGAAGGCGGCCGCGCCCTCACGCATCGTCAACGTCGCTTCTCTCGGCCAGCATCCGATCGATTTCGACGATGTCATGATCACGCGGGGCTATAGCGGGTCTCGCGCCTATGCGCAGAGCAAGCTGTCGCAGATCATGTTCACGATCGATCTTGCGGAACAATTGAAAGGCGCCGGCATCACCGTGAACGCGCTGCATCCGGCGACCTACATGAACACCACGATGGTCCGCGCCGGCGGCGTCGCGCCGATGTCGACCGTCGAGCAGGGCGGCGCGGCGATCCTGCATCTTGTTGAAGGCGACGACGTCGCGGGAAGAAGCGGCCTGTTCTTCAACGGCATGAATGAGGCGCGCGCGAATCCGCAGGCCTATGACGCCGATGCGCGCAGGCGCCTGCGCGCGCTCAGCCTGGAGCTGACAGGACTTTCGTCCTGACGGCTCGCTTATGGTTAGCAAAGTGTTGAGATTCGTGTCGCGGAACGGCAAGCCTGCCGCCCTTTCGATGCACCGCGCCGCTCCGTCGCACCCGCTGAACTTAACCTTTACGCGGCTTTAAGGGCGGCGCTCTAGGGTTTCCGATGCGGTTCGGGGTTGGGCCGCGCCAGCGGCCAGGACGGCCGTTGTTGTGTTCGCGTTGGAGTCTCCCATGGATATCATGACGGGCGTCGGTCTCACGGCGGGCACCATCGTCATCGTGACGATGGTCCTCATGGGCGGCGACCTGCACATGTTCGTCTCCGAACATGCTGTGATTATCATCTTCGGCGGCTCGATCTCGGCCACCATGATCCGCTTTCCCTTGAGTGCTCTCCTGCATGGACTGCCGCTCGGCGCCAAATTCGCTTTCACCATGAGCCGTCTGTCGGCCCACGACCTCGTCGACGAACTCGCCCGGATCGCCGAGATCGCCCGCAAGCAGGGTCCGGTGGGTCTCGAAAAGGTCGAGACCGACGAACCATTCCTCGCCAAGGGCATCCGCTACGTCGCCGACGGCTACGACCTCGACTTCATCCGTGACAATCTCGAGCGCGACCGCGACAACTTCCTGATGCATCTCGACGAGGGCAGCAAGATCTACCGCGCCATCGGCGACTGCGCCCCGGCCTTCGGCATGATCGGCACGCTGATCGGCATGGTGCAGATGTTCGCCAACATGACCGACCCCTCCAAGCTCGGGCCGTTCATGGCGACCGCGCTGCTCGCCACGCTCTATGGCGCGCTCGTTGCGAACCTGTTCTGTCTGCCGATCGCCGACAAGCTGCACGGCAAGCTGCTCGATGAAGAGACGAACCGCACGCTGATCATCGACGGCATCCTGATGATCCGCGACTCCAAGAGCCCGACGCTCGTGCGTGAGATGCTGCTGGCCTATCTGCCGGAGAAGCATCGTCACGCCGAAGGCGAGCCGGTGCCGGCTTGAGGCCGGACGCCGGGGTCTAGGTCATGGCCAAGAAGAAGCGCGGCGATGCACATGGGGGTGGTCACGGCTGGTTCGTGACCTTCGCCGACCTGATGGGGCTGATGATGAGCTTCTTCGTGATGCTCGTCGCGTTCTCGACCCAGGATGCCAACAAGCTGAAGGTCGTCGCCGGCTCCATGCGCGATGCCTTCGGCGTGCAGAGCGAAGCGCGATATGCCGGCATCGTCGAGTCGGACGGCCTGCCGACCCGGCCGCGGCTGAAGAACGTCGATCACATCGAGCCCGAGGACGCCTCGAACACGCCGACGCCGGACCAGGAAGATCGCGACCGGACCTCGGGCGCGAAGATGAAGATCGATCGCAATTTTGCGCTCGCTGCGGCCTCGCTGCGACAGGCGCTGCAGGACATGCCGGAACTGACCGAAATGTCCAAGCACATCATGTTCGAGGAGACCAAGCAGGGCCTCAACCTCGAGATCGTCGATCAGGACGGCCGCTCGATGTTCGCGGATGGCTCCAAGGTGCCTTACGACCGCACCCGCCGCCTGATTGAGAAGCTCGCGGTCCCGCTCAAGGCGACCCCCTTGCGCGTCTCCATCACCGGCCACACCGCGGCTGGCTTCGTGCCGACCCGCAGCGACTACGGTGCCTTTGATCTCTCGGCCGACCGTGCCAACGCCGTACGCCAGATCCTCGAGCGCGAGGGCTTGCCGCCGTCACACATTTTTGCCATTTCCGGCAAGGCAGACACCCAGCCTTTGTTCCCCGACGATCCGTCGCTCGCCGCGAACCGCCGCGTCACCATCACCCTGATGCGCGAAGATCCGCCGCTGCCGCCGAACTTGAAGCCCTAAATCTCTTGCGCTACCATTTTACCTGAGGCCATCAGTCGCGAGGGCGACGAACGTGGCCCGGCCGTCACACCATCCGCTGCTGCGCCTGCTATGGTGGTGGCTGATTGACAGGCGTGGCGGAAGCGTCAAAAGGCGCCGGATCAATTCCAGGGACGAAGCGTTTTCCACCCTCATGACGGCGAGCATCACACAGGCCGAGACCCTGGAGGGGCCGGTCACCTCGGGATTTTGGTCCCTTACGCTTGGGAGCATCGGCGTCGTATTCGGCGACATCGGCACCTCGCCACTTTACGCATTCCACGAGGCGGTCAGAGGCGCAGCGCACGGCGAGCCGGTGACTCGGATCATGGTGCTCGGCGTGCTGTCGCTGATCCTGTGGGCGCTGCTGATCGTCGTCACCGCCAAATACGTCCTGCTGCTGTTGCGCGCCGACAATAACGGGGAGGGTGGTACGCTCTCTCTGATGGCGCTCGGCCAGCGCGCGCTGGGGCGACGGAGCTGGTTTCTGCTCGCGCTCGGCGTGGTCGGCGCCTCCATGTTCATCGGCGATTCCATGATCACGCCGGCGATCTCGGTGTTGTCGGCGGTCGACGGCCTCAAGCTCGCGACGCCCGCGTTCGAGCACTATGTCGTGCCGCTCACGGTGCTGATCCTGGTGTTGCTGTTTGCGGTCCAGAGCAAGGGGACGGCGCTGGTGGCTTCGGCCTTCGGACCGGTGATGGTGATCTGGTTCGCCTGTCTGGCCGTGCTGGGTGTCATTCACATCGCCGACGACCCGTCGGTGCTGGCCGCGATCAATCCCTATTACGCGCTGCAATTCCTGCTGTCGCACGGCACGATCGGCCTGGTGACGCTCGGCGCCGTCTTCCTTGCTGTCACCGGCGGCGAGGCGCTCTACGCCGATCTCGGCCATTTCGGCCGCAAACCGATTCAGTCGGCCTGGATGTTCTTCGTGTTGCCCGCGCTGCTGATCAACTATTTCGGGCAAGGGGCGCTGGTGCTGTCCGATCCGGGCGCGATCGAGCATTCGTTCTATCGCATGGTGCCCGAGCATCTGGTGCTGCCGCTGGTCGGGCTTGCGACTGCCGCGACGGTGATCGCGAGCCAGGCCGTGATCACCGGTGCCTATTCGCTGGTCTATCAGGCCGTGCAACTCGGCCTCTTGCCGCGCTTCGAGGTGCGCTACACCTCCGAGGCCCACGCCGGCCAGATCTACCTGCCGCGTGTCAATCGCTTGTTGCTGATCGGTGTGATGCTGTTGGTGCTGTTGTTCCATACGCCCAGCAACCTGGCTTCGGCCTACGGCATCGCGGTCTCCACCACCATGGTCGCTGACGGGATCATGGGCTTCGTGGTGATCTGGAAATTGTGGAATTGGCGCGCCGCCACCGCGGCGGTCGTCATCCTGCCCTTCGTCATGGTCGACATGACCTTCTTCAGCGCCAATCTGCTCAAACTGCTTGAGGGCGCCTGGGTGCCGCTGCTGTTCGGCGCGACCATGGCGGCGACGATCTGGACCTGGCGGCGCGGCTCGGGAATCCTGATCCAGAAGACGCGCCGGATCGAGGTGCCGCTGGACGATCTGATCCGCAGCCTGGAAAAGCGGCCGCCGCACATCGTCAAGGGAACGGCGGTGTTCTTGACCAGCGATCCGGCCTTTGTGCCAACCGCGCTCCTGCACAATCTCAAGCACAACAAGGTGCTGCACGAGCATAACGTTATCCTGACCATCGAGACCGCGCATACGCCGCGGGTCGACCTGTCCGAGCGTTTCCGCATGGAGAAGATCACCGACAAGTTTTCCAAGGTTCGCCTGCGCTTCGGCTTCATGGAGCAGCCGAACGTGCCCAAGGCGCTCGCCATCGCGCGCAAGCAAGGCTGGCAGTTCGACATCATGTCGACGTCATTCTTCGTATCCCGGCGCGCGCTGAAGGCGTCGGCGCAGTCCGGCATGCCGCTTTGGCAGGACCATCTGTTCATCGCGCTCAGCCGCTCGGCCAACGACGCCACCGACTATTTCCAGATTCCGACCGGGCGGGTGGTTGAAGTCGGCACACAAGTCACCATTTGACAGGCGGAACTATGCAAATTTGCATGCCAAGGACCCGAAATCGGGCTAGGCTATGTCAGCAGCGCAGGCCTATAAGCCCCGCGCTCTTCCGCCGTTGTGCAGCGAAGCATTTTAGAGGCCACTGGGCTCTCCCATGACAAGTGACGTAGTAGGTCCCGCCCCGGAAACGGCGGCGGCCAATGGGCATGGCGACGCCCACACCACCGCCGGTTTCGGCGCGCTGACGCTCGGCAGCATCGGCGTCGTCTACGGCGATATCGGCACTAGCCCGCTGTATGCCCTGCGCGAGGCCGTGGTCGCCGCCTCGGGCGCAGGCAATGTGCCGACGACGGCCGCCGTGCTGGGTGTGCTCTCGCTGATCCTATGGGCGCTCATTGTTGTGGTGACGCTGAAATATGTGGTGATCCTGCTTCGTGCCGATAACAATGGTGAGGGCGGCACGCTGGCCTTGATGGCGCTGGCCCAGCGCGCGGTCGGGAAGGGGGGCGCGATTGTCCTTCTCGGCATCATCTCGGGTGCGCTGTTCTACGGCGATGCGGTCATCACGCCTGCGCTGTCGGTGCTGTCAGCCGTGGAAGGTACCAAGGACCTCACCGAGAGCTTCGAGCCGTATATCGTGCCGCTGACAATCCTAATCCTGGTTGCGCTGTTTGCCGCGCAATCGCGCGGCACGGCGCGCGTTGCGGCCTTCTTCGGCCCAATCACGTGCATCTGGTTTGCGGCCATTGCAGTGGCGGCGATCGGCCCGATCCTGAACCAGCCGCACGTACTGCTCGCGCTGAACCCGCTCTATGCCGTGTCCTTCATGCTCCACCACGGCATCATCGGCTTTGTGACGCTCGGCGCTGTCTTTCTGGCCGTCACCGGCGCCGAGGCGCTCTATGCTGACCTCGGCCATTTCGGCAAGCGGCCGATCCAGGCCGCTTGGCTGTTCATCGTGCTGCCGTCTCTGGCGCTCAACTACATCGGACAGGCAGCGCTTGTGATTGCCGACCCCAAGGCGATCGAGAGTCCCTTCTTTCAGTTGTACCCCCAAGGATGGATCCGGGGCGGAATGGTCCTTCTCGCAACAATCGCCACCGTCATCGCGAGCCAGGCCGTCATCACCGGCGCCTATTCGCTGACGCGCCAAGCGATTCAGCTAGGGCTTTTGCCGCGCTTTGAAATTCGCCATACATCTGAAGCCCATTCCGGCCAGATCTTCATGCCGCGCATCAACCAGCTGCTGCTGGTCGCGGTGGTGCTGTTGGTGCTTTTGTTCCGCTCCTCCAGCGCGCTGGCCTCCGCTTACGGCATCTCCGTCACCGGCACCATGGTGGTCACGGCCATGATGGGCTTTGTCGTGATCTGGAAGGTCTGGCGATGGTCGCCCATCGCTGCGGCCGCCCTGATTGCGCCATTCCTGTTCCTCGACCTGACCTTCCTGGCCGCCAACCTACTGAAGGTGTTCGAGGGCGGCTGGGTGCCGCTGGCGCTCGGGGCGCTCATGATCATCCTGATGTACACGTGGCGGCGCGGCAGCCGGCTTCTGTTCGAGAAGTCGCGCAAGCTCGAATTCCCGCTCGCCGACCTCGTGGCGATGCTGGAGAAGCGGCCGCCGCAACGCGTGCCCGGCACGGCGGTGTTCCTGACCTCGGATCCGCTCAGCGCGCCGACCGCGCTGATGCACAGCCTGAAACACTACAAGGTGCTTCACGAGAAGAATGTCATCCTCACCATCGAGACCGCGCAGACCCCGCGGATCGATCCGGCGGAGCGCGTCAAGCTGGAACAAGTCAGCCCGACCTTCTCCAAGGTGACGCTGAAGTTCGGCTTCATGGAATCGCCCAACGTGCCGAAGGCGCTCGCCATCGCTCGCAAGCTCGGCTGGCAGTTCGACATCATGTCGACCTCGTTCTTCCTGTCGCGCAGGGCGCTCAAGCCGGCCGCCCATTCCGGCATGCCGCGCTGGCAGGATCGGCTGTTCATCTCGCTCAGCCGTTCCGCAAACGATGCCACCGACTACTTCCAGATCCCCTCCGGCCGCGTGGTCGAGGTCGGTACGCAGGTGACGATCTAGGGTCAGGATTCAAAGCCGCACTTCAAGTGGCTGCGATTTAGCTTTAACTTGCGCAAGGCAGCTCAAGCCTTTGTAGCGCTTGATTTTCGCATGCCGAGAGGCGAGGTTGCCGGCCGCCGGGATCGCCCCGGGAGCGACCTGCGACGTTGGAGGATGATGTGGCGAATCAAGTACAGGATCTGACCCCGGACGAGGTCTCCAAAGGTGTCGCGGAAGGGCGCTATCTGCTGGTCGACGTCCGTGAGCCGAACGAGGTCGAGGCCGAGGCTTACCCTTACGGCGTCGTCGTGCCGCTCTCGACCTTCGATCCCAAGGCGATCCCCGATCCCCAGGGCAAAGAGGTCGTATTCGCCTGCCGCTCCGGCAAGCGCTCGGTGACCGCCTCGCTTGCCGCCCAGGCCGCGGGCCTGCCCTACGACAAGCATCTGGCCGGCGGCATGCTCGGCTGGAAGGCGGCGGGGCTTCCCAGCAAGGTCGGCGGCTGATCGGCCCGATGTCCAAAAGCTCGTCCCTGAACAAGGTCTTCGCCGACCTTCCTGTCACCATCTTCGAGGCGATGTCGCAGGCCGCGCGCGACAATGCCGCCATCAATCTCGGCCAGGGCTTCCCCGACGATCCCGGCCCCGAGGACATCCGCCGCGCCGCGGCAGAGGCCTCGCTGAACGGTTACAACCAGTACCCCTCGATGATGGGCCTGCCGGAACTGCGTCAGGCGATCGCGACCCATTACGGCCACTGGCATGGCCTGAAGCTCGATCCGATGACCGAGGTGATGGTGACCTCAGGCGGCACCGAGGCGCTGACCTCGGCGATCCTGGCGGTGGTGCAGCCGGGCGACGAGGTGGTCTGCTTCCAGCCGGTCTATGATTCTTACTTGCCGATCATTCGCCAGGCCGGCGGCATGCCGCGCCTCGTCCGGCTTGAGCCGCCGCACTGGCGGCTGAATGAGGACATGCTGAAAAGCGTCTTCAATTCAAAGACCAAGGCGGTGCTGTTCAACAATCCTCTGAATCCGTCCGCGGTGGTTTATCCACGCGAGGACCTCGAGCTGCTGGCGCGCTACTGCCAGGAGTTCGACGTCATCGCGATCTGCGACGAGGTCTGGGAGCACGTCACCTTCGACGAGCACAAGCACATCCCGCTGATCACCATTCCGGGCATGCGCGAGCGCACCATCAAGGTCGGCTCGGCCGGCAAGATCTTCTCGTTGACCGGCTGGAAGATCGGCTTCGTCTGCGCCGCGCCGCCGCTGCTCCGCGTCGCCGCCAAGGTGCACCAGTTCCTGACCTTCACCACCGCTCCGAACCTCCAGGCCGCCGTCGCTTACGGCCTCGGCAAGTCCGACGACTACTTCCTGTCGATGCGCAAGGATTTGACGCGGAGCCGGGACCGCCTGACCAGGGGGCTGGAGAGCCTCGGCTTCCCCGTGCTGAAGTCGCAAGGAACCTACTTCCTCACCGTCGACCTGTCGCCGCTCGGGCTCAACGAGAGCGACACCGAGTTCTGCTGGCGCATCGTCAAGGACTACAAGGTGGCGGCAATCCCGGTGTCGGCGTTCTACGAGCAGGACCCGGTGACCTCGGTGGTGCGCTTCTGCTTCGCCAAGAAGGACGAGACGCTCGACACCGCGCTGGAGCGGCTGTCTGACGCGGTACGTGGACGCAAGAGGTAGACAGGGATGACGATCGTCGGCCGCTCGGGGTTTGGCCTCCATCTTGTTGCTGCCGCGCTGACGTTGCTCATCGTCCCCGCCGGCGCCGAGGAGCGCGTCGTCAACTTCTACAACTGGTCGAACTACATGGCGCCCGATGTCCTCGAGGCCTTCACCAAGGAAACCGGCATCAAGGTGGTCTACGACACGTTCGACGCCAACGAGACGCTGGAGACGCGGCTGATGGCCGGCAAGTCCGGCTACGACGTCGTGGTGCCGACTGCCTATTTCCTGCAGCGCCAGATCAAGGCGAACATCTTCCAGAAGCTCGACAAGTCGAAACTGCCGAACTTGGCAAATGCCTGGCCGATGGTGACCAAGAATCTGGCCACCTACGATCCCGGCAACGTCTATGCCGCGAACTACATGTGGGGCACGACGGGGATCGGCTACAGCGTCGCCAAGGTGAAGCAGATCCTCGGCCCAGACGCCAAGATCGACAGCTGGGATATCGTCTTCAAGCCGGAGAACCTCGCCAAATTCAGGGATTGCGGCGTGCACATGCTCGACTCCGCCGACGACATCTTCCCGGCGGCGCTGAACTATCTCGGGCTCGATCCGAACTCGACCAAGCAGGCCGACCTCGAGAAGGCCGCCGACGTTGTCGCGAAGGTGCGCCCCTTCGTGCGCAAGTTCCACTCGTCCGAATATTTAAGCGCGCTCGCGACCGGCGAGATCTGCCTCGTGGTCGGCTGGTCCGGCGACATCATGCAGGCCCGCGCACGTTCCGCGGAAGCCAAGTCTGGCATCGAGATCGGCTACGCCATTCCGAAGGAGGGCGCGCAGATGTTCTTCGACAATCTCGCGATCCCCGCCGATGCCAGGAACGTCAGCGAAGCCTACGAGCTGATCAACTATCTCTACCGGCCGGATGTTGCCGCCAAGAACTCGGACTTCCTGTCCTACGCCAACGGCAACCTCGCCAGTCAGAAGCTGGTCGATCCGAAGATTCTGAACGACAAGAACATCTATCCTGATGAGGCGACGCTCTCAAAGCTGTTCGTCATCACGGCCCGTGATCCCGCTACCCAGCGCATCATCAACCGGCTCTGGACCAAGGTGAAGACGGGGCGCTGAGGCGCCGCGGTCGATCCGGCAGCGCGAATTTCGTAAAACAACCCCATGCACAGTAGAACCGCAGCCGGTCAGGCCCCGATCATTTGACGCGTCGGGCAAAACACCGGCAGAATGGCATCGTCGCCACCAGGTCCAGACACCGCGCTTAATCCGAAGCGTCGCGAGAGCAGGGCGCCGCCTACCACTCATACCGCACCGTGCCCGTAAGTCCGATTCGTATCGCAGCCTGGGAGCACGTCGTGCAGGCCGAAGTGGATGCGGGATTGCCGGAGCAGTGAGGGAGCGTTGCGCGTCGCGCGCTCGTCATGCGGGGGCTTGTCCCGGGCATCCACGTCCTCAATCTCATGCGTGGAGGCGCGTGGATGGCCGGGCAAGCCGCCATGATGGAGAAAGCTGTGCTCCCTACCGCCATCTCCGGTGCAGCCACAGCCACTGCTCGGGATATTCGCGCACCCAGGCCTCCACCACATTGGTGACGGCCTGCGTCGTGCCCTGGATGTCGATCTTGCCGTCGGCATCACGGACCGGCGGGATTTCTTCGGTCAGCTCGGCGCGGAAGCGAAAGCCGGGCAGGCGGATGATGCGGACGCCGTGGATCGGGCATTCGATCTGGCGCAAGAGGCGCGCCAGCATCGGATTGGCGCGGGTCTTGCGGCCGAAGAAGGTGACCTCGACGCCGCCGGTCAGATACTGGTCGATCAGCATGGCGACGTGCTTGCCGTCCTTCAGCGCCTGCGCGAGCCGCAAGGGCGCATCGCGTCCCGCGGGGATCAGCGTGCCCATGTTGACTTGGCGCATCTCCTGGACGATGCGGTCGGCAGAAGCGATGTTTGGGCGGCGATAGAGGATCGCGGCGTCGAGCCCGTGCGCGACGGCGGCGAGCGCGGGCAACTCCCAATTAGCGAGATGAGCGGCAAAGATCAGCGCCGGCTTGCCGTCGTCCCGGATCCGGTCGAACAGTTCGATGCTGCTTTTGGGCAGTTCGATCCGGCTGCGTTCCGGATGCGCGCGGTCGTAATCCCAGACATGGTCCATGTGGGCGAACTCGGCGCCGACGCGACCGAGATTGTCCCACACGCCCATCAGGATCTCTTCGATCTCCTCCGGCGATTTCTCGGGAAATGCGGCGGTGAGATTGGCACGGCCAATGCGGTGCTCACGCAGGCGCGGGCCGATCGTCTTGGTGACGCGCGCGAAAAAGTCCGAAGTCTTGACCGGATCGAAATAGCGCGTGCTGCGCAGCATGCCGACGGTGGCAGCGCCAATCAGGCCTCCGCTGATCGACTTTGCAGCCTCCTTGGCTGCATTCCGCGCACGAATCTTCGTGCTGATGGGAATCAGCGCCATGCTGCGTGCGGTCAGGCCGGTTCGCGCGTCAGGATCAGCGAGGCATTCTGGCCGCCAAAGCCGAACGAGTTCGACATCACGGCGGTGACACGAGCGTCGCGCGCCTTGTTGCCGACCACGTTGAACAGGATCGTGGGATCCGGCGTCTCGTAGTTGATAGTCGGCGGGATACGCTGATGCTCGAGCGTCAGCAGCGAGAAGATGGCTTCGACCGCGCCGGCGGCCGAGATGGTGTGTCCGACCATCGACTTGTTGGACGTCACCGGAATCTTCTGCGCGAGATCGCCGAACACGGCCGATGTCGTGTTGAACTCCATCTTGTCGTTCTCGGGCGTCGCGGTGCCGTGCGCGTTGATGTGGTCGATCTGGTCCGGCGTCATGCCGGCATCGGCCAGCGTCTTGTTCATGCAGCCGATGATCGGCTTGCCGTCGGGCGAGGAGCGGGTGCGATGGAAGGAATCGGTGAGCTCGCCACAGCCTGCGATCACGCCCAGGATCTTGGCGCCGCGCGCGGTCGCCGCCTCATAGCTTTCCAGCACCAGCGCGCCGGCGCCTTCGGCCATGACGAAGCCGTCGCGGTTCTTGGAGAAGGGACGGGAGGCTGCCTGCGGCGGATCGTTCTGGGTCGACAGAGCCGAGAGTAGCGAGAAGCGCACCAAGGCTTCCGGGTTCACGGTGCCGTCGGTCGCAACGCACAGCGCCGCATCGGTTTCGCCCCGGCGGATCGCTTCGACGCCGAGCTGGATCGAGGTCGCGCCGGACGCACACGCCGTCGACAGCGAGATCGGCGAGCCCTTGGTGCCGAAGGTCTCGGCAAGATGGGCTGCGACCGAGCCGAACATGAAGCGGTGGTGATAGGCGCTGTACTTGCCGCCGCCGGAGATGCGCAGGAGATCGTCGTAAGTGAAGTCGGGCTTGCCGACGGCTCGGCCGAGCTCACGGCGCTGCGGCCATTCGACTTCGACCGGCGCCACTGCGAGGAAGAGCGGGCCCGGGAAATCGGCCTTGGCGCCGATGCCGGCCTGCTCCAGCGCTTCCTGTGTGACCAGCTCGGCCATGCGTTCGGACAGGCCGGTGGAGGAGAACGGATCGACGCTGACGAAATCGACCGTGCCGGCCATCGTGGTCTTCAGGCCGTCGACCGGAAAACGCGTGATGGTGCGGATGCCGGATTCGCCCGCAACGAGCTTCGCCCAATTGTCGGCCTTGCCGGCACCGAGCGAGGTCATGATGCCCATGCCGGTGACGACGACGACGGGGCGCCCGAATTTGTCGCGTGGTGCAGTCATGTCGATCCCCCGCTTGAGCTAGCTTACGGCCTCAACCAGCGCCATGCCTTCGCCGCGCCAGTGTCCGGCCCCCACCACCACGATCTGGGTGGGCGCGCCCTGCATTTCAATCTCGGTCCCCGTGGAATCGTTCGGCGGGAACAGTGCGCCGCGCGAGATTGCCAATGCGGCGAGCGCAATCCCGAGCGGGAATTGCGTTTCCATGGTGTGCCCGAACATCGTACCGGTTGCGCGTACCGGGAAGTCGGCGTGGCCTTTCAGGAAGCCGCGCTCTTCGCTCGTTGCGGGCTCGGCACCGGTGGCGCCCGTGATGATCGCGCCCTTGCCTTCGCCCCTCGGCAGCTTGGCCCAGAGCTTCTCGAGTGTCGCAGCCATCTCACCGGGCTGCTTGCGGCGGGCGAGGTCGGCGACCACGCTCGACAGCTTTGCAAAGGGCTTGGCGCCGCGCGCCTGTGCGTGCGCCTTCGATTCCAGCACCAGGAACGCGCCGGCCGAGCCGAGCGCGAAGCCGGAATGGTCCTTGCGCGCCCAGACGGGCGCGAACTTGTCCTTGAGGTTGAAGTCACCGAATTCGTAGAGAACCATGAGGTCCTTGCGCTCGCCATTGTGCGAGCCGCCGACCAGCGCAATGTCGCTCTCGCCCGAAGCGATGCGCGCAAGCGCGATGCGGGCCGCGTCCGCACCCGCGACCTCTTCGCCCATGAAGGTGCGCGAGGTGCCGCCGAGGCCGTGCACGATGGCGATGTTGCCGGCGAGCAGATTGGAGAGCTGGGCGAGGAACAGGGTGGGCCGCAGATCGCTCATCAGCCGCTCGTTGAGGAAGCCGGGCGCGTTGGCCCCCTTGGCTTCGGCGGTGAGCACGCCGGTGTCGACGTTGAGGTCGCGCTCGCCGCCACCGGCGGCTACGACCATGTCGATCTTCGACAGGATGTCCTTGTTGCCCTTGATGCCGGCCGAGTCGAGCGCGAGACCCGCGGCGTAGGTGCCGATGCGCTGCCAGGCTTCCATCTGGCGCTGGTCGCCCTTCTTCGGGATCTGGCTGTCGAAAGTAACCGGCAGCAGCGGGTGCACGATGAAGGGCGCAAAGCCCTTCTCGTCGACATTGACGCGCTTCTCGGAAAGCGCGGCCCAGTTGGCGTCGAGACCTTCGCCGAGCGAGGTGGCAAGACCAATGCCGGTGATCCAGACTTCCGTCTGGCCGGGCTTTGAAGCAGTGTCAGTCATGACGAGACGGCCTGTTGCGGAAAGCCGATGCGCTTGGCGAACGAATCCATGTAGCCGCGCATATCCGCATTGGGGAAGGGAATCTGCGTGAAGGTGAGCGTCGAGTTCGCGCGCAGCTTGCCGTCGACCCGGATCTTGGCCTCGGTGATGGCATAGCCCGAGCCCTCATGGGCCAGCGTCGCCTCGATGCTCATGAGATCGCCGGGGTACACCGAGCCGCGGACCTTGGCCTCCTTGACGGCCGCCAGGATCGGCATGCGCTCGAACTTGAGCACGCCGAGCTGCAGCCAGCCCGAGGCCTGCGCCATCGATTCGATCAGCAGCACGCCGGGCATCAAGGGATAGCCCGGGAAGTGCCCCTCGAAGATCGTGCTCTCCTTGGGGACCTGGGCCTCGACAACGATCTTCTTCTCGTCGACGTTGAGGTCGACGATGCGATCGATCATGTGGAAGTATTCGAGTTGCATGACCGCCCGATTAGGCGCTCGCGCCCTTGGCGGCAACCAGTTCGTCGATGCGCGCGCACAGGTTCTTCAGGACGAAATATTGTTCGGTGGTTGCCTTGCCGTCGTTGACTTCCTGGGTCCACTTTTCCAGCGGCAGCTTGATACCGAACTGCTTGTCGATCGCGAAGGCGATGTCCAGAAAATCGAGGCTGTCGATGCCGAGGTCGTCGATGGCATGGCTATCCGGCGTGATCGTGTCGCGCGGAATGTCGCAGGTTTCAGCGATGATCGTAGCGACCTGATCGAATGTGGAGGACATCACTAAGCCTTTGATATATTGCAGGTATTTGTCAGGTATCCAGGAGTGGCACGGTGGGTGGGCGTCGCGCCCCGGATGACGCCCTCAAACCCCCTCTGGACGGGTCGGAAGCCCGTATATCGGAGCGCCGCCCTGAGTTCAATGGAGCCGGACACACCCAGGGACGGGGTTGGGGATGCCGCCCAGGGCTCCAGGCAGCGGCAGTCCCGCAGGGACGCCTCGGCGGGACACTCGGTCTAGAGGTGCGGGGTCGTGATCTTGACGCAGTCCCGCCGGCCCATCAGCACGCAATCCTGGGTTCGGCGCAAATCGGCGATGCTGACCGCGAGCCAGATCCCGATCGCGGTCAGCGCGATGGTGAAGGCGAGCGCGGCGATATTGGCGAGCATGCGATGGCGGAAATCGTCCGGCTCATCGCGGGGCTGTTCATAGCGCGACAAATCGAGCGGTTCGGGCGCTGTTGCGTGCAGCTTCTGCACGATACCGCCACCCCGGTGGATCCCAGGGGAGGGCGTCGTTCGCGGCCTGAACTGGAGCACCCGGTGCTCGTCGTCCGAGGTTATGGGCCGCTGGGATTTCATGGTACGGGGATTACTCCGAAGCAGCGATTTTTAGATAGCATAAGCGCCACACCGGTTGCAGAAAATCTTCTCCTTGTGCGTCCGCATAATCGCTCCTGGATTCGGCGACAGCTTTCCGGGAACGGGTTGTCATCCCGACGCCAGGGGCGCGCAGATTGCGCTGCAACACCGGCCCGACAAGGCACTCCCAACCCGGCCCGATGTTGCCGCCACAAGGCCCATGGCATAATCGGGAACCCGGACCCAAACCGCCACCAGAGGAAAGGCCAGTCGATCATGACCACCAACGCGCGCGAGCCGAGAGTGCATCCGATCCCGATCCTGTCGCTCCGGCCGACGCAGATGACGGTCGGCATGCGCGAGGTCAAGGAGAAGCGCAAGCGCTGGCGCGAGCATGGCAAGAAGAAGCAGTCCGACCTGCTCGGCACCCACATGATCCCCGTCGTCGCCGGTCCCGACGATCGCTATTACGTCATCGACCATCACCATCTCGGCCGTGCGCTGCACGACGAGGGCATCAAGGAGGTGCTCGTCACCGTGGTCGGCGATCTGCGCATGGTCGAGAAAGAGGCGTTCTGGGGTGTGATGGACAACAAGCGCTGGGTCTATCCTTACGATAGCAAGGGCGAGCGCCGTCCGTTCCGCGATCTGCCGAAATCCGTCGCCGACCTCAGGGACGATCCGTTCCGCAGTCTCGCCGGCGAGCTTCGCCGCATGGGCGGCTTCGCCAAGGACACCACGCCGTTCTCCGAATTTCTGTGGGCTGATTTTCTGCGCCGCAAGCTCACGCGCAAGGCAGTAGACGTCAATTTCGACAAGGCTCTGGAGAAGGCGCTGGCCGCGGCCAAGAGCAAGGATGCGATCTATCTGCCCGGCTGGTGCGGCCCGGCGTCGGACGATTGAAGCACGCCCGCGCGTGCCCAGTCGCACTGGAAGACCTTGGCGCGGGGGTAAATGCGCCGGGCGTAGCGACGACCAGTGCGCGTTGGTTTCGACGCGCGCTCATCACAGGCGCTTGAGCGAAGTCATTTTGTGCGCCGATGAAACCGTCCTGAAACAGAGCCACCCCACTTAATCGTGGTAGTCGAGCTCATACAGGAGGCTCACATGCGCCGTCTGGTTTTCGTGGTTGCCTTGCTCGCGGTCGCTTCAGTAGGAATCTCGGCCTCGTTTGCCGCAGTCCAAAAGGCGAGGACTCTGACATTTGCCGAGCGCTTTGCTCCAGCGCTTCCGCTGATGGTCAAGCACTAGCGATATCGCGCTTCACAACCGCCGGTCAGGCAGATCACTTTGGATCGTGCAGCTCCGGCGAGGATCGCGAACGCCTCAGGCTCATCGGCCGCGTGGACGGCGACAGCTTCGACATGCTCTTGACTCAGGAGCAGATCGGCGAAGCCCTGGAGATCACTGCGGTGCACGCCAATCGCGTGATCAAGCAGGTGCGGCAGGAAGGTATCGTCGAGTTCAATCGCGGCCGCGTCACAGCGCTCGACGAGCGGAAATTTCAGGAACTAGCGGATTTCGACGGCCGTTACCTGCATCAGTCGCCAACCCTTTGAGGCGTCAGATGCCACGATTCCATTTCGATATCCACGAGGACAGCCGCCTCATCACCGACGAGGATGGGCAGAACTTTGCGAATGTGGAGGGAGCTCGCAAGGAAGCAATGCTGACCGGTGCGTCCATCGCCCGCGAGGCTTTCGTGGCCGGCAGCGCCGATCATGTCGTCGTGGACGTGCGCGAGGACGAACATGAGCCCTGCCTGAAGATCTCGATCAGGCTCGAGGTCGAGAAAATCGGCGGATGATCGGCGGAACGATTTCACCGCGCCAGACGCAGACGTGGCGCGATTGTTCCTATCAATCGCAAAGTTTTTTGCTGTCCTGGGATAACCTACGTTAGCGACACCCTCGCCCTCGAAGCGCAGCCTGGCTGAAGCAAGGAGGCCTTCCATGACAGGGAAGCGCAACTATCGCAGGCAGACCTTGTCCCTTGAAGACCAACGGCAAGGCTTCAATTAATGGTTGGCCACGCCCGGTCAACCCATCCCGAAATGAAGGGCCAAGTGGACAATCGGGAAACCAGCATGGATCGCAAAGCGGCGTGCCTGCTGCAGGCCGCCGTCTGCCGCGAACAGGCCGTGGCCGATCCCCTCAATCACGACTATTGGATCGATGAAGCGATCAAATGGCTGGAGCTCGCGCATGCGCCCGCAAGTCGGGTCGTGGTGACCATCGAATTGCGGCCGAGCGTCCGTGGCCTTGCCGCCAAATAGTCGTCCATCTGGTTGGACGCGCGTTCTGGCGACGACGAACGATGATGAACGCCAACGCGTCGGCGAAAAAATAGGAACGTAGATACTGCCCTGGCGTCGATCGTGTGCGACCGGCTTCCTACCCGGCTGCCGGCCGCACCTTCAGCGGCGGTCCCGGCGCGTGCGTGTCAAGGCCGGGACCGTCCGCGTGCCGCGCGATCGGGCGAAACTCGCGGGACCGTTAGGAATTAACATGGGTTACTTCATCCGTCAGAGGTCCGGGACGAGATTGATGATGCCCAGGTTCTATTTCAACGTCAGCAACGGCAATCGTTCGAATGATCGCGACGATCTTGGCCAGGAGCTTCCGGATCGGGAACGCGGCACGGGAAATCGCTACGCGCTACGCCGCCGACAGTTTGCGCGACCTCGATGGCGACTTGCGGCCGGATGATGAGTGGCGGCTGGAGATGCAGATGGAAGACGGCGCGCGCGTCTTCCAGATATTGATACGCGCAAGCCAGGGCTGAGACGGTTGCCTTGGCTTGGAACGCCCGCGTTCGGGGCCGATTGGATTGGCCTCGGCTCTGCTTCGAACGCGGCGGCCGACCACGCCTGTTTGCAAGGACGGGGACAGTGCGACAGGCGTCACGACAGGAGGTCACAATGAGCAGACGAGACGATATTCACGCGACGCGGCGGACGGAACCGAATGGGGTTGAGCCGCCGTTTTCCGAAGACGATCTGCAGCGCGAGCAGCTCGGGCCGCGCGGTGTTCCTGGTCGGCCGGACGCGGCCAGAATGACACCGCAGCGCGCCAAGAAAACCCCCGCCGAGGGCGATTTCGACGGGCATACGTCCTGAGTGGCTGAAGCCTGGGCCTGCGTCTACGACCGTCCCTCAATAGTCGTCCAGCGTCGGCGTTTCCATGTCGAAGCGGTCGCGAATGGTCGAGCAGGTGCTGCCGCCCAGCCTGGCGATGGCATCGAGTTTCGCCGGGTCGACGTGCAGGCGCTCGGCATCGACGACGTCCGCATGGTAATGCGCGAATAAAATCTCGCCCAGGATGATCTGGCGCGACTTGCCGAGTTCAAGCGTGACATGGCGGCGGCATTCGAATGCGGCCGGCGCTTCCTTGATCCAGGGTGACGCCACGGTCTTGCCCGGCATGGCGGTCAGGCCTGCGGCCTTGAGTTCATCGCGCTCCGGCGCGAACGGCACGGCGCAGACATGCATGGCTTCGGCAATCGCATGCGAGACGATGTTGACGGTGAAGACTTCGGTCAGGCGGATGTTGAGGCCGGTGTCCTTGAATCGCATGTCCGGATGGTTCTCGACCCCGAGCGCCAGGATTGGCGGATCAGCCGAGAGGCAATTGAAGAAGCTGAACGGCGCAGCGTTGATCCGTCCCTCGGGATCGACCGTCGTCACCAGCGCGATTGGCCGCGGCACGATCGTGCCGATCAACAGCTTATATTTGTCGCGCGCGGACAATTCGCGGAAATCGAACGTCACGTCGCCGGGGGCTTGAGTGCTGCTGTCCATCATGTCTCTCAGGTACAAACGGTCATCGGCTTGACGACAGCCGAGAAGTTTCGGGGCAATTGTCGGTGCTTCAGGCGAACAATCGAGCGGAAGATTGAGCAAAGGCCGCTAGGTTGGATTCTCCTCGTGCGGCTCCTCCGTGCCACCAAGCGCGCGGTGCAGCCGGCGCTCGAGCCGATGTCCGATCGTAAGCAACGCGAAGGCGAGCGCAATCGCGACCGCAACGATCTTCCATTGTCCGGCGCCGCAGACGACGCCGAGGCAGGCGGCGAGAAAAGTACAGGCGGCGCTGGTCAGTCCGCGGACACGAAACCGCTCGCTCTCGTGGACGATGACGCCGGCGCCGAGGAAGCCAATGCCGGTCAGGATGCCCTGGATCACCCGGCTCGCCGCATCGCCGACTTTGCCGGGCTCGCCGAGTTGCAGCGCCAGCAGCACCACTGTTGCGGTGGAGAGGCCGACGATGCCGAGCGTCTTGAGCCCGATCGGCTTGCCGTGGAGGTCGCGATTGAGACCGATAGCGCCGCCGACAAGGGTCGCAATGCCGAGGCGGATCAGGGTCTCGGTCCAGTCGAGATCCATCATGCTTTCGGCAGTCGTCCCATCAGATAGAATTCGTCATTCGGCCGCATGCCGGTGAAATTCGCCAGCCGGTTCGAGAGTCCGAAGAAGGCCGAGATCGCGGCGATATCCCAGATGTCGTCATCGCTGAAGCCATGGGGGCTGAGGGCTGCGAAATCCTCCTCCGAACTCCGCTGCGCGTCCGCCGAGATCTTCATCGCGAAATCGAGCATGGCCTTCTGCCGCGGCGTGATGTCGGCCTTGCGATAGTTGGTCGCGATCTGGTCGGCGATCAAAGGGTTCTTGGCGCGGATGCGCAGGATCGCGCCATGGGCGATCACGCAATACTGGCACTGGTTCGCCGCCGAGGTCGCGACCACGATCATCTCGCGCTCGGCCTTTGTCAGCCCGCTGTCCTTCTCCATCAGCGCGTCGTGATAGGCGAAGAAGGCGCGGAACTCGTCCGGCCGATAGGCCAGCGTCAGGAATACGTTGGGCACGAAGCCGCTCTTCTCCTGCACGGCCAGGAGGCGCGTGCGGATGTCGTCAGGCAGGCTGTTGATTGCAGGGGCCTGGAAACGTTGCGCGGGTTTTGTCATGGGGCGTGGACTCCGGCTTGGGGCCGGCAACCATAGTCGATGCGGCACGGCGTCTCAATGTGTATGGGCCGAAACAGCCGCGGCGAAAGGGCGAGTTGAGAACGACCGCTCCATCCTGGTCATTGGCAGTGACGATGTGGACGGAGCGCGGCCTACCGCAGGGGCTTTTTCAGCAGCGAGAAACGGTCGGGATCGAGTCCCATCGAGGGCTGCAGCATTGGCGTCTCGGCCGGAGCGAGCGTCTTCGCCGGAGGCGCGGTGAACACCGGGTCGTTCGGCACGTCGCGCTGCGAGGTGGCGCCGCGCCAGCGCTCGAGGACGGCGCTGACGAAATGCATGTCGTGACCGGCGCTGACCGACGGCACGCTCGAGATCGTGGCTTCGCCCCGCGGCAATTGATGCGGCGGCACCTCCTTGAAGCGCAGGCGTGTCGGCAGGGCGACGCCTTCGCCGAACGCCAGCACCTCGCGGGTGCCGAGCGAAGGCACGAAGGACAGCAAGTTCGCGGCCGCATCCGACACCGCGGCGCGCAGCAGCGCCTGGTCGCGGTCGTTGGCAAGACGCATCGTGAACAGCGTGTTGCACTGGGAGATGATGGTGGCGTCGAGCTCGGCCGGGCGCTGGGTGATCAGGCCGAGATAGACGCCGTATTTACGCCCTTCCTTGGCAATGCGCGAGACCGCCTTGCGGGTCGGGCCGAAGCCGACATTGCGGTCGGCGGAGGCGTAGCGGTGCGCCTCTTCGCAGACGAACAGCAGGGGCGAGACGCCATCGCTCCACAGTCCGAAATCGAAGGCCATGCGGCAGAGCACGGACACGACGGAATCGATGACCTCGGCCGGGAAGCCGGCGAGCTGCATCACCGTCATCGGCTTGCCGTTGGCGGGCAGGCGGAACAGATGGCTGATCACCTCGGCCATGGTGTCGCCGCCGACATTGGCGTTGTCGAACATGAAGGCGTAGCGCGGATCGTTGCGCACGGCTTCGATGCGCGAGATCAGCTTGTGATAGATGATGCGCGAGGAGCGGTTTTCCAGCTTGCCCATGCGCTCGTCGATCAGCGACATCAAGTCGACGAGGCGATAAGGCACCGGGGTGTCGACGGTGTAGCCGATCTGCTTGGGATCGATGCGCTTCAGACCAATGCGGTCGGCGTTCTGGTACTGGGTGTAGACGCCCTTGGCGAGCGGGATGACCTCCGCGAGGATGTCGAGCTCCTCGGGCACGCCCGCACGGCCGCCGAACAGCACGTCGACGATTTCCTCGAAGTTGAACAGCCAGAACGGCAGCTTCAGGTTTCGCGGGTTGAGCACCAGCGCGCGGTCGCCGAAGCAGCGGCCATATTCGTTGTGCACGTCGAGCAGGAAGATGCGCAGGTTCGGCCGCGCCTTCAGGATCTCGTTGAGCAGCAACGACACGCCGGTCGATTTGCCGACGCCGGTCGATCCGAGCACGGCGAAATGCTTGGACAGCATTTCCTCGACGTCGACATAGGCGACGACGGAGCGGTCCTGCTGGAGGAAGCCGACATTGATCTGGTCCGACCCGGTCGGCGCGTAGATCGTGCGCAGCTCCTGGCTGGTGATCAGGTCCACGGCATCGCCGATGGTCGGGTAATTGGTGACGCCGCGCTGGAATTTGGCCTTGTCGGCGGCGTTGAGAATCTCGCCGAGCAGGTCCACCGAGGCGATCGCGATGTAATTGTCGCTGCTCGACAAATTCTCGCAGGACACCTCCGTGATCATGGCGACGATGACCGAGCTGGCGCAGCGGATGCTGACGAAACGGCCGACGGTCGCCCGCACCTCCGAGATCGGCATCTGGCTTTCCGCCAGAAGTCCGACCCGGGCGAGCGACCCACGTACCGAAATCACGCGTCCAAAGGATGTCACGATGGATGAACCTGGTAAGAGCGAAGGGATTTGCTCCGAACTATGCGCGGCGGTCGCTGCACAAACGGTTAAACGGCTGGCGCGGGCGCTTCGTTAAATCCGCGACAATTCAGCGCCGAGGTTTGTTCCCAATGTATGCTTGCCGGTAGAATCATGCGGGAAATGCCGCTTTTTGAGGGCTGTTAGCACCAAATCGAATTAAGGAAGATTTGACCATTCGGGCAGTCCGCCGGCTGTTTGGAGGACGGCAAACCTCGCTCGGCGGCGCATCGCCGGCCGCGGACCGAATCAGGTGATTTGTTGACGGGACCTAATTATTTGTACATTAGTACAAATGAGCCCGAATGCCGTCCGCGCATGCCGATGAACAATGCGCTCCGCGCCGGATCATGCGTTCCCGATCGTTACGCCCCAGGAGGAAACCATGCAGCCCGAACCGATCCTCGATCTCGCTCATCTCGGTCACATGGAACTGCTGACGCCGAAGCCCGACGAGAGCCTGAAATTCTTCGTCGACGTCATGGGCATGACCGTGAGCGGGCAGAAGGGCGAGTCGGTATACTTGCGCGGCTGGGACGATTACGAGCGCTATTCGCTCAAGCTGACGGCCTCGAAGACCTCAGGCATGGAGCACATGGCGCTGCGCACGCGCAGCCAGCAGGCGCTGGAGCGCCGCGTTGCCGCGCTGAAGGGCTCGGGCTTCGACATCGGCTGGATTGACGGCGACATGGGGCAGGGGCCGACCTTCCGCTGCCGCGACCCCGACGGACACATCGTGGAGCTCTATTACGAGACCGAATGGTATCAGGCGCCGCCGGAGCTGAAGCCGGCGCTGAAGAACCAGGCGCAGCGTTTTCCCGCGCGCGGCGTCAATGTCCGCCGGCTCGACCATCTCAACTGCCTTGCCGTCGACATCAAGGCCAACCGCGAGTTCTTCGAGAATTACCTCGGTTGCCGCCTCACCGAGCAGATCGTGCTCAACGACGGCCGGGAGGCTGCGATGTGGCTGACCATGTCGAACAAGAGCTACGATTTTGCCTATTCGCTCGACCACTCGGGCACGCCCGGCCGCTTCCATCACGTCACCTACGCGCTCGACAGCCGCGAGGAGATCCTGCGCGCCGCCGATATCTTCCTGGAGAACGGGGTGCATATCGAGACCGGCCCGCACAAGCACGCGATCCAGCAGACCTTCTTCCTCTATGTCTATGAGCCCGGCGGCAACCGCGTCGAAGTCGCCAACGCCGGCGCGCGCCTCATCCTCGCGCCGGACTGGAAGCCGATCGTGTGGACGGAAGAGGAACGCAAGAAGGGCCAGGCCTGGGGCCTGAAGACGATCGAATCCTTCCATACCCACGGCACGCCGCCTGTGGAGATGAAGACGCACGGGTGATTGTGCGCTTCCCCTAATGCGTGGACGATCGTACCCGCGCGATCGTCTCGCGGACGCCGGTCCACGCCGCCTTGTCCGGCGCAAACTGCTGGCGCAGGAAGGTCACGAGCTCCTCGACCTGCGCATCGCTCATGCTGTTGCTGAACGCGGGCATGTAGCCGAGGTCGCTCGAGACGGGCTCGGTGATGCCGTGCAGGATCACCTGCACGAGATTATCCGGTGTCGCGCTGTGCAGATTGCTGTTGAGCGCGAGCGAGGGCCGGCTGCCGAACAGCGGCAGGCCACCGACTTCGTGACAGACGGCGCAGGCGCCGTGGTAAAGCCGCGCGCCGGTGGACGCGGCGATGGTGACTTTCGTTGCGTTCTCGAGTTTTGCGGCCAATGCGGGCGCATCCGTTGCGGCCTCGGTGAACGAGCCGAGATAGACCGCCATCGCCCGGATATCCTGATCGGGAAGGGCCTTGAGGTCCCGGACAACAGGCGCCATCGGGCCGGCGGCGACGCCGTGATAACGCGATTGGCCGCTGCGCAAATAGGCGAACAACTCGTCCTCGCTCCACGCGATCGGCGCCTGCGACAGCGAGGTCAGGGGCGGCGCTTCCCAGCCCTCGGCAAAGCCGCCGGCGAGATAGGCGTTGCGCTGCTCGGCGCCGAGCGCACTGCGCGGCGAATGACAGGCGCTGCAATGGCCGAGGCTTTCGACGAGATAGGCGCCGCGATTCCAAGCCTCGGACTTTGCGGGATCGGGTTTGAATTCCTTCGTGTCGTGGAACAGCGCATTCCAGCCCGCAAGCAACGGGCGCAGATTGAACGGGAAGGCAAGTTCGTTCGCAGGTGCTGTCGCGCGCACCGCAGGCTGCGATATCAGATAGGCGTAGAGCGCCTGCATGTCGGCGTTGCTGGTCCTAGCAAAGTGCGTGTAGGGGAAGGCGGGATAGAGCTGCCGTCCGTCGCGATGCAGGCCTTCGCGCATCGCGCGCTCGAAGGCGGGATAGGACCAGGCGCCGATTCCGGTCTCGACATCGGGCGTGATGTTGCTGGAGTAGATCGTGCCGAACGGCGTCTGCAGGGCGCGGCCGCCGGCGTTGACCTTGCCATTGATCGTGGTGTGGCACTCCGCGCAGTTTCCGAGCGCCGCAAGCTGCTGGCCGCGTGCGATCGTCGCGGCGGAATAGACCGCTGCATCGGGCCGTGCGATTGGTGCAATCGCGCGTCCCGGCAGCAGCGCAGCGCCGAGGCCGATCGCGGCGGTGCAGACGGCCGCGATCGCAGCGAAAATGCCCGTGCGCTTTGCGAATGGATTTTCCCAGATCCGCGATAGCTGCGGCGCGGCTGGCGCAGGCAGGGCCTGTGGCGCGGGCGATGCTTCGCCGTGCAATCCCTTCAGAATGCGCTCCGGCGTGAACGGCGGCTCGCGAAAGCGCACACCGGTCGCATCGAAGATCGCGTTCGCAATCGCCGCCGCCGATGGCACCGAGGCGGACTCGCCGACGCCGAGCGGTGGCAGGTCTTGCCGCGGCAGCATCAAGACGTCGATCTTGGGCACGTCGGGGAAGGGGATGATTGGATAGGCGCCCCATTCGCGCGCCGCCACCGCGCCGCGCTCGAACGAGACCTCCTCCATCAGCGCACGGCTGGTGGACTGGATGACGTTGCCCTGGATCTGGTGGCGCACGCCGTCCGGATTGATCATCAGGCCGGAATCTTGCCCGGCGACCACCCGCGTGACGCTGACAGCGCCGGTGGTCTTGTTGACGGAGACGTCGGCGACCCAGGCCGACCACGCTGCGCCATAGCCGGGAAACTTGCTGTGGACGTAGAGCGCATAGGCAAAGCCGCGCCCGTGCACGATTTCGCCGTCCTTCTCCTCGCGCACCGGCCGCGGCGTCCAGCCGGCGCGTTCGGCGACCGCATTGACGAGATCGACGGCGCGCGGGTCTTTCAGATAGCGCAGGCGGTATTCGACGGGATCGACGCCGGCTTCCGTCGCGGCCTCGTCGATGTAGGATTCATGCGCAAAGGTGTTCGGCAGCGCCGAGACGCCGCGAAACCAGGAGGCGCGCACGATCGGGGGCATGTCGTGCGCGACTACGCGCATGTGGTCGTAATCGTAAGGCGGGATCGCGGTGCGATCGCCCATCTGGAGCACGGCGGGCTCGGGCGAGATGCGTCCCGTGAGCAGCAGCGCCAGCGTCGGAGCGGCGTTCGAAGGATAGCGCGTGGCGAGATCGTAAGCGGCGATACCGCCGTCGGCATCGAGCCCGCCGTTGACGTCGACGAGCTGCGCGGTGCCCTTGGGTTCCCAGGTGTGCTCCTGCTCGCGCGTCAACTGTACCCGCACGGGTCGGCCGACCGCGCGCGAGAGCAGCAGGGCGTCCGCGCTGACGTCATCGGCGCAGTTGCGGCCATAGCAGCCGGCGGCTTCGAGACGGATCACCTCGACCTCGCTCTCCGGACGCTCGATCAGCAGCGCAAGATCACTGCGCAGCACGTGCGGGTTCTGCGTGCCGGACCAGACGCGGATATCGCCGTCCTGGAAGTCGGCGACGGCGCAGGACGGGCCGATCGAGGCGTGCATCTGGTACGGCCAGACGTATGTGCGCTGCATCGGCTTGGCGGCGCCTGATATCGCCGCATCGACATCGCCCTTGTCGATCAGCGTGCGCGGCGTCGATGGGTTGGCGCGCAGCGCGTTCTCGACGTCGGCGAGATCGGTCAATGCCGGGGTGGGTCTCCAGCTCACCTTAAGCTGCTCGGCGGCGCGGATCGCGTTCTCTTCGCGCTCGGCGACGACGCCGACGAAATCGCCGATGCGTACGACGGCGACGAGACCGGGCACGTCGCGCACGGAAGATTCGTCCACCGCGATCAGGCTGGTGCCGACGAACGGGCCGGCATCGACGCCGGCATAGGGCGGGCGCACCACGCGGCCGTGCAGCATGCCGGGTACGCGGACGTCGTGCACGAAGGTCAGCTCGCCCGTGGCCTTGGCAGGAAGATCGACGCGCGGCATCGACTGGCCGACAATGGCGTAATCGCTGACGGCCTTGACCTGCACATCATCGGCCAGCTCGAGGCGAATGACCTCGCTGCCGATCAATTCGCCGTAGCTGACGCTGCGATTGTGGCCTCGGACCAGGCCGTCTTCGATCTTGAGATCCGATGGCGGCAGCTCGAGCCGCTCGGCCGCGCGCGCGATCAGGAAGTGCCGCGCTTGCGCCGCAGCCTTGCGCAGCGGCACCGCGGTGATCTGGATGGTTTCGCTCGCAATCGTCGCGCCCTGGTTCGGCACGTCTGCAGTGTCGCCGAGCACGACCACGACACGAGCAAAGGACACGTCCAGCTCTTCGGCGACGATCTGCCCGAGCGCGGTGCGGATGCCGGTGCCGAGATCGACGTGGCCGTTATAGGCGGTCACCGAGCCGTCGGCCGTGATCCGCACGAAGGTCTCGGACGTGACCTCGTCCACGGTGCGGACGACGACCAGCGAGCCCCGCTCAGCTCCGTTCGAGAGAGGAGAGGCCATCAATCACTGGCCTCGGCGAGCTGGCCCG
Organism: Bradyrhizobium sp. CCBAU 51627; assembly: GCF_028128765.1. Taxonomy (GTDB): domain Bacteria; phylum Pseudomonadota; class Alphaproteobacteria; order Rhizobiales; family Xanthobacteraceae; genus Bradyrhizobium. Next base: position 136,528 of record NZ_LBJG01000005.1, read on the forward strand.
ACGCACGCATCACAGCGCGCAGGATTTCGACATGCGTGCCGCAGCGGCAGAGATTGTAACGCAGCGCTGCCAGGGCCTCCTGCTCCGATGGCTGCGGGTTGATCGCGAGCAGCGCCTTGGTGGTCATGATCATGCCGTTGAGGCAGTAGCCGCATTGCGCGGCCTGCTCGTCGATGAAGGCATGCTGCACCGCATCGGGCTTGTCGCGCGAGCCGAGGCCTTCGAGCGTCACGATGTCGCGCCCGGCGCAGCCGCTGATGGGAACGACGCAAGAGCGTGCGGCCGCGCCATCGATCAGGACAGTGCAGGTGCCGCATTCACCCAGGCCGCAACCGTATTTCGGCCCGTTGAGACCGAGATCATTGCGCAACACGTAGAGCAGCGGCGTCTGGCGCTCTGCCATGACGTCGTGGATCCTGCCGTTCACGGTGAGGCGGATCGGTGTCTGCGTCATTCCCAAACCCTGCGGTCGCAAAATCTGTACGTCGCGACGATACCGTTTGTACACAAACGTGCAAGCGTCCATCCCGCAGTGCAGCGCAACTGCCCGCTTTGTGGACAAGGGCGGGAGGCAAATGCAGCTTTATGCAGCAGGCGCATCTTTTCGTGCGCGGCGCCGCTTGACAGCTATCAGGACCGCGCGCAACATCGTTCGTATACGAATGATAACCGCAGTGTCAGTCGGCTCTCTCATGGTGATGGAAACAACAAGCGCTGCCACCGACAAGATCCGCTGCGATGCCTGTCCGGTGATGTGCTACATCAAGCCGGGCGCAGCAGGCGCCTGCGACCGCTATGCCAATCACGACGGCAAGCTCGTCCGCGTCGATCCCCATGTCATCCTGGAGCGGACCGTCTCGCATGGCGGCAAGCTCGTGCCGTTCAGCCGCACGGAAGACTGGGACGGCAAGATCGTCCACGAACCCTCGACCTTCGTGACGGCGATCGGCGCGGGCACGACCTATCCCGACTACAAGCCGGCGCCGTTCATCGTCTCCGCGGAAGTCGACGGCGTCGACATGGTGACCGTCGTCACCGAGGGCATCTTCTCCTATTGCGGCGTCAAGGTGAAGATCGACACCGACCGCTATCTCGGGCCGGAGACGGCGACCGTGCGCGCGCAGGGCGAGGCGGTCGGTCACGTCACCACCAGCGAATACGGTTCGCAGATGCTGTCGCTCGGCGGCGTGCATCATCTCACCGGCGGCTCCAAGAAGGAGGGGCGTGTCACCTGCGACACGCTGATGGACCTCGCCAATTGCAAGGCGGTGGAACTGACGATCGACGGCGGTGCCACCGTGGTGGTGCAGGCCGGCCAGCCGCCGATTGTGAACGGCGTGAAAGAAGAGCGCATGCGCGTCGGCTGCGGCTCGGCGACGATCGGCATGTTCGCCAAGCAATGGCACGGCAAGGTCGACGAGGTCGTCGTGGTCGACGACCACATCACCGGGGTACTGTCGGAGCACCAGGCGGGCAAGCTGCTCGACATCGCCGATAGCGGCATCAAGATGAAGGGGCGGCGCTCGACGCCCGGCCGCTATTTCCAGGTCGCCGATCCTGGCACCGGCTGGGGCGGCACCAATATCTCCGATCCGCTGTCGATCCTCGGACCGTTCGATGCCAAGGAGGCCAAGCCGGGCCTCACCATGCTGATGGTTTCCACGACCGGCGAGCATTCGTCTTACTATGTGCTCGACGGGGCCTTGAAGCCGGTCGAGACCGAGATGCCGGCCGATCTGAAGTTTTCGGTCGAGCGCATCCAGGAAAATTGCGAGCCGGCGCTGTGCACCGTGCTGTTCATGGCCGGCGCCGGCGGCTCGTTGCGGGCTGGCGTCACCGACAATCCGGTGCGGCTGACGCGCTCGGTGAAGGATGCGCTGACGCGCGTCACCAGCGGCGGCGCGCCTGTTTACGTCTGGCCGGGCGGCGGCATCACCTACATGGTCGACGTGACGCAGATGCCGTCAGGCGCGTTCGGCTATGTGCCCACGCCCGCGCTGGTCGCGCCGATCGAATTCACGATGAAGCTGTCGGACTACGCCGCGCTCGGCGGGCACATGGACTACGTCAAGCCGCTGTCGGAAGTGCAGAATGGTGAGGATATCCGCCAGTTGCCCTGGCAGAATCCGATCCCGGGACCGCGGCCATGACAAGGCTGCCGCAAATCGCAATGCTGTCTGATGGCCGGCGGCTGCATTTGCAGGATGGACCGATTGATCTGATCATCGAGGCGAGGGGACCCGCGCACGCGGTGCAGGCGGCTTATGAGGCCGCGGCGCGCCGCTTCGCCGGCCTGCTCGACGAGCTCTGCGCGGAGTTGCCGGAACTGCGGGCGGGCGCCGGGAAACAGACTGCTTTGAAAGGCGTGGTCGCGCGCCGGATGCATGCGGCCGTCGCACCTTATGTGCCCGATTGCTTCATCACGCCGATGGCCGCGGTGGCCGGAAGCGTGGCCGAAGAGGTTCTCGGCGCGATGCTGGACGCCGCGTCGCTCGACCGTGTCTACGTCAACAACGGCGGCGACATCGCGCTGCATCTCGGGCGGGGCGAGCATTTTTCGGTCGGCCTGATGGACCGGCCTGACGGCGACGGCGTGATCCGCACCCTGAGGGTCGATGCGAACGACCCAATTCGCGGCATCGCGACCAGCGGACGCCATGGCCGCAGCTTTTCCCTGGGCATTGCCGATGCGGTGACGGTACTGGCCGCGACCGCGTCGCAGGCCGATGCGGCGGCGACGATCATCGCCAACGCGGTCGATCTGCCGGGGCATTCCGGCATTATCAGGCAACCCGCCAACGAGCTTCAGCCCGACAGCGATCTCGGTGCGCGTCTCGTCACGCGCAATGTCAGTCAATTGTCACAGAAGGACATCGCCGCCGCGCTGGAATCTGGCGCGGAATGTGCACGGCAATTATTCGATCGCGGATGGATCGAGGGTGCCGTGCTCAGGCTTTGTGGTGATATGCTTGTCGTCGGAACTAAGGATATAAGTGAGCAACGATCGCGCCCGCTTGCACTGGAGAACGCGGTCGATGCCTGAGCAGGGAAGCGAAGCATGAGCGCGATCATCCGCAAGATCGTCACCGTCGTCGAAGAGACGCAGATGGAGATGGGGCGCCAGGTCTCGCCGCCGACCCGGCGCGCTGCTGCAATCGCCGTGATCGAAAATCCCTTCGCCGGAAAATATGTCGAGGACCTTTCGCCATTGATCGCGATCGGCGAGGAGCTCGGCGAGCTCCTGGCGAAGCGCGCGGTGGCTGCGCTCGGCATCGACGGCGCGAAGGTGCAGAGCTACGGCAAGGCCGCAGCCGTCGGCGAGAACGGCGAGCTGGAACACGCGGCCGCGATCCTCCATCCCAAGATGGGCGCGCCGGTGCGAAAAGTGCTGAGCAAGGGCGCCGCGCTGATCCCGTCGTCGAAGAAGCGTAGCGGACCGGGCACGACGCTCGACATTCCGCTCGGTCACAAGGATGCGGCCTTCGTGCGCAGCCATTTCGACGGCATGGAAGTGCAGATCAACGACGCGCCGCGTGCCTACGAGATCATGGTCGCGGTCGCCGTCACCGACAGCGGTCGTCCGCTGCCGCGCGTCGGCGGGCTGACCGTTGCCGAGATCAAGGGCGAAGACGGTTTGAGATAGACGACGTGGCAAATTCAAAACTGGAGGTTGGGATGCGAGCAAGAAACTATTTTGTCGGCGCGGCCTTCGCGCTTCTGGCGGCAGGCATCGGCCATTCGGCCCTGGCGCAGGATATCAAGATCGGCGAGATCAACAGCTACTCGCTGCTGCCGTCCTTCACCGAGCCTTACCGGAAGGGCTGGCAGCTTGCGGTCGGGGAAATCAACGCAAGCGGCGGCATCAACGGCAAGAAGCTCGTCGTCATCTCCAAGGACGACGGCGGCAAGCCGGCGGACGCGCAGACCGCGGCCAACGAGCTCGTCTCCAGCGAGGGCGTCGCCATGCTGACGGGCACGTTCCTGTCGAACATTGGCCTCGCGGTCAGCGACTTCGCCAACCAGAAGAAGGTGTTCTTCCTAGCGGCCGAACCGCTCACGGACGCCGTGACCTGGTCGAAGGGCAACAAATACACCTTCCGCCTGCGTCCCTCCAACTACATGCAGGCCGCGATGCTGGTGGAAGCCGCCAGCAAGCTGCCGGCCAAGCGCTGGGCGACGATTGCGCCGAACTACGAGTACGGCCAGTCGGCCGTCGCGGTGTTCAAGAAGCTGATGGCGGAGAAGCGCCCTGACATCCAGTGGGTCGACGAGCAGTGGCCGCCGCAGGGCAAGATCGACGCGGGGCCGGTGGTGCAGGCGGTGGCGCAAGCCAATCCGGAAGCGATCCTCAACGTTACCTTCGGTCCTGACCTCGTCAAGCTCGTCCGCGAAGGCAACACCCGCGGCCTGTTCAAGGGACGCGAGGTCGTGTCCTTCCTGACCGGCGAGCCCGAATATCTCGACCCGCTCAAGGACGAGACGCCCGAGGGCTGGATCGTCACCGGCTATCCCTGGTACTCGATCAAGACGCCTGAGCATGATGCGTTCCTGAAGGCCTACCAGGCCAAGTACAACGACTATCCGCGCCTCGGCTCGATCGTCGGCTACCAGACCATCAAGGCGGCCGCGGCGATCATCGCCAAGGCCGGCTCGACCGATACCGACAAGATGATCGCGGCGGCTGAAGGCATTTCCATGCCGTCCCCATTCGGTGAGATCACCTTCCGCAAAATCGATCACCAGTCGACCCTCGGTGCCTTCGTCGGCAAGACCGCGCAGAAGGACGGCAAGGGCGTGATGGTGGACGCGAGCTACAAGAAGGGCGCGGACTACCTGCCGAGCGATGCCGAAGTGGCGAAGCTGCGGCCGAAGGATTAAAGAGCCGCTTCGAAATTCGCTGCCGTAGGGTGGGTTAGCCGAAGGCGTAACCCACCACTTTCGGTGCCACACGCGAGAAGGTGGTGGGTTACGCCGAGCAGATGCGCTCTGCGCATCTGCAGGGCTAACCCACCCTACGACTTCAAACCTAACCCGGACCGCCGATGGCCTTTTACGTCGTACAGTTTCTGACCGGTCTTGCCAGCGCAGCGTCGCTGTTTCTGGTGGCCTCGGGTCTGTCGATCATCTTCGGCGTGACGCGGATCGTGAATTTCGCGCATGGCGCCTTCTACATGATCGGCGCCTACATCGCTTTCACGCTGACCGAGCGCTTCTCGGGCGCGTTCGGCTTCTGGGGCGGTGTCGTCGCGGCGGCGCTGGCCGTGGCGCTGATCGGCGTTCTGGTCGAGATGGTGCTGCTGCGGCGCATCTATCACGCCCCCGAACTGTTCCAGTTGCTCGGCACATTTGGCCTCACCTTGATAGTCGAGGATCTCGTTGTGCTGATCTGGGGCCCCGACGATCTCGTCGGCCGCCGCGCCCCTGGCTTCAAGGGCGCCGTCGATTTCTTCGGCCAGAACATCCCGAGCTACGATCTGTTCCTGATCGTGCTCGGCCCCGTCGTCCTTGGCATTCTCTGGCTGCTGTTCCAGCGCACGCGCTGGGGCGTGCTGGTGCGCGCGGCGACGCAGGACCGTGACATGGTCGCGGCACTCGGCGTCAACCAGAAATGGTTGTTCACATCGGTGTTTGCCGTCGGCGTTTTCCTCGCTGCCCTCGGTGGCGCCCTCCAGATCCCGCGCGATGCCGTGCATCATGCCATGGACCTGCGCATCATCGTCGAGGTCTTCGTCGTCGTCGTGATCGGAGGGCTCGGCAGCATCGTCGGCGCCTTTGTCGCAGCCGTGCTGGTCTCCGAGCTCAACGCCTTCGGCATCCTGATCTTTCCAAAAATCTCCATCATCCTGGTGTTCCTCGTGATGGCGGTGGTGCTGATCGTCCGGCCCTGGGGGCTGTTCGGCAAGCCGGAGGCCGCCGCGCGCAAGACGCCGGGGCTGTCAGTCAATCCCTGGCGGCCGTTGACGTCGAACGAGCGGCTCGGCTCTCTCGCAGCGCTCGTCATCGCGGCCATGCTGCCGCTGTTCGCCGGCAATTATGCGCTGACCGTCGGCTCGGAAATCGCGATCTTCGTGATATTCGCGATCTCCCTGCACTTCCTGATGTCGGTCGGCGGGCTCGCCTCGTTCGGCCACGCGGCCTATTTCGGGCTTGGTGCTTACGGCGTTGCCTTCCTTGCCAAGATGGCGGGGCTGCCGATGATCGTCTGCCTCTTGCTCGGTCCGCTGCTCGGCTGCATGGGCGCGGCGGTGTTCGGCTTCTTCGCAGTGCAGCTCTCCGGTGTCTATTTTGCGATGCTGACGCTCGCCTTCGCGCAAATCGTCTGGTCGATCGCGTTCCAGTGGGTGAGCGTCACTGGCGGCGACAACGGCATTCTGGGCGTGTGGCCCGCGAGCTGGGCGGCGAGCCCGTCGCACTTTTATTGGCTGGCGCTCGGCGTCGCTGCGCTGGTCACGATTGCGCTCCGGATCGCGGTGTTCTCGCCATTCGGCTATGCGCTCCGCGCCACGCGTGACTCGGTGCTGCGCAGCGAGGCGGTCGGCATCAATGCCAAGCGCATCCAGTGGACGGCCTTCGTGATTGCCGGCACCACGGCCGGCATCGGCGGCGCACTGTTTGCGTATTTGAAGGGCAGCGTCTTCCCAGACAATCTCGGCATCTCGCTCTCGGTCGATGCATTGGTCATGGTGCTGCTGGGCGGCGTCGAGACGGTCTCGGGCGGGGTGGTCGGCGCGATCGTCTACAAGGCTCTGAACATCTGGCTGGTGAGCCAGACCGACCTGTCAAAACTCGTGCTCGGCGGCTTCATCGTGCTGATCGTCGTCGTCTTCCCCAAGGGCATCGTCGGCATGTTGGAGATTTTGGCGCAACGGCGTCGGAAGTCCTCGCCGCCGGGATCATCTTTGCTTGCCAAGCCGATCGAGTCCGCCGAATGAGCGTTGCACCCCCACTTCTCGCGGTCGAAGGCCTGACCAAATCCTACGGCGGTATTCATGCCGTGCGCGGCGTCTCGTTCTCGCTGAGGTCAGGCGAGATCCTGGCGCTGATCGGCCCGAATGGCGCGGGCAAGAGCACCTGCTTCGACATGCTCAATGGCCAGAACCAGCCGGATACCGGCCGCGTCTGCCTGCTGGGCGAGGAAACCACCGGCAAGAAGCCGCGCGACATCTGGCGCATGGGCGTGGGACGCACATTCCAGATCACCGCGACCTTCGCCACCATGACGGTGCGCGAGAATGTCCAGGTCGCGCTGATCTCGCACGGGAAACAACTCTACAATCTCTGGGGCTCCGCACCGAATGTCGATTGTGCCGAGGCAGGCCGGTTGCTCGAGCTCGTCGGTATGGGCGGCTACGCGGACCGCCCCTGCGGCGAGCTCGCCTACGGCGACCTCAAGCGGCTCGAACTTGCGATCGCGCTCGCGAACCAGCCAAAGCTCTTGCTGATGGACGAGCCCACCGCCGGCATGGCGCCGCGCGAGCGCGTCGAGCTGATGCGGCTCACGGCTCAAATCGCGAAGGAAAAGTCGATCGGCGTGCTCTTCACCGAGCATGATATGGACGTGGTGTTCGAGCATGCCGACCGCATCATCGTGCTGAACCGTGGCACCCTGATCGCGGAGGGCTCGCCGGCCGAAGTGCGCGGCAATCCGCAAGTGCAGGCGATCTATCTCGGCGAGGGTCTGCTCTATGAGGGCGGGCATCACGAGGGAGCTTCGGCATGAAGCTCACGGTGCAGGATCTCAACAGCCACTATGGCCCCGCGCACATCCTGTTCGACATCGGCTTCGAGGTCGGCGACGGCGAAGTGGTGGCGCTGCTCGGCCGCAACGGCGCCGGCAAGTCGACCACGTTCCGCTCGATCGTCGGTCTCGTCGCGCAGCGAACCGGCCGGATCACGTTCGAGGGCAAGGACGTCTCGGCAAAGCCGACGCACGAGATCGTGCGCGAGGGCCTCGGCTACGTGCCGGAAGAGCGCCGCATCTTCACCGATCTCACGGTGGAAGAGAACCTGGAAGTCGGCCGCCAGCCGAAGCGTCCGAACGCTCCACATTGGACGCGCGAGAAGCTGTTCACGCTGTTTCCGAATCTCGGCGAGATGAAGAACCGCCCGGGTGGGCGGATGAGCGGCGGCGAGCAGCAGATGCTCACCATCGCGCGCACGCTGATGGGCAATCCGTCGCTGGTGCTGTTGGACGAGCCGTCCGAAGGCCTGTCGCCAAAAATCGTGGAGCAGATGGTCGATGCCATCCTGACCATGAAGAAGGAGGGCGTCAGCATCGTGGTCTCCGAGCAGAATCTGCACTTTGCGCGGTTGATCTCCGATCGCGCCTATATCATCGAGCGCGGCCGCATCTGCTTCGGCGGCACCATGGCCGAGCTCGACGCGCGTCCGGATATCCGCGACGCGCATCTGTCGTTGTAAGGGCGGGGGACGGATGGCGAGAAGCGTCACGGCGAAGAAGAACGTCAAACCGGCAAAACCGCCTTACGTGCTCGACGAGCAGGTCGGCTTCATCCTGCGCCAGGTCTGGCAGCGCCACAGCTCGATCTTCTCCCGGGACATCGGCACCAATCTGACGCCGACCCAGTGGGCGGCATTATCGAAGCTCGCCGAGACCGGGCCGTGCTCGCAGAATCAGCTCGGGCGGCTGACGGCGATGGATGTCGCCACCATCAAGGGCGTGATCGACCGCCTGACGGCGCGCGGCCTCACCGAGACCAGCCAGGATCCCGAGGACGGGCGGCGGCTCCTGGTGAGCCTGACGCGCGCCGGTCAGCAGCTTGCGGAAAAGCTCGCGCCGAACGCGATCGCGATCACCCGGGAGACGCTGGCGCCGCTCGATGCGAAAGAGCGTGAGACGTTGATGGTGCTGTTGAACAAGCTGAGGTGATTGTCGCGTCATTCCGGGGCACGCGCATCGCGCGTGAACCCGGAATCCAGAGGTTGTTGCGCGAGATTCCAGGATCGCGCTGACGCGCGCCCCGAATGACGGCAAGAGCCGTCACTTCGCCACCACCTCCGGCACTTTGCCGGCCGGCGGCGTGTTGCGGCTGCGTTGCGTCCGCACGATGCCGTCGATGATGGTCATGCCGATGCCGGGGAGATCGCCGAGCTGGACGCTCTCCAGGATGTTCTTGCCCGGCGAGTGCTGGGCCTTGTCCATGATGACGAAATCGGCGGAGCGGCCAACTTCGATGAGGCCGCAATCGAGTTCGCGCATCCGTGCAGTGTTGCCGGTGGCGAGACAAAACGCGATCTCGGCCGGCAGCTCGCCAAGCGAGGACAGCATCGAGACCATGCGCAGGATGCCGAGCGGCTGTACGCCGGATCCGGCAGGGGCGTCGGTGCCGAGGATGACGCGGTGCAGGTCGCCCATCTCGCGCGCGGTGCGCAGCGTGAAGAGAGCCGAACGCTCATTGCCGTTGTGCACGAGCTCGAGGCCGCGTTTGCAGCCCTCGCAGATGCAACGGATCTGGTCGTCGGGAAGCGCAGTGTGGCCGCCATTGATGTGGCCGACCACGTCGGTATCGGCCTCCAGCACCACGTCCTTGTCAATCAGGCCGGAGCCGGGAATCGAGGGGCCGCCGGTGTGGATCGTGCTCTGGATGCCGTATTTGCGCGCCCAGCCGACCATCTTGCGTGCGGTGGGACCATCCTTGACGCCGCCGAGGCCGACCTCGCCGAGCAGCTTGACGCCGTTCGCGGCCATCTCCTTGAAGTCTTCCTCGACCATCTCGCATTCGATGACGGGCGCGCCGGCGTGAACCTTCACCCCGCCCGGGCGCAAGGTCCAGAACGCGCGCTGGGCGAACACCGCCATCGCCTTGAGGCCGACGACATCGCGGGGCCGGCCGGGCATGTGCACTTCGCCGGCGGAGATCATGGTGGTGACGCCGCCATGGAGATAGCTGTCGATCCAGTTGATCTGGTTCTGCCGGGGCGTCCAGTCGCCCGCGACGGGGTGGACGTGGCTGTCGATCAGGCCCGGTGCCACCGTGGTGCCGTTGGCATCGACGATCGTGGTGGCGCCTTCGACGTTGCAGTCCTTGAAGCGGCCGATCGCGGTGATCTTGCCGTTCTCGGCGACGATGGTGTCGCCGTCCAGGATCGGCTTTTCCAGCGCGCCGGACAGGATCAGGCCGATATTGCGGATCACGAGCTTCGAGGGTCCGGCGGCCTGGGGTGCGTCATGCGCCATGGAAGGGGCTCCTTATTCCTAACTGCAACGCTTTCGATCTTGGGCAGCCTTGACCGCGGGATCAAGCAGGATTATTCATTAGTATACGAATGATCGTGTACAAACGACGCATAGCTGCCCGCCTCGAAAACGCATAGATGCGACACGGATAGGTGAGATGAGCAATTTCAATCAGGAAAGCGTTTTGAGCGTCCACCACTGGACCGACACGCTGTTCTCCTTCAAGACCACCCGCAGCCCGACCTTCCGCTTCCGCAATGGCGAGTTCACCATGATCGGGCTCAAGGTCGGCGAGAAGCCCTTGCTGCGGGCCTACAGCGTCGCCAGCGCCAATTACGAGGACACGCTCGAGTTCTTCTCGATCAAGGTGCCGGACGGACCGCTGACCTCGCGGCTCCAGCATCTGAAAGAGGGCGACGAGATCATCGTCAGCCGCAAGGCTACCGGTACGCTCGTCATCGACAATCTGGAGGAGGGTCGCAACCTCTACCTCATCGGCACCGGTACGGGCCTTGCTCCATTCCTGAGCGTGATCAAGGACCCCGAGACCTATGAGCGGTTCGAGAAGGTGGTGCTGTTGCACGGCTGCCGCCACGTCAAGGAGCTCGCCTATGGCGAGATGATCACCGAGCACCTGCCGAAGGACGAACTGCTCGGCGAGTACATCCAGAACCAGTTGATCTACTATCCGACCGTGACGCGCGATCCCTTCCGCAACCGCGGCCGCATCACCGACCTCATCACGTCAGGCAAGCTGTTCGCCGATATCGGCCTGCCGGTGCTCGAGGCTGCCCACGACCGCGTGATGATTTGCGGCAGCCCGGCGCTGGTGGCGGACACCCGCGTGCTGCTGGGCGAGCGCGGCTTCGCCGAGGGAAATCATGGCGAGCCGGCCCAATTCGTGGTCGAAAAGGCCTTTGCCGAGCGCTGAGCCGGCAAGACCCGCACAATAACACCGCATTTTCGCCGCCCTGCGGGCGTTGCGGCGCCGATTCGGCGCTTGATACACTGTGGGACCGAATCAGCGGAGTTCCCACATGGTTGCGGACAGTGACAGCAACATCGCCTGGCACCGGGTTCAGTTGAAGAAGAACCGCGTCGAGTTGAAGGCGCTGGAGACCGCACGCTTCACGATGGGCGAGATCGCGTCCTCGAAGCGCAACGGCCAGACCCAGAAGGCGATCGCGGAACTGAAGCGCAAGATCGCGCAGTCCGAGCGCGCCATCGCCGATCACGACAAGCGCACGCGTCGACCACTCGGCACCGATCTGCAAAGCCTGAGCAACGGCAGCTGGAGCCACTGGGACGCCTACACCAATCAGCAGCAACGCAAGGCCGGTCCGCGCTCGCCGGGACGGAGTTAAGTCGGCTCCGCGCGAACGCTGGTTCCGGTCCTTGCATCAGCGGCGTCGCTCACCATCTGGTTGAGGCGTCAACCATCCCGGTGATCCCATGGCACCGCGCCTCGATTTCACCAGCGAGACCTTCTTTCGCGATCCGCCCAAGGCCATTGCGACCCTGCGGGCGTCCGGCCCTGTGGTCGCGACACGCTTTCCCCTCGTCGGCGATGTCTGGATCACCACGACCCACGACACGACCGCGCAGGTGCTGAAGGACAGCACGATCTTTACGCTGCGGAAGGAAGACGGCGACGTAGCCGGCCTGCGCTGGTGGATGCCGGGGCTGGTCAGGACCATCGCCAACAACATGCTGACAATGGACGAGCCTGACCATACCAGGCTGCGCAGCATCGTGGACGAAGCCTTCCGTCGCCGCGCCATCGTTGCAATGGAGCCGCGCATCCAGGCTATTGCCGATGACCTTGCTGCGGGGTTGTTTGCGAACGGAAGCCCGGCCGATCTCGTCGAGCGCTATGCGCGCATCCTGCCGCTGTCGGTGATTTCGGAGCTGCTCGGCCTGCCGATGGCCGATCGCCCGCGCTTCATCGCGTGGGCCAATGCGATGTCTTCGCTGACCAGCATCGTCAGCTTCTTTCGCCTGCTGTTCGCGTTCCGCAGGATGCGGAGTTATCTCGCCGAGCAGCTGCAGGTCGCGCGCGAGCAGGGTGGCGAAGGTCTGATCGCCGAGTTGGTTCAGGTCGAACGCGAGGGTGGCAAGATCACGCCGGACGAAATGGTCTCGATGGTGTTCCTGCTGCTTGCGGCGGGCTCCGAGACCACGACGCATCTCATCAGCGGCTCCGTTTACGAGCTGCTCAGGAATCCGGGTCTGCGTGACTGGCTGGAAGAGAACTGGAACCGCGTGGGGATCGCCGTCGAGGAGTTTCTGCGTTTCGTCTCGCCGGTGCAATTTTCAAAGCCGCGCTATGTGCGGCGGGATGTCGAGCTCGACGGGGTGCAACTGAAGAAGGGCGATCGCGTCATGGTCATGCTTGCCGCCGCCAACATGGACCCGGCGGTGCACGACCGGCCCGAGCAGCTCGATCTTGCGCGCAAGCCGAACCGTCATATCTCCTTCGGCACGGGAATCCATTTCTGCCTGGGTCATCAACTTGCGCGGATCGAAGGCGCGTGTGCGCTCAAGGCGCTGTTCACGCGCTGGCCGCGTCTCGGTCTTGCCGTCGATCCATCGCAGATTCACTGGCGCAAGCGGCCGGGCCTTCGCGCGATTGCGAAACTCCCTGTAACGGCAGAGACAGGCGGAACAGGCGACGCGGCTGCGCCGTTCGCGACGGTCGATCGTTCCCTTGCTCAGGTGAACTGACGCGCCCCAGCGAAAAGATTACGGTATGCGACCTGCCAGGAACGGGGCTCGGTGACATCAGTTGTCACTGAGACCTCGCGGCGATGGTGGGCACCAGTTCCGCGCCACCTGCACCCGCAGTTCTTACATTTCAGGAGGCAGCATCATGACCAGCAAAATGCCACCTGTTCCGCCGGACAATCAAAGCCGAAAGGGAACTGGCGACGACAAGCAAATGTCGGCCAATCAGGCACCTCGCGGCCGGCAACGCGTGGAGAACCCGAGCGAGCAGGGCCAGCAGGGCAACATCAAGCAGAATACGACCAATCAAGGTTATCAGCAGGATCGCTGAGGAGGGCGACTTTCATGTCGACATCCACCAAGACACCGAACAGCATTCGTCAGGGCGGCCCCGGCGCCTCGCACGAGAACGCGAAGGCGCCGCTCGAAGTCAAGAAGCCACCGCCTGACGATCCTCAGCGCCGACGCAGCCGCGTATCCGGCGGCGGAGGCGAACGTGATTCTCATCACAGGCACGATCCCGCAGACAAGAGCGGAGGCTGATCAATCATGAGCAGCAAGCACGCAAAACTAGGCGCACCGACAAGCAAGGATCTTCGTCAGAACCCGTTGATCGGCGGGTCCCGAGGCGCGAACATGGCGGCCGCATCGCCCGACGATGTCGAGGATGCGCTCGGCGAGAATACGATCGAAGGCGATCTGGAGAACGATGTGACCTTTGCCGGCGGCATCGACAAGGACGTGGCACATAGTGGGGCCCCTCGCAGAGGACGGAGGCCATGATGCAGGGCAAGAAGACGCACGAACAACAGCGGCGAATCCTCGAGCGCAAGCCGGATTTCCCCGACGCGCGAGAGCTGGATCAGGCTTTGCGCCCCGAGGAGGATACGCCGCGTCGCGTCGGTGCTCCGACCGGGAAGGACGGTCGCCCATCGCAGGAATGACGAGCGGACAACTGCAAGAGGAGAAACCGAATGCCAGCTGGGAATGGCAGCAAGACCCACTTCAGATCGGGCATGCATGGCAAAGGCAACGGCACCGGCGCTTTTGCCGAGGTCTCAAAAGAGAAGATCGGCGACAACATGGTGCTGTCCAACCGGGACAAGGCTCAACATTCCGACATCCGCGGCATGGACGGAAAATCGATCCAGACCGAGCAGTATCAGGACCATTCCGCCAACCGGCTGGGACATGACGATGACTAAGAGCTGAGAACCGAAGACGCCGGTCGTATCCTCCCTCGACCGAGAAGCTGCGGACCGGTGTTCAGCCGGTCCGCTTTTTGCGGAGACCAGATCGCGTTCCCAGCCGAACACGGAGCGCCCGTCGAGGTCCGGTGATGCGGCACGTTCACCTGCAATGAACGATTCCACCGACGGCCCATCCGCTGTGCGCTCAAGGCGGCGCGCCTGATCGTCGAGGCGCTTGATCGCCTGCATTTCCTCCTCGCGCCCGAGTTTTGCGCTCTGGATCGCGCCTTTCAGGACGCGGATGGTCTCGTCATAGACCTTGATCGGAACGGGGTAGGGATGCCGGTCCTTGCCGCCATGGGCGAGCGAGAAGCGCGCGGGGTCCCGGAAGCGATAGGGCGCACCGTGGACGACCTCGGCGACCATGGCGAGCGAGCGCACGGTGCGCGCGCCGACGCCGGGCGTCAGCAGCAACTCGGGGAAATCGACCGGCCCGCGTTCGGCAGCCGCCGCGAGCGTGCCGTGCAGGCGGCGCGCGAACACATCGTTCGGCCTGACGTCGTGATGATCAGGCATGATCAGGTGCGGCAGCATGGCCTGCGCCGGTACGGCCACCGTGCCGGCGAGCCGCTCGAATTCCGCGAGGATGCGATCGGGGCCGAGCTCGCCGAGCAGATCGAGCTGCGCGGTGCGCGAGAGATCGGCGCGATGGTCAGTGAGATTGACGATCTCGCCTTGCTGCGGGCCGTCGATCGCGCTGTGCGGCGTATCGACAAAGCTCTTCAGTGCCTCCGAATGCCAATGATAGCGTCGGGCCTGGCGCTTGTCGCCGTTCATGCCCTGTTGCACCACCGTCCACTTGCCGTCGGCGGTGACGAAGAAGCCGTGCAGATAGAGATCAAAGCCGTCCTGCACGGCGGCGCTGTCGACCTTCGCCACGAGCCGGCTGGCGCGCGTGAGCTTTGCACCGTCGAAGCCGACACGATCACCGAGTTGCGACAGCTCGTCCGGCGTCTTGCGCGAATGCTGGCCGCGGCCGCCGCAGACATAAATGCCGAGCTCGTCCTGGAGGGGCCCGAGCCCGCGCTTCAGCGCACCGATCACGGAGGTCGTGATGCCCGAGGAATGCCAGTCCATTCCCATCACGGCGCCGAACGACTGGAACCAGAATGGATGCGATAGCCGCTGCATGAAGGCGTCGCGGCCGTAATGATGCACGATCGCCTGCGTGACGATCGCGCCCAGCGAGGCCATGCGGCTGGCCAGCCACGGCGGAACTCGTCCGCTATGAAGAGGAAGATCGGCGCTGCCGGTGCGTCTGGTCATGGCTGCTCCAAATTAGCGCAATTCGGCACGGTTGCACCAGAGGAATGCTGCGTTGCACTGCGCGGGGGAGCGAAGCGCGCTGGAACGCGTTGGCGCAGCAGCGAATGCAATTTTCGGGCACGTGAATGAATTGGCAGGTCGTCATGGCCGACGTCGACAAGATGTTCGGATGGATACCATCATGGTTCATCGGTCTCGGCCTGGTTGTCGGGGCGATCATGGTCGCGTTGTCCTTCTATCGGTTTGCGGTCTGGCTGCTCAACCGTGCCTTCGGAACCCGGCGTCCGCTGCTCAGCGTGTTCATCGAGCGCACCTCCGGGCCGGCGCAGCTGGCGCTGTGTCTGGCCGCTGTCGCTTTGGTCCTTCCCCTCGCGCCTTTGGATGATGCGTTCCGCACGCCGCTGACGCGCCTGTTTGTGGTCGCTTTCATCGCGTTGATCGGCTGGATATCGACCCGCATCGTCGACATGAGCGCTGCGCGCTACTTGCAGAATTTCCGCGACGTCACCGAGAACTTCATCGCGCGCAAGCACGTCACGCAGATCCGCGTGTTCAAGCGCGTCATCGATACCATCATCGTCATCATCACGGTATCCGCTGCGCTGATGACGTTCGATTCGGTGCGGCAATATGGTGTCAGTCTGTTCGCTTCAGCTGGTGCCGCCGGTATCATCGTCGGTCTTGCCTCCCGGCCGCTGCTCAGCAACCTGATCGCGGGTTTGCAGATCGCGATCACCCAACCGATCCGGATCGAGGACGCCGTCATCATCGAGAACGAGTGGGGATGGGTCGAGGATATCGCCGCGACTTATGTGGTGATTCGGCTGTGGGACTGGCGCCGCATGGTGGTGCCGCTGTCGTATTTCATCGAAAAGCCGTTCCAGAACTGGACCCGCGATACGGCGTCCCTGATCGGCGTGATTGCGCTCCATGTTGACTACCGCGCCGACGTGCCGCGCATCCGGCGCTGGCTGGAGGGCGCGGTGAAGGAGTCCAAGCTGTGGGATGGCGCGGTGGTCAATCTCCAGGTAATCGACGCGGATTCCCGCACCATCGAGCTGCGCGCGCTGGTCAGCGCCCGCAACGCGCCACAATCCTGGGATCTGCGCTGCGAGATCAGGGAGAAGTTGATCGCCTTTATCCGCGATGAGATGCCCGAAGCCCTGCCGCGCGAACGCGCGATCCTGATCCCATCCGGCGGCGATGACGATGACTTTCCACGGCGCGCCGCTTCGGAGAAGATGCGGGCGAGCGCACACAATTGAATCAATGAGATGAGTTGCCGCCGATCACGGCGGCGTCGGCCTGGCGGGCCGCCATCGTTTTTGTTGACGAGACCTGATCTGTTGTACGATAGTACAAATAGTATGGTACGCAAGCCCACCAGCAAGGATACGGCCCGCAAGCCGAACATGCGCGAGGCAATCCTCGCCGCGGCCGAGGAGCTGTTTGCCACCAACGGCTTCAACGCCGTCTCGGTGCGCGACATCGCGCAGGCCGCCGGGGCCAATCCCGGCAGTGTCACCTATCATTTCAAGACCAAAGACGGCCTGCTGCTGGAGATCTACCGGCGCCATTGCGGGCCGATGAACCTGCGGCGCTCAGAGCTGCTCGGCGCCGCCAGGCGCGTGCGCGATCTTCAGGACCGGCTGGAAGCGATCGTGCGCGCCTATGTGGTGCCGGCCTTCACCTCGGGCAGCGATCTCGCCGGCGGCGGCGCGCGCTTTACGCGTCTGCGCGCCGTGATGTCGGCGGAAGGAAACGAGGTCGCGCGAAAAATCATCGCGCAGACCTTCGACGACACCAGTCATGCCTTCATCGATGCGATCCACGAGAGCCTGCCGCACATTCCGCGCACCGACATCGTCTGGCGCTGTCACTTCCTGCTCGGCGCGCTCTATTACTCGCTGGTGACGCCGGATCGCGTCTCGCGCCTCTCGCGCGGCGAGGCCGACGGCAGCGATTCGGCTAGCGCCATCGAACAATTGGTGCAGGCCACCGTGGCCGCGTTTCAGGCCCCTGCGCTCGACCAGGCTGCGCCGGCGCGGCGGCGAACAGTCGTCAGCAGCAAGACGTGAGAGAGGCCGTCTCGCTCGGCGGTTGAAGTGATGACGATGACCTACACGCCGACCATCCCGCCGCCCGATCCGAACACGCGGACGCCGAAGTTCAAGCTGCCAAAGCTGTCCTGCGATGCCCATTGCCACGTCTTCGGCCCCGGGGCGAAGTACCCGTACGCGCCTGATCGATCCTACACGCCGCCGGACGCGCCGCTCGAAGACTTCAAAGTCCTGCATGCCAAGCTCGGCGTGGAACGCGCCGTCATTGTGAATGCCAGCGTGCACGGTACCGACAATACGGTAGCCCTCGATGCCATTGCCCAGAGCAATGGCGCCTATCGCGCGGTCGCCAACATAGACGACACCATCACCGAGCGCGAACTTCGCGCGCTGCATGAAGGCGGTTTCCGCGGCTGCCGCTTTAATTTCGTCCGTCATCTTGGCGGCCTTCCCGACAGGGGCGTGTTCAACCGCATCATCGCCATGGTCGCGCCGCTCGGCTGGCACATCGATCTGCATTTCGATGCGATCGACCTGCCTGAATATGCCGACATGCTGACAAAGCTGCCGCTGAGCTACACGATCGACCATATGGGCCGGGTCAAGGCCTCCGAGGGGCTCGACCAGCTTCCGTTCAAGATCCTGATCGAGCTGATGCAGCGGGACGAGAAGTGCTGGGTCAAGATCTGCGGCTCCGAACGGGTCTCCTCGGCCGGCCCGCCGTTCATAGACGCAGTGCCGTTCGCGCGAAAAATCGTCGAGACCGCGCCGGACCGTGTCATCTGGGGCACCGACTGGCCGCATCCCAACGTCAAGGCGATGCCGAATGACGGCGATCTTGTCGATCTGATCCCGCTGTTCGCACCGGAGCCGGAATTTCAGCACAAGATCCTGGTCGACAATCCCGCGCGCCTGTTTGGGTTCGAACGATGACCGCGATGGCGATCGACAAGCCGCGG
The DNA here is from genome assembly GCF_028128765.1 of Bradyrhizobium sp. CCBAU 51627. Lineage (GTDB taxonomy): Bacteria > Pseudomonadota > Alphaproteobacteria > Rhizobiales > Xanthobacteraceae > Bradyrhizobium. The sequence goes on from NZ_LBJG01000005.1 coordinate 154,985, forward strand.
GGGCGAGCCTGGTGGAAAGAGCTCTGGATCCAGGTGCTCATTGCCATGGCGGCCGGCATCGCGGGAGCCGCCTTCGTGGTGCTGGCGGCAACGCTGTCCGCAACCGGCCCGATTCCGGTAGCGAGTGTGGCGCTGGTGCTCGGCATCCATCGCCTGATGTCACAGGGGCTGACGCCGACCAATCTGATCGGGAACGCGGTTGCGACGATCGCGATTGCCAAATGGGAGGGCGCGCTCGACGGTGAGGAACCCGTGGCTGACGCGGCCTCGTGAAAATGCTGTCGCCATGACGCAGGCAGCCTGATGTTGAAGAAGCAAGAGGGGAGTTCTCCCATGAAAACAGGTCTCGTGATCACCGCCCATCCCGGCGATTTCGTGTGGCGCGCCGGCGGCGCCATCGCGCTGCATGCGAAGAAGGGCTATCGCATGAAGATCGTCTGCCTGTCCTTTGGCGAGCGCGGCGAGAGTCAGTTCGCCTGGAAGGAAAAGGGGGCGACGCTGGAATCGGTCAAGGCCGGCCGCAAGGACGAGGCCGAGCGCGCGGCAAAGCTGCTCGGGGCCGAGATCGAGTTCTTCGATTGCGGCGACTATCCGCTCAAGCTGACGGAAGCGCATTTCGACCGCATGGTCGACATCTACCGCGAGCTCAGCCCGAGCTTCGTGCTGACGCACGCGCTGGAAGATCCCTACAATTTCGACCATCCCAATGCGGCGCACTTCGCCCAGGAGACCCGGGTCGTCGCCCAGGCCATGGGGCATAAGCCCGGTGCGCAGTACAAATATTCGGCGCCGCCGGTGTTCCTGTTCGAGCCGCACCAGCCCGAGCAGTGCAATTACAAGCCGGACCTGATCCTCAAGATCGACGAGGTCTGGAAGGGGAAGTACGAGGCATTCCAGATCCTGGCGGCGCAAAAGCACCTCTGGGGTTATTACGAGCGCGTCGCGCTCAACCGCGGCATCCAGGGCAGCCGTAACACCGGCGTGCCCATGACCTATGGGGAGGCCTATCAGCGCCTGTTCCCCACCGTTGCGGAGGAGCTCGCATGAAGCCGGTCGTTGTCCGCAATATCAAGCGCGCCGATCCCGCGGGGATGGCGGAATACGGCGTCTCGACGGTGCACGAAGCCTATGGCCGCCTCGGCCTGATGAAGCCGTATTTGCGACCGGTCTGGGCCGGTGCGTCGATCGCCGGTCCCGCCGTCACCGTGCTCGCGCAGCCCGGCGACAACTGGATGATCCACGTAGCGGTCGAGCAGTGCAGGCAGGGTGACATCCTCGTCGTCGGCTGCACCACCGACAATACCGACGGCATGTTCGGCGAGCTGCTGGCGACCTCGCTGCAGGCGCGCGGCGTGCAGGGGTTGATCATCGACGCCGGCTGCCGCGACGTCAAAGCGCTACACGAGATGAAGTTTCCAGTCTGGTCGCGCGCGGTCTCGGCCAAGGGCACGGTCAAGGCCACGCTCGGCTCGGTCAACATCCCCGTGGTTTGTGCTGGCGTGAACGTCGATCCTGGTGACATCATCGTCGCCGATGGCGACGGCGTCGTCGTAGTGCCGAAGCGTTACGCCGCGGAGGTTGCCGAGAAGGCGAGGAAGCGCAATGCGGACGAGGACGGCAAGCGCACGCGTCTTGCTTCGGGCGAGCTTGGCCTCGACATGTACGGCATGCGCGAGGCGCTGGCGGAGGCCGGGCTCGTCTATGTCGACAATCCCGAGGATGTCTGACGTCGGAGCGCGCGGATGGATCGTCTCAAGTTGAAGGCCGTGCTCGGCAGTCACCCTCACGTGAAGGCGGTGAAGAGCGGCGAGCTCCGCTCCGACCTGTTCGACCTCGACTTCATCGAGTACACGCCGACCAATACGGCGTTCAAGCCGATGGTGCGCGAGCAGGCCTTCGATGTCTGCGAGATGGCGATCGTCACGTATCTGATGGCGAAAGCCCACGGCAAGCCGCTGGTGCTGCTGCCGGCGACCATGCTCGGCCGCTTCCAGCATGCCTATGCGCTCTACAATCCCGCGCAGAGGATGCTCGGGCCATCCGATCTCGAGGGCAAGCGCGTCGGCATCCGCTCGTTCACGACGACGACGGGCGCCTGGATCAGGGGTATCCTCGCCAACGACTATGGCGTCAATCTCAATACCATCAAATGGGTGACGTTCGAGGATCCGCACGTCGCCGAGTATGTCGACACCACCGAACGCGCGCCGAAGGACAAGAAGATTTTGCAGATGCTGCTCGACGGCGAGCTCGACGCAGTCCTTGGCGAGACCTCTGATAATCCCAAACTGAAGCCGCTTTTTCCCGACCCGGCCACGGAAGCCACGAAATGGTACGCTCGCCGCGGCGTCGTCCCGGTCAATCATCTCGTGGTCGTGACCGAGCAGCTGGCGAAATCACGGCCTGATGTCGTAGCGGGAGTCTATGATCTGCTCAAGTGGAGCAAGGCGCAGGCGGGACCTGCTGCAGTGCCCGATCTCGTTCCGTTTGGGGTCGAGGCGAACAGAAAGCCGTTGGAGCTGATCGTCGACTACGCATTCCAGCAGGCGCTGATTCCGCGCCGCTATGCGGTCGAGGAGCTGTTCGACGAAACGACACGAGGATTGAACTGATGGCGGATCCGAAGCGGTGGCGGATCGGGCTGGTTGGCTATGGCGAGGTTGGCCGGATCCTGGCCGAGGATTTGCGCCAGCAGGACATCAAGGTCGCGGCCTACGACATCAAGCTCAGTGGCGAGCAGGATGCGCCGCTCGGGGAGCATGCGAGGAGATTCGGCGTGACGCTCGCGGCTTCTCACGCCGAACTGACCGCGAAATCCGATTTCATCATCTCAGCGGTGACGGCCAGTCAGGCGGTGCCGGTGGCAAAAGCCTGCGCGGCCGCGATCAACCAGGGCACGTGGTTCCTCGATTTCAACTCGGCTTCTCCCGGCGCCAAGCAAAGAGCAGCAGCGCTGATCGATGGTGCAGCGGGACGTTATGTCGAGGGCGCGGTGATGACCTCGGTGCCGCCTTATCGCATCAAGGTGCCGCTGCTGCTCGGCGGTCCCGGCGCGAAGGAACTGGAGCCGCTGCTGAATGCGATCGGCTTTGCGGCCAAGGTCGCAAGCGACAAGCTCGGCGTGTCCTCGGCCGTCAAGATGTGCCGCAGCATCATGATCAAGGGCCTTGAGGCCATGGTGATCGAAAGCTTCACCACTGCGCGCGCTTATGGCGTCGAGGATGCCGTACTGGCCTCGCTCGCGGAAACGTTTCCGGCGATCAATTGGGAGAAGCAGGGCGCCTATTTCTTCCAGCGCGTGATCGAGCACGGTCGTCGCCGTGCCGAGGAAGTGCGCGAGGTCGCCGAGACTGTGCGCGAGGCGGGGCTGACGCCGTGGTCGGCGCAAGGCACGGCCGAGCGTCAAGCCTGGGTGGCCGATCTCGCCGACGAGGGGGTGTTCGGGCCTAGGGGAACGAAGGAGTTTGCCCGCAGCGCGGACTGGCGCACCGAGGCGGATCGGATCCTGGCGAAAATCAAACGTTGAGGCCGCGCGCCACGTTCAGCTCAGGACTATGCCACGATAGGTCGAGACTTCGTCGCGGGCTACCTCGATCAAGTCGATCAGGCTCTTGGCTTGGCTGATAACATCCTTGGTGCGCTCGCTCCTGAACTCGGTCAGGATCATGCGAATGCATTTGTCGGCGGTATCGAGCGTCCACAGCGCGCGGGCCATGTCGTCGCGCGAATGGATCGCGGAGATATCGAGGCTAGAGAGCGCTTCGCCGATGCCATTCAATCGCTTGACGGCCATTTCGGCCGGCGTGTTGGCCCGAATAGATTCGTAATCGATGCTGCTGAATGCGCTGAACAGATCCATAACTTCCCCGGAGAACGCAGACGGTCAGGGCGCGCGTGCTATTATGGTTAGTGCTACCTTTCTCGCAATGCGTTGGGCTACGGTCCGGGATACTACCGGACTCGGATTCGACGACGATTTGTCGGGAAATCGGGCCGAAAAAAACCGGTGATCAGCGATGTCTCCCGACAATCGTACCGTTAGACGCGACGAGCATACCTGCCTTGTAGACAGCGCGGCCCTGTGGCACCGCAACCACGGCCTCCGGCACATGCTCCGCGTCCAGCGTCACGAAATCGGCCTTGGCGCCGACGCGCAGGCCATAGCCTTCGAGTCGCAGGGCCTTGGCGCCTGACGCGGTGACGATGTCGAATGCAACCCGCAACTCTTCGTCGATATTGAAGCCGGAGCGATAGCCTAGGGTCGTCGCCCGGCGCAGCATGTCGCCGTCACCATAGGGCCACCAGGAATCGCGGATGTTGTCATTGCCGCTGAACACGGTGACGCCGGCGTTGCGCAGGACCAGGATCGGCGGGAAGGGCCGGGCGCCCGGTGCATTCGTCATGATTGCGACGCCGGAGCGGGCGAGGGTGTCGGCGACAGTTTTGAGCTGCTCCATCGTGATATCGCCAAGTCCGTAAGCGTGACTGATGGCGACATGGCCCTCCATGCCGAGCGCGCGGGTGCGCGCCGCGATCTGTTCGATCTCGAATGCGCCCAGCGTGCCCATGTCGTGCAGATGGATATCGACATCGACGCCGTGCTTGTTGGCGACGCCAAACACGACGTCGAGGTGTTTCTCGACATCGCGATCGAAACTGGCGGGATCGAGCCCGCCGACGAGGTCCGCGCCGAGGCCGATGGCCTCATCGAGTAATTGCGGTGTGCCGGGGCTCGTCAAGATGCCGCTCTGGGGGAAGGCGACGAGCTGAATGTCGATCAGGCCGCGATAGTCCTCGCGCACGCGCAAGATCGTCTCCAGCGACTTCAGGCCGACCGAGCCGTCCACCATGACGTGGCTGCGCATTTGCGTGGTGCCGTGGCCTATGCAGAGATCGAGCTGGTTGCGCGCCCGCACGTCCATCGGTGCAGCTTCGGCCATGTTCTGGGCCTGGAAGGCGACGCGTTCGTGCACGTTGAACCCGTTGGTGCACGGCTTGTGTGGACGCCAGGCGTCGCCGTAGAAGCTGGTGTCGAGATGGATGTGGCCCTCGACGAAGCCGGGAACGACCAGGGCATCGGCGAGGTCGACCGTCTCGATGCCTGTCGGCGCATCGGTCGGCAGGAGCGCGGCGATGCGGCCGTGCTTGACCGCAATATGGTGCCGCGTCCCGCCGTCGAAGCGGGCGTTCAGGAAGATCTTGTCGAAGGCCATCCGGTTGCTCCGTTGGTCGATTGATGTTGCGTGCGCGCTCAGTTTCGCGGGCGAAGCAGCTTGGCTGGCGACCGCTCAAAGGTCTGCCGGCCAGTCTTGAAGCCCATCAGGATATCCGGCAGCTCCGCGACGGCGAAGCGGCTGTCCTTGATGTCGAGCACGACGAGATCGGCGGGCTTGCCGACTGCGATTCCGTAGTCGCTGAGATTCATCAGTCGCGCGGGCAGCTCGGTGACGAGATCCAGACAGGTGTCGAAGTCACCGACGGTGGCGTGGGCGACGTTGGCGTAAAAGTTCGCCATCCGCAGCAGGGAGGCATCGCCGAACGGCGTGAAGGGATTGAGCACGTTGTTGGTGGCGACCGAGCACACGATACCGTCGCCCGCGAGCTTGTGCGCGAGCGTCAACCCGCGCGGCGCGTTGTGGGTGGCCTCGCGTCCCATCAAATAGAGATCGGTCGCCGGCAGCACGGTGACGGCAACGCCGGCCTTCGCCAGTTGCGCGGTGGCAGCCTTCAGCCGTTCCGGCGGCATGGCGGAAAGTTTTGTGGCATGCCCGATCGCGACGCGGCCCCCATAGTTGCGCCGCTCGGTCTGCCTGAGGACCTCGCCGAGATGCGACCAGGACGGATCGAGATCGAAATCGAGATGGAGATCGACGTCGAGGTCGAACTCTTGGGCGAGATCGAAAATGCGTGCGAGATGCGCGTTCGGGTCGGTGTCGGTATAAGGGCAGCCGCCGATCGCATCGGCACCGTCGCGCAATGCCTTAACCAGCAGCTCCTCGGCTCCGGGATCGTTGGTCAGGCCTTCTTGCGGGAAGACGCAGAGGCCAAGATCGATGGCCCAGGCATAATCGCGCTTGAGCGCCTTGATCGCCTCAAAGCTGCGCAGGCCTATGCGCGGGTCAATCTCGACATGGGTGCGCATGCGCGTCGTGCCGTGCACGATGGCGCGCTCGAGCACTTTGGCGCCGCGCGCATAGACGTCGTCGGTGGTGAAATCACGCTTCATCGCCGAGACGGCCCGGATCGCCTCGCCGAGCGTGCCGTGAATGTGGTCGCAGCGCTCGAGGAGGCAAGCCTTGTCGAGATGGATGTGGGTGTCGACGAAGCCGGGCAGGGCCAGCCGTCCCCCGACATCGACCTCGAGGGCCTCGCACGCCAGCCGTGGTTCGATCGCGGCGATATGTCCACCCTTCACGCCGATATCGACGAGCGTCGAGGACGATCGCATCAGGGCATTGCGGAAGATCAGGTCAAAGGCTGTCTGGGCGATCATGGCGGGGAATCTTGAGAGAGAACTTATAGCAATCGGGGAGATGGCAGGCCTGCAGCAATGTAGCGCGGGATATGATCAAAATATATGCGTTCTCCTGGATCTCCTCGCACCTATCAAAGGCGATGATAGCTGATAGACGCGGGCTGATCTGGTGATTGGCGCGCGCCTGGGCTATCAAAATCTCGATTGCGCCCGAGATGGAGGCGCAGCCCCTTTCAGGAGCCCCCGATGCGTCTATCCGCCGTTCTTCTGGCCGTCACATGTCTTGCTGGTACGGCTTCAGCCGAAGATCTCACGGGCACGCTTTTGAAGATCAAGGAGACCAGGAAGATCACGCTGGGCTATCAGGAAGCCTCCGTGCCGTTCAGCTATCTCGACGGCAACCAGAAGCCGATCGGCTTTGCCATGGATATCTGCCTCAAGATCGTGGATGCCGTGAAGAAGCAGCTCGCCATGCCCGACATTGCCGTCGACTACGTCGCCGTGACCTCGTCGAACCGCATCCCGCTGATGGTGAACGGCACGCTCGATTTGCATTGCTCGGCGACCACCAACAACGCCGACCGCCAGAAGCAGGTTGCCTTCACCAACACGCACTTCCTCAGCGCGACGCGATTTGCCGCCAAGAAGGCCGCCAAAATCAACACCATCGACGATCTCAAGGGCAAGGCCGTCACGGCGGTGGGAGGCTCGGTTAACCTCAATCAGCTCGCCAAGGTCAATTCCGAACGCAATCTCGGCATCAAGATCATGCCGGCCGTGGATCAGGCTGAAGCGTTCCTGTTGCTGGAGACCGACCGCGCGCAGGCCTATGCGCTCGACGACGTGCAGCTCGCGGTCGCCATTGCGCGCTCTAAGGAGCCGGCCCAGTTCATGATCAGCGAGGAGACCTTCTCCAAGCCCGAGCCCTACGGGATCATGCTGCGCCGGGACGACGCGCCGTTCAAGGCGCTGGCCGACCGCGCCACGGCCGAGCTCTATGCAAGCCCGGAGATCGAGGTGCTCTACAGGAAGTGGCTGGAATCGCCGACGCCGCCGAACGGTCTCAACTACAATGTTCCAATCTCGGCAGCCTTGCGCAACGCGTTCAAGAACCCGAGCTCGAGCGCGGATCCCGACGTTTACTTGGTGAAGTGAGGCGAGGGGTCGGCCAGCAGCACGGCGTGTCGTCCGGCCGCCAGGCGCCACGGAGGAACTCAGATTGCCGCGAGCTGGTCGCCATTTCGTGATCGGGGTTAGGATTGTGAGCTAATAGTTAGGCTCCTATCTAGTTGACGTGGTCCCCTCGCAGACTCATATCCACGGCGAAATCGGCCGACTCATCGCGCGCCTCGCCCGCCTTTGGCGGCGCGCGTCGGATCAGGCGCTGTTCGACCACAGCCTGTCCTACGCGACTGCAATTCCACTTCTCGTGCTGTCGCGCCAGGGCGAGAGTGTGCGCCAGGGCGTGCTCGCCGACGAACTCGGCATAGAGGGACCGTCGCTGGTCCGGCTGATCGACCTGCTTCAGGCCGAAGGCCTGGTGGAGCGGCGTGAAGACCCGAAGGATCGCCGCGCCAAAACGCTCCATCTGACCAAAGCGGGCGAAGCCAAGGTCGAGGAGACCAACCGCGTGCTGCGGCGGGTGCGGGCAAGCTTGCTCAAAGATATCGCGCCCGAGGAACTTGCGATAACGTTCGCGACCCTTCAGCGCGTCGAACAGCGGGCCAGCCGGTTACAGGACGCCAAGGCCGGGCCGGAGGCGAAGTAACCATGCGCGCAGATGAGCCATTCCTGGTCCGCCAAGCGGACCTGATTTTTGCTTTGAAGACGTTTGCCGCGTCGATGCTGGCACTCGTCATCGCGCTCGCGATGGACCTGCCGCGGCCCTATTGGGCGATGGCGACCGTCTACATCACCTCGCAGCCGCTCGCCGGCGCAACCAGCTCGAAGGCGTTTTTCCGCGTCATGGGTACCCTGGTCGGCGCGATCATGACGGTGGCGCTGGTGCCGAATCTGATCAATGCGCCGGAGCTGTTGTGTCTTGCCATCGCGCTCTGGGTCGGGCTCTGCCTTTATCTGTCGCTGCTCGACGGCACGCCCCGCAGCTATGTCTTCATGCTGGCTGGTTACACGGTGGCGCTGATCGGCTTTCCATCTGTGTCCGAGCCCGGCGCGATCTTCGACACGGCGGTGGCAAGACTCGAGGAGATTTCGCTCGGGATCATCTGCGCCAGCCTGGTCTCGACCATCGTGCTTCCGCGGAGCGTTGCGCCGGCCGTCGCGTCTCGAGTCGATAACTGGCTTTCCGATGCACGCCGCCTCAGTCAACTCGTCCTGCTGCGCGAAGGCAGCGCGGCGACGCGCCGCGGCAAGTGGCTCAAGCTTGCGACCGATATCGTCGAGATCGACACGCTCTCAACCCACCTGGCCTACGATCGCCTGACCGATCGCAACGCGGTGACCGGTCTCGGCGAAGTCAGGCTGCGCATGCTGATGTTGCTGCCCGTGATCGCCTCGCTCGAGGACCGGCTCGCTACCCTTGGTGAGGAGGCGCTGCGGCAGCCGCCAGAGCTGAGGCGGCTGCTGGAAGATCTGGCGCAATGGATCGTCAGCGAGGTCAGCGCGCGGCAGCCGGCCGAACGAGTTCGCGCCATGATCGCCGAGCGGCAAGCCGTACTCGACGACAACGCGTCCTGGGAGCGGATCATCATGACGAGCCTGTTGTTGCGATTGCGCGAACTCGTCGATCTTTCGCGCGATTGCCGCGAACTGACCGAGGCGATTGCCGAGAATCGCAGCGTATCGACCCTCGACCTGGCCTTCCATTCCGAGGCTGGCGCCGCGCCCGTGCGTCACCGGGACCGCGGCCTCGCATTGTGGTCGGCTGCCGGCGCGGCAACGGCCATCCTGATCTGCTGCGGGTTCTGGATCGGAACGGGTTGGCCGGACGGCGCCTCGGCGCCGATGATGGCGGCGGTGGCCTGCTCCTTCTTTGCCGCGCAGGACGAGCCTGCGCGCTTCATCCGCAGTTTCGGCCTGTGGTCGCTGGTCGCCATCGTGGTTGTCGCGGTCTATCTGTTCGCGCTGGTGCCTGCGATCTCGCATCTGGAAGTGCTCGCCCTCGCGCTGGCGCCGACTTTCCTGCTCTATGGCTTCCTGATCGCGCGGCCCGCGACCGCGGGCACCGGCATGGCACTCGCGGCCAACACGGCAACGCTGCTGGCGCTGCAATCCACCTACAGCGCGGATTTCGCCTCCTACGCCAATTCTGCCGTCGCCTTCTTCGTCGGCGTCGTCATCGCCGAACTGGTGACGCGGATCGCGCGCGGAGTAGGGGCCGAGTGGATCGCCAATCGTCTGGTCCTGTCGGGCTGGATCACGATCGCGGTTGCCGCCGAGCGGCGCGGCAAGCGCGACCGCGCGGAGTTCGCGGGCCTCATGCTGCACCGGCTCGGGCTTCTGGTTCAGCGCATCGCCTTCCTCTCGGACAGCGATCGGCGCGACGCCGACAGCCTCGTGCAGCTCCGCATCGGTATCAACATCATCGATTTGCGCCGCGCGCGCTATCGGCTTGCGGTCTCGACCATCTCCGTCATCGACGATATGCTCGACCAGCTTGCCATCGCCTGCCGCAACTATGCGGGCGGTGGAATGCCGCGCGAGCTTCTGACCAGCGTCGACCGGGCGCTGGCGCAGGCCGTGAAGGATACCGATGACAGCGCGCGCGAAGACGCTTTGATCGGCCTTGTCGGCATCAGGCGAGGCCTGTTCCCCGACGCGCCGGCCTACCGGCCGCGCACAGGTGAGAGTGCGGCGGCATGAGATATGTGATCGATATCTACGGCGTGCTCGTGCCGGCGCTCCTGCTCTGGATCATTGTCGCCTATGCCCTGAGCGCGCTTCTCCGCCGCTTCATGCAGCGCTTCGATCTCTACCGCCTGGTCTGGCACCGCGCGCTGTTCGATTTCGCGATTTTCGTCTGCCTTCTCGGCGGCGTCGTCTATCTCTCGGAGTATCTCTCATGAAAGGGAATTTCGCCTGGCTCGGCCGGCTTGCGGTGACCATCATTGCCGTCGTTGCGGCGCTCGCCGTCGGCCGTGAGCTCTGGGTCTATTACATGGAATCGCCCTGGACGCGCGACGGCCGCGTGCGCGCCGACGTGGTGCAGGTTGCGCCCGACGTCTCGGGCTTCGTCACCGACGTGCTGGTCAGGGACAATCAGAAGGTCCGCCGCGGCGACGTGCTGTTCAAGATCGACCGCGAGCGGTTCGCGCTGGCGCTCCGGCAGGCCGATGCTTCGGTCGCAGGGCACCAGGCCACACTCGATCAGGCCAATGCCGATCTGAAGCGCTACAGCGCGCTGACGACGGATGCGGTGTCGCAACAGAAGCAGGAGCAGGTGCTCGCGGCCCAGCTTCAGGCCAAGGCTGCCTTCGATCAGGCCGTTGCCGACCGCGCGCTCGCGCAGCTCAATCTCGATCGCAGCGAGGTTCGCGCCTCCGTGAACGGCGTGATCACCAATATGGATCTACGGCCCGGCGCTTACGTCACCGCCGGGAAAGGTGTGATGGCGCTGGTCGACAGCGACACGCTGCATGTGGAAGGCTATTTCGAGGAGACCAAGCTCGCGCGCATCCGCACCGGCGACAAGGCGCAGGTCCGCCTGATGGGTGAGAAGGGCACGCTGACAGGCCACGTCGAGAGCATCGCCGCCGGCATCGAGGACCGCGACCGTGCCGAGGGCGCGAGCCTGCTCGCCAACGTCAACCCGACCTTCAGCTGGGTGCGGCTGGCCCAACGCGTGCCCGTGCGCATCGCACTCGATAGGGTGCCGGAGGGAATGTCGCTGGTTGCGGGGCGCTCGGCCACCGTGGAGGTATTGGACTAACGCAGCGAGCAGATGATCACGCTTGGCTTGGGGAAAACCGGCAACAAACGTTTCAATGCCAAATCGTAAGGCTAATCCTGACTGATGTGTATGAGTCGGGGGACTCCATGGGCGTTTGGTTTTTAGTCCTAGCAGCCTGCATCGTCGGCGCTTTGCTCCTCTTGGCGTTCTGCCGTTAGGACCGACAGCAGATGCACTTGTTGCTGCGAAGCATCAGCGAGCTGCCGAATAGCGGTCCCAGACCGATGGTTTTTGACTGTGCATGGATGAACGCGTTCACTTCCGGGATCGGAGGCGGACGTGAGCTGGTTGTTTGTGTTTCTCATTGCCGCGAGCGCAGTCGTTCTGATCGCCCATGCGATTGACGCGATGCGTTCTTGAATTTGCCTGACTCGGCTTCGCCGGTAGCTCAGTAAGCGTCTCCTTGATCGATGAGCCGCGCGAAGGTTTGAAGGTCGTGGGCCGACGTCATCCGACGCGATACGACCTGAACTTCTCGCGCAGGGCCGATTTGAGCACCTTTCCGGTGCCGGTCATCGGGAATTCGTCGAGGAATTCGACCGCATCCGGCATCCACCAACTCGCGATCTTGGGACGCATATGGTCGAGCAAAGTCTTGCCGTCGACGGTCGCGCCCTTCTTGCGGACGACGAGAAGGAGAGGGCGTTCCTGCCACTTCTCGTGCGCGATGGCGACCACGGCGGCTTGCAGCACGTCGGGATGGGACAGCGCGATGTCCTCGAGTTGGATCGAGGATATCCATTCACCGCCCGACTTGATCACGTCCTTGGAGCGGTCGTTGAGCGTCACGTGACCATGCTGGTCGATCACGGCCATGTCGCCCGTGATCAGCCAGCCGTCGCGGTCGAGACCTTCGTCCAGCTTCATGTAGCCGGAGGCCACCCAGGGACCGCGGGCGCGCAGATGCCCGACGGTCTTGCCGTCGCGTGGCAACTCGTTGCCGCTGTCGTCAACGATGCGCAAGGCCGTGCCGAAGCAGGCGCGGCCGGAGACCTGACGCCGGTCGAATTTTTCCGTTTCGCTGAGATGCTCGGAGCCTGGCCGCAACCCCGGCATCGAGCAAGCCAGCGCCTCCGTCATCCCCCAGGCCTGGATGTAGTCGATGTTGTACTCGCGCTTGAGCTTCTCGACCATCGCGCGCGGCGGTGCGGAGCCCGACGACAGCGTTGCGCGCAGCGTCGAAAATCTATTGCCGGTGCGGCCGAGCCAGTCGAGCAGGATCAACCAGAAGCTCGGGACGCCCGCCGATAGCGTCACCTTCTCGCCCTCCAGCAGTTCGTAGAGCTTGTCCGGTTCGTAGTTGCGGCCGGGCAGCACCAGTTTGGAGCCGGTATAGGGCGCGGTGAACGGCATGTTCCAGCCATTGCCGTGAAACAGCGGTGCCATCGGCATCATCACCTCACGCACCCCTTCGAGATGCCCGGGGATGAAGTCGGCGCTGCAGGATGTCATGGCCTGGAGGATTGCGGCGCGGTGCGAATAGATCACGCCCTTCGGGTTGCCGGTCGTGCCCGACGTGTAGCAGATGGTGGAGGCGGATTTTTCGTCGAACGACGGCCAGGCGAAACCGGCGTCACACTCCTCCTCCAGGAGTTCCTCGTAGCAAAGCACGTTCGCAAGCTTCGTCTCCGGCATGCGTTCGCGCGACGACATGATCACGTACGCCTCGACCGTCTTCAGTTGCGGCGCGATCGCCTCGACGATCGGCAGAGTGGCACGGTCGATGAAGAGGATGCGGTCTTCGGCGTGGTTGATGATGTAGACGAGTTGCTCGGGGAACAGCCGTGGATTGACGGTGTGCAGCACATAACCCATGCCCGGCGCCGCGCAGAACATCTCGAAATGGCGGTGCGTATTCCAGGCCAGCGTGCCGACGCGGTCGCCTTCGGTCATGCCGAGCCGCTGGAGCGCCAGCGCCATGCGCTTGATGCGTGGATGGGCTTCGGCATAGGTGTAGCGATGGATGTCGCCTTCGATCTCACGTGCGACGATCTCCGCTTCGCCGTGATAGTCGGCGGCATACTGGATCAGGCCGCTGATCAAGAGCGGCATGTCCATCATCAATCCTTGCATCGTCCCCTCCGAAAAGCCGTGCGTGTTAACATCATATCGTCGCATGACGCATTCGCGCTTGCGTGCAGGGTAGCGAAACGCCGCGCGACGTCCACGCAAAAAGCGCCTGATACGATTGCGCGCGCTGCATTTTCAGGGCTAACTGGCAGAGGTTGCCGCTGAAGAACGGCCGCGGTGGAGGAGATCGATGTCAGCGGAAAGACACAAGACCGGTGCAGCCGGCGCGCCTAACATCGACATCGCGGCCTTGCGTGCGCGCTATCGTGACGAGCGCGACATGCGGCTGCGCGCCGAAGGAAAGGCGCAGTATGTCGAGGTGGCCGGTGGATTTGCCCGCTATCTCGACGATCCCTGGGCCGATGCGGGATTTGCGCGCGATCCCGTCAGTGAAGAGACCGAGGTCGTCGTCGTTGGCGGCGGTTTCGGCGGGCTGCTGTGTGGCGCGCGTCTGCGCGCGGCCGGCATCAGCGAATTTCGGATCGTGGAGAAGGCCGCGGATTTCGGTGGGACGTGGTACTGGAATCGCTACCCTGGTGCGGCCTGCGATACCGAGAGCTACATCTATTTGCCGCTGCTGGAAGAGACCGGCTACATGCCGGTGCGCAAATATGCGCGTGCGCCGGAGATCTACGAGCACTCGCGCCGCATCGGCCGTCATTTCGGCCTTTACGAGCGTGCGCTGTTTCAAACCGTCGTCTCGCGCATGGCGTGGCAAGAGCAGGAGGGGCGCTGGCTGGTCGAGACCGATCGGGGCGATTGCATCCGCGCGCGCTTCGTCATTCTCGCCGGCGGACCGCTCAGCCGGCCGAAGCTTCCAGGCATTCCCGGCATCGCGACGTTCAAAGGCCACAGCTTCCATACCAGCCGCTGGGACTACGCCTACACCGGCGGCAGCGCGGAGGGCGGTCTCGACGGCCTTGCCGACAAGCGCGTCGGCATCATCGGCACGGGCGCGACCGCCGTGCAATGCGTGCCATATCTTGGCCGGTCAGCGAAAGAGCTCTACGTGTTTCAGCGGACGCCCTCGGCGATCGGTGTGCGCGACGACCGGCCGACGGACCACGTCTGGGCAGAGAGTCTGAAGCCTGGCTGGCAGCGCGAGCGCATGGACAATTTCACCGCGGTGATCTCGGGCGAGCCGTTCGAGGAGGATCTGGTGCAGGACGGCTGGACCGGTCTGCTCGGCGAAATCCTGCTGGCGCCGCGCCGTCAGCCCCAGCCGGTGGCCTCGATGGAGGAGGCGCTGAAGGTGATCGAGCAGGCCGACTATCGCAAGATGGAGGAGATCCGGGCCCGCGTCGACGCCGTGGTCAAGAATGAGGCGACGGCAGCGGCGTTAAAGCCCTGGTACAAGGCGTTCTGCAAGCGGCCTTGCTTCCACGACGAATATCTCGACACCTTCAATCGTCCCAATGTGCATCTGGTCGATACCAGGGGCAGGGGCGTCGAGCGCATCACGGAGAATGCGGTCGTCGTCGACGGCAAGGCTTACGAGCTCGATTGCCTGATCTATGCCAGCGGTTTCGAGGTTGGCACCGATTATGCGCGCCGTATGGGCTTTGAGATCTACGGCCGCGACGGCATGAGCCTGTCCGGGCGCTGGCGCGATGGCGTCAAGACCATGCACGGCTTCTACAGCCGCGGCTTCCCGAACTGCTTCCTGATCGTAACGGTGCAGGCCGGCCAGAGCGCCAATTTTCCGCACATCATCGACGAGCAGTCGCAGCACATCGCCTATGTGATCGCAGAGGCGCGCAAGCGAGGCGTCAGAACATTGGAGCCGACGCTCGCTGCCGAGAACGCCTGGGTCGACGAGGTCGTCAAGGCCGCGGTCGGACGCCAGGCCTATCTCGCCGAATGCACGCCCGGCTACTACAACAATGAAGGCGTGTTCGATCCGATCGCGGCACGCAACAGCCAGTATTGGCGCGGACCAATGGCGTTCCTGCGATTGCTCGCTAAATGGCGAAAGGAGGGCGGCTTGGATGGTTTGGAATTGACCTACGTGCGGGACGTGGCCGACGGTTCCCCGGTTCCGGCATGAGCGATACGATCCCGGCTCCATCAGGTGCGTCGCGGCTCTATGTCATCGTCGGCGATCCAATCGCGCAAGTGCGTTCGCCCGCCGGCGTTTCCACGGAGTTCGCTGCGCGCGGCCATGACGGGATCCTCGTTCCGGTTCAGGTTGCGACCGCCGATCTGCCCAATTTCCTTTCTGTGGCGGCGCGGCTGAAGAATCTCGACGGGATCGTCGTGACCATCCCGCACAAATTCGTCTGCTATCAGGCCTGTGCCAGCGCGACCGATCGGGCGCACCTCCTGCGCACCGTTAATCTGATGCGCCGGCGGGCTGACGGTTCGTGGCATGGCGACATGGTGGACGGCCTCGGCTTCGTCGGAGCGGCGCGCGAGAAGGGGATCGATCCCCGCGGCATGCGAGCGCTGCTGATTGGTGCCGGTGGCGCGGGTTCGGCGATCGGGCTTGCCTTGGTCGAGGCCGGTGTGAATGAACTCGCGATTCACGACAGCGCGTCCGAGCGCCGCGACGCGCTGATCGACCGCCTCAACGGGCTCGGCAAGGTGCCCGTGCGCGCCGGCACGATCGACCCCGCAGGTTTCGATTTCGTCGCCAATGCCACACCCGCCGGGATGGTGGACGGCGATCCGCTGCCCGTCGACGTCACGCGGCTGGCGCCGTCGGCGTATTGCGGCTGCGTCATCACCAAGCCGGAAATTCCGCCGTTCATCGCGGAAGCCCGCAAGCTCGGTTGCGTCACCGCGACCGGCACCGACATGTACCGGCAGCACCAGAGCATCATGGTGGATTTCCTGCTCGGGACCGACGGCGGACGATAGGCCTTCGAATGATGTCAAGCGCATTGCCTGCATTGATTGCACTGGCCTGAGCGTGCAGCGCTGACGTAGGATCATGCCGGCGCGCGAGCCGGTCGCGCGATGGAGAGAAGGGAACGCAGGAATGACCGAGGGCAAGACCGTTGCGACGGCGATGATCGGCGCGGCCGCGCTACTGTTGTCCCTCACCCCCGCCGCTCATGCCGCGCAGTGCGGCAATGGGCCCGGCGGCTTTGAGGCCTGGAAGCGCGAGTTCAGCGCGGAGGCGCAGGGCAAGGGCATCGGCCAAGCCGCGATCTCGGCCCTGATGCAGACCAATTACGCCAGCGCCACCATCAATGCTGATCGCAGTCAGCATAGCTTTTCGCTGTCCCTCGAGCAGTTCCTCGCCAAGCGTGGCGCCACCACCATTGTGGCGCGCGGCCGATCTCTGAAACAGTCGCAGGCGACCATGTTCGCCTCGATCGAGCAGCGCTACGGCGTGCCGCCGGGGCCATTGATCGCAATCTGGGGCATGGAGACCGGTTTCGGCAGCCAGCGTGGCAATCAGAACATGCTCTCGTCGATCGCGACGCTGGCCTATGACTGCCGCCGCCCGGAGTTCTTCACCGAGCAGCTTTATGCGGCATTGAAGCTGGTCGACCGCGGCGTGCTGTCGGGATCGACCCGCGGCTCCATGCATGGCGAGGTCGGCCAGACCCAGTTCATGCCTAAGAACATCCTGGCCTACGGCACCGGCAATCTCGATGTCGCGGCCAACGCGCTGAGCTCGACCGCGAACTTCCTGAAAGCCAATGGCTGGCGTGCGGGAGCCGGTTACCAGCCGGGCGAGCCGAATTTCGCCGCCATCCAGGCCTGGAATGCGGCAGGCGTCTACCAGAAGGCCATCGCGCTGATGGGCCGGCAGATCGATGGGGGCGGTGGGGCGGCGGCGGTACGCTGAGGCGCTCCGCAAGGCGTGACCGCGCCTATCCGAGAAAGTTGTTGCTTTCGGGAACTGACGGCACGAGGTTTGCTTTGATCGAGTTCGGGGCTGGGCATGAGGAGACTCAACATGGCTACCCAGATCGTGATGGACCAGACCGGCGATACACGCCACGAGTTTGATCCCCAGAATGCCGAGGCGTTGGCGCAGGCCGAACAACGCTTTCGGGAGTTGACCGGCGCGGGCTTTACCGCCGCATACCGGACCGGACCCGGCGAAGTCACGCGTATCAAATCGTTCGATCCGACCGCGCAGGAAACGCTGTTCTACCCCCGCCTGGTCGGCGGTTGATCTGAACGGCCAATGATCGCGGTCTTCAGGTTTCGCGCGCCCGCGCGGGCGCGTCTGCATGCGCTCCGCGAGCTCTATCGGCGCTTCTTCGGCGAGAATACGCCCGAGGCGCGCGGGCGCCGGCTGTTGTCTGAATGGCTATCGGCAGAGCAGCGCGCACAGTTCGAGCAGCACCGGCATTTTGACGTCATCGGCTGCGACACCGGCAAGCGCTATCGCATTCATTACGGCACTGCCGCCAATGTCCACGAGATCGACGAGGCCGGCAATGCAACGATGGGGTGGTGCTTCGTCCCCTCAGGCTTCCTGGTGCCCGGCGACGTCATGCTGGCGCAGAAGATTGCGCTCGAGACAGACGAGAAAGGAGCGTTGGCACTCGCAAACCGGTTTCCGCCGGCAACGCACTCAGAACATTTTTACCGCAGGCCGTTCTAGCCTCGCGGGCGCCGATCAGGAGTGCGTTGTACGATAGGCGTCCAGTGCATGCGCGGCAAAGACACCGATGCTGCAAAGCGCGAGGAGGGCTGAGATCAGCGCGATCATGTCTCGTCCTCCCCAAGCGGCTGGGGGACGAGGTGCTGGCAGCAGGCATAGTCATAGATCAGGTCGAGGATGAATTGCATGACGCACGTCCCTGTTTGGTTTTGACAACCAGATAACCGGCTAACTGTTTCAGGCGTGTTTCGTCGATCTGGGAAAGGGGTTTCGCGGGGAACCCTGGGCCTAGCCTGCGGGCGGCCAAACCGCTAAATCCCATGCCAATCCACGTCGGCCGCAAGCGATGGCGTGTGGCGAGTCCCATTTCGAGGCAAAATCATGGCCCAGGTTGCCTGGTTCGACGATCTCACCGTCGGCATGCGTTTCAGATCCCCCGAAGTCGAAATCTCCGAAGCCGACATCAAGCGGTTTGCCGCAGAGTTCGACCCCCAACCGATGCATCTGGATCACGAAGCAGCCAAGGAAACCTTGTTCAAGGGCTTGGCCGCATCGGGCTGGCACACCGCGGCGATCGCCATGAACCTTGCGATCAAGACCCGTCCATTCGGGCCGCACCCGCTGATTGGCGCCGGCGTCGACGGGCTGCGCTGGACCATTCCGGTGAGGCCGAATGACCGACTGCATCTGGTCGGCGAGGTCATGAGCCTGACGCCATCGAAGTCAAAGCCGCAGGGCATCGCACTGGTGAAATGGACGATGTTCAATCAGAACGGCGAGGAGGTTTACACCTTCACGCCGATCGCGATCGTCCCGCGACGCGTCTAGACGTTCTCGCCATCCGCCGTTCCGTTATCGCGTTTCCGCGGGGGGCAATGAGACTGTCTTTCGCAAGACCGCGCTCGTTCTGTTGCTGGCGCCAGGAAGCTCCCTGATCTAGTGCCCGGGATTGGCGATGGAGCCCTGGACCGGAGCTGCGCTGATGTCGCTGCCGTGATGCACCAGCGGCTTCATGCCGGTGATGGTCCGCAGCAGCACATAGAACACCGGCGTCAGGAACAGGCCGAACACGGTGACGCCGATCATGCCGGAGAATACGGCAACGCCCATCGCGCGGCGCATCTCCGAGCCGGCGCCGGTGGAGAGCACCAGCGGCAGCACGCCCATGATGAACGCCATCGACGTCATCAGGATCGGGCGCAAGCGCAGCCGGCTCGCCTCGATCGCGGCGCGGATCGGCGTGCGGCCTGCGAATTCGAGCTCGCGCGCGAATTCGACGATCAGGATCGCGTTTTTGGCGGAGAGGCCGACGAGCACGATCAGGCCGATCTGGGTAAAGACGTTGTTGTCGCCCTTCGAGAGCCAGACGCCGAACATCGCCGCCAGCAAGCCCATCGGCACGATCATGACGATCGACAGCGGAAGGGTGAGGCTCTCGTAGAGCGCCGCCAGCACGAGGAACACCAGCAGGATCGCCAGCGGGAACACCCACAGGCCGGAATTGCCGGCGATGAACTCCTGATAGGTCAAGTCGGTCCATTCGAATGCGAAGCCGGGCGGCAGCACTTCCGCCGCGATCCGGGTCGCCGCCTCCTGTGCCTGGCCCGACGAGAAGCCGGGCGCTGCCGCCGCATTGATGTCGGAGGACAGAAAGCCGTTGTAGCGGATCGCTCGCTCAGGTCCCGCGCTCTGGCGGATCTTGAGTAGCGCCGACAACGGCACCATGTCGCCGGAGGACGAGCGCACCTTCAACTGCCTGATGTCGTCCGCACGCGCGCGGAACGGAGCATCGGCCTGGACATAGACTGAATAGGTGCGGCCAAACTTGTTGAAGTCGTTGACGTAGTATGAGCCCAGATAGATTTGCAGGGTGTTGAACACCTCCGTCACGGGCACGCCAAGTTGCAGCGCCTTGGTGCGGTCGATGTCGGCGAACAGCTGCGGCACGTTGACCTGGAAGCTCGAGAACACGCCGGCGATCTCCGGCGCCTTCTGCATCGCCGCCATGAACGCCTTGGTCGCCTCGTTCAGCGCCTCATAGCCGAGACCGGCGCGGTCCTCGATCTGGAGCTTGAAGCCGCCGATGGTGCCGAGGCCGTTGACCGGCGGCGGAGGGAACATGGCGATGAAGGCTTCCTGGATCCCCGCATATTTCTTGTTCAGCTCGGCCGCGATCGCGGCGCCGCTGAGCGACGGGTCCTTGCGTTCGTCGAACGGTTTCAGCGTCGAGAACACGATGCCGGCGTTGGAGGAATTGGTGAAGCCGGAGATCGACAGGCCGGGGAAAGCCACGGAGCTCTCGACGCCGGGCTGGGTCAGCGCGATATCGCTCATCTTGCGGATCACCTCCTCGGTACGATCGAGTGTCGCGCCATCGGGCAGGCGGGCGAAGCCGACCAGGTACTGCTTGTCCTGGCCCGGCACGAAGCCGCCCGGCACCTGCTGGAACAGGAAGGCGGTGAGGCCGACCAGCACCACGTAGAGACCCATCACGGCGGCCTTGCCCGAGATGACCTTGGTGACGGTGCCGCTGTAGCTGTTCGAGGAGTAGGTGAAGGCACGGTTGAAGTGGCGGAAGAACCAGCCGAGGCCACTTTCCATGATCAGCGTCAGCCGGTCCTTCGGCTCGTTATGCCCTTTGAGCAGCAGGGCCGACAGGGCGGGCGACAGTGTCAGCGAGTTCACAGCCGAGATCACCGTCGAGATCGCGATGGTCAGCGCGAACTGCTTGTAGAACTGTCCGGTGAGGCCGGAGATGAAGGCGAGCGGAACGAACACCGCGATCAGCACCATCGCGATCGCGATGATCGGCCCCGACACCTCGCGCATGGCCTGATAGGTGGCATCGCGCGGCGACAAGCCGCCCTCGATATTGCGCTCGACGTTCTCGACCACGACGATGGCGTCGTCAACGACGATACCGATGGCGAGCACGAGGCCGAACAGGCTGAGCGCGTTGATGGAGAAGCCGAATACGTGCATGATCGCGAACGTGCCGACGATCGAGACCGGCACTGCCAAGAGCGGAATGATCGAGGCGCGCCAGGTCTGCAGGAACAGGATCACCACCAGCACCACCAGCGCGATCGCCTCCAGCAATGTGTGGATGACGGCCTCGATCGAGGAGCGCACGAACTGAGTGGGGTCGTAGACGATCTGGTAGGACACGCCTTCCGGCATGTTCTTCTTGATCTCGGCCATAGTGGCGCGGACGTGATCGGAAATCTCGAGCGCGTTGGAGCCGGGCGCCTGGAAGATCGGGATCGCCACCGCCTGCTTGTTGTCGAGCAGCGAGCGCAATCCGTATTCGGATGCGCCAAGCTCGATGCGGGCGACGTCGCGCAGCCGCACGACTTCGCCTCGCGTGCCGGTCTTGACCACGATATCGCCGAACTGTTCCTCGTTGGCGAGACGTCCCTCGGCATTGACCGACAGTTGCAGGTCGATGCCCTTGACGTTCGGGGAGGAGCCGACGACGCCTGCGGCGGCCTCGACGTTCTGCGCCTGGATCGCCTTGACGATGTCGCTTGCGGTCAGGCCATGCTCGGCCGCCTTCTGCGGATCGACCCAGACCCGCATCGAATAGTCGCCGGCACCGTAGAGCTGAACGTCGCCGACTCCGTCGATCCGCGCCAGCCGGTCCTTGACGTTGAGCACGGCGTAGTTGCGCAAATACGTCATGTCGTAGCGGTTGTTCGGCGACAGCAGATGCACGACCATGGTGAGGTCGGGCGAGGACTTCTTGGTGATGATGCCGAGCTGACGCACCACGGCCGGCAGGCGCGGCTCGGCCTGCTGCACCCGGTTCTGCACCAGCTGCGTCGCCTTGTCCGGGTCGGTGCCGAGGCGGAACGTCACCGTCAGCGTCATCGCGCCGTCCGTAGTCGCCTGGCTCGACATGTAGAGCATGCCTTCGACGCCGTTGATCTGCTCCTCGATCGGCGTCGCCACCGTCTCCGCGATCACCTTGGGATTGGCGCCGGGATAGGTTGCGCGCACCAGCACCGAGGGTGGCACCACATCGGGGTATTCCGAGATCGGCATCGCGAACAGCGAGATCAGCCCTGCGAGGAAAATCAGGACCGACAGCACGCCGGCGAAAATCGGACGATCAATGAAGAATTTTGAGAGATTCATGGCTTTGCCCCTGCATCAGAGACAACTCTCCCGTCATTCCGGGGCGGGGGCACAGCCCGCGAACCCGGAATCCAGAAGTTATGTCTTGGTCGTTTTAGGACGTTGAGATTCTCAGATGCGCGATTGCGCATCATGGTTCGCGACGCCGTCCCGCCCGGAATGATGTGACTAGCGTTGCACCACGTCCTGGTTGCTGTGGTTGGAGGCCTGCTGGCTGCGCGCGCCCATCGCCGCGATTTCGGTCTTGAGAAGGGCGCCGGGACGTACGCGCTGGAGACCGTTGACCACGATGCGGTCGCCGGGCTTGAGCCCCGCGGTGACGATGCGCAGGCCATCGACCGCGCCGCCAAGGGTGATCGGCCGATAGACTGCGCGGCTGTCGTCGCCGACCGCCATCACGAACTTCTTGTCCTGGTCGGTGCCGATTGCCCGCTCGTCGATCATCACCAGAGTCTGCTGCTTTGGCTGGCCCATGCGTACGCGGGCGAACTGGCCGGGGATGAGACGTCCGTCCGCGTTCTGAAACACCGCGCGGACGCGGATGGTGCCGCTCGAGCCGTTGACCTGGTTGTCGATGAGCTGGATGTGACCCTTGGCCGAGATGCCGCCTGACGTGGTCATCTCGACCGGGATCTGATCGAGATTGCCGCGTTTGCCGGTGCTGTCTGCGATCGAGTTCAGCGCGCGCAGCACGACCTCTTCGTCCGCGTCGAAGGACGCGTAGATCGGATTGACCGAGACGAGCGACGTCAGCACCGGGGAGGCGGTGCCGGCTGCGACGAGATTGCCGACCGTGACCTCGATCTTGCCGACGCGGCCGTCCACCGGCGCCCGCACTTCGGTGTAGTCAAGATTGAGCTTCGCGGTGTGGAGCGTCGCCTCGGCCGCTTTGACGTTGGCAATGGCTTCGCGATTGGCATTGTCGCGCTGGTCGTAGTCGCGGCGGGTGACGACGGCGTTGCCGACCAGCTGTGCGCCGCGCTCCAGCTCGCTCTGGGTGAAGACCACGCGCGCTTTCGCGGCCTCGAGCTGCGCGGCCGCCTTGTCGACTTCGGCCTCGTAAGGAGCGGGATCTATCTTGAAAAGGACGTCACCGGCCTTCACCAGCGCGCCTTCGGTGAAGTTGGTGGATAGGATCGCGCCAGCGACGCGCGGGCGAAGCTCGACGCGTTGGATGGCCTCGAGCCGGCCGGAGAAATCGTCCCACAGCACGGTCTGCTTTGGTTCGATCAGCGCGACGGTGACGGGGACGGCTTGCTCGGCTGCCGCGCCGGTTGCGGTCGCCTGGGCTGCATGGAAGTAGTGGCCGGTCGCAATCGAGCCGGCCACGGCAAGGGCGCCAACGATGGCAACGCCGCCAAGCAGGCGGCGGAAACGGCCGGCAGAGGAAGTTTCTTGGGAGGGGTGCATTTGCGCGCTCCAGATATGTAGTGTTCACTACAAATGTGGAGCTGGATACCGCAGCGCAAGATACTTATGTACCATTCGCTAAGAAAATTGTAGCGGCATACCGCAAGAATTGGAAGGCGGAAGAGAAAAGAAAGATAGAACAAGCAGATAGGGTCAGGCGTTACGATAGGAAACGACGCCGATTCTCGAGGAGACAGGCACATGGCCATGGGACGCCCCCGCGAATTCGACGCCGAGACGGCGTTGGACCAGGCGATGGAAGTATTTTGGCGCCATGGTTATGAGGGCGCCACGATTGCCCAACTCACCGAGGCGATGGGCATCAACCCGCCGAGCCTTTATGCCTGTTTCGGCAACAAGGAAGGCCTGCTCAGGGCCGCCCTCGACCGCTACACCAAGCTGCGTGGTGTCTGGATGGACGAAGTGGTGGCCGCGCCGACCGCCCGTGATGTCGCCGAACGCATGCTGATGGGCATCGCCGACAAGCAGACCGATCCCGCCAATCCGCCCGGCTGCCTGCTCGTGCAAGGCGGCATCGCCTGCGGCACCGGCTCCGAAAACGTACCCTTCGAGCTCGCCGCCCGCCGCGCCCAAAACGAAGACCAGCTCCGCGATCGCTTTGTTCGCGCCAAGGCCGAAGGTGATCTCATCCAGACGTCAGATCCCGTCGCGCTCGCGCGCTATGTCTCGGCCGTCGCCGTTGGCATGGGCGTGATGGCCTCGTCGAGCGCTGATCGCGAAGCGTTGCGGCAAGTGGCGAGCGTGGCCGTGCAGGCGGTCGAGGCGCAGTCGGCGGGCGGGTAAGGCTCCCAAGCGGATCAGTCCTGCGACCTCGCATCAGAGTAGGCAATGTTCGCCCTGACATTTCTCGGAACCTCGGCCAGCGTTCCATCCGCGGAGCGCAATCATCCGGCGTTGCTTCTGGAGGCCGCCGGCCAGCGCATGCTGATCGATTGCGGCGAGGGCACGCAGCGCCAGCTATTGCGGAGCGGCGCCGGCTTTCGCCGGCTTGATCGCATCCTGCTGACGCATGGGCATCTCGATCACGTGCTGGGCATACCCGGCCTGTTCTCGACATTGGGGCTGCGGCAGACTTCCGACGCGATGACCATCCATGGCGGACCTAAGACGCTTGATCTCGTCATAAACATGCTGGCCGGCCTGTGGGGCGCGGGACGGGCACCGATCTCCGTGCAGTTCGCGCCGCTGTCTGAGGGACAGGTCGTCGATGCCGGCGACTTCGCCATCGACTGCTTTCCGGTCCGCCACCGCGACACTGACAGTTTTGGATTTTCGTTCCAGAGTCCAGCGCGGCGCCATCTCTTGCCTGACCGCCTGTCCGCGCTCGGCGTGCCTGACGGACCCTTGCGCGGCGAGCTGGCCGCCGGGCGCGCCATCACCATTGAAGACGGGCGGACGATCCATCCGGAGGATGTGCTGGGTCCGCCGAGCGGCGGCAAGAAACTGGTCGTGATCGGCGACACCGAGACCACCGAGGGACTCTCCAAGCACATCGCAGGCGCCGATCTACTGGTGATCGAGGCGACCTTCCTGGATCGCGATGCCTCAATGGCGCGGGATTACGGCCATCTCACCGCGGCTGAGGCGGCCCGGTTCGCGGCCGTGACCAACGTCCAGCAGCTCATGCTGACGCATTTGTCGGGCCGCTACGAGAACGACGAGATCCAGGCTGAGGCGGCAAAGATCTTCCCGAACGTCCGGATCGCCGCCGACTTCGATCGTATCGCTGTTTAGGCGGCGTGTTGCATCGCCGTTAATCTTACCTGTCAAGGTTGACGAGATTTCATTCCCGCAGCCGCGCGCCGGCGCGATATTTTCGCAAGATCAAAAGTCAGTCTTGTATTGAGAGTATCATGTCTCGCTCCGTTGAATTGATCGTTCAAGGCTATGTGAAGCTGAACGACCGCGATGCGTTGGAAGATATTCTGGCCCATCGGCAGGACCTGTTGCGGCAGCTCGTGGTCGTTACCGGTGTCGACCCGCAGCAGGCCATTTCGCAAGTCAACGAGGAAATCACCATTATCGAAGCCGGGCTTGCAACGCTCGTCCCGGAATAGAAGCAGCGCTTCGGCGGAAGCCGCGCTCAGCTCGACAGGCCCGATTTGATCGCGAGCTCCTGCACCGTGCGCGTCAGCTGCATCAGCCTTGGCAACGCCTGGTCTCGAAAGGTCGGCATATCCATGCGTATCGCATCCACGGTGACGCTCAATCCGGCGATCACAACACCCTGGGCGTCGAGGATCGGCGTCGCCAGCGTGCGCAGGCCATAGGCGTTCTCGCCGTCGGAGACGGCGTAACCCTTCTTCTTCACCTGGTCCAGCCGGGCGAGCAAAGCATCGAGATCGGTCAGCGTGCGCTCCGACAATTTGACGCGGGGCCGTGACTCCAGTCGCTCGATCTGCTCATCGCGGACCAGATGCGCCAGCATGGCGTGACCGAGCGCGGCGCTATACGCGGGGATGCGCGTGCCCGGCCGGCGGTCCATCTTGTAGCGATCGAGGCCCGCACTGATGCGCGCGAGATAGATTACATCGCCACCATCGAGGATGCCGAGCGAGGCCGCATCGCCGACCTCAGGCACGAGGTCGCGCAACAGCGGCTCGACGATCGTGCGCAGCGACCCGTGCGACAGTACGGTGTAGCCGAGGTCGAGGCAGGCGACGCCGAGGCGGAACCGGCGGCTCTGCGGCACGACTTGGAGATAGCCGAGTTCGATCAGGGTCTGGATCAATCGGAACGCGGTGCCGCGATCGAGATCGGCGCGTGCGGCAACTTCACTCAGCGTCAGCTCGAACGCTTCGCTGGTGAAGCTCTTGAGCACGGCAAAGGCCTTGCCGACGGAGGCGACGTAGTTCTTGGGGTTTTTATCTCCAGGACTTTTCGGTGGCATTTCCGATGCGCGCTTTGCCGCCTTCTTTTCGACCTTGGCCATGCCTGAATGCCCTGCCATGACAGCTGCGGCCCTTGACGGGGCGGCAGCCAGCTCTTACCAACGGGGCAGATTATAACAAATGTTCGCATTCCGAACAACATCGATCTGACGATCGGAGGAAGCTTTGTCGATATCCGCGCCGCACCAGCAGTCCTTGCACCCACATGGCGTGTTCTGCGCCGCGCTGACGCCGCTCGACGCCGAGCTCAGCCCCGATCACGCGCGCTTCGTCGCGCATTGCCGCACCCTGCTGGACGAAGGCTGCGACGGCATCGCGATGCTCGGCACCACCGGGGAGGCGAACTCCTTCTCGGTCGCCGAGCGAACGGCGCTGCTCGAAGCCGTGATCGCCGGCGGCATCAGGCCGAACCAGCTTCTGCCGGGCACCGGCGTCGTCGCGTTCACCGAGACCGTCGCATTGACACGCCATGCCCTGTCGGTCGGGGTCGAGACCGTGGTGATGCTGCCGCCATTCTACTACAAGAATGTCAGCGACGACGGCGTCTATGCCGCCTACAACGAGATCATCCAGCGCATCGGAGATGCGCGTCTCAAGATCGTACTCTATCACATCCCGCAGATGTCGATGCAGCCGATCTCGCATGCGTTGATCGAGCGGCTGCGCAAGGCCTATCCGTCCACCATCGTCGGCATCAAGGATTCTTCAGGCGATTTCGCCAACATGACCGCGATGGTCGACAAGTTCCCCGGCTTCTCGGTGCTTGCAGGCGCCGATCCGCTGCTGCTGCCGCTGCTGCGCAAGGGCGGTGCCGGCTGCATCACCGCGACCTCGAACCTCGTCGCGCGCGATCTCGCTTATGTCTTCAGGCATTTCCGCGACAGTGACGACGACGCGGCGCTGAAGGCAGCGCAGGCGCGGATCGTCCAGGCGCGGGAGCTGGTCTCGCGCTTCGCGCAGATGCCGTCCCTGAAGGCGTTGATGGCCGAGCGCACCGGTCATGCCGGCTGGCAGCGTCTGCGGCCGCCACTTGAGACTTTGCCGGCGGCTCAACTGAGAGAGCTGCTCGCGAACGCCACGGCATTTGCAACGGCCGCTTAAGGTTGACGCGGGAGCGGCATGACGATGACACGCGTTCGCCTGCTTGCCGACGATCTCACCGGCGCACTCGACACCGCGGCGGAGTTCGTCGGCCTGTGCGGGCCGTTCGACGTCATCTGGGCGGATGCGACCGCGGCCTCAGCCTCGTCGAGCCTTGCGTTCGACAGCGGCACAAGGGAGCGTTCAAGGACCGAGAGTGTCGAGATCGTCGCCCGGCTGGCGCCGCTGCTTCGCGACGCGGAGATCGCCTACAAGAAGATCGATAGCCTGCTCCGTGGCGCCTGGGCCGCCGAGCTCGGCGCCTGCCTGAGCACAGGAGATTGGGCATCCTGCGTCGTCGCCCCCGCGTTCGAATATCAAGGGCGGCGCACCATCGAAAGCCAGCAATATGCGCGCACCGTGAATGGCGACTGGCGTCGCGTCGGCGACAATCTGCTGGATCAGTTGCGACATGAAGGCATCGCGGCACAGCGGGGAAATGCCGGCACGTTGTCGCAAGGCGGCGTTCAGGTGTTCGATGCCGAGAGCGACCTCGATCTCGATCGCGTCGTCGAGATGGCCCGGCGGATGCCGGGGCCAGTGCTCTGGTGCGGCAGCGGCGGATTGGCCGGCGCGCTCGCCCGCAATCATGGCGCCGCGGCGCGGTCGGTGCTGAGGCGACCGGTGCTGGGCTTGTTCGGTTCCGACCAGGCGGCAACCACATCCCAGCTCGCGGCTTGCGGTGAAGCTACCATCGCGTTGGCGGAAGGCGAGGGCGGTGCCGGTGTTCGGCGAAAGCTCACAGACGACGGCGTGGCCTTGGTGAAATTCGCGCTTCCGGATGGTTTGTCGCGCGGCGAGGCGGCGCAACGGATCGCGCGCGAGCTGACAGCGCTGATCGCAGCGCTCGACGCGCCCGGAACCTTGATCGTTGCTGGCGGAGAGACGCTGAGGGCCGTATGCCTCGCCGTCGGCGCGCATGCGCTTCAGGTCACGGGACGCATCGTGCCCGGATTGCCGCGTTCGACGCTGCAAGGCGGCCGCTGGGCCGGTGTCGACCTCATCTCGAAATCCGGAGCGTTCGGCGCGCGCGAGCTGTGGCGCGATCTGCTCCGGGACAATCATCTGCTCAACATGGAGAGTCCGACATGATCTCTCGTCACCTTGCCATCACCATGGGCGATCCCGCCGGCATCGGGCCGGAGATCATCGTCAAGGCCTGTATCGGGCTGAAGGATCGGATCGCGAGCGGTGATCTGCGCTTGCTGATTATCGGCAGCGGCGCGGCGCTGGACGGCGCGAAGACGGCGCTCGGCGCCGACATTGCGATCCCGCAAGTCACCGTCGATGATCGCGATTGGCCCAATCTCTGCTACCTTCAGGCTGACGCGGAGGGCGACCCGATCAAGCCCGGCGTGCTCAGCGCCGATGGCGGCCGCTTTGCCTATAAGGCGATCGAGCAGGGCGTGCGGCTGACGCAGGCGGGCCGCACCGCGGCGATCGTCACGGCGCCGCTCAACAAGGAGGCGCTCAACAAGGCCGGCTATCATTTCCCCGGTCACACCGAGATGCTGGCGCATCTCACCGGCGTGCGCGGCTCGGTGATGCTGCTCGCCCATGGCAACATGCGCGTCAGCCATGTCTCGACCCATGTGGCGCTGGAGGATGTGCCGAAGCGTTTGACGCCGGAGCGGCTGCGCATGGTGATTGATCTCACCAATGATGCGCTGCGCCGGCTCGGCATTGCCAGGCCGAAAATAGCAATCGCCGCGCTGAACCCGCATGCCGGTGAGGGCGGCCTGTTCGGTCGGCAGGATATCGACGTCTCGGCGCCGACGATTGCCAAGGCGGTCGCCGACGGCCTCGATGTGGTCGGCCCCGTGCCGGGCGACACCATTTTCGTCAAGCTGCGCGCCGGCCAGTTCGATGCGGCGGTCGCAATGTATCACGACCAGGGACATATCCCGGTCAAGCTGCTCGGCTTCCAGGTCGATCCAGCCACCGGCCGCTGGCAGGAGCTCTCCGGCGTCAACATCACGCTGGGCCTGCCGATCATCCGTACCTCCGTCGATCACGGCACTGCCTTCGACATCGCCGGCAAGGGGATCGCCAACGAGCACAGCCTGATCGAGGCCATCGACTATGCCGAGCGGCTGGCCGCCGGCGCCTCCAAGTAACGAGATCGAGCCCACGATGACCAACGCCTTCACGCCCATCGAAATCCTCCGCCCCACCATCCTGGAGTTCGGCAACGGCACGATCACGGCTGCCGCGCGCTTCGCCGAGCGGATCGGCGCCAAGCGGCCGCTGGTGATTTCCGACCCCTTCAATGCGCGCCGTGTCGATACGCTGGCGCTGCCGGGCGTCGTCAAGGTGTTCGGCGAGGTCAAGCCCGAGCCGGATCTGCCCAACCTCGAGAAGGCGGTGGCGATGGCGAAGGAGGCCAAGCCCGATCTCGTCGTCGGCTTCGGCGGCGGCAGTGCGATGGATCTGGCCAAGCTCGTCGCGGTGATGTGCACGAATGACGTGCCCTTCGCCAACATCGTCGGGCCGGAGAAGGTGGCCGGCCGCAGCGTGGCGCTGATGCAGATCCCGACCACCTCGGGCACCGGCAGCGAGGCCGGCACCCGTGCGCTCGTCACCGATCCCGTCAGCCAGAACAAGCAGGCGGTGCAGAGCCGTTTCATGCTGGCCGATATCGCCATCGTCGACCCTGATCTGACGATGACCGTGCCGAAGGAGATCACGGCCGCTACCGGCGTCGATGCACTGGCGCATTGCGTCGAGGCCTATACCAGCCGCAAGGCGCACCCGACGATCGACCTTTATGCGCTCGAAGGCGCGCGGCTGGTCGGGAAATATCTCAAGCGCGCGGTGGCCGACGGCGGCGATCGCGAGGCCCGCGCCGGTCTTTCGCTCGCCTCGCTCTATGGCGGCTACTGCCTCGGGCCGGTGAACACGACCGCCGGCCATGCCGTGGCCTATCCGCTCGGCACGCGTCATCACATCGCCCATGGCCTTGCCTGCGCGATGATCTTCCCGCACACGCTGGCGTTCAACATGCCTGCGGTCGAGGCGAAGACGATGGCGGTGCTCGGAGCGCTCGGTCTGCCCCAGCAGAACGATCCGAAGCATGCGTTCGACGCAACCTACGCCTTCTGCAAGAACCTCGGCGTCGAGATGCGGCTGTCGGCGCTCGGCGTGCCAAAGAACGATCTCGGCGGCATGGCCGACGAGGCTCACGCTATCAGGCGGCTGCTCGACAACAACCCGCGCGATCTGAGCCGGGATGCGATCCTTGAGATGTACGAGGCCGCGTTCTAGCCGGCTCCGCGCCCCGCGCGCGGCAAACCAAAAGCCACGGATATCAAAATGGACCAGGCTGTGATCCCATCCACCGCAGTGCTTGCCAGTCCGGGGGCGAGCAGGTAGAAGGCTGCACGCCTGAGCCGTGATTTGCGCTATCAGCGCTTCCGGCCACAGTTGGACAATTCAGTAAGATATTGAATTTGTTCGACTATTCCGTTGGGGAATGGTGTAACGGTAGCACAACAGACTCTGACTCTGTTTGTCTTGGTTCGAATCCAGGTTCCCCAGCCAGTTCCAGGCGCTCTCCAGACTACCAGGCATTTCCCGGGCATGATTGCCGCCGTAGGCACTCCGGCGGTTTGACTGGCCGGTCCTCGCGACGGTTTGCCTCATCCATCACGCGTCGGATCGGCATGCCTCAGGTCGTCCTTGGGTCGTTCAGCCCCAGGAGATCCAAAATGCCCTACGTCGATGGTTTCGTGCTCGCCGTGCCGAAAGACAAGATCGAGGCCTACAAGGCCCTGGCGCGAACGGCGTGTGCGGTGTGGATGGAGCATGGCGCGCTCGATTATGTCGAGTGCATCGGCGATGACGTCCCCTATGGCCAGCTCACATCCTTCCCGCGCGCGGTGATGGCCGCGGAAGACGAGGTCATAGTGTTTTCCTGGATCGTCTACCGCGACCGGGCGAGCCGCGATGCCGTCAACTCTAAGGTGATGGCCGATGCCAGGCTCAAGGGCTCCGACATGCCGTTCGACGGCAAGCGCATGATCTATGGCGGCTTCACCACTCTGCTGCGGGCAGATGAGATGGCCCGCTGAGCACGCTTTGGACGGTGACAGTCCGTCTGCGTGACCGGCTCGCCTCTGCGAGCTGGTACATCCAGTTCAGTCGAGGAACGCAAATTATGCTCACTGTCTATGGCGAAGGTCGTGGCTTCCGTGTTGTTTGGCTGCTCGAGGAGCTGGGATTGGCTTATCGGCTGCGACAGGTCGATCTGCTCACAGTGGAAAATGACCGCGACTTCCTCGCGATCAACTCCGCCGGATTCATTCCCGCGCTGCAGGATGGCGACACGATCATGGTCGAGTCGATCGCCATTCTCGAGTACCTGCTCGCGCGCTACGGCTCAGGTTCGCTTAGCGTCGCCCCGGAGGATCCCGCTTTCGCAGCCTATCTGCAATTCCTCCACTTGGGCGAGGCCGGGCTTGCCGGGCCGATGAACGCCGTCCTGGTGGGCCGCCAACTCGCGCCCGAAGCCGAGCGAGGGGCCCGCGTGACCCGCTGGGCGGCCGAGACCTTCCTGAGCCGGTTGGGTTTGGTCCTTCGCCGCCTTGCGGACAGCCCCTATCTCGCCGGCGGCCGATTCACCGCTGCCGATATCTCGGTGAGCTATGCCCTGCTGCTCGGCCTGCGAACCGGCAACTACGTTCCCGGGCCGACGGAGCGGGCGTATCTCGTTCGCACGACGGCACGCCCTGCCTATGCGCGAGCGATGGAGAGTTGCCAGGCCACCAAGGCCTGGGCGGCGAGATCACCGGGATTGTAGCGCTCGCAGAGCTGGAGCGGCCAAGCGCTTGGTCCCCAACCCTCCGCGCCAGAACGGGGCGCGAAGCCACAATCCCTGGTGCTGCCGTCGGGCAAAACACCCAAGAACACCGTCAATCCCACCTCGTGAAAATATTCCACTTTACCGAAATTCTGATTTGTCGTATTTATCTGCGCATCCCAGCCCAGCGAAGGGGCGGTCGTACGTCGTCACGAACGCGGGCTGGGGAGCGGTGGACGCGGGCGGCGTCGTCGCGGATGCGTGTGGCAGGGCGGGGCAGTGGATTGAGCCGAGCCCTGTGAGCCACGGCAAGCCGCGTCGGACGAACGGCGCCTTGTCCCGCGAAGCCCATCGGGGCGAAGCGGGATTGTTCGCGTACGGCGAAACCGCGTGGTCCTGGCCGTCGTTGCTACGGCCAAGCCTTCGCGAAGGCCTCATCATGTCAACCGGCGTGGTGCGGTGCATTTCGGAAGGTGACGGAGGCAAAGGGAATTCGTCTCCGGGGAGAGCGCGCATAAGCCGTCAACCATCGCGCAGGGAAGGCCGAGTTTCGGTTGCCCTGTGGTTCCCCTGTGCATTGCGCGTGCATCATTCTCGCATGGGGGTTTTAACGGGTGCCAGCCGGCGCCCGGTCTTCCCTGCGCCCTTCATTGGAGAGGGTGTCAAGAGACGCGCAAAGCTCGGGCAAAACATGCTGCGAGATCGCGACGCTGCGTCCGACCTTCAAGCATTGTTTCAAATCTCACGAGCGCCCCCATGAGCCCGCGTGTCTTCTGAAATCAGATCTCTCGCACCGTCGAATGCCGTTTCAGCTGATCTATCGGGGGAACGAATGAGCGACTTCAGCCTGAAGCAGCAACAGCAGGCAGCCCGCAAGACGCGTCTCCATCTCTTTCGATCCGAGCGACAGCGGGCCGGGGTCGTTCAGGATCGCATTCACCAGCGTGCCCAGCACGACCTGCAGGCTGAACGCGATCGCGCGGGTCTTGGCGGAGGCATGACCCTTGCCCATCGCCGGCAGCAGGAGAGGGGTGGCACGTTCGGTCGTGGTCTTGGCCAGGGCCTTGAACGGCGTCCATTTGTCCGGACGGGTATCGTCATGCTGGAGGGCCGCGCGCAGCACGCCCTCGTGGTGGCGCATCCAGGCGATGATGCCGCCAACGACGACACGGCAGAGCTTGTCGAGATCCGCGTGGGGCGATGGACGCGTGATCTCGCCGAGCCGCTGCTCGCCGTCGCGTGTCGCCAGCGCCATCAGCGCGTTGAAGTAGGCCTCCTTGCTTTCGAAGCGGCTGTAGAAGGCGCCGACGGTGACGCTGACTTCCGCGCAGAGCGCCTCGATCGAAAGCTCGGCAAGGCTGCGCGTGCGCAGCATCTCGGCGCCGGCCCGCAGCAGCGCCAGCGCCGTCTCACGGCTGCGTTTCTGGCGTGATGGGGCGACGCCCGGCAGGTCGAACCCGCGAGCGCCGGGCTCCTCGGACGATGGTCGCGTTCGGGCTTGCATCCGGCTTAAATCATAATCATAATTCTGATTATAATTTAGGGTACGATGAGCCGCGGGTCAACCGCGACGGCGGGACAGGGAGGATCACATGAGGGCAGGTAGCGGCACGCCGTTCCGCGGCACCGTCGGCAAAACGGTTGCGGAGTCAAAACCCTGGTGGCCGGAGGCGGTGAAGCCGCCCGCGGGTGCGCCGAACATTCTGATCGTGCTGTTCGACGACGTCGGCTTCTCCGATTTTGGCTGCTACGGGTCTGCGATCAAGACGCCGACCATCGATCGGCTCGCCGCGGAAGGCTTGCGCTATTCCGGCTTCCACACCACCGCGATGTGTTCGACGACGCGCGCCGCCTTGCTCACCGGGCGCAACCATCATTCGGTCGGCGTCGGGTGCCTCGCCAATTTCGATTCCGGCTACCCCGGCTATCGCGGCAAGATCGCGCGCGCGGCGGGGACGCTCGCCGAAATGCTGCGGGTGCACGGCTATCGCAATTACATGGTCGGCAAATGGCATGTCACGCCGCTGACCGAGAGCGGCGCCACCGGCCCGTTCGACGGCTGGCCGCTCGGGCGCGGCTTCGACCGCTTCTACGGCTTCCTCGACGCCGAGACCGACCAATATGCGCCCGAGCTCGTGTCTGACAACACGCATATCGATCCTCCGGGTACCTATGCCGGCGGCTATCATCTGACCGAGGATCTGATCGACCAGGCCATCCGCTTCATCGGCGATCATCATGCCGATCGGCCCGATATTCCCTGGCTGACCTGGGTCGCGCTGGGCGCCTGCCATGCGCCCCACCAAGCGCCGGCCGACATCATCCGAAGCTACGATGCGGAATTCGCTCACGGCTGGGATGTCGAGCGTGAACGACGGCTGGCGCGTCAGAAGACGATGGGGCTGGTGCCGCAGGAGACCCGGATGCCGGCGCGCAACGACGGCGTGAAGGCGTGGGAAGACCATTCGGCCGACGAGCGGCGAGTGTTCACCCGGCTGCAAGCGGCCTTCGCCGGCATGCTCGACCATTCCGATCGACATCTTGCACGTCTTGTCGCGTTCCTTGAGACGGCTGATATCAGAGACAACACCGTCATCATGGTGATGTCCGACAATGGCGCGAGCCAGGAGGGCGGACCGCTCGGCTTCGTCAACGCGATGGGGCCGTTCAACTTCAAGCCGGAGCCGATCGCGGAGAAGCTCGCTCGCATCGACGACATCGGCGGTCCCGACACCCACAGCAATTTCCCGCACGGCTGGGCCATGGCTTCCAACACGCCGCTGCGCCGCTACAAGCAGAACACCCATGGCGGCGGCATCCGCGATCCCTTCGTCATCACTTGGCCGAAGCGCATTGCCGCCAAGGGCGAGCTGCGCCACCAATTCGTGCACGCTAGCGACCTGACGCCGACGCTGCTGGAATTGATCGGGATCGAGGCTCCCGCGACGATCGCCGGCTGCCCGCAGATGCCGCTCGAAGGCGAGAGCTTCGCGCGCTCGATCACGGACGCGACCGCGCCCGCAAAGAGCTCGCCGCAATATTTCGAAATGTTCGGCCATCGCGGCCTCTGGCAGGGCGGCTGGAAGGCGGTGGCTTATCATCCTCCGGGCACGCCGTTCGAGAACGATAAATGGGAGCTGTTCCATCTCGATCGGGACTTCTCCGAGACCGACGATCTCGCCGCGAAGGAGCCGGAACGGCTGGCGCAGATGATCGCGACATGGTGGGACGAAGCCGAGAAGCACAACGTATTGCCGCTCGACGATCGTTTCGGGCCTCGCTTTGCCGAGAACGCCGCACGCTTTCACGGTGCGCGCCACCACTTCGTCTTTCATGCCGGCATGGGACACGTGCCGACCGACGTTGCGCCCGACGTGCGCAGCCGCAGCTACACGATCGAGGCGCATGTCGAGATCGACGAAGCAGGTGCGAGCGGCGTGCTGATTTCGCATGGCGACGCGACGTCGGGCTACAGTCTCTACGTCAGGGACGGTCACCTCGTGCATGACCTCAACATTGGCGGCAGCCACCACATCGTGCGCTCCGACCGCAAGGTGCCCTCGGACGCACGGCGGCTCGGCGTTCATGTCGAGCGCCTGATCCGCAAGGAGCCGCCGGCCAAGGGCGCGCGCACCGGCGTCACCGAATACACGCTGCTGATCGACGGCCGGCCGGCCGGCGTGCTCCAGACCCGGCTTGGCTTCCACACCCTGATCTCGTGGTCTGGCCTCGATATCGGCCGTGATCGCGGCAGCCCTGTGTCGCATTACGAGGCGCCGTTCGAATTCGAGGGCCGGCTGCTTCGCGTCACCGTCACCATGCACAACGATCAGTCACTCGACGGCGAGGCCGTCGGTAACGCGCAGATGGCGCGGCAGTAATCGTGAGGCGCGGGCCTGTCTATGGCTTGGGTGGAGGCGGCTGCAGCGGTGCGACCGCGGGAGGAGCGGAGCCGTCCGTGATGCGTTCGTGCGTCGTGCGAATGCGTTTCACGTCTGGCATGGGCGACGGCGAGCCGGCAAAGGGCGTCTGCGTAAAGTTGCCGTCCGTCTGCTCGTTGCGGGGCCGCACCCTCGCATCATGGACGGTGGGCTCCGCGGTCGGTGCAGTCGGTGGCTGCAACTGCGTCTGCGCGCTCGCGGCGGCGCCCATCGTCCCAAACATCGTGACCAGGAGGCCGAGCCGATTAAGACCTGACTTCTCGCGCGTCATGTTTCACTGCCGATATCTGGCCCCCGCCAGCAGCAGAATAGATCAGCTCGCGCGGCTCGGAAAGCCATCCCGCTGCGAGGCATTGGCACCTGCGGAGCTACTTGATCTTGTCGTAGGCCGCCGCGAAATCGCCAAGCGGCATCGGGATCGCGATCGTTTCCTTCGCCATGTTCTGGAACGAGACTTTCAACTGCCTGCCTGAGCGCAAGGCAGCAAGCAGGTCCGGCGCGATCGGTGTCGAGGCGTAGCAGCCGCGGTTCTCGCAGGTCTGGATCCGGAGATCGACCGTCTTGCCCTCGTCGACCTGGAGCTTGGCGCCGACCGGCAAGTTGAGGCCGAGCGGCAGCTGCAGCAGCGCGATCGGCGTGCGGGTGTCGGGCGCGATGCGGATGTTGATCAGGATGACGGTCTGACCGGTCTTGGTCAGCACCGCGTTCTGCTCCATCGCGCATTCGAGCGGTGCGTCGCGGCTGACGCTGCTGCAGCGGACGATCCAGCCGGATTGTCCGGGAGCGCCT
The DNA here is from genome assembly GCF_028128765.1 of Bradyrhizobium sp. CCBAU 51627. Classification (GTDB taxonomy): domain Bacteria; phylum Pseudomonadota; class Alphaproteobacteria; order Rhizobiales; family Xanthobacteraceae; genus Bradyrhizobium. Next base: position 192,133 of record NZ_LBJG01000005.1, read on the forward strand.
TCGGCTTGCGGCTGGGTCGGTGCGGGCGCGGGCTGCGCGGCCGGAGGAGCTGCGTTCTTCCTGGCGCCCTGCTGGGCATAGGCCCCGCCCGTCGACATCAGGGCTACGGCGACAAGAGCGACAAGTCTGGATTGCATGGGCATTGCGAGACCGCGTTGGCGTGAACCGAGGATTCCGCTGTAGCGGTGCGGAAGCCGCGGCGCAAGCTTACTCGGCGGCTTCCTTGACGGTGCCGCGCGCTTCGTGCGCCTCGTCCGCGGCCGCCTGGTTCTTGAACAGGTTCGAGAACTTGTCGAGATAGAGATAGACGACCGGGGTCGTGAACAGCGTCAGCGCCTGGCTGACGATCAGGCCGCCAACCATGGCGTAACCGAGCGGCTGGCGGATCTCGGCGCCGGTGCCATGGCCGAGCATCAGCGGCACGCCGCCGAGCAGGGCCGCCATCGTCGTCATCATGATCGGGCGGAAGCGGAGCAGCGCGGCCTGGCGGATCGACTCCTCCGGCGTCTTGTGCTCGTCGCGTTCGGCGGCGATGGCGAAGTCGACCATCATGATGCCGTTCTTCTTCACGATGCCGATCAGCAGGATAATGCCGATCAGCGCGATCAAGCTGAAATCGAAGCCGGCCGCCATCAGGATCGCGAGCGCACCGACGCCGGCCGAGGGCAGGGTCGACAGAATCGTGATCGGATGAATGTAGCTCTCGTAGAGGATGCCCAGGATCAGATAGACGACGACCAGTGCCGCGAGGATCAGGAGCGGTACGGTGCCGAGCGATTGCTGGAACGCCTGCGCGGTGCCCTGGAAGCTCGAATTGAGCGTCGCCGGCGCGCCGAGATCGGCCATCGCCTTCTGCACCGCCTGCGTCGCCTGGCCGAGCGCGACGCCCTGGGCGAGGTTGAAGCTGATCGTGATCGCCGGGAACTGGCCTTGATGGCTGATCGAGAGCGGGCGAACCGGATCCGTGGTCCAGGTCGCAAAGGTCGACAGCGGCACCTGGTCGCCGGTCAGCGGCGATTTCAGATAGAGCTTGTTCAGCGAATCCAGGTTGCCTTGCATCTCCGGCAGGATTTCCAGGATCACCTTATAGGTGTTGAGCTGAGTGAAATACTGCGTCACCTGCCGCTGGCCGAAGGCGTCATAGAGCGTGTCGTCGATCAGCTGCGGCTGGATGCCATAGCGCGAGGCGGTGTCGCGGTTGATCTTGAGCTGGACAGTGGTGCCCTGGGTCTGCTGGTCGGTCGCGACGTCGCGCAGTTCCGGCAAGGTCTGCATCTTGGCGAGAATCTTCGGCGCCCACTCGTTGAGCTCAGAGAGATCGGCATCCTGCAGCGTGAACTCGAACTGCGTGCGGGTCGGCCGGCCGCCGAGCCGGACGTCCTGGGCCGCCTGCATGTAAAGCCGGGCGCCCGGGACCTTCTCGAGCTGGGGACGAAGGCGTCCAATCACCTGCTGCGCCGAAGCGTCGCGCTGGTTGCGGGGCTTCAACGTAATGAACAGGTTGCCGTTGTTGCCGGCCCTTCCGCTGCCGCCGATCGCCATGGCGACGCTCGCGACGGCAGGATCCGCCTGTATGATCTTGGCGAGCGCCTCTTGCCGGTCCTTCATGGCCGCGAAAGAGATGTCCTGCGAAGCTTCCGAGGTCGCGGTGATCAGGCCGTTGTCCTGCTGCGGAAAGAAGCCTTTGGGGATCAAGACGAAGAGGTAGACCGACAGCGCGAGCGTTGCGAAGAAAATGAGGAGCGTCGTGCGCTTCCAGCTCAGGGCGATGTCGAGGACATGCTCATAGCCGCGCAGCATCGCGTCAAAGGCGCGTTCGCTCCACTGATAGAAGCGGCCGTGCTGGACCTCGCCATGGGCGCGCAGGAAGCGCGACGCCATCATCGGGGTGAGCGTCAGCGAGACGATCATTGAGACGAAGATGGTCATCGCCAGCACGACCGCAAACTCGCGGAACAGACGGCCGATGATGCCGCCCATCAGCAGCAGCGGGATCAGCACCGCGACCAGCGAGATACTGATCGAGACGATGGTAAAACCGATTTCCTTCGCGCCTCTGAAGGCCGCGGACATCGGTGCTTCACCTTCCTCGACGTAGCGGGAGATGTTCTCGAGCATGACGATGGCGTCGTCGACCACGAAGCCGACCGCGATCGTCAGCGCCATCAGGGACAGGTTATCCAGAGTGTAGCCGAACACCCACATCAGCGAGCAGGCACCGAGCAGCGCCAGAGGCACCGTGATCGTCGGAATGACCGTCGCCCAGAAGCTGCGCAGGAAGATGAAGATGACCATGACCACCAGGAAGATGGTCAGCAGCAGCGTGAACTGGACGTCCTCGACCGCGGCCCGAATGGTCTGGGTTCGGTCGCTCATCAGCTCGATCTTGATCGCCGGCGGGATCGCCGCCACGAGACGGGGCAGCGTCGCCTTGATCTTGTCCACGGTTTCGATGACGTTCGCGCCGGGCTGCTTGAACACCACCAGGAAGACGCCGCGTTTGCCATTCGCCCACGCCGCCTGTTTGGCGTCCTCGGGACCGGTGACAGCCTGGCCGACGTCGCGGATGCGCAGCGGACCACCGTTGCGATAGGCGATGATGACGTCGTTCCAGTCCTTCGACTGCGTGAGCTGGTCGTTGGCGTAGATCGTATAGGCGCGCTTCGCGCCGTCGATGTTGCCCTTGGGGCTATCGACCGTCGTGATCCCGATCTGGCTCCGCACATCCTCCAGAGACAGGCCCTTGGCGACCAGTTTGGCGGGGTCGATCTGGACCCGGATGGCCGGCTTCTGCTGACCACCGATAATGACCTGTGCGACACCAGAGATCTGGCTGATCTGCTGGGCAAGCTGCGCGTCGACCGCGTCGCTGACGCTGGTCAGCGGCAGCGTGTCTGAGGTGGCGGACAGAAGCAGGATCGGAGAATCAGCCGGATTGACCTTGCGATAGGTCGGCGGCGAGGGCAGGTTCTTGGGCAACTGGCCGCTGGCGGCGTTGATCGCGCCCTGTACGTCGTTGGCCGCGCCGTCGATGCTGCGATTGAGATCGAACTGGATGGTGACCGACGCGGTGCCCAGATAGCTCGTCGAGGTCATCTGGGCGATGCCGGGGATCTGCGCAAATTGCCGCTCCAGCGGCTGCGCCACCGATGAGGCCATGGTCTCGGGGCTGCCGCCCGGCAGATTGGCCGTGACCTGGATGGTCGGGAAGTCCACCTGCGGCAGCGGCGCGACCGGCAGCAGGGGGTAGGCGACGAGGCCGACAAAGAGAACGCCTGCCATCAGCAGCGATGTGCCGATGGGATAACGGATGAAAGGTGCCGAAATCCCGCCTTCGGTCATTCCTGCTGAACCTTGTTCTTCTGAGCCGGATCTGAACTCGCGACAGTCGTCGAAACGAGACTGCCGGGCTGCACCTTGTATTGGCCGCCGGTGATGACTTGCTGACCGGGGTTCAATCCTTCCTCGACAACCGAACGGCCGTCGATGGAATAGCTGACCTTGATCTTGCGCACCTCGGCCTTGCTGTCCTGGCCGACCGTATAGGCGTAGAGGCCGTTGGTCGAATGCTGGACCGCATCGTCGGGGACGATGGTTGCATCCTTCAGTGTCCGGACCAGAAGGCGCGTCGACACCGATTGTCCGGGCCACAGCGTATGCTCTCGGTTGTCGAACACCGCCTTGAGCCTGATCGTCCCGCTGGTCGTATCGACCTGGTTGTTGATGACGGCAAGCTTGCCTTCGGCCAGCGTCTTCTTGCCGTCGGTGGTGAACGCGATCACCTTCAGTTCGCCCGACTTCTGACCCTCGCTGATATAGGGCAGCTGGTCCTCCGGCGCGGTGAAGATCACCGTGATCGGCTCGACCTGCGCGATGCTGACGATGCCCGTTTGGTTCGAGGCATTGACGATGTTGCCGATGTCGACCTGGCGCAGGCCGGCAACGCCGGCAATCGGCGATTTGACCTGCGTGTAGTCGAGCTGGGTCTGGGCGTTGGCGATTGCGGCTTCGTCGGCGGCGATCTGGGCGGTGAGCTGGGCAACGGTGGAGCGCTGCGTGTCCGTCTGCTGCCGTGTCGCGAATTCACCAAGCTTGGTGTAGCGCTGAAGATCGAGATTGGCGTTGGCCAGATTGGCCTCGTCCTGCGCCTTCTTGGCCTTGGCTTGATCGAGGGCGGCCTGGAACGGGCGCGGATCGATCTCGACCAGGAGATCGCCTTGCTTGACCATTTGGCCTTCGGTGAAGGCGATCTTGTCGATCTGGCCATCCACCCGGGTCCGGACTTGCACGGTGTTGAATCCCTGCACGGTGCCGAGGCCGGTCAAATAGACCGGGAAGTCCGCCTTCTGGACCGGCGAGATGCTGACGGGCACGGCCGCAACCCGCGGCGCGCTCTTCTGCGCCGCCTGGGTTCTCGCGGCCTCAGAGGCTTGGAATCGGTGCCAGCCGTAATAGCCGCCACCGGCCACGGCTGCGATGATGACAATCCATAGGATCGGCCGTGACTTTTTCATATGTGAGCGTATCGGCTTGTATGCCCAAAACAACGAATTGTGGGGCTACCAAAGGGTTCCAGCACGGCTTGTATAATACACGCCAAGTTCCAGTGTAAACAGCACTATCCGTTGAGAATCCTAAACAATTGGAAAGCTTTGCACCCCGTAGGCGCGCAGATGATGCGGCGGTGTGCAGTGCTGCATTTCCTGGTCAGGCAATGCGCGCGGGCGGCATGGTCGAGTTGCGCGCAAGCGAGCGGCTCGCTGCCGCGAGGCAGGCGGGTTCGCCTTCGCCAGAACGGTTCTAAACCGCCCAGGCGGCGTTTGCGTTGTCAACAAAATCAGCCTCGTCCATATCGGCGCCGCCACATCAGGAGTGCGGAATGGACGAGTTGAACGGCAAGCTGATCGCGTGCCAAATTCTGATCACGGGACTGATCGCGCGCGTCGCCAACGAGCAGCGCGATCCCTTGCGCTTCCTCACCGACTTTCGCGACGAGATCAAAGCCGTCGTCAATGGCGTGAACATCGCCGGCATGGACAATACCGATCGCGTGCGCGCGACAGCGCAGCGTACCGTCGATGAATTGTTCTCGCTGATGAAGCCGCCGAGCAGCGACTGACGGCTGCCCGAGACGATGTGCGAAAGCAAGCGCTGACGTGTCTGACTGCATCAATGTGACGCGCGAGTTTGGAATCGTTTCAAACGCGAAACTTAGAATCGCTTTGATCTGGACCGATTCAAGATTGCTATTGTCGTGACTGCGTTGACCCTCTTTGCCCCGCTCGATACGACCAATGCGTCGCACTGTCACAATGCGACGCATTGCAGAAACGGAATGGGGCGTAGGATGGGTATGGCGAGGGCTCCGCGGTCGTTGCGTTCGGCCGCGGCACGGCGAGCATTGAGCAGCAATTTCGATGTTGCGGCCGGCAAGACTGTCTCCACGGTCGCAAGCTTGATTGCGGTTGCGTCCGTCTCGAGCGGCGCGCAGGCCCAGCAGACAAACTTGCCCCCCGTGAATGTCGACGCGCCGAAGGAACGGCCGCGCTCCACTGTAGCAAAACCGACGCCCGACCAGGTCCGCGCCCGCAACGCGCTGCGCCGTGCCGCACAGCAACGGCAGCGGGCTGCGCAGGCGCCAGCGAACGGTCCCGCCGCCGACCGAAATCCGTATGCGGATCCCGCCGCGCCCTACAAGGTCGATCACGTCCAGGCCAGTGGCAAATTTCCGGAGAAGCTGGTCGATACGCCAAGATCGGTGACGGTCTTGTCGAAAGAGGTGCTGGAAGACAAGGGCGCCACGTCTTTGAAGCAGGCGATCCTGAGCACCGCCGGCGTAACGCTCGGTTCGGGCGAGGGCGGCAATGCCTTTGGTGACCGTTTTTTCATCCGCGGCTTCGATGTGCGCAACGATATTTTCATTGACGGCGTGCGCGACGCCGGCGTCAGCGTCCGCGAGAACTTCTTCACCGAGCAGGTCGAGATCCTGCGCGGCCCGGCCTCGTCATTTTCCGGACGTGGCACGGCAGGTGGCGCGATCAACATCGTGACCAAGCAGGCCATGATGGAGAAGAACTTCTACAATATGGACAGCACGTTTGGCAGCGACCAGACCAAGCGGGTGACTCTCGACGTCAACCAGGTGATCTCGCCGACGTTGGCCATTCGTGCCGGCGGCCTGTTCCAGGACGCCGACGTTGCGGGGCGAGACCGGGTCAGGGACAACCGCGACGGCGCCTTTGTCGCGACCACCTGGCAGCCAACCGATGCGATCAAGGTCACCAGCAACTACATCCACACCGAGCTGACGGGCATTCCCGATTTCGGCGTGCCGTATTATCGGCCGAGCGCGACGAGCACCGCCGGAGGGCCATTCCCGGATTTCGGCATTAACCGCAACAATTTCTACGGCTTCGTCAATCGCGACTTCTACAGGACCGGGCAGGATATCGGCACGATCAATGCAGAGCTTCAGCTCACGCCTGATCTGCTGCTCACCAACAAGATCCGGGAATCGCACTCGACGCAGAGCTATATCGGTACATTGCCGGAGTCGCCTCTGATCACCAGCAACAATCCGGCATTGTGGACGCTGACGGCCAATCCGCAGAGTCGCTACCAGGCCACGGACGTGTTCGCCAACCAGACCGAAGCGACCTTCAAGTTCGACGACTATGCCGGCTTCAAGCACACATTGCTCGCAGGCATCGAATACGACAACGAGCGTTCCTCGATCGACAGCTACACGGGCCTCGGCTCCGAAATTACCACGGGCCCGTCAAGCTTCACCGGCACAGGATCGCGCTCGGGCGTCAGTATTTTCTCGCCGCAATACACTGATACGCCGTTCGCGATCCCAGGAGGGCTTACGGGCAGACCGACCAAGATCGGGATCGACACCGTCAGCGGCTATGTGGTGGACACCGCCAATTATCGTGATCTCGTCATCCTCAACGGCGGCCTCCGTTACGACGACTACAGCATCAAGACATCGGGCTATACGACGGCCGGGATGTTTGGCCAACAATCCGCAAATTTCCTGATTCCTGATTTCAATCTCGGCCTTACCCTGAAGCCGTTGCCGAATGGCAGCGTCTATGTGGCCTATGCGACCTCCGCCAACCCGGTTGGCTCGGAGTTCGATGGCACCAGCACGGCCTATGGCGGCATCAATCCGACCTTGGCCGGCGGCAACACCCAGATATTCGGGCCCGAAAGGAACAAGGCGATCGAGCTCGGCACCAAGTGGGAGTTGTTCGACCGCCACTTGTTGCTGACGGCCGCCTTGTTCCAGACCACCAAAGAAAACGCGCGCGAGTCGCAGAACATCAGCAACACGACGTTGCCGTCGAATATCCCTGCGGGGTGCAGCTATCCCGCGGGCACGACTGGCAACATCTCCTGCATCACGGCGGGCGCCGCCTACCGCGTCCGCGGTATCGATCTCGGCGTCGGCGGCAAGATTACCGACAGATGGAGCGTGTTCGGTGGCCTCGTGCTGATGGAGTCGGCGGTGACGAAGTCACTGGCGCCGCCGGCCAATCGCGCGCTCTATGGGTCGAATGTCGGCCTCCCGCTCGCCAACATCGCACACCAGTCCTTCAGCCTGCTCTCGAAATACCAGGTCAACGACACGTGGGAGCTGGGCGGGCAGGCGGTGTACCGCTCGAAGATCTACGGCGGCACCTTGCTCGCGGCCAACCAGGGCACGTCGATTCCGAGCTACTGGCGCTTCGATGCGTTCGCAGAAGCGAAGATCAACAAGAACTGGCAGTTGAAGCTGTTCGTCAACAACATCTTCGACAAGCGCTACTACGACGCGCTGTACCAGAGCGCTGCGCCCTTCGTGCTGGAAGCACCGGGCCGCGCCGCCTATCTGGTTCTGTCCGCGCGCTACTGATGGCGAGATGACGAGGTGCCATGCTGACGTGCATAGAAGGCGTTCTGAGCAAGGATGATGTGGCGGAGTTCCGCCGCATCATGGACGCGACAGAATGGGAAGACGGTCGTTCCACCGCGGGCGCGCAGTCGGCAATGGTCAAGCGCAACGAGCAGTTGCCGCCGGACAGCGAGGTCGCACGCAAGCTCGGCATCCGCATCATCTCGGCGCTGACGGCGAACCCGCGATTCTTGTCGGCGGCGATTCCGCTCCAGGTCTTCCCGCCGCTGTTCAACCGCTACGCCGCAAGCGGCGGCCACCATTTCGGCCTGCATGTCGACAATGCGATCCGCGGCGACCGCCTGACCGGCCTGCGGATCCGTACGGATCTGTCGGTCACGCTGTTCCTCAGCGAGCCCGAGGATTACGACGGTGGCGAACTTGTGATCGAGGACACCTACGGCTCGCACGAAGTCAAGTTGCCAGCCGGGGACTGCGTGCTCTATCCCTCGACCTGCCTGCATCTGGTCACGCCTGTGACAAGGGGGGCGCGGGTTGCGTCTTTCTTCTGGCTCCAGAGCATGATACGTGACGATCAAGCCCGCAGCATGATCTTCGACCTCGACACCGCCATTCAGGCGCTGGTGGCACGTCTCGGGCGTGACGATCCCGAAACGGTCAAATTGACGGGTATCTATCACAATCTCATTCGCACCTGGGCCGAAGTATGAAGACCAGATCTTTCCAAGCAAGCCTCGCCGCCCTCGTGCTGCTCACGGCCACCTGGTTCGCGGTTCCCGTTTCGGCCCAGACACAAACCCAGCCGGCGCCGGCTTGGCCTGTTGCGGCACCGGCACCCGTGCCGGGCCAGCCGGCTCCCGCCCTCGCCACCCAGCCGGCTGCGATTGCAGCGCCTGCACCGACGACTGCGGCCACCGCAGCGGCTGCGCCCGTGGCCACGCCGCCGAGCAGGCCCGCGACCGGGGCTGCCGTGGCGCCGGTATCCGAGGCGGGCAGCGCTGCCCCGAAGGCCGGCATCGCGCCAGCCATGAAGGAGCTGTCGCCTTGGGTGATGTTCATGTCGGCGGACGTCATCGTCAAGGCGGTGATGATCGGCCTCGCCTTCGCCTCGCTCGTGACCTGGACGGTCTTCATCGCGAAATCGATCGAGCTGTCGTTAGCTTCTGCCAAGCTTCGGTCGGCGCTGAAGAAGATCGCGGAGGTTCGCTCGCTCGCGGAAGCCCAGATGGCGCTCGGCACCAAGGAGGGCATCCTGCCGTCCTTCCTGACCGCAGCGCTGCGTGAGGCGCGGATGTCGGCGGGCCTCTCCAGCGACAGCGGCATCAAGGAGCGTGCGGCCTCAAGCTTCGCCGAGATCGTGCGGGCCGAGCAGCGCCGCATCCGCATCGGCATGGGCTTTCTCGCGACCATCGGCTCGACCTCGCCTTTCGTCGGCCTGTTCGGTACCGTGTGGGGCATCATGAACAGCTTCATCGGCATCTCGAAGTCGCAGACGACGAACCTTGCCGTCGTCGCCCCAGGCATCGCCGAGGCGCTGCTCGCCACCGCGATTGGTCTCGTCGCCGCCATTCCGGCGGTCATCATCTACAACCACTTCTCGCGCGTGACGAAGGGCTATCTCGAGCTCGTCAGCCGCGCCTCGGGAGCTGCGGCGCGGCTGTTGTCGCGCGATCTCGATCGCAGCCACGGCAGCGCGCATTCGCGCGCGGCGGAGTAAACCATGGCGGTTTCGCTCACGGACGTCGATGACGACGACGATTTCTCTGAAACGCATGACATCAACGTCACGCCGTTCATCGATGTCATCCTGGTGCTGCTGATCATCTTCATGGTCGCAGCCCCGCTGTCGACGGTCGATCTGCCGATTGATTTGCCGACATCGAGCGCGACGCCGCAGAAGAAGCCGGACAAGCCGACCTATGTCAGCATCAAGCCCGACTTGACGCTGGCGATCGGCGAAAACGCGGTCAAGCGGACCGATCTCGTCAGCTCGCTCGACGCCGTCGCCGACATGAGCAAGGATAAGTACGTATTCCTCCGCGCCGACAAGGCGGTGCCTTACGGCGAGTTGATGGGCGTTATGGAAATCCTGCGGACGGGCGGCTATTCTCGGATCAAGTTGGTGGCGCTCGAAGCACCTCCTGCGGCGGCTGGTCCGGCGCAAGGAGCAATTCAACCCTGACGGCAGCGCGATGTCCGACCCTATAATCGACGCGAAACCATCCCGACGGCTCTGGATCCTGGCCGCGATTGCCGCAATCGGCTTGCATCTTGGCGGAGCTGCGCTCGCGCTCGCCAACCTGCGCACCGATGATGGTGATGACGGCCTTGGCGCCAACGGGGCGGAATACGCCGTCGAAATGACCTCGCCCAAGCTGCCGGAAACGGATCTGCCGCCCGGTCCCGACAGCGAGGCCTCGCAGTACCAGCCGCAGCAGATGCAGCAGCAGGCCGAGGTGAAAGAGACCGACCTGCCGAAGGAAACACCCCGGGAAGCCGAAGACCCCGATCGCCTCGTCACCGAGAACGACTCCAAGAAGCCGGTCGAGGACACCACGAAGGTCGCCAAGGTCGAAACCCAGGCGGTGGAGGAAACGCCGAATGCGCAGGAATCGGCGCGTCAGGCGTTGGACGAGAACGCGCGGGAGGACGAGAAGGCGGCGGCTCCTCACCAGGGCATCGGCAAGGACATTCGCAAGTTGACGGCCGAATGGGGCAAGCGGATCAGCGCCTATTTCGAGCTGCACAAGCGCTATCCCAAGGACAAGAGCAAGACGACGACGGTCAAGCTCAGCCTGGTCCTGAATCGCCGCGGCAATGTCGTTTCCGTCGACGTGGCTCAGTCCTCGGGCGATCCTGCCTTCGACAATGAGGCGATCTCGATGGTGCGCCGCTCGGATCCCGTGCCGGCCCCTCCGGCCGAGCTCAAAGACGATCAGTTCGCGTTCAGCCTGCCGGTGAATTTCAAGAAGCCAAAATAACCGGCCGGGTCGTCAACCCCAGTAGAATTTGATTCCGACGTAGACCACGACCAGACAGGCGAAGATCAGGGCCACCGGCAGGGGACGTTTCTGCGGTCCGCCAAACATCGTCGCCCCGAACATGGCGGTCTTCTTTGGCTTGGGTGCCGGGCGGCGGAACGCGGTAACATTGTCCGTCTTCGGTTCGGCCGGCCGGCTGCGGACGTCGGGTGGGTTCCCGGCACCGCCCATCTCCAGATAGTAGGACTTGTAAACCTCGGCGATGGTGGCCTCGGAGGCCTCCCCCTCGCTCATCCGCTCCAACAGCTTCTTGTAGCCATCGAGGAAGCCTTGCGCGTCCGGAGGCAGCGCCGACAACCCATTCAGCTTGGCCATCATCTTCCAGGTGGCGAAATCGGCGCGGGCACGGGTGTCGGCGCGTCGCGCGATCAGCATATCGGCAGCTTTGACCAAGTTGGCCTCTAGCCCTTCGGCATTGTCTTCAAGTGCAGGATCCTAAAGTGCAGGATGTCGGGACGTTCAACTACGCATTGCCGGTCACCAAGAGAACAGCTTGAATCACATAACCGGTCAACGTCCGTAGTATTGCTGAAATAACATCAAGATTTAGACCGAACTGGGAACCCGCCAGCGGCAGCAGGATCAACAGAGAAATCAGGATCAGCATGCCGAACGGCTCGAGCCGCGATAGCGGCAGGGCGAGCGACCGTGGCAACAGCCCGACCGCGACCCGCCCGCCGTCGAGCGGCGGGATTGGCATCATGTTGAAGACGGCCAGCACGGCATTGATCAGCAGCGCATTCTTGAGATTGTCAAAGATCCATTGCGCCGAACCGGCGGGCGCCCACGGCAAAGCGTGGAGGGCGAGGCCCGCGACGAGCGCCAGCAGGATGTTCGTGATCGGACCGGCCAGGGCGACCCAGACCATGTCGAGCTTCGGGTGGTTGAGATTGCGAAAATTCACCGGCACCGGCTTGGCATAACCGAACAGGAACGGCGAGTGCGCAAACAGCAGCATCGCCGGCAGGATCAGGGTGCCGAACGGGTCGATATGGCGGAGCGGGTTGAAGCTGACGCGGCCAAGCTGCCAGGCGGTGTTGTCGCCGAGCCGGTGCGCGACGAAGCCATGAGCGGCTTCGTGAAAGGTGATGGCGAGCACCAGCGGCAGCACCCACACCGAGAGGTCATAAAAGGAAATGTTCACGTCGCATCCCGCCCGGTTTGCCTATCGCCTTGCAGACGACCAACCGGCGGTGCAGCAACGCTTCAGCTCAACATAGGGTGCTTGGTTCCGAAATGCCACGCTGCAAATGATCGGCGAACAGCGCCGCGGGACGTGACAGGCCGCGCGCGCGGTGCAGGCGGATGTCAGCCATGGGCAGCGGCGGCAGACCGTCGCATGATCCGAGCTGGCGCAGGCGGGGCGGCAGGGTTCCTGCCTTGACCACGGTGACAGCGAGGCCCTGTGCCGCGATCGATCCCACTCCCGCCAGCGTCCGGCCGACAAAGGCCAGCCGCCACGACCGGCCGGCGCGATCCAGCGCGTCAGCGGCCCATTGCCGAAACAGGCAGCCGGGCGGATAGAGCGCGACGGGCAGGGGATCGTCGTTAGCCGCGCCGTAAGATACAGCCGCTGCCCAGACGGCCTGCTCCTGCCGCAACAGTTCGCCGTCGCCGCGTCCCTGCGGATGCATGGCGATCACGAGGTCATAGGCCTCGCCGAGCCGAGCCGGCATGGTCGCGGTCAGCCCGGTCTCGATCTCGACCCGAACCGCCGGATGATCTTTGGCGAAGCTCGCGAGCAAGGGCGGAACGATGAGGGTGCCGTAATCGTCCATAACGCCGAGGCGGACGACGGCCTCCGGCTTGCGTCCGCGCAACGCGCCGACGGCTTCGGCATGGAGAGCAAGGATACGCTGCGCATAGGCGCACAGTTCGTCACCCGCCGCGGTCGGCACGACGCCGGTTCGATTGCGCTGAAACAGTGTTGTGCCAAGCCGCTGTTCGAGGCGTCGGACCTGCACGCTCACCGCCGACTGGGTCCGGTTGAGCTGATCGGCCGCGCGCGTGAACGAACGATGCTCGGCGACGGCGAGAAAAGCCTTGAGCAGATCGGGATCGAGGTCGGGCGCGGTCATGACCGAACGTTATCCCAGCATGACGGAAATTCCATTCCCAGTTTCCGCACGGCCCGTATGCTGTCCGTCACGCATTCGAGGGGAGGGATCGTGGGTGAGATTCTTGGTGTTCTGGCCGCGGTGCTGTCGAGCGCGCTGGGCGGCAGTTCGATCGGCGCGACGCGCTATCTCGTGACGAGCATCGATCCACTCGCGATCGGCTCGTTCCGGTTCGGCGTCGGTTTCCTGCTGCTGCTGCCGCTCACATGGCTGCGAGGGGACCGCTGGCCGGTGCGCGGCGACTGGGCGGCCGTGATCGGGCTCGGCATCCTGTTCTTCGCGCTGTTTCCGATCCTGTTCAACGCATCGCTGATCTTCACGACGGCCGCGCGCGGCGCGCTTGCGCTGTCGACGCTGCCGCTGCTGACGCTGGTGATTGGCGCTGCGCTCGGCAGCGAAGCGCTGACCTGGCGCAAATCGATCGGTGTCGTGGTGGCGACATCAGGCGTTGCCGTGGCGCTGCTCACCGACCTCAGCTCAGCGCCGTCTGGTGCCTGGCGCGGCGATCTCCTGATGATGGCGGCTGCGCTGTGCATGGCGCTGTACGGCATCTGGTCGAAGCCGCTGATCCGGCGCTCAAGTCCCATCGCCTTCACGACGATGAGCATGGCGGCGGGCGCTGCCTGCCTCATCCTGCTCTCGTGCTTCCGCGGCAGCTTTGCGCCCGTCGCAGGCTTCGGCGCGCCGCAATGGCTGGCCGCGCTCTATCTCGGCGCCTTCGGGGCGGCGCTGACCTTTTATCTCTGGGCCTTCGCACTGGAGCGAACGACGCCGACGCGCGTGGCGATCTCGGTGACGGTCAATCCGATCACGGCATCGCTGGTCGGCGCGTGGTTATTGCACGAGCCGCTGCGCTGGAATCTAGGGGTGGGCATCGTCGCGGTGTTTGCAGGCATTTGGCTGGCCACGACGACTGGACTGCATGTTCGGGCTACCAGGATCCCGGCTTCGAGCCGGCCATGACCTCACGCCGGGATCGTTGTCTCGTATTGCGTCAGGCCGTCGTCGAGCTTCACCCAGGCGAGCTTTTCCGAGACCCAGATGTGCTCGGTCGGCGCGAAGGAGTTGCGGTCATCGAAGGTCGCGAGCGCCACGCCCGCGAGCGTGCCGTTGCGCCGCCAGGCGAACAGCCGCGTGCCGCAGGTCTTGCAGAACACGCGGTCGATGTTGTCGGACGACGCGTAGCGCCCGGTGTCGCCCGCGACGGTCAGCGCCTTCTGATCGAACTGGGCGCGGGCGAAGTAGGGCGAGCCCATTGCCTTCTGGCAGATGCGGCAATGACAGATGCGCACATTCAGCGGCTCGCCCTCCGCCTTGAACCGCACCGCGCCGCACAGGCATCCACCTTCCCGGATCATGTCTGTCTCAATAGGTTGCGCGTCCGCCGGAGATGTCGAAAACGGCGCCTGTCGAGAACGCGCAGTCTTCGGATGCAAGCCAGGCTACCATCGCGGCCAGCTCTTCCACCAGCACGAACCGCGCCTTGGGGATTTTCGACAGCATGAAGTCGATGTGCTGTTGCGTCATCTGGTCGAAGATCGCGGTTTTCGCCGCTGCCGGAGTCACCGCATTCACGAGAATGTCGTGGGCAGCGAGCTCCTTGCCGAGCGACTTCGTCAGCGCGATCAGGCCGGCCTTGGAGGCGGAATAGTGCGCGGCGTTCGGATTGCCTTCCTTGCCGGCGATCGAGGCGATGTTGACGATGCGCCCGTATTTCTGTTGGAGCATCACCGGCACGATCGCCTTGCAGACGATGAAGGGGCCGTCGAGGTTGATGCGCAGCACCTTGCGCCATTCCCCGAGATCGGTTTCCCAGACCGGCTTGTTGACGCCGGCAATGCCGGCATTGTTGACGAGGATGTCGATCTTGCCGAACGCGGCCAGGGTCGCATCGCGCGCCTCTTCGACGCCGGCGCTGTCGGTGACGTCGACCTTGAAGACTTTGGTGTTGTCGCCGATCTCCTTTGCGGTCTTCTCGGCCAGCGCGGCATCGAAATCCCAGATCGCCACCTTGGCGCCGGAGGCGACGAAGCGCTCGGCAATGGCACGGCCAAAGCCCTGCGCGCCGCCGGTGACGACAGCGACGCGGCCGTTGAGATCGATCTGGTTCATGCTGGGGCCTTTGGCGTCAGAGCATGTAGCCGCCATCGACGACAAGGTCGACGCCGGTGGTGAAGGCGCTCTCGTCGCTGCCGAGATAGACCGCCATGGCCGCGATCTCATCCGCGGTGCCGAGCCGGCCCATCTTCTGGCGGGAGATGAACATCTCCTTGCCTTGCGGTCCCTGCGCGGCGGCGCGGTCGAGCATCGAGGGGGTCTCGACGGTGCCGGGGCAGATCGAGTTGCAGCGGATGCCCTTGGTGATGAAGTCGAGCGCTACGGCGCGGCTCAGCAGCGACACCGCCGCCTTGGAAGAGCTGTAGACGTAGCGGTTGGCCGGCGGCCGCAGTGCCGCGCAGGACGAGATGTTGACGATGCTGCCGCCGCCGCCCGCGATCATGTCGGGCAGGAAGGCCTTGATGGTCCGGTGCATCGACTTGACGTTGAGGTCGAACGAGAAATCGAAATCCTCTTCCGAGCACTCCAGGATGGTGCCGTGATGCACGAAGCCGGCCGCGTTGAGCAGGATGTCGATCCTGCCGACGCGCTTGGCAAAGGCGTTGACGTCGGCGGTGTTGCGGACGTCGAGCTTTGCGACTTCGGCAATGCCTTCCTTGGTCAGGCCCGCGATGCCGGCCTCGTTGATGTCGGTGGCGATGACGGTCGCGCCTTCGCGCGCGAATGCGATGGCGCATGCGCGCCCGATGCCCGCCGCTGCCGCCGTGATGACGGCGCGCTTGCCCTTGAGGCGGTCTGCCATGTTGTTCTTCTCCTCACCTGAAACTGTATATCGGACGCCTCATTGCGAGGAGCGAAGCGCCGGAGCAATCCGGGACTCTCTCCGCGGAGATATCTCTGGATTGCTTCGCTTCGCTCGCAATGACGCTGTGACGGCTAGTGATTGTCCCGCGGCACGCCGAACGCGGAAGCGACGTTCTGGTAGCGCGTGGCGAGCTCTATGCATCCGCCGGTCGATTGCTGGCCGACGGTGTTGCGATAGATCTCCTGCCAGGGCGTCTGGTTCGGCGGATGCTTGAAGCCGCCGGCGGCCTTGAGCGCGGCGTGGCGCTTCTTGAGTTCCTCGTCCGAGATGAGGATGTTGGCGCTGCCCTGGTTGAGGTCGATGCGCACCCTGTCGCCGGTCTTCAGGATCGCGAGCCCGCCGTTGGCGGCAGCTTCCGGCGAGGCGTTCAGGATCGACGGCGAGCCCGAAGTGCCGGACTGACGGCCGTCGCCGATGCAGGGCAGGGACAGGATACCGCGCTTGATCAGGGCGGCGGGCGGCTGCATGTTCACGACCTCGGCGCCGCCGGGGTAGCCGATCGGCCCGGTGCCGCGGATGAACAGCACGCAATGCTCGTCGATCTCGAGCGAGGCATCGTCGATCCGCGCGTGATAGTCCTCCGGACCCTCGAACACGATGGCGCGGCCCTCGAAGGCGTTCAGGTCCTTCGGATTGCTCAAATAGCGGTCGCGGAATTCCTTCGAGATCACGCTGGTCTTCATGATCGCGGAATCGAACAGATTGCCCCTCAGCACCAGGAAGCCGGCATCCTTCACCAGCGGCTTGTCGTAAGCCCAGATCACGTCGTTGTCGGGCGTGGGTGCATTCTTGCAATTCTCGCCGATGCCCTTGCCGTTCACGGTGACTGCGTCCTCATGGATGCGCTTGTGTTTCATCAACTCGCGTACCACGGCCGGCACGCCGCCGGCGCGGTGGAATTCCTCGCCGAGATAGAAGCCTGCCGGCTGCATGTTGACCAGAAGCGGCACGTCGTGGCCGAATTTTTGCCAATCGTCGATGGACAGCTCCACGCCGATATGGCGGGCGAGAGCATTGATGTGAATCGGCGCGTTGGTCGAGCCGCCGATCGCCGAGTTGATCACGATGCAGTTCTCGAACGCCTTGCGGGTCAGGATGTCCGACGGCTTGAGGTCCTCCCAGACCATCTCGACGATGCGTTTTCCCGTCTCATAGGAGATCTGGCCGCGTTCGCGGTAGGGCGCGGGGATGGCCGCGCAGCCCGGCAGCGAAAAGCCGAGGGCTTCGGCGAGCCCGTTCATGGTCGAGGCCGTGCCCATGGTGTTGCAATGGCCGACCGAGGGCGCCGAAGACGCCACGATCTCCATGAATTCTTCATAGTCGATCTCGCCGGCGGCGAGCCGCTCGCGCGACTTCCACACGATGGTGCCGGAGCCCGTGCGCTCGCCGTTGTGCCAGCCGTTGAGCATCGGGCCGCCCGACAGCACGATCGCGGGCAGATTGACGGTCGCGGCCGCCATCATGCAGGCCGGCGTGGTCTTGTCGCAGCCGGTGGTCAGCACCACGCCGTCGAGCGGATAGCCGTAGAGCACCTCGACGAGGCCGAGATAAGCCAGGTTGCGGTCCAGTGCCGCGGTCGGGCGCTTGCCGGTCTCCTGAATGGGGTGGGTGGGGAATTCCATCGCAATGCCGCCGGCCTCGCGGATGCCCTCGCGGACGCGGTGGGCCAGTTCGAGGTGATGGCGGTTGCAGGGGGAGAGGTCGTTGCCGGTCTGGGCGATGCCGATGATCGGTTTGCCGGACTGTAGTTCGGCGCGGGTGAGGCCGAAATTCAGATAGCGCTCCATATAGAGCGCGGTCATGCCCGGATTATGCGGGTTGTTGAACCAGTCCTGCGAGCGAAGGTGGCGGCGGGGGCCGTTGCCGGCGGGCGCATGCCCGTTGGTTGGTGTTTTTGTCATTGGTTTCTCCTTCAATGCAAACGCACGGGCCGACGTCGGGAATGTCGATCGGTGCGCTGCCCGGCAGCGCGAGCAGGTAACAACAGCCCGCCTGCTGGCGAACGTTTCCTCACAATTGCGATACTACTCATGGGTCGTTGGTAACGCTATCATTTTGTGCGACCGACGACCATTGGTCCGTGCGCGGGCCGGCTGCGGGCCGGGGTGTTTGTGAGCTCTGTCGCTCGATCACGGTGAAGCCGAGATCGAGCACGGGCTGTTCCGGGCGCCTCCCTTCGATCGCCTCGATCAGCATCGTCGCAGCCGTGCTGCCCATCTCGTAGCGGTTGGTCCGTACGCTCGTCAGTGTCGGCACTGAGGAAGCCATGAATTCGAGGTCGTTAAAGCCGACGATCGCGATCTGCTCGGGGACGGCGATTTCCCGGCGCCGGCACTCGAAGAGAACGCCGAGCGCGAGGTCGTCATTGGCGCAGAACACTGCGTCGATGTCGCTCTCGCGCGCGATCAGATCGGCGAACAGCGCGCCGCCGAGCGTCACCGAGGTCGGGGTCGCCGTGGTGACGATCAATCTTGGGTCGTAAAGGCCCGCCTCCTTCATGGCCGCGACATAGCCGTCGAGCCGGCGCTGCACCCGCGGGTCCATGCGTGCGCCGACGAAGCCGATCCTGCGACGCCCTTGGTCGAACAGATGCGCAATCGCCGCGCGGGCCGCATCATAATGGGAAAAGCCGATCATCATATCGACCGGCTTGGGCCCAATCTCCATGATCTGGACGATCGGGCAGTCGGCCGCCTCCAGCATCGCGCGCGATTCCGCGGTCTGGTCGATCCCCGTGACGATCAGTCCAGCGGGCTTCTGCGCCAGAAACAGGCGGAGCAGCTTCTCTTCCTGGAGAATACTGTAGCGGGTGTTGGACAGCTGGATCGAGTAGCGGCTGCCTTCGGAGGCGTCATAAATGCCCCGCAGCACGTCGGAGAACACGTTGTTGGTCAGTGACGGAATCAAGACACCAATGACCTCGGTGCGCTGCGAGGCGAGCGCGCGTGCCGCAAGGTTGGGCACATAGCCGAGCTCCCGGGCCGCGCTTTCGACCCGCGTCCGCTTGGCAACCGACAGTGCCTCGGGATTGCGGAAGAAGCGGGACGCCGTAATCGGGCTGACGCCGGCGAGCTCGGCAACTTCTGCCAGCCGAATCTTGCCAGACTTGGTGCGCTTTCGTCCCATTTGTTGCTATTAACACAGTCACCCGCGCAAACAAAGGAACGTTGACAGCGCTACCAGCAAAGACTAACCAAAGACCAAATTGCCAAACCCGCACAAACTGCCGACAATGTTGCCCGTTAAGGGGGCTTCGGGTCGGCGAAGTTCAGAAAAACAAGACGGTGGCGGCGCGACAGTTGCGCCGTCTAAGTCGGAGGAGGGAGCTAGATGTCGTCTGTGCAAATCCGCGACGTGCGGAAATCGTTCGGCAATTTTGAAGTCCTGCACGGCGTGTCGATCCCGATCGAGGACGGCCAGTTCGTCGTCCTGGTTGGTCCCTCCGGCTGCGGCAAGTCGACGCTTCTGCGCATGCTCGCGGGCCTCGAGAACATCACATCAGGCACGATCTCGATCGGCGACCGCGTCGTCAACAATGTCCAGCCGAAGGAGCGGGACATTGCGATGGTGTTCCAGAACTACGCGCTCTACCCGCACATGACGGTCGCCGAGAACATGGGCTTCTCGCTGAAGCTGCGGAATGCCGGCTCCGACGAAATCAACAAGCGCGTCAAGCGCGCCGCCGAGATCCTCGCGCTGTCGCCGCTGCTCGATCGCTATCCGCGTCAGCTCTCCGGCGGCCAGCGCCAGCGCGTCGCCATGGGCCGCGCCATCGTGCGCGATCCCCAGGTGTTCCTGTTCGATGAGCCCTTGTCGAACCTCGATGCCAAGCTGCGCGTTGCCATGCGCACCGAGATCAAGGAACTGCATCAGCGGCTCAAGACCACGACTGTCTACGTCACCCACGACCAGATCGAGGCCATGACCATGGCCGACAAGATCGTCGTGATGCATGACGGCATTGTCGAGCAGATGGGCACGCCGCTCGAGCTGTACGACAAGCCGGAGAATCAGTTCGTCGCCGGCTTCATCGGCTCGCCTGCGATGAACTTCCTCAAAGGCCATGTGCGGGTGAATGGCGTTGCGACCTTCGAGGGGCCGAACGGCGTCAAGCTGCCGCTCAAGTCCGCGCCGGCCGGCTCCGACGGCCGTCCGGCGGTTTACGGCGTGCGGCCCGAGCATTTCACCATCGCCGATGACGGCGCCGAGGCCGAGATCGTCGTGGTCGAGCCGACCGGCTCGGAGACGCAGGTGTTCGCCAAGGTGGGCGGTGAGCAGGTCGTCGCGGTGTTCCGCGAGCGTCACCAGTTCAATCCGGGCGACAAGGTGCGGCTGAAGCCCGACCCGTCGGTCGTTCATCTGTTCGACGAGGCGACGGGTAAGCGCATGTAGCGGCGCTTCGGGACTCAAAGACTGCCAAACACAAATATAAAATTCAGGGAGAGAATGATGAGCGATTTCGACAGGCGCAGTGTGCTTAAAGCCGGCTTGGGCGGCGCGGCTTTGCTCGCCGGCCCGGGGATTGTCCCCGTCCGGGCGGCGACTTGGACCAACACGCCGGAGCCCAACGCCTCCATCCGCGTGCTGCGCTGGAAGCAGTTCATCCAGGCCGAGTTCGACAAGTTCGCCGAGCAGACAAAGAAGTTCTCCGAGAAGACCGGCGTCAAGGTGAAGCTCGAGGCCGAGAGCTGGGAAGACATCCGTCCGAAGGCGGCGGTCGCGGCCAATGTCGGCGCCGGCCCCGATCTCATCATCGGCACGCTCGATGACCCCCACAAATTCCCGGAGAAGCTGATCGACGTCACCGACATCGCCCAATATCTCGGGGCCCAATATGGCGGCTGGTATCCGGTCGCCGAAAAGTACGGCAAGAAGGGCAATGGCTGGATCGCGATTCCGCAAGGCGCGACCGGCGGCTGCATGAACTATCGCACTAGCCACATGAAGGCCGCGGGATTCGAGCAATTCCCGAAGGACACCGCCGGCTTCCTCAAGCTCTGCCAGGCGTTGAAGAAGAACAACACCCCGGCCGGCTTCGCGCTCGGTCATGCCACCGGCGATGCCAACGGCTGGTGTCAATGGGCGCTGTGGGCGTTCGGCGGCAAGGTCGTCAACGAGAAGAACGAGGTGGTGCTCGATTCCCCCGAGACGGTCGCGGCCCTCGAATACGTCAAGCAGCTCTATGCGACGTTCATTCCGGGCGTGCTGTCATGGAACGATTCGAATAACAACAAGGCCTTCCTCAACGGCGAAATCAGTCTCACCCTGAACGGCATCTCGATCTGGACGGTAGGTAAGAACTCTCCTGATCCCAAGCAGCAGGAGATCGCCAAGGACATGGACCATGCGCCCATGCCGATCGGCCCCGTGGGCAAGCCGACCGAGCAGCAGAACGTCCTGGTCTACTACGGCTACAAGCACTCGAAGTATCCGAAGGCGGTCAAGGAATACATCAAGTTCATGATGGACAAGGAGAACTACGACGCCTGGGAGGTCGCCTCCAACGGCTACGTCTCGCCGCCGCTCCCGGCCTACAACGACAACCCGGTCTGGACCTCCGATCCCAAGATCACGCCGTACCGCGACTGCCTCAAGCGCTGCCTGGACAATGGTTATGCCGGCGATCTCGGCTACGCCTCGGCAGCGGTCATGGGCGACTTCGTCGTGGTCGACATGTTCGCCGAAGCCGCCTCCGGCTCGGCCACGCCGCAGGAAGCTGCCAAGCGCGCCGCCGAGCGCGCCAAGCGCTACTACCAGGTCTGATCCGCTAGCGCGGCGGCGTCCAGTTCGCTGGGCGCCGCCGTCGTCGTTCTGTGAGGGAGTCCGACATGGCCGTTATTGCCGAGCCCGTCGCGGCGCAGGTCAAGCGCAGCAGCCTGTGGAGCAGGGCGTTCGAAAGCCGAAATTTTCTCGGCGCCATGTTCATGGTGCCGGCGATCGCCATCCTGATCCTGTTTCTGGCTTACCCGCTGGCGCTCGGCTTCTGGCTCGGCATGACGGATACCAAGATCGGCGGCGTCGGCCGCTTCATCGGCTTCCAGAACTTCGTCTCGCTGTCCAAGGACTCGGTGTTCTGGCTGTCGGTGTTCAACACCCTTTTCTACACGGTGTTCGCCAGCATCGTGAAGTTTGCGATCGGACTCTACCTGGCCCTGCTGCTCAACGAGCGGCTGCCGTTCAAGTCGATGATGCGCGCCATCGTGCTGTTGCCTTTCGTGGTGCCGACCGTGCTGTCGGCGATCGCCTTCTGGTGGATCTATGACAGCCAGTTCTCGATCATCTCCTGGGTGCTGATCAAAGCGGGCCTCTTGACTAACTACATCGATTTCCTCGGCGATCCCTGGAATGCGCGCTGGTCGGTCGTTATCGCCAATATCTGGCGCGGCGTGCCCTTTGTCGCCATTACGCTGCTCGCGGGATTGCAGACCATCTCGCCGTCGCTTTACGAGGCCGCAAATCTCGACGGTGCCACCAACATGCAGCGCTTCCGCCACATCACGCTGCCGATGTTGTCGCCGATCATCGCGGTAGTGATGACGTTCTCGGTGCTGATGACGTTCACCGACTTCCAGCTGATCTACACCATCACGCGCGGCGGGCCGATCAACGCGACGCACCTTATGGCGACGCTGTCTTTCCAGCGTGCCATCACCGGCGGCAATCTCGGCGAGGGCGCGGCGATCTCGAATGCGATGATCCCGTTCCTGGTTGCTGCGATCCTGCTCAGCTTCTTCGGGCTTCAGCGCTCGCGCTGGCAGCAGGGCGGGAGGGACTGACCATGACCACCGTAGAAGACCAAAGCGTCGGAATGGACTATCTGGAAAGCTTCCCGCGGAAGTTTCTCCGGGTCTATCTCCCACTCGGCCTGATCATCTTCTTCCTGCTGTTTCCGTTCTACTGGATGGCGGTGACGACGTTCAAACCCGACGCGGAGATGTACGACTACGAGAAATACAATCCGTTCCTGATCGCGCATCCGACGCTGGAGCACATCAAGAAGCTGTTCTTTGAAACAGACTATCCCCTGTGGATGTGGAACACCGTCATCGTCTCGGTGTCCTCGACCTTCATCTCGCTGTTCGCCAGTGTCTGCGCGGCCTACGCGATCGAGCGTCTGCGCTACAAGGGCTCGCGCTATGTCGGCCTTGCGATCTTCCTCGGCTATCTCGTGCCACCCTCGATCCTGTTCATTCCTCTGGCGGCGATCGTGTTCCAGCTCGGCCTGTTCGACGGCAACCTGGCGCTGATCCTGACCTATCCGACCTTCCTGATCCCGTTCTGCACCTGGCTGCTGATGGGTTATTTCCGCACCATTCCCTATGAACTGGAGGAATGCGCGCTGATCGACGGGGCGACGCGGCTCCAGATCCTGGTCAAGATCACGTTGCCGCTGTCGCTCCCGGGAGTGATCTCGGCTGGCATCTTCGCCTTTACCCTGTCCTGGAACGAATTCATCTACGCGCTGACCTTCATCTCCTCGTCGGAGAACAAGACGATTCCGGTCGGCGCCATCACCGAACTCGTCAACGGCGACGTCTATCATTGGGGCGCGCTGATGGCGGCGGCCCTGACCGGCTCGGTCCCCGTAGTTATCCTTTATTCCTTCTTCGTAGAGTACTATGTGTCGGCGATGACCGGCGCCGTGAAGGAGTGACCAGCGGGGCCTGCCTGAGAACGCGCCAACACGTTTCAAGAGCGGCGCGTTCCGGCCAACAAGAAGGAGTAGGCTCTTGCACATTTTGGTTCTGGGCGCGGCCGGCATGGTCGGCCGCAAATTGTGTGAACGGCTGTTGCGCGACGGCCGGCTCGGCAAGAGCGAGATCACCAAGCTGACCATGCATGACGTGGTCGAGCCCAAGAAGCCGGAGAAGGCCGGTTTCGCCGTCGAGACGGTCGCGGGCGATTTCGCCGTGCCGGGCGCGGCCGAAAAGCTGATTGCCGGTCGCCCCGACGTGATCTTCCATCTCGCAGCGATCGTCTCGGGCGAAGCCGAGCTCGATTTCGACAAGGGCTACCGCATCAATCTCGACGGCACGCGGATGCTGCTCGATGCCATCAGGCTCGTCGGCGGCGGCTACAAGCCGCGCGTGGTGTTCACGTCCTCGATCGCGGTGTTCGGGGCGCCGTTCCCGGACGCGATCGGCGACGAGTTCTTCCACACCCCGCTTTTGAGCTACGGCACCCAGAAGGCGATCGGCGAGCTGCTGCTCGCGGACTATTCGCGCCGCGGCTTCCTTGACGGCATCGGCATCCGCCTGCCGACGATCTGTATCCGTCCTGGACTGCCCAACAAGGCAGCATCGGGCTTCTTTTCCAACATCCTGCGCGAGCCCCTCGCCGGCAAGGAGGCGGTCCTGCCGGTTTCCGAGGACGTCCGCCACTGGCACGCAACGCCGCGCTCGGCCGTCGGCTTTCTGCTGCACGCCGGCACCATGGACCTTGCCACGGTCGGCCCGCGCCGTAACCTGACGATGCCGGGCCTCTCGGCGACGGTCGGCGAGCAGATCGCCGCCCTGAAGCGCGTTGCGGGCGAGAAGGTCGCGGCCCGCATCAAGCGCGAGCCCGATCCCTTCATCGTCGGAATCGTCGGCGGCTGGCCGCGCAATTTCGAGGCGAAGCGGGCGCGCGAGCTCGGCTTCACCACCGAAGAGAAATCCTTCGACGATATCATCCGCATTCACATCGAAGACGAACTCGGCGGCAATTTCGTCGCCTGAGTTGTCAGATGAACAGCGTGGATATGACGATGGCGAGCGTGGCTTGCATCGGCGAATGCATGGTCGAGCTTCGGCAGGCCCAAGGGGGGCAGGCCGGGCAAGGCGGTGGCCTGTACTCGCGTGGCTTCGGCGGCGACACCCTCAACACGGCCGTGTACCTGGCGCGGCTCGAGGTCAAGGTCGACTATCTCACCGCGCTCGGCGATGACGCCCTGAGCGAGGAGATGGTCGCCGCCTGGAGTGCCGAGGGGGTCGGTACGCGGCGCGTGGTGCGGCTGCCGGGCAAGCTGCCCGGCCTCTACATGATCCAGACGGATGCCAAGGGTGAGCGCCAGTTCTTCCACTGGCGCGACAGTGCGGCGGCGCGGCAGCTGATGAGCCTGCCGGAGACGGACGAGCTGCTCAACTCGCTGATGAGCTACGACATCGTCTATCTCTCCGCGATCACGCTCTCGATCTACGATGCGCCCGGGCGGGAGCGGCTGTTCGCGGCGATCAAGCGCGCGCGTCTGCTCGGCACCCGTTTCGTGTTCGACACCAATTTCCGCGCGCGCGGCTGGCCGGATCGCGATGTCGCCCGCGAGGTGTTCGCGGCGGCCTTTGCGGCTGCCGACATCGTGCTGACCTCGACCGAGGATCTGCTCGCGCTCTATCCCGGCGAAAGCCACGAGCAATTGATGGAGCGCATTCCGACGCCCGAGCTGGTGTTCCGGCTCGCCGAGCCGGTCAGCCTGCTGCGCTTCCCCGGCGGTACCGGCGAGGTCCGCGCCGAACCAATGAGCAAGCCGGTCGTTGACACCACAGCGGCCGGCGACAGCTTCGCCGCGGCCTATATCGCGGCCCGGCTCGGCGGTTCCGATCCGGTCGAGGCCGCCCAGGCTGGGCACCGCCTCGCGAGCCTCGTGATCTGCTATCCTGGCGCGATCATTCCGGGCTATGCCATGCCGCCGAAGAAGCGGCACCGGCCGGCGATCACGCGCCAGGCGACCAAGTAAGATCGAGATCGAAGGTTAGATCGAAAAGATGACCACTGCTGCCCAACAGAACCACCTCGTCGCGCTGTTCAAGGCCGCGACCGTCATTCCCGTCCTCACCATCGAGCGGATCCAGGATGCCGTGCCGCTGGCGCGGGCGCTGGTGGCGGGCGGCGTCCGCACGCTGGAGGTGACTCTGCGCACCCCCGTTGCGATCGAGGCGGCGCGGGCGATGATGGCCGAAGTCCCCGAAGCTGTCATCGGCATCGGTACGATCCTCAACCCTGCCGACTTCACCCGTGTCGAGAAGCTCGGCGTTGCCTTTGGTATCAGCCCGGGCCTGACCCCGGATTTGCTCAAAGCCGCCGCTGACAGCTCGCTGCCGTTTGCCCCGGGCATTGCCACCGCGTCCGAGCTGATGATGGCGCTGTCCTACGGCTTCGACGTCGCAAAGTTCTTCCCGGCCGAGCAGGCCGGCGGCATCAAGGGGCTGCGCTCGCTCGGTGGGCCGTTCCCGAACGTGCGGTTCTGCCCGACCGGCGGGGTGGGCGAAGCCAATGCGGCGACCTGGCTTGCCGAGCCCAACGTGGTGGCGGTCGGCGGCTCCTGGCTATGCCCGACGGCGGAGATCAGGGCCGGGAACTGGGCCGGCATAACTGCCATTTGCCAGCGCACCCTCCAGGCCCTTAAACCTGCGTGAAGTCTTGCCATCCCTGGGCTAAGACTTAGCTCAGGCAAGAGACCCCGAGGGAGAAAGACCATGACCGCCAGCATCGTCGGATGGGCGCACACGCCATTCGGCAAGTTCGACACCGAAACCGTCGAGAGCCTCGTCACCCGCGTCGCCAATGAGGCGATGGCTGACGCCGGCATTTCGGCCTCCGACGTCGATGAGATCGTGCTCGGTCATTTCAATGCCGGCTTCTCGGCGCAGGATTTTACCGCCTCCCTGGTGCTCCAGGCCGACCCGAAGCTGCGCTTCAAGCCGGCGACCCGGGTCGAGAACGCTTGCGCGACCGGCTCGGCCGCCGTGCACCAGGGTCTGCGGGCGATCGCCGCAGGGGCAGCCAAGATCGTGCTGGTCGTCGGCGTCGAGCAGATGACCCGCACGCCCGGACCTGAGATCGGCAAGAACCTGCTCAAGGCGTCCTATCTGCCGGAGGACGGCGACACGGTCGGCGGCTTCGCCGGCGTGTTCGGCAAGATCGCCAGCTCCTACTTCCAGAAATACGGCGATCAGTCCGATGCGCTGGCGCTGATTGCGGCCAAGAACCACAAGAACGGCGTCGCCAATCCCTTCGCCCAGATGCGCAAGGATTTCGGTTTCGACTTCTGCCGCGCCGAGAGCGAGAAGAATCCGTATGTCGCAGGTCCCCTGAAACGCACCGATTGCTCGCTCGTCTCCGACGGCGCAGCCGCCCTGGTGCTCGCCGATGCCGAGACCGCCAAGGGCATGAGCAAGTCGATCGGCTTCCGCGCCACTGCGCACGCCCAGGACTTTTTGCCGATGAGCAAGCGCGACATCCTCCAGTTCGAGGGCTGCACGGTCGCCTGGCAGCGCGCGCTGGAAAAGGCCGGCGTGACACTCAACGATCTCTCCTTCGTCGAGACCCATGACTGCTTCACCGTCGCCGAGTTGATCGAGTACGAAGCCATGGGCTTGACGCCGAAGGGGCAGGGCGCCCGCGCCATCAAGGAAGGCTGGACGCTCAAGGATGGCAAGCTGCCGGTGAATCCGTCCGGCGGGTTGAAGGCCAAGGGCCATCCGATCGGCGCCACCGGCGTCTCCATGCACGTGATGACCGCGATGCAGCTCGCCGGACAGGCGCCCGAGGGCATGCAGCTCAAGAACGCAAAACTCGGCGGCATCTTCAACATGGGCGGCGCAGCGGTCGCCAACTACGTCTCCGTGCTGGAGCCGCTGAAATAGGTCTTGTGGGGTGGGCAAAGCGCGCTTGCGCCGTGCCCACCTTTTTCTTGCGCTAGATCATGGTGGGCCGGTTCCGGCTCGCCTTAATGCTCCTGATTGATTTGCAGGGAATGCATCATGAGCACTGACTACGAAGACTCACTGTCGCTGGAGGCCCTCAATGACCGCATCGCGATCCTCGAGGACAATATCCGCCAGCTCATCGAGCAGGCCGCTGCCGCGTCCGGCGAGCAGAACGAGTCGCGCATCGCCGACCGCATTAACCAGCAGAACGACGAACTCGACCGTCTCATGAAGATCCGCGAATCCCGCCAGAAGAAATAGCGGCCGCAACGGCCCGCGCATACGGCCATACGCCGGCCGCCCTTGCGCGTCCGGCGTCGCTGCCCTTAGCTGACCGGAATCGCGGAGCCGTATCCTGAGCCCGCGCAATCGGGAGCGAACGGATGGGGCCGCTGAAGGGCATCAAGGTCGTCGACATGACCACCGTGCTGATGGGGCCCTATGCGACCCAGATGCTCGGCGACTACGGTGCCGAAGTCATCAAGGTGGAATCCCTCGACGGCGACGTCACTCGCCTGATCGGTCCGATGCGGCACGCCGGCATGGGCCCGGTGTTCCTCAATACCAACCGCAGCAAGCGCTCGATCTGCCTCGATTTGAAGAAGCCGGCGGGACGCGAAGCCGTGCTGCGGCTGCTGAAGGACGCCGACGTTCTCGTCTACAACGTCCGCCCGCAGGCGATGGCGCGGCTTCAGCTCGGCTACGATGTCGTCTCCGCGATCAACCCGCGCCTCGTCTATGCCGGCGTGTTCGGCTTCGGACAGGACGGCCCCTACGCGGCAAAACCCGCCTATGACGATTTGATTCAGGGCGCCACCGCGTTGCCTGCGCTGATGGCGCAGACTGGTGACGGCGTGCCGCGTTACGTGCCAAATGCGCTGGTCGACCGCATCGTCGGCCTCACCGCCGTCGGCGCGATCTGCGCCAGCCTCGTGCATCGCGATCGCACCGGGCGCGGCCAGCGTGTCGATATCCCGATGTTCGAGACCATGGCCGGCTTCGTCATGGGCGACCACATGGGCGGGCTCACCTTCGAGCCCCCGCTCGACAAGGGGGGCTATGCTCGCCACCTCTCGCGCGACCGCAGGCCTTACAAGACCTCGGACGGCTATCTCAGCGTCATCGTCTACAATGACAAGCAATGGCAGAATTTCTTCAGGGCGACGGGACGCGACGACCTGCGCGTCGATCCCAAATTCGCAACCTTCGCCGGCCGCGCTGCCAATATCGACGTCGTCTATGCCGAGCTCGCCCGCATTTTCGAGACGCGCACGACCGCCGAGTGGATCGACTTGCTGACCAAGGCCGACGTGCCTGTCATGCCGATGCACGATCTTGCCTCGATCCTGCACGACGAGCATCTGGAGGCGACCGGCTTCTTCCCGGTCGTGAACCATCCGACCGAAGGGCCGATCCGCAGCATGAAGGTCACGGCGACCTGGTCGGACACCGAGGCCGAGCCGGTGCGCCTGGCGCCGCGGCTCAACGAGCACGGCGCGGAGATATTGCGCGAGATCGGCTACGCTCCTGACGAGATCGCCGCCATGGTCCGCGACGGCGTCACGCGCTCGGCGCCGGAGTAGGGGGAACGCCATGAGCTTCATCACCGGCGTCGGCCTCACGTCCTTCGGCAAGCACGAGGGCTCATCCTCGCTTGACCTGATGAGCAAGGCTGCCCAACTCGCGCTCGACGATGCCGGGCTGAAGCGCGCCGAGATCGACGGCATCCTCTGCGGCTATTCCACCGTCTCGCCCCACATTATGCTGGCGACGGTATTCGCCGAGCATTTCGGCATCCGCCCGTCCTATGCCCACGCCGTGCAGGTCGGCGGTGCTACCGGACTCGCAATGACCATGCTCGCCCATCATCTCGTCGAAGCGAGTATCTGCCGCAACGTGCTCGTCGTTGCCGGCGAGAACCGCCTGACCGGCCAAAGCCGCGACGCCTCGATCCAGGCGCTGGCGCAGGTCGGTCATCCCGACTACGAGGTGCCGCTCGGGCCCACGATCCCTGCCTATTATGGCCTCGTTGCCACCAGATACATGCACGAATACGGCGTGACCGAGCAGGACCTCGCCGAATTCGCGGTGCTGATGCGCGCGCACGCCTGCACCCATCCCGGCGCGCAATTCCACGATCCGATCACGGTGGCCGACGTCATGGCCTCGAAGCCCGTGGCGATGCCACTCAAGCTGCTGGATTGCTGCCCGGTGTCCGACGGCGGCGCGGCTTGCGTCATCAGCCCCGAGCGGACTGATGACGCGGGCGTGCGTATTCGCGGCTGTGCCCAGGCGCATACCCATCAGCACGTCACGGCGGCGCCAAGCTTAAACGAACTCGGCGCCGAAATTGCGATAGCCCGCGCCAAGGAGGCTGCGGGGCTTGCGATCTCCGACGTGCGCTACGCCGCGATCTACGACAGTTTTACCATCACGCTCGCGATGCTGCTGGAAGACCTCGGCCTTGCCGGCCGTGGCGAAGCGGCGGCACGGGTGCGTGCGGGTCATTTCAGCCGCGACGGTGCGATGCCGCTGAACACCCATGGCGGCCTGCTCAGCTACGGCCATTGCGGCGTTGGCGGCGCCATGGCGCATCTGGTCGAGGCGCATTTGCAGATGACGGGACGGGCGGCTACCCGTCAGGTGCGTGACGCCTCGATTGCGCTGCTGCACGGCGACGGCGGCGTGCTGTCGTCCCATGTCAGCATGTTTCTGGAGAGGGTGCGATGAGCGGACGAATCGCTGATTGGGCCAAGGGTGAGCAGGCGATCGTCTTTCAGACCTGCTCCGCATGCGGCCACGTCCAGTATTTCCATCGCGCCTTCTGCGCCGCCTGTGGAGCCGGAGGTCCGCGCGAGGCGCGCGCCAGCGGCAAGGGCACGGTCTACGCAACCTCTCTGGTCTGCCGCGCCGCCACCCCGGAGACGCGCGCGCACGTGCCCTACAACATCCTGCTGGTCGATTGCGCCGAAGGTTTTCGCATGATGGCCCATGGCGAGAACGACCTGGCCATCGGCGATCCGGTGATCGCGAGCTTCAGGCCGTTTGCCGGGAAGCTCGTGCCGTTCTTCACCAAGGAGACGTAACGGGATTTCGCCATTCGGGGGCGGTCATGGGACCGAGCCTGGAACGGGTATTCTGGGCCTGGCCTGTGCGAGGGCCACCCCGGAATGGCGAAAACTCAAAAACTCGAGCTAACGCGCGTAGAACAGGATGCTGGCGATGACGAGCATCGCCATCACCGCCAGCATGTGCGCGAGCGCTTCCGAGGCCGCCACCTTGGTGGCTTCCTTCATGCCGTTTTCTCCCTAGACTTGGGCGTGACTCATCGTTGCGTGGTGAGCGCAAAGACGGCCAATTGTTTTTACTCGGAACACCCCACTTCGAGTATTCACCGCAATTAAGTCCCCATGCGGCGAATATCGACTGTGTCAGGGTCGATCAGCAATGCGGCGGCAATTTGACTCGATGATGTTGCTCCTGCGTCGGCCCGCAATTAGAGTTTGAGGGAACTTGGCGCGACATCGACAATAAGCATCAAAAGCCTCAGGAAAAACTCAAGGCAAATCATGGCCCGTATCGACTATAGCGACCCGTCCAAGGCGTCCGACCGCACCCGCGAAATCCTCGACAAGAACCGCAACGCCAACATCTTCCGCATGATGGCGCATTCGCCGAGCTATTTTGAGCAGTACTGCCGGCTCGGCGGCGCGATCCGCCACAAGGGCGAGCTCGATCCTGTCGTGCGCGAGCTTGCGATCACGCGCACCGGCATTCTGTGCGAGGCGCCCTACGAAATCATCGCGCACAGGCGCATCGGTAAGAATGTCGGCGTCACCGACGCGCAGAACGAGGCGCTGGAAAACTGGCAGGCCGCGACCTGCTTCGACGAGATCCAGCGCGCTGCGCTGGCTTTCACCGACGAGATCGTCAAGCTGACGAAGCCGACCGATGGGACCTTCAAGGCGATCGCCGCCAAGCTGACGCCCGCGGCACTCGTCGAGCTCCAGCTCTCGGTCGGATTTTACATCATGACGTCAAAGTTTCTGGAGACATTCGAGATCGATCTTCAGCCCGTCACCGAAGTGGTGGGCTGATCCAAAGCCTGGCTAGCGAGGGATGGTCATGACGATCGATGAATATGCGGCCTGGGCAGCTACAATCGCGAAAGTCGATGAGCATCCCTCGAACGAACGTCTGTCCTATCTCGGGCTTGGCCTTGCCGGTGAAGCCGGCGAGGTCGCCGAGCACATCAAGAAGCTGCTGCGCGACGACTGGCTCGACAAGGCTGGTCTCGTCGAGGAGCTCGGCGATGTCATCTACTACTGGGCCTGCCTGTGCGCCGCCACCGGCCAACAGCCGTCCGAATTGCTCAAGGCGAGCGCCGCCAAGATCAAACGGCGGATCAGCGAGGCGGCAAGCCGGTAGGCACGGTTCACATCGACGTCAAGATATCAACCTTGGTATTGGCGACGATCAGGCGATCGGCCAATAGCTGCGCCAGATTGCGCATCATGCGCTCGCTCGCCCGCGGGTGCTGCTTGCGGAAGCGCTCGAAATCTTTCAGCGGAACTTCGAAAGCGGTCGCCGCCATGTCCGCGAACACGTCGGCGGAGCGGGTGGTCTCGATCAGGGCCATCTCGCCGAACGCCATGCCAGCGGTGAGCGTCGCGAGCCGCACGCCGTCGGGCAGGGTGACATGCACTGCGCCGCTGCGCAGAAAGAACAGGGTATCGGCGGGATCGCCCGTCGTGATGATCTTTGCGCCGGACTGATAGGTCCTGATCGTGCAGATCGAGGCGAGATCCGTCAGCTCTTCGGCGCTAAGGCCGTCGAGCAGCGGCTGCTCGCGCAGGTCGGTGGTCTCGTGGAAGTCGATTGAGCCGCCATAGCGGTAGACGATCTGGTCTTCCGCCCATTCGATCGCAGTGTCGAGCAGGTAGAAGTCGCGGACGTTCTTCAGCTCCGCGGTCCACTCCCGCAGGCTGTCCCATTCCCTGGAGGCGCGGCGGACGCCTGACAGTACCACGGTCACGTCAAGCGCGGCGAGCTCCTCGAAGGCTTCGGCGATGAGCCGGGCGCCGGCGCGCGTGGTTGACGTGACGCGGTGCAGGTCGAACACGACGATTTGCGGGCGTGATCGTCCCGCAAGCCGGCGCGAGACGTAGTCGACGGCCGACAACGACAGCACGCCGACCAGCTCGATGACCCGAACCGCCTGCTCGTGCGCGGCAAGGATGTCCCGCTCCTGCTGGCGTCGGACGCGGCGTGACGGGCTCTTGCCGATGTCGTAATCGGCAATCACGGCGTTGCGGGCGTCGTCGCTGCGGTTGAGCATGTGCAGATCGTAATGCGACGACAATGCCTCGCAGACCTTGATGCCGCGCACGCTGTTGCCGTGCTTGTCCAGCTTCGGCGAATAGCTGCCGAGCCCGAGACGGGCGGGCAGCGCGGCCAAAATGCCGCCGCCGACGCCGCTTTTGGCGGGGATGCCGATGCGGTAGATCCATTCGCCGGCATAGTCGTACATGCCCGATGAGGTCATCACCGACAGCGTGCGCGAGATCGCGTAAGGCGTCAGCACCTGCTCGCCGGTGACAGGATTAATGCCACGATTGGCGAGTGTCGCAGCCATCACCGCGATGTCGCGCGCGGTGACCAGCACCGCGCATTGTCGGAAGTAGACGTCGAGCACGCCTGCGACATTGTCGGAGATCACCGCATTGGTCTTGAGCAGATAGCCGATGGCGCGGTTGCGATCGCCAGTCTGGCTTTCCGAGGCGTAGACGGCTTCATCGACCGCGAGATCGCGCCCCGCGAATCGGCCGAGCGCGAGCCGGATCTGCTCGAAGGCCTCCGCGCCCTTGCTGTCGTAGATCAGGCCGGTGCAGGCGATCGCGCCGGCATTGACCATCGGATTGAACGGATGGTTTTCGGCATTCAGCCGGATCGAGTTGAAGGGATCGCCCGACGGCTCGACGCCGATCGTGCTCTCGACCTTGCTCGCACCGAGCAGGTCGAGCGCCAGTGCGAACACGAACGGCTTCGACATCGACTGGATGGTGAAGGGCACCCTGGAGTCGCCGACCTCGTAGACATGGCCGTCGAGCGTCGCGAGGCTGATGCCGAAACAGGCAGGGTCGGCCTTGCTCAGCTCGGGAATGTAGTCGGCGACCGCGCCTGACGTCTCTGCGGAGAATTCGTTGAGGCAAGTATCGAGAAACCGCAGCAGCGGCGGCTTCGAGCGGGTCCAGGCAGAGGCAGGCGACGGTTGCGCTATCATCGCTTCCTTGTGCAACGCAATCAGCATCTGCGCAAGCCGTCCGGCTTCGTGGGAACGCCCGAACGCAAGACGCTGCGCGCCCTCCTGATGTCATCTGTTTCAGATTGTCGCGGCCGAGAAGCCATTGATGGCGCGTGCTCAGTTCGCGACGATCGCGATCGCTTGTCCCTCGGCGACGAGGTCGTCGATCTTCACGAGCAGTGATTTCAGCGTGCCTGATGCGGGCGAGGCCACCGGTATCTCCATCTTCATGGCTTCAACGACCACAACGTCGTCGCCATCCGCGAGTGTTCCTCCAACTTGCACGGGAGTTGCGCAGACCCGACCGGTGACCTCCGGGACGATCTTAATTTCTGGCATGCCATCGCCTTTTTGTTGTCGTCGCAAAATGCCTGAGGTAGCGTCACCTGCAAGTGGAATTTAATTCCGCAGAGCGAAACAAAGCGGTAGGGATCATGGGACGACGTTCAGAGCGGTTAAGTAGGCAAGGTGCGCTCGCTGGCGATGCCGGTGAGGGTGATGTGATCCAGGTGGTGTCTCGCGCGTTCGACGTGTTGCGATGCTTCGAGGGCCACGAGGCGCGGCTCGGCAACCTCGAGATTTCAAATCGCTGCGGCCTGCCGCGCTCGACGGTGTCGCGGCTCACGCACACGCTGACGCGCATGGGGCAGCTGGTCTATCTGCCGCGCGATCAGAAATATCGGATCGGCCCGAGCGCGGTGGCAATGAGCGCCTCGATGATGAAGGGCGCGCAGCTCCGCAGCATGATCCGCCAGCGGCTCCAGGAAGTCGCCGAGCAGCTGCCCGGCACGGTCGGCTTCGTCGTGCCCGATCGCTTCCATCTCGTCTATCTCCAATTCGCGCGCTCGGCCGCTGCGCTCGGCCTGCACGAGGGCACCGGCAGCCGCATCTCGATGGCCTCGACCGCGGCGGGCGCGGCCTATACCGCGGCGTTGTCGCCGGAAGTCGGTGATGCCTTCATTGCGGAGATGGAGCGCGAAGCGCCTGAGGCCGCAAGAATCCTCAAGCCTCGTATCGAGGCCAACAGGCAGTCGCTGCGCGAGCGCGGCTATGTCGTGGCCTGCGGTCTCTGGAGTCCGCATATCAACGGCCTCGCGGTGCCGATCTGGGCGCCGCAATACCAGACCTTCGTGGTGATCACCATCGGTCTCTTGTCGGCGATGTATGACGAGCAGCGTCTGCATGACGAAGTGGCGCCGCTGATGCTCGAACTCGGCCGCTCGCTCGGCAGCCTGGTGGAAGGCGCCGAAGCCGACGTCTTCAACAACCGCATCTCGCGCAAACCGGTCGCAATATCAGTGCACAACAATAACAAGCCGATCCATTCGGAGGGAGTGAATGAACTGGAAGCCGGAACTCGACGAGCTCGCCCGGCGCGAAGCCTTCGCGCGGGAGATGGGCGGCGTTGACAAGGTCAAGCGACAGCATGACCAGGGCCGGCTGACTGTTCGGGAACGCATCGACGGACTGATCGACAAGGGGACCTTCCACGAGATCGGTGCCGTCTCTGGCATCGGTGAGTACGATTCCAGCGGTGAATTGCAGAAGGTGACGCCGGCGAACTGCGTGTTCGGCCGCGCGCGCGTCGACGGCCGCACCGTGGTCGTGGTCGGCGACGACTTCACGGTGCGCGGCGGCTCCGCGGATGCCTCGATCTCGGCCAAGCCCTTGATGGCGGAGGAGATGGCGCACGACTTTCGTCTGCCCATCATCCGCATCATCGAGGGCTCCGGTGGCGGCGGCTCGGTCAAGACCATCGAGACCAAGGGCGCGGCGAATCTGCCCGGCGGAATCGGCGGCACCCGCTGGTACCGCTTCACGACAGAGAATCTGTCGCGCGTGCCGGTGGTGGCGCTCGGGCTCGGCTCGGTCGCGGGGCTTGGTGCCGCGCGTCTCGCCGCCAGCCACTACTCCATCATGACCAGGAAGTCCGCGATGTTCGTCGCAGGACCGCCCGTGGTGAAGGCGCTGGGCCAGGATCTCTCGAAGGAGGAACTCGGCGGCGCGGAGATCCAGACCCGCGCCGGCGCGATCGATCATGCCGTCGAGACGGAAGAGGAGGCGTTTGCCTGCGCGCGGCGGTTCCTCTCTTATCTGCCGTCTTCGGTTTACGAGGTGCCGCCGACCTTGCCTTGCACCGACAGTCCCGAACGCAGCGACGAGGCGCTGATCAATTCGGTGCCGCGCAACCGCAAGCAGGTCTACAAGATCCGGCCCATCATCGACTCCGTCGTCGACAAGGGCTCGTTCTTCGAGGTCGCAAGGAATTTTGGCAAGCCCATCATCGTTGGCCTGGCGCGACTGGAGGGCAGGGCGGTGATGCTGCTCGCCAGCGACAGTTTTCACTATGGTGGCTCCTGGACTGCGGATGCTTGCCAGAAAGTGGTTCGCTGGGTCGACTTCGCGGAAACCTTCCATCTGCCGATCGTCTATCTCATGGATTGCCCGGGCTTCATGATCGGCCTCGACGCGGAGAGGGCAGCGACAATCCGCCACGGCGTCCGCGCCATGGCCGCCGTCAACCAGACCACGGTGCCCTGGTGCACGGTGATCCTGCGCAACGCCTTCGGTGTTGCTGGCGTCGTGCATCAACCGGCCGACCGTTTCTCGATCCGCTACGCTTGGCCGTCGGCCTATTGGGGCTCGCTGCCGCTGGAAGGCGGCATCGAGGCCGCCTACCGCGCCGACATCGACGCGGCCGAGGACAAGGCGGCCAAGCTGAAGGAGATCGAGGCGCGTCTCAACCAGCTGCGCTCACCGTTCCGCTCGGCCGAAAAATTCTGGGTCGAGGAGATCATCGATCCCAGAAAGACGCGCTCCCTGCTGTGCGAGTTTGCAAGGCTGGCCGAGCCGCTGCGCAAAGCCGGGCCGCCGGAGAACATGACGATCCGGCCGTAACGTCCGGCCGTCATTGCCCGCGGAGCGCCGCCATTCAGCGTCTCACCGTGGACACGTCTGGATTGCGTTGTCGCAATGCGGGCGAGCGAGAACACAATCCGAAGCAACGACGCCCAAATCCAGCCATTTTTCGCCGCGCTTCAGGCCCATTTCGGTCAAACCGATATCGGTAGCTCGTCGCCGGGGCAGGGTCCTCCAACCGGAGTCCTGCAATGATCAAGCCAGTAATTTCTGCGTGTTTCCTTATTGCCATTAGTTCAGTTGCCACCGAAGCGCGACCCTATCGCAATCTTCAAGCGCCTGAGTGCAACGTCACCATGCCCTGCGACTTCTCGTATTCGCAAACGCAACGCGAGCGAGCTCCCAGGCATTCCCTGCAAGCCTATCGCGCAACGCAAATGAGGGTGGCCGACGCGGGGTACACTGCCACGACAATCAGCGTGTCCGGTGGTGATCGCATCATTGGCGGCCGTCCGGCCGGTTGTCCGTCGTCGTTCTGTGGCTGCGGCGCGGCGATACGCGTGTTCGGTCATGTCGTGCCGGAATTGAATCTCGCATCCAACTGGCTGCGCTTTCCGCGCACGGCGCCGGCGCCGGGAATGGTCGCAGCGCGCCACGGGCACGTCTTCGTGCTGGAGCAGCCGCTCGGCGGCGACATGTGGATGGCGTACGATGCCAATTCGGGTGGCC
The DNA here is from genome assembly GCF_028128765.1 of Bradyrhizobium sp. CCBAU 51627. GTDB lineage: Bacteria > Pseudomonadota > Alphaproteobacteria > Rhizobiales > Xanthobacteraceae > Bradyrhizobium. The sequence continues at coordinate 229,690 of NZ_LBJG01000005.1, forward strand.
ACGCGACGCGCATGCACGCGCGTTCGCTGCGGGGTTACACCGTCGTCAATCCGCGCGGCTGACAAAGAGGGCGGGTGTCCGGCATCATCACACCCGCAGCACCTTGCCGGGGTTCATGATATTCTGCGGATCGAGCGCGCGCTTGATGGTACGCATGATGTCGAGCTCGGTCTTCGAGCGGTAATGGCTGAGCTCGTCGAGCTTGTCGATACCGATGCCGTGCTCGGCCGAGATCGAGCCGCCCATGGAGGTGACGAGATCGTTCACGGCCCGCGTGATCGCGGCCGTGTATTGGTTCAGCGTCTGCTGATCCATGCCGATGGGCCCCATGAACGAGAAATGCAGATTGCCATCGCCGATATGCCCGAGTGGATAGGGGCGGATGCTCGGGAGAATCTGCAGCACGGCCTTGAGCCCCTTGTCGATGAAGTCTGGAATTCTGGAGATCGCCACCGATACGTCGTAGCTGATCCCCGGTCCCTCCGCCCGCGACGCCTCGGCGACGGCTTCGCGGATGCGCCACATGTTGCGCGATTGATGCCCGGCATGCGCGATCGCCGCGTCGAGCATGCGGCCGGCCTCGAGTTGGTCGGCGAGAAATTGCTCCAGCTTCTCGGCCATGCCTTCAGCGCCATCCCGGCGCGTCCGCGCTGACGACCATTCCAGCAGCAGGAACCATGGCGTGTCCGCCTTGAGCGGGTCTTGGACGCCGGGAATGTGGCGCATCACCATGTCGATGGCGGCGCGGCTCATCAGCTCGCAGGAGCCGACATTGTCCTCGGACGCCGCATGCGCTTCGGACAGGATCTCCAGCGCCGCGCGCGGATCGCGCACTGCCAGCCAGGCGGTGCTGATGTCTTTCGGCGCCGGCCACAGCTTGAGGACCGCCTTGGTGATGATGCCGAGCGTGCCTTCGGCGCCCATGAAGAGGTGCTTGAGGTCGTAGCCGGTGTTGTCCTTCTTTAACGCGCGCAGTCCGTCCCAGACGTCGCCGTTGGGCAGGACGACTTCTAATCCGAGGACGAGATTGCGGGCATTGCCATAGCGCAGCACCTGCACGCCACCGGCATTGGTCGAGAGGTTGCCGCCGATCATGCAGGAGCCCTGGGCGCCAAGGCTGAGCGGCAGAAATCTATCATGCGCCGCCGCGGTCTCCTGAAGCGTTTGCAGCACGCAACCCGCCTCGACGGTCATCGCGTAGCCGACGGGATCGACGTCCAGCACGCGGTTCATCCGCCCCAGCGACAGCACGATACCGGTGTGCGCGGGCCAGGGCGTGGCACCGCCCATCAGTCCCGTGTTGCCGCCCTGAGGCACGATCGCGACGCCATGCTGATGGCAGAGCTGCACGACTTTCGAGACTTCTTCGGCGCTGCCAGGACGAACGACAGCGCCGGCGCCGCCGACCAGCAGGCCGCGCCAGTCCGTCACGAACGGCTGCATGCCGTGATCGTCCTCGATCAGACCTTTCTCGCTTACGATCGCACGCAATGCGTCGCGCACCTGCGCGGTCAACGGAATAGTCGGAATGCTGGGGACGGGCGACGGGAAGGCAGTCGGCATCTTGTTTCCTCTGGCGCATCTTGGTGTGCACTGCGCGCGCGAAGCGCTCGAGGCATTGTCCACGTTTGGCCCGAGAAGTCTAACGGGATTATCGGCAAGCCCGGGTTCGCATCCCGGATATCGATCCAGCTCGGGTCCGAAGCCGGGCCATCACATCGAGGCGTCGGGCAAAACACCCCTGTCAATCCCACCGCGCGAAAATATTCTTGTTTACCGAAATTCGGATATAGCGCATATTGTGCTCATCCCGCCCGCCACAGAGGCGTTTCGCGATCGTCACGAGACGGGGCAGGGAGGCGGTGGCCGCGACGGCGTCGGCGCGCATTCCAGGCTGCAGGGCGGGGATACCCCGTGAGCAGCATGAGCGCGGCACGACACGGCGCTGACAGCGTCCTCGTTCGGCCCCGATGGTGAGCGCACGCCAGCCATCGGAGTAAGGAGCGGGGATGTGCGCGGACGGCAAAATCGTGTGGTCCTGACGCCCGAAGTCTGGCGTCAAGTCTTGTGGTGATGTGAACCGTCCAACCGGATGCACGCATCAGTCATCTGCAAGGCGACGGGGGCAATAGTGCATCGCTCCCCGGGGAGAGCGCGACATAAGCCGTAAAGCCATTGCGCAGGGAAGGCCGGGCGTTCCGGCATCACCTGTAGTCCAACCCGTGCGCGTTGTTTTTGCACACGGGACCGCGGGTGCCTGCCGGCGCCCGGCCTTCCCTGCACCCCTTTGTTCAGGAGGGTGCGAACGGGAGCGCAAAACTCGGGCGAAATCAGCCGCGAGAGCGCGAAGGCATGCCTTCAGCCATGCATGCGAATGCGAAAGGCGTGGTCACGGCGATGCAGCTTGCTCCGTCAGTGCGCGCCAAGCGATGGCTCCTAGGCCATCGCCGGCTTTGCTTGCGGCTTCGGTTGCCGCGACAGGGCCAGCACGATGAGCGAGGCGAACACGCAGAGCGCGCCGGCGACGAAGAAGGCAGGCAGGTAGCTTTGCAGCAACGTCCGCGACAGGCCTGCCCCGAACGCGGCGGTACCGGCGCCGAGTTGATGGCCGGCAAAGATCCAGCCGAACACCAGATTGGCGCGCTCGGGTCCGAACTTCTGCGCGGTGAGGCGCACTGTCGGCGGCACCGTGGCGATCCAGTCGAGCCCGTAGAACATCGCGAAGATCGACAGGCCATAGAAGGAGAAATCGCTGAACGGCAGGAAGATCAGCGAGAGCCCGCGCAGGCCGTAGTACCAGAACAGCAGGAACCGATTGTCATAACGGTCCGACAGCCAGCCCGACATGATGGTGCCGAAGAAATCGAAGATCCCCATCGCCGCCAGCAGGCTTGCAGCCTGCACCTGAGGAATGCCGAAATCGAGGCACATCGGAATCAGGTGCACCTGCACGAGGCCGTTGGTCGAGGCGCCGCAGACGAAGAAGGTCGCAAACAGGATCCAGAACGCGCTGGACTTCGAGGCGTCGCGCAGCGTGCCGAGCGCAACCGCGGTGATCGAGCCATGGCTCACGGGCGGTGTGGGCAGGGGCTCGGTGCCTTCGTCGCCGAAGGGGCGCAGCCCCACATCGCTCGGTCGATCGCGCATGATAAGCATGACCGCTGTTGCGGAGACTCCGAGCATGATGCAGACGAAGCCGAGCGCAAGGCGCCAGCCGAAGCGTTCCGTCAGGCTCGCCAGCAGCGGCAGGAACACGAGCTGGCCGGTGGCGACGCTCGCGGTCATGATGCCGATGACGAGGCCGCGCCGCGCCGCGAACCACCGCGTCGCAATGGTGGCGCCCAGCACCAGCGCGGTCATGCCGGTGCCGATACCGATCACCACGCCCCAGAGCGCCACGAGCTGCCAGACCTGCGTCATGCCGAGCGAGAGCACGAGGGCGGAGACGACGATGAGCTGCGCGGTCAGCGTGACGTTGCGCAGGCCATAGCGGTTGAGAAGGGCGGCTGCGAACGGCGCCATCAGCCCGAACAGGATGAACCGGATCGAGAGCGCGGAGGAGATTTCGGCCGTGCTCCAGCCAAACTCCTTCTGGAGCGGAACGATGAACACGCCGGGCGCGCCGACCGTGCCGGCGCTGATCAGCGCGGCAAAGAAGGTCACGCCGACCATGACCCAGCCATAGTGGACATTGCGGCGGCCGAGCACAGCCGAGAGCCAGTTCGAGATCATTGCCCCTCAATCAGGTTGGCGGGCTCCGGGAGGTCCCGCGTCATCGTTGCAATCTGGCACGGAAGCGGGAAGTCTGAAATGACAGACTTCCCTCGTTTTAGGACGTTGCGGCGGCTAGCGCGCGCGGCGTTCGACCGCGATCGCGGTGGCCTCGCCGCCGCCGATGCAGAGCGCCGCGACGCCGCGCTTGAGGTTGTTGGCCTCGAGCGCGTGCAGCAGCGTCACGATCAGCCGCGCGCCGGTGGCGCCGATGGGATGACCGAGCGCGCAGGCACCGCCATTGATGTTGAGCTTGTCGCGGGGAATGCCGAGATCGCGCTGCGCCGCCATCGCCACCACCGCGAATGCCTCGTTGATCTCGAACAGATCGACATCGGAGGCAGCCCAGCCGACTTTGTCGAGCAGCTTGCGGATCGCCGGGATCGGCGCCGTGGTGAACCATTGCGGCTCCTGACTGTGAGTGGCGTGGCCCTTGATCTCGGCGATGGCAGGCAGGCCGTTGCGGTTCGCGAGCGAACGCTTTGTCAGCACCAGCGCGGCGGCGCCGTCGGCGTTGGCCGAGGAGGCGGCCGGCGTGATGGTGCCGTTGGCGCGGAACGCCGGCTTCAGTCCTGGAATCTTTGCCGGATCGACCTTCAGCGGATGCTCGTCGTTGGCGATGACGCGCGAGCCGGCCTTCTCGGTCAGCGTGATCGGCGCGATCTCGGCCTTGAATGCGCCGCCGTCGACCGCCTTGCGCGCGCGGCTCAGGGTCTCCATCGCATAGGCATCCTGATCCTTGCGGGTGAACTGATAGGCTTCCGCGGTTGCTTCGCCGAAATCGCCCATGGAACGCCCGGTCTCGTAGGCGTCTTCGAGGCCGTCCATCATCATGTGGTCGATGATGCGGTCATGGCCGGCGCGATAACCGCCGCGTGCCTTCGCGAGCAGGTAAGGCGCATTGCTCATGCTCTCCATGCCGCCGGAGACGACGATCTCGGCGGAGCCGGCGCGAATGATATCGTGCGCCAGCATGGTCGCCTTCATGCCGGAGCCGCAGACCTTGTTGACGGTGGTGGCGCCGGTGGCATCGGGCAGGCCGGCGCTACGTGCCGCCTGACGCGCCGGCGCCTGGCCTTGTCCTGCCGGCAGCACGCAACCCATGAACACCTCGTCGACCTTCTCGGGAGCAAGCCCGGCGCGTTCCAGCGCCGCATTGATCACGTGCGATCCGAGCTTGTGTGCGGCAAACGGCGACAACTCGCCCATGAAGCGACCGAGCGGGGTCCGGGCAGCGGAGACGATGACGACGGGATCGGCGGCTTCGGCCATGACGAAACTCCCTGTGGGATGAGTGAGATGATAATCATCATATGATGCGCCGCAAAAAATGCAACCGCGCCCGGCATGAGAAAATGTCGTGATCAGGATGAGAAATGGTTATTCAATTGGAGGAGGAAGTGCCTACAGCGCGCTGTCATCACCCGCGAAAGCGGGTGATCCAGTATTCCAGAGGCGGCGCGGCTGGATCCGAGAAGCCGCGGCGTACTGGATGCCCCGCCTTCGCGGGGCATGACACCGTAGTTGGGACGCCCCTACCGCTTCCTGTTCACGAAGGCCTGCATCAGCCGCGTCGGCTCGTCCGTCAGGAACGACTCGCCGAACACCTTGACGCTGAGGTTTACCGATTCCGTCAACGGCAGCTCCTCCCATTGCCGCAGCAGCGCCTTTTGCGAGCGCAACGCCTCGGGGCCGCATTCGAGCAGCGCCGTCACGAGGTGCTCGATCGCGGCATCCAGGCTGCCAGCCGGTGCGACCTTGTCGACCAGGCCCCAGGCCAGCGCCGTCGGCGCGTCGATGTTCTCCGCCGTCATCACCAGCCAGCGCGCGCGAGCCCAGCCGATCAGGCGCGGCAGCAGCGCAGCGTGAATCACCGAGGGAATGCCGACGCGGACCTCGGGCATGCCGAAATGCGCATCATGTGCGGCGACGCGGAAGTCGCAGGCCGCCGCGACCTCGAGCCCGCCGCCGAGGCACCAGCCGGGCATGCGCGCAATCAGAGGGGCAGGGAATTGGCGCACGGCTTCGCAGAGATCGCGCAGGCGGCTGATGAAGGCCTCGGCAGACTTTTGGTCAAGCTTGGCCATCTCCTTGATGTCGGCGCCCCCGATCATGCTCTTCTCGCTCTGGCCGCGCAGCACCACGACGCGGATGCTCCGGTCGGCGGCGAGCTGTCGCAGGCCGTCGCGTATCGCCTCGGTCACGGGCGAGCCCAGAATATTCAGCGGGCCGGCATTGCAGATCGCGACATGGACGACGCCGCGCGCATCGCGCGTGACGCCACAGTGGTTGTTGAGCATTTCCATCGGGCATCTCAAAGATTTCGTGGACGGGCGCGAGACGCGCCGGTCGGCATCACTTCCGGGCCGAAATGCCTCCCTTGTCAAGCGGGCGGGTGGAGTTGCCAGCGCGAAGTCCGCAGCATAGTATGATTAACATCATACAAAGGGATGGCAGATGACGGAAGCCGATCAACTCGACCTGTTTGCACCGGCGCAGAGGCGCGCGCGCGTGGTGGAGTGGCAGGCGCCCGTGCCCGTTGCGAAAATGGCAATGGGGTTGTCAGGCATGGACGCCATGCTTGGCATCCGCGATGGCCGGCTGCCGCCGCCGCCCTTCGCCAAGCTGATCGGATTCGTCATGGCGGTCGTCGAGCCCGGCCGGATCGTCATGGAACTGGAGCCGCGCGAGGATCTCGAAAACACCATCGGCCTCCTGCATGGTGCGACTGCCGCCGCGCTCCTCGACACCGCCATGGGCTGCGCGATTTCGACGCGGCTGGACGGCGGGAAGTCGTCGGTGACGCTCGACCTGAAGATGACCTTCCTGCGTCCGCTCTCGGTCCGATCGGGGCTGATCTCGGCGGAAGGCAAGGTGATCAAGCTCGGGCGCCAGACCAGCTACACCGAAGGCTTCGTTCGCGACGGTAAGGGGGCACTCGCGGTTCATGCAACTGCAACCTTTTCCATGATCGGCAGCGACTTTACCGGGAATTAATGCGCCGCGGCGGCGCCATCCGTGTTATGAGATGATTTCTGACATCCAATGAGATCAGCATGCGCTATTCCCCGGAACACAAGCAGGAAACCCACGACCGGATCGTGAGGAAGGCGTCCGTGCGGCTGCGCGAAAAGGGTGCCCATGGCATCGGTGTCGCGGACCTCATGAAGGAGGCGGGACTGACCCATGGTGGCTTCTATGCGCATTTTGACTCGCGCGAGGCGCTGGTAATCGAGGCCTTTGCCTACGCCATGGACCGCTCGATGGAACACTGGCGCAAGCAGTCCGATCAGGTCGCGCCCGAGAAGCAGTTCGCACAGATCGTGGAGACCTACCTGTCGGCGCTGCATCGCGACAATCCCGGCCATGGCTGCTCGATCCCCGCGCTCGGCGCCGAGATCGCCCGCGAGAGCCCGAAGACGCGAAAAGCCTTCGCCGGAAAGCTCGACGAGATGATCGAGATGCTGACCGATTTCATCCCGAACATGCCCCGCAAGGCCGCGCGCAAGCAGGCGATCGCCACGCTGGCAATTATGGCCGGCACCATGCTGCTCGCGCGTATCGCCGGCTCCAGCGAGCTGTCGGACGAGGTGCTGAAGGCGGGCAGGGACAGCGCATTGGAGCCGGCGAAACGCCAGCCGAAGGTTGCGGCGGCGAAGAAGGCAAAGCAGAGCTAGGCGAGGAGGCGTTACCGCCCCGCAAACAGAGCCCGCTCGCGCTCCACGATCTCGCCGATGTAATCCGCCACCGCCCGGATCCGCGCGAGGTCCTTGCTGTCGGCATGCATCAGCATCCAGAACGTCCGCGTGATCGAAATCTCCGCGGGCAGCACCGCGACCAGCTGCGGATAATCGCTCGCCATGAAATGCGGCAGCACCGCGATGCCGAAGCCGGAGAGCGTCGCGTTGAGTTGCGCGATCAGATTGGCACTGCGGAAGCGGGCAGAAATGCGCGGCGAGACCTGCGGCAAATAGTCGAGCTCCGGCGTGAACAGCAATTCCTCGATGTAGCCGACGAAACGGTGCTGCAGCAGGTCCTGCCGCGAGGCGATCACAGGAAATCGGTCGAGATAGGCCGGTGCGGCATAGAGCCCCAGCCGATAATCGAGCAGTTTGCGACCGACGATGCGGCCTTCCTTCGGCATGGTCAGGCTAATGGCGATGTCGGCCTCGCGCTTGGAGAGACTGAACAGGCGTGCGGTAGCCACAAGTTGCAGGTCGAGATCGGGATACCGGTCCGCGAAGGGCGTCAGCCGCGGCGCCAGGAAAGCGGTGCCGAATCCATCGGGCGCGCCGATCCGCACCGTGCCGGTCAGCCGCGCCACCGAGCCGCCGACCTGCTCCTGGTTGGCGACGATGGTGGATTCCATCGCCTCCGCGCTGTCGGCGACGCGCTGGCCGGCCTCGGTGAGGAGATAGCCGGTCTTGCGCCGGTCAAACAGCTTGGCCGAGAGATGCTTCTCCAGCCGGTCGACGCGGCGGATTACGGTGGCATGATCGACGCCGAGCTGCTTTGCCGCGGCCGACACCGAGCCGCCCCTTACGATGGCCAGCACGAAGCGGAAGTCGTCCCAGTCGATAGCGCCTTGATCCAGCATTTTCGCACATCTATGGTGCAATATCTCGGACTTGAATCCCAATAAATGCAGGTCGATAGGATTTGTCAAAGCGTTCCAGCTCGCCCTCAAGGAGATCATTCCATGCGTTCAGTCGGACATTTCATCGGTGGCAAGGAGGTGAAGGGTACGTCGGGCCGGACGGCAGACGTCTTCGAGCCGATGACCGGTGACGTTCAGGCCAAGGTCGCCCTCGCATCCAAGGCCGAAGTCCGCGCCGCCGTCGAGAACGCCCGCGCCGCGCAGCCGGAATGGGCCGCGACCAACCCTCAGCGGCGCGCCCGCGTCATGATGAAATTCCTCGAGCTGGTGCAGCGCGACTACGACAAGCTCGCCGAGCTGCTCGCGCGTGAGCACGGCAAGACCGTGCCTGACGCCAAGGGCGACATTCAGCGCGGCCTTGAGGTCGCCGAGTTTGCCTGTGGCATCCCGCATCTGATGAAGGGCGAGTACACCGAGGGCGCAGGCCCCGGTATCGACATTTATTCCATGCGTCAGCCGCTTGGCGTCGTCGCCGGCATCACGCCGTTCAACTTCCCGGCCATGATTCCGATGTGGAAATTCGCGCCCGCGATCGCCTGCGGCAACGCCTTCATCCTCAAGCCGTCGGAGCGCGATCCCGGCGTGCCGATGAAGCTCGCCGAGCTGATGATCGAGGCGGGCCTGCCGGCCGGCATCCTCAATGTCGTCAACGGCGACAAGGAAGCGGTCGACGCCATTCTCGACGACCCTGATATCAAGGCCATCGGCTTCGTCGGCTCCACGCCGATCGCGCAGTATATCTATGAGCGCGCTGCCCAGACTGGAAAGCGTTGCCAGTGTTTCGGTGGCGCCAAGAACCACGCCATCATCATGCCCGACGCGGATATGGACCAGGCCGTCGACGCGCTGATCGGCGCGGGCTACGGCTCGGCTGGCGAGCGCTGCATGGCAGTCTCCGTTGCGGTGCCCGTGGGCAAGACCACCGCCGACCGCCTGATGGACAGGCTGATCCCGCGCGTCGAAAGCCTCAAGATCGGCACTTCGATCGATCCGTCGGCCGATTATGGTCCGCTGGTGACGCGTGAGGCGGTCGAGAAGGTCAAGAGCTACATTGACATCGGCATCAAGGAAGGCGCAACGCTTGCCGTCGACGGCCGCGGCTTCAAGATGCAGGGCTATGAGAACGGCTTCTATCTCGGCGGTTCGCTGTTCGACAACGTCACCAAGGACATGCGGATCTACAAGGAAGAGATCTTCGGGCCCGTGCTGTCGGTCGTGCGCGCCCATGACTACAAGGAAGCGCTGGCGCTGCCGTCCGAACATGACTACGGCAACGGCGTTGCCATCTTCACCCGCGACGGCGACGCCGCGCGCGACTTCGCGGCCAAGGTCAACGTCGGCATGGTCGGCATCAACGTGCCGATCCCCGTGCCGATCGCCTATTACACCTTCGGCGGCTGGAAGAAGTCCGGCTTCGGCGATCTCAATCAGCACGGTCCGGATTCGGTCCGCTTCTATACCAAGACCAAGACTGTGACCTCGCGCTGGCCGTCCGGCGTCAAGGAAGGTGCGGAGTTCTCGATCCCGACGATGAAGTAAGGCTGTAGCCCAGCCCGTCATCGCGAGCGCAGCGAAGCAATCCAGACTGTCACTGCGGAAAGATCCTGGATTGCTTCGTCGCTTCAGTGCAAAATTGCTCCGCAGTTTTGTCATGAGCTCCTCGCAATGGCGAGAACAGTGAGCAGCCGGCATGCAGTTCGCTCTGAATGAGGATCAGGTCGCGGTTCGCGACATGGCGTTGGCGTTTGCGGCGGAGAAGATCGCGCCGCACGCGCTGCGCTGGGACGAGGAGAAGCACTTCCCCGTCGAGGTGATGCGCGAGGCAGCAAGCCTCGGGATGGGTGGCATCTACATCCGCGACGATGTCGGGGGCTCCGCGATGTCGCGGTTCGACGCAGCTCTGATTTTCGAGGCGCTGGCGACGGGTTGTCCGACCGTCTCGGCCTTCATCTCCATCCACAACATGGCAAGCTGGATGATTGATGCCTTCGGCAGCGACACCCAGCGCCATCAATGGCTGCCGAAGCTCTGTTCGATGGAGCTGATCGCGAGTTATTGCCTCACCGAGCCCGGCGCCGGCTCCGATGCTGCTGCGCTGCGAACCCGCGCCGTGCGCGACGGCGATCACTACATCCTCAACGGTCAGAAGCAGTTCATCTCAGGCGCCGGCGGCACTGATCTCCTGGTCGTGATGGTCCGCACCGGCGGCGATGGCTCCGGCGGCATCTCGACCCTCGTCATCGACGGCAAGACGCCGGGCGTCTCCTTCGGTGCCAATGAGCGCAAGATGGGCTGGAATGCGCAGCCAACCCGCGCTGTGATGTTCGAGAACGCCCGCGTGCCGGTTGCCAACAGGCTGAGCGAAGAGGGCGTTGGCTTCAAGATCGCGATGGCTGGCCTCGATGGCGGCCGCCTCAACATCACCGCGTGCTCGGTCGGCGGCGCGCAGACCGCGCTCGACAAGGCGCGCGCCTACATGAAGGAGCGGAAGGCGTTTGGAAAGCGTCTCGATGAATTCCAGGCGCTGCAATTCCGTCTTGCCGACATGGCGATCGAGCTCGAGGCCGCGCGCACGTTCCTGTGGCGCGCCGCCGCCGCGCTCGACCGCAAGGACCCCGACGCGACCATGCTGTGCGCGATGGCAAAGCGCTTCGGCACCGATGTCGGGTTCGAGGTCGCGAACCATGCGCTGCAGCTTCACGGCGGCTACGGATACCTCAGCGAATACGGCATCGAGAAGATCGTGCGGGACTTGCGCGTGCACCAGATCCTCGAAGGGACCAATGAAATCATGCGGCTCATCGTCGCGCGCAAGTTGATCGAGGGCGCGAGATGAGTGGAGCGGAAGAGGGCGATCTCATCGCTCGCGTCGAGGGTTCGGCCGGGGTGATCAGGCTGAATCGTCCCAAGGCGATCAATGCCGTGACGCTGGAGATGTTTCGCGACATCGACAAGGCGCTCGACCGCTTCGAGACTGATCCCGCCGTAGCCGTGATCTTGCTGGAAGGCTCCGGCGAGCGCGGCTTGTGCGCCGGCGGTGACATTCGCACGCTCTGGGAAAGCTCCAAGGTCAATGGCGATCTCGGCAAGATCCTGTGGCGCGAGGAGTACATCCTCAACGCCCGGATAAAGAAGTTTCCAAAGCCCTATGTCGCTTTCATGGACGGCATCGTGATGGGCGGCGGCGTCGGCTTGTCCGCGCATGCGAGCCATCGTGTCGTCACGGATCGTACCAAGCTCGCGATGCCGGAAGTCGGCCTCGGCTTCTTCCCCGATGTCGGCGGCACCTATCTGCTGTCCCATTCGCCGGGCGAAATCGGCACTTATTTCGGGCTCACCGGCCAGACCATGAACGGGCCGGACGCGATCCACGCGAAGTTCGCGGATGCGGTGGTGCTGGCCGTCAAATGGCCGGAACTGCGTGAGGCACTGACCAAGGTCCGTGAGGGCGTGACTGCGGGGGAGGTCACCAAACTGATCAACGGTTTTGCGAGCGACGGAATTGCAGGACCGGTCGCAGCAAGAGAGCCTGTGATCGACGCTCTGTTCGGCTTCGATCGCATGGATGACATCTTCGCTGCGCTCAAGCGCGATGGCTCCGAGTTCGCGCTGGCCACGCTGAAGACGCTCAACGAAAAATCCCCGCGCGGCATGGTGGTGACGCTGAAGCTCTTGCGGCTCGCGCGCGCATCTTCGAGCCTGGAAGAATGCCTGGTACGGGAATATCGGGCCGCGCTGGAAGTGTTCCGGAGCGACGACTTCCGCGAAGGCGTGCGCGCGGCCGTGATCGACAAGGACCGCAATCCGACCTGGTCGCCGCCGCGGATCGAGGATGTGACGCCTCAAATGCTGGCGCCGTATTTCGCCGAGATCGGCGCCGACGAGCTCAAGTTCAACTGACCAACGCGACAAGGGGAGAAACGACAATGGCCACGATCGCATTCATCGGTCTCGGCAACATGGGCGGCCCGATGGCGGCCAACCTCGTCAAGGCCGGCCACGAGGTGGTGGCATTCGATCTCGTCGAGGCTTCCCGCAATCAGGCCAAGGCCGACGGCGCCGGCATCGCGGACAGCGCCGCGGGCGCTGCGAAGGGCGCCGAGGTCGTTGTCACCATGCTCCCGGCCGGCAAGCACGTGCTCGGCGTGTGGAATGAAGTCCTTCCCGCCATGACCAAAGGCGCGCTGATCATCGACAGCTCCACCATCGATGTCGAGAGTGCGCGGCAGGCCCACGCGCTCGCGGCCAAGCACGGCGTGCTCTCGGTTGACGCGCCGGTCTCCGGCGGGACCGGCGGCGCCAAGGGTGCCACGCTCACCTTCATGTGCGGCGGCGAGGCGAACGCATTCGCGGCGGCCAAGCCGGTGCTGGAAAACATGGGCAAGAAGATCGTGCATTGCGGCGGCGCCGGCGCCGGGCAGGCGGCCAAGATCTGCAACAACATGATCCTCGGCATTTCCATGATCGCCGTAAGCGAAGCCTTCGCGCTTGGCGAGAAGCTTGGCCTCTCGCACCAGGCGCTCTTTGATGTCGCCTCGACCTCATCGGGCCAATGCTGGTCGCTCACGACCTATTGCCCGGTTCCGGGCCCGGTGCCGACCTCGCCGGCCAACAACGACTACAAGCCGGGCTTTGCCTCGGCGCTGATGGTGAAAGACCTGACCCTGGCGCAGGATGCCGCCAAGGCCGCCGGCGCGGCGACGCCGCTGGGCAAGCATGCGCAGGAGATCTATCAGTCTTTCGACGCAGCCGGCCAGGGCGGGGTGGATTTTTCCGGAATTATCAAGCACGTTAGGGGGCTAGCCGGGAAAGCTTAATGACGACATTTCAGGACGCGCGCGCGTTTCTTCTCGCTCACCGCACCGATTACGAGACAGCGGTCAGGGATTTCCGCTGGCCGGATCCAGTCCCCTTCAACTGGGCGCTCGACTGGTTCGACGCGGGGCTGGCGACGAATGCGGAGAGCAAGGACCGGCCCGCGCTCTGGATTGTCGATGCGGCCCAGGACAAGCAAACCAAATTGTCCTTCGCTGCGCTCTCAAAGCGCTCCAATCAGGTCGCGAACTTTCTCCGTGCGCAGGGCCTGAAGCGCGGCGATCATCTGCTGCTGCTGCTCGGCAATGTGGTACCGCTGTGGGAGACGATGCTCGCGGCAATCAAGCTCGGTGTTGTCGTGATTCCCGCGACCACGCTGCTTACCGCCGACGAGCTGCGCGATCGGCTCGATCGCGGCAAGGCGAGGGCGGTCGTTGCCGCGCAGGATCAGGTCGCGAAATTCGCAAGCCTTGGTATCGAGAATATCGTCCGCGTCGTTGTCGGCGAACCGTCCGACGGCTGGTTGTCCTATGATGAGGCGGCGAAGACCCCGGAAAGCTTCACGCCCGACGGTCCGACCAAGGCCGACGACCCGATGCTGCTCTATTTCACCTCGGGCACCACGGCAAAGCCAAAGCTGGTACGGCACAGCCAGCGCAGCTACCCGGTTGGCCATCTCTCGACCATGTACTGGATCGGGCTGAAGCCCGGAGACGTCCATCTCAATATTTCCTCGCCCGGCTGGGCCAAGCACGCCTGGAGTTGTTTCTTCGCGCCGTGGAATGCGGGTGCCACCGTGTTCGTGGTCAATCAGCCGCGCTTCGATGCCAAGGGTCTGCTCGCCACCATCGGACGCTGCGGTGTCACGACGTTATGTGCGCCGCCGACGGTGTGGCGCTTGTTCATTCAGGAGAACCTGGCTTCATTCAAAGTTGCCTTGCGCGAAGTCTGCGGCGCCGGCGAGCCGCTCAACCCGGAAGTGATCGACCAGGTGCAGGCCGCTTGGGGTCTCACCATCCGCGACGGTTACGGCCAGACCGAGACCACCGCGCTTGCCGGCAATTCGCCGGAGCAAAAGATCAAGGTCGGCTCGATGGGCCGACCGCTGCCGGGCTATCGCGTGCAGGTCAGCGATGCCGACGGCCATCCGGCGAAGGAAGGCGAAATCGCGCTGCTGCTGGGCGCCGATCGTCCCGCCGGCCTGATGCAGGGCTATCAGGGTGAGGATGGCAAGCTGTCCGGCGCGGAAGGCGAGCTTTATCGCAGCGGTGACGTCGTGTTCGAAGACGAGGACGGCTATCTCACCTTCGTCGGCCGCTCCGACGACGTGTTCAAGTCATCAGACTACCGCATCAGCCCGTTCGAGCTGGAGAGCGTGCTGCTCGAGCATGAGCTGGTCGCGGAAGCCGCCGTGGTGCCGAGCCCCGATCCCATCAGGCTTGCGATCCCCAAGGCGTTCGTGCTGCTGACGTCGGGCGCGGAGCGCACGCGGGAGACGGCGCTCTCCATCTTCAAGCACCTGCACGGGCGGCTGGCGCCGTTCAAGCGGATCCGCCGGCTCGAAATCGTCACCGAATTGCCGAAGACGATCTCTGGCAAAATCCGCCGTGTGCAGCTACGACGGCTCGAACGCGACGATGATCGCAACGATCCGCTGCGCGGCCGGGAATTCCGTGAGGAGGATTTTCCGGAACTGCCGAAAACACGGAGTGAGACTTAAGTGAACCAAATCTGGAAGAAGCCGCCGATCACGCTGGAGGCCTATCAGGCCCTGGTCGGCAAGGAGATCGGCGTGTCGTCCTGGCATCTGATCGACCAGCCCCGTATCGACGCCTTCGCAGACGTGACCGAGGATCATCAGTTCATCCATGTCGACCCCGAACGGGCCAAGGAGATCGCGTTCGGCACCACCATCGCACACGGTTTCCTGACCATGTCGGTGTTGTCGGTGATGTCCTACGAAGTGATGCCGGCGATTGCGGGCACCACGATGGGCGTGAATTACGGCTTCGACAAGCTGCGCTTCATTTCGCCGGTCCGCTCGGGCAGGCGCGTCCGCGGGCGTTTCGTGCTGGCCGAAGCCAAGCTGCGAAAGGCAGGCGAATTGCAGTCTCGCACCAACGTGACGGTGGAGATCGAAGGCGAGGACAAGCCCGCGCTGGTCGCGGACTGGCTCGGACTGATCTATATCGCTTGACCTGAGACGTCGTTGCCGGGCTTGACCCGGCGACCCATCGCTGCTCAAAAGCTGCCAAATCTCTCCCGGAGCGCTCTTACCCTCTCCCCCTGTGGGAGAGGGTGGCTTCGCGGAACGCGAAGCCGGGTGAGGGGTATCTCTCCACGAGCTCCGCTGCCGAGAGATACCCCTCATCCGGCGTTTGCGCGCCACCTTCTCCCACAAGGGGAGAAGGAAGAAAGGAAACGCACTCATGGCAATCAGGTTCGACGGACGCGTCGCCATCGTCACCGGCGCGGGCAATGGTCTCGGAAAGGCGCATGCGCTGGGCCTGGCCAGCCGCGGCGCGAAGGTTGTCGTGAACGATTTTGGCGGCGCGCGTGACGGCACCGGCGCCTCGCTGTCGCCCGCTGAAGCCGTGGTCGAGGAGATCCGCAAAGCCGGTGGCACCGCGATGGCCGATGGCGCCGACGTGTCGAATTTCGAACAGGTCACTGCCATGGTCGAGCGTGCCACCAAGGATTGGGGCAGTGTCGACATCATGTGTGCCAACGCTGGCATCCTGCGCGACAAGTCGTTCGGCAAGATGGAGGCGGCCGATTTCCAGAAGGTGCTCGACGTGCATCTCGTCGGCACGTTCTATTGCTGTAAAGCGGTCTGGGCCGGCATGCGCGATCGCAATTACGGCCGCATCGTGCTGACGACCTCGTCTTCCGGCCTCTACGGCAATTTCGGTCAGGCCAATTACGGCGCGGCCAAATCGGGCATGGTCGGCCTGATGAACGTGCTCGCGGAAGAGGGGCGCAAGAACAACATCCGCGTCAACATCATCTCGCCGACGGCTGCGACCCGTATGACGGAAGAACTCTTGCCGCCGCAGGCGCTGCAGCTGATGAAGCCGAATGCGATCACGCCGGCGGTCGAGTACATGCTGAGCGAGGACGCGCCGACCCGCACCATCATGGGCGCCGGTGCCGGCTCCTTCGCCGTGATCAAGATATTGGAGAGCGAAGGCATCAACCTGCCGGAATCCGAATGGACCCCGGACGCGATTGCCGCGCATTTCGCCGAGATCAGCGACATGTCAAAGGCGAAGGCGCTCACCGGCGCGTTCGAGCAGACGCAGAAATACGTCGCGCAGGCTGCGGCACGGGCGGGGATTAAACTCTGACTGACGTCGCCGTCATCGGGGCCGGTCCCGCCGGGCTGATGGCGGCGGAGGTGCTGGCATCGGGCGGTGCCCACGTCACAATCTATGACGCTATGCCGTCGGCAGGCCGCAAATTCCTGATGGCCGGCCGCGGCGGGCTCAATCTCACCCACAGCGAGCCGCTGGCGGATTTCCTCACTCGCTACCGCGAAGCGGCGCCGCGCTTACGCCGCGCGGTCGAGGCGTTTCCGCCAGATGCGCTGCGCGACTGGAGTGCAGCGCTGGGGCAACCAACCTTCATCGGCAGCAGCGGCAGGGTGTTTCCAAAGACGTTCAAGGCCTCGCCCTTGCTGCGCGCCTGGCTGCGACGCCTCGACGCATCAGGCGTGCAATTCGCGTTGCGCCATCGGTGGACCGGCTGGGACGAGACCGGCCGCCTGCAATTTCAAACACCCGATGGCCCGCGAGCCATCGCTGCCAACGCAACCGTGCTGGCACTCGGTGGTGCGAGCTGGCCCCGGCTCGGCTCGGATGGCGCGTGGGTTGATTTGCTAGCCGCGAAAGGCATTGCCATCTCAAAGCTCCGGCCGGCGAATTCCGGCTTCACGGTTGCGTGGTCGGAGGTGTTTCGCGACCGTTTCGAAGGCCAGCCTCTCAAGGGCGTCGCGTTGACGGTTGCTGCGCACACCGTGCGCGGCGAAGCCATGATCACCCGCAGCGGCATCGAGGGCGGTGCGATCTACGCGCTGTCAGCGGAGCTGCGCGAGGCGGTGTTGGGTCTGGGGCAGGCGACGTTGACGATCGCATTGCGGCCTGACCTCGACACAGATGGGCTGACGACACGGTTGTCCGGCACGCGCGGCAAGCAATCGCTGGCGAATTTCCTGCGCAAGGCGGCGCAATTGTCGCCCGTCGGCATCGGCTTGATGCAGGAGACGGCCATCGCATCCGGCCGGCCGCTGGCATCGTTCTCGCCGGCGGAGCTGGCGGATCTGGTGAATGCGGTTCCGGTTCAGCTCACCGGCATCGCGCCGATCGAGCGGGCCATTTCGACCGCGGGCGGGATCGGGTTCGAGGAGCTCGACGAGCACTTCATGCTGCGCAAACTGCCCGGCGTGTTCGCGGCCGGCGAGATGCTGGACTGGGAAGCCCCGACCGGCGGCTATCTCCTCCAGGCCTCGTTCGCAACGGGGGCTGCTGCGGGCGAGGGCGTGCTGCGTTGGCTGGGGTCGTTCTGATCATGACGTGCCGGTCCTGGTCAGAACGTCGGTGAGGAGGCCGAGCATACCGAAACCCGCCGCGACTGCGCAGACTGCGGTCCAGCCGGCATAGCTCCAGGCCAGCGAGGCCCCCGCGCAGCCGACGCCTCCGCCGACGAAGAACAGCGCGACGAACAGGCCGTTGATGCGGCCGCGGGCTTCGGGCCGCAGCAGATTGATGGCGCGGCGCCCGAGCGTCTGGTCGGCGGTGATGCCGACATCGAGCAGGATGGTGCCGAGGCACAACACCAGCAGCGCAGCGATGCGGGACTCCATCACGCCCGCGCAGGCGCAAAGGGCGAGTGAGCCGATGATGCACAGGTGAGCGGCGAAGAACATCGGCCGGGCCCAGCCCCTGTCGCCCCAACGGCCGGCGAGCGGCGTCGCCGCGGCGCCCGCAACGCCGATCAGCGCGAAGGCTGCGATGCCCTTGGCGTCGAGCATAAAGGGTGCATCCGGCAGGCGCAGCGCGACCGCGGACCAGAATGCCGTGAAAGACGCCATGACCAGGGATGCGGTCCAGGCGCGCACGCGCAGCACAGGCTCTTCCCGCAGCAGCCTTGGGAACGAGCGGAGCAAGTCGATGTAGCCGACGCGGGCCGCTGGCTGCAGCGTCGGCAGATAGCGACCGAGTGCGGCGGCAAGCAACGCCATGAGCACCGCCGAGGCGAAATAATAGGCGCGCCAGCTCCAGAGATCGGCCATCAGGCTCGCCGCGGGCCGCGACAACAGGATGCCGATCATCAATCCGCTCATGACTTCGCCGATGGCCTGGCCGCGACGTTCCTGCGCCACGATGGATGCGACCAGTGGAACTGTCATCTGGATGGCCGCGCAGGACGCTCCGAGAACGAACGTGGCGAGCAACAGGAGCGAAGGCGAGGGCGCGAACGCCGTCGCGAGAGCTGCGAGGATCGCGCAGCCGAGTGTGCGCAGGATCAGGCGCCGGTTCTCGACGAGGTCGACGAGTGGCACCAGCAACAACAGGCCCAGCGCATAGCCGAGCAGGGTCAACGTGCTGACGAGGCCAGCCTGGAAGGCGGTCATGGCCAGCGACCGGCCGATCAGGCCGACCAGGATCTGCGGCGCGAATAAATTGGTGACGACGATGCCTGTGGTGACGGCGCCGAGCCGGATCAGGGATCGCTCGGCGAGTTGCTTTGGAGAGGCGAGCTTGGAGGTTTCGGAGATGGTCATGGGACCTCGCGGATGAGATGCGTGATCCCCTTTAAGCGACGCGCATAATATGCAACAATTCAATTTAGCCTATAAAGAATATGCGAGTTTCTCATGAACACCCATGACCTCGTCGCTTTCGTCGCGGTAGTCGAGACCGGCTCGATCGTGGCGGCGTCGACGCGTCTCAACCTCACCCAGCCTGGCGTGACGCGCCGCATCCAGAATCTGGAGGAGATGCTGGGCACGCAGTTGTTGGATCGCCTGTCGAAGCCGCTGAAACCGACGGCCGCGGGACACGAGGCCTATGAGCAGGGCCGCCGTCTGCTGAGATTGCTTGACGATCTCAAGGCCGGCGTTGCCAATGACGGAGTCGTTCGCGGCGAGTTCAGACTTGGTCTCACGCCGTTTCTGTCCGAGGCCGGGCTCAGCGCGCCGCTCGATGCTGTGCGTGCCGAATTTCCCGCGCTGAGCGTGCGCATCGTCTCGGGCTGGTCGCCCAACCAGGTCGAGCGGGTCAGCCGCAATGAGCTGGATGCCGCCGCAATCTGCCTGCCCGACGGGGCCGCGCCGCCCGCTGATCTGGTCGCTGACGATCTCGGTTCGCAGCCCGTGGTGTTCGTCGTCGCGCGCGACACGAAGATCGCTCGCACCGTCGATCTCGAGCGCCTGTCGCAGCTCTCATGGGTCATCAACCAGGACGGCTGCGGATTTCGCGATACGCTCAAGCGCCGCTTCGATGCCGAGCATCTGCCGTTCACGGTCGCGGTGGAGGCGCTCGACAGCGAGCTTCGCCTGTCGCTCGTGGCACGCGGCCTCGGAGTCGGGCTGGTGACGCCGCTCGCATTGAAGCGCAGCGCGTTTCGCGATTCGCTCAAGCCGGTCGCTGCGCGGGACTTCAATCCCGCCGTGCGCGCATGGTTGGTGCATCGCCCGCCAGCCGGGCGACTGGCCCGCCCGATCAACCTGTTCCGCGAACGCCTGGATCGGGAGCTCCAGGCTCTCATTCGCGTCTAGCGCAGCTTGCCGCGCGCTGCCACCGGCAGCGTGCCGATGATCTCTTCGCCGCGGACCATCAGGACCTCGTCCATCATGTTGACGACGACGCAGACATGGTTGGGCACGATCCGCACGACGTCGCCGACGTTCGGCCGCGTGTTGCTGCGGGAGAGATCGAGGAAGCCGTGCTCCTCGGCGAATTTCGCAATCTTGGCTTCGGGATGCTCCAGGATCAGGCCGTGGCCGTCGAGGCCGCCGGTATCTGATGTCAGCGTCTTCGAGCCGGCATCGAGAATGCCGCGCTCGGGCGCGGCGCGGCTGACCACGGTCGAATAGATGTGCAGGGCGCAGTCGTCCCAGGTGGCGACGCCGGCCGCGACCTGCATGCGGTCGTTGTAGATGTAGGTGCCGAAGCGATGCTCGGTGCCGCCCTTGAGCTTGCCGATGTTGACAAGATTCGGCGTGCCGCCGGTCGAGACGATCTTCGCATCCAGCCCGTGCGCGCGCACGCCGGCCAGCGCCTCATCAAAAAACTTCTGAGCGTCGGCCCATCCGGTCTCGGTCGGATACAGCATGAAGCCGGCGAATTCGAGCCCCTTGGAGCCGGCGATCTCGCGCGCCAGCGCGATCGCTTCGGCCGGCGTCTCGACGCCCGCGCGCTTGCGGCCCGTATCGCATTCAACCACGACCGAGAGCGGGCGGCCCGACGCCGCGGCGGCCTTGGGCAGGCCGGCAACGACGGTCGAATTGTCGGCGGCGACCGTCATCCTGGTCTTGGCATTCAGCGCGCCGAGGCGCGCCATCTTCTCCTCGCCGAGCAGATTATAGCTGATCAGGATGTCATCGATGCCGGCATTGGCCATGATCTCGGCCTCGCCGATCTTCTGGCAGGTGATGCCCTTGGCGCCGGCTGCGACCTGCAACTTTGCAATAGTCGGGTTCTTGTGCGTCTTGATGTGCGGCCGGTTGGCGATGCCGGCATCGTCGCAGGCCTTCTGGATCCGCGCAATGTTGCGCTCGACGCGGTCCATGTCGATGACAGCGCAGGGCGTGCCGTATTCACGGGCGATCTTGGCGGCGAGAGTTGTTGTCATAAGTTATGCCTGTTCTATCTCTTCGCGGAGCATTTCAAGTTCGAGCCAGCGCTCTTCGGCGGCGGACAGTTCCTCATGCGCCTTGGCGATGGCAGCTGACGTGTCGTCGAATTTCCTGCGATCCCTGGCATAGAGGTTGGGATCGTCCAGCACGCGTTGCAGCTTGGCAATATCGGCCTGCAGCGTTTCCATCTTCTTCGGCAGTGTTTCCAGCGCGTGCTTCTCGTTGAAGCTGAGCTTTCGCTTTGCCGTCGAAGCGGGCGGAGCCGCGCGCTCTTCTTTCTTCTCTCCAGCTGGCTGCGTCTTCGCCGTCTCGCGCTTCAAGTCCGCGCCGCGCTGCGCCAGCATGTCACTATAGCCGCCGGCATATTCGATCCACCTGCCGTTGCCCTCCGGAGCGATCACGGAGGTGACGACGCGGTCGAGGAAGTCGCGGTCATGGCTGATCAGGATGACTGTGCCCTCGTAGTCGCCGAGCATCTCCTCGAGCACGTCGAGCGTTTCGAGATCAAGATCGTTGGTCGGCTCGTCCAGTACCAGCAGGTTCGAAGGCTTTGCCAGCGCGCGTGCCAGCATCAGGCGGCCGCGCTCGCCGCCGGAGAGCACTTCCAACGGCGTGCCGCGCTGCTCCTGCGCGAACAGAAAGTCCTTCATGTAGCCGACGACATGCTTCGGCTTGCCGCCGACCATGACGTGATCGCCGCGGCCGCCGGTCAGGGCTTCTGCCAGCGTCGATTTGGGATCGAGACTTTCGCGGTGCTGGTCGAGCGTCGCCATCTCCAGATTGGCACCTAGCCGCACAGTCCCGGAATCCGGCTGCGTTGCGCCGGTGAGCAGATTGACCAGCGTGGTCTTGCCGGCGCCGTTCGGGCCGATGATGCCGAGCCGGTCGCCGCGCTGGATCCGGGTGGAGAAACTGTCGACGATCACACGGTCGCCATACGCTTTGGTGATGCCCTTCGCCTCGATCACCAGCTTGCCGGATTGCTCGGCTTCCGCGGCGGCGAGACTGGCGGTGCCGGCCGTGCCCCGATAATTGCGGCGCTGGTCGCGCAGCGCATGCAGGTTGGCGAGACGCTTGACGTTGCGCTTGCGCCGTCCGGAGACGCCGTGGCGCAGCCAGTGCTCCTCGTCGACGATCTTGCGGTCCAGCTTGTGCTGGTCGCGCTCTTCCTCCGCAAGCACCTCGTCGCGCCAGCTCTCGAACGAGGCAAAGCCGCGATCGATCTGCTTGATCTTGCCGCGGTCGAGCCAGGCGGTCGAACGCGAGAGATTGGTGAGGAAGCGACGGTCGTGGCTGATGATCACCAGCGCGCTGCGCCGGGAGTCGAGCTCCTGTTCCAGCCATTCGATAGTAGCCAGATCGAGATGGTTGGTCGGCTCGTCCAGCAGCAGAATGTCGGGCGAGGGCGCCAGCACATAGGCCAGCGCGGTGCGCCGTGCTTCGCCGCCGGAGAGGTTGTGCGGGTTCTCCTCGCCGGTGAGGCCGAGTTGCTCAAGCAGGTAACGTGCCTGGTGCTGGTCGTCGCCGGGGGCGAGCCCGGACTCGACATAGCTCAGCGTGGTCTTGTGCCCGCCGAAGTCCGGCTCCTGCGGCAGGTAACGAACGGTGGCGCCAGGTTGCACGAAGCGCGTGCCGCTGTCCGGCTCGATCAGGCCTGCCGCGATCTTCAGCAGCGTCGACTTGCCGGAGCCGTTGCGGCCGATCAGGCAGACGCGCTCGGATGGTGCGACGTTGAGCTCGACGCCCGACAACAGCGGCGTGCCGCCGAAGGTGAGCTTGATATCTTTGAGTTGGATCAGCGGCGGTGCCATAACTAGCCTTGGCTCGTGGCGGCCTGGTCGGCGCGGCGGCGCTGGATCCGGCGCAGCGTCTGGTCTAGCGCCGAGAGGAAGGCGGAGCGGTCGCGCGGTGAGAACGAGCGGGGGCCGCCCGTCACTTCGCCGGCCGAGCGCAGATCGGTCATCAGATTGCGCACGGCCAGAGTCATGCCGATCGATTCTTCCGTGAACGGCTTGCCATTCGGCGCGATCACCTCGGCGCCCGCCTTGACGCAGCGGCTTGCCAGCGGAATGTCCGATGTGACGACCACGTCGCCGGGCCTCGCCCGCCCGGCAATCCAGTCGTCGGCCGCATCCATGCCGGAGCCGGCCGCGATACGCTCGATCAGCGGGTCCTGCGGCACGCGAATAAAATTGCCGGCGACGACGCGCACGGGCACGCTGTGACGGAGCGCGACGCGGTAGATCTCGTCCTTCACCGGGCAGGCGTCGGCGTCGACATAGATGCGGGTGGGGGTGTCAGTCATTCGGCGCGTGGTACCCCATTCGGGCCGCAAAGGCGAGGGGATTGACCGGTGTTCCCCGGGGCCTACGATCGGGCTCGAAACAACAAGAATACAGGGAAGATGACCTCATGCCGAACCGGCTGGAAACCTGGCGCGTCGAGGCCTACAACACCGCAAAACAGTCCGAAAACAAGATGCACGACGACACGGTGGCACGCCGCTTCGGTTTTGAAGGTGGGCTGGTCCCCGGCGTCGATGTCTTCGCCTACATGATGCACGTGCCGATCGCCAGCTGGGGGCGAGATTTCCTGGAGCGCGGGCTGGTCGAGGCCCGCTTCATCAAGCCGGTCTATGACGGCGAGACGGCGGATGTGGATGCGACCGAGCACAACGGGCTGCTGACGCTCGAGGTGTTCAGTCGCACCGAGCTGTGCGCCACCGGGACTGCATCGCTGCCGGCGGTCCCACCGGCGGTCGCGCTGAGCGACTATGTGGCTGTGCCCGCGGTGGTCGCGCGCAAGCCGGTCAGCCCAGAAATCTTCGAGGTCGGCAAATGGCTTGGCACGGCGCCGCGCCGCTGGGCCGGGCAGGCTGCGAACGATTATCTCGCCGATGTCAGGGAGACCGAGCCGATTTTCGCGCGCGAAGGGCTCGGCCATCCCGGCCTGATTCAGCGCGTGATGAACCGCGTGCTGGTCGATAATACCATTCTGGGCCCGTGGATCCACGTCGGCAGCCGCATGCAGTTGCTCTCCGCCGCGCGTACCGGTGACGAGATCATTGCGCGGGCGAAAGTCACCGCCAATTACGAGAAAAAGGGCCACCGCTTCGTCGAGCTCGACGCGCTGGTCGTTGCCAACGGCACGACGCCAATTGCGCACTGCCAGCACACCGCGATCTACCAGCCGCGCGAGCAGGCGGCGGCGTAGGCACGCCGAGAGGCAAGCTCGCCGCTCCAAAGACGCTGTTATGCCTCGCGAGGGCGGGGCATCCAGTGCGCCGCAGCCTCTCGGTCAATCAATGCTGGAGTACTGGATCGCCCGGTCAAGCCGGGCGATGACAGCATTGTCGCGAAGGCAAAAGCGCGCCCCTTACGCCGCCTTGCCCTTCGCGTCTTGGATCGCGCGCCAGACGCGCTCCGGGGTCAGCGGCATGTCGATGTGCTTGATGCCGTAGTCGGAGAGCGCATCGAGCACCGCATTCACCACCGTCGATAGGCTGCCGGCACAGCCGGCTTCGCCGCAGCCCTTGCTGCCGAGCGGGTTGGTGGTGGCCGGCACCGGATGGTCGCCGACCGTCATGTTGGGCACGTCGCCTGCGCGCGGCAGGGCGTAGTCCATCAGCGAGCCCGTGATCGGCTGGCCGCTCTCGTCGTAGCGGATGTGTTCCATCAGCGCCTGGCCGATGCCCTGGACCACGCCGCCATGGAGTTGGCCGGCGACCAGCATCGGATTGATCACGGTGCCGAAATCATTCACCGCACTGTAGCGCACGATCTCGACGAGGCCGGTGTCAGGATCGATCTCCACCTCGGCGACGTGGCAGCCGTTCGGGAATGCCGATGGCACCGGCTCGCTGGTGTGGTCGACGTCGAGGCTGTCGGGCACGCCGTCCGGAACCTTGCCCTCGTGCAGTTTCTTCGCGAGCTCCATGATGTCGATGCAGCGGTCGGTGCCGGCGATGGTGAAGCTGCCGCCTTCGAACTCGATGTCGGCCTCTGACGCCTCCAGCATGTGCGCCGCGGCGCGCTTGCCCTTCTCGATGACGAGCTTGGACGCCTCAACGATGGCCATGCCACTCGCGGTGATCGAGCGCGAGCCACCGGTGCCGTTGCCGGCGTGAACGATGTCGCTGTCGCCCTGCACGAGCTTGACCTTCTCGAACGGCACGCCGAGCTGGGCGCACAGCACCTGCGCGAACGGCGTCGCGTGGCCCTGGCCGTAATCAAGCGTGCCGGTGATCAGCTGCACGGTGCCGTCAGGGTCGAACACGATCTTGCCGAGCTCGGGGCTTGGCGGCGCGGTGACCTCCAGATACGAGCCGACCGCGATGCCGCGCAGCTTGCCGGCCTTCTTGCTCTCCTTCTTGCGCTTGGCGAAATTCTCGTGGTCGGAGATCTTGAGCGCCTGGTTGAACACGGACTGGAAGTCGCCGCTGTCATAGGTGACGCCGGAAGAGGCCGCGAACGGCATCTGGTTCGGCTTGATGAAATTGCGCTTGCGCAAGGTCAGGCGGTTGATGCCCATCTCGTCGGCGGCGCGGTCGATCAGCCGCTCCATGTAGTAGTTGGCCTCGGGCCGGCCAGCGCCACGATAGGCCCCCATCAGCGTGGTGTTGGTCAAGACCGTCTTGATGTCGATCGCCATCAGCGGCGTGCGGTAGACGCTGGAGAAATTCTTGCCGGTGTTGAGCGAGAGCGGGCTCGGCGCAACGCCGGTGATATAGGCGCCGAGATTGCCGTAGCCGGACAGCCTAGCCGCGAGGAAATGCCCCTCCGCATCGAGCGCGAGCTCGGCATGGATCTTCTGCGCCCGACCATGGCTGTCGGACAGGAAGCTGGTCGAGCGCTCGTCCAGCCATTTCACGGGACGGCCGAGTTGCTTCGCCGCGTACAGGATGCACATGTATTCGGGGTAGTTGACGTTCTTCATGCCGAAGGAGCCGCCGACATTGGCGGTGAGAATGCGCACCTTCTCGTTCGGCACCTTCAGGTTCTTGGCAAGGTTGGCGCGGTTGCCCGCAACGCCCTGCGTCGGCATCTGGATGGTGTAGCGCTCGGTCTTCTTGTCATACGAGGCAAGGCCGACGCGCGGCTCCATCGACACCACGGCAACGCGGGTGTTCTCGATGTCGATCTTGGTGACATGGGCGGCGCTGCCAAAGGCCGCGTTGACCTTGTCCGTGTCGCCATAATGATAGTCGAGCGCGACATTGTTCGGGATGTGATCATAGAGCTGCGGCGCGCCGGGCTTGGCGGCTTCCTCCGGATCGGTCACGGCAGGCAGCGGATCGATGTCGAGCTCGACCGCCTCGGCTGCATCGCGCGCCTGGGCCAGCGTCTCGGCGACCACGAAGGCGACGGGATCGCCGACGAAGCGGACCTTGTCGGTCGCCAGCGGCTGACGGTTGGTCTGGAGCAGGGGTGAGCCGTCGCGGCTCTTCAGCGGCAGGCCGCAGGTGAAGGGGCCATGGCCGGCGGCATCGAGGTCCTTGCCGGTCCATACCCCCAGCACGCCCGGCATCGCCTCGGCTGCGGCGATACCGATGCCGCGGATAATGCCGTGGGCATGGGTCGAGCGGACGATCACGGCATAGGCCTGGCCGGGCAGGTTGAAATCGTCGGTGTAGCGGCCCTTGCCGCGCACCAGCGTGTCGTCCTCCTTGCGGCGGACCGGTTGCCCGACGCCATATTTTTGCAGTGCAATAGCGTTTTCGAGCGTGGACGATTTGGTATGTTCTTGCATGGAATCGACCTGAAAAGCCGGCAATTGCGCGATTTCGCGGGGCGCCTGGAGCGGCCGGACACCTTTCAGATAGACCACGGACCCGTTCACGACAACGCACGAATGAGCATGGTCCCATGTGATGCGTTGTTGCGCAGGCCTGCCGCGCTGCTAATGTTTCAGGCGAAAAAGCAATTCCTGACCGGCCCCAGCGGCCTCGGAAAGACAGTTTGTATGAATGACCACACGCGGCTCCGCGACGGCCATGGGCCGCACGGTGAGCTGGAGGGGTCGATGGCGGCGGTGGCGTTGGCCACTGATCCGGCCGTCCCCGCGCAGGCGTCGGGAACCGGCGTCTATGCGGCGCTCGACCTCGGCACCAACAATTGCCGGCTGCTGATCGCCTGTCCGACCCACGAGGGCTTCCGCGTGGTCGATTCTTTCTCGCGCATCATCCGGCTCGGCGAGGGCGTCTCGGCCACAGGGAACATCAGCGAGGCCGCGATCGATCGCGCCATTGCGGCGCTCAGCATCTGCCGCGACAAAATCAATCTTCGCAAGGCGAAGCGGCTGCGGCTGATCGCGACCGAAGCCTGCCGCGCCGCCTCGAATGCGGAAGACTTCCGCAGCCGCGTCGCGGCAGAGACCGGCATCGAGCTCGAGGTCATCGACCGCGAGACGGAAGCCGCGCTCGCCGTGCTCGGCTGCGCGCCGTTGGTCGATCCCAGGGGACGCGGCGCCATCCTGTTCGATATCGGCGGCGGCTCGACCGAACTGGTGCGGATCGAGCGCGATGCGCAAAATCCGGAGCCGCGCATCAAGGCGTGGATGTCGATCCCGTACGGTGTGGTCACGCTGGCCGAGCAGTTCGGCGGCCGCGACGTGACGCCGGGGATCTATGCTGCGATGGAGCGCGAGGTCGCACATCATGTCGCGCCCTTCGCGGAACAGCATGGTCGCGATCTCGCCGACATGCATCTGCTCGGCACATCTGGCACCGTGACGACGCTCGCCGGCATTCATCTCAACCTGGCACGCTACGACCGCCGCCGCATCGACAGCATCTGGATGAACGATGCCGACATCGCCGCGACCATCAACAAGCTGCTCGGCATGAGCTATGAGGAGCGCGCGAACAACAGCTGCATCAGCATCGAGCGCGCCGATCTCGTGTTGGCCGGTTGCGCCATCCTCGATGCGATCAGGCGCGCGTTCCCGCTGCCGCGCCTGCGCGTCGCCGACCGCGGCCTGCGCGAGGGCATGCTGGTCGAGATGATGCGCGAGGACGGCGCACTCAGGAGCTGGTGAGATGGCGAAAGACACCACCGGCCGTTTGCACGTCCAGGTCAAGACCGGCGGCAAGCGCAAGCTGTCATCGAAGCTGTGGCTGGAGCGGCAGCTCAACGACCCCTATGTCGCCAAGGCCAAGGCGGCCGGCTATCGCTCGCGCGCGGCCTTCAAGCTGCTGGAGATCGACGACAAGTTTAGGCTGCTCAAGCCGGGTATGGCGGTGGTTGATCTCGGCGCTGCGCCCGGCGGCTGGAGCCAGATCGCCGCCAAGCGCGTTGGCTCGGTCGACGCCAAGGGCAAGGTCGTGGCGATCGATCTCTTGGAGATGCCGGAAATTCCAGGTGTCGATTTCGCGCAGCTCGATTTCATGGACAATGGCGCGCCTTCAAAACTCACCGCGATGCTGGGCGGCGGCGCCGACGTGGTCATGTCCGACATGGCCGCCAACACCACGGGCCATCGCAAGACCGACCAACTCCGCATCGTCGGCTTGGTCGAGACGGCGGCGGCGTTCGCCTGCGACGTGCTCAAGCCCGGCGGCACGTTCCTGGCCAAGACATTCCAGAGCGGCGCCGATGCCGATCTGCTCGCCCAGCTCAAGCGCGACTTTGCAACCGTGCGCCACGTCAAGCCGGCAGCAAGCCGGCAGGATTCCTCCGAGCGCTACGTGCTGGCGACGGGATTCCGGGGCAAGGCGAGGGAGCAATAGCTCGGCTGTCGTCCCGGCTTTTGCCGCGACGACGCCGAGTATCTCGCGCCGTTTGAGTAAGGCTTACCCCAACCGCTGGTCTCGCACGTCCTGGGTATCCTCAGTCGCTGCCTTGACGGCGGCATTGGCCGCGCCCTTGCCGGCGCCCTTGCGGCTGGCAATTTCCACCGCCTTGCGGCCGGAGATCTCGTGACCGGCATCGCTGGGCATCTGCCAGAAGAACCAGCTCGATGCCGCCGAGGTCAGCGCCACCACGACGAAGGCGGGCGCGAACACCGTGGCGTCGATCTCGCTGACATGGTTGACCCACATCGTCGTCTCGACGCAAGCTGCGCCGACCGCAACGCCGGCGGAGACCGCGAGCTGCTGGTTGACGCTGGCGAGTGTAGTGGCGCGGCTCATCTGCGGACTCTCGACGTCGGCATAGGCGACCGTGTTGATCGCGGTGAACTCGAGCGAGCGGAAGAAGCCGCCGACCACCAGAATCACCATGATAATCAGAAGCGGCGTCGTCACCGTGAACAGCGCGCAGACGCCGAGGAAGAATGCGCTGACGATCGCGTTCACAGTCATCAAATTGCGGAAACCGAAGGCGCGGATCAGGCGCGCGGCCAGCGTCTTCATGCCCATCGCCCCGAGCGAGGACGCGAAGGTGACGAGGCCGGAATGGAACGGCGACAGCCCGAAGCCGATCTGCATCAGGAGCGGCAGCAGGAAAGGCAGCGCCCCGATGCCGAGCCGAAACATGAAGCCGCCGAACACCGCCGCGCGCAGCGTCGGAAGCTTCAGCAGCGAGAAGTCCAGCACCGGCGAGCCCGTGCGGCGGGCGTGCAGGACGTAGAGCGTCATCGAAATCGCGCCGCCGATGACGAGGGCCGCAACCGTGCTCCAGGGCAGGAGATTGAGGCCGGCGACCGAGAGGCCGAAGGCGATGCCGGCAAGTCCTAGCCCCGCGAGCATCATGCCGTAGAGATCGAACTTTTCCTGCGTCTCGCTCTTGATCGGATCGATGAAACGGAGCGCCATGAAGATGCCGAGCAGCCCGATCGGAATGTTGATCAGGAAGATCCAGTGCCACGACGCGTAGGTGGTGATGAAGCCGCCGAGCGGCGGGCCGATCACGGGACCGATCAGGGCAGGGACCGTCACCCAGGCCATGGCGTTGACCAGCGCGCTCTTGTCGACCGAGCGCAGCAGCACGAGACGTCCGACCGGGGTCATCATGGCGCCGCCCATGCCTTGCAGGATGCGCGCGAACACGAAGTCGGTGACCGAGCCCGACAGCGCGCAGCCGACCGATCCGATCATGAACACCCCGACGGCGATTGCGAAAACCATGCGCGCGCCGAACCTATCGGCGGTCCAGCCGCTTGCCGGGATGAACACCGCGAGCGACAAGAGGTAGGAGGTGATTGCAAGCTTCAGGGTCAACGGGCTGGTGCCGATGTCGGCCGCGATCGCCGGCAGCGAGGTGGCGATGACCGTCGAGTCCATGTTTTCCATGAAGAGCGCGGTGGCCACGATCAGCGGAATGATGCGTTGCTTGTCGACCATGACGGAGTGGTAATGAAATGGGGCAGAAAGGACGAGGATTGCGGCTTATCACCGTCGCTGGCGCCGGACCATTCCAGATCGACGCATAGCCCCCCGCGTAACAAGGGCGTGAGCCCCTGCTTTGGGTAGCCCTCGCTGCCGCCATCGCGCCCCCTAGTCATTCGGAGCCACGTGGTGGCGCACCCCGGAATGACGTGTGGATGGCCTTTTCCCGCTGAATTTACCTAAAAAGGCCTGTGCATGGCTGGCCGGCGGTGCGATTTGCTTTGATTCGTCGCGCGGCCGTGCTATCGACCCGCGTCAACCCCACCGATGGGCTCCGATTCTCAAGGCGATGCCGCAAGGTACGTCGAGGGCGGCGCTCATCCATCGTCATTTGCGGCACGGCCGCAGGAAGGAGTTGGCATATGGCCACGGTGCAACTTCAGGGCATCCGCGAAGCCTTTACGTTCGACGACGTGCTGTTGAAGCCGGGCCTGTCCGACGTCATGCCGGGCGAGGTCGACATCCGTTCCCGCGTCACCCGCGCCATCCCGCTCAACATCCCGATCATGGCCTCGGCCATGGACACCGTCACCGAGGCCCGCATGGCGATCGCCATGGCGCAGGCCGGCGGCCTCGGGGTCATCCACCGCAATTTCGATCCCGAAGGCCAGGCCGCCCAGGTGCGGCAGGTCAAGCGCTACGAGTCGGGCATGGTGGTGAACCCGCTCACCATCAGCCCCGAGGCCTCGCTCGACGACGCGCTCAAGCTGATGAGCGACCACGGCATTTCCGGCATTCCCGTTGTCACCGGCGCCGGCAAGAACACGCCCGGCAAGCTGGTCGGCATCCTCACCAACCGCGACGTCCGCTTCGCCACGGACCGCCGGCAAAAAGTCTCCGAGCTGATGACGCGCGAGAATCTCGTCACGGTGCGCGAGAATGTCAGCCAGGACGAGGCGCGGCGGATGCTGCACAAGCACCGCATCGAGAAGCTGCTTGTCGTCGACGACCAGTATCGCTGCGTCGGCCTGATCACCGTCAAGGACATGGAGAAGGCGGTCGCCCATCCGCTCGCCTGCAAGGATGCGCAGGGTCGCCTGCGCGTCGCCGCCGCCACCACGGTCGGCGACACCGGCTTCGAGCGCACCGAGCGCTTGATCGATGCCGGCGTCGACCTTGTCGTCGTCGACACCGCGCACGGCCATTCCCGCCACGTGCTGCACGCGGTCAACCGCATCAAGCGCCTGTCCAACTCGGTGCAGGTCGTCGCCGGCAACGTCGCGACGTCAGATGGCGCGCAGGCGCTAATCGATGCCGGTGCAGACTGCATCAAGGTCGGCATCGGCCCGGGCTCGATCTGCACCACGCGCATCGTCGCCGGCGTCGGCGTGCCGCAGCTTACGGCGATCATGGACGCGGTCGAGGCGGCCAAGAAGTCGGACATCCCCGTCATCGCCGATGGCGGCATCAAATTCTCCGGCGATCTCGCCAAGGCGCTCGCCGCCGGTGCGGACATTGCGATGGTCGGATCGCTGCTCGCCGGCACCGACGAGACGCCGGGTGAAGTGTTCCTGTGGCAGGGGCGTTCCTACAAGGCCTATCGCGGCATGGGGTCGGTCGGAGCGATGGCGCGGGGATCTGCGGATCGCTACTTCCAGCAGGACATCAAGGATTCGCTCAAGCTCGTGCCTGAAGGGATCGAAGGCCAGGTGCCGTATAAGGGACCGGTCGGCAACGTCATGCACCAGCTCGCCGGTGGCTTGCGCGCCGCGATGGGTTATGTCGGCGCCGAGGACATGAAGGAGCTGCACGAGAAGGCGCAGTTTGTCCGCATCACCGGCGCAGGCCTGCGCGAAAGCCACGTCCACGACGTCACGATCACCCGCGAGAGCCCGAACTATCCGGGCGGGGGCTAACCCCGCCGCTTCAGGCCGCGCGCACGGCCTCGAGGAATTTCCCGACCTCGAGCTTGAGGCGGCTCGAATCCGTGGCGAGCAACTGGGCGGCGGTCAGCACTTGCGACGAGGCCGAGCCGGTCTCGCTGGCGCCCTGCTGGACGTCGTTGATGTTGGCGGAGACCTGCTGGGTGCCGTGTGCGGCCTGCTGCACGTTTCGTGCAATCTCCTGCGTGGCTGCGCCCTGTTCCTCCACGGCCGCGGCAATCGTCGAGGAGATTTCCGACAGTCGCTCGATCGTCTCGCTGATCGCCTTGATGGCGCCGACGGATTCCTGCGTCGCCGCCTGCACGCTTCCGATCTGCTGCTGGATTTCCTCGGTCGCTTTCGCGGTCTGCTGCGCCAGCGCCTTCACCTCCGAGGCGACCACCGCGAAGCCGCGGCCGGCATCGCCGGCGCGCGCGGCCTCGATGGTCGCGTTCAGCGCCAGCAGGTTGGTCTGGCCTGCGATCGAATTGATGAGCTCGATGACGTCCCCGATCCGGCTTGCGGCCTGTGACAATTCGCCGACGCGGTCGTTGGTGCGGCGGGCCTGCTCGACGGCGTCGCCAGCCACGCGCGCGGATTCCTGAACTTGCCGGCTGATCTCGTTGACCGACGATGTGAGCTCTTCGGTCGCGGTGGCGACTGATTGCACATTGGCGGATGCCTCTTCGGACGCCGCCGCGACGGCCGTTGTCAGGGTCTGCGAGCGGTCCGCCGTGGTGTTCAGGGTGCCGGCCGAACCTTCAAGCTCGGTCGCGGCCGACGACACCGTGCTGACGATCTCGCCGATCACCGTCTCGAAATCGCGCGTGATGACGTTGACGCGACGGCCGCGCTCGATCTGCGCTTCGGCATTACGGGCGGCATCCTCGTCGGCAAGCTTTTTCGCGACCAGCGCGTCCTTGAAGATCTGTAACGCGCCAGCCATGGTGCCGATCTCATCCTTGCGATGCCCATCGGGGATAGCAACGTCGAGCTCGCCGTCGGCAAGCCGCAGCGTCGCGCCGGTCAAGCGCACGAGCGGACCGATCACCTGGCGCATCACGGCGATGACGACCGCGACCGAGGCGATCAGCACGACCAGCAGGGCCGCCAGCGCCCAGATCAGCCGAGTCTGTGCCTGCGCGATCGCCGTGTCGTTGGCCTCGTGGGCAAAGGTCAGGGCGGCGTCGCGCAGACCGAGCACGCTGTTCAGGACGGGCGCGAGCCAGCGCGGCCATTCGGCCTCGCTGATCGGGCTGGGACGCCCCTCGCGGGCCGCCGCGACCAGTTCCTGAAAGCGCGGCTCGCCTTCGGTCATCAGCTTTGCGCGCACCTGGTTGGCGACGTTCGCGAGCGCCGGCGCATCGCCGGCGTTGCGGACACCTTGCTCGATCTGGGTCCAGATCAGTGCGACCTGACCCGTCAATTCGGTCACCTCGACGCGCTGGGCTGCCGACAAAGGCTGGTTGCGGGCGAAAAGGCCGAGCACGGCGGCACGCGCGCCGTTGATGGTGCGCATGCTTTGCGCGCTCTGCGCCAGCGTCGCCGACGGCAGCAGGTTCTCGATGTCGCTGCCGGTGCGCGACAGGCTGATCAAGGCTTCGCTCGTTGCTGCTGTAAGGGCGTCGACGGAGCGTGCAAGGCCGTCAACGATTGCCGTCTGGCTGTCGGCGGGGCGTTGCGTCTTGGGCAGGGCCGCGGCCTGGCGTCCGGCGCTCCGGGTCGTTTGCAGCATCTGCTCGGCTGCTTCGACCGATCGCGTCGGCAGCTCTGCTGCGCGAATGGCCGCCTTGGCCGCGTTGATAGCGGCGTCCGTGTTGGCGATGGCCTTGTCGAGGGCCGACAGCTTCTCGGGCGTGGCCGGATCGGCAGGGGTCGCAACCGCGTACCAGGCGGTGCGTTCGACCGGAATGAGGCTGTTGGCCTTCATCACCAGCTCGAAGGCGGTCAGCGAGCGCGCGGCCGCTTCCCGCTTGCGCAGGTCGCCCCATCCGCCCCAGGCGACCGCGCCGGCGAAGGCGACGGCCAAAAGGCTCGTGATCAGATTGCCTGCGAGGACGCGCCAGCGCAGGCTGATGCCGCCCTTCGCGCCGGGCTTGGAGGAAGGTTCAGACGGCAGGGCAAGCTCTGGCACGAAATGGACTCTTCGTTCATCGGAATTCCGCGCAACGGTAGTTCGCAATCGCGACCAAAGCCTTAATTGACCCAGGGTTTGCTTCGCGACGCCGCTCCTCCTAAATCATCCCGACAGCCAATCCGGAGGAACCATCATGGCCCAAGCAAAACGCATCGTTCTCGCCGCACGTCCCGTCGGCGAACCCAAACCGTCCGATTTTCGTCTGGAGGATTTCGCGCTACCGTCGCCCGGGGCGGGCGAAGTCCTGCTGCGCACGGTCTGGCTGTCGCTCGATCCCTATATGCGCGGGCGCATGAGCGAAGGGCCGTCCTATGCCGCGCCGGTGCCGGTCGGCGGCGTGATGGAAGGCGAGGCGGTGAGCGAGGTCGCGGCTTCGAACAATCCCGATTTCGTGGTCGGCGACATCGTCCGTGCGCGGACCGGCTGGCAGTCTCACGCGATCTCGAACGGCAAGGGCCTCATCAAGGTCGATCCCAGGCTTGGGCCGATCTCGACCTCGATCGGTGTGCTCGGCATGCCCGGCATGACCGCGTATACGGGCCTGCTCGACATCGGCAAGCCGCAAGCCGGCGAGACCGTGGTCGTCGCCGGCGCCTCCGGCGCGGTCGGCTCGGCCGTCGGCCAGATCGCGAAGATCAAGGGCGCACGGGCGGTTGGCATCGCCGGCGGCAAGGACAAGTGCGACTACGTGGTGAAGGAGCTCGGCTTCGATGCCTGCGTCGATCACCGCGATCCCGATCTTGCGGCGAAGCTGAAGGATGCCTGCCCGAAAGGTATCGACGTCTATTTCGAGAATGTCGGCGGCGCCGTGTTCGAGGCGGTCTTCCCGCTGCTCAATCCCTTCGCGCGCGTGCCGGTCTGCGGCCTGATCGCCCACTACAACGACACCGAGGCCAAGCCGCCGAAATGGGCCGCTGCGATGATGCGCAACATCCTCACCAAGCGGCTGACCTTCCGCGGCTTCATCGTCTCCGACTTTGCCTCGCGCCATGGTGACTTCCTGCGCGACATGTCGACTTGGGTCCGCGACGGCAAGGTGAAGTACAAGGAGTTCGTCACCGAGGGCCTGGAGAGCGCCCCGGCTGCCTTCATCGGGCTGCTGAAGGGGGCCAATTTCGGCAAGCAGCTGGTCCGGGTCGGGCCGGACAAGGCTTAACTTTCAAGGTCTGGAGCGTCTCCGGAAGGATTGTGGCGCCTTCGAGTTGCTCCGACGCCCCCGTCCCGGGCGTCAGTGGTTAACAAAGAGTCACCGATCGGCCACACTCGCCCGCAAAGGGCAGAGTGTGAACGAGCGTTGATTGACGTCCGGGCGAAGGCATTGAATCATCGCGCATATTTTAGGTGCTGCGATGTTAGAGATCGGTATTTTCTGCGTCATTGTTTTGGCTGCCGGCTACTGGGTGGCCATGTATGTCATGGGCCGCCACGACGACGTCATCCACGGCAAGTTCGTGCACAGCGAGGAGGAGGCCGAGTTCGCGGCCCCCGCCATGCCGACGCCGCCGCCGCGTTTTCCCAATCGTCCGGTCAAGGCGGTCGAGCCGGCGAAAATGTTGCCTGCTGATGATGTCGCACCGACGCCCGTGACCAGCGAAGCGTTGCAGTCGTTGCTGGCTGCGATCCAGCACGATCTCAAGAGCGTCGCCTGAGTGGCGTGTGCGCTTAGTGCTCGGCGCCCATCTGCGCGAAGAGTTCTTCGATATCGACATCGCGCTGGCCCGCCGCGCGAACGTGGCGGACCTCAAAGCTGTCGGGGGCAAACCGATATTCGACAAGACCGGTCTCCTTGATCGCGATCCGGTCCTGGCGTGCGTCGTTGATCTTGAAGCCGGCCGAAGGCGCCCAGACGTGCCTGATGTGGTGGGACGTGAAGTCGCGGCGCTGATGCACGTGACCGCTGGCAATGAGGCGAAGATCGACCTTGCCGAACATCCCGATCAGGCGCGCACGCGCCGGCTGTGGCACGTAGCGGATCGATGTGTCCGGGAGTTCAGGATCGTCGGGCAGGTGGAGAAACAGCGGCTTGTGGATGAACAGCGCGATCGGCTTGCCGTTCACGCGCGCGATCTCCGCGCCGAGCCAGTCGAACTGCTCGGCCTCGAATGCAAGCCCGGAATTCATCACCAGCGAGTTGAGGCCGATGAAGCGCCAGCCGGCAGCTTCGAACGACCAATGGTCTTCGCCGATGAGCTCGCGGAATTGCTGGCGGTGGCCTTCGGTAACAGGTGGCTTCGGCGCCGGCCCGAGCGCGGTCGGGTTGTCGCCGATGTCGTGATTGCCGGGGATGTATCGGCAGGGAACGGGCAGGGTGGCGTGCAGGCTTTTTGCGAATTCGACATCGTCGCGGCTGGTCGGCCCGTCGAAAGACACATCACCGGTGTTCACGACGAGATCAGGCCTGCTTGCGTCGATGTGCTCGCTAACGCGATGGAAGTTGGCGATCAGGCCGGGAAAGCGCCGGCCGAGATGCGTGTCGGAAATCTGGGTGAGGCGAAATTCGGACATGTGCAAAGTATCGTCCGGCGAAACGTCGGAACGATGACGCGCGCGCAAAATCCGCGATGAAACAAAGTTTAAAGCATCTCGAACTCGACCGCGGGCCTTGACGGGTTGAGGCCGAGATAGGCGAGCGCGGCATGGCGCATGTCGTAGGCGACGAAGGTCAGCAGGGCGACCGCGGTGAATGCCGCCAGCCCATGTCTGACGACCTCGCGCCAAGGCCGGTAACACAGGCGGAAGTAGACGGTCATTGCGAGGGCCACCGCCAGCGCCGCGGCGATGCCCGACAGCGACGACATCCAGATGCCGAGCTGGCCGTCGGCCGCTTCGCTCCAAAGACTCGACAGGCTATTCATGGCGGTCTCGCCGGGCCCAGGGGCCAAAATCGCTTTATTGATCGGCAGTTGGTCGCCGAAGCGGGAACGCCGGTTCAACTGGTTGATTGTCAGGACCAGCGTGGACCGCTAATGGACGCTGCGGCGGCGTCCGCCGATTGGGAAAATGCGATGTCCGTTCAAATGATTTTGCTGCCTGTCTTCGTGCAGATCGGCCTCACCTTCGCACTGCTCGTCGGCATGGTGTTCGGGCGGAGGCGGGCTCTGGTCTCGGGCGAGACCAAGATCCGCGACATTGCCCTGGGCGAGCCGAACTGGCCCAAGGGCGCCACGCAAACCGCCAATTGCTACCGCAACCAGTTCGAGCTGCCGGTGTTGTTCTACGCCCTGATCGCGCTGGCACTCCCGTTGCGCCACGCCGATCTCTTCATCGTGCTCATGTCCTGGGTGTTTGTGGTGACTCGCTTTGCCCACGCCGGCGTGTTCGTCACCTCGAACGACCTCGGCCAGCGCTCCTCGATCTGGCTCGCCGGCGTGCTCGTGCTGCTGGTGATGTGGATCTACTTCGCACTGAAAATCCTGTTGCTGATCTGACTCTTGCGTTTCTGATTTCATCTGAAAGATTCAAATGACTCCCGCTGCCCGGCTGTCCGCAGCCATCGAACTGATCGACACCATCGAACGCGACCGCGTGCCCGCGGCCAAGGCGCTGAAGGAGTGGGGCACCGCGCACCGCTTTGCCGGCTCCGGCGACCGCGCCGCCATCGCAGGCCTGGTCTGGGACGTGCTGCGCCGCTTTTCCTCCAGCGCCTATCTGATGGATTCCGATACCGCCCGTGCGCGCCTGATCGGCATGCTCCGGCTCGAGCGCAACATGGACACGGCAACCATGGCCGCTTTCTTCGACGGCAGCCGGTTTGCGCCGGAGCCGCTGACGGAGGCCGAGCAGGCGGCGCTCAGTCATCGTTCGCTGAAGCATGCACCGGCCGCGATCGCAGGTGACTATCCGGAATGGCTCGATCCGCATCTGGCAAAGGTGTTTGGCGCGGAGCGCATCGCCGAGGCGATCGCGATGGCGAGCCGGGCGCCGCTCGACCTGCGCGTTAACACGCTAAAATCCAATCGCGACAAGGCCCTGAAGGCGCTTGCGCATCTTCATGCGAAACCGACGCCGTGGTCGCCAAACGGTCTGCGCATCGAGCTTTCGGCCGATGCGCGCAATCCCGGCATCCAGGCGGAAGAGGATTTCATCAAGGGTGGCATCGAGGTGCAGGATGAGGGATCGCAGCTTGCGGCCCTCTTCACCGCGGCAAGACCCGGCGAGCAGGTGATCGATCTCTGCGCCGGGGCCGGTGGCAAGACCCTGGCGCTCGCTGCGCTGATGCAGGGCAAGGGCCGGCTCATTGCCACCGATCGCGACAAGCGGCAGCTGGTGCCGATCCACGAACGCCTCTCGCGCGCCGGCGTCCACAACGCCGATGTCCGCACCCCCAAGGGCGAGGCCGATCCGCTTGCCGATATCCGCGCCACCGCCGACCTCGTCGTGATCGACGCGCCCTGCACGGGAACCGGCACCTGGCGCCGCAATCCCGACGCCAAATGGCGCATGCGGCCGGGTGCGCTGGAGATTCGCCTGAAGGACCAGGTCGAGGTGCTGGAGCGTGCCGTTCCGCTGGTAAAGGCCGGCGGCCGCATCACCTACATCACCTGCTCGGTGCTGTCGGAGGAGAACAACGAGCAGGTGAGGGCCTTCGTCGCGAAGCATCCGGAGTTTTCGGTCTTGCCGCCGGAGCAGACCGCCAGCGTGCTCTGGGACAAGGCCGACGATTTCGGGCAAGCCGCGCTGCAATCGCCTGAAGGCTGGCTGATGACGCCGAGACGCACGGGAACGGATGGGTTCTTCGTGTCGGTTCTGAGGAAGGTCTCGTAGGGTAGGCAAAGCGAAGCGTGCCCACCAATCGATCGCGATTTAGGCGGTGGGCAGGGCGCTTCACGCCGTTGTCACCCTACCTCACGCGCTCGCGAGCCCCGGAATGACAGCGCAAACAAAACCCCGCGAACCGGATCCGGTCGCGGGGTCTTTCGAGCTCAACGATCTGCCGGTACGTCCGTGGTCAGATCGTGCGCGGCTGGCTAGCCGGCGCGGAGGTTGTCGGCCGAGGACTTGCCGCTGCGGCGGTCTGCGACGATGTCGAACGAGACCTTCTGACCCTCATTGAGGGTGCTGAGGCCTGCGCGCTCGACGGCGCTGATGTGAACGAAGACATCCTTGTCGCCATTGTCAGGCTGGATGAAGCCAAAGCCCTTTTGATTATTGAACCACTTCACGGTGCCCATTGCCATAGTCATTTCCTTCTTTGTGACGATGCACTCAGGGGGACTAACGCGCGATTGCTCACGCCCTTCGTCCCGATTGGTCGATTTTGGAGAAATACCTGAAACGTGCTCGCCCATTGGAAATGAGACGGAGCGGCCCAGTCGTTCGGCCAAGGATCGATGTTCACAATCTAGCTAACTAATGGGGCCAGTTCAAGGCAGCGCGCGCTGACAGCGAGCCGCGCCCGGTTTGCTATTTTGCGCTGCACATTCTTGCCTGAAGGATAGTTCCTCAATCGACGATGAAGAGCGTCGCGCCCACCGCCGTCGACGAGCGATGCGCAGCGTCGCCGAAATCCGAGACCTGGTAGCTCATGCCCGGCGTCAGCTTGAACTTGCGTCCGTCGCGCAGCTCGCTGTCGAGCTCGCCCGCGAGCACATAAAGCACGTGACCGCGATCGCACCAGTGATCGGCGAGATAGCCTGGTGAATACTCGACCATCCGCACGCGCAGCTCGCCGATATTCAGCGTGCGCCAGAGCGCAAAACCGGTCTCACCGGGGTGCCTGGTCGCTTCGACCTTGCTCCAGTCGGTGACGGTGAAGGGCGAGGTGGGGAGTTTCATGATGGGACTCCTGTTTCAGTGGCCGGCAGTGGCTCTGTTAGCGCACGTTCGCGCCACGGTCTTGCGCAGCGAGGCAATCCAGGACTGCATCGGCGGAAAGATTCTGGATCGCAATGACGGGAGAGAGCCCTCAATGCGGCAAATGGTTCGCCGACCCCTGCACGATCAGCCCTGCATCATTCACCCGCAGATACTCGCAGATCTTCTTACCCCGCTCGTTCTGGTAAAACACCACGACGCTGTCAGGGCTGACGAACACGTCAACGAGGGAGAAGTGCAGCTCCGGCAGCAGGGCGAGCGCCTTGCCCCAATAGGCCCGTAACGCGTCCTTGCCGTGCACCGTTCCGCTGGCATCGAACCCCATCACTGGAATGCGGTCCGAGGTCATCACGGCGTCCTCGTCATAGAGCGTGAGCACGCGCTCGAGGTCGCGCGCGTTCCAGGCCTCGACCCAGGTCCGGCCGAGCCTGGCAAGCTGTGATGGCTGGTGAAGCTTCGACATCGCGTTCTCCCTGATCGGCCCCGGTTTGAGGGTGGGGCAAATTAGGTCAATAATACTTACCTATATGCGCTTGTCCAGGCCCAAAGAAGCATGTGGGCGCGCGCACGGCCGCGGTTGCGGGCAGGGGGCTCATCGCGTATTGGCTTGCCATGACAGCAGCACAGAACGACCGCTCCGCGTCGACGCCCTCGGTGGCCTCGGCGCATGACAAGATTCTCATCGTCGACTTCGGCAGCCAGGTGACGCAGCTGATCGCGCGTCGCGTCCGGGAGGACGGCGTCTATTGCGAGATCGTCCCGTTCAACAAGGCCGAACAGGCCTTCAAGGAGATGAAGCCAAAAGCGGTGATTCTCTCCGGCGGCCCTGAATCGGTGCATGAGGCGGGCTCGCCCCGCGCCCCGCAGCTGATTTTCGATTCCGGTGTGCCCGTGATGGGCATCTGCTACGGCCAGATGACCATGGCCGCCCAGCTCGGCGGCGCGGTCGAGGGCGGCCATCACCGCGAATTCGGCCGCGCCGATGTCGAGGTCAAGGCCGAGAGCCAGCTGTTCGCGGACGTCTGGTTGTCAGGCAGCAAGAACCAGGTCTGGATGAGCCATGGCGACCGCATCACCAGGATGCCGCCGGGCTTCTCCGTCGCTGGCACCTCGCCGAACGCGCCCTTCGCGATCATCCAGGACGAGAAGCGCAAATATTACGGCCTGATGTTCCACCCCGAAGTGGTGCACACGCCCGACGGCGCCAAGCTGATCCGCAACTTCGTGCGCAAGATCGCCGGACTCACCGGCGACTGGACCATGCGCGCCTTCCGCGAGGAGGAGATCGCCAAGATCCGCGCGCAGGTCGGCAAGGGCAAGGTGATCTGCGGTCTCTCCGGCGGCGTCGATTCTGCGGTCGCGGCCGTGCTGATCCACGAGGCCATCGGCGACCAGCTCACCTGCGTCTTCGTCGATCATGGCCTCTTGCGGCTGGACGAGGCCAAGACCGTGGTCGACCTGTTCCGCCACCACTACAACATTCCACTGGTGCACGTGGATGCGTCAAAGCAGTTTTTGGGCGAGCTCGAAGGCGTCACCGACCCCGAAGTGAAGCGCAAGACCATCGGCCGCCTCTTCATCGAGGTGTTCGAAGCTGAAGCCAAGAAGATCGGCGGCGCCGACTTCCTCGCGCAGGGCACGCTCTACCCCGACGTGATCGAGAGCGTCTCCTTCACCGGCGGACCTTCGGTCACGATCAAGTCGCACCACAATGTCGGCGGCCTGCCTGAACGCATGAACATGAAGCTCGTCGAGCCCTTGCGCGAGCTGTTCAAGGACGAAGTCCGCAAGCTCGGCCGCGAGCTCGGCCTGCCCGAAATCTTCGTCGGCCGCCACCCGTTCCCGGGCCCGGGCCTCGCCATCCGCTGCCCCGGCGACATCACCCGCGACAAGCTCGACATCCTGCGCAAGGCCGATGCCGTCTATATCGACCAGATCCGCAAACACGGTCTCTACGACGAAATCTGGCAGGCCTTTGCCGTGCTGCTCCCCGTCAAGACCGTCGGCGTCATGGGCGACGGGCGCACCTACGACTACGTCGTAGGCCTCCGCGCCGTCACCTCCACCGACGGCATGACCGCGGACTTCTACCAGTTCGACATGAAGTTCCTGGGCGAGACCGCGACGCGCATCATCAACGAGGTGAAGGGCGTAAATAGGGTGGTTTATGATGTGACCAGCAAGCCGCCTGGGACGATCGAGTGGGAATGAGGGGGGTGGGATACCGTGGAGGGCGCTGGAGGGGAATAGCGTAGGAAAAATAGAGGGTTAGGGGATGGCTCATTGATCGTTCGCCTTGCATAACCTCGGCGTGTCGGCCCCTTCTCCAAGTCATTGATTTGACGGTTCTTCCGACGGTTTGACAAAAGTCGCAAGACGCGACGGAGAAAAGACCGTCGGGAATTGTGATCGTTCTGACGGTCTTTTTCTGAGACCGGTAGCTCGTGTCCCGAGTGCTTGAGAACGCGTGAATTGTCGTAGTTGGCCTACGATACGGACCGCGAGTCGAAATTGGCGGAGAGCCGAATTAGCGGCGGTGGCCGTGCCTATCAGCCGCTCGAATTGAAGACGGTGTCGATCAAGGTGGGAACGCGCTCCTCGGGAAATGGTGCGTTCGTCATCAATCGACAAAAGAAGATAGCGCCGAGCAGCGCGAAAGCCGCGAGCTCCGGATCGATGCGAGGCGGGAAATCTCCCGTGGCAATTCCATCGGCGATCAACGCGATGGTCGGTTTGCGCGCTTCGGTCTGGAAATGGTGATGAAACCGTCGCACGGCGCGGTCCCGCTCCGCCCCCTCGATGAGAGCCGGAAGACAAGACGAGAAGGGTGAATCGGAAACGACATCGGCGACATGGCGAAGAACGCGCTCAAGTTTTTCGCGCGGCGAGCCGGTAACAAGCTCCGGATCTCGCTGTTGCTGAAGCAGCTTAAACGCATCAGCGATCAGCGCGATCTTGTCTGGCCAATGCCGGTAGATCGTGGCTTTGCCGACGCCGGCACGACGCGCGACGGATTCTATGGTGAGCGAGCCATAACCCGACTCACTAAGCTCATCGAGTGCTGCCTGCAGTATGACCTGGCGGGAGCGCTCGATTCTTGGATCAACCGCGGGCTTCGGTCGGGACTCAATCACTTTGGGGGGTGACCTTCGACGCGCAACGCGTTGCATGCTGCTCAGTTTTTATCCCCTTTCGAAGCCGAGCCGGGGGCACGATAGGCCGCTGTATTAGCCTCAAACAGCTCGACGAGATTTCCGGATGGGTCTTCCAGTAAGATCTGTTTGCCGCCGGTGCCCTGAACGATTTCGTTGCGAAAGCGCGCGCCCGCGGCCTTGAGCTGCGCAATGCTCCCGTCAAGATCGTCGACGAGAAGGTGGATGCGGTTCCAGCCGCCCGGCGTCTGCTGCTCGCCTGAGGGCATCGGCGCACCGCCGCCAACGCCGCGGCCCTGTGGCTGCGTCAGATAGAGATGCATGTCGCCGCGCGATATCTCGGCGAAGCCCGGCGCCGGGTGCATCTCGAGCTTGAAGCCGAGACGGCCGGTGTAGAAGTCGATCGCGGCTTTCACGTCGTTTACGATGTAGCGGAAACACGCCGCCATGGTTTCGTCCTTCCTTGCTCAGTTTGATACCTATAGAACGTATTCGTCTCGTAGCGATACGTCAACGTATCATAAAGCCTGGACGCTTGACGGTCTATTTTGCAGGTAGCTTTGGGTGTGGTGAGCTCCTTCGTAGGAGAGAGAGCTGGTTGAAGGATCGCGGTGTTCCACCGGTTTTGGCCGACGGAGTACCACGTCGAGCGATAGCGTGCAGAAGAGCTGGAGCTGCTCCAGCCGGGGAATGCCCGGGACGAGTGCTGGGCATGAGGCTGGCAGGACCAGCGCTCCAGT
The DNA here is from genome assembly GCF_028128765.1 of Bradyrhizobium sp. CCBAU 51627. Lineage (GTDB taxonomy): Bacteria > Pseudomonadota > Alphaproteobacteria > Rhizobiales > Xanthobacteraceae > Bradyrhizobium. Next base: position 273,821 of record NZ_LBJG01000005.1, read on the forward strand.
CGGCCTGATCAAGTTGACCTGGAGTTCGGTCTGGAGGGGCTTCCAGGCCTTTGATGCAGAGTATGCCGCCCGTGTGCCGCTGGCGAAAGAACGCCGGATAGAACGCATAGCGCTCGAGGAAAAGGCTCATGACAGCCAGCGCGAGCAGGCCTTCGGAAGAGACATTCAACGGCAGGATCTAGGTTCGCAACAAGGCCTCGATCTCTTGCGCTGCTTCAAGGAGCGTGCGGTCCTGTCCGCGCCTGGCGATGATCTGCAGGCCGTACGGAAGGCCGCGAGGATCCGTTCCGCATGGAATCGAGATTGCCGGCAGACGGGCATGATTGACAAAGGCAGTAAACACCGCGTGCCCCCGTGGGCTCGCAGGCTTTCCACCGATCATGTCAGGGCCCAGTTGAGTCAGCGGCCAAGCGACGCAGGGGACGGTCGGGGTCAGCAGCAGGTCGACGTCGGTGAAGAAGGCCGCGAAGGCATTGGCGACCGCGCCGCTCGCGACCAGAGCTCCAGCGACTTCTGCGCCCGACCAGGAAAGGCCGCGTTCGATCTGCTTGGCGACATCAGGATCGAATATGGTCGGGTCCTTGCGGAACGCGCCCCCATAGAGCGCTGCGAGACCCGCGTGTTGGAGTGGCATTATGACGTCTTCGGTCGCGCCTGTCGGCCAGATCGGATCGCGCGGCATGATGTGTAATTTCGCGGCGGAAAGGTGGTCGACAGCAGAGGCAACTCCATTCGCGACGATGTCGTCGACCGCGACGTCGAGGCCAAGACGCGGCGAGAATGCCATACGCAAGCCGGCTATGTTTTCGACCTGGGATGCAACGACGGCGGAATCCGGGTCGCGCGGATCGGCTCCGACCATTGCCTCGAACGCCAACGCGATATCGGCCACGTCAGATGCGATCGGTGCAATGACCGAGAGACCGAAGAATGGTTCGGCGAAACCAGGCCCATAGGGGATCGCGCCGTAGGACGGCTTGAAGCCGGCGACGCCGACATGGGCCGGCGGTCTGCGGCTGGAGCCGCCGGCATCGGTGCCGATCGCGAGCGGCACAAGGCCGGCTGCGACCGCCGCAGCGGGGCCGCCGGACGAGCCGCCTGGCGTCAGCGCGGGATCGCGCGGATGGCGTGTGGGTCCGTACAGCTGAGAGGTCGTGACGCCCTTGCAGGCAAATTCCGACGTCGCGCCGATGCCGACGATGACGGCGCCAGCCTTGCGCAGTCGCCCGATCGCGATCGCATCCTGCGGCGCGACAAAATCGGCGAGCAGGCGCGAGCCCTGAGTCACGCGCCAGCCGCCGGCCCAGAGGTTGTCCTTGACGACGATGGGCACGCCGGCGAGCGGCATGGTCTCGCCGGCGCGCAGGCGGTCGTCGACCGCCGCAGCATCTGCCAGCGTGCGCGCGGGATCGATGGTCACCACCGCGTTGAGCGCCTTGGCCGCCTCGATCCGGGCGAGTGCGGCCTTGGCGGTGTCGACTGCGCTGGTCCGTCCGGCCGTCACATCCACCGCGAGCTCGCGCGCGCTATTGACCGGTCTTGTCATGGCTTACCCAGATCAATGCCAATGTGCCGCAGAGCGCGAGGGAGGCTAAGGCGACGAAGGCCGCGCCGAGGCTGACCGCGGCGTCCAGGATGCCGGCCTCGATACGGCTGAGGCCGAGCTCGCGCGTGCCGATCATGACGAAGACGGTGTTGAGCGAAACCTGCATCGCGCTGAACGGCATCCAGGCCAGCGCCAGCATCGCGATGCGCCGGTCCGCCGTCATCAGCGCCAGGCGAGCGCGGAGATCGAGGTTGGGAGGCGGAAATGACCTTTCCGGCATAGGCCGGCCGCAGCTGTTCGAACAGCGCGATGGCCAGCAGCGCCAGGGCCGCAACGACGGCATAGCACCAGGCCGATCCGAATGCGACGGCGATCGCGGGCAGGGCCAACGAGCCGCAGACCGCGCCGATCTGGTTGCCGGTCTGGCGCACTGAAAACACGAAGGCGCGCCGCTCGGGGGTGACGAGCCGTGCCAGCAGCGCCGCGCTTGCGGGCGTCTCGGGCCCCATGGCGAGGCCGAGGCAGAAGCCCGCGGCCAGCAGGGCAGCGCTCGATCCGAGCGAAGCCAGTGCCATGCCGACGACGATGGCCGCCGCGCATAGGCTCGCGATCCGCAGCGAGCCGACCCGGGCGATGAAGCCGCCGCCCCAGAACGAGGCAGGGATGCCGACGGCGAATACCGCGCAGGAGAACATCGAGAGCTGCCACACCTCGATATGGGCGCGCGGCGCGACCACGCCCGGAGCGAACAGCGCGAGCGCCACCAGCGCCTGAAGCGAGGTCATCGCCCCAAGGGCGGGCAGCAGTGCGGGTGCTGGCCGAATGGGATTGTTTGCGTCTACCATGCTGCTGCACTCAGGGGAGGAACGTGGTGGCAGGCGGCATTTCCATTCACGCAGTCGATGTGGCGAGCGGCCGTCCCGCGCAGGGCCTGCGCGCCGAGATCTGGCGGATCGATCCGGACTCGCTGCGCATCGCCGATGGGCGGCTCGGCGCCGACGGCATGCTCGATCATTCCGTGGCGCAGGGTGCCGGTGTGACGGCAGGCGAGTACGAGGTGCTGTTTCATCTCGGCGAGTTCTTCGGCGAGCGCGACGGCTTCCTGACCGTGGCGCCATTTCGCTTCCGTATCAAGAACGTTGACGACCATTTTCATCTGCCGCTGAAATTCACGCGCTGGGGCTATTCGCTGTTCCGCGGGGCCTGATCAATTCGTCAGCCGCCGCGACAGGCCGGTGAAGCGCTCCATGATCGCGACCAGCGCCACGGTTGCAATGATCAGCACGCCCGACAGCGCGGCGATTGTGACATCGAGCTTTCCCTCGAGATCCTGCCACATCCGGATCGGCAGCATGTCGGTGGCGGCGTCACGCAGGAACAGCGAGACCGGCACATTGTCGAACGACGACATGAAGGCGATGAAGGCACCCGCGATGATGCCCGGCCGGATCAACGGCAGGACGATGCGGCGGAACGTATACAGGCGGCTTGCGCCGAGCACCGCCGAGCTTTCGAGCAGGGTCGGTTCGAGCTGGGCGAGCGCGGCCACCGTGTTGCGCACGACATAGGGCACGCAGACCACGGTGTGGCCGATCACCAGCGTCAGCGGCGAGACCGGCAGGCCGACCAGCGAGAACAGCATCAGGGCAGCGAGGCCGAAGGCGAGCGCGGGGAGTACCAGCGGCGACATGAAGAGGGAATCGAGCAGCCGCGCCGACAGCGCCCGCGACCGCGAGATCGCAAGAGCGGCCGCAACACCGAGCACGATCGAGAGGCCGGTTGCCCACACCGCCACGATAAGGCTGTTGCGGGCGGCAAAATGCAGCTGCCACGCGTCCCAGAGCTCGGCGTACCAGCGCAACGAATAGCCTGGCGGCGGGAATTTGAGCGAGAAGCCGCTGGTGAAGGAGACGATCAGCACCACGAGCGACGGTGCGATGATCAAGATCAGCGCGATCACCGCCATTGCGGTCATGACCAGTTCGAAGCTGATCGCTTCGAGCGTGCGCTTGCGCCCGCTCATCACGTTCCTCCATAGCCGCGCGACAGGCGGCCGAGCGTGGTGAAGACTGAGACGACCGCGAGTACGGCGAGCAGGAAGATGATCGAGATCGCGGCTGCAAACGGCCAGTTCTGGAGCGTTGAAGCCTGCTGATAGAGGTACATCGGCATGAACAGCATCTGCCCGCCGCCGACCAGCGACTGGGTGATGAAGGCGGTGATCGCGGCGGCATAGGTCAGCGTGCATCCGGCGATCACGCCGGGCAGCGACAACGGCAGCACGATGCGGAAGAAGGTGCGCCAGCTGCCGGCGCCGAGCGAGCAGGAGGCGTCGTCGAGATTGGGATCGATGCGCCCGAGCGCCGTGATGAGCGGCAGCGTCATCAGCGGCATCTGCACCTGCGCGAGCGCAATCACCACGCCGAACTGGGTGTAGAGCAGCTTCAAGGGCGTATTGATGATGCCGAGCGATTGCAGCGTCGCATTGATGATGCCCTGGCGACCGAGAATGACGATCCAGGCGAAGGTGCGCACCACGACGCTGGTCAGAAGCGGCAGCAGCACGATCAGGATGATAATGGTCTGAAGCCTGGGCCCGACCCGCTGGTAGAGCCAGGCGAGGGGAAAGCCGAGCATGAGGCAGACCAAGGTTACCTCGGCTCCCAGCAGCAGCGTCGAGCCGAGCACGCCGAGGCTGAAGGGATCGGTGAGGAAGTGCTGGTACTGGCTGAGCCCCCAATGGAGCCCGGCCGTGTCGTTATGCAGGGACAGCCAGAGCAGCTGCAGCAGCGGCGCGACGAAGAAGACCAGGAAGAACAGCGCCAGCGGCACTGCCAGTCCCATACCGTAGGACGTCACGTCGCGTGAAGCCGGCGCCGCGCCCATGGCGGGATCCTAGATCTTGATCTCGCGGTTGAAGCGCTCGATCCAGGCCGAGCGCTGCTCGTTGATCTTTTTCCAGTCCTGGAACACGAATTTCTGCTTCAGCTCTGCGGTGTCCTTGGCCAGCACGCGCGCGATCTCGCCGCCCATCGTCACCTTGGAATTGGTCGGCACGATCAGATAGGGCGGGTTCATCAGCGTGGCCTGCACCTCCGGCGTCAGTGCCGCCTCGATCAGATTGAAGGCGAGCTCGCGGTTCGCCGAGTTCTTGACGATGTGGATCGTGGTCTTGAAGGCGATGGCGCCTTCCTTCGGCGCCACGAACTCGACCGGCACGCCGCGGGCTTTCAGGATCTGGATCGCGTTGAAATTGCCGGGCGAGATGTCGATCTGGCCCTGCTGGAACAGCGTCGCGAGTGCGCCCGGATTGGCGGCAACGGCGGCCAGATTTGGCTTCAGCTCCTCCAGCGCTTTGAAGCCGGGATCGACGTTGGCCTCAGAGCCGCCGCGCATCTTGGCGATCTCGACCAGCCAGCCGGTGCCGAGCGTCGAATTGAGGTTGGTGATGCCGACACGGCCCTTGAACTCGGGCTTCCAGAGGTCGGCCCACGAGGTCGGCGGCGTCTTGACCGCTTCCGGATTGTAGGTGAGGCCGACGACCTGGAAGAACGGGGCAGGGCCCATGGGCTCCTGCGCCTCGGCAATCAGGTCTTTGTAACAGGCGCTCTTCTCGATCGGATAGGGCTCGACCAGGTCCTGACCGATCGCGACGAGGGCGGGACCGGGATCGTGCAGCATGACGTCGATCGGCGGGTTAGCCTTGGCGGCATTGACCTTGGCGATCTGGTCGACCGACAGCATGGGGTCGAGCACGATCGTCGCATCGGCGTTGGCCTTGCGGAACGCCGGCACCAGCACGGCCTTGTGCGCCTCCTCCCAGCTTCCGGTGAACGTCGCGAACACCAGCGGACGGGCCTGGGCGTAGCTCAGTCCGGGAAACGCCTTCATGGCGCCGAGTGTGAGCGCGGTCGTCAGCAGGCTTCGGCGGTTTATAATCATGTCGAACTCCCTCTCAGACAAGGACTGGATCTAAAGCGTGGCGGGAAAGGCGTTGGCGAGCGACGGGGCGAGCGGCGCAAGGCGGACCGCCGCGCCGCTTTCCAGCGCGCGCGTCTCGCCGAAACGGGCCTGCGAGACCTTCACGCCGGAACCGTCGGCGGTCGTGACCTCGTGGACGACGGTGGCCCCGAGCGGCAGCGACATGCCCACCACGCCGGCAAAGCCGGTCTCGTCACCGACGAATTGCAGATGCTCCGGACGGATGCAGACGGTGACGCGGCCGCCCTCGGTGAGGGCGCCTGCCGCAGGACGCGCGATGATCTCCGCACCGGCATCGAGGCGGACCTTCGCAGCCGCGCGATCCGCCGACACCACGACGCCGGGCATGCGGTTGGTCGATCCGACAAACGTATTCACGAACAGCGTCTGTGGCCGGTCGTAGACGTCGGACGGTGTGCCGAACTGCTCGAGCTTGCCATGGCTGAGCACGGCGACGCGATCGGCCATCGACAGCGCCTCCTCCTGGTCGTGCGTCACGATCAGCGTGGTGATGCCGGAGACGCGCTGCAGCCGTTTGACCTCGATCTGCATGTCCAGCCGCAAATTCTTGTCGAGCGCGGCAAAGGGCTCGTCGAGCAGCAGGATCGATGGCCTGATCGCGAGCGCGCGGGCCAGCGCGACGCGCTGCTGCTGGCCGCCGGAGAGCTGCCGCGGCAGCCGTTCGGCCATAGTCGGAAGTTGTACCAGCTCCAGCAACCGCTGTGCCTCGCGCTGGCGGTCGGCCTTGTCGATGCCGCGGGCGGCGAGGCCATAGGAGACGTTCTCGCTGATGGAGAGGTGCGGGAACAGCGCGTAGTTCTGGAACACGATGCCGACCGAGCGGCGGTTCGGCGGCAGCGCATCGACGATGCCGTCACCGATGATGATCCGCCCCTGTGTCTGCGCGATGAAGCCGGCGATGATGCGCAGCAGCGTGGTTTTGCCGCAACCGGATGGGCCAAGCAGAGCAATGATCTCGCCGCCCTTGATGTCGAGATTGATGTTCTCGACCGCGAGCGCGCCGCTCGGATAGCGGTGGGTCACTGCATCGACGACGAGCGATCGTCCGCTAGGCGCATCAACCATGGTGTTGCCTCCCGTTGCTCCCAAGGAGAAAGCAAGTCTCGTGCCCGAGCCGGTCGCTTTTCGCCGCCAGCTTTGGCATGGTGGAGCGATGACATCCGATCAACCGATTTGCGACCTCACGGCTACAACCCTTGCGCGCGCCATTGCGGGCGGCGAGCTGTCCTCTCGCGAGGTTGTCGAGGCGCATCTCGCGCGGATTGCGCACAGTGATGGGCACTTGGCGGCATTCATCACGGTCGATGTGGAAGGCGCCCGCCGTGCTGCGGACCTCTGCGACGCCATGCCTGCGCCGGTCGGCCCGCTGCATGGCGTGCCCGTCGCCATCAAGGACCTCACCGATACTGCGGGGCTGACCACCACCTATGGGTCGGTGCTGTTTCGCGATCACGTTCCGGCCGAAGATGATGTGGTGGTGGCGCGGCTGCGGCGCGCCGGCGCGATCATGCTGGGAAAGACCAACACACCCGAATTCGGCTTCGGCGCGGTCTGCACCAACAAGATATGTGGTCCGACTCGAAATCCGTTTGAGCCCGCGCTGACCTCCGACGGATCGTCCGGCGGTGCGGCCGTTGCGGTCGCAGCCGGCATGGTGCCGCTCGCGCATGGCACCGATTTCGGCGGCTCGGTGCGCACGCCCGCGAGCTTCTGCGACGTCGCCTCGATCCGGCCGACGCCCGGGCGTATCCCATTGCCGCGCCGTCCGCTCGGCTGGGACACGCTGGCCGCGCCGCGCACATTTTCAATAGTCATGGCGAGTTGCTGAGGACGCGGCGTGCCGAGCTCACGCCCGCCGTGATCTGGAATATCGAGGCCGGCGCAAAACTCTCGGCCGAGGATTACCTCAACGCCGAGCGTCGTCGCACCGTGATCTATCGCAGTTTTTGCGAGCTGTTCACGGGCGCCGATTTCGTGGCCGCGCCTGCCGCGTCCGTTTTCCCCTGGCCGAACCAGATCAGCGACGTCATGGCGATCGACGGCACGGCGCTGGAGACGCCGATCGATTATCTCGCCGTCACCTTCATCGTCTCGCTGGTTGGCTTTCCGGTCCTGACCCTGCCGGCGCGGCGCGAGAAGAACGAGCTGCCCTTCGGCATCCAGATCATCGCGCCGCCGGGTTGCGAATCCCGCTTGTTTGCCTTTGGCCGTGCCATCGAAAATGAATTGGGTTTTTCGCATCGCCGGCCGCCTCTCTGATCAGCTGTCGCGATGCTCGAGCCTCGCGGCGAGCGCGTCGGCAAGACCTATGGTGGGCTTGGCGGCGGGCCGGCGGAACGTGCCGGCTGTTGCCTTGCGCAGGCGCAATGCGACCAGCGCCTCCGCCTGCTTCACGGCGGCGACGACCTGATCGACGACGGGAGCGGGGATCCGGTCGGCAATGCGCTCGGCGAGACCCGAGAGCGGCGCGCCTGCGAAGATCAGGACGTCGGCCTCGTCATCGACGATGGCACGCTGGGCGAGTTCGACGAGAAGATCTTCCTTCTCGGTGCCCACCTCGGAGATCGCCTGGAACGGCGCATCGAGCATGCGGATTCCGGCGCAGCGCTCACGCAGGCCGTGATCGCGGACGCATTCTTCGTACCAGGGGCCCAGCGCCTGCGCGAAGGTGACGATGGCAAAGCGCCGGCCGGCCATGCACGCGGTCAGCATCGCGGCTTCGGCCATGCCGACCACGGGAATGTCAAATGTCTCGCGCGCGGCGAACAGGCCAGGATCGCCGAAGGCCGCGATGATCGCTGCGTCGACCTTCTTGTGCTGCTCGGCCAGCATCTCCAGCGCGATGGCGCCGCCGATCTGCGCCTCAGTCCGCGTCGAGATATAGGGCACGCCGCGGGTCGCGGTGCAGGGGATGATCTCGGTGCCTGATGAGGCCGCGCCCCGTCCGACACTCACCATCAGCTCGGTGACGGAGGTGCTGGTGTTGGGGTTGAGCAGCAGCAGCTTCATGATCAGGCCGCAGTCAGCTTGGGCTTGGGCGCGAGAGTCTCTAGCAGCGCGGTGCCGGTCTGGCGGACATGGGCGCCGAGCAGGCGGCCCGCCGCTTCGCTGTCGCGCGCCTCGAGGGCCGCAAGGATGTTGGCATGCTCGTCGACCGAATTGCTCCAGCGCTTGTCGGCGCCAAGCGCCAGATAACGCGCGCGTTCGGCACGGGAGATCAGCGTTTCGTGCGCTTCCCGCAGCGGCGTGTTGCGGGCCATGCGGACGATGGTGTTATGGATCTCGCCATTGATCGCAAAATACTCGTCGAGCTTGCCGTTGCGGTGATGGCCTTCCATCCGGGTTTGCAGCGTGCGCAGGCGGGCGAGATCGCGCTCGGTCGCGCGCTCGGCGGCAAGCTCTGCGGCAAGCCGCTCGATGCCGGCGAGGGCCTCGAACAATTCCGAGATGCCGTCCACCGCGATGTCGGCGATGCGCGGGCTGCGGTTGGGACGGAGCTCGATCAAGCCTTCGGCTGCGAGCACCTTCATGGCCTCGCGCAGCGGCGTTCGCGAGACGCCGAGTTCCTTCGACAGCTTTGTCTCCTGGGTCTGCGACCCGGGCGGCAGCTCGCCGCGAATGATCATCGTCCGCATTCGCGCAGCGGCGCGTTCATGCAGGCCCATCCTCTTGAGTTTGAGCGACTTTCGTCCCTTCGGGCTTTCCGACTTCTGCTGCACGTGCGCCTCATTGCTTCAGTTCATCCTAGCCGTTTCCGGCTCTATGGCCTGCCTAAAATGATGACGCATGTAGCTGAAAACAATGGCATAGCGCGCAAATTGTATGCAGCATGCAGAATCCCCGTTGCGCTGCCGCGAAGGCCGACCGATGATCTCGCAACACGCGCGAGGTTTCGCGCCTTCGAAACGGAGTGAGCGATGCGGACGGGTTGGCGACTGGGTCTCGTGGCGGTGGCGGCAATACTTCACGGAAGCGATCTTGCATCCGCGCAGACCGCCAAGATCAAGCTCGGCTACGCCAAATGCGCGCACTGCCTGCCGATGTCGCTGATCCCGGGCATGGCAAAGGGCGTCGAGGTCGAGGCCACAGGTTTCAACTCTGGCAACGACGTGCTCACCGCCCTGGTGTCGAAGAGCATCGACGTCGCGCAGGTCACTTACCTGCATTACATCACCGCGCTCGACAAAGGCTTTGACGTCGTCGCGGTCTCCGGTCAGATCAATGGTGGCTCGGAATGTCTGTCGTCGGCGAAGCTGAACCTGCCGCCGGAGGATTGGGTCGCGTTCAAGGCGACCGTTGCGAAAGCGAAGAGCGACGGCCAGCTGCTGAAGGTCGCGGCGTCTCGCGGCAATGCGCAGGACATCCATATGCGCGGTGCGTTCCTCAAGCAGGGCGTCGATCCCAACAAGGACATCCAGTTCATCAACATTCCCAATCCGTCCGATCATCTCGCGGCACTCCAGCGCGGCGAGGTCGACATGATCTGTTCGGTCGAGCCGTTCGCTTCGCAGATCCGGCTCGCCGGGGCCGGCAGGCACTTTGTGCTGCCATATGACCAGGCGGCAGGCAATCTGACCAACCTCATCGTCACCCGTTCTGACGTGATCGCCAGCCAGCGTGCCGGCGTGCAGGGTGTCGTCAGCGCCGTGGTTGAACTCGACAACAAGCTGATCGCCGATAAGGGGCCGTGGATCGAGGTCATCAACAAGCTTACCGGTCTCGACAAGAACGTGGCGACGGAAGCGCTGAACAACGCCTCGCCTGATCCGGCGATCCACCGCTCGCAGACGCTGGCGATCGCCGCGATGATGCGCGATCTCAAGTACATCTCGAAGGACGTCTCCGCGGAAGCGGAGAAGAACATGGACTATTCGTTCCTGGAGAAGGCGACCGGAAAGGCTAGGAATGACCTCGGTTACTGACGTGTCGCCGCCGAAACCGGCGTTTCGATTGACGCGGACGCTCCAGGGGCTCGAACGCCTGATCGTGCCCGCGCTGCTGATCGTCGGCTGGGAGGCCTTCGCCCGCAGCGGCATGCTGCCGCCGGCCTTGCTGCCGGCGCCAAGCGCGGTGCTGCATGCGCTCGGCGATTGGGTGTTCGGCTTCGACGAGACCACGCAGACCTATTCAGGCCACTGGTTGCGCGATGCGCTCGCTAGCGCGCTGCGCGTGTTCGGTGGCTTTGCGCTGGCGAGCGCCCTCGGCATTCTCGCCGGCGTCGCCATCGGCTGGTCGCGCCTGTTCGAGAAGACGCTGGAGCCAACGCTGCAGATGCTGCGGCCGATCCCGCCGGTGTCCTGGATTCCGCTCGCGATCATTTGGTTCGGCATCGCCGACAAGCCCGCGATCTTCCTCGTCTTCCTCGGCGCCTTCTTTCCGGTGCTGATGAACAGCATTCATGGCGTGAAGACCGTTGATCACAATCTCGTTCGTGCCGGCGCGATGATGGGCGCGAGCGGTCGGCAGATGCTGACCGACATCGTGCTGCCGGCGGCGTTGCCGTCGATTTTTGCGGGCCTGCGCATCGCGGTCGGCTCGGCCTGGATGCTGACGGTCACGGCCGAGATGGTCGCGGTGAAGAGCGGCCTCGGCTACGTCCTGTGGGATTCATACTACTTCCTGCGCTACGACATCGTTCTCGCGGCGATGATCTCGATCGGGCTACTCGGCTATCTCTCCGATCTCGGTCTCAAGGCGATCATGGCGCGCACGCTGCGCTGGCAGCAGGCAACCACCGTGCAAGGCAGGGCGGGCTGATGGCGGCAATCGAGCTTCGCAACATCGTCAAGGTGTTTTCGGACAAGCGTCGCGGTCGCGACCTGCTGACGCTGGACAACATCAGTCTCGACATTGAGGCCAATGATTTCGTCTGCCTGCTCGGCCCGTCCGGCTGCGGCAAGTCGACGCTTTTGAACATTATTGCCGGTTTCGAGCAGGCGACCTCAGGCCGCACGCTGGTCGACGGCCAGCAGGTGGAGCGGCCGGGGTCCGACCGCGGCGTCGTCTTCCAGCAGCCGACCCTGATGCCGTGGCTGACGGCGATCGACAACATCGCCTTCCACCTCAAGCTCAGGGGCGTGGCCAGAGCCGAGCGGCATCACCGCGCCATGGAATTCATCGATCTCGTCGGCCTGCGCGGCTTCGAGCGCCATCATCCCTCCGAGATGTCCGGCGGCATGAACCAGCGCGTCGGCATTGCCCGCGCGCTGCTGATGAACCCGAGCGTGATCCTGATGGACGAGCCCTTCGCAGCGCTTGACGCCCAGACCAAGCTCGAAATGCAGGAGGAGCTCGTCGCGATCTGGCAGAGGCGCCGCTGCACCATCGTGTTCGTCACCCATAGTGTCGACGAGGCGCTGGTGCTGGGCAACAAGATCGTCGTGATGACCAGACGCCCAGGGCGGATCCGCGAGGCCGTCAATTTCGACCTGCCGCGCCCGCGCGACATCACCAGTCCGGAATTCAACGACGCCAAGCGCCACATCCTGGCTCTGATTCGCGAGGAGTCGACCCGGCTGGCGCAGGCGTCGTAGAGTAGGCGCATGCGCAAACGCCTCGGCATGATCACGCCGTCGTCGAACACCGTGCTGGAACCCGTCACCAGCGCCATGCTGCACGACGTGCCCGGCGTCTCCGCGCATTTCTCGCGCTTCCGCGTCACCGAGATCGCGCTCGATGAAGCCGCACTGGACCAGTTCGATCCGTCCGTGATGCTTCCGGCGGCGGACCTGCTGGCCGACGCCAAGGTCGATGCCATCGCCTGGAACGGCACGTCGGCGAGCTGGCTCGGGATCGGACGCGATCGCAGCCTGTGCGAGGGGATCACCGCGCGCACGGGCGTTCCGGCGACGACCTCGACACTCGCCTGCATCGAGTCTGCTCGGGCGCTCGGCGCCAAACGGGTCGCGCTGGTTTCGCCTTACACGGACGATGTGCAGCGGCGTATCGGTGAGGTCTGGACGAAGGAGGGGCTCAAGCCTCACGCGGAGCGGCATCTCGGGCTGCGCGACAACTTCTCCTTCGGCGAGGTGGTGCCGGCGGTGATCGCCGACATGATTCGTGCGGTTGCGGCCGAAGGCGCCGACGCCGTTGTTATTCTCTGCACCAATCTCGACGGCGCCGCGCTCGTCGCCCCGCTCGAGGCCGAGCTCAGTATTGTCGTGCTCGATTCGGTCCTGGTGACGCTCTGGCGCACCCTCGCGCTCGCCGGCGGCGACGTCGGCGCGCTTGCCCGGTGGGGCCGCATCTTCCAGACCTCAGCTCACATGAAGTGACGGAGAGCCTTGTGACGCAGCTCGATCTCGCCATTCGCGGCGGCACCATCGTGACGGCCAGCGACGAGTTCCCCGCCGATATCGGCATTCGCAACGGCCGCATCGTCAGCATCGCCGAGCGCATCGAGGGCGCGGCGCGGGAGATCGACGCGACAGGGCTGCTCGCGCTGCCGGGCGGGATCGACAGCCACGTTCATATCTCGCAGCCCTCCGGCCCCGACGTCGTAATGGCCGACGACTTTGCCTCCGCGACGCGCGCGGCGGCGGCCGGCGGCAATACCATGGTGCTGCCCTTTGCGCTCCAGGAGAAGGGCACCTCGCTGCGCACCTGCGTCGAGAACTACCGCAAGCTCGCCGAAGGCGAGTGCTACATCGACGTCGCCTTTCATCTCATCATCTCGGATCCGACGGCCGTCGTGCTCGGTCAGGAGTTGCCGGCCCTCGTCAAGGACGGCTACACCTCGTTCAAGGTGTTCATGACCTATGACGACCTCGTGCTCAGCGACAACCAGCTACTCGAGGTGTTCGAGGTTGCGCGCCGCGAAGAAGCACTGGTGATGGTCCATTGCGAGGGTTACGACGCGATTCGCTTCCTCACCAGCAAGCTCGAGCGCGAAGGCCACATCGCACCCTATTTTCACGGCGTGTCGCGGCCGCAGGCTGTCGAGCGCGAGGCGACGCACCGGGCCATCAGCCATGCCGAGATCGTCGGGGTCCCCATCATGATCGTGCACGTCTCCGGGCGCGAGGCGATGGAGCAGGTGCGCTGGGCCCAGCAGTGCGGACTGCCGGTTCATGCCGAGACCTGCCCGCAATACATCACGCTGACGGCCGACGACATGAAGGGCCTGAACATGGACATCACGGGCGCGAAATATGTCTGCTCGCCGCCGCCGCGCGATGCCGAAAGCCAGCAGGCGATTTGGGAGGGGATCACATCAGGTGTGTTCCAGACCTTCTCCTCGGACCATTGCCCGTTCCGCTACGACGATCCCAAGGGAAAGCTGACGCCGAATGCGCGCACCTCGTTCCGCTGGGTGCCAAACGGCATTCCCGGCGTCGAGACGCGCCTGCCAATTCTGTTCTCCGAGGGGGTGTCGAAGGGTCGGATCAGCTTGCAGAAATTCGTCGAGCTGACCTCGACCAACCATGCACGGATCTATGGTCTCTATCCGCGGAAGGGCTCGATCGGCGTTGGCTTCGACGCCGACATCGTTCTCTGGGATCGCAATCTGAAGAAACCGATCCGCCAAGCCGATCTGCATCACGGCTCGGACTACACGCCGTGGGAAGGGTTCGAGGTCACCGGTTGGCCCGTCACCACCATTGCCCGCGGCCGGGTCGTGTACGAACAGTGCAAGATCGTCGGAGGCAAAGGCGCGGGTGAGGTGCTGAGTCGGGGCAAATCGAGCCTCGTCTGACCAGGCGCAGTGGCGCGGCGTCGAGTCTGGCGAGGACGCGGTCAGCGCATGCGAGATTTTGCCAGGATGCCGGTGGACATCCTTTGCCGTCGATCATCTGCGTAGCCCTGAGGTCGGTCGGGATCGAGCAAAGCACGCACTGGAGAAGGCCGGTGCGGATGGGCCCCACAGCTGGAGGCGAAGAACGGATTGGCCGGTCGCGCGAGGCCCAGATGATCGCGCAGTGTCGCGCCCTCATACTCCGCGCGGAACAGCCCGCGCTCCTGCAGGACCGGCACCACAAGCTCGACGAAGTCCTCGAAGCCTTCGTGGAAATAGGGCGGCATGACGTTGAATCCGTCGTGTCGGGCTCTTCGAGGCCTGCGACAATATTGAAGAGTGTGCCCGCGCGAGATTGCGCGCGAGTTGGGCTGCATGCGCGACCGGCCACGCCGAATCTAGGCTCAGTCATGGTTCGAGCCATTCGGTCAGACAATGCAGGGTTCACCTGGACGTCAGCCTGCATTGCGGGGACACGTTTCCTGGCCGGTTCCTACGTGACGTCGCTCGACGGACACACGAGGTCGATCTCGCACGATGACCTGATAATCCCGAGGCCGCTCGACAATCTATACGGCGTCTGCGGGCACAAAACAGCTGATGATGATATTGCCGCGGTGATGGGCGTACCACACCACGGCCTGACCGATCGGATTGCCGTGATCGCGGATAATGGCGCGCTCGGGGACAGCCATCCACTGTCCTTCAATCGGCACCCAATAGGCGCCGTCTCGATAATCATAGTCGGTACGATGACCATCGGAAATGTCGCAGCACGGCACGCCGTTCGGCGCCGTCGCGCTCTTGAACCATGCGCGGATGTCGGGCGAGACGTTGTCGTATTGTCCATGGTCGAAGGCGAGCGCCGCGCCAGTCAACGTAGAGACGAACCCCAAGAGAGCGATCCGCACAAGCCGTCGCATCCGATCCTCCACGACCTGTCTTCTCGTAATCGTGCCCACCTGTTGGTGGGCACGATTCGACGTTGGCGTGATTAAGCCCGAGCTCCGCCGTCGTTGCATGCTCAAAAAGTGAGCGTTTTCCATGGCACTTGGAATGATGCGGCGCAAAATCGGCGCATCATTTGGCTCCGCCATCAGCGGGATCGGGCCACGACAACCCCTCAAATCAGAAGCGATGCTGCAAAAAAAGCGTCTCTACGAATTGCGCCTGTTTGCGTTGACCGCGATCGCCGCCGCCGCCGTGCGATTTTCGACGCCGAGCTTGGAATAGATCTGTTCGAGATGCTTGTCCACGGTTCGCGGCGAGAGCCCGAGGATCTGCGCGATGTCGCGGTTGGTTTTGCCTTTCGCCAGCCAGGACAGCACTTCGCCCTCGCGCGCCGTTAACCCGAGTTCGCGGGGGAATTCCGCTGGCGAGTCCGCGCCCGCATCTTTTGCCAACCGCAACAGGAATTCGTTCGGGCCGAGCTTGCCCACATATTGCAGTCGCAGCTGCTCGTCGCCTGCGGACATTGAAGCAGCCTTCGAGCCGGCTTTGCCGCTTAGCACCTGGTTGATCCATTGCGGTATCGGGTGAGGCAGCATCAGGTCATGATCAGCATCGACCGCGAGCATATCTGCGAGCAGCTTCTGCCCCTGCGGCGTGGCCCACTTGATCTTGCCGGCATCGTCGACCGCGAGGAGATAGCGGCCGGAGACGTCGTGCGCTGCGCGGGCACTCTGGGTCAGTCGCGCATTGGCAAGGTGGACGCGAATGCGTGCCAGCATCTCCTCTATCGCGATCGGCTTCGTGACATAGTCGACGCCGCCGGCTTCCAGTCCGCGCACGATGTGCTCGGTCTCGGCAAGGCCCGTCATGAAGATGATCGGAACGCCGTCGAGGCCGGCATCGCGTTTGAGCCGCTTGCAGGTCTCGAATCCATCCATGCCGGGCATCACGGCATCGAGCAGCACGATGTCGGGCGTGATCTGGTCGACGATCCGCATCGCGGACACGCCATCGAGCGCGACCATGACGGTCATGCCCGCGCCGTCGAGGGCGTCGGTCAACAGCCGCAGCGTCTCGGGAGAGTCGTCGACGACGAGGGCGACGTCGCGCTTCTTGGGATCAGTGATCATAGCTGTGCAGGGTCTTCAGCGTCGCCATGTATTGGTCGAGATCGAAACGGTCGAGCAGTGCCCGCATGTGGGTGACGAAGTCGGCGTGCTCCGGAAGCTCGGTGCCGATTTCGTCGAGCTTGAGCTGGATTGCCCTGATATAGCCGAGCCGGCCGAGCTCGATCAGCTCGTCGACATATTCCACGGGTGGCAGCGAGCCGCTCTCCGGTTTCCACGGCGGCACCGGCGCCTGGTCGGCCTCGTATTGCCATTCGAGCTTGAGCAACTGGCGGATGGTTTCCAGCAGCCGCGGGATGTCGATCGGCTTCATCAGATATCCGTCGTGAAACGGCTGCGCCAGCGGCGCGCCATGCGCCTCGAGCGCGCTCGCCGATACCATCAGGATGCGCGCGGTGTGATGGCCGTTTGCGCGCAGCGTCTCCGCCACCGTCCAGCCGTCCATGCCCGCCATGGAGATGTCGAGCAGGAAAAGGTCGGGCCGGCAGTGCTGCGCCAGCGCCAGGCAGCCGGGACCATCCGGGGCGCTGAGCAGGATGAACCCGAGCGGCGCCAGCACCTCACGCAGGAGGTCGCGATGCGTCGGATCGTCATCGGTGATCAGGATCGTCTTGCGCGGGCCGCAATAGCCGTAGATCGGCGCCTCCACCGGTGCATCACGCCTGGGATTGGTGACCTCGGAGAGCAGGAGTTTCACGCGGAAGGTCGCGCCATGGCCCACCGCGCTCGTCACCTTGATGTCCCCGCCCATCACGCCCGCGAGCAGGCGGCTGATGGTAAGGCCGAGGCCGGTGCCGGTCTGCGGCTGCGCGACGCCAAGCGCGCCGCGCTCGAAGGGAGCGAAGATGCGTTCGAGATCGTCCGGCTGGATACCGGGGCCGGTATCGACGACTTCGAACTCGGCGACCGGGCTGCGATAATACACGACGAATTTGACGCTGCCGGTCTGGGTGAACTTGATCGCATTCGACAGCAGGTTGATGAGGATCTGCCGCAGCCGCTTTTCGTCCGCATAAACCACGAGCGGCAGCACCGGTGGCCGCTTGAACACGAAGTCGATGCCCTTGGCGGCAGCTTGCAGGCGGAACATGCCGACGAGCTGATCGAGGAAATCGCTGAGGCGAACCTCGTCGCGGGAGAGATAGAGCCGTCCAGCCTCGATCTTGGAGATGTCGAGGATGCCGTCGATCAATCCCGACAGGTGATCGGCGCTGCGGCGGACCACGCGTACCTGATCGCGTGGCCGCGGCTGCAAACTGTTGTCCTGCTCGAGCAACTGCGCATAGCCGGAGATCGCGTTCAGGGGAGAGCGGAGCTCGTGGCTCAGTCCAACCACATACCGGCTCTTGGCGAGGTTGGCGGATTCCGCGACCTCCTTGGCGCGCTGCAATTCGGCGTCGGTGCGCTTGTGCGCGTCGATTTCTTGGATCAGGAGTGTGGTCTGCCGCCGGGTTTCTTCCTCCGCCGCGCGACGGCTCTGCTGCGCAAGCACGAACAACCAGGCGACGACGCCGATGATGATGATCAGCGCGAAGAACACCTTCCACAACACGTCAGCCAGCAGCGCATCGGCATGCACGGTCGCCGAGGTCTGCAGGTAGATCAGTCCGAGCACGAGGCCGACCAGGCCGGCCGAGATCGCGAACACGCCGATATACTGGCCGAACTGCGAGTTGATCCGGGTATGGATCGCCTCGGGCAACATCTTGCCGAGCGCCTCCGAGACCTGCGCGCCGGCCCGGGCGTGCGGCTTGCAGAGATCATGGCAGCGGGCGTCGAGCGAGCAGCACAGCGAGCAGATTGGTCCGGCATAGGCCGGACATGAAGCCATGTCCTCCGGCTCGAAGGAGTGCTCGCAGATGCAGCACTGAATCGCCTCGACGTTCTGCCATCCCCGCTTCGGCTTCCGCGCGATATAGTACTTGCCGTCGGTGGCCCACGCGATCAGCGGCGCAGAAACGAAGGCCGCTGCGAGCGCGACGAAGGCCGATAGCGCCTTCGCGGTCGGTCCGAACAGGCCGTAGAATGCCGAGATCGAGACGATGGTGGCGATCGACATGGCGCCGACGCCGACCGGGTTGATATCGTAGAGATGGGCGCGCTTGAACTCGATCTGTGGCGGACGGAGGCCGAGTGGCTTGTTGATCACGAGATCGGCCACCAGCGCGCCGACCCATGCGATCGCGACGTTGGAGTAGAGCGCCAGCGTTTGCTCCAGCGCCTTGTAGACACCGATTTCCATCAGGAGCAGCGCCACCACGACGTTGAACACCAGCCAGACGACGCGACCGGGATGGCTGTGCGTCAACCGCGAGAAGAAGTTCGACCAGGCGATCGAGCCGGCATAGGCGTTGGTGACGTTGATCTTGACTTGCGACAGGATCACGAAAGTGCCGGTCAGCGCCAGCGCGAGATCCGGCTGCGAGAGCACATAGCGAAAGGCTTCGAGATACATGCTGGCAGGCTCGGCCGCCTGTTCGAGCGCGACGCCATGGCTCAGGGCGAAATAGGCCAGGAAAGAGCCGACCAGCAGTTTCAGCGCGCCGAAAATGATCCAGCCCGGACCGGCGCTGAGCAGCGCGATCCACCAGGAGGTCCGCGAGGTGCGGCGGTCGCGCGGCAGAAAGCGCAGGAAGTCGACTTGCTCGCCGATCTGCGCCACCAGCGAAAACACCACCGACGCCGCGGTACCGAACAGCAACAGATCGAGATGCCCATTCGGATCGCCATGCTCGCCGGCGAATTTCCGCCATTCCGTGAACGAATGCGGATTGGCCCAGGCGATCGCCAGGAAGGGCAGCACATGCAGGACAATCCAGAGCGGCTGTGTCCACAGCTGGAAGCGGCTGATCAGGGTAATGCCGTAGGTCACCAGCGGAATAATGACGATGGCGCTGATGAGATAGCCGAGCGGGCGGGGGATCCCGAAGCACATTTCCAGAGCGGCCGCCAGAATGACCGCCTCGAACGCGAAGAAGATGAAGGTGAAGGACGCGTAGATGAGCGAGGTGATGGTCGAGCCGATATAGCCGAAGCCGGCGCCGCGGGTCAGCAGGTCGATATCGGTGCCGCATTTTGCGGCATAGTAGGCAATCGGCAGGCCGCACAGGAAGATGATGACGCTGACGACCAGAATGGCTGCGGTCGCGTTGGCGGCGCCATAGTTCAACGTGATGGTGCCGCCGATGGCTTCCAGCGCCAGAAACGAGATCGCGCCAAGCGCCGTGTTGGCGACACGGGCGGCAGACCAGCGCCGTGCGCTCTTGGCGGTGAAGCGCAGCGCGTAGTCCTCCAGCGTCTGGTTAGCAACCCATTGGTTGTACTGGCGCCTGACGCGGTCTATTCGCTGCCGCCCTGCCACTCTTTCCCCACTCCCGATCCGGACCCGGAGCCCTCGCAAATCCCGTACCAAAAAGCCTACGTCGGCATTTTGCGGTGCAGTATACGCGATCTTGCGTATGCTTGCGCTGCACAAATCCGGGCCATCCTCACGACACCAATCGCGTGTTCTCGAACAAAAGTGGGGTGCTCATGTCAGACGAAGCCAACAAGGGCCTGTTGTCGCCGCTCAGGCGCAAACTATTGATGGGAATGGCCGCAGTGCCGGCCATGACGATGCTGCCGCGCGCATCTTTTGCGCAGGCCCCTGCGACATCGGCGGTCAATACCACGGGTCTCGCGGTCACCGACACCGAGGTGACCGTCGGCATTCTGCACTCGGCCACGGGCACGATGGCGATCTCGGAGACCGGCTCGATCGAGGCCGAGAAGCTCGCGATCGAGCAGATCAACGCGGCCGGCGGCGTGCTCGGGCGCAAGATCAAGTTCATCCAGGAAGACGGCGCCTCGGACTGGCCGACCTTCGCGGAAAAGGCGAAGAAGCTGCTCGTGAACGACAAGGTTGCGGCCATCATGGGCTGCTGGACCTCGGCCTCGCGCAAGGCGGTGCTGCCCGTCGTCGAGCAGTACAACGGCATGCTCTACTACCCGACCTTCTATGAAGGGCTCGAGCAGTCCAAGAACGTGATCTACACCGGCCAGGAAGCGACCCAGCAGATTCTCGCCGGCCTGAACTGGATCGCCAAGGAGAAGGGCGCGAAGACCTTCTTCTTCATCGGCTCCGACTACATCTGGCCGCGCACCTCGAACAAGATCGCGCGCAAGCACGTCGAGAACGTGCTGAAGGGCAAGGTCGTCGGCGAGGAGTACTATCCGCTCGGCAACACCCAGTTCAATTCGGTCATCAACAAGATCAAGCTGACCAAGCCCGACGTGATCTTCACCGACGTCGTCGGCGGCTCCAACGTCGCCTTCTACAAGCAGCTCAAGGCGGCCGGCATCGATCTCGCCAAACAGGCGCTGCTGACGATCTCGGTCACCGAGGACGAGATCGACGGCATCGGCGGCGAGAACATCGCGGGCGCCTATGCCTGCATGAAGTATTTCCAGTCGCTCGACAATCCCAACAACAAGGCCTTCGTGCCCGCGTTCAAGAAGATGTGGGGCGAGAAGACCGTGATCGGAGACGTGACCCAGGCCGCTTATCTCGGCCCGTGGTTGTGGAAGTTGACGGTCGAGAAGGCCGGCTCCTTCGACATCGACAAGATCGCGGCGGCCTCGCCCGGGGTCGAATTCAAGGGAGCGCCGGAAGGTTACGTGCGCATCCACGAGAACCATCACCTCTGGTCGAAGACCCGTGTGGGCCGCGCCAAGCTCGATGGCCAGTTCGAGCTGATCTACGAGACCGCCGATCTCGTCGAGCCCGATCCGTTCCCGAAGGGCTACCAGTAAGTCCTCGGGACCACCCCCAGAGCAGAGAGCTCCCTGGCGCGGACCGTCAATCCGCGTCTCACGACCCCGCGCCGCGATTTCAATCGCGGCGCGGGACCCTGTGCCCTCGGACGCGAGACGCGGTCCTCGACGGAGAAACCAGATGTTCGGCGACTATTCTATTGGCGACCTCGGCTCGATCTTCGTCATGCAGGGCTTTGCCGGGTTGATCCTGTTCTCCGTCTACGTGCTGATGGCGCTGGGGCTCGCGATCATCTTCGGCCAGATGGGCGTCATCAACATGGCCCATGGCGAGTTCATGATCCTCGGCGCCTACGTCACCTGGATGACGTCGAACTTCTTCCAGTCCTATCTGCCGAGCCTGTTCAGCGGATATTTCTTCCTCGCGATGGTCTTGGCCTTCCTGGCCTCCGGCGCGCTCGGAATGCTGGTCGAATGGATGCTGATCCGGCACCTCTACAAGCGCCCGCTCGACACGCTGCTGGCGACCTGGGGCCTCAGCCTCATGTTGCAGCAGGCCTATCGCTCGATCTTCGGCGCGCGCGAAGTCGGCGTGGAGCTGCCGCAATGGATGCTCGGCTCGCTGCATGTCACCGACGCGATCGAGGTGCCGATCAACGGCGTCTTCGTGATGGGCCTGACGGTCCTGATCACGATCGGCGTCGCCTACATCATGTTCCGCTCGCGCTGGGGCCGCCAGGTCCGCGCCGTCGTGCAGAACCGCATCATGGCGGGCGCCGTCGGCATCAACACCGCGAAGGTCGACCGCTACACCTTCGCCCTCGGCTGCGGAATCGCCGGTGTCGCCGGCTCGGCCTTCACCATGATCGGCTCGACCGGGCCGACCTCGGGCCAGCTCTACATCGTCGACACCTTCCTGGTCGTCGTGTTCGGCGGCGCCGCCAGTCTGCTCGGCACCATCGCCTCCGCCTTCTCGATCTCGCAGACCCAGTCGACGCTCGAGTTCTTCATGTCGGGTTCGATGGCGAAGGTGCTGACGCTGCTTGCGGTGGTGGGAATTCTGATGCTGCGGCCCCAGGGCCTGTTCGCCCTCAAGGTCCGTAAATAACGAAAGTGCAGGGGGCTGACCCATGAACGACAGTCGTTTTGCCACGCGTTCGGAGTTGATAGGCATCCTGGTGCTCGCGGTCCTTCTGGTCGTGATCCTGCCGCTCTGTCTCGACGTCTTTCGCCTCAACCTGGTCGCCAAATATCTGACCTATGCCTTCGTGGCGCTGGGGCTGGTGATCTGCTGGGGGTACGGCGGCATCCTGAGCCTGGGGCAGGGCGTCTTCTTCGGCCTCGGCGGCTACTGCATGGCGATGTTCCTCAAGCTCGAGGCCTCCAGCGTCGAGAACACCAAGATCCAGTCGACGCCGGGCATCCCCGACTTCATGGACTGGAATCAGATTACGGCGCTGCCGTTCTTCTGGAAGCCGTTCCACAGCCTGACCTTCACAATCGCCGCCGTCATCCTGGTGCCCGGCATTTTCGCCCTGATCATCGGTGCTGCGATGTTCAAGCGCCGTGTCGGCGGCACCTACTTCGCGATCATCACGCAGGCGGTCGCGGCGATCCTGACCATCCTGATCGTCGGTCAGCAGGGCTACACCGGCGGCATCAACGGCATGACCGACCTGCGCACGCTGAAGGGATGGGATATCCGTCCCGACCACGCCAAGGTCGTGCTCTACTTCTTCGAGGTCGGCCTATTGTTCGCCTGCATCTTCATCGCGCAGTTCGTCCGCCATTCGAAGCTCGGCCGCATCCTGGTGGCGATGCGCGACCAGGAAGACCGGGTCCGCTTCTCCGGCTACAGCGTCGCCAATTTCAAGATCTTCGCCTTCTGCATCGCCGCCATCTTTGCCGCGATCGGCGGCGCCATGTTCGCGCTCAACGTCGGCTTCATGTCGCCGTCCTTCGTCGGCATCGTGCCCTCGATCGAGATGGTGATTTACACCGCGGTTGGCGGCCGGCTCTCGATCCTGGGTGCGGTCTACGGAACGATCCTCGTCAACTTCGCCAAGACCAGCCTTTCCGAGTCGTTTCCCGAGCTCTGGCTGTTCGGCCTCGGCGGCTTGTTCATCGCCGTGGTGCTGGCATTCCCGAATGGCCTGGCCGGCATCTGGGGCGATTACGTCCAGCCGCGGATCAGCAAGCTGATCGGCACACGCAAGCCGAAGTCCGACTGGACCGACAACTCGGTCGCCGACGGCGCGCCGGCAGAGTGAGGAGATAGATCATGCTCGTCGGTCATCACGATGCCGATGCAACGCTGACAGTGAGGAGATAGATCATGCTCGTCGGTCATCAGCCAAAGCCCTTCCTGCTCTCGGTCGAAGGCCTCACGGTCTCCTTCGACGGCTTCAAGGCGGTCAACGATCTCTCCTTCTATGTCGAGGAGAACGAGATTCGCGTCATCATCGGCCCCAATGGCGCCGGCAAGACCACCGTGCTCGACCTGATCTGCGGAAAGACCAAGGCCACCTCGGGTTTGATCGAATTCCGCGGCAAGGACCTGACCAAGCTGAAGGAGAATCAGATCGTCAAGGCCGGCGTCGGGCGCAAATTCCAGACTCCGTCGATCTACGACGACCTCACGGTGTTCGAGAATTTGGAGATCTCCTATCCCCGCGGCCGCACCGTGTTCGGTGCGCTGACCTTTACCCGCGATGCCGCCGTGCGCGACCGCGTGCATGAGGTCGCTGAGATGATCTTCCTCAAGGACCGTCTCGACATGAGCGCGGCCCTGCTCAGCCACGGCCAGAAGCAATGGCTCGAGATCGGCATGCTGCTGATCCAGGACCCGGACCTGCTGATGCTCGACGAGCCCGTGGCGGGAATGAGCGTTTCCGAACGCGCCAAGACCGCCGAGCTGCTCAATCGCATCATCAAAGACCGCTCGGTGCTCGTCATCGAGCACGATATGAAATTCGTCGAGGACATCGCCCACAAGGTCACGGTGCTACACCAGGGTCAGATCCTCTCCGAGGGCACCATGGAGAAGGTGAAGAGCGATCCGAAAGTAATCGAAGTTTACCTCGGCCATTGAGGAGCACGTTCATGCTGGCAATCAATGATCTCCATGTCGCCTACGGCCAGAGCGAAGTGCTGCATGGCCTCAACGTGTCGGTCGCGCCCAACGAGATCGTCGCGATCATGGGCCGCAACGGCATGGGCAAGACCACGCTGATGAAGTCGTTGATGGGGATCGTGCCGACCAGGAGCGGCTCGGTGATCATGGACGGCACCGAGCTCGGGTCGCTGCCGAGCTACGACCGCGTCGCCAAGGGGCTCGCCTATGTCCCCCAGGGGCGGATGATCTTCTCCACGATGACGGTCAAGGAGAACATCGAGACGGGCCTGGTGGTGTCGGGCGGCTCGGAAGTTCCTGCTGATATTTACGAGCTGTTTCCGGTGCTGCTGGAGATGAAGGGACGCCGCGGCGGGAATCTCTCGGGCGGCCAGCAGCAGCAGCTGGCGATCGCGCGGGCGCTGGCGACCAAGCCGAAAGTGCTGCTGCTGGATGAACCGACCGAAGGCATCCAGCCCTCGATCATCAAGGAGATGGCGCGCACCTTGAAGCGGATTCGCGACGAGCGGGGCCTGTCGATCGTCGTCTCCGAGCAGGTGCTGAGCTTCGCGCTCGACATCGCCGACCGCGTGCTCGTGATCGAGAACGGCGAGATCGTGCGTGACGATCCGCGCGACAGCGTCGATGCCGCGCAGATCTCGAAATTCCTGTCCGTCTAACCAGTAACCCAAGGGGAGCATCTCGATGCCAGACACGCTGATCAAGGTCGATCTCACAAAATCGGCCTATGAAAACGACAAGATCCACAACCGCTGGCATCCGGAAGTTCCGATCGTCGAGTGGGTCAGCCCCGGCGACGATTTCATCATCGAAACCGTCGATTGGACCGGCGGCTTCATCAAGAACAACGACTCGGCCGACGACGTGCGCGATATCGACCTGTCGATCGTGCACTTCCTGTCCGGTCCGATCGGCGTCAAGGGTGCCGAGCCCGGCGATCTCCTGGTCGTCGACCTGCTCGACGTTGGTCCGCTCAAGGAGAGCCTGTGGGGCTTCAACGGCTTCTTCTCCAAGCAGAACGGCGGCGGCTTCCTGACCGATCACTTCCCCCTGGCGCAGAAGTCGATCTGGGACATCAAGGGCCTCTACACCTCGTCGCGCCACGTGCCCGGCGTCAACTTCGCCGGCTTGATTCATCCGGGCCTGATCGGTTGTCTGCCTGATGCCAAGATGCTCGCAGCCTGGAACGCGCGCGAAGCCGAGCTGATCGCAACCAACCCGGGTCGCGTGCCGGGCCTTGCCAATCCGCCGTTCGCGCCGACCGCCCACGCCGGGCGGGCCAAGGGCGACGTCAAGGCCAAGATCGGCCTCGAGGGCGCCCGCACGGTGCCGCCGCGCGAGCATGGCGGCAATTGCGACATCAAGGATCTGTCGCGTGGCTCGAAGATCTACTTCCCGGTCTACGTGCCGGGCGGCGGCCTCTCGATGGGCGATCTGCATTTCAGCCAGGGCGACGGCGAGATCACGTTCTGCGGCGCGATCGAGATGGCCGGCTGGTTGCACATCAAGGTGGACGTCATCAAGGACGGCGTGGCGAAATACGGCATCAAGAACCCCGTGTTCAAGCCGTCGCCGATCACGCCGAATTACAAGGACTATCTGATCTTCGAGGGCATCTCGGTCGACGAGGCCGGCAAGCAGCATTACCTCGACGTTCATATCGCCTACCGCCAGGCCTGCCTGAACGCGATCGAGTACCTGAAGAAGTTCGGCTATTCCGGCGCCCAGGCCTATTCGATCCTCGGCACTGCGCCATGCCAAGGCCACATCTCCGGCGTGGTCGACGTGCCCAACGCCTGCGCCACGCTGTGGCTGCCGACCGAGATTTTCGACTTCGACGTGATGCCGTCGGCGGCAGGTCCCGTGAAGCACATCACGGGCGATATCCAGATGCCGATCTCGCCCGACAAATAGTCTCCATGCGAGGCGGATGCGGAGCGCTATGCCCCGCATCCGGCGCGCGACTGCGAAGGGAGCGACGATGCCCGTCTATGAATATCTCTGCCAGGATTGCGGCCCGTTCACCGACATGCGGCCGATGGCCCAATGCGACGAGCCGCAGGCTTGCCCCCGCTGCGAGATGGAATCGCCGCGTGTGATCCTCACCGCGCCGGCGTTCTTCTGCCTGCCCGCGGACAAGCGGAAAGCGCACGCCACCAACGAGCAGAGCCGGCACGCGCCGAAGACGCTCGACCAGTACAAGGCCGCGCACGGTCCGGGCTGCGGCTGCTGCGGGGCTGGTACGAAGAAGAAACCTGGTCGGCTCGTGACCAAGAGCAAGAGCGGCGCGGTCGGCTTCCCGACCGCACGGCCCTGGATGATCAGCCACTGACGCTGCGGACCGCAGACACTCGAACCAGAACAGAAGGGCGTTTCAAATGCTTCACGGTGACATCTCTTCCAGCAACGACGTGGTCGGCGTTGCCGTCGTCAATTACAAGATGCCGCGGCTGCACACCAGGGCCGAGGTGCTCGACAACGCCCGCAAGATCGCCGACATGGTCGTGGGCATGAAGCTCGGACTGCCGGGCATGGACCTCGTCATCTTTCCCGAATACTCCACCCACGGCATCATGTACGACGCCAAGGAGATGTACGAGACCGCCTCTCAGGTGCCGGGTGAGGAGACCGCGATCTTTGCCGCGGCCTGCCGCAAGGCGAAGGTCTGGGGCGTGTTCTCGCTGACCGGCGAGCGCCACGAGGAGCACCCGCACAAGGCGCCCTACAACACGCTGATCCTGATGAACGACAAGGGCGAGATCGTGCAGAAATATCGCAAGATCATGCCCTGGGTGCCGATCGAAGGCTGGTATCCCGGCAAATGCACCTATGTCTCCGAAGGCCCAAAGGGGCTGAAGGTCAGCCTGATCATCTGCGACGACGGCAATTACCCGGAGATCTGGCGCGACTGCGCGATGAAGGGCGCGGAGCTGATCGTGCGCTGCCAGGGCTACATGTATCCGGCCAAGGAGCAGCAGGTGATGATCTCCAAGGCGATGGCCTGGGCCAACAACGTCTACGTCGCCGTGGCCAATGCCGCGGGGTTCGACGGCGTCTACTCTTATTTCGGCCACTCCGCGATCGTCGGCTTCGACGGCCGCACGCTGGGCGAGACCGGCGAGGAGGAATACGGTATCCAGTACGCGGGTCTGTCGAAGAGCCTGATCCGTGATGCCCGCCGCAACAACCAGTCGCAGAACCATCTCTTCAAGCTCCTGCATCGCGGCTATACCGGCATGATCAATTCCGGTGAAAGCGCGAAAGGCTTGGCGGCCTGTCCCTACGACTTCTATTCGAAATGGATCGCCGATCCCGAAGGCACGCGCGACATGGTCGAGGCGATGACACGTCCGACAGTCGGCACCGAAGAATGCCCGATCGATGGCATTCCAAACGAGAAATCCGCCACGAATTACTAGGGTGCGTACTCATAAAATCTGCCGCTGAGAGTAGGCGTACCTGATGTCCGCTTGTCCTCCAACAGCGGCGCGAAAGCGGACGTTGTCGGACTTCCGAGAAGGGCGACGTTTACGGTTCGTCCCCCTCGTCATCAGCCTGGAGGATCGTTTCCGACAAGAGCGCTGCGGCTTTCTGTAGTGGGCCTATGAATCCGTCCAACTCAGCGAAGCTCACCCGCGCTACCGGGACGGAGACGCCCAGACACGCGATCAGTTCACGATCCGGAGAGAGAATGGGGACAGCGCAACCAACGACACCTCTCACATACTCCTCGTTGGTCTTGGCCCAGCCGCGTTTGCGCGTCTCATCGAGAACCCTCAACAGGCTCTCGACGTCCACGATCGTTGTTTCGGTATATCGCGTCAGAGCGAGTGCCCGGCACAGCTTTTCACGCGCTCGCTCCGGCAATCGGCTCATGTAGATCTTGCCGGTGGACGTGCAGTGCAGTGGCGCCGCCTCGCCTGGATTGAACTGAAGACCTTGCTGTTGCGACGCGCGCACACTGTCGACGTACGCCACCGTGTTATCGCGCACCACGCCGATCTCGCACTGCTCACCGATCTCGGCGGCAACCGCCCGCAGCACGGCATGCCGGCGGGCGGTGCGGAAGGCTGCGCCGATGACTTTCGCAGACAACGTGACGAGCTGGTTGCCGACCACATAGCGCTTGGTACCGAGCGCCTTCTGGACAAGCCCGCGTTCCTCGAGATTTCCGACCAGCCGGTGCGCGGTCGGCAGCGGCAGCGTAAGCGCGCTGGCGATCTCCGCCACCGAGACGGCTTTGGTTTGCGCGGCGACATATCCGACGATCGCAAAGGCACGATCGAGTGGTCCGTCGTTCCTCGACGCGATTTTCGCTTCCATCATGACCGGCCCTTCTATCTCAAATCATATTATTATCATTTTTCGGAATAAAATCTATCGGAATTTGACATTATATCTGGCAACCACTGGCTGATGCTCATATTGTTGGCGCTGCCGGCGAATGAACAAGCTTTGTGCAGCGCACATAAGGGCTCGTCGGTCGGCTGAACAGGAGGATGGATTGTCAGGTCACTACGACGTTGCCGCCGTGCGGAAAGAATTCCCGGCCGCCGAGCGGATCACCTATCTCGACTCTGGCTTCCAGACGCCGCTCGCCCGCCCCGTCAAGGCGGCGATCGACCTCTTCCTCCGCGAAGGCTTGGAGACGGCCGGGCCGAAAAACGTGTGGCTTGATCGCGTCGAAGAAACCCGCGCGAAGGTCGCGAGGTTTCTAGGTGCGTCCGCCGATGAGATCGCCTTCACCAAGAACACCTCGGAGAGCATGAACATCGCCGCGAATGCGCTGCCTCTGCGCGCCGGCGACAAGGTCCTGATGGTACATGGCGATCACCCGAACAATGCCTATGCGTTCCTTAATCTGCAACGGCGGGGCGTGATGGTCGAGTTCGTGCCGATGACGGACGTCGTCAACGCCGAGAGTATTCGCCCCCATATCGATGCGAACACGCGCGCCATCTCGATGTCGCTCGTGACGTTCCACGCCGGTCACCGCTTCGATGTCGAGAGCATTGGCGCCCTTTGCCGTGAGAAGAATCTCTATTTCGTAGTCGACGTGATGCAGGCGATCGGTGTGGTGCCGATCGATGCTAAGGCCATGGCTGCAACCTTCATCGGGTCGGGCAGCCACAAGGGATTGCTGGTGCCACAGGGACTCGGCCTGCTCTACTGGGACAAGGCCAGGACCGAACTCGAACCCGTCTATCTCGCCGCGGCGAGTCTTGCCGCGATCCCGTCGGATCTCATCGCCCGCCCGGACAAGCTCGAACCCGCCGCGAGCGCGCGCCGTTTCGAGCTCGGCAATTTCAATCTCCCGGCCATTCAGGCGCTCGGCGCCTCGCTCGATATGATCAACGCCATCGGCGTTCAGAACATCCAGAACCACTGCTTCGATCTCGGTGACCATCTGATTACCCTGCTCGACATGCTCGACATTCGCCTAGTCGGCCCGCGCGAGAGACAGCACCGCGCGCCGCATATCTACGTCATCGCGCTGCCCGCGGCCGAATGGCTCGTCCATTTCGAAGAGAACGATATCCGCGTCTCGCCGGAGCGCGATGGCATTCGCGTGTCGTTCGGCATGTTCAACACGTTCGCAGATGTCGACCGCCTGATCGACGTCATCCGCCGTCGCGGCGTAAAGCCGTCGCACAGGGCCGCTTAACAGAGGGAGATTGCACATGACGAAGCTTGCACGTGTCTTCGGCGTCCTGTCCGGCCTCGTGGCGGCGGGCGCCTTTGCCGGGTCGTCGATCGCCGCCGACAGCCCGACGCTTTCCAAGATCAAGTCAAGCGGCACCATCACCATCGGCTACCGCGAAGCCTCCATTCCGTTCTCGTATCTCGGTCCGGATCAAAAGCCGATCGGCTTCTCGCTGGATCTCTGCGCGGCAATCGTCGAGCGCATCAAGACGGAGCTCAAGCTGCCGAATCTCACCGTCAGCTATACACCGGTGAACTCGTCCAACCGGATTCCACTCATTCAAAGCGGCACCGTCGATATCGAATGTGGCGGCACGGCGAACGACAAGAAGCGGCAGGAACAGGTTTCGTTTTCCGTCACGACCTTCGTCAGCCAGCCGCGCTGGCTGGTCAAGGCCGACAGCGGCGTGAAGACCGCCAGCGATTTGAAGGGCAAGACCATCGTCGTCACCCAGGGCTCCAATGCAATCGGATTCGCGCAGACCGCGAATACGAAGGAGCAACTCGGCCTCAACATCGTCCAGGCCAAGGACCATGCGGAATCCTTCCTGATGCTGAACACCGGCCGCGCAGCCGCCTTCATGGAGGACGACATCCTTCTCGCAGGCCTCAAGGCCGCAGCGCCAAATCCGGACACGTTGATCTTCCTTCCGGGAAGCTATGCCAAGGTCTACTATGGGCTGATGTTCACGAAGGGCGATGCTGGCTTCAAGGCGCTCGTCGATGATGTCCTGTCCAAGCAGATGGCATCGGGCCAGTTCGAGAAGACCTATACGAAATGGTTCACCAGGCCGATTCCGCCCAAGGGGGAGAATCTCGCGTTCCCGCTCACCGATGAGTTGATGGAGCGGATTGCCCATCCCAGCGACGCGGTCGATTGATCGGCCGCGATAGCGGAGACGTTCTCGTACATTGATCCTCCCTCGCAGCTGAAGCCCGAGGTTTGCGATGTTCGGAGTGCTATTTGAACAGACGGCGGATGGCCAGCGCTACATCGACTGGCTCCTGTCCGGCCTCGGTTGGACGCTTGCGCTGGCGTTTTTCGGCTGGTGGATCGCGTTCGCGGTCGGCCTGATGGTCGGCATCGGCCGGACCGTCCAGAACCGGATCGTCGCGGTGCTAGCGCGGCTGTATGTGGAGATCTTCCGCAACATCCCCGTGTTGGTGCAGATGTTTCTCTGGTACTTCGTGCTGCCGGAGATCCTGCCCACCTCGTTCGGCAATGCCATCAAGCAGATACCGCCGCCTTGGGGATCGTTCTTTCCGGCGCTCGTGTGCCTTGGTCTCTACACCGCCGCTCGCATCGCCGAGCAGGTTCGCGCCGGAATCGAGGCTTTGCCGAAAGGGCAGACCGAGGCGGCGAACGCGCTTGGCCTCACCGGATATCAGACCTACCGCTATATCATCGTCCCGCAGGCGCTGCGCCTGATCGTGCCGAGCCTGACCAGCGAGGTTATGGGCATCTACAAGAATACGTCTGTTGCCCTGACGATCGGCGTAATGGAACTCACCGCCCAGGCACGCCAGATCAGCGAAGCGACGTTCCAGACGTTCACCGCGTTCGGCGCGGCGACGCTTATCTACCTCGCGCTCGCGCTGATCGCCTACCAGGTGATGGCCGCCATCGACAAGGCCGTGCGGATCCCGGGCACCACGCCGGCGAAGGATGCGATCGAGCCGAACCTGGCGGACGAGGTCCAGCAAGTCGGCTCCCTGCCCGATGCCATTGAGGTGGCGAAATGAACAGCCTCGATTTCTCCATCGTCGCCCAAGCCTGGCCTTATCTGTGGTCGGGATTGCTGTTCTCGCTCGCGCTGACGGCTGCGGCTTTCGTCATCGGCATGATCCTCGGCACCCTGTTCGCACTCGTTCAGCACTTCGAGGTGCCCGTCGCCGGCAGACTCGTACGTGCCTACATCGCCTTGATCCGCTCGATCCCGCTGATCCTCGTCCTGTTCTGGTTCTTCTTTCTGGTGCCCATCGTGCTTGGTCATCTCAGCGGCAACGGCCGTCCGGTTCCGATCGGCGCCACATGGACCGCCTTCATCACCTTCGGCCTGTTCGAGGCGGCCTATTATTCCGAGATCATTCGCGTCGGATTGCGCGCGGTGAACCGGGGACAGTTCGAGGCCTGCCAGGCGCTCGCGCTCTCCACCTTCCATACCTACCGCTGCGTGATCCTGCCTCAGGTGCTCCGTGTGGCGAGCCCGATCATCCTGAGCCAGACCATCATCCTGTTCCAGGATACCTCACTGGTCTACGTTCTGTCCCTGACCGACCTGCTCGGTGCGGCCTCCAAGCTCGCGCAGCTCAATGGTCGCCTGGTCGAGATGTATCTCGTCGTTGCACTGGTCTATCTCGGCGTCAGCTCGGCAGCCTCGCAATGTGTCGCGTCGCTACGCAAACGCTATGCGATGGCCGGTGCACACCGATAGACGATCGATCGATAACACCGCCCTGGGAGAAGCAGATGTTTCAGGAGACTGCCGTGAACGTGACCAGCCGGTCGTCGGCAATTGTCGCTGTCGAAAATCTCGTAAAGCGATTTGGCCAATTCACGGCCCTTAATGACATCAACCTGACCGTCGCCGCCGGCGAGAAGATCGTCCTTTGCGGTCCATCGGGCTCGGGCAAATCGACGCTGATCCGCTGCATCAACCACATCGAGAAGCATGACGGCGGCCGGATCGTGGTTACCGGCGTCGAGCTGACGGACCGGATGACCGACATCAATAGCGTTCGCCGCGAGGTCGGGATGGTGTTCCAGAGTTTCAATTTGTTCCCTCATCTCTCAATTGTCGAGAACTGCATGCTCGCCCCGATGAAGGTGCGCGGACTGTCCCGCGAAGAGGCGCATGAGCGCGCGATGGGTGTTCTTCGCCAGGTGCGCATCCACGATCAGGCCGGCAAGTATCCCGGGCAGCTCTCCGGCGGACAGCAGCAGCGCGTCGCCATCGCGCGTGCCTTGTGCATGCAGCCTAAGATAATGCTGTTTGATGAGCCAACCTCGGCGCTCGATCCGGAGATGGTCAAGGAGGTGCTCGACACTATGATCGGACTCGCCCGAGGCGGCATGACGATGATCTGCGTCACCCACGAAATGGGCTTTGCCCGCGAAGTCGCCGACCGCGTGGTCTTTATGGATCGCGGGACCATCGTCGAGGAAGCTGATCCCGAAACCTTCTTTCGCGCCGCCCGCACCGAGCGAGCAAAGGGCTTTCTTCAGCAGATCATTCATTAGCAGAGTTCGCCGCTTTGGGTCGAACACTGCCCAAAGGAAAGGTTTAAGTCGGCTCCGGGTCATGAACGACAAAACTCAAGGTGAGCATAATAGGTCCGCTTTCGGGTGCATAGCGACTCTGTTGAGCCCGACAGCCGAGCCATGATTCAAGCCACCCAACGGAAGAGGCCGAATCATGCGCTACGAACTGACGGACTATGAGTGGTTTGCCATTAAGCCGATGCTGCCGAATAAGTCGCGCGGCGTGCCACGAGTGAATGACCGTCGTGTCCTCAACGGCATCTTCTGGGTCTTGCGATCCGGAGCGCCATGGCGCGACCTGCCAGAAAACTTCGGTCCGTACACGACTTGCTACAATCGGTTCGTTCGCTGGCGACGGGCCGGCGTGTGGGCGAAGCTCATGAGCGCACTGGCCGGCGCCCATGATGCTGCCGTGCAGATGATCGACACTTCCATTGTTCGCGTACATCAACATGGGGCCTGCATCACAAGAAACCGGCGTCAATCGATGGGAAGGTCACGCGGCGGTCTGACGAGCAAAAATCCACGCGGTGGTCGATAGCAATGGTCTACCGGTACAACTTGCGTTGAGCCCCGGCGAGGCGCACGACGTTCGACTTGCCGGAAAACTGCTGTCTCGTCTCAAATCCGGATCAATGCTGCCTGCCGACCGTGGCTATGACGCCGATTGGATCAGAGAGCTTGCCATGAAGAAAGGCGCGTGGGCCAACATCCCGCCGAAAAGCAACCGAAGCGATCCGATCTGCTTTAGCCCCTACCTCTATCGCGCTCGCAACCAGGTCGAACGGTTCTTCAACAGGATCAAACAATGCCGTCGGGTGGCGACGCGCTACGACAGGCTTGCGGGAAACTACCTTGCCTTCATCCAACTCGCATCTATCCGGCTATGGCTGGCCGCGCGTTATGAGTCCGCGCCCTAGTTCATCTGGCGGTGGGCTTTGTTGCAGAGGTCGCGCGCTCACTTCTAAAAGTGAGAAGCTGAGTTGCAGTTGCTGTGGCTCGTACGGCAATGCCCATGGCCGAGCGTTCCGATCCTTCGATATCGTCCTGATTTCGAGCTAGAACCCGACTTCGAAGGAACTGCAGTCTTGTCGGTATTGCAAAGCAGGGTTGATTATTCGCCCCGTTGTTTTGTCCAAGTCATTGATTTGATGGGAGTCGGCATTCGCGGCGGACGGAACAAGCGTAAGCGCTTAGCCGCAACCCTATTGATGCTGGCTTGACGTTTTGCGGAACCGCCATGGCATGAGGTCGTCGATTTCGCTTTGGGGATGGCCGGCAATGATCGCCGTGAGCGTTTCGGCGATGTAGGCGACCGGGTTGACGTCGTTGAGCTTACAGGTCGCCACGATGGATGCGAGCAAGGCCCAGTTTTCGGCTCCGACCTCATGATCGGCGAAGAGCGCGTTTTTTCTGGTCAAGCAGATTGGCCGGATCGCGTTTTCAACCGGATTGGTGTCGAGCTCGAGACGCCCGTCATCGAGGAAGCGCGTCAGCCCCTGCCAATGATTGAGCGCGTAGCGGATGTCATCAGCGAGCGTCGAGCCGCTGGAGATCATCGACAGCTGTTTCTCGAACCACGGCTTCAACGCCTCGACGAGCGGCAGCGAGTGTTCCTTGCGCGCGGCCAGCCTGATATCCGGCGATGAACCGCGTACCATGGCTTCGATGGCGTAGAGCTGTGCGATCTGCCGGACGGCGGCCTCGGCGATCGGCGATTTACTGTTGCGGGCCAATTTGACGAAGCGCCGGCGCAAATGGCTCCAGCAATGTACGAGCGTCCACGGCCCTTGCGGTCGGGCGACTTCGATCAGCCGATCATAACCGTCATAGGCATCGCACTGCAGGAAGCGTCCGTTGAAGCCGTCCAGGAACTGCTCAGCGAAGGCGCCGCTGCGACCGGGGGCATATCGGAACAGCACGATCGGCGGACTTGGGCCGCTATGGCCGCGGTCGTCGGAGACGATCGCCCAGAAGTAGCCCTTCTTCGTTTGACCACGCCCGGGATCGAGCACCGGCGCCGTGGTTTCATCCATGAACAGGCGATCCGCCGCTGCCAGATGACGGCGCATGTGGTCGGCAACGGGCTGCAGATGGAAGCAGGCGCGGCCTGACCAATTGCCCAGTGTCGCCCGATCAAGCCGGATCCCCTGGCGCGCATAGATCTCGGCCTGACGGTAAAACGGCGTATGGTCGCCAAACTTGGAGACGATCACCTGCGCAATCGCCGCTTCGGTCGGTAGTCCGCCAGGCACGACATGCTCCGGCGCGTGCGCCTGCACGACAGGGCCGGAGCAGCGGCGGCAGATGTATTTCGGGCGGCGCGTGACCAGCACGCGCCATTGTGCCGGGATCACGTCAAGGCGCTTGCTGACGTCCTCGCCGATCTTCGTCATCGCGCCGCAGCCGCACGGACAGAACGTGCTCGCAGGCTCGAGGATCCGCTCCACCCGCGGCAAATGGGCAGGCAAGTAACCCCGATTGCGATGACGGTCCTGATCCGATCCAGCGCGCGATCGGCCCCTGATGATCGCCGCAGCCTTCTCCTGTGCCGCGTCCAGGACGCCTTGCGCGATCTCCACGTCTTCGAGCGGCAAATGGTATTGATCTGGCCGCAGCTTCTCGGACTTCGCTCCGAACTTCTCTCGGCATAGTTCCCCGAGAATGACCTCCAACCGGCGCCGCGCTTCTTCCGACGTTGCCAGCGCCGCTTGATGTTCGCTCAATGCTGCCTGCGTTTGCGCTAAAAGCGCCTTCAGGCGTTCATTCTCGTCGCGAAGCGTCGCGGTGCTCATGCGCCATGTCGAGCACATCTGCGCCGCCGGCGCCATGCCCAACTCGGTACAGAGTCATTCTGCCGCACTTATCCAGCGACTTGTGGACGCCGCGCTTCCTCCGGGCGGACCAACCGCCAGTCCAAGCCTTCGAACAATGCCGCGAACATCGCCGGCGATATCCGCATCACGCCGTTCGCAATCTTTGGCCACACGAACTTGCAACCCTCGAGGCGTTTGTGCACCAGCACCAGGCCCGTTCGATCCCACACCAAAATCTTGATCCGGTCCGCCCGTTTCGACCGGAACACAAAGGCTGCACCGCTGAACGGATCGAGACCAAGCATCTCCTGCACCTTCGCAGCAAGCCCATCGTGCCCACAGCGGAAGTCGACGGGCCGCGTCGCGATGTAAATCTTCAGCTCGGCGCCGGGGACAATCATCGTGACGCCCGCACCGGGCGGATCACTCGAGACAGCTGCTCCCCATCTATCGCCGCGTCCGTCCGCACGACGACGTCGCCAATCGCAATCTCGAGCTTGACTGTCGGAACGTGACGCTCCTCAAACGGCCCCTCCACGACCAGCGGCGCGAACGGCGGCTGCGGAGCCTCGCACGACGGCAATTCGCCGCGCTGTCGGAAGCGTCGTCGCCAATCGTAAATTTGCCAGCGCGTCGCCCCGTGCTTGCGCGCCACCTCCGCCACCTGAGCGCCGGGCAGCAGACTTTCGGCGACGATCCGAGCCCGCTCGGCCTCTGAACGCACGCGACGCCCGGACGGTCCCTCAAGCACCTCAAGCCGGCTGACTGCTCCAGACCCAACTGATGAGCTGTCCAAATGGGCGTCTTTTTTGCCGTCCAATCCCATCCCAAACCTCCGTTCAAGCCGGAGGCTTCTTCGCACATCTAATCCAACCCCGAAGCCAGGGTATTGGCTGAGCGCTTACGAACAAGCTGAGCCATTTGACGGTTTTTCCGACGGTTTGACAAAAGTCGCAAGACGCGACCGAGGAAAGACCGTCAGGAATTCTGATGGTTCTGACGGTCTTTTCCTGAGACCGGCTGCCGAAGCTTGCAGCGCCGGTTCGCGAGCAATGAGCCGCGTAAAAGCCTCGTGGTCGAGGTCGCATTCGCGAAGGCGAAATTGCGGTTGCTCACCATCCGATTGCGTCTTGGAGGCATTCGCGTCGGCGACCTAGCGCGATGCGAGGAAACTTCCATCTCCCGCCAACGTTAGATTGGTCGACTGGCCAGCCAATAGCGTTTGGCTTTCTAAAAGGAAGCCGTCGATCAGGGGCGAGCCGCGCTTTGTAAAGAACCGGCGCCTTCCTTTTGAGCATGCGTCCGGACGGCTACGTCATGGCCCACAGGATAAGTCCCACGCTGACGAAGAGACTGCGCACTTCTACCAGACTTGACTCAAACACCATTAGGGCCAGTGGGAATGTGAACATTCGGTTTGTTTGGCGAGGTGACGATGGCTCTTCCAGCCAATAACGAAATCGTAATCGTTGGTGCGGGTCCGGTGGGGCTCGCGCTCGGTGCCGAGTTGCGTCGCCTGCACGGCGCTCCGCTCCTGCTGGATCGACAGGCGGAGAGCGCGAACACCTCACGTGCCGCTGTGATCCACGCTCGTACCTTAGAAGTTCTGGAGTCCGTCGGCGCCACTTCGGAGTTGATCGCCCAAGGCGTGAAGGTGCCGATTTTCCGAGTGAGAGATCGCGATAGGGTCCTGTTGGAGATCGACTTCTCCAACTTGGACGGGTTAACGTCCTATCCTTTCACGATCATGTGCCCGCAACAGAAGACTGAAGCGGTCCTGCTTAGCCGCTTGCGTGCATTCCGAGGCGATGTTCAGCGGCCGGTCGATGTCTCGGCCATCGACGTTGGCAAGCAGAGAATCGATGTAATGGCTCGCGCTGATGACGGGACCCAAGCGATCCAAACCCAGTGGCTCGTCGGCTGTGATGGCGCTCACAGCACCGTGCGCGAAGCCATTGGCGTCGAGTTTGAGGGAGGAGCCTACGAAGAAAGCTTCGTCCTCGCCGACGTGACGATGGATTGGCCGCTGTCTCGCGACGAGGTGAGCCTTTTCTTTTCGCCTGCCGGGCTTGTTGTGGTCGCCCCACTGCCACAAGGACAATTCCGTATTGTCGCGACGGCCAATGACGCTCCGGAACGGCCCGATCCGTCATTCATGCAGCATATCTTGAACACCCGAGGGCCGGCTCACGGCGTCGGGTCCATTCAGGAGATCGTTTGGGGATCGCGCTTTCGTCTTCAGCACCGAGTTGTTACCTCTCCTCGGGTCGGACGTGTCCTCCTCTGCGGCGATGCCGCGCACGTCCATAGCCCCGCAGGCGGGCAAGGGATGAATACGGGCATTCAGGATGCCGTGGCGTTGGCGGGGCCTTTGCTGGCTGCGGTGCGCGGCGAAGGCACTGCCGCGCTCGATGACTGGGCGGCACGGCGCCATGAAATCGCGCGCAAAGTTGTTGGCGTCACCGACCGAATGACACGCGCCGCAACACTTCAGACATCTCCGGCGCGCTCAATCCGCAATACAATGTTGGCGATGGCCGGACATATCCCCGGCGTGCCCGACCGCATCGCCCGATTGCTTGCCGAGATCGACAATAGGTGAGTGACACTATGTCCGCGCGGGTTCTAGCGCGACAAATCCAGGGAAGCCCGCCAGATGAATGAAATTACCAATAGGTCAGGCGAAATCGATGGCCTTATCGTCGGAGCCGGCCCCTGCTAGGAAGCTATCTCCTGCGCGATCTCCCAGATATGACCGGATGGGTCGGCAAAGGCGGCGGTGCGACGGCCCCAGGGACGATCGATGGGACCGTTCACCAGCTCGACGCCGCTTTGCCGGAGCCTCGCGCAGGCTTCATCGACATCGGCGACGCGAATGGTCATGAGTATGCGAGGTCCGGCATTTGAAGCAGCCGGCACAACCGGCTGCACGAGCTGCGGCGCCTCCATCTCCTGCAGCAGATTGACCATGACGCCACCGAGCCCGATCACGCTGCATACGGCATCGGAATAGATTGGTCTGGCGTCGAACACGGCCTCGTAGAACGCCCTCGCGCGCGCGAGGTCATCAACGAAGAGGGTCACGCATTCCAGATTGTTCAAGCTGTTCATGTCGACGGGCCCCGGTTGCCAGGCGGCGTTTTGACAAAAGATAGTAACGTATTTGGAAATGAGGAAGCGAATTGCCTTTTTGACTGGTGCGCCCTCGGCGCGCAGGTGCTCGATCTCTTCGGGAGTTGCCGCTGTCCTGATTGTTGCGCGGGTGCCCCGCGCTTGTGTCAGATGTGTGTCATACCCGCCCATGATACGACCTCCGTATCGCCGCTTCCGGAGCCCGTGTTCATGTCCGCAAACCAAGCACCCGCCACAGCAAACGAGACCGACCCTGAAACTCTCGGCTGGATGCGCGGCTTCCCGCCCGCGCCCGACCGCACCATCACCTTCCAGGACGGCTCGTTCCGCAACTTCCCCGAGCTCCGCTGGGCCTGGAGTAACATCCGCCAGCTCGTGCCCACCGTGAATGTCTGGCGCGGGGCGGGGCCGGGGTCGGTGCTGCCGCGCGCGGAGCAGGATATCGGCGCGGTTGCCGTGACCACGATGGACGGGCGGCCGATCACCTTCGCGACCATGCTGGAGGAGACGTATGCCGACGGCATCGCGGTGCTGCATCGGGGCAAGCTGATCTACGAGCGCTATTTTGGCGCGTTGAAGCCGCACAAGCCGCATATCGCGATGTCGGTGACGAAATCGTTCACTGGCGTGCTCGCAGGCATGCTGGTGAGCGAGGGCAGGATTGATCCGCAGGCGCCCGTGACCGATTACGTGCCGGAGCTGAAGACAAGCGCGTTCGGCGATGCGCGCGTGCACGAGGCCATGGATATGACCACGGGGCTCGAATACACCGAGGTCTACACCGACAAGAATTCGCACGTCTGGGGCCTTAGGCGCGCCAACGGCATGGCGCCGATCCCGCCTGATTACGACGGCGCCACCACCATCTTCGATTTCCTCATCGCGCAGAAGAAGCAGGGCGAGCACGGCAAGGTCTTTTCCTACAAGACCGTCAATTCCGACGTGCTGGCCTGGATCATCAGGCGTGCCAGCGGCATGACGCTGTCCGATCTTCTGTCCGAGCGGATCTGGCAGCCGATGGGCGCCGAAGAGGACGCACATTATCACGTCGATCGCATCGGCACCGAGAGCGGTGGCGGCGGTCTCTCCACGAGCTTGCGCGATCTCGCCCGCTTCGGCGAGACCATCCGTAATCACGGCCGCTTCAACGCACGCCAGATCGTGCCGTCAGAGGTGGTCGAGGACATCGCGCGCGGCGGCGACCCTGATAAATTCAGGCCGGCCGGCTACACCACGCTGCCTGGCGCGTCCTATCGCAATCAATGGTGGGTCACGCACAATGCCCACGGCGCCTACATGGCGCGCGGCGTTCACGGCCAGGGCATCTACATCGATCCCAAGGCCGAGATGGTGATCGCGCGCTACGCATCGCACCCCGTCGCGGGCAACGCCACCAACGATCCCGCGACGCTGCCGGCGTATATGGCGCTGGCGAAAGAGTTGACGGAGGGCGGATAGGGCGGTCTGTAGGACCGGTCTTGCTGCGGTTGACACC
Source organism: Bradyrhizobium sp. CCBAU 51627 (assembly GCF_028128765.1). Classification (GTDB taxonomy): domain Bacteria; phylum Pseudomonadota; class Alphaproteobacteria; order Rhizobiales; family Xanthobacteraceae; genus Bradyrhizobium. The sequence goes on from NZ_LBJG01000005.1 coordinate 314,474, forward strand.
CTGCGCACGTGCTGAATGGAAAAGGTTAACTTGAAATGTCTGCGAACAACGCTGCCGATCTGAACAAGCCCGGAGGAAATTATGTGTCGGTCGTCATTCATAATGGATTGGCCTATGTGAGCGGCCAGTTGCCGCGTCGTGGAGAGGATCTCCTTTGTACCGGCAAGGTCGGCGCAGAGGTTGACGTTAAGGCCGCCCAGGAGGCCGCCGCTTTCTGTGTTGATCTCTGCCTGTCCGCGATCAGCCATGCCGCGGGGGGCGGGGACAAGATCGTTCAGGTCCTGAAGGTCGTCGGATATGTCGCTTCGGCGCCAGGATTCATCCAACAATCGCAGGTCATGAACGGCGCTTCTGACCGGCTCATCGAGCGGCTCGGCGAGCGAGGGCGCCACGCACGTACCTCGATCGGGGTCGCCGAGCTGCCGAGAGGCGCGCCCATCGAGCTGGAGATGGTCGTCGCCGTGCGATGAGGGGGCAAGTTCGGTCGAGCCGGGCGACGGCAGTGCGCCGAACCGCAAGATCGGTCGAGCGCATACCGGCCATCCCGGCCTAACTGCATCCGCCACGGAGGAGGGACGATGACGGCGGCTCTGCAAAACTATCGGGCCCGGATGCGGCGGGTGCTGGATCACATCGACCGGCATCTCGATGAGGATCTGGACCTCGACAGCTTGAGCGGCGTTGCCGCCTTCTCGAAATTCCATTTCCACCGGCAGTTCACCGCGACCTTCGGGTTGTCAGTGCATCGTTACGTCCAGCTGGCCCGCATGAAGCGCGCGTCCTGCCAGCTGGCCTATGAGGGTGCCCTTGGCGTCACCGAGATCGCGCTGGATGCCGGTTACGACGCGCCGGATGCCTTTGCCCGCGTCTTTCGGCAACGGTTCGGGCAATCGCCGTCGTCGTTCCGGAAATCTCCTGATTGGGAGCGGTGGCTTGCGGCCTTCGGGCCTCTCGAAGATGCGAGGAGCAAGCTCATGCAGACGAATTTTACCAGCGACGACGTGACGATCCGTGATGTGCCCACGACGAAGGTGGCGATCATGCAGCATCGGGGCAGCCCAGCGACGCTTCCCGCCACCATCCAGCGCTTCATCGCCTGGCGCAAGGCCGCCGGCCTGCATCCCAGCGCTCATCCAACCTTCACCGTCTGGCGCTCCGAGCGGCGGCCTGCACAGCCTGCCGAGTACAGCATCGATCTCTGTGTCGGCACCGATCACCCGATCGCGGCAAATGGTGAAGATATCAGGCCCGGCGAGATTCCCGGCGGCCGCTGCGCCGTGCTGCGCGTCGTCGGCTACACCGACAATCTCGAGCCCGCCGCGCTGTTTCTTTACCGCGACTGGCTTCCGGCCAGTGGTGAGGAAGCGCGCGATTTTCCGATCTATTGCCAGCGGCTGAATTTCTTCCCTGACGTGCCGGAGCACGAGACGGTCGCGGAGTTGTTTCTGCCGTTGAAATAGTGCGCTGCATGGCGAAAGGCGCGGCTGCGCGAGGCGCAGTCGCGGCCTCTCACGACGTCGCGTCAGGCAAGCCTCTGAGACTCCGCTGCCACAGCGTGCGGCAAGTGCGGTGGGGATCGGCTGGGACCTCGCCAACGCTCCGATCGCACCATCGCATTCTATCGCGGCGAGATGCCGCCTGACATCGCCCACCCGGGCACGGGAAGCTGATGCACGTCTTCGAGGCCCTCGCCGATCCCGTCCGTCGCCGTATTCTCGAATTGCTGGCGTCAGGCGAAATGGCGTCCGGCGAGGTCGTCGAGGCGATCGGTGCCGAGTTCGGCATCACCCAGGCGGCCGTGTCGCAGCACCTCAAGGTGCTGCGCGAAAGCGGCTTTGCGACGGTCCGCGCCGAGGCGCAAAGGCGGCTCTATTCGGTCGATATTGCCGGCCTCCGCGCGGTAGATGCGTGGATCAGCCAGTTCAGGAATTTCTGGGAGCCGAAGCTGGACGCGCTGGCGACGGAGATTGCGCGCGGCAAGCGGGACCGGAGTCGCGCTCCAATCACCAAGCGCGGCGGCAAGCGAGCCTGATCGTGCCCGGGATCCTTCCCGCGATCCCGATCCCGTCAACTCCGCCCCATCTTCTCGAACTTCTTCACCAGCCGCTCACGCTTGAGCCGCGACAGCCGCTGAAGCCAGAACATCCCGTCGAGCTGGTCGATCTCGTGCTGATGGCAGACGGCGCGCAAGCCGTCGGACTCCTCGCTCTGCGTGATGCCATCGAGATCCTGATAGTTGATCCGAACCCGGGCATGGCGCTGCACCTCGTCGCTGACGCCGGGCATCGAGACGCTGCCTTCCTTGTGCAGGATCATCTCGGGCGAAGCCCATTCGATTTGCGGATTGACGTAGGTCTGCGGCCCCACCTTGGGATCGAGCTCCAGCACGACGAGCCGCAGGGGCACCCCGATATGCGGCGCCGTGATGCCGATCCCGGGCGCGGCGCGCATCGTCTCCAGCAGGTCGCTGGCAAGCTCACGCAAGCCGTCGTCGAAGACGGCGACGGGGCGGGCAGGCACCGCAAGCCGGCGGTCGGGGTAGCGGACGATGGGGCGAATGGTCATTCGAGGCTCCTAGCACTCTCGCGGGAGTGAAGCACCCCATTCTTCGCGGCGGCGGCTTCAATCAGAGCCGCACGCGCGATCGCTCAATGCTCATCCTCGGATCGACCATCCATCCAGCACACAAAGCCGGCCCGATCGAGTGGTTTGCGCAGCCCCATTTCGTCACAGAATGCCCACAGGGCAAACGTCATGAGCGCCCAGACGACAATGCGCAACGGCGACAGCGCCTCTGCCGTGCGCGTCAAGATGATCGTCGCCAGAGCGGAGACTGCCAGCGCCGATGGCCGCAATCCCGGCATTTGTGCTGCCTGCGTGCGGCTTCAGCGTCGAGAGCATCGAATACGGCGTTCCGATTGTTGCACGATGATGCCGATGATCTCAGGCCGAGCCCCATGCCTGAAGCATCGTCCGCGCGCTGTCACGCTATCGCCGGGGCCAAAGAGCTTCGCGATTTCCAGCCGACGTGATTGAAGCGTTCCTGATCGACGTCACGATGAACGCCCTCTCGGGGACCCATGGGCGAAATCGCTTTGTCGCCCCGGCTGCGGAGGGCCTATCCCAAGTGCGATCGGGCGCGCGGCGTCGGCGTCAAGACAGCGATTGAGCTCGCCGCGAGCGATGGATGCTTCCGGCTCTCCTCGTAACCCATTGATCCGGCTGCGCTCGGCTACTGTGCATGGGGTTGTTTTCGACTTTCTTGTCGGAGCGGCCTAAAAAAACTGCTGCAAAAAATTGGGGTACGCTGTCGGCCCGCCTTGTTCCCATTCGTCTTGCACGTGAGACAGACCTGACGGGAGATAAAAATGCCTGCTTCCAGATATCGCTGGGTGATCGTCGCTGCCGGCGGCCTGCTCGGTTGCGTCGCCATCGGCGGCATGTTTTCGCTGCCGGTGTTTCTGCAGCCGATCGCCAAGGACACCGGCTGGTCGGTGACGGGCATCTCCAGCGCCATGACGATCGGCTTTCTGGCGATGGCCTTCAGCAGCATGATCTGGGGCACGCTGACCGACAAGTTCGGGCCGCTGCCGGTGGTGCTGACGGGATCGAGCGTGCTGGCGCTGAGCCTGTTCGCGGCGAGCCATGCGACTTCGCTGCTCGTGTTCCAGATCGTGTTCGGCCTCCTGGTCGGCGCCTCCTGCGCGGCGATCTTCGCGCCGATGATGGCGACCGTCACCGGCTGGTTCGACACCCATCGTGGCCTTGCGGTCTCGCTGGTGTCGGCCGGCATGGGGGTGGCGCCGATGACGATGGCGCCGTTCGCGGCCTGGCTGGTTTCGCATCATGACTGGCGCACCGCGATGCAGGTCGTGGCGCTGGTGGTTGCGGTCATCATGATCCCGGTCGCGCTGCTGGTCCGCCGCCCGCCGGCGCTCGCGCATCCGCCCGCTGCGGCGATCGGCGGAGGCGGCGCGGCAGCCGAGATGTCGCGGGGCGAAGCCCTGCGCTCGCCGCAATTCCTGATCCTGCTCGCCACCAATTTCTTCTGCTGCGCCACCCATTCCGGCCCGATCATCCACACCGTCAGCTACGCCGTCAGCTGCGGCATCCCGCTGATCTCGGCGGTGACGATCTACAGCGTCGAGGGTCTCGCCGGCCTCGGCGGCCGCATCGCCTTCGGCCTGATGGGCGATCGTCTCGGCGCCAAGCGCGTGCTGGTCTCGGGCCTGCTCGCGCAAGCCTTCGGCGCGCTCGCTTATGCGTTCGCCCATCAGCTCACGACCTTCTATGCGGTCGCGGCGGTGTTCGGCTTCATCTATGCCGGCACCATGCCGCTCTATGCGGTGATCGTCCGCGAGAACTTTCCGCTGCGCATGATGGGCACCGTGATCGGCGGCACCGCGATGGCCGGCAGCCTCGGCATGGCGACCGGCCCGCTCGCCGGCGGCCTGATCTACGACGCGTTCTCCAGCTACGCCTGGCTCTATATCGGCTCCTGGGCGATGGGCCTCGGCGCCTTCCTGATGGCGATGACGTTCCGCCCGTTCCCGAAGCCGCAAGGCGAGGCGGCGCCGGCGCCGATGGCGGCGTGATCTGCGCGAGGCGCAGCCTCAGAGCTGCGCCTCGATCGCGGCCTTGTCGATGATCGACCACACCTGCCGGATCTTTCCGTGGTCGAATTCGTAGAACACGTTTTCGCAGAAGCACACGCGCCGGCCGTTCACGGCAAGCCCGAGGAACGTTCCGGCCGGCGTGCAAGTGAATTTCAGCCGCGCCGCAATCCGCGGCGGCTCGGCGATCAACAATTCGATGTCAAAGCGCAGATCCGGTATCTGGCGAAAGTCCCGCTCCAGCATCGCGCGATAGCCGTTCAGCCCGAACGACTGCGAATTGTGGACGACCTCGTCATGCACGAATTTCCCCAGCGCCGGCCAATCCTGCCGGTTCAGGCAGGCGATGTAGTCGCGATAGATGTCGGCGAGCTCCTCCCGCGCCATGGCATGTTCCTTCCGACTCATCCGCGCCGCCGCAAATGCTCGACCAGCGCCCGTAGTTTCGGCGCAACGTTGCGCCGGCTCGGATAGTACAGATAGAAGCCGGCGAAGACGGGGCAATAGTCTTCGAGGATCGGCACCAGCTCTCCGCGTACGATCGCAGGGCGAAAGCTCGCCTCCATGCCGAACGTGATACCGGCGCCGGCAATCGCCAGCTTGATCATCAGCGCCATGTCGTTGGTCGTGATCTCGGGGGCGACCGCGACGCTGAACTCCTTGCCGCCGTCGGCGAACTCCCAGCGATAGGGCCTCAGCTTCGGCGCCGGCCTCCAGCCGATGCAACGAAACGACGCGAGCTCGGCCGGATGCGAGGGAGCGCCGAAGCGGTCGCGAAACGACGGGGCGCAGACCGCGAGCTGGCGCTCGTCGCCGGCGATCGGCACTGCGATCATGTCTTGCTCGATGACCTCGCCGAGGCGGACGCCGGCATCAAAGCCTGCGGCGACGATGTCGAATTCCGCGTCGGTTACGGTGATGTCGAGTTGCACCTCCGGATTCGCTTCGGTGAAGGACGCAAGCAACGGCCCCGAGAGAAAATGCTCGGCGATTGAAGAGACGGCGAGGCGCAGCAATCCACGCGGCTGCCCGCGCAATGCCAGCACTCCATCGAGCGCGGCGCGCATGTCCGCAATGGCGGGCACGATCTCAGCATGCAGCCGTTCGCCGGCCTCGGTCAGGCTGACGCTGCGCGTGGTACGCTGGACCAGCGCGATGCCGAGACCTTCCTCCAGCCGCTGGATGGTCTGGCTCACGGCCGAGCGGGTCACGCCGAGCCGGTCGGCGGCGGCGCGAAAGCTCCGTTCTTCGGCCACCAGCGCAAAGACGGCGAGGGCATTGAGATCCGGTTCCATTGGTTAGATCGTCTTACCAAGTTGATCAGGAATCGTCGTCTTATCACGACAACGAGCCGGGTCCATGGTCCGCGCCATCACAGCGAATGCGAGGAAGGACCTTCATGCCGATGGATAAAATCGTTCTCATCACCGGTGCCTCCAGCGGCATCGGCGCCGGGATCGCGCGCGAGCTGGCTGCGGCCGGCGCCAAGGTGCTGCTGGGAGCGCGCCGCGTCGATCGGCTGAAAGATCTCGCGTCTGATTTGAACGCAGCGGGAGGGACCGCGCTGGCCCATCCGCTCGACGTGACCGACCGCACCAGCGTTGCCGCATTTGCTGACGCGGCGCGTGGCGTCTGGGGCGCTGTCGACGTCATCGTCAACAATGCCGGCGTGATGCCGCTGTCACTGATGGCTTCGCTCAAGGTCGAGGAGTGGGACCGGATGGTCGACGTCAATATCAAGGGCGTGCTCTACGGAATTGCAGCCGTCCTGCCTGAGATGGTCGCGCGCGGCTCGGGCCATGTCATCAACATCGCCTCGATCGGTGCGTTGAGCGTGTCGCCGACGGCGGCGGTCTATTGCGCCACCAAATATGCGGTGCGGGCAATTTCGGACGGACTGCGTCAGGAGCACGACAATCTCCGCGTCACCTGCATCCATCCCGGTGTGGTCGAGAGCGAGCTCGCCGATACCATCACCGATCCGGTCGCTGCGGAGGCGATGAAGACGTACCGCGCCATCGCGCTCCAGCCCAATGCGATCGCGCGGGCGGTCCGCTTTGCGATCGAGCAGCCTGGTGATGTCGACGTCAATGAGATCGTCGTGCGCCCGACGCGGACGACATGACCGTCTGCTGCCGTGTCAGAGCCCCTTTTCGAAGAACAGGTCCGGGTAGGGGTCGTCATTGAAGCGCGGGATCTCGCGCCAGCCGGTGGTGCGGTAGAGCTGGCCTGCTTCCGGGAGCGCACTGTTGGTGTCCAGCCGCAGCAGCGCGATGCCGAGCGAGCGTGCAGCGTCCTCGGCCGTGTCCATCAGCCGACGGCCGAGCCCCAATCCGCGCGCGGCCGGCGCGACCCACAAACGCTTGATCTCGGCGTAGCCGTGGTCCGTTCCCTTCAGCCCGACGCAACCGATCGGCAGCGTGTCCGAGATCGCCACGATGAAGCTGCCGCGCGGCCGGCGCATGTCCTTGGCATCGGGGTCGCGCGACAGCGACACGTCAAAGCCCTGCTTGAAGCGGCGGCCGAGCTCGGCATAATATTCGCCGAGGCAATAGCGCGCCTCGTCGCCGCGGGGATCCATCTCAGTCAGCGCGATCCGCTCGCGCGTCAGCGCCGAGGCGATCAGGTCCATCGCCGCCAGCAGCGCCTCGCGTTGCCCATTGCGGGCGAGAAAACCTTCCGCCTGCGTGTTCGACAGCGCTTCATAGGCCGCGAATTCGCGCTTGCCCGCGCGCGTCAGGCTTGCCACCCGGCGCCGCGCGTCGTCATCATGCGCCTGCGTCTCGATCAGGCCTTCATCTTCAAGGTTGCGCAACAGCCGGCTCATCAGCCCGGAATCGAGGCCGAGATAGTCGCGAATTTCGCCGACGTCGGAGCGCCCGTGTCCGATCGCATTGAGCACGCGCGCCGCGCCAAGCGGACGGCCGCGCCCGAGGAACGATGTATCGAGGGCACCGACGGCGGAGGTCACGGCGCGGTTGAAGCGGCGGACGCGGGAGACCGGATCGAGCATTCTCTGACTTTAGTCAGATATCGACTCGCCGTCAATCACCTCGGCCTTTCGCCCGGTAGGCCGGAGGAATCACGAACACTTCATCGGCGCGGCCATAGCCGCCATCAGGCACTTCCTCGATCAGCACCATGGTATGCGGACGCGCCGCCTCGCTGAAATAATCGACGAACATCGCGGTCACGCGATGCACGATTTCCTCCTTTTGCGCGCGCGACAGCGCGGCCTGCGGCACCTTGATGTTGGCAAAGGGCATGGTCAGTCTCCATACATGCGACGCCGGATCATCCGTGTCGACCTGTGCGGGGATTAGCCGATCGCATACGGGCGATAATCCTGCAGCTCTTGCCATCAGCTGTCGGCTATGTTGAACAATCTGGCCATGGATCGCTTCGAGACCATGCGCCTGTTCGTCCGCCTCGTGGAAAGACGCAGCTTCACTGCGGCTGCGGCCGATCTCGGCCTGCCGCGCTCGACGGCGAGCGAGGTCCTGCGCGGCCTCGAATCCCATCTCGGTGTGCGCCTGCTCGAACGCACCACGCGGCATGTCACGCCGACGCTCGATGGCGAAGAGTATTATCGCCGCTGCGTCGCCATCCTCGCAGACGTGGAGGAGGCGGATAGCGCGATGCGCGATGCCCGGCCGCGCGGGCTGTTGCGCTTCGATGCGCATCCGCTGCTGACGCGCACGTTCATTCTGCCGAAGCTGCCCGAATTCCTGGCGCGCCATCCGCTGATCGAATTGCAGATCGGGCAGGGCGACCGCCTCGTCGATCTCGTGCGCGAGGGCGTCGACTGCGTCATCCGCGCCGGCGAGCTCGAGGACAGCGGCATGATCCAGCGCCGCCTCAGCCTGGTCGCGGAGGTCACGGTGGCAAGTCCGGCCTATCTGGCCGCGCATGGCACGCCCGTGTCGCCCGATGGGCTCGACGGCCATCAGATGGTCGGCTTCATCTCGTCGCGGACCGGCGACGTATTGCCGCTGGAGTTTTCGATCGGCGGCGCCCTGCGCAACATCGTGCTGCCGAGCCGGATCAGGGTGAACAATTCCGACACGATGGCTGATCTGGCGCGGCTTGGCTTCGGCCTGGTGCAGGCGCCACGCTATCGTTTTGCCGACGACCTCGCCAGCGGCGCGCTGGTCGAGGTGCTGCCGAACCATCCGCCGTCGCCGACGCCCCTGTCGGCGCTCTATCCGCAAAACCGCCAGCTCACGCTGCGACTGCGCGTCTTCCTCGACTGGATCGGTCGCATCTTCGGCGAGGCGAAACTCTAGTCGCTTTTCGGCGCCACAATTCCTTGCGTTGCCCGACGGGGCAAAACACGCTAGCCGTGGGGCAATTCCCTTCGCCAAAAAGATTCCGCTTTACCGAAATTCGGAAATGGCGTATATGTTGCGGCAACCCGGCCCAAGGAAGAGGGGCGTATCGCGATCGTCACGAACGCGGGCCGGGCGGCGGTGGGCGTGGGTCACATCGGCGCGGAAGGCTTTCGCAGGGCGGGCAACCGTGAGCGAAAGCGTCGCGCACACGACCGGTGTGATTCCTGCGTACGGCAAAATCGTGTGGTCCTGGCGGCCGAAGTCTGTGCGCCAAGTCTTGCGGTGATGCGTGTGGTCCAACCGGACCTTCGCATCAGCTATCTGCAGGGCGACGGGGGCAATAGTGCAGCGCTCCCCGGGGAGATCACGACATAAGCCGTCAAACCACTGCGCAGGGAAGGCCGGATGTTTCGGCTTCACCTGTATGCCGCTGTGCAGCCTCTTGTAGCGCAACTCTTCGCACAGTGGACCGCGGGTGCCAGCCAGCACCCGGCCTTCCCTGCGCCCTCTTTCAAGTGAGGGCGAGATGACAAAGCAAAGCTCGGGCGAGATGCGCTGCGAGGATGCGAAGCTGTGTCCGCGTTGACGATTGTGACGCAACTATGGGCCTCGATCGGGCGATCCAGTATTCCAGAGACAGCGAGGTTAGAACCGAGACGCCGCGGGTTACTGGATGCCCCGGTCAAGCCGGGGCATGACAGCGGAGTGTGTAGGAACGCACGGCGCAAGATGGATCACGCCTCTTTGTGAGTTGTGCATGCGCCCCAGACCGCTACCATGCCCTTACTCCCGAAGCACCGGGAGCCACCAGCAGCGGGAGGCAACATGAGCGCGCAGGGCCATGAAGTGAAAGGATCGGACCTGTTCGTCGCGGCGCTGGAGAACGAAGGCGTCGATCGCATCTTTGGCGTGCCAGGCGAAGAAAATCTGGACCTCGTCGAATCGCTCCGCACGTCGAAAATCGAGCTGGTCCTGACCCGCCATGAGCAGGCCGCAGCCTTCATGGCGGCGACCCATGGCAGGTTGACCGGCAAGCCCGGCATTTGTCTCTCCACGCTCGGGCCCGGCGCGCTCAATCTGTCGACCGGCGCCGCCTATGCGCATCTCGGCGCGATGCCGATGATTCTCATCACCGGCCAGAAGCCGATCATGAGCAGCCGGCAGGCCCGCTTCCAGATCGTGGACGTGGTTGCGACCATGAAGCCGCTCACAAAACTGTCGCGGCAGATCGTCAGCGCCTCGTCGATCCCGACCGTGGTGCGCGATGCCTTCCGCGTCGCGATGGAAGAGCGGCCGGGACCGGTGCACCTCGAATTGCCCGAGGACATCGCCGGGGACGAAGTGCCAGCCGTTCCCGTCATCCCGACCCATCCGATCGAGATCCCCGTCGCGCATCGCACCGCGCTCGATCGTGCCGCCGAGATGATCCTGGCCGCGAAGCGTCCGCTGGTGATGATGGGCGCCGCGACCAGCCGGCCGCGCTCGACCCACGGCATCGCGAGCTTCGTGCGACGCACCGGCATTCCATTCTTCACGACGCAGATGGGGAAGGGCACCGTGCCCGGCGGCACCAATCTCTACATGGGCACCGCAGCGTTGTCCGAACGCGACTACGTCCATGACGCCATTGACGCCGCCGACCTGATCGTGGCGATCGGCCATGATCCGATCGAGAAGCCGCCCTTCATCATGGGACCATCGGGGCCGAAGGTCATTCACGTCAGCTACACTTCGGCCAGTGTCGAGCTGGTCTATTTCCCTGATGCCGAGGTCGTCGGGGATGTCGGTCCGAGCCTGGAACTCCTGGCCGACCGGCTCGAAGGCAAGCTGCCACAGGCGGCGGCGCTGTTGCCGCTGCGGGAAGCGATCCTCAATCACATCGCCGACCGTGCCACCGAGACGCGCTGGCCGCCGACGCCGCAGCGCATCGTGCACGATATCCGCCAGGTCATCCCGGAGAACGGCATCGTCGCGCTCGACAACGGCATGTACAAGATCTGGTTCGCGCGCAACTACCGCACCCGCGTCGCCAACACGCTGCTGCTCGACAATGCGCTGGCAACGATGGGCGCCGGCCTGCCGTCGGCGATGATGGCCGCGATGCTCTATCCTGACCGCCGGGTGCTCGCGGTCGCCGGCGACGGCGGCTTCATGATGAACAGCCAGGAGATGGAGACCGCGGTCCGCCTCAAGCTCAATCTCGTCGTGCTGGTGCTGGAGGACAATGCCTACGGCATGATCCGCTGGAAGCAGGCCGTCGATCATTTTGCGGACTACGGCATGACCTTCGGCAACCCCGACTTTGCGCTCTATGCCAACGCCTATGGCGCCAAGGGGCACCGCATCGAAAGCATCGACAGATTCGGCCCGACGCTGGAGGCGGCCTTCAAGGAGGGCGGCGTGCACCTGGTCTCGATCCCGATCGACTATTCGGAGAACGTGCGGGTGCTCGTGGACGAGCTGCGGGCGCGGCAAAAGTAGCGCCCGGTTTACCATCTTGCCGGGAGGATCATACCTGCCATTCCTTGATATATATCGTATTGCGATATAATGCAGGCGCGAAGAATCCTCCCGACAAGAGACATCCATGCGCCAGACCCCCGACATGACCGGCGGCCTCCCGCGTCCTCGCGGCAAACCCGGAGATTTTACCGCCGATCGCCGCGTGCTGGTCCTGATCGGGATGGCGCTGCTGGTCGGCAGCATCAGTGCCGGGGCCGCCTGGGTGCTGTTGAAGCTGATCGCGCTGGTGACCAACCTGGTCTGGTTCGGTCATTTCAGCACTGAGAACGTCTCGCTGGCCAATGCCCATCCCGATATCCGGATGGTGCTGGCACCGGCGCTTGGCGGTCTCGTGATCGGGCTGATGGCGCGGTTTGGCTCGGAGAAGATCCGCGGCCACGGCATTCCCGAAGCGATCGAGGCGATCCTGATCGGCGGCAGCCGGATGCAGCCGAAGGTCGCGATCCTGAAGCCGCTGTCCTCGGCGGTGTCGATCGGGAGCGGCGGACCGTTCGGCGCCGAGGGCCCGATCATCATGACGGGCGGCGCGATCGGATCGATCTTCGCCCAGTGCTTCCATCTCAGCGCGGCCGAGCGCAAGACGCTGCTGGTTGCCGGCGCGGCCGCCGGCATGACGGCGATCTTCGGCACGCCGATTGCCGCGGTGCTGCTCGCGGTCGAGCTGCTGCTGTTCGAATGGAAGCCGCGTAGCTTCCTGCCCGTGGTGACGGGGGCCGTGATCTCGGCGGCCTGGCGTCCGCTGCTGTTCGGGACCGGGCCGCTGTTTCCGTTCGCGGAGCGGCCGGACCTGCCCTGGTGGGGCCTTGCGGCTGCGATCGGCGTCGGCATCATCGCCGGCCTGCAATCCGGGTTGATGACGCGGCTGCTCTACGCGATCGAAGACCTGTTCGATCATCTGCCGGTGCACTGGATGTGGTGGCCGATGCTCGGCGGCCTCGTCGTCGGTCTTGGCGGACTGGTCGATCCGCGCGCGCTTGGCGTCGGCTACGACGTCATTGCGGATCTGTTGTCCGGTCACATGGTGCGCGACGAGGCGATCCGGCTGTTGCTGGTGAAGTCTGTGATCTGGGTGGTTGCGCTGAGCTCGGGCACGTCGGGCGGCGTGCTGGCGCCATTGCTGATTCTCGGTGGCACGGCCGGCTGGATGGAGGGGCAGATCTTGCCTGGCGGCACATCATTCTGGGCGCTGGTCGGCATGGCCGCGATGATGGGCGGCACGATGCGCTCGCCGCTGACCGGTGTGATGTTTGCCATCGAGCTGACCGGCAATATCGATATGCTGCTGCCGCTGCTGGCGGCGACCGGCGCGGCGCATGCCGTCACCGTGCTGTTGCTCAAGCGCTCGATCCTGACCGAGAAGATCGCCCGCCGCGGCCAGCATATCACCCGCGAATACGCGGTCGATCCGTTCGAGCTGATGCGCACCGCCGACGTCATGGTGACCGACGTGGATACGCTGCCGGTCGACATGTCCGTGGACGCGGCTGTTGCGTTCTTCACGTCGGATCAGCGCCGTCACAAATCCTATCCCGTGATCGCTGCCGATGGACGGCTGACCGGCATGGTGACCCGCGCCGATGTGCTGCGCTGGCGTACCGAGGGCGATCATCAGGCGGCGACGCTCGATGACGTCGTGTCGGACACCTCCAGCGTCGCGGCATATCCGGATGACGTGCTGGGGCGGGTCGCCGATCTCATGGTCGCCTCCGATCTCGGACGGCTGCCAGTGGTCGATCGTGCCAGCCATCGCGTGGTCGGCTTGGTCGCTCGCAAGGATTTGCTGCGAATTCGCGCAGTCGTGAACGCGCAGGAGGAGGACCGCAACGCATATTTCCTGCGCGAAAAGGCGCTTGTGCCGGAGGCGCGGATCGCGGAAGGTCAGCCCCTCTGAACTCCAGCACTGACAGGAATGAGCATGACACGTGTTCGCTGCGTTACCGAGATGGGCATGGGCGTCGACGTGCACGGCCGGGACGCCACCAAGGCGGCGAAGCGTGCGGTATCGGATGCCATCAGGCATTCGAGCCTTGGTTTTTTCCGGATGATCGGCAAGACCGCAAACGACATGTTCGTCGACGTCACCATCGGCGTGCCCAACCCCGAGGCCGTCGACAAGGAGGCGGTCGCCAAGGAGCTTCCTTACGGCACCGTGACCGTCACTGCGGTCAAGGGCGGGCTTGAGATCCCCTCAGCTACGGAAGTGGCCAACGATCCCATCCTCATCGCCAACGCCGCTGTCATCGTCAGCTTCGACAAGGACTGAACCGATGTCCGACAGCGATGAAGCGTTATTGGACCGTCCGATCTGGAGCGCGCTGACGACGAGCCACAAACATCTGGCCGAGGGCGGCCCGCGAGCACTGCGTTATCCCCTGGACATGACGCCGTTCGCCGACATGATCGACATGTCCGCGCAGAGTTTCGCCGCGCTGGGCGATCTCATGGCGCCCTCGCAAGTCGTCGCGCTGTTCACGCCCGAGCCGGTCGATGTTCCCGCCGGCTTCAAGGTGGTGCTGGCGGAGAGCGGTGACCAGATGATCGGCTCTCCTGCGGACAGTCCGCTGCGTGATGCCGAGATCGTGACGCTGGGGCAGGCCGACGTTCCCGCGATGACGGCATTGACGACGCTGACCAAGCCAGGACCGTTCGCCGCGCGGACGCACGAGCTCGGCACATTCCTCGGCATTCGCGCCGGCGGCGAACTGGTCGCGATGACGGGCGAGCGGATGAAGCCTGGCAAGTTCGTCGAGATGACGGCGGTCTGCGTTCATCCAGACTATCGCGGACGCGGCTACGCGCAGGCGCTGCTCGCGGCCGTCGCGCGCCGGATCGAGGCGCGCGGCGAAATTCCATTCCTGCACGTGTTTTCGAACAACAGATCCGCCATTGCACTCTATCAGCGCCAGGGCATGCGTCTCCGCCGGCGCCTGCACGTCACGGCGTTCATGAAGCAGCAGTAGGCGTCCTTAGGGACGGCCCTTCATTTCTGGCGAAAGCGCGCTATATCCATCCCCACCAAAATGGGGGGACGCATGGACGCCAGAACGCCAGATTTTTCCGCTGCACGGACGGCGATGCAGCGCTACGTCGATCAGGAGATCATATCAGGCGTGTCCTGGGCGGTGCTGCGCGGGCGCGAGGTGGTCGACCAGCAATGCGTCGGCTTTGCCGATCGCGAGGCGAAGACGGCGCTACGGCCGGATCATATTTTCCGCGCGTTCTCCAACACCAAGATCTTCGTCACCTCCGCGATCATGCTGCTGGTCGAGGAGGGCCGCATCGGGCTCGATGATCCCGTCGAGAAATTCCTGCCGCAACTCGGCCATCGCAAGGTGCTGAAGCAGGGTGCTTCGAGCCTTGCCGATGTCGAGCCGGCGCAGAGCCCGATCACGATTCGGCAGTTGCTGACCCATACGTCCGGTCTCAGCTACGGCATCTTCGATCCCGGCACAGTGCTGTTCAAAGGCTACAACGAGGCGGGCGTGCTCAATCCGCTGACGCCGCTGACCAACATGATCGACAAGCTTGCCGATCTGCCGCTGTCCTATCATCCCGGCACATCCTGGGAATATTCGGTCGCGATCGACGTGCTCGGCCGCGTGGTCGAGGTGGTCTCGGGCAAGTCCCTCGACGCTTTCCTCAAGGCACGCATCTTCGATCCGCTCGGCATGACCGATACCGGCTTCTTTGTGCCTGAAGCGCAGCAAGGCAGGCTGGTTGCACATTACACCGGCGCCGACGTGCTCGATCCGATGAAGCCGGGTCTCACGCGCGCCGACGATCTGCCGTATCCGCAGGCCTATCGACGGCCGTTCCCGCGTCTGTCGGGCGGCGGTGGTCTGGTCTCGACCTTGCCGGACATGCTCGCTCTGGTGCGGGCGCTGCTGCCCGGCCCGGATGCACTGCTGAAGCCGGAGACGCTGCGGCAGATGATGACGAACCATTTGCCGGCGGGGCAGACTATCCGCTTCGCCAATCTGGGACCAATGCCCGGCAAGGGCTTTGGCCTCGGCGGCGCCGTCACGTTTGCTCCGACGCCGTTCGATCCGCCAAACTCCACCGGCGAATTCCAGTGGGGCGGGCTCGCCGGCACCCATTGGTGGATCTGCCCTGAGGCCAATACATCGGGGGTCCTGATGGCCCAGCGCCATCTGGGCTTCTGGAATCCCTTCTTCTTCGAGTTCAAGCGCCTCGCCTACCAGGTGGTCGGAGGCTGATCGGGAAAAAAGTGGACAACCCGGCGAATCCTTTTCCGCCATCGCGCCCTCCTAATGGTCGAGGCAATCCGCCTCGGCGCGTCTGCATCGCGCCCGCACCCTGATGCGCGAATATCTGACGAGGTAAGCCGTGTCCTGTTATCAAACTCCTGACGAGGGCAAGGGATGAGCGAGCTTGGTTCGAGGCGGGACCGGACGCGTGAACTATCTCGGTCTTGACGGGTTCCGCTTCGGCTGGGTTGCCGCGTGGATCGATGAGCGTGGCCAGCATGGGTTCGACTATTCGCCGGGTCTCGTGCGTCTGCTCGCGATGCCGCATGCACGCGCGATGATCGACATGCCGATCGGATTGAAGCCGGCCGGCTATCGCACGTGCGACCTGCATGCGCGCGAACTCATTGGCCCTGCGGTATTTCTCGGGGCCCGCCGCGACCTCTGGAGATTTGCCGATATGGCCGCGGCCAACAGGCATTACTGGGCGCGCGAAGGCAAGGGCAGGGGCGTCTCGGCGCAGCTCTGGAACATCAGGGACAAGATCAAGGAGCTTGATGAAATCATGACGCCGGAGCGCCAGGCGACAATCGGCGAAGCGCATCCGGAATTGATCTTCTGGAATCTTGCAGGGCGAGTCCGGTTTGCAAAGAAGACCTCGGCGGAAGGTCGCGAGCAGCGTATCGCGCTGCTGGCGCAACGCGGCTTCACGCGTTTGCCGCAATGGCTGACGCAGCGTCATGGCACGGGCATCGGCTGCGACGATCTCATCGATGCCTGCGCTTGTGCAGTCGCAGCGCGCGACAGCACGCGGCGTGTCGGCGGGGATGAGATCGATCCGCGCGGTCTGCGGATGGAAATCAACTACTGAGCCGGTCGGGCGGCGGGGCTCGCGCTCGGGAAAAACAGGCAATTTTTTCGAGCCTGCAGGAACTTGCACTGGTCGGCCCGCGTTCCCCATGCGCACCAAATTGGAAGATGCTCGTCCTGCGATGTATGATGCCAGTCAGTTAGCGACCGCTATGCTCACGCTCATTTTTGCCGGAGCGTTGCTCGTCACCGGGCAGCTCTTCATCGAGCAGCGTGCCCAGCACGATGTGGCCTACGTCACTAACCATTCGCTGCGGCCGCTGTGATCGGAATTCGCGGCGGGACCTTGTGTGACGACGATCCGGCCTTGCGCCATGTCCCGGCTCGCCTAGATTAGACAGAATCTCACGCAAGCAGCCGGGGTCCGATGTCTGATCTGTCCGCCTTTCCCATCACCAGGCGCTGGCCTGCCAAGCATCCCGAACTGCTTCAGCTCTATTCGTTGCCGACGCCGAACGGCGTGAAGGTCTCCATCATGCTGGAGGAGATCGGACTGCCTTACGAAGTCCATCTCGTCGACTTCGGCAAGGATGACCAGAAGACGCCGGAATTCCTCTCGCTTAATCCGAACGGCAAGATCCCAGCGATCCTCGATCCCAACGGCCCCGGTAGCAGGCCGCTGGCACTGTTCGAGTCGGGTGCGATTTTGCAATACCTTGCGGAGAAGACCGGCAAGTTGTTGCCGCAGGATGCGGCGCGGCGCTACCAGACCATCCAGTGGGTGCATTTCCAGATGGGCGGCATCGGGCCGATGTTCGGTCAGGTCGGCTTCTTCCACAAGTTCGCCGGCAAGGATTTTGAGGACAAGCGCCCGCTCGAGCGTTACGTGGCCGAATCCAAGCGCCTGCTCGGCGTGATGGACGCGCATCTTTCCGGCCGGCAATGGTTCATGGATGACGACTACACCATCGCCGACATCTCCATGCTCGGCTGGGTGCGCAACCTCATCGGCTTCTACGGCGCCGGCGATCTCGTCGCGTTCAGCCAGTTCAAGTCGGTCGCTGCCTGGCTCGAGCGCGGCCTGGCGCGTCCGGCCGTGGAGCGCGGGCTCAACATTCCCAAGCGTCCGTGAATCTAGCTCAGCGCCTTGTAGCTCATGTAGAGCGCCATCAGGGCGACGAGGGCGATCATGCTCCGGCGCAGCACCGCTCTGCCGACGCCGTTGGCCATGCGCGCGCCGAGGTCGGTGCCGACCCAGAGGCCGGCAATGATGCCGATGATGGCGGGCCAGCCGACGATCAGGCCCTTGCTCCAGTAGATCCAGGCCGCCGGGATGTTGGTCGGGATGACCGAGAAGATCAGGCTGATGAGCTGCGCCTGATGCTGCGGCACACGCAAGCCGGCGGCGAGGCCCACCGTGATCGCGAGCCCGCCGCCAATGCCCATGAAGCCGGAAGAGAAGCCTGCAAGCACGCCGATGAGGAGCAGGGGCAGCCAGGGCGGTTGGTCGCGGTTATCGGCGCCGACGCCGCTGTCCTTGCGCTCGCGACGCAGGATCAGCAGAGCGATCAGCGCGACGAGATAGGCAACATAGGTCCATTGCAGGACTGCGTCGGACACCGCCGCCGCGGCATAGCCGCCGCCCGCGCCGCCCACGAGAAATCCGATGCCGATCCACATGATCCATGGCAGCGGGCTGCGGTTGCCGCTCTGCCAGTAGCGGCGCACACCGGCAAGGCCGGTCGGCGGGACTTGCGTGATCAGCGAAGTGCCCTGGGCAATGTGCTGCTCCGCGCCGAGCAGCAGCACGCTGAAGATGACGAGCCCGCCGCCGGGGCTCGTTCCCATGAAGCCCGACGTCAGTCCGCTGACGAGGCCGACGCCGGTGCCGGCAAGGAGGTCGTGGATTCCGGACACCACTTACGTCCTGGCTCGTCGCTTGATGTCAGACTTCGTCGTGAGAAAGCCGTCGATCACAGTCGTGACGGCGGCCATGCAGCCTGCGATATCGAGCTGCTCGCCCCAGCATTTTTGCAGCACGAAGCCCTGGAAGATCGCGATCAGCACGCGCGCGATCGCATCGGCACCGACGTCGCGCCTGATCAGGCCGTCGTGCTGGCCCCGCTCGACCAACGCCACGATCAGCGCGCGTGGCATGTCGATGCCTTCGACCACGCTGGCGCGGACGCGGCGGTTGCGCAGCGCCTCGGCCCAGCCGTGGATGCCGACGCGGCGCCGTGCCTCACCGGCGGGATCGGTGAGCCATTGCGCGTACACACGGACCAGCGCGTGCAGTCCCTCGATGGGATTGCCGGAGCCTTGCGCGACCGAATTGAGCACGGCCTCGCGGCGATGGCGGTCGTCGGCGAGCGCCTCGATCAGCTCGTCCTTGCTCCGGAAATAGAGATAGACCGCGCCGTGGCTCAGGCCCGACCGCCTCACGATGTCGGCCATGCCGGTCTGGTGAAATCCGTCTTCGGAGAAGCACGCGAGCGCCGCTTCCAGGATCTGCTGTCGCCTGTGTTCGCGCTTCTTGTCGCTGATCTTGGGCATCCATACGGTCCATAAATCACTGACAGCTCGATCGTTTTAGGAAATGCGGGAGACCGCCAAAAATCAGGTCGGTCCATATAAAAAACGATTAGTCAGTCATTTATATTTGCAGAACTGATCTGGGTCAAGCCTGAGCGGCGGGGCCTAGAGAATGATGCGATGGGCGGCCTGCGAAGGCGTTACCGCCTAGAACAGCCGCCCGCCGTTCGGCACTGGCGTGCTCGGCTGCATCAGCACAACCTTGCCAGCGGCATCGGGAAAGCCGAGCGTTAGCACTTCCGAGACGACAGGTCCGATCTGGCGCGGCGGGAAATTGACGACGGCCGCGACCTGCTGTCCGACAAGCGTCTCGAGCGGGTGGTTCTCGGTGATCTGCGCCGAGCTCTTGCGCACGCCGATCACGGGGCCGAAGTCGATCCACAGCCGCCAGGCAGGCTTGCGCGCCTCGGGAAACGGTTTTGCATCGACGATGGTGCCGACGCG
Source organism: Bradyrhizobium sp. CCBAU 51627 (assembly GCF_028128765.1). Taxonomy (GTDB): domain Bacteria; phylum Pseudomonadota; class Alphaproteobacteria; order Rhizobiales; family Xanthobacteraceae; genus Bradyrhizobium. The sequence continues at coordinate 333,995 of NZ_LBJG01000005.1, forward strand.
GATATCGACCGCGAGGAACGTGTTGAAGTCGATGGTCGGCGAGGCGGATGCGGCGGGATCGTGGGTGACGTGCATGATGGGTCCGTTCGGAAGAGCTCGAAAGCGTCGCTCGCAATATTGTCGCGCGATCAGGAGTTTCGTACAACGCCGCAGCCCAGGCATCACGCACGCGCGAGGACCGTCTTGCCCACCATCATCTACGGCATCAAGAACTGCGACACCATGAAGAAGGCGCGCACCTGGCTCGATAGCCATGGCGTTGCCTACGAGTTCCACGATTACAAGGCCGCCGGCGTGGAGAAGGACAAGCTGAAGCAATGGAGCGACAAGCTCGGCTGGGAGACGCTGCTCAATCGCGCTGGCACCACCTTCAAGAAGCTCCCGGAGGCCGACAAGGAGGGGCTGACGGAAAAGAAGGCGCTGGCGCTGATGCTAGCGCAACCATCGATGATCAAGCGGCCGGTACTGGAGATCGGCGGCAAGCTCCTGGTCGGCTTCAAGCCCGACATCTACGACAAGGAAGTCGGCGCCGTCGCGCGCAAGCGCTAATTCAGCTCAATGATCTCGGCAGTGACATCAGAACCGCCGCTCTGATCGGCGAATTCGATGATGTCGGCGGCCGCGATGCGGCCGGGCGCGCGGTGAAACAGGTCACGGTCGATCACCGTGCGCAGTTTTGGCCGAGGCGGCGCGTCATTTCCGCGCAGCAGGTCCTTGATCTCGAAGCCGCCGTCCTCGCAGAAGGTCTTCACCGATGCGATGATGTGGCTGACCCGGTCGTCGGTGAGGAACGGCAGCAGCAGCCGTTCATAGGCGACGACGCGGCCGTAGATGTCGTCGACATCGGCAACGCTGTACACCGGGAGCCCGCGCGCCACGCATTCATGGTAGATCGGTATCACGAAGGGAGCGAGCCGCGGTCCGACATAGTCGTCCAGGAGAATTCCCTTGCCGGTATGGCCATAGGCGCGCGCGATTCGTGTGCCCTCGCTCTGAATGATCAGGCGCGGCGGCATCGAACTGTCCACCGTGTAGTAGATGAGATCGGACAGCTCTTCCTCGAGCCGTGCGGGCTGATACTCCCAGATCGCCGGCGCAATCCGCCGGCGCGCATAAAGGCGCAGCCACGTGTTCAGGAGGTCACGCTGCCTGATCGACTTGACGACGGACGGAGCGGCGCTGGCGAAATCCAAGACAATATTCCCGGCGGACGAAACGCGCGCATGATCTTCCTTGCGGGAAAATTTTTGATGAAGGCTGGCGCGCGGGACCAAAGACCGTTAACGACGACTTGATGACCGGTGTCTTGCGGACCGGGAAGCCGGCAGGCGACATCACAAAGCCTCCAACTAAGGGAGCATAAGACTCCCGGCCAAAGGCCTGACCTGCTCAGCTTTCCGCCTTGCCTAACCCCCGTCACCTCCGGCATATTCCGCGCCGGGAGGCGGCGTTCCGGGACGGGCTCCAAGGCCTCCGGAAAGCCGAAGGAAACAAGGAGAGCCACGCGCGGTTCGCGCGGGCAGGGGGAAATCTGTTTGGCCGATGAGTTCATTCTCGAAACGGAAGGCTTGACCAAGGAGTTCGCGGGCTTCTTCGCTGTCCGCGACGTTGCGCTCAAGGTTCGCCGTGGCAGCATTCACGCGTTGATCGGCCCGAATGGTGCCGGCAAGACGACGTGCTTCAATCTTCTGACCAAGTTCCTCAAGCCGTCTGCCGGGAAAATCCTGTACAAGGGGCAGGACATCACCGCGATGGCGCCGGCCGATGTCGCGCGCTTGGGGCTGGTCCGTTCGTTCCAGATCTCGGCCGTGTTTCCGCATCTCACCGCGCTCGAAAACGTCCGAGTCGCGCTCCAGCGCGAGCACGGCAGCTCGTTCGATTTCTGGCGCTCCAAGTCCGTGCTCAACCGCTTCAACGACCGTGCCCGCGAGCTGTTGAACGACGTCGGCCTCAGCGAGTTTGCCAATACGCCGGCGGTCGAGATGGCCTATGGACGCAAGCGCGCGCTCGAAATCGCAACGACGCTCGCGCTCGATCCGGAAATGATGCTGCTGGACGAGCCAATGGCCGGCATGGGGCATGAGGACATCGACAAGATCGCGGCGCTGATCAAGCGCATCTCGGCCAAATATACCATCCTGATGGTCGAGCATAATCTGAGCGTCGTCGCCAATCTGTCCGACATCATCACGGTGCTGACGCGCGGGCAGGTGCTCGCGCAGGGCCATTATTCCGAGCTCACCAAGGACGAGCGCGTCAAGGAAGCCTATCTGGGAGCCGGTCATGCCTGAGACTGCAATGGCCGAGGCTCGGGCGAAGGCTGCAATCGGCGGCAACATCCTCCAGGTCCGCAACCTGGAGGCCTGGTACGGCGAGTCCCATATCCTGCACGGGATCAATTTCGATGTGAATGCGGGTGAGGTCGTCACGCTGCTCGGGCGCAACGGCGCCGGCAAGACGACCACGCTGAAATCGATCATGGGCATCATCGGCAAGCGCGCCGGGTCGATCAGGTTCAACAACCAGGAGATCATCCGCGCGACCTCCGACAAGATCGCGCGCATGGGCATCGCGTTCTGTCCGGAGGAACGCGGCATTTTCTCCAGCCTCGACGTGCGGGAGAATCTATTGCTGCCGCCGGTGGTGCGCGCAGGCGGATTGCCGCTCGAGCAGATCTTCGACCTGTTCCCGAACCTGAAGGAACGGCTGAGCAGTCAGGGCACCAAGCTGTCCGGCGGCGAGCAGCAGATGCTCGCGATCGCGCGCATCCTGCGGACGGGCGCGAGCTTCCTGATGCTCGACGAGCCGACTGAGGGCCTTGCACCCGTCATCATCCAGCAGATCGGACACACCATAGCGCGGCTCAAGAAGGAGGGCTTCACGATCCTTCTGGTCGAGCAGAATTTCCGCTTCGCATCCACGGTTGCCGACCGCTACTACGTGGTCGAGCACGGCAAGATCATAGATGGATTTTCCAATGCAGAGCTTGCGGCCAACATGGACAAGCTCCACACCTACCTGGGTGTCTAGGGCGGCCGAAAAAATTCGACCAACGAAAAACTTTGAGGAGAAGCCGCATGCACACCAAGACAATTGCCGCATTTTTGCTCGGCACGGCACTGGCGCTTAGCGAGACTGGCAGCGCTCTTGCTCAGGACAAGACCGTCAAGATCGGTGTCTTGACCGACAATTCCGGGCTCTATGCCGACCTTGGTGGTCCGGGCTCGACAGTGGCCGCACAGATGGCAATCGAGGATTCCAAGCTTGCTGCCAAGGGCTGGAAGGTCGATCTGATCTCGGCCGACCATCAGAACAAGCCTGACATTGGCACCGCGATTGCGCGGCAATGGATCGACGTGGAGAAGGTTGACGTCTTCATGGACGTGCTGAACTCCGGGGTGGCGCTGGCCGTCAATAACGTCGTGAAGGAAAAGAACTCGGTCATGATCAATTCGGGCGCGGCGACGTCCGATCTCACCAACGCGCAGTGCACACCCAATACCGTGCACTGGACCTACGATACCTACATGCTCGCACACAGCACCGGGCAGGCATTGGTGAAGGCCGGCGGCGATACCTGGTTCTTCATCACGGCCGACTATGCCTTTGGTCACGCGCTCGAGCGTGACACCGCCGCAGTCGTCAAGGCAGCCGGCGGCAAGGTTCTTGGAGACGTCAAGGCGCCACTGAATAACGCTGACTTCTCCTCGTTCCTTCTGCAGGCCCAGGCGTCGAAGGCGAAGATCATCGGCATGGCCAATGCCGGCGGCGACACAACCAATACGATCAAGCAGGCTGCGGAATTCGGCATCGTCAAGGGCGGGCAGAAGCTGGCGGGTCTCCTGCTGTTTCTTACCGACGTCCACTCGCTCGGTCTCAACGTCGCGCAAGGCCTCAACCTGAGTTCGACGTTCTACTGGGATATGAACGATCAGACCCGCGCATTTTCGAAGCGGTTCGCCGAGCGTACGAAGAACAAGGCGATGCCGACCATGGTGCAGGCAGGCGTCTATTCCGGCCTGCTGCATTATTTCAAGGCGCTCGAGGCCCTCGGTGGAAATCCGCACGATGGTGCCAAGGTCGTTGCGAAGATGAAGGAGATCCCGACCGACGATCCGTTGTTCGGCAAGGGCAGCATTGAGCCGAATGGCCGTGCGCTGCATCCCGCATACCTTTTTGAAGTGAAGACGCCTTCTGAAACGAAAGGGCCCTGGGACTACTACAAGCTGGTCGGCACGACCCCCGCGGACAAGGCCTTCAGGCCGCTCTCGGAAAGTGCCTGTCCGCTAGCGAAGAAGTAAACGTGGCTGCGGCGGTCGACGGTCGCGAGACGCTGGCGGCCTCTTCGCGGCAAGCCGAATGGGATAACTGGGACTGGGTGCTGGATCGATGCAGGCTCTCTACGCACAGCTACTGGTGGGACTGATCAACGGCTCGTTCTACGCGCTGCTCAGTCTCGGGCTCGCCGTGATCTTCGGCATGCTCAACATCATCAATTTCGCCCATGGCGCGCTCTACATGATGGGCGCGTTCTGCGCCTATTTCCTGCTGAATCTCGGCGGCATCAATTACTGGTGGGCGCTGCTGCTGGCGCCGATCATCGTCGGTATCTTCGGCATGATCCTGGAGCGGACCATGCTGCAATGGCTGACCGGCCTCGATCATCTCTACGGGCTGCTGCTGACGTTCGGCATCGCGCTGATCGTGCAGGGCGTGTTCCAGAACTATTTCGGCTCCTCCGGCCTGCCTTATGCCATTCCCGACCAGCTCAGGGGCGGCATGAATCTCGGCTTCATGTTCTTGCCCGTCTACCGCGGCTGGGTCGTCATCTTCTCGCTGGTGGTGTGTCTGGCGACCTGGTTCCTGATCGAGAAGACCCGGCTCGGCGCCTACTTGCGCGCCGCCACCGAAAATCCGACGCTGGTGCGCGCCTTCGGTATCAACGTGCCGCGCATGATCACGCTCACTTACGGCCTCGGCGTCGGCCTTGCCGCGCTCGCCGGGGTGCTCTCGGCGCCGATCAACCAGGTCCGGCCGCTGATGGGCGCCGACCTCATCATCGTGGTGTTCGCGGTGGTGGTGATCGGCGGTATGGGCTCGATCATGGGCTCCATCATCACCGGCTTCGCGCTCGGCGTGATCGAGGGCCTGACCAAATATTTCTACCCCGAAGCCTCCAACACTGTCGTGTTCGTGCTGATGGTGCTGGTGCTCTTGGTGAAGCCAACGGGATTGACGGGAAGGGCAGCCTGACATGACAGCCTTGACGGACGACACGCTGCCGGTGACCGCGCGCGCGATGCGGGACGAGATGATCCTCTTCGTGGTGATGGCACTGCTGCTGGCGTCAGTGCCCTTTACGGGAGTCTATCCGTTCTTCGTGATGCAGGCGCTGTGCTTTGCTCTGCTCGCCTGTGCCTTCAACCTGCTGATCGGCTATGGCGGCCTTTTGTCGTTCGGCCACGCGATGTTCATGGGCACCGCCGGCTATTGCAGCGGGCACGCGCTGAAGGTGTGGGGACTGCCACCCGAACTCGGCATTCTCGTCGGCATTGCCGCAGCATTCGGGCTGTCGCTCATCACCGGCTACATTTCGATCCGTCGCCAGGGCATCTATTTCTCGATGATTACGCTGGCGCTGTCGCAGCTCCTGTATTTCATCTACCTCCAGGCTCCCTTCACCCATGGCGAGGACGGCATCCAGGGCATTCCGCAGGGGCACATGTTCGGCATCTTCGATCTGTCGAAGCCGACCGTGCTCTATTACGTCGTGCTGGTCGGGTTCCTCGCCGGCTTCCTGCTGATCTATCGCATCATCAACTCGCCTTTCGGCGAAGTCCTGAAGTCGATCCGTGAGAACGAGCCGCGCGCCATCTCGCTCGGCTACCGCACCGACCAGTACAAGTTCCTGGCGTTCGTGCTGTCGGGGACGCTGGCGGGCTTTGCCGGCGCGCTGAAGGTGTTCGTGGCGCAGAACGCCTCGCTCACCGACGTGCACTGGTCGATGTCGGGCGAAGTCGTGCTGATGACGCTGGTCGGCGGTCTCGGGACCATCTTCGGTCCCGTGGTCGGCGCCTTCGTGATCATCGCCATGCAGCAATACCTGGCGGGTTTCGGCCAGTGGGTCACGGTCATCCAGGGCTCGATCTTCGTGATCTGCGTACTCACCTTCCGCCGTGGCATCATCGGCGAAATCGCGCATTACTTCCGGAGGTCTCTGTAAGTCTCTGATATTCAGAGGGTTTCACCGGCGGGCGAATCCGGTGGATGATCCGGCTCCGCGGGCGTGAGATGACACGCGCGCAGAGAAAAAATGGTCTATGACGGTTTCGTGACGGTCCGTTCGGGCCGCGCCATTTGCAACCGGTAGACCTGTCCCATGATGCGTTGGTTTCGCGCTTTCCTGCCCAAGGAAGAACGGTTTTTCGACCTGTTCGACCGCCATGCCCAGACCGTGATCCAGGGCGCGATTGCGCTCCAGGGCGTGCTGAACGGCGGCGAGGAGACGCCGGTCTACTGCCAGCGCGTCAGCCAGTTCGAGAACGATGCCGACAATGTCACCCGCGAGGTGCTGACAGCGGTGCGGCGCACCTTCATCACGCCGTTCGATCGCGGCGACATCAAGAATCTCATCACCTCGCTGGACGACGCCATCGACCAGATGCAGCAGACGGCCAAGGCCGTGATGCTGTTCGAGGTCCGCACCTTCGAGCCGCCGATGCGCGAGATCGGCGCCCTCCTGATCGAATGCGCCAATCTGGTGGGACGCGCACTGCCCCTGATGCAGCAGATCGGCAAGAACGTCGCCATGCTGACCGCGATCACGGAGGAACTGACCAAGCTCGAGGGCCGCGTCGACGATCTCCACGACATCGGCCTGAAGGAGCTGTTCCTCAAGCACCGCAACGGCAACGCGATGGATTTCATCGTCGGCGTGGAGATCTATGACCATCTGGAGAAAGTGGCCGATCGGTTCGACGATGTCGCGAACGAGATCAACAGCATCGTCATCGAGCAGGTCTAGCGCATGATCCGGCAAAGTGTGCAGCGGTTTTCCCCCGCGACAAACGCGGAACGCGTTTGCGCGGAGATCATGCGCAAGCGTTAGAGTGGGGGCCGCGCCGTGGATGCTGCGTTGGGTCTTCCCGTCCTCGTCGGACTGATCGCCGTCGCGCTGCTGTTCGACTTCCTGAACGGCCTGCATGACGCCGCCAATTCGATCGCTACCATCGTCTCGACTCGGGTGCTGCGGCCGCAATTCGCAGTGATCTGGGCCGCGTTCTTCAATTTCGTTGCCTTCATGGTGTTCGGCCTGCACGTCGCCCAGACCATCGGCACGGGCATCATCGATCCCGCCATCGTCGATGCCCAGGTGATCTTCGCAGCGCTCGTCGGCGCCATCGTCTGGAATCTCGTGACCTGGGCGCTGGGCATTCCGTCCTCGTCCTCGCATGCGCTGATCGGCGGCCTCGTCGGCGGCGGCATGGCCAAGGCCGGAATATCGGCGGCGGTCTGGAGCGGACTGACCAAGGCCGTGCTGGCGATCGTATTGTCGCCGCTGGTCGGCTTCCTGCTTGCGATGATGCTGGTCGCGATCGTGTCCTGGCTCTCGGTGCGCTCGACGCCGTTCGCCGTCGACCGGGCCTTCCGCATCCTCCAATTCGCCTCCGCCTCGCTCTATTCGCTCGGCCACGGCGGCAATGATGCGCAGAAGACCATGGGCATCATCGCCGTGCTGCTCTACTCGCAGGGCCAACTCGGCAACGAATTCACGGTGCCGTTCTGGGTGGTGCTGTCCTGTCAGGCCGCGATGGCGCTGGGCACGCTGATGGGCGGCTGGCGCATCGTCCGCACCATGGGCCTGCGTATCACCAAGCTGACTCCGATGCAGGGGTTCTGCGCCGAGACCGGTGGCGCGGCGACCCTGTTCATGGCGACCTTCCTCGGCGTTCCCGTCTCGACAACCCACACCATCACCGGCGCCATTGTCGGCGTCGGCGCGGCCCGCCGCGTCTCGGCGGTGCGCTGGAACGTGGCGAGCTCGATCGTCTATGCCTGGGTGATCACGATCCCGGCCGCGGCCATCGTGGCAGCATTGAGCTGGTGGGCGGTTCAGATCTTCGTCAAGTAACGAGCTTCAGCCCGACGATACCGGCCACGATCAGCCCGATGCTGGCAAGGCGAAGCGCCGTCGCCGGCTCATTGAACAAGAAGATGCCGAGTATTGCGGTGCCGACTGCCCCGATGCCAGTCCAGACCGCATAGGCGGTTCCGACGGGCAGAGACTTGAGCGCGAGTCCCAGCAAGATCACGCTACCGGCCATGGCCGCGAGCGTGATCACGGAGGGAACAAGCCTGGTAAAGCCCTCGGTGTATTTCAGGCCGATCGCCCAGGTGATCTCGAGTAGACCGGCGACGAACAGGACGCTCCAGGCCATGACGACCCTCCATTCACGGCAGGGTCGTCCCCGCGGGCTGATAGGATGACGAGCAGGAAGGTCGTTCTCCCCGGAGCCGATATGGGGCTGGCCGAAGGGCTCCGCAATCACCAAATGAAGCTTGATCAGGCCCGTTTTCCCTGCCAAACGCTCCCGCCATGTCCGACATTGCCACCCCCGCAGCCGAATCGCCGGCCCGTTCCCCGCTTGCCGCCGAAGTGGCGCGGCGGCGCACCTTTGCCATCATTTCGCATCCCGACGCCGGCAAGACCACGCTGACCGAAAAGCTGCTGCTGTTCGGCGGCGCCATCAACCTGGCCGGCCAGGTCAAAGCCAAGGGCGAGCGGCGTAACACGCGCTCGGACTGGATGAAGATCGAGCGCGAGCGCGGCATTTCCGTCGTGACCTCGGTGATGACCTTCGAGTTTGAGGGCCTCGTCTTCAACCTGCTGGACACGCCGGGCCACGAAGACTTTTCGGAAGACACCTATCGCACGCTGACGGCGGTCGATTCTGCCGTCATGGTGATCGACGCCGCCAAGGGCATCGAGGCGCGGACCCGCAAGCTGTTCGAGGTCTGTCGTCTCCGCGACATCCCGATCATCACCTTCATCAACAAGATGGACCGCGAGAGCCGCGACGTGTTCGAGCTGCTCGACGAGATCGAGAAGACGCTGGCGCTGGATACCACGCCCATGACCTGGCCGGTCGGCCGCGGCCGCGATTTCCTCGGCACCTATGACGTCGTCAATGGCGGCGTGCGGCTGCTCGAAGGCGGTGGGGCCAAGACTGGAGCCGCGCAGCAGATCGAGATCGAGGAGCTGGCCAAGCTCAACGCCAATCTCGACGTAACAGCGGTGAAGGACGAGCTCGAGCTCGTCACCGAGGCCTCAAAGCCCTTCGAGCTCGAAGCGTTCCGCGAAGGTCATTTGACTCCGGTCTATTTCGGCAGCGCGCTGCGCAATTTCGGCGTCGGCGACCTCCTGGAAGGCCTCGGCAAGTTCGCCCCCGAGCCGCGCGCGCAGGACAGCGACCAGCGCAAGGTCGAGGCGACCGATCCGCGCATGAGCGCGTTCGTGTTCAAGATCCAGGCGAACATGGATCCGAACCATCGCGACCGCATCGCGTTCGCACGCCTCTGCTCCGGCAAGCTCAGCCGCGGCATGAAGGCCAAGCTGGTGCGCACCGGCAAGAGCATGCCGTTGTCGAGCCCGCAATTCTTCTTCGCGCAGGACCGCTCGGTGGCGGACGAGGCCTTCGCCGGCGATGTCGTCGGCATTCCCAACCACGGCACGTTGCGGATCGGCGATACGCTGACCGAGGGCGAGGACTTCAACTTCGTCGGCGTGCCGAGCTTCGCGCCGGAAATCGTTCGCCGCGTTCGTCTTACCGACGCGATGAAGGCGAAGAAGTTGAAGGAAGCGCTTCAGCAGATGTCGGAAGAAGGTGTGGTGCAGGTGTTCCGTCCGCGCGACGGTGCGCCGGCGCTGGTCGGCGTGGTCGGCGCGCTGCAGCTCGACGTGCTCAAGGCCCGGCTGGAAGCGGAATATTCGCTGCCGGTTGAATTCGAGGTCAGCGAGTTCCAGCTCGCGCGCTGGGTCTCATCGGAAGATCGCAAGAAGCTCGACACCTTCATCGCGGCCAATACGTCGAGCATTGCGGACGACGTTGACGGCGACCCCGTCTATCTGGCCCGAAACGAGTTCTATCTCGGCTACACCAAGGAGCGCGCCGAGGGCATCGAATTCACCAACGTCAAGGACGTCAAGAAGAAGGGGTAGGGCGGCTGCTTTGGCCGCCGCGCGCAACCCCGGGCCCCGCTGTCATGCCCCGGCTTGACCGGGGCATCCAGTACGCCGCGGCCCATCGACTCAATCACTGCCGTCTCGGAGTACTGGGTCGCCCGGTCGAGCCGGGCGACGACACCTTGCTCGAACGCGAGCATGTGAACAGTCTCTAGCTTGACGCGTTATTTGGCAATTCCACGTATTTCGAAGTGGCACTGTGAGTTTGCACGATGTGGCGCCGCATCCTCATTCTTCTTTTGCTGATGATCTCGTCAGTCGCAACAGACGCGCGACCGCGCCAGATCAATCCGATCCCGTTCGCGCACGAGCCGTGCAGCGTGCTCGATGATGGCCCGTGCACGCCCTCCTATTGCAGCCCGCTCGAGCCCGGACCCTGCATCCCCGAGATCGACTATCCTTACGGCCAGAATCTCCAGCTCACGATTCAGACCGTTCCGTCAGAGGCCGACCGCGCCAAGTACCGGAGGCCCGATCACGATCTCGATACGATCGGTGACCTCTTCGCCGAGCTGCGCAGCTGCTGGTCGCCGCCGCCTGACAACGCGCGCGCGGGCATGCAAGTGTCCGTGCGTTTCAGCTTCAACAGGACCGGCGGCCTGATCGGCCCGCTGCGGCTCACCTACGCGACCGCGGGCGTCTCGGCCGATACGAGGGCGACCTATCTCAACGCGATCAACTCATCGCTCAATGCTTGCCTGCCATTGAAATTCACAGCCGGCCTTGGTGGCGCGCTGGCCGGGCGGCCAATCGCAATCCGCTATGTCGACAACCGGGACCTGGGCAAGTAGCGCGTCAGTTGCGATCGCCGGCCAATCGATGATACCTCAGAGGCGGGGGCGCTAACCAAAGGGGAGGATGTCGTGGGTCTGCTGGTCATGATCCTGGGGCTGGTGGTGTTTTTCGCCGCCCATGTTTTTACAACAAAACGTGACGCGCGCGCGCAGGCAATCGCGCGCCTCGGCGAGGGGACCTACAAGATCCTCTATTCGGTCGTCTCGCTCGCGGGGCTGGCGCTGATCGTCTGGGGCTTTGGCCATTATCGCAGCTCCGGCTGGATCGACGTCTGGTATCCGCCGAAGGCGATGAGGCACATCACGGTCGCGCTGATGCTGCCTGCCGTCATCCTGGTGGTCGCCTCCTATCTGCGTGGCCGCATCTACGCGACGCTGAAGCATCCGATGCTTGCCGGCGTCAAGCTGTGGGCGTTTGCGCATCTGCTCGCCAACGGCGATCTCGGCTCCATCATCCTGTTCGGCTCGTTCCTGGGCTGGGGCGTGTATGACCGCATTTCGCTGAAGCATCGCAAGGACGCCGGCGGCCCGCCAATTCCGGTGGGCGGTATCACCAACGATCTGATCGCGGTCGCCGTCGGCATCGTCGCCTATCTGGCGCTGGCGTTTGCGTTCCATCCCGTCGTGATCGGTGTTCCCGTCATGGGCTAGCCGATCGGCGCAAGACAGCACCGCCGTAGCCATGCGCGGAAGGTGACAAAAGCAACAAGACGAGGATCCTGCGATGGACTGGTCGCAATCTCAGATTCCGCCGATGCGGTTCGAGGCGCGTTTTGGCGATCGGGTGGTGCCGGCCTTCACCGAGCGTCCGGAAAGTCTCTGGGCAATGATCGCCGAGGCCGCCGCGCGCAACGGCGGCGGCGAAGCGCTCGTCTGCGGCGAGATCAGGCTGAGCTGGCGGCAGGCGGTGGAGCAGGCCGCACGGATTGCTTCCGGCTTTCGCAAGCTTGGCCTGCAGCGCGGTGATCGCGTCGCGATCCTGCTCGGCAACCGCATCGAGTTTCCGCTGCTGTTGTTCGCCGCCGCGCATGAGGGGCTGGTCACCGTGCTGCTCAGCACGCGCCAGCAGAAACCCGAGATTGCTTATGTGCTGACCGATTGCGGTGCAAAGATCCTGATCCACGAAGCAGCGCTCGTCGAGCGGCTGCCCGATGGGCAGGATGCGCCCGATCTGGTTCATCGCATCGCTGTCGACAACAATCCAGCGCTGTCGCGTTTCGCCGAACTCGCCGACAACGCGCCGGCGCCGGCACCAGTCGAGGTGAGCGAACAGGACACCGCAATGATCCTCTACACCTCCGGCACCACAGGCAAGCCGAAGGGTGCGATGCTGGCCCATTGCAACATCGTGCATTCCTCCATGGTCTTCGTGTCCTGCCTGCAATTGACGGCCGCCGATCGCTCGATTGCGGCTGTCCCGCTCGGGCACGTGACCGGCGTCGTCGCCAACATCACGACCATGATCCGCTGCGGCGGTGCGCTGATCATCATGCCGGAATTCAAGGCGGCCGATTATCTCAAGCTCGCCGCGCGCGAACGCGTCACCTACACGGTGATGGTGCCGGCGATGTACAATCTCTGCCTGCTCCAGCCGGATTTCGACAGCTACGATCTCTCGAGCTGGCGCATCGGCGGCTTCGGCGGCGCACCGATGCCGGTTGCGACGATCGAGAAGCTCAAGGCGACGATTCCCGGCCTGAAGCTGATGAACTGCTATGGTGCCACCGAGACGACGTCGCCTTCGACGATCATGCCGGGCGCGTTGACGGCGAGCCATATCGACAGCGTCGGTCTGGCGTGCCCGGGGGCGCGGATCATCGCGATGGGGCCGGACGTGCGCGAGCTGCCGCCCGGCGAGATCGGCGAGCTCTGGATCGCAAGCGCCTCCGTCATCAAGGGCTACTGGAAAAACCCGAAGGCCACGGCCGAGAGCTTTACCGCCGGCTTCTGGCATTCGGGCGATCTCGGCTCGGTCGATGCCGAGGGCTTCGTCCGCGTGTTCGACCGGCAGAAGGACATGATCAACCGCGGCGGCCTGAAGATCTATTCGGCCGAGGTCGAATCCGTGCTGGCTGGCCATCCCGCCGTGGTCGAGAGTGCGATCATTGCAAAACCGTGCCCGGTGCTGGGCGAGCGCGTTCATGCGGTGGTGGTGACGCGGGTGCAGATCGGCAGCGACGACCTGCGGTCCTGGTGCGCCGCGCAGCTGTCCGATTACAAGGTGCCGGAGACGATGACCGTGACCGCCGAGCCGCTGCCGCGCAACGCCAATGGCAAGGTGGTGAAACGGCAGCTGCGAGAGCTGCTGATCGGGGCCTGAACCGCACCGGGTGGGGCACCGGGATATCCCGGATCGCTCGTTAACGCCTTGATCGGGCTTGCTTTGCCTTGCCACCGCCATATCGATAGGGTATCGCCGCCGCGACGTGGGGACGGGCTTTAGGCGCGCAACAGCTGGCGCGCGCTCCCGGCCGGGCATGGGATTAGCTTAAGTGTCTGAATTATTTGACGAAGTCGACGAGGAAGTACGTCGCGAGCAGCTCAAGAAGCTGTGGGACAAATATTCGCTCTACTTCATCGCCCTGATGGTGCTGATCGTGGCGGCCGTGGGCGGCTGGCGCGGCTACCAGTACCTGGAGGCCAAGAAGGCCGCCGAGGCCGGTGCAGCCTTCGAGAAGGCCGCCGAGCTGTCGGAGCAGGGCAAGCATGCGGAGGCCGAGACCGCCTTTGCCGATCTCGCTGCCAAGGCGCCGTTCGGCTACCGCACCCTGTCGCGGTTTCGTGCTGCGGCCGAACTGTCGGCCCACGATCCCAAGGCTGCGACCAAGATGTATGACGATATCGCCGCCGACCGCAGCATCGGCAGCGAGTGGCAGGACCTGGCGAAGATTCGCGCCGCTGGCTTGCTGGTGGACAGCGCGAGCTACGCCGACATCCAGCAGCGGCTGGAATCCTCCGCCGATCCCAAGTCGACCTTCCGCCACAGCGCCCGCGAATTGCTGGCACTGTCGGCCTGGCGCAACAACGACATGACCGCGGCCCGCAAATGGCTCGACGCGATTGCCGAGGACGGCGAGACGCCGCCCGGCCTGCGCTCGCGCGCCGAGGCGCTCCAGGCCCTGCTGCCGCCCGTCGCCAAGAGCTGACGACGGCCCTCTGACGTAACGAGACACAAGATGCGCCGCACGCCACGTTTGATCGCAGCTGCCGTCCTGATCGCCTTCACGGGTGTCCTGAGCGGTTGCTCCAGCTTCGATCCGAGTGATCTCCTGGACTTCCTCGACACCAAGAAGAAGCTGCCGGGGGAGCGCAAGCCGGTCTTCCCCGAGGGCGTGCCGGGTCTCGAGCAGGGCGTGCCCAAGGAGATGTACAAGGGCGCGCAGCAGCAGGATCCGAACGCGCCCGCCGTCGCGGCGGTGCCGGCCGAGCCGCCGCCCGCCGAGCCCGCGACGCCGACAAAATCCGCCAAGGGCAAGAAGGCCAAGCATCCGGCTGCGACCGCCGCCGCACCGGCTGAAGCGCCGGCCGGGGAGGTCGACGGCGAGGCCCAGCCCGAGGCAGCGCCGGCCGCCCCGCCGCCGAAGCACAAGATCGTCCGCAAGCGCACCACCGCGCCGCCGCCGGACCAGCAACCCGCACAGCAGCCGGCGCAGTCGGCCCAGACAACCCAGCCACAGCCGGCGCAGCAGACACAGGGCGCTTTCCCCGCGCCGCTGCCGAGCGGCAGCTTCTCGCGCTAGCTTTCCCATTTGATTGACAGGCGCGGCCCCGGCAGCGCACGAATGACCGATGTCCTTTACGATCGCCATCATCGGCCGGCCCAATGTCGGCAAGTCGACGCTGTTCAACCGTCTGGTCGGACAGAAACTCGCGCTGGTCGATGACCTGCCCGGCGTCACCCGCGACCGCCGCGAGGGCGAGGCAAGACTGGGCGATCTCGAATTCACGATCATCGATACCGCCGGTCTCGACGAGGGCGCCAAGGGATCGCTGACCGCGCGCATGCAGGAGCAGACCGAGGCCGCGATCGCGCAGGCCGATGCGCTGTTCTTCGTCATCGACGCCCGCATCGGCCTCACGCCGACCGATCGCGCCTTCGCCGATTTCGCGCGCAAGGCCAACAAGCCGGTGCTGTTGGTCGCCAACAAGAGCGAAGGCAAGCACGGCGATGCCGGCGCGATGGAATCCTTCGCGCTTGGCCTCGGCGATCCCATCCAGATCTCGGCCGAACATGGCGAGGGCATGGGCGAGCTCTACGATGCGCTCGCCAAACTGATGCCGGAGCCTGTCGAGGACGATGAGGCCGAGGACGACGAGCCACTCTCCGAGGAGGAAGCCGCAACGCGCCCGATCCGGGTTGCGATCGTCGGCCGGCCCAATGCCGGCAAGTCGACGCTGATCAACCATCTGGTCGGCGAGGAGCGCCTGCTGACGAGCCCGGAGGCCGGCACCACGCGCGATTCCATCGCGGTCGAGATCACCTGGAAGGGCCGCGATTTCCGCGTGTTCGATACCGCAGGCCTGCGCCGTCGCTCGCGCATCGAGGAGAAGCTGGAGAAGCTCTCCGTTGCCGATGCGCTGCGCGCCGTGCGCTTTGCCGAGGTCGTCGTCTTGATGATGGATTCGCAGAACCGCTTCGAGGAGCAGGATCTGCGCATCGCGGACCTGATCGAGCGCGAGGGCCGCGCGGTGGTGCTTGCCGTCAACAAATGGGACCTGATGGAGACCAAGGGCGGCGGCGCGATCTCGGGCCTGCGCCGCGACGCCGACCATTGGCTGCCGCAGCTCAAGGGCGTGCCAATCGTCGCCGTCTCCGGCCTGATGGGCGAAGGCATCGATCGCCTGATGCAGGCGATCCAGGATGCCTATGCGCTCTGGAACAGGCGCGTGCCGACCTCGGCCCTGAATCGCTGGTTCGAGCAGGCGATCCAGGCCAATCCGCCACCCGCCGTGTCCGGCCGCCGGCTGAAGCTGAACTACATCACGCAGACGAAAGCGCGCCCGCCGAGCTTTGTGCTGTTCTGCTCGCGCGCCGATGCCGTGCCGCAGTCATACTTGCGCTACCTCATCAATTCGATGCGTGAGGCTTTCGACCTGCCGGGCACGCCGGTGCGCATCACGCTGCGCGAAAAGGCCAATCCCTTCGCGCACAAGCGCAAGCGATTGTCGTGAGCGTCGAGGCACTGAAACTGTAGCCGGATCAGCGGAGCGTCATCCGCCGCTCCGGCCAGGAGGTGCGGTGGGGTGGGTTACGCCTTCAGCTAACCCACCCGCACGCGAGCTTTGCCTTATTTCGTTACCAGCGGACAGTCGCTCTGGGCGAGCGGCTTTGCGGCGTCTTCCGGATCGATCTTGGCGATCAGCTTGTAATAGTCCCAGGGGCCCTTCGACTCTTCCGGCTTCTTCACCTCGAACAGGTAAGCCGGGATAAGGCGCCGGCCGTCGGCGCGCAGCGGACCCTTGCCGAACAGCGGATCGTCGGTCGGCAGCTCCTTCATCTTGGCGACGACCTTGGCGCCATCATGCGGATTGCCCCCGAGCGCTTCCATCGCCTTGAGATAGTGCAGGACCATCGCGTAGTTGCCGGCCTGGGTCATCGAGGGCATCGGGTTCTTGCTGGCCAGAGCGGAGAAGCGCTTGGACCAGGCGCGGGTCTGGTCGTTCAGGTCCCAGTAGAAGGACTCGGTGAAGGTGAGGCCTTGCGCCGTCTTCAAGCCGAGCGAGTGCACGTCGTTGATGAAGAGCAGGAGCGCCGCGAGCTTCTGGCCGCCCTGGACGATGCCGAACTCGGAGGCCTGCTTGATCGCATTGCTGGTGTCGCCGCCGGCATTCGCAAGCCCGATGACTTTCGCTTTGGAGGATTGCGCCTGCAACAGGAAGGAGGAGAAGTCCGAGGTGTTGAGCGGATGCTTGACGCCGCCCAGCACCTTGCCGCCGTTGGCGGTGACGACCGCCGTGGTGTCGCGTTCGAGCTGTTGGCCGAAGGCGTAGTCGGCAGTCAGGAAGAACCAGGTATCGCCGCCCGCTTTGGTCAGCGCCCTGCCGGTGCCGGTGGCGAGCATGTAGGTGTCGTAGGTAAAGGACACGGTGTTCGGCGAGCAGGCCGCGCCGGTCAAGGCGGCGGTCGCGGCGCCGGAGTTGAGCAGCACGGCGTTCTTTTCCTTGGCGACGGTGCTCACCGCGAGCGCGACACCGGAGTTCGGGGTGTCAGCGATTGCATCGACCTTCTCGGTGTCGATCCATTGCCGGGTGAGATTCACGCCGACGTCGGGCTTGTTCTGGTGATCGCCGCTGATGACGTCGATCGTCCAGCCCTTCTTGGTCAGGCCGGAATCCTCGATCGCCATCTTGATCGCGACGACCGAGTTGGGGCCGCCGATGTCGGCATAGAGGCTCGACATGTCGTTGAGCACGCCGATCTTGACGGTCTTGTCCTGGGCAAAGGCGGATGATGCAAAACCGAAGGCGGCGCAGGCCAGAAGGGCCGCAGAGCGGCGCGCGAACGTCGTTGTCATAAAGGATTTCCTCCGTTGTCATACATGCGGACGGCTCTCTTGCGGAGCCTTGTTCCGGCTGATGGCTCTACCGTGTCCCGCACGCCCCGGCAATGCGCCTAAAGCCGGACGACGCTGCGCCGTCGCGTCATCCGTCGGTTAACTCTGGGGCAAGATGCGTTGAGACGCTATTTGAGCGCATCCGAAGTCAGCTTGAGCTTCTGCACTATTGAGCCGAGGCCGTCATGCCGGCGCGCGAAAGCTCATCAGGCTGCGCGTCTTGTAATCGTAGAACTTGCCGGTCTCGGTCCAGCCGGGCGCGCACATGGGCACGATGAATTCGGCGACCTGCTCGGGCGTGTCGAGCGTCGCGGGATCTTCGCCCGGCATCAGGGTCGCGCGCATGCGGGTGCGGACCGGGCCCGGATTGAACAGGTTGACGCGGATCTTCGTGTTCGCGGTCTCGTGCGCCCAGGCGCGGGCGAGCGTCTCCAGCGCGGCCTTGGAGGCGGCATAGGGGCTGACATAGGCGGTGGCCTTGTTGGCAGCGCCCGAGGTGATGAACACGGCGCGCCCCGCATCGGACTGTTTCAGCAGCGGCTCCATGCAACGGATCAGCTGGAAGTTCGCGGAGACGTTGACGGCCATGACATCGTTGAACGTCTTCAGCTCGATATGGCCGACCGGCGAGGAGGGTCCGAGAACGCCGGCATTGCCGATCAGGATGTCGAGCTTGCCGTAGCGCTCGTGCAGGCCGGCACCGAGCCGGGCGATGCCATCGGAATCGGTGAGGTTGAGCGGCACCAGCGTGGCGCTGCCGCCGATCTTCCGGATCTCGTCGTCGAGCTCCTCGAGCCCGCCTTGCGTGCGCGCGGTGGCAACGATATGCGCGCCGGCCTTCGCCAGCGCGAGCGCCGTAGCAAAGCCGATGCCGCGCGAGGCGCCGGTGATGAGAGCGATGCGGTCGGCGAGGGGTTTTGTCATGTCCGTGTATCCACGTCTTCGCGACGGGTTTTACAGACATGGGTTACCGGGACAAGCCCGGTATGCGCAATTATTGCCTTCACGCTTTAGCGGTCGCGGGTCAATTGCTTATTATCGTCGTTCGAGCCGTTTTCCGAGCTTTTGGGCGTAACCTTCATGCCTTGGACGAACGCGAAGACGATGAAGCCGACCAAAAGCACCCCGCAAAGAATGGCGATGATCGTCTGCATCGGCGCCGCTTCGGCGTCAGCTCGCCTCCGCCAGCAGCGACAGCTGCCGCGGCTGCGGCTCGGTCTGGGTCTGGTCGGTGAGGTGGGTCGGATAATCGCCGGTGAAGCAGTGATCCGCAAACTTCGGATTGGCGGGATCGCGGCCGGGCTCGCCCATCGCACGGTACATGCCGTCGATCGACAGGAAGGCGAGCGAGTCGGCGCCGATGAGCTCGCGCATCTCCTCCAGCGAATGCGTCGCGGCCAACAGACCGCCGCGGTCGGGCAGGTCGATGCCATAATAGTCGGGATAGAGGATCGGGGGCGAAGCGAGGCGGAAGTGCACTTCCTTGGCGCCGGCATCGCGCATCATGCGTACGATCTTCTTCGAGGTGGTGCCGCGCACCAGCGAGTCGTCGATCAGGATGATGCGCTTGCCTTCGATCGCGGCGCGGTTGGCCGAGTGCTTCATGCGCACGCCGGATTCGCGGATCGCCTGCGTCGGCTGGATGAAGGTGCGGCCGACATAGTGGTTGCGGATGATGCCGAGCTCGAACGGCACGCCCGAATGCTGGCTGTAGCCGACCGCCGCGGGCACGCCGGAATCCGGCACCGGCACCACGACATCAACGGGCACATGGCTCTCGCGCGCGAGCTGCGCACCGAAGGCCTTGCGCACCTCGTAGACCGAGCGGCCATGAACGATGGAATCCGGACGGGAGAAGTAGATGTACTCGAAGATGCAGGGACGCGGCGCCATCGGCGGGAACGGCTTGTGGATGTCCTGGCCGTTCTCGTCGAACACGATGACTTCGCCGGGCTCGATGTCGCGGACGAAGCGCGCGCCGATGATGTCGAGCGCGCAGGTCTCCGACGTCAGGATCGGGCAGCCGTCGAGCTCGCCGAGCACCAGCGGGCGGATGCCGCGCGGATCGCGCGCGCCCACCAGCTTCTTGTTGGTGAGCGAGACCAGTGCATAGGCGCCTTCGATCTCGCGCAGCGCGTCGATATAGCGCTCGATGAAGCGGGCGCGCCTGGAGCGCGCGACCAGATGCAGGATCACCTCGGTGTCCGAGGTCGACTGCATCATCGCGCCGCTCTTGACGAGCTCGCGGCGCAGCGTCAGGCCGTTGGAGAGGTTGCCGTTGTGGGCGACTGCGAGGCCGCCGGCATTGAGCTCGGCGAACAGCGGCTGCACGTTGCGCAGGATGGTGGCGCCGGTCGTGGCGTAGCGGACATGTCCGACCGCCATGTTGCCGGGCAGACGGTCGATCACCTCGCGGCGCGAGAAGGTGTCGCCGACGAGGCCGAGACGGCGCTCGGAGTGAAAGCGGCTGCCGTCATAGGAGACGATGCCGGCGGCTTCCTGGCCGCGATGCTGGAGTGCGTGGAGGCCGAGCGCCGTGATGGCGGCGGCATCAGGATGACCGTAGATGCCGAAAACGCCGCATTCCTCGCGGACGGTATCTCCCTCCAGGTCGTCCTGAAGCTCTAGCGCGGCGGAGCCGGGATCGAGTTCAGTGTGGGCGTCCTGATCAGGGTGTCGCATCTCGTCCGCGCCTCTCTTTAGGGCTAAAATCAACGCGCCGCAGGTTTCTCGATCAGCTTCTTCAGGCTGTCACGAGCCGGTTTGCTGTAGCCGTCGCCACTGCCCGAAGGCTGCTGCTCGGTGTCAGCTTGATCATCATCTGGTTTGTTTTTCTTGAATCTCTTCAAGATGGTGTTCTCGGGGTCATCCGGCAAGAGGGACATCAGCCAATCCCCGGTTCCCTGGAGCACCACGCGGGATTTGGCTCCGGTGACCCAGTCCGGGCGCTGCTTGTCCGGCACCAGCCAGGTGAAGAACAGGAAGGCGACCACGACGATCAAAAGCCCGCGAGCCAGCCCGAACAGGAACCCGAGGGTGCGGTCCAGCGCGCCAATGCGCGAATCCAGGATCATGTCGGAGATTCGGACCGTGATCACGGAGACGACGATCAGGGTCCCGACGAACACGCCTGCGACCACGACCACGCTCGCCACCGTGTCGTTGTTGAAATAGGTCTTGGCGGTCGGCAGCAGCTTGGAGAATGAGTACAGCGTCACAATCGCCGCGGTACCCCAGGCCGCGATCGAGAGGATCTCGCGCATGAAGCCGCGAACCATGGCGAGCAGGCCCGAGATCAGCATCACACCGAGCAGGATCAGGTCGAGGAGTGTTACTGGCATCGGCTGGTCTGGTCCGCTCGTACTCTCAAAGGGTGCTCAGCGAATCGGTGTTTGGCCGCCGACCTAAAAGAGGGCCAGACGACGCTTCCGGCAAGGCCGCAACCACGCAATCCCATGCTGCTTTTGTGACGGCTGTATAGCGGCGCGGGCGCTTGGCGTCACCTCCAGCTAGCCCTCGCCACGGCGGAATCTTGCCGGTGTGGCATTTTTCTCCGCTGGAGCGCTCGACTCGCCCCGGCGCGAGCCACGGGCGGCGATTTCAGCGACCAGGGTGGTGAGACTATTGACCGCGTTCAGGGACAATCCGGCATCGCCGCTCGCCTCGCCACCCCGGGCCGATTCGGGCAGTACGGCACGCTTGAAGCCGAGTTTTGCTGCTTCCTTGAGCCGCGCGGGGGTCTGCGCCACCGGGCGGATCACGCCGGAGAGCGAAATCTCGCCAAAATAGACCGCATCGGTGGGTAACTGCGCGTTAACCAGGGACGAAACCAGAGCGGCCGCGGCGGCCACGTCGGCGGCCGGCTCGTGAATGCGCAGGCCACCTGCGACGTTCAGATAGACGTCGTGGCCGGACAGCTTGACCCCGCAATGGGCCTCCAGCACTGCCAGCACCATCGAGAGCCGGCTCTGATCCCAACCGACCACGGCCCGTCGCGGGGTACCGAGCGAGGTCGGCGCCACCAGCGCCTGCAATTCGACCAGAACGGGCCGCGTGCCTTCGATGCCCGCGAAGACGGCGGTGCCGGGCGTGCCGAGATCGCGCTCGGACAGGAATAGCTCGGACGGGTTGGTGACTTCGCGCAGGCCAAGCCCGGTCATCTCGAACACGCCGATCTCGTCGGTCGGGCCGAAGCGGTTCTTGACCGCGCGGAGGATGCGGAATTGCTGCGAGCCTTCGCCCTCGAACGACATCACGGCATCGACCATGTGCTCGACGACGCGGGGGCCGGCGATCTGGCCGTCCTTGGTGACGTGGCCGACCAGGATGATGGCTGCGCCGGTCTTCTTGGCGAAACGAATGAGCGCCTGTGCCGAGGCGCGCACCTGCGTGACCGTGCCTGGCGCCGATTCCACCGTGTCGGTCCACATCGTCTGGATCGAGTCGATCACGATCAGCCGGGGCACGGTGCCCTCCGACAGCGTCGAGACGATGTCCTCGACCGAGGTCTCGGCCGCGAGCTGCACCGGCGCATCCGACAGCCCGAGCCGCTCGGCGCGCAGCCGCACCTGGGCAATGGCTTCTTCGCCCGAGATATAGACGATGCGGTGGCCGGCGCGCGCCATCATGCTGGTCGCTTGCGTCAAGAGCGTCGACTTGCCGATGCCGGGGTCGCCGCCGACCAGCAGCACCGAGCCGCGGACGAAGCCGCCCCCGGTGACACGATCGAGCTCGGTCAGCCCGGACGACATCCGCGGCGCATCCGGGCTCTTGCCGGCAAGACTCTCCAGCGCAAACGTCCGCCCCTTGCGCTTGGAGCGGATCGAGACCGGCACGCTGCCGCTCGTATCCTCCTCGGCCAGCGTATTCCACTCGCCGCAGGACTCGCACTTGCCCTGCCAGCGGTTATAGGCCGCGCCGCAGTTCTGACAGACGAAGGAAAGCGTGTTCTTGGCCATTGGTATGGTGAGTCGGAGGTTTCGATTGCGCTGATAGCACGGAACGGTGGGCGGCGCGGGCGTCCGTGAGCGCTTCCATTAGCCCAATTTCGTGCGGCCGATACACCCTTTGTTAGCGTTACGCCGTCCCGCCGCGCCGGACTTTGCCAAATGTTAGCGGACGCGGGTCCAGCTTCGGAACCAGGGTGGGGTGGCAAAACCAATGATGGTCCTCTTTCGGATACTGCTCGCGGTGGGCATGGGGCTTGGCGTTCTCGTGCCGGCGGGCCGCGTCGTTGCGGCCGATGCAAAGCCGCTCAATATCGTCTTCGTGAACCCCGGCAAGACCGGTGAGGTCTACTGGGACATGGTCTCGCAGACCATGCAGGCCGCCGGCCGCAAGCTCGACGCCCATGTCGAGGTGCTGACCAGCGAGCGCAATTACCGCATCATGCAGGAGCTTGGCCTCGGCGTGGTCGCACGTGCCGACAAGCCCGACTTCCTCATTCTATCGAACGAGGAGTCCGCCGCTGTTCCGATCCTCGAGGCGGCCGAGGCGGCGGGCATCAAGACGCTGCTGCTGTCGAACACGTTGATCGGCGAAGACGCGGCGCGCCTCGGGCCGCCGCGAGCCAAGCTCAAGAACTGGCTCGGCGACATCACGACCGATCTGACGACCGCTGGCGCGCGGATGGCGAATGCGCTGATCGGCGCGGCGCGCAACGAGAAATGGCAAAGCCCTGACGGCAAGATCCATCTGCTCGGCATCGGCGGTGACGAGATTACGCCGGCCTCGATCGCCCGCAATGCCGGTCTCCAG
This sequence comes from Bradyrhizobium sp. CCBAU 51627, assembly GCF_028128765.1. Taxonomy (GTDB): domain Bacteria; phylum Pseudomonadota; class Alphaproteobacteria; order Rhizobiales; family Xanthobacteraceae; genus Bradyrhizobium. Next base: position 357,343 of record NZ_LBJG01000005.1, read on the forward strand.
CTCGCGGTCGCGGCGGCGCCCGATGTGGTCGTGGACCGGATGCTGTTCGCCAACTGGACGCAGTCGGAAGCGGAGCAGGTCGCGGCCAATTATCTGGGCTGGGCGCGACGCAAGGGCATCCGCCCTGCAGGGATCTGGGCTGGCAACGATCCGATGGCGCTGGGCGCGCTCAAGGCGGTCGTGGCCGCCGGCATCACACCGGGACAGGATATCCAGATTGTCGGCCTCAACTGGTCGGAGGATGCGCTGCGTGAAATCAAGGCCGGTCGTTTGCTGCTGACAGATGGCGGCCATTTCCTGCTCGGCGGCTGGTCGATCGTGCTGCTGCGCGACTATGCCGACGGCTGCGACTTCGCAGCCAGCTCGCCGCATATCGAGGTCAAGACCTCGGCGATCACGCGCGACAATCTCGCCTCCGTCGCTGCGCTGATCAAATCTCGGGCTTACGACCGGATCGACTTTGCGCGATTCAGGGCAAAGCCGGGACGCTGCGGCCAGTATGACTTCTCCGTCGACGTGCTGATCTCTTCGCTGTCGCCTCCCAGCAGCACCGGTGAATGATGCCGGACGCTGACGAGATGAACGGCCCTGTGAAGCCCGCGCCATCGCGCTCGGTCGTCCGCGCGATGATCTGGGCCACCGTGCCCGTGCTGCTGCTGGTGCAACTGCTCGCGTCTGCCGGCGTCGAGGTCTCGAGCTTCTGGTCGCAGATCAAGCAGCTCGATGCCCGCATTGCCCGCGTTGCCGAGAGCCGCGCTGAATTGATCGCCGAGCCGCTCTGGAAGATGCGCTACGACCAGGTCACGGGTGTGCTCAACGAGATTATGCACGACGAGGCCATCGCAGCGGCCGCCATCTACGACGATACCGGTGTGGTGATCGCCCGGGTGGTGGCGCGGCCCACGGTGCAGGCTCTCTCTGAGGTCTCGCGTCCGATCGCCTATCGCAATGGCAACATTGCGGTTCAGGCCGGCCGCATCGTGATCGCCTATTCCTATGCGACGCTCTACATGGACGCCGGCAGCAGGCTGGGGCTGCTTCTCGTGGTCGGCCTGCTCGGGACGCTTGCGACCGTGATCGCAATGCGCATCTCAGCCAACATCTTCATTGGCAGGCCGCTGGCGGCGATGATGTCGGCGATCCAGCGCAGCAAGCAGGACGGCCGTGCGTACCCGGCGGATGTCAAATCGTCGAACGAATTCGGCCAGCTCGCGAACGCCTTCAACGCGATGCAGCACACGACGTCAGGCGCGCTCGACCGGCTCGGCCACATGGCCGAGCATGATCCGCTCACGGGGCTGCCCAACCGCCGCTCGCTGTCCGAGCGGCTGGTGACCTTGAGCGGCGATGCCGGCTCGCCGGACGCGCTGATCGCCTTCTGCTTCATCGACCTCGACGATTTCAAGGGCATCAACGACACCTTCGGTCACGATGCCGGCGACAAGTTCCTGGTCCAGATCTCCGAGCGGCTTCGCGGCACGGTCGAGCCGGAAGATTGGGTCGCGCGGCTCGGCGGCGATGAGTTCGTGGTCATTCGCCCTGAGGTCAGCAATGAAGCGGCCGCAGAAGCCTTCGCGCGACAATTGCTGGATGCGATTTCCGCGCCGGTCCTGCTGCATGACAAGCAGGTCGTGCCGCGCGCCAGCATCGGCCTTGCCGTGCGCCGCGCCGGCGACCCCGAGCTGTCGCATTTGCCGGCGCTGGCCGACATCGCGCTTTATCACGCCAAGAGCAAGGCGCCAGGCACCGTGGCGGTGCTGGACGAAGCGCTCCAGCGTCATTATCGGCGCCGCCGGGATCTGGAGCTCGCCATTCCCACGGGCTTCGCCGAGCAGCAATTCGAAGTCTGGTATCAGAGCCAGGTCGACATGATGACCCAGGAGGTCATCGGCCTGGAGGCGCTCATTCGTTGGCGCCATCCCGAGCACGGCGTGATCAGCCCCGGTGAATTCCTGCCGCTGATTGAGCGCAGCGGCAACAATGCGCGCCTGACACGCTACGTGCTGACCGACGCCTGCCGCGCGCTGCGGCAGCTGGCCGCTGCTGGCAAGCCGTACATCCGGATCGCGATCAATCTGCCGCCGTCCGAGCTTGCCGACCATTCGCTCGCGGCCGAGCTGCGCGAGACCTGCGAGCGCTTCGGTGTCGCTGCCTCGTTGATCGAGCTCGAGATCACGGAGGGATCGCTGATCAACAATATCGCCAGCGCGTCCGAAACGCTGCGCCGGCTGCGGCGCCTGGGCGCGACCATTGCACTCGACGATTTCGGCACGGGCTACAGCTCGCTCGCCCACCTCAGGCGCTTTCCGCTCGATAAGGTCAAGATCGACAAGGCGTTCATCCGCGAAATTCCTGAGAGCGCCGAAGACAAGGCGATCATCGGCGTCATCGCCTCGCTCGCAGGCACGCTCGGGCTCACCCTGGTCGCGGAAGGCATCGAACGCGGCGAGCAGGCGCAGGCTATGCGCGAGATGGGCGTGAGGCTCGGCCAGGGTTTTCTGTACCACAAGCCGCAACCGCTCGACGCGGTGCTGCGCGGGCTTGCTGAAAGCGGGAGCGGCGATGATCGCGTGCTGGCAGATAGCCCGTCGATTGCGCCCGAATTCGCCTGAGCGCTACGGCTGCGCCGCGTTCCAGAACATTGAGAGCCCGGCCGCGAGCATGATCGCATCCATCACCAGGCGGAACCTCTCCGGTTTCAGGTGCAGGACGAAGCGTTTGGCGACGAAGGCGCCTGACATCAGCGAGGAGCCCGCGATTAGGCCCTTGATGAAGACCTCGCCGGTGAGCGCGCCGAAGCGTTCGAAGGTCACGGACTTCGCGAAATAGAGCCCAAGCGACGAGGCCGCCTCGGTTGCGAGGAAAGCCCCCTTCGACAAGCCATAGAACAGGAACAGCGGCACGCTGAGCGGACCGGTCGAGACCACGATGCCGGTGAGATAGCCGATGATCGCACCGCCGATCGCCAGATGCCAGAGATTGGCCTTGAGGTCGTGCCGCGCCAGCCAATGCCGCACCGGCACCATCGCGATCAGGAAGATGCCGATGGCGAGATCGACGGCATGCGGGGGCAGGGCGAGCAGCGTCCGTGCGCCCAGCGCCGCGGCTGGAATGCCCGTGCCCGAATAGGCCGCGCAGGCTCGCCAGTCGACCTCGCGCCACCACGCGAGAATCCGCGAAAAATTCGCCATCACGGAGGCGACCGCCATGATCGGCACGGCCTCCCTCGGGCCATAGGCGTAGACCAGCACCGGCATCAGCATGATCGACGACCCCGTGCCGACGATGCCGGAAATGGTGCCGGCGATAAGGCCGACGGAAAGGACGAAAAGGAAAGCCAAGGGGGAAGGGCTCCAGACATCCGGGAATTGACGGTTTCCCGCTTGGCGCTGCTCGCAGCGGACGGGGAGTTCGTCCATGGGTGACATCCTGCCAGTGTTTTGCCCGACGAGTCAAACCGTATTTCTGAATATCAGTAATCCGTTGATCTGGCAGGAATCGGCTACTGTGCATGGGGTTGTTTTTCATGATGTTGTTGGGACGGCGCACTGCTGTTCGACGATTTCGATCTCGATGCGGTGTCGGTGAACGTGGTCGACGGCAAGAACCTGTGGTGAGGTCGTCACCGCAATGCGATCCAGGCCGGCGCGTGATCGCTCGCGCCGTCCTTGCCGCGCACCTTCCGGTCCACACCGGCTTTGGCCAGGCGTGAGGCGAGGGCAGGGCTCAGCAGCAGATGATCGAGCCGCAAGCCCGCATCGCGCGGCCAGCGGTTTCGCTTGTAGTCCCAGAACGTGTAGATGCGCTTTTCGGGATTCAGCCTGCGGATCGCGTCGCACCAGCCTTGCTCGACAAGCGAGGCGAACGCCGCGCGGCTCGCCGGCTGAATGAGCGCGTCCTTGTCCCATGAGCGGGTCGGATAGATGTCGATCTCATCAGGGGCGACGTTGTAATCGCCGGCGAGCACCACCGGCAGGTCCTGCTTGATGAAGGTCCCGGCGTGACGCTTCAGCCGCGCAAACCAGTCGAGCTTGTAGTCGAATTTCGGCCCCGGCTGCGGATTGCCGTTGGGCAGGTAGATGCTCGTGACGATGATCCCGCGCACGGCGGCCTCGATGTAACGAGCTTCGAGATCCCCAGGCTTTCCGGGCAACCGATCGCGCGTGAGGATAGGCTCCGTGCCACGGGCGAGGATGGCGACACCGTTCCAGGCCTTTTGTCCACGCCAGACTGCGCCATAGCCGGCCTTTTCGATCGCAGCTGCCGGAAATTCGCCATCACTTGCCTTCAATTCCTGAAGCGCGACGACATCGGGCTTCGCCGCGCGCATCCATGCGAGCAGATTGGGCAGGCGACGGTTGATGTTGTTGATGTTGAATGTCGCAATCTTCATGTAGAGCTACCGGCTCTGCCTTTCCTTACCGGAGATACAATGCCCAAGTTGAGCTTTGCCGTTCTTGCGTTCGTCGTTGCGCTCTCCGGAGCCGCTTCGGCACAATCGTCCGATACGCGCGGTGCGTGCAAGGCGGACTACGACAAATTCTGCGCGGGCATCGCTCCCGGCGGCGGCAAGATTATCGCTTGCCTGAACGCCAAGCGTGACCAGCTCAGCGCGACCTGCAAGGCGGCGCTCGACAGCCGGAAGAAGTAAGGGGCGAGGCGCTCAGCCCGGCAGCGGCGGCGGGGCCGCCGGCTGCTCGATTGGCGGCGGGGAAGGCGGCTGGTCGGCTGCCTGCTCGGGCTCCGGCTTCGTCAGCGGCTCGACCACGTTGCCGCCCTTGTAGACGCGGGCGTAGCGGTGGCCGAGACTGGTCAGCACCTCGTAGCCAATGGTGCCAAAATGGTGCGCGAGTTCGTCGACGGTGATGCCTTCACCGAGCAGCGTCACCATATGGCCGCGCCGTGCCGCGTTCGGCGGCAGATCGGTGATGTCGATCGCGATCAGGTCCATGGAGATGCGGCCCGCAACCGGGCAGCGCTTGCCGGCGACGATGACCTCGGCGCCGCGGGTGCCATCGTTGGAGCTGGCGGCGCGGAAATACCCGTCGGCATAGCCCACCGCGATGATCGCGAGCTTGGTCTGCCGCCGCGCGGTCCAGGTGCCGCCATAGCCGACCGTCTCGCCGCGCTCGACATTGCGGGTCTGCACGATGCGTGCCTTCAAGTCGACGACCGGCTGCATCGGGTTGTCGGCTTCCGGGGTCGGATTGACGCCGTAGAGCGCGGCGCCCGGTCGCACCAGATCGAATTGGAACGGCGCGCCAAGGAAAATGCCTGAGGAATTCGCAAGCGCCGCCGGCACGCCGGAGAATTCGCTGGCAATGCCGCGGAAGGCTGCAAGCTGCCTGGCGTTGACGGGGCTGTTGAGCTGCTCGGCCGAGACCAGGTGGCTCATCACCAGCGTGATGCCGTGATCGCCGGCATTGATGCGGGGGATGATGGCCTGCGCCTCCGCGAGCGTCAGGCCGAGCCGGTTCATGCCGGTGTCGATATGGATCGCCGCCCCCCCCGACCAGCCGGTGCGGCGGCAGAACACGTCCCATTCGGCGAGCTCGTTGAGGTCGCCGATCACGGGACGACAGTTGATCTTGGCGTAGTGCTGGCCGGTGTTCTGGAAATAGCCGCCAAGCACATAGATCGTGGCATCAGGCACCGCCGCGCGGGCGGTGCGTGCCTCCTCGATGGTGGCGACGAAGAAGGTCTTGCAGCCGGCCTTGTTCAGCGCGTGCGCGACCTGCGCGGTGCCGCACCCATAGGCGTCGGCCTTGATCACCGCCGAGCACTCGGCCGGCACCGCCGTCTTCTCGAGCTTGCGCCAGTTGGCGATGATGGCGTCGAGATCGACGGTCAGCACGCCGCCGTACGGCGCGAGCGCGGCGGCCTGATTGGCCTCCGCGGAAAGAAGGCCGGATTGCTGGATCATGTTCGGAGCGGACGCCATTGTCATGGCGCCGTTTTACGCAAGAGCCCCGCGGGGTTCAACCCACGGAACTGGTCTATGACCTAGTAGTCGCCACCACGATCCGGCAGCTGGCCGTCATGGGCGAGGTCGCCGAAGCGAGTGACCGAGGAGTCGAAGTGGAGTTCGACAGTGCCGGTCGGACCATGGCGCTGCTTGCCGATGATGACTTCGGCCCGGCCGACGGTGCGTTCCATGTCTGCCTGCCATTTCGCGTGTTCCTCGGTGCCCGGACGCGGCTCCTTCATGGCGAGATAGTATTCCTCGCGGAACACGAACAGCACGACGTCGGCGTCCTGCTCGATCGAGCCGGATTCACGCAGGTCCGAGAGCTGCGGTCGCTTGTCGTCGCGTGATTCCACCTGACGCGACAGCTGCGACAGCGCGATCACGGGAACGTTGAGCTCCTTCGCCAGCGCCTTCAGGCTGGTCGTGATTTCGGTGATTTCCTGCACACGGCTGTCGCTGGCGCGCTTGCCCGAGCCGGAGAGCAGCTGGATATAGTCGATCACGAGCAGATCGAGGCCCTTCTGCCGCTTCAGCCGGCGCGCGCGTGCCATCAGCTGGGCGATCGACAGGCCGCCCGTTGCGTCGACATAGAACGGCAGAGATTGCAGCTCGATCGAGACCTGCCGGATCTTCTCGAAATCGGCCTCGGAGATGCCGCCGCGACGGATATGGGAGGAGGGGATGCCGGTGCGCTCGGCCACGATACGCGTGGCAAGCTGGTCGGCCGACATTTCGCACGAGAAGAAGCCGATCACGCCGCCATTGGCGGCCTTCATGGTGCCGTCGGCCTGAAGCTCCGGCACATAGGCCTGCGCGACGTTGTAGGCGATGTTGGTCGCCAGCGACGTTTTGCCCATGCCGGGACGGCCGGCGACGATGATGAGGTCGGAGTGCTGCAATCCGCCCATCTTGGTGTCGAGGTCCCGCAGGCCGGTCGAGATGCCGGACAGCTTTCCGTCGCGCTGGAACGCCTTTGCCGCGAGATCGACCGCGACCGTCAACGCTTGCGAGAACTTCTGGAAGCCGCCGTCATAGCGGCCGGATTCGGCGAGTTCGTAGAGCCGGCGCTCGGCGTCCTCGATCTGCGCTCTTGGTGCGAAGTCGACCGGCGCGTCATAGGCGACGTTCACCATGTCCTCGCCGATGCCGATCAGGTCGCGCCTGAGCGAGAGGTCGTAGATGGTGCGGCCGTAGTCCTGCGCGTTGATGATGGTGGTCGCCTCGGCGGCGAGGCGCGCAAGATATTGCCCGATCGTCATGCCGCCGACATCGGTGTCGGCGGGCAGGAAGGTCTTCAGCGTGACCGGCGTTGCGATCTTGCCCATCCGGATCAGGCTGCCGGCGGTCTCGAAGATGGTCTGGTGCAGCGGCTCGAAGAAGTGCTTCGCCTCCAGGAAATCCGAGACGCGGTAGAAGGCATCGTTGTTGACCAGGATCGCGCCCAGAAGGCTCTGTTCTGCCTCGATATTATGCGGCGCGCTCCGGTACGCGGGAGTTCCGGCGTCGGGCGCGAGTTTGAGAACGTTCGAATCAGTCAGGGCCATGGTCGGACGTGCTTAGCAATTTTCTTGGGCGGATGCGGGGCCGGGATAAAGCGCCGCCGAAGGCGAAAGCGGAAGCAAAAGCTGGTCGCTATCAACCGATCTTAAAAATGGTGGATGATTAGCGGCCGCAGCATGCGCCGCGCTTGACGGATTTTCGCGGACTCTGGCCGGACCGGAAGTGGCCGCCATCCCGTCACGGAATAATCCGGATGCGGTGAACCTAATGATTTGAGATGCAGACCCATTTAAGGGCGCGCTGGCGCGCCCCGCGCGGGTTCAGACCAGCAGGAGGTAGACCAGCGCAATCAGGGCCGCGCCGACGCCGGTGGCGATCAGGGCGTAGTCGGTGCGGAGATCGTCCTGCACGTCGACCGGGGTTTGGGTCTCTTTGCTCATGGCGTCGGTCTAAGGCAGAGCCGCCGAGAGGAATGTGAACCAGATCACATCTCCCCGGATTCTTTCGGGGGTAGGACAAGGGAACGGGCGAGCGGGCTGAGGATTGTCTCCCGCAACCCGCCAGCATGGGAACGAGGCAGGAGATGCGGCCAGAACGGCAGCACCAGATTTGGCGAAGCGAGACAGGCAGTCGGCTTTGGCTGTCCGGGCTGATCGCCGCCATGCAGCATGCCGAGCGGCCCGAAATCCGGCGTCAGCCGGTCGCACCCGAAGTTATCGCGGAACTGAGGGCGCAGTTGATCTTAACGGCGTCTTACCGCCCCTCCCGGATATCGGCCCTGCGTCACTAGGGCTCATTCGCCGGCGAGCTTCAACTTCGGCTCGGCGCCACCCTCAAGAGCCCGCAGCCGAGCTTCTTCACGCGCGATATAGTCGCGGGTCATCGGCACCACGCCCTGGCGTTTGGTGAGCTGGATCTGGAAGTTCATCATGCCCTGCTTGCGGAACGTCATCTCGCAGGCGGCGAGATAAAATTCCCACATCAGCGCGAAGCGCTCGTCATAGAGTTGTACGGCTTCCTCACGGCGCGCCATGAACCGTTCCCGCCAGGCCTTCAGCGTCTCGGCATAATGCAGCCGCAGGATCTCGATGTCGCAGACCAGGAGGCCAGCGTCTTCGATCGCGGGCAGCACTTCCGACAGCGAGGGGATGTAGCCGCCCGGGAAGATGTATTTGGCGATCCAGGGATTGGTCGAATCCGGCCCTTGCGAGCGGCCGATCGAGTGCAACAGCATGACCCCATCCTCGCTCAGAAGTTCGGCGCAATGCTTGAAGTAGGTATCGTAGAATCTCGCTCCGACATGCTCGAACATGCCGACCGAGACGATACGGTCGAACGTCCCCTTGATGTCGCGATAGTCCTGGAGCAAGAAGCGCGCCTGTTGCGTCAGCCCCTTTTCGGCGGCTCGCGCATTGGCAATCTGCAACTGCTCCGTCGACAGCGTCACGCCGGTAATGTCGGCGCCGGCGGTCTCCGCAAGATAGAGGCCGAGCCCGCCCCAACCCGAGCCGATGTCGAGCACGCGCTGGTCGCGCTGAACCAGCAGCTTTGCGGTGACGTGCCGCTTCTTGGCGAGCTGCGCGTCGTCGAGCGTGGCGTCTTGCGTCTCGAAATAGGCGCAGCTGTATTGCTTGTCGGCGTCGAGGAAAAGTGAATAGAGCCTCGCATCGAGGTCGTAGTGATGCGCGACATTGCTACGCGAGCGTGCCCGCGGATTGAATTGCCTGAGGTGCCTGACGAGATAACGAAGGTGCCACCAGGGTTTTGCCCAGTGCGGCAACAGGTCGGGTTGATCGAGCAGGATCGCGAGGGCATCAGCTATGCTGCCGCGCTCGACGACGAACTCGCCATCCATATAGGCCTCGCCAAGCCCGAGCTCGGGATTGATGAGGACTCTCCTTTGTGCGTCGGCCGTGACGAAGCGCACTTCGACCGGCTCACCGGAGCCGTCCCCGACACTGAATTTCAATCCGCTCGCCGTCGTGACCGTCAGCGACCCGCGGCGGATGAATTGAGACAAGAACCTACGCAACAAGCGGTCCATAGACATCACCCCTCTCGAGCGAACCCGAAAAGATGCGACTACCCGGCTGTCACACCGACGCTTGGAAGTTTGATTGGTTCCCATGCGTTCGCATGTAAATCTAAGCAGCCTATTCCCACCCCGCTATTGCATTGTGTTCAAAGCCGATATTCGAAAATCGCGTGTTCACAGGCTCGATCAGTGCGCTTCCATTCGCAGCGCAATCGGCTAAAAGGTGACCGCCGCCGCACCGGGTGCCGGTCTTGTCTGTCGGATTTCAATGGAGATGATGGGAATGTCGAGCCGAGCGCTCAGCCTCGCCACGGTGCTGTTTCTGGTTGGCTTCGGTGCTTCCGATGCCGTTCTGGCGCAGGCGACGAACCTTGAGGCCGGCAAGGCGCCGTCCCAGCTTTTCGCGCAAACGTGCAACGCGTGCCACAAGAGCCCACGTGGGCTCTTGAAAACGGTCTCGCCGAACTCGCTGCCGGGCTTCCTGCGTCAGCACTACACCACCAGCCCGGACATGGCCGGCGTGCTGGCGTCCTACCTTGTCTCCAATGGCGCCGCCGACACCCGTTACCAAGCCAAGGATGGTAAGGACGGCAGGGACAAGAAGGACGGCGTCAAGGAGAAGGATGCCAACACAAATCCGGGGCAGTCGCCCGAACATCAGGGTCGCCGCCACCGGCCGCAAGAGGCCAGCAAGCCGGAGGGCGAGGGTGCCCCCCCTGCGTCCGAGGGGCGCCAGAAGCGCGCAGCGCGACCCAGCGAGGAAGGTGCCAAGGAGGGCGTTAAGCCGGAGGCCAGCACCGAACAGCCGCCCGCGGGCCGTAAGGGCAAGCGGATGAGCAAGCGCGGCAAGCCGGAGAGCGAAGACGCCGCTGCACCGAAGGCTGAGCCCCAGGTCGGTTCCAAAATCGACCCCAAGGTCGACCCCAAGGTCGAGCCGAAGAACGATGGTGCCGAGAAGCCCGCCGAGTCCAAGCCGGACAGCGCCAAGGCCGAGCCGAGCAGCAGCGAGGCGCCGGTTCTGCGCCCCGACCTGGTCCCGCAGGTCACGCCGGCTCCGGCCGCCGCTGTCGCCAAGTCGCCTGAACCGGCAGCTCCCAAGCCTGCGGAAGCTGCCGCGTCCAAACCTGCCGAGCCCGCGCCCAGCTCCGAGACGGCAGCCAAGCCGGCGGAGCCGGCCCCGTCTGCGCCCGCCGCGGCTGCGTCGCCTGCGCCGGCTGAGTCCTCCGGTCCGCCGGCTCCGCCGATCTCGCGATAACCAAGAGCCTCGTAGATCTGCGGAGGCCGCGCCCAGCGCGGCCTTCGCGTCGTCTTGACCGCGATTAGAGCAATACTCTAGAGTGATACTCTAGGAGGCGCCGATGTCATCCTGTGTGCGCGAGGATCTCTTGGCGGCAGGGCTCGCGGTGTTCGACCGGTCGGGCTTCGAAGGTGCGACGGTGGCGGCGATCCGCGCCAAGGCCGGGGCTTCCAACGGCAGCTTCTTTCATGTCTTCGGCTCCAAGCAGGAGCTCGCCGGCGCACTGCTGCTGGAGGTGTTGCGGCACTATCATGCTGCGATGCTCGCCGCGCTCGATCCGTCGCCCGATGCGAAGCAGGGGATCGATCGTCTGATCCGCGCTCACCTCGATTGGGTCGTGTCGAGTCGACGCGAGGCGCGTTATCTGTTCGAGATCTCGCGCAACCAATGGAGCGAGAACGTCCGCGACGCCCAGCGCGCTCAGAATGCGCGGCTTGCTGAAGGCATCGAGCGCTGGCGCGCACCGTTGATCGCAAGCGGCGAGCTTCTGCCGATGGCGCCGGTGATGTTCGTGAGTCAGCTCATCGGGCCGGCACAGATCTTTTGCCGCGCCTTTCTTTCGGGACGCGATCGCGCGGATCCGCGCACCGAAGCCGGCACGCTGATCGCCTGCGCTATCCGGGCGCTGGTGCCGCCCGAGCGCATTGACAGGAAATGAGGAGATCTCATGCAAACCCAATCCGACCCTGAATTCGCAGCTGTAGCCGAGCGTATTCACGCCAATGTCGGCCGGCAGGGTTTTATGAACCTGGTCGGCGCCGAACTGTCGGAGATGTCGCGCGGCACCTGCACGATTGCGGTGGAACGCCGGCCGGAGCTGTTGCAGCAGCACGGCTTCTTCCATGGCGGTGTCACTGCTTTTTTGGTCGACAACGCCACGACCATTGCGGCGGCGACCTCGCGCGGTCAGCCGGCGTTGACGGCGGAATACAAGCTCAATCTGCTGTCCCCGGCGGTCGGCGAAAAACTGATCTGCCGGGCGCGGGTGATCAAGCCGGGCCGTCAGGTCTCCGTAGTTGCGGCCGACGTGTTCTGCGTCAGCGACGGCGTCGAGAAGCACACGGCAACGGCGCTCGCCTCGATCGCGATGCTGAGTGAGGATGTCGCGCCCAAAACGAAAAGCCCGGCCGCCTGAGGCGGCCGGGCTTCGCTTCGCGTATGAACGCGAGGCTTACTGCTCTTCCGCAGCCGGGGCCGGCGCCACTTCGTCGTGCTGGGCTTCCGGATCGAAGAACTCGCCGGCGGCGGCGATCGCCTCGGCGGCTGCGTCGCGGTCCTCGTTGCGGGTCGAGATGTCCTCGCCACGGTTGATGCGCTCCGCCTCGTCCTGGCTGCGTGCAACCGTGACGGTGACTTCGACCTCGACCTCCGGATGAACGGCGACAGTGATCGAGTGCTTGCCGATGGTCTTGATCGGCGCGTCGAGCTGCACCTGCGGGCGCGCGAGTGTAACGCCGTCAGCCTCGAAGGCGGCAACCACGTCGCGCACGGTGACCGAGCCGAACAGCTGGCCGGCTTCCGAAGCCTGGCGGATGACGATGATGTTCTTGCCCTCGATCTTCTCGGCGACCTTGGCCGCCTCGCCCTTCGAGGCAAGGTTGCGGGCTTCGAGCTCGGCCTTCATGCCGTCGTACTTGGCGCGGTTGTCGGCGGTGGCGCGCAGTGCCTTGCCGCGCTTGAGCAGGAAATTGCGGGCGTAGCCGTCGCGAACCTTCACGACTTCGCCCATCTGGCCGAGCTTGCTCACGCGTTCCAGCAAAATGACTTCCATATTCGTTCTCCTTTGAAGTGCTCTGGTTTTCAGTTTCGGGTTGAACTCAAGATGTCGGCAATGGCGGCGGTTGCCGGTTGCGCAGGAAGCGCTCGCGAAGGCCGAAGACGGCGTCAGCGAGCCCAAGGACGGTCAGCAGAACAAGGCTCACGCTGAACATGAAGATGATGGCGTAGGCGGCGGCGAGCCAGAACGCGCGATTGGCGAGGTCGCGTGTGACGATGTGCAGGACGGCCAGGCCGATCAGTGCATAGGCCACTATCAGGACGGTCGTGACGACGACGGCGAGGATGCCGGTCATTCCGCCGAAGAAGCTGAAGGCCAGCGCGACGCAGAGGGCCACGAGGGTCATCGGGGGCAGGCTCGTGCCGCTGAGGTCGGGCCAGGGCCGATGCAACCGTCCCGAAACAGCTGCGACTTTGGCGGCGAGCCAGAGGTTCAAGGTCAGCGTAGCCATTTGCGATGCTGCCACCAGAACCGGCGTAACCGCGACCATCAGGCCGACGCGGGGATCATTCTCGGTGACGTTCGCCTCGCCCATCAGCGAGAGTACCCTGGCGAAGCCGCGGCGCATCGCGTCGCTGATGGTCGATGCATCGCTTCCCAGCGAAAACAATGATCCCGCGGTCAGAAGCGTTGCCAGCACCGCGATCCAGAGCAGGATACGGCCGAGCGGATACCATTCGACCTGAAGCGAAGCTGCATCCGGGCCCGCCAGGCCGCCCGCCAAGGGCCGTCCCAGCATGGCGAGATGGCCAAGCCACCAGGCCGGCAAAGCGATCGCAAGACCATAACCGAGGGCGAGGGGCGGACTGAGCGCGACGCCGATCACGAGTGTCGCGGCGAGACCGCCAAGCGCGCCGCAGAGCGGCCCCCAGGCGATCGCGGCGAGCATCAAAGGCAAAGGAGCAAGGCAAACCAGGACGAGCGAGATCAGCGCACCCGACACGATCGAGGCGAACATCAGGGCCGACGCAGCGCCGGCGATCAGGGCTATCAGTCCAAATGCCATCATCAGCTGTCCCGCTCCCCTCGAGCGGTTAGAGGCGCTTTGCCCCAACCATCGGCGACCGGACGACCCGGAAGCCTTATGAGTTCAGAAAGTTGAGTTCAGAAGATCATGACCGGCGACGGTGATCGTCGCCGGTCGAAAGCGGTCGTGTCAGCGAATGACGTAGGGCAACAGGCCCAGGAACCGCGCGCGCTTGATGGCGCGGGCGAGCTCACGCTGCTTCTTGGCGGACACCGCGGTGATGCGGCTCGGCACGATCTTGCCACGCTCCGAGACGTAGCGCATCAGCAGCTTGGAGTCCTTGTAGTCGATCTTCGGCGCATTGGCTCCCGTGAACGGGCAGCTCTTGCGGCGACGGAAAAACGGGCGGCGTGCACCAGCTTCAGCCATTGTTCTTACTCCCCATCCGTTTCAGCTTCGTCGCGCGGGCGGCGCGGACCACGATCACTGCGGAAGCCGCCGTCGCGATCGCCACGGAAGCCGCCTTCACGCTCACCGCGGAAACCGCCGCCACGGTCGTCACGCTCGCGATCACGGTCGGCCTTGCGCATCATCGCAGACGGACCTTCCTCGAGTTCCTCGACGCGAACGCTGAGATAGCGGATCACGTCTTCGCTGATGCGCTCCTGGCGCTCGATCTCGGCGATCGCCGCGGACGGCGCGTCGATGTTGAGCAGCACGAAGTGCGCCTTGCGGTTCTTGTTCATGCGGTAGGTGAGGGAGCGCACGCCCCAATTCTCGGTCTTGGTGACCTTGCCGCCGAGACCTTCGACGATGCCGGTCATCTGCGCAGTCAGCTCTTCGACCTGCTGCGTGCTCGCGTCCTGGCGCGCGAGAAAAACATGCTCATAAAGAGCCATAGTCGTCCTTTCCTCATGTTAGCGCATTGCCCGACGTCAAGCCCTTGAGAGACCTTCGGAAAGGACTCTGGGATTAAGCTCAGAAGGCGGAAACACGGGACGACGGGCCGACTGGCCCTGCCACACCAAAATCACGGAGGATTTGCTGAGACCGTCCGTTCAGCTCCCGGCCGGGGTCTGCGGATGCGCGCGTTATACGGATTTTGGCCGGCTTGGCAAGGTTGAGCGCTTTGCTTTCGGTCCGGATCACCCCGCCGCGGGCTAGCAACCGGTCCCTCCATACCACTTCAGGCTTGATCTATTTGTTTGTATATCATACAAATAAGCGAGCAAGAGGATCCGATGGTAGAAAAGTCGGCCCAACAGGCGCTTGAGGCGGCTGGCGACCCCAAGCATGCGGCGCGGGCGACGCGCTCCGCTGGCCGCAAGATGCGTTCCCTGCTGCTGGATGCAGCGAGCCCGTTATTTCGGGAGCGTGGGCTCTCGGGCACCGCGATCACCGACATCGCAGCTGCTGCGAACGCGTTCCCGAGCCAGATCACCTATTATTTCCGAACCAAGGAGGCGCTGTTCGTCGAATGCGCCTGCCGTGATCTGCTGTATCTGGCGCAAGCCACCGAGCAGGCGGCGCTGAAGGCGCGCACGCCGCGCGAGTACACCCGCGCGTTGGCCGAGACCGTGACGGCGAGCGATTCGATTGCCTTCTTCGCCGAGGCGCTGACGCTGACGCGTCGACGCCAGGATCTCGCCCCGCTGGTCGAGCGCACCATCGAGCGCCTGCACTCTGAAGGCGCGCGCGCCTATGCGGGCCAGGTGGCGCGACACGGCTGGCGCTCGCTGCGCGCGCCGGACGAAAGCTCGCGGCGGTTCTGGGCCGTCGCCATCGGAATCATTCTCGAAGGCTGCGCCATGGGTCGTTCGCCAGAGGCGCTCTGCGCCGAGATGCTGCGCGTGCTCGGGGAGCAGGCGAAATCCACCGGCGACACTGCGCGGCTACGTCTCGTCGACGAGCACGATGCCTCAAGCCATCAGAGCGAGGAGGGGTAGGTCATGACGGCGCTTCGCATGCGGGCCCGCGATTTCCTTACCGACGATCAATTGGCTGACGTACGACAACGCGTGACCTGGAAGGGTGTCGCGATGATCGCGCACGCCTGGACGCTGATCATTGGCGCAATCGCCCTGGTCGCGTGGTGGCCCAATCCGATCACCTATGTCCTCGCGGTCGCGATCATCGGCTCGCGCCAGCTTGGACTTGCGATCCTCATGCATGACGGTGCCCATGGCTGCCTGTCTGCCGACGAGAAGATCAATCTGGCCCTGAGCCAATGGCTCTGCGCCTATCCGCTCTTTGCAGAGACACGCAGCTACCGGCGCTACCATCTTCAACACCACGCTCGCACCCAGCAGGAGGACGATCCTGATCTGGTGCTGTCGGCGCCGTTTCCGATCACTAGGCTGAGCTATCGCCGCAAGTTCATTCGCGACATCACCGGGCAGACCGGCTACCAGCAGCGCAAGGCGCAATTGCTCAACGCGCTCGGGCCGACGGAGTGGCCGTGGCGGCAGCGCGCCGCCCATTTCTGGGAGAAGCTCGGCCTGCAATGCCTCGTCAACGCCGCGATGTTCGCCGGCCTCGCAGCGGCCGGTGTGTGGTGGGCCTATCCCTTGTTGTGGCTGGTGCCGCTACTCACCTGGATGATGGTCATCACCCGCATCCGCAACATCGCCGAGCATGCTGTCGTGCCCGATAGCAGCGATCCCTTGCGCAACACGCGGACCACGCACGCAAACTTCCTCGAGCGTCTGTTCATCGCGCCGTATTACGTGAACTATCACCTCGAGCATCATCTTCTGTTCTACGTGCCCTGCTACAATCTCCCGAAGGTGCATCGCCTGCTCAGCGAGAGCCGGCATGCCGGCCGGATGGAGGTGCAGCCGGGCTATGCGGCAGTGCTGCGTCTTGCGACCGCGAAGCCCGATCAGGATGACCGCCCCGGCGAGCTCGTGAACAGCGCGCGCCGTGCGCAGGCAGGGGCGGTGGTAGACGCTAACCAGACCAGTGGCGGGTTCTAGGGCTGCATCCCAAATGAATGCTGGTCGAAGTTCCTATCTTGGCTTGACATTCCGGCCCCGGACAGTGTCTACGGCCCCCTTTGGAGCATGATCCGGAACCATGGCCTAAGGCCGTGCGTAATCGGCTGCCGGTTCTCGAGAGGGATCACGCCCGACAAGCAGGGAGCGCCGATGACGGCAGCATTCACATTTCCTGGGCAGGGTTCCCAGGCAGTCGGTATGGGCAAGGCCCTGGCCGACGCCTTTCCGGTAGCACGCGCCGTGTTCGACGAGGTCGATGCCGCGCTCGGCGAGAAGCTGACCGCGACGATCTGGGATGGCCCGGCCGAAACCCTTCAGCTCACTGAAAACGCCCAGCCGGCTCTGATGGCGGTGTCTGTGGCCACTCTGCGGGTGCTCGAGGCCGAGGCAGGGTTTTCCGTGGGGCGGGACGCGGCCTTCGTGGCCGGCCACTCGCTCGGCGAATATTCGGCGCTGGCGGCGGCCGGCAGCCTGACCATTTCCGACACCGCGCGGCTGCTTCGCATTCGCGGTCTCGCAATGCAAAAGGCCGTGCCTGTCGGCGCCGGTGCGATGGCCGCGCTGCTTGGCCTTGATTATGACGCGGCTATGGAGGTCGCCAAGGAGGCGGCTCAGGGCCAGGTCTGCCAGGCCGCCAACGACAATGGCGGCGGACAGGTGGTCGTCTCCGGCGACAAGGCCGCGGTCGATCGCGCTGTCGAGATTGCCAAGACCAAGGGCGCCAAGCGCGCGATGCTGCTGCCGGTGTCCGCGCCGTTCCATTGCAAGCTGATGCAGCCTGCGGCCGACGCGATGGCGGAGGCGTTATCCAAGGTCACGATCAAGGCGCCAGCCGCGCCGCTGGTGTCGAACGTGCTGGCCAGCGCCATCACCGATCCCGACGAAATCCGCCGCCGGCTGGTCGAGCAGGTCACCGGCACGGTGCGCTGGCGCGAGTCGGTTGCCTATATGGCGGGGCAGGGCGTCACCCGTTTCTTCGAGATCGGCGCGGGCAAGGTGCTGACGGGACTCGTGAAGCGCATCGCTGACGGCGCCGTCGGTGTTGCGGTCGGTGGTCCGAACGACATTGCTGCCGCCAGGGATGCATTGGCCGCTGCGAAGCAGGGCTAGAGGAGTAAGTACGCGATGTTCGATCTGACAGGCAAGAAGGCGCTCGTCACCGGCGCGACCGGCGGCATCGGCGGCGCGATCGCCCAGGCGCTGCACGCGCAGGGCGCCACCGTCGCGATATCGGGGACGCGCAAGGACGTGCTCGACGAGCTTGCCGGCAAGCTCGGAGAGCGCACCCATGTGCTGACCTGCAATCTCTCCAAGGCTGATGAGGTCGAGGCGCTGGTGCCGGCTGCTGAAGCTGCGATGGGGCAGGTCGATATTCTCATCGCCAATGCCGGCATCACGCGGGATAACCTGTTCGTTCAACTCCGCGACGAGGACTGGGACGAGGTCATCAACGTCAACCTGACCGCAACTTTCCGTCTGGCGCGCGCCGCCACCAAATTGATGATGCGCAAGCGCTTCGGCCGCATCATCGCCATCACCTCGGTGGTCGGCGTCACCGGCAATCCCGGGCAGGGCAATTACAGCGCATCGAAGGCCGGCCTGATCGGCATGATCAAGACGCTCGGCGCCGAATACGCCAAGCGCGGCGTCACCGCGAACTGCATCGCGCCCGGTTTCATCAAGACGCCGATGACGGATGTGCTCAACGACAAGCAGCGCGATGCGATTCTGACCAAGGTTCCGGCGGGCCGTCTGGGAACGCCCGAGGACATTGCAGCGGCCGCCGTCTATCTCAGCTCGAACGAAGCATCCTACGTCACCGGACAAACCATCCACGTCAACGGCGGCATGGCCATGATCTGACAGCCTCGTCCCGCACTGCCCACAGGGGCGGTGCGGGATGCGGCAAACGGCCGTTTCCGAAGCGAAATGAGGCGTGTAGTCAAGGCACTTGAAGTATGATAACCGGACGCTCAACGGATGGGCAAAGAACGCCATTGCAGGTTTTTGAAACCCTGTATATTGGCGATGCGGAGCCTTGGCCGTCGTTCGCGGGGTCTCTATCGGTTAAGATGGGACCAAATCAAAGTTCGTAAGCGAAGGCAGTCAACGACCACGACGGCTCGTATCGTCCCGGGGGGTCGGGTCTACAGGGAACAACACGAGGTTATGCAATGAGTGACATTGGCGAGCGGGTTAAGAAGATCGTGGTCGAACACCTTGGTGTTGAACCCGAGAAGGTTGTCGACGCTGCGAGCTTCATCGACGACCTCGGCGCCGACAGTCTGGACACCGTCGAGCTGGTGATGGCGTTCGAAGAAGAATTCGGGTGCGAGATTCCGGACGATGCCGCTGAGACGATTCTCACCGTCGGCGACGCCACCAAGTTTCTCGAGAAGAACGCGAAGAGCTAAGGCTCTTCATTTTCGCGGGGACAACATTGAAACCGGACGGGCCGCTTCCCAGCGGCCAGCCGGTTTCTTGTTATTGGCCGTGAATCTTTCGATGCGGAGTTTTCGGATATGAGGCGGGTTGTCGTCACTGGTCTCGGCATGGTGTCGCCACTCGGCTGCGGCGTCGAGCCAACCTGGAAACGCATCCTCAACGGCGAGAGCGGTGCGCGCAGGATCGAGAGCTTCGATGTCTCCGATCTGCAGACCAAGATCGCCTGCACCGTCGTGCGCGGCGACGGCAGCAACGGCAGCTTCAATCCCGACAAGTGGATGGAGCCGAAGGACCAGCGCAAGGTCGACGACTTCATCATTTTCGGCATGGCCGCCGCGGGCCAGGCGCTCGACGATGCCAATTGGCATCCCGAGACCGAAGAGGACAAATGCGCGACCGGCACCATGATCGGCTCGGGCATCGGCGGCCTCAGCGGCATTGCCGACACCGCGATCCTCCTGAAGGAGCGCGGCCCGCGCCGGGTGTCGCCGTTCTTCATTCCGGGCCGCCTGATCAATCTAGCTTCCGGTTACGTCTCGATCGCCCATGGGCTGAAGGGACCGAACCATTCGGTGGTCACGGCCTGCTCGACCGGCGCCCATGCGGTCGGCGATGCCGCCCGTCTGATCGCGCTCGGCGATGCCGACGTGATGGTCGCGGGCGGTGCGGAGTCGCCGATCAGCCGGATCGGCATTGCCGGCTTCAATGCCGCGCGCGCGCTGTCGACCGGCTTCAACGAGACTCCCGAGAAGGCCTCGCGTCCTTACGACAAGGACCGCGATGGTTTCGTGATGGGCGAGGGCGCCGGTGTCCTGGTTCTGGAAGAGCTCGGGCACGCCCAGCGCCGCGGCGCCAGGATCTATGCCGAGGTGATCGGCTACGGCCTGTCGGGTGACGCCTATCATATTACATCGCCGTCGCCCGATGGCGATGGCGGTTTCCGCAGCATGTCGGCCGCGCTCAAGCGCGCCGGTCTGACGGCATCCGATCTCGATTACATCAACGCGCACGGCACCTCGACGCCGCTCGGCGACGAGATCGAGCTTGGCGCGGTGGAGCGCCTGCTCGGCAACGCAGCATCCAAGGTTTCGATGTCCTCGACCAAGTCCTCGACCGGCCATCTCCTCGGTGCGGCCGGCGCAATCGAGGCGATCTTCGCCGTTCTCGCGATTCGCGATAATGTCGTCCCGCCGACCATCAATTTGGACAATCCGTCGGTGGAGACTGCGATCGATCTCGTGCCGCATAAGGCGAAGCAGCGTGAGGTCAACGTCGCGCTGTCGAATTCTTTTGGTTTCGGCGGTACCAATGCGTCGGTGATCGTCCGGCGTCTGGCCCAATAGTTTGTGTTTGCGGCGAATCCACCGTTTTGCCGTATTCGGCGATAGTCATATCTGTGGGCGCGTGCATTTGGCTCGGCAAGTGATTGTCAGGCTGCGATTGAACCGGCAGGATTCAGGTTGCTTCGATGAGTGAAAGGCCGCCCATTTCGCCCCGGAGTCCGCGGGCAGCGCTCGAGCCCGAGCAGGTCCCGCCGCCGCCGAAACGTTCGGAGCGGGCGCGCAGTCCCCTGGTCGTGGTCGGCAACGCCATCATCACCCTGCTTTTGATCGGCATGATCGGCGCGGGGGCGGCCTATTACTACGGTCGGCAGGTGCTCGAGTCGCCCGGGCCATTGAAGGAAGACAAGGTCGTCAACATTCCCCAGCGTGCGGGCAAGCGCGACATTGCCGAGACGCTGAACCGGGAAGGCGTGACCGACGTCAATCCCTGGGTCTTCATCGGCGCCGTTGCCGCGCTGAAGGCGAGCTCGGACCTCAAGCCGGGCGAATATTCGTTCCAGAAGAACGCGTCGCTGCGCGACGTCATCGCCACCATCGTCGAGGGCAAGGTGGTGCAGCACGCCGTCACGATTCCGGAGGGCCTGACCTCCGAGCAGATCGTGGCGCGGCTCTCCGATAACGACATCTTCACCGGCAGCGTGCGCGAAGTGCCGCGCGAAGGCACGCTGCTGCCCGAGACCTACAAGTTCCCGCGCGGGACCCCGCGTGATCAGGTGATCCAGCGCATGCAGCAGGCGCACAAGCGCGTGCTTGCCGAGATCTGGGAGCGCCGCAGCCCCGATCTTCCGGTCAAGACGCCGGAGCAACTGGTGACGCTCGCCTCGATCGTCGAGAAGGAGACCGGCAAGCCCGACGAGCGCAGCCGCGTTGCCGCGGTGTTCGTCAACCGCCTCAAGCAGAAGATCAAGCTGCAGTCCGACCCGACCATCATCTACGGCCTCGTCGGCGGCAAGGGTACGCTGGGACGCCCGATCAAGCGCAGCGAGATCACGCAGCCCTCGCCCTACAATACCTATGTGATCGAGGGCCTGCCGCCGGGCCCCATCTCCAATCCCGGCCGCGCCTCGCTGGAGGCCGCCGCCAACCCGGCCCGCACCCGCGATCTCTATTTCGTCGCCGACGGTTCGGGCGGGCATGCCTTCACCGAGACCTACGACGCGCACCAGAAGAACGTCGCGAAACTCCGCGCGATGGAGAAGCAGATCCAGAACGACACGGTCGAGCCGGCCGAGGAGCCGCCGCCGGCCGCTGCCGCACCCGCGGCTGCAGATACGGCGCCGACCGCCACCACACCCAAGCCGCCCCAGAGGAAGCCGCCGGTCCGGCCGGCGGCGCCCGCCCGCCAGGGCGCGGTGCAGCCTTCGCCGCAGGTGATCCAGCGCTAGGCCTGATCCGCGCAGGCCGGCCTGCGAACATTGCGGATTCCACTTTCCTGCAAAATAGTCTTAAGATTCGCGTGGCCTGATGGCCTCGCGAATCCCATGATGTCGGAGAATTTGACCTGATGGCGCTGTCGTCCATGACCGGCTTTGCCCGAAGCCACGGCGCAAGCGGGCCGTATACGTTCGAGTGGGAATTGAAGTCGGTCAACGCCAAGGGCTTTGACTTGCGGGTGCGGCTGCCGCAGGGGTTCGAGGAGCTCGAGGCCCACGCCAAGAAGCGTGCGGGCGAGCTGCTCTCGCGCGGCACCGTCTACGCCAATCTCAACGTCAAGCGCGCCAACGCGGCCGCCTCCGTCCGCATCAACGAGGACGTGCTCAACGCCGTGCTGAAGGCGGCCGCGCTGATCTCCGGCAAGGTTGACGCGGTGGCGCCGAGCATCGACGGCCTGCTTGCCATCAAGGGCGTGGTCGAGGTCGGCGAGCCCGAGGGTGACGAGGAGGAAGACAAGGCGGCGCGTGTCGCCGCTGCCGAGGCCTTCGACAAGGCGCTCGACGAGCTCGTCGCGATGCGCAAGCGGGAGGGAGTTTCGCTCGGGCAGATACTGAGCCAGCGGGTCGACGAGGTCGAGCAACTGGCGAAAAAGGCCGAGGCCGCGCCGAGTCGCAAGCCGGAGGCGATCAAGGCGAAGCTCGCCGAACAGATCGCTGCGCTGCTCGATACCTCCGACCGTTTCGATTCAGACCGCCTGATGCAGGAGGCGATCCTGATCGCGACCAGGGCCGACATCCGCGAGGAACTCGACCGCATAGCCTCTCACATCGCGCAGGCGCGCGAACTGATCGGCAAGGGCGGCCCGATCGGCCGCAAGCTCGACTTCCTGGCGCAGGAGTTTCACCGCGAGGTCAACACCTGCTGCTCGAAGTCGAACGATATCGAGCTGACCAATACCGGCCTCGCCATGAAGAACGTGGTCGAGCAATTCCGCGAGCAGGTCCAGAATCTGGAGTGATCGATGACAACGGGGGGGCACGGAACTGACGGTGTCGAACGGCGCGGCTTGATGTTCGTGCTGTCCTCGCCATCGGGCGCAGGCAAGACGACGCTGTCGCGGATGTTACTCGAGCGTGAGCCCGGCCTGAAGATGTCAGTGTCGGCGACCACGCGCCAGATGCGGCCGGGTGAAGTCGAGGGGCGTGACTATTTCTTTGTTTGCAAGCCCAGATTCGAGACGATGGTCGAGCAGGGCGAACTGCTCGAATGGGCCACCGTGTTTGATAATCTTTATGGGACGCCGCGTGAGCCGGTGGAGGCAGCACTGTCGGCCGGACAGGACGTGCTGTTCGACATCGACTGGCAGGGCACCCAGCAACTGCACCAGAAGGCAAGCGTCGATGTGGTTCGCGTCTTCATCCTGCCGCCCTCGGCGGCCGACCTCGAGAAGCGGCTGCAGTCGCGTGCGCAGGATTCCGACGAGGTGATCCGCAAGCGCATGAGCCGCGCCAGCCACGAGATGAGCCACTGGGCCGAATACGACTACATCGTCATCAACCACAATGTCGATGACGCCTTCGCCGAGGTGCAGTCGATCCTCAAGGCCGAACGCCTCAAGCGCGAGCGGCGGACTGGCCTCGTGAGCTTCGTGCGAGCGCTGCAAGGTCAGCTTCAAGGCTAGGTTCGAGGCGAGGCTGCGACAACTGCGGCCCTTGCGCCGCCAGCCGTTCCAGCATCGACGTGATGATGTTGATGTCGACGGCAGTTTCGTCGCGCGCGTGGTCCTCGTACCTATCCGCGTTGCGTACGTCCTCTTGGTGCTTATCCGGATCGTGATCGGCCAAATCGTGATCAGCCATGTCATGATCAGCCAGATCGAGATCGATTGCCTCGAGGTCGGTCTTGTCTTCGTCATGGCTGTCGGCCGCGAGCAGTGGCGCCGCTGTCTCGATCTCGAATTCGCCGTCGAAATAGTCGATCTCGGTCTCGTCAGGCTCTGCGGCCGCAGCCTCGATGGGGCGGCCTTGCGCTGCAATCCGGCCGATCGCATCACTGAATGCGGCGATCTGCGACGCTTGCGGACGCACGGCGTCGAAGTCCACCGGAAGCGGCCGCGCCGCGGGTGGCACAGGTGCCGGTGCTGCATCGAGCCACGGCGCACGGCTGTTGTCGCGATCCTGCCGATGGTCCCAGTTCACCCGGCGATCCGAGGTCTGCACGCGCGCGCGTCCACCGGCGAAGCGGTAGATCAGGCTGGCGAGCAGGCCGGCGAGCGCCAATGCGCCGCCGACGACGAGCAGCAGCATCTGGAGTGACCCGGTCGACTTGTCCGCCGTGCTATCTGCCGTAGCGAGTGTCACCGGAGCAGGGGATGCGGTCGGTTGCGCGCGCGAGGCCGTTGCAGGCGCGGAGGCGGGTGCAGATTGCGGCCCAGGCGAAGCGGTTGCCGGAGCGGTATCAGGCCAGGGAGCGGCGACTACGGGCTGCGGTGCGTTGGCATCCGTACTCGTGCCAAACGCCTGCTGCGGCGAGGTTGTGGCCGGCACTGGTGTGCTCGCTGCGGAGTTGGTCTGCGGCGCGACATATTCGGCACGCGCATTCTGCACCGACGGCGGCGCGCCCGGAGCCGCATTCGGGGTGTCGGCCGTTGCCTGAGTGTTCTGCGTGGCCTTGCTGCCTTCCGCGCGCAGATACCAGCACTGCCGTTTGGTCCCGCGCTCCAGCCGGTAGAACCAGTGCTGCCCCTGCGGTGTGGCGCCCTTCGGCGAGGTGAGGCAGTCGCTTGCGGCACTCGTCGCGCCCGCCGTGGTCGTGGCAGCCGTCGTCGTGCTTGCCGTGCTGGGCGCACTCGGCGCGTTCTGCGACACAGCGGCGAAGGGTGCGCCGGCAATGATGCTGCCAATCAGCGCGGACGTGAACTTTGCGGTGCGGTTGCCCATCCTGGTCTCCCGGTTACGCATGACGCAACTCGTTACCTTCCCTTTCTCTCCAAAGACTTAGGTGGCAATGAGCCGCAAATCCGGAGACGATGTGGCCTGAATCGGGCCTGCGCGGCGTTCGTTCCATCGGGAATTGGGCCATTTCGAAGGCACCACGGCGGTTCGTGGTTCCATGTTGCCGGTGAGCTGTGGGGGTCATCCCTTCTCCTTCTTGGGGGAGGGGACGGGCGTTTCGTGTTTTGCCGAACGAGTCATGGCCTCGGTTCCGCCGTGCACAGGCGGCGACCGCTCGTGCCAAATCGCCCACGCCCAGGGCCTGAAGCTGACCCCAGCGCTCCTTGCTGAAGGTGAGCAAGTTCGACACTGTGTGAGAAGCTTGGCGAGCGAGAGAAGACAGAAGTGAGTGTGATCGTGGAGATACTCGCCTCAAACCCACTCACGTCTGCGGTATATGCCTTGCGAAACGGGGTGTTCGTCGTCGAACAAGGGGTCCCTGAAGATCTTGAAGTCGACGAGGACGACAGGGGCGCCACCCATCTGGCTGCACTTTCTGATGGCGAAGTCATTGGGACGCTGCGCATCGTGCATCATGAACGCAGGGCTAAGATCGGCAGAGTGGCGATTTTGGCTTCAGCACGGAAACAAGGGGTTGGAAGGGAATTGATGGAGCGCGCGGCGGCCATTGCCTTTCGCGATGGTGCCGACGAAATCGTGCTCGGCGCGCAACTTACGGCGCGCGGCTTCTATCAGCGACTTGGGTACGTCGAGGAGGGGGCGCCATTCGATGATGCAGGCATACTGCACGTGATGATGCGCAAGATGCTCGGTCGCACCTAACCCGTAGCCGTCGCCGCAACTCGGTGCACGATCGACGTGCTCGTCGGAGAGCTTAGTAAGGATGCGACAAGTTTCGCAGGAGCTCAACCGCGGACTACGGCAAAGGATTACTTCCATGCACTCGCCAGCTTCAGCGCCAATCCCCCCAGCACGCCGCTGATCAATCCCACCATCGCGTAGGATCGCGCGAACACACCGGTCTGGATGAAGACCTCGCACGCTATGATGACGCAGATGGCGGCGAGCAGCAGGCAGGCGCAGCCGGCAAGGATCGCGAGATAGTGGATCGCAATTGCGACCGGCCTGGGGGACGCGGGATCGGTCATGCTGGGAGGGCCATGCGGCGGACGGCGCGATTCACCGTCATCGCGTGCACAAATGCATCACTTGCTTGCGCAGCAATCGACCAGGGCGCGCCAGATGCGCTGGATTTCGAGATTCCTCTGAAGCTCGACGACGTGGTTTTCGGTCGCGTGGGAGGATCTGACTTCGAAGAGATGTTCGCGCGGCGCGATCCAGCGTTCTGAGATCGGATCGTACCATTTGCCGGGAGTAACCAAGTTCGTATCTCCTCCTAATCCCCCTGGTTTCTGCGCCTATCCCGTGCGCCGGTTGCTGGTGTTCTGGGTGAGGTTACCGTGCGCGGCCTGCTCACGGATATTCTGCTTCTCGTCGTCGCGATGACCTTTGGTGGTGTCGACCGGAACTGTCGGCACGCTGCCCGCGCCCTTATGGCTCTGGTTCTCGTCGGGAACCGGCCGCACGGTTTTTGTCAGCGGCTTCGTCATGCAATTCAGACTCCGTCGTTGCCTGGACGAAAAGCCAACGCGTTGAACGCCCGGGGCGTTCCAGGCTCGGGTCTGACGTAAATGTGACGGTGCGAAGCGCTATTGCTTCGATTCGTCCTGCTGGCCGGATGGTGATCCAGCTGAGGACATCTCCCCCTCCCCGACGCGGAGCAGATCAGTCTTGCGAGATCGTCCGTCGCCTTCGCCAGCGGCGACGGGCCGCGGCTTGCGGTACTTTGCAATCATCCCCTTGATCTCGTCGACGGCTTCCAAAAGAGGCGGCGCCAGGGAGAGCAGCGCCCCCATTGCAATGGCGATGATGGTGTGGCGCAGCGAGACCTTCTCATCCTCATCCATGGCATAGGCGTTCTGGCCGATCGGGACGGGCGCGAGCCCGCTCGATGAGCGAGCCTCATTCGACTTCCGCGGCTTGCGGGGCGGGATCATGATCACGACGAAAAGCACGTTGATCAGGAGCCAGATGCCGAGAATGACGAGAAAGGTCTGCATTGAAAAACCAGAGGTGAAGAAATGTGCTGCTGCGTTTAAGTGGCCATTGAACGGCCGTTCGCGCGCCAATGCAAGTTGTGCTTTTGGTGAACGCAAGTTTTGAGGGGCGGCTATCGGAATCCGGCAAGTCTGGACACTGAAGGCGGGGGCCGTTCCGGAACTCCTGCGATGCGGTTCTGGCGCCGATCGCCAATCCAGGTGCGGGTATGGCTGGAAACGATCCCGCGTTGCACCTTGCCACGCCCCGAACTTCGTTCCTGGCCGGAGAACTACGGAAGTCGGCCTCAACCCCACGTCACGCCGCCGCGCCGGCGGGTCCGAGGGTATCGCCTGGCGCCGCTACCCGAGGCTTGCTTCATGCGTCCTCGACTGCCTGTTCAAGTTCCGATGCGCGTCGATCGCTTTGTTGGCGAGCATCAGCGGTCGACGTTCGCCGCGCTTGAGCTGCGCTTCGATCGCATCGAGAATGATGTTCGCGGACGTGTCGGGCGGACCGAGCTCGCCGCCCCGCTCGAGGAAGCTCCAGGCAATGAAGAATGCGCTCTCGACGGTGCAACGAATGGACATGCGCTGCCAACGCAGTGCGGGGGCAGCCGTTCCGTGAGCGGCGGCGAGACGTACACCGCGCCGCCGCTCGAAGTTCAGTTCTTCAGCACGATGCGGCCGACGACCTTGCCGGCACGCAGTTCGTCGATCCATTTCTGGACGTCGCCCATTGGCTCCTCGCGCATCGGCGTCGGCTTGACCTTGCCGGCGCGGGCGAGCGCCATCAGCTCGTGGGCCTCCGCGAGTGTGCCGACCATGAAGCCTTCGACGGTGAGGCGCTTGTAGACCCATTGCACCATCGGCAGCGTGAACTGGCCGCCCATCAGGCCGGAGACCACCACCTTGCCGCCGCGCGCGGCAACTGCGACCGCAAACGCCATCGACTTTTCGTTGCCGGCGAAATCGACGACCTCGTCGAAGCCACCGTCGGTCTCCTTCAGGATGCGCTTGATCACGTCGGGCTCGGACGGATCGTAAGCATTGGCCGCACCGTTCTTCAGCGCGGTCTCCCGCGCGGCACCGCTGAGATCGGCAACAGTGATCGGCTGCTTGAACATCGCCTGCGCGAACGACAGACCCATCATGCCGACGCCGCCAAGGCCGACCAGCAGCAGGTTGCGCTGGCGCGGACGGTCGACCAGGCGCTTGAGCGCGCCGTAGGCGGTGACGCCCGAGCACATCAAGGTCGCGGCCTGGTTGACGGGCAGGGGATCGTAGTCGAGCAGATATTTTGCGTCGGGCACCAGCACGTGGGTGGCGAAGCCGCCGTCGATGGAGACGCCGAGGAAGCGCTGCTTTGCGCACAGATTCTCGTCGCCGTTCCTGCAATCGCGGCATTGGCCGCAGCCGATCCAGGGAAACACCGCCTTCTTGGCTCCGACGAGGCCCGCCGGCACGTCGGGCCCGACTTCGTTGACGACGCCGGCAATCTCATGGCCGAGCGTGAAGGGCAGCGTCATGCCGCGCGTGGTGTCGAGCTTCTTTCCGCCGCCGAGGTCGGCATAGCCGTCCTGGATGTGCAGGTCGGAATGACACAGGCCGCAGCGCTCGATGCGAACCAGCACCTCACGTCCCTGCGGTTTCGGCGTGTCGACGATGGTCTCGCACAGCGGCGCATCGAATTTGACGAGAGACTGCCGACGCATCAACGCCATTTTCTTTCCTCCGGAATATAAATTGTCAGGCTTCGCTGCGTATATCCGCCAATTCACGCGCCATGGCAACAAAGCTGGAGATGGAAATGGTCTCGGCGCGCCGCGTCGCATCGACGCTTGCGGCGGCCGCAAGTCGTGCCGGATCGACACCCAGTGATTTCAGGCTCTGGCGCAGCATTTTCCGGCGCTGGCCGAAGGCAGCGGCCGCGACCTGCTCCAGCATCTTGCGATCGCAGGGCAGCGGCTCCGCGCGCGGCTTGAGGCGTACGACGGAGGAGGTGACCTTCGGCGGTGGCACGAAGGCGGACGGCGAGATGTCGAACAGGATCTTGGTCTCGCAACGCCAGTTGGCGAGCACGCCGAGCCGGCCATAAGCCTCCTCGTCCTCGTGCGCGACGATGCGCTCGCCGACCTCGCGCTGAAACATCAGCACCATCATGTCGTACCAGGGTGGCCAGGGCTCGATGGTGAGCCAGTTGATCAGGAGCTGGGTCGCGATGTTGTAGGGCAGATTGGCAACGATCTTGGCGCGCTCACCCGCAAGCAGTGGCCGCGGATCGAAGGTCATGGCGTCGCCATGCACGATATCGAGCCGACCAGGATAGCGCGCGGAAATGTCTTGAAGGGCGGGAATCGCGCGCTCGTCGTGCTCGATCGCAATAACGCGTCTGGCACCGAGTGCGAGCAATGCGCGCGTCAATCCGCCCGGACCGGGGCCGATCTCGACGATGGTGCTCTCTTCGAGCGGCGCTGCCGCGCGCGCAATGCGGGCGGTGAGGTTGAGGTCGAGGAGAAAATTTTGGCCGAGCGATTTGCGCGCCGACAGGCCGTGTTGGCGGATGACCTCGCGAAGCGGCGGGAGGTCGTCGATCGCGCTCATCAGCTTGTCGAAGCCGCCATGCGGCTGGCAAGCTTGAGCGCGGCAATCAGGCTCGCAGGGTTCGCCTTGCCAGTGCCGGCGATATCGAAGGCAGTGCCATGATCGGGCGAGGTGCGGATAAAGGGCAGGCCGAGCGTGACGTTGACGGCGGCGTCGAACGCGACCGTCTTGATCGGGATCAGCGCCTGGTCGTGATACATGCAGACCGCGCAGTCATAGGTGTTGCGCGCGGCTTCGTGAAACATGGTGTCGGCGGGCAGAGGACCGCGGGCATCGACGCCGTCGTTGCGCAGGACCTTGAGCGCCGGCGCGATCACGGTCTGCTCCTCGTGGCCGAGCGAGCCGTCCTCGCCGGCGTGCGGATTGAGCCCTGATATCGCGATGCGGGGCCGGGCAATGCCGAAGCGAGAATTGAGCTCGCTCGCAACGATGCGCACGGTCGAGACGATGAGATCGCTGCTCAGCTGGGCGAGAGCATCGCGCAGGGATACGTGGATCGTCACCGGCACCACGGCGAGCCGCGGCGACCACAACATCATCACCGGCTGCAGCACACGGCCGTCCGTGCTTGCGAGCTCGGCGAGGAATTCGGTGTGGCCCGGATGGCGGAAGCCGGCGCGGTAGAGTACGCTCTTGGCGATCGGGTTGGTGACGACGGCGCTGGCGAGCCCAGCGCGCACGTCGCTGACAGCCTGCCGGATCGAGGCGAGCGCGGCCGGTGCGCTCGATGCGTCCGGCTTGCCGGGTGCGGCGGTGGCCTGCTCGCCGGTCGCAACCACGGGCAGGGCGTCGGCAAAGGCGCCTTCAGCTTCAGCCGGACTCACCGCGGCGACCCTGGCGTCGGCGCCAAGCGCCTTGCCCAGCAGCCTGGCGCGCCGTGCGATCAATGCTTCGTCGCCGAGCAAATAGAAGGCCGGCAGGCCCAGTTCGCGGCGCCTCAGCCAGGCTGCGATGGTGACGTCGGGTCCGATGCCGGCGGGCTCTCCGAGCGTGAGCGCGAGGGGCTTTGCGGAAGCGGTGGCCATCAGTGGCTGCGATATTCGATCATCGCGGCCTTCCGGATCTCGTCGAGATAGGCCTTCTGCGTCTTCTCGTACTTCTCCGAATACATCTTCTCGCGGATCTCGCGCTTTTTCGGCGTGTCGATCATGGTCGGCTTGCGCGAGCACAGCACCACCATCTCGATACCTGCTTTGGTCACCTCCGGCGCGGTGAGATGGCCGATCGGGGTATCGTCGAGCACCTTGCGCAGCGGCTCTGGCAGGTCCGCGGTGGTCTTGGTGACGCTCTCGCGGATGGTGGCGTTCGGCGTCGAGCGAAACAACGAATTGGCTTCCTCGCAGCTCGTGACGCGCTGACGATAGCTCTCGGCTTCCTTCATGCGCGTCTCCTGGAACGCCGAAGACGAGCCGCGCGGCACGATCAGCACGATCGGCTGCATCTTGTATTCGGTGCCCTCGATCTGGAGCTTCTCGTTGCCGCCTTCGCGCACCTTATCGGCGACGTCCTTCTCGCCGACCATCAGCTTTTCCTTGTAGCGGCCGCGCACGAGGCTGGTCCAGACCATCTCGGCCTTCATGCGGCTCTTGAGGGTTTCGGGGCGCACACCCTTGACTTCGAGCGATTTGGTGAGCTGATCGGGCGAGATGCGCATGCGCTGCGCCATGCCCTCGTAGGACTGGTTGATGTCGGAGACACCTGGGTCGACGCCGTATTTCTTGCCTTCCTTCAACTTGACCTTGTCGTCGATCAACTCGTTGATGACCGCCTGCCGGCTCGGGGTCTTCTGCGTCGTCAGCTGGTCGAGCTTGGAGCGCTGCTCGATGTCGAAATCGGTGATGGGCTCGCCGTTGACCATGACGACGATGTTCTGCGCCCGCGCCGGCGCGCCGGCCAGAATGAGCACGGTGCCGAGGAGAAGGAGGAGGCGGAAGACAGGCAATGAGGTCGTCATGGTTGTTGTCGCTCGCATGTCAGCCGAGATGATCCTGCAATCGGGTACAGGCGGCCGGCACTTCAAACGGGTTCACTGGAGGCCGGCGGAACTGCTGGCCCCGGTCGAGGTCGCCAGCGTGCGCAGGCCGATCTGGAACATGAACGCGTGGCTCAGCACGGGCGGCGTCGTGCCCGCGGAATAGCTATACGAAGTTATGTAGTTCGCCGCCAGCACGAAGCAATCGTCGACATAGCCGGCGCCGAGCACATATTGGTTGATCTTGTTGGCCTCGAGGTCCCAGCGCGCCGAGCCCGTCACCACCCAGTTGGTCGCGACCTTGATCGAGCCCGAGGTCAGGATGCCCTCGCGGCGGGTCAGATAACCGAGCTCCGGCTGCGGCGCGTAATTGCCATACATCATGCTGATCGACCAGCGATTGAAGTTGGCACGGCCTTCGGCCTCGAAGCGCTGGACGTTCCAGGTCTGCTCGTCCATGCGCGAGCGGACGCTGAACGTGTAGGTGCTGTTGGGCGAGTAGGCGACGCTCGCGACGTAGTCGGAGCGGGGCTTGTCAAGGCCGGAGTCGAGGCCTGTGTTGATGGTGTCCTGCACCGCGTAGGAGTTCAGGCCGAACAGCTGGTAGGACTGCCCGAACAGTACCTTGACGGCGCCGCCCTTGTCGAACTGCGTGGTGGCCTGCACGCCGACATTGGCGCGGCCGCCGCCCTCGACGCGGTCGTAGCCGGAGAACTTGTCGACGCTGAACAGGTTCGTGGTGTCGAACACCATGCTCTGCGCGTCTTCGTTCGGAAGCTTGCCGGCATAGGTCTCGTTCGGGCGGATGATGATCTGCGCAATCGGCTCGATCGTGGTCGAGCCCCAGGGCTGAACGTTGATGAAGGGATAGCGGTATTCGAGGCCGACGGTCGGCATCAGGCGGAATGCCTGGGTGTCGCCGACGGGCAAATAGTTCGAGACGCCCGGCTGGTTGGAGACGTCGGAGTTGATCGCATCAGCACGCAGGATCGCGAACGGCGTCCAGATCTCGCCGAACGGATCGGTGTAGGATTTGCGCCACTGCGCCTCCGCTGTCAGGCGGGTGTAGGTGCCGGGGAAGCCGCGCAGCAGACATCCATTTGGCATGCTGCGTCCGGCCGGGTCGGCCGAGGCGATCGTACACAGGCCCGAGGTATTGGCCGTCGTCGTGATCGGGTCGAATGCCGCGTCGTTGCGGGTCAGGTTGACGAAATTCGTCTTGTAGGAGAACTCGCCGCCGAACACCGGATAGTTGAGCACGTTCGAGTAGTCGATCACGGGATAGACGACCGGGACCTGCTGCTGGTTACCCGAGAAGCTCGTCCAGTACATCGTGCGCGCGTCGAAGAAGCTGCGATTGCCGACGCCGGTCAGATAGAGCTGCGACAGCGCATCCGTCGGCAGATAGAGGAACGAGCCCAAGGGATCGCGGTACTGCGACAACCGGTAGTCCGAGAAGAAATAGTAGTCGGACATCAGGACGCCGTCCCAACCCCAGACCCACTTGTCGTTGAGCGCAAACTGGCCCTTGGTGTCGACGGCGCCGCGGAACTGACGGTCGCCGGGTTGGCCGGCGAGGGCGCCGGGGTCGAGCTGGTCGATGCCGTAGACGCGGACCTGATAGGCGCCATCCATCAGGCGTTGGCGGAATTCGGCCTGGAACAGCACGCCCTGCCTGGATGTGATGCGCGGGTTGAAGGTCGCGTCCATGTCGGGCGCGATGGCCCAGTAGAACGGGACTTCGACGCCGTAGCCGAACGGCGTGTTCGAGGTGAAGCCCGGCATCAGAAAGCCGGTCTTGCGCTTCACGGTCGGATCGGGCGTCGAGAAGTAGGGCATGTAGGCGATCGGCACGCCGAAGAATTCGAGCTGTGCCGTCTCGAAATACAGCATCTTCTCCTGCTGGTCGTGGATGATGCGGGCACCCTTGACCTGCCAGAGCGGCGGCTTCTTCGGATCGTCTTTGCACGGCGCGCAGGCCGTGTAGACGCCATTTTCGAACACCGTATAGTTGCCGCTCGAGCGATCGGCGCGGGTCGCGGCCATGCGGGTTTGATCGGCAGTGTCCACGCGCAGCGAATCGACGAAGCCGTCGCGGTAGTCGTCGGAGAGATCCAGGATCTCGGCATAGGTGATCTTGCCGTCAGCATCCGTCATGCGGATGTTGCCTTCGGCATGCAGCCGCTTGGTCTTCTGGTCGTAAATGACCCGGTCGGCCTCGACGCTGGTGCCGTTGTAGAACAGCTGGACGTTGCCGACCGCGGACACGCGCGAATTGTTGTAGTCGTAATCGACTTCGGTGGCCTGCACGAGCATCTGCCCGTCATTGGCGGCCCTCGGCGGCGCCGGACGCGGCGGCCGCGGATTGTAGGTGAAGCTCTGGGCGGCGGCCGGCGCCACCGCAGCAAGATCCATCATGCCGGCGAGCGATACGGTTGCGACAAGCGCGAGCAGGATCTTGCGGACAGACAAACCGCATCCGTTCGCGCGCACGCGAGTGCGCGACGTCCCTCCAGACACGGGTCCTCGACGGACGGCAGTCACTAACCGTCCTCCTGGTACAGCAAGGCCAAAAAGCCGGTGAGGCCGCCCACCACTACGGGCAACCACGCCGCAGCGATCGGATGCATCAACTCAGCCTTGCTCAAGTCTTCAGTCACTTTCGACAGCACGTAGAGCAGAAAGCCTGCGCCCACGCCACTCAAAACCATCTTCTGTACGCCGCCCATCCGGAAGAAGCGCAGCGACACGGAAGCCGCGAGCATCACCATGGCGGCGAGCAAAAACGGCTGTGCCAGCAGCTTGTGATACTGGAGTCGATATCCCGCTGTCGCGAACCCCGAGCTCTCGGACGAGCGGATGTAGCTCGGTAGTTGCCAAAAGGACACAGTCTCGGGTGTGGAAAAGCTGTTGCGAACCTGTGCCTCGGTCAACGTCGTCGGAATCTCCAGGCGCGCCTGGTCGACCGGGGGCGCGTCGAGCGTGAAGCGGCGGACGCCCTTGAACAGCCAATGGCCGGCCTCCAGCGTCGCCTCGCGCGCCTCGATCCGCTCCTTGAAGTGCTGCTCTGTATCAAAGCGGAACAGGGTGAGCCCCGTCAGCCGGACGCCCTGCTGCTCGCTGCGCGCGGCGTTGATGATGGTCTGGCCATCGCTGGTCACCTGGTTGAGCCAGAAGCCCGAGGCGTCCTGGATGCCGCCGCCGGGCGCCGAGCCGAACAGCTCGGCTTCCATGCGCTTGGAGAGCTCGCGCAAATTGGCCGACATCGGATTGTAGGCGACGGTGGCGATCACCCCGATCAAGAGCGCGCTGCCGAGCGCCGGCGAGATGAACTGCCAGGCCGAGATGCCGGCGGCGCGCGCGACCACCAGCTCGAGCCGACGGGAGAGGGCGAGATAGCAGGTCATGGCGCCGATCAGCATGCAGAACGGCGTCAGCTTCTCCAGAAGCTGCGGTACCCTGAATAGCGAGGTCTCGGCCACCATGATCGCGGAGGCGGATGTGAGGCCTGAGGTCTTGCGCACCATCTCGATGTAATCGACCAGCACCAGCAGGAGGAAAATGCTCGCGAACACGCCGAGTGCGGCGACCACGAAGCGGCCGGCGAAATAGCGCCCGAGCGTGTTGGTGAGCATGCTCATGCAGTGGCCGGCCGTCCGAACAGCCGCGCGATACGCGCGTTCGACCTATTGATGGTCTCCATGAGACCGGGCGGCGGCTCGACCACGATGCCGCCGACGATCATCCATAGCCCAACGGCGATGGCGCCGAAGACCATCGCGTACTGGACCAGCACCGGGCCCGATGATTTCACGGCCATGACCGAGCAGGCGAAGCCGGCCATGCGCAGGCCGAACACCGCAAGGATCGAGGAGCCGATCGAGAAGTTGCGGCTCTGGCGAGTCGTGCGCGGCGCGCCCAGGAAGGCGAAGGTCAGCACGGCAAAGGCAAACGGATAAATCGGCGCCAGCAGGCTGTCATGCAGCGCCGAGCGGAACTGGCCGGGGATCTGCTTGTAGACCGGGTCGTCCTCGGATGGCGACAACAGCTCCCAGAGGTAGCGCTCGCGAATGCCGAGGGTGACGTCGTGGCCCTGGTTGCCGAACTTCGACATATCGAAGCCATACCGGCCGAACGCCACCAGCGCAGGGTCGCGCTTGCCGGCCTCGAAGCGCTGCAGATTGCCGTCCTTGAGTACCAGGAACGATCCGTTCTCGTTCTTCACGACCTCGCCGTGCTCGGCGACGATCGAGACGCGCTCGTTCGGGTCGCGGCGGTCGTCGATGAAGATGCCGGCGAGAATGCCGCCGGGCAGCCGCTCGCGGATCCGGATCGTGAGATTCTTGTCGAGCTGGGCGAAGCGGCCCGGCTGCAGGATGTTGGTGAGCACGTCGGCGGTGATTTCGGCGTCCCACTGCTTGATCCGCCGCATGCCGTCGGGCGCGAGATAGGCCGCGATGAAGGCGACCAGCAGCGCCACGACGCAGGTGGCGTAGAAGAACGGATAGAACAGCCGGAATGGCGAGAAGCCGGCCGCATTCATCACGATGATCTCGGAATCGGTCGCGAGCTTGTTCAGCGTGTGCGAGATCGCGATCATCAGCGCGATCGGCGAGATGATCAGCACCAGCGCCGGGATCACGAGACTGGTGATGCCGAGGAAGGTCATGATGGTCTGACCCTGGCTCGTCATCAGGTCGATGCCGCGCAACGCCTGCGTAATCCAGATCACGCCGGTGAGGCTGACCAGGACGAGCGCAAACGACGCCAGCGTCGTGCGGAAAATATACCTGTCGATCGACCCCATGCACTACCGCACGAATCCCACCAAGACCCCAATGCGCTCCGGAATTCGGACTCGCCGGCCAATCCCTGACAGGGATCCCCAAGGCCGGCCAATCACCTCTTGCGGAGGCTTACCTTCCAACTACCATCCCTTTGATCCATCAACAAAATGGCTGACCCATGGCACCCTCAATATATGGTTAATATTTCCCCCAATGTGGCGTCCCGGCCACGGGCGGTGCTTGGCATCGACCGCACCTCTGGCCCATAGTGGGAAGAGAGACTGAATCGCCGTTCAGCTCCGGTCTGTGACCGGATCCGTTGTTTGGCAAAAAGCCCCATGTTTTTGAGGAGTTAGCTATGTCCGATGCCATCAAGGTCGGCTTTGTCCCGTTGGCTTCTGCCGCCCGTGGCATTCTGGTCGTGTTCTGTGACGAGGCTCTGAAGGTCGGCCCGGCGACGGCCAAGGCGCTCGGCGGGGCAGGCGAACTCGTGAAGCGGGCGGCGGCTGCGGCCTCATTTAAAGGCAAGAGCGGCACGGTCCTGGATATTCTGGCCCCCGAGGGGCTGAAGAGCGAGCGCCTGATCGTGATCGGTACCGGCAAGTCCTCCAGCCTGAAGGGCAACGACTTCCTTAGATTCGGCGGCCTGGCGGCCAGCAAGCTCAAGGCCGGCGCCGCGACCATGACGATCGTGGCCGAACTCGCCACCGGAGCCATGAGCAGCGAGCAGGCCGTTGCGATTGCCTCGGGTGTGCGCCTGCGCGCCTACAAGTTCGACCGCTACAAGACCAGGAAGAAGGACGGCGAGGAGGGCGCCTTGCGCGCCGATGTTTCGCTCGCGGTCGGCGATGCGGCCGCGGCGAAGAAGGCCTTTTCTTCGGCAGCAGCGGTCGTCGATGGCGTCATCATCGCCCGCAATCTCGTCAACGAGCCGCCGAACGTGCTGTACCCCGAGGAGTTCGCCCGCCGCGCAGGCCTGCTGCGCAAGCTCGGCGTTCGAATCGAGGTGCTCGACGTCAAGGCGATGCAGAAGCTCGGTATGGGCGCGCTGCTCGGCGTCGGCCAGGGCTCGGCGCGGCCGAGCCGCACCGTGATCATGCGCTGGGACGGCGCTAAGAAAGGCGAGGCGCCCGTCGCCTTCGTCGGCAAGGGCGTGTGCTTCGACACCGGCGGCATCTCGATCAAGCCGGCCGGCAGCATGGAGGACATGAAGGGCGATATGGGCGGTGCGGCCTGCGTCGTCGGCTTGATGCACGCGCTCGCGGCCCGCAAGGCCAAGGCCAACGTGGTCGGCGCCATCGGCCTGGTCGAGAACATGCCCGACGGCAACGCGCAGCGGCCGGGCGACATCGTCACCTCGATGTCGGGCCAGACCATCGAAATCATCAACACCGACGCGGAAGGCCGCCTGGTGCTGGCCGACCTGCTCTGGTACGTCGCCAAGAAGATCAAGCCGAAATTCATGGTGGATCTGGCGACCCTGACCGGCGCGATCATGGTTGCGCTCGGCACCGAACATGCTGGCATGTTCACCAACAATGACGAACTCGCCGAACGCCTGCTGACGGCCGGCATCGAGGTCGGCGAGAAGGTCTGGCGCATGCCGCTCGGCCCCGAATACGACAAGCTGATCGATTCCCAGTTTGCCGACATGAAAAACACGGGTGGCCGGCACGGCGGCTCGATCACCGCCGCGCAGTTCCTGCAGCGCTTCGTCGATGGCACGCCCTGGGCGCATCTCGACATCGCCGGCACCGCGATGGGCGCGCCCAAGACCGACATCAATCAGAGCTGGGGGTCCGGCTACGGCGTTCGTTTGCTGGATCGCCTGGTGGCGGATCATTACGAGCGCAAATGACGGAAGTGCTGTTTTACCATCTGCAAAACATGACGGTAGAGAATGTCTTGCCGCCGCTTCTCGAGAAATCGCTCGAGCGCGGCTGGCGCGTCGTGGTGCAGTCGACCTCGCTGGAGCGCGCCGATGCGCTCGACGCGCATCTGTGGACCTACCGTGACGATTCCTTCTTGCCGCATGCCACATGGCGCGTGAACGATGTGGCCGAGCAGCCGATCGTGCTGGCGATCGAGGCGAACAATCCGAACGGGGCCAATGTCCGCTTCCTGGTCGACAACGCTGCATTGCCGGAGGACGCGGAGGCCTATGAGCGCATGGTGCTGCTGTTCAACGGCGACGATCCGGATGCGCTTGCGGCCGCCCGCAGCACTTGGACGGATTGCAGGACGCGCGGATTTGAGGTCACCTATTGGCAGGCCGACGAGCGGGGCCGGTGGCAGCGTCGGAATTAGCGCCTTTCGCAATTAATGATAATTTGGACTTTCTCGGGCAGATTGGTTTCGGCCACCTTCGTGCCGCAAAGTGGTGTTGGGACAATCGCTTAGGGCGGCTCCTTCATGCGGGGAATTTGGTATATCGTGCGACATCAAAAGCTTCCAAAGTCGCTCATAGTTGCGCTGACCGCTGTTGCGCCGCTGATCGCGGGGTGCTCGGCTGGCGCCGATCTGCTGTCCAAGGACGCCGAATGGTTCAACAAGCCGAGCCGCCTGTTCATCAAGAACATCTCGATCGAGTCGCCGCCGCTGACCCCCGACAAGCCGGTGGCCCCCGAGGATCTCGTCAGCGCCGACGGCGCTTGCCCGGGCATGGCACCGCCGCCGGGACCTGCCGACGCTAATGCGTCGACCACGGCGCCGGCGCCCGTGGGCGGCACGGTCGCGCTCGGTCACACCGAATGCGACGTGGTGCGCGGCATTGGCGCGCCCTCGAACGTCAATCTTTCCAGCGATGCCGCAGGCCGCCGTGTGGCGGTGGTCACCTGGACCACCGGCCCGCGCGCCGGCATCTACACCTTCACGTCGGGCCGCCTGTCCGCCATTGAGGGCAATCCCGAGCCGCCGCCGGCGCCGAAGGTGGTGAAGCCGAAAGCGAAGGCGAAGAAGAAGGCGGCGTAACGTGTCGGCGGCTTTCCGCTTTTGCGAGGACCAGCTTCGGCTGTCGACGCGATCAACCGCGCGCGATCAGCTTGAGCGTCAAACAGCTTTGCGGCCCTTGATCGCAGTCGCCGAGGCATGAACGGTGATCTCGCCACTCGCGCTCGCCGGCAATCGCGCCTGGAGCCGGCGCTTGAGCTCCGCGCCGTCGGCTTGCGATAGCTTGCCAACGATTCCACTCGGGCTGCTCACGGCCATGGACAGCCAGTAATCGTCGAAGTCGGCGAATGTCCGCTCGACCACCAGCTCGCGGGTTTCAACATCGCGCAGACCAAGCTCCGTCCAGAGTGCCTTGAGCATCTCGAAACGAGATATGTCTGCACTCGGTGGACGCGCTGCGGGGATGCCAAGGGCATCCAGCTCTTCCCACAGCGGCTGCGTCGGTGTGCCTCCCCGCACAATATCCCACGTATAGGACGCGACCATGCCGCCGGGCTTGGTGACGCGAACCATTTCCGCGGCGCCCTTGCGCGGGTCGGGGACGAAGAACAGCACCAGTGCCATCACCGCAACGTCAAAGCGATTGGCATCATAGGGAACGGCCATCGCATCGCCAATAGATAGCTCGACCTGCTTTGCGGCGAACTTTTGCCGCGCCGTTGCGATCTGCGCGTCGGATGGATCGATCGCGCAGACGGACGAAGGGGCGGATTTCGCAAGAACGAGCTCGGTGAACGCACCGTTCCCGGCACCGATATCCGCCCAAGCCAGCCCAGGGCGTATAGCCAGCCAGTCGAGGAACAGCGTCCCGGCCGATCGGCTCCACGGCGCCATGAAGCGCTCGTAAGCCGCACCGTCGGTGAACTTGATCGGTTCGGGTGACGACATCGCTCGATCTCCCCCAAATTTGGCTGTTCTCAATATGCTTCGGTGAAAATATCGCCTGCACTTACTATAGCACGAAGTCGCGTGATGAGCGACGTCTCGCAGCCCACGCGGAGATAGCCCCGCTCGACGAGGCCTGAGCGAGCGTCTCGTCTCGTCTTCGAGATCACCGATTTCAGCGGTCTCCTCAGGATGAGGCTAAGCAGTACCGCGCACGAGCTCCAAACCCTGCCGGCGCAAATCTGTCCCCGACGCTACTCATGGTGGCTGCCGAAGGCGGGTACGTAAAGTACAACAAGTCTCTGGCATCAGACCTGACGATCGCTTTTCGCAATATGCTGCCAGAACGCCTCCGCGGCTTTCGCCAGGCGGAGCTTCGGCCGGAAGACGTGGATTTCGATCGGCACATACCATTCCTCGCCACCCGCTGCGACGATCTCGCCGGAGGCGAGCTGATCGGCGATCAGGCTTTCCGGCAGCCACGCCATGCCGCGGCCGGCCTGGACCATCGTCACCAGCAATTTTGCGAGGTGAGATGTAAAGCTCGTGCGTAAATTCGCGTGCAAAGGCGAGGTCGCGCGCACCGCTTCGAGGATTCGTCCCATGCCCGATTCCGGGCGGAAGCTCAGGAACGGGACCGGCGCATCGTCCGTTCCCGGAAGCCGGAAGCGAGGCCTGCGGCTCCGATTTGAAACCGGCACTGAAGCTGGAATGAGTCTGTCATCGCCGACACGCAGCGAGCGAAAATGCGACGGCGCCAACGCCGTGGCCGCCGCCGGATGATAGTGACACAGCAGGAAATGCGCGTCCCCCGCCAGCAGGATGCGTTCGCAGGCCTCCATATGATTGGCGACGAGTTGCACGTTGGGAACGAACGCCAGCTCGGTCTCGATGCCGCGCAGCCAGTCGGGAAAGAAGGTTAGCGACAAGGCATTGGTCGAGGCGAACTTCAAGACGTCGGATGCGCCGCGGGCCCGCTCCTGCGCATCCAGGCGGCCGGCCGCGAGCCGGCGCAGCACGTCTTCGGCCGTCTCGCGAAAGCCTTCACCGGCCGGCGTCAGATTGACGCTGTGCGTGGTGCGATCCAGCAGCGGCGCGCCGGTCCAGACCTCGAGCGCCTGGATCCTGCGGCTCAGCGCGGGCTGCGAGCAGTTGCGTTGCTCGGCCGCCCGCGAAAAGCTGCGCGTGCTCGCCACCGCGATGAAATCGTGCAGCCAGTTGATCTCCATCTCACGGCCCTCCCGACACGAACAAGAATTGCTTATGCACAATGTGCATAACGATATCAGAACGCGACATTGGATTTCCAGTGTCGTGGGCGGCACCGTGCGGCGAGATTTTCTCCGGGGGAAAGCGCAATGGCCGCGCGCACGCTGTACGACAAGCTGGTGGACGACCATGTCGTCCGCAATCTCGACGATGCCGGCCTCGTGCTACTCTACGTCGATCGCACCGTTCTGAACGAATACACCAGCCCGCAAGCCTTTGCCGGCCTGCGCGCGGCAGGACGCAAGGTCAGAAATCCCAGGGCGGCGCTGATGGTGGTGGACCACGTCAACCCCACGACGACCCGGCGCACGCGTGCAATGCCCGATGATGCGGCGGCACGGCAGGTCGACTATTT
Organism: Bradyrhizobium sp. CCBAU 51627; assembly: GCF_028128765.1. Taxonomy (GTDB): domain Bacteria; phylum Pseudomonadota; class Alphaproteobacteria; order Rhizobiales; family Xanthobacteraceae; genus Bradyrhizobium. The sequence continues at coordinate 398,916 of NZ_LBJG01000005.1, forward strand.
CGCCGAGAACGCCAGGGATTTCGGCATCGAATATTTCGACATTCTCGATCCTCGCCAGGGCATCGAGCATGTCGTCGCGCCCGAGCAGGGGCTCGTCATGCCCGGCATGGTCATCGCAGCCGGCGACAGCCACAGCACGGCCTATGGGGCGTTCGGTGCCCTCGGCTACGGCATCGGCACGTCCGACATCGAGCACTATCTCGCAACCTCGACGGTGCGCTACCGCCGGCTCAAGACGATGCGTATCCACTTGTCTGGATCCGCGCCGATCGGCGTGACGCCGAAGGACATCGTGATGGAGGTGATCCGGCGGATCGGCGCCGACGGTGCGACAGGCTATGCCGTGGAGTTCAGCGGTCCCGCCGTCTCCGACATGAGCGTCGAGGGCCGGATCGTGCTGTCGATCATGATCGTCGAGGCGGGCGCGCGCGGCGTGGTGATCGCACCGGATCAGAAGGTGCTGGACTATCTGAAGGGGCGTCCCCGCTCGCCCAAGGGCGAGATGTGGGAGCGCGCCGCGGCAAGCTGGCTGGCACTGGCCTCCGATCCGGAGGCCAGATTCGACCGCGAAGTGACGCTCGACGTCTCCGAGGTCGCGCCGCTGGTGACATGGGGCACCAGCCCCGACCAGGCGATTGCGGTGACGGACAATGTGCCAGATCCCGCGCAACAGGACGGGCCCGATCGCAGGGCCGCGGCCCAGCGCGCGCTGAGCTATATGGGCTTGGGGCCCGGCACGTCCATTCAATCCGTTCCGATCGACTTCGCCTTCATCGGGTCCTGTACCAACGCGCGGATCGAAGACTTGCGCGATGCGGCCGAGATCTTTCGTGGCCGCCGCGTCGCGGCGGGCGTGCGGGCGATCGTGGTGCCGGGCTCGACGCAGGTCAGGGCCCAGGCGGAGGCTGAGGGCCTTGCCAAGGTGTTCACCGACGCCGGCGTCGAATGGCGGCAGTCCGGCTGCTCGATGTGTCTTGCGATGAACGACGACATGCTGAGGCCGCAAGAGCGGTGCGCGTCCTCGACCAACCGCAACTTCGAGGGGCGCCAGGGACCGGGTGCCCGGACGCATCTGATGAGCCCGGCGATGGTGGCGGCGGCGGCCGTCACGGGCCGCATCACCGACGTACGCGCACTCCTCAGGGGATCACGCCAATGACGCCGTTCCATCAAGTCGCCGGGGTCGCCGCACCGATGATGGCGCCGAATGTCGATACCGACGTGATCATGCCGAAAATGTTTCTCAGGGGCGTCGACCGCAGTGGCCTCGGCGAGGGGGCTTTCAACCTGCTGCGCTTCAGCGGCGGCAAGGCCAATCCGGATTTCATCCTGAACCAGGATGGCTATCGCGACGCCTGCTTTCTGGTCGTCGGCCCGAATTTCGGCTGCGGATCGAGCCGCGAGCATGCCGTGTGGGGGCTCCAGCAGCTCGGCATTCGCGCCCTGATCGGCACCAGCTTCGCCGGTATCTTCAACGACAATTGCGCCAATAACGGCCTTCTCACGATCTCGCTCGCTCCTGCGAGGGTCGCCGAGCTTGCCTCGGTGATCGCCGATCCCACCCGCAACGACGTCGCCGTGGACCTTGCGGCCCAGACGATCCGCTTTGATCGCGGCCGCCGCACGATGCCGTTCGAGATCGAGCCGGTGCGCAAGGAGGCATTTCTGACGGGCCGCGACTTCATCGCCTCCACGCTGGTTTACGCCGACGACATCAGCGCATTCGAGGCGCGCCATCGCGCGGCGAGCCCCTGGATGTTCTGAACTCCGGGTCGAAGGCGTCGACGCGCGCCGGATCGCGTCATCAACATAACAAAACAGTGGAGGGACCCTTGGCTGACACGACATACCGAACCGCGGCCGCGCCGCCGGTCGCCTCGTCATCGACCAGACTTTCGGGAATGCTCGCTTCCATCAAGATCGGTCCGTTGCCCGTCGGGGTCTACATCGCCGCTGCGGCAGTCTGTGCGGCCGCCGTCTATTCAGGCAAGCTGCCCAATGACGTGATCGGCGGTCTCTCGCTCCTGATGCTGCTCGGCCTCCTGCTCGGCAAGCTCGGGCAGACCATTCCGGTGCTGAAGCAGATCGGCGGAACCGCGATTCTCTGCCTGTTCGTCCCGGCGGCAATCGTGAGCCACGGCTTGATGCCCGAGCCGGCCCTGAAAGCGATCACCACGACGTTCCGCACCGCCAATTTCCAGTATTTCTTCATCGCCTGTCTCGTTGCAGGCTCGATCCTCGGCATGCCCTATCGCGTGCTGGTTCAGGGCTTCATCCGCATGTTCGTTCCGCTTCTGGTCGGGACACTCGCGGCCGTGTCGGTCGGCATCGCCATCGGTTTGCTGTTCAGCCACAGCCCCAAAGACACGTTCTTCTTCATCATCATCCCCATCATCGGCGGCGGCCTTGCAGAGGGCGTGCTGCCGCTCTCCATCGCCTATTCGGAGATCTTGCAGCGGCCGCAGGGCGACCTCGTCGCGCAGATGGTGCCGGCGGCGCTGCTCGGCAATGTCGTCGCGATCGTCTGCGCGGGCCTGCTCGCGCGCCTCGGCGATACGCGCCGAGACATCAACGGTCGGGGCATGCTGGTCAAGAGCGGCGACGACGACATTCTCGGTGAAGCGCGACCCGACCAGCCGATCGATCTCGGATTGCTCGGTGCAGGGATCGTGCTGTCCTGCGTGTTGTTCGTGCTCGGCATGACCCTGGCGCCGTTCACGGGGATTCCGGGTCCGATCATGATGATCATTGCGGCTGTGGCTCTCAAGCTGACGAAGATTCTGCCGGCCGAGATGGAGCTTGGCGCCTATCAGATCAACAAGTTCATGTCGACCAACCTGACCTTCGCCATCCTGGTTGCGATGGGCACGTTGCTGGTCTCCTGGCAGCAACTCGTTGCCTCCTTCAATCCCGGCTACATCATGATCTGCACGGCGGCCGTTCTGGCGATGATCGCGTCGGGGTTCTACGTCGGCAAATGGCTGAACATGTATCCGGTCGAGGCGGCGATGGTGACCGCCTGCCATTCGGGCCTCGGCGGCACCGGCGATGTCGCCATTCTCGGCGCGGCGGATCGCATGGGGCTGATGGCGTTTGCCCAGATCGCAACGCGCGTCGGCGGCGCGATCATGATCGTGATCGCGACGCTGCTGATGAAGTCGCTGTCTTGATTGAATTATATTCCAGGGAGGTTTCAATGCTCGACAATGAACAAGATCTGCCGTGCCCATCGGCACCGGGCCTGACGCGCCGTGATCTGGTGTCGTTGGTGCTGACCACGGGAGCCGTCGGCTCGGTGATCGCGGCGCAAGGCGCCTTCGCAGAGGAGAATCATGCGATGAATACCAGTGCGCTCCCGAATCTACTGCCGGGATTTCAGCAGAGGCGCATCAAGACCAGTGGGGCCGAGATCAACGTACTCGTGAAAGGCGAGGGGCCGCCGCTGCTCCTGCTGCACGGCCATCCGCAGACAGTCGCATGCTGGCACAAGGTCGCACCGAAGCTGGCGGAACGCTTCACCGTGGTGCTGACCGATCTGCGCGGCTACGGCGACTCGAGCAAGCCGGATGGCGGCAAGGACAGCATTGCCTATTCCAAGCGTGAGATGGCGCGGGATCAGGTCGAGGTGATGCGCGCGCTCGGCTTCGACCATTTTCAGGCCGTCGGCCATGATCGCGGCGGGCGCGTTCTGCATCGTCTGCTGCTCGACCATCCGCAGGCCGTCTCCAGGGCGGTCATGCTCGACATCGCGCCGACCGCCACGATGTATGCCACGACCAACAAGGAATTCGCCACGCGCTACATGTGGTGGTTCTTCCTCATCCAGCCGGCGCCGCTCCCGGAAACGTTGATCGGCAACAATCTCGAATTCTATCTTCAGACCCATATCAACAAGCAGAACAAGACGCCGGGAGCTATCGACCCGGTCGCGCTCGAAGAGTACCGCCGGTGCTACACCCGTGAAACTTTGCACGCCGTGTGCGAGGATTATCGCGCCGCCGCCGGCATCGACCTGATCCACGACGCGGCGGATTCAGAGAAGAGGATCGGTTGCCCGCTGCTGATGCTTTGGGGCGAAAAGGGCGTGGTCGGATCGACTTATGACGTGCTCGAGACCTGGCGCGCCAAAGCGAGCAGCGTGCAAGGCGGAAGCCTGCCCTGTGGACACTACCTGCCGGAGGAAGCGCCGGAGCTTCTGCTGCAGAGGCTTGACGCCTTTTTCACGTGATTTGCGGGGGCGTCGGCGTATCGGCGCTCCATAAAAGGCATTCGGTACAACATCTAAGGGCGCGGTGTCATGACACCGGTACTGTGCATGGGGTTGTTTTCGAGCTTTTGATGTGACCGCCCGGCCCCGGAAGGGTCAACCGGCCGCTTCGTCGAACTGCGCGCTCGCCTCCAGCCACTGTTCCTCCGCGCGCGCCAGCGCGTCCGCCGCATTGGCGCGGGCCTTCGACAATTGCGCGGCCTGTTTGGGATCGCGCGTGAAGATGTCGGGCAGGGCAAGCGCCGTGTCGATCTTGGCGATGATCTCGGTGACGCGAGCGATCTCGGCCTCGGCTTCCGCGATGCGCTTCTTCAGCGAGCCGCGATTGTCCGATTTCGGACGCTGCGGCTTTTCGCCTGGCGCGCTGCGCTCGCGCGGAGGGGCTTCTTCGTTGCGCGCGGACAGCACCATGCGGCGGTAGTCATCGAGATCGCCGTCGTAACTGGTCACGGTACGGTCGGCAACGATCCAGAGCCGGTCGGCGCAGGCCTCGATCAGGTAGCGGTCGTGCGAGACCATGATGACAGCGCCGGGAAACTCGTTGATCGCTTCGGCCAGCGTGGCGCGGCTGTCGATGTCGAGATGGTTGGTCGGCTCGTCGAGGATGATCATGTTGGGGCCGAAGAAGGTGGCGAGCCCCAGCAGCAGCCGTGCCTTCTCGCCGCCGGAGAGCTTGCCGGCCTTGGTATCGGCCGCCTTGCCGGAGAAGCCGATCGCGCCGGCGCGCGCCCGCACCTTGGCCTCAGGCGCATCGCCCATCAGCTTGCGGACGTGATCATAGGCCGAGGCATCCTCGTTCAGCTCGTCGAGCTGATGCTGCGCGAAATAGGCTATCGACAGCTTGTCGGCGCGCGTCACTTTGCCCGAGAACGGCGCGAGGCGTCCGGCGAGGAGCTTGACCAGCGTCGATTTGCCATTGCCGTTGGCACCGAGCAGCGCGATGCGATCGTCGTTGTCGATGCGGAGCGTCACGCGGCTGAGCACCGGCGTAGTCGGATCGTAGCCTACGGAGGCGTTGTCGACCGCGATGATCGGCGGCGACAACAGTTTTTCCGGCGCCGGAAAGCTGATCTCGCGCACGTCCTCCGTCACCAGCGCCGTGATCGGCTTCAGCCGCTCCAGCATCTTGATGCGGGACTGCGCCTGGCGCGCCTTCGAGGCCTTGGCCTTGAAGCGGTCGACGAAGGCCTGCAGACGGGCACGCTCGGCCTCCTGGCGCTTGACGGCTTTGGCGTCGAGCAGCTCGCGCGCGGCGCGCTGCTCCTCGAAGGAGGAGTAGGTTCCCTTGTAGAGCGTGAGCTTGCCGCGCTCCAGATGCAGGATCTGATCGACCGAGCTCTCGAGCAGGTCGCGGTCGTGGCTGATCACGATCACCGTGCGCGGATAATGCGCGAGGTGATCCTCGAGCCACAGCGTGCCTTCGAGGTCGAGATAGTTGGTGGGCTCGTCGAGCAATAGCAGGTCGGGCGCTGCGAACAGGGTCGCGGCCAGCGCGACGCGCATGCGCCAGCCGCCGGAGAATTCGGCGCAGGGACGCAGCTGATCGGCGGCGGAAAAGCCGAGACCGGACAGGATCGCGGCGGCGCGGCTCGGGGCCGAATGCGCATCGATGTCGACGAGCCGGGTCTGGATCTCGGCAATACGGTGCGGATCAGTGGCGCTCTCGGATTCGGCAAGCAGCGCGTCGCGCTCGAGATCGGCCTTGAGCACGACGGAGATCAGGCTTTCCGGCCCGTTCGGGGCTTCCTGCGCCAGGCTGCCGATCCGCCAGCGCGGCGGCAGCGTCACCGAGCCGTGCTCGGCCGCGAGTTCGCCGCGGATCACCTTGAACAGCGTCGATTTGCCGGTGCCGTTGCGCCCGACCATGCCGACGCGCGAGCCGGGCGTGATCTGCACGGAGCTGCTGTCGATCAGAAGGCGTCCGGCAAGGCGTACGGAGAGGTCGGTGATGGTGAGCATGCGGCCTTGTCACCGCAAGGCGCGGCGAACGCAACCCGTTTTTACGTGAGCACTGAACTAGTGCGTATCGCGCTCGCGCTTCTTCAATTCATTCAAGAGCTGCTCGAGATGCGTCGGCAGGCGCGGTTCGGGACGGAGGCTCTGCTGCAGCCGCTCGCCTACGGCATCGCAGATCGAGCGGCTGGTGCGCCGGTCAATCTGTTCGCTGTCATTGGCAAAATGGCCAGCCATTTGCGGGTTCCGTGCTCTAGGAGTAACGACACGGTACCAAGTCATTGGCCCCCAAAATGGTTTCGCCGCCGCGGGGAATGCCGGGCATTCTAGTAAAAATTGTATTAATTCGTCGCTCTTGCCTAAATACAAGGCCCCGGCGGGGGGATCGCCGGGGCCTCTCTTGGAAGGTGCCGCAGGGGGGAACAGCACCTCAGGAAGATGTTTGGCGACTCAATAGCAGCGGTTGATCAGGCGCCAGCGGGGTCCCCAGGGGGTCGGGACCAGCCGGCGCACATAGCAGCCGCCGTAACCGTAAGCGACGGGCGCAGCATAGAAGCGCGGACCGCCCCAGCCGTAGCCATAGCCATGATGCCAGCCGCCCCAACCGCCGTGCCAGCCCCAGCCACCATGCCAGTGAGCGGAGGCAGAGGTGGGGGCCAGCGCGGCACCCAGGGCGACCGCGGCGACTGCAGCGAGCGAAAGTTTCCTCAACATGGTGATCTCCTCAAAACTGCCGGCGCGGGGTTGTCGCGTCGATGGAAAGGCCGCCGAAACGATCCGCCTCGGGAGGGAGGCTTTGGTTTCGATGGACCTGAGGTTACGCCAGCGAGGCTGAACCAAACCCTGACGCGGCCTTCAGATTGGGTTCATCTGGGTGAAATCGTTGTAATCCATGTTGGAATTCGTCGGGGCTTGGCCTGCGGCGAAGCGCCCGCGCGGCCGCTGCGGCGCTCGCTTGCCGGATCGCGAAGGCGCCGATATAAGCCCGGCAACTCCGAACCACCTGTTTTTCTCTTCAAGGACAAGATCATGGCCATCGAACGCACTTTCTCGATCATCAAGCCCGACGCGACCGCGCGCAACCTGACCGGCGCCGTGAACGCCGTGATTGAGAAGGCGGGCCTGCGCATCGTGGCGCAGAAGCGCATCCGCATGACCAAGGAGCAGGCCGAGACCTTCTACGCGGTCCACAAGGCGCGTCCGTTCTTCGGCGAGCTCGTCGAGTTCATGACCTCCGGCCCGGTCGTGGTCCAGGTGCTGGAAGGCGAGAACGCCGTCGCCAAATATCGCGACGTCATGGGTGCCACCGATCCGTCCAAGGCGGCTGACGGCACTATCCGCAAGCTCTACGCCAAGTCGATCGGCGAGAACTCCGCGCATGGCTCTGACGCTCCGGAGACCGCCGCGATCGAGATCGCGCAGTTCTTCTCGGGCAACGAGATCGTCGGCTAAAGTCCGATAGATTGAATCGACGGGGCGAAAGGACTGATTGTGAACTGGCTCTGGCAGATCTTCGATCCCGCCACGATCGGAGCATTCTTCGCCCAGTTCCGCAGTGAGATGGCCGAACCGACCTTCTGGATTGCGGTCGGCAAGATCATCTGGATCAACGTCTTGCTGTCCGGCGACAACGCGCTGGTGATCGCGCTCGCCTGCCGCGGCCTGAAGCCGCGGCACCGGCTGTGGGGTATGGTGTTCGGCGCCGGCGCCGCGGTGCTGCTGCGGATCATCTTCACAGGCATCGTCGCGAGTCTGATGGGGCTGCCGTACCTCAAGCTTGTCGGCGGCCTTGCGTTGATCGTGATCGCGGCAAAGCTGCTGGTGCCGGAAAACGAGGACGAGGACGACGTCGAGTCGGCCTCGCAACTGTGGCAGGCGGTGCAGATCGTCGTCGTCGCCGACATCATCATGAGCCTGGACAACGTCATTGCGGTGGCAGCCGCCGCCAATGGCAGCGCGCCGCTTCTGGTGCTCGGGCTTGCCATCAGCGTGCCGCTGATCGTCGCCGGCGCGGCGCTGATCATGGCGCTGCTCTCGAAGCTGCCGATCCTGGTCTGGGCCGGTGCGGCGCTGCTCGGCTGGATCGCGGGCGAGGTGATCGCGACCGATCCCGGTATCGCGCCGAAACTGCATTCGCTGGCCGAGGGACCGTTCGGCGCTTTGCTGGACAAGATGCTCGGCAGCCTGCACATCCCTGCGCAATTCGCCCATGGCGGACCAGGGAGCGAATATCTCTGCGCCGCGCTCGGCGTCGTCATCGTGCTCTTGGTCGGCTCAATCTGGCGCCGACGCAGCCTTAGCGCGGCTGCGCTCGAGGCCTCCGAACAGCACGCCAAGGCGTCGGCTGAAGGTTGATCGTTCAGTCGATGATGCCGAATTCCGTCACGGGCGTCGCCCAATAGACGAGCCTGGTTCCAGCAAACGAAACCCGAAGCCGGCCGAGCAGGCGGGTGGCATCATCCCGCAGCAGTATGACCTGGACCATGGCTTGATCGGCGTGGCCCTGGACGCGCTCGGCGGCCGTGTGCAGTCGGACTTCGCCGCCGTGGCCGGCGGCGTGCGACGCCGTGAAGCCCGAGACAAGGTCGCTTTGTTCGGCGAGATAGTCGAACACCTCTTCACGGAGCCGATGCGGCACGATCAACGTGAGGCAGACCTGCTGGTCGGTCATTTGGCCACCTTCGACGTGCCGCCATAGCGGCGGTACAGGATCGGCAGGAGGATCAGGGTCAAGACCGTGGAGGACAACAGCCCTCCGATCACGACGACGGCAAGCGGACGCTGCACCTCGGACCCCGGACCCGAGGCAAACAGCAGCGGGATCAGACCAAGCGCCGTGATGCTCGCGGTCATCAGCACCGGCCGCAGCCGGCGCATGGCGCCTTCGACGACGATACGATGCTCGCTCAGGCCGTGGGCACGCAGTTGATTGAAGTAGGAGACCAGGACCACGCCGTTGAGGACGGCAATCCCGAGCAGCGCGATGAACCCGACCGAGGCCGGCACCGACAGGTACTCGCCCGTGACGACCAGGGCGAAGACGCCGCCGATCAGGGCGAAGGGAATGTTCACGAGCACGAGCAAGGCCTGGCGAATGGCGCCGAACGTGGTGAAGAGCAGGACGAAAATCAGGCCGATCGCGACGGGGACGACGACCGAAAGACGTGCAGAGGCACGTTGCTGGTTCTCGAACTGTCCACCCCACGTCAGCCGATAGCCGTCCGGAAGCTGCAGTTCCGCCGTGACCTTCTGGCGGGCCGCTTCGACGAAGCCGACCATGTCACGGCCGCGGACGTTGGCCCGGACGACGCTCATGCGAGCACCATCTTCGCGATCAATCTTGACCGGACCGTCCACGCGTTGAATTCGGGCAACCTGCGACAGCGCGACATGTTGCCCCGATGCGAGCGTCAGCGGAAGGCTCGCGAGCAGCGACGGCGCCTCTCTGGTCGTCTGGCCGCCCCGGACGAGAATGGGAGTGCGGCGTCCTTCCTCGAGTGCGGTTCCGATCGTTCGCCCCTCGATTTGAGTGCGCAGCGAATTGGCGATGGCGTCAACCGTCAGGCCGAGACGGCCCGCCTCCATTCGATTGACGGAAACCGTATAGTATTGAGCGCCTTCGTTGAGCGTGGTGTAGACGTCCTCGGCACCGTCGATGCCGGACAGGATGGCCGACAGCTTTGCCGCGGCTTCGTTCAGCCGGGCGATGTCAGGACCGAAGATCTTGACTGCGACATCGCCACGCACGCCGCTGATCATCTCCTGCACGCGCATGTCGATGGGTTGGGTGAAGCTGAGCGAGATGCCGGGAAAGCCGGAGAGAACCTCGCGTAGTTTCTGCAGCAGGGCCTCTCGATCGTCGGCCTGTCTCTCGGCAGCCGGCTTCAGCACGAGGAACGTGTCAGTCTGATTGGGCCCCATGGGATCGAGGCCCAGCTCGTCGGACCCGGTCCGTGCGACGATCCCGGCAATGTCAGGAACTGCGAGCAGCGCGGCCTGCAGCCTCCTGTTCATGGCAAGCGATTCGTCGAGATTGACCGAGGGAAGCGTCTCCACGCTGACGATGACGTCGCCTTCGTCCATCGTCGGCATGAAGGTTTTGCCGAGCTTTGCATAGGCAAAGCCTGCGGCGAGCAGAGCGATCAGCGCCGCAGCCATCACCTTGCGCTCGTTGCGCAAGGCCCAGTTCAGCGCCGGCGCATAGACGCGCTGGGCCACACGAACGATCAGGGGATCGCGATGCGAGGCAGATTTGAGCAGGAAGGACGTCGCGACCGGAATCACCGTGAGCGCCAGCAGCAGCGAGCCGGCGAGCGCGAAAATGATCGCCAGCGCAACCGGGATGAACAGCTTTCCCTCCAATCCCTGCAGGGTCAGCAGGGGAACGAACACGATGATGATGATGAGGACGCCCGAGGCCACCGGCTCCAGCACTTCGCAAACCGAGCGGTAGATCAGGTGGATCAGCGGTGCCGACTTGACGGATTCGTGCTTGCCGAGGTTGCCGACGATGTTCTCGACCACGACGACCAGCGCGTCGATCAACATGCCGATCGCGATCGCAAGTCCGCCCAGGCTCATCAGGTTCGCCGACATTCCCACCACCCGCATGACGATCAGGGCAATGACGATGGCGAGCGGCAGGCTGAGAGCGATTACGAGCGAGGCCCGCCAGTTGCCGAGGAAAAGCAGCAGGAGCACGATGACGAGCGCCGTGGCCTCGCCGAGCGCTCGCACGACAGTCCCAACAGCGCGATCGACCAGACGGCTGCGGTCGTAGAACACGTTGATCGAAACGCTCTTCGGCAGCGAGGGTTGCAGCTCCGCAAGGCGGGCCCGCACATCGCGGACCAGCTGCCCCGCATTGGCGCCGCGCAAACCGAGCACGAGCCCCTCGACGGTTTCGCCGCGCCCGTTCGACGTGACTGCGCCATAGCGTGTCAGCGTCCCGACTTTGACGCTCGCCACGTCATTGACGAGGATCGGCACCCCCTCGCGCGTGTCCACAACGATGGCCTTGATATCGTCGATCGAGCGGATGCTGCCTTCGATCCGCACCAGGGCGCTGTCTTCACCCTGGTTCACCCGCCCGGCGCCGTCGTTGCGGCTGTTGGCTTCGATCGCCCGGCGAAACAGGTCGGAGGATATGCCACGGGCAGCCAGCGCGTCGTTGCGCGGAATGATCTCGAAGGCGCGCACGTAACCGCCCAGCGCGTTGACGTCCGCAACGCCGGAGACCGTACGCAGGGCCGGTCGGATCACCCAGTCGAGCAGGGTGCGACGCTCCGCGAGCGAAAGCTCGTCGCTGTCGATCGTGAACATGAACATTTCGCCGAGGGGGCTTGTGATCGGGGCAAGACCGCCGCTCACCCCGTCAGGGAAATCGCGCGAGATGTTCGATAGCCGCTCCGAAACCTGGTTGCGCGCCCAATAGATGTCGGTGCCGTCTTCGAAATCCACGGTGATATCGGCCAGTGCGTATTTCGTGGTCGAACGCAGGATCTTCTTGTTCGGCAGTCCGAGCAACTCGAGCTCGACGGGCACCGTGATGCGCTGCTCGACCTCTTCGGGGGTGAGGCCCGGCGCCTTCATGATGATCTTGACCTGCACCGGCGAAACGTCGGGGAACGCATCGATCGGCAGGCCGGGCAACAGGACGGCACCGGCGCCGATCAACAGCAGCACGCTCAGCACGACGAACAGCCGCTGCGAAAGCGCGAATGCGACCAGGCGCCGGAGCATTTATTGCCCCAGCCCGGAGAGAATGCCGCGGAGCGCCGAGATGCCGCCGATCGCGATCTCGTCGCGGTCGGTGATCGGGCCGGATACCACGACATGATCCTGGTCTTCGGCAAGGAGCGCGACCGGAACAAGCCGGAAGCCGCCGTCGAAAGCAACGAAGACCGACGTCTGCTCACCTCGACGGACGAGACCGGCATAAGGAATCTCCCAGGCGCTTTCGCCGACGGAGAGAAAGCCGATGCGAGCGGCGGCCGTCTGCCCGGGATGCAGCTCGCCGTCATTCGGGACTTCCGCGCGGACCAGGACGGTCTGGGTGGCGGGATCGATCGTCTCGGAGACCAACACGACCTTGCCGGGTCTGGAATAGCCCTCGATCTCGACTTTCGCGCCGACGCGGACCGCTCGAATGCTTGCCGCGGGAACCGCGATTTCGGCCCAGAGCGGTGACAGCCGCGCCAGCTTGACCAGCGGTGCGGATTGTTCGAGCCGCTGCCCCGGCGATACCACGAGGTCGACCACGGATGCGGCCTGCGGCGCATTGACCGTCAGCGTGGCGCTGATCGCGGTTTCCTCGACCAGCCGCGAAATTGCTTCGTCGGACATTCCGCTCAGGCGCAGCATCTGCCGGCGTTCGGCGACCACCAGCGCGGCCTGGCGGGCCTCAGCCTGGCTCGCCTCGAGCACGCGTTGCGGCACGGCCTTGCCGTCGAACAGGTCCGTGTTGCGCTTGAGCTGCTGTGTTGCCAGCTGCTCCTGCGCAATCGCGTGCAGGTAGTCGCGCTGCTGGGAGACGAAGCTTGGGCTTTCGAGGATGACCAGCGGCTGGCCCGCGGAGACGCGATCGCCGCGGCCGACCGGGAGGCTGGCGACCATGCCGGCCACAGGGGCGCTGACGACCCACAATTGCGGCGTGGGGATCACGACCTGGACGGGGTATGGCAGCGTCAGGTCGGTCCTGCTCGGGATCGGATGAGCGACGCGTACGCCAAGATTATGCGCCTGCGGCTGGCTCAGCTTGATCTCGTCCTGCGCTCCAAACGCCGCGGGCGAAAAGCCAAAGGCGAGCGCGAACAGGACGCAGGCAGCCATTTTCCGACCGCGGATCGGGAAGCGAAGCCCAGGTTGGAATTGCATGGCAGAAGTGGTCCGAAACAACGTGGCGGCACGTTAGTCCGGCACGACGCGGTCGAGTTGATCTGCATCAACCGGCGTCGGTTCTGCGACAGAATGCAGCTGCTCAGCGTCTGACGATCGAGCCCGACCGTCCGATCAGGCGGGCGAGCTGCTTGAAGCGGCTGCCGACGCGGTCGGCGACGAGATCGCCGAGCCTGTGCTCGAACACCAGCATCAGATTGCGGCTCTGGCTGCGGAAATGCGTGGCCGGCAGCACGCCCGGGCGCGCGGCCGAGATCAGGTGCGCGACGCGGAATGCCGCGCCTAACAGGCGGGTGCGTTCGAGTTGCGCCGGCGTCAGCAATTCCTGCATGGTCAGCGGCGGCTGGTTCTCTTCGCTGAGGCCCGCATAGCGATAGAACACCGACAGTCCGACGAACGCGCGTTCGCGGTGATCGATCGCGCCGAAATTGGCGTTGACCACGAGGCTCAGCGTCTGCTCGCCGCGATGATCGGGGTGGACGCGCCAGCCGATATCGGACAGCAGACAGGCGGTGTGGCGCAGCCGCCGATCCTCGTCGGTCTCGCGCAGCTTCACGACGCGCGCCAGCCGATCGGTCCAGGCGATCAGCTCGCGCGCGTGCTGCGCCGAGCGTGACAGAAGCTGGTTCAGCTCCTCGGCAGCGCAAATCAGGCCGTCCTTGCTGCGCTCGGACTCCGGCAGCTTCTCGTGCAGCAGGCCCTCGCGCACGCCGAAGGTCGAGAACACGATGGTCTTGGGTTTGGCGACGCGGATAATGTGCTCGAGCACGAGCGCTGCATAGGTGAGGAGAGGGCGCCGCGCATCGGCGACGACCTCGATGTCGGCGAGCATGTCGGCGGCGGCGAGGCGCCGCAGCCGGCGGGCAAAATCCAGCGCCTCTGCTGCCGGAATCGAATAGCCGTGCATCACCTGGAGTGGATATCCGCTCTGGATGATGTGGATGCGCGCCAGCGCGCGCCAGGTGCCGCCGACGGCGTAGAAGGTGCGGCCGCGGCCGGCCGTGAGCTGCGGCACTTCGTCGAGCGCCTCGCGTACGATGCGGTCGGCGCGCTTGAGCGACTTGTGGGCGAGGTCCTGAAGCGCGAGACCGCCGAGCGGCAGCGTCACGCCGCTACGCACGCTGTTCCTGCGCACGTCGATCAATTCGAGCGAGCCGCCGCCGAGATCGCCGACGACGCCGTCGGGATTGTGAACGCCCGAGATGACGCCGAGCGCCGACAGTCTTGCTTCGCGCGGCCCCGACAGAATCTCGATTTTCACGGCGCAGATGCGCTCGGCTTTCGCGATGAAGTCGGGACCATTGGTGGCGTCACGGCAGGCGGCAGTTGCGATCGCGAACACGCGTCCGACCTGCATCACTCGGCACAGGGCGCGGAAACGCTTCAGCGACGTCAGCGCCTTGTCGACGGCGTCGGGCGCAAGCAGGCCCGTGCTCTGCACCTCTCGCCCGAGGCCGCACAGCGTCTTCTCGTTGAAGATCGGAATCAGGCTCCGCGCCAGCGCCTCGTAGACGACGAGACGAACCGAGTTGGAGCCGATGTCGATGACCGCGACGCTAGCGCCACGCTTGCGCGGCCGTTTCACGGCAAGAATCTCCGGTCAGGACTGATGGCGTTCGTTCCGGCGGGTGAGGCGCCGCGGCGAGGATTCCTTGAGCGACTTTCCACGGCCAGACAGACTCGGATTTGTCATGAAGTAGTTGTGCACGTTGAAGGGCTCCTCGCCCTTCGCGGCTTTCATACGCGTTGAAGACCCGTCCGGCAACAATTGCCAGCTCTGCTCATTATCCTTCAAATTCGCGACCATGATTTGTTCGAGAACCTGCTGATGCACCGTGGGATTTTGCAACGGACACAGCACCTCGACGCGGCGGTCGAGGTTGCGCGGCATCATATCGGCCGACGAGATATACACAGCCGCTTTGGCGCTCGGCAGGCCCTGGCCCATGCCGAAGCAGTAGATTCGGCCGTGTTCGAGGAAACGCCCGATGATCGACTTGACGCGGATGTTCTCCGACAGGCCGGGAATACCAGGCCTGAGGCAGCAGATACCGCGCACCACGAGCTCGACCTGAACGCCGGCCTGCGAGGCCTCATAGAGCGCGTCGATGATGTCGGGGTCAACGAGCGCATTCATCTTCATCCAGACCGCGCCGGGCTTGCCGTGACGCGCGTGCTCGGTCTCGCCCTGGATGTGCTCGATGATGCGCTTGCGCAAGGTCAGCGGCGACACGGCCATCTTTTCCAGATCGCTGGGCGCGGCGTAGCCGGTGATGAAGTTGAACACGCGCGCGGCGTCGCGGCCGATGGTCGGTTCCGAGGTGAAGTAGGAGAGGTCGGTGTAAATGCGCGCGGTCACCGGGTGGTAATTGCCGGTGCCGGTATGGACGTAAGTGGCGAGGCTGCCGCCCTCGCGGCGCACCACCATCGAGAGCTTCGCGTGCGTCTTCAATTCCAGGAAACCGTAGACGACCTGCACGCCGGCGCGTTCGAGATCGCGCGCCCAGCGGATGTTGGCCTCTTCGTCGAAGCGCGCCTTCAATTCGATCAGCGCGGTGACGGACTTGCCGGCTTCTGCCGCTTCCGCCAGCGCGCGGACGATCGGCGAGTTGTTCGAGGTCCGGTAGAGCGTCTGCTTGATCGCGACGACGTCGGGATCGCGCGCGGCCTGTTGCAGGAACTGCACCACGACGTCGAAGGATTCGTAGGGATGATGGACAATCAGGTCCTTCTGCCTGATAGCGGCGAAAATGTCGCCGCCATGTTCGCGCACGCGCTCCGGGTGGCGCGGCACGTAAGGGGTGAATTCGAGGTCTGGCCGATCAAGCCGGGTCAGCTGTGACAGTTCGTTCATGGCGAGCACGCCGTCGACGAGAAACGCCTCGTCGTCGGCCGCGGACAGCGCGTGCTGCACGAAGCTGCGCAGCTCCTCCGGCATCTTGGCGTCGATCTCGAGCCGGATCACCGATCCGCGGCGGCGGCGCTTCAGTGCGGTCTCGAACAGGCGGACGAGGTCTTCGGCCTCTTCTTCGATTTCGAGCTCGGAGTCGCGGATGATGCGGAAGGCGCCCTGACCGTGGAGACTGTAGCCGGGGAACAGGCGGTTGATGAACAGGCTGGTGGCCTGCTCAAGCGAGATCAAGCGGACCTTGCCTTCGGCCGGCAGGCGGATGAAGCGGTCGATCTTGCCGGGCATGCGGATCAGTGCGTTCATCGGCTTGCCGTCGGCCTCGCGCGTGAGCTGGAGCGCGATGGTGAAGCCGAGGCTCGGGATGAACGGGAAGGGGTGAGCCGGATCAATCGCCAGCGGTGTCAGCAGCGGGAACACGTTGTTGAGGAAATAGTCCTCGAGCCAGGTCCGTTCCGCCTTGCTGACGTCCTTGCCGTCGACCAGCACGATGCCGACTTCGGCCAGCGTGCCACGCAGGTCGCGCCAGATGGCCTGCTGATCGGAGGCGAGCTGGGAGACAGTGCGGTTGATCAATGCGAGCTGCTCGGACGGGGTCAGGCCATCGGGTGCCCGCTCGGCAATGCCCTCGCGCACCTGGGCCTTGATGCCGGCCACGCGAACCATGAAGAACTCGTCGAGGTTATTTGCCGAAATCGACAGGAATCGCACCCGCTCCAGCATGGGGTGGCTGGGGTTGACCGATTCCTCCAAAACGCGCCGGTTGAAATGCAACCAGGACAGCTCGCGATTGATGAAGCGCTCCGGGCTCGAGGCGATCGCCGGCAGGCCCTCGGTCTCCGTGGCTTTCTCTTTTGTTTCAATAGCTTGCGCGGAGTCCATGAGAAGTCGGTCCATCAAAATTGCCCCTCTTTGCGACTTAAGCGCAAAACCGGCCGGAGCATGTGTTAGTGCGATGACGTTTCGATGACATTGATGTTCCGCCGCGGCATTGCGTCAAGCGGGCCTGAGGGAGCGTGGTATTCAGACGTCCCGTAGCAGCTCGGCGGCGAGCGCCCGGGTGACAGGGCGGCTGAGGCGCAGCGCCTCGCTGTCGAGCAGTTCCACGGCCCGCCGGGCGGCGGCCGAGGAGCGCTCCAGCCGGGTCGCGAGATAGCTCACCACGGTTTCGTCCACGCTGAGCTGGCGGTCGGCGCAGAATTTGACGATCAGACCGCGGAACAGCTGGTCGTCGGGTGGCGCCAGCGAAACCATCGGAATGGTCCGCAGGCGGGAGCGCAGGTCACGGAGATCCACCTCCAGTGCCGCCGGTGCCTCGCGCCCGGTGAAAAGCACAAAGGCGCCGTCCTCACGGGCAAGGTTCATCAAATGGAAGAGGGCGCGCTCGTCGAAGTCTTTGGCCTTGAGATCCTCAACCACCAGCGCGCCGGTCGCGAGCGCGCCGGGGACGCTGGCTGGGGTCAGCGCATTGGCCATGGTCGAGCGGGCGCCTGATACCTCGGCCCAGATCGCAGCCAGATGGCTCTTGCCAGAGCCTTCGGGGCCGGCGAGCCACATGATCCGGCTCGGCCATTCCGGCCAGCTGTCGATCAGAGCGAGACCGGCAGCATTGGCGGGGCCCTCGAGAAAATTGTCCCGGCTGAGGCTTTCCGCATGCGGAAGCGAAAACGCCAATTGTCGGGGGTGAACGCGGCCTGCCACGCTTCTTGCTCCGTGCCGGCGCACCGGCCTTGCCTGATAAGGTTCGACTTGATCGACGGGGAGTTGGCCTTTTGCGGGGCCGCATCCCGGTTCATCGGGCTTCGATCGTGCTCATGTGCCGCAGCCACTCGACGAGATAGAGCGACACGGAGGACAGCGTGAACACCGTGACCAGACCCATCAGAACTATATCATATGGGCCCGCTTTGAAGCCGAAAGCGAGGGCAGCCAGCACCAATGCCGCATAGGCCACCTGGGCTACTGTATTGAGCTTCGACACTTTCGACGGCTTCATCTCGACCGGCTTGTCGAACAGCCAGGATACGATCACCGCAGCGACAATCATGATGTCGCGCGACACCACCAGAATCACGATCCAGCGCGGAATATCTCCCCAGATCCCGAGCGACAGGTAGATTGAGACCAGCAAGGCCTTGTCAGCCAGCGGATCGAGCAGGGCACCGAGTTCACTGGACATATTGAATCGCTTGGCGAGGAAACCGTCCACAGCGTCGCTGACACCCGCGATGAGGAAGACGGCGAACGCCACCTCCATTTGGCTCGATACGATGGCCCAGACGATGATGGGGACCAGCATGATGCGGCCCAGGGTAATGATGTTCGGAATACTCACACGGCGCTTCCCGGCACCCGACCTGACTTTGAATCCCGCCTCTAAAGAGGCTGAACCGGTTGATATCTCTACATAGTATAGGGCGGGGCGCCACGCTTGCCATTGCGCGTCCCCGGAATTCGACGTAACCAGCCGCAAACCCACTGGAAATCGGGCATGACCGACCGCAAAAACGGCCTCACTTACGCCGATTCAGGCGTCGATATCGACGCGGGCAACCGCCTGGTCGATCTGATCAAGCCGATGGTGCGCGCCACCGCACGGCCCGGCGCCGACGCCGAGATCGGCGGATTCGGCGGTCTGTTCGACCTCAAGGCGGCCGGTTTTAGGGATCCCGTCCTGGTGGCGGCCACGGACGGCGTCGGCACCAAGGTCAAGATCGCAATCGAGACCGGCCTGCACGGCGGAATCGGCATCGATCTCGTCGCCATGAGCGTCAACGACCTCGTGGTGCAGGGCGCCGAGCCGCTGTTCTTCCTGGACTATTTTGCCTGCGGCAAGCTCGACCCCGAGGCCACGGCCGCAATCGTCGCCGGCGTCGCCGAAGGCTGCCGCGAATCCGGCTGCGCCCTGATCGGTGGCGAGACTGCCGAAATGCCCGGCCTCTACAGGGATGGCGACTATGATCTCGGCGGCTTTGCCGTGGGCGCCGCCGAACGTGGCACGCTGTTGCCCCGCAAGGACATCGCCGCCGGCGATGCAGTGATCGGCCTTGCTTCCTCGGGCGTGCATTCCAATGGCTTCTCGCTGGTGCGCAAGATCGTGGAACAGTCCGGCCTCGGCTTCGAGGCGCCGGCGCCGTTCGCGCCCGTGATGACCCTTGGCGGTGCGCTGCTGACGCCGACCCGGCTCTACGTCAAATCCTGCCTGCGTGCGATCCGCGAGACCGGCGCGGTGAAGGGGCTTGCCCACATCACCGGCGGCGGTTTCACCGACAACATCCCGCGCGTGCTCCCGAGCCACCTCGGCGTCGGCATCGACCTCGCGCGCCTGCCGGTGCTGCCGGTGTTCAAATGGCTGTCGGCGCAGGCCGGCATCGCCGAACTGGAGATGCTGCGCACCTTTAACTGCGGCATCGGCATGATCGCCATCGTCGAGCCCGACAAGGTCGACCAGGTCACGCAGGTCTTCAGCGATGCTGGCGAAACCGTGGCACTGCTCGGCACCGTGATCCCGGCCGAGGGCGAACGCGTCGTCTATAACGGCCATCTCGACCTGGCCCTGTGATGAAGCGCCGCGTCGCCATTCTGATCTCCGGTCGCGGTTCCAACATGGCCGCGCTGATCAAGGCAGCAAGTGCGCCGGATTTTCCGGCAGAGATTTCGCTGGTGGTCTCCAACAAGGCCGACGCGCTCGGGCTCGAACGGGCCAAGGCGGCCGGCGTGAAGACCGAGGTCATCGAGAGCAAGCCGTTCGGCAAGGACCGCGCTGGTTTCGAGGCCGTGCTGCAGGCAGCGCTGGACCAGCACGGCATCGAGCTGATTTGCCTCGGCGGCTTCATGCGCCTGTTCACCGCCGAATTCACCAAGGCCTGGTACGGACGGATGCTCAACATCCATCCCTCGCTGCTGCCGTCATTCCCCGGCCTCGACCCGCATGGCCAAGCCTTGCGCGCCGGGGTCAAGTTGTCTGGCGCGACAGTGCACTTCGTGATTCCTGAGACTGATGCCGGCCCGATTGTGATGCAGGGCGCCGTGCCCGTCAGCGACCACGACACCGCGGAGACGCTGTCGGAGCGCATCATCGAAGTCGAGCACCGCATCTATCCTGCGGCGCTGAGCCTGCTCGCGAGCGGCAAAGTCAAGATCGAGGGCGACGTCTGCAAGACGACGGGAAGCGAGGCGTCCGAGAATTTTCTGATTGCGCCTGTGGTGAATTGAGGCGCGTCCTGCGTTTCGTCGTCTCAAACAAAATCCCCCGGCAGAGCCGGGGGCAACGTCATGATCTCTCGCGCTGGGCTTTGAGAGGAATCAGGAGACCTTGAGGTTCTCCGCGGACGATTTGCCGCGGTTCTCCACGAGGTCGTATTCAACCACCTGGTTCTCGTTCAGGGTCGAGAGGCCAGCGCGCTCGACCGCGGAGATGTGGACGAACACGTCCTTATCGCCGCCGTTCGGCTTGATGAACCCATAGCCCTTGGTCGGGTTGAACCATTTGACGGTGCCCTTTTGTGGCATCGTTAGTCTCCTCCGCTAGATACTAAAAAGACGCGGCCGCTTTTCGCGTGCCACGTCACAAACGGGCTTCCGGAAGTCTGTTCGAGTCTTGAGTCTGTCGCGAAACGCACAGCCGAGCGGCCAATTCCGATTGTGTGCGGTATTCCAACACGAAAACCGCGCGCTAGCAAGCCGCGCGCGAATTTCAAGACCGCACCGAAGATCTCCCGCAGCAATTTGGGACCTGTGGCTGCGGAACCACAATCCGGAGCAATCCCCCCAGCGATCGCTCGCCAAACTGTTGACCCCTTGCGGCAGTTCAGCACAAATCGCCGCACCTGCTCGCCGTTCATGTTGTTTTTTTGCGGCCGCCATTTTGCTTCGGGATTACTCGTCATGTGCTGCAATCGGCAGCCCAACAGAACAAGGCAGACGATCGGATTGGATCGTCTCCGTGGAATCGTGCGGGCGGTTGCCGTCGCCCTTTCGGTCGTCGTGATGACGTCCGCGACATCAGGTTTGGCTCAGACCCCGACGCCGGCTGCATCTCCGACGCCTACACCGTCGCCTACACCGTCGCCGACACCGACACCGACACCGAGCCCGACGCCGACCCCGACATCGATATCGACCAATTACAACCAGTCGGCGGCCAACAGCACGCTCAATGTCGGCTCAAACTTCCTGGAGCGGCTCGGCAACCAGGCCTCCGGCGGCATCAATCGCGCCTCGCGCACCAATCCGGAGGGGGGTGGCGCGTCGGAGAGCGCGCAGGACCCGCGCTACCGTACCTGGTTCGAGGGTTACGGGATCTCAGTCCGGACCGATGCCCAGGGCGATTTCGTCGGCGACAAGCGCAAGACGATCGGCGGTGTTGCCGGCTTCGGTGCGCGGATCGCGCCCGGCGTCAACCTCGGCTTTTCCGTTGACCAAAGCCATACCGACATCGACGTGCCGGTCGCGCTCCAGTCGGCGACGCTCGATCTGACGCAGGTCGGCTTCAACGGCTCGGTCGACAAGGGCCCCTGGACCTGGGCCTTCGCAGTGGTGCACGGATTCGGCAAGGTTCATTCCAGCCGCGACACTGGTTTCGGCCTCGCGACGGCGGGCTATCGCGCTTCGGTCGACGGCGCGCTGACCGAGATCAGTTATTACTGGACCAAGGATCAGATGCGCATCGTGCCCAAGGGCGCGCTTGAATATGTGCGGGCGACCGGCGCGGCGTTCCACGAGGCGGGCGGACTTGACCCTCTTAACGTCGGCTCGAGCGCGATCTCTCGCGCACGCGCCATGATCGGGGCGGAGATCGGGCGCTACTTCATCGTCGACAAGAAGGTTCTGGACCTCTCGGCCTACGGCAAGTTCGTCGATAATTTCTATCAGGACCTGGGATCGGTGCAGGTCAGCCTCGGGACCCAGAACATCATCGTTCCCGGCATTGGCGAGAGCCGTTATGGCCTGGACGCCGGCGCCTCGGCCTCGCTCAGCCTGACCAACACCGCGCGGCTCTACGTCAATTACGACGGCAAATTCCGCAACGAGCTGACGTCGCACCAGGGCACGGTCGGCTTCGAATATCGGTGGTGACGTAGCGTTCGCCGGTGCTTAAGCAGGAGTCGGCGCGACGTAGCCCGTCAATCCAAAGGCTTCGCGCACGGACGTCATCATCGGCACCAGCGCGTTCGGATGGATGAACTCGTCGCGGAAGCAGGGATAGGTCTTGGGATCGAAGATCTGCTTCAGCCAGTCGACTACGACCTTGTGCCGCTCGGAGGCGCGGAACTCTTTGTGATAAGTGAGCCAGAGATCGGCGTGGTGGCTGACGCCGAGGTCGACCGCGACGAGCGGCGCCCCGAGCGCGATCGCCACCGTCGGCAGGAAGCCGATTCCGGCGCCGCGCTCGACCGCATAGAGCACGCCAACAGAGGAGTTGGTCTTGATCCCGACGATGCCTTCCAGCGATTTCAACCCGAGCACGCGGGCATAGGCGCTGTCGTCGACCTGCGGCGCGCTCTGCTTGATGATGCGGTGGCTCGGTAATTCGGCGAGCGTTGACGGCACGCCGTAGAGGTTCGCATAATCCTCCGAGACGAACGGATAAATGTGCAGCCGGCCGAGCTTGGTGACAATGAGGTCGGAATTGGTCGGCGGCTCGAGCTGGATCGCGATGTCCGACTCCAGTCGCGCGACATCGGCCTGCTCCATCGCACAACGCAGGTCGACGGTGATCTTGCGATAGGTCTTCTGGAAATCGATCAGCCGCGGCAGGATCCAGAAATTGCCGGGACCTTCTGTCACCGCGACGCGCACCGTGCCCGACGTGTCGTTGGATGAGCGCGAGGCGCGACGGAAGACGTTGAAGGCGTGACGCTCCATATGTGCGACGTCGGCGATCATCGCGGCGCCTTCGTCGCTGAGCGTGAGGCCGCTCTGGTCGCGCAGGAAAAGCTTGCAGCCGATGCTCTCTTCGAGCCGGTCGACCCTGCGCATCAACGTGGTAGAGGTGAGCCCGAGCTCTTCGGCGGCATTTCGGAAACTTTTAAACTTTGCGCAGGCTAAAAAAAGCTTCAAATCGTCCCAGGACGCATTTAGCGGTTCTTCATGGTGCTGCATCATTGCAGCGCCCCGGTGCAATACTTGCTGCATACTCCTGATCTCCAGCCGCTAAGCTCGTCCCCATAGCGACGTACAAAACCGCCGAACGATAGAGGGACGACATGAGTATGGAAAGGGGCGCGTGTGCCGCAAGGCATGATTTCGATGCTTTGCCGTTGAGCCCCGAGGTTGATGTCCGTTGCGCGCAGTTTTCCGAAATCGCGGCACTCTCGGAGATGGCGCGACGGCTGGTTCCGGGCGTGCAGATCGGGGCAGTGGAGCTTGCGAAGTATTTCGCCTTTGATCCCCAGAGCATCCTGACGTTCACGCGGAAAGGCAGTTTGCTCGGCGGCATGGCCTTCCTGTTTCTCAACGATCATGGGCACGATGCATTGCTGCTCGAGGATATCTGTCTGACTGCGCCGCAGACGCGCTATCTCGCTTCCGCGAATGATGACGTCGCAGCCATCTACATCTGGGCGATCGCGGCGACCGGCCGTGGTATCGCCGGTCTTGGCAAGGCTGCGGCTCATCTGCGGCAGTTAAGATTTCGCGGCGCGAATTGCTATGCCCAGCCGTCAACCGTGGCCGGACGCGAGATCATGAGGGCGACCGGCTTCGAGCCCGTTTCGAGCTTCCAGCCCGACCTCTGGTGTTACGAGCGCCCGTGGCATCGGCATCCGATGCGGGCGCCGGGCGCAATCGTTCAAGCAAGGAGTTTTGCAGATGCACGGCACTAGGATTCCTCTCGCCAAGCCCGACTCCCGCGCCATCACGATCCGCCTGGCGCGCAATCCGAGCGACCTCATGCTGGTCACCGCCATTCGCTCTGCGGTCTACCTCGCCGAGCAGGATTGCCCGTTTGATGAGGAGTTCGACGGTAACGACATGGTGGCCGCGCATTTCATCGGCTATGTCGGCAGCGAGCCTGCGGGCTGCCTGCGCGTGCGCTTCTTCGGTGATTTTGCCAAGGTCGAGCGGCTCGCGGTGCGTCATCAATATCGGCGCTCGCGCCTCTCGTTCAAGTTGGTGCAGGCGAGCATCGACTTCGTGAAGCGCAAGGGGTTCCGCAAGATCTATGGTCAGGCCCAGGATCGACTGGTCGATTTCTGGGCCCATTTCGGCGCCAAGCCGCTCGGCAACAACAGGAAGATCACCTTCTCGGATTTCTCCTACACGGAGATGCTGCTGGAGATCGAGCCGGGGCCGGATGCCATCACGCTGGATAGCGATCCCTACGTGATCATCCGCCCCGAGGGCGACTGGGACCGCCCCGGCGTGCTCGATGCCTCGGCGGGGCGGGCGGTGACCTCGCCGCTGCGGGACCTTGCGCTCGCCGGCCGTTGAAACGAGTGCAGCTCTGCGCAAGAGAATGCTGGTCTCCATGATGATCCGCTCCTGATCGGGCGTCGCCACGCCATTCTCGATGGCGGCGCCACCATCATGCGATGGCCAGTGTGGATTTGAAACACATGGTTCAATCCGTCATCCAGGCTGACCGATCGGACGGCGGAGGCGGGGCTGCGCCCGGGCGAGATGACGTTTGAGCATCCGTTGCCCTCAGCCTTCATCGCTGCCACCGCTATCAGGTGATCACCGATGCTGTTGCCTGCCGCCAGTCGGGCACCGGTGGGGCGGCCGGCTACAAACGGTCGGTGGTGAATGTCATTGCCAACTTTGCTACAATCCAGCCCAGCGCCGAACTGATCAGAGCCAGCGGCGCCGTCGCGGTCCAGGCTGCCGCGATCGGCGGATGGATGGGGTAGGACATTGTCTCGGGAGGACGAGCTCAAGCAGCTGATGAGCGATCTGTCGCGTGCCGTCGAGGCGGCGCGCCGGGTCGGTCTGCCTACGACCGTCTATTTGCTCTCGATGGCGCTGGTCGAGGTGAGGGAAGCCGCAGCGGACGGCGACGGGAGTGACGACGGCGTGGCCTAGGCCCGGGCGGAGCGATCCGGTCAGAAGCGGCCGACGGCACGTCTCAGGATCTCGGATGGGTCATCAGCATTGTTGGCCGCATAGGCAACAAACTGATCGGGCCGCACCAGGATCAGCCCCGCCTCGTATTTTTCGCGGCCGCCTGACGCTGTGTCCTCAATCACCTTCAGCGGAATGCCAAGCCGTGCGGCGGCTTGCCCGAAAGCGGCTGCCGCGGCGCCATCCGTCAGATCAATCAGCGTGAAGCCGTCGCCGAGCTCCTCGAAGACGTTCTTGCCTGACGACAGAGGTTGCGGCGCCAGATGATGGCCAGCGCGCGCTGCATAGGCGTGCGAGCCGATTGCGGTGCTGACGCCGCCAATGGGTCCGAAAACGATCGGCGATCCCTCGTAGTTCGGCTCGAAGGCGTTGACTTCCGCGCGTGCGCCAGACTGCCGCGATTGCCAGGCTGCCTCGAAATCGGCCCGATCCCGCGCCGGATCATGCTGCCAGAGAAAATCCCGGTCGCGGAAGATCGATGTTTCGATGAAGTCGCGTGCTGTCGATGCGAAGACGGGGCGACGTTCTGCGTCGTAGCTGTCGAGCAGGCTCGCCGGCGCCCAGCCCTGCAGGGCCCCAGCGAGCTTCCACGTTAGATTGACGGCATCCTCGAAGCCGCTGTTGATGCCATAGCCGCCATAGGGCGGGTGGCTGTGCGCGGCATCGCCGGCAATGAAGACGCGGCCGGCACGATAGCTGTCGGCGAGCGTGAAACGCAGATCCCAGAAGCCGATGTGCTCGAATTCGACATCGAACTCCGCCCCCGCCGCTTCGTGCAGCAGGCGCCTGAAATCGAAATTGTCGGCCGTGGTCTCGGCGGGGACAGGGGCGTGGAAGAACCATGTGGTGCCGAGATCGACCCGGCCGAAGAACTTCCAGTAACCGTCGAGATCCGGATGCAGCACGCTGTAGAAGGACTTACCCGGAAACTTGCTGAGCAAGCGGTGCAATTCGGTGGAGCGAAACACCAGCAAGACCATCAGTCGATCATGGTCGGAACGGGTCTGCGTTATGCCGGCGCGCTCGCGCACGACCGACCGGCTGCCGTCACACCCGACGACGTAGTCGGCGTGCAGGCTCTGTTTCGTCCCCTCACGGTTGACGATCTCGATGACGACGCCATCGGCTTCAGGCCGCACGTCCCGGCAGGTCCATCCGTAGCGCAGATCAATGGCGGGAAGCTGCGCTGCCCGTTGCCGCAACACAGCTTCGGTCGCATATTGCGGCAGGCGCTCATTGTCGGTGAAGTAAAATGGTCGAACCAGTTCGCGCTGCAGCCAGTTGTAGTTATAGCCGCTGAGCAGCGTGCCGTAGCTCGTCATTCCGCCGATGCCGTAGTCGGGTGGAATGGTGCGGGCCGCCCGCAGCGCCGCCTCCGAGCCCCAGAAATGGAAATGCTCCATTGTCCGTTGGGTGAGGTTCTGTCCCTTCGGGATCGGCTGCGGCTGCTCGTAGCGTTCGACCACGATGGTCTTGATGCCGCGCAGGCCCAGGCCGATCGCAAGGCCCATTCCGACCGGTCCGCCGCCAACGACGACGACCGGCGCGTGGTTGTTCGCCTCAGCCTGCCTCACATCGTTTCCCCGTGCCTGTTCCGCGCCTGGCGCGATCGTCGGTCCTCATGGGGCGTCGTGCGCATCTGGTCAAGCTAAATCTCGTAGTATGAGATTATGCTGTCTCTCTTTCGGCGGCCGCGGAGATCTGCCTGGCCGCTTCGCGGACCTCCGCACTGATGCGATCAATCAACTCGCCATTGGCATGCTGGCCGGCGATCGTGATGCAGAGGCTTGCGCTCGGATAGCCAGCGTCGAGGATCGGGGCGGCGATCCCGACCGCGCCCGGCGTCACTTCGCCGAAGGCGACGGCAACGCCGACGCGCCGCACTCGCTTCAACGCAGCAAGGATGTCGTCGGGAGCGTCGCCGACGCCGACGCTGCGCAGATCGGCAGCATAACGCGTCACCAGCGGCATGAGGCGCTGCTTGGGCAGAAAGGCCATGATCGAGCGCGCGATCGCGCCGCGCCCCATCGGCATCGGTCTGCCGCGCGGATAGCTGCTGACTGGATTCACGGTGGATGCGATCGAGGCTACGCACAGTATTTTATCGCCATACCAGCGCACGATCAGCGCCGTGCAGGGGTACGCGGCTGTGAGGCGTTCCAGGTGCGGCGTAGCGATTGCGATCAACGGATCGGAGCGGCGACTGAGATAATCCATCTCGACCACGCGCGGGCCGAGTGCGAACCGGCCGCCGCGCGTCGACATCACGAAGCCGCTGTCCTTCAGGCTCTTCAGGTAGCGGTAGAGGGTCGGCCTGGTATAGCCGAGCTCGTTCATGAGTTCCTCGGGCGACCATTGCGGACGCGCCTCGGTGAAGAGATCGAGCACGGCAAGGACTCGATCCTGACTGTTTGCCTTGACCATATCGGTTTGATTCAGCTTCGCGTTCAGTCGTGTGAGCCGGCTGTGCCGAGGCTGCTATACGTCGGATACAGGCGGCTTGCGCAGAAAATAATCTCATTATAAGAGATTAATAAAGGAAAAATAGTGCAGGGGCTACCCGGGGGAGGAGGCGAGCATGGCTGTCACAGCAACGGGCGAGGCCGTATCGGACACGATCGACGTCCCCGCCTATGTCGACCGGCAGCCAGTGGGCGCCTTCCAGATCCGGGTGCTGCTGGTCTGCGCCGCCGTGCTGTTCATCGACGGCTTCGACACCCAGGCCATCGGCTATGTCGCGCCCGCCGTGGCGCAGGAGTGGAAGCTCGCGCGCGGCAGCCTCGGGCCGGTGTTCAGTGCCGGGCTCCTTGGCCTCATGATCGGCGCGCTGATCTTCGGCCCGATGGCGGACAGGATTGGCCGTCGCCGTATCATCCTCGCGAGCACGCTGGTGTTCGGCATCGGAACGCTGCTCACGATGTTTGCGCCTGATACGACCTGGCTGATCGCATTGCGCGTGCTGACAGGTCTCGGTCTCGGCGGCGCCATGCCCAATGCCGTCGCGCTGACGTCCGAATTCAGTCCGCATCGCCGTCGCGCCACTCTTGTCATGATGATGTTCGCAGGCTTTTCGATCGGGGCCGCCCTGGGCGGGCTGGTTGCAGCCGCGCTCATTCCTGCCTTCGGTTGGCGTTCGGTCTTTCTGGTCGGCGGCCTCGTGCCCTTGCTGCTGCTGCCGTTCCTGCTCAACGCCCTGCCGGAATCGATCAGGTTTCTGGCAATGCTCGGCCGGCGCGACCATGAGGTCGCTGAGATCCTGAAAAAGATCTCGCCGGGCGTGTCTTTCGCCGCCAGGGCGAAATTCGTCGTCCAGGAGCCGAAATTGCCGGGTCTGCCAGTCGCGCATCTGTTTGCGGAAAGACGCGGATCGGTGACGCTGCTGCTCTGGATCGTGTTCTTCATGAGCCTGCTCGACCTCTATCTGCTGTCGAACTGGCTCCCCACCGTGCTGAACGATCTCGGTGTCTCGGTGTCGGCTGCGGCCGCGATCGGCGCCACGCTCCAGGTCGGAGGCGTTGTCGGCACCTTTACACTCGGCCGGTTCATCGACCGCTTCTCGTTTCGCGCGCTGTCGCTGACCTATCTCTTCGCCGCAGCTGCCGTTGCGGCCATCGGCATGGTGAGCCATTCGATCGTTCTGGTGACGATCGCGATCTTCGCTTCGGGCTTCTGCATCGTCGGCGGACAGATTGCCTCGAACGCGTTGACGGCCACGTTCTATCCCACAGCGATCAGATCGACCGGCGTCGGATGGGCGCTGGGCATCGGCCGCATCGGCTCGATCGTGGGACCGCTGGTCGGTGGGGCGATGCTGGCCCGCGACATGGGGGCGCAGCCGCTGTTTGCCGCGGCGGCGGTTCCGGCGCTGGTGGCCGCAATGGCCGCCTTCATCCTCGCCAGGCGGGACTAGCCGAGGCGGCGAAACGCCCAAAACGGCAGCGCTGCCTTCCTGCAACGCTCATGTGCAGGCGTCGGCAACGAAATGGCGTTGCAAGTTGTGGCGCGCCGCAATAGCCAAGGAATGGACGTTTTGTTTGGACAAGCCTCGTTCCTGGATGGAGGCTGCGCCACAACGTCGGATGACGCACCAGTTAAGGAATCCCGTGATGACGATGCTGCCCAATTCGCAAGAAGCCCGGGATGTGGCCTACCAGCTCCATGCCTACACCAATGCGCGCGCCCATCAGCAGGCGGGTCCCCTGGTGATCGAACGCGGCGAGGGGCCTTACGTGTTCGACGCGTCAGGCAAGCGCTATTTCGAGGCGATGGCGGGCCTGTGGAGCGTCGGGCTCGGCTTCAATGAGGAGCGGCTGGTCGAGGCCGCCTACAAGCAAATGCAGGCGCTGCCGTTCTACCACACCTTCTCGGCCAAATCGCACGGGCCCTCGATCGATCTCGCCGAGAAGCTGGTGGCGCTCGCGCCTGTGCCCATGAGCAAGGTGTTCTTCACCAATTCCGGCTCGGAGGCGAACGATACCGTCCTGAAGCTGATTGCCTATCGTTCGAATTCGCTCGGCCAGCCGCAGAAAAAGAAAATCATCAGCCGCATGCGCGCTTATCACGGCGTCACCGTCGCGTCGGCAAGCCTCACGGGCCTTCCCAACAACCACCGCTCGTTCGACCTGCCGCTGCCGAATATCCTGCACACGGGCTCGCCGCATTTCTACAAGGACGGCGCGCCCGGCGAGAGCGAGGAGGCGTTTGCGACGCGCCGGGCCGAGGAGCTCGACGCGCTGATCCAGAAGGAAGGACCCGACACGATTGCCGCCTTCTTCGGCGAGCCGGTGATGGGAGCGGGCGGCGTCGTGGTGCCGCCGGCAACTTATTGGGACAAGATCCAGGCAGTCCTGAAAAAGTACGACATCCTCCTGATTGCCGACGAGGTGATCTGCGGCTTCGGCCGCACCGGCAAGATGTTCGGTAGCGAGACCTATGGCATCAAGCCCGATGCGATGGTGGTTTCCAAGCAGATCACCTCGAGCTATTTCCCGCTGTCGGCGATCATCATGAACGACCGCATGTTCGAGCCGATCGCCGACGAGAGCAATAAGATCGGCGTGCTCGGCCACGGCTTCACCGCCGGCGGTCATCCGGTCGGTTCGGCGGTGGCGCTCGAAAACCTCAAGATCATCGAGGAGCGGGGCCTGGTCGCGCATGCTGCCGAGCTCGGCGGCTATATGCAGGGCCGCTTGCGCGAGCTCACTAGCCATCCGCTGGTCGGCGAGGTTCGCGGCGTCGGCATGATCGCAGCGCTCGAGCTCGTGCTCGACAAGGGCCGCAAGACCGCGGCTGCAACGCCCGGCGCGGTCGGCGGCATGGCCAGCCGCATGCTGCAGGAGCGCGGCGTGATCTTGCGCAACATGCTCGATGCGATCGCCATCTGCCCGCCGCTGATCACCACCAAGGCCCAGATCGACGAGCTGGTCGCGGCGATCACGGGCGTGCTCGATGACATGAAGAGCGAAGTGGCGAAGCTGCCGCAGGCGTAAGGCACGCTGCTGCGTCAAATTCCGTCATTGCGAGCGCAGCGAAGCAATCCAGAATCCTCCTCGGAAACTGTCTGGATTGCTTCGTCGCAAGAGCTCCTCGCAATGACGATGGAGAGAGCGGGGCTGCCTACGCCCGCTGCACCCCGATCACACGACCCTTCTCGATCGCCAGTGCCAGCTCGCCGCGCTTCAGTTTCAGTGCGGCTTCGCCGAACAACTCACGACGCCAGCCGCGCAGCGCCGGCACGTCGGCATCATCGCTGGCTGCAATTTCTTCGAGATCATCGACGGTCGCGATCACCTTGCTTGCCACCGCATGACGCTCGGCGGTCATGCGCAGCAGAACCTTCAACAACTCGACGGTCGCCGCGCCGTTGGAGTTGTTGCGCGGCTTCTCCAGCTTCGGCAGCATCGAGAAATCCCGCGCCAGGCCGCGCTCGACCGCGGCGACGATGTCGGCGCCCCATTTGGACTTCTCGAAACCCTTCGGCACCGAGCGCAGGTGGGCGAGCTTCTCCAGCGTATTCGGCGCATGGGTGGCGATGTCGGTGACGGCTTCGTCGCGCAGCACACGGCCGCGCGGCACGTCGCGGCTCTGCGCCTCCTGCTCACGCCAGGCGGCGACCTCCATCAGCACCGCGAGGTCCTTCGGCTTGCGCACCCGCGTCTTCAGCCGCTCCCAAGCGCGCTCGGGGTGGAAATCGTAGGTCTTGGGCGAGGTCAGGATCTCCATCTCGATGGAGACCCATTCGTTGCGACGGCGCTTCTTGAGGTCGGCGTCGAGTGCGGCGAACACGTCGCGCAGATGCGTGACGTCGGAGACCGCGTAATGCATTTGCTCCTTGGTCAGCGGTCGGCGCGACCAGTCGGTGAAGCGGTGGGTCTTGTCCGGGCGGTGACCGGTGACCTTCTCGACCAGTGCGTCATAGGCGATGCTGTCGCCGTAGCCGAGCACCATGGCGGCAACCTGGGTGTCGAACACCGGATGCGGGATGATGTTGGCCTGGTGCCAGATGATCTCGATGTCCTGGCGGGCGGCGTGAAACACCTTCAGCACGCTCTCGTTGGCCATCAGCTCGAAGAACGGCTTGAGGTCGATGCCGTCGGCGAGGGTGTCGATGACGACCGCTTCCTCGGGGCTGGCCATCTGCACCACGCACAGCAGCGGGTAATAGGTGGTCTCGCGCAGGAACTCGGTATCGACGGTAATGACGGGATGCTTGGCCAGCCGGCTGCAGGCAGCCGCGAGGTCAGCGGTGGTGGTAATCAAATCCATGAACGGCCCATGACACTTGGTATCAGCCGTTCTGCCGAAAGCGCTGTGATGTCAAGGGGCTTGGCGCGAATTCGAGCCTTGCATTGGGGCCAGAATCGCTTGAAGCGGTCAAAATTCCTATTCGTAGCGGATCCGGTGGGAGGATTTGCGGGCGCAGGGTAGCGCCACCACCACCAGGCACATGCCAACCAGGGCCAATCCCAGGAACTCGAAAACCAGCAGATCCACGGCGGAAATCTCCAGAAACATCGGTAGATTTGTCGGCCGTGCGTTGAGGGTCTGTTAATTCTGATGGTTACCGCCGGCGAG
Organism: Bradyrhizobium sp. CCBAU 51627; assembly: GCF_028128765.1. Classification (GTDB taxonomy): domain Bacteria; phylum Pseudomonadota; class Alphaproteobacteria; order Rhizobiales; family Xanthobacteraceae; genus Bradyrhizobium. The sequence goes on from NZ_LBJG01000005.1 coordinate 431,078, forward strand.
GCGGGCCGGATGGTGGACGAGGAGTTAATGGGGGCGATCGTCTAAACTAGAACAAAATTCGGCGCCCCGCGGGCGGAGCGCCGATTTTCGTTGGCCGGTGTCCTTGGCCCTACGGCAGCTTCAGCGACGTCTCCGCGTTGTACGGCTTGAGGGTCTCGTCGGCAGCCTTCTGGGCGGCGACGAGGGCCTCCTTCGGCTGCTTCTTGCCGTTCAGGACCAGCATCACCTCGTCCTCGAGATTCTTGCGCACCGGGACGGTCTTGTAGGTCGCGAACCAGGGTTTTGCGACGTCGAGCTGCTCGACGGCGATCTTCGCATCCGGGTTCTTGTTGAGGAAGTCGACCATGTCAGGCGTCTTGTAGGCGGCCATGTTGGGCGCGAAATAGCCGGTGGCGCGGCTCCACCAGGCGCTCTTCTCGGGCGAGGTCATCCACTTGATCAGCGTCCAGGCAGCCTTCTGCTTGTCGGCTTCAACGCCCGCCGGAATGATCAGCGAGGCGCCGCCGATCGGCACGGCGTTGCGGACGTTGCGCGGGATGAAGGCGACCTTGTAGTTGAACTTGGCGTTCTCGCGCACGTAAGTCAGCGAGCCCGTCGACAACATCATCATCGCGGCGTTGCCTGAGATGAAGGAGGTGCTGACGGCAGGGCCAGGCGTCGCGCCGGGCGGGTGGACCTTGTGCTTGCTCACGAGGTCGTTCCACCAGGTCAGCGCGCCGAGCATCGAGGGCGTGTCGTAATAGACCTCGCCGCCGAACTCCTCGTTGTAGTAGCGCCCGCCATTGCTCATGGTGAGCGTTTCCATCATCCAGCCGCAATAGTCGTAGGCGCAGGGGATGGCGATGCCCCATTGGGTCACCTTGTCGCCGTCGCGCTTGGTGAGCTTCTTGGCCCAGTCGGTGAGCTCGGCCCAGGTCTGCGGCGGCTTGCTCGGATCAAGACCTGCTTCCTTGGCCTTGTCCGCGTTGATGTAGAGCAGCGGCGTCGAATTCTGGAAGGGGATGCCATAGACCGAGCGATTGATCACCGCATTGCCGCTAAGCGCCGGGAAAAACTGGCCAAGAAATTGCTCTTTGGTGGAACCGTCCGCCTTGATCAACGGATCAAGGTTGGTGAGCTCGTTCTCGATCTGCATGTCGAGCAGGAAGTTCGCCGACATGATCACGGCGGCCGGCGGTTTGCCGGCCTTGATCGCGGCGCGCGTCTTGATCAGCGTGTCGTCATAGGAGCCGGTGTAGACGGCGGTCGCCTTGATGTCGGGGTGACCGTCGTTGAACTCCTTGATCAAGGTGCCCATGTCGCGGGCGAGCTTGCCGTCGACGGGGACGGGGAAGAACAGGTCGATCTCGGTCGGACCCTCGCCGGCAACAGCCGGGAAGGTGAGGGCGCTTGCCAGAGAGCCTGCCATAGCAAGGCCCAGCATGAGCCTGCGGGAGAACAGCATCGGAAAATCTCCTATTTGATGCCTGAGGTGACGAAAGAGCTGATGAAACGCTTCTGAAAGATCAGGAAGGTGATGAGCAGTGGTGCGATCACCATCAGCGTGCCGGCGGCGATGACGCCCCAGTCCTGCGTGCCTTCGGCGGTCTTGGTGAAGACCGAGAGCCCGACCGTGAGCGGCCGCTTGTCCGGTGAATTGATCACCATCAGCGGCCACAGGAAGTCGTTCCAGTGACTGGTGACCGAGATGATCGCGAAAGCCGAGAAGCTCGGCAGCGACAGCGGCACGTAGATGTGGCGGATGCGCTGGATCAGGCTGGCGCCGTCAATCAGAGCGGCATCCTCGAGCTCGGTCGGAATCGCCTCGAAGGCCTGGCGCATCAGGAAGGTGCCGAAGGCCGACGCAAAGAACGGCATCATGACGCCGGCGAGCGTATCGTAGAGGCCGAGCTGGACCACCAGGCTCAGGTTCGGCACGATCAGCAGCACCGGCACCAGCATCAGCTGCATCAGGAACAGATAGAAAATCGGCGTCTTGCCGGCGAAGTCGAGACGGGCGAAGGCAAAACCCGCGAGCGTGATCGTCACGAACTGCACCAGGAGAATGCCGGTGCAGATAATGGTGGTGTTGAGCAAGTAGCGGGGAAAATCACCGATCTCCCAGGCATCCCTGATGTTGTCGAGCGTGGGTTTCAGGCTCGGCATCAACTCGGCCATCAGGTTGATGCCGTCGGAGGCGGGACGCAGGGTTGCGACGCCCATCCAAAGAAACGGAATGAGCCAGGCGAGCGCGAGCAGGATCGTCAGCAGGAAGCCGAGCTTCGGCGTGATCTCGTTGCGGGTGGCGAGCGGGGCATCCCGGTGGAGCTTGTCGATCAGCTTCATGGCCCGCCCTCTCGGTTCGCCATGGTCCGGAACGACAGCGCCGTGAGGCCCATCAGGGCGGCGAGAGTCAGCAGCGTTGCCGCGGAAGCCTTGCCGACGTCGAAATGCTCGACCGCCTGCTGATAGATGTAGAACAGCACGAGATTGGTCGCGTTGGACGGGCCGCCCTGGGTCAGGACAAAGACGTGGTCGACTTGCGTCACCGCATTCAGCGTGGCGATCACGATGACGAACAGGAAGGTTGGCTTGAGCTCCGGCAGGATGATGTAGCGCAGCCGCATGAAGGGGCCCGCGCCGTCGAGATGCGCCGCTTCCATGACGTCCTCCGGCACGGCCTGCAGGCCGGCAAGGAAGAACAGCATGTAATAGCCGGCGTTCTTCCAGATCGTGATGATCATGATCGCGTAAAGCGCGATGTCGGGGTCGCCGAGCCAGTTCGGCAGCACCGGAAGCAGGCGGCCGATGTAGTAGTCGAGCAGGCCGACATTGGGCAGGAAGATGAACAGGAACAGCGCGGAGGCCGCGACCATCGGAATCAGCACCGGCAGGAACAGCGCGGCGCGTAGCGCACTGGTGACGACGTTGGTGCGGGCCAGCGCCAGTGCGAACAGCAGCGCGAGGCCGATGCTCGGGATCGCCGTACCGACAGCGTAGATGAGGTTGTTGATCACAGCGCCGGTGAAGGCGGAGTCCGCCAGCACCGCCGCGATGTTGTCCAGGCCGACGAAGCGAAGCGGCGCCTTCGGCGTGGCGCGCTGGTAAAGCGCATCGATGATCACGCGTCCCATCGCGCCATAGGTGAACAGCGCGAGGAAGACGAGCGAGGGCAGGAGCAGCAGATAGGCCGGCAGCGACGCCTTGAAGCGGGCGGTGAACCGCCCCGCGATGTGAAGGCGCCGCGGCGCTGAGGCCGCGACCGGCAGAGCCGCGGGTTCTGCGAGGCTCATCTCACCGCGCCGCGAAGTTGAGCGCATAGTCGCGGCCGTCCATTCCCTCAGGCGGATCGAAGGGGAAGCGCAGACTGGTGTCGAGGAAGTCGTGGCTGTGCACGACGAGGTTCTGATCGTCGATCAGCACCACGGCATAGGCCGGCGGCTCATGGCTCGCCAGATGATCGGTGGCAGCGGGATTGAGCTCGAACCAGACCTGGTGGTTGGTGCCGCGTAAGGTCGAGAACGGGATCTTGCCGTAGCTGCCGAAGATCGGCCGGTGCACATGGCCGAAGAAGAGATGGCGAATGCGCGAACGGTAGGGTGCGATCACCTCGGCGAATTCGCCGCTTTGCTTCAGCGCGATCTCGTCCATCGCGTGCACGCCGACCGGGAAAGGGGGATGGTGCATAAAGACGACGAAGGGCATGTCAGCTGGCGCGGCGGAAAGCGTCTTGGCCAGCCAATCGAAGCGCCTGGTGCACATCTCGCCGGCATGGCTGGTCTCGTCCAGCGTGTCGAGGAAGACGAACAGGCCATGCTCGGTGGTGCGGGTGCCCTGCACGAAGCCGTTGGGATCGCGCGGCGCGGCCTTCAGGCGGTCAAGACAGGCGACGCGGCGGTCGTGATTGCCGACCATGGCGATGTAAGGCATTTTCAGCGCGGACATCGCCTCGGCGAAATTGCCATAGGATTCCGGCTCGCCCCAATGAGTGAGGTCGCCCGTCACGACCGCGAAGGCGGCATCCGCCTGGTGCTGGTTGATGTCGGCGATGGCGGCATCGAGGCGGGCGCGCGGGTCGAGCCCATAGAGCGTCAAGCCGGGATTCGCCAGATGCGTGTCGGTGATGTGAATGAATTTGAAGGGCATGGCGCGCTGTGTCGGGACGGTTGGAGGATGGGCGCCTCCGGCAAGACGGCGCTGACAGGCCGTTAGAGCGGGTATGTTTCAGTTTGATGACAACGGTTCCGCGTGCTCCGAATTCCAGAGGGGGCGCGGGCGACTGCGCGGCCGCATGCGCCGCAAAAAAAATCTTGAAAACAACCCCATGCACAGTAGCCAATCGTTGTCGCGACAATGGCTTACAGGTCGCTCGACGCGAGTTGACCCGTCGGGCAAAACAGGGGCATATTGCCAGCATCGGAAAATCCGTAGGGAGGCGGCGCCGGCGGCGCAGACTGACCGTTCCGGCGTCAGCGCTCGTCGGCAGGCAGCAGACCGCTCAAGGCTTTGGCCTCGCAAGTCAGAACGTCGATGGCGGCCTTGCGCGCCTCTGCGTCGAAGCGGGTCCGGATCGCGGACACTGACAAAGCGCCGCGCAACTTGCCCTGGGCATCGATCACGGGGACTGCGGCAGCGGCGACCTCGGGATCGCGCTCGCCGATCGACACGTAGAAGCCGCGCTCGCGGATTTTCCTGGTTTCTGTCGAAGCGGGACCGCGATAGGCAGAGAGCACCCGACCGGCGGCGCCACGATCGATCGGCAATCGCTGGCCCTCGTCGAGATGATGCCGTACGGAGCGCGGGGAGTTGACCCGGTAGAGGCAGATGCGCTCTTCGCCGTCGGCAATGTAGAACGAGGCCGTCTCGCCGGTCGCTTCGACCAGGCGATGCAGCGCCGGCCTCACGAGGTCGCCGAGATCAAGGCCGCGCTGATAGAGCGCACCGAGGCGCCAGAGTTCTGGTCCGGGGCGGAACAGCCGGTCTGCGCCGCGGACAAGAAAGCCGTCGCTCTCCAGCGACGCGGCGAGGCGAAGCACCGTGCTCTTATAGAGATCGGTCGCCTCGGCAATCTCGGTCAGCGTCATGGCGCCGCGCTCCGGCCCAAACGCCTTGAGGATCGCCAGCGCCCGCGCCACCGCATCGACGCCTGTCTTGGTCATTTTCAGCTCCTGTTCTGTCAGATAGAACAAATATCACGAGCGTATCAATGGGTCGATAAAATAGCTGATATGCAGGTTCTGTTTGACGAAATTAATTTGACTCGGATGGCGCGTCCGGTTTACGAGTTTTGAATAATAGAACTGGTTCTACGGAGCGAAACAATGGAAGGGCAGCCGGCCTTGGCCGTCGATTTGCGCGACGTCATGATCCGCTTCGGCGATTTCACCGCCGTCAAAAGCATGAACCTCCAGGTCGGCGAGGCCGAGTTCGTCGCAGTGGTCGGGCCGACCGGCTGTGGCAAGTCGACCATTCTCAACACCGTCACAGGATTGCTGAAGCCAGCCGCCGGGGATGTCAGCGTCTTCGGCAAGCCGCTCACAGGCCTGAACGACCAGTCCGGCTACATGCTCCAGCAGGAGGGCCTGCTGCCGTGGAAGACCGCGCAGGACAATGTCGGGCTCGGCCTCGTGTTTCAGGGCAAACCAGTCGAAGAGGCGCGGGCGCAGGCTCGGCCCTGGCTCGCCAAGGTTGGCCTGAAGGGTTTTGAGGAGCGCTATCCGCATCAGCTGTCGGGCGGCCAGCGCAAGCGTGTGGCGATGGCCCAGACCCTGATCATGGAGCCGAGGATCGTTTTGATGGACGAGCCGTTCTCGGCGCTCGACGTGCACACCCGCCGGCTGATGCACCGCATTCTGCTCGATCTCTGGCAGGCAGAGCGGCGCTCCCTGATCTTCATCACCCACGATCTCGACGAGGCGATCACGCTCGCTGACCGTGTCGTGGTGATGTCGGCTGGGCCGGGCAGCCGCATGGTCGGCGACGTCCCGATTACGCTGCCACGCCCGCGCGACGTATCGGCGCTCCAGACCACCGATGAATTCGTCGCACTCTATCGTCAAATCTGGTCGCTGCTCGGCGCCGAAGTGGAGAAGAGCTATGCCGCGCAAGGGTAAGGTCGTTCTCGTTCAGGTCGCCATCGTGCTGAGCTTGCTCCTGGCCTGGGAAGCCGGCGTGCGGACAGGACTGATCGACCCGTTCTTCTTTCCGGCGCCATCGGCGCTGGTGGCGCGGATCGGCGAATGGATGTCGACCGCAGATTTCTGGTCCGACGTAGGCGTCACGTTGCTGGAGACGATCCTGTCCTTCGTGGCGGGGATCGCGATCGGCACCACGCTTGGGATATGGCTCGGCCTGAGCCCGTTTGCGGCCGAGGTCGTGCAGCCCTTCATCAAGATGTTCAACGCCATCCCGCGCATTCTGCTTGGACCAATCTTCGTGATCTGGTTCGGCCTCGGCCTGACCTCGAAGGTGGCGCTGGGCGTCACGCTGGTGCTGTTCGTCGCCTTCTTCAACACGTTCCAGGGCGTGCGCGAGGTTAACCCGGTGGTGCTCGCCAATGCCCGCCTGCTGCGCGCATCCAAATGGTCTTTGCTGCGCCATGTCTACCTGCCGTCGGCCACGACCTGGATCTTGTCGAGCTTGCGGGTCTCCGTGGGCATGGCCGTGATGGGCGCGGTGGTCGCCGAGTATCTCGGCTCGTCCGCCGGGCTCGGTCACCTGATCGCCCAGGCCGAGGGCGTGCTCGATGCCGCCGGTGTATTCGCGGGCATCATCGTGCTGTCCGCTTTCGTCGTCGCCCTCGATGCGCTGGTCGATCGCGCCGAGAAACGGCTGCTAGTGTGGCGTCCGGCCCCGGCCCACGAAGTCTGATTGAACAACAAGATAATCATGGAGGTTCGCATGCGCGTCTTCACCCGGCTGATCCTGGCCATATCGGCGATCTGTCTTTCCGTCCTGTCTGCGCAGGCCGGCGAACCCGAAAAGACGAGGCTCAAGGTCGCCGTCGGCTCCCAGATCCTCAACTACATGCCACTCGAACTCGGCGTGAAGCTCGGCATGTTCAAGGAGGAGGGGCTCGATGTCACCGTCGAGAATTTCCAGGCCGGCGGCTCGAAGGCACTCCAGGCGCTGATTGGCGGTTCCGTCGACGGCACCGTCGGCTTCTACGACCACACGATCCAGATGCGGGCGCAAGGCAAGGAGATCTCCTGCGTATTCCTGCTCAACGACATTCCAGGCGTCCTGCTTGGCGTACGCAACGATCTCGCCGACAAGGTCAAGACCGGAGCTGACCTGAAGGGGCTCAAGCTCGGCATTACCGCGCCCGGCTCGTCGACAGACACCATGGCGCGCTACTACATCAAGAAGGCCGGGCTCGGGCCGCGCGATGTCAACATTATCGCGGTCGGCAGCGGCGCGCCGGGCATGGTTGCGCTCGAAGCCAAGAACATCGACGCGCTCGTCTATTTCGATCCGGTCGCGACGCTCTTGGCACGCAACGGCTCCGCGACGCCGCTGTTCGACGCGCGCACGATCGAGGGCTCAAAGCAGGCCTTCGGCGGCATCTATCCGACAGCCTGCCTCTATCTCCAGCAGTCGTTCATCGACAAGAATCCGGAGACCGTGCAGCGTCTCGTCAACGCGCTTCTGAAGACGCACCGCTGGATCAACTCGGTCCCGACCGAGCAGCTCGTCGATGCGATCCCCGCCGGCTACAAGACCGACAATCGCGACGTGAACATCGAAATCCTGAAGGCCTCGAAGGCGCTGTTCTCGCAGACCGGCCAGATGGACGTCGAAGCCGCCAAGGTCCCGCTCGCAGTCCTGAGCGACTACGATCCCAAGATCGCGGCCGCCAAGATCGACCTCACCAAGACCTTCACCAACCGCTTCGCCGAGCGCGCTGCCGAGCAACTGAAGTAAGGGGCCAACGGAATGTCCTTGCCGCTCACCGGCATCCGCGTCCTCGACCTGTCCAACGTGCTGGCGGGTCCGTTCTGCGGCTACCACCTCTCGCGCCTCGGCGCCGAGGTGATCAAGATCGAGAAACCTGATGGCGGCGACCTGGCGCGACGCCTCGGCGCCGATCCGACGCAGGCGGAGCGGCTCCAGGGCCTGTCCTTCGTCGCCGTCAACGCCGGCAAGCAGTCGGTTGCGCTCGATCTGAAGTCGGAGGCGGGGAGGGAGGTGTTCCTGCGCTTCGTCGCCAAGGCAGACGTCGTTCTGGAGAATTTTCGACCCAAGGTGATGGAGCGGCTCGGCCTCGGTTACGAAGTGCTGAGCCGGCACAATCCACGGCTGGTCTATTGCGCGATCTCGGGCTTCGGCCAGACCGGGCCATGGGCGAAGCGGCCGGCCTATGACCAGATCGTGCAGGGTCTGTCGGGTGCGATGAGCTTGACGGGCGATGCGCAGTCCGCCCCGCTGCGCACGGGATTTCCGATCTCCGATACCATCGCCGGACTGACCGCGGCCTTTGCCATCAGTTCCGCGCTGGTCGATCAGCGGCAAACCGGCCGCGGCCACTTCATCGACGTGTCACTGCTGGAGGCCACCGTTGCCGCGATGGGCTGGGTTGTTTCCAACCACCTCAACGCCGACGTCGAACCGGAGCCGATGGGCAACGAGAATTTCACCGCCGCGCCCTCCGGCACGTTCAGGACCGCGACGGGGCCGCTCAACATCGCAGCCAACGAGCAGAAGCAGTTTCAGACTTTGTGCGATCTGGTCGGCCGGCCCGAGCTCGCGACCGATCCACGCTTCGCCAGACGCGAGACGCGTAAGGCCAACCGCGCAGCCCTGAACGTAGCGCTGAACGATGCGCTGGGCGCGAAGGCGGCGGAGGATTGGGAGCGCGAGCTTAACGCGGTCGGCGTGCCGGCAGGCTGCGTGCTGACGGTGCCGCAAATCCTTACTCAGCCGCAGTTGCTCGAGCGTCGATTTGTCGAAGCATTGCCGGCAGAGCGGGACGACGGAAAACCGCTGCGGATCACGCGGCCGGGCTTCCGGCTCGACGAGGACTTTCCGGTGCCGACGTTGCCGCCCGAGCTCGGCGCCGACACCAAACGCTGGCTGGCGCAACTCGGCTACTCCGCGGCGGCCATCGCCCAGCTCGTGGCGAGCGGAGCGGTTGCTGGAAAGAAGGTAGAGCAAGCCACTGGGGGGCACCATGAGCGATGAAACCGCACTGCGGGATGCGGCCGCGCAATGGTGGCGAACGTCGATCTGCGATATTGGCCCCGGGCGCATTGCCTATCGGGGCTATCCGATCCAGGACCTGATCGGCCGGATTTCGTTTCCGGCGATGATCTGGCTGCTGCTGCGCGGGGAGCTGCCAACGGCGGTGCAGGAGCGGCTGCTGCAAGCTGCGCTGGTCGCCTCCGTCGACCATGGCCCGCATGCCCCGTCGATTGCGATCGCCCAGATGGCGGTGAGCTGCGGCCTGCCGCTCAATGGCGCGATGGCCTCCGCCATCAACACGCTCGACGACGTCCATGGCGGCGCCGGCGAGCAGGCGGTCGAGCTTTATGACGACGTGTTGCGGCGAAGCGAAACTGAGGAGATCGATGCAGCGGCTGGCGCGGCCATTGACCATTTCACCGCGACCCGTAGCAAGTACCTGCCGGGCTTCGGCCACCGCTTTCACTCGGTCGACCCGCGTGCCGCGCCGTTGCTCGCACTGGTGGATGCGGCAGCGAATGAGGGCAGCATTGGTGGTCGCTATGCTGCAGCCGCGCGCGCGATCGAGCGCGTGATGCAGGCGCGCAAGGGCAAGCTGATCCCGATGAACATCGACGGCGCCTCCGCGGTCATCTATGGCGAGCTCGGCTTTGCGCCGCCGCTGGCGCGAGGCGTCTTCTGCCTGTCGCGCGCAGTCGGCATTCTCGCGCATGCCTGGGAGCAGACCGGGCGTAAGGACCGCAACAAGGGGCCGATGCCGAAGCAGTTCGCCTACAAATATGAGGGCCAGCCGCACCGCGCGCTCGGCGAACGGCCATGATGTATCTCGACACGCCGCCGCGGCGGCTTGAGACCAGCGTGTTCTCGGCGATGCCGCCGGAATTTCGTCGCACCGGCGTTCGCTCGGACTGGGCCGATGCCAACCGCGGCGGCCGTCCCGTCGACAGTTTCATCGAGGGGCCGGCCTACGATGCGAATGGCAATCTGTACGTCGTCGACATTCCGTTCGGCCGCATCTTCCGGATCGCGCCTGAGGGGACATGGTCTCTGATCATGGAATATCGGGGATGGCCGAACGGCCTGAAGATGGCGCCGGACGGCCGCATTCTCGTGGCCGATTACATGAACGGCATCATGGAGCTCGATCCCGGGCGCGGCACGATCAGGCCAATCCTGGCGCATCGCAACTCGGAGTCCTTCAAAGGCTGCAACGACCTGCACATCGCGTCGAACGGCGATGTCTATTTCACCGATCAGGGCCAGACTGGACTGCATGATCCGAGCGGTCGGGTGTTCCGCCTGCGCGCCGACGGACGTCTCGACTGCCTGATCGCCAATGGGCCGAGCCCGAATGGTCTGGTACTGAATCCGGACGAGACGGTGCTGTTCGTGGCGATGACGCGCGACAACAGCGTCTGGCGTGTGCCGCTAATGCATGACGGCGGCGTCGCTAAGGTCGGGCGGTTCTGCTCGTTCTTCGGCACCAGCGGACCGGACGGGTTGACGATGGACCGCCAGGAACGATTGTTCGTCGCACACGCATCGCTCGGCCACGTGTTTGTCATGGCGCCGAATGGTGAGTGCATCGCGCGGATCAAGTCCTGCGCCGGATCGACCTGCACGAACCTCGCGCTGGGCCGGACGGGCGAGACGCTGATGATCACGGAATCGTCGAGCGGGTCAGTCCTGAGTGCCGATCTCGATTTTTGATCACGTCCCGCAGAACGTCTGCAACACGCGCTGGTCCGGCAGCGGCGGATCGGCGTAGGCGGCGTACTCCGGCTGGTCCTCGTAGGGCTTGGCCAGCACCTTCACCAACTCCTCGAACGGCGCGTAATTGTCGTCATTCACCGCGGCCTGGATCACGGCCTCGACGCGGTGGTTGCGCGGGATGAAGACCGGGTTGACGGCGTGCATCGCGGCTTGCCGTTCAGTCGCGTTCTGCGGCTCCAGCGCGATGCGCGCGCGCCAGCGTCCGGCCCACTCGTCGAAGGCTGCGGGATCCATGAACTGTGCGCGCACGTCGGCTGCCTCATCAGCGGCGGCGTCGCCGAGCTTGCGGAAGGTGAGGGTGAAGTCGGCCTGGTTCTTGGCCATGGCGTCGAGCAGGTCCTGGATCAGGGCCTCGTCGCCATCGCGCTCGGTGAACAGGCCGATCTTCCTGCGCAGGCCGGCCTGATAGGCGGCGCTGAACGTGTCTGAGAAGGCGCCGAGAATGTCCTGCGCCTCCGCGACCGCCTTCTCTTGCTCATCGGAGAACAGCGGCAGCAGGCATTCGGCGAGCCGCGTCAAATTCCACAAGCCGATGCGCGGCTGGTTGGCATAGGCGTAGCGGCCCATCTCGTCGATCGAGGAGAACACTTGCGCGGGGTTGTAGGCGTCCATGAAGGCGCAGGGGCCGTAGTCGATGGTCTCGCCGGAGATGGACGTATTGTCGGTGTTCATCACGCCGTGGATGAAGCCGACCAGCAGCCAGCGCGCGATGAGCTCCGCCTGGCGCGCGACGACGGCAGCGAGCAGCGCGTGATAGGGTCTTTCGGCGTGGAGCAGGTCCGGATAGTGCCTGGTGATCACATGGTCGGCGAGCCGGCGGATCGCATCGGTATCGCGGCGGACGGCGAAGAACTGGAAGGTGCCGACCCGGATATGGCTCGAGGCGATGCGCGTCAGCACCGCGCCGGGCAGCGCGGCCTCGCGGATGACGTGCTCGCCGGTGACGACCGCGGCGAGCGAGCGCGTGGTCGGAATCCCCAGCGCGTACATGGCTTCGCTGACGATGTATTCGCGCAGCACCGGCCCGAGCGCCGCGCGGCCATCGCCGCGGCGGGAGAACGGGGTGGGGCCGCTTCCCTTGAGCTGGATATCGCGGCGGACGCCATCGATGTCGATGACCTCGCCAAGCAGGATGGCGCGGCCGTCGCCGAGCTGGGGCACGAAATGCCCGAACTGGTGGCCGGCATAGGCCATCGCGATCGGATCGGCGCCGGCGGGAACTGTCTTGCCGGCCAGGATCTCGGCCCCTTCCGGGGTCTCCAGCAGGTCCGGATCGAGCCCGAGCAGGACCGCCAGCGGCCGGTTCAGCTTGATCAGCCGGGGCGCGGCCACCGGGGTCGGCGCGACACGGGCAAAGAAGCTGTCCGGCAGGGCCGAATAGGAGTTCTGGAAGGGGAAATGGACTGTCATACCGTCAAGATAGGCGGGGAACGCCCGATGGCAAAGGGAAGGACCCGGATTGGGCAAAAATGGCGGCCCCCACCCGCAAATCAGGCCGTTCCCTTGGTTGCCGCCTCCGGCCTCGTCGGGTAAACCCTGCCGCAACTTCGGACCGGTCGTTTCAGGCCGTCCGATTCGTATCCTCCGACATTGATTTTGGGACGACCATGCATCGCTACCGGTCACATACATGCGGCGCGCTCCGCGAGAGCAACATCGGCGAGACCATCCGCCTCTCGGGCTGGGTCCATCGTGTCCGCGACCATGGCGGCGTGCTGTTCATCGATCTGCGCGACCATTACGGCCTGACCCAGTGCGTGGTCGATCCGGACTCGCCGGCCTTCTCGCTCGCCGAAAAGCTGCGCTCGGAATTCGTGGTCAAGATGGACGGCAAGGTCCGTCGCCGCCCCGAGGGCACCGACAATGATGACCTGCCGACCGGCAAGGTCGAGGTCTATGTCAGTGACATCGAGGTGCTGGGCCCGGCCGGCGATCTGCCGCTGCCGGTGTTCGGTGACCAGGAATATCCCGAAGACATTCGCCTGAAGTACCGCTTCCTCGACCTCCGTCGCGAGAAGCTGCACCAGAACATCATGACGCGCATCGAGATCATCAAGTCGATGCGCCGGCGCATGGAGGGGCAGGGCTTCTTCGAGTTCAACACGCCGATCCTGACCGCGTCCTCGCCGGAAGGCGCGCGCGACTTCCTGGTGCCTTCGCGCATCCATCCCGGCAAGTTCTACGCGTTGCCGCAGGCCCCGCAGCAGTACAAGCAGCTGCTGATGATGTCGGGCTTCGACCGTTATTTCCAGATCGCGCCCTGCTTCCGCGACGAGGATCCGCGCGCCGACCGTCTGCCGGGCGAGTTCTACCAGCTCGACGTCGAGATGAGCTTTGTCACGCAGGAAGACGTGTTCGCGGCGATGGAGCCGGTGATAACAGGCGTGTTCGAGGAATTCGCGAAGGGCAAGCCCGTGACGAAGGGCTGGCGGCGGATTCCGTTCGCCGAAGCGCTGCGCAAATACGGCAGCGACAAGCCGGATCTGCGCAACCCCATCGAGATGCAGGACGTCTCCGAGCACTTCCGCGGCTCCGGCTTCAAGGTGTTCGCGCGCATGCTCGAGGATCCCAAGAACCAGGTCTGGGCGATTCCGGCGCCGGGCGGCGGCAGCCGCGCTTTCTGTGACCGCATGAACTCGTGGGCGCAGGGCGAGGGACAGCCCGGCCTCGGCTACATCATGTGGCGCGAGGGCGGCGAGGGTGCGGGTCCGCTTGCGAACAACATCGGACCCGAGCGCACCGCTGCGATCCGCGCCCAGCTCGGTGTCAAGGAAGGCGATGCCGCCTTCTTCGTCGCCGGCGATCCCGACAAGTTCTGGAAATTCTCGGGCCTCGCCCGCAACAAGGTCGGCGAGGAGTTGAACCTCACCGACAAGGAGCGGTTCGAGCTCGCCTGGATCGTCGACTTCCCGATGTACGAGTACAACGAGGACGACAAGAAGGTCGACTTCTCGCACAACCCGTTCTCGATGCCTCAGGGCGGCCTGGAGGCGCTGAAGTCGCAGGACCCGCTGACCATCAAGGCGTTCCAGTACGATATCACCTGTAACGGCTATGAGATCGCTTCGGGCGGTATCCGCAACCACGTGCCGGAAGCCATGGTGAAGGCGTTCGAGATCGCGGGATACGGCGAACAGGAAGTGGTCGATCGCTTCGGCGGCATGTACCGCGCCTTCCAGTACGGTGCCCCGCCGCATGGCGGCATGGCCGCGGGTGTCGACCGCATCGTGATGCTGCTCTGTGGCACCACGAATTTGCGCGAGATCTCGCTGTTCCCGATGAATCAGCAGGCCATGGACCTGCTGATGGGCGCGCCGTCGGAAGCCACCACCAAGCAGCTCCGCGAGCTGCATGTGCGGGTCAACCTGCCGCAGAAGTGAGGTTCGTGCCTCGGACGCAGCGCAGCGCTACTTCAGCGGTGAGCTGCAGGGGCCAATATCTCGCAGAGTACCGCGTCGCATTCTGGGTGCCGGCTCTGCGCAGCAGCGTTTCACGCTGCAGCGCGTCCGGGACACGAGACCTACAGCCCCGTCGACGCCTCGATTTTGAATTGGGCCAGCGCGGTTTGCGGATCGGTTTGCAGCAGCTGCATCATCTGCATCAGCGGCACCTTGGCGCGCGGCGTGAGCTTGAGGACGAGCGTCTGGCCCGGCGTCTCGACGAAGCTTGCGATGGCATCCACGGCAGCGCCTGCATCCGCGTTAGCGGAGGCGATCTCCTCCCGATGCATTCTGACCTCGTCGGCGAGCGCCTGACGTGCGGCGTCGCGGCTGACATTTTTGCTGCGTGCGTATTGTGTCGCTGCGACCTCGACGGCGCCATTGTCGCGCAGCGAGAACTCGAGCGAGCCTGCCTCAATCCTGACAGCCTGCCCCATGAGCTGGGCGGGATCTGACGAAAACACCTCCCGCGGCACGTTGTCGAGTGCAACGTGCAATTGTGCCCTCGCGATCCCGCCGATGTCGAGGGTCGCCGGCGTCAGGGCAAAGCTGTTGGAGGACTCGGTCCAGACCGCGCCGAGATCGAGGTCGATCGCGAGCTTGTCGATGCCGGCCGCCAGCAACGGAAGCTGCTTCGGATCGGACGGATCGGTAGGCGTGACAAATCTGGCCACCACATGCGCCTTGCTCGGGATCGAGCCGATCAGCTGACCCCAGTCCAGGCTCAGCGTGTCGACCGTGACGAGCTTTTTCGTGTTCTTGAAAGGCGCCGTCACGCCCTTGATCTCCGCGCCTGCCAGCACACCGAACAGCCCGAGCATCTGATCCGGCGCGGGTGCCCGCCCGGGGGTGGTGAGACCGGCTGCCCAGCGCACCAGGTTCGCGACGCTGAAGGACTTCAGCGCGAACCGCTCCATCTTGAACCGACCCTGCGAGGACGGCGTGTCGACGCCTTCCACGGCGAATTCGCCGTCCTGGTATCTGACCAGATTGATGCTGCCTGTGCCTTGCGGCGCTGCCATCGAGGTCTTGCCGATCTCGATCTTGCCGATGCGGAGGCCTTCATAGAAGCCGGCAACCTTCTCCATCATCTCATGCGCTTGTGCCGGCGTTGGAGGGGCTGATTTGTCGTGGGGCAGCGCCGCAAACAGGTCGGCCAGCCGGAATTTCGACGGCTGCACGGCGATGTCGCTCATGCTGAAGCTGTCGATATCGACGCGCACCCCTTTCGCCGACTTGAGCACATAGGGACCTGCCGAGACCTGGCGGTAGACGCGATGGTAGCTCTCATCACTGGTCGACTGCGGATCAAGCGTGGCGCGGAGCGCGGTCGCATCGAAATCATTGACGACGATGTTCGACAGCTCGCCCGTCAGCTTGTCAGGCTTGCCAGGCTGCTTCACGTCGATCGAAAGGATCGCGCGATCGAATTTCATCACGTCGATCTTGCCGTGCGTCAGGTTCTGCATCGCAAGTCCCGAATAGGTGACCTCACCACTCCCGCCGGCCGTGCCGTTGGAATCGAAGGTGATTGTCAGTGTCGGGGCCGTGAGGGATGACGCGTTGATGGCGACGTACCGATCGAGCGCGTAGCGGTACATCTCGATCAGGGAATTGTCCGCCGGCGCGGTCCAAACGTGAACAGGGCCAGCATAGTCGCGCATCGTGAGCTGCGGGATCTTGTAGGACGCCTTCAGTTTTGCCGGGCCGACCTGGTCCAGCGCGACCTCGAAGCCGGTGATGTCGATGCTGTCGGCCGAAAAGCTGGCATCGTCGGCCAGGCGAACGCCCGTGCCCCTGATGCCGGCGATCTTGATCTGCGCCTGTGGCTCCTTGCCGGGATCGATGACGATGTCCTCGATCGTCAGCGTGCGGCTCGAAAGGTCGAACCCGATCTTGCCGTGGCTCGCCTTGCCGCCCTGCTTACGGATCTGCTCGAAGGCCGCCTCTATCTGGGTAGTGGCGCGATGCTTGGCGTAGAGGTTAGAGCCGAACCATCCGCCTGCGGCGAGCACGGCTGCCATGATCAGGCCAATCAGGATCCGCTTCATTCCAAGCTCCAGTTGTTCGTTGCGCGCTGCGCAACCTGCCATATTCGGGAAACATCGCTTCGTCCAGGGAAAGCTAGCGCTATCAGATATTTGACGGCATGCCCTGTTGATGGGGGCGCAATCGGATGTTGCCACCGGGCCTTCGGCCGTGCTTCATCCCGTTTCCACGGCCCGGGAAATACCGCCTCGTGGGCGGCCGTTCCGGATGATGCATTTTGAGGCCGGTAACGCGAGGCAAGAGACCGCATGTCGTCCTATTCTGATGATCTCCACCAGGCGGCGCTGGCCTATCACCGTCTGCCGCGCCCCGGAAAGCTCGAGATCCAGGCGAGCAAGCCGCTCGCCAACCAGCGCGACCTCGCGCTTGCCTATTCCCCGGGTGTCGCGGCCGCCTGCACCGAGATCGCCAAGAACCCGGCGGAAGCCGCGACCCTGACGACCCGCGCCAATCTGGTCGCGGTGGTCTCGAACGGCACCGCGGTCTTGGGCCTTGGCAATATCGGCCCGCTCGCGTCCAAGCCCGTCATGGAAGGCAAGGCCGTCCTGTTCAAGAAATTCGCCGGTATCGACGTGTTCGACATCGAGATCGCCGCCGACACCATCGATCGCGTGGTCGAGACCGTGGCGGCGCTGGAGCCGACCTTCGGCGGCATCAATCTGGAAGATATCCGCGGACCTGAGTGCTTCGAGATCGAGTTGCGGCTGAAGGAGCGCATGAAGATCCCGGTCTTCCATGACGACCAGCACGGCACCGCGATCATCGTGGCCGCCGCGATCACCAATGGTCTCAGGCTGAACGGCAAGAAGCTGTCCGACGTCAAGATTGTGGCATCGGGGGCAGGGGCGGCCGCGCTGGCGACATTGAACCTGCTGGTGTCGATGGGCGCCCAGCGCAAGAACATCTGGGTCTGCGACATCGATGGCCTCGTGCATGAGGGCCGCAACACCTCGATGGACCGCTGGAAGGCGGTCTATGCACAGAAGACCGACAAGCGCACGCTCGGCGACGTCATCGGCGGCGCCGACATCTTCATCGGGCTTTCGGCGCCGGGCGTGCTCAAGCCCGAGATGGCAAAGGCGATGGGCGACAAGCCGCTCATCATGGCGCTCGCCAACCCGACCCCGGAGATCATGCCGGAGGAGGCGCGCAAGGTGCGTCCCGATGCAATGATCTGCACCGGCCGCTCCGACTACCCGAACCAGGTCAACAACGTCCTCTGCTTCCCCTTCATCTTCCGCGGTGCGCTCGATGTCGGTGCCAGCGCCATCAACGAGGAGATGAAGCACGCTGCCGTCGAGGCCATCGCGCAGCTCGCGCGCGAAGCTCCGTCGGATGCGGTGGCGCAGGGCTTTGACACCGGCGAAACGCAAGGTTTCGGTCCGGGCTCGCTGATCCCGAGCCCGTTTGATCCCCGGCTGATCCTGCGCATCGCGCCGGCCGTCGCCAAGGCCGCGATGGAATCAGGCGTGGCGACGCGCCCCATCACCAATTTCGACGAATACACCGCGCTGCTCGAGCGCTTCGCCTTCCGCTCCGGCCTCGTCATGAAGCCGATGTTCGCCAAGGCCAAGACCCAGCCGGTGCGCGTGATCTACGCCGAAGGCGAAGACGAGCGCGTGCTGCGCGCCACCCAAGTGGTGCTGGAAGAGAATCTGGCGCGGCCGATCCTGGTCGGCCGTCCTTCGGTGGTCGAGGCGCGCATCAAGCGCTTCGGCCTGTCGATCAAGGCGGGCAAGGATTTCGACCTCGTCAATCCCGAGGACGATCCGCGCTACCGCTCCTATGTGCAGTCGTACGTCGAGGTCGCCGGCCGTCGCGGTGTGACGCCGGATGCGGCGCGCACGGTGGTGCGCACCAACAACACGGTGATCGCCGCGCTCGCGGTGACGCGCGGGGAGGCGGATGCGATGCTCTGCGGCGTCGAGGGCCGCTACATGAGTCATCTGCGCCACGTTCGCGAGATCGTCGGCTTCTCGCCCGGCATCAGCGACTACGCCGCACTGGCCTTGCTGATCACCAGCAAAGGCGCCTTCTTCATCGCCGACACGCAGGTGAGGCCCAATCCGAGCGCGGAAGAGCTTGCCGAGATCGCCTCGCTCGCGGCGGTCCACGTGCAGCGCTTCAATATCAAGCCGAAGATCGCCTTCGTCTCGCATTCGGACTTCGGCAGCTACGATACCGAGTCCTCGCGCAAGATGCGGCGAGCGACCCAGCTCTTGAAGGAGAAGCATCCAGAGATCGAGGCTGACGGCGAGATGCAGGGCGACACCGCGCTCTCCGCTGCGGCGCGAAAGATGGTGCTGCCGCACTCCAAGCTGGAGGGCGAGGCCAACATCATGATCATGCCGAGCCTGGATACCGCCAACGTCGCCTATCAGATGATCAAGTCGCTGGCGGATGCGCTGCCCGTCGGCCCGATCCTGATCGGCCCGGCGCTGCCCGCGCATATCTTGACGCCCTCGGTGACCGCGCGCGGCATCCTCAACATGACGGCTGTCGCCGTCGTCGAAGCGCAGGAGCGTGCAGCGCGGCAGCAGCCGACGTTGTTCACATAAGGGGCCGTCTCACCCTCTCCCCCTGTAGGAGACGGTGGCTCGCCGCGCCAGCGGCGAGATGGGTGCGGGGTGTCTCTCTCTGCGATTCCATCTCCCGATTGGTGTGCGAGGATGCAACTCCTCATCCGCCGCTTCGCGCCACCTTCTCCCACAAGAAGGGGAGAAGGTGCATCAACCGCACCACTTTTGAAATAACTTTCAGTTTTCCATTTCGCCGTTTGAAAACCGCAATCGGACTCTTCATAATCCGCAGGCGTCCCGTGCTCAGCGTTTTGCCAAGAGGCCGACCATGCCAGCGTTCGTGACTTTCGGGAGAATCCTGTTCGCGGTGCTGTTCATCTACACGGGCGCGACCAAGTTCTTCCCGCTCCAGGCGACGGCCGACTTCATCGCCGGCAAGATCGTGGTACCCGAGGTGATCGCGCCCTATGCGAAGCAGGTGGAGACCGCGACTGCGATGACCACGCCGCAGTTGCTCGCGATCGCGCTCGGCGGGCTCCAGATTCTGGCGGGGCTGATGATCGCGCTGAATTTCGGCGCGCGCTTCTTCGCGATGCTGATGATTATCTACATCGCGGTCTCGACCGTCCTGTTCTCCGATTTCTGGAATCAGACGGCGCCTGAGAACGCGGCGATCGTGGTCGACGCGCTGAAGAATCTCTCGATCATCGGCGCGCTGTTCATGATCATGGGCTATGGCCGCGTCACCCGTCCGGCCGAGGCCGCCTATGGCGACGTGTAAGCGCTAGTCTCGCCGCCACGGCGTGACGGTCACGTCATTCGCCGCGTCGAGCATGTAAGGCGTGCCCGGATTCATCCCATGCGATCTGAGCACCTCCTGCGGCGTCCGCTTGGGTACCTCGACGAAGCAGCCTTCGCCGCCGGGCAACGCGACATGCGGGGCTTCCGACAGCCAGAACGTGTCGTAGCGGTCCATGAACATCTCGAACACGTCGGGGCCGCCGATGATCGCGATCCGCCCCGCGGCGACATCGGCAAAGGCGCAGGCCTCCTCGAAGCTCGCATGCGCCGGATTCCACAAGGTCGCGTTCGGCATCTCGGGATCGACGGTGAGGGCCTTGATCTTGCGGGTCAGGATCAGCCGCTTGCGTTTGGGCGAGTTCGGCTGCTGCTCGTGCGAGTGGCGGCCGTGCACGACCAGCGCGGCGCCATCAAGCGCCTGCTCGAAGAACAGCTTGTCGCCTTCGAACTTCAGACTGTCGGGCATGACGTGACCGGCGTCGGCAAGCATGCCGTCCGCCGAGACGATGACGTAGCCTTCGAACCGGAAAGACAATGCGGCGGCTATTCGGAGACCGTTGTCACGACGCTGTTGACCGGGCGTTGGCTGACCGTCGGCAGCTTGATATCGTCCTTGAGGATCTCCCGGTCGTATTCCGGCAGGGTCGCCACGGGAGTCTTGGCGCGCATCGCGACGACCTTGTAGCCCTCCGTCTTCAGGCGATGCAGCAGCTCGGGCAGCGCTTCCGCAGTATGCTTGTGGAAGTCATGCATCAGGATGATGCCCTTGCCCTGCTTGTCGAGCTTCTTGAAGGTGACGTCGATGACTTGCTTGGCATTCTTCGCCTTGAAGTCGAAGGAGTCGAGATCGCAGGAGAAGATCGCGATGTTGCGCTGGCCGAGATAGGTGACCATCTCCGGCGGGTGCTGCAGCGCCGGGAAGCGGAAGAACGGCGACGGCGAGATGCCGCCGAGCGCCCATTTGACCGCACTGAATCCCTTCTCGATCTCATCCTTCTTCTGCTGCTCGGTGAGTTTCTTGTTGTTGAGATTGGCGTGCGACCAGGTGTGGGCACCGATCGTGTGGCCGGCCTTGTACACGTCCTTGAGGATTTCCGGATAATAGGTCGCGTGCTTGCCGATCGAGAAGAAGATGCCAGTGGTGCATTCATCGGCGAGTGCCTTGAGCACCGCAGGTGTATTGCCCAACCAGGGGCCGTCGTCGAAGGTCAGCACCACTTCGTGGTCGCGCAGAAAGTCGAGCTCCTTGAAATGCTCGAAGCCGAAGCCGGGACCGCCCGTGGTGTCGATCTCGACGGTGCGGGCAACGCCCAGCGCGTTCGGATTGGTGCAGGCGGCGCGCGCCGGCTGCGGCGCCTGTTGTGGCGGTGGTGGGAAGGCCGCGGATTGTGCAGCGGCGGGCGCTGCAGCTACTGGAGCCGGAACTGCGGCCGTCGCTGCCGCTGGCGTCGCGGCTACGGGTTTCGCGGCCGGGGTCTGCGACCATGCCGCGCCTGTGAGCGCAACAGATACCGCGCTTGCCAAAATCAGTCTTGCCGCCACACGCATGGTGTTATCCTCGAGATTGATCCCGTTGTTCCGCCGCGGCTTTTTGCCTGCGGCCAAACCCATCCTGCCCCAGATCATCCTAGCCTAGATGGTGGCCCATCGCTATTGCAACGGCTGTTTGACGCTTCGCCTCAATTGTGCCCAAGCCTATTTGATGCGGTCGTACGCGTGCGGCGCATCAGCCGTCAGCCAAGGCTCTCGCAATTGCCGTCTTGATCCGGGTGTCCGCCGGCTCGACGGCGGAGGGAAACACGTCGGCGATGTAGCCATCGCGACCGATCAGGTATTTGTGGAAGTTCCAGCGCGGAACCTCCTTTGGCCGTGCCTCGGCGGCCCATTTGTAGAACGGATGTGCCTTCGCTCCGACCACGACGGCTTTGGCGGCAACAGGGAAGGTAACACCATATTGGTGGTGGGCGGTCTCCGAGATCTCGTTTGCGCCTCCCGGTTCCTGGCCGCCGAAATCGTTGGAGGGCACGCCGATCACGGTGAGGCCGCGTTCGCGAAACTCGCTCCAGAGTTCCTGCAGGCCGGCATACTGGGGAGTGTAGCCGCACAGCGAGGCCGTGTTCACGACCAGCAGCGGCTTGCCGGTAAACGCGGCGAGGCGAATGTCGTCGCCGGACAAGGCAGGGAAGGAGAAGGCGTAAGCGGAAACCCGGCTCATCCCGCCATCGGCCCGTGCGCGCGTTGCCGATGTGGCTGCTGCGAAGAGCGCTGTAGTGAGCAGGATTCTGCGGTTCAGCATGGCGGTGTCCCCCGGATGTGATCCGGGGGCGAGCTTACTCCGCTGATCGGAGCGGCCCGCTCAACACCACGTTATCGGATGCGGCGGTTGCTCAGTACAGGCGGACGATGAAATCGGTGCCTTCGCCCGTCTCGCCCTGGTTGATGCCTTGATCGGAGACGATGACCGAACCGCCCGTGGTGAGCATTTCGTTGATCTTCGCCATGGCATCGGCAGGGATCGTAATGCGGTCCAGTGCCTCGGCGGGGCTGTCCGGCGTGATCACCGGCTTTGCGGCAACGGGGATTACGGCGGCACCGCGAAGGCGGCGCACCACATGGCCATCATCGTCGCGGGCCGCGGCGCGGACGGCAACGGGCAGGGACACCACCGACCAGTGCAGCGCATTGGAATCGGTTTTGTCGACTTCGGCGGTGAAAACGTGCGTGCCGAGCGGCCGATCACTCGCCGCGATCGTCACGGGCACATCGAACAGCGGTGCAAAATTCTGCCGCACATAGAGCTTGGAATCCTTGCGGCTGATGAACACCGCAATCTGGCCGGACCGCTTCGGCAGGTCCGGCTTCACGGATGGTGCGGGATCGGCGACGCGGGTCGGGTCTTCCTTCGCCTCAGGCCAATCAGCTTGCGCCGGCGCAGTTGCGGTCACACCCGCGTCGGGTTTTGTCGAGGTCGTCGTGTCAGTCTTGACCGGTTCGGATTTGGCTGGCGCTGAAGCGGCGGCCGTCTTCGGTGCGTCGGCTTTCGGAGCATCGGTCGATTCCGGCTTCGCTGCCTTGACCATGTCAGCTGGCTTGTCGTTTGAGGCTGCCCCGGGAGCTTCCGCGACGTCTGCGGGCTTCACCTCAGTGGTCGCTGTGTCATTGCTCTTGGCTGCTTCCCCGCGGACCGCCGCATTGCCCGTGGTCACATCCGACATCACGGCATGTCCGACGGTGGAGCGCAGCTCAAGCGCGCCGTCAGCGCTGGCGGTCTTCGTCTCGAAAGATTTGGTCTCGACCGGCTTGGCGTCCGTGACCTGGGTCTCGGACGCGCCCTTGTCCGTCTTGTCGCCTCCGCCCGTCGCCGGCTCGAGGCTGGCGGCCGGCTGCGGCGGGACGCGCAGTGAGGCCAGCATCGGATGCGAGAAGCTTTGCGGCGTCATCTGGCCGGGCGCAACGATCACGCGCGCGCCCATCTTGGTCCAATTCCACATCTTAACCGCGAATGCCATCGGCATGCGGATACAGCCGTGCGAGGCCGGATAGCCCGGCAGCACGCCTGCATGCATGGCGACGCCGGACCAGGTGATCCGCTGCATGTACGGCATCGGCGCGCCGCTATAGATGTTGGAGTGGTGGAATTTGTGTTTCTGGATGACGCTGAAGACGCCCATCGGCGTCGAGTGGCCCTTCATGCCGGTCGATACTGGCGATTCCGCGAACACGCCGTTGGCGTCGTAGATCGTCACCTTCTGACGATCGATCGAGACGACAATGACGAGGGGGCCTTGCGGCTTCGCGCCGGTCTCCTTCTCGACGACAGCCGCTTTCTTGTTCTTGACGGTTGCCGAACTGCGCTTTTGCGGTTTCTGTCGCGGCTCCTCAGGATACCGCTCCTGCCGTCCATAGGACCCGTCGGAATAATCCGTCCAATAGTAAAAAGCGGCTTCCGCCTGGTTCGCCGTCCCCATGGCACCTGCCGCAGCCAAAATTGCGACCTGCCACAGCCGTGCCGGCGCTGCAGCAAAACGGGATCCGTTCACGCTATTCATTCCTCGAATCCACAATCCAAATCAGACGTTAGTCTCGCAGAGGGGATACGCGTTCACCACCATGGCGGTTCTGCCATCAGCTACATTTGTCCAGGACGTAGCAAAAAAGCCTCACAGAGCGGTAAACGGAGGCCGCGGCCGGCTTTCGTCACCTTCCTGATCGGCCGCGCCATGCCTACATTGCCAGGACTTGTTACTGGAGAACTTCATGTCACCTCGTTTCCTCGGTCTTTTCGGCATCTATTTGAAAGACCTCATTTTATTTTTATTGCTGTTGGTTGCGCCTGCGACCTCCGCGCTGGCCGCCGACGAGCCGGATCTGATTTTCCGCCGCTCCACCGTGTTCAAATGGATGAGCCCAAACGACAAGCTCGCGACCTATGGGCTCGACGATCCCGAGGTCGAGGGCGTGGCCTGTCATTTCACGGTGCCGGAGAAGGGTGGCTTCAAGGGCTGGCTGGGTCTTGCAGAGGAGGTTTCGGACATCTCGCTCGCCTGCCGTCAGATCGGTCCGATCAAGTTCAAGGACAAGATGGAGCAGGGCGACGACATGTTCCGCAAGCGGCGCTCGATCTTCTTCAAGAAAATGCAGATCGTGCGCGGCTGCGACGTCAAGCGCAATGTGCTGGTCTATATGGTGTATTCCGACAAGCTGATCGAGGGATCACCGAAGAACTCGACCTCGACGGTGCCGATCATGCCCTGGGGGCCGGCTGACGCGAACATTCAGAAGTGCGGAGACTTCTTTACTCAGTGACGTGATCGCGGCTGATGCGCGGTTTCACGAGGTGTGAGCCGCTCAGCCGCACGAACGCCTGCGGCGCAGCCTCGTAGCCGCGTCCTGCTTGCAGCGCCATCGCGCCGGGCGAGCCGGTACGGTGGTTGACGTGTCGATCGGCACGGTCCGCAGGCCGCGCCGCGTCGCGCACCGTTGCGCGATCTTGCGCCATCATGATGGCCATCCCTCTATCTGTATGTGCCCCGTTGATGACGGGCCTTTCGATTTCCAAGGCTTCGGTCGCGGGCGATCGATCCCGGCCTTTTGCGATTTTCTTCAGCAGAAAACCGTAAAATGCATGTGAAGCGCTGACGTCGTGGATGTGACCGCGCGGCTTCAACCAGCCTGAATGTCGTTCTCAAGCAGGTGCAAAGAGTCAGGCGTCCCATCTGAAATGATTGAAGTTTTCCCGGAATTGTTTCGTCGTGTCGCGGCCGACGAAACAATTCTCACCGGGAACGAAACCATTTTCGGCTTTGAGCGCATCACGCACGAAACCGCTGATGGTTATCAGCATCACAACGACGACGGCGCACCGCCGGCCCCCCAATTCGAAAGACATATCCATGCGCGCGCTCAGCTTCATCCTTGCTTTCGGCTTTGTGCTCGCTGGCTCCTCGCTCGCCGGTTCGCCGGACGGGAATCTCCCCGGAATTGGGACCTTCCAGTACAGCGGCTCGCCGGTCACGACGGCGTCGTCGCAGCCCATTGTCCTCGCGGGGCACTTCTGATCACCAACAAGAAAATCAGCCGGCAAGGCCACCATGTATCTTCGTTTCTGCGCCGCAGCGTTCCTGTCCGTTCTGACGATCAACTCCGTTCAGGCGCAAGTTCGCGCACCCAGCCGGTTGCCGGATCCACGTACCGAATTCGTGCGGCAATGCGCGCCGCGCATGCTCGGGCGCTGGGAGCATCCGGAAGAGGTCTGCGGTTGTCTGCATGATCATGCCGCGGCCGTCGTCGAGGATCGGGACCTGCGCGAGGCTCTGCTGCGCGGCATCAGCGAGACCGGTGTGCCCACCATCGAAACCGATTGGGTGCCGGCGGCAAAGCAAGGCGAAATCGGCGCGACCTTCACCAAGATCGCCAAGCCGACCTTGCAGTGCATGTTCGATCCGGCGAAGTCTTAAGCAGTCATCTCGACTTCGGGCCGAACCGCGCCACGCATGTGGCCGTTCGCACGACGCCCTTGTCGGTCATCTTCGAACCGCGCACTTCCTTGACCTGCCCGGCCGGGCAGGTTCCGTCATCCACCTGCACGCGCTGGCCGAGCTTGAGATCGACGATATCCTGCTCACGTCCGACGGTCGTTGCGTAGGCCGCCGGAGCAAGCATGGAGAAGATCAGGAGCGCCAGGCAGGTTGCGCGGCCGAATGTCGTGACATGTGACATGAAAAGGAATCCCGGAATCGATTGCCGTGATGCTAAGGACCGAACAGCGATTCCGATAGTCAACCTTTCGTCACGCCCGTCGGGCGGATCTGCCCTTGTTGCGCAAGGCGGCGCGCGCTTCCCGCGCCAGCCGTTCCGCGGCAGCGACCAGTCGCGGAACCGGGTGTCCGGAAAATCCCAGCACGAAACCGGGCAGCGGCCGCGTCCGCGCATAGGTGTCCGCAAGCAG
Source organism: Bradyrhizobium sp. CCBAU 51627 (assembly GCF_028128765.1). GTDB lineage: Bacteria > Pseudomonadota > Alphaproteobacteria > Rhizobiales > Xanthobacteraceae > Bradyrhizobium. Next base: position 457,267 of record NZ_LBJG01000005.1, read on the forward strand.
CCAGCCTTCCGCGCCTGCGGCCTCTTTCGCCTCGGCTGCAACCGCCGGGGCAACCGACGGATCGAACTGCGCCACGAGGTGCAGGCCCTGTGACGGCATCGGAACCGACAGCGCACCATCCGACGCCGCTTCCAGTGTCTCCGCCAGCGCATCGCGCGCCTCACGATAGAGCTTTCGTACGCGCTTCAAATTCGCCGCGAAGGCGCCGGAATTGAGCATGTCGGCGACCGCGCCTTCCAGCAGCGTGCCGGGAAAGCGATCCAGCGCGGCGCGCGCGGCCGTGACGTCGCCGATCAGACGCTCGGGCAGGGCGCAATAGCCGATGCGCAGGCCCGGAAACAGCGTCTTGGCGAAGGTGCCCATGTAGATCACGCGCTGGAGGCGATCGATGCCGGCCAGCGACATCAGCGGCGCGCCGTCATAGCGAAACTCGCTGTCGTAATCGTCCTCGAACACGAAGGCCCCGGCCTGCCTCGCCCAGTCGAGCAATTCAAGCCGGCGCGACATCGACATCTGCACACCGAGCGGGAATTGGTGCGATGGCGTCACATAGGCTGCGCGCGCAGCCGGAGCGACCGTGCGGCCCCGGCCGACGTAGAGGCCGTGTGCATCGACGGGAATGGGCACGGTGCGATAGCCGCATTGCGCGATGGTCTTGCGCGCGATGGGATAGCCGGGGTCCTCGCACCAGACCTCATCCTTAGCCTTCAGGATCGTGCCGAGCACAATGCGCAGCGTATGCAGCGTGCCTGACGTGAGCATGATCTGATCGGGGTCGCAGCGCAGCCCTCGTGCTGACAGCAGATGATCGGCAATCGCGACACGCAACTCGCGGCTGCCGCGCGGGTCGCCGTAGTGCAGATGCTCGGCGCCGAACGCGCGCATGCGCCGGCCGACGAATGCGCGAAAGCGCTGCACTGCGCGCGCGTCCATATGGGTGCAGCCGAGCGAGAGCGCGCCTTGCCTGGGCGTTTCAATGGTTACCTTCGGCCTCTTCGGTGCGGCGGCGCGTGCTGGAATGTTCGCAGCAACGAAGGTGCCAGAGCCGATGGTGGCCTCTGCAAATCCGTCGGCGATCAGACGTTCATAGGCCGTGACGACGGCGTTGCGCCGAAAGCCTGTCTGCCTGGCCAGCGAGCGCGACGGCGGCAGCGGCTCGCCGGGTTTGACAACGCCAGAGACGATGATCTCGCACAGCGCCTGATACAGCCGGTGCGCCGAGGAGGCGCCGGCGGTGATGTGCGGGCCGGTGAAATTCAGCGGCAGTTCGGTTTTGGCCGGCGAGGTGGAATTGGTCGGAATTTTTTGCATGGAATTGGCACAATCGCAGACCAAATGCGCCGCTACAACTGCTCCGGATTTCTTCCAGTCCCGACAGGAGCGGCCGTGAGCCAAATTTCCTATCCGACCTCAGCGCGCAACCATGTCAAGCGGCGGCACGACCGTGGCTTCTACGATCACGCTACCGTTCACCGCATCCTGGATTCCTCGATGCTATGCCATGTCTCCTATGTGATCGACGGCCAGCCCTATTGCACGCCGACCTTCTTCTGGCGCGAGGGGACCAGGCTCTATTGGCACGGCTCCAGCGCGAGCCGCATGTTGCGCAACCAGACCAAAGGCGAGCGCGTCTGCCTGACGGTCGCCCATCTCGACAGCCTCGTGCTGGCGCGCTGCGGCTTCAACCACTCCGCCGATTACCGCGCCGTGATGGCGTTCGGCACCGCCTATCTCGTCACCGACCCCGTGGAGAAAGAACGTGCGGTGGTCGCGATGGTCGACCGCTTCTTCCCGGGCCGCACAGCCACCCTGCGGCCGAGCAACACCCAGGAAATCAAGGCGACCTCCTTCATCGCGATGGAGATCGAGGAAGCCTCCGCAAAAATCCGTGCCAAGGGTGTCGCCGACGACGAGGAGGACTACGAACTGCCTGTCTATGCCGAACGCATTCCGGTCCGCACCGTCCTCGGGGCGCCGGAGCCGTGCCCTCGCCTGCTTGAGGGCGTGAAGCGGCCGGCGACGCTGGATGGCTATTCGGAGGGCCGACTGCTCGAGGATGCATTGCGGGATGCTTATTTTGTGGAGTACCCGAACGGCTGAAATCGGCTAGCTTGCGCGCACCCTTGATCATTTGGATGCCCGGAGTTGCCTGATGAATGCCGACACGCAGCAGAGGATTCTTGACGTCGTCGAGGCCGGCTTCGAAGCCCAGCTTGCGACCACCCGTGATTTCGTCGCGATTCCCTCGACCCGCGGGGCCGAGGGACCGTGCCAGGACATGATTGGCGACCTCCTGCGTGCGCGCGGCTACGAGGTCGACGACTGGCATATTAATGTCGATGATCTCAGGGATCTGCGTGGTTTCGGGCCGATCGAGCACGATTTCTCCAAGGCACGCACCGTGGTCGGCACATACCGTCCCATGACAGAGGCCGGCAAATCGCTGATCCTCCAGGGCCACTGCGACGTGGTGCCGGCAGGTCCTTTGGAATTGTGGGATACGCCGCCATTCTCGCCCGTCATCAAGGACGGCAAGATGTTCGGCCGCGGCGCCTGCGACATGAAGTCGGGCACCATTGGCGCGCTCTATGCACTTGATGCGATCAAGGCCGCTGGCCTCAAGCCGACGGCGCGGATTCACTTCCAGTCGGTGATCGAGGAGGAGAGCACCGGTGTCGGCGCGCTCTCGACGCTCCAGCGCGGCTATCGTGCCGATGTCTGCTTCATCCCCGAGCCGACCGCCGGCAAGATGGTGCGCTCACAAGTCGGCGTGATCTGGTTTCGGCTGCGCGTGAAAGGCCATCCGACACACGTCGCGTTTGCCGGCTCAGGATCCAATGCGATCATGGCGGCGTATCACCTCATTCATGCTTTGCAGAAGCTCGAGATCGAGTGGAACGAGCGCGCCAAGGCCGACCGTTACTTCAAGACACTCAACCACCCAATCAACTTCAACCCCGGCATCATCAAGGGCGGCGATTGGGCTTCCAGTGTGCCGGCCTGGTGCGACGTCGATTGCCGCATCGCCATCCTGCCGGGCTGGTCCGTCGCCGATCACCAGAAGGAAATTCTGGCCTGCGTTGCGGCTGCCTCGCGCAACCATCGCTTCCTTGCCAATAATCCGCCGGAGGTGCAATGGTCTGGATTCCTGTCGGAAGGTTATGAACTGACCGATGCCGGCGCGCCGGAAACCGTCTTCGGCAAGGCCTTCAACAAGGTCTATGGCGGCGCAGTCGAGGACCTCGTCTTCACCGCGCTCACCGACACCCGCTTCTATGGCCTCAACTACGGCATCCCGAGCCTGTGCTTCGGCGCCAGCGGTGGCGAGATGCACGGCTTCAACGAATATGTCGATCTGGACTCGCTGAAGAAGACCACCAAGGCGATGGCGCTGTTCATTGCGGAATGGTGCGGGGTGGAGAAGGCGTAGGCCTGCGCCGTCATCGCGAGGAGCCGTAGGGCGGGGCAAAGGCGCTCTTGCGCCGTGCCCACGAGTTTTCTCCGACGTGACCAAAATCGTGGGCACGCTTCGTGTTGCCCACCCGACGGCATCTCGGCCGGAGCGACCGCTGCCCGAAACAGGGTTTGTCAAATCCTTTAAGCTTAAAATAAAGACTAGGATGCCGCCCTGACCGGTGGCAGACTGCTGCTCAGTGCGCGGAACGAGTCCCAGGGAGACACAATGCGCGATTGGGATGACGCTTACGCCAACTCGGCCCATATCCCGGGGTCGGACAAGATGCCGGCGCAATGGGCGGAGCGGGCGGCAGCCTACCGTGCCGCCCTGAAGGGCTTTCGCCCTGACATCGCCTATGGCTCTGGCGAGCGTCAGGGTTTCGACCTGATCCTGCCCGATGGCGATAGCAAGGGCCTCGTCGTGTTCGTCCATGGCGGCTACTGGATGCGTTTCGACAAATCGACCTGGACCGATCTTGCCGAAGGCGCGCGGCACCACGGCTGGACGGTTTGCCTGCCGAGCTACACGCTGACACCTGCCGCGCGCATCTCCGATATCACCGCGGAGATATCAGCCGCGATAGCGAAGGCCGCTTCGCTCGTTGCGGGCCCGATCCGGCTCGCCGGGCACTCCGCCGGCGGCCATCTCGTCACCCGCATGCTGTGCGACGACAGCCGGCTCGAACCTTCCGTTTTCGACCGCATCGCCGGCGCGCTTTCGATCAGCGGCCTGCACGACCTGCGGCCGCTGCTGAAGACCAAGATGAACGAGACGCTGCGCATGACCATGGAGGAGGCGAGCCTCGAAAGCGTGGCCCTGCGTCTGCCGCGCGGACATTCGCCTGTGACGGCGTGGGTCGGCGGCAGCGAGCGGCCGGAATTCATCCGCCAGTCCGACCTGCTGGCCAATGTCTGGACCGGCTTCGACGTGCCGACGCGCTTGGTCGTCGATCCCGGGCAGAACCATTTTACCGTGATCGACGCGCTCAAGGATCCCTCGTCGCAGATCACCGCGCGCCTGATCGGCCTCGACTGACGAGGGCAGGGATGATCGATCGAGAGGTCCTGTTATGACATCCAGCGATTACGATCCCACAAGCGAAGGCGCCGAGACCGATTTCGCCCGGCGCATGTCCTATGGCGACTATCTGGCGCTCGATGCGATCCTTGGCGCGCAGCATCCGCTCTCGGAGGCGCATGACGAGATGCTGTTTATCATCCAGCATCAGACCACCGAGCTCTGGATGCGCCTTGCCATCCACGAGCTCAGCGCCGCGCGGCGCGCCATCGCCAGGGACGAGGTGCAGCCCGCGATGAAAATGCTGGCGCGGATGTCGCGCATCTTCGAGCAGCTTAACAACGCCTGGGACGTGCTGCGCACGATGACGCCGAGCGAATATACGCGCTTCCGCTCTCAGCTCGGCCAGTCCTCGGGCTTCCAGTCGCGCCAGTACAGGCTGATCGAGTATCTGCTTGGCAACCGCAACCACGCCATGCTGAAGCCGCACGCGCACGATGTGGAAACGACCAGGTTGCTCGAGGCCGAGCTCGCGACGCCCAGCCTCTATGACGAGGTGCTGCGGCTCGCCGATCGACACGGGCTCAAGATGCCGGCCGCGGTGCTGGGGCGCGATATCCGCGAGACCCACAGCTTCAGCGAAGGTGTGCTGCAGGCCTGGCGGATCGTCTACGAGGCACCGGAGACGCACTGGATGCTGTACGAGCTCGCCGAAAAGCTGGTCGATTTCGAGGATTATTTCCGGCGCTGGCGCTTCAACCACGTGACGACGGTCGAGCGCGTCATCGGCTTCAAGCGCGGGACCGGCGGTACTGGTGGCGTCAGCTACCTCAAGCGCATGCTGGAAGTCGAGCTTTTCCCCGAACTCTGGCGCGTCCGTACCATTTTGTAGAGATATTCATGACCAGGCTTCGCGTCTACGATGACACCAAAGCGCTGTTTCATTTGCCCGAGGGTGTGATCTATCTCGACGGCAATTCGCTCGGTGCGCTGCCGCTAGGCGTTGCCGAGCGGGTTAACCGCGTTATTACGACCGAGTGGGGCAACGAACTGATCCGCGCCTGGAACAGTGCAGGCTGGTATGCCCAGCCGCGCCACGTCGGCGATCGCATCGCGCGCCTGGTCGGCGCGGAGGCCGGCTCCGTGATGGTCGGCGATACGCTGTCGCTCAAGGTCTATCAGGCGCTCGCCGCGGCGCTCGATATGAACGCCGCGCGCAAGGTCGTTTTGTCGGACACCGGCAATTTCCCGACCGATCTTTATATGGCCGAGGGCCTGATCGCGACGCTCGGGCGCGGCCATCGATTGCGCCTGGTGGCGCCGGAGGAGATCGAGGGCGCGCTGTCGGAAGAGATTGCTGTGCTTTACATCACCGAGGTGGACTACCGCACCGGCCGCCGCCATGACATGGCGAAATTGACCGCGAAGGCCCATGCGCTGGGGATCATGACCGTCTGGGATCTCGCCCATTCGGCCGGCGCGCTGCCGGTTGATCTCGCAGACTGTGGCGTCGATTTCGCCGCCGGCTGCACCTACAAATATCTCAACGCCGGCCCGGGCGCGCCGGCCTTCCTCTACGTCTCACCGCGCCATGCCGACGACGCGCGCGCTGCATTGTCCGGATGGATGGGCCATGCAAAGCCCTTCGCATTCGAGCTTGCCTATGCGGCCGCTGGCGGCGTCGAGCGCATGCGCGTCGGCACGCCGCCAGTGCTGGCGATGGCGGCGCTCGAGGCGTCACTCGATATCTGGGATCGCGTTGATATCGAGGAAGTCCGCGCCCGTTCACTGACCCTCGGCGATCTGCTGATTGCGGAGGTGGAGCGCCGCTGCCTGTCGCTGAGGCTGGTTACCCCCCGCGCGCACGAACGCCGCGGCTCACAAGTCTCCTTCGCCTTCGAGGGAGGCTATGCCGCCATGCAGGCCCTGATCGCCCGCGGCCTCATCGGCGATTTCCGCGCGCCTGATATCATGAGGTTTGGCATCACGCCGCTCTATATTGGCGAAAGGGAAATAGTACGGGCAGCCGAGATCGTTGAGGAAGTGATTGCAGGGGAGGTCTGGCGCCGACCGGAATATCAGGTCGTGAACGCAGTGACGTGAAGCTGCGAGCCGTGCCCCGGACGCAGCGCAGCGCTTCTTCAGCGGTGCGCCGCAGAGCCGGGCCCATCTTGCAGATCGGGTCCGTTGTGAGATGGATCCCGGCTCAGCGCAGCAACGCAAGAGCGTTGCAGCGCGTCCGGGACACGAGAGCTGGGGGCGCGTTACCGTGCCTGCCCCGCAACACCGCCACGGTGGCATCCCGATCCGCCCAGCCATTACCTCCGACGTCATTGCTTTGCCGCGCGAAGCCATTCACGCTGAGGTCATAAAGAATTGGGAGGGATATCTGATGACGCCGCTCGAGAAACTTAAAGCGATGAAGATGCCGTTCGCCGAGCTCAAGGGCGTCGAGTTCGTCGAGGCCGGGAAGGATCGCGTGGTCGCGCGGATGACGGTCAGGCCCGATCTTTGCACCCTGCATCACACCGTCCATGGCGGCGCGGTAATGGCGTTCGCCGATTCCGTCGGCGCGGCGGCGACCGTGATCAACCTGCCGGAGGATGCCAAGGGCACGACGACGCTGGAAAGCAAGACCAATTTCATCGGTGGGGCCAAGGAGGGAACCACCGTCATCGCCACTGCCACCCCAGTCCACCGGGGGCGCCGCACTCAAGTCTGGACCACCCGGCTTGAAACCGACGACGGCAAGCTGGTCGCGGTGGTGACCCAGACGCAGCTAGTCCTGTAAGACTACGGAGGGCTTGATTTTGTTAACGAATTAGTCGTTTGCGCTGCCTCAAACTTGCACGGGTTCTCGCCTTGAAAATCTTGCTGCGATGCACAATATTGGGGGCCTAGGGATTCGAACGCCTCCTCGAGGGACACCAAGAGGAGTTTTGACGTGGTACTTGAAAAGACCGTCCGCACCGCCCCGGGCTATGTGCGGACCCTGATCCAGCAGGAAGAATTGCCGTTGCTGCGCGATCACCTGCTGAGACTCGATGCCGAAAGCCGGCACGATCGTTTCAACGGTTTTCTCGACGATAGTTTCATCGAGCGTTACGCAGCCCGCTGCGCCGAAGACGGCACTGTGATCGTTGCGTACATCGTCGACGGCGTGGTCCGTGGTGCGGCCGAGCTCCATCCGCCAGAGGGCGATTCGCTCCCCGAAGTTGCCTTTAGCGTAGAAGCCCCCTCACGCCGTCAGAACGTCGGCACGGTGCTGTTCAGCCGGCTGATCGCGGAAGCGCGTTGGAAGGGCTACAAGAGCCTGCGCATCACCACGGGCGCGGAGAATCACGCAATGCGCGCGCTCGCCAGGAAGTTCGGCGCGCATCTGCAATTTCGCCATGGCGAATCCACCGGCACGATCGACCTGACCAAGACGGCCGAGGACGAGCTTGCCGATCTCGCAGCGGCGCCGTTCAGGGCCGGCCGCGCGCTTCTCAGCTTCAACTCCACCTGCTGGAAGCTGATCTCCAGCATGTACGGCAATCGCGCGGCCTGAGCCCATAGGCCTGAATCAAAAAGCGGACCGGCGTGAGGCCGGTCCGCTTTTTGTTGATCCAAAGAACCGATCGTTCAGGTTCCGGTGCGCTTGTCGTTGCCGAAGCGGCGAACGACGCGGCGTTCGACCACGACCGAGCGCTGCGCGCCCTGTTCGCCGGCGATCACGCGCGTGGCGGTGATGCGGCTGTTAGTGCGAGCCTGTTTCTTGACCTCGGCCTGAACGATTTCGAGCGGCATCCCCATCAGCGCGGCAGCGATCTCGGCCTGCTGCTCCTGGTCGTCAGTGATGCCGACGGCGGCGAAGATAGCCTCCTCCAGGGTGGGCGGATCGTGGCGGACGCGCCGCGTGCCATATTTGGTATTCCAGTCTGCGCTCATAACGGCCTCGTTTTGATGCCGGGATACCTAGTGCGCTTAATGTTGCATTGCAATATGAATTTGGTGTGGCATCTCAGCTATGCACCGGTCAGGTGTCATGTCGGTGGCGCGGCACCGGCACCGACCTCATTCCGTTGCTGCGGCCAACGCTTCAGCGCCGCTTGTCCTGCCTCGGTAAGCCCGTAGATTCCCCGGTCAGCGCGTTCGAACCAGCCATAAACATTATTAAGCAAGATCTTGCCGGCATCGGGACAGCGTTGGCGCAGATCGCGCACGCGCCGGGGGCCAGCAGCGAGTTCTGATGCGCAGGCCAACGCCTGCTGCCGATAGGCCGTCATGATCGGCGCGCGGGTGCTGCCACCGAGCACGGGATCGCCTTGGCGGCGCTGGTGCTCGGCCACGAGCCGCGAGCGAGTCTTGGGCTCGCGGCGGGGCGCGGCCGTCGGTGGCTTCACCAGCACCTCGACCTGGCCGTTGTCAGTCACGCCCAACATGCCAAAGCCGAGGCGACGGCAGAGATTGCGATAGCGTGCGTCGCTCTCGCGGCCCTTGCCGCGTGCCGATATCTTTGCCGCGATCCAGACTTCGTCGCCGGCCGGTGCTCGATCGACCGCCTGCAGGATCAGTTCGAGATTGAAGGCAAGCTTGAGCTCGCCGATCACCACCACGGGCGGATCTCCGGCGCTCAGGCCGACAAGATCGCAGCCACGGATCTCGCCCTTGACGTCGAAGCCGAGGCCTTCAAGGAATCGTTTGACGGGGAGATAGAGCGCGGTTTCCAAGGCGAGTTTCCGATCGGAGAATCAGTCGCGGTCAGTCTAGCCCGGATTGGACTCTGGGCTGATCGCCATTTGCCCGCACGCGGCCAAGCCAGCTATATCTCTGCGTGGGGAACAGGGCGCTTGCGGCTATGGCGATCAGGAACGGGCTCTATCATATCCGGATTGAATTCCTGGATAGCGTCCAGGGCGGCAATCAAGGCGTCATGGTGCTGCGTGACGGCACCATGCGCGGCGGCGATTCTTTTTTCTTCGCTTACGGCAGCTATACGTCCGGCGACGGTAAGTGGAAGGGCGAGCTGACCAATGAGGAGCATTCGCCCTCGTTCGACGAGCGCCCGGTGTGGGGCCGCAAGGTCGTGACCATCGGCTTCAGCGGCACCTACACCGATGAGACCGCCTATGGCGAGGGCATCGCGCTCGCCGGCAAGCAGAGCATCCGTTTCAAGGGCAATCTGCGGTTATTGGTGCCGGATTGATCACACCCGTCCGCTCACCGGAACCAGCGCACCGGTGACGCCGCTCGCGGCGTCGCTAACGAGGAACAAGATCACCTCGGCAAGCTCCTGCGGCGTCACCCATTTGCTGAAGTCCGCTTTCGGCATGTCGGCGCGATTGGCCTTGGTATCGATGATCGACGGCAGCACTGCGTTGACGGTGACCTTGCCCTTCCATTCGCTGGCCAGTGCCTCGGTGAGACGGTGCACGGCCGCCTTCGACGCCGCATAGGGTCCCATGCCGGCGCCGGCCTGGAGCGCGCCCATCGCGCCGATATTGACGATGCGGCCTGCCTTCGAAGCTGCAAGATACGGTAACGCGGCGTGCGAAGTATTAAGGGCCGTCAGCAGGTTCAGCGCATGCATGCGCTGCCACGTCTTGATATCGCCGTCGGCGATGGTCTCGAAGGCAAATCCGCCGGCGATATTGACCACGGCATCCAGCCTGCCGAAATGCTTGACGGTGGCCTCGACCGCCACCTTCGCCCGCACCGCATCGGACAGGTCGACGCCGCCGATCTCGATCCGCTCGGACGTCGCAGGCATTTGACCGGGCGCGTGATCGATGCCGGCGACCCGCGCGCCGCGCGACAGCGCGATGTCGGAGACCACCTTGCCAAGCGCGCCGAACGCGCCGGTCACGATCAGAACCTTGCCTTGCATCATCGATCTCCCGGGCGCGGCCGCCTATGATTGCAGATAGCGCTCCTTCAGCGCCATCCGCTCGACGGCTCCCAGCTTGAGGCCGTCGCGCAAATAGATTTCGATATCGCCATAGTCCTGTCTGACCGCGTCGAAGGCGGCATCGAGATAGGACACCTCGACCGAGCCGATCGCGTCGAGGACGTCGGCGGGCAGATCGGAGACGCTCGAGACGTCGCGCTTGTAGTGACGATTGGTCAGCAGATAGTCCTCCGCAATCACGCTCTCGGGCACGCCCAGCGCATGCAGGATCAGGGCGCTCGCAAAACCGGTGCGGTCCTTGCCGGCGGTGCAGTGGATCACGAGCGGCGCGCTGTCTTCCAGGAGATGGCTGAACAGTGCACGAAAACTGTGCGTGTAGTCACGGACATAGTTGCGGTAGGACTCACGCATGAGTTCAAGCGCGACCGGTCCAGTCAGTGCGCCCTTGGCGAGTTCGGCGCGCAGTGCGGCGACCACCGTCGGCTCGATCGGCAGCGAATGCACGGTGATCTCGTTCACAACGCAGACGCCCGCCGCGCGCTCCTCGACGCCGCGGAAGTCGAACGCGCTTTTGACGCCGAGCGCGCGGATGACCTCGACGTCCGAGGCGGTGAGCTGGCCGAGATGATTGGAGCGGAAGATGTGGCGCCAGCGCGTGGTGCGGCCCTCATGCGTGGTGTAGCCGCCGAGATCGCGAAAGTTGCTGGCGCCTTGCAAAGCGAGATGACGGGCAGGGAAGTCCTTTAGGGAAGAGTCTTGCATGGGCTCAGCTTGGGTTATGGTTCCGCTGGACGCACTGGGGGCGTCCTTGAAGCCTATTACAGGGGGCGATTATGGACCGGCACAAGGCCATTGTTGTGGGAATAGCAATGCTGGCTGGAATGACTGGCGCGCGGCAGGCCAATGCGCAGACATTCCGGAACTACCATTGTCTTGATGGTACGCAATTCATTGTGGGGTTCTATGACTACGACACCCGCGCCTTCCTCCAGATCGACGGCGAGCCGGTGACGCTCGCCAGGCGGCTGACGGTTTCCGGCACGCGGTATTCGGGGGCGGGGATTACTTTGGTCATCGGCAAAAGCGGGGGCACCACAATCAAGCATCTGAAGCGGCCGGCCACCGCCTGCGCGTTGATCTGACCACGCAATCGGGAATCAAAAAGGGTCGAAACCTCGTTGTTTCGACCCTTTTTGCATATCCACCCGCGCCTGAAGAAGCGCGGCGGCCTCAAACCGGACACTGGCATCAGCGCTCCCATTTGGGCTTTGCTTCGTCGACCGCGTCCTGATGATACCAGCTATCGCTGCAAATCGAGACGTCCGCGGGAAGCGAAGCGTGATCGGCGGGAAGGCGGGTCTCGCCATAGCGGCGTCCGCCGAGAGCCGCGCGGCCCCCGACGGGGAATTGGTAGATCGTTGCCGATCCGTGACTCAGACCATTGTTCATCATTACGATTGCTCCTTGGTCGAAGCGCATTGGCCTCCATGGTGCGCCCGACTCGTTCGATTGTGGTTACTGGAATCCCCATATCGGCCGCGCATCCCGGATTGGAAAGTGCTGAAAAGAAAATCAGTTTCCGCCTAACTCGTAGGCAGTCGGTGTTCTGCATTCCCTAAGGCACCGGGTCGCTGACTAACGCTTGGGCCATTCCAAAGGTTGCTAGGCAGAGGCCGGCAGCTTTGCGAAAGTTGCCGGACGTTGATGCGCGTTTCATCGGCAACATCCCGGAGGAGGCTGCCTGCTCCGGAATCAGGCGATTTCCGCGGGATTTTTGCAGTGCAGCTTCACAGAAAGGTGCGCTTCTATGACGCACGTCGCTGTTGAGGTTTTTCGATCAGCGGCCTTGCCCCCGCAGCGGTGGAAAAGCTTCCGCGCTGCCGCCTTTTGGCACGCAAAATGCTTATAAAGCGCCGGCCGATGATGGCCGGGTACAAACGTGCGGGGCTCTCAACCCCACCTTTCGCATCATCTACAGAGAGGCTCAATGACCAAGTATAAGCTCGAGTACATCTGGCTCGACGGATATACGCCGACTCCGAACTTGCGCGGCAAAACTCAGATCAAGGAATTCGCGTCGTTCCCGACGCTCGAGCAGCTTCCGCTTTGGGGCTTCGACGGCTCCTCCACGCAGCAGGCCGAGGGCCACAGCTCCGATTGTGTCCTGAAGCCGGTTGCCGTCTTCCCGGACGGTGCCCGCACCAACGGCGTGCTCGTGATGTGCGAAGTCATGATGCCCGATGGCAAGACCCCGCATCCGTCGAACAAGCGCGCCACCATCCTCGACGACGCCGGCGCCTGGTTCGGCTTCGAGCAGGAATACTTCTTCTACAAGGACGGCCGTCCGCTCGGCTTCCCCGAGTACGGTTATCCCGCACCGCAGGGCCCGTACTACACCGGCGTCGGCTACAAGTTCGTGGGCGACGTCGCCCGCAAGATCGTTGAAGAGCATCTTGACCTGTGCCTCGCTGCCGGCATCAACCATGAAGGCATCAACGCGGAAGTCGCGAAGGGCCAGTGGGAATTCCAGATCTTCGGCAAGGGCTCCAAGACTGCTGCCGATCAGATGTGGATGGCCCGCTACCTGATGCTGCGCCTTACCGAAAAGTACGGCATCGACATCGAGTTCCACTGCAAGCCGCTCGGCGACACCGACTGGAACGGCTCGGGCATGCACGCCAACTTCTCCACCGAGTATATGCGTACCGTGGGCGGCAAGGAGTATTTCGAGGCGCTGATGGCCGCCTTCGACAAGAACCTGATGGACCACATCGCTGTCTACGGCCCGGACAATGACAAGCGTCTGACCGGCAAGCACGAGACTGCGCCGTGGAACAAGTTCAGCTACGGCGTGGCTGATCGTGGTGCGTCGATCCGCGTTCCGCACTCCTTCGTCAACAACGGCTACAAGGGCTATCTGGAAGACCGCCGTCCGAACTCGCAGGGCGACCCATACCAGATCGCTTCGCAGATCCTGAAGACGATCGCGTCCGTGCCGACCGACAAGAAGGCCGCGGCCTAAGATCCTCCCGGCCCGGGCTGGGGCTGGCCCGGGTTGGCTTTCAAATCCGCCGGAGCTGCAAGGCTCCGGCGGATTTTTTGCATCGGCCTGACGCCTGTCCTTCCCGGTCGAAATCGGGATAGAGTACCCACAGGATGCGCGCGGGCCGGGGACGGCTGGTGTTTGAAGGCTTCTACAAGGTGCGATTTCAACTCGGCGACGCCGTCGGCCGAAGCGTGATGCATGCCGGCAATGGCAAGATGCTCGGCGGCAATTCGGCGTTCGCCCATATCGGCACCTACGCCAAGACCGCCGACGGCGTCGACATCGTCATCAAGACCGTCCGCCACAACGCCGATCCGAACTACCGCGCCATGGCAGGTACCGACGATGCGACCTTGATCGCGAAGGGTTTTGCCGACGGCGATCTCTACCGCTTCAAGGGCGAACTGAAAGAGCTGCCGGGGGTCCCGTTCCGGTCGGTGATGACGCCGATCATGGAGGACGAGGTGCCGATCCCCGGCGGCGTCGGGGAAGACGGCATCATTGACGGCCTTTACTCGCTCCGCCTGCGCATGCTCGACGGCGTCGATGGCGGGCTGACCGGCGTGATGCTGCTCAAGGAAGGCCGCATCCTCGGGGGCGATGCCTCGTTCTACTATCTCGGCAGCTACACCGCCGCGAACGGTCGCTGGAAGGGACAGATCCTCAATCAGGAGCACACGCCCGCCAAGGACGATCCGATCTTCGGCGGCCACCAGGTCGGCATCGGCTTCTCCGGCAGCTATGATGGCGAACGGGCCGTGCTGGAAGCAACGGCGCTTTCTGGCAAACGCAGCCTGCGGCTGACCGCCACGCTCCAGCTGATGCATCGCGCCTGATCGCGACGGGAAATCGCCCATGGAAAAAATTCGCATGCTCTCGACGCTCGGCCTGATGGGCGCGATGCGCAGCCTCGCCGCCGCCTTCGAGGCTGCAACGGGCATTCGCGTCGATGCGGAGTTCGCCCCGACCCTGGCACTGCTCAAGCGCTTGCGTGCGGGCGAAGCCGCCGATCTCGTGATCCTCACGCGCGAGGGGCTCGACGAAATGATCGGCGAGGGCCGCGTGATCGCAGACACCGCGGCAGACCTCGCGCGCTCCTATGTTGGCCTTGCGGTGCGGGCAGGGCAGCCGCATCCAGATATCGCAACCGAGGCCGCGCTGCGCCAAGCGTTGCTCGCGGCGCGATCCGTTGCCTATTCGCGGCTCGGTGCGAGCGGGGTGTACTTCGCCCAGCTGATCGTGCGGATGGGCATCGCGGCCGAGATCAATCCCAAGGCCACCATCGTCGAGCAGGGGTTTACCGCAGAGCGGCTCGTCAGCGGCGAGGCCGACCTCGCTGTGCAGCAGATCAGCGAGCTGAAGCAGGTTGGCGGCACCGAGGTGATCGGCCCAGTGCCGCGCGACTTGCAGACCCCGGCGGTGTTCTCCGCCGGCCGCATGGTGAACGCGAAGCAGGCCGAAGCTGCCGACCGGCTGCTGCGCTATCTGGCATCTCCGGAAGTCGTGCCGGTGCTGCGGCAGTCGGGACTCGAGCCTTGAAATCGCCGGGACGCGGACGCAACGTGATGTTCATGCGGACTTACCTCTGTGCCATTTTCCTCGCACTCACCTCGCCTGTTGCAGCGCATGCGCAATCGGCCGACCTCGTGCTGTGCGTCGCCGCCGATCCAAGCGATCCGGACAAGCCGGCCGACGTGAAGGGCGTGCCTGAGATCGCAGCCGCTGATATCGCAACCGCGATCAAGTTCTGCAGGCCGGCGGCGGCCTCGTCGCGGCGGGCGATGTTCGCGCTCGGACGAGCCTATGCGGCCAACCGGCAGACGGCGGAAGCGATCGCCGCCTGGCGCAAGGCGGCCGACAAGGGCTCCAGTGCGGCGATGGTCGAGCTCGGCGTCGCCTACGGCACCGGCTCGGGCGGCGCCAGGGACGAAGCCCGGGCGCGCAAATTATTCGAGAAGGCGGCGCAGGCGGGCAATCCCCGTGCGGTCGCCAACCTCGCCGCTCTTGGCAGCGCCGGCGGCGGCGCGCCGGCCCGTCCTGCGCAGGCGCGCATGCTGCTCGGCAAGGCCGCGGAAACCAATGCGGAGGCGCAGTACCAGCTCGGCCTGATGCTTTCCAACGGCAGCGGTGGCGAGAAAGACGACATCGCAGCGCGCGCGCTGTTCGAGAAGGCAGCGGCGCAAAACCATCCGGGCGCGCTGGAGCGAATGGGCGCCTTTGCCCAGGAAGGCCGCGGCGGCCCGAAGGACAAGGACGCCGCCAAGGCCTATTACGAGCGCGCCGCCGCGCTCGGCGACGAGGACGCCAAGAAGGCACTGGAGCGGCTGCGCTGCCCCTACGCGATCAAGGACAAGCAGGGCAAGCTCGTCACCACGCTGTGCTTCTAGTCTAGCGGGGCTGCGACGCCGGTCTTGATCGAGCGCAAGGTGGCCCGGCCGGACGGGCCTAGATTGCGTCTCCATTGGAATGGAGACGTGCGATGAAACTGCGGCATTGGATATTCGTGTTGGCCGGCCTGGGAGCGGCCACGACAGTGGCGGCGCAGGATCTCAAATCACCCTCGGCGGACCAATACGTGCCGCGGCTCGGCGACATCATGAGCGCCGCGCAGACGCACCATCAGAAGCTCTCTCTGGCCGGCAAGGCACAGAACTGGGACCTTGCCGCCTACGAGCTGCGCCAGCTCAAGGCGAGCCTGGTCGAAGCCGCCTTGCTCTATTCCGGCATTCCCATCAGCAACGTCACGACGCTGGAGCCGTCGCTGCAGGCGACGTCGGACGCGATCGCAACGAAGGACGGCCGCAAATTCTCAAAAGCCGTGGGTGATCTGACCGAGGGCTGCAATTCATGCCACCGCTCGATGGGACGCAGCTTCGTCGTCATGAAGGTTCCCTCTGATCCGCAGCCTTTCGCCAACCAGCAGTTCGCGCCGCAGGCCAAAGCCTTGACCGACAAGCCGTGACGGAACGCTCCGCGCACGAAGCGGGTTGACCTGCAAAACCCGACAGGAGGCGCAACCATGATCCGCAAGCTCGCATCCGGCGAATACCGGCTCTATTCGCGCAAGGTGAATCCCAAGACCGGCAAGCGCCGCAATCTCGGCACATTCAAGAGCCGCGCGGCGGCCGAGAAGCACGAGCGCGAGGTGCAGTATTTCAAGCGGCACTGATGCGTGACGCATGTCGGCCAAGCCAAATGCCGAAAACAACCCCATGCACAGTAGCCAAGTGGTTGAAATTCAAGGCGGCAAGGGCTCTGATGCCGTCGTTGCGGATTTTACGAAGAGAATTTGACTCGTCGGGCAAAACAGGAGCATGATGGCACTGTGGTGGGGATCGGGTCGTGCCACTTCATGAGCCCCTAATCGCCGCTACTGCCGGAGCTGCTTTATCAGGGCATCGATTTCGCGATTGCCGGGCATCAAGCGCGAAAGTCGTTCGGCATAGCCCAACGCGGCTGCGGCATCTCCCTTGTCCCGACTCAGGGTGATGGCTGCAGAAAGCGCGTCTCGGTCATTAGGATGCATTTCCAAGCTGTTCCTCAGAACCGCAAGTGCTTCGTCGCGTTGGCCGGCCGAATGCAGTCCGATGGCATATACGTATGCGTAGCGCGCCTGACTGGGGTCGAGGGAGGCCGCCTGGCCGAATTCCTGGAGTGCCGCCTCATTGCGTTTCTCGCGAACGAGGGTCAGGCCGAGCGCGTAATGAAGCGAAGCGTCGTTCGCTGCTCCGGCAAGAGCCTCCCGCAAGACCCGCTCGCCATCGCTGTCGCGTCCGAACTGCCGATATAGATCGGACAGATTGATGGCGGCCGCCGCAAACGAGGGGGCAAGCTGGAGGGCCGCCCGGTATTCGGCCTCCGCCGCGGTGGCATTGGCCTGTCGCGCAAGGAAGCTGCCGAGTGCGGTATGCGCGTCGGGCCGATCGGCGTTCAGCTGCTGCACCGCCACGAATTCGGCGGCGGCCTGCTCGAACCTGTCGCGATCGACGGCACCCCGTTGAGATAAGGGTACGGCCGCAAGAAGCTCGGCGGCGCGAATTCGGACACCTCGTAGCGGATCGCTCAATTGTGAGGAGGCAAGCGCCCAGAGTTGTTCGGTTGGTACCCCTTCCAGTCCGTCGAGCGCTCCCAGCCTGACGAGCGGATCGGGATCTGAGAGCGCGCGGCGGATCAGATTGAGATCGGGAGCGGGCAATTCAGCGAGCGCACTGGCGCGGACGAGGCCGGGGATATCGCCTGACGCGGCGACGGCGGCCAACAGGGTTTGCGTGTCGACGGCCTCGTTCCAGGCGGCATGAAAAGCACGGGCATAGGTCTGATAGCCATGCCGCTCCGGTCCGAACCACGTCTCGACCTGGCGGGCCGCCCAAGCTGCGGGCTTGTCGCGATGGCAGTCGTTGCATGCATTCGGTGCGCCTGTTTCCACGGAGAGATCGGGACGAGGGATGCGGAAACCATGGTCGTGACGCCGGTCGACCACCATGTAGCGGCGTTCGGGCATGTGGCAGGATACACAGGCCGGTGGTGGGGGTACACCCGCGTGGTGGCGGTGCGCATCGGCTTCATACTTGGCGGGCGTATGGCACTGCGCGCAGACGCCGTCGCCGGGCGCCTTCAGGTTGGCGCTGTGCGGATCGTGACAGTCGCTGCAGGTCACGCCCATCGCGAACATCTTGCTCTGCTTGAACGGAGCGTAGTTGTAAATCTCTTCGTCGTCCCGCATCTGGCCATCGGCATGAAAGAGCTGTCGATCGAGCAGGGACACGCGATGGGTCTCCGAGAGCGGCCGTCCCGGCGTCCAGTCTTCCGAAAGCTGGCCGCGGCGGGCATGGCAGCGCCCGCAGGTCTCGACCTCCTTGCGCAGGCTTGCGGGAGGCGCGCTGCGCTTCGGCATCAACGTGCCGGCCTCGCTTGACCACGTGATGCCCGATCGTTCATCGAATCTGACGAGCAAACCATTGTCGGGACCGCGCGAGGAGGGCTTCCGATGTGCCCAGGCAAGATGGCGCGAACCTTGTCCGTGACACCCCTCGCAGCCGACGCTGATCTCCGCAAAGGTCGTCGCGAAGTGGTTGTTGATGGCATCGTAGTTCTTGTACACGCCGGTCGAATGACACTCGGCGCACATGAAATTCCAGTTTTGATTCAGCTTGGTCCAGTGCAAAGGATCGCTGTTAGTGATGACTGCATCGGGATAAAGGTGGAACCAGCGCTGGCCGCCCCGGTCTTTTGGTCGCGTGTCCCACGCCATTGAGAGTGCTTGAACACGTCCGTCCGGAAATTCGATCAGGTATTGCTGCAGCGGCTCGACGCCAAACGTGTATTTGACCTCGAAAACGGCAAGCTTGCCGTCGGGTCCGTCGGTCTCGACCAGGTATTTGTTGTCTCTTCGGAAGAAGCGCGAACGCGTACCGGCATAGTCGAACGTCGCATCATTGAAATCGCCGCGCACGGACTGCTCGGTGGCATGATCCATTGCATGGCGATGCTGCGACGTTTGCCACATCCTCGTCTCGGCTTGATGGCAGCCGGCGCAGGATTCGCTCCCGACGAAGCCCAAGTCGACGGGCATGGTGGGTCGCACCGGGTCTTTTGTCGCCTCGAACCAGAGGAGCCCAATTGCGATCGCGGCAACAAACACAGCCGCGCCGATGGCCAGGCGCGCCATGACGCTATTTGAGGCGGGTCGTGACGGTGGCGCGGACTGCACCACTTCGGTCGCTCGCGCCTCATGGACCTTGTTACGCTTGCTGTTCTTTCGCGAGCCTCTTGACATCCGCTCACCGGTTCAGCCGCTCCGCCGCTAGGCTTATACGTGAAGGTCGTTGTCGTGAAGCGCGATTCTGGTTTCGCGCGCCAGATCGACGAGGGCGGCGCTGAACATCAGCATGGCCGCCATGAACAGGATCGCCACGCCGTATTCGTGTGCGACCTGCAGGAGTGCGCTGACGAATGCAACGATAATAATGAGGGCGGTCAGGATCGCCGCAACCACGGAACAGAACAACGATCTGTTGAGAAGCCTCGCCCTTGTCCGGAGTCGCGGTAGATCGGATTTCAGGAATGCCCTTGCCGAGTCGTTTGCGGGAATGCCATGAACGAATTGGGATCGGTCAATCACTCGGTTG
The DNA here is from genome assembly GCF_028128765.1 of Bradyrhizobium sp. CCBAU 51627. Lineage (GTDB taxonomy): Bacteria > Pseudomonadota > Alphaproteobacteria > Rhizobiales > Xanthobacteraceae > Bradyrhizobium. The sequence continues at coordinate 476,805 of NZ_LBJG01000005.1, forward strand.
ATCCTGGAGATCAAGACGGAGATGAAAGCGGCGACCGCGCCGAGCAGGAATGCGGGCGCGGCAACATTGGCTATGATGCGGCTAAGTTGGTCGATCGAGGGTGTGATGGGAATCAGATCCGTGGCGCTCTGCATGTCACCGCCAATTGGAGTCGTCGCGCATCCTCACCGCAGTGGTTCAATCTTGGCGGCCATGTCTGGCGCGCGGCTCACCCGGTAGTTTGCATTGCTGCATTTGAGCACCCAAACCGCATGGTCCGGCCTGGAGCGCTTCGTGTCTTGCGTTGCACCGAGCGCCTTGTCGCACACAAACCCCTGCGAGCGGATCTGTGCGGCGAGCACTGCTTGCACCGTCTCTGCCGCATCCTGCGCAAAAGCGCTGCCGGAAGCCAGAGCGGCAATCGGTGCAAGCACCGAAAAGAGAATGGATACAACGTACTTCATGAGGGTTCTCCGATCGCGACATCATGTATGCGACCGCCGGAAAGCCGATTGGCTTCCCGGCGAGCCTGCGTCGGGACTATTGCTGGACGCATTCCCGGATGAACTTGATCCGGTCCACGACGCCGAGATCCTTTGCCTCGGCCTGCTTGCGGCAGCCCTCGCGCTTGTCGATTCGCAACCGGATCTTGTCGACGAGGCTCAAGCCGACAGTGCCGACTTGTGGTTCGTCCGAAGCCGCATTTCCGGCCTCGGCCGACGGACCATCACCGGCCGCACGGGTGGCCTCCTGCAGCCGCTTGATGTCCTCCGGGCTCAGTTTCGGCCGGTCGATGTTCAGCGTGATTCTGTTGAGCTTGCCGGTGAAGCTGAACGGCGTACTGTAGTCATTGTCGTCGACCGGCGTGCCGGTGTCCGAGCCGATGTCCAGACTCTCATCCCATTGAAGCGCGATCGGCAGCGTATGCTCCAACTTCTCCGTTGCCGCCACATTGTCGTCAACCTTCAGGACGCCAGTCCCTCCGGCACCGACGCCGCTGAATTCGCCGAAGGCGATCGTCCCTGCGCCGAGCCCGTCGTATTTGAAGTCAAACTCGATCACGTGTTTGCCAGGCGTGAGTTCGGGGCCCTCCCAGCGCACGCGCTTCAGATCGACCAGATTCCAGAGAAAGACGGGCTTGTTCTTCAGGACGTAGAAGCCGTAGCCGCCAAAGCGGCCGCCTTGGGTGATCAGCATGCCCTCGGCGCCACCTTGGGGAATATCGACATCGACCTTGAAGTTGTAGGAGGTATTGAGCAGGCTCGGCGCGTCGCCGTTCGGTGTGCCGGTCAGCGGCCGCGTCCACGTGAACGAGGTGCGGCCGGCGCTCAGGCTGGGACGCGGCGTGATCATGCGCGTGACCACCGACGAATCCAGCGGCAGCACCTGATATTTCTCGGCCTCCTTCATGAACAGAGCCTGCATCTCCTTCAGCTTGTCGGGATACTTGGCGGCGACGTCCTCGGCCTGGGTCCAGTCGTTACGAAGGTCAAAAAGCTCCCAGGGGTAGTCGAACGGACCCGGTAGCTTGGCCACTGAAACCCACGGCGGCCGTAGCACCTTAGTAGAAGCGATCCAGCCGTCATTGTAGATCGCACGGTCGGCGAACATCTCGAAATACTGCGTCTTATGCGTCGACGGAGCGTTCGCGTTCTTCGCGTCAAACGTATACATCATGCTGACGCCCTCGATCGGGCTCTGCTTGATGCCGTCCACGATGTCCGGCTGCTTGATCTGCGCCGCCTCGAGAATAGTCGGCACGACGTCGATGACGTGATGGAACTGCGTTCGGATGCTGCCCTTGTCCTTGATCACGGCCGGCCAAGAGACCGCCATGCCCTGGCGCGTGCCGCCGAAATGCGACACGATCTGCTTGGTCCAGGAGAACGGCGTGTCGAAGGCCCAGGCCCAGCCGATCGACATGTGGTTGTAGGTGCGATCGGTGCCCCAGACGTCGTAGAAATACTTGAGCTGATCCTCGACGCCGGGATTGACCTGATTGAACATCGCCACTTCGTTAGGCGTGCCGTTCGGTTGCCCTTCGGCGCTGGTGCCGTTGTCACCCTCGATATAGATGATCAACGTGTTGTCGAGCTTGCCGAGGTCGTCGATCGACTGGATCACCCGGCCGATCTCGCTGTCAGCATAGGCGACGAAGGCGGCAAACACGTCCGCCTGGCGGATGAACAGCTTCTTCTCATCAGCCGAAAGCTGGTCCCATTCCTTGATCAAGTCCTTGGGCCACGGCGTCATCTTCGCATTCTGTGGGATGACGCCGAGCTTCTTCTGATTCTCGAAGATGGTGTCCCGCAGCTTGTTCCAGCCTTGGTCGAACAGGTGCATGTCGCTAATCTTCTTCACCCACTCCGGTGTCGGATGGTGCGGGGCATGCGTCGCACCGGGCGCAAATTTGATGAAGAATGGCGCATCCGGCGACAGCGCGTTCATGCGGTTGACGTAGTCGATCGCCTCGTCTGCCATGGCGGTCATCAGATTCCAGCCGGGCTTACCGACATAGGGATGGATCGGCGTGGTGTTGCGGACGAGGTTGCCGGGCTCCCATTGATTGGTGTCGCCGCCCATGAAGCCGTAGAAGTACTCAAACCCCATGCCGGTCGGCCATTGGTCGAACGGACCGGCCTGGCTCGCCTGATACTCGGGCGTGTTGTGGTTCTTGCCGAACCAGGCGGTGTGATAGCCGTTGTCGGTCAGGATGCGACCGATCGTGGCCTTGTCCTTGGTGATGATACTGTCGTAGCCCGGATAGCCGGTGGCCTGCTCGGCGATCACGCCGTAACCGACGGAGTGATGATTGCGTCCGGTGATCAGCGCCGCGCGCGTCGGCGAACATAGTGCGGTCGAGTGGAAGTTGGTGTAGCGCAAGCCATTCTGTGCGATGCGATCGAGCGCCGGAGTCGGAATTACGCCGCCGAACGTGCTCGGCACCCCGTAGCCGGCGTCATCCGTGATGATGAGCAGAACATTCGGTGCCCCCTTGGGCGGGACCACGCGAGATGGCCAAAATGGCGTCGAGTTCCGCGCGTCGCGCTCGATCTTGCCGCCGAACTTCTGCGGTGGCGGAGGCAACTGGTTGCCGGGAATCGTGATGGTGGCGGCCGGCGAACCCGGCGGCGGTGCGGCTTGCTGGGCGATTGTGGGCGCTGCAATCGTCGTTGCCGCGAGCAGTGCAGCCATGGCTCTTAAAATGCGCATTACGAAGCCCTCCCGATGATGCGGGTTTGAAAGCGTCAGCTTCGTTTCGAGAGCCGGGCAGAGCCTTGACCCACGTCAAAGGCTGGAACGAAATGAACGACGAGCAAGGACTATCGGAATTCGGCAGCGATCTTTTGGCGATGCCGATCTTGGTGCAATGGCACCGCGCCGCCGCTGCTCGTTCTAAAAAAATCTCGACGTTGCGGGAGGAACACAGCGGCGCGCCAAATCGCGCGGCATGCCTACGCGAGGTGGTAACCGATTGAAACGAGTGCGATTGCTTCCTTGCACGTCACGCTTGGTGGACGGCACCGCGCGCGTCGCAGCGTACAATCCTCATGGGTGGACGACTGGTTGATTCAAATCAAAGCTGCGATGCTAGCCTGCGGAAATGTTCTCGACCCAAGCAAATGCAGCTTTTCAATCGAACAATTTTTGGGGGCATCATGTTGCACGCAGGGAAGCAAGAGACGATGTCCGGTGCGCGACGCGTGAGAGTCACCAGCGTCATGGCGGCGCTGATCCTGCTGCTCGGCACATTCGGCGAGGCGCAGAATGCACGGGCTGACGAGTCCGGCATCAGCTTCTGGATACCGGGTACATTCGGCAGCCTTGCTGCCACACCGCAGCAACCTGGCTGGACCGCCGCAGCGATCTACTATCACACCTCGGTATCAGCCGGCGCCGAGGTGGCACGTGCACGCGAGATTCAAATCGGCCGCATCCCCGCGAATTTGACGGCCACGGTGAGCGCAAACGTCAATGCGAACGTAGATCTTGGCCTGCTGAATGCGACCTACGTCTTTGCAACGCCCGTTCTGGGCGGTCAGGCTTCCGCCAGCCTGATCGGAATCTATGGAGCCAACACGACTTCGCTCAATGGATCGGTGACGGGCACACTCGCTCTGCCGGGTGGCGGATCGATTCCTTTCGCGCGTGCTGATTCCATCAGCGACTCCATCACCGGCTTCGGTGACGTGATCCCGCAATTCGCGCTGCGCTGGAATGCCGGCGTCAACAACTACATGACTTACATCACGGGCGATATTCCGGTCGGGACTTACCAGTCGACCCGGCTCGCCAATATCGGGATCGGACATGGGGCGATCGACGCGGGCGGCGGCTATACCTATTTCAATCCGCAGACCGGACATGAACTGTCCGGCGTCCTCGGCTTCACCTACAATTTCAAGAACCCCGACACGCAGTACCAAAGCGGCGTCGACATGCACTTCGACTGGGGTGCCTCGCAATTCCTCAGCAAGCAGGTCCAGGTCGGTCTGGTCGGCTATGTCTACAAGCAGCTCGGTTGCGACACTGGATCTGGCGATCGCGTCGGCTGCTTCCGGTCGCAGGTCGCGGCCGCAGGTCCGCAGGTCGGGTTCATTTTCCCGGTCGGCGAGATGCAAGGCTACCTCAACCTGAAAGCTTACAAGGAATTCGCTGCCGAAAATCGTCCCGAGGGTTGGAATGCCTGGGTGACGTTCGTCGTCTCTCCGGCTCCTCCGATGCCGACGTCGCCGCTGAAGCGGATGATTACCAAGTAGGGCGGTTTTAGCTGAAGCCGGGCCGACAGCAGTTTGGGCTGCTAAATCCCGCGCGAGTTGATCCTCTCGCGCAAGCGATGGCAAAAATCCTCCAGCAGGGTTTGGAGGTTCTCGACGTTTGCGAGGAGCCGGTCTGCTTGTTCGCGCTCTGCTGTGCCGAAGGAAAAGCGCTCGCGCAAGTTCCTGACATGGTTCACCCGGTCGCGTCCGTTTGCTGCTCGGCTCTCCGCAAACTCAAGGTGCTCCAAATCGTGACTGAGTTGGTCCTCCTCAGCAACGAGCATCTTGATGATCGCGCTTCGGTTGTGAGGCGTGAACTCACTTCCATTCAATAGCCCGATGTAGTGGTCAACATTGGCACGAGCGACATAACGGTGCATGGCGCCACTCCTCGCTGAAGCACTTTCCCATGATACCACCGACCGCAGCCGAAGGAAGAAATATATTTCATTTGCACGAGTTCACAGGATAGATCTCCCGCGTGCCGCTGCTTGCGTGCATCTCTCAGTCTGGCGATTGGGAGGCCTTCGTGGGGTCTGCTGTAAGCCTTTGAACATTGAGTCAGATCAACCGGAGAAAACGAAAAGCAGGCAAGCTTTCTTGAAGGTCATTTGTGTGATCGGCGCGAGATATCATGCTCGTTCACAGATTGAATCATCCCGTTGCTGCCGCGGTCCTTGCCCTCGCCGTCGTTGCGACATTTTTGTTCGTCGCTAGGCAAGAACACTCGGCGGACCATGGGGCTGCTCCTGGGAGCGATCGTTTGGAGGATAGCAGCCGGCAGAAGACCGACGCTGAGACCGGATGCCTGCAGGACATGTGGCCCTATGGATGCCGCTGGCAACTTCCTGCTGAGGAGCGACAAGGAAGTAGACATTCGCCCAAGAAGAGACAGCGGCGGCCATGGCTGCTGCAGCTATTCTCTTGAACAACATCTTTGAGCTGGCGCGCGCCGTGGTGACACGTGTGAGCCATTGTCGCGGGGGCAGGGGAAGTCCGTAAGCTATTGAGAGTCCGTTCGAACAAGGCGGCACCTCAAAACAATCAGATAGCCGAGACGAGTGTAGTGCGGCGATCTCCGGCCGCTGGCTGGTGTTGACCTGAATCAAGGCCGGCTCTGGAGGCGCGTGGCCTTCTTGCAACAAGACGTTTATCGACCATGCCGGAGATATGAAATGTATCGCATTGCATCGCACGTCTTCGTCCTGACTGTCCTTGCGCTCGCCACGGCGGTTACTGCGACCGCCCAAACGGCAGCCCCGCCACACGTGCCGCTGCAGAAGACTATTGGCGCCGTCAAGCCTGAAGTTGTGCCGTCGTTGTTCGTGCTCAATGCGAAAGGCGCGACGCTGCAAAACGGTAAGCTCATGCTTGTCGGAGTCTCGCCGAATGCGATCGTTTTCGCGGATCGACCGGTGCGTGCCGCCGGTCATGACCTCACCGGCCGCATCGTCGAGGACTGGGCATCCGGTACGGACAACTTTCAGAAGGATCCGCCGAACGCGACCGTGTCGGCGTTTCAAAAGGACGGCAACGGAGTGCGCGATGCGGTGGTTGTTTTAAAGAACCCCAAGCTCGAAGGTGAAAACCTGGCGTTCGACGTCGATATTCTTGAAGGCGACATCAAGGGGGCCGATGGGGCCGCGTCGGTCTTCATTGACATTATCGGACGTCCCTTCACTCCGATGTCTTTCGCAGGCGTTGGGCGCCGCACCGCATGGCGTGGCGCCTACTATGCGGGAGCGGCTGCAACCGTGGGCGCAGCGGCAGCTTATGGCGCGTACGGCTCCTATGCGCCCCGCTGCGGATACTATCCCTATCCCCCCTGCTACTGATGGAGGGAGCAATGGCCCTAGCGCCGCACCTGAGGCGAGCCACGCGACTTGTTCGCTGCCTCACCTTGTTCGCGATTGTGCAGATCAGTCTCGTCTCGCCTGCTGCTGCAGCTGGCAAGGACGTTCGGACGATCGGCATCAAGGGACGCATGACCGGACCGGCACGTCCGGCCGCTGCCCCTGTGCGCGGGGGCGTGTTGCGGCAAGACCTTTTCGATCGTGCCGATCCGAACAATCTCAAATCCGACTGGCCGAGCCCGCCGGCGCAGCCGGGGCAGTATTAGGAACGGAGACAGACATGAACACCGCTCTATTTTCGCTTGCGCTGCTTGCGAGCTCTTCGTTGACAGAAGTATCCGATCGCATCCCGGAGCTAAAGGTCGAAGCTCTTTGCAAGGCAACATCCGAGACGGACAAGGCCATGGGATTGGCGCTGGCGCAGAGCTTTGCCGATTGCATGCGGGATGAGACCACGGCGCAACAACAACTAGCCACGGTCTGGTCGTCGACGAAGCCTGCCGTCCGCGACGGTTGCGAAGGTGAAGCCACCTCAGGCGGAATCCAAAGCTACGTCGATCTGCTCACCTGCATTCAGATGACCGACACGGCGAGTACGCTGGCATCGGCGTCGCCACTGAGAGGCGCCAGCAAAAACAGAAACAAGAAACAATAGAGTATGTCCAGGGGCAAGATCATGATCATCAACCGTCTTTCGCTCGTTGCTGCTTTGGCAGCAGCGATCATGGGCTCGGGGGCCTCGGCCCAGACCATCAACCTCACGGGCGTCTACAAGTGTATTCAGATGTGCCGGGGCGACCTTCCGGCCTATGTCACCCAGAATGGGACCGAACTGAATCTGTTGACCGAAGCCGGCATGCCATCCCGGGCTTGGCCCGATTGGTATTCGCCGGCTAACCGGATTTGGGTCGATGCGCTCAATCTAAGTGCGGTCTATTCACCGGATGGAATTCTGATCCAGTTTGACAATGGGACGATCTGGCAGCGGGACTTGCCTCCGGCACCACCTGTCCGCCGTCGGCCTTAGGGCAGGGCGTGCAGGGTGGGCTCACTTGTCACGCAAACGGATGACATTCTGAGGCTCGAGCTCGTTCACGGCGGCAGAAATGCTGCGACTGATCCAATGGGTTCGCGGCTAGCTGCCGGCTGATGGGATCGAACGAAAATGAAACGCGATGTCACGGACACATCCGCTTCGGCTCGACCGTCCTGGCCGATCAGGATCAATCCGGCGCCGCCATTTGCCACATTCAGGATGATAGGTTCGCCGCTCCACGTCTTGATCGGCTCCATGCCGATGACGAGAAATTCGCCGACAGGCTGGTCGAAATATTGGAGACGCAATTGCGGGCCGACTTCGGCCGCGGCAAGTTCAAAACCGAGCTGCTGGGCGCGAGCGTAAACATCGGCCAAGGTCACGGTGTCGGACGAGAACCCGAGCTGGGCTGGGGATAGATCGACGAGCTCCACATTTGTCTTGCGAGAGCTAATCGTGAACGTCGGCCGAGCAAGGATTTCGGCGGCCTGACCGCCGACGCTGCAGCCCCTGCTATCGAGCTCGTTGCGCAGCGCAAGAGAGTCGGTGAACGTGCCTATTGTAATCGTCTTCCATGTCGCAACGTCGCGAGCGGACATGACGGGCTGTTGGGATGCTGGAGCCGAGCGCGTCTTGAGCTTTAGCTGGTTCTGCAGGACATCGCGGGCTGCGCATTGGGCGGACGCGGTGCTTGCGAAGGCGATGACGCTGGCGACCAAGAGTGCGGCAACCAAAATGTTGCGGCAGACTCGCCTTGCGCTTGAATGGTCGTCACCTGCCGCGCACCAGGCCCGGCTTCTGAAAAAAGACATGACGAATGGCTTTTTCTAAAGTGTTTGACAGAAAAGACCCGCCTCCGAGTCAATGGGAAGAACGGAGGGAAAATGACGTCCAACGAACATTCGCCCGGCCGACTTTGAAATGCGTCCGGAGGCGGGGCCTATGGCTAAAGTATTCCAATTTCCAAATGGCAGGCGGCAGTCCGTAAGCCTGATAATCCACCCGCCCATCAGCCCGAACGGACCGATGTCATCGAAAGATAGCGTCCGGAGCAAATCGGCTCAATGCCAGAGTCGCCTATGGGGCGAAGGCCGCTCCTGCGCGAAGCGGAAGCGATACTGTCCAATCCGACAGCTCAACTGACACGCATCGTGCGTCGCTACGAAGCCGCGGGCTTGAACGGAGCGGCCGGTTGTATGTCGGCTCGCTCCGAGCTCGTCACTGCTTTGCCAGGGCAGCCAGGATGGGACCGGCTTCGGCATCTTCGACGCAAGGGGTAACAGTGATTTCCATCACATTGGCCCATTGGGCATACCATTGGTACATGGCCTTCGGGTCATTGCTTTCCGAAATTGCAAAGCCTGTCCCGTTCATTCCGTGCCAGCGGCCCAGCATCTTCACGCCGTCGGGTGGCGCGCCCCCTGTCTTCAAGAATTTTTCGATGGCGGAATCGATCAAGTTCGGCGGCAACTTCCAGCTTGAGATGTACTTCATGGCAATCTCCAATCTGAAATGACTCACTCGCCTTGCGGCGGCGTGATTTCAATCCCGAACCGAGACGCTTGCAAGTATCGATTTTGGATCCAGCTGCGTGGCGTGTCGATGGCGCGACGGCAAGGTGGACACGGCCAGATCGTACACTTCTGTGTGCTCAGTTCTTCGCCTTCCCGGCCTCGTTCAAGATACTGACGATCGCCTTGATGGTGCCTTCCGCAGCCGCGGCATTGTATCCGATGTGGTAGCCATGGAAGACGTGGATCGGCTCGTGGTCTTCGAAGCTGTGGTTGGCTCCCTTCCACAGCACCGACGTCACGGGGATCGAACGCTTGCTTTCGGCCATCTGGCCGCAGAGGACGGGACTGGTGGCCTCGTCCTTCTCTGCCAGGAAGAGGTGAACCGGCGCGTAGAACTCGATGTTCTTCATCAAATAGCAGGATGGCTGCATCGCGAAGCCGCCCGCGAACATGTGCTCGTGGAGATCGCCGATCGCACGATTCATGATGATCAAGGTCGTGGTCGCACCGTTGCTCCGGCCGAGGACGTAAACCTGCTTGGGGTCGGCGATCTTCTGCCCGATGAGCCAATCCAGAGCGGCATACGCATCGTCGGCTCTGCGCCGCGCCCAGGTCAGCTGGCTGGGATCGGCGCAGACACCGTCGGGTCCCAAGCCCCGGCTGCCGAAGCTGTCAAGCAGCAGGACTCCATAGCCCGCTCCGACCAATCTGCCGCCGTAGTCGCGTCCCCACGCCTTCTCGACCCGGCCGAACCCGTCGCAGCCGTGCAGCATGATCACGAACGGGATCGAACCCTTGGCTCCTTGCGGGCGCATCATGTCGGCCTGCAGCTCGCCCTCGGCCTTTACCTTGCGCTTTTCCTCGACGGTGCCATCCATAAAATTCTTCGACCAGCCGTCGATGTAGTCGTTGCCGGGAATCCAAGGAGAAGATTGCGCCGAGGCATGCCAAGGTATCTTGACTATCTCGGCATGTGCAGATGCGAACGAGAAAACAGCGATCATTGAGAAGATGATCTGCCTCATTGGAAAATTGCGCCCCTGCTTCCCTGATTCCCGCTAGCAGCATATCGGAGTTCGGGAGCGCTGGTCTCGTTCGTCCGCGCCGTCGAGTGCTGCTCAGGCGGTCGATCATGCGGTGCTTGCACCGCGGTGAAGTTTGCAGAGCGCTTCTCGCAAATTCGACCTTTCTCCAATCCGCTTCATAGGAACATTCGCACGCTTCGGCGGTAGGCGTGGGGTGAAGCAAACGATGTTCCGCTTCGCCCAGGTTTCCAATCGATCCCGTCGCGCCGCGCAGGGAGCGGGGTTCGCTGGTCCGCATCTTCGGCCGGCAATCGGGCCCGCTCGACCTAAACATTCATTAATCCTGCAACGTTCGGCGTTCTGTCCTGTTTGGATTCCATGTCCAGCCGCCCATCGTCATGAACGACACACGGGACGTTTCCGATGAATGTTAGCGAATATGTTTGGCATCGCCTGTCCGAATGGGGTTTGAAGCGCGTCTATGGTTATCCCGGTGACGGTGTCGGCGGCCTCGATGTCGCTCTGGAAAGGGCCAAAGACAGGGTGGAATACGTGCAGGTTCGCCATGAGGAGATGGCAGCCTTCATGGCCTCGGCGCATGCCAAGTTCACCGGCGAAGTCGGCCTTTGCTATGCCACCTCGGGTCCCGGCGCGATTCACCTCCTCAACGGGCTCTATGACGCCAAGATGGACCACGTTCCGGTGGTCGCTCTTGTCGGTCAGCAGGCACGAAGCGCGATTGGGGCGAGCTATCAGCAGGAGGTCGATCTCCAGACCTTGTTTCAGGGCGTGACCGAATATGTCGCAATGGCGAGCGTTCCCGAGCAGGTCCGCCATCTGATCGACCGGGCGGTCCGCATCGCCCACACCAAGCGTGCCGTCACCTGCGTGATTCTGCCCAACGATCTGCAGGAGCTGGACTACAAGGATCCGCCGCTGGCGCACGGCGCCACCCATACCGGCATCGGCTATGCCGGACCGGCGAAGCTGCCGGACCAGGCCGCGCTTCGAGCCGCCGCCGATGTCCTCAATGCAGGGAGCAAGGTTGCCATGCTCGTCGGCGCCGGCTCGCTCGATGCAACCGACGAGGTGATCGGAGTGGCTCAGCGCCTCCAGGCCGGGGTGGCCAAGGCGCTGCTCGGCAAAGCGGCCGTGCCTGACGACCTGCCGTTCGTCACCGGCTCGATCGGCCTGCTGGGAACGCGGCCGAGCTGGGACCTGATGAAGAACTGCGACACGTTCCTGATGGTGGGCTCCGCTTTTCCGTACAGCGAGTTCCTGCCAAAGCCGGGGGCGGCGCGCGGCGTGCAGATCGACATCGACGGCAGCCGCCTCAGCCTGCGCTATCCGATGGAAGTGAACATGGTCGGCGACAGTGCAACCACGTTGCGCGCGCTGTTGCCGCTGCTCACGCAAAAGAAGGAGTCATCCTGGCGGCGTGACATCGAGAAGGGCATGGCCGATTGGTGGGACACGCTGAAGGAGCGGGCGATGAATTCCGCGAAACCGCTCAATCCGCAGCGGGTGTTCTGGGAGTTGTCGCCGCGGCTGCCTGACAACGCCATCATCACCGCCGATTCCGGCTCGGTGGCGAACTGGTATGCGCGGGACCTCAAAATGAGGCGCGGCATGAAGGCGTCGCTGTCCGGTGGGCTTGCCTCGCTCGGCGCCGGCACGCCTTACGCGCTGGCGGGAAAGATGGCCTATCCCGATCGCACCGTGATCGCCTGCATGGGCGACGGTGCGATGCAGATGAACGGGCTCAACGTCATGATCACCATTTCCAAGTATTGGACGCGGTGGTCGAATCCGCGGCTGATCGTGCTGGTGCTCAACAATCGCGATCTCAATCAGGTGACATGGGAGGAGCGCATCCAGCTCGGCGCGGGCAAGACCGAGTCGACCCAAAGCATTCCTGATTTCCCTTATCACCGTTATGCCGAGCTGCTCGGACTGAAAGGTATCTTCGTCGACAATCCCGACCGGGTCGGCGCGGCATGGGACGAGGCGCTCGCGGCGGACCGCCCGGTGATCCTCGAGGCCTATACGGATCCCAACGTGCCGCCGCTGCCGCCGCACATCACGCTGAAGGACGCCAAGAACTTCGTCAGCATGATCCCCAGCGAGCCCGAGCTCGGAAGCGTGTTGAAGAACAGCGCGAAGGAGCTGTTGACGAGCGTTCTACCCGGGAAAGACTGATGCAGTGCGAGGTCCCGATCCGGAGCGTGCGAGCGAAGGCATACACCGTGCCGACCGATCGTCCCGAGGCAGACGGCACCATCGCCTGGAATTCGACGACGATGGTGCTCGTCGAGGTCGAGGGTGGCGGTCGGGTCGGGCTGGGATACACCTATGCGAGCGCCTGCCTCGTCGGGCTGATCCGGGATAAGCTGGCCGCTGTGATCACGGGCAGGGACGCCATGGCGCCCCAGGCCTGTTTCGAGGCCATGCAGCGGGCGGTCCGCAATCTCGGACGTGAGGGCCTCGCGGCGACGGCCATTTCCGCCGTCGATGCAGCCCTGTATGACCTCAAGGCGCGTCTGCTCGACCTGCCGCTCGTCGTCCTTCTCGGTGTGCGGCGTACCTCCATTCCAATCTATGGCAGCGGCGGGTTTACGACCTATTCCGATGCCGAACTGGAAGAACAGCTTGGCGGCTGGGTTGCGAGGGAGGGCTGCGCCTACGTCAAGATGAAGGTCGGCTCCGAGCCCGACCGAGACCCGCATCGCGTCGCGGTGGCCAAGCGCGCGATCGGCGGTGCAGCCCTGTTCGTCGATGCCAACGGCGCCTACAATCCAAGGCAAGCGATCCGACTCGCGCACGACTTCGCCGAGCAGGACGTCAGGTGGTTTGAAGAGCCCGTGTCGTCCGACGACCTGCCTGGACTTGCCATGGTGAGGCAGCATGCACCCCTCGGGATGGACGTGGCCGCGGGTGAATACGCTTACACGCTCGATTACGTGCACGGCATGCTCGAGAGCTGCGCCACCGATGTGCAGCAGGCCGACGCGACGCGGTGCGGCGGCTACACCGGCTTTCTGGAAATCGCGGCACTATGCGAGGCCTTTCACGTCGATCTCTCCGGTCATTGTGCGCCGGCACTGCATCTGGCAGTCGCCTGCGCGGCACCCCGCATGCGCCATCTCGAATGGTTTCACGATCATGTCCGCATCGAGCACATGTTCTTTGACGGCGCGCCGCGGCCGCGCGAGGGCCGGATTGCGCCCGATCTGACGGCGCCGGGACATGGGTTGGTCTTCAGGCGGACCGATGCCGCCGCCTATGCTGTGTCGGAGGCCGCATGAACCGGCCCGCCGAACGCGATCTGATTGCAATGGCCGGGATCGCTGCATCGGGCCTGGCACTGGCTTCACTGCTGTCGAGCAGTTCGGCACGCGTGCGCCCCCCGCGATGGCGCCTCGCCGCGCCGGGGCGCAATCGCTCCAGCAACCCGGAAACGGTGAAAGCCGCGCGAAGGCTCAACCGGGCCGCGGGAACGCTTGCGGCCTCGGTGCTGGCCGATTCCAGCGTCGAGCACTACCGTGGCTCGTTCAAGAACAAGGCCATGTACACGCCGCTCCTGGTTTCGGCGCTCACGCTGGCAACGAGCCTGCACGGCACCGCCGACATGCGTCCGCTGGCGCACAAGGCGCGCGATGCGACCTACCTGCTTGCGGCCGCGACCGGACTGGTCGGCTCGGGATTCCATCTCTACAACGTCGGCAAGCGCGTGGGCGGCTTCAGCTGGCAGAATGTGTTTTATGGCGCGCCGATCGGCGCCCCCATGGCGATCCTGTTGTCCGGCCTGCTCGGCTTCTGTTCGGAACGCGTGCGTGAAGCACATCGAACGCGCCCGCGCATTTTCAGGCTACCGGCAGGACGCGCGATCGCCGCAGTCACCGGTGCGGGCCTGCTCGGCACCACCGGCGAGGCCGGCCTGCTGCATTTCCGGGGCGCCTACCACAACCCATTCATGCTTCTGCCGGTCACGCTGCCGCCGATTGGCGCGGCGCTGCTGATGTCCGCGGCCGGCGGCGGACCGGGCAGGACGCATCGGTTCACCCGCTGGTGGATGCGGCTGCTGACCGGCATGGGCTTCGCCGGTGTCGGCTTCCATGCCTACGGCGTGTCGCGAAACATGGGGGGCTGGCGCAACTGGAGCCAGAACATCTTGAACGGACCGCCGCTTCCCGCGCCGCCGAGCTTCGCCGGCCTCGCGCTTGCGGGTCTGGCGGCCCTTGGTCTCATGAAGGCGCATCCCGATGCATGAACGCCGCGACCGCTATCCCGGATATGACGTTCTTGCCAAATGGTCGGGACCATCCTGGAACGACAAGACGCGCGACGTCATCACACGGCGGCTGTCGATTGCGCCCGAGCCGCGCTTCTTTACGCGTGACGAATACGAGACCGTCGTGGCGATCGCGGACCGCATCGTCCCCCAGCCGGCAGTTCGTCCGCCGGTGCCGATCGCCGCACTGGTCGATCGCAAGCTGGCCGAGCAGATCATGGACGGGTTTCGCAGGCCCGGTGTGCCCAGAGACGGTGAGGCGTGGCGTCGCGGCCTGAAGGCGCTGAACGCCGAGTCCGCCGCAGCGTACGACAAGCGCTTTGCCGAGTTGCCGGAGGCGTTGCAGGACAAGCTGCTGCGCGCCGCCCAATCCGGTGAATTGAAAGCGGCGGAATGGGGCGGCTTGCGCTGCGAGGTATTCTTCAAACATCGCCTGGGGCGCGACATCGTGCTTGCCTATTACGCTCACCCGACCGCCTGGAGCGAGATCGGCTGGGGCGGCCCTGCAAGCCCACGGGGCTATGTGCGCCTCGATCTCGACGAGCGCGATCCCTGGGAAGCTGCCGAGGCAAAGGACGGCAATGATGCAACTGCACGCCGGAGCAACCGCGGTGTCCGATGATCCCCTCCATGCGCCGCGGGCGTGCGATGGTCGGGCACCGGACGTCTTCCGTCCGGGCGGCTGGGTCCCGATGCGGCAATATCGCGAGAGCGAGCCGGTCGATTTCGCCATCGTCGGAACGGGGGCGGGCGGCGGCACGCTCGCCTGCAAGCTCGCCGAATACGGCTTCTCCGTCGTCGCGTTCGACGCGGGTCCCTATTTCAGGCCATTGGAGGATTTTGCGTCCGACGAATCCGAGCAGACCAAACTCTATTGGACCGATGACCGCATCGTCGACGGCGACAATCCGCTCCAGCTCGGCAGCAACAACAGTGGCAAAGCTGTGGGCGGCTCGACGGTGCACTTCGCGATGGTCTCGCTGCGCTTTCGGCCCGAATGGTTCAAGTCACGCAGCATGCTCGGCTATGGCGCCGACTGGCCGCTCGATTGGCACGAGATGTGGAGCTACTACGCCGAGATCGAGCAGGCCCTGAAAATAGCGGGTCCCGTGACCTATCCCTGGGGCCCGCCGCGCCCGCGATATCCGTATCGTGCGCACCCGTTGAACGGCGCGGCGCGGGCGTTGGCGAAAGGCTGCGAGGCGCTGGGAATCAAATGGACCGAGACGCCGCTCGCGACGCTGTCGGCGCCGCGCGGACTTGCCCGTCCCTGCGTCTATCGCGGTTTCTGCGTCACGGGCTGTTCGACCAATGCCAAGCAGAGCGCGCTGGTCACATGGATTCCGCGCGCGATCGCCGCGGGTGCGGAAATCCGCGACCTTGCGATGGTCGGTCGCGTCGAGGTCGAGTCCTCCGGCCTCGTGTCCGGCGTTCATTATCATCGGGACGGCAGGTGGCGTTTCCAGCGTGCGCGCAACGTGGTCGTCGCAGGCTACGCGATCGAGACGCCACGGCTTCTGCTCAACTCCGCGACGGCTCGCTTTCCCAACGGCCTTGCCAACAGCTCGGGTCTGGTCGGAAAGAACCTGATGACGCAGTCCAATCAGGCGGTGTGGGGACGGCTGGAGCAGGAAGTTCGTTCCTACAAGGGGCCGCCCTCGCTCGCCATCACCGAGCACTGGAACTACGAAGACAGGGGCAAGGATTTCTTCGGCGGCTATTCCTACATGAGCCAGGGCCCGTTACCGCAGCTCTGGGCCAACACGCTGTTCAACGCGCGCGGTCTGTGGGGGAACAGCCTGGTCGAGGCCATGAAAGACTATAATCACGTGGTCGGTCTCAAGATCGTCGGCGAGATGCTGCCGCAGGAATCCAATCGGGTGACCCTGTCCGAAGAGGTCGATCAGTACGGGCTGCGCATTCCCCGCATCACCTATTCCTGGTGCGACAACGACAAGCGTCTGATCGATCACTCCCTCAAGTTCATGAGGCGCGCGCTGGAGGCGGTGAATGCAACCGATATCTGGATCCAGGACGACGACACCTGCCATCTCAACGGAACGGCGCGGATGGGCAGCGATGCCCGCTCCAGCGTCGTCGATGCGGATTGTCGCAGCTGGGACATTCCGAATCTGTGGATCTGCGACGGCTCGGTGTTCCCGACGGTCGGCGGCGCCAATCCGTCGCTGACGATCCAGGCGATCGCCTGCCGGACCGCGGACCGCATTCGCGCTCTGGCACGGCGAGGGGAGCTCGAGGCCGGTTCAGCACGGCCATCCATTCATCGGTGTTCAATCGAGGTGCAGAGATTATGAGCGTGGTTCCGTTTCATTCAGGCGGGGTCGTCGTCATCACCGGAGCTTCGGCCGGGGTGGGGCGCGCCATTGCGCATCGCTTCGCCCGCGGCGGCTGGCGCATCGGGCTGATCGCGCGCGACGCCGAGGCGCTGGAGGCGACCCGGCGCGAGGTCGACCAGATGGGTGGATCGGGGCTGGCCTTGCCGGCCGATGTTGCCGATGCGGAGGCGATGTTCGCAGCGGCGGACCGCGTCGTCAGGGACTTCGGAACGATCGATGTCTGGATCAACGATGCCATGGTCACCGTGTTCTCGCCGGTGTGGAAAATGAGTGCCGAGGAGTTTCGCCGCGTCACCGAGGTGACCTATCTCGGCTTCGTGCACGGCACGATGGCGGCGCTGCGTCACATGCGTCCGGCCGATTGCGGCCACGTCATCCAGATCGGGTCGGCGCTTGCCTATCGCGGCATCCCGCTGCAATCGGCTTATTGCGGCGCCAAGCATGCCATCCGCGGCTTCACCGATTCCCTGCGCACCGAGCTGATCCACGACCGGAGCCGCATCCAGCTCACCATGATGGAGCTGCCGGCGGTCAACACGCCGCAATTCGATTGGGCCCGGACCCACATGCCGCGGCAGCCGCGTCCGGTCGCGCCGGTGGTGCAGCCCGAGGTGATCGCGAATGCCGTCTATCAAGCTGTCCGCCGTCCTCGCCGCGAATCCTGGATCGGACTGAGCACGCTCAAGGTCATCCTGGGCAATGCCGTGCTTCCGGCTTGGCTCGATCACTATCTGGCCAAAGCAGCGTTCTCGGCGCAGGAGACGGCGGAGCCGGTGGGGCAAGACCGCGCCGACAATCTGATGAGCTCAGTGAGGTCTCTGCACCGCACGCGCGGGCGTTTCGGCGCGGAGGCGGACGATCATGCGCTGGTCGTCGATGGACCCATGGCACGTATTGTGCCGCTAGCGGTCGGCGCACTCGGCGCTTTCGCAGCCGGCCTTCTGGTCGGCACACGGACCGGCGCATTTGCACGCACACGCCCCATGCGGAGCCGAGCAGATCGTGCCACAAAATCCCTAGGAACGATCGGCGCTGCACGACGATTACGCGTCAACCAAGGAGAACGCTCGTGAAACCAACTCTTGCCATGGCAACATTGCTGGCATTCCTCGGCTCGCCCGTGCTTGCGTAAACGTCCGCTCCCGTCAACGGCTCGCAGATGGACGCAGCATCGAGCAAGAACGACCAAGGCAGTCCGGCGGACACTTCCCCGAACGGCGGCCAAACACATGATGCAGACGCAATCGAGAAAATCCGCCACGATCTGGAGAAGGCGGGCTTCACCGATGTGAAGGTGGTCGCCCGTTCGTTCGTCGTGCAGGCCATATCGAGCGACGGCAATCCGGTGCTCATGACAATTGGTCCGCACGGGATGTCCGTGTTTGAAGCGATGAGCGGAGCAGGGAGCAATTCAGGAACAGTCGGCATGAGCTCAAGGGTCCGACTTGTGGTGAGTCCATCACCGTCTCGTTCGTCATGCGCCAGGACCGTCATTCTCTCCGGTTGCGATCGGATTGGCTACAGTGGTGCGCGGATCAATAGCCCGCCCTCGGTCGCACGTCGTCGATGACAATTCGTCCCGGCGCCCGTCACGGCGCAGGGCAGGCCGCTCCGGTCTCCACCCAGGCTTTGACCAATGCGCCGGCCTGGGCTTGGGTGCCCGGGACGGGCGAGCGGCCGAAGCCGGGTTTCCAGGCCCAGCCGACCAGCGTGTCCTTGCCGATGTGGTCGATGAGATCTTCCACCTTGCGGCCGCCATTGCGCGCGGGATCCCGGATCTGCTCGCAGATCTCGCCGATCGTCTTGCCCTCCCAGGCCATCTCGCGCGGGGCGAGGTGCCATTCGGGATGACCGGGAATGCGGCCGGGCTCGAAATTGGCCTTCTGGTGGCAGGTGTGGCATCGCATCGCTTCAACGCCATGGCCATCGGCGCCGCGCGTCACCGGCGGCTGATGGAGGCGCGGATTGTCGCCCTGGCGCGGGCTGTCGCCGGCCGGGTGGCAGTTGGTGCAGCGCGGATGCGTCAGCACCTTGCCGAGCTCGGTGAAGATCGCGGCCGAGCGCTTCTCGGTGTCGGTGATGCCGGCAAAGCTCTCCGGCGAGGCGAGGCCGTGGCTGGTCGTATCGGAGGCGGCGTAACCGGCGCACAGGCTGCTCGTCAGCGCCGCCATCACGACCATGATCTTGACGCGCGCGGTCATCATCACTGGCGCACTCATTTGCTGGCGATGAGATAGCGGCTGGAATCGGCGAGGATCACGTCGCGCACCGCCTCGTGATATTTGATGTAGCCGGTGCAGCGGCAGAGATGCCCGTCGAGGGCGTCCGCAATGGTCTGCTCCAGCGCCTCGCGGGCAACCGGCGAGCGCGACAGACGTTCGAGCAGCACCTGGCCCTCATTGAGGAAGCCGGCGGTGCAATAGCCGCACTGGAAGGCGAAGTGATCGATGAAGGCCTGCTGCAGGGCCGAGAGCTGATTTTCCTTGGCGTGGCCTTCGACGGTGCGGATCGACTTGCCGTCGAAATTGACGGCCGGCGCGATGCAGGTCGGGCTGGTGTAGCTGGTGCCATCGGGCTCGTCGACGATGATGGCGCAGCTCAGGCATTGCGCGGCGCCGCAGCCGAACTTGGTGCCGGTCATGCCGAGCATCTCGCGCAGGAAATCGTTCATCGAGAGATCGTCGCGGACGTCCATCGGGCCATGCTTCCGGCCGTTGATGGTGAGGCTGAGGGTCGTCACGCAAGCACTCCCTTCAGGAGATTGGCCGTGACCGGCAAGGCGCGGAAGCGGTGGCCGGTGGCGTCGTGGATGGCATTGATCAGCGCCGGCACGATCGGGATCATCACGACCTCCGCCATGCCCTTGGGCGCTTCGTTCCCTGTCAGAGGCTTCAGCATCTCGATCTCGAGATCGCGCAAGGGCAGGTCGGAGCCCCGCGCGATCAGATAGCGGCCGAGATTCCATTCGCCATTGCCTGGACCGCCCTCGAACGGCGGCAGCGTTTCCAAGAGCGCGTAGCCGACGCCCATGGCGAAGCCGCCATGGGACTGGCCCATCACCACTTCAGGGACCAGCGCGGTGCCGCATTCGAATACGCTGTAGGCCTTGGCGATGCGCAAATTGCCCGTCGCCCTCTCGATCTCGACGCGGACGAGCGTGCCGCACATCGAGGTGTAGGCGGTGCCGATGCGGTTGTTATCGGTCGGTGGAAACTTGACGCTGGCGCGATTGATCCGCTCGAATTTGTTGTTGCCACGGCGGATCGCGAGCGCGTCGATCTCAGCGAGGTATTGCTCGCCAAACAGGGGAAAGCGTGCCCGCGACCAGGCCCAGCGCGAGAAACTGTGTGCGACTGCACCGGTGACGAAGCCGCGCGCATGCGCGGTTGCGGCAAGCCTCGCCAATGGCAATGGCTCCAGGCCGGGCATGGTGAGTTGGCCGTTCTGCCAGTTCGCATTCGCCGATTGCTTGGCTCGCGGATCCGTCTTGGGGATGCGCCACAGCTCCAGTGCGGCGGGCCACAGGCCGAAGCGGAAGATCACGCGGGCGGCTTCGGTTGCGGAGTGCGTGCCGACATGGGCGCCGATCGAAGCCGACGTCGCCGAGGAGATCGAAGGGACCCAGCGCGGATTCCTTGCCGCCGCGTCCTGGGTCTTCTGGTCCATCGTGTAGGGATCGCCCGAGGTGACGAGGCCGAGCACGTCGTAGCTGTCGACCCGCGCGACCGAGACCTCATCGGCGATGGCGCCGAGATCGGCGGCAACGCGGTTCGCCAGCGCCGTGCCGATCCCGTTGCCCATCTCGACATGGTCGCAGAAGATCGCGATCTTGCCGTCGGCGCCGAGCTCGACGCGGCCGAGCGAGCAGTCCGCGCCGGAGCCGTAGTCCTTGGTCACGCAGGCCACACCCGTGCCGACCAGGCGGTCGCCCGAAGTGTGCCTGAGCTGCGCGCGCTGCTGCCAGATCGGATGCTTTTCCAGACGATCGAGGATCTCGGGCGTACGCACCGAGACGATGTAGGGATTGCCGGTCATGGTCCGGCCGTTCTGCTTCAAGGCGTTGCGGCGGCGGAATTCAATCGGGTCGAGCTGGAGCTCGCCGGCGGCTTCGTCGATCAGCGCTTCGAGCGCGGTCATGGTTTGGAGCGTGCCGTAGCCGCGCATCGAGCCTGCGGTGACGCCGCGCGAGTGCATCGCTACCGTGGTGACGTCGACCTTGGGGATGTCGTAGATGCCGATCGCGCCTGTTGCGGCGACGACGGCGACGTTGGCGGAGAAGTTGGCGAGCCCGCCGCCGTCGAGGACGTGATCGGCGGCGAAAGCCTTGATCAGGCCGGTCTTGCGGTCGATGCCGATGCGCGAGCGCATCTTGATCGGGTGGCGTTTGATGCCGCCCTGGAATTGCTGGTAGCGGTCATGCGCGAGCCGCGCCGGTTTGCCGGGAAAGCAGATTGCCGCGAGCGCGACATAGAGGATGAACGGCGTGTGATCGCGGCCACCAAAGCCGCCGCCGACATGGGCGAATTGCGCGTTGATGTGCGAGGGCTTGTAGGGCGCATGTGCCTTGGCCAGCAGATGCGCCAGCGACTCCGCGGCCTCGTAAGGAGACTGCACGCCGAGCACCAGCTCGAGATTGCCGCCTTTGCCGCTGTACCAGGCCAGGCCGCATTCCGGCTCCAGGAACATCGGATCGACCGACTGCGTCTCGAACTCGCGGTCGAGCACCAGCAGCGAGGCATCCTCGGAGGCAAGCTCGGCGCGGATCTGGTCGCCAAGCTTCGCGGCCTTGACGTAGTCGGCCGGCATCTCCTTGGCGAGCGGCGACCACACCGGCAGCGCGGCGTTCTGAACTTTCTTGGGCGAGACCCAGCCGGCCTGGATCGGCGAATAGATGTCGGGCTCGTCGGGCGAGGGGCCCGCGACACGGGTGAAGCGATAGGCGCCGTAATCGGCTGCGATCACCGGCCCCGTCTCTTCGCCTGATTTGACGAAGGTGCCGTCGCGGAGCGCGAGCCGCGCCTGGTCGAAGGCGTCGAACTTTTCGAAGATCAGGAGCGCGACGGGTTGGCCGAGATAAAGCGGCGTCTTGCCGGGCGGGCAGAACAAATCGCCGGCATAGAATTCCGGCACCTCAATGCCGATGCGGTCGAGATCTGCCGCTGTGACGATGGCGGAGGGCTTGAGCGCGCCGCTGAGGCGGGCGAGGTCGAGACCGGTGTAGACATGCGTGGCGTCGTTGGCGCGCACCAGGATCGCGTGCGAGGTGGTCTGCGGCCAGCCCGGCATGTCGCTGGCGCGGAAGTCGGAGGCGTAGAGTTTTGCGCCGGTGACCTTGGCGACGCCATCGACCCGGCCGGCGCCCTTGGTCGCGGGATTGAAATTGCCGCGTCCAGGCAGCGTCTCGTGCGCGGCGAAGGGCGCGTTCGCAGCCGCCGCAAGATGCGACAGGCTGACCGAAATGCCGCCCGCGGACATCAACTTCACGAACTCGCGTCGCGAGGGCCGCATGATCTCACCCTTGTTCAAGGTCGTTACCGGCTCGCGATGCTGACTGAATCGCGGACGCGATCGCTTCCATGGATACGCACCTACGCTGGCGTCAAGCTGCCATGATTCGGCGCAGCTGGAGTAAAACAGTAGGGCCGTTTACGAGAGGTGAAGGCGGCCGCTGCGAACGCAGCCGCCTCTCATCCAGCGCACGATTCAGCTCAAGGCGTCACTTGAGATCGGCGATCGTCGCGGGGCCGGGGCCCGGGGTGACCAAGGTCGGCCATTGCTTCGAGCCGAACGGAACCAGCAGCGGCAGGAACGGCTTCATGCCGCGCTTCTCGGTCTCGGCGATGATTGCCGCGCGCGCATCGCCTCCCATGAGTTCATAATCCATCAGGTGATAATTGCCGAAGAACAGCGCGCCGACCGAGCGGTCGGCGATGATCCGCGTCAGCGATTCCAGCATGTCAGCCGGCGTCGTCGTGAATGAAACCGTTTCGATCAGGAGCAAACGCGTGTTGATGGCCTCGGGGCCGAAGAACTGCGCGAGCACGCTGAAGATCACGTTGTTCTGCCGCGTGACGTAGATGGTGTTGCTGGCGGCATAGGTCTTCTCCCAATCGGGACCGAGCTGCGCCTTCCAATCGGCCAGCACGCCCATCCAGTGCGCGACCTGGGTCTGGGCCGCCCACGCCACGTTCCTGGCGAGGAATGGGGCCTGCTGCTTGCCGAAGGCCTCCAGCTTTGCGAACGGAATGGCGCCGCTCGCGAGGCATTCGTCCATGAAGGCGATGTTGTTCTTCAGGATGGTGCGGTTGTTGTCGCGCCAGTCGGCCTGCATCGGCGTGGCGTCGAGGCTGTCCAGCGCCGATTGCATCCGGCTGCGGAAGGCCAGCATCGCGCCGCGCCAGGATTTGTTGTCCGGATTGTCGACATAAGGGCCGACGATTGCGGCCAGTGCCATGGTGCTGTGGCCGATCGATTTCAGCAACTGGTAGACGACCGGCACCTGCGGCGCGTCGAGCGGCGGCCGGCCCGGCCGGTAGAGGATCAACCGTCCGCCGGCTCCGGAGAACAGGCCGAGGATCACGGGGTGCTTGTCGAGGATGTTCTTCTGGAACACCTTTGCAGAGTCGCCATAGAGCTCGAACATCGCCGTGTTCAGCGCGAGCACATCCCTGGTGGCGACATCGCCGGAGGCGGCATTCGGCTTGCCGGATATCGGCGCCATGTAGTCGGGCAGGGTCTGCGCAGTTGCGGCACCGCCGCCGAGCATCAGTGCTGTGGCCATGGCCAGGCCAAAACGAACTTTCATCGGTATTCCCCCAGGAGCATTCCAAACGTCGGGTCGACGGCCGGCCATCGCAGTCGCTGGCCGGCGCTATCAGCGGTTGTGACGGAAAATCGCTAAGGATTTGTCAGGAAGGGGCGAAACCCGTACCCCGCCGGGCTTCCCCTGGGGGCCGGCATGGCCTATTACGCTGCAACGCAAAATTCCCCCAAAAGACCCATGATCCGCCTCGACAACGTCAGCAAGCAAGCCGGCCACCAGATCCTCTTCATTGAAGCCTCCGCCGCCCTCAACAAGGGCGAGAAGATCGGCCTCGTCGGCCCGAATGGTGCCGGCAAGACCACTTTGTTCCGGATGATTGCCGGCGAGGAGCTGCCCGACGAAGGGCAGGTCTCGACCGATCGCGGCATCACGATCGGCTATTTCAACCAGGACGTCGGCGAGATGAGTGGCCGCAGCGCCGTGGCCGAGGTGATGAATGGCGCAGGCCCCGTCAGCGAGGTCGCGGCCGAGCTGCGCCAGCTCGAGGCCGACATGGCCGACCCCGACAAAGCCGACCAGATGGACGAGATCATCGCGCGCTATGGCGAAGTGCAGCACGCCTTCGAGGAGCTCGACGGCTACGCGCTCGACGGCCGCGCGCGCGAGGCGCTGTCCGGGCTCGGCTTCAGCCAGGAGATGATGGACGGCGACGTCGGCAAGCTCTCGGGTGGCTGGAAGATGCGCGTGGCACTGGCGCGCATCCTGCTGATGCGCCCCGACGTCATGCTGCTCGACGAGCCGAGCAACCATCTCGACCTCGAAAGCCTGATCTGGCTGGAGAAGTTCCTGCACGACTACGAGGGCACGCTGCTGATGACCTCGCACGACCGCGAGTTCATCAATCGCGTGATCTCGAAGGTGATCGAAATCGATTCCGGGGCGCTCACCACTTATACCGGTGATTACGAGTTCTACGAGCAGCAGCGCGCGATGGCCGAGAAGCAGCAGCAGGCGCAATTCGAGCGCCAGCAGGCGATGCTTGCCAAGGAGATCAAGTTCATCGAGCGCTTCAAGGCGCGTGCCTCGCATGCCGCCCAGGTGCAGAGCCGGGTGAAGAAGCTCGACAAGATCGAGCGGGTCGAACCGCCGCGCCGCCGCCAGAGTATCGCCTTCGACTTCCCGACGGCGCCGCGTTCGGGCGAAGACGTCGTCGCGCTCAAGAACGTGCACAAGGGCTATGGCAACAAGCGCATCTATGACGGCCTGGATTTCATGATCCGCCGCAAGGAGCGCTGGTGCGTGATGGGCGTCAACGGCGCCGGCAAGTCAACGCTGCTCAAGCTCGTCGCGGGCGCCAGCGAGCCTGATGACGGCACCGTGGCGTTGGGCGGCAGCGTCAAGATGGGCTATTTCGCCCAGCACGCGATGGATCTGCTCGACGGCGAGCGCACCGTGTTCCAGTCGCTGGAAGACCAGTTTCCGACCGCGGGACAGGGCTCCTTGCGGGCGCTTGCCGGCTGCTTCGGCTTCTCCGGCGACGACGTCGAGAAGCGCTGCCGCGTGCTGTCAGGCGGCGAGAAGGCGCGCCTCGTGATGGCCAA
Source organism: Bradyrhizobium sp. CCBAU 51627 (assembly GCF_028128765.1). Lineage (GTDB taxonomy): Bacteria > Pseudomonadota > Alphaproteobacteria > Rhizobiales > Xanthobacteraceae > Bradyrhizobium. Next base: position 501,984 of record NZ_LBJG01000005.1, read on the forward strand.
GATGCTGTTCGATCCGCCGAATTTCCTGGTGCTGGACGAGCCGACCAACCATCTCGATCTCGCCACCAAGGAAATGCTGATCAACGCGCTGTCGGATTTCGAAGGCACCATGCTGTTCGTCTCGCATGACCGCCATTTCCTCGCTACGCTGTCGAACCGCGTGCTGGAACTGACGCCGGACGGCATCCACCAATATGGCGGCGGCTACACGGAATACGTCGCGCGCACCGGGCAGGAGGCGCCGGGGCTGCGGTCGTAGTGCTGAGCCGGCCTTAGCTTGCGCCACGCTCCATCCGCGACAAGAGAGATCCTATGGAGTTCGTAGCCCGGATGGAGCGCAGCGCAGTCCGGGTCAGCCTCTGCGTTCGCCGGACTGACCGGCGATGTCGCCGACACCGCCCCAATCGCGCGGCAGAAGCCCTCTCGAACGTAACGATGCAGTGACGAATATGCCCAGTCAGCCGGTGATGCGACAAGGCCGCGCTTGACCGGATTGAAATGGATATCGTCCGCGCATCGATAGACTTGCAACTAATGCACGCGCTGAACGGACGGGCGCCGATCGGCGCCCGTCGGTGTTGCGTTCAATCGTTACTTCAAAATCTCGCGCAGCACCTCGCCATCGACCCCATGCGGCCTGACGCCGAGGATCTGCATGATGGTCGGGGCGACGTCGAGATTGTGCATGCGCCGGATCGTCGTATTGTCGCGGATCTGCGGGCCGGCGGCGATGAAGGTGGCGCTCATCACCGGCAGCCTGGGATCGTGGCCGTGGGCGCCGTAGAAATTCGGCATCGACAGCGCTGATGTGGCCGCGTTGAACGGCGCATCGCCGAGGCGGGCGACGCCGGGGCTTTGGACGCCGTCGAAATTGTAGCCCGGCGCCATCAGCGCGAACACATCGCCAAAGTCCTGGCCGATGGTCTTGCTGGTGCATTGTCCGAGCCCGGCTTCGCATTGCGCCGGACGCGTCTCGACCACGGTGAAGATCTTCCCGTTGTCCAGCGAGCCGTTGAACTTCGGGTTCGGATCGACGGCGTTCTGCACGGCCGCGGTGATCTGCGCCAGTAGCGCCTGATAGGTCGCGGGATCGACAGTGCCGCCTTGTTCGCGCTGCTGGAGATTGACGTAGATGTTGGCGGCAGGGCCTGAGGTGCGGATCGCCACCTTGCTGGTGTCGATGCCGGCGTTCTTCAAAATGTTGGTCATGCTGACCGAGGTATGAAACGGCGCAAAACCGTGGTCCGAGACGACGATGACGTTGCTGTCGGGGCCGGCCGCTTCCATGATCCGTTTCACCGCCTTGTCCGCGGTCTGATAGGCGAAGCGGATATAGGAGGCGTAGCGGGCGACCTTGGCGGGATCCTGGCCAGCGCCGATCGAGTTCGGATCCCTGGGGTTGGTGCCCTGGCGGGGATCGGTGAGCAGGAACTGGTGCTCGGAGCCGTCGGGCTGCTCGATATAGATCATCACGAGGTCGGCGTCGGGATGGTTCTGGATCGCACGTTCGCCGATCTCGGCCTGGTAGCGCACGAACGTCTTCACCATGTCCTCGAACATCGCCTCGATCTCGACGTCGGGGAAATTGGTGAAGCCGGGGCTCAGCCGCTCGGTGATACGGAAGTCGGCCTGCGGGCGCCAGAAGCCGATACTGTTGTTGATGTCGTCGACATCGGCGAGAACAGGCGCGTTGCGCGGAATGTAGTTGGCGCTGTAACGGGCCAAGCGCACCACCGAGAGATCAGGCGCGAGCTGCGAAACGAAATAGGCCGCGCCCACCTTGGCGCCGCTGCCGTCGAAGAAGAACGGCGCGTTCTCGCCGCCGAACTTGACGTAGGCCGGACCCGTCGCGGGCGGCGCGAACGGGCCCGCCGTGATGCCGCGCGTTGCGTCGAAGAACACCAGCGTGTCGTAGTTCACGACGTTGTCGTTGGTGGTGTCGAGCGCGGCAATGCGGATGGCGTATTTGAGGTCGAGCGTCGCCGCATTGCTGGAGCAGGTCGCGGTCGAGACCGACGCGCAGGAGAACGTCTCGATCGGGTTCGATGTCGCCAGCACCGGGCTGAACGAGAAGCGGCCGGCTGCCTGCAGTGCCGCAGCCACCGCCGCATCAGGCGCGAAATCTGTCCGGGTCAGCGAAAAACCCTGGGCGCCGAGGCCGCCGAAGGTCCCGAACGGCACGGTGTAGTCCGTGACGTGGGTCGGCTGCGCCGGCTGCACGACGCTGCCGTTGATCGAGATATCGGCCCCGTCGCCGCCGGGCCAGGTCGCGGTCACGACCTTCTTGCCCTGCTGGCGCAGTTGGACCCACAGCGGCGAAGCGGTCGGCCGTGACGTGGGGCCGAGCGGGCTCTCGCGATAGCCGCCGATCGGTGCGGCGAAGCCGCTGAGGCTCGACGTGCTGGCTCCGACGATGGCCTGGAAGGTGTTGGAGGGGATGTCGTTGTGGACGGCGGTCGAGCCGGTGGCGATTTCGATATGCGAGACGGCGGTGAGCGAGGGCGAGGCGGTGATGTTCTGCGAAGCGATCGCACCATGGCGGCTGAGCCGCGCCAGCCCGCCGTCGCGCGGCAGCACGCCTTCCGCGATGAATTGCTGAATGAAATCGGGCTTGGCGCCGTCGAGCGAGATGAGGACCACTGGCGGCGAGCGATGTCGGTGATGGCCGTGATCGTGATCACGCGAGGCCTCCGAGCTGCGGTCGCGGCCGTTGCCGTCCTCCTCGGCGTGTACAGGCAGAGCCGTGCAAGCCAGCGATGCCGCGAGCGAAAGCAATGAGATCAGGGAAAGAAGCTTCTTGTTGTCCACGTGCTGCCCCGTGTTTTGTCGCGCAATCCGTGCGCGTTTCACCTGCAATGACACGTGGAGTATCGAGTGCTGCCGACGACGCGCGTGTGACGCTTGAGCGACGCATGTGCGTCGCTCAGGGGGGCTCGCCAGAGTCCAACGCCGCTGCCGCGCGCAGGAAGGGAACTTGACAATGCCGGCCTTGCGCTCACGGCTCTTGAAGGCTGCGAACCCGTTCGTTACGCTCGAGAAAAATTCGGGAGGGCGCGTGAAGCAGCTGAGGATCGGCGACATCACCATCGACGCGGTGATCGAGCGGGAAGGGCCGTGGCGGCGGCCGCAGGATTTTTTCCCTGGATATGACGACGCCGTGTTCAAGCGCCATCTGCCGACGATGGAGCCCGAGGTGTTCGACGCAGCGCGCGGCATGATGGTCATCACCTATCAGACCTTTGTGGTTCGCACGCCGCGCTACACCATTCTGGTCGACACCTGCACCGGCGAGGACAAGGGCCATCCGCCGCCGTTCGACTTTCCCGGCAAGCAGCGCTGGCGCAACGAATTGTTCGCGATCGGCATCGGCTTCGAGCGGATCGACTACGTGTTCTGCACGCATCTGCATATCGATCACACCGGCTGGAACACGAGCTTGCGCGACGGCCGCTGGGTGCCGACGTTTCCGAACGCGAAATACGTCTTTCACAAAGGGGAGTACGCGGCCTGGGAAGCCGAGAATGCAAAGGGAAGCAATCCGCCAGGGACCGTGTTTCGCGACAATTGCCTGCCGATCGTTGAGGCGGGGCAGGCGCTGCTGGTCGATGACGACTATGCACTGGATGATACCGTCACGCTGATGCCGACGCCGGGGCATTCGCCCTGTCACTGTTGCGTCAACATTTTCTCGAAAGGCCAGCGCGCGGTGGTCGCCGGCGATCTCATGCATCACCAGATCCAGTGCCGCGAGCCGGAGTGGTCGTCGAAGCCCGATTGGGATGCCAAGCAATCGGCGGTGTCACGGCGGAAGTTCTTCGCGTCCGTCGCCGACACCGACACGCTGATCCTGCCGATCCATTTTCCGGCGCCGACGGTTGGATTGATCAAGCCGTTCGGCGCTGCGTTCGATTATCGCTTCAAGCGGGAGTAGGGCGGATGGCCCTTCAGATGCTCTAATACGTATAGAACATCCGCTGGATCTCCTTGGTGTCTGACGTCTTGGTCAGCGCCAGCATCAGCAGGATGCGCGCCTTCTGCGGATTGAGCGTATCGGAGACGACGAAATCGTGCTCGTCGTCCTTGGCCTCGCCGTTGCGCGCGACGATGCCGTTGCCGACGCGGCTGCTCCTGACGATCACGACGCCCTTCTTCCGCGCCTCATCGAGCGCCGGCTCGACCGCGGGTCGGGCCAGGCTGCCGTCGCCCACGCCGGCATGCACGATCCCCTTGGCCCCGGCGGCGACAAACGCGTCGATCGCGACGCGGTTCATGTTGGCATAGCCGTAGACGATATCGACTTGCGGCAGGGTATCGAGGTTTGAGACGTCAAATTCGGAGTCCGCAGTGTGCCGGCGGGTCGATTGACGATAGAAGTACGGCTTGTTGCCCTGCATGTAGCCGAGAAAGCCGAGCTCAGGTGTGCGGAAGGTGTCGGCCGTCGAAGTGTTGTTCTTGGTAACGTCGCGCGCCGCGTTGATCTGATCGTTGAGCGCAACGAGCACGCCCTTGCCGACGGCTTCCTCGCTGCCTGCGAGGATCACTGCATTGAAGAGGTTGATCGGACCATCCGCGCTGATCGCCGTCGACGGCCGCATCGCGCCGACGACCACGACGGGTTTCCTGCTCTTGACCACCAGATCGAGGAAATAGCTGGTTTCCTCGATCGTGTCGGTTCCGTGCGTGATCACGATTCCGTCCACGTCGTCCTGCGCGAGGAGCGTGTTGACGCGCTTTGCGAGCTTCAGCCAGTAGTCATTGTTCATGTTCTCGCTGGCGATCTGAAAAACCTGCTCGCCTTTGACATTGGCCACCGTCTTGAGCTCGGGGACGGCGTTCAGCAGGGTCTCGATGCCCACGGTGGCTGCGGTATAGCCGACCACGGTGGTGCTGCTCGCTCCGCTGCCGGCGATCGTGCCGCCGGTTGCGAGAACCATGACGTTGGGCAGACCGGGGCCCCTCGCATTCGCGACGTCAAGACTGATGAGCAATGCAAAGAGCACGCCCATGGTTGCCATCATGTGTTCACGCACTCGAAACTGCCACATCTCGACCACCCTTTTTCTAGAAGCCTCGTCGATGCGCCCCGGTTTCGCTCAGCGCTGCATGATCCGTCAGCCGAGGCGTTCTGTCTAGGGTGGCGATGTATTTGAATTGCGCGTTCGGCGCGTGCGGGGGACGGCAATTTCGTCATGGCCGGGACATCTAGCGCGAAGACGCACTTCGCGCTCTTGCCTGGCCATGACGGAGTTCGTTCGCTGATTGCTCGCGAAAGAGGCAGGACTACGGGAGCGCCTACGCGCCCATCTCGCACTTCTTCATAAAGCTGTTCTTGGCGGCGCCGGCCAGCGGCTTGCCGTCGGAGCCGACGGCCTTGGGCGCGCAGGCCTCTTGCTTGCACTTCTTCATGAATGAGGCCTTGGCCGCACCGGCGAGAGCCTTGCCGTCCTTGCCGACCGCCTTGCTCTCGCAGGTGTCGTCCGCAAGGGCCGAGCCCGCTGCAAAGGTGGCGACGATCGCAGCCAGGAAAATCCGTTTCATCATTGGGTGTCTCCCTAAACCAAAATGGCGTGCGGATTGGAGCCCGGAATCATGGCGCAATCAAGCAGGGCATCTGCGTGCGGCACAATTTTTCCGACGATCGAGCTCGCCGCGGTTGCAATGCGATCAAACTCCGCGCGCCAGCAACGCCTTGAAATCGGCGCGCGCACGCTCCGCCTCGGCGCGGGCGACCTCGGAGGCGTCGCCCATGCCGAAATAGCCGTGGATCAGGCCGGCGCCCTCATGATGCCTCACGTGCACGCCGGCGGCCTCCAGCGCTTTCGCATAGGCAGCGCCTTCGTCGCGCAGCGGATCGAACCAGGCGGTGGTCACGATCGCGGGCGCGAGGCCTTTGAGCGATGCCGCCCGCAGCGGCGACACCCGCCAGTCGGAGGCATCCGCGGGATCCGCGAAATAATGACCGCAAAACCACTCCATGGTGGCGCGCGTGAGGAAATAGCCGTCGGCATTTTCCGTGCGTGAGGGGAAGCGTGCGTTCTCGCGCGCGTCCGCATAGAGGCCGACGGCATCGGTGACGGGATAGACCAGCAATTGCGCGGCGAGCTTGATGCCGGCATCGCGAGAGGCGATCGCGGTCGTGGCCGCAAGATTGCCTCCGGCGCTATCGCCGGCAACGCCGAGGCGTTTGGGATCGCCGCCAAATTCCGTGACGCGGTTGAAGATGTCGCTTGCGGCAGCAAACGCGTCCTCGAAGGCGCCGGGAAAGCGCGTCTCCGGCGGGCGGCGATAGTCAACGGAGACGACGACGGCGCCGGTCTCGATCGCGAGATTCCGCGCCTGCCTGTCGTGGGTCTCGAGATCGCCTGCAACCCAGCCGCCGCCGTGGAAGAACACCACGGTGGGCGCGGGGTCGCTGCCGATGCAATAGACGCGGGCATCGAGCGGCCCGGCGCCGCCCTTCACCTTGATATCCCGCACGGCATCGACCGATGGCGGAGGCACGGCGGCGCGCGCGGCAGCAAGTGCGCGCAAGGATTCGCGGGCGCTCTGTGGCGTCATCGTCGCGGGATCGCGCAGCGGCAGCAGCGGAATGATCTGGGCGACGACGGGATCGAGCGGTGCGGGCATTGGCGGATCCTCAAGGGGGTTCTTGGTCTTGGTTGGCCGTTAGCATAGATTTGGCTGATAGCATCGGCAACCGGCCCGCACCACGATTGCCATGCCGGCGAATGAACGGGCAGGGAGGCCTTGAGGTGGAATTCGAAACGCTGGTCCAGTCGCGCCGCAGCGTGCGCGGTTTCAAGAACGAGCCGGTGCCGCGCGCGGTGATCGAGGCGATCATCGAGAGCGCCAAGCGCGCGCCGTCGTCGATGAACACCCAACCCTGGCATGTGCACGTGCTCACCGGCAGGCCCCTCGAGGAGGTGCGCCGCCGCAACATGGAGGAGATGGTCGGCGGCGCCAAGGTCAAGCGCGACATCGTCAGCCACGGCGAATACCAGGGCGTGCACCGCACCCGTCAGGTCGACATCGCCAAGAAGCTGTTCGGCGCGATGGGTATCGCGCGCGACGACAAGCCGATGCGGCAGGACTGGGTGCTGCGCGGCTTTCGTCAGTTCGACGCGCCGGTCTCGCTGGTGCTGACCTATGACCGCGTGCTCGATCCCGGCGCGGTCTGCCATTTCGATCTCGGCGCGCTCTGCTACGGCATCGTGCTGGCGGCCTGGGACCGCGGGCTCGGCTCCGTCATCAACGGGCAAGGCATCATGCGCAGCGACATCGTGCGCGAGGTCGCGGCGATTCCCGAGGACGAGGTCATCATGACCTGCGTCGCGATGGGCTATCCCGACGATTCGTTTGCCGCGAATGCCGTGCGCTCCGACCGCGAGCACATCGACGAATTCGTGCGGTTCGTCGGCTTCGCCGATTAGGGCACGCGGGCGAGCGTAGATGCCGGATGCTGCTGTTGCTGGTTCAGCGGTGTCCCTCGTCGCTGTGACGGGTAGGGGGTAACGTCGGACAGTCCGCAATTTTTGGTGGCGAGCCTTCAGTTGGGCCTTGCAATCCTGTCGCGCTAGCAGGAACAATATGCCTTGCAAGAGGTTTGTTGCTGGCGCGAGGGAATTGACATGCGGCGGCTGGCTAGCCTGGTTCGATGGTTCTTCGGCCCGCGGATGCGGCGTCCGCTCGATGATGATCCCACCCTTCCTTTTACCCCCGAAGAGTTCGGTAGGCTGATCCGCAGCGGTAAGCGCGAGGATATGAAGCTGCTCGCCGACGGGCTGACCTGTCGCTCGATACCGCGCCGCATCAAATATCGGGCGCCGCATTAGGGGATTTTCGGCGTGAGTGCCGTCTGGCGCGCGCTCAGCGTGTGAGCGCAACTGCTTTGAAGGATGAAACGAGCGCCTTCTCCAGCTTGCCGGTCATCCCGCAGAGAATCTCGTAGGCCTGCGTGCGCGGCATCGTCGGCTTGTAATGCCGGTATTCGATCAGCGCGGCGAAGATATCCGAGATCGTGAGAACGCGCACGATGTCGTTGATGCTTCCGCCCGCCAGCGCATCCGGATACCCGCTGCCATCGAGATATTCGTGGTGGTGCCGAACGGCATCGCGGATCTCCGGCGAGATTCCGTGGTGATCCTTCAGAAAATCGTAGCCGCTGACGGGGTGCGTCTCGACCACTGCGCGCTCCTCCGGATCGAGGCGGCCGGGCTTGTCGAGGATCGCGAGCGGAATCCGAGCCTTGCCGATGTCGTGGAACATGGCCGCGGAATAGAGGCGCTCGAGATCGGCCCGCCCGACGCCGAGGCTCAAGCCGAAGTCGACGGCGACGCCGGTCACCAGCAGGCAGTGCTGTTAAGTTCCTTCGTGGTGGCGCCGCACCGTCGTGAGCCATTCCGACAGTCCATGCTGGGTGATGCGGTCGGCGATCTGGCGGCCGGCTTGTTTGGTGGCATCGACATCGAGGCGCTGGCCCAGGGTGACTGAGGTGAACATCGAGGCGATCGCGGTTGCGGCGGTCTCGACGGCGTTGTCCGGCTCGCCCGTGCCGAGCGGCGAGCCGGGCGCTGGCTCGGTCGGATCAGCGAGCACTGCCAGCAGCCTGACGTTGTTAATCGGGCCGGGAAGGACGCGCGTCGCGCCGAGCGCGTAGGCTTGCGAGACGCAGGCGTGGGACGGCTGCTCGACGAGGAAGATGCGCTTGGTTACGTTGGGCAGCAGCGAGAACCGCTTCTTGATCGCCGCGATGTTGCCGACGTCACGCAGCTCGGCGCGGATGACGATCGCGGCCGGCATTTGCGACAACTTGGCTTCCGCATCGAGCCGTTCGCCGGCCACCGTGAAATGCCGTTCGAGCGCTGCGCAGATGCTCGACAATTTGCCCGAGGTATCGGCCAGCACGTGCACGAAGGGACGTGTCACTTGCGTCGCCTGAATGCCGTTGCTGCCTTTGACGGGGCTGCTGATGGTTCGCGCGTTGTGCACGATGGGCCTGAGAGTATTGAGTTGAGAAAGTTCGAAGATACCAGGACCGAATTACCTACTTGCTCTGTGCGGCGGTCGCGTTTGCCGACTTCTTTCTGCTGTCCGGATTGATGAAATGCACGCCGGCCACGGTGCCGTCGATCCAGACCAGCTCGCAGCGCCGGTACGCGAGACCCGTCGACGAGAGCAGCATGAAGAATTCCTTCGCCTGCAACACGTCGAGGGTGCCTTCCACCTCGATCTTGGCCCCGGTCTGCGACACGTCGAGCAGGACACAGCGGCGTCGCCAGGTCCCGTCCGAGCCCATCAGGTTCACGGCCTGCTTGTGGTCCATTCGTACGCGAAGCGCCTTGCGTCCGTCGTGCTTCATCGGTTGCCCCCCGTTCTCGCGCTACGATGTCCCGGACCGCCCTTGCTCACATTGGCTGCGATTTCACCCCAGCGAACTGTCCATTGGCTGGTCGACAGGAGAAGTGTCTCGAAAATCAGCTGTGCGCGCTCGCGCTGAGCGAAGGAGAGTCGCGCGCCGCTGCGATTGCTCAGAATTGCAAGGGTGGTTGCCCAGTTCAGGCGCGACGCCCGGCAGGCCATCACCAGGCCCTCGCAATCCTCGTCGCTCATGACGTGCTCGACGATCTCGATCGGAGTGCCCGACAGTACCGACAAGGCGGTGAGCAGATTGGCGGTCTCGCCGCGGATAGCGAAGCGGTTCACGGTGGAATCGTTGAGCTTGCCAACGCGGTTGAGCGCGACGATCTCGGGCCTTGCGGCGGCATATTCCTCCGAGGAGGGCAGCTTCTGCAGCGCCGGTATTGCGTCCTGCGGGGGCGGAGCGGAGGACGCGTTGGGTTTCGCAGGCGCCGTCCTGCGGGAGGGAGCGGCGAGCAACTTTCGCACGACCAGGTCGGGTATGCCGGGCCGGAGCACCAGCGCCTTAGCAATCTCGCCGTCCGGGTCGGCGCCGGCGATCAGGGCGGCATAGGCTGCTTCGGAGAATTTCGTCCCGGGGTTCTTGATCAGCGCAAGGCAAATCTGGTCGCCGCGCTTGACCAGCGCTTCGGTCACGTCAGGCTCGATGCAGTCGCGTGCGGCGATCGCGCGTAGCTGTCGCTCGCCGCATGATGCCGCAATCGCAGCGAGATCACTTATCGAGAGTGCCTGCGATTTGAGCAGCACGGGACAGGACACGTCGGGGTCTTCGTGCGAGGCAAGGCGCCGCAATGTCTCGGGAGGAGCCACCTTGAGGTCGGCAAGCGTGGTGCTCAGCTGAATCAGCGCGCGGGGGGCGACCCGCTCCGCCAGCCGCAGCAGAACGCCGTCGACGACACCAGAGAGCAACTGCTGAGTTCGATCGCAGCTGCCATTGAGCAACTGCAAGATGCCGGAGAGAATGGGGCCGCAACGGTCCAGCGGACACGCTGCGACCGCTTCTTCCAGTTCAACCAGTATATCAGCAGGCGAATTTGCCATCATGGCAGGGCCTGTATTCAAAATAAATTTCGACTAAACGTCCTCCATTGCGCCTGACCGGGGTTAATTTGAATTTTAGACGTCGAGCCTTCGGGTATCAGCGCACCATCTTTATCCACGGAAACGATATCGAAAATTGGCAGGACACGAACCGTTTGCTTGTCCTTTGGCTTGAAGCTTCGCCAACTGGTTGTGTGGAGCTAAGGTGATTCTTTTGGGCTAAGGGACATTCGAAGGGGCAGAAATCAGTCCGGCGATGTGCCGGATACCGCGCCGTTTCCCGGCGCCGCTTTTCAAACTGTCATGACCGATATTGATGATGCGCGCAGGTTGGCGCCAAAGATATTTCGTTTTGCAGACATCGATGAGTTTCGCAGCGCGATCCGCGGCCTAGATCACGATTTCACGCCGCTTGTACGAGCAATTGCAACCGAGCAGATCATTCTGCAATTGCCCGGCTGCGACGTGAATATTACGCGGGCGTTTCCGCGCGTGGTGGATGCGCAGCTGGTCGCCGACTGCACGGCCGTCGGCTTTGCGATGGACGACCTCGACGTACCGATCCGCTTCAACGGCGCGCAGCGAGAGCGCGCAGCCATCGTCATCGGCAGCAGCGGGGCGGCCTACAGCACCATCGAAGAGGCGCAGCGGCAAATCGCCTCGATCATATTCAGGCCGGAGGTGAAGGATCGCGGTTGGCCAGAGACGAGTTTCAACTTCAAGATATTCGAGATCAGTCCGCCTGCGCTGCAATGGCTGCGGAAGGTAGTGAGGGAGGTGATGGCGGCTGCATCCGAGCCGATCGATCCTGACGAGGTCCCGCTGAAAGCGGCGGCAATGAAGGAATCGCTGCTCGGTGCGGTCGATGCCGCCTTCGCCAATATCGTGCCCGCGCGCTGGACGCTGCGGCCGAACGACGAACGGCAGTTCAAGCTGTTCCAGGACATCCGCGCGCTGCTGTCCGAGGATCTCGGCCAGCCCATCTACAGCGAAGAGATTGCTCGCAAGGTCGGCCTTTCCGTCCGAACCATGCACGATGTGGTTCGCCGTTATCGCGGCATGAGCCTGCACCGCTATTTGCGCCTGCGCCGGCTCTGGCTGGTACGCCAGCGGCTGCTCACCGGCGCCGACAGCGTGAAGGCCGTCGCGCTGGCCTTCGGCTTCTGGCATCTCAGCGATTTCTCCCGGAGCTATCGCGACCAGTTCGGCGAGACGCCGTCGCAAACCCTGGAGCGCGGACGCCGGCGATAACCCGAGAAAGCGATTGGGGCCGGGCCCCGGTTTCGTGCTAGTCTGCGATCATGAGCAACCGCATTCTTGTCTTTTACGGCTCCTACCGTTCCGACCGCATGGGCATCCGCCTTGCGAATTTCGTCATCGATCGCCTGCGCAGCCGCGGCGATGAGGTCGAGTTCATCGACGCCAAGGCCATTGGCTTGCCGATGCTCGACCGTATGTACAAGGAATATCCCAAGGGTGGCGCGCCCGAGGCGCTGGAGAAGCTGGCCGGCCAGATCCGCAGCGCCGACGGGTTCGTCTTCGTCACCGGCGAATACAATTGGGGCATTCAGCCCGGCCTGAAGAACCTCACCGATCATTTCCTGGAAGAGTGGTTCTGGCGGCCGGCCGCGATTGTGAGCTACTCCGCCGGCCGGCTGTCCGGCGCGCGGGCCTCGACCGCGTGGCACGGGACGCTGTCGGAAATGGGCATGGTGGTGATCTCGAGCACCATCGGCGTCGGGCCGATCGCGCAAACGCTGTCGGCGGATGCCGAACCGATCGGCGAGGGCGGCAAAGCGTTGGAGCACGCGTTCCCGCGCTTTGCGGACGATCTGGCGTGGTGGATCGAGGCGGCCAAGGCGCAGCGGGCGCGCAAGGCGCCGCCGTACTGATCTCATTCTCCGCGAGGACGGTCCGTAGCCCGGATGGAGCGAAGCGCAATCCGGGGCGGTGCCGATGACGTGCGAGAACCCGGATTTCGCTGCGCTCAATCCGGGCTACGAGGTCGCGGCCTACGCCGCCCTGACTTCACCCAAGAAGCGATTGAACTGGCCGGCGAGGTCGCGCGACTGGGTCGAGAGCTGCTCGGCGGCGCCGAGCACTTCCCTGGCGGCTGCGCCGGTATCGTCGGCCGCGCGCTGCACGCCTGATATGTTGGTGTTGACTTCCTGGGTGCCGCGGGCGGCTTCCTGGACGCTGCGAGCGATTTCCTTGGTCGCCGAGCCCTGCTCTTCGATTGCGGCCGCAATCGCGGTGCCGATCTGATCGATCTCGCCGATGACGTCGGCGACGTTGCGGATCGCGGCCACGGTCTCGTCGCTCGCGGTCTGGATCGCGGTGATCTGCTCGGAGATTTCGGTGGTGGCCTTTGCGGTCTGGCCGGCCAGCGATTTCACCTCGGAAGCCACCACGGCAAAGCCACGGCCGGCATCGCCCGCACGGGCGGCTTCGATGGTCGCGTTCAGCGCGAGGAGGTTGGTCTGCTCGGCAATGCTCTGGATCAGCGTGACGACGTCGCCGATCTTCTGGGCGCCCTCGGCAAGAGCACGCGCGGTATCGCCGGTGCGGCGGGCGTTGTCGACAGCACGGGCCGCGATCTCGGTCGATTGCGCGACCTGGCGGCCGATCTCGGCGATCGAGGAGGTCAGCTCCTCCGTGGCGCTGGCCACGGTCTGAACGTTGGTCGAGGTCTGCTCGGAGGCGGCGGCGACGACCGCGGCCTGGCTGTTGGTCTGCGCCGCCGTCGAGGTCATCGACTGCGCCGTGCTCTCCATGGTTGCGGACGCCTGTGACAGCCCGCCGACAAGCGCGGTGATCCTGGCTTCAAAGGAACGGGTCAGCTCGTCGAGCACCTGGGCGCGCCGCATCTTGCCGTCGTTCTCGGCCTGCTTCTCGGCCGCGAGCCGCTCGGCCCGGATCATGTTGTCCTTGAAGACCTGGACGGCTGCGGCCATCGCGCCGATCTCGTCGGAGCGTTCGGCGCCGGGGATGTCCTCGGCAACCTCGCCGTCGGCGAGTCGCGACATCCGGGTCGTCAGGCTGACGATCGGGGCGCAGACGCGGCGGCGGACCATCACGATGAGGCCGACGCTGGCGATCAGCACGGCGAGCAGGCCGACGAGTGCGATCGTAAAGCTCGTGCGCGCGGCGACAGACGCGCCGGCGAGGATCTGCTCGGCATTGTCGTAGAAGGCATCGCGGACGTCGATGATGGTGCCGAGGCCGCGCTGTGTGGCGGCGTAATAGGTCTGCATGTCGTGTTCGTACTTGCCGCTGACGGCACCTTCCTTCACCATCTTGAGCTCGCGGCCGAATTCCTCGACATAGACGGCGTTGAACTTATCCAGCGCAGCGGCAACGTTCGCCGGCGTTGCCGGATTGCCGCGCAGTTCCTGCAGCGACATGACGAGCTGGTCGTTGCGGCCCTGGGAGCGGCTGATGTCGGCCTTCTCGGCATCGGTTGCCGGTTTCTTGCCGCCGACGAGATTCTTGTGCAGGCTGGAGTTGAAGCCGCCGACGTCGCGCAGCGTCATCGCGATGTTGGCATAGCTGGCCTGCCGGTAGGCGTCACCATTCAGGATCGCCATGCGGCGAACCTGTTCGTTGAGCAGCGCGGTGACGCCGGCGTTGAGCACGGCGTTGTCGCCGACGATCTTCTTGGCTGCGTCCTTGCGCGCCTCTGCCGGCCCGGCCATCGCCTTGTCGATGGCTTCGCGCAATGCGGTGAATTTCGAAGTGATGCCGTCGATGTTGCTGCCGATGCTCGCGCCGTCGTCGAACGAGCCGGGCAGCTCCTTGCGCACCGCAATCATCTTGTCGCGCGCGCCGTCGGTCTGCTGGCGCAGTCTGCCTTGTTCGGCGAGCTGCGCTGGATCGATCGTCGCCGGCCCGTAGAGGATGTTGGTGGAGAAGCCACGCTCGGGGTTGAGATAGCGCGGGATGTCGCTGACGGCGCGGACGATCGCGAGCCGGCCCTGCGCCTCGGTGATGCGCTCTATCGTCTGATATTTCGTCACGGCGACGTAGACGGCGAGGCCGCCGCCAACGGTCGAGAGCGAGACGATGGCGGTGGTCAGGAGCGAACCGATTTTCATGATTTGTCCGGCATTGGCGCTGGGAGAAAGATATTCTCCAGAAATAGGGGCAGCGCATTAATCGGGGGTTTACGCTCTCGGCCGGGATATCGCGGTCACCTGGCCTCTCGATCGAGAGAGGCCAGAATCTCCAGCGTCGCGCTATCCGGCTTGCCGGCGAAATAGCGGGCGAGGGCCTCGCCGAAAACGGACTCGTCGGAGACCGCGCCGAACAGCGTCATCGACGAGCAGAATTTGGCGTCGTCGGGCGCGCCGAGGATCGCGTGGATGGTCCGCCCCTGGACGGCAAGCACGAGGCGGGTGCATTCGATCAGGCGTGGGCCGAGGGTGGGGTGGGCGAGATAAGCCCTGGCCTCCGCCCGCGAGCCGACGGCGTAGCGCCGGGACATGGCGCTGAAGCCGAGGCCGGCGATCTGCGGGAAGACGAACCACATCCAGTGTGTCTGCTTCCGTCCCCGAGCGAGCTCCTCCAAAACGGCGCGAAAAACCGGCTCCTGGGCCCTGAGAAAGCGCTCTAGATCGAAAGGATCGGTCATGGGATACCTCAGGCGGGTTTGCCGGCCGCGATTATGCCTAACTTTTGGCTCCCAATGTGGTAGCTGGTATAGAGTCTCCGGGTGGGGGTTGGGTCCCCCGGGGGTCGATTTGGGGATCTGATGGTTTCCGACCGCGCACGAGCCGAGAGGCTGTTGTCGCGCCGCCGTATTGGGCGCGCCGAGACAATACTGCTGTCTGTGGCCGCCGTGGCGCTGGCGCTCGGCGCCGCCGCGTGGGTCGCCGACATCGGCGACTCGACTCCGCTGGTCACAGCCGCACTGCCGCCGGCCAATGCGCCCTCGTTCGAGGACCGCTTCGCCTCGCTGTCAGTCAGTCCGCCTGCGCGCGACCTCGGCTTGCGGACGATGGAGCGCTCCGCCCTGAATGCGGTCCAGCTCAAGCTTCGCGATGCCAAAGCGATGCTCGCTGAAAAACTCCAGGGCGACGACTGGCGCTCGATCCTGACCGAAGACGACAATGACAAGCCCGCGACCGAAGAGGCCAAGCCCGCGCAGCGCGCCGATGCCGTCCCGATGCCGCGCTCGCGGCCGGTCCAGGCCGACTTCTCCGCGCAGATCGCCTCGAGCCAGGCCTATGCCGACGCCAATCCCCGGGTCGACAACCGCAACTTCTTCGAGAAGTTCACCGACAAGATCAGGCTGGCCTCGCTGACCCCCGGCGATGGCCTGTTGGGCAGAGCACCGGATCTCGCCGCGCTCGGTTACGATTCGAAGACGGCGGTCTATGACATCAAGGCCAAGGCGCTTTACCTGCCGAGCGGTGTCGCGATCGAAGCCCATTCGGGCATGGGCGCGCTGATGGACGATCCTGACCATGTCGACCAGCGCATGGTAGGCGCAACCCCGCCGGCGACCTACGACCTCAAGCCGCGCGAAAAACTGTTCCACGGTGTACGGGCACTACGCATGACGCCGACCGACGGCACCAGCGCGCTCGGCCGCGTCGGTCTGCTCACTCACACCTACATGCTCGGGCCGCGCGGCGATTCCAACGGCTGCGTCTCGATCAAGGATTATGATCGCTTCCTCAAGGCCTACGACAATGGCGAGTTCAACCGCCTGGTCGTGGTGCGAAGCCTGGGCGAAGCGGCGACTGCCTCGCGGCGCGCCGGCAATAGCACCGATTCCTGAAGCTCGAGGTGAAGTTTGCCTGCTGCGGCGGGGCTGCCGTTTTCCCTTCGTTAAGCCGTTGTCGTTCAGAAGCAGCCCATGAGTGATCCAGCAAGCTCCGAGACCCCGCTGCGCACGACGTTCAAGATCAAGTTGAACGGCGACACGCTGGCGATCGCGACCGTCGGCCAGGCCTATCAATTCCTCACCAACTTCAAATCTGTCGAGTGGATGGAATTCCGCTCGCTGCATGATGACGCCGTCCACGCGCTGGAGGGCGCCGCCGGCAACGCCATGCTCGCCGTCCAGGCGACGAATGCGGTACGGGCGCTGTTCGTGAGCGCGAAGCTGCTCTGAAGCTGACGTTTTTCCTCATCATGACCTCGAACCGGCATCCCTGCGGCCGCGACGAAGTCGTGGCGCGCGCACGCGCCGAGGAGCGAACGCATGGACACTGCCAAATTCATCGCGGGCATCGATAGCGCCGCAGCCGAGCCGCCGACGGAGGCTGGGCTCGTGTCGTTCGAGCAGATCCTCGGGTGCCGTCTGCCGGATGATTATCGCCGCTTTTTGCTGGCCTGCGCCGGGGGCTATTGCGGCGGCTCGGCGGAATTCAATTGGCCGCAGGGCCATTGGGCCGGCGCGGTGCAGATGGTGTTCGGCCTGCGGCAGGACGATCCGGACAGCTCACTGCTCGCTCACCGTCAGGCGCCGCGATGGCCGATGGTCGATGAGCTCTTGTCGATCATGAGCGATCACGGCGGCAATCCGATCTGCATGACGATCGACAAGGAGCATTTCGGCCAGATCTGGGTCATCGACCACGAAGTTGCCGAGTACGAGAATCCGTGGACACTCGCGGACGCGATCTCCGACGAATGGGGCTACATCCAGCCAATTGCGCCGACGTTCGGCGATTTCATCGCGGGGCTGTACGAGCGGGCGACGTGAGGTCGCGCGGCGCCACCGAGGCAAGCGCGGCGCTTTGTCGAGGACGCCTGAGCCGATCCGCGAGGCCATGCCGCAGTGGCCGGATTCAGATCGCCCCTCCTTTAGCATGACTTGAACTGCATTGCCGGAACGGGCAAACGGTCCGCTAAGACGGTGGCTGACGCCGCTCGTTTCAAGCCTGACGTCAAGAAAGAGAGCCCATCATGAAACGCCGTACATTCCTCCGGGGCGGCGCGGTTGCCGGCGCGACGACGCTGGTTGCTGCCCCTGCGATCGCGCAGAGCGCACCCGAGATCAAATGGCGCCTGACCTCGAGCTTCCCGAAGTCGCTCGACACCATCTACGGCACGGCGCAGACGTTTGCGAAATATGTTGCTGAAGCCACCGACAACAAATTCCAGATCCAGACCTTTGCGGCTGGCGAGATCGTTCCCGGTCTCCAGGCGCTCGATGCCGTCAGCGTCGCCACCGTCGAGATGGCGCAGACGCCGCTCTATTTCTACATCGGCAAGGAGCCGGCACTGGCCTACGCCACCGGTGCTCCGTTCGGCATGAATCATCGTCACCAGGAATCCTGGTGGCACTTTGGTGGTGGCGCCGACCTCGCCAACGAGGCGCTGAAGCCGTTCAAGGCCCACGCCATTCTCTGCGGTAATTCCGGCACCCAGATGGGCGGCTGGTTCCGCAAGGAGATCAAGACGGTCGACGATCTCAAGGGCCTCAAATTCCGGATCGCCGGGATGGGCGGCCATGTGCTGGCGCGGCTCGGCGTCGTCCCACAGCAGATCGCGGGTGGCGACATCTATCCGGCGCTGGAGAAGGGCACGATCGACGCGGTCGAGTTCGTCGGCCCCTACGACGACGAGAAGCTCGGCTTCCACAAAGTCGCCAAATACTACTACTTCCCCGGCTGGTGGGAGGGCGGTGCCATGCTGCACATGATCGTCAATGACGAGAAGTGGGCGAGCTTGCCGAAGCAATACCAGGCGATCGTCAATCAGGCGGCCTCGGCCGCCGGCGCCTGGATGCTCGAGAAATATGACAGCGTGAATCCGGCGGCGCTGAAGCGGCTGATCGCAGGCGGCGCGGAGCTGAAGGCGTTCCCGCAGCCGGTGCTGGAAGCCTGCTACAATGCGACCCAGGAGCACCTGAATGAACTCGCCGGCAAGAGCGATCTGTTCAAGCGCACCAAGGACAGCCACGACGCGTATATGAAGGAATTGCTGTTCTATACGCAGATCGCGGAGAATTTTTACGACAACTATCTGCTCAGCAAGATGCGCAAGGGCTGAGCCCGCATCGGGACAGCGCGGCCGGCGTGCATCCCAGCATCCGGCCGCGACCGTGTGCTCGGTGCCGCCCCTCAGGTGGCGCCGAGGCCGAGCTTGGCATAGATGCGCCTTGCATAGGCGCCGAATGCGTCCGTCGTCTTCAACGGCAGGTCGCGGGGGAAGGGCAGGTCGATCGGGAAATAGTCGGCCATCTTCGCAGGGCCCGCGGTCAGCACCGCGCAATGCGAGGACAGGAACACGGCTTCCTGGATCGAATGCGTCACGAAGACGATGGTCTTGCCGCTCTCGCGCCAGATCCGCAGCATCTCCAGATTCATCTGCTCGCGCGTCAACGCGTCCAGCGCGCCGAACGGCTCGTCCATCAGGATCAGCTTCGGATCGTGGATGAAGGCGCGCGCAATGGCGCTACGCTGCTGCATGCCGCCGGAGAGTTCTCGCGGATATTTCTGCTCATAGCCGGCAAGTCCGACCAGGTTGAGCAGATCCCGCGCCCGCTCGCGCGCGGCCTTCATTGGCAGGCCGACGATCTCGGCCGGCAGCAGCACGTTGTCCAGGATGGTGCGCCATTTCAGCAGAAGCGCCTGCTGGAACACCATGCCGATGTCGCGACTGGGATCGAATGGGCTATTGGCATTGCCGATTGTCACCGTGCCGCCGTCGGCATTGTGCAGGCCGGCCAGAATCTTCATCACGGTGGTCTTGCCGCAGCCGGATGGGCCGACCAGCGACACCAGCTCACCTTCCTGCACGTCCATCGTGACGTCGGACACCGCCAGAAACTCAGTGCCGCCGCTGCGATAAACCTTTCGGACGCCTTGCAGGCTGATGAAGGGTTTTGAGCTCATGAAAGCCATTTGCTCAAATTGGCGGCGACGAAGGCATCGTCGCTGAGGTCGGCGTGCTCGCGCGTGACGCGATCGATCTCGTCTTTCTGACCCGGGCTGAGACCTTCGTTGGGATCGAGGCACCACAGGCCCTGCATCAGGCCCTGGCGCCGCAGGATTTCGTGGCAGCCTGCGATGCAGCCATGGAAATTGTTGGCGACGTCGAAGAAGGCGCTGTTGCAATCGGTGACGCGGGCATCGAGCGCGAGCAGATCGGCCGGCACGCTGTCCTTGTGCCGCGCCGCCTTGCAGCGCTCGAACAGCTTGACGGCGCTCGCGGTCCAGACCGACCAGTGGCCGAGCAGGCCGCCTTTGAAATAGGTGCGGGTGGTGACGCCGTTGTCGCGCAGGTCGAACGGCAGCATGAGATCGAGGAGGATGTGATCGTCATTGCCGGTGTAGAGCGCAACGCGGTCGAGCGCGCCGGCGGCGGCGACGCCGCGCAGCACGTCGAGCGTGCGATAGCGGTTGAACGGTGCGATCTTGATCGCGATCACGTTGTCGATCGCGGCAAAGTGTTGCCAGAAGCGGCTCGACAGGATGACGCCGCCGACGGCTGGCTGCAGGTAGAAGCCGACCAGCGGGAACTCGGCGGCGACCGCCGTGCAATGCGCGATGATCTCGTCTTCGGAGGCGCTCTTCATCGCGGCGAGGCTGAGCAGGCCGGCGTGATAGCCGATGTCGCGCGCAGTGCGGGCTTCGGCGGTTGCCTGCCGGGTCGGGCCGGCGAGGCCCGCGACCATCGCGAGCGGCCGCTGGGTCCAGCTTGCCGCCGTCTCGGCAGCTAGCTCCAGCACCGGGCGGTAAAGGCCGATGTCGCGGATCGCGAATTGCGTCGTGTGCACACCGACGGCAAGACCGCCGGAGCCGGCATCGATGTAGTAGCGCGTCAGCGCACGCTGATGCGTCTCGTCGAGCCGGCGCTCGGCGGTAAGCGCAAGCGGATGCGCCGGTAGCACGGTGCCCTCGGCAATCAGCTTGCGGATGTCGCTGTCGATCTGGCTGTGGTGCATGGTGTCCTATCCGAATTCAGGGCCGGCGACGGCGAATGGCATTTCATCGCCCGCAGCGGTGGCGGGACCGAACCGCATGCGCTGGAACGGCCGTTCGATGGTCCAGCCCGAGGCGGTCAAGCCTTCCAGGAATGCGGCTTGCGGGGCGACCGCGTCGATCAACAGCGGCGCTTTCTCAGATCGCGCGATGGCATGAACCAGCGCCAGCGCGTCGGCGG
Source organism: Bradyrhizobium sp. CCBAU 51627 (assembly GCF_028128765.1). Taxonomy (GTDB): domain Bacteria; phylum Pseudomonadota; class Alphaproteobacteria; order Rhizobiales; family Xanthobacteraceae; genus Bradyrhizobium. The sequence goes on from NZ_LBJG01000005.1 coordinate 522,561, forward strand.
CATTGTCCGCAAACAGTGGGCCGACATGGCGCGCGGTCCTGCCGTCGCGGGTCAGGGCGATCGCCCCGCGCGTGGCAGCGACGCGCGAGCCCGAGCGCTGCGCAAAGGCGGTGAGAAGGGCGCTACGGTCGAAGCCGGTTGCGCGCAGGTCCCGTGCGCAGAGCGCATCCAGCGATGCGGCCGGCGGTGGTGGCGCGGGGAGGCGCGTCGGCATGACCAATTTCAACCTGCGCAATTGCAGGGTCGGCGTGAATCCGAGCGGCCCGTAAACCGCGACGCCTTCGGGCGTCGCGTCGAGCCAGCTGGTCAGGCCGTTCTTGCGTGCCGTCTCCAGGCAGGCATCGACGAGGCGCGTCGCGAGGCCGCGCCGGCGGTGGCTTGATGTCACCAGCACCATGCTGATCCAGGCGTTGTTGCCGGAGTAGGGCAGCAGCGCGGCGGTTGCGACCAGCAGAGCGCCGGTGCGGATGCCGAAGACGACGCCGTCGCGCAAGAAGATGCGCCAATCCTCTTCGGTCTGGTTCCAGTGCGCTTCCGTCGACAGCACGAGCCCGGCCATGGCATCCTCGGGACCGAGCTTGATGACGGCGGGTCCGTCAGTAGCGGCCATCGCGCACCTCGTATTTGGTCGGCTTGCCGAGGCTCGGCATGGCGCGGGAGACCCAGTCGGCGGTCCATGCGATCAGCTGCTCGGTGTCCACCACGGGCCGGCCGAACAGCTTCACGGCTTGCGAGGTATCCGTCAGCCACGCCGTCGCCTCTTCCGTGCCTGTTAGCACCGGCGCGCGGCCGAAGCGGGCGCCGAACTTTTGTGCGAGATCGCGAACGGCCAAAATCTCGTCGCCGCTGACATTGATCGGCGAGGTCGGCGCCGTGCAATGCGCCAGGCATCGCAGTGCCTGCGCGGACGCATCGCCCTGCCAGATGAAATTGACATGGCCGAGACTGACGTCAATCGGCGTACCGCTGAGCACCCTGGTTGCGATGTCGTGCAGCACGCCGTAGCGCATGTCGATCGCGTAATTGAGCCGGAGCAGCCGGCCCGGCGTTCCGAACTTGTGCGAGAAATACTCGAACATGCGCTCGCGCCCGACACAGGACTGGGCGTATTCGCCGGGCGGGTTCGGCGCCATGTCCTCGGTCGAGCCTTTGCCGTCGACCGGCACGAAGGGATAGACGCAGCCGGTCGAGAACGCCACGATCCGGGACGACGCGAAGGCCTGCGCGACGAGCGCCGGCACGTGCGCATTCATCGCCCAGGTCAGCGACAGATCGCCCTCGGCGCCGAACTTGCGGCCGGCCATGAAGACGATGTTCGGCGCCTTCGGCAGAGCGTTGATCGCGGCCTCATCCAGCAGGTCGCAATTGATGGTCTCGACCCCGCGCGCATGTAGCCAGTCCTTGACGCTTGCGTCGCTGAAGCGGGCGACGCCGATGACCCGCCGTTCGGGGGCGGCAGCTTTCGCCAGTCCCGCCAGCGTCGGTCCCATCTTGCCGGCGACGCCGAGGATCATGATGTCGCCCTCGACCTTATTGAGATCGTCGATCAGCGCCTGCGTCGGCCGGCAGAGAAGATCGTCGAGGGCTGCGATATCGGAGATCGTCTTCGGCAGCGTCTGGCGGGTGAGCAGCATCGATTGGTCCTTCGTCAGGTTTGCCTGGCATCGCCCACGACGAACGTGCGTTCGAGGGCGAGCACGAGACCGTAGAGAGCGACGCCGAGCAGGGTCAGCAGCGCGACCGCCATCACCATCGCGGGCGTGTCGAGCGAGGACTGTACCTGGATCATGAGGTAGCCGAGCCCGCGCTCGGAAGCGATGAATTCGCCGACAATGGCACCGGCCACCGCGAGAATGGCACCGACCTTCATGCCGGAGAAGATGTAAGGCAGCGAACCCGGAAGCTGGATCTTGCGGAACAGCGTCCAGCGCGACCCGCGCAGCGATTTGACCAGATCGAGCAGATCAGGCTCGACCTCGCGCAGGCCGCGCGCGGTGGTGAGCAGGATCGGGAAGAAGCAGATGCTGAAGGCGATCAGGATGTTCGGCACGATGCCGTAGGAGAACCAGACGATGAAGAGCGGGCCGAGCGCGACTTTCGGGATCATGTTCAGTGTCACGAACAGCGGCAACAGCACGAGGCTGACGAGCGGCGCCCAACTGAAGACCACTGCGAGGGCGATGCCGACGACGGCGCCGAGCGCGAAGCCGCCGAGGATCTCGATCGCCGTCACCAGCGTATTGGCGCCCCAGGCATAGCTCGCGGTGCCCAGCGTCTGCACCGTCGCGAGCGGCGAGGGCAGGATGAATTTCGGCACGTGGAAGGCGTCGACCGCGACCTGCCAGAGCACGAGCACGGCGAGGTGTACGATCAGGATGATCGCAAAGCTCCGTGCCGGACTTGCTCCGCGAGCGGTCACCTGTTGCTCCCCGTTGCCGTGGCCCCACTGCCACGGCGGCGAGCCTAACCGGCCTTCCGCCAACTTTCAACCATTTGGTTGATTACGGCCGGAGCGACTGCAGCACGAGATCGACGACATGCCGGCGGCGGGCGCGGCGGGCGGTGCGGCTCGACAGGTCCTTGCCGAAGATCGCCGACAGCGTCGGCGTGTTGGAGAAGAAGAAATAGCTGAGGCCCGCGATGGAGATGTAGAGCTGGACGGGATCTATCCCGTTGCGGAACAGGCCCGAACGGACGCCTTCATGCAGGATGTGGGAAACGCTCTTGACCAGCGGGGAATGCATCGCCTCCAGCCGCGTGGAGCCGCGGACGTGACGGGCGCCCCCGCGGTTCTCGTCGTTCAAGAGCACGATAAAATCAGGGTTTGCAGCCAAGTGATCGAACGAGGCCTCGATCAGGCGGCGGATCGCCTTGTCCGGCGGCAGGCCTTCGAGATTGAGCTTGCGCTCCTGCTCGCGGATGTCCTCATAAACCCATTCGAGCACAGCGAGGTAGAGCGCGTCCTTGTCGCCGAAATAATGATAGACCAGCTGCTTGTTGACGCCGGCGCGCTCCGCGATCTCGTCGACGCGGGCACCCGCAAAGCCATGCCTAGCAAACTCCAGGCGCGCCGCGGTGAGCAACTTCTTACGGGTGGCCACGGGGTCGCGCCGCTGCGGCGCGGTGTCGCCTGATCGTTTTGCCGGCATTTCCAACCAAACAGTTGACAAGTTGAGGATGGGCTTGTTGCATTGGTAGCCTCACATGGGGAGAGCGACAAGGCGGGTCGCGGGATCGAGGAGAGATGCGATGAAGCATTTGCAGGCGGCTTTTGTGGCCCTGATGCTCGGTGTACCGGCGGCGCCAGCGAGCGCGGGCGAGGCGGTCAACCTGATCCTGAACTGGACGCCGACGGCCGACCACTCGCCGTATTACTATGCCAAGGCGCAGGGCTGGTACGAGAAGGCCGGCATCGACCTCACCATCGAGACCGGCAAAGGCTCCGGCGTCTCCGCGGCCAAGGTCGGGTCGGGCGGCTCGCCGTTCGGCGTCGCCGATCTCGCCACGATGCTGGTGGCCAGGAGCAAGGGCGCCGACGCGGTCGCGGTGATGAGTGTCTATGCCAACACCGGACAAACGTTCTACTGGCTGAAGAGCTACGGCGTGAACGGCGTGAAGGATTTTGCCGGCCACAAGATCGGCAATCCACCGGGCGATGCCTCGCGCGTGATGTGGCCGGCCTTTGCAAAGGCAGCCGGTCTCGCGCCTGACTCGGTCGGGTTCGTCAATGTCGGGCCGACCGCGAAGATCGCCGCGCTGAAGAGCCACACCGTTGACATCATCAGCGACTTCTACAACGAGCACGATCTCAAGGTGATCGAGTTCGGATCCGATCTCGGCTACGTCAACTGGAAGGACATCGGCCTCAACCCTTACGGCAATTCGCTGATCGTCAACGGTGCCTATCTGCAGAAGAACCCGAAGCTGGTCGAGGATTTCGTGCGCGTGACGCAGAAGGCCTTTGCGGCCTGCGTTGCCGACGTCACCCCGTGCCTGAAGGCGCTGCTCGATCAGGTCTCCGGCCTCGACAAGGAGAACCAGGAGCGCCAGTGGGAGCGCATCAAGGTTTTGATGACGGATGAATTCACGACGACGAAGGCACTCGGCTGGATCGATGGCGAGCGGATGAAGAAGGATTACGATCTGGTCCAGACCTATCTCGGCATGGAAAAGCCGTTCGATGTCTCGACGGCGTTCACGACCAAGATGCTCGACTTGAGCATCAAGATGGATGCGAGCAAGGTGAAGAAGTAGGGGGCGCGGAAACGCTCGCCTCATGCTCTGGTGTCATGCCCCGCGACGGCGGGGCATCCAGTAGGCCGCGGCCTTTCGATCGCCCCACAACCGTCTCGAAGTACTGGATCGTCCGCCTTCGCGGACGATGACGGTTTGGGGGCACGTAACCGCACGGAGAAATTAACCGGCTATTAACCATATCGGCGGCATCGTTAACCATTCAATAACAGGGAACGAGTCGGCCGCCATGGAGGCCCTAGCAAAACCTCAACGCCAGATGGTGCGCCTGCGCGGACGCTCCTATGTGGCCTTCGTGTTCGTGCCGACGGTTCCGATCCAGGACTGGCTCCTGGAGATCGACGCCACCATTGCGCGGTCGCCGGGTTTCTTTGCCGGCCGGCCCGTGGTGGTCGACCTGTCCTCGGTCGATCTCAGTCAGTCCGGCATCGGCCATCTGCTCACCAGCCTGCAGGACCGCAACATCCGTGTGCTCGGTATCGAAGGCGTGGAGGAGGACCGGCTGACGCCGTCCATGCCGCCGCTGCTGTCGGGCGGGCGGAGCTGCGTGGTCGAGCAGGGTGCTCCCAAGAAATCCGAGGCGAAGCCCGAGGCCAAGCCGACCTCGCTGCTGCTCGAGAGCCCCGTGCGCTCCGGCCAGACCGTGATCTTCCCGGAAGGCGATGTCACGATTCTGGGCTCGGTCGGATCCGGCGCCGAGGTCGTCGCCGGCGGCTCCATCCACATCTACGGCGCACTCCGCGGCCGCGCCATGGCGGGCGTGAACGGTCACACGAGCGCGCGCATCTATTGTCAGAAGATCGAGGCCGAACTGCTTGCAATCGATGGGTTTTATCAGACTGCCGACGACATCGACGCCGCCTTGCGTGGCCGGCCGGCCCAGGCCTGGCTGCAGGGGAATACCATGCGAATTACAGCGCTGAACTGACCAGAAGGAGATATTTGAGATGGCCAAGGTACTGGTCGTGACATCAGGCAAGGGCGGGGTCGGCAAGACCACGACAACCGCCGCACTGGGAGCTGCACTGGCGCAACGCGGCGACAAGGTCGTCGTCGTCGATTTCGACGTCGGCCTGCGCAACCTCGACCTCGTGATGGGCGCCGAACGCCGCGTGGTGTTCGACCTCATCAACGTGGTGCAGGGCGTTGCGAAACTCCCGCAGGCGCTGATCAAGGACAAGCGGCTGGAGAATTTGTGGCTGCTGCCGGCCTCGCAAACCCGCGACAAGGATGCGTTGACCGAAGAGGGCGTGGCCAAGGTCATCGCGGACTTGCGCAGTCGCTTCGATTGGGTGATCTGCGACAGCCCGGCCGGCATCGAGCGCGGCGCCTCGATGGCGATGCGTTTTGCGGACGAGGCCGTGATCGTGACCAATCCGGAAGTCTCCTCGGTGCGCGATTCCGACCGCATCATCGGGATGCTGGATTCCAAGACCGTGCGGGCCGAGAAAGGCGAGCGCGTCGAGAAGCACATTCTCATCACCCGCTACGATCCCTCGCGCGCCGCCCGCGGCGAGATGCTGACCATCGACGACATCCTCGAAATTCTCGCAACCCCCTTGCTCGGCATCATTCCCGAGAGCCAGGACGTGCTGAAGGCCTCCAACGTCGGTACGCCGGTGACGCTATCGAACGCCGACGGCGCACCGGCGCGGGCCTATATCGACGCGGCGCGGCGGCTGTGCGGCGACACCGTGCCGATGCAGGTGCCGACCGAGCGCAAGGGCTTCATGGATCGTCTGCTGCGACGGAGGGCTGCATGAGCATGGGTCTGCTTCGGCTTCTCCGCGGCAACAAGGCTTCCGCACCCGTCGCACGCGAACGGCTGCAGATCCTGCTTGCCCATGAACGTGGGATGCGTGGCCAGCCCGACCTGCTCGGGGTGCTGCGTGAGGAAATTCTCGCGGTCGTCTCCAAGCACGTCACGCTGGACCCGACCAAGGTCATTGTCCGACTCGAGCGCGGCGACGAGGTCTCGACCCTGGAGGTCGATATCGAGGTGCCCAACGATTTCGAGCGTAAGAAAGCGGCGGTCGCGTAAGCGGGCGCAGCCGCCGGATTCCGTCTTGGGGTGGGTGAGAGGGCGGTCCGCTGGGCATGGCGGGCCGCCTTTTGCTATTTGACATGAACGCCGCGGAACGCGGCCCGGGGCTCAGTCGTTGTGAGACACCCCGCGCGAGCGATGCGCCGCGGGGTCGTCAAACCGGAGAGCGCCCATGATGTCCGAGGTCCAGGTTCACACCATCGCCCGGCAGATGCTGGAACGGCACGGTTTCGCTGCAATTGCGAAGGCCGCCGAGCAGGCTCAGCTCTGCGAGGGCCGCGGCGACGCGGATGAGGCCAAGGAATGGCGTCACATCGCCGATGCCATGAAGATTATGCGCGGGCCTGCCCATAGCTAAGATGCGCCAGCAGTCGGCTCAGCGCTCCTCATGATCGGTTCCTTGGGTGGGAGTTCGGTGGTGCGTCTGCGGCTGCGCCCGCTCCCCGGTCTCCTTGCAGGGGAGCGGTTCCCAAGAGCCGTCCGGACCTTGCTGATAAGCGCTGCAGGATGAGGACGAGGTCGATTTGTCCTCGCCGCTCTGGGCGGCGTTGTTCCTCGCCGAGGCCGGGGCGGTCAGGGCGGCGCTGATCGCGAGAGCACCGGCGAAAACAAGAAGGGCATTCCGCATGGGGTTCTCCTATTCAAAGAGGCCGCATGCTGCCGAGGATTGTGACGATTATTGGCCGCGGCGAGGGTTCCGACGCGGCAGGCTTAATGTCTGGAAAACGGGGCTAGCCGCCCTTGCTGCGGATCAGGCCAGCCAGGCTGGTCTTCTGCTTTTCGCACCAGTTGCTCATGCCGAGCCGGCGCTGGTCGAGATCGGTCATCTGAGTCGCGACCGCGACCTCCGCCATGATGTCGTCGGGCTGCTTCTCGCCCATCTTGCCGCCGGTGTGCATCCAGGCAATCGCCTTGCGCACCTGCTCGGTGGTGCCGTCGGGAAGCTGCATCTGCTGTGCCCTCTGGACCAGATCCTGGTAGGCGACGTCCGTGTTCGGGCATTCGACCTTGGCGGCAAAGGCCTGCAGGACCAACGTCACATAGGTCGAGCGCGTGTGGTCGTCAGCCGCCTGGGCGGGAGCTGCGATCAGCAACAGGCCTGCCATCAGCAAGGGGTAGCGCATCCTTGGGTCCTCCACGTTTTTTTGGGAGGCTAGCGTCCGGCGAGCCGCTCTGCAATGGTCGTTGGGGTGGATTGTCGCCCGTTCGTCGGGCGCGCGAAATTGAGCCGCTTCTGGTCCGGAGAGCGACATGAGCCTGTTCAGCATGCCATTCGATCCCACACGCGATAGGGCTCTCGTTACCGGCGCCGGCAACGGTATCGGGCGCGCCATCGCGCTGGGCCTTGTCGGCGAGGGCGTTCGGACGCTGTTTGCCGATGTGAGCGCCGAGCGGGTCGGGGCGGCCATCGGTATGAGTGAGAGGCCCGGCCTGGCGCTGCCCTGGGTCGGTGACCTCGCCAAACTGGACGCGTGCGACGAATTGCTTGCGGCCGCCAACGCTGAGCTGGGCGAGGTCACGCATTTCGTGCACAGCGCCTCGCCGCCGCGGCGCGAGGCCGACCACGCGCTCGCGGTCGATCGCCGGACCTGGCAGGAGATGCATGCCGTCAATCTCGATGCCGGCTTTCATCTCGCGCGGGAAATCGCAAAGCGGCTGATCGCGGCGAAACGATCAGGCTCGTTCCTGTTTCTCACCTCGCTGCATGCGGGCACGCCGCGCAACCTGCCGCATTATTCGACGGCGAAGGCGGGGATGGCGATGCTGGTGAAGGAGCTCGCCAAGACCTTTGGTCGTCACGGCATTCGCGTCAACGCGCTTGTGCCGGGCGCGATCGCGGCCGGCGGCTTCGTCGCGGATGCTTCGCTGGCAAGGCACATTCCGCTCGGGCGTCTCGGCGAGGCCAACGACCTCGTGCCCGTTGCACTCACCGTGCTGTCGAACAAGCTTTCAGGTTACGTCACCGGCGCAGCCTTCGTCGTCGACGGCGGCTTGTCGCTGACGAACTGGTTCGAAGCGCCGGTGTTGGACGATTGACTACCGCTGCCAGGCCGGCACGGGATCCAGCGGCGTGCGATAGACCTCGTTGTGATCGCGATCGGTGACGCGCACTGCGCAACCTTTCCGCTGCAGCTCAGGCTTCACTTGCGACAGCTCGCTGGCCAGTTGGACGGCGCGATCGGAGGCAACCTCGATATCCTCGAGGATGATCCCACCCTGGTTCTTGAACTCTTCACCGTCAACGAGATCGAAGGAGTAGTAAGGCATCCGAATTCCCCGGTGTGACGACTCAAAGTCTCGAACGAAGCCTTCAATGGAAGTCTTCGAGAGATGACGGATCGTACCACTGAGTCGACCGCTATCCGATGAACGGATGGCGCAATCTCTGTGCTTATGGCGCAGAAATGATGTGCAACTTACACTCGCTTTAAGATTTTATTAAACATATCAACGTGAATATAACGCATGGAATTGCAGCAGAACCGGGCTCCGGGAACCGGCAGCTGCAAGAGAAGGCCGGCGGCATAGATCCCGACGGCCTTTTCTCTTTGCGCGGAGCCGCGCATCACCGTAGTTGCACGGACTCAACTGAACACATCGTGTCGGACACCCTGCGTCGTCGGTTGATGCAGGCCTCCTGATCCTGCGCTAATGCACCGGCATCGGCGGACGCACGACAGGTCCGTCGTCATCGGCAACAGCCTGCGTCGTCGCGACCGGTGGCGCTGCCGGCGGCGGGACCGCTGCGGCCTGCGAAGGCGGCGGAGGTGCGAGCGGCGGCGGCGAATAGGCCGGCATGTAGGTGTGCGACACGACCGGCTTCGGTTTGCGAACCGGCGGCATGGGTGCCGGAGCGCGCGGCGCGAGCGCCGACGCGCGCGCGGGCGGATTGACCGGTGGTCGCGCTTCAGCAACCGGCCTTGGCGCCGGCGGCTTCGCGATCTCGCGGATCATCTGCTCCTGACCGGCCTTCAACTCGGCGATGTTCGCCTTGAGTTGCTCGATCTGCTGCGCCATCGCGGCAATGTCGCGCGTCATGGATTCCACCGCAGGCGCGGCATCGGTTTGTGTTGCTGCCGGTGCGGCAGCGGCCGTGGCGACCGGCGCTGCGGGCGGCGTTGCAGCTTGAGGCGTTACAGATTGATCGGCGGGCTGATCGGGCACGGCAGCCGGTGCGACCTGTGCGGCTGCGACCGGTGCCGTCTGTGATGTCGAAGGCAGTAGCGATGTCAGGGCCGGGGTCCATTCGGCGACCAACTGCTTCGCCATGTCACCGTGCTTCTCCCAGGCGATGGTAGCGGCGGCACTGCCGCCCGCAAGCAGGAAGGTGACGAACGCGCCACGCAGCAATTTGCCGGCGGCCGATCGCTTCGGGCGGCCGCGGTCATCGCTCGCGGTCACGCGCACTGCGGTGTCGACCGAGGGCGCGGCTGCTTGCGGCTCAGCCACCGGACCTAACTTCGGCTCGCCCGGACTGAACTTCGATTCGAAATGAGTCCTGGACTCCGGTGCGAGTTTTGGCTCCGGGGCGAATTTCGGCTCCGGCCGTGCCGTGAACTCCGGCGCAAGTGTTGGCGCCTCGCTGCTCGCGCGCGAAGCCCTGATCACCTCGGGCGAAATCTGGATGGCGTCGTGCGGGTCGTTATCCTTGACCGTGTCCTTCACGATCTCATCGACGATCTGCCGGCTGTTCAACGTCGCGAGCATCGCAGCTCCCCTGAAGCGTTGGTCGTTCGCATTGGCGCGAGCCGATTTGGTTGAATGGCCCATCCAAGTCTGATGCGATTGGCCCGATGGCGCACGAGTCCAGCCAGGTTTGACCAAAGCAAGGCAAGGCGGTGGAGAGACTGCGACCGTCTTCCGCCAGATGTGGTGATGGAACCCGATCGGCCGAACACGGGTACGTGTTCCGCGTCGCCTTGTTTTGAGCACGATTTGGGCAGCAATTCGCGATGCTGGGGGCGCTGCTATCCGCTATCGGGGGCCGGCGGTGCCAAGAGTTTCATTCGCACTTTTCGTTGTCGCCTTGCTGCCGCTCGGCGGCTGTATGCAGGCTACATTGTCGCCGTCGACCGACGCGAGCATGACGCCGCGCGATCGGCAATTGCTCGCGCACGTGCCTTACGCTCAGGCGAACGTGCCTGAGCAATATCTCCGTCACATCGTGGATTATCCGCGCAAGGAGCAGCCGGGTACCATCCTGGTCGATACCGATGCGCGCTATCTCTATTACGTGCTGCCGGACGGCAAGGCGATCCGCTACGGCGTTGCGGTCGGCGAGGAGGCAATGGCCTTCTCAGGCGTTGCGCGCGTCGGCCGCATGGCGGAATGGCCGGACTGGGTGCCGACGCCAGAAATTCAGGCGCGGCTCGGGCCCTATCCGGCGCGCGTGCCCGGCGGCCCCGCCAATCCGCTGGGGGCACGCGGCATCTATCTCTATGCCGGCAACAAGGACACGCTCTATCGCATCCACGGCACCAACCAGCCGGAATATATCGGCCAGGCGATCTCGTCGGGTTGCATCCGGATGCGCAACGAAGACGTCATAGATCTGTTCGACCGGGTGAAGCTCAACGCTACCGTCGTGGTCCTGCCGCCAGGGCAGAGCGCGCAGGTCGAGGCAGGGCCGAGCTGGCGCGGGTGAGATGACCGAGCTGACCTGTCACCAGCGCATCACCGAAGCTTGAATCACGGGACCGCGGCGATCGACGACTCGGCCGCCACCAAGGTGAATTGCTTCACAGGCGCCTGGCCCCGTTTGCGCTATGTCTCAATGGCTCGTTGCCATTGGAGGCATCATGCAAAGATATCCTGATGAATTGAACGAGAATGAGCGTCGCGTTGTGCGCAAGTGGCGTTTGGCCACCCTCGGTTTCTACGGGTCGATTTTGGCGGGATTGGCGCTGTACGCGGCCTTGCACTGGACTCCCGAGGCGAATTTTGCCTCGGTCAATTCCGTAGCCCAGGCCAAGCTCGCGGGTGCGTCGGGCAGTGACGGACGCGCGCCGTTCCGGCCTTAATTTTCAGGCCGCGCGATGCGCCATTGCAGCGTCGTGGCGTTCCCATTGGCATCGCCGGGCGCCTTGTCGGCAGGCGAGGTGTAGAGCGGCCGATAGCGGTACGCCCACATCTTGCTTCCGTCGTTGCGGCTGATCACGGTGAAGTCGCCGACAGCCTTGGCGTCGGCGGTCGCGGCCAGCGGGACCCAGCTCTCAGTGCACTTGCCGTTGCAGTTCGAGCTCTTGCCGTTGGTGTCGCGCTCATACGTATAGAGCGTCATGCCCTTGAGATCGACCAGCTTGGGACCCTGCTTGGTCAGGACCACCTTCGCCGGTGCGGTTGTCGCCTCGGGCTTGGGTGGAGGAGGGGCATCGCTACCGTGGCCGTTGGCGAGGACGGGAACGGTCGAGAGCGCGATGGCTGCGGCCGCGATGGTGAACCTGAACATCCGAAACTCCCGACCAGGCAAAGTTAATGCCGCGTTAAGCGCAGAAGGTTGCCGACCGTAACAGCCGAAGGTTAGTTCCAGGTTTCGCAGGTCCGCGACATCTCCTGATAGAAATACGGGGTTCAGGCTTCTTGACGCGAAGCGGTATCGACTCCGTTCGAAAACGTTCTATGCCAATGTCTGGCGCAGCGGGGCGCGGCTGAGCTCATTGCCGGCCGCAATGGCCTTGCGGAGCAGTCGCATCAATTCCTCGCCCTCCTTGGCGCTGAGCCCTCGCAGCATGATGCGCTGAGCGGACTCGACCGCCGGCGTGATCTTGCGCAGCGTGCGGCGGCCCTCGTCGGTGATCTCGAGCTCTCGGGCGCGCCGGTCGCGCGGACTGGCGCGCCGCTCGATCAGGTTCTTCTGCACCAGACGATCGATCACGCCGGTGATGGTCGTGCGATCGTAAGCGATCAGGCCTGCGAGCGTCACCTGATCGAGCCCGGGATTGGCCTTGATGGTCGCAAGCGCTGCGTATTGCACCGGCGTGAGGTCGAAGCCGGCTTCGCCGACCTCGGCCAGGAACACGGCGACCGCGATCTGCTGGAAACGCCGCGCCAGATGGCCAGGCATGTCATTGTTGTCTTTCACCGAATTCTCCTTGGCGATGGGGACGGCGGCGCATCATTGACAAGTATACTGATAGTCAGCATACTGATCAATATTGAAAGACGTCGACGGGAGAGGTGCTCATGCAATTCCATCTCAATGGCTTCCAGCCGGGCGATCCTGAAATTGCCGATCCCGCCGAGCGCATTCCGGTTCCCGGTGCTTTGGGCGCGGTACCCGACGAGGTCGATGTCCTCATCGTCGGCTGCGGCCCCGCCGGCTTGACGCTGGCGGCCCAGCTCGCGCAATTCGGCGACATCAAGACCTGCATTGTCGAGCAGAAGCCGGGCCGGCTCCTGGTCGGTCAGGCCGACGGCATCGCCTGTCGTACCATGGAGATGTTTCACGCCTTTGGCTTCAGCGAGCGCGTGCTGAAGGAAGCCTATTGGGTCAATGAGACGACGTTCTGGAAGCCGGACGAGCGGGCGCCGGAGAAGATCGTCCGCAGCGGCAGGGTGCAGGACGTCGAGGACGGACTGTCGGAATTTCCGCACGTCATCCTCAACCAGGCGCGAATTCATGACGACTTTCTCGACGTCATGCGCAAATCACAGGCCAAGCTCGAGCCCTATTATGGAAGACGCCTGCTCGACCTCCAGGTCGATCAGGCCGCAGTTCCCGCCGCTCACGCCGTGACCGTGCGTCTTGAGCGCATCGACGGCGCGCACGCGGGCAAGGTCGAGACCATCAAGGCGCGCTACGTCGTCGGTTGCGACGGCGCGCGCAGCACGGTGCGCAAGTCGATCGGCCGCGAGCTGCACGGCGATTCCGCCAACCACGCCTGGGGCGTGATGGATGTGCTGGCAATAACCGACTTTCCCGATATCCGCTTCAAGACGCTGATCCAGTCGGCGAAGGACGGTAGCCTTCTCATCATCCCCCGCGAAGGCGGCTATATGGTCCGCATCTATGTCGAGCTGGCCAAGCTGGACGTCGGCGAGCGCGTCGCCAACCGCAACATCACGGCCGAAGACGTGATTGCGAAGGCGCAACGGATCCTGAAGCCGCATAGGCTCGAAGTGAAGGAGATCGCCTGGTGGTCGGTCTATGAGATCGGCCAGCGCCTCACCAACAAGTTCGACGACGTGCCGGAAGGGGAGATCGCAACGCGGCAGCCGCGCATCTTCATCGCCGGCGATGCCTGCCATACGCACAGCCCCAAGGCCGGGCAGGGCATGAACGTCTCGATGCAGGATGCGTTCAATCTCGGCTGGAAGCTCGCCGCCGTGCTGCGCAAGCAATGTGCGCCGAGCCTGCTGCACTCCTATTCAGCCGAGCGGCAGGCAGTGGCGAAGGAACTGATCGACTTCGATCGTGAATGGGCCGGGATCCTGGCCTCGGCGGCCAAAGCCGGAGGCGCTGACGCGGCGAAGACGCAGGACTATTTTGTCAGGCACGGCCGTTACACCGCGGGCACCGCGACCCATTACGGGCCGTCGATCCTGACCGGCGCGGCCTCGCATCAGCATCTCGCGCAGGGCCTGGTGATTGGCAAACGATTCCACTCTGCGCCGGTCATCCGACTCGGAGACGCCAAGCCGGTGCATCTCGGCCACGCGGCGCAAGCGGACGGCCGTTTCCGCATCTATGCGTTTTCTCCCGCCGAAAATCCCGCGGCATCGAGCTCCGCTATTCGTGCTTTGTGCAATTTCCTCGCCGAGGCCGAGGAATCGCCGATCCGGCGATACACGCCCAGAAGCTCCGACATCGACAGTGTCATCGACCTGCGCGCGGTGTTTCAGCAGGATCATCGTGAGCTCGCGATCGAGGCGATGCCGCCTATGTTGCGCCCGAGCAAGGGCCGTTACGGCTTGTACGACTACGAAAAGATGTTCTGCCCGGACCTCAAGGGCGGCCACGATGTCTTCACGATGCGAGGTATCGATCGGACGGTCGGCTGCATGGTCGTGGTGCGGCCGGACCAATATGTCGCGCAGGTGTTGCCGCTCAGGGATTTTGCGGCGCTGGCAGCCTATTTCGACGGCTTCATGTTACGGGTGAAGTGAGCCTTTGCTCCGCCGATGAATGGCGGATGAATATTGAACCGCGCGCGGCATGGGGCGCTTCTCAATCTTTTGGCTGATGCGAGGCTTGTGAGCGGAACGCTTTATTCCGCTCGCGCGTTCCGCCTCTCAGAGGAGGACTTCGCCATGAGACTGAAAACCGCTTTACTTGCAGCATCGCTGCTCGCCCCGACGGCCGCATTGGCCGCCCCGGGTATCGTCACCGTCTCGACCGGTCTGCGCGCCGGGCCGGGGGCGGGCTTTCCCCTGGTCGATCGCATTCCCGAGGGCGCTCGCGTCAACATCCATGGCTGCCTGCGTGGCGATGCCTGGTGCGATGTGAGCTTCTCCGATGATCGCGGCTGGGTATCGTCGCAATACCTCGAATATCTCTATCGCAATCACTACGTCTATCTGCCGGACTATGTCGATGAGATCGACGTGCCGATCGTCCCCTTCGTGCTGAGCTCGTACTGGTCGAGCTATTATGAGGGACGTCCGTGGTATCGTCGCCACGCTTACTGGGATAGCTACTGGACTTCCCACGAACGCTTCGCGACGCGGCTGACGATCGACCCGCGTGCCGCTCGGATCGGTCGTGCGGCCACGCGTGACGCTGCAGTCGCGCTCGACCGCGAAGGCATCCACGGCAAGGGCAATGTCAACGCCGCCGCCGCGATCTCCGGACGGGATGCTGCGACCGCACGGGGTAACGCAGCCGTCACAAAGCACGCCGCCGCAGTGACAGCCGCTCGAACGGGCGCCGGGCGAAGCGAACGCATCGCGCATGAGCGCACCGCGGTGCAGACGCGCAATCCCCGTGATGCGCAGGCGCGCATGATGCACGAGCCGGCCGCTGCTCACGCCGCGGTGCATGCGCAGCCGATGGCACGGGCGCATGAAGCGCCACGCGTGTCAGCCGCTCCGGCGGCCCGGCCTGCGATGCCGCATATGGCTCAGCCGAACGTCAGCCATGGTGCGCCGATGAATGCGCATGCGCAGATGCCGACACCGCGCGCGGCTGCACCTGCGCCGCATCCGGCTGGCGGTGGTGGCGCTCCGCATGTCAACGCTGCTCCGCATGTCAACGCTGCCCCGCATGGCGGCGGGCCCCAGAAGCATCAGTGATCCTGAAAGCCCGGCCTTCGTGCCGGGCTTTTTTCTTGGCCTGGGCCCAGTTCCGTGCGCGTACAATTTAAGAAGGTTCTTCGCGGGCAGATTTCATCGATCGTAAGATGTCTACCCAAAGATGTAAACATCCACTCGGGGCAGCGGGGCACGGGAGGATGAAGATGAGACAAAGCCAGGCGGAGACGCGCCGCCAGAATGTCGCGAAGCGTTCGATGACCAAAGAGGCCAAGCAACTGGCCGGACTGATTGCCGGCTTGCGCAAATCGCTCGACGGCATCCACAAGGAGCGGATGAGCAAGAAACTCTCCGGCGCCGAGATAGGCCTGCTGGACGAGCGTCGCAACAATTTGCTGCTCACCATTGCCGCCCTGGACGACCGCCTGTCGGCTGTGCAGGGTCTGATTGATCTCGGACGGCCACATGTGATCCGCGTCCACTGAGCGGGTCCCCCGAGCGCTATCGGTTCCGTCGCGGCGGCGACGGGCCACAGCCGCTCCGCGCTGCATAGGGATTGTCCTGAGCGGCCTGTCCGGATGAGGTCGCGCGCACGTCCGTAAACCAGCTCCCGGCAAGCAGAATCGCATTCAAGACGCGGCGCATGACTGATCTCCGTCGCCCGGCTGGAATCGGTGTCGGCGGCACAATGCTGCCGCGGTGGGCACCAAATTGCCACGCTCCCGGCGAATTGCCGCCAAAGCCCGCTGCCACGACGAGAATGGGTGCAGGGCAACGCAGGGGATGCGAAATTGGCCTATATAATGATCGCGGAACGCGACAATGAGAAGTACAGTTTTGCCCGCGAGAGCCGGTTGCTCATCGTGGCGAAAGCGAAGGTTTGGGCGAGCGAAGGCTGGCGGGTCGTCATCACCGATCAGAACGGCAAGGCCTACGCGCCGCCGGAATTCGATCAGTTGCTGGCGGCGTGACCGCAGGACGGGCTAGGGGGAAGACATTGAGATCGCTCATCCGACGGGGGCGCGAAGTTATCGCGCCTCTGGTGATCCTTGGAACCGTTGCCGCATCGATCAGCGTGCTGACGTCGTCGCCTGCGTCCGCACAAAATCTCGACGCCGGCAAGTCGCCCGAAAAGCTGTTTGCGGATGGCTGCGCGACCTGCCATCGCAGCCCGCGGGGACTGGCGAAGGGACGCTACAGCCTGACGCTATCCTGGTTTCTCCAGGACCATTATTCGGCGGGCCCCGACACCGCCAAGGCACTCGCCGCCTATCTGGTATCCGTCGATACGCCGCCGCCAAGTGCTCCGGCGAAGCCTGGCGCAAAACCATCCAGATCCAAGCAGCGTCCACCCAAGCCGGTGCAAGGTCAGCAATAGGAATCGCGGCTAGCGGCGCCGGCGTGGCGGCGTTTGCGGGGCATCAATGCGCCATCGCCTGCGAGAACAGGTTGATGACCACGACGCCTGATACGATCAGGGCGATGCCGACGAAGGCCGCGGCGTCCAGCATCTGGCGGAACAGCACGAAGGAGATGGTGGCGGTCAGGATAATGCCGACCCCGCCCCAGATCGCATAGGCGATGCTCAGGGGAATGACCCGGATCGCGACCGATAGCGCATAGAACGAGACGACGTAGAACAGCACCATCGCCAGTGTCGGCCAGGGCCGTGTGAACTGCGCGGATTGTTGCAGGAGGGCGGACGCCGTCACCTCGAACACGATGGCGAGGGCAAGCGCGGCGTAGGAGGTGAAAGCAGACGTCATGGAGTTCTCGAGCGCGTGGCGCGCGAAAGATACTGCGCGATCGGTATGTCAGCACGCGCGACAAGGCTTTGCCGGGAATGGCTATCATTTGTGAGTGACGAGCCTGCGACAGGATTGATGGCGCGAGCGGCGACGTGGTTAAGCCGCCCCGCGAGCAATCCGCGCGACGGCTCCGAGGTGCCGCAAGTCGTTCGAAGCGGTCCTAGTTGATCCGCACGGAAAGCTCGACGTCCTCGGCGAAGGGCGTCGACATGTACCCGTTGCCAGGCTTGCGGACGCGCACCAGGTAGTCCGGGCTGAAGTCCGCATTGTCGGCGACGATGATCGCGCCCGGCTTCAGGCGGTCTTCGACCAGATCTAGGATATCTGGGTAGAGGGCCTTGGCGCCGTCCAGCAGCACCAGATCGATCTGATCGGGCAGGTCGGCGCTCAGCGTTTTCAGCGCGTCGCCTTCACGGAATTCGACGAGATCGATCAGCCCGCCGGCCGAGAGATTTTCGCGGGCCCGCGCCGCCTTGGTCGGCTCGAACTCGCTGGTGATGAGGCGGCCGCCGCCGTTGTCGCGCAGGCCCGCGGCCAGGTGAAGGGTCGAGATGCCGAACGAAGTGCCGAACTCGACGATCACCTTCGCGCGCGAGCTGCGCGCCAGCATGTACAGCAACCGACCGGTTTCGCGCGAGACCGCGAGCGGTGCATCCTTCAGGCGTGCGTAGAGATCGCGGTAATCGGCTTTGCTTCGCATCATCCGCGCGCGGTCCGCGTCGCTCAAATCGCCGACGGCGGCTTGCGTTGTGCCGCTTGTTGCCTCGGCCTGGTCGAACAGGCGGTCCAGCAGCGGCGCAAGCGACGTGATTGTTG
Organism: Bradyrhizobium sp. CCBAU 51627; assembly: GCF_028128765.1. Taxonomy (GTDB): domain Bacteria; phylum Pseudomonadota; class Alphaproteobacteria; order Rhizobiales; family Xanthobacteraceae; genus Bradyrhizobium. Next base: position 540,672 of record NZ_LBJG01000005.1, read on the forward strand.
GGGTGGTCATAGGGCGTCTCCAGAGTTCAAAGCGCGTGCTTGCGCGCGAGTTGAAATACGACTAATTCGTCGCATTTCCTATTCGCATTCCCCTGGGCGCGTCATGGCCGATCGTCGAAGTCGTTCAGTTTCCTCACGAAAACAGCCACAGCAGGCCCGCTCCAATGAGCTGGTGGCGGCCATTCTGGCTGCCGCTGTTCAGGTCCTGGCGAAGGAGGGCGCACAGCGCTTCACCACTGCGCGTGTGGCGGAGCGAGCCGGGGTGAGCGTCGGGTCGCTCTACCAATATTTTCCGAACAAGGCGGCGATCCTGTTCCGCCTGCAAAGCGACGAGTGGCGGAATACGAGCGAGCTTCTTCGAGGCATTCTCGCGGACCGGACGAGGCCACCACCGGCGAGGCTGCGCGCGCTGGTCCACGCTTTCGTTCGCTCCGAATGCGAGGAAGCCGCGATCCGCGGCGCGCTCAGCGACGCCGCCCCGCTCTATCGTGACGCGCCCGAGGCACGGGAGGCGCGGGCGGCTGGCGAGGGCATCGTCGCAACCTTCATGCGCGAGGCACTGCCAGATGCCTCGGAAGCGAAGCGAGAGCTCGCCGGCGAGCTGATCAAGACGACGCTGGCCGCGGTGGGAAAACGGTTCTCCGAGGCGCCGCGCAGCAAGGCGGAGATCGAGCGTCACGCCGAGGGGCTGGCCGACATGTTCTGCGCCTATCTCGACGAGCTTGCGCGCCGCGGGGGACATTCCTGACATCTGCATTTGCGGCTCGATATCGTTTCGGATTCCGCGGCATCATCGGTTAGCATCGCATCGCCCTTTGTCTGGATCGAGCACGGCACCATGCATATCCTTCGGCCCCAGTTTCGCATCGAGGAACAGCGCGCGCTGGAGTTCGCAGGCCGGCGGGGTTTCGGCATGATCGTCGCGGCGGATGCGAGCGGCCCGCGCGCCTCGCACGTGCCGTTCGTGCTGGCCGAGCGCGACGGGCGCACGGTCGTGCAGATCCATTTCACGGCAAGAAACCCGCTGGTCGAGCTCGCCGACGGCGTCAGACGGTTCCTGCTGATCGTTGCCGGCGACGATGCCTACATCTCCAACGACTGGTACGCCTCGTCAGACAATGTCTCGACCTGGCTTTACGAAGCCGTGCATCTGTCGGGCGTGGCGCATCTGCGCGCTCACGACGAGAATCGCGGCCATGGCGATGCGCTCCTCGCCGTCGCCGAGTCGCGACTGCCGAAACAACCGTGGACTCTTGCCCAGATGGAGCCGGGCAAGCGCGAGAGCATGCTGGGTGCGATCCGCGTCGTCGATCTCGTGGTTGATCAGATCGAGGGGCAGGCCAAGCTCAATCAGCACAAGACCGACGCCGACCATGTTGCGGTGGCAAACCGGCTGGCACGGTCCGACGAGACCGGGCACCGGCGGTTGGCGCGGAAGATGCAGGCGCTGCGGCCGGAGCTTGGCTACGACATCTCGTGATCCGCGCTATGCTTGCGCCGCGGCACGATTGCTTTTACGGACCTTTGCATGCTCGTCATCTCCATTCAAAGCCAGGTGGTCCACGGCCATGTCGGCAACAGCGCCGCGGTCCACGCCATGCAGGCGGAGGGCGTGAACGTCGCCGCTGTGCCCACGACGCTGCTGTCGAACCATCCGCGCTACCCAACCTTGCGCGGGCGGGTACTCGACGCCGAGCTCGTCGCCGATCTGCTCAGGGGCGTCGAGGAGCGGAATCTGGTCGATGAAGCCGCCGTGCTCGTCACCGGCTATCTCGGCTCGCCCGACAACGCGGTCGTCATCGCTGATTTCGTCGAGCGTGCGCTGTCGCGCAATTCGAAGCTCATCTATCTCTGCGATCCCGTGATCGGAGATGACGGCCGCATCTATGTCGCTGACGGCATTCTCGACGTGGTGCGGCACCGGCTGCTGCCCGCCGCGCACCTGATCACGCCGAACCAGTTCGAGCTCGAGATGCTTTCCGGCGTCAATATCTCGGACACTGACAGCTTGCGCGCCGCGGCCGCCGCGCTTGCGGGACAACGCCGGATCGATGTCGTCGCCACCGGCTGCACGCTGGCCGACACGCCGGGAGGACAGCTGGAGACGATCCTGTGCGGGGACGGGCAATTGTCGCGCTTTGCGACGCCGCGTCTCCCCATCCGTCCCTACGGTACCGGCGATCTGCTCGCCGCTCTGATCGCGGCTCATCTTGCCAAGGGCGCGGCGATCGAGGCCGCCGTGCGACTTGCGGTCGAGACGATCTTCGCTGTGCTCGTTCGCACGCAGCAGGCCGGATCGGCCGAGATGCGTCTTGTGCCATTGCCGGCGTCGGGTACCTAAGCCTCGATCAGGTCGTCCGCTTTGCGGCCGACTGTGCCGACTTCTGCGGCTTTGCCGAGCTCTTCTGCACCCGCGCGGCTTGCGCCTTCGGCGGCTTGGCGCTGGCCACAACGCGCGCCTTCTTCGGTTTGGAGTTGGCGGCTTCCTTGCGGTCGGTGGCAACGCCGCGCTTGGAGATGTATTCCTGTCCGTCGATCGGGCCGACATGTGGTGGATCGCGGTCGAGATAGGGCCGACCGATGCCAAGCGCCTTGGCGTTGGCGTCAATCCATTTCCACAGCACTTCCGTCGAGGCCCAGCGCTGGGCGCGATTGTCGCCCTTGGTGCTGACGATGTCGGCTGCCATGCCGTGACCGTAACCGCCGCGAGAGCTGCCGCCGTGATAGGAGCGATCGGACGCCGCTTTCAAGCCGCTCGCGATCGATTGCCGGTAATCGTCGCGGAACGCGCTGGTAATACCCGGCGACAGGCCGGCCGCCTCGGCCGCGAGCAGCGTGCGAAACAGCTTCTGCTTGAAGCTCTTGTCCATGCCGCCGATGACGTAGTCCATCAGCGGTATGTTGGCGTGCTCGGCCGCCTTCGGATCCTTCCAGGCAAAATCCTCATCGACGAGTTTTGTGAAGCTGCGCATCACGGTGACCATCTTGCCCTTGCGCTTGATGGTGACGGCGCGGCGGTCCTCGACCTTGATCGAGTCTTCCTTCGGCGTGCGTTGATACAGTGTCCAGAGATAGCGGTCGATGCAGGCGTCCATGGCGTAGCATTCGTCGAGCACGGCCACGGTGTCGGCGGGCGGGGGCGCCTTGCTTTCGGCCACGGGGCCGCTCGCAATCGCCGCGGGCGACAGCGCTTCCGACGGCACGACGTCGCCGGGATCGGCGGAGGCAAGTTTGATGGTGGGCTCCGGAGCAACCTCAGCCTCGCTGGCGACGGGAGCGGGTTCGGGGATAACCTCAGGCGCGGGGAAGACCGTCGGCAGCATGTCGGCTGGATCGGCCGAGGCGAGCTTGACGACGGGAGCCTCTATCTCCGGCGGTGGCGCTTCGAGTATAGCCACGCTCGGTGTCGCAGCTGCGGCTGCCGCGATGTCGGCGGTCAGCGCGATGCCATCGTCTATCGTCGCTGCGCGCGGGATGTCGGCAAGGTCGAGACGCGTGAGGTCTTTGGCACGGGAAATGGCGGCTGCATTGGCGCCGCTGTTCTCGATCAAAGCCGGGGCATAGGCAGGGAGGGAGAGCGCCAGCCAGCCGACCATCACGGCCGAGGGGCACGAGACCGCCACAAGAAGAGACCGCCGATCATTCATGATCCCTGCCTCCAAGGTTCGTCAGCGAACCAGATTGCACAGCCACGCACGCGGCGCGTCAATTGTTCGGAGGACGGTGTGGCAGTGCAATGGCACAAATCCCTCAAAATGGGCTTTTCGAGCCAGTGTTGCCCCAATACAACGCCGGTTCCCGCGGGAGAACATGGGCTTTTTGGCCATCAAATTGAATAAACCGAATTGACTCAATCTTGGATTGTGAGGTGCGCGGCTTGCGCGCCGGCAACGTCCGCTAGATTTGGAAGGATATGCTTGTGACATTGAAATGCCGGCTGACTGAATTTGCCGCCGACGAATCCGGCGCCACCGCGATCGAGTACGGCCTGATCGCTGCCGGCATCGCGCTCGCGATCATCGAGGTGATCTACGCGCTCGGCACCAATCTCGTCGCTGAGCTGCAATCGCTGGCGACTGCGCTGAAATAGGGTGCCTCGCGGCAACCTTGCCGCCGCCAGCGCGTTGGTCGGCCATGACGCATTCCTCGCTTCGTCCTATGGACGCCTTCGATCCCGCTGAGCCCGCCATCCTGCATGATCGTGTCTCCGGCACGATCATCACCTGGACTGCCGATCAGGCCGACGACTATCGCCGGGCCAGCCGGGCACGAGGTGATGGAACCGTGGCTTGGAGAACCTATGTCTTCGACGGCTGGGGCAACGTCATGGGCGGCTGAGCGTCGAGTAGAGCCAATTCATCCAAGGCTTTGAGAGCACTAAATATATTGCCATGCGCGGCACGCGTTATTGCGATGCAGCAATGCATGTCGCAATGCAGCAAATCAGGCTTACATTTGGCTCCGAACTTTTCTTTGGAGCATCACCATGAACAAGAAGACCATGTCGATCGCAGCCGCTGTCCTCGCCATCGCGGGCTCGACTGCTACCTTCGCGGCCGAGCTGCCGACCTACGACGCCTACGGCATTCCGGCTTCGCCCGTGCAGGTCCGGGTGCTCGGCGCCGCCCATGTCGACCAGCAAGTGGCCGCGCCTGCGACCAGTGTAACGGCGCTTCAGGCCAGCGTGCTGGCCCCGCGCAAGCTGAAGACCGCGACCGTGACCACGGGCTCCGCTCGCTAAGCTGCTGCCGTGCCGCGTTGAGAGCTCGGTGCGAAGCTTTTCACGACATCATGGCCGGGCTTGTCCCGGCCTTTTTTGCGCGATCGCCGCCGCGCTGTTCGTGCTCGTGCTGAGCCTGACCTGCGGGCTCGATCTCAATCCCGGGTTCTTCTGAGCGATGACGTCCTCCGCATCGCGCGCAGGCTCGACGGCGATCGGCCGTAGAGCTCGGCGAAGGCCGCGTTGAAGCGGCGCAGGCTGCCGAAGCCGGATTGGAATGCGATGTCCGTCATGGTGCGATCGCTGGTGTCGAGCAGACGCTTGGCGCGCTGGACACGCATGGTCTTGGCGAGCTGCTGTGGCGTCGCGCCGACATGGCGCTCGAACAGCCGCGCGAGATGACGCGACGAGATGCCGAGCCGCGTTGCGAGCGCCACCACGCTATCCTCGTCGAGCGCGCCCGCATTGATGAGCTTCACCGCGCGCGCGACGGTCGAGCGCGTGCCGTTCCAGGCCGGGCAGAACGGCGCGGTTTCGGGGCGGCAACGCAGGCAGGGCCGGAACCCGGCCGCTTCCGCCGCGGCTGCCGTCGGATAATAGGCGACGTTGCGCGTCAGTGGATGCTTGGCCGGGCAGACCGGACGGCAATAGATCCCCGTCGTCTTCACCGCCGTGAAGAAGCGGCCGTCATAGTTGGGATCGCGGCGCAGCCGCGCGGCATTGCAGGTCTCGAAGCTCAACATCCGCAGATGATAGCGCATAGCGGTGCGGGTGGAAGCGGTGTGGGATGACCGAGTCCGATAGTGGCGAGCCGCAGCACGCGTCCCGGCCTAGAACGCGCTCCCTCACATCAATGCAAGGGAGCGTATCGTGAGCGGCTCGAAGGATATCGTGCTCAATGCCTGGAAGATTTTTTCGTCACGCGATGCGGATCGCATTGCGGCGCTGTTCACTGACGAGGCCGAATGGATCGCGCCGAAAGGCAACGCCACAGCGGTGGCGCTCGATCACACCGACCACATGGTCGGGGCGAGGCAGATCGCGCGCTTCATCGCCGATGACATGCACAAGATGTTTTCCGGGATCGATATCGCATTTCGCGGCGTCTACGCCGATGGCGACACTGTGATCGTGGAAGAGCGGATGCGCGCGACGCTCGCTGGTGGCAAGCCATATGAGAACGATTACTGCTTCGTGTTCACGGTCGCCGGCGGTCGCATCCGCGAGGTGCGGGAATACATGGATACGCGCAAGGGATGGCGCATGGTGTTCGGCGACGACGCCTGATGCCGGCCTCACATTCTCTCCGCGTGCCAGCCCTGCAAGAGCGTGGGTTGAGCTGACGCGCACACTCGCATAATGGCGTGGCCCATGGATCAGCGGACGAGCGGCGCTGGCGCTCTCACTCAGAAGAACGATGCGAGGCAGGCGCTGCTCGGCGTCGTCTGCGGGCTGTCGGCTGCGTTGTTCTGGGCGCTCGGCTTTGCCGGCACGCGGCACGGGTTGAAGGTCGGCTTCACGCCGGTGGATCTTCTGGTGCACCGCTATGTCTGGTCGGGCATCGCCTTCCTGCCGCTGGTCGCGCGCGCCGGCATCTCGGATCTCTGCGGCATCGGCTGGGCGAGGGGCCTCGTGCTGATGGTGCTCGGCGGGCCCGTGATGTCCCTGATCTCCTACACCGGCTTCCTGTTCGTGCCGCTCGGCCATGGCAGCGTGATCCAGCCGTCCTGCGCGACGCTCGGCGGTTTGCTGTTCGCCGCGCTGTTCCTGAAGGAGCGAATCTCCACCTCGCGGCTCGTCGGCGCGATCGTCATCGTCGGCGGGCTCGGGGTGATCGGCGCGGAATCGATCGGCCATATCGGCATCGACGGCGTGCAGGGCGATCTGATCTTCGTGCTGACCGGCCTGATGTTTGCAGGCTTCGGCGCGCTGCTGCGGCACTGGCGCGTCTCGGCGGTGCCGGCGGCGCTCGTCATCAATGCGCTGTCGCTGCTGCTGCTGCCGATCTACATCGCGACCGTCGGTCTCGCCCATGTCGCCGCGATCGGCGTCACCGAGAATACGATCCAGGCGCTGGCGCAGGGCGTGCTCGCAGGCCCCGCGGCGCTCTATCTCTTCGCCGTCTCGGTGCAGCGCCTCGGCGTCGCGCGCGCGGCGGTGTTCCCGGCCTGCGTGCCGGCGCTGACGCTGATCAGCGGATGGCTGCTGCTCGGCGAGCCGCCGACGTCATTGCAGACCGCAGGCCTCGTGACGGTGCTATGCGGATTCTACCTCGCGCAAAGGCAGAGGTAGGAAAAACCGCGAAAACAACCCCATGCACAGTAGAAATGCTTACGTTTTTCGGATTTCGGATATGGCGAATGACGGTTGACCCGTCGGGCAAAACAGGGGCATGATGCGAGGGTGGGCGGCTGCGCGGGTCGGCGGGGCGTCCTCCACCGCAAGGTCCGCATCAGCCGGCGCCTCACGCCTTCTTCACGAACTCCGATTTCAGGTTCATGGCGCCGATGCCGTCGATCTTGCAGGCGATGTTATGGCCGTCGGTTGCGTCCTGGAGGCGGATGTTGCGGACCTTGGTGCCGCCCTTGACCACCGACGAGGAGCCCTTGACCTTGAGGTCCTTCATCACGATGACGCTGTCGCCATCGCTGAGCAGGTTGCCATGGGCATCGCGCACGCCCGACGCCTGCGGCACTGGAGCGGCCGCATCGCCCGCAGCGCTCCATTCATGGGCGCATTCGGGGCAGACCCAGAGATCGCGATCCTGGTAGGCGTGTTCCGATTGGCAGTTCGGGCATTTGGTGGCGTCGGTCATGATGGGTCTCTATCTCGAAGCTGGAGAGTGGAAACGGGCGGGCGTCAGCGAAACAGCGCGACGAAGATCACATAGAGCCAGCCCAGGAGCCCGTGGATGATCGCCCACAGGATCGAATGGTTGTTGGTATAGGAGATCGCGATGGCGAGCGCGGAGCCGAAGCCCACACCGTATTTCGCGCCCTCGACGCGGACGCCGTAATAGCGATTGCCGTTCATGGTCGTCCTTCCCCAACGATTGCGCTGCATCTCTTCCTACGCGCATCGCGCCGGCCCCTTGATGCAGATCAATTGGCCGCCCTGCGCTGCGACTTACGCTTATCAACTCATCGAAGCGAAGGCGAGGGCGGAGCGATGTCGCGCAGCATTCGAATTTACGTCGGCCTCGCCATTCTGATCGCGTTGTCGATCCTGTTTCTCTTCAGTGTCGTCCACACCGCGGCCGGCGCGTCAAGGCCGTCGCTGCGCAAGGTCTCGGAAGGACATCGCCTCGCGCAGGCCTGGTGTCAACCGTGCCACGCCATCGAGCCGGGCATGTCCGGCTTCTTCGACCTGGCTCCGAGCTTCCAGGCCGTTGCCGACCGTAACGGCACCACCGCGCTCTCGCTCAAGGTGTTCTGGCGAACCAGCCACCACGACATGCCCAACCTCGTGATTGCGCCCGATCAGGCCGATGCGCTGTCGGAGTACATCCTGAGCCTGAAGAGCAGTTGACGGCGCCGGGTCGCCAGGGTCCTTGCATCAAGCCTCCATGAACCGCGCCGTGCCCGAGACCCGGATCGAGCCGCCCTTGGCCACGCCGATCTCGGCGCGAATCAGCGAGCGCGCGCCCATGTCTTCGCCCTGGACGATGTCGATGGCGCCGCCGTGCGGCCAACCGATGTCGCGCAGATAGCCGGCAAACGCGGCGGCGGCTGCGCCTGTCGCGGGATCCTCGACCACGCCGCCGGCGGCAAAGGCATTGCGCACATGGAACAGGCGCGGCGTCTCCTCCGTTGCCAGGGCGATGGTGACGAGGCCCGCTTGCTCCATCAGCGCGCGTCCGCGCTCGAAATCATAGGCCATGCGCGCCAGTGCTTCGCGCGATCGTAAGCCAAGCAGGGCATGATCGGCCCCGCCGTGAATTCTGGCCGGCGGCAGGTTGGGGTCGAGATCGATGCTTGCATAGCCGAACATATCCAGCAACGCATCGCGCAGCGAGGCATCGAGCGGCGCGCTACGCGTCGGCGGGGACTGCAGCGCGGCTGCGATGGTGTTGCCATCGCGCCGCCCCGAGACCGAAATGACGGCATGGTTCAAATGCAGCTCAAAGCTGCGATCGCCGAAGCGATGCGCGAGCGCGGCGCCAAGCGCGATGGTCGCGTGGCCGCAGAACGGCACCTCCATCGCCGGCGAAAAATACCGCACCCGCCAGGCCTGACCTTCGGGTGCGGCAAAGGCGGTCTCGGAAAAGCCGACCTCGGCCGCGATTGCCTGCATCCTGCCGGCATCCGGCAGGGCCTCGCCGATCCAGACCCCGGCGGGATTGCCGCCGGTTTTGCCGTCGGAGAAGGCTGCGATGCGGAGGACTGTCATGGGGGGATTCCAGGTGTTGCGGCCGTCGGGGTGGACAAAGCGAGCGCGTGCCCACGCATTTTTTGCGACCGAGAGACATGGTGGGCGCGGCGCCTCGCGCCTTCACCCTACGGCATCAGGTTTATGGGGCAAGCCTCGCATAAGCACTCTCTGTAACAACGGCATCCACGCAAAGCGTGGGGAGATTCTGCAATGCCGATCGCGGGGCAAAAGCTGGCCTTTGTCATGACCTCGTCCAGCCATGGGACGATGATCGTCAACAGGTTCGACTATCGCATGGTCTCTCCTGATCGCGGCTACGGCGTGGGGTATCAGATCCTCGAGGCCGCGGCGTTCGATCCCGGCGAGGTCAAGATCGCGCTCGAATTGCTGGCCTTGCGGCGCAAGCACCACGGTGACGGCGTGATCGCCATCGACTGCGGCGCCAATATCGGCGTGCACACGATCGAATGGGCGTCAGAAATGACGGGCTGGGGCTCGGTGATCGCGATCGAGGCGCAGGAACGGATCTATTATGCGCTGGCCGGCAACATCGCCATCAACAATTGCTTCAATGCGCTGGCGGTGCACGCGGCCGTGTCCTCGGAGTCGGGCACCATGCAGATGCCCAATCCGGATTACTTCACGCCGTCGAGCTTCGGCAGCCTGGAACTGCGTCCACGCCCCAGCAACGAATTCATCGGTCAGCAGATCGATTACACCCATAACACCGTCGTCGTGCGCAAGATGGCGCTGGACGAGCTCAATCTGCCGCGGCTCGATTTCATCAAGATCGACGTCGAGGGCATGGAGCTGGAGGCTCTTGCCGGCGCGCGCGAGACCATCAAGGCGTATCGCCCGATGCTGCTGATCGAGAAGATCAAGACGGATTCGGGGCTGCTCGAGCAATGGCTGGTGGACAATGGCTACCAGTTGATGACGCTCGGCATCAATATTCTCGCCATTCATCAGAGCGATGTGTGCCTGAAGGAGATCAACCCGTCGCAAGCCGCGGGCCGGCAGCCTCACGCGGCCTAAGCGGAGGTAAACGTCGCGACGGGTCGTTCGAGAAGTTGAAGGCGAATTTGCTTGCCTTGCCTGGCGTCCTCCCGCACTCTTTGCGGGAAGGAGACCATCGCATGAAAATCATGACTGTCGTCTGTGCGCTCGGAACGGCCCTTGTGCTGCTTGGGTCTTCAGGTGCTGAAGCCCGGACGCGGAAGGCCGTCGTCGTCCGCGCACCCCAAGACAGGCTGATCGTCACCGCCCCCGTGCTCAGGCCCACGCCGTGGGATTATAACATTGTGCCTCGTTATCGTTATCGCCCCGAGGACGATCGCGTCGATCCCTACGGCCCGCCGCTGGTGCCGTCATACATTCGCTATGAAGGCTGGCGCTGGCCGTATTGGTGGTGAGGGCCGAAGTCTTACTCCCTGCGGTCCCCTGAGGCGAGATGCCAGAAAAGCCATCAAGGAAGCTGAAGACGTATCAGACCTCGCTCGGCTTCTACGATCAGGCGGTCGCTGCACCTTCGATGAAAGCGGCGCTGGACGCCTGGGGCGCCAAGTCCAACCTGTTCCATCAGGGCATCGCCAAGGAGACCGACGACCCCGACATCGTCGCCGCGACCATGGCGGCGCCCGGGGTCGTGCTCAGGCGCCCGGTCGGATCGGACGGTCCGTTCACCGAGCGCGCCGCGCTGCCGACCGATCTTGCCGACGACGGGGACGCGCCGAAGTTCAGATCCAAGTCCAAGCCCAAGTCCAAGCCAAAGTCGAAGCCGAAGACGTCGCCGAAGTCGGCGGCGAAGTCGTCCCGCAAGACCGGCGAGCAGGACACTCGCAAGGCCGCCGCGGCCTTCGCCAGGGAAGAGCAGCGCCGCGAACGCGCGCGCCGCAACGAGGAGGCCGCACAGGCCAAGGTACGTGCGCGCCGGGAGAAGGCGGTCGCAGCCGCGCAGGGCGCGCTGGACAAGGCGCGGCTGGAGCACCAGGCGCGGCTGGACGAGATCGAAGCGGAGCGGGCTGCGCTCGATGAGCGGGCGGCCGTGGAGGGCGCGCGCTGGGACAAGCAGCGGATCAAGCTGGAGGAGGCGGTTCGCCGGGCGCGGGATTAGGCCGCGCAGGTCGACCGAGCCGGCAGGCGTTCCGATCGTTTCCAATCATGACTCCGCGCTTCTACGGCCGCCCGGGTCCTTGCGAGACGCTACCTGCGTCTGTACCCTGCGTTGCAGCACAGTGACTTTTCCATCAATGGATTGGCTGAAATGACCGTTATCGAGGGCGTGGTGCCGGAGCAGGGTGTCCAGCCGAAAATGCCGCCGGGCGTGCTGGTCGAGGGCCCTGTTGTCGATGCCAAGTTTCGCGATTCCTACATCTCATTCGCGCTGATGATCGCGGGCTCGATCGGGGCACTGGTCTGGGCCTTCACGCAGGGCATCGGCCGCGTGGAAATTTCCGTTTTTGCCGGCATGTTCATGCTGAGCACGATCGGGATCGGCTTCATGCATCGCTATTTCGTGCATCGCAGCTTTCGTTGCGGTCCGGTGATGCGGACGATCCTGGCGGCGATCGCGACGCTCGCGGTGCAGGGCTCGATCCTGAAATGGGTGAGCAACCATCGCCGGCACCATCTTCACTCCGACAAGCCCGGCGACGTCCACAGCCCCTATTATGACGGCTTCGGCAACCGCATCGCCTCCTTCGCCAAGGGCATGGGGCACGCACAGGGTGGCTGGGTGTGGGACCAGGCGACCACCGATGCCGAATACTATGCCAGGGATATCCTGGGCGACCCGATCGCGATGTTCTTCACCCGGACGCGCTGGTACTGGTACGCGCTGTCGGCGCTGATCATTCCAGGCAGCATCGGCTACGCCTTTGGCGGCGTGCACACGATGATCGGCTGCGTGCTGTTCTCCGGCCTGTTCCGCAGCTACCTCATGACCATGGCCACCTCGCTGGTCAACTCGGTCTGCCACAGCGACGGCCGCTGGGGCTATCGCCGCTACGAGCTCGACGACGGCACCACCAACGAACTGGTCACCACGCTGCTTACCTTCGGTGAAGGCCTGCACAACAACCATCATCGCTTTCCGCGCGATGCTTATCTGTCGCACGCCTGGTACGAGATCGACATCAACGGGCTGATCATTCTGGGGTTGGGGAAGCTCGGGCTGGTGCATGATATTTTCATGCATCCGGACAACGAGCGGCGGCGGGGCTGAGCGGGCGGCCGGCAATCAGTAGCGGCCGCCGCTGCTCTTCTGCTGCGTGATCCAGTCCGACAGCGTTTTTGGTTTCGATGGCAATGTCCGCACTGCCTTCGAATTGTTCCGGACGGCCTTGTCCGAACGGGCGCGCGGCGCTTCCGTTTCATGGACGCGCTTTACGGCGGCCATCGATGCTTCCGCGGCCTCCCTCTCGAGGCGCAGCTTCTTCAATCGCGCCATCTTGATGCGCTCTGCCTCGACCTCGGGTCCTTCGGACAGGAGGTTTCTGTGCTGCGCAAGCTCGGCCGGTACCACGACACCCATGATAGTGGTCTCGCCGAGCGCCTTGCAGGCTTCGAGCCGATGCAATCCCTCGACCAGGACGAGGCGGTCTCCCTCGGTCCGGACGAAGATGGGCGCCTGCTGCCCGATGTCCAAAATGCTTTCCGCGATCTCTCCCACGATCTCGGGCTTGATGTCTTTCCTCCGTTTCGTGGGAACGAAGATCTTTTCGATCGGGAAGCTTTCCGGCTTGGACATAGCTTCTCCTCCGCGTCTAAACGGGTTCCGTTGCAAATCCGGTGGGGTGGGGAGTGTAGGGGCGAAACGCGCCGCCGCAAAGGCATTTCGGGCGGCGTGGCTCCAGGAGCCGCACGCACGACCTTCGTGCGCGTTACGGTGACGGTGCGTGGATGGGTTGAGCTCTTGCGAAACCCATCAAGCCGTCGAGTCAGCACACGATGTGCGACAGGGCGCTGTCACGCGGCGGGCACTTTCAAGCAGGCGTTCATGCGCTTTGCAGCGGCGAAAGGGGCCAGTTGGGCAGCGCCGGTCTCACCATGAACGTTCGCTTAGGGGAACAAGGCGCCGGTTCAATCCGTTGAGGGACTTGTCAGAGGAGGACAACATGAAAGCAAGGATCATCGCGCTTTCGACCGCCATCGTCATGGCTACAGCCCCAGCCGTGTTTGCTCAGGGCGTATCGAGCAAGACGCCGGGTCATGAGATGCAGCAAATGGGTTCCAAGAAGGGCGAGCCGGGCGCTTCCGGCTATACTCCCGGACATAAGATGCATCACGCGAAGTCCGCGAGGAACACCCATCACGGCGCGTCGAGCTACGCTCCAGGTCAAACTACAGGTCAAACCACCGGCGCGAGCACGAGGTCGAGCGCCGGCTCGACCAAGTCAGGGTACTGAACTCCGCAGAAACTGCCGCTTCATCGCGTTGACCCTCGCGACCTAGCCCAACGAGGTGATCGCCGCAGCGTTCGGTGGCCACCATCTGAAACCTGCGGCGCGCATAGGCCGTGGCGGGACCTGCGCCGCAGAGATGGATGAAAGTCGGCAGATCCTGCTTCGGCTGCGCGGTGGCCTTCACGTCGCCCGCGAGACTGAGAACCATGGCCACGGTCCAGATACACTGACGTCAGCTCGATGGCGTGGCTCGGGATCGCGCGGACGTAGAGGCGAGTGAACCCGGAGGCGAGTGAACCCGCAGCCGATCTCGGTGACCGCGTTGCCGCGGACACAGAAACGTGCGGCCTCAGCCAAGGCCGGATGGGTAAAGCCCGGGTGGAGCATGAGCGACATCCGGGCTGCACGGCGTTCTCGCCGCCGCGTGCGATCATGCGCCCTGCGGGCTCACCAATCCGGATCGCCGTAGTCCATATAGGGCGGGGGCATCCAGGGCCCTCGCGGCGGAGGCCTCGGCCGCCGGGGTGGCGCAGCTTGCACGTGCGGCCGTGCAGGCGCAGTCGTCTCGTTGTTCATCACGCTCCGAAGGGCGGGTTTCGCGGGTGCAGATGCGGATGAAGACGTCACTTGCGTTTGCAGCGCCTGGACCTGCGCAGCGAGGCGCGCATTGTCCGCCGCATCCTTCTCCTGCGCCGCCTTGAGCTGCTGAATGGTGTCGGCCTGCTCGCGCAGCGCCTGCTCGTTGCGGCTCTTCAGTTGCTCGAGCTTTCCATTGATGCTCGCAAGCTCGCCTGTGATGGTCTTGAGCGATTGCGCGAGATCGGACGACGACGGGTCAGGCGCCGTGGTGCCGGTTTTTGGAGCGTCAGGTCTTGAAGCGTCAGGCTTTGAAGCGCTTTCCGTTTCCTTGCCGACCGGCGGCGCGGGCACCGAAGTTGGCTGATCCGCAGCAGCCAGCAGCACGGTCGGCGGCTGCGCCGGACTTTCAACCGCGGCCGCTTGCCGGGGTTGGCTTGTGGCTGGCGGAACCCATCGTGCCATGATCGACTTGCCGATCAACTTGGCCTCGTCGCGATATTGCGAAGCGAAGGCGGCACCGAGAATGCCGATCGCAAGCACGAGGCCAACCAAAGCACGCAGCATCGGCCGATCTCCCTTCAGGCCTTGCGCGCGAATGTTGTTATCGGACGCCTTGGACCTGGGAGTCTCGGCCGCCTTCGCACCGGCGCTTGCCTGCGAGGCCCGCGCGCCATCGTGTTCCATTCCCGAAACAAGCCGGTCCAGCCGCGCAAGGTCTTGCTCCGCGCTCTTGATCTGGTCAAAGGCCCGCGCCAGCCCGCCATCGGCCCGGGCCTCGCTCGCCCTGGGGGCGTCACGCTCTTGGCTATCAGGCTTCTGGGTCTCAGGCTGGGGGTCGTCCGCTTCAGGCACCGATGCGCCCTCATCCAGTCGGGTCAATGGGAGTGCGGCAGTCCGATCGCTGCAAGGATAGGCCTCGCCGTCGCCCAACACAACGCGCCTGCGAAGGAGAAATTATGGCGGGGGCGCAGGGTGGATCGAGGCCCGACGGCGAACTGTAGTTCGTCGCCCGAATGAGCGAGGTGATGTCCGGGATCGTACTGCCAAAACTGCACGGTCCTAAGAGTTTCCAGCACTGTCACCGTAATTCAAATGGCTGATGGGTTTCGCAAGCTCAATTATCTTAAGAGCTAATCGGAAGACCCTTTCTGTGCCAGATAAGCTTTCGCCAATCGCGCTACTTTCTTCATCCCTAAGCTAGCTTTAGATCTCGGTGCCGCTGACCGAATAGCGTTCGCGACCAACTCAATCAGCTCGGCAACCTTGTTGCTTGAGCCGAAGGCGCCGCGGGTAATCGCCTCTTGTTGTTGTGCTGGTGTGTTTGTGCTGCTGTAGATGATGAATGGTGGAGAAATCTTCTTGGCTTTCATTCGATCCAAGAGTTCATAGCCGGCTCGTGGTCCCTCTGGACGGGCCATATCTGAGATCACGGCGTCGTAGTGACGCTCCGCGAGCTTATTCATGGCATCATCAGTATCGATGGCCATATCGACGGTGATACCGAGAGCCTCCAGGGCATGCCGCTCGTGGATATTGCCGTCTGGATTGTCATCAACCCACAAAATGTGCTTTCCGTCAGTCTCTTCAATAGGAATAGTGCCCGCTAATAGTTCTGCAGTCTGCCAGGACTTGCCGAGTACATCCTTCCAGAAGGTAAAATCGGACGGCGGATGATTGGGAGGCGCTGTCCTTGCTATCTCGGCTGTGGCGACCGCGTTTGCAAATCGCCTTTTTGCCGAAGCTTCAACTCCAAGAACCTTCAAAGAGCCTTCTCCCATATCGGAGAGAAAGTCCCGCAGAGCCGATCCGCACCGATATATGAGATAGATGCCAACGGCCGGCCAAGCAACAGCAGTTATCAGCTTCGCAATCGCTTCTATAACTTTGACAAATTCGTCTACCATACTCAACCCCCAGATGTATCGCTATTGTATCAGGTTGAGGGGCCAAAATGAAAGTGCGTGGGACGGGAAGAGCGAAGCCAGCTCGTAGCTCGTAGGATGGGTTGAGCTCTTGCGAAACCCATCATCTCTCCTCGGACGTACGGCCGATGGGTTTCGCAACGGCTCAACCCATCCTACGGGCTAGGCTCTTGAGGGGGAGCCTGTGGCTTACTCGTCCGATGAAGCGAGGATAGGTCGTTTTCTGGTCTACTGAGAATTGAGGTGCTTGAACGGGAATAAGGGTAGCTTCGATTCGTACCGTGGATTCTTCTGAGATTCGCTCCGAAACCCGTTCGGCCGGAAATCCGAGCATCGCGTAACCGTCGAACTCGACGCCGTGCTGCTAGCCCAATTTTCCTCAGAAAGTGCGACGACCCCGTTCTTAGCGAGCAGTCTCGCGTGATGGGCCCCAATAGGAACAATGCCGAAGTCCAAACCCAGTTCATCGTCGTCTACGAAGCAAAGTTGTGCGTTCTTGAAGTCGAATGGGATTGGCGTGTCACTAATGCGTTGGTGTCCAAATACGTCGGCCAGTGAGGCCCCTTCAATGGTTATGTCCCTTGAGTCTCGAAGCTCTTTCAAACTCTTCAGGACGTGCCCCGCAGTCAAAAAGTAAAGGGCACCCTCAATGACTATGAGGGTGCCCGAGCAAGTTGCGAACCTGGATTGCAAGTCAGCTTCGTTGGGCGTTGCGTGCCGATAAGTTACGCAAAGCCCAACTAGGTGCCGGCAAAGATACTGAAGACCTTTCTCGGTACTGCTGCCTGCAGTCACTGGTTCCTCACGAACACCCCGTCGTGCTGCCGCACGTATCGCACTTCATGCAGGTGCCATTCCGCACCAGCGTGAAGTTGCCGCACTCGCTGCACATCTCGCCCTCGTAGCCCTTGGCCTTGGCTTCCGCGCGGCGCTCGGCCTTGCTGGGAGCGGCGGTCGCGGCGCTGCCGGCCTTGCTCCACTGCAGGGCCTCGAGCTTCTCCGTGGGAGAGAGGTCGTGGCTCACTTCCTGCTTCAGGGCGACGGCGCCTTCGAGGGTGTCGCCGACGCGGGCTGACGTGCCGTGCGAAGCCAGCGCGGTGACCTTGCTGCCGCCGGAGGGCGCGCTGTCGTTGCCTTGCGCGACCGCAGTCGTGCCGCCGCGCATCACGACGAGGTTGTCGGTGCGCGAGCGGGTGAGGCCGCGCGAGACCAGCTTGGTCGCGTGGTGGCTCGGCTCGTCGTCCGGCTCCTTGCCTTCCTCGACACCCTTGCCGAGCGCGTCAAAGCCCGTCTCGTTGGGATCGACATGGGCGAGGTCGAAGCGAGAGAGGTAGCTCACCGCCAGCTCGCGGAAGACGTAGTCGAGGATCGAGGTCGCGTACTTGATGCTGTCGTTGCCCTGCACGGGGCCCGCCGGCTCGAAGCGGGTGAAGGTGAAGGCGTCGACATATTCGTCCAGCGGCACGCCGTATTGCAGGCCGAGCGACACCGCGATGGCGAAGTTGTTGATGAAGGAGCGCAGCGCCGCACCTTCCTTGTGCATGTCGATGAAGATCTCGCCGAGACGGCCGTCGTCGTATTCGCCGGTTCGGAGATAGACCTTGTGGCCGCCGACGACCGCCTTCTGGGTGTAGCCCTTGCGTCGGTCCGGCATCTTCTCGCGCTCGCGCATCACGATGATGCGCTCGACCAGCTTCTCGACGATCTTCTCCGAGACCTGGGTCGCGCGCGCGGCCATCGGCTTCTCGTAGAGGGTCTCGACCGCATCGTCCTCGTCCTCATCATCGCTGATGAGCTGCGAGTTGAGCGGCTGGCTGAGCTTGGAGCCGTCGCGATAGAGCGCGTTGGCCTTGAGCGCCAGCTTCCACGACAGCATGTAGGCGGACTTGCAGTCCTCCACAGTTGCGTCGTTCGGCATGTTGATGGTCTTGGAGATCGCGCCCGAGATGAAGGGTTGCGCCGCCGCCATCATGCGGATGTGGCTCTCGACCGACAGATAGCGCTTGCCGATCTTGCCGCATGGATTGGCGCAGTCGAACACGGAGTAGTGCTCGGCCTTGAGGTGCGGGGCACCTTCCACCGTCATCGCGCCGCAGATGTGGACGTTGGCCGCCTCGATCTCGCGCTTGGTGAAGCCGACGGCCTGGAGCAGGTCGAAGCCCGGAGCTGCAATGGCTTCAGCGCCGATGCCGAGCTGGTCGCGGATGAAATCCTCGCCAAAGGTCCATTTGTTGAAGGCGAACTTGATGTCGAAGGCGGTCGGCAGGGCCTTTTCGACCTTGGCGATGGCTTCGTCGGTGAAGCCCTTGGCCTTCAGCGTGGTGACGTTGATGCCGGGGGCGTTCGCCAGCGAGCCGTGGCCGACGGCGTAGGCTTCGATCTCCGCGATCTCGCTCTCGCGATAGCCGAGCGCGCGCAGCGCTGCGGGCACCGCACGGTTGATGATCTTGAAGTAGCCGCCGCCGGCGAGCTTCTTGAACTTCACCAGCGCGAAGTCGGGCTCGATGCCGGTGGTGTCGCAATCCATGACCAGGCCGATCGTGCCAGTCGGCGCGATCACCGTGGTCTGGGCGTTGCGATAGCCATGGACCTCGCCGAGCTCGAGCGCCGCATCCCAGGCCGCCTTGGCATGGGTGATGAGGTCCTGTTGCGGGCACGAGGCGTGGTCGAGCGGCACCGGGTTGACGCTGAGCGCCTCATAGCCGGAGGACTCGCCATGGGCGGCGCGGCGGTGGTTGCGGATGACGCGCAGCATGTGCGCGGCGTTCTTCTTGTAGCCCGGGAAGGTGCCGAGCTCGGCCGCGATCTCGGCCGAGGTCTTGTAGGTGATGCCGGTCATCACGGCGGTCAGCGCGCCGCAGAGCGCGCGGCCTTCCTTGCTGTCATAGGACAGGCCCATGGTCATCAGGAGGCCGCCGATATTGGCGTAGCCCAGGCCAAGCGTGCGGAACTCGTAGGAGAGCTCGGCGATCGCGCGCGAGGGGAACTGCGCCATCATGACGGAGATTTCGAGCACAATGGTCCAGAGCTGGCAGAGGTGCTCGTAGCCCTTCACGTCGAACTGCTTGGTCTCGGTGCTGTAGAACGTCAGCAGGTTCGCGGAGGCGAGGTTGCACGCCGTGTCGTCCAGGAACATGTATTCCGAGCACGGGTTGGACGCGCGGATGTCGCCTGAGGCCTTGCAGGTGTGCCAGTCGTTCATGGTGGTGTTGAAGTGCAGGCCCGGGTCGGCCGACGCCCAGGCGGCGTAGCCGATCTTTTCCCAGAGGTCGCGGGCCTTCAGCGTCTTCGTCACCTTCTTGGAGGTGCGGGCATTGAGATTCCAGTCGCCGTCGGTCTCCACGGCGCGGAGGAAGTCGTCCTTCAGCGAGACCGAGTTGTTGGAGTTCTGCCCCGAAACGGTGAGATAGGCTTCGCTGTCCCAGTCGGTGTCGTAGGTGTCGAACTGGATGTCCTTGTAGCCCTGCTTGGCGAACTGGATGACGCGCTTGATGTAATTGTCAGGCACGAGGCTGCGGCGGGCGAGCTTGATCTCGCGGCGCAGGGCAGGGTTCTTCTCGGGATCGAAGCAGTCGTCGCCCGAGCCTTCGCAGTTGACGCAGGCCTTCAGCACCGCCTTGAGGTGCTTCTGGTTGATCTTGGATCCCGTGACGAGGGCCGCGACCTTCTGCTCCTCCTTCACCTTCCAGTCGATATAGGTCTCGATATCGGGGTGATCGACGTCGACGACGACCATCTTGGCGGCGCGGCGGGTGGTGCCGCCGCTCTTGATGGCGCCCGCAGCGCGGTCGCCGATCTTGAGGAAGCTCATCAGGCCGGACGAGCGGCCGCCGCCGGACAGCTTTTCGCCTTCGCCACGCAGGCGCGAGAAGTTCGAGCCGGTGCCGGAGCCGTATTTGAACAGGCGGGCTTCGCGGACCCAGAGGTCCATGATGCCGCCCTCGTTGACGAGGTCGTCACCGACGCCCTGGATGAAGCAGGCGTGCGGCTGCGGATGCTCGTAGGCCGATTTGGACTTGGTCAGCTTGCCGGTGAAGGGGTCGACGTAATAGTGGCCCTGGCCGGGGCCGTCGATGCCATAGGCCCAGTGCAGGCCGGTGTTGAACCATTGCGGCGAGTTCGGCGCGACCATCTGCATGGCGAGCATGTAGCGGAGCTCGTCGTAGAACGCCTGGGCGTCTTCGTCCGACGAGAAATAGCCACCCTTCCAGCCCCAATAGGTCCAGCAGCCGGCGAGGCGGTCGAACACCTGCTTGGAGGACAGCTCGCTGACATAGCGCTCCTTCTCAGGGAGCGCGGCGAGTGCGTCGGTGTCGGGCACGGAGCGCCACAGGAAGGAGGGGACGGATTCCTCCTCGACCTTCTTCAGGCGCGCGGCAACGCCGGCTTTGCGGAAATACTTCTGGGCCAGCACGTCGGAGGCGACCTGCGACCATTCGGCCGGGACCTCGACGCCGTCCATTTTGAACACGACCGAGCCGTCGGGATTCCTGATCTCCGACGTGGTCAGGCGGAATTCGATTCCCGCATAAGGTGACTGTCCTACCGTGGTGTGGCGCCGCTCAATCCGCATCGTTTTGCCCCGTCCTTATCTTTGACCGGACTGCCTCCGTTCAGGCATCCGGGTCGTCATTTCATTTCGCGTTTCCTTCAGGGCCTATCAGGCCCTTGGGCACCGCAGTTCAGCCGGTGGATCCGGCCCAGTTTCTCCCGACGCGATTCATCGATGCGCGCACCGATCACCCGCCGGCATGTCCAGGATATCCGCCCCCAAGGGGATGAGCCCGACATGCGTTCAACGCCCCACTGTCACAACGTCTACCGATGCCATCCGAGCCTGTTGCCGGCCCGTTCTGGCGCCCGAAAAGTCCGCTTATCGCGGGCAGACAAGCCCTTATTCCGCTACCTTTGACCGGTGGGCGGAGCTAAGATTTGCGAGACCCTTTGGGGAGTGCCGGCGGGACGCAAACTCACTCGCGCCGAACGGACCGAAAGCTAGGACTCTCCAAAGCGCCCGTCAAGAACTAGTGCGAGTTCCTGAATCAAGTACTAAATATGGTGGATTGCGGGGGATAACAGGGGGCAAGCCTGCACCTGTTGTGGAGGCAAGTATCAGTGAGTCCTCAGGGATTCCCAATCGAAAAAATTTGCATCCCGTGGTGATCGGGACCCTTCATCCCGCTGTTCACAGGGCAGGTATATTTTTGGGCGATGGGATTGCGTCAGCCAGACTCACGTAATGGTACGGAAGGGAGGGCAGGCATGCCCGCCGAGGTGGTAGTCCGCCAAGCGAATCCGCGCCAAGCTGAGTTCGATTTTGCCGGATACCCCACATGCTTGATTCGACCAGGCCGGTGCAGCGCCCGCGCATCGCCCCGGCCGGCCTGATGTTCCTCGCGATCACTTCGATCGGCTGGGGCTTCAATTGGCCGGTCACCAAATTTCTGATCGGCGAGTTGCCGCCGCTCACCTTGCGCGGCGTCACCGGCGTGTTCGGGGCGATTCTGCTTGCCGCGCTGGCGCTGCTGCGCGGCGACAGCCTGAAGGTCGCCTCCGCGATCTGGCCGCGGCTGATGACGGCCGCCATCCTTAACGTCACCGGCTGGATGGTGCTGATGGGGCTGGCGCTGCTCTGGCTGCCGGCGAGCGAGGCGGCGCTGATCGCCTACACCATGCCGGTCTGGGCCTCGCTGATCGCCTGGCCCGTGCTCGGCGAACGGCCGACGCTGCTGCGCACGCTGGGTCTGGTGATGGCCTTTGCCGGTCTCGCCTCGATCATGGGCGGCAACGGCATCGCCGCCAGCGCCGAGAAGCTGCCAGGGATCATCATGGCGCTGTGCGGCGCGCTCGGCTTTGCCGTCGGCACGGTGTTCTCGAAGAAATACCCGATCCATCTGCCGCCGATCACGGCCGCGGCCTGGCAGATCGGGATCGGCTGCCTGCCGATCTCGATCGTGGGCCTGCTCGTCGAGACCTCGCATCTGGACAAGGTGACGCCGGTCGGCTGGTGGCTGCTGATTTATTCGACCGTGGTCCAGTTCTGCATCGCCTATGTCAGCTGGTTCGCCGCGCTCACCCGCCTGCCAGCCTCGGTCGCCGCGATCGGCACCATGGCGGTGCCGGTCATCGGCGTCGTGGCGTCCGCGATCGCGCTGCACGAGCCGCTGGGGCCCGGGCAGATCGCCTCGCTGGTCTTCACGCTGGCGGCGGTGGTGCTGGCGACGCGGTAGCTAAGTGGGGCGGCGTTGTCGGGCAGCCCTGCCTGTACAGCCGAGCCATTCAACTTACGCGCCGCCAATCTCGATCAGATGCGTCAGGCCCGTTTCATGCCTGCCGAGGTGCAGCAGATCCAGGTCGAAGCCGGCGGCTTCCACGATTCGCTTGACGTCAGCTTCGGACCGATGGATCAGCCTCCAACCGGCTATTGCCTCCATCCAGACCCGAAACGGATTTTCCTCGCCTATGTTCGTGACAGCACCGAGCCGCCGGCCTTGACGGCGCGCTCACGCAGTTCTTTCAGAAGGAAAACGATCGAATCGACCTCGTCGGCACCTTGGATCCCTTCACGAGAAGCTCGATCGTTTCGAAGTCGCGGGGATAACCTCCCGGCCACTCGCGTAGCCTCTGAACGAACGACGATTGCGCCTGGAGTTCGGCGGCCGGCATCAATGCTTCCTGAACGTCCGGGGCTCTCCACCGATCAGGCGGAAGCAAGGCCAGTTCGGCGCGGAGTCGCCGGATAGCCCATCTGGGTCATGCCGCGTCGGCCAAGCCGGTGAGACTTCTCGTCGACCGAATGAGTCAACCGCCCGCGAACTGGAGCAAGCCGTGAATCATTGTCAAAAAAGTCGGATGAAAGCTGCCCTTTGGGCTGTCGTCTTTCTCGTTGCTCAGGCCGTTTGCGCGACGTCCTCGCATGCTCAGATCGTTGCGCTCGGCGCCAGCGTCGTTCAAGGCTATGGCGTCTCAGCCGGCGAAGCGTTCCCGTCGGTTCTCGAAAAAATGCTGCAAGCGAAGGGGAAGAACTACACCGTCAGCAATCAGGGAGTTTATGGAGACACGACGTCTGGCGTCCTGGCAAGGCTCGACAGCGCGGTGCCTCAAGGCACCCGGATCGTCATTTTGCTGATTGGCGGTAACGACATTCGCCGCGGCAGAACCGTGCAACAGGCAATGGCTGGCTACAGGGAGATTGTTGCGAGGCTGAACGCGCGGAAAATACGTGTCATCGACGCAAAGCCATACTATTGGGCAGCGAGAAAGCAAGGCATGGCGCTGCCTGACGGCGTCCATCTCAATGCAGCAGGCCAGCGCTATATCGCCAGCCAGTTGTTGCCTCGCATAGACTAGCTAAAATTCCCCTCGTCGTATTGCGAATTGATCGTGTGTTCCGCGAGGAAGCGACCACGAGGCGATGGCCGATGATCAGCGTAGTACCAGCTTCGCCAACAAGGTGGCCAATTCGCTTTGGCGGGACACACCTACTTTTAGGAACACGCGCTTGAGCACAGTACGAGCCGTTTCCTCCGCGATGCCAAGCCGGTCAGCGGCTTCTTTGGGCGGAAGACCCGATCCTACCATGGCCGCGATCCGCGCTTCCCCTAGCGTCAGCCCAAGCACGTCGCGGACAACGGCTGGATCGGCGGGCTCATCAAGCTTTTGTTCGATCGCAAGTACGATTGCGCGCGTGTGGGTGAGAAACTGTTCGGCCAGGCTGGTCCGTAGCGCAACCGGCAGCAGATAAACTACCAACCTGCGTTCGGCCCCGCTGGAGTGAACGAAGATTGGCCTCGGCTCGTCGAGCAGCTCACGCGGCTCGCGGCGGAGCGTGCGTGCGATGGCTTGATCAATCGTCTCGCGGGTATCGCCGGTGCCGATGCGCAATCGTTCATGAACCAGCTGCAATTGATCTCCGGCCAATCGCTCTCCGACCGGATTGGAGAAGACCACTCGGCCCAGTGAATCCAGGCCAAAGACGCCGATCCCGATGCGGGCCAGCGCTTCGCCAAGACCAACCTTGGCAAGCTCGGCATCGAGCAATCGGATCGACAGACGCAGCGACTTCTCGATGTGCCGGCCTATTCTGCCGAGCGTTTCGAGTTCGTCGTCCGAATATTCGTATTGATCGGCATGGCGTTGCATGCTGAGGATAACGCCAACATGCGGGTCGGGCGATACGGCAACGCAGCCAAATGGCCCAAGACCGTGCCGCGCCCTGAACTGTGCGAAGAAGGGGTCACCCTCGATCTCTTCCTTCGACACGAGATGCCGGGTCGTAAAGGGCTCCCCATTGAAAAAGTAACCGCGCTCAGTGGCCCGGAGCGCCGCCAGATCGCGACGCGTCCAACCGCTTTCTTCGTAGTCCCGTTGCGCTTCGACGAGCCTCTCTGACACGAGAGAACCGAAGGAGCCGTCATCCCGACGCCAAAGCAGCAGGGCGCCGACATCCTTGAAGCAATCCGCAATCGCACCCAGCGCTCGCGGCCACTGCGACGGATCCGGCGCCGCATCGTAAATGGCTCCGATCGCCGTGAGCAGCCGACCTTCCGGCGGAGCAGTGTTCACGAGAGCCGGCTCCGAACAGCATTCTTCGCCAGAGGCAGATTTGGGCCCGGAGCCAATTCCATTTCCTTGAATAGGGCTCCTGTCCCCTCAAATTGCACAAATCTTACGCAGATCGACAAAGCCTCTCCGGTCACCATCTCCACCCCCAAGGCTGTTCAGACCAGCATACCACAAATGGGGCATGCCCCGACTCGGCGGATTCATAAAATCAGGGGCTTAGCTTGGCGACTGAAGGCTAGGTTTCGCGGCAATTGAATGGTTCATCAAGCGGTCGAGTTGCCTGCGATTTCGCGGATCCATGCCGAATTGGGTGAAGCGGCTGTCGACCCCGGTCGGTGGAGAGGTCTGCTTGAGGAGATGAGTCGCGCCGTCGGCGCTGAGGGGGCCAGCCTCAGGCAAGCCGGAGTTCGAACTTCGGACGTTCCCTACACGGCTTCCATGGAGGATTTGACCAAGGTCTACTTCAAGGAAGGTTGGCACCTGCGCGACACACGCGTCCGTCGTGTCCAAAGTCTCTTTACCTCTTCGCGTCCCGTTGCTCCCGCCTTCTGTGACTCGGACATGTTCAGTTACGAGGAGATGCAGCGGCTGTTCCGCAAAGATGCGTATTTCAACGACTTTCTTCGGCTGGGAAAGCTGAAATGGGGAGGTTGGATTCGGTTCCCGGTCATGGGGCAGCCCTGGCTGGTGGCCTTTCAACGAACTGCCGCCCAGGGGCCGTTCGAACGGGACGACATGCTTCGACTGGCGCCGCTTGCACAAGCTTTGACTGAGGTTGCCGACCTGTCGGCTGCCGTAGGACGATCGGTGCTGACAGGCGTACTCGACGGTCTCCTTCTGGTGCAATTGCCTGCGCTGGCGCTCGATCGAAACGGCCTCGTCCTGGGAGTCAACGCGGGCGCCGATGCTGTTTTCGACTCCGACCTTCGGGTGCATAACTCCCGCCTGGTCATTCGGGACGAAAAAGCGCGCCAAGAGCTCGATCGCATGACGTCCGACGCCGCAAACGACGGCGACCTTCTTCACCGCGTGAAAGGCCGCACAGAGCGTGTGATCATTGCCAGGCGTGAGACCAAGAAACCGATCTTGTTGAAGGTGTTGCCGGTCCATAGAGCGGCAAGCACTCCTTTTCTCGGAGCGAAGTTTATCGTCACGCTGACAGACTTGGAGGGGGCGCAACGGTCGTCTCTGGACGTTGTTTCGGAAGCGTTCTCACTGACTCCTGCCGAAGCAAAGGTGGGCGTGATGGTTGCAACCGGCGCATCCCCCTACGAGATTGCACGCAAGCTCCAAGTCTCACGAGAAACCGTGCGAAACCAAATCAAAGCCATCTTCGCCAAGACCGGTACACATCGGCAAAGCGAGCTCGCAGCATTGATATCCAGGGTTCAATTGTGAATACTGCGCGGCGACTGATCTAGCTCGCCGTCCCCCCGCCCAGCGCCTTCCGGATCATCTCGGCGAGCTGGTTGCGGCGGTAGGGCTTGGTCAGCAGCACCACGCCGTCATCGAGCTTGCCGTGATGGACGATGGCGTTGTCGGTGTAGCCGGAGGTGTAGAGAACCTTGATGCCCGGCCGGCGCCTGGCGATCTCCTCGGCGAGCTCGCGTCCGCTCATGCCGCCGGGGATGACGACGTCGGTGAAGAGCAGGTCGAAGGCCTGGCCGGCCTCGATCAACTCCAGTGCGGCCTTGCTGTCGGCGGCGGCGACCGTCTTGTAGCCGAGGCTCTGGAGCTGCGCGGTGACGAAGTTGCGCACCAGCTCGTCGTCCTCGACGACAAAGATGGTCTCGGCGCCGCCGGCCGCGGGCATCGCCGTGGACCCCGTCACCTCCGTGATGCCTTCGCCCGGCGGCAGATAGAGCTTGATCGTGGTGCCGTGGCCTTCCTCGCTGTAGATCTTGATGTGGCCGCCCGACTGCTTGACGAAGCCATAGACCATGGAGAGGCCGAGACCCGATCCCTTGCCGACCTCCTTGGTGGTGAAGAACGGCTCGAACGCCTTCTCCTGGACGCTCTGTGGCATGCCGGTGCCGGTATCGCTGACGGCGAGCATCACGTACGGACCGGGCCGCACGTCGACATTGGCCTGTGCGTAGGCCTCGTCCAGCACGATCCGGTGGGTTTCGAGCAGCAGCTTGCCGCCGTTCGGCATGGCGTCGCGGGCGTTGATGGCCATGTTGAGCACGGCATTGGCGAGGCGCGACGGATCGATATGCGCGGTCATCGGTCCCTGTTCCAGGACCGTCTCGATCTGGATCTGCTCGCCGAGGGTGGGGCGCAGGAGCTTTGCGATGTCGGCGATGGCGGCGTTGATCTCGACGTCGTGCGGCTGCAGCGGCTGTTTTCGCGCGAAGGCGAGGAGGTGCTGAATCAGCTCGGCACAGCGCTCGGCGGCATCGTCGATCAGGCGTGCCGTGCGCTGCAGCTCGGGCTGCTCCTTCAGGCTCGCCACCAGCGTCTCGGTGTTGCCCGAGATCACGGTGAGCATGTTGTTGAAGTCGTGGGCGACGCCGCCGGTCAGCTTGCCGATTGCATCGAGCTTCTGCGACTGCTGCAGCTGCCGCTCGGTTTCGCGCGAGGCGGTCGCATCATGATAGACCAGTACGGCACCAGAGATGTTGCCTTGCCCGTCGCGCATCGGCCGGCCGCTGACCATCAGATGGCGCACATTGTTGCCGCTGTGCGGGCGGACGATCATCTCCAACTCTTCGAACTCGTCGCCGCGCAGCACGCGGACGGATGGCAGCTCGTCGGCCTTGAGCGGCGTGACGCCGTCGCCGTGGAAGACGTCGGAGAGCGCGCGCAGATTGCGCAGGTTCATGCCGGCGCGGTGCAACAGCATGCGCTCCGCCGCCGGATTGGACAAGAGCACGGTGCCTTCCCTGTCGATTACCAGCACCGCCTCCGCCATGCTGCGGAACGTGCTCTGGAGCACGTTGACCGACAGTCGCAGCTCGTCATGGGCGGTGACGAGGTGCTCGGTACGTTCGGCCACGGCGGCCTCGAGAGCCGCCTTGGCAGCCTGCGTTTGTTCGAGCGAACTTTGAAGCTGCACTGTGGTGCGCTGGCTCTCGCGTATCACCATGATGACCAGCAGCAGGATCACCAGGGCGCCGGCGACGTCGATGCCGAGCAGCACGATGCCGGTGCGGCGCGAATCCTGCGAACGCGCGCTGAGCAAGCGTTCTTCTCCGGCACTCAGACGGTCGAGATTGGCCATGACCGTGTCCATCAGGCCACGTCCTTCGGCTTTGCCGTTGAGCGCGGCAATGCCGGCCTCGTCATTCGCCGCGCGCATGCGCATCGCCTCCGCGGCGACTTCGATCCGACGCAGCGCCAGCGGTTCGGTGCCCTCCAGAAGTGCGACCTGGTCGGGATTGTCGCGGACGGCCCGCTTGAGGTTGGCCAGCGCGGGCGCGAGCGCGCCCCGCGCCGCCTGGAACTCGTCGGTGAAGGCCGGGCTGCGATAGAGCTCGAAGCCACGTGCCGCACTCTCGGAGCGGCGCATCAGAACGCGCAGATCCGAGATCTGCTTCAGCACCTCGACCGTGTGATTGACCCAGGCCGTATTCGACCGCGACTTGACATCGAGGCCGATCGAGGCGGCGGTGATGATCAGGAGGATCGCAAGTCCAGCACCGAGAATGACGCGCTGCGAGGGGATCAAGGGGCCTCTTTCTTGTCCTTCTCTGCGCTGTCGCCGGAACCGGCGAGGCATTCCCGGATCGTCGTCAACAGCGCCTCGGGCGTGAACGGCTTGCGCAGGCAGCGCATCGCACCGAGCTCGAGTGCCATGCGGAGGAAGTCCGGCGAGGGTGAGGCGGACGAGGCGAAGGCGTAGCCCGACATGGCGATCAGCGGAATCGCCGGCGCGCGCTCGTGAAAGATGCGGATGGATTCGAAGCCGCGCATGTGCGGCATGAAGATATCAACCAGCATCACATCGAACGTCTGCGCTTCGAGCGCAGCCA
This sequence comes from Bradyrhizobium sp. CCBAU 51627, assembly GCF_028128765.1. GTDB lineage: Bacteria > Pseudomonadota > Alphaproteobacteria > Rhizobiales > Xanthobacteraceae > Bradyrhizobium. Next base: position 569,206 of record NZ_LBJG01000005.1, read on the forward strand.
GTCCCGCCTCGCCGCCATCCGTCAACGTGACGTCAAAGCCCTGACGCTGCAGGAGGACCTCGATAGTCGCGCCGACCATCGGATCGTCGTCTACCACGAGGATGCGCGGCATGACATTTCCCAGTAAATCGAAGTCCCCACAATGTCTGGTGATATAGGCGAATCGTGCGCCGGGTCAATTTTGGATTGGGGCAGGAGGGATATGCACGGCGCAATGCATAGCGCCTCGTGAGTTCCGAACATTAGCTGCAGGCCGCAAGCTAGTGGCCCAGGCGAATTTCCTCGGAATTCAATAACAGGTTGAGGCAAATCCGCGTGACCTGCGAAGCCGCACCAAGCCGTGCACGAGCAGGGAGCGAGGAAGATCACCCAGTCCATCGTTGGCGCGGGCCCGATCGCCGGCACTTGCAGCAAACCCGAGGCGGCCAAATTAAGGGCGGCGCCCTCAAGCCGGGCGCCGCCCAGGAAGACGGTCTTCAGGCCGCGTTACGGGCAGGGATGGCGCAGGCCGTCATAGCCGAGATAGGTACCTGACGCCGGGTCGTAGGACCGATAGCGCTGGGCGCAGTAGGCCGACCAATCGCCGCCCGCGTCGGGCACCACGGCGACGGCTACACCATCGTCGTAATAACCGTCGTCATAGTAGGAATCGTCGTAATACGGACCGCCGTAATAGGCGTAGGAGCCGAGACTGCCGATCGCAGCGCCCGCCGCGAAGCCGGGCCAGAACCCGCCATGGTGATGATGGCGCCAGCCTCCGTTCCAGGTGCCACCATTCCAGCTCCTGCCGTTCCAGCTGCCGGATGAAGCGGTCGCGAAGCTGCGGGTGCCGCTAACGGTTGGTGTCGCGCCGGCGCTGGGGGCTGTTAAACTGCCGCGGGAGACTCCGAAGCTGCCGCCGCCGAACTGCGCTCCGCCTCCGCTGAAGTGGCCGCCACCACCACCACCGAAGTGACCGCCGCCACCACCGGCGACAAGTCCGCCACGACTCTGGGCGAAGCTCGGCGTTGCCAGGGGCAGAGCCAGCGCGAGCGCTGCGGCTGCACTCAAAACTTTGAGACTGTGCATGTTCAAACTCCTTTCCCGGAAGCAAATCCCTTGAAGGGGCTGCAGTTCCCGGATCACGCCGGTTTGCGCTGCTGGAGCAGATTTCCATCTCGCCGCTGTATCCGGCATGAATGGACCAGGTCCGATCGGGGGGCAGTTTCGGCCGTGTCTCGCCGTTGGGGCAGGGCACGGTCGCGCCCGCCGAACTGGACATTTGGCCGTCCGGATGGCATCAGGACCCCACGAAGCAGGGCCCTTGCCGCATGAAACAGTTCTTTCTCAAGCTCTTCACCTGGTGGAACGGCCAGACCTTTGGCACCCAACTCTGGACCTCGAGGTTCGGGGAGTTGGTCGGCCAGGACGAGCAGGGCAACCGCTACTACCGCACCGCCGGCGGCAAGATCGACCCGACGCTCGGTTTCGAGCGGCGCTGGGTGATCTATAACGGCTATGCCGAGGCCAGCCGCATTCCGCCTGAATGGCACGGCTGGATCCATCACGTCGTCGACGTGCCGCCGACCGAGCTCAACTACCAGCCGCGCGAGTGGGAGAAGCCGCACCAGCCCAATCTCACCGGCACGGCGAAGGCCTACCGGCCCTCCGGCTCGACGCTCGCCAGCGGCAGGCGGCCGAAGGCAACCGGTGACTACCAGCCTTGGACGCCTGGCTAGAGCGACCGTTTCTCCGCAACACTGGATTGGATGCACACGCATCCTGACGACTTCGCTGTGGACAACGGGATCAGCGGGGATGCCGCCTGCCGGGCCGTTGCGCCGGCGCGAGCGATGCGGCTCAATGAACCCATCTTACGGAGATGGGAAACCATCGCGTTCGGTTCGGGCAACAGTTCGCGACTGACCCGAAATGCAGCGGCCGCCGAGGAAGGACTCGATCGGGAGATAGGCCCCCGGTCTGGAAGCTCCGAAATCGCCCGATGAGAATGTGCGCCGCCGTGAGACAGGAAAGGCCGCTTGGGAAACCGAGCGGCCTTTTTCTTTGTCCGATCTCGTGCCCCGGACGCAGCGCAGCGCTCCTTCAGCGGTGCGCTGTAGAGCCGGCCCCATCTCACCGCTGCTGTGTTACATTCTGGCTCCCGGCTCTGCGCAGCAGCGCAAGAGCGCTGCAGCGCGTCCGGGACACGAGTAAGCTACATCACCCGCTCGGCTGCACGCCTGGCGGCATCGAGGCGCCGGGCTTGCCCTGGCGCAACCCGCTCCTTCATCAGCGCGAGCACCTCGGCTGGAGCCGTCTCCGGCGAGCCGGCATTGAAGGGCGGCGCGGGATTGTATTCGAGGCGGAGCTGAATGGCCTCTGCGGTGGTGCGATCGACCAGCAGCGAGACCAGCTTCAAGGCGAAATCGATTCCGGCCGTGACTCCGCCGCCGGTCACGCGATTGCGATCAATGCAGACGCGCGTCTTCGTCGGCGTCGCACCGAACAGCGGCAGCATCTCCATCGCACTCCAGTGGGTGGCGGCATTGTAGCCCTTCAGGAGCCCGGCCGCGCCGAGCACCAGCGACCCCGTGCAGACCGAGGTGACGAATTTGGCGCCGGCTGCCTGCTTCCGCACGAAGGCGAGGGTCTCCTCATCGTTGAGGAGGGCGTCGGTGCCGAAGCCGCCGGGAATGCAGATGACATCCAGTTGCGGGCAGTCGGCGAAGGTCATGGTCGGCGTCAGCATCAGCACGGAATCGCTCGGCACCGGATCCAGCGTCTTCCAGATCAGGTGCACCGTCGCGCCGGGGACGGACGCGAACACCTGCAACGGACCGGTGAAGTCGAGCTGGGTGACGCGCGGGAACACCAAAAGTCCGATCTGGAGCGGTGCCGACATGAGAGCCTCCAATGAAAAGCTTGACCGGCGCAAATTGGCATGATGCCCTTCTGTCCAAAATGGCGTATTTCCCTCACTTTCGGACATGAGCATGATCGGCATCCTGATCTTCCCGGATTTTCAATTGCTCGATGCGGCCGGCCCGATCTCGGTGTTCGAGATCGCCGCACGCGCCAGCGGCAAGCCGCTTGCGCTGCGGGTGCTGGCCCTGAACGCAGGCGCCGTGCGCTCGTCGTCCGGCGTCGAGATGATGGCGCGCGATTTCAAGTCGGCGCATGCGATCACGACGCTCGTCGTGGCGGGCGGTTCGGGCGTGGCGGCTCCGGCGCGTTGTCCCACCACGCTCGCCTTCGTGCAGCGGCTGGCGAAGCGCGGCGTGCGGATCGCCAGCGTCTGTTCGGGGGCCTACGTGCTTGCGGAGGCCGGCCTGCTCGACGGCCGCCGCGCCACCACGCATTGGGGCCGCACGCGCGATTTCGTCGCGCGCTTTCCGAAGATCAAGTTCGAGCCCGACCAGATCTTTACCCGCGACGGCAATGTCTGGACGTCGGCCGGCATCAGTGCCGGTATCGACCTCGCGCTCGCGATGGTCACGGAAGATTACGGCGAGGAGATCGCGCAACAGACGGCGCGCCAGCTCGTGCTCTATCACCGCCGCAGCGGCGGCCAGTCGCAGTTCTCATCGCTCTTGGAGCTGAAGACGCCAAACGGCCGCTTCGGCGCGTTATTGTCCTGGGCGCGGGAAAATCTCGACGCACGGCTGACGGTGGAGGACCTTGCCGACCGCGCCGGCATGAGCGCGCGGCACTTTGCCCGCGCGTTTGCCGCGGAGACCGGTACGACGCCGTCAAAGGCGATCGAGCGGCTGCGGATCGAGGTCGCCCGCGAGCGCGTGCAGTCCTCGCGCGAGGCGATCGAACGCGTCGCGGAGACGACCGGTTTCGGCGATCCCGAGCGCATGCGCCGCGCCTTCATCCGCGCTTTCGGCCAGCCGCCGCAGGCACTGCGGCGCGCGGCACGGGCGGGGTAGGGCGGCCTACGATTGTCAGCCAAAGGCCTTGCCGACCTCCCGAGCGACCGATGCGATCACCTCATTACGTCCATTGGGGTCCAGCGTTGCACCGGTGAGGTAGACCGCGATGATGAGCGGCGAACGCTCGGGCGGCCATACGATGGCGACGTCATTGGTAGTGCCATGTTCACCTGCTCCGGTCTTGTCGCCGACACGCCAGCCTTGCGGCAGGCCGGCGCGCAAACGAGTATCGCCGGTCTTGTTGGCGATGAGCCATTGGCCGAGTTGCTCGCGATCTTCCGGGAGCAGGACGTCACCGAGCAGCAAACGGCGATAATTTGCGGCCATCGCATTCGGCGTCGTGGTGTCGCGGGGATCGCCCGGCGCGGCCTCGTTCAGCTCGGTTTCAATCCGGTCCAATCTCGTGATGTTGTCACCGAGACTCCGCGCAAAGCTGGTCAACCCGGCGGGGCCGCCGATATTTTTCAGAAGCGCGTTACCGGCCGTATTGTCGCTCAGGGTAATGGCAGCCTCGCAAAGTTCGCGAAGCGACATTCCTTCGCCGCCGACATGCTTGCTCGTGACCGGCGAGTACTCGACGAGATCGGCCTGTTCGATGCGAACCCGTCGTTCAAGGCCTGCCAGCTTGCTGCCTGCGGCTTTGAGGATTGCCGCTGAAGCCAGCACCTTGAATGTGCTGCACATGGGAAAGCGTTCGTCTCCCCTATGATGGATCGGAACGCCCGTATTCGTGTCGAGCACGGAGACGCCGAGCCGGCCTTCGCTCTTGAGTTCCAACTGCTTGATGGCTTCAATCAGCGGTGCCGTTGCGTCTGACGCCGCACCTGAGACGCTCGGCAGGAAGAGGCTTCCGGCGACCGCCAGTGCTGATGAGCCGAATTGACGTCGTGTGAGCATCGTGACCTCCCGTAAATTGCAGCGAGGTTTTGCGTCTGGCTCGGGCAATTGACAAACGATGCTTCGTAAGGCCATCCATAAGTAAAACTTGGATCAGAAGTGGCCCGCCGCCCCGCCAGCATTTCCAGCCTGCCCCTGAACGCGCTCCGCTCATTCGAAGCGGCGGCGCGCCACCTCAGCTTCACCAAGGCCGGTCTCGAACTTCGGGTGTCGCAGGCCGCCGTGAGCCAGCAGGTGCGGGCGCTTGAAGAGAGCCTGCGCGTCAAGCTCTTCAAGCGACTGACCCGCGGGCTTGCTCTCACGGAAGAAGGCGAGGCGCTGCAGCCCGTCATCTCGAGCGCCTTCAGCCAGATCAGCCAGGTGCTGGATCGGTTCGAGAATGGCCGCATGCGCGAGAGTCTCGCCATCGGCGTGGTCGGAACGTTCGCGTCCGGCTGGCTGCTTCCGCGCCTCGGGAGTTTCACCTCGAGCCATCCGCATATCGATGTCAGGATCTTCGCGAACAACAACCGTGTGGACCTCGGCGGCGAAGGATTGGACTACGCCATTCGATTTGGCGACGGCGCGTGGCACGGAACCAACGCCGAGCCTCTGGTCGAAGCGCATTTCACGCCGATGTGCGCGCCTGAAGTCGCCAAGCGCCTCAAAGCTCCGATCGATCTCCATAGGGAGGTGCTGTTGCGCTCGTATCGGCCGGGCGAATGGGCGCATTGGTTCGAGGTGGCAAAATGCAGGCAACCCCGAATGACAGGTCCAACCTTCGACTCATCGGTCTCCCTGGCGCATGCGGCGGCTCAGGGCACCGGAGTCGCACTGCTGCCCGTCGCGCTGTTTTCGGACGATCTGTCGCGCAAGCGGCTGGTTTGCCCCTATGACAGTCAAGCTTTTCTGGGATCCTATTGGCTCACGTCCCTGAAATCGAAAAAGCTCTCCCATGCGATGAAAGCGTTTCGCGACTGGATCCTGGCAGAGTGCAGGAAAAAGAGACGACGCAACCCCTAAGCTTCGCGAGATCCACGATGCTAACCAGAACTCGTGCCCGCGGTCGCGTCATCGGATATTTCCGCTCGCGCCGTCAGGCGCCGCGCAATTGGCATTAGCAAGTAGGGCGACAAGTGGATCGGAAACTGCGTCATTGCGAAATAGAGCCAGGTCGTTGGCGGCAGTGCTCCGGCGGTCGCCGCCAGCATCAGGCCCAGATTGCGCTGTGACACCATCAGCCCGAGCGCCAGCGCGCGCTCGGTGCCGATGCGGCGGAACAGCAGGGTCGTGATGGCGAGCAGCGTGAAATAGATCGCGAAGGACAGAACTGCGAGGCTGATGGTGAAGACCGGCCGCGCCGCCAGATCGGTCACGACGTCGCCCATGACGGCGGACGCGAAGATCAAGAGAATGATGATGTTGAATCCGTCGATCGGTTGCTTGTGGCGCCGGATCGCTTCCGCGCCGAACAGCCAGCGGATGACGGTCGCGGCCAGCAGCGATGCCGCGAGGATGCCGAGCAGCTTCAGGCCGAGCGTGAGCGGCGAGATGCTGAGCATGCCGCCGAGAAAAAGGCTCGCGAACAGCGACGCGCTGAAGGGCACGATCGCGGTCGCCGTGACCAGGGTGATCAGCACGAGTGTGGCATCGAGCCCCATCAGGGCGGCGAGCGCGGGTGAGGCCATCATCGGCGAGGCCATGCTCTGGAGCATCAGCGCCAGCGACAGGCCGGGCGCACGGTCGGTCAGACCGGTCGCATGTGCGATCAGTCCGACAATCAGGGGCACGGCGATCGTGGTCCAGACCGTGGCAGTCGCGACCAGCACCGGACGCCGCAGATGGCCGTACAGCGCCACGAGATCCACCCGCATGAAGGAGATGCACAGCAGAACGAGGATCGCCTCGGTGACATAGGGACGCAACAGCGCGCCGAGCGGCGGCACGGCGGCAGCAATGAACACGACGGATGCAACTGCACGCGTGCCCTGGCGGCCGAGCCAGGTCAGGCCGCGGAGGGGAAGGGCGACGATGATTTGGAGAACGGACGGCATGGATAGGGACGTTGTCAGCCCGACGGCTCGCGGGGTGGCCGGCGTCCTGGAACGCCTTGGGAGGGAGAAGAACCCCTGGGGACTATTCCATCCGTGGCCCGGTCTGGCCAGCCGGCGCCGGGCAGGGCAGGAATGCCGCCCTTTCCCCGCCGTATTCGGCGTGTTAACCGGGGGCCTGCGAGCGGCGGTATCCTCTATAGAATGTCCAACAAGCCCGATTCGCTGTTGAAGCCGCGCGAGATGTTCAAAACCTTTACCCTGACAGGCCTTGCGGCGCTGCTGGCCGCCACCGCGCTGACGGTTGCGACGCCTGCGCAGGCGCAGATCGGGACGATCTTCTCCGATCCACCGCCGCTGCGGCCGCCGGGGACCATCCCCCGTGGCGGGCAGCCGATGCCCCAGCCGACCCCCGACGATGACGAAGAGGTGCCCGAGCTGCCGCCGCAGGGCCGGGTGCTGCCGTCCCGCCCGATGCCGCCGCCGGGCCGCCAGGGCAATATCATGCCCGGGCCGGTCGAGAGCCAGCCGCTGGCACCGCCGCCGGGCACCACGATTGCGCCGCAGAACCAGCCGCCGGCTGCCGCGGTTGCGCCTGGCCAGCGCCAGCCCCAGCAGAAGGGCGCTCCGCAGCAGGGTGCTGTGCCGCAGGCCCCCGCGAGCCTCCAGCCGGGCGACGAGATCGTCACCGAACCGCCGGCGCAGAAGATCGTCAACAAGAAGGCGACCTTCTCCGGCCTCGACAAAATCACCGGCCGGATCATCAATTTCGACGAGGATATCGGCGAGACCGTGCAGTTCGGTGCGCTGCGGGTGAAGACCGATGCCTGCTACACACGGCCCGCGACGGAAGCGGCCAACACCGATGCCTTCGTCGAGGTCGACGAGATCACCTTGCAGGGCGAGGTGAAGCGGATCTTCTCCGGCTGGATGTTTGCCGCAAGTCCCGGTCTGCACGGCGTCGAGCACCCGATCTACGACATCTGGCTCACCGACTGCAAAGAGCCACAGCAGACCATTGCGACCGCGGCTCCGGATCCCGCGACCAAGCCCGCTCCGCCACCGCCGCCCCCGGCGCAGAAGAGGGCCCCCAAACAGGTCCAGCAGCGTCCGCCGCAGCCCTTACCGCCGTCACCGCAGCAGCCGCAGGCTGCTCCGCCGCCCCCGCCGCCGGAGCAGCGGCCGGGCCTGTTCGGTATCCCCGGTTTCGGTAGCCGGTAAACCTGATTTATTGCCGCGAGGCGATGATCTCGAGCGCGCGTGCGCCGGGGATCGTCGCACCATTGGACAATCGCAGAAAATCGCCCGGCTCGCCGGCGAGCGCCTTGTCGAGCAGCGCGGTGTAGCGGCGCCGCGAGATCTCTGTCGCACCAAAGCTCTTCAGATGCTCGGTGACGTATTGAGTGTCGAGCAGCTCGAAGCCACCATGGATCAACCGCGCGACCAGATGCACCAGCGCCACCTTGGAAGCGTCGCGCGCGGTGTGAAACATGCTCTCGCCGAAAAAGGCACGCCCGAGGCTGACGCCATAGAGGCCGCCGACAAGGTCGTCGCCCTGCCAGGCCTCGACGCTGTGGCAATGGCCGAGTTCGTGGAGGCCGCCATAGAGGTCGCGGATGCGCTTGTTGATCCAGGTGTCCTCGCGCCCCGCTTGCGGCGCCGCGCAGCCGGCGATCGTGGCCTTGAACGCGGTGTTGACGGTGACGCGAAACACGTCCGAGCGCACGGTGCGCGCCAGCCGCGAGGCGACGCGAAAACCATCGAGCGGGATCACGCCACGCATCTCCGGCTCGACCCAGAACAGGGTCGGGTCGTCGGCGCTCTCGGCCATGGGAAAGATACCGCAGGCATAAGCGCGCAGCAGCACGGCCGGCGTGATTTCAGATGAAGCGGAGTCGCGCGAAGTCATGGCGCCCGATCATAGCAGGATCGTAATGCACGTGCGATGGGGCTATTCCGGATGCGGGATCAACCCGCTGCAGCGCTGTTCGCCTTGCCGGGGGCGGCCGGGGTGCAGGGGAACCGCAGGATGATGCGGGTTCCGGAATGCGCGGGATCGCGCTCGACGATGGCTTCGAGCTTGGAAGCCATGGCCGCAACGATACGCTGACCCATGCCGGTGGAGCGCGGATCGGCCTTGGCGTTGTCGCCGACGCCGTTGTCGGTGATCGACAGCAGGAGATCGTCTCCTTGCGAGATCAGCTCGACGTGAATGGGGCCGGCGCCATCAGGGTAGGCGTACTTCACCGCGTTCATCACCAGTTCGTTGACGATGATACCGACGGCGACGGCCCGGTCCGGGTCGATCTCGATCGGCTCGGCCTTCACCGTCAGGCGCGACATCCGGTTACCTTCGGCGGAGCGGCGCAGATCCTCGAGCAGGGAGTCCAGGTATTGGTTGAGCACCACGCTCTTCAGATCCTGCGAGGTGTAGAGGCGGCGGTGTACCTGAGCGACGGCCGCGACGCGGCCCATCGCGTTGGTCAGTGCGGCCTTGACCTCATCCTGGGCGGCGGAGCTCGCCTGCAGATGCAGGAGCGAAGCGATGATCTGGAGCGAATTGCCGACGCGGTGATTCACCTCGCGCAGCAACAGCTCGCGTTCGGCGGCAAGCGCGGCGTAGCGATCGCGCGAGGCATGGATCTCTGCCTCGGCCTCCTCGCGCGCCCGCTGCAATTCGGCCTGGCGCAACGCGCCTTCGGCCGCAACGTGCAGCAGCGGGATGAAGTCGCCCTTGACGTCCTTGACCAGATAGTCGGCCGCACCTGCCTTCAGCGCGGTGACGGCGATGCTGGAATCCTGCGAGGCCGTGACGAAGACCACGGGCGGCGCGTCGGGGATCGCCATGATCTGCTCGAGCGTTTCAAGCCCGTCGAGGCCGGGCATGTACTGGTCGAGCGCCACCACATCGATGCAGCCCTTGCTGCTCGCATTGCGGATGAGCTCGAGGCCCTCATCGCCGCTCGCGGCGTGAATGACCTTGTAGCCGCGCCGCGTCAGGCCGCGATCGACAAGGCGCGCCAGGGCATCGTCGTCATCGATGTAGAGCAATGTCGGCGTGTGCTGTGTCATGGGGCGGCGGGCGGGACCTGAATGACCGAGAAGAACAGGCCGAGTTGCCGGATGGCATTGGCGAAATTCTCGTAATTGACCGGCTTTGTGATGTAGACGTTGCAGCCGAGTTCGTAGCAGCGCTTGATTTCCTGGGAGTCGTCGGTGGTCGTCAGCACGACCACCGGCGAGGCCTTCAGGTATTTGTTTTCCTTGATCTGCTTCAGAATGTCGATGCCGGTCATATCAGGCAGATTGAGGTCGAGCAGGATCAGGAGCGCATTGCCTTTCTGCACGAGGCCGCTGCCATCGGCGCCGAACAGATGCTTCATCGCATCGGTGCCGTTGGCGAAGGCGACGATCTCGTTGTTGACGCCGGACCTGCGGATGTTGCGCTCGATCAGGCGGGCGTGGCCCTCGTCGTCTTCAATCATGATGATGGTGACTGGCTGGGTCATCGATCTGCGTTCCGGTTGCTTGCATTCCAAGCGATCGGCAGCGTGATGATGAAGGTGCTGCCTGCGTTCAGTTCCGATGATACCGACATGGTGCCGCCGAGGCGACGCACAAGTGCGCGCACATGGGCAAGACCGATGCCCTGGCCGGGCTTGTCCTGGGTTCCCGCCCGGCGGAATAGCTCGAAAATCCGTTGATGGTCCCTGGGATCAATGCCGCGGCCGTTATCGCTGATCTCGAAGATCGCATAGCCCAGCTTGGTGCGCCCGCGGATTCTGATCTCGCCGGCGACCCCGTTCTTGAGATATTTGATCGCGTTATCGATCAGATTGGAGAAGATCTGCTCCAGCGCAAGGCGATCGCTGACGATACCAGGCAGCGCCTCGACATGGATCTCAGCCTGCGCCTCGACGGCTTGGTGCGCCAACGTCGACACGATGGCCTCGACGAAGGCGCGGGTGTCGATCTTCTCCGGCTGGAATTCGCGCCGGCCCTCGCGGGTGAGGTTGAGGATCGCCGAGATCAGGCGGTCCATCTTCGCGATAGAAGACTTGATGAAGCCGAGCGCCTCGGAAAAATCGGCTGACAATTGCTGGTCGGCGTCTTCCAACGCGATCTCGCCGCTGCTGCCGGGCACCAGGGAAGGCCCGTCGGCCGGGACTCGGGTGAGACTGCCGATGCGGCGAAAAATGTCGCCGCCGAGTTCTTCGAGTTCGCTGGTGAAGCCCATGATGTTGACGAGCGGCGAGCGCAGATCGTGGCTCACGATATAGGCGAAACGCTGGATCTCGTCATTGGCCTCGCGCAGGTCGGCCGTGCGTTCGTCGACCAGGGCCTCCAGGTTGACGTTGGTATCGCGCAGACGTGCTTCGGCCTCGTCGCGGGCGAGGGACGAGCGCCGCACCAGCCAGATCGAGATCAGGGCGAGCAGCACGACGAGGCCCGATCCGATGCCGGTCATCGATGCGGCCAGCGTCTGGCTTCGATCGGAGTTGACGTTGCGGGTCCGGAACAGCCGTTCCTCCTCGCGGATCATCGCATTGGCGAGGTTGCTGATCGTTGTCGTGGTGTCGCCCGCGGCGGCTTCGCGGACCAGCGCCGTCGCCTGGGCGGACTCGTTTTGCTTGATGAAATTCATCTCGCGCGAGAACTGGTCGAGCCGAACCCCGATCGCCGCGCTCAGCTTCTCGATGTTCTCGCGTTGTGCCGGATTGTCGCCGATTTGGCGCGTCAGCTTGTCCAGAGCCGGAATGATCGCTGCGACAGCCTTCTCATGGTCTGACTGGAAATCCGGTCCCCCCGTCAGGAGAAAACCCCGGGCGCTACTCTCGGCTCGGCGAATTTCGAGGAGGAGGGCGTTGATCTCGTTCTCCGTCTCGATTGTATGGACGACCCATTTGCTGTCGTCCCGAGCCTTATTGACAAGATATACCGAGCCCGCGCTGATCACGGTCAGCACCAGCAGACCCGCTGACAGCAGCAGGATCTGCCAAAATGCGCGCCGTCGCTGCAACTCGGCGGTCACGACCGTTTTGCCCTGTCAGGCTGGGTGGAATTCAAATCGCCCCCTTTTGGAACTGTCGCCACCGTGCAGAACGCGATTGGGGCCAAGGGGTTCCACGGGGGAGGCGATTATTTCGCGGTCGGTTCCGCTTTGCCGGCCAGGTACTGCTCCAGCCAGTGGATGTGGTAGTCACCGTTGATGATGTCGTCCTGGCGCACCAGATCGCGGAACAATGGCAGCGTGGTCTCGATGCCCTCGACCACCATCTCGTCCAGCGCCCGGCGCAGCCGCATCAGGCATTCGGCGCGGGTCTTGCCGTGGACGATCAGCTTGCCGACGAGGGAATCGTAATAGGGCGGGATCTGGTAGCCTTGGTAGACTGCGGAATCGATGCGTACGCCAAGGCCGCCGGGCGGGTGGTATTGTTGGATCCGGCCGGGCGACGGGCGGAAGGTCTGCGGGTTCTCCGCGTTGATGCGGCACTCGATGGCATGGCCGATGATCTGGATCTCGCTCTGCTGGGCTGGCAGCTCGCCGCCGGCGGCGATGCGGATCTGCTCCAGCACCAGATCGATGTCGGTGATGCTCTCGGTGACGGGATGCTCGACCTGGATACGCGTGTTCATCTCGATGAAATAGAACTCGCCGTCCTCGTAGAGGAATTCGATGGTGCCGACGCCGAGATATTTCATCTCGCGCATCGCCTTTGCGCAGGTCTCGCCGATCTTGGCGCGCGCAGCGGCAGCCAAGACGGGCGAGGGGCCTTCCTCCCAGACCTTCTGGTGCCGGCGCTGCAGCGAGCAGTCGCGCTCACCGAGATGAATCGCCCCGCCGCGGCCGTCGCCGAGAATCTGGATCTCGATGTGGCGCGGCTTCTGGAGGTATTTTTCCAGATAGACGGAGGCGTCGCCGAATGCCGATTTCGCCTCGTTGGCCGCCGTCGACAACGCCAGCTGGAGATCCGCCTCGCTCTGCGCGACCTTCATGCCGCGGCCACCGCCGCCGGCAGCCGCCTTGACCAGCACCGGGAAGCCGATCTTCTTTGCGATCGCCATTGCGTCGTCATTGGGGCCGACCGCACCATCCGATCCCGGCACCACCGGGATGCCGAGCCGCTTGGCAGTCTTCTTGGCCTCGATCTTGTCGCCCATCAGGCGGATGTGCTCGGCCTTGGGGCCGATGAATTGCAGATTGTGCTCGGAAAGGATCTCGGCGAAGCGCGCGTTCTCCGACAGGAAGCCGTAGCCGGGATGCACGGCGTCTGCGCCGGTGATCTCGCAGGCCGCGAGCAGCGCGGGAATGTTGAGATAGCTGTCCTTGGACGGCGGCGGTCCAATGCAGACGCTTTCGTCCGACAGGCGCACATGCATGGCGTCGGCGTCGGCGGTGGAGTGCACGGCGACGGTCGCGATGCCAAGCTCCTTGCAGGCCCGCAGGATACGAAGGGCGATCTCGCCGCGATTGGCTATGAGGATCTTGTCGAACATGGTGCCTCAGCGGGCGAAATTCGCCACTCGCTTATTCAATGATGACCAGCGGCTCGCCGAACTCGACCGGCTGGCCGTCTTCGACCAGGATCTGCGTCACCGTGCCTGCTCGGGGCGAGGGGATCTGGTTCATCGTCTTCATCGCTTCGATGATCAGCAGGGTCTGGCCGACCGAGACCTTCGCGCCAACTTCGATGAACGGCTTGGCGCCGGGCTCTGGCGCCCAATAGGCGGTGCCGACCATCGGCGAGGTCACGGCGCCCGGATGCTTAGAGACGTCTGCGGCGACCGCAGCCGCGGCGGCGGGGGCTGCGACCAGCGCGGGGGCTGCGGTTGCGACCGGCATCGGCATGGTCGCAGCGACGCTCACGTTGCGGGCAACGCGCAGACGCAGGCCGGCACGCTCGATCTCGATCTCGGTGAGGCTGGTCTCGTCGAGCAGCAGAGCGAGCTCACGAACGAGCGCGGAATCGTCGCTGGAAAACTTTGCGGCTGCTTTGTCGTCTGGCTGGCGCGCCATGTTTCTTTGATCCGAATGTTCTGGGTGAAGAGGGAGCGTCAGGCTTTGGGCTTGATGCCGAGCTTGGCGGCAAGGCCCTGGATGGCGAGGCGGTAGCCCTCGATGCCGAAACCGCAGAGCGAGGCGAACGCCGCGCGCGCGGTGTAGGAGTGGTGACGGAAGCTCTCGCGGGCGTGGATGTTGGTCACGTGGACTTCGACCGTCGGGATCTGCACCGCGAGCAGCGCGTCGTGCAGCGCGATCGAGCTATGGGAATAGCCGCCGGCGTTGATGATGATGCCCCTCATCCTGCGGGCATGGGCCTCGTGGATGAAATCGATCAGCTCGCCTTCACGGTTGGACTGACGGCAATCGGCCTTGAGGCCGAAGGTCGCCGCCGTCTCCCGGCACAGCGCCTCGACGTCGGCCAGCGTGGCGTGGCCATACTTCTCGGGCTCGCGGGTTCCCAACAGATTGAGGTTCGGTCCGTTGAGAACGAGGATCGTGTCGGTTGCTGGTTCGGCCATTCCTGTCCCGGAAAGGTGTTTCGGCGTGGCGGCGGTTATAGGTAACAAAGCGCGTAAGGGGAAGCCTGAAGGGCCTCCGGCAAGGCTTCAGGTACCTCATCCGGTGTGCAAAAACCTGTGCGGAAGCTGCGGAAATTGCTTGTTAACCAGTCCAAATCATGGATTGCGGCCGAACGCAAAGGGGCGGGCATCGCTGCCCGCCCCTGAGGTCTGCCGGATATGGCCTTAGACGTTCAGGACAGCCACGATCTCATAGGTATCCGGATTGATGATCACGATCTCATCCTTGACCAGGATGTACTTATAGGTCCGCCATTCCGGATAGATCGTCACGACCCGGGACGGCAGGGCATGCAGTTCGATACCCTCGCGCGGAATACGGGTGCCGACCGAGATCGAGAAGTTCACGCTGGTCACCGGACGTACGTGCTCCTCGCGGATCACCGAGGTGATCTGCGTGCGCTGCTCGGTCGAGAGCTTGGCGCCGGCGCCGGCCTGCCCGACCGTCGTGTTGGTGCTGCTCTGACCCTGCGCACTCTGGTTGGTGCTGGGGCCGGTCTGGCCCTGGGCGTTCTGGTTGGTGCGCGTCTCGGTGCCCTTCTGGTTCTCGGCATTGTTGGTCGGGGCGCCGCTCTTGCTGCCCTCAGCCTTCATGTCCTTTTGGTCCTTGGCGCCGGACTTGCTGGTGTCCTGGCTCATGCTCTTGGACTTGTCCATCTGGCCCTGAGCACGCTCGTCGTGGCCCTTGGTGGCGCCGGACTTCTCCTCGGCCGCGTTCTTGTGCATCTCACGGTCGGAGTGCTCAGCCTTGGTCGCGCCCGATGACTTCTCCTCGGCCGACGTGCCGGACTTCATGCTGCTGGAACCGCCAGCCTGACCGACGGTGCCCTTCTCATGCCTGGACTCCTTGCCCATCGCGTTGCCGTGTTCGGCGCCGCCCGAGGACTGCGAGTGCTGCATCGGCTGCGCGCCAGCGCCGCCGTTCTCGTTCTTCGTCGTGCCCTGTGCGTTCGCCAGACCGGTGCCCGCCACAAGCGCAAGTGCGGCAACCGAGATCATAAAGCGGTTCAACATCGTCTTCTCCTCACGTGTTTGTTTGCGTCATTGCCCGCGCCACCAACGAAAGGAGATTTGAGTTGTTCCGGAACATCTGATGTTCCAGGGCATTTGTTTCTTAAACGCTCGATGAACGCGCGCGCCGGATTCGCGCCCATTTTTTTTGGCCAGCGAAGAAAAAGGCCGGCTTATCGGCCGGCCTCGTTGCGAGCGTGGGTTGTAAGGAATGCGATCAGCAGGTCGCCTTGCCGCAGCGGGCAACACCGATCTTTTCCCTCAGGCCGTCGAGGCCGACGGCGCCGACCACGATCTGCTTGCCGATCACGTAGCTCGGCGTGCCGTTCATGCCCATCGCTTCGGCGAGCTTGAAGTTCTCCTCGATGGTGGCGCGGACCTCGGGGCTCGCGATATCCTTCTCGATCTTGGCGACGTCGAGCCCGGCATCCTTGGCCGCCTGGAGCGCGCGCGCCTTGTCGGCAGGGCCACGGCCGCCGAGCAGCTTCTGGTGGAAGTCGAGATATTTCTTGCCGGAGGGATCCTGCATGCGCACGGCAACCGCAACCTGGGCGGCCTCGACCGAGCCCTGGCCCAGCACCGGAAACTCCTTCAGCACGACCTTCAGCTTGGAGTCGGACTTCAAGAGGTCGAGCATGTCGCTCATCGCGCGCTTGCAGTAGCCGCAATTGTAGTCGAAGAATTCGACGAAGGTGACGTCGCCTTCCTTGTTGCCGAGCACGACCTGGCGCGATGAGTTGAAGATCGCGTCCGAGTTCTCCGCAACGCTGGCTTCGTGCTTCTTCGCTTCCGCATCGGCCTGGCGCTTGCCGAGTTCGGTCATCGCTTCCTCGAGCACCTCGGGATGGCTGACGAGATAGTTCTTGATGATCGCCTCAATATCGGTGCGCTGGGCATCCGAGAAGCTGTCGGCCGAAGCCGGTCCCGTTGCGCCGAAGATGGCGAACGCAAACAGCGCGGGGGCAAGCAGGCGCAGGGAAGGCATTGGCAAATCCTTTTATCGAGAGCAGGTTTCAATAGACGTCCCGGCGGACTCAAGCTGGCGTCGTGACGTCGAAGTCGCAGATGTCGTGATCAGGCGTCGGTTTAATTGCGCGGCGGTTTCGACGCCACGATATCGTCGGCCCTGACCCATCCGGGCGTGCCGACGGCGAAACGGGTTTTCGCCCGCGTGGCGAGTTCGCGAGCGGTCTTGTTGTCACCGCGTAAATACGCGGCTTGGGCGGAGGCGAGATCCGCCTCGGCATAGTCTCCCTTCCGGCCGTAGGCCATCGCGAGTTGGGTGTAGCCGATCGGCGCCTCGGGCTCACGTGCCACCGCGGCACGGAGAATCCTGATAGCGTCGTCCGTGTAGGCCTTATTATCGGTTCCAACCAGAGCCTGCCCAAGTAACATCTCGATGAGGGCCGCATTGTTCGAAAGTGCGACAGCCTTGCGCAGGGGAGCGATCGCCTCGGCCGGCTTGCCGCTCTCCAGCAGGGCCTGGCCACGGACCTCGTAAAAATACGGGTTGTTCGGCTGCACCGCGATCAGCGCGTCGATCTGGCTCAGCGCACTGCGCAGATCGCCGTGCAGATAGGTGCTGATGGCGCGGGCGTAGCGCGCCGGCATGCTGTCATTGGTCAGGGGATAGCGGCGGTACACCGTCTCCGGCCGCTCCATGAAGGCGGAGATCTTGGCGCGCACCATGTCGTGGCGGAGCTGGAGCGCGGGATCGTCCTTCTTGTCCCAATAGGGACTGGTGCTGGCGAATTGCTGGAGCGCGGCGACGCGCTCGGCGGGCATCGGGTGCGACTGCAGGTAGGGATCGGCACCGCGCGCCGCGAACAGGCTCTCGCTGGTGAAACGCTTGAAGGTCTCGTACATGCCCTTCGGCGACTGCTGGGTCGCGGTCAGGAATTTCACGCCGGCGCGGTCGGCGTTCTCTTCCTGCTGGCGTTGGTAGGACAACAGCGAGCGCCGGATCATCTCCTGCGGCCCTGCGATTGCAGCTGCGCCGGCATTGGCGAGGCCGTTATTGCCGCCGTTGCCGCCGCGGCTGGCACCCGCTGCGAGAGCACCTGCGCCCAGCAGCATGGCGATGATCATCTGGGTCTGGGCGCTGGCAAGCTGCTGGCGCAGCTTGGCCAGATGCCCGCCGGCCAGATGCCCGGTCTCATGCGCGAGCACGCCGATCAACTGGTTCGGCGTTTCCGACTGGAGGATCGCGCCGTAATTGACGAAGATGCGACGGCCATCGGCGACGAACGCGTTGAACGAGCCGTCGTTGATGATGACCATCTGGATGTTCTGCTTCTCCAGACCGGCGGCGCGCAGGATCGGGCGCGTATATTCGCGCAAGAGTTGCTCGGTTTCAGTGTCGCGCAGGATGGGCGGCCCTTTGCCCTCCTGCGCCCGCGCCGTGGAGAAAGGTGACAGCACCATCGCCGCTGCCGTGACGAGGGTGGTCAGCGCCGAGGCCTTCTTGCGCAATGCGATCTGGAGCGACATCAAACGGTCTGGGTCAAACGGGCTCGAAGCAGTGTTGTGATTGGTTTTGGCGATTGGCGGCGGACCGGATAAGCGATATGCCCTTATGAGCCGTATAATGCGGCTAGTCTGGGGCGCAAGCGCCCTGTTTCCCGGACCGTACGGACCGGTCCGCCAGCGAAATAGCAGAAATCGATGCACGATGCGACATTGAGGAACCGGGTGGGGCAATGGCTCGAGCCCTCCCGCCGCAGCGAGGTTCCCCCGTTCATGGTGATGGATGTGATGGCGGCTGCGGCCCGAATCGAGGCGTCCGGCGGCCATGTCGTTCACATGGAGGTCGGCCAGCCCGCGGCCGGCGCGCCGAAGACCGCCATCGCGGCGGCGCAGGCCGCGCTTTCCGCGAGCCGGATCGACTACACGTCGGCCCTGGGAATTGCTTCCTTGCGGGAGCGCATCGCGCGGCATTACCGCGATGCCTATGGTTGCAGCGTCAGCCCTGAGAGGGTGGTGGTGACCACGGGCTCCTCCGGCGGGTTCATCCTGGCGTTCCTGTCAATGTTCGAGCCGGGCGATCGCGTTGCCGTCACGGTACCAGGCTATCCGCCATACCGTCACATTCTCACCGCGCTCGGCTGCGAGCCGGTGCTGATCGAGACCACGAGCGAGACGCGCCATGCGCTGACCGGCGAAGCGCTGCTCGCCGCCCACCGCAAGGCGCCGCTGAAGGGCGTGCTGGTCGGCAGCCCGGCCAATCCGACGGGAACGATGATGTCCCGCGAAGCGCTCGCCGGCCTCATCACAGCGGCGGAAGATGCGGGTATCCGCTTCATCTCCGACGAGATCTATCACGGGCTCGACTACGCGTTTCCGGCGGTGACGGCGGCGGCGCTGTCGGAGCACGCTCTCGTGATCAACTCCTTCTCGAAATACTTTTGCATGACGGGCTGGCGCGTCGGCTGGATGGTGGTGCCTGAGATCCTGGTGCGGCCAATCGAACGGCTGCAGCAGAACCTTTCGATCTCCGTGCCGTCGCTGTCGCAGATCGCGGCAGAGGCCGCCTTCGATGGTGCGGCCGAGATGGAGGAGATCAAGCACGGCTATCAGGAGAACCGGCGCATTCTGATCGAGGGATTGCCCAGGGCGGGCCTCAGCAGGTTCCTGCCTGCGGACGGTGCATTTTATCTCTACGCCGACGTCTCCGATTTCACCTCCGACAGTTTCGACTTTGCCACGCAGATGCTGGAGAAGGCCCATGTCGCGGCAACGCCGGGCGTGGATTTCGATCCGATCCATGGCCGCTCGTTCATCCGGTTCTCCTATGCGCGGTCGGCCGCGGAGATGCGGGAAGCAGTTGACCGGATCGCTCACTGGCTTAAATAGCCGCCAGTTTTCGCGAGCCTTCCGGAGTGCATCTTGTCTGACCGAACCGTCCAGTCCGCCGCCACACCGCGTTCTCCTCTTGCTGCAGTGATGTGGCCCAGCCGGCCGGGTGAAGCCGTCGGCGCATTCCGCGCCTTCGTGTTGATCGGGCTCGGATCCACACTGATGGCGCTGTCAGCCAAGGTGAATCTGCCGCTGCCTTATGTGCCCATGACGCTGCAGACGCTGGTCGTGCTGACGATCGGTGCGGCCTATGGCTGGCGCCTTGGCAGCGCAACCATGATCGCCTACCTCGCCGAGGGCGCAATGGGACTGCCGGTATTCGCAGGCCCGGTCGGTGGAGTTGCACCGCTGGTCGGTCCGACCGCCGGCTATCTCTACGGCTTCGTGGCGGCTGCCTTCACCACAGGCTGGCTGGCCGAGCGTGGCTGGGATCGCAACGTCGTGCTGCTGTTTGCGGCAATGGCGGTCGGCCATCTCGTCATTTTCATCGCCGGCTTCGGCTGGTTGGCGTACGGCATCGGCCTTGGTGGAACCAAGGCCTGGGTGGTCGGCGTCGCACCGTTCATCGCGGCCTCCGTCATCAAGAACGCGCTCGGCGCCGCGCTGATGCCGGCGGTGCGTCGGATCGTCGATCGCCGTAGCTAGATCCCGCCCTACGGAATGTTCCAATTGACAGGGCCGGCCAAGTTGATCTTGGCTGGCTCTGAGTTTTTGAGGGGGAGTGAAACAATGACAACGACGACGATGGCCGGGGCGCCGGCTGCACCTGCTGCGGCCAAGCCGTGGTACAAAATTCTCTATGTCCAGGTGCTGATCGCCATCGTGCTCGGCGCGATCGTCGGCTCGTTCTGGCCGTCCGTTGCCACCAACGATTGGATCAAGGCGCTCGGCGACGGCTTCGTCAAGCTGATCAAGATGGTGATCGCCCCGATCATCTTTTGCACCGTGGTCTCCGGCATCGCTCACATCCAGGATGCCAAGAAGGTCGGACGCATCGGCGTCAAGGCGCTGGTCTATTTCGAGATCGTCTCCACGTTCGCGCTCATCATCGGTCTCATCATCGGCAACGTCGTGAAGCCGGGCGCGGGCTTCGGCAGTGCGGCGGCCAACGCGCAGGCCGTCGCCAACTACGCCAAGCAGGCTCAAGGTCAGAAGTCGGTCGACTTCATCCTGCACATCATTCCCGACACCGTGGTCGGCGCGTTCGCGCAAGGCGAGATCCTGCAGGTGCTGCTGTTCTCGGTGCTGTTCGGCTTCGCCATCATGAGCCTGGGTGAGCGCGGCCACACCATCCGCAGCTTCATCGACGACGCCGCGCATGCGGTGTTCGGCGTCATCTCCATCGTGATGCGCGCGGCGCCGCTTGGTGCGTTCGGCGCGATGGCCTTCACCATCGGCAAGTTCGGCTCGGGCGCGATCCTCAATCTGATCGGCCTGATCGCGACCTTCTACCTCACCGCTGCGCTGTTCGTCTTCGTCGTGCTCGGCATCATTGCGCGTCTCGCTGGCTTCTCGATCTTCAAGTTCCTGGCCTACATCAAGGATGAGCTGCTGATCGTGCTCGGCACGTCGTCCTCCGAGAGTGCGCTGCCGTCCTTGATGGAGAAGCTGGAGCGGCTCGGCTGTTCCAAATCGGTCGTCGGTCTCGTGGTGCCCACGGGCTATTCATTCAACCTCGACGGCACCAACATCTACATGACGCTGGCGACGCTCTTCATTGCCCAGGCGCTTGGCTTCGATCTCACCTTCGGCCAGCAGCTCACCATCCTGGTCGTGGCGATGCTGACCTCGAAGGGCGCCTCCGGCATCACCGGGGCGGGCTTCATCACGCTGGCGGCGACGCTTGCGGTGGTCGATCCGCGGCTCGTGCCGGGCATGGCGATCGTGCTCGGCATCGACAAGTTCATGAGCGAGTGCCGCGCGCTGACCAATCTCTGCGGCAACGGCGTCGCCTGCGTGATCGTCGCCTGGTGGGAGGGCGAGCTCGATCGCGACAGGCTCACCGCGCGGCTGAGCCGGCAGATCGATCCGACCGACATGGAGACGGCGATCACGACGGATTGAGGCGGATTTGACGGCGCGAGCCGCGCTGTCTAACCTTGAAGTAATAGGGCTGATCGAGATCCTCGATCAGCCCTTTTTCTTTCGGCTCCCAGCCGAGAGCCGCGCGGATCTTTGCGCTCGATGTCGGCACGTCGATACCGGTAAATTGCGTGAACCAGCCGAAATGATCGGCCGCTTCCTCCGGTGATTTTGAGACGACGGGCACGCCGAGACTTCGGCCGATCACCTCTGCAATAGTCTTGAACGGCAAGCCTTCCTCGGCGATCGCATGATAGCGCGGTACGGTTGCGCCTTGCTCAAGTGCGAGCCGATAGACGCGCGCGGCATCGAAGCGATGCGCGGCAGGCCAGCGGTTCATCCCGTCGCCGACATAGGCCGATACGCCTTTCTCGCGCGCGATGTTGATCAGGATGGGGACGAAGCCATGGTCGTCTTCGCCATGGTGGAAGGCGGCAGGCGCACCACCGCCGTACGCAGACCTTGCGCCGCCAGGTCTTCGGCGACGGCTTCGGATACGCGCGGAAAGCGACGCGCGGATGGGTCGTCCTCGGTCGCAAGTCGTCCGGGCGCGAGCAGCGCGACCCCGCCTGTGACGATCAGCGGACGGGCGGAGCGCTTGAGCTCCTCGCCGAGCGCGAGAATGGCGCGGCGGTCGAGCTCGCAATTGTCGAGGAATTTCGAGAAGTCGTGGTTGAAGCCGAGATGCAGCACGCCGTCGGAGCGGGCCGCGCCGCTGCGCAAGGACGCGTGGTCCTCGAGCGAGCCGCGATGAACCTCGGCCCCCATGGCAGCGAGTGACGCCGCGCCTGCTTCGGAACGGGCAAGTCCGAGCACGCTGTGGCCGGCCGCGATCAGGTCCCGAACGACGGCAGAGCCGACGAAGCCGGTGGCGCCAGTGACGAAGACACGCATGAGCAATTCTCCAGAGTTGGTGGAGACGACCATCTGCGCTAGAATTATCCAGGTAAAGCAGTGAGCTTATCAGGTTATAATGCCGGATGGGCATCGCCGCCGGCGAGAACGTGCTCGGGACCTATTTGAAGGACCGTAGAACCCAGCTTGACGCAGCCGCGTTCGGCTTTGGCGGCAGCCGCAGGCGCACGCCGGGGCTGTTGGCGCGAGGAGGCGGCGCAGCGGGCCAATATCAGCCCGACTGGTACACGTGGCTGGAGCAGGGGCGTGGCGGCGCGCCCTCGCCGACGTGCTCGACCGGATCGCTCGTGCGCTGATGCTGACCGACGTCGAGCGCGAACATCTTTTCCTGATCGGTCTAGGCCGTCCGCCCGAGGTCCGTTACCAGGTGAGTGACGGCGTCTCGCCGCGACTGCAGCGCGTGCTCGACGCTCGGGACCAGTCCGGCCATCATCAGGACCGTGACCTGGGATGTCGTCGCGTGGAATCGTGCGGCCACGATCGTGCTGACCGACTATTCGAAGCTGCCGCCGGAACGGCGCAACATCCTGCGCCTGATCTTCTGCGAGCCGCAAGTGCGCGCCGCCCAATATGATTGGAAGAGCGTCGCGCGCTTCGTGGTCGCGGCGTTCCGCGCGGATGTGGCGCGCGCCGGGGCGGCCTCGCATGTCGCTGAATTCGTCGATGAGCTCTGCCGCGAGAGCCCCGAATTCGCAAAGCTGTGGGCAGATAACGACGTCCGCTCCCATGGCGAGGGCATCAAGCATCTGCGCCATCCCGTGCTCGGTCCGATCGCGTTCGAATATTCCGCCTTCGCCGTCGACGGCCGGCCCGATCTCGGCATGGTCGTCTACAATCCGGCGACGCCGGAGGACGCCCGGCGCATCAGGGCTGTCCTGGCCGCAAAGGTCGACAGCTAATTTAGAACCGCTCGGGCCGGTACGGCGTCGGATCGATCGACGGCGTCTCGCCGTTCATCATCTCCGCGAGCAGGCGTCCGGTGGCGGGGCCGAGCGTAAAGCCTTGGTGACCGTGGCCGAAATTCATCCAGAGGCCGGGGTGACGGGGGGCGCGGCCGAGCACAGGCACCATGTCGGGCGTGCAGGGGCGGGTGCCGAACCACGGCTCCGGCTCGGCGCGCTGGCCGAGATTGATCAGCTCGCGCGCGGAGGCCTCGGCGCTGGCGAGCTGCACCGGGGTTGCCAGCGCATCCGGTCCCGTCAGCTCGGCGCCGGTGGTGATACGAATTCCCTTGGCCATCGGGCCCATGGCGTAGCCGCCGCCCTTGTCGACCAGCGGCAGATCGAGCGAGGCGCCGCCGCTGTAATGCATGTGGTAGCCGCGCTTGCGCACCAGCGGAATCCGATAGCCGAACTGGTGCAACAGATCGGGCGACCACGGCCCGAGCGTGACGACGGCGTTGGCGGCATCGATGCGGCCATTGTCGGTCTCGACCGACCATCCGGTCGCGGTCTGCTGAAGCGACTGCGCATCGCCGAGCACGATGCTGCCGCCCGATCGTTCGAACAGATCGGCGTAGGCCGTGACCAGGGCGCCGGGGTCGGACACGGTCCAGGTGTCGAGCCAGTGGATCGCGCCGGGAAGGTCGTCGCGAAGGATCGGCTCGGCCTTGGTCAGCTCGCTGCCGGAGAGCACGCGAAAATTCACGCCGAAGTCGCGGCGATCTTCCTCGGCCGTCTTAACAGCCTGGTCGAAGGAGGCGGCGTCACGGTGCAGCACGCGATAGCCGGCGCGGCGGATCAGATTGTCGGCATGGGCCTCGCGGATGAGGATGTCGTGCTCGGGCGTCGCGTAGGCGATCAGACGGGCCCAGGCCTCGATCGCTTCGCGATGCCGCTTCGGTGCCGAGTGCCACCAATAGCGCAGCAGCGGCTCGACGTGACGATGAAGCGACGAGAGGCTGTAGCGCACATCGTTGGTGCGGCCAGTCGCGATGTTCAGGAGTGAAGCGAGGTCACGCGGCATCGGATAGGGCCGCACCGCCTCCGCCTGGATCATCCCGGCGTTGCCGTAGCTGGTCTCTCGGCCCGGCTCCCTTCGGTCGACCAGCGCAACGGTCCAGCCGCGCTGCTTCAGATACAAGGCGGCGCTCACGCCCACCATGCCGCCGCCGAGAACGATTGCGCTTTGCATCGAAAGATCTCTCCTCTCAGGCCGGCTTCGGCGCGAGCTTGGGCTGCGCCGTGTTGATGGTGGTCGCGACGATCACGGACAACGCCGTCATCGCGACCAGGAAGCCGAAGGCCGCGTCGAATGATCCGGTTCCGGTCACGATGAAGCCCATGATGGCCGGCGCAACGAAGCCCGCGCTCTGGCCGCCGAGATTGACCATGCCGACGCCAGATCCGATCTGATCGTCGCGGAGCAATTTGGTCGGGAGCGCAACCACCGCAGCCAGCACGAAGGATTTGAAGAAGTAGACCAGCGACTGAAAGACGATCAGCACCGTGATCGTCTCCGCCTTGTACATGGCGTAGAGGAAGATGCCGGTCAACGTCGAGCTGCCGATCAGGAGATATTTCTCGCGCTCGGAGAAGAACGTCGTCATCACCCAGCCGCCGATCGCGGTTGCGATCGTGGCCATCACGAACGGGATCGGCGCAACGATGCCGACCGTCTTGAGATCGAGCCCGCGCTGCTGCAGCAGATAGAGCGGCATCCAGGAATCGAGGCCCTTGTTGACGCAGCTCAGGCCGAACCACACCACCATCAACTGCCAGAGCAGCGGATTCTTCATCAGCTCGCGCATCGGCGCCCGGGGCTTCGCCGTCACGGGCCCGACGCCGATACGCGAAAGATGCGGAACGAAGACGAAATAGACTGCCGCGAACACGATGCCGGCGATGCCGATGGTATTGAAGGCATGACGCCAGCCCAGCCAGAGGATCAGCGGCGCCATGATCAACGGCGCGATCATGCTGCCGGCATAATTGGACGACAGCAGCAGCGCCGACATTTTTGGCCGGCTGTCCTTCTTGAACAACTCCGCGATGGCGCGGATGCTCGCCGGCGGAAAGCCACCCTCGGCGATGCCGAAGATGAAGCGGATCGCGACCAGCGAGGTCAGCGACCAGGCGAGGCTGGTGAAGGCCGTGAAAATCGACCACATCACGATCGTGACGATCACCACATATTTCGAGCCGAAGCGATCGGATAGCCATCCACCCGGCACTTGCATCGCGGCATAGCCCAAGAAGAACGCGCTGATGACGATGCCGAGGTCGGCGGCCTGGAGATTGAAGTCCTTGCCGATCTGCGCCAGCGCCAGCGAGATCGCCGCGCGGTCGATATAGGAGATGCAGTAGGCAATGTAGAGCAGGACAAACGCGACGATTCCGGTTTTCCGCTGCGACAGTTCAGTCATCCTCGTCTCCGGTTTGCCGGCGGTCCCCGCCTGCTCGTGTTGGTCTAATCCCGGACTCTATTCCCAGGTGAGGAAGCCGGGTGCCGACGACAGCGGCGGCGCCGCGGCAAGTCGCGCCAAATCAGGCACCGGCCGGCACATCTGCGCATCACCTGCGAACGCCTCCTCAATGCTGGCGGCGACCGAGAGCACGATGGCATCGCCGCCGCGCGGGCCGACGATCTGAAGGCCGAAAGGCAGGCCGGCTTCATCGCGGCCGAGAGGAATGCTGATCGCGGGGTGGCCCGCAAGTGTCACGGCGTAAGCAAGCGCGAGCCAGTGGAAGTAGGATTTGGTCGGCATCCCGTCGATTTCGGCGGGATAGAGCTCCGACCACGGCCGCGGGCTAAGCGTGATGGTCGGGCTGATCAGCACGTCGTGATGTTCGAAGAAGCTCTGGTAGGCGCGATAGATCCGCGTCTGCGTCGTGCTCGCGCGGGCGTGGTCTTCGAGCGTGTAGCCGAGGCCTTCCTCGACATTGGCGCGGACATTGGGGCCGAGCATCTCGGGCCGCTCTTTGTAGTTCTTGCCGTGCATCGCCAGGAACAGGCCCGCGCGCAGCACGGCGAAGGCATCATCGGCACCGGTGCAGTCGGGGGCAGCTTCGCGGCTTTCGACGAACAATGGTGCGAGCTTGCTGACGCGATTGCGGAAGACGCGGCGGATGGCCTGCTCGGTTGGAGCGAAGCCAAAATCCTCAGTGAAGGCGAGACGCAGCTTGCCGAGATCGGCGGGGCGCGGCCCAGCCCAGCGTTCGGCGCGCGCGCGCACCGGTTCACCGGGCAGCGTGTAGGCGAGCGGATCGCGGGGATCGTCGCTCGCCATCACCGACAGCATCAGTGCGGTATCGGCGACGCTGCGCGCCATCGGTCCGTCGGTCGACAGGTTGGACCAGCCGAAGGCGCGTTTCTCGCTCGCCACAAGGCCGTAGGAGGGGCGCATGCCGACGATGCCGGCATAGCCCGCCGGATTGCGCAGAGATCCGCCGGTGTCGGAGCCCGAGGCAAGCGAAGCCATGCCGCAAGCGAGTGCGACCGCCGAGCCGCCGGACGAGCCGGCCGCCGAGCGCGTGGGATCGAAGGGATTGCCGGTCGCGCCGAAGACGGGATTGCGGGTGTTGCCGCCCGCGGCCCATTCCGGCGTGTTGGTCTTGCCAAAGATGATGGCGCCGGCGGCGCGCAATCGGGCGACCGAGCCCTGATCGGCGACCGGTACATGGTCACGCAACAGGGGGCTGCCATAGGTGGAGCGCATCCCGGCGGTGTCCTGCGTATCCTTGATCAGGACGGGGAGTCCGTGCAGCGCGCCACGATTCTCTCCGCGCAGGATCGCAGTCTCGGCCTCCTTCGCGGCGGCGCGTGCACCGGGCTCGTCGAGGGTCACGACGGCGTTGACGGCAGCATTGGTGCTGGTGATGCGTGACAGACAGGCGTCGAGCAGTTCGACAGGAGAGATCTTCCGTGCGGCCAGCAGGTGGTGCAGCTCAACGGCACTCGTATCACATAGCTCCGGCAACGCCAGTCCCTTTCAGATTATGAAAACGATTTAGCATATCGGAAAATGGGCTCGACGCACCAATATTCGTCAAAGAGGTCGATTTCTGCACAATTCTTGGCTTTTCGCCCGAAAGGCGCCCCGAAGAGGCGCTAGCCCGCGCTTGTCGCCGAAAAGACTAGGCGGATAAGTCAACAACTTTTCTGCAGTCATGGTAGGCTTGCCGCATGAGCGAGATCACGACGCCCGAAGGGGCCAATTCCCAGCTTGGCCAATGTCTCAAGGCCGCCCGCCAAGCGCGTGGCCTGACGCTCAAGCAGGTCGCGGAACGCACGGGCATGGCGCTGTCGACGCTGTCGAAGGTCGAGAACGGCCTGATGTCGCTGACCTACGACAAGCTGCTCCAGCTCACCTCGGGCCTGAAGATGGAAATCGCGGAGCTGTTCAATCCGGCGCCCGCGCAAGGTCGGCCGGTCACCGCCCGGCGGAGCATCAGCCGGGCCGGGCAGGGGCAGCTGATCAATACGAAATTCTACACCTACACCTATCAATGCACCGACCTGATCGGCAAACGCATGGTGCCGATCGTGGCCGAGGTCCGCGCGCGCTCGCTGGATGAATTCGGCCCGCTGCTGCGCCACGCCGGTGAAGAGTATTTCCTGGTGACGAGCGGACGCGTCGCTGTTCACACGGAGTTCTACGCGCCCGAGATCCTTGGCGAGGGCGACGGCATCTATCTCGACAGCACCATGGGCCACGCCTATCTCAACGCCGGCGAAGCAGCATCCGCCAAGGGCGTCTGTCTCTGCACCAGCGAAGCGCCCGATCTCTACGACCAGCTTCGCCAGATCGCATCGCGCGACGTGGCGCCGCTTGCTGATGACGAACTGCCGCCGTAGCGTTCGGCAAGGCACGAAACGAAAAACGCCCGGCTTTTGCCGGGCGTTTCATTTGGGCGTTTGCTTTATTCGCCGCCACCGAACCGGCGCGACCACCAACCGGCGCGACGCGGGGCCGCCGGCGTCTCGGCTGCCGGTTCCGGCGCCGCTTCGGGCGCAGGCGGCGCAACGGGTTCAGGCGCAGCTGCAACCGGGGTTGCCGGCTCGCTCGGGCTGCCCGTCAGGAAGCTCACCTTCTCGCGGACGGTCGAACGACGGCGTGTTGCCTTTTCGTCGACCGCGGGCTCTTCGTCCGCGACAGCGACGGGCGCAGGCTGGACCGGCGTTTGAACGGGTGCCTGAGGCTCGGGCTGCAACGTTTCAACCGGGGCCATGTGCTCCGAATGCGCAATCGACGGAGCGGATTCGCCGCCGGACGCGCCATCGAAATCGGCCACCGCCTCGGTCGCTTCAGACGGTGGATTGCTGCCGCCGAGCTCGTCGCCGATGGATCCGGCGAGGCCTTCCTCACTACCACCGCGCCGACGGCGCCCACCCCTGCGACCACGCCGGCGCCGGCGCTCGCCGCCGACCTGCTGCTCGCCACGGGCGGCCTGTTCCTCGCCTTCCTCGCCATCCTGCTCGGACTCGCCGTCCTCGTCGCCTTCGCCGGCGACCAGGGCTGCTTCGGGTAGCGTCGGTGCAGTGTCCTCGCGAAGCTCACCCTCGCGCTGACCGCCGCGACCGCGACGACGGCGGCGGCGCTTGCGGCGCTGGCCGTCCCCTTCGGCGGCGGCTTCACCCAAGACCTGTTCCTCGGCGAGACCTTCAGTCTCGTCGGTCTCGACCTCGGCTTCGGTCTCAAGGTCGAAACCGTCCTCGTCGTCATAGGTCTCTTCGGCCAAGGGCGGCGGGCTTGCGGCCGCCTGCGCTGCGAGCAGGGCCTTGGCGGCTTCCAGCGTATGCACCTGCTCGCCGCGATCGATGACGTAGGCCTGCGGGCCGCTGATGGATTGATCGGCGATGACCGACAGCGTGACCTTGAAGCCGTTCTCGAGGTCGCGCAAATGGCCGCGCTTGTGGTTCAGCACATAGAGCGCCACGTCGGTTCGGGTGCGGACCACGAGATTGTGGGTCGCGCCCTTCATCAGGATCTCTTCGAGCCCGCGCAGCAGCTGCAGCGCCACCGAGGACACCGAGCGGACATGGCCGGTGCCGCCGCAATGCGGGCAGGGATCGGTCGAGCTCTCTAGTACGCTGGCGCGGATGCGCTGGCGCGACATCTCCAGCAGGCCGAAATGCGAGATGCGGCCGACCTGGATGCGCGCGCGATCCTGCCGCAGGCAATCGGACAGCTTGCGCTCGACCGAGCGGTTGTTGCGCTTCTCGTCCATGTCGATGAAGTCGATGACGATCAGGCCGGCGAGGTCGCGCAGGCGAAGCTGGCGGGCAACCTCTTCGGCCGCTTCCAGATTGGTCTTGAGCGCGGTGTCCTCGATATGGTGCTCGCGGGTCGAGCGGCCGGAGTTGACGTCGATCGAGACCAGCGCCTCGGTCTGGTTGATCACGATGTAGCCGCCGGAGCGCAACTGCACGGTCGGCGAGAACATCGCGTCCAGCTGGCTCTCGACGCCCATCCGCGAGAACAGCGGCTGGCCGTCGCGATACTGCCTCACCGCGCTCACATTGGCGGGCATCAGCATCTTCATGAAGTCGCGCGCTTCGCGGTAGCCGGCTTCGCCGGCCACCTGAATCTCGTCGATCTCCTTGTTGTAGAGGTCGCGCAGCGAGCGCTTGATCAGCGAGCCTTCCTCGTAAACCAGCGTCGGAGCCTGCGACTTCAGCGTGAGGTCGCGCACCGTCTCCCACATCCGGATCAGATACTCGAAATCGCGCTTGATCTCGGGCTTGGTGCGGGCGGCGCCCGCGGTGCGCAGGATGATGCCCATGCCCTCGGGCACGTCGAGATCCTGCACCACTTCCTTCAGGCGCGAGCGATCCTGGGCCGAGGTGATCTTGCGGCTGATGCCGCCGCCGCGCGCGGTGTTCGGCATCAAGACGGCATAGCGGCCGGCGAGCGACAGATAGGTCGTCAGCGCCGCGCCCTTGTTGCCGCGCTCTTCCTTGACCACCTGCACCAGCATCACCTGGCGGCGCTTGATGACTTCCTGGATCTTGTACTGGCGGCGCGGACGGAAGGTACGCTCCGGCACTTCCTCCAGCACGTCGTCACCACCGACGGATTCGACGACTTCCTCTTCGGCTTCCTCGCCGTCCTCGTCCTCGTCGTCTTCACTGGCAGCGTCAGCTGCCTCGCCATGAGGCGCATCGACCGTTGCGCCGGCGGTGTAAACGGCATCGGCCGGCTCGGCGACCGAGGTCACGACTTCGGCAAAGCCCTCGCCATGCGCTTCGACCGCGGGAGCCTCCTGAGGCTCGGCAATCGTCTCGGCCGCGACCACAGGTTCGGCGCCAATCGCCGCGACGGGCGCGGGCGTCTCGTCGGCATGATGGCCGTGGTCGTGGTCATGCTCGTCATGATCGTGCGCGTGCTCGTCATCATGGGCGTGCGGATGATCATCGTGCCCGTGATCATCGTGCTCATGATCGTCATGCCCGTGATCGTCGTGATCGTGATCATGATGATCATGGTCGTGGTCTTCGTGCTCGCCGTGGTGCTCGGCATCCGCATGCGGGTGCTCGCCTTGATGCGGCGCCGCCTCGGCGTGCTCCGGCTGGGCCTCGCCCTCGACCGGCTGGGCCGCGGGATCGGCGCCTGCATCGAGGCCTTCGACGATGTCGCTGCGGACGCGCTCGCCATGGCCGCGGCGGCGGGCGTTGCGGTGGCGCGAGCGGCGGCGGCCGTGGGAGCGGTTCTCGCTCTCTTCCTCGGCTTCGCGATGGGCCTGTTCCTCGGCCTCGATCAGCGCCTGCCGGTCGGCAACCGGGATCTGGTAGTAGTCGGGATGGATTTCGCTGAAGGCGAGGAAGCCGTGGCGGTTGCCGCCATATTCAACGAAGGCGGCCTGGAGCGAGGGTTCGACTCTTGTGACCTTGGCGAGGTAGATGTTCCCGCGCAGTTGCTTGCGTTGTGCGGTCTCGAAGTCAAACTCTTCGACGCGATTCCCGCGGACCACGACGACCCGGGTCTCTTCCGGGTGGGTGGCATCGATCAACATCTTGTTGGGCATGTCTTAACTCTTGGCGGCGGCGGGCGCGATTCACCGTGGGCGCGAAGAGCGCTGCCGGGTGATGCGACGGTCCACCTGATTCGGGGGTGAGGGGAAGGCCGAAACGCCGCCTCTCGCGCCTTGCCGGACCAGCAGCTTCAGGACCGAAGCGGCGTGCGGAATTTTCACTCCGCAGCATCGCGAATGATCCTTCAGAATTGGTCGGCACAGTCTGGCGCATCAAGCGTCGGCCCGTATGAAACATTGGACGGCGGGGCCGCCCCTAATCAGTTGCTGTTGGCCAGGCATGGCGCGTGTGCGCTCGCCTTGGATCGAGAACCGCCCCCTTGGGATTAAGGGGGTGGGTAACTGGCCGCGTCGCTGTCAAAACTGTCCCGGAAACAGTGTGGTAACCGGAAACCGTCCGCCGCCGGGGCCTGCCCCGTTCCGCCTCGCTGCCGCGCACCGCGCTGGCCGCTGGAGAGAACAGAAAAACGCTGGAATTCCCAAACCTTGGGAGCTCCGGCGCTGCACCGGGAGGCTGAATGCGACACAACCGGAAATCATTGGCCGTCAGCAATCCGTACATACGAGGAATGGGCCATCGGTGCAAGGGAGCGTCGCACGCCGGTCACAGTCGGAGAGTTTCGCGTCTCCGTCATTAAGGATCGATTAACCCTGTGGTTCTATTGCGTTAAAGAGGCTGCTCGGAGGCACGGATTCGGTGGCGAGCCGCACAAATCAACGGGTTCTGCTGGGATTTGCGCTTCTGTGCGCCGCAGCATTGCCGTGTGCCGATTCCTCGCGCTTGAGCGCGGCGGAGAGCCCGTCCCAACCCCCTGTTGCCGCAGCGAACTTCCCGGTCGCCACGGCCGCGCGCCTGGCTGGTGACGGCAAGCAGACTCGATTCATTCTCGACCTTGACCGGACCGTCAGCTTCCGCACCACGACGCTTGCTGATCCCTATCGGGTCGTGGTCGACGTTCCCCAGGTGAATTTTCAACTGGCCCGTGGCACCGGGGCCGGGCGAGGGCTGGTCAAAGCCTTCCGCTACGGGCTGGTGATGCCCGGCGGCTCCCGAATCGTGTTCGATCTCACCGGGCCGGCCAAGATCACCAATTCCTATGTTCTCGAGGCGGCCAATGGCCAGCCGGCCCGGCTGGTGCTCGAGCTGGAGGAGGTCGACCGCGCGGCCTTCGTGCAGACGCCCGCGCCGGAGACTCGTCCCGAATTGCGCCCGGCGGTC
Source organism: Bradyrhizobium sp. CCBAU 51627 (assembly GCF_028128765.1). Taxonomy (GTDB): domain Bacteria; phylum Pseudomonadota; class Alphaproteobacteria; order Rhizobiales; family Xanthobacteraceae; genus Bradyrhizobium. Next base: position 601,685 of record NZ_LBJG01000005.1, read on the forward strand.
GCAGCGGTGCCGCCGGCAACGATTCCTGCAACTGAACCGGCGCCGCCAAAGCCGGGAGCGCCGTCCGATGGTCGTCCGGTCGTCGTGATCGATCCCGGCCATGGCGGTATCGACAACGGCACCCAGTCGAGCGGCGAGAGCGAGAAGAACCTGGTTTTGGCCTTTGGTCTGGCGCTGCGTGACCGGCTGGAGCAATCAGGCAAATACCGTGTCGTGATGACCCGGGACGACGACACCTTCATCCCGCTCAACGACCGAAGCAAAATCGCCCGCAATCTGAACGCCGCGCTGTTCGTCTCCATTCACGCTGACGCGCTGCCAAAGGCCGAGGGCGACGCGCAGGGGGCGACCATCTACACGCTGTCGGACAAGGCCTCCGACGCTGAGGCCCAGCGCCTGGCCGATGCCGAAAACCGCGCCGACGCCATTGCCGGCTTCAATCTGTCGGAGGAGCCGACCGATGTGGCCGACATCCTGATCGACCTGACGCAACGGGAAACCCGCACCTTTTCAAACCGTTTTGCCCATCTGCTGATGGGCGAAATGAAGTCGACGGTGCGGATGCACAAGCATCCTCTGAAATCGGCCGGTTTCAGGGTGCTGAAGGCCCCTGACGTGCCCTCGGTGCTGGTCGAGATCGGTTATGTCTCCAATAAGGGCGATCTCGAGCATCTCGTCTCCGAAAGCTGGCGGTCGCGCGCTGTGGGCTCGATGGCCCAGGCGATCGACACGTTCCTGGCCAAGCGGATGGCGACGGCGGGACCTGGGAATTGAGAAGGGAATGCCGGTTCAGCTGTTAAGCCCTAGTTTGGCCACAGCGGGCGCCTTATAAAAACGGCGCAGGGGGTTCCGGAATCGACGAGAATCCTGTTCGGCAAGCGTCTTTCGGTCCGGCATTGATGGTATTGAGTAGGCCGGTGAATTCGCGACATGAGGACGGCGCCTCTTTAATTCTGGTTTGGGCGCCTTGGGCTGATCCTGGGATTGAACGGATAAATACATAATGCGCTTGCTTGTGCGGTTCATGGGCTTCCTGTTCGCCGCGGGAACGGTGGTGTTCCTTGTCGGTGTCGGGGCCGTAGCAGGCCTGATCTGGCATTTCTCCAAGGACTTGCCCGATTACTCTCAGCTTCAGGATTACGAGCCGCCGGTGATGACCCGCGTGCACGCGGTCGATGGCTCGCTGCTTGGCGAATACGCCAAGGAGCGGCGGCTTTACCTGCCGATCCAGGCGGTGCCGAAGCTCGTGATCAACGCGTTCCTCGCGGCCGAAGACAAGAATTTCTACGAGCATGGCGGCATCGATTACACCGGCATGGCACGTGCGGGCCTGCTCTATTTGCAGAACTACGGCTCCAACCGCCGTCCGCAGGGTGCATCCACGATCACTCAGCAGGTTGCCAAGAACTTCCTCCTGACCAACGAGGTCTCGTTCTCGCGCAAGATCAAGGAAGCCTTGCTGGCGATGCGGATCGAGAAGACCTATTCGAAGGACAAGATCCTCGAACTGTATCTGAACGAAATCTATCTCGGCCTCGGCGCCTACGGCATTGCTGCCGCCTCGCTGGTCTATTTCGACAAGTCGGTGAACGAGCTGACGATTGCTGAAGCCGCCTATCTGGCGGCGCTGCCGAAGATGCCGGCGACGCTGCATCCGGTGCGTAACCGCGACCGCGCCATCGAGCGTCGCAACTACGTGATCGATCGTCTCCAGGAGAACGGCTGGATCAAGCAGGCCGATGCCGACAAGGCGCGCAAGGAGCCGCTGGTCGTCACCAACCGTTCGAACGGCGCCCACACCTTCGCCGGCGAATATTTCGCCGAAGAAGTCCGCCGCGACATCTTCGAGCGCTATGGCGAGAAGAAGCTGTATGAAGGTGGTCTGTCGGTCCGGACCACGCTGGATCCGAAGATCCAGGTCATGGCGCGCAAGACCATGGTCGCCGGTCTCGTGAACTATGACGAGCAGCAGGGCTATCGCGGCGCCATCAGCAAGCTCGATATTTCGGGCGATTGGGGCGTGAAGCTCGCCGAGATCAAATCGCTGTCTGACATCTCGCCGTGGCGCATGGCGGTGGTGCTGGAGACCAGCGACCAGTCGGCGCGAATCGGCTTCCAGCCGAACCGCGAGCTCGGCGGCGCCGTCAGCAAGCAGCGCGAGACCGGCCTCGTCACGCTCGACGGCGTGCGTTGGGCGAGGGCGGCCCAAGGCAACACCAAGGGCAAGACGCCGACTTCGGTGGCGCAGGTGCTGCAGCCCGGCGACGTGATCTATGCCGATCCGCTCTACACCAAGGAGGGACAACCGGTCGAAGGTCAGTACCGGCTGCGCCAGATTCCCGAAGTGTCGGGCGCCATGGTGGTGATGGACCCCTGGACCGGGCGCGTGCTCGCGATGGTCGGCGGCTTCTCGTTCGACCAGAGCCAGTTCAACCGTGCCACGCAGGCCTACCGGCAGCCCGGTTCGTCGTTCAAGCCGATCGTCTACTCGGCCGCGCTCGACAACGGCTATACGCCATCGACGGTGGTGCTCGACGCGCCGATCGAAATCGATCAGGGCCAGGGCGCTGGCGTGTGGCGGCCCGAAAACTTCTCGGCGAACAAATATCAGGGACCGGTGACGCTGCGGAACGCGCTGCGGCAATCGCTCAACACGGTGACGGTGCGCCTCGCGCAGGATATCGGCATGCCCCTGATCGGCGAATATGCGCGCCGGTTCGGCGTCTATGACGAACTGCCGAACTATCTCTCCTACGCACTTGGCGCCGGCGAAACCACGGCGATGCGCATGGTCACGGCCTATTCGATGCTCGCCAATGGCGGGCGCCGGGTGAAGCCGACCTTGATCGATCGCATCCAGGACCGCTACGGCCACACCATCTTCAAGCACGACCAGCGCGAATGCCGCGGCTGCGACGCGCCCGGCGGCTGGAAGAACCAGCCCGAGCCGCAGTTGATCGACCGCCGCGAGCAGGTGCTGGATTCCATGACCGCCTACCAGATCACCGAACTGATGGAAGGCGTGGTCCAGGCCGGCACCGCGACGGTGGTGAGGGAAGTCGGCAAGCCGATCGCCGGCAAGACCGGCACGACCAACGAGGCCAAGGACGCCTGGTTCGTCGGCTTCTCGCCTGATATCGCGGTCGCCATCTACATGGGCTACGACAAGCCGCGTCCGCTCGGCAGAGGCAACGCCGCGACCGGCGGCCACCTGGCCGCTCCGATTGCGCGCGATTTCCTCAAGCTTGCGCTCGCCGACAAGCCTGCCGTTCCGTTCAAGGTACCCGCCGGCATCAAGCTGATCCGGGTCGACGCCAAGTCCGGCATGCGCGCAGCTCCAGGGCAGACCTCGGGAACCATCCTCGAAGCCTTCAAGCCGGGTACGGCGCCGCCGGACAACTACTCCGTCATCGGCGTCGCCGACGCCGACGGGCGCATGGGCGTGCCGGCCTCGCAGCAACAGCAGCCGGATTCCGGCTTCTTCATGCGGCCGGGCACCGGCGGGCTGTACTAAGGTTTAGGACAAGACAGGCGTTCTTCGCGGCAGCGGTTGCGCTTTGCGGCCGCCGCCGCTACATCCCCATCTCAATCGCACGCGGGATTCCGCGAGATCAGAGAACGACATGCGCGCCGAAATCGAACGGTTGGTAGAAGAGATCAAGCAGTCAGTCGGGCTGCTGAGGAGGCATCTTTGACGTCGAGAAATCGACGGCACGCCTCGCTGAGCTGAACAAGCTCGCAGAAGATCCGAATCTCTGGAACGATCCCCAGAAGGCCCAGAAGCTGATGCAGGAGCGAACCTCGCTGGAGGATTCGCTCTCGGGCATCGGCAAGGTCGAGCAGGAGCTCGAGGACGACATCGGCATGATCGAACTCGGCGAAGCCGAGGGCGACGACGGTGTCGTGGCCGAGGCTGAAGCTGCGCTGAAGAACCTCAAGAAGGAGGTGGCGCGGCGCGAGCTCGAGGCGCTGCTGTCGGGAGAAGCGGACCGCTTCGATTCCTATCTCGAGGTCCATGCCGGCGCCGGCGGCACCGAGAGCCAGGACTGGGCGCAGATGCTCTTGCGCATGTACACGCGCTGGGCCGAAACGCACGGCTTCAAGGTTGAGTACCTCGAAGAGTCCGAAGGCGAAGAGGCCGGCATCAAATCCGCGACCATCCAGGTCTCCGGCCACAATGCCTATGGCTGGCTCAAGACCGAGGCCGGCGTGCACCGGCTCGTGCGCATCTCGCCGTTCGATTCCAATGCGCGGCGGCACACCTCGTTTTCGAGCGTGCAGGTGTTTCCGGTCATCGACGACAGCATCAAGATCGACATCAAGGAATCCGACGTCCGCACCGACACGATGCGGTCGGGCGGCGCCGGCGGCCAGCACGTCAACAAGACCGAATCCGCGGTGCGCCTGACCCACATTCCAACCGGCGTGGCGGTGGTCTGCCAGGCCGGCCGGTCCCAGCACAAGAACCGGGCGCAAGCCTGGGACATGCTGCGCGCGCGCCTGTACGAGATCGAGCTGAAGAAGCGCGAGGAGAAGGCCGCCGCGGACCAGGCCGCGAAGACCGATATTGGCTGGGGCCACCAGATCCGCTCCTACGTGCTGCAGCCCTATCAGATGGTGAAGGACCTGCGCACCGGCGTGCAGACCTCTGACACATCGGGCGTGCTCAACGGTGAGCTCGACGAGTTCATGGCGGCAACCCTGGCGCAGCGCGCTTTCGGCACCACCAGCGGCGACATCGAGGACGTGGACTAGCATGACCCGCGTCGCCTTCATCGGGCTTGGGCGGATGGGCCACGGCATGGCCGGCCGCTATCTCGATGCCGGCTTCACGGTGACGCTGTGGAATCGCAGCAAGGCCAAAGCGGAAGACCTGATCGCGCGCGGTGCGAAGTGGGCGACGTCGCCTGAGGATGCCGCGATCGATGCCGACGCCGTCGTGACCATGGTTGCCGATGACGAGGCCTCGCGCACAGTGTGGCTCGGCCCCAAGGGCGCGGCCAAGGCGATGAAATCAGGCACGATCGCGATCGAGTGCTCAACCGTTTCCTATGACCACGCCCGCGAGATGGGCCGCGAGCTCAACGCGCGCGGGCTGATCTACATCGATTGTCCCGTGACGGGATTGCCGGACGCCGCGGCCACCGGAAAACTGACACTGCTGGTTGGCGCCGATGCCGCCGATCTCGAGCGCGCGCGGCCGTTCCTCGAACCGATCGGCGCGACCATTCGCCATTTCGGCGCGGTCGGCACTGGCACGGTCTACAAGCTCATCAACAATCTCATGGGCGCAATCCAGATCGCCGGTCTCGCCGAGGGCCTCGCCATCGCGGAGCAGGCCGGGCTCGACATGAAGCTGGTGCTGGAGTCGATCCAGGCTGGCGTGGCTGCGAGCCCGCAGGTCGCGCGCCATTCCAGGCGCATGGTCGCCCGCGATTTCAGCGGCGCGACGTTCACGGCTGCGCTGCGGCACAAGGACGCCGCTTACGCCGTGAAACTCGCCGAAAGCCTGCTGGCCGACAAGCCTCTGGTCTCGCGCGCTGCCGTGGATGCTTATGCGCAGGCGCGGGCCGCGATGCCCGACGACGACGAAGGCAGGATGATCGAGCTGGTATCGCGGCCGAAGAAGCCGTCCTAGCTTTGGACAAGGGGCAGCGTCGGTATCGTCGGGGACGCTAGGTCATACGAGCGATCTTGAGCCTGGATCAGTTCCGTTTCACTCGGCGGAAAATCCTGCCGCTTGCCAGTCGCTGGCGACCTTGCGACACTCTCCTCACAACAAGACTACAAAACGTAGGGGAGAGACCAATGCCGGGTCGTCGCAAAAGCCTTGATGCCCTCGCCATGCTTGCTGCCGGCGTGCTCATCACGACACCGGCTTCGGCGCAGAAGAAATACGACCCCGGCGCCAGCGACTCCGAAATCAAGATCGGCAACATCATGCCCTATAGCGGGCCTGCATCGTCCTATGGTGTGATCGGCAGGACCGAGGCCGCGTTCTTCAAGATGATCAACGATCAGGGCGGCATCAACGGCCGCAAGATCAATTTCATCACTTATGACGATGCCTATTCACCGCCGAAGGCGATCGAGCAGGCGCGCAAGCTGGTCGAGAGCGACGAGGTGCTGTTGATCTTCCAGTCGCTCGGCACGCCATCGAACTCCGCGATCATGAAGTACATGAACGCCAAGAAGGTGCCGCAGCTCTTCGTCGCCTCCGGCGGCACCAAGTTCGGGGACCCGAAGAACTTTCCCTGGACCATGGGCTTCCAGCCAAATTACCAGAGCGAGGGACGGATCTATGCGAAATACATTCGCGATCATTTTCCGAACGGCAAGATCGCCGTGTTCTGGCAGAACGACGATGCCGGCAAGGACCAGTTCAAGGGCCTGAAGGACGGGCTTGGCGACAAGGCCAGCATGATCGTCGCTGACAAGTCCTACGAGGTCAGCGATCCCTCGATCGATTCGCAGATCGTCGCTCTGCATGATTCCGGCGCCGACATCTTCTTCTCATGGGCCGCTCCAAAGGGATCGGCGCAGGCGATCCGGAAGGTGGGCGAGCTCGGCTGGAAGCCAAAATTCTTCCTGGCCAACACCGCAACCTCCATCGCCTCGGTGCTCAAGCCCGCGGGTCTCGAATATTCCAGGGATATCATCTCGACCGCGTATCTGAAGGATCCGACCGACCCGACCTGGGACAAGGATCCGGCGGTGATCGCGTGGCGCGCGTTCATGGATAGATATTATCCCGACGGCGACAAGACCAACGCCAACAATCTCTACGGCTACGTGGAGGCCGAAGCGATGGCACAGGTGTTGAAGCAGTGCGGCGACAATCTCACGCGCGAGAACGTCATGAAGCAGGCGGCCAGCCTGAAGAATTTCCACACCGACCTGATGCTGCCCGGCATCATGGTCAACACCTCGCCGGACGATTACTTCCCGATCGAGCAGATGCAGCTGATGCGCTTCAACGGGCAGGCTTGGGAGCTGTTCGGCGACGTCATGACCGGTGAGGTCGGCCACGAGCACGGCCAATTGCGAGCCAGCAGAGCGCCTGATGGTCGGCCTTAGCCCGCGCTGAGGCGTACGCCGGCGCGCAAGAACTTCTGCGGATCGACGGCCTCGCCATCGATGCGGGTTTCGTAATGCAAGTGAGGGCCGGTCGAGCGGCCGGTCGAGCCGACGAGGCCGATCACCTGGCCGATCTTCACGATCTCGCCGACCCTGACGTTGATCTCGGAGAGATGGCCGTAGCGGGTCGACAGGCCGTTGCCGTGATCGACTTCGACCATGCGGCCGTAACCACCGGACCAGCCGGCCGAGACCACCTTGCCGTTGGCCGTGACACGTGCGGGGTCGCCGGTCGCGGCGCGGAAGTCGAGGCCGGTATGCATCGCCGGCCGACCGAGGAACGGATCGCTGCGAACGCCGAAGCCCGACGTGAATTCGACCTCGCCGACGACGGGCTTGCGATACGGCACCTGCGCCAGCGTGCGGTTGAGCCGGTCCATCTCGGCGCGTGTGACATTGATGCGATAGAGCTGCTTCTCGAAGGGTCCTGCATTCGCGGTGAGCTTCACCGGCACGAACGGGCCGCCCATCGCGGCACGCGGCACGGAGGCTTCGAGACTGGCGAGGTTCAGGCCGAGGTCGCTGACCACGCCGCGCATCCGCCGCATCCGCGAATCCATGCCTTCCTCGACCGCGTTGAGCGCCGCGACCTGGCGGCGCTCAACCTGATCAAGCGAATTGGTCAGCCGGACCAGGACATTGTCAAAACCCTGATTCTTGGCGAATTGATTGACCGGCGGGGCCATCACAGCTGGCGCGCGCGATTCGAGCCGCGCTTCGCGATCAGGCGGCGCCACGAAGATCACAGTGTCGCTGATCGGCGACGGTTTGGGCGTACTCTGCATCGCCTGGCCCGCCTCGCTACGCTGCGGGGCCGCGCGGGGGATCGATCCGGTGATATCGGGCATGGCCCCGAGCGCCGTGGCCCGGGACTCCAGCGCCGTCTGGCGCTTCATGATCTGGTCGAGCTTCTGGTCGAACTGTTCCTGATCAAGCAGCTGTCGGCTGGTGGCGCGGTCGACCTTGGCGCGCAGCTCGGCGATACGGTCCTCATAGGCATATTGCATCTCGGCCTGGCGCGCGATCAGCCGGGTCAACACGTCGTCACGGAACGCGAAATAGGTGGCGGTCGCCGCCGACCAAAGGCCGAGTAAAACGATGGTGCCGACCACGATCCAGAACACCACCGGCCCGAGACGGACCTGCTTGCCGTGATGCTGGATGGTGTAGGCGTGGTCGCTATCGGGAAGTGGGATCGCCGCTGCCGCCGCAGCGGGACGGCGATGGAAGGCCCGTCCGTGGTCGTGGGGGTGATGTTGGTGGTACTGCGAATATTGGGCAGAACTTTTCGACATCGGCACTCCCGCGCCGGTCGGAACGTTCCTTGCGGCCTAATTGCCGCGGCAATCTGGGCCAGTCATGGTTAATTTTCCGGAAACGGGAACACCCGATTTTAACGGGGCTGGTTAAAGACTTCTTGCAGCGAGCAGCACCTCGTCGGCATGGCCGTCGACCCGGACGTTGCGCCAGATCTTGGCCACTTTGCCGTCGGCGCCGATCAGCACCGTTGTGCGAAGAATCCCGAGGAAGCTCCTGCCATACATGGATTTTTCGCCCCAGGCGCCATACGCCTCCAGCATCTCATGGGCTTCATCCGAGATCAGGGGGATGCCGAGGCTGTGCTTGTCGCGGAACTTCTCCTGGGCCTTTAACGGGTCGGCCGAGATGCCCAGCACTGCGGTACCGGCAGATGTGAAGGCATCCTTGAGCCGGGTGAAATCAATTGCCTCGCGCGTGCAGCCCGGCGTGTCGGCGCGGGGATAGAAGAACAGGACCAGCTTCTGGCCGGCATAATCCGATAGGGTGACCACATTGCCGCCATCGCGGGGCAGGCGGAACACCGGGGCCTTCTGACCCTCGGCCAGAGCGGGTTTGGCGCCGGACACGGCGGCGGCGGGCTTGGTGGCCTTTTCAGAAGATTTTAACCGTTTCGATGCGGCCTTATGCGATGTTGTCTGCGTGCCCGGCTTGCCTGATTTGCCTGCCGACGCCCGCCGGGTTTTCGCGCTGGGCGTTTCAGTCGATGCCCGTATTTTCATGGGCTTCTTTTTAGTGGTCGGACTGCCGGAGGGCGTTTTGGACGATTTCTTTCGGGATGTCTTGGACATACGCCTTCCTTTCGTCGCTTTCGGCGGGTCAACCGAAGCGGTATTGCTGCTCTCGTCCGGTGTGCCGGATTCGCGCCCTCGGCCGGGCAAGTTTGGCGGCGACGGAGTATGGTTACAAGGAATTCCACGCACCACCCCACTGCTCGTTGAACGCGCTCCCGGGGCGAAATGACGAACAGCAGGAACATCAGAGGTATGGCGGCAATGCCGGGGCGGGGAGCGTCGATCCCTGTCGATGGCTGCGGTCCCGGCGGCGCTCAATCCTACGAAGGGCGCCTGTATCGAGAGGCAATGGCAAGGAATACGTCGCCCCAGGATCATAATCGGGATTTCGATCGGCACGGCGGCTATCACGAGCAGCCGGGTTGGGACGAGGCCGATTGGGATCAGGATCAGGAGGAGGAGGCGGGCCATCGCGCACGCCGCCTGTTGTCGCGTTCCAATTCGCGCTTGCGCCTCGGTGACGGTTTCTCGGCGTTTCGACGGGCGCTGCCCAGCGGACGCTGGCTTCGCCGGACGTCCATCGTCCTCGGCACCATGATCGTGATCTTCGTCGGTTGCTTTGGAGCGCTGTGGTGGCGGCTCGGCGCCGGTCCCATCAATCTCGACGTTGCAACGCCTTGGCTCGCGGCTGCGATTGAGGACAATATCGGGCACGGCAATACCGTGGAGGTCGGCGGCACCCAGATTGAGCGCGCCGGGCGGATCGGGATTGCCGTGCGAATCCGCGACATCATCGTGCGCGATCATGAGCATGCCGTCGTCGCCAGCGCACCGAAGGCCGAGGTGAGGCTGTCGGGGCTCGCGCTTCTCTCCGGGCATCTGCGCGCCGAAAGCCTCAACCTGGTCGATGCCGAGCTTGCGATCCGGATCGCACCTGATGGGACCGTCACGGTGTCTGCCGGTGAGACGGCGAAACCGCTCGCAACTGGCGTCGCGTCCAAGAAGGAAGCGGGCCTGCCGCCGACATTCCCGCGAAACGGCGTGCCGCCGCCGCCTTTCGGGATGGTCCCTGCAACCCCGGACGCGCCTCAGGCCGCACCCCAACCCGCCGCGCAGAGCGGAATCCTTCAGGGACTAGACTGGCTCGACAGCCTGAGCATGACCGGCCTCGACGGTCAGAACCTCAACGAGATCGGTCTCAAGAACGGCAATCTGATCGTCGACGACCAGCAGCGCGGCAGCAAATGGACATTTGAGAACATTACGCTCAGCCTGCGCCGGCCGAGCCATGGTGGCGTGGCGCTTAGTCTCGGCGAGGAGGGCGCCCATCCGTGGTCGCTGCGCGCCACGATCGGACCTGCCGAGAATGGCGTGCGTTCGGTCGATATCCGCGCGGACAAGGTCTCGACCTCCAACATCCTGCTGGCGCTGCGCGTCAAGGATCTGACTTATACGGCTGACCTGCCTCTGACCGGCGAGATGAAGGGCGAGCTTGGCCGCGACGGCGTGCCGACGTTCTTCCGCGGCAAGATCACGGTTGGCGCGGGCAACATCATCGACACCGACACGCCCGATTATCCGATGGCGATCGACTCGGCCGAGATCAATGTCGAGTGGGATGCGGGACGGCGGGTGCTGGTCGCACCGTTCAAGATCCTCTCGGGCGCCAATCGCATGACGCTGCTGGCCCATCTCGAGCCGCCGAACGGCACCATCAACGACTGGCAGCTTGGCTTCAGCGGCGGTTCGATCCTGCTGGGCGGCATCGACAACGACCCGCCGCTGGTCTTCAATCGCATCGCGATCGGCTTCCGCTTCGACACCGATCACAAGCGGCTGCTGTTGACACAGGCGGATATCAGCAATGGCGAGATCGGCGTCGCCGGTACCGGCGCGATCGACTATTCGGGCGAGCCGCGCCTGACGCTCGGCTTTGCGGGGACGCCAATGTCAGCCTCCGCACTGAAGCGGATGTGGCCGACGCTGGTCGTGCCGGAACTGCGCCAATGGGTCATCGAGCGGATCGAGCGCGGCACGCTCCAGCGCATCGAGGTCGGCATCAACTCGCCGACGCGTAACCTGCCGCGCAAGGGGCCGCCGATTCCCGATGACGGCCTGTCGGTCAACATCGTTGCGAGCGGCGTCGCGGTTCGGCCCGTCGACGGCATGCCCGTCGTGCACGACGCCGACCTCAAGGCCCACGTGACCGGCCGCACCGCCACCGTGAATATCGCCCAAGGCATTGCCGACACGCCCGCGGGCCGCAAGATCACGATCTCGGACTTCACCTTCGAGGTGCCTGATATGGCTCCGAAGCCGTCGCCGTCGCGGACCCGCTTCCGTGTCGAAGGTCCGGTGCCAGCGGCGGCCGAAATGCTGGCCAACGATCGGTTGAGCGATTTGTCGTCGACCGTTGTCGATCCCAACGCCAGCAAGGGAACGTTCACGGCCAACATCCAGCTGGGCATGCCGGTGAAGGGCGAGCTGACCAAGGCCGATACCACCTATGCCGTCACCGCCGACCTCAACGGCTTTGCCGCCGACAAGCTGGTGATGAATCAGAAGCTCGAGGCCAACACCCTCAAGATCGTCGCCAACAACGCGGGTTACCAGGTCAAGGGCGACGTCAAGATCAACGGGCAGGCGGCCTCGCTCGATTACCGTAAGGCCACCGATGGCGATGCGGACGTCAAGCTCCAGACGACGCTGGACGATGCCAGCCGTGCGCGCCTCGGCTTCGATCTCAGCCCCGCCGTCAGCGGATCGGTTCCGATCAAGGTTTCGGGCAAGATTGCCGGCGGTCCTGACGCGACGACGAAGCTCGGCATCGAGGCAGACCTGACGTCGGTCAAGCTCGACAATATCCTTCCCGGCTGGGTCAAGCTGCCGGGCAAATCGAGCAAGGCGACATTCAAGGTGGTGCCGACGGCGCAATCGACGCGGCTGGAGGACATCGTCATCGAAGGCGGCGGCGCCTCGATCAAGGGCTCGCTCGAAGTCGATCCCAACGGCGACCTCATGAACGCGAACTTCCCGACCTATGCGCCGTCCGACGGCGACAAGACGTCGTTGAAGGTCGAGCGCGGTCAGGACGGCGTCATCAGGGGCACCATGCGCGGCGACGTGTTCGACGGCCGTGGTTTCCTCAGGTCCGCGATCTCAGGCAATTCCAAGGACGACAGCAAGAGCAAGCTCAAGAACGTCGATTTCGACATCGACGTGAAGCTCGGCGCCGTCATGGGTTTCAACGGCGAGGCGATGCGCAGCGTCGACGCCAAGATGTCGAAGCGAAGCGGGGCCATCAAGGCGTTCTCGCTCAGCGGCAGGATCGGTCAGAACACGCCGGTGGCGGCGGACTTGCGCGGCGGGCGTGCGCAGGGCAGCCGAGAGGTCATCTATCTCCAGACCAACGACGCCGGCGCGCTGCTGCGCTTCACCGATACTTATACCAAGGCGATCGGCGGCCAGATGGTGGTTGCGATGGAGCCGCCGACGTCGGAGCCGAATACGGCTCGCGAGGGCCTCATCAACGTGCGCGACTTCACGGTGAAGGGCGAGGCCCAGCTCGAGCGCGTTGCAGCCGGCGCTCCGAATGGCACGGGGAATGGCGTCTCCTTCAGCGCGCTCCGCGCCGAGTTCATCCGTCAGAACGGCGCGCTGACGGTCCGCGACGGCGTGGTCAAAGGCCCGATGATCGGCGCCACCATCGAGGGTTCGATCGACTATCCCGGCAACCAGGTGTGCATGAGCGGTACCTTTGTGCCGATGTACGGGTTGAACAACATGTTCGGACAGATTCCGGTACTCGGGTTGTTCCTCGGCGCTGGCGATAAGGAGGGACTGATCGGCGTGACATACGAGGTCGTCGGCACACCGGGCGCGCCCGTGATGCGCGTCAATCCGATCTCGGCGATATTTCCCGGCGTGACCCGAAAGATCATGGAATTCAACACCGGCAAACAAAATGCGCCGATCGATGAATTGCCGTCGTCGCAGTCCGGCGACAGCCCGACCGGTTCGGCAAGACAATTGTCGAACGGTTGCAGTCTCGTGCGGCGTTAGCCGCGGCGTTTTTGCCCGGACGTATCCGGCAAGAACATCTCTCGCCGAGAGTCCCGTGCCGCTTATGCGGCGCGTACGCCTGCCAAAAATGTCCCGACTTCGCCCGAGAGCTGTTCGGCCTGCTTGGAGAGGTTCGAGGCGGCCGCGAGCACCATGCCGGCGGCGTTGCCGGTCTCGTTGGCGGCCGTGCTGACGCCACCGATATTGGTGGTGACCTCCTTGGTGGCTTCGGCCGTCTGCGAGACGCTGCGGGCGATCTCGGCGGTAGCCGCGCCTTGCTCCTCGATGGCGGCGCCGATCGAGGTGGCGATCCGGCTGACCTCCTCGATGGTGGTGGTGATGCTGCCGATGGCATCGACGGCCTCCTTGGTCGCGCCCTGAATCTGGGCGATCTTGTCGCCGATCTCGCGGGTCGCTTCGGCGGTCTGGCTTGCGAGCGACTTCACCTCGGAGGCGACGACGGCGAAGCCGCGGCCGGCTTCTCCGGCGTGTGCGGCCTCGATGGTTGCGTTGAGCGCGAGCAGATTGGTCTGCGCCGCGATGCTGGAGATCAGTTCGGCGACATGCTCGATCTGCTGGGCACCGTCCGAGAGAGCGCGCACGATGGTGTCGGTGTGGCGTGCGCTCTCCACGGCGCGCCCGGTCACTTCGGCCGATTGCGCGACCTGGCGACTGATCTCGGTGATGGAGGAGGAGAGCTCCTCGGCGGCTGCCGCCACCGTCTGGACGCGCTGGCTGGCTTCGATTGCAGCAGAGCCGACCACGGCGGCGCGCTGATTGGTGCCCGTGGCGGTCGACGACATCGACCTGGCCGTGGCTTCCAGCTCGCCGGAGCCCGAGGCCATCATGCCCACGAGCTGACCGACCGAGGCATCGAAGCGATCGGCGAGCGAGATCAGGGCATCGCGCTTCTCCTGCTCGCTGCGCGCCTTGGCCGCGACCTGTTCGGCCTCCAGGGTGCGGGCAGTCACTGCCGTCTGCCTGAGCACCTCGAGCGTCTCGGCCATCCGGCCGATCTCGTCGCCGCGATCGGTCTCCTCAACCTTGATGTCGAGGGCCCCATTGGCGATGTCCTGCATGCGGGTCTTCTGGCGGTCGAGTGCTTTCAGCACGTCGCGGGCGATCAGCCAGGACAGCGTCGCCATCAGCAGCAGCAGGCCGGCGCCGATTGCGGCGAGCTCCAGCGTGAGTGCACGCACGTCGGCGTCGATATCGTCGACATAGAGCCCGTAGCTGATCGTGACGTTCCAGGGCGCGAACTGGCGGACGAAGACAGTCTTGCGAACCGGCTCGGTCTGGCCGGGGCGCGGGTAGAGATAGGATGTGACGCCGCCCTGAGGCGCCTGCCTGGCAGCGTTCAGCTGAGCATCTGCGATCAGGACGCCATTCGAATCCGTGGCACCTGTGATCTTGCCTTCGAGCTGCTGATTGGCGCCATTGACCAGGATCGACGTGTCCGGGTTGTAGACGACAGGATAGCCTTGGCCGCCGCCGAACTTCATGTTGCGCGCACGCCGGCGAAACTGCAGCTTGGCGTCGTCTGGACTCATCTTGCCGGCGGCGACGTCGTCCTGGAAAGTCTGCGCAAGACCATGGAGCAGATCGACCGCCGCTTTCATCTGCTGGACCCGGTCGTCCATCATGCGGCTCTTGCTGAGGACCGCCGATACCGCGATGATGGCCGTGACTGTGAGAGCAGCAAGGCAGACCATGCTGGCGAGCTTGGTGCGAATCTTCAGATGACTCAACAGCTTCATCACAGCCCCTACGAGATGTCTATTATTGCTCCCCTCGCCAGCATGAACTTCTTACCAATCATGAAGATGGCCGTGCGGGAGCCCGCGGCGCGCGGCGAGGTTCGCAGCGCTATGCGTAACGGTGCAGGCAACCGCCGACGTGCAGACGCGCGCCGGTACTCTTGTGCCGGAAGATGGAAATTGGAATTTGGTGGGCGTCGCGCCCGGCCGGACCTGCAATGAACCGATTCGTTCACCGCCTCATCATGTCCGTGCTGCTTGCAGCGGCCCTCGTTCTGATCTGGAACGTGCTGGGCTCTCGCTGAGGCGACGCCGGTCAATCGCCGGCGCCGCCCCGTGACATGGAGTCGATTACGTGCGTATCAGCGCCGCGCGAAGGCGCCGCCCGGCGCACCGCTCTCCTTGCCGAGCAGCGCATCGACGCTGACCGGGCCGCCACCCGCTGCCGCGAGGTAGAGGCAGGCGAAGCAGAACAGGATCGCGGCGGTGCCGCCGTTGAGCAGCGGCAGGAACACTGCCGGGCCTTCCTTGGAGATGTGGAAGACGTGGCCGAGGAAGTAGGCGAAGGCCATTTCGCCGGAGAGCACGAAGGCCGAGAGGCGGGTGAACAGTCCGAGAATCAGTGCCGCGCCAAGGACGAGCTCGATCAGGCCGGCCGTCCAGATCAGCGGCGGCGGATTGGCGAACATGGCCACCATCGGAACGTGGAAGAGCTTGGTCATGCCGTATTGGAACAGCAGCAGCCCGGTAATGAAGCGAAACAGGCTCAAGAGAACCGGTTGATAGCGAGAGAGATAAGGAAAGTTCATTTGGTTTGTGCCCTCCATCCAATGCTACGACTAGGACCGCATTCGGTTCCGCATCGCAAGCTGCGCCAGGTCAATTCACGCTGACATTTTCGTCATGTCGGACAAAACACCGCAAGCTGTGTTTTCAGCCACGCGCCGTTCGCTTTCTGGACGTATACGCGTCGCGCCCGCCCGTAGTTCCCTGGTAGCGTGAGTGAGACGGGGTTCCCTCTGAGAAACCTAGCGCCGCAAGGCGGGTACGATCAGGAAGGGGATCATTCCGAGCACCACGCTCGCAAGTGCGAAGATGAGCAGCGCGTTGTAGCCGTGGGTCGCGTCGTGGATCAGGCCGCCGCTCCAGGAGCCGAATGCCGAGCCCAGCCCGCTGCCGATCGAGATGGTGCCGTAGATGGTGCCGACCCGCTTGCCTCGAAAGATCTTCATCGCGGTTGCCGTGATCAGCGGCCCGCGCGAGCCCATCATGCTGCCGAAGCAGACGACGAAGCCGGTGAGCAGGATGAGGTTCGGAGAGTACTGCAACAGCCAGAGCAGGGCGATGCCGAGGATCGAGATCGCATAGCTCAGCAGCACCGAGGGCCGACGGCCGATCAGTCCGTCGAGGGCCGAGACTCCCAACATGCCGAACACCAGCACCACGCCGGAAAAACCCCATGCGGTTGCAGCCTGGATCGGCGGGAAGCCGGCATCGATCAGATAGGCGACGATCTGGGCCGCGATCGCGTACATGCCGACGGCGGTGAAGAAGAAGGTCGAGAACAGCGCCCAGAAGGCGTGATGGCGCATCGCGCTGAAAAGTGTCCAGCCGTCGTCGATGAAATCGGGATCGGTCTTCTTCACCACATGCGGCGAGCCCGCCGCGAAAAGCCGCCATGGCAGCAGCATCAGCGGCACCAGCAGGCCCAATGCGGCGAAGCCATAGACCTGGTAGGTCGCGCGCCAGCCGAGATGATCGATCAGGAGCTGCGAAGCCGGCAGCAGCGCCAGCACGCCGCCGCCCATGGCGGAATAGACCACCGCCATCGCAGTCGGCAGCCGCGGCCCGAACCAGCGGCCGAGCAGGATCGAGTTCGGCACATTGCCGATGAATGCAACGCCGATGCCGACACACAGTCCAATCGAGAGTTGGAATTGCCAGAGCGCTCGCGCATGGCCGGCGATCAGGAACGCCGAGCCCAGCAGCAACAGGCCGAGCGCATAGACGATGCGTGGTCCGGAATGATCGAACAGGCGGCCGACCAGCGGCGCCGTCAGTCCGCTGATGAGCCATGTCAGCGAATAGATCGAAACGGCCTGCGCGCGGTCCCAGCCAAAATTTTCGGAGATCGGCTTGAGGAAGACGGTGAAGCTTTCACTCAGGCCGCGGCCGAGCACGGCCAGCGTGAAGCACAGCGCGAGCACGACAAGCGCGGTGCGCACCGCGCCTTGCTGCGTGCTGTCTTGTTCCCTGGCCGTTTGGTTGGGCGTTTTCCTGGGCGTCTTCTGATCCATTGTCCGTCAGGGAGCGCGCTTCAACGCGCCCTGACAAGCATCAAAAGCTCATACGCCTATGCAGGCCGGACGAGGACGTGCTTCTTCTTGCCGAAGGACAGCTTGATCACGCCTTCCGGCGTCAGATTGGCCGCTGACAGCGTCATCTTCTCGTCGGTGACGGGCCCATCATTGACGCGCAGGCCGCCGCCCTTGATCTGGCGCCGTGCCTCGCCGTTGGAGGCGACGAGGCCTGCCTTGACGAAAGCGTTGAGCACACCGAGTCCGGCCTCCAGCTCGCCGCGCGGAATTTCCACCGTCGGCAGGCTCTCGGCGAGGGCGCCTTCCTCGAAGGTGCGGCGTGCCGTCTCGGCGGCTTCGTTCGCAGCATCGCGGCCGTGCAAGAGCGCGGTCGCCTCGGTCGCCAGAACCTTCTTGGCTTCGTTGATCTCGGAGCCGCCGAGCGCCTCGAGCTTCTTGATCTCGGCGATCGGCAGCGTCGTGAACAGCTTCAGGAATTTGCCGACGTCGGCATCCTCGGTGTTGCGCCAGTACTGCCAGAAATCATAGGGCGAGAACTGATCGGCGTTGAGCCACACCGCGCCTTGCGCAGTCTTGCCCATCTTGGCGCCCGATGCGGTGGTCAGCAGCGGCGTCGTCAGCGCGAACAGCTGATGCGTGCCCATGCGGCGGCCGAGATCGACTCCCATGATGATGTTGCCCCACTGGTCCGAGCCGCCCATCTGCAAATGGCAGCCGGTGCGCTTGGCGAGCTCGACGAAGTCGTAGGCCTGGCAGATCATGTAGTTGAACTCGATGAAGCTCATCTCCTGCTCGCGCTCGAGGCGCAGGCGCACGGAGTCCATCGTCAGCATGCGGTTGACCGAGAAATGCTTGCCGACGTCGCGCAGCATTTCGATCCAGTTCAACCTGGTCAGCCACTCCGCATTGTCGAGCATGATGGCGTCGCTCTTGCCATCGCCATAGCGGAGCACCTTCGCGAACACGCCGCGGATCGAAGCCTTGTTGGCCTCGATTTCGGCGACGGCGCGGATCGCGCGGGTCTCGTCCTTGCCGGAGGGATCGCCGACCATGGTGGTGCCGCCACCCATCAGCGTGATCGGCTTGTTGCCGGACTGCTGCAGCCAGTGCAGCATCATCATGGTCAGGTAGTTGCCGATGTGCAGCGACGGAGCGGTACAGTCGTAGCCGACATAGGCGGTTGCCTCGCCCTTGGCGGCGAGCGCATCCAGCCCCTCGAAATCGGAGCATTGATGGATGAATCCGCGTTCCTGCAGAGTGTTGAGGAAATCCGATTTAAATGCAGTCATCTGTCGGCGTGCCTGACAATTCTTGGTTTACTGTTTTGGGAGCAATTTAAGGGTCTTCCGTGGGAACTCGATTGCCGCCCGCCACTTGGCGCTGTGGCATTATAAGATGTGCCCCTCTGGCACAAGATCGGCATGCCGGAGGGGGCTTTGAGGATGCTGATCCATGATGTTGACGGCACTCGGTTTGATGAGCGGCACCTCGCTGGACGGGGTGGACGTCGCGCTGATCGAAACCGATGGAAAGCAGGTGAAGGCGTTCGGGCCGTCCGGCTACCGGCCCTACAGCCCGGCCGAACGTAACCTGTTGCGCCAGGCGCTGTCGGAGGCCGTGAACCTGTCGCAACGCGACGCCCGGCCGGGGATCCTGGCCGAGGCGGAGCGCGCGGTGACGCAGGCGCATGCCGAGGCTGTGGCCGCCTTCCTCGCCCAGAACCGGATGAAGCCCGAGGAGATCGACATCGTCGGTTTCCACGGCCAGACCGTGCTGCACCGGCCCGAGCGGCGGCTGACAGTCCAGATCGGCGACGCGCCGGCGCTCGCCAGGGCCATCCATATTCCCGTGATGTACGACTTTCGCGCCGCCGACGTCGAGGCCGGCGGGCAGGGGGCCCCCTTCGTGCCGGTGTACCACCGGGCGCTCGCCAATTCGCTGGCGCGCGAGGGACCGATCGTCGTCGTCAATATCGGCGGCGTCTCCAACATCACCTATATCGACGGCAACGACACGCTGATCGCCTGCGACACCGGGCCCGGCAACGCGCTGCTCGACGATTTCATGTACCGCACCATGAACCAAGCCTTCGATGCGGAAGGCAAGTTCGCAGCGCTCGGCAAGGCCGACGAAGCCTGGATTGCGCGAGCGCTGGAGCTGCCGTTCTTCGCTCTTCCGCCGCCGAAATCGCTCGACCGCAACGACTTTGCCGCACTGAAGCTCGGCGACGTCGCGCCGGCCGATGGCGCTGCGACGCTGACGGCGTTCACCGCGGCGGCGATCGCGCGCGTCATTCCCTTGCTGCCGCGGCGGCCGCGCAGCTGGATCGTCTGTGGCGGCGGCGCCCGCAACCTCACCATGCTGCGGATGCTGCGCGAGCGCGTCGGCTCCGCCACCGTCGAGGCCGCCGAGACCCTCGGCTGGGCCTCCGACGCCATCGAGGCGCAGGCCTTCGGCTTCCTCGCCGCGCGTGGCCTCAAGGGCTTGCCGCTATCCTATCCGACCACCACGGGGGTGCCGATGCCAATGACCGGCGGGGTGATCGCGCGGCCGTGAGCTCCCAGGTGAGGTCAATGCAGGTGCATCGATCTTGACGGATGCATGCAAATGCATCTATCTTGGATGCAATTGCATCAACCGCCGGATCGCGCCATGACGTCTTCCCCTGACACACCCGCTTCATTGAAGCTGATCAGCCACAAGCTTTGTCCCTACGTGCAGCGCGCGGTGATCGCGTTGAAGGAGAAGCGTGTTCCGTTCGAGCGGGTCGATATCGATCTCGCCAGCAAGCCGGACTGGTTTCTCAGACTGTCGCCGCTCGGCAAGGTGCCGGTGCTGTTGGTGACGACCGACAATGGCGAGGTCGCGCTGTTCGAGAGCAATGTAATCTGCGAGTACATCGAGGAGACGCAAGCAGGCAGCAAGCTGCATCCGGGTGATGCGTTGAAGCGTGCCGAGCACCGCGCCTGGATGGAGTTCGGCTCGGCCATCCTCGGAGATCTCTGGGGCCTGGAGACGACGACGGATCCGGCGACATTTGAAAGCAAGCGTCAGGCGCTCGCGGCGAAGTTCGTTCGCGTGGAAGCTGCGCTTGGCACCGGCCCGTTCTTCGCAGGCGAAGAATTCAGCCTCGTCGACGCCGTATTCGCGCCGATCTTCCGCTATTTCGACCTGTTCGACGATCTGACCGATCACGGGATCTTCCGCGATGTGCCGAAGGTCCGCGCCTGGCGCGCACAGCTCGCGCAACGTCCGAGCGTGCGCACCGCGGTCGGTGACGACTATCCGCAATTGCTGCGCGCCTTTCTCGTGCGCCACGACGCGCACCTGCTCAAGCTCGCGGCTTGAGCGATGTCGTCATCTATGGCCTGGCTGACGCTGGTGATGGCCGGCGCGCTCGATATCGGCTGGGCGATCTCGATGAAGTATGCGGAGGGCTACACGCGCATCGGCTGGAGCATCGTCTCGCTGGTGCTCCTCGCGGCCTTCGTGTTCCTGCTCGGACGCGCCTTGAAGGTGCTCGAAGTCGGCGTCGCCTATTCGGTGTGGACCGGCATTGGGGCTGCCGGTACTTTTCTGATGGGCGTTGTGCTGTTCGGTGAGACGCTCAGCGCGATGAAGCTAGTCGGGATCGTGCTGGTCCTGACGGGGATTGCGGCGCTGAAGCTGGCCTAAAGCTCCGCAGCCATCTTCGCCAGGGTCGCGATGGTGTTCATGTTGCGCGCGGTGCCGGTCTTCGCGGCGGGGATCGCGAGTTTTGACGTCCCCATGCCGTCGCCATAATGCACGTAGATCTCGCGGCGGCCGAGGCGCACTTCTTCGTTCTTCTGGCCGCGGATGTTGGCGAGCGCCTCCGCGGGTGGCGGCTTATCGAGGAAGATCGCGACGGTGCGATTGGGCGCGGCCTTCGGGAACGGATTGGCGGCCAAGACCTCCGCCATCTCGGCAGCGCTGCGCACGAGCACACCGACCGGCGCGCCAGCGTAGGTGTGCAGGCGCTTCTCCAGCGCGGCCTTGATTGCGGATTCCGATTTACGGCTGGTGAAGACCACATTGCCACTGGCGATGTAGGTACGCACGGCGGCAAAGCCGAGCTCTTCGCACATCGCCTTGAGCTTGGTCATCGGAAGCTTGCCGGTGCCTCCGACATTGACGGCTCGCAGCAGGGCCACGAACGCGCCCATCTCATTCTTACCGCACGTTGGCCAGACGCATGTCCAGATAGGCCGTGATGGTTTCCATCAGCGGCTCGAGCTTGGCGTCGAAGAAATGGTTGGCGCCGGGGATGATCTGCTGGTCGATGACGATGCCCTTCTGCGTCTTCAGCTTCTCGACCAGCGTGTTGACGTCCTTGGGCGGCACCACGGCGTCTTTCTCGCCATGCACGATCAGGCCCGACGACGGGCAGGGCGCGAGGAACGAGAAGTCGTAGAGATTGGCCGGCGGCGCGATCGAGATGAAACCCTCCACTTCGGGGCGGCGCATCAGAAGCTGCATGCCGATCCACGCGCCGAAGGAGAAGCCGGCGACCCAGCAGGCGCGCGCTTCGGGATTGATGGTCTGTGCCCAGTCGAGCGCGGCTGCCGCATCCGACAATTCGCCGGTGCCGTGGTCGAACGAGCCCTGGCTGCGGCCGACGCCGCGGAAGTTGAAGCGCAGCACCGAGAAGCCGCGATGCGCAAACGCGTAGTAGCACTGGTACACGATCTGATGATTCATCGTGCCGTGAAACTGCGGATGCGGATGCAGGATCATCGCGATCGGCGCGTTCTTCTGTTTGGCCGGGTGATAGCGGCCTTCGAGACGGCCGGCAGGGCCAGTGAAAATGACTTCAGGCATCGATGATCTCTTGATTGATGTGCTGGAGAGCTGGTCCTGGACAATCAACCGATTGTGGTCTCATCGGCAGCGGCCGACGAAAGCGCGAATGGAAGGGTGAGAAGGCATGCGCCTCGCGGTGATGCGCAGATGGCGCGGTGACTTGACGGTGCGCGTTCTAACATAGGCTGCGGGGCAAAAAGCAAGCATCTTCGACATCTATGAATGGGCTCAACAGCTTAGCCGGCTATCCCGGCGTCACGCCGATCGCGGTCGGGATCGGGCCAGGGGATGGCCAAGGGCACCCTTATGAGGACAACCGATTGGAATCACGGTCATTTATCGGCTGGCGTGTGATCCAGCAGGCGATTCACGCAGGCGCGGAGGGGCCGCCGAGCGAGGCAACGGCGGGCCGGTAGCGCCGGCTGCCGCCGAGCGTCTTGCCGTTGTCGAATGTCAGCTCGAAGTCCCCTGACGGTTTGAAGTCCACGCCGCTCACCCGGTCGAGATTGGCAAGTCTCGTCCGGTGGACACGGACGATGGCGAAGCGGGCGAGTTCGCTTTCGGTCGCGGCAAGCGTTCCCCGGATGAGGTGCTGGGTACCGTTCGCAAGGCTGTATTCGATGTAATTGCCGGCGGAGGCGACCCAGAGAATGTCGCGCGGTGCGACGCGAATGCGGCTGGTGCCGTCGCGAAGCCAGATCAAATCGGGGGCCAAGGGCTCCTGCGCGGCGACCGGCTTGGTCCGGGCTTCCTGGGCCGCCTTACGCAGGTCGCGGCGGCTTTCAATCAGCCAGAGCGTTGCCCCGATCAGCAATGCGGTCACCGCATCCTTGCGGAACTCGTAAAGGACGGTCGCCAGCGAGAAATGAAAGTCGTAGGTGCCGCCCGCGAGCCAGAGCATCAACTTCCGCAAACCCACCATGCCTGCGATATGGAAGGCCGAGAAGGCGGGCAGGGTGACCGCGCCGACTCCGATCCGTTCTGCCAGGCTCGCCTCACGCATCCGCCGCACCGACAGCATCAGGATCGGCACCAGCAGCAGGATGACGATGATGCTCGACAGTTCCCAGAACAGTCGCCGGCCAATGTCATAGCTGTCGCCGCGCCAGGCAGCGTCCTGCGCACCGGAGAGCGCATTGACGATGCCGATGGCCATCGCGACGGCGGCGATCGCGGCCAACATCCTCCAGTCGCCACTGATCCCGCGCGACCAACCGCTCGTCCCTGACGGTGACACCTCGCCCCCTCGCGCCGGGCTCTGATCCCAAACCGCCTCGACGCGCTCCGTATCCGGCGCATTCTGGCTGTCAGCCATGGCCCGAACACCGCTGATGCCGGTACGTCAAGGAGCAAAAACCCATGTCAACACCACAGCCACCATCAAATCCGGGACGACGCATCGATCTGGATTGGGTGCGGATTTTAGCCTTCGCACTGCTGATCTTCTACCACGTCGGCATGCTCTACGTGTCCTGGGGATTTCACATCAAGAGCGAGCACCGACTGACCTGGCTGGAGCCGGTGATGCTGGTGGTCAATCCCTGGCGGCTGTCGCTGCTGTTCCTAGTCTCCGGGGTCGCAAGCCGCTTCATGCTGGGCAAGGTCCGGCCCGCCGCTTTCGCCCGCGCGCGCTCGGTGCGGCTCTTGATCCCGCTGATGACAGGCATGCTCGTGATCGTGCCGCCACAGTCCTACCTCCAGATCGTCGAGAGCCGCGGTTATTCGGCCGGTTTTGCTGACTACTATCTTCACCACTATCTGGCGTTCGGCGCGCAGTTCTGTCCGACCCCCTGCATCGTGCAGCCGACCTGGAACCATCTCTGGTTCGTGGTCTATCTCTGGGTCTACACCATGGCCCTGGTTGGCCTGCTGTGCCTGTGGCCGACGGTTGCGGATCGGATCGGCGAGCGGCTTGCGGCGATGCTCGCCGGGCCGTGGCTGCTGGTGGTGCCGTGCCTGCTGTTTTCAGCCTGGCGGCTGTTTCTATCGCCGGTGTTCCCGTCAACGCATGCGCTATTCGGCGACTGGTACAACCACGCCGACTACGCGACCGCTTTCCTGATCGGCTTCCTGCTCGCGCGCCAAGGCGCCGTTTGGCAGGAACTCGAGCGGCAACGGTGGGTGACGCTGACGCTTGCAGCCGCCTGTTTCGCCGTCTTCATCCTCATGTATATCGGCGTGTTCCCGCGATCGGCGATGCTGCGATGGTTCGCTGGTGCGGCCTATGGCTGTTACCAGTGGATCGCGATGGCAACTGTGCTTGGCTTTGCGCGGCGCCATTTGACGGCTGATGGGCCGGTGCGCCGCTATCTCACCGATGCGATCTTTCCCTTCTACATCGTGCATCAGACCGCGATCATCGTGATCGCCCATGCGTTGCGGGGCAGCGGACTGTCTGCGGCAAACGAGGCCGCCATCGTGATTTCAGGCACGGCATTTACCTGTCTGATCAGCTACGAGATCGCGCGGCGCGTTGGTTGGCTGCGTCCGTTGTTCGGACTGCGGATCGAGCCGCGTTCCGTTGGCGCGACCGTGCGGCAACAGCCGGCCTGACGTGCAGCCGCAGCCGATTGGCGCGAAGGCAAAAGGTGCTAAGAGGGCGCATGCCTGATCGTGTCTATCTCGACTGGAATGCGACCGCACCGCTACGCGCCGAGGCGCGCGCAGCAATGCTGGCGGCTTATGAGCTGATCGGTAATCCATCCTCTGTCCATGCCGAGGGACGGAAGGCGCGGCGGTTGGTCGAGAATGGCCGCGCCGCGCTTGCCGGAGCCGTGGGCACGCTGCCGCGGAACGTCGTCTTCACGTCCTCCGGAACCGAGGCCAATGCGCTCGCGCTCTCCCCCGGCCTGCGCGGCCCATCGGGCGGGCCGGTGCGGCGGCTCCTGGTCTCCGCGGTCGAGCATGCCTCGGTGCTGGCGGGCGGCCGGTTCCTCGCGGAGAGTATTCGCCAGATTCGGGTCACGCGCTCCGGCGTGGTCGATCTCGATCACCTCCGAGACTTACTCGCTGATGGCCCGCCGGCACTGGTCTCGATCATGGCGGCCAACAACGAAACCGGTGCGCTCCAGCCGGTTGCGGAGGCGGCGCAGATTGTGCACGAGGCCGGCGGCCTCGTGCATGTCGATGCGATCCAGGCGCTCGGCAAAATTGAGTTCAATATTAACGCGGTAGGTGCGGACCTTGCGACCTTTTCTGCGCATAAGATCGGCGGTCCGAAGGGCGTCGGCGCGCTGGTTGTCGCCGAGGGGCTTGCCGGTCTGGAGCCGGTGCTTCGCGGGGGCGGGCAGGAGCTTGGGCGCCGGGCGGGAACCGAGAATGTCGCGGGCATCGCGGGTTTTGGGGCAGCGGTGAAAGCTGCGCTTCAGGCTCTGCCGGAGGATGCGAAGCGGATGGCAAACCTCAGAGATCGCTTGGGAAAGGGTATTCAAGCGATTGCCCGGGCAATTGTCTTCGCCGACGATGTGGAGAGGTTGCCAAATACCGTTCTGTTCACCGCACCCGGGCTCAAGGCCGAGACCGCCGTGATCGGCTTCGACCTGGAAGGCATCGCCGTGTCGTCGGGGTCCGCCTGTTCTTCCGGAAAGGTCCAGCCCTCTCACGTGCTCGCGGCGATGGGCTTCGATGCCGCCTTGGCCCAGGGAGCGGTGCGTCTTAGTCTGGGCTGGTCCACGGAACCTGGGGACATTAATAGGGCGTTAGAGGCTTGGCGAAAGCTCGGTAATAGCCTACTTAAGACCTAAGCGATGAAACACGGCTTGAACCGTTCTAAGCCCGTGCTTTCCGCACAGAAACATCGTAATACTCGTTCGAGTTTGATCCACCGTGGTCCTTGAAACCACGAGCGGAGGATGGAATGCCAGCCGTACAAGAGACGGTCGAGCGCGTGAAGCGCATCGACGTCGACCAGTATCGTTATGGGTTTGAGACCCTGATCGTCTCCGAGAAGGCCCCCAAGGGGCTGTCGGAAGAGATCGTAAAATTCATCTCGCAGAAGAAGAACGAACCCGACTGGATGCTCCAGTGGCGGCTTGAGGCCTATCGGCGCTGGCTGACCATGGTCGAGCCGACCTGGGCCCGCGTCGACTATCCCAAGATCGACTTCCAGGACATCTACTATTACGCGGCGCCGAAGCCGAAGAAGGCGGTAAGCTCGCTCGACGAGATCGATCCGGAGATCCTGAAGACCTACGAGAAGCTCGGCATTCCCTTGCGGGAAGTCGCCATGCTCGAAGGCATCGAGCCGAAGGTGGGCGAGGAAGACCCGGCCCGGCGCAAGATCGCGGTCGACGCGGTGTTCGATTCGGTTTCGGTCGCGACCACCTTCAAGGCGGAGCTGAAGAAGGCCGGCGTGATCTTCATGCCGATCTCGGAGGCGATCCGCGAGCACCCTGAACTGGTGCAGAAATATCTCGGCTCGGTGGTTCCGACCTCGGACAATTTCTACGCGACGCTGAACTCGGCGGTGTTCTCCGACGGCTCGTTCGTCTACGTGCCGCCGGGCGTGCGCTGCCCGATGGAGCTGTCGACCTATTTCCGCATCAACGAGCGCAACACCGGCCAGTTCGAGCGCACCCTGATCATCGCCGACAAGGGTTCCTACGTCTCCTATCTCGAAGGCTGCACCGCGCCACAGCGCGACGAGAACCAGCTGCACGCCGCCGTGGTCGAGCTCGTCGCGCATGACGATGCCGAGATCAAATATTCGACGGTCCAGAACTGGTACCCCGGCAACTCGGAAGGCAAGGGCGGCATCTATAATTTCGTTACCAAGCGTGGCGACTGCCGCGGCGCCAATTCCAAGATCTCCTGGACCCAGGTCGAGACGGGATCTGCCATCACCTGGAAATATCCGAGCTGCATCCTGCGCGGCGACAATTCGCGTGGCGAGTTCTACTCGATCGCGATCTCGAACGGCTTCCAGCAGGTCGATTCGGGCACCAAGATGATCCACCTCGGCAAGAACACATCGAGCCGGATCATCTCCAAGGGCATTGCCGCCGGCAAGTCGCAGAACACCTACCGCGGTCTCGTCACGGCGCATCGCAAAGCGACCGGTGCGCGCAACTTCACCGCCTGCGACTCCTTGCTGATCGGCGACAAATGCGGCGCGCACACCGTGCCGTATATCGAGGCCAAGAACTCGTCGGCGACGTTCGAGCACGAGGCGACGACCTCGAAGATCTCCGAGGACGTGCTGTTCTACTGCATCCAGCGCGGGCTCAGCCAGGAAGAGGCGGTCGGCCTCGTCGTCAACGGCTTCGTCAAGGACGTGCTGCAGCAGCTGCCGATGGAATTCGCGGTGGAAGCGCAGAAGCTGATCTCGATCTCGCTCGAAGGGTCGGTCGGTTAGCTCGGACCTCATCCTGAGGAGGCCGAGCAAGCGGCGGTCTCGAAGGATGGATACAGCAAAGATTGGTGGCCTCAATCCTTCGAGACGCGCCTTCGGCGCTCCCTGGGATGAGGGGATAGATGGAAAAACAAGATGGCTTTGCTTGAAGTGAAAGACCTCAAGGTTCGTGTCGAGGAACGTGAGATCCTCCACGGGCTGACGCTGACCGTCAACGAAGGCGAGGTGCACGCGATCATGGGGCCGAACGGTTCCGGCAAGTCGACGCTTTCCCATGTTATCGCCGGGAAGCCCGGCTATGAAGTCACCGACGGCCAGATCCTGTTCAAGGGTGAGGACCTCCTGGAGATGTCGCCGGACGAGCGCGCCGCCAAGGGCGTGTTCCTGGCGTTCCAATATCCGGTCGAGATTCCCGGCGTAGCCACCATGAATTTCCTGCGCACCGCGCTGAACGCGCAGCGCAAGGCGCGTGGCGAGGATGAATACTCGACCCCGGACTTCCTGAAGAAGGTGCGCGAGGTCTCGAAGTCGCTGAACATTCCGCAGGACATGCTCAAGCGCGGCGTCAATGTCGGCTTCTCCGGCGGCGAGAAGAAGCGCAACGAGGTGCTGCAGATGGCGCTGTTCGAGCCGAGCCTGTGCATTCTCGACGAGATGGATTCCGGTCTCGACATCGACGCGCTGCGCATCGCGGCCGACGGCGTCAACGCGCTGCGTTCGCCTAAGCGCGCCATGGTCGTCATCACCCATTATCAGCGGCTGCTCAACTACATCGTGCCCGATGTCGTGCACGTGATGTCCAAGGGGCGGGTCGTGAAGAGCGGGGCCAAGGAGCTGGCGCTGGAGCTGGAAGCGTCCGGCTACGCCCAGTTCGAGGACGCGTAAGGATTGGTTGCAATGAACGTTGCTGTGGCAAAGACCGGAAAGGGCAGCGCCGTGAGCGATCTCTTCGCCAGCGCCGAGAGCCGCTTGCCGGGTGCGCCTGATGTGGCAGCAGTGCGCCGCGAGGCGTTCGAGACCTATGAGCGTCTCGGCCTGCCGCACCGCCGGATCGAGGAATGGAAATATACCGACCTGCGCGCGCTGGTCGGCGAGGTGCTGCCGCTGGCGGCCGCCCCCGATGCGGCGGCGCTGAAGCGCGCTGCGGATGCGGTGAAGGCGCATGCAATCGCCGGCGCCCGCAAGCTGGTGCTGGTCGACGGCGTGTTCGCGGCCGATCTCTCCGACCTGACGGCGCTCGGGTCCGAGGTCAGCCTCAAGACGCTGCGGGAGGTTCTCGCGAATGGGGCCAATCCCGCCGCTGGCGATCTCCTCCGGACCACGTCGACCGACGCGGTCATCTCGCTCAATGCGGCCATGGCGACGGACGGCGTCGTGGTCTCGGTGGCCGACGGCACCCATTTGTCGGCGCCGATCCAGCTCATGCATATCGCGACCGCCGCCGGTGCGTCCGCCTTTACCCGCTCGCATCTGCGGATTGGCAAGAACGTCCGCGCGACGGTCGTCGAGAGCTTCGTCGCAGCCGGGAAGGTGGGCGGCTATCAGGTCAACGATGCGGTGATCCTCTGGATCGACGACGATGCCGACGTCGCACATATCCGCCTGATGGACGATGCGCCTGATGCGGTGAACATCTCGTCGCAGGTCGTCACCGTCGGCGCCGCCGTGAAGTTGAACTTCTTCAACATGACGACCGGTGCCGCCGTCAGCCGCCTGCAGGGCTTCATCACGCTGGCGGGCGAGGGCAGCGAGCTCTCGGCCAATGGCGTCAACCTGCTGCAGAAGACCGAGCATGGCGACACTACGCTGGTAGTCGATCATGCCGTGCCGAACTGCGTTAGCCGCGAGACATTCCGCGCTGTCATCGACGACCGAGCCCATTCTGTGTTCCAGGGCCGCATCATCGTTCGCCCCGATGCGCAGAAGACCGACGGCAAGATGATGACCCGCGCGCTTCTTCTTTCGGACGAAGCCGAGGCCGACAACAAGCCCGAGCTCGAGATCTTTGCCGACGACGTCTCCTGCGGCCACGGCGCCACCGCCGGCGCGCTGGATGAGAGCCTGCTGTTCTACCTGAAGGCGCGCGGCCTGCCGGAGAAGCAGGCCCAGGCGCTGCTGATCCAGGCTTTCGTGGGTGAGGCGATCGAGCAGATCGCAGATGATGGTCTCCGCGAGCACGTGATCGGCATTGCCGAGCGCTGGCTGGAGCGGCGGTCATGAGTGCGCATCCCGCGGTCAAGAACGGCGCCTATGACGTCGCGCGCGTGCGCCAGGATTTTCCGGCGCTTGCGTTGCAGGTCTACGGCAAGAGGCTGGTCTATCTCGACAACGCGGCGTCCGCGCAGAAGCCGAGCGCTGTGCTTGAGCGCATGACGCAGGCCTACACGAGCGAATACGCCAACGTGCATCGCGGCCTGCACTATCTCGCCAATGCGGCGACCGAAGCCTATGAGGGCGGCCGCACCAAGGTGGCGCAGTTCATCAACGCGCCCCGCACCGAAGAAGTGATCTTCACCCGCAACGCGACCGAGGCGATCAACCTGGTCGCATCGTCCTGGGGCGGGCCGAACATCGCAGAAGGCGACGAGATCGTCCTCTCGATCATGGAGCACCACTCCAACATCGTGCCGTGGCATTTCCTCAGGGAGCGCCAGGGTGCCGTGATCAAGTGGGCGCCTGTCGACGACGAGGGCAATTTCCTCATCGACGAGTTCGAGAAGCTGCTGACTTCGAAGACCAAGCTGGTCGCGATCACGCAGATGTCGAACGCGCTCGGCACCATCGTCCCGGTCAAGGATGTCGTGAAGATCGCCCACGCGCGCGGGATTCCCGTGCTGGTCGACGGTAGCCAGGGCGCTGTGCATCTGCCGGTCGATGTCCAGGAGATCGGCTGCGATTTCTACGTCTTCACCGGTCACAAGGTGTATGGCCCCACCGGCATCGGCGTGCTCTGGGCCAAGTACGACCACCTCGTCGCGATGCGGCCCTATAATGGCGGTGGCGAGATGATCCGCGAGGTCTCGCGCGATGTGGTCACCTATGGCGATCCCCCGCACAAATTCGAGGCGGGCACGCCCGCGATCGTCGAGGCCGTGGGTCTTGGCGCCGCCATCGACTACGTCAATTCGATCGGCAAGGAGCGCATCGCTGCGCACGAGGCCAACCTCACCGCCTATGCGCAGGAGCGCTTGCGCGAGATCAACTCGCTGCGGCTGATCGGCACGGCGCGCGGCAAGGGGCCGGTGATCTCCTTCGAGCTCAAGGGCGCGCATGCCCATGACGTCGCGACCGTGATCGACCGTCAGGGTATTGCCGTTCGCGCCGGCACGCATTGCGTGATGCCGCTTTTAGAGCGGTTCAACGTGACCGCGACCTGCCGGGCCTCGTTCGGCATGTATAATACGCGGGAAGAAGTCGATCATCTGGCACAGGCGCTGCTCAAGGCGCGGGATTTGTTCGCATGAGTGACACGGCCGACATCAAAGCCAATCCGATGGAGACCCATTCGGCATTGCCGCCGGAGGAGACCGAGCGGCTGACCCGCGAGATCATTGCCGGTCTCAAAACCGTGTTCGACCCGGAAATCCCGGCCGATATCTACGAGCTCGGTCTGATCTACAAGGTCGAGATCAAGGACGACCGCTCCGTCGACGTCCAGATGACGCTGACGACCCCGAACTGCCCGGCCGCCGGCGAGCTGCCGACCATGGTCGAGAATGCGGTTGCCAGCGTTCCCGGCGTCGGCGTGGTCGACGTCAAGGTCGTCTGGGAGCCGGCCTGGACGCCGGAGCGTATGAGCGACGAGGCGCGCCTCGTGCTCAACATGTGGTGACGCGTAATTTCGACATTGAATTTACTCCGCAAC
The DNA here is from genome assembly GCF_028128765.1 of Bradyrhizobium sp. CCBAU 51627. Classification (GTDB taxonomy): domain Bacteria; phylum Pseudomonadota; class Alphaproteobacteria; order Rhizobiales; family Xanthobacteraceae; genus Bradyrhizobium. Next base: position 633,046 of record NZ_LBJG01000005.1, read on the forward strand.
GGACCACATCACTAACATGACACAGGCAACACCAGCATCCACTCCGAAGCCGCGGCGGCCGCGCCCGCAGGTGATGCGGCTGACGGATGCCGCTGCCCAGCGTATCACCGAGCTGACGCAGCGCGCGGACTCCGAGATCGTCGGCCTGCGCGTCGGCGTGAAGAACGGCGGCTGTGCCGGTCAGTCTTACACGGTCGAATACGCCCACGAGATCCGCCCGACCGACGAGGTCGTCGAGGACAAGGGCGTCAAGATCCTGGTCGACCCCAAAGCCGTGCTGTTCCTGCTCGGCACCGAGATGGATTACAAGGCCGACAAGATGCAGGCCCAGTTCGTCTTCAACAACCCCAACCAGGTCTCCGCCTGCGGCTGCGGCGAGTCGGTCGAGCTGCGCCCGGCCAAGATCGACGGGTAAGCCCCGTCGAGCCACCAACACCGCGGTCGTCCCGGCAGGCAGGCCGGGACCCATGCCGCGTGATCTCTCGGTCGTGCGCGATGCCAGTACCAACACTGGCATGACTACCAGTCTTCGCTAAACTGCTCCCTGTCGTTACGGGTCCCGGCCTGCGCCGGGGGTGAGGGTAGGGAGACGGCTCGGCCATGGACCGCGAATTCCTGATCGACCTGTTCGCCGATTTCGGCCCTGTCACCATCCGCAAGATGTTTTCCGGCTACGGCATCTCCGCCGACGGCACCAACTTCGCGCTGTCTCTACGTGCTGGCCTGTTCTTCCGCGCCGACGAGCAGACGATCCCGGACTTTGAAGCGGAAGGCTCAAAGCCGTTCCAATATTCGACGCGCGCCAAGACCGTGACGGTGAACTCCTATTGGCAATTGCCGGCGCGCCTGTTCGACGATTCCGAGGAGCTGGCGCGATGGGCGAGGGCTGCGCTCGCTGCAGCCCAGCGCGCCAAGGTGAAGAAGCGGCCGAAGGGAAAGAAGGAGGTGGCGAAGAAGCCGGTACCGAAGAAAGCCGCAGGGAAGAAGCGGTCGGCCAAGAAGTCGTCCGTGAAGAACTCCCAAGCCGTTGATTTGGAATCCAGAAGCGGTGTTTTGCCGTGACTGGATTTGCCGGAAAGCGGGCCTTTGGAG
>NZ_LBJG01000006.1 GCF_028128765.1 Bradyrhizobium sp. CCBAU 51627
CCGTCCAGCAAGTACACCCGCGTGTTGGCGATTGGGCGCCCGATCGGGACCACCGCCCCATTGAAATCAGCCGGGCAAGGCCAGATCGTCGCGCAGACTGTTGTCTCGGTCGGGCCATAAGCATTAACCATTGATGCTGGAGCCAGACTTCGGATGAGTTCTGGCTTCGGCAGCTCTCCAGCAAGAATGAGAACTTGCACAGCCAAACATTCCGGATTTGTCTGAAGCAACGCTGGGGGCAATGTCGCGTGGGTGATGGCTTCGCTTTGGAGATAATCCGATAGCTTGTTACTCGCTTGACGGATCTCTTCCGCGGGCAAGTGCAAAGCGGCTCCGGAGCCAAACGCCATAACAAGCTCCCAAGCGCTTGCATCAAAAGCAATGGAGGCGAACTGCACGACTCGGCTGTTGGAAGAAGCGCCAAAGAGGCCGAGTTGAGCCCACAGCAGATTAACCAATCCTTGATGCTGGACCATGACCCCCTTTGGGGTTCCGGTTGAGCCTGAGGTGTAGATCACATAAGCGAGATGGCCCGATGTGAGGCCAAGCGTGTGCCGGTCCGGGTTCGAAGCTGGCCGTTCGGCCCACGCGGGCGTGCCCGTCTCCAGATCAATGACCGTGACATCGGTCAGCACTTCGGGGCCGAGTGCTGCGCGACCGACGACGTCGCAAAGCAGCAGGCGCGGCGCGGCATCGTTGACAACCTGCCGCAGCCGCTCGCTGGGATAGGCTGGGTCCAGCGGCAGATAGGCACCGCCCGCCTTCAGGATCGCCAAGATGCCAACCATCATCATGAGGCTGCGTTCGAGGCAGATTGCCACCGGCTGGTCCGGCTTGACCCCAAGCTCGATCAGAAGATGCGCCAGCCGGTTGGCCCGCGCGTTGAGCTCGCCATAGCTCAGCCGCTCGTTTGCGCAGACCAGCGCCACCGCATCCGGCGCCTTTTGCACCTGCGCCTCGAACAGCTCATGGACGCACTGCTCTGATGGATAGGCCTCTTCCGTCGGGTTCAGATCCTCGAGCAGATAGGTGCGCTCCTCAGCCGGCAAGATGTCGAGCTTGCGTACCGGCGTATCCGGGGCATGCTCCAGCGCCTCTGCCAGTTGCTCGAGCACCCGCTGCATGTAGCCGCAGATCCGATCCGCCGAGATTGGCTCCGCCACCTGCACAGTGAGGCCCAGCGCCTCGCCAAAATCCTCTACCGACAGGGTCAGGGGATAGTTGGTGCGTTCCTCCCCGCCCAGCCATTCCATGCCCGACAAGACATTATCCGTCCCGGAGCCGGGCACAGCCGGCGCCGTGTTGTGACGATAGTTCAACAGCGTGCTGAACAGCGGCGCCGACGCCGCAATAGCGCTGCAGCGCTGCGCCAAGGCCAGCGAGGCATGCTCATGTGCCAGCAGCTCGGCCAGGCGGGCGTGCGTGGTCCGCACGCTCGCCTCGACGGCGGTCCCATCAAGATCAAGCCGCAGCGGCAAGGTGTTGATGAACAGCCCCATGGCGCGGTCGGCGCCGGCGCTGCCCTGCAAGCGGCCTAACAGCACCGTGCCGAACACCACCTGCTCGCGGCCGCTGCTGCGCGCCACCACCTGTCCCCACGCCAGATGGCACAGGCTCGCCAGACTCACGCCCAGCCGCCGCGCCTGTTCGCGCAGCCTCGCATGGAGCACTGACGGCAGCATCCGCTGCGCCTCTCGAACCCCGCCGCCGTCGCCGCGCACCTCGCTCAAGCCGAACGGCGTGGTCGGCTCGTCGATGTCGGCCAGCAGCTCCCGAAAGAACGCTTCATCAGCCTTGGCATCACGGCGTAGGTGCGCCTGGGCCACCAGATTGCGGAATGGCTGCGGCGCGCTCAGCTCATGCTCGCGTCCCTCCAGCTCGGCCCGGACCTCAGCATGCATCACGTCCCGCGTCGTGTGATCCCCGATCAGATGATGCTGCAGCTCCAGCAGCAGCCAGCGCCCATGGCCGGGCTCGCGCGCAATCACAAACCGCAACAAGGGCGCTCGGCCAAGATCGATGCGGTGCCGGCGCGGATCAAATCGATCCTTAAGCTGCGCGGCGCCAGGACCAGCAGACCCGTCCAGCTCGACCTCGCTCACCTCCAGCGGTGCGTGGCGCCACACCACCTGCGCCGGGCGCGACAGCCCCTCCCAGACGAACGAGGTGCGCAGAATGTCATGCCGATCCACCACCCGCTGGACCGCGGCAAGATAGCGCTCGAGCAGCCCACGCTCGGCAAACGCCATCTGCGACACCAGCAGGTATGGATCGCCCTTTGCCGCCAGCAAATGATGGAACAGGATGCCGTCCTGCAGCGGCGACAGGCCGTAAATGTCCTGGATGTTGCCGACCCCGCCGGGTACCGTGGCGAGGATCCGGTCGATCTCGTCCTGCGCCAGCTCGATCAGCGGCAACATCTGCGGCGTGATCGCCGCACTTCGCTCGGTGATCAGGTTGGCCGGGACCGCCACCTCGTGATGGCGGCCCAGGCTTGCGGCCAGATCCGACAGCACCGGCTTGACGAACAAGGTGCGCACCTCAATGCGCAGTGACCGCCGCCGGAGACGCTCGATCATTTGCACCGCCAAGAGCGAGTGCCCTCCCAGTTCGAAGAAGTTGTCGTGCCGTCCGACCCGCTCCAGCCCCAGCAGCTCGGCCCAGATCTGCGCCAGCACCGTCTCCATCTCGCCCTGTGGCGGCGCGTAGGTCCGCCGCGCATACGCCTCGTCGCCCGGGGCCGGCAGCGCGTTTCGATCGAGCTTACCGTTCAGCGTCAGCGGAAGCGCCGCCAGCCGCACGAACGCACTCGGCACCATGTAGTCCGGCAGCCCCGCACTCACATGCGCCCGCAAACCGCCGGCAAGATCAGATTCCTCAGCTTCGGCGGCAACGACATACGCAACGAGGTGCTGCTCGCCGCGACCATCCTCGCGCGCCACCACCACCGCCTCGCGCACGAACGGGTGCTCACAAAGCCGCGCCGCGATCTCGCCCGGTTCGATGCGGAAGCCGCGGAGCTTCACCTGGTCGTCGTTGCGGCCTAAAAACTCCAGATTGCCGTCCGGCAGGTAGCGCGCCAGGTCGCCGGTGCGGTACAGCCGGTCGCCCTCGACAAAGGGACTGGGGATGAACCGCTCCGCTGTCAGCTCAGAGCGGTTCAGGTAGCCCCGCGCCACCCCTGCCCCGCCAATGCAGAGCTCGCCCACCGCACCGAACGGCACCAGCCCGCCATGACCATCCAGCAAATAGACCCGCGTGTTCGCAATAGGACGGCCAATCGGGACGATGGCCTCATCAAACTCAGCCGGGCAGCTCCAGGATGTAACGTCGATCGCGGCCTCAGTCGGACCGTAAAGATTGTGCAGGGCCGTCCAGGGCAATACGCGCCGAACCCTATACACACTGGCGGCAGGGAGCGCCTCGCCGCTGCATAAAACCTGCCGCAGCGATGTGCAGCGGTCAACACTCTTCGCCTCCAAAAAGCTGACCAGCATGGATGGTACGAAGTGAACCGTCGTGATGCGCTGGGTGACAATCAAGTCGACCAATGCATCGGGATCTCTGTGCGCACCGGGCGGGGCCAGTACCAGCGTTGCCCCTTCAAGCAAAGTCCAAAAGAACTCCCAGGCCGAGACATCGAAGCTAAATGGCGTCTTCTGCAACACGACGTCTGTTGGTTTCAGACCATAGGCGTTCTGCATCCAGATCAGGCGATTAACGATAGCCCGATGCTCATTCTGTGCCCCTTTGGGCGTGCCTGTGGATCCCGAGGTGTAGATCACATAGGCGAGATTGCGGGAGGTCAAGCTGAGCGCGCACGGGTCTGGATCCGCTTCCGGCAGGTTGGCCCAGGCCGGGGCCGCAGCATCGAGCTCCACCACGCTCACATCGGCCGGCACATCCACGCCCAAAGCTGCACGGCCGGCCACATCGGTCAGTAGCAGGCGGGGCACCGCATCGTTGAGCACCTGGCGCAGCCGCGCCGACGGATAGGCCGGGTCCAGCGGCACATACGCCCCGCCGGCTTTCAGGATGGCCAAAAGCCCCACCACCATCATCGGACTGCGCTCAACGCAGATCGCAACCGGCTGGTCCGGCCTGACCCCGAGGGCGATCAGGTGATGCGCCAGGCGGTTGGCCTGCGCATTAAGCTCGGCATAGCTCAGCCGCTCATCTTCGCAGACCACCGCCACCGCATGCGGCGCCTTGTGCACCTGCGCTTCGAACAGCTCGTGGATGCAGCGCTCCGCAGGATACGACGCCGCCGTCCGGTTCAGCTCCTCCAGCAGATACGTGCGCTCGGCAGTCGAGAGCAGCTCAATCCGGTGGACCTCTTGCTGCGCATCGGCAGCCATCGCCCGCAGCAGCGCCAGCAGATAACCACGCTGCCGCTCGATCGTCGCCTGATCAAACAGCGCCGTGGCATAACCCAGCGTTCCGGCGATCTCCTCGCCATGCTCGCCAAGGTTCAGCTCCAGATCGAACTTGACCTGATCAATCTCCTCCCCGGCAGCTTCGACACTCAGCCCCGGCAGGTCCAATGACCCAACCGCATTGTTCTCCCAGGCCAGCATCACCTGCAACAACGGCGTGTGGTCAAGAGCCCGGGGCGGCTGCACGATCTCCACCACCTGCTCGAACGGCAGGTCCTGATGCTCCTGCGCAGCCAGCACCGTGCGCCGCGTCCGCTCCAGAAGCTCCGACACGCGCGGCTTGCCCGACAGGTCCAGCCGAAGCGCCAGGGTGTTGACGAAGAAGCCGATCAGCTCTTCGATCTCGCGGTGCCCCCGATTGGCGCTCGGCACGCCAATCACAAGATCGTCCTGCCCGGACAGACGCGACAGCACCGCCGCCCAGGCCGCCAGCACCGTCATGAACAACGTCGTGCCATGCTGCAGGCTCAGCCGCTTCAGCTCTCGGGTCAAATCCGCATCGATGACGATCGGGACCGTGGCCGCGGCAAACGACTGCTGGGCAGGCCGCGCACGGTCCGTCGGCAAGACAAGACGGGCTGTGCCTGCCAGGGCGCTGCGCCAATACTGCGCCTGCTTCTGCAACCGTTCCCCCGACAGCCATTGGC
>NZ_LBJG01000007.1 GCF_028128765.1 Bradyrhizobium sp. CCBAU 51627
CCGTCCAGCAAGTACACCCGCGTGTTGGCGATTGGGCGCCCGATCGGGACCACCGCCCCATTGAAATCAGCCGGGCAAGGCCAGATCGTCGCGAAGGTCGTCGTCTCGGTGGGCCCGTAGCAGTTAATGAGACGTACGGGGCCCTTTTCCTTCAACAATCTCAAAAACGAGGCAAGATCACCGCGCTCACCCCCACAGAGGAGGTGCTTCAGTTGCGCCAACGTCGGAGCAATCGTTGATGTATATTGGTTGAATAGTGCTGTTGTTAGAAACAGTGACGTCACCCGGTGCTGTTCAAGGGCCCGGGCAAAACTAAGAGTATCCCTGAGCGTGGCGGCATGCATGGCAACAATGCAACCACCGTTAAGCAGCGGTGCCCATACTTCGAATGTGCTTGCGTCGAAGGCGGGATTGCCAGCCCATGCCACCCGATCTCCTGCATCGATCTTCACATACCCACTGTTGATCACGAGCCGGTTGACGGCACGATGAGGAACGACAACTCCTTTGGGAAGGCCAGTTGAGCCGGAGGTGTACATGACGTAAGCGGCAGTTTCAGCGCTCAACGCCAGCCCAGGATCGGAACTACATCCCGTTCCAGCTATGAGCGGCTCAATAGCCAGAACAGGTATCGTCGCCTCAACCAGATCATTCCCGGAAAGCACCAAGCGTGCAGCACAATCGGCCATCAGCCATTTTTGTCGCGCCGACGGGAGGGCGCGATCGACCGGTACATAAATGCCGCCAGCCTTAAGAATCGCCAGCTGTGCCACCACAAGAGCGACGGAGCGGTCCAGCACTGTGGCAATGCGATCCCCAGGCCTGACCCCGAGGGCGATCAGGTGATGCGCCAGGCGGTTGGCCTGCGCATTAAGCTCGGCATAGCTCAGCCGCTCATCTTCGCAGACCACCGCCACCGCATGCGGCGTCCTGTGCACCTGCGCTTCGAACAGCTCGTGGATGCAGCGCTCCGCAGGATACGACGCCGCCGTCCGGTTCAGCTCCTCCAGCAGATACGTGCGCTCGACAGTCGAGAGCAGCTCAATCCGGTGGACCTCTTGCTGCGCATCGGCAGCCATCGCCCGCAGCAGCGCCAGCAGATAACCACGCTGCCGCTCGATCGTCGCCTGATCAAACAGCGCCGTGGCATAACCCAGCGTTCCGGCGATCTCCTCGCCATGCTCGCCAAGGCTCAGCTCCAGATCGAACTCGACCTGATCAATCTCCTCCCCGGCAGCTTCGACACTCAGCCCCGGCAGGTCCAATGACCCAACCGCATTGTTCTCCCAGGCCAGCATCACCTGCAACAACGGCGTGTGGTCAAGAGCCCGGGGCGGCTGCACGATCTCCACCACCTGCTCGAACGGCAGGTCCTGATGCTCCTGCGCAGCCAGCACCGTGCGCCGCGTCCGCTCCAGAAGCTCCGACACGCGCGGCTTGCCCGACAGGTCCAGCCGAAGCGCCAGGGTGTTGACGAAGAAGCCGATCAGCTCTTCGATCTCGCGGTGCCCCCGATTGGCGCTCGGCACGCCAATCACAAGATCGTCCTGCCCGGACAGACGCGACAGCACCGCCGCCCAGGCCGCCAGCACCGTCATGAACAACGTCGTGCCATGCTGCAGGCTCAGCCGCTTCAGCTCCCGGGTCAAATCCGCATCGATGACGATCGGGACCGTGGCCGCGGCAAACGACTGCTGGGCAGGCCGCGCATGGTCCGTCGGCAAGACAAGACGGGCTGTGCCTGCCAGGGCGCTGCGCCAATACTGCGCCTGCTTCTGCAACCGTTCCCCCGACAGCCATTGGC
>NZ_LBJG01000008.1 GCF_028128765.1 Bradyrhizobium sp. CCBAU 51627
GCTGACGAGCGTGGAAAGATTGAGCACCTGCCCCTTGAGCGCTGCCGCATTGCTGGTGACGGAAAGGGTCGGAGCTGAGACCGCGACCGTGAACTTCTGCCAGCCGGTCACGCTTCCGTCGTTCTGCAACAGCTGCGCCCACAGCGTGTCGGTGCCGCCGGCCGTGCCTACGTCGAACACCGTGGTTCCGACGTTCGCCGGCGTGACGTCGATCTCATGGCCGCCGGTCTGGGGCGCACCGTTGACCACGAATTGACCGCCCGCTGCCGTGCCGTTACTGTCCCACAGCTCCAGCTTCTGGTAGCCGAGATGGCCGGGGTCGGAGATCGTCACCAGGTTCGACAGGTTGACGACCTGTCCCTTGCCAGCATTGATGCTGGTGACGTTGAGGGTCGGAGCAGTGACCCCCACGGTGAATGCCTGCCAGTCGGTGGTGACGCCGTTGTTCTCCAGAAGCCGCGCCCAGATCGTATCGGTGCCAACCGCTGTACCCACCTGAAACACTGTCGTGGCGGCATCCGCGGGGCCGAGATCGATCTCGTGGCCGCCTGACTGGGACAATCCGTTGATGACGAACTGCCCGCCCGCAGCCGTGCCGTTGGAATCCCATAACTGCAGCTGCTGATAGCCGACACCGGCAGGATCGTTGACCGCTACCAGGCTCGACAGCGCGAGCGTCTGCCCGGCCCTGGCGGACGGATCGCTGGTCACGGTGATTGTGGGGGCAGAAATGGCAAGCGTCCCGGGGGCGTAGATCTCGCCGGGCGCGCTGATGCCGTCGCTGATCAGGGCGTAGAAGTGCCACTGGCCGGCACCAAGCGTGTTGAGATTGACGGTGGTGGAATTGCTTCCATTGCTGAGGCCTGTGCTCTGGCCCAGCAGAACGCCGTCGAAGTTGATGCCGTCCTGGTCGGCATAGAGGGAGACGGTCGAGGAGCCTGCGTTGGCGACCGTGTACTGGAAGCTCAGGTTGCCGTTTGCGCCGAGGCTGCCAAAAGACAGTCCGGAGATGGTCGGCGTCGCATCCGGAAGGCTGGTGGTGACAGTCACGGTGCCGAGGCTGCTCGCGCTGCTGACACTGACATGCCAGCCGGCAGTCGCGACGGGATCCTGGACCGCAAGCGTCTCCTGATAGGACGTCGTCAGCGCCGATACGACCGCGATGCCGTTTGCCGCAAAGTTCGCCTGCGGGATGACATTGCCGTTCGGATCGGTGACGGTCACGGTGACCGGCTGCGTTGCCGCGTTGGTCCAGCTCGCCGTCAGGAACAGGTAGGTATCGACGGCGCTGATCGCGGGCTGCGCCGTCTGGCCCGCGGCGGCCGGCGTTGCCGCAGCGCCTCCCGTCGGGGCCGCGTAAAGAACTGACACCGTCCCTCCGAAGGTCGCTTCCACGCCCAGCGTGAAATTGACCGAACGCCCTGCAAACGACACCGTGTCCTGGAACCAGGCTGCTGCGTAGTCGGCCGACAGCGCCGCGCTGGCGGAATACTTGACGAGGTAATTGGTGGTCTCGGAAGCGCCGAAGCTCAGCCCGACCGTGTTGATCAGCTTGGCAAGCGCACTGTTGGCGAAATTGACCGTCGCATTGCCGGCGATGGTGAAATCGAGATCGGCATCCGCCCTGAAGCTCTGGCTGGTCGTGATGAAGTTGCCGAGAATGCTCGTCGTCCCCGAGAACAAGAAGTTCTCGAAGCTGGAATTGGCAAAGTTGACGGTGACCTGGTCGGTCGAGGACAACAGCGGGAAGATCGACTGCAAACCGCTGAGGCTGCCCCCGGCGATATTGCTGACGAAACTGTAGGGCACGAGCTGGATATTGGCCGACCCGGTCAGTTGCTGGCTTGAGCCGGAGCCCTGCAGGGTGAGCGTGCCGACAGAGTTGCCGGCCAGCTGGGGGCCGAAGCTAAAGCCGAGGCTGCCGCTGAAGGTCGTCGGCGTCTTCGGAGTGAACATGTTGGTGACCGAGACCGAGGCGCTGGTCCAGATCAGCGCAGGCTCCAGCGGCACCGGGATCGAAAGGCCGCTGAAGCTGACCCCGACCGAATTGATCACCGGCCCGTGGGCGGACCAGGAGCCTTCGAGCGTCACCTCGTCCTTGGTGACGCTGGCGCCGAACGGCATGGTGAATGCCAGCGCGCCGGAGAACGTCTGCGCCCGCGTGTTCACCGACAGGTCGATCTCGTTGATGCCAAAACCCGCCGGTGAACCGCTCAGACCGGTGATGGTGAGGCTGCCGTTGAAGAACGGCGTGCCGTTTTGGTACTGGATCGAGTTGTTGCCGCTGAAGTTGACCGTGGCCTGCAGCGCAGAGCCGAGGATCTGGCTGGCGGTGAAGGTCCCCTGCAACTGCAGCGTATCGCTGGCCGCAAGGTAGGACAGCGAGGCATTGGTCAGCGAGCCCGTGAACAGGCCGAAGACATTGGCCGGCGCCACGTTCGGCAGCGCCAGTGTGCCGCCGAAGTTCAACTGCACGCCCGAACTGTTGAACAGGAGGCCGTAGTTGATTCCGGCCGGACTGGTCAGGGTGATGCTGCTACTGGACCCCGGCAGTGTCAGCGCCACCGAAAAGCCGGCCAGCACCGCTCCGGTCTCGAAGGTCAGCTGGTTGAAGGTGACAGCCAGGCCGCCGAGATCGAACTTGCCGGCAAATGGTCCGCTGTCCGTCAGCTTCGAGGTCGAGCTGCCGGTGTAAGGCAGGGCGAGCGTCCCCTGAAACAGCGCATAGCCGTGGCCAGAGACATCTTCATAGAAAGTCCCGGACGCGCTGAACTTGCTGTTGTCATACGTCGCCGATGCGCCCTGCGCGGTCACCAGCGGCGCGCTCGGGGTGGCGCTCAGGGCGATGTTCACCGTCCCGTTCCCCGCCATCTGGTTCGACGACGAATTGTAGCTGAAGCTGCCGCCCGTCACCGTGAGGACGTAGGGCCGGGTATCGAACTGGGTGACGCTGATCGCGCGCGTGGCCGAGCTCTGGTTCACCGAATCGGTCGTCGCGACGCTGACGGTATCGCTTCCGGCGGCCGAATTGGTGTAGGCGAGGGTCGACAGCGTGGCATCGACCTGACTCAGCGTCCCCGTGATCGTCAGACTCGTCGTTCCCGAACCGGATACGGTGGCGCCACCATTTGCCGAGACCGAGATTTTGCCGCCGCTAGTCGCCGTGACCGTCGTCGTCATCGTGTCGCTTTTGGCGCCCGCATCGACAACTTGGACGGCACTTGATCCGGTGAACCGAAATGACTGGCCCACGGTCGTGAAGATCGAACTCGGCGCAGTTTCCGTTACGACGTCGGGATTTGTTGTCTTCGAGGTGTCGAACCCGATCGCACCCATCTGCTCTAGATCGATGGTCGAGAGGTATTGGTTCGTGCTGGGATCAGTCCCGTAGTCGAACACGTCCTCGGGTGTGAGTGTACTTAGGTCGTCACCCGCATATGGATAGCCGTTGAGAAAGTCGGCGCCGTCATTGGCGCCATACCAGGCCAGCACCGTTTGGCCGTCGAGCGAGAAGGCGTGGTGGTTTGTGAATGGATTGATGTCATAGAAGCTGAAGGGGCCATCTCCCGTCGTGCGGCCCATCGCATGTGTCAGCTCGTGGATCGCGAGCGCGACCAGATCGGCGGCGGGCGCATCGGTCGCGATCGTGATCTTACCGTCGTCGGTCTTCGCATCTTGCGGGCTCAGCAAGCCCATCGCCTTGAGCTGGGCGTTGGCGACGTAGAAACTGGACTGCCCATTGAAGGTCGTTCCACTCGGCAGGCTGCCCGCGCCGGGCTCGCCTTGCGCCGTCAAGTAGTTGGCGATCGTCGAGTAGGCGACACTCTGACCGTTGTCCGAGCCACCGTATGAATTGCCGGTTCCGAGGTTGTCGACGATGATGTTGAGCGTGATGCTGTCGTGGATCGCGGACGACACGATCGATGCGGCCGACTCGACTGCCTGTTCGAATGCTGTCGTTGGTTGATCCGCTTTGACGAAGTCAAGGTTGAAGGTCACGCCTCCCGATGCGACCGTGATGCGCTGGTACGGATTGGGATCGCTGCCAGGGTTCGTGTGGAACGTGAGGCTGTTCGAAATGTCCGAGAACCCCCCGCCGGGGTTGAGGACATCAACAGTCCATGTGTCGCTCGCGGGAACCGTGCCCGCTGAATAGTTAGGAATCCCCGGCATGGTCGCGGCGTTGAACGTGTAATCGAGTTCGGTGCTCGAGACGAACGTCGGTATCACGCGGTACGTTTGGTCGTTGGCGTTTGTTTGCGCGGCGAACTCGAGACACGCGCCGGACTGGAAGTTAGTGCCGTGCACCACCATCATCTGGTTGATATTGTCAGACGAGAAGTAGTCCGCGTTGAGGCCGGTCAGTGTCGCGATCTGCGGTGTGGTCTGTTGCGTTGCCGTGAACGACGCGTTGGCTTTCATCGTGCCGTCAGGACTGTCCACCTCGACGCTGTAGGTTCCGGCAGCGGGGGCATTGAGAGCGAAATCGATTTCCGTGCTGTTGGAATAGAGCCCGGGGAGCGGAACGTTCGTTCCCACGTAGCCGAAGGAAAGTCGATAGTAGGCGACAGACGTTCCGTTGGGCCCGACGACGTTGACCACGTCGCCGGGTTGGAAGTTGCTTCCGGTGATCTTCACCGCATCATGATAAGCGCCAGCAACAATGTTGGTCGTAACCGTACTGATCTGAGGCTGCAAATCCGCGACGACGGTAAGAGAAACGGAATTCGAGTGCTGCGTCCCATAAGGGCTCAGGAACACCACATTGTACGTTCCAGCTTGTGTGGGGGTGAAATATCCGCCGCGGATCGGCGTCGTAAGTCCTGGACCCGTGATCGAAAGGGTGCCGCCAGGCAAAAGGTTATTGCCGCCGAATCCCAGCGTTTGTGCGTACCCGGCAACCAGGTAGTTCTCACCCGTGTCTACTTGGTAAACCGAATCGAGTGACGGGGTGACTTCGGTAGGAATCGTGAAAGAGAGAGAGTTGGAAGTCGTGTTGGTCGTGACGTCCGTGACCGTGAAGGTGTAAGTGCCCGCGGCGCTCGGCTGGAAATACGCAGTGTCAATGGGAGACCCATTGACGGCCCAGTCGTAAACGTCGCCATCCGGGATGCCACTCCACGTGGCGCTAATCCTGACCTCGCCATAAGTCGGATCGTGGTCGATGGCGTAATTGTGCAGACTAACGGAGTTCAGGACGACGGCCATCGAGTTGATCCGGCTATGTCCCCGAACTGCGGTTAGATCCGCGATAGGCCCGCCGCTACAATATCGCCGGGCGCCCTCTCACTAGCCGTTCGTCATCGGAAACAATTGAATTAAATGTCATATAGCTAGCCGATCCGGCAATCAGCCGCAACCACCCGTTCGGGTGAAGGCTCCAGAGCCCATGACACGCGATAGTGCGAATTGGGGGGCTGCAGTCGATCTTCCCATTCCTGACATCGACCGACCCGATCCAAGTCAACGAACTCGAATTTGGACAACAGTGTCCGGTGCCTGCTCGTCGACAAGCTCGGGTAGATGTGGAGCGCCGATAGTCCCCGCGGCGCCCTAAGCCGCAACGTTCGACCGGAAGCGATCAACGGTGGCGCCAACGACCGCCTCGCGCGTCGCCGGCTGCACCTCGGTGATCTGGCTTGAAATCTCCTCCATCGCCTTCGTCATCCGCGTCGCCAGCGCCCTCACTTCCGAGGCGAGGACCGCCCCCTGCCCGCCTCGCCGGCCCGCGCCACTTCGATCGTGACGCTGAACCCACGATCAGCAAATGTCAGTCGGTCAATTACTGCTGAATTTCCGATTTTGACATTATGCCGGTGTTTTGCCCGACGGGACAAGTCTTTTCGTCAAGTCCGAAATTTCTCCAGAGCTTTCAAGCCCCTTTGTACGGTGCATGGGGTTGTTTTCAGATTTTCAGGGACCAAAACGAATGGCCTCTTCCCGCTGGGGAAGAGGCCATTGCAGCAGCGACAGTTCGACCGCTGGCGGGTCCCTACTGCCAGGACCAGGCCGAGAAGTCGTTCTCGAACTGCGGGACTTCCTTCCAGACGCCCTTCAGCTTCTTGCTGATGACTGTGGGCCATTGCGGCTGGAACAGGAAGCCGGCCACCGCGTCGGTTGCCAGCATCTTCTGGGCGTCGCCGAGCAGCTTGGCCCGGCCGGCCTCGTCGGGCGTCGACACGATCTGCTTGTAGAGCGCGTTGAACGCTTCGTTGTTGTAGCCGAGATAGAAGTCGGGTTCGGTCAGCTTGACGAGATCGAACGGCTCGACATGGGAGACGATGGTGAGGTCGTAATTGTGCGGTCCGTTGGGGGCGAACACCTGCGACAGCCACTGCGCCCACTCGACGTTCTCGATCTTGGCGTTGATGCCCACCTTGGCGAGCTGGGCTGCGAGGATCTCGCCGCCCTGCCGCGCGTAAGGCGGCGGCGGCAGCTTCAGGCTGAGTTCGAGCGGCGTGGTGACGCCGGCCTCAGCCAGCAGCTTCTTCGCCTTCTCGGGGTCGTAGGGGTTGATGCCGGTGGTGTCGACATAGCCGAGCGACCCCGGCGTGTAGAAGCTGCCGATCGGCGTGCCGAAGCCTTCGACGGCGCCGTCGATCATCGCCTTGCGGTCGATCGCGGCGAGGATCGCGCGGCGCACCCTGACGTCGTCGAGCGGCTTCTTCTTTTCGTTGATGGCCACGATGGTCTTGGCCTTCGAACCGCCGATCAACACGGTGAAGCGCGGGTCGGCTTTGAATTGGGCGACAACGCGGGTCGCGATGCGCGGAAATGCGTCCACGTCACCCGAGAGCAGCGCCGCGGCTTGCGCGGCGGGATCGGAGATGAAGCGGATCGTCACCTTCGACAGCTTGATCGCGGAGGCGTTCCGATAGTCGGCCCACTTGTTCAGCGTGATCGACGAGCCCTTGGCCCAGGCGCCGAGCTGATAGGGGCCGGTGCCAACCGGCTGCGTGACGTTGGTCGCCGCGCTCTTCGGCTCCACGATCGAGGCGCTCGCTTGCCCAAGCAGGAACGGCAGGTTCGGCTCGGGATTCTTCAAGGTGATCACGACCGTGCCGGCGTCGGGCGCATCGACCTTCTCGAAGGCCTGGAACAGGCTCTTGTCCTTGTTGGTGCTGTTCGCGGCCGCGTTGCGCTCGTAGGAGAACTTCACCGCGGCGGAATCGAAGGCCTCACCGTTCTGGAATTTGACGCCCTTGCGCAGCTTGAACGTATAGGTCTTCAGGTCAGGCGACGCAGTCCAGCTCTCGGCCAACAGCGGCGAGACCGAGCCGTCCTCGTTGATCTTGGTCAGGGTCTCGTAGATATTGTAGAGCGTGACCTCGGCGATCGCGGCAGCCGCGGCGTTGGTGGGATCGAGCCCCGGCGGCTCGAGCGTCATGCCCGTGACGACGCTGTCCTTCTTGCCCTGCGCCAGCACCGGCAGCGGCGCCGCGGCCAATGCGGCGGCAAAAGCGACGATCGATAGCTTCTTCAACATGCCCAACTCCCCGGCCTTCCTCTGTCTTTTGGGACTACGCTGATCCCGTTGCCGACATTAACCTTCCAGCGCCACCTGCGGCAATGCCATCGCGGCCTCCGCCTTGTGGCAGGCGACAAGGTGTCCCTCGCCCACCCTGCGTAGCAAGGGCGGAACCGCCCGGCAATGCTGGTCGGCGAGCGGGCAGCGCGCGACATAGGGGCATCCGCTGGCTGCCGCCGATTGCGAGGCGATCGCTTGGGCCCCCCGCCGGCGCCGGCCGCCACCGGCGCGTGCCCGCGGCACGGCGTCCAGCAGGGCCCGCGTATAGGGATGGGCGCGGCGCTCGAACAAATCCTCCGGCCGCCCCTGCTCGACGACCCGGCCGAGATACATCACGGCGACCTCGTCGCAGAGATAATCGACGACGGCGAGATCGTGGCTGATCAGGATGTAACTGAGGCCGAACTGCTCCTGGAGGTCCTGCATCAGGTTCAGGACCTGCGCCTGCACGGAGACGTCGAGCGCCGAGACCGGCTCGTCCGCGACGATCAGCTTCGGCTGGGTGATCAGCGCACGCGCGATGGCGATGCGCTGGCGCTGCCCGCCCGAGAATTCGTGCGGATATTTGTCCATGTCCGCTTCGCGCAGGCCGACCTGCTTCAGCACCGCCGCGACGCGATCGCGGAACGTCGTGCGGTCGGCATCGTCAAGCACGGTGAGAGGTTCGGCGACGATGCGCGCAACGGTCTGGCGCGGATCGAGCGAGCCGTAGGGGTCCTGGAACACCATCTGGAAATCACGCCGCGCGCGGCGCAGTTCATCGGGCGAGATGCGGTTGAGATCGCGGCCGAGCAGCGTGACCTCGCCCGCGGTCGGCCGCTCCAGCGCCATCACGACGCGCGCAAAGGTCGACTTGCCCGAGCCGGATTCGCCGACGATGCCGAGGCTCTTGCCGGCCTCGACCTGCACGCTAACGCCATTGAGCGCGCGCACCTGGCCGGGCGGACGGAACAGGCTTTCGCGCGGCAGCGTGTAGCGCTGCTCGAGATCTCTGACGTCGAGAAGAGGTGCTGCGGTCATGCGGACAACGCTCCGACACTTGCAGCCATGGACACATCGGTCCTGATGCAGCGCACCCCATGCCCGGATCCGACCCCGACCATCGCCGGCAGCGCCGCCCGGCACGCATCGATCACGAGCGGACATCGATCGGCGAAGGTGCAGCCCGCCGGCAGATCGGCGAGCTCCGGCACCGTGCCCGAGATCGTCGTCAGCCGCGCCCCCTTGCGCGCGCCGAGCTTCGGGCGCGCGCGAAACAGGCCTTGCGTGTAGGGGTGTCCCATGCGGCGGAACACTTCGTCGGTCGGTCCGCTCTCGACCACGGTGCCGCCATACATCACCATCATGCGCTGCACGTTCTCGGCGATGACGCCGAGATCATGCGAGATCAGGATCATCGACATGCCGCGCTCCTCGACGAGATCGGCGATGAGATCGAGGATCTGGCCCTGAATGGTGACATCGAGCGCGGTGGTCGGCTCGTCCGCGATCAACAGGTCCGGCTCGCAGGCGAGTGCCATGGCAATGGTGACGCGCTGGCGCTGACCGCCCGAGAATTGGTGCGGATAGGCGTCGACACGTCTCGCCGGATCGGGCAGCCCGACACGGCCGAGCAAGGCGATCGCTTCTTTGCGCGCCTGTGCGGCGGAGTATTTCTTGTGACGTCGCAGCGGCTCAGCGATCTGATGCCCGATCGTGTGCATCGGGTTCAGCGCCGTCATCGGCTCCTGGAAGATCATGCTGATGCGGTTGCCGCGCAGCTTGCAGTACTCCGCATCCGGAAGGCGCGCAAGCTCGCGTCCATCCAGCTTGATGCTGCCAGTGACAACCGCACTGTCAGGCAGCAACCCCATCAGCGACAGCGCCGTGACCGACTTGCCGCAGCCGGATTCGCCGACCAGTCCCAGCGTCTCGCCGCGCTTCAGCGCAAAGCTGACGCCGCGCACCGCCTGCGCCGGGCCGCGGCTGGTGTTGAGACAGACGCCGAGATTGTCGACCTCGATCAGCGGCATGGTCGCGGGATCAGCCATTGTCACCGCTCCCGCGCCAGTCGAGGATCGAGCAGATCGCGCAAGCCGTCGCCAAGCAGGTTGAGGCCGAGCACGGCGATCGCGATCGCCGCGCCCGGATAGACCGCGAGCATCGGCGACTGGAACAGCATGGTCTGCGCATCGTTCAGCATGCGGCCCCAGGACGGCTGCGGCGGCTGGGTGCCCAGGCCAAGATAGGACAGCGCGGCTTCGGCGAGGATCGCGAGCGCAAACTGGATCGTCGCCTGCACGATCAGGATCGACAGGATGTTTGGCAGCACATGCTCGATGGTGATGCGGAAAGCGCCCTTCCCCGAGGCGCGCGCTGCCAGCACGAATTCGCGCGCCCAGATCGCATTGGCCGAGCCGCGCGTCAGACGGATCAAGGTCGGGATCTGGAAAATGCCGATCGCGATGATCGAGGTCACCATGCCCGGCCCAGCGACGGCGGCCAGCATGATGGCCGAGAGCACGGCGGGAAAGGCGAAGGTGAAGTCGGAGAAGCGCATGATGATCTCTTCGGTCCAGCCTCGCCTGGCCGAGGCGATCAGGCCAAGGCAGACGCCGAAGGTAAGACCGATGCTGACCGCGATGATGCCGACCAGGATGGTCGAGCGCGCACCCGCGAGCAGCAGCGAGACGATATCGCGACCGAAGGAATCGGTGCCGAGCCAGTGCGCCGCTGACGGTGGTCGAAGTTTCGAGGCGATGTCGATCTCGTAAGGTGACCACGGCGTCCACACCAGCGAGAGCAGCGCCGAGGCGACCACCAGCAGACTGAGCGCACCGCCCAGCACGAAGCTGCGATGGCGTAGCGCGCGGCCCCAGAACGTCCGGGCCGGCAAGGGGGGCGTTGCGACCGACGCGTCAAGCGGAGAGGAAAGCTGCGCGCTCACAGGTCGTGCACCTTGATGCGGGGATCGATGAAGGCATAGAGCACGTCGACCACGAAATTGACGATGACGACCATGGCGGCGAGCAGCATCACGCAATTGCGCACCACGATCAGATCGCGGTTGGCGATCGACTGGAAGATCAGGCGGCCAAGGCCCGGCAGATAGAATACGTTCTCGATCACGATGGTGCCGGCGAGCAGATTGGCGAATTGCAGACCCATCACCGTCATGACGGGAATCATGGCGTTGCGCAGCACGTGGCTCCACAGCACCTCGCGCTTGCCCAGCCCCTTCGCGCGCGCGGTCCGGACGAAATCCTCGCGCAGCACTTCCAGCACCGCCGAGCGGGTGACGCGGGCAAGGATCGCGGCCTGCACGACCGCCAGCGAGATCGACGGCAGCAGCAGCGATTTGACCCCTGGCCAGATGCCGTCATCCCAGCCGGCGAAGCCGCCCGCGGAGAGCCATTGCAGCCGCACGGCAAACAGCAGGACCAGGAGAATGGCGAACCAGAAATTCGGCAACGCGATGCCCACTTGCGTCAGCGACATCACACCGACATCGCCCAGCTTGTTGTGGTTGGCGGCGGTGTAGATGCCGGCCGAGAGCGCCAGCACCACCGTGATCAACATCGACATGATCGCGAGCGGAATGGTCAGCACCAACCGCTCCGCGATCAGGCTTGCGACCGGCGTACCGTAAACATAGGAATTGCCGAGATCGCCGACGAGGAGCCCCTTGATCCATTGCAGGTAGCGGACCGCCAGCGGCTGGTCGAGCCCGAGCTTGACGGTGAGCGCGCGGACCGCGTCGGCCGAGGCGTCGGCGCCCATCAGCATCTGCGCGGCATTGCCCGGCAGCGCATCCAGCACCAGGAAAATGATCACGGAAGCGCCGACCAGCGTCGCCAGCAATGTCAGGACACGTCGAAGGACAAATACACTCATGCGCGGTCGGGTTCAGGGCTCATCGGCGGCACGATCAACATGTCCAGACGCCCGACGCAAGCCCTTTGCGACCCATCATAGACCCCTTTGAACCGGCCAGAGGGAGAGAAGGTCACTCGAGGCTTCGAACAGCGCGCTGACACGAAGCAATTCCGCGTCACGGCGAAAACGACCGACGAGCTGGAGCCCGATCGGCAGGCCGTCGCGGCCAAAGCCGCAAGGCAGACTGATCGCGGGGTGGCCGGTCATGTTGAACGGCATGGTCCAGGGGAACCAATGCGGCCGGACGCTGTCAAACTGCTGGCCATCGATTTCGACGCTGCCGAACAGATCCTGGTCGATCGGGAGCGCCGTGCGGGTGATAGTCGGCATCGCCAAGAAATGCCCGCGCGCCAGCAGGGATTGCACACGCCGGAATAGCGCCGTGCGCGCGAACATCGCCTCCTGATAGTCGACGCCGCTGACATTGGTCGCCAGCGCGATCTGCTTGACAAACGATTCGCTCAGGGCGTCCGCATGCTCGGCGACCAGCTTCGAAAAGCGCGAGCGCCAGACGGTGTGGTTGATGGCGCGCCAGATCGGCTCGACGTCGTAGCCCTCCCCGGAAAACTCCTCGAGCTCAGCGCCGAGATTTGCGAGCCGATCGAGGCTCGCTTTGAAGGCGGTCGCGACATCCGACGACACCGGACGTCCTGGAGGCGAGGCGCAGAACAGGATCTTCTGCCCACGCAGATCGCCGCGCGGGCTCGCAGTGCCGACGAAATCGGGCACCGGCACGCCAATCGACCAGGGATCGCAGGTGTCCTCGCCCGCCATCGCCTGCATCATCAAGGCGGTGTCGGCGACATTGCGCGTGGTCGGCGTGACATAGGTCTGGTTGCCGAACGCGTCGAGCGCCTGGCTGTGCGCGATCACGCCGTTGCTCTGCTTCAAGCCAACCACGCCGTTGCAGGCGGCGGGAATGCGCGTCGAGCCGCCGCCATCGGTCGCGATCGCCAGCGGCGCAATGCCGCTCGCCACTGCCACCGCGGCGCCGCCGCTGGAGCCGCCGGAGGAGCGCCGCGCGTCCCACGCATTGCGGGTGCGGCCAAACAGCGGCGAGTCTGTCAGGCACTTGCTGCCGAACTCCGGCGTCGTGGTCTTGCCGATCAGGATCGCGCCCTCGCTGCGCAGCTTTGCGACAGCGACGGCATCCTCCGTTGGCACGTTGTCTTTATATGGGACGGCACCGAACGTGGTCTTCACGCCTTTGGTGTTGACGATGTCCTTGACCGTCACGGGCAGGCCATGCAGCAGTCCGAGCGGTTCGCCCGCCATCACTTTGCGCTCGGCTTCGCGCGCCGCGGCCATTGCCTCGTCGCCACAGATCGTGATGAAGCAGTTCAGCCTGGGCTGGAGCCCCTCGGCCCGCGCGAGCACGGCGCGGACGATCTCGACGGGAGAAATCCGCTTGTTCGCGATCAGGCGACGCAATTCGGTTGCGGACAGCAGGCAGGGATCGCCGTTCATCGTCAGATCATGCTCCGAAGCGGGCCGCCATTGGCCCCCTGCATTGACAAGGAGAATGACAGTTTTGTTAACTCGGCGTCCAATACGATTTTGATGATCAACCCATACGGTTTCGGTATGCCTATGGATCTTCGCCGGCTCCGCTATTTCGTGGCCGTGGCCGAGGCGCGCAGCGTCGGCAAGGCTGCCGAGAGGTTGCGGATGGCGCAGCCGCCGCTCTCGGTCCAGATCCGGAAGCTGGAAGCTGAGATCGGCGCAGCACTGTTTCGCCGCGGTACACGCGGCATGGATCTGACGGAAGCGGGCCAGGCGCTGATGACGCGCGCCAGCGAAGCGCTGGCGCTCGCCGCCGACGGGGCTGAAGCCGCGCGGGCAGTCGCTTCCGGACGGCGCGGGCGAATCTCGGTCGGCTACATGTTCGTGCTCGCGAACGCCGTGCTGCCGAGACTGATCCCCGAGCTGCGGCGATCCATTCCCGGCGTCGATCTCGATTTCGTCGACCTCAGTGCATCGACGCGCGAGGCGCGGCTGCTCGACTGCAGCGTCACGGTGGCGCTGTGCATGCCGGCGATCCACCACCCTGAAGTCCAGGTGGCGCGGATCGGCACACAACGCTTCATGCTGGCGATGCCCCGCCGCTCGCCGCTGGCGCGGCTCGGTGCCGTGCCAATGGCGCGGTTGCAGGGCCGTCCTCTGATCGCGCTGCCGCCGCCGGAGCGGGACCCTGCCTCCTCCGCAGTCGCGGCTCTGCTGCGGCGGCATCGGATCGTGATGCCGATCGCGAGCCGGGTAGAGACAGCACATTCGGCGATGAGCCTTGTTCTCGCGGGCGAAGGCTTCGCGATCCTGCCCGCCTGCGCCAAGCTCGGCGCGCCGCGCGGCCTCGTATTCCGGCCACTACGGGACGCGGCCGATTCCATCGATATCGCGGTATGCTGGCGTCGGGACTCGCAAAGCCCGCTGATCCCCAGATTTCTGAAATGCGCCGAGAAGATCGTCGCGCGGCTGTGAGGCGGCCTACCAGTTCCAGTTGATCTCGTGACTCCAGGGCGGATCGGCGCCCGGACGGGTGCAGGTTAGGCCGGCGCAGTTGGCGGCAAAGGACAGCGCGCGGCGGAGATCCTCAGTGCCGATGTCCTTGAGTTGCTGCCTGACGAGACGACCCTGCTTGTGCAGGGCAAACAGCAATGCGGCCTGAAAGCTGTCGCCCGCGCCGATGGTATCGGCGACGGTGACCTTCGGCGCCTCGACTTCGACCTGCCCGGTCTTTGCGTGCCAGGCGACTGCGCCAATGTTACCGCGGGTGATGACGACGAGGCTGGTGCCCTGCCCCAGCATCGCGTTCGCGCGCTGCTGATAATGCTCCTCGCCGAAGAGATAGGCGAAGTCGACATCCGACATCTTGACGAGGTCGGCGCCCCTCGCGAATTCGGTCATGCGCGCGAGATAGGCCGGCTTGTCCTTGACGAGGTTGGGGCGGCAGTTCGGATCGAAGGAGATCGTTGACGACGCCTGCGCATCCGCGAGCATGGCCTTGGTTTCCGCTGCACCCTGGTCGTTGACCAGCGTGGTCGAGCCGACATGCACGGCTTCGACGGCATCAAAGGGGATGCTCCCGCGCCGAAACGTCCAATTTCGCGCCGCGGTGTCGGCGTCATAGAAGGCGTAATGCGACTCGCCGGCGACGATGCGGACGAAGGCAAGCGTGGTCTGGTGGTCGCTGCGGGTCGCGAGATCAAGCGTGACGTTCGACGCAGCGGCATGGTCGGCGATCATGCGACCGAACATGTCGGTCGAGATGCCGCCGACGAAACCGGTCGGAGCGCCCAGTCGCGCGATCCCGATGGCGACGTTGAGGCAGGAGCCGCCGACCGCCGGCATCACGGCTTCGCGGCCGTCGGCGTTTTTCGTCGGTACGAAATCGATCAGCGCGTCGCCGCAGGAGATCAGCATGTCTATTGGCCCTTGACGATATCGCGCATCGCTGCACGGCTGCCGCGATCAACCTCGCGCAACAGCTTGTACACCGCGCGCTTCCTGGTGTGAAACGCCGCCATGTCGGGCGTGGTCGGCTCGCTCTTGCGTCCGAGCGCCGACATTTTTGCCATGGTCTCACCGATCGAGGCATAGGCGCCGCCGGCGACGGCACCTAACATCGCAGCGCCCAGCAGCACCGGCTCCCTGGTTTGCGGCAACGCCACGGTGAGACCGGTGGTATCAGCCATGATCTGTCGCACCAAAGGGCTACGACTGGCGCCGCCGCCCATGATCATGATGCCGGCGCGCACGCCATGGGCGGCAAAAGCCTCGATCACCTCGGCCAGCCCGTAGGCGAGCCCGCAAAGACCTGCGACGAACAGCCGCTCCATCGAGCCGACGTCAGTGTCGAGATCGAGGCCTGCGATCACCGCGCGGGTGTTGGGGTCGGCATAGGGCGAGCGGTTGCCGATGAACTCAGGGAGCACATGGACGTCACGGGCCAGCAGCGCGGCCCGACTGGCGTCACCTGCGCGCGCGATGATGCGGCGCTCGAGGAATTCGATGAGGTCGACGCCCTCGCTCTTCGCCGCCACGCTCGCTTCCGTATGGACCGGATGCGACTTGAGGAGATGGTCGATCGCCGCGCCCGCGGCGGACTGACCGCCCTCGTTGAGCCAGAACTCCGGCACCATGCCGGAATAATAGGGACCCCAGACGCCGGGCACGAAGCACGGCTCCTTCGTCGTCGCCATGATGCAGGCCGACGTTCCCATGATGTAGGCGAGGCGATCGGTGACGTCGGTCGTTCCGCGCGATCCGTCACGGCCACCGATCGCGCCGATGCCGCCGGCATGCGCGTCGATTAACGAGGCGCCGACCGGCGTGCCAACCGAGAGGCCGAGATCGGCGGCGGCCGCTCGGGTGAGACCGGCGCCGAGCGGCGTGCCGGGGGCGACGATCTCGGTGCCGATGCGAGCATATGTCTCGCTCACGAAGTCGGAGAGACCGATACGCTTGAAGAACGGCGCACTCCAGCCACCGCCATCATGGGCGAGATAGTTCCATTTGCAGGTAACGGTGCAGGTCGAACGTTGCAGCGAGCCGGTGGCGCGCCAGGTCAGATAATCCGCCAGATCGAAGAAATGCCCGGCAGCGTCGAAGCTCGCGCGCAAGTGCCGCTTCAGCCACAAAAGTTTCGGCATCTCCATCTCGGGCGAGATCGAGCCGCCGACATAGCGCAGCACATCGTCGGCGGTCTCGTTGATCAGCCGCGCTTCTGCAATGGCTCGATGATCCATCCAGACGATGACGTTGCGCTGCGGCTCACCCGAAGCGCTGACCGTGAGCGGCCCGCCTTGCCTGTCGAGGACAACCAGCGAACAGGTCGCGTCAAAGCCGATGCCGGCGACGCTGTCCGGCGCAATGGCCGCTTCCGCCATCGCCGCCCGCACCGAATTGACACAGGCTCGCCAGATATCCTCCGACGATTGCTCGACGATGTCACCGGCCTCATGCCAGATCCGGATCGGATGCCTGGCGGTCGCGAGCAGCGTTCCCGCCTCGTCAAATACCCCTGCTCGCGTGCTCGTGGTCCCTACGTCGACGCCGATATACGCTCGCGGCATAGTCACTCCCGGTCACTTCCGTCGGTTTTGACGGCAAGCCTACCAGCAAGTGTAGCCGCCATCCACCAGCACGATGCTTCCGGTCATCAGGCTCGCAGCCTCCGAGGCCAGGAACAGGACGACCGAGGCGATTTCCTCGACCTGCCCCATCCGCGCCATCGGGGTTCCACCGATCCAGGCGTCGTACATTTTCGGGTTGCTCTTCACGAAAGCGTTGAGCGGCGTCTCGATATAGGTCGGCGCGACCGCATTGACGCGGATGCCTCGCGCGCCCCATTCGGCGGCCAGCGACTTGGTCAGGTGATGCACGCCGGCCTTGGAGGCGTTATAGAAACACTGCTCCTGCGGCTTGTTGACGATGAAGCCGGACATCGAGCCGACATTGACGATGGCGCCACTTCCCGCCTTCAGCATATGCTTGCCGAACTCGCGGCAGCACCAGAAGGTGCCGTTGAGATTGACGTCGATGACGTTGAGCCAGTGCTCGTCGGTCACGGTCTCGGCCGGCGTCTCGCTGCGGGCGATGCCGGCATTGTTGACGAGGATGTCGACCTTGCCGTGGCGGCCGACAAGGTCGTTCGCGACCTCCGCCACGCGCTTGGTGTCGGTGACGTCCATGATCGCGGTCTCGATGTCAAAACCCTTCGCCTTCAGGCCGGCCTCGGCGTCGCCGGCGACCTTGCTGTCGCGATCGCCGATGATCACCCTGGCGCCGGCCTCAGCCAGCGCTTCGGCGCAGGCAAGGCCAATGCCCTGCCCGCCGCCGGTGATGAAAGCGGTCTTGCCGCTCAGCTTGAATTTCTCCAGGTACATGGTCGCATTCCCGTTTCTTGTCAGTTCCTGATCGCATTGCCGCTCGCGTCGAAGCGGTGAATGCGCGCGGGGTCCGGCACCAGCGACACACGGTCGCCGGCATGCAGGCTCAGTTCGCCAATGTAGCGCGCGGTCAGCATCCCGAGCGGACCGGCGTCAACATAGAGAAAGGTGTCGCTGCCGAGATGCTCGGCGACCGAGATCGTGCCGTGCCAGCCGCCGGTGCCGTCGCGCTCGATCTTGAGATGCTCGGGCCGCACGCCGATGGTCGCCGCGCCTTGCTGCGAGGCCAGCTCACCGGTCACGAAATTCATTTTGGGCGAGCCGATGAAGCCGGCGACGAAGAGATTGTTGGGCCGTTCATAAAGTTCCAGCGGCGAGCCATATTGCTCGATCTTGCCGCCGTTGAGTACGACGATCTTGTCGGCCATGGTCATGGCCTCGACCTGGTCATGGGTGACGTAGATTGCGGTGGTGCCGAGCTGCTTCTGCAGCCGCGTCACCTCGATGCGCATCTGCACGCGCAGGGCGGCGTCGAGATTGGACAGCGGTTCATCGAACAGGAACGCCTTGGGCTCGCGGACGATGGCCCGCCCGATCGCAACGCGCTGGCGCTGGCCGCCGGAGAGCTCGCGCGGCTTGCGCTCGAGATAAGGCGTGAGGTTCAGCGTGGCCGCGGCCGCTTCGACCTTGCGATTGATCTCGTCTTTCGCAAGGCCCGCCATCTTCAGGCCGAAGCCGATGTTCCCGCGCACACTCATATGCGGATAGAGCGCGTAAGACTGGAACACCATCGACAGCCCGCGCTTGGCCGGCGGCGTATCGACCACGTTCTTGCCGTCGATCAGGATGCTGCCGCCGGTGACGTCCTCGAGGCCGGCAATCAACCGCAGCAACGTAGTCTTGCCGCAGCCCGAGGGGCCGACGAAGACGACAAAGGAGCCGTCGGCGATGTCGAGATCGGCGCCCTTGATGATGTGCACCGGGCCGAAGGATTTCTGCACGCCCTGAAGTGTGATCTGACCCATGATCCGGCAGCCCCTTTACTTCACCGCGCCGAAGGTGAGCCCGCGCACGAGCTGCTTCTGGCTGAACCAACCAAGGACGAGAATGGGCGCGATCGCCAGCGTCGAGGCCGCCGACAGCTTGGCCCAGAACAGTCCTTCCGGACTGGAATAGGAGGCGATGAACGTGGTGAGCGGCGCGGCGCTCGAAGTCGACAGGTTGAGCGTCCAGAACGCCTCGTTCCAGGCCAGGATCAGATTGAGCAGCAAGGTCGATGCCAGCCCCGGGATGGCCATCGGCGTCAGGACGTAGACCAGCTCGCGACCGATGGTGGCGCCGTCCATGCGCGCGGCCTCCAGGATGTCGCGCGGGATCTCCTTGAAATAGGTGAACAGCATCCAGATCACGATCGGCAGATTGCCGAGGCAGAGGATGAAGACGAGGCCGATGCGCGAATCGAGCAGACCGAAGCTCTTGTAGATCAGATAGATCGGCACCAGCACGCCGACCGGCGGCATCATCTTGGTCGAGAGCATCCAGAGCAGGATGTCCTTGGTGCGCTTGGTCGGCGAGAACGCCATCGACCAGGCCGCCGGGATCGCGATCAGCAGCGCAATCAGCGTCGAGCCGCCGGCGATGATGATCGAGTTCATGGCGTGGAGGACATAGTCGCTGCGCTCCTGCACCGTGGCGTAGTTCTCGGTGGTCCAGTGGAAGAACAGGAAGGACGGCGGAATTGCGAAGGCCTCGAGCTCGGTCTTGAAGCTCGCCAGCACCATCCACAGGATCGGGAAGAAGATCAGGAAGCCGAAGAACCAGGCCGCGATCGTCGAGACCACCACCCGCTGCGTCGTTGATTTGCGCGCCATGATGTCAGGCTTCCAAATTGCGGCCGACGATGCGGACGAGGAAGAAGGCAACCACGTTGGCGATCACCACGGCGACGAGGCCGCCCGCCGAGGCGCTGCCGACGTCGAACTGGATCAGCGCCTGCGAATAGATCAGGAAGGCGATGTTGGTGGTCTGCAGGCCCGGCCCGCCACCGGTGGTGACGAAGATCTCGGCGAACACGGTGAGCAGGAAGATGGTCTCGATCAGGATCACGACCGTGATCGGGCGGGCCAGATGCGGCAGCGTGATGTAGATGAAGGTCGAAACCGCGCTCGCGCCATCCATCTCGGCTGCCTCCTTCTGCTCCTCGTCGAGCGATTGCAGCGCGGTGAGCAGGATCAGCGTCGCGAACGGCAGCCATTGCCAGGCCACGATCAGGATCACCGAGAACAGCGGCGCGTCGTTGAACCAGTCGATCGGCGTCAGCCCGACCAGCCTGGCGAGCCAGGCGAACAGGCCGGACACCGGGTGCATCAAGAGGTTCTTCCAGACGAGCGCGCTCACCGTCGGCATCACGAAGAACGGTGCGATCACCATCAGC
Organism: Bradyrhizobium sp. CCBAU 51627; assembly: GCF_028128765.1. Taxonomy (GTDB): domain Bacteria; phylum Pseudomonadota; class Alphaproteobacteria; order Rhizobiales; family Xanthobacteraceae; genus Bradyrhizobium. The sequence continues at coordinate 19,766 of NZ_LBJG01000008.1, forward strand.
CGAACGAAGTTGCGTCCCACCACAGGTTGATCCAGCAGCAGCGCCAGGGGAATGCCGAGCAGGATCGTCAGCGCCAGCACCGAGCCGACCAGCACCAGCGTGTTCTGGAGGGAGGCGAGGAAGGCCGGGTCGGTGAGGAAATAGCTGAAGTTTTCGAGTCCGACGAACGATTCCGAGCCGGGATCAAGCAGGCTGTAATGCAGCGTCGAGAAGTAGATCGTCAGCGCGAGCGGGACGATCATCCAGATGAAGAGCAGTCCGACGGCCGGGGTCAGCAGCGACCGCGCAAGGAATTGCGTTTGCCGGGTTGCCATCCTCTCGCTCTCCGCTAACGGTAAGAAGGCGGCCATCCACCCGGGGATGGAAGGACGGCCGCAAGTTGAGCTCAGGGAGAGCTCGGGTTTATTTGATGTAGCCGGCGCGCTTCATCTCGCGCTCGGTGGCGGATTGCGCGGCTGCGAGCGCCGCATCGACCGTCATCGATCCCGCAAGCGCGGCAGAGAATTGTTGTCCCACCTGGGTGCCGATGCCCTGGAATTCGGGGATCGCGGCGTATTGCACGCCGACATAAGGCACCGGCTTCACCGTCGGCTTGTTTGGATCAGCCGCGTCGATCGAGGCCAGCGTCAGCTTGGCGAACGGCGCGACCTTGAGATAGTCGGGGTTCTGGTAGAGCGAGGTGCGCGTGCCCGGCGGCACGTTGGCCCAGCCCTCCTTCGAAGCGACGAGCTTGGTGTAGTCCTTGCTGGTTGCCCAGGCGATGAACTTCTCCGCCGCTTCGGTCTTCTTCGAGCCGGCGGGGATCGCGAGATTCCAGGCCCACAGCCAGTTGGCGTTCTTGCCCAAGCCGGTGTTGGGCGCGAGCGCGAAGCCGACCTTGTCGGCGACCTTGGAATCCTTCGGATTGGTGACGAAGGACGCCGCGACCGTGGCGTCGATCCACATCGCACACTTGCCGGCGTTGAACAGCGCCAGATTTTCGTTGAAGCCGTTCGAGCTCGCGCCGGGAGGGCCGGCCTCCTTCATCAAATTGACGTAGGTCGTGAGCGTCGTCTTCCATTCCGGCGTGTTGAACTGCGGCTCCCACTTCTCGTCGAACCAGCGCGCGCCGTAGGAATTGGACATGGCGGTGAGGAATGCCATGTTCTCGCCCCAGCCAGCCTTGCCGCGCAGGCAGATGCCGTAGACGCCGCCATTCTTGTCGGTCAGCTTCTTGGCGGCATCGATGACGAAATCCCAGGTCGGTTTTTCCGGCATCTTCAGGCCGGCCTTGTCGAACAGGTCGGTGCGATACATCACCATCGAGCTCTCGCCGTAGAACGGCGCGGCGTACAGCTTGCCGTCGACGGACACGGCATCCCTGATCTTCGGCAAGAGGTCAGCGACATCGTAATCGGCGCCGAGATTGGCGAGCGGCACCAGCCAGCCCTTCTTGGCCCAGATCGGCACTTCGTAGGTGCCGATGGTCAGCACATCGAACTGGCCGCCCTTGGTGGCGATGTCCGTGGTGACGCGCTGCCGCAGCACGTTTTCCTCGAGCGTCACCCACTTTACGGTGATGTCGGGATTCTTCTTGGTGAATTCGCTGGTCAGACCCTGCATGCGGATCATGTCGCCATTGTTGACGGTGGCGATCGTCAGGGTCGTTTCGGCCATCGCGGGGACGGCAAGCAGTACGGACGCGCCGCAGACGGCGCCCAAAACGTGTTTCACGGTGACCTCCCTAGCTCGCGCTTCTGAGCATATGCCCACGCGTTGGGCGTATGTTCGGACGAGCCTTGCCAGATGTCAAGCAGGCGCGCGGGCGTTTCGGCAACTTATAAGTGCTGCGGTGCGGGAGAAGAGAGCCGTCGTGCAGGACAGGCGGAACGGCAGCCGTTTAGGCCGAGAGTTCACGGCTTGCTCGACCTCTCCCGCCTGCCTGCGGCAGAGGTCGTATGGCATCCGCGGACGCGATGCGGGTGAGGTTTTCTCCTCTTGGGGAGCCCCCCACTGCGGAGACCCTTCTCCCCTCTCGCGCAAGCGGCGAGAGGAGCCGAGTCCTGTTGCCGCGCTAACTCAGCGCTCCAGGATCGCCCTTGCGGTGGCCTCGTCGGTGATCAGACCGTTGATCAGCCGCCCGTTCAGTGCCGCCGCGATCGCCGGCACCTTGGCTGCGCCGATTGCGGCGCCGATGGTCATGGTCTTCGCCGGCACCTCGGGCGGAATGCTGGTGAGGCGCTTGTTGGTGCCGGCCTTGAGCAGACGACCCCTGGAATCATAGGCCCAGCCCGTGATCTCGCCGATGGCGCCCTGCCGCATCATCTCGAACAATTCATCACGCGTGACGAAACCGTCGATATGGACCTGCGCTTTCTGGTCCATCTGGCCGATGCCGACGAGGCGCAGATCGGCCTTGGCCGCCACGGCCTTGACTTTGGCGATCGGCTCGATCCGCACCATCCTGTTGCGCTCGTCCTCCGACGACATCAGGAACGGCAGCGGCATCGGATAATGCCGCGCGCCGGTGCGATCGGCGAGCCGGCCGACGGTGTCGTAAAAGCTCGCCGAGCCATCCGCGGAGATGTTGCCGACCAACGAGACGATCTGGTGATTGGGCCGGTCGATCGGCGTGACACGCTCGACGGCGGCGCGCACAGCCCGCCCGGTGCCGAGCGCGACGATCACGGGTGTCTCCGAGCGCAACGTCGTGTCGAGCAGATTGGCGCAACGCTCGGCGATGCCTGCGGTGGCCTGCGGGGCCGCAGGATCTGTAGGCACCACCTCGCAATGGCTCAGGTCAAACCTCTCTTTCAGCTGCGCCGCCAATTCCATGCAGGCAGCGATCGGGTGTTCGAGCCGGAAGGTGATGAGACGCTCCGCAAGGCACAGCGACACCAGCCGCTGCGCCGAGGCGCGCGACACCTGGAGCATCTTGGCGATCTCGTCCTGGGTGTGGCCGGCAATGAAATAGAGCCAGCCGGCACGGGCCGCGTCGTCGAGCCTCGATTTTTCGTTCTCGGCGGTCATGCGGCCTCAGGCCCTCCAGAAATCGCCCATCTGCGCGAAGACCCGATCGGCTCCGGCAGCGGACAATATAGCGCGGCCGTCGCGGCTCCGATAATGGCTACCGCCGATAAATCCCCAGACCATCATTCCTGCCGCCTTGGCGGCCTGCACACCGCTGGTGCTGTCCTCAATCACCAGCGTGCGCGCAGGTTGCGCGCCCATCTTCTCGGCCGCGTGGAGGAAGAGATCCGGCGCCGGCTTGCCGTGCTGGACCATCTGTGCGGTGTAGAGGCAGTCACCGAAATGCGTGGCGAGGCCGGTGACGTCGAGCGAGAGCGAGACACGGTCGAGGTCGCTCGACGATGCCACGCAGCACGGCACGTTCAGCCCCGAGATCACGGCCTTGACCCCGGGGATCGGCTCGAGCGAGGCGGCGAACGTCTCCAGCACGCGCGACTTCAATCGCGGCAGGAAGCTATCCGGCACGACCTGCCCGAGATCGCGGTAATGCTGCTCGATCGCCTTGGTGCTGCGTCCGAGGAACAGCTCAAGTGCCTGCTCCTGGCTCAGCGCGATACCGAACTCCGCCAGCACCTCGGACAGGCAGCGACAGCTGAGCAGCTCGCTGTCGACGAGTACGCCGTCGCAATCGAAGATGATCAGATCGGGTTTTGGCCGGCCCAGGTCCATCCGGCCATTCGATCATATACCCACGTTCTGGGCAATAGCTCGCGGAGGAACGCGACGCCGCGGGCTTTGTCCCGCTGGTTCAATGCGCCACCTGCCGGTAGATCGCCGGCAGCGCGGCGGGCAGCCGCTTGACGTTGCCGACGATGGCATAGCCGCCGCGGCCGAACAGCGTCGGGAAATAGGATTGCGCGGTGGCATCGACTGTCACGCCGAATGCGGCGATGCCGAGCCGGCGCGCTTCCTGAACCGATTTGCGGGTGTCCTCGAGCGCAAAGCGCCCCTCATAATGGTCGACGTCGTTCGGCTTGCCGTCCGTGAGCACGAGCAGCAGCTTCTTGCGCTGGGGCTGGCGAGCGAGTTCGGCCGCGGCGTGACGCACCGCGGCGCCGATCCGGGTGTAGTAGCCGGGCTTCAGTGCGCCGATGCGGCGCTCCACCGTCCCGCTCATCGGCTCGCCGAACGCCTTGACCGTCTCGAGCCGCACCCAGGAGCGCCGCCGCGAAGTGAAGGTCAGGATGCTGTGGTGATCGCCGCAGGCCGAAAGCCCGTGAGCAAGCACGAGCAGCGCCTCCTTCTCGACATCGAGCACGCGATAACCGCCGACCCAGGCATCCGTCGAGAGCGAGACGTCGACAAGCAGCATGACGGCGAGATCATGGCCTTGCGGCCGCATCGCCATGTCGACGCGATCCATGCCGCCATTGCTGCTGCCGGCGCGCAAGTCGCAGCGGGCGCGCACGAGTGCGTCGAGATCGAGGTCATGTCCGTCGGCCTGGGCGCGCAACAATTCATGACGCGGCTGCAACACCTCGAAGCGGCGACGCACCTGGCGGATGTGCCGGCGCATGGCATCATCAGGCACCCAGCTCTCGCCCTGCTCAGAGGCCGATCCCGCAAGCACGCGGCAATGATCGGGCAGATAGGATCTGCTGCGGTAGTCCCATTCGGGATAGGTCAGATCCGCGTTCAATCGCGACGCATCGAGCGCTTCCGGCGGCAGGTCGAGATCGAATTTGAAGCGACTCGCCGGCTTGCCGCTGCGGCGGCTGAGCGTGATCTCCTCGAGATCGTCGGCGGCTTTCTGCGCATCCTCGTCATCGCTGTCGTCGTCCGGGCGGTCGACATTGACCATCTCGGCCATCGCCAGGATCTTTTCGAAGCGGTTGAGCACGAAAGGATCGCGGTGATTGCCGTCATCCTCGCGCTCGCGCACGGCAAAGCGCTTGCGATTGTCCTGGGTTGCAGCGTCCGAATCCGCCGCGCACTCGTCGTCTCCGGAATGCGCGGGCGAGAGCTCGCGCGTCCACCAATCGCCCCAGAGCGGACATGGCAGGATCGAACGATAGCCCGGCGGGGCCTTCTCCGGCAGCGGGCCCGTTCCCGCCATTGCCGGCCACAGCGGGCCTGCGGGCGCCTTTCCGGCTCCGAGCAGGGCCAGCACGATATGCTCGACCTCCTGCTCGACGCGCGGCAAGGGGCGTTTCGGCCGGGCTGCCGCGGTCGCCGCGGCGAGCTGCGCATAGTCGGCAATGAGCCCGGGAAATTGCGTGAGCACCCAGACCGCCGTCTCGCTCGCCCGGCGCAGCACCAGAAGATCCCGCCGCATCGGATCGTCTTCCGCGATCGCCTCGACCGGTGCAGCGGCGAACCACGCGGCGAGCCAGCGATAGAGCGCGGCGTTCAGTGCGCGGTCGGGAAAGATCGCGATGCGATCGGGCAGAAAGATGGTTGCAGCGTCGCGGCCAGGCTGCTCCAGACGCTCGTCGCCGAGGCCGATGCGCTGCCGCCAGCCGAGCCGATGGCCCGACCTGCGTGCGCCTGCACTCGCGATCTGCACGCCCGTCTCGCCGCCGAGCGCGCGGAACATGACCGCAATCCGGCCCCTCATGTCGGTGAGCGAGACCGCATGATCATCGTGAACCGGATAGCTCGCGGTACCGCCGACGATCCGGTGCCAGGCACGGCCGACCGTTTCCTCCAGTTCGAGGAAGTCCAGCATGGGTCACCCGATCACGGCGCGCGCGACATCCAGCAGCGCCGCCTTGACGTCGGCGTCATCGGTCAAGGGCTCTATCATGCCGGCAAGCACCGCGTCGGCGACCGGCGTGCCCGCGGCGATCAGGGTCGCGCAATAGACGACGAGGCGCGTCGAGACGCCCTCCTCCAGATCGTGGCCCTTGAGCGCGCGCAGCCGGCCGGCCAGCATGACCAAGGGCCTCACGCGATCCAGCGGCAATCCGCTCTCGGCGGATACCACCGCAATCTCCTGCTCGGCCGGCAGGAAGCCGAACTCGATGGCGACGAAGCGCTGCCGCGTCGATGGCTTCAGCGCCTTGAGCAAGGTCTGGTAGCCGGGATTGTAGGAGACCACGAGCATGAAACGCTTGGGCGCGGCAAGCTCCTCGCCGGTGCGCTCCAGCGGCAGGATGCGCCGATCGTCGGTCAGCGGGTGCAGCACCACGGTGACGTCCTTGCGCGCTTCCACGACTTCGTCGAGATAGCAGATGCCCCCCTCGCGCACCGCACGGGTCAGCGGGCCATCGGTCCACACGGTGTCGCCGCCCCGCAAGAGGTAGCGGCCGGTGAGATCGGCCGCGGTGAGATCGTCGTGGCAGGCGACGGTGTGTAGCGGCAAGTCAAGCCGCGCTGCCATATGCGCGACGAACCGCGTCTTGCCGCAGCCGGTCGGCCCCTTCAGCAGCACCGGAAGCTGATTCCGCCAGGCATGCTCGAACAGCGCGCATTCATTGCCGCTTGCGACATAGGCCGGGAGCGCGGGTGCCGCAGTCACGGCGTGGAGGGCGGGTTTCATGATGTCTCTCCGGACTTTCCAGGAAGCAGGCGGCCGCGGCGAACCGCGGCCGCTATTTCTCGATTACTCGGCCGGCTGCAGCGCAGCCGGAATGATCGCCTGCTTCTCGCGGCCGGGCACCAGCACCGCCCAGACGAACATCAGCGCGGAGATGACCACGAACACGCCGGAGCCGAGCCGGACCCAGTAGAACATCGCGAGCTGGTCTTGCACGTCCATGTAGCTCTGGCCGAGCACGCGCTGCAGATGGACCTGGACCACGCCGGCAAACGTCAGTGCGAAAGTCATCACCATCATGGCCGTGCACATGATCCAGAAGCTCGTCATGGACAGCCACTGGTTATAGGGCGCACGTCCCTTGATCTGCGGAATTGCGTAGGCCATCACCGACAGGTTCAGCATCACATAGGCGCCGAAGAAGGCGAGATGCCCGTGCGCGGCGGTCACCTGGGTGCCGTGGGTGTAGTAGTTCACCGACGACAGCGTGTGCAGGAAGCCCCAGACGCCGGCGCCCAGGAACGCCATCACCGAGCAGCCGACCGACCACAACAGCGCAGCGCGGTTCGGATGCTTGCGGCCGGCCTTCCAGGTCATCTGCACCGTGAAGATCACCATGGTGAAGAACGGTGCGACCTCGAGCGTGGAGAACAGCGAACCGATCCACTGCCAGTAGCCGGGGGCACCGATCCAGTAGAAGTGGTGGCCGGTGCCGAGGATGCCGGAGAACAGCGCAAGGCCGATGATGACGTAGAGCCACTTCTCCACGACCTCCCGGTCGATGCCGTTCAGCTTGATCATCAGATAGGCGAGCACGGAGGCCATGATCAGCTCCCAGACGCCTTCGACCCAGAGATGGACGACATACCACCAGTACATCTTGTCGACCGCCAGATTCGCAGGGTTGTAGAAGGCGAACAGGAAGAAGATCGCAACGCCCCACAGCCCGAACAGCAGGATGTTGGTGACCGTGGTCTTGCGTCCCTTCAACGCCGTCATGGTCACGTTGAACAGGAACATGAGACAGACGACGACGATGCCGACCTTGATCGGGAACGGCTGCTCGAGGAATTCACGGCCCTCATGGAAGTGGAAGAGATAGCCGACCACGGCCACGCCCGCAGCGCCGAAGAACATCCAGAACTGGATCTTGGCGAGCAGCGGGCTGTACAACTCGGTCTCGGTCTCCTCCGGCAGCAGATAGTAGGTCGCACCCATGAAGCCGATCAGCGACCACACGATCAGCGCGTTGGTGTGGATCATTCTGACGATGTTGAACGGCAGCAGCACCGACAACGTGTTGGGCAGGACGTAGATGGTCCCGGCGAGCAGGCCGAACAGGACCTGGGCCATGAACAAGGTCAGCGCGCCGTAGAAATACAGCATCGCGACTTTTTGGGTCTGATATTTCATCTCGGGTTCTTTCTGTCTTGAGGCAAGGGCTTGAAAGAGACAGGCGTTCAGCCGGCCTTGTTCGGCGGCCAGTCCTGGCGCTTGATCGTGCTCACCCATTCCAGGAAGTCGGCGAGATCGTTGAGCTCCTGGTCGCTCAGGCTGAATTGCGGCATCTGGCGCCGGCCTTCGGCACCCGAGGGCTGCGATTGCATCCAGGCCTTCAACGTCTCACGCGCGCCGGCCGGATCTTCCTTGCCGCCCCAGCGATCCCAGACGTTGCCGACTTCAGGAGCGAAATAGGCCCCCTCGCCCAGCAGCGTGTGACAGTTGATGCAGGAGTTGCGCTCCCAGACATGCTTGCCCCGCGCGACCGACGCGGTCAGCGTGGCCTCGTCGGTCGATTTCGTGACCATGTAGTAATGGCTGTGCGCAGTCAGCCCGATGAAAATAGCAAAGAAGAAGGCCGAGCCGCCGTAGAAGACGTTTCGAGCCGCCGACTTGGTCAGGCGTTCAGCCATTGCCAGTCCTTTCCGTTTGAGCCGTGGAGAAATGCGATACTGTGATTTATTGCCGATCGGTGCGGGTCACTCTTTGTCGAAGCGCAAGGAAAGCGACGATGCGCCCGCCCTACTGTCAGACCAGGGCGACGATCACGGATGCGAGCCAGGCGAACAGCACCACGATGAAGACCCAGGCACTGAGGAGACCGCGCCAAAGCGGCGGTGCGGCGCGAAGATCGAGGAAGTCGAGCACGAGACGACGACCCTTGATCCCGGCGAAGGTCAACAGAAGAGCATTGCCGAGCAGCGGACGCGTGACGAGAGGCGGAATCAAAAGGGTCGCGAGCGCGAGGCCGATCAGCATGATCCAGGTGATGTCGACGCGATCGGGAATCACTGCTGCACCAGATAGATGATCGGGAACAGGACGATCCACAAGAGATCGACCATGTGCCAGAAGGCGGCTCCCGTCTCCACGCCGGTCACGCTGGCGCTGCGGGCAACCACGGCCAGAATCACGATGCCGAGGCCGACATGCAGGAGATGAAAGCCGGTCAGGAGAAAATACAGCGTGAAGAACGGGCTGGTCTCCAGGCCGTTTCCCAGCGCGATCTCGCCGGCATATTCGAACAGCTTGATCCCGATGAACACCGAGCCGAGCGCCATGGCCACGAACAGCCAGCCGCGCGCAGTCCACCTGTGGGAGCCGCGCGCCGCGGCCGTGCCGCGCGCCGCGGCCCAGCCGCTCGTCACCAGAACGAGGGTGTTGAGCCCGGCGAGATGCGAATCAAGCGTGGCCTGCCCCGCCGCAAACACCGCAGGATGGATCGCGCGGGCGACCATGAAGGCGCCGAGAAACAGGCCGAAGGCGACGAGCTCGCTGAAGATCAGCACCCAGATCATGGGATCTCCGGGAAGATCTTCCAGAAGACCCCAGCCGGTTTCTTGTTGTTCGCAATCTGTCGCCGACATCTGATTCCCACATCAAAGCCGGCGCTCGGTACCCCACCGCTGCGGTTCCGACTTTGTTGCCGCACAAATAGTGCACCTCGCCGGAGCAGCGTTTGCGCTAACGCAACGTTTCGCGGGTCCCTCCGCAATATCGTGGCCCGATATAACGGTTCCAGACAACGGCTGACGATGACATGAGTGAAGCACAACTCGGGCTGATGACAGCGACGCCGATCATCATCGTCTTCGCCATCGCGCTACGACGCATGGGGGTGCTCTCGACCGTTGCGATGGTCTCGGCGGTCAGCCTCTCCGTCGCGATCGCAGTGGTGCTGTTCACGACGCAGTAAAGCTGTCGTAGGTTGGGCGAAGTGAAGCGCTCCCACCCTTCTCTCGATCGGGTGATGGTGGGCACGGCGCGGTGCGCCTTTGCCCACTCTACGACACTGCCGATTTGGCTACCGCCGCTGATTATAGACGTCGATGCACACTGCACCTAACAGCACCAGGCCCTTGATGACCTGCTGGTAATCGATGCCGATGCCGAGAATGGACATGCCGTTGTTCATCACGCCCATGATCATGGCGCCGACCACGGCGCCGCCGACGCGCCCCACGCCACCATAGGCCGAGGCGCCGCCAATAAAGCAGGCCGCGATGACGTCGAGTTCGAAGCCGAGACCCGCCTTGGGGGTTGCGGTGTTGAGGCGCGCGGCGAAGACGAGACCCGCGAGCGCAGCGAGAACGCCCATGTTGACGAAGGTGAAGAAGGTCAGCCGCTCGGTCTTGATGCCCGACAGGCCGGCTGCCTTGGCGTTGCCGCCGACGGCATAGATCTGTCGGCCGATCACGGTGCGGCGGGTGACGAAGCCATAGAGCGCAATCAGGGCGCTCATGATCACCAGCACGTTGGGCAGGCCGCGATAGGTCGCGATCAGATAGGTAAAATAGAGCACGGCGCAGGCGAGCACGACGCTTTTGCCGAGGAAGAACGCGTAGGGCTCGACCTCGATGCCGTGCGCCACCTCACGCGCGCGGCCCTTGGCGCTGACATAGACCAGCCCCAGCGCCAGCAGCGCGCCGATAAGCATCGAAGTCGGATGCAGCGTGCCGGATTCGGGCAACAGTTCCGGAATGAAGCCCGAGGACAATTTCTGGAACGTCGACGGGAACGGCCCCAGCGACTGGCCCTGCAGCACGGCAAGTGCCAGGCCCTTGAACACCAGCATGCCGGCCAGTGTCACGATGAAGGACGGGATCTTGAAATAAGCGACCCAATATCCCTGTGCAGCGCCGATGGCTGCGCCGACCACGAGGCAGGCGATGAAGGCGAGCGCGTAGTCGACCTTGTAGGTCACCATGAGTAGAGCGGCGACGGCGCCGACGAAGCCCGCGACCGACCCGACCGACAGGTCGATGTGCCCGGTGACGATCACCAGCAGCATGCCCAGTGCCATGATGACGATGTAGCTGTTCTGCAGCACCAGATTGGTCAGGTTGAGCGGCTGCAGCAGCGTGCCGCCGGTCATGATCTGGAAGAACAGCATGATCGCGATCAGCGACATCAGCATGCCGTAGTTGCGCAGATTGTTCTTGATGAAGCTACCGTGCCGGCGCTCCTCGGGCAGCGACACCGTCTTGTCGGTCATGGCTGCGATCCTCCCATTTCAGCGGCCTCGGCCGCGCCGTTACCGTTGCTTCGTTCGTTGCGCATGATGGCGCGCATGATCTTTTCCTGTGTCGCCTCAGCGCCCGGGAACTCGCCCACGAAGGCACCATCATTCATGACACAGATGCGGTCGCAGATGCCGAGCAGCTCGGGCATCTCCGAGGAGATCACCACGACGCCACGGCCGGCTTCTGCCAGCTCGTTGATGATACAGTAAATCTCGTATTTGGCACCGACGTCGATGCCCCTTGTCGGCTCGTCCAGGATCAAGACCTTGGGGTCGGTCATCAGCCATTTAGACAGGACCACCTTCTGCTGGTTCCCGCCGGAGAGCTGGCCGGTCTCCTGGTAGACGTCGGAGCAGCGGATGCGCATCCGGTTCCGGTAGTCGCTGGCGATCTTCAGCTCGGCGATGTCATCGATCACCCTGCCCGGCGCGACCTGGTCGAGGCTCGCCAGCGTAATGTTCTTGCGAACGTCGTCAGCCAGGATCAGGCCAAGCTGCTTGCGGTCCTCGGTGACATAGGCAAGGCCGGAGTCGATCGCAGCCGCGACGCTTGGCAGCACGATCTCACGACCCTCGAGGGCGATGTGGCCGCTGATATTGGTGCCCCAGGATCGGCCGAACAGGCTCATGGCGAACTCGGTGCGTCCCGCGCCCATCAGCCCGGCAATGCCGACGACCTCGCCGCGCCTGACGCCAAAATTGACGTTCTTGATCACCTGCCGCTCGGGATGGATGGGGTGATAGACCGACCAGTTCGAAACCTCCATCACCGGCTCGCCGATCTTGGCGCGGCGCTCGGGGAAACGATGGGCGAGATCGCGGTTGACCATGCTGCGGATGATGCGGTCTTCCTGGATCGCCCCGGCGCGGCAGTCGATGCTATCGACGGTGCGGCCGTCGCGCAGCACGGTGATGTGGTCGGCGACCTTTGCGACCTCGTTGAGCTTGTGCGAGATCAGGATCGAGCCGATGCCCTGCTCGCGGAACGCCATCAGCCGTTCCAGCAAGGCGGCGCTGTCGGCCTCGTTCAGGCTCGCGGTCGGCTCGTCCAGGATCAGCATCCGCACTCGCTTGGACAGCGCCTTGGCGATCTCGACCAGTTGCTGCTTGCCGACCCCGAGATCGGTGATCAGCGTATCCGGCGATTCCTTCAGGCCGACCTGGGCGAGCAATTCGCGGGTGCGGCGGTAAACCTCGTCGCGATCGATCACGCCGAACTTCGATGGCGGATGCGACAGGAAAATGTTCTCCGCGATCGACATCAGCGGAATCAGCGCCAGTTCCTGATGGATGATGATGATGCCGAGCGCCTCGGAATCGTTGATGTCGCGAAAGCGGCGCTCCTCGCCCTCGAAGATGATAGTGCCCTCATAGCTGCCTGCGGGGTAGACGCCGCTCAGCACCTTCATCAAGGTCGACTTGCCGGCGCCGTTCTCCCCGACAAGGGCGTGAATCTGGCCGGCCTCGACCGAAAAATTGACGTCGCGCAACGCCTGAACGCCGGCAAAGCTCTTGCTGACGTTGCGCATCTCCAGCATGGCGGTCATTGGCTTGGTATCCCTAAATCACCGTCGTTCCGGGGCGCCCGTTAGGGCGAACCCGGAACCTCGAGATTCCGGGTTCGATGCTTCGCATCGCCCCCGGAATGACCGAGCACTCAGTCTTACTGGAACTGCGACTTCTTGTAATAGCCGCTGTCGACCAGAACCTTCTCCCAATTGTCCTTGTACACCACGACCGGCTTCAGGAGGTAGGACGGCACGGTCTTGACGCCGTTCTCATAAGTCTTGGTGTCGTTGACCGTAACCTGCTTGCCGGCGAGCGCCGCATCGACCATGTCGGCGGTCACCTTGGCGAGATCGCGGGTGTCCTTGAAGATGGTCGAGTACTGGTCGCCGCGCAGCATCGCCTTGATCGAGGGGACCTCGGCGTCCTGGCCAGAGATGATCGGCATCGGCTGGTCGGCGCTGCCGTAGCCGACGCCCTTCAGCGAGGAGATGATTCCGATCGAGATGCCGTCATAGGGCGACAGCACGGCGCTGATCTTCTTGTTGCCGTAGTAAGCGCTGAGCAAATTGTCCATGCGGGCCTGCGCGGTGGCACCGTCCCAGCGCAAGGTGGCGACCTTGTCCATGCCCATCTGGCCCGAAGCGACCACGAGCTTGCCGCTGTCGATGTAGGGCTTCAGTACGCTCATCGCGCCGTTGTAGAAGAAGTAGGCGTTGTTGTCGTCGGGCGAGCCGCCGAACAGCTCGATGTTGAAGGGACCCTTGCCCTCCTTGAGGCCGAGCCCCTTCTCGATCGATTGCGCCTGGAGCACGCCGACCTGGAAATTGTCGAAGGTCGCGTAATAGTCGACATTCGGCGTGCCGCGGATCAGGCGGTCATAGGCGATCACGGTGGCGCCCTTCGACTTGGCCTGCTTGAGCACGTCGGACAGCGTGGTGCCGTCGATCGCGGCGATCACCAGCACCTTGGCGCCCTTGGTCACCATGTTTTCGACCTGCGAAAGCTGGTTCGGAATGTCATCCTCGGCATATTGCAGGTCGGTGTTGTAGCCGCGCTCCTTGAGCACCTTGACCATGTTGTTGCCATCGTCGATCCAGCGCGCAGAGGATTTCGTCGGCATCGCGATGCCCACGGTAGGTTTCTCCTGCGCGGAGACGGTAAGGCCCGAGGCCATCGTTGCGGCACCGGCCAGCGCCATCGCAAGAAATGTCGTCTTCAATTTCAACATGCTTCACTCCCTTTGGGTGTCAGACTGTTTCTTCGTGTCGTCGAGTACAGAGGTCGAGGTAGAGGTAGAGGTCGGCTTCGGATCTCCTATGCGAGCTTGACATCGGGCTCCGCACGTCCGCGTGCGGATGCCTCCAACAGAAAGGTGCAGCCTCCTTGCGGATCGGCGGCACGCGCTTCAGCGTCCATATCTTGCCAGGCAGAGGTGACAAGGAGGCGCGACAAATCCGGGCCGACGAAGGCCGGACAACTCGCCTGCTTGGCCGGGACGCGCAGCGAGCGGAGGCGCTCGCCTTGCGGCGAATAGACATCGACCCGGCCGGCGCCCCAGCAGGCGTTCCAGATCCGCCCGTCGGCATCGCACACTGAACCGTCGAGCCCGCCGATGCCGGTGTGGCGCAGCAGCACCTCGGGCTCGCCGCGCGGCAGGCCGGTGGCTGGATTGAGAGGCACCGCATAGAGCACGGCGCGGGCGGTGTCGGCGAAATAGCCTATCGCGCCATCGGGCGAGAAGCAGATCGAATTGGGAATGCTGATGCCGGGAAACAGCGTCGATATCTTGCCGCGATGGAGCGCGTAGATCGCTCCGAGTCCCCGCTCGGCCTTTCGTCCCATGGTGCCGATCCAGAACGTGCCGGATTGATGCACGCGGCAATCATTGGAGCGCGTGGCGGGATTGTCCGCCTCGAGGGGACAGAACAGCGTCATGGCGCCATCGGCGAGTGTGCGGATGTAACAACCATCTTCCGCGACGACGAGCTGGCGCCCGGCATCGATCCGCCCGAGCGCGCTGGCCATCCGGCCGAGCGCATGAACGCGAATGCTGCCGCTGCCGAGATGCGCCTCGAACAGGCGCCCTTCGCGAATGTCGAACCACCATGCGGTGTCCGTAGTCGCGTCATAGGTCGGCCCCTCGCCGAGGTGACAGTGCTCGGCGGAGAGAACGGAGGTCAGTACCTCTTCCATCATGGCGCCCTCACTGCGAAGCGATAGACGGTGTGATGGCGATAGATCCCGCCTGGATCGAGGCGCGGACTCGGAAAGTCCGGCCGATTCGGCGCGTTCGGCCAGATGTGCGGCTCGAGGCAGATGGCGTCCGACTGCCGGATCAGCTTGCCACCCTTGCCGGAGATCGTGCCGTCGAGATAGTTGCCGGAATAGACCTGAAGGCCGGGCTGATCGGTGAATAGCTCCATGATGCGGCCCGAACGCGCCCCCTCCAGCCGGGCTGCGAGCGCGAGCCTGCCGTCGCGCGCGAGACAGTACGTATGGTCGTAGCCCTTGCCGTTGCGCAATTGCTGATCGCCCGCACGGATGCGCGCACCAACGGCGCGAGCCTCGCGAAAGTCGAATGGCGTGCCGGCCACGCTGCGCCGCGGCTCGGGCAGCGGAATCGCGGTTGGGTCGATGGCGAGGAAATGCTCAGCCGCAACCATCAGCTTGTGATCGAGCGTCGATGAGCCTGACGTCGCACCTTCCAGATTGAAGAAGCTGTGGTTCGTGAGGTTGACGATGGTCGGCCGGTCGGTCCGCGCCTCCATCATCAGCGACAGCTCAGCCGGGCCGGTGACGCGATAGGTCAGGCGCACGTCGAGCTTGCCGGGATAATTTTCCTCGCCATGCGGGCTGGTATAGGTCAGCGTGACCGCTGGGCTGGCGCCGTTGTCGATCTCGGCAACGTCCCAGAGCTTGCGGTCGAAACCGTCGAGGCCGCCGTGCAGCGCATTCGGGCCGTTGTTGACGGCAAGCTGGAAGGTCTCGCCATCAAGAGAGAACTGCCCGTTGGCGATGCGGTTGGCATACCGACCGACCGTCGCGCCAAAGAACTTTCTTTCGGCAAGATAGCCGGCAAAGCCGTCATGGCCGAGCACGACGTCATCGCAACTGCCCTTGGCATCCGGCGCAAGCAGCGCCTGAATCACCGCGCCATGGGTGATGATGCGGGCCTCAAACCCGCCTTCCCCGCGCAACACGATGCGCTCGACATCGCGTCCATCAGGCAGCGTTCCGAAGACGTCTTTTGTTGCGCCGGCCATGCCTAGTCCACGAACGGTTCGACGATGTTACGCTTGCCGAGCAGGAAAGCGTCCGCAACGAGACGAAGCGGCGCCAGGTCGACATCGCGCTCGCCGGTCGCAGCGAGCTTGACAAAGTGCCGGTACAGCTCGCGATATTCGTGATCGGGCGCCTCGGCAACAACCTTGCCGTCGATCTCCATGATCCTGCCGCCGCGGGATAATGTCATCCGGCCCTGATCCGTTTCCGCAACGATATCCCAGCTCTGGGGTCCGGTCTGGCGAAAGTCAAATTCGGCCGTCACCGGCAGGCCGTCGATATCGGTCAAGGTCAGGTTGGCGGCAATCGGCGACTGGCAATTGGCCGGAAAGGCGAGCTCAGCCGCGGTGACGAACACCGGCTTTGGCAGGATGCGCGTCAGGATCGAGAGCGCGTTGATGCCGGGATCGAACACGCCGAGCCCGCCGGGTTCCCAAATCCAGGCTTGGCCGGGATGCCAGACGCGGACGTCTTCCTTCCAGTTGATGTGCACCGCCTTGATCCGGCGCGTAGCGAGCCACTCGCGGGCCGGCTCGACCGCCGGCGCGTGACGCGAATGCCAGGTCGCAAACAGGGTGCGCTTTGCATCCGTTGCCATCGCGACAAGCGGATCGAGCTCGGCGACACCGATGCCAGGGGGCTTCTCCAGCATGACATGTTTGCCGGCGGCGAGCGCCGCGGCAGCCTGGGCGCGACGCACCTGCGGCGGCGTGCAGAGCGACACCGCATCGATCGGCGGTCCCTTTTCCAACAGCTCTTCGATGGTTGCGAAATGCGGCAGGCCCGGCAGCGACGCGTTGCGGCTGGCAATCGCGGCGAGCATCGCACCTGGCACTGCTGCGATCGCGCCGACATGCTGGTCCCGCGCGATCTTGCCGAAGCCAACGATGGCGATGCGAAATTCAGTCACGGCGTTACTCTCCACTCTTCGCGGACGGCAGCCCCTCGACGGCGACCGTCTCGATCACGGTGTCCTCGTGGCGGCTCATGCCGTTGTGAATGACGAAAACCATCGCCTCCGACGCCGTCCCGGCATCGCCGGCTGCGATCGCATCGACAATCTTTTGATGCCACTGCAGCACGGTGTCGCGGTCCTCCGGATCGACCGGGGCACTGAGGAGGAACGAGGCGCGCAAGGCGGCCTCGATCACATGCCCGATCGAGCGCATGAACAGATTACCCGATGCTCGCGCCACTGCAACATGGAGCGCGAGATCGGCATCGGCAAAGCCGACGGAATCGGAAGCCTCGAGCCGCATGCGCTCCATGGTGCGGCGAAGCTCGGCGACATCCTCCTCCGACCGGTGCGCGGCCGCCAGCGCCGCCGCTCGCGGCTCGACGGCGAGCCGGATCTCGGCGAGGTCGTCGAGGAAACGCTTGTCGATGCCGGCATCGAGATGCCAGGCCAGGACGTCGGCGTCGAACATGTTCCAGGCGCCGCGCTCGCGCACGACGGTTCCGACCCGTGCTTTGGTGGTGAGCAGACCCTTGGCGACGAGCGTCTTCACACTTTCGCGCAGCACCGGCCGCGACACGCCGAACATTGCGGTCAGCTCGGCATCGCCCGGCAGCCGCGCCCCCTCGGCATAGCGGCCTGCGATGATGTCAACGCCGATCGAACGGGCCACTTCCGCATGGTTGGAATGGGCCCGGCGTGTCGGGATGACGACGATGCGCGAGGTCATGACACGGCTCCCCCAGGCTTCGCCGCCGGCCGTCGCGCCAGCGCGACCAGTCCTTGCTGCAGGGCGATGAAAGCGAACAGCAAGATTCCGGTCGCAATCTTGGTCCACCAGCTCGACAGCGTGCCGTCGAAATTGATGTAGGTCTGGATCATGCCCTGGATCAGCACGCCGAGGAACGTGCCGATCACAGAGCCCTGCCCGCCCGTCAGCAGCGTGCCGCCGATCACGACTGCAGCAATACTATCGAGCTCGACACCGACAGCAGAGAGTGAATAGCCGGCGCTGGTGTAAAAAGAGAACACGATGCCGGCCAGCCCTGCGAGCAAGCTCGAAAGCATGTAGATCTTCACCGTCATCTTGCCGACGGCGACGCCCATCAGGCTCGCGGTCGCCCGGTTACCACCGAGCGCATAGACATTCGCACCAAACCGGGTGAGCTGCAGCAGAAGTGCGCCGCCGACCACGATGACGAGCATGACGATGGCGATCGCAGTCAGCCGCCCGCCGCCGGGCATGCGCAGCGCGAAGTCCGACACCGTTGAATAAACAGGCGCGCTGATCGGCACCGATTCCGTCGAGAGCAGGAAGCTCGCGCCGCGCGCGAGGAACATGCCGGCCAGCGTCACAATGAACGGTGGCAGGTCGAAAACGTGGATAATCGCGCCCATCGCGGCGCCAAAGACCGCCGAGAGCGCGAGGATGGCGACGAAGGCGACCAGCGGCGGCACGCCCCAGTGCTCGATCGCGAGCGCGACGAACACCGTGGTGAAGCCGATCACCGACCCGACCGACAGATCGATGCCGCCGGAGATGATGACGAAGGTCATCCCGGTCGCGACGATGCCGAGGAAAGCGTTGTCGGTGAGGAGATTGCCCACCACGCGCGTGGAAGCGATGTTGGGAAACTGCACCGCGCAAGCCGCAAAGCCCGCGACGAGAACGATGGCCGTGATCAGGACGGGCGGCAGGCCTTTCATGATTTCGTCCTCCGCAGTCGCGCCATGATGCCGGCAAAGCCCGACAGTTTCGGCGACTGCAATAGCAGTACGGCCAGCACAACTACAGCCTTGACCAGCAGGTTGAACTCCGGCGGATAGCCAGAAAGTAAAATGCCGGTGTTCATGGTCTGGATGATCAGCGCACCAAGCACAGCCAAGATAAGGCTGAAGCGACCGCCGAACAGCGAGGTGCCGCCGATCACCACCGCAAGGATGGCGTCGAGCTCGAGCCAGAGGCCGGCATTGTTAGCATCAGCACCCATGATGTCGGCCGCGGCGATCACACCTGCGAGCGCAGCGCAAACACCGCACCAGACATAGACCGCCAGGATCATCGCACGCGTGCCGACGCCGGCCAGCTCGCTCGCCCGCGCATTGCCGCCGGTTGCCTCAATCAGGAGCCCGAGCGCCGAGCCGCGCACCACCGCACCTGTCAGGATCAGCATGCCGAGTGCAATCGCGACAGGCACCGGCACGCCGAGAATGGCGCCGTTGCCGAGCCAGACCAGATCGGGCGAGGTGAAGGTCACGATGCGCCCTTCGGTGATGAGCTGGGCGATACCGCGCCCCGCCACCATCAGGATCAGCGTCGCCACGATCGGCTGCATACCAAGCACGGCAACGAGGAAGCCGTTCCACAATCCGCAGACGATGCCAGCGCCAAGCGCTGCCGCCAGCACCACCGGCAGGCTGTGGCTGTCGGCCAGGCTTGCGGCGATCGCGCCGCAGATCGCCATCACCGCGCCCACTGAGAGATCGATGCCGCGCGTCGCGATCACCAGCACCATGCCAAGCGAGAGCAGCGCCACCGGCGTGCCGCGGTTGAGCACGTCGATCAGGCTGCCGAACAGCCGGCCATCCTGGAGGCGCAGGTCGAAGAATTGCGGCGACACCACGCGATCGACCGCCAGGATGACGATCAGCGCGAGGATCTGGGCAATGCCGCGGCGCGGCAACAGCGCTGTCATGTGTGGGCCTCAAGCGCAACAGCGACGTTATCGGCGGCAATGGCCGCGAGAATGTTGCCGACATCGATCGCCTCGCCCGTGAGCTCCTCGACATGGGCACGATCACGCAACACCACGACCCGGTCCGAATAAGTCACGATCTCATCGAGCTCCGAGGAGATCACGAGCAACGCCAGCCCGTCATCGCAAAGCTCGCGGATCAGGCGGATGATCTCGGCATGCGCGCCGACGTCGATGCCGCGCGTGGGCTCATCGAGCACAAGAAGACGCGGCGCAGTTGCAAGCCAGCGCGCCAGCAGCACTTTCTGCTGATTGCCGCCGGAGAGCAGGCCCACCGGGCGTTCGGGATCGGGCGGGCGGATGTCGAGCATCTTGACATAGCGGTTCGCGATCTCGTCCTGCTCGCGACGCGACAACGGCCTGTGCAGGCCGCGCTTGGCCTGAAGTGCCAGAACGATGTTCTCGCGCACTGTGAGCTCGGCAACGATGCCGTCCGTCTTGCGCTCTTCCGGGCAATAGCCAAAGCCCTGGCGCACGCCGTCGCGCGGCGACTGGAGCCGTACGGATGCGCCCTCCACCCTGGCCTGCCCGCCATCGGCGCGCTCGGCGCCGAACACCAGCCGCGCCGTCTCGGTGCGGCCCGAGCCGAGCAGGCCGGCGAGGCCGACGACCTCGCCATGACGCAGCTCGAGATTGAACGGGGCGATATAACCGGCCTTGCCGTAGTTCTCGAAACTGGCGCAGATCTCGCGCGCCTTGAGCTCGCTCGCCGCGGCTCGCGCGCTGGTGGTCTCCGCCAGCTCGCGGCCTAGCATCATCCGGATCAGCTCGAGCCGTGGCAGCGAGGCGGTCTCACGCTCGCCGACGAGGCGGCCGTTGCGCAACACGGTGATGCGGTCGGAGATCTCGTAAACCTGGTCGAGGAAATGGCTGACGAAAACGATGCCGATGCCGCGCCGGGCAAGCTGGCGCATGACGCCGAACAGGATCTCGACCTCGTGACGGTCGAGGCTCGCGGTCGGCTCGTCCAGAATTAGCACGCGCGCGGAGAGATCGACGGCGCGCGCGATTGCGGTGACATGTTGTATCGCTACCGAATAATTGCCGAGCGGCGCAGCAACGTCGAGATCGAGACCGAACTCCGTGAGCAGCGTTTTGGCGCGGCGGCGCATCTCGCCTTCGCGCACGATTCCGAAGCGCATCGGCTGGCGGTCGAGAAACAGATTCTGCGCCACCGACAGGTTCGGCAACAGATTGACCTCCTGGTAGACGGTAGCAATGCCGGCCTGGAGCGCCGCCTTGGCCGAACGCGGCGCGACCTCCTCGCCGCCGAGCCTGACAATGCCGGCATCGCGCGGGAACACGCCGGTGACGACCTTAATCAGCGTGGATTTGCCGGCGCCGTTCTCGCCGAGCAACGCATGGATCTCGCCGGCGCGAAGCGCGAAGTCGACATCCTGCAACGCGCGCACCGCACCGAAGCTCTTGCTGATCCCGCGCACCTCCAACAGGGAAGGAGCTGGATCGAGGCTGCTCTCCATGACAACGTCACTCCCACCAGCGCCCGCTCATGCGGCGGACACCCAGCCTATTCGTTCGCGCAGCGGATTCGAAGGGGAATCGCCGGACCACTGAAAGTGGTCCGGCAAAGCGCCCGCCTCAGTAACCGAGGCCCTTCTTGCTGTCGTAGATCTTCTGCGGATCATCAGCGGCGGTATAGAGCTTGGATTCGGTCTGAATCCACTTCGGCGGAACGGTGCCCTTCTCCTTGAACGCGGCGATGGCGTCGAGCGCCGGGCCCGCCATGTTCGGCGTCAGTTCCACCGTGGCATTGGCTTCGCCCGCGGCCATCGCCTTGAAGATATCGGGGACCGCGTCGATCGAAACGGTGAGGATATCCTTACCCGGCTTGAGGCCGGCTTCCTTCATCGCCTGGATCGCACCGACCATCATGTCGTCGTTGTGGGCGTAGACCGCGCAGATCGTCTTGCCGCCGCCTTCGGCCTTGATGAAGCTCTCCATCACTTCCTTGCCCTTGGCGCGGGTGAAGTCACCGGTCTGGCTGCGCACTACCTTCAGGTTGGCATGCTTGGCGATGGCGGTGTCAAAGCCCTTCTTGCGGTTGGCGGCGACGCTGGCGCCGACCGTGCCCTGCAATTCGACGATGTTGCATGCCTTGTCGCCGACGGTCTTGGCCAGCCAATCGCCGGCGACCTCGCCTTCGTGCACGCTGTCCGACGTGACGGCGGTGAGATAGAGATCCTTCCCCGACGGATCGATGTCGCGGTCGAGCAGCACGACCGGAATCTTGGCTTCCTTTGCTTCCTTCAGCACGGAATCCCAACCGGTCGAGACGACGGGCGCCAGAAAGATCGCATCGACATTCTGCGCGATGAAGGAGCGGATCGCCTTGATCTGGTTCTCCTGCTTCTGCTGCGCGTCGGCAATCTTGAGATTGACCTTGCGCTTGGCGGCCTCCTGCTTGGAAACCGAGGTCTCAGCCGCGCGCCAACCGGATTCCGATCCGATTTGCGAAAAGCCGATGGTGAGTTCGGCGGCACTGGCCGGCAGCGCAAACAGTAACGCGGCCGTGGCGCTGGCCGCAAACAGGGCTTTAGGGGTCATCAGGCGTGTCTCCCAAGATGTTATCGGGGGCGCCGATCGGTAACACGGCACCCTCAGGCCGGCCTCTCAGGCGGCGGGAGGCACTATTTCATGGAAGTATGGTTCCGTATAGTCATATTATTTGACTATTGGACAAATACGAATGGTGTAACTGGAGCTGGCGGAGATAACACGCATAGCGCGATCGTGTTCTACGTATGCAACGGAGAGATGAACGTGAGTTATTGAGATGAACCGGAGTTATTGAGATGAACCAGATCGACGGGCAAGCGGGACGGAGCGCCACACCGAGGCACACCTGCCTCGCCACGATGGCCGGCGGCTCGATGCACGTCATGCCGCGATCGCCCCAATCCTGCAACACGACCTTGCCGAGATTGGGACGCATCGCATCCTGCGTACGGTCATGATACGCAGTGCCATTGTGGTCATCGTCGAACGCGACGCAGTTGAATTCGAGCTTGAGCCCGTGCTTATTCCCGCCTGGCCTGGTAGGCACACGGAACAACATCTGGGTCGTGAATTCCATGCTGGCATGCTGAGCGAGAGCTTGCGAAGCCACCGCAAGGGTCCAGGACGCGTTCTGCCCATCAGTGGAAATGCTTCGATTGTTGATGCTGATATCGGGAATGCTGCGCGTGACGCTGAGCCCGAACGTTACCGATGCACCAACCGTCGCGGTCGGGTCCACGCCGAAAAAGCCGCCACTCGCCGAGAACGACTGACTCATTGACGTCGAATAGGAAGTCGAGCCCTGGGTCGCGCAATCATAGGCTGCGTTCTCTTGAAAAGTTGAATGCCGCATTGCGTGCCTTCCGCGCGGACGGCTGCCCGAGCGATGGCTCCAGGCATGAGCGCGGGTTTTTCGCGTTGCAAAGCCCGGCCATGGCCATCCAAAGGATGGCGCCGTTTCCGCCGGCTGATCTACCGGCCAGTCAGGGCCGGCCGCGGCAATGTCCGGACATCCGCACGAAAGTACCCTTCGCGCGGTGGCCCCGGCATGACGCCGTTCGCAAAAGATTTCGTTTCCGCGATCGCCCGCTGCGATCGCAGAAGCTAGATCAGCTGCCGTTGCGCGAGGTTCTTCATCAACGCACCGATGCCGAAGGTCCAGGGCTCGCACTCGTCGCTGGTGCGCATGCGGTTGACGAGCTTGCCGAGCTGAGGCGCGGCGATGGTGACGATGTCATCGCGCTTGTGGGTGAAGCCCTGCCCCGGCGCATCGCGATCCTTGACCGGCGCGAACATCGTGCCGAGGAACAGCACGAAGCCATCAGGATATTGATGCACCTTGCCGATGGTCTGCGCGACGAGATCGGTCGGATCACGGCTGATCTTGCTGATCGAGGAATGACCGTCGAGCACGAAACCGTCCGTCCCCTTCACATTCAGGCTGATGTCGAGCTTGCGCGCGTCGTCGAGCGTGAAGGTGTCATCGAACAGGCGCAGCAACGGACCAATCGCGCAGGATGCGTTGTTGTCCTTGGCCTTCGACAGCAGCAGTGCCGAGCGGCCCTCGAAGTCCCGCAAATTGACGTCATTGCCGAGCGTGCCGCCGACGATCTTGCCGCGGCTCGAGACGAACAGCACCAATTCCGGCTCGGGATTGTTCCAGGTCGATTTCGGATGCAGGCCGGCATCCATGCCGGTGCCGACCGAGGACAGCGTCGGCGCCTTGGTGAAGACTTCGGCGTCGGGCCCGATGCCGACCTCGAGATACTGGCTCCAGGCGTTCTGGTCGATCAGCACCTGCTTCAGGTGCATCGCCTGGTCCGAGCCCGGCTTGAGTTTCGACAGATCGTCGCCGATCAGTCGCGTGACTTCTTTCCGGATCGCTTCGGCCGAGGCCGGATTGCCCTTGGCCCGCTCCTC
This sequence comes from Bradyrhizobium sp. CCBAU 51627, assembly GCF_028128765.1. Classification (GTDB taxonomy): domain Bacteria; phylum Pseudomonadota; class Alphaproteobacteria; order Rhizobiales; family Xanthobacteraceae; genus Bradyrhizobium. Next base: position 43,714 of record NZ_LBJG01000008.1, read on the forward strand.
GATGACGCGTTCCAGCATCGAGATCGCGAAGGTGACGCCGGCGGCCTTCAAGGTCTGGAGGTCGACGGGTGCGAGCAGCCAGGGCTTGCTCGGATCGCGCCCATCGGGCGCCGTATTGGCGACGATGGTTTCGAGATCGCCGATGCGCTCGCCCCTGGTCGCGCCAAGTGCCTTGGCTGGATTGTCCTCTTCGCAGAGCGCGCTGACGGTCGGAAACCTTGCGGTGACGTCGAACACGCCCTGAGCCCGAACGGCGACGACGGCGGGACCGTTCGCCTGCGGCAGCCAGACGCGACCGACCAGCGTTCCCTTCGTTCCATCCTCTGGGAGAAGGTCCTGAACCGTCAAAGTCGTCATGGCCGGCGTCCTCGCTGTTTTTCGGACCAGCCGCGTTCGCAAGCCGCCGATCCCATTGGCGAAGACCAATAAACGTCTGGCGGGGGAAGTCCAGAGCGACAGGATGCGCCGCTGCTATGCCCCTGCCCGCGCCTTTCGCGCTGCAATCTGCTGCAGCGCCCAGCGCGCGTTCTTGCGGACATCCGGATCGAGATCGTCGGCGATCACGGCCAGGAACGCCTCGCCGTCGGAATGGGCAATCTCGCCGAGGGCTGCGGCCGCCTCTTTTCGCAAGTTGGCCTGGTCGTGATTGACGCAATTGCCGATCGGGCGCACCGCGCGCTCAACCTTCATCCGACCGAGGCTGCGGATCGCCTTCAGCCGCACCTGCCAGAATTCGTCCGCAAGGCAGGCGATGAGCTGGTCCGCGGCGATCGCGCCGTTGACATTGAGCCCCAACGTTTCCGCGGCCATCTCGCGCACCATCCAGTCGCTGTCCTTCAGCGCGCGCGTGATCGTCTCGGCAGCGGGCTTCATCTGCGAGAACGCCAGCGCGCTCACCGCGGCACGGCGGACATGGGCATCAGGATCGTTGATCAATGCGGTCAGCGCGGGAATGGATTCCTCCAGCTTGAGGAAGCCAATGACGCCGATCGCCTGCACCCGCACGGCCGCATCCGAATCTTGGAGCGCTTCCAGTGCCGGCTTCAGCGTATCCTTGGACCGCAATTCCTTCAACGCCCGCAGCGACCCCATGCGAACGAAGGCATGGGCATGCTTGACCAGTGGCAGGATGATTTCGGCGCAGGCGGGATCCTTGAACTCGGCCATGCTGTCGGCCGCCGCCGTAGCTACAATTCTCTCGGGGTCGACCAGCAGCTTCACCAGCGCGTTTGCGGCTTCCGACCCGTCGAACTCGCCGAGGGCCATAGCGACCTGCTGGCGCACGCCGGCATCGGGATCGGCGACCATGTTGGCGAGATGCGCCACCGCTGCGGGATCACCGGAATGGCCGAGCGCGATGATGGCGACGCGGCGCTCGGCGGGATCGGCAGCCTGGAGCCGCTCATCGGCGTCTTCGAGATCGTCGTAGGATTCGAACGGGCTCGACATGCTCACCTCAAGAGATAGGGAATGTTGACGGTGACGGCGCCGGTCGGGCAATCGGCCTCGCATGGCATGCAGTACCAGCACTCGTCATAGGCCATATAGGCCTTGCCGCTGATGTCGCTGATGCGGAGCACGTCGAGAGGGCAGACGTCGACGCAGACGGTGCAGCCCTTGTCGGCAATGCATTTGGCGTCGTCGACGACCACCGGAACCGATGTCTGATAGGACGCGAGAGGCATTTGATGTATCCTGTTGCTATGTTCTGGTGGATCAGGCGGTCGCGCGGATGCGCTGTTTGTCGTAGAGGTCCCTCTCGTCGTCTGCGATCGGCACGACGTAAGGATCCACCGCGCGCTTCTCGCTGGTCATCCTGCCGTCCCGCTTCGACAGCAGCGTGTGGCAGAACCAGTTCTCGTTGTCCTTCTCCGGAAAATCGGTGCGCCAGTGATAGAGGCCCCAGCGGCTCTCCTCGCGATAGAGCGAGGCATGCACGGCCATGTCGGCGCAATCCATGATCGACTGTACTTCCAGCGCGCGGAGCAGCTCGTGCGCGTTGCGCGCGATCATGCGTTCCTGCATGTCCTCGCGCACCTCGGCGAGGCGGCGCATGCCGAGTTCGTATTTACGTGTGACCTTCGGCGGCTGGAGATAGTCGTTGACGAGGCGACGGGTCTTGTACTCGACCTGGTTCGGCGGGATGCCGTCCTCACGCTTGGTCGGCGCCATGACGCGGTCGCGCTCCATCGCGACGTCGGCGGCGTCGAAATCCGCAAAATCGTGGCTGTCGGCGAATTCCATCGCGTCGATGCCGGCGACCGAGCCGTTGGTGAAGGCGCCGAGCATGTAATTGTGCGGCACGCTCGCCATGTCGCCGGCGGCGTAGAGGCCGGGCACGGTGGTGCGCGCATTGTCATCGACGAACACGCCCGAAGCGCTGTGGCCGGAGCAGAAACCGATCTCGGAAATGTGCATCTCGATCGACTCGCGACGATAGTCGACGCCGCGCCCCTGCTGGAACAGGCCGCGCGTCGGCCGCTCGACCTTGTGCAGAGTGGATTCGATTTCGGAGATGGTCTCCGGATGGAGATGCTTGAGCTGCAGGAACACCGGACCCTTGCCTGACAGCAGCTCGTTGTAGAACTCCAGCATCATCTGGCCAGACCAGTAATCGCATTCGATGAACCGGGAGCCTTCGTTGTTGGCCGTGAAGGCGCCGAACGGACCGGCAACATAGGCGCAGGCCGGGCCGTTATAGTCCTTGATCAGCGGATTGATCTGGTAGCATTCGAGGTTCGCGAGCGCCGCACCGGCGTGATAGGCCATCGAGTAGCCGTCGCCGGAATTGGCGGCATTCTCGTAGGTGCCGAACATGTAACCGGACGTCGGCAGACCCAGCCGGCCGGCGGCGCCCATGCAGAGGATCACGGCCTTGGCCTTGATCACCAGGATCTCGGCCGTGCGGGTGTTCACGGAGATGGCGCCGGCGATGCGGCCGTCCAACGATTTCAGCAGCCGCGTCGCCATGTAGCGGTTGGAGATCAGGATGCGGGCACGGCGAAGCTGGCGATAGAGCGCCTTCTTCACGGTCTCGCCGTTCGGCATCGGCAGTACATAGGTGCCGATGTGGTGCACCTTCTTGACAGCATAGTCGCCGTTCTCGTTCTTCAGGAAGCGGATGCCGAAACTGTCGAGCTCCTCGATGATCGAGTAGCAGTTCTGCGCGTATTTATAGACCGCCTTCTGATCGACGATGCCGTCATTGGCGATGGTGATTTCCTTGGTGTACTGCTCCGGCGTCGCATAGCCGGGTATGACGGCGTTGTTCAGCCCGTCCATGCCCATCGAGATCGCGCCGGAGCGCTTGACGTTGGCCTTTTCGAGCAGGACGACATTGGCCTTCGGATTCTTCAACTTCGCCTTCAGCGCCGCCATCGGGCCGGCCGTGCCGCCGCCTATGACGAGCACATCGCAGGAAACCTCCGAAAGTCCGTCGACGATTTGATCTGGTGCCATCGCTTGCTCCTGGTTCGCCGCGTGTCCGGCGCCGTTGCATCAGATTTGTTCAGGGGACGTGCCGGCGATAGCAATTAGTTGTCGCCGGGACGCGATTTGCGGCTCAGCGCTCGACAAAGGCCTTTTCGATCACGAAATGGCCGGGCTGGCTGTGGTTGCCCTCGCCGAAGCCGCGATCGGAAAACATCGCGTGCAGCTCCTCGAGCATCGCCGGGCTGCCGCAGAGCATGATGCGGTCGGTCTCGATATCGAGGCCGGACTGGCCGATATCCTCGAACAGCTGATTGGACGCAATCAGGTCTGTGATGCGACCGCGGTTGCGGAACGGCTCGCGGGTGACGGTGGGATAGTAGACGAGCTTGTCGCGGATTAAGGGACCGAAGAACTCATGGTTGCGCAGGCCCTCGACGACGTGCTCGCCATAGGCGAGCTCGGGGACCTGGCGACAGCCATGGGCGAGCACGATGGTCTCGTAGTTTTCGTAGACGTCCGGATCCTTGATCAGGCTGGCGAAGGGCGCAAGGCCCGTGCCGGTCGAGAGCAGCAGCAGACGCCTGCCGGGAATGAGATTGCCGGTGATGAGCGTACCCGTAGCCTTGCGGCCGACCAGGATGATGTCGCCTTCCCCGATCTTCTGCAGGCGCGAAGTCAGCGGGCCATCCTGCACCTTGATCGAGAAGAACTCGAGCGCTTCCTCGTGATTGGCACTGGCCATGCTGTAGGCCCGCATCAACGGCTTGCCCTCGACCTCCAGCCCGATCATGGCGAACTGACCATTCTGGAAGCGAAAGCCGGGATCGCGCGTCGCGGTGAAGCTGAACAGGGACTCGGTCCAATGCCGGACCGACAGAACCGTTTCCTTCTGAAATGCGCTCATTATCTCTCCTTCTCGATGACGCCAAGGTCACGGAGAGCGGGGAGTCCGGCAATTCGGAAGTGAATTTCCTGGTCGATTAGTTTCACATTTCGCGGGCGCCAATCGAACGGAAGGCACGCGGTCATGCCCGCGGCGGCAATTAGTTGCTATTCCCGTACGCCCGCGACGACATAGACAGAAGCCGGAGGTTCGTCATGACCATGACTGCATTGGTTGCACCGACCGTGGCCGGCTATGAAGCGAGCGCCGATCTCGCCGCGCTCCTCGTGCGCACTGCCCAGGACAATGCGCTGAGCGTTCCCGCCGAAAAACTCCGCCTCTCCTGCAAATGCGCCCACTGTACTCGCGCCCGCTTCGACGGCCGCTTCCCCGAAAGGTTTCCCGGCATCGCCATCACCGAGATCGGCGATCTCGGCTATGGGCTGAACATCTCGTTTTCGGACGGGCACAAAAGGGGCATCTACCCGAAACCCTATCTGCTGAGCCTGGCGGGGCGGTAAGCGCCCGCTTGCCCACGCATCTGGCACGGACATTGCTCTTCTTTAGAACGGTTTGAACGTTCCGGAGGCAGAGGATGTTGCAGGCGGCGGGTGTGGTTCGCGGGACTGTTCCGCCGGCGGTCCGGCCTGCGGGCAGTTCCTCGCTGCTGCTCACGGAGAACCGGCAGTGGATCGGCGGACCACCGCCGTTGATGGACAAGCTTAACCCGCGCGAGCGGGAACTGGTGCTGAAGCAGGGCCGGCGGAAGGTGCTCAACCGCGGCCAGACGCTGTTCAGCCAGGGCGGCAGGCACGACGGCATCTGGTTGATTGAAAGCGGCCGAATCCGCGTGTTCTACACCTCCCCGCTCGGGCGCGAGATCACACTGGCTTACTGGCATGTCGGCAATTTCGTCGGCGGGCCCGAAGTGTTCGAGGGCACCGTGCATCAATGGTCCGGCGTCGCATCCAGCAATTGCAGCGTTGTGCACCTGCCTGGAAAGGAGCTGCGGTCCCTTGCCGCAAAGATCCCGAATCTGGCGATCGGCTTGATTGAAGGCTTGACCTTCAAAGGGAAGTGCTATTCGGCCCTCGCGCAAATGCTGGGAACGCGTTCGATCACGCAGCGCCTCGCGCATCTGCTCTTGCATCTCGTCGAGCTCTACGGCGTCGAGGACGCCGACGGCCGCGTCATCGCGGCCGCTTTCACCCATGCCGACATCGCCCACATGGTCGGCGCCACCAGGCAATGGGTCACGATCAGTTTGAAGCGGATGCAAGAGAAGGGAATCGTCCTGACCAAGCGCTCGCAGATCGTGATCTGCCGAACCGACGTGCTGGAGGAAATGCGCGGCCACGCCTCCGACTGAGGGAATTCGCGAGCAAGGCCCGTGCATAGACAAGCGGTTTTATAGTGCAGGACTGCCCAAGGAGTATGCAATCAACTTTTCGCGGCAACTAATCGACTGCGGCGGTCATTCCGGATTTGCCCTGTCCGACCCCTCCTCCAATCATGGCAACCACAGCACATCCAACTGAATGAGGATGAGAATGGCCCGCCATCTTCCCACGCTCTCGATCGCGATGTCGGTGACATCGCTGGCACTTCTAGCTGCGCAGCCGGCCTCGGCGGAAACCGTCACGCTCGGCATCGGGACGCAGGATACCACGACCAACACGGTGACCGCGGGCATCGTCATCCGCCAGCTTCATCTTCTCGAAAGATACCTGCCGACGTCAGGCAAGTACGCCAACATCAAGTTCGAGCTGGAATGGCAGAACTTTACGTCGGGTCCGCCCGTCACCAACGCGATGATGGCGAACAAGCTGCAGATCGGCATGATGGGCGACTACCCGCTGATCGTGAACGGCTTCACCTTCGAGAGCAATCCCGAGAGCAAGAGCCGGCTGATCGGCATCGCTGCCTACAGCCTCGAAGGCTCCGGCAACGGCATCGTCGTTCATAAGGATTCGCCCTACTACGATCTCGCCGATCTCAAGGGCAAGCTCGTCAGTGTGCCCTTCGGCTCCGCCGCGCACGGCATGGTGCTGAAGGCGATGCAGGATCGCGGCTACGCGACCGACTTCTTCCAGCTCGTCAGCCAGAGCCCGGAAGTCGGTTCGACCAATCTCCAGGAGAAGAAGATCGACGCCCATGCCGACTTCGTTCCCTTCGCCGAGTTACTGCCGTTCCGCGGTTTCGCTCGAAAGATCTTCGATGGCGTCGAGACGAATCTGCCGACCTTCCACGGCATCGTCGTCCGCACCGATTTCGCCGAAAAATATCCTGAAGTCGTCGTCGCCTACTTCAAGGCGTTGATCGCCGCCAACCAATGGCTGCGCGACGATCCCAAGCTCGCGGCCGAAAAGATTCAGGAATGGACCGGAATCAACAAGGAGGTCGTCTACATCTACCTCGGCCCCGGCGGCAACATGACCACCGATCCCACCGTCAAGCCGGCGTTGGTCGATGCCGCGACAGCCGAAGTCAAGGTGCTGCAGAATCTCGGCCGCATGAAAGAGTTCGATCCGAAGAAGTGGGTCGACGACAGGTATGTCCGCAAGGCCTTTGCCGAGATGAAGCTCGACTATGACGCGCAGCTTGCGAGCACCAAGAACTACGAGATTTCCGGCCAGGACTCGTTCTGCAAGAAGCCGATCACTGACCCGCGCAAAGCCGGCGAGGTCTGGGTCAACGATGCCGGCATCATGCCGTTCTCGTCCGCCGCCTGCACGCTCGGAGCCTACGCCGACTTCAAGGCCAAGGGCAAGAAGATCGACGTCGCCTATGTCTTCGATACCACGCGCGGCATCAAGCTGTTCGCCGACCAGGCCTTCTTCGCGGTCGGCAACGGCGACGTCGCGCCGTTCCTGCTCAAGAAGGACGCGGAGGCCTATGCCGCCAAGATCGGCGGGAAGGTGCTCGGCTTCGACGACGCGGTGAAGGCCGCCGTCGGCGGAGGCAAGACGTGAGCAGTCCCGCCCTCGTCAGACACCCCGAGGACAACATGCCGGCAACAGCAGCACTTCCGGAGGCGGTCCGCGCGCCCACTGTCACATCGCCCGCAACACCATCTTCATTCGGTACGCTCGCGCTACGCTGGTATCGACTAAACCAGGGACGACTGCGCGCCACCGCGATCGGCGTGACTTCGCTGCTCGCATTCCTGCTGGTCTGGCACCTGCTCACGACCTACCGGGTCGTCTTCTTTGTGCGCTTCGTCAACGTGCCGGCGCCGCTCGCAGTCTATGCGAGCTTCACCAAGGCGATTCACGACCCTCACTTTCTGATGCATATCGTGCTGAGCTGCCGGCGCATCTTCATCGGCTTCTCGCTCGCGGCCGTGGTCGGCGTGCCGCTCGGCCTGATCATGGGACGCTTCAAGCTGGTGCACGAGGTCGTCTTCCCGGTCGCTGAAGTGCTGCGGCCGATCCCCGCGATCGCCTGGGTGCCGATGGCGATCATGCTTTGGCCGACCAACGAGCAGAGCATCGTCTTCATCACCTTTCTCGGATCGTTCTTCCCGATCCTGGTCAACACGCTGCACGGCATGTCGCTGGTCGATCCCGTGCTGGTGCGCGCCGCGCAGTGTCTTGGCGCGCGCGAACGCTCGATCTTCCGGGAGGTCTACTTTCCCGCCTCGCTGCCGCACATCTTCACCGGCCTCACGGTGGGCATGGGTGTTGCCTGGGTCTCACTGATCGCCGCCGAGATGATCTCGGGCCAATACGGCATCGGCTATTTCACCTGGGAAGCCTATTCGCTGGTCCAGTATGCCGACATCGCGCTCGGCATGATCGCGATCGGCGTGCTTGGCCTCGGATCGAGCCTGCTGATCAGAGGCGCAGGACATCTGGTGATGCCGTGGAGGTCGACGAGATGAGTGAGACCCTGGCGAGCGAGCCAAAAGGCCATATCGAGGTCACGAACTTCTCCCTCAGCTATGACAGTATCGAGGGTCCGGTTCAGGCCGTCACCGATACCCAGATCCATGTGAACCCCGGCGAGTTCGTCTCAATCGTCGGCCCCTCCGGCTGTGGGAAGTCGACGCTGCTCAACGCAGTCGCGGGCTTCCTCAAACCCACGACGGGCATCGTCACCGTCGACGGCGAGCGCGTGAACGGGCCCAGCGCCGAACGCGGCATGGTGTTCCAGCAATATTCGCTGTTTCCCTGGAAAACGGTGCGGGAGAATGTGGAGTTCGGCCTGAAAATGCGCGGCATGCCGCGTTCGCAGCGCGAGCGCGCCGCGCGCACGCTGCTCGGACTCGCTGGACTCGAAGCGTTCGAGAAGCACTATCCGGAAAAGCTCTCCGGCGGCATGAAGCAGCGCGTTGGCATCGTCCGCGCGCTGGCGACCGGACCAAAGGTATTGCTGCTCGACGAGCCCTTCGGGGCGCTCGACGCGCAAACGCGGGTCATCATGCAGCAGATCCTCACCAACATGTGGCAGCGGCTGAAGATCTCGGTGCTGTTCGTCACCCACGACATTGATGAAGCGATCTTCCTCTCCGACCGCGTCTACTGCATGACCGCCCGCCCCGGCTCGATCAAGGCGGAGATTCCGATTCCCCTTGAGCGGCCGCGGCAGCAGTCGATGATGATGTCGTCGGAATTCCTGGCGCTGCGCCGTGGGCTGATGTCGCTGATCCGCGAGGAAAGCCTCAAAGCGATGGGCGGCGAGATCAACGACATGGGCATGCAGGGGCTGAATATCGAGCTGCATGGCCATTCGCTGGCGGATGTGATCTGACTAGTACACGGTGATGACCGTCTCATAGCGTGGGCAAAGCGCAAGCGTGCCCACCATTCTTCATCTCAGAATATTTTACCAGATGGCGGGCACGGCGCTTCCCGCCATGTGCCTCCTACGATCGCGCGCGCGCCGTTCCTCACTTGAACCAGTGCACCAGCGCAATGCTGATGCCGAGCAGCAACATCAGGGACAGCGTCACCGCCGCTGTCACCCTGCCCCCCACGTTCGCGAGCACGCGCACGTCGACGCCAAGACCAAGCGCGGCCATCGAGACCACCGTAAGGAAAGTCGTGATCTTCGTCACCGGTCCGACCACGGTAGCCGGCACAATCTCGAGCGAGCGCAATGTCGCCAGCGCGAGAAAGCCGAGGATAAACCAGGGCACCAGGCGGAAGAAGCCGATGTTGGTCTTCTTGGCGTCGGCCTGCCAACGTGCAGCGACGAGGGACAGGCCGACGACGACGGGCCCGAGCATCAAGACGCGCATCAGCTTGACCAGCGTGCCGATCTGCGTGGAAATCAGGCCTGCCGGCACCGTCGCCGCCAGCACCTGAGGCACGGCATAAACGGTCAGGCCTGCGAGGATGCCGTATTGCGTCGCCGTCAGTTGCAGCAGCGGGATCAGCAGCGGCAGGCCCAGCACCATCATCACGCCGAGGATCGCAGTGAAGGAGATCGAGGAAGCGATCTCGTCGCTGTTGGCGCCGATGATCGGCGCCACCGCCGCGATCGCCGAATTGCCGCAGATCGAGTTGCCACAGGCGATCAGGATCGACAACCGGGTCGACAGCCCAAGCATTCGGCTGAGGCCGAAGGAGACGCAGAGCGCGACAACAACCACCGCCGCAATCGAAGCCAGCAGTGCAATGCCCGAGGCCGCGATGGCGGCAAAGCTGATGGAGGCGCCGAGCAGCATGACCGCAACCTCAAGGAGCTGCTTGGCGCTGAAAGCGATGCCGGCCTGCCAGCGCGGCGCCGGCCTCCAGAAGGTGCGCACGGCCATCCCCAGCAGGATCGCCATCACCAGCGCCTCGATATAGGGATGCTCAAAGATTCCGAGTTCGGCCCGTTCCAGCAGGGCCGAGACACCGGCGACCGCCGTACAGAGAAGGATGCCGGGAATCAGCGCGAGGACGCGGCTGGCAGCGGTGGCGGGCTTGGCGGCGGCCGGGCTGGATGCTTGATTCTGCGACACAAATCTCTCCCTGAGGAGAAAGATTTATACGCAGCACTATTCGGTTGGGGAATAAGTTTTCGACATATCAGGGCCGAGGGAAGTTTGATCCTCGGCGCGGAATAATCCGCCAGGTTGATCTTAGAACAACAGGTTCTTGGCGAGCGAGGCCACGTGGCTGAAGCTGTCATAGACGCCCGGCTCGAAGAACGCGGCGCGTGCCAGCACGATGGCGGCGACCAGCGACCAGAACAGGCCGGTGCCGGCCCGAAGCAGGAGCTTGGACGCACGCGACCGCGGCTGGGCGTCCGTTGCGGACACCAGCTGCTCGCCGAAGGGCTCAAATCCAGTGCGTTCCATGGCCGTGAATCCATCAAATCCTGATCGGGAATGTCGTCGTTTCGGACCCAAACGGCAATGGAAGCGATTGGCGTTTTTGCCCTTCGGAGGGAAAACTCCTTCCGTGAGACGGCCCAGAGGCGATGGTTTTCTTCTTCCGCCCTATTCCGGCACCGGAGATCCCCGCGTAGACGACCCGGGGCTCGTCGACTACCGTGCCCGGGCGCAAGCCCTTCGCTCGTCCGCCTGGATCGAACGCTTGGGATCGCCGGAGATCAGAAGAAGACGATGAACATCGAATCTCCACGCAAGCCCCTCGACCTCGCCTCGACCATCGCGGAGGCCGACATCCGCTGCCTGCTGATGGTGCTGGTCCACATGACCGGTGACGGACGCTGGCTCGAGCCGCCCTATCTGCCCAAGCGCGACATCCGCCTCATCCCCGATCCCGAGGCCGGCGTGCCTCACGAGATCCAGAACGAGATCCGCGCTGCGGCTGTCAGGCTGTTTGCCGAGGGCCCGCCGAAGCCGGCGATCGATATTCCCGGCGAAGAGCTGCTCCTGAAGATGATGCGGGCCTGCCTCGGCGAGAACGTCGCGCCTGAATATGCGCCGCTGATGCGCGAGGAGATGGGCTTTGTGCCGCGCGAGGCGCGCTGGACGAAGCGGCCGACCGACGAGAAGCTCGCGGAGCAACATGTTCTCATCGTCGGCGCCGGCGTCTGCGCCATCGCACTCGGCGTGGCGCTCGGTCATCTCGGCATCCCCTACACCATCGTCGAGAAGAACGCAGAACTCGGCGGCACCTGGTGGATCAACCGCTATCCGGGCTGCGGCGTCGACACGCCGAACCACTCCTATTCCTACTCCTTTTCGGGTAACACATGGACGCGATATTTCTGCCAGCGCGAGGAGCTGCTTGATTATCTCCAAAAGGTCGCCGACGAATACGGCATCCGCAAGCATCTGCGCGTCAACACCGAGCTGACCGCGTCGCGCTGGGACGAACGCAAGCGGCGCTGGATCTCGACGCTGAAGACGACGAACGGCGAAGAGACCTTCGAATCCACCGCGCTGGTCTCCGCCATCGGCCAGCTCAATGATCCCTCCCGCGCGCACTTCAGGGGTGAAGAGGACTATAAAGGCACGATCCTGCATTCGGCTTTGTGGTCGGACGACATCAAGCTCGACGGCAAGCATGTCGCCGTGATCGGAACAGGCGCGACCTCGATGCAGTTGGTGCCTACAATCGCCGGCCGCGTCGCGTCGGTCGCGGTCTACCAGCGCAGCGCACAATGGGCGCGGCCGGTGAAGGGCTATGCCGATCCGATCAGCGAGGGCGCGCGCTGGCTGCTCGCGCATCTTCCGTTCTACGTGCAGTGGTACCGCTTCAACATGTTCTGGCGCTATGGCGACGGCCTGCTGCCGTTCCTGCGCAAGGATCCGGCCTGGCCTCATCCCGAGCGCGCCGTCAACAAGGGCAACGACCGGCATCGCCAGGAACTGACCGACTTCATCCTGTCGGAGCTGAAGGACCGGCCCGACCTGATCGAAAAATGCGTGCCGACCTATCCGCCCTATGGCAAGCGCATTCTGCTCGACAACAACTGGTTCAAGACGCTGACGCGGGACAACGTCGAGCTCGTCACCGACACGATCGATCATTTCGACCAAAGCGGCATCGTCACCGCTGACGGCACGCACCGTCCCGCCGACATCATCGCGGTCGCCACAGGCTTCAAGGTGACGGAGATGGCGGCGCGTCTCAACATCAGTGGCCGCGACGGCCGGAATTTGCGCGAGGCCTGGGCCAACGACAATCCGACCGCGTTCCTCGGCCTTACCGTGCCGGATTTCCCCAACTTCTTCTGCATGCTCGGTCCGAACTCGGGCCCGGCCCATGGCGGCAGCGTCATCTTTCAGTCCGAATGCCAGAGCCGCTACATCTCCGCCTGCCTTGTCAGCATGATCGAACAGGACATCGCCGTCATCGACGTTCGCCCTGATGTGCTCGACGAGTACGTTCGCGAGGTCGATGCCGAGCACGAGGCCATGATCTGGACCCACAAGGGCATGAGCACCTATTATCGCAACGCCAGCGGCCGCGTGTTTTCGGCGATGCCGTGGCGGTTCGTGGATTACTGGCGCATGACGCATGATCCGGACATGCGGCAGTACAGGCTGACGAAGGCCTGACTCTCGCACCTCGTCATTGCGAGCGCAACGAAGCAATCCTGAGTCTTTCCGCGGAGAAATTCTGGATCGCTTCGCTGCGCTCGCAATGACGGCCTTATCACGCCGCGAGCCCACTCCCGACCGGCGCGAACTCCATCCCGAGACTCTCGGCCACCGCCTTGTTGGTGATGCGGCCGCGATGCACGTTCAACCCGTTGCGCAAGTGAGCATTTTCAAGCACGGCCGCAAATCCCTTGTTGGCGAGCATCAGGCCAAACGGCAGCGTCGCATTGTTCAGCGCCTGGCTTGACGTCACCGGCACCGCCCCCGGCATGTTGGCGACGCAATAGTGCACGACGCCATCGACCTCGTAGGTCGGCTCGGTATGCGTGGTCGCATGCGAGGTCTCGAAGCAGCCGCCCTGGTCGATCGCGACGTCCACGAGCACCGCGCCCGGTCGCATCGATTTGAGCATCGCGCGGGTGACAAGCTTTGGCGCACTCGCGCCGGGCACCAGCACCGCGCCGATCACGACGTCGGCGGCGAACGCCTCGTCCTCGACCGACTCGATGGTCGAGAAGCGCGTGCGCACGCGCCCGGCAAAGAGATCGTCAAGCTCGCGCAAGCGCGGAATTGAGCGGTCGATCACCGTGACTTCGGCACCGAGGCCCGCGGCCATGCGCGCGGCCTGCGTTCCCACGACACCGCCGCCGAGAACGATGACGCGCGCCGGCTGCACGCCTGGGACGCCGCCGAGCAACAGCCCGCGACCGCCGGCCGTCCGCTTGAGCGCGGCGCCGGCGGCCTCGATGGCGAGGCGGCCGGCGACTTCGCTCATCGGCGCAAGCAGGGGGAGGTGGCCGGCTGCGTCGGTGACGGTCTCATAAGCGATCGCAGTACAGCCGGAGGCCAGCAGGCCCTTGGCCTGATCAGGATCCGGGGCGAGGTGGAGGAAGGTGAACAGGATCTGGTTTTCGCGGAGCTGGACCCATTCGCTCTTCTGCGGCTCCTTCACCTTCACGACCATATCGGATTTGGCGAAAATATCGCGCGCGCTCGCGGCAATGGAAGCCCCTGCCCGCTGGTACACCTCATCGGAGGCCCCGATACCACTGCCGGCGCCGGTCTCGACCGTGACCTGATGCCCGGCTGCGACATATTCGCGGACAGCCCCCGGGGTGAGCCCGACACGATATTCCTGGACCTTGATCTCTTTGGGCACACCGATGCGCATTCTCAGCTCCTCTTGATTCACCTCTGTGATCGTAGCGGCGCAGTCAGTTTGGTTTCGTGCAAATATCCGCTAGCCTTGGCCCTCCCGCGCCGGTTTCGGTCGCGGAAATGCCATTTGACGCTGGAAACGAAACCTTGGCCCTCGACCGGAAAGATCTCGCCATTCTCGCGGAACTCACGACCAATGCGCGCGCCAGCCACGCCGAGCTCGCCAACAAGGTCGGCCTCTCCAGCACGGCCCTGGCGAGGCGGCAGAAGGCCCTAGAAGATGACGGCTACATTCAGGCCTACCAGGCCGCGCTCGACCTTACGCAGTTCGGCCTCACCACGACGGTGCTGGTCCGCATAGCGCTGGAAAGCCAGAGCGACGAGGCGCTGAAGGCATTCGAGGCCGAGGTGGTGAAGTGCCCCTCTGTCGTGCGCTGTTTCCTGATGTCGGGTACCGACGACTACATCCTGATCGTGCTCGCCCGCGACATCCAGGATTTCGAGCGCATCCATCGCACCGAGCTGTCGCGCCTGCCGCGCGTGGCGCGCGTGCAGTCGAGCTTCGCGTTGCGCGAAGTGGTCAATCGCGCGGTGCCGACCGTGGTGTTCGGCGAGGCGAAGCGGTAGTCTAGTCGGCTGCGCCTCGAACCGAACTGTCAAGGCGCCGCCTCGCCGGCGGCCTCGGTCCGTCATCAAAGAAAGTTGAATTGTGGTTTCAGCCCCTGATGGCGCAGAAGCCGCGCGTGAGCACGGCGGGCGGGCAGCTTTACGTCGCCTCCGCCAAGGAATTTCCGGTCTTGAGCACCATGACCGGGACGGTGCTCAAGCTCAAACCCGGCGCAATGCACGAGCCCCATTGGCACACCGATGCCAACGAATGGCATTACGTGCTGAAGGGACGCACGCGCGTGACCCTGTTCCCATTCGACAAGAGGGTCGCGGTCGCCGAACTCTCGGCGGGCGAATGCGCCTACATCCCCGCCAATTGCGGACACTCCATCCAGAACATCGATAAGGACGACGCTGAAGTGATCGGTGTGCTCGACAGCGGCAGCTACCACGAAAGCAGCCTCGGCGACTGGCTGGCGAAGGCGCCGCCGCACCTGCTCGCCAATAATTTCGGTGTCTCGGAAGCTTCGGTGGCGAATTTCGGGCGGAAACGGACGGTCATCGCCAGCGCAAGCTGATCGCTGCGTCAGACACGAAGAGCCGTCATAGAACTGTCATCGAATGTGCAGAGACCTGTCCGTCTCTGCACATTCGGGACCTGCCCATGGATTATTTCAAGCGCTTCAACTTTCTGTTCGCCGCACCTGTGTTCGACGCCGACGACCTCGAGGGCCTCCGCTTCAACCAGATCATCGAGGAGATCCAGCGCTCCGGCTTCGAGGTGGTGCGGGCCCGCAAGCTGGAGGACGCCGAGATCGCAGTGCAGACCGATGCCGCGATCGGCTGCATGGTGGTGGACTGGGGCAAGAAGGGGCTCGAGGGCAAGACCTCGGCGCTGATCAATCTGATGCGCCGCCGGGGCCTCGACTTCCCGATCATCCTCTTGATCAGGCGCAAGCGCTTCGAAGACCTGCCGGTCGAGGTGCTCGACTTCATCGATGGCTATGTCTTCCTGTCCGAGGAGACGCCGACTTTCATCGCCAAGAACCTGATCAGCCGGCTCAAGCAATATGCCGAAACGCTGAAGACACCGTTCTTCGGCGCGCTGGTCGATTACGCCGAGGAAGGCAACCAGCTCTGGACCTGTCCGGGCCACAATGGCGGTGTGTTCTACAACCGCAGCCCGATCGGCCGGGTCTTCGTCGAGCACCTCGGCGAATCCGTGTTCCGCGACGACCTCGACAATTCCGTGCTCGACCTCGGCGACCTCCTCACCCATGAGGGGCCCGCGCTGAAGGCACAGAAGGAAGCCGCGGCGATCTTCGGCGCGGAGAAGACCTATTTCGTGCTCAACGGCACCTCGACCTCGAACAAGGTCGCGCTCGGCGCGCTCGTCACTGACGACGACCTCGTGCTGTTCGACCGCAACAATCATAAGGCCGCCCATCACGGTGCGTTGATGATCGGCGGCGGCATCCCGGTTTACGTCCCCACCATCCGCAACGCCTGGGGCCTGATCGGCCCGATGCGCTGGGACATGCTCGACGAGAGAAACTTGCGCGAAGCGATCCGCAATCACCCGCTGGTGACGGACATGGACGCCTGGCGCAAGGAGCGGCCGTTCCGCGTCGCCGTGGTCGAGCAGTGCACCTATGACGGTACGATCCACAGTGCCGAGATGATCCTGAAGCGCATCGGCCATCTCTGCGAATACATCCTGTTCGACGAGGCCTGGGCCGGCTTCATGAAGTTCCACCCGCTCTATGCCGGCCGCTTCGCCATGGGACTCGCCAATCTGCCCCCGGAGGCGCCGGGCATCATCGCGACGCAGTCGACCCACAAGCAGCTCGCGAGCTTCTCGCAGGCCTCGCAGATCCACATCAGGGACCGCCATATCCGCGGTCAGAAGCGGCGCGTCGAGCATCGCCGCTTCAACGAGAGCTTCATGCAGCACGCCTCGACGTCTCCCTTCTATCCGCTGTTCGCGTCACTGGACGTCGGCGCGCAGATGATGAAGGGCCGCTCCGGCGAAGTGCTGTGGGACGACACGATCCGCCTCGGCATCGAGCTGCGCAAGAAGATCCGCGCGATGCGGCGGGAGTTCGAGGAGAAGGAGCAGAATCCGGACCGCCGCTGGTTCTTCGAGCCCTTCGTGCCCGACCGCGTCGCCATCCCCGACGTCAGCCGCCCCGGCGCCGCGCACAATGTCGCCTGGGAAACGCTGTCGACCGACGAGCTCGCCACCAATCCGTCGCTCTGGCAGCTCGGCCCCGACAGCAATTGGCACGGCTTCCCCGGCATGGCCGAGGGCTTTGCCATGACCGATCCGAACAAGCTGACGCTGCTGACCCCCGGCTTCGATCGCGCCACCGGCGCCTATGCCGAGCACGGCATCCCCGCCCCTGTTGTCGCGCAATACTTACGCGAAAACCGTATCGTCCCCGAGAAAAACGACCTCAACTCCCTGCTCTTCCTGCTCACCCCCGGCGTCGAGGCCAGCAAGGCCGGCACACTGATCTCAGGCCTCGTCGCCTTCAAGAAGCTGCATGACGACAATGCGTTGCTGGCCGACGCCATCCCGGAATTCCACCAGCGGCGGCAGTCGCGCTACGCCGGCGTGCGCTTGCGCGACCTCTGCGGCGAGATGCACCGCTTCTTCCGCGCCGCCGATGTCAGCGCGCTCCAGGCGCGGCAATTCATGCCCGAGCACATGCCCGAGATCGCGATGTCGCCGCGCGATGCCGCGCGCTACCTGTTCAAGAACGACGTCGATTATCTGCCGATCGAGGCGATCGCCGGCCGGATCGCCACCACGCCTTTCGTGGTCTATCCGCCAGGGATCGCCACCATCGTGCCCGGCGAGCGGCTGACGGAACGGGCCAAGCCCATGATCGATTATCTCAAGATGTTCGAGACCTGTTTCAATACGTTCCCTGGCTTCGACGTCGAAATCCAGGGCGTCTACAAGGAGGTCGATGCGCGCGGCCGCATCGGGCTCTATACCTATGTCGTTGCCGAGTAGGTGCCGATGAACGAAACAGCAATTGCGCGCACCGATGAAGAGCCGGTGCTGGTCCGCACCTCACGCGAGAGCGATATCGAGGCCATGCTGGCGATCTACCGTCATCATGTCCGCAACGGCGTCCCCCGCGACGTCGTGGGAACCGGCGCACCCGACCCCGACGACTTACGCGACCGCCGCAAGAATTTGAAGCAAACCCGCCTGCCGCATCTGGTCGCGACCTGGCGCGGCGAGGTCGTCGGCTATGCCTATGCGGTGCTGTTTCGCAAGCGCCCGGCCTATCGCTATACGGCCAAACACTCGATCTACGTCCATCACGAGCACCTCGGCCGCGGCGTCGGGCGGCTGCTGCTCCAGGAGCTGATCGACGCCTGTGCGGCGGTCGGCTTCCGCCAGATGATCGGCTATATCGATGCCGACAACGCGCCGTCGCTGGCTTTGCACGAGAAGTTTGGATTTGCGCGCGTCGGCCTGCTCTGCGGCGTCGCCTATCGGCACGGCCGCTGGTCGGATACCGCCATGGTGCAACGTTCGCTCGGCGCCGGCGTCACCGCGCCGCCGCCTGTCACCGCACCGGGCCGATAAATTTCACGAAGGAAAGTCAGCCGGTCTGACGTGGATGCGATCGGCATGCAGGGACCAGTGATGCAACGCCTGATCCTCGCAGAATTTTGCTTTCGCCCGTTCCGTAGCCTCGTCCTCGTCGGCCGCGTCGATCTCAAGCGTGCCCTGGCAGACCTCGCACTGACGGCCGTACTCGCCAAGCACGTCCTTCATGAACCTGACGACATAAGTTGACATGGGACTATCTCCTGCGCCGGCAGTACTCTAGCCCTATTTAGGCTGGATGAGGGAGGGAGATTTTGACGCGGATCAAGCCCTGCGAGGTTCCCGCGGCCCCCTCAGGGGGCCGCCTTTATGTGGTTATGTCGAGAAGCGACTTTTCCGTCTCGGAGTAGGCCTGAATGACCTTCGCATTGGCGATGAAGTTGTACTTTGCGGCCGCCAGCTGAACGAATTGGTCAGCGAGATCGACGTTCGGCGCCGCGACCAGGCCGTCCCGGTTCGCGAACGGAGCACTTGGGTCGGACTGTGCGGTGTAGCTCGGCGACACTGTCGACACGGTCCCAATCGTACCGCCTGGCGTCGGCCCGCTCGATTGGTCCACCTGATCGACGCGCAAAGGCACATACGCGGAGGGAAAGGTCGGAGCAATCCTTGAGCTAGCCGCACTAGCCGATGAGCCCGATCCGTCCGACGCAGGCAGCGGGCCAGTCGTGCTGACATTGGCGATGTTGCTCGCGGCCACGCTCACGCGCAAGGTCGCCGCAGAAAGTCCTGACGTGGCAATCGAATATATGCTCATGGACGCTCGTCTACAGGACAAGTGATACGCGTCCACTCATGCCATCAATAGACTCCGCCGCTTTCTGTTTTCATCCTCGTAACCAACCATCCGAGCGCGATCGGACTTCGCGCTGACCTACCCAGGCACGACGCCAAAGGCCTGCTCGAAGCGCTCGGCATAAGCAGGCCAGACCTCGGGATTGATGATACGCGGCGGGCGCTTGCCGTCGAGCGTCTCCAGCACCTGCTCGGCGGCGATCCGGCCCATGTTCTGGCGCGCCTCGATCGTGACGCCGGCGGTGTGTGGGCTCGCCAGCACATTGTCGAACTGAAGCAATGGATGCTCCGGCGGCGGCGGCTCCTTGGACCAGACGTCGAGGCCCGCACCGGCAATGCGCTTGTCGCGCAATGCCTGGAGCAGCGCATCCTCGTCGTGGATGAAGCCGCGTGCGGTGGTGATGAAATAGGCGTGCGACTGCATCAGCGCGAACTCGCGTGTGCTGATCATGTTGCGGCTGCCCTTGTTGAGCGGGCAGGAAATGGAGACGAAATCGGCCCGGCGCAGCAGCTCGTCGAGCTCGACCTTCTCGCCACCCCGCTCGGCCATCACCTCCTTCGAGAGATAGGGGTCGTAAGCCAGCACCTTCATCCCAAGCAGGCCCTTGCACAGCGTAGCTATACGGCGGCCGACATTGCCCAGGCCAATGATGCCGACAGTCTTGTGCTCGACCTCGTTGCCGACCAGCTCGTTACGATTGACTTTGGGCTCCCGGCGCAAGCGGCGATCGGACTGGATGATGCGCTTGGACAACGTCAGCATCATCGCCAGCGCGTGCTCGGCGACGGAATGGGCATTGCCGCCGGATTGGTTCACGACCAGCACGCCCGCATCGGTGCAGGCTTCGACGTCGACAGGGTCGAAGCCCGCGCCGTTGCTGGAAACCAGCAACAGGTTCGGCGTGCGCTTCAGGAAGGTGGCATCGACATGGAAATGCGGCGCCAGCTCGTCCCGGGCGGCGCCGATCTGGTAGACATGCGCCGCGCTCAGGATGGGGGCGTAGAACGCCTCGGGGCTCTCATTCTCGATGCGGTCGAGCCGGACGTCGGGCCGCGCCTTCAGGATGTCGATATAAACAGGGTTCGCGAGGTATTTGACGTAGAAGACGCGCTTGCTGTTGACCGACATCTGGACCCTTCCGTCTCTCCCGGGGACCCACAAGGTCAGCGCCATGTGCGCCCGCCCCTCACGTCCCTCCCGTTTATCGTTATCCCGCTTATGACATGGCGGCACCGGCCACGGCAGCCGATCTTGCGCAGATCACGGTACCGGCCCGGACATGTTGACAAACCCGCCCGCTCCGTCAAGTTCGGCAGACCGCCGCGACGGACCAAGAAGAAGCATACGCGGCTGACGGGAGCAAACGATGGCGGTTTCGGAACAGCAGCCCTCCTCCCAGGCGGGACCGGGGTCCGGCGACAAAAGCTGGCATAGCATCGTCCTGCAGACCCTGAAGCGGAACGAGATCAGCCTGATTCCTTACGTGCCCGACCGCGTGCTGACGCCGCTGATCAAGAGCTTGCACGCCGATCCCTTCTTCACGACCTTTGCCACCGCCCGCGAGGAAGAGGCCGTCGGCATCGTCTCCGGCGCCTGGATGGGCGGGCGTCGCGGCGCGGTGCTGATGCAGACATCCGGCTTTGCTACGCTAGCCAACACGCTTGCCTCGCTCGCCGTCCCCTACCAGATTCCGCTGATCATGTTCGTCTCCGAGCGCGGCACGCTCGGCGAGTTCAATTACGGCCAGTCGCTGGTCTGCCGCACCATGCGCCCGGTGCTGGATTCGCTCGCCATCGAGCATCATACCATTACCCGGCTGGACGAGCTCGAATTCATCGTCGATCGCTCAATCAAGCAGGCCGTCACCACGCAGGCGCCGGTTGCGCTGATCCTCAACCCGCTGCTCACGGGCGGCAAGGTCTTCGACAAGTGAGCCCGGCCATGACCACGCGCAACACCAAAGTGATGAACCGTTTCGACGCGACCTCGCGCCTGATCGCAAAACTCAAGCACGAGGAAGCTGTGATCGGCGGCATCGGCAACACCAATTTCGACCTCTGGGCCGCCGGCCATCGCCCGCAGAATTTCTACATGCTGGGCAGCATGGGCCTTGCCCTCCCGATCGCGCTCGGCGTGGCACTGGCGCAGCCCGACCGCCGCGTCTTCGCGCTTGAAGGCGACGGCTCGCTGCTGATGCAGCTTGGCGCGCTCTCCACCATCGCGGCGCTGAAGCCGAAGAACCTGATCATGATCGTGATGGACAACGGCATCTACCAGATCACCGGCGCGCAGCCGACGCCCGCGGCTGGCGTCGCCGACCTCGTCGCGATCGCCTTGGGTTCGGGACTCACCAACAGCGCCTGGGCCGCGGACGAGGAGGATTTCGAACGGCTGGTCGACGAGGCCATGTCAACCGACGAACCCAGCCTGATCGCGTTGCGTATCGACGACAAGCCGGGCGTCGGCACCACCCGCCGCGATCCCGTGCAAATCCGCGAGCGCTTCATGCACGGGCTCGGCGTGCGCGAGCCGCTCTGACGTCCGGTCATTGACGACAAAACCCCGCGAAGCGTTGCTCCGCGGGGCCTGATATTCCAACCGCTGCTGCGCCGATTAGTCGATGATCTTGATCACCCGGCGCGTGCGCGGCTCGACGATCACGCGGCGGTCGTTCACGACCGCATAGCGATACTGGGTGTAGTTAGGTACCGGGCGCAGCACCACGGTCGGCGGCAGCGGCTCGCCGACGACGATGCGCTCGTGGACCACGACGGAATCGTCGCGCGGAATTCCACCCAGTACAGCATTCGGAATTTCGAGACCGGCGCCGACAGCCGCACCGACCGTACCGCCAACCATCGCGCCGATCGGACCGCCGATGTCGCCGCCCGCACGCGCGCCGTTCGCGGCGCCCTCCGCGGTCGTCGACTGGGCAAAGGCTGCGCTCGACGCCAGCAGCGATGCGGCAGCCAACGTAATCGCAAGACGGGTTCTCATGTCCTGATGTCTCCAGTGATTGTTGTGTGCCATCAACCACGGGGCCCGAGCATTGTTCCGGTTCCAGCGACAGTCAAACTGGCGACTGTTACCGCGTAACAGTTCAGGCTGCAGCAATCTCGTGACCCGCCATCAGCTCCAGAGCCCGCACCATCGCCGAATGATCCCAGCCCTTGCCGCCATGCGCGGTGCAGGATGAGAACAATTGCTGCGCGAGCGCCGTGCTCGGCAGCGACAGGCCGAGCGAACGGGCACCTTCGAGCGCGAGATTGAGATCCTTCTGATGCAGCTCGATGCGGAAGCCGGGCTCGAAATTGCGCTTCACCATGCGCTCGCCATGCACCTCGAGAATCCGCGACGAGGCAAAGCCGCCCATCAGCGCCTTGCGCACCAGCGCGGGGTTCGCACCCGCCTTGGACGCGAACAGCAGCGCCTCGCTCACGGCCTCGATCGTCAGCGCGACGATGATCTGGTTGGCGACCTTCGTGGTCTGGCCGTCGCCATTGGCGCCCACATGCGTGACGTTCTTGCCCATCTTGTCGAAGACCGGCTTCATGGTGCCGAAGGCTCGCTCGGCACCACCGACCATGATAGTGAGGCTCGCCGCCTTGGCGCCGACCTCGCCGCCCGACACCGGCGCATCGAGATAGTCCGCGCCCAGCGCCTCGATCTTCTTTGCGAATTCCTTGGTCGCGAGTGGCGAAATCGAGCTCATGTCGACCACGATCTTGCCTTTGGAGATGCCTCGGGCGACGCCGTCCTTGCCGAACAGTACGGCTTCGACATGCGGCGTATCCGGCACCATGATGATGACGGCGTCCGCCTCCGCCGCGGTCTCCTTGGCCGATTTGCAGGCGATGCCGCCAGCCGCAATCAGCTCCGGCGCGACCGGCGCAACGTCATGCAGGAAAACGCGATGGCCTGCGGCCAAGAGATGGCCGGCCATCGGCCGTCCCATGGTGCCAAGTCCGATGAAGCCGATGTCGATCATGTCCAGATATCCTCAGGTCTCGAAGGTCTGCGCGGCGTGCCAGGACAGGCCTTCCAGCGTCGTGGTGCGCGGCTTGTACTCGCAGCCGATCCAGCCGCGATAACCGATCGCGTCGAGATGGCGGAACAGGAAGGGATAGTTGATCTCACCCGTACCCGGCTCATGCCGGCCGGGATTGTCGGCGAGCTGAATGTGGGCGATCTGCGGGAGATATTCCTGCATCGTGCGGGCGAGATCGCCCTCCATGATCTGCATGTGATAGATGTCGTACTGGACGAACAGATTGTTCGACCGCACCTCGGAGATCAGTTGGATCGCTTGTTCGGTGCCGTTGAGGAAGAAGCCGGGAATATCGAGCGTGTTGACCGGCTCGACCAGCAGCTTGATGTTCTCGCGCGCCAACGTCGAGGCCGCAAAGCGCAGGTTTCCAACCAGCGTCTCCAGCAGCTCGCGCGGATCGGCGTCGACAGGCGCAATGCCGACGAGGCAGTTGAGCTGCTCGCAATCGAGCGCCTTGGCATAGTCGATGGCGCGGAACACGCCGTCACGGAATTCGGCGGTGCGATCGGGCATGATCGCGATCCCGCGCTCGCCGCCGGCCCAATTGCCGGCTGGCAAATTGTGCAGCACTTGGGTAAGTCCGTGGGCCTCGAGTTGTTCGCGGAGCTGCGCCTTGTCGAAATCGTAGGGGAATAGATATTCGACCCCGGCAAAGCCCGCCGCATTCGCCGCGGCGAAGCGATCGATAAACGGCATCTCGTTGAAGAGCATGGTGAGGTTGGCGGCAAATTTCGGCATGATGCGGTCCCCTACTCTGCCGGCTGCAATACGCCGCCGGGCCTGACGGTCCCGACCTCGTCGAGCGGCAGGTCCAGCACCTCCTCGAACTCGACGATGTTATCGATCTCCGTGCCCATCGCGATGTTGGTGACGCGCTCGAGGATGAACTCGACCACCACGGGCACGCGGTGCTTCTTCATCAATTCGCGGGCGGTGGCGAACGCGGCCTGCGTGTCCTTCGGGTCGGTGACGCGGATCGCCTTGCAGCCGAGGCCTTCGGCCACCGCAACATGGTCGACGCCGTAGACGCCGATCTCGGGCGCATTGATGTTCTCGAAGGAGAGCTGGACATGATAGTCCATGTCGAAGCCGCGCTGGGCCTGCCGAATCAAGCCAAGATACGAATTGTTCACGACGACGTGGATGTAGGGCAGATTGAACTGCGCGCCGACCGCGAGCTCCTCGATCAGGAACTGGAAGTCGTAGTCGCCAGACAGCGCGACGATGTCGCGCTCCGGGCACGCCGCGCGCACGCCGAGCGCCGCCGGCAGCGTCCAGCCGAGCGGCCCCGCCTGCCCGGCGTTGATCCAGTTGCGCGGCTTGTAGACGCCGAGGAACTGCGCACCTGCGATCTGCGACAAGCCGATAACGGTGACATAGGTGGTGTCACGTCCGAACGCCTTGTTCATCTCCTCATAGACGCGCTGCGGCTTGATCGGCACGTTGTCGAAATGGCTCTTGCGCAGCATGGTCTTCTTGCGATCGCGGCAGGCCGCGGGCCAGGCCTGGCGCTCGCGGAGCCTGCCTGACCGCCGCCATTCCCTGGCAACGGTGACGAAGAGCTCGAGCGCGGCTTTGGCGTCCGAGACGATGCCGAGATCGGGATTGAACACGCGGCCGATCTGCGTCGGCTCGATGTCGACATGCACGAAAGTGCGGCCCTTGGTGTAGGTCTCGACCGAACCGGTATGGCGATTAGCCCAGCGGTTGCCGATGCCGAGCACGAAGTCGGATTCCAGCAGCGTGGCGTTACCGTAGCGGTGGCTGGTCTGCAGGCCGACCATGCCGGCCATCAGCACGTGATCGTCGGGGATTGCTCCCCACCCCATCAACGTCGGCACGACAGGCACCTTGGCGATTTCGGCGAATTCGACCAGCAGATCCGACGCGTCGGCGTTGATGACGCCGCCGCCCGCGACGATCAGCGGACGCTCAGCCGCGTTGAGCATCTCCAGCGCTTTCTCGACCTGCTTGCGCGTCGCAGTCGGCTTGTAGACCGGCAGCGGCTCGTAGGTCTCGTCGTCGAACTCGATCTCGGCGAGTTGCACGTCGAGCGGCATGTCGATCAGCACCGGCCCCGGCCGGCCCGAGCGCATGATATGAAAGGCCTGGCTGAAGACACGCGGCACCAGCGCCGGCTCGCGCACCGTGACTGCCCATTTGGTCACCGGCTTGGCAATCGACTCGATGTCAACGGCCTGAAAATCTTCCTTGTAAAGCCGTGCCCGCGGCGCCTGCCCGGTGATGCAGAGGATCGGAATGGAATCGGCGATCGCCGAATAGAGCCCGGTGATCATGTCGGTGCCGGCCGGCCCCGAGGTGCCGATGCAAACACCGATATTGCCGGCCTTGGCCCGCGTGTAGCCTTCGGCCATATGCGAGGCGCCCTCGACATGGCGCGCCAGGATGTGGCGGATCGAGCTGCGCTTCTTCAGCGCCGAGTAAAGCGGATTGATCGCAGCGCCGGGAACGCCGAAGGCAGTCGTGATGCCTTCCTTCTCCAGGATACGCACGGCTGCATCGACAGCTCGCATCTTCGCCATGTCGGACCTCGCTCGGTTAAGTCAGCGAGCGAGATCATCGTGCGCGGAAGATGCGATCTCAACGAAGCAGATTTTATTTTCCACGATGCGGCAGCCGTGGAAAAACCGTGGTTGTCTCAATCGGTTAGAGTGAAACCCAGGTGAAAGCCTCTCACTCGAACAGCGGCGCCAGTTCCATCTGCGGCACCAGCACGAGGCCCTTGTCGGTAATGCGAATTTCCGGAATGACCGATAGCGGAATCAGATTGAAACCCATGTAGGGAATCGTGCAGCCGGCCTCGGCCCATTCCTTCTTCAGCACCTTGACCTCTTCAGCCACCTCGGTGACGCGCTTGTCCGAGAGCAGGCCCGCGATCGGCAGCGGTACCAATGCCCTCACCTTGCCGTCGGCGACGACGCAGACGCCGCCCTGCTGTTCCTTGATCACTGCAATTGCGACCTGCATGTCGTCCTCGTTGGTGCCGGCGACGATGATGTTGTGGCTGTCGTGGCCGACGCTGGAAGCAACCGCGCCGCGCTTCAGGCCGAAATTCTTCAGCAAGCCATGAGCGACGTTGCCGGCCGATTTGCCATGGCGCTCAACCACGGTGACGAAGCACAGGCCATAGCGGGCGAACAGGGACGGCCAGTCCTTGACCGGCTCGATCGCGACCTTCTCATGGATCAATGTGATACCCGGCAGCGCGGTCTTGATCGCGTTGACTGTGCAGGCCTTCTGCGGCAGCTCCGGCGTCAGCTTCAGCTTCTCTGGTAGTTTCACGGTCGCATAGGCGGCCCTCGGATATTGGTAGCGCTGCGACAGCGCCTGATCGAGACGTGGCGTAATCTTGTGGTTCTCCACCAGCAACTCGCCGCCATACCAGGTGCATTGCGGCTTCAGCTGGTCGTCCATCAGCACGAGGTCGGCCCGACGGCCGCCGCCGAGCCCGCCGATGTCGCCGTCCATGCCGAAGCGCGTGGCGCCATGCAGCGAGCCCATCGACCAGGCCTGCTCGGGCGACATCCCTGCCTTCGCGGCTTCCCGCACCACCCAGTCGAGACCGAACAGCAGGAGGTCGTCGGCGTCGCGATCGTCGGTGCAGACTGCAGTCCGCTTGTGCGAGGCGCCTAGCTCCGTAACCGTGCGGATTGCCTGCGGAAGCGAATGCCAGGGCGTGGTCGGCGGACCGCCGCGCAGGAACACCCAGACGCCGGCGTCGAGCAGATCGTCAGCAATGTCGCGGTCGATCGCCTCATGGGTGTCGGTGACGCCGCTCGCCGCATAGGCCGCAACGAATTCGCGGCCATAGACATGGCCGGACACCGGCCGTCCGCGCTTCAAGGCCGCTGCCAGGATCGCGTGGCTGCGCTCGTCGCCCATGGTAACAGGCACGAAATCCATTTTCTCACCGAGCGCGACCGCTTCCGGCCAGCGGTCGAACAGGTCGGCGATCTTGTCGGGCGTGAGGTCGCCACCCGCGGTTTCCAGCTCCGCCGAAGTGGCCGGGACCGTCGAAGGCACCGTCAGAAAGATCGACAGCGGCGCCTCGCGGGCGTCCTCCAGCATGGCTTCAACACCGGCGACATCCATCACATTGCCGATCTCGTGGCTGTCGCAGAAGATCGTGGTGGTGCCGTTCAGCAGCGCGGCCTCGGCGTAGGCGCAGGCCGTCACCATCGACGATTCGATATGGATGTGCGGATCGACCAGCCCGGGCGCGATGATGCCGCCGGCGGCATCAAAAACCGCGACGTCGCTCCACGCCTTTTTCGCCGTGCCTGATGGCTTCACCGCGGCGACGCGCCCGCCGGCGATCCAAACCTCCCGTCCCGGATGAATCCGCTCCGAATATGTCGAGAGCACCCGTGCACCCGAGATGACGAGGTCGGGCGCGAGGCGGGCCGAGGCGACATCGGCGAGGCGGCGCGTCATCGTGTGCAGCGGCGCGACGGCAAAGCGGGTGAGTTTGGTCATCGGAACCCTCGCGTGGCGTTACTGCCCACGATGGTTACGCTCTGCGCCAAAGCGGGCAAGCTCAAATATAGCAGCACACCTGCTTACGCGTTAGGCGGCGAACCGCCCGTCGTCCTCGACCTTGCAGATCTGCGCGAGTTCCGTCTTCTGGCTCAATCCTGTTTCACCGTCGGCGTAACACCGCCGAGCGCCGACGTAAGCTCCGCGGCGACCTCGCGCACCATGCGGCCGACCTCCGGCAACCGATCGTCCGTGATGCGGCTGGTCATGCCGGATACGGAGATCGCGGCGAGCGGCTCAGCGAGGGCGTTGTAAACCACAGCCGCGACGCAGCGCAGGCCGATTTGCGCCTCCTCGTCGTCGATCGCAAAGCCCTTCTTGCGCACAGTCGCGAGCTCCTTGAACAGGTCGCTTGGCCGTACGATGGACTTCTCCGTGAGTCTGGGCATGCCGTGATGGCGGATGACGGCGCGGACATCCTCGTCGGAATAGGTCGCGAGCACGGCCTTGCCGACGCCTGACGTCACCATCGCGACGCGGCCACCGACCTTGGTCAGCGAGCGCATGATCTCGCGGCTCTCCATGCGGGTCAGCACGATGATGAACTCATCATCGACCACAGCGAGATTGGCGGTCTCACGGGTGAGATCACGCAGCTTGCGCAAGTAAGGAATCGCCTGTGCCGTGAAATTGCGTCGCCGCGCAAAGCTCGCGCCGACAGTGAAGCTGCGGACGCCGACATGCCATTTGGATTCGGCGCGATCGAACTGCACGAAGCGGCGGCTTTCCAGCGTCGCCAGCAAGCGATGCACGGTTGAGGCTGAGAGGCCGGTGCAGACGGCCAGATCGCTGAGGCGATAGCCTTCGTCGTCCTCGCCCAGCGTCTCGAGGATCGAGAGCGCGCGGTCGACGGACTGCACGCCGCCGTCACGATCGGCCTCTGCTGCCGATCGTGTCTCGAGCGATTTGCGCCGGATCACGTTCTTGCCCATCGCGACCTGACAGTTATCACCTCTCCCCGCGGGCGGGGAGAGGTGAACGTCATCGTCTCAGAGCAGGCCCGCCCCGCGGGCCCACTTGTACTTGGCACCAAGCACTTCGACCGGCAGCTCGGTCGAATAGGCATAGGCCGGGATGCCGTGCTGGTAGAGATATTCGGCGGCTTCCTCGACCTCGACGTCGCCGGCGAGCGAGGCGACCACCGGCTTCACGAAGCCCTTGGCCTCCATTTCCTTCTTCACCTCGACCATATTGCGGGCAAAAACCATCGGCGGCGTGACGATGGTGTGCCAGTAGCCGAGGATCAGCGAATGGATGCGCTCGTCGGAGAGACCGAGCTTCACCGTGTTGACATAGGTGATCGGCGGCTCGCCACCGGTGATATCCACAGGATTTCCAGCAGCGCCGAACGGCGGGATGAACTTGCGGAAGGCCGCGTCGAGATCCGGCGGCATCGACATCAGCGACAGGCCGTTGTCGACGCAGGAGTCCGACAGCAGCACACCCGAACCGCCGGCGCCGGTGATGATCAGCACGTTCTCCCCCTTCGGCGTCGGCAGCACCGGCACGCCGCGGGCGAATTCGAGCAGCTGACGCAGACTGCGGGCGCGGATGACGCCGGACTGCTTGAACACGTCCTCATAGATGCGGTCGTTACCGGCGAGCGCGCCGGTGTGCGACGAGGCGGCCTTGGCGCCGGCCGAGGTGCGGCCGGCCTTGAGCACGACAACCGGCTTCTTCTTGGAGACGCGCTTGGCGGCCTCCGCAAAGGCGCGGCCGTCCTTGAGGTCTTCGCAATGCTGCGCGATCAGGTTGGTGTTCGGATCCTGCTCGAAGAAGGCGAGCAGATCGTCCTCGTCGATGTCAGACTTGTTGCCGAGGCCGACGATGGCGGAGACGCCCATCTTGGCCGAGCGCGAGAAGCCGATGATAGCCATGCCGATGCCACCCGACTGGGACGACAGCGCTGCGTGACCCTTGACGTCATAGGCTGTGCAGAAGGTCGCGCAGAGGTTCGCCGGGGTATAGTAGAAGCCGTAGATATTCGGCCCCATCAGCCGAATATCGTACTTCTTGCCGACTTCGACGATCTCGGCCTGGAGCTCCGGCGCGCCAGCTTCCGCAAAGCCCGACGGAATCAGCACCGCGCCCGGGATTTTCTTCTCGCCGCATTCGGTCAGCGCTCCCGCGACGAACTTCGCGGGAATCGCGAACACCGCGACGTCGATCACACCGGGCACATCCTTGACGCTCTTGTAGGCCTTGTAGCCGAGGATCTCGGCAGCCTTGGGGTGGATCGGGATGATCTCGCCCTTGTAGCCGCCGTTGATGAGGTTCTTCATCACGGAGTTGCCAATCTTGCCATCCTCGGCGGACGCACCGATCACGGCAACCGCCTTCGGCTGCATGATGCGATTCATAGCCGCGACGATCTCTTCAGTCGGGCGCGGCTTGGGCTTCGGCTTGTAGGCGAAGTCGACGACGATGCGCACGTCGGCGGCAATTGCGTTCTTGGCAGTGGCGAACACAGGGTTGAGGTCGAGCTCGACGATTTCAGGGAAATCGGTGACGAGCTGCGAGACCTTGACGATCACGTCGGCGAGCGCCGTGCGGTTGACCGGCTCGCTGCCGCGTACGCCCTTCAAAATTTCATGTGCCTGGATGCCGTCGAGCATCGAGAGCGCATCTTCCTTGGCCGCAGGCGCGAGGCGGAAGGTAATGTCCTTGAGCACCTCGACCAGCACGCCGCCGAGGCCGAAGGCGACCAGCTTGCCGAACGAGCCGTCGGTGATCGAACCAACGATCACTTCGGTGCCGCCGGCCAGCATCTGCTGCACCTGGATGCCCTCGATCTTGGCATCGGCCTTGTACTTCTTGGCATTGCCGAGAATGGTCTCGTAGGCCTTCTCGGCATCCTCAGCCGTCTTGACGCCGACGATGACGCCGCCGGCCTCGGTCTTGTGGAGAATGTCCGGGGAGACGATCTTCATCACGACCGGAAAACCCATCGCGGAGGCCATCTTGCCGGCCTCGCCCGCCGACTTCGCCACGCCCTCTTTCGGCACTGGAATGCCGTAGGCGTCGCAGACCAGCTTGCCCTCGGGGGCTGTCAGGCTGGTGCGGTTATCGGCCTTGACCTGGTCAAGGACCTTGCGGACGACGTCTTTGGAATTGGACATAGGCTTCTCCCTTGACCTTCAGTTCTTGCTTTGCGAAGCGCGCATGATGCGGCTGCCGTGATACTTGCCATCGCCGCTCAGTGTTCCGCGTGGCGGAACTGAGTGGCGAAAGGGCTTGATTACTCCGCCAGCTTGGATCAAAAATGGCTAGCTATGGCATTTGGTATGCCAGGAGCCAACTTGTCAAGTCAGAGCACGACCGAGAAGGCCGCAAAAAATAGCCAGCTTGACATTCTGGCATTTGGTATGCCAAAAACTTTCCAGTAAATATTCCTGTAAAAGACGACTCCCCACTGGAGGAGAATCGTCGTGTCACTGCGGAAACCAACCAAGGCGTTGCCGAACATGGCCGAGGCAGACATCGCAATCGTTCGTATTGCCCCGGAGAGCAGCTTCAAGAACAAGGCGTATGACGCCTTGAAGGAAGCCATCCTCAAGATGGACATCTATTCCACGCCTGAGCCGGTGATGCTGGACGAGCGTGCGTTGTCCGAACGCCTGGGTGTCAGCCGCACGCCGATCCGCGAAGCCATTGCAATGCTCGAGCAGGACGGCTTCGTGAAGACGGTTCCGCGTCGCGGCATCATGGTGGTGCGCCGGACCAAGAGCGAGATTGTCGACATGATCCGCGCCTGGGCGGCGCTGGAGAGCATGGCGGCCCGCCTCATCACCACCACCGCGCGCAAGAAGGACATCTCGGCGCTGCGCGACTTCTTCAAGGACTTTGGCAAGGACCGTCTGCCTGAGGATCACGTCGAGGAATATTCGAAAGCCAACATCGCCTTCCATCAGGCGCTGATCTCGTTGTCGGAATCCCCCGTGCTGGTCGATCTCACCAACGACCTTTTGCTGCACGTGCGCGGCTATCGGCAGTTGACGATCGGGCGCAAGGACCGCACCGCAACCTCCCTGCCCGAGCATCTCGCCATGATCGAGGCGCTCGAGGCGCGCGACACCGAGCTCGCCGAGAAGCGCGCCCGCGACCACACTCTTGGCCTTGCCGCTTACGTCGAAGCGCATGGCCAGGAACTCTTTAGCTAGCAACCTTCACCAGAAGGGCGAAAGACTCGCCCCGCTACTTGAGACCAGGGAGACAAGGCCCATGCTGAATACCGCGACCAAGTCCGAGGCACCGGGCATCGAGCAGGAACTGACGGACGGTTTCCATCTCGTCATCGACGCGCTCAAGCTGAACGGCATCAACACCATCTATAATGTGCCGGGCATCCCGATCACGGATTTGGGCCGAATGGCGCAGGCCGCCGGTATTCGCGTGATCTCCTTCCGCCACGAGCAGAACGCCGGCTACGCCGCGGGCATCGCCGGCTATCTGACCAAGAAGCCCGGCGTCTGCCTGACGGTGTCCGCGCCCGGCTTCCTCAATGGTCTCACCGCGCTCGCACACGCCACCACCAACTGCTACCCGATGATCCTGGTCTCAGGCTCCTCCGAGCGCGAGATCGTCGACCTGCAGCAGGGCGACTACGAGGAAATGGACCAGCTCGCGATTGCGAAGCCGCTGTGCAAGGCGGCCTATCGCGTCCTGCACGCTCAGGACATCGGCATCGGTTTTGCCCGCGCCATCCGCGCCGCGGTCTCGGGCCGTCCGGGTGGCGTCTATCTCGACCTGCCGGCCAAGCTGTTCGGCCAGGTGATGAACGCCGAGGCCGGCCAGAAGTCGCTGGTCAAGGTGATCGACGCGGCGCCCGCGCAGATCCCCTCGCCCGCATCCGTGAAGCGCGCGCTGGACGTGCTCAAGGCTGCAAAGCGCCCGCTCATCATCCTCGGCAAGGGCGCGGCCTACGCGCAGGCTGATGAGGAAATCAAAAGCTTTGTCGAGAAGAGCGGCGTGCCGTTCCTGCCGATGAGCATGGCCAAGGGCCTGCTCCCCGACACACACCCGCAATGCGCCGGCGCCGCGCGCTCGACAGTGCTGAAGGAGTCGGACGTCGTCATGCTGATCGGCGCGCGGCTGAACTGGCTGCTCTCGCATGGCAAGGGCAAGAGCTGGGGTGATCAGCCGAAGAAATTCATCCAGGTCGACATCGAGCCGAAGGAGATGGATTCCAACGTCGAGATCGTCGCGCCCGTCGTCGGCGACATCGGTTCGGTGGTCTCGGCCTTCAACCAGGCGATGGGCTCGTCCTGGACCGCTCCGCCGGCCGACTGGACCAAGGCCGTTTCGACCAAGCGCGAAGAGAACGTCGCCAAGATGGCGCCGAAGCTCATGAACAACAAATCGCCGATGGACTATCACGGCGCGCTCGGCGTGCTGAAGAACGTCATCAAGGAGCACCCGGAGGCGATCCTCGTCAATGAGGGCGCCAACACGCTCGACCTCGCCCGCGGCGTCATCGACATGTACCGCCCGCGCAAGCGTCTCGACGTCGGCACCTGGGGCGTAATGGGCATCGGCATGGGTCAGGCGATCGGGGCCGCGCTCGAGACCGGCCATCCCGTGCTGGCGGTGGAAGGCGACAGCGCGTTCGGTTTCTCCGGCATGGAGGTCGAGACCATCTGCCGCTACAATCTTCCGATCTGCGTCGTCATCTTCAACAATGATGGCATCTACCGCGGAACCGATGTCAACGGCGCGAACTCCGATCCCGCGACCACCGTGTTCGTCAAGGGCGCGCGCTACGACAAGATGATGGAGGCCTTCGGCGGCGTCGGCGTGAATGCCACTTCGCCCGACGAGCTG
This sequence comes from Bradyrhizobium sp. CCBAU 51627, assembly GCF_028128765.1. Taxonomy (GTDB): domain Bacteria; phylum Pseudomonadota; class Alphaproteobacteria; order Rhizobiales; family Xanthobacteraceae; genus Bradyrhizobium. Next base: position 77,154 of record NZ_LBJG01000008.1, read on the forward strand.
AAGCGCGCCGTCAACGAAGCGATGAAGTCGGGCAAGCCGACGCTCATCAACGCGGTGATCGATCCGGCCGCCGGCTCGGAGAGCGGCCGCATCGGCAACCTCAATCCGCAGAGCGTTCTGCAGAAGAAGAAGTAAGTCCACCCCTCAACCCTTTATTCCCTGTGGTTCGCAGGGGCAGACAGAGTACGGAGCTAGACAATGACCAAAGCGCTCGAGGGCGTTCGCATTCTCGACTTCACCCACGTCCAGTCCGGACCGACCTGCACGCAGCTGCTGGCCTGGTTCGGCGCCGACGTGATCAAGGTGGAACGCCCCGGCGTGGGTGACATCACCCGCGGCCAGCTGCAGGACATCCCGAACGTGGACAGCCTGTATTTCACCATGCTCAACCACAACAAGCGCTCGATCACGCTCGACACCAAGAACCCGAAGGGCAAGGAAGTCCTCACCGAGCTGATCAGGAAGTGCGACGTGCTGGTCGAAAACTTCGGTCCCGGCGTGCTCGACCGCATGGGTTTCCCCTGGGAGAAGATCCAGGCGATCAACCCGAAGATGATCGTCGCGTCGATCAAGGGATTTGGCCCCGGACCGTACGAAGACTGCAAAGTCTATGAGAACGTCGCGCAATGCACCGGCGGCGCCGCCTCCACCACCGGCTTCCGCGATGGCCTGCCGCTCGTCACCGGCGCGCAGATCGGCGATAGCGGGACCGGCCTGCATCTCGCCCTCGGCATCGTCACCGCGCTCTATCAGCGCACGCATTCGGGCAAGGGCCAGCGCGTCACCGCTGCGATGCAAGACGGCGTGCTCAATCTCTGCCGCGTCAAGCTGCGCGACCAGCAGCGCCTCGCCCATGGCCCACTGAAGGAATACAGCCAGTTCGGCGAAGGCGTGCCGTTCGGCGATGCCGTGCCGCGCGCCGGCAACGACTCGGGCGGCGGCCAGCCCGGCCGCATCCTGAAGTGCAAGGGCTGGGAGACCGATCCCAACGCCTACATCTACTTCATCACCCAGGCCCCGGTCTGGGAGAAGATCTGCGACGTGATCGGCGAACCGACCTGGAAGACCGATCCGAACTACGCCAAGCCGGCGGCCCGCCTGCCGCGCCTGAACGAGATTTTTGCCCGCATCGAGCAGTGGACGATGACCAAGACCAAGTTCGAGGCGATGGAGATCCTGAACAGGGACGACATTCCCTGCGGCCCGATCCTGTCGATGAAGGAGATCGCCGAAGACCAGTCGCTGCGCGCGACCGGCACCGTGGTCGAGGTCGACCATCCCACCCGCGGCAAGTACGTCTCGGTCGGCAACCCGATCAAGCTGTCGGATAGCCCGGCCGAAGTGACCCGCTCGCCGCTGCTCGGCGAGCACACCGACGAGATCCTGCGCTCGGTGCTCGGCTTCAGCGATCACCAGGTCGCCGACATCCACAAGTCGGGCGCACTCGACCCGCCGCAGAAGCAGGCCGCGGAGTAAGCGGAGCCGCTTCGACCAAGACAAAGGGCCGCCCTCGGGGGCGGCCCTTTCGCATGAGCAAGGCTGTGCGGCCATAGGCTCAAACCAAAAACTGAAAAACAACCCCATGCACAGTAGCTAACCCCTTGGCGCCAAAGCATACTTCGTATTTTTCGAATTTTTGTTGACGCGTCGGACAAAACAGGGGTAGGATGCCACGATCCGAAAGCACGAGCACCTGCACGCTGTTCACCCCCATGTACATCGCAGCACGCTCAATTGGCCGAGCGAACGAGACGAGTCGAACAAAATCAGCGAGGCGTGGATGGGACCTTGGCGCGTAGCCGGTGACAAAAGTCGTCCAGCAATTTTTGGGTAGCTTCGACAGTTGCGACAAGTCGCTCGGCAAACAATGCATGCACTAGATGCGCTCCGAGTCTGCTGCTCACTCGGAGATCAACCCAATAGAAAGAACAGCGCCGCAGCGTTGGAGCCGATCAAGACAACCGTGCCCGAGATAGTGAGCCCGAGAAACATTTCGGCTGCTGAGAGACTTTTCATCACACGCCTCCTCTCTTGAGGACATTCCAGCTCGATCGCTACCTCATATCCTGAGGACCTCGCTTTCGAAATTCGGGACGGTTGCTTAAGGAGCTCTACGGATTTGGCGTTGCACGAGAGCAGGACCTTTGCTCGACTGACGAACGCCAATATGGGCAAATCTAACGCCGGCTGGGATTAGCTCTGGAAAGCATTAGCGCAGCACCTTCTCGCGCGCCGCGTTCAGATCCGCCTTTATACCCGAAACTGCGGGATCGGTGCGCTCCCGATGCGGAGGCGGCTCGTTGAGGTCTCTCGCCCATGGCGCACCAGCGCGAGTTGATAATGGGCGGTCTGGACCTACGCATCCAGCGACGAGAAGCTCGACGAAGATCAGCAGAGCTGCCAAACTCACGATCCGGAGGCGCATATCCGCTCAACTTGCTGCCCAGCGAATCGATCCTCGATGCACCGCAGCGATGAAAACCGCCTCTGTGCAAAAGAAAGCCGCCAGCTTTGGGGGAAGCTGACGGCTCAACTGGGGGTCGCGTAGGTAGGGACTACGCAATGTCTGAATACTTCACTGGCGAGACGCAGATGTTGATCCGCATCAACCCCTCGCGGCAAATTGCGGACGGTATTCTTTAGGCGGCAGCCAACAGAAGGTTAGCTTCTCTGTCCCAATTTACTCGCGGGCGGGCCTGCAATTCTGCTGGCATTTCCATCGACCGAGACTAACAATATCACCATTTTCAACATTCAATTCGTTCGGAGAAATTGCATGGCAAAGCCTGCCATCTCCCTCAATACTTTCCGTGGCCTTTTTGCGATCTACGCGGATCGTGTCCCCTTGCATGGTGTAGCTGGCGGCGGGTCACCGCGTTCACCGGCCAGGGCCGGGCAGGTCAGCTGGCGATAGCCGGAAGGCT
>NZ_LBJG01000009.1 GCF_028128765.1 Bradyrhizobium sp. CCBAU 51627
GCGGCGTAGACATAGGAGAGATCGGCGTGGCCGTCGCCGCGACGCGAAGGCGTGCCGACCGCGATGAACACCGCGTCGGCATCCGCCACCGGCTTGGAGAGATCGGTGGTGAAGTCAAGCCGCTTGGCCTTGACGTTGGCGGCGACCAGTTCGTCGAGGCCCGGCTCGTAAATCGGAATCTCGCCGCGATGCAGGCTAGCGATCTTCTTCTCGTCCTTGTCGACGCAGGTGACGTCGTGGCCGAAATCCGCAAAGCAGGCTCCGGACACCAGTCCCACATAGCCCGTGCCGATCATCGCGATTCGCATGAAAATCCCTGTGTGGTTAACGAAGCCCCAATCAGGAGGCGGTTTAGCATTTTCCCGCCGGGAAGTAGACCCCGCGGTCGGAAACCGGCACGCGATTTGTACGGGTAAAGAAGTCGGAAACCACTGGGCCCCAAACTGCCCCACGACCGCACAGAACCTGGCGAAACCCGCCTCCAAAAGGGACACATGGCACCATCAGGCATATCAGCTGCGAGCAACGGGTTTCCCGAAGCCTCTGCTGCCGCGCGTGTCGACTGGGTCGACTACGCCAAGGGCATCTGCATCGTCATGGTCGTGATGATGCATTCGGTGCTGGGGGTCGAGCTCGCGGCCGGAAAAACCGGTTTCATGCATGTCGTGGTAGCCTTCGCAAAGCCATTCCGGATGCCGGACTTCTTCCTGATTTCCGGCCTGTTCCTGCCGCTGGTGATCGATCGCGACTGGCGAACCTATCTCGACCGCAAAGTGGTGCATTTCGCCTATTTTTATGTCCTCTGGGTGACAATCCAGTTCGGCTTCAAGGCCCCCGCGTTTGCAGCCGAAACCGGCTGGCGTGACGCGGGTTGGCTGTATCTCGAATCCTTCATCGAACCGTTCGGCACGCTCTGGTTCATCTACCTGCTGCCGATCTTCTTCATCGTCACAAAACTGACACGCAAATTCCCGCCGCTCGCGATCTGGCTCGTCGCAGCCGCGCTGGAGACCGCGCGCGTCTCGACCGGCTGGACTGCGATCGACGAGTTCTGCGCGCGCTTCGTCTATTTCTACTCGGGCTATCTGTTCGCGCCTTACGTGTTCGCGTTATCGGATCGCGCGCGAAACCATCCCGCGCTTGCACTCGCCGCGCTCACGACCTGGGCATTGGTGGATGCCGGCCTCGTGAGCCTTGGCGCAAGCGAGTGGAAGATCGTGTCGCTGCTGCTCGGCTTCGCCGGCGCCTGCGCGATCATCACGATCGGCACCTTGCTCGCGCGCGTGCATTGGCTCAATGCCCTGCGCTTCTGCGGCGAGCATTCGATCGTGATCTATCTCGCCTTCTTCCTGCCGATGGCGGCAACGCGCACCCTGCTGCTGCGCAGCGGCATCATTGCCGATGTCGGCATGGTGTCTCTGATCGTCACCATCGTCGGCGTGCTCGGATCGCTTGCGATCTGGCGGGCCGCGTTGCGGCTGCACGCCGACTTCCTGTTCGAGCGGCCCCTCGCATTCTGGATCGCGCCGAAGAAGGCCGGGCCAGTGTTGCAGGCGGCGGAATAGACCGGTCAAGGTCGCAGAAATAAAGCTCCCGTCGTACGCCCGGCTTCGAGATCCCCTTGCGCCAGCGCCGCATCCCGCAGACTGTAGGCTTTCCCGCTCACCTGTAGCACGCCGTCAGTTATCGCAGCCAGCACACGCCCGGCGGAACGGCGATATGCATCGGCATCATTCATGTGAGCCATGACGCTCGGCCGCGCCAGCATGAGGCTGCGCCGTGGCCCGAGATCGTGAACATCGATGGATGGAATCGGCCCGGCCGACTGGCCAATGCTGGCCACGACGCCGAATGGCCGCACGCAGCCAAGCGTCTTCTGCAACGTCGTCCCGCCGACGCCATCATAGGCAACATCGACGCCACGCCCCGCGGTGAGATCGCCGACCGCAGCGGCGAAATCGGCGTCCCGCCCGACGATGACATGAGACGCACCGACAGCGCGGGCGATCTCGGCCTTGGCCGGTGAACCGACCGTCCCGATCACGGTCGCCCCTGTTACGCTCGCCCAGCGCGTCAGAAGCTGGCCGAGTCCTCCTGCAGCGCTATGGACCAGAATCGTCGTCCCGGCGACAACCGGGAAAACGCGATTGAGCAGCATGTCGGCCGTGATGCCCTTCACGAACGCCGAGGCGACCGCCTCATCCGCGAGGCCGGCGGGAAGCTTCACGCAACGCCAGGCCGGCAGGTTGCGTTCGGACGCGTAGGCGCCGACCGGCGCGCCCGCATAGGCGATGCGGTCCCCGACCTCCAGACCGGTCACTTCCGCCCCGAGCGCCGCAACGACGCCCACCGCTTCGACGCCGGGAATACGCTCGGGCGGAAGCGCGTAGAGACCCATGCGCTGATAGATATCGATGGAATTCACCCCGATCGCGGTCTGCTGCAGCCGGACTTCGCCGCGGCCTGGCGGTGGCAGATCGGTGTTCGCCAATTCGAGTTGCTCTACGCCGCCGGGCGTCTTCAATCTCACGATCACGGCCATGTCGGTCCTCCTGTCGATCACGAAAGGACTATGGGATGCCGTGAAAACCTGCGAAACTGCTCAATATTGAGATCATGTTGTGAGAATTCGCACAGATGGACTGGACCGATCTGCAGCATTTCCTGGCGCTCGCGCGCGAGGGCACCCTGTCCGCCGCGGCGCGAAGCCTCAACGTCGACCACGTCACCGTGGCCCGTCGCGTCGCCGCGCTGGAAGCCTCCATGTCGCTCAAGCTCGTGGATCGCAGGCCACGCAGCTACGAGCTCACCGAGGACGGCAAGCGCATTGCCAAGATCGGGGCTCCCATGACGGAGACGGCGTTTGCGGTGGAGCGCGCCGTGCAGGCCTCAAAATCCGGGATCGGCGGGGAGGTCACGATCAGCGCACCGCCTTCGCTGGCCAACCTGCTGATCGCGCCCAGGCTGATCCAGCTGCGACAACAGCATCCCGGTATCAGGATCAAGCTGATCGGCGAGAAGCGTACGGCCTCGCTCAACCGCCGCGAGGCCGATCTGGCGCTTCGCCTGTCGCGTCCGACGGAGCCGGGTCTGATCGCGCGCAAGATCGGCTATTTCGAGTTCGCCCTCTACGGCTCGCCCGACTATTTGAAGACGACGCCACCGCATGCCTTCGCATTCGTCGCCTACGATGCCAGCATGGATGAAGTTCCTCAGCAGCGATGGCTGATGCGTTTCGCCGCCTCGCGAGAGATCGTGCTCCGCACGAACGATCTGGAGAACCAGGCTGCGGCCGCGAGGATCGGAATTGGGCTGGCGGCCTTGCCGAAATTCCTTGGCGAAGCCGATCCGCAGCTGGAGCGCCATGACATCGGCGGCCGCCCCGTCGGGCGCGAGGTCTGGCTGGTTGTCCATCGCGACCTGCGCCGCGCGCCCACCGTGCGCGCCGTTGCCGGTTTCATCGAGGAATGCCTGGCCTGACGCCGTCATTTGCCTGTGCGAGTCGCTAAAATAGCGATCCATCGAGGCTGTCTTTTGCCGCAAAAATTCATACATTGCGGCCATGCCAAAGACCTCCCCAAAGACATCCTCGAAAACTTCCGCCAAATCCGAGACCAAGCCCGCTGCTGCCAAGGCTGCCGCCAAACCGGTCGCGGCGAAGGCGGCCGGCAAGGGCGACCACGTCTTCCTGGTCGACGGTTCCTCCTACATCTTCCGGGCCTATCACGCACTGCCGCCGCTGAACCGCAAATCCGACGGCTTGCAGGTCAACGCGGTGCTGGGCTTCTGCAACATGCTGTGGAAGCTGCTGCGCGACATGCCCGAGGACAACCGGCCGACGCATCTGGCGATCATCTTCGACAAGTCGGAAGTCACCTTCCGCAACAAGATCTACCCCGACTACAAGGCGCACCGGCCGCCGGCGCCTGACGATCTGATCCCGCAATTCGCCCTGATCCGCGAGGCGGTGCGCGCGTTCGATCTGCCCTGCCTGGAACAGGTCGGCTTCGAGGCCGACGATCTGATCGCAACCTATGTACGACAGGCCTGCGAGCGCGGTGCCAGCGCGACCATCGTGTCCTCCGACAAGGACCTGATGCAGCTCGTCACCGATTGCGTCACCATGTACGACACCATGAAGGATCGCCGCATCGGCATCCCCGAGGTGATCGAGAAGTTCGGCGTGCCGCCGGAGAAGGTCGTCGAGGTGCAGGCGCTGGCCGGCGATTCCACCGACAACGTGCCTGGCGTACCCGGCATCGGCATCAAGACCGCGGCGCAACTGATCGTCGAATATGGCGATCTCGAGCAGCTGCTGTTCCGCGCCAGCGAGATCAAGCAACCCAAGCGCCGCGAGGCGCTGATCGAGAACGCGGAGAAGGCGCGGATCTCGCGCCAGCTGGTGCTGCTCGACGACAAGGTCGATCTGGAGGTGCCACTGGACGATCTGGCCGTCCACGAGCCCGATCCGCGCAAGTTGATTGCCTTCCTGAAGGCCATGGAGTTCACGACGCTGACGCGGCGCGTCGCCGAATACTCACAGATCGATCCGGCCAATGTGGATGCCGATCCCGGTTACGCGAAAGGCGCGAGCGTCTTCTCGCCGCTGCCGCCTTCGGACGTCGTGCCAGCTCCGGGATCCGGTACGCCTGCGAAGGGGATCCCGAGCGAGCGCAACCCGTCGGCGGCCAAGGAGGACAAGGCTGCGAGTCCGAAGGGCGCGCCGGCCTCACTCGCCGCTGCGCGCGAGGAGGCGCTGCGCAAGCTCCCGGTCGACCGCACCAAGTATCAGGCCATCAAGACGCTGAACGAGCTCAACGCCTTCATCGCGCGGATCCATGACACCGGTCATGTCGCGGTCGAACTGCGTGGAAACTCGATCGATCCGATGCAGGCCGATCTCTGCGGCATCGCGCTGGCGCTGGCCCCGAACGAGGCCTGCTATGTGCCGCTGGCGCACAAGCAATCCGGAGGCGACGGCGGCCTGTTCGACGCCGGCCTCGCGCCCGATCAGGTCAAGCACGCCGAGGCGATCGACGCGTTGCGGCCGGTGCTGGAATCATCAGGCATTCTCAAGATCGGCTTCGACGTCAAGTTCACCGCGGTGATGCTGGCGCAGCACGGCATCACCTTGCGCAACACCGATGATGCGCAGCTGATCTCCTACGTGCTCGATGCCGGCCGCGGCTCGCATGCGCTGGAGCAGCTTTCCGAGCGCTGGTTCGGCCACGCCATGCTGAAGGAAAGCGAGTTGCTCGGCAGCGGCAAGGGCAAGATCACATTCGACCAGGTGCCGGTCGACAAGGCCGCGCCCCTGTCCGCCGAAGGCGCCGACATCGCCCTGCGCGTCTGGCGCGTGCTGAAACCGCGGCTCGTCGCCGAGCACATGACCACCGTCTACGAGACGCTGGAGCGACCGCTGGTTCCGGTGCTCGCCCGCATGGAACGTCGCGGCATCTCGATCGACCGACAGGTGCTGTCGCGGCTATCAGGCGACTTTGCCCAGACCGCGGCGCGCGTCGAGGCCGAGATCCAGGAGATCGCGGGCGAGCCGGTCAACGTCGGCAGCCCGAAGCAGATCGGCGATATCCTGTTCGGCAAGATGGGACTGCCAGGCGGCACCAAGACCAAGACCGGGGCGTGGTCGACCACTGCGCAGGTGCTTGACGACCTCGCCGAGCAGGGCCACGACTTCCCCAAAAAGATTCTGGAATGGCGCCAGGTCTCGAAACTGAAATCGACCTACACCGACGCACTGCCGACCTACGTCAATCCGCAGACCCATCGCGTGCACACGACCTACGCGCTGGCGGCGACCACGACCGGCCGCCTGTCGTCGAACGAGCCGAACCTGCAGAACATCCCTGTTCGTACCGAGGACGGCCGCAAAATCCGCCGCGCCTTCATCGCAACACCCGGACACAAGCTCGTCTCCGCCGACTATTCGCAGATCGAGCTGCGGCTGCTGGCGGAGATCGCGGACATTCCCGTGCTGAAGCAGGCATTCAAGGATGGTCTCGACATTCACGCCATGACCGCATCGGAGATGTTCGGCGTGCCGATCAAGGGCATGCCGAGCGAGATCCGCCGCCGCGCGAAGGCGATCAATTTCGGCATCATCTACGGCATCTCGGCGTTCGGCCTCGCCAACCAGCTCGGCATCGCCCGTGAAGAGGCGTCGGCCTACATCAAGAAGTACTTTGAGCGCTTCCCCGGCATCCGCGCCTATATGGACGAGACGCGCGATTTCTGCCGGAGCCACGGCTACGTCACCACGCTGTTCGGCCGCAAGTGCCACTACCCCGATATCAAGGCCTCCAACGCCTCGGTGCGCGCCTTCAACGAGCGCGCAGCGATCAACGCGCGACTTCAAGGTACCGCAGCCGACATCATCCGGCGTGCCATGACGCGGGTCGAGGACGCGCTGGCCGAGAAGAAGCTCTCGGCGCAGATGCTGCTCCAGGTGCATGACGAATTGATCTTCGAGGTGCCGGACGCCGAGGTCGAGGCGACGCTTCCCGTCGTGCAGCACGTCATGCAGGACGCGCCGTTCCCGGCCGTTTTGCTGTCGGTGCCGCTGCATGTCGACGCGCGCGCGGCCACGAACTGGGACGAGGCGCATTAGGCCATCCCAATGAAGGTCGCGGCCATCTCCGGCAGCCTGCGCACAGGCTCGAGCAACACCGCGGTCTTGCGCGCGGCGGCACGGCTCGCGCCTGCTGGCGTCGAGGTGGTCCTGTTCGAGGGAATTGCGGACCTGCCTTTTTTCAATCCGGACCTGGATGGCGATGACGTGCCTGCGCCGGTCGGCGCGATGCGCCAGCTGATCGGACGCGTCGACGGGCTCCTGATCTCGAGCCCCGAATATGCCCGCGGTGTCGCCGGGGTGCTGAAGAACGCGCTCGACTGGTTGGTCGGCAGCCACGAATTTCCCGACAAGCCGGTGGCCTTGATCAACACCTCACCGCGCGCAACGCACGCACTGGCCGCCCTGACGCTGACGCTGGAGACGATGTCCGCCCGGCTCGCCAGGGACGCCTGCGTCACGCTGCCGTTGCTTGGCGGCGCCTGGAACGAACACAGCATCGCCGCCGATCCTGCACTGGCAGAACCGTTGCGATTGGCGATGGAGCGTTTCGCGGCGTTCATCGCTACCATGCAGGCCGAGGCGTAGGGCCAGATTGAATTGTCCTCCGTGCAATTGCGCGATGGCTCAGCAAGGCCGTGCATATTAGAACCAGGACAGCTCCCGTACCGGTTCATCCATGCCTCACACCTCCGCCCTGCTCGGCTTCGCCCTCGTCTGCCTCGGCCTCGTGCTCACGCCCGGGCCCAACATGATCTATCTGATCTCGCGCTCGATCACGCAGGGTCCGGCGGCGGGCATTGTCTCGCTCGGCGGCGTCGCGCTCGGCTTTGTGTTCTACATGCTGTGCGCGGCGTTCGGCATCACTGCGCTGCTGCTCGCCATTCCCTTTGCCTATGACGCGCTGCGCTTTGCCGGCGCCGGCTACATGCTGTGGTTGGCTTGGCAGGCGGTGAAGCCGGGCGGACGTTCACCGTTCCAGGTGAAGCAGCTCGCGATCGACAGCCCGCCCAAATTGTTCGCGATGGGGCTCGTCACCAATCTCCTCAATCCGAAGATCGCGATGCTGTATCTGGCGCTGCTGCCCCAGTTCATCGATCCCACAGCCGGCAGTGTGCTGACGCAATCGGTGGCATTGGGCGCGATCCAGATCGCGATCAGCGTCAGCGTGAACGCGATGATCGCGCTCGCTGCCGGCTCGATCGCCCTGTTCCTGGCAAACCGGCCGAGTTGGATGGTGGTGCAGCGCTGGCTGATGGGCACGGTGCTGGCCGGCCTTGCGGTGCGGATGGCCGTGGAAGCGCGGAAGGTTTAGTTTCAACCACCCGGAGGGCTCTCGTGTCCCGGACGCGCAGCAGCGCTCTTGCGCTGCTGCGCTGCGTCCGGGGCACGATGCGCCAACTCAATCCAGCTTCGCCTCCATCCCACGCTTCACCGCCGGGCGGGCCATCAACGCCTCGTACCAGCGCTTGACGTTGGGGAAATCGGCCAGATCAACCTTGTGGCGGGGATGTCGCCAGGCCCAGCCCAGGATGGCGAAATCGGCGACCGACAGATCGCCGGCGACGAAGTCGCGGCCCTCCAGGCGGCGATCCAGCACGCCATAGAGCCGGCGGGTCTCGGCCATGAAGCGCTTCAACCCGTAGGCGCGGTCCTGCTCGTTTTCCAGCGCGATGAAATGATGCACCTGGCCGGGCATCGGGCCGAAACCGCCCATCTGCCACATCAGCCATTCGTAGACGGGGATGCGCGCGCCGAGCGATTTCGGCAGGAACTTTCCGGTCTTTTCGCCGAGATAAAGCAGGATGGCGCCGGATTCGAAGACGCTGACGGGCTTTCCATCCGGGCCCTCGGGATCGAGGATCGCGGGGATCTTGTTGTTGGGGGAAAGCTTGAGGAACCGGGGGTCCAACTGCTCGCCCTTGGTGATGTTCACCGGGATCACCTTGTAAGGCAGCCCCATTTCCTCCAGCGCGACCGAAATCTTGCGGCCGTTCGGCGTGTTCCAGGTGTGCAGCTCGATGGTCATTTGCCTGTTTCCTTCCCCGGGATGGCGGGCATCCACCTACTCCGGAAAGTTGCGCGCCCACAACCGTCGGACCGGGATGGCCGATCCCTGTTGACGAGGGAGGCCCCCTCTGGAATGTCGCGGCCGTCGCGGATAAATTCCGCCACTCTTCTGAAAACGCCGCTGAGGACCACCGTGTCGAAATCTGCCTCCCGCGCCCGCCTGTTCGAAATCATCCGCCGCCGCTCCTTCGGGCGCGGCGAGGTGACGCTCGCGTCGGGCCGCAAGAGCGATTTCTATTTCAACCTCAAGCCGACCATGCTCGACCCCGAAGGCGCGACCCTGCTCGCCGAGCTGACCTATGAGGCGCTGAAGGACGACAATCTCGATTTCATCGGCGGCCTCGAGATGGGAGCGGTGCCGCTGGCCGGCGCATTGGCGCAGATCTCCTGGATCAAGGGCCATCCGATCGCGGCCTTCTTCGTCCGCAAGAAGCCGAAGGAGCATGGCGCCAGACTCGCGATCGAGGGGCTCCCGAAAGGTGAGACGTTGGCCGGCAAGCGCGTCGTGATCGTCGAGGACGTCACCACGACAGGCGGCTCGGCGATGAAGGCGGTGGAATCCGTGCGCGAGACCGGCGCCGAGGTGGTGCTGGTGCTGACCATGGTCGACCGCGAGGAAGGCGCCACCGATACGTTCGGCGCGGCCGGCCTGCCGTTCCGCTCGCTGTACAAGGCGTCGGAATTCTTGAACGCGTGAAGGCTCTCGCTGCGGCGCGCTGCGCAGCATTCGGGCCCTCCTCAACCCCTCATTTACCATCCCGTTTTATGGTGAATCATGCGCTGAGACCTGAGAGGTCCCGGCGGTTCGGTAGCGTCGGGTGGAGTAAGCGTTGCGTACGATCGTGTCCCATGCGCGCCGGCGGCGTCGCGCGATGCTTGTGGCCGCCACTCTCGCAAGCCCGCTGCTTGCGGCTCCCGCCCCGGTTTCGGCCGAAGGCCTTTTCGACTTCTTCTTCGGCGGAATGCAGCAGCGCCCGCAGCGCGACGTGCCGCAGCAGGCGAATTCCTACGCCGATCCCTTCACCGGTCAGCAGAACCCGGCCGTTCAGCCGCAATATGTGCCGCCGACCCGCTCGGCGGCAGCGGGCGGCTCGGGCCCGGCGTTCTGCGTGCGCAGCTGTGACGGCAAATATTTTCCGTTGATGCGCGGCCTCGCCTCGCCGGCGCAGATGTGTCAGGCCTTCTGTCCTGCAAGCTCGACGAAGGTGTTTTTCGGCTCTTCGATCGACGGCGCCTACAGCCAGACCGGCGAGCGCTACGCCGACAGCGAGAACGCGTTCGCCTATCGCAAGGCGCTGCGCGCCGACTGCACCTGCAATGGCCGCGAACCGGCCGGGCTCGCTCCTGTCGACCTGGCGCTCGACTCCTCGCTGAAGGCCGGCGACGTCATCGCCACCACCGACGGCCTCGTCGCCTATACCGGCGTTCGCCTCGGCAACGATCAGACCGCTGAGTTCACCCCGGTCGCCTCCTATCCGGGCCTCACGGCACAGGTCCGCGCCCGGCTCGGCGAGATGAAGGTGGCCCCGGTGCGTGCGGAGACGGTCGCGGCGGATGCCCCGGCCGCCGAGATCGTGCGCGAGGCGCTGCCCGATGTGACGGCCGCGCCGAAGGCGACGGCGAAATCGGCGAAGCGGGCGGGATTGGATTAGAGCCTGGCCTAAGCCAGGGCGTCACAGCAAGGACGGAGGATGTTGCATCACCGCCCGATGATCACCCCGATCACATTCGGCGCCGCCAGATATTTCTCCTCGATCGCCGCGCGCGCGGCGGCGCGGTTGTCCGGCGTCAGCAGGCCACGCTTCTCGGCCAGGATCATCCAGCAGAAACCCCACCAGTCGGTCAGCATGCCCGTCTCGCTGACCAGGTCATAGCCCTGCTCGGCGGCGAAGATGCGTGCATGCGCTTCGTCCAGCGTGTCGAGGAAATGATGATCCTCGGGCGCAAACAGATCGTCGCTGATATCGTCGATGGTATAGCCCCAGATCGATTGGCATACCGCGTTGAACTCGCGGTCGAACTGGTCGTCGTCGATCCTCTGGCGCCGCGCCGCCTGATGCAGCCGCGACAGCGACCGCGCGAAATCGGCGATCCGGGTGAGGGCGAATTGATCGAAGGCAATGGTGGACATTTAGTCCTCGCGACTGATGTCAGACCCTAGATGTTGTGTCGGCAATGCGCCGAATCACAATGATATATCAAAGACTTGCTAAAGTGTTCTTAATTTGTTCTAGCGCTGAGCGAAAGATTGTCGAGACCGTCGGCCTGGCGAAAGCAGGACCCGTTACCCCGGTCAGCATTGCTCTTGCGAGCTTGAGCCATGAGCACAGTCAGCTACTTCGTTTACATCCTCGCGAGCCGTCATCACGGTTCGCTGTACATGGCGTCACCAATGTCATCCGCGCACGACTACGCTCAATTCACCGCCGACATCAGCTTGTCCCCGCACGCACTCGCGTAAAACTTGCCGCCGCATTGGCGCTCGATGGCGGTACAGCGCTGCGCGGGCGTTGCGTTCTGCGGGAGGGAGACGGCGCAGCTGAGACGATCGGCGCTGCGCTTGCCGGCAGCGAAGGCCGCGCTCGATATGGCGATGCAGGTGACGAGAAGTGCTGCGGCGGCGATTTCGATCGGCAGTCTCATGAGGCGTCTCCTCCACAGTGATGGCTGAATCTGTGCTCAATCTAACACCAAATCGGCGTTCCTCCGTGCTGCTCCGGGTTCCCAAAGCGGCCCGTTCCTTGCATAATTTTACGCCAGCGCAGTGCACGGCCGCGCCAGGGATGGTTCCGGTGCAGGGGCAAGACGCGTAGGTTCAGTGGTGTTTTCTGTCGACCAGGAAGTGACGGCCTTGCAAGATCAATCGTTCCAGCCAAATTCGCCCGCTGCGGGCCAGCCCATCGACGAACTTGCGCTGGCTGAGATCAAGGGCGCGATCCTGGCGAAGCTGCGCCTTGCCATCGGCAAGGATGCGGGCATGGCGACCAAGCACGATTGGTATCAGGCCGCGGCGCTGGCGCTGCGCGACCGCATCGTGCATCGCTGGCTCACGGCCGAGAAGCACAGCTACGACGCGGGGCGCAAGCGCGTCTATTATCTCTCGCTCGAATTCCTGATCGGCCGCCTCTTCACCGACGCGCTTAACAATATGGGGCTGCTCAAGATCTTCGAGGTCGCGCTCGGCGACCTCGGCGTGTCGCTGCCTGAGCTGCGCAAATGCGAACCGGATGCTGCGCTCGGCAATGGCGGCCTCGGCCGTCTCGCCGCCTGCTTCATGGAGAGCATGGCGACGCTGTCGATCCCCGCGATCGGCTACGGCATCCGCTACGATTACGGCCTGTTCCGGCAAATCATCAATCAGGGCTGGCAGCAGGAATATCCGGACGAATGGCTCGGCTTCGGCAATCCCTGGGAATTGCAGCGGCCGGAAGTGATCTACGACGTCAATTTCGGCGGCGGCGTCGAACACATCGACGACAGGGGCCGCGACCGCGCGATCTGGCACGCGAGCGAGACCGTGCAGGCGATCGCCTATGACACGCCGATCGTCGGCTGGCGTGGCCAGCACGTCAACGCGCTGCGGCTGTGGTCGGCGCGCTCGCCCGACCCCTTGAAGCTCGACGCGTTCAACATGGGCGACTATGTCAGCGCCAGCGCCGAGCAGTCGCGCGCCGAAGCCATCTGCAAATTCCTCTATCCGAACGACGAGAGCCCGGCGGGCCGCGAGCTGCGCTTGCGCCAGGAATATTTCTTCGTCTCGGCCTCGCTGCAGGATCTCATCAAGCGGCATCTCGCTTCCGACGGTCAGCTGCGCAGCCTGTCATCCAAGGTCGCGGTGCAGCTCAACGACACCCATCCGAGTCTCGCCGTCACCGAGTTGATGCGCATCCTGGTCGACCTCCACAATTTCCGCTGGGACGATGCCTGGAAGATCACGGTGGCGACGCTCTCCTACACCAACCACACGTTGCTGCCGGAGGCGCTGGAGACCTGGCCGGTCGAGCTGTTCGAGCGGCTACTGCCGCGGCATCTCGAGATCATCTACCGCATCAACGTGCAGCATCTGGCGCTCGCCGAAGCCCGCGCGCCCGGCGACATCGATTTCCGCGCCTCGGTTTCGCTGATCGACGAGAAGAGCGGGCGCCGCGTCCGCATGGGCCAGCTTGCCTTCGTCGGCTCGCACCGCATCAACGGCGTCTCGGCGATGCATTCGGATCTGATGCGCGAGACCGTGTTCCACGATCTCAACCATCTCTATCCCGGCCGCATCACCAACAAGACCAACGGCATCACCTTCCGCCGCTGGCTGATGCTGGCAAACCCGAAGCTCACGGACTTGTTGCGCGAGGTCTGTGGCGAGGCCGTCCTCGACGACCCGACGCAGCTCTCGCTGCTCGAGACGCGCGCCAGCGACGTCGAGTTCCAGAAGAAATTCCGCAGCGTCAAGCTTCACAACAAGACGGCGCTTGCACGCCTGATCGGCGAACGGCTCGGGATCAGGGTCGATCCGACCGCGCTGTTCGACGTGCAGATCAAGCGCATCCACGAATACAAGCGCCAGCTCCTCAACATCATCGAGACCGTCGCGCTGTACCAGTCGATCAAGGACGATCCCAACGGCAACTGGGTGCCGCGGGTGAAGATCTTCGCCGGCAAGGCGGCGGCGAGCTACAAATATGCAAAACTGATCATCAAGCTGATCAACGACGTCGCGGAAATCGTCAACAGCGATCCTTCGATCGGCGGCAAGCTGAAGGTCGTGTTCCTTCCCGACTACAATGTCAGCCTCGCCGAGGTGATCATTCCGGCAGCCGATCTCTCCGAGCAGATATCGACCGCCGGCATGGAAGCCTCGGGCACCGGCAACATGAAGCTGGCGCTCAACGGTGCCATCACCATCGGCACGCTCGACGGCGCCAACATCGAGATCCGCGACCAGGTCGGCGTCGAGAACATCGCGATCTTCGGCATGGAGGCCGGCGACGTGATGATCCGGCGCAAGCAGGGGCTGGATGCCTCCGACGTGATCCGCAATTCACCGAAGCTGCAGCGCGCCATCAATGCCATCGGCGCCGGCGAATTTTCGCCGGGCGATCCCGGCCGCTTCGAATCCATCGCGCATGCGCTGCGCTATCTCGACCATTACATGGTCAGTGCCGATTTCGATTCCTATTACGAGGCGCAGCGCGCGGTCGATGCGCGCTGGCAGGTCTCGCCGGCCTGGACTCGCGCCTCCATCCTCAATGTCGCGCGCATGGCGTGGTTCTCCTCGGACCGCACCATCCGCGAATACGCCGAGGAAATCTGGAACGTGCCGGTCAATCCGAGCACGCCGCTGCTGCCAAACCTGCGCGACGCCGCCGGCTGATTTTCCGCGAGGTGGAAGCGACGTTACCTGCGACGTTATTGCATCGGCCGCGAGGGATGGTGATATGATCATCGTCATCCCCAGAGCGGCACCGGTGACACGACGCCGAGACATTAACCACCGTCGGGGGACATCGAGGACCGACGATGAACGCCAAGTTCCCCCACCCGTTCGACGACGCCACGCGCGTCACCGCCGGCGACTCCAGTTGGCAGGGGCACACCAGTGACGCTTACTGGGCCTTTGTCGGCCCGTTCGGCGGCGCCACCGCCGCGACCATTTTGCGCGCGCTGATCGACCATCCGGAACGCGCTGGCGATCCGCTGGCGGTGACCGTCAATTACTGCGCGCCGATCGCGAAGGGCTCGTTCGATCTTGACGTGCGACTGGTGAAGGCCAACCGCTCCAGCCAGCACTGGAGCGTCGAACTGTCGCAGGGCGGCGGCGACGTCGCAACGCTCGCCACCGCCGTGTTCGCCGAGCGGAAGCCGTCGTGGGAGCACAGGGCCGCGCCCTATCCTGGCGCAAAGCCGTTCGAAGCGACGCTGCCGTTCCCGAAAATCGGGGCGTCCTGGTCCAACCAGTATGAATTCCGCTTCGTCGAGGGCGAGATGCGGATCGGGCCCCCGCAGGCCGAACCCGCCAGCACCTATTCCAAGATCTGGATCAGCGATCGCGAGCCGCGCAAGCTCGATATGCTGTCGCTGATGTCGATGTCGGATGCCTTCTTCGGCCGCGTTTTCCATGCGCGCCGCGAGTTGGTGCCGTTCGGCACGGTATCGCTGACCACCTATTTTCACACCGATAGCGACGAGCTTGCATCCGAGGACATCACCCGCGTGCTTGCGACGGCGGACGCGAAACTCTTCCACAAGAGCTATGGCGACCAGAACGGGGAGCTCTGGTCACCAAACGGCCGCTTGCTCGCGACCACGACGCAGATCGCGTATTTCAAGGCGTAGCTGCTTCCTCGTCATTGCGAACGCGATGACGAGGGGAGAGATCGTGCCACAAACAAAAAGGGCGGCCTCGCGGCCGCCCTTTCACATTGAAGACAGAGCAATTACTCCGCCGCCAGCTTCACGTCCGGAGCGGCCGCGCGCACCTCGGCATCGACCTGGGCTTCGAACTTGGCAAAGTTCTTCTGGAACATGCCGACCAGCGCGCGAGCGGTCTTGTCGAACTCGTCCTTGTCCTTCCAGGTGTTGACCGGGTTGAGGATTTCGCTCGGCACGCCCGGCAGCGCGGTCGGGACCGCGAAGCCGAAATACTTGTCGGTGCGGAATTCGACATTACGAAGCGAGCCATCCAGCGCCGCGGTGAGCAGCGCGCGCGTCACCTTGATCGGCATGCGGCTGCCTGTGCCGTACTTGCCGCCGGTCCACCCCGTATTGACCAGCCAGCAATCGACATTGTGCTGGGCGATGAGGTCGCGCAGCATGTTGCCGTAGACGGATGGATCGAGCGGCAGGAAGGGCGAACCGAAACAGGTCGAGAATTCCGGCTGCGGCTCATTGCCGAGACCGCGCTCGGTGCCGGCGACCTTCGCGGTATAGCCGGAGAGGAAGTGGTACATCGCCTGCGCCGGCGACAGCTTGGCAATCGGCGGCAGCACGCCGAAAGCGTCGGCGGCGAGCATCACCACGTTCTTCGGCTGCGGCGCGCGGCCGGTGCGCGAAGCATTCGGGATGAAGTCGAGCGGATAGGCAGACCGGGTATTCTCGGTCTTTGAACCGTCGTCGAAATCGACCACGCGGGTGTCTTCGTCGAGCACGCAGTTCTCGAGCACCGCACCGAACCGCGTCGACGCCGCATAGATCTGCGGCTCGGCTTCCTGCGACAGCTTGATGCACTTGGCGTAGCAACCGCCTTCGAAGTTGAACACGCCGTTCGGGCCCCAGCCGTGCTCGTCGTCGCCGATCAGCGTACGGTTGGGATCGGCCGACAGCGTGGTCTTGCCGGTGCCGGACAGCCCGAAGAAGATCGCGGTGTCGCCCTTGGCGCCGACATTGGCCGAGCAGTGCATCGGCATCACGCCGCGTTCGGGCAGATAGTAGTTCAGCGTGGTGAAGACCGATTTCTTCATCTCGCCGGCATAATAAGACCCGCCGATCAGGACGATCTTGCGGGCGAAATCGATTGCGACAACGTTCTCGGAGCGGCAGCCGTGACGTTTGGGATCGGCACGGAAGCTCGGCATGTCGATGATCGTGAGCTCGGGCACGAAGGTCGGCAGCTCGATCGCCGCAGGGCGGATCAACAGCGTGCGAATGAACAGCGAGTGCCAGGCGAGCTCGGTGAAGACACGCGTCTTGATCCGGTAGGCTGGATCGGCGCCGCCATAGAGATCCTGCGCAAACAGGCTCTTGCCTTCGGCGTGCTTGAGGAAGTCCTGATAGAGCGTCTCGAACTGCTCTGCGGTGATCGACTGGTTGCCGGCCCACCACATCTTCTTGTCGGTGGTGGCATCACGCACCGTGAACTTGTCCTTCGGGCTGCGGCCCGTGAATTCGCCGGTGTCGGCGCAGAGTGCGCCGTCAGCGGATAGCACCGCCTCGCCCGCAGCGAGCGAATATTGGTAGAGCTGCGGCGCGCCGAGGTTCCAGTGAACCCGTCTGAGATTCTTTAAGCCGAATTTGTCGGCGCCGAAGGCACCGTTGCGCACGCCCGTCTCTTGCACGAAAAATCCTCCTAGAACCCGCGACATCAAGCGCAACCAGCTTTGGCACCTTCGCGGTCACCGTGAATTATAGGCCGTCCGGCCTCGGCTGATGACCTAATAATGATGAACGCTGGCGTTGCCAAGCTGATCCCGCAGGATTTGGTTTATTCAAGGACCGCGCCAAACGTCGCGCATATCAGCCTCGCGAAGCGCGATGCGGAAATCACCGATGATCGCGCAACCAAATGGCTGTTTCAGCGTTGTCAGTTGTTTTGCGACGCACAAATGCTGCGCCGCTTTATCGTATCGCACCTTCTCCGACGAGCGCGAACGCTCCCCAGATCGCTGGGTAGGCATTGCGCGGCGACGCTGTGTCATCAACATACGTCAACATCGCGCGCCGCAGAGCTTCGGCTCTGCCGAGGTTTGGTTCGTTTTTGAGCAAATCGAAAGTCGACGTGGTCAAGCGGGTGGCAGCTTCCGAATCGACAGCCCAGTGCGAGACCAGCAGCGCGCGCGCTCCGGCATAGAAGAAGGCGCGGGCCAGCCCCGACAAGGCCTCGGCGCCGGGCTTGTCACCGGCGATCGTGTTGCAAGCCGACAGCACGACCCAATCTGCATTGAGCTTGAGCTGCGCAACTTCGCTCGCCGTAAGCAAACCATCATCCAGTTCGGAAGGCTGTTCGGGAATGGAGAGCGCGAGCGACGGCTCGCCCACACCCTTGATATCCCCGGCGACGAGGCCGTGTGTCGCAAAGTAGATGATGCTGTATTGAGCAAGCGCTGCACGCTTGAGCGTCGCTTCGCTGGCATCGCGGCCGAGATGAATGTCGGCATCGCTCGCACCGACATCTTTCGCCACGGCGTTCAGCTCGTCCGCGGTATCGGGTAGCTGCGGCAGCGCCTGCGCAAGCCGTACGCGATCAACACCCGCGCCGCGCCAGAAATCGGTGTAGGCCACCGTCGCAATACTACGTGCGGCCACCTTGCCGCCTGCCGCCCGACGGTCGGAAGGACCGCCCTCGGCAGGATTGAACACGGGATCGCCGAAACCGGTCATCGGCTTGACGCCCTCCTCCTTGCGCGCAAAGGCGCGCAGCGATTTCAGGCTGACCACCGAGGGCAGCACGGAGACGGCCTGACGCCGCAGCAGCCAGGCCGCGCCCCGATAGCCCGCGAGCGTATCAGGGATCGCAGCTTGCGGCGGCTCCGTGACGAGCAGGTGAAACGGCAACGCCGTCAGCGCGCCCGAGGGCACCGTAAGCAGGCTACGCTTGCCCTTGGTCAGTGGCTCGACCGGCCCGAGCAGCGCAACGTAGAGCTCGTTGGCGAGCGAGAGATCAAACAGCTCGGCTTTGCCGGAGCCATCGTGCGCCTTGCCGACATCAAGACCTCGGCGAAATACGGCGACCTTCTGCGCCAGCGCGTCCGCGCCAAGCGGAATCTCCTTCCAGTCGGCGCTCTCCTGCGTGATCGCGATGACATAGCTGCGCTTGTCGACGACGGAAAAGAGCACCATGGCTTCATCGGCCGACAGCAGGAGCTGAACGTCTTTCACCGTCAGCGGCAGCGGGTTGGAGAGTGAGGCGTAGTCGGGGAACTCGACCGCGAGCCTCTTCTGCAAGCCGGTGCGCTCGTTCACGATGGCAGCGATCCGCGCGCGGCTGCGCTGCTCGGAGCCGACATCGCGTTGCGCTGACGACTTCGACACCGCCGTGATGATCGCCTTGTCGAGCATCTCGGCTTCGGCCGCGAGGTCCTGATCCTTGCGCACCAGCTCGGCGAGCCGGTCGCTGCCGGCGGCAAGCCGCACCGCGAGCTTGTTCACCGCTGATGCGGCGGAGGATTGCGTGCCGCGCTGGATCGCCGCGAGCGCCTCGTCGAGCGCCCTGTCATCAGGCAACAGCGATTGCTGGCGTGCTGCGAACAGGACCGGCAGCACCACGCGCAATTGCGCGCGATTGCTCGCAAGCGTCCTTTCCGCGAGCGGCAACGCGTCGGCAGTTCGCCCGGACACATGGAGGAAATAGGCGAGATTGCTCGTCGATGTCGCGACGTCGGGATGATCCGGACCTAGCGCACGCTCGCGGATGGCAAGCGCGCGACGATACAACGGCTCGGCATCGGCATAGCGCTGCTGGTGCTCGTAGAGACCAGCAAGATTGTTGAGGGAACGTGCGACGTCGGGATGATCCGGCCCGAGAACCTTTTCACGGATTGCGAGCGAGCGCTTGATCGGCGCTTCGGCGTCAGCATCCCGGCCGAGATCACGATCAAGCTGGCCGAGGTTATTCAGGAGCGTCGCGACCGCGGGGTGCGCGGGACCGCCGACCTTCTGGAAGATTGCGAGCGCGCGCTGGAACAGCGGTTCGGCCTCCGCAAAATGCTCCTGCTTCACATAAAGTGTGGCGAGATTGTTAAGAGACTGGCCGACATCGGGATGCTCGCGCGGCAGCGCCCTTTCGCGGATCGCCAGCGCACGCTTGAACAGCGGTTCGGCATCCGTGAAGCGGCCCTGCCGCTGATCGAGTGCGGCGAGATTGTTCAGCACGGGCGCGAGCTCGACGCTGTCGAGGCCGGCCCCCTTCTCCATCAGTCCGATCGCGCGCTTGTAAATCGGCTCGGCCTGATCGTCGTGTCCCTGGTCGGCATGGACCTGGGCGAGATTGTTGAGCGCGGCGGCGAGATCGCGGTTGTTGCCGGTGTTCTCGAGCGAGGCCACCATGGCCTGCGCCAGTGGCAGCGCTTCCGCATATTTCCCGGCAGTTCTGAGCGCATTGATCCGCACGCTTTGCCCGGAGAGACCGCTTTTCTGGGCGAAGCTCGGCGTGGCAAGCGACGCGGTGATCCCGAGCGCCAGGCTTGCGACCAATGCCAAACAACGATTTGTCATGCCCCCTCGCTGCCAACCTCAGACCGATCACGATCTTGGGTCGCAGCGATCGCAGGCGACGTTCAATCTGTCGCAGATGGTTCCCGTCTCTAGATCGACTCCTGGCTTTCCTTGGCGCGCGCTTCGCCGACCAGGCGGACCAGCATCTTGCGCAGCGCCGGACCATCCGTCACCCGCTCGGGAAAATCCAGCCGCAGCGCGGTCTGGCCGTGCTGCATGTCGAGACCTTCGGGGTCGCAGCCGGTGCAGCGCCAATCGCCCTCGGCGGCGCCGAGCAGCTTGGTTGCGTAGAGGCGCATGGCGTCGCGATGGTCGGCGTTCATGTGCTCGACCGCCCCCTCCTCCGCCGCTAGCAGGTCCTCTGCACCGCTGAGATCCGTGAGGAACTGCTCCGGCTTGAGATCGACGATTCGGCCAAAGCCGGCGACCAGATGGGTTCCCGTGGGTCGGATTCGGAAGAACGAGAAATCCTTGAATGAAGCAAAGGCTTCCGCCGACGGATGGGCACTGAGATACCGCCGCTGGAGCAAATCCGTCTCATTGTCATCCTGCTCGGCACGGCCCGACAGCATGATCC
This sequence comes from Bradyrhizobium sp. CCBAU 51627, assembly GCF_028128765.1. Lineage (GTDB taxonomy): Bacteria > Pseudomonadota > Alphaproteobacteria > Rhizobiales > Xanthobacteraceae > Bradyrhizobium. Next base: position 20,157 of record NZ_LBJG01000009.1, read on the forward strand.
GGGCGCCCTCCAGCGGATCGCCGGCGGCGCGCTCGTCCAGCATCAGGGAAACCCTGCTATCATTGAGGATATTCTTGGTATGGACGGCCAATCGCGAGATCAGCAGGATTGGCGAACCGTCAGGGTGGCTGGCCAGATTGACCAGGGAACAATAGGGATCGCCGCTACCGGCCATAAGGGTGGCGAGCGCCCCCTGGCGCGACCGCCTCAGCAGCGATTTGGCGAGCTCTTGGGGAACGAAATCGGGGGTCGGTTGCATCGGCTTTCTCGGTTCAGGTGGTTGCAAGACGGGCCTTTTTTCGGGTAAACCCGAACCCGGTTATGGGTCGATACGCGGCGAATCCGCCGTGTTTCGTGGAACTTGGTCACACTTCAGCCCAGCTTGCATTGCTCGGTGACAAGGTTCGAACGCCAAATTCGGCACCCATGTATGCGGCGCATCACTGGATTGCTCGCCGTTTAAGCCACGACCCAAACGGAAAGCAGAAAGCAGAGGCTCATGCCCACAATCGCTTTGGTCGACGACGACCGCAACATTCTCACATCCGTCTCGATCGCGCTGGAAGCCGAAGGCTACCGCATCATGACCTACACCGACGGCGCCTCCGCGCTTGACGGTTTCCGCACCACCCAGCCCGATCTCGCCATCCTCGACATCAAGATGCCGCGCATGGACGGGATGGAGACGCTGCGCCGTCTGCGGCAAAAATCCGACCTGCCCGTGATCTTCCTGACCTCCAAGGACGAGGAGATCGACGAGCTGTTCGGCCTCAAGATGGGCGCGGACGATTTCATCCGCAAACCCTTCTCGCAGCGCCTCCTGGTCGAACGCGTGAAGGCGGTCCTGCGTCGCTCGGCGCCGAAGGACCCGACCGTCGCGCCGAAGGAGAACGACGCCAAGGCGCTCGATCGCGGCCTGCTGCGCATGGATCCGGAACGGCATACCTGCACGTGGAAGAACGAGCCGGTGACGCTGACGGTCACCGAATTCCTGATCCTCCAGGCGCTGGCGACCCGGCCGGGCGTGGTCAAGAGCCGCAACGCGCTGATGGACGCCGCCTATGACGACCAGGTCTATGTCGACGACCGCACCATCGACAGCCACATCAAGCGGCTACGCAAGAAGTTCAAGGTGGTCGACAACGAGTTCGAGATGATCGAGACGCTGTACGGCGTCGGCTACCGCTTCAAGGAAGCCTGAGGCGCTCGCGCCTTCACAACAGATGAGGGCTGCGCCGGTTCTGATTCCATCAGAACCGGGCATGCTCTAGGATGCGGGGACCGTCGCAACGAGCTGTCCTAACGCGGGCATAAGCATTGCTTGACCGAACGCAGCCTGACCCGAGTTCGAACGCCGAGGAGATTGCCTCCCACGGCGCCCCGGATCATGAGGACAAGCCTGTTGCAAAAGGCTGGGGGCCGCTGAACTGGCTCAAGCGAGCCGGTCAGTTCTTCTTCGCGCTGTCCTTCTCCAGCCTGACCCGCCGCATCGTCTCGCTCAACCTCGCCGGTCTCGTCGCGCTGGTCGCGAGCATCCTGTATCTGTCGCAGTTCCGCGCCGGCCTGATCGACGCCCGCGCGCAGAGCCTGCTGGTGCAGGCCGAGATCATCGCGGGCGCCATCGGCGCGTCGGCAACGGTGCAGACCAACGCGATCACCGTCGACCCCGAGAAGCTGCTCGACCTGAAGCTGGGCGAGAGCTACGGCGGAATGGATGATTCGCTGGATTTTCCGATCAATCCCGAGCGCGTGGCGCCGGTGTTGAGCACGCTGATCTCGCCGACCAAGACCCGCGCGCGGATTTTCGATCCCAACGGCAGCGTGCTGCTCGACAGCCGTGATCTCGACAGTGTGCGGGGCTTTCCGCTGCCGCCGCTCTCGGAAAAGCCGGGCCTGGCCGAACGCATCATGGTCCCGGTGCGGACCTGGCTCAATCGCGGCGATCTGCCGCTCTATCGCGAGCTCGGCCGCGAGAACGGCAAGGGCTATGTAGAGGTGGCCGATGCGCTCCAGGGCCAGAAGCGCTCGATGGTGCGGGTCAATTCGCGCGGCGAGGTGATCGTCTCCGTCGCAGTCCCCGTGCAGCGAGCGCGTGCCATCCATGGTGCGCTGATGCTGTCGACCCAGGGCGATGAAATCGATCAGATGGTCACGGCCGAGCGCCTCGCGATCCTCAAGGTCGGCGGCGTCGCAGCCGCCGTCATGATCATGCTGTCGCTGCTGCTTGCGAGCACGATCGCCGGACCCGTGCGCCGGCTCGCCGACAGCGCCGAACGCGTCCGCCGCCGCATCAAAAGCCGCGTCGAGATTCCGGACTTCACCCGTCGCCGCGACGAGATCGGCCATCTCTCCGGCGCGCTGCGCGACATGACCAGCGCGCTCTACAAGCGGATCGAAGCGATCGAAATGTTCGCCGCCGACGTCGCCCACGAGCTGAAGAACCCGCTGACTTCGCTTCGCTCCGCGGTCGAGACGATGCCGCTTGCGCGCAACGAGAACAGCCGCGCGCGTCTGCTCGATGTGATCGAACACGACGTCAAGCGGCTCGACCGGCTGATCTCGGACATTTCCGATGCAAGCCGCCTCGATGCCGAGTTACAGCGGCAGGATGCGATCCCGGTCGATCTCAGGCGGCTTCTGGGCACGCTGGTTGCCGTCGCCAATGAAACGAAGCTTGGCCACGACGTCGCCGTCGAGGCGCGCTTCGAGGGCCGAGGCCCGACCGACACATTCTCCGTCAGCGGCCATGATTCCCGGCTCGGGCAAGTGGTCTCCAACCTGCTCTCCAACGCGCAGTCGTTTTCGGAAGCCGGCAGCAAGGTGCGGCTCACCTGCCGCCGTGTCCGGGGCGAGATCGAGATCGTGGTCGACGACGACGGCCCCGGCATTCGCGATGACGCGCTGGAGCGCATCTTCGAGCGCTTCTACACTGATCGGCCGCATCAAGGCTTTGGCCAGAACTCCGGCCTCGGCTTGTCGATCTCAAAACAGATCGTCGACGCCCATGGCGGACGCATCTGGGCGGAGAATCGCGCCGGCCCTGCCGACGAAGATGGGGCGCCGACGGTCGCCGGCGCCCGCTTCGTGGTGAGGCTGCCGGCGCTATGAGCCAAGGCAGTCTGAACGAAGGCAGCCCGAGCATTCACGCCTCGGCGGTCAAGGTCGGGCCCCTGGCGGTGCTGATCCGCGGGCCCTCGGGCTCCGGCAAGTCGCGCCTTGCCTTCGATTTGATCACGGCCGGGCGCTCCGGCGTGATCGCAAGCGCCGTTCTGGTCGGCGACGACCGTGTCCATCTGGCGACAGTCGGCCATGAAATTGTGGTGCGCCCCGCACCCGCCCTGGCCGGGCTCATCGAGATTCGCGGGCTTGGAATCCGCCGCTGCGACTTCGTGGAGCATGCGACGGTCGGCCTCGTGGTCGATCTCCACGCCGACGACGCCGAACGCCTGCCGCCGGCGGAATCGCTGAAAACAGCCATTTTTGGTGTCGAAATACCGCGAATCCCCGTTGGCCGCGACTATTTGCCCCTCCCACTGGTTGTCGCGATCTTGACCACTACCAAGAGTTAACCTCCCGCTGACCCTTTCGCCGATTGTTTGAAGGGAATTGGTAACCATATGAACCCCACACTCGCGACCGAGTAGACCGGCGCAGCTCCCCTCATCCATCCGTCTAGATTCAGGGAGATACGCAACATCCCCCCTTGCGCGGGGGCTCTGGATGGTCAAAGTGGCGCGTTCGTGCGGCGCACCAAGAGCGCCCGCGGGAGTTTTCCGATGATTGGTCTAGTACTTGTGACCCACGGGCGCCTTGCCGACGAATTCAAGGCAGCGCTTGAACATGTCATGGGCCCACAAAAGCAAATCGAAGCGATTACGATCGGCGCCGAAGATGATTCCGATCTCTGTCGAAGCGACATCATCGAGGCGGTTAACCGCGTCGATTCCGGCGATGGCGTCGCGATCCTCACCGACATGTTCGGTGGCACGCCGTCGAACCTTGCGATTTCCTGCATGAGCCGACCCAAGGTCGAAGTGCTCGCGGGCATCAACCTGCCCATGCTGGTGAAGCTCGCCAAGGTGCGCGAGGAGCGTCCGCTGCCGGACGCGATCGCGATGGCGCAGGAAGCCGGCCGCAAATACGTCACCATCGCCAGCCGCGTGCTCGCCGGCAAATGAGTGACGACGCGCCACAAGCGGGGACTGGCGTGCCCGCGGGCGCGGTCTCCAAAGAGCTCCTGATCATCAACAAGCGCGGCCTGCATGCGCGCGCCTCGGCGAAATTCGTCCAGGCGGTCGAGCGTTTCAACGCGCAGGTATGGGTGACGCGCGGCGGCGAAACCGTTGGCGGCACCTCGATCATGGGCCTGATGATGTTGGCTGCAGGACCCGGCACGACCATCACGGTCGCGGCCGCCGGCGCTGATGCGGAAGCCGCGCTTGCAGCGATCACCGAGCTCGTTGAAAGCAAGTTCAACGAGGAAGGGGTTTAGTCCCGATCATTTCGCCGGCGGGGCGATATAGATGTTCCACGTCATCGACGGGCCGGCCTTGCCGTGGGTGAAGCGGCGCGTCGTCATCACCATGCGCTCGGCGTTCGGCGCCGTCTCCGACACCCATTTTTCGAACGCCGGCAACCGGCCGTCGGTGGGATCGAACACGCCGATGAATCCGTATGTCTTGACGTCGTCGAGTGACGTCAGCCCGGAGCTCCACGCTTCGTTCGGCGTGAACGCGGCTGGATGGTCTGGGCTGTAGAACACCATCGGCTGGATCGATTCCATCGTGCCGGCGACGATCGCCCAACGCGAGGCGAAGCGTGTGTGCCAGGTTTGCGTCAGCTCGCGCGCAAGCTCCGAGCGCGCGCCGTAGGTCGCGGTGTTGCCCGCGTTCGCCGCCATCTCGCGCGCAGCGATCCAGGGCGAAGCGACAAGCGTTGCGACGCTGAGCACGAGCCAGATCGCGGCGATGTTGAACAGCACCGCGCTCTGCACCCGCAATGCCGGGATCGCGACCAGGGCAAGCGGCACCAGGAAGAACAGCGAGATGCCCCAATCGGTCTTCATGTAGATGCTGAAGGCAAGCGCGCCGAGCGGCGGCCCGGCGGCGACGATGATCTGGATGATCCAGATGTTCAGCGCCTGCGAGACGTTGACGCCCGGATTGACACCGCGCGCCCAAGCCCGGGTAACGACGCGCGCGGGAGCGCGCACAAGCAGCTTCAGCCAGGGCGGCACCCAGGCCATCGCGAGCGCGGCGAGCGCCACCGGCAGCGCCAGCAAAGCGGCATTGTGCAGCACATAGCCGAACACCAGCTGCCGCACCTCACCGGCATCTTCGATGCTGTAGGTGTCGCCGGCATAGATCAGCGGCACGAAATGTGCGTCCGCCAGCCAGACGATGTGCGGGATCATCGCCACCACCATCGTCGCGATCGCGACCCATGGCGCCGGGGACAGCAGGAATCTCGCGCGCTCCGGATGGATCAGCGCAGCAAGGCCGATGGCGCCGATCATGGTCAGCACCCAGTATTTGGTCATCAGCGCCAATGCGCCGGCAAGCCCGAGCCAGACGCCTGATTGCCAGCTCCGCTTCTCGAACGCGTCGAGATAAGCGAGCACGACGAGCGGCAGAGTGATGAGCTGAAGCAGATCGGGGTTGTACTTGAAGCCCTTGAAATTGAAGATCGGATAGAGCGCGACCATCACGACGACCAGGAACGCGCGGCGCGCATCGACGACGCGCAGCGCCACCAGCCAGCAGATCACCATGCCGATGCTGACCGTCGCCATCGCGAGCGCATAGGTGGCCCAGTCCGCCGCTGGAAAAACCCTGAACCAGAGCCCGGCGATCCAGCCCGACAGCGGTGGATGCTTGCCGTAGCCCCACAGGAATTTCTGACCCCAGCCATAGGCTTCTGCGACGTCCATGTGAACGTCCTGCGCAGCCTTCAGATTGATCAGGATGAAAGTCCAGATCACCGCATGCAGGATGGCGAGCTGGATCACCAGCCAGATCCGGGCCGAGGGGTGGGTCGCGCAGGCGACCAGCCAGGCCCGGAAGCGGTCGAAGCTAACCCGGGATTTTACGCGCGCGCGGGCGGAGGGGATCGAGGTCGTTGACATGAGCCTGGACATGGGCGCCTGCGTAGCGCGTTTTGGACCATCGTGGAATCAGCTTGGCGTGAAGAAAGGCCCTGAAAATACAGCAATATGGTTGCCGCACGGGGATGTGAGTGGTATCCCGCGCCCATGACGACCGTCCCGATTTCCAACATCCGCAATTTCTCCATCGTCGCCCATATCGACCATGGCAAATCGACGCTGGCCGACCGCCTGATCCAGATGACCGGCGGCCTCTCCGACCGCGAAATGGCGGGCAAGGAGCAGGTGCTCGATTCCATGGACATCGAGCGCGAGCGCGGCATCACCATCAAAGCGCAGACGGTGCGCCTGCAGTACCGCGCCAAGGACGGCAAGGATTACGTGTTCAACCTGATGGACACGCCCGGCCATGTCGACTTCGCCTACGAGGTCTCGCGATCGCTGGCGGCGTGCGAGGGTTCCCTGCTCGTGGTCGACGCCAGCCAGGGCGTCGAGGCGCAGACGCTGGCCAACGTCTACCAGGCGCTCGACAACAATCACGAGATCGTTCCGGTCCTGAACAAGGTCGACCTGCCGGCGGCAGAGCCGGAGAAGGTCAAGCAGCAGATCGAGGACGTCATCGGCATCGATGCCTCCGACGCGGTGATGATCTCGGCCAAGACCGGCCTCGGCATTCCCGATGTGCTGGAGGCCATCGTCACCCGCCTGCCGCCGCCGAAGGGCGATCGCGACGCGACGCTGAAGGCGCTCCTGGTCGACAGCTGGTACGACGTCTACCTCGGCGTCGTCGTGCTGGTGCGCATCGTCGACGGCGTGATGAAGAAGGGCCAGCGCGTGCGCATGATGGGCACCGGCGCAGCCTATGACGTCGAGCGCGTCGGCTTCTTCACGCCGAAGATGCAGCAGGTCGACGAGCTCGGCCCCGGCGAGATCGGCTTCATCACCGCCGCGATCAAGGAAGTCGCCGACACCCGCGTCGGCGACACCATCACCGATGACAGGAAGCCGGTCGCCGAGATGCTGCCGGGCTTCAAGCCGGCGATCCCCGTGGTATTCTGCGGGCTGTTCCCGGTCGATGCCGACGATTTCGAAACGCTGCGCGCCGCGATGGGCAAGCTGCGCCTGAACGATGCCAGCTTCTCATTCGAGATGGAGACCTCGGCCGCACTCGGCTTCGGCTTCCGCTGCGGCTTCCTCGGGCTCCTGCACCTCGAGATCATCCAGGAACGGCTGTCGCGCGAATTCGATCTCAATTTGATCGCAACCGCGCCGAGCGTCATCTACAAGATGAAGCTCACCGACGGCCAGGAGATCGAGATCCACAATCCCGTCGACATGCCCGACGTGGTCAAGATCGCCGAGATCGACGAGCCCTGGATCGAAGCCACGATCCTCACCCCGGACGAATATCTCGGCAGCGTGCTGAAGCTGTGCCAGGACCGCCGCGGTGCGCAGAAGGAGCTCACTTACGTCGGCTCCCGCGCCATGGTGAAATACGACCTGCCGCTCAACGAGGTGGTGTTCGATTTCTACGACCGCCTCAAGTCGGTCTCCAAGGGCTACGCCTCATTCGACTATCATCTCACCGACTACAAGCCGGCTGACCTCGTCAAGATGCAGATCCTGGTCAATGCCGAGCCGGTCGATGCGCTCTCGATGCTGGTCCACCGCACCCGCGCCGAAGGGCGTGGCCGCGCCATGGTCGAGAAGATGAAGGAGCTGATCCCGCCGCACATGTTCCAGATTCCGATCCAGGCGGCGATCGGCGGCAAGGTGATCGCGCGCGAAACCGTCCGCGCGCTGCGCAAGGACGTCACCGCGAAGTGCTACGGCGGCGACATCACGCGCAAGCGCAAGCTTCTGGAGAAGCAGAAGGAAGGCAAGAAGAAGATGCGGCAGTTCGGCAAGGTCGACATCCCGCAGGAAGCCTTCATTGCCGCGCTCAAGGTGGACAGCTGAGAGCGATCGAGGGGCCCGGCTCGCAAGCCCGACGACAAAACTCGAAAACAACCCCATGCACAGTAGCCGACGCACTGACGACGTTGAGATTTTCGGCTTTTACGAAAATTATTTGACCTGTCGGGCAAAACAGGGGTATGGTGGTATCATGACGACCTGCGAAGTGCAGGCAGGGGACAGACCGGCGGAGGTGCCGGCGCAGGAGCTATCCGACTGTTCGGGCCTGCGTGAGCGCCCGAATATTCCTGGACCAGTGCATCCAGTTGGGCGATGAGCTTGCGATGGCGACCATCTGATCTCGGTCGCGCTCGTATGGCATCCGGTTGGGTCAGGATGCTGTCCAGCGCGTCATAGAGCGTCTCCTGCATGTCCGCCGCCTGATTGGCGAACTCGCCCGGCAATTCGCCGAATGACGCCCTCTCGCAGAATGACGCCCTCCGATCGATGCTCCAGAGCACGCGCTGAAGGTGATGGACCCCGCAGGGTGCTATCAACAAGCTCAACCGCTCGACCGGTACCCGCCAGGTGCGACGGTCGGGGCGACACCCGGCGCTTCATCCGTCGAATCCAGACCAGACATGGCTGACGCGACCAAATCGTTGGGAATGATCCGAAGCGGATAGACCCCGACGGCGGCCAACGGGGGTTTTTACTGGCGCAGGTCCAATGCATATGATTTGCTTGGGCGAGGTGACGGAGGACACGTTCGTGGTTCGCGCGCGCGTCGAGCGCCGGCTGGCGGCAATTCTGGCGGCTGACGTAGCCGGCTATTCACGGCTTATGGGTGATGACGAGGAAGGCACTCTTGCCGGATTGAAGGCGCACCGCCGGGAGCTGTTCGATCACAAGCTCAAATCGCATCGCGGGCGCCTTATCAAGACGACCGGCGATGGAATGCTGGTGGAGTTTTCAAGCGCCGTCGAAGCGGTGAAGTGTGCCGTCGAAGTTCAGCGCGGGATGGTCGGCAGGAACGCAAGCATCCCTCTTGATCGACGTATTGAATTCCGAGTCGGAATCAATGTTGGAGACATCATCGAGGATGAGGGCGATATCTTCGGAGACGGCGTCAACGTCGCCGCTCGGCTTGAAGGCATGGCGATGCGCGGCGGAATCTGCATCTCCCGTCAAGTCCTTGATCAGATCGATGGCAAGCTGAAGCTGCCTTTTCGCGAATTGGGCCGGCAGAACCTCAAGAACATCGCGCGACCGATCGAAGTCTATGCCATCGACCTGGACAAGGAGGGATCGCCCGCGAAGCGGGTCTTGTCGGCAGCCAACCTCAAGCAGGACATCCGTTATTGTCGGGCCGTGGATGGCGTGCGGCTGGCCTATGCGAAGGTGGGAAGCGGCCCGGGATTATTGAGATCGGCACATTGGCTTGGCCATCTGGAGTATGACTGGAACCTTCCGCTCTACCGTGATTTTCTGCTTGGACTTGCCTCGTCATTCACGCTCGTCCGGTACGATGCGCGCGGCAATGGCCTGTCGGATTGGGACGTCGGCGAGCTCTCGCTTGACGCATGGGTCAAGGACATGGAAACCGTGGCCGATGCGGCCGGCCTTGACAGGTTTCCGCTTCTCGGGTTCTCGCAGGGGTGCGCCGTTTCGATTGCGTTTGCGGTCCGGCATCCGCAGCGCGTGTCGCACCTGATCCTGTATGGTGGATTCGCGGTCGGCGCCAACAAGAATCCAAATCTTTCGGCCGCCGATCGGGAGCGGTTTGCGGCAATGAAAACATTGATGAAGCTGGGGTGGGGCGCGGATGAGCCGACCTTCCGGCAGCTCTTTACATCCTCGATGCTACCGAGCGCCACAAAGGAACAGGTCGACGCCTTCAATGAGCTTCAGCGTCTCAGTGCCTCGGCGGAGTCTGCGGTACGTTACCTCGAAACAGTAGCCGATTTCGACGTCCGCCCCCTGCTCAAACAGGTCAAAGCCCCTACGCTCGTGATGCACGTTCGAGACGACCGCAGGGTTCCAATCTCTTTGGGCCGAGATATGGCCGCGGAAATTCCGGGCGCCAGATTCGTCTCGCTGCCGGGTCAAAATCACATGCTGCTGTCGCAGGATCCCGGCGCACCAATCTTCCAGGAGGAAGTGCGTAATTTTCTACTCTAGTTCGTGCGGCCGGGTCACCGCAGTTTCGCCGTGTAAGCCGGCCTGCCAAGGATTGTCCTGGAACACACGCACACCGACACCGAGTTGACTCGTGCTGGAAGGCAGCTTCAGCCACGAAGGCGGCCGTTTTGGCCCCGGCGATTTCGACTATGGTGATGACGAGGTCGATCATCGTCCGATCGTGGGCGACGAAGGTCCGTGTCTTCGCCTGGTTGCGATGACCGGCGATCTGCGCATGAACGGTCTGCTTGGCCGGCTGATCAGCCCCTTCGTGCGGCTCTGATTTCCTTCACTGCCTCCTCCGCGGGTGATCCGAGCGCAGGCCCGAAGCGTTTCAAGGCCAGACGCAAGGGAGATGGATATGGCCTGCCCACATCCGGCAAGACAGGCACCGGGCGACACGTTGCCCGAGCTGCTCGCGCGCGTGTCACGCGGCGATGCACGCGCGTTCTCGGCGCTGCACATGCTGACGCGGGGCAGGCTGCGCAGGACGGCTCTCGCCGCCCGAGCTCCCCCTCACGAGATCGAAGACATCCTGCAAGATGCCTATCTGAAGATCTGGCGCAATGCCTGCCGCTTCGACGCCGAGCGCGCCCCGGCAATGGCATGGATGTCCACCATCGTCCGCAATACCGCAATCGATCATCTGCGGATCAGAAGATTGTCGACTGACGAATTCGGTAGCTGGCGCCGGCGACCTCGGCGATCTTGCTGCGATCCAGGCCGTCTACTCATTAGTCGGCCTTCGTCCGGGCGCAGAGACAGATTTGCCAAGTGGCCTCAAGCTTCCTGAATGGAAAATGTGAGCTGCCTCACTTCACGACTCCGCCGATCAGGATATCTTCCTGGACCAGCCGACGCGGCGCGCCGAGCGGCGGAGGATATAATGCATCAATCGTTCTATTTACTTTTTCAGGTTGCCCTCACGTTCACTCCTGTTATGGCACTCGAATTCCTAACATCAGATGTGGCGCGTTCGGCGACATCGGCAGAGGGGAGATATCCGATCCTTGTCAAGGTCGCGGTCGCCCTGGCTATGTTGCTCGTCGTTTTAAGCCTTATGAAATTCCATCCCGAGATTGGCGCAATCATCGCGGAGTACAATCAATTCTCATAGTCGATCAGTCGAAATGTCGCCGTTGTGACAGAGAGTTTCCGGGCCGCGCTTCACGGGCTCACGGAACTGGAACGTTCCGGCCGAATAAGGCCCAAGGCGCTTGACGAGCGCATCGCATTCGTTGTGCGCGATCGCGGATTCCGGATCCGCCCACAGCGCCAGGCGCAGCCCGTGAAGGCGGCTTTCGTCGGCATCACCCCATCGCGAAATCGGCCGCGGTCTCCGCGTGAATGGCGGTGGTATCGAACGTCTCGACCGATGTATCGGCAGCCCCCACCAGCATCGTGATCTCGGTGCAGCCGAGGATGATGCAGTCCGCGCCGCGCCCGACCAGCGCGGCCATCACGTCCTGGTAGCGGCGGCGCGAGGGCGCGGCGACGACACCAAGGCACAGCTCGTCGTAGATGATGCGGTTCACGTCGGCCCGCTCCTCGGCCGTGGGAATGAGGACATCGAGATCATGCGCGCGCAGGCGATCGCTGTAGAAATTCTGCTCCATCGTGAAGATGGTGCCGAGCAGCCCGACCCGCCGATGTCCCCTCGCCCTGATACGCTTCGCCGTTGCGTCGCCGATGTCGATGAAGGGAACGCTCAGCTTCGCGACGATATCCGGGGCCAGCTTGTGCATCGTGTTCGTGCACAGCACGATCGCGCGTGCGCCGGCGCGCTCGAGCCGCTGCGCCACCTCGGCAAGGCTCGCTCCCGCCTCGGCCCAGCGGCCGGCATATTGCATCTCCTTGATCTGCTGGAAATCGTAGGAATACATCAGCAGCGGGGCCGAATGCAGCTTGCCCATGCGATCCCGGACGCGCTCGTTGATGAGCTTGTAGTAGAGCGCGGTGCTCTCCCAGCTCATGCCGCCGATCAGGCCAATCGTTTGCATCCCAGCGTCTCCCGCAAATCGCGCGATGGGATCGTAGCCGAAGCCGTCGAGGCCCGCCATGCGCGCCGGTTGACGCAGCCACGCTTCCAACGCCAAATGGTCATGTCGGAAAAGGCAGACTTGGTCTGACAAGCCCAAGTCCTTTGACAATCACGACACGGCCGGGCCGGTGATTGCCGCGGCGGGGGCCGTCTGCCGCGGCGCGCGACGGCCATTCAGCACCACGCCGACGAAGGTGAAGCGCACCAGCAGGTGATAGAGAAGGGGGCGGTCGCGATAGCGTAAAAAATGCCGCCGGCGGACATGGCCATGCCCAGCAATGCCTGCTGGTTGCTGGCACGACGCAGCCAAGCCACGAGAATGATCATCAGGAACACGCCGCTCGTCGCGCCGCGAACCCCGAGATCGATAGCCGCGAACTCCATGGTGTTCACGCCCTGCATGACCTCCGTTCGATGTCCAACTTTCGCATCACCACTTCACCGGCACAACCCAAACTTGCAGCCGCAATCCCGGCGCCGGCGATCATCGGCCTGAGCCGGCTCTATTTCGCCGGTCCCGTCGAACCCGAAGCGAAACCGACGACACTATCTCGGCACAGTGAACGGTCTCGCCCGTTCAGGGGCGACACGGGGAGCATCTCGCATGCGACAACGGAACTGGCGATTGATTGCGGTGGGCACGGTGCTGCTGGTGCTGGCCGTGCTGTTCTTCCTCTCGATGCGCGACATGACGTCGTGGTCCAATGATCCTGTCGCTCTGATGCGCACGGTCGGAGAGGTGTCCGGCGGCGTCGGCGGCATCAGCCTCGTCATGATCGCGTTCGGCCTGATCGGCCGCAAAGCGCCGGTCTGACAAGGCGACGCTGCGCAAGGCCTGGTCACGACGACATCACGCCTCCGCCATGAGCGGAATAACGCGTCTTCCGCGCAAATTTGAATGTCAGAACCGCGCATCCCGCGCGGGCTGCCATTTGGAGGCCGCGATGATCACTTCGAAGCTGTTGGTTGCGCTCGCACTCGCATCGACGATCGGCGCCGTAGCGGCGCAATCGTTCCATCCGGCGGCCGCCGGAAAGGAAACGACCACAAAACCCTGGACGGCCCCGATCGGCCACCGTCAGCCTCACGCGGCCGACATCCCCTCAACGACGATGGGACCGCGGGATTTCCTCGATCAGGAGGATGCCAATGTGGACCGCAAGATCAGCGGCATCTGTCGAGGCTGCTGATCGCAGCAGGATTGGCGTTAACGACGTTCAACGGTTCCCGCTTGGGCGAGATCGCTTCGAAGTTTCTTAAATTTTACTGCGTACCTCTTCCGGCTAGAAGCGATCCGGAGAAAGACATGGGTAAGCGGGCCAAGCGCGGAAAGACGGAGGCGCTTGCACTGCCAATGGCCGCGAGAGTTGTCATCGGCGCCGTGGCAGTCGCCGCATTGGGATATGGTTTGCTGTTCCGCCCGGCCGCGATTCAGCCGACCCAGAAGCCGGCTGCGCACCAGGCGATGGCGTCGTCGTCGCCGGTATACGTGGCAACTCCAGTTCATGCATCGGTGCCAGTTCCGGCTCCGGCTCCGAGTCCGGCTCCGGCGCCTCTGGTCGAGCCGCCCAAAGCCGTTGAGGGTCCCGGAGCTTTTGTTCGGCAGGTGGTCGACTACGCCAGTCACCAGGCACCGGGCACCGTGATCATCGACACCAAGAACACGTTTCTCTACCTCATCCTGAACGAAACGCAGGCGATGCGTTACGGCATCGGTGTTGGCCGAGAAGGCTTCACATGGTCCGGCGAACAGACCGTGGCCCGCAAGACAGAATGGCCGGACTGGCGTCCGCCTGCCGAGATGCTGGTGCGTCAGCCTTATCTGCCGCGGTTCATGGCAGGTGGCCCCACCAACCCGCTCGGCGCGCGGGCGATGTATCTGGGCGAGACCGAATACAGAATTCACGGCACCAACAAGCCCGATACGATCGGAAAGCGCGTGTCGTCCGGCTGCATCCGGCTGACCAATGAGGACGTGACGGACCTTTACGAGCGGGTGAAAGTCGGAGCGAAAGTGATCGTGCTTCCCGCGACCGTTGCCCGCCGGCCATCTGACACCGCTTCGCGATCGCCGGACCTGCCATCGCCGTCGAACAGGACCCCGGCGGCCAACGCGCAGATGCCCTCATCTGGACCGAAGGTCGCCGAAGCCCAGTAAGGCCGCGCGCTGCCGCTGGCGCGACTTACGACGCCTTCTGCCTCGCTTCCACGTATCGCGCGAAATTGTCGAGGATCGCCTGCCAGCCGCCCTGCTGCTGCTCGACCGAGTGGGTCGATTCAGCATCGAAGACGACGCGGACGGTCACACCCTTCGCCACCGGCACGAAGTCGACTTCCGCCTTGCGATCACCGAACGCATATTCGATCCGCTTGTGCTCGACGATCTTGGTGTAGGTGCCTGCGAAGTCGAACCCCATGCTGCCGTCCTTGGCCTCCATGCGTGACGAGAACACGCCGCCTTCGCGCAGGTCGACGGTCGCTTTGGTCGTGTGCCAGTCGTCCGACGCGGCGTTCCACTTCACGATGTCGGCAGGCGTCGTATAGGTGCGCCAGACCTGAGCGATCGGGGCTGCGATGCTGGTTTCGACGGTGATCCTCATGGGTATTGCTCCAGTTCGATTTCATCAGCTCGGCGGGACGACATCGCTTCACGCGCGCCGGAGCTCATATCCGGCATGTCTTGCGAGGTAGTCCACCCAAGGACGGTCGAGACCGGTCCGTGCCGACATGGCCGGGCCGTGAATGCGCTTTTTTTTGAGGAAAGCATCGCAGGCATGATGGCAGCATTCGAATAGCGCATGGATGCCAGATCGCCCATGGCGGTTGAATGAGGTCCGCGATAAAATGTCGACTGCGGCACATTGGACTCAAACTCCTTGGACAGAAAACGATGGCTTTCTGGATTGCGGGCGCAATTGGATCGGTGATCGCCTATCTGCTCGGCGCGATCCCGACGGGCTACCTGGCCGGAAAACTGCTTCAAGGAATCGACATTCGCGAGCACGGCTCCAGGTCCACGGGTGCCACGAATGTGTTGCGGACGCTCGGCAAATGGCCCGCGCTTGCGGTGCTGATCATCGATGTGCTGAAGGGCATGGCTGCTGTCCTCGTTGCGCGCCGGTTGTGTCCCTGGCTCGCGACAGTGCTATCGCAGACGCCACCGACAGCGGCCGAATTGCAAGTCTGGGTGCCATGGATCGTGTGCCTCGCCGGCATTGCCGCGCTGCTGGGCCATGGCCGCTCGATCTGGTTGAACTTCACGGGCGGCAAATCGGCAGCGACCGGGCTCGGCGTGCTGCTGGCGATGTCGTCGCCGGTGGGACTCGGGGCGGCGGCCGTGTTCGGCATCGCGCTGGCGATCGGGCGGATCGTCTCACTCAGCTCGATGCTCGCAGCGGTGACAGCCATCGTTCTCGTTTGCGGCTTGCCGCAGCCGTTGCCCTATCGGCTGCTGGTGACCGCAGGCGCGCTCTACGTGATCATGCGCCATCGCGCCAACATTGGGCGGCTGCTGGCGGGCACGGAGCCGCGGCTGGGGCAAAGCAGTTCACCGTCTTGAGCGCAGCGGCGATCACGCCCGCCCGAAGGTTCAGGCCTGCGCGGGTGCGCGGAGGGCCGGCAGGCCGGGCGGCGCCCAGCGCATGTTCGAGGCCTGCTCGTAGGCGTAAGCCAGGCGCAACAGCTTGTGCTCGCTCCAGGCTCTGCCTGCGAAGGTGACGCCGAGCGGATAGTCGGGCGTATCCTTGCCGTCGACGCCCGAAACGAGACCCGCGGGCACCATGACGCTGGGATAGCCGGCCCTGGCGGCGATCGCCGCACCTCCGCTGCCGGGGAACAGGACGGCATCGAGCCTATGCTGATTCATGTAGGCGTCCATGCCGCGGGTCCTGGCGCTGAGAAAGTCCATGGCAAGTGCGAACCTGTACTCGCGCTCGCGCAAATCGCCTCTCGTGAGGTCGGCGGCGAGAAACAGGTCCTGACCGAAACGCATCGCCCTGTCCGCATTCGCCGCATTGAAGGCGACGATGTCGGTGATGGTCTTGATGTCGGTATTGGTCGCCCAATCCTTCAGATAGAGATTGAGATCGCGCTTCAGCTCGTAGATGAACACGATCCGCTGCGTGACCGGATTGCTCTTGTTGCCGCTCAGCGGATTGCGGTTGAGCACGGCCATGATCGTACCCGGTCCGCTCATCCAGCCGGCGGTGGGCATGCCGGCGCGCACGATGACGGCGCCGAGATCCGCTAGCGCCTTGATCGCCTGCGCCATCACCTTCGTCCATTCGGACGGCAGCTTGCCGTAGAAGGGATCGTTGAAGGGGTCAGCGGGGTCGCTCGGCACGCCGATGCGCGCCCCCTTCAGCGCATCACGCGTGAGATCGGCGGTGTAATCGGCGGGCCGCCGCTGCTTTTCTGTCGCGAGGTCGCGCGGATCCTTCGCCGCCAGCACGTTGAGCAACATCGCCGCATCACGCACCGTGCGCGTCATCGGCCCCGCCGTGTCCAGGCTGTGCGCGATCGGCAAGATGCCGGCGCGGCTGATCAGCCCGACTGTCGGCTTGACGGTGACGAGGCCATTCTGACTCGCGGGGAACAACAGCGAACCGGAGGTCTCGGTGCCAACAGACGCCGCGCACAGACCCGCTGCGACGGCGACCGCCGAACCCGCGCTCGAGCCGCCCGGGGTTACGAGCGGGATGCCCCGATCGTCCATCAGTGCCGGCGCATAGGGGTTCTTCACCTGACCGCCCAATGACGAGTAGCCGGAGGGCATCTCGATCGCGAGCATGTTCGAAAACTCGGTCAAATTCGCCTTGCCGAGGATCACCGCGCCGGCCTTGCGCAGCAGCTTGATGACGGTGGCATCGCGCCTCGCGCGCGCGCCTTCCAGCGCCAGCGAGCCTGCCGTCGTCGGCTGCTTGTCTGATGTCGCGATGTTGTCCTTCACCAGGATCGGCACGCCGGCCAGCGGGCGCTTGGCCGACGGTCTGGTGCCGTCGAGCGTGCCAGCGATCGCGAGCGCGTCCGGATTGAGCGCGCGGACGGAGTTCAGCATCGATCCGCTGCGGTCATAGGCCGCGATGCGCGCGAGATAGGCTTTCGTCAGCGTGGTTGCGGTAACGCGCCCGCCTGCGAGGGCGTCGATGATATCGCTCATCGACGCGTCCTCGAGCTCCAGGTCCGGCGCCTCGGCGCGAACCGCAGCCGCACTGCGGCGGACCGGCTTCTTCATGGCGTGCCTCCTGGAGGGTTCTATGCTACAAAACGTAGCATTGATCCCGATGGCGCGACAAGCTGATCAGGAGCCAGGTGAAAGCGTCCGCCTCACGCGACCAGCGCGGCGTCCTCGTCCGCGGCGTCGATGCCGCGCTGCGCCGCCAGGAGGCCGATGATCTCGGCGTTCGGGCGGGCCTTGCTGAACAGAAAGCCCTGACCCTCGTCGCAGCCCTCGGTGCGCAGACAGCTCAGCTCGGCCTCGGTCTCGACGCCTTCGGCCGTGATGATGACGCCGAGGCCTCTGCCGAGGCTGACGATGGAGCGGATGATCGCCTGGGCCTCGCGGTTGGCGCCGAGATCGCGCACGAAGGACTGATCGATCTTGATCTTGTCGAACGGGAAGCTGCGCAAATAACTCAGGCTGGAATAGCCGGTGCCGAAATCGTCCATCGAGATGCGCACCCCGAGGGCGCGCAGCGCATGCAGCGTCGCCAGCACCTGCGCGCTCTTCTCGAGCAGCAGCGTCTCGGTGATCTCGAGCTCGAGCCGGCGCGGCGGCAGCCCGGAATGTTTCAGCGCGTCCGTCACCATCGACAGCAGATTGCCGCTGCGGAACTGGAGCGGCGACAGGTTGACGGCAACGCGAACGTCATCGGGCCAGGTCGCCGCGTCAAGACAGGCCCGGCGCAGCATCAGGCCGCCGAGCGGATTGATCAGGCCGGTTTCTTCCGCAACCGGGATGAACTCGGCCGGCGAGACCATGCCGCGCTCGGCATGCGGCCAGCGCACCAGCGCCTCGAAACCGGTAATGCGGCCGCTCGAGAGGTCGATCAGCGGCTGGTAATACGGTCGCAGCACGTCGTTCTGGATCGCATCGCGCAGCTCGACCTCGATCTTGCGGCGGCTCTGCGCTTTTGCATCCAGCGCGGCCTCGAAGAAGGCGAAGCTGCCGCGCGCGTCCAGCTTGGCGCGTGACAGCGCCATGCCGGCGCTCTTGAGCAGCTTTTCGGACTCATCACCGTCGCCGGGCGCCATCGCGATGCCGATGGAGGCGCCGATCACCACGGAATGGCCATCGAGCAGATAGGGATCGGCGATGGCCTCGAGCAGCCGCTTCGCCAGCATCACGGCGTCTTCGGGCCGCGTCAGGCCGCTTTGCACCACCGCGAACTCGTCGGAGTTCAGCCGCGCCAGCGCGTCTTCCTCGCGCAAGGTCGAGCGCAGGCGCTTGGCGACGCCGCGCAGCAGCTTGTCGCCGACCGCATGACCCAGCGTGTCGTTGACCGACTTGAAATTGTCGAGCCCGAGCATCAGCACCGCGACCTTCTCGGCGCTGCGGCGTGTGTGCACCAGCATCTCGTCCATGGCCTGGCGCAACTTGTTGCGGTTCGGAAGCCCGGTCAGCCCGTCATGCTGAGCCATGAAGGTGAGCCGCGCCTCGGCGCGCTTGCGTTCGGTGATGTCCATCAGCGCGAGCAGCACCGCGGGCCGTTCGTGATAGGTCAGTTCGCGCGAATAGATCGCGAGATCGATCAGCGCACCGTCGGCCTTGACGTGCTTCCAGGTGCGGCCGGCCTGCTCCTCACCGGAGCGATCGGTCCAGGGCGGCTCGCTGTCGAAGGCCTGCAGGGAGCGGATCTTCAGCCGCTCGAACTCGGCGCGGCTATAGCCGTAATGCGCGATCGCGGCATCATTGACGCCGAGAATGCGCTCGTCATCCAGCGCACAGACGATCATGGGGACGGGATTGCCATCGAACAGCAGGCGGAACGAGGCCTCGCGCTGCTTCAATTCGGTGATGTCGACGCGCAGGCCGACCACGCCGCCGTCATCGGTGCGGCGTTCCTCGATCAGGATGACGCGGCCGTCGGACAGCGTCTGCTCGTGGCGCTTGCCGGGCTCGTAGAGCTTCTTCAGCCGCGCGGCGATCCATTCCTCCTCATGGCCTGCGGCTTCCGGATAGTCGCCGCGGGCAACGCCGACACGCAGCGTGTCTTCGAGGCGCGCACCTTCCTGAAACAGATCGGCGGTCTTGCTGTAGATCTCGGCGTACTGCTTGTTCCAGAGGACGTAGCGGCCTTCGGGATCCAGAATCACGATGCCCTGCGGCAGGAGGTCGACGGCCTGGCGCAGCCGCTCATGCGATTTGCGCGCCTCCGCGATAACAGTTTCAGCCTCCGCACGGCTCTGCATGAGCTGGTCGCGTTGGATGAGCGGACGAGGCGTGGGCGCAAATCGCGGCTTGCGCGGCTGTCGGCCGCCTCCAGCAAGCACGGTGCGCTTTCGCTTTTTTGTTTCTTTCGACCCCAAACTCAACTTCACGCGTCCTAGCCGCACCCAGCGGCCGCAAGTCTTGCTCCAAGTGTCTGAAAGAAAAGTAATCCTGGGTCGGCGGGTCACGGAGCTGCCGCTGCGCGCCGGACTGATTTGCCCGTTTGCGAGGCGCGAGATGCGTCATCAGGCGCGCCGAACCGGCTCCCCGCGTCGCGATCGGCGCGAGAGGAGATACAAAAACGCGCAGTCTCCATGAATCAGTTCCGGAACGCGGGTCCACTTGCATGCAGAAAGCAAGCGTATCGCGTTCCGCGCATGAATTTTGGTCAATGCAGGATAAAGTTATCACGCCGTTAAGAATCCCGCCCGGATGAGGGGGCCGGATCGTTCGGTGACCCTGGCGCTGCGTTGGGCTATAAGGAATCAGCATGAGTCCCCGCCGTACCGTCCCTCTCCTGCTTGTCATGACGCTCCTGGCCGGCGGCGCACTGGCCCAGGACAAGGGCAGCGTCAACCCGAAGCCGTTGCCGCCGCTCGCCCATCCGAACGATCCCAAGACCGCCGCCAAGGAGCTGTTCGCGCGCAAGCTCCTGCCCTCGACGGGGCCGACGCGTGTCATCGGCTCCTATGTGAAGGGCTGCATCGGCGGCGCGCAGCAGATGCCTGTTAACGGCGACTTCTGGCAGGTGATGCGGCTGTCGCGTAACCGCAATTACGGCCATCCGGACATGATCGCGCTGATCAAGCGCCTCGCTGCCAAGGCGCACAAGGACGCCGGATGGCCGGGCATTCTGGTCGGCGACATCGGCCAACCGCGCGGCGGGCCGGCGCTGTCAGGCCACGCCAGCCATCAGATCGGACTGGATGCTGACATCTGGCTGACGCCGATGCCGGATCATCGGCTCTCGCGCGAGGAGCGCGAGGAGATGTCCGCGGTGATGATGGTGCGCGAGGACCGCCTCGACATCGATCCCAAAGTGTTCACGCCGAGCCATGTGCTGGTGCTGCGCGACGCGGCGCAGGAACCTGCGGTGCAGCGCATCTTCGTCAATCCCGCGATCAAGAAGGCGCTGTGCCGCGAGGCCAAGGGCGACCGCTCCTGGCTGTCGAAGATCCGCCCCTGGTGGGGCCACGACTATCATTTCCACATCCGCATGCGCTGCCCGGCGGGATCAGGCGAATGCGAGGGCCAGCCGTCGCAATCCGAGGACGAAGGCTGCAAGCCCTCCGATCTCGCCTATTGGTTCAGCGAGGGCGTGCTGCATCCCAAGCCGCCGGCGGAGCCGCCGAAGCCGAAGCCCCCGATCACACTGGCGCAGATGCCGGCGGCCTGCAAAGCCGTGCTGCACGCGCCGGACGCGAAGCGATAGGGCGTGGGGCCGACGCCACACACACCGCTGTTGGGCGCGAAGCGCGCCCGGGATGACAGAGTCGTTGGTTGGTCCGCTCGTCCCAAATGCGCTAGGATCGCCGCGCCGCTCGGCCGTAAGCCCGCAGCATTTCCGGGAATGCGCATCCCGCCACCAACAAGAAACTGACCGCACGCCCGCGTCTTCGCGTGGCCAATGATGAGATTTGACATGCGCGTCCTCGCTCTCCTTGCCGTACTCTCGGTCGGCGCAACCTCCGCATTCGCCGCCGAGGAGCCGAGCGGCTGCGACAAGTTCAAATGGCCGATTGAGCGTGATCGCGCCGCGCTGACCGCACCTGATCGTGCGAGGCTGGCTTCGGGAAGCGAGCAGGCCGCGATCCCGTCATCGGCGATCACGCTGGCGCTGGTCGCGCAGCAGGAGGTCAAACTACCCTCGCCGCCGGAGCGGGCACCGAAGGATGGCACCTATGCCGGCTTCACCAGCATCAAGGACGCGAAGGCCGGGCTCTACACGATCAGCCTGTCCTCGGGCGCCTGGGTCGATCTGGTCCAGGACGGCCATTTCCTCAAGCCCGTGGCCTTTAGCGGCGCGACCGATTGCGACGGCATCCGCAAGACCATGAAATACCAGCTCTCGGACAAGCCGTTCGTGCTGCAAATCAGCGGCGCCAGGGACAATTCGCTCTCGATTTCGATCCTGCCGACGCAATAGCTTGAGCTTGGGACAAACACCCGGCTTTGACCTTCGGCGCCGGCCTGCTATCTTCGCAATTGCGATCTCCCTGCCGGCCGTAAGCCGTCGTGGGGACACGTGGAACAGCGCTTCCGCCCGTCGCGACCGACCCACCCAACGCCAGATTTGCGCGTGCGTCCTGCGCGCGCGGGCTCGCACGGAGCGCCATCCATGTCTCGACTTGCCGGACTTTTCACCGCCTTCATCATGCTCGCGGGCACGAGTCTCTCGCCAGCCAGCGCCGAGGACAAGACCATCACCGTGTTCGCCGCGGCGTCGATGAAGAACGCGCTCGACGAGGTCGATGCCGCGTATACGGCCAAGTCAGGCATCAAGTTCAGCGTCAGCTACGCGGCGAGCTCGGTTCTGGCAAAACAGATCGAGCAGGGCGCGCCGGCCGACGTGTTCGTCTCCGCCGACACCGACTGGATGGACTATGCGGTGTCCAAGAAGACCATCAACGAGGCTTCCAGAGCCAACCTGCTCGGCAACAGCATCGTGCTGATCGCGCCGAAGGACTCGAAGGTCGACAACGTCACCATTTCACAGGGCTTCGACCTCGCCAAGCTCGCCGGCGACGGCAGGATCGCGACCGGCGACGTCAAGTCGGTGCCGGTCGGAAAGTACGCCAAGGCCGCGCTTGAAAAGCTGGGCGCCTGGCAGGCGGCCGAGCCGAAATTCGCCATGGCCGAGAGCGTGCGCGCTGCGCTGACGCTGGTGGCGCGCGGCGAGGCCGCGCTCGGCATCGTCTATTCCACCGACGCCAAGGTCGAACCCGGCGTGAAGATCGTCGGCACCTTCCCGGCGGACTCCCATCCGGCGATCATCTATCCAGTGGCGGCGACCACGACCGGGAAGGGCGAGACCAACGACTATCTCACCTTCCTGCGCTCGTCGGCCGCCAAGACCATTTTCGAGAAATACGGTTTTAAATTCCTGATCACCCCGACGACCTAGCTTTATCGCTTGATGCTCGACATCTCCCCCGCCGAATGGACGGCGATCCTGCTCTCGCTCAGGGTCGCCATCATCGCGACGCTGGTGGCAACGCCATTCGGCATTGCCTTGGCGTGGCTGCTCGCGCGCAAGGACTTTTGGGGCAAGTCGGTGCTGGATGCCTTCGTGCATCTTCCCCTGGTGCTGCCGCCGGTCGTCACAGGCTATTTGCTGCTGCTCACCTTCGGCCGCCGCGGCCTCGTCGGCGGCTTTCTCGCCGACCATCTGGGCATCGTCTTCGCCTTCCGCTGGACTGGAGCTGCGCTCGCCTGCGGCGTGATGTCGTTTCCACTGCTGGTGCGGCCGATGCGGTTGTCGATCGAAGCGATCGATCGCCGGCTCGAGCAGGCCGCCGAGACGCTGGGCGCCGCGCCCTTCAAGGTGTTCTTCACGGTGACGCTGCCGCTGGCACTGCCCGGCGTGCTCGCCGGCATGGTGCTCGGCTTTGCCAAGGCGATCGGCGAGTTCGGCGCCACCATCACCTTCGTCTCCAACATTCCCGGTGAGACCCAGACGATTTCGTCGGCGATCTATTCCCTGATCCAGACACCGGATGGCGACGCCGCCGCGGGGCGGCTCGTGATCGTCTCGATCGTGCTCGCCCTCGGCGCGCTCATTGTCGCCGAATGGTTCGCCCGCCGCGCCACGCAGCGCCTGCACGGGAATTGACCATGCTGCGCGTCGACGTCGAAAAACAGCTCGGCGAATTCTCGCTCGAAGCCTCGTTCTCGAGCCAGGGGCGCGTCACCGGCCTGTTCGGCGCCTCCGGCGCCGGCAAGACCTCGCTGATCAACATGATCGCAGGCCTGTTGCGACCTGACCGCGGCACCATCGTCATCGACGGCGAGACCGTCGACGACACCGCTGCCGGCATTCATGTGCCGACCTGGCGCCGCCGCATCGGCTACGTGTTCCAGGACGCGCGGCTGTTTCCGCATCTCGACGTCGCGCAAAATCTCGATTATGGCCGGCGGATGAACCGCCTCGCGTCGGATCCGGCGCAGCACACGCGAGTCGTCGAGCTGCTCGACATCGGCGCGCTGCTTGATCGGCGTCCAGGAAAGCTCTCCGGTGGCGAACGCCAGCGCGTCGCGCTCGGCCGCGCACTGCTGTCGAAGCCGCGCCTCTTGCTGCTCGACGAGCCGCTCGGCGCGCTCGATGAGGCCCGCAAGCTCGAGATCCTGCCCTACCTGGTGCGGCTGCGCGACGAAGCCAATGTCCCCATGGTCTATGTCAGCCACGACGTCGCCGAGTTGCGTCAGCTCGCAACGCAGATCGTGATGCTGAGGCAGGGCCGGGTGACGTCGTTCGGCGGGGTGAAGGTGCTGACATAGGCATGTAGCCCGGATGGAGCGGAGCGCAATCCGGGACGGTGCTGCGGGAGAGACTGTCCCCGGATTACGCTTACGCTCCATCCGGGCTACGTCACATGACTGGCGGCTGACTACCAGCCGCGATCGACGTTGCGCACATCGCCGGTCCGGGCGTCGACGTCGACCTCCATCCAGCGACCTCTGATGTCGCGACCTTCGATCTGCCATTCGTCGCCGAGGAAGTTCGTCTCCGAGACCGTGACCACACCAAGGTCGGTCGCGGCGTCGAGCGCGGCCTGCATCGAGACCTGATCGCCCGTGTCATAGGCCATGGCCGGCGCCGCTGATCCCAGGCCAATTGCGATGATGGCGGGCAGAATGAGTTTTCGCATGGATTGCTCCTGTCAGATGCGTTGACCCTTATGCGGCTTAGAACTACTGACGTCGCGGAGCGTTCCGGAACCAGGAGTCACGAAGCCGCGCAAATCTTCGGCTGATGCGGCGATTTGGTGGCGGTTGTCGGGCAAAGTCGCCACGACGGAGGCGGGCGAGCACGACGTTATACACCCATATCCTCGCGGCGACTTTCGTAGGGTGGGCAAAGGCGCCCTTGCGCCGTGCCCACCATCTCTCTCGATCACGAAAAATGCGTGGGCACGCTTCGCTTTGCCCACCCTACCGCACTGTCAAACCCCCGCCACCGACGTCCATATCTCCGCGAGCTTCTCCCGCAGCGCTTGCCTCCGCGTCAGCGGCGCCGGTGTCTCGTCTTCTTCCGGCAGGCGGAGGCCGATGACGCTGACGCGGCCGCCGGAGATCGAGCGTGCAACAAGCACGATTGCGTCAAGTGCGAGCTCGGCGCCTTCCTTCGGCGCACGGTCGAGATGGACGTCGAAATAATCGGCCAGCGTCAGCTTGCCTTCATCTTCGCTGACCTTCACGCCGTAGATCTCGGCGAGCTCGGCAAGCGTGTGCTCACCCGACACCATGAAGTCTCCGAGCAGATGCGGGTCGGGCGCCGTACTCGGCTGCATGTCGACGAAGAAGCGGTCGAGCGCCTCGGCCTTTTCCGGCGGGGCCAGCAGGTAGATGTAGTCGCCGGGCGCGACCGGCTCGGCTTCGGTCGGCGATAAAATGTTCTCGTTGCGGATCACCAGCGTCGGCTTGGACCAGGACGGAATCAGCCCGCGGCGGAAATAAAGACTCTTGGGCCGCACCGGATAGCCGACCAGCTGCTGCTCGAGTTGGCCGGGCAGGTCCAGCTCGACACGCCGCGGGCCGCGCTCGGCACGCGGCAGCGCCACATGCAGCTTGCGGGCGGCCGGCGCCAGCGTCCAGCCCTGCAGCAGCAGCGAGATGATCACGACGACGAAGGCGACGTCGAAATAGAGATAGGCCTTCGACAGGCCGACCAGCATCGGGATCGAGGCCAGGAAGATCGCGACGGCACCGCGCAAGCCGGTCCAGGCGATGAAGATCTTTTCGCGCCAGTTGAAGCGGAAGGGCGCGAGGCACACGAACACCGCGATCGGCCGCGCCACCAGCATCAGCACCAGCGAGACAGCAATCGCCGGCAGCACGCTGGAGCCGAGCCGGCTCGGCGACACCAGGAGGCCGAGCAACACGAACATCACGATCTGCGCCAGCCAGGTCGCGGCATCCAGAAACGCCACCACCGAATTATGCGCCCGCGTCGGCCGGTTGCCGATGATGATGCCGGCGAGATAGACGGCGAGGAAGCCGGAAGCATGCATGATCTGCGAACCGCCGAAGATGACGAGCGCGGCCGTGGTGACGAACGGCGCATGCAGGCCCTGCGGCAGCGCGACCTTGTTCAGCCCGATGACGACCAGACGTCCGCCGATCACGCCGACGACGGCGCCGAGCGCCGCCTCCTGGACGAACTCCATCGCCACATGGCCGGGCGTGCTCGCGCCCAGCGAGATGTATTCGACCAGCATCAGGGTGAGGAAGATCGCGAAGGGATCGTTGGTGCCGGATTCCGCCTCCAGCGTCGCCCCGACACGCGGACGCAGACGCAGGCCCTGTGTGTGCACCAGCAGGAACACGGCTGCCGCATCGGTCGAGGCGACCACCGCGCCGACCAGCAGCGATTCCGCCCAGTTGAGGTCGAGCGCGTATTTCGCGAACGGCGCCGTGATCAGCGCGGTGAGGAGCACGCCGACGGTCGCGAGCATCACGGATGGCGCGAGCACGGTGCGGATGCTGGCAAAGCGCGTCTTCAAGCCGCCGTCGAACAGGATCAGGGCCAGCGCCACCGACCCGACCAGATAGGTGGTGCCGACATCGTTGAACTGGAGCTGGCCGGGGCCTGAATCACCCGCCAGCATGCCGATTGCGAGGAAGACCAGCAGCAACGGCGCTCCGAAGCGCAGCGCGAGCAGGCTCGACAGAATACCGGCCATGACGAGGACGGCGCCGAGCAGAATGGCGATGCTGAAGGAGTCGAGGGAGGCCATCCACCTTCCGGGTACAAATCGCTGGATTTGCATCCTTATCGTCGCCGCACCAGCCCGCCAACCCATTTTCGCCGCTCGCGGCAATCTGACCGTATTTTGCGGGCTTAACGCGCTTCACTTCGCGGTGTATCGATGGCCCGGCTGCTGCCCTTGTGGGATTCTGCGGCGCCTTCGAATCATTCCTCCCGCCTGCTTCCCGACGAGACCGCCCCGATGGACATGGACCTCAAAGACCTCATGGAGTTCGTGCAGGCCACCGCGCGCAGCGTCGGGGCGGAAATCTCCTCGCCCTGGTTCTACCTGCAATTCGGACTCATTCTGGCGGCCGCAGGGATCGCCTATGCGGCGGAAGCCGCCATTCGTAGTCGCATCGACATGACGTCGCTGGCGATGCGCTGGCCGCTGCCGCTCCGGCACTTTGCCCGCGTGATGGTCGCGAGCGGCTCGACCGCGGTGTTCACCCTGCTCGTGATCATCGCCCGGGTGGTCATGTATCACGCGACCTGGCCGAGCCGCAGCTATCTGTTGATGGTCGCCGCCAAGCTCGGGCTTGCCTGGCTCGCGGTCCGGCTGGTGACCTCGGTGCTGCGCAACGCCTTCTTCGTCAGGCTGGTGTCGGTGGCGGCCTGGTTCGTCGCAGCCTTGTCCATCCTCGGCCAGCTCGATGCCACGGTCGACCTGCTCGATTCCTACGCCATCGTGCTCGGCGGTCTCAGACTGACACCGCTCCTGGTGCTCAAGGCCGGCGCCTTGCTGATCTTCGCGCTCTGGCTCACCAACATCGCCAGCAATTTCGCCGAGAGCAAGATCAACTCGACGACCGATCTGACGCCCTCGGTGCAGGTGCTGCTGATCAAGATCATCCGCATCGGGCTCCTTGCGGTCGCGATCGTGATCGCGCTCGGCACCGTCGGCATCGACCTCTCCGCCCTTGCCGTTTTCTCCGGCGCGGTCGGCGTCGGAATCGGTATCGGCCTGCAGAAGATCGTCGCCAACTTCATCTCCGGCATCATCCTGCTCGCCGACAAATCGGTGAAGCCGGGCGACCTCGTCACCATCGGCGACAACACCGGGCGCATCAGCGCGATGAAGACGCGCTATATTTCCGTGGCCGCCGGCGACGGCCGCGAATTCCTGGTGCCGAACGAGGACCTGGTGACGCAGAAGGTCGTCAACTGGACCTACACCGACAAGAACACGCTGGTGAAGATTCCCTTCGGCACCAACTACGACGCCGACCCGAAGCTGGTCTGCAGGCTCGCGATCGCCACCGCGGCCACCCATCCGCGCGCCCAAAAGGCCAAGCCGCCGAACTGCATCCTGATCGAGTTCGCCGAGGCCGGCATGAAATTCTCGCTCACCTTCTGGCTTGCGGACCCCGACGGCATGGACAATGTCAAGAGCGACGTGATGCTGGCATTATGGGACGCCTTCAAGCGCGAGGGCATCCGGGTTCCCTATCCCGTCCGCGAAATCCGCGTCCGTGGCGGGGCACTGCCGGTCGAAACCACCGTAGAAGTCCCGAATTGAGCCCTTTCCGGCGTCTGGCGGGTAGGCTTGGCTTGCACCAGGGCCGGCAATCATTAAATTAGGCCAAGAAATCAAGCCTTTCCGCCACACTGAAACCGGGCCCTCGAGCCCAGAGACAATTATCCGCATGAGCTACGTCGAAGCCACCGATACCTCCCTGCGCAAGACCGGCCAGATCAAGCTGCACGGGCCGGCCGCCTTTGCCGGCATGCGCAAGGCGGGCGCCCTGGTGGCGAAGTGCCTCGACGAGCTGACCGACATCGTCGGGCCGGGCGTGCCGACCGAGCGCATCGATGAATTCGTCCGCGACTTCGCCTTCAGCCACGGCGCCTATCCGGCGACGCTGATGTATCGCGGCTATCGCTATTCGACCTGCACCTCGCTCAACCACGTGGTCTGCCACGGCATGCCCGGCGACCGTCCGCTGAAGGAAGGCGACATCGTCAACATCGACGTCACCTTCATCGTCGACGGCTGGTACGGCGATTCCAGCCGCATGTACGCGGTCGGCCCGATCGCCCGCAAGGCCGAGCGGCTGATCGAAGTGACCTATGAAGCGATGATGCGCGGCATCGCCGCGGTGAAGCCCGGCGCCACCACCGGCGACATCGGCCATGCCATCCAGAGTTTTGTGGAACCGCAGGGCATGAGCGTAGTGCGCGATTTCTGCGGCCATGGCCTCGGGCGCATGTTCCACGACGAGCCGAACATCATCCATATCGGCCGGCCCGGCGAAGGCGTTCAGCTCAAGCCCGGCATGTTCTTCACCATCGAGCCGATGATCAATCTCGGCAAGCCGCATGTGAAGATCCTGTCCGACGGCTGGACCGCGGTGACGCGCGACCGCTCGCTGTCGGCGCAGTTCGAGCACTCGGTCGGCGTGACTGCGACGGGCGTCGAGATCTTCACGCTGTCGGAGCGGCACGGCGAGAAGCAGATCGGGTGATCTTGTCGCCTGGCCTATCGCCGCCGGCGGAACGATGACGGCGGCCGCTTGTAGGTGGCGGCAATCGCATCGTTGAAGCGGCGGACGCTGCCGAACCCGGCGGCGAAGGCAATCTCCGCCAAGGTCATATCGGTCTGGTCGATCAGGCGCTTGGCAGGCACCCCAGGCAATTTCGCCGCGAACGACCTTGTCCCTGGAGGTCGGGCTGTTGCTCTCGCTGATCTGGGGCAGCTCGTTCGCGCTGATCAAGATTACGCTCGCGACGGTACCGCCGTTCACCATGGTTGCCGCGCGGGTCACGATCGCGGCAATGGTCCTGATCTGCGCCGCGATCGCACAGGGACATCCCTTTCCCCGCCAGAGATCGATCTGGGCGGCCCTCCTCGTGCAGGGACTGCTGCAGAGCGCATTGCCCTTCACACTGATCAGCTGGGGCGAAACGCATATCCCAAGCGGTCTCGCCGGGGTGCTCAACGCGACTCCGCCGCTGTTCGTGCTCATGCGCTGATGACCGGGCGCGGGCGCCGGACGATCAACGGCCAGAAGGTCATCGGCGTCGCGCTGGGTCTCGCCGGCGCGAGGCGTCCTGGCGGTGACCGTGCCCGTGCGGAAGCCATGAGGGACGCCCTTGCAATTGCCGGTTGAAAAACGCCCGCGACAAGGCAATGCTGGCGGTCGATGCCCGCCAAAGCCGACCACGACAAGAGCAAGCCCGAGGACACGCCGCATTATCTCGGCCACCGCGAGCGGCTGCGCGAGCGCTTCTACAGCGCCGGCGCGGATGCGCTCAGCGATTACGAGCTATTGGAGATGGCGCTGTTTCCGGCGCTGCCGCGGCGCGACACCAAGCCGCTGGCGAAGCTGCTGATCAAGACGTTCGGCTCGTTCGCCGAAGTCGTTCATGCACCGGTGGCGCGCTTGCGCGAGGTCGACGGCGTCGGCGAGGCCGCGATCAACCAGCTCAAGCTGATCGCGGCGGCGGCGCACCGCGTTGCCAAGGGCGGGGTCAACAGCCGCAACGCGCTGTCGTCGTGGAACGAGGTGATCGCCTATTGCCGCTCCAGCATGGCCTTCGCCGACAAGGAGCAGTTTCGCCTGCTCTTCCTCGACAAGCGCAACCAGCTGATTGCCGACGAGGTGCAGCAAACCGGCACCGTCGACCACACCCCGGTCTATCCGCGCGAGGTGATCAAGCGCGCGCTGGAGCTATCGGCGACCGCCATCATTCTCGTCCACAACCATCCCAGCGGCGACCCCTCGCCCTCGCAGGCCGATATCCAGATGACCAAGGCGATCATCGAGATCGCAAAGCCGCTGGGGATTGCCGTGCACGACCACATCATCGTCGGCAAGAGCGGGCATGCGAGCCTGCGGGGCATGCGGCTGATCTGAGCAGCTCTCACGCCGTCGCGTGCGCCAGCCTGCAGTTCAGCATCCGCTGCACGCCGAAGCGATCGGTGAGCTTGCCGTAGTAGTCGCCCCAGGGCTGGATGCCGAGCGGCGTGGTGATCGTGCCGCCTTCGGCGAGACGCGCGAACAGGTTCGTCATCGCCTGCGCGTCGTCCATCATCAGGATGTGAGCCGACCCGCGCATCGGCTCGGCATCGTCATTGTCGGATGCATAGAATTGGATGCCCGGTCCTTCGAACTTCGCGTGCAGGATCTTGCCGTGCATCGGTCCGGCGTCGCCGTGGCGCTTGATCTCGGTTACCTTGCCGAGACCGCAAGCGGTGTAGAAGGCGAGCGCCGCCTCGCATTGCGTCGTGAAGAAGAGATAGTTCGACATCTGCATCCGCGGCTCCCATCTCCAGCCGATCAGGACTCGGCGCAAGCCTTGAGCGCGGCCACGCGGCATGCGGACGCGATCGCCGCGCTGACATCCTTGTCGGCGACGGCCCGCGCCATGGTGACACCGCCGGACAGGATCGAGAGCAGCGCCCAGGCGCGCGCGCGTTTGTCCTTGGACGAGCGACCCGGCAGGCCGTCCGCAACCGCGTTCACCACGCCCTCGATCTCGGCCTCGAACACAGTCTTGATCCCCGCATCCGCGCGCTGCACCTCCGAGGTCAGGCTCTGCAAGGCGCAGCTCGATCCCAGCTCGCAGACCCGCTTTTGTCCGAGATAGAAATCGATGAACACCTCGACCCATTTGGTACCGTGCTCGGTGCGCAGATTTTCGACGGCGATACGCAGCTCCTCGAGGCCCGCGACCAACGCGGCCTTGAACGCCTCGCCCTTGGACGAGAAGTGTCCGTAGAACGCGCCTGACGTGACCTCGGCCTCCCTGGCGAGCCCGTCGACGCCAATGCCGCCATAACCCTGGCGGCGAAAGCCGCGGCCAGCGGCGGCGATCATGCGCGCGCGTGCCTCTTCCTTGTGTCCGGACTTGTATCGCACCCTTCGCACCCTTTTACATAACGATCGTTATTTTACTGTTGACGGCCCCGCCCCTCCCATGCGAATGCAATCACGGTCGTTATATAACGATCGCAATATTATCGCAAGTCGCGATCGCAGCCGGCGTTCGCGGCGTAGACATCACGAAGGGAGCTCCAATCATGCCGATCACCGTCGTCGCCACCGAAGGCATCTTCAGTGCAGCCGCCGAGAAGACCATGTTCGCCGCGCTGACCGCCTCGTTCCTCAGGCATCATGATCTGACAGGCAATGCGTTCCTCACGCCGAACGTGATCGGCGAGATCAGCACCATCCCGAAAGGCCGGTCCTTCGCCGGCGGAACGTCCAACGACATCGTCGTGGTCGAACTGAAAGTGCCGTCTTTCGCGCTGGCGAGCGCCGGGCAAAAGGCCGACTTCATCAAGGAGGCCACCGACATCGCGTTCAAGGCCGCGGAAGGCCGTCATCCGCGCGAGCGGATTTTCGTCAACATGGTCTATGCGGTGGACGGCCTATGGGGCATCGGCGGCAGGGCCTACACCAATGCCGAACTCGGCGACGCCGTCAGCCGGGCCAGCGCGGCTTAGGCGCCGCGGTCGGAATGGCAGCTGCCGGCGCGTGTGGAATGTCGCCGGCAGCGGCCTGGTTCAGTAGCAGTATCGCGGATCGACCGGGACGTAGCGGCCGTCCCGCCGCTGCATATAGCAGCCGCGCTGATAGGCGTAATAGCCGGAGCGGCGGCGTTCGCCTTCGGCGGCAATCGCAGCACCCGTGCCGGCGCCGACCACCGCGCCGATCGCCGCACCACGGCCGCCGCCAAGCGCGCCACCCACGATCGCTCCACCTACACCGCCGAGAATGGCACCGCCGACAGCGTCCTGCGCCATCGCATCATGGACCGGGACGGCCATGGCGACGGCGAAACATGCTGCAATTCCAAGACGTCGAAGCATTCCGAGTCCTCCCGTTTGATCGCGCAGTCATAGCGTTTGGCGCGGTTCCGGGCCAGAATAATATGCGAGGCGAGCGCCGCAGCTACGGCTCGACCCAGCGCTGCACGGCTTCGGTGGTGTCGGCGGGCGTCGTGTTGAAGCAGATTGCGGCCTGCGGCGCCAGGCGGTGGACGAGATTGAGCACCTTCTCGAACAATAGCAGCCGCTCCTTAGGCTCGCGCAGGCCGGCGCCGATGACGATGCAATCGAAGCGCTCGTCGCGCAGCGCCGCCGTGACAGCAGCTTCGGCGGCTGCATCGAGATCGATCAGGCAGCTTGTGATCTCGTAGCCGAGGCCGCGCAGGCGCAGCAGCTGCGCTTCGATATAGTTGCGCACCAGGTCCGGCGTGAGCTGCGGAAACGCGCTGTAGTCCGCATTGCCGGGTTCGATGCCGATCGCAAGCACGCGCTTGGCCATCGCGGGATTCCCTGAGCAGACCGTCTCCGTTGCTAACGGATGGACAGCCGGCCGGTTCCGGCACTGATGCAGCGATCAAGCCGACGAGCTAGATATTCTCGGCGTCAAGCGCCGCGGCCCGACGCTGCATCAGCGCGCGTTCGCGCCCGTTGGTCGCAAGACGTGCGGCAGCTTCGAACGCCTGGCGCGCTTCCTTGAGCCGTCCGAGCTTCTGCAGGAAGTCTCCGCGAACCGCCGGCAGATGGTGATAGGCAGCGAGCGCAGGCGCGTCGGCGACCGCGTCCAGCAGATCGAGGCCGGCTTGCGGTCCCCAGGCCATCCCGACCGCTACCGCGCGATTGAGCTCGATCACCGGCGAGTGCACCAGTTGGGCCAGCTCGGCATAGAGCTGCGCGATGCGTTGCCAATTGGTAGCTCCAGCGGACTCCGATCTGGCGTGACATGCTGCGATCGCGGCCTGAAGCGCGTAGAAGCCGCCGGACCCGCCGAGCTCGCCGGCGCGTTCGAGCGACCGCAGGCCACGGCGGATCTGCAGCCAATCCCAGAGTGTGCGATCCTGGTCCATCAGCAGGATGGGATCACCATTCGCATCGGTGCGCGCACGCGCACGCGACGCATTGAGGTCCATCAGGGCGACGAGGCCGTGGACCTCGGGCTCGCCGGGCGCAAGGCCTGCGAGCACGCGGCCCATGCGCAGCGCCTCGTCGCAGAGCTGCGGCCGCAGCCATTCGTCGCCGCGCGCGGCGAGATAGCCCTCGTTGAAGATCAGATAGACGACCTCCAGCACCGAGGCGAGACGCTCCGACAGTGCCTCTCCGCTCGGCGTCTCATAGGCGAGGCCGGAATTCGACAGCGTCCGCTTGGCGCGGACGATGCGCTGGGAGATGGTGGTATCAGGCACGAGATAGGCGCGCGCGATCTCGGATGTCGTCAAGCCGCAGATCATGCGCAGCGCCAATGCCGTGCGGGCCTCGCGCGACAGAATCGGGTGGCAGGCGGTGAAGATCAGCCGCAGCAATTCATCGCCGATGTCATCGTCGAGCGCGGCATCGAAATCCGGCACGGTCTCCTGCTCCTGCAACATGTCTCGCGCCAGCATATCGTGCTTGTCGCTGAGCATCCTGCCGCGGCGCAGATGATCGAACGCGCGGCGCCTTGCGGTCGTCATCAGCCAGGCGCCGGGATTGTCGGGCACACCGATGCTAGGCCAGGCTTCCAGCGCCGTAA
This sequence comes from Bradyrhizobium sp. CCBAU 51627, assembly GCF_028128765.1. Taxonomy (GTDB): domain Bacteria; phylum Pseudomonadota; class Alphaproteobacteria; order Rhizobiales; family Xanthobacteraceae; genus Bradyrhizobium. The sequence continues at coordinate 54,273 of NZ_LBJG01000009.1, forward strand.
CCAGCGCATCCTGGGTCAGCTCTTCCGCAAGCGGCACGTCGCGCAGCATCCGCGACAGCGTCGCGATCAGCCGCGGCTGCACGACGCGCCAGGTTGCGTGAATCGCAGCGCGGATGGTCTGATCGATGTCGGCGGTCGTCATCACCGCCGACCGTTGCGCGCGATGCCGTCCATCAGGCGTGGGCGGCTACTTTCGCGTTGACCTCGCAGGCGCCGTCCACGCCCGGCGTGGCGAACGCCCGCAACTCGCAGGTGCCGTCCCAGCCCGGCATGTGGTCGAGGTGCAGCTGCATGAACTCCTTGGCCATGGCCAGGGCCTCCGCCTTGTCGCGCAGCTCGAAAATGGCGTAGCCGCCAACCACTTCCTTGGCCTCGATGAAGGGACCATCGATGACGCTGAGCTCGCCGTCGACGATCCGCACCCGGGCGCCGGTCGCAAGCGGCATCAGGCCGCCATTGTCGATCATCCGGCCGGCCTTGATCTCCCGCTCGGATATCTTCTGCATGGCCTCCATCAGCGCAGGCGTCGGGCCTTTCATCGGCTGGCTGGAGGTGACGATGTACATGAAGCGCATGCAAAACTCCTGATAAGGCGAGACGCAGCCGGTTCGGCCGCGCGATCAGCTCGCTACAGGGATGACGATCCACCCGGCGCCGGATCGACAAGCCCCCCGGAAAAAATTGGGCAACAGAACAATCGCAGGAAACGGAACCGCGCCTATTGGCGCAGCAGGATCAGGGGATCGGCGGTATCGGGAACCCGCCGCCATTGCGCGTTGTCGTCGGCCTCGAACTGCCAGACCTCGCCGGACTTCGACATCAGGATGATCTGGCCACGCTCCAGCCGCCATTGCGTCGGGTTGAACTGGGCGATCGCCGCATCGCATTTCGGCTTGAGGAAGACCTGGAAATTGTCCTGGTCGGCTTCCGTGTTGGTCAGCGTCAATCCGCAGATCGGCTGGCCGTTGCCGCGGACCATGGCCCAGTCGCCGATCATCTGGTCCATCGACTTGGCCATCGAGCGGGCGGCGGCGAGGTCCTGAAGGATGTAGACGCCCTCGCCCTGCCGCAGGCCTTCGAAGATGCCGGCTTCCACCTCGGTGAAATCGATCACGGATTCACCGGCCGCATCCTGCAAACGGACGATGTCGAGGCCCTTGATGCTCCAGGCGACGATATCCTTGGTGAAGGGCAGCGCGGTCTTGCAGGCCGGCTCGAGCTCGAGCTTGAAGCCTTGCGCGGTCGTATCGCCCTTCATCGTGACGACGCAGGTCTTGCTGCGTTCGGTGGTCGAAAGCTCCCACTGCCCGACCATCTCCTTCTTCAGGGTCGCCGCGTCCTGCGCATGCGCGATGCCGATCGCGGCCAAGCAGGCTGCGACGGCGAATGCAACGACCCGAAGAGCTGTCATCAGCGCCCCTTGAACGGCGTTTCCGCAACCGGCGTCAGCGGCGCTTTGCCGGAGAACCAGGACTTGAGGTTGTCGACCACGAGCTGGTCCATCGCGTTGCGCGTGACGACCGAGGCGGAGCCGATATGCGGCAGCAGCACCACGTTCTGCATGGTCTTGAGTTCATCAGGCACGTTGGGCTCGGCCGCGAATACGTCGAGACCGGCGGCGAGGATGGTGCCTGACTTGAGCGCCTGGACAAGCGCGGGCTCGTCGACGACAGAGCCGCGCGCGACGTTGATCAGCACGCCGCGCGGGCCGAGCGCTTTCAGCACCTCGGCATTGATCATCTTTTCGGTCGAGGCGCCGCCGGGCACGATCACCATCAAGGTATCCACCGCCTTCGCCATCTCGATCAAATCAGGATAGTGCTTGTAGGCAACGTCCTTGGACGGATTGCGGGAGTGATAGACCACCGGCACCAGCGAGGCATCGAGACGGCGCGCAATCGCCTGGCCGATCCGGCCCATGCCGACGATGCCGACCTTGCGGTCGCGCAGCGAGCCGACGCTGAGCGGATAGTTCTGGGTCTGCCAGAGGCCCGAGCGCACGTAGCGGTCGGCCTTGATGAATTCGCGCAAGGTCGAGATCAAGAGGCCGATTGCGACATCGGCGACCTCTTCGGTCAGCACGTCGGGCGTGTTGGTGACGATGATGTTGTGCTCGGCGGCGTATTTGGCGTCGATGTGGTCGTAGCCGACGCCGAAGCTCGCCACCATCTCGATCTTGGGCAGCTGCGACAGCGAGTCCCTGTCGGCGCGGACGGTGTGATAGGTCACGGCGACACCGCGGATCTTTTCACGGATCGCCGGCGTCAGCCGTTCGAGGTCGCCGCGAGTCTCGGCCTTGTGCACGACGAAATGATCGGAAAACCCGTTCTCGAGGATCGGCCGCACCGGCCCATAGATCAGAAGGTCGATCTTGTCGGACGAAATCGAACCGGTGGACATCAGCTTTCCTTTCCAAGCGCGCTTTCATGCCAGCGCCGTAAAACGAGGTGGGAAACTACCGCCAGCACCCCATAGATGACAATCCCGGCCAGCGACAACAGAAGCAGCGCTGCGAACATGCGGGGTATGTTCAATCGATAGCCTGACTCGGCGATCCTGTAGGCGAGGCCCGATCCGGCGCCCGCTGTTCCCGCCGCGATCTCGGCCACGACGGCGCCGATCAACGACAGACCGCCTGCGATGCGCAGGCCACCCAAAATATAGGGAAGCGCTGCGGGCAACTTCAGAAAGCGCAAGATCTGCGGCGGTGATGCGCCATAGAGCTGGAACAGGCCGGCGAGGTTACGATCGACCGAATTCAACCCGAGCGTGGTGTTCGACAGCACCGGAAAGAAGGCGACGATGAAAGCGCAGACGACGACCGCGGTCTGCTGCTCCAGATAGATCAGGAGCAGCGGCGCGATCGCGATGACAGGCGTGACCTGGAGCACGACGGCATAGGGGAACAGGGAATATTCCACCCATTTCGACTGGTTGAACAGCAGCGCCAGCGCGATGCCGCCGATGCTGGCCGCGACAAACCCTTCAAGCGTCGTCAGCAGCGTGGTCGCAAGCGATTGCGACAGCACCGCCCAGTCCTTGATCAGCGTCAGGAAAATCACCGAGGGTGCCGGCAGCACGTAGGGCGGGATCTCCCGGATGCGGACCACCAGCTCCCAGGCGGCAAGGCCGGCCGCGAACACAATGATGGGCAGCACAAAGCGCACCACGCTTTGCGCGCCTGCCGGCTTTGCGATGACGGGAGCTTGCGCGTTCATAGCGTCGACTGGCCTGAATAAGACGGCGCCAACGCGGCAGAGACGCGTCGGCAATAATCGGAATAGGCGGCCGAGGTGCGAAACTCCTCGCCGCGCGGCTCGACGGTCTCGATGCGGATGTCGGCCTGAATGCGGCCGGGCCGCGCCGTCATGATCACGACGCGCTGCGACAGGTACACGGATTCGAACACTGAATGGGTGACGAAGATGACGGTCTTGCCAAGGCTGCGCCACAGCGCGAGCAGATCGTTGTTGAGGCGGAAGCGCGTGATCTCGTCGAGCGCCGCGAAGGGCTCGTCCATCAGCAGGATATCGGGGTCGGTGACGAGCGCGCGCGCCAGCGACACCCGCATCTTCATGCCGCCGGACAATTCGCGCGGAAAGGCGTCGGCGAAATCGGCAAGCCCGACGCTGGCGAGCGCCGCATCCGCCCGCGCGCGTCCCTCGGCCTTCGGAATGCCGCCGAGCTTCAGCGGCAACCGCACGTTTTCGCGCACGCTGGTCCAGGGCATCAGGGTCGGCTCCTGGAACACGAAACCGATACCATGGCCGATTTGCACCTCACCCTCGTGGCGCGCCACTCGCACGGTGCCCGACGATGCTGCGCTGAGCCCTGCAACCAGCCTCAGCGCGGTCGACTTGCCACAGCCGGACGGACCGAGCAGCGAGACGAACTCGCCCTTGCCCACGGCAAGGTCGAGCGGACCGAGCGCCACGACGCCATTGTCATAGACCTTCGTCACGCCGCGCAGACTGACGGCGAGCGCCGTCAGGCTGGCTTCGACAGAGGGGGACGTTTTGTTCTCTACCATTGAGGGCGGGCTGCTGCGTTTCGGGCAACCTTCACCTCTCCCCGTCGGGGAGAGGTGAGCGACGCCGATGTCGCTTGGCCTAAGCTCAGCATGCGTTACGGCTTGTTCGGGCGCAGCTCGACGCCGACGCCCTTGTTGACGAAGCGCAGCGTGTAGGACTTGCGGAAATCGAGATCGCCCTTCACGACGCCCGCCTTCACCATCTTGTTGAAGAAGGAGGTATAGCGATCGTCGCTCATCGCGCCGATGCCGTTCTTCACGGAGTCGCCGGAATCGACGATGCCGTATTCCTTCATCTTGGCGACGGAGTAGGCGAGCAGCTCATCGGTCATCTCCGGGTTGAGCTTTTTGATCATGGCATTGCCGGCAGAATTGTCGCCATAGATGTAATGGTACCAGCCGATCATGGAGGCATCGACGAAGCGCTGCACCATGTCCGCCTTCTTCTCGACGAGCTCGCGGCGGGTCTCGATCAGGGTCGAATAGGTGTTGAAGCCGGCATCGGCGAGCAGGATGACATTGGGCTTGAAGCCGGCGGCCTTCTCGACCGCGAAGGGCTCGGAGGTGACGTAGCCCTGCATCGCGCTCTTGGGATTGGCGATGAAGGGCTGCGGATTGAAATTATAGGGGCGGACGTTCTTCTCGCTGAAGCCATATTCGGACTTCAGCCACTGGAAGTAGCTGGTCATGCCCTCCTTGGAGACGAACAGCGTCAGCGGCTTGAGATCCTCAATCTTGGTGACCTTCGCATCAGGCTGCGTCAGCAACACCTGCGGATCTTTCTGGAAGACCGCGGCGATGGTCACGACGGGGACGTTATTCGCCACGGCGTCGAACGACATCAGCGTGTTCGCAGCCATGAAGAAATCGATCTTGCCGGCGATCAGCAGCATCCGGTTGTTCTCGTTGGGACCCCCCGGAACAATGGTGACGTCGAGCCCGTATTTCTTGTAGGTGCCGTCGGCGACCGCCTGAAAGAAACCGCCATGCTCGGCCTCGGCGACCCAGTTGGTGCCGAAGGTAACCTTGTCCAGCGTCTCGCTGCGCACCGGCAGGATCGACACGACAGTGGCGATCAGGCCCGCCGTTAACGCTCGCCGCAGATGAGAGGGGCTCATGAATGCACTCCGTCGATCGCTTCTAGCCGATGTGAAAACAACGCGATAAAACCGCAACATATCAGGGGACGCGAACCGGCCGGGCCCGCGTCCCCTGATAACACCAAATTACGTGACAAATTCGGGCAAAGAAACCTTGATGATGCCTTCCCGCGACTGGACCGAGATCCGCTGGGCCGACGCCGCGCCAGCGGACATTTCGCGCTGGATCGCGGTGCTGCCGCTGGCAGCGACCGAGCAGCACGGCCCGCATCTGCCATACGAGACCGACGTGCTGATCGGGGAGGCCTATCTTGCGCGCGTGCGGGAGGTGCTGCCCGTGTCCACCCCGGCGACGTTCCTGCCCGTCGAACCCGTCGGCATCTCCACCGAGCATATCGACTATCCGGGCACGCAGACGCTGCCGACCGAGATCGCGCTGAAGCGCTGGACAGGGATCGGTGCGGACATCGCGCGGCGCGGCTTAAGAAAGCTCGTCATCATCACCAGCCATGGCGGCAACAGCGCAGCGATGATGCTGGTAGCGCAGGATCTTCGTGCGCATCAAAAGCTGTTCGTGGTGACGACGTCGTGGTCGCGGCTGTCAGGCGCGGAAAAACTGTTCCCGCCGGATGAAGTGCGCCACGGCATTCACGGCGGCGCGGTCGAAACCTCGATCATGCTGGCGCGCTATCCCGAGCAGGTGCGTGAGGACGCGATCGCGGATTTTCCCGCAAGCAGCATCGCGATGGAGAAACAATATCGCTGGCTGTCGACGCAGCGGCCCGCGCCCTTTGCCTGGCAGGCGCAGGACCTCAACGCCAGCGGCGCCGTCGGCAACGCGACGCTGGCCGTCGCGGAGAAGGGCGAGCAGCTCCTCGACCAGGGCGCGCGCGCCTTCTGCGAGCTGCTGGCTGAAGTCGATAATTTCGACGTGAACAGGCTCGCCAAAGGCCCCCTCGGCTAGCGCTTATCCTCGCGGAATCATTCAGGACTTAGTCGACGTCTCAGTCCACCTCAGGCGCTTCAACCTGGTCCGGCAAGCCTCCGTCCCACTTGGCACGCGGACCGCCTCGACGCCTGATCCGTGTCCTGCCCCCGACCCGCGCCGCGTCCCCCGGGCCGGATCATCCTTTTTGCACATCGGGAGTTTGTTGCAGTCCCGTCACAGAAGGATGCGAACCATCGTCTGCGACATTCTGCGCTAGTTGCTATTGCGAATGACTAGCAATAATGTTCGCAGCAAGTCCAGGGACTTGGCAAGACCTTGGGATGCAATCGCCTTGCAGCGAGATCATCTCGCCCGGTCGCCTGAACAGCCAGGAGCCTGATGACAGGATCGCCGCGAATTGGCAGGGATGTCGGGGCGGTCGGGGTGCGGTCGCCTCTGGGGGCGTGGTTTTGACGTTGAGTGTTCACCGTTACAGGTATTTGCGGACCGCCGCAGCGCTCGCCTCGGGCGTGCTCGTGCTGCCCGTCTCCGGCCGCGCTGCCGATTTGCCACTGAAGGGGCCGGCGCTGAAAGCCGTTTATGATTGGACGGGTCTCTATATCGGCGCGCACACCGGCGTAACCCGTGGCTCTTCCTCCGCAACGCTGACTGACCCCACGGTCGCGACCGACAACAACGCCTTCACCGGCGCGACCGGCGGTGTCCAGGCGGGCTACAATTGGCGCCTCGACTCAGGCCTCCTGCTCGGCGTCGAAGGCGATATCTCCTTTCCGAACTACCTGCCCTCCAACCACGTCGTGTCGTCGGCGGTGAACGCGCTGTCGAGCGCCGAGGAGCGATGGGACTATGTCGCAACCTTGCGCGCGCGGCTCGGCTACGCCACCGGCAACTGGCTGTTCTACGCGACTGGTGGCGCCGCCTTTGCCGGCGAGCGCTTTCTCGCGACTCCGACAGGCGGCAATGAACAGAAGGTGTTGAACACGCGGTTCGGCTGGACCGCCGGCGGCGGCGTCGAATACGCCTTCGCGACGCACTGGAGCGCGCGGCTCGAATATCTCTACGGCAAGTTCGAGAACGTGGGCGTCAGCTTCCCCTCGGGCGCGCAATATTCGTCCTCGATGGATTTCCAGAGCCTGCGGATCGGCCTCAATCGCAAGATCGATTGGCCGGGCGTACCGACCTACAATCCGAAGTCGGATGTGACGGACACCGAGTCGAGCCGCTGGGAGATCCACGGCCAGTCGACCTTCCTGCCGCAGGGGCATCCGTCGTTCAGCGCGCCCTACACCGGGCCGAACAGCCTGACGACGTCACCGGATTTGCAGGAGACCTGGAGCAACTCGCTCTATCTCAATGCGCGGCTGTGGGACGGAGGCGAGGTCTATTTCAATCCCGAGCTGCTGCAGGGCTTTGGTTTCAACAACACGACGGGCGCTGGAGGGTTCCCCAATGGCGAGGCGCAGAAATCCGGCTTCCCCTATCCGCACTTCAATGCCTCGCGGCTGTTCGTGCGTCAGACCTTTGGCTTCGGCGGCGAGCAGGAGGAGCTCACCAGCGGCCAGATGCAGCTCGCCGGCAAAGCTGACGTGTCGCGCCTGACCTTGCAGGTCGGCAAGTTCTCCGTGGTCGACGTGTTCGATGGCAATTCCTACGCGCACGACCCGCGCAAGGATTTCATGAACTGGTCGATCTGGGCCTCGGGCGCCTTCGACTATGCCGCCGACAAGCTCGGCCTCGGCTATGGCGCGACCGCCGAGCTAAACCAGAAGCAATGGGCGCTTCGCGCCGGCTACTTCCTGATGGACGCGGAGTCCAACTCGAACAATTTCGACATGAATATCGGCCGCCGCGGCGAATATGTCGCGGAGCTCGAGATGCGCTATTCCCTGTTCGGCCAGCCCGGCAAGCTGCGCACGCTCGGTTTCGTCAACAGCGCCTATTCCGGCAGCTATCGTGAGACGCTGGACAATCCCGCCTTCGGCGTCGACATCACCCAGACCCGCCGCGGCCGCCTCAAATACGGCTATGCCTTCAACCTCGAACAGGCCGTCACCGACGACATCGGCTTGTTCGGGCGCTGGAGCTGGAACGACGGCCGCAACGAGATCATGGCCTTCACTGATATCGACAGCAGCCTGTCCGGCGGCGTCTCGGTCAAAGGCACCAAGTGGGGTCGGCCCGATGACGTCGTCGGCGTCGCCGGCGCCATCAACAGCCTGTCACACGACCATCGCGACTTCATCGCGGCGGGCGGGCTCGGCCCGCTGATCGGCGATGGCCAGCTCAACTACCGCCGCGAACGCGTGCTGGAAACCTATTACGCCTATGCGCTGAACAAGGCGCTGACCTTCACCGCCGACTACCAGCTCATCGTCAATCCTGCCTACAACGCCGACCGCGGCCCGGTGTCGGTTTTCTCAGGGCGCCTGCACGGCGAGTTCTGAGCGCGCGAAACCCTGGCCGCCCCCAGCCAGGACTTGTGGTCGGCCGTGGTCAAATCCAGACCGCCGACTATCAATTGATCACAAACCCGGCCTATAAGCTCGGCCATAGGCCGGCTCGATTTTCTCGGGGCGCCTGCACGTCGAATTTCTCGCCCCCTGGGACTGGCCGCATGAAGCCTGTGGATTTCAGGACGACCGCAATCGGCCGGACGCTGCTTCCCAATGTCTGGGATGTTGTAGCGTTGCTGCTTGTGATCGGCGCGATGGTGCTGATCGTCTACGGCGGCGAGCAGACTACCGCGCCTCTTTCGGAGCTTGAACGGACGCCGGTATCGCTCAATCCAGCGAACCTGCCGCTCTATGCGCTGCGCACCGTTCTGAGGATGTTGCTCGCGATCGTCTGCTCCACGATTTTCACGTTTATCTATGCCGCGATCGCAGCCAAGAGCCGGCGCGCGGAAATGGTCATGATCCCGGTGCTGGACATCCTCCAGTCGGTGCCGATCCTGGGCTTCCTGACCTTCACCGTCGTCTTCTTCATGAACCTGTTTCCGAGCCAGGTGCTCGGCGCCGAGCTTGCATCGGTGTTCGCAATTTTCACCAGCCAGGCCTGGAACATGACTTTCAGCATGTATCAGTCCATGCGCAACGTGCCGAAGGATCTGGAAGAAGCCGCGCAGAGCTTCCACTTGTCGGGCTGGCAGCGCTTCTGGCGCCTCGATGTCCCGTTTGCGATGCCGGGCTTGATCTGGAACGCAATGATGTCGATGTCGGGCGGCTGGTTCTTTGTGGTCGCCTCGGAGGCGATCACGGTTGGCAATACGACCGTGACGTTGCCCGGAATCGGTTCCTATGTCGCGCTTGGCATCCAGCAGCGGGATCTGCCTGCGATCTTCTACGCCATCCTGACGATGCTGTTCGTCATTATCGCCTATGATCAGCTGCTGTTCCGCCCCATTGTCGCGTGGGCCGACAAATTCCGCTTCGAACAGACCGCGTCCGGCGAGGCGCCGGCGTCATGGGTGCTCGACCTGTTTCGCCGCACGCGGGCGCTGCGCGCGCTGACGCTGCCCTTCTCCGCGTTCAATCGCGTGATCTCTAATCTGCGCATTCCACTGCCTAGACTGCAGCCGCCGACCAAGGCCAAAAGCCGTCCGTCTCGGCTGCTCGACGGGACCTGGATCGCGTTCATTCTCGCAGGAACCGCCTATGCGGCCTGGATGACCTATCGCTACCTCTCGGCAAGTCTCGGCCTGCCCGACGTCGTCCTCGTCATCCGCGACGGGCTGATCACGTTGTTGCGCGTCGTCATCCTGATCAGCCTCGCGACATTGATCTGGGTGCCGGTCGGCGTCTGGATCGGCTTGCGTCCGAAGCTCGCCGAACGCGTCCAACCGCTGGCACAGTTTCTCGCCGCGTTTCCGGCCAATCTCGCCTTTCCGGTTTTCGTCGTCGCGATTGTCAGTTTCAGGCTCAATCCCGACGTTTGGTTGAGCCCACTGATGATCCTCGGCACGCAATGGTACATCCTATTCAATGTCATCGCGGGCGCCAGCGCCTTTCCGACCGACCTGCGCGAGGCCGCCAGCAGTCTCCACCTTGGCGGATGGCGATGGTGGTTCAAGGCAATTATTCCCGGCGTCTTTCCCTATTACATCACCGGCGCGATCACCGCCTCCGGCGGCTCCTGGAATGCGTCGATTGTGGCCGAGGTGGCGAGCTGGGGCGACACGCACCTGAAAGCCTCCGGGCTCGGCGCCTATATCGCTTCTGCGACGGAGGCCGGCGACTTTCCGCGCGTCGTTCTCGGAATCGCCGCGATGTGCATCTTGGTAACGTTGTTCAATCGTCTGGTCTGGCGGCCGCTCTATGCCTTCGGGGAGCGCCGCCTGCGGCTCGGCTGACGAGGAAGCATCATGCTGGATAAAGTCTCTGCCCTTATCGATATCCGCAATGTCTGCCGGTCCTTTCCGAAGGGCTCGGGCGAGGAGCTTCTCGTGCTCGAGAATGTCGATCTCACGATCCGGTCCGGCGAGATCGTCGGACTGCTCGGCCGCTCGGGATCCGGCAAGTCGACCTTGTTGCGCATCATCGCCGGCTTGGTCAAACCGTCCTCGGGGCAGGCAAGCTGCCGCGGCCAGACCATCGTAGTGCCCCCGAATGGCGTTGCCATGGTGTTCCAGTCATTCGCGCTGTTTCCTTGGCTGACGGTGCTGCAAAATGTCGAGCTCGGGTTGGAGGCGCTCGGCATCGATGCCGCCGAGCGGCGCAAGCGTGCGCTGTCCGCGATCGACCTGATCGGCCTCGACGGCTTCGAATCGGCCTACCCGAAAGAGCTTTCGGGCGGCATGCGGCAGCGCGTCGGCTTCGCTCGCGCCCTGGTCGTGCATCCCGACCTTCTGCTGATGGACGAACCGTTCTCGGCGCTCGACGTGCTCACCGCCGAGACACTCCGGACTGATCTGATCGACCTCTGGATCGAGGGGCGGCTGCCGATCAAGTCGGTCCTGATGGTAACCCACAATATCGAAGAGGCGGTGCTGATGTGCGACCGCATCCTGGTGTTCTCGTCCAATCCTGGCCGTGTCGCTGCCGAGATCAAGGTCGAGATGACCCACCCTCGCAACCGTCTCGACCCGCATTTCCGCCAACTCGTCGACAGCATCTATGCCCGCATGACCCAGCGCGCCGAACCCAAGGCGCCCTCGACCGAGGGCATCCCGGGCTCAGGCATCGGCCTAGCACTGCATCACGTCTCGTCCAACGTGCTGTCAGGCTTGATCGAGACGCTGGCGGGAGCTCCCTATCACGGACATGCAGACCTGCCGGTTATTGCGAGTCAGCTTCAGCTCGAGGCCGACGATATCCTGCATCTCGGCGAATCGCTTCAGCTCTTGCGCTTCGCTCACCTCAGCGAAGGTGACCTGATGCTTACCGACGCGGGAAAACGCTTCGCCAATCTGGAGACTGATTCGCGCAAAAGGCTGTTCGCCGAGCATCTCGTCGCATTCGTGCCCGTAATGGGCCTGATCCGCCGCGTGCTCGACGAACGCCCCTCACACACTGCTCCCGCTGCGCGCTTCCGCAACGAGCTCGAAGACTACATGTCCGAGGAATACGCCGACGAAACGCTGAAAACCGTGGTTTCCTGGGGACGCTATGCCGAACTGTTCGCCTATGACGAGCAGTCCGAAACCTTCAGCCTGGAAAACCCCGGCGAGAGTGCCTGACCCTTACGCGGCGCGGATCGCATCCAGGAATTTGCCGACCTCGGCCTTGAGCCGGGTGCTCTCGCCCGACAACGATTTGGCTGACGTCAGCACGTTGGCAGAGGCCGATCCGGTCTGGCTCGCGCCGCGCTGCACCTCGACGATGCTGGCGGACACCTGCTGGGTGCCGCGCGCGGCCTGCTGCACATTGCGGGAAATCTCCCGCGTGGCTGCGCCCTGCTCCTCGACCGCCGAGGCGATTGCGGCGGCGATCTCCGACATGCGCGTGATGGTGTCGCCGATCGCCTTGATGGCGCCGACGGAATCCTCTGTCGCGGACTGGATTCCCGTAATCTGCTGGCTGATCTCGCCGGTCGCCTTGGCGGTCTGCTCGGCCAGCGCCTTGACCTCGGAGGCGACGACGGCAAAGCCGCGTCCGGCCTCGCCGGCGCGCGCCGCCTCGATCGTGGCGTTGAGGGCCAGAAGATTGGTCTGGCCGGCGATCTGGCTGATGAGCTCGACGACGTCCCCGATCCGCCCCGCAGCCTTGGCGAGCTCGCCGACGTGATCGTTGGTCCGCCCGGCCTGTTGCACCGCTTCTCCGGCGATGCGCGCGGAATCCTGGACCTGCCGGCTGATCTCGTCGACCGAGGACGCCATTTCCTCGGCCGCCGCGGCGACGGTCTGCACGTTGGTGGAAGCCTGTTCGGAGGCGGCCGCAACGGTTGCAGTGACCTTTTCGGATTGATCGGCGGCGCTCGTCAGCGTTCCCGCCGAGGCCTCCAGCTCCGACGATGCTGACGAGACGGTGTTGATGACGTCGCCGATCATAGCCTCGAAATCGCGCGCGATCTGATCCATGCGCTGGCTCCGCTGGAGCTTCGCCTCGGCTTCGATCGCAGCGGCCGCATCGGCGGACTTCTGGGCGAGGAGCGAATCCTTGAAATGCTGCAACGAACCGGCGACCTGGCCGATCTCGTCGTCGCGGCCCGTCGCCGGAACCTCGACTTCTTGCTGTCCGGCGGCAAGCGTGCCGATCACGTCCGCGAGCCTTGCCAGCGGCGTCACCACGCGACGGCGCAGCATGATGGTCACGCCGCCGAGCGTGCCGAGCAGCGCCAGCACGGCAACGCCCGCGAGCGCGAGCATCGCCAGCGCGCCATCGCGTGCGGCCGAGGCGCGCTCGGCCGCTTCCGCCAGCGCGGCGTCGCGCACGCCGTAGAACATCTGGATGGCGGGCACGATCACGTTCGCCAACTCATCGGCGGTGACGCCGTACTTGCCGTCGCCGCGCGCAGCCGGCATCTCCTTGTCGACCACGGGCGCGGCTTTGCCAAAATAGGAATCCGTCGCTGCTTTGAACGCCGCGGCAATGCGGGACGGACTGCCGAGCTGGACGATGCCGGCCTCGATGCGTTCGCGATCGGCCTCCACACGTCCCTGCATGCGATCCATCAGCGAGAATTCAGCCGCCATGAGCGGACGGCGTGCACTCAGCGCCGGTGACAACGTGGCGGCGCGGCTGCCCGCGGAGACACGAAGATCCTGCGCCGTTCGCGCCAGGCTCAACAGCGCCGCCAGCGAGGAATCGGCATCGACGACCCTTCCCTCCAGCCGGTTCATGATCGGTTCGATGTTGGCGATGACCTCGGCCACACCGGGCAGGAACCCCTTGATCAAGACACTGTCGCGCGTAGCGAGAGGAACGCTCATCGCGCGATCGGCAGCCGTGGTGATTTCCTTCAGCCGCCGCGCGGCACGGTCGAGATTTTCGGCCATCGCTCCGCCGTCATCCAGCACCGTGAGGGCCCGCCTTGCGCTCTCGAACGAGGCTTCGGCCGCCTTCGCGACCTTCGTCGCAGCATCGGTCTGAGCCTGCGTCGCAGCGCTCTCCTGAAAAATCGGGGAGATGTAGGGAGCGCGAAGGCCGGCGACCTGCTGGCTCACCATCAGGATGGCGCCGAACGCATCGACCCGCTTGATCGCGTCAGAGCGGCCGGTGAAGATACGCGCCTGCGGTATCAGCACCTCGGCGCCAAGGATGACTGCAAAAACCGTCACCGTCAGCATCGACAGCGCAAAAAGCTTCCCGATCCGCATCCTCAGGTCCCCGACTATGCTTCTATGATTGTCGGGAAAACCTAACTGGCGGCCACTAAGAGCCCGTTAAGTATCAGTCCGTAGTTCCGCGGAGTGTCAGGTCGTCGCGGGTCGGCTCGAACGCGTGCAGCTGTGAGGTTCCCTCGCGGAGTGGATGCGACAGCATTCCCAGCACTTCCCCCCAAAATACCTATATCAATGCGTGTGGTGCGAAGCCACACTCCGTTACCCTGGAACATCAATGCTCACCGTCGAACTCATCATCGTCATCGTTCTGATCGTCATCAACGGTCTGCTGTCGATGTCCGAGCTGGCCGTGGTCTCATCACGCCCGGCGCGACTGTCGCTGCTTGCCGCCAAGGGCGTGCGCGGCGCCGAGCGCGCGCTGATTCTGGCCGCCGATCCCGGCAAGTTCCTTTCGACCGTGCAGATCGGCATCACGCTGGTCGGCGTGCTGTCGGGCGCCTTCTCCGGCGCGACGCTCGGGCAGCGGCTGACGCAATGGCTGATCGAGCTCGGCCTGTCCTCAGGCATCGCCGACATCGTCGGCGTCGGCATCGTCGTCACCATCATCACCTATGCGACCCTGATCGTCGGCGAGCTGGTGCCGAAACAGGTGGCGCTGCGTGACCCTGAGAGCATCGCGGTCAAGGTCGCGCCGGCGATGCACGTGCTGGCGCGGGTCTCGCTGCCGCTGGTGTTTCTGCTCGATGTCTCCGGCAAGCTGATCCTGACGTTGCTCGGCCGCGGCGGCAAGGCGGAGAAGGTATCGGAAGACGAGATCCATCATCTCGTCAGCGAGGCCGAGAACGCCGGCATCCTCGAGCCCGGCGAAAAGGAGATGATCGCCGGCGTGATGCGACTCGGCGACCGGCCGGTCGGCGCCGTGATGACGCCGCGCACGGAGGTCGACGAGATCGATTTGAACGACGACCAGGACGCGATCCAGGCGCTGATCGCCAAGAGCCCGCATTCGCGCTTTCCCGTTTGCGACGGCGATCGCGACAACCCGATCGGAGTGCTGCAGGCCAAGGATCTGCTTGTCGCCTATATGCGCGAGCGCACGCCCGATTTGCGCGCGCTGGTGCGCGAGACGCCGATCATCCCCGCCTCCGCCGACGCGCGCGACGTGCTCGCGATCCTGAAGGCCGCGCCGGTGCACATCGGCCTCGTGCATGACGAATACGGCGGGTTCGAGGGCGTGGTGACGGCGGCGGATATTCTCGAGTCGATCGTGGGCGCCTTCCATTCCGAGGAGGGACCGCCCGAGCCGGCTTATGTGAAGCGCGCGGATGATTCTCTGCTCGTCTCCGGCTGGATGCCCGTTGACGAGTTCGGCGACCTGCTCGGCATCGAGCTGCCGCCGCATCACCGCTACAACACGGTGGCCGGCCTCGTGCTGCAGCAGTTCAATGCGCTGCCTGATGTCGGCGACGCCTTCGACTTCGCCGGCTGGCATATCGAAGTGGTCGATCTCGACGGGCGCAGGATCGACAAGATCTTGGCAACGCGGCTGAGCGAAGTGGAGACGGGATAGCCCCCACTGTCGTCCCGGCGAAGGGACCCATAACCACCGAATTGAGTTTGACGAAGACGGTTAGTTGCGTGGTATTGCGACCTGCCCGCGATCGATAGATCACGCGGTATGGGTCCCGGCCTTCGCCGGGACGACGGCTGAGTGTTTGGCGAGAACTCGGCTCACGGAAAAACTCTCACCCGAATCGCACCCCGATCCGCTTCTCTTTGCGCCACACCACCCTGCAGGCGAGATACGCTCCATCGGCTTTGATGGCGAGGGTGAAGTGCTCGGGAATCCCGACCGGGCTGGTCACGTCGAGCGCCGCGCCGGTGTCGGAAAAATTCCTGACGGTGCAGTCGATCGCGCCGCCGCCGAACTCGATGGTTCCGGCTTTCAAGACACGATGCCTGGGTTTGTCGCGCCGCTCGTTCATGTGCGCAATGTACACCCAAAGTTGAACCAAACCTTAAGTGCCAGCCCAATGGCGACAATTTTGTGCAACCCGGGCGCTTATGGCGCCGGCTGGAACGTCTCCGCCCGCGCCATCCGCCAGGCATCGCGGAACCGCGGGTCTTCGGTGCCTTCAAGCAGCTCGCCCGGGCGCAGCGCCGGATAGAGCTGGGCGAAGGATTTCACGTCGGTCGTCGAGGTGCGCTGGGTGAAGTGGATCGGGCGCAGCTCCTGCGGATGCTCCAGGCCCGCCGCGGCGATCAGTTCGGTCAGCGATTGCAGCGTGGCGTGGTGGTAATTATGCACACGATCGATCTTGAGCGGCACGTAGAGCGCGCGTGCCCGGGTCGGATCCTGGGTCGCGACCCCGGTCGGACATCGGTCGGTATGGCAGCTCAGCGACTGGATGCAGCCGAGCGAGAACATGAAGCCGCGCGCCGAATTGCACCAGTCGGCGCCGATCGCCATCGCGCGCGCCATGTCGAAAGCCGTCGCGATCTTGCCGGAGGCACCGATCTTGATGCGGTCACGCGCGTTGATGCCGACCAGCGCGTTGTGGACGAAATTGACGCCCTCGCGCATCGGCATGCCCAGATGATCCATGAACTCCAGCGGCGCGGCACCGGTGCCGCCCTCGTTGCCGTCGACGACGATGAAGTCCGGATAAATGCCGGTCTGAAGCATCGCTTTGCAGATCGCCAGGAACTCCCAGGGATGGCCGATGCAGAGCTTGAAGCCTGCCGGCTTGCCGCCGGAGAGCTTTCGCATCTCGGCGATGAACTGCATCATGCCAACAGGCGTGGAGAAGGCGCGGTGCGAGGCCGGCGAGATGCAATCCTCGCCCATCGAGACGCCGCGGATCTTGGAGATCTCCTCGGAGACTTTCGCCGCCGGCAGCACTCCGCCATGGCCGGGCTTGGCGCCTTGGCTGATCTTGAGCTCGACCATCTTGATCTGGTCGCGGCTCGCAACGCGCGCAAATGCCTCCGGATCGAAGCTGCCGTCGCGATGGCGGCAGCCGAAATAGCCAGAGCCGATCTCCCAGATGATGTCACCGCCCATCTCGGCGTGATAAGGGCTGAAGCCGCCCTCGCCCGTGTCATGGGCAAAGCCGCCCTTCTTGGCGCCGGCATTGAGCGCGCGCACCGCATTCGGGCTGAGCGCGCCAAAGCTCATCGCCGAGATGTTGAACACCGAAGCTGAATAGGGTTTTGCGCAATCCGGCCCGCCGATGGTGACGCGAAACTTCTCCTCGGCATGCGCCTTCGGCGACACCGAGTGATGCATCCACTCGTAGCCCTCGCGATAGACGTCCTCCTGGGTGCCGAACGGACGCTTGTCGAGCTGCATCTTGGCGCGCTGATAGACCACCGCGCGGGTGTCGCGCGAGAAAGGCATGCCGTCCTTCTCGCTCTCGAAGAAATATTGCCGCATCTCCGGACGGATCTCTTCGAGCAGGAAGCGGATATGCGCCGAGATCGGGTAATTGCGCAGCACCGCGTGGCTCTTCTGCATGAGATCGCGGACGCCGAGCAGCGTCAGGGCACCGAAGATCAGGATCGGGACCAGCAGGATGTCGAAGATCTTGCGGTCGGCGATGCCGATGCCGACCAGCAGCGCCGTGACGACGGCGCACATCGTCAGGACGATGAAGCGCGGCGAGAAAGGAAGCAGCAGGATTTCGGCGATCCCCTCTTCCGCGAGCGGCAACCGTTTTGGAGATTCCTGCGTCTTGGTGTCGTCGGCCACGATTGCCATCCTCTCGCCAGCTTGGAGGCGGTACGATACGCCCGCGCCTGTCATACGGATATGACGCAGCACTTGTTTCAGGCTAGCGAATTCGACGGGCGCAGATCAATCCGCCGAGAGGATGGGACTATTGCAGTGCAGCAGATAGGGGAAGATCAAGGGGTGGCTGGCCGGGCAGGATGCCTTACCCACCCGTGTCGTCCTGGCGAAAGCCGGGACTCGTCACCCCTGAACGGGGTCGTGCGAAGACTGACGACGACCCAGTCTTCGCCAAATTTGACTCGGTGGCTATGGGTCCTGGCTTTCGCCACCGCGGCATCGAGACGACGTCCCCGAGAGCGAGCGCCAATCAGCGCTCCACGAAGGCCTTCTCGATCACGAAATGGCCGGGCTTGTTGCCGGAGCCCTCGATGAAGCCACGGCTTTCGAACATCACCTTGAGCTCTTCGAGCATCGCCGGGCTGCCGCACATCATGATGCGGTCGGTTGCGATGTCGAGCGGGCCTTGGCCGATGTCGTTGAAGATCTGCTCGGAGTTGATGAGGTCGGTGATGCGGCCGCGGTTCTTGAACGGCTCGCGGGTCACGGTCGGATAGTACACCAGCTTGTCCGCGAGCAGCTCGCCGAACAGCTCGTCCTCGCGCAGATTCGCGACCAGCCTCTCGCCATAGGCGAGCTCGGAGACCTGGCGGCAGCCGTGCACCAGAACGATGCTCTCGAACTGGTCGTAGACCTCGGGGTCCTTGATCAGGCTTGCGAAGGGCGCAAGGCCCGTGCCGGTCGACAGCAGCATCAGCCGCTTGCCGGGAAGCAGATTGTCGGTGATCAGCGTACCGGTCGCCTTGCGGCCGACCAGGATGGTGTCGCCTTCCTTGATCTTCTGCAGGCGCGAGGTGAGCGGGCCGTCCTGCACCTTGATCGAGAAGAACTCGAGCTCTTCCTCGTGGTTGGCGCTCGCCATGCTGTAGGCGCGCAGCAACGGGCGGCCATCGACCTCGAGGCCGATCATGGCGAACTGACCATTCTGGAAGCGGAAGCCGGTATCGCGCGTGGCGCGGAAGCTGAACAACGTGTCGGTCCAGTGCTGGACGGAAAGGACCTTCTCTCGGTAAAACGCGCTCATGATTTTCGATATTCCGAATGTCTGCGGTTTTAGGGCAAAAGCGTTGCCCGGCCCTGAAAACGGGGCGGACACCATCGCCATGGCGGAGGATTTCGCGTGTGTGATCTACGCCATTGAGATCAATAATCAACCTGAAACGGCATGCAATTGACGCCGATCAAATGCGCATTTCGGCTTGAAATCACTAAAGAATTAACGATTTTCTCTTCCATGCCGCATTGCGGCAATTTCTTTGCTCAAATGGCCATCGGAACAGCACTTAATTTCCGTCGGCCCTCGCGAAAAAGTCATTAAGGGTGTCGCAAGGCCGCGACACACTCGGCGGCGATCCGGCAAAATGGTTCGACAATGCCCCCTCGTGAACGGATCTTCGTAACGGCGATACGGCACTATTGTGCACGTCACGGCATCCCCTTGGATGTGCGCGCCGGCGGCTGGCTGATCGCGATGCGCCGGGGCGAGATGCGCCGATTCGCCTTCGGCTACGATATCGGGCTGAACAGCGCGATCGCGCACCGGCTCGCCAACGACAAGTCGGCGACCTCAGAGGTGCTGGAGATGGCGGGCGTGCCCTGTATTCCGCATCACCTCTTCCTCAACCCGAAGCTGGGCAAGAATGTTGTCGGCCCCGCCTGGCGCGAGGCCATGATCGAGTTGCTTCACAATCATCCGCAAGGCGTGGTGGTGAAGCCGAACGAGGGGACATCGGGGCGCTCGGTATTCAGGGTGGCGACAGAGGCGGACCTCGACCTCGCGGTTGGCGAAGTCTTTTCCATGAGCGCCGGGCTCGTAATCTCGCCCTATGTCGCGATCGAGGATGAAGTCCGTGTGATCCTGCTCGATGGCGTGCCTCTCATCGTCTACAGCAAGCAGCGCGGCTCGGATTGGCGGCATAATCTCGACGCCGGCGCAAAGCCGGTGTTGCTGGAGGATGGCGCGGATCGCTCGGCTTGCGTGAAGCTCGCGATCGATGCCGCGAGCGCCATCAGCATCGCCTTCGCGTCCATCGACGTGGTGCGTGTCGACGGCGATTGGCGCGTGCTGGAGATCAATTCCGGCGTGATGATGGAGGCGCTGGGCAAGCTCCATCCGGAGCTGGTGCAGGCGACGTATGACGCGGCGCTGGACCGGGTGTTCGGGAAAGGCGGCACGAGCGATGGCCTATCACCGTCATCCCGAGAGAGAAGCAACTGCCGCTAGTTATTCGCGCTCGCGGAATCGTCCATCGCCTTGAAGGCTTCTTCCAGTTGCAGCGAGATCGGCACGTTCATCCGCTCGCCGGTCGGCATCCGCGCCATGAACCATTTGTTGTAGAGCGGCACGAGATCGTGATTGGAGCCGAGCTTGCGGAAGGCGCGCTCGACCACGGCCGAGAGTTGCGGCTCGCCCTTGCGGAACATGATGCCGTAGGGATCGTAGGACAGATAGTCGCCGGTGACGCGAAACTTGTCCTGCGACTTGTGCCGGACGATCAGGCCCGAGAGCAGTATGTCGTCGGTCGCGAATGCGTCGGCCTTGCCGTCGACCAGCATCTGGTACGACTGTTCGTGATCGGCGCCGACGACGATGGTCAGGCCCAGCGAGAACTTCTGGTCGGCGGCCCGGATCGCCTGCTCGTTGGTGGTGCCCTTCGTCACCACGATGGTCTTGCCCTTCAGATCGGTCAGCGACTGCGCGCTGGAGGCTTTGGGCACCATCAGCTTGGTGCCGGCGACGAACATCAGCGGCGAGAACGCGACGCGCCTGCCACGCTCCGAGTTGGCCGTGGTCGAGCCGCACTCCAGATCGATCTTGTTCTGGAGCAGCGCGTCGATGCGGTCATCCGAGGTGACCTTGACATAGTCGATTCTGAGATTGGGATCGTCGACCTCGGCGCCGATCTCCTCGACGATAGCCTCGCAGAGTTCGAGGCTGTAGCCGATCGGCCTGTTAGCCTGATCAAGGAACGAAAACGGCGGCGAGCTTTCGCGGTAGCCGAGCCGCACGGCGTGCGCGTTCTTGATGGCCGACAGCGTCGGGCTGAGCCCTTCGCTGCTGCCGGTCTGGGCGAAGGCGTCCGTTGCCAGCAGGCACGCCGCCAGCAACAGGCCGCTCGAAATCGCCGTCAGAGGGCGCATGACGCACTCCCGTCAATGGCCGGCCAGCGCAGGCACTTCGCCCGGCACCATGTCGCCGGGCACGACGTCGCCCGGTCCCATCGCATGCTCGGGTCCGAGCTCGCCCTCCCACTTCGCGACGACCGAGGTCGCCAGCGTGTTGCCGATCACGTTGGTGGCGCTGCGGCCCATGTCCAGGAACGTATCGATGCCCATGATCATGAGCAGGCCCGCCTCGGGGATGTTGAACTGCGCCAGCGTCGAGGCGATCACGACGAGGGAGGCACGCGGCACGCCGGCGACGCCCTTCGAGGTGATCATCAAGGTCGCGAGCAGCGCGAGCTGTGTGCCGAGCGGCATGTCGATGTGATAGCTCTGCGCGATGAAGATACTGGCGAAAGTGCAGTACATCATCGTGCCGTCGAGGTTGAAGGAATAGCCGAGCGGCAGCACGAAGCTCGAGATCCGCGACGAGGCTCCGAAACGGTTGAGGCCTTCCAGCGTCTTCGGGTAAGCCGCTTCCGAGCTCGCGGTGGAGAACGCGATCATCAGCGGCTCACGAATCAATCGCAACAGATGGCTGTATCGCGGTCCGATCACGATGAAGCCGACGACCACCAGGATGCCCCAGAGGATGAACAGCGAGAGATAGAAGCCGCCCATGAACACGACGAGCTTCCAGAGCACCAGCAGACCGTTCTTGGCCACGGTCGCGGTGATGGCGGCCCACACCGCGAGCGGTGCGAACAGCATCACATAGCTCGTCACCTTCAGCATGATGTGGCTGATGTCGTCGATCAGCGCCAGGATCGGCTTGGAGCGCTCGGGCAATGCACCCATCGCCACCGAGAAGAACACGGCGAAGATCACGATCTGCAAGATCTCGTTCTGCGCCATCGCGTCCGCAATCGAGGTCGGGATCAGATGGGTCAGGAACTTCTCGATCGAGAAGGCGGAGACCGGCAGGCCGGTCGATTGGCCCGCCGCAGGCAAGGTGCCCGGAAAGTTCGCGCCGGGCTGCAGCAGATTGACCATCAGGAGGCCGAGCAACAGCGAGACGAAGGAAGCGCTGACGAACCAGCCCATGGTCTTGGCGAAGATGCGGCCGAGCTTGGCGCCCGAGCCCATATGCGCGATCCCGCCGACCAGAGTGGCGAACACCAGCGGCGCGATGATCATCTTGATCAGGCGCAGGAACATCATGGCGATCAGGTTGATGGCGGAGGCCCACTCGGCGCGGGTATCGGGCAGGAAATTGTAGATCGCCGAGCCCACGATGATGCCCAGCATCATCGCTGCCAGAATGTATTGCGTAAACCTGTTCGACATTGCTTACCCCCACGTACACCGGCGCTTCATGATGTCGCAGATGTCAGAGCGACGCAACACGCTTTGCGTGTGGGCGCGTTGGCCGGATGTTCCCGTTGTGAAATGGAACGGCGCGATCTAGCCTTCGTGCAGCGCACAACAATGCGGTCTGCACGTTTTCTTTGCGGCACCTGCATCAATAATCGCCAAGCAACGAGGGGAAAACGCCATGACGAGCAACGTCAATCGCCAAATTCTTCTGGTCGAAAAACCCAGCGGCAAGCTCGGGCCCGAGCATTTCAGGATGGTTGAAGGCGCCACGCCCGAGCCGAAGGACGGTGAAGCCTTGCTGCGGGTACGATACATCTCGCTCGATGCTGCCAACCGCGCCTGGATGCACGGCGCAACCTATCGCTCGGCCGTCGAGGCCAACAGCGTGATGGCCGGCGGCGCCATCGCCGAGGTCGTCAGTTCGAAGGCCGAGGGGCTTGCGCCCGGCGACCTCGTCTTCGGTGACACCGGCTGGCAGGAGTTTGCCGCAGTGCCGGCAAAACATTTGACGAAGATGCCGAAGCTCGAGCCGATGACGCATCTGCTCAGCGTGTTCGGCATCGCCGGTCTCACTGCTTATTTCGGCCTGCTCGAGGTCGGCAAGCCGAAGGAGGGGGAGACGGTCGTAGTCTCCGCGGCCGCAGGCTCGGTCGGCTCGATCGTCGGGCAGATCGCCAGGATCAAGGGATGTCGCATCATCGGCATCGCCGGCGGCGCGGACAAGTGCAACTGGCTGACCTCCGAACTCGGCTTCGATGCCGCCGTCGACTACAAGGACGGCGCAGTGTTCAAGGCGCTGCGCGCGGCAGCGCCAAAAGGCATCGACGTCTATTTCGACAATGTGGGCGGCGACATTCTCGAGGCCTGTCTTCCGCAGATGAACAATTACGGTCGCATCGCCTGTTGCGGCGCGATCTCGCAATATGACGGCGCGCCGTCGGCGCACGGCCCCCGCGGCGTGCCCGGCCTGATCGTGGTGAAGCGGCTCATCATGCAGGGATTCATCGTGATGGACTACATGAAGGAAAGCCAGCGCGCGCTGGCCGACCTTCAAGCCTGGGTCAAGGCCGGCAAGCTGAAGGTGCAGGAAGATATCATCGATGGCCTTCAGAACACGCCGAAGGCGCTGATCGGATTGCTCGCCGGCGAGAACCGCGGCAAGCGCATGGTCAGGCTCTGACGACCTAGTTACGTCGCAATTCTGCGCATATGATCTACTTGCGGTGGTGGCGAACGCGGCCAAGGATGCCGCACGCGGCATCGGCCGCGAGATTGTTTACATTACTTTTAATAATGCGTCGGCGTTACCGACAGGGCAGGATTCGTTCAAATGTTCAACATGTTGAAACATGCATCGACGCGTCACGCGTTGCTCGCCGCGGCACTCTTCGCAACCGCAACAAGCGCATTCGCGCAAGCGCCGACCGAAGCTCAGAAGAGCGCCATCCGCTCCGCCTGCCGCTCGGATTTCATGGCGCATTGTGCGAGCGTGACGCCCGGCGGCGTCGAGGCGTATCAGTGTTTGCAGAGCCACATGTCGAGCCTGTCGGCGGGATGCCAGACCGCAGTGCGCGCCGTCGAGCCGGCCGCAGCGCCGAAGACCGAGGCGGCGCCCGCCAAATCCGAGCCGGCCAAATCCGAAGCTGCCAAACCCGAACCGGCAAAGACCGAAGCAGCGCCCGCGGTCGCACCTGCGGCGAAGCCGACCAGCGCCGCTCCGAAAGCCGCCGCGGCCAAGCCGAGCAGCGCACAGGTTGCGTTGGTCAAGAGCGCGTGCCGCGCCGATTATTCCAAGGTGTGCGCCAGCGTCCCGCCGGGCGGTGCGCCCGCCCTCGAATGCCTGGAGAAGAACAAGACCAAGGTCTCGCCGGCTTGCGAGAAGGCCGTGACGGCGGCCGCAGGTGGCGGCGCGTCAGCGGGGGCTGCACCGGCGGCCGCTGCCGCACCGACCGCCGGAGCAGCACCGGCGGCCGCGCCTGCCGTGATCGTTCTCCGTTCGCTCAGGCCACGCGAAGAGTTGTTCGTCGCGCGCTCCGCCTGCAGCGCCGACATCCGCTCGCTCTGCGCCGGGGTCGCGCCCGGCGGTGGCCGCGTCGTGCAATGCATCGCCAGCAACGCAGCGTCGCTGTCGCCAGCGTGCAGGGACGTGCTGGCGCCATTTGCGGCGCGATGATGCGCCAAGGCACAGACACCGGCACAGGCACAATGGTGAACTGCGTCCACGAATGAATTTTCGCGCGCCTGCCACGACCAATCTTTTGCGGATATCCGATTTCAATCACGTCAAGACCGGGAGGACAATATGCGTTCATTGCTACTCGTTGCTTCTGCGGTTCTCGCCTTCGGAGCGACCATGACCTTCGAAGCGTCCGATGCCAATGCGGTGGTGTGCGCCCGCGGCGTCTACCGCGCCGGTTGCGCCGGATCGAACGGAGCCGTCGTAGTCCGCCACCCCGTGCCGGTAGTCCGCTGCACGCGGGTGCTGGTGAATGGGGTCTACGTGAAGCGCTGCGTCTGACGCCCGTGTGGCCAAGCCGACGCGGTTTGGCTATGATTCGCACCTGACGGTTTCGGGCCCGTGGAAAGCCGGTGTCCGCGGCTGTGCTGCGCCGCACCTCGCCTTGTCGGTAATTCCGCTGGCGTGGGAGGCCGGAGCCCATTAGTCTACCCTGAGATAGTAAGTATACTGTCAATTAGGGAGGCAGACGTTGCGGATCGCCGTGATTGGTGGGGGGCCCGGTGGGCTCTACTTCGCCTATCTCTGGAAGAAGCGTCACCCCGAGGATCAGGTCGACCTGTTCGAACAGAACCCGGCCGACGCGACCTGGGGCTTTGGTGTCGTGTTCTCCGACCAGGCCCTGGAATTCCTGCGCGCCGACGACCCCGAGACGGTCGATGCGATCGCGCCGCATATGGAGAGCTGGCAGAACATCACGCTGAATCTCGGCGGCGACAGCGTCGCCATCGATGGCGTCGGTTTCTCCTCGATCGGCCGGCTCGAGCTCTTGCAGTTCCTGCAGCAGCGCGCGCTCGCGGTCGGCGTCATCCCCCGCTTCGACACACAGATCCAGGCCATCGACCAGCTCAATGGCCACGACCTGATCGTCGCGGCCGATGGACTCAACTCCATGGTCCGCCGCACCTTCGAGGGCGATTTCGGCACTTCGCTGTCCTACTCCTCCAACAAATTCGTCTGGTACGGCACCTCGAAGCGCTTCGACACGCTGTCGCAGACTTTTGTGAAGACCGATCGCGGCGCCTTCAACGCGCATCACTATCGATACTCGCCGACCATGAGCACCTTCCTGGTCGAATGTGACCACGCGACCTGGCAGGCCTATGGCTTCGCCTATAAGGACGTCGAGCAGTCCAAGGGCGTGTGCGAGGAGGTGTTTGCCGATACGCTCGGCGGCCACTGCCTGATCTCGAACAAGTCGGTCTGGCGCAATTTCCCCTGGGTGTGGAACGAGCACTGGTCGTTCAAGAACATGGTGTTGATCGGCGATGCGCTTCACTCGGCGCATTTCTCGATCGGCTCGGGCACGCGGCTCGCGATCGAAGACGCGATCGCGCTGGTCAAGGCGCTCGAATCCGATGCGCATCTGTCGACCGCACTGCATCGCTACCAGGCGACGCGCAAGCCGGTGGTGCAGAAGCTCGTCAATGCGGCCCGCACCAGCGCGTTCTGGTACGAGCACTTTGCCCAGCACATGCAGCTCGGCCTGATGGACTTCGCCTATAGCTACATCACCCGCTCCGGCCGCATCGATGATTCCCGATTGCGCGCGATGTCGCCGACCTTCATGGCCCGCTACGAGGCCCAGAAGAATGCCGGAGACGCGGCATGAGCAACGAAATACGCGACAAGGTGCCCGCCGACAGCGCGGGCGTCCGCGAAATCGGCTTTGCCGTTCCGGACCTCTACAACGCCAGCCGCGTGGTGTTCGACAATCTCATCGAAGGGCGCGGCGACAAGCTCGCGTTGATTGGCCCGGCAGGCACGCGGACCTATGCCGAGCTCTGTGCGGACGCTTGCCGTTGGGGCAACGGCTTTGCATCGCTCGGCCTGAAGCGCGGCGATCGCGTGCTGCTGTTCCTGGACGACACGCCGGCTTATCCGGCCGCCTTCTTCGGTGCGGTGCGCGCCGGCTTCGTGCCGCTGCTGATCAACACGCTGACGCCACCGGACCTCTTACAATTCTATCTCGCCGATTCCGGTGCGGCCATTGCGGTCGCTGATGCCGAGTTCTGCGCGCGGTTCAATGCCGAGGCCTGCAAGGACACGGAACTGCGCACGCTGATCATCGTCAACGGCGATGTCGGCGACCACGCGGCGCGGAACGCGATCGCTGCCGCAGACTGGCTCTCGCAATTCCCATCCGAGCTAGCCGAAGCTCCGACGCATCGCAACGAGATGGCGTTCTGGATGTACTCCTCCGGCTCTACCGGCCGTCCCAAGGGCATCGTGCATCTCCAGCACGACATGGCCTACAGCGAGGCCGCCTTTGCGCGGAACGTGCTGAAGCTGACGCCGCACGACATCTGCTTCTCCGTGCCGAAGATCTTCTTCGCCTATGGCTTCGGCAATTCCATCACCTTCCCGTTCTCATCAGGTGCCGCGACGTTGCTGCTGCCGGGCCAACCGAAGCCGGCGGCGATCTTCGCTGCGATCGAGCAGTACAAGCCGACCGTCTTCTTCGGCCTGCCGACGCTCTACACCTCGCTGACCAAGGCGGACGGCGCAGACAAGACCGACTTCTCATCGCTCCGCATGGCGCTCTCGGCTGCCGAAGTGCTCTCCGCCGAAGTCTTCAACGGCTGGAAGTCGCTCACCGGGCTCGAAATCGTCGAAGGCCTCGGCTCGACCGAGGTGCTGCACATCTATCTCAGCAATAGCCCCGAGCGGAAGAAGCTCGGCGCCGCCGGCCTGCGCGTGCCCGGCTACGAGGTCGCGCTGCGGGACAAGGACGGCCGCGACGTCGGCGACAACGAAGAGGGCATCTTGTGGGTGCGCGGCGATTCCAACACGCCGCTGTACTGGAACCGGCCCGACAAATCCGCCGAGACCATCCGCGAGGGCGGCTGGATCTACACCGGCGACCGCTTCGTCCGCGACAGCGACGGCTTTCACTTCTTCCGTGGCCGCGCCGACGATCTCATCAAGATCTCGGGCCAGTGGGTCTATCCCCTCGAAGTCGAGCTTTGCCTCGCCGATCACCCCGACATCCGCGAATGCGCGGTGTTCGCGGCCGAGCTGCCGGATCGCCGCATGACGCTGAAGGCAGTGGTCGTGATGAACAACCGCGCGACGGATCAGGGCGAGGCGACGCGGCGGTTGCAGGACTACGTCAAGGGCAAGCTGCTGCCCTACAAATATCCGCGCGAGGTGATTTTCATCGACGAGTTGCCCAAGACTGGCACGGGGAAGATCGACCGGCAGGCGTTGTTGCGGATGTAGCTCCCACTGTCATCGCCCGGCTTCGACCGGGCGATCCAGTATTCCAGAGACAGCAGTAATGGAGCCGAGAAGCCGCGGCGTACTGGATTACCCGCTTTCGCGGGGAATGACAGCGGAGAATTTCATCCCGCCTTCCCCAGATGCTCCAGCGCATCCTCCGCCCGTAGCGGCACGCGCGAGGCCTCGTTGTTGAGATCGACGAGCTGCGACATGAGCCCCATCAGCGCCTTGCGATCCGCAGGCCTGAGCGGCTCCAGCATGCGGGCCTGCGCACGTTCCACGGCGGGAATGATCTCGCGCAGGATCGCGGTCCCCGATTTCGTCAAATAGAGCAGCTTGATCCGCTTGTCCTCCGGCGCCGGCCTGCGCTCGACAAAATCCTTGGCCTGGAGACGCTCGATCACGCTGCCGAGCGTGGAGCGATCGAAGGCGATCACGGCCGAAAGCCGCGTCGCATCGATGCCGGGGCGGGTGTGGATCGCGATCAGCGCCGCATATTGCACCGGCGTGAGGTCGAACGCCTTGCACTCCTCCATGAAGATCGAGACCGCGATCTGCTGCATGCGTCGGAACAGATAGCCCGGCGCGGCATAGACCGCATCCATCGTGATCGGGGGAGAAGGCTTACTCGGCATCGGGCTGCTTCTCCGGTGCGGCGTTGGCGAACGCCGGCAGCGCCTTGGCGGCGGCCTCGGCCTTCAGCAGGCGCGGATAGGCGGCGACATCAACGCCGAAGCGCCGCGCGTTGGCGAGCTGCGGCACCAGGCAGAGATCGGCCAGGGTCGGCGCATCGCCAAAGCAGAACGGCCCGGGCTCGTCCTTGATCAAGGTTTCACAGGCGGACAGGCCCTCGCGGTTGACCCACGCCGCCCAGTCCAGGACTTTCTCCTCGGGCAGGCCGAGCTCTCGCAGCCGCGCCAGCACCTTCAGATTCTGCACGGGATGAGTATCGCAGGCGATCGCCAGCGCGAATGCGCGCACCTTGGCGCGGCGCAGCGGATCCTTCGGCAGGAGCGGCGAATTGGGATGGGTTTCGTCGAGCCATTCGATGATTGCGACCGACTGGGTCAGCACCGCACCCGCATCGTTCTCCAGCGCAGGCACGAGGCCTTGCGGGTTGATGGCGAGATAAGCGGGCGCGCATTGCTCGCCCTTGCGAAGATGGTGCGGCAGGTGCTCCGCACCAAGGCCCTTCAGATTCAATGCGATTCGCACGCGATAGGCGGCGCTGGAGCGGAAATAACCATGCAGCTTCATCGGAACCCTCCCTGTCGTTTGTCATTCCGGGCGACGCGCCAGCGTCGAATCCGGAATCTCGGGATTCCGGGGTTCGGCTCTTCGAGCCGCCCCGGAATGACTCCCTTATACATAGCGCCGTCACGTTGACGCTACCGAGATTGTCAGTATACTGTCAATTAACAAAGCGATCTGGAGCAGCAGCCATGGAAGCGGTGACCAAGACGCCGGAACGCGAGGCGTTCTACCGGAAGATCGACGGCGAGAATCTCACCGCGCTGTGGACGGTGATGAGCGATCTGATCACCCCGGAGCCGAGGAGCGCTTGCCAGCCGCACCTCTGGAAGTTCGATGTGATCCGCGACTACATGACGGAAGCCGGCAAGCTGATCACGGCCAAGGAGGCCGAGCGCCGCGTGCTGGTGCTGGAGAACCCCGGCCTGCGCGGCCAGTCCAAGATCACCACCTCACTCTATGCCGGCGTGCAGATGGTGGTACCCGGCGACGTCGCGCCTGCGCACCGGCACAGCCAGTCGGCGCTGCGCTTCGTGCTCGAAGGCAAGGGCGCCCACACGGCCGTCGACGGCGAGCGTACCGCGATGGAGCCCGGCGATTTCATCATCACGCCGTCGATGACCTGGCACGATCATTCCAACGAGACCGACCAGCCGATGTTCTGGCTCGACGGCCTCGATATCCCACTGGTGCAGTTCTTCGACTGCTCCTTCGCGGAAGGCTCCAAGGAAGACCAGCAGAAGATCACAAAACCCGCCGGCAACAGCTTCGCGCGCTATGGCCATAACCTGCTGCCGGTCGACGTGAAGCGGACGTCCAAGACCTCGCCGATCTTCAGCTATCCCTATACTTACACGCGCGAGGCACTGGAGAAGGCCAGGACGAGCCAGGAGTGGGACGCCTGCCATGGGCTGAAGCTGAAGTTCAGCAACCCCGAAACCGGCGATTTCGCGATGCCGACGATCGGCACCTTCATCCAGCTGCTGCCGAAGGGGTTCAAGACCGCACTCTATCGCTCGACGGATGCGACCGTGTTTTGCCCGATCGAGGGCAAGGGTCGCAGCCGCATCGGCGATGCCGTGTTCGAATGGGGCCCGCGCGATCTGTTCGTGGTGCCGAGCTGGCATTGGGTGGCACACGAGGCGGACGAGGATGCCGTGCTGTTCAGCTTCTCGGACCGGCCGGTGCAGCAGAAGCTGGATCTGTTCCGCGAGGACCGTGGCAACGCCTAAGGGTAACCGCTCCATCCTCCGTCATGGCCGGGCTTGACCCCGCCACCCACGCCTCACCCGCGGTACCAAGAACGCGGATGCCCGTGACAAGCCCGGGCATGACGACCTCTGTTGTCGAGCCAAGCTATCGCCAGCGCAACAACCGCACCTCGAGCCAGCCGATCACCTTCCCCACCGCAAGCCCGAACACCGACAGGATCACCACGCCCGCGAGCAGCTGGTCCGTCTGCATCAGATTGCCGGCCTGCAGCACGAAGGCGCCGATGCCATATTGCGCGCCGATCATCTCGGCACTGACGACGAGCAACAGCGCGACGGACGCCGTGATGCGGAAGCCGGCGAGGATCGCCGGCAGCGCGCCCGGCCAGACCACCTTGCGCACGATGGTGGCGAAGGGAACGTTGAAGCTTTGCGCCATGCGGATCAGGTTGCGCGGCACCGCATCGACACCGCTATAGACCGAGATCGCGGTCGAGAAGAACACGCCCAGCGCAATGGTCGCGATCTTCGGCTCTTCGCCGATGCCGAGCCAGAGGATCAAGAGCGGCAGCAGTGCAATCTTCGGGATCGGGAACAGCGCCGAGATAAAGGTGATGCCGACGCTGCGCGCAAGTCGCGACAAGCCGATGGCGAAGCCGACCACGACGCCGGCAGCGGTGCCGAGCAGCCAGCCGACGCCGATGCGCAGCAGCGAGGCCGACAGATGCTGCCAGAGCGCGCCCGACATCGCGAGTTCGTAAATCGCCCGCACGATCGCCGATGGCGCCGGCAGGAACAATGGATTGACAAGTTTGGCGCTGCCCGCCGCCTGCCAGATCGCGATCACCAGCGCGAGCGCGATCCAGCCGCCGAACCGACTCGATGCAGGCACGAAGCCGGCGCCGCGGAAGCGGACACGCCGCGTCGTCTCGTCCTTTGCCGGCAGACCCGCGCGATCAAGCATGCTGGACCTCGCGCTCGGCATCGATCGCCTCGTTGCGGATCAGCGACCAGATCTGATTTTGCAGCGCCAGCAGCTTTTCGCGCGCAGCCGCTTCGCCGCGCTCGGCACGCGTCATCGGCACGGTAACGACCTCGCGGATGCGCCCGGGCCGGCGCGACAGCACCACGATACGATCAGCAAGGCGCGCCGCTTCTTCGAGATTGTGGGTGACGTAGACCGCGCCCATGCCGCCGTCGGCGAGCAGACCGACGAAATTCTCCATCAACAGCTCGCGCGTCTGCGAATCCAGCGCCGACAGCGGCTCGTCCATCAGCAGGATGGCGGGCTTGACGGCAAGCGCGCGCGAAATCCCGACGCGCTGGCGCATGCCGCCGGAGAGCTGTTTCGGATAGGTTCGACGAAAATCGGTCAGCCCCGTGCGGCGCAGGGCATCGTCAACCAGCGCGCGGCGCTGTGCGGCCGTGAGCTGGGTGTGCAGCAGCGGGAATTCGACGTTCTCCTCGACGGTGGCCCAGGGCAGCAGCGCAAAGTCCTGGAACACAAAGGTCAGCGGATTGAGACTGTCCGCCGGCGGCGCCCCGCGCAGCTCGGCCGCGCCAGACGTTGGCTGCAGCAGGCCGCCGAGGATCGACAGCAGCGTGCTCTTACCGCAACCGGAGGGACCGACGATCGCGACGACCTCACCGGCGCTCACCGTGAAGGAGACATCGTCCAACACGGCAAGATCGCCGAAATGGTGGGAGATGCGGTTGGCGATCAGGTCCATGGGGTGCGCGCTCTCACTCTTGGTCCGTCATTCTGAAGCGCTCGGCTTGCGGCACGCCGCAAGTCGAGCCTCGAAGGACGTGCGGTCCGGATGCAGCTCGGCCGTGCATCCTATGAGGCCCGGCGCCAATACACTGCGCTACTCGCACCGCAGGATGACGGGGAGAGAGTCGCCCACGCATCATCAATCCGCCTTCACATAATCCTTGGCGATGATCGTATCCGCATCAAAGCCCTTGTCGGCAAACCCCTGCTGCTGGAGCCATTTGATCTGATTGTCGACGTTCTTGACGTCGAGCTTGCCGTCCGGGTCGATATAAGCGCAGTTGCCGACCACCTGCTCGACCGGCAAATTGGTGTACTTCGCGACGATCTCCAGCAGCGGTTTTGTCTTGTCGTTGATCGGGGCCACACCATCCTTCATCGAGGCCAGGATGACGTCATGATATTCGCGATCGGCCTTGGCGAGGACGCCAAGGAATTTCGTCACCAGTGCCTTGTTGGCCAGCGTCTTCGGCGAGGCGAACACCGCGCCCAGCTGCCAGGGCGTCTCGTCGCCGACCCAGCCCAGGAATTTTGCACCGCCTTCGTCCATCAGCTTTCGTGCAGTCGAGACCGGCAGCAGCGCCGCATCGACGGTCTCGCCCTTCAGCGCGGCGGCTGCGTTCGACAATGATTGCAGCGGCACGATCTTCACGTCCGAAAGCTTGAAGCCGTATTTGTCCGCGAGCAGGCCCAGCGAATAGTGAAAGCTCGATCCGACCTGCGTCATCGCGATGCGTTTGCCGGCGAGATCCTTCGGCGTCTTCAGGCCGGCGGCGTAGGCATTGTTGCTGGCGAAATAGCCGATCAAGGGATAGCCGGGCTTCTCGCGACTCATGCCGCCGATCACCTTCAGCACGCCCTTGCCGGCGAGATTATAGAGACCCGCGGTGAAGGCGGTGACGCCGAAATCGACGTCTCCCGAGGTGGTAGCAACCGCGATCGGCTGCGCCGCGTCGAAGAATTTGAGCTCGATGTCGAGGCCGGCCTCGCGAAAGTAACCCTTGTCCTGCGCGATGAAAACAGGCGCGGACGACGACAGGCGGAGCACGCCGATCTTGGCCTTCAGTGCGTCCTCGGCCTGGGCCGTGCTCATCGCCATCATCGCCAAAAGGCTGGCTGCCGCGAGCCGCGCAATCCCGATCATCCCGCTTCCTCCAATGGTTCTTCTTGCAGTCCGTTTACAGGCCCCTTGGCACGGGCTGATCCCGCCCGATGAAGGCGCCCTGTTGTTTCAACGTTTCCTGCAATTTTTCAATGGGGATTTCGCGTGGAATCCGGTTTCCGGACAGCGACAGCGCGGCCGCGGAACCAGCGGCCTCCCCCATCACGAAACAGGCACCGGACACCCGCGCCGCCGACTGACCTTCATGGGTCATCGAGGCGCAGCGGCCGGCGACAAGAAGATTGTTGACGCCTTCGGGCACCAGCATCCGGTATGGCAGCTCGTTGTAGCCGCGCGATTCCGGGATCGGCGGAAAGGTGAAAACGACGTCGCCGGGCACATGCGCTTCGATCGGCCAGCCATTGACGCCGATGGAATCCTCGAACGAGGCGCAGCCGAGCACGTCCTCGCCGCTGAGCTGGTAGCGGCCCTTGATGCGGCGGGTCTCGCGGATGCCGAGCTGGGGCGGCAGGTCGACGATGTAGGATTTTTCAAAGCCCGGCACGGCGCGCAGGAATTCGAACGCGGCCAGCGCCTGCCTGCGGCCCTCGATCTCGCCGCGGGTGAGATCGTCGGGCTCGACACCGTTGATGGCATGACCGTCCTCGCGGGCGACTTGCGTGAAGTTCACCCGCCATTCGATGCCGGATTTCTGCGGCCGCACGATTGCGCTCTTGCGCGGGAATTTGTGGGTGCCGGCCACCGTGGCCGCTTCCATCAATTGCGGAATGGTCCGCCAGGCATCGCCCGCCCTTACGGGGTCGATGCCGTTGAGGCGCAGCATCATCGACGGGTACAGGGGATGGCCATGCTCGTCGCCGATCTCGAACGGCGCACCGGCCCAGACGGCGAGATCGCCGTCGCCGGAACAATCGATAAAAATCTCTGCGCGCACCGCCTGCCGGCCCGCCTTGGTCTCAACCATCAGTGCATCGATGCGGTTGTTATCACCCATCACAACGCCGGCGCCGAGCGCATGGAAGAGAATGTGCACCTTGTGGCTCGCCAGCAATTCGTCGGCCGCGATCTTGTAGGCCGCGGTGTCATAGGCCTGGGCAAAGACCTTGCCGAGGATCAGATGCGGCGCGTTGAGGCCGTTCAGATGATCGATCCGCGCCAGCAGATCGGATGCCAGGCCCTGCACCAGCCTGACGGCCTCGCCATGGACATTGCCATGCAGACCGCAGAAATTGGTGACGCCGGCCGCGGTGCCCATGCCGCCGAGAAAACCATAGCGCTCGATCAGCAGCGTCTTGCGCCCCGCGCGCGCGGCTGAGGCCGCAGCGACGATGCCGGCCGGGCCGCCGCCGAGGACCACGATTTCATATTCGCCATAGAGCGGCACCTGACGTGCCGGTTCCTCGATCATCGTGGCCCGCATCGCGCGTCCCGTCCCAACTTCCTTGCTTGGGCCGACTATGAATTAACTCGCAACGAGCTACAATCCACCAAAATAGACGATCAGCTTTCGCGAATCGAGAAAGGTCAAATGGACATCCTCGTGAACCTGCAGGCCTTCCTTGCGACTGCGGACGCGGCGGGTTTCTCGGCCGCCGCGCGAAAGCTCGGCGTCTCGACCTCGGTCGTTGCAAAACGCGTCACGCAATTGGAGACGCGGATCGGCATCTCGCTGTTTCATCGCTCGACCCGCCAGTTGCGGCTGACCGAGGCGGGGCAACGCTACGTCCATCGCGCGCGCGGCGTCGTGACCGACGCCACCGATCTGCTCTCGCGCATGGGCGAGAAAGGTCACGATCTCGTCGATCATCTCCGCATCAAGGCGCCAACCTCGCTGACGGTCGCACGGCTCGCGGATGCCTTCAGCGCCTTCCAGACACAGAACCCTCGGCTGAAGCTCGAGATCGTGCTGATCGACCGCCCGGTCGACCCTGTTGCCGAAGGCTTCGACATCGCGATCGGCGCCTTTCCGCATTCCTTCGGTGGCGTCGTCGACGAGCCGCTGGTGCCGTTGAAGCGACTGCTCTGCGCCTCGCCGGCATACCTGAAGAAGCACGGCACACCCAAGCATCCGCGCGACCTCGTCGAACATCGCTGCCTCAGCTTCATGCCGACAGGCCCGGAATGGATCTTTGACGGGCCGCGCGGCCGCATCAGCATCCAGGTCAGCCCGCTACTGTCGTCGAACGAAGGACATGTGCTGGCGCGCAGCGCGATCTCCGGCAACGGCATCACGCTGATTTCGCATTATCTGGTTGCGGATGCGTTGCGTGACGGCGCACTGAAACAGGTGCTGCGCGACTTTCCGATTCCGGAATTGTGGGTGAAGGCCGCGATCCCCGAGCGGCGGCGCAATGCGGCTGCGGTGCAGGCGCTGCTGACCTTGCTGAAAACCTCACTCGCGCCGTCGCTATAGGCCGGGTCGCGCCGCTGTCACAACATGACGGTTTGCTCTCGAAGGATGGACTTGAGAGAAGCGTGGCTTAGCCCCGCTGTCATCGTCCGGCTTGACCGGACGATCCAGTATTCCAGAGACGCCAAAGGGATACGGAGAAGCCGCGGCGTACTGGGTCGCCCGGTCAAGCCGGGCGACGACGACGACGGCGTGCGCGGTCAACCCTTCCCGCCGCCCCACTTCGCCGCGCGCTTCTCGGCGAACGAGGCCAGTCCCTCCGCCGCCTCCGCACTCTGGCGCTTGAGGGAATGCAGCTGCACGAGCCGCGTGTAAGCCGCATCGTCCACTGCCATTCCGCCGAACGAGCTTTCCAGCGCCAGACGTTTGGTCTCGGCCAGGGCCTCCGGGCCGTTGGCGAGCAACTGCTCGACCACCTTGCTGCCTGCGGCATCGAGATCAGCCAGCGGCACGACGTCGTGGACGAGACCGATGCGGCGGGCGTCCTCGGCGCCGAAACGTTCGCCTGTCAGCGCGTAACGGCGGACCTGCCGCACACCAATGGCGTCGCAGAGCTGCGGGATGATGATCGCCGCGGTCAGGCCCCAACGCACCTCGGTGATGGAGAACAGGGCGTTGTCGGCGGCGATCACGACGTCGCAGGCTGCAATCACGCCGGTGCCGCCACCGAAGCAGCCACCTTGCACCAGGGCCACCGTCGGTATCGGCAGCGTGTTGAGCCGCTGCACGGCCTCGAACGTCGCCCGCGACGCCGCCTCGTTAGCCTCAGCCGATTGCGGCCGGACGCCGTTGATCCATTTGAGGTCGGCGCCGGCCTGGAAATGCTTGCCGTTCCCTTTGAGCACGACGATACGAAGATTGGGCTTCTTGCCCAGCTCGTCGATCGCCGCGAGCACGCCGGCGATCAGGGCACCGTCATAGGCGTTGTTGACCTCCGGCCGGTTCAAGGTGACGGTCGCAACCCCACGCTCATCGAGGGTCCACAGCACAGGGTTGGCATTCATCGGCGATCCTCCGGTCGGATTGTTGGCCGCGCACTATGGCCGAGCCCCCACGCCTCGATCCATATCTTTCCGGCGTGGGGCGGTCGCGCCCATCGCATGGCGGCTTGTGTCATGCTGACGCCGGGCGACACTTCGAGGTCAAGGACAGAATCATTATGCGCATCTGCATTTTCGGCGCGGGCGCCGTCGGCAGCCACATCGCGGTACGGCTGGCGCGCGCCGGCCATGAGGTGTCGTGCGTGATGCGCGGCGCGCATCTGGAGGCGGCGCGCGCCAACGGCCTCAAGCTCCGCGTCGGCGATTCTGAGGTTTCCGTCAAGGTGAACGCCTCGGGCGATCCGGCCCAGCTCGGCCCGCAGGACGTGGTGATCTCGACGCTGAAAGCCACCGCGCTCACCGGACTGGTCTCCAGCATCAAGCCGCTGCTGCAGGACGACACCGCGATCGTGTTCGCCCAGAACGGCATTCCCTGGTGGTACGGTATCGGCCTGCCGCCGCGGCACCCGACGCCGCCCGATATCTCGTTCCTTGATCCAGGCGGCCGCTTGCGCGCCTGCATTCCGAAAGAACGCATCGTTGGCGGTGTTGTCTTCTCCTCCAACGAGGTCATCGCGCCGGGCGTGGTGCAGAACCTGACGCCAGATCGTAACCGCCTCTTGATCGGGGAATGCGACGACCGCAATTGTGAACGCATCACCAAACTCCGCGGCGTCCTCCAGGACGCGCGGCTGGAATCGCCGCCGGTCGCCGAGATTCGCGAGGCGATCTGGTCAAAGCTGCTGACCAACATGTCGTTGTCGGTGCTGTGCCTGCTCACCGGCCAGACCGCGCGCGGCGTGCGCGACGATCCGGCGTTCTCCGAAGTCATCCCGCGCATGCTGAACGAGGCCAACGAGATCGCGCAGTACTTCATCCCCGAGGTCAAGCGCGTGACCCGCAGCGGGCCTGCGCCCAACCACAAGCCGTCGCTGCTGCAGGACTACGAGCTCGGCCGCGCCATGGAGATCGACGTGCTGGTGAAGGCGCCCGCCGCCTTCGCGCGCACCGCCGGCCTGTCGACGCCGACGCTCGACCTGATTGCCGCGCTTGCGATCCAGAAGGCGCGCGACAAGGGGCTTTATTCGGCCTAAGTCTCAAATCTGGTCGATCCAGGCCGCAAGCGTGTCGAGCACCTCGGCCAACGCGTCTTCATTCGTGCGACCGGACTTCTTCAGCACCGCAAAGGAGTGATCGCCGCCTTCGACCTCATGCAGCGTCGTCCTCGCCCCAAGCGCGTCGATGACGGGCCGGAGATGACCGAGATCGGCAAGCCCGTCGCGCGTGCCTTGCAGGAACAGCATGGGAATTGCGATGCCGGCAAGGTGTTCAGCGCGCTCGCTCGACGGCTTCTTGGCGGCATGCAGCGGGAAGCCGAGAAAGGCGAGTCCCTTGACGCCGGGCAAGGGAGCCTTGGACTGCGCCTGCGACGTCATGCGGCCGCCGAACGACTTTCCGCCGGCGACGAGCATCATGCCGGGACACAGCCGCGCCGCCTCATCGACCGCCGCGCGGATGGCGGCGTGCGCGACCGCCGGCCGGTCGGGACGTCCCAGCTTGTTTTCCATGTAAGGAAAATTGAAGCGAAGCGTGGCGATGCCGCGGTCCGCCAGGCCTTCCGCGACCTTGGCCATCGACACATGCCGCATGTCGGTACCGGCGCCGTGCGCCAGCACGTAACACGCGCGCGCATTGGCAGGCTGCGTCAGGATCGCCGAGACCGTGCCGATCCGTTCGATGTCGAGCTTGAGCTCTGTCGCCTTGGCCGTCATGACGCGTCACCCTTCGATAGCTCTCATTCTGTTTGAGCGTTTTCTTCACGCGAACCCTTGCCCGCTTCGCCAGAAAACGCTTTAGCGGCTCGCCGGCCAGAGATAGTTCAGGACGTGATTGAGTGTCGTCATGATCTTGCGGTCTCCGGCCTCGCTCTTCACTGGACCGAATTTGTCCTCAAGAGCCAGCTTGGCAAAACCGTGAACGGTGGACCAGGCGGCCGCGGCGGCGGTCTTCGCCTGCCTCGGCGTCCCACCGACGAGCTCGGCGATGATGATTTCGAACTCGTGGCCGGCCGCCCTGCTTGCCTGCCTGAGACGCGGATCGTCCGCGACGAGGCGCTTGTTGGCAAACATCATCTGGAAGCGGCCAGGATGCTTCAGCGCGAATTCGACATAGGCGAGGCCCTGGGCGTGGAGCTTTTCGCGCGCACCCTGCTTGCGGGACGCAGCGTCTCTCAGAGCGCCGGCCAGCGCTGCATAGCCGCGGATTGCCACCTCGGTCAAAAGACCCTGCGCATTGCCGAAATGATGCGACGGCGCGGCCGGAGACACGCCGGCGCGGCGGGCAGCTTCGCGCAGGGTGAACCCTTCGGCCCCTTGCTCGGCGAGAATGGCCTCGCTGGCCGCAATCAGGGCTTCCTGGAGCTCACCATGATGATAGCCGGCTTCCGGCTTCGGAACCTTGTGGCTCGGCTTGGCGCGCG
Organism: Bradyrhizobium sp. CCBAU 51627; assembly: GCF_028128765.1. Taxonomy (GTDB): domain Bacteria; phylum Pseudomonadota; class Alphaproteobacteria; order Rhizobiales; family Xanthobacteraceae; genus Bradyrhizobium. The sequence continues at coordinate 93,147 of NZ_LBJG01000009.1, forward strand.
CGGGCGCGATCGGTTTCGTCATGCGTAAACTTGACACTGTTCAGATTGAGGCCTATCTATCTTAACACTGTTTAGATTGACCGGCCCTGGAGTTCGAAATGACCGAAACCGAGCCTAGCACCGCGACCTCTCCGATGAAACGGCGCCATCTGGTCGGCGGCGCTGTGCTGGGTATGCTGACGAGCGCCCTCGGCGGTCTCGTCGGCGGCGTAGCGCTCGGTCAGGGTGCGGCGCTGCCCCAGCAGAAACCGAGCGGCCGCCAGCGTTTCATCGACAAGGTCATCATCGTGACCGGCGGCACGTCCGGCATCGGCCGCGCTGCCGCACTGATGTTCGCCGCCGAAGGCGGCAAGGTGGTGTTCTGCGGACGCAATGTCGAGCGCGGAGCGAAGGTGGAAGACCAGATCAAGGCGCGCGGCGGCGACGCGGCATTCGTCCGGGCCGACGTCCGCAACGAGGCCGAGGTCAAGGCAATGGTCGACAAGACGATCGATCTTCATGGCCGCCTCGACGTCGCTTTCAACAATGCCGGAATTTCCATCGAGAAACCGCTGCATCAGTACAGCGCAGCCGAATTCGACGATGTGATCAATACCGATCTGCGCGGCGTATTCCTGTCGATGAAGTACCAGATTCCGCACATGCTGGAGAAGGGCGGATCGATCGTCGTCACCTCGTCATCCAACGCCATTGCCACGACGGCGAAGCGCTCGGCCTATTCGGCGGCCAAACGCGGGCTTGTCGGCATGGTCCAGGCCGCGGCACTCGAATATGCCCAGCACGGCATCCGCATCAATACGCTGATCCCGGGCACGACGGATACGCCGTTCATCCGCAGGCTTGCCGGTATGGAAAATCTGCCCGATGCGGCCTGGCACATCGCCATCGCGCAATGGGCCAAAAGCCATGTGCCGGGGATGCAGCGGGTGGCGACCGCCGAGGAGATCGCGGCCTTCGCGCTCGTGCTCGCCTCGGACGATCATCCCTACACGACGGGCGGCCAATTCGTCATCGATGGCGGCAAGACCGCGCAGGCGGGATAACCATCAGCCTGAAAACACAATTATCGCCACCCGGGGTTGGCGTACTACGGCGGGCGGGCTTGCGCCCGCCTTGACCGTTGTGGCACGCATGATGCGCACGCGCGTTTACGACAAGATCGACCGAGGGTGACCATGTCCTACCGCTCCTCCTGGATGACCGAAGAGCTCGACGTCTTCCGCAACCAGTTCCGGAAATATCTCGCCAAGGATCTGGCGCCGCACGCCGAAAAATGGCGCGAGCAGAAGATGGTCGATCGCTTCGCCTGGCGCGGGCTTGGCGAGATGGGCGCACTGCTGGCGAGCGTGCCGGAGGAATATGGCGGCCTCGGCGCGACGTTCGCCTACGACGCCGCGGTGCTGGACGACCTCGAAAGCACCGTGCCGGAGCTGACGACCGGCGTCTCCGTGCACAGTGCCATCGTCGCCCATTACATTCTCAATTACGGCTCGGAGGAGCAGAAGAAGCGCTGGCTGCCCAAGATGGCCTCGGGCGAGATGGTCGGCGCCATCGCCATGACCGAGCCCGGCACCGGCTCGGATTTGCAGGCCGTCAAGACCACCGCGAAGAAGCAGGGCAATTCTTACGTCATCAACGGCCAGAAGACGTTCATCACCAACGGTCAGGCCGCCGATCTCGTCATCGTAGTCGCCCGCACAGGCGAAGCCGGGGCAAAAGGAATTTCGCTGATCGTGGTCGAGACCGCAAGCGTAGACGGCTACAAGCGCGGGCGCAACCTCGACAAGATCGGCCTGCACGCCTCCGACACGTCCGAGCTGTTCTTCGACAATGTCACGGTTCCGCCGGAAAACCTCCTCGGCAAGGAGGAAGGCCAAGGCTTCGTCCAGCTCATGCAGCAATTGCCGCAGGAGCGGCTGGCACTCGCGGTCGGCGCCGTCGCCGCGATGGAGCGGGCCGTGAAACTCACCACCGAATACACCAAGGAGCGGAAGGCATTCGGCAAGCCGCTGCTCGACTTCCAGAACACCGCCTTCACGCTGGCCGAGCGCAAGACCGAAGCGCTGATCGCGCGCGTCTTCGTCGACTGGTGCATCGAGCGGCTGGTCGCCAAGGACCTCGACACCGTCACGGCGTCGATGGCGAAATATTGGTGCTCGGACAAGCAGGTCCAGACCGCCGACGAATGCCTCCAGCTGTTCGGCGGCTACGGCTACATGCAGGAATACCCGATCTCGCGCATCTTCATCGATTCCCGCATCCAGAAGATCTATGGCGGCACCAACGAAATCATGAAGCTGTTGATCGCAAGGTCGCTGTAGTCAGCCTATTTCATCCGCTTGTCGGCGGCGATGAAGTCGATGAAGGTCCTCACCTTTGCGGAGAGGTATTTGCGGCTGGGATAGACCGCGAACAGCTTGCCGACGAAGATGATATGCTCGGGCAGGACGTGCTCGAGCCGTCCGCTGGCGATATCGTCGGCGACCAGCCATTTCGGCAGGAAGGCGAGGCCCATGCCTTCGAGAGCAGCCATGTGCAGCAGCGTTTCGTTGCCGCTGCGCAGCACCGGATTGAGCTTGACGGTCTCAGGTCCGTTCTCACCGGTGAAGGAAAAGCTCTCGCCGGGATAGAGCGCATAGTGCAACAGCGGGATTCCTGAGAGATCGGCGAAGGTCCTCAGGCGCCCCGCACGTTTGAGGAAAGCGGGTGCGGCCACCATGTAGAACGGGACGCCCGTGATGGGGCGCGCGATCAGCGCCTCGTCTGGCGTACCGGTCGCGCGCAACGCAAGATCGAATCCCTCCTCGACGAGGTTGACCAGCCGTCCGCTGAGATCGATGTCGAGGCGCACCTCAGGATAGCGCGTCTGGTAATCTGCCAGCACACCCGCGAACATCGCGTTCGCCATCCACACTGGCGCCGTCATCCGTAGCGTGCCGTGCGGCACGACGGTCGCGTTGCTGACGACGGCCTCGACCTCGTCGAGTGAATCCAGCATCTGCCGCGCCTGCTCGAAATAGAGTGCGCCGCTCTCGCTCAGGCTGACGCGCCGGCTGGTCCGGTTGAGCAGCCGCGTGCCCAGCCGCTTCTCGAGCTGCATGACGTGCTTGCTCGCCATGGCCGGCGAAATGCGCAGGCGCTGCGCCGCGTTCGCAAAGCTCTTCAGCTCCGCGACCAGGCAAAACACCCTCATGCTGACTAGGGAATCCATAAGACTATCAACATCCAGGAAACGAACCAATCCCGGAAGCGATAATGATCAAAAATGGGGAAACTATCAAATGGTGGCAGCCCCACATTCCGGAGAACCACCATGTCGACCACTACCCTTGAGACCGCCACTCCCGGACGCCCTCTTCGCATCGGCCTCTGGACCGCGCAGATCCTCATCGCCTTCGCTTTCATCGGCGCGGGGTTCGTCAAGCTCACCACGCCCATTCCCCAGCTGGCCGCGATGATGCCTTGGGCCGGCCAGTATTCCGAAACGTTCGTTCGCTTCATCGCGCTGGTCGATCTCGCCGGCGGCATCGGCGTTCTCCTGCCGGCCCTGACGCGCATCCTGCCGCGCCTGACCGTACTCGCTGCGCTCGGCTGCTCCGTGCTGCAGGTGTTCGCGCTCGTGTTCCACCTCTCGCGCGGCGAAGCCGAGGTGACGCCGCTGAACCTGGTCCTGCTGGCGCTCAGCCTGTTCGTGCTGTGGGGGCGCAACAGCAAGGCGCCGATCACGCCACGTCAGTTCTAAAGTGGCGGGACCCTACCCGCTATGATACGAGCCAATGGATGGTCCCGCAGGGGCCTGCTCGCGGGCACTGCGATCCTCACGGCCGGCGGCGCGGCCGCGGCCAAGGAGGATCGCCTCGCCGACGGCGTCGTGATCCTGATCGACAGCAACGAGCCTCATGTGATGGGACACGCCATCAGCTATTCGGCCAATCTCGCCAAGCACTTTGCCGAGAAGGGCGCGCGATTGCTGATCGAGGTCGTCGCCAACGGCAAGGGCATCGACGTCTTCCGCGCGGACAAGACGCCGCTGGTCGAGCCGCTCGCAACGCTGCGGCAATCGCTGCCCAACCTCACCTACAGCATGTGCGCCTCGTCGAAGGCGATCGCGGAAGCCAAGGAGCAGGTCTCGATTCCGCTGATCCCGGGCACGAACCTCGTGCCCTTCGGCATCGGACGCGTCGTCGACCTGCAACTCAAGGGCTGGGCCTATATCCATGCGTGAGAGGCCTCGCGTGATGTCACGGCGATCGCTCCTGATCGCAGCGCCGACGCTTCTTGCCTCCCTGCGCGCGGGCCGCGCGCAGGACAGCTGGCCGCCGGTATTCGAAGCCGGCCGCAGCCAGTTCACGGTGGTGCGGCCGCGCGCAGCGATGCCCCAGCTCAGACTGCAAGACCCGAGCGGCCGGGATGCTACCGTGTCGGCGAAGCCTGGACGCATCACCCTGGTGAACTTCTGGGCCACCTGGTGCGCGGCCTGCCGCCTCGACCTGCCGACGCTGGCGCGCCTTGCGGGATCGCGGCCCGACCGGCTCGACATCGTCGCGATCTGCACGGACACGAAGGATCTGCGCGAGGTCCGCACGTTCTTGGGCAGCCTCGGCGTAAGAGACCTCGCCTGCTATGCCGACACCTATGGTGCGGCGGCGCAAGCATCCACCGAGATGTTCCCAATCATCGGCATGCCCATCACGTATCTCGTCGGGACGAGCGGCCGGGTCGAAGGCTACATCGCGGGCGCGCCCGACTGGCTCTCACCGGAAGGCGCGCGGCTGCTGCAATTCTATCGCCAGCAAACCTAGTTCGGATGCCACCAGCGGCCGCCGATGATGACGCCTTCCGAGACGATCTTGCGATCGCCGATCAGGTGCTCGCCGACGACGTCCTCATAGTCGAACTGGCCCTGCTTAACTGAGATCAGCGTCGCATCGCCCACGCTGCCCGGCTTGAGGCTGCCGAGCTCGGGCCGCCGCAGCGCCATCGCGGCATTCACCGTCGAGGCGGCGATCACATCCGACAGCTCCATGCCCATGCACAGGAACTTGGACATCGTCGTCACCTGGTCGAAGGCCGGGCCATTGATGCAGAGTTGATGGATGTCCGATGAGATCGTGTCCGCATAGAAGCCGTTGGCCAACATCGCGCGCGCGGTCTTGAACGCGAACGAGCCCTTGCCGTGGCCGATGTCGAACAGCACGCCGCGCTCGCGCGCGTCCAGCACCGCCTTCTTCACCGTGCCCTGCGCCGTCGCCGGCGAATTCGGGAAGGGACGGAAGGCATGGGTGAGCACGTCGCCGGGCCGAAGGCGGGCCAGCACCTCTTCATAAGTCGGCGGCGGATGGTCGATATGCGCCATCAAGGGCATGCCGACCTCGTCGGCGACCTGAAGCGCGATGTCGAGCGGCACCGCCCCTGATGTGCCCGAGGAATGCAGCCCGACGCGCACCTTGATCCCGACGATGACATCGCGGTTGGCATCGGCCACCTTGGCCGCCTCGATCGGATTCATCAGCCGCAATTCCTCGCTCTCGCCGACCATGATCCGATGCGAGAAGCCGAAGATGCCGGCATGGGAGACGTGTAGATAAGCCAGGATGCGGACCTGGCTCGGCTCGATGACATGCTTGCGGAAGCCCGCGAAATTGCCGGGGCCGGCGCTGCCGGTGTCGACCGAGGTGGTGACGCCGGAGGTACGACAGAATTCCTCGGCATCGATGCCGAGCGAAGTGCCGCCCCAATAGACATGGGTATGGAGATCGATCAGCCCTGGGGTCACGATGAGCCGCGAGACGTCGCGAATCTCGGTCGCCGGATCGGCCTTGAGGCCGCTGCCGACGGCGGCAACCTTGCCATCCGAGAATGCGACGTCCGTCACGGCATCGAGCTTCTGGGAGGGGTCGATCACCCGCCCGCCGCGCAGGATCAAATCGAAAGGCATCATTGGCTCCGGATATCAGCACGCACAGACCGGGCCGGAATGTGTCTTCCAGACCGGGCCGCTTTGTTAGCAATTTTCACAAGATCCAAGCAAATCGGCTGCGATCAGTGACCATCGGGTCCTGATGAAAGACGACGGACATTTTTCCATCAGGAAACGTCGGCTGAGACTGACTTGGTTGGTTTGCCTTGTCGATTTTCACGGCTGAGTTCGCCCGCTTGCATGCCCTTCACTTGATCTTGGCCACGGCTGCCTTCGTGGCGCTCGTGAGCAAGGCACCGGTCTCGGCGGCAGTTCTCCCGCCCGAGAGCATCCGAAACGTTGCGCAGCTGGTAAGGACGTAAATCAGATCGACAACGTCGCGCTTGACGATGCTCGGCGTGTCTTCGGCAGCTATTCGTGTGATCAATTCTCCAATAAGGGGCCGCCGACGCTCGTTCCGCGCCACGAGTGCTTGGGCGAACTCGTGGTCAATCGCCATGGCGTCATGAAGACGCGCCACAGCCGGGTCGCTGCCCCAAAATTCGCAGAAGATCCGAACCATCATCTCAAGGCCCTTTTCAGGGTCGGGGTAGGCGGCGGCGCCCTCCAGGCGTGCGAGCCCACCCCGGTGGGCGATATCATCAAAGACTGCTTCGAGCAGTCCGCGTCTCGAGCCGAATTGGTTGTAGACGGTCAAGCGCGTCACATTTGCCGCTTTTGCGACTGCGTCGAGCGAAAAGGTGATGATGCTGTCCTCCTCGCGAAGGAACCGTGCGGCGGCCTGAATGACCTGGTCCCGCTTCGCGGCGGCGGCCTCGGCTCGCGCCACGCTGACATACGCACGCTTAGGCACGCTCCGCCTCTTGAATTTCAATATACATAGTGTATATCCAAATCGTTTCGCGCAAAAGGGCGAATCCCGATGCAGCCAGTTCTGGTTATAGCCATTTCGCTCCACATTCTCGCTGCCACGTTCTGGGCCGGCTCGACCTTCGCATGCGCTCGGATGACGGGGAATGATCGTCAGCAACTGTTCGCTCCGCAGCTGGGCGCGGCTGCCGTGGCAGTGCTGTCAGGCGCTTACCTCTGGAAAGCGTTGCACGAGGGTTCATTTGGGCCCACGGAGCAGCTTTTGGCCGCAGGCGCCGTGGCGGCAATCGTCGCGCTCGTTATTCACATAACGGTCATTCGTAGCGCGTTGCGCAGGCTGCGGACATCCTCGGGCGATGAGGCAGGGGCGCGATCGCAATTGGCCACGGGCTATCGCGGCGCGGCTGCTCTTCTCGCAGTCGCAGTGCTCGCCATGGCTGCGTCGCGCTACGCCTAGCCTCTTCTCCAAACGGAAAGTGCGCGTGCAGAGGAAGTCATTGATGTCGCCATCACTCGGTTCAAGTCATGAAGTCTACGACGTCGTTGTTCTGGGGGCTGGATACGCCGGTATGATGGCTGCTCTTCGAATGGGTCGACGCCGGCTTGGGCTTCGCGTTGCACTGGTGAATAATGATGAGCAGTTCGTCGAGCGAGTTCGACTGCAGGAGTCGATGGTTGCTCCGGTCAAACCGCGGATCGCGTCCCTTTCAAGATATTTGCGCCGCACCAACGTCCAGTTCATACGTGCCCGCGTGCTGTCGCTCGATCCGGTACGGAATGAGGTCGCGATCGAAGAGGACGGTTCGCCGCGCACCATTGCCTTCGCGCAACTGATCTATGCGCTGGGCTCACATGTCGACACCGACAATGCCCCCGGCGCGCGACAGCATGCCTTTCGCCTTGATCCGGGTGAGGGCCCGCGGTCTGCCGCCGCGTTGCGAGCCGCGCTTCATGAAATTGCTGGACGCCCCGCGCGCGTACTTGCTGTTGGCGGCGGACCGCTTTCCGTCGAGGCTGCGGGCGAAGCCAAGTCGACATGGCCCAACATGAGCGTGACGCTATTGAGCGCCACGAGCGCTGGCGATTTCAGCAGCGCCAAGGTTCAATCCGTCGTCAGACGCGACCTGACGAGATTGGGCGTCGAGCTTGTCGACAACGAACGTGTCATTGAGATTGAGAGCGATGCGGCGATTGCCGCCAGCGGGCGGCGCTTTCCTTTCGACATATGCATCTGGGCGGCAGGCATGCGTGCTCCCCCGATTGCAAGGCAGGCGGGCCTGGAGGTTGATGCTCAAGATCGCGTAGTCGTCGGAACTGATTTGAGGTCGGTGTCTCATCCCACGATTCTCGCCGTCGGCGATAGTGCGCACCCGAATGGACCGACGGGAGCGCCGTTTCGCGCATCTGCATTGGCAGCGGCCGTTTCGGGTGTCTATGCGGCGGAACAGGTCATCGCCCGGAACCAGGGCCTGCTTATCCGACCATTTAGCTTCTCAACCTTCGCACAAGCCGTTGCGATCGGTCGGTTCGCAGCGCTCTTCCTCCTCGATGCGAACGATCATCAGATGCTTTTCGTGATGGGGGGACGCACTGCGAGTGTGTTGCGGAGCGTACTGATCTGGCTTGTTCTTCATTTCATCACCTTCGAACGGCTCCTGCCGGGCCTTCAGACATGGCCTGGACGAACGCGGGCGGCCGCCCCATCCGCCGCTCAGAAGAGCCCCGATCAGTCTGACGTCCAACTCAAGACTGGTCGATGATTCCTGCGCGTTGCCGCGCCCCCCGCGTGCGTGAAGTGGAAGTGGGCCAGGATCGCTTTGGGAAGAGCGAGGACCTCTGGATTCGATCGTGACCTGGACACTCAGGCTCCCGTCGACTGGGGGCACGGATCTCCGGCTTGAGCACGCCGGCTTTGACCCCGAACATGGGATGACCTACGACATGATTAGCTTGGGATGGCGGAAGAAGGCTGCGGGCTCCCTGGAGCGCGTCTCTTCGTCGCTCGCTTAGGTGTCGGGTCGCCCGTGTTGCACGTAGCAGACGAAGGCTGGCGATCCCGGCATGACTCGAACATGCGACCTACGGTTTAGGAAACCGCCGCTCTATCCGGCTGAGCTACGGGACCGCGGAACCCGCCGATAAGGCAGGTTGCCTGGAGCTGTACATATCAAAGCGAGGACCGAATCGGAAGCCCTTCGCTCGGCAACATGGGCCCGATCAGGACTTGCCGTAGGCCCCCTGGTAGCGGCCCTCGCGGATCGCCTTCAGGGTTTCCTTCTCCCGTCCGATCTGGACACGCACCGCCTCCAGCAGCGCCGCCGCGCCGGCGGCGGGGAACGACACCACGCCGTCCTCGTCACCCACAACGATGTCGCCGGGCGCGATCACGCTGCCACCGATCGTCACGGGCACGTTGATCTCGCCGGGGCCGTTCTTGTAAGGGCCGCGATGAATCACCGCGCGGGCGAAGCAGGGAAAGTCGTCGCCGGCGAAGGCCGCGACGTCGCGGATCGCGCCGTCGATCACGTATCCCTCCGCCTTGCGCCATTGCGCGATGTTCTTCATGATCTCGCCGACCAGCGCCCGGGTTTCGTCGCCGCCGCCATCGACCACGATGACGTCGCCGGGACCGACCATGTCGAGCGCGCGATGGATGGCGAGATTGTCGCCCGGCCGGGTGCGCACCGTGAAGGCCGCGCCGACCAGCTTGCCGCTGCGGTGATAGGGTTTGAGCCCGACCGCGCCCGGCAGTCGGCTGAGATTGTCTGAAATGACCGACGTCGGCGCGTTCCTGAAGCCCTCGATGAGTTCGGCCGGCGGCTTCGGCACGCGGTTGGCCGCGATGGTAATCGGCATGAGTTCGGTCCTTCTGTGATGTCCTATTCGGCGTGCACCGGCACCTTCGCAGGCATGATGCGAAACGCGCGTCCTTCCTTCATCCACGCCGCGCGCTCGTCGCGCAACAGGGTGCGGCGAACCTTTCCGGAATCGTCACGCGGCGGCGCGCTGACGAACTCGAAGCTCTCGGGATGCTTGTAGCGGCTGAGCCTGTCCTTCAGGAAGTCCGCCATGCCATCCGCGATGGCCTGGCCGTTCGCATTCGCCTCCGGCTCGATGATGGCGTGGACGCGCTGGCCGAGTTCCGGATCCGGCAAGCCCACCACCACGCAGGAGCGCACGCCGGGACATTCGGAGACGGCAGCCTCCACCTCTGCAGGATAGATGTTGGCGCCGCCGCGCAGCACCATGTCGGCGAGGCGATCACCGAGATAGAGATAGCCTTCGGAATCCAGCCTGCCGATGTCGCCGAGCGATTCCCAGCCGTCGGCGCGCCGCTTCGGTTCGGCGCCGAGATAGTGATAGGTGGCGTCCTTGCCGTCATTGTTGAGGAAATAGATCTCGCCGGTCTCGCCGGGCGCAACGTCCTTGCCGTCCTCGCCGATGATACGGAGCTTGGCCATCTCGCCGATCTTGCCGACGGAGCCCTTGTGCGTCAGCCATTCCCTGCCGGAGATGATGCAGGCGCCCTGCCGCTCGGTGCCGCCGTAGAGCTCCCACACCCGCTCAGGCCCGAGCCAGGCGATCCAGTTCTCCTTCAGCCACGGCGGCATGGGAGCTGCCATGTGGAATACGGTCTGCAAACTCGACACATCATAGGCATTGCGGACGTTGTCCGGCAGCGCCCAGATCCGGTGCATCATGGTCGGCACGAAATTGACCCATTGCACGCGCTCGCGCTCGATCTGCCGCAGCGTCTCCTCGGCGTCGAACTTGACGAGACCGGTGAGCTTGCCGCCGCCGAACAGCGCATAGTGCGACACGATGAACGGCGCATTGTGGTACAGCGGACCGGGATTGAGCAGCGATGCCCCGAAGGGCATGTTGAGCGGCAGCGCGGCAGCCGTGTCAGTCACGGCCGGATGGTGATCGAGGATCACCTTGGGCCGGCCGGTCGATCCGCCTGAGGTCATGGCCTTCCAGTAGCGCGCCACCGGTGGATCGAGCGACTCGTCGGAAAATCCCTCCGGCGCGAAGTCCGCAGGCAGACGGTTCGGCGCATTCCAGTCGGCCTCGCCGCCGACCACCAGAGCGGGCTTGAGAATGTCGAGCACGGCGGCCGCTTCGCCGCGCGGTAACCGCCATGACAGCGAGGTCGGCGTCGCGCCGCATTTCCACACCGCAAACGTGGTCTCGAAAAACGCATTGCCGTTCGGCAGTCCGATCGCGACGAAATCACCGGGCTTGACGCCCTTCGCCGCGAATGCCCGCGCGCGCCGGTTGGCGCCGCGCTCGAGCTGGTCCCACGTCAGTCTGTCCTGCCCGTGCTGGACGGCGATCGTGCCTTCGGGTTTGCGTTGAGCGTACCAGCGCGGCACATCGGACAAGGGCAGCAACATCAGGCGTTTCCACTTCGTCTTCTTGGCGCCGCCTCAGGATGAGGCGCCTCGCGAGACGAACTGTAACAGGCGGAACTGGACCTTCAAGGCGCAAGCCTGCAAGGTGCCGGCATCAGCGCTCTGCACCGCAGTCTGTCGACATTGCGCAAATGTCCGTGCAGCACGATGACCGCGCGCGAGATCGCCGGCAGCGGCATCGGCCAGTCGCTGGAGAGATAGAACGGCAATAATCCCTCGCCGCCAACCGGCAGAGGCGCATCGGCGAGGTCCTTCACCGGCTTGTTGTTGGAACGTCGTCCGCTGCGGCAAGCGCGCGACCACAAATCAGCGCCAATCCAAAATGCGGCCAAGCAGATCGGCGCCCTCATGTGGAATATTTTCTCGCCGCAACAAACCGATAAAATTCTAAGCGCATCATGCGCGGTGCGGCTGTGACTCTCGGGCCACGTCAAGCAAAAAATGTCAGCATCGCAGCCATGAAATTCTCGGGTTCCATGGGTGACAAGTTGGCGATAAAGAGGCAAAAATCCGTCTCGACTCAGTTGGGGTTGAGTCTTGCAAGGTATGCTCTCGCAGAATGTCTGACGTGGTTGCATCGCGCCGTGCAGCGCCGCTTTTCGTTGCCGCAGCAGGATTTTTTCTGCTGACCCCGTCGCATGCCCACGCACAATGGTGGAAGCGCGCACCTGTCGATTTCGAGGAATGCGCCGACGCTGCCGAGAAATCCGCAACCAAGGCCGAGAAGACCGCAGCGCTCGCCGAGTGTAACGCAAAATTCGCCGGCCGACGCAAGGCGGGCGGCGGCTACACCTATTACGACTTCCTCCAGGATCGCACCTTCGACATCGCGGGTCCCAACCCGACGCCGGAGGAGCAGAAGAAGATCGACGAATCCTACACCGCCTATCTCGCCGATCAGCGCCGCAGCAATGAGGCGGCCCAGGCGATGGCACGCCAGCAGCGCGAGCAGCAGGAGCAGCAAGCACAGCGGCTTCAGCAGGTCGTGCTGCGAAGCGAGGTGGAGCGTGTCCCCGTTCCGGTCGAGCGGCCAAAGGTGCAGCAGTCCGTCGGTGCACGATCAAAGGGCGCGCCCTGCACCAAGGGCTCGTTCTCCTGCGAGTGGCCCCGGCTATCGGAAAGCCTGAACGAGATCAAGAAACTGTTCAGCCCGACGCCGAGCAAGCCGGCGAAGAAGAGCTGAGCTGTCTCCACATCCGTCCTTTGCGAGCCAACGAGGCCGCGCTTCGCGCGGACCCGTTGGCTCGCAAGGACGACTGGAGGGATATTGGCGCCAGGTACTCAGTGCTTTTGCTTCTTCTTCGCGTGCTTGGGTGTGGAAGCCGGCGGAGTCGCGGGCTCAGGCGTTGTCGGCGAGTTGCCCAACGCCTTCCTGCTCTCCTGCAAGCGCGCGTCATAACCGGGAGAATTCGTGACCGTCGGCGGCCGGGCGTAGGTGAGCGTCGATGCGCCACAGAATGCGGCAAGCGCGAGCCCGATCGTCAAACAATGCCTCATCGCGTTCCTCCATCGCTTTCAAGTCCCACCGCGGATCTGCTGGGGCGAAAGCCCCGGCGGCCCCTTGCCTGATGTCTCCGCCTCCTTCACCAGCGCAACAATGCGGCGCATCAACGGCACACCGACATGGTTCTGCTCAGCGAGAGCAATGACTGCTCCTTGCAGATAGTCGATCTCGGTCGTGCGGCCCTGCTTCAGGTCCTGCCACATCGAGGAGCGCGCCTCGGGGTCGATCTTCATCGTGCGTCCCAGGATCGCGTTGAAGATCACGTCGGGTAGTCTCAACAGCGCCGGCGTCCAGCTCATCGGAATCGGCATTGCCGATACCGGTGTGATGCCGGCAGCCTTCAGCGCCGCCAGGCCTTCGGCCATCTGGTCGGCAAACAGCCTTCGCCAATCGCGGTCCGCCAATTGCGCGGCGAGCGGCATATCGGAGAGCGCGCTGAGCGCATTGTTCAGGTTGATGATCAGCTTGCCCCATTGCACGCCGGTGATGTCGCGGCTCGCTCGCATGGTGAGACCGGGCACCGACAAGGCAGCAGCAGTGTTGTTCGCATCTTCACCGATATGGATATCGCCGGAGCTCGAGCGATGGAAGCGACCCTCGCCCATCGCCACCACGTTGAAGGGCACCATGCCGGCGAGCACGCGCCGACCGCCAAGCCGTTCGTTCAGCACAGCGACATTACCGACGCCGTTCTGTAGCGACACGATGACCGCATCCTGGGGCGCGTGCCGGGCGATCCGATCCGCGATGTCAGCCGTGTCGGCGCTCTTCACCGTGACCAGCACGATGCCGGCGCTGTGAAAGATCGCGGGATCTTCCGACAGCGCCAGCCGGCCCGCCTCCAGCTTCTTCTCGGAACCGTCGAAATCCGTGAGCCGCAGGCCGAAGCGCTCGATCTCGGTCTTCACCCGCGGTCGCACCAGAAGAGCAACGCGACGATCGGCGGTCGCCAGCTGGCCTCCGACAAAACAGCCGATGGCGCCTGCACCGGCCACCACGATCGGTCGATCCGTCACCTGACTTGCTCCCTGAATGACCGGCCTTCGATAGCAGAGCCAGGACACAGAGGCGAGGCTGCCTGCCCACCGCAGCCAAAGCTCACCTGCCTTGTAACCGTCATGAGAGCCCCATATGTTTTTGCCCCGGGGGCTTGTCACCGGCGAGAGCTCGCCAGCGAGACGCCAAAGGAGAGCGCTATGGGTCTACTCGACGTCCTCAACGGCATGCAGAACGGACCCCGCGGCCCGAGCACCCCGAGTTCACAACAGTCCTCCGGCGGCATGTCGCCGATGACCATGGCGATCCTTGGCTTGCTCGCCTGGAAGGCGTTCAAGCATTTCAGCGCGCCCCAGTCCGGCTCAGCGCCGCAACCATCGCCGGCGCCCGCGCCGCCGCCGGTGAATGCAGGCACAAGTGGTGGCCTGAGTGACGTGCTCAAGGGCGGACTCGGCGGCCTGCTCGCGGGCGGCGCCGCCGGCAGCGTCCTGAGCGGCGGCCTCGGCGATCTGCTCAACCAGCTCCAGCAAAGCGGGCACGGCGACACGGCGAACTCGTGGGTCAGCAAGGGCGAGAACAAACCGATCGCACCCGGCGATCTCGCCAATGCGCTCGGGGCTGACCAGATCGACAGCCTGTCAGCCCAGAGCGGCCTGTCGCGCGATGAGCTGCTCTCCGGCCTCAGCCAGTACCTGCCGCGCGTGGTCGATCATTTGACGCCCGACGGACGGCTGCCGACCGAGAACGAGATCGCGGGACGGATTTGATTCGGTTGGGATCTGCGCATTCGACAAGGGGAGCACTGACATGAGCCTGGGCGGTCTGTTGTGGATCATCGTCGTCGGCTTCGTCGCCGGCCTGATCGCGCGCTTTCTGGCGCCGGGACCGAACAATCCGAGCGGCTTCATCCTCACCACCATCCTCGGCATCGCCGGCGCATTCCTGGCGACCTTCGTCGGCCAGGCCATCGGCCATTACGGTCCGGATCAGGGCGCAGGCTTCATCATGGCCACGATCGGCGCCGTGGTGGTGCTGTTCATCTGGCACCGGCTGGTCGCGAGCGGCGTGATCAAGGGATGATGTCGCACGCCGTCGCGTGAGGACGCCCATCCGCCTCCTCGTCGTCATTGAGAGGAGTTCTTACGACGAAGCAATCCAGAATGTTGCCTTGGAGGCAGTCTGGATTGCTTCGCTACGCTCGCAATGACGATCTCACGTAATCAAATGCATCCCCGCATCCATGCGCACGACCTCGCCGGTCATGTTGCTGGAGGCCGGCATCGCCAGGAAACAGACGAGCTGCGCGATGTCCTCGGCAGATGAGGCGACTTTCAACGGCACCTTCGCGATCACGCTGTCGCGGACCTGTTTGGCACCGGCCTCGCCGCGCCCCTTGGTGAACCAGGGCGTGTCGATATAGCCGGGGCAGACCGTGTTGACGCGGATCAGCGGCGCCAGCGCACGCGACAGCGACAGCGTCATGGTGTTGAGCGCGCCCTTGCTCGCGGCATAGGCGATCGACGAGCCGACCCCGCTGAGGCCGGCCACCGAAGAGACGTTGACCACGGCGGACGGGCGTCCCGACGCCTTCGACCCGGCCTCGAGCAGGCTCCGTGCCGCGCGCACCATCTGGAATGGGCCGATGGTGTTGACGCCATAGACACGCTGGAAATCTTCCGCCGACAATCCGTCGAGATCGGCATGAGCGACGTGCTTGGTCGTGCCGGCATTGTTGACGAGGATGTCGAGCCGGCCCCAGCCGCTCGCAGCCGCAACGATCCTGCGGCAATCGTCGTCCTTCGAAACATCACCCTGCGCGACCAGCACTTCCGCCGCACCCGCCTTGCGGCAGAGTTCTGCGGTGGCCTCGGCTTCCTTCTGGCTCAAGGAGTAGTTGATGACGAGCCGCGCCCCGCTCGCGGCGAGAATTTCTGCGGTCGCAGCCCCGAGGCCGGATGCGGACCCCGTCACGATTGCGCACAAACTGTCCTTGGCCATCCGGTTTTCCTTCCCCTTGATTGAATGCGAACTCTTGGCCCTGTTTAGCGAGTTTGCCGCGCCCTGCAAATCGAGCAAACTCCGCTAAGCGGAATTAGCTTATCGCCCATGCCGACACCGCAGATTGATCTGCGATCAATGCTTGTCAGAGCCATGGCTTTTTCGGATCATCGGGCGCAAGAAGAACCTGCGCGCCGTCCCTTGGGCGGGACGCGCCAATGGCAAAACACGGGGAACGCTGTGGCGGAGAGTGACAATATCGTCGTCGAGACCGCGGAAAAAATCTTCGCCGATCTCGCCGATCCGCAAACCATCAACAACGACAAGAAGGGTACGTGGCGGGCGCCGCTATGGCAGGCGCTGAGCGAAGCCGGCCTGCCCTTGTCCTGGGTGCCGGACGAGCTCGGCGGCTCCGGCGCAAGCCTTGCGGACGGTTTTGCGCTGCTGAACGCCGCCGGCCGCTTCGCCGTCGCGGTTCCCCTCGCCGAAACCATGCTGGCCGGCTGGCTGCTGGCGCGGGCGAAGATCACCTCGCCCGAAGGCGAGATGACGGTGCTTCCGGCCTCTCCAAATGATCGTATCGCGATCGATGCCGACGGCACGCTCTCCGGTCGCGCTCGCGGCGTGCCTTTTGCCAAAACAGCGAAGCACTTTGCAGTGCTGGCCCAGGGCAAGGACGGCATCTCCATCGCGCTGATCGAAGCGAGCAAGGCTCGGATCGAATCCGGGCTCAATGTCGGCTACGACCAGAGCGATACGGTGACGCTGGACAAGGTGCAGCCCGTCACCATCAAGACCGCGCCTGATGCCGTTGACCAGACCACCTTGATGCTGATGGGCGGCGTCGCCCGCAGCCTTCAGATTGCGGGCGCACTGGAATCCATGCTCGATATTTCGGTACGCTATTCCAACGAGCGCGTCGCCTTCGAGAAGAAGATCTCGAAATTCCAGGCGGTGCAGCACAATCTTGCCCGCCTCGCCGGCGAATCCGCCGCGGCGCTTGCGGCCGCAACGTCGGCCGCCGATGCTATCGCAAATGCAAAGTCTTTCAACGACGAGATCTATCTCGAAGCCGCCGCGGCCAAGATCCGCTGCGCGGAGGCGGCGGAAAAGGGCGGTGGCATCGCCCATCAGGTCCATGGCGCGATCGGCTTCACGATGGAGCACATCCTGCACCGCTATTCGCTGCGCGCGCTGGCCTGGCGCGACGATTTCGGCTCGGAGAGCTACTGGGCGGTCGAGCTCGGCAAGCTGGTCGCCTCCAGAGGTGCCGACGAATTGTGGCCGCTCGTGGCGTCGCGCTGATCCAGGAGAGAAACACATGACCGCTGCCCTTCGTTTCGATCCCATCCGCCTGCCCGAGAAGTGCGAGCAATTGCGCAAGGAAGTGCGCGCCTTCCTCGCCGAGGAAATCGCCGCCGGCACCTTCGATCCGCACAAGCCCAACCGCGAAGACACCGACGTGCCGGAATTTTCCCGCAAGGTCGGCGCCCGGGGCTGGCTCGGCATGACATGGCCGAAGAAATATGGCGGCCAGGAGCGCTCCTTCCTCGAACGCTACGTCGTGACGGAAGAGATGCGCGTCGCCAACGCGCCCACACGACGCTTCTTCGTCGCCGACCGCCAGAGCGGGCCGGTACTGCTGAAATATGCGCCCGAACACATCAAGATGGAGATCCTGCCGCGCATCTGCCGCGGCGAGATCTGCTTCGCCATCGGCATGAGCGAGCCGAACTCGGGTTCGGACCTGTTCGCGGCGAAGACCCGCGCGACCAAGACCGACGGCGGCTATCTCATCAACGGCACCAAGATCTGGACCTCGTCGGCGCATATCGCCGACTACATGATCGCGATCTTCCGCACCTCGCCACCGACCAAGGAAAACCGCCGTCACGGGCTCACTCAGTTTTTGGTCAGAATGAAGCAGCCCGGCATCAAGGTGAACCCGATCGGCCAGATCACCGGCCAGTACGAGTTCAACGAGGTGGTCTTCACCGATCATTTCATTCCCGATGATCACGTGCTCGGCGAGGTCGACGGTGCCTGGAAACAGGCGACATCAGAGCTCGCTTATGAACGGTCGGGGCCCGAGCGCTTCCTGGAGACCTACTACGTGCTGACCGAGCTGGTCCGCGCGGTCGGTCCCAATCCGGACACGCGCAGCGCCGAAGGCATCGGCCGGCTCGTGGCACAGCTTCACACCATGCGGCGCATGTCGGTGTCGGTTGCCGGCATGCTGCAGGCCGGCAAGGAGCCGGTGGTCGAAGCCTCGATCGTCAAGGACATCGGCACGGTCTGGGAGCAGCAGCTTCCGCATCGCGTGCGCGATCTCGCCGCCTTTGTCGAGGAAACCGCAACCAATCGCGAGACGCTGGAGCGGCAGCTCGACTTCGCCATCAAGACTGCACCGAAACTCACCATCCAGGGCGGCACCACCGAGGTGCTGCGCGGCATCATCGCGCGCGGATTGGGCCTGCGCTAAACCTTCGAGGACATCATGAGCACGTACACAGATATCGGCGTCGAGAAGGTCGGCCACGTCGGCACCATCGAGATCCGCCGCCCGCCGCTGAACTTCTTCGACGTCTCGCTGATTAACCAGATCGCCGATGCGCTCGACGAGTTCGACCGGGACATCGAGATCCGCGCCTCGGTTCTGTCGGCGCAGGGCAAAGCGTTCTGCGCCGGTGCCAATTTCCAGGACCCGGCGCGCCAGGCACAGGAAGCGAAGGAAGCCGAGAACAAGGCCAAGGGTGATCCGGCCGACAGCCTCGGCCCGATCAATCATCTCTACATTCAGGCCGTGCGCATCTTCCGCGCCAAGAAGCCGATCGTCGCGGCCGTGCAGGGGGCTGCCATCGGCGGCGGCCTCGGCCTTGCCGTGTCGGCCGATTTCCGCGTCACCTGCCCCGAGGCACGCTTCTCCGCGAATTTCACCAAACTCGGCTTCCATCCCGGCTTCGGCCTGACGACCACGCTCCCCGAGCTGATCGGGAAGAACAACGCCGAGCTGATGTTCTACACCAGCCGCCGTGTCACCGGCGAAGAGGCCTATAAGTGGGGCCTCGCCAACGAGCTGGTGCCGCAGGACCAGGTGAAATCGGCCGCGATGAAGCTCGCCGGCGAGATCGCCGAATGCTCACCACTCGGCCTGCTCTCCACCCGCGCCACGATGCGCGCCGGTCTCGCCGACCGTGTCATGGCCGCGACCAATCACGAGCTCGCCGAGCAGACTCGCCTCCGCACCACGGAGGATTTCAAGGAAGGCGTAAAGGCCACGGAAGAGCGACGCGTGGCGAATTTCAGGGGGCGGTAGCTTCTGTCTTCTGCCCTTGTGGGAGAAGGTGGCGCGAAGCGCCGGATGAGGGGTTGTTTCGTCAGATTCAACTGCACAAGATGAGTTTGCGGAGAGAGACCCCTTGTATCTGCACGGGACCATTTTGTGCGATGGAAGCGACTTAGCGCCTTGGCCGGTGGCCACCGGCCAAGGCGCGTGGCGATGTCGCC